>NZ_CP163528.1 GCF_041081105.1 Promicromonospora sp. Populi | reverse complement strand
GGGCATCAATGGACGATCTAGGTCCGAGTGACCGAGATGGAATTTTCTATTACCCGTTCACTACATACCAGTATCAGAACATAAACGACGCAACGGTTCTGGAGATGTTCGCGCGACTCAACACCTACTCAATTGGATTGAATAGGCAAGAACTGCGCAACGGAAGATACTTCGGTCAGTTCAAGACGACGGTCTATGAGACCTCGTATCGGCACATCGAGTTCTGGCGGCGTTACAGAATCCTGTCCGAGGGCGCAATTGCACGCATGTCCGAGGCTGAACTTACGAGCGAGTTGTTTGTTCTGATTCTAGACGGGCTCCAGGACAAGAAGACCTCCCTGGACGAGTTTTACGGCAACCTTGATGACTACTGGGGCACGGATCCGCGCTTCTGGCGAGCAAAAAGAGATTCGCGCCGACCTGCGATCTGGCTGGACCGCGAAGAAACCGTTAGGCGTTTCGATACCACCCTCAGCGCTATCGCAGAATCTGTCGGCGAGTTGATCCCTCGCTCGTCGTTCCGTCGGCCGGCGTTGTTCTATTCGCTATTCAGCGTCGTCTATCACCGTCTCTACGGAGTCAACGCCGTCACAGAGCTCGATTCCCCCCAACGACCCCTCACAGCAAAGTCCAAGAGAAGACTCTGGGAAGCAGTCGAGGAAGTAAGCCAACTCCTTACCGAGAAGCCTTCACCCGAGTCGGTGCCTAGCCGAGACCGCGATCTGTTGATCGCATCCGCGAGCCAGACGGACAATCTCTTGCCGCGACAAGTTCGACTAGAACAGCTCTGGAATCGGGCGAATCTGTCGGCGGAGTAGAGCCCATGCCTAGACGGTCGCCGCAAGAGGATCTGATGCGGTCAATCGCATCTAGCATCAGAATCGCATCCGCTACCGAGACACTGTGGCTAACTGCACCACCGACCAGTTCGCTGCGCCGGCAGTTGACCGTGGAACAGCTCGAGGCTCTTTATGAAGCGGCATATTTGCGGGTGTTCGCGGCCTGGGAGTCCTACCTCGAGTCAACCACGATCCGGTTGATGGCTGGAAAAGGAACTTCAACGTACTCTCCTCGACCGGCGCCTGGACAGGTTTTGGAGCGCACACAGAAACTGTCTCGTGCAAAACTACTCAACGGTCAGGGATTCCTTCTGTGGCATAACCCGGGTAGGGTCGCCAATCGGGTCGCCAGGTGGCTCGACGCGTGCCCCGTTGAATCTGTAATTCTCTCGAACCTGGCAGAATTGCAAGCGATGGCAATGGTCCGGCATGCAATCGCACACAACAGTGACGATGCCCGAAGTAACTTCGCGCAAGCCGCTCTTCAACTATGTGGCATCGCGCATCAGAGGCCGGGGCATTTCCTTCGGAGTCAAGAGATCAGTGACCCGCTCAATCCGATGAAGTGGCTATTGGTCCTGAGTAAGAGGATCGAGTCATTCGCGGTCACGATCGATACTTAACATTGCCGCCTCGGTGCGCAGCGTCTCGTCCTTTTGCTGAACTTCGATGGTGCCGTGACCAGCACATCGCGTACGTATCGCTACCGCAGGCGTACCGATGGCGGCGCCAACGACAGCGAGCAGCGTCGGCCGATTCCGTTGCCCGACTTACGGCAGCGGGTCCGGGCTGCCGTCGGAGGAAGGCGCGTCGACAGGAAGCGAGCAGAGAGCACCAGTGTGGTCACGGGTCCATGTCGCACCGGCCAGGTCGCGGTAGAACCACAACGGGACCGTTGGATCCTCTCCCCCGGCGAACACCTTGCCCAGATTGAACCTAAGCGACTCCCCTGGCGGAAGAATCGGCGACATGGGGCCAATCGAGCTTGGTCCCCCATCTTCGGGCCTCAGTGTTTCGCCGGGCCCGACAGTGAAGATGGGATGACCGCTGTAGTTGGTGATATTGAGGAAAGAATCCGGGATCTCTGAGGCCCCTTCCGCGCATGACTCCCACACGATCGGCTCATCGGTGTCGATCCACACTGCAACTTGCCGAGCCTGCCGTTCGTGATCCCGGCGCACCTCCGCCTGCTCGGCACTTCGCTGTGCTCGGCGCGCCTCATCGCGCTCAGCTTCAGCAATCTTGCGGTCGTCCCGCGCATGAGTAGCGAGCAGCACCGCGATAACCGCAGCAGCGGCCGAACCAAGGGAGCCAATGATCTCCCAGCCGTCGTGGAACCATGCCCAGAATCCAGTCATCCCCAGATGGTTTCACCTGCCATCGCAGCTCCGGACATGACCTGCGAACCGCCTCACCTGTCAAGATATTCGCAGGTGTCGACGCGCACGACGGTGACCCATGTACCCCAGCCCGGATAGTGAGCAACGAACCAGCGCCGCGGCCCGCTGATGTTGGTTACCTCGCCCACCACCGTCATCACAGTGCCGTCGTACGCCTTGCCGTACAGCGCGTGAGGATCTGCCTTGGCAGCATCCTCGACCGGCGATCGGTGGTCTGGTGCCGGATGAGCTTCCTGCTCGCCGGTTGCCGCTTCCTACCTCTTGCCGGTACGCCCCCTGCATAGGGCTCAGCCGCGCTCGCTCAGTGCCCGCGGCGTCTATGTCGTTCATGGATGCAGCATGCATCCAAAGCGAACGGGGGGCGGGACGAAGACTGGATGCTGCTCGTGCACGTGCCACCCCCTCCTCTCGAATCAGCTGCTAGCTAGCAGCCGCCGGGCTGCCGTCAGCTAGGCAGAGTGCGATTCGGGCGCAATTAATGGAACGCGCCGCTGCACTAGGACCTACCGCCTCCTGCGATTCTTGCTTGTTGAAGGACCCTTCCCACGCTCGGGCGCGAGATTGAAGGAATCGAGTGAAAGATCATCCAGTGGGATGACAGGAAGTGTAACTGTAGCGACAAGTGGTGTAATTAGCGGGTCACTCGTCACGACGACGCCGATTACCTGCCAACCGCTGACATCACCATCCAGGCCTAGGTCCAAGACAACGTCAGAGATGTGCTCGCGCAACCAATCAATTCGCCTGTTATGGAGTTCAACCGCCGATTTCTTACCCTTCTTCCCGGAAAACATCTTCTCAAGCTCGTTCGCCAGCTCCGCCGGCGTCCGTGCGATCTCGAAGTCCTTCGCCTCAACCGCGATGATCGTTCGGGTCTCAGCGTGGACGGCAAGGATGTCGATGTCGCCGATGTCATTGCCCGCCGAGTCAGAAATTCGACGCTTTCTGACCTTATTCACGGATAGTCGGGTTGTCATCCCAAGCTGATCAAGTCGGGTCGCCACCGCGCGAGCAAAATCATCGTTGATCTTCCGTCTCGCCTCTGAGATGCATCTCTGCATCTCAGTCGTCTTCGCGCGTCCCTGCAGCCGACCCGACAGCAGGTTGTCGACCCAGTATGGACCCAAGCTGTAAATGCTTCGAAAGCCGAAGACCAGGTCATTCCCCTGCAGCACCAACGGTCGTCGAACATACGAGCTATCTCTGTTAAATCGCCACGGAAAGGCGTCTGATTTGATGCTGAGGAAGGACGGACGCTGCGTGAGAGTAATGCCGTCAAATACTGCCGTCACCACGCTAATCGAAACACCTCGCATCGCGCCCACTTCTGCGACAGCCTCGGAACGACGAATACGCGTCACGCGATCGCCCGAAGCAAGATCAAGGAGCCCACCACACACTTCGCGGAGCTCCGTGAGGGTAAAACCAAACTCGGCGCGCATCGCGCCATCACTGTGGGCTATAAAGTTCAGGACGTCAAAATTCTCGTGGGCGTCTCTCACCTCGCCACTCAATGCATTGCGAACTGATCGCGTGCCTGAGTTCGCGGCGTACGCATCCATAGCTAGGATCACAGGCTCTTCTCGACCAACCCCTAGGCGTCCGGAGCCAAGGATCGAGACCTCGAAATCGGCAAGCTTGTAGTGAAGAAAGTCCGAGATAGTCGCTCTCTCGATGAGTTCGCTGGCGATGCCCAGAAGCCGGTAGTAGTCGAGGGTTTCAATCGCACGCGTTCCGGTCGGCGGTTGTGCCGCCACGTACTCGATCAAGAAGCGGCTGGCGCGCTGCGCGGTTGCGCTGTCCTTTCGATGCTCCACCAGCTCCGCAACCGTATGAGATTGTTCGCCGAAACACGCCAATCGAGATCTCAGCGTCGTCGCGTTTATCTTCGCGTCATGTATGAGTGCCTCATTCTGGAGTACGACAAATTCGAGAAGACTGCGCCCTTCGTATGATGCGACTTCTGTCTCAAGTCGTTCAAAAAGATGCTCGACCGCGGCGTTCAGCGCGTCAACCCTATGTTCGTCTGCGAGAGGTCCGGTCGAAAACCGGCCACCGGTCGGAGACCTAAGCCACTCACCGAGTTCGTCAAGCAGACGGGCCGTGATCTGGCTGTGGCCCGTCAAGGGTCGGGGAAGGTGTTCGGCCACCATATCGGGGGACCCGTTCTGGCTATAGACATTGAGCATCCGCTTCGGACCTAAAGGCGCGACCATGTCAACCATCGAATCTAGGTCGCCCTCGGGGATGCCAAAGAGGCTGTTCAGGAGCACGGAAACGAGTTCACGCTCCGCGGTGTTCGTGGCGTCTTGAAGCAGTGCAACGAAGGACTCCGTGAACTCAATGGTGTGGCCGTGTGCAGCTGCCGTGACACGCACGGCCGGATCGGCCGTCGACCAATTGCCCACTCTCTTCCACGAATCTGAATCGCTTACCGCGAGGCGGATTTCGCTTGGTGCTCGGGTCGCTCGACCGCCCGTACACACTGCGCACTCGCGGACCCAGTAGGCAACACACTCGAGAAGCATTAGTTCGACGTTTGCTAGTTCGGGTTCTGTTACGTCGAAGGTAACAAATATCGCTTGGTCGCCTAGTTCAACGACAAATCCAATGTATGAAGCACCCGGCTCGACAATAAATATCTCTGGCGCATCCCGTGCGTATAGTCGCTGGACTTGCAGAATTTGCTGTCTTACTTGGGGAGCGGCGACGCCGTGACGGTCTACCTCTGCGTGGAATTTCTTGCGCGGATACAGCCCGTCACCCGCCTGAAACACCATGAGAGTGGGCAGTCGCTCGTCGGAAATATAGAACGATCTTTCGTTCTCAATGTAGATGCAGAACTCGTCGAGGATGTTAGTGGAGTACGACTCTCCAGATCGACTCTCTATCGCCTGGGCAAATAGCATCAGGCCGATTAATCTGTCCGGCTCGTGGTGCAGAATTACCTCAAGGTCATCAGCGCGAGCGATGAGCACCGGATCTGCGCCGTCCACATTAGGTATGCCCCAAAAGGAATCTCGGCCGGGACTGTCAGTGATAACAAGATGGAGTAGTTCTTCGGCCGAGGAGTACGTGCTTCGGGCGTCAGGGTTCACCAAGCTCGCGAGGCGATTCAATGCTGCCCCTGTGTTATAGGAACCCCAGACTTCTAGTTGCCAATCAACGAGCGGGTCAGTCGCCACGATGACGTGGATGTCACGCTTATCATCGACATTTAGGAGATATCGACTAATCGAGTCGGTTTGCTCTAGTAACTTCGCGGAGAAACCGCGCGGAAGCGACCTCAAGAAGCGTCGAAAAGCCGCTTCCCGCCAGCGCTCTCCTAATTTTTCGAGTTGACCCTCTTCAAGCGCGAATCGCAGAAGGTGAAAGCGCATGGTGATCGCGAGGTCCAGCGGCAGTACAACCCGATAGCCATTTGCGAGCCGAAGGAACGGCATGGTGTAGAGGCGATCATCGGTGATATCCCCGTCACATGGATCTACAAGTTGTCCTGGCTCGCAAGCGAATGTGTCAACAACCACGCGCAGCCAGTCGCTTTGAGAATCGAGTTCCTCGTTCGATATGAACGTTGCCTCGGTGAGTTTCTTTAGCCGCTGGGCTCCCGGTACATCAATGGGAGTCTGTGGTGTGCCTTCCGGCGATGTCCCTCGTGCCAAGCCGGCCCGCTTGAGCACCATGTCACTGATAGTTAGGAGCCCCTGGATCAGGTGGCGCGCTTGGTCACGTAGGCTGTCGGACACGCCCGGCTTATGGAATATGGCATTAATGAAGTTTTCTAGGTCGGCGATCGTGTGCTCACCGGATCCAGCCGAGATGAGGTACGGCCCACCGAAAAAGCTAACGCTCTGTACCAAAACTTCTGAGTACGGGTCTTCCTGCACAAGTACACTCCGACCGCCGATATCCTCCTGCTTCAAGATCGATCGGACTGCGCTTGGACTCACTGGTCGAGCACCATTTTCTGGCAGTGCCATACCCAGTGCCGCAAGTCGATGCAGTCGCACCAGTCGAGAAGCGTTCTCGGGGAGAAGCATCAGCCCGGATGCAGCCGCAACAAGTGAGGGGCCATCGACGGTCTTAGGAATGCTGTTGGTGCTAATACCTGCCACGGGTCAGTCCTCGCGGACAGAGGACTGCTGCGCGAGTATGTCCGCGACAGTCGACGCAAGCAATGGCGTATCGAGGCAAGCCAGGGACGAGGCAACCGCCTCGACCCTCAGGACTTGGTGCCCCGGAGTTTCATCAAGGTCCATTTCGCCTCCACGCACGGGTCGTCTGCTTAGGTGCCGATCACCACGATCAAACTAGCGAGGACGCGGCGGTGACCGAGTTTGGGCTAGTTCGCCCGACGCTCTCTCTGTCTTGAAAGCCCAAAAGCCGCAGCCGTCGCGCTAATGATCGAGTACGAGTCTGCGAACAAACCCAGAAGTACAAAACCATCCATGTGATCACCTCCGAACTTGGAACCGGCTTCGCGGAGTACTGCGAGGAAGCGGTCGAAGGTCAACAGGGTCACGATTGCGGCGGCTGCGGCGATTGAGCCTTGCGGTCCAGTTAGCGCCTAGCGCTGGACGACAGCCTACGACCGACCCCGAACAAGGGGCACGGCACAGCGGGTGACCGACGGGTGATCTCTGTCGAACGCGATCCAGGCATCCGAGGACGGCAGCGAGGACCTACCCGACGACTCGGCACTACCTCGCTTCACGGGGTCCCTCCGTGACCCGGAAGCTAAGCACTTCTCGGTCTGAGCCCACGTGAAACGGGCTAACGCCTTGCCCAGGCTGGGTGGCGCCGGGCCACCGCGCCCGCGTGGTCTGGAGTCGTGCCGCTTGACGTAACGCAGCAGCGGAAGGGGGACTGCTGCAAGGAGTGCTGACGCGCGGCGCTGAGGCGCCAGATTGCGCTGAAGTTCTCTACCAACCCGGTTTGACATATCCCCGTGGAGGGAAGCGCGCGGAGGTTCGACGGCGGGCACCGACTGCACGCGCCAGGATTACCGCGGCGTCCACAGTCGATGTCCACTTCGGGTGGCACAGACCATCCTCTGCCAGCAGCTTGGTCAGGTGGGTCAGTACCTTGCGTGCCGCTACAGGAGAAGCCTGCACCCGCCGGACGCACTCATCGAGCCCGTGTTCGGTCGTCGTGACGGTTTCCACGACATCGACGGCGCTGGCTCCGATGGCTGCGGCCCGGCGTTCTTCGTACGCGGCACGCCGGCACCCCTGCGAGCACCATCTCGCGGGCCTCCCCGTCGTCCTCACCGGGATCGGGTTACCGCATCGAGGACACGCGCCGGAAGTTCCCGCGCGATAGCCGGCTGCCCGAGGCTCAGCGGGCGTGCGAGACCCGTCGTCCCCCGGCCCGGCAGCACTCCTGTCGACACTCATGTACCCACCTCAAGGTTTCGTACGGACGGAACCGCTCACAACTTGTGCAGTAGGTGTGTGGCCTTCTCCGGGGCGGTCCGCGGGACCTTCTGTCTAGTCGCCCGACTGCCCTAGCCGTGCAGCCGTGCCTGTCTCGCCGCCGTGCTGTCTCGCCGCCGTGTCAGTCGCGCTGCACGCAGCCACGTACTCGTCCGCCATCGCGGCTCGCCGACTGTGCCCGTGCGGCCGTGGCGCCGAAGGGGCGCGCGGTGGAGTCCCCTACGAGCTTGAGCAGACTTCCCAGAGCATGCGAATGGCCGCCTTCCCCGGTAGTGGGATGGCGGCCTGGCGGTGACACTACCGGCTTAGCCGAACGACTCTCGGAAGACCCCATCGGGGTCCACGACCTCCAGGAAATCGATGAAGTCGAGGTTCGCCAAGACAAGGTTCACCTCAATCGCGAGGACAGCCTCAGGGACGATTCTGAACGTAGCTAGGTACGTCTCGGAACCGTTGAAGACATCCACGACGAGGAGAGTGCTGTCGAGCATCGACCGCGCGTCCGCGACGAAGACGAAATCCTCCACCTCGACCATCTCCGGGATTCTCGCAGGAGTGATTCGGGCCAACCGCGGGTCCTCCACGACCAGGAGGCTTGCCCTGTCCGTACTATTCGGCCCAACTTGCTGGCGAGCTTCGGCGAGCACCTCCTGGAAGCGGGCATCGTCGGTGTAGTCCGTTCGAACCAGGACGCCGGACAAGTCGAGCTCATCAACGGGTGGGACGATCTTCGCTGGCATGTCGCTCACGGCCGCCAACCTAGCGTCGAACCGTCCAGCCGGACTGAGTGTTACGTCGGGGCGACCCACTGGCGTTCTTGGCGAAGCAGGCCTGACGAGACTGGCCCTTATTGGCCCTAACTTCCGCCAATCTGGCCCTAGTTAGGGCCAATAAGGGCCAGTCCCGACCCCACACGGACCCACTCCAGCATTACAATAAGATCAGGTCAGCGGCCGTTTTCGGCCAGTTGGCTCGCATCATTCGATCGCCATCCGGCAAGGCTTCCAAACTAATCGCGCATGTTCGATACCCGTCGACCGATCCGAGTGCGGACGGTCAGGTCAGGTCAGGTCAGGTCAGAGAGCGTTTCCGACCTGGGCTTCGTACATTCGGGAGGGCCGAAAGCGCAGCCGGCTGGTCCCAGGTCCTCCGGGACGAGACCAGGAGCCGCACCTACCGCGAGCCCGAGTCTGGACCTGGACCTTGGTCAGCGCCGGAATGGTCGTCTTGGCGAGGATCGTGCTCAGGCTCGATCAGCCGCGCGTTCTTCCTGAGGTTCCTTCGGACCAGCACAACAATGGGAGCAGCCACGATCAGGAGAACCACGAGGGCGATCGCTCCGACGACCATCAGAACGTTCCCCACGCCAGCCATGTGGTCTCCGACGCTCCTGTCGTCGAGGCCAGCAGGACGCGGTCCGAGCTCGTTCGCCAGCCAGTCGTACTCGATGTTCCGGACCTCGCCCTGGTACTCGATCGCGAGGATGTCGAACCTCATCGGCAGCTCGTTCCACACCACCGTGGCGGCCGTCTTCCGCGCCACGTCAGCATCCATGGAGTCATGCAGCAACACGATCGTCACGATGTCGACCGACTCCTCGGGGTGTTCGACGTACTCCCTGCGCCCGGCGCGCACCCCCGCATCGTCGAACCCCGCGGCCACGAGCTCCGACCGCACAGAGGCAAGGCCCCGGAGAAACTCGCCCGAATCCGCCGTAGACGAACACCCGGTCAGGAAGATGAGCATCATCGTGAGCATGGCGAGCGCACGCCCGACCGGGCTACGTCCGATTGCAGAACCCCGCACAGCGCCACCCCCGTCATCGTGAGCGAATCGTCGCATATTGGCCTCGGTACCAGGACGTCTTCGCTACGTCGCCCGACGTAGCCAAGGTGTCGCCGCCTGCCGGACGTACCCGATCACCAAACGCACGAGTCTGGGCCCACAACATCCTTCAGGAGGCCCCGATGAAGACCCGCAACTCCGCCCCCGCCCTCACCTGCGGTGTGCTCGCCCTAGCCCTGATCTGGGCAGCGACCCCAGCGCAGGCCACAACGGCGACGCCCCCCTCACCGGTCACAAGGTGGGCACAGCACCACGCCGTCCACATCCCGGAAAGCCCGCTCCGCCCCGGCCCCGACCTAGCGACCATTACCCGCGCCACCAGCGGCGCCCAGATCATCTGGCCTAGGCGAACCAGGCCACACGATCAGCGAGGTCACCACCCTCCAGGCCCGCTACCTCCGGCACCTCGTTACAAACGCAGGCGTCCGCGCAATCGCCTTCGAGATGGACTGGACCCTCGCGCTCAGCGTGAACGACTACGTCCTAGGCGCCCGCGACGACCTCGATGCCGTCCTGGCCAAACAGGAGAGCATCTGGCGCACAACCGAGATGCGGAGCGTCCTCGAATGGCTCCGGCACTACAACAACACGCACGCCGACGACGTCGAGGTCGCCGGCGCGGAGTACTTCGCGACCGGGCAGCCCGCGTACGACGCAGTCGAGGCCTACATCGCGGCGAACGTGCCCGACCGGCTCCCCGAGCTGCAGGCCCACTACGAGCTGCTGGAGCCGACCAGCGACAACGCCGGCGAGCACCTCTGGGCCCACCTGGCGATCAAGGACAAGGCCCCGTACGTCGACGCCGCGGCCGCCTTGGAGCGCTTGGTCGCCGCCGCCCCGCACGGTGCGGGCCGCGACGTCGTCATGCACCATGCCCGCCAGATCCACTCCTGGTACGAAGGATTCAGCCTGCCGTGGGCCGACATCCCCAGCTACCGGGACGCGCGGGCCGCCGAGAACGTGCGCTGGTGGCAGCGGCACACCGGCGCTCGCACCGTCTACTGGGGAGCATCTGCGCACGTCGCCGACGCGCCGCAGCTGACGATCACGGAGCCGGGCCAGCCGGACACTACTTTCGCCAGCGCGGGGTCCCACCTTGAGGACTGGTACGGGCGGGACTACGTGACGGTCGGTTTCACGTTCGACCGCGGCACCTACGTCACCGGCGAGGGGCAGAAGGTCGATCTGCCGCCGGCGAGCGCCGGCTGGTTCGAGGAGCCGCTCGGTGACGTGAGGTCGGAGCGGTTTGTCCTCGATCTGGACCGGCCGGCTCCGCCGGCGGTGCGCGAGTGGCTCGACGCCCCGCTCATCACGCGTGGACTTCCGGAGTACGGGAGCGAATCGGTCGCGTATGGCGGCACGCTGCGGGACTGGTTCGACGTCGTCGTCCACACCCAGGAGGTCTCCCCCGCGCACCCGTTGTGACCTGGGGTGCCCTAGCGAAGCGCGTTCAGTTCGTCGAGGGCGCGATGGCCGCGCTCGACCACCTCCGGAACGACGTCGTCGCGCCCGTGCCGGATGGGGATCTCGAGCATGTGGAGGATGTGGGCCGCTGTGAGCACCGCCGCGCCCTCCCAGCCGACCAGGTCGAGGATTCTTGTCCACAGCCGCCCTCGGACGTCGTCCAGCAGCGGGTCCCGGAAGGAGTACCACACGAGGGTGGTGAGATCGATCGCCCGCGTGCCGCTACCTGCGTTCCCGATGTCCACGACCGCCACCACCACTCCGTCACGGACCAGAATGTTGCCGGGGGTTGCGAGGTCGGCATGGACCATGTCAGGTGCGTCTCGTGGTGGTGGGACGTCGGCACACCCGAGCCGCAAACGTTCGACCAGGGCCGACACCTCGGAGGAGTACCCCGAGAGCCTGGCTATGGACTGGCGGAGACGCGATTGCTCCGGCGGCTCGTTGAAGTCCGGCCCGGCGGCAGCCAGTTCCTGACCGATGGCGACGCGCCAGGCGTACGACCAGTGGTCGTAGGGCTCCGAGGCCTGGCCAGCCTGGAGCTCGATGATCTCCATCAGCTGATCGACGAGGGACGCGGTCAGCTCCGGCGCGGGAGCCGCGTCGACGAAGTCCATCAGCTGCCATACATGAGTGGCCGTCGCCCCCACCCCGAGCCAGGCCGGGGTGGGGTAGCCGCGCCTACACATGTGCTCGACCACTCGCTGGGCGCGCAACGTCTCGTCCAGGTGGTTGGGGTGTGCCCGGGGCACTGCCTTGAGAACTGCATCTGCACCTCCGGCCAGCTGGACGCGCACGGCGCCCCCATTGACGCCTCCGGGTAGGCGACTGAGAAGAGTGACCTCTGCCCCGACCACGCTGGCCACGTCGTCCAGGACCTCGGCCGGCAGCACCTCGGGACTGTTCATCGGCTCGTGGCCGGTAATGGCGGAGCGCAGCACATGCACAGCACCCTACGGCCGAACCTGACCGGTCCATCCATCCCCGGGGGAAGGGGACGAGCGCACGCTGGCCGCGTCGAGGAGAGCGTCACCGAGCGCGGTGGTGGTGTAGACGACGCGGCGGCCGTGCCGTTGGCGGCTGACGAGCCCGTTGGCTCGCAGGACGGCGAGATGCTGGGCGACGGCGCTGGGCGTAGTGCCCAGCTCTCGGGCCAGGTCGGTGGTCGTGGCCGGTGCGGTCAGGGCCCGGAGCAGGCCCGCCTTGCTCCGGCCGAGCAGCCGGACCGTGGCGTCGGGCGCGGGCGTCTGGTCGACGACGGCGCCGAGCGCCGCGATCCCCCGGCAGGGGTAGCGCAGGGTGGTCCAGGTGGTGGTGTTGCCTTTGACGATGACGCGGTCGGCCCCCAGCGCCACGGGGAGCAGGACGAGTCCGCCACGCGCGACGGCGTCGTCCCGCCGGTCTGTCAGGACGGTGAGGCGGCCGTCTGACCAGACGACGTCCCGGTGCAGGTCGGCGAACAGCCGTGCGGCGCCGCCGGAGGTGAGCTGCGCGGCGCGGTGGGCGATGTCGGTCTCCAGCAGCGCCTGGATTCGCGGCCAGTGGGGACGAACCAGCTGGTCGTGGGCCTCTCGGAGCTCCGTTGCGACGACGGCGAGCCGTTCCGTGGGCGCATCGGCCAGGTCTCGGGCTGCGGGCGGCAGGTCGTTCCCGAATACGCGGTGCAGGCTGTCGATGACGTCCCGTGGCGCGGTCTGCCGCATGGCCTCCAGGTCGTCGTCGATGCTGGTCCGGGTAGTGGCTGGGGCCGGCAGGAGGAACTGGGGCCAGGCAGGGCGGTCGCTGACCAGGAGCGGCCAGGTCACCGCGAGCCGCAGCGGCCGGTGCGCGAGTCGTTCCCGGGCCCAGCGGACCCAGCCCCTGACTCGAGGGGACGGGTCGGGCTGGGCAAGCTGCTGCAGGCCGGAGATGGTCTCGGCCAGCGGCGAGACGGCGAACCGGGTGCCCGCGAGATCGGCGGTGCCGATCTCGATGCTCAGTGCCATGGACCCATGATGTAGCGCAGCGCTCAATCGTGGTGCGCCATCTGCCCGCCTCGCAGGCTGTGGGCATGGCATCGACGGAGGACAAGCTGCCCGCCCGCTACTGGCGGCTGTGGTGGGCCGGGGCGATCGACAACGTCGGCAACGGAGCGCTGGTCACGGCGCTGCCGCTGCTCGCGGTCACCCTCACCGCAGATCCCCGGCTCATCTCCGTAGTCGCCGCTGCGAGCTTCGTGCCCTGGTTGCTGTTCGCGCTCCCGGCCGGGGCCGTCGTCGACCGGTACAGCCGGATCGGCCTGATGCGAGCTGCCCAGCTGGTCCAGGCGGTTGTGGTCATGGCGCTGGCGGCCTTGGTCGCCTCCGGGGTTGTCGACGTCGTATCCCTGATGATGGCTGCCTTTCTGGTCGGCGTCTGCCAGGTCGTCTTCGGCATCGCGAGCCAGTCCGTGATGCCGGAGATCGTCGAGTACCGGCTGCTCGCCCGGGCCAACGCTCGGCAGTACCTGGCCACGACGGTCGGGCAGAGCTTCGTCGGACCTCCGGTCGGGAGCCTCCTGTTCGGTTTGGCGATCGCGCTGCCGTTCGGGCTCGACGCCGCCGCCCTGGTCACCTCTGCGTTGCTGCTGACGAGGTTGCGCGGCGCGGCGCCGCCGCGCGGGGCAGTCCAGCGTGCAGGTCCGGCGGTTCTGGAGGGCCTGCGTTGGCTCGTCGGGCACCGGTTGCTCCGCACGCTGGCGCTGCTGCTCGGCGTCAACACCTTCTGCTTCCAGCTCGGCAACGTCACCCTCGTGCTGCTGGCCACTCAGGAGCTCGGCGTCACCGCGGCCGGTTACGGGGTGCTGCTCGCGGTGGCCGCCGTCGGGAGCGTGCTCGGTGGATTGCTCACTGCGCCTCTGGTCGACGTGTTCGGGCAGATCCCCGTGCTGGTCGTAGCGCTGGGCGTGAACGCTGTCGTGTTCGTCTTCCTGGGACTCAGCCCCGACGTGTGGACGCTCGGGGCGCTGCTCGCGCTCAGCGGACTGGTCACGGCGGCGTGGAACGTCGTGACCGTGACGCTCCGGCAGGAACTGGTGCCGCCTGGCCTGCTCGGTCGGGTCAACAGCGTCTACCGGTTGCTCGGGTGGGGGCTCATCCCCCTTGGTGCGCTGGCTGGTGGGCTGATCGCCTACGAGATCTCGAATCGGGCCGGGTATCCGATCGCGGGAGTACTCCGGGGCATTGCGCTCCTGATCAGTCTGCCGATCCTCATGCGGGCTTACCGACAAGGGCTGGGGCCGCCAGCGTCCTAAGGTCGCGGGCCGAACCCTTGGCGCAGGACAGCCATCGTGTCGAGGTTCGACCACCCTGCCGCGAGCAGGCACCTGGCCGCGAGTTCATGCGCTTCCGCGACGAAGGTGTCGATCGCTTCCTTGGCGACCGGCCATGGCTGCGCCGCGGTGGTCTCGGTGATGAAGCACGAACCGGCCGCCCAGCCGCCTTCGGTACGGACGATGCGGATGACGCCCTTCTCCTCGTACGACGACGGGGCGTGGTCGAAGTCGTCGTCCGGCTCGGTGCCATCGCCCGCCCACTGGGTGAGAGCGACAGCGAGCTCGGCGACCTCGAATCGCGGCTCCTCGAATAACACCGTGTGGTAGTCGTGCAGTTGGAGATCGGCCTCGACGTAGAGCTGAAGTTCTGCCGACGAGATGCTGCGTCCGGACGCCCGAAAGGCGCGCAAGTCCCTGAGATCCGGCGCACCGATGCGAAACCACCGGTCGGAGCGCTGGGCGCCGGTCGTCTCGGTCATGCCCAGTTGCACCCCAGCGCCAGCCGGGCGATCTCGGTCTCCACGCGCTTGAGGGTAGCGCTCGGGAGAGGTGGCTGTGGGAGACTCCCCCGTGCGCTCCGACCCAAGGATGTCGAGCGGCGTGACCTGACTGCCGAGGAGGACTTAGTGGCGTACGCCCTCGCTCTGGACCCACTCGGTGCTTACCTCTCCGAGCGCGACGAGATCGCAGAGTGACATGGGCCTGTTCAACTCGCTCGACGTGACGATCGCATGTCCGTCCTGCCAGGCGGTCGCACGACGTGAAGTCCAGTTCCGGTATGGCGCTGTGTGGCAGTACCGATATCACCTGGGTGACGTCCTAGGTTGGGGCCGCAACGATGTCGGCGACCCGGCAGCGTCGGACGTCGTCGTCGATGCCTGGCTGTGCGAGTGCCCAAGCTGCGACCACGAAGGACGCATCGCGCTTTATGTCCGGCAGAACGTCCTGGTCGGGGTTGGTTCGGTCGAGGACCTGCCGCAGCTTGCACAGCTTGAGTGGCTTTCTCTGCCGCGCGGCCGTCCACGACCTTGACGCCGTGCAGTTAGTCGTCCGAAGCGACGACCAGATGCATGGACTCACGTTCACGGTCGATCGCGATGAACTCATGGAAGTCTGTCGTGCTCACGCCGCTGTAGGACAGCAGTTCCTGTCCGACGTCATCCGGGCCGTGGAGGCGATAGACCGCGCCACGGTCCAGCGTCCGCGTCAGGAGGTGCTCCACTCGTTCGTGGGTGCGGGTCGACATGGGCGGCTCGGTCAGTTCGTCGTCCATCCAGTTGTGGATCGTGCGGCGCGCTTCATCGGCCGTGGCCAGGACGAGCATCTCGGGTGTGAGTGCCTGCGCTAGCCATGGGCCGTGGACGGGATGTGCGTCGAAGCCTGCCTCCCCACCGAACTCGTACGGCGAACCGTATCCATGGGCATAGAAACGCGAGGACATCAGCGCGGTGAGCAGCGCACGATCGTCCAGGCCCGGATCGAGGGAGAACTGGATGTGGTCCACCCACATATACGTGCCTTGATCTAGGGCGGAATGCGAATATCCCTCAACGCGGAGCCACGGGATACGGGGCCAGGGCCACTCGACACGGACGGTGTTCGGCCCAACACGGGGCTCACTCGCCGCCACCTCCTCCGAGACGAGCGAGAACGTCACGAACTGCTGATCGACGTCCAGGACCCGCACCCACGACCAGCGGTCCAGCCGACCCGCGACCAGCAGGGCTCCTGGTCTGATGTGCGGCCGCCACCGGTTCGCCTGTCCCCGTCCTGTCCCGTCAGCGCCCACCTGGGCCAGATCCGTCAAGATGTCGATCTCGATCATGCGAGTGTCCCCTCCACTACCGGCCCTCTCTTGGTGCTGTCTGGCTGGTACGGACGGGTGATCGTCCCGTCCTGAGGATCGAAAACCACGAGACCGTGGAGGGCCGCCAACTCGAGGATCGTGTCGATGATGTCGCCGGCGTGGCCATGTCTCAGGTTGATGGTCACGTGGTCGATTCCGACGCCCAACGGTGACGAGGCCCAGGGGGTCTCGTGGCTGCGCGACCTAGGGCCGCTATCGGGGTAAACCTCGCGCAACGCCTCGTAGAACGCGACGATGCCCGCGTCAAGGTCGCCCTCCGGGTGGTCCAGCCAAGCAGCACATCGCAGGGCCTGGGCCTGAATCTCGTCATCAGAGATGTCCGGCGCCGTTGCGAGGATCGTCAGGTCAAGACTCACTTCTGCCCGCCTCGTCGCGTGCAAGACGTGCAGCGGTGAACCCGTCCCTGATGGTGGTGAGCAGGTCGAGAAGCTCGCTGCGGGCGTCGTCATTGACCGTCACATGGTTCAGGAAGTTGGAAGTCACCACGCGCGAGCGGTCCGCGACGAGCACGAGCAGGTCGTCGAGCTGTGCCGTTGCGGCAGCCAGGTCCCGGGGCGCGAGGGTGCCTGCCCACTCGGCGACGCCGGCGACGTCCGCATCGATCGCGTCGATTCCGCAGCAGGCGCGGACGCACGCGGTCTCGAACTGTTCGAAGCACCGTTGCAGAGGGTCCTGGATCTCGACCAAGACGTCGACGGGAGCGTTCACATGTGCAGTGTCGCGGGCGAGCGCGCCGCCGTCCACGTCGTTATTTGAGGCCATCTCCGGTCAGCGCAGTTTCAGGGTGATGGACTGGTATGTGCGTTGTCCGAGTGATTCGCGGCGGTCGGACCACATGCGTTGCTCGCCGCGGACGGCGGAGACGACTGCGGGGTCGATGTCGGCGATAGCGAGGCCTTCGCCGTTGGGGACGTGGGCGATGCGCTGGCCGAGGGGGTCGAAGATGGCCGTGCCGCCGATGAAGTCGCTGGGCGCGCCGATCAAGCCACTGAAGACGACGTAGATGCCGTTGTCGAGAGCTCGTGCAGCGTAGTGCAGGTCTCGCCGGTGCCCGCCTCCGGGGAAGTAGGCGCCGCTGTTCACGTAGGCGATCGCGCCGTCGGCGGCGGCTGCGGCGGCGTGCTCGGGGAAGTTCGCGTCGTAGCAGACGGACAGCGCCATCTCGGTGCCGTCGAGGGCGAGGCTTGCACCGTGGGAGCCGCTCGCGAACACCGCTCGTTCACTGGCGTAGAGATGCTGCTTGTCATAGGCCGCGTAGGGCTGTTGGCGTGGCGCGAGGATCAGGTCGGTCAGAGCGCGGCGCTCGCCATGGTCGAGCGCGGAGTTCAGCACAACGACGACGCCCGCGTCATCGACCGTGTTCTGCAAGGGAGCCAGCCAGGCCGAGTCGGTCAGGGTTGGCAGAGGCGCCGCGAAGACGCTGCTGTCGTAGCCGGTGGCGAATGCCTCGGGGAGACGACGAGCCTCGCGCCCGCGTTCGCGGCTTCGATTGTCAGGCGCGCGGCCTTGTGGATGTTCACCTCAATGGCCCCAGGCGTAGCCTCCGCCTGGACTGCCGCCACTCTCACCGTCACGACTCCAGTCTAGGAAGCGGGACGGAGCTCCGGAGCGTTACTTGAGGTGCAACAAGCCGGCGGCGGTCGTGCGGAAGCCGCAGGCATCGAGGTAAAACCTCGCCCGGTCGGGTTCGAAGTCAACGTGCAGCCACTCGCAGCCTTCGTCACGAGCGACGTCGGCAGCCGCCACCACCAGAGCCCGCCCGATGCCCTGCCCTTGACGTGCAGGTTCGACGATCGTGTCGAGGAGCACCGCGTGTGGTCCGCCGTCGCCGATCACGTTGACGAACCCGACCAGGCTCCCTGCGGAGTCGGTCGCCGTGACCCACGTCAGGCTGTAGCGCGCGAGGCGCTCGGACCAGGTCGTCACTGTCCCGGTCGGGCTGTCGAACGCCCGCGCGTGCAGGGCCGA
This sequence comes from Promicromonospora sp. Populi, assembly GCF_041081105.1. Lineage (NCBI taxonomy): Bacteria > Bacillati > Actinomycetota > Actinomycetes > Micrococcales > Promicromonosporaceae > Promicromonospora > Promicromonospora sp. Populi. Next base: position 5,206,814 of record NZ_CP163528.1, on the reverse strand, counting down.
GAGCTCGGCGTCGTCGACCGGACCGTGTAAAGCCAAAGCGATGTCCACCGCGGCACCTTATGCCGCGCCCCGGTCTCCTGCGCCAGGTGATTGATCGCGAGGTGGACCTTGGGAGTTCTGCTGTCCGATCCGGCGGATCGCTTCCAGCGGGTAGGGCGCCGTCCGGCTCTCTCGCTGGAACTGGCGATAGAACTCCCCCATCACTGCGGCGACCGGCGCGTGACGGACCAGTAGTGCCGCGAGCGCCGCTGGAATTCCGCCAGGAGTCACCCCTCGGGCGCAGGCGCGCACGAACTCCTTGCGTTGTTCCGGTTCGTACCCGTACAACTCGACGGCCAGCCAGTTCACCAGGTGCGTGACGGCGTACCACTGGTCGTAGCCACGGTGCTCGTCGAAGAACTCGGCCTCACCCGGTGTGAGCTCGAAGCGGGAAGAGATCGCCAGGCCGAAGTCGGCGAAGAAGAGCCGCTTGCCGTCAGTCAGGATGTTCTCGAAGTGGGCGTCGAAGTGCAGCAGCCCGCGGGCATTCATGAACGAGATGCCGGCTTCCAGTTCGTTCTCCACCATGGTGCAGGCCCGCTCGGCAACCTTGTCCCCCGCATCGATCTGGACGCCCAGCCAGTCGTGCAGGTTCTGCGGGATGTACTCCAGGAACAGCATGATGCTCGCCGAGGACTGCCGCACAGCCTCGATCCGGTGGCGTATCTCCGAGCCGCCTCCCCAGTAGGTGACGGCTCGTTCCACATCGGCCAGTTCCTCGGGAAGGGGCTGACCAGAGTCTGGGAGCACCCGCCAGTGGTGCATCAAAGGGAAGCCTTCATATTCTCCCGCGAGTACCCAGTTCGTCGTCATGATCTGCACGGCAAGTTCTCGCCAGGCTCCGAACCCAGCGCCGCCGATGGTGCCGACGCCGTAATGGCAGAAGAACGGCAGTCCGAACAGGTTCGCGGTGGAGCGAACATTCTCCGGCTCTAGCTCAAGATCAGTGAGGCGCACCTGATTGACGAAGACCGGGGTTCCTTCGACCTCCAGCAGAACCGTCTTACCGCCAATACCGGAGCCGATCGGTGTGCCGGCATCCACGAGTTCCTGGAGCTTGCGATCACTGCACAGCGACAGCGATGTGGAAACCGCACCGTGGGCGGCTAGACGAGCACCGCGGGACATGTCAGCGCTCGTCAACTCTGCCCCCGCCGTTATGGATGTGGACGTGGAGATGCTTCGAGTCCTGGTACTGCCCGAGGTTCGTGGTCACCGACGCGGCGCCGTCACGCTGCTCAAGCTTCCGGGCAAGGGTCTGGACGACGACGAAGAGCCGCCGCAACCATTCCTCGTCCTCAGCCGTGGCTGTCGTCAACGAACCGATGTGCTTCTTTGGGACGACGACGATGTGGTTGTTCCAGAACGGTTTGGTGTGGTGGAAAGCCAGGACCCACTCGTCGTCGTGCTCGATCTGGAGGTCTGCGGCGTTAGGGATGGCCACGTCGCAGTAGAATTCTTCGCCCCGGTACTGATCACCCACGCGTGTGCTGGTCACCCGCCTGACCATACGTCGACGCATTTGAGGCCCGATGCCTCGTCCGGACTCTCGGTCAGAAGCGGAGCTCTGGGATCGAGGTGAGGTCGATGCCGTAGCGGGCGTAGACCTTGATCGTGTTCTCACCGGTCAGATCGCTCTCGCTGTACCCCAAGAGGCCCGCGACGCGGATGACGTCTTCGGCTGATGCGGCTTCGATTTCCAGGTAAGTGGGGATCTGTGGCCGGGTGTCGATCTCGACCTCGGCGCCATCGAGCAGGAAGCTGACGCGCTTGTTCTCCTGGTACGACTTCGCGGTAAAGCCCAGCATCCCAAGCAGCGCGTTGGTCTCGTCGAAGTCGTTGACTACAACCTCGGTCTCGTGGGTGCCGTCGATCGCATCGCTCCGGATCTCTTTGACCGTGAGCGTGATCTCCTGCCCGGTGTCCCGCAGCCGGATCCACTTCGACATGTCGCCAGGCACGATGTCGTAGACATAGCGGCGCATGAACTTCTCGCCGACCTTGCGTCCGCCCTTGTCGAGGATCGTCTGCTCGACGGCGGCAGGATCGATGTCCAGGATCTTGCCTTCATGCTCGATCGGCACGGTGGTCCCTCCGGTAGCCGGGAGCCGTTCTGCAGCAGAGGGCGTGTCAGGGCATCACCCCCGCGTGGAGCGCGTCCAGTGCGGCAGCCGCTCCATGCTCGTCGAGGGTGCCTGTGACCGCGTCCGCTGCCTCGCGCACCACGGCCGGAGCGTGTCCCATCGCGACGCCATGAGCCGCCCACCGCAGCATCTCCAGGTCGTTCTCCCCGTCGCCGATCGCGACTGTCCAGGCAGGGTCCACGCCGAGGTTGGCACGCACCTTCTCCAGGGCGGTCGCCTTGCTCAGACCAGGCGCTGTGACGTCCACCCAGCCCGGTTCGATCAGGACGGCTGTCAGACCGGCGGCGCGCACGGGACCTACGAGACGATCAGCGCCCGGTCCGCGAAGGACCAGCCGTGTCGTGGATCGTTCCTCCAGGTAATGGTGCGAGACGACCTGCTGCGCACCGTTCAGCCGACCCGGCGGGAACAGGTGGGTGACGTCATACCCCCACCCAACTCTCTCAGCACCGATCTGTAGGCCAGGAAGTGTGGCCCACGCGAGACGCACGGCCTGACTTGGGTCGAAGTTCTGCACGTCCTCCAGCTCGTAACCGCGAGGCACCCGCGAATCAAGGCGGGCTGTAATCGCACCGTTGGAGGCAACAACCCACCCGGCGGTCAGGCCGAGTTCTCGTGCGATCGGCAAGACCCCAACCAGAGACCGTCCCGAGGCGAGCACCACATGGTGCCCGGCGTCGAGTAGGCGGGCGACGGCAAGACGAACTACGAGCGCGACCTGCATGGTGCCCGAGGGCGCCAGCGTGCCGTCGATGTCGAGCGCGGCCAAGGTCGTCCGGTTCCGCGAGGTGTCGTGAGGGGCCATAGTCATGGTCGCTTCCAGTCTTGGGGGTCACGCTGGCTGTGACGCAGGGGGTCGACGGCGGTGTGCGGTCGGGAGCGTTCGTCCGTCGTGGACAGCTCAAACGCTATGAAGCAAGACGTGGACCGAGCCCCATGGGTTGCGCATGATTCCTATGCGCGTCCCGCATCGGCCAGCCAGGGGTGCGTAGGCTGAAGACCGCCCCAGGCAGCAGCGGTCACGGAGGGGGTGAGCACGTTGCCGGTCTCAGCAACGCAGGCGCGCTATTGCGCCGGGTGCGCAACGCGCATTGCAGCGGATAACCCGTCACACCTGTGCTCCGCCTGCACGCGTCCAGGAGCAACTGGAGCACGCGACGCCCCGCGGCTGGAGCGCTCCTTCTGGGATTCCGACCTGATGCGTGATGCCCTGGCGAGCCAGAACATGGGGACGGTCGTCTCCGCCTACCGGCGCCACCCGATACACGGCCGCCGGCCGCTCGCACAATCGCTGGTGGCGGGCTGGCTCGGCATCACCCAAGGTCAGCTGAGTCGGATCGAGTCGGGTCGCAACAAGGTGCGCGACCTGGACCGCCTGCGGGCCTATGCGGCCACCTTGCAGATCCCACCGAGCCTGTTGTGGTTCGACGCCGAGCAAACAAGGCGCCCTGCACGGCGTGCTCGACGGGCAACGCTCCCGGGCGGTATCCCCAGGCCGAGTTCCACCGCCGCGACTGACAGCAGCATGACAAAAGCGCTGCTGACGACGCTGCGGCAGTACTCGACAGCCGACAACATGTACGGGCCGGGGTCGATGCTTCCGCTGGCGGGCGCGCAGATGTCGTTCATCGAGTCGCTTCTGCCGACCGCGGTAGGAGCCGAACGCTTCCGGCTGCTGTATGTCGGGGCCAGATTCGCCGAGTTCACCGGCTGGCTCAACCAGGACGGTGGGGACCTGCGTGCCGCGATGGCCTGGTCGGACCGGGCGCTCGACATGGCACGTGAAGCGCGGAACGCTGCGATGGTCTCCTACATCCTGATGCGCAAGAGTCACATCGCGCTCGACGCCGGACTACCAGACCTTGTCCTAACACTTGCTCAAGCCGCCGCAGAAGTGCCTGGTGAACTCACCCCACGGATGCGCGCACTGGCCGCGCGGCAAGAGGCCCATGCCTATGCGATGTTCGGCGACCACGACGCATGCACGCGGGCACTGGATCGCGCATTCGAGATGGCCGCCGAACCTGCCGACGATAGGGACATCGCCCGGTATTGCACACCGAACTACATCGAGATGGAAGCAGCGCACGCCTGGGCAGAACTAGGAAAGCCGGACATGGCCCTCGACGTGCTCCAGTCGAGCCTGGTCGCGTGGGAACCTGACTTTCGCCGAGACCTCGGTATGGGACTGGCCAGGTTCGCCATAGCCCATGCACGCACCGGGGCACCGGACGATGCCCTCGACATTGCGCTGGAGTCGATCAGGATCGTCGGAGACACCGGATCGGCCAGGACAGCGAGGCAGCTGTTCAAGGCCTCGTCCATCCTCGACAGGACCGGAGCCCGCGGCATCGGAGCGGATCTGCGGCACGCGCTTCAGACCACGCTGCGCCAACGGCGCTGAAGGTCACGCTTCCTGTCGGGCCCGAACGGCTCCCCGGTCCGTCCCGGTCGCCACGGTCGCCGACGCCGCAGTACGGGGCCAAGTCCAGGCCCACCGCACGATGAGCGCAAGAACGACCAGTTCCAGCACGACCCCAAGGCCATAGAAATACAGCCAGAACCCGCCGGCCACGTTGAATACCGTGACGGGTACGTACACCGCGGCCACGACGATGTTCGTGACGCGGTTCGCCCGGGCGGGCAGCATCGTTGACAGCACGACCATGAAGATCGGGATGGCCATGAGGGTCAGCGCCGACGTCGAAAAGGTCTGGGAGAGGGCGAACTCGAAGACCTTGCCGTCGAGGATGTCTTCGACGATGCCGGGCGTGAAGAAGCCGAGAATGTCCACGTAGGCGTACAGGAACATGAAGCTTGTCCACGCTGCGGCGAGCTTGAGTCTCACCGGGATCGGCTGGTCTTCCAGTGTGGTGATGGATTGTCTTGTTCTCATCGTGGGCTCCGTTGTTGTGGTGAGGATCGGTGCGTCCACGATCGCCGAGCCCGGCGGCGGGCAGATCCGCCCGGAGGCCGCAGTTGCCTGGCCGATGGCATGACCTCTCGCTCGTTCTTTCGGCGGATACGCCGAGGCGCGCCGATCTCTAGGCTGGAGCCGTGGCCACTGTCCGGCGTTCCCTCTGGCATGAGCCGCGGCCTGCCGACGTCCCAACCATCGGTCGTCTCGACTGGCTGCTGGTGGGTGTGTTTGCCGCCGCCGCCTTGGTCGAGGGCATCGTTCGGCCGGACTTGGCCTGGCGACCCCTTGTGACGGTGCTCGCCCTTGCGGTGGTGCCTGCCCTGCTCTGGCGGCGGGGCCGCCCGCTGATCGCCGCCCTGGCCGGGTGGGGCGTCGCCGGGCTGCTCTCGGTTCTCCAGCTGACTGCCCACACCGGGGACCTCGGCCTCTACTCCATGATGGCCGACCTGATCCTGCTCTACTCCCTGGTGCGGTGGGGCTCGGGCCGGGAGATGGTCCTGGGGACAGCGTTCGTGACGGTCGTCGTCGCTCTGGGCATGTACGCCACCTCAGCGGGCTGGACCGACGTCTTCGGCGGGAGCGTCCTCCTGCTGCTGCTCGTCGCCCTCGCGGCGGTGTTCCGCTACCGCGCGGACCTCTGGCATCGCCAACAGCGCGAGATCCGCAACCAGGAGCGGGTGGCGCTGGCGCGCGAGCTGCACGACACCGTGGCCCACCACGTCTCCGCCATCGCGGTGCAGGCGCAGGCCGGTGGTGTGGTCGCCGGCAGCCAGCCGGAGAAGGCTGCCCAGGTCCTGGCCGCGATCGAGTCCGAAGCGTCGCGGACCCTCGCGGAGATGAGATCCATGGTGCGGGTGCTGCGTGAGGACGAAGCCGTCGCCTACTCACCGCAGCCGGGTGTCGCGGACCTGCCTGCTCTGGCGCGCGCTGACGCGACGCCCACCGTCGAGGTCTCGCTGGCAGGTTCGTTGACCCAGCTGTCAGGACCCGTGGACGCCGCGCTCTACCGGCTTGCGCAGGAGGCTCTGACCAACGCCCTACGGCACGCCCGGAACGCGACCCGCGTGGGGATCGACGTATGCCGGGAGGGCAAGGCCGTCAGACTGCGGGTCAGCGACGACGGACAGACCGAGCCGGGGCCGGCCCCAGAGCCTGGGTTTGGCCTGTTGGGCATGTCCGAACGCGCCCAGCTCCTCGGAGGATCGCTCTCCGCGGGCCCGGGGCCCGAGGGTGGCTGGGTGGTCGAGGCCGTGCTGCCGGTGGAAGCGTCGGCATGAGCATCCGTGTTGTCGTAGCCGACGACCAGGACCTGGTCCGGACCGGGCTGGCGATGATCCTCGGCGCGCAACCCGACCTCGAGGTCGTGGGCGAGGCAGCAGACGGGCTCGCAGCGCTCGACCTGGCGACCCGGCTGCGTCCCGATGTCCTCCTCGTCGACATCCGGATGCCCGGGCTCGACGGCGTCGAGGTGACGCGACGCCTGGCCGGGCCGGACGTGGCGGACCCGATGGCGGTCGTCGTGATCACCACCTTCGACCTCGACGAGTACGTCCTCGGCGCCCTGCGCGCCGGCGCCGCGGCTTCCTGCTCAAGGACGCCGGGCCACAGCTCCTCGTGCAGGCCATCCACGCAGCGGCCAACGGGGACGCGCTGATCGCCCCCAACGTCACCCGCCGGCTGCTGGCGACCTTCGCCGACCGGACGCCGGTGGTACCGGTCCAGCCCACCGCTCCCCTCACCGGGCGCGAGGAGGAGGTGCTCGTGCTGGTCGCACGGGGCCGGACCAACGCCGAGATCGCCACCGAGCTCTTTGTCGGCCTGAGCACGGTCAAGACCCACGTCGCGTCGTTGCTGACCAAGCTCGGCGCTCGCAACCGCGTCGAGATCGCGGTGTGGGCGTACGACACCAAACGCGTGCGAGCCGATTAGCAGGCCGCAAACCGTCAGATTCCGACCGTCGTCGCCTCCCTATGAGCAGCAACCTGATGAAGCCCCATCAAGAAAGTGGGCACAGCCATCTCTCGCTCATACATCATGTCCTGGGGAACGCCCGGGAACGGTGCGATCCGACTGGAGTTCAAGGGCGCCGAAGGTTTTCGGCGCGCCTACGACCTCGCAGTGGCCGATGCAGAGATCTTCGGCGGGTTGTTCGAGGTCGATCTCTGGGACGTCGAGCTTCCGATGGATCGCCCCATGATGATGCAGGTCCTGATGGGGCACCCCACCCGCTCCCGGGTCCTCGTCCATATCGATGGCGTGGGGCACTACGCCATCGGCGGCCTACCGGTCGGCGACGACGAGAAGCTGCGCTTCGAGCGTCCCGGTGGCACCTACGCCGTCGAGCCGGAGACGATGACGATGACACCTGCTCAAGCGCGCGAGATTCTCGCCGGGTTCGTCCTGACCGGTCGGGCATCAACCCGCGTCATCTGGGCAGAGCTGTCGATGGACTGAAAACCGCCCCACGGGGCGGCCTGACGACGTCGCGCTACCCCGCCGGCGTGGGCGAAGGCAGGAGCCGGCTCGAGTCGACGGCCTCGTCGAACATGCCGTACTGCAGGCCGAGGTCGGCCAGCAGCTGGAGCGACGACGCGTCGAGCTCCGATGCGAAGCGGGGCATCGTCATGACCTCCTTCACGACCGGGTCGATCTCGGTGTACGTGTCGAGAACGGCACGGGTCTCGGCCGGGTGCTCCTGGGCGAACGTCAGGGACTCCTCCATGGCCGCCGTGAAAGCCTCGACGGTGTCCGGGTCCTGCGCGATCTCGTCGTCGGACGTGAAGTAGGCCGCGACGAGGAGGTCGGCGTTGGTGTCGACGAAGTTGGAGCTGACGATCTTGGCGCCCTCCTGCACCGCCCGGGTCAGGTGCGGTTCCACCACCCATGCGGCGTCGACCTGACCCCCGGCCACGGCAGCCGGCATGTCGGGGAACGGCATCTCGACGAACTCGATTGCTGCCGGGTCGCCACCGGCGTTGTCCACCACGTAGCGGATCGTCGTGTCGCCGATGTTGTTGAGGGAGTTGACCGCCACCGTATGGCCGGGCAGGTCCACCGCACTCGCGATCTCCGAGTCGGCGCGTGCGACCACGGCGCCGAAGTCATCGCCAGGCTGACCCGTGGAGAAGGCCCCCGGGGTCACGACCTTGAGCGGCTGGCCCCCGACGGACGCCGCCAGGAGCGAGGTCACGTTGCTGAAGCCGAACTGGTACTCGCCACTGACGACGGCCGGCACGATGTCTGCTCCGCCCTGCGCGAGCGCAAGGGTGACGTCCAGCCCGTGGTCCTCGAAGATGCCCTCCTGGACGCCCAGGTAGACCGGGGCGACGTCCACGATCGGGATGACACCGACCGTGACGGGGGTCAGCGGCCCGTCGGATGCGTCCCCGGACGCGGCCGAGGTGGGGCTGCACGCAGCCAGGGTCACGACCGCAGCCGCGGCTGCCATCACGAGAGGAAACTTGCGTCGCACTGGGCGCTCCTTTGAACGTGTGCTTGCGTGGGGTCCGACCTGCCCCCAGGCGGCACACTCGACGCCGGACGCCTGCAACGCCCGGGGGGTTGTGCTCAGGAAGGAAGGTGCCAGGAGGTCCGCTTCCGGTCAACTCCGTGACGGTCACGATCCGGACCCAATATGCCACGCCACCTGCTGAACCAGCCTCAGTCCAGGCAGCGTTCAGCCGGGAGTGCCGGGCCTGCCCCTTCGTGCGCCCCAGACGATCAGCACGATCCCGACGACGGCCAGGATCGGCCCGATGATCGCCCACATCGTCACGCCCGTCATCGTGCTGCCGGCGAGGTACCCGAGCCCCTGCAGCGTGAACACGCTGCCCATGAGGGCGAGGACGGCGCCGACCAAGATCAGACCTAGCTTCATGGCTGCCTCCGATGGCTGTCATCTGGACCGTACACCCGCCAGGCGCCCCGGATACGCCCGTGACCTGCCCTGATCCAGGGCAACCGATCGACCACGCGCGCGGCCGCACCTTGCGGGCTACTGTCCCGATCACACAGCAACACCCGAGGAGACAGCTCGATGACCACCAGCCCCCTACCCGCTGCCCCGTCCCGCGTGGGCGCGACCCACCGTCCCGGCTGGCCCGAGATCGGCGTGGCCGCGGCCGTGTACGTGGTCGTGTTCCTGGTCGCCCCGGGGCCGATCCTGCAGGCCACCGAGGACTCCGCGATCGCTCGCGGGCTCGCGCTCGCCGCGCTCTCCGGAGTCATGGGGCTCGCCGCGTTCTTCGGGGCCTACGCCCTGCGGCTGCGCAGCTGGTCTGCGTTCGGCGTCCGGCGCATCAGCGGTAGGTGGGTGCTGATCAGCGTGGGGCTCGGGCTGGTCGCGCTGCTGGTGACGCGGCTCGTGGTCCTCGTTGTCGTCGCGATCACCGGCGGCCTCGCCGGGGATCCCCAGGGCGACTACCGGTCCGCCGCCGCGGGCGGCGCGCTCGCGCTGACGCTCCAGCTCCTGTTCATCGCGGTGCTCACCCCCATCGGCGAGGAGTTCGCGTTCCGCGGCGTGCTCACCAACGCGCTGGGCCGCTACGGCGTGTGGATCAGCGTCGTGGTGAGCACCTTGGTGTTCGCGCTCGCGCACGGGATCAACCTCGCGCTGGCGCCCGCGGTCGTCGTCGGCCTGATCAGTGCGTTGCTGTTCGTTCGCACCCGCTCCGTGTGGCCCGGCGTGATCGTGCACGGCGTCAACAACGGCCTCGGCACCCTCCTCCCGGTGCTGCTCGGGCTGACCGCCTGAGCGGCACCTGCCGCACGCGGGCGGCGGGGAGTTCAATCCGTTGCTCCCGGCCGTGGCCCCTGGGAGCATGGGGCGGTGACGACGCCGAAGACCGACGACAGCCACAACCAGGCCCTGAGCCTGCGTCCCCCACGGAACGCCGTGGACCCCCGCGCCGTGGGGTGGTGGTCCGTGCAGCTCGTCCTGTGGGCCGGCGTCCCCGTGGCGGTCCTGGCGGTGCTGGGCGTGCTGATCCCGCCGGCACGGTGGTGGTTCCTCGTGCCCGCCGGGGTGCTGCTGGTCCTCGGGGCGGCCTGGGTGATCGCGCTGCCCCGGCTGTGGTTCCGCCACCACCGCTGGGAGGTCACCGAGGACGCCGTCTACACCCGCACCGGGTGGTTCTTCCAGGAGTGGCGGGTCGCGCCGCTGTCGCGCATCCAGACCGTCGACACGGTCCGGGGGCCGCTGGAGCAGCGCTTCGGGCTGGCGACGCTCACGGTGACGACGGCGTCGGCCAAGGGCGCGGTCAAGGTCGAGGGGCTCGACGCCGAGACGGCCGCCGCCCTGGCCGCTGACCTCACGCTCGCCACCCAGGCCACCCCCGAGGACGCGACGTGACCGGAACCGAGACCGATCCAGAGGGCCTCGTCTCCGAGGACGTCGTTCCGGACGACGACGCCGCGTGGGACCGGCTGGACCGGCGGGCCGCCCTGGTCGGCGCCATCTACACCGCGGGCCCCACCGCGGGAGCGGCGCTCATCACGGGGTACTGGCTGGCCGTGGGTAGCTCGATCGGCGCGGCGCTCGCCTGGGTGCTGCCGCCGTTCGTGCTCATCGTGGCCGCCGGGGCGGCGTCGGGCGAGTGGATGTGGCGCGTCACCCGCTTCCGCGTCGACGCCGAACGGTTCCACGTGCACACCGGCGTCATCTGGCGCAAGCGCCTGGCCCTGCGCCGCGAGCGCATCCGCTCGGTGGACCTCACCGCGGACCCGGTGCTGCGGGTGCTCGGTGTGGTCACGGTGCGGGTGGGCACGGGCGAGCACGCCGGGGCGGAGGGCACCGTGACCCTCTGGCCGCTGCGCCGCGCATCCGCCGAGGCGCTGCGCGCCACCCTGCTGGCGCACGCCGCGCGTCCCGCCGGCCCGGACGCGCCCGCCGACGGGACGCTGGTCCGGTTCGACCGCGGCTGGATCCGGTACGCGCCGCTGTCCTTCCTCACCCCGACGCTGGGCGCCGCCGCCGCGGGCGGCACGCTCCAGGTGGCGGAGTGGTTCGGCATGCAGGAGCGCGCGATCGGCATCGTCGGCTCCTGGTTCGGCCTCGCGCACTTCCTGGTCGTCACCCTGGCGCTGGCCGTGGGCCTGCTCATCGTGGGCGGCGTGGCCGCCCTGGCGATCTGGGTCGAGACCTGGTGGAACCACACGCTGGACCGCCAGGCCGACGGCACGCTCCATGTGCGGCGCGGCCTGCTCACCACCCGGTCGATCTCGCTGGAGGAGTCCCGCCTGCGGGGTGTGGAGCTGGTTGAGCCGCTCGCCGCCCGCCTGGCGGGCGGGGCGCGCGTGGACGCCGTCGCGACCGGGCTCTCCACCAGCGACGAGGACAAGACGGAGAGCAAGACCCTCCTGCCCGTAGTGCCCCGGGAGCTCGCGAACCAGGTGGCGGCGGCCGTGCTGCGCGAGCCCGCCGCTCCCCCGACGTCGGCCCCGCTCACCCCGCATCCCACGGCGGCGCTCGGGCGCCGGCTGCGCTGGGCGATCGCTGTGGTGGTCGCTGCCGAAGTAGTCCTGGTGGCGCTCGGCGCGGTGCTCACGCCCGTGCTGCTCCACCTGGCCTGGATCACCACACTGCTGCTCATCCCGGTGGCGGTGCTGCTGGCTTACGACGCCTACCGGGCGCTCGGCCACACGCTCGCCGGCGACTACCTGGTCGCGCGCAGCGGCACGGTGCGCCGCGCGACGGTGGCGCTCCAGCGGCGCGGCATCGTGGGCTGGACCGTGCGGCAGTCGATCTTCCAGCGGCGGGCGGGGCTCATCACGGTCCTCGCCACGACCGCGGCGGGCACCGGCGCCTACGCCGTGTACGACGCCGCGGAGGCCGACGGGCTCGCGCTCGCCGACGCCGCCGTCCCCGGCCTGCTCCGGCCGTTCCTGGTCGGCGCGCCGGTCAGAGCGAACGCCGCCGCCGACCAGGCGAACGCAGAGTAGGCGAACGCAGACTAGGCGAACGCGGACTAGGCGAACGCGGACCCCGCCGCGCCGACGCGCTGAGCGGCGGGGTCCCGGTCAGGTCAGACGCCGAGCTTCTCGCGTGCCATCGCCACGGCCTTGCCCGCGTTCAGCGACCAGCCCACGCCGAACACGCGCGGTCCCACGAGGCTCGGGGCGTCGGGGTTCCACAGCCGCTCGCGGGCGCGCTCCATGGTCGGGACCCGGAGCTCGTACGGGACCACCGACGCGATCTTGCCGTGCCACTCACGCTCCGGCTCGGGCTTCCGCAGCTCCTTGACGACGGCTGCGACCGTCAGCGCGATCGCAACCAGCGTGATCGCCTTCTTGAGCCCCCCGCCGGCGCGCGCAGTGTGCTCGGCCTGCTGGGTGTGCTTCTTCGACATCGTCTCGCCCTTCTTGTGCTCTCGGTATCCGGTCCCCTCACCCCCATCATGGGCCGGGACTCGCGCACTCGCTCAAGGGGCCGGGACTTTGTAGGTCAGGCGGTCGTCGGGACGACGGCGGCCCGCGCGCCGTGGCGCAGGGCCCGGCCCGGGCGGACGTCGGTGCGGGCGCCGTCCTCGATCACGGGCGTCCCACCCACGAGGACCCAGGGGATGCCGTCAGCCGTGCGGCGCGGGTCGTCCGGCGTCGCGCGGTCGATCACGGTGGCCGGGTCGAAGACGACCAGGTCGGCCACGAGCCCCTCGGCGACCCGGCCCCGGTCGTGCAGGCCGAGGCGCGCGGCGGGGCGGGCCGCGAGGTGCACGATCATGTCGGCGAGCGACAGCACCCCCTCCTCGCGCACGTAGCGGCCGAGGTAGCGCGGGAACGTGCCCGAACCGCGGGGGTGCGGCTTGGCGCCGATCAGGATGCCGTCGCTCCCCCCGGTATGCCGGCGGTGCCGCATGATCTCGCGGACGTTCCCCTCGTCGCCGACGTGCTGCAGGATGCTCGTGCCGAGCCGGTCGGCGAGCAGCAGGTCGAAGAACACCTCGGCCGGCGGGCGCGCCTCGTCGAGCGCGATCCGGGCGACGGTGCGGCCGACCCGATCGCCGAGCGCGGCGTCGCGCACCCCCGCGATCTCGATGGTGTCCCAGTCGACGGGAACGCCGTGGCAGCCGTCGCTGCCGATCACCTCCACCTCGTGCGCGATCCAGGCCCGCTGGTCGGCGTCACGCAGGCGCGCGAGCGTCGCCTCGGGTCCGCCGACGGCCGCGCGGCTCGGCAGGAGAGCGGAGAGCGTCGTCGAACCGGGCAGGTAGGGGTACGTGTCGAGCGTGACGTCCACGCCCGCGTCGATCGCCCGGTCGACCAGGGCGAGCAGCTCCCCCGCGCGCCCCCGGTTCTCGGGAAAGTTCATCGTCGCGTGCGTGAGGTGCAGCGCGCACCGCGCGCGCTCGGCGACCTCGACCATCTCGGCGTAGGCCGCGAGCGCCCCCGCGCCGTAGGACCGCTGGTGCGGCGAGTAGTAGCCGCCGTGCCGCGCGACCACCTCGCAGAGCGCGACCAGCTCGTCCGTGCTGGCGAACATACCGGGCACGTAGGTGAGACCCGACGACAGGCCGAACGCGCCCTCGCGCATGCCCTGGTCCACCTGGGCGCGCATCTCGGCGAGGTCGGCCGCGGAGGCGCGCTCGTCCCCGGTGCCGACCACGTTCATCCGGATGGCGCCCTGCGGCAGCAGGTAGGCGACGTTCGTGGCGCTGCCTCGCCGGTCGATCTCCGCGAGGTATTCCGCGACGGACCGCCACGCGAAGTCGACCCCGTCAGGCGTCCCGTTCCAGCCGGCGATCTGCTCGCGGACGGTCGCCATCGTGCTGTCGGTGACGGGCGCGTAGGAGATGCCGTCCTGCCCGACCACCTCGGTGGTGACGCCCTGCGTGACCTTCGCGAGGTGGGCGCCGTCGGCCAGGACCGCTAGGTCGGAGTGGGCGTGCATGTCGATGAACCCGGGCGCGACGGCCAGCCCATCGGCGTCGATCACCCGCACGCCGTCGGCGTCGATGCGCCCGCCCACACCGGCGATACGGCCCGCGCGCACGAGGACGTCGCCGGTCGCCGGGGCCGCGCCGCTCCCGTCCACGATGAGGCCGCCGCGCAGGAGCAGGTCGCCGGTTGTCCGGCCGTCGTCGTTCATCCGGCCATCCTCTCAGCGCGGACTACCGTGACCCCCATGGCAACTGTGACCCCCACCCGCCTCGACCCCGCCGTCGCGACGACGCTCCGCGCAGCCGCCGACCGGGTACGCGCCAGAGCGGGCGCCCGCGTCGGCGACATGGTCGAGGAGGCGCTGCTGCGCACCCTCACGGACACCATCACGATGGGCGCGGACGGCACGGCGTTTGTCATCACCGGCGACATTCCCGCGATGTGGCTGCGGGACTCCACCACCCAGCTCACGCCCTACCTGCGGTTCCTCGGCTCGTGCCCGCCGCTGGCCGACCTGGTCGCCGCGGTCGTGCGCCGTCAGCTCGCCTGCCTCGACCACGACCCGTACGCGAACGCCTTCAACGACGGGCCCACGGGTGCCCACTACGCGCCCGACGACGTGTGCGACGACCCGCACGTCTGGGAGCAGAAGTACGAGATCGACAGCCTCGCCTACCCCGTCACGCTCGCGCACACGCTCTGGCGCACGACGGGCCGCACCGACGTGTTCGACGAGCGCGCGCACCGGGTGCTGCGGACGATCGTGCGGCAGCTGCGGGTCGAGCAGGACCACGACACGTCCGCGTACCGGTTCCAGCGGGACATCGACATCCCCACCGAGACGCTGGCGCGGGACGGCCGCGGCACCGCGATCGGCCGCACGGGCATGACGTGGAGCGCTTTCCGCCCCTCCGACGACGCCTGCACCTACGGCTACAACATCCCGGCGAACCTGTTCGCGGCGCAGGCGCTGCTCGCGATCGGCGAGATCGCCGCCGCGGTGTTCGACGACGCCGCGCTGGCCGCCGACGCGCGGGCGCTCTCTGGCGAGCTGGTCGCGGGCGTCGCGAAGTTCGGCGTCGTCGACGCCGACGGCGGGAACGCCATCTATGCCTACGAGGTTGACGGCCTCGGCAGCGCGCTGCTGATGGACGACGCGAACACGCCGTCGCTGCTGTCGCTCCCGCTGATCGCCCCCGACGTGTACGACGAGGGGGTCTGGCGCGCGACCCGCGATTTTGTGCTCAGCCCCGCCAACCCGTACTACTTCACGGGCACGACGGCGAACGGCGTGGGCAGCCCGCACACCGAGCCGGGCCGGGTCTGGCCGATCGCGCTGGTGGTCGAAGCGCTCACCGGCACGCCCGAGGACCGGGTCCGCACCCTGGACCTCCTGGCCCGGGCCGACGGAGGCACGGGGCGCATGCACGAGTCGTTCGACGCCTCGGACCCGACGGCCTTCTCCCGGCCGTGGTTCTCGTGGGCGGACTCGATGTTCTGCGAGCTCGCCCTCGTTGTGGCGGACGAGGCGGCTCCGGAGGGCTAGGCCCTACCGGAGCCACCCGCGTCAGACCTCGTTCAGGCGCGGCACGACCTTCTCGACGAGCCCCGTGGCCCACGGCACCGGGTTCTGGTAGGGCGTGGGCATCTGGTTGACGAGGCTGATGCCGAGGGCCTTGTACCGCTCCATGTCCTTCAGGAACGCGTCGACATCACCGGTCGCGTCGCCCTGGTAGATCATCGTCTTCTCGATGGCGTCGTAGTCGGTGCCGAGGCGGTCGCAGTGCTCGCGCAGCACCTCCAGCTTGTGCCGCACGTTCTCCAGCGCCTCGTCGCCCGGGGCGCCGAACAGGTTGCAGGCCTGCGCGTACTCGGCGACCAGACGCAGCGTCTTGCGTTCCCCGCCCCCGCCGACCAGGACCGGGACGGTGCCGCGCGGCGGCTGCGGCAGGTTGATCGTCTCCGCGAGCTGGTAGTGCTTGCCCTCGAACGCGCCGTCGTTGTCCGACCACATCTGCCGGACGATCTGCAGGGTCTCCTCCAGGCGCTCGAACCGCTCCGCCGTCGGCGGGAACGGCACGCCGAGGCCGGCGTGCTCCCGGTCGTACCAGGCCGCCCCGATCCCCAGCAGCGCGCGGCCGCGCGAGAGCACGTCCAGCGTGGAGACCGTCTTGGCCAGCAGGCCGGGGTGCCGGTAGGTGACACCCGTGACGAGCAGGCTCAGCCGCACGTTCTTGGTCACGCCGGCGAGGTACCCGAGCGAGGTGTACCCCTCCAGCATCGGCTCGTGCGGGCCGCCCGCCTGGAGCATCTGGAACCAGTGGTCCATGACCGTCAGCAGGTTGACGCCGCCCTCGTCGGCGATCTGCGCGGTCTCGGTGAGCCGATCGGCCAGAGTGGTCTCCCACTCCGGGTGGGTAAAGGTGAAGTAGTGCAGCCCAAGATCCATACCCCCGAGCCTATGGATCCGACCGGTACTTGTCACCCCCCGACGACAATGTCATAGCCTGACATGGCGACCGGGCCGCCGGGGGCGACGTTGGTCAGGCCAGCGTCGCGATGTCGATCACGAACCGGTAGCGCACGTCGGAGCTCAGCACCCGGTCGAAGGCCTCGTTGATCTCCTTGGCGGCGATCAGCTCGGTCTCCGGCACGATCGAGTGCTCGGCGCAGAAGTCGAGCATCTCCTGGGTCTCGCTGATCGAGCCGATGGTCGACCCGGTGAAGGAGCGCCGGTTGCCGACCAGGGAGACCACCGATACCGGCAGCGGTTCGGGGGCCGCGCCCACGCTGACCAGCGTGCCGTCCAGGCGCAGCAGCGAGAGGTAGGCGTCGACATCGATGTTCGCGGACACGGTGTTGATGATCAGGTCGAACGTGTTCGCCAGCTCCGTGAAGGTGTCCGGGTCGGCCGTCGCACGGTAGTCGGCGGCGCCGAAGGCCAGACCGTCGTCCTGCTTGGCGAGCGTCCGCGAGAGCACGGTCACCTCGGCACCCATGGCGTGCGCGACCTTGACGGCGAGGTGGCCAAGGCCACCCAGTCCGACGACGGCGACCTTCTTGCCGGGCCCCGCGTTCCAGTGCGCCAGCGGGGAGTAGGTGGTGATCCCCGCGCACAGCAGCGGCGCTGCCTTCTCCAGCGAGATCGCGTCCGGGATCCGCAGCACGAAGTCCTCGACGACCACCACGTGCGTGGAGTAGCCGCCCTGCGTGATCGTGCCGTCCCGGTCGAGGCCGGTGTACGTAGCCGTGAAGCCCGCGAGGCAGTAGTTCTCCAGGCCGGCCAGGCAGTTCTCGCACTTGCGGCAGGAGTTCACCATGCAGCCGACGCCGACCCGGTCGCCGACGGCGTACCGCGTGACCTCGGACCCGACCTCGGCGACGATCCCGGCGATCTCGTGCCCGACCACTTGCGGGTAGGTGAGCTGACCCCATTCGCCGCGCACGGCGTGGATGTCGGAGTGGCACACCCCGGCGTACCGGATCTCGATCAGTACGTCCTTCGGACCCACGTCACGGCGCTCGATGGTGGTCGGCGCAAGCGGTTCGGTAGCGGACAGGGCGGCGTAAGCATTGACTGTAAGCACATCCGAAAGTCAATCCCCGACCCGGTCGCTGTGGAAGGCACTGACGTCCGGGGTACTTGTAGTGCCCCCATGATGGAGCCCGGCCGGCGATCCGCCTGACGCTGATCGCCGGCCCGGCGCGGCTACTGGTCGAGCATCTGATTTACGCGCTCGTTGGCGGCCACGAAGCTGTCCGGCTCGGTCTGGAAGGACAGCACCGAGTCCATGGCGGGCACCATGATCGTCCCCAGCTCCGCCCACCGGTCGGTGACCGGGGACAGCGTCGTCGTGCCTTCTCTCACCTGCACGAAGAAGGCATCGGCGTCCACGCCGAGCTCCTGGAAGGCCTCCACCGCACGTTCGGTGGCCTCCTTGTTCGCAGGGAAGACCCGGGCTTCCTCCGCCACCCGGAGCTGGCAGTCGGCGCCGGCCAGGTACTCGACCCAGGCCCACGCCTCCTCGGGGTGCGGGGTGCCGGCGTAGATCGCGTCCGACAGCCCGTTGAAGACCGTGCCCCGCTCCCCCGTCGGCCCGATCGGGGTCGGTGCCACCTGGAAGGTGGCCCCGCCGAGCTCGCTGATCGACCGGGCGTTCCACGAGCCCTCGACCAGGGAGGCGTACAACCCCGAGCCGAGCGATGCCTGGGCGCCGACGCCCGACGTCGCGATCGCCAGCGACGGCATGTAGCCCTTCTCGATGAGGGACCGGTACCAGGTGATCGTCTCGATCAGGGCCGGGTCGTCGTACCGGAACTCGGTGGGCCACGGGTTCTGGTCGGAGTACGACCAGCCGTTGCTCAGCGCGAACGGCGCCCACTGGGCCTGGCCGTACCCGCCGCCGGACTCGTTGTAGCCCATCCCGTAGACCGCGACGTCGTCCTTGTCGAAACCGGGCTCGTCACCGCGCACACCGTTGGCGTCCACCGTCATGTGGGCGACGAACTCCTCGAAGGTGCCGCCGTCCTCGGGATTCCACTCCAGCTCCCACAGGTCCTCGGGGGCGTATCCGGCGTCGGCGACCATGTCCGCGTTGAAGAACAGGCCCACCGTGTCCCAGTCCTTCGGCATGCCGTACAGGCCGCCCTCCTGGCCGCGCCACAGGTCCACGAGGCCGTCCTGATAGCTGGACAGGTCGAGGTCGGAGGCGGCGACCTGGTCGGAGATGTCGAGGATCTGGTCGAGGTCTGCGAACTTGCCGAACTGCTGGGTGTGGTCCACGAACACGTCAGGCGCACTCTCGGCGACCATCGTGGCGGTGAGCTGGGTCCAGTAGTCGGCCCAGCCGTACTGCTCGACGCTGATCGAGATGCCGGGGTTGGCGGCCTCGAAGTCGGTGGCGCACGCCTGGTAGCCCGGGAGCTGGTTGGCGTCCCACATCCAGTACGTGAGGTTCACCGTGCCGTCCGTGGCGGCGACGGGTGTGCCCGCGCAGCCGGCCACACCAAGGGCGACGGCGGCCGCGAGCCCGGCGACGGTGCGCCTGGTCCTGCGGCTGCCTCTGCTTGTCGTCGTCGTCATCGTCGATGTCCTCACTTGATTCCGGTGAAGCCGATGGAGTTAACGATCCGCCGGCCGAGCGCGACGAACAGCAGCACGATGGGCAGGGCCGCGACCAGGGTCGCCGCCATCAGCCCGGCCCAGTCCGGGCCGCCCTGCGGCGTCTGGGAGCGGAAGATGCCGAGCGCCACGGTGAGCACCCGCACGTTGTCCTCCTGCCCCACGAGCAGGGGCCAGAAGTACTCGTTCCAGGCCTGGATGTAGGTGAGTACCGCGAGCGTGGCGATGGGGGCGGAGCTCATCGGGAGGATGATCCGCAGGAACAGTCGCGCCCGGCTCGCGCCGTCGATCATCGCGGCTTCCTCGATCTCCCGCGGGATGCCGAGGAAGAACTGCCGCAGGAAGAAGATGGCGAACGGCGTCATGAAGAAGGTCGGTAGCACCAGCCCGGGGAACGTGTTGAGCAGGCCGAGCTCCTTGATGAGCACGAAGTTCGGGATCGCGGTGAAGATGCCGGGCACCATGAGCGCCGACAGGAAGATGGCGAACACGACGTCGCGACCGGGCCAGCGCAGCCGGGCGAACGCGTACGCCGCCATCGCCGAGAAGAACACCTGCCCCACGGTGATCGCGGTGGACATGATCACGGAGTTGCGCAGGTAAAGCCAGAAGTTGATCTGCCCGCCGGCCCCGCCCTGGGCCAGGGACTCCTCCACCGTGGTGAGGCCGAACACGCGCCGGAACGCGTCGAGCGTGAAGCCGGCGGGGGCGAGGTTCGCCGCCTGGGCGGCGAGCTCGGAGTTCGTGGAGAACGCCGTGCGCAGCATCCAGTAGAACGGGAAGAGCGTGATGAGCAGGATCACGATCATCGTGACCCAGCCGAGCACGGTGCCCCAGCGGGGCCACCGCGACCTGGGGGCGGGTCTCCGGTGCACCTCGGCCGACGCCGGGGTGGAGGGCGGAGTAGGGGGCGGGGCGGTGGGCGCGGTCGTCGTCGACATGGTCCCTCCTTCTGTTGGCATGGGTCAGTTGGTGTCGGAGTCGTTCGCCCGCATCAAGCGCAGCTGCAGGAGCGCCACACCGAGCAGGACGAGGAAGAGCACGACGGAGATGGCCGAGGCGTACCCGAAGTCGAGCTGTCCGAACGCGAGGGTGTAGATGTACAGGTAGACGACCCGGGTCGCGTCGATCGGCCCACCGTCGGTCGTCACTGCCACCGTGTCGAAGATCTGGAACGACCCCGTGACCGTGACCACCAGGACGAGGGCGAGCACGGGCCGCAGCAGCGGCAGCGTGACCGACCAGAACTGCCGCCACGGACCGGCGCCGTCGATCTCCGCCGCCTCGTACACCTGGCGGTCGATCATCTGCAGCCCGGCGAAGATCAGCAGCGCCGTGTACCCCATGTGCCGCCACACGTTGATCAGCGCGATGGTCGGCAGGCCGAGGGCCGGGTCGCCGAAGAATGCCTGCGGCTCCATGCCGATCCGGTCCAGCAGCACGTTCACGATGCCCATCTGGAAGTCGAGCATGAAGAACCAGGCCAGGGCGACGACGACGTTCGCGACGAAGTACGGCAGCAGCACCGCGCCGCGAATGATCGTCGAGCGGGTGAGCCGCTGCATGAGTACGGCGATCGCGATCGCGAGCACGGTCTGGAGACCGATGTTCATCAGCACGTAGTACGTGGTGACCTTCATCGCGTTCCAGAACAGCGGGTCCTGCACCATGCGCTCGTAGTTGTCCAGCCCCACGTACACGGGCGGGGTGAGCACCGAGTACTCGGTGAGCGAGAACCACGCCCCGCGCACCGCCGGCACCAGATAGAAGGTGACGAACCCGATCGTCGCGGGGATCAGGAAGATCAGGGCACTGCGCAGGTCCCCGTAGCGGCGGGGGCGGCGCGATCCGCTCGATCGGCCTTGAGCCGCCACTGGGGCCGCACCGGTGATGACTGCCATGTGTCTCTCCTGTCGCGTCATTGCGATCTGGTCTTGCTTTGTCGGGGCGGGCCTTGTCGGGGCGGGCCGGGTGGCTCGGGTAAGTTGTACTCGGAAAGTTATTCACGGGTCAACCCAACTGGAGTCACAGCACGGGCACGAAGTGACGCTCTACCCTGGGAGGACCATGCCTGACTCCACTCCTCACTCAGCGCAGCTCGACGACGTCCTGCGGGAGCTGGCCGCGCTCGAGAACCCGAAGTTCCGCGTGGTGAACGAGCGCAACGGCGACGACCACGGCGTCAACCTCACGCAGCTGCGCGCCGTCGCGAAGCGCCTGAAGAAGCAGCAGGAGCTCGCGATCGAGCTGTGGGAGACCGGCGACACCGCCGCGCGCCTGCTCGCCACGCTGGTCTGCCGCCCCCGGTCCTTCACGCCGGCGCAGATCGACACGATGATCCGCGAGATCCGCTCGCCCAAGCTCCTGGACTGGTTCATCGTCAACGTGGTCAAGCCTGGCAAGCACGGCGAGCAGTTCCGGGAGCGCTGGGCCGACGACGACGGCGACCTGGTCGGCCGCGCCGGCTGGACCCTGCACGGCGACAAGGTCGTCAAGGCGCCCGACGACGTCGACGTCGACGCGCTGCTCGACACGATCGAGCGGGAGATGAAGAGCGCACCCGAGAACAAGCAGTGGGCGATGAACAGCTGCCTCGCGTTCATCGGGATCAACCACCCCGACCGGCGCGCGCGGGCGGTCGGTATCGGCGAGGACCTAGAGGTCCTGATCGACTACCCCGCCTCGCCGGGCTGCACCTCGCCGTACGCGCCGGCGTGGATCGCGGAGATGGTCGGCCGGCAGACGGCGACGGCGTAGCGCCGTCGGCCTCAGTCGAGGCAGAACTCGTTGCCCTCGACGTCCTGCATGTTCTGGCACGACTCGTTCTCCCCGTCGGCGAGCAGCAGCAGCCCGCGCACCGCGCCGAGCGCGACCAGCCGGGTGCACTCGGCCTCGAGCACGGCGAGCCGCTCCTCGCCCACGAGCCCGGTGGCGACCCGCACGTCGAGGTGCACCCGGTTCTTGACGACCTTGCCCTCGGGGACACGCTGGAAGTACAGCCGCGGGCCCACACCGGTGGGATCGCTGGCGCCGAACCACGTGTCCCGCTTCTCGGGCGGCAGCGAGAGGTTGTAGTCGTCCCAGGTGGCGAAGCCCTCCGGCGGCGAGGGCGCCACGTACCCCAGCACCTCGCACCAGAACCGAGCGACCCGCTCGGGTGATGCGCAGTCGAAGGTGACCTGGACCTGCCTGACCGTCGCCATGGCGTCAACCTATCCGAAGGTCAGCGGGTCTCCTGGAGGGGGATCACCACACGGTTGATGATGAGCAGGCCCGCCGCCGCGACCGGGACGGCGACCAGCGCACCGAGCACCCCGCCGAGCGCCGCTCCGGCCAGGGCCGCGACGATGACGAGCGCGCCGGGTATCGCCACGGCGCGGCTCATCACGCGGGGCGACAGGATGTACGCCTCAACCTGCATGTAGACGAGCAGGGCGATCGCGGCGACGAGCGCACCGACCGGGGTCACCGTCAGCGTGGCGAGCACCGCGATCGTGGAGCCGATCACCGCCCCGACCACGGGGATGAGCGCCGCGATGAACGAGATGACGGCCAGCAGGATCGGAGCGGGGCCACCCACGATCATCGTCACCAGCAGGGTGAACGTAGCGTTGAAGGTCGCCAGGAGCAGCTGCCCGGCGACGTACCGGCCCACGGAGTCCAGCACCTCGGTCAGAAGCGATCCGGTCACCGACCGCCGGGACCGCGGCACCAGCCGCAGCATGGCGGAGACCATGCTGGGCAGCGTGAGGGCGAAGTAGATCGACAGCGCCGTGACGATGATGACTGCCGTGACACCGTTGATCAGCCCGGTGCCGACCTGCAGCACACCCCCGGCGATCGCCGAGAGCTGGCTGGGATCGGTGAGCACCCCGGTCAGCGAAGACAGCAGCCCGTTCAGGTCGAGGGCGCCCAGGTTCTCGGTCGTCCAGACGTACCAGGGCTGGTCGGGCAGGTCGCGGAGCACAACACCGAGCTGTTCGCCGAAGATCCCGACCTGCTCGACGGCGATCGGCAGCACCGCGATGACAAAGAGCGCGATCACCAGCACAAGCCCGACGAGCATCACCACGGCGGCCGTCCAGCGGGCCAGCCCCCGCCCGGTCAGGAACCGGATCCCCGGATCCAGGGAGAGCGCCAGGAACAGGGCCACCCCGATGTAGACGAGCACCGTCGCGACTGCCGCGAGCGCATCCAGCAGGACGAGGGCGGCGCCGACCCCCAGCGTGGCGAGCAGGGCGTAGCTGAACGGCTGCACCGGCAGGCCGACCGCCGGTGCCCTCCGGACCCCGCCGCGAGCGCCGGCGGTGCGCTGCGGACGCACGGCCGGGTCGTGAGTCGCACGCTGCTTGCGCGCTCTCGGCTGTCGGGGCAGGGTGCCCGGGGGTTGCGGCAAGCGGGCCATGACGCTCCATCTCGGTCCCAGGTGTCCGTGGTGAACATCTGGCGCGTCCCAGCCTCCCGGAAAGTGGCCCGCTTGTCGCCGCCGCGCCCTACCGGCGTGTCCCGGCCCGATTGGGCGGGTCAGGGAAGGAGTATCACCTTCGTCGCGCGCCGCTCGTCCATCGCCTTGTACGCCTCGGCCGCCTGATCGAGGGGCAGGGTGAGGTCGAACACGACCCCGGGGTTGATCTCGTCCCTCATGATCAGGTCGATGAACTGCGGCAGGAACCGCCGCACTGGTGAGGGTCCGCCGTGCAGGTGCACCGAGGCCAGCATCACCTCGAACCAGGGCAGGGCCACGTCGTGCGACATGCCGACGTAACCGATGTGTCCTCCGGGACGCGTCGAGTGGATGGCCTGCATGATCGACTCCTGGCTGCCGACCGCCTCGATCACCGAGTGGGCGCCGTACCCGCCGGTGAGCTCCTTGATCTTGGCCACACCCTCGTCGCCGCGCTCGGTGACGATGTCGGTGGCGCCGAGCTCCAGGGCCAGCTTCTGCCGGTCAGCGTGCCGGGACATCGCGATGATCCGTTCCGCCCCGAGCTGCTTGGCTGCCAGGACGGCGAGCAGGCCCACGGCGCCGTCGCCCACGACCGCCACGGTCTTGCCCGGTCCGGCCTCGGCCGCCACCGCGGCGAACCAGCCGGTGGCCAGCACGTCGGACGCGGTCAGGAGGTTGCGTACCTGTTCGGGCGTCGGCTCGGTCGGCGTCGCGACGAGCGTGCCGTCCGCCATCGGGATCCGGGCCCGCTCCGCCTGGGTACCGATCTCGCCCCCCATGATGACGCTGTGCACACAGTTGCCCTGGTAGCCGGCCAGGCAGTTCTCGCAGGTGTTGTCGCTCGCGTTCCACCCTCCGACGACGAAGTCGCCGACCTTGACGTTCCGCACCTCCGCGCCGATCTCCTCGACGACGCCCACGTACTCGTGGCCCATCAGCGTCGGACCGTTCACGGGGTCGATCCCGCGGTAGGACCACAGGTCCGAGCCGCAGACGCACGACGCGGTGACGCGGATGATCGCGTCCGTGGGCTCGACGATCGTCGGGTCCGCCCGCTCCTCGACACGGATGTCCCCGGGGGCGTGCATGACGACTCCACGCATGATGTTCTCCTTTAAGATCGGTCGGTCTCAGGGTCCAGTGAACGGCCGACCGGCGCGGGGTGGGAGTCCCTGACGAGAGGTGTACCGGCAGGGACTCCCTCGCTCGGCCGACTGGATTGAGTAGGGTCCAAAGGTGCGCATCGAGACCGACGGCCGCCCCGCGGCGCCAGCCGACCTGTTCAGCACCTATGGCCATTTCACGGCCATGCAGGTGCGCGACGGCGGGGTCCAGGGCCTGACCAACCATCTCGACCGGCTCGACGCCGCGCACCGCGAGCTGTTCGGGCGGCCGCTGCCCGGCGAGCGGGTCCGCGACCTGGTGCGCCACGCCCTGGACGGGACGCCGGACGCCTCGGTGCGGGTGGTGCTCCGCGACGCGGAGCGCGTCGTCGTCTCGGTCGACGAGCCGCACCACCCGCCCGGCACACCGCAGCGGCTGCGGTCCGTCGAATACCTGCGCCCGTTCGCCCACGTCAAGCACCTGGGCGGGTTCGCCCAGGCCGAGTGGGCCCGCCGGGTCCGGCTCGACGGGTACGACGACGCCCTGCTCACCGCACCCGACGGCACCGTCGCCGAGTCGTCGATAGCGAACATCGGGTTCTTCGTGGCCGACGGCGCCGTCGTCTGGCCGGATGCCCCGCACCTGGACGGGATCGGGATGCAGCTGGTCGCGGCCACGACGCCGTCGACCCGCGGGCCTGTGGAGCTGGACGACGTCGCCGCGTTCGCGGGCGCGTTCCTGGTCAACTCGATCGGCGTAGTAGCCGTGTCCTCGATCGACGACAACACCTTGCCGGACGCCGGCCCGCTGGTCGCCGCGATCGCGGACCGCCTGGCGAAAATCCCCTGGGACTCTGTGTAGGTTCCCCAGCCAGCTTCGAGAGGTGGCGTCAGGGGGTGGTCGCGTTTGCCTTCTCGAACGACTGGCGGGCCTCGGCGATCTGGTCCTGGTGCTCCTCGGTCCAGCTGACCAGGGCCTGGGTCGTCCCTAGGAGCGTGCGGCCCAGCGACGTGAGCTCGTACTCCACGCGCGGCGGTACCTCGGGGTACACGGTGCGGCGGACCAGGCCGTCGCGTTCGAGGTTGCGCAGGGTCACCGTGAGCATGCGCTTGCTGATCCCGTCGATCTCCCGGCCCAGCTCCCCGAACCGCAGCTTCTTCTCGTCCAGGAGCGCGATCACCAGCAGGGACCACTTGTCGGCGATCCGGTCGAGGATCTGGCGGACCTGGCAGTCCTCACGGACGTCCCACTGGAAGGGGTCCCGGTCGTCCCGGCACTCCGCCGGCAGCGTTTGGGCCGCCACATGGGTTACTTCAGAGGAACCGGGTGACGTCAAAGTGCCTTCTTGTGCCATCCCTCGATCGTGCCCAACGATCGTCATGGTTACAAGTGGTAACCATGCGTGACCTGAGCGAGGAGATCCCTGGTGACCGAAGTAGGTGCGGCCGCACGGCCGACGTCGGACAGCCCACGAACAGGCAGAGCACAAACAGGCTGGGGAGTGCTGGCCGTCGTGTGCGGAGCGCTCTTCCTGGAGGGCATCGACATCGCGATGCTCAATGTCGCGGTGCCGGCCATCGCCCAGGACATCGGCCTGGCGACGGCCGACGCGCACTGGGTGATCAGCGCGTACGTGCTCGCCTACGGCGGGTTCATGATCTTCGGCGGGCGCACGGCCGACCTGCTCGGCCGCCGTCGGACCTTCCTGGTGGCGCTCGCCGTGTTCGTCGCCTTCTCCGGCCTGGGCGGTTTCGCCGACGACGCCTGGGTGCTGATCGTCGCCAGGTTCGTCACGGGTGCCACTGCGGGGTTCATGACGCCGGCGGGCTTCAGCCTGCTGACGACCAGCTTCCCCGAGGGCCCGCTGCGCGACCGGGCGCTGGCGATCTACGGCGCGATCGGCGCCGGTGGGTTCACGCTCGGCGTTGTGGCGGGCGGCTTCCTCACCGAAGCCGGCTGGCGCTGGGTGTTCTTCGCTCCCGTGCTCGTCGGTGCCGTGCTCTGGGTAGCAGGTCGCGCGATCATCCGCGCAGACGCCGCCCTCGCGCTCCCCCGCCGCGGGTTCGACCTGGGCGGCGCGATCACCCTCACCTCCGCGATGGTCGCCCTGATCTACGGCGTGGTGGCCATCGGCGAGGGCCGGCACGTCACCGCGGGGATCGCCTCGTTCGTGGCCGCGGCGGTGCTCATCGCGCTCTTCGTGGCGATCGAGCGCCGGGTTGCGGATCCGCTGCTGCGCCTGGCGGTGCTGCGGGAGGGACTCCTGGTGCGGTCGAGCGCGGCGGGGCTGCTGTTCATCGGCGCCTTCTTCGCCTTCCAGTTCCTGATCACGCTCTACCTGCAGGAGTACCGCGGCTGGTCCCCGATCGCGACGGGCCTGGTGTTCGCGGTCATGGGTGCGGACATGATCCTGGCGCCGCTGTTCACGCACCGGCTGGTCAAGCGGTTCGGCAACGCCCCGGTCATGGTGGCGGGGCTGCTGGCGGGCACCGTGTCGTTCGCCCTGGTCCTGCGCCTCGACGAGACCTGGGGCTACCTCGACCTGCTGCCGTCCCTGCTGCTGGTCGCGGTCATGTTCGCGCTGGTCTACGGGCCGCTCGCGGCCGCAGCCACCGCGGGCCTGGACGAGGCCGAGCACGGGGTGGCCGGCGGGGTCGTGTACACGGCGTTCCAGTTCGGCGCCGCGCTCGGGGTCTCGGTGGCGACGATCGTGCTGGTCGAGGGGCAGGCCGGGGCCGCCGACCTCTCCGACTACCAGCGCGCCCTGCTGGTCCCGGCGATCGGCGCGGCCCTGGCGCTGGCCCTCGGCATCTCGACCTGGGTCCGCGGCCGGCGGGCAGGCAGCATCCAGGTCGCGAGCTGACGCTCAGTACACCCGCATCGAGGGGTCCACCTCGCGCGCCCACGCGAGGATCCCGCCGGCCACGGACCGGGCGTCGAGGCCTGCGTCGCGCAGCGCGGCGGCCACGACCGCGGACCTCGCCCCCGACTTGCAGAGCACGTGCACGGGGCGGCTGGCGGCCCACACCACGACGTCGGCCATCGCATCGCCCGGGGCCCGTCCGGCAAGCTCGGCGGCGGGAGCCGGTCCAGCGTGCTCGCCGCCCGGGGTCCGTCCCGCGAACTGGCCGGACGGGGTCCGCCGCGCCCCGGGGAACGCGGCGACCTCGACCTCCCACGGCTCGCGCACGTCCAGCACGAGCGGGTCGGAGCCGTCGTCGCGCAGCGCGGCCAGCTCGCGTACCGAGGTGGTCGGGCCGCTGGCGGCCGGCAGGCCGCAGAAGACCGCGTACGGGTCGGCCGCGGCCGCGGCCCCAGCCCCAGCCCCAGCCCCAGCCCCAGCCCCAGCCCCGCCGGTGAGCAGCGCCGTCACCGGCTCCCGCTCCGGGTCGCGGCGAACCCGGAGCTGCCGCCAGGTCAGCGCGAGCGCGTCATACACGGCCAGCCGCCCGAGCAGCGTGTCCCCGACGCCGGTGATCAGCTTGACCGCCTCGGTAGCCATGACCGAGCCGATGGTGCCGCACAGCGCGCCGAACACACCGCCCGTGGCGCAGTCCGGTGCCGCCCCCGGCGGTGGCGGCACCGGGAAGACGTCGCGGTAGGTGACGCCCTCGACGCCGTCGGACGGCGCTCCCCAGAACGTCGCGACCTGGCCCGTGAACCGGTAGATCCCACCCCAGACGCACGGGATGCCCAGCACCTCGGCGGCGTCCGACACCAGGTAGCGGGTGGCGAACGCATCCGTCCCGTCGAGCACCAGGTCGTAGCCGCTCAGCACGTCGAGCGCGTTGGTCGCCGTCAGCCGCTCGGTGTGCTCGACCACCTCGACGTGCGGGTTGACCTCGGCGATCGTTGCCCGGGCCGACGCCGTCTTCGGCGCGCCCAGGTCGGAGACGCCGTGGATGACCTGACGCTGCAGGTTGGCGGCTTCGACGACGTCGTCGTCCACGATGCCCAGGGTGCCGACGCCCGCGGCGGCGAGGTAGAGCAGGGCCGGGCTGCCCAGCCCGCCCGCGCCGACGACGAGCACTCGCGCGGCCGCGAGCCGGCGCTGCCCGTCGAGCCCGATGCCGGGCAGCACGAGGTGCCGCGCATAGCGGGCCAGCTCGTCCCGCGCGAGCTCCCGCCCCGGCTCGACCAGCGGCGTCCTGGCTGCCACACCAGCGGCCACACCGGCAGCCACACCGGCAGCCACACCGGCGATCACTCCGGCGGTCACAGCGCCAGGTCCAGGTTGTTACCGACGCCTGCCCGCCCGTCCAGGGGCGACGACGCCAGCGCGCGCTCGCGCCTGGGTGCCCGCCCGGCGTGCGCGGCGTCGTACCCCGCCTCGACCGCGAGCCGCATGGCGCGGGCCATGCGCACGGGGTCCGCGGCGCGCGTCACGGCAGTGGCGAGCAGCACGCCGTCGCAGCCGAGCTCCATCGCCAGCGCCGCGTCGGACGCGGTGCCGATGCCCGCGTCGAGGATCACCGGCACCGACGCCGCGGCGGCGATCGCCTCGATGTTGCGCGGGTTGTTGATGCCGAGCCCGGAGCCGATCGGCGAGCCCAGCGGCATGACGGCCGCGCAGCCGACGTCCTGCAGCCGTCGGGCAGTGATCGGGTCGTCGTTCGTGTAGGGCAGCACGGTGAAACCGTCGTCGACCAGGATCTTCGCGGCCTCGACCAGGGCGATCGGGTCGGGCAGCAGCGTGACGTCGTCGGCGATGACCTCGAGCTTGACCCAGCTCGTCTCGCAGGCCTCGCGGGCGAGCTGCGCGGTGAGCACCGCCTCGCGCACGGCGAAGCAGCCGGCGGTATTGGGCAGCGCCCGGATTCCGAGGCGCGCGAGCAGCCCCCACACCGACGGGTCGCCGGCCCGGTCCGGGTCCGCAGAGGGCCGTGGCCTCGACACACGCCGCATCGCGACGGTGGTCAGCTCCGTGCCCGACGCGACGAGCGCGTCCTCCAGCGCGAGCAGGCTGGCCGCTCCGCCGGTGCCCATGATCAGCCGCGAGCGCAGCGGCGTGCCGGCGATCGTCAGCGGGGCCTCGATGGCGGCGGTGTGCTGTTCGATGGTCATGCTCAGCCTCCCTGTACCGCGGTGACTACCTCGACGCGGTCGCCGGGCCGCACGGTCGTGCTTGCCCAGGCGCTGCGGGGCAGCACCGCGTCGTTGATGGCGACGGCGACACCCCGCGGGGCGCCGTCGACCACCAGGCCGGGCAGGAGCCGGGCGACCAGGTCGGTGACGGGGAGCGGGCCGTCCAGCGGGTGGGGCTCGCCGTTGACGAGCGTGGTTTCGGCGGTTGTCATCTGGCGACTCCCTGGGTGGTGCGGGCGAATCGGTGCGGGTCAGCAAGCAGGACGGCGGCTTCGAGGGCCGCGCCTGGCACGGCCGCGCCCGGCGCCCCACCGAGCAGGTGGTCGACGACGGCGGCGGTCAGCGGGGCGAGCAGCACACCGTTGCGGTGGTGGCCGGTGGCCAGCAGCAGGCCGTCGGCAGCCCAGCCGAGCAGCGGCGCGTTGTCGGGGGTGCCGGGCCGGGACCGGGTGGTGGCCTCGACGAATACCGCGTCGTCGAGGGCGGGCAGCAGGGCGCGGGCGTCGCGCAGCAGCGTGAAGACGTCGGCGTACCGGGTCAGGCGGTCGTCGTCGCGCTCGTCGGAGGTCGCGCCCACCACTACCTCGCGCCGCCCGTCGGCCCGTTGCCGCCTCGGCACCACGTAGACGGGGCGGCCCTGCACGGTGCCGCGCACCACAAGCCCGGAGGTCAGCTCTGGGCCGACGTCCAGACGCAGGGTTGTGCCGGGCACCGCCCGGGTGGGCGCACCAGGGAACAGCTCGCCGCTGCTGAACCCGGCGGCCAGGACGACGGTCCCGGCCGCGTGCCGCTCCCCCGCGTCGTCCGAAACTCCGACGACGGCGCCGTCCACCCAGGTCAGCGCGGTTGCGGCCCGGCGCACCAGCCGCGCGGCGGGTGCGGCGTCGACCACCGCGGACAACGCGGCGTGGACTGCCCGCGGGTCGGCCTGATGGTCCCCGGGCACCCAGGCGGCGCCCGCCACGCGCGGGCCGACGGCGGGCTCGCGTAAGCGAGCGTCGTCGGGCGAGATCTCCACCGAGCCCAGGCCCCACTCCCGGTGCAGGGCGAGCATCCGGCGCAGCTCGGCCAGGTCGTCGCCGTCGTAGGCGAGGGCAAGCGTGCCCGTGCGGTCGAGGCCGATCGCGCCGGGCGGCAGGCCCGCCGCCTGTTCGAGCGACCGGGCGAACCGCGGCCACAGCGCGAGCGACTCGGTCCCGAGCCGGGTCAGGCCGCTCTGCCCGAAGCCCGCCTCCATGACTGGGGCGAGCATGCCCGCCGCGGCGCGTGTGGCGCCGTCGCCGGGCGCGGGGTCCAGCACGGTGACGGTGGCGCCGGCCGCGAGCGCGCGCCAGGCCGCCGTCAGGCCGATGATTCCCCCGCCGACTACGAGCACGTCGCAGGCATGGCTGGTCAAGGCTGAAGCTCCCTTCGCTGGCATTACCCAGATCAGGTTCGACGGTCGGCGCCCTGCGCCCTCTCAGCCCCGTGCGGGGCTCCCGTGCACGGTGGCAACCATAACCCTCATCCGGCACCCGTTCGCGTGCCTAGACTCACGCGCGTGGATCCACGGACCCGGCTGGCCGACGCCCGCCTCTACCTCTGCACCGACGCCCGCGAGGCCACGGGCGACCTCGAGCCGTTCCTGCACGCGGCGCTCGACGGCGGCGTCGACGTGGTCCAGCTGCGGGACAAGACCCTGGACGCCGCCCGCGAGGTCGCGCTGCAGGCCGTCGTGGAGCGGGTGGCCGCCGAGCACGGTGCGCTGCGGGCGGTCAACGACCGGGCCGACATCGCACAGCTGACCGGGGCGCCCGTGGTGCACATGGGCCAGGACGACCTGCCGCCGGGCGCGGTGCGGCAGCTGCTGGGCGACGGCCCCGTGCTGGGCCGGTCCACGCACGCCCTGGACGAGGCCTTGGCCGCGGATGCCGACCCGCGTGTCGACTACTTCTGCGTGGGCCCGCTGTGGAGCACCCCCACCAAGCCCGGCCGCCCCGCCGTCGGCCTGGACCTCTTGCGCGACGTCGCCGCCCGCCGGCCGGTCACGCCGTGGTTCGCGATCGGCGGGATCGACACCGATCGCCTCGACCGGGTGCTCGACGCCGGGGCGCGGCGCATCGTCGTCGTACGGGCCATCACACAGGCCGACGACCCGCGCGCCGCAGCTGTTGAGCTGCGACGGCGGGTCGTCGGGAGTGCGGGGGCCTGAGCTAGCCGGCCCTCGCGGGCGGTACTACCCGCAGAACTCGTTCAGCTCGAAGTTGTGCACCACCGTCTGACCCTTGATGATGCGTGCCTGCTTCGACTCCGGCGGGTACCCCGTCGCCGAGCTGAGCAGCGTCAGCCGGTTGTTGGAGATCCCCATCCAGCGGGCATAGCCGCCGTCCGGCCCGGTCACGAGCGTGACGTCGTACTCGGACCCGTCGATGACCACGAACGCGCCCTCCAGCGGCACGGTCTCGTCCTCGCAGGTGGCCCCAGTGACGGTGCCGGCGATCTTGCCCCAGTTGGCGGGCGGCGTCACCGTCAGCGACACGTCCACGCGGGGCTCGGCGTACGGCGTGCTGCCGTTGGCCACCACTCCCGCGGTGTACGTGCCCGGCTGGTCGACCCGGCTGCTGTCCATGTCGACGAACACCTTCGCGGACGCTCCGGGAGCGAGCGTGAAGGACGGCGGCTGGACGTCGAGCCACGGCACGTCGACCGTGGACTCACCGGTCACGTTCATCACCACGTGCATGTCCGGGAAGCCGAGCTCCGCGACGGGAGTCGGCTCGGGCGTGTTGCACTCCGACGAGGCGATGTACGACGGCGCGGTCTCCGGCTCGGCGTTGGAGCCGATGAAGAACCCGGCGGGGCTGACGACCTCGACCACGAGCGTGCCGGTCGCGGTGCCGGTGACCGGCACGTCGACCATCGTGAGCTCCTGCTCCTCCAGGGTCGCTTCGGACGAGCCGAGCAGCGTCATGTTCTCGTACAGGAAGTCCCCGTCGAGCTCGTACAGGTTGACCGTCACAGGCGTGTCCGCCCCGGCGATCTCCACCCCGAAGGACACGTTGGTCACGGCGAACTCACCCTGGATGTCGAAGTCCTCCAGCGTGAACGTCCGCAGCACCTTCGTCTCGCCGGCCAGGCAGGCCGCCGAGTTGACCGCAACGACGTCCTGCGACGACGAGTGGGTGATGGTGGTCCCGTCCGCCAGGAGCGACGGCGGCGCCGACGGCGTCACCGTCTTCCCTGGCTTCTTGCCGTTCCGGCCGAAGCCGTCGTCGGCCTGCGCGGCGGAGCTCGCCCTGCCCAGCTTGCCCGAGGACGGGGCCGTGCTCACCTCGGTCACCTCGCCCGTGGCGCCCTTGATGACGCTGCTGCCGCCCGAGGTCCCGAGGATCTCGAAGTCGGACGACGTCGGAGCCACCTCGACGTTCGCGGGCGCGGTGCCCTCGTTCTTCACGGTGAAGCTGCCGGACTTGCTGCCGCCCAGCTTCACCGTGCGCTTGATCTCGCTCGGAGTGACGGTCAGGAGCGGGGCAGCGAGCTTCACGTCCTTTCGGACGACGGCGTCGGCGACGACCTTCACCTTTGCCTGCTTGGCCTTGTAGTCCTTGGCCGCATAACCGATCTGCTGCGCACCGACCTGCGCCGAGAACAGCGAGTAGTACCCGGCGCCCACGCCCGGGTTCTCCGGGTCCAAGGACTTGGTGCTCTGCTCCTCGCCGGCCGACACCGTGGCGCCGTTCACGCCGTCACCGGTGTTGAGGTCCCGGACGAACCCGGCAACGAGGCCGCCGTCGACCGGGGTGCACTCCCCGATCGACACGTTGTCGACCTGCCACCAGAAGGACCACGCGGCGTCGCCGTAGTGGAACCGGACCCGCACGTCGGACTGACCGCCCGCGCCCGGGAGCCCGACGAGCACGCGCCCGTTCGCGTCGGCGGTCTGGTGCAGCACGGTCTCCCAGGTCTCGCCACCGTCCAGGCTGAGGTCGACGTCGGCGAAGTCGCCGCCCGACGAGTACGCCTGATCGAACGTCAGGAGCGGCGCGTCGACGTCGCTCAGGTCGTAGGCCGGTGCCGTGAGGGTGGTGTCCTGCGACCCGTCAGGGCCGTAGGCGTCACTGTTCACCTCGGCGAACAGGCCCTCGCCACCGGTCATGTTGCCGTACTCGAACCGGTCGTCGAAGGTCCAGACCTGCTCGGTGCCGGCCAGGTCCTCGACGGTCCAGCCCTCGGGCACGGCGCCGGACTCGAACTCCTCGGTGCCTGCGCCCGCGCCGGTCAGGGCGTAACCGGGAGCCGTGCACTCGGGTGCCACCGGAGCGGCGACGTCGGCGGTCGCCGGCTCGGTGCCGACCTCGACCTCCTGCGTGAGCGCCCCGTAGCCGGTCACTGACGGCGTCGCGACGAGCGTGTGCGTGGCCGACTGCGGCAGCTCGAGCGAGTACTCCCCCGTGAACGGGTCGGTCCACGCCACCACGCTGCTGGGTGCGCCCTGCACGGTGACCTTGGCGTCGAGCGGCCAGCCGTGGCCGGAACCGTCGGTGACGGTGCCGCTCACGGTGGTGGTCGGCGCGGCCTCCAGGACGAAGTCCTGGGTGGTGGTCTCGTCCTCGACGACGTCGGCCTGGGCCGCGGCGTCGATGAACCCGAACGCGGAGACGCTCAGGTCGTACGAGCCCTCCTCGAGGCCCAGGCGGTACGCGCCCTCGGCGTCGGTGGTGTCGGAGCGCTCGCCGGTGGTCACGCGCGCGCCGGCGACGGGCTCGCCGTCCGGGCCCGTGACGGTACCGGCGAGGAAGCCGTAACCGTCGATCGGCGCGTTCTCGATCAGGGTGCGGACGTCGAGCTTGCCCTCGCCCCACACGTTGTTGTCCTCGGCGGTGCCGCCGCAGGAGTCGTCGTCCACGTTGGTCGAGGTCTCGTCCAGCAGCTGCTTGGTGGCCTCGATGTCGCCGACCAGGACGGGAGCCGCGCTCCACAGGAGCGCGACGGCGCCCGCGAGGTGCGGGGAGGCCATGGACGTACCGCTGAACTCCTCGTACCCGCCGCCGGGCACGGAGGACCGCACATCGACACCGGGGGCCGAGAGGTTCGGCTTGGTCAGGCCGTCCTCGCCCGGGCCGCGCGACGAGAAGTCGGCGATGTCGCCGGACTCCCCGAACGCACCGGAGGCGTAGGTCCCGACGTTCGCCCCGGGGGACGACGTCGACTGACAGCCGAACTCACCCGCGTTGCCCGCCGCCCACGCGCCGAAGATGCCTGACGCCTCCCAGGCAGCGATCTCCTCGGACATGAAGTCGTCGATCGCCCCGGGCGCCGTCTGGCCCCACGAGTTGTTCACGATGTGGGGACGCTGCGCCGGGTCCGGGTCGGAGCCGTCGACGCGCGTCGGCGCGAGGATCCACTGACCGGAGGCGAGCAGATCGTCGTCGGAGCAGGTCGCGCAGCCGTTGGCCGCGATCCAGTCCGCGTCGGGTGCGACGCCGATCTGGTTGCCCGCGCCGTCGTCGCCGACCATGGTGCCCATCACGTGGGTGCCGTGGGCGTCACCGTCGCACGGCGCACCGTCGCAGCTGCCGGAGGCGTCGAACCAGTTGTAGTCGTTGCTCAGCTCCCCGCCGCCCAGGTTGCCGCGGTAGTGGTCCAGGAGGGCCGGGTGCTCGACGTCCACGCCGGAGTCGATGTTCGACACGGTGATGCCCTCACCCGTGAAGCCCATGCTCCAGACGTCGGGCGCGCCGATCGCGTCCAGGCCCCACTCGGTGGCGAGCGGCGCGTTCTTGGTCGAGGCCTTGCGCTCGACCGGCTCGATGAGCTGGGTCGCCAGGCGCTCGTGCACCTGCTTGACCTCCCGGCTGGCAGCAACCTGATTCGCCAGCTCCGCGCTGCCGTCCTCGACGAGGATCGCGTTGCTGATCCAGTAGGACTCGTATTCCGCGCCCGCCGCCTTCAGGTCGGCGATCACTCCGGCCTGGGACGCCTTGGCGGTGCTGGTCAGAGCCTCGTAGACATACTGGCCGCGCTCGTCCCAGTCGGCGATGGCCTTGGCCGGCTCCAGGTCGGGCTGGTCGGCGAACCGGATCCAGAAGTCGGTGGAATCCTTGGCCTCCAGCCGGGTCTGCACGGCGGGCGTGATCTTGTCCGCTGCGCGCTCCGGTACGTCGGCGGTAGCAGCGGGCTGTATCCCGGTCGGCGTTGATGTGCTCGCGAGCGCTGGTATCGCGCTCACCGTGGTGGCCAGGAGTGCGCCGACTGCCACAAGGGCTATCGGTGCTCGTCTGGTTGGCATGCGACTGTGCATTCTTGCCTCCGGGGTGCAAGCGCCCAACCCTGGGCGCAACCACTGGCCCACGAGCGTGCGCCACGTGCCACTCTGGAGAGCGTCGACCGAAAGGGCAACGAAAGTCCGTTTAGGCCAGGAATTCATCCCGGCCCGCGCGGCGTTGCCTCCGCATGGACTTCAACCAGCAGATCATCGACACCTTCCGCACCAACGGCGGCGAGGTCAACGAGCCCATGCAGTTCGGCAAGAAGCTCGTACTTGTGCACGTACCGAGGAAGGACGGCACCATCCGCATCGCGCCGCTCGCCGCGATCTACGACGACGGCGCCTGGCACATCGTCGGCTCAGCCGGCGGCTCCACCAAGCACCCCGCCTGGGTCTTCGGGCTGCGCCGCTCGGAGGAGGTCGACGTCGAGGTCCCCGGCGAGCCGGTCGAGCTTGTGCGCGCCAAGGTCGAGGAGCTCACCGGGGAGGCGCGCGACGCCATGTGGGTTCGCTTCAAGGAGTTCTCCAGCGGCTTCGCCGGGTACGAGAAGACGGCGGAGGGGCGGGTCTTCCCGATCTTCCGGCTGGTGGCCTGAGGGTCGCGACCTAGCCGGTCAGACGGCGGGGGCGGTCGGCGGGCGGGTTGTTGCCGGAGGGACAGCGCAGACGGTGCCCTCCGGCGGGAGCACGCCGTCGATCAGTGCGGCGTCGACCGCGTCGTCGATGCATGGGCCGCTCGTGCGGTACGAGGTGTGGGCGACACCCTCACGGGTGAGCAGCACGGAGTTCTCCAGCCGCTCGGTCATGGCCTGCGCCCAGTGGTACGGGGACACGTTGTCCAGGCGACCGCCGACCACCAGGACCGGCGGGGCGCCGGCGCCGGTGAGTTCGTCGGCGAACCGGTCCTCGTTCTTGGCCGGCCACAACGCGCAGTTGAGCGCGCTGTAGGCGGCCCGGCTGCCCAGCCGATCGTCGCGCGCGGTGATCTTCTTCGCCGCGGCACGGTGCTCCGCCAGGTTGGTCAGCGCCGGCCAGTCGGCGCAGCGCACAGCGGTGTGGGGCTCCTGGAGGGTCGCGAACGGACCGCCGAACGGTGCTACCGAGATCCTCGAGACCAGGAAGTGCAAGGCCGTGCCGTTGCCCTGCTGCGCGGCGAGCAGACCCGCAGTGAGCACAGGCCAGAGCGCCCGGTTGCCGGCGGCCCCTCGCACGGCCTCGAGCGCCATCGCGCCGTCGAGCGGGCCGCCCGGGGTGAGGCCCTCCGTCGGCGGCACCTGCAGCGGCTCCGCCTCCAGCTCGGCGATGAGGGCGTCGAAGGCGGCCTCCGGCTCGCCGTCACCGAAGGCGCACGCCTCGACGCCCTCGGCGCGGCACGTCTCGAACCACGCATCGAGAGTCTCCTCGTTCGACTGGGCGACGTCGTCGAGCAGCTGGAGCGGGTCGTTCTGCCACAGGTGGGTGTCGACGGGGGCGTCGATCACCATCTGGCGCACCCGCTCCGGGAACAGCGTGGCGTACATGGGGCCGACCACCGTGCCGTAGGACGCGCCGTAGAAGGTGACCTGCTCCTCGCCGAGCGCGGCGCGCACCTGGTCCAGGTCGCGGGCCACGTTGTCGGTGGACAGGCTCGCCAGGAACTCGGGGCTCTGGTGGTACAGGCAGCCCTCGGTGAACGTGCGGGCGTCGGCAAGCAGCCTGCCGAACCGCTTCCCGCCGGGGACGGTCGGGTCGCGGTCCTCGGCCGCCTGCTCGGCGCGCTGCTCATCGGTGAGGCAGCGGACGGCGCCCGACTCGCCGACACCGCGCGGGTCCATGCCGACGACGTCGAAGCGGGCCACGACGTCGGGCGAGAACGGGCTGGTAGGGCTGTCGGGGTTGATGGACGCGACCATCTCGGTGGCCGCCACACCCGGACCGCCCGGGTTGATGAACAGGCTGCCGATGCGGTTCTCCGGGTCGGTGGCGCGGTGGCGGGTCACGCCGAGGAAGATCTGCTCGCCGTTGGGCTCGGTGTACTCCAGCGGGACCTCAACCGTGGCGCAGTCCAGGCCCGGGCCGCACTCGGTCCAGTCGATCGGGTCGGGGGTGGGTGCGGGCACGACGGGCGTGGGCGGGCGGTGGTCCGGCGATGCGGCCAGCGCCGCGCTGGTGCCGACGGCGCAGCCGCTCAGGGCCAGTGCGGCGGCGGTCAGCACCGCGGCGATCCGTAGGGATGTGGCTGGCAGGCCGGTCTGTCGAGGTGATCGAGGCATGCAATCGACGCTAGGTTTTTCACCCGGTGCGCACATCGGCCGATGGGTCAGGACCTTCCGACCATAGGAGGAACGTGCCCGCGCG
The DNA here is from genome assembly GCF_041081105.1 of Promicromonospora sp. Populi. Classification (NCBI taxonomy): domain Bacteria; kingdom Bacillati; phylum Actinomycetota; class Actinomycetes; order Micrococcales; family Promicromonosporaceae; genus Promicromonospora; species Promicromonospora sp. Populi. Next base: position 5,168,495 of record NZ_CP163528.1, on the reverse strand, counting down.
GGCTGGTCATTCGCTTCGTTCCGGGTCGTCGAGCCCGGCCTCGTGCACAAGCAGGGCCACCTGCACGCGGTTGTTGAGGTCGAGCTTGGCGAGGATCGCCGACGCATGGGTCTTGACCGTGGTCAGGCCGAGGAACTGGCGTGCCGCGATCTCGGCGTTGGAGCGCCCCGACCCGATCTCGACGGCAATCGCCCGTTCCCGCTCGCTGAGCGCTTCGAGCCGACGACGAGCCGCGGCCCGGCGGGTGTCCTGCCCAGACTCCGCGACCCGGTTGATGAGCCGCCGGGTCACCTCTGGCGAGAGCACGGGGCGGCCCTGGGCCGCGTGCCGGATCGCGATGACAAGCTCGTCCGGCGGCGTGTCCTTGAGCAGGAACCCGGCAGCCCCGGCTCGCAGGGCGCGCAGCACGTGGGCGTCGGCGTCAAACGTAGTGAGCACCATGACCTGCGGTGCGGGCGTGCGGCTCCGCAGCGTCTCGGTGGCGGTGAGCCCGTCGGTGCCGGGCATCCGGATGTCCATCAGCACGACATCCGGACGATGGCGCCCGGCCAGCTCGACCGCCTCGGCGCCGTCGCTCGCCTCGGCCACCACCCGCAGGTCGGGGGCGCCGCTCAGCATCATCCTGAGGCCGAACCGGACCACCGGGTCGTCGTCGGCGAGCAGCACGGTGATGGTCGGCCGGTCGCCGGGCGCCACGTCGCCGGCAGGCGCGTCGTCGGGCAGGGGAACGGTCACGACGGCCAGGGTAGGCGCAAGCGGACCCGCCAGCCGCCCGACTCCGTCGGGCCGTGGTCGAGCTGCCCGGCGACAAGCCGGGCGCGCTCCCCCAGCCCGCGCAGCCCGGCTCCGGAACCGTCGGGCTGTTCGGGGTAGGACGGCGGACCCGCCGGCGAGCCGTTGACCACCTCGGCGAGCACGTGGTCGCCGGACCGCCCCGCGATCCGCACCACTACCGGTGTGCCCGGTGCGTGCTTGCGCACGTTGGTCAGGCCCTCCTGCACGAGGCGGTAGACGGTGCGGCCCTGCGTCTCCGGGAGGGAGCGGACGCCGGTCGTCACCCCCGCCTCGTCGCGCAGCTCGACCGACGTCCCGGCCTGGCGGGCCTCGTCGATCAGCTCCAGGACGTCCTCGACGGCCGGCAGCGGCAGCTCGCCCACGGGAGCCCGGAGTACCCCGATCACCTCGCGGAGATCCTGCAGGGCGCGGTGCGCGTTCTCCCGGACCACCTCGGCCGCCCGCGCCATGTCCTCGGGCGGCGCGGCGCGGGAGTAGGCGAGGGCGCCCGCGTGGACACTGAGCAGCGAGAGCCGGTGACCAAGCACGTCGTGCATCTCGCGCGCGAGGGCCTCGCGCGCCTCGTGCTGGGAGGTTTCGGCCCGCAGCTGCGCCTCGACCTCGGCCGCGACGGCCCGCTCCCGCAAGGACGTGACCAGCGCCCGGCGGTTGCGCACCGACAGCCCCCACGCCACGACGGCGATGTGCCCCAGGCCGATGATGATGAACACCGTGAGCGGTGGGGCGCCCGTGATGGGCCAGAGCAGCTGATACGTGGTGAGCGCCGCCAAGCTGACAGCGCACACCGCCGCCGTGGCCCGGGTCGAGCGATGAACGGCCACAGTGAACAGCCCGATGATCGCCGCACCGGAGATCGCCTCCGAGAAAGAGCTCGCCGCGGCCAGGACGACGCCGAGCACCATGGGGAACCGGCGCCGCCACCACAGCGCAATGCAGCCGAGCACCCCCGGGAACCAGTCGACGTACGGGACCCAGCCGGGCACCGGCCCCGGCTCGTCGAGCTGCATGCCCACCGTGATCAGCCACAGCCCGCCGGCGGCCAGGACCAGGACGGTGTCGACCAGCCGCTCCCGCGCCGCCGCCCGGCGCGACCGCCCCGGGGCATCCCTCGATCCGCTCATCGCCCTGAGCCTAGGACCGACCGTCTGTAGGTCGCCGCCTCACGTGCTCTACTCGATTGTGCGGCGGCGCCCGGCCAGGGCGCCCGCCGCTATCTCCGGGACCTTCATGGCCAGCAGGATCGCCAGCGGTATGCCCCAGCTCGCCGTCGCGTCGTGGAGGGTGCCCACCAGCAGGGGGCCGAGCGCCGCGAGGCCGTAGCCGAACGCCTGGGCCATCCCCGACAGCGCCGCCGCCTGGGCGTGGCCCTCGGTGCGCAGGCTGAAGAGCGAGAGCGCGGTCACGAACGACGCGGCCGTCCCCGCGCCGAGCAGCACGATCCAGACGGCCCACCAGCCGGGCGCCACCAGCTCGCCCGCTACGGCGACGGCCGACAAGCCGGAGAACGCCACCACGAGCCCGCTCTGCCCTCGCGATCGGCTGCGGTCGATGAGCCGGCCCGCGGCCAGGGACGCGAGGATCCCGGTGACCTGGAGCAGCCCCTGGTGCGCACCCGCCGCGCCGGACGTGAAGCCCGCGGCGGTCTCGACCGACGGCCACCACGTGACGACCGAGTAGTAGAACGTGGACTGCAGGCCCATGTAGCACGCGACCTGCCAGCCGAGGGCGCTGCGCCAGGGCGCCCGGCTCGGGGCCGCGCCGACCGTGGCGCGGGCTGCGGTCGGATCCGCGACCTCCCCGAGCCGAGGGCCGCCGGACCCCGCCCGGACCGACGCCCGCCAGCGCGGCACCATCAGCCCCAACGCCACCAGGGTCAGCCCCGCCCAGATCCCGAACGCGATCCGCCACCCCTCGGGCTGCGTCCCGGCCAACGGCACCGCGACCACCGCGGAGATCGCGGCGAACGCCGACTGCGTGGCCGAGTAGGCGCCCGTCAGGCGTCCGACGTGGTGCGGGAAGTCCCGCTTGACCAGGGCGGGCAGGGCGACGTTCAGGGTCGCGACACCCGCGCCGAGCAGCACGGTGCCCACCCAGAGCGCGCCGGTCAGCGGCAGCGACCTGCCGACGATGCCGACCCCCAGCGCGGTCAGCGCGACCACGGCGGTCGCCTCGATCCCCCAGCGCGCCAGCAGCCGGGGCGCGACGAGCGCGAACGCACCGAAGCACAGCAGCGGCAGGGAGACCAGGAGCGAGACCTGCGTGGCCAAAAGGTCGAGGTCGGCGGCGACGTCGTCGGCGACCGGGCCCACCACGGTGATGGCGGCGCGCAGGTTGGCGGCGATCGCGAGCACGCCGACCAGCACGAGCCCCCCGCTGACCCACACGCGACTCCACATCTCGGGACACATTAGTCGCTCATCGGGGCGCCCCTCGGCGGCGGCCTACGCGTTCCCGCTCTCAACGGCGGTCGAGCGGGGGACGCCGTCGACCTCCGGCGTCACCCGCCGCCCGACGGCGAGCGCGATCGCGACGATCCCCAGGCAGCCGGCCACCACGACCCCGATGAAGCCGCCGGCCCACCCGCGCTCCAGCAGCAGGCCAGCGACCACGGGGCCGGCGATGGTGCCGGCCTGGAACGCGCCGGAGCTGATCGCGTTGTAGCGGCCGCGCAGGTGCGCGGGCGCCATGTCATTGGTCAGGGCGGGCAGGACGGACTGCATCAGGGTCTCCCCCAGCCCGAAGAGGCCGTGGAAGACCAGGACGATCACGACGGCCGCCGTGCCGCCGGGCACGAGGCCGGCGCCGCCGAGCAGGAGCCAGGCCGCCGCCCAGACCACGGCCATGAGGGCGAGCACGCGCGTGCGGCGCCGTCCGCCGACCCGGTTCATCACCCAGAACTGCAGCACTACGATCACCACCGTGTTGACCACGAACGCGAAGCCGATCGCGCGGGTCGAGACCTCGGCCACCAGCCGGGCGAAGGCGGGGAAACCGCCCTCCATCTGCCCGTAGCCCACGAACGCCGCGAGCAGCCCGAGCGCGGAGAGCCAGAGCACCTCGGGCCGGCGCAGGATCGAGAGGTACCCCTCCGCGGCGCCGCCGTCGTCCGGCCGGTCGACCCGCCCGTGCAGGTGGCGCAGCGGCCCCATCAGTACGACGACGGGGACGACGAACGTGGCCGCGTTGACCAGGAACGCCATGACGAAGGTCTCCGGCCGCTCGACGTCGACCACGAGCCCGCCGACGACACCGCCCACGCCGACACCCAGGTTGAGCAGGGCAAAGTTCACGCCGTAGTAGCGCTGGCGCAGGTCGCCGTCGACCACCGTGGCGACGAGCGCATTGACCGACGGCCACCCGACGCCGAGCTGCACGCCGAAGAGCGCGAGCCCCAGGGCCGCGACCGCCGGGACCGTGGCGAACGCGAGCACCGCGTACCCCGCCACAGCGAAGAACAGGCCGGTGAGCATGACCCGCCGGGCGCCGTACCGGTCAACGAGGGCACCGGCCGGACCGGTGACGAGCAGGCCGACCACGGCGATCAGCCCCATGAGCGTCCCGGACAGGCCGAGCGAGAAGCCGCGCACCTCGTGCAGGTAGATGATCGTGAACGGGAGTGTCAGGCCGCGGCCGAAGAACTGCACCACAACGGTAGAGAGCAGCCAGCGGCCGTCACGCGGCAGGTCCGCCCAGAAACCGAGGGCGGTGGAGCTTGGAGAGGATGTCACTGCCTGATCCTCGCCCGCGCGGTACCGGCGCGGAAAGCGGATTTCGGACAGTGTGGTGCGTGCGACACCCGTGCCGTGCGGCGACGCGCCTCAGCCAAGCGGCAGGAGCCCTCAGCCGTGGGCGAGCAGCTTCAGGGCGACCACCACTCCGGCGAGGACGGCGAGGACACCTAGCGCCAGGATCCGGGCTGGCCAGGGCAGGCTGGCGCGGCGGACGCCGAGCCAGGCGATGAGCACGAGGGAGGCGATCAGTGCGCCGACACCGACGTGTCGCGCGGTGGTCACCTCCCACCAGCCCAGGCCCGCCACCAGGAGTGCGAGCAGCGGGACCATGAGGGTCAGCAGAGCGCCGCCACTCGTACCCGTCATCGCGCGCAGGTGTGCCCGGTCGGGGAACCCGCCGTGCGCGGCGAGGTGCGCGATGAGCTCCGCCAGCCACGCGGCGGCCACGGTGCCGACGGCGGTGATGGTCAGCGAGGCCGCTGCGGTCCCGGCGGCCAGCCCTTCGGCATGGGTCAGCAGCGTGAGGATGACGGCGAGCACGGCAAACGTGACGTAGACCCGTTCGCGGAGCCGCTCGGCGAACGCCTCCTTCTCGTCGTCGCTGAGCGTGGCGGGGTCTGGGCGCGAGGGGCGGCGAGGCGTGCTCATAGGGCCATTGTTGCGGGCCGGGCGCGCCAGGCCCGCACCAGGTCAGTGGCAGAGCGGGAGCCCGGGTCGGCGTCGGGGTAACACTACGAATTCCAGGTCCGTCACTGTCAGTAGACAACGTCTACGCAGAGCAACCCACCTCGAATTCGTACAGTCACCGCGAGCGCAGCAATGAAGCCGGCCCCGATCTGCCCTCAGACCGCCATCCGCCAGGCTTCGGCCAGTGCGGAGACCGACGGCCAGCGCGCGCTCCGTTCGGGGCGCATAGCTCGCGCCGCGACGTCGAACGACAGGTCGTGCGGCGCCTTCAGGTGTATCGGCAGCCCGTCGATCTCCGTCGTTATCGCGCGGGAGCCTAACAACCGCCGTCAGGCCTGGCCGCTGGGTTTTGCGGGGGCGGCGTCGCGCTGGTGGCCGCGGCGGGCGTCGCGGTCGAAGATGGCCAGGGTCTCGCAGGGGCCACCCTCGGCGCCGATCGCGTGCGGCAGCATCGTGGGGAACTCCGCCGCCTGGTTGGTCTCGATGCGGAAGCGGCGGTTGCCCAGTAGCAGCGTGGCGGCACCGGAGATGACGACCAACCACTCGCGGCCCGGGTGGGCGCGCATGCGGGCCGGGTTGTCGGGGGCCGGGCTGGTCAGCCGCTGCCGGATGACGGTCATGCCGGGTTCGGCCTTGATGGGCCAGCGCAGCTGCCCGCGGGGACCGTCGATCGTCGGGTTGGTGATGACGTCGTCCGTGGCCGTCTCCACGAGCTGGTCGAGGGAGGTGTCCAGGGCGCGCGCGAGGGTCACGAGCTGGTCCAGGGCCAGGCGGCGCTGGCCGTTCTCGATGCGGCTGAGCGTGGACTGGCTGACGCGGGCGCGGGTGGCCAGCTCCTCCAGGGACCAGCCCTGAGCCACCCGCAGCGCGCGGATCCGTTTGCGTACGAGGCTGTCGAGCTCGCCATCTTCTTGCGTCATAGGCAAAATTCTATGCTCATGCAGCAATCCGAGGTTAGCGTCGCCGGTGTCGGCCCGCACCGGGCCCGACGGAGAGGAACAACCACATGACCGCCAGCGCCCACAACCCCGACGCCGACGCCGACGCCGATACGACCTTCGCCACTACCACCGGCGCCGCCGCCTCGGGCATCGCCACCGCTGGCACGCTGCCGACCGAGCCGATCGACGCCGTGGTGATCGGCGGCGGGGCCGCCGGGCTGAACGGCGCGCTGATGCTGGCCCGGTCCCGCCGGTCGGTAGTCGTGGTCGACGGCGGCAGCCCGCGCAACGCGCCTGCTGACGGGGTGCACGGGCTGCTCGGCCTGGACGGCACTCCCCCGGCCGAGCTGCTGGAACGGGGCCGCGCCGAGGTCCGCCGCTATGGCGGCACGGTGCGCCCGGGCGAGGTCGTCGCCGCGGCCCCGACCGAGCCGTCCGCGGGTGGCGACCTGCGGTTCACCGTCACCCTGGCCGACGGCGCCACCCTGCACGCGCGCCGTCTGCTGGTCGCCACGGGCCTGCGGGACGTGCTGCCCGACGTCCCCGGGCTGGCCGAGCACTGGGGGCACAGCGTGGTGCACTGCCCGTACTGCCACGGCTGGGAGGTACGGGACCAGCCCATCGGGGTCCTGGCGATCGGCCCGGCGTCGGTCCACCAGGCGCTGCTGTTCCGCCAGCTGACCGACGACCTGGTCTACTTCAGCCGCGGCACGGAGCTCGACGAGGACACCCGGGCGCGCTTCGCCGCCCGCGGCATCCGGATCGTCGACGCCGCCGTCGACCGGGTGGTGTCGGCCGACGGCGGCGGCATCGCGGGTGTCCGTCTCGCGGACGGAACGCTGGTCGCCCGGCGGGTCCTCGCGGTCGCGACCCGGCTGCGGGCGCGCGCCGAGGGTCTGGAGGGTCTCGGACTGCCCATGCAGGACCTACCGAACGGGATGGGCCGCCACTTCGTCACCGGTATGGCGGGCACCACCGACGTGCCGGGCGTGTGGGTGGCCGGCAACGCGACCGACCCGATGGCCCAGGTCGGCGCCTCGGCCGCGGCCGGCGCGCTGGCGGGCGCGCACCTCAACGCCGACCTGGTCGGCGCGGACACCGAGGCGGCTCTCGCCGCCGTCGGGCATCCGGTCGCAGGCTAGGCCACGGACCCAACGGGCCTGGAAGGCCCGGCAGGCTCGGTCACACCGTGCGGAACAGGTCAGTCGCAGCTGTCGCAGCGACCCGTCGCGGGCAGCTGCATGTAGCAGCCCGGGCAGCTGGCCGGGGCGGCGTCGGGCGCGTGCGCGAACGTGTTGGTCTGCGTTCCCGAGAACCCAGCCATCAGGATGCGCTTGTACCCGCCGCCGTCCTGCTGGACGTCGACGAAGCCCTTGTTGAAGAAGGCGCTCGCCTCCTGTCCGGGACCGGGCGAGACCGCGACGTACGAGCGGGACGACGGGATCCAGATGCGGGACTTGTCGAGGCCCTCGGCGATCTCGCGCATGACCGACCGGTGCACCGCCGGGATCGGCAGCGCCTCCAGTGCGGCCTCGAACGAGTCGTAGTCGTCGGGAGCGGCACCGGCGAGCGCCACGAGGCAGGTCTTGCAGACCTTGAACTTCTGCTTGTCGAGCTCGGTCGCGGGCTGCAGGGAGGCCAGGCGGTCCGCGGACAGGTGCGTACAGTCCCTGCCGTGCAGAACCTTGCCGTACGGAACCCGGAAAAGAAGCTCTACCGGGATCTCTGCTCCTGCAAGGGCAGGGGTTTCGCTGGACGTAGTCACCCATTAAGTATCGCTGCTGAATGCCGCCTGTGGGGCCACCAGTTTTCAACCGTCCCTGGCGGGCCCGCGCGGCTCACGTCAGACGGAGCGTCAACGTCGCCGCGAGACCCCCGTCGGGGCCGTCCCCGAGGGTGAAAGTTCCGCTGTGCAGCCGCGCCTGCTGGTCCACCAGGGCGAGCCCCAGCCCGGACCCTGGCCCGCGCGGCTGAGCTCCGCGCACGAAGCGTCCGGTCACTACCGGACGTTCCACCGCGGGGACGCCGGGCCCGTCGTCGGCGACGGTGATCGCCACGGTCTCGCCCGAACGCGCCACCGACACGGTCACGCGGCCCGCCGGGCGGCCGTGCAGCGCCGCGTTGTCGAGCAGGTTGCCGAGCGCGAGCTGGAGGCCGTCCCGCCAGCCGGTCACCACCACGTCGTCGTACCCGACCCCGGCCCGATCGTCCGGTGGGCCTTTCCACGTGACCTGGGGGTGGCGCTGCGCGGCGTGCCGCACGGTCTCCCGGACCAGCACCGTCACGTCGATCTCCTCCGCGCCGGGCAGGGCGCCCGCGTCACCGCGCGCGAGCGTCTGCAGGGCGCTGAGCAGGGTGGTCATGCGGGCGTGCTGCTCGGTCATCGCCTCGACGGCGGCCCGCTGGTCCGGTGCGAGGCGGTCCGTCCCGGACCCGCTCCCGGCTCCGGCGTCGGCTCCGTTCCCGCTGCCGGCCTCGGCCCCGAGGATCTCCAGGTGGGCGCCGACGACGGTGAGCGGCCCGCGCAGCTCGTGCCCGACGTCGGCGGTGAACCGGCGCGTGGAGTCGGTGGCCGCCGCGATCCGGTCCAGCATGGCGTTGAGCGTCTCGGACAGCGTCGCCACCTCCAGCGGCCCCGTCACGTGCGGCATCCGGTGAGCCGGGTCGGGGTCGGCGACGATCCGCGTCGCCCCGGCGGTTAGCCGCCCGACCGGCCGCACCACCAGGCGCGCGACCGCCCAGCCCCCGGCCCCGGCGAGCGCGCCCGCGGCCAGCGTGATGAGGGCGACCAGGCGCACGTTGTCCGCCAGGCGGGCCTCGACCGGGACCAGCGTCTGCAGCACCTGGACCCGCACCCCGTCCGTGGTGACGGTGTAGGTGCGCCACGGGTCGCCGTCGACGTCGATGTCGGCGTACCCGTCAGCGACCGGCGCCGGCGGTTCCGGGGTGAGCGTGGCGCCGCGCTGCGCGACCACCGCGCCGTCGTCGTCGAGCAGGCGGACCAGCGAGTCGCTGCCGCTGAGCAGCTCGCCGTACTCGTCGTCGGGCCCGGCGCCGTTCAGGTCGGCGGTGTCGCCGAGCAGCTTGCCCGCGTCGTCGGCGACCCGGGTGGCCCGCTCGGCGAGCACGGCGTCGACCTCGGCCCGGTCCCGCTGATCCATGCGCAGGGCCAGGACGGTGCCCGCCAGGGCGACGACGGCGAGCACCACCAGCGCGGTGGCGAGCGCGAGCCGCGCGCTGAGGCTGCGTGGGGCGAGCCGGGAGAGGCCCGTGAAGCGCCGGGTCATGATCATGGCCGCAGCACAAAGCCGACGCCGCGGACGGTGTGCAGCATCCGTGGTTCGCCGGTCGCTTCGGTCTTGCGGCGCAGGTAGCCGATGAACACGTCCACAACATTGGTGTCGACGTCCCAGGTGTACCCCCAGACCTGCTCCAGCAGCTGCCGCCGGGACAGCACCTGGCCGGGGCGGCCGGCCAGCGCCTGGAGCAGCTCGAACTCCCGGGTGGTCAGGCCCAGCTCGCGGCCGGCGCGGGTGGTGAGCCGTCGGCTCGGATCAAGCACCAGGTCGCCGACGACGACCGGCCCGCCGCTACGGACCCGGTGCAACCTGACCAGGGCGTGCAGGCGGGCCGCGAGCTCGGTCACGGAGAACGGCTTGACCACGTAGTCGTCGGCGCCGGCGGCCAGTCCGCGCACCCGGTCGTCCACCTCGTCTCGGGCCGACAGGATGCACAGCGGCAGGGACAGCCCCTCGGTGCGCAGGCGGCGCACAAGCTCGACGCCGCTGATGCCCGGCAGACCGACGTCGACCACCGCGATGTCCGGCGGGCGAGCCGCGAACTCCGCCAGGGCCGCGGTCCCGTCGGCCGCCTCGCGCACGGTCATGTCGTGCCGGGCCAGGCCGTCGGCCAGTACGGCGCGCACGGCGGGATCGTCGTCGACCACGAGTGCGTCGACCGAGGGGTGAGAGATCATCGCTTCGATTCTGAGCGCCGGTCCTGGGAACGGCCTGCGCAACGGGCCGCTGGGAGCCTGGTTCTCAGAGTTCTCTTACTTCTCTCCGATCTCTTAACCGGGCCACAATCTGGTTGCCCACGCTGGACCGCATGACCGACACACGGACCCAGGTGCTCGCCGTCCCCTGGCAGAGCACCCAGCCCATGCCTGTCACCCGACCACGCCGCAAGACCCGCCAGGCACTGATCGCCGACCTGCTGGGCATCCTCGCCCTCGGCAGCCTCGTGCTCACCACGTGGATCTGGGTGCGCAGCGGTGGCTACCTGCAGACCTTCGTCTACCCCGAGTACGCGATCGGGTCCCAGGCCCTGCTCACCGGGCTGCTCTCCTCGAACCTCATGGTGCTGCAGGTCTTCTTCCTGGCCCGGATCCCCTGGGTGGAACAGTCCTGGGGCCACGACGTGCTGGCCCGGCGCCACCGCCAGGTCGGCTACTGGTCGTTCTGGCTGATGATCGCGCACGTCGTGCTGTTCGCGATCGAACGCACCGAGGAACCGCGCGGCGACGTCTTCGGCGCGCTGTGGGCCCTGTTCGTGACCGACCCGTGGATGATCTGGGCCACGCTCGGCACGCTGATGCTCATCGTGGTCGTAGTGACGTCGATCCGGTGGGCGCGCAAGCGGCTGCGGTACGAGTCGTGGCACCTGCTGCACCTGTACTCCTACCTCGGCATGGGCCTCGCGTTCCCGCACCAGGTGTTCGACGGCACCCACTTCCACGAGCTCTGGACGCAGATCTTCTTCTGGGGTTTGTACCTGTCGGCGCTCGCTGCGGTGCTGGTCTTCCGGCTCGGCGTGCCGCTGTGGCGGTCCTGGTACCACCGGCTACGTGTCACCCAGGTGCACCAGGAGGTTCCCGGCGTCGTCACCGTTTCCATGCGGGGCCGGCACCTGGACCGGATGGGGACCCGATCCGGGCAGTTCTTCGTGTGGCGGTTCCTGGACGGCCCGGGCTGGTCGCGCGGCAAGCCCTACACGATCTCCGCGCCACCGCGGCCGCGCTCGCTGGAGGTCACGATCGCCGCGGTGGGCGAGAGCTCCGCGCGAGCGGCCACGCTGCGCCCCGGCACGTCCGTCCTGATCGAGGGACCGTACGGCACCATGACGGCCGAGCGACGGACCCGGCCGCGCATGGTGCTGTTCGCCGCCGGGGTGGGCATCACGCCGTTCCGCGGCATCCTCCAGGACTCGCAGTACGCGCCCGGCGAGGCGGCGCTCGTCTACCGGTACACCGACGACGAGCACGCCATCTTCCGCGACGAGCTCGTCGAGCTCGCCCGGCAGCGCGGGATCGACCTGTACCTGCTGCCGGGCCGACGCCGCGGCGACGGCTCCTGGCTCCCCGACACCGTCCTCGACGTCGCGGGCACCGACGACTACGTGCTCGAACGCATGGTGCCCGACATCGCCGACCGCGACGCGTTCATCTGCGGGCCGTCGCCCTGGATCCGCTCCGTGCGCCGGTCGCTCAAGGCCGTGGGCATGCCCGAACGGAACGTCCACCACGAGGACTTCGCCTGGTAGGCGAGCCCGTACAACCAACCATCCATACCCACTCAAGGAGCACCCGTGCGACGCATCACCCTGATCATTTCCCTGCTGGCTACGGTCGGCGTAGTTGTGCTCGGCGGCTGGCTCAGCCAGCAGTCGACCACCGAGACCGCTACCGAACCTGCCGCGGCGTGCGCTTCGCCGGAGGTGTCGCCGTCAGCCCCGGCTGACGACGCCGCTGCGGATACCGACGCCGATGCGGCCGCGGCGTCGGCCGATGCCGCCGCCCCGCCGGACGGCAGCACGGCCGGCCCGGGCGACGCGACGGCCACCGAGGAGAAGGCCGAAGGGACGTCTAACGGCGCCCGCACCACGGAGGAGGCCAAGCCTGCGGCAAGCGCCGCTGCCACGACGGATCTCGCGGACACAGCCACGACCCCGGCACCCGAACCGTCCGCGAGCGCCTCGGAGGCGGCTCCCGAACCGAGCTGCTCGGACGAGGCCCGCACCGGCGAGACCGAGGAGCACCTCAACAAGCCCGGGGAGACCAAGCCGCTGCCCTGATCAACGCCGACGGCCTGGCAAATCCGGGCAGGCTCGACGAATGACCATGCGGTTGCTGCCAGGCACGCCCCCGTTCTGGCAGCAACCGCATGGTCATTCCGGCGGCCCGCGCGGCGTTGCGGCAGGCCCCGGTCAGGTCAGCTCGACCAGGTGACGACGCCGCGGGCCAGCAGGCCGCCGTCGACGTCCAGCAGCCGGATCTCCGACTCCTGCCCGTGGCGCGTGCCCGCGATCACCGCGTCGGCACCGGCCAGGAGCGGCGCGTGGACCCGGAACGAGAACTCCGCGACCCGGCCCGGCTCGGTCGGGCCTGCCTGGTTGTGGCCCGGGACGTTGTCGCCCACCTCGTGGCGGACGGCGGCGTCGAGCAGCAGGATGCGCAGGAGCGGACCGTGCACGAGGAGCCCGCCGAGCCCCTCCACCTCGCGCACCCAGGCGAGGTCGTAGTGCACGCGGTGCGTGTTGAACGTCAGCGCGGAGAACCGGAAGAGCTGCCGCTCGTCGAGCCGCAAGGGCTCGGTCCAGTCCGCGCTGGGCGCGGAATCGCCGCCAGTCTCCTTCCGGTCCGACGGCGCCGTCGCGACGTCGAGGAACACGTCGTGCCACGTGCTGGAGACCGCCGGCACGCCGTCGACCAGGTACTCGCGTACGACGTCGGCGAACACCAGCTCGCCCGAGCGCCCGGTCTTCCGGGTGATGGAGCCGGCGCTGACCACCTGCTCGGCCGTCTCGCCGTACCGCAGCGCACGATGGAACACCGCGTCCTCGCCGACGTACATCCGCCGGGGCAGGGCCATCTCGGGCAGCACGCCGTCGCGTACGGGCGTGCCGTCGGGCCGCAGGTCGGCCAGCGGCACGTCGTACGGGAAGTACAGCCCCTCCCAGCCGGGCGGCACCTCCGTCCCGGGCGCGGGCTCCGGAGCCAACGGCGCGAACGTCCCCCGGAACGCGACAGCGGGCAGCGTCCCGAGCACCTCGACCCGGCGCAGACTCACACAACCACCCCGTCTCGACGCTCGGCTCCCATCGCCCCGGACCCTACCGGGACCACTCCACTGACTAGGCGTCCGCAATACGGCGAGTCAGTGGAATGGTCCGACCAACCCACTGACTCGGCGACCGCCGGTGCGGCGAGTCAGTGGGGTGGTGCATTAGTGGGTCTCGCGGTCCTTGGCGTCACCGATGTAGTCCTTGACGTCGTCGTCCACGCCGTCGAGGTTCATGTCCGCCGAGCGGGCGCGGCGCGCGTCCCAGCGCAGCGAGACGCTGCCGAGGATCGCGGCCAGCACGGACGCGCCCAGGATGGCGATCTTGGCCCCGTCGGTGTGTTCGGACGCACCGAAGGACAGCTCGCTGATCAGCAGCGACACGGTGAAGCCGATGCCGGCCAGCAGCCCGACGGGCAGCAGGTCGCGCACGCCGATGCCGTCGGGCAGCCGCAGGGGCGTGATCCGGGTGATCAGCGCGGTGGTGCCCAGCACACCCACCACCTTGCCCAGCACGAGGCCGGCGGCGATCGCCGCGACGACCGGCTGTCCGATCACGGCGCCCGGCCCGTCGCCGTCGACCAGGGAGACACCCGCCGCGAAGAAGGCGAACACGGGCAGCGCGAGGCCCGACGAGAAGGGCCTGAGCAACCACTCGTACCGGACTGTGCGCGACGCTGCCTCGCCGTGGCGGGCGATGGCCGGGACGGTGAAGCCGAGCAGGACACCCGAGATGGTCGCGTGCACACCCGAGGAGTGCATCAGGGCCCATGCGACCAGTGCGAGGGGCAACAGCACGAACCACCGGGGTGTCCGCGAGCGCACGTGCCAGCCGAACAGCGCTATGCAGACGAGCGTGCCGGCCAGCGCCGGCCAGTTGATCTCGCTGGTGTAGAAGATGGCGATCACCACGATCGCCAGCAGGTCGTCCACTACCGCGAGCGTGAGCAGGAACGTGCGGATCGCGACCGGCAGCCCGCGGCCGAAGATCGCCAGGACACCTACCGCGAACGCGATGTCGGTAGCGGTGGGGATGGCCCAGCCGTGCAGCGCCCCCGGATCGTCGAGCGCGAGCACCACGCCGACGTAGATCAGCGCGGGTACGGCCATGCCGCCCACGGCGGCGATCATCGGTACGCCGGCCTCCTTCGGGTTGCGCAGCGACCCGGCGACGAACTCCTGCTTGAGCTCGACCCCCACCACGAAGAAGAAGATCGCGAGCAGCCCGTCGGCGGCCCAGGTCGCCAGCGACAGGTCCAGGTGGACGGGCAGCGGCCCGATCATCGCGGGCCCCACCACCGTCGCGGACAGCGCCTGGTAGGACTCGCGCCAGGGCGAGTTGGCCCACAGCAGGGCGACGAACGCCGCCCCGATCAGCAGCGCGCCACCCGTGGCCTCACGCGAGACCCAGGTACGCAGACGCTGGAGACGGGATGCAGCAGGGGTAGTGCGGGGCACGGAGATCCTCTCGGGGGTCGACTCAGCAGGACCGGCCCTCGGCCGGTCCACGCCGACCAGACTTCCCGGCACACCCTAACGAGGACCCTACCTCGCTGCGATCGGTCACCGGCCGCGATGCCCCGATTGGTCAGCGTTCGCTGTATGGTCAGCGCATGCTGACTCTTGCATCGCGACTGGACGTCATGAACCGGCTGGGCCGGGCGATGGCCGACCCGACGCGCTCCCGGATCCTGCTGAGCCTGATCGACGAACCGGGCTACCCGGCACAGCTCGCCCGCGATCTGGACCTGACCAGGACCAACGTCTCGAACCATCTCGCCTGCCTCCGTGGCTGCGGGATCGTCGTGGCCACCCCTGAGGGCCGGCAGACCCGTTACGAGATCGCCGATCCACATCTGACCCGCGCGATCGGAGCGCTCGTGGACGTCGTTCTCGCGGTCGACGACGGCGCGCCCTGCACCGACGAGGACTGCGCCGTCCCGCTGTGCTGCGGTCCGGGAGCGACAGCACGGGGAGCAATCGCACGGGGAGCCGTCGCACCGGGAGCGATCGGATGAGCGCCGCGCTCGCGCCCGAGCGGGTGCTGGTGCTGCGCCGGCGCATCCGCTGGGTCGTCGCGATCACGATCACCTACAACGTCGTCGAGGCGATCATCGCCCTCGCCGCGGGCAGCGTCGCGTCCTCCGCGGCCCTGATCGGCTTCGGGCTGGACTCGATAGTCGAGGTGCTCTCCGCGGCAGCGGTCGCCTGGCAGTTTGCCGCACCGGATCCCGAAGCCCGGGAGAAGACCGCGCTGCGGATCATCGCCGTCTCCTTCTTCGGCCTGGCGGCCTACGTCACTGTCGACGCCGCGCTCTCCCTGGCCGGCCTGCGCGAACCGGAGCACAGCCCGGTCGGGATCGTCCTTGCCGCGGTCAGCCTGGCGGTGATGCCGTTCCTGAGCTGGTTCGAGCGCCGCACCGGACGGGAGCTCGGCTCGGCCAGCGCCGTCGCCGACTCCAAGCAGACCCTGATCTGCACCTACCTGTCGGCGGCCCTGCTGGTCGGGCTGCTGCTCAACAGCCTGCTCGGCTGGGCCTGGGCCGACTCGATAGCGGCCCTGGTGATCGCCGGCTTCGCGATCAAGGAGGGCGTTGAGGCCTGGAAGGGCGATTCCTGCGCCGTGCCGGTCGCGGCCCTGACCGGGGAGATCGAGGTCGAGCACGACCACCACCACGACGATTGAGTGCTTCCGGCGCATGGCGGGCTCCGCTATGGTGGGGCCTGCCATGAGCCTGAGATGTCGCCTCCGTCCCCTCTTCGCCGGTATCCGGCGCAGTTCGGTGAGCGCGTCGACGCCAGAAAGGTCCCAGCTTTGATGGATCCCCAGTTCAACCAGGCCACGTCCCAGCGTGGCCGCGGCCGGCACCGAGCAGCGCGCGGCCCCGTGCTGACCGACGTCGCCCGCGTGGCCACCGAGCAGGTCAGCGCGTTCACCGGTCGCGGCGTGGTCGTCGCAGCGGCAGGTTCTGGCGTGCTGCTGTCCCTGATCGCCGCCCCGGCCCAGGCGGCCCCCGCCACGACGACGGTCGGCACGGCGCTGGCCGGCAAGCCCATGCAGGGCGCGCTCAACACCGCTGACCTCAAGGCGCTCGCGGCGCAGGCCAGGACGTCGGTCGAGGCCGCGCCCATGGTCATCGTCGCCTCCGATGCGGAGCTGAGGGTCGAGCAGGCCCCCGTGTCAGTCGTCTCCGCCGAGGAGAACGAGGAATACCAGCAGGAGCTCGCCGCCGAGGCGGCCGCCGAGGCCGGCGCGTCGGTCGTGTCCATCGCCATGCGGTACCTCGGCGTGCCGTACGTGTGGGGCGGCACGACGCCGGCCGGGTTCGACTGCTCCGGCTTCACCTCTTACGTGTACGCCCAGATCGGCATCAACCTGCCGCGCACCTCGTCCGCGCAGCGGTTCGCAGGGAGCGCCGTGTCCTATTCCGAGGCGCAGCCGGGCGACCTGATCTGGTCGCCGGGGCACATCGCGATCTACGCCGGCAACGGCATGCAGATCGAGGCCCCGGTACCGGGCAAGAGCGTCCGGTACACCAGCATCTGGCAGTCCAACCCGACGTTCATCCGCGTCCTCTGACCCACCCCGCGTGAGGGGCGGGCCCCGCCCCGCCCCTCACGCGACCCGGCCCCGGCGTCGGACGACCCGCGTCAGCTGATGACCCGCACGGGGCAGCGGGCAACACCAGCTTTGGCGATCCGCACGTCCGCAGTGACCAGCGTGACGTCGTGCGCCTCGGCGACCGCCACATACGCGGCGTCATAGGTCTGCGGCTGCGGCTAAGCGAAAGTAGCCAGGGCGCGGCCCATCGCCGCGTTGAACTCCTCCGGCGTCAGCGTCAGCCGTGCCTTGACGTCGCGGCTCCACTGATCGGCCAGCACCTCGGCGAAGCCGGCCTCGACGCCGTCGAGCACGACGTCGGCCAGGTCCAACGGTGCGATCTTGTCCACGGGCCACCCCGCCGCCATGTCGGTGTCGGCCAGGCCCAGGTGTACCGCGGTCACGAGCGTGCCCTGCTCCGCGAGCTCCATGCGGACGCTGTTCGTCATGGCCCACGCGGAGCCCTTGGTCAGGTGGTAGGCGTGGCCGCCGGGGGTCCCGAACCACGACATCGCGGAGAGCACGTTCACGATCGCTCCCCCGCCGTTGCCGGCGAGGGTCGGCGCAAGCTCCCGGATCAGTGCGAGAGGGCCGAGCATGTTGGTCTCCAGCTCGAGCCGGACCGCGTCCAGCGAACCGGTCACGAGGTTGGTCCCCGTCTGGATCCCCGCATTGTTGACGAGCAGCGTGACGTCGGGGGCCGCTGCCGCCGCGGCGCGCACGGAGGCAGGGTCGGTGACGTCGAGGGCCAGCACCTCGACGCCGGGCAGGTCCACCGCCTCCGGCCGCCGGGCCGTCGCGTAGACCTTGCGGGCGCCCCGTTCGAGCAGGCGCTGGGCGAAGGCGCGGCCCAGGCCGCGGTTGGCTCCGGTGACCAGGGCTACCGAGTTGTTGATGTCCATGTCGGCTACGCTAGAACCTGACGTTAACGTCAGAGGCAAGTGCTGAGCCCTCGAAGCGGGGAGAAGGAGCTGAGATGACCGTCACAGAGACCGAGCCGCTCATCCGCATCGGCCAGGTCGCGAACGCTGCCGGCGTCTCGGTGCGCGCCGTGCGCTACTACGAGCAACAGGGCCTGCTCACGCCGGAGCGCAGCCCGTCCGGCCAGCGTCTCTACCCAGCGGACGCCGTCGACCGGGTGCGCTTCTTCCAGCAGATGTACGCCGCCGGCCTGACCAGCCGCAACATCGCGGAGCTCTTGCCCTGCATCGAGACCGGGCACACCGACGTCGACCAGCGGGCCATGCTGGACGCCGAGCGGAACCGCATCAAGGACAAGATCGCCGACCTGCAGACCGCCCTGGCCCGCCTCGACTGGGTCATCGCGATCACCGCGGCTCACCCGTAGGCCAGCTGGCATTCCCGGGCGCTCACGCCTTGGCGTCGACGTCCGGGTCCTGCAGCATGTGCGACTCGATGAGCTCGTGCCGCCGGAAGTAGGTGGTCGCCGTCGCCTGGATGGTCGCGGCGACCGGCAGCGCCAGGAACGCGCCCAGCACCCCGAAGACCGCGCCGAACGCCAGCACCACGAGCAGGCTCACCGCCGCGTTCATCTCCAGCGCCCGCGCCGACACCTTGGGCGCCAGGTACAGGTTCTCGAACTGCTGGTAGGCGACGACGAAGGCGAGCACGCCCAACG
The DNA here is from genome assembly GCF_041081105.1 of Promicromonospora sp. Populi. Classification (NCBI taxonomy): domain Bacteria; kingdom Bacillati; phylum Actinomycetota; class Actinomycetes; order Micrococcales; family Promicromonosporaceae; genus Promicromonospora; species Promicromonospora sp. Populi. The sequence continues at coordinate 5,150,043 of NZ_CP163528.1, read as the reverse complement.
CCTGCGGCCACCCTTGCGCGGTCAGCGCCACCATGGTGGGCAGCGCGCCGCCGAGGTAGGCGCCGATCGTCGGCACGAACTGGGACACCACTCCGACGAAGACGGAGAGCGGCACCGCGTACGGCGTCTGGAGGATCGCGAGGAACACAAAGGTGACCACCGTCGAGACCGCGGCCAGGACCACGCGGGAGCCGATGTAGTCGGACACCTTGCGCTGCGTGATCTCCCACAGGGTCAGCACCTCCTGCTGCCGGGCCGGAGTCAGCCAGCCGCAGACGGCGGCGCGGAACTTCGGCCCCGCTGCGAGCAGGTAGTAAGAGACGAGCAGGATCGTCAGGGTCGCCAGCAGCCCGCCCACCACGGTGGTGCCCACCAGCAGCGCCCCGGAGGCGACGTCGTCGCCGAACTCGCCCAACGCCTGGCGCAGCAGGTTCTCGGTATCGGGGACGACGATGTCGAACCGCTCGGTCAGAAAGCCCTGGAGCCCCTCGTAGAGCGCGGGGACGGACTGCGCGAGCTCGACGAGCTGCTGCACGAACAGGTTGCCGAACAGCGCCATGAGCACGATGACCACGAGGAGCGATCCGAGCAGGGTGACCGCGGCCGCCAGGCCTCTGCGCCACCCGTGCCGCACCAGCCAGACCGTGCCCGGCTCGAGGGCCAGCGCGATGAAGACCGCGATCAGCACGTTCACAAAGAGCCCGTTCAGGGCCCCGAGCGCGTTCCACGAGAAGATCGCGACGAAGACCGCCACCACGGCCATGACCAGCGCCCTCGGCAGCCAGCGCGGCGGGCGGGTCGAGCTGGGAGACCCGGGCGGCGTGGCGTACTGGTCCGCCGGAGGCTGCGTAAAGGGCTGCACAGGAGTGGTCGGCGCGGCAGTGGTCGGCACGTCGGGGCCGGAACCGGCCCCGACCGAGCTGGACGACGTCATGCCCAGACCGTAATGCAAGACGCTCTCTTTGAGCCCTAAGTTTCTTCGCTTTGGAGGCGTCCAAAGCGAAGAAACTTAGGGCTCAAAGAGAAGGATCCCCGGGCGAGGCGTCCCTAGACGCCGCTTGCCACCAGCGGGATCAGCGGGACGTCCGGGTGGGCTCGCTCGAAGGCCCGGGCGTGCCAGACGTCGCGCAGCAGCACGAGCGGGGTGCCGTCACCGCGCCGTACGACCTCCACGCCGGGGTACGCGGCGATCGTGTCGATGTCGGACGGCGCCGCTTCGCGGGCGAGCGACAGCCCGAGGGTCTCCATGCGGATCGGCGCGGAGAACTCGTGCTCCATGCGGAACGTCGCGACCTCGAACTGGAGCGGGCCCACGGCCGCGAGGATCGGGTTTCCGTCGCCACGCGCCTCGGACACGAGGACCTGGACCACACCCTCCTGCTCCAGCTGGTTGATGCCCTTGCGGAACTGCTTGGAGCGACCCGGGTCGGCCACCCGGGCGGCGGCGAAGTGCTCGGGCGCGAACACCGGCATCGGCGGGAATCGCACGTGCCGGCCCGAGGTGTCGTACACGGTGTCGCCGACGGCGAGCGTGCTGGCGTTGACCAGACCGACGACATCGCCGGGGTAGGCGTCCTCGACCGTCGAGCGTTCGCGGCCGAAGACCGACAGGGCGTACTTGGTGGCAAACGGCCGCCCGGTCCGCTCGTGCGTGACGACCATGCCCCGCTCGAACCGGCCAGAGCACACGCGGATGAACGCGACGTGGTCGCGGTGGTTCGGGTCCATGCCGGCCTGCATCTTGAACACGAACCCGCTGAACGGCTGGCCGACGTCGCGGCTCGCGCCGTCGACGTCCTCCCGCGCGCCTGGAGCGGGAGCGAGGTCGACGACGGCGTCCAGCAGCTGGCGGACGCCGATGTTGGCCAGCGCCGCGCCGAACAGCATCGGCGTCGTCGTGCCGGCGAGGAAGGACTCGCGGTCGACGGCGTCGAGGAGCTGCACGCTCTCGACCGCCTCGGTGTGGTCGTCGCCCAGGGCGTCGGCCGCGGCCTGCGGGGTGAGCACGCTCTCCTCGGCGATCGACGCGCCGCCCGGGGCCCGGCGGTAGGTGCGGACCTCGCCGCTGGCGCGGTCCAGCAGCCCGAGGAACCGGCCGGCCTCGCCGATCGGCCAGCTGAGCGGCGTCGGGCGCAGGTTGATGCGCTCCTCCAGCTCGTCGCACAGCTCCAGTGCCTCGCGCCCGGGGCGGTCCCACTTGTTGACGAACGTGATGACCGGCACCCCGCGGCGGCGGCACACCTCGAACAGCTTGAGGGTCTGCGGCTCCAGGCCCTTCGCGGAGTCGAGCAGCATGACTGCGGCGTCGACGGCGGTCAGCACCCGGTACGTGTCCTCGGAGAAGTCGGCGTGCCCGGGGGTGTCCAGGAGGTTGATCACCACGTCGCCGTAGGCGAACTGCAGCGCCGCCGACGTGATCGAGATGCCGCGCTTCTGCTCCATCTCGAGCCAGTCCGAGACGACGCCGGCGCGGTTGCCCTTGCCGTGCACCGCCCCGGCCTCGTCGATCGCGTGGGCGTGCAACGCGAGCGCTTCGGTCAGGGTCGACTTACCGGCGTCGGGGTGGGAGATGACGGCGATGCTGCGTCGCCGCGCCGCCTGGACCTCAACCGGACGGGCGTCTGAAGCAAGGATCGTCACCGAGACTCACCGATCTGTTCGTGCTGCAACAACGCCATCCCCATCTCGCAAGTCACCGTTCGGAACAGCCTGTCACTCTACCCGCCCGCCTCGGAGACCCGCCCCGGAGAAAAACCCTTCGCGCGGTCCGGACGGTGGCTCGTAGGGTCACCCGTGATGAATGCCATGACCATGAACCCGATGATCAGAGAGCGTTCCGCCCGCTAGCGGCGCGGAACGCACACCCACACCCAGCGCGTGCCCCGCGCCGCCGGCTTCCGCCGGGCGGCGCTTTTGTGCTGCCCGGAACTCAAGTACCGACGACTTCCGGAGCACACCATGTCGCGCAACCGTTCATCCCGCACGCCTTCCAGCACTGCCCCTTCCAGCACCGCCCCTTCCAGCACCGCCCCTTCCAGCACCGCCCCTTCCAGCACCGCCCCTTCCAGCACCGCCCCTTCCAGCACCGCCCCTTCCAGCACTGCGCCGGCCGACGGCGTCCATGCTTACCCCGGCGGCGCCCACGAGCTGGGCCAGAACCTCCTGGTCGACCAACAGGTCATCAACCGCGTGATCGACCTCGTGCCCGACGCCGATCGCCCCCTGGTCGAGTGGGCCGCCGGGCGCGGCGCGCTGACGCTGCCCCTGGCCCGGCTGGGTCGTCCGGTCGAGGCCGTCGAGATCGACCCACGTTCGGTGGGCCGGCTCGGCCGGGTCACCCCGGGCAACGTCACGGTGACGCGGGACGACATCCTGCGCCACGCGCCGCCGTCGGGCACCTATGACCTGGTGTGCAACGTGCCGTTCCACCTGACCACCCCCGTGCTGCGGCGGCTGTTCACGCTGCCCGGCTGGCAGCGGGCGGTGCTGATCACCCAGTGGGAGGTCGCGCGCAAGCGCGCCGCCGTCGGCGGCACCACGCTCCTGACCGCGCAGTGGTGGCCGTGGTTCACGCCGCACCTGGACCGGCGCGTCCCGGCCGCGGCCTTCCGGCCCCGGCCGAGCATCGACGCCGGGCTCCTGGTGATCGACCGCCGCCTCGAACCGCTGCTGCCGGTGACCCGACAGCGCGACTACCAGCGGTTCGCCGCCGCCGTGTTCAACGGGCCGGGCCGGGGTGTGCACGAGATCCTGGCGCGGCAGGGGATCGCCCGGGGCGACGTCCGGCGCTGGGCGCGCGAGCACGGCGTCGGGCCGGGTGCGCTGCCCCGTGACCTGGACGCGCGGGCGTGGGTCGAGGCGTACAGGATGTCCGCCCGTCCGCGCGGTTCGAGATGAAGCCCGTTCGAGACGCGACAGATCCAGATGAGACACAGGTTCGGATGAGACCCGTCACGTGATCGTCATGCCTCCGGCAGATCCGTAGGGTCCAATGTTCCCCATGACACAGAGCGCACCTGCCCGCCCCCGCCGTCGCTGGATAGTTGTCACCGCCTCGGTGGTGGGCGGGCTGGTTGTGCTCGGCGTCGTCGCCGAGTTTGCGCTGCGGGGTGTGATCGACGACCGGCTCGAGACGACGGCGGCAAGCCTGCCCGCCGGCGTCACGATGACGCGGGACAGCACACCAGCGCTCTGGCAGGTTGCGACCGGGCAGGCCGCCGTGCGGCTCGACGTCTCGTCCGAGGCACTCACGGAGACCGCGCGCTCCGCCGCCGACCTGCCGGGCCTCCAGGTCGCCTCCGGGGCCGACGGCCTGGTCGCGCAGGTGCCGCTCTCGCTCGCCGGCCAGGAGCAGACGGTGGACGTGCTGCTCTCTGTGACCGCCGAGGACGGAAAAGCGATGCTGCGCGCCGACACGGTCCAGTTCGCGGGGCTGTCGCTCCCGGTCGCGACGGTGGCCGAGCAGCTCGGCAACGACCAGCTCGACCGCCTCGTGGACGGCGTGGCCTACCCGGAGGAAGAGAACGGGGTTGTGATCTCCTCGGCCCAGACGACGGGCGACGGGCTCGAGCTCGGGGCCGAGGTCCCGATGTGGGGCTGAGGCCGCGGGCGTCCGTGCCAGACTGCCCCGCATGGGACGCAAGACGCTGATCGTGGTCGTAGCCGTGCTCGGCACGGTGCCCGTGCTAAGCGGGCTCCTCGGGATCATCGGCGGACCGGGCGCGCTGCCCGACGGCGAGGCGGTGAACGCCACCGTCGACGGCGAGTACCGGTTCCTCAACGTGTTCTGGCTCGCCGCGGGCCTGCTCATCTGGTGGAGCCTGCGCAAGCCCGAGCAGCGTGCCGACGTGACCCGGGTGCTCCTCGCGATCGCCTCGCTCGGCGCGATCCCCCGGCTCATCTCCGTCGCGGTCACGGGCTGGCCGCACCCGGCGTTCATCGGGGCGCTGGTGCTGGAGCTGTTCGTGGTGCCCCTGGTGATCTGGTGGCACCTACGGACGTTCCCGAGGTGCGCCGAACTGCCGACCTAGGCTGAACCGTGCAGATTCGACACGCGGTCCTTGACGACGCTCACGCCATCGCCCCGCTGCTCGGCGAGCTCGGGTATCCGACGTCGGCGGAGCTGGTCGCCGCCCGGCTCGAGCGCCTCGCCGGCAGTGCGAACGACCCGGCGTGGGTCGCTGTTGATCCGGAAACCGAGGCTCTCCTCGGCTTCGCCGCCGGGCATCTCTTCTGGCCCTATGAGCTGGACACACCACTGGTCGAGCTGACAGCACTTGTTGTGGCCGAGCAGCACCGTGGCACCGGATCCGGCCGCGCGCTCGTGGCGGCCTTCGAGAAGTGGGCTGCAGCAGCAGGCGCCGCCCGCGTCACCGTTGCGTCGTCGTTCCACCGCACGGGCGCACACGCCTTCTACGAGAGGCTCGGCTACGGGCAGCGCTCGAAGAAGTTCGAGAAGATCCTCTGAACGAGCCGCCCAGCGCAGCTATCAGCTGAGGACGAGGCTCGCGACCTTGTCGTCGCGCACCTTGAACTTGAACGGACCCGTTCCGTTGAAGCGGTTGCTGGTCACCTTGATGGTGGCGGTGTACTCCCCCGGGCCGCTCCCGGGCTCCACGGAGATGAAGTCGAAGTGGCTCCTCATCCCGATGTTGTCGGTCTGATTCCAGCTCCGGACGCCGCCCGGGCCGTGGAACTCCCGCCCCCAGTCGTTCAGGTAGGCGTCGTCGGTGAACACCGCGACGAATCGTTCGGTGTCCCCCGCGTTGGTCGCGTCGATGAACTCCTGGATCGCGGCGGGAGCCGCTGCGAGCGGGTCGGTGTCAGCCATGCTCACGACAATAGGCACGTCGTGGCGCGCCAGCCAGGGCTCGTCGATCCCTCCATGCGGTCCGGGCTGCACCGCCGTCCGGGAGCACTGCCATGCGAGCTCGGCCTGGCCATCGTGCTCGACTTCCTCGGGGAGTTCCAGCTGCGCCGTCGGGACCTGGACGCGGCGTAACCGCACCGGGTGACTTTTGTGCGGTAGCCGCACAATTTCCTTGACCGGCCGGTCCCCACCTGCGAGTTTGTCTCTGTCCGCTTTGTGCCTACGACGAGAGTGAGAGACCGATCATGTCTGTCGGACTGTCTCCACAGCCTTCGGCGAAGTTCCCGCAAACCGGATTGGCACAAGCCATCGGCCTCTGTCGTCAGGCCCTGCTGACGCCGCCCATGTGACGGCCAGGGCAGCCGCCCCCTCCCGCTGCGGCAAACCCATCTGAGACATCCGCGCGCCCACTATGTGGCGCGCAATTCTGTGACGCTCCACCCCGTCGTCGGCGACGTCGGGTCCCTAGGCATCCCAAAATAATTGGTTAGGAGCGTAAACCATCATGTTCTATGGAACATGGGCAGCGTCCCCCACCTCCGAGCGCGACATTCCCGCGCGCCTCGACTCCGCTGCCGCAACATCGGCCGCACTCGCCATCCCGCTCGGCTTCGACCTCTGGGCGGACGAGACGCCCGACTCCATCAGCGAGTACCTCGCTCAGGGACAGCAGGCCCGACTGGTCGGCTTCTTCCCAGGACTCGGCAGCCGGGCCGCCTACCGCGATCTCGGTCGGTTCCTCCTGGACTCCGGGATCGACGAGGTCACATCGATCTACCACGACGCAGCGCGCGCCCTGGGCTTCCCCGAGGCGCCACACCGCCTCCTGGCCGCGGCCGAAGACCTTCCCCACGACCGGCTGGAGCGCCAGGGGCACATCGGCGCCGTCGTGCTGACGCACAGCCTGGCGCTCGAGGCGTACCTACGCACGACGGCGCGACGGCGCGGGACGGACCTTGCGTTCCGCGCGTACACCGGTGAGAGCTTCGGCATCCTGACCGCTGCCGTAGCCAGCGGCAGCCTGTCGGTCGCCGACGGCGTGCGAATCGCCTACGCGTTCACGCCGCTGTCCCTCATCGCGGCGGACGGAACACAGGGCGGCAGCCCCTACGTCCAGAAGCTCGCCGGTTATCTTCCGGCCTCGCTCGCCGGCAGGCCCGTCGTGCCTGAGCCGTACCACGTGGTCGGGCTGCGCAGCAGGCCGGACCAGCTCGCGGCAGCGATCGAGGCACTCGGCAGCAAGTTCCCCGTGGGGGACGTCGAGGTGCACAAGCGCTACACCGCAACGCAGACGAACGTCTATGTCCGCGGCACCGTCCGGAACGACTTCGACGCCGTGCTCGCGCAGGTCGACGACGTCAAGATCCTTGATCTCAAGGAGCCGACGACGTTCCTGGCACACTCCGCGCGCATGGGAGTCGTGCGGTCCGGTCTGGACCGCTTCATGCACGACAACGGGATAGTGGTGGGCACACCGCGGATCCCCGTCATCGCGAACCACCGCGACGGCGTGCTGACGACCGCGGACGAGATGCGCGAGGGAATCCTCGCCATGACCGACCGCGTCATGGACTCGCACGCGACCGCCGAGACGCTCGACAGTTTGCACGCGGACGCGGCAGTCGAGCTCGGCCCCGGGGGCAAGTCCGTCCGGCTGCTCGGTGACGGCAACGTGAGCACCCCGGCGGTCGGCTACACCGGAACGCCCGCCGACACCGACGCGCTGCTCCACGCGATCAACAGCGTGGGCGGCCTCAAGCGGGAGCTCGAGCTGCTCAGGCCGACCGGCGACCACCTGGACGGGCGGCACCTGGAGATGCTGCGCGGACTGTTCCGCTCCATGGCCGCCAGCCCCTTCAGCGAGGCGTACACCGGACGAGCGGTCGGCCGGATCGTCACCCGGGAGCTGCTGCGGCCCGAGCAGGAGGGGTCGTCGGCGTACTACCGCCTGCTGGAGGCCTTTCAGCACACGTGGACCCACCGTGCCCGGATAGACCTGGGGGCCGGCGACCTGGTGCTGCGAGCTCGCCAGAAGAAGTACACCGATGATCACCGGAAGCTCGGGCAGAGCTTCGTCGAGCTGCGGATCGTCGGGCCCGACGGGACGCTCCGCACCGAGCGGCACGACGGCGCCGGCAGCCCGGAGACCCTTGTGGTGCGTCTCGGCAGGTGGGGAGGGGCCGAGCCCGACCAGTTGGTGCGTCAGATGGACCTCGCCGTCCGCGAACCGCTGGTCCGGATGACCCGCGAGCACACCCGAGCGAACGCCCCCGCGGCTCTCGCCGGCTCGCGTGCGATCGACGAGATCAGCTACCAGGTCGCCCTCTACCACCTGCTGCGGCTGTACCGCCCCAGCGTGACCGCGCAACGCGACACCTACCTCCGGGCCGACGACCCGGTCGGCTGGCTCTCCGCCCTCGCCGTGGCCGGAGCCACCGACCCGGGCGCCGTCGTCGAGCTGTGCGACCTCCAGCTGAACGGTGTCGCAGACGTTCAGGCCACCGAGCAAGCGCTCGATCGCCTCGCCGACACGATGCGCGACGCCGAGACCCCGGTCATCTCCCCCGACGGAGTGCCGCTCTACGCGAGACGAGACCTGATCGCCGCGACCCGGACGGTGCTGCTCGACCAGGTGCCGGCGACGTCGGCCCCCCACCTCGCCGGCCACGCGTGGACCGTCGAGCTCGGCCCGACGGCGGCCACACCGCCGGCTGCCGCCACTCCTCTGGCAGCCGCCGCACCCCCGGCCGACGACGCGAACGACCGCACCGTGACCCTGGGATCGCACCTCGACGTGACCACGCGCGGCATCAACGGGGCACTCGACTGGTTGGAGGACACCTCGGCACTCGACCTGACCATCGAGAAGAAGGCGGTCCTGCGGCACGCCCAGGGCCGCCGTGTCCTGACCACTACCGTCAACACGTACATCAACCCCGATGAGCGCGTCGTCGGGTTCGGCGCGGGCGGCAGCGAGTCGATGACGGTGTTCCTCCTCAAGGACGGCAGCACACGCACCGTGGTGCGCAAGATCCTCAGCGAAGCCCTCGTCACGGCGGCCTGGAGCATCGACGGCACCGGGGTGATGCTTCCGCCGTTCGCCAAGGCCAAGCAGCAGGCCGAGTACCTGCGCCACCTGCCCGAACCGGTGAACCGGTATTTTCCTGAGGTCTTCGACGTCATCGAACGCGAGATACCCGCCGTGCACCCCGGCACCGACCAGCCCGGGACCCACCAAGAGGTCATCTACGAGATGAGCTTCATCCCGGGTGACGAGGTGAGCCGCTACATCGAGCGCTACTCGCCGCCGCCACCCGTCGTTGCGAAGATGTACGAGGAGATCTACCGCGTGATCGAGCGCGACATCCACTCGGTCAACCGCATCCCCGCCCCCGGCAGCACGATCGACGAGTCCTACCTCACGAAGATCGAGGACCGGCTCGCCCTCAGCCGGCGCACCGCGCCGCATACGTTCGGTGCGCACCTGCTCGAACCCGAGTGGATCAGGGTCAACGGCAACCGGTACCGCAACGTCAGGAACCTGCTGCGCTGGTTCCGTGAGCACCCGGAGCACCACAGGTTCCTGGAGCCGCGGTTCCACTCGCTCGTCATGGGCGACACCAACACCGAGAACATCAAGATCAGCCACACCGGCCCCCTGCACATGGCCCACAAGCTGATCGAGCAGGGTGTGCCCCGGCGGGAGATCGACGCGGCACTCGCGGCGATCACTCCCGACACCCTCGGGATCAAGTTCCTCGACCCCCGCGCCATCGGCTATCGCAGCACCGGTCGGGAGACCATCGACGACCCGATGTACGACAACAAGCCGTGGCACAACTCGATCGGTCATTACGACGAGATGCACTTCGAGCACTTCCAGCTCGACGTGCGCACGTCGCCGGACGCCGAGCCGGCAATTCGGGTCGATTTCGAGGACGGCAACCCGTTCCAGCGCGCCTACCGGGTCCGTGACGTCGTCGAACGTGGCGGAGCCGTGGACCCGGATCATCCGAAGGGCATGGAGGACTACTTTGCCCGGGTCATGACAAGGGCACTCGGCCTCGACGACCCCGACTCCACCTACCTCGCGCAGGACCCGTACTGGCTCGTGCGGTTCGTGTTCATGATGGGCACCCACTTCACCGCCATGCCGCCCTTCCACTTCCAGGCCGAGCTGGACGGCACTCTCACGGACTCCTACCAGGTCCAGCGCCGTCCCGTCGCGATCTACGGCGAGGGCATCAAGTGGCTCAACTGGTCCGTCGAGATGTTGGAGGGCAAGCGGACCTCGTTCCTCGGTCTGCCCGTTCCCAGGCTCCACTGAACCAGTTCCACTGAACCACCCGCCTGCACCGCGCAGGCCGTGCTACCCGGCGCTCCCCGCCGTCGTCGTCGAGCTGGACCGACGACGACGGCGGCGGACCCGGCTCGCCGACATTCCGCAATCCGCCCCTGCTTAGGTTGATCGCTTCTGGCAGGTTCGTTAGCCTACGAACTGTGGGTTTACCTGTGTGTAACACAGCGAAGTGTTCACTACGCGGGAGAATGCTCGGGACGAGCCCATCCATCCGACCGTGAGCGCGAAGGGGCGACGCATGGCGACTCTCGACGACACCACGAAGATCCTGGTCAAGAACCTCATCGGAGACATCCTCGAGCTCAGCCCGGCCAGCCTCAGCACCACGAGCAACCTCGTCGAGGACCACGGTGCCGACCCGCTAGCCATGGCCCGGATCATCACGGCCCTGGAAAAGACGCTCCGGATCACCATCGACTACGGCGACATCCAGCGGCTGGTCACGCTCCAAGGCACATACGACATCGTTGTCGAAGCGCGGGCAAGGATGGGCGAACCCCAAAGCGCGGCAGACACCGGTGATGAGCCGATGCCTGCCGCGCCTCCACAGGAACAACCACGCCGGCGGTCACCGCCGGCGGAACAAGATGCCGTCTCCGCGGATCACACCCTCGTCGTGACAGCGCCGTGGCCGAGCTCTGGCCAGACGAACGACTTGAACAGCTCGGTCTCGCCCACGTCGGCTCCCCGCATCCGCAGGGCATAGCTGACCAGCGAGTGATCGATCATGGAGACTCGATCACCCTCCACCTCGGCACCCGGCGACAGGTTGTCGATGACCCACGTGATCGCCGAGCGGCCCTCGTAGCGGTCCCTCGGCGTGAAGATCAGCTCGGGCGCGCCGATCTCGCCGAGGATGTTGAGCACATAGCTGACGGGGAAAGGGCGGTTGATCCGGTCGGTGGCCTTGTGGTCGAGGTCGGGGAACGAATCGACCATCCGCTCCAGGGCCGCGTCCGGAATCAGATCCATCCGACCGACCATCATCGACAGCTCGATGATGTAGGGGTAGGCGTTACCCCTCGGTGAGTAGTTCTCCCCGGGATCGACGATGTCCAGCACTGCCACGATGTCCCGCATGTAGGCGTCCAGGTCCGGGATCTCGTCCGCCAGACGCCCCAGGTTGTGCAGGGCGATGACGTAGTACTGAGCCATGTGGACTCGGATTTCCCACGGGATATGACTCATCAGGTCCTTGGCAACGGCCAGAGCGTCGATGGGGCGGGTCAGATACTCCGGCCGGCCGCACATCGCTACCGCGTTGAGCATCGTCAGCAGGGGATAGACCTTCTTCCACGGCGTCGTGATGACGTTGTCGAAGACCGGCCAGTTCCCCACCTCGTCGGCGCGAGTCAGGTATTCGAGCACCTCCGCCATGTAGTCGCGGTCGCCGTCGAAGATGTACTCCGTGTAGTCGAGCAGCGCGATCACGGACAGCAGCATCCCGCCCGCTCGCCCGCAGAAGTACGGAATCGGGATCGTGTCGAGCAGATCGAGCGCCTCCACGATGTGGTTTCGCTCGGCGGTGACCAGGCGGTCGCGCAGCCCCAGCTGTCCGACGGCGAGGAAGACCGCGCTGGACGCGGAAACCCGCTCGTACTCCCCGTGCCGCCCCTGGTTCTCGTCCGCGATCCCGTCCGCGGAGATCTCGTCGAGCATCCCGAGCACCTCAGCGGGAAAGTCGAGGTCGCCGTCGACGAGCCCCGTCAGCCCCAGCTTCGCGAAGGCGTCCATGAGGATGCTGCCGGCCATGGCCCGGTAGTAGGGATTCGGCACCGACCGGACGGAGTCCAGCAGCGGGCCTACGGCCGGCCCGATCCAGGACCGGTCGCTGCCCGGCTCGACGACCTTCAGCGTGAAGTCCGCCAGGTCCCGGGAGAACCGGGTGTAACCATCGGCCGGCGAAACCTTCGCCACCAGGTGCTCGAAGGTGTCCCGGATGTGCCCGGCCACCGTCGGGTCGTAGTCGATCGGGTACTGCCCCAGGCCGATGCCGCGAAGCATCCGGCTCCACGGGGTGGCGACCATCCGGGACTCGATCGACATGTCCCCGAGCCCCGAGATGGGAAGAGCGCGCGAAACAGAGTTCATGGGTTCAGTACTCCTCTTCAGGCTGTTTCTGCTCGCTGTGCGGGCAGGCTCAGGAAGATGGCGACCAGGGCAGCGGACACGATACATATCGCCGCGTTGATCCCGATCGCGACCTGGATTCCCGGCAGGAGCGACGTGGTGGCGAAGGCGGTGACGATGGCAGACATCACGGGGGTGCCCACAACGATGCCGACCTGCTGGCTCATAGTGATCAGGCCGGTCGCCAGGCCCTGCTGTTCGGCAGGGACACCGGTGGTGGATGCCACGGTGTAGCCGACGATCGCAACCAGGTTCGCCATTCCGCCGATGAACGTCACGATCAACAGCGGGATCACCCAGCCGTTGCTGTCCGAGACGAAGGCCAGGGGCAGCGTCGCGGCGCCCTGGACGACAAAGGCGATGACCATCGCGTTCTTGAGGCCGGCCTTGCCGATGACCCGCGGGGCGATGAGCCCGCCGAGGACGGTGCCGATGCCGAGCCAGGCGAAGATCAGGCCCGCGGTGACCGCGCCGAACCCGAGAGTCTCCTGCAGGTAGAGGGTGAGCGGGAACACGAGTGAGGTCTCGGTCGCGAACGCGAGCAGACCGGCGGCGTTGCCCCAGGCGATGTTCCGGCGCTTCAAGAGCGTGGGCGAGACAAGGGGCTCGGCAACGCGGGACTCGATCCACAGGAAGAAGGCGAACAGGACGGCCGCCGCGAAGATCGGTCCCCAGGCGAGCGGCGTGGTCCAGCCCTGCTCGCCAGCGGTGGTGATGCCGAAGACAAGGAGGACCAGCGCGATCGTCACCGTGATCGCCCCAGGAGCGTCAAGGCGGGGGCGACGTTCGGCCGGCCGGTCCTTCAGCACGATCGGAGCAACCACGAGGACGATGACGGCGATGATGACGTTGATGAAGAACGCCCAGCGCCAGGACACCGCACCGGTGAGCACTCCGCCGAGCGCGGCACCGGTGGTGAAGCCGGCGGCCATCAACGCACCGCTGAGCCCGAGCACCCGAGCGCGAGCCGGCCCTTCGGGGAACATCGTGGTGAGCAGCGAGAGCGCGGCGGGGGTGACCATCGCGGTGGCAAGGCCCTGCCCGACCCGGGAAGCCAGCAAGACCACCGGGTCGGTCGCGAGACCGGCGACAAGGGAGGAAACCCCGAGCAGCCCGATGCCGATCAGGAACATCCGCTTGCGGCCGAACAGGTCGGCGACACGGCCGAAGAACAGCGTGAAGCCTGCGGCGCACAACGCGAAGGCCGTCACGATCCACTGCAGGTTCGCGGTGGTGAAGCCGAGCTCGCTGCCGATGTGCGGCAGGGCGACACCCAGGATCGAGAAGTCCACGGCGAGCGTGAAGTTCGCCGTGAGCAGCACGACGACGGCGAGCCGCTGGCGGGCGGCGACCCGCTGTTCCGCAGCCGTGGGCTCGAGTAGATCATTGGCAGTCATGGTGTGGCTGTCCTTCCGATGCGGATTTCAGAACTCGCGTTCACGGCGGACGACGCCGGATGACCCGGCCGCCGTCCTTGAGAGGTGGGCTGTTAGTAATTTCCGGCGACTGTGCGAGATCGCGAGGTCGCTGCCAACGCGCGGTCGTCGATATCGCAGAAGGCGCGGCGCACGTCGACAAGTGCTGCTGCACGCTCGACGTCGTCCAGATGGGCCGGCCCGAAGGTGAGGACCGGTTCAAGGGCGTCGTAGCCGACGAACTCCAACATTCCGCGGTTGATGTGGAACAGGAAGTCGTTGGCGTCCCCGAATGCGCCGTCACGCGTAAAGGTCGCGGCCGGGCCCCCGGTGGTGGCCAGCAGCACAGCACGCCGCCCGGTCAGAGCTGCCTGGTCGAACGCCCCGAGGTCTCCGCCGCTCACGCCGCCCATGACAAATACCCTGTCGATCCAGCCCTTGAGGATCGCGGGCAGCGAGAACCACCACAGCGGGAACGACAGCACCAGCAGGTCCGCGCGGAACACCGCCTGCAGATCCGCCTCGACCTCCGAGGCGAGAAGGCCGCCCTTGACCGCGTTCCACTGCTCGCGCTGCGGCTTGAAGGGCCCGTCGAACGGCACGAACTCGCCCCGGTCCAGGACCGGTGCCCACTGCTTCGCATACAGGTCGATGAACTCGACGTCGTATCCCTGCTGCACCAGTGATTCACGCGCAGCATGCGCCTGGGCAGTGGAGAACGAGGCGGGCTCAGGATGGGCGTGGACCATGAGGGCCGACGCGCGGTGTTCAGGATCTCGACTCACGGGACGCAGCATATCTACAAAACGCGATCTGTCGATATGTTTTCAGAGGGCCGTCAGCCCGAGGTTTGCATCAGAACGCCCAGCGACTTGCGCACGCGACTGCGCGCAGGGTCACTCCGCTATGCGGCTACCGCCCGTACCGTCGCACCGAGATCCGCCACGGACTCCCCGACCTGGCGCAGCAGCACGTCGTTGCACCTGTAGTGCGTCCACTTGCCCACGCGGGTGGAGTGGACCAGGCCGGCACGTTCGAGAGTGACCATGTACGAGGAGATGGTCGACTGCGCAAGCCCGCTCTTGGCCTGGATATGACTGGCGCACACACCGAACTCATCCCGGTCGGCGATGGGGTCGTAGTCGGCGAACTCGGTCTCCGGGTCGCGCAGCCACTGCATGATCTGCAGGCGTACCGGGTTCGCGAGAGCCTTGAGCGCATCGAGCAGCTCATCAGCAGACAGCCCGTCCCTGTCCCGCATGGCACCTACCTCCCCGAATAACACGCGACTCACTGTATCCCAACGGCTGAGACGCCTCACGGCACTCGGCACGGCCGAACACATAGGCATGATCGATAGCTGAGACAGATCTTGTCTCACAGTCCTCGCCCGCGTAATCTGCTGCAGGCGAGCCGGTGGTTCGCCACGGAACACGCAGCCGTGCGGCCATCAGGCCGCCCACGCAGGGAGGACGTCTTGAGCACCGTGCGCTCCGCACTCCCCACCGAGTCAGTTCCGGTCGCCGCGCACCGGACGTGCGCAACCGGCTGCTGCCCCCGAGGCTGTCTGTAGAGCGTCGCGCTCACGCCCGACCACGCCGGTACCCCTCGCGGCGAAGGCGCCAACGCGATGCTCCGCCCAGCCGTCAGCCCCAGACGCTCCACGCCAGTCCCGAGGCGCGCACCCGCACGACCCGGGCCCGACGTCGGACAAGCACGACGCCAGCCAGCCACACCCGCCACACAGCGAAGGAAGAAAAATGGCCCGCATCTACGACGACGCGACCAAGCTCATCGGCAACACGCCGCTCGTCAGGCTCAACCGCCTGACCGAGGGCCTCGAGGCGACGGTTCTCGCCAAGCTCGAGTTCTACAACCCGGCCAACTCCGTGAAGGACCGCATCGGCGTGTCCATCATCGACGCCGCCGAGGCGTCGGGTGAGCTCAAGGAGGGTGGCACGATCGTCGAGGGCACCTCCGGCAACACGGGCATCGCCCTGGCGTGGGTGGGCGCGGCCCGCGGTTACAACGTGGTCCTGGCGATGCCGGAGACCATGTCCAAGGAGCGGCGTGCGCTGCTGCGCGCGTACGGCGCCGAGCTGGTGCTCACGCCGGGCGCTGACGGCATGAAGGGCGCCGTCGCCGCGGCCGAGAAGATCGCCCAGGAGCGCCCCGGCGCCATCCTGGCCCGCCAGTTCGCCAACGAGGCCAACCCGGCGATCCACCGCGCGACCACCGCCGAGGAGATCTGGGCGGACACCGACGGCGGCGTCGACATCCTGGTCTCCGGCATCGGCACGGGTGGCACCATCACCGGCGTCGGCCAGGTGCTCAAGGAGCGCAAGCCCGGCGTGCAGGTCATCGCCGTTGAGCCCGAGGAGTCGCCGATCCTGAACGGCGGCCAGCCCGGTCCGCACAAGATCCAGGGCATCGGCGCCAACTTCGTGCCGGAGATCCTCGACCGTGAGGTCTACGACGAGGTCATCGACGTCAACCTCGCCACGGCCATCGACGCCGCACGGCGTTCGGCGCGCGAGGAGGGCCTGCTGGTCGGCACCTCCTCGGGTGCCGCGCTGTCGGCCGCCCTCCAGGTCGCGAAGCGCCCGGAGAACGCCGGCAAGACGATCGTCGTGATCATCCCCGACTTCGGCGAGCGCTACCTGTCCACGCCGCTGTTCGAGGGCCTGGTCGACTGATGGCGAGCGCGCGCGGGCTGTTCCGGGTCCTCGGCGAGGATCTGGACGCCGCGCGCGCCCACGACCCGGCCGCACGGTCCCGCCTGGAGGTCGCGCTGGCCTACCCCGGCGTGCACGCCCTCTGGGCGCACCGTGCCGCACACCGCATGTGGCAGACGCCGTCCCTCCGCCTGCCCGCGCGGCTGCTCTCGCAGCTCGCGCGGGCGGCGACCGGGATCGAGATCCACCCGGGGGCCCGGCTGGGCAAGCGGCTGTTCATCGACCACGGCATGGGCGTGGTGATCGGCGAGACCGCCGTGGTGGGCGACGACGTGCTGCTCTACCACGGCGTCACGCTGGGCGGTCGCTCCCTCAACCGGGGCAAGCGCCACCCGACCCTGGGCGACCGGGTAACGGTGGGCGCGGGCGCGAAGGTGCTGGGCCCCGTGTGGGTCGGTGACGACGCGCAGATCGGCGCCAACGCCGTCGTCGTGAAGGACGTCCCCGCAGGGGGCGTTGCGGTGGGCATCCCGGCCCGAATCCGGGTGCCGAACGCACCCGTGGCGGAACGGCCACGCAACGAGGACCCGTCGGGGCTCATCGAGTACTCGATCTGAGCGGGGCCGGAGCCCGGCCGGTCAGGCGCCGCGCAGGCGGGCCGCGTGTTCCGCGGCCAGGGCCGACGGCGCCTGGGCCAGCCAGGCGTCGACCAGGCTCTCGCGCAGGTCGGCATCGTCGACGACATCGAGCCGGACCAGCACGGCGGAGAAACCGTCGAAGTGCGAGATGGTGAAGTACCCCGCGCGCCCCTCGGCCAGGACCGCCTCCTTCTCCCCCAGGTCCTCGACCATGACGGCGAGGATCGGCCCAACAGGGACGGGCTCGTCGCCGAAGCGCTTGATGTCGGCCTTGCTGAACGGGCGCTCCCACGCGAGCTTCTTGCCCGCGACGGACCAGGCGCGGTGCTCGCGGGTCAGCCCCTCGGCGGTCTCGGGCAGCGCGAGGGCGAGCCGGGCGACGTCGTCGTAGGTGGCCACATGTCCACGGTAGACCTCTCGGTTCGACGAGCGCATCGATCCCCACCTGACTAGAGTTTGGGTGTCTAGTCGTCCAGGCTGGATTTTGGAAGCGCGATCTATGAGGTGATAGTTGTGGCAATACTTGCCGAAGCGCACGATTTAGCGGAAGGCGCAATCTTCGGTTTCGGTAGGATCAGCGGTAGGATCGGCTCCATGGCCGAGAAGATGGGCAAGTACTCGATCACGATGCCGCGCAGTCTCGCCGAGGCCGCGCGCGAGGTCAGTGGTGACGCTGGCCTGTCCGCCTACATCGCGGGAGCGGTCGGCCGAGCCGTGCGCCACGATCGGCTCGGGATGTTCCTCGCGGAGTACGAGGAACTGCACGGCAAGATCAGCGAGGAGCGTATCGCCGCTGCCGAGGCGGCGATCATCCGCGCCGACGAAGAGCACGCCGAGCGGGTACACAACAGTGCGGCGCACCGTGCAGGAGGTGCGGCATGAAGCAGACGAAGAAGAAGCCGACCCTGCTACCCGGAACATTCGTACTGGACAGCGAAGGCCTGTCCAAGGCAGTGGCGCACGACGACGCAGTGATAGACCTGCTTGCCGTTGCCCACCGACACGACATCGATGTCGTCATCAGTTCCGCCACTCTCGTTGAGGCCGTGCACCCGAAGATCAACCGCAAGGCATTGGAGTGGCGCCTCTCGATGCTGTCGATCGACCCAGTAACCGAGCAGACCGCCCGGCTCGCGACCGAGCTCCTGGCCGACGCCGGAAAGCACGGGCACAGCCATGCGATCGACGCCATGGTGTGCGCGACGGCGGTTGCCTCGCCCAGGCCGGTTCGCATACTGACCTCCGACCCCGACGACATCATGGCTCTGGCCGGCGACCACGTCTCCGTCATCCCCGTCTGATCGCTCCCCCGCCGGATCGCCCGCACGTCAGACGTCGGACAACCGGTAGGGTGTGGGCAGTACCTGGGACGCGCCGTCCCAGGTAAGACGTTCCCACGACGAGGTGACCCAGCATGCGCATCGGATTCCAGACCGGTTACTGGTCCCGCAAGCCCCCGAAGGGCATCCAGCAGTTCATCGTCGCCGCAGACCGGCTGGGCCTCGACTCGGTCTGGACCGCGGAGGCCTACGGCTCCGACGCCTTCTCGCCGCTGGCCTGGTGGGGCTCCCGCACCAAGAACGTGCGGCTGGGCACGGGCATCGCCCAGCTCTCGGCCCGCACGCCGACGGCGACCGCCATGCAGGCGCTCACGATGGACCACCTGTCCAAGGGCCGGTTCGTGCTCGGGCTCGGCGCCTCGGGCCCGCAGGTCGTCGAGGGCTGGTACGGCCAGCCGTACAAGCGGCCGCTGGCCCGCACGCGCGAGTACGTCGACATCGTGCGGCAGGTGATGCGCCGCGAGGCGCCCGTGACCCACGACGGCGCCTTCTACCAGCTGCCGCTCGCCGCCGACGCTCCCGGGTCGATGGGACTGGGCAAGGCCCTCAAGTCGACGGTGCACCCGTTCCGCCCCGAGATCCCGATCATCCTCGCCGCGCAGGGGCCCAAGAACGTCGCGCTCGCCGCCGAGATCGCCGACGGCTGGATGGCCGGCTTCTATGCGCCGCGCATGGACGACGAGTTCCGCGCGCTGCTCGCCGAGGGCTTCGACCTCCGCTCCGGGGAGCGTTCGGCGGCCGACGGGTTCGAGGTGTGCGCGACGGTCCCCGTCGTCGTGCGGGACGACGTCGAGGCCGCCGCCGACGTGATCCGCCCCCACATCGCCCTGTACGCGGGCGGGATGGGCGCCAAGGAGGCGAACTTCCACAAGCAGTCGCTCGACCGGCTCGGCTACAAGGAGCCGCTCGACAAGGTGCAGGAGCTTTACCTCGCGGGGCGCAAGGAGGAGGCGGCCGCGGCCGTCCCGACCCAGCTCGTGGAGGAGATCGCGCTCGTCGGGCCGGTCGCGAAGATCCGCCGCGAGCTCCCGACCTGGGAGAACACGGCGATCACGACCATGCTCGTCCAGGGCGACCCGGCCTCGATGCTGGCGCTGCTGTCGGCCTCGCAGGACAGCTCGCTGGGCGGCCGCGTCCGGTCGACGGCGGGTGCGCTGCTGTCGCGGGTCGCGCCGGCCAAGGTCTGACGCCGGCACGCCGGGTACCGACCCCAGGAGTTCAGGTCGCTACCCGGCGTCCACGCTGCTGGCCGACGGCTCGTCGTCGGGGAACCAGACCGCACGGCGGAGGTTCACGCGGCGACCGTCCCGGGACAGCGGGCAGCCCTCGGCACGCAGCGCGTCCAGGGCCTCGGTCAGCTGGTGCTGCGGCGGTGAGCCCGCCGCATTGACGACGCGCCACCACGGGACGCGTTCACTACCGCCGTCGTCCGAGCCGTCGCCGTCCGAGCCGCTGTCGTCCGAACCGCCGTCGTCCAGGCCGACGCCGTCCTCCTCGCCGTCCGGGACCAGGTGTGCGTACCGGTCCCCCGAACCGGCCAGGACGCTCCCCACCTGACGGGGCCCGCCGCGGCCGAGCTGCTCACCGACTATCTCCGCGATCAGCCCGTACGTCATGGCCCGGCCGGACGGGATGCGCCGGACTATGTCGAGCACGGCGGCGGCGTACTCCTCGACATCGGAGAGCTGAGGTCCGGGCGGCGCGTCGGTCACGGGTGCGATCGTAGACGCGGACACCGACACAGTCCGCGCAGAATTCCTGTTGCCTGCGGGTGCGACGATCGGTTTCATGGAGCTTTCCGAGATCGCCCTGGCGTTTGGCTGGCCGGTAGCGCCGGCCTACTCCTGGGTCTTCTGACATGGCGAACCGAATCCCGTTCTCGCAGCTCGTGCGCGGCTCCGCCTGGCGATCCGAGGCAGAGGGCTGGGTCGCCGACGCCGTCGGCGGGCTGGGGGCCCGCATCACCGGTGTGACGCAGCCGCGGGTGCGCCCGTGGTCCACCCAGCTCGTGGTCGAGACGACGCGCGGTCGCTTCTGGTTCAAGGCGAACTGCGCGGCGTCCGCCTTCGAGCCGCAGCTCCAGTCGGTGCTCGCCGGCCTTGCCCCCGGCGACGTCGATCAGCCTGTCGCGATCGACGCTGAGCGCGGCTGGATGCTGACCGCCGACCGAGGCGCGACACTGCCGGAGTCTCGCGAACCGACGCCCGACGACTGGGTAGCCGTGGTGCGTGCCTGGGCCGGCCTGCAGCATCTCGTTGCGTCCGACCGCGACGAGCTGCTCGCGGCGGGCCTCCCGGACTGCGGTCCCGAGACGGTGCCCACCCGGTTCGACGACCTGCTCGGACGCCTCACGACCCTCCCGGCAGGGCACCCCAGCCACCTGGACGGATCCGGCGCGACTCGCCTCGCGCGCGCCCGTTACCTGGTCGAGGACGCGGCAGCGACCCTGGCCGACGGCCCCTTCCCCGTGACGCTGCAGCACGGAGACCTGCACCCCTGGAACGTCTTCCTCGTCGACGGATCCCTGCGGATCTTCGACTTCGGCGACACCCAGTGGGCACACCCGCTGGAGTCGCTGATGGTGCCGCGAGCGGTCGTCGAGGCGGCCGGTCGTATCCCGTGGGAGCCGATCCAGACCGCGTTCCTCAAGACGTGGGAGCTCCCCGTGGAGGCCGGCGCGATGGTCGAGCTGCTGCGCGCGGCGCAGGTGACCCACGCGGTCAACCGGGCGTCGTCGTGGTGGGACGCACTCGCCGAGGCGACCGACGCCGAGCGGGACGACTGGGGCGAGGCACCTGCCCGGCACCTCGCCCGCGTCGTCGAGGGTCAGACCTGACAGCTCCCGCACCAGAACAGGTTGCGGCCGGCCAGCTCCTTGACCAGCACCGGCGCCCCGCACACCCGGCACGGCAGCCCGTCCCGGTGGTACACGTAGAAGGCCTGGTCGACAGGAACGGCCCCGGGCGTCCCGTCGGTGTTCTGTCGGGTCCGACCCCGACCAGGGCTGTCGAGAACGGGCTTGTGTCTGCCGGAGTCCAGGTCCCGGCCATAAGCCCGTTCTCGACCCGACGCGGACGAACGGTCCGACGGGCGGGTCGTGACTATGGCGCCCCGCTCCGCGCCGTCGCGCATCAGGAGCACCAGGTCGTCCCAGATGGCACGGACCGTCTCGGGCGGCACGTCGCGGCCCGGGCGTAGCGGGTCGACGCCGGCCCGGAACAGCACCTCGGCGCGGTAGATGTTCCCGACACCCGCGACGACTGCCTGGTCCATGAGCTGCTGCCCGATCGTGACCCGCGACCGGCCGACCCGGTCCACGAACGCGCCGACGTCGCCGTCGTCCCGGATGGGGTCGGGGCCGAGGCGCGCCTCGACCGCCGACTTCTCTGCGGTGGTGATCACCTCGCAGGCCGTGGGGCCGGTGAGGTCGGCGACGGCGTGGGCGCCGAACAGGCGCACCCGCACCTGCCCGCGCGGCTCCGGCACCTCCCACCCGTTCGACGCGGTCACGTGAGCATCTGTCCCGTCCGACGGCGACGCCGTCCGGGGCACCGAGTCCCGCTCGCCGATCCGGCGTCGGGGCGCGCCGATCGCGTGCGCCACCTCGGGCGCGTCCGGCGCGCCCGCGAACGTCCACGCGCCGTACAGCCCGAGGTGCGTGCGGAGCCACAGGAGGCCCGGATCACGGGTCGCCCCGCCGTCGGACCCGGCCGCAAGAGCCACGTCCGCGGGCGCGGCCGCACGAGCCGCGTCCGCGGGCGCGAACCCCAGGAAGAGCTGCTTTCCCCACGCCTCGCTCGCGATCAGCCGACGGCCGTCGAGCACCGCGGCGCCGTCGGCGAACCGCCCCTGTGGGCTGGTCACCCGCAGGACCTGACCGGAGTACAGCGACGAGAACGTCCGCGCGAGGCGGTGGACGGTGTGCCCCTCAGGCATGCGCGTCAGGCACGCTTGCTCTCGTAGTCGGCAAGCTGGTCGATGCGGCGCTGGTGCCGCTCGTCACCGCTGAACGGCTCGGCCACGAAGGCCTCGACGAACGACGTCGCCTCCTCCACCGAGTGCATCCGCCCGCCGACGGCGATCACGTTCGCGTCGTTGTGCTGGCGGCCCAGCCGGGCGGTCTCCAGCGACCAGGCGAGCACGGCCCGGACCCCGGTGACCTTGTTCGCGGCGATCTGCTCCCCGTTGCCGGAGCCGCCGATCACTATGCCGAGCGAACCCGGCTCGGAGACGACGGCCTCGCCGGCGGAGATGCAGAAGGCGGGATAGTCGTCCTGCGGGTCGAGCTCGTGAGCCCCGTGGTCGGTCACCTCGTGCCCGGCTGTGGTGAGGTGCTGCACCAGGTGCTGCTTGAGGTCGTACCCGGCGTGGTCGGCGGCGATGTGCAGGCGCATGGCCTCATTGTTCCCCATGCACACCGTTCCCCATGTGCACCCCGCGCGTTGCGTACGCTGACGCCATGACCACCGACGCCACGGAACTCACGTCGGGGATTAACCTCGACGCACTCGATCCCGCAACCCGGCCTCAGGACGATCTGTACCGCCACGTCAACGGGCGATGGATCGACACCCACGAGATTCCCGCGGACCGTGCCATGGACGGCGCGTTCCGTGACCTCTACGACAAGGCGGAGGTGCACGTCCGGGAGATCATCCAGGACGCGCCGACCGGTTCCACGATCGGTGACCTCTACGCCAGCTTCATGGACACCGAGCGCATCGCCGCGCTCGGCACGACCCCCCTGGACGAGGACTTTGCGCTGATCCGGGACGCCGGCGACGCCGCAGCCCTGACCCGCGCGCTGGGGGCGCTGCAGCGCACGGGCGGAGCGGCGGGCCTGCGCTTCTGGGTGGACAACGACGCCGCCGACCCGGAGAAGTACGTCGTCTACCTGCGGCAGTCCGGGCTCGGCCTGCCCGACGAGGCGTACTACCGCGAGGAGCAGTACGCCCCGCTACGCAAGAAGTACGTGCCGCACGTGGCGAGGATGCTGGGCTTCGCCCAGGTCCAGGAGACGTGGGGCATCTCGCCCGACGACGCCGCGGCCCGCGTCTACGAGGTCGAGAAGCAGCTCGCCGCCCACCACTGGGACGTGGTGCGCGACCGGGACGCCACGCTGACCTACAACCCGACGACGCTCGCCGACCTCGTCGCCGCCGCGCCGGGCTTCGACTGGGTGTCCTGGGCCGAAGCCCTGGGAGTGCCCAGCGGCGCGTTCGACGAGCTGGTCGTGCGCGAGCCCGACTTCGCGACCGGCTTCGCCGCCCTGTGGAACGAGCTGCCGCTGCTCGACTGGCAGCTCTGGATGACGTACCACGTGGTCAGCGCGCGAGCGCCGTACCTTGACGACGAGATCGTCGAGGCCAACTTCGACTTCTACGGCCGCGCGCTGACCGGCGCGCAGGAGGTACGCGAGCGCTGGAAGCGTGCCGTCGCGCTCGTGGAGGGTGGGCTCGGCGAGGCGGTGGGTGCGGAGTACGTGACCCGGCACTTCCCGCCGTCGAACAAGGCCAAGATGGACCGTCTCGTGGACGCCCTCGTGGCGGCCTACCGCGAGTCCATCGAGGGCCTCGACTGGATGACCGACGAGACCAAGGCCAAGGCCCTGGCCAAGCTGGAGAAGTTCACCCCCAAGGTGGGCTACCCGGTGCGGTGGCGCGACTACTCCGGGCTCACCGTGGACGCGGCCGACCTGGTGGGCAACGTCCGGCGGTCCAACGCGTTCGACCAGGACTACGAGCTGGCGAAGATCGGCAAGCCCCTGGACCGCGACGAGTGGTTCATGACGCCGCAGACGGTCAACGCCTACTACAACCCGGGCATGAACGAGATCGTGTTCCCCGCGGCGATCCTGCAGCCGCCGTTCTTCGACCCCGAGGCCGACGACGCCGTGAACTTCGGCGGGATCGGCGGTGTCATCGGGCACGAGATCGGGCACGGGTTCGACGACCAGGGCTCCAAGTACGACGGCGACGGCCGCCTCGAGGACTGGTGGACCGACGCCGACCGCACCGAGTTCGAGAAGCGGACCAGCGCGCTGATCGCGCAGTACGACGAGTTCCGGCCGGCACAGCTTCCGGCTGCGTCTGAGGCCGCCAAGGGCTCGGACTCAGCCGAGGCCGAGGGCAGCGCCGATGCGCACGTCAACGGCGGTCTGACGATCGGCGAGAACATCGGCGACCTCGGCGGGCTCTCGATCGCGATCCGGGCGTACCGGATCGCGCTCGGCAAGCCCCTGGACGAGGCACCGGTCGTGGACGGGCTCACGGCCCAGGAGCGGATCTTCCTCGGCTGGGCGCAGGTGTGGCAGTCCAAGGGCCGCGACGAGGAGGTGCTCCGCCGGCTCGCGACGGACCCGCACTCCCCCAACGAGTTCCGCTGCAACGGCGTGGTGCGCAACGTGGACGAGTTCTACACGACGTACAACGTCCAGCCGGGCGACGCCCTGTACCTCCCGAAGGAGGACCGCGTCCGCATCTGGTAGTCGCCCCTCACCTTTGAGTCCCGGGTTTCTTCGCTTTGGACTGTCTCAAAGCGAAGAAACCCGGGACTCGAAGATGAGCGTGGGTCCGGCCAGCCGGTCAGGCGTCTACCGACTGGGCCTTCAGGGCTCGGGTCGTGCCCGCTCGGGCCTCCACCATGAGGCGGCGCAGCGCCGGGGGCGCGTCGGCGTTCGACTCCAGCCACGCCGTCGTCGCGTCGCGGAGCTCCGCCGACGCCAGGGGCGCCGGGTAGAAGCCCTCGATGATCTCCTCCGCGATGTGGTACGACCGCTCGTTCCACACCTTGAGCACGGCATCCAGGTACGGCTGCACGACGTCGGCCAGCGCGGCCGGATCGTTCACGTGCAGGAACCCGAGGCCGGTGTTCCGGATGATCGCGTTCGGCACGTCGGCGGCCACCACCGACGACAGCGCAGCCAGCTTGCCCTCGGCCGTCGGCTTCGCGGCGCGCGCGCGGGCGGCCGCCTGGCGGCCCGTGGCGGTGTTGTCGGCTGCAAGCATCTCGTCGATCTCCGAGTCACCAGCGGCGCCGTTGAGCACCAGGCCCTCCAGGAGCTCCCAGCGGAGGTCGGTGTCGAGGGTCAGCCCGTCGAGCGGGATCGAGCCGTCCAGCAGGCCCGACAGCGTCGCGATGTGCGCCGGCGTGGACGCCACGTGCGCGAAGAACTTCACGAGCTGGAACTGCGTGTCCGAGCCCGCTTCGGCGTCGCCCACGAGGGCCCAGAGCGTGTCGCCGACCTCAGCGAGGGTCTCCGCACGGTCCGACGGCGCCACGTACTGCTTGGCCGCCAGCATCATCTGGTTGAGCGTGGTGCGCAGCGTCGTCGACTCGGTCTCGCGGGCGATGCCGCCGAGCACGAGGCGCACGTACTCGGAGGCCGGGACCTCGCCGTCGCGCACCGCGTCCCAGACCGAGCCCCAGACCAGGGAGCGGGCCAGCGGGTCCGCGATGTCGGCCAGGTGCTGCAGGGCGACGCGCAGCGACGCGGCGTCGAGCCGGATCTTCGCGTACGCGAGGTCCTCGTCGTTGAGCAGCACCAGCGCCGGGCGGTCGAGCTCGACGAGCTCCTTCACGTCCGTGCGGGGGCCGTCGACGTCGACCTCGACGAAGCGGGTCCGCACGAGCTCACCGTCGTCGGACAGGCTGTAAAAACCGATGCCGAGGCGGTGCGGGCGGATGGTGGGCCACTCGGCGGGCGCCGTCTGCTCGACGACGAACGACATGATGCGGCCGTGGCTGTCCGTCTCGATCACCGGGCGCAGCGTGTTCACGCCGGCGGTCTCCAGCCAGAGGCTCGACCAGGCCTTGAGGTCGCGGCCGCTGGTGGCCTCGAGCTCGGTCAGCAGGTCGGGCAGCTCGGTGTTGCCCCACGCGTGCTTGCCGAAGTACGCGGACACACCCGCGACGAACGCCTCACGCCCCACCCAGGCCACGAGCTGCTTGAGCACCGACGCGCCCTTGGCGTAGGTGATGCCGTCGAAGTTGACCTGGACGTCCTCGAGGTCCTTGATCTCCGCGACGATCGGGTGCGTGGAGGGCAGCTGGTCCTGCCGGTAGGCCCAGGACTTCTCCATCGCGGAGAACGTGGTCCAGGCAGCTTCCCACTCCGTGGCCTCGGCCGTGGCGAGCGTGGAGGCGTACTCCGCGAACGACTCGTTGAGCCACAGGTCGTTCCACCACTTCATGGTGACCAGGTCGCCGAACCACATGTGCGCCAGCTCGTGCAGGATCGTCACGACGCGGCGCTCGCGCACGGCGTCGGTCACCTTGGACCGGAACACGTACGTCTCCGTGAACGTCACGCAGCCCGCGTTCTCCATGGCGCCCATGTTGTACTCGGGCACAAAGAGCTGGTCGTACTTGGTGAACGGGTACGGCACGCCGAACGTGGACTCGTAGAACTCGAAGCCCTGGCGGGTCTTCTCGAAGATGTAGTCCGCGTCGAAGTGCTCCGAGAGCGACTTGCGGCAGAACGCGCCGAGCGGGATCTCCCGGCCGTCCGACGACGTCAGCGACGAACGGACCACCGCGTAGGGGCCGGCCACGAGCGCCGTGATGTAGGTCGAGATGCGGCCGGTGGGCTCGAACGTCCAGGTGGCGACGTCGCCAGCGGGTACCGGCTCCGGCGTCGGCTCGTTGCTGACGACCTCCCACGCGGCGGGCGCGGTAATCGTGAACTGGAACGTGGCCTTGAGGTCCGGCTGCTCGAAGGCGGCGAACACCCGGCGCGCGTCGGGCACCTCGAACTGCGTGTAGAGGTACACCTCGCCGTCCACCGGGTCCACGAAGCGGTGCAGGCCCTCGCCCGTGTTGGTGTACCCGCAGTCGGCGACGACGACGAGCTCGTTCTCGGCGGCCAGCGAATCCAGGGTGATGCGGGAGTCGGCGAACACTGCCGACGGGTCCAGCGCACGGCCGTTCAGCACCACGGACCGCACCGACGGGGCGACCAGGTCGACAAACGTCGAGGCGCCTTCCGTGGCGGTGAAGTGCACCGTCGTGGCCGAGGCGAAAGTCTCCGGACCGGTGGTCAGGTCCAGGGCGATCTCGTACGACTCGACCGATACCACGCCGGCTCGTTCGACCGCCTCGGCGCGGGTCAGGTTCTCTCCGGGCACGGGCCCTCCACGTCTGTTCTTCTCAAGGGGCGCTGATGGCGTCCCACGCGGCCGATCGGCGCACGTTTTCGGTTGGGTTGACGTCCGGTCTGTGAACTACCTGCGACGACTCGTCGATCATGCCACGCAGGAGTAACAGCGAGTAACGCCTTTGTGTACGATCGACCGCGGTCGCCCGACCGACCGATTTGACCTGAGGGAGTAGCCCGATGTCCGGCACAGTGCCGCCGCCTCCACCGCCGCCAGGCGGAGGCCCTGACGAGGAGCTGGGTGCCCCGTCCCAGGAGCAGCACCCGCCCACTGCACCTACACCTGCCCAGCAGGCACCGGTGCAGCGTGTTTCCGCCGCGACTCGCAAGCCGCCGGCCATCTCGCCCGCGAGCCAGTTCTCGCAGGCCGTCACACCCGCGCCCGCCGCGCCGGGTGCTCCCGTGGTCCAGTCCGTGCACAAGGGCGGCGGGGACCAGGGAACACAACAGCAGCAGTACTACCCCGAGCAGTACCAGCAGGGTTATGCCCAGCCGCAGCCCGGTTACGCGCCGCCCCAGCCCCAGCAGGGCCAGTACCCCCCGCAGGGCTACCAGCCGCAGGGCTATCAACCGCAGGGTTACCAGCCCCAGGGTTACCAGCCGCAGGGCTACGACCAGTACGGCCAGCCGGTCTACGCCGCGCAGAGCGGTGGCTACCCGCCCGAGCCGGGGAACGAGCGTCGGAAGCTCAGCCCGGGCTGGATCGCGTTCATCGTGCTGGACGTGCTGCTCGTGGTGGCCGCGATCGTGTTCGCCGTGAGCCTCTTCAGGGCGCCGGACGACACGCAGACGGGCAACACCGACGCGACCGCCGGGCAGTCCGCTGAACCGTCGGCCGAGACGGGCCTGGAGACCGCCGGCGGGGACGACGTCGAGGTGTTCGCCGCGCCGTCGCTCAACATCACGTGCACGGTCTCCGCGGACGCCGCCACGTGCGGCATCGCGCAGCTCAACCAGCCGCCGGCCCCGACGCCTCGTGCGGCGGCGCGTCCGGCTACGTGGCGAAGGTGGACCCGAGCGGCAACGTGACGCAGCCGTGCATCCCGGAGAACGAGCTGCCCGAGGCGGCGAGCGGTGACGTGACGATCCTGGACTACGGCGAGCAGACGAAGGCCTACGGCTTCACGTGCCTCAGTGCGCAGTCGGGCATGAAGTGCGTCGCCGACTCGACGAGCACCGGCTTCTCGATCGCCAAGGCGGGCATCGGCGAGGCCTGAGCGCCGGTTGGTTGCGGGGCAACCAACCGGCTCAGCTCGGAGGGGCCTCTTCCGGTTCTTCCTCGTTCATCACCGTCACCAGCGAGCGCAGGCGGGCGTTGCTGAACAGGTCCTCCAGCAGCACCACGGTCCCCGCGGAGTCCGCCAGGGGCACCTTCCAGTTCGGGTACTCGGTGTCCGTGCCGGGCTGGTTCTGCGCGCGCCGCTCGCCCACGGCGTCGGTCAGGTACACCCCGACCAGCGCGGACGGTGTGTCCTTGAGGTAGCGGTGCAGGCCCTCGACCAGCTCGCGCTCGGACGGGGCGAACGTCGTCAGACCGCGGCGCGACAGTGCTTCGACGAGCGACTCGCGCTCCGCGCGCGCACGCCCGCGCAGGATCGTCGGGTCCTCCGTGAGCAGGCCGAGCCGCTCCCGCAGGTCCACGTGCTCTCCCGCGAGGTACCCGGCGGTGGGCGGCAGGTCGTGGGTGGTGACGGTGGCGAGCGCGGCCGCCCGGTACGCCTCCGGCTCGATCGGCGCACCGGCATCGTCCCGCTCGAAGAGCAGCACCGACGTGCCCAGGATGCCGCGCTCGGCGAGGTGGTCGCGGATCCAGGGCTCGAAGGTGCCCAGGTCCTCGCCGATGATCGCCACCCCGGCACGCTGCGCCTCCAGGCAGAGGATGCCGATCAGTGCCTCGTGGTCGTAGGTGACGTACGCGCCGGCCGACGCGCGCGCCCCGCCCGGGATCCACCACAGGCGGAAGAGCCCGAGCACGTGGTCGATGCGCAGGCCGCCGCAGTGCCGCAGCACCGTGCGGAGCATGTCGCGGTAGGGCGCGTAGCCCGCCTTCGCGAGCGCCCGCGGGTGCCAGGGCGGCTGGGACCAGTTCTGGCCCTGCTGGTTGTACATGTCCGGCGGGGCGCCGACGGACACACCCTGGGCGAGCACGCCGGAGTCCGCCCATGCGTCCGCGCCGTCCGGGGACACGCCGACGGCGAGGTCCTTGAGCAGGCCCAGCCGCATGCCGGCGTCGAGCCCGGAGCGGTGCGCCGCGTGCAGCTGCTCGTCGGCTACCCACTGCAGCCAGCAGTAGAACTGGACGCGCTCGGACAGGGCGTTGCGCAGCGTCAGCACGCCCTGTGAGCCCGGGTCGGCAAGCTCCGCGGGCCAGTCCCGGCCGTCGAGGTGCTCGGTGATGGCGCACCAGGTGGCGAAGTCGACGAGCCCCTTGCCCTGGGCGAGCACAAACTCGTCGAACGCCGTCTGCCGGGCCGCCGAGCGCTGTGCGGTGTAGACGACCTCGAGGGCCGCCTTCTTGGCCTCCCAGATGGCGTCGCGGTCGATCGGGCCGGAGTCCTCGGACAGCTCCCGGACCGGCTCCGCGGCCCACTCCACGAGGGACCGGTCCGCGGCCGAGAGGTACGCCGTCTCGCGGATGTCCTCGACGCGGATGTACAGGGGCGACATGAAGCGGCGTGAGGTGGGCAGGTAGGGGCTCGGGGTGAGCGGCGACACCGGCTCGGTCGCGTGCAGCGGATTGACCGCCACGAAGTCGGCCCCGGCGTTGTGCGCCGTCTGCCAGGCCAGGTCCCCCAGGTCGGCGAGGTCGCCCATGCCCCAGGAGTCCCGGGACCGCACCGAGTAGAGCTGGACCATGAAGCCCCAGGCCTGCTTGCGGGTGATCTTCTTGCGGAGCTCCAGCCGCTGGGGCGTGACCACGAGCACGGCCTGGGCCGTCTGCCCGCCGGACTCGGCGTGCAGCGTGTGCCAGCCGAGCGGCACGTTGTCGGGGACGGTGAACGTGGCCCGGCCGACCTTGCGGCTGTCCACGGTGCGTGGCTCGGTGGGGACGTCGGCCTGGCGCAGCGGCACGCGGGTGCGCCGGACGACGGCGAACGAGCCCGTGGCCGTCGGCTGCGGCGCCGTGACGCGCCAGGGTGTGGCGCTGGTGGGCACGGCCGGCGTCTCGGACACCTCGAGCTCGATCCACGCGGTGACGTCCGCGCCGTCCGCCACGTGCACCGGGACCTGCACCTCGGTGCCCTCCCGGGTCACGACCGTCGGCGGCAGCATCGCGCGCCAGGCGTCGTCACGGGTCCGGTCCAGGCTGGCGGCCACGGCGCCGGGGGTCGACGACGGGACGTCGAGCGCCTCGAGCACCGCCACGATCGTCGACGAGCTGACCTGCTGCACGCGGCCGTCGTGGTCGGTGTACTCGCGCTGCACACCGTGGGCGTCCGCCAGCTCGGCCAGCTCTGGCGGTACGGCGGGGCCGGTTCCGGTGGTCCCGGTCATCGGTTCGTCGGTCACAAGGAAAGATCTTGCCATCTACTGGCGCCCATCGGGTGCAACAGGGGCGTGTCAGACGAATTGACAGATGGCGTGTCCGCGTCAAGCGGGCCGGCGGCAGGTCAGTGCAGGCCCGACCCGCCGTCGACATCCTCGACGTGCTCGCCCTCGATCGGCACGCGGGCCGAGCGCGCCACGATCCCCGCGCCGAGCAGAGCCGTGTGGGCGGCGGTGCGCAGCGCTCGCTCGACGAGCCACTGCTGTGCGGGCCGTACCTGTGCGTGCAGCGTGAAGGTGAGGCCCATGTTGTCGACGGCGTCCACACCGCGCACCGACGGCGTCTCCAGGAGGCTGTCGCCCAGGTCCCGGTCGTTCTGCACCTGGTCCACGGCACGGCCGAGCGCGGCGCGGACGGCGTCGACGTCGGTCCCGAGCGGCACCTGCACCGAGGCGACGGCGCGGCTCCACTCCTGGGTGCGGTTGCCCGCCCGCAGGATCTCGCCGTTGCGGACGTACCAGAGGGTGCCGTCGAACGAGCGCACGTTGGTCAGGCGCAGGCCCATCGCCTCGACCGTGCCGACCACCCCGCCGCCGAGGTCGACGTTGTCACCCACCCCGAACTGGTCCTCGATGAGCAGGAGGATGCCGGACAGGAAGTCCTTGACCAGGCTCTGCGCCCCGAAGCCGATGGCGACGCCGACGACGCCCGCACCAGTGAGCAGCCCCGTGATGGGCACACCGAGGATCTGCAGGATCGAGAGCATCATGATCGTGCCGATCACGATGTTGGTCGACGAGTTCAGCACCGAGCCGACCGTCCGCGCGCGCTGCGCGCGCCGTTCGGCGGCGCGCGGGTTGGCCGCGTTCAGGGCGTCGGCCAGGACCTGCGGGGTCAGCAGGTTCTTGCGGCGGCGCTTGCGGATCTTGCCGGCCGGGGCGGGGATCGCGCCGGTGTCGGGTGCGGCGTCCGCCGTGATGCTGGGGATCGCACCCGTGGTGGTGCCCACGGGCCCGGGCGCGGGGACGGCGGTCCGCTCGACCGCCCTGGGCTTCTGCCCGACGGCGATGCGCTCGGTGAGAGACGTGATCACCCGCCGCGTCACATAGATGAGGACCATGCCGACCACGAGGATCAGGATGATGCTCAGGGGGATGTCACCGAACCAGGACCAGAAGTCGTCGGCGCTGTCGAACAAGGAGGCAGCAAGAGACTCGAACACAGCAGCAAACCTACTCGGGAACAGGTGTCAGGCCCGACATCTCGCGCGCGGCGCGACGGACTCCTGCGCGACCTTCACAGGGCGTTCGCGCCGCGCCCCCGCTACGTCAGACCCGGAGCGTGTCCAGCTCCGCCGCCAGGCTGTCCGCCTCGGGCCCCACGATCACCTGGACCACCCGGCCCGAACGCACCACACCGAAGGCGCCGGACGCCTTCAGTCCCGACTCGTCCACGAGGGACGGATCGCTCACCTCGACCCGGAGCCGGGTGATGCACGGCTCCAGCTCGACGACGTTCGAGGTCCCCCCGAGTGCCGCGAGGATCTGGTCAGCCTTCGTCATGTCTCAACTCCCACCGTGCGTCGCTGCAGGTCTTCGACCAGCCTATCGGTGGTGGCAAGCGTTTCGCCCCCGCTGCTGTCGAATCGCTCACAAGACCCGCGCGTTTCCCAGTACCGGTCGTGGCAGTGTCACCGCCTGGTGGCAGGATGACGGACGTGACCCAGGAATCCTTCTTCGACGCCGTCGGCGGCCACGACACGTTCGTGCGTCTCGTTGATGCGTTCTACGACGGCGTCGCTGACGACCCGGTGCTGCGCCCCATGTACCCCGAGGAGGACCTGGGGCCGGCCAAGGAGCGGCTGACGCTGTTCCTGGAGCAGTACTGGGGCGGTCCTAACACGTACTCCGCGCAGCGCGGGCACCCGCGCCTGCGCATGCGGCACGTGCCGTTCAAGGTCAATCCCGACGCGCGCGACCGCTGGCTGGCCCACATGCGGACCGCCGTGGACTCGCTCGACCTCGCGCCGATCCACGAGTCGCAGCTGTGGGACTACCTGGAGCGCGCCGCCTTCAGCATGATCAACACGTTCGAAGACTGACCAGAAGCCTGACGCAGACAGACCATGACGCAGACAGGCCCGAGGGCCGAAGGAGAACGCCCGCTCGTGGACGCCACCACCCCTGACCTGACCTACGGCCACGGCCGGCCGGACAGCGAGCCCGACGCGCTCGACCGCCTCTTGCAGGTGCTCGACCTGCGGCACCTCGAGGGCTGGGGCCCGCGCGGCGAGGAGGACGTGCTGCGGGGCACCAGCATGCCCGCCCTGGCCAACCGCGCCTACGGCGGCCAGGTGCTCGCGCAGGCCATCCTGGCCGCGGACCGCACGGTGCCCGACGGCCGCCTGATCCACTCCATGCACGGCTACTTCCTGCGCGAGGGCCGGGTCGAGGAGCCCATCGACTTCGCGGTGGAGCGCCTGCGTGACGGCCGCTCGTTCAGCGCCCGGCGCACCCACGCCATCCAGTTCGGCAAGCCGATCCTGTCGATGATCGCGTCCTTCCAGGAGGACCAGCCGGGCTACGAGCACACCATGCCCATGCCCGACGACGTGCCGCCGCCCGACGAGGTCGGCTCCGTGATCGACGAGCTCGCCGGCCTGCGGGAGGGCTCCGACGTCCGCGCCCAGTTCTGGGCGGACTCGGCGTTCGAGCTGCGGCACGTGGGCGGGTCGCTGTACCTGCACCCGGACGCTGCGGTGGCCAACGGCGGTACGCCACCGTCGACCCAGCTGGTCTGGGTGCGCGCGCGCCGGCCGCTGGGCATCAAGGACCAGGCCATGCACCGCGCGCTGCTGGCCTTCGCGTGCGACCAGCTCATGCTGGAGCCCGCCCTGCGCGCGGCGGGCAAGTCGTGGCAGGAAGTCGGCGGGTCGGTACCGATGGCCAGCCTCGACCACGGCATGTGGTGGCACCGCGACGTCCAGGTGGACGAGTGGATGCTGTTCGTCCAGACCTCCCCGACGGCGCAGGGCGGCCGCGCCCTGGGGACGGCGAAGGTCTACACGCAGGACGGCACCCTCGTAGCCACGGCGGGCCAGGAGGGCATGATCCGCCTGCCCGGCTGAGGCTCCCTGGGTCAGGGCTCCCTGGGTCAGGCCCCGAGCTCCGCCAGCCGTTCGCGGGTAGCCCGGACCGCCTGGCGGGCGGCCTGGATGTCGTCGGCCGACGCGCCGGCCTCCACGCGCTGCTCCAGGGCCCGCACGAACAGGGCCAGCGCCTCGCCGAGGAACGGCCGGGCCTGATCGGCGTGCACCTCCAGCGCCTGGTCGTAGCGGCACCTGCCCCAGTGCTGCAGCGCGAAGAACTCCAGGCGGCGGGCGTGCTCCACGCTCGCGGCGTGCTCACCGTGGTACCGCGTGGCCTCCAGCGCCAGCCCGAACAGCAGGTCGGCCTCCGAGAACCGGTGGCGCCACTGGAGCACGTGAGCCAGGCGCAGCAGGGGCACCACGGCGGCGAGCGGCACCTCGACGGCGTGGGCGTGGGCGGCCGCGGCGTCGTCGACCGGACCGCCGGCCAGGCCGACGGCGAGCCAGCCGAGGCGCTCCGCCTCGGCGAGCTCCGCCTCCGGGTCGTCCGACTCCGGCGCGAGCGCGCGCATGAGCGGAACCCGCACGGCCAGCCCTTCCGGTGTGCCGCCGTCCGGCCCCTGGGTCAGGTCGGTGAGGTACGCCCGAGCCGCCCGGACATCGTCAAAAACCTCATGGAGCGTGAGCGGGTCGAAGTCGTGCGCCGGCAGTTCCACTGATCCCCCGTAGCCAGAAGCAAGAACGGATGAATCTACCAATTCGGACATGCTGAGGACCACTCAGTGCCGGGCACACCGCGGCGCGGAGGAAAATGGGCACCATGACACGCCTCCACGTCCCCGTCACGCTGCGCTGGTCCGACCTCGACGCCTACGCGCACGTCAACAACGTGGCGATGTTCCGCCTGCTGGAGGATGCCCGGATCACCGCCTTCTGGCTGCACCCCGAGGCGCCGGAGGGTGAGGCCTGGCCGACGGCGGTGGTCCCCACCGGCCCCGGTGCCAACTCGCACACCCTCGTGGCGGGCCAGCGCATCGAGTACCTGAAGCCGCTGCTGTTCACCCGGACCCCGGTGCGGGTGGAGATGTGGCTCGGCCGGATCGGCGGCGCGAGCGCCGAGGTCTGCTACGAGGTGCACGACGGCATCGCCGGCATGGCGAAGACCGGCCCGACGTCGGGCGGCAAGCCCTACGCCCGCGCGACCACCACGCTGGTGTTCGTCGACGCCGACACAGACCGGCCGCGACGGCTCACCGAGGGCGAGCGCCTGGCGTGGAAGGAGTTCCAGGAGGACCCGATCACGTTCCGCCACCGGGGCTGAACCAACAACAGTCAGCTCGCCGCTACCGTCGCCGCCGTCCGGCAGCCTGCTAGCTGGGACATCTCCTCGCCCACCGGCTCGCGCACCAGCCGGTCCGCGACGGCGCCCACCGACTGGCGGAGCCGCCGTCGGGCACCCATGGCGCGGCGACGGGCGCCCAGGGCGCCGAACACCCGGCAGACCAGCGCGAGCAGCAGGCCGAGCAGGAGCCCGCCCAGCACCAGGAGCGTGGGCCACGGGATGCGGAACGGGTCCACGCCGAGCCCCTCACCGGCGCCCGGGCCGGACTCCGGCGCGCCGGGGAACACGACCCCGTCGCCACCGGACCAGGTCGGCAGGGTCAGCACCGGGGTCGGCAGGGGCGGGAGCTGCAGGTACGCGAAGCCGAACAGGACGAGCAGCCACAGCAGGCCCGCCACCACGGCGACGACCAGCGACCACTGCACGATGTTGACCAGCGACCACCACACCGGGCGCCGGGTCACCTCCACCCGGGTCGCGGCGATGGCCTGGTCGAGCTCGTCGGGCAGCTTGTTGATGCCCTCCTGCCCCCGCGAGCGCGCGGCCAGGACCCACGGGTCCGCCACGCCGCGCGTCACCTCGTCGACATAGCGCCGCACGGCCGACGCCGCGGCGGAGCGCACCGCTGGCCGCGCCGTCGGCAGCGAGGTGCGCACCAGGTCCTCCCGGCCCGACGGCGCGCGGTGCGCCTGGTCCGCCGAGCGCAGCCCGAGCCGCCGCAACGGGTCCCGGCGCAGCCGCCCGACCCAGCGGGTCAGCGGCCAGCCGGTCGCCGCGCGGGCGTCACGCCGGGCCGAGGCGCGGACGGCGTCGACCACTGTCGGCACGCCCGCCGCCGCCTCGAGCGCGTCGACCAGGTCGCCCCGGGCCTGGTTGCCCTGGCGGGCCGGCGGCGTGCCGCACTCGTCGACGATCTTCCGCGCCACCGCCCGCTCGTCCGCGGCGAGCCGGGCCGTCGCGGCCTCCCGCTTCGCGGCGGCGCGGCGCAGCAGGTCGCGGAGCTGATCCATGCCCTGCCCGGTCTTGGCGGACACGGCGAGCACCCGCGCGCCGTCCAGCCCGTCCTCCGCGACCAGGCGCTTGAGGTCGGCGAGCATCGCGGACGACTCCTGCGGCGTCAGCCGGTCGGCCTGGTTGAGCGCAACGACCACCACCTCCCCGCGGCCCGCGAGCGGGCGCAGGAAGCCCTCGTGCAGCGCGGCGTCCGCGTACTTCTGCGGGTCGACCACCCAGACGAGCAGGTCGGCGCGCTGCACCAGGCGTTCGGCGCGCACCCGGTGCTCGGTCACCACCGAGTCGTGGTCGGGCAGGTCCAGCAGCACCAGCCCGGTCGTCTCGCCCGCGGGTGTCCGACGGCGGAACGACCCGCGGCTCCCGCTGGTCTCGGCGGCCGGGGGCTCCGCGGCCGGGGGCTCGACGGCCGAGGGCTCGACGGCGGGAGTCTCGGCAGGCTCGTCAGCCGACGGCGTCCCGGCCGCCTTCTCGACCGCAACCGTCTCGGCCGCCGCCGTCGGCGCCCCCACCTGGTGCCGCCGGCCCACCTCCAGCCAGTCCAGCAGCGGGTCCGCGCCCTCACCCCAGACGGCGGCCATCGCGTGCGACGTCGTCGGTCGGCGCACGCCGGGCTGTGCGATCGCGAGCCCCGCCACGGCGTTCAGCACCGATGACTTGCCCGACCCGGTGGCGCCCGCCAGTGCCACGACGGTGTGCTCCGCGGACAGCCCGCCGCGCTCGTTCGCGCGGGTCACCACCGCGCGCGCCTCGGCCAGCAGCGCGGGCTCAAGGCGACCCTCCGCGGCCGCGATCGCCGCGTCCAGGGCCGCGGTGCGGGCAGCCAGGTCCAGCCGGCTCATCGGTCGCCCTCCCCGAACAGCCGCTTCCAGAAGCTCTTCCTGCCCGTGTTCCCGCCCGGGTCCTCGGCCAGGTCGGGACGCCCCTTCGCCAGGCCCTCGCCGGTCGCCCGAACACCGGCTCCGCGCAGCCCGCGGCCCCCGGTGAGGTCCTCGGTCACGGCACCCGGCTCACCTCCCACGTCCGCGACGCGCACGCGGGAGCGGCGCTCCGCCGTAGCGGCGTCGGCTAGGGCGTCGGCCGCCGCCCGCAGGCCCGCCCCGCCCGCCTCGGCGGAGCCGAGCGCATCGAGCTGCGCCGTGTACCGGGCGGCCTGCCCGTCCATCACCGCTCGGATCCGGGCCCGCAGCCGGTCGCGTGCCTGCACTGCCAGCCGCCGCACGGCGTCCTCGCCGAACACGGCCTCCAGGAGCCGCTGCGCCAGCACCGCGGAACCACCCGCGATGCCGACCTCGATGCCGGTGAGCCCGCCCGTGGAGGCGAACACGAAGATCATCAGCGCCACACCGAGGCCGTTCACCCCGAACGAGAGCGCACGTGCCTTGCCTCGTTTGGACTCGCCCTGCTCGCGCACCAGCTCAAGGACGTCGCCCTGCCAGCCGCGGATCTGCGCGCCGACCTCGGCGCGCAGCGCCGCGGGCGTCCGCGACAGCTCCAAGCCCTCCAGCAGCGCCGCCCCCGCGGCGTCACCACGCCAGCCCTGGTACGACCGCTCGGCGGCCTCCTCGGCGGCGTCGAGCACCACGGACTCCAGCCCGTGCGCGATCGCCTGCTCGACCTGCGGCGCCTCCTTGGGCTTCCCGCGGAAGAACCCGGCCACCGCGTCCCGGAACCGGCCGATGCCCTCCTCGATCGCGCGGAAGAACTCGCCGGTGCCGACAAAGTCCTGCCAGCGGGCGAGCACCTCGCCGCGCAGCAGCGCGCCGTCCGACGTCGCCGCCGCCACGTGCGCCACCGCATCCGAGTAGGCCCGGTCGACGACGTGCCGCAGCCGCACGTCGGCGGCCTGCTGCTCGTCCGCAGCGTCGGCCAGGCCGGCCGCCCGCAGCACGAGGGAGTCCACCACACCGTCCTGCGTGGCCGCGATGACGCGGCGGCGCGCCTCCGCGTCGCCGCCCAGCCCGGTGAGCCAGCGCGAGATCTCCGCTACGCCGTCCTCGGGCAGCATCCCGTCGACCAGCTCGGCCTCGGGGACGACGAACAGCGGGCTGTCGGCCAGGCCGTGCTCCACCATCATGTCCCGCAGGTCGTCGGCAGTGGCCTCGGCGCCCGGGTCGACCCGGTCCAGCACCATCGCGACCTGCGCCTTGCGCCCCGCGGCCTGCAGCAGCAGGTCCCACGGCACCGCGTCGGCGTACCGCGCCGCCGTGGTGACGAACAGCCACAGGTCCGCCGCGCCGAGCAGCTGCGCCGCGAGCTCGCGGTTGGCGGTGTCGACCGAGTCGATGTCCGGCGCGTCCAGCAGCGCCAGCCCCTTCGGCAGGGAGTCGCTCGGCACGAGGCGCAGGGTGCGGCTGATGTCCGACGTCGGCCCCGGGCCGGCGCTCCCGGCCGCGGCTGCGCCGGAGGTTGTGCTGCCCGACGTCGTGCCCGACATCGTCACGCGGGCCAGGCCCGGCAGCACCCGGTCGGTGGAGAACCAGCGTCCGTCCAGCGGATGGTGCACCAGCACGGGGGCCTTCGTGGTGGGCCGCAGCACGCCGGGCTGCGTCACCCGCTCCCCCAGCACCGAGTTCACGAGCGTCGACTTGCCCGCACCCGTCGACCCGCCGACCACAACGAGCAGCGGCGCCTTCTGCGCGCGCAGCCGCGGCAACAGGTAGTCGTCGAGCTGGTCCGTGGCCCGGCGCAGGTCCGTGCGCGCCGCCTCGGCGCCCGCGGTCTCCAGCGGCAGCCGCAGCGCGCCGAGCCGGGCGCGCAGCACCTCCAGCGCACCGGTCAGACCGGACCCGTCACCGGGCTGCGCGACCGGCGCCTGGTCCGGGAGGCCGGGCGGCACGTCGTCGGGCTTGTCGGTCATGGGGCACAGTCTGCCGCAGACACCCAGGTCAGGCGCGACCGTGGCCCGAAACCTGGCCTAGAACGTGACCTGAGGAGCGGTCAGCCGCCGAGGCGCACGCGCAGCCACTCGAGGGCCGCGTGCGCCACCTCGCGCTGCACGGCACGGCCGTGGGGCTGGCCCGGCTCCGGCGGCCGCATCGACTCGAGCACCAGCGCGCCCGCGGTCACCGTGACGGCACACGTGAGCGCCTCGGGGTCGACGTCGGGCAACGGGTGCCGGTCCATGATCACCTCGGGCGGCGGGGCGCCGTCGACCCGCAGATACGGCAGGAGCAGCACGACGTCGATGAACGACGCCCCGCGGGACGGCATGAACCAGTCGACCGCGTGGGCGCTGGTCGCGTCCCAGCCGTGGTCGGTGATCAGGATCGACTCCCGGCGCAGCGCCCCGTGCACCAGGCTCTTGCCGGACATCGCCTCGCCGGCGAAGGTGGCGATCTCGGCGAGGTGGTCGACCTTGTCGGACAGCCACGGGGTGAATGCCGTCAGGCCCGCCGGGCGCATGGCGGCGATCGTGGCCCAGGCGCCGACGTCGATCACGTCGAGCGCGTCGGGCAGGTCCGACGGCGCCTCGCTCGTGCCGATCTGGATGGCAAGCTCGACCGCCGCGGCGAGGTCGCCGTCATCCCAGGGGTCGTGCGGCGGGCGGACGGGCTCGTTCCGGTAGCCGAGCACCACCCAGCGGCCGGCTCCGGGAAGCACCTCGTCGACGAACCACTCGCGCGAGAGGGCCGGGACGTCGTCGGGCAGGGTCGCCACGGACGCCGCCTCAGCGGCCATCCGATCCTGGGTCAGCGGGGCCTCGGGCCCCACCGCACGCACTATCGACCGGGCTGACGCGGTCTGCAGGACCTCCAGCGTGCCGGACTGCTCGGTGCCGCTCATCGGAGCGGAGCCGATCACCCGCCCGCCCATGGTCTCGCTCACGCGGGAACGGACAGAGGGGGGAGATCGGACCACGCCGGCCGCCGAACAACACTCATGGCCGGAGTGTGCCCAACGGGGCTTTCACCCGCAAACCACAAACAGCGTACGCGCAGGTGAGCGGTCAGAAACCGAGCCTGGTCTGGAGCCACGAGACCGCGTCCCGGGCCAGCCGGTGCTGGTACCTGCGCAGCTGCGGCTGGTCGATGGGCGGCGGCTCCATCGACGACTTCAAGTAGTAGCCGGCGAGCACTGCGATCCAGCAGGTCACGGCATCCGG
The DNA here is from genome assembly GCF_041081105.1 of Promicromonospora sp. Populi. Lineage (NCBI taxonomy): Bacteria > Bacillati > Actinomycetota > Actinomycetes > Micrococcales > Promicromonosporaceae > Promicromonospora > Promicromonospora sp. Populi. The sequence goes on along the minus strand of NZ_CP163528.1, from coordinate 5,109,429 downwards.
CTCCGTCCCGGCCGGCAGCCCGTACCTGCGCAGAGTGGCTTCCGGCGGCGGCCCGTCGTTGGCCCGGACGTTGAGCAGCACCGAGACCAGGTCAAGGTACGGAGCCCCGGCGCTCCCCCAGATCCAGTCGGAGACGAGCCCCGTCTCCGACCGCCCCGTGGGCAGCAAGACGTTCTGCGCCCGCAGCGCGCCGTGGTGCAGGTTCTTGCCGGCTATCGCCTCCGGGGCGTGCGAGGCGATCTCCGCGAGGCCCTCCAGCCGGCCCGCGAGCCACGGCGAGTGTTGCGCGAGCCCCGCAGGCTGCTCGGCGGCCAGGAACTCCCACGCGCCCGTGGGGAACACACTCTCCTGCGGCGGGAACATCGGGTCGCCGGGCGCCTCGATGTCGCCGATCTCGCGCACCACCCTGACCAGGGCGGCGATGTCCTCCTCGGGCCAGGAGAGGTCAACCGGCCGCACGCCGTCGGGCATCGCGTAGCCGACGACCACCCACCTGCCGAGGCCGGGCAGGACCTCGTCGATCGACCAGAGGAGCTCCGGGTGCGGGGCCGCGCGCGGGAGCAGCGGCGAGAGGGCGATCTCCTGCCGCAGGAGGTTCAGCGGGCCGGGCTGCTCCGTGCCGAGCGCCTTGACGAAGGTGTTGCCCTTCGTCGTCTGTACCTGGAACTGCGCACCGGGCAGGATCCCGGAGTCGTCCGAGACTCGCGCACCGATCACCGGGGCGCCGAGCAGGTTGGTGATACGGGTGCGCAGCGGGGGTGGAAGTTCACGCCATCCAGGACGTACGGCAGGGCTCACTGCGGCATCTTGTCGGACATGTCCCGTACCGGCAAGGAATTGGGCGGCTGTCTTACGACTTCCTCAGACTTCCTCGGGCACGTCTGGGTCCGCGAAGCGGAGCGTGTGCCCTGCTTCGCGGACCCAGACGTCAGTCGCGGGTGAGCTTGCGGTACGTCACCCGGTGCGGGCGGGCCGCGTCGGCACCGAGGCGCTCGACCTTGTTGGCCTCGTACGACTCGAAGTTGCCCTCGAACCAGTACCAGTTGCCCGGGTTCTCCTCGGTGCCCTCGTAGGCGAGGATGTGGGTGACCACCCGGTCGAGGAACCACCGGTCGTGCGAGACCACCACGGCGCAGCCGGGGAACTCCAGCAGGGCGTTCTCCAGGGAACCGAGGGTCTCGACGTCGAGGTCGTTGGTGGGCTCGTCAAGCAGCAGCAGGTTGCCGCCCTGCTTGAGCGTCAGCGCCAGGTTGAGGCGGTTGCGCTCACCACCGGAGAGCACACCCGCGGGCTTCTGCTGGTCCGGGCCCTTGAACCCGAACGACGCCACGTAGGCACGCGACGGGATCTCGACGTTGCCGACCTTGATGAAGTCGAGCCCGTCGGACACGACCTCCCACAGGGTCTTCTTCGGGTCGATGCCGCCACGCGACTGGTCGACGTACGAGATCGAGACGGTCTCGCCGACCTTGAGGTCGCCGCCGTCGAGCGGCTCCAGGCCCACGATGGTCTTGAACAGCGTTGTCTTACCGACGCCGTTCGGGCCGATGACACCGACGATGCCGTTGCGCGGCAGCGTGAACGAGAGGCCGTCGATGAGCACCCGCCCGTCGAAGCCCTTCTGCAGGTTCTCGGCGTCCAGCACCAGCGAGCCCAGGCGCGGGCCCGCGGGAATCTGGATCTCCTCGAAGTCGAGCTTCCTGGTGCGGTCCGCCTCCGCAGCCATCTCCTCGTACCGGGCCAGGCGGGCCTTCGACTTGGTCTGGCGGCCCTTGGCGTTGGACCGCACCCACTCCAGCTCCTCCTTGAGGCGCCTGGAGAGCTTCGCGTCCTTCTTGCCCTGGACCTCCAGGCGCGCCTGCTTCTTCTCCAGGTACGTGGAGTAGTTGCCCTCGTAGGGGTAGAGGCGCCCGCGGTCGATCTCGCAGATCCACTCCGCGACGTGGTCGAGGAAGTACCGGTCGTGAGTCACGGCGAGCACGGCGCCCGCGTAGCCCGCGAGGTGCTGCTCGAGCCACAGCACGGACTCGGCGTCGAGGTGGTTGGTGGGCTCGTCCAGGAGCAGCAGGTCGGGCTTCTCCAGGAGCAGCTTGCACAGCGCGACGCGGCGGCGCTCACCACCGGAGAGCACCGAGACGTCGGCGTCCGGCGGCGGGCAGCGCAGCGCGTCCATCGCCTGCTCCAGCTGCGAGTCGAGGTCCCACGCGTCGGCCGCGTCGATGTCCTCCTGCAGCGTGCCCATCTCGGCCAGCAGTGCGTCGAAGTCGGCGTCGGGCTCCGCCATCAGGGCGGAGATCTCGTCGAACCGCGCCTTCTTGGCCAGGATCGGGCCGACCGCCTCCTGGACGTTGCCCAGGACGGTCTTCTCCTCGTTCAGCGGCGGCTCCTGCAGCAGGATGCCCACGGTGAAGCCGGGCGACAGGCGGGCCTCACCGTTCGACGGCGTGTCCAGCCCGGCCATGATCTTGAGGATCGTCGACTTACCGGCACCGTTCGGTCCGACGACGCCGATCTTCGCGCCGGGCAGGAAGTTCAGCGACACGTCATCGAGGATGACCTTGTCACCGTGCGCCTTGCGCGCCTTGTACATGGAGTAGATGTATTCAGCCACTGCCTGTGTTCCACCGTTCACAGAAGGTACGTCGGATAGGTGCGCTCACACCGAGTCATGAGGTGCAGGTGCCGGGAAGCGTCCGCGTAGGTAGGTTCCCGGCACCCGCGGACCGCGGAGCACGACTGGCACAAGCCTACGCGGTCACCAGCTCGCGCGGTCCGACGCCCGTGTGGTCACCCTCGTCGTCCAGGTCACCACCCGCTCCACCGTCAACACCCGAAGCGTCGGCGCCCATCCCCGCGGACGCCAGGGCGTCGAGCCCGAACGGGTCCGCCTCGCCCGCGGGCACCGGGACCAGCTCTCCCGGGTCGACCGGGGCGCCGTCGGCCACCGGGGCGCCGTCCGGCACCGTGTCGTGGTGCACCACCCGAGCGAACGTCACCCTGCCCCGGGTTGCATCCACGCCGACCGCCGAGGCGTTGACCACCAGCCCCAGCCGCTGCTCACCCTTGGGGCCGGTCCACTCGTCAACCTCGAGCCGGCCCGAGACGACCACCGGACAGCCCTTGTGCACCGAGTCGACAACGTTCAGCGCGGCCGCCCGCCACGCCTTGACCGTGAACCACAGCGTCGGGCCGTCGGTCCAGTCGCCGTTGTCGGTCCTGCGCCGCCGGGTGCTGGCCACGCGGAACGTGGTCCACGCGTTCCCGTTGGACATGTGCAGCACCGGGGTGTTGCCGGGCATTGCCGGCCACCGTCACCGTGACGTCGTTCATGCGCTCCTCCTGGGTGTGACGGACCGGCCCGAGCGGCCGGTCCGTACCCAGCATCAGGCGCGAACGGGGCCCAGGTCAGTGAGCTGCACGCCGCCTGGGGACGGAATCGCAAAACGGCCGCCTGTGGTCACGTTCTCTTCCAGGCGAAGCGGTGCGGAGGGTCCGTCGTCGCGCGCACTCTGTGCGAGCTCGCGTACCGCTCGGTGCTCGTCAAGCAGCTTCTGAGTGGGCACACCGAGGGTCTGCTGCAGCACTCGTTCGAGCGCGGCCCGCCCCGACGCGATGACACCCTGCGCCCGCCGGGCGGCCAGCGCGCGGCGGATCTGCATCGCCACGACGAACGTCACCAGCGCGGTCACGGCGGCCACCACCGCGAGCACACCCAGCACCGTGGTCCAGGACTCTTCAACGGGCAGGACCCCCGTCGAGGCCAGCACGGTGGCGATCCCGAGCAGCACGGCGACCAGCACCGAGCCGAGGGCGAGCCGGCGGGTGAGCCGCTGCGTCGTCGGGCCGCGGGTGTCGAGAGTGATGCCCTGCAGGGCGGTCTCCACCGCCTTGGTGACTTCCTGGGCGCTGGCGACGCTCGCGGCGAGCGACCGCTGCCAGCCGTGCCTGAGCGACTCGCCCGAGCCGGTGAGCCAGCGCGACCTGGACAGGGCGATCGAGTCCGGGTCAGCGGTGCGGAACGCCGGCGAGCCGTACCCGTTGCGCACGGCGGCGCCGACCTGGGCGGCGACCGACTCCAGCCCGGTGGCCCGGGACAGCGCGTCCACCTCCCGTTCGAGGACGGTGTCGATGTGCCACGGCACCTCGGCCGGGGTCTGGCCCAGCAGCAGCGCCGCCGCGGCGTCGAGCTCGCCCGCGGCCCGGCCGGCCGAGACCGACCGGCGAGCCACAGTCTGCTCCAGCAGCCCGCGCAGGTCCGCGATGCCGACGTCCGTCTTGGTCGACGCGGCAACCACCGGGACGTCGTCCAGGCCGTCGTCGCGCAGCAACCGCTTCACGTCGTTGACGAGGTTGTCGCGCTGCCCCACCGGAACGGTGTCGATCTGGTTGAGCACCACGACGGTGGAGGCCTGCATGCCCGAGGAGTCACGCAGGTAGCCGGTGTGCAGGGCGTCGTCGGCGTACTTCTGCGGGTCCACCACCCACACGAGCAGGTCGACCAGCGGCAGCACCTTGTCCACCACGTCGCGGTGCCCGGGCGCCACGGAGTCGTGGTCGGGCAGGTCCAGCAGCACCAGGCCGGCCAGCGCCGCCTCGTCGGCAGCGTCGAGCTCACCGGCCCGGGTGATGCGGCGCTCGCGTTCCACGCCGAGCCAGTCCAGCAGCGTCGAGGCCTCATCACTCCACGAGCAGGCGGTGACCTTGGCGGTGGTGGGACGCTTCACCCCGACATCGGCGAACGTGAGCCGGGAGATCTTGTTGAACGTGCTCGACTTGCCCGACCCGGTGCCGCCCGCGAGCGCCACCACCGTATGGTCGACGCCGAGCGCCAGCCGCTCGCGTACTCCTGCGACGGAGCTGGCTACCTTGCCGAAAACGGCGTCGTCGAGGCGGGAACCGGCGATCTGGAGCGCGCGGCCGAGGTCTTCGGTGCGTGCGCTGAGTGTCGCGTCTTGGCTCGTCATGTCAGCCTCCTGAGCTCTGCCAGCCGAACGCGGAGCGGAGCGGCCGCGTCGTCGGCTAGGGCGGGGACGTCAAGGGCACTCTGGACAGATCGGGCCTCTTCCGCAACCGCTAGCGCGACTTTGTCGGCAACGTCGCCCTGCAGTTCCTCCACGGTTTCCTCCGCGTCCTCGCCGAGCACTCGGTCGATGAGCCGCGCGGAGTCCTCGTTTCCTAGGGCCGTGGCGAGCAGGAGGGTGGCCAGGCCGGTGTCGCCGAACGCCTTCCTGGCGCCGGCGGCCCGGGCCGCGGTCTCGGCGTCGGTGCTCTCGGTGGCGGTGACCTCCATCCGCCCGACGATGTCGTCGGCCAGGCCGGACCAGGCCGTGGCCGCCGTCTGCCCCCGGGTGACGCGGTCGGGCGCGCGGGCGCTGCCAGACGGCAGGATCGTCTCTCCGGCGGGTGGTGCTCCGGGCCCGGACAGGGCCGTCCGCAGGCTCTCCTCGGCACGGACGCCCGCCGCCACGAAGGCGCGGGCGACGGTTGCCTCGATCTCCTCGCGCAGCTGGGCCAGCGCGGCCTCGCGTGCCTTGCCGGCGCGCTTCGTGGTGCGCGCGATGCCGTCGCGGACGGTGACCCGGGAGATGCGGCTGGTGCTCTCGAGCTCCGCGAACCGTGTGGCGACGGTGCCCTCGCCGGCCGCGCCGGAGAGGATGGCGGTCCGGGCGGCGAGCTGCCCGTTCGGGACCACTGACTCGCTGGCGTTGCGCAGGTCGAAGGCGGCGGTGCCCTGCTGCTCGACGGCGGCGACCAGGCCCATCACCCATTCGGGGAGGGCGCCGAGCGCGCCCTTGAGGGTGCGCAGGATGATGGTGCGGGACCGTTCGGGTCCGGCCATGAGGCCGAGCCAGCGCTGGATCGGCGCCACCAGCTTGGGGTCGAGCAGGCCTTCGTGGGGTCCGACGTCGGGCACGATGAACAGCGGGACGTCCTTCATCCCCCGCTCCTTCATCCGCGTGTTGAGGTCCGCGCGGATGGTCGTCAGCGTCTCCTTCGGCACCCGGTTCAGCACCATGGCGACGCTCGCGCCGCGCTCCTTGGCGCGGTCCAGCGCCTGCCAGGGCAACGCGTCGCCGTAGCGGGCGGCGGTGGTGACGAACAGCCAGAGGTCGGCGGCTTCGAGCAGCTGGTGTGCGGTGGAGCGGTTCTCGGACAGGAACGAGTCGAGGTCGGGCGCGTCCATCAGAGCGGTGCCGCGTGGCACGCCCTCGTGCTTGACCAGCCGGGCGAGCTCCGTGACCGGGCCGGGCGTGAGCGCGTCGACGTCGCGCGGGTGCACCCCCACCACCGGCTCGCGGGTGGTGGGTCGCAGCACACCGGCCTGGGACACCTCTTCGCGCAGCAGACTGTTGAACAGCGTGGACTTGCCGGCACCGGTAGACCCCGCCAGCACGACGACGGCCGGGCTGGACAGCTCGGCCAGCCGCGGCAGCAGGTGCTCGTCGAGCTGAGCCAAGAGACGCTGGCGGGAGGCCTCGGCCTCTTCCGCGCCATCGATGGGAAGGGGCAGGGTCGCGGCGGCGACGTCGCGGCGCAGATCTCGCGCGACATCGTGCACCGTGAAGCCGAGCTGCTCCGCAACGTTCGGGTCCACACCACCCCGACGGCCGAGCACTGCGGAGCGTGTTCCTGGAGTCACGGCTTCATCCTGATAGGTCAAGATCGTTCTGCCAACCCGTACACGGCGGTTGGTATGCAAAAACACTAGGTTTGTCAGTCGGTCGCGCGTTTGTCACCGCGGTGGCGGCCCAGCGGCACCACCTGCGGAGTGCCGACCACGGGATCGGGCACCACCAGGCAGCGCAGACCGAACACCTCCTCGACCAGCTCGACCGTGACGACCTGGTCGGGGCTGCCTTCGGCGACGACCTGCCCGTCCTTCATGGCTATCAGGTGCGTGCCGTAGCGGGCGGCATGGTTCAGGTCGTGCAGCACGGCGACCAGGGTGTGACCGACGTGGTGCAGGTCGGTGAACAGCTCCATCAGCTCGATCTGATGGGTGATGTCGAGGAAGGTGGTCGGCTCGTCCAGCAGCAGGATGTCGGTGTGCTGCGCGAGCGCCATGGCCACCCACACCCGCTGTCGCTGACCACCTGAGAGCTCGTCCACCAGGCGGCCGGACAGGTCGGTGACCCCGGTGTGGTCCATCGCCCTGAGCACGGCCTGCTCGTCGGCCTCGGTCCACTGCCGGATGAACCCCTGGTGCGGGTACCGGCCCCGCGCCACCAGATCGGCCACGGTGATCCCGTCCGGGGCGATCGAGGTCTGGGGCAGCAGCCCGACCCGCCGCGCCACCTCCTTGGTCTTGAAGGACTGGATGTCGGCCCCGTCGAGGACGACCTGTCCCGCCGACGGTCTCAACAGTCGCGACAGGCCGCGCAGCAGCGTGGACTTGCCGCACGCGTTCGGGCCCACGATCACGGTGAACGACCTGTCGGGGATCGACACCGAGAGGTCCCGGGAGATGATGCGTCTGTCGTAGCCGATCGTCGCCGACTCCACGTGGATGCGTGACTCGGTGTTCATAGCCGTCTCCTGGCTTCGGTGAGCAGCAGCCAGCCGAGGTACCCGCCGCCGAGCATGACGGTGATGATCCCGACCGGCAGCGGGGTGGGTGCGACGTGCTGGGCGATGTAGTCAGCCGTCACGCACAGCAGGGCGCCGACGAAGGCTGCGGGTACGAGGGTGATCCCCGCGGTGCGGGCAAGCCGGCGGGCGATCTGCGGTGCGACCAGGGAGATGAACGCGATCGGCCCAGATGCTGCGGTAACCGTCGCCGTCAGCGCCACCCCCACCACGATCAGGCCGAGACGTACCGGCGAGGCCCGCACTCCTTGGGCGGCGGCCGCATCATCACCCAGCTCCAGCTGTCGCATCGGCCGGCTCAACATCGCCGCCAGCAGCAGGAGCACGGCGATGCAGACGCAGCCGACGACCACCTGCTCCCAGGACACGCCGTTGAGCGACCCGGCACCCCACGCGGCGGCGGCCATCGCCTGCTCCAGCTCGGCCCTGAGGATCAGCCAGGTGTTGAGCGAGCCGAGCATCGCCGAGACGCCGATGCCGACGACGATCAGCTGGAATCCCTGCACGCCTCGCCGGTAGGCGAGCACGTACACGACGGCGGCAGTGGCCATCCCGCCCAGCAACGCCCCGCCGACCAGCTGCACGTAGGTGCCGTTGACGACCAGGACCACGATCAGCGCGCCGGTGTAGGAGCCCTGGGAGAACCCGATGATGCCGGGGTCGGCGAGCGGGTTGCGCAACATCGACTGGAAGATCGCCCCGCTCACCCCCAGCGCGGCGCCGAACACCAGGGCCGCGGCCACCCGGGGCAGCCGCCACTCGACCACGATGTCGTGCACCAGCCCGGCCTGGCCGCCGGCTGAACGCGGAGACCACCTCTCCCGGGCTGAGCGGGTACGAGCCGGTCATCAGCGCGAGCACCGCCACGCAGGCGACCGCGAGCGCGAGCACCGCGCAGACGATGACCGAGCGCCAGTCGAGCCGTACCGCGACCCGCCAGCGCCGCAGCACCAGCACCCGCCGGCCGAAGTCCACCCGGCCCGGCCCGGACGGCCGAGCCATCCGTGCTGCGCTCGTGTGCGCATCGAGTCCGTTGCGCGCGCTCATAGCCCGCTCGCCTTGGTGCGGCGGACGAGGGCGATCAGCACCGGGGCGCCGACAAAGGCGGTGACGATACCGACGGGTATCTCGCTGGGTCTCATCACGAACCGGCCGAGGATGTCGGAGGCCAGCAGCAGGCTCGGGGCGAGCAGCACGCTGTAGGCGAAGATCCAGCGCTGGTGCGGACCGACGAGCCAGCGAGCCACATGCGGCACCATCAGCCCGACAAAGCTGATCGGGCCGGCGATCGCGGTCGCGCCGCCGGCGAGCAGCGTGAGCGCGATGATCGCGAGAACACGGGTGCGGACCAGCCGCACACCCTGGGCCACGGCCAGCTCGTCGCCCAGCGCCATGGCGTTGAGCGGGCCTGACACCACGAACGCCAGGACAAGAGCCACCGCGAAGAACGGCACGATGGGCCACACGAGGTCGAGCGGGCGGCCCACGATCGAACCGGCGTTCCAGGACCGCATCACGTCGAACGCGTCCGGGTTGGTCAGCTCGAGCGCCGAACCGGCGCCTTGGAGCACTGCGCCGACGCAGACCCCGGCAAGCACCATGACCACCGGCGACTGGCCCTGCCGCGTCGCCCCGAGGGCGAGCACCATCAGTGTGACGACCAGCGCCCCCGCGAAGGCGAACCACATGTAGCCACCGATCTCGCGGATTCCGAGCACGCCCACTGCGACCGTCACCGCGAAGGACGAACCGGCATGGAGACCGAGGATTCCCGGATCGGCCAGAGGGTTACGGGTGAGCGCCTGGATCAACGCCCCCGACAGGCCGAGCGCGACGCCCACGACCAGACCCGCGACCGTGCGCGGCAGCCGGTAGTCACGGATCGCGAACTGATCGATGTCGGCGGCCGGGTGGAACAGGGCGTCCCACACCACCGATGGCGCGATCGCCGTCGACCCGATCATCACGCTCAGCACCACCAGGACCAGCAGTGCCACGAGCGCGACAACCAGCCCGATCACGCGCCGACGCGGTCCGGGTACCGTGACGGTGCTCGGACCGCGCGGGCGCAGGGCGAGAGCTGTCACTCCTCGGCGGGCAGGGTCGCCAGGGCGGCGTCGAGCGAGTCCAGGTACTGCAGGACGGGGCCATAGGAGTTGTTGCCGGGGCAGAAGAGCCCGAGGGCGTCACCGGAGCTCACGGCCGGCAGCGCCTGCCAGGTGTTGCTCTCGACCACCGGCGCGAACGCCGCCGTAGGTTGACCCTCGGCGTCGACGGGGTAGGTGATCACGTCGTACGTGGACAGCTCCGCGAGCTGCTCGAACGGCAAGGACGTCCAGCCCAGCGGCTCTTCGCCCTCAGCTGCCTGGGGGAAGTCCATGCCGATGTCGTCCTGGGCGATCTCGACGCACCCGAAGTCCGCGATGGAGAACGTCCCGGGGTCGGAGCTGTCCCAGCGATCGAGGTTGACGAACGCGGTGTCGTCGATGATCGCGCCGTAGGTCTCCTGGATCCCGGAGATCTTCTCCTCGAACTCCGCCTTCTGCGCGCTGAGCCCGTCCGCTACGTTGCCGGCCTCGGCGACTCCGTCGGCGAGGGCCTTCCACTCGACGTCGAGGTCCCAGAAGACCGTCGGGGCGATCGACTCCAGCTGCTCCTGGACCGACTCGAACTCGCTCTCGGGGAACTGGGCCAGGATGAGGTCCGGCTCCAGGCCGGCGAGCTGCTCCATGTCGACCTGATCACCACTGGAGCCGAGAATCGTGGCCGCCTCGAACGTTGCGTTCTGCTCTTCGGGCACGAGGGCGAGCTCGGAGGCACCCACCTCGGTGACGCCCACCGGTTCACCACCCATGTCGATGAACGGAAGAGTGGTGTTGCCGATCGAGACGACTCGCTGCGGGTCGGCGGGAACCTCGACGCTGCCGTTGTCGGCCTGCACCGTCCGGGTCTCGCCCGTTGCGCCCGTGTCGCCGGCCGGAGTCTCTTCGGGGGTGCCACCGCAGGCGGTGAGGACGAGCGCGGCGCTCAGGAGTGTGGCGGCGAGCGCCGCACCGCGTCGGCTCAGTGGTGTCTTGGTCACGGGTTTTCTTCTTTCTTTTCTTCGGTAGGCACCAGCTCGTGGATGGCGGTGCCCCAGCCGACGGTGTGCGTGGTGCTGCGGACGAGCCCGGCTCGGGCGACGACGGCGTCGAGCTCGGCCGCGGTCCGCAGGCCGGAGCCGTGGACGGTGAGGGCGAGCAGGTCGGCTTCGCCGTCGTGCTCGTCGAGGTCGTCGGTGTCGAAGGTTTCCTCGATCAGCAGCACCCGCCCGCCGGGGAGGAGGTTCTGGGCTGCTCGGCGTAGTGCGTGGGCGGCGTCGGCGTCGGGCAGGGACCTGAAGGCGCGGATGACGAACACGACGTCCGCAGCCGGGCTGGGCTCGAAGACCGACTGCTCGACCACACTGACCCGCGTGCGCTGCTGCTCGACGGGGATGGTCGCGGGCAGGTCCCGGCGCAGCCAGTCGGCCTGGGCGGGCAACGCGCAGATCGTCACCCGCACGTCGGGGTGGACGGCGACGAACTCGCGAGCCTGGGCGGCAGCGCCGCCGGAGTGGATCACCAGGTGCTGGACTCCGGTGAGCAGGTCGGACTTGGCGATCGGCTCGGCCAGCGCGGCCTGGAACTTCGCCAGGCGTTCCAGGTAGCGGTCCTCGTAGTCCTGCTCGGCGCGCACGTCCGCAAAGGTCTTTCCCGTGACCGCGGCGTAGGTGGGTCGGCCGGTGCGGATCGACTCGGTGAGCCCGTAGATGCCCAACATCTCGCGCCCCGCCACCCCGGCCGGGTGCAGGGCGTCGACCATGAACTCGACGGTCAGGACCTCACCCACCGGCGTCAGGTCGTAGTGGCCCGGCTCGGTCTCGGCCAGCAGGTCCAGGGCGTGCAGATAGCGCAGCAGCTTGCCCAGCGCCCGTTCGTCGGAATCGCTCTTGATGGCCAGGTCGGCCACGCTGGTCACGCCACGGGAGATCAGGTCAGGAATGCCCAGCTCGACGGCGGTGCGGATCGCGATCGGCGGTATCAGCTCGGCCAGGTCATGGAGCTTCTCGAGCGGCGTGGTCGACTTCTCGGGATCGGGGACCGCCGCGTCGTCCTCCAGGGCAACAGCCTCGCTGCGCCGCCAGTACCCGGAGAAGTCGACGTCCTCCTTCGGCACTGCTCGGTCCTCGACCAGGTGGCGGCGCAGGTCCCGCACCGCGGTGTGCCCTCCGGCAAGCCACGCGAACGGCCGGCCTTCCCACCAGTCGGCGTCCTTGACCGCGTCAAGCAGGAGGGTGGTCGTGCCCGCCTCGGCGCCGTCGCGCGTCAGCCAGGTCACCTCGACCCCCGACGGCGTCCGCAGGTCCAGCCGGTGAGCGTCTTCGGCGACCTCGATGAACACCTGGGCCCGCGCGTCGTCGGGCAGGCTGTCCAGCAGCCGGGCGATCGCCGGGATCGCCGTGTCGTCGCCGGCGACGAGGAGCCAGTCCGCATCTTCCGGGAGCGCACTCGACGAGTTGGGGCCGACGAAGTGGATCCGGTCGCCCGGTTGTGCGCGGTAGGCCCAGGTGGTGGCGACGCCGATGCCGTGCTTGACGAAGTCCACGTCCAGCTCGCCGGTCTCAGCGTCCCAGTGTCGGACCGTGTAGATCTTCGACAGCGGCCGGGGATTCTTCGGCACGTCGATGCCGTTCGCCTTCTGCACGGGCAGCACCGGCTCCGCCTGCCCTGGGTAGCGGAAGATCAGCTTGATGTCGTCGTCGAAGCCGGACGACTCGAATGCGGGCTGCGGGAACCCGTTGGCCGAGGCGAACGCGCCCAGCTGCGCGCCGGCCAGCGTGATCCGCCGCATCCCCGGGGTCAGGTCCGTCACGCGAACGACCTCGACCTCCCGCAGGGTCTGGGAGCGCACGGTTAGCCGGCGGGAGGTCTTCGGCATGCTGAGGGCGGCCCTTCTCATCGCGTGGGGGGTGACGGGCCGCGCACCACCATAGGCAGAGGGCCGCCGCTAAGGTTAGGCAACCCTCACCTAAAATGGTGTGCGCAGACTGCCGTATTGTTTAGGGCCGTGGCGTTTTCATCCCTGTCGCCCGCCGACGCGAGCGACCCACCGCCGATTCCGGCGGCACGGTCGGACTCGACGGGCCATCCCCGCCGCCCGCTGCTGATCTGGGTCCGCACCGGCACAGCGCGAGTGCACATCGACGGCGTCGTGGCATTCCACCTCACCGCCGGGCAGGGCGCATGGATTCCCGCAGACGGGTGGAACCACCGCTCGATAGTCACCGAGCCGGGCACCGTCGCCTTTCCGCTATGGCTCCAGCCCAGCGCCGGGCTGTCGGAAGCGACACGATTCGAGGTCCCCGACGGGTGGCAGGACTGGCTGATCCAGCACTTCAACCTCCAGGTCACACCGTTGAGCGGTCACGGGCCGGAGATGCCGAGAGCCACCGGTGCCAGAGCGGTGGCCGAGGAGCTGATCCGCGACCCCGCGCTCGACCTCACCGTCGAGCAGTGGGCGATCAGGGCGCTCTCCAGCCCGCGGACCCTGCGCCGCGACTTCCTCGCGGATACCGGGCTCACCTTCGAGCGGTGGCGACTGCGCAACCGGCTGATCGCGGCCGTCGAGCTCCTGGCCGCGGGATACGACGTCGACCAGGTGGCCGCGCGGGTGGGCTTCGCCAGCCGCAACGGCTTCACGCGCGCCTTCAAGCAGCACTACGGGCCGACGCCGCACGACTTCAGCAGGAAGCTCTCCGCCAGCTCCACCAGCGTTGACCTGGCACAGCGCGCCACCTTCGCGCGGCAGACCGACGACCTCGTGCGCCTGGTCCGAGGAGAGGGCGCTTTCGTGGCCGCCCCCGAGCTGCTGTCCGCTGCGCGCACACCCTCGCACGTCAACGACATGCACGTGCTGAGCTGGATGTACCGCGGCAGCGGCTACCTCGATATCGGCGGGAGCCGTCATGAACGCCCACGCGGCGTCGCGACCTGGATCCCCGCGGGCCTGGAGCACATCACCGGTCTCCGCGAGAACTCCATCTCGCTGCCCCTCGGCACCGCCGGCACCGGCGACCTGCGCCTGACCGATCCGCTGCAGGTCCAGTTCTCGCCCGCCTGGGACGACTACCTGATGTTCTGCGCCATCAGCTCCCGGTCCGGACTGCAGCCCGACGACCACGATCCCCGGCACATCCTCGACCTGTTCACCGAACAGGTCGCAGCGCAGCGGGCCGCGTTGTTGGTGATGCCCACCGGTCCGCGTGCGCGGGCGGCTGCGCTGGACTACCTGCACCGGATCGGCACACCTGGCGGATCACCTGCGTTCGGCGTGCCCGCCGAGGTGCACCGGGCCTTCCGCGACGAGACCGGCATGACGTTCGCCCGCTGGCGCTACGTGGCTCGCATGCACATCGCCCGCGACCTGCTGCTCGGCGGCGCCAGGCCCAGCGCCGTCGCCCGCCGCGCCGGATACGCCCACCTGCCGACGTTCAGCGCAGCCTTTGCCCGGTTCCACGGAGTCTCACCACGCGAATACCAAGGGCGCGTCTGACCCCTGCGACCCCGTCGCCGAGAGCAGCATCAGCGTCATCAGGTCAGCAGGAGCCGGCGATACGCACGTCCTCGAAGACGCTCGCCGTTGTCGCGTAGAGCCCGACCCCGCCGCTGCGGACCACCGTGTCACGTGCCTCAAGGATCGCAGTGCCATCGAGGGTCACGGTGATGCGGTCGCCCTGGATCGCCGCGCCAAGCTCGACAGGGCCGTCGAGCCGGTTTCTGACCGACGTCGTCGCGAGCGTGACCGGTCCAGAGCGGTGGGCCTCCCGGACAATCGTCGCGTACTGCGTGTTCTGACTGGTCTTGCCGATATGGACTCGGTACCCGTAGGAGTCCGTGGAGTCACGAAGAGAGATGCCCGCCTGGCCGATCCCGTTGATGGTGGCCGTGGTCTCCACGGCGTAGTCGCAGGACTCGGAGAAGCGCGAGGGCATGGCCGAGGAGACCAGGACGCGCGCTCGGCCATCAGTGGGCACCACCCGCAGCTGATCCGAGCTGACCGACACGTCACCGCCCACTCCGCGCCAGTGGTCCTGGTCGAGCGCTTCCCTGACCGTGAGGCGCTCGAACACCGCCTCCCGTCCATGCGTATAGGCGGCCGCGCCGCCTGCCGGCAGGCGGGTGTCGTCGGCCGAGATCGACGTGTCGCCGACCGTCGCGATCAGATGCTTTCCGACCGCCGAGACCGTTAGCGTGTGGGCTTCGCCCGCATTGATCGGAAGAGCACTCGCGGCCAAGACGCTCGCCTCCCCGTTGAACACCTTCACGAGCTGCAGCTGTACGCCGTCACGCGTGTTGAGCACGTTGGCTCGGTAGTAGTTGCGGGCGTCGTGGTAACGGAATGCGACACCGGTCCGGGAAGTTGCCTGCCCCGCTGCTCCCGGCACGACGTCGGCCGTGATGGTGACGTCGGCAGGCACGTCGTACTGCACGGCGAACGCCTGACCGTCAGCGGTGGAGGTCTGCGCCAGCGTCCCGTCCTCGTCCAGGTCCCAGGCGCCTTCCACCGGCAGCCAGCCGTCGAACGAGGACTGGTCCGGCCCATAGGTCGTGCTCTCCAGGCTGGCCTCGTCGAAGTCCTCCTCAAGCATCGGCGGTGGCGCGAACGCCGGCTCGAGCGCGACTGAGACGACGTCGCCGGTGCGGGTGAGCTCGGTGGGCTCGCCGTTGACCAGCACCACCTCAGCCTCGGGTGCCCAGAGGGACAGCGTTCCGCTGAAGGGATCCCCGAGCGACACCCGGGCGGTGCTGCCGTCCAGCTCCACGCTGATGTCCGAGACGACGTCGGAGGCATCGATGACGCTCTCGCCGTCGTCGACCAGCGAGGATCCTGAGGTCAGCGAGTACCGCGTCAGCGCACCGTCCTCGTCGCGCTCGAGGTACGCGGTCTCGGCGTCGGTGGCAGCCGCCCCGAAGGACCTCGACGACGGCTCCTCCTCACGTGAGAGATAGAAGCGTCCGGTCGCTGAGGGCAGATCGACCTCGAGAGCCGTCGCAACGGCGTGATCCACCCCAGGCATGTCGATGCGCGCTGCCGTGACCGAAGGAGCCGGCCCAGCCGGCCCAGGGAACACCACCGTGTCCAGGCCGGTCGCCCCCTCTGTGGTCCAGTCGTAGGACAGGTAGTCGACGTCGGTGAGCACCTCGTTGTCCACGACCGCGACGCCGTCCTCGTGGACGCTGGGGCTCAGGCTCGTACCCTCAGCGCCGACGGGGACGAGCTGCACTCCCGCGACGTCGTCGGCCCCTGGCACTGTGTCGAACCCGACGGTGGCCACCTGTGTGTCCGGGTCCACCGTGACCGGATCTCCGGGGAAGTGCCAGAGCTGACGGTAGTCATGTGTCTCCGTACCGCCGGTCAGGGCATCGGAGACGATCCAGAACCCGGGCTTGACGAAGTAGACGACCCGGTCGTGGGAGATGGGCTGGTAGCCCTGCGCCTCGCCACGGTAGATGTCCAGACCCTCGTTGGACCGCCATAACCAGGTGGCACGAGTGACGCCTGCCTCCTGCGAGAGCCCGTCGACCTCGATCGTGTTGTGAGCCTCGGTCCTCCTGCGCAGCCATTCGTTCGTCTCGGTGTCGCTGTAGTCGCTGGCGCCAGGGTCAACGATGAGGGGCCGGCCGTAGGCCGCCATCACGAGGCTGAGGTCATCAGGGTGCCGATGGGAGGCGACGTAGCTGGTGTTCTGGTTGTTGATCATCATGTAGCGGGCGTCAGGGTCCCATCCTGAGCGCTGGACCGCGAAGCTGATGGGGTACACCGTCGATCCCAGCGTCGGGGTGGTGCCGTCAGTGCGGTCGGAGGCAACCCAGGCGAAGTCCTCCCAGGAGTTGCGTGCACCGCTGGTCCGGATCGCCGCCATACCTGCGTTGGCGTTGGGCGAGTCGCCCACAACCGGAGCCTGCAGGTTTGGCATGCGCGTGGCGAACATGCTGTCAGCGATCCAGTCGGCTGCCCGGACGACGGCTGGTGGCAGGGTCCTCCCGTTGACGTCACCGACTCGGATCATCGCGTTGATCAGGTCCGCCACGTAGGCCTGATAGTTGAAGGCGGGCTCGCGGTAGATGCTGTCGCTCTTCATATAGGCATAAACGAACCACTCCACCGAGCGCACTGCGAAGTGCTCCCAGCCCCGGGATGCTGAGAACTCGGGAAAGTACACGGCTGATGTGTAGATGGCGCGCGCCATCGACACGTACCAGTTGTTGCCGCCGTGGATCTGGAGTGCCTGAGCCAGGCGGTCGGTCGTGTGGTGAACGCCCGAGAGGTAGGTAACAACGTCACCGGAGGTGATGGCCGGGTCAGTGTGGAACACGCCGAAGGTGTTGACGAGATGCGGGAGCCGCTTGGCAGCGGAGAGATTGCGGTTCTGTATCCAGTCCGGGTTGTCGGCGAAGAAGTCCAGGGAGATCTCCAGCCACGCGGTCGCGTAGCGGGAGCGCGCCTCCGGGTCGCTCTCGTTCAGGTACGCCCTCGTGAGGATCGGCATGAACGCGAAGTCGGACATGAGCACCTGTGCTCCACCAGGGGCGCTCTCCGTTCCTCCCCACGTGTCGAACCAGTCGATGTCGATCCGGTCCTCGGCCTCGTTGTAGAAGTCGCGCGTCTCGCCGTCGAAGCGGAAGATCCCGGATGCCAGCTCATCGGCTGTCATGTCCCCCAGGCCGTTGGCCGGCGGAGCCGGCAGCTCCACGCCCGTACGCTCGGCAAAGTGCTGGCGGAGCTCCGCTGCGGCTCCTGACTCGTCGCCGGCGGCGAGCCTGCCGGCGACGTCGGCAAGATCCGGGCGAGTCAGGTCGAGGAGCTCACCGATCTCAGAAACCTCGGAGGTCTCGTCTGAGGTGTCGTCTGCGGTGGCCGGTACCCATGACAGGCCCGTCGCGACGAGAGCCAGGGTCGCTGCTGCCGCTGCCATCGCATGGACGCGCGAGCCGGTGCGCCCTGAGGGGATGCTCCGTTGCATCACGATCTCCATTCCCCTCAGCCGCTGTGACGTATCGTTGCGTCACTCTAGGGACCGAGCGTCGACCCGGTCAAGAGCGGGCCGGTCCGACGCTCCCGCGCGCGACGACGTACGGCAGCGGGTCGCGGATGACGCCCAGGCTCGTGGACACGCCAGCCAGCAGGGCCGAGACCTGCTCGACGGCCCGAATGCCCAGCACCCGCATCGGTAGGCGGACCGTGGTCAGCTGCGGCCGCACCAGCTCGGCGATCTCAGCGTCATGGATCCCCACCACCGAGAGCTCACCGGGCACGGCGATCCCGGCATCGGCAGCTGCCGCGAGCAGCCCCACAGCCGACATCACGTTGTTCACCACGACCGCGGTCGGCATCGTCTCACCGGCCTGGAGGGCTGCCAGCCCGCTTGCACCGGCTTGAGCACCAAAGCCGGTGAACAAGGGGGGTCGGGGTTGCAGCCGTGCATGCTTCAGAGCACTTAGATACCCCTCGTGCCGCGGGTTCGAGGGCGAAGTGTCCAAGCCGCCGACGAAGGCGATCTCCGTGTGCCCGGCCTCGATCAGATGATCAGCGGCGGCTCGTCCCGCCGCCACCTCATCCAGTGCCAGCCAAGGATCTTTGTCATCATGCTGATGCTCAACCAGGAGGACAGGAGTGGGCCGCGAACGAAGGGCACCAAGCACCGCCTCGTCGATCAGGCCGCCGTGTCTGAGCACAATGGCATCAACCGAGCCCTGACCCAGCATCCGCGCAAGAAAGTGGCTACCAGACCTCATCCACATGGTGTCACCCAGCACGATCGTCCAGCCATGCTCTTCGGCGGCCTCGTAGATGCCGCGGAACAGCTCCTTGTACACCGGGTTCTCGAGGTTCTCGACGACGACCGCGATCGTGCCGGCATGCTGACGACGTAGCGCTCGGGCAGCATCGTTGGGCACATACCCCAGCTCGACGATCGCGGCCTGGATACGGGCGCGGGTCTCGTCACTCATACGGGTATGGGTGGTGCCGTTCAGCACCGCAGAGACCGTCGACGCCGAAACGCCGGCCGTGCGCGCGATGTCCTTCTGTGTCGCCATCTGGCTGATCCTAATGTGGCCGGGCCATCACTTCAGACCGGTGGTGGCAATGCCCCGAACCAGATAGCGCTGGCCCAGGAGGAACATCAGGAACAGCGGAACGAGAGAGAGGACCGACATCGCGAACATGGCTCCCCAGGAGGACTGACCCGTGGAGTCCAGGAACGCCCGCAACGCGATCGGGACGGTGTACATGTCCGGATCGGTCAGGAAGATCAGCTGGGATAAGAAGTCGTTCCAGGTCCAGATGAAGGTGAAGATGGCCGTCGTCGCCAGAGCCGGTACTGCCAGGGGCAGCATGATCTGAAGGAAGATCCGTCCGTGACCTGCTCCGTCGATGCGTGCAGCCTCGTCGAGCTCCTTCGGGACGCCCCGGAAGAACTGGACCATGAGGAAGACGAAGAAGGAGTCGGTGGCCAGGAACTTGGGCACGATGAGCGGGAGGAACGTGTTGAGCCATCCGAGCTCGGAGAACAGCACGTACTGGGGCACGATGATCACGTGGATCGGCAACATGATCGACATGAGCATGACCGCGAACCACAGGCGCCGAAATCGGAAGTTCAGCCTCGCAAACGCGTAGGCGGCCAGCGAGCACGCCACCACGTTTCCCAGCACGGCACCGGACACCACCATGAAAGAGTTCATCAGGTAGTAGCTGAAGGGGTGAGCCAGGGAGTTCCAGCCCCGTGAGTAGTTCTCCGTCGTGAAATCGGTGGGGATCAGGCCAGGCTCGGCGAAGATCAGGGCATCAGGCTTGAACGAGGAGGCCAGCATCCACAGCAGTGGATAGATCATCACGATCCCGGCCACGATCAGGACCACGTGCCTGAACAGCCCGCGTAGTCGTGGTCGCCAGCGCAAGTGTGATCCCGCCTCAGTCATCGTAGAAGACCCAGTACTTCGAGGCGTAGAAGTTGAGCGCGGTCATCGCACCAACGATGACCAGCAGCAGCCACGCCATGGCCGAGGCGTATCCCATGTTGAAGTTCCCAAAGCCTTGCAGGTAGAGGTACAGCGTGTAGAACAGCGTTGAATCGACGGGGCCTCCAGTTCCGCCTGAGACGATGAACGCCTGCGTAAAGGTCTGGAACGCATTGATGATCTGAAGCACAAGGTTGAAGAAGACCACCGGAGTCAGCATCGGAAATGTGACGCTGATGAACTGTCGAAGCTTCGAGGCGCCGTCCAGGCTCGCGGCCTCGTAGTACATCTGGGGTATCTGACGAAGGCCAGCGAGGAAGATCACCATGGGCGAGCCGAACGTCCACACGTTCAAGGTGATCAGCGTGCCCAGCGCGTAGGCGGGATCAGACACCCATCCTTGGGTGCCGATATGAACCAATGGCTGGATGCCGTTGAACCAGTCGATGACCTGATTGAGCAGCCCTTGAGTTCCGAAGAGCTGTCGCCACAGGATCGCGATCGCGACCGAGCTCCCCAGCAGTGAGGGCAGGTAGAAGACCGAACGGTAGAACGGGAGTCCGCGCACACCCTTGTCCAGCACCAGCGCCAGCCCGAGCGCTGCCGCGAGCTGCAGTGGCACAGAGACGAAGACGTAGGTGAAGGTCACCTGAAGCGACTGCAGCAGCCGGGGATCTTGAAACAGCTGCCTGTAGTTCTCCACCCCTACAAGCTCTGGGTCCTGCAACAGGTTGTAGTTCGTGAAGGAAAGGTACAGCGACGCGAGCAGCGGCCCGACGACGATGAGCACCAGACCGACGAACCACGGCATCAGGAAGAGCGCTGCCGCCTTCCCATCGCCTTTCTCGGAGGGAGCCCTGGTCGCCGGCCCGGCCGTCTTGCGGAGCTTTGACACTTCGCCAGGAACAGCCATGGCGTTCCTCCTTGAGTGTGGGCACCGGCAGCATGTGACCGCCGGCTAGTCCTCGGACGAGATGCTCTGGTCGAGCTCGGTCGCGAACTGCTCGGCAGCCTCGTCGGGTGAGATCCGGCCGAACAGCATGTCTTCGGCATAGCGCCGCAGCATCGGCTCGGCCTGGTCGGCACCGGGCGGTGGTGGCATCGGCGCGGCCTCAGGTGCGTTCTCCTCCACGACAGCGACGAAGTCCGCCATCATCTGCTGCTCCGGTGAGAGATCGTCCCTGAGGTGCTCCACGACGTCCTGGTTCGCGGGAATCCCACGCTCAGCCTGCAGGATCTCAGCGGCATCCAGATTCCCCTGAAGGCAATCCAGGAGCTGGGCTGCCTCCTGCGGGTGTGCCGTGTCCGACGTGATGGCCCAGCTCATCGACCGGAAGGTCTGGCCGGTCTGGCCGGGCTCATGGACCGGCAGCTGCAGCAGCTCGAACTCTGGCTCGAGCGCGCTGACCTCATTGATCGGCCGGACCGCCATCAGCGCGCGATTGGTGCCGATCATGGTCTGCTCGACGCCCCCACCCTGAGTCTCGACCGAGACCGAGGCGGGTGCAGACCCGCCGGACTCCTGCAGGTCGTAGCCGTACTGCAGGAACGAGGCGATCGTGTCGGTGTCCAGGCCCACTCCCGTCGAGCTGAAGAGGCCGTCAGGGTGCCCGAGCTGCCGTGCCCAGATTCCGAGCAGGCGGATGTCCTCGCTGGGCTGCTGCAGCCCCCAGATCTCACCATCGGTCGCATCATTCACACCGGTGGCGTACTCGAACAGATCGTCCCAGCTCCAGTTCTCGTCATCGGGGCGCTCAAGCCCGTACTCGTCCAGCAGATCAACGTTGAGCAGGATCCCGGACGCGTTCGTGGTGACGGGAATCGCGTAGCTGACTCCATCCACCTGATCCGCGCTCAACACGCTGGGCGTGATGGCCGAGGTGTCGATGTACTCCTCGACGGTCGCCAGGTCCAGCAGCCCTCCGCGTTGGGCGTAGGAGCTGATATGTGCACTGGTCACCTGGATGATGTCCGGCGCGTCGCCTGCTGCGAACTGGGTCGCCAGCCTGTCCTCGTATCCCTCGCTGACGTACTCCGACGAGGTGGTGATGTTGCCGACGGAGGCGGCACACACCGCCAGAGCAGCCTGCGTCTGCTCGTGGCGGAGCTCAGCGCCCCACCACGCCACGCGGAGCTCGACGGCATCCCCGGGCTCGGTGGTGCCGTCATCGCTCTCGGCCAGGTTGTCTGCCTGACCGCACGCTCCCAAGCCCAGTAGCGCCACGGCGCTCATCGCCAGGATCGTGGCGCCACGGCGCGAGCCTCCGCCCCAGCGCTGCACCCTTGCTTCTCTCATGGTGTACCTCCTACTAGCTCACCGACGGTTGCTGCCTCATGGGGCGTGGAAGGCGGGCCGTACAGGATTGTGCTGGCCATCTGCCGAAGTCGACTGCGAGCAACGGCGTTCACCCTCGCGGACAGGTCACTCCACCGCTGAGGGTTGTCAATGATGCTGGTGACGGTCTCCACCACCACCGTCTCGGCGCCCGGACCGACCTCGATGAGCATGTCCGAGCCACCTAGATCGTGGTACATGGCCCCCTTGACCGTCTCGGTGGGCTGGCGCAGGTACACAGTGGGCACAGCATGTGCGGACGCGATGATCGGTGAATGGCATTCCATGCTGATGACCGCGCGACTTACGGAATAGACAGCACTGGCCTCGGCCAGGGACCAGAACCGATCGAGGATCTTCACGTGCGGTGCCACATCCGGGGGTAACAGCGGAAGGAGATGGTCGCGTGCGTAATCGGGCACGTAGGACATCTCCGGGACAACAACGGCTGGCGCCTTTGCCTGGCGAACCCAGGTCGCGATGGCAGCCACGAGGACTCTCAGGTCAGCCTGGGACGTCGCCACGTTGATCGCGTCTCTACGCATGCTCTCCTGCGTGGGCTCCTCACCGCGCATCTGGGCGTACGGGGCATAGCGTAGCCGCGGCACGAAGCACGCAAAGTCGCCATTACCCAGGCCCATCTTCTCCCGGAAGGGCTCGATGGCAGCACGGTCGGCAAAGTCATAGGCGAACGTACCGTCTGGTCCGAACTCCAAAGACCCAGCCTGGACCTGCTGGCGGCGCAGATATCCGAGCGAGATCGACTCCCTGGTGAAGATGAACTCGGCGGAGTCCAGTGGCTCCCGCCCATCCTCGTCGAGGAATCCTTCCGGAAGGAACTCGACCATGGTCTGCAGCTCAGCCAGGGTGCCCCACGTAGGAGGGCAGACCGGGTCAACGGTGACGCCGGCGTATCCATGCGGCTTCCCCGCAGTCCGGGACCAATGGATGAGCTCAGCCTGGCGATTCACGACGTCGGCCGCGGAGCCGTGCACCAACACATCTGCCGAGCGCCACGCCATCTCCAGCTCGGGCGTCGTGAGATCTCCGTCCGCAGTCAGCTCACCACGCACGATCGGCACGTGCGGGACGGCGCGGCGCATCAATGCTTCCTCGCGTTCGCCGAGCGCCACCGGCCACAGTGTGACGTCGGCGTCCGGGTCCACCTCCAACAATGCCGACAGCAATCCTGGCGAATGGGCAACGTCGCCGATGTTGACATCTTGCCAAGATGAACGGAGCAGCACTCTCCGCGACTTCCTGGAACCCATGCACACCTCTCCCTTGCGGCATCGATGCCGCCCGGGCTCCGACCGTCGTCGGCGACGCATCGTTGCGTCACACTAACGTTCACCTTAGGAGTCGTCAATGACCATGAACGGGCTCGGCCTCGACGTCTTCGCTCGCTGCCGCCTCAGGATCGCGCCCCGGACCGAGGGCGCTGACGCACCACCCATGCCGACTCTGCCGCACCGGACACGTCAGCCGCAGACCCGGCTACGTCCGTTCCCATCTGTGTGGTGCCCCCGGCAGGATTCGAACCCGCGACCTAGTCATTAGAAGGGACCCGCTCTATCCAACTGAGCTACGGAGGCAAAGCGTGCCGAGTTTATCCTAGGTCGAGGTGGTCTTGACCATGCCAATTCGGCTCCTGGGCTTGCCCCGCGCCATTCAGTCACGCATTGTTCTGGGCCCTGGCGCGGTCCCCCAGTCCTGCTTCGGCGGCCGACGCCGCACCCGGCAGGCGGGCCGCCAGGTCGGCCAGCAGCGCCTCGGCGTCCACCGGGTGGCCGCGGTAGGCGACGTACCCGTCGGGTCGGACGACGAACGTGCTCGCCCGTTCGACGCCGTACTGCCGGTGGGCCGACCGGTCCGGGTCGCCGAGCGTCGTCGGATGGTCGGCGAACCGCTCCGCACTGACCACGCGGGCCTTGACCAGCTCCGGGTACGCGCGCTCGATACGCTCGGCGATCCGGTTCAGCTCCACGGCCGGGCGCGCCCCCTCGTCCAGCCCGGTGAACAGCAGCACCGTGTGCTGCGTGCCGCGCAGCACGTCGTGGATGCGCCCTGGCTCGCGGTCGATGAGCACGTCTGCCTCCCGCGCCCGGTCGCCCGGGGCCGGGGCGTCTTCCCAGCCCGAACCGGTCTCGGTGTTGAGCGGGCTGTCCGGATAGCTCAGCCGGAGCTGGGAGAGGGCGCCGAGCAGCCGCCGTCGGACGGGCCGCGTCAGCAGGCGGGTGGCAAGCTGCGGTGCCAGCCGGCCACGGGCCAGCCTGGCCAGCCGGTTCTGCCCGGCGATCACGCCGAACATCCGGTCGGTGGTCTTCAGCAGCCGCAAGCCGATCGGGTGCCGGTCGGCGTGGTAGCTGTCCAGCAGCGCTTCCTCGGCGATGCCGCGCACTACGAGGGCGAGCTTCCACGCCAGGTTGTAGGCATCCTGGATGCCGGTGTTCATGCCCTGAGCGCCCGCCGGGCTGTGCACGTGTGCGGCGTCGCCGACCAGGAAGACCCGGCCGTCCCGGTATCGCGGCACGCCGCGCCGGTGCACCCGGTAGCGGGTCACCCAGTACTCCTCGACGACCTTGGCCGGGTAGGGCACCCGCTCGTCGATCATCGCCTGGAACTCTTCGTGGGTGGGCTCGCTGTACTCGGCACTGGGACCCTCGGGGCCGGGCTTGACGTTGCCGAAGATGCGGAACCGGTTCTCGCCCGGCATGGAGAAGGCCGCGAAGATCCCCGCGGGGCTGGGGAAGCCGTAGAGGTCGCCGTCCGGCAGCTCCCAGTCCAGCTTGGCGTCGGCCATGATGAACTCGTCGGGATAGGTGGAGCCCTCGAACGGCATGCCGATCGCCTTGCGGACCGCGCTGTGCGCGCCGTCGCACGCCACGAGCCACCGGCAGCGCACGGTCTCGGTCGATCCGTCCGCGGTGCGCAGCGACACGGTCACGCCGTCGCCGTCCTGGGTCAGGTCGGTCACCGCCATACCGCGTTCGACCTCGACCCCCCGCCCGGCGAGCGCCTCGGTCAGCAGGTGCTCGGTGTCGGTCTGCGACAGGGTGCGCAGCACGGAGTACTCGGTGTGGTTGCGCGGACCGGTCAGCAGGTCGACGAGGTCCAGGTGCACCTTCTTGTTGCCGCTGAACATGATGGTGAGGTTCGGCGCCGGGTTGCCGGCCGCCAGCGCCGCGTCGACCACGCCCATGTCGTCGAAGATCTCCAGGGTGCGCGGCATGACCACCAGCGCGCGCGACGTCGTGGCCGGCGCCGGTGCGCGATCGATGATCCGCACCGGCGTACCGTGCCGCGCCAGCTCGTTGGCCATGGTCAAACCCGTCGGTCCCGCGCCGACAACCAGCACCGGATCTACTCGCTCCGCCATCTGGACCAGCCCCGTCCGCTCGTAATTCACCACCTGATGAATAACAGGCTAACCCCATCGGCGGCAGGCTTCAAGACCTGGATCAGTCGGGCGAGTCGCCGCACGCGACGTCCTGCTCGGGCCGCTCCCCGGTGCGGAGGAACTCGGTGGCGATGTCATCGAGGCACGTGTTGCCCAGCCGCAGGTAGGTCAGGTGCCCACCCTCGTCGGCCGTGACGATCCGGGCCCGGTCCCCGAACGCCCGCCGGAGCTCCAGCGCCCCGGACAGCGGCGTCGCCGGGTCGCGAAGGTTCTGCACGATCAGGACGTTCGCCGGCCCCTCGTCGGTGATCTTCACCGGCGGCTCGGTCGGCTCGGACGGCCAGAACGCGCACGGCGTGATGTTCGCCCCGGCTGCGCCGAACATTGGGTACCGGAACCGGTCGATCGTGACGTTGAGCCGGTAGGACCAGACGCTCTCGGGCCAGTCGGAGTCGTTGCAGATCACGTGCAGCTGGCTGGCGATGTAGTTGTCAGCGGGTATCGCACCGGCCGACGGCGCCGCCGGCCCGGCGTCGGGCGCCGTCGCGAGCGACTCTTCTCCGGATACGGCCGCGGCGACCGGCACCGGCTCGCCGGTGTCGAGGGCCTGCCAGGTCTCGGCCAGCCCGGGCAGGCTGCTGTCGTAGTAGAAGGCGGCGAACGTGACGAAGCGGAACGCGGCGCCGGTGTAGCCGTCCGGGCTGGGCGTCTTGTCCAGCCGCGCGGCGAGCTCGAAGTACTTCGCCTGCACCTGGGCAGGGGTCCGGCCCAGCCCGTACTCGGGGTGCGCGGCGACGAACTTCGCGAAGTCCGGGAACCGGTCCTGGACGCCCTCGCCGAACAGCCGGGAGAACGAGGCGTCCCAGCCGCCCGGGCCGGTCGCGCTGTCGAGCAGGAACCGGTCGCTGCGCTCCGGGAACAGCGTGGTGTAGACCGAGCCCAGGTAGGTGCCGTAGGAGATGCCGAAGTAGGAGATCTTCGACTCACCGAGCGCCTCGCGGACCCGGTCCATGTCGCGCGCGGTGTTGGCAGTGGTGATGTGCGGCAGCAACGACGCCGTGGGCGACTCCCCGCACTTCTGCGCGACGGCGGCCACCCGCGTCGCCTCGTCGCGCACGTCGGCCGCGTTCCGCGCGTACATCGGGATGTTGGTCGGGTGCTCCAGCGGGCTCAGGTCGCAGGTCACGGGCGTGCTGTGGCCGACACCGCGCGGGTCCATCCCGATCACGTCGTACTGGTCCAGCAGGTCCTGCGGCAGCTTGAGGAAGTCGCGCAGGCCGGCCGGGTAGGCCAACCCCTCGCCGCCGGGTCCGCCGGTGTTGGTCAGCAGCACTCCGCGGCGCGCGTCCAGGTTGGTGCTCGCCAGGCGCGAGATCGCTACCTCGATAGTCCGCCCGTCCGGGTCGCTGTAGTCCAGCGGCACGTCGAGCGTGCCGCACTCCAGCCCCGGCGCGGCGACCTCGGTCGGGCACTCGCCCCAGCTCACCGACGACGACGGCGCTGGCGGCGGCTGCGAGGACGCGGTGGCCGAGCTCAGGCTCACCGGGGCCAGGGTGGCCAGCATGACGCCGATCAGCACCACCAGGCCGGGTCTGCGCAGGTCAACGGCTCGGCGTGCTCTCGGGCGTTCGACGTCGGTCACCGGTGTGAAGGTCATACCCACGATCCCACCAGCCGGGGTGCACACCGGCCAGTGCGACCGCGTCACCACTCCCCCGTGACATTCCGCGGGAGGAACAGGTGACGCAGTGTCACTGGCGGCCGGGCGGGCCTAGATCGAGCCGGCCGAGCGCACCACGGCCACGCCGTGGGCTCGGAGGATCGTCTGCAGCAGGCGGTCCCCGGCGGGCAGGAGGCGCTCCGCGCGCGCCCGCAGCGCCTGGCACAGCGTGTCCGCCAGGGCCGGGTCGCCGCCCATGGCGTGCGCGTAGGCCACCCCGGTCTCCGCGGTGAGCGTGTCTCGGTGGTCGGGGCCCAGCGCCCGCCGTCGGCCCGCGGCCACCGCCTCGTAGAGCAGGATCGCCCGGTCCGCGTCACCCGCCAGGACCAGCACGCTCGCGAGGTTGTACCGCCACGTCAGGGTGTCTAGATGATCCGGCCCGACGGCGCGCTCCCGCTCGGCCAGCCGCTCGGTGAACGCGACCGTCGCCCGCTGCAAGAGCTGTGGCGTGACCGTCCCCGGGTGGTCGCCGAGCACCGTCTCGGGGGTGAACCACCGCGGCGCCGGCCCCTGCCGACGCCGGTAGATCTCGACCGCGGGAACCCCGATGAGCCCGACGGCGGCCACCCCCGCGGCAACCTGCGCGATGACGCGGCGCCCGTTGGTCTCGGCGACCATCTCCTCGTAGGAGTCACCGGGCTCGAGGAACAGCCCGCACGTCTGCCCCGGGCTCATCACCTCGCCGTCGCACAGCGCCTCGCCGGGCACAAAGAGGATCCAGCCGAAGACCAGGAGCGCAGGACCGCCGACGAACAGCGCGACGTAGGCGACCACACGAACGATGACCTCGGTGCGGCTCATGGGCGCCAACCCTATGAACACCGCGGCCGGTGCCACAAGGCGAGCCGGACACCCGGGAGTGTCACCGGTGCCACGTAACCTTCCCGCATGACCTCCGGTACCACCGAGCTCTCCCCCGATGCGGCACGCAGGCTCCGCCTGCGCACGCAAGGTCTGCTGCTGCCCGACGACGCGGCGGGCTCCACCGGGCCGTCACCCGTCGACGTGGTCCGCCGGATGGTGGCCCTGCAGGGCCAGGACCTGCCCGCCGTGCTCCGAGCCATCGCGGTCCGGTCGCGGCCGGGCACCACGATCGAGGACGTGCGCGCCGCCTTCGACGCCGGCGAGCTGGTCCGCGGGTGGACCCAGCGCGGCACGCTCTTCGCCACCACGCCTGGCGACCTCGCGGCCCTCCTCTCGCTGACGGCCGAGCGTGTGCACCGCGCGGGCCGGCGCAACCGCGAGGACGAGGGGCTGGACGACACGGTGGTTGCCCACGCGGAGGCGGTAGCCCGCGAGGCGCTGGCGGCGTCGGGCAACAACCGTGGGATCACGCGCGCCGCGATGGTCGAACTGTGGCAGCAGGCGGGGATACCCGTCGAGGGACAACGCGGCTACCACCTGATCGGCACCCTGGCAGTCCAGGGAGTGCTGCACTGGGCCGGGTTCGCCGGGGCGCAACAGCTGATGGTCGCGACGCCGGACGCCGGTGCTGTCCCGCCCGAGGAACCGGACGCGGCGCTGCGCCGCATCGCCCGCTCCTACTTCGCCAGCCGTGGGCCCGCCACCGTGGACGACTTCGCCTGGTGGCTGGGCCTGCCCAAGACGCCCGTGCGCGCGGCCGTCGCCGCCCTGCGGGAGGCGGAGCCGGACGCCGTCGTCGACGTGGTGGTCGATGGGCGGGCGATGCTCGTCGACCGGGTTCCAGACGTTTCCGTGCTCGCGGAGACCACCGATGTGCTGCTCGTGCCCGGGTTCGACGAGATCGTGATGGCGTACCAGGACCGCGTGCTGGTCGCGGACGCCGAGGCAATGCGGCTGGTCGTGCCGTTCGTCAACGGGATCTTCCGCCCAGCGGTCCTCGTGGACGGCCGGCTGATCGGGACCTGGCGCCGCGCGCCAAAGCGGGACGAGGAGGCGTTCGAGCTCCTCCCGGGAGTGAGCGCACGCACCCGCAAGGCGGTCGAAGCCGCTATGACGGCCTGGCCCCACGGCTGACGTAAGCCGGAGGGGGCAAGCGCGCCGGAAGGGCGTCAAGATGGAGCATGCTTCTCGCCGAGGTCGCCGCCACGTCCGACGCCGTCGCCGCCACGCGATCGCGGCTCGCTAAGCGCGCGGCGATCGCCGACCTGCTGCGTCGTGCCGCCGCGGCCGACCAGGACGGCGCGGAGCCCGGCGCCGACATCGAGATCGTCGTCGCCTACCTCGCCGGTGAGCTGCGCCAGCGGCGCACCGGCCTCGGTTATGCGGCGCTCCGCGACCTTCCGCCACCGGCGGCAACAGCCACGCTCACAGTGCGCGACGTCGATTCGGCGTTCGCCGCGATGGCGGGTCTCGAAGGCCCCGGGTCAGCGCTGGCCCGCTCCACTGCGGCCGGGGAGCTGTTCGGCGCCGCGACCGAGCGCGAGCAGGCGTTCCTGCGCGGCCTGGTCGCGGGCGAGCTGCGGCAGGGCGCGCTCGACTCGGTGGTGGTCGACGCCGTCGCCGAGGCCGCCGGGGTTCCGGCCGCCGCCGTCCGCCGCGCCGTCATGCTGCGCGGGGAAACCGGGCCGGTGGCGAGCGCCGCCCTCCTCGCGGACGATCCGCTGGCCGCGCTGGAGGCGTTCACACTCGAGGTGGGCCTGCCGGTGCGACCGATGCTCGCGGCGTCGGCGCCGGACATCGCAGCCGCGTTCGAGAAGCTGGGATCCGGGGACGCGGCCGCCGAGGCCGATTCGGGAGACGGTCCGGAAGACGGCACGGGAACTAGCGCAGGGGCCAGCTCCCAAGACCGCACCGAGCTCTGTATCGACGTCAAGCTCGACGGCATCCGCATCCAGGTGCATCGGAGCGGGGACGAGGTGCTCGTCGTGACGCGCTCGCTGGACGACATCACCGACCGCGTCCCGGAGATCGTCGCCGCGGTGCGCGCCCTTGGGTCCGACGACCTGGTGCTCGACGGCGAGGCGCTCGGCGTCGGGCCGGACGGCGTACCCCGACCGTTCCAGGAGACAGCCGCGCGTTCCGCGACTCGGGAGAGCGCCAAGGAGACGGCTGGGGCTGACTTGGCGGACCAGCTGCAGCTCACCCCGTTCTTCTTCGACGTGCTGCACGCCGACGGGCGCGACCTGCTCGATGCCTCGCTGCGCGAGCGCCTGGCGGTCCTCGACGAGGTCGCGGCGCCGCATACCGTGCGCCGCCTGGTGACGTCGGATCCCGAGGCAGCTGCGGAGTTCTTCGCGGGTGCGCTGCGCGAGGGCCAGGAGGGCGTGGTGGTCAAGGCGCTGGACGCGCCCTACGCGGCCGGACGGCGCGGCGCCGGCTGGGTCAAGGTCAAGCCCCGCCAGACCCTCGACCTCGTGGTGCTGGCGGTCGAGCGCGGCTCGGGCCGCCGACAGGGCTGGCTGTCCAACATCCACCTCGGCGCGCGCGACCCCGAGGGCGGGTTCGTCATGCTCGGCAGGACGTTCAAGGGTCTTGACGACAAGACGCTTCAGTGGCAGACGGAGCGCTTCACCGAGCTCCGGACCGAAGACGATGGATGGGTCGTGACGGTCCGCCCTGAGCAAGTGGTCGAGATCGCGTTCGATGGCGTCCAGCGCTCTTCACGCTATCCCGGAGGGGTAGCGCTTCGATTCGCGCGCGTCCTCCGCTATCGGGAAGACAAGACAGCCGACGAAGCCGACACCATTGATGCCGTCCGCTCATTCCTCGCCACTGGCTAATGCGGCGGTCTCCCGAGCGATCCGAGACAACTGCTCACCCGGATCGATAGTGAGATCGACCGTGGCATGCCAGCCATCGTTGCCCCACTCCCAACGCAGGTTGCGAAGCGTCACGGTCAACCGGACGTGGCCGAATTGATGACGTGCCTCAATCGTCAGTTCGCCCTCCAACGACTTCCACGTCTGAACCCCCGCCCACCCGCGCCATCCTTCTTCCAGCGTGGCAAAGAACTCGGCCAGGTCTTGGAACCCGGTCGCGTAGTGCTGCGGCACCTGCGTGGCTGCCGCGAGCCCGTTCGACTGAAGCGTGGCAGCCAAGGATTGGGGCGCTTCAGGATCGGCACCCGCTTTCAGGAGCAGGTGCTCGCTAGCGGAGCCAATCCGAACCTCGTGCACAAGCGCATCCTTCCCGATGCATCGCTCAAGGTCACCTCCTAGCGTCACTATCGGATAGGTCACGGCGTTGCCCGAAAGCCATTCAAAGGCCACTCCCCAGAGATCACCCCTCCTGGCGGGTACAGGACGGTGGCCTCGTGCACGACGGCATTGCGGGCGCACCACCTCCTGCTGCCCCTTGACGCGCCACTGGTTTCGGGGAGAACCTTGCTACGCAGCCGACCCAGTTTTCGAGCAATGGAGATCGCCATGCGTGCACGCTTCCTCGGTAAGGACCCGCAGTCCGGCAAGGACGGGTCGCCCACGCTGTTCGCCACCGACCGTGAGGACCGGGCGTCCTACCTCGTGCAGGGGTGGCGGGTCACGGACGCTTCTGCGCTGCAGGATGTCGGAGACATCCCGGCGCACGAGACGATCGTGGAGATCCCTGCGGAGATCATCGACCTCGCGATTCGCCACCGTCAGGAGCAGGAGGACCGGTCCTGAGCGAGCTGCTCCCGATCGGTCCCCGGTGGCGGGACCTGTTCGAGTCGTTCGAGCACACGGCTTACCGGCTGGAGGTGCGCGATGCGTACAACGTGCCCAGTGAGCAGGAGCCGCTGCAGCGGTTCCTGGACGGGGTGGTCGATCCGGGCTGGCTCGGTGACTGGCTGCCCGAAATCGGCCAGGCCACGCGGGCCGGCCGGAGGTTCCGGCGGGTCCGGGTCGTCTCGCTCCCGCTCACGGACTACAGCCGGTTCGGGCTCACCTACGCCGCGTTCAACAACGAGGCGGGGGAGGACATCCGCTACCTCGCCCGCGAGGACGCGGCAGACTTGCCCACGTTCGACTACTGGCTGTTCGACTCCCGCACGGTGGCCAAGCTGGTGTTCGGTGACCAGGACAAGCTCCTGGGCTTCGAGCTGATCCAGGACCCGGCCGTGGTGGTCGAGCTCAACTACCAGCGTGATGCCGCTTGGCATCACGCGATCACGAGAGACGACTTTGCCGCGAAACACCTCGACAAGCGCTGATGTCAACGACGCCCGCAACGAACTCGCGGCGCGCCTGCGTGAACTACGGCGGGCTGGTGGCCTGACCGGCCAGCAGCTCGCCGTCTCGCTGTCCTGGCAACCCTCCAAGGTCTCCAAGATCGAGCACGCCAAGCAGACCCCGACGGACGACGACATTCGCGCTTGGTGCCGTGGGGTCGACGCCGAGCAGGAGATCGAGAGCCTGCTGGCTGCCCTGCACACGCTGGAGACCCGGCATGCCGAGTGGCGGCGCTTGCTGCGTGGCGGGCTCGCGTCCTACCAGGAGCACCACGCCCGCGACGACGACCTCGGGACGATCTTCCGCGCCTTCTGCCCCGTGTTCGTCCCCGGGCTGTTTCAGACCCCCGAGTACGCCCGGTCCCGCTTCATCGAGAGCGCCCGTCAGTTCGGGCACCGCCAGGACATCGACAGCGCTGTGGCCGCGCGCATGCAGCGGCAGGAGATCCTGTCCCGGCCGGGCAAGAAGTTCCGCATCGTCATCACCGAGGCCACGCTGCTGTACACGCTGTGCCCGCCCGAGGTGATGCTCGACCAGGTCGGCCGCCTCATCTCGCTCTCGATGCTGCCGAACATCCGCCTCGGAGTCATCCCGTTCGAGACGTTCTCACCCATCGCACCGCAGCATGGTTTCTGGATCCGCGACGCCGATCTGGTCACTGTCGAGACCTTCTCGGCCGAGCTCAACCTCGCCCAGCCACCCGAGATCGAGCTCTATACCAAGGTCTTCGAGTCCCTAGCCCTCACCGCGGACCACGACCGCAAGGCTCGCGCCCTGCTCGACCGGGCACTGGAGACGATCGCTGCCCGAATCCGAGTCAGATCGGAGCAATCCTGAGCAAGTTGCTCGCCGGGATCGGCGGGTGTCTTTACGCTCCAGGACGTGACCCCAACCCAGCCCCAGACACAACCCGCGCGGCTCGGTGACGTCGCCGCGTCGGTACTGGTCGCGTGCGACATCGACGGCACCCTGGTCCACACCGGCCACCCGGCCACTGCTGCCGTGCGTGCAGCGGCCGCCGAGGTCCGTGCGGCCGGGCACCACATCGTTCTCGCCACGGGCCGTTCGCTGGCTGGTGCCCTGCCCGTGGCTCTGGAGCTCGGGCTCGACGACGCATGGATCGTCGCGAGCAACGGCGCGGTCACCGCACATCTGGTGGGCGACCGCTACCAAGTCACCGAACAGCACACCGTCGACGCAGAGGACGCCATCCGCGTAGCCGTTGCGGCGGCGCCCGGGATGCGCATCGCCGCCGAGATCGTCGGCACCGGATACCGCGTGAACCTCCCGTTCCCTGATGGCGAGCTCAACGGCACTCAGCACAGCGTCACCGGCCTCGAGCAACTCTGGGCCGACCCGACACCACGCCTCGCCCTGCACGGACCATCCGCCTACCGAATGGTCTGGGCCCTACGCGCACTCAACCTCACGGCGATCGCCACCCGTGCCGACTGGATCGACATCACCCCTCCAGGAATCTCCAAAGCCACAGCCCTGGAGAAGGTCCGCACCGAACTCGGTATCGAGGACCACAACACCGTCGCCATCGGAGACTCCGAGAACGACATCGAGATGCTGAACTGGGCCGCCACCAGCCACGCCATGGCCCACGCACCAGCATTCGTCATCGCCGCCGCAGACCACACCACCGGCACCATCGACGACGACGGCGCCGCAAGCGCCCTGCTCTCACTACTGAACTGACGGCCGCCGTCGGTATGCAACCACGCGGCCTCGACGAGCAGGATCACAAGACCTGACGGCACGCGGCGACCACACGCACATTCACATATTGGCTCGTTCACCCGGGTGATCCGGTATCGGATGCCTACCGCAGCCAAGCGAGCGGCCGTACCGTCAGCGCGACCACTACTCCTGCCTCGGAGCACCTCGCCATGGTCCGTCATCTGTTCTCTGTCGCCGCAGTCGCTTTCTTGACCGCGGTTCTTGCCGGATGTTCGTCGGGCGAGCCCGACGGGAATCCGAGCACCACGCCCCCACCGTCAACCGCTCCACCGGCAGCAACTCCGACGCCGAGCCCAACCTTGGACGCCGAGGCGGTGTGCGAGGGGATCGCTGGAGACCTCGGAAGCGATTCGCTTGTCGGACGCATCCCTGACGCAATCCTCGCGATCGGCGACGAGTTGGACGACAAGGATGCAGCAGAGCTGATCGACATCAATGACGATCTCGGCCGTGTCCTGGAGGTCGCTCCGCCCGAGTACGCGACCGTTATCCGCTCGCTGAAGGAGCCATTCCAGCAGGTCCAGGACGTTGTGTCGGGCGGTGGAGGTCAGTTGAGCATGGACACTTCACGCGTCCAGGCGGACGTAACCGAACTGATGGAGCTGTGCGTAGCCGACGGCTACACCATCTCCTAAGTCTCTTCGACCGGTCGATCGCTCCTCGGCACGCGCCTCGTCCGGTAGCGTGTAGGACCGCTATCGGCGCAGGCCACCGGACAGAAGCTCGCTTGGCACCCGTACCGCTTCTCCGTAGGTTGTGACCTGCTCGGGGCGCCGCCACACGCGTGGACCGTCCCGTTCCGATACGCCCGATGACGAACGATGGGAACCACATGAGTGACGTCCGGCAGGTCCGAGGATGGTTCGACGGCGTGACATTCCGACAGGATCTCGGGTCGCCGGTCGCCGGTCGCCGGTCGCCGGTCGCCGGTCGCCGGTCGCCGGTCGCCGGTCGCCGGTCGCCGGTCGCCGGTCGCCGGTCGCCGGTCGCCGGTCGCCGGTCGCCGGTCGCCCAGAATGACCATGCACCTGCTGCCAAGATCGACCCCTGCCTGGCAGCAAGTGCGTGGTCATTTCCTCAGCGCGGGCGAGGCCTCCGCCAGCTGCAACACGTAGGGGTGCTGCGGGGCGTCGAAGACCGTCACAGCCGGGCCCGACGCGACGATCCG
The DNA here is from genome assembly GCF_041081105.1 of Promicromonospora sp. Populi. Taxonomy (NCBI): domain Bacteria; kingdom Bacillati; phylum Actinomycetota; class Actinomycetes; order Micrococcales; family Promicromonosporaceae; genus Promicromonospora; species Promicromonospora sp. Populi. The sequence goes on along the minus strand of NZ_CP163528.1, from coordinate 5,074,297 downwards.
GCCCTCCTGCATGACCGCTAGGTCGTCGCTCATGTGCATCGCGACGCCGAGGTCGTGGGTGATGAGCAGGTAGGCGAGGTCTCGCTCGTGCTGGAGGCGGTCGAGCAGGTCGAGCACCTGCGCCTGGATCGAGACGTCGAGCGCCGAGACCGGCTCGTCGAGGATCAGGATCCGGGGATCGGCCGCGAGCGCCCGCGCCACGGACACACGCTGGCGCTGGCCGCCCGAGAGGTGCAGGGGCCGCCGGGTTGCCAGAGCCGGGTCGAGGCCGACGGTGTCCAGCAGGGCCGAGACCTCCGCCCGCACCGGTCCGGGCCGGAGCGAGCGGCCCCGGGTGATGGCGTCCGCGAGGATGGTGCCGACCCTCCAGCGCGGGTCGAACGAGCTGAGCGCGTCCTGGAACACGGCGCCGACGAGCGGCCGGCGCGCACGGCGCTGGGCCTCGGGGAGCGGGCTCCAGGGCTGGCCGAGCAGGGTGACCTCGCCGGCGTCGGGGCGTTCGAGACCGAGCAGGAGCCGGGCGGTCGTGGACTTGCCGGACCCGGACTCGCCGACCAGCCCGAGGGTCCGCCCGGCCCGGAGGGTCAGGGACACATCGTCGGCGGCCACGATCTCGCGCCCGCCGACATGGAAGGTCCGCGCGAGCCCCCGCGCCTCCAGCAGCACCTCCCCGGTGCCGGGTTCCGGGCCGACGGCGGATCGCACCGCAGCCGGCTCCGACAGCGGCACCCCCCGCGGGCGCCCCGCCGGGACGGCGGCCACAAGCTTGCGGGTGTACGGGTGCCGCGGCCGCTCGAACACCTCGGCCGGCGTCCCCTCCTCGACCACCACACCGTCGGTCATGACGAGCACCCGGTCCGCGATGCCCAGCACCACCGAGAGGTCGTGGCTGATGAGCAGCACGGCGGTGCCGTCGTCACGAAGCTGCCCCAGGAGCCGGAGCACACCGGCCTGGACGGGCTGGTCCAGCGCGGTGGTGGGCTCGTCGGCGATGACCAGTGCGGGGTCGGCCGCGATGCCGGCGGCGATCAGGGCGCGCTGCCGCTGCCCGCCGGAGAGCTGGCCGGGGCGTTGACCGGCGCGGAGCGCGGCGTCGGGCAACCCCACCTGTTCGAGGAGCTCCAGAGTTCGCACGCGCCGCGCGGCGGCGTCGAGGCCCGTGTGCAGGGCGAGCGTGTCGCCGATCTCGCGGCCGACCGGGCGCAGCGGGTCCAGGGAGACGAGCGCGTCCTGCGCGATCAGGCCGACGGCGCCGCCGCGCAGCCGGCGCAGGCGCCGCCCGGAGAGCGACAGCACGTCCTGCCCGACGACGGACAGCCGGGCGGCCGAGACCCGCGCACCGTCGCCCGCGAGGCCCACGACGCTGCGCGCGGTGACGCTCTTGCCCGAGCCGGACTCGCCGACGATCGCCACGCACTCGCCCACCGCGACCTGGAAGCTCACGCCGTCGACCACGCGCCGCACGGCGCCCCGGCCTCGACGGTCGGGGAACGCGACGACGAGGTCCCGGACCTCCAGCACGGGCGCGCCCGGTTCAGGCGCCGTCGGCCCAGGCGGAGTCGGCTCAGGCAAGTTCATGCCGCGCTCCTGTTCCGCCGCTGGATACCCCGCCCGACGACGGTGGCGGCGGCCGCGCTGGCGACGATCGCGAGGCCGGGGAAGAACGTCATCCACCAGAAGTTCGCGATGTAGGTGCGGCCGGCGGCCAGCATCGCGCCCCACTCGGCGGCGGGCGGAACCGCACCGAGGCCGAGGTAGCTCAGGGAGGACACCCAGATGACGGCCTGCCCGAGCCCGAGGGTGGCGAGCACAAACAGCGCGGCGGTCACGTTGGGCAGGATGTGGCGGGCGACGATCCAGAGCCGGCCGCGGCCCAGCACGCGGGCGGCCTCGATGAACTCGGCGGACGCCGTCCGCCGCACCTGGGAGCGGATGATGCGCGCGTAGCCGGGCGCGGTCGCCAGGCCGACGGCGATCGTCGAGCTCAGCACCCCCGGCCCCGTCACCACGATGAACAGCAGGGCCAGCAGCAGTCCGGGGAACGCGAACAGCACCTCGACGAGCCGGGTGGTGCCGAAGTCGAGCCAGCGCGGGCCGAGGCCGGCCGCGAAGCCGAGCACCACGGCCAGGCCGATGCCGATCGCCGTGGCCAGGACCCCGATCCGCAGCGACTCCGCCGCGCCGTGCACCACCCGTGTGTAGATGTCCCGCCCCGACTCGTCGGTCCCGAAGAGGTGCGCGGGCGAGGGTGCCTGGAACGCGTCGGCGGGCGAGGTGGCGAGCGGGTCGCCCGGCGCGAGCAGGCCCGGCCAGAGGGCCGCGAGGAGGATGAGCACCAGGACCAGCCCGGCGACGGCCTCGCCGGCGGTGACCCGGACGCCGCTCATTGGGTGACCGCCCGGACGCGCGGGTCGATGGCCCGGTCCGCGACGTCGGTCACCAGGGTCATGACCGTGTACGCGAGCGCCACGACGAGCACGATGCCCGTCACGAGCGTGACGTCCCGGAGCTGGACGGCAGAGAGCAGGCTGCGGCCCAGGCCCTGCCGGGCGAACACCGACTCGACGACGACGGCCCCGCTGATCAGCGACCCGAAGGCCCAGCCGGAGAGCCCGACCGCCGGGATGGCCGCGTGCCGCAGCGTGTGCCGCCAGAAGATCCGCACCTCGCTCTCGCCGCGCGCCCTGGCCGTGGTGACGAACGGCGACTCCATGGCGGTCAGCAGGGACTCGCGCATGACCTGGCCGAGGAACCCGGCCAGGGGGATCGCCATCGTCAGAGCGGGCAGCACGATGCCGAGCGGCCCCGGCACGCTGACCGGCGGGAGGATCCCGAGGGTGAGGCTGAAGAACAGGATCAGGACGGTGGCGAGCCAGAAGTGCGGCACTGCGGCCGCGACCAGCTCCAGCCCGGACCCGATGGCCCACGCGATTCGCCCGCCCCGCACGCTCCACGCCGCCAGTGCGCAGGCGAGCGCCCAGGCAAGTACGAGGGAGCAGAGTGCAAGCGTGAGGGTGGCACCGAGCTGCTCGCCGATCGCGCTGGCTACCGGCTCGTGCAGCGAGTACGACTGCCCGAGGTCGCCGCGCACGAGCCGCCCGAGGTAGGTGAGGTACTGCACCGCCAGCGGCTGGTCGAGGCCGTACTCGCGGCGCACCTCGGCCAGCGCCTCCGGCCCCGCCTGCGAGCCGGGCCCGCCGAGGATCGCCTCGGCGGGGTCGCCCGGGATCAGCCGGAGGGCGAAGAACGTGATGGTGGCGGCGGCCCAGAGAACGAAGACGACCCCGCCGGCGCGCAGGAGCAGCCAGCGCCGGTAACCCGGCACCGGTCTCCTGCGCTCCCCGGTGGTGGGGACCGGGAGGGTCAAGACACCAGCCAGGCCCCGGCAAAGGTGGGCGTCGACACCGTGGGCATCGCGCGCAGCCCCCGCACGGTCGAGGAGTACAGGAAGTGGTTCTGCTGGTCGTACAGCGGCAGGATGTAGTAGCCGTCCAGGATGATCCGCTGCGCCTGCTCGTACATGCTCCGCCGCTCGTCGGGGTTGCTCGTGGCGGAGGCCCGGGTGAGCAGGTCGTCGAGCATGGCGTCGTCGACCTGCGCGAGGTTCGCGAAGTAGCCGCTGGGCGCCGGGGTGATCGAGTCGGAGTGGTACAGGATGCGCAGCACGTCCGGGCCGACCTTCGTGTACGGGGCGCTCACGAGGTCGTAGTCGTTCTCGGCGAGCGCGCCGTACCAGCTGGACAGGTCGAGCGGGTGCAGGTTCACCTCGAAGCCGGCCTCCTTGGCGTCCGCCTGGATCTGCTCGAACAGGGACTGCTCGGCCGGGATCGACTGGTTGGTGCTCACCGGGAAGTCGAGGCTGAGGCGCTCGCCGTCCTTGACGCGGTAGCCCTCGGCGTCCCGCTCGGCCCAGCCGGCCTCGTCGAGGAGGTCCGCCGCGGCGTCGGTGTCGACGGTGAAGAGGTCGGGCAGGCTCAGGCTGAGCGGCTCGACGCTGGAGAGGGGCGACCAGGACCGCTCGGCGGTGCCGAAGAACAGGCCGTCGATTCCGGCGTCCACGTCCACCGCGCGGATGAACGCCTCGCGGACGCGCTCGTCGTCGAACGGAGCCTTGCCCGAGTTGAGCTCGATCCGGTTCGAGGCGCCCGGGCGGGGCGCGTCCAGCTCCTCGATGGCGTCGTCGGACGCGGCCGAGCGGATCGTGTCGGGCTGCGCGTTGTCGATGACCTGCACCTCGCCGGACTGCAGCGCCGCGTAGCGGCTCGCGGAGTCGGGGATGAACCGCCACACGATCGAGTCGAGGTACGGGAGGTCGGCGCCCTCGGCGGCGGCAGCGACGTCGGCGGGCGGCGAGTTGTAGTCGTCGTTCCGGACCAGGGTCACCGAGTCCTGCCGCTCCCACTCGTCGACGACGAACGGGCCGGTCCCGACCGGCGCGGCGCAGTTCTCCTCCTGGCTGCGCTCCAGGGCCGTCGGCGACTGGATCGCCACCCAGACCTGCGACAGCGACTCGAGCAGCGCGCTGTCCGGCGCGCTCAGCTCCAGGCGGACGGTGTGGTCGTCGACGGCGACGACGTCCACGATCTTCGCCAGGGCCAGGTAGCCGGTCGACGACGCCGTGGCCGGGTCCTGCACGTGGGCGATGTTCGCGGCCACAGCGGCGGCGTCGAACGGCGTGCCGTCGGTGAACGTCACGTCGTCGCGCAGGCTGAACTCCCAGGCCAGACCGTCGTCGCTCTCGGACCACTCGGTGGCGAGCCACGGGATGACCTCGCCGTCCTCGTCGAGCGAGACGAGGGACTCGAGGTACTGGGTGGCGATGAGCGCCTGCGGGTAGTTGCCGCCGACGTGCGGGTCGAGGCAGGACGGCTCGGCGTCGCCGGAGGCGTAGGTCAGGGTCCCGCCGCTCACGGGCTCACCCGTCGGCTCGGCCGTCGTCGTCCCCCCACCGGGAGAACAGGCTGAGACCAGGAGGGCGACAGCGGCCGCAAGAACGACAGCGGCACGCGGGCGGGAGAACCGGCGCGAGGGCATGGCTATGTGGATCCTGTCTGAAGGTTGTCCGAACGACTCCGATCATCGTGCCAAACCGCGGGTCCGGCCGGACGTATTCCGCCTACGACCGCCGAGTGGGACGCGCCACACCGGGTGATCCGGCACAGGGGTGGGAACTCTCCGTGTTGCCCCCTCGTTCTCACCCCGCACCCAGGCGTTTTCCTCTCGGCGAGCGCGGCTCCACGCATATACTCGCGGGGTTCGGGACGCCCTATTCACGAGGAGCACCGATGACCGAGCCGATGCCGCTTCAGCCGCCCGCCCAGGCCGAGACCCTGGTCCTGAGCGCGCCCGACCCGGTCCAGGCCGTGGCCACGACCCAGGCCCCCAAGATGGCCCCGAAGGTGGACCCCGCAGCGGCGCCCGCCCTCGACAAGAAGGTAGCGACCTACCTCGACGGCCTGCTCAGCGCCGACACCAAGAGCCCCGAGTTCGCCAAGCGCGCCGACGACGTGCGCACCATGGGCGACCAGGACATCCGCCAGGCCGCCGACTCCAGCAACCGGCTGCTCGCCACGCCCGTCCGGGCCCTCAAGGAGGGCGGCCTCGCCGACGGCTCCAAGGTGGGCCAGACCCTGCTGGAGCTGCGCCGGACCGTCGAGGACCTGGACCCGTCCGAGGCGAGCGTGGGGCGCAAGATCCTCGGCATCATCCCGTTCGGCGACAAGCTGCAGGACTACTTCCGCCGCTACGAGTCCGCGCAGGGCCAGCTCAACGCCATCATCCAGGCCCTCTACAACGGTCAGGACGAGCTGCGCAAGGACAACGCCGCGCTCAACCTGGAGAAGCAGAACCTCTGGGACACGATGGCGCGGCTCAACCAGTACATCTACGTGGCCGAACGCCTCGACGCCCAGCTGTCCGCGAAGATCGCCGAGCTCCAGATCGCCGAGCCCGAGCGGGCCAAGGCGCTGTCCGAGGACGTCCTGTTCTACGTGCGCCAGAAGCACCAGGACCTGCTCACCCAGCTCGCGGTGTCGATCCAGGGCTACCTCGCCATCGACATCATCATCAAGAACAACGTCGAGCTCACCAAGGGCGTAGACCGCGCCACGACCACCACGGTCTCCGCGCTGCGCACCGCCGTCATCGTGGCGCAGGCGCTCGCGAACCAGAAGCTGGTGCTGGACCAGATCGGTGCGCTGAACACAACGACGTCGAACATGATCGCCTCCACGTCCAAGATGCTCGCCGACCAGTCCGCGACCATCCAGGAGCAGGCGGCCAGCTCGACCGTCGGCATCGAGCAGCTGCAGGCAGCGTTCGCGAACATCTACGCCACGATGGACTCGATCAGCGACTTCAAGGTCCGCGCGCTGGACTCGATGTCGCAGACCATCGGCGTGCTGCAGACCGAGACGACAAAGGCCACCGAGTACGTGGAGCGGGCACGGCGCACCAACACAGACGGCGTGGCGAGCGGTTCTCTCGACCTCAACACCCCGTGACGGCAAGCTCGGAGGCAGGCATGAGCTGGTGGCGGCGGATCTTCGGCGGCGGACAGTCCGAGGAGGCCGCGCCTGTCACCATCCCCGCGCCGCCCACCACCGAGCAGATCGTGACGTCGGTCGACGCCGTCCTGGCCCGCGCTTCCGGTAGGGCACCCGCCGCGGTCACCGCCCGGGTGCAGCGTGTCGCCGAGACCGTGCACGAGATGGCGCCCCGGCTGGACCGGCTCGGTGCCGGCTCCCAGCAGGCGCACACCGTGGTCGCGACCGCGACGAGCTACCTGCCCGAGGCTGTCGACGCGTACCTGCGCCTCCCCCGTGACTTCGCCGACCGGCGCGTAGTGGACCGCGGCAAGACGTCGCTGATGATCCTGTGCGACCAGCTCGACCTGCTGGGCGCCACCATCGACAAGATTTCCGACGCCGTGTCCCGCGCCGACGCGGTGGCCCTCGTCGCGCACGGCCGGTTCCTGGAGGAGAAGTTCGGCATGTCGGGCCTGACCCTCCCCAGCACCACCCCGGGTGCACTCCCAGGATCGCCCGGCCCCGCGACGCCGTCTGGCCCCGCACCCCTGGAAGCCCCGTGAGCACGACGGCACTCGGCGCCGCACTCGACGGCCTTGCAGCGGCGGCCTCGGCCGCCGGCGTGCACGTGCCGGCCGCACGAGCCGAGGGCGAGCGGCTGGCCGCGGCGGTCGCGGAGTCGTCCCCGGGCGCCCCGGCCGACTGGCTCGCCGCAACAGGCAGGCCGACGTCGGGCAGCCTCCAGCCCTTCTTCGACGCCGCCGTGAGCGCCCGTCGCTGGCGCAACGCCCCCACCGACCTCCTCAACACCCTGATCGCAGACGGCTCGCCCCAGGCAGCCGCCTACTGCGAAGCCCTCGCCGCCGTCGTAGACGCAGCAGCCACCCTCGGCGACCCCAGCATCAGCGCCATAGCAGCAGCGGAGGGCACCAAGGCGGTCCACCGCAGCGCAGCAGCAGGCAGAGACAAAGCGCCCACCCCCCTGCCAACCACCCCAACCGACTCGGCCGCCCCAACCACCGCACAAGGCGCCCCAGCCGAAGAACCAGAACCAGAACCAGAGAAGACCCTGGAGCAGCTCCTGGAAGAGCTCGACAAGCTCACCGGCCTAGGAAGAGTCAAGGACGAGATCCACCGCCAGACCGAGCTCCTGCGCATAGAGCGCCTGCGCGGCGAGGCGGGCCTCACCTCCCCCACGCTCACGCGCCACCTCGTGTTCGTGGGCAACCCGGGCACCGGCAAGACGACGGTCGGCCGGCTGGTAGCCGGGATCTACCGCGCGCTGGGCCTGCTGGACAAGGGACACCTCGTGGAGGTGGACCGGTCCGAGCTCGTCGCGGGCTACCTGGGGCAGACCGCAGAGAAGACCACGGCGGTGGTGCAGCGCGCACTGGGCGGCGTGCTGTTCATCGACGAGGCGTACGCCCTGGCCGAGGACCAGTACGGCCGCGAGGCGGTCGACACGCTGGTCAAGGACATGGAGGACCACCGCGACGACCTCGTGGTGATCGTGGCCGGCTACCCCGGCCCGATGGCGCGGTTCGTCGGCACCAACCCGGGCCTGGAGAGCCGGTTCTCCCGGACCATCACGTTCGAGGACTACTCCGCCGAGGAGCTGCAGAAGATCTTCGCGACCATGACCCGGGCCGCCGACTTCGAGCCGGAGACCGCCACGCTCGAACGGTTCGACCGCCTCGTGGCGGACCAGACGCGCGGCGAGGGCTTCGGCAACGGCCGCTGGGCACGCAATGTGCTCGACGCCGCGATTGCCCGGCACGCCTGGCGCCTGCGAGACGTTGAACGACCGACGCTGGACCAGCTGCGCACGCTGGTCCCGGAAGACCTGGAGGATGTCGTGGACATCGGGACTGACAGCGAGGCCACCGCGTGACCGCGCCGCCGACGACGAACCCGCCGACCGAGCCCGACGAAGAGCCCGCGGAGAGCAACGGCGTTTTGCTACGTCGGCGCAGCCGCTTCTCGGCGGCGCTGTTGACCACCCCGGGCCAGCTGGCGCTGGCCACGACCGTGGCCGTCGTCGCCTGCCTGCTGCTGAGCGTTACCGGCTACCTGGCGGGCAACAACCAGGCCGCCGCGCTGCAGAACGCGCAGCGGGACGCCGCGCAGCTCGTCGGCACGCAGGAGCTGCGCAACGACCTGGTCTCGGCGGACGCGACGGCGACCAACGCGTTCCTCGTGGGCGGCCTGGAGCCGTCCGCGGCACGTGACAACTACGAGGGCAGCCTGTCCGCGGCCGCGCAGGCAGTGCCGTCGCTCGCGGCGGGCGCGAACGCCGCCGAGGCCACCGACCTCGCGACCGTGTCCGACTCGGTGCAGGAGTACGCGGGCCTGGTCGAGTCGGCCCGGGCAAACAACCGGCAGGGTTTCCCCGTGGGCGCGGCCTACCTCGACCAGGCCTCCGCGGCGCTGCGCGACGGGGTGCTGCCCACGCTCGACGAGGTGGCGATCTCCACCTCCGAGCGGGTCGACGCCGACATGGGTTCAGTCTCCCTGGCCCAGCTGCTGCTGGTGTTCGTGCTGCTGGCCCTCGTGGCGCTGGCCGCCGTCCAGCTCTGGCTGGCCCGGCGCACGCACCGCGTCCTGAACACGGGCCTGGCGGCCGCGAGCGTCGCCCTCCTGGTGGGCGGCATCGTGACGATCGCCGCGGTGCTGGGTGGCACCGGTGTGGCGCGGTCGGTGGCGAGCGGGCCGTACGCGGCCACCGTCGCCACGTCGCAGGCCCTGTCGCTGGCCACCGACGCCAAGTCGATGGAGTCGTTCACGCTGATCAAGCGCGGCTCGGGCGCCGCCTTCGAGGGGTCGTACCAGACGTCGCTCACCGAGGCGAGGTCCCTCCTGAGCGAGGCCGACGAGGCGACCCTCACCAACGACGACGGCGCACGCGGCTCCGGCTCCCTGGACCTCCTGGACGCCTGGGACGCCAGGCACACGGAGATCCGCGCGCTCGACGACGACGGCGACTGGGACGCGGCCGTCGACGCCGCGACGTCCACCGCCGACGACTCTGCGGGCGCCGCCTTCACCGCGTTCACCGAGCAGGCCCGCACCGAGGTCGAGGCCACCAGCTCCGACGCGGTCAGCCGGCTCGGCTCCGCGGCGACCACGGCGCGGATCGCGGCCTGGGTAGCCCTCGTGCTCGGCATCGCCGGGGCCGTGGCCGCGGCAGCCGGGATGAACGTCCGCCTGAAGGAGTACCGATGAGCACGCGCACAGCCCGCAGACCGATCATGGCCGCGCTCGTCGCCCTGGCCCTCCTGGGTACGACGGCGGCGTGCGCGCCCGAGTCGTCCACGCACCTGCTCACCGGTTCCTCGGCGGAGGAATCCGCAGAGGAACCGGCGGCGGCGCCTCCCGCCGCGGCCCCGCCGGCCACCGCAGCCGAGGACTGCAGCGACGGGCAGCCGCCCGTCGCCTCGATCGACCCGGGCGGCAGCCCGGAGATCACGTCCGGCTCGACGATGGCGGACATCCGGGAGCGCGGCGCGCTCATCGTCGGCGTCTCGGCGGACACCCTGCTCATGGGTTCGCGCAACCCGTTCACGGGCAACATCGAGGGCTTCGACATCGACGTGGCCCGGCAGATCGCCGACGCGATCCTGGGTGACCCGGACGCGATCCGGTTCCGCGTGATCACCTCGGGCGACCGCGAGACCGTGCTGCAGGACCACGAGGTCGACATCGTGACCCGCGCCTTCACGATCAACTGCGCACGCTGGGAGAACATCGCGTTCTCCGCGGAGTACTACCACGCGGGCCAGCAGCTCCTGGTGCCCTCCACCTCGGACGTCACCGGCATCGACGACCTGGCCGGGCAGCGCGTCTGCGCGCCCGAGGGCACCACCACCCTGGAGCGGCTCGCGCAGTGGGAGGGCGTCGAGGCCGTCCCGGCCGCCACCCACACCACCTGCCTGGTCCTGTTCCAGCAGGGCGAGGTGGACGCCATCACCGGTGACGACACGGTCCTGGCCGGGTTCGCCGCCCAGGACCCGTACGCCGAGGTCGTGGGCGACCCCGTGAGCGACGAGCCGTACGGCGTCGGCATCCCCGCCGACCAGCCGGACATGGTGCGGTTCGTCAACGGCGTGCTGGAGGACATGATTGCCGACGGGCGGTGGGAGGAGTCCTACGACCGCTGGCTGGGCGACGCGCTCGGCGACGCGCCGGCCCCGCCGGAGCCCGTGTACGGGCGGGCGCCGTGAGCAGGACCGGGCGGGCGCCGGCGCCGCCCGGCGCCCTGGGGGTGGCAGCCGAGCCGGCCGCCCTCCTGGCCTACCTGTCCGACCTCCAGGCATGGCTGGACACCCGCCGCGCCGACCTGGACCGGCTCGACACGGCGGCCCGCCAGTCCGGCGACGACGGCATCACCGCCGACATCGTGCTGGCGCTGACCCTGTGGCAGGCGGTACGCACACGCGCCGACGAGCTGGTCACGGCGTGGGACTCCGGCCGGGCCGACGCGCTGGTGCGCGAGCGCATGTCCCAGCTGATCTGGGGCCGACTGGGCGGCGACCCCGCCACCTCGCTGCTCTCCCTCGTGGACGCGGCCCGCCTGTGCGACGCCCAGGCGGACCAGCTCGCGACCCGGCTGTCCTTCGACCCGCACGCCGCGGACGTCACCGCCCGCCTGCGCGCGGTCGCCGCGGGGATCGTCCGCGCCGAGGACGCGGCTCACGCCACTGCCGACACCCAGGACGACGCCGCGGTCGCCCGCCTGCGCGACCGGCTGGCCCGGCTCAAGTCCGACGCCGCGCGCGGCGCCGACATCACCGGCCCGCTCGGCGCTCTGGACAACGAGGTGGCGCGCACCGAGCGAGACCTCATCGTGGCGACCGCCCGCAGCCGGGCGCTCACCAAGGACCGGGAGCGCGCCGTCGCGCTGCGCACCACCCTGGCGGACCGGGCCCCCGTGCTCACCCGGGTCGCCGAACGCTGCCGCCGGGAGATCGCCGACCCGCCGCGGCTCGCGATCCCCGACGTGACCCGGCTCGGCGAAGTACCGGCCGAGCCCGAACGGCTGGCCACGTACGTGAAGCGGCTGGGCGCCGTCGAACGAGCGATGGAACGTGTCGAGGACGCCTACACCGCACCCCTGCGCGAGCGCGCCGAGCTGCGCTACCGCGTCAAGAACCTGATGACAAAGGCCCAGGGCAACGGGCGGGCGACGTCGTCTACCGTGAAGGCGGGCGAGGACGAGGCCCGCGAGGCCCTGGACGCCACACCCTGCGACCTGGCCCTGGCACGGCACTTCACCGAGCAGCTCGAGACGCTCGTGCGCGATCTCCCGGAGGGACACCGATGACGACACAGGCCTGCGCCGAGCCGGGCTGCACCGGCACCATCGAGGACGGCTACTGCAACGTGTGCGGCGCGCCCGCCGGCGGCAATCCCGCGGGCGACGCGCTCGCGGAGGTCGCGGCGTCGTGGACCGGCGACGACGGGGACACCGTGCGCTCAGCCGGTTCTGGGCTCAGCGCCATGGCGCAGCCCTCGACCGGGCGCACCAGCTCGTCCCGCCTCGCGTCCACGGCCCTGGGCTCCGCACGCGTGACGTCCGGGACGCACCAGACGCGCCGCGTCGGCACCGGATCGACCCGGTTGCGCGGGCACCGCCTCGGCGCCGGCCTGACCACCGTGCCGCACACGCCGGTCGCAGACCCGCTGCAGGCCGTCATGGCCACGCCGGAGCTGGCGGAGAGCAAGCGGTACTGCCCCACGTGCGGGCAGCCGGTGGGCCGGGCCAGGGACGGCGTACCCGGCCGCATCGCCGGGTTCTGCGGGCACTGCGGCGCGCGGTACGACTTCGCTCCCGCGCTCAAGGCGGGCGACCTCGTGGCCCGGCAGTACGAGGTGGTGGGCTGCCTCGCCCACGGTGGCCTCGGCTGGATCTACCTGGCCCGCGACCGCAACGTCAGCGGCCGCTGGGTGGTCCTCAAGGGCCTGCTCAACGCGGGCGACACGGAGGCCTACGAGGCGGCCGTCGCGGAGCGCCAGTTCCTCGCCGAGGTCGAGCACCCGCTGATCGTCGAGATCTTCAACTTCGTGCTGCACCAGGGCCTGGGCTACACCGTCATGGAGTTCGTGGGCGGCAAGTCGCTCAAGGACGTGCTCAAGGACCGCCGCGACGAGGAGGGCGGCAAGCCCCGGCCGCTGCCCGTGGACCAGGCCATCGCGTACCTCCTCGAGGTGCTGCCCGCGTTCAGTTACCTGCACGACCACAACCTGCTGTACTGCGACTTCAAGCCCGACAACATCATCGCCCAGGGCGACGGCGTCAAGCTGATCGACATGGGCGGCGTGCGGCGCATCGACGACCTCCAGTCCGCGATCTACGGCACGGTCGGCTACCAGGCGCCGGAGGTGGCCGAGGTGGGGCCGTCCGTGGCGTCCGACATCTTCACGCTCGGCCGCACCCTCGCCTCCCTCGTGCTGGACTTCCGCGGCAACACCACCGTCTACCAGGCGTCCTTCCCGCCGGTCGCCGATACGCCCGTCTTCCAGAAGTACGACTCGTTCTACCGCTGGCTCGCCAAGGCGTGCGCACCCGCGCCCGCCGACCGGTTCGCCTCGGTCGACGAGGCCCGGGTCCAGCTCCTGGGCGTGCTGCGCGAGGTGGTAGCCACCGACAAGGGCCCCGGGTACAGCGCCACGACGTCGGCGGAGTCCGTCCTGTTCGGCGTGCCGCCGCTCGACGGCGCCGACGGCGCCCTGGGCTGGAGCGAGCTCCCGCTGCTGAAGGTGGACTCCACCGACCCGATGGCCTCGTGGCTGGCCGGCGTGAACGTCGCCGATCCGAAGGCCCGCATCCTGGCGCTGGAGGGTGCCGGAGAACCCACCGTGGAGGTGCGGCTCGCCCTGGCCCGCGCCGCGATCGAGGCCGAGGACATCGACCGGCTCCGCTCCTCCGTGGCAGACATCCTCGAGGAGGACCCCTGGGAGTGGCGCGCGGCCTGGATGGAGGGCCTCGGGCACCTCTCGGCCGGCAACGCCGCCGCGGCCCGGGCCTCGTTCAACGCCGTCTACGGGCAGGTGCCCGGCGAGCCTGCACCCAAGCTCGCGCTCGCCACGGTCTGCGAGCTCTCGGGTGAGCCCGGTGTCGCCGAGCAGCTGTACGTCACCATCGCGCGAGCCGACGCCAACTACACCGGTGCGGCCGCCTTCGGCCTGGCCCGGGTGCGGTCCGGCGGCGGCGACCTCGACGGCGCCCTCGACGCCCTCGACCTGGTGGGCCCCACCCGCGGGTCCTTCCCGGACGCCCGCCTGCGGCGGGCCCGGCTCCTGGTCGCCGCCCGCCGCAACCTCGTCGACCTGTCCGACGCCGTAGCGGGCCTCGACGCCGCCCACGTCCCGGACCGGCCCAGGGCCGCGGTCACCGTCGACGCGCTGGACGGCGCCCTCATGCTGGTCACGGAGAACGGCCCCGACCCGAGCGTGCGGGTGGCCGGCGCCGAGGCCGACGAGGCCACGCTGCGCGACCGGCTCGAGCTAGCCCTGCGCGACCTCGCCCGCCTCACCGACGACCGCTGGGACCGCGTGGTGCTCGTCGACCGGGCAAACTCCGTACGGCGGTGGACGCTGCGATGAGGGAAGCAATGACGAGCGCTAGGAGACCGACCCACACATGAGCGCCGACGAAAGTAGCCTCGTCCGCTGTCCCAGCTGTTCGGAGATCGCGGCGCCCGGCGCCAGGTTCTGCGAGAACTGCGGCAAACCGCTGGGCGCCGCCGAGTCGACGGTCCCCTCCGAGGTGACCCTCGACCGGGCCCCCACCGTCGTCGACCCCGATCCCACGACCGGCGAGACCGCGCGGCGCAAGTGCGCCGCCTGCGGCGGCACCATCGCGGAGGACGGGTACTGCGCCGACTGCGGCACCCCCGGCCAGTCCGAGCGTGACCACTTCGAGGAGCGCCCGGCCGCCTGGGTAGCCGGTGTCTGCGACCGGGGCGTGCGGCACACCCGCAACGAGGACGCGATGGCGCTGACCGCCACCGACACCTTCGCCGCGCTCGTGGTGTGCGACGGCGTCTCCAGCGCGCCCGACTCCGACGTCGCCTCGCTCGCCGCGAGCCGGGCCGCGCGGGACGTGCTGGTGGACTACGGGCCCGAGGGATCGAGCCCGCGCGTAGGCACGACCGATCAGCGCGTCGCCGGCTGGACCAAGGCCATGGTCACCGCGTCGCGGGCGGCCAGCCAGGCGGTCCGCGGTGTCGCGGAGCAGCTCGCCGCGACGAAGGGGAAGGACGTGGCGGACGATCCGCCGTCGTGCACCTTCGTGGCCGCGGTAGTGGACCGGGACCTGGTCGTCGCGGGCTGGCTGGGCGACTCCCGCGTGTACTGGCTGCCCGACTCGGGCCAGGCCGAACAGCTCAGCGTCGACGACTCGTGGGCTCAGGAGATGATCGCGGCCGGCGTGCCGCGCGCCCAGGCCGAGACGTCCCCCCAGGCGCACGCCATCACCCGCTGGCTCGGCCCGGACGCCCCAGACACCGACGCGCACTGCGCGGCGACCGTCCCGTCCGAGCCCGGCTGGCTGCTGGTCTGCTCCGACGGCCTGTGGAACTACTGCTCCGACGCGCACGACATGGGTGATCTTGTGCGCCGGTTCGCCGGCCACGGCGACCCGCACGAGACGGCCGCGGCGCTCGTGCGCTGGGCCAACGCACAGGGCGGGCGGGACAACATCACCGCGGCCCTCGCCCGAATCGCACCGACTGTCACCGAGCAGCGTTAACCTGCCGTCATCGAGAGGAGCCACCGTGGCCGAGTTCTCCGCCGAGGTCTTTCAGAACGAGTTTCTGTCCGACGGCGCGACCGATGTGCACGCCGTCGTGTCCGTGACCTGCACTGGCGCAGGTGCGGCGACCGCTGATCGCGGCGCGGCGGGCACGAGCGCGGGCGGCGTCGCCGAGATCGTCGCGGTCGACACGTCGGGGTCCATGCAGGGCCGCAACATGGAGGCCGCGAAGCACGCCGCGGCGGTGGCCGTGGACCAGATCCCGGATGGCACGCTGTTCGCGATCATCGGCGGCTCGCACGTGGCGTCCCGGATCTTCCCGTACCCCAACGCGCGCGTCCCGATGGTGGCGATGGAGCCGGGCGCCCGGTACGAGGCCAAGCGCGCCATCGGTTCCATGACGGCGAGCGGCGGCACCGCGATCTCGACGTGGCTGCGGCTGGCGGACGACCTCTTCGCCACCGTGCCGGCAGCACAGAAGCACCTGATCCTGCTGACCGACGGCAAGAACGAGTCCGAGCCGTCGATGCACCTGGACCGGATGATCGTGGACGTCATGGGCCACTTCCAGTGCGACGCCCGCGGCGTGGGCGACCGGTGGGTCGTGGAGGAGCTGCGCAAGATCTCGACGGCGCTGCTCGGCACCGTCGACCTCATCGCGCGGCCGGAGGACATCGCCGAGGACTTCTCCGCGCTGGTCCGCAAGTCCATGGCCCGCGGCGTCGCCGCGGTGGACCTGCGGGTGTGGGCGCCGCAGGGTTCACAGGTCCTGTTCGTCAAGCAGGTGGCCCCCGAGGTCGACGACCTCACCGGCCGCCGCACCGAGGTGAACCCCCTGACCAGCGGCTACCCCACTGGCGCGTGGGCCGACGAGACCCGCGAGTACCACGTGGCGGTCCGGGTGGCGGCCAAGCCCGTGGGCTCGGAGCAGCTCGCGGCGCGCGTGCAGGTCGCCGTCGACGGCGAGGTGACGGCGTCCGGTCTGGTGAAGGCCAAGTGGTCGGACGACTCGACGCTCACCGCCCGGATCAGCCCCGAGGTGGCGCACTACACGGGCCAGGCGGAGCTCGCCTCGGCCATCCAGGAGGGCCTGGCCGCGAAGGCCGCCGGCGACGAGGCGACGGCGACCGTCAAGCTCGGCCGCGCTGTCCAGCTCGCCGCCGAGACCGGCAACGAGGAGGCCACCTCACGCCTGCGCAAGATCGTGGAGGTGGAGAACGAGGAGGAGGGCACCGTGCGGCTCAAGCGGAACACCGCCAAGCTGGACGAGATGGCACTCGACACTGCTTCCACCAAGACGACCCGGGTCCGGCGCGCATGACCGTCGTCTGCCCGGAGGGGCACGCCAGCCAGGCGACCGACTACTGCGACGTGTGCGGCGCGCCGATCCCCGCTGCCGCGCCGGGCGCGGGTCCGGGTGGCTCGACGGCTGGCCCCGCATCGGCTCCTGGTAGCGCGCCGGGCGGCCCGGCGAGCGGCGCGGCCGAGCCCGGCGAGTCCAACGGCGGCCCGGTGACCTGCCCGAACTGCGGCGACGAGTCCCCCGCCGGCTCGCTGTTCTGCGAGAACTGCGGATACGACTTCACGACCGGTACGGCAGCCGTGCCGACTGCTCCCGCGCCTCCTGTCTCCAGCCTGGACCTGGGTGACCTGGGTGCCACGCAGCCTGCGAGCACGCCCGCGCAAGAACCGGCAGCGGCGTCCGGCACGGCGGCGTCCGGTGCGACGGCACCGCCGTCGGCCGAGGAGCCCGCTCCGCCGTCGCCCGGAGCACCCGCGCCGTCCGCGGGTGGGAGCCTCGCGCCGCCCGTCCCGGGCGACGACGCCTGGGTCGCGGAGATCTGGGTAGACCCCGACTGGTACGCGCACGAGCAGCCCGAGGACCCGATGCCGTCGGCGGGCCTGCCCGGTCTGGTCACGCTGCGGCAGCGCAGCCTTCTGGTGGGGCGGCCGTCGCAGTCGCGCGGCATCCGGCCCGACATCGACTGCGGCAGCGACCCCGGCGTGTCCCGGCGGCACTGCCAGCTGACCACCGACGGGCTGCGCTGGTGGGTGGAGGACCTGGGCTCGTCGAACGGGACGTTCGTCGCGGCCGCGGGCGAAGCCCTGCCGGACACCCCGCTCACGCAGGGCGTCCGCCGGGAGATCGAGGAGAACGACCGGGTCTTCATCGGAGCCTGGACCCGCCTGGTGATCCGCAAGGCCCTCCCGGGCGAGGCCTGACCTCACTGTCGCGCAGGCGCAGCGCCAGCAGCCCTGCACCGATCGTGACGACGACGCTGAACAGCACCAGCAGCCGGTAGTCGACGAACGCGAGCAGGCCGGCGCCGATCGCCGTCACCACGGTGCCCGGCAGGTTGTTCACCAGGTGGCCGGCGGCCGCGACCCGGCCCTGGAGCCGTTCGGGCGTACGGACCTGCCGCTCGGTGGTCCACGCGATGATCGCTGAGGTCAGCCCGAACCCGAGCAGCGCCTGGCACGCCACAGCGGGAATCACCCAGCCGGACATGAGAGGCACCAGGGCCACGCCGGAACCGATGATCCCCAGCGCGTAGATGCGCGGCCGCCCGAACCGGATCATCAGGCGCGGCGTGACCGCGCCGGCGACGAACCCCGCCACCCCCTGCAGCACGGTGAGCGGCCCGAGCCAGGCGGCCGACATCCCCAGACCGTCCAGCACTGAGAACACGACGGCGTTCACAACGCCGACCGAAGCGAACACGATCACCGCGTTCCACGTCATGCCGCCCAGCGGCTGCGTGCCGAACAGGTGCCGGAACCCAGCGGTCGTTGCCGCGAGGTACGACTCGCCCGGCACGTCCTCAAAGTGTGACTCAGTGACCCGCACCAGGCAGAACACCACCGCTGCGCCCACAAACCCGGCGATCGCCACCGCGACCAGCGGCACGACGCCCACCAGGGCGTAGACCCCAGCGCCGAGCACCGGCAGGGCCACCCGGAGCACCTGGTCGATCATCGAGAGGCGGCCGTTCGCGTGGCCCAGAGCGTCGTCGGGCACAAGGTCCTTGAGGAGGCCCGACTGGCATGCCCCGGTCACATAGGCCACCGCTGAGTAGACGAGCGTGGAGGCGAAGATCACCCAGACCTGGTCCGGCCGGGTCACCCAGAACAGCGGCACCAGCCCGAGCGCGCCCACGACGTAGGCGATCACCAGCATGCGCCGCCGGGACACCCGGTCGGCGAGGTGCCCAAGGAACGGGGACGCCAGCGCCGGCAGGCCCAGCAGCGCGAACGTCAGGCCGCCCAGGGCGTTGCTGCCCGTCAGGTCGGCGACCCAGACGGCCATGAGCAGCGTCAGGAGCGAGTCCGCCACGTTCGCGAGCGTCCAGCCCACCACGAGCGTGCGGAAGAGCGGTGTCCGTAGGTGCCGGGCGGGATCGTCCCGCACCACCTGCCCGACGGCGGACGGGTCGCCCTGGGCGGCCCCGTCGCCGGGGGCAGCGGGCCCGACGGCGGTCATGCCTCCTCCTCGGCCGGGTCCGGGATCTCCGACCAGACCGCGCCGAAGAGGTGCGACCGCCGCGCGCCCGGCGGGCGCTGGTCCGGGTCCGCCATCCGGCCACGGAACGGCTCGGTGAGCGCTTCGAGCCGACGGGAGAGGTTGTCGAGCTCGTCGCGGGTGACCCAGTACTCCTGGTGCGTCTGGGTGGTTGCGTACACCCAGTCCGGGTCGTCGTCGGCGGCGTCGGCGAGCCAGCGCTGCAGGCGCCCGAACTGCTCGGCGACGAACATGCTGCCGAACGCCTTCGCGGCCGGCCACGACTCCGGGTCGGCGAGGTCGGGCCGAACGCTGAACCCGCGGCCCACCATCCGCCACGGGCGCTCCTTGCCGTGCGGCTCGGCCCGCTCGACGTGACCGTACTTCTCGAGCTGGCGCAGGTGGAACGAGCAGCTCGCCACCGACTCCCCGGTCCGCTCGGCGCACTGGGTAGCAGTGAGCTCAACACCCGGGTCGAACAGGTCGAGCAGGCGGAGCCGCAGGGGGTGGGTCATGGCCTTGATCGCGTCGGTCTGCGAGATGACGACGTCGTCAGGCGGCGTCGGCCGGGTGAAGCCCTGGATCTCGGGCTGCTTCTGCTCGGGCATGCGGCGACCCTAGAACGCTAAAGAACACTTGCGCAAGGAATCTTTAGTGAACCCTTCAGCGGGCTGTGCGCGCAAGCCGCCCGCGCGATCTGAGCGTCTGACCCGTCCGGAACAAAAAGCCGTGCGTAACGCCGGTGTTTCCTGGGAGGCTCAGGGCACACCGCGGTGACGTCCGTCCGGTCCCATACCGGGCGGTGGAAAGGGTCCGGCCAGACCCATGTCGGGAGACCGACGATCCAGCGTCACGAAAGGCACTCACGTGCATACCGAGTACGACCTGGCACAGTCCCTTCACCGGGATCGCCTCCGAGACGCCGAGGAACACCGGCGCTCACGCAGGCTCCGCGAGGAGCAGAAGCGACGCAAGGCCGAGGCCCGCGCCGCGCACCGGAACGACAGCCGCGCACCGGCACCCGCCCTGCGCGTGCGGTCCGCATGACCCTGATGGCGCCTGCCGGATCGAACCCGGCATCCCGCGCCGCCCACAACCGCCGAAGCAGAGCGGGTGCCGAGCACCCGCTCTGCTTCGGCGTTGTCTAGGACGTGAAGTCCGCGATGGCCCTGGCGAACTCCCCTGGCTGCTCGATGTGCCCGAAGTGGCCGCTGTCGGCGAGCACGGCCAGCCTGGAGCCCGGGATCCGATCGTGCAGCTCCTGCGCCCAGCGCGGCCCGCAGATGAAGTCGTAGGTACCGACCATCACCAGGGCGGGCACCGAGAGCGTGCCGAGGGCGGCGCGGTCGTCGATCACCTCCGGCTGGAGGTTGTCGTCCAGGCCGGACACATGGCGGCCCCGGACGTTCGACCGCAGCCGCGAGAAGTCGGACTCCCCGGCCCAGTAGTCCTTGAGGTAGACCGGCAGCAGGGTCCGCAGGACCTGGGTCATGGTCTCGTCGTCGTCGATCGTGGGCACGGCCCGCCACGCCTTCGTGATCTCCGGCAGCTCCGGGTGACCCGCAAACCGGACGGCGAACTTCTCGAAGTTGCGCTGGGCCTCCATGAACAGCTCCGGCCCGGTGACCGGCGAGCTCTCGTACAGGATCACCCCGGCGAGCCGGGACGGACGGGTCAGGGCGAAGTGCTGGGCGACGAAGCCGCCGTGCGAGTGACCCAGCAGGTACACCTGCGGCGCGCCGAGGTCGTCGATCACGCCGTCTATCGCCTTGGCGTACCGCTCCCGCGTGTAGCCGTGCGGGTGCCCGGCCAGCCGGTCGGCGTCCGGTGTGCCGACGGGCTCGATGTACACCGCCGTCACGTGCTTCTCGACCTCCGGCATCCGCAGGTAGTCCCAGGCGATGCCGGGGCCGCCCGAGTGCATCAGGCACAGCGGGCCTTGGCCGTGCACGTGGTAGCGCTGGGTGACCCCGTCGATCTCGATCGTGTGTGTAGTCATGCCCGCAAGATGCGCAGCAGGCGGCAAAGTTCGATCTCTACGCCGTGACCGTGGTCACAGCGGGATGCAGCAGCCGGAGCCGGCGCGGCCTGCCGTCCTCCAGCGACATCAACCACACGACGCTCGGCGGGCAGTGCTCGGGGTCGTCCGGCGGGTTGATCAGGTCCATCTCCCAGATGGTCAGGTCCTTGCTCGCCACCGTGTGCCGCATGCGCTGCCGGACCCCGGCCACCAGGTCGCACTCCATGCCGGCCAGGACCAGGTCCAGCCCACCACTGACCGTTCTTGTAGCCAGCTGGATCTGCGGCGACCATTCGGCCACGACCTCCGGGAACCGCCCCTGTTCGGCCGCCTCGAGAGTCTCGAGGCCCTCCCGGCGCCGCAGGGCGGTCAGCTTGGCCGCGTCGTCGTGCGCCTGCTCGGCCGTGCCGAGCAAGGCCTCGGCCAGCTTGGACCTGGCCTGGTTGAGTCGGCTGCGCACCGTCCCGACCGGCACGTCACAGGCCGCGGCGATCTCGTCGTACGCCGTGACGCCGGTGAAGTACCTGAGCAGCAACGGGAGCTGGAGCCTGGGCGACAGCTCCCCCATCGCGTGCCAGATCCAGTCCCGCAGCGCGTGCCGCTCGATCACCTCGTCCGGCGAGGCACCACCGACAAGCAGGTCCGCACCGTCGAACGGCAGCTCACGGGAGCGCCGCAGCCTCATCCGGCACTCGTTGCGCACGATCGCCCTGAGCCAAGGGCCCACGGACTCGGGATCACGCAGACTACCGATGCGACGCAAGGCGGTCAGCGAGGCGTCCTGGACGACGTCGTCCGCGTCCGGGCCATAACCCAGGATACGCAACGCGACCGCCCGCATGCCCGCCTCGTGCCGCACGA
Organism: Promicromonospora sp. Populi; assembly: GCF_041081105.1. Classification (NCBI taxonomy): domain Bacteria; kingdom Bacillati; phylum Actinomycetota; class Actinomycetes; order Micrococcales; family Promicromonosporaceae; genus Promicromonospora; species Promicromonospora sp. Populi. The sequence continues at coordinate 5,052,638 of NZ_CP163528.1, read as the reverse complement.
GCAGCAGGCCGAGCGCCTCAACGGCGCCTTGCCTGGCACAGATCACGAGCTCCGCGTCGGACGGCGCGACAGTCACGACGTCGAAGATAGCGCCACACCCTGAGAGCCTGCGCCCGGCGTCGCGCGCTCCTCAGAAGGCGCTCCGTGACCTGCGTCACCGCGCTGACCTGCGCAAAGGTGCCGCACGTCACCGCTGTCCGCCTTGCGCGGGATTTCCACCATCAGGGATGATGTAACACGACGGAAACACCGATGGACGCGGAGCCGCAACCCGGCCGGAGCGCCCCACGAGGCCGTCACCCTCTCCCCACCCCTGGAAGGACCCCAGTCATGCATGCCCAGACCGCTTACGACATCGGCCGCGCACAGGTTGCCGAGATCGCCCGCCGCGCGGAGGCCGCCAGCGCCCAGGAGCGCGCGCTGCGCGCACGTTCGGAGCGCCCCACCGCCAAGCGCGCCAAGTGGTTCCGCCTGAGCTGACCGGCGCCCGCCGCACCCTGGCCCTTCCCAGGACGACCCCGGTCGCCTCGGAGGGGCCTTTCTGCGCCCGCCCCAGGCGGCACCACAGAATCACGTAAGCGGTCCGCGTTCTACGGAATAGGCTGGGTCGTGTGAGTACTCCCAACCCCAACGAGCGCATCGTCTGGATCGACTGCGAGATGACCGGCCTGGACCTGCGCGCCGACGCGCTCGTCGAGGTCGCCGCGATCGTCACCGACTCCGACCTCAACGTCCTGGGCACCGGTGTCGATGTCCTCGTCAAGCCTCCGGCCGAGGCCCTGGCGCAGATGAACGACTTCGTCCGCACGATGCACACCACGTCCGGCCTGCTCGACGAGCTCGACGGGGGGCTGACCCTCGAGGAGGCGCAGGAGCAGATCCTGGCGTACGTCCGCGAGTGGGTGCCGGAGCCGCGCAAGGCGCCGCTGGCCGGCAACTCGGTAGGCACGGACAAGTCGTTCCTGGACCTGCACATGCCCCAGCTCGTGGAGCACCTGCACTACCGGATCGTCGACGTGTCCTCCATCAAGGAGCTCGCCCGGCGCTGGTATCCGCGCGTCTACTTCGCTTCCCCGAAGAAGGGGGGCGGGCACCGCGCGCTCGCCGACATCCTCGAGTCGATCGACGAGCTGCGCTACTACCGCGAGGTCCTGTTCCCGGCGCAGCCCGGCCCCGACACCGCGACGGCCCGCGCCGCCGCGGAACGTGTCGCGGAGACGTCCGTCACGAAGCCGCTCGCGCGATAGTTTTCAGTTCGGTCCGCGGGCAGTGACCATGTATGCTTTTCGACGGTCGCCGGTCCATGATCGGCGAACATGGTGGGCGTAGCTCAGCTGGTAGAGCATCGCGTTGTGGTCGCGAGGGCCGCGGGTTCAAGTCCCGTCGCTCACCCCAGACGCAAGGGCCCCTCGCACAAGCGAGGGGCCCTTCTGTCTTGCCCGACGGCGGCCTCAGCCCAGCAGCTTCACCACGGCGTCGGCCAGCCTGCCCTCGACGCCGGACCCGTACCGCATCCAGAGCGACGGCTCGGTGAGCTCCAGCTCGATGACCATGGGCTCGCCGTCGTCGCCCGAGACGAGGTCTACGCGCGCGTAGGTGAGGTCCGCCCCGGTGGCCTCCCGGGCCACCGCGAGCGCCCGCTGCGCCACGTCGATCTGGGCGGGCGTGGCCTCGAAGGACTCCATCTCCTCTTCCGCGTAGAGCTCGCCGGACTCCTCGGCCGGGCCGGTGAGCAGGGCGTTCTTCCGGACGGCGTGCGTGAGCTCGCCCTCGATGAAGATCAGGCAGGTCTCGCCGGTGGTGTCGACGGAGGTGACGTAGGGCTGGATCATGACCCAGCGGCCGTCGTCGAGCAGACGCGTGGCGTGTGCGATGGCCTTGCCGCGCGACTGCGCGGAGACCGGCTGGTAGCGACCGGTGTTCTTGGCGCCGGCGCTGACGACGGGCTTGACCACGAAGTCGCCGAAGGCGGGCATGCGGGTGTGCACTGCGCGCTTGGACAGGTGCCGCGCGGGGTCGAGCCAGATCGTGGGGATGACGGGGATCCCGGCGGCTTCGAGCTCGCGCAGGTACCGCTTGTCGGTGTTCCACTCGATGACGTCGGCGGAGTTGGCGACCTTCGGCAGGGCGCGCGCCCAGGCGAGGAACTCGTCGTGCCGCGGCGAGTAGTCCCAGGTGGACCGGACCAGGACGAGGTCGTAGGCCTGCCAGTCGACGGCCGGGTCGTCCCACACCGCGGGTTCGGCGGTCACACCGCGCTCGGCCAGCGCGCCGATCAGCGGCGCGTCGTCCTTGTCGAGGTCGGGCAGCTGGGAGCAGGTCGCGAGGGCTACGCGTGCGTTGGTCACGCCCCGAGACTATCGGGAGCGGTTCGACCGGGCCCTGGCCTCGGCGTCGCGCAAAAGGCGGCGTCCGTCACACTGCCGGTCGCGCGTCCTGCACGTCGTAGGCGGTGTCCGGTACGTCCACCGCGGCGTCCGCCGCCCGGCGCAGCGCGCCGAGGATCCCGTCGGCGGTGAGCGAGCCGACGACGTCGCCCGAGTCCCCCACGACCGGCACCCGGCCCATGGCGGACCCGGGGAGCGCGGCCACGGCCTCGAACGCGTCGGTCAGGCGGGCGCCCAGCGCGACGGGCGCGGGCGCGGGCTGAATGATCCGGTCCGCGCTCTCCAGGTCGGCGGTCTGCACCTCGGCCAGCGCGAGCATGCGCGAGGCGGAGCCGTCGCCGATGAAGTCCCGCACCCGGTCCGACGCCGGGTGGGCGAGCACCGCGAGCGGGCTCGCCACCTGTTCGAGGTGGCCGCCGCGGGAGAGGACGGCGATCCGGTCGCCGAGGCGCGCCGCCTCGTCGATGTCGTGCGTCACGAGGATCACAGTCGTCCCGGTCTCGCGCTGGATGCGCGCGAACTCCGTCTGCAGGTGCCGGCGGAACTCCGGGTCGACGGCGCCGAACGGCTCGTCCATCAGCAGCACCGGCGGGTCGGTAGCCAGGGCGCGCGCCACGCCGATGCGCTGGCGCTCACCGCCGGACAGCTCGTGCGGGTACCGCTTCGCGAAGTCCGCGGCCGGCAGGCCCACGAGGTCGAGCAGCTCGGTGACGCGGGCCCGGGTGCGCTTGCGGTCCCAACCGAGCAGGGCGGGAACGGTGGCGATGTTGGCCTCGACGGTGCGGTGCGGGAACAGGCCGACGTTCTGGATCACGTACCCGATGCGGCGGCGCAGGGCCACGGGGTCGGTGGTGGTGACGTCCTCGCCGTCGAGCAGGATGCGGCCCGACGTCGGCTCCACCAACCGGTTGACCATACGCAGCGTGGTCGACTTGCCGCAGCCCGACGGGCCGACGAGCGCGAGCACCTCGTGCTCGCGCACGGAGAGGCTCAGTCCTTGGACGGCGACGGCGTCGTCACCGTACGTCTTGCGAACGTTGTCCAGCTCGATCACGGTGCGGGCAGCCATGTCACGAACCTACCGGGTCGGACGCAAGGTAGGTTCTACGGCATGCCCGGCAACCCCTGGTTCTCCTGGTCCTATGTGGTCGACAACGCACCCGTACTTTGGGAACGCACGATCGAGCACGCGGGCCTGACGATCGAGGCCGTCCTGATCTCCGCGGCCATCGCGATCCCGCTGGGGGCGCTGATCTCCCGGTCGCGGTGGTTGTCCGGGCCGGTGCTCGGCGTGGCCGCCGTCATGTACACGGTGCCGTCCCTGGCGCTGTTCGCGATCCTGGCGCCGCTGCTCGGGATCGGCCGCACGCCCGTCCTCGTGGGTCTGGTGGTCTACGCGCTGCTCATCATCCTGCGCAACACCGTGGCGGGGCTCGCCACCGTGGACCCCGCGGTCATAGACGCCGCCCGCGGCCTGGGCTACGGGTCCGGGCGGCTGCTCTTCCAGGTGGCCATGCCGAGCGCGCTGCCGAGCATCGTCGCCGGGCTGCGGCTGGCCACCGTGTCCACCGTCGCGCTGGTGACCGTCGGCGTGGTGGTCGGGTTCGGCGGGCTCGGGCAGCTCATGTTCCAGGGCTTCCGCAACAACTTCTACCGGGCCGAGATCATGACCGCCACGCTCGCGTGCATCCTGCTCGCCCTGGTGCTGGACCTCGCCCTCTGGGCGATCGGCCGAGCGCTGACCCCCTGGCTGCGCAGGAGGACCTCATGAGCGCCCCGACCAGCGTCGTCGAGCAAGCCCTCGTCTGGCTCAACGACCCCCTGACCTGGACCGAGCCCGGCGGTGTGCTCGACCTGACGGGCGAGCACCTGCTCATGACCGCCGTCGCCGTCCTGGTGGCCGCCGCCGTGGCGATCCCGCTCGGCGCATGGCTCGGGCACAGCGGGCGAGGTGCGGGCGTCGTCGTCTGGCTCACCAACGCGTCCCGGGCGCTGCCCACGCTCGGCATCATCCTGCTGCTCGCCGCAGGCGGGCTGTTCGGCAACACCGCCACCGTCATCGCCGCCGCGTTCTTCGCCGTACCCGTGCTCCTGGTCAACACCTACGAGGGTGTGCGCGGCGCCGACCCCGACGCCCGCGACGCCGCCCGCGGCATGGGCATGAGCGGCGGACGCATCCTGCTGCAGGTCGAGCTGCCGCTCGCCACCACCCTGGTCGCCGCCGGCCTGCGGGTCACCATCGTGCAGGTCGTCGCCACCATCCCGCTCGCGGCACTCGCGGGCGGCGGCGGCCTGGGCCAGATCATCGCGCTCGGCATGGGCACACAGCGGTACGGCGAGGTGCTGGCCGGCGGTGTGGTGGTCGCGGGGCTCTGCCTCGTGATCGACGCCGTCCTCGCGGTCGGGCAGCGCCTGGCCACCCCCGCCCCGCTCCGCGCGGGCGCTCGCTAGCCGCACCGCGCCCCGCTCCGGCGCACCACGGCCGGGCGAACCGTAACGACCACGTAATGAGACAGGTTCGCCCTTGCCTTGGGCGACCTCCCGGGTTCGAATAGGGTCGATCGAAGTCGTAGAACAGATGTACGTCCCTCACAACTCGGAGACATTCGATGAAGCTCCCCCGTACACACGTCTCACTGCCCCGCGCGCTCGGCGCAGCGGCCGCGGTGCTCAGCCTCACGCTCCTGACCGCTTGCGGTGCACCCGGTTCCGCGGGCGGTGGCGGCAGCACCGACAGCTCGACGGGCGGCGCCGACCTCGCCGCCTGTGAGGCGGTCCCGGGCGACGAGCTCGTGGTCCTGGACGACGACCAGCAGCTGCAGACCGTCGACAACATCATCCCCGCGGTGAACGCCGCCGCGGTGGAGGGCGACGACACGCTGATCTCGCTGCTCGACACGGTCTCGGCCGCGCTCGACACCAACACGCTGATCGGCCTGAACCGGTCCGTGGACGTCGACCGCCGCACCTCGCAGGAGGTCGCCGAGGAGTTCGTGGCCGACGCCGGCCTCGACAGCCCCGAGGCGACCGGCAGCGGCGAGATCATCGTCGGCGCCGCCGACTTCGCCGAGAGCGCCACGCTCGGCACCATCTACGCGACGGTGCTGAACGCCGCCGGGTACGACGCCGAGGTCACGACCATCGGCAACCGTGAGGCCTACCTGCCCGCGCTGGAGAGCGGCGACCAGGTCCAGGTGATCCCCGAGTACGTGGGCACCCTCACGGAGTTCCTCAACCACGACGTCAACGGGGCCGACGCCGATGCGGTCGCCAGCAGCGACCTCGACGCCACGGTCGAGGCCCTCACCGGCCTGGGCGAGGAGGTCGGCCTCGTCTTCGGCACGCCCTCCCCCGCACAGGACCAGAACGCGTTCGCCGTGACCCAGGCCTTCGCCGACGAGCACGGCATCGCCACGCTCAGCGAGCTCGCCGAGACCTGCGGCGGCCTCGTGCTCGGCGGCCCGCCGGAGTGCACCGAGCGCCCGTTCTGCCAGCCGGGTCTTGAGGAGACCTACGGTCTCCAGTTCGCGGAGTTCCGCTCGCTGGACGCCGGCGGCCCCCTGACCAAGAGCGCCCTCCAGCAGGGCGAGGTCACCTTGGGCCTGGTCTTCAGCTCGGACGGCTCCCTGACCCCGACGGAGTAGTTCGGCAGGGGCTGCGTTCCTACTTCCCCTTTGAGTCCTAGGTTTCTTCGCTTTGGAGCCCTCCAAAGCGAAGAAACCTAGGTCTCAAAACGTTTGGCAGCCGACGGCGGCGCGGGGTCCGGTCAGAGGCCGTAGGACTCCAGGAAGCGGAGCCAGACCTCGCTGACCGTCGGGTAGGCGGGGACCGCGTGCCACAGGCGGTCCAGCGGTACCTCGCCGACGACGGCGATGGTCGCGGCGTGCAGCATCTCCCCGGCGTCCGGCCCCACGAAGGTGGCGCCCACGAGGACCCGCCGCTGCGTGTCGACGAGCACCTGGGCGCGGCCCGAGTAGCCGGGCGTCTCCACGCTCGCGCCGGACACCCAGGACAGGTCGTAGGACACGGCCTCCACCGGGATCCCGGCCGCGCGCGCCTCGCGCTCCGTCGGCCCCACCCAGCTCACCTGCGGCCGCGTGAACACGACCTGGACCCGCGCCGTCTGGTCGGCGGTCGCGGCATACCGCGACCACGGCTTCCCCTCCTGCCCGACGACGGGCGCCGGGTCACCGCTCGTCGGTGCCCGGTCACCAGCCTCCGTGCCGTACCGAGCAGCCACCACGTCGCCGACCACCCGCCCCTGATACTTGCCCTGGTGCGTGGTCGGGGCGCGGCCGGTCACGTCGCCGCACGCGTACAGCCAGCCTTCCGGTACGCCCGTGACCTGCATCGACTCGTCGACGACGAGCGCCCCGCCGCGGCCCAGCGCGGAGTCGTCAAGGCCGACGCTCTCGACGTTCAGGTCGGCCGTGCGCGGCACACGTCCGGTCGCCACGAGGATCTCGGCGGCAGTCACCCGCGCGCCGTCGGACAGGGTGACCGTCACGGGACCGGCGGGCTCGTTCTCCGCGCCGGTGCCGGGCCGCTCGACCGAGCTGAGCTCCACGCCGGTCCGGATGTCGACGCCGATCGCGCGCAACGAGTCGGCGACCATCTCGCCCGCGAACGGCTCAGCGTTCGTGAGCAGGCCGCCCCGGGCCAGCAGCGTCACCTGCGCACCGAGATCCGCGTAGGCGTTCGCCATCTCGACGCCCACCACGCCGCCGCCGACCACAACGAGGGACTCGGGGATCGCCTCGGCCGCCGTCGCCTCGCGGCTGGACCAGGGCGAGGCCTCCGCCAGCCCCGGGACGCCGGGCAGCACGGGCACGCTGCCAGTCGCGACGATCACGGCGTGCCGGGCGCGGAGGAGCCGGGTCGCGGGTGCGCCCCCGGCCTCCGCCTCCGCGAGGCCGCCGCCGGACTCGCCGTCGTCATCCTTCGGCACCGTGACCTCCACGAGCCGCTCGCCGACCAACCGGCCGTGCCCGCGCACGAGCGTCAGGCCGGCGCCCTCGACCCAGGAGACCTGCCCGGCGTCATCCCAGTTGCTGGTGATCTCGTCACGCCGGGCGAGGACGGCGGCGACGTCGGGCGGGCCGGGGTCCGTCAGGCCGGGCGTCTCGCGCGCAAGCGCACGGACGGCACCCGCGCGCAGCAGCACCTTGGACGGCATGCACGCCCAGTAGGAGCACTCACCGCCCACCAGCTCGGACTCGACCAGGGCGACGGAGAGGCCGGTGCGCGAGGCGCGGTCGGCCGCGTTCTCGCCCACCGGCCCGCCCCCGATGACGATGACGTCGAAGGACTCCTCGGAAAGACTCATGCCGTCATCCTCCCCCCATGACGCGGGTCCGCGCTGCCAACCTTCCCACACGGAGCGATCGCGGATAGAATGCATACGTTCTAGGGTGCGGGGATGCCCTGGGAAGTCATCCTCCATCCTGAAGTCGAGTCGTTCGTACTCGGCCTACCCGACGACACATATGACCTGGTGTCGGCTCGGATCGACCTGCTCGAAGTCAACGGTCCACAGTTGGGACGACCCGCAGTGGACCGGATCACCCGAAGCAACCGACACAACATGAAGGAATTACGAGCCGATACGATCCGCATCCTGTTCCTCTTCGACCCGAACCGGCGGGCAATCCTGCTGGTTGCCGGCGACAAGGCCGGATCATGGAACGCCTGGTATCCCTCAGCCATCCGACTGGCGGAGGACAGGTTCACGGGATGGCTCGACGCGCAGGAGGAGAAGCGATGAGCACCGAGTTCACGTCATGGCGAGACGTCAAGGCCAAGCGACCTGTCACACCCGAACGAGAGGCCACAGCGCGTGCACGCAGCGAGCGGGAGATCGCCGCGTACCACCTCGCCCAGATCCGCACCGAGATGCACCGCACTCAGGCCGAGGTCGGGGCGGCAATGGGCGTCTCGCAGCGCCGGGTCTCCGCGATCGAGCACGGCGAGATCTCCCGCACCGAGCTCGCCACGCTCGAGTCTTACATCGCGGCCCTCGGCGGCAAGGTCCGCATCATCGCTGACTTCGGCGACCGAACCTACGACCTTCCTGCCTGACCGAACGCTCCAGACCCGTTGGGCGTGCAGGTCGCCCCGGTGATCTGCACGTCCAACGAGCCTGGAGCATCTGACAAGGTCAGGCCAGGCCGGCCTTCCGCAGGGCGTCCGCCATCGCTGTGTCCGCGGGTGCCGGACGACCGCCGCCGCCCTGCCGGTCGCCGCCGCGCTGTCCACCGCCCTGTCGTCCGCCGCCACGCCCGCCCTGCCGGTCGCCGCCCTGGCCTCCGGTGCCACCGGAACCTCCGGACCGCGAACCACCGGACGCCCGGCCGCCTGGGGCAGCGCCAACCTCGTCGTCCAGGCGCAGCGTCAGCGCTACCCGCTTGCGCTGCAGGTCCACGTCCATGACCTTCACCTTGACGATGTCGCCCGACTTCACGACCTCGCGCGGGTCGCTGACGAAGTTCTTGGACATCGCCGAGACGTGCACGAGCCCGTCCTGGTGCACACCGATGTCCACGAAGGCCCCGAACGCCGCGACGTTGGTGACCTGGCCCTCCAGCACCATGCCGGGCACCAGGTCGCCGAGCGTCTCGACGCCGTCCGCGAAGGACGCCGTGGTGAACGCGGGCCGCGGGTCGCGGCCCGGCTTCTCCAGCTCGGCGAAGATGTCGGTGACCGTGGGCAGGCCGAACGTCTCGTCCACGAACTGAGTGGGCTTGAGCGTGCGCAGCGCACCACCGTTGCCGATGAGCCCCGTGACCTCGGCCCCGGACGCCGACACGATGCGCCGCGCCAGCGGGTACGCCTCGGGGTGCACGGACGACGCGTCGAGCGGTTCGGCGCCGCCCGAGACCTTGAGGAAGCCCGCGCACTGCTCGAACGCCTTGGGTCCCAGTCGAGGAACGCCCTTGAGCGCCGCCCGCGACGCGTACGGCCCGTTGGCGTCCCGGTGGGCCACGATGTTCTCCGCGAGCGTCGAGGTGATGCCCGAGACGCGGGACAGCAGCGGCACCGACGCCGTATTGAGGTCAACACCGACGCCGTTCACGCAGTCCTCCACCACGGCGTCCAGGGACCGCGAGAGCTTGGTCTCGGTGATGTCGTGCTGGTACTGGCCCACGCCGATCGACCGGGGGTCGATCTTCACGAGCTCGGCCAGCGGGTCCTGCAGGCGGCGCGCGATGGAGACCGCGCCCCGGATGGACACGTCCAGGTCCGGCAGCTCGGCGCTCGCGTAGGCGGACGCCGAGTACACGGACGCGCCCGCCTCCGACACGATCGCCTTGGTCAGCCCGAGCTCCGGCGCCTTCTTCATCAGGTCGGCCGCCAGTCGCTCGGTCTCGCGCGACGCCGTGCCGTTGCCGATCGCCACGAGGTCGACGTTGTGCTTCTTGGCCAGCGTGGCAAGCGTGGCGAGCGACTCGTCCCAGCGGTTCGCCGGCTGGTGCGGGTAGATCGTCGCGTACTCGACGACCTTGCCGGTCGCGTCCACGACGGCGACCTTCACGCCGGTGCGCAGGCCCGGGTCAAGACCCATCGTGGCCCGGGTACCCGCGGGTGCCGCGAGCAGCAGGTCGCGCAGGTTGGCCGCGAACACGCGCACGGCCTCGTCCTCCGCCTCGGAGCGCAACCGCAGCCGCACATCGATGCCGAGGTGCACCAGGATCTTGGTGCGCCACGCCCAGCGGACCGTGTCGGCGAGCCAGCGGTCGCCGGGGCGCCCCTGGTTCGTGATGTCGAACTGGTGCGCGATCGTGGCCTCGTACGACGTCGGCACGCCCGCCTCGACGCCCTCCTCCGGCTCGATCGTCAGGTCCAGCACGTCCTCCTTCTCACCGCGGAAGAGGGCGAGCACACGGTGCGACGGCAGGCCGGACAGGGCCTGGCCGAACTCGAAGTAGTCCGAGAACTTGGCGCCCTTGTCCTGTGCCCCGTCACGGACGGTGGACAGCATCCGACCGCGCTTCCACAGCCGCTCGCGCAGCGTGCCGATCAGGTCGGCGTCCTCGCCCATACGCTCCACGAGGATCGCGCGGGCACCGGCGAGCGCCGTGTCGGCGTCGGCCACGCCCTTCTCGGCGTCGACGTACTGCTGCGCGGCCGTCACCGGGTCGAGCGACGGGTCGCCGAGCAGCGCGGTGGCGAGCGGCTCCAGGCCGGCCTCGCGGGCGATCTGCGCCTTGGTGCGCCGCTTCGGCTTGAACGGGAGGTAGATGTCCTCCAGGCGCGACTTGGTCTCCGCGGACAGGATCTGGGCACGCAGCTCGTCGTCAAGCTTGCCCTGCTCCTCCACCGACGCCAGGATCGCCGCGCGTCGCTCCTCCAGCTCCCGGAGGTACCGCAGGCGCTCCTCCAGGGTGCGCAGCTGCGCGTCGTCGAGCGTGCCCGTGACCTCCTTGCGGTAGCGGGCGATGAACGGCACTGTCGCGCCGCCGTCGAGCAGGTCGACCGCAGCGGTCACCTGTCCCTCGCGGACACCCAGCTCCTCGGCGATCCGCCGGTTGATACTTGCCACTTGTCCCTTACCTCACTTCTAGAAGGTCGGGACAGATTGTGCCCGTAGCCACTGACATCTGTCGCATCCGACGGCGCGTGTCCGACGGCGGCGGTGATCCCGCTCGAAGCTCACCGCAAGACCAGCCCGGGACACGACACAAACTGACCGGACCCGGTTCGGAAACAGGCGGCGCGCGGCACGCGATCGGTCATTGACCCGGACATTGAGCGTGAGTAGCGTGCGCAGCGAACCGGGGTGAAACCGCATTCCCAGCGGCCGGACCCCTCAAGCACGAGGAGGTGCTCCGTGGCGCTGTCGTTCCTCGACCGCGAGCACACGGTGGCGAAGCCGGGTTACAGCAGGTGGCTCATTCCGCCTGCGGCGCTCGCGATCCATCTATGCATCGGCCAGGCCTATGCCACCAGCGTCTACAAGAGCGCGCTGGTCGCCCACTTCGAGTCCAGCCTGACCGCTATCGGCATCATCTTTTCCATCGCCATCGTCATGCTCGGCCTCTCGGCCGCGGTGATGGGCACCTGGGTGGAGCGGGCCGGGCCGCGCGCCGCAATGTTCGCCTCCGCCTCCTTCTGGGCCTCCGGGTTCCTCGTCGGGGCGCTCGGCATCGCGACGTCGCAGCTCTGGCTGGTCTACCTCGGGTACGGCTTCATCGGCGGCATCGGGCTCGGCATCGGCTACATCTCGCCCGTGTCCACGCTGATCAAGTGGTTCCCGGACCGGCCTGGCCTGGCCACCGGCATGGCGATCATGGGGTTCGGCGGCGGTGCGCTCGTCGCGTCACCCCTGTCGCGCCAGCTCATGTCGTTCTATGACAGCGGCTACGACCCCTCTGACCCCACCTCGGTGGCCACCGGCAGCGCCGTCGCTTCGCTCTTCGTGACCCTCGGCATCGTGTACTTCCTGGTCATGATGCTCGGTGTGTTCACGGTGAAGGTTCCCCCGCCCGGCTGGACGCCCGCGGGCTTCGACGCCAGTGCGGTCGCGGCCAAGCCGATGGTGTCGACCGCGAACGTCTCCGCCGCGAACGCGATCAAGACCCCGCAGTTCTGGTTCCTGTGGACGGTCCTGTTCTGCAACGTGACCGCGGGCATCGGCATCCTGGAGCAGGCCGCGCCGATGATCCAGGACTTCTTCCGGACGGACGGCATCTCCTCGGTCGCGCCGGCGACGGCGGCCGGTTTCGTGGCGTTCCTGTCGCTGTTCAACATGGCCGGCCGGTTCGTCTGGTCCTCCACGTCGGACTACATCGGCCGCAAGCCGACCTACGTCATGTACCTGGGCGTCGGCATGATCCTGTACGTGCTGCTGGCCACCGTGGGGCACACGTCGACGGCGATCTTCGTGCTCGTCGCCGCCGTGATTCTGTCGTTCTACGGCGGTGGCTTCGCGACCATCCCCGCCTACCTGCGCGACATGTTCGGCACGTTCCAGGTGGGTGCAATCCACGGCCGCCTGCTCACCGCGTGGTCGGCGGCGGGCATCGCCGGGCCGCTCATCATCAACGGGTTCCTCGACGCCCAGGGGACGCCGGGCGAGCTCGTCGCCGCGGACTACCGGCCCGCGCTGTTCACCATGGTGGGCGTGCTCGCAGTCGGCTTCGTGGCCAACGCGCTGGTCCGGCCCGTGGCGGCGCGGTTCCACGAGCCGGCGGCGCCGGCGGGCGACCTCGCCGAAGGGAAGGTGTGACCATGACCGAGCAGACGCCGGAACGAACCTCCAACCAGGTCCCGCGGCTGATCGTCACCTGGGCGGTCGTGACCGTGCCGCTGGCCTACGGCCTGTTCCAGACGATTAGGAGCGTCATCCCGCTCTTCACCGGGTGAGCCACGGGCGGACCGGCTCAGCTCAGCCGGTCCGCCCGCGTGTAGACGTTCATCGACTCGCCGCGCACAAAACCCAGCAGGGTCAGACCGCACTCGTCGGCCAGGTCCACGGCGAGCGTAGAGGGCGCCGAGATCGCGGACAGCACCGGGATCCCGGCCTGCGCCGCCTTCTGCACCAGCTCGAACGACGCCCGCCCGCTGACCTGGAGAATCGTCCCAGCAGCGGGCAGTGCGCCGTCGCGCAGCGCCGCACCGATCACCTTGTCGACGGCGTTGTGCCGGCCGACGTCCTCCCGGACGTACAGCGGTTCGCCGTCGGCCCTGAACAAGCCGGCCGCGTGCAGGCCGCCCGTCCGGTCGAAGGCGCGCTGGCGCTCCCGAAGCAGGTCGGGCAGGGCAGAGATCACGTCGGAGGCGACCTCGACCGGGTCGTTCGCGACCGGCCAGCGCAGCCCGGCGCGCACCTCCACGACGGTGTCCGAGCCGCAGACCCCGCATGCGCTCGTCGTGGCGAACGCCCGCGCCCGCGGCGGCTCGACGCCGCGCGCGAGCGCTACCTCGACGGTGTTGTCCTCGTCCGGGCACAGCCGCATCCCTACGATGTCCGACGGCGCGGCCACCGACCCCTCCGAGACGAGCCACCCCGCCACGAGGTCGAAGTCGTCGCCGGGCGTACGCATCGTCACGGTCAGCGTGCTGTCGCCGTCCTCCCCGCCTCCGCCCGACGGGGAGCCCGGGTCCGGCAACGAGCGAGTACCGGACGACAGGCGCGGCCCCAGCAGGGCGGTACCCACCGGGCGGGCCGGCCGGACGAGCCCGCCGGGCCCGACCAGCCGGATCATGAGCGGTTCCTCGACGGCGAGCGTGTCCGGGCGCTCCGCGCGAGCACCCTCGCGGACGCGGACGACCCGCCGTCGGTCGGTGACGACTCCCATGCCGCCAGTCTCGCACCCTGACCACCCACCTGGCCGCAGTCGGCGGCGAACAGACCTCTCCCGAGCAGGCCACATCCGGCGTAGGGTCGCTCCCGTGACCGACGTGAGCGACGAAGCCCGCACCGACGCCCCCGAGCAGAGCCTGCGGATCGGCCCCCCGAAGACCAGAGCCGCGGGTGTGCCCGGCGTCGTCCATGGCCTGGCCCACGTCCTGGACGAGGCGGGCGTCGCCCGGGGCCTGCGCACGCTCCCCCTGCTGAACCAGCACGGGGGCTTCGACTGCCCCGGCTGCGCCTGGCCCGAACCGGGCAAGCCGCACCTCGCGGAGTTCTGCGAGAACGGCGCCAAGGCGGTCGCCGAGGAGTCCACGCGCCAGCGCGCGGATGCGGCGTTCTTCGCCGAGCACTCGATCTCCGAGCTCGCTACCTGGACCGACCACAAGCTGGGCAAGTCCGGGCGACTCACCGAGCCGATGCTGCGCGACGAGGGCAGCGACCACTACCGGCCAGTCTCCTGGGACGAGGCCCTCGACGTGGTCGCGACCGAGCTCCGCGGGCTCGACTCCCCGGACCAGGCGGCGTTCTACACCTCCGGCCGTACCAGCAACGAGGCCGCGTTCGTCTACCAGCTCCTGGCCCGCAAGCTCGGCACGAACAACCTGCCGGACTGCTCGAACATGTGCCACGAGTCGTCCGGCAGCGCACTGATGGAGACGCTGGGCATCGGCAAGGGCAGCGTGTCGCTGGAGGACATCACCGACCACGCCGACCTGATCGTCGTCGTCGGGCAGAATCCCGGGACCAACCACCCCCGCATGCTCACCGCGCTGGAGGAGGCCAAGGACCGCGGCGCGCGGATCGTGGCGATCAACCCCCTGCCCGAGGCCGGGCTGCAGACGTTCAAGAACCCGCAGCGGGTGCGCGGCGTCGTGGGTAAGGGCACAAAGCTCGCCGACCGGTTCCTCCAGGTCCGGCTCGCCGGCGACCTGGCCCTGTTCCAGGCGGTCAACCGCCTCCTGCTGGAGGCCGACGACGACGCCCGCACCGCGGGGCACGCGCCCGTCCTGGACCACGACTTCATCAACCAGCACACCGCCGGCTTCCAGGAGGCCGCGGCCTCCTGGCGCGACCTGTCGTGGGACGACGTCGATGCCGCCACCGGCCTGGACCGGTCCGAGATCGAGAGCTTCGTCGAGGACGTCCTGGCCGCCAAGAGCGTCATCGTCTGCTGGGCGATGGGCCTGACCCAGCACAAGCAGGCGGTGGCGACCATCCGCGAGGTGGTGAGCTTCCTGCTGCTGCGCGGGAACGTCGGCCGGCCGGGCGCGGGCGCGTGCCCGGTGCGCGGGCACAGCAACGTGCAGGGCGACCGCACCATGGGTATCTGGGAGCGGCCGCCCGCGGCGTTCCTGGACGCGCTCGGCACCGAGTTCGGGTTCGAGCCGCCGCGCGCTCATGGGTTCGACGTCGTGGACACCGTGCGTGCCCTGCGAGACGGGCAGCTGCGGGTCTTCATGGCGGTGGGCGGCAACTTCGCCGCGGCCACCCCCGACAGCGCGGTCACGGAGGCCGCGCTGCGCGAGGTCCCGCTCACGGTGCACGTCTCGACGAAGCTGAACCGCTCGCACGTCCTGCCCGGCAAGCGGTCCCTGGTCCTGCCGTGCCTCGGCCGCACCGAGCGGGACCGGACGGCAGGCCGCGAACAGGTGGTCACCGTCGAGGACTCCATGAGCGTGGTGCACACGTCCCGGGGCCGGCTGACCCCGGCGTCGGACCACCTGCGCAGCGAGACCGCGATCCTGTGCGACCTGGCCCGCCGCGCGCTGGGCGCCGAGGACCCCACGCCGTGGGAGGACTTCGCCGCCGACTACGCCCGGGTCCGCGACTCGATCTCGCGGGTGGTGCCGGGCTTCGAGGACTTCGAGCGGCGCGTGGCCGAGCCGGGCGGGTTTGTGCTGCCCCACCCGCCGCGCGACGCCCGCCTGTTCCCGACGCATACCGGCAAAGCCAACTTCACGGTCAACGAGCTCGAGATCGTCCAGGTGCCGCCGGGCCGCCTGCTGCTCCAGACGGTCCGCTCCCACGACCAGTTCAACACCACCGTGTACGGCCTGGACGACCGGTACCGGGGCATCAAGGGCGGGCGGCGCGTCGTGTTCGTCAGCCCCGAGGACCTGACGGAGCTCGGATTCGCCGACGGCGAGACGGTCGACCTGATCAGCGAGTGGTCCGACGGCGACCGCCGTGCGTCCGGGTTCCGGGTCGTCACCTTCCCGACGGCGCGCGGGTGCGCCGCGGCGTACTTCCCGGAGACCAACGTGCTGGTCCCCCTGGACCACACGGCGGAGGGCAGCAACACCCCGGCGTCGAAGTCAGTGGTTATCCGCCTGGAACGCGCGGCCGCCCTCGTCGGCTGAACCGCGGACGAGCCAGGGCGCGCGGTCACCGAGCTGCCCCCGGAGGGCGGGGAGCAGGCTGCGCACGTACGTGCCGGTCAGGTGGTCGTCGTCCCGGTATGCGACGACGTTGCCCACCACCGCCTCGCACCGGGTGTCGGTGCACATCCGGTCGGTGAGGTCCAGGTGCACGGCGGTCTTCGGGACGACGACGGCGGCGTCACCCTGGCCGCCGTCGTCCCC
The DNA here is from genome assembly GCF_041081105.1 of Promicromonospora sp. Populi. NCBI lineage: Bacteria > Bacillati > Actinomycetota > Actinomycetes > Micrococcales > Promicromonosporaceae > Promicromonospora > Promicromonospora sp. Populi. The sequence goes on along the minus strand of NZ_CP163528.1, from coordinate 5,036,316 downwards.
GGACGCGGGCGCGGCGGCGAGCGGGGAGACCTTGGCCATCACCGCGCCCCGGTCTCGCCCGCAGGCCGCGCGGTCGGCCGGGCTGATCGCGCCGTCCGCGCCGCCCGCACCCGCGACGTCGTCGAGACACTCCGGGACGGGACGCGCGAACCGGGGATTGTCGCGGACGGTGACGACCGTGATGCCCCACGCGTCCAGCTCACGCCACGCCGCCGCCTGGCCCGGCAGCACAACCTCGGGGCTGCCGTCCTCATAGGTCCGCGTGCCCTCGACGATCACGACGTCGGGCGGGTCGTCCCGCAGGCGCGCCCGCACGTCCCGGTTCCACTCGCTGCACGCCGCTGACATGGTGGCGCCCTCGGTCTCCGCCGCGTCGCCCAGGGCATACCGGCAGCCGTGCTTGAGCAGCTCCGACAGCTCCCAGCCGTTCTCGGTGGCGAGCGACACGAACGCGTCCTCCCAGGTCTGGATGTGCGAGGCGCCGAGCAGGTACACCCGCGCCGTCGGGTCCTCACCCGAGTGCGTCGGCACCACCGTGCACTCGACCACCGCGGGGTTCGGGACCTGGCGCTGCACGCAGCCGCCGAGCCGTCGCCGGTCGCGCGGAGCGAGGTAGGTGGCGGGGCGCGGGGCAGCGGTGGAGACGGACGCCGGGTCATAGCCCGGTGCAAGGACCGCCGCACCCGGGTGGGCCGACGACGGCGTGGCCAGCAGCGCCACCTCGCGGTCCAGGACGGCGGTGTGGGCCCGCTCCCCCGCCTGCCCCAGGCCGAGCACCGCGAGGCTGGCCGCACCGAGCACACAGAGCGCCGCGACGGCCGGCCGGACGCGCGGGCGGCGCTGCGCGGGTGCGCCGTCGCGCGGAGCAGGCGCCGGCGGGCGGCGCACCCACGCGAGCACGGGGTCGGCGACCCAGCGGGTCGTCGCCCAGCCGAGCACCAGGGAGGCCGCCAGGACCGCCGTCGCACCGAGCGGTCCCACGCGGTCCCGGCCGACCGCCGTCAGCCAGAACACGAGCAGCGGCCAGTGCCACAGGTAGAGGGCGTAGGAGATGTCCGCCAGACGGCGCAGGGCGGGCAGGCCGAGCAGGCGCGCGGGCCCGGTCTGCCCGACGGCGGTGCGCGCGCCGTCGTCGGGCAGAGTGCCGCGTGCGCCCACCGTGCCCAGCAGCACGAGCAGGGCCCCGCCCACCGGGACGAGGGTCAAGGGGCCGGGGAACAGTGCCGCGCCGTCGACCAGCAGACCGCAGGCGACTATCGCGGCCAGGCCGACCCACGCCCCGGCCGCCCGCCACCGGCCGGGCGGGGCGAGCCGGGGCAGGACGATCGCCGCGAGGGCGCCGACGCCCGGCTCCCAGAACCGCGCGAACGTGCTGAAGTAGGCGGTGGGCTGGTCGACCACGGTGAGCCACTGCGCGTAGCCGAACGACGCGAGCGTGGCCGCCGCGGCGACCGCCCCGAGCAGAAGAGTCGTCGTGGGACCGCGTCGGCCTCCGCCGCCGACCGTGCGAACCCAGGTCAGCCGCGCGAGCCCCGCGCACGCGAGCACGACCAGCGGCCACACCGCGAAGAACTGTCCCTGCACCGCGAGCGACCAGAAGTGCTGCAGCGGGCTGGCTCCCGGACCGGCGGCGCCATAGGCGTTCTGTGTGGTGATGAGCTGCCAGTTCTCCCACCAGGTCGCCGAGGCGCCGATCTCCAGCATCAGGTCCGACCAGCGGCCGCGGGGCGCCAGCGTGAACGTGGCGACGCCGATGGCCGCGAGGACGACCAGGGCAGCAGGAGCCAGGCGCGCCAGGGTGCGGCCGTAGTGGTCCGCCAGGTTGAGCTGCCCCGTGCCGACCCGGCGCAGGAGGGACCCCGTGAGCAGGAAGCCCGACAGGACGAGGAAGACGTCGACGCCCCCGGACACCCGCCCGGCGCCGAACAGGTGGAACACCACCACCAGGACCAGGGCCAGCCCGCGTAGGCCATCGATCGCGCCGATGCGCGCCCCGGCAGGGCCGCCCGGCTGGCCGGTGGTGGGTTTGGTCACGCGATGAAGGATCGACCACCAGGCCCACCAACGCAATCAAACCCGAACCCGCCCCCAGCTCGTCGAGCGCCAGGGGCGGGTTCAGATCGTCAGAGCGTCAGTGCGCGGTCGCCTTCTCCGCGCCCGCGCCCGTGAGGGAACGGACCTCCATCTCGGCGTACTTCTCCGGGGCCGAGCGCTCCTTGCTCAGGTACGTGCCGACGATGCCGAGCACAAACGCGAGCGGGATGGTCACGATGCCCGGGTTGTCGAGCGGGAACCAGTGGAAGTCGATGGCCGGGTTGCTGATCATCGACTTGCTGAGCCCGGTGACCGGGTCGGCCGGCTTGCCGGACACGACCGGCGAGAAGATGATCAGGATGATCGTCGAGCCCAGGCCGCCGTAGATGCTCCACAGCGCGCCGGACGTGTTGAACCGCTTCCAGAACAGCGAGTAGATGATCGTCGGCAGGTTCGCCGACGCCGCGACGCAGAACGCCAGCGCCACGAGGAACGCGATGTTCTGCCCGTTGGCGAAGATGCCGCCGATGATCGCGATGATGCCGATCACGACCACCGTCCAGCGGGCCACCCGGACCTCGCCGTCCGCCGCTACCTGCCCCTTCTTGATGATCGAGGCGTAGATGTCGTGCGCGAAGCTCGTCGCTGCCGTGATCGTCAGGCCGGCCACCACGGCGAGGATCGTCGCGAACGCGACCGCCGCGATGATGCCGAGCAGGATCTCGCCGCCCAGCTCGAACGCGAGCAGCGGAGCCGCCGAGTTCTGCCCGCCGGGCGCTGCGAGGATCGTCTCGGGGCCCACGAGCGCCCCGGCGCCGTACCCGAGCACCAGGGTGAACAGGTAGAAGATGCCGATCAGCCAGATCGCGACGACCACGGACTTCCGGGCCTCCTTGGCCGAGGGCACCGTGTAGAAGCGCGTGAGCACGTGCGGCAGGCCAGCGGTGCCGAGCACCAGGGCCAGCGCGAGGGACAGGAAGTCGAGCTGGGACAGTGCCGTTGCCCCGTACTGCAGACCCGGTTCGAGGATCGCCGCGCCGTTGGGGGACTGGTTCACGGCCTCCTGCATGACGGCGGACAGGTTGAAGCCGAAGAGCGCGAGCACCCAGACCGTCATGATGCCGGCGCCGAGGATGAGCAGCGTCGCCTTGATGATCTGCACCCACGTGGTGCCCTTCATGCCGCCCACCAGCACGTACAGGATCATGAGGCCACCCACCACGGCGATGACGACGCCCTGGCCGGCCCGGTCGGTGATGCCGAGCAGCAGCGCGACGAGCCCGCCCGCACCGGCCATCTGGGCCAGCAGGTAGAAGAACACCACCGCGAGCGTGGACAGCGCCGCAGCAAGCCGGATCGGCCGCTGCTTGAGCCGGAACGACAACACGTCCGCCATGGTGAACTTGCCGGTGTTCCGCAGCAGCTCGGCGACGAGCAACAGCGCCACGAGCCAGGCCACGAGGAAGCCGATGGAGTACAGGAAGCCGTCGTACCCGTTGATGGCGATGGCACCCGCGATACCCAGGAAGCTCGCAGCGGACAGGTAGTCGCCCGCGATGGCGACGCCGTTCTGCGTGCCGGTGAAGTTGCGGCCACCCGCGTAGAAGTCCGCGGCGCTCTTGTTCTGCCGGGACACCCGGAAGACGACGATCAGAGTGACGACGACGAACGCCGCGAAGATGCCGATGTTGATCCAGGTGTTGCCGACGTTCGTGACCGGCGCCGCCGCCATAACTGTCCCGTTCACAGCTGGCCCTCCTCGATCTCCTCGCGCAGGGCCTTGGCCCGGGCGTCAAACTTGTTGTTCGCCCACCGCGCGTAGAGCGTGGTGATCACGAACGTGGACACGAACTGCAACAGCCCGAAGATGAGCCCGACGGTGATGGTGCCGCCCACGCGGATGCTCATGAACTCGTGTGCGTACGTGCTCATGAGCGCGTACAGGAGGTACCAGACGAGGAACAGTGCGGTCATCGGGAAGACGAAGTTCCGGAACGCCTTGCGGAGGCTCTGGAACTCGTCCGATCTCTCAACACGCTGGTAATCGGTTTCGACAGGCCCTGAAGCCCCTACGTCACTCATGACGCCTCCATTGGCTCATGGGGGCGCGCGCTCTGCTCGCGGCCCAGTGCGCACTTCGCACCGGCCCAATGTGCCGCACTTCACATGCCGGAGGCAAACAGATCACACGGTGGGTTTACGGCATTTACCAACTCGTTATATCCAGATGGATAGACATCCATCCCGGGAAACGGGCAGGTCAGCGCCGCGTGTACTCCAGATCGGTGATCGCACGCCCGGCCTGGTGTGCCTTGCGCTCGAACCCCGTGAGCACACGCCGCTCGAACCGGGGTGCCGGGGTGCCCGGCCCGTGCGGATTGGCGAGGTCCTCGTTCGGTTCCAGGACCTCGAACATCTGCTCGGCGTACTCGGCCCAGTCGGTGGCGAGGCGCAGCCTCCCGCCGGGTCGCAGCACACGTGCCGCGAGCACGGCGAACTCGGCGGTAACGAGGCGGCGCTTGTGATGGCGCGCCTTGTGCCACGGGTCCGGGAAGAAGACCCAGAGCTCGTCCACGCTGCCCGCCGCCAGGGTGGTCTCCAGGAGCTCCGCCGCGTTAGCCTGCACGAGCCGCAGGTTCGGCAGCCCGTCATGCCCCAGGGCTGCGCCGGCCCGTTCGGCGCGCGCGATCGTGTGCGTGATGCCGGGCTGGTAGACCTCGACGGCGAGATAGTTACGGCCGGGATCGGTGCTCGCGGCGTCGACGACGGCGTCGCCCAGCCCCGATCCGACCTCCACGACCAGCGGCGCCTTGCGGCCGAACGCCGCCGCCGTGTCCAGCACGAACTCCGGGGCCACGGAGGTGCGTGCGACCGCCCGCGGCACGTCGATCAGGTAGACGTCGTGGCGCTGGTCCCAGATCCGCTTCTGCCTGTCGGTCAGGCGACCGGACCGCCGCACGAACGACACCGGCTTGGTCCGGAACCCGGCAAGCTCGGGCCGGTCGGGGGCGTCGGGTCGGTCGGTATCGGGCAGACGCTCGGCATCCGACTGAGGAGGGGGCTGACTCACACCGAAGAGAGTACGAGGTGGTGGCCGACCGTTGCGTATCCGCAAGGATTCCGGACTCGCCTCGCACGCCCGCACGGACGCGCGGCAGGCTGAGGCCAGACGCCCGGACCACCAGTCGAAGCCAGGAGCCTCGCATGCTCGCCATCGCGCCCAGCACCGATCCGTCCATCGACGTATGGCAGGAATACCATATAGAGATGGCTCTCAAGCGGACCACCGTCTACCTCGACGAGAACGACCTTCGCGACCTCAAGATCGCCGCTGCCCGACGTGGGGTTAGCGAGGCTGAAATCATTCGCGAGGGAGTTCGCCACGCCATCCTGCGCAACCGGGTATGGGACGAGCCCGTCAACTTCCCTCGCGTGTCGAGCGGCGACCCGACGTTCGCCTCGCGAACCGACGAGATTCTCAGGTCCATGACCCTGGAGCCGGACACGGAATGATTGTCGTAGCCGACACCTCCGGCATCATCGCCTCGATCGACACGGATGCCCCAGAACACGAAGGCGCGCGACAGGTGATCGACCACGCGAGCACCATCCTCATCCCACCCGTCGTGCTGGCCGAGCTCGACCATCTCACCACGCAGCGATTCGGCCGCGGAGCTGCTGGCAGCCTGATGGACGAGATCGTCCGACAGGCGAAGTCCAGACGATTCATCATCACTCCGCTGGGCGCAGAAGTACTGCATGCGGCACGTGCCGTACAGACCCAGTACGAGGACCTCCGCCTCGACCTCACGGACGCAGTCGTCACGGTCGTCGCGCGCGACAACTACACGAACGCGGTGCTGACGCTCGACCGGCGAGGCTTCCGGACCATCCGCCCGCTCACCGAGGACAAAGCGTTCCGCATCCTCCCGGACGACATCTGATCGGAAGATCCATGACCGACCGCGGCTCCTGTTCGCGGGCCGAGCTCGACGGGCGGCGGATAGTCGTCGACCTGTCCGACGCCGATCTCGCGCAGCTCACCGCGACCGCGGCCCGGCGCGGGGTCGACGGCTCGATGCTTGTCCTCGGCTGGATCCGGGGCGGACTGCTCAGCAACAGCGCCTGGGACGGGCCGGGCGACAGGGCCGACCGGATCGCGCGAGACGTGGCCGTCGCGCGGAGGTCCGAGGATCTTTTCCGGGACCTGCTCAGCGACCCGGACCCCGCGGACTGAGGCCGAGCGCTCACACCCGGTCGACGTCGGCCCCGAGCGTGGCCAGGGCTTCGGCCGGCTCCAGGTCACCGACCAGGACGCGTAGGGTCAGACCGTCGGCCAGTGCGAGCAGCCGCCGGGCAAGCTCCAGGGCAGCGTCGTCGCTGCCGTCCGTGGCACCGCCGCCCGTAGCATCACCACCGTGCGCGACGTCGCCACCGCCGCGCACGGCACGGACGAGCCGGGCGCACTCGTCCTCCGCCCCCCGGCGCGCCTCGGCCAGCACCTGGCGGACGGCGGTGTGGTTGATCGACTTCGCCACGTAGGCGTACCAGACGCTGACGCCGATGCGCCCGGCGTCGTCCTGCGGGATCTGCTGGCTGACGACGTGCAGCAACCGGGCGCGCGGGTCGGCGTCTGCGGTCTTCTCCAGGTAGTCGTCGTACGCGGTGTCGATGAGTGCCGTGCAGCCGGCCAGCACCAGCGCGTCCTTGGTGCCGAAGTAGTGCTGGATCCGGCCCATCGAGACCCCCGCCGCGGCGGCCACGTGCCGCAGGCTGACGCCCTCGATCCCGTGCTCCGCGATCACGAGCCAGAGCGCGAAGACGATCTCGGCGCGGCGTGCTTCGTGGTCGACGATCTTGGGCATGCACCGAGTTTAGCAATACGTTCGCATCGCAACCTGTTACGATGCGATCGCATTGCTAAACGTCACCCGGTCGCAGGCCGGGCCATCGGACCCCGAGAGGAACTCCCATGAGCACGAACCCCACCGGCAAGCGCCGCCGCTGGCCGATCGTCCTGCTGGCCGCAGTGGCAGTGGTGTCCACCAGCGGCCTGATCCTGCTCATCGCGGCCAGCAGCCCCGGCGTGGGCCACTTCCGCTCCCTGGATGGCCGCCAGGGCTACGAGGACGCCTACACCGCAGCGATGGCGGGGCTGCCCGAGCCCACCGAGACGCACGACATCCAGACCAGCTTCGGCACCGTTCGGGCCTATGCCTGGGTGAACGCCGAGAATCCCGACGCCACACCGGTGGTGCTGCTGCCCGGCCGGGCAGCAGCCGTCCCGATGTGGGGCGAGAACCTGCCCGACTACATCCAGCACCGCACGGTGTACGCGTTCGACACGCTCGGCGACACCGGGATGTCGGTCCAGACGGTCTCGATGACCAGCATCGCGGACGCCGCCCGTTGGGTGGACGAGGCGATGGCCGGCCTGGAGATCGACCGGGCCCACCTGGTGGGGCACTCGCAGGGCGGCGGGGTGGCAGCCGCGGTCGCGGTGCGCTACCCGGAGCGCCTGGCCAGCCTCACGATGCTGGAGCCGGTGATGACAGTGGGCATGATGCCACTGTCGGTCATCCTGAACTCGATCCCCGTTTCGCTGCCGTTCCTGCCGGAGTCGTGGCGCGAGGCCGCGCTGAACCGGATCGGCGGCGTCGAGGCCGAGGAGGTGGACCCCGACGACCCGCTGGCGCGGCTGATCCGGTACGGCTCCGGGGAGTACGACGCGTCGTCCATCCCTAGCCCCACTCCCCTGAGCGACGACGAGCTGAGGGGCCTGCAGATGCCCGTGTACGTGGCGATCGCCAGCGACTCCTCGCTGGCGGGCGGTGAGGCCGGGGCCGAGAAGGCGCAGCTGATCCCGGACGTCCAGGTCAAGATCTGGCCGAACACGACGCACTCGCTGCCCATGCAGGTAGCCCCGGCCCTGGACGCGGAGCTGGAGACCTTCTGGACGGCGCACCCTTAGCCGGGCCCCATCACCCCTCGTTGCCTATACGCAACAATTCACATCGTCAGGAGCGAAGAGCTAGATCCTGCGACACGATGATCGTCATGTCAGTTCAAAGCCAGTCGGCACCATCGCACACCAGCGCCCGGCCCTGCCAAAATACTAACGGAAGCGTTAGTATTTTGGCAGGAAGGTGGTGGTGGCTCATGCGCACATCGGCACAGGAGACACTCTGGGGCGTAGCGCTCAACCAGCATGGCTTCGTCACCCTGGCCGACGCTCGCCGCCTCGGCATCAACGACGCCGCCGTCACAATGCTCGCCCGGAGGCGGAAGATCGAACGGGTGGCCACTGGGGTCTACCGCTTTCCGGGCTATCCGGCCACGTCCAACGCTCCGTACATGCAAGCCGTGCTCTGGGCCGGCGATCCCCGAGCATGCCTGAGCCACGACACTGCCCTCGCTGCTTACGAGGTCAGCGACATCAACCCCGACCATGTGCACCTCACCGTTCCGCGCGCCCGCCGAATTCGCCGCTCCGGGGGCGACCTGTACAAGGTCCACCATGAGGATCTCGCCGACAGCGAGATGGGGTGGTGGGACGAGATCCCGACAGTCACACTCGCGGCTGCCATCCGGCAGTGCATCGACGGCGGTGTCCCGACCTATCTGCTCCGGCAGGCATTGGACCGTGGGGTCAAGTCCGGACATCTGCGGAACGTCGACCAGGAGAAGCTCGCCAAGCGGCTGGAGGAGCGCGCGTGAGCGCTCAGGACCCAATCGCACTGATCGGCTCTCTGCCGAACCGCGACAAGGAACCGACCAACGCACGTGTCCTGGACTCCTGGATCGCTGCAGCCCAGGACAAGGTCAACCTGGACAGCGGGCGCCTTGGCTGGCTTGTTGCATCCACCGTGGTTGTCGCGGCACTGCAACGCGCCGTCAGCTCAACCGACAAACCAATGTTTCTCCTGAAGGGCGGAACATACCTCCAGCACCGCCTCGGCCGATCGGCCAGGCCGACGAAGGATGTCGATGGGTTGATCAGCGGTGACATCGACGACTTCGTCCACCACCTCGACGCCGTTCTCGCCGAGCCCTGGGGACCCCTCACCCTGGAACGCGGCCCGATCGAGACCATCGAGACTCCGACGCGGGTCACGAAGCCCCGCCGCTTCGACGTCCGACTGAGTCTCCGCGGCAAGATCTGGCGGAAGGTCCAGGTCGAGATCGCGCCGGACGAGGGTTCGGCTGCCTCAGAGAACGACGTGCTCACGGCACCACCGCTCAACCACTTCGGCCTGCCATCACCTGACCGCCTGCTGGGGATCGCGCTCCGCTACCAGGTCGCACAGAAACTGCATGCCTGCACAGACCCTCACGATCCGCCGATGACGAGAAATGATCGCGCCCGCGACATCGTCGACCTGCTCGCATTGCGCGACCTCGCAGAGGTCGAAGGCGCCGTTACGCTCCGCGACCTGCGCGATGCGTGCACAGACGCGTTAAGTGCGCGAGGAACCGATGCACGGGCCCTCGGCCGCGTTGCCCGTCAGTGGCCGTGCACGGTGGTGGCGTACACGCACTGGGGACCCGACTTCCTCGCAGCGGCCGCGGCCGTCGGACGTCCCGATCTGACGATCGACGTGGCCGTGTCCGAGGTCAACTCCTGGATCGTGGCAATCGATACAGCCGGGTGAGGCGGACAACGGGAACTGGGTGTTACGCCCCCGCCAGCCGCTCCACCACCCAGAAGAGCGCCACACCGACGATCCCAGCGGTCGCCGTCCCGAGCACCCAGCGGGCGGCCCGCGGGGCTCGTGCCCGCAGCAGAACAAGCAGCGGGAACACCACAGCGATGATGCCGAGCTGCACCGCCTCGATGCCCACGTTGAACGAGAGCAGCGACCACAGCAGGGCCCACGACCACGCGGCGTCGATGCCCAACGCCCCAGCGAACCCGACGCCGTGCACCAGGCCGAAGACGAACACCACGGGCAGCCGCCAGCGGTCCCAGACCGTGAGTTCGTCCCGGGTCCCTGCGGACGCCCGGTCGCGCCAGATCAGCACCAGGTCTACCGCAGCCACCACCGCTATCGACGCCGCGATGACCGGCTCGACCACTATCGCGGGCACGGACACCACCCCGAGCGACGCGAGCAGGAACGTCACGGAGTGCGCAACGGTGAACGCAGTGGCGGTCCAGACGACGTCGCGCAGCCGGCGCGCGCCGATCAGCAGCGCCAGCAGGAACAGAACGTGGTCCAGCCCGAACAGCAGGTGCTCCCCGCCCAGCACGAAGAACTCCCCGACCTGCTTGAGCAGGCGGTTCTCCCCCGTGATCAGGGTCGGCGACGCCGCGGTGAGCACCGCCGAGCCGTCCTCCTCGTCGAGCGTGTACCGGACGATCGTCTCGGTCGAGTGCACGAACGACTCGGCGTCCGGGAACAGTGCGCTGGAGACCTCGTGCACGCCCTCCGGCTCACCGTCGCAGGCGAAGGAGTACGTGAGGGAGGCGTACGGCCGCTCCCCGCGCTGCACGACGTCAGCCGCGCCGAGCGTCGGCGCGCACGGCTCGCCGTCGTAGGTGACCACGAAGCGGTCGGTCACGTACTCGTCTACGGCCCGCTCGTGCTTGTCGAGCTGCGCGAGCTGGTCTGCCTGCCCGGTCGCCTCGTAGGCCTCGGCCCGCAGCCAGGCGGACTTCATGAGCAGGTCGTACTCGAGGTCGAGGACGGCGGTCACGTCCGCCGTCGTCCCGTCCTCCCCCGCGGCGACACCGCCGTCCGACGTCGCCGGAGTCACCTCCGCGTAGACGTCGCTCGTGGCGTCATGGGCCGCGGCCGGGCCCGCGAGCAACATCCCGGCGGGGCTGCTCACCACCGCGAGCAGCCCCGCCAGGACGACGGTGTGCCGAAGCCTCAACTGCGCCCCGTGGTGAAGTAGGCCGGCGACGCCGTCGCCGTGCCGCCCCCGGAGGTGCGGGCCGTGACGAACCACGCGTACGTGCGACCCGGCTTGAGGCCGCTCCACCGGACCGAGGCGACCTCGCCGGAGGAAACGGTGTACCGGCCGATCTCACGCACCGGGTCGTAGAGCACCACGGAGTCCGTGCTGAACGAGGTGGTGCGGGAGGTCAGGTCGACCGGCAGCACCATGTTGTCCTCCAGCCCGTTGTACCGGTGCTCGGTGTCGTACTCCGTGGCCCCGAACTCGCCCAGCAGCGGCGAGTAGGTGTCGACGGAGACCTCGCCGCGATCGACGTCGAACTGCAGCATCCGGAAGAACGACGCGCCGAACTGGAGCCGGTCGGTGGGGTTGTACCCACCGATCTGCGTGAGCCCGAGCTGGTCCGCGGACACCGTGTAGAACTGGTAGTCGGCGAGCAGCTCGACCACGCCGCCGCCGATGTCCCCGACCACGGGCGGCCGCACGTTGGTGCCCACGCCGTGCCGGTGCCCGGCCAGCACCAGGAACACGTTCGGGTTGTCCTTGACGAGCAGGTTGTACAGCAGCGGCCCGTCGGACCCGCCGAAGTTGGCCCCGCGCCCGTCGGGCGACGAGGACGGCTCCAGGTAGTCGTGCGTGAGCAGGATCCCGTTGCGGTCGGAGTACCGGTCGAAGATCGACGCCGCCCACTCGGCCTCGTCGCGCGTCACGCCGTAGGACAGGCCCACCACCACGAAGTCCAGGCCGCCCGCCGAGAACAGGTCGTAGTGGTTCTCGTTCGAGCCCTCGGTCATGCTGCCGCCGTAGGACGCGTCCGCCCAGTCCTCGGACAGTGCCTCGTACCGGTCGGGGCCGAAGTACTGGTTGTACAGCTCCGGGTTGGTGCCGGACTGGTTGTCGTGGTTGCCCGCGACGACGCCGTTCGGGATGCCCGCGGCGTCGATGCGGCCCTGCGCTCCGGAGGCGAACTCCAGCTCGCCGCGGACCTGCTCCTCGAGCTCCGGCGGAACCACCCGGGTGTTGTTCTCGATGATGTCGCCGGTGTGCGCCACGTACGCGATCTTGCGCTCCTCGGCGTTGTCCACGATCCAGTCCATGACGCCGGTGTAGCCGCTGGCCCAGACGGCGCGCTCCTCGGCCGTCTCCTGCTCGACGGCACCCTCGGACAGGTACTGCGTGTCCGTGTAGTGCACCATCGAGAAGTCGTAGCCGTCGGGGTCGGCGAAGCCGTTCGGGTCCCCCGGGTCGATGTCGTCGGCGAAGGGGTCCTCGCCGGTGACCATGGCGTGCACCTCGCCGCGGTCCACGTAGTCCCTGGTGACGGTGCCTTCCAGGACGGTATCGCCCCCGACGGCGCCGCGCGCCGAGGCGACGACGTCCCAGGTGTCCGTCTCGGGGTTCCAGGCCCGCAGGCTGACCAGGCGGGCCGGGTCGGCGGTGCCCTCCCAGCGCAGCACCGGCGCCTCGACCCGGCCGCGGACCGGCACGTCGAACCGCTGGTAGGTCACGTCGCTCGCCGCGGGCGAGTCCACGGACCGCCCGTCGCCCGGCTCCAGCGCCCCGGTGCTCAGCTTCTTCTCGCCCCGCACGCTCAGCGTGGTCGGGACCTGCGCCGACTTGCCCTGCCACGCCTGGTTCGGCGTGAGGATCTCTGCGCTGGAGAAGCTCGCGGTGACGCGGCCGCCGTCGGGCTCGCTCACCGTCGCCTTCAGCGTCGCGGTGCGTCCGACACCCGAGGTGCCCGACGCCGGTGCGACGTCCGCCGGCACGTCCGGGATCCCGGCACTGACGAAGCCGATCTCGTGGTCGACCTCGTTGCCGAGCCCGTCCGTCGCGGAGACCACGAGGGTGTGCGCGCCGGCGGAGAGGCCGGGACCGACCGGGTCGCCCACCGCGATCGCCGCGCCGTCGAGCGTGATGTCCGGGCCCTGCACCACGCCGGAGGCGTCGTCCACGGCGACCGCGAGGGGCACGGCCGAGGTGAGCCGGTCGCCGTCGGCGGGAGTGGCGGAGACGAGTGCCGGGCCGGAGTTGTCCGTGAACAGGGCGCGCGTGGCGGTCTCGCCGGTGGTGGAGGTCGCCGCGAGGTTGTGCTCGCCGTCGGGCAGGGCGGTCGTGTCGACGTCGGCACGCAGGCCGCGCGCGGGAGCGTCCACCTGGAAGGTCAGCGTGACCTCGCGCAGCGCGGTGCCGCTGGAGCCGCAGGTCCCGTCGCCCATGGCGTAGGAGGGCCGCAGCCCGACGCCGGTCGCCGTGCCCGCCGTGGGCGTCAGCGCGAGGTTCGAGATGGTGAAGTCGTCGCGGTTGCAGTCGCCCGGGAACGTGCCGGTGACCACCTTGACGGTGTTCTCGCCGGGGCGCAGCCACTCGTTCGGGAGCACGATGCTGGCGCGCTGGCTCACGTAGGAGCCGCCCACCGGCGTCTCGATCCCGTTCACCACCAGCAGGTTCGCGGCGTTGGCGTCGATCGAGTTCGAGCCGACGTTGAAGGAGAACGCCGCGTCGCCGGTGCCGAGCGTCGCCGTGGCCTCGACCGCGTCGCCGTCGACCGTGAGCTCGGTGGTGGCGCCGTCGCCGTCCGCCGGGCGGGCGCCCGTGACGGTGACCGTGCCGTTGGCCAGCGTCCCGTCCGTCGGAGTCAGGCGCGGCGCGCCGGTCGGCGCGTTGTTCACGCGGACCGTGTGTGTGGTCGTGTCGCCCCCGGCCGTGCGGGCCTCGATCGTGTGGCTGCCGTTGGCCAACGTCGTGGTGTCAAGATCGGCGCTCAGGCCGGTGGTGCCCTGCGGGTCGCCCTGCACGAAGAACGACAGTTCAGCGCGCAGCAGCAGGCTGGTGTTGGTGCCGCAGCTCCCGTCGCCGAACGAGTAGGTGTACTCGTTCTCCTCGCCGTCGGCGATCTCGCCCAGCGGTTCGAGCGTGAAGTTCGACAGCACGAAGTCGTCGTAGTTGACGCCGCAGTCGGTGTTGATGGTGCCCACGACTACCTCGACGGTGTTCTCGCCGGTCACGAGGTAGGCGTTTGGGACCTCCAGCTCGACGCGCTTGCTCACGGCGTCGGGCAGGTAGATCGGCTCCGAGCCGTTGATCAACACGTAGTTCTGGTAGCGCGCCTCGGTCGAGTTCGTGGCGACGTCGTAGCCGAGGATCGAGGTACCGAGCGTCTCGGTGGCGCCGGGTACGTCGGCGCCGTCTGCGGTAAGGCTCTCGACGCTGTCGCCAGGCGCGACGGGCTCGGCCGCGACGGGAACGGTCCCCTCAAGGAATTCGCCGTCGTCGGGAGTGAGGATCGGGTTGCCCGACGCCGGCGCCTCCGGCGCATGCGCGGCCGACGCCGCAGTCCCGCTCGCCGGGGTCTCCGCGGCGGCGGTGTCCGCGGCAGCGGTGTCCGGGAGTGCGGCCGCCGACGACGTCGCGGCCCACCCCGTCATGGCGAGCGTGGCCGCCGTGACCGCCGCGACAAGGCCGAGCTGCTGCCGCCTCCGCAGGCTCGTTCGCTGAATCCTGGTGACTGGCCGCATGGCCGTCCTCCCTGTGCTCCGTGGGGTGGACGGCTCCGAGCACGCCCGCAGATCAACCTGGACCTGTCGGATGAACGGCGCGGGAGCGGCAGGCGACAACCGGACAAATTGTCTGGGACCTGGCTGAGAGTCCTGACACGGGAGCCCGGCGGGAATTGCGAAGGCCCCCACCGTGGTGGGGGCCTTCGCCGTGTTGTGCGCCATCATGGACTCGAACCATGAACCCGCTGATTAAGAGTCAGCTGCTCTGCCAATTGAGCTAATGGCGCCTGCGACGGAAAGATTACCAGGGCTTGGCCCCTCTGGCGCACCGCTTTCTCCGCCCTCGCGACAGGCCCTCGCCAGCGCCCACAGAGGGGCTGCTGGACCGTCACGTTGGTGCGCCATCTAGGACTTGAACCTAGAACCCGCTGATTAAGAGTCAGCTGCTCTGCCAATTGAGCTAATGGCGCGCAACGGGAAGAAACACTACCAGGACCTGCGGCGTCACCGGTAACCGAACGAGCCGCCCGGGCCTGTGAACTGCACGACAGCGGGCTACCGCGGACCGCCGCTACGCTCCGGCAACATGACCGTCACCGGTACCAGCGCGGGCGCCCCGCTCGAGGGCGCGGCAGAGTCCGAGCAGGCCGTCCTCATGCGGCGCGTGCGCGCCTGGCTGATCGTCTTCATCATCGGCCTCGTGCTGAGCGGAGTCACGGCGTTCCCGTTGACGACGGAGGTCCGCTGGGGCCATGAGCTCCTTGTCGCGTGGGGCGTGGACGCCTGGCTGCCAAGCCTCGTCGACTGGTTCGCCCGCGTCCGGGAAGGCCTGGAGACCACCGCGCGCGACTACCCGTTCATCGCGTACGGCACGGACTGGCTCGCGTTCGCGCACCTCGTCATCGCCGTCGCGTTCTGGGGTCCGTTGCGCGACCCGGTCCGCAACATCTGGATCATCGACTTCGGGCTGATCGCCTGCGCGGGGATCATCCCGCTGGCCCTGATCGCCGGGCCGATCCGGGACATCCCGTGGGGCTGGAGCCTCATCGACATGTCGTTCGGCGTCTTCGGTGCGATCCCGCTGCTCATCGTGCGCCGCATGATCAAGCGCCTGGAGCTGCTGCAGACCGACGTCCGGCCCGCCTGACTGACCTACAGGTACAAGCCCGTCGAGCCGTCCGCCTCGTCGCTCTGGGCCACGCCGTGCACGTCACGCTCCCGCAGGAGCACATAGTCGGTGCCGGCCAGGTCCACCTCGGCGCGCTCCTCGGGGTCGTACAGAACCCGGTCGCCGACGTCGACCTGGCGCACGTGCTCACCCTTGGCCACGACCTTTGCCCACGCGAGCCGCTTGGGCCCGACGGCGGTCGCGGGGATCACCAGGCCGCCCGTCGAGTGCCGCTCCGCGGAGTCCGTCTCGGGCTCGACCAGGAGTCGGTCATGCAGCATGCGGATCGGGAGGGTGCCGGGCTCGGTCGCGGCGTCTGAAACAGCGGGAGTGCTCACACGACAACGCTACGCGACCGCGGAGGGAGGCCGGGAAAAGGGTTAACGTTGCGGGCATGACCACTCGTCTGGAACCCGGGGACAAGGCCCCCGACTTCACCCTCCCGACCGCCGACGGCGCCACCGTCCGCCTCGCCGACCTGGCGAAGAGCACGGACAAGGGTGTCATCGTGTACTTCTACCCGGCCGCCGCGACACCGGGCTGCACCAAGGAGGCGTGCGACTTCCGCGACTCGGAGGCGTCCCTGCTGGGCGCGGGCTACGCCGTCGTGGGCATCTCCCCCGACAAGGTCGCGAAGCTGGCCAAGTTCGCCGAGGCCGAGACGCTCACCTTCCCGCTCGCGTCCGACGAGGACCACGCGACCCTGGAGGCGTACGGCGCCTGGGGCGAGAAGCAGAACTACGGCAAGACCTACACCGGCGTGATCCGCTCCACAGTGGTGGTGAACCCGGACCTGACCGTCGCCGAGTCGTTCTACAACGTGAAGGCGACCGGCCACGTGGCCAGAATCCGCAAGGTCCTCGGGCTTGACTGAGCGGATGACCTCCCCCGCCGACCTGCTCGACATCGACACCGAGTTCAGCGACGCCGAGCTGGCCACGCGGGACCGCGTGCGCGAGTTCGTGGACCGTCGAGTCCGGCCGAACATCGCCCGCTGGTTCGCCGACGCGTACTTCCCGCGCGAGCTCGTCCCCGAGCTGGGCGAGCTCGGCGTGCTCGGCATGCACCTGGACGGTTACGGCTGCGCGGGCCGATCCGCCGTCGAGTACGGGCTCGCGGCGCAGGAGCTGGAGGCCGGCGACTCCGGCATCCGCACGTTCGTCTCCGTGCAGGGCTCGCTGGCGATGTCGGCGATCCACAAGCACGGCTCCGAGGCCCAGAAGCAGCAGTGGCTGCCTCGCATGGCGACGGGCGAGCTGGTGGGCTGTTTCGGGCTCACCGAGCCCGGCGCGGGCTCCGACCCGGCGAGCATGACCACCCGCGCCCGCTTCGAGGCGGGCAGCGAGGGCGGCGACACGGGCGGGGAGTGGGTCCTAGACGGCGCCAAGCGGTGGATCGGCATGGCCTCCTTCGCGGACGTCGCGATCATCTGGGCCAAGGTGGCCGAGCGGCAGGCCGACGGCGGCGTGCGCGACCGGGTGCGTGGGTTCGTCGTGCCGACGTCGACCCCGGGCTTTACCGCGGTGCCCATCGAGCCGAAGCTGTCCATGCGCGCCTCCGTGCAGTGCGACATCACCCTGGCGGGCGTGCGCCTGCCCGCGGACGCCCTGCTGCCCGAGCACCCCGGCCTGGCGGGGCCGTTCGCGTGCCTCGACGAGGCGCGCTACGGGATCGTGTGGGGCACGGTCGGTGCGGCGCGGGACGCGTTCGAGGACGCCCTGGCCTATGCAAAGGAGCGCGAGCAGTTCGGCACGCCGATCGCGGGCTTCCAGCTCACGCAGGCCAAGCTCGTCGACATGGCGCTGGAGATCACCAAGGCGCAGCTCATGGCGCTGCGCCTCGGCCGGCTCAAGGACGCCGGACGGCTGGAGGGACACATGATCTCGGCCGGCAAGCTGAACAACGCCCGCATCGCCATCAACATCTGCCGCGAGGCGCGCACCGTGCTGGGCGGCAACGGCATCACCCTGGACCACTCGCCGATGCGGCACGCCAGCAACCTGGAGTCGGTACGCACCTACGAGGGCACCGACGAGGTGCACACGCTGGTGCTGGGCCGGCACATCACCGGGCTCGCCGCATTTCGCTGAACAGGTCGCTCACCTGCCCGTAGACTGTGCGGCGCGCGCGAGTGGCGTAATTGGCAGCCGCGCCAGGTTTAGGTCCTGGTGTCTTCGGACGTGCGGGTTCGAGTCCCGCCTCGCGCACTCGCTGTGCCGTGCCGGCCCCGCCGCGTCAGCTCTCCTGAGCGGCCAGGTCCTTGCGGACCACGTCCATGTCGAGGCCGCGTACAGCCTCCACCACCTCGGCGAGGGCCTTCGCGGGCAGGGCGCCGGCCTGGCGGAACACCAGCACGCCGTCGCGGAACGCCATGAGCGTGGGGATCGACGTCACCTGCGCGGCGGTCGAGATGCCGGGGTTCGCGTCGGTGTCGATCTTCGCGTGCACGATGTCCTCGTTCGTGTCCGACGACGCCTCAAAGATGGGTCCGAACATCTTGCACGGCGGGCACCAGGTGGCCCAGAAGTCCACGAGGACTATCCCGTTGTCGCTGACGGTCTGCTGGAACGTCGCGTCGCTGATCTCGACGGTGGCCATGTCACGCTTCCTCTCGTTGAACGTCTCCCTCGTGCAGCACAGTTCTGCTCTCGGCTATTCCAGGAATTGTCCCTCCGTGAGCCGTTCAACACCCCCGTAGCCGTCCGACGGCGCGCGGGGTCCGGCGTGGCGCGGCCCGAACTGGTAGAACGGACCCGTGACGGACACTGCCGACTACCCCCAGGACGATTTCTACCGAGACCCCCCTTCGCAGGTCTCCGGGTGGATGACCGACGAGGACCTCGCGGTCGTGCGAGCGCAGCTCCCGCTCGTCTACGTCGATGCCATCCCGGTCCGGGTCGACGACTCGGGTGACGTGGTCGCCGTCGGCCTGCTGCTGAGGGTGAACACACAAGGCGCGATGACCCGGGCCCTGGTCTCCGGGCGGGTCATGTACCACGAGCGGGTCCGGGACGCGCTGCTGCGGCACATCGAGAAGGACCTCGGGCCGGTCGCGCTGCCGCAGGTCCCGCCGTCGCCGCAGCCGTTCACCGTCGCCGAGTACTTCCCGACGCCGGGCATCACCGCGTTCCACGACCCGCGCCAGCACGCGGTCTCGCTCGCGTACGTGGTGCCCGTCACGGGCGACTGCCGCCCCCAGCAGAACGCGCTGGACCTCGCCTGGCTCACGCCGGAGGAGGCGTGC
Organism: Promicromonospora sp. Populi; assembly: GCF_041081105.1. Classification (NCBI taxonomy): domain Bacteria; kingdom Bacillati; phylum Actinomycetota; class Actinomycetes; order Micrococcales; family Promicromonosporaceae; genus Promicromonospora; species Promicromonospora sp. Populi. Next base: position 5,017,469 of record NZ_CP163528.1, on the reverse strand, counting down.
GCCGACGACGTCCAGACCGAGATGATGAACGGCCAGGGCATGCTGATCAAGCAGGCAATGGCCCACGTGGGCCGCCTGCCGTAGCCCCGACCGCGCCACCGACGAGCACTCCTCCAGGAGTGCACATAGCCTGATCCTTGATACCTGAAGATGTCGGTTCCCGTTGCGTATACGCAACAGCCCGCCACCCAGACCATCAAGGAGAAGTTCGATTGAGCGGGCATGTGTTCGTGGACGAGACCAAAGCGCGCGACTACCTGCTGGTCGCCGTTGCCATCGATAGTGCGGATCTCAAGGCGGCGCGCTCCACGATCAGGTCGCTGACGATGCCGGGCCAAGCGCGACTGCACATGCATCGTGAGAGCGACTCACGACGACGCAAGATCCTCGCGGCGATCGCCAAGCTCCCGGTCGAGGCAACGATCTTTCGGGCTGGCGGAGCGGACCGACCGCGGCGCAAGGAAGCCGACCGTCGCAAGTCGTGCCTTGAGGAGCTCGTCGCGGGTGCGCTCCGGGACGCACAGACGAGCATCTGCATCGAGCACGATGACAGCATGATCCAGATGGACCGGAGCGTTCTCGTTGCCGTGACCAAGGCCCACCACGCGGAGAACACCCTGCGCTATCGACACGACCGCGCGGCAAGCGAGCCGCTGCTCGCGCTGCCTGATGCAGTCGCTTGGGCGTGGGCGCGGGGCGGCGAGTGGCGGCCGCGTTGCGACGAGCTGGTGACGAAGGTGATCGACACCTGAAATGCGCGAAGCCCGAGCGCACAGCCGTCCGGCTGGCTCTCGGGCTCACTTCCCGCCGCTTAGCGCGACGAGCTGGTACCAGAATAGGCCGCTGTCGCCCAGCGCTGCAATGTGAATCAGCCTCTCACCGTCAGCTCAGGTCCAGGACTGGCCAGTCCTCCAGGTCCGAGCGCATGCGGCGGTCGTGCGTCGCGACGACGACGGCGCACGGCGTGACCTGCAGCGCCCGCGTCAGCTCGTCGACGAGGTCGATCGACAGGTGGTTCGTCGGCTCGTCGAGCAGCAGCAGGTGCGGCGCGTGCAAAAGCGCCCGCGCCAGCTCGAACCGGCGGCGCTGGCCCGCGGACAGCTCGGCGAGCGGCCGGTCCAGGTCGTCCTCGCTGAGCAGGCCCAGCCCCGCGACGGGCACCACGTGGTCGGGGTCCAGCTCACCCGAGGCGAGCAGTCGCAGCGCCTCGTCGGCGTACGTCTCGAACCCGGTCCGCAGGCGCGCCTTGCCCGTGATGGGCGCACTCTCCTGGCCGACGACGCCGATGCGGGCCCCCGGCGCGACCGCCCGGCTCCCCCGGTCCAGCGTGAGGGTCCCGGCGAGCGCCCCGAGCAGCGTCGACTTTCCTGTGCCGTTCGGGCCCACGATCAGCAGCCGGCCCGACGGCGGGATCGCGATCCGCGTGCCGGGCAGGTCCAGGCGGACGCCGTTGTCGGCCCCGATGCCCGATGACGAACCGACACGCGGCGAGCGCACCTCCACCACGGGGTGGGCCGGGTCCCAGCCCGGCGACATAGCCGGGAGGTCCGGGAAGCCCAGCTCCACGGGCGGTTTCGGCACCTCGATGGCCTCCGCCTCGAGCTTCTGGATCAGCCGGTCGGCGGCCTTGACGTGGATCCGGGCGTGCGTGGCGCGGCGGTGTTTCTGCGAGCCCTTGGCCGGACGCCACTCGTCCGACAGCCCCTCGTAGGACTCGTCGAGCCGCTCGGCGAGCGCCGCCGCCCGCTTACGTTCGGCGCGGTAGCGCTGCCGCCAGCGGTGCAGGGCCTGGTTCTTGGCGAACCGGTAGGCCAGGTAGCCGGGCTGCCCGTAGAGCACGGACTTGCCGTCCCAGGAGGGGTCGAGGTCGAGGATGGCGGTGGCGACGTCGTCCAGCAGCTCGCGGTCGTGCGTGACGAGCACTACCCCGCCGCGCCATGCGACGAGCTCACCCGTGAGGTAGTCGATGGCGGAGTCGTCGAGGTGGTTGGTGGGCTCGTCGAGCAGGAGCAGGTCGGAACGCTCCGCCAGGCGGCACGCGAGACGGACCCGGAACCGCTCCCCCACGCTGAGCCGGTCGAGCCGGCGGCCGGGGTCGCGTGGTGCGCCGAGCCGGGTGAGGGCGACCTCGACGCGACGGTCGGCGTCCCAGACAGCGAGGTGCTCGGCGAGCGAGAGGGTGCGTTCGAGCACCGCGAGGTCGCCCGAGCCGTGATCGAACGCGGCGGCCGCCGCCTCCAGCTCCGCTGCGGCGGCCCGCAGGCCGTCGAGCGTCCCGGCGACCAGGTCGCCGATGGTCTGGCCGGGGGTGGGGTGCAGCTCCTGCTCGACGAGGGCGACGCTGCCCTGGCGGCGCACCGCGCCCGACTTCGGCAGCAGGTCGCCCGTCAGGAGGTGCAGCAGGGTGGACTTGCCCGACCCGTTCTCGCCGACAACACCAAGCCGAGTGCCGTCGTTCACGGTGACGCTCACGCCGGCCAGCACGTCCCGCCCCGGGTACGCGAAGGCCAGGTCCTGCGCGACGAGGTGCATCCGCCAAGCCTACGGGGGACGCCGGCTCAGGCCGAACTACGGGGCTCGTGGGCCGACACCGCAGCTGCACATCGCGCGCTTTACCTGGACGACCGCTTACGTCAGAATAGGGTGAAATACCCGCTTTCACCTGGAGTAACGTGCCCCCGACCGCCCCCGCAACCCCACCCGCGCTGCTCCTGACCAACCTGCTCCTGACTCCCGGAACCCGGACCCGCCGGGACCCCGACGCGGTGTTCGACCGGATGATCGCGCGCGCCTCCCGCGATCGGGCGCCGCTGAGTGCCGAGGACGCGGCAGACCTGGACCACCTCCGGCTGGCTCTGCGCGCCTTCGCCGACTTTCCCGGGCTGAGCCCGCTCGGCTGGGCGGCGGGACAGGCGCTGGTGGAGGGCCGCATCCGGAACCGAGTGGTGGTGCGTGACCTGCACGCCCGGCACCCGGAGCTCGCGGACGAACCGGTGGACGCACCGATCTTTGTGGTCGGCCTGCCTCGCACGGGCACCACGTTCGCCTACAACATCCTGGCCCGATCACCCGGCCACCGGGGGCCGAAGCTCTGGGAGATGACGTATCCCGGCCTCGCCGTCGACGGCCGCACCGAGGCCGCGCTGATTCGGCGCACCCGGCGGCGGTTCGCCATGACGTCGGCACTCAGCTCCACGTGGGACACCATCCACCCGATGTACGCGGAGGCCGAGGAGGAGGACACGTTCCTCCGGACGCACTCGGAGATGCACGCGGCCGGGGTGCCCATGCCGGACTATCTCAAGCTCCTGGAGACCTTCGACCAGCGGCCGGACTACCGGTTCCTGCGTGCCGCGCTCCAGGTCCTGTCCTACGGCCGGCCCGCCCGGCGCTGGGTGCTCAAGCACCCGGCGAACCTCTTCCACATGACGGCGATCCACGACGTGTTCCCCGACGCCCGGTTCGTGTGGACCCATCGCGATCCTGAGACGGCGCTGGCCTCGCTGTGCTCCCTGGCCGAGTCGGCGCAGCGCATCCACCGCTACCCGGACGCCGTGGATCTTGCCCAGGCCGGTCGCGACTGGCTGGAGATCATGTCCCAGGGGGTCTCCCGGGCGCTCGCCCAGCGCGCCGAGCTGGGGCCCGGCGCCGTCGTCGACCTGCCGTACAGCCGGCTCACCGGAGAGCCGGGCACGGCGCTGCCGGAGCTGTTCGAGCGGCTCGGCGCGGGGTGGAGCGCCCCCGACGACGCGAACCTGGCCCAGGAGCGGGAGGCGCCGAAGCAGCGGCCGCGGCACCAGTACACCCTTGAGCGGTACGGGCTGGAGCCGGACCAGGTGCAGGCGGCGTTCGGGGACTACGTGCAGCTGTTCCCCGACCTGTCGAAGCAGAGCCGGCGCCCCGCGCCCGGTGGTCCCGGCAACGCGTAGGGGTCCCGGCAGCGCCTAGGGTTGGGCCTGTGAGCAACGCTCGAGTTCCGATCTGGCCCGCGGCCGTGGCCGACGCCGTCGCTGTCCTCGCCTTCACCTTCATCGGCATCGCGTCGCACGACGGGTCGCTGATCGCCGCGTTCGGCCGCGTGGTGTGGCCGTTCGCGTTGGCCGCCGCGATCGGCTGGGCCTGGACCCGCGCGTGGCACGACCCGACCCGCATCTGGCCGACGGGCGTGCTGATCTGGTTCACCACCGTGTTCGTCGGCCTGGTGCTGCGCGCCGTGAGCGGGCAGGGTCTGGCGTGGTCGTTCGCCCTGGTCACGGCAATCTTCCTGGCGATCACCATGCTGGGCTGGCGCGCCCTGGTCACCGCGTTGCGGCGGGCCCAGGCGGCGAACGCCGAGAGCTAGCCGCCCAGCACCTCGAGGATCACCGGGGCCAGGGCGCGGAAGGCCTTGCCGCGGTGCGAGATCGCGTTCTTCTCGTCCGGGTCCAGCTCCGCGGCGGTCCGACGGCGGTCGGTCGCCCCGAGCCGCGGGTCCTCGTCCGGGACCAGGATCGGGTCGTAGCCGAACCCGTTTGTCCCCCGCGGAGCGGTCTCCAGCACGCCCCGCATCTCGCCGAGGCGCACCTCCTCGCGGCCGTCGGGCGCGACCAGCGCCGCGGCACACACAAAACCGGCCTGGCGGTGCTCGGGCCGCACGTCCCCCAGCTGGCCGAGCAGCAGCTCCAGGTTCGCGACGTCGTCCCCGTGCTTGCCGGCCCAGCGCGCCGAGAAGATGCCGGGCGCGCCGCCCAGCACGTCCACGGCCAGCCCGGAGTCGTCGGCGACGGCGGGCAGCCCGGTCGCCGCGCACACCGCGCGCGCCTTGATGAGCGCGTTCTCGGCGAACGTCACGCCGTCCTCGACGGGCTCGGGTGCGCCGACCTCACCCGAGGTGACCAGGCCGCCGTCGGGCAGAACCAGGCCCGACGCCGCGAGGATCGCCCGCAGCTCGCCCACCTTCTTGGTGTTGTGCGTCGCGAGGACGATCCGTGCCGTCACGCGAGCTCCCGCGCGAGCGCGTCCTGCTGGATCTTGGCCAGCTCGGCAGTGCCGCCCACCGCGAGGTCGAGCAGCGCGTCGAGCTCGGCGCGGTCGAACGGCGCGTGCTCGGCGGTGCCCTGCACCTCGATGAACTTGCCGGCGCCCGTGACCACCACGTTCATGTCGGTCTCGGCGCGCACGTCCTCCACGTAGGGCAGGTCGAGCATCGGGGTGCCGTCGATGATGCCTACCGACACCGCGGAGACGGAGTCGGAGAGCACCTGCTTGCCGCCCTTGACGTGCCCGTGCCGGCGGCCCCAGGCGATCGCGTCGACGAGCGCCACGTAGGCGCCGGTGATCGCGGCGGTGCGGGTGCCGCCGTCGGCCTGGAGCACGTCGCAGTCCAGCACTATGGAGTTCTCGCCCAGTGCGCTCATGTCGACGACGGCGCGCAGCGACCGGCCGATCAGGCGGGAGATCTCGTGCGTGCGGCCGCCGATCTTGCCCTTCACGGACTCCCGCTGGCTGCGCTCGTTCGTGGCGCGCGGCAGCATCGCGTACTCGGCGGTGACCCAGCCCTCACCGGACCCCTTGCGCCAGCGCGGCACACCCTCGGTGAACGACGCCACGCACAGCACGCGGGTGCGCCCGAACTCCACGAGCACCGATCCCTCGGCCTCGTCGAGCCATCCCCGGGTGATCTGCACGGGGCGGAGCTGGTCGGTGGCGCGCCCGTCGGCGCGGACGATCTTGTCGGTGCTGGAGGTCATGCGACCAGCCTAGGCGGTCACACCCACAGCCCGGATGTGCCGGAGTTCGAGGACGGTCCTGACCTGGCCGAACGTGGTGCGCGTCACGCGTCGCACGGCTCATGGGTCACAGTGCGGACACGCACTCGTCGATAGGCTTCACCCCGTGAACGACGCGCCCATCGGCATCTTCGACTCCGGCCTCGGCGGCCTCACGGTCGCGCGCGCCATCCTGGACCAGCTGCCCAACGAGCAGGTCCGGTACCTCGGCGACACCGTGAACAGCCCGTATGGCCCCAAGCCGATCGCCGCCGTGCGTGCCATGGCGCTGGACGCCATGGACCGGCTCGTGGCCGACGGCGTGAAGATGCTGGTCATCGCGTGCAACACGGCGTCGTCGGCGATGATGCGCGACGCCCGCGAGCGGTACACCCAGCGGCACGGCATCCCCGTGGTCGAGGTCATCCTGCCCGCGGCCCGGGCAGCGGTGACCGCCACGCGGACCGGGCGGATCGGCGTGATCGGCACGCGCACCACCATCCAGTCGCGCGCGTACGACGACGCCTTCCACGTCACCCCCGGCCTGACGATCACGAGCCAGGCCTGCCCCGAGTTCGTGCGCTTCGTCGAGGAGGGCCGCACCTCCGGGCCCGAGGTGCAGAAGTTCGCGCACGAGTACCTCGACCCGGTCCGGGCGGCCGGCGTCGACACGCTCGTGCTGGGCTGCACGCACTACCCGCTGCTCGCGGGGGCCATCTCCTACGTGATGGGCGAGGACGTGACGCTGGTGTCCAGCGCCGACGAGACCGCCAAGGACGTGTACCGCACCCTCGTCGAGCACGACCTGGAGCGCACGCCCGACGTCGGCACCCCCGTGCACCGCTTCCTGACCACCGGTGACCCTGCCCCGTTCGGTCAGCTCGCCAGCCGGTTCCTCGGCCCTGAGGTGTCTCTTGTGGAGGCCGTCTGATGCGCCTGGTCCCGCTCGGCGTCTCCGGCTCGTTCCCGGGGCCCGCGACACCCGCGTCGTCGTACCTGGTGCGGGTCCCGGCCGCGGAGGCGGCCGCCGCCGGCCACGAGGCGCGCGACTGGAACGTGCTGCTCGACCTCGGTAACGGCGCCTTCGGCGCCCTGCAGCACTACATGGACCCGATGGCGCTCGACGCCGTCTCGATCTCGCACCTGCACCCCGACCACTGCGCCGACCTGTCGGGCCTGTACGTCTACCTGCGCTACCACCCCGTGCACGGTTCGCTGCGCGCCGGCCACAAGCGCTCCCCCCTGCCCATCTACGGCCCGACGACGGCCGAGCGGCACGTCGCGCTCTCGTACGGGCTGAGCGAGGGCGAGTCCATGGCGCACGACTTCGACTTCCGCCCCTGGGCGGAGCACGAGCTGGTCCAGATCGGCCCGCTGACCATCGAGCCGCACCGGGTGTTCCACCCGGTCGAGACGTACGGGGTGCGGGTCACGGGCCCGTCGTCATCGGGCGGGACGGCGACGCTGGCCTACACCGGCGACACCGACGCCTGCGCCTCCGTGGTCGAGCTGGCGCGCGACGTCGACCTGCTGCTCAGCGAGGCGGCGTTCCTGGAGGGGCGGGACGACGTCGTCGAGCGGGGCATCCATCTCACCGGCCGCCGCGCCGGGCAGCTCGCTACCGACGCGGGCGCCCGCCGCCTGCTGCTCACGCACCTGCCGGTGTGGAACGACCCCGCGGAATCCCTGGCCGAGGCGCGCGCGACCTATGCGGGCCCGGTGGACGTGGCCGTGCCGGGCACGGTCTACGACGTCTGACGACTACATAGCGGTGGGTGGGCGCCGCCCACGCAGCTCGGCGAGCATCACGTCCATCAGGGTCTCCTGGGCGTAGCCGGCAGCGACGAACACCCCGGACCAGAACCGCCGGGCGGCGCGGCCGTCGGTCGCCACGGGGATCTCGCGGCCGGCCTGCCGGTCCCACATGATCTCGTCGGTGAGGTGCATGACCTGGTCGTCCGTCTTCAGACCGAGCCGCTCGGCGATCACCAGCCGCACGTCGGTGAGCGCCCCGGCGAACTGCTCGGCGTCCTCGCGCGGCACCCGCACCGGAGGCGGCGCCCCGTGCCGGCCCAGCGGCGACGGCGCGTCGTCCCCCGTCGGCAGGTCGAGCAGCGCGGCGAACGCCTCGAGCCGGTCCACCTTCGTTCTCGCCACGTCGTTCTGCGTCAGCCGGCGGAACTCGTCGGCCATCTCCGAGTCGTCCTTGCTCGCGTCGGGCAGGAGCCGCCGAGCCGCGGGGTCCGTCGGGACACGACCGACGCCGGTCACCCCCGTGAGCCGGGCCAGGTCGGCGTCGGTCAGCTCGTCCGGAGCGAGCAGGCCGTTGGCCCACGCCTGCCCCTTGCCCGGACCGGTGTGCGCTGCCATGCCCGGTTCGCCGCCGTCGTCGAACAGGTCCAGCCCCGCCTCCTCGCGGAGCATGTCCGAGACGTCGCGCGCCACCCGGGCCAGGACGATCCGCTCTACCGGCTCGAACCTGGCCTCGTAACCCCGCCGCATGGCGCGGAACGGTGTCATGCGGCTCCCCGCGCGCCAGATTCCTGCAGCGTCGCCCACAGACCGAACCCATGCATCGCCTGCACGTCCACCTCCATGCGCTCGCGTCCGCCCGTGGACACGACTGCGCGACCGTTCTTGTGCACCTGTGTCATGAGCCGTTCTGCCTTCACCCGCGGGTACCCAAAGTAGCTCTCGAAGACGTACGTCACGTACGACATCAAGTTCACCGGATCGTTCCAGACGATCGTCACCCACGGGTCCGCGACCCCCGCGAGGATGTCCGTCTCGGTGTCCTCCTCGACGGCCGTCCCGGCTGACCCCATGGGCTTGAGCAGCGGCGGAGGGGAAGAAGTCACAGGTCTCACTCTAGGCGGTTTCGTCCCTCCGCTGGACACCCCTGTCCAAGATTTTCGCGAAGTTGTCGCCTGGCTGTGACCTCGTCAGTCGAGCAGGCTGTCCAGCCGGAGGTCCACCGTGGGGATCGCCGGCTCCCCGCCGGACAGACGGCGCGCGGCGCGCGGCAGCTCGGCGCGCACCATGCCGTGGTTGATCGCCGCATTCGCCACGCCGTACGGGCCCACCCAGCGCGAGTCGACGGCGCCGTCGACCACCAGTGGGGCGAGCAGCGGACGCAGGTCGTCGCTCTGCGGCGTCCACTCGGCGACCGCCGCGTCCGGGCCGGTCACCATGATCTCCTCCACGGCGTGCCCGTCCCTGCCGTAACGCCGGGCGGCGGCCTTGCGCCCGCCCACCGACGTCTTGTTCGGCGACGCCTTCGCGACCGGCTGCAGCACACCCGATGCATCGGCGCGGGCCACCAGCTTGTAGACCATGCCGCAGGTCGGCGCGCCCGAACCGGTCACTACGGAGGTACCCACGCCGTAGACGTCCACCGGCGCGGCGGCCAGCGACGCGATCGCGTACTCGTCGAGGTCCGACGTGACCACGATCTTGGTCTCCCGGGCGCCGAGATCGTCGAGCTGGCGCCGCACCTCCTGCGCCAGGCCACCGAGGTCACCGGAGTCGAGGCGCACGGCACCCAGCCCGGTCCCCGCCACCTCGACGGCAGTCGCCACGCCCTTCCTGACGTCGTACGTGTCGACCAGCAGCGTTGTACCCGGGCCCAGGGACGCTACCTGCGAGGCGAAGGCGTCCCGCTCCGTGTCGTGCAGCAGCGTGAAGGAGTGCGCGGCGGTGCCGATGGTGTCCAGCCCGTAACGCATCCCGGCCTCGAGGTTCGACGTGCCGGCGAAGCCGCCGATCACGGCCGCCCGGGCCGCCGCCACGGCGGCCTGCTCGCTCGCCCGGCGCGAACCCATCTCCAGCACGGGCCGCCCACCGGCCGCGCTCGTCATGCGCGACGCCGCCGACGCGACCGCCGAGTCGTAGTTCAGGATCGACAGGACCAGCGTCTCCAGCAGCACCGCCTCCGCGAACGTCCCCTCGACCTGGAGCACGGGCGACCCCGGGAAGAACACCTCGCCCTCGACGTAACCCTGGATGGTCCCCGTGAACCGGTAGCTCGCGAGGTAGTCCAGAGTCCTGCGGTCCACCACACCGTTCTGCTCGAGGAACGCCAGCTCGGCGTCCTCGAAGACAAAATGTGGCAGCGCTTCCAGAACGCGACCCGTCCCCGCCAGGACGCCGTAGCGGCGGCCCGCGGGCAGACGTCGGGTGAACACCTCGAACACGCAGTGGCGGTGTGCCGTACCGTCCGCGAGCGCCGCCTGGAGCATGGTCAGCTCATAGCGGTCGGTCAGGAGCGCAACCGACGGCCGCACCGCCGGGAGGGGTGCTGCAGGGAGCGGCCGCGGTTCATCGACACCATTGTCGAACGCAGGCCACGAGTCTGTGAGCGAGGCGCCGATGCCCCGAAGCTCGTCGGTCATGCACTCACGGTAGGCCAGAGACCTGTACCGGGCGGTGTGAACAGGCCGTTGGAGCCGTCTTGTCTCAGCATGCGGATCGTGGCGCTCGCCACTACTTCTGCCCGACGAACCAGCGCCGGACCTGGGCCACGCGCGTCTCGAGCTGGTCGGCCGTGGCCAGCGGCACCTCTGGCCCGCCGCACTTGCGGCGCAGCTCGGCGTGGACCATGCCGTGCGGCTGCCCGCTGCGCTTGGCCCATGCGGAGACGAGCTTGGACAGCTCTTTGCGCAGCTCCGCCGCACGGCGGTGCTCCTGCTCGGACCGCTCTACCTCGACCTCGCGGGACGTCGGCGCTCCCCCGCGGGCCTTGAGATGGTCCGCTTGGCGCTGGCGCAGCAGCGTGGCCACCTGGTCCGGCTCCAGGAGTCCCGGCAGGCCGAGGAAGTCCTGTTCCTCCGCGGAACCGAGGTCGGCGCTCGTGCCGAACTCGCCGCCGTCGAACAGCACCCGGTCGAACGATGCCTGGGCGTCCAGCGCCTGGAACGAGCCCAGCAGCTCGCCGGACGCCTTCTCCTCCTTGTTCGCCTCCGCGACCAGCGCGGCCTCGGGGTCGTACTCGATGCCCTGCTCCTCGGCCGTGCGCGGCCGGTCGAGCGCGTGGTCGCGCTCCTGCTCCATGGAGCCCGCGAGGTTCAGCAGCGGCGCGACGCTCGGCAGGAAGATCGACGCCGTCTCGCCGCGCTTGCGGGCGCGCACGAACCGGCCCACGGCCTGCGCGAAGTACAGCGGCGTGGAGGCGCTCGTGGCGTACACACCGACCGCGAGGCGCGGCACGTCCACCCCCTCCGACACCATGCGCACCGCGACCATCCAGCGGTCCTCGCTCTGCGCGAACTCCTCGATGCGCCCGGACGCGCCCTCGTCGTCGGACAGGACGACGGTGGGGCGCTTGCCCGTGATCTCGTGCAGGTGCTTGGCGTAGGCGCGCGCGTTGTCCTGGTCGGTCGCGATGACCAGGCCGCCGGCGTCGGGCACCGTGCGGCGCACCTCGGCGAGGCGCTTGTCCGCGGCCGAGAGCACCGACGGGATCCACTGCCCCTCCGGGTCCAGCGCCGTGCGCCACGCCTGCGCGGTGAGGTCCTTGGTCATGGCCTCGCCGAGGCGGGCGCTGACCTCGTCGCCCATCTTGGTGCGCCAGCGCATGTCGCCCGCGTAGGACATGAACAGCACGGGGCGCACCACGTGGTCGCGCAGAGCTTCGCCGTAGCCGTAGGTGTAGTCCGCCTTGGACCGGCGGATGCCCTCGGCGTCAGCCTCGTACTGGACGAACGGGATCGCGGACGTGTCGCTGCGGAACGGGGTACCGGTGAGCGCCAGCCGGCGGTCCGCACCCTCGAAGGCCTCGCGGACGGCTTCACCCCAGCTCAGTGCGTCACCACCGTGGTGCACCTCGTCCAGGATCACGAGGGTGGGCGCCGCCTCCGTGCGGGCACGGTGCAGCGCCGGCTTGGCCGCTACCTGCGCGTAGGTGAGCGCGACGCCGTCGTAGTGCGTGCCGTGCCGGCCCTGCGAGTTCTTGAAGTGCGGGTCGATGCGGATGCCGACCCGCGCCGCGGCGTCGGCCCACTGGGTCTTCAGGTGCTCGGTGGGCGCCACGACGGTGACGCGCCGGACCACCCCTTGTTCGAGAAGCTCGGTGGCGATCCGGAGCGCGAACGTCGTCTTGCCCGCGCCGGGGGTGGCGACGGCCAGGAAGTCCCGCGGGTTCTGCTCGCGGTACTGCTCCAGGGCCTCCGCCTGCCAGGCGCGCAGACTCGACGCCGTACCCCAGGGGGCGCGGCGCGGAAAGGCAGGGCTGAGCGACGAAGCGGCCGCAGACGACGGTGTGTGGGGCAGCTGCTGCGGCTGGCTCGTCACTTCTTGGAGTCGCCCTCGCCGCCGTCCTGCGGGTCACGAAGACCCTCGTAGATCTCCTTGCACCGGGGACACACCGGGAACTTGCCCGGATCCCGCCCCGGTACCCAGACCTTGCCGCAGAGCGCGATCACGGGCTTGCCGCTCAGAGCGGACTGCATGATCTTCTCCTTGCGCACATAGTGCGCGAAGCGCTCGTGGTCTCCGGGCTGTGTCTCTTCCCGGGTCTCCTCGCGCTCGAGGACGCTCGTGCCGCCCTGCGTACTGGGCTCGCCCTGCGGGTTGGAGAGTGGTTCGGTCATGGTGGGTAAGTCTACGCGGGACCACCGACACGCACTCCAGCCGTGCGGCGGTGTCGGTTACCGCGGATGCCCGACTTTAGGAGCGTCAGACTGAGGAACGGCCTAACGTCACTCTGGCCGCAGAGGGACGAGGATCACCCCAGAGACCTGACCGCTGCAGTCGATGGTGAGCACAGATGGAAACGATGATGCGAACAAACACGTACGCGAGACGCTCGGCCATAACTCTTGCGGCCGTCCTGGTCTTGGGGCTTGGTAGCGCGCCTGTCGCATCCGCTGACGATGCCCTGGTGCGAGACGCTCTTGACGTCACGGCATCCGAAGACCGGATCCCGCTCAGCGACCCTGCCGCGCAGGAGCAGGTCGCCCACGCGCTGATCACCGCCGCTTCGCTCCCCGGGCTCACTGCCTCGGAGAAATTGCAGATCGAGGCCGAGCTCGCGAAGCTCAGCAAGGTGAACCCAGCACTGGCGAGCTCCACTCGTGCTGCCCTCAGCAGCCCGTACGCGCTGTCGGCCGTGTCCGCTGTGCCTGACACGCTGCTGCTGCCCACCGTCCACCAGGCCCAGGCGAAGTCGTACTGGTGCGGTCCGGCGACGGCGTCGATGATCGTCAAGTACAAGGGGAAGACGCACACCCAGACGACCATGGCGCGGGTGGAGTACCTGAAGACCGAGGAGAACGGCGCGACGACCTGGGCCAGCGGACTCATGACCGTGGGCCTGAACAAGGCGTTGGCCACCGCGCAGTACCAGCAGGTGCAGGCCCCGAGCGCCACGACGCTCAAGGGAGCCATGGTGGATTCCTTGAACGCCCTCTATCCCGTGGCGCTGGACACCGTCGAGTTCGCCGGCGGACAGCACTACAACGGTCACCCGGTGGACCGGACGATCGGCCACTGGATCGTTGGTAACGGCTACAGCAACGCCGGTTCGACACTGCAGTTCATGGACCCGGCGACAAGCTACTACCCGGACGCCGAACCCACCTTCGCCCTCAGCACGACCGGCATGGCCGTCTACCTCCAGTCCAACGGGATCGCCTGGTGAGAAGTCAGGATCTCCGGTCGCGCGCCGCCGGTTCCGTGGCTCTGGCCATGGTCCTGGCGGCGTGCGCCGCATGCTCCTGGTCACCACCGCCCGACCCGAGCTCTGCGTCGATCGCCCCGCAGGCCGTCCTGACCGGCGACCAGGAACCGATCGACTTCACGCAGATCGAGAACCCTCGCGAAGCGACCGCCGACGACTACTCGGTGGTGGGCACGATCTCCCCGTCCGAGCCCGGTGAGATCTACAACGTGCTGGCCATCGACGACGAGGGCCGTGCACTCGTAGACCACACCAGCGAGTCCGCGTACGACCCCGAGACCAACGGGATGAAAGAACCTGGCATCATCGAGCTGTGGCGTGATGGCGGGTTCACCGAGCTGGGAGACACCACGGCTCTGGTGGAAGGAGACAGGCCCCGTCAGTCGTACGGGGGCGAGCTGACCGACACGGACGCCGTCTGGGTAGAGACCGAGAGCGCCGACCTCGCCGTCTCCGACTGGCGGATCTTCCGTCGAGACCTGCACGGCGATGGAAGTCCCGAGCTGGTTGCGACGTCCGAGAAGGTCGCCGGGCAGGACAACCTTCCGATCGTCGCGGGAGACTCCCGACCGGTGATCTCCAACGACCGGATCTATTGGAAGACGGCCTACCGCCGCGACGACGAGTCCTACCGCACCAGGCTGGTGTCAGTAGGGCTCGGGCAGACAGAGGTCCGCGACGAGCTTGATCTGACCGGCGACCCGCAACCGGTGGACCAGGGTGTTGTCGTATTCCGCATGACCGACGAGACCACCGAAGGAACGGACTCGCCGGAACAGACCCAGGACCCGCGCGGCATTGCCGGTGTCACGCTATTGCGCCCGGACGGGTCAAAGCAGGAGCTGGTCTCGTTCTCGTCGGACACGAACGACAACTGGTTCCCGTCGAACCTGGCCGGTTCCGGGGCGCACTACGCCTTCGTGCTGGACGGCGCGGTCCACGTGCTGTCAGCAGACGCGGACCTGGCCGTTCGGATCCCCACCGACGAGGATCTTGTTGTCAGCGAGCTCAGCGTGTGCGACGGACGAGTCGTCTGGGCGCTGAGGGACCAGGCCTCGACCGCGGTCCGGCGCATGGTGTACAACATCGCATCCGGCCAGCTGGCCTCGGTCGAGACGCCGAACAGCTTCGGCGGGACGTACTGCGGCGGCGACTACGTCGCCTGGGGCCAGTCGGGCGCGGACGGACGCAACGAGACCGTGATCACGCGCTGGAGCTAGCGCCGCGGGTCAGGTCGCCGCGGGTCAGGTCAGAGGCCCTGCCAGTCCGGCTTGTCGGCGTAGGTCTGGCGGTAGTAGTCGCCGAGCTGGAGGCGGGATGCCGCCGCGTCGTCGACCAGGACCGTGGCGTGCGGGTGCATCTGCATGATGGTGGCCGGCCACATCGCGGAGATCGGGCCCTCCACGAGCTGGTGCACCGCCTCGGCCTTCGCCCGGCCGGAGGCAAGCAGCACCAGGTGCCGCGCCGACATGATCGTGGCCAGGCCCTGCGTGAGGCAGTGCCGCGGCACGTCGTCGACGGACCCGCCGAAGAACCGTGCGTTGTCCTCGCGGGTCTGCTTCGTCAGGGTCTTGATCCTCGTCCGGGAGGCGAGGGAGGAGCCGGGCTCGTTGAACGCGATGTGCCCGTCGGTCCCGATGCCCAGCAGCTGCAGGTCCACGCCCCCGGCGTCGGCGATCGCCTGCTCGTAGGCGGCGCAGGCCGCCGGCAGGTCCTCGGCGAGCCCGTCCGGGCCCTGGACCGCGCCCGGGGCGAGATCGACGCGCGCGGCGAACTCCTTCTCGATCACGTTGCGGTACCGCTCAGGGTGGTCGGCGGACAGGCCCACGTACTCGTCGAGCATGAACGCCCGGGCATGCGCGAACGAGAGCCCGTCCTTGTGCCGACGGGCCAGCTCGTCGTACACGGCCAGCGGCGAGGACCCGGTGGCCAGACCCAGCACCGTCTCGGGTTCGGCACGCAGCAGTCCTTCGACGGCGTCTGCCGCCAGCCGGGCCAGCTCGTCGGCCGGCGCGATCACTACCTCCATCAGCTTCTCCTCCCGAGGACAGCGGCTCCCACGGCCGCGACCGGAACGTGGGTCGGCGCAAGCCTTACCCGGTCCGCCAGCTTGAGCGACCCGAGGAACTGCGACACCTTGGCCTGCTCGCGCAGTGCGTCCTGCACGGCGTCCAGCAGCTCCGTGCCGAGCTGCGCGACGCCGCCCCCGAGCACCACGTGCCGCACGTCGGTGGTCAGCACCAGCAGCCGCACGGCCGAGGCGGTCGCGTCGGCGAACCGGTCCTTGACCGCTATCGCTTCCTCGTCGCCCGCCCGAGCCGCCTCGAACAGCTCGACCGGCGCCGGCTTGCCGTGCCGCGACGGCCAGGCCGCCTCCAACGCCTTGCCCGAGGCGAACCGCTCCAGGCAGCCGCGCTGCCCGCACGGGCACTCCGGCCCGAGCGGGTCCACGGGAACGTGCCCGATCTCGCCCGCTGCGCCGCTCGCGCCGCGGCGCAGCTGCCCGTCCAGGACCAGGCCGGACGCCAGGCCCGTGCCGAGCGCGAGGAACGCAAGGTCCTCGTGCTCACGGGCCCCGCTCGCCTGGTCGTCCGACCGTTCCAGCACGTGCGCGGCGCCGACGGCGGCCACGTTGAGGTCGTTCTCGACCACCACGGGCACACCGCCCAGCTCAGCGGACAGCAGGTCGGCGAGCGGGAGCTCGTCGTCGTGCACACCGAGGTTGACCGCGTGCTTCACCGTGCCGGAACGGTGGTCGACGATGCCGGGGATCCCCAGCCCTACGCCGGCCACGGCCGTGAGGGCCACCCCGCCGGACTCGGCGACGTCGCGCACCGCCTGCGCCGCACCCGCGACAAGCCCATCGGCGCCGTGCACCGTGGACCGGCGCACCGTGGCGACCACCTCGCCCGCCGGGTCGAGTAGCGCGCCAAGGATCTTGGTGCCGCCGATGTCGAGGCCGACCGTGTACTCGCTCTTGTTAACCATCAGCCCTTCACCGCGCCGGAGACCAGACCACCGGTCATCCGACCCTGGACGATCAGGAAGAAGATCACCACGGGGATCGCAATAAGAACCGCCGCCGCCATAACCGCACCCCAGTTCGTAGCCTGTGTGGCCTGCACGAACGTACGCAGCCACAGCGGCAGCGTCATCGCGTCAGGCCGTTGCATGATCACCAGCGCCATGACGAACTCGTTCCACGCCTGGATGAAGGCGAACACGCCCGTGGCCACCAGGCCCGGGGCGAGCAGCGGGAACGTGATGCGCCAGAACGCGCTGGACCGAGAACACCCGTCGATCATCGCCGCCTCCTCCAGCTCCTTGGGTACACCGTTCACAAATCCGCGCAGCGTCCAGATCGTGAACGGGAGCACGCCGACGATGTTCACGAGCGTCAGGCCGATGATCGTGTTGAGCAGGAGCCAGCCGTCGATGATCCGGAACAGCGAGATGATCATCGCCTCTCCGGGGATCATCTGGACCACCAGGATCATCAGGATGAAGGTGCGGCGGCCCTTGAAGTTGAACCGGGTCAGAGCGAGCGCCGCGGCAAAACCCACGACCAGGGCGATGACCACGGTCAGGAACGTGACCCCGATGGAGTTGACGACGGCCGGCGGGAACGGCGCCCGCTCCTCGCCGAACATCGCCGCGCGGTAGTTGTTCAGCGTGAACACGTCCGGCGTCGGGAAGAACGACAGGTTCTCGCCGCGGATCCGGTTGTTCGGCAGGAACGACGTGTTGACCATCCAGTACACGGGGAAGGCCGAGAACACGAAGACGATGATGGCCAGGAAACCGAACCCGGTGTCGGCAAGACGCTTGCGGATCTTGATCACTGGACTTCCTCCCGCAGCGTGCGCCGCACATAGGGGAACGAGATGGCCAGCATGATGATCAGGAAGACGACGCCGATCGCGCTCGCCACCCCGTAGTGCCCCTGGGCCATACCCACCTGGTAGATGTAGACGCCGATGGTGCTGGTCAGCTCACGGTTGCCGCCGATGTCCTGCAGGATGAACACCTGCGTGAAGAGCTTCAGGTCCCAGATCATCGACAGCACCACGAGCACCGTGATGATGCCGCGGATGTACGGCACCTGGATGAGCCGGAGGCGCTGGAACGCGCTCGCGCCGTCGAGCTGCGCGGCCTCCATGACCTCCTCCGGGATCTGCGTGAGGCCCGCGTACAGCGTGAAGGCGACGAACGGCACGGCGCCCCACACGACGATGCAGGTCAGGATCAGGAAGAACGCCCACGGGTTGATCAGCCAGGAGTAGCCGAACCAGCGGTCCCCGGTGATCGCGGTGAGCAGGTTGTTGACCACGCCGTACTGCGTGTCGAAGACCCAGCCCCAGACGGTGGTCGCGGCCAGCGACGGCATGGCCCACGCCAGCAGCAGGCCGACGGACATCAGCAGCCGCATGCCCTTTCCGACGCGGATCATGAGCAGCGCCACGAGCATGCCGATCACCATCGTCACGACCACGAGGACGACCATGAGCACGAGGCTGCGGGCCAGCACGGCCCAGAAGCCCTCGACGTCGGTCAGGATCGCCGCGTAGTTGTCGAACCCGACCCACTCGGCGGGCTGGCCCATGAGCTGGGCGCGCTCGTACTCCTGGAACGACATGACGACCAGGCGGAGCAGGGGGTAGCCGGTGAGCACACCGAGGATGACCATCGTGGCCGAGAGCAGGAGCCAGGGCACGTAGGACGGCCGGCGCCGCTGCCGGGTCTCTTGGCGCGGTGGCGCCGGTGGATCAAGAAGTGTGGTGCTCATGTCCTGTCTTCCTCGGAGGCGGCCGGAGCCCCTCCCCTGGAAGAGCGGCCGCGAGCATCAGGCGGGCAGTGGTGTCCCGTCCCGCCCGGGTTGTCTGGGTCACCGGGCGGGACGGGATGTCTTGCGCTGACCTCAGGTCAGCCGTTGAGGATCTCTTCGATGTCCGTGTCGAGCTGCTCGGCCACGGCCTGCACGTCCTCGCCGGAGGCGATCTTCGTGAAGGCGGTCTGCAGCAGCATCTGGGACTCGACGTCGGCCCAGTTCGGCGACGCCGGGGTGAGCCTGGCGTTGGCGGCGGCCTCAGCAGCGGCCACACCGATCGACGTGGACTGGTCCACCGCTTCGAACAGCGAGGTCTTGGCCGGGAACAGGCCAGCACCCGCGAGGATGGTCTGGTACTCGTCGCTGAGCATGATCTCGTAGGCGCTCAGCGCGAGGTCCGGACGGGCCGAGTTCTGCGCGATGGCGAGGTTCGAGCCGCCGGCGAACACCTGGGCCGCGCCGCCGTCCTTGCCCGGCAGGGCGATGGCCTGGAGGTCCGAGCCGTACGTCGAGGCGCAGCCCGGCACACCCTCGGGGTCCTCGGGCTCCTCGGGAGCGTTGATGGACCACTGGATCCAGCTCGGCGCGGAGAGGAACCCGACAGCACCCTCGCAGAACGGGACCTGAAGGTCCGTCTCGTTGGCGTCGGCCGGGGCGTTGTTACCCTCGGTCATGATGGTCTGGATCTGCTCCAGGCCCGCGATGCCGCCCTCGGAGGAGAAGCCGGCCTCCCACGTGCCGTCCTCGGCCTGCTCGGCGATGAAGCCGCCGTTCTCCCAGATGAAGGGCAGGGCGTTGTACCAGTCCTGGCCGGGCCAGTAGACGCCGGACAAGTCGTCTGTCCGCAGGTCGACGGCGGTCTCGACGTACTCGTCCAGCGTGGTCGGCACCGGGGTGTCGCCGAGGACCTGCTCGGAGTAGAAGACGACGCGCGAGCCCGAGTAGTAGGGCAGGGCGTAGTGCGCGCCCTCCCAGTCGCCGGCCTCGACGAAGCCGGGGATCAGGTCGGAGCCGCCCAGGGACTCGAACTCGTCCGCGGTGATCTCGCGGAAGTAGCCCGCCGAGGTGAACGCGGCGGCCTGCGTGTTGCCGATCTCGACCACGTCGGGGGAGTCCGAGCCGGACAGCGCCGTCGTGTACTTGTCGACGAGGCCCTCCCAGGCCTGCTCCTCGATGACGAGGGTGCTGCCGGGGTTCTCCTCCTCGAAGGTCTGCGTCAGGTAGTCGCGGGCCTCTACGGGCGTGTCGGAGCCGACGATCCAGACCCGGACCTCGCCGGGTCCGGTCTCCTCGGCGGCGGGGGTGCCGCCTGCGTTACCGCACGCGCTGAGCGCGAGGGTCAGGGTGATCGCCGACGCCGCAGCGCCGACGAGACGGTTCTTGTTCACTTGGGGTTCCTCCCGGGAAGCGACAATGCGTCGCAGGCCTGATGAAAGTCGGTGCATGGTGAACTCGATGAGCTGCCTACCGCCGACACGTGCGCATTGATGCTCACGAGACCCCCAGCTGGGCGGAAAGCACGAGAACGGCGGCGCCCGCCAGCACCACGTCCTCGTCGAGCGCGGCCATCCGCAGCTGCAGGCCAGAGTTGATGGCCGGCATGGTGCGCTGTCGGATGGTGTCCAGCGCAGCCTCGCGAAGGGGGCCGTCGAGCAGGTCGCGCGGACCGCTCAGCAGCACCTCCGTAAGGTTGAGCGCGCTGACGACCGGGGCGAGCGTGACACCCAGCACCCGGCCTGCCGACGCCAGTGCGGCGTCGGAATCTTGGCTGTTCTTGCCAGCGACCGCGCGCCGCAGCGCCGGCACGGACAGGACGGTCTCGAGGCAGCCGCGGCGCCCGCAAGCACAGTCCTCGGCCTGCCGTCCCGAGCCGGTCGAGGAGTCGTCGACCACGGTGACGTGGCCGATCTCGCCCGCGGCATCGGCGTGACCGTGCAGCCGCACGCCGTCGGCCACCACGCCGGCGCCCACACCCGCGCCGATGGTGACCACGAGCATCGCGGAGCTGGCGCCCCCGTAGGTGAACTCGCCGAGCGCCGCCGTGTTGGCGTCGTTCGCGACGTGCACGGGCAGGCCCATGCGCTCGCCCAGGATCTCGGCCAGCGGGACGTCGTACCAGCCACGGTTAGGCGCCTCGACGACCCGGCCGTACAGGTCGATGATGCCGGGCGAGCCCACGCCGACGCCGATCACCGGGTGGTTCGCCGCGGCCACGAGCCGGCGGACGAAGCGGGTCAACAGGTCCACCAGCTCGTCGCCCGTGCGCCCGTCGATGTCGAGCTGCCGACGCACCACTATCTCGCCCGTGAGGCTCAGGACCGCGCCGCGCATGCGGCCGTGCTCCGTGAGGTCCACCGCCACGATCTGGTAGGCGTCAGTGCGCAGGCCAACCAGGATCGCGGGCTTGCCGACGCGCTGGCCGGGACGCGTGCCGAGCTCCTCGACCAGGCCCTCGGTGATGAGCACCGAGACCAGGTCCGAGATCGTGACGCGGGTGAGCGAGGTGGCTCGTGCGAGGTCGGCCCGGGAGGTGGGCCCCTCGTGGAAAAGGTGCTGCAGCACCAGGGACCGGTTGTGCGCCCTGGCGTGCTCGGGGAGCACCTTGGACGTCGCGCGCAGCCGTGCGCCGAGCTCTCGCCCGGTACCGCTGCGTCCTGTCGCCGTCGCCATGTTTGTTAGTAGACCTCCTTAACAGAGATGTTGTCCATTGCCGGGTATGACCCGTAACAAGACTGTTACGTGGGTCACGTTGCCCCGCGCTCGGACGCTCTCTGCTCGATGTATCCGGATTACTTCACGTGCCTGACGAATCCGAGCCTGCCCCACCTCGGCCCGCCGAGCACGGCGTGACCGTAGCGTGATCAAAAACCGCGCAAAACCCAAGAAAAAACCGGTCACGGGGGCTACAAGTTCACAAAGGGATCACGGTTCTCGGGTGAGGTGAGTTCCTGCCCCGTGCGCCTCCTACTCTCATCCCATGAAGCGCAACCGGTCAGCCAGGGGGGACGTGGGCCCGCCCGCGAGCCGACTTGTCCAAGCCCTCCTGGCGACGGTCGTCGGGGCGACCCTCGTCGTCGCCCTCGCGGCATGTTCGGGAGACGGCGCGGGCGGTGCTGATATGGCCGCCGACGGCGGGGCTGAGCGCAGCGAGGCCGTCGCACCGGGGTACGCGGACGAGGGCGCCGCCGACGCCGCGGGCGCCGTTGGCCTCCCCGAGGCTCCGGAAGAGGCGGTGGACCGCGAGCTCATCACCACCGGCAGCGCGACGCTCGCGGTGGCAGACCCGTTCGATGCCGCGGAGCAGATCGCCCGCCTCGTGGAGGAGGCCGGCGGCCGCGTCGAGGCACGCGACGAGCTCGCTGCCACCGACAACGAGCCGGGCAGCGCGTCGATGACGCTCCGCATCCCCGCCGACCGGGTGTCGGCCACGCTCGACGCCCTCGACCAGCTCGGTGAGATGCGTAACCGCCACGTCGAGACGGTGGACGTCACCGGCACCGCGCAGGACCTCGACGCGCGCATCGCGGCGCTGCGCACCTCGACCGACCGGCTGCGCGAGCTCATGGCCGACGCCGACCAGACCTCCGACCTCATCGAGATCGAGGCGGAGCTCTCCACCCGTCAGGCCGAGCTGGACTCCCGGGTCGCGGAGCGGAACCGGCTCTCGGACGAGGTGGCGATGTCCACCCTGCACGTCGAGATCGTTGCGGAAGGTACCCCTGCGGCCCAGGCGCAGCCCGGCGGGTTCCTCGGCGGCCTGACCGCGGGGTGGAGCGCGCTGGTCAGCACGTTCAACGTGATAGTCCTCGTGCTCGGCGCGATCATCCCGTGGCTCGCGGTGGCCGGCCTGGTGCTGCTCGCGGTGATCGGCGTCCGCAGGCAGATCGCCAAGGCCCGTCCCGGCGGGCCGACGTCGCCCGCCGAGCCGGAGCCGGCCCCCGCCGACTGACCCGCCCGGTCAGTCGGTGATGGCGAGGGCGTCGATCTCCACCAGCATCTCCTCGCGCGGCAGGCCCACCATCACGGTGGTCCGGCTGGGCAGCACGCCGCCCGGGCAGTGCTTCGTCACGAACTCGCCGTAGGCCTCGTTCATGGCTCCGAAGTCCTCGCGCTTGGTGAGGTAGACCCGCAGCATCACGACGTCGTCGAACGTCGCGCCGCCGGCCTCCACGATGGCTCGCACGTTCTCAAGCGTGCGGGTGGTCTGCGCGGCGACGTCGCCCGCGTGCACGTACTCCCCCGTCGCCGGGTCCACGGGGCCCTGCCCCGACACCTGGACGAACGGCCCCTTGCGCACGCCCTGGTGGAACGTGTGCGCGGGCGCGGGGGCGTCCGGGGTCGAGAGGGCGGTCTTCGCGGTCATCGGGTTCTCCTTGCTCGGATGGTGCTCTGGACCTGGTGCTCTGCATCGAAAGCCGGGTCGGGAGCTCTGTCAGAAGTCGAGGGTGATCTGCTCGACGACGTCGTCGCCGCGGGTCACCAGGGCGGTCCGGTACTTGTCCAGCGTGGTGCAGGGGTGCGAGATCCCGAACCCGATCACGTCACCGGGCTCGATCGCGCTGTCGACGCCGGATTCGATGGTGGGGCCGACGGCGGGGTCGACCCCCGGGTCGATCGAGAGGTAGGCGTGCTGGTCGTTGAGCGCGGTCACGCGCACGCCGGCCAGGTCGCGGCCCTCGCCCAGGCGCCCGGCGTCGTCGGGGGAGCGCAGCACGAGCGGCGTCGGCAGGTCGATGTCGAACGACACGTCCCGGCGGCCCAGGCCGCAGATGACCAGCCCGGGCTCGGGCGCGGAGAGCACCGAGGCCCAGACCGTGATGGCCGGGCGCAGCGGCCCGACACCCATCCGCGTCCACGGGTCGGCGTGCAGGTAGTGGCCGTGATCGTGCGTCACGTACGCGCCGGACCGCAGCATGACCCGGGTCGGCACGCTGTTGCCGGCCGCGTCCCGGACCGGGAGAGCGAGGTGCCCGGTCACGACGTCGGCGAAGGCGCTGCCACCCGCGCTCAGCACCACGGGGCCGTCGACGAGGCCCGCGATCTGGGCACCCACCTCCCGCAGCCCGTCGCACCACCGCCCGACGGCGGCCAGCTCCTCCTCGCTGGTGCCGCCCGCCACCGGCCCCTCGTAACCGGCGACACCGACCAGCCGAAGGCCGGCGTTGGGCACCTGGCCGGCGAGCGCTACGGCGTCGGGCACGGTGCGTACGCCCGTGCGGCCGCCGGGGACGCCGAGCTCGACGAGCACGCCGAGCCGCGCGGCGGTCTCCGGCGCGGCGCCCGCGAAACCGTCCGCGAGCAGGTCCACACCCCGCGCGGAGTCGACGTACACCCAGACCTCGTCGGCGGTACCGTCCGAGAGTGCGGTGCGGAGCCACGCGATCTCGCGCGGGTCCACCAGCTCGTTCGCGAGGAACACGCGGCGACCTGCGCCCGGGACGCCCCAGCCGAGCGCCGCCCGGAGCTGCGCGGGCGTAGCCACGGTGGCGCCCCACGCTCCGGCCACCGCCTGCCGCTCCCAGATCGCGCGGGACATGTGCGTCTTCACGTGCGGCGCGTGCTCCACGCCTGCGGCGGCGAAGGCGCCGGCCACTGTCGCGATGTTGTGGTCCAGCGCGGACTCGTCGAGCGTCAGCAGCGGCCAGGAGTAGGCGGAGTCGTCAATATGCAGCACAAGCCCCATCTTGCCGTGCGACCTGGGCAACGGACGACTTCGTCTCTTGCCGGGCTCGGGGCCGCCGGAATCGGGCCGCCGCGCCCGGGCCCGCTCTGGCCTGCCGTCCGACCCGGCCCCTGTCAGGCCCTACGTTCCCAGGCGGGGATCCGGGAGGTTCTCCGCGACATCGTCCGCCCCGTCGGGCTCACCGCCGTCGGGCCCTACATCCCTCGGCGAGGATCCGGGGAGGTTCTCCGCACCGCCGTCCTCCCGCCAGCCGCCGATCCCGGCCCAGCCCCCGACGGCGGTCTCCGCCGCCAGGTCGCGCGGGTAGCCCTGGACGCCGGGGCGGGTCTGCCACGGGTGCGGCCCGGAGAGCGGTCGGTACTCGACGCCGTACGCGTCCAGCCGCGGCAGGTGGCGCCGCTCCAGCCGGTCCAGGAACTCCTTGGACGCCGCCGAGCCTGGCTCCCGGCCTGCCGGAGGTGACCAGACGACCTCGGCGAAAGCAGCGAGCCGGGGAAAGGCGGCGTAGTCGATGCGCCGCGCGCTGTCGAGGTGCTCGGTCCAGACCTCGGCCTGGGCTCCAAGCAGCCGCCCGGGCCGTCTTTGAGTGCCGGCTATCTGTGGGGTCGAGGCCTGCCGGCCTGCACTCAACGACTGGACGGCGGGCGGGAAGGGGTCGAAGGAGTAGACGTCCTCGATCGTGCGGAGGAAGCCGACCGGGATCGGTTCCGCCGGGTGCTCCCCCGCGCGGTGGTCCAGGTAGACGGCCTGCTCGGGTGCCATGACGACGTCGTGCCCGGCCGCCAGCGCCGCGGCACCCTGGGCGTAACCGCGCCAGGACGTCACGATGACGTCGCGCGGCAGCCCGGGCGAGACTGCCTCGTCCCAGACGACGGCGCGACGCCCGGCGGCGGACACGTGCTCCGCCAGGCGGGCGATGAACCAGCCGTGCAGCTGCGCGGCGTCGGGGGCGCCGTCGGGCCCGAACAGGCCCAGGTCCTTGGCACGTTCGACGATGGCGGGCGACTCACGCCAGAGAGTGGGCGGCACCTCGTCGCCGCCGAGGCCGATGTACGGCGATTCGAAGACCTCCAGCACCTCGTCCAGCACGTGCCGGAAGAAGGCGAGCGAACCCTCGGACGGGTCCAGCACGTCCTGGCTGATGCCCCAGGTGGTGCGGACGCCGCTGCGGTCCTTGCGCGTGCCGAGCTCCGGGTAGGCGGCGACGGCGGCCTCGACGTGGCCGGGCACGTCGATCTCCGGGACCACCGTCACACCCCGGTCGCGGGCGTAGGCGACGATCTCGCGCAGGTCGTCCTGCGTGTAGAAGCCGCCGTGCGGGCGGCCGTCCTTCGATCCGGTGCGCCAGGTGCCGACCGTGGACTCGCGGCGCCAAGCACCGGTGCGCGTCAGCTCCGGGTAGCGGTGGACCTGCACCCGCCAGCCCTGGTCGTCGGTGAGGTGCAGCTGCAGCACGTTCAGCCGGTGGGCAGCGGCCAGGTCGATGAACCGCAGCACGTCGTGCTTGGGCAGGAAATGGCGGGCGACATCGAGCAGCACACCGCGCCAGGTGAAGCGGGGGTGGTCCTCGATGTGTATCTCGGGAAGCATGAGCTGGGGCGGGGCGTCGCCCGTGTGAGGCCCAGCCGTAGGCGCGCGGCGGTAGGCCGCTGGTCCGGCGAGCTGACGCAGGGTCTGGGCAGCGGCGTGCGCGCCGGCGAGATCGGCGGCTTCGATACGCACGGCTCCCGGCGCGATGCCGGCCGGTGCCTTGCCGGCCGGTGCCTTGCCAGCCGGTGCCTTGCCAGCCGGTGCCTTGCCAGCCGGTGCCTTGCCGGCCGGTGCCTTGCCGGCCGCGAGCCTGGCATCCGCCACGTCGACAGGCTCAGGACGGGGCGCCACCGCGCGCACTTCGAGCCGGTAGCCCCCGGCGGGCAGGTCGGTCGCGAGCGCGAAGACGACGGTGGCCGGGCTCACCCCGGTCGCCGTAGGCACCAGGTCGACACCGAAGGCCTCCTCGGTGACCCGGCGCCACCAGCGCGCAGCGGGGCGCAGGGCCGGGTCGGTCACGACTCGCGCGCCGTCCAGGAGCAGCACCGGGCCGCCCGACACCTGCGTCGACACAGGCTCGGGCACGAGGCCAGGATCTCCGGGGCCGTGCACGGCGTCACCCTAGCGCGCCGTCGCGCCGACAGGGCGGGCACGCCGATGCGCCACCGCGATGGTTAGCTCGTGGCGGTAACCGGCTCAGCGCGTATGTGCCCAGACGAGATCGGGTCGGGACCGTGGCCGGCGCCCGTGGCGGGAGGGTCCACGCCGACCAGGTGGGCGGTAGGCAATCGCGCTGCGGGTGGGCGCGGCGGTGCAGCCGATGCTGTACCGGCTGCGAGGGATATGTCCCGGCCGGGGGCCCGCAAGGCCGACGGCCGGGGTCCACGCCGGTGTCAGTTGCCCGGCAGTGTCGTGGACTTCTTCACTTACAAGGTCCGTCGGCCGAGGCGCAATCGACGTGAAGTATTGCCCGGTGGGCTTGGCCGGTTCGGGCGGTGCGGGCACAACGGAGACAGCAGTGTGCCCGGTGGGGGTGGTCGTCTCCACTGCATGCCGACCGTCGATCTCGTTGACCTTCTGCCTCCATCCGGGTGCCTGCTTCGCATGGTTGCACCGGGCACACAGGCCTTGCCCGTTCGCCAGGCTGGTCTCGCCGCCCTCGCCGTGCGGAACAACATGGTCGATATGCCGCACGGGCGCGTCGCACCAGGAGGTGGCGCAGATGCCCTGTTCGCGGGCGCGCAGCAACGCCGACAGACCATCGGGGTAGAACCGTGACGTCGACGTCGTGGCCAGCAGCCGGCCGTTCGGGTCGACGTAGATCGCGCGCAGCCACGCGGCGTCGGCGTCGATCGCGTGCGCGACCAGGTTCCGCACCACCGGGCCTGGAACAGTGCCTACCCCTGCAGCGGCACCCTCGAGAACGACGGCAGGGCTGTCCCCGCCGGCCAGGAGTGTGTCGTCGGAGACGAGGAGGTTGATCGTGACCGGGACCTCGTCGGCGTGTCCGGGTTCGCGGCCGGTGACCCGTTCGATCAGGGTGTCCGCCATGATCTGCCCCGTGCCGCGCTCGTCACCGGTGGCCTTGGTCGCATCCGCGTGTGCCTTGAGCTGGGCGTACGCCTGGATGCCCTGCTGCATGGGCACCAGTGCGGTCAGGTACACCATGAGGTCCGGGGCGGGACGCACCGAGACCCGCCGCTGCGATACGGCTCGCGCGTTGCGCTTCACGCACGCGTGCACGTCGAGCTGGGCGGCCAGCTCCTTGATCCGGGCGACCAGCCGCCGGGTACCCATCCGGGCCAGCACGACCAGGTTCGCCGGCCCGCAGACCTCCTCATCGATCCGCGCCCGGTGCTCCGTCGAGAGATGCGAGGTCTCGCGCACCAGCAGGGTCGCGCGCCACTGGGACAGCACCCCGGTGCGCAGGGCGTCGAACGTGTGCGGCATCTCGGTCAGCCAGACCCGGGCGGTACCCAGGAACGAGGTACCCGCATGCGGACTGCACCGCATCGCCAAACCCACCTGGCTCGGCACACCACGACCACGCCGCACCGCCCCAACACCCTGCCTGGCCTCCTCGGCCTTCGTAGCCACCTCCAGTGCCACAGCCAGCCGCGCCTGCGTCGCCGTCGCAGCATTCTTCAGGGCCTCCAGCTCACCCAGCAGGTCCACCCACTCGGCCTGCACCTGCTTCGACACGGAGGACGTTGTGTCGGTACCGCCTGGCAGGATCATCCCCGCCAACAGCTCGCGCACCGCCCGCACCTCGGCCGCGCCGGTGGGCACGCCGGTGGGCACGCCGTCGAACGGCACGGACGGGTCGTGCCCGTCGGCCGTTCTGGGTGGCACCTCACCTGTCCGCGTCATGACATCATCGTATCGCACACCTGTTCGATACGCCTCGGGAAGCGACCGACCTCTGCTCATAGCAGAACGTGGGACGAGTGCTCCGCCTGACCCACGCGACAGAGCCGCAGAAACAACGAAGGCCCCGCCGTTGCCGGCGAGGCCTTCTACATAGGGGTGGAGCTGCCGGGAATCGAACCCGGGTCCGGTGGCGCTTTTCCAGTACTTCTCCGGGCGCAGTCTGCTATGGATTTTCTCGGCCCCCGCACTCGCACAGACACGTTCGCGGACAGGCCCAGCCATCTAAATGTTCCCGTAGCCCCGATGACGAGAGCTACGAGCAGTGGCTTCCTAGATGACGCCGGCTACTGGGACGGAAGCATTTCCCAGGCCGACGGAGTTCGGGCTCGCTCAGGCGGCGAGGGCGAACTCGTTGCGCGAGTTATCGGCAACTATGTGTTTGCAGGCATCGTTTACGAGATAAGCCTGCATCCTCGGCCCGCTTCTCCTCGAAGCACGACCACCGTCGAAACCGATCAGCCCCTATGTTGTTTTCAACTGCCCCACCCGGGTACTACCCGTGCGGAACGTCACCAGTCTAGGTCACATCGCCCCAGACAGGAACGTTATTTCGCTAACAGCAGTCCAGAGCCGACAGGTCAGCCCGGCAGGTCAGCTGAGCATCTCCTTGGCCCGCATCGCCCGCTGCGCCTCGCGCATGTCCTGCTGCTCACGCAGCGTCTGGCGCTTGTCGTACTCCTTCTTGCCGCGCGCGAGCGCGATCTCGACCTTGGCGCGGCCGTCGAGGAAGTACAGCGACAGCGGGATCAGGGTGTGCCCCTTCTCCCGGGACTTCGACGCCAGCCGGTCGATCTCCTCGCGGTGCATCAGGAGCTTGCGCCGGCGCCGCGGCGCGTGGTTGTTCCACGTGCCCTGGAAGTACGCGGGGATGTGCACGTTCTCGAGCCACGCCTCGCCGCGATCGATGTTGGCGTAGCCGTCCGTGAGGGACGCCCGCCCCATCCGCAGCGCCTTGACCTCTGTACCCGACAGTACGAGCCCGGCCTCGAAGACGTCCTCGATCACGTAGTCGTGACGGGCCTTCTTGTTGTTCGCCACGATCTTGCGCGGGTCGTCGTTCTTCTTGGCCATGGGTCTCCCTCCGGGGTCTGCTGGTACAGCCTGCCCCGTGCGGGCGGCGCGACGTCCTAGGTTACGCGCCTCACCTGGGTGGACCAGGCTTTTACCGCGTGATCACAGCCAGGTCATCGGGTCGACGGTCGAACCGTTGATGTACAGCTCGAAGTGCAGGTGGCAGGCCGTCGAGGTACCGGTGGTGCCGGAGTAGCCGATCACCTCACCGCGCGAGACGTGCTGTCCCGACGAGACGGCGAACGACGTCAGGTGGTTCGAGCTCGTCATCACGCTGCTGCCGCCCGAGGAGTAGCCGTGGTCGATGAGCACCTGGTTGCCCAGGCCGGCGAGGGTGCGCGCGTACAGCACAGTGCCGTCGGCGACGGCCAGGATCGGCGTGCCGCAGTACGCCCGGAAGTCGGTACCCGCGTGCAGGCGGGAGTACTGGAGCACGGGGTGGAACCGCATCCCGTAGGAGGAGGTGACAAACGGGTTCGCCGTCGGATAACTGAGGAACGACACGCTGCCGCCGGGCGACTCGCCGGCCGGAGCTTCGCCGCCTCCGGAACCCCCGTCGGACGACCCGCCCGACGCCGCTTCTTCCTCAGCCCGCTGCTGGGCAAGGCGCTCGTCCCGCGCCCGCTGCCTGCTGATGATGTCCTGGAGGTCCGACTCGATGGAGCTGAGCTCCTGCTCGTTCTCCCGGATGCCCTCCAGAGCGGCGTCCTTACGCCGCTCGATGCGCACGGTGAGCCGCTCCTGCTCCGCGATCAGGCGCTGGATCTCGGCCCTGCGCTCGACGGCGGCCCGCTGGGCCTGCTCCTTGGAGCGCACGTTCTCGTCGGCCAGGTCCTTGAGCTCCGTGACAACCTCACGGATCGCCGTGAGCCGCGCCTGGAGGTTGCGGGCGGTCGCCTCGGCGTCCTGCAGCTCGGCGAGCGTGCGCGCCCGGATCCGCGCGGCCGACGACGACACCGAGTACCCGCTGATGAACTCCTCGGTGCTCTGGGCTCCGGTCACGAGGCCGAGCGTCGACGCGTCCCCCGCGCCGCGGAACTCCTCGCGGGCCATCTGCGCGATGTCGTCCCGGGCGCCGTCGACCTTGCCCGAGCCGTCCTGGAGCTGCCGGCTGACGTTCGCCTCTTCCACCTGGGCGTCCGCGAGCCGCTGGGCGAGGATCGCCGCCTCGCGCTCGGCTCGCTCCAGCTCCGCCTCGGCGACGGCGAGCTCCGCCTCCGCCACCGGCAGGCGCCCCTCGACCTCGTCCAGCTCGAGGACGGCGGCGGCCAGCTGCGTGTCCGTATGCTCCAGCTCGGCCTCGAGGCCCTCGCGCTCGTCCTCCTTGGCCTGCTGCTCGCGCTCGGCGGCGGCCCGCAGATCGTCGAGGTCGTCGGCGTACCCGGCAGTCGCACCACCCAGCAGGAGGACCAGGGCGAGCACCGCGGCAAGCGGCGAGCGGCCGCGCAGCCCGCGACGGCGGCGGTCGGGCAGAGCCAGGGGGCTTCGGGGAGTCGACATCAGATCCTCGTATACCGGTTCAGGGTGAAGAAGGACGATAGCGCCGCCAGGGCCACGGCCATCACCACGAGCAGCGGAGCGACCCGGAGCACGTCGACCTCCGAAACGTAGGCCACCCAGTCGACCGACCGTTGGAGCCAGTCGCTGACCATGAACCGCACGGCGAGCCACAGCCCGGCGCCGGCGAGCAACGAGCCCAGCACGGCCGCCAGCGCGCCCTCCAGCAGGAACGGCAGCTGGATGAACAGGTTGGACGCGCCCACCAGGCGCATGATCTCGGTCTCCTTGCGCCGCGAGACGGCGCTCAGCCGGATGGTGGTGGTGATCAGCAGCACCGCGGCCAACAGCATGACGCCGGCCAGCCCGGCCGCGAGCAGGGTGGCGACGTTGAGCGTGCGGAACAGCGGCTCGAAGACCGCCCGCTGGTCCTCGACGATCTCCACCCCGTCCCGCCCGGACAGGACGTCGCTCACGACGGCGAACTGCTCGGCGTCGGTCAGCTTGAGCCGCAGGGACGCCTGCATGTCCTCGGCGGTGAGCTGCGTGCCCTGGTAGCCGTCGGGGTAGCGCTCGCTGAAAGCGTCGAACGCCTGCTCCTTCGACTCGAAGTAGACCCTGCTGACCTCGCCGGACAGCTCGGTGTCGATGATCTGCTCGACCCGGTCGATCTGCGGCTCGGTGGCCTCGCCCGCGGCACACGTCGGCGCCGTCGAACCCTGCGGGCAGAGGAAGACGGATACCTCGACGAGGTCGTACCAGTCGTCCTTGAGCTTGCCGATCTGGGACTGCAGCAGGGCGGCGGCGCCCACGAAGGTCAGCGACACGAACGTCACGAGCACAACGGCGACGACCATCGTGGTGTTGCGGCGCAGGCCGGAGACGACCTCGCCCAGCACGAACTGGAAGCGCATGCTCAGCCTCCCCGCACCGTCTGGACCGGTGCGCGCGTCCCGCTGCCCGGGGAGTCGAGCACGGGCGACGCACCGACGTCGGGCAGGATCGCCTCGCGCTCGCCGTACCCGCCACGCGCCTCGTCGCGGACCACCACGCCGTCGGACAGCTCGACCACGCGGCGGCGCATCTCGTTGACTATCTCGTCGTCGTGCGTCGCCATGACCACCGTGGTGCCGGTGCGGTTGATGCGGTCCAGCAGGCGCATGATGCCCAGCGAGGTAGTCGGGTCAAGGTTGCCCGTCGGCTCGTCGGCCAGGAGGATCTGCGGGCGGTTGACGATGGCGCGCGCGATCGCCGCGCGCTGCTGCTCACCGCCCGAGAGCTCGGTGGGCATCCGCTTGCCCTTGCCGGCCAGGCCCACCATGTCCAGCACCTCGGGCACCGTGTCCCGGATGACGTGGCGGGGCTTGCCGATCACCTGCAGAGCGAACGCCACGTTCTCGTGAACCGTCTTGTTCTGCAGCAGGCGGAAGTCCTGGAACACCACGCCGAGCTGACGGCGCAGCGTGGGCACGCGCCACCCCGAGAGGTTCGCGACGTCCCGCCCTGCCACATAGACGCGGCCACGCGTGGGCCGCTGCTCGCGCAGCACCAGCGAGAGGAACGTCGACTTGCCCGAGCCCGAAGCCCCCACGAGGAACACGAACTCGCCACGCTCGACGTCCACGGAGACCTGGTCGAGGGCAGGTCGTGCGCCGCGCGCGTAGACCTTCGACACGTTCTCGAACCTGATCACGAGCCCGAGACTAGGTGGGTGACCGGGTGGCGTGTCGGGGAGACACGCCGACAAACCTCACCCTGTCCAGGACAGCAACGCGCCAAAGTTGGTCAAACTTACCGAGAAGCCGCAATTCGCCTACGGCGATCGCTGGCCCGACTCGACAATCAGCTCGACGAACCGCCGCGGCGCCAGCGGATGCCGGCCTCGATGAAGTCGTCGATCGCACCGTCGAACACCGCCTGCGGATTGCCCGACTCGTGCTCCGTGCGCAGGTCCTTGACCATCTGGTACGGCTGCAGCACGTAAGAGCGCATCTGGTCGCCCCAGCTGGCCTTGATGTCGCCGGCCATCTCCTTCCGGGTGGCCGCCTCCTCCGCCTTGCGCAGCAGCAGCAGGCGCGACTGGAGCACGCGGTAGGCCGCCGCGCGGTTCTGGATCTGCGACTTCTCGTTCTGCATGGCGACCACGAGGCCCGTGGGGATGTGCGTCATGCGCACCGCGGAGTCCGTGGTGTTCACGGACTGCCCGCCCGGGCCCGAGGAGCGGTAGACGTCGATCTTGAGCTCCGACTCCGGGATCTCGACGTGGTCGGTCTGCTCGATCAGCGGGATGACCTCGACCGCCGCGAACGACGTCTGCCGACGACCCTGGTTGTCGAACGGCGAGATGCGCACCAGGCGGTGCGTGCCGGCCTCGACGGAGAGGTTTCCGAACGCGTAGGGCACGTTGACCTCGAAGGTCGCCGACTTGAGGCCGGCCTCCTCCGCGTAGGAGGTGTCGCCCACCTTGGTGGGGTAGCCGTGCCGCTCGGCCCAGCGCAGGTACATACGCATCAGCATCTCGGCGAAGTCGGCGGCGTCCACACCGCCCGCGCCCGCACGGATCGTCACGACGGCCTCACGGGAGTCGTACTCACCGTTCAGCAGGGTGCGCACCTCCAGGGCGGCAAGATCCTTGCGGATCTTGGCGACCTCTTCCTCCGCCTCGGTCAGCGAGTCTGCGTCGTCCATCTCGTGGCCGAGCTCAACGAGCGTCTCGACGTCGTCGATGCGGGCGCCCAGCTTCTCCACCCGGCTCAGCTCCGCCTGGGAGGCCGACAACGCGGAGGAGACCCGCTGGCCTTCATCCGGGTCATTCCACAGGTCGGGGGCCGACGCCTGCTCCGACAACTCCGCGATCTTCGCCTGCAGGGCGGTGGGGTCGCTCACGGCCTCGATGGACTCGAGGGTGGCGCGGAGCGCCTTGATCTCTGCGGGGAAGTCGTTGGTTGCCACGATGTTCAAGGTTACCCGCGCATTTGGTGCCCGGCGCCCGTATATGCGCTGGTACCTCAGCGCGCCCCGGGCTCCGGCAGGTCGCGGCCGAACATCTGCGCCGTCGCCCGGGCGCTCGGGGTACCGGCGTCGGGGTCCGCACCATGCTCGATCAGCACCCGGATCACGTCCGCCTCGTTCTTGAAGACCGCCCCCGCGAGCGGCGCCTGACCCTTGCTGTTCAGCCGGTTCACGTCCGCGCCGCGCTCGGCGAGCCCCGCCGTGAGCTCCGCATGCCCGTGATATGCGGCGAGCATCAGCAGCGTGTTGTCCGACTCGTCGGTCAGGTCCACCGGCAAACCCGCGTCCACCAGGTCCAGCAGCACGTCCGCACCCTGCCGGGCGAGGTCGAAGAGCTGCTGCGGCTCGAGGCGCGTGCCCTCCTCCGGGTCGTTGTTGTGCTCGTTCACGTCCGGCTCGCTCATGGCCCCAACCTAATGGTTCACCAGGCTCGTGCCGTCGACGACGCCGACACCACGATCCCGCCGCCGAACGCGTCAGTGAACCAGCGCAGCAGCGGTGGCCGGGACACGGCCGCGAGCGCCACCCGCGCCGAACGCCCGTCCGGCGACGACGCCCCGGTCACCCGCACGGGCAGCCCCGGCGGGTACTCGGCGAGATATTGCTCGACGGCGGCGCGCACCCCGGCGTCGGACAGCGTGAGCGGGGCGCCATCAGCGGGCGCACCGACGCCCGTGTAGAAGGCGTCCGGAGACATCGCGTCCGCGGCATCGGCCGCCGCGAGGTCCGCGATGTCGTAGAGCGCCTTGCGGTCCAGGTGGACCGCGCTCGCGGAGGCGACCACCGCGACGAGCATCAGTGCGAACGCGACGAAGGCCGAGGTGAGCAGCATGATCCGGCCGCGCTCCGAGTCGGCGGCGCTCACGGCCGCGCCTGCGTGTACTGGTCGACGGTTCCGGTCCGGGCCGCCTCCACGGGAACGGACAGCGGCACCCAGCCGCGCACGGCCTCGGGCAGCAGGGGCAGGGGCACCTCCACCCGCACGACTGCGGCCACCGCGCCGCCCGGCGTCAGGCACGGGGATGCGGAGCACTCCAGGGTGAGCGCACCGGCGTCGCGCGCGAAGCCCTGATCCGTCAGGGCGATCCGCACCGCCGCCTCGGCGCGGGCGGTGCCCGCCGACGACGACTCGGCGGCGACCATCGCGCGGACCGCCTCCCGCGCTGCGCCCTCGGCGGCGAACGCGCCGGCCTGTACGCGGCCCAGCGTCACCACGAGGTAGACGAGCGGGATCAGCAGGATCAGCGCGACGCCGAGAAACTCGACCATCGCAGAACCCTGCTCGCCGGGTGCCGGCTCCGCTGCGTCACGGTGCCTCCTCCAGCGCGTGGCCCTGGACCGTCAGGGTCCCGCCCGGCCCGAGCAGCCCGACCACGGGTAGCGGCGCGCGGACCGTGACCTCGGTGACCGCGGCGCCGTCGAGCACGGTGTGGCCGGCGGTGACGTCGCGGGCGTAGTCGGTGGTCAGGGCCTCGGCCAGGAGTGCCCGGGTACGGGCTACGCCGTCGGCCAGGCCTCGGTCTGCGCGCGCCGCCACGCGGGCACCCTCGGCCGCCGCATCGATCGCGAGAGACCGCACGTGCACGGCCAGAGCCACCTGGACAACCCCGAGCAGGAGCGCTAGAACCAGCATCGACACCAGGAGGAACTCGACCGCAGCGGAGCCGTGCTCCGGCCGGCCAGGGCTCACCCCTGGCCCGTGACGCTGGCGATCGCCTGGCGGAACGCGTCCTCGAGCAGCGGGCCGGCCAAGGCCCAGAGCGCTACCACGAGGCCTGCCGTCATAAGTGTTACCAATACCCAACCGGGCACGTCGCCCCGTTCGTCGTCGCGCATGTTTTTTCCTCTCGTCGGGTGTCGCCGGGTCACGTCAGAGCCCGATCCGCAGGGTGGCCAGGCTGGGAAAGACGGCGAAGACGACGGTCACGGGCAACACAAGAAAAACGACCGGGACCATCATCAAGATCTCCTTGCGACCGCCCGCCTCCAGGAGGGAGCGGCGGCCGGCCTCGCGGACGTCGCTAGCCTGTGCGCGCAGGACGTCGGCCAAGGGAGTGCCGCGTTCCAGCGCCACGACCACTCCCTCGGCGAACCGCGCCAGGGGCGGCAGCCCGGACCGGTCCGCGAGCGCCGTGAGGGCGGTGGTCACGGGCGCTCCGGCTCGTACCTCGGCGACGGTGCGCCGGATCTCGCCGGCCAGCTCGCCGTGTGCCGTCGAGGCCACGCGTTCGAGGGCCGCGGGCGGGCTCTCCCCCGCGGCGACGGCCAGGGCCAGGAGCTCGGCGATCGTCGGCAGCTCGGCGAGCAGTCGTTCCTCGCGCCGGCGCACCCGCAGGGTCAGGGCCTGGTCGCACGCCACGTAGCCGCAGCCGCCGGCTACGGCGACCAGCGCCACCAGCGGGACGACCGCGGCCCCGCGGGTGGCCGCGAGCAACAGCGCGAGCCCGAGGCCGACCGCGAGCCCGGCCACCGTCCACACGACCTGCCGGGCCCGGAAGTGGTCTACCGACTCGGCGGACCCGGCGCGGTCGAGACGTCGTCGTACCTCCTCGCGGGGCGAGCCGAACCGTTCGAGGCGCGCGCCGATCTGGTGCAGGCCGAGTAGGCGGACCACCGTCGAGGTGCGGCTGACCTCGCGCAGGAGGGTCGAGGTGGCGTCGCGCGGGCGCAGGTACGGCGCGAGCCGTTCGTCGAGCGTGATGGCCCGCGCCCGCAGCCGGGCGAGCACCATCAGGATCCCGAGCGCGACGCCGAGGCCCGCGAGCGCTCCCGCCGCCCAGCCCGTCACCGCAGCACCCTGCGCTCTGCGGGCAGGCGCCCGATCCGCAGCATCAGCTGGTAGGCGACCAGGGCGCAGAGGCCGCCGGCGACGAGGACCGTGATGCCGGCGGGCGAGTCGTACGCGGCGGCGGTCTCGGGCCGGGTGGAGAGCAGCGCGAGCACGACCCACGGCCCGGCGACCGCCACGCGGGCCCCGTTGACCGTCCAGCTCTGCCGCGCCTCCAGCTCGCCGCGGGTCGCTGCGTCCTCGCGCAGGAAGCCGCTGAGGGTCCGCAGGAGGCGGCCCAGGTCCTGCCCGCCGACCTCGCGGGTGAGCCGCAGGGCCTCGATGATGCGGTCGGCCACGGGGTCGGCGAGGCGTTCCTTGAGCGCGTCGAGCGCATCGCCGAACCGGCCGCCGGCGCGGTAGTCGTGGGCGAAGCGGCCGAACGGCTCGCGCAGCTCGGCCGGGCCACGCTGCCCCAGCTGGGCCACGGCCTCGGGCAGGGACAGCCCGGCCCGCACCCCGGAGGCGAGGTGGTCCACGGCCTCGGGCCACACCTCGCGCAATGCCCTACGGCGACTCCGGGCCCGCGCGCGCACGAGCAGCACGGGACCGGGCGTCGCCAGCGCGGCAAAGCAGGCGGCGATGGCGGGCGAGCGGGTCAGGGCGAGTGCCAGGAGCAGGGTCACGAGGCCGAGCACCGCGCAGGCGCCGACGAGCATCGCCGGCGTGATGGAGGGCGCACCGGCCTGGGTCAACAGGTCCCGGGTGCGCAGCTGCCAGGTGACCCGGCCGGTGGGGCGCGGTGTCGGGGTCCAGAACGACCACCAGATGCAGAACACGCCTGCGCCGAGGAGCAGACCCACCACGACGCCCATCAGCGCACCGCCCAGGGCCCGGCGCCCGCCCGTGGCCCGGCGCCAGCCCGGGGCCCGGCGCCGGCCCCGGCGGTGGTGCCGGCCCGGGTGACGGCCGCCGCCCAGGGCCCGGGACGGCCGCCCTGCGGTACCGCGTGGTGGTCGGCGAGCAGCGCTCCGACGTCGAACCCAGCGCGCTCGAACCGGTCCTCGCCGGGCGGCATCCCGTCGCCGCGGCGCAGGTCGCCGTCGGCGTCCCGGTCGAAGAGCCCCGCCGTCTCGATGCGACCCTCCTCGACCCGGCCGGTCACCGCGACGATCTCGCGTACCTGGCGCCGGACCACGCCATCCCCCGAGCGGCTCAGGCCGAGGTGCACCACGACGTCCACCGCGGAGGCCACGGTGGGGATGACGAACCGGTCGGTCACGTTCTCCCCCGCGAGCAGCGGGAGCGTGGTCATCTTGGCGACCGCCTCGCGCGCCGTGTTGGCGTGCAGCGTGCACATCCCGGGGACGCCGCTGTTCAGGGCGATGAGCAGGTCGAACGCCTCGGCCTCGCGCACCTCGCCGATCACCAGACGGTCCGGGCGCATCCGCAGGGCCTCCTTGACCAGGCGCCGCAGCGGCACCTCACCCGTGCCCTCGAGGTTCGCCGGGCGGGTCTGCAGCGCCACGTGGTCACGGACCGGGAGGCGCAGCTCCCAGACCTCCTCGGCCGAGATGACCCGCTCGGTCCCCGGGATCGACCCGGCCAGGGCGTTCAGCATCGTCGTCTTGCCGGCCTGCGTCTGGCCGGATACCAGCACGTTCAGCCCGGCCCGCACCGCGGCGTCGAGGAAGGTCGCGGCCTGGGTGGTCAGCGACCCGAGCCGCACCATGTCCCCCAGCGAGCGAGCCCGCACCACGTGCTTGCGGATGTTCACGGCC
The DNA here is from genome assembly GCF_041081105.1 of Promicromonospora sp. Populi. Classification (NCBI taxonomy): domain Bacteria; kingdom Bacillati; phylum Actinomycetota; class Actinomycetes; order Micrococcales; family Promicromonosporaceae; genus Promicromonospora; species Promicromonospora sp. Populi. Next base: position 4,979,448 of record NZ_CP163528.1, on the reverse strand, counting down.
CAGCTGCTGCGCGTGATGTCGGGGATGACCACGTGGAGGCGTTCCCCACCGGGCAGGCGGGCGTCGACGAACGGGCTCGATAGGTCCAACCGCCTCCCGGAGGTCTTGAGCATCCGCTCCACGAGGTCCCGCACCTGCTCCGCGGTCAGGACAGTGCTGGTCAGCTCGGCCACCCCGCGCCGCGCGACGTAGACGTGGGTCGGGGCGTTGAGCCAGACCTCCTCGATCTCCGGGTCGTCGAGGTAGGGCTGCAGCGGGCCGAACCCGCCGACGGCGTCGGTCACGACCTGGGCCACGGCCTCGGCGTCGGCGAGCGGCGGCACGGCCCCCACGCTCGCCCGCGTCGTGTAGTCGCCGACCGCATCGGTGACGAGCTCCGACAGCCCGGCCCGGTCACCGATCGGGTCGAGCCCCCTGCGCCGCACCAGCTCGCGCACTTCCTCCACCAAGATCGCGACACCGTCGTGATCGGACATGCTCTGCCCCCCGGCTTCGCCCCGCGCCCCCTTCCCGAGGGCCCTCAGCGAGATTAAGCGTTCGGCCGCGCCCGTGCAGGAGAGCCTGTGGATAACGTCAGACCGCTCGATGAGGTAGATAGTCTCGGGGCCATGAACGCTCAGAACTCAGCTGGCCGTGGCCGGGACCGCTGGCAGGACACCGCGAGCGCCGCAGGCCTGCTGGCCGACGACGGCAGCGTCGCCGTCACGATCTTCGCCGAGATGTCGGCGCTGGCGGTGCGCACGGGCGCGATCAACCTCGGCCAGGGGTTCCCCGACGTCGACGGGCCCGAGTACGTCAAGCGGGCCGCGATCCGGGCCATCGAGGAGGGCCGCAACCAGTACGCGCCCGGTGACGGGGTGCCGGAGCTGCGCCGCGCCGTCGCGGAGCACCAGAAGCGGCACTACGGGCTGGATGTCGATCCCGACACCGAGGTGCTGGTGACCACGGGCGCGACCGAGGCCCTGACGGCCTCCGTGCTGGCCCTGACCCGCGCGGGCGACGAGGTGCTCACGCTGGAGCCGTTCTACGACTCGCACGCCGCCGCGATCGGCATGTCGGGCGCCACGCACGTCACCGCCCCCCTGGTCCCTGGGCCGGACGGTTTCCGGCTCGACGTCGACGCGCTCCGCGCTGCGGCCTCGCCGCGCCTGCGGATGATCCTGCTGAACTCGCCGCACAACCCGACCGGGACGGTGCTCACGCAGGACGAGCTGGCGGCGGTCGCCGCCGTGGCCCAGGAGCACGACGCGATAGTCGTGACCGACGAGGTCTACGAGCACCTGACGTTCGGCGCGGAGCACATCCCGCTCGCGACGCTGCCGGGCATGGCGGAGCGGACGCTGACCATCTCGTCGTCGGGCAAGACGTTCTCCTTTACCGGCTGGAAGGTGGGCTGGGTGCACGGGCAGGCCCACCTGGTCACGGCGGTGCGCGCGATCAAGCAGTACCTCACCTACACGTCGGGTGCGCCGTTCCAGCCCGCCATCGCGGAGGCGCTGGCCGACGACGACACCCCGCGCGACCTGGCCGCCTCCCTCGCCGACCGGCGCGACCTCCTGTGCGCGGGCCTGGAGGCGGCCGGCTTCACGGTCACGCGGCCGGCCGGCACGTATTTCGTGATGGCCGACGCCTCGGGCCTCCTGGGCCGGCTCGGCCTGCGCGACGGCGTCGAGCTGTGCCGGCGCCTGCCCGAGCTCGCCGGCGTGGTTGCGATCCCGGCGGCGGCGTTCTGCCGTCCCGGTTCCCCGACGGCGCAGGCGCTGGCGTCGCACGTGCGGTTCACCTTCGTGAAGAAGACCGAGGTGCTACGCGAGGCGGCGACCCGCCTGGCCGGCCTGGGGATCCCGCCGAGCTAGCGGCGTCCGGGACGGCCCGTCTCAGCCTGCCAGCAGCGACACGGCCACGGCGAGCATGATCAGCGCGATCAGGCCGTCGAGCACCCGCCACGCGCCGGGCCGCTTCAGCACGGGCGCCAGGAGCCGGGCGCCGTACGCGAGACCGGCGAACCACGCGGCGCTGGAGATCATCGCCCCGGCGGTGAACCACCACTGCTCGTCGCCGTAGGCGGCGGCGACCGAGCCCTGCAGCACCACCGTGTCGAGGTACACGTGCGGGTTCAGCCAGGTGAGCGCCAGCGTGGTGAGCACAACGGGCTTGAGGCGCCGGCCCGGGCTGTCGCCCAGGGCTCCGTCGTCGGCGGCCGCGAGCGCCGTGTCGCCCTTCACGGCGCGCCACGCGGCCATGGCCCCGTATCCGAGCACAACGGCGGCGCCCAGCCAGCGCACGACCACCACGGCGTCGGGCCACCGCTCGACCAGGGGCCCGAACCCGGCTGCGCCCGCCGCGTAGAGCGCGATGTCGGACACGGCGCAGATCGCCGCCACGATCCCCACGTGCTCGCGGCGCAGCCCTTGGCGCAGCACGAACGCGTTCTGGGCGCCGATGGCGACGATGAGCGAGAGACCGAATCCGAGTCCGGCGATCAGGGTGAGCATGGCCATCACGCTAGGCAGCCCGCGGCCTGAAGACCAGTTCATGTTTCTCAGGGTGCCTAAGCAGAACTGAAGATAGGTCAGAATTGGGGGATGCGATGGGACTCCCGCCAGCTCGAAGCACTCGCCGCCGTGGTCGCCGAGGGCTCGTTCGACGCCGCAGCCCAGGCGCTGCACGTGACACCGTCCGCCGTGAGCCAGCGCATCCGTGCGCTGGAGAGCGCCGCGGGAAGCGTGCTCGTGCGCCGGTCGCGGCCGGTCGGCGCCACGGCGTCGGGCCAGGCACTCCTGCGCCTCGCCCGGCAGACCGAGCTCCTGGGCGCGGAAGTCGCCGCGGAGCTCGGCACCGAGGACGCGGGCAGCGGCTTCGTCACGGTGCCCCTGGCGGTCAGCGCGGACTCCCTGGCCACCTGGGTGCTGCCCGCCCTCGCCCAGGTCGATGGGGTCACGTTCGACCTGCACCGCGCCGACGACAGCCGCACCGCCGACCTGCTCCGCGAGGGCGTGGTGATGGCGGCGGTCACCTCGCAGACCGCTCAGGTGCAGGGCTGCCGAAGCATTCCGCTCGGGATCATGCGGTACCGCCCGGCATGCACGCGCGCCTTCGCGGAGCGCTGGTTCCCCCAGGGCCCGACGCCGGACACGCTCGCCGTGGCGCCCGTCGTCGTCTTCGACCGGACCGACGACCTGCAGGACGCCTACCTGCGCGACCGCGCGCCGCGCGCGCGACCACCGCGGCACCACGTGCCGAGCACCGTCGAGTACGAGGAGACCATCCGCCTCGGCCTGGGCTGGGGGATGCTGCTGGACCGCCCGTCCATCGGCGGGCTCCTGTCCACGGCCGGTGGTGGCATCACGCTGCTGGAGCCCGACGCGATCGTCGACGTGCCGCTGCACCTCCAGCAGTGGAAGCTGCGGTCGGCAGTGCTCGACCGGGTCACGACGGCGCTGAGAAAAGAAGCAACGCGCGAGCTGCTTCCGGCGTGAAATCTGGACGTACCCCCATCATTAACCTTGTTTCCGGCCTACCGCACTTCCGAATCATGAACCGGACATCCGCTGTCCGAGTTCCTACCGTTCAGTCATGCTTTCCGCCCTTGCTGGCATGGCCCTCGGTCTGTCGCTCATCGTCGCAGTCGGGGCGCAGAACATCTTTGTCCTCCGCCAGGGGCTGCGCCGGGAGCACGTGGGCCTCGTCGCCGGCATCTGCGCCGTCAGCGACCTCGTGCTCATCTCGGCGGGGGTCGGCGGCCTGGGCTCCCTGATCCAGAGCGCGCCGCACGTGATCGAGGTCGCGCGCTGGGTGGGCGCCGTCGTGGTGCTGGTCTACGGCGGCCTGGCGGCGCGGCGCGCGTGGAAGGGCCAGCACGTCGTCATGGGGCGGCACAGCATGACCACCCGGACCGTGGGTACCGCTGTCGCCACGACGCTGGCCCTGACCTGGCTGAACCCCCACGTCTACCTCGACACCGTGGTGCTCGTGGGCGGGCTCGCCGCCACGCACGGCGACAACCGCTGGTGGTTCGGGCTCGGCGCCTGCATCGCCAGCACTGCCTGGTTCGTCGCGCTCGGCTACGGCGCGCGCTACCTCGCGCCACTGCTGGAGCGGCCCGGAGCGTGGCGCGTGCTGGACAGCGTCGTCGCGGTGACGATGCTGGTCGTCGCGGCGTCGCTGATCCTCAACGGCTAAGGGTCAGGCGCAGACGCCCTCCAGGAGTACCTCCGGGCTCGGGCTGGGGGTCGGCTCCGCCGGCTCCTCAGTACCTCCGTCGTCAGTGCCGGTCTCCTCGCCGGTGCCTGCCGTCTCGCCCGTATCCGCCGGGTCCCCCGTGTCCGCGGGGGGATCCTCGCCGCCGGTCTCGCCCGCGGCATCTTCCCCGCCGCTCGCGCTCGGCGAGGCGGAGGGCTCCTCGTCGGGCAGCACCACACTGTCCGACGGGGTGTCCGCGGCGAGGCGCGCGAAGATCTCACTGGCCTCCGGCAGGTAGCCCAAGCCACCCACACCACCCTCGGTGGTGTCGTACACCGGGACCTCCGTCATGATGATGTTGCGCTGCTCGATCTCTCGCAGCGACCACGCGAGACCAGCGACACTGGCCGGGTTGGCGATGGCGGGGTCGGCGCTCAGGGAGCCGAGCGCGGCGTTGATCAGGCGGAAGGTCTTGGTCGGGTCGGCGAGCGTCTCGGCCGACAGGATCTGCCGCAGCAGCGCGTTGATGAACGCCTGCTGCCGCGCGATGCGCGTCAGGTCGCTGCCCATCTCGAGCCCCATGCCGGTGCCCTTGCGGACGCGGAGGAACTGGATGGCGGTATTGCCGTCGAGGATGTTCTCGCCCGCCGGCAGGTCGATGCGCGCCGATGCAGGGTTACCGTGCAGCGCCTCGGGCAGGCACATCCGCACGCCGCCGATCGCGTCCACCACCTCGATCACGCCGTTCATCTTGACGACGGCGTGGTTGGAGACGGTGACGCCCGTCAGGGCGTTGACGGTGTTGATCGTGCAGGCGGCGGCATACATGAGATCCGTGCCGCCACTCCCGACGCTGAACGAAGCGTTGAACTTGTCCCGGTGGGGCGCAGACTGGCTACCGTCCGGTAGCTGACAGGACGGGATGTCCACGAAGGCGTCTCGCGGCAACGAGACGATCTCGATCCACTGCCGGTCCGCCGAGATGTGCACCAGCATCGTGGTGTCCGAGCGCATGCCGGAGACCGTGCCGCCGATGTCGGCGTTCGTGCCGTCCCGGATGTCGGTGCCCATCAGGAGCAGGTTGACCGGCTGGTCACTGAACGGGTCGGACGGGTCCTCCGGCTCGACCTGCTCGGCGACCAGGCCGTCGAGGTCCTGGACGTCGATCTGCGAGATCGCGTTGTGATACGCCGTCGCGGCCGCCGCGGAGCCGAACGCCATCACCCCGATGAGGCTCATCGTGACGCCGCGGAGCAGCAGCATCCTGCGCCAGCTACGGACGTGCCGGGGCTGGCGCTCACCCGAACGCGCATGTCGGGGAACCCCGGGAATTATCTCTCCGACAGGTCGGACTGCCGTCCAGAAGTCACTCGCCACGCCTCGGAGCGTAGGGCCTCCGTGCAACATTCGTGTAAATAAGTCCTACGACTCCCAGGTGATGTCCAGCCCGTGTCTTGGTCGCGCCAGTGGTTCAGTCGGCGCAGACGCCCGCCTGCAGCGAGGCCGACGGCGACGGGTCCGGCGTGTCCGACGGCGTCGTCCCGCCGTCCCCCGAACCCTCCCCCGTATCGGTCGAGGCCGACGGCGAGGGAGACGGTGTCTCGTGCCCGGGCGGCGGCTCGTCGGCCGCCAAGCGCTCCCAGATCACGGCGGCTTCCTCGGTCCAGACCACGCGGTTGGGGTCGCTCGGCGCGGCCACGACGGGCAGCTCGGTGAACACGATCTCGGCCGGGTCGATGTTCCGGATGCTGAACGCGAGGCCGGCCAGCGCCGCAGGGTCGGCCAGTGCCGGGTCGGCGGAGATGGCGCTCAGCACTGCCTGGATGGTGCGGTACAGCTGCGGCGAGTTGGTCACGACGTTCTGAGCCAGCACCTGCCGCACCAGCGCGTCGACGAACGCCTGCTGCCGCACGATCCGCGTGAGGTCGCTGCCCTGTTCCAGCCCCAGGCCGGTGCCGTGCCGGGCACGGAGATAACCGATGGCCTGGAGCCCGTCGAGGGTCTGCTCGCCGGCGGGCAGCTCGAACCGGCCGTACGCGGGGTCCTGGATCAGCGGTTCGGGCAGGCACATGCGCACCCCGCCGAGTGCGTCGACGACATCGACCACGCCGTCCATCTGCACCACCATGTGGTTGGTGACGGGAACATCCGTGAGGGACTGCACCGTCGAGATGGTGCAGGCGGCGGCGTAGGTGAGGTCCTCCTCGGCTCCGCCGCCGATCGTGAACGCGCTGTTGAACATGCCGTAGCTCGCGCCCGATTCACTGCCGTCGGGCAGCTCGCACGACGGGATGTCGACCAGCGAGTCGCGCGGGATGGAGACCACCTCGATGCGGGAACGGTCACCGGAGATGTGCACCAGCATCGTGGTGTCCGACCGCATGCCGCCGTCGCCCGCACCCGCGATCTCGGTGTTCTCCCCGCCGCGCAGGTCGGTGCCCAGCACCAGGATGTTGAGGCTGCGGCCGGTGAACGGGTCGTCGGGGTCGGCCGACGGCGTCGGGCCCTTGACCAGACCCGAGACGTCACTGACGCCGATCTGCTGCCTCAGGTCCAGATAGGCGGCTACGCCGCCGGCCGCCACGAAGGCAAGAACGCCGACGACGACCAGCGCCACGGCACGGGCGACGCGATGACTGCGCTGGGAGCTCAAGTGCTGGGGCACCTGCGGAGCATAAGCAGGTACCCCAGCACCAGGCTTGTTAAGTCCTGTGTATTTCCTGGTCAGCTCAGCGCAATGTCGCCGAGGTCCGGGTTGTCCGTGAAGAAGGCGTCCAGACCGGCGTCGAGGTACACCTGGATCTCACCCACCAGGTCACCCACCGCGTTCGGGTCGCTCGACGAGCGGAACTCCACCGGCATGAACTGGTTCTCCCGCCGGAACGTCCAGGCCACCACGTCCAGCCCGGCGGCATGGGCGTCGTCGATCACGGGCGTCGGCTCGCCGAGCGTGCCGTCGGCCTCCCGCGGGATGAGCACCGTCTTCTCAGCGCTCACGTAGTCCGAGTACCGGGCGATCTCGCGCAGGCCGCGCCGGGTGACCATGTCCGCGTAGGTACGCGGGTCGCCGGAGAGCGTGAAGTCGTACGGCTGCCCGCTGTTGCTGACAAGCTGGACCAGCGGGACGTCCGTGAGGCGGTTGAGCTGCTTCAGGTTGCCCACCTCGAAGGACTGGATCATCGCCCCGGACCGGGCCGAGTCGAAGCCGTTGCGGCCCAGCTCGGCCACCAGCGGCTCCTCCAGGGAGAGGCCCAGGGAGTCGAAGTACGACGGGTGCTTCGTCTCCGGGGCGACGCCGACCGGCTGACCGTCGCAGGTCTTGCTGTGCCGGGCCAGGTCGAGCACCTCGTCGAGGGTCGGGATCAGGTAGAGCCCGTCGAACGGGACGTTCTGCGGGCGGACCGCAGGCAGCCGCTCCTTGGCCCGCAGGGTGCGCAGCTCGGCCAGCGTGAAGTCCTCGGTGAACCAGCCGGTCATCTCGACGTCGTCGATCACCTTGGTGGTGCGCCGGTCGGCGAACTCAGGGTGGTTCGCCACGTCCGTCGTGCCGCTGATCTCGTTCTCGTGCCGGGCGACCAGCACCCCGTCCTTGGTCGAGACGACGTCGGGCTCGATGACCTCCGCGCACTGCGCGATAGCGAGCTCGTACGCGGCCAGGGTGTGCTCCGGGCGGTAGCCGGACGCACCGCGGTGACCGATCAGCGTGACGCCGTCGTCGACCGCGCGGGTCTTCTTGAGGTCCACCAGCGCCATCTCGGTGTCGTCAGGTGTGCCGGTGATGCGCGCGTCGTTGCCCGGGTAGTTGTTGTCGTTCGCGATCAGGAGCGTGTCCTTGTCCACGAACAGCACCGTCTCGAAGGACTGCACGGGCAGCGCGAAGGTGTCCTCACCCAGGCCGTAGCCCTCCCCGGCGTCGATGCCGCGCGGGTTCTCGACGTGCAGGGCGTCCAGCACGAGCTCCTTGCGGACGTAGCCGTCGCGGTCCTTGCTGCTCAGGTCGATCTCGTACACGCGCTTCGTGACCGACTGGTCACCCTCGAAGTTGTCGCGCTCGAGGATCAGCAGCGAGTCCGAGCCGGTCGAGAAGGCGTCGCCGACGGCGTCGCCCTCCTGGTCGGTCTGGTACGCCCAGCGCTTGCCCGTGTACTCGCCGCGACGGGTGTCGAACTGGTAGATCCAGCGACGGCGGGCGTCGCTGTCATTGACCAGCTTGCCCTCCACGACCGGGTAGAGATAGCGCCCGCTGCTCGCCAGGGCCTCGAAGCCGCTGCTGCTGGCCACCGTGGGCGTCTCGCCGGGCTCCAGGTACGGGTTGGCGGGCGACTTGCCGCCCGGGAACTCGTACGGGGGCTCCAGCAGGGTGCCGTCGTCGTCGAAGTGCAGCAGGAACGGGCCGAACTCGTCGCCGACCCACAGCGTGCCGTCGTTGGCGCGCACGAGGGACTCGATGTCGAAGTCGGCGCCCGTCAGGAGCCGCTCGTCGGTGTCCTCGTTGACGATGTCGAAGTCGAGCACGTCGTTGCGGTCGTTGTACTCGATGTAGTCGAGGACCTGGATCTCGCCGGAACCCGTGCTGCCGGTGTCCCACTGGGGACGCACCAGGTAGTTGCGCAGCAGGAAGTCGGCGGAGTTGCCCTTGGCGCCGAAGCCGTTGTCCGGCTGGGCCCAGTAGGTCCCGTTGTTGTTCTCGACGACGGCGGAGAATCCCGGGATCACCTGGCCGTCCCACGGTCCCTGCCGCCCGTTGGCGGGACTCGCCGCGGCGCCCGACGGCGGGCCTTCGGCCAGGTAGTCGGCCGACAGCGTGGCGCGACCGGCCAGGGTGGGAGCGAGGAAGGAACTGCCCGAGCCCTGTCGGGGGTCAGCGACGGCGATGGCCGCGGGGAGCAGCAGCGAGGCTGCTGCCGCGGCGGCGACCACGCGCGCGGCGCGGGTACGCATGGGTGTACTCATGCCGGTGAGCAAAGTCGTCGCATCGAAAATCCTCGTTAAGCCGACGCTACCGTCAGGTGAACTCTCACACTGGCATGTGCCAGCCACCACGCCGGAAGGCCGGGGTCGCGGTCGCGAGCACGCCGATCGCCAGCAGCACGGCCACGAGCATCACCATAGCCATGGCCAAGGCGTCCCCGCCGAGGAACCCCCCGAGCGAGCTCACCACGCCGGCCACCAGAGACTGGATGGCGCCGATCATCGCGGCCGCCGTCCCCGCTATCTCGCCGTGCCGCGACAGGGCCATCGCGCTCGCGTTCGCCGGTACGAACCCCTGGAACGCGAGCACCCACCACAGCGCCACGAGCAGGCCGATCAGCCCGCCCGCACCGGTCAGGACCACTACAAGGAGCACGACGACGAGCACCGCCTGGGCGACCACCCCGAACCGGAGCAGCCGGACCGGCGCGACCTTGCGCACCAGCGCCGCATTGACCTGGGCCGACAGGACCAGTCCCACGCCGTTGACCGCGAACAGCAGGGCGAACTGCCCCTCGCTGAGCCCGAACTCCTGCTGGAAGATGATCGGCGAAGCCACCACGTAGCTCATGAGCACCCCGAAGCCCAGCCCGGGGATCACGGCGAGGGCGAGGAAGTGCCGGTCGCGCAGCAGCCGGCCGTAGCCGCCCGCGACGGTACGGATCCCTCCGGTCAACCGCTTGCGGGGCGGGTGGGTCTCGGGCATCCGCGTCAGCACGACGACGGCGAGCACCGCGCCCATGGCGGCCAGCACCACGAACACCCAGCGCCAGCTGCCGTGCGCCAGCACGAAAGAGCCGAGCGTGGGCGCGAACATCGGCGCCACACCGATCACGAGCATGAGGCGGGACAGGATGCGGGCCGCCTCGGCGCCCACGAACCGGTCGCGCACCACCGCGACGGAGGCGACACCGGCGGCCGCATTGAAGAAGCCCTGCGCGAGCCGGAGCCCGATCAGCAACGGCATGCTCGTGACGACGGCGCACAGCAGCGAGATGACGACGTGCAGCACGAGGCCCACGAGCAGCGGGGCACGACGCCCGAAGCGGTCCGACAGCGGGCCGATCACCAGCTGGCCGACGCCGCCGCCGATCAGCATGCAGGACACCGTGAGCTGGGCCATCGCCTCGGTGGAGAGCAGGTCGTCCGCCACCTGCGGCAGCGCCGGCAGGTACATGTCGACGGTGAACGCCGGCAGCGCCGAGAGCGCCCCGAGCATGAGTACCCATTTGACGGTCGACGGAGACGCCCGGCGCGCGGGCACGACTGGGGACACGCCCGACGGCGCAACGGATGGCATGGGCCTCATGCTATCGAATCGATACGACTGTGAGAAGAGTGATCTCGATCTCCGGTGTCAGTGGCTCAGGGCATGCTGGTCTCATGTGCGGACGCTTCGCCTCCTTCACGGACACCCAGGACCTTGCCGACGAGCTCGCGATCGCCGAGATCGCCGACGACGCGCGGCTGCTGCCGCCGTCGTGGAACGTCGCGCCGACCGACCCGGTGCGGATCGTCGTCGAACGCGCGCGCAAGGGCTCCAGCGAGGTGAGACGGTCGATGGAGCTCGCGCGCTGGGGACTCGTGCCGTCCTGGGCCAAGGACCCGACGGTGGGCGCCCGGATGATCAACGCGCGCTCCGAGACGCTGCTGGACAAGCCGGCGTTCGCCAAGCCGTTCGCCGCACGGCGCTGCCTGGTGCTGGCCGACGGCTACTACGAGTGGCGCAAGCTGGCGCTGCCCGCATCCGGTTCCAAGAAGGTCCCCAAGCAGCCGTACTGGATCCACCCGGCCGGCGCCGGGGTGGCGGCCTTCGCGGGCCTCTACGAGTTCTGGCGCAACCCGGCGGCGAGCGAGACCGACCCGGACCGCTGGCTGGTGTCGACCACTGTGGTGACCCGTGCAGCGTCAGGCCGGATGGAGGCCATCCACGACCGTATGCCGCTCCTGCTGCCGGCGGAGGCCTGGGACACGTGGCTCGACCCGGCCGTCAAGGACGCGTCGAGCCTCTTGCAGGTGGACAGCGTGCCGCTGGCGACGCTCCCGGTGGGCGACGCCGTGGGCTCGGTGCGGAACAACGGGCCGGAGCTCATCGAGGCGGACCCGGAGCCTCGGGACCCGGAGCCCGTGACGGTCTGATTCGAGCGCGACCCGATCGCGCTTGCAGTTGGATCGTTGCGTATACGCAACTCAGGTGGCGGAAACCTCGACACCTCTACAGGCTTAACGCATGAGCGATAGCGCACCCGATACGGCCACCCCGCCCCACCAGCCCAAGAACCTTGAGTACGACGTCCCCTCGAACTTTCCCACCACTCTCGATCCTGACGACGGCGCCCAAGCGCAAGGGCTCGTCAACGACATCCAGGCAGCACTTCGGGACCTCGGTGTCTGAGCGAGAAGTTTCCAGCCCACCGACGCATGAAGGGTTCACGATGTACATCGGCCCTTCGCGCGACGGAACGGCCACCCTCGAGATCGGAATTCTGTCGGACTGGCACGGGATCAGGGCTATCGCTCACGCGATGCCGGCCCGCAAGAGATACCTACGGTGATGCTCATGCGAATCGAAGACACTGACCTGACCCCCGCCCAACGAGCAGAGCTCGAAACTGCCGGAGAGTTGGCAGCGGACTACTTCGAATCCATCGATCCCTCGGCAACCATGCTCGTTCCGCTCACGTTCGAGGCGAAGGTCGAGGCTTTCCAGAGAGTTCGAAACGCGGTGACACATCAGGTGGAGGCGGATCGCGAGGTCGCCTCGGCCGTGTCTGCGGCCCGTGAGGCGCGTATGAGTTGGCGCGAGATCGGCGAGGCGATCGGCGTCTCGGGTGAAGCCGCGCGTCTGCGCTACAGCAAGGCGTCGTAGTCGACACTGACCCTCCGTCGCGGCAGACGCCGACACCGAGAAAAGTGGGAGCACGCGGCGTCCCAACCCGTGTGGGCGGAGATATCGACGGCTAGGTTTCAGCCGTGAGCCATTCACCGGCACCGCAACCCGCAGCAGCACGCCCGCTCCCTCCCGAGGCCTTTGCGCAGTGGTACGGCCGGTGGGAGCCGCTGGCCCCCACCTCGGCGGCGGACTTCATGGACGGCTTCGACAGGCCGTGGTGGATCATCGGCGGCTGGGCGATCGAGGCCTTCACAGGTGTTCCCCGGCGGCACGACGACCTGGACATCTCAATGCTGTCCAGCGACGCGGAGGCTTTCCGGAGATTCCTCGGCGATCGGTTCACCCCGTGGAACATGGACCAGGGCTGGCTCCGGCCTTTCGACGACCGGTTCCAGGAAGTCAGTCCCAACAGCTCTCTCTGGATCAGGAAGAACGCTCTGGCGCCCTGGGTCCTCGACGTCCCGTTCACGAAGGACACCGGCGGTCAATGGACCAACAAACGCTGGCCGGACCAGGTGGCGCCCCTGGACGAGGTGACGTGGACGGCCGCTGACGGACTGCTCTACCTACGTCCCGAGCACGTCCTGATGATGAAATCGCGCCTCGCACGCGGCAAGGACCGGATCGACGCAGAGGTTGCCCTTCCGCTCCTCGACGCAGCACAGCGTCATTGGCTTCGCGACACCCTCAAGCACCTGGAGCCAGCCCATCCCTGGCTTGACCGTCTCTGAGCCGAAACAACCCTGCTGGCCGTTCCACAACTCTCGGGCCCGACGACGGGATACAGAGACTTGGTTCGACGGGTGCCGGGTCAGCTGAACTGGGTTCGGCTGAGGGTCAGGCTTTCGGGCTGTATTGAATAGTTCAGCCAAAGTGAACTTGGCGGGGCCGGAATGAACGTTTTCAGGAGACCTGGCACCCACCGCCCGGCCTACGTCGCCGTCCAGCGCGATCCGCCCGGCAATAGTGCATCAGAAGTGATGGGGCTTTGACATGGAGACTGAGATCAGGGGCCTGGCTCAAGACGTGATGCGCACGGCATCTACCGCTACCCGCATACGAGCGTGCCGCGCCGGCTGAGGCCGACGCGGCACGCCCTGGTGTCCGACCAGGTCAGTCGACCGTCGTCGGCCCGTAGACCGCGACCTGGACGCTGCCGCCGACCTGGATGTCCACGCGGGCGCACTCCGCGGACTCGTCCACGACGGTCGTGGTCGGCCAGTGGTGCTCGAGGGGCGCGAGCGCCTCGTCGGCTACGGCCCGCGCCTGCTCGACCGTGATGCACTGGTCGGCGATTTCACTACGCAGCGTGTCCACCACCGGGTCGATCTCAGGGATCGAGTAGAGCAGCTCCGGCTCCTCGGAAGGTGCGACCACCAGCGTCCCGGACTCTTCGGCGGACAGCCCGCTGCACGGCTGCTCCGCGCTCGCCGTCCCTACCGTCTCGACGGTCCAGTCCGCCAGACCCAGCCGGTCGAGCTCGGACTGCGCCCACGCCACGCCCTCGTCGAGGGTGCGGCAGGAAGCGTTACCGCCGTCGACCAGGTCGCCCAGGCTCAACCGCAGCTCGATCACCCTCGCGTCCACCGCGGGCCCGGACCCGCTGTCGATCGGCTCGATCCAGTCGGGCGCCTGGTCGGTGGGCGTCACGTAGACCTGGCCGTCGTGCTCGAACACCACGGGGTTGTCGACGGGCGGCAGGCCCGCCTCGGCGAGCATCGTGGTGCAGTCGGCGACGGCGTCGCCGGTGAGCCACGGGCCGCCCGCGTCGGTGCCCATCCCTTCGAGCGCGCTGTCGTTCCACGTGGTCATGCACGTGAGGCCCTCCGAGCCCTCGCCCAGGTACGCCTGGACGGCCGCGTACGCGACGCCGCCTCCCGCGAGCACACCCGCCAGGGTTACGGCGATCGCGCCGCGGCGTCCGAGCCGCTTCCGGCGGGCGGCCGGCAGCAGCTTCCCGGCTGCCTCTCGCTCCGCGGCGGCGGCGTCCAGCTGGGTTCCTGTCATGGTGATCTCCTCGCGCAGGGCGGCGAATGCCGCCTGATCCACGGCGTCGAGGTCAACCCGACGCATCGGGTCTGCGGCCTTCAGCTGCTTCATCTCGTCCGTCATCACGCCTCCTCGATCCCGGGGCGGGCTCGTGCCCACCTGCTCATCACCTGTCCGCCATCGGCGGAGCGTTTCAGGGGTTCCTCCAGGGCAGCCAGCTGGTCGGCGAGCCGACGACGTGCCCGGTGCAGGCGCACCCGTACCGCGGTGCGCGAGATGTCGAGCACCAGCGCGATCTCGTCGCGGGCAAGCTCCTCCCAGGCGACCAGGCGCAGGAGCTCCTGGTCGTCGTCCGAGAGGCGGGCAAGAGCCCGCTCGACATCGCTCCCCGCGTCGTCGGGCGGGGGCACCACGTCCGTGAGGTGGTCACGCAGCCGGTCCGCGAGGGCGAGTCGACGGCGGTCGCCGCGGCGCGCGTTGGCCAGCACCCGACGGGCCACCCCGAACATCCAGGGCCGGGTGTCGTCCCCGCTGGGGACGTCCTCGATGCGGCGCCAGGCGACGAGGAAGCTCTCGGCGACCACGTCTGCGGCGTCGGCCGGCTCGGCCACCCGGCGCACGGCGTAGGCGAGCAGCGCGCGGTGCGTGGACTCGAAGAGCGCGGTGAACCGGTCCTTGCGGTCGGCAAGCGGGTCGGGTGGTGGTTGGGGATCGGGGGACGTCATCCGGGACCTCTCGGTGGCGTGGCAGTGACGAGAGTGTCATGTCCGGCTGCCCAGGCAGCGTTACAGGGGCCTGCCCGGCTACGCCACCAGCGGTACGTCGTCCAGCGTCCGGATCCGGTCCGCGACCTCCGGGTACCGGTCGGCCCGGTCCAGCAGCACCGCGCGCAGGCCCGCGTCGAGCGGCCCCTGGTAGTCCTTCTCGACGTCGTTGCCCACCATCAGCACGTCCCCCGGCGCCACGCCCAGGATCTCGCACGTGTCGGTGTAGGCGCGCGGGTCCGGCTTGCCGGCGGGCAGGTCGTCCGAGGCGACGACGACGTCGAGGTGCTCGGCCAGGCCCGTGCGGTCGAGCTTGAGCCGCTGGTGCGCGGAGTCGCCGTTGGTGAGCAGCGCGACGACGAGGCCGGCGTCGCGCACCCTGCGCAGGGCGGGCACCGCGTCGTCGAACGCCGTCCAGGCCTGCTCGTAGCGGGACAGGTAGCCCGAGAAGAGCTCGTCTGCCTCGTCGTCGGTGGCGTCAGCGCCCAGGAACTCGCGCACGCGCACCCGCCGCTGCTCCGCAAAGGTGAGCTCGCGCCGCTGGTAGCGACCGAAGGCCTCCTCGGCGATGCTGCCCCACGCGGCGACCAGCTCGTCCGGCTCGTCGAGGTCCAGACCGAGCTCGGGCAACCAGTCCAGGAGCGCAGTGCGGGAGGCGCCCTCCTGGTCCACGAGCGTGTCGTCGAGATCGAAGAGAACGACTTTGCGCACGTTCGCATCGTGTCACACGCGGATCTACGCCCCGCCCGTCACCCCGATCACCTGCCCGTTGATCGCGGTGTTGGCGGCGGAGCCGAGCCAGACGACGGCGGTCGCCACCTCCGACGCGTCGATCAGGCGGCCGAGCGGCGACCGCTCCTCGTACAGGTTTCCCACCTGGTCGACGATGTGGGTGTTGGTGGCCGTCCTGGTCAGGCCAAGCAGCGCCACGTTGGAGAGCAGGTCGCCGTCGCGCCCGAGCGAGAACGCGACGGACCTGCTGAAGCCGTGCAGCGCCGCCTTGGCCGCGGCGTAGTACTCGGCCCCCGCTGCGCCGTCGGTCACGAGCGACGACGAGATGTGCACGAACCGCCCCCAGCCGGCCGCACGCATGTGGGGCGTCACGGCGCGGGTCAGCCGGATCGCACCCTCGACGTTGCTCCGGAGGAGCGCCGTCCACTCCTCCTCGGGCACGGTGTCGAACGGCACCATGTCTCCCCAGGCCACCGCGTTGTTGACGAGCACGTCGACTCGCCCGGTGGCCTCGACCGCCGCGGCGACGAGCGCCTCGGCGGCTCCCGGGTCCGCTTGGTCGTACTGCACGACGACGGCGCGGTCGCCGATCTCCTCGGCCACCTTCTGCGCCTCGTCGCGGGCGTTGCGGTAGGTGACCACGACGTTCGCGCCCTCCGCACCGAAGGCGGTGGCGATGTGCCGCCCGACGCCGCCCGACGCGCCGGTCACGATGACTGTCCGTTCCTGAAGTCCGATGTCCATGGCTCCACGGTGCGCGGGCCGCCGTCGGGCAACCAGGCCGCCCTGAGACTGGCCCCGCGGGGGCCACCCTCCGCGCGTGCGGCCCGTCTAGGGTGGGGATATGACCAGCGAGCTCGGCGCTCTTCTGCGCGCCTACCGCGAGGCCGTGGCCCCGGAGGATGTGGGCCTGCCGCGCGGTGCCCGCCGCCGCACGCCCGGGCTGCGCCGCTCGGAGCTCGCCACGCTCGCCGAGGTCAGCGTCGAGTACCTGACCCGCCTGGAGCAGGGCCGCGACCGGCATCCCTCGCCCGAGATCCTGGGCGCGCTGGCCGACGCCCTCCGGCTCCCCTCGGACGAACGCTTCCTCCTGCTGCGCGCCACCAAGGACGGGACCGGGGCCTGCACCGCCGACCCGCCCGCCGACTCGGTACGACCGCCGATCCGGGCGTTCCTCGACCGGCTCGAGCCGTCCCCCGCGGTGCTGCTCAACCGGGTGGGCGACGTCCTAGCCGCGACAAGCACGTACCGCCGTCTGCTCGCGCCGTTCGGCCTGTTCGACGGCGAGCACCCCAACCTGCTCCGGTTCGTCCTGACCGAGCCGCGCGCCCGGGAGGCGTTCCCGGACTGGGCGCACGTCGCCGACCGGCAGGTCGCGGCGCTCCGGATGGAGTCGGCACCCGGTGACCCGCACGTCGCCGAGCTCGCCGAGGCGATGTCCGTGCTGGCCGGTGCGGAGTTCAGCGACCGGTACGCCGCGCCCCTCCAGGTCCGCTACCGCACCGCCACGGAACGGATGCGCCACCCCGAGGCTGGCGACCTCCGGTTGGACGTCGAGACCCTCGCGCTGCCCGACGCCGACGGCCAGCGCCTCGTGGTGCACCTGCCTGCGGACGAGGCGACGTCGGACGCGCTCGACCGGCTGGCCGGCCGGCGGCCAGGCGCGCTGCGCGCCGTCTGACGTGCCCAGATGACACCCAGCGGGTGAACTGTGTTCGTGGTGCCAACGTAACGGGACCTTCGAGCGTCCCTAGCCGTGACAGGTTTCTGTCCTGACCAATGGGGGATCCATGACCGCTCACCGCTTGTCCCGTCCAGCACCTCGCCTGCTCACCATGGGCGTCGCTGTAGTGCTGGCACTCGGGCTGCTGGGAGAAGGCGGCACGACGGACACAGCGTCCGCCGCCACGACGACCGCCTCGACGACCGCCTCGACGACCGAGGCTGACGCGGCCGCCGCGGCCGCGCCGACCACACAGCGCGGCCTTCGCTTCGCCCCCGCGTCGAAGACCGTCCAGGCCTACGCCTATGACGGGTATGTGCAGACGGACTCGGCCGTCTGGCTCGGTGCATACGGCCAGGGCTACGAGTTCAATGCAAAACGCGCCAAGATCTCCGACCCGGTCACGCTCACCAAGACAGTGATCCGCGGTAAGAAGCGCACGACCACCGAGGCCCCCGCCGCGATCGTCGACGGGCTCAACGGTTTTAAGGACGGACTCACGGTCACCGTGACGACCCCGAAGGGCAAGGTGCTGTCCAAGAAGTCCCGCAGCCTGTGCCTGAGCGGGACAGAGCGTCAGCGCATCGAGCCGACCGGCAGCACCGAGCCGGTCTACCCCTCGTTCTGCGGCGGCAACTGGTTCACGAAGTCCAGCGTGTCCGGGATCGAGCAGGGCTGGGCGAGCAAGCTCGACACCTACTTCAACGTGAAGACGACCTGGAAGAGCCTCGTGCTGACGGTGTCCATCAGCGACCCCGTCGCGGACTTCCTCGGCCTGCCCGCCAACAGCCGGAAGGTGACGCAGAAGGTCGAGGTGATCGACGAGTGCGAGGTCTTCGAGTGCGAGGAGGTCGCGGAGGAGCTCCTGGGTGAGCCGCAGGAGGGCTTCAGCACGCTCGTGGACGGCGAGGAGCCGGCCACGACGCGCGCAGCAGCCGGCGGCGCGCACGCCGGGCACGGCGACACCACCGACAGCACGCAGCGCACCAACCTCTTCACCCTTCAGGACCAGGCGCACGGCGGCGACCACCCCGCGCTCGGCCAGCAGGGGGCAGCGCCGTCGACCAAGAAGCCGGCCAAGGACACTCTTCCCGACCTCGTGTCCGTGCCTGCTTGGCAGGTCGGCACCGAGGTGGACGCCGGCACCGACCGGCTGACCTTCTTCGCCCACGAGTGGAACGCCGGGCCCGCACCGCTGGTCGTCGAGGGCTACCGGCAGGGCGCCGGCGAGGTCATGGACGCCTACCAGTTCTTCTACCGGGACGGCAAGCAGGTCGGCAGCGCCAAGACCGGGACCATGGAGTACCACGACGCGCCCGAGCACGACCACTGGCACTTCCTGGACTTCGCGAACTACGAGCTCGTGACGACCAAGGGCGACCTGGTGACCACCAGCGGCAAGCAGTCCTGGTGCCTGGCGCCCACCGACCCGGTCGACCTCTCGGTGAAGGGTGCCGTCTGGCGCCCGGAGGCCACGGGCCTCGACAGCACCTGCGGTGACCGGTCCGCCATCTGGCTGCGTGAGGTCCTGCCCGCCGGCTGGGGCGACACCTACAGCCAGTACCAGACGCAGGCGTTCGACCTGACGGGTGTCCGCAACGGGACCTACCAGATCAAGATCACCGTGAACCCGAACGGCAACCTGTACGAGCGGACGAGGTCCAACAACGTCAGCTACCGGACCGTCGTCCTCGGCGGTACGCCGGGCAACCGCACGGTGAAGGTCCCGCTCCTGGACGGGGTCGACACGGAGGTCCCCGAGGGGCCTGGGCCTGAGCCCGAGGAGTAACCACCGGGTTCGCACGACCATCGCATCCCTGATGGTCGGCGATGCGTAGGCTGCGCTCCATGAGCGCCAGCACCACGCCGTCGGGCGTCCCGTCCGAGAGCCGCATCTTCTGCAGCCTCTCGGACGGGATCGCCGACGTCCGACTTGACCGGCCCGACAAGCTCAACGCGCTGTCGCTCGACATGCTCCGCGAGCTCAAGGCCACCGCACGCCGCCTCGGGCGCGAGCCCGGGCTGCGCGCGGTGGTCGTCTCGGGCAGCGGCCGCTCCTTCTGCGCCGGGCTCGACCTAGGCGCCGCGGCGCGCAACCCCGCGGCGGTGGCACGGGCCTTTGTGCCGACGCCGCGCGGCACCAACCTCTTCCAGGAGGCCTGCTGGGCCTGGCGCCGCCTGCCCGTCCCGGTGATCGCCGCCGTGCACGGGCACGTGTTCGGCGCGGGGGTGCAGATCGCCCTGGCCGCCGACCTGCGCCTGACCACCCCCGACGCCCGCTGGTCGATCAAGGAGGTCGAGCGCGGCCTGGTCCCGGACATGTCCGGGATCCGCGCGCTGATCCAGCTCGTGGGCATCGAGACGGCGAAGCGCCTCACCTTCACGGCCGAGGAGTTCTCGGGGGCCGACGCCGGCCGGCTCGGCCTGGCCGGGACCGTGACCGACACGCCCCTGGACGAGGCGTTCGCGCTGGCCGGCCGGATCGCCGAGCGGCGCCCCGAGGCCGTGGCAGCGGCCAAGCGACTGTTCGACCGGCGCTGGTCGTCTGGCGACCGGCGTACCTTCGCCGCCGAACGCCGGGAGCAGCTGCGGCTCCTCCCCGGCGCGATGCAGGCGCTCCGTCAGCCCCGGTAGGCGCGTTGGAGGCGGACCGGGGCCAGCGGGCCGATGCCCGGGACGTCGCGGACCGGCTGCGCGGTGAGCGCGTAGCGGGAGCTCGTGGCCAGCTTCGCGGCGGTCTCCTTGTCCACCAGGACGGTCGACGGTTCGGACTGCTCCGTCAGGCGCGAGGCCAGGTTCACGGTCGGGCCGAAGATGTCGCCGAACCGGGACAGCACCCGCCCCCACACGAGCCCGACCCGCACCGGGATCTCGGGGTCACCGGGTGCCGCCGTCCCGAGTGCCGCGCCCGAGGTCTCGGCCAGGCCGAGGGCCACCTCGGCGCCGGTGGAGACGTCGTCGGTCACGAAGAGGACCGCGTCGCCGATGGTCTTCACCACGCGGCCGCCCGCGTTGACGATGACGTCGCGCGCCCCGGCCTCGAACCGCTGGACGAACTCCGCCAGCTCCTCCGAGCCGAGGCCCGCCGTGCGCTTCGTGAACGACACGATGTCCGCGAACCCGACCGCCCGCAGCAGCGGCAGCTGGTGGCTGTCGTTGCGGTCGTCGCCCCGGGCGCCGGCGAACTCGATGGCCGTGCGGCCCGTCAGCGCCGCGAGCTGCCGCCGCCAGGCGTGCTCGAGCTGGCGGCTGAGCATCTCCGACATCTCCGGGAGCCGGTCCAGCGCCAGCAGGCGGGCCGACGTCTCGTCCAGCTCGTAGCGCCGCGCCAGGTGCTCGACGAGCGCCTCGACCTGCCACAGCGCCAGCCGCTCCGAGGTATGGCCCACCGACCGGATGAAGGTCATCTGGGCGCGCTCGTCCATCTGCTCTTCCTCGAACAGCCCGGCCGCGTCGTTGAGCGCCTCGACGTCGGCGTCCGTGAACCAGGTCTCCGTCGGGTGCGTGACGGGCAGGCCGATCCAGCGCCAGTAGCGAGTGACGAACTGCTCGTCGAGCCCCGTGCGCTCCACCACCTGCGACAGCGTGTAGCGGCGGGCGCCGCCCAGCAGCGTCTCGTCGAGCCGGGCAGCGGTGTCGGCGCCCGGTGCGTCGTGGTGGGTGTGGGACGTCTCGGAATTGTGGAGCACGTCACCACTGTAGGTGCGGGCACCGGATGCAACCGCATGCACCCGCAGGACGGACCGGCAGGTCTCAGCCCCAGAACGTGAGCACGAGCGGGATTCCCATGAGCACAAGCAGCATCCCGACGATGGTGACCACGTTCCACAGGTCCAGCCGCACGCCCCGCACGCCGTCGTCGCGGTAGAGCAGGACCCAGACGACCATCAGCCAGGCGATACCGGCCGCCACCAGGCCCGCCGTCGGAGTCCCCTCCGTCTGCACGATGCCCCGGTCCAGCCGGACCGTACTGATCAGGTACACCGTGACCACGGCCGCCGCGCACACGACTCCCTTGGCCACCGAGACCGCAGCTCGACCTGCCTCCATCGGCATCTCCCGCCTTCGCACGTTGGGGTTACCACGTCGCTTCTGGCGGACATTACCGCAGGCCGAGCAGAGCCCGGCAGGGAATGCCGCCGAGTTCACCCCGGCCGGCACAGGAGTTCACCCGGTCGTTACCGCAGGTGCCAGACGTCGCCGGCCGTCACCGTGCGTTCCTCGCCCGACTTCAGGCGCACCACGAGCGCCCCCGTCTCGTCCAGGCCCACCGCGTCACCTTCGAGCACGTCCGCTCCCCCCGCGAGCTCGGCCCGCACGCGGGTCCCGAGCGTGGCGGACACCGCCGTGTACTCGTCCAGCAGCCCGGCCGCCACGACGTCGCCGCCGGCCTGCTCCCACCGCCGGACGACGGCGTGCACCTCGCCCAGCAGCCGCACCAGCACGTCGGTCCGGTCGGGCCGGGGGTACCCCGCGAGCGCCAGCGACGTCGCCGTCGGCGCGGGCAGCTCGGCCGCGGACTGCGACACGTTGAGCCCGATCCCGAGCACGATCGCGGGAGCGCCAGGGCCCCCTGGCACCACCTCCGCCAGGATTCCGGCAACCTTGCGGTACCGGCCCAGGCCGGCGACCGTGTCGACGGCGGGCAGCAGCACGTCGTTGGGCCACTTCACCGCGGCGGTGACGCCGTCGCCGTCGGACACCGTGCGGACCACCGCGAGCCCGGCCAGCAGCGGGAGCCAGCCCAGGGTCCCGGCCGGGACCTGCGGCCGCAGGAGCACGGACACGGTGAGCCCGGCGCGTGCGGGTGTCTCCCAGGTGCGCCCGGCCCGTCCCCGGCCCGCGGTCTGGTGCTCCGCGATCAGGGCCGACGGCGCGGGCCAGGCGGCCGGGTCCGAGCGGACGGCCGCGACGAGCTCGGCGTTGGTGGAGGTCGACGTCTCGACGACCTCGACCCGGGCGTAACCCGGGACGCTGAGCCGGTCGAGGTAGAGGGACTGGTGCACAGCCCCATCCTCTCCCCTCGGCGTTGTGCATGCTCTTGGAGGAAACCCACAATCGGGGACCGGGACCTGCTGGACGCTCACGCATCGAGCCGGAGGCATCCGACAACTACGCTCGAAGAGTGAACGACGCCATCACCACCCTCGCAGGCACGCGCGCCAAGCTCGACGACCTCGACGCGCGTCGGGCCGCCGCCATCGACACCCCGGAGGAGACGGCCCAGGAGAAGCAGCACAAGCGGGGCAAGAAGACCGCCCGGGAACGCATCGACGCGCTGCTCGACGAGGGCAGCTTCACCGAGCTGGACGCGCTGGCCAAGCACCGCAGCCGCAACTTCGGCCTGGAGAAGAAGCGGATCGCCGGCGACGGCGTCGTGACCGGGTACGGCACGATCGACGGCCGCCAGGTGTGCGTCTACTCCCAGGACTTCACGGTGTTCGGCGGGAGCCTCGGCGAGGTGCACGGCCAGAAGATCACCAAGGTGCAGGACCTCGCGCTGCGCACCGGCGTGCCGCTCATCGGCATCAGCGACGGCGGCGGCGCCCGTATCCAGGAGGGTGTGGCGGCGCTGACGCAGTTCGCCGAGATGTTCCGGCGCAACGTGGCGGCCTCGGGCGTGATCCCGCAGATCTCCCTGATCCTCGGCCCGAGCGCCGGCGGCGCCGTGTACTCCCCCGCGCTGACCGACTTCATCGTCATGGCCGACCAGACCTCCAACATGTTCATCACCGGACCGGACGTGATCCGCACGGTCACGGGCGAGGACGTCGACTTCGAGACCCTGGGCGGGGCACGCACGCACAACTCGAAGTCGGGCGTTGCGCACTACATGGGCAGCGACGAGGACGACGCCATCGACTACGTGCGGCACCTGATCGGGTACCTGCCGCAGAACAACCTCTCCGACGCGCCGGCGTTCCCGCCGGACGACGAGACCGTGCTGGAGGTCACCGCCGAGGACGAGGCCCTCGACGCGCTGATCCCGGACAGCGACAACCAGCCCTACGACATGCGCGAGGCCGTCGAGGCGGTGCTGGACCCGGAGTCGTTCCTGGAGGTCCAGCCGATGTTCGCGACCAACGTGCTCATCGGGTTCGGGCACGTGGAGGGCCAGTCGGTGGGCATCGTGGCCAACCAGCCGCAGTCCATGGCGGGCACGCTCGACATCGACGCCGCCGAGAAGGCCGCGCGGTTCGTGCGCACCTGCGACGCGTTCAACGTCCCCGTGCTGACGTTCGTGGACGTGCCGGGCTTCCTCCCCGGCGTCGGGCAGGAGCACCAGGGCATCATCCGCCGCGGGGCCAAGCTGATCTACGCCTACGCCGAGGCGACGGTGCCGCTGATCACCGTCATCACGCGCAAGGCGTACGGCGGCGCGTACATCGTGATGGGCTCCAAGCAGCTCGGCGCCGACGTCAACCTGGCGTGGCCGACCGCCCAGATCGCCGTCATGGGCGCGAGCGGCGCCGTGAACATCCTGCAGCGCGGCGCGCTGAAGACGGTCGCAGAGGCCGGCGGGGACGTCGACGCCGAACGGGCCCGGCTGACCGCCGAGTACGAGGACGCCATCGTCAACCCGTGGGACGCCGCCGAGCGCGGATACGTCGACGCGGTGATCCGTCCCTCCGAGACGCGCGTGCAAGTGGTGCGTGCGCTTCGCGCTCTGCGCACCAAGCGATCTACGCTTCCTCCGAAGAAGCACGGCAACATCCCGCTCTGACCGGCGGGATCGAGCCTGTCGAGACCCGGAGGAACTACATGAGCCACGAGGACGCCACCCACGGCCCCGCGCCGATGGGCCGCGTCGACGCGGAGCCGATGCACCGTGCGGTCGACGCGCTGGCCGCTGTACTGCACGAGTACGTGGGGACGGCGGTAGGCGTCCGCGCCGAGTTCGGCGCCGCGGAGGCAGACGAGGACCCGCGCGTGCTGGCCCTCGAAGCCAAGGTGGGGCACCTGAACGCCACCCTGTTCGACGCACTGCACGGCGCCCTGGGCATGCACCCCGACCTCACGTCGTCCGTGTGGGAGCCCGGCGACGAGTCCGAGGTCGAGGAGATCGCCGAGGCCGGCCTGCCGGACGGCGGCGAGTCGTTCTACCTGGGCTTCGTCGTCGGCACGCGCGGCGGGGACGCGTCCCTGGACGGTGTGATCGACCTGCTCGACGCCGCCGGCGAGTCCGTAGCGACGCACCTCACCGAGGGCGGTTACGACATCGCGGAGTGGGCCGCGTCGCGCGGAGACGCGCCCGGCTTCGGCTTCTACGAGGAGGACGACGAATGAGCCCCGAGGTACGCGTTGTACGCGGCGAGCCCGACGACGTCGAGGTGGCGGCCCTGGTCGCGGGCCTCGCCGCCGTCGCGGCGGCGGGCCCGGAGCCCGAGGACGCCGCCCCGCTCGACGAGTGGATCAACCACTCCCGGGCGCTGCGGGGGAACGGGGCGGCTACTGCCAAGAACTTTGGTGGACGGTCGGGGCGGCACAACGCTGATGCTTGGCGCTGGAGCCTGCGGTCCTGACAGCGTCGTGGAGCCTGCGGTCCTGACGACGGCGGCGGGTGACATGCTCCGAAAGGACCTGCGCGGGGCCGACGGCGCATCGTAGGCTCCGCCTCATGGTCAGCCCCACACGCACCCCCACGCCGATCGACGCAGTCGCCGACGACTACGTCACCGACCTCATCAAGCTCTCCCCGCTGTCCGCGACAGCCATGGGCCTGCCCGGGCACGACCACGAGATGGACGACCTCTCCCCCGCCGGGCACAACGCCGTCGCCCAGGCCGGCCGGGACACCCTGGCCAAGCTCGACGGCCTGGTACCCGCCGACGACGTCGACCGGGTCACGCTGTCCGCGATGCGGGAGCGGATCGGGCTCGACCTGGAGCTGCACGACGCCGGTGAGGACCTGCGCAACCTGAACAACATCGCGTCCCCCGTGCAGGGGCTGCGCGACGTCTTCGACATCATGGCCACCGACTCCGTCGAGGCGTGGGAGAACATCGCCTCCCGCCTGAACGGGCTCCCGGGCGCCGTCGACGGGTACATCGAGTCGCTCAGTGCCGCGGCCGCACAGGGGAACGTGGCGGCGATCCGCCAGGTGCGCGAGTGCGTCGACCAGGCGCGCGAGCTGGCCGGCGGCGACTCGTTCTTCACGTCGTTCACGCGGGGGCAGGCCGTCGACGACGTGCTGGACGACTCGGCCGCCTGCAGCCTGGTCCGCAAGGAGCTGGAGCTAGGCGCCACGGCTGCCCGCGGCGCCTACGCCAAGCTTGCCGACTTCCTGGAGCGCGACCTCGCCCCGCAGGCCCCGGAGGCCGACGCCGTGGGCCGCGACCGCTACACCCTGTTCTCGCGCTACTTCCTGGGCGCGAAGGTGGACCTCGACGAGACCTACCAGTGGGGCCTCGAGGAGCTCGCCCGCGTCATCGCCGAGCAGGAGTCGGTGGCCGCGCAGATCGCCGGCCCGGGTGCCACGATCGAGGAGGCGGTAGCGGCGCTCGACGCCGACCCCGCGCGCAAGCTGCTGGGCACCGCCGCCCTCAAGGCCTGGATGCAGGAGACGTCCGACGCCGCGATCACCGCCCTGAACGGCACGCACTTCGACGTCCCCGAGCCCGTGCTGGACCTGGAGTGCATGATCGCGCCGACCCAGTCGGGCGGCATCTACTACACGCCGCCGAGCGACGACTGGACCCGGCCGGGGCGCATGTGGTGGGCCGTGCCCGCCGGGGTCACCGAGTTCAACACCTGGCGCGAGAAGACGACCGTCTACCACGAGGGTGTTCCCGGCCATCACCTGCAGTGCGGCCAGGCCGTGTTCGCCCGCGAGACGCTCAACAACTGGCGCCGGCTGGCCTGCTGGGTGTCCGGCCACGGCGAGGGCTGGGCCCTCTACGCCGAGCGACTCATGGCCGACCTGGGCTACATGGACGACCCGGGCGACCGCCTCGGCATGCTCGACGCGCAGCGCCTGCGCGCGGCCCGCGTCGTGTTCGACATCGGCGTGCACCTGGGCCTGAAGGCCCCCGAAGAGTGGGGCGGCGGCACCTGGACCGCCGAGCAGGCCTGGCCGTTCCTCAAGGCCAACGTGAACATGCCGGAGCAGTTCGTCCGCTTCGAGTTCAACCGCTACCTCGGCTGGCCGGGCCAGGCTCCGTCGTACAAGGTGGGGCAGCGCCTCTGGGAGCAGACCCGCGACGAGGCCAAGGCGGCAGTGCCCGCCGGCCAGGAGTTTGACGCCAAGGCCTTCCACGCCCGGGCCCTCAACCTGGGCTCGGTAGGCCTGGACACCCTCCGCGAGGCCCTCGCCTAACCGTTACTGTGGCGCGCGTGCCACGTCTGGTCCTCGCCTCACAGTCCCCTGCCCGACTCGCGACGCTGAAGTCCGCCGGAGTCACCCCGGACGTCATCGTCTCCGGCGTCGACGAGGACAAGGTCCTCGTCGACGCCGCCGACCGGTTCGGTGAGCTCGATCCGGCGGACGCGGTGCTCGTCCTGGCCCAGGCCAAGGCCGAGGAGGTCGCGGCCCGGCTCGAAGGCGCCGTCGTCGACACCTCGGACGACGCCGCGAGCGACACCGCGGACGTCATAGACACCGCGGACGTCATAGTGGTCGGCTGCGACTCCATGCTGGAGATCGACGGCACCGTCGTCGGCAAACCGGCCGACGCCGCCACCGCGCGGGAGCGCTGGCGCTCCATGCGCGGCAGCAAGGGTGTGCTGCACACGGGCCACTGGCTGGTGGACCTACGCGACGACAGCTCCGGCGGCACGGGCGGCACCCTCGGCTCGACCAGCTCGACCACCGTCTGGTTCGCCGACATCGACGACGACGAGATCGACGCCTACGTCGCCACCGACGAGCCGCTGTACGTGGCGGGCGCGTTCACGATCGACGGGCTGGGCGGCCCCTACATCGAGCGCATCGAGGGTGACCACCACGGCGTCGTCGGCATCAGCCTCCCGCTGTTGCGCGAGCTCCTGGGTGAGCTGGGCGTCCCGTGGCGGGTGCTCCGCACCCCCTGACGAGCCGCCGCCACCCCCTGAGTGCCCGGGCCTTCTGCCGGATACCCACAACCAGGCGACCCGGATCCGACTCCCCAGGGTTGACGCCATGTCTAAACCCTCCAAACGGCCCGCGCTGGGGTTGGTCTGGACTCCAGACTTTTCTCCGAGGGCCCGAGGGGGTACTTCGCTCTCGTGCCATCGGGTTACGGTGAGCCGTGCCCAGTTCCAGCATGCCCAGAACCATCTCCAAGGTGCTCATCGCCAACCGAGGTGAGATCGCCGTGCGCGTGGCCCGTGGATGTGCCGACGCGGGGCTGACCTCCGTCGCCGTCTACGCCGACCAGGACCGCGAGGCGCTGCACGTCCGGCTCGCGGACGAGGCCTTCGCGCTCGGCGGAGCGCGCGCGGCGGACACCTACCTGGACCCGGCGAAGCTGCTCGACGTCGCCCGCCGTTCGGGCGCCGACGCCGTGCACCCGGGCTACGGGTTCCTGTCGGAGAACGCGGAGTTCGCGCAGGCTGTGCTCGACGCGGGGCTCACCTGGATCGGGCCGCCGCCGTCGGCCATCGAGGCGCTGGGTGACAAGGTGAGCGCGCGGCACATCGCGCAGCGCGCTGGCGCGCCGCTGGTCCCCGGCACACCCGACCCGGTCAAGAACAGCGCAGAGGTCAAGGCCTTCGCCGAGGAGTACGGGCTGCCCGTCGCCATCAAGGCGGCGTTCGGCGGCGGCGGTCGCGGGCTGAAGGTCGCGCGCACGTTCGACGAGATCGACGAGCTGTTCGACTCGGCGGTCCGCGAGGCGACGGCGGCGTTCGGTCGCGGCGAGTGCTTCGTGGAGCGCTACCTGGACAAGCCGCGGCACGTGGAGACGCAGTGCCTCGCGGACGCCCACGGCAACGTCGTGGTGGTGTCCACGCGGGACTGCTCGCTGCAGCGACGTCACCAGAAGCTGGTCGAGGAGGCGCCCGCGCCGTTCCTCACGCCGGAGCAGGAGAAGTCCCTGTACACGGCCTCAGAGGCGATCCTGCGCGAGGCCGGCTACGTGGGCGCGGGCACTTGCGAGTTCCTGGTGGGCCTCGACGGCACCATCTCGTTCCTCGAGGTGAACACGCGGCTCCAGGTGGAGCACCCGGTGACCGAGGAGGTCACGGGCATCGACCTGGTGCGCGAGCAGCTGCGCATCGCGGCCGGCGAGCCGCTCGGCTACCACTCCCCTGTGGTGCGCGGGCACTCCATCGAGTTCCGCATCAACGGTGAGGACCCGGCCGCGGGCTTCCTCCCGGCGCCAGGCCGCCTGAACACGATTCTTTGGCCGTCCGGCCCGGGTGTGCGGGTCGACTCGGGTGTTGTCGCGGGCGACTCGGTCTCCGGCGCGTTCGACTCGATGATCGCGAAGGTCATCGTCACGGGTGCCACGCGCACCCAGGCGATCGAGCGCGCGCGCCGCGCGCTGCGCGAGCTTGTGGTCGAGGGCATCCCGACGGTCGTCCCGTTCCACCGCGCGGTGCTCGACGCCGATGCGTTCGTCCCGGCCGACGGTTCCGCGTTCCGCGTGCACACCCGCTGGATCGAGACCGAGTTCGCCGACACGCTCAAGGCACTGGCCCCGGCGCCCGCACCGGAGGCCGAGGTGGAAGAGGTCACCGCCGAGCGCGTGGTGGTCGAGGTGGGCGGACGCCGGCTCGAGGTCGTGCTGCCCGCCGGGCTCGGCGTCGCCGCGGGCCGCGCGCGCACGGCGAACGCTGCCCGCCGTCCCAGGCGAGCTCCCGGCGCCAAGCCGTCCAGCGGTTCGGCCGGCAACACGCTGGCCTCCCCGATGCAGGGCACGATCGTCAAGGTGGCGGTCGAGGACGGCGCGCAGGTGGCCGAGGGCGACCTCGTCGTCGTGCTGGAGGCCATGAAGATGGAGCAGCCGATCCTGGCCCACCGGGCGGGCACCGTGCGGTCCCTGACGGCCGCGCCCGGCGCGAGCGTGACGGCGGGCGCTCCGATCTGCGAGATCGTCGACTGACCTGTCCCTGATCCGCTAGGTTCTGCGGCGTGACAAATGTCGTAGTTCTCAGCCCTGAAGAGGCCATCGCCCTCGTCCGCCCCCGCAAGACCCTTCCGTCGTTCGTCAGCGAGCTGACCTGCGACGACGGCGTCATCGCCCTGACTGCAGACCTGCGCCGCCTGATCCATGCCCCGCTCCCCGTCCGGATCGCGGCCAAGGCCGTGCCGGTCATGCACGGGTCGGCCAGGATCACCTCGTTCCAGGAGAACGTAGCGGTGCTCCAGGTCGACGCCGACGCGGCCGGGCTGCCGGCCACCAAGCTGCTCCCCCTCGCCTCCGGCACCATCGCGAAGATGGCGCGGAAGAGCGGCCTGCCCGAGGACGCAGTGCAGTTCCGCAAGGACGGCACCATCGCGCTGGACGTGCGCACCCTGATGCGCGGCGAGTTCACCGAGGTGACGGACTTCCGCTTCGAGGGCGGCAAGGTCGTCGTCGAGGGCGTCCCCTCCTGAACCGGGAGTCGGGGGCCAGTCGCTGACAGTTCCCGCCCGGACCTGACACACTGGCGCCGTGCCGAATCCGACCGCGCCCCCGACCGATCTGCACCGGCACGGCGGTGACGGCTGGGTGACCTGCGGGGACCACCGGCACTGGGGGCTGTTCGGCGCGGCCGGGCTGCTGCTCGTCCGGCGGGACGCGAGCGGCGCGCCGTCGCACGTGGTGCTCCAGCACCGCGCCCTGTGGTCGCACATGGGCGGCACCTGGGGCATCCCCGGCGGCGCGCTGGCCCCGGACGAGAAGCCGGCGGCCGGCGCCCTGCGGGAGGCCGCCGAGGAGGCGGCCATCGATCCGGCAGCGGTGCACGTAGTGGGCACGCACGTGCTGGAGCACCCGGTCTGGACGTACACGACGGTGGTGGCCGACGTCGCCCCCGGGCACCACATCGAGCCGCGCGCCGCCGACCCGGAGAGCCTGGAGGTGCGCTGGGTGGACCTCGCCGAGATCGACTCTCTGACCCTGCTGCCGGCGTTCGGCGAGGCACTGCCGGAACTGCTCGCAATGCTGGGTTAGGGTCGAATCGTGCACATCCGGATCGCACCCGAAGAGGTGCTCGGCCTGGCCAGGATCGCCAAGCAGGCCCCGCCCGTCATCACCTCCGTCGTCGGCGACGGGGACGTGATTCGTGTGGTCGCGGACCTGCGCCGCCTGGAGACCCTGCCCGGGCCGCTCAAGCTGGCCGTGAAGATCGCCCCGATCGTGCGGGCCGACGTGAAGCTGGCCGCCTTCGAGCGCGGCGTCGCCACGCTGTCGGTCGAGGTGAATGCCGCCGGGCTCCCGGCGCACCGCCTGCTCAGCCTCGCCGCGGCGCCGATCGAGCAGGAGGTCGCGAAGCAGGGCCTGCCGCCGGGGGTCGTGGACGTGCAGCCGGACGCGCGGATCGCCGTCGACGTGGAGCGCCTGCTGGAGGCCAAGGTCCCCGGGCTGACGGTCTCGAGCGCGAGGGTCGAGGGCGGCCAGATCGTCCTGGACGCCTCGGTCGCGTAACTACTTGCCTACCCGCGCATCCAGGATGCGCGCACCCTCCGCGATCGAGCCCGACAGCGACGGGTAGATCGTGAACGCGGAGGCGACGTTCTCCACGGTGAGCCGGTGCTGCACGGCCAGCGTGATCGGGAAGATCAGCTCCGAGGCCCGCGGCGCCACCACCACGCCGCCGAGCACCACGCCCGCCTCGGGGTGCGCGAACAGCTTCACGAACCCGTCCCTGATGCCGAGCATCTTGGCGCGCGGGTTCCGGGCGAGCGGCAGCGTCGTCGTGATGAACTTGGAGTTCTGCGCGCGCAGCTTCTCCTCGCTGTAGCCGACGGTCGCGATCTCGGGCGCCGTGAAGATGTTCGAGGCGACGATGCGCAGCGCGAGCGGCTGGACGGCGTCGCCCAGGGCGTGTGCCATCGCGATCCGGCCCTGCATGGCGGCCACGGACGCGAGCGGGAGCACGCCGGTGCAGTCGCCGGACGCGTACACGCCGCGCACCGAGGTCCGCGAGACGCGGTCCACAACGACGTGCCCGCCCTCCGAGAGCTGCACCCCGGCTTCTTCCAGCCCCAGGCCCGACGTCGCCGGCACACCGCCGACGGCCACGAGCACGTGCGAGCCGTGCACCACCCGCCCGTCGGACAGCGTCACCTCGACGCCGTCGTCGGTGCGCACCGCGGACGCCGCGCGCGAGCGGGACAGCACGGTCATGCCCCGGGAGCGGAACACACCCTCCAGCAGCTCGGCGGCGTCCTCGTCCTCGCCGGGCAGCACCCGGTCGCGGCTGGAGACGAGCACCACGTCCGACCCGAGCGCGTTGTACGCGCCCGCGAACTCAGCGCCGGTGACACCCGAGCCGACCACGATCAGCCGCTCCGGGAGCTCCCGCAGGTTGTACATCTGCGTCCAGGTGAGGATGCGCTCGCCGTCGGGCACGGCGGTGGGCAGGGTGCGCGGGGTGGCGCCGAGCGCCAGAAGGATCGAGTCCGCCTCCAGCGAGGTGGTGGAGCCGTCGGCCAGCTCCACGACCACGCGCGAAGGGCCGTCCAGCCGCCCCTTGCCGGCGACGATCTGGATCCCCTCCCGTTCCAGCCGGCCGCGGATGTCGGCGCTCTGCGCCCCCGCGAGCGCGAGCACCCGCTTGTTCACGGCCTGCAGGTCCACGAAGTGCTTGCGCTTGTCGACGGTCCCGGCAGCGGACGCCGCCGCCTGCACGCCCGCACCGCTGAGGCCAGGGGCCGTGTAGGGGCGGACCACCGGGATGCCGCCGGTCGCCAGCGAGACGTCGACGTCCCCCAACGGGTCCACCACGTCGTCGGGCATGCGGATACCGAGCTCGGGGGCGCGGTCGGCGATGGTCATCCACTCGGCGGTGGCGATGAGCGTCTTGGACGGGACGACGTCGGTCAGGACGGCCGCACCGCCCATCCCCTGCTGCTCGACCACCGTGACCTGCGCGCCGTGGCTCCGGGCGACGAGCGCCGCCTCGTAGCCTCCGGGGCCACCTCCCACGACAACAACACGGGGCGGGACAGCGGCAGGATCGAGGGGGGTCACCCCTACATTCTCGCATCGTCCGCGAGCCTGCCGAAGCCGACGTACTCGTGGGCGCGTGCCAGGGGGAAAGTGGCGTTAACCTCGGAGCATGAGCACGGACCTGGATCTGGACGACCCGACGACCAACCCCTTCGACGTCGCTGCCGCGGCCGCGGAGTACATCGCGGCCAAGACGGGAGTGCCGGGGCACGACGTCGCGCTCGTCCTCGGCTCGGGGTGGGGTGGTGCGGCCGAGCTGCTCGGCGACGTCGTCGCCGAGATCCCCACCGCCGACATCCCCGGCTTTGTGCAGCCGGCGGTCCAGGGCCACCGGTCCACCACGCGGTCGATCCGTGTCGAGCGGCCCGACGGCGCGGTGCGGTACGCGCTGGTCCTCGGCTCCCGCACGCACCTGTACGAGGGGCGCGGGATCCGGCGCGTGGCCCACGGCGTGCGCACCGCGGCGGCCACCGGCTGCGACACCGTGATCCTGACGAACGGCTGCGGCAGCGTGCACATCGGCTGGCGCCCCGGGCAGGTGGTGCTCCTCAAGGACCACATCAACTTCACGGGGCAGACGCCGCTCGAGGGCGCCAAGTTCGCCGACATGACAGACATCTACACGCCGCGCCTGCGGGACATCGCCCGCAGCGTGGACCCGGACCTGCCCGAGGGTGTGTACGCGCAGTTCCACGGCCCGCAGTACGAGACCCCGGCCGAGGTCAAGATGGCCAGCCTGCTGGGCGCCGACCTCGTGGGCATGTCGACGGCGGTGGAGGCCGTAGCCGCGCGTCACTGCCGCATGGACGTGCTCGGCATCTCGCTCGCCACCAACCTGGCGGCCGGGATCAGCGCCAACCCGCTGTCCCACGAGGAGGTGCTGGAGGCGGGCCGCGTCTCTGGCCCCCGGATCAGCGACCTGCTCGCGCGAGTGGTCAAGCAGCTCTGATGATCGAGCCCGCCAACCCGCCGACCGCCACCGGGAAGCTCTCGGCGCCCGATCTGGCCGCACGCGCCGAGTCCTGGATGGCCGCGGACGTGGACGACAACGACGTCGCCGAGCTGCGTGACCTCGTGGCCCGGGCCGAGGACCGGACTGCGGCCGCCGACGTCGGTGACTTTGCGCTCGCCGAGCTCGCCGACCGGTTCTCCGGCCCGCTCCAGTTCGGCACGGCGGGCCTGCGCGGCGCCATGGCCGCCGGACCCAACCGGATGAACCGCGCAGTGGTGATCGCCGCCGCGGCCGGGCTGGGCGCGTTCCTGAAGTCGGAGGCGGCCGGCGTGACGCCGCGGGTTGTGGTCGGGTACGACGCGCGCTACCGCTCCGCCGACTTCGCCCGGGACACCGCCGCCGTGCTGGTGGCGGCCGGAGCCGAGGTGCTGCTCATGCCCGCGCCGGGCCCCACGCCGGTGCTCGCGTTCGCGGTGCGCCGGCTGTCCGCCGACGCCGGGGTCATGGTCACCGCCAGCCACAACCCCGCGGCCGACAACGGCTACAAGGTGTACCTCGGCGGGCGGGTCGTGTCCGACGCCGGCCAGGGCGCGCAGATCGTCCCGCCGTACGACGCCCGGATCGCCGAGGAGATCGCCCACGTGGCCGCCGCCAAGGACGTGCCGCGCGCCGAGTCCGGCTGGACGCTCCTCGGCCGGGAGATCACCGACGAGTACCACGCGGCAGTAGCCGGCCTGCACGACGGCGAGCCGCGCAACCGGCTGCGCATCGTCACCACGTCGCTGCACGGCGTGGGCGGCGCCGCGATCGCGCGAGTGCTGGCCGAGGCTGGTTTTACCGACGTCGTGCCGGTCGAGGAGCAGGCCGAGCCCGACCCGGACTTCCCCACCGTGTCCTTTCCCAACCCGGAGGAGCCGGGGGCCATCGACCTGGCGCTCGCCCTGGCCCAGGACGCGCACGCGGACCTCGTCATCGCGAACGACCCGGACGCCGACCGCTGCGCGGTCGCGGTGCTCGACCCGCAGTACGGGACGTACCAGGGCGCCGAGACGGCGGCGTCGCAGGGCTGGCGCATGCTGCACGGCGACGAGGTAGGCCTGCTGCTCGGCTGGGACGCCGCCGAACGGGCGGCCGCCGCGGGTACGGGCGGCACGCTGGCCTGCTCGATCGTGTCGTCGCGCGCGCTGGCCGCCGTCGCGGCCCGGCACGGCCTGAAGCACGCCACGACGCTCACCGGTTTTAAGTGGATCTCCCGCAGCCCCGGCCTCGTGTTCGGGTACGAGGAGGCGCTCGGCTACTGCGTGGACCCCGAGCACGTACGGGACAAGGACGGCCTGTCGGCCGCGGTCGCCGTCGCGCAGCTCGCCAACCGGCTCGCGGGCGAGGGCCGCACCCTGCTGGACCGGCTCGACGACGTCGCACGCGCCTGCGGGCTGCACGTCACGGGCCAGCTCTCGGCGCGGTTCGAGGACCTCGCCCGGATCGAGTCGACGATGGCGTGGCTGCGCAAGACGCCGCCGTCGGTCCTGGCGGGCTCGCCCGTCGAGTCGGTGCGCGACCTCGCGGAGGGCCTGGACGGGCTGCCGCCGACCGACGGCGTGGTGCTGCTGACCGCGGACGACACCCGCGTGATCGTGCGGCCCAGCGGTACCGAGCCCAAGATCAAGTGCTACATCGAGGTGGTCTCGCCGGTCGACCCGGACGCCTCCGCCGATGCACTGTCCACGGCCCGGGTGGCCGCGCGCGACCGCCTGGCTCGGGTGCAGGCCGACCTCCGGCCGGTCCTCGATCTCTGACCGCTACTGCACCACTGCGGGCAGCAGGTCCAGGCCCTCGGGCGTGCCGGCCAGGAAGTCCGGCACCTCGTCCGTGGCCACGGCCTGCATGAGCGGGTCGAACACGGCGCGGTCCAGCACGACTATCGACTGACCGTCAGCGCTGCGCCCCGTGCCCGTGTACGGCGCAGTCATGAAGGTGATGTCGTTCGTCGAGAGGTCCCGGGCGCTCTCGAACAGCTCCTGGATCCGGTCGATGGTGAGCGCTTCGTCCACCGCCACCGAGCTGGTGACGGCCTCGAAGAAGCGGGTCATCCGCAGGGGGTCGCTCCGGTTGTTGTTGACCTTCGCGACGATCGCCCGCATCCAGGCCTGCTGCCGCTGCACGCGGCCGAAGTCGCCGTTCGCCAGGGCGTAGCGCTCGCGCGTGAAGGCGAGCGCCTCCTCGCCCGTCATCGCCTGCCGCACCGAGCCGCCCTCGCCGTCGGGCACGGTGATCTCGACGCCGTCCAGGGCATCGGTCAGGGACGTGAACGACTCGAAGTCGGTCACGGCGAAGTGGTCGATGCGCACGCCAGTGAGGTCCTCGACCGTCTGGATCATGAGCGTGGGGCCGCCGTAGGAGAAGGCGGCGTTGATCTTCGCCTCGCCGTGGCCGGGGATGGGCACCCAGGAGTCGCGCGGGATGGAGATCGCAGCAGCCGACTGCCGGTCGGCGGACAGGTGCACCAGCATGATCGCGTCGGTGCGCTGCGCCCCGGCCTCCCATGCGGAGGGGTCGCCGGCGGAGATCCGGCTGTCGGAGCCGAGCACCAGGATGTTCACCGGTGCGGTCGGGCCCGCCACGGGCGGGGCGGTCGGCCGCGTCGACGGCTCGATCTCCGCGAACGGGTCGAGCCGCTCCAGGTTGTTGTCGAGCGACATCCGGTAGCCGAAGTAGGCAGCGGTCCCGCCACCGCCGACGAGCAGGAGCGCACCGACGACGAACCAGGCGGCAAAGCCCTTGCTCCGCCGGGTGCGCCGGGCGTGCCGGAGGTCTCTGTCGACCGGGTTTGGTGCGGCGAGGAGATCGCCCATGCGATCGGGTGCGGCCATAGCCGATGATCCTAGTGGCGAGTTCGCCTACTACTCTGGGGCCTGCACCGCAACCGGAGGGCGCCCTCAGGGGCGAAGCTCGTAGGCCCTGACCAACCGCCGGACAGAGGGGAAAGTCGCAGTGATCGCCCGTGCAACACGCCAGCAGAACCGCACGATCCTCCTGGTCACGCACCACTTTGCACCCGAGACAGGGGCGCCGCAGCGGCGCTGGGGCGCCCTCGCCAGTCACCTCGTGCCGGCCGGTTTTCCAGTGACCGTGCTGACGCCCCCGCCACACTACCCCTCGGGAAAGATCACTCAACCTTCACCGGAGGTCAGACCGGGCTCGGTGACGACGGGAAGCCACGGCGAGAAGATCCTGCGGGTGAACTTTCGCGAGCACTCGCACAAGCTCGGCTCGCGCGTCGCGGACCAGCTTGTTGCCGCCGCCAGCTCGGTGCTGCGCGGTGTGGGCCCCGCCGCCGGCCGCCCCGCCGTCGTCATCGCTACCGTTCCCGGCATCCCGAGCGTCGCCGCCGGCTGGGCGCTTGCCCGCTGGCACAGGGCCGCCCTGGTCGTGGAGATGCGTGACGCCTGGCCCGACCTCATCGAGCCCAGCGGAATCCTGCTGCGCCGGGGCCGTTCGGGCGGCCTGCGCCGCCGCCTGCGCGACCTCGCAGCCCGCCTGGTGCACCGCGCCGTCACGCGGCTGCAGGCCAGGGCCGACCTCGTGGTCACCACCACCGCCGCCTTCGCCGAGGTGCTGCGCTCGCGCGGCGTCCGCAACGTCGCGGTGGTGCGCAACGGGACCGCGTTCACGCCGGTCCGCGAGCACGCGCCGATCCACCTGGCGGGCCGCCCGCTGCGCATCGTCTACGCGGGCACCGTCGGCCGGTCGCAGGGCCTGGACGTCACGGTCCGCGCCGCCGCCCTGGTCCAGGAGCGCGGGCACGCGGTAGAGGTACGCATAGTGGGCCACGGCAACGAGCTGGAACCGCTCCGCCTCCTGGCCGCCGAGCTCGGCGCGCCGGTCCGGGTGGAGCCGTCCGTGCCGTCCACCCAGGTCCGCGACCTGTACACGTGGGCCGACACCGTCATCGTCTCCCTGAAGGACTGGGAGCCGTTCGAGTGGACGGTGCCGTCCAAGCTGTACGAGGTCATGGCCTCGGGCGTCGTCGCCTCGACCTGCCTCGCGGGCGAGGCGGCCAGCCTGGTCACGGCGACCGGCGCGGGCGCCGTCGTCCGCCCCGGCGACGTCGAGGGCCTCGCCGACCTGTGGTGCGGCTGGCTGTCCGACGGCGTGGTGCCCGCCGCCTCGCCTGACGCCAGCGCCTGGGTCGCGGAGCACGCGAGCGACGAGGTGCTCGGCAACCGGTACACCGAGCTGCTCGACGAGCTGCTCCCCCACCCGCTGCTGGACGACGCCGAGCGAGGGGCACGGTTCTGATGGCACGGCCCTTGCGGCGTGCCGGCGAGCTGGCGCGCAATCTTCGCTACACCGCGTCCTTCGTGGCCCGGACCGTCGTCGACGACCCGCTGTGGCTCGCCGTGCAGGCCGCCAGGCGGGCGCCCGAGCGGCTGCGGCGGCCGCTGGTGAGCGCCCTCGGCGTCGCGCCCGCGCCGTCCGCGCCCCACGCACTCGGTCGACTCCTGGCGGGCGACACCGCGGGCGCGGGCGACGAGGCTGAGCTGCTGCTCGCTCGGCGCGACGGGCGCGGGCTGCGGGTCGCCGCCGAGGTCGCCGTCACGGTGGGCCGGCCCGAGCTGCTCGACGGCGTCACCGCGGCCGGTCCCGCGCGCTACCGCGCCGCCTGGCTGCTGGGCGACGTCGAGTCGATCGGACCGGACGCGCCGGCCGGGCTGCGCGCCCAGGTGTCCGAGCTGCGGCCGGAGTCGCCGCGCGCGGACGCCGGGGCTCGACCCGCGGTCGGGGCGGCCGTCGTCGAGCCCACCGTCGACCTGGACCACCCTGGAACCGTCACCGTCCTGCACCACCTCACCAACTCGCTGCCCCACACCCAGAGCGGCTACACCCTGCGCTCGCACGCCATCCTGGCCGCGCAGCGTGCCCACGGGCTCACGGCGTCCGCCACGACGCGGCCCGGCTACCCGCTGACGATCGGGTCGCTCGGTGCGCGCGGCACGGACGTAGTGGACGGCGTCCCGTATCGCCGGCTGGTCCCGGACCGTGCGCCGGCCGACCCCGCCCGCCGGGCCGCGCTGGAGATCAACCTGCTGGTCGAGGCCGCGCAGGACGCGCGAGCGGACGTGCTGCACACCACTACGCCGTCGTCCGTCGGGACGCTGGGCCGCGCGGCGGCGCGGCGGCTCGGGATCCCCTGGGTCTACGAGGTGCGTGGCCTGCCCGAGGAGACCTGGGTGGCCGCACACGGCACGACGGCGGCGCGCGACCGGGCGTCGTCGTCCCGTCGCCGGGACCTGATGCGCGCGAAGGAGACCGAGCTCGCGCTCACCGCCGACGCCGTGGTGACGCTCAGCGGCACCATGCGCGACGCGCTGGTCGCCCGGGGGGTGCCCGAGCGGCACATCACCGTTGTACCCAATGCCGTGCCGGACGCCCTGCTCGCCGCGCACCACCCGACGCCGGAGGCGGCGCGGGCGAGCCTCGGCCTGCCCGCGGGGCCGGCGATCGGCACGGTGAGCAGCCTGGTCGACTATGAGGGCCTGGAGACCGTGGTCCGCACGGTCGCGGCGCTCCGCGCCCGCGGGCACGACGTCACGGGCCTGCTCGTGGGCGACGGCGTCTCGCGGCCCGGGCTGGCGCGCCTCGCGCGCGAGCTCGGCGTCGCCGACCACGTGCTGCTCCCCGGGCGCGTGCCGCCCGATGTGGCGCTGACCTGGCTGGCCGCGCTCGACGTCGTGCTGGTGCCCCGGTGCGACCACGAGGTCACCCGGCTGGTCACGCCTCTCAAGCCCGTCGAGGCGATGGCGGTGGGGCGCCCGGTGGTCGCGAGCGCCCTGCCCGCGCTCGTCGAGGCGGTCGGCGGCGCGGGGCTGCACGTCGACGCCGACGACCTGCCGGGCTGGGCCGACACGGTCGGTGCCCTGCTGGCCGACGACGCACGACGCGCCGAGCTGGTCGAGCGCGGCCGCGCGGTGGCCGCCGAGCGGACCTGGGCACGCAACGCCGAGACCTATCTGGGCGTCTACCGGACGTGTCTGGGGGTGCCGCATGAGCTCGGGGCCTGAGACCAGCTCGTACGCGGCGCTGTTCGACGCGTCGCCGACGACCACAAAGCTGGTGACGCTCGGCAACCTGTCCCGGGTGGGGGCCCGGCCCCCGCTGGGGCAATACGTGCGACTGCTGTGGGCCCGCCGGCACTTCCTGTGGGCGGACGCGCGGGCGAAGGTCACGAGCGGCACGCGGCAGAGCCTGCTGGGCAACGCTTGGATGGTGCTGAACCCGCTGCTCAACGGGCTCGCGTACTACCTGATCTTCGGCCTGCTGATGCGGAGCTCGCGGGGCATCGACAACTTCATCGGCTACCTGCTGATCGGCGTGTTCCTGTTCCAGTTCACCACCCAGTCGATCAACGGTGGTGCGCGCTCCGTGCAGTCCGGCAAGAACCTGATCCGGGCCTTCACGTTCCCGCGCGCGGCGCTGCCGATCTCCGTGGTGCTGCGCAACGTGCTCAACCTGGGTCCCACGCTGGTGACCCTGGCCGCGCTGATCTACTTTGTGCCCCCGGCGGAGGAGTACACCTGGCGCATCGCGCTGGTGGCCGCCGCCCTGGCGCTCCAGGTCATGTTCACCACTGGACTGTCGCTGCTGGTGGCCCGGTGGGCGGCGGCGCTGCCGGACGTCACGAACCTCATCGGCATGGTGATGCGCATCTGGCTGTACGGGTCGGCGGTGTTCTTCTCGTTCGACCGGCTGCTGGTCGACTACCCCGACCTGAAGTTCTGGCTCGAGGCGAACCCGATGTTCATCGTGCTGGACATCGTGCGCGACTGCGTGCTGTACGCGACCACCCCCGACCCGGTGCGCTGGGTATGGCTCGGCGGCTGGGCGGTGGGCACGCTGGTGATCGGGTTCGTCGCCTTCTGGCGGGCGGAGGAGAGCTATGGCCGCTGACCTCGACTACCCGATGCCGCCGCAGCCCCTCGGCCGGGGCGGCCCCGCGTCCATGCCGCTGCCGGTCCAGCACCCTGTGCCGGTCCAGCACCCGGTCACGGGAGCGATCCCGATGTCGGTGCAGGCTCCGCCGCACACGGGCCAGATCGCCGCCGTGGACCCGCGGTCCGGCGGCACTCCGGTGCTGTGGCCCACCGTGGCCGTGCAGGGCCTGCGGATGTTCTACCGGACGCCGACGACGGGCACTGCGGGCGGCCGCCGCGCCAAGGTGAAGCGCGCGGCGCTCAACCTTGTCGGCCAGGAGCCCAAGGTGACGGTGCGCGCGCTGACGGACATCTCGTTCGTCGCGAACTCCGGCGAGCAGATCGGTCTCGTGGGCCAGAACGGCTCCGGCAAGAGCACGCTCCTGCGGCTCATCGCCGGGCTGGAGAAGCCCACCAAGGGTCAGGTGCTGGCGGAGAGCACACCCGTGCTCATCGGCGTGAACGCCGCCCTGGTCCCCGACCTGCCCGGCGAGGAGAACGTGCGCCTCGGCTGCCTGGCCATGGGCCTGTCCCCCGCCGAGGCGAAGGCCGCAATGCCCGACGTCATCGAGCTGGCCGGCCTGGGCAAGTCGATCTACCTGCCCATGCGGACCTACTCCTCCGGCATGGCGGCGCGCCTGCGCTTCGCCATCGCCACCGCCGCGCGCCCGCACATCCTGCTCATCGACGAGGCCCTCGCCACCGGCGACGCGGCGTTCAAGGAGCGCAGTGAGGCCCGCATGGAGCGGCTGCGCAAGGAGGCCGGCACGGTGTTCCTGGTCAGCCATGCGGCACAGACCATCGAGGAGTCCTGCACGCGTGCCATCTGGCTGCACCACGGCCGTCTGGTGCTCGACGGCGAGGCGCAGGACGTCGCCGTCCGCTACCGCAAGTGGGCGTGGGCCGTGGCGAAGGACAAGCCCGACGACGCCCGACAGGTCCTCGAGGAGGCGTTCGTCGAACGGCGGGAGACCCAGGTGCGGTTCGATGCGCCCGAGCCGCCCAAGGGGCGGGTCCGCGAGCGGCACGCCCGGCCCACCGGCCGCGACGCCAGGCAGGCCAGGGTGGCGGCGGCACGGACCGCAGCCCTGCTGGCCGGGACGGACGACCCGTGACCCGCCCCCGCCCCCTCGTCATGACGATCTACGGGACCCGTCCCGAAGCCATCAAGGTCGCGCCCGTCGTCGCGGCCCTTGCGGCCGACGACCGGTTCGACTCGGTGACCGTCGTCACCGGTCAGCACCGGGAGATGCTCGACCAGGTCAACGGCGTCTTCGACATCGTGCCCGACCACGACCTCGACATCATGAGCAGCGGTCAGACGCTCGCCCAGATCTTCGCGCGGGTCGTGACCCGGCTCGACCCGATCCTGGAGGCCCGCCGGCCCGACGCCGTCATCGTGCAGGGCGACACGTCGACCTCGACGGCCGCCGCGCTGACGGCGTTCTACCGGAAGATCCCCGTGATCCACCTTGAGGCGGGCCTGCGCAGCCACGACATCGCGTCGCCGTTCCCGGAGGAGGCGAACCGCAGGATCACCTCCCAGATCGCCGCCCTGCACCTCGCGCCGACCCTGCGGAGCCTGGCCAACCTCGTGGCCGAGGGGGCACGGCTCGAAGACATAGTCGTGACCGGGAACACCGTCATCGACGCGCTGTACCTGGCCGTGGAACGCCGCACGCCGTTCACGGAGCCTGCCGTGGCGCGCGCCACGGCGTCCGACCGCCGGATCGTGCTGGTCACCATCCACCGCCGGGAGAGCTGGGGCGACGCCATGGCGGGCGTGGGCCGCGCCCTGGCGCGGATCGCCCGCCGGTTCCCCGACGTCGAGATCGTCCTGCCGGTGCACCGCAACCCAGTGGTGCGCGACGCCGTGCTGCCGCACCTCGACGGCCTGACGAACGTGACGGTGACCGAACCGCTCGGCTACGGCGAGTTCACGCACCTGCTGTCGCTGTCCACGCTGGTCCTCACCGATTCCGGCGGGCTCCAGGAGGAGGCGCCCAGCCTCGGCAAGCCGGTGCTCGTGATGCGGGACAACACCGAGCGCCCGGAGGCGGTCGAGGCCGGCACGGCCCGCCTGATCGGCACCGCCGAGGAGCGGGTGGTGGCCGAGGTGACCCGGCTGCTGACCGACGACGCCGCTTACGCGGCCATGGCGCAGGCCGTCAACCCGTACGGTGACGGGCGGAGCGCGCGCCGCGTGCTCGACGCAACCCTGCAGCTGCTCACGCCGGCGCTGCCAGCCGGGTTGTCTGCGTTCCTGCCGGACTTCGACATGGACGGCGAGCTGACAGTCTTCGCCGCAGAGGATGGGGTATGAGCAAGACCAGGGTCTTCATCTACGGATCGTGCGTGTCCCGGGACACGTTCGAGCATCTTGATCCGGAGCGGTTCGAGCTTGTCGCGTACGTGGCGCGCCAGTCGGCCCTGAGCGCGTACACGCGCCCGGTCGAGCTCATGCCGCCGCCGACGCTCGAGTCACAGTTCCAGCAGCGCATGGTCTCGGGCGACTTCGCCTCCAGCCTGCGGCCGCAGATCGCCGCGGCGGCGACCGGCACCGACCTGGTGCTGGTCGACCTCGTCGACGAACGCCTGGGCGCGTACCTGCTGCCGGACGGGTCGGTGATCACCCGCTCGATCGAGCTCATCCAGTCCGGTTCCGAGCAGTACCTGCCCCAGGGTGCCCAGCACCTCGCGTTCGGCACCCAGCAGCACTTCGAGTACTGGCAGACGGCGATCGGCTACATCGGCGAACGCCTGAGGCACTACCTGCCGCAGGCCACCGTGGTGCTGCTGGACATCCCCTGGGCCGAGTGGTCGGAGACCGGCGAGCAGACGCCGGACTCGTTCGGGGTGCCGGCACGGGACGCGAACGTGGTGTTCCAGTCGTACGCGCAGGTCGCTGCGCAGGCGCTGGGCGGGCAGGTGATCACGCTGGACCCGTCCGAGGTGACGTCCAGCCCCACCCATCCGTGGGGGGACGCGCCGTTCCACTACGCCGAGCACGTGTACCTGAACATCGTCAAGAGGCTGACGGGCACCGAGGGACGGGTGATCTGGGGGGCGGGTGCGACCCGGACGACCACCGCGGACCTGCCGGCCCAGGCCGCCCCGGTCCAGGCCGCGCCGGAGCGGGTCGCCCCGGAGCGGGTCGCCGTCCGGGAGCGAGCGGCCGGCGCCGCGCAGGCTGCGCCCACCGCGCCGGGCGGCGCCGCGCAGGCCGCCGCCGCGCCGCTGCGGCGGCTGGAGGGCGGGCCGAACTTCCTCATCGCGGGCACCCAGCGGGGTGGGACGCTGTGGCTGCAGCACCAGCTCAACCATCATCCGCACCTCCATGTGGCCAAGGACTCGACGCCGTTCTTCAGCCAGCCCGGCCGGATCACCAACGACGACGAGATCCTCAAGTTCCTCAAGCCCTACACGAGCGGCACCAAGCCGCTGCGGGGCCACCGCTCACCGGGGTACTTCCTCGTGGCCGACCCGAAGAGCAAGTTCTCGACGCCGCGAAAGCAGGACACGGCCGCCGCGATCCGCGACATGCTGGATCCGAACGCCCCCGTGCTGCTCAGCCTGCGCAACCCCGTCGAACGGGCGATCTCGGCCTACTGGCGGCACTTCTCGGACGCCGACATCGAGCTGGGCGCCGGGATCTTCCAGACCCCGACCCGGCTGGGCATCGTCGACCGCGGTTTCTACCGTCGGCACTACGAGGGCTGGGCCCGCACGCTCGGCCCGGAGCGGTTGCACGTGCTCGTCTTCGACGATCTCGTCGACCGCCCGCGCCAGTACCTCCAGGAGGCGCTCGGCGCCCTGCGGGTCAACGACGCACCGGAGTTCTGGGCGGCCCTCAAGCCCCGGGTCAAGGTGGGGCACGTGGGCTGGCTCCCGCAGTTCAAGAAGCAGAGCCCCATCACCGCCCAGGAGATCGCGGCGCTCCATGCGCTCTACGCCGACGACATCCGGTTCATGGAGGAGCTGCTCGGCCGCAAGCTGCCGAAGTGGCACAACGTCGGACGTCTGATCAAGCAGTACACCGCCGAGGGAAAGTAGACCCGTGCACGACTCACCCACGGCGCACGACCCTCTCGGTTGCGTCTTCATCGTCACCTATGGACGATCCGGCTCGACGCTGCTCCAGGGGATCCTCAACTCGATCCCCGGCTACGTGATCCGCGGCGAGAACGGCGATTCCTTGTACAGCCTGTTCGCGTACTTCAACACGCTCGACAAGGCGCACCGCGAGCACACTGACCCGAACAAGAAGGCTCCGGACACACCGTCGCACCCCTGGTTCGGTATTCATCAGTTCTCGGACGCGACGACTCTCGCGCTGTTGCGGTCGCTCGTGCTGGCATCGCTGCTGCAGCCCCCGGCAGGAACCCGGGTGACCGGGTTCAAGGAGATCCGGTGGGTGCACTCCAACTGGCGGGCCTACGCCGACTTCCTGATCCGCCTCTTCCCCCGGGCACGGTTCGTCATCAATACCCGCGACCACGCCGACGTGCTGGCGAGCAAGTGGTGGAAGGACCGCGAGAACGGCGCCGCCATCCTCGACCGCGCAGAGGTCCAGTTCGCCGAGCTGGAGGCCGCCTACCCGAAGCGCACCCACCGGGTGCACTACAACGACTACACCGCCGACCCCAGCTCGCTGATTAGCCTGTTCAAGTGGCTCGGCGAACCGTTCGACAAGGATCGTGT
The DNA here is from genome assembly GCF_041081105.1 of Promicromonospora sp. Populi. NCBI lineage: Bacteria > Bacillati > Actinomycetota > Actinomycetes > Micrococcales > Promicromonosporaceae > Promicromonospora > Promicromonospora sp. Populi. The sequence goes on along the minus strand of NZ_CP163528.1, from coordinate 4,934,493 downwards.
CAACGATGTCCTCAATCACAAGCACTCCTACTGAGCGCACAGCGGTCGCGCCCGACGCGTGGATCGCCGGTAACTCGCACCTCATCTCCATGGTCATGGCCATGGAGAACGCAGACTTCGCCACGCGCGCGAGCTCTGCGGAGGGCAGCGAGGAGAAGCGCTGGACCGTCGACGGCACCACGCTTGCCTTCGCCCGGTTCGGCAGCGGACAGATCGAGACCGACGTCTTCAGCAAGGTCGTCGACGGCAAGGTGACGCTCATCAACCCGACCTATAGAAAACAGTTTCGCCGGTCCTCGGGAACGCCTTTTGTCTCCCCGGAGCGCCTCTGGGGCTTCTGCAACATCAACAACAACTCGCGGATCTTCCGCCGGCCGATGTGGCAGAAGCACGCCCCCACGCACCTGGCGCACCCCGGAGCGAGCCCGGTCTCCTACGACGTCGTGCGGGCCATCGTGGAGCGTGACCACCACGGCGTCCGGGTCTTCTTCAAGCAGCTCCAGCAGGTCGGAGTGGAGTTCTTCGCCATCTCCGCGCCCGGTCCTCGGCGCGACCACCCTGCGGCTCGTACCCAGTACGGTCGTGACCTCGCGCTCTACATCGATGCCCTCTCCAGGGAGCTCTGGCACGAGTGGCTGGACGGGCGCGGCATCGCCGTGATCGAGCCGCCCGCACAGACGATCGACGACGACGGCTTCCTGCGGGAGGACCTGTACCACGTCCGGGCCACGGACCCCCCGGACGTGTCGCACGGAAACGCGGTTTACGGCCACCTGGTCGTCGCTGAGGTCACCCAGCACGTGAACACCGCCCGAAAGGCAGTCTGACCAGTGCACCCGTACCAGGATCTCCCCAGCCGCGCGTTCTGGAAGCAGGCGGTGGCCCAGCGCAACGCCATGGAGCTTGCGGACGTGTACGTCCCGCGCTTCGAGATCTCCAGGTCGACCCGGATCACCGCCGCCGGAAGCTGCTTCGCACAGCACATCGGCAAGCAGTTCAAGCAGCGGGGCTACCGGTTCATCGATGTCGAACCGGCCCCTGTCGCACTGCCCGAGGAAGCACACAGCAAGTTCGGCTACGGGATCTACTCCGCCCGCTACGGCAACATCTACAGCGCTCGGCAGCTGGTGCAGACCTTTGCCCGCGCCCGCGGGGAGCGCACCCCGGCGGACGAGTACTGGACGGACGGCGAACGCTTCTACGACCCGTACCGCCCGTCGATCGAGCCGCGGGGGTTCGCCAGCCTCGACGAGCTTCGCATCCACCGCGACGCCCACCTGCGTGCGGTCGACTCCATGCTCGCCCAGACCGACCTGTTCGTCTTCACGTTCGGCCTCACGGAGGCGTGGGAGAACACCGGGGACGGCAGCGTCTACCCCACCTGCCCCGGCACGGTGCACGGCCGGTTCGACGCCGACCAGCACCGCTTCGTGAACTTCCGGTACGGCGAGGTGCTGGCGGACTTCAAGGAGTTCGTCCAGTACGCCAGGTCGGTGAACCCGGCGATGCGCTTCCTCGTCACGGTGTCGCCGGTGCCGCTCACGGCCACCGCCTCGGGACACCATGTCCTCTCCGCGACCATCGCGTCGAAGTCGATCCTGCGGGCGGTATGCAGCGAGCTCTATGACACCTACGACTTCCTGGACTACTTCCCTTCGTACGAGCTTGTCTCGTCGCACCCCATGCGGGCACTCGGCTACGAGCCCAACCTCAGGTCGGTCTCGACCGCCGGCGTCGCGCAGGTCATGGACGTGTTCTTCACCGCCCACGGCGAGGCTGTCTCCGGGGCGGCGCCCCAGGTCGCCGCCCCGGCGGCGGCACCTGCCTCACCTGCGGCGGAGCCGTCGGCGGACGACGTCGTGTGCGACGAGATGATCCTGGAGATGTTCGGACGATGACTGTCGAGCCTGTCCCGGCCGGTGCTCGTCTGCTGCACATCGGCCTGCCGAAGACCGGCTCGACGGCGCTGCAGTACGCGGCTTCGCGGCTCAAGAAGAGGCTCCGCAAGGAAGGTGTCATCTATCCGGGAAGAGGCGAGAACCACCACAAGGCGACCTCGTGGCTCGCCGGGCTGAAGGTCGGATACCTGCCCGACCCGACGCCCCAGGAACAGTGGTGGACAAACCTCGAGCGCGAGCTCGACCGGCACGAGTCCCGGCGCGCGCTGATCTCCTTCGAGATGATCTGTACGACGAACCTGGACGGGGCGCGCCGGACGGTCGACGCGCTCGGGGACCGCGGACGCGTTCCGGTGCACGTCACGCTGGTCCTGCGTAACTTCGGCACGTTCGTGCCGTCCTACTGGCAGGAGAGCCTCAAGCGGGGAAATACCGAGTCTCTCGACACGTATCTCCGCCGGGTGCTCAAGGACCCGGCCAGCGTGGAGGCGTCCGGCGCCTTTCACCGACGTGACGGCTACGGTCTCCTCGAACGATGGTCCGCCGCGGTGGGCCCCGAGAACATCACTGTCATCGTGCTCGACAAGGCACACCCCACGCGCCTGCTCGACACCTTCGAGTCCATGCTCGGGCTCCCCGACGGACTGCTGCGGTCAGAGCCGCCGGTGGGAGCCGGCGCGAACCGCGGCATGTCCGCCGCGGAAGCGGCACTCGTCCACCGGCTCAACGAGCAGATCATCGGCAAGTGGCACGCCTCGCCGCTCGAACACCGGAACCTCGTGCACAACGGCGTCGTCAAGCGCCTGCTGGCCAGCCGCGAGCCCGCAGAGTCCGAGGGCAAGCTGCGGATCCCTGGCTGGGCCGCCGAGTCCTGCGTCGAGGCCGGGCGGATACTCGCCGACAGCGTCCGTTCGGCGGGGGTCCGAGTCGTCGGAGACCTGACGGAGCTCGAGCGTCAGGTGCCCGCCGCCGAGGAGGAGCCGCTCACGGACCCCGACGTCGTCCCCCTCGACTTCGCGGTGCAGGCGCTGCTCGGTATGTTCGCCCGCTCGACCGGCTGGACCGCCGACCACACGAAGCCGCTGGTGGGGCGACCGGAGACGCAGCAGACGGGCCAGTGATCAGCTCAGCCGCTGCGCCCCCTCGTAGACGCCGATGACAGCCTGCAGAGCGAGGTCGCTCGGGATCCGGTCCGACCCGCCGGCCTGAGCCGGTACCGGAACGGGGCCTGCGGTCCGCGCGCCGAGGATCCGCCGGACGGCCGACGAGTGCAGCTGGCGCACGGCGGCGGCGTCAAGATCTCCAGCGCCCGCCAGGTACTCGCCGAGGGCGTCGAGAAGCTCGGCCTCGACGGCGCTCAGCCCGCGGTCTCCGGCGCGTTCCGCGTCGTGCGGCGTGGGGGTCACCGCTCCTGCCCCGCGGAGCCGGGCGACCCGTCGGGCCAGGCCGCGGGCCGCGACCAGGGCAAGGTCGCTCGGCACCTCCTCCGGAAAGGGCGCCGGGTCACCGACCGGGCCCGCGGCGGCGAGGTCGGAGAGGTCACCGACAACCCGGACCCCAGCGGACTCGATCTGCTCGGCGATCCGCATCGCGGCGGTCGCTGCACCCCTCGTGACCCATTCCGGTACCCGCAGCGAGGGCTCGTCCGCTCGCCGGGGGCGTTGCGCGATCACGGCATTGACCGCGCCACCGTGAAAGAGTCCACGCCGAGCGCGGGCCCCGGTCTCCTGGAAGATCCGCTCCGCGGCCTGCCTGAAGAACTCCGTCTCGACCGCGCTCATGCTCGAGTTGGCGCTGACCCGCTCCAGCGTCCCGCGGCGGAGCGCGAGCAGGTCCTCGAAGACCCGGAAGATATGGTCGCGGTCGGTGGGATCCAGTACGACGACGGTCATGTTCTCGGGGCCGAACGCGTCCGCCCAGCGTCCGACGAGGTTGGTGCCGTCGCTCTCGTCGAAGACGTCCCCGCCGGGCATGTGCAGCCTGGGCAGGTCGCGGAAGGCCTTCTCCAGCCAGGCTTCGAGGGGCTCGAACTCGCCGTTCTTGACTCGCTGCTGCCACATGGACAGGAGCATCCCGGGCAGCGGCCGGAGCGTCAGCACCACGTGGGTCGGCATCGAGAACGCCTCCCGGACCGGCACGACGTCGCGAGCGCCGGCGGTCGAGAAGGCCTCGCTGCTCACCAGCGCGTAGTCGCGCTCGTTGTTCACGAGCTGCTTCAGGATGCCCGTCGCCCAGTGGGCGGGTGCGGGCTCGGCGAGCCAGGGTTCCTTGCGGTAGCCGAGCAGCGCCCGCGCGAACCGGCGGTGGTTCTCGTACCGGCCCGGGTACGTCACGCCGCCTTCGCGGAGCCGCCCGCGCGATACGGCCGCCGACTGCTGGAGCGACGTCGTACCGGTCTTGGGCGCGCCGATGTGGAGCACCGTGGTGCCGCGGGGCAGCGCACCGACCTCGGTCACGGTGGCATCAGGCGTGCGATCTTCCGCGGTCATCTCGGCAGCAGCTCCGCGAAGTCCACGGCCATGTCGTGCATCGTGTACGACGCCGCGAACTGCTCGGCGGCCCGGGCCCGCGCGCCGCCCTGCCGGTCCAGCCCGCGCTCGACGGCGTCGGCCAGCGCGTCCACGCGCGACGTGGCGTCGACGTCGAAGAACTCCACCCACGGCTCGTCGCCGTACTCCGCGAGCAGGTGCGGCTCACCCGGGACCACGCAGGGGACGCCGAGGGTGGCGGCCAGCAGCATGCTCCCCGAGTTCAGGATCCGCGTGTACGGCAGGGCGAACAGGTCGCAGGCCGAGGCCCAGGTGACCACCTCGTCGTCGGTGAGCTGTCCGTGGCGCCGGTGCACCGTGACGTTTCCCGGCATCGCCCCCTCGATCTCCGCCATCGCGTCCGCAGTGGTGCCGCCGGCCAGCAGCATCGAGACGCGGGGATTTCGTTCGGCGAGCCGGCCCGCCGCCGTCAGGAGGTCGCCGAGCCCCTTGTACGGGCGGATGCCGCCCACTATCCCGACCACCAGGTCGCCGGGCGGGATGGTGCCGATCCGGCGCCGCGCGGCCCGGCGCCCTGGCGACGGCTCGTAGACGCCCCAGTAGCTCGCGTGCCGCACCCGGCGCACCTTCTCGGCCGGGAGCTCGTAGTACTCGGACACCACGTTCCGCGTCTGCGCGTTGAGGATGACGATCCGCGACGCCCGGCGGGCGAGCACCTTCGCGAGCTCGACCTCCTCGGCGTGGTACGCGGAGTCGTGGGAGAGGGTGTTGTGCACGGTCCAGAACACGTTCACCCCGCGGGCCCGGGCGTCGGCCAGCGCGCCGTCGAGCCGCGCGATGCGCGCCCGGAACTCCGCCGCGTCCTTCACTCGCTCGGCGACGGGGCTCGTCCAGTGGATGTGCATGATGTCGCCGGCCTCTAGCACCGCGAGCTCCTTGAGCAGCTCGTGGTAACGCCACTTCCCGTCGACGCGCCAGCCGCGCGAGCGGGCCTCCATGTAGAGCATGTTCAGGTACGGGTTGGTGGTCCAGTAGGGGAAGACGCTGATCCTCGCCACGTCAGCGCTCCTGTTCCTGGGCGCCGGCAAAGGTCAGCCGCCTGGCCGGTGCCGGTTCGGACGCGAGCCGGGGCAGGGCCTCGGACCAGGTCAGCTCGGTCGTGTGGACGCTCCCGTCGTCGTACTCGACCGAGACCAGGCACTGCGCGGCCTCCACCGCACCCCACGTGACCGGCAGGACGACGTCGAGGTCGAGCTGCGCGGTCCCGACGGGCAGCACGTGCTGCGGCACGCTGACCTGCTCACCGAGCGCCTCGTTCCTGATCCGTACCTCGGCGATCGGGGTCTGCGTGTCGGCCAGCAGGAGCGCGAGGCTCAGCACCGTCCCCCGCGGACGCGGCACCGCGGCGTACGCCACGGCGCGCAGCCCGTCCCGGACCCGCCGGGCGGCCTGCTCGATCCGCGCGACGGAGAACGTGCGCACCGCCGCGTCGAGGCTGCGCAGCTCGGTCGGCAACGACTCCGGCGCGACCTCGGCGTAGTGCCACTGCCGCAGCTCTGCCAGCTCGGCCGCGCCGGTGTCGCCGTCGTCGTTGATGAAGGCCCGCAGGAGCCGCAGGTACTCGATCCGCGCGCGGTCGACCGACCCGGCATGCGAGCTCTCCATGGCCGCGAACCAGGCCCGGTCCCGGTCGTCAGCGCTCTCGGGTCCGCGCCGCGCGGCTGCCCAGAGCGCTGCGTCGCCCGATGACCACAGCTCCCAGGGGAACGCCTCGAGCAGCGCGTCCGCGTCGAACTCGGGGGCGGGCTGGCCTCCGAGCACGAGCGCCTCCTCGACCGTCCCGGCGATCGGCTCGAACGCCCGGCCCGTGCCGGCGAGGTAGTCGCGGTACTTGAACGGGTGCTCGTGCAGGGACCGCACAAAACGCGCCGGGATCCCGAGCGCCTCCGCGACGATGACGGCGTGCAGCGACGTGCTGATCACAAACCGGCTGGACGCGATCTGCAGGAGCACCGAGTCCACGTGGTCCTGCGGGTCGAGGGTCTCCAGCTCGTACTTGCCAGGCCGCCGAGGAGACGTCGCCCTTGTCGTTGAAGTTGGGCACAAAGAGCACGTCCCGCACCGGAGCCCGGCCGAACCGGAGCAGCTCGGGCATGACGTCGGCCAGCAGCAGCACCGGATCGCCGTAGACCTCCGGCACGTCGAAGCCCTGCCCGGACAGGAAGCGCCGGGTCAGCGGCCCCCGGACGGCGCGGAACCCGACGTCGTCCGGGATGTCCTTGGTCGCCGCCAGCAGCTTGCCGTTCACCCCGGAGCCCCACACGACGGATCGCTCCGGCGCGAGGTGGAGGATCGACCCGACCGACACGAGTGCCGGTCCGTCGGCCGCGACCTCGCCGGTGGCGGAGCCGACCAGGCGCGACACGATGGCCGGGCCCAGGACGTCGCCGAAGTTCGCCACCGACGCGCCCGAACGGATCGGGTTCCAGTGCACCACCGGCACCCCGGCGATCCGCGTGCTGGTCCGGTCGGCCCGAAGCGCGTCGGCCGCACCGGCGTCCGGCTGGATGATCAGGTCGTTCAGCTCAGGCATTGTCTCTCCGGGACGCGTTCTGCAGGGCAGCCTTCTGGCGGATCTTGCGGGCGCGCAGGATGCGCCACTCGACGGCGCGATAGACGCGCAGCTGCTTGGCGCGGCGGCCGACCCGGACGCTGCGCCAGCGGACCGCCGTCGCGACCCGTGCCGGTCCGGAAGCAAAGGTGCGCAGCCCGAGCTCCTGGTCACCCGCGATCCGCATGGGCCGGACCACGCTCAGCGACGAGGTACGGCCCGGCCACTGGATGCGGACCGGCAGCTCGAGCTCGCCGAACGCATCCTCGACGACCACTCGAAGCCGCCAGTCGTAACCGGGCTCCAGGGCCGCGAGATCCGCGTCGACGAACCAGCCCGCCTCGGTCACCGATACCTGGCCGAAGAGCCGCTGCCGGTGCACGTCCCGCCGCTTGCCCTCGGAGCCGAGCGCCTCCAGCCGGAGCACCCGCACCCCCGGGCGAACCGGCCCGTCGCCCCTCAGGTGCAGCACCCGGCCCCGCAGCCCCGCGACGGTGGCGGCGAACTTCGGCCGGTACTTGTAAGGGTTGCGCTGGGCCTCGCGCCAGACGTCCTTCACCTCGCCGTGCAGCAGCGCCTCCGCGACGCGCACCTCTCGCGTCGCCGGGGCGGCCGTCGACCGCAGCGGAACCACGGGATCGACCCTGCTCGCGAACACCATCAGCCGCTCGGCGAGCTCGTCGTCCCAGGCATGGGCGGCGTCGATGAACGGGCGCATGACCTCGTCCCGCCAGATCCGCCCGACCAGGCGCCGGTCGATCCCGTTGGCCATGGCGGTCGAGAGGGCCTCGGCGAGCGCCGAGATCGTGTCCGGCGCACCAGCGGGTCGCTTGCCGACCTCGCGTTCCCAGACGATCCGCGCCAGGTCGAGGTGACCGTGCGCGGCCAGGTGGAAGACCAGAGCGCGCCGCGCGCCGATCCGCTCCAGCGCGTCGAAGGGCGCCATCAGGACGAGTCCGGCCACGGCGTCCGACACCGCGGCACGGTCCTCCTTGCCGAGATCGTCCAGCCCGTCCCGCAGCAGCTTCCCGAGCGTCGCCCAGGCGTCGGAGCCGAGCGCCGCGTGCCAGTACTCGCGGGCGAGCATGCTCCTGTCGTCGTCCGCCACCAGCACCGCACAGAGACGTTCCTGCACGAAGTAGCCGATCAGCGACCGCACGTCGCCGAGGCGCGCCGTCATCGAGCTCCCACCGGGGCGCGCGCGGTAGTGATAGACCACCTCGGGCGTCACGGCGATGCTCTGCGCGAACAGCATCGCGGCGGTCATGGGGAGCATGTCGTTGCCACGGGGTGTGGTCGGGAAGTGCAGCTTGTGCTCGGCCCAGAACTCCCGGCGGATGAGCCTGTTCCAGCACGTCCGGTTCCGGATCAGGCGGGGGTTGAGGTCGAGGGTCGTCCGCTCGAGCCGGCGGTCCAGCCCGTACATCCCGGGGTCGCTCCAGGTCGTCGAGGTCCAGACCCGCTGGAAGCCGCCCACGGTCACGTCGGCCCCGCTGTGCTCCGCCAGGTCCAGCAGCGAGCGGTAGGCGTGGCGCGGCACGAGGTCGTCGCCGTCGCAGAAGATGACGTACCGGCCGGCGGCCAGCTCGAGCCCGGCGTTCCTGGCCTGCGCGCCTCCGCTGCCGGGGTTGCGCACCGCTACCACCCGGGTGTCCCGGCGCGCCCAGTCGAGGACCTTCTCCCAGGTGCCGTCCGTCGAGTGATCGTCCACGACGATCAGCTCGAGGTCACCCATCGTCTGCGCCAGCACGGAACCGATGCACGCGTCGATCCACGGGCCGACGTCGAACGTGGGCAGGACCACCGAGATCATCGGCCCCGCGTTTGCCGTTGGAGCCCCGTGCGCCGCCGGAGCCGGGCTCGGGGTCTCGGGCTCGGTCCGGCCCAGCAGCTCCAGGGCCGCCGTAACGGTCGCCGGCTGCACCCTGCGCAGGGTCGCGGCGTCGCTCGCCTCCAGCAGCTCCGCCACGAAGGACGCGACGGTCGCACGCGTCTCGCCATCGGCCACGCTCAACGGCTTGATCCGGGAGGCGACCTCGTAGCGCAGCACCTTCTCCACGAAGAGCTGGACCGCTTCCGGCACGTCCGCGCCCTTGAGCACACGCAGAGCTTCCCGGACCTGGACCGCCCACTCCAGGATGGTCCGGGTCGAGGCGAGCCCGGTGGTGATGGACCCCGGCCGGCGTCGGTACAGATACAGGCACTGGGGCACGACGTCGAAGGCCGCCGCGCTGGCATAGGCACGCATCGACGGCACGACGTCCTCGCACTTGGTGGCCTCGGGCCACCGGATGTCCTGGTGCACCAGGAACTCGCGTCGGAACACCTTGGTCCAGGCGGTGTGGTCGTAGACCAGCTCCGGGAAGTCGGCCAGGGTCACGCCCTCCGCGCCCGTGTCGTACACGGCCGGCCGCGTGGTCCAGTACCGGTGTCTGCCCGACGACGTGCCGAACTCGTCCGCGTAGGCGGTAGCGAAGTCCGAGCCGGACCGCTCGAGCGAGGCGACCAGCGCCGCGTACGCCCCCGGCGCGACGATGTCGTCGCTGTCCGGGAAGGTCACGTACGTTCCCCGCGCGTGGCCGAGGCCGATGTTGCGCGCGGCGCCCAGCCCCACGTTGACGGGATTCTCCACCACGCGGACCTCGTCGTACGCAGCCGCGAACTCCCGCGCGATGACTACCGAACGGTCTGGCGACCCGTCGACGACGACGATGATCTCCTGCGGGACGCCCTGGCCGAGGATGCTGTTCAAGCAGTCGTCGAGGTATCTCTCCACCCCGTAGACCGGCACCACTACCGACAGGAGCGGTGTCTGCTCGACCCGTGCTCCGGGAGTCCCCATCAAGTTCCCCTGCTTCCCCTCGTGTTCCAGCTCGTGTTCCAGGCGGCCTCTGGCCGCGTCCTCGTCAGGCACGCTGGGCCGACGTCATCCCGCGCGTATCGATCAGCTGCTGGGCCACGAGCTCCCGCACCAGGCTGCGGAACGCCGTGTGGTCCACCAGCAGCACCTGGACATCTCCCCGATCGAGCGCCTCGGCGGCATCGACCAGCCGCACGTTGCCGAACCCGGCGAGCTGGTCCGGGAGCGCCCGCACGTGCGGCTCCACCACGAGCACCTCCGCGTGCGGGAACGTCACCGCCAGCTCCCGCACGATCTCGACCGCCGGTGATTCGCGCAGGTCGTCGATGTTCGGCTTGAACGCCAGGCCGTAGGCGGCGATCACCGGCGACACCGACCCGGCCACGGCGTCGAGCACCTTGTGCAGCACCCAACGGGGCTTGGCGTCGTTCACCTCGCGCGCCGTCCGGATGAGGCGCGCCTCCTCGGGTGCGGCGTCGACGATGAACCACGGGTCCACCGCTATGCAGTGCCCGCCCACGCCCGGGCCGGGCTGCAGGATGTTCACACGCGGGTGGCGGTTCGCCAGGCGGATGAGCTCCCACACGTCGATGCCGATCCGGTCGGCGATCATGGAGAGCTCGTTGGCGAACGCGATGTTGACGTCGCGGAACGAGTTCTCCACGAGCTTCGCCGTCTCGGCGGTGACGGAGTCGGTGAGCAGGATCTCGCCCTGGCAGAACACCTGGTACAGGTCGCGGGCCCGCTCGGCGGCCTCCGGCGTCAGGCCGCCGACTATCCGGTCGTTGGTCACCAGCTCGACCATGACCTGCCCGGGCAGCACCCGTTCCGGGCAGTGCGCCACGTGGATCACCGGCTTGTCGTCGGCGCCGTCGAGGCTCAGGTCGGGCCGCTCGTCGAGGATCCAGGCGGCCATCTTCCGGGTCGCGCCGGGAGGCGACGTCGACTCGAGGATGACGAGCTCCCCGCCGGCCAGCTTCGGCGCGAGCGCCCTGGCGGCAGCCTCGATGTAGCTCAGGTCGGGCTCGTGCTCGGCCTCGATCGGCGTCGGAACGGCGACGATGAACGCGTCGGCCGGCTCGGGCGACGCAGCCGCCCGGAGCCGCCCGGCGGAGACCGCGCCCTTGACGTACCCGGCGAGGTCCGGCTCCACAAAGGGCACCTCGCCGCGGTTCACGGCGTCCACGGTGTCGAGGTTGATGTCGATGCCGAGCACGCTGAGACCGCTGTCCGCGAGGATCGCGGCCGTGGGGAGCCCGATGTAGCCCAGGCCGATCACGGCGACCGTGCTGATTCCCATGTGCGCCTCAGAACATGACGTGCGCAGCCGCACGTCCGTAGATCTTGACCGTGCCGCTCGCGAGCAGCTCGGCATCTGACACGTCCCAGGAGTGCCGCACCCCGGCGGCACCACGCACCTGGACGAAGTTGAATCGGTCGGCCGAGTACACGACCCCGCCGGCCGCCACGACGTCCGCCAGGAACCTCGTGTCCTCGCCGCGCGACACCGCGGAGAACCGCACATCTGAGGCCAACGCCCGGCGCGCGACAATCGTTGGGCCCATGACCCGGTCGGTGTACCGGTGCTCGCGGTCGGCGAACCTGAGCATCGTCAGGTCCTGGCCGGCGAGGTACATGTAGTGCGCCTGCTTGCCCACCACGTCGGCGCCCGAGTAGGCCAGCGCGTAGAGCTGGTCGGACAGGTACTGCGGGCCGTACAGGTCGTCGTCGTCGATCTTGGCGACCACGTCGCCGTCCGCGGCGTCGAGCAGGAGGTTGAGGCAGTCGCCCAGCGGGACCTCCGCCCCGGCGGAGCGCAGGACCAGGTCCTGGACGCCCGCATCCTTCGCGCGCGCCTCGATGTCGGCCGCGTCGGGCTCGAACCCGTGCGTCAGCAGCGCGACCTGCAGGTCCACGCCGTCCTGCGCGCCGAGCTGCCCGAGCACGTGGTCAAGCTGGTGCGGCCGGTTGGTCGAGACCAGGGCCGTCACGGTCGGTCGCGGGACCGCCGGGGACTCGGCCAGGCCCACCGAGTGCAACACCTTCCGCGCACGGGCCGAGTAGGTGTGCTCACGCCAGATGCGGCGCTGCCCCTTGTGCACCGCACGATCGCGCAGCTCCGGGGACCGCACCAGCGCCCGCACGGTGGCGGCCGCCGAGTCCCGGTCGGCGACCACAAAGACCTCGTCGGCCGGGAAGTACTCCCCCACGGCGGCGCTCGGCGTGGAGACGACCGGCGTGCCGCTCGCGGTGATCTCGAAGATCCGCCGCGCGCACATGCTCGGGGAGTCCACCACCGAGTTCACGTTCAGGAAGACCCGGTAGTCGCGGTACGCGGTGAGCATCCGGTCGTAGTCGAGCGACCCGACCACCCGCTGGTCCAGCGGCGGCGGGAACTGGTACTTCTCGTCCGCGCCGCGGAACCGGGAGAAGATCTCGAGGCCGTGCTCCATCCTCGCCGACGCATCGAGCGCGCCGCCGAGCAGCAGGTCCATCTGCGCGCGCCGCTCCGGGTACTTGTGCGCGAAGTACATCCCGGCGAACGCCACGTCGCGGTGCGGACCCTCGCCGTGGAGCCGTACCGGGTTGTGGATCGCCGGCTGCGCCGCGAACTCGAGCACACCCACACGGTCGTGGCCGAGCGCCTCGACGTAGGCCGGCACCCGGCCCACGTCGGTCGTGTACACGCGGTCGAACAGCCGGGCCGAGTCGAGGAAGTCCTCGAAGTGGACCGGGTCCTCCTTGTTCCAGAAGACCGTCGGCACCCCCGCGGCGCGGCACGCCTCGACGAGCTGCACAAGGGCGGGGCGGGGCGCCGTCGGGCCGGTGAGGTGGTACTGCCACCCGTCGCGATTGCCGTGCCACGCCGACTCGACGAACAGCAGGTCCAGCCCCGCGTCCACGTCTGCGCGCCAGCTCGTCGGCGACAGCAGGACCTGGTCCCACTCGGGGGCGAACGCCATCCGGGAGAAGTCGTCGAGGATCACACCGACGCGCAGGGCGCGTCGCCCGGCAGGGTCGTCCGCCGACGCCGACGCCGGGAGCGCCGGCCACGGGTCGAACGTCAGGCCCTGGCGCGTGACGCGGGCCGTTCCCGGCCGCGGGGCTAGCCCCGCGCGTTCCCGGCGCAGGTGCGTCCGGAGCTGGTCCACACCGCCGTGCCGGATGTGCCAGAGGGCTCGGCGTAGCGCACGCACCCGGCCCTCGACACGGTCGATCACGTAGCTATGTCCCCTGGTCAGAAGTTAGATCGCCCCCCGACCTTCCGTGGAACAGTCCAATTTCGGGGGCCCGAGATGCGTCATCGGTCGGCCCATGGTACTGGCTGGGAGCCGCCTGAAATAGCAAAGTGGGCGAAAAGCGGCCAATCCAACAAACAATTAACAATACCAATTCAATCGGAATAGCCGACTACTCCGGTCAAGCCCCGGGTAGCCTCGCACCTTGATGACCCCCACCGACGACGAACGGCCGCGCCGCCGCCTGATCCTCGGCCGCCGGCAGCTGCTGCTCGTGAGCGGCCTCGCCGTCGCCGGTGCCGGTATCGGCGTCGCGGCTCTGCGCCAGAACGCGCCCGACACCCCGAGCCCGGACGACGAGACCACTCCGGCTACCCCGTACGCCCGCCTGCGCAGCCGCTGGTACACCCAGCTCACCGGCGGCGGCGTAGACCTGTCGGTGCCCGAGATCGCCCGAGCGGTCGAGAACGTCGAAACCGCAGCCCGGAACGCCCTGGCCGACATGGCTCCGCGCGGAGACCGAACGAGTGTCTGGCCGGACCTCCCGCTAGACGGCGCGGGGCGCGCACGCGCCGTGTCGCTGCGCCACACGGCGGACCGCCTCGGTTCCATCGCGCTGGCCTACGGGACGGTCGGGGCCACGCTGCATCACGATCCCGACGTGCTGACCAGCCTCGTCGACGGTCTCGACGTCCTCCACGAGCGTTATGCCGACCCCGCGACCGCACAGGGTGAGCCCTGGTTCGACCGGGAGATCAGCGTCCCGCTCTCACTGACCTCCATCTGCCTGCTGCTGCGTGACGAGCTGGCGGACGACGGTCTTGAGCGGTACCTGGCGCCCGTCGACTCGTTCACACCGGAGCCTTCGATGACGGGAGCCAACCTGGTCTGGACGTCTCGGGTAGTTGCCGAGCGCGCCATCCTCCTGGATGACGGCGCCAAGCTGGACGCCGCCCGGGCAGGTCTGCAGCGCGCGCTCCACACCGTGACGTCAGGCGACGGCATCTACTCCGACGGCTCGTTCGTCCAGCACCGGCGCCATCCGTACACCGGTGGCTACGGGGTCGCGTTCCTCGGCAGCTCGGTCCGGCTCGTCGAGCTGCTGCAGGGTTCCTCCTGGCAGGCCGACGACGCGCAGCTCGACCTGCTCGTGGACTTCGCGATCGACGGCGTGGCGCCGTGGCTGCACAAGGGGGCTCTGCTCAGTCCGGTGCGCGGCCGCGAGATCTCCCGCCTGGCCACCGACCACAATGCCGGCCAGATCGCGATGAGCGCGCTCCTCACGCTCGCCGAGCTGGCCCCGCCGGAACGACGCGACGTCCTGGCGGGTGTCACGCGCCACGCGATCGAGCAGGACACGCTCACCCCGTTCCTCGGCACGGACAACGTGCCCGCCGTCGCTGCCGCCCATCGCCTGCTGGGCTCCGACGTACCGGCCGCGCCCCCCGCAGAGGGGACCAGGGTGTACGCAGCGATGGATCGGGTGGTGCACCGGCGCCCGGGCTTCACGTTCGCGATCGCCATGTCGTCCTCCCGGATCGCCACCTACGAGGCGATCAACGGCGAGAACCAGCACGGTTGGTGGACCGGCAGCGGCGCGACATACCTGTACGACGACGACCTCGCCCAGTTCGACGACGGCTTCTGGCCCACGGTGGACGCCACTCGCATCCCTGGCACGACGGTGCCCACAGGCGCTCCTCCGGACGGGAGCAACGCAGACGTGCTCGGCCCGGGGGCGCTGGCCGGCGGCGTCTCGCTCGGTCAGGCGGGGCTCGCCACCATGGCGTTCCGCACTCCCGTCCGCGCACCCGACACCGTGACGGGCCGGAAGTCCTGGTTCCTGCTCGGGGACGAGATAGTGGCGCTCGGCGCGGGTATCACGGGGCCGGCCGGCAGCGCCGTCGAGACCGTCGTCGAGAACCGCAAGCTCTCCGCGGACGCAACCCAGCCGTTCGTCGTCGACGGGACCGACCTCGGGACCGGGCCGATGGCCAGGTCCTTCGATCACCCGGGCTGGGCGCACCTGACGGGGCCCGTCGAAGGGTCCGACATCGGCTACGTCTTCCTGGCGGACGCACGCGTCTCAGCGTCGCGGGAGTCGCGGACCGGGCGGTGGTCCGACATCAACCACAGCCCGGCCTTCGACTTCGCCGACGAGATCCAGCACGACTACCTGGCGCTCCGCATCGACCACGGGCGCGGGCCGCGGGGCGATCGATACGCCTACGTCCTGCTGCCCGGCGCGTCACCCGAGACCGTCCGCGACTACGCGGCGAACCCGCCCGTGACGGTCCTTTCCAACACACCCGGGCTGCAGGCCGTCCGCCGGGGAGACACGGTCGGGGCCAGCTTCTGGTCCACCGAGGAGCAGTCGGTCGCCGGCATCACGGCCCGCACCAGGGTCTCGGTGCTGGCCGTGCGGGACGGAAGCAGGCTCTCGGTGGCGATCAGCGACCCGAGCCAGACCGTGCGGGGCACGGTCCGGATCGGGCTCGACGACCGCATCGGTCAGGTGGTCAGTGCGGACCCGCGGATCCAGGTCGAGCCTGGCGACGCGGGCTCGACGCTACGCGTCGACCTGTCGGACGCGCGCGGGCAGACCTTCGCCACGGTCCTCGAGACCGCCTGACCGGTGCCTGCACGACGGCGGTAGTGCGCGACGGCGCTACTGCACCACGGCCGGCAGCCGGTCGATGCCCTCCGGTGTGGCGGCCAGGAAGTCCGGCACCTCGTCGGCGGCCACGGCCTCCATGAGCGGGTCGAACACCGCACGGTCCAGCACGACTATCGACTGCCCGTCCGCGCTGCGACCCGTGCCCGAGTAGGGGGCAGTCATGAAGGCGATGTCGCCCGTCGAGATCTCCCGGGAGCTGAGCACCAGGTCCTGCATCTTGTCGATGGTCAGGCCCTCGTCGACCGATACGGACCTGGTGAGGGCCCCGAGGAAGCGGGACATCTTCACCACGTCGGTCCGGTCCTCGGTGACCTGCACGGCGATGGCCCGCATCCAGGCCTGCTGCCGCTGCACACGACCGAAGTCGCCGTTCGCCAGGTTGTACCGCTCGCGCGTGAACTCGAGCGCCTCCTCGCCGGTCATCCTCTGCTCCACGGAGCCGCCGGCGCCGTCGGGCACGGTGATCTCGACCCCACCGAGGGTGTCGGTGAGCGTCGTGAAGGACTCGAAGTCGGCCACCGCGAAGTGGTCGATGCGTACCCCCGTCAGGTTCTCGACCGTCTCGATCATGAGGCTGGGGCCGCCGTAGGAGAACGCCGCGTTGACCTTCGCCTCGCCGTAGCCCGGAATGGGCACCCAGGAGTCGCGCGGGATGGAGATCGCCGCCGCGGACTGCCGGTCGGCGGACAGGTGCAGCAGCAGGATCGCGTCGGTGCGCTGGGCACCGAACTCCCACGCCTCGGGGTCGCCGGCCGAGATCCGGCTGTCGGAACCGAGCATCAGGATGTTCACCGGCGCGTCGGGACCCGCCGCGGGCGGCGGGGTGGGCCGCGTCGCGGGATCGATGCCGGCGAACGGGTCCTCGATGCGCTCGATGTTCTCGTCGAGCGACGTCCGGTACCCGAGAAGGGCCATGGCACCGCTGGCTGCGACGAGCACCAGAGCGCCGGCGATCACCGCGGCGACAAAGCCCCTGGGGCGACGGCGCGCGGGCCTCTCAGACGGCGCGATCGGCGGCGCGGACTCGGCGGCGGGTGCGGTGAGCAGGTCACCGTGACGATCTGGTTCATGCATAGGTATTGGGTACAGCCGGGATGCTCCCGAAGCACTACTTTCGGGCGAAGTTCACCCCATTGTTCGCCCGATCCACCCGTTGCTCTGCCATGTCGGGCGCCGCTCGACCGTGAGACGATCCGGCCCATGCGCGGAATCATTCTGGCCGGCGGCTCCGGCACCCGCCTGCACCCGATCACCCAGGGCATCAGCAAGCAGCTTGTCCCGGTCTACGACAAGCCGATGATCTACTACCCGCTCTCGACGCTGATCCTGGCCGGGATCCGGGACGTCCTGGTCATCACTACACCGCACGACGCCGAGCAGTTCCAGCGGTTGCTGGGCGACGGCAGCCAGTTCGGCATATCGATCAGCTACACAACACAGCCGTCCCCGGACGGCCTCGCCCAGGCGTTTGTGCTCGGCGCCGAGTTCATCGGCGACGACTCCGTGGCCCTCGTGCTGGGCGACAACATCTTCTACGGCCCCGGCCTGGGCACGCAGCTGACCCGGTTCGCAGGCCTCGACGGGGGCGCGATCTTCGCCTACCGCGTCGCCGACCCGACCGCGTACGGCGTGGTCGAGTTCGACGAGCACGGCACGGTCCTGTCGCTGGAGGAAAAGCCCGCGCGGCCCCGGTCGAACTTCGCCGTACCCGGGCTGTACTTCTACGACAACTCAGTCGTCGCCATCGCCGACGAGCTCAAGCCCTCGGCACGCGGCGAGTACGAGATCACCGACGTCAACGCCGAGTACCTGCAGCAGGGGCGGCTCAAGGTCGAGGTGCTCCCCCGCGGCACCGCATGGCTCGACACCGGAACCTTCGACTCGCTGCTCGAGGCCTCCGACTACGTGCGCACCATCGAGCGCCGGCAGGGCATGAAGATCGGCGCCCCGGAGGAGGTCGCCTGGCGTCGCGGCTTCCTGTCCGACGACGGCCTGCGGGACCGCGCGGAGAAGCTCACGAAGTCCGGCTACGGCACCTACCTGCTGAGCCTCCTGGACGAGTAGCGACGGCGGCCCTACGACACTCCCCGCACCGTCGGTGCCGCCGCCTTCCAGCGGTCGGCCCAGTCGCCGATCGGCTCGACGCCCACCTTGCGCAACCGGTCGTGGCCCAGCACGGAGTAAGCCGGCCGCGGGGCCGGAAGCTGGTACGCGGCGCTCGTCGTCGGGTCTACCGGCGTCGTCAGCCCGGCTGCTGCCACCACCTCGCGGGCGAAGCCGCACCAGGTCACCTGGCCGGAGGACGTCCCGTGGTAGATCTCGCCCGGAGCATGGGCCGTCACGAGTCGTTCGATCAGGTCCGCCAGGTCCGCGGTCCAGGTGGGCTGGCCCGTCTGGTCGTCGACGACGCTGAGGCGGTCCCGCTCCCCCGCGACGCGGGCGATGGTCTTCGGGAAGCACTTCCCGCCCGCGCCGTACAGCCAGGCGGTGCGGACCACTATCGCGTCCGGCGCGTGGGCCCGGACGGCCCACTCACCGGCGACCTTGGTCCGCCCGTAGGCGGAGCGCGGCCGCACCGGCGCGTCCTCCGCATAGGGCTGGGTCGCACCGCCGTCGAACACATAGTCCGTGGACACGTGGACCAGCCGTGCGCCCGACGCCGCCGCGGCGCGGGCCACGTTTGCGGCACCCGTCGCGTTGATCGCGAAGGCATCGGCCTCGTGGGTCTCGGCGTCGTCGACGGCGGTCCAGCCCGCACAGTTGACGACGACGTCGTAGCCTGCGACCGCGTCGAGCACCGCTGAGGCGTCGGTGATGTCGACGTCGGCGCGGCGCAGCCCGGTCACCTCGTGCCCCGCGGCCGCCGCGACGGCCACCATGTCCTGGCCGAGCATCCCGGCAGCGCCGAGAACCACCCACCGCTGCTTCGTGCTGAGTCCGCTGGTCACCCTAGGATCCTAGCCAGGGTCTGCGGGCCGTCGACGAACCACGCAAGGAGCTTCATGGAGTACCGCGAGCTGGCCGTGCCCGGCGCGTTCGAGATCACCCCCCGCCAGTTCGGCGACCCCCGCGGCCTCTTCCTGGAGGCCTTCAAGGCAGGCCCGTTCGCTGACGCCGTCGGGCACTCGTTCGACCTGGCGCAGGTCAACACCTCGGTCTCCGCCGCCGGGGTGCTGCGCGGCATCCACTTCGCGGACGTCCCGCCCAGCCAAGCCAAGTACGTGATGTGCGCCAAGGGTGCAGTACTGGACGTGGTCGTCGACATCCGCGTGGGCTCACCCACCTTCGGCACGTGGGACGCCGTCCTCCTGGACGACGTCGACCGCCGCGCCATCTACCTGCCCGAGGGCCTGGGCCACGCGTTCATGTCCCTGGAGGACGGCTCCACCGTCCTGTACCTCTGCTCCACGGGCTACGCCCCGGGCCGCGAGCACGGCATCCACCCCCTCGACCCGGCCCTGGCCATCGAGTGGCCAACCACCGCCCGCGACGGCGCGCCCCTGACCCCGCTCCTGTCAGAGAAGGACGAGGCCGCCCCCACCCTCGCCGAGGCCCAGCTACAAGGCCTGCTCCCAACCATGGAAGCAGTTACCGCCTACCTAGCGACCAGACGCTGACCTACTGTCCCGAGGCCGCGTACTTGGCCTCGGTCGCCGCCTTCGCCGGGCGCCACCATTCTTCGTTCCGGCGGTACCAGTCGACCGTCGCCGCCAGCCCCTCCCGGAAGTCGGTGTACCGGGGCGCCCACCCCAGCTCGTCGCGCAGCCGCGAGGCGTCGATCGCGTAGCGCAGGTCGTGTCCCGGCCGGTCGGTCACGTGGTCGAAGTCGCCGGCGTCCCGCCCGAAGATCTCCAGCAGGGTCCGCACCACATCGAGGTTGCTCGTCTCGCCGTCGGCCCCGATCAGGTAGGTCTCCCCGACCGCACCCTTCTCGATGATGGTCCAGACGGCGGAGTTGTGGTCCTCGACGTGGATCCAGTCGCGCACGTTCAGGCCTGCCCCGTAGAGGCGGGGGCGCACGCCGTCGATCAGGTTGGTGACCTGGCGCGGGATGAACTTCTCGATGTGCTGGTACGGCCCGTAGTTGTTGGAGCAGTTCGAGATGGTGGCCTGCACCCCGAAGGACCGCACCCAGGCCCGGACCAGCAGGTCGGAGCCCGCCTTCGTCGACGAGTACGGCGACGACGGGTTGTACGGGGTCTCGGCAGTGAACTTCTCCGCGGTGCCCAGCGGCAGGTCCCCGTAGACCTCGTCGGTAGAGATGTGGTGGAACCGCACCCCGTGCTTGCGCACCGCCTCCAGCAGCGTGAAGGTGCCCACGAGGTTGGTCTGCACAAACGGCGACGGGTCGTTCAGCGAGTTGTCGTTGTGCGACTCCGCCGCGAAGTGCACCACCAGGTCGGCCTGAGCCACGAGCCGGTCCACGAGCGGCCCGTCGGTGATCGAGCCCTCGACGAGCTCCACCCGGTCTGCGACAGCGTCGAGCGAGGAGCGGTCACCCGCGTAGGTCAGGGCGTCGAGCACGGTCACCTGCGCCTCGGGGCGCTCGCGCACCGTCTGGTGCACAAAGTTCGCGCCGATGAAACCGGCGCCGCCGGTGACCAGGACCTGCATGGCTGTCTCCTTGGGTAGGGCTCGCGGCGGGTAGGGCTCGGGCGTCAGTCGCGGCCGTAGATGTCGCGCGTGTAGACCTTCTCGGCGACGTCGTCCAGCGCCTGGGTGCGACGGTTGGCGATGATGACGTCGGCCCGCGACTTGAGCTCGTCCAGGTCCCGTACCACCTCGGAGTGGTAGAACTCGTCCTCGTCCAGGGTGGGCTCGTAGACGATGACCTCGACGCCCTTGGCCTTGATGCGCTTCATGATGCCCTGGATGCTGGAGGCCCGGAAGTTGTCCGACCCGGCCTTCATCACGAGCCGGTAGACGCCCACGGTCTTCGGGTTGCGGCGCAGGATGTCGGCGGCCACGAAGTCCTTGCGGGTGGTGTTCGCCTCCACCACCGCGTTGATCAGGTTCTGCGGCACGTCGGCGTAGTTGGCCAGCAGCTGCTTGGTGTCCTTGGGCAGGCAGTAGCCGCCGTAGCCGAAGGACGGGTTGTTGTAGTGCGACCCGATCCGCGGGTCCAGGCCCACACCCTCGATGATCTGCGCCGGGTCCAGGGCGTGCGTCACCGCGTAGGTGTCCAGCTCGTTGAAGTAGGCGACCCGCAGCGCGAGGTATGTGTTGGCGAACAGCTTGATGGCCTCGGCCTCGGTCGGACCGGTCAGCAGCACCGGCACGTCCTTGGCCAGCGCACCCTCCAGCAGCAGGTCGGCGAACAGCTTGCCCCGCCCCGACCGGTCGCCCACCACGATCCGCGACGGGTACAGGTTGTCGTACAGCGCCCGGCCCTCGCGCAGGAACTCCGGGGAGAAGACGATCGCGGCACCCGGGTACTCCTCGCGGATCCGCTCGGTGAACCCCACCGGGACGGTCGACTTGATGACGATCAGCGCCTCCGGCTCCCGCGCGAGGACGTCCTCGACCACCGACTCCACCGAGGAGGTGTCGAAGAAGTTCGCCACCTCGTCGTAGTTGGTGGGCGTCGCCACGACCACCACACCCGCACCCGCGTACGCCGTGTCCTTGTCCAGAGTCGCCGTCAGGTTCAGCTCCTTGCCGGCGAGGTACTCCTCCAGCTCCGGGTCCGCGATCGGCGAGACCCGGTCGTTGACCTGTGCCACCTTGACCGGGTCCACCTCCAGCGCCCACACCTCGTGATGCTGCGCCAGCAGGACCGCATTGGACAGACCGACGTAACCCGTGCCGACAACAGCGATCTTCACGACGGACTCCAGAGAAGGAAGGGACCGATGACTGATCAATGCTAGAGCGCCGCAGGTGGCCGTTCGCTGACCCTTCGGTGACGGTTCGGCCTCAGCAACCGTGACGCACACCACACCGGCACCCCGCGGCCCCGGAGGTTAGGCTTACCTCACCATGTCGCAGACCACGAACGCACCCACTGGAAAGCCCCGCAAGGGGGTCCGCACGACGGCTACCGTGACCGCGGTCCGGAACCTGACGCCGCACATGATCCGGGTGACGATCGGCGGCGAGTCGCTGGCCGACGTCGACCCCACGCCGCAGACGGACCGTTACATCAAGCTCGTCATGGCCGAGTCCCCCGAGCCCGAGGGCCGCCCGGTGCTCCGCACCTACACGATCCGGAACGTCGCCGAGACGAGCTGGGACATCGACATCGTCACGCACGGCGACGAGGGTTACGGCGGCCCCTGGGCCAAGCGGGTCCAGCCGGGCGAAGAGGTCTCCTTCGTGGGCCCGGGCGGCGACTACGCCCCGTCCGACGACGCCCCCTGGCACCTCATGGCCGGCGACGAGTCCGCCCTGCCGGCCATCGCGGCGGCGTGCGAGGCCCTGCCCGACGGCGCAGTGGCCCACGTCTTCATCGAGGTCGCCGACGCGTCGGAGGAGCAGCCGATCAACAGCGCCGCGGACCTCCACCTCACGTGGGTGCACCGGTCCACCGGGGCGAGCGTGGCCGACGTCGTACAGGCCGCGGAGCTGCCCGACGGCGTGCCGCACACCTTCCTGCACGGCGAGGCGGGCTGCGTCCGGGACCTGCGCCGCTGGGCGCGCGGGACGCTCGGTGTGCCGCGCGACCTGCTGTCGGCGTCGGGCTACTGGCGGCTCGGCCGCGACGACGAGCGCTGGCGTGCCGAGAAGGCCGACTGGCGTGCCGCGGTGGAGCAGGACGACCTGGTCCTCAGCGCGCACTGAGCTCGTTACACCTGCGGCGCCGGCACGCGCAACGGTTAGAAGACCGCCTCGCTGCTGGCATCACATCCAAGACGCGCCGACAGGCGCGCGCCCGATTCCCGGAACCGACAGCACAGCCGCTTGCCGCAACATGACACGTTCAGGCGGCGCTCCACCACTTAGGTGGATTCAGATCGTCGCAGCCTGGCTCACTGCATGGTTGCAACTGTGACGGGATTGTAACTGGCATCGAACACTGCCAGGCTCCGGTTGCGCGACTGACTGTTACCCTTAAGGTAACAACCATGGTCGACGTGCAGTATCCGAACAGGCGGCTCGAGAAGCTCTTCAAGTCTGAGCAGGCACTCGTGCGCGCGTACGGCCGCGAGCTGGCAACGAAGATCGGCATGCGGCTCGTCGAATTGGAAACAGCGAGTGTCATGTCCGAGGTCCTTGATGGCCCAGGACGATGGGAGCAGCTTGTGAGCGACCGATCAAAGTGGTCCGCAAGACTCAACCGGAACTACCGCCTGATCGTCAGCGCTGCCACGCATGACGCAGAGTCGGCCATGGTCGTCGACGTTGAGGACTACCACTGAGGGGAGTGGATGATGACGATGCAGCGCGACTATGCAGTTGCCACGGGCGAATTCATCGCCGAATGGCTCGAGGATAATGACATGAGTGCTGCGGAACTTTCCAGGCGGCTTGGGGTGTCTCGGAAGCACGTGAGCGAGCTACTGAGCGGTAAGGTAGGACTCTCTCACGACAGCGCACTAGGCCTTGAGAGTGTCACAGGTGTGCCCGCACGTCGGTGGAACCAGATCGAGGCCCTCTACCAAGAAGATCGAGCACGACTAAACGCCGAGTCGGTTCTACGCGCACAATACGAGCGGGCTACGAAGTTTCCACTCGCTTACTTGCGAAAATGGGGCCTTATCACCGCTACGGCACATGACAAAGCAGAGCTTGTCCGCCAACTTTCTACCTTCTTCGGTGTTGCCGATCTTGATGCCTGGTATTCGACATGGTCCTCTGGAGCCGTCGCATACCGAAAGGTCGCAGTCAGGAGCGCCTGCCCGGAGTCACTGTCGACCTGGCTAGCGATCGGTGAGCAGCGGGTTGAGATCCTGGAGCTCCCGCCCCATAATCACGAAGAACTCAGGAGCGCCATCCCTTACCTGCGAGCCCTGACGCGAGAAGACCCAAACACTTACATCTCGAGAGCGCGCGATATTCTAAGCCGCGCCGGAGTCGCATTTGTGATCGTCCCACCCATTCCAGGACTGGGCGTGTTTGGGGCGACGCGCTGGATACACAGCCGACCACTCGTTCAACTCTCTCTGCGCGGAAAGACAGACGATCAACTCTGGTTCACGCTGTTCCATGAACTGGGTCACGTCCTGCTACATCCGCACAACGGCCTATACCTCGCGGTCGAGAGAGACGTGCTCGAGAGAGAGGCCGATACGTTTGCGGCTGAATCGTTGATACCGACTGAGTACGAAGATTTGTTGCCGCGTGGGCGCAATAAAGGAGCAATCAAGAAGCTCGCCGAACAACTGGGTGTTTCACCGGGCATTGTTCTTGCCCGCGCCCAACGACTCACCGACGACTACGCATGGGGTCACGACCTCAAGGTGCACTTTGAATTTGAAGGCTGAGTGGGAAACTCTGCTGCGCGGCGATGAACCTCAGTCACGAAATTGCTAGATCGTCGAGCACCGCGAACCAGTGCTTCGCCGTCGTGTCGTCGTAGGGCGGCTCGCCGGCGCGCACCGCGGCGAGCAGGGCGTCGGCATCCGCACGGACGCGTGCGACGACGTCGGGCGGGTAGCCGTACCGCGCGGTGTGCTCCGCGAACTCGTCCTCGTCGTCGATGAACGACTCGCCCCGGGTCCTGGCCCGCTCGGTGCCCGGCTCGTAGGCCAGCACGTCGAGGTCCATGTCGACGGCCGTCACCTCGAACACGGGGCCGGCGTCGGGCGTCCCGGCGTCGGGCATTGCACGCCACTGCGGAACCGTGGTGAGGTCGATGTACAGGCGGGCACCCCGCGGGTGGTCCCGGTAGATGTCGGCGACCCAGCCGACATCGCCGAAGACCAGGAGCCCGGGACTCTTCGTGCGGTACTCGCGACCCGGCCTGCTGAAGTGCGTGCCGGGCCGGTAGCCGAGCCACACGCCGTGCTCGTCCGTGCCTAGATAGACGGCGTCGAACCGCCAGTGCGGGGTGCCGTCCCACTTGCTCATCCGGCTGCCGACGAGCGTGCCCGGCTCGGTGGGCAGCACCGGCGAAAAGTCCTGGTCAGCAGGTTGTTGCGCAGACATGTCCGGGAGCCTACCGAGACGTCGTCGGGGCGTAACCCAGGGGCACTACGCTCTGGCCACCGTCGACCCCACAAGGAGCCTTCATGTCCCCTGCAAGCCGCCGTCTCGCCGCGTCCGGTGAGACTGCGCACCCGGTCCCGACTGCTGACGAGATGATCGCCGAGGCGCTGCTCACCGCCGCCGCGGATCCCCTCCACAACCCGCACTCCGACCGGCCCGCGCCGGTACCCGACGCGAGACCCCTGCCGACGCCCGACCAGGAGACCTGGGCGTCCGCCAAGGAAGCGAACCGTCAGCCGCGTCAGGTGTGGTCCGCTCCGGACCGCGCCGCGGACCGCCCGTTCCAGGAACGACCCGAGCCGCTCTCCAGCGACGCCGTGCTCACCGCCGCCCTCCGCCGCGGCCTCCCCATCGACGAGGCGGTCACCACGTCCGTCCGCGCCGCGCGCACCCTCGACACCGCACAGTGGCGGTCGCTGTGCCACTCGCTGATGGCGCATCCCGAGACGCGCCGCGCCGGGGTCGCGGGAGCCGCCCTGATCGCGCAGCGCGTGGGCCTGCGTGAGCTCGCGTGGGACCTGCTGCGGCAGCTCGGGCCCGACGACGCCGCCCGCCTCGCCCCCGCCGAGTACCTCCGGGCGGGCATCGCCATGGCCGACCCTGGTGTCACCCGCACGGCTGCCACGTGGGTTCGGCACGGGTTCGTTCCCGACGCCGCGGTGCTGCTCGAGCTCGCGAAGCTCCTGTTCATCGCCGACGAGCCCGAGTCGGCGGCCGAGGCGCTCGACGCCGCGCGGCACGACACCGGCCTGACCGAAGAGGTCCGGGCATCGATCGACCACCTGGCCCCCTGGATCGACAAGGCGCTGCGACCCGCCGCACCCGCGCACGTGCCGACGGGGCACGTGTCGTTCGCCGTGATCGACTACAAGGCGCCGGACGAGAACGTGTCGTCCAGCAACATCGGCGACACGGTGCAGACCATCGCGAGCCTGGGCCACCTGCTGCGCCACGAGGGCCTGCGCCTGCACGGCGACGACGCCGTCACCGAGCCCGTGCGGTTCCTCGCCGGCCGGGTGCGGCCCGAGCACGTGGTGCCCGGGCCGGGCGCCGACGTGAACCTGACGCTCGTGCAGCGCGACATGTCGCGCCTGGACGCCGTGCCCGAGAACACGTGGATGCTCGCGTTCGGCTGGTACATGCACAGCCAGTTCGACCTGCGGTTCGACTTCCCGTTCCACAAGAACCTGCTGCCGCTGTTCGTCTCGTTCCACGTCAACAAGCACGCCATCCTGACGCCGACTGCGGTGGACTACCTCCGGGCGCACGGCCCCATCGGGTGCCGCGACTGGACCACCGTGCACCTGCTGCTCAACGCGGGTGTCCCGGCGTTCTTCAGCGGCTGCCTCACCACCACTATCGACACGGTCTTCCCTGCGGACTTCGCGTCCCCGCCGACCGGGGCTCCGGCCGTGTACGTGGACACGCCGGTCCCCGAGCACGACACCCGCGGCGAGCTGGTCACCCACCTGCACCCCTCCGTACGCCGGCACAGCCTGGGCCAGAACCTGCACACCGCGGTCGAGCTGCTCGACGCCTACCGGTCCCGGTTCGCCCGGGTGGTCACGTCGCGCCTGCACGCTTTCCTGCCCTCATGGGCCATCGGCGCCAACGTCGACTTCCGCCCCCGGAACGACGCCGACATCCGGTTCTCCGGCCTGCTCGACGCCGACGAGGCGGACCGGCGCGCCATGCAGCACCGGATCCGCGCCGTCGTGGCGCCCGCGATGGCCAAGATCCTCGCCGGGGCCTCCCGCGACGAGGTCTACGCCACCTGGGCCGCCACGGTGGCCGACGAGGTGGAGCGGGCGCGGGCGGTGCACAGCGCGCCGGTGCCGGCGCCGTCGGGCAGCTGCGATGTCTCCGACGTCGTGGCCGGCGTGCGCGCCACGCGCGTCCTGGTGGGGGCCGCCGAGCCGCGCACCGGGCCTGCCGCGGCGCGCGGCGTGCTCAACATCGCCGTCGCGCTCGACGGGAACCTGCGCGCCCAGATGGAGGTGGTGGTAGCCGGCGTGGTGCGGCACACCGACCGCCCGGTGCGGGTGGTGGCGCTCACGCGCGACCACGGCCCCGCGGACCACGAGCGGCTCGCGGGGCTGTTCCCGGAGGTCACGTTCGAGTGGTACGCCTGCGACGGGATCGACTACGGGGCGGTGCTCGGCATGCTCAAGCACATCACGGTCGCCACGATGGACCGCCTGCTGCTGCCCGAGCTGCTGCCGCACCTCGACCGCGTGCTCTACCACGACCTGGACGCGCTGTCCGTGGTGGACCTGGCCGACCTGTACGACACGGACCTTGGCGGGGCGCCGCTGGCGGCCCGGCCGTCGATCTCCTACAACTACCGGCACGGCATCGGGAACGTGATCCGGTCCACCCGGCTGCTGGGGCACCAGCCCGGCGCCGCGCGGGACCTGGTGCGCGCCATGACGCAGCGGCACCGCTACGGGTACCAGGGCTTCAACGCGGGCATCTTGCTGCTCGACCTGGCGGTCATGCGGGCCGACGGGTTCACGCACGAGTACGTGCCGTACGCCGAGCGGTACGGGCTGAACGACCAGGACGTGCTGAACGCCTACGCCGGGTCGCGCTACCGCGTCCTGGACTCCCGGTGGAACGCGTGGCCCACGCAGGAGATCGTCGCCGAGCCCGGGCTGATCCACTGGGCCGGACCGGTCAAGCCGTGGCACGACGACCGGTACATCCTCCTGAAGGAGCACTGGACGGCCGCGGAAACCTGGCTCTCGACCCGCCGCTAGCCCGTTGAGTGCTGGCTATCTGTGGGGTTGGGCTGACGTCAGCCCACCCCACAGATAGCCAGCACTCAACGAGTCAGTAGGTGTCGGTCGAGGCGGGGGCGACTGCGCCCGCTTCGAAGCCGGCCAGGACCCCGGCCGTGCTCGACAGGCCCAGGCGGGTGGCGCCCGCCTCGATCATCGCGAGCGCGGTGTCGAGGTCGCGGATCCCGCCGGAGGCCTTGACGCCCAGCCTGCCGCCGCCCGCGGCGCCGACGGTCCGGGCCATGAGCGAGACGGCGTGCACCGAGGCGCCGCCGGCCGGGTGGAAACCCGTGGACGTCTTCACGAAGTCCGCGCCGGCGGCCTCGGCCGCCTTGCACGCGCCCACGATCTGCTCGTCGGTCAGCGCCGCCGACTCGATGATCACCTTCAGGATCCGGTCGGCCGGGACCGCGGCGCGGACGGCCGCGATGTCGGTCTGCACAGCGTCGAACCGGCCGGACCGCGCGGTGCCGACGTCGATCACCATGTCGACCTCGTCCGCGTCGTCCGCGACGGAACGGGCCGCCTCGAAGGCCTTGACGTCACTCAGGTGCTTGCCCGACGGGAACCCGCACACCGTCGCGACGGCAAGCCGCCCGGCCGCGACCTCGACCGCGAGCGACACGAACGGCGGCGAGACGCACACCGAGAACACCCCGAGTGCCGCCCCCTCCTCGACGAGCGTGGCGACGTCGGCGGCCGTCACCTCCGGCTTGAGCAGCGTGTGGTCCACAAAGGCGGCGAGCGCCTTTGCATCATTCGGCGTTCCGGTCATAGCAGGGCACCTTCAACTTTCTGGAATCCGGGCAGGAGCACCTGCTCCACGAGGTCGCGCCGCTCGTCGTGGTGCATGAACGCACCCCAGGCGGCGGTGACGGTCACGTCGACGAGGTCGTCCAGCGTCCAGCCGGCCTCGTCGACGAGCAGCTTCATCTCGTGCGTCATCGACGTGCGAGACATCAGGCGGTTGTCCGTGTTGAGCGTGACCGCGAAGTCCAGCTCCTTGAGGCGGGTGATCGGGTGCTTGGCTATCGACTCGGCGATGCCGGTCTGCAGGTTCGACACGGGGCACAGCTCGAGCGGGATCTGGTGGTCGCGCACCCAGTGCGCGAGGCGGCCCAGGTCCGCCGCTCCGCCGCGGCCGTCGTCCGACAGGCCGCCCTCGGCGGGGTCGCCGTCGGGCACGAAGGCGATGTCCTCGATGATCCGGGCGCCGTGGCCGAGGCGGTCGGCCTGCCCCAGGTGCACCGCCTGGGCGATGGAGTCGAGGCCGGCGGCCTCGCCGGCGTGGATGGTGGTCGGCATGTCGTACTCGGCGAGGTAGCGCCAGACCTCGCGGTGGCGCGACGGCGGGAACCCTGCCTCGGGGCCTGCGAGGTCGAACCCGACGACGCCGCGGTCCCGGTATTCGACGGCGAGCTCCGCGAGCTCGAGCCACTGGTCCGTGTGCCGCAGGGCGGTGACGAGCTGGCCTACCCGGATGAGGTGGCCGTCCGCTGCTGCGGCGGCGATGCCGTCGTCGATCCCGGCCTGGACCGCCTCGAGGGTCTCGGCGAGCGACAGCCCGCCGGCCAGGTGCTGCTCCGGCGCCCAGCGCTGCTCGGCGTACACGACGCCGTCGGCTGCAAGGTCCAGCACGGCCTCGCGGGCGACGCGGGCCAGGTTGTCGGACGTCTGCATGACGGCGATGGTGTGCTCGAAGGTCTCCAGGTACCGGACCAGCGTGCCGGAGTCGGCGGCGTCACGGAACCAGGTGGCCAGGGACTCGGCGTCGCCGGCGGGCAGCTTGTGCCCCGCGGCGTCCGCGAGCTCGAGGACGGTCTGCGGCCGTAGGCCCCCGTCGAGGTGGTCGTGCAGTACTACCTTGGGCAGGGCGCGTAGCAGCGCCTCACCGGGGCGCGCCCCGGGGTCTTGCGTGGTCATGCTGACAACCTACCGCCAGCCACCGACAGCCGGCCGTCGGGCAGCAGCACCCACGCCACGTGCGGCCAGCCGCCCAGCGCTGCCGTCAGCGCCTTGCGCACCCGGGCGGCCGTGCGGTCGCCGGTGGACTGCGCCGTGTCCGTGCCGGGGGACGACGCCGGGGGCGGGTCCAGCAGCGCCGCCACAGGCACGGTGTGCAGGCCCGCGCCCGACGGCTCGTACAGGACCGCGTTGCCCTCGGCCCCCTCGCCGTCGGCCAGGGTGAGCAGCACCACGTGGCGCGGGACCGCGGAGTCCCAGCCGCTCGTGACGTCACCACCCGTGTACAGGGGCACCGGGATGCCCGCGCGGGCCGCGGTGATCGCCGCCTCCAGCAGCGCGCGCGAACCCGCCACCCGGTGGGTGTAGCGCACGCCGCCGTAGCTCGCGAACCGCGCGGCGCCCCACGGCGGCGTGCCGTAGGTGCGCGGCCACCGGGCCACGACCAGCCCGCGCCGGTTGGTCACGGCCTGGACGGCGTGCTGCAGCTGCGCGAACCGGCGCGCCGGGTCGGCGCTGGCGAGCCGCAGGGCCGCCCGGGGGTCCCCGGCCAGGCCGAGCATGGCGAGCACCGCGGACCCGCAGGTGGTCTCGTCCACCTGGACGGCGGCCGCCGCCGTTCCGTCGAGCGACGGCAGGTTCAGCCGCCGCGGGAACCCGACGGTCCCGGTGCCACGCTCGCGGGCCAGGGGGTCCAGCACGGACCGCCGGGCGCGCGACGTCACGGGTTCGAGCTGCCGTTCGACCTGCTCGGGCACCGCCGGGCGCTCGAACCGGCCCGCCGGCGGTGGAGCGGGCACCGGCCCGGCAAAGGCACGCACGGCGCCGAGCAAGGACGAAAGGCGCAATGTCGACTCCACGTTCGCCAGGCTAAGCCGCGGCGGAGCGACTCGCCGATCCGCCACGCTGGGCGGCGCGGGTGACCGCGTCTGCGCAGGTCAGTCGATGCGCTCCAGCACAACGGGCCGGTCGAGCACCAGACCCGCACCGGTCAGGGCGCCCGCGCCCCCGTCGATGCTCGCCAGCACCCCCGCGGCACTGGTCAGGAAGCCCTCCAGGACCTGCTCCGCGCTCTCGTGATGCACCGCCCAGCCGCCGTCGAGGGCCTCGCGGGCCCGCTCGAACCGCTCCGGGGTGTCGGTGTGCAGCGTCATCACCGGGTCGCCTGCGGCCACTCGCTCCCCCGGTTTCACGTGGATCTCGATGCCGGCCGCGGCCTGCACCGAGTCCTCCTTGCGCACCCGGCCCGCGCCGAGCCGGTGCACGGCCACCCCGACGGCGTAAGCGTCGAGCGAGGTGAGCACCCCGGCCCGCGGCGCGACGATGGTCTCGGTCTCCTTCGCGACCGGCAACGGCGCGTCGACGTCGCCGCCCTGCGCCGTGATCATGGCCCGCCACTTGTCCATCGCCCGGCCGTCGGCCAGGGCCTCACGCACGTCCGCCTCGGAGGTGGGGCGGTCGGCCGCGGCGAGCATCTCCATGGCGAGCGCCACGGTCAGGTCGATGACGTCGACCGGCCCGCCACCGGCGAGCACCTCCAGGGACTCGCGCACCTCCAGGGCGTTGCCCGCGGTCAGGCCGAGCGGCACCGACATGTCGGTGAGCAGCGCGACGGTGCGCACCCCGGCGTCCGTCCCGAGGTCCACCATGGTGCGGGCGAGCTCGCGCGCACTGTCCAGGTCCTTCATGAACGCGCCGGAGCCGACCTTCACGTCGAGCACCAGGGCGCCGGTGCCCTCGGCGATCTTCTTCGACATGATCGAGCTGGCGATGAGCGGGATCGCCTCGACGGTGCCGGTGACGTCCCGCAGGGCGTACAGCTTGCGGTCGGCGGGGGCCAGCCCCGTGCCGGCGGCGCAGATCACCGCGCCCACGGACTCGAGCTGGGCCATCATCTCGTCGTTGGTGAGCGAGGCCCGCCAGCCCGGGATGGCCTCCAGCTTGTCGAGCGTGCCGCCCGTGTGCCCCAGGCCGCGGCCCGAGAGCTGCGGCACGGCGACGTCGAACACCGCCACGAGGGGCGCGAGCGGCAGGGTGATCTTGTCGCCCACACCACCGGTGGAGTGCTTGTCCGCCGTCGGCCGGGAGAGACCGGAGAACGAGAGGCGCTCCCCGGACGCGATCATCGCGCTGGTCCAGCGCGAGATCTCGGCGCGGGACATGCCGTTCAGCAGGATCGCCATGGTCATGGCGGACATCTGCTCGTCGGCCACCACACCACGGGTGTAGGCGTCCACGAGCCAGTCGATCTGCGTGTCGGCCAGCGCGCCCTTGTCGCGCTTGACCCGGATCAGCTCGACGGCGTCGAACGGCTCGGTCATTGATTTGCCTCTCGCACGTGGTCCAGGTCGCCCGGCCCGAAGGCCTGCGGCAGCACCTCTGTCATCGATTGGACACCCTGCGGGGTGTCCACCAGCAGCCCGGGTCCGCCGTGCTCCCACAGGAGCTGGCGGCACCGGCCGCACGGCATGATCGTCTCGCCGAGCGAGTTCACGCAGGAGAAGGCGGCGAGCCGCCCGCCCCCCGACATCACCAGCGCGCTGACCAGGGAGCACTCCGCGCAGAGCGTCACGCCGTACGCGGCGTTCTCGACGTTCGCGCCGGTGAGCAGGCGCCCGTCGTCGGCGAAGGCCGCCGCCCCCACCCGGAAACCCGAGTACGGGGCGTACGCCTTGTCGACGGCGTCCCGGGCCGCGGCCCGCAGGCCTGCCCAGTCCACGTCGCCCGCCGGTCCAGCCGGATCAACAAGGTCCACAGAGCCCATCCTCAACCCTTGATGTACGGCTCGCCCGACGCGGCCGGGGGACGCGAGCGTCCCACAAGACCCGCGACGGCGAGCAGGGTGACGACGTACGGCACCATGAGCATGAACTGGCTCGGCACGGGCGAGCCCACCACCGACAGGACGTTCTGCAGGTTGGAGGCGAATCCGAACAGCAGGCCCGCGAACGCGGACCGCACGGGGTCCCACTTGCCGAAGATCACGGCGGCCAGCGCGATGTAGCCCGCGCCGCCCGTCATGTTCTCGCCGAACTGGCTCAGGTTCACGGTGGTGTAGAAAGCACCCCCGAGCCCGGCCACGGCGCCCGCGACGAGCACCGCGTTGTACCGCGTGCGCACCACGTTGATACCGACGGTGTCCGCGGCCTTCGGGTGCTCGCCCACGGCCCGCAGCCGCAGGCCCCAGCGCGTCCGGTTCAGCGCGTACCAGACGGCGGGCACCGCGAGGAACATCAGGTAGATGAGGAGCGGCTGGCGGAACAGGACCGGGCCGAGCACCGGGATGTCCGACAGGAGCGGGATCGGGATCGCCGAGAACCGAGTGGTGGAGTTCAGCTGCTCCGCACCGGGCACGAGCACCTGCGAGTACAGGAAGCTCGTCAGCCCCACGACGAGCACGTTGAGCACCACACCCACGATCACCTGGTTCACGTGGTACGTGATGGCGAACAGGCCGAGCACCAGCGCCACGAGGGCGCCCGCGAGGACCGCCGCGACCAGCCCGGCGACCGGGCTGTTCGTGATCGACGAGACGATGGCCGCGGTGAACGCGGCGCCGAGCAGCTGTGCCTCGATCGCGATGTTGACGACGCCCGCGCGCTCGCCGATCACGCCGCCCAGCGCGCCGTAGACGAACGGCACGGACCACAGCACGGCGCCGCCGACCAGGCCGACTATCGACAGGTCGCGGGGGCTGCCGGCGCCGGCCCAGGCCAGGAAGCCGATCAGGCCGGCGAGGGCGAACAGCGCCACCGGCCACAGCGGCGTCCTGCTCCCCCGGGCCGTGCGCACAATCGCGAACGCCGTCACCGCGAGCATGACGGCTCCGGACACCCAGGCCAGCGCTGCCGAGGGCAGCACGATCACCGGGATCTGGAAGAAGTCGCTGCGCTGCGACAGCAGGAACCGCGTGTCGCCCGAGCGCGGGACCGCAACAAGCAGCAGCGCGTATAGCACCGTCACGGCGAGCAGCACACCCGCCGTCTTCCACGACACGAGCGTCACCGTGCGCGCCGTCTCCGACAGCGGGACGTCAAGCTGGGTGGTCTTGTGGTCGGCGCTCACGCGGCCGCCTCCTTCCGGGTCGCCTTGGTGTTCTTCGAGGCCCGACGCCGGCTCGGGTCCGGCAGCCGGAAGATCGCCCGCACCAACGGCGGCGCCGCGATGAAGAGCACGATCAGGGACTGGACCACGAGCACTATGTCGCTGGGCACGCCCTCGGCGGCCTGCATGGTGGACCCGCCGGCCTTGAACGCGCCGAACAGGATGCCCGCCGCGAGCACACCCCACGGGTTGGAGCCGCCGAGCAGGGCGACGGTGATGGCGTCGAACCCGATGCCCGCGTCGATGTCGGAGCCGAACCCGGTGGTGACCCCGCCCAGCACCTGCGACGCACCAGCCAGGCCGACGAGCCCGCCGGCCACGAGCATCGAGCTCACCGTCGCGCGGCCGGTGTCGATGCCGGCCACACGCGCGGCGCTCGGGTTCTCCCCGACTGCGCGGAACGAGAAGCCCGCCGACGACCGGTTGAGCAGCCACCACACGCCGACGACGGCGAGCAGCGACAGGACAAAGCCCCAGGTCAGGTTGAACTGGTCACCCAGCAGGCTGGGCAGCTGCGCCGACTGCGGCGTCGGCGGCGTCGTCGGGTTGGACGACCCGGGCGCCTGCAGCAGCCCGGGTGTCGCCAGGAGATAGGCGATCAGATAGAACGCCACGTAGTTGAGCATGATCGTGACGATCACCTCGTGCGCTCCGGTGCGGGCCTTGAGGAGCCCGGCAAGCCCGGCCCAGAGCGCGCCCGCCGCGATGCCCGCCACCAGCGCCATCAGCAGGTGCAGCGGGAACGGCACGCCGCTGACACCGAAGCCCACCCAGCCTGCCGCGGCGGCCGCCACGAGCATCTGCCCCTGGCCGCCGATGTTGAACAGCCCGGCCCGGAACGCGAGCGCCACGCCGAGGCCCGCCGCGATGAGCGGCGTCGCGTAGCTGAGCGTCTCGGTGAGCGGCCGGATCGCGGTGACGAAGTCCGGCGCCTGCAGGTTCACCACCGAGCCGCGGAACAGCGCCGAGTACGCGCCGCCGATCGCCTGGCCCAGCGCGACGAAGGTGTCGCCGGGTCGAGCGAAGAAGTACGTCGAGGCGGCCTGCACCCCCTCGTTCGTGAAGGCGATCATGATCGAGCCCGCCACGACGGCCAGCAGCACGGCGCCCACGGACACGGTCCAGGGGCTGCTCATCGTCTGCTGCAACGCCTTGGCCAGGCGGCTCTCGGTGTCTTCGGCGCTCACGCGACGTCCTCCTTCGCGTCCTCAGGCGAGATCCCCGCCATCATCAGGCCCAGCACGTCGCGCGGGGTGTCCGCGGGCACGATGCCCACGACCGTGCCGCGATACATCACCATGATCCGGTCGGCCAGCGCCACGGCCTCGTCCAGCTCGGTGGAGACCACCACCACGGGGACGCCGGCGTCGCGCGTGGCGACGATCCGCTTGTGGATGAACTCGATGGAGCCCACGTCCACGCCGCGCGTCGGCTGCGCGGCGACGAACAGGCGCAGGTCGCGCGACAGCTCGCGCGCGAGCACCACCTTCTGCTGGTTACCGCCGGACAGGCGCCCCACCGGGGTGGTGATGCCCTGCGTGCGGACGTCGAACTCGGCGACCTTCTCGCCCGCGAACTGGTCGCGGTAGGCGAGCTGCAGGGCGCCCCGCTTCACGAACGGCGGCCCGTCGGAGCGGTCGAGCATGAGGTTCTCGGCGACGGTGAACTCCCCGATCAAGCCGTCCAGGTTGCGGTCCTCGGGCACGAAGCCCACACCCGCGTCGAGGATCTGCCGCACGGACCGGCCCGCCAGCTCCTTGCCGTCGAGCGTGATGCTCCCTGACACGTCGCCCTGCAGCCCGATGAGGGCCTCGGTGAGCTCGGTCTGCCCGTTGCCCTGCACCCCCGCGATGACGAGCACCTCGCCGCCGCGCACCTCGAAGCTGACGTCGTCCACCACTACCGTGCCGGACTCGCTGGTGACGACCAGGTCGGTCACCTTCAGGCCGTTGTCGTGCAGGGTGGGCGCTTCCTTGTGCACGGTCAGCTCCACGGAGCGGCCCACCATCAGCGAGGCGAGCTCGCTGTCCGACGCCGTCGGGCTGGCCTCGCCCACCACCTTGCCGTGCCGGATCACCGTGATGCGGTCCGCCACCTCGCGCACCTCGCGCAGCTTGTGGGTGATGAACACGATCGCAGCGCCCTCGTCGCGCAGCTGGCGCATGATCGCCATCAGCTCGTCGGTCTCCTGCGGGGTGAGCACCGCCGTCGGCTCGTCGAAGACCAGCACGTCGGCGTTCCGGGAGAGCGCCTTGATGATCTCGACACGCTGCTGCACACCCACCGGCAGGTCCTCCACCAGGGCGTCCGGGTCCACGTGAAACCCGAACCGTGCGGAGATCTCGCGCACCTGCGCGCGGGCCGCCTCCAGGTCCAGGCGTCCGCCGCCCCGGGTCTGCTCGTGGCCGAGCATCACGTTCTCCGCGACGGTAAAGACGGGTACGAGCATGAAGTGCTGGTGCACCATGCCGATGCCCGCGCCCATCGCGTCGCCGGGGCCGGAGAAGCTCTGGACGACGTCGTCCAGCAGGATCTCACCCTCGTCGGCGTCGTACAGGCCGTAGAGCACGTTCATCAGGGTGGACTTGCCAGCCCCGTTCTCGCCCAGGAGCGAGTGGACCTCGCCTGGCTGAACCACCAGGTCGATGTGGTCGTTCGCGACGAGCGCGCCGAAGCGCTTCGTGATGCCGCGCAGCTCGAGCCGCATGGATGTCCTTCCCGATATGGGTCCTGCCTCATAACAGGTCCCGGGGCGCACGGCCTGTGCCGTGCCCCCCGGGACCATCTTGCGTCAATTCTCGGTCATCAACCGAACGGCCTCGACAGCCGTTCGGCTCGCCAGGCTACTCGGCGAGGTACGACTGCACCTCGACGTCGCCCGCGATGATCTGCTCCTTGAGCGCCTGGACCTCGGTCCAGAGGCCCGGGTCGACCCGGTCCTCGAAGTTGTGCAGCGGAGCGAGGTCCACCCCACCGTTCTCAAGGGTGCCGACGTAGGGCGTCGGGTCGAACTCGTCGTTGCCCGCTGCGACCACTGCCTCCTGCGTGGAGACGTCCATCCCCTTGAGGATGGAGGTCAGCACGATGTCCTGCGTGGTCGGGTCCGACTCGTAGAAGTCGGCGTCCACGCCGATCAGGGCGACGTCCTCGCCCGAGTCCGCGATCGCGTCGACGGCGGACTGGTAGATGGGGCCGCCCACCGGCAGGATCACGTCGACGCCCTGGTCCAGAACGTTCTGCGCGGTCTGCTTCGCCTCCGGGTTGGCCTCGAAGCCACCGGTGAACGAGCCCTCCTCGCCGTCCCAGCCCACCAGCTCGACCTCGGTGCCGTTGGTCTCGTTGTAGTACTCGATGCCCTGCAGGAAGCCGTCCATGAAGATGGTCACGGTCGGGAAGTCCATGCCACCGAACGTGCCGACCCGGCCGGCCTCCGAGTAGCCCGCGGCGAGGTAGCCCGCGAGGAACGCGCCCTGCGCCGTGTCGTACAGCAGGGGCTTGATGTTCTCGGCGTCGGCCTGGCCGTCGAAGTCGGCGTCCGCGGCGTCGTCGATGATGATGTAGTCGATGTCCGGGTTGGCCGTCGCCGACTCGATGGTCGCGGCCGACAGCGCGAAGCCGACGGTGACGATGGCGTTGCAGTCCTCGGCGACGAGGGAATCGATGTTGCCCTTGTAGTCGCTCGCGGACGCCGACTGGACGTCGGTCAGCTCGGTGCCGAGCTCGTCGGCGGCGGCAGTAGCGCCCTCGAAACCGAGCTGGTTGAAGCTCTTGTCGTCGAAGCCGCCGGCGTCCGACACGATGCAGGGCTTGAAGTCGCTGGCGGCACTCTCGCCACCGGTGGACTCTTCAGGGGCGGCGCCACACGCAGAGAGCGCGAGCACCGCTGCTCCCGCAAGGGCGGTGAGCCGAACAGCGTTCTTCACTGGTACTCCTTCAATGGTCCAGACGGGCCAGATCCAAACAGGTCTGGGGCCCTATACCGCACCGAGGGTAGCCAGCGCATCCCGCAAATCGCGTTTCGAGACGGTAACCGGAGTAAGTCGTTACCGAAGCGTCATCGACAGGAACATCTAGGGGTCAGCGCGCCGCAAACTGGGCAAGGGTCCGCACACCGACGCCGATCGCGCGCTCGTCGACCACAAGATCACCCTGATGCAGGTCGTAGGTACGGCCGCCGGGCGTCCGCACGCCGAGGCGAGCCATGGTGCCCGGCACCTTGCGGAGGTACCAGGCGAAGTCCTCGCCGCCCATCGACTGCTCGGTGAGCTGCACGGCGTCGGGGCCGACGGCGTCGCGGATCGCTGCCTCGAGGTCGCCCGTGGCCTCGGTCTCGTTCTCGACCGGCGGCACGCCGTGCGTCACCGTCACCGAGATGTCCACCTGGTAGGGGGCCACCACCTGCTCGACCGCCTCACGCACCAGCTCGCCGGCCTTCTCCCACGCGCGCACGTCGAGGCAGCGCAGCGTGCCCTTGACGATGCCGGTGGACGGGATCGCGTTGGGGGTCGAGCCGGCCTGGACGGCGCCCCAGGTCAGGTTCACGCCGGAGCGCGGGTCGAGCCGCCGGCCGAGCACCGCCGGGGTCTGCGTGATGACCTGGCCGAGCGCAAACACGACGTCGCCCGTCAGGTGCGGGCGGGAGGTGTGCCCGCCGTTCGACGAGACGGTCACGATCACCGAGTCGCTCGCCGACGTGATGGGCCCGATCCGGGTGCCGACCTGTCCGACGTCGAACTTCGGGTCGCAGTGCAGCGCCGCCATGCGGTCGACACCGTCGAGCTCCGAGGTCTTGTTGATGATGTCCTCAGCGCCGCCGGGGAAGACTTCCTCGGCGGGCTGGAAGAAGAGGCGGACGCCGCGGTGCAGCCGTCCTTCCTCCTGTAGCCGGGCAAGCACGAGGCCCGCGCCGAGCACAACCGTGGTGTGCACGTCGTGCCCGCAGGCGTGGGCCACGCCGGGCTGGGTCGAGGCGAACTCCACGCCGCTCGTCTCGTGCAGCGGGAGGGCGTCCAGGTCGGCACGCAGGCCGACCCGGCCCGCGCCGTCGATCCCGTGGTCCGGGCCGATGTCGCAGACCAGGCCCGAGCCGATCGGCAGCAGCCTCGGCTCCAGCCCCGCGGCCCGCAGGCGCTCGGCCACGAGCTGGGTGGTGCGTGTCTCCTTGCGGGACAGCTCGGGGTGGCTGTGCACGTCGCGACGGAACCTGATCAGCTCGGCGTCGAAGCCGTCCGTCAGCTCGCCCACGCGGGCGGCGAGGCCGGCGACGACCTCCGCCGCGTTCCCGCCGGGCACGTCTCCGACAGGCATCTGCTCGCTCGAAACGATCAGATCAAAGTCGGTGAGAGTTCCGGGCTGCTGGGTCGGGTTCACCACATCACGGTAGCGCTGTCCGCCCCGCGAGACACTGCCGGGGGTGAACCGTCCCACTGGATGAGATAACGGCTCGGCATCGGTTCAGAGGAGGTCTTCGCGGCCCCGCTCGCGCACGGCCGCCACCACGTCCTTCACCTGCTGCGCACGGGCGCGCGTGGTCACCAGCAGCGCATCGGGCGTGTCGACGACGACGACGTCGTCCAGCCCCAGCACCGTCACCAGCCGGCCTGACGCCGGGACCACCACCGAGCCGGCGCTGTCGATGCGGAGCACGTCGGCGGGATCCCCGAGCACCTTGGCGCCCTGCTCGTCGTCGGACGGCAGGAGCACGGCCAGCGAGTTGTAGTCCCCGACGTCGTCCCACCCGAACGTCCCGGGTACAACGGCGACGCCGCCCGCCGCGGCGACCGGCTCGGCCACCGCGTGGTCGATCGCGATCTTCTCCAGGCCCGGCCACACCTCCGCGAGCACCGCGGCGCGGCGCGGGGTGTCCCACGCGTCGGCGACGGTCCGCAGGCCGTCGTGCAGCTCGGGCCGCTGCTCGGCGAGGTGCCCCAGCAGCACGGAGGTGCGCGAGACGAACATGCCCGCGTTCCAGCGGTACTCGCCCGAGGCGAGGTAGGTCCGCGCGGTCGCCGCGTCGGGCTTCTCCGTGAACCCGCGCACGTGCAGCGTGTGCGGCGCCCCCTCGACCCCGAGCGGCTCGCCCGAGCGCACGTACCCGAACGCGGTCGACGGCCGCGACGCCGCGATCCCGACGGTCGTCACGTACCCGGCGCGCGCCGCGGCCACCGCCTCGCGCACCGCTAGCTGGAACGCGCGCGTCCCGTGGATCACGTGGTCCGCCGCGAAGGACCCGATGACGACGTCGCCGTGCCGCTTCTCCAGCACCGCGGCCGCCAGGCCGATCGCCGCCATGGACTCGCGCGGCGACGGCTCGGCGAGCACTGCGTCGTCGGACAGGTCTGGGAGCTGCGCGCGGCAGGCCGCCACGTGCCGCTCACCGGTGACCAGGACGATGCCGTCCGGCCCCGTCAGCGGACGCAGCCGGCGCTCGGTGGCCTGCAGCAGCGACATGCCCGATCCGACGAGGTCGTGCAGGAACTTGGGCTCCCCGCCGCGCGAGAGCGGCCAGAGCCGGGTGCCGGCCCCACCGGCCGGTACCACTGCGAAGAAGTCGTCGATCGGGGACGATGGGGCGGCGGCCGAAGTCATGCCCCGCAGGATGTCAGGGCAGGCGACGAGCGGCAACGCACGGGCATCCTGACGGGTGCCCGAATCCACGGCATCTCCCCTGTGGGATCAGTCACAAACGGCATGTCCTAGGGCCTGCGAGGGCTTCCGGGCGGCGGTTGTGGTGATCAGTTGTCATTACAGTGGGGACCAGCCACCCCCAGCCGGACAGCCATAGGAGGCTACCGAAAGTGCCCACCGCACCAGCAGGCACGTTGTACCGCGGCCGTGAAGGCATGTGGTCGTGGGTCGCGCACCGCGTGACCGGCGTGCTGATCTTCTTCTTCTTGCTCGTGCACGTGCTCGACACAGCGCTGGTGCGCGTGTCTCCCGAGGCGTACAACGCCGCGATCGGCACGTACCAGACCCCGATCATGGGGCTCGGCGAGGCCGGGCTCGTGGCCGCGATCGTCTTCCACGCCTTCAACGGCATCCGCATCATGCTGGTGGACTTCTGGGCCAAGGGCCCCAAGTACCAGAAGGTCATGCTGTGGGTAGTCGTCGGTCTCTTCGTCGTGACGATGGCGGGCTTCTTGCCGCGCCACCTCACCAACGTCTTCACCGGGGGTCACTGATGACACACGGAACCGCAGCGGTCGCGAAGCTCGACTCCCCGCGCTCCCCGTACGTGCGCCGCAAGACGACGCGCGGCAACTACGAGCTGTACTCCTGGGTCTTCATGCGCGCCTCCGGCGTCGTGCTGATCGTCCTCATCTTCGGCCACCTGTTCGTGAACCTGCTGGTCGGCGAGGGTGTACACGCCATCGACTTCGGCTTCGTGGCCGGCAAGTGGGCCAACCCGATGTGGCAGATCTGGGACCTGCTGATGCTGTGGCTCGCCATGATCCACGGCACCAACGGCGTGCGCACCATCATCAACGACTACGCCACCAGGGACCTGACGCGCGGCATCCTCAAGGGCCTGCTCCTCCTGGCGTTCACCGTGGTCGTGGTGCTCGGCACCCTGGTGATCTTCACGTTCGACCCGTGCCCGCCGGACGCTCCCGCTGAGCTGCTGGCCTCCTTCTGCACGGCCTAGCACGCATCAGCACGGCACAACCCCCAGCCCCACACTCCGAAACTCTTAGCAGGAGGCATCGAGCCCGATGCAGACCCATCAATACGACGTAGTCATCGTCGGCGCCGGCGGCGCAGGTATGCGTGCCGCCCTCGAGTCGTCGAAGGAGGCCCGCACCGCGGTGATCTCCAAGCTGTACCCGACTCGCTCCCACACCGGTGCCGCCCAGGGCGGTATGGCGGCAGCCCTCGCGAACGTCGAGGACGACAACTGGGAGTGGCACACCTTCGACACCGTCAAGGGCGGCGACTACCTCGTCGACCAGGACGCGGCCGAGATCCTCGCCCGGGAGGCGATCGACGCGGTCCTCGAGCTGGAGCGGATGGGCCTGCCGTTCAACCGCACCCCCGAGGGCAAGATCGACCAGCGCCGCTTCGGCGGGCACACCCGCGATCACGGCCAGTCCGCCGTGCGCCGCGCGTGCTACGCGGCCGACCGCACCGGTCACATGATCCTCCAGACGCTCTACCAGAACTGCGTCAAGCAGGAGGTGGAGTTCTACAACGAGTTCTACGTGCTGGACCTCATCACGGACCACGACCTCACCACCGAGGAGATCGCGGACGGCGAGGAGGTCAACGCGACCGGCGTCGTCGCCTACGACCTCGCGACCGGCGAGCTCCACGTGTTCCAGGCCAAGTCGATCATCTTCGCCACCGGCGGTGCCGGGAAGATCTTCAAGACCACCTCGAACGCGCACACCCTCACGGGTGACGGCATGGCGCTGGCGTACCGCCGCGGCCTGCCGCTGGAGGACATGGAGTTCTTCCAGTTCCACCCGACAGGCCTCGCGGGACTCGGCATCCTCCTGTCGGAGGCCGCCCGCGGCGAGGGCGGGATCCTGCGCAACTCCGAGGGCGAACGCTTCATGGAGCGCTACGCCCCCACCATCAAGGACCTCGCGCCGCGCGACATCGTTGCCCGGTCCATGGCGAACGAGGTCCGCGAGGGCCGGGGCGCCGGGCCGAACAAGGACTACGTGCTGCTCGACCTGACGCACCTGGAGCCGGCGCACATCGACGCCAAGCTTCCGGACATCACCGAGTTCGCGCGCACCTACCTCGGCATCGAGCCCTACACCGAGCCGGTGCCCGTGTACCCCACGGCGCACTACGCCATGGGCGGCGTGCCGACCAACGTCAAGGGCGAGGTGCTGCGCGACGGCGTCAACGTCGTCAAGGGCCTCTACGCCGCCGGCGAGGTCGCCTGCGTGTCCGTGCACGGCTCCAACCGGCTCGGCACCAACTCGCTGCTGGACATCAACGTGTTCGGCAAGCGCTCCGGCCGGGCCGCCGCCGAGTACGCCAAGACGGCGTCGTTCCACGACCTGCCGGAGGACCCGACCGTCCGCGTGGTGGCGCAGCTCGACGAGATGCGCAACCGGCCCGACGGCGAGCGGGTGGCGGACATCCGCAAGGCGCTGCAGGAGAGCATGGACCTCAACGCCCAGGTCTTCCGCACCGGCGACTCGCTGAACCAGGCCCTGGTCGACATCCGCGAGCTGCAGAAGCGCTACCGCAACGCTTCGGTGCAGGACAAGGGCAAGCTCTTCAACACCGACCTGCTGGAGGCGATCGAGCTGGGCTTCCTGCTCGACATCGCCGAGGTCACCGTGGTCGCGGCCATCAACCGCAAGGAGTCGCGCGGCGGTCACTACCGCGAGGACTTCCCGAACCGCGACGACGTCCACTACATGCTGCACACGATGGCCTACCGTCGCCCGACGGCGGCCTCGGACCAGGCCGAGGGCCACGTCAAGGGCTACTTCGACCACGTCGAGGAGTTCGAGGGCTACAAGGTCGTCCTGGGCTCAAAGCCCGTCATCCAGACCCGGTACGAGCCGATGGAGCGTAAGTACTGATGACTGCCACTCTCGAAGCCGCCGCGCCGACCCCCGCGGGCGAGATCCCCTCGTTCACGGTCACGATGCGGATCCGGCGGTTCAACCCTGAGGTGTCCGACGAGCCCGTCTGGCAGGACTTCACGGTCCTGGCCCACGGCACCGACCGGGTGCTCGACGCCCTGCACAAGATCAAGTGGGAAGAGGACGGCTCGCTCACGTTCCGCCGGTCCTGTGCCCACGGGGTCTGCGGCTCGGACGCGATGCGGATCAACGGCCGCAACCGCCTCGCCTGCAAGACGCTGCTCAAGGACGTCAACCCGGACAAGCCCATCACGGTCGAGCCCATCAAGGGCCTCCCGGTCGTGAAGGACCTCGTCGTGGACATGGAGCCGTTCTTCGCCTCCTACCGCGAGATCATGCCGTTCCTCATCACCACCGGGAACGAGCCCTCGAAGGAGCGCTACCAGTCCGCCGAGGACCGCGCCCGGTTCGACGACACGACCAAGTGCATCCTGTGCGCCGCGTGCACGTCGTCCTGCCCGGTGTTCTGGACGGACGGCCAGTACTTCGGCCCGGCCGCGATCGTGAACGCGCACCGCTTCATCTTCGACAGCCGGGACGAGGGCGGCTCGCAGCGCCTGGAGATCCTCAACGACAAGGAGGGTGTGTGGCGCTGCCGCACGACCTTCAACTGCACCGAGGCCTGCCCGCGCGGCATCGAGGTCACCAAGGCGATCCAGGAGGTCAAGCGCGCGATGATCACTCGCGCGTTCTGACGTCCCCTGACGAAGCAGCCCTCTCTTCGGAGGGCTGCTTCGTCGTCTCAGCCACCGCCATCCAGGCCGTGGCCAGGAGCAGGACGCGGGCCATCAGGTTGACCAGGACCAGCAGGGTCACCACCACCGCGAAGGATGCCAGCAGGGCGTTGCGGGCGGCGCTGCCCGCGATCACCTCGGTGCCCAGCAGGCGCAGCGCGCCCGCCACGACGCCCACGACCAGCGCCCCGATCTGCAGGTCCCGCCGCGCCGGGTGGACGCCACCCACCCAGCGGACGACGGCGGCGACGACCACCGCGTCGAGCAGCACGGTCAGCAGCAGCCCGACGCCGCGCACGGCCCAGCCGGCGCCCGCACCCAGGCCGACCTGGTCCAGGGTCCAGGGCACCGCCGCGGAGACCCCCACGCTCGCGGCCGCCGTGACCAGCATCCCCGCCGCGAGCAGCACAAATCCCAGGAGCTGGCGCAGCCGCTCCGT
The DNA here is from genome assembly GCF_041081105.1 of Promicromonospora sp. Populi. Taxonomy (NCBI): domain Bacteria; kingdom Bacillati; phylum Actinomycetota; class Actinomycetes; order Micrococcales; family Promicromonosporaceae; genus Promicromonospora; species Promicromonospora sp. Populi. Next base: position 4,889,945 of record NZ_CP163528.1, on the reverse strand, counting down.
GACCGGGTTGCCGACGCTCTCCGTCAGGCCGAACATCGCGCGCACCGACGAGCGCAGGGCGCCCATGAATCCCGTGGCGGACCAGAGCAGCACCACCGCCGCCACCACGGACGTCCAGCTCAGCCCGCTGGACAGCACGAGGTCCGACGGCGACAGCACGCCCCCGTCACCGGTGTTCACGAGCCCGGGCACCCAGGTGTCGACCTGGGCCAGGACCGCGTCCCGCAGCTCCGTGTTGCCGCCGAGCACCCGCACGAACACCGTGTAGCCGATGGCGAGGGCGGCGAACAGGGAGAACAGTGCGGCGTACGCGATGCCGCCGCACAGCACCGACCCGTTCGCCTCGTCGTAGCGGGTGAGCGTACGGCTGAGCCGGGTCGCCTCCCAGCGCGCCCAGGCCGTCTTCCCGAGCTCGATCAGCCGCTTCATTGCGATGACCCTAGACGTCAGACCAGGGTCGTGTCGCCCGATCCGAGGCGGAACGAGGCCTGGGGGCGCCAGATGCCGTCGTCGCCGTGCTCGTACTGGTAGAACCGGTCGACGTCGAAGTCGGCGGAGTAGTCCGCCATCGCCTCGAAAGCCTTGTCGAGGTCGGCGTCGGGCACCTCGTGCGCGATGGTCACGTGCGGGTGGTAGTTGAACCGCAGCTCCCCGTCGAGCATCCCCGACCGCACCGTCGACTCGAGCTGCTCGCACTCGGAGATGCCCTGCGCCAGGGCCACGAACACCACCGGCGAGATCGGCCGGAACGTCGCGGTGCCCCGCAACCGCACCGTGAAGGGCGGCGCGGCGGCGGCCACGGCCGCGAGGTGGCCCCGCGCCTGAGCGAGCCGCCCGGCGTCGAGCAGCGTGGGCCCCAGCAGCGTGATGTGCGGGGGGATGAAGTTCGCGAGCGGGTCGTCGGCGGCCACCCGCGCCGCGCTCAGCTGAGCGGCGTAGGGCTCCGGGATCTCGATGGCGATCCCGATGCGGACCTGGCCGGTTTCCCGCTCGGGAAGGTTCACCGCACGCCTCGGGCAGGGAGCAGGCCGAACCGCTCATACATCCGGTCCAGCACGGGGCGGGCGATCGCGCGGGCCCGGTCCGCGCCGTCGGCCAGCACGCGGTCCAGCTCGGCGGGGTCCGCGAGGTAGGTGTTGGCCCGGGCCTGGAACGGCTCAAGGAAGGCGACGACGGCGTCGGCCAGGTCGACCTTGAGGTAGCCGTAACCGCGGCCGTCGTACTCCTTGGCGATGTGGTCGATGTCGCGGCCGGTCACCGCCGAGAAGATGGTCAGGAGGTTCGAGATGCCCGGCTTCTCGGTCGGGTCGAACCGCACGCCGTACGACTCGTCGGCGTCGGTCACTGCCGCCTTGATGGCCTTGACCGCCTTCTTCGGGTCCTCCAGCAGCCAGACGACGCCCTTGCCGCCCGCGCTGGACTTGCTCATCTTGGCGCTCGGGTCCTGCAGGTCCTGGATCTTCGCGACGGCCTTGACGATGTGCGCATCCGGTACGACGGCGGTGCCCTCGCCGAAGCGAGTGTTCAGCCGCGTGGCGAGGTCCCGGGTCAGCTCCAGGTGCTGGCGCTGGTCCTCGCCCACGGGGACCAGACCCGCGTCGTACAGCAGGATGTCGGCCGCCATCAGCACGGGGTAGGTGAAGAGCCCGACGGTGGTGCCCTCGCTGCCCTGCTTCGCCGACTTGTCCTTGAACTGCGTCATGCGCCCGGCCTCGCCGAACCCGGTCTGGCAGCTCAGCAGCCACGCCAGCTCGGCGTGCGCGGCCACCTGGGACTGCACGAACAGGATGGACCGCTCGGGGTCGATCCCGCCCGCCAGGTACTGCGCGGCGGTGCTCCGGGTGCGCTCCCGCAGCAGCGCGGGGTCGGGGTTCACGGTCAGGGCGTGCAGGTCGACGACGCAGTACAGCGCGTCGTAGGAGTCCTGCAGCGCTATCCACTGCGACAGGGCGCCGATGTAGTTGCCCAGGTGGAGCGAGCCGTCGGTGGGCTGCATCCCGGAGAAGATGCGCTTCCCGGAGGGGCGGTCGGCGGACGTTCCAGTGCCTACCGCGATCGAGGTCTCAGACGACATGGCCAACATTCTGGCAGGTCGATGCGCCGTCACCGAATCGTCAGGTTGCCTCGTCGTCGTACGGCGCCTTTCCGGGTTCCGCGACCATCCCGGCCGACGCCGTGGGCCTGTCGTCCTGCTCCGCGGCCCGTGCCGCGGCGGACCGCGTGGGCGTCGACGGCGGGCTGTCGTCGAGCAGGGCGTCCCGGACGATCTTGCGCGGGTCGTACTGGCGCGGGTCGAGCTTGGACCAGTCGACGTCGTTGAACTCGGGGCCGAGCTCGTCGTCCACCCGCGACTTGGCGCTCTGCAGCAGGTCCCGGCCGCGACGCACGAGGCTGCCGAGCTGCTCCGCGTAGACGGGCAGCCGCTCGGGGCCGATCACGAACATCGCGATCACCAGGATGACCACGAGCTCCCAGCCATTGATGCCGATCACGCTCAGAGCCTACTCGCGTCGCGCGACCCGCCGGAGAACGCCGGATGAACCCGCATCACTGGCCGCTTGCCCGCTCTTCCAGGACGACGCGGACCTCGCGTTCGTCACTGCCGGAGCGCACCAGCAGCGTCACCGGGGCGCCCGGCGCCTTGGCCCGGATGGCCACGATCAGCTCGTCGGCCACGGATACCGGGCGACCGTCGATCGAGAGGATCACGTCGCCGGGCTCGATGCCCGCCTGGTCGGCGGGACCGTCCGGCGTGACCGCCGGAGTGCCCTGCTGCGGCTCCAGCGACACCCGCACACCCTCGCCCTGGTAGGCGGGGTCGAGGAGCACGCCGATGATCGGGAACGTGGCGGAGCCCGTCTCGATGAGCTGCTCGGCGGTGTGCCGCGCCTGGTTGGACGGGATGGCGAAGCCGAGCCCGATGTTGCCCGTCGCGGCGGTCGTGCCCGGACCCTGCGCGATGGCGGAGTTGATGCCGATCACCTCGCCCGCCGAGTTGACCAGCGGCCCGCCCGAGTTGCCGGGGTTGATCGCGGCGTCCGTCTGGATGGCGTCGATGAAGGCCGCCTCGGCGGCCTCCCCCGCCTTCACCGGGCGGTGCAGCGCGCTGACGATCCCCGTGGTCACGGTGGCCTCCAGGCCGAGCGGCGAGCCGACGGCGAGCACGGAGTCGCCCACGACCACGTCGTCGGAGTCGCCCAGCACCAGCGGCACCAGACCCGACTCGTCGACCCGGATCACCGCCAGGTCGTAGTCCGGCGTCGCGCCCACGAGCTCCGCGGGCTGCTCGTGCCCGTCGGCGAACGTGACGGTCACGTCGGCCCCCGCAGCCGCTTCCGCGACCACGTGGTTGTTCGTGAGGATGTAGCCGTTCTCCCGGAGGATCATGCCCGAGCCCGTGGCGACACCCTGCTGGGCCCGCACCTCGATCGAGACCACGCTCGGCAGCGCCGCGGCGGCGATGGCGGCCACCGAACCCTCGGGGCGCTGCACCTGGGTGGCGCCGGCCGCGGGCTGCGGCAGGTCGGCGCTCGCCGGGCGCGCGTTCTGCTGGGCGTCCAGCAGCGCGTAGGCGCCGAAGCCACCGCCCGCACCCGCGAGCAGCCCCACCAGCACGACGGCGGCCACGGCCCGCGCACCGAGCCGGCCCCGCCGGGACCGGCTGGCCTGCGCCGCGGCGGGCTGGTCGGTCGGCTGGGCCGGAAGCTGCGCGGTGGTGTGTTCGGTGGTGTGTTCGGTGGTGTGTGCGGTGGTGTGTTCGGTGGTCGACCCGGCGGCGGCATCCGGCGTCCGCTCGTCCGGTGTTCCGACGGGCACGGGCGGGGAGGCCGCAGGCGGAGTCGACGACGACTCGTTCGCGGAGGGCGCTGCTGCGCGCGGCGTGGGCGGCGCGAACGGGTTCTCGTCGGTCATGGGCTCTCGATGGCTCCTGTCACGGTGTTCCACCCGCGGGCGATTCGCGGCAGGACCCCGGCATCGTAGCCATCCTCGCCGAACGATGCCACGAGCTTGGCCAGCACGTCCTCGGGGGCGTCCGCGACGACGTCGACCACCATGTCGTCCGACTGCCACGCCACGTGGACCGGCTCGGTGGCGAGCACCTGCACGTCACCGGCGGCGCCCTTGCCGTCCTCGGCCAGCTGCCCGGGGCGTTCCCGGACCACCGCGTGGCCCGAGGGGCCGGCCAGGTCGATCTCCAGCGTCTGGCCCTGGTCGCCCACCAGGCGCATGGCCGTGACCGTGTACCCGTCAGGCAGGTCGGCCGGCACCACCCAGCCGTTGTCCGCGGCCCAGTCGAGCGCCGCGGAAGTACGCTCGCCGGGCGCCGCATCAAGCCCCGCGAGCACGTCCTCGCCGGCCGCTACCGTGTCCGAGCCCGTGCGGCCGAGCATCGTCATGCTGGTCTGCGCGGAGAGCTGCGGGGACACGACGGGAACGTCGCCGAGCGTGAAGAGCGCCAGCCCCAGCACGCCCACGCCGCCCATACCGAGCGCGGTGATCCGCGTGGCCCGTCGACGGCGCGCCGGGCGGTCGAGCCGGCCGGAGAACGCATCGCCGCCGTCGAACGCCGACGTCTGCCACACGGGGGTGGACAGCGGGTCGGGGCCGAGGAACGGGCGGCGCAGCGGATCGTCGTCGGTAGGCGGGATGCTCGCCTGGAGCGCCATCAGCCGCGCGGTGAGGGCCGGGTCGGGCACCACGTCGGCCGCGGACGAGAGCGCTCGCCGGGCCGCGCGGGCGATGTCCAGCTCGCGGGCGCACAGCCGGCACATCGTCACGTGGGACAGGGCCCGCTCGGTGTCCGCCGGGGAGAGCTGACCGTCGGCCAGCGCGCTGACGAGGTCGCCGAGGTGGGCGCTCATCGCACAACACCCCCGCGTGTCGGCGCCAGGTGCTCCAGCGCGTCGCGGAGCTGAGCGCGGGCCCGGTGGATACGGGAGCGCACGGTGCCGAGCTTGACGCCCAGCGTCACAGCGATCTCCTCGTAGCTCAGACCCTCGATGTCGCACAGCACGACGGCGGCGCGGTACTCGGGGCGCAGCGCGTCGAGCGCCTTCTGCACGTCCTGGTCCAGGTTCGCGTGCTCGTACCCGCGCTCCGGGCGGCCGAAGTCGCCGGTGTCGGCCACGTGGCCGTCGTCGTCCCCCATCGCCTCCATGCGGATCCGCTTCTTGCGGCGCGCCTGGTCCAGGAACAGGTTGGTGGTGATGCGGTGCAGCCAGCCCTCGAACGTGCCCGGCGTATAGCTGGACAGCGAGCGGAACACCCGGATGAAGGTCTCCTGCGTCAGGTCCTCGGCATCCGGCTTGTTGCCGGTCAGCCGGTAGGCGAGGCGATAGACGCGGGCGGAGTGCTCACGCACGATCTCCTCCCACGTCGGCGGCTGCCACGGCATGTCGACGGCGCCGGTCCCGGAGGGTACCGACGCGCTTGCATCTGCTGGTGCACGCGTGCTCACAGAAGTCATCGTCCTCTCAACGCGCATGGAAGCCCAGTCGTTCCCCGGGCTGTACCCTGACGCCGCACGTGATGTACACATCTGTACGGGTCCAGCGGAGGTAGCCATCAGCACAGCGGAGCCGTCCGGCCACGGCAAGGTCGCGGCCTGGGTCTACAGCGAGGCATTCGTCCCCGAGGACGAGGTGCTGCTGCGTGCCCGCGAACGCGCCTCGGAGCTGGGCTGCCCCGCGGTGCTGCCCGGCGTCGGCGCGGTGCTGCGGGTCCTGGCCGCCGCCACCAACGCGCACGCGGTGGTGGAGGTCGGCACCGGAGCCGGCGTGGCGTCGCTCTGGCTGCTGCGCGGTATGCCCTACGACGGCCAGCTCACCACCATCGACCGCGAGGTGGAGCACCAGCGGGCGGCGCGCACGGCGTTCGCCGAGGACGGCGTCGCCCCGCAGCGCACCCGGATCATCCCCGGGCGGCCCGGTGACGTGCTGCCCCGGCTCGCGGACGGCGCCTACGACCTGGTGCTCGTGGCGAGCGACCCGCTCGCGTACCCCGAGTACGTGACCGAGGCCCTGCGGCTGCTGCGACCGGGCGGGGTGCTCGCGATCGACGGCGCCCTGCTGCGGGACCGGGTGGCAGACCCTGCCCGCCGCGACGAGCTCACCACCGTGGTGCGTGAGGTGGGCCGGACGCTGCGCAACGACGAGCGGGTGCTGCCTGCCATGCTGCCGAGCGGGGACGGGCTGCTGCTGGCCGTCCGCCGCTGACCCGCCGGTGGGCCGGAGCCCGCGACGGACGGCCAGGCGGCTCTGCTTTATTTGTCGCCTGAGTCAGGCACTGGGCGCGACGACGGTCTGGAGAGCGTCCCCGAGCTCGCTCGCCTCGGTCGCGTTGAGCTCGACGACGAGCCGACCGCCGCCCTCGAGCGGCACACGCATGACGATGCCGCGCCCCTCCTTGGTGACCTCGAGCGGTCCGTCACCCGTTCGCGGCTTCATCGCAGCCATGTGTGGCTCTCCCATTCCGTTGTCCGGTGTGTAGCGGCATTCATGTTCCCGGCGAACGCCGAGGGCACGGAGCCATTCTAGTTCAATTGGCGCCCCTTACTTTCCACGCGCCCATTCGTCGCCCCCTACCCGACCGCACCGGATCAGGCGAGTCCACGCAGGGCGGCGGCGGGTGGTGCCTCGTCGCGGACGGCCGCCACGAGGTCGAGAACGCGGCGGGTGGCGACCACGTCGTGGGTGCGGAACACGCGTGCGCCGAGCCACGCGGCGACCGCCGTCGCGGCGAGCGTTCCCTCCAGGCGTTCCTCGGGCGGAAGGTCGAGCGTCTCCCCCACGAAGTCCTTGCGGGACAACGCCATGAGCAGCGGAAAGCCGAGCCCGGCCAGCGCGCCCGTGCTGCGCAGCAGATGCAGGGAGTGCCAGGTGTTCTTGCCGAAGTCGTGGGTCGGGTCCACGAGCACCGAAGCGCGCGGCACCCCGCAGGCCACCGCCCGCTCGGCCGCGGCCCGCAGGGTCGTCACGACGTCGGCCACCAGCCCGTCGGGGTACTCCACGCGGTAGGGGTCGGTGCGCGGCACCGCCCCGCCCGTGTGCGAGCAGACGACGCCGACGCCGGCCGCTCCCGCCACCTCGACCAGGCCGCGGTCGTGGCCCGCCCAGGTGTCGTTGATCAGGTCCGCGCCCGCGTCGATCGCCGCGCGGGCCACCCCGGCGCGCCAGGTGTCGACCGAGACCAGGAGGTCGGGCAGGGTGCGCCGGACCGCCGCCACGAACGGCACGACGCGGCGGATCTCCTCGGCCTCGTCCACCGGCGCACCGTTGCCGGCCCGGACGCCGCCGACGTCGAGGATCTCGGCGCCGTCCGCGAACGCGCGCTCCGCGACGGCCAGCGCCGAGGCGTCGTCGGGCACCCGGGCCGGGGCGTAGAACGAGTCGGTGGTGCGGTTCAGCACCGCCATCACGACGGGGCGCACCGCAGCCCCGTCGTGCCCTACTTCCCGCCCGCGCAGCACCAGCGGCGCGGATGCCCGGGGCACGGGGGTGTCGCCGGTGTCCGGACCGTCCACCTACGCGCCGCCCAGGGTGCTGTGCAGCTCCTGCCCTTCCTGCACGGCGTCTTCGGTCGCCCGCTCCGCCGCCGCGGCCGCCTGCAGCGCCGCGTGCTCGGCAGCGATCTGGTGGGCGCGCTCCACGACGTGCCGCACGGCCTCGGCGGGGTCGTCGGTGAGGTAGAGGATGTCGAGGTCGACCTCGCTTATGGTGCCGTGCGCCAGCGCCGTCGACCGGATCCACTCCAGGAGACCGCCCCAGTACTCCTTACCCACCAGGACTAGCGGGAACTGTGTCACCTTGTGCGTCTGAACCAGGGTGACCGCTTCGAAGAGCTCGTCGAAGGTGCCGAATCCCCCGGGCATCACGATGAATCCCTGTGCGTACTTCAGGAACATGGTCTTTCGCGCGAAGAAGTACCTGAAGTTGATGCCGAGATTGACATACTCGTTGACGCCCTGTTCGAAGGGCAGCTCGATTCCGAGCCCCACCGAGGTACCGCCTGCTTCGGCGGCGCCCTTGTTTGCGGCCTCCATGATGCCCGGCCCGCCACCGGTGATGACGGCGTACCCGGCCTCCACCAGGAGCCGGCCCACGGTCTCGCCCGCGCGGTAGTCCTGGTGGCCCGGCTTGGTCCGCGCCGAGCCGAACACGGAGACCGCCTGCCCGAGCTCCGCCAGGGCGCCGAAACCCTCGACGAACTCGCTCTGGATGCGCATCACGCGCCACGGGTCGCTGTGCAGCCAGTCCGCCTCCTGGTCCGGCGCGAGGAGCCGCTGGTCCGTGGTGGTCTTCGGGATCTGGTTCCCGCGCAGCAGTACCGGACCGCGGCGGTACCCGCGGCCGGACTGTGGAATGCCGTCGTCGCTCATGCGACCAAACTATCCGCCGAGCAGCCAGGCTCGCAGCGCGTCCCGGCACTGCGCGAGCTGCGCCACCGGAAGGTGCTCGTCGTCCTTGTGCGCAAGCAGCGGGTCGCCCGGGCCGAAGTTGACGGCCGGGACTCCGAGCGCGGAGAACCGGGCGACGTCGGTCCAGCCGTACTTCGGGGCGGGCTCGCCGCCGGTGGTGGCCAGCACCGACTGCACGAACTGTGCGGCCAGCGGGTCGTCGAGGCCCGGCCGCGCGCCGCCCGCGGCGTCCGTCACCACGACGTCGAACCCCTCGAAGACCTCCCGCAGGTGGGCCTCGGCCTCCTCGACGGAGCGGGACGGCGCGAACCGGTAGTTCACCTCTACCGTGCACGCGTCGGGGATCACGTTGCCCGCGATGCCGCCCTCGATCCGCACGGCGTTGAGGCCCTCGCGGTAGACCAGGCCGTCGACCTCGACCGAGCGCGGCTCGTACGCCGCGAGGCGGGCGAGCACGGGCGCGACCGCGTGGATCGCGTTCTCCCCCGTCCACGCCCGCGCGGAGTGCGCCGCGACGCCGCGGGTGCGCACCTCGATGCGCATGGTGCCGTTGCAGCCGCCCTCGATCCCGGCGTTCGAGGGCTCGCCCAGGATCGCGAAGTCGCCGGCCAAGAGCTCCGGATGGTTGCGCGCGAGGCGGCCCAGGCCGTTCAGGGCGGAGTCGACCTCCTCGTGGTCGTAGAAGATCCACGTCAGGTCGTGCGCGGGCGCGCTGCCCGGCCCGCCGAGCTCGGCGGCAAGTGCGAGGGCGACGGCGACCCCGCCCAGCATGTCGACGGTGCCCCGGCCCCAGAGCTCCGCGTCGGCGCCCACGCCGACCAGGCGGGTGGGCAGGTTGTCCGCGACGGGCACGGTGTCGATGTGGCCGGCCACGACCACGCGCCGGTCCCGGCCCAGGCTCGTGCGGGCGACCAGGGCGTCGCCGTCGCGCAGCACCTCCAGGTGCGGGAAGCCGCGCAGCAGGGTCTCGATCGCGTCGGCGAGGGCCTTCTCGTCGCCGCTGACGGACGGGATGTCACAGATGGCCCGGGTGAGGGCGACGAGGTCGGACCCGTCACCGGCGGGGTCCAGCAGGGCGGGGTCGATCACGTTGTCCACAGGCCAAGCGTAGGGGCTCGTCGCAGGCCGTTAGGCTGGGGTGCATGACGACCGCATGGGGTTTCGGCCTTGCCACGATCGCCCACGACGGCACCACTCTCGACACCTGGTACCCGGCGCCAGCCCTCGGTGACGTGCCGGACGGCGCCACCCCGCCCGAGGCTCTCGCCGCGCTCGTCGGCACGGACGACGTTCGGGGCGTGCGGCTGGAGGTCGTGACCACGCAGATCGACCTCACCGACCCGCCCAAGGACGTCTCCGACGCCTACCTGCGCCTGCACCTGCTGTCCGCCCGCGAGGTGCGTCCGCACGGCCTGAACATGGACGGCATCTTCGGCGTGCTCACCAACGTCGTCTGGACCAGCGCGGGCCCGTGCGCCGTCGCGGGCTTCGAGGAGACCCGGCTGCGCCTGCGCGCCCGTGGTCACGTCACGGTGTTCGGCGTCGACAAGTTCCCCCGCCTGGTCGACTACCTGATCCCGTCGGGCGTGCGCATCGCCGACGCCGACCGGGTCCGGCTCGGCGCCCACCTCGCCCCGGGCACCACGGTGATGCACGAGGGCTTCGTCAACTACAACGCGGGCACGCTCGGCGCGTCCATGGTCGAGGGCCGTATCTCGGCGGGGGTCACGGTCGGCGACGGGTCCGACGTCGGCGGTGGCGCCTCGATCATGGGCACCCTGTCCGGCGGCGGCAAGGAGGTCGTCTCGCTCGGCGAGCGCTGCCTCCTCGGCGCCAACGCGGGCCTGGGCATCCCCCTCGGCGACGACTGCGTGGTCGAGGCCGGGCTGTACCTGACCGCGGGCACCAAGGTCACGGTGCTGGGCGCCGCGGTGGACCCGACGGGGGACGGCACCGCGGCGGTCAAGGCCCGCGAGCTGGCGGGACGCAGCAACCTGCTGTTCCGCCGCAACTCCACCACCGGGACCGTCGAGGTGCTCGACCGGACCGGGGTCGGGATCGAGCTCAACGAGGCCCTGCACGCGAACTGATGCGCCCCAGTCCCCTTACCTAACCCTCACGTCGGCGATGACCGGGCGAACTATGCTGTGCGGTCTTCCTGATTTCACCCCCGACGACAGGAAAGACGCATGACCCTCCTGGCCGAGGTCGGCTCGCCGCCCCCGCCCTACGTCAACCGCTCCCGCCGCCGGCATCCGGTGAGACGCGCCCTGAAGTACCTCGTCGTGATCGGGTCGGTGTGCGCGGTGGCGACGGTCGGCATCGTCGTCGCGCTGAACAGCCTGACGGGCGCCGGGCCCATCGTCGAGCGGTGCGCCGCCGATCTCGACGGCACCGACTGGTACCTGTCGCCCCAGCAGGCGGACAACGCGGCGCTCGTGGCGGGTATCTCGCTCGCCCGCGACCTGCCGGCCCGCGCGGCGACGATCGGGCTGGCCACGGCCCAGCAGGAGTCCGATCTCATCAACATCGACTACGGGGACCGCGACTCGCTGGGGCTGTTCCAGCAGCGCCCGTCGCAGAGCTGGGGCACTGCCGAGCAGATCATGGACCCGGTGTACTCGATCAACGCCTTCTACGACGTGCTGGTGGAGGTCGAGGGTTACGAGGACATGGCGGTGACAGTCGCCGCGCAGACCGTGCAGCGCTCCGCCTTCCCCGACGCGTACGCGCAGCACGAGATGCGGTCGCGGGCGTGGGCCTCGGCGCTCACCGGCAACTCCCCCGGCGCCCTGACCTGCGAGCTTGCCCCCGTGGCCGAAGGCAACCAGCCCGCCCCGGACGTGGCGCGCGACGTGGTGGCGGGCCGCCTGGGCCGCGACCTGGGGCTCGCGGCGGACCCGAACCGGCAGGACCCGGCGTCGTCCACGGTGACCGTCGACGGGACGCCGCTCGCGCCGGACGACCCCGCACGCGGCGCCTGGGCCACCGCCCAGTGGGCCGTCGCGACGGCGCACGCCACGCAGGCGGTCGAGGTGCACGTGGCCGGGCAGGTATGGCTCCGCGAGGAGGCCGCCTGGACTCCGGCGGAGACGCAGCTCCCCCCGGGCGAGGTCCGCATCACGGTAGACGCCGCCGAATAGCTTTTGTTGTGGGCGTGATCGTTGCGCCTGGAACGGACGCATGGTCGCAACGATCACGCCCACAACGAAGCGGGGTCAGTAGGTGCCGTCGCCGCCTCCACCGCCTCCGTCTACACCGCCCATGAAGCCGGTAAGGCCCGACGGGTTGCCGCCCTCGTCCTGGCGGGGGCGCGGGCGCTCGTAGTCGTCGTCCACCCGCAGCTCCGCGACGTCCTCGCCGAGCTGGTTCAGCAGGGCGTGCCGGGCCTCGCGACGGCGGCGCTGCTCCAGCGGCTCCGGCACGGGTGCGGCCGCGATGAGCCGCTGCGTGTACTCCTCGCGGGGGTGGTGCAGCACCTCCTCGCGCGGGCCCTGCTCGACGATCTTGCCGTTCTGCAGCACCACCACGCGGTGGGCGAGCAGGTCGATCACCGCGAGGTCGTGGCTCACAAACAGGCAGGCGAACTTGTACCGCTCCTGCAGCGCCGTGAACATCTTCAGCACGTTGGCCTGCACCGACACGTCGAGGGCCGACGTCGGCTCGTCCGCGACCAGCAGCTCCGGGTCGAGCGTCAGTGCGCGGGCGATGCTGACGCGCTGCCGCTGGCCGCCGGAGAGCTCGTGCGGGTACCGGTTGTAGACGCTGCGCGGCAGCTCGACGGCGTCGAGCAGCTCCAGCACGCGCCGGCGGCGCGACTTGTCGTCGCCCTCCTTGTGCACCACCAGGGGCTCCGCGATCACGTCGCCGATGGGCAGGCGCGGGTTGAGCGACGACGCCGGGTCCTGGAACACAACACCGATGCGCCGGCGCATGGCCTTGAGCTCCTTGCCGCGCATCCTCGTGAAGTCGCTGCCGAGGATGGAGACCGAGCCCGACGCGGCCGGGATGAGCCCGAGCGCGCACTTGGCGATCGTGGACTTGCCGGAGCCCGACTCGCCCACGAGGCCCACGATCTCGCCTTGCGCCACGGAGAGCGACACGTCGTCGACGGCCCGGAACGTCGGCTTGCCGAGCCGGTGGTACTCGATGACGAGGTTGCCCAGGTCGAGCGCGGGCAGGTCCTCGGGAGCGGCGACGACCGGGGCGACGTCGCCGAACTGGCCCGGCCCGGACCCCAGGTGGGGCACGGCGGCCAGCAGGCGCTTCGTGTAGTCGTGGCGCGGGTGGTTGAGCACCTGGTCGGCGGTGCCGGTCTCCACGAGATCGCCCTTGAGCATGACGGCGACGCGGTCGGCCATGTCCGCCACAACACCCATGTTGTGGGTGATCAGCAGGATGCCGGTGTTCAGCTTGTCCTTGAGCGAGCGCAGCAGGTCGAGGATGTCGGCCTGCACGGTCACGTCGAGGGCCGTGGTGGGCTCGTCGGCGATGATCACCTTGGGGTCGCAGGCGATCGCCATCGCGATGACCACACGCTGGCGCTGGCCGCCGGAGAGCTCGTGCGGGTACTGCTTGAGCCGGCGCTCCGGCTCGGGGATGCCGACCATGGCGAGCAGCTCCGCCGCCCGCGCCGTGGCCTGCTTGCCGAAGGCGATGCCGTGCAGCTGCAGGCCTTCGGTGAGCTGGTCGCCGATGGTGAGCACGGGGTTCAGCGCGGTCATGGGCTCCTGGAACACCATGGCCACGTCGTTGCCGCGCATGTTGCGCAGCCCCCGGCCGTCCAGGCCGCCCACCACCTTGTCGCCCACGCGGATGACGCCGCCGACGCGGGCGTTGCTGGGCAGCAGCCCGAGCGCCGTCATCGAGGTGACGGACTTGCCCGAACCGGACTCGCCCACGAGCGCGACGACCTCCCCGGGGCGTACCTCCAGGTCGATGCCCTTGACCGCGTGCACCTCGCCGAACTCGGTCTTGAACGTGACGGTGAGGTCCTCGAAGGAGAGGACGGCGTCGCCGGCCGCCGAGACGGGACCGGGAGAGCTGATGTCAACAGTGGTCATGCTCAGTCCTTGGTCCGGTTCTGGCGGGGGTCGAACGCATCGCGCAGGCCGTCGCCGATGAAGTTCACGCACAGGGCGATCGTCAGGATCATCAGGCCGGGCCACCAGAACAGCCACGGCCGGGTGGCGAACGCGGCCTGGTAGTCGTTGATGAGGGTGCCGAGCGAGGTGTCGGGCGCCTGCACACCGAAGCCGAGGAAGCTCAGCGAGGTCTCCAGCAGGATCGCGCTGGAGATCGAGAGCGTCGCGGACACGATGATCACGCCGACCGCGTTGGGCAGCACGTGCCGGGTGATGATGCGCCACGGACCCGTGCCCACGGCCCGCGCGGCGAGCACGAAGTCGCGCTCCCGCAGGGAGAGCACCTCGCCGCGCACCAGGCGGGCGAGGCCGGTCCAGGTGACCAGGCCCAGCACGAGGGCCAGTACCCAGATGCCGGCGCCGCCCGCCATCCGCCCGAGGACGGCGGCGACCGCGAGCAGCGGGATGATGATGAAGACGTCGGTCATCCGCATGAGGATCGACTCGACCCAGCCGCGATAGAAGCCGGCGATCGCGCCGATCAGCGTGCCCACGACAGTGGAGACGATGCCGACGATGAACGCGATGATCAGCGAGAACTGCGTGCCGCGCATGACGAGGGCGAAGTAGTCCTTGCCGCCGGTGTCCTGGCCGAACGGGTAGGTCCAGTTGGGCGCGCCGTCGCCGATCCTGTCGTACTGGAGTGTGTAGCCCCTGGGCCACCAACCCGGGATCGGGCCGATGCCGATGGAGGTGAACGCCACGATGATCACGATGCCGAGCACGATCATCGAGGTGAGCGCGGCCTTGTGCCGGAAGAACCGGCGCGCCACGAGCTGGCCCTGGCTGTAGGACTTGTCCTCGCCGGGCAGCGGGGCTGCCGAGCCGCCGGCTGCGAGGCCGACCGCATCGATGCTGGTGGCCGAGAGCTGAGGTTCGTAGTCCTCGCCGCCGGGATTGCTGTTCCTGATATCACTCATGTCTGTGTCTCCTGCCGTGGCCCGCGCTCAGCGCCGGATCCGGGGGTCGAGGGCCGCGTACGCGATGTCTGCCACCAGGTTCATCAGCACGGCCGCGATGCCCGTGACCAGGAAGAACGCCATGACCGGACCGGGGTCGACTGCGCGCAGGCCGTCCTGGAACAACGCACCCATGCCCTTCCAGCCGAATACCTGCTCGGTGATGATCGCGCCGCCGATGAGGGCGGCGAAGTCGAACGCGACGATCGTAGTGATCGGGATCAGCGCGTTGCGGAACGCGTGCTTGACGATGACCTCGCGCTCGGACAGGCCCTTCGAGCGTGCGGTGCGCACGTAGTCCTGGTTAAGCGTCTCGAGCATGGAGGAGCGGGTGTAGCGGGAGTGCGTGGCCACCGAGACGAGGGTGAGCAGGATGGTCGGCAGCAGAATCTGCGTGCCGATGTCGAGCGCCTGCTCCCAGAACTCACCGGTGAAGTTCGGCGTCTGCGAGCCGATCGTCGAGATGGGGCGCGACTTGATGCTCAGGAAGCTGGCCCAGTGCGCGATGAGGATGTCGGCCACGACCATGATGCTCGTGATGACTCCCGTGATGCCGGTGACGATCATTGCCTGCTTGCGTGTGTAACCACCCCAGGCGAAACCGATGGCTACCGAGACCAGGACCGACACCACAAAGAGCACAGCGAGCAGCAGCCAGGACGGTTCATTGACCAGCAGCGGGGCGGTGAGCAAGTAGGCGATCGTCCCGACGACGGCGGTGGTGAGCGCCGCGTAGAGCACCCGCCGGTTGCGCAGGCCGGCGACCAGGGCGGCGACGAGCACACCTGCCGCAGCCGAGACCGCCAGCACACCGCCGATGCCGAACATCGGGTGGCGCCACCAGTCGAGCGCGTTGAAGACGAAGAGCAGCACGGCCACGAAGGCGAACGTGACAGCCCCCGTGACGAGCCGGCGTCTGCGCGTTCCACCGAGCACCGCCTGGAGCAGGAATCCCGCCAGCAGCGCGACGACCACGATGGTCAGTGGCGCGTACTGGCCCACGACTATCCAGTTGTTGTACTGGATGGCCGCGTACTCCTTGAGCAGGGTCGCGGCCCAGAACACCGGGAGCGAGAAGAAGAGGAACGCGCTGAACGTGATCGTGTAGTCGAAGCCCGAGTACTGGCGGATCGCCGTGAGGATGCCGAGCGCGATGCCGACGACGATGGCGAGCACTGTGGCCAGCGTGACGAGGCGCAGCGTCGAGGACGCCGCCTGCTGGGTCAGGGTCAGCACATCGATGCCGTTGATGGTCGTGCCGAGGTCGCAGTTGCCGGTGAAGCAGCCTCCGACTCCGCTCAGCCAGTCCCAGTAGCGCTCCAACGGATTGTCGTCGAGCCGCAACCGCTCGGTGCGCTCGGCCATGAGCTGCGCGCGGTTCGGGTCGTTCGACTCCCGGAGGTCCCCGAGGGGATCGCCTGAGTTGATGGTCAGGATGAACATGAGCAATGAGGCGCCGAGCAGCACGAGCGCCGAGACGCCGATGCGCCGGAGGATGAACTTGAGCACGGGGTGGACCCTTCGAGGCGGACGCAGCACGGCGTCTGCTGGGGAAAGCGATCAGCGTGTCACTATAGGACACCGGATGAAAATTGCCGCCATCGACCCTGGTCAGGCCCGGAAATAATCCTGGGTGCCGGCAAACAGCATGGTGGCGAACAGCCCTGCGGGGAAGGGAACAGGCGCTCCCTTCCCCGCAGGACTTGCGTCAGGCTCGCGTCAGGAGGCGCGGGCCCACTGCTCGGCGTTCCACACGACGCCGCTCTGGGCGGCGGTGTTGCGCACGTTCTCCAGGCTCGAGCTGCTGGCGATCACACCCGGGTGGGCGAACAGCGGGATACCGAAGAGCGTGTCCCACAGCTGCGTCTCGATGATCACGATCTGCTCGGCGTGCACCGCCTCGTCCGTGGTCGAGGCCAGGGTCTCCCATGCCGCATCGACGGTCTCGTCGGAGTAGCCACCGTAGTTCTGCGGCTGGTCCGTGCCGTAGATGTTCTGACCCGAGGCGATCTGGCCCGAGCCGGCCCAGGCGAACAGCGCTACCTCGTAGTCACCGTTCGGCAGGTCCTGGTCGAAGAAGTCCGGCGCAGCGGAGTCGACGATGTTGAAGCCCACCTGGTCGCACGAGGCCTTGATGGCCTCGACCTCGGCGGCACGGCGCGGGTTCGGCGCGGCGTAGCCGATCCGGACCTCCACACCGTCCTCGAGGCCGGCAGCGGCGAACTGCTCCGTGGCGGCGTCGAGGTCAACAGCGTCGTACCGGCCGTCGTAGGACTGCTCCACGACGTCCGCGTAGTTGTCCTGGAACGGGAAGACCTCGCGGGCGTCCATGACGACGGCCTCGGGGTCGATCGGCGCGATCAGGTCGTCCACGATCTTCTGGCGCGGCACGCAGAGCGCGAACGCCTCACGGGCCTCCAGGCTCTCGGCGAAGATGCCGGAGTTGAAGTTGAAGTCGAGGTGCTCCCAGGTCAGGGTCTGGTTGGTGTCAACCGTGACCGAGTTGCCGAGCTGCTCGAGCTGCGTCGTCGTGTCGACGGTCGGGCCGTTCGGGTTGATCGCGTCCAGGTCACCGTTGGCGAGCGCCTGGATCTGCGCGTCCGCGGCGACAAAGCGGAACGTGAGCTCCTGCGTGGCGGCAGGCGTGCCCCAGTACTCGGTGTTCGCCTCAAGAGTGATGTACTGACCGGCTTCCCAGCCGTCGGCCTTGAAGTTGTACTGGCTGCTGACGGGGGTGATCGCCGGGTCCGGGACCTGGCCCGGCTGCGACAGCCAGCCCGTGTCCCAGAACTCTGCGGCCTGCTCCAGGACGTCCAGGTCGAGGTCCTGGATGGCGGTGACGAGCTCCTCGGTGGTGATGCCCACCTGCTCGGCGACGACGTGCGCCGGGAACGGCGAGCCGATCTGGATCTTCCAGTCGGCGTACACACGCTCGTAGTCGTACGTGAACGTCTTGGCGTCCGGGGAGTCCGCCTGCGGGCCGGCGGGGACGTAGTCGCCCAGCGTCAGGCCGGAGATGTGGTTGAAGAGCGGCGTCTCGGAGCCGTCGTCCGTGACCGTGCCGTCCTCGGTGATCGCCTGAGTGGCCCAGTCGAGCAGGTAGTCCGCGTAGGTGATCGGCGTGCCGTCCGACCAGACCGCCTCGTCATTGAGGGTGTACTGGACCTGCAGCGGGTCCTCGGTCACGGCCTCGTAGGTGCCCCACTCCTCGTCGGTGCAGATGGAGCCGTCGTCGCCGAAGTACCAGAAGTTGCCGAACAGGCGCTCGGTGACCGCGCTGTTGTAGACGGAGTAGGTCTCCGGGGTGTTGGAGTTGTAGCCGAGGAACTCGTCCTCGACAGACACCCGGACCTCCCCGTCGGCGGTGGTGACCTCGCCGAGATCGGCCTTGCACGGGCCGTCGGCCGAAGCCGAGGACGCAGTGGACTCCCCGTCAGCCGGGTCATCGCTGCCCGCCGGGCTGGTGCACGCCGAGAACAGCAGCGCGCTCGTGGCGGCCACCGCAACGGCGGCGCTCAGTCGCCTGATCTTCAATGTTCCTCCTCAAGGGGATGCCGATGGCGGGCTGCCAGCCTGCGCGCCGCAGCGCGCGCTGACGATTGAGACGTCCGTCACCGTCATGGTTTCCGCTCACGCTACTCACGCGATGGGAGGGTTTGCCCTACTTCGCCGTTTGCTGGATCCGATCGTTACCGACCTGATATCGCGCTGTAGCGGCCCGGTCGCCGCATATCAGGGGCCGAAACAGGGCGTTAACACCCATGGGTGAAAGGTCAGACCCAACCGTGCGAGCGCGCCACAGCGACGAACGCACCCCGGGTCGCCAGCACCTGCTCAGCGGTGAGCGTCGGCACCGCCGCGAGCAGCACCTCGGTCACCTCGACCGCAAGCTCCCGCTCGGACGGCCCTTCGCCGTCGGGCCGCGAACCGGCGTCAGGCAGCGAAAGAAAGGCGGGAGCGGCGGGCAGACCCGTGCCGGCGGCGGACGCCGCCATCGCCGGGACCGGAGCCGCTGCGACCAGGGTGACCGTCGAGGCCTTCAGGCCCCGGTCGCCGTCCTCCACCTCGAAGTCCACCACCGCGCCCACCGCAAGGTGGCGCTTGTCGAACTCGAGATCGTTGACGTGGATGAACACGTCGTCGCCGCCCGTGTCGGGAGCAACGAATCCGTAGCCGCGAACCTCATCGAACCTGATGACCTTGCCTTGAACCACGACACACACTCCGCCTCGTAAGAAATCCCTGCGTCCACGAGTCTAGGACGCTTGTCCAACTTCGTACCGTAAACGCACCCGGCTCCGTCGCCGTTCCGCCCCTGCTGGATCTCACCGGGTTAAGTTGGCGGGCATGACGATCCGCGTCCTCGAGACACCCGAGGTGCTGCGGCGTGCGGACGAGCTGGCCCGGATCTACCAGCGCGCCTTCGACTACTCCGCCGAGCGCCGCGACCACTTCCGCGACACCCGGCTGGCCTACCTCCCGCTCTACGACGGCGCGCTGACGCTCGGCGCGTTCGACGGCGACGCCCTCGTGGGGTTCGTCTACGGGTTCGACTACCAGCGTGACCACTGGTGGCCGCAGCAGGTCGGGCCGGCGCTCGCCGAGGCCGGCCACTCCGGCTGGACCGAGGACACGTTCGAGCTCAACGAGCTGGAGATCCTGCCGGAGCACCAGGGGCGGGGGTTCGGCACGGCGCTGCTGCGCGAGCTGCTCGCCCGGACCCCGCACCGGCACACCCTGCTGTCCACCACCGCCGACCCCGCCGACCGGGCCAAGGTGCTCTACCGGCGCCTGGGGTTCGTCGACCTGGTGCCCGGGTTCCGCTACGCCGGCGTGACCGAGCCGGCGAACATCATGGGCCGGCGGCGTCAGCGCTCCCAGGAGTAGGGCGTCGTCGTGGACACCTTGACCAGGCCGTAGCGCTCCAGGATGGGGCGGGAGTACTCGGTCGAGTCGCTGTTGATCAGGGTCTTGCCCAGTGCGAGGGCCGAGCGCGCGCGAGCCGCCGTCAGCGCGCGGTAGATGCCGCGCCCCCGCCACTCGGGCCGGGAGCAGCCGCCCCAGATCCCGGCGAAGTCGGTGCCCGCCACCGGCTCCAGCCGGCCAGCGGTGACTATCTCCCCGCCGGCCTCCGCGACCCAGAGCTCCATGCCGTCGTCGAGACCCAGGCGGCGCAGGATGGCGTTCGCCGTCTTGTCCGACGCCGGGGCGCCGAACACCTCGTCCTGCATGGCGCACATGGCCCGAACATCAGGCTCATCCGTGATCCGGCGCAGGGTCACTCCGTCGGGCAGCGGGACATCCACCGCGAGAGCGGTGGCGTCGCCGATCATGATCGACTCCGACTCCTCCTGGACGAACCCGTGCCCCAGCAGCGCCTCGTGCAGGCCCGGGGCGTGGTCGTGGCCGCGGGTCTTCCACTCGACGTGGGTGATGCCGCCGTCGGCCCGGAAGTGGGCGACTGCCTCGTCGACGAGCCCCCGCACCCCCGCCTCGTCGGCGCCGCCGAGGTCGCGGTAGGTCACAAAGCCGCGCCCGCCGAGGAAGGTCACCAGCCGCAGGGGGCCCAGGAGGTTCACGGTCAGCGCGCTCGGGGTCTCGGCGTCGGTGCGGAGCTGCTCGTCGTAGGCCCGGAGCAGCAGGGAGGGTTCGGTCATGGCCACACGGTGCTTGATCCGCAGGGGCACGGCAACGCAATATCTTTCCGCCCTGGAGACCACCCCTGACCACGCGTGTCTCGCGGGTGAAATGTCCAGCACGATCGCTACCATGACGCAGTTCTGGGCATGCTGGTCTTCACCGCACGTTGATCGAGGGGGCACGTTGTGGCGTGGAAAGCACATCGACGGACGGCATTACTGGGCTTCGTCCAGGCGTGGGGACCGACCGCGATCATTCTCGCGGTGGTTGTCATCGCCACGACGATCATTGTTATCGGAATCCGGACGGCGCCGCCAGGACCTGCTAAGCCAGTGGTGATCTCGACCAGTGAATGGGCCCCCTACGTCGACCCCAGCGCGCAGTCGGGCGGTCCGGTGACTGAGGTCGTGACCGAAGTCCTGAGGCGCGCCGGATACCAGCCCGAGATCCGCTACACCTCGTGGTCGCTCGTCGAGTCGGGCGTGGAGTCCGGCACCTCCGCTGCGGCGTTCCCGCTTGTGACGAGTGCATCTCGATCGGAAAGGTTCATCGCCTCCGAGCCGCTGGTCCAGTTCGAGTACGTGCTCTTCTACGATCGGCGAGCAGGCGAACCGGAGATCACGACGGAGGAAGATCTCTCCACGCTTCGAGTCGGCGCGGTGGCGGGCTACGACTACTGGCCGGAGATCGACCGGGCGGTGAGCGACTGGGTCGAGTTCGACTCCACGCTCAGCGGATTCGAAGCTCTTGCCTCAGGTGAGATCGATGTCCTGGCCGAGGGCCGCGTGGCAGGGCAAGCACTCGCGGCCGGGCCGCAGTTCAGCGGCGATGCCGCCGACATCGACTACATCCGTGCCGACAGCCCGCTGGTCCGATCGGCGCAGGGGTTGCATCTCATGGTGGCGCGGACCGATGAAGCCGCCACCTTCGTCGATGCCTTCAACAGAGAACTGGTCGAGTTCCAGCAGACCGAGGAATACCAGGAGCTGCTCGGCGGGCTCGATGGAAGCGTGGCCGCCTTGGTCGAGCTGGAGCCGTTCACCTCCGACGGCCTGGTCGAGCTCCTGGACGAGCGCGGCAGAACGATCCTCCTTGCTCCGCGGGGCACCGGCGCAACAGTGCTCGACTGGCCCGCAGAGTTCACGAACGCCGCCGCCCCGGAGTCCGAACCGCCGCTGGTCCAGGTCAAGATCACGACCGGCCCCGCGACCGGCCGCGTCGTGTTCGTCGATTCACGCGCGATCACAATTGGAGGCGAGGCGCAGTGACGTATCTCCGAGTCCTCACGCCAGTCGTCATCGACCATCAGATCGTCCCGGGTGCCTCGTTGCGCGACCCGGCCGCCTACGCGGCCTTCTGGGCCGATGCCCAGCGCGAGGTCGACGCGCACTTCGGCGGCCGGTCGCTCGACCGTCCCGCTTCGGCCACGATCACCTTGGACCACGCGCACGAGACCTCAGCTCTGAACCGCTATCAGTCGATCGATCACAACGCGGTCGACCGTCCCCTCCACGTGTTCAGCGGCACGGTAGCGCCGCAACTGATCGTCGGATCGCTTGAGAACCGCGCGGGTCCGGTGCTTTCCAAGATCCTTGAGATCTCCTTCCGGGTCTACGACCACGGACTGATGGTCCTCGAAGCACTGTCGGACGTCACCGGCTACCTCGGATCTGAGCCGGCGGAGGTTGAGCAGAAGCTCGACACGCTCCAACAAGACGCTGTACAGACCGGCGACGCTCTGGCCCGCGCCGTCGTTCAGATGTGCATAGATCCGGCCCTCGAGCTCCTGCGCAAGCTCGACGAGAGCGGCAGCATCCTGGAACCACCAGCGGCTGAGGACGACGCTCAGGTCCGCGACTTCGGACGCTCCATGTGGGTAACCCGAAGCCTGATCGTGGACCCTGCCGAACCGGTTGCCGAGCAGGCGATCCGCCACTGGGTCAAGGATGTTGCAACCACCGAGTTCGCTCGCCCGCCCGCTGACGAGCTGGTCGACGGCGAACGTGACCACCTGGTGCGCTGGCTCAACTACCTGTTCGTCGATCGGTCCGACAACGGTGAGGATGCGCGCACGATAATGGGCCCAGGGGGCCACTTCAACGACCAGTGGGAGGCCCTTCGTTACGCCCAGGTGTTCTATGGAGTCATCGATCGCATCGACAGTCGGTTGTCCCGGATCCTCGCCCACTCGGCAACGGCAGACTCGCGCCTCGACCTGGAGCACCTCAGAGCCGACCTGACCGGACTCAGCCGCCGAGCCGAGCTGATCATCCTCGAACGCCAGGACCTGGCGAAGTACCTCAAGCGCGCAGTACGACTCGAGCTCGACGCGATCATGAGCTACTGGGACTACGAACAACTTCTCGAGACACCGGTGAAGTACAAGGTCGGCCTGTGCAACCAGCGGCTCGCTGAGCTCGGATCGCGGCGAGCGGCACGCTCGACGATGTTTACCGACATCATCCTGCTGGGGATCGCGATGACTTCTGTCCTCGCAACAGCGCTCGCGCTCACCGAGTTCGGCCGGAGCGTCGCGAACGATCCGAACATGGCCGTCTATGACTTCGGCCGCTCGTCGATCGTCGCCTGGGTCGCCGGCCAGCCGGCGGACGCCATTCTCGTCAGCTCCGGCGTGATCTCCGCACTGATCGTGCTCGTGTACCTCTTCTTCCGGCGCGACAACGGATCATGAGGGACGCATTCCGATCGCGAACAGTCCGGACCTTCGCTGCGACGCAGTTCTTGATGGAGGTCCAGTTCTGGTTCCCGGTCTGGCTGATCTACCTGCTCGACCTGGGCTTCTCGCTCGCCACGGCACTACTTGCCGACGCTGTGTTCCGGATCGTGTCCGTCGTCTGCGAGCTACCGATGGGCGTCCTCGCCGACCGGATCGGTCGCAAGAATGCCTATCTCCTCACGTGCGGACTTTCAGCAGGCACGTTCGCAGCGATCACGTTCATCTCGAACGACGCCTGGCTGCTCGGCGCCTGGATCGCGTGGGGCGTGCTCTGGGCACTCAACTCAGGCGCGACCGCACCGTACCTCTACGAACTGTGCGCCATGGAGGAGACGCCAGTTGATCCAGCCAAGGCGTTCGGCCTGGTCAGAGCTGTGGGTAACAGCGCGGTCGTCTGTTCGCTGCTGGCCGCGGGCTACCTGTACGACGCCGATCCGCGCCTCCCGTTCGCGATCACCGCAGGGCTCTCGGTCGTAGCGATGATCCTCGCGGCGCGCCTGCCCTCGGTCCCGAGATCTCACGACACCAGGCTGCGCTCGATCCTGCTCAGCATCCGCCGCGAGCTCCGCGGCGCCGACGTGCGGCGCGCCGTATGGATCGGCGCGCTGCTCCTCTTCTTCGGCTGGAGCGCACGCATCCTGTTTCAGCCCCTCGCCCTCGATCTCGACCTGTCACCACAGGTCACGGGCTGGATGTACGCCGCCTTCGCCGCGGCCGGCGTTCTCGGCAGCACGATCTCCGGGAGCGTCACACGGCGTCGACGGCGAGTCGCTGTGCTTGCGGCGTTCGTCTGCATCGTGCTTGCCCTCGCGTCGACCGCGGCGGCCGACCACCTTGGTCCTTTCCTGTTCCTACCCGTCATGGGCTTTGGCTACGCACTCGGGATGACCGTGGTCGACGTCTACACCAACGAGGCAACCTCCCGTGCCGTCCGCGGAGCGATCTTCAGCGTCGCCGCTGCACTCGCTGGGCTCGGTATCGCCGTCGCCCGCCCAGCACTCGGCCTGCTCTCCGACGACCGCTCACCGGCCTTCGCCGCGGGGATCTGGGCGGTCGTCGGAGTCGGGGTGGTCTTGATCGCGCTCCCCGCGATTCGCAGGATTCCCGCAGCGCTCGGACCGGACCGGCAGTCCACGTTTCCGTGGCACACGGGCGACTCGATGCGCGACGGCTCCGGCCACTGAACGCAGGACCGGCCGAGGTCTGGTTATCGCACCGTCGCCACGCCTCAGCTCAGGTGCCGGGCGAAGAACCTGGCCGCGTCCTCCCCCGCGAACTGCGGGACGCCGGTGTGCCCGCCCAGGTTGGCCTGCAACGTCTTCTCCTGGGAGCCGAAGGCGTCGAACAGGTCCAGCGCCATTTGGCGGTCGTTGTTCTCGTCGTCCCACTGCAGCAGGACGTGCAGCGGAATCTTGACCTGACGGGCCTCGTCGAACATGACGCGGGGCACAAAGCTGCCGGCGAAGAGACCGGCGGCCACGATGCGCGGTTCGACCACCGCCAGCCGGACGCCGATGGCGATCACCCCGCCCGAGAACCCGACCGGGCCACCGAGCTCGGGCAGTGCAAGGAGCGCGTCCAGGGTGGTCTGCCACTCCGGGACCGCCTTGTCGACCAGCGGGAGGACCAGCCGGTCGACGATCTCGTCGACCGGCTCTCCGGCCCTCAACGCCCGGCGCAGGTCGGCGCGGGCCTGCTCGGCGTCGGCCGATCGGGGCCGGTCACCGCTCCCGGGGAGCTCGATGGTGGCCGTGGCGAAACCCTGCGCCGCGGAGTGCCGGGCCCGGGCCACCAGCCGGGGGTACATCATGTGCAGACCGCCGGGATGGCCCATCAGGATGAGCGGGACGGGTGCGGCTGCGGACGCGGATCCGGGCGTCCACAGGGTGCCGGGGATCTCGCCGAGGATGAATTGGCGCTCGAGGACGCCGTCGTCGAGGCGCTGCTCAGAAGTGAAGTGCATGGTCGTGCCTTTCGGGAGTGCTGGACGGCGCTCCCGGGACGACCTATCGCCCGACCATGACCCCGGAGGGGAGCACCCATGTTGATACTGCGTTCACGGGTACCACCTCCTCGTTCTCTCGCACGGCCTCGGATAGGTTAGCAGCGCCGCCGCCCGAACAAAGGAGTTCAGCCATGCGCACCCCGATCACCCGCCGCACCCTGCTCGTCTCCGGCGCCACCGTCGGCGCCTCGGCCCTGCTGGGCGCACCGGCCGCGAGCGGTGCCGCCGGCCGCGAGCGCCACTCCGCACTGGTGACGCCGATCGCCGAGGTTCTCGACGGCGGCGAGCAGGTGACCTCGCTCGCCATCTCCTCCCCTGCCCTGAACCGCGCGGAGCGGTCGTCGCTCACTCCGGCGACGTTCGCCGTGCACGTCACCGCCACCAACCCGCTCACCGGCGACGTCGCCTACGACCAGGCTCGTGTGGTCACTGCGGCGCAGTGGTCACGCCGCGGCGAGGTCACGCTGGAGCTTGAGCACGGGTGGGGGGTCGACGGCGGCGGCACCCTGCAGTACCTGGGTGGGGCCGGCCGCAACGTCCTGCTGGACCTCGACTACACGATCACGCAGGTCGAGCCCCTGCGTAGCGCTGGTGCGGGCGGTCCGATAGTGCTCGACTCCTTCCGGCAGGGCCGGCTATCGGATCCGGAGGTCGACGCGTTCGCCTACCACGCGACGGCGTCGGGCCTGAACTACCGGCTGTTCTCCCCCGCGCGCCGGAGCGGTCGACGTGGTGCGGCGCTCGTCGTCTGGCTGCACGGTGGTGGTGAGGGCGGACTGCTGACCGACGGATACGACTACTACGACAACGAGGCACCGCTGCGGGCCAACCGGGGCGCGCTCGGTTTCGCCACGCCAGAGGCCCAGGACGTCTTCGAGGGCGCTTACGTGCTCGCGCCGCAGGCGACCTCCGCCTGGATGCTCGACGGCGACGGCTTCGCGCCGCTCATCCTGGAGGCGATCGAGGAGGTAACCAGGGCGCACCGGATCGACGCGCGCCGGGTCCACGTCGTCGGCTGCTCCAACGGCGGGTACATGTCGCTGAAGATGGTCGCCGAGCACCCCGAGACGTTCGCGAGCTCCGTGCCGATCTGCTGCGGCATCGGCCCCCGCGACGGTTCCGGTGGCTACTTCATCTCCGACGACGAGCTCGCGGCGATGACAACGCCGACGTGGCTCGTGGCCTCCGCCGACGACGACACCCTGGACCCCGAGGACAACACCGTCTACGCCCACGAGCGGATCGACGGCTCGATCATGAGCATGTACAACAACGTCACCTGGGACGGGAACACCTTCCCCGGACACTGGTCGTGGATCTACGTCGCTCGCAACGACCCGCACCACGACGGCGCGAGCATCTGGCAGTGGATGGCGACCAGGTGACGTCGGAACCGGCGCGCGCTGATCCGATCGCGGGCGAGCTCGTCACCGAGACCTTCGACTACGACGGCGGACGGCAGGTCACCGTGTACGTGCCGCCCGACCCGCCGGAAGCTGTCGTGTTTGCTGGTGACGGGCAGCTGATCGCGCAGTGGGGCGGTTACCTCGAGGCGGCCGACCTACTGCCCACCATGATCGTCGGTACCCACCGGACGAACGACCCGGACGAGATGGCTCGGATTCGCGAGTACTCACCATCGTTCGACGAGGTACGGTTCGCGGCCCACGAACACTTCTTCGTCGAAGAGGTCCGCAGCTGGGTACGGTCGCGCTTCGGCGTCGCCCTGCCGGCCGAACGCGCGGCGGTCTGTGGCGTATCGGCCAGCGGTGAGCTGGCGCTCGCCATGGGGCTCCGGCATCCGGACATCTACGGCGCGGTCTTCTGCGCCTCGCCGGGCGGCGGCTTCCAACCGCCGCCCGTGCTGCCGAGCCCGCTGCCGCGTACATACCTTGTCGCCGGGTCGTTGGAACCGTGGTTCGGCAAGAATGCGACCCGATGGGCGGATGCGCTGCTCGATGCCGGCGCGGACGTGGTCATGACCGAGCGGGTCGGGAACCACGGTGACCCGTTCTGGCAGGCCGAGTTCCCGCTGATGGTGGAGTGGGCGTTTCAACGCTGAGCCCAACCCACACGCGCTCCCTTCACTATGCTCTGATGTGCTGCTGGAGAACCCGGGTTCCGTTCGGCCCGACCCTGCGGCACAGCTCGATCAGGACCAGCGCGCACTGGCGCGCGTCGGCGGCCGCGTCGTGGTGGTCATGGGCGGCGATCCCCAGTGCCTGCGAGACGTCGGGGAGCCGATAGGACGCAAGGTCCAGCAAGGCGCGGGCCGTGTCACGTGTGCACAACCAGCGCGTCCGGGGCACGGCGATCCCGTGTACGCCACTGGCCTGGATCAGGACCGACCGGTCGAACGACGCGTTGTGGGCCACCAGGATGTCGCCGCCGACGAGCTCGATGATCTTGTCGTACACGACATCCCAGGTCGGAGCTCCGACAACGTCATCGGCAGTGATCCCATGTACCGCGACGTTGTACGGGCCGAACGTCCGGTGGGCGGGCGGGGGCTGCACGAGGGTGTCGAGCGAGTCGACGATGACACCGTCACGAACCTTGACCAGCCCGACGGCGCAGACCGAAGCGCGCTTCGGGTTCGCCGTCTCGAAGTCGATCGCGGTGAACGACAGGCCGGCAAGTGAGGATGGCTCAGGCACGGCCGTGATCGTAGACGCGGGCGGTCATGTCTCGCGGGAGATCGGCGTAGAGTCGAAGCAGGAACTGACCCAGGTTCCCCAATGATGGGAATCCCGATTTCCGACGCCACTCGCAGTTCCCTTGCTTTCCCCACCGTGTCGTCGAAGGATCCCTCGCGGAGCAACGACCTGCTCACCCTCGGGCTGCTTGCCGGCTCCTCGATGGAGAACGAGCGGCGGCTGCCGGTACATCCCGATCACCTGGACCGGATCGACCCGGACCTGCGCGCGCGGATGATCGTCGAGCGTGGTTACGGCGCTGACTTCCAGCTCGCACCCGGCTACCTCGAGGCGCGCGTGGGCAGGGTCGCGGAACGCTCCGAGGTGCTCGAGTCCGCAGACGTGCTGCTGCTGCCCAAGCCGCAGGCGGCCGACGTCGCCGCGATCCCCGAGGGCCGCGCTCTGTGGGGGTGGCCGCACTGCGTGCAGGACGCCGGAATGACGCAGACCGCTATCGACAGGCGGCTCACGCTGATCGCCTTCGAGGCGATGAACCACTGGACCCGCCGGGGTGACTTCAGCCTGCACGTGTTCCACAAGAACAACGAGCTCGCCGGCTACTGCTCCGTGCTGCACGCGTTGAGCCTGGTCGGCTCGACCGGTGACTACGGGCCGCGACTCAGCGCGGTCGTCATCGGTTTCGGCGCGACGGCACGCGGTGCCGTGACCGCGCTCAAGGCGCACGGGATCCACGACATCCAAGTCCTCACGCAGCGTGGTGTCGCGGCGGTCGGCGCGCCGATCCACACCGCGCACATCACCCAGCTCAACACCGACGACGGCCCGACCCACCTCAGCGAGGTCCTCACCAAGGCCGGCAACGTCCTGCTCCCTGAGTTCCTGGCATCGCACAACATCGTCGTGAACTGCACGCTCCAGGACGTCGCCGCCCCGCTCACCTACCTGCGGACCGAGGACCTGAAGCCGTTCGCCTCGGGCAGCCTGATCGTCGACGTCTCGTGCGACCTGGGGATGGGTTTCGACTGGGCGCGGCCCACCACGTTCGACGAGCCGATGTTCACCGTCGGCCAGGGCGTGGACTACTACGCCGTCGACCACAGCCCGTCGTACCTGTGGAACTCAGCAAGCTGGGAGATCAGCGAGGCGCTCCTGCCGTTCCTGCGCACGGTCATGGAAGGACCGGCCGCGTGGGCGAAGGACCTCACTATCTCGCGCGCGATCGAGATCCACGACGGCGTGATCCAGAACCCGAGCATCCTGAGCTTTCAGGACCGGGAGCCGGTCTATCCGCACGCTCGGACTGTCTAGGTTTCTGTGCGACGGCGCCGGTCACGGCTTGGAGACTGCCACTCTCAGTCGAGCCAGACGAGCACTCCCATGCCTGCGTCGGCCGCGTCGACGAAGAAGGTAGTCAGCCCTTCGAGATGGCTGACAAGGTACGGCCCCGAGTCAGGCTCGTTCCAGATGCCCTGCGGGTAGATGTCCCCCTCTAAGAAGGCTTCTACGGGCACTGCCTCAACCGACCCTTGTCCGTCGAGTGAGCGCAACACGGCAGCAAGTTCCGCGACCCGTTCCGGGCTCAAGGACGATGGTGGGCCGTAGCCCCAGTCGTCTGCTCCTGGCACAGGGTCGTCTCCGAACACCACCGCCCTGGACACTCCCGCACGCTCGAAGACGAGTGAAAGGCCGTGCCACGCCTTGTCGATGTCGAACAGGCGTGGGTCTTCCTCGTCCTCGGCTTCCCACAATTCATCGATCATGTCGCGGGCCCACTCGGGCTCGGACAACGCCTTCCTGAAATCGCCCGGCGCCAAGCGGATGTACTCACCGATCATGCTCACCCGCGGGAGAGTACAGGCGGCCACTGACACCCAGGGAGGCGGCGAACGGCCGCTCTTAGGCACTGCGACATGCCACCGCCTGGATTTCTCTGCCAGGACACTGATAC
Organism: Promicromonospora sp. Populi; assembly: GCF_041081105.1. Lineage (NCBI taxonomy): Bacteria > Bacillati > Actinomycetota > Actinomycetes > Micrococcales > Promicromonosporaceae > Promicromonospora > Promicromonospora sp. Populi. The sequence goes on along the minus strand of NZ_CP163528.1, from coordinate 4,860,439 downwards.
ACCGGCGTGGAAGCGGACTAGGTCGCGGGTTGCCGTTCGAAGGCAAGCTTGACTGCGAAACCGGCCAGTACTGTCCCCGACACCCAGCGCTGCACCTGCAACAGCCGCGAACGTCCACGCAGGAAGCCCGCCAGCCGTGCCGCGCTCAGGACGACAAGCCCGTTCACCGTGACCCCGATGCCGATCTGCACGCCGCCGAGCAGCAGAAACTGGGACCACACCGGACGGGACGGATCGATGAACTGTGGGAGCAGGGCTGCATACAGCAGAGCGATCTTGGGGTTGAGGAGGTTGGTCACCAGCCCCATTCCGAACAACCGCGCGGGGCGCACCGGCGCTACCTCGGCCGGATCGAAGACCGATCGACCACCGGGTCGCAAGATCTCCCACGCGAGATAGCCGAGATAGATCGCTCCGGCGACCTTGACCACCACGAAGAGCGTGGGCACAGCGCTGAACAGCGCCGCTAGGCCCAACGCGGCGGCGACGAGATAGACCAGAAACCCGACGGCCGTGCCCGCCAGAGCGGTCAGCCCGGCGCGGGTCCCGTGCCCGATAGAGCGGGACGCCAGATGAACCATGTTCGGGCCCGGCGTCAGCGCCATCCCCAGCTCCACCAGGGCCACACCCAGCACCGCTGCCCAGGTCACCACAGGCCGCGCTTGCTGTGCTTGCTCCCCTTGCTGCTGCCCCACAGTCCCTTGAACAGGCTCTTGCTACGACCCTTCGTCGTACTTCCCCACGTGCCACGCTTCAAGCTCTTCGCGCGAGACTTCCTACCCCATAGACCAGCCATCAGCGACCTCCTCGCGTGCGGACAGGATTCAAGGCTACGCATGGCGCCTGGCGGCGTGAATCACATTCCGCCCGGTTGACCCTCGGCCTGGTCGATCCCTCAGGGTCACGGGCATGTCTGCTCCGCTCCCCCGCGCCTGGGCGCTTTTGTCGCCGCGAGCATGCTCGGCCAGCACACTTGGCCCATGATCGGCCGACTCGAGAAGACTGTAGTTGAATGCCCGGATCCCCGGCTGCTCGCCGAGTTCTACTGCGAGTTGCTGGGGATGCGCATCAACGAGGACGGCAACGGATGGGTCGTGATCGGGCGAGAGCCCGGCACGAGGGAGCTGGCGTTCCAGGGAGTCGACGAATGGGTGGCCCCACGTTGGCGCGACCCAGCGCAGGGTGGGCGGCTGCACCTCGACATCCGAGTTCAGAACATCGAAGCCGCCCAGCGGGCCGTCATCGCCCTTGGTGCCACGCGTGCGCCGGGTTCGCCGGAGACCGGGTACCGAGTGTTCCTCGACCCCGTTGGGTATCCGTTCTGCCTCGTCCACGGCCATGGAGGCGCGTGATCCACGCGTACGGGCGCGCATTTCCCCAGGTAGAACCTCGGCTCCGCTGATCAGAATGTGTCGCCCAACCGTGCATCGTTGTGATGGCCGAGTCGATGCCTGTGGAGCACGCGTACCGATCGCGAGCTACGACCCGACCACCCCGGTTAGTCCACGTTGATCGAGATGGTCTGCCAGCCCGACGCGCCGTCGGGAGCCGGCGGCGCCTTGGTCTCGGTCTGGACCTGCCCGTCCGAGTCCGTGGCGCGCACCGCCAGGCTGTGGTAACCGGCATCCAGATCGATCGAGACGTGCCACTGGCGCCACGTGTCGGGGCCCACCGTCTCGGCGAGCTCGGCGGTGACCCAGTCGCCGCCGTCGGCACGGACCTCGACCTTGCTGATGCCGGTGTGCTGCGCCCAGGCCACGCCGGCCACGGTCACGGCGCCGGCCGACGGGGGCACGGACAGGCGCGGCACGTCGATGCGCGACGCGATCTTGATCGGCCCCAGTGCGGACCAGCCACGCGGGGTCCAGTAGCCCTCGTCGGCGTCGAAGGTGGTCACCTCCAGCGAGGTGACCCACTTGGTCGCCGAGACGTACCCGTACAGGCCGGGCACCACCAGCCGCGCGGGGAAGCCGTGCTCCAGGGGCAGCGGCTCGCCGTTCATGCCGATCGCGAGCAGGCTCTCGCGGTCCGGGTCCTGGAGCACCTCCAGCGGCGTGCCGGCGCTGAACCCGTCGTCGCTGCCGGAGAGCACCATGTCGGCGCCGGCCTGAGGCTTTGCCCGTTCCAGCAGCGCGCGGATCGGGTAGCCGAGCCAGAGGGCGTTGCCGACCAGGTCGCCGCCCACGGCGTTGCTCACGCACGAGAGAGTGACGTAGTGCTCCTCCATCGGCAGCTCTATGAGCTCGTCCCAGGTGAGCGTGAACGGCTCGTCCACCAGACCGCGAACCTCCAGCGACCAGTCCTGTGGGTTCAGCTGCGGCACGATCAGCGCGGTGTCGATGCGGTAGAAGTCCGAGTTCGGGGTGACATACGGCGCCAGGTCGTCGAGCTTCAGGTCAGCCCCGGCGGGCACCGGCGGTGCCGGCATGCGCGCGGCGGGCAGGCGGAGCTTCTCCCGCACGGCGCTGATCGCGGTCGAGCCCATCGCCAGCATGCGCGAGCCGGCTAGCGCGAGCACCGCGACACCCACGGTGATGCCCGATACGGTCAGGAAACCACGCCGGTCCATGGCGCCGCCCGGAGTCTCGCCCGCCGAGACCTCGCTCCGCCCCGGCATAGTCCGCAGCCGCGCCACGGCGGCACGCAGCAGGAGCACCGCGGCGCCCAGCCCGATGGCGCTGGGCAGTGCCCACAGCGGCGTCGCGCTCGGGCGCAGCAACGCGACCACGACCCCAACGACGCCGACAACTCCCACCAGCACCGCGCCCACCGGCGGACGGCGCAGCTCCAGCCAGCCCGCGAGCGCTGCTCCCAGGGCCAGCACCACACCCATCGTGGCGAGCAGCACGGCCTTGTCGTTGGTGCCGAACCACTCCACGGCAACATCCTTGAGCCCTGGGGGCACGGCGTCGACCACGGCGGCGCCGCCTGCGAACAGCGTGCTGGCACCGGGCGCGACGACCGCGGCAACGAGCTCAGCGATGGCCAGCCCGGCGCCACCGGCGAGCACGCCCGAGAGCGCGGCCCAGCCCACGCCGCCCGGAGCGCGTTCGACCGAAGGCGCCACGGGGCTCTCGGTTGCCTGTGTCATTGGCTAAGCGTGAGCTCGTTGCTCTCTGCCGCACCGGCCGGCGCGGCTGCCATTGGCAGGCCCACCAGGCCCACCAGGGCCGCTGTGGCAGCGAAGAGAGCGATTCTTGGCGTACGCATGACCGATCCTCCTTTGTGCTGGCGGCAAGCTGCCGCCTGAGAAGGTTCGGAGCGGTAGACAATCAGGATGGGTCAGGTGAATTGCCCAGATTCATGCGCAGGCCCTAGGGCCTGTCTTGTGAATGGCCCGGCCACAGGGCCGGTGGGCTGGTCGGCTCGGAGTAGAAGGACCACGCGGCCCATCGGCTGCGTCGCGGTAGCCGCGGCGGGCATCCGCCGGTGTTCGACGCCGAGGCCGACACTGGACGCAACGTCGCGGAGCGCTGCTCAACCGACTGGGGCGCTCCTACGCCCTGGTGGTCACCTTGCGAGTACCACTTCTTACCTATTTCAGACGTTGAACCTGAACTCCACAACGTCGCCGTCCTGCATGACGTAGTCCTTGCCCTCGATGCGGGCCTTGCCCGCCGCCTTCGCCGCCGCCACCGAGCCGGTCTCGACCAGGTCCTCGAACGAGATGACCTCGGCCTTGATGAAGCCGCGCTCGAAGTCGGTGTGGATCACGCCGGCGGCCTGCGGGGCGGTCCAGCCCTTGTGGATGGTCCAGGCGCGCGTCTCCTTGGGACCTGCCGTGAGGTAGGTCTGCAGGCCGAGCGTGTCGAAGCCGACGTGCGCGAGCTGGTCCAGCCCGGACTCCGGCTGACCCGACTCGGCGAGCATCTCGGCGGCCTCGTCGGGCTCGAGCTCGACAAGCTCCGACTCGAACTTCGCGTCCAGGAAGATCGCCTGCGCGGGCGCGACAACCTTGCGCAGTGCCTCCTGGGAGGCGGTGTCGGCGAGGCCGGCGTCGTCCGTGTTGAAGACGAAGATGAACGGCTTGGCCGTCATCAGCTGCAGGCTGGCGATCTCGGCGAGGTCCAGGCCGGCGTCGGCGGCACCCTGGTAGAGGGTCACGCCCTTGTTCAGGATCTCCTCGGCCTTCTTCGCGGCGGCGTAGAGGACGGGGTCGCCGCGCTTGATCTTGACCTCTTTCTCCATCCTCGGCAGTGCCTTCTCGAGGGTCTGGAGGTCGGCCAGGATGAGCTCGGTGGAGATGGTCTCGATGTCGCCGGGGGCGTCGGATGAGCCGTCCACCCGCACGACGTCCGGGTCGTCGAATGCCCGCGTGACCTGGCAGATCGCGTCGGCCTCGCGGATGTTCGCGAGGAACTTGTTGCCCAGGCCCTCGCCCTCGGACGCGCCCTTGACGATGCCTGCGATGTCGACGAACGACACCGTGGCCGGCAGGATCCGCTGGCTCTCGAAGATCTCGGCGAGCTTGGCGAGTCGCTCGTCGGGCAGCGAGACCACGCCCACGTTGGGCTCGATCGTGGCGAACGGATAGTTCGCTGCGAGCACCTGGTTGCGAGTCAGAGCGTTGAAGAGGGTGGACTTGCCGACGTTGGGCAGGCCGACGATGCCGATTGAAAGAGCCACGTCGCGAAATTCTACGTGCCGGGCGCCAGTCGCCGTCGCTCGAGCTCGTCGAGGTCACGTGCCGCGAACCGGTGGTGCTCCCAGGACTCATTGACGATCACTCCGAGACAGCGCCACACGGGCAGGCTGCGCGTCTCCGGTTCCCACGGCGGAAGCCGTCGGGCCGGGGCCTCGAACTGCTCCCGGGTCAGGGAGTCGTACAGCGCACGCACCTGAGCCACGCGGTCCGCCCAGGCCGCCTGGACCTCCTCGTACGACGGCGTTGCCGCCACGTCGACGCCGAACGCGGCCGCCTCGTCGTCGAACTCGGAGAACGGGAGGCCGATCGGGCTGAACGCGCCGTCGAGACCCTGGATCCCGTGTCGCACCCAGCCGTCGACGGCGAAGACCAGGTGTCGCAACGTCTGAGCGACCGACCACTCGCCGTCTACCTGCTGGTCCACCGTTCCGGCGGGCATGGTCGCGACCCGGTCGAGCGTGACCGACCACGTACGCAGCGCGGCCTCGAACGATTCCCGCTGCTCCCCCAGGACCTGAGACCGAGCATGCTCCCGACCCGGGTACTGGCGGTTGAGCTCGGCCTCGATCAGCGGCAGCACCTCAACACCGTTGACCTTGAGCCCGACGACGTAACCGTCGATGTCCGCGTCGCTCAGGTCGACCCCGCGCATCACGGCGCGCGGCAGGTACGACTGCTCGAACGCCGCACCCTCCAGCTTTGCGAAGCGGAAGCGGGCGCCGGTCAGGTCCGCCGCGACGAACTCGGCGTGCTTCAGATCGTCGTGGGCCGTGAAACGAGTCATGAGCCCAGGCTAGGAGGGGTCACTGACACGCCCGATCACGGGAAGGACTGGACCTGCTGGAGCAGCTCCGGAAGCCGCTTGTTGTACACGCGAGCGCCGAACCGCACGGCCAGGACCAGGATCAGCGCGCCGTAGGCGACACCCACGACGATCGCGGCGGCACCCCACAGCACCCCGCCGATCAGCAGCGCAGCGATGCCGACCGCGAAGACCGGCAGCGACAGCGCGGCCGTGATGGCGAAGCCGAGGCCCTGCGCCACGATCGTGGCCAGCGCCGCACCCTGCGGGGACTTGAGCGGGCTCTCCCCTGGCTTGGCCACCGGGTAGACGAGGCGGGCCGAGACTGCGCTCGACACAGCGGTGCTGACCAGCAGGGCACCGAACGCAAGCCCCAGCAGGGGCAGCGTGAGATGCCAGGAGTCGGCCGCCCAGACCGACACCAGAACCGTGGCGGCGCTGACGAGGGGGCCGACCACCAGCATCGGGATCGCCCGGCCCCACCGGTCGGCCCGGCCGTCGACGCCCGCGGCGACGTGCAGGGCGAACGCCGTGTTGTCGTAGCCGATGTCGTTGGAGATGCTGAAACCGAGCATCCAGGCCACGAACGGCCCGGTCGCAAGGAGCATGAAGTAGCTGCCCGTGCTCTGCGCCGTGAAGTACATGATGACCGGCAGCAGGGGCACTATGGCTATCGAGCCGGAGTAGCGCGGGTCACGCAGCCAATAGGTGGCGGTCCGGGCGGCGACTGCCCACGTGGGCGAGAACGGCACGCGGCCGAACGCCCCGAGGCCCTTCGCCTTGCCGCCGCTGCCGTCGCCCACGGGCGGGCTCACCAGGGCGCGGGCCAGTGCCCGGTCCCATACGAGCCAGGCCAGAGCGATGGTGGCGAGCGCGACGGCGAGCCGGCCGGCCAGGCCCGCCCAGTCGCCGTCGTGCGCCGTGCTCCCGAGTGACCAGGCCGCGCCGAAGGGGGTCCAGCCCACGAAGCCGGCAGCCTGCTCGAACAGCGGAAGGACCGCGGTCTCGGTGCCGCCGGACTTGCCCTCGACCGATGCCTCTGCGCCGTTGGCCAGCCAGCTGATCAGCGGGCCGATCAGCACGATGAGAACAAGCGCCACGATCGTGACGAGCTCGCGGTACCGGCGGGACTCCAGCACGGGGGCCAACACCGTCGTGATCGCACGCGACCCGAGCACGCACGTGGCGACGCCGAGCAGCGCGCCGACGAGGGCGATCAGGAGCACACCGGGCTCCAGCACCCAGGCAGCGGAGGACCCGAGCGCGATCAGCACGGTGGCGATACCGGGTACCGAGACCAGGCCCGCGACGGCCAGCCCCGCCACGAGCGTGCGCCGGGGAATCGCAAACGTCGTGAACCGGTGCGGGTCCAGCGTGGCATCGACACCAAAGGCGAAGATCGGGATGATCCACCAGCCCACGACCAGGAGGGCTCCGCCGAGGGTGATCGCCAGACCGGCCCAGGCCGGATTCCCGGCGACCCCCAGGAACACCACGAGGCCCACGATGACGCCCACGACGCCGAGCGCGTACACCGCCGCGACGATCATGCCGATCGTCTGCCACACGCTCCTGCGGAACGTGTTGCCCATCAGCGTCAGCTTGAGGGTCAGGAACCGCGCAACCATGAGAGCCCCTCCGAGTGCTGACGGCCGCCGACGAGGTCCACGAACCGGTCCTCGAGGCTCTGTTCGCCGCGTACCTCGTCCACCGTGCCTGCCGCCAGCACCTTCCCCGCAGCCAGCACCGCGACGTGGTCGCACATGCGCTGCACCAGGTCCATCACGTGACTGGACACGATCACGGTGCCGCCGCCCGCCACGTAGTCCTTGAGGATGTCGCGGATGTTGGCCGCGCTCACCGGGTCCACCGCCTCGAACGGCTCGTCCAGGACCAGGGTGCGCGGCGCGTGGATCATGGCGCTGCCCAGCGCGATCTTCTTGGTCATGCCGGCCGAGTAGTCCACAACGAACGTGTCCGCGTCCGCGCCCAGGTCGAACGCCTGCAGCAGGTCGTTCGTGCGCTCCACGACGGTGTCCTTGTCCATCCCGCGCAGCATCCCGGCGTACGTGAGCAGCTGGCGGCCGGTCAGCCGGTCGAACAGGCGCACGCCGTCGGGCAGCACGCCGAGGGTGGCCTTGGCCTCGTCCGGACGCGCCCAGAGGTCCACCCCCTGCACCCAGGCCGACCCGAAGTCCGGCCGGAGCAGGCCGGTGGCCATCGAGAGCATGGTGGTCTTGCCCGCCCCGTTCGGACCGACCAGGCCGTAGAACGAGCCGGCGGGCACGTCCAGGCTGACCCCGGACACGGCGATCTTCTGCCCGAACCGCTTCCAGAGGCCCCGCACGCTGAGCGCAGCCGTGGGATCGTGCGGCAGCGGCTCCGGGATGCCTTGAGTCCCGGGGCTGCCCGGGGTGCTCGGGTCGACTGGGGTAGTCATGACGCAACCGTAGCCGCGGCGTCCGACACGACGGATCCGACGCGAGGATGAGCTAAAGGGTGATCGTCCGTCCCTCTGTCGGCGGAGAACACCGCTCCCCGACCACACCTCGGCCATACCGGGCGATATCGAACGTGCGGGGTGTCGCCGAGCGAGTCTGTCAGTGGCTCGTGGCAGCCTGTCGCACATGGACATCGCCGCAACGATTCTGCTGGCCCTCGGCGCCCTTGTCGTCGGTGCGCTGCTGGGGTGGCTCGGTCATGCACAGCGCAGCGCGCCCGCCCTCCGGCAGGCCGACCTGGAGGCCGTGCGTCTGCACACCCAGGCCGAGTCGGCCGCGCAGCAGGTCGCCGCAGTCAGGGAGCGGGCAGAGGAGCAGATCGCCGCGGCGCGGGAACGCGCCGCCGAGCAGATCGCCGCCGCACGCACCGAGCAGGAGAACGCGCGCCGCCAGTTCCAGGCGCTCGCCGGCGACGCACTGCACGCCAACAACGAGCGATTCCTCGAGCTCGCCGAGGAGCGCCTCAAGCGTTCCGCGTCCGACGGCGAGCAGGCGCTGGCCAAGCGCGAGGAGGCCGTGAAGTCTCTGGTGGACCCGCTGACCAAGGCCGTGGAGCTGGTGCGCAGCGAGGTGCTCCAGGCGGAGAAGGCCCGCATCGAGGGTCAGGGCGCGCTCGTGGAGCAGATGCGCAACGTCGCCGAGGTGTCTACCGACCTGCGCAACGGCACGGCGGACCTGGTTACGGCGCTGCGCTCGTCCCAGACGCGCGGCGCGTGGGGTGAGCTGCAGCTGCGCAAGGTCGTGGAGTCGGCGGGGATGATCAACCGGGTCGACTTCACCGAGCAGGCGCAGGTCACCACGGACGACGGCTCGCTCCGCCCGGACATGGTCATCAACCTCGCGGGCGGAAAGCGCGTGGTCGTGGACTCCAAGGTCGCGTTCCTGGGCTTCCTGGAGGCGCAGCAGTCGGCCGACGCCGTGTACCGCGAGCAGCGCCTCGACGCGCACGTGCGGCACATGCGCAAGCACGTGGACGACCTGGCCGGCAAGAAGTACTGGAACCAGTTCGAGCCCGCGCCGGAGTTCGTGGTCATGTTCGTGCCCGCCGAGGCGTTCCTGTCGGCGGCGCTGGAGCGCGCCCCCGAACTGCTGGAGTACGCAGCGCAGAAGAACGTCATCATCGCGACGCCGACCACCATGCTCGCCCTGCTCCGCACCGTCGCGTACGCGTGGCGCCAGGAGGCGCTGGCGGAGAACGCGCAGAAGGTGCTCACCGTCGGCAAGGAGCTGTACGCGCGCCTGGTCACGATGACGAGCCACGTCACCAGGACGGGTCGTGCCCTGGAGTCGGCGACGAAGAGCTACAACCAGATGATCGGCTCGCTGGAGCGCAACGTGCTCACCTCGGCTCGCCGCATGGTCGAGCTCGACGTGGTCGACGAGCGGGAGACGATCGAGGAGATCAGGGGCATCGAAGAGGTGCCGCGCCCCATCACCAAGTCGGAGCTGCTGGCGGCGGACGAGGGCGGCATCGTCGCGATCGACCGTGCGCAGGACACCGACGCGATCCTGGTGCAGGCGCTAGAGGTCACTGAGCTCGCGACCACCGACAAGCGCGCACTTGAGGCGGTCGAAAAGAGGTCGTCCGACGGCGAGAACACCGCCGTCGGACAGGCTGGCTGACAGGCCGACCGACCGAGCCAGCCGGTCAAGAACGGGGTTGTGTTCACCGCGGGCCTCCTGCGGAACACAACCCCGTTCTCACTGACTGTGGGACACACGCCAGCGGCGTCCCGTGCGGGCCTCAGGCCTGCGGGAGCTCCTTGCGAGCCTCGCGCCGCGGGCGCTTGGACTCCTCGCCCGCGGCCTTGAGGCCGGCACGCAGCTCGCGGGGCAGCGAGAACATGAGGTCCTCGGTGGCGGTCCGCACCTCGTCGACGCTGCCGAAGCCGTGCTCGGCGAGGTGCGAGATGACGTCCTCCACCAGGATCTCGGGCACGGAGGCGCCGGAGGTCACGCCCACCGTGGTGACGCCCTCCAGCCACTCGTCCTTGATCTCGGTCTTGCGGTCCACCCGGTAGGACGCGGCGGCACCGGCCTGGAGCGCCACCTCGACCAGCCGCACGGAGTTGGACGAGTTTGCCGAGCCCACCACGATGACGAGCTCGCACTCCGGCGCCAGCTTCTTCACCGCGACCTGGCGGTTCTGCGTGGCGTAGCAGATGTCGTCGCTCGGCGGGTCCTGCAGGGACGGGAACTTCTCGCGCAGCCGACGCACGGTCTCCATGGTCTCGTCCACGGACAGCGTCGTCTGCGAGATCCACACGACCTTGTCGGGGTCGCGTACCACTACCTTGTCGACCTCGTCGGGCGAGTTCACGACCTGCACGTGGTCGGGCGCCTCACCCGCGGTGCCCTCGACCTCCTCGTGACCGGTGTGCCCGATCAGCAGGATGTCGTAGTCGTCCTTCGCGAACCGCACGGCCTCCTTGTGCACCTTGGTGACCAGGGGGCAGGTCGCATCGATGGTGTCGAGGCTGCGTGCCACCGCCGAGGCGCGCACGGCAGGCGACACACCGTGCGCGGAGAACACGAGCCGGGCGCCCTCGGGAACCTCGTCGGTCTCGTTGACGAAGATCGCGCCGCGTTCGCGCAGCGTCTCCACCACATGCTTGTTGTGCACGATCTCCTTGCGGACGTACACAGGCGTGCCGTACGTCTCCAGGGCCTTCTCGACGGCAATCACGGCGCGGTCCACGCCGGCGCAGTAACCACGTGGGGCTGCCAGCAGGACGCGCTTGGTCTTGGTCTCAGCAGGACGCTCAGGGCTCGTGACACTCACAGGTGCAGTCTAGGGGCGGCGTGCGGAGGGCTTGTGTCGGTGGTGGGTGGCAGGGTTGGACACGTGACGGAACCCACTTCGCGACCCCTGCCTGCCGAGGTCCCCCAGAAGGCACTCGACACCACGGCCACCAGCCCGTGGCCCGTTCGTCTGCTCGCGGAGAAGATCAAGGTCTACATCGACAGGATGCCGCCCGTCTGGGTCGAGGGGCAGGTGGTGCAGTTCAACCAGCGCCCCGGCTCCGGTATGCAGTGGCTGACGCTCCGCGACACGGAGGCTGACGCTTCTCTGCCGGTGACGATCTTCTCGCGCGTCCTCCTCACGCTGGCGCAGCCGCCGGCGGAGGGCGACCACGTGGTGGTGCACGCCAAGCCCGTGTTCTGGACCAAGCGCGGCACGCTGCAGATGCAGGCGAACGAGATCAAGGCCGTCGGGGTCGGCGAGCTGCTGGCCCGGATCGAGGCGCTGAAGAAGGTCCTCGCGGCGGAGGGCCTGTTCGACGTCTCGCGCAAGCGGAAGCTGCCGTTCCTGCCCGCCGTCGTGGGGCTCGTGTGCGGGCGTGAGTCCAAGGCCGAGCACGACGTCGTGGTCAATGCCCGCGCCCGCTGGCCCCAGGTCCGGTTCGAGATCCGGGAGGTCGCCGTCCAGGGGGTCAACGCGGTGCGCGAGGTGTCGAACGCGATCGCCGAGCTCGACCGGGACCCCCAGGTCGACGTCATAGTCGTCGCCCGCGGTGGCGGCTCGGTCGAGGACCTGCTGCCGTTCAGCAACGAGTCCCTGGTGCGCGCCGTGGCGCAGGCCCGCACTCCCCTGGTCAGCGCGATCGGCCACGAGACCGACGCGCCCCTGCTCGACCTCGTCGCCGACTACCGCGCCTCCACCCCGACCGACGCCGCCAAGCGGATAGTGCCCGACGTCTCCGAGGAGCGGCTCCGCCTCACCCAGGCCCGCAGCCGGATGCGCGGCGCAATCGCGGCCATGCTGGAGCGCGAGCAGCGCGGGCTCGACGGCGTCCGCTCGCGCCCGGTCCTCGCCACGCCCAAGACGATGCTGGAGTCGCGCGAGCACGACGTCCGTCAGGTGATCCGGCACGGCCGGCACGCGCTGGACGCGCTGCTGCTGCGGGCAGGCGGCGAGATCGGACGGCTAGCCGCCCAGGTCAGAACGCTCTCCCCGGCGAGCACGCTGGAGCGCGGTTACGCCGTCGTGCAGCGTGCGGACGGCCATGTGGTGCGGCGGCCCGACGACGTCGCGGTCGGCGCGGGCCTGCGCGTCCGCCTCGCGGAGGGCGCGCTGGACGCGCAGGTCACCGCGACCAATGCGTAGGACGGCTTCTACTGCCTCGAACCGCAACCATTACCTAGCCCCGCGACTAATTACATAGATCGACAAGCCGGGCGGTGCCAGGGTGGCCCGCATGGAGCTGCACGCGCTGGCCGGACTGCTGGATCTCCACTGGGGGCTCACCGGAGCCGTCGTCGCACCGCTGGGCGGCGGCATGAACTCCGAGACCTGGTCGGTTGACGCCGGGAGCAGTCGGTACGTCGCCAAGCGCGTCGCTCCGTCGGAGGTGGAGCAGCTGGAGGCCGGCTGCGCGGTCGCCGAGCAGCTCCACGGCGCCGGCCTCGTGACAGGCCGGCCGATCCGCACCGTCGACGGCTCCCTGGTGGCATACGACGAGCACCTCGCCCTGCTCGAGTACGTCCCCGGCCGCGAGCTGGTCGGCGAGACGAGCGACGAGCAGCGCTGGATCGGGCGCACGCTGGCGCGGGTGCACTCCGCTGGTGGCCCCTCCGGCAACCGCCCCGGCAGCACGGGTTTCTTCGACTGGATCGAGCCGTCGGCCCCGGGCGTCGACGCGCACGACTGGCTCGCACCAGCCATCGAGGCGGCACGTGCCGCGACCGACGGGCATTCCGTCACCTGGTCCCTGCTGCACGCGGATCCGTCGCCGGAGGCGTTCCGGCACGACGACGCCACCGGCGTCACCGGCGTGATCGACTGGACCGGCGCGCAGCGGGGACCCGCGCTCTACGACGTGGCATCGACAGTGATGTACCTCGGCGGACCGGAGCGTTCCACGGCCTTCCTCGACGCCTACTCAGCCGCGAGCCCGCTCGCCGACGACGAGCTGCGCCATCTCGACGACTTCCGCCTGTTCCGCTTCGCGGTCCAGGGCGTGTACTTCGCTGGGCGGCTCGCCGCCTACGACCTGACCGGCATCACCGACCAGAGCGAGAACCAGAAAGGGCTCGACGATGCCAGGCGTGGCCTGGCCGAGCTCCTCCCGCAGAGATAGGCACAATTTCGAGAAGCCGAGGAGTAGCGGACAGAACCTGTCCGCTACCCCTGGAAAGGTAGGGGTCATGACAGAGAACACCGCACTCGTCCCGTTCCGCATCGACATCCCGCAGGCCGACATCGACGAGCTGCACGACCGGCTCGCCCGCACCCGCTGGCCCCTGCCCGTCCCGGGCCGGGACGACCGCACGGACTTCAGCCGTGGCATCCCGCAGGCGTACCTGCGGGAGCTGGCCGAGTACTGGCGCGACGGGTTCGACTGGCGCGCCCAGGAGGCCGCGCTGAACGAGTACGAGCAGTTCACCACGGTTGTGGACGGCCAGACGTTCCACGTGGTGCACGTGCGATCGGCGAACCCGGACGCCACCCCGCTCATCCTGAACCACGGGTGGCCGGGCTCGTTCGTCGAGCACCAGCGGCTCATCCCGCTGCTGACCGACGAGTTCCACATCGTCATCCCGTCGCTGCCCGGGTTCGGCTTCTCGACGCCGCTGTCGGGAACCGGCTGGGAGCTCGCGCGGACGACCGCGGCCTACGCCGAGATCATGACGCGGCTCGGCTACGAGCGGTTCGCGGCCCACGGCACGGACATCGGCGCGGGCACCACCGGCCGACTCGCGGCGCTCTACCCGGAGCGAGTCATCGGCACCCACACCGGGAGCGACGGCCGGTCGCTCGCGATGGTCGGCGACAAGTTCCCCTACCCCGACGGGCTGTCCGAGGACGAGATCGCCGAGATCGAGCGGGTCCGCATCAAGGACATCGCCGAGCGCGGCTACTTCGAGCAGCAGAACCACCGCCCCGACACGATCGGCGCGGCGCTCACCGACTCGCCCGTCGGCCAGCTCGCATGGATCGCCGAGAAGTTCCAGACCTGGACCAACCCCGCCCACGCGACGCCGGACGAGGCGGTCGACCGCGACCAGCTGCTCACGAACATCAGCCTGTACTGGTTCACCCGCAGCGGTGCGTCGAGCGCGCAGTTCTACTACGAGTCCGAGCACTCGGGGCTCGAGTGGATCGCGACGTCGGGCGTGCCCGCAGGCTGGGCGGTGTTCGACACGCACCCGCTCATGCGCCGCGCGATGGACCCGTGGAACGCGATGAGCCACTTCAGCGAGTTCACCGAGGGCGGCCACTTCCCGGCGATGGAGGAACCGGAGCTGCTGGCAACGGACATCCGCGCCTTCTTCAGCAGCCTCCCCGACGCTCGCCAGTGAGATCTGGCGCAGCTACACCCGCCGGGCCATGAATACCCACTCCAGGCCTGGTCTGTCCGGAGCGTCCAGCACCTCGTCCAGCTCGAATCCTGCGGCGGCGAGCGACGCCTCGATCTCGTCCCGTTCCCGGAACCGCAGGGTCGACGCCGAGGTGACCAGGTCGCCGTCGGGCAGCACACCTGGTGGGAAGCGGTACGTGCCCTGGAAGGTGACCAGCGGGAGTGCGACCTCCACGAGGTCGCACCAGGTCTCGACCTCGCCGACGCCGGGGATGTCGCGGCGGTCCGAGCCCTGCTCGCGGGTCCAGCCGAGCCAGGCCTGCCGGGCCGGCACGCGGGTCTCGAACACGAGGACGCCGCCGGGCCGGAGTGCCTCCCGGACCGCCGCGAGCGCCTGCGCCCAGCCGGTGTCGGTGGTGAATACCTGTGCGACGTTGCCGGTCATGGTGGCGAGGTCGGCCGTGAGGCCGAGCCCGGCGACGCTGTCGGCGCCGCCCTCGATCCAGGTGACCGCCTCGGCGCCGGGTTTGCCGCGGGCCACTTCGAGCGAGGCGGCGGCGGGGTCGATGCCGGTCACCTGAAGGCCGAGCGCGGCGAGCTGCAGGGCGAGCACGCCGGTGCCGCAGCCGACGTCGAGCACGCTGCGTGCGCCGAGCCGTTCGGCGAGCCCGGTGTACAGGTCGAGGTCGCCGCGGTCGTCGTCGAAGGCGTCGTAGAGCCGGGCGAGCCGGGGGTCCACGAATTTCGGGTCGGGTGTGGTCATGCCAACATGTTGGCCTGTCGCTGGACCCGACCCCAAGTGCATTTGGTGGCGTACGGTCGAACGGGCGCGCCGAGGGAGAGCACGATGACAGGTGGCACAGACACCGCACTGGATGACGCGGCGGCGGTGTTCGCTTCTGCCCGGCGACAGCTGTTCGGCGTCGCGTACCGGATGCTCGGTTCGGTCGCCGAGGCCGAGGACGTGGTGCAGGACGCGTGGGTGCGGTGGCAGACGACGGACCGGTCCGTCGTGGTGAACCCGCAGGCGTTCCTGACGACGATGACGACCCGGCTGGCGATCAACGTGCTGCAGAGCGCGCGCTCGCGGCGGGAGACGTACATCGGGCCGTGGCTGCCGGAGCCGGTGGACACGAGCGCGGACCCGACGCTCGGTGCGGAGCGGGCGGAGGCGCTGGACGTCGCGATGCTGGTCCTGCTCGAACGGCTGACCCCCACCGAGCGTGCGGCGTACGTGCTGCGGGAGGCGTTCGGCTACGGGTACCCGGAGATCGCGGACATCGTGGGGGTCTCGCAGGCCGCGACCCGGCAGCTGGTGAGCCGGGCGCGCAAGCATCTCGCGTCGGAGCGGCGTAATCCCGTGACCGCCGAGGAACGGCGCACGCTGCTCGACGCGTTCCTCGCGGCGGCGCGGGCCGGCGACGTCGGGCGGTTGGAGCACCTGCTCGCCGAGGACGCCGTCAGCCGGGCCGACAGCAACGGCGCGATCAAGCACGTGGCGCGCGTCGCGGTGGTGGGCCGGGCGAAGGTGGCGCGGGTCCTGGTCTCGTTCGCCGACGTCTTCTGGATCGGCGTCACCGCGGAGCCGCTGGAGCTCAACGGCGAGGCCGCTCTCGGCCTGGTGCGGGACGGCAGGCTGTTCGGGACGCTGAGCGTCGCGGCCTCCGCCGACGGTGTGCACGAGGCGCTGTGGCAGTTCAACCCCGACAAGCTCGAACCGCTCGAACGGACAAGGGCGGGCCGCGCCGGCCGGGCTGCCCCGGCCGGCGCGGACGACTGAGCTACGCCTGAGCCTTCCGCCACTGCTCGTAGCTGACCTCGCCGAGCCGGGCCTCACCGAGGGGCACAAGCTCCTTGTCCGTGAGGTGCGCCCCGTAGTACGTGCCGTCGGGGTCGGTGCGGACCTCGCGCGGGTCGTCCTTCGAGGCGAGGTGCGTGCGCACGATCTCGTCGAAGCCGAAGGTCTCCGGCCCGGCGATATCGATGGTCCCGCGCAGCGGCGTGCCGACGGCGACCTCGGCCACGATCCGCGCGACGTCCGCCGAGGCGATCGGCTGGAACCGCACGGGCGCCATGTGGACCACGCCGTCGACCGTCCCGGAGTCGGCGATGGCGGCGAGGAACTCGAAGAACTGCGTGGACCGCACGATCGACCAGCCCGAGCCGGAGGCCTTGACCAGGTCCTCCTGCAGCACCTTTGCCCGCATGTAGCCGGCGTCGACGCTTTCGGCGTTGACGATCGAGACGATCACGTGGTGCCCCACCCCGGCCTTCGCCTCGGCGTCGAGCAGGTTCGTCGTCGACGTGCGGAAGAAGCGGGTGACGTCCTCCTCGGCGAAGGACGGCGAGTTGCTGAGGTCGACCACTACCTGGGCGCCGTCGAGCACCTCGGGCAGCCCTGCACCGGTCAGGGTGTCCACACCGGTCTGCGGCGAGGCGGCGACCGCCTCGTGCCCTTGCGCCTCGAGGTCCTTCACCACCTGGCTCCCGACGAGGCCGGTACCGCCGATGACCACGATCTTCATGGTGTGCTCCTTCTTGATCTCTCCCACGGGCCGGACGGCCCGTCGTGGATCCGACCGGGAGCACCCCGGATCTGTGACAGGCCGCCTACCGCTCCCGCTCCACCCGGCGCTCGTCCCACACCGGCTCGGACGTCTCACGCACCACGCCGTCGGACCCGAAGACCAGGTACCGGTCGAAGGACCGCGCGAACCAGCGGTCGTGCGTGACGGCGAGCACGGTGCCGTCGAACGACTCCAGGCCCTCCTGCAGCGCCTCGGCCGACTCGAGGTCGAGGTTGTCGGTGGGCTCGTCGAGCAGCAGGGCCGTCGAGCCCGCGAGCTCCAGCAGCAGGATCTGGAACCGCGCCTGCTGGCCGCCGGACAGCCGGTCGAAGGGCCGCTCCGCGGCGACCGTGAGCTCGTAGCGCCGCAGCGCTGCCATCGCCTTGCCCTTGTCCTGCGCGTGGTCCTCCCACAGGATGTCGAGCAGCGCGCGGCCGAACAGCTCGGGGTGCGCGTGGGTCTGCGCGAAGTGCCCGGCGACCACCCGCGCCCCCAGCTTCCAAGACCCCTTGTGCGCCACGTCCCCGCCGGCGAGCAGCCGCAGGAAGTGCGACTTGCCCGAGCCGTTCGAGCCCAGCACGGCCACCCGCTCGCCGTAGAAGACCTCCAGGTCGAACGGCTTCATGAGCCCGGTGAGCTCCAGGCCCACGCAGGTCACGGCGCGCAGGCCGGTGCGCCCGCCGCGCAGATGCATGGTGATGTCCTGCTCGCGCGGCGGCTCGGGCGGCGGGCCGACCTCCTCGTACTTGCGCAGGCGGGTCTGCGCGGCCCGGTAGCGCGAGGCCATGTCAGGGCTGCTCGCCGCCTGGTTGCGCAGCGTCAGCACCAGCTTCTTGAGCTGCGCGTGCTTCTCGTCCCAGCGCCGGCGCAGCTCCTCGAACCGCGCGAACCGCTCGCGCCGCGCCTCGTGGAACGTGGCGAACCCGGCGCCGTGCACCCAGGCGTCCGCGCCGGCCGGGCCGGGCTCCAGCGACACGATCCGGTCCGCGGACCGGGCGAGCAGCTCCCGGTCGTGGGACACGAACAGGACGGTCTTCTTGGTGGTCCGCAGCTGCTCCTCCAGCCAGCGCTTGCCGGGCACGTCCAGGTAGTTGTCCGGCTCGTCGAGCAGCAGCACCTCGTCGGTCCCGCGCAGCAGCGCCTCCAGCACGAGCCGCTTCTGCTCACCGCCCGACATCGTCCGCACCTCGCGGAACTGCACCCGGTCGTACGGCAGACCGAGCGCGGCCATGGTGCACACGTCCCAGAGGGTCTCGGCCTCGTACCCGCGCACCTCGGCCCAGTCCGAGAGCGCCTGCGCGTACGCCATCTGCGCGGCCTCGTCGTCGACGGTCAGCATCGCGTGCTCCGCCTCGTCGACGGCGCGCGCCACCTCGCGCAGGCGCGGCGCTGAGACGGACACCAGCAGGTCGCGCACAGTGGTCTCGTCACGCACCGACCCGACGAACTGACGCATGACGCCGAGCCCGCCGCTCGCCACCACGGAGCCGCCGTGGGGGTCAAGCTCACCCGTGATGAGGCGCAGGAGCGTGGTCTTGCCCGCACCGTTGGGACCGACGATCGCCGTAGCGCTGCCCTCACCCACGCGGAACGAGACGTCCCCCAGCAGGGTCCGGCCATCCGGCAGGTGGTACTCGACGTGCGCGACTTCAAGATGGCCCATGGGTCACCATGGTCCGACGTCCGAGGGGCCAGGACCAAACTGATTCTCGTACCGTCCCTGTGGACAGACGACCCCGGATGTCGGTGACGTGTTGTTGACTGTTCCCCGTGAGTACAGATGCTGCTGCAGGAACCGATCCGATGACGGACACCCCCGACGTCGCCGCCCTCAGCTATGAGCAGGCGCGCGACGAGCTCGTGCAGGTGGTCGGCCGCCTGGAGGCCGGCGGGGAACCGCTGGAGGCGTCGCTCGCGCTCTGGGAGCGCGGCGAGGCGCTGGCCGCACGCTGCCAGGAGTGGCTCGACGGCGCCCGCGAGCGCCTCGCCGCCGCGCAGAGCGCGTCCACCGCGTCGGCCGAGTCGGCGGAGGACGCCGAGTGAGCGCGCACGTCCTCGCCGTGGGCGAGGCGCTGGTGGACGGGGTGCACCGGCCCGACGGTTCCTCGGCCGAGCTTCCGGGCGGCAGCGTCGCGAACGTGGCGCTCACGCTGGGCAGGCTGGGCCGGGAGGTCCGGCTCGCGACGTGGCTGGGCCGGGACGCCCGGGGTGACCTGGTGCGCGACTGGCTCGCCGAGTCCGGGGTCGCCCTGGTCGAGGGCAGCGACGGCGCTGAGCGCACCAGCACGGCGGTAGCGACGCTGGACGACGGTGGCTCGGCCTCCTACGAGTTCGACCTCACCTGGCAGGTCCCGGCGGCGGCAGCGGCCGGCGCCGAGACGCTGGCGGTCCACGCCGGCTCGATCGCGGCGATGCTGGAGCCGGGCGCCGCGGAGGTGAGCATGCTGCTCGACGGCGCGCGCTCGACGTCGACCATCACGTACGACCCGAACGCGCGCCCCGCGATCATGGGCCCGGCCGAGGAGGTGCGGCCGCGCGTGGAGGCGCTGGTGCAGCTCTCGGACGTGGTCAAGGTGAGCGACGAGGACCTGGGCTGGCTGTACCCCGGAACTGATCCGCTGACGGTCGCGCGTGACTGGCAGGCCGGCACGCCGGCCCTGGTGGTGGTCACGCTAGGCGGTGAGGGCGCAGTAGCGGTGTCCGACGCCGGTGTGGTCGAGGTGGTGGCCCCGCGGGTCGAGGTGGTCGACACCGTGGAAGCCGGCGACTCGTTCATGGGCGCGCTGATCGACGGGCTGTGGGAGCACGACCTGCTCGGGGCCGGCCGCGCGACGCCCTGAACGCCATCGACTCCGCGACGGTGCGCCGGGTGCTGGAGGCGTGTGTTGCGGTCGCGGCGATCACCGTGTCGCGGGCGGGCGCCAACCCGCCGTATCGCGCGGAGGTCGGTCCGTGACCCCGGGCCCGGAGTCGCCGGAGCGGATCAGCCCGCACGAGGCCTGGGAGCTGCTGCGCTCGGGCAACGACCGGTTCGTCGCGGACACGCCGGCGCACCCGTCGCAGAACGCGGACCGGCGCCGGGAGCTGCGGGCCGCACAGCACCCGCACACGGTGATCTTCGGCTGCTCGGACTCCCGGGTCGCCGCCGAGATCATCTTCGACCAGGGCCTGGGCGACGTGTTCGTGGTCCGCACGGCGGGGCATGTAGTGGACACGACGGTGATCGGCTCGATCGAGTACGGGGTCGAGATCCTGGGCGCGTCGCTCGTCGTCGTGCTTGGCCACGACTCGTGCGGGGCGGTCGCCGCTGCCGCCCACACGCTCGCCACGGGCGAGCAGCCCCCCGGGTTCGTGCGTGCAGTGGTGGACCGGGTGATCCCGTCGATCGTGAGCATCACCTCGGGCGACCAGGCAGGTGCCATGGCCGCGCTCTCCGACCAGGACGTGCTGCGCCGCGAGCACGTGAACCACACGGTCGAGATGCTGCACGGCTACTCGGCGGCACTGGCCCACGCCGTCGAGGAGGGCAGGTGCGCCATCGTCGGCCTGGAGTACGACCTGGCCGTGGGCAGCGCGCGCATGGTCAGCGTGATCGGAGAAGTCGGCGAGGTGCCCCGGCCCCGGTGAACACCGGGGGCGTGACAGGACTCACGCCCCCGGTTGCGTCGCCAGGACGAGGCTGCGGCACGATAGACCCATGACTGCTGACACCGTCGTCCCTTCGAGCTCTCCCGAGTCTGGCGACACAGACGACTACCGCATCGAGCACGACACCATGGGCGAGGTCCGGGTACCCGCGAACGCCCTGTACCGGGCGCAGACGCAGCGTGCCGTCGAGAACTTCCCCATCTCCGGCACCCCGCTCGAGCGCGCGCACATCGAGGCCCTCGCCCGCGTGAAGAAGGCCGCCGCCGCCGCGAACGCGGAGCTCGGTGTGCTCGACCAGGACATCGCCGACGCCATCGTGGCCGCCGCGGACGAGGTCGCCTCCGGCAAGTACGACGGCCACTTCCCGATCGACGTCTACCAGACCGGGTCGGGCACGTCGTCGAACATGAACACCAACGAGGTCATCGCGACGCTCGCGACCGCCGCGCTGGGCAAGGACGTGCACCCGAACGACCACGTCAACGCGTCGCAGTCGTCGAACGACGTCTTCCCCACCTCGGTGCACGTCGCAGCGACGTCCGGCGTCGTGAACGACCTGATCCCCGCGCTGGCCCACCTGGCCGGGGCGCTGCAGGCGAAGTCCGACGAGTACGCGAGCGTCGTGAAGTCCGGCCGCACGCACCTCATGGACGCCACCCCGGTCACGCTCGGCCAGGAGTTCGGCGGCTACGCTGCCGCGATCCGCTACGGCGTCGAGCGCCTGCAGGCCGCGCTGCCGCGTGCCGCCGAGGTCCCGCTGGGCGGCACCGCCGTCGGCACCGGCATCAACACCCCGGCCGGCTTCCCGCAGCGCGTCATCGCCCTGCTCGCCCAGGACACCGGCCTGCCGCTGACCGAGGCGCGCGACCACTTCGAGGCGCAGTCCGCACGGGACGGCCTGGTCGAGCTGTCGGGCGCGCTGCGCACCATCGCCGTCTCCCTGACGAAGATCTGCAACGACCTGCGCTGGATGGGCTCCGGCCCCAACACGGGCCTCGGCGAGATCTCGCTGCCCGACCTGCAGCCGGGCTCGTCGATCATGCCGGGCAAGGTCAACCCGGTCATCCCCGAGGCCGTGCTCATGGTGTGCGCGCGTGTGATCGGCAACGACGCCACCGTGACGTGGGCCGGTGCGTCCGGCTCGTTCGAGCTCAACGTGCAGATCCCGGTGATCGCGCAGGGCGTGCTGGAGTCGATCCGCCTCCTGACGAACTCGTCGCGCGTGCTCGCGGACAAGACGATCGTCGGCATCACCGCGAACGTCGACCGGGCCCGCGCGCTCGCCGAGTCGTCGCCGTCGATCGTGACGCCGCTGAACCGCGTGATCGGCTACGAGGCAGCGGCCAAGGTGGCCAAGACCGCCGTCAAGGAGGGCATCACGGTGCGCCAGGCCGTGATCGACCTCGGCTTCGTCGAGCGCGGCGAGGTCACCGAGGCCCAGCTCGACACGGCACTCGACGTGCTGTCCATGACGCGCCCGCCGCAGGCCTGACGCCGCCCGTCCCGGACGCCGCCCGCCGCAGGCACAACGAGGGCCGCTGGTCATCACGACCAGCGGCCCTCGTTGTTGTCGGCACAGCGTCAGCTACCGCCGGTGTCCATCACACTCCGGACCGGTCAGGCCACAGGAGCCGGTGCGGGCTCGGCGGCCTCAGCGGCAACCGGAGCGGCGGCCGCGGCGTCGTCCTTCGCGGCCTGGAGGATGAGCGCGGTGGCGACCGCGGCACCCACCGTGGCGACGGTGGCGACCGTCGCCGCGATCGCGACCTGGGTCGCGACGGTGGCCACGCCCCACTCGCTGCCGGCGATCTCCTCGGCGCGGTCCTGGGCGGCCTTGCGCTGCTCCTTGCCCACCAGGCCGCCGATCAGGCCGGACCCGTGCAGCAGGGAGATCAGGGTGGCGGTGCGCTCGTCGGGCTCGGCGCCCTCGACGAGCACCTTCGTGAGGTTGGCGCGCAGCGCGGCCTCGTGGCTGGAGTCCGCGGCAGGCCAGCGGGTGACGGGGAGCATCCGGAAGAGCTTGGACTCCTCCTTCTCGAGGATCCCGCGCTCCACGAGGGCCGCCAGGAGGTTCTCCTCGGCGTTCCCAGAGATGGCCTCGACGACCTTCCGGGCGGGCGCGTCGGGGGCGTCGAGCGCGGCCTGCAGGGCGGCGTCGAGCGCCACGTGGCCGGTGGGGGTGTTGTCGGTGACCAGGATCGTGGTGTCCCCGGCCTTCTCGCGCTCCTCCTTGGTCGCGCCCGCCTCGGGCGCGCCCCGCAGGAGGGTCTTGTTCGCGGCGGCGAGGTCGGCCAGGAGCGCGCCCGCGAGGCGAACACCCAGGTTGTCGACGTTGGCGGTCTTGCCCGTCTCGTCGTCGACGGCAAGCAGCAGGAAGTCTTCGGCAATCAGCATGGCCCGATGCTATATCCGACAAGCGAGACAACGCCCGTATTGAGACGGTCCGTGCGGCGCCCGCCGGGCACGGCCCGACATCGTCCAAATTGACCTTTGGTTAGCCTTACCTAAGTCTGCTAGAGTCTGCGATGCACGCATGGGAGGCGGGTCGCCGGACTGCGGGGCTGGGGGGTTCCGTCCGGCGTCCCACCTCTCGCGTGCCAGAAGTTCCGAACGTGTCAGAAGCTCAGGCCACTTACGTGACCTGAGCTTCTGACATGTCGGGACCAGACGGCGGGACTCCGACGCCGGGACCCCGCCGGCGGATCAGACCTCCAAGCGCTCCAGCATGTCGGTCACCAGCGCCGCCACCGGCGAACGCTCCGACCTGGTCAGCGTCACGTGCGCAAAGAGCGGGTGCCCCTTGAGCGCCTCGATGACGGCCGCGACGCCGTCGTGCCGCCCCACCCGCAGGTTGTCGCGCTGAGCGACGTCGTGCGTGAGCACCACCCGCGAACCCTGGCCGATCCGCGAGAGCACCGTCAGCAGGACGTTGCGTTCGAGGGACTGTGCCTCGTCCACGATGACGAACGAGTCGTGCAGCGAGCGCCCGCGGATGTGCGTGAGCGGCAGCACCTCGAGCATGTCGCGTTCCATGACCTCCTCCACCACTGCGGGCGAGACCAGGGCGCCGAGCGTGTCGTAGACGGCCTGCGCCCACGGGTTCATCTTCTCGGACTCGGACCCGGGCAGGTAGCCCAGCTCCTGCCCGCCCACCGCGTACAGCGGCCGGAACACGACCACCTTGCGGTGCTGCTGCCGCTCCAGCACGGACTCCAGGCCGGCGCACAGGGCGAGCGCCGACTTGCCCGTGCCGGCCCGGCCGCCGAGCGAGACGATCCCGATCTCCTCGTCGAGCAGAAGGTCGATCGCCACGCGCTGCTCGGCCGAGCGCCCGTGCACGCCGAACACCTCCTGGTCACCGCGGACCAGCCGCACCCGCTTGTCCGCCGTCACCCGCCCCAGCGCGGAACCGCTCGGCGAGTGCACCACCATGCCCGTGTGCACCAGCAGCGGAGACGCGGCCTCGACCGTCTCGGGTGCCAGCGACGCGATCTCGACCGTCTCGTTGTCCCAGAGGGATCCCATCTGCTCGTCGGACAGGTCGATCTCGCGCATCCCCGTCCAGCCGGAGTCCACCGCGAGCTCGGCCCGGTACTCCTCCGCCTGCAGCCCGACGGCGGACGCCTTCACCCGCATCGGCAGGTCCTTGGAGACCACCGTGACGATGTTGCCCTCAGCCGCCAGGTTGGCGGCGACGGCGAGGATCCGAGTGTCGTTGTCGCCGAGCCGGAAGCCGGCGGGCAGGACAGTCGGGTCTACGTGGTTGAGCTCCACCCGCAGGGTGCCGCCTGAGTCCCCCACCGGAACCGGTGAGTCGAGGTGGCCGTGCTGGATGCGCAGCTCGTCGAGCATCCGCAGGGCGCTCCGGGCGAAGTACCCGAGCTCAGCGTGGTGCCGCTTGGCCTCCAGCTCCGTGATGACCACGATCGGGAGTACTACATCGTGCTCCGCGAACCGCAACATCGCCTTCGGGTCACTCAACAGCACTGACGTGTCGATGACGAAGGTCCTGCGTTCGTCACCTGCCGCGCCGGAAGCGGCGTCGGCACTCTGGTCGGACGGACGGGTGGTGGGTGCGGATTGGCTCACTGCGGTTCTCCCTCCGGCGCCGAAACGCCGTGACAACCACGTCGCTACCTGGCGGATGCCGCCTGTCGGCGGAACCGACCCGGACGAACCGGGGCTGGTGGATGGGCCGAGCGACCGACTCGGTGCGCCGCATCGTGGCGCAGAGCCGGGACCGGCCCTTCTCCACGGAGCGAGCACTCCATAGGTTGGCCTCCCGAAGGGGCGACTGGGTGCCGTCCCTGAAATGGAAACTACGCGTACTGCTATCCCGTGACCAGACCCGCGCCCCGGCGGGTCGCAAGTTGTCACGAACTGTTCACACGGTGGTAATAACTTGAGGATTACCCCATGGAATCGCAAAACTCGCTGGGCGGCACGCCGAAGCGGCAGGATGGAGACATGGCCTACTTCGTCGTCCTGCTCCGCGCCGTCAACATCGGGCCGGGGCTGCGTGTCACCTCCGCCGACCTGCGCGGCGCCGCCGAGGACGCCGGCCTGGGCGCGGCCCGCACCCTGCTGAACAGCGGCAACCTCGTGGTCACGACGGACACCACAGGCACCACAGGCGCGACGGGCGCCACCCAGGCCGCCGACATCGCGCGCCGGGTGCAGGAGTGCCTCAGCGCGCGCGTGGGGCAGCCCGTGGCCGCCGTCGGGCTGAGTGCCGAACGGCTGGAGGAGATAGCGCTGGCCAACCCGTTCTCAGCCGCGGCGCGGGACGACCCGTCCCACCTCCAGGTGCATGTCCCCCTGGGCGACCTGGACGAGCCGGGTATCGCCCGGCTCGACCTGGCCAACCCGGGCCGGGAGCTGCTCGCGACCGCCGCGGGCGTGCTCTACGTGCACTACGTGGACGGGATCGGGCGGTCGAAGCTCACGCCCAAGATCGTCGACCGGGCCGCCGGCGGGCCGACGACTGCGCGGAACTGGAACACGATCTCCAAGCTCCGCGCAGCCTGCGCCCCTTGACCTACGGAGCTAGCTCCAGCAGGAGCGCCTCGCCCTGGCCTCCACCGCCACACAGGCCGACGGCGGCCCGGCCGCCCCCGCGCCGCGCGAGCTCGTGCGCCGCGTGCACCGCTATGCGCGCCCCGGACGCCCCGACGGGGTGGCCCAGCGCGATCCCGCCGCCGTGCACGTTCACCCGGTCGAGCGGCACACCCAAGGCCTTCGCGGACACCCCGACCACCACGGCGAACGCCTCGTTGATCTCCACCACATCAAGATCCGACGCAGTCCAGCCCTCCCGCTCCAGGGCCTGGGCGATCGCCCGGGCCGGCTGGGAGTGCAGCGAGTTGTCCGGGCCTGCCACCTGACCGTGCGCGCGGACCGTCGCGAGCACGGGCACACCGGCGGCTTCCGCGCGTGCACGCGTCGTGAGCACAAGCGCCGAGGCGCCGTCCGAGATCTGCGACGAGTTGCCGGCCGTCAGCGTGCCGTCCCCCTTGAACGCGGGGCGGAGCTTCGCCAGCGACTCCTCCGTCGTGTCGGGCCGCACACCCTCGTCGGTGCGCACCTCCACGGGCTCGCCGCGCCGCTGCGGCACGAACACCGGCGCGAGCTCGGCCTCGAACAGCCCGTCCTTCGCGGCCGCGGCGGCCCGCTGGTGCGAGGCCGCGGCTATCGCGTCCTGCTCCTCGCGGGACACGAAGACCGACCCGGTGTTGTGGTCCTCGGTCGAGATGCCCATGGAGACCTGGTCAAACGCGTCGGTCAGGGCATCGTGCGCCACGGAGTCGACAAGCTCCGCCGAGCCGTAGCCGAACCCGAACCGGGAGCCGGCCAGCAGGTGCGGGGCGTTTGTCATCGACTCCTGCCCGCCCACCAGCACCACTGCCGCCTCGCCGGTGCGCAGCAGCCGCGCGCCGTCGATGATCGCCGTCAGCCCCGAGAGACAGACCTTGTTCACCGTCACGGCCTGCACGTCCCAGGAGACGCCGGCCGCGACCGCCGTCTGCCGGGCCGGGTTCTGCCCTGCACCGGCCTGGACCACCTGGCCGAAGATCACCTTGTCGACGTCGGCGGCCAGCGGCCCCGCACCCTCAAGGGCCTGGCGTGCCGCCACGGCGCCGAGCTCGACCGCGCTCAGCGCGGACAGCGACCCCTTCAGCCGCCCCTGCGGCGTCCGCGCCGCCGAGACGATCACTACATCGTCAGCACCGTTGTTGTCAGCGCTTCTCTCTGCACCCTGTGCAGCGCTTGTGGCGCTCGCCCAGGTGGTGTTCGGGTCAGTCATGGGACCTCCTTTGGTCTTCCTGTTCAGCGTATCGCCGGCTCGGTGAGCTCGACGGCGAGCGGCGGCTCCGTGCGGTGGACAACCTCCTCGACCGTCACCCCCGGCGCGAGCTCCCGCAGGACCAGCCCGGACGGCGTCACGTCGAGCACCGCCAGGTCGGTGATGATCCGGTTCACCACGCCCTTGCCGGTCAGCGGCAGCGAGCAGGCGTTCAGGATCTTCGGCGCCCCGTCGCGCGCCACGTGCTCCATCAGGACGATCACGCGGCCGGCGCCGTGCACCAGGTCCATCGCGCCGCCCATGCCCTTGACCATCTTGCCGGGGATCATCCAGTTGGCCAGGTCGCCCGTTGCGGATACCTGCATACCGCCCAGGATCGCGGCGTCGATCTTGCCGCCGCGGATCATGCCGAACGACGTCGCCGAGTCGAAGATCGACGACCCCGGCAGCAGCGTCACCGTCTCCTTGCCCGCGTTGATCAGATCGGGGTCTACCTGATCCTCTGCCGGATACGGCCCCACACCGAGGATCCCGTTCTCGGACTGCAGCACCAGGTGCCGGTCGGCCGGCACGTAGTTCGGCACGAGCGTCGGCAGCCCGATCCCCAGGTTCACGTACATGCCGTCGGCGAGCTCGCGCGCGGCGCGCGCGGCCATCTCCTGTCGGGTCAGTGCCATGGTTCAGGCTCCCTTCGTGTCCGGCGTGGTGGTGGACGACGACGGCGGCGGCGTGACCGTGCGCCGCTCGATCCGCTTCTCGATGTCCGTGCCGACGTGGACCACCCGGTGCACGTAGACACCGGGCAGGTGCACGGCATCCGGGTCGATCTCCCCCGGCTCGACGAGCTCCTCGACCTGGGCGATGCACACACGTCCCGCCATCGCGGCGAGCGGCGAGAAGTTGCGGGCCGACTTGTTGAACACGAGGTTCCCGTGCCGGTCTCCTCGCAGGGCGTGCACGAGCGCGAAGTCGGTGCTGATCGCCTCCTCCAGCATGTACTCGGCCGGGTCCTCCCCGAACGTGCGCACCTCCTTGGGCGGGGACGCGATCGCGACGCCGCCGGCGCCGTCGTACTTGCGCGGGAGGCCGCCGTCGGCCACCTGCGTGCCCACACCCGTGCGGGTGAAGAAGGCCGCGATGCCCGCGCCACCGGCGCGCAGCTTCTCCGCGAGCGTGCCCTGCGGGGTGAGCTCCACCTCGAGCTCCCCGGAGAGGAACTGCCGCTCGAACTCCTTGTTCTCCCCCACGTACGAGCTGGTCATCTTGGCGATGCGCTGGGCGTTCAGCAGCACGCCGAGCCCCCAGTCGTCGACGCCGCAGTTGTTGCTCACCACGGACAGGCCGGTCGTGCCCTGCGCCAGCAACGCCTCTATCAGCGTTATCGGGTTGCCGCACAGGCCGAACCCACCGACGGCCAGCGAGGCGCCGTCGGGGATGTCGGCGACGGCCTCGGCCGCGCTCGCGACCACCTTGTCCAACCCGGTGCGTACCCCGGTGCTACCAGTTTCAGTCATCTTCTTCGACTCCGATCCGGTCAGGATGTGGTCATACCCCCGGCCCCACGATCAGCAGGGTCGCTGCGAACACGATGCCAGAGGCCAGCATTGTCACGGTGGTGTATCCGAGGATGTCGCGCACCTTCAGGCCGGCGATCGCCAGCAGCGGGAGCGCCCAGAGCGGCTGGACCATGTTGGTCCACTGGTCGCCGTACGCCACCGCCATGATCGCGACGGCTGGGTCTACGCCGAGCTGGTTGGCGGCGTCGAGCAGGATCGGCCCCTGGACGGCGAACTGCCCGCCGCCCGAGGGCACGAAGAAGTTCACCAGGCCCGCGGACAGGAACGCGAGAAAGCCGAAGGTCTGCGGCGTGGAGACGTTCACGAAGACGTCGCTGAAGATCTGGACGAGGCCCGTCGCCGTGATGATCCCCAGGATCCCCGCGTACAGCGGGAACTGCAGCAGGATGTCGCCCACATTGGTCACGGCGTTCTTGACGAGGGCGACGATCTCGAACGGGCTGCGCACCAGGAGGAGCACGAGTGCGAGGAACGTCCAGTTCACGATGTTGAGGGTCGGTGTGCCGCCGTCGACGAAGTAGACCACCAGGTAGGCCACGATCCCCAGGCCCGTCACGGTCGTCAGGATCCGGCTGGCGTCGAGGCGGTCCGCCGGGGTCACCGGCTGCTCGACCTCGAGCTCGGCCTCGCGGGCGTCGACCTCGAGCTCGACCACGCGGTCCCCGCCGCGCGGCGCTATCAGGGCAATGGCCCCGGCCACCACGACCACCGTGACCACGGCGGTGATGATGTTCCACGGGGCGAACGTGGTCTCGGAGAGCGGGATCGCCCGGCCGATCTGGGCGGCGACGAACGAGTCCGCCGTCGCCGCCGTCAGCGGGCCCGACCCCGTGTACCCCATGTGCCAGACGACGAACCCGGAGAACCCGGAGGCGACCAGCAGCGGGAAGTGCACCCGCACCCCCTTGGCCCGCATCTGGGCCGCGACCTCACGCGCCATGAGGCCGCCCGCCATGAGGCCGAGGCCCCACTGCACGAGCGACAGCGCCGCGGCGATGACAAAGACGAACACGTACGCCTGCAGTGGGCTGCGCGGGAGCCGCGCGAGCCACGCCAGGCCGCGACGCACCGGCCTGGTGTTGGCGAGCATGCAGCCCAGCAGCAGGATGAGCGCCATCTGGGTCATGAACTCGAGCAGCCCGGAGAGGCCGTCACCCCACGCGACGAGGACGGCCCTGGGGCCGGTGTCGGTCAGCAGCAGCGCGAGCACCGCCACCACGACCGTCAGCAGGATGGCGAACACCAGGGCGCTCGGCATGTACCGCTCCACGACCGCGTTCACGGGCCGCATCGCCACCGCGAACGGGTTCCGCGAGCTCTTTACCGAGCTCGTCTCCGAGCTCTCTTCCGTGTCCTTCGTCATCGTGCGCTCCATCCACCGTCGATTGTCCATGAGGCTCCGGACACCATGGCGGCGTCCGGGCCGGTAAGCCAGCCGACCAGGGAGGCCACCTCGGTGGGCTCCACGAGCCGCTTCACTGCGGGCTCCGCGAGCAAGACCTGCGCCAGCACCTCGGCCTCGGCGATCCCGTGCACTCGCGCCTGCTCGGCTACCTGCTTCTCCACGAGCGGGGTGCGGACATACCCGGGGCTGACGCAGACGCTCGTGACCCCGTGCTCGCCGCCCTCCAGGGCCGTCACCTTCGACAGCCCTTCCAGCCCGTGCTTGGCCGAGACGTACGCCGACTTGAACGGCGAGGCCACCAGCCCGTGCACCGAGGAGATGTTGATGATCCGCCCCCAGCCCCGCGCGTACATGCCGGGCAGCGCCGCACGCACCAGCAGGAACGGCGCCTCCAGCATGATCCGGTGGATCAGCCGGAAGTCGTCCGGCACAAAGTCCTGGATGGCGTTCACCCGCTGGATGCCGGCGTTGTTCACCAGCACGTCCGTGTCCAGCACCAGGCTGTCGAGCGCCGCCGTGTCGGACAGGTCGACCACCCACGCCTCGCCGCCCACCTCCTCGGCGACGGCCTTGGCGCCGTCGCCGTCCCGGTCTGCCACCGTGACACGGGCACCCCGGGCGGCCAGCTCCCGGGCACACGCAGCGCCGATGCCGCTCGCTCCGCCGGTCACCATCGCCCGGCGGCCCTCAAGGTTCAGGGTCATAGCGCCAGAGTGTTCCGGGGATGTGCTGTGCGCAGCAATGACGAACCGGGCAGACGCCGTGTGCACGAATGCACACTTGGTACCGTCACCGCATGCCAGCCCGCAACGGCCCGCCGGCGGGCCAGGTCGCCGACCAGCTCCTCGTGCTGCTTGCGGTGGCGCGCACGGGCCGGTACACGACGGCGGCGCAGGCGCTCGGCGTCAACCACACCACCGTCGCGCGCAACATCGCCGCGCTGGAGCACGCCCTGGGCGGGCGCCTCCTGTCCCGCGGCGCGGACGGCTGGGAGCTCACGACGCTCGGCCGGCGGGCGGCCCGGGCAGGCGAGGCGGTGTCGGACGCCGTGGACCGGCTCGTCGCGACCGATACCGAGACCGATCCCGTCACCGGGGTCGTGCGGATGACGGCGACCGACGGGTTCAGCGCGTACATCGCCTCCCCCGCGATCGCCCGGCTGCGGGGCGAGCACCCGGAGCTGTCCGTCGAGCTGGTCACGGTCACCCGCGTGGCGACCTACCACCGCTCGGGGGTCGACATCGACGTCGTCGTCGGGGATCCGAGCGTGCAGCGGGCCAAGTCCGTGCGCCTGGGCGAGTACGTGCTCGGCATGTACGGCGCCCGCGACTACCTGGAGCGACACGGCACGCCCGCCACCGTCGACGAGATGTCCCGGCACGGGCTCGTCTACTTCGTCGACTCCATGCTCCAGGTGAACGACCTGGACGCGCCGCGCCGCCTCGTGCCGGGCATGCTGGACGCGCTGGCCTCCACGAACGTCTTTGTGCACGTCGAGGCCACGCGCGCCGGGGCAGGGCTCGGGTTCCTGCCCTGCTTCATGGCCGACCGGCACGACGACCTGGTGCGGCTCCTGCCCGACGAGGTCACCGAATGCCTGCCCTACTGGGCGGTGATCCGCACCGAGTCGTGGCGCCGGCCCGCGGTGGCCGCCGTCGTGCACGCACTTGCCGACGAGATGAAGCGGCAGCGGGACCGCCTGCTGGGCCTTGGCCAGGGAGCCTGACGGCGCCGGCCCACGGGTGAACCTGGCTTCCAGCCATGGCCCGCGGTCCGGCGCCGTGCCAGCATGGCGGGAGCAGGTCGAGGACGCCCCCCGTGATGGGGCGTGCGGGCAAGGACGCCCCCGACACATGAGCCACAGCCGGGAGGCGTCGTGCGTCGAACAGTCCTAGCCACACGTATCACCGCAGGCTTCGCCGCCTGCGCCTTCGTGACCTGCATGATCGCACCGTCCGCGTCGGCTTCCCCGGGCGATCAGCTGAACAGCTGGGCGGTACGGCCCGAGGACGCGCACCGCAACGTAGCCGTCGCCGACTCCGGCCGGGTCTTCGTCGACGCGCTCTCCGAGTCTGGGTACAAACCGGTCTCGTACCTCGAGCACGGGTACGAGAACGACTGGGTCAGGACCGAGACCGGACCATCCACCTGGTCCGGTCTCGCGACGGGCCCCGACAACTACGCCGTGAACGTACGGGTAACCGTCGACGGGCCGGCCAGCTACCGCGTCCACGACGGCGACACGTGGACCGACTCCAGCACCTTCTACGACGGCCCGGTCCACCGGGCATACATCGACGCCAACTCCGACGGCGACGTCTCGGTGCTCCTGCAGCTCCGCCCCGACGGCGGGATGATCCTGGCCCGCCTGCTCCAGAGCGGCGAGTGGACCTTCGTGGAGCTCCCGAGCGGTCCGATCCCCCTCCGTGCCGCTGACCTGGTACTCAACGAACAGGGCAAGACCACCGTCGTGTGGGCGATACCGTTCGAGGGCACGTCGATCATCAACCGGTGGATCGTCCGCGAGGGCTCGGACCGACCGGCGCAGAGCAACAGGGTCATCACGGTGAACGGAACCCGCGTGCCCCTCTCGATCGTGTCGGACGGGGCGGGGCGCGAGACGATCATCGCCGGCAACCAGCTGTGGCGGCAGCCGCACACGAGCACGCCGCACGAGTACCGGATGCGCACCAGCATCCACGCCGGCCTCGCCGCCGGGGAGTCGGCGACCCGAGTCGCCTGGCCCATCCTGACCGAGACGGGCTACGCGATCCGCACGCTGCTGTTCGACGACGTGGCGGACCGCCGGCAGCACGTCATCTGGTCGCACCCGGTGACGCCCACCAGATGCCACGCCGGCTCCGGGCTCGACAACCTCGCCCTCGGCATCGGGATGGTGCCCGGCGGCCGGTCGTACGTCGCCGTCGGCATCAGGCGCGGTAGCGAGACCAGCGGCACATGCCGGAGCATTACGGCGCTGCTCGTCGTCAACCGCACCGACCAGGTCCTCAACTATCAATCGATCGGAGACTTCAGCAACGGCGACGAGTTCCAGGTAGCGGCCGGGGCCGCCGGACCGATCGCCGTGGAGTTCAAGAGCTGGGACGATCACGCCGACCCGATGGGCGAGGACCAGCCCGACGGCCGGTACTCGCTGGTCTTCTTCCAGCGCTGAGCCTCACTCGTCGGGAGCGTGCGCCTCCAGGAACCGGTAGACCTCGGTGGTCTCCACGCCCGGGTACGCGCCCGACGGCATCGCGGCGAGCATCGACGCGTGCGGCCGTGCCGAGGGCCAGGCGAAGTCGCCCCACTTGGCCGCGAGGTCGTCGGGCGGACGCCGGCAGCACGACTCGTCGGGGCACCGCGAGGCGGACCGGACGGTGGTCTCGCGCCCGGAGAACCACTTGACGTGCGCGAACGGCACCCCGACGGAGACCGAGAATGCGCCGTCCGAGGTGTTCTCCACCCGTGAGGTGCACCAGTATGTGCCCGACGGCGTATCCGTGTACTGGGCGTACGGGTTGAACCGGTCCTCGACGTCGAACACCTGGCGCGCCGTCCACTTCTTGCACACGTGCTGCCCCTCGACGGCGCCCAGGGCGTCCGAGGGGAACCGCACGCCGTCGTTCTCGTACGCCTTGTGCAGGATCCCCGACTCGTGGACCTTCATGAAGTGCACGGGGATGCCGAGGTGTCGTGTGGCGAGGTTGGTGAACCGGTGGGCCGCCGTCTCGAAGGACACCCCGAAGGCGTCACGCAGGTCCTCGATCGCGATGGCTCGCTCGTCCTTGGCGTCGCGCAGGAACTTCACGCCCGGCTTCTCCGGCACCATCAGGGCCGCCGCCAGGTAGTTGGCCTCGACGCGCTGGCGCAGGAACTCGCCGTAGTCGCTGGGCTCGGTGTGCTCCAGCACGTTCGAGGCGAGCGCCTGCAGCAGCGCCGACCGGGTGTTCGAGCGGCCGCGGAACCCCTTGGACGGCAGGTAGAGCCGCTTGTTCCGGGTGTCGATGACGGACCGGGTCGAGTGCGGCAGGTCGCTCACGTAGTGCAGCGTGAAGCCGAGGTGCGCCGCGATCTCGGCGGCCATCCGCTGCGGCAGCGGCCCGGAGGTGTGCCCGACGTCGGCGAGCAGCTCCTTCGCCACCTGCTCAAGGTCGGGCAGGAAGTTGTCCTTGCCGCGCATGTCGTCGCGTAGCTCGCCGTTGGCGCGGCGGGCCTCCTCCGGCGTGGCCGCGCGCTCGGTGTGCAGGCGCTCCAGCTCACGGTGCAGGGCCAGGATGGTGCCGAGCGCGTCATGGGGCAGCGACTTGCCGATGCGCACGCCCTCGATGCCGAGCGACGCGAACAGGGGTCCGCGCTGCAACCGTTCGAGCTCGATCTCCAGCGCGTCGCGTTCGGACGGCGCCTCCGCCGACAGCAAGTCGTCCACGCCGGCGCCGAGCGCCCGGGCGATGGCCTGCAGCTGGGAGAACTTGGGCTCCCGCTTGCCGTTCTCCAGCGTGCTGACCTGGGACGGCGCCCGGTCGATCGCCGAGGCGAGGTCTTCGAGGGTCATGCCCTTGCTGGTGCGCAGGTACCGGATGCGCCGCCCGATCGTGAGCGCGTCCGGCTCGGCGTCGACGGTTGCGGCCACCGCCGTCGTGCGAATGGCCAGTCCGCTCTGTGACTGTCCGCTCTGCGTGGGACGCGATGAAGTCCCGTTTCGCGCGGTTCTGCGATTTTCCGTGGTTCCTGCCATGCCTGAGGGTGACATACGGACATGCTTCCGATCAACAGAAGAACTGAGAATCTTCTACTGAGTTCTGCTTGAGAAGTGGGTTGCGCGTGACAGAAGGTCGTAACACGTCACCCGGCAGGCGCGGTGACATGTTCCACCGAAGTTCCAGGAGAAGGAGACCCGCCATGAGCGCACCCACGATCGATCACACGTCCGAGGCCACCGTGTCCGAGACGACAGCGGCCACGGCCGCGGCGACCCCCGTGCGCACCGGCGACCAGGTGCAGACCGCCGCCGAGCTGCAGCAGTCCTGGGACTCCGACCCTCGCTGGACGCACATCGAGCGTTCGTACACGCCCGAGGACGTCATCGCGCTGCGCGGTTCGGTCGGCGAGGAGAACACGCTCGCCCGCCGCGGCGCCGAGCGTCTGTGGCGCCAGCTGCACGAGGAGGACTACATCAACGCGCTGGGCGCGCTGACCGGAAACCAGGCGGTGCAGCAGGTCAAGGCCGGCCTGCAGGCCATCTACCTCTCCGGCTGGCAGGTTGCCGGTGACGCGAACCTGTCGGGGCAGACCTACCCCGACCAGTCGCTGTACCCGGCCAACTCGGTGCCCGCAGTGGTCCGCCGCATCAACAACGCGCTCCTGCGCGCCGACCAGATCGACGTCTCGGAGAACGGCACCACGACCCGCGACTGGCTGGCGCCGATCGTGGCCGACGCCGAGGCCGGCTTCGGCGGCCCGCTCAACGCGTACGAGCTGATGAAGTCGATGATCCAGTCCGGCGCCGCGGGCGTGCACTGGGAGGACCAGCTCGCCTCGGAGAAGAAGTGCGGCCACCTCGGCGGCAAGGTGCTGATCCCGACCCAGCAGCACGTGCGCACGCTGAACGCGGCCCGCCTCGCGGCCGACGTCGCCGATGTGCCGTCCATCGTGATCGCCCGGACCGACGCCGAGGCGGCGACCCTGATCACGTCCGACGTCGACGAGCGCGACCGCCCGTTCATCACCGGCGAGCGCACCAACGAGGGCTTCTACAAGGTGACCAACGGCATCGAGCCGTGCATCGCCCGCGCCAAGGCGTACGCGCCGTACTCCGACCTGATCTGGATGGAGACCGGTACGCCGGACCTCGAGCTCGCCCGCAAGTTCGCCGAGGCCGTCAAGGCCGACTTCCCCGACCAGATGCTGAGCTACAACTGCTCGCCGTCGTTCAACTGGAAGAAGCACCTGGACGACGACACGATCGCGAAGTTCCAGCGCGAGCTGGGCGCGATGGGGTTCAAGTTCCAGTTCATCACCCTGGCCGGCTTCCACGCCCTGAACTACTCGATGTTCGACCTGGCCCACGGTTACGCCCGCGAGCAGATGACGGCCTACGTGAAGCTGCAGGAGGCCGAGTTCGCCGCCGAGGAGCGCGGCTACACCGCGACCAAGCACCAGCGCGAGGTCGGCACCGGCTACTTCGACCGCGTCGCGACGGCGCTCAACCCGGACTCCGCCACGACCGCTCTGGCCGGCTCGACCGAGGCGGCGCAGTTCTGATGACCGCCACCATCGACACCCGTGCCCAGGGCACCAGCCCCTACGACGCCGACGCCGGTCTCGCCGGGATCGGCACCCCGCCGGCGGCGCACTACGCGTCGCACACCACGTCACGCAGCACGTCGCACACCGCATCGCACGGCGGGTCGCCCGCCACGTCACACGCTGCGTCGCCCACGGCGGCACAGACCGGGTTTGCCCCTGCGCCCAGGAGCTCGGCACCGAGCTCCCTGCCGAACGGCGGAGCGGCCGCCTCGGGCACCGGATTCCGCCGGGGCGTGATCACCGTGACCGGTGCCGTCGGGCCGCGGTACGGCGAGATACTTAGCCCCGGCGCCCTGGCGTTCCTCGCGCTGCTCCACGACCGGTTCGACGCTCGCCGCGACGAGCTGCTCGCGCAGCGCCAGCTGCGCCGGCAGGACATCGCCGACGGCAGCGACCCGGACTTCCGGGCCTCTACCCGGCCGGTGCGCGACGACCCGCACTGGCAGGTCGCGGGCTCGCGCCGTGCGCCCGGCCTGGAGGACCGCCGCGTCGAGATCACGGGCCCCACGGACCCGAAGATGACGATCAACGCGCTGAACTCGGGCGCGCGGTGCTGGCTGGCCGACGCCGAGGACGCGTCCAGCCCGACGTGGCCCAACGTGGTGGAGGGCCAGCTCTCCCTGCACGACGCGATCCGCGGCACGCTCAGCTTCACGAACGAGGCGGGCAAGGAGTACACGCTGCGGTCGACCGACATCGTGGACCTCCCGACCATCGTGTTCCGCCCGCGCGGCTGGCACCTCGACGAGGCCCACCTGCGCTACACGGATGCGAACGGCATCACCAGCAGCGCGCTGGGCAGCCTGGTCGACTTCGGCCTCTACTTCTTCCACAACGCGACCGAGCTCATCAACCGCGGCCGCGGCCCGTACTTCTACCTGCCCAAGCTCGAGGGGTACAAGGAGGCGCGGCTGTGGAACGAGGTGTTCGAGGTCGCGCAGGACGCGCTCGGCATCCCGCGCGGGACCGTCCGCGCCACTGTGCTCATCGAGACGCTGCCCGCGGCGTTCGAGATGGAGGAGATCCTCTACGAGCTGCGCGACCACTGCGCCGGGCTGAACGCCGGCCGCTGGGACTACCTGTTCTCGGTGATCAAGTGCTTCCGGACGCGCGGTGAGTCGTACGTGCTGCCGGATCGCGCCCAGGTCACCATGACCGCGCCGTTCATGCGGGCGTACACGGAGCTGCTGGTGGCCACGTGCCACAAGCGCGGGGCACACGCGATCGGCGGCATGAGCGCGTTCATCCCCGACCGCCGCAGCCCGGAGGTCACCCGGAAGGCGTTCCAGCAGGTCGCCGCGGACAAGAAGCGCGAGGCCGGCGACGGCTTCGACGGCACCTGGGTGGCTCACCCCGACCTGATCCCGGTCGCCGAGGCCGAGTTCGACGCGGTGCTCGGCAGCGCACCGAACCAGGTCTCGCGGCTGCGCGACGACGTCGCCGTCGGGCAGCACGAGCTGCTCGACATCGCCTCCGCCCGCAGGGCGGGAGCGACCGTGACGTCCGCCGGCCTGCGGTCGAACGTCTCGGTGGCCGTGCGCTACATCGACGCCTGGCTCCGCGGTACCGGAGCCGCCGCGCTCGACAACCTCATGGAGGACGCCGCCACGGCCGAGATCTCCCGGTCGCAGGTCTGGCAGTGGATCGCCTCGGGCACCGTGACCGACGACGACCAGCAGCCGATCACACGCGAGCGGGTCTCGGCGATCCTTGCCGACGTCGTGGCGGCGCTGCCGCACGGCGACGGGGACCGGCTGGACGAGGCGGCCTCGATCTTCCGCGCGGTCGCGCTCGAGGACGACTTCCCGGCGTTCCTCACGAACCCCGCGTACCAGGGTCACCTGGTCGGTTCGCCGGCCGACCGCCCCTGAAGTAGTCCCACGCGGAAGCTGCCCGACGCCGTGTCGGTCACCCGGTCTCTCACCCCCGCCACCCCTGGGGTCGGGCCGGTACGGCGTCGGGCTTTCGTGTGCCGTCACGAGGGTCGCTGACGCGGGCGCAGACAATGCAGGGTGATCTTTCGGCTCCGGCCAGATTTTGCACTTTGCCGCACTTTTCAGCCGATACGGTGCCCGCATGTCCGACGACGAGAGCGCGCGTCCCGCCGCTGAACTTGACCCGGCTCCTGAGGCTCCTCCGGCCCCTGAGGCTGCCCCGGTTGCCGCCGCGCCGAACGGTGACACCCCGGCCGACACGCCTGCCGAAGCCCCTGCCGAAACCTCGGTCGATGCCCCGGCCGAGGCCGCGGCGCCTGCCCCGGCTCCGGCCCCTGCCGAACCCGCTGCCGACACCGAGCTCCTTCCTGTGGCGGTCGACCCGGCACCACCGGTCGCTTCCGGCCCGACACCGTCGGTAACGCGCGACAAGGCCGTGGCCTTCGTCAAGACCCATGCCGCCACGCTCGTGCTGGCGGTGCTGCTCGTCGCGGCGATCGTGTGGGGCGCGCTCGGCGTCGTCTCCACCAACGAGTGGGAGTCGCGCGCGCACTCGCTCTCGTCCGACCTGACGACCGCCGAGGAGACGATCGCCGAGGCCGAGGCGACGATCGACGACCTCGAGACCGCCAGGTCGCGAGCCGAGGCCACCGCCACTGCCTGCATCGGCGCGATCGACGACGCGGACGCGATGCTGGAGGTCTCGGCAGAGCTGGACGAGAAGAACCTCGCGTACGTGGAGGGGCTGGACGACTTCCTCGCCGCCATCAACGCGGGTGACGTCGCGGCCGTCGAGACGATCGGCGCCGAGATGGACAGGCTCATCGTGCAGATCGAGGACCTGAGCACGGAGATCAGCGGGCACATCGACGACTACAGCGACTCCGCGGAGGGCTGCCACGTCGACGAAGCGCAGGACGTCTGACTGACGCTGCACATCTGACGATCCGGAGCGACGGCGGGCCGACGACCTGCGTCGTCGGCCCGCCGACCCGACGTCTCAGCCCTGGTCGAGGCCCAGCAGGTCGTCCTCGGTCTCGCGGCGCACCAGCACCCGCGAGACGCCGTCGGACACGGCGACGACCGGCGGGCGGGGCAGCACGTTGTAGTTGGACGCCATGGACCGCCCGTAGGCGCCCGTCGCGGCCACGGCGAGCAGGTCCCCCGCGCGGATGTCGGCGGGAAGCTGCACCTCGTGCACCACTATGTCGCCGGACTCGCAGTGCTTGCCGACCACGCGGGCCAGCGTGGTCTCGGCCGTGGAGGCCCGGCCCACGATCTCGGCGTGGTACGCCGCCCCGTACAGGGCGGGGCGGATGTTGTCACTCATACCGCCGTCGACAGACACGTAGGTGCGCGTGAAGTCGGCGCCGCCGTCGGCCGAGGCATCGGCTGACACAGTGACCGGCTTGACCGTGCCCACCGTGTAGAGCGTGAGGCCCGCAGGGCCCACGATCGCCCGGCCCGGCTCGATCGAGAACCGCGGCAGGCTGGTGCCCAGCTCCTGGCACACGCCGGCGACGGTCTGCGCGATGTCCTTCGCCACCCGCTCCGGGTCGAGCGCGACGTCGCCCGGCAGGTAGGCGATGCCGTAGCCGCCGCCGAGGTCCACCTCGCCGACCAGCACGCCCGACCGCTCGGCGAGGTCGGCCCGCAGGCGCAGCACCACACGCGCGGCGGCCTCGAACCCGTCGGGATCGAGGATCTGCGAGCCGATGTGCGAGTGGATGCCGAGCAGCTTCAGCTCGGGGTGCTTCAGCACCTCCAGCAGGGCAGTCATCGCGGGGCTCTCACCGCCCCGCCCCTGATCGCCCACAGGGTTGACCGACAGCCCGAACTTCTGGTCCTCGTGGGCGGTCGCGATGTACTCGTGCCCGCCGGCGTGGACGCCCGTTGTCACCCGGATCATCACCGGCGCCACGACTGAGCGCTCGGCGGCGAGCCGGGCGACCCGCTCGATCTCGACCAGCGAGTCCACGATGATGCGGCCGACCCTCGCGTCCAGGGCGCGGACGATCTCGGCGTCGGACTTGTTGTTGCCGTGCAGGCCGATCTCCGGGCCCGGCACCTGAGCGCGCAGCGCGATCGCTAGCTCACCGCTGGACGCCGTGTCGACCCGCAGGCCCTCCTCGCGCGCCCAGCGCGCCACGGCCACCGTGAGCAGCGCCTTACCGGCGTAGTACACGTCGACGCCGGCGCCGACCGCACCGAACGCGGTCTCGAACGCCGTGCGGTAGGCGCGGGCGCGCATCCGGAAGTCGGCCTCGTCCAGCACGTAGGCGGGGGTGCCGTGCTCGGCGGCGAGGTCGCGGACGTCAACGCCCGCGACGGCCGCCGCGCCGTCCGGCAGCCGCCCGACGCCGGTCGACCAGGGCGCCCCGGGCACGTTCGCGCCCGTCACATCCGCTCCGGAGCGCTCACGCCCAGCAGGTCCAGGCCGTTGGCGAGGACGGTGCGGACGGCGTCGTTCAGCCACAGGCGGGCGCGGTGCGCGTCGGTGACCTCCTCGTCCGGGTACGGCGTGACGCGCAGCTTCTCGTCGTCGTTGTACCAGGCGTGGAAGTCACCGGCGAGGGCCTCGAGGTAGCGGGCCACGCGGTGCGGCTCGCGGAGCTCGGCAGCCTGCGCCACGATCCGCGGGTACTCGGTGAGGCGCCCGATCAGCGCCGTCTCCGACGCGTGCGACAGGTGGGACGGGTCGAACCCGTCCACGCGGCGCACGCCACGCTCGACGGCCTTCGCCCCGATCTGGACGGTCCGGCTGTGCGCGTACTGCACGTAGAACACCGGGTTGTCGTTGGACTGCTTGATCATGTCCTCGCCCTGCAGCTCCAGCGGCGTGTCCGCGGGGTAGCGGGCCAGGGAGTAGCGGACGGCGTCCTTCCCGATCCAGTCGACCAGGTCGCGCAGCTCGATGATGTTGCCGGCCCGCTTGGACAGCTTGGCGCCGCCGACGTTGACGAGCTGGCCGATCAGCACCTCGATGTTGGTCTCCGGGTCGTCCCCCGCGCAGGCCGCGATGGCCTTGAGGCGGTTCACGTACCCGTGATGGTCGGCGCCCAGCAGGTAGATCTTGCCGGGGAAACCACGGTCCTTCTTGGACAGGTAGTACGCGGCGTCTGCGGCGAAGTAGGTGGGCTCCCCGTTCGCCCGGATCATCACGCGGTCCTTGTCGTCCGTGAAGTCCGTGGTGCGCAGCCAGACCGCGCCCTCCTGGTCGAACACGTGCCCCTGCTCCCGCAGGCGCGCCACCGCCTTCTCGACGGCGCCCGAGCTGTGCAGCTCGCGCTCGGAGAACCAGACGTCGAAGTGCACGCCGAAGCCCTCCAGCACCTCGCGGATCTCGGCGAGCTGGTGGGCGTAGCCGGACTCGCGGGCGACGGCGACCGCCTCGTCGTGCGGCAGCTCCGGCAGGTCCGGACGATCCGCGAGCACCTTGGCGCTGAGCTCCTTGACGTACTCGCCGCGGTAGCCGCCCTCGGGAATCTCGCCGCCCGTCGCCCGGGCCAGGACGGACTCGCCGAAGCGGTCCATCTGCGCACCGGCGTCGTTGATGTAGTACTCGGCGGCCACCTCGGCGCCGGCCGCGCGCAGGATGCGGCCCAGGGAGTCACCCAGCGCGGCCCAGCGGGTGTGCCCGATGTGCAGCGGACCGGTCGGGTTGGCGCTGATGAACTCGAGGTTGATCACCTGGCCGGCCAGGGCCTCGCCCCGGCCGTACGCCGCGCCGGCCTCCACGATGGTGCGGGCCAGCTCGCCCGCAGCGGCGGCGTCGAGCGTGATGTTGAGGAAGCCCGGGCCGGCGACGCCTACAGCTGCGATGCCCGGCGTCGCGCCAAGGCGCGCGGCCAGGTCCTCTGCGAGCGCCCGCGGGGTTGTGCCCGCCTTCTTGGCGAGCTGCAGAGCGACGTTCGTGGCCCAGTCCCCGTGCTCTCGCTGCCGGGGTCGCTCCACGTGGACCGACGCCGGGACGGCGTCGGCGGGCAGGGCGAGTGTGCCGTCGGCGACGGCGGCGGCGAGGGCAGCGCTGAGTGCTGCGGAGAGTTCCGTGGGGGTCACGGATCGATTCTACGGGCGAGCACCGACACGCAACCTCCGCCTTCCACACCCCGGAACACGATGCCGACGCCGGCCGGTGCACCTGGGTGCACCGGCCGGCGTCGGGCAGGAGAATCAAGCAGGGATCAGGACGAGGTCAGCCCGGCTGCGTCCAGCGACGCGAGGATCTGCCACCACCTTTCCTCGGTCGCTCCCGAGCCCTCGTACCGGACGTCGAACGCCTTGCGCCCGTCGGCCGTCAGGTAGAACGTGGCGCGGCCAAGGAAGGTCGCCTCGCCGGTCTCGGTGTCGGTCCCGACCGTCACGACCCCGCGCGCCGTACCCGGCGGCTCGTACCGGTACCCGTTCTCATCGAGGCCAAGGGGCTGGTCGTACGCTTCCATGTCCCAGGGGGAGATCGACAGGGACTCCCAGGAGTCTGCGGAGTCGCTGGTCCAGATACCCCACGTCCCTTCGTCGCTCCTCAGCTCCGGCGGCAGGGTCAGGCCGAGGCCCTCGAACGTGACCGGTGCCCAGCCCGACGGCGGGTCCTGCAGCAACGGGTCCGCAGGATCCAGGTCTTCGTAGGCAGAGGCTCCGTCCGTCGACGCCCCGGTGAAGCCGAGGCTGCCGAGGGTCTCCGCGAGATGGTCGTCGAGGTCCCCGGCACCGGGGTAACCGGAGAGGTTCACCGTGTAGCTCAGGCCGCCAGCGCGACGCACCTCGATGTAGGCCCGGTACTCGCCGTCGAACCGCTCGACCAGTACCGTCGACACGTCGGCGCCCGCCAGGTCGAAGCGATAGAAGTCCGGGAGGTCGAGCTCGCCGCCCGACTCGTAGTTCTCCAGCCTGTCCGTCACGGCGAGCTGCAGCTCCGCGTTGCCGTCCGGCCGGCGCAGGAGCAGCGTGTCACCCGGGTTCTCCGCATCCTGCCCGTCGATCGCCTCCCAGTCTTCGGGTGCCGCATACCGCAGCCCGTGGAACTCGGTCTGCTCCCAGGTCTCGGGTGTGTCCGCGGACTCGAGGAGCGGCAGGTCCTCCTGGACGGTCCTCCCCGAGACGTCCGGCCCGGCGAAGTCCCCGTCCACGCTCACCGTACGAACAAGCCGCTCGAAGGTGTCTTGCGGTGCGTCGTCATCCGTCAGGCTCATGGTGAGGCGAACCACCGCTCCAGAGGTGAGCTCGACGTCCAGCTCGCCCACGAAGTCGCCGTCTCCCTCGTTGCGCTCCCAGAAGCCCGGCACGGAGACGTCATCCGCGGAGTAGGTGGACCAGCGTGCGGCCACGGCCCCGGGAACATCGACCTCGGTCACCGGGTTCCCGACCAGCTCTCCGGAAAGCGGCGTGTCCTCCGCGGGCGCCGCGGCCACCCACGATTCCGCATAAGGGAGCTGCTCCATCTCCTGCTCGTCCGGGATGAACGGGTCGAGCCCCCACATCGGGTCCCCCGTGGGGCTGAACTCCTCGTAGCCGTCCGGCACCTCGAAGACCAGGCCGTCCGAGTGGACCTGGGACGACTGGACCCACGGCAGCAGCGCCGGAAGCGCCGGTCGCTCGACGAACCAAGCCGTCCCTACCGTGACCAATGCCCCCAGCACGATGGCCACGGTGCCCCCGATCACACCTCGACGTGTGCGCTCGTGGCGGATAGCCCGCCGTGCCATCGCGTCGCCATCGATCCCATCCAGGGGTCCGACCTGACCCGCGGCGTCGTGGATCAGCTTCACCAGGTTGTCGCTCTGCTCCTTCATCGCTG
Organism: Promicromonospora sp. Populi; assembly: GCF_041081105.1. NCBI lineage: Bacteria > Bacillati > Actinomycetota > Actinomycetes > Micrococcales > Promicromonosporaceae > Promicromonospora > Promicromonospora sp. Populi. The sequence continues at coordinate 4,816,651 of NZ_CP163528.1, read as the reverse complement.
TGCCTCCTTCCGTGAGATCGCGTCGTCTGTTGCCGCCAGTGGTCCTGAATGCCGGTCGCCGAGGATCTCGCGCAGCCGATCGAGGCCGCGCGATGCACCCGACTTCACGGACCCCCGGGAAATCCCCAGGTCCTCGGCCGTCTGCTTCTCCGTGCGATCCAGCAGGTACCGCAGGACGACGATCCGCCGTTGTGCTGCGGGAAGCTGCCGTAGCGCCCGCACCAGCTCGTCGCGGTCGACGACGTGCTGGGTGCCGTCCGACGCGGAACCGGGGCGAAGATCGGTCGGGGCCACCAGGACGTCGTGCTTGGTCCGGCGCCAGCTGTCGATCCGGGCGGTGGCGATCACCTTGCGGGCGTAAGCGAACGGTTCACCGTCGCCCACCCTGTTCCAGGCCCGGTACGTCCTCTCCAGCGCAAGCTGCACCAGGTCGGCGGCCCGATGCACGTCGCCGCACAGCAGATAGGCGATGCGGGACAGCTCGGGCGAGCGGTCCCTGGCGAACGCCGTGAACCGCTCGGCCTGGGTGCCCGTGGTCACCACCTTTGCCCGGGGATCGTCAAGGATCGCCGCGTCGTCACTCACCACGTCCACCACCTCGTTCTTCGTCGGCCGCGTACACGTCGGTACGCCGCAAGGGTCGGGCTCTTCGCAGATTCATGGCACACAGACGCACACGACCGAAGGAAGGTTGCCAGTGAAGTGTCTGGCATTGTCGACGAATTCGATCGCCGAGCCGGTGGCGGTCGCCGTCGGGCACGATGCTCGTCACAGGAATCGATGCACGCCCCTGGCGCGTCACCTGGTAGTCTCATAGCGGCCGATGCGGTGAGTTCAAGCTCTCTGGATTCGGCCACGCGCCTGTAGCTCAGTGGATAGAGCGTCTGCCTCCGGAGCAGAAGGTCGGGGGTTCGAGTCCCTTCAGGCGCACCACCCGGAAAGGGCCCCTCACCAGCCGCAACGCTGGTCTAGGGGCCCTTTTCGCTGTCCGGCGCCGGAGGCAGCTCCCCGCCAATCTCCCCGTCGCCGTAGAGTCCCCATCGTCATGGACACCTCGCTCGCCCTCACGGTCCCCGTCATCATCGGCGGCACGATCGCCGCGCTCCTCATGGGCCTGGCCAAGACCGGCCTGCCTCCCCTGGGGGCACTCGGCGCGGCCGTCATCGCATCGGTGCTTCCGCCCGTCCCGGCCGCGGGCGTCGCCCTGCCCCTGCTCATCGTCGGTGACCTCGTCGCCGTCAGCACCTACGGCCGCGCCGTGCGCTGGCGCGTCCTGCGTGCTCTGCTGCCCAGCGTCGCCCTCGGGCTCCTGATCGGCTTCGCCGCCCTGCGCTGGGCGCCCCCGGACGTCAGCGCCCGGATCGTCGGGGCGCTGCTCCTCCTGGCCGGGCTCGGCGACCTGGTGCGGCAGCTCGCCGCGCGCCGGGCGGCGCTGCCCGACGCCGACGCCGCACCCCCGCCCACCCGCCTGCGCGACCGCATCGCCCGTACCGCGCTCGGCGCCACCGCGGGCGTCTCCACGATGATCGCGAACGCGGGCGGCCCGCCGATGAGCCTCTACCTGCTGCGAGCCGGCGTCTCACGCGCCGGCCTGCTCGGCACGGTCGCCCTGTTCTTCCTCACGGTGAACCTCGCGAAGCTGCCGTTCAGCGCGAGCCTGGGCCTCGTCTCCGCCGACTCGCTGCACGTCTCGCTCGTCCTGTTCCCGGGCCTGGTCGCCGGGCTGCTGCTCGGCCGCCTCGTGGCGCACCGGCTCTCGGGCCCGGCGTTCAGCACGGCCGTGCTGATCGCGACGGCGCTTGCGGGAGCCCGGCTCCTGCTGGCCTGAGCTGGGCTTCCGGCGCACCCCATGTGCCGCTAGGGTCCCGGGTATGCCCGACGAGTCCGTGGACTTCTACCCGTCCCGTGCGCACGTCCTCATCCTTGCGCTCGGCGCTCTCGCGCTGGTGCTGCTCTGCGTGATCGCCACCCGCCTCGGCTTCGACGTCGCCCAGACCACCGGCTCGCCGGCCGCCCTGTTCGCCGTCTCAGCGGGTGCGGCGGGGGCCCTGGTCTTCACCGGCCTGGCCCTGATCGTGCTGCGCCGCCTGCTGCTCCCGGCCTGGCCCGCGCTGACGCTCGACGGCGACGGCCTCACCGACTGGCTGCCGAATGTCGGCGTCGAGCAGGTCGCGTGGTCCGAGGTCACCGGTTCCCGGACCGCGAACCTGGTCGGACGGCGGGTGCTGGCCGTGGACGTCGCTGACCCGCGGGCCGTAGTCCGGCGTCAGCGGACCATCCTGCGCCGTGTGGTCGCCGCGGCCAACACCCGTCTGGTCGGCACGCCCGTCGTGCTCAAGCCCGGCAGCATCAAGTGCTCGATGGCCGACCTCGAGGTGGCGTTCGAGCGCTTCACCCCGCAGACCCCCGCCGTAGCGCAAGCCGCTCCTTGACACCGCCTGGGTAAACTACCGGGATCAGCCGACGACAGGCACCTGGGGACCCCATGAGTGATGATCGCTTCGACGAGTTCACCGCGGCCGATGCCGACCGCGGGTACGCCGACTTCGAGTTCGAACGCCGGTTCTTCGTGCGCGAGCTGCCTGCCGAGCTCCGGGACGCGCCAGCCTTGATCGTCCAGTCCTACTTCCTGGCCGACGACGGCTACGCCCTCCGGGTGCGCGTCCAGGCCGGCGAGGTCGATGCCGACCTGAGCATCAACACCGATCCGGCAGAGCTCCTGCGGGCGCACGTCGCGGACATCGACTTCGCCGCCGTCACGGTGAAGGGGCCGGCGGTCGGCGGCACGCGTTACGAGGCGGAGCGCCAGCTGGACCCGCGGGTCGGCGTCGAGCTGGTCCGCCGCGGCGGGGCGCCCATCGTGAAGATCCGGTACGCGGTGTGGCTAGGGGCGGACGGCTGGTCGGTCGACGTGTTCGGCGGCGCCAACCACCCGCTGGTGGTGGCCGAGTGCGAACGCTCCGGCCCGGTCACCAGCCTGCAGATCCCGGACTTCTGCGTCACGGAGATCACCGACGACCGCAGGTTCTCCAACGAGTCGCTCTCCATGGAGCCCTACAGCGGCTGGGCTCCGGCGTTCGCGGCCGAGCTCGCGAGCGTCGGGCCGATGTTCCGCCAGGACTTCGGGCCGAACACCCACCTGAGCCTGTAAACAGACCGGACGCTATCCGGTCCACTCGCCCTTCTCGACGACGCCGGACACGAACTCCCAGTGCCACGGCTCGTACGCGCCAGCGCCGCCGAGCTGCGCCCAGGCTGGGTTCTGCCAGCCGTAGGACGGCGCGTTCGCCCAGAGCCACGAGTAGACGTCGCTGTCCCCGGTCTCCTTGGTGCAGAGGTCGATCGCGAGGCCCCAGCCGTGCATCGACGTGCCCGGGGAGGCCGCGTACCAGCCGCGGGACTCCTTGAGCGCGTACTGCGTGTCCAGGTCCCGGTAGCTCGCCACGAGGCACATCTCCCGGCCGAACGACGCGCGGAACGCCTCGTTGAGCGCGCTGAGCGACATCGCGGCGTCGGGCCGCAGGTACTCCCCTGCCTGCCACAGCTCGCACAGCGAGTGGTTCGTCAGCGCGCCGTTGGTCCCTTCGACCGGCGCGTCGATGTCGCAGTCCGGCAGGGGGCTGCGGTCCAGCGAGCGGCTGGCGGCGGACTCGGGGCGGGTGATCGCCTCGGCCCGGAGCACCGACCCGGAGGCCTCGGGTCGCTCCACGGGCTGGGTCACGATGTCCAGCACGGTCGGCCCGGTAGGCGGCGCCTCGACGTCGAACGGGGACTCGCCAGGCTGACCGGCGGCCTGCACGAGCGGCGCGGCGATGGTCGCGGCGGCCAGCGTGCCGATCACTGTCGCGCGGGAGATGAAGCGCTGCCCCGCGGGCACCGAGGACGTCGGCCTGGTGGTGCGGGGGACGACCCCCGTGACCTGCCGGTCGAACGACGTCGTGCTCCGCGCCGCCTGAGCACGTACCGCCGCAGCACGTACCGCCTGGTTGCGCCCCGTGCGAGTGGCCCTGGTGCCCTGCTGCTCCGCCTCACGCCGCGCGCGGCGAGTCATGAGGACGGGCTGCATTCCCGTCACTGCCGTGGACTCCACTGCGCCTCCGTTGTCCGATGTCCGCGGCCCCTCGCGGTCTGACTTTCGCATGACACTAACGGGGCTCAGCGGGCATGCCAAGCCAAGTCAGCGGATTACCAGCGCCCGGTAAATAACTGCCCCATCAGCGTCTTTGCATGGCATCGCGAACCTCGCCCACCAGCTCCTCGAGGATGTCCTCCAGGAACACGACGCCGAGGAGCTCGCCGCCGGCGCCCTCGACCCGCGCGAGGTGCGAGCCCGAACGCTGCATGACCCGCAGGGCGTCCTCGACCTCGTCGCCCGGCGCGACGGCGGCCAGCGCGCGCACTCGCCAGACGGCGACCGGCTCGAACCTGGCCGCTCCCGTCGCGTACAGGACGTCCTTGAGGTGCAGGTAGCCGACCAGCTCGTCGCCGTCGGGCCGCCGGGTCATCACCGGGAACCGGCTGAAGCCGTGCCTGGAGACGAGCCGTTCGACGTCGTCGGGTGTGCTGTTCTCGTCGACGGTGACCAGGCCGCTGACGGGCACCATGACGTCGCCCGCCGTGCGGTTGGAGAACTCGATGGCCCCCGTCAGGAGGCCCTGCTCGTCGCGCAGCACCCCCTCGGCCTGGGAGTGCTCGACGATGGACTGCACCTCCTCGGCGGTGAACGCCGAGGCGACCTCGTCCTTGGGCTCCACGCCCGCGAGCCGTACCGCGTGGTTCGCAACCCAGTTCAGGCCGACGATGACCGGGCGCAGCACGCGGCCGAGGAACACCAGCGGCGGTCCGAACCACATGACCGCCCGGTCCGGACCGGACACGGCGAGGTTCTTCGGCACCATCTCGCCGAGCACCACGTGCAGGTACACGACCAGCGACAGCGCGACGACCAGCGCTATCGGGTGGATGAACTCCTCGCTGACCCCGACGCTGTGCAGCGGTCCCTCCAGCAGGCTCGCGAGCGCCGGCTCCGCAACGATGCCCAGGCCGGTGGAGCAGACGGTGACGCCGAGCTGCGCGCAGGCCAGCATGAGCGACACGTGCTCCATGGCCCACAGGACGGTGATGGCGCGTCGGTCGCCCGCAGCCGCGAGCGGTTCGATGGCGCTGCGGCGCGCCGAGATCACCGCGAACTCCGCGCCGACGAAGAACGCGTTGCCCGCGAGCAGCACGAGGCCGATGACGAGTGCGGTGGTCGTGCTCATCGGGCCACCTCCGTCCTGGGCAGCGACCGGACCCGGATCCGCTCGACGCGGCGTCCGTCCATCGCCTCGACCCGCAGGGTCACCCTCTTGCCCAGGTGCTCGACCGCCACCTCGTCGCCGACGGCGGGCACGCGGCCCAGCTCGGCCATGACGAGGCCGCCGAGCGTCTCGTACGCGGCGCCCTCTGGCACGTCGATCCCGGTGTACTCGTCGAGCTCGTCGGGGCGCAGCACGCCCGGCACTATCCATGAGCCGTCGGCGGCCCGGGCGGCGCCCGCGCGCCGGGGGTCGTGCTCGTCCGCGACGTCGCCCACCAGCTCCTCGACGACGTCCTCCAGCGTCACGACGCCGGAGGTGCCGCCGTACTCGTCGACGACCACCGCCATCTGCAGGCCGAAACCGCGCAGCTCGACGAGCAGCTGACCGAGGCGCACCGTCTCGGGGACGCGGGGGGCGTCCACCATGAGGGCGGCCGCGGGCACCTCGCCGCGGCGGTCGTGCGGCACGCCGACGGCGCGGCGCAGGTGCACCAGGCCCACTATGTCGTCGCGGTCCTCCCCGATCACGGGGAACCGCGAGTGGCCGGTGCGCCGGGCGAGCGCGACGACGTCCTCCGCCGTGCCGTCCCGGTCGACCACGGACATACGCAGGCGGTCGGTCATGACGTCGCGCGCGCTGAGCGTGTCCAGCTCGATCGAGTTGGTCAGCAGGGTCGCCGTCGACTCCTCCAGCGTGCCCTCCTCGGCCGAGCGGCGCACCAGCGAGGCCAGCTCGGACGCGGACCGCGCGCCGGACAGCTCCTCCCGCGGCTCGACGCCCAGCCGGCGCAGCAGCGCGTTGGCCGAGCCGTTGAGCACCGCGATCAGCGGCTTGAACGTGATGGTGAACACCCGCTGCACCGGCACCACTACGCGCGCGGTGGCCAGCGGGGCGGAGAGTGCGAAGTTCTTGGGGATCAGCTCACCGCACACCATGGAGAAGACGTTCACCAGCAGGACGGCCACGACGGCCGCGGCCCCGGCGGAGACGGCGGTGGGCACGGAGGCCGCACCGAACCACGCCGACAGCAGGGAGTTCAGTGCGGGCTGGGCCGTGTAGCCCAGCAGGATCGTGGTGAGCGTGATGCCGACCTGGGCGGAGCTCAGCTCCGTGGAGAGGTGCCGCAGCGCGGTACGCACGCTGCGGTCTCGCATGCCCTGGCCGAGAGCCGCGTGGGCCGGCGTGGACCGGGGGCCAGACCTGGTCCGGCCGGGTCTGTCGCCCTCCGGGTCGTCGGAGTCGCCGATCACGGCGGGGTCGATGGTGACGAGGGCGAACTCCCCGGCCACGAAGACAGCAGTGCCTGCTGTGAGGAGAACGCCGACGGCGACCATGATCCATTCGCCGGTCATCGTGCGCTCCGGAGGGCGCTGCGGCTCCGGAAGGCGCCGGGGTTCCGGAAGGCACTGTGGGGGGTGCGTTCGTGCGTGCGTTTTCGGTCTGGATATCGCGCGATCATCGTGCTGAAGATCGTAGCCCGAAGAGTTCGCCGAGCAAGGCGCAGAGCGCTCTCTGGGACGACACTCAGTGCCTTGTCAGGGTCTTATCAGGTAGGTGCAGGCATGATTGACCTATGTCATCTGTCATTCCCCAGCCGTCTGGGGCTTCGCAACAGCCCGGGCCGGCATCGGCCGCAGCCTCGACCGGTCAGCAGAGCGCGACCGTGCTCGTGGTGGAGGACGAGCCAACGATCGCCACGGCGATCGCCCAGCGGCTGTCCGCCGAGGGCTGGCGCGTAGAGGTAGCGCGCGACGGCCTGTCCGGCGTCGACGCCGCCTCACGCCTGCGCCCCGACGTCGTAGTGCTCGACGTGATGCTGCCCGGCATCGACGGGCTCGAGGTCACGCGGCGCATCCAGGCCGAGCACCCCACCCCGATCCTCATGCTCACCGCGCGTGACGACGAGACCGACATGCTCGTCGGTCTGGGCGTCGGCGCGGACGACTACATGACCAAGCCGTTCTCGATGCGCGAGCTCGTGGCCCGCATCAAGGCGCTCCTGCGGCGCGTTGACCGCGCGGCGCAGGCCGCCGCGACCACCCCCGCCGACCCGCCCATGACCATGGGCGACGTCACGGTGGACCGCGCGCAGCGCCGTGTCTACCGCGGGGGCGACGAGGTCCACCTGACCCCCACGGAGTTCGAGCTGCTCGTCATGCTCGCCGGCTCCCCCAAGACCGTGCTCACCCGCGAGCGCCTGCTCGCCGAGGTCTGGGACTGGGCGGACGCCAGCGGTACGCGCACCGTGGACTCCCACATCAAGGCGCTGCGCCGCAAGCTCGGGCCGGACCTGATCCGCACGGTGCACGGCGTCGGGTACGCGTTCGAGCCGCCCGCCAACCAGTAGCGCCGGCCTAGAAGATGAGACCGCACGTGCCCCGCGTCCCCGACGTGCGGCCGCTCGATCCGCTGCGCTCCCTGAAGATCAAGCTCGGTGTGCTGGTCGCGGCCACCGTGACGGCAGCTGTGCTCATCACGTGGCTCGGCCTCCAGGCCTCGCTCGGCCCGAGCCGCACGTTCCCCCTGGCGATCATCCTGTCGCTGCTGGTCACGCAGGTCCTGGCCCGCGGCATGACGTCCCCGCTGCGGGAGATCACCGAGGCGGTCCAGGCCATGGCCGACGGCGACTACACGCGCCGCGTGCGCGCGACGAGCAGCGACGAGGTGGGTCAGCTCGCGCACGCGTTCAACCGGATGGCCGAGGACCTGGCCTCGGTGGAGCAGACCCGCCGCGACCTGATCGCGAACGTGTCGCACGAGCTGCGTACGCCCATCGCGGCGCTCCAGGCTCAGCTGGAGAACATGGTGGACGGCGTCGTGCAGCCCACCCCGGCCGCGCTGGAGCAGGCGCACGCACAGACCGAACGACTGACCCGGCTGGTGACTTATCTGCTGGACCTCTCGCGGATCGAGGCGGGCGCCTCGGCGCTGAACGTCGGGACGATCGCCGTGGGCGACTTCCTCGAGGACTGCGCCGAGGACCTGTCGATGGTCGACGCCGCGAAGGACCTGCGCTACGTCGTCGACGTGACGCCCGAGGACCTGGCCATCGAGGGCGACGCCGAACGCCTGCACCAGGTGGTCATCAACCTGCTGCAGAACGCGATCCGGCACTCGCCGCCGGGCGGCGTCGTCCGGCTGGACGCGTACCCCGTGGACGGCACGGAGGGGGCCGACGTCGTGCTCGAGGTCAGCGACGAGGGACCCGGGATCGCCGCCGCGGACCGTGAGCGGATCTTCCAGCGGTTCGTCCGCGGCACGGGCCCGACGGGAGAGCGAGCCCCAGACAGCAGGGGGCGGGCCGGCAAGTCGAGCGACACCTTCACGGAGGCCGCGAGCGGCACTGCGGGCGGCACCGTCGGGTCGAGCGGCGGGACCGGGATCGGGCTCGCGATCGTCCGCTGGGCGGTCGAGCTGCACGGCGGGCACGTCCAGGTGGTCGACTCCGAGCGGGGCGCGACGATGCGGGTCACCCTCCCGGCCCGGGCCCACCCGGCGCCGGGGGTCTCGACGACGCACACGATGTGACCGGCCCGGTGAGAACGCGGTGAGAAACGGAGAAGCCTAGGGCCGCGAGCGGCCGACGAGTGAGACGGGTTCCGTGATTTCCGTCACACGAGCCAAAGAATGTCTGCCCGAAGACCAAGCCCCGTAACGTCATGTTGGGGACTTCAAGGCCCAACGTTGCCCGTGGTTTGCTCTGGGTGCGAGAAACATGACGAACCAACTTCCTTGGGGCTTCCTTGGCGCCAGGACGCGCCGCAGCGCATGTGTGAAGACACCCACTGACGAGCGCGAAGGGCCTACCCTTGGAGGGTCCGAAAACATTCGGGCTTAGCGCGCCGCGACCTGCTGGTGCGCGACGAACGCGACTGTGTTGAAGGTGGGCGATCCGCGAGTGTCAGCTAAGGCTGGTTCAGAGTCGATCAGCGTGGCGAGCTCGTCATTCGGAGCCAACGAATGGCTTGTGGACGAGCTCTACCAGCAGTATCTGAAGGACAAGAACGCGGTGGACCCCGCGTGGTGGGACTTCTTCGCCGACTACACCCCGAGCGAGAACGGTTCCCCCAAGGACGGCGCAGCTGCGACCGCTGCGACTTCGCCCCCGTCAGCACCGGCCGCGCCGGTACCGGCCGCCGCGGCGCCGGCCGCTCCCGCGGCTCCCGCGGCCTCGGCTAGCGCGGCCCCAGCGGCCGCTGCAGCGCCGGTGGCGCCCGCCCAGAAGGTGGCCGCCCCCGTGACGGGCGGCACCGCCGCCTCTGAGGCCGTGCAGCCGGTACGCGAGAAGGCCCTTCCGGCCGACCCCAAGGTCAACCCGGCCAGCCCGATCGCCACCCCGCCCACCACGCACTACGCGGACACGTTCGAGCGCCCGGTGGCGCACCCGGACGCCGTCGACGACATCCAGAAGCTGCGCGGCCCCGCCGCGCGCGTGGTCACGAACATGGAGGCCTCCCTGGAGGTCCCCACCGCCACCTCGGTGCGCGCCGTGCCCGCCAAGCTGATGGTCGACAACCGCATCGTCATCAACAACCACCTCAAGCGCGGCCGCGGCGGCAAGATCTCGTTCACGCACCTCATCGGCTTCGCGCTGGTCGAGGCACTGGGCGACATGCCGGTCATGAACGCCCACTACGAGCCGGTCGACGGCAAGCCGGGCGTGAACCAGCCCGCGCACGTGGGCTTCGGCCTCGCGATCGACCTGGCCAAGCCGGACGGCTCGCGGCAGCTCCTGGTGCCGAGCATCAAGAAGGCCGAGGAGCTCGACTTCGCCGAGTTCTGGGCGGCCTACGAGGAGCTGGTCCGCAAGGCTCGCGGCAACAAGCTCGCCGTGCCCGACTTCCAGGGCACCACGATCTCGCTGACCAACCCGGGCGGCATCGGCACCGTGCACTCGGTGCCGCGCCTGATGCAGGGCCAGGGCACCATCATCGGCGTCGGCGCCATGGACTACCCGGCGGAGTTCGCCGGTGCGTCCGAGGAGCAGCTCGCCCGGATGGGCATCTCGAAGGTCATGACGATCACGTCGACCTACGACCACCGCATCATCCAGGGCGCCCAGTCCGGTGAGTTCCTGAAGATCATCTCGGGCAAGCTCCTCGGCCTGGACGGCTTCTACGACCGCGTCTTCGCGGCGCTGCGCGTCCCGTACGAGCCCGTCCGCTGGGTTCGCGACAACACCGTCGACGCCGACGTCGAGGCCGCCAAGCCGGCCAAGATCGCCGAGGTCATCCAGGCGTACCGCTCCCGCGGGCACCTCATGGCGGACACCGACCCGCTGGCCTACCGCCAGCGCAAGCACCCAGACCTGGACATCCAGAACCACGGCCTCACGCTGTGGGACCTGGACCGTACGTTCCCGACGGCGGGCTTCGGCCCCAAGCCGAAGTCGACGCTGCGCGACATCCTCGGTCTGCTGCGCGACTCGTACTGCCGCACCATCGGCATCGAGTACATGCACATCGCGGACCCCGGGCAGCGCAACTGGCTTCAGGAGCGCCTGGAGGCCGGCTACGCGAAGACGCCGCGTGAGGACCAGCTGCGCATCCTGCGCCGCCTCAACTCCGCCGAGGCGTTCGAGACGTTCCTGCAGACCAAGTTCGTCGGGCAGAAGCGGTTCTCGCTGGAGGGCGGCGAGTCCCTGATCCCGCTGCTCGACGCGATCCTGTCGCGCGCCGCCGAGGGCGGCCTCGACGAGGTCGGCATCGGCATGGCCCACCGCGGCCGCCTGAACGTGCTGGCGAACATCGCGGGCAAGAGCTACGGCCAGATCTTCAAGGAGTTCGAGGGCCAGCTCGACCCGAAGAGCGTCCAGGGCTCGGGTGACGTGAAGTACCACCTGGGCACCGAGGGCACGTTCACCTCCGAGTCCGGCGCCACCACGCGTGTCTACCTCGCGGCCAACCCGTCGCACCTGGAGGCGGTGGACCCGGTGCTCGAGGGCATCGTCCGCGCCAAGCAGGACCGCATCGACCTCGGCGGCGACGGCTTCTCCGTGCTGCCGATCCTGGTGCACGGCGACGCGGCGTTCGCCGGTCAGGGTGTGGTCCCCGAGGTGCTGAACCTGTCGCAGCTGCGCGGGTACCGCACCGGCGGCACCATCCACGTCGTCGTGAACAACCAGGTGGGCTTCACCACCGGCCCGACGGCGTCCCGGTCGACCACCTACGCCACGGACGTCGCCAAGGGCTACCAGGTCCCGGTCATGCACGTGAACGGCGACGACCCCGAGGCCGTGGTGCGCACTGCCGAGCTTGCCTTCGCGTTCCGCGAGCAGTTCGGCCAGGACGTCATCATCGACATGATCTGCTACCGCCGCCGCGGGCACAACGAGGGCGACGACCCCTCGATGACGCAGCCGCTCATGTACAACCTGATCGAGAAGAAGCGCTCGGTGCGCAAGCTCTACACCGAGAACCTGGTCGCGCGCGGTGACATCACCGTGGAGGAGGCCGAGCACGCGCTGCAGGACTACCAGTCGCAGCTCGAGCGGGTCTTCACCGAGACCAAGTCGGGCTTCACGCCCGCCCCGCAGACGGAGCACCTGGCCGGCCTGGAGCGCCCCGAGTCCCAGCGCGAGGACGCGGGCACCATGGTGGGCTGGCAGACGGCGATCTCGCACGACGCGCTGCAGCGGGTCGGCGACGCCCACACCACGCCGCCCGAGGGCTTTACCGTCCACCCGAAGCTCGCCCAGCTGCTGGAGAAGCGCCAGCTCATGGCGAAGGAAGGTGGCATCGACTGGGGCTTCGGCGAGCTCGCCGCGTTCGGTTCGCTGCTCGCCGAGGGTACCCCGGTGCGCCTGGCCGGGCAGGACTCCCGCCGCGGCACGTTCGTGCAGCGGCACGCGGTGCTCCACGACCGGGACACCGGCGCGGAGTGGACCCCGCTGCTGTACCTGTCGGGCGACCAGGCCAAGTTCTGGGTCTACGACTCCTCGCTGTCGGAGTACGCGGCCCTCGGCTTCGAGTACGGCTACTCCGTGGAGCGCCCGGACGCCCTGGTGCTCTGGGAGGCGCAGTTCGGCGACTTCGTCAACGGCGCCCAGACGGTGATCGACGAGTTCATCTCGTCCGCCGAGCAGAAGTGGGGCCAGTCGTCGTCGGTGGTCATGCTGCTGCCGCACGGTTACGAAGGTCAGGGGCCGGACCACTCGTCCGCCCGCATCGAGCGGTTCCTGCAGCTCGGTGCCGAGGACAACATCACGATCGCGCAGCCGTCCACGCCGGCGTCGTACTTCCACCTGCTGCGCCGTCAGGCGTACGCCCGGCCGCGCCGGCCGATGGTGGTGTTCACGCCGAAGCAGCTGCTGCGGCTCAAGGCCGCGGCCTCCTCGGTCGAGGACTTCACCTCGGGCACGTTCCAGGAGGTCATCGCGGACTCGGTGGCCGACCCGGCCAAGGTGAACCGCGTGCTCCTGTGCACGGGCCGCGTCTACTACGACCTCCTCGCCGAGCGCACCAAGCGCGGCGACGACGGCGTGGCGATCGTCCGTCTCGAGCAGCTGTACCCGTTCCCGGAGGAGCAGCTCCGGGCGGAGGTCGCCAAGTACGGCGACGCCGAGGTGGTCTGGGTGCAGGACGAGCCGCAGAACCAGGGCGCGTGGGGCTTCATCCACCTGGCGCTGCCGCTGGACTTCCCGTACGTCAAGGTGGTCTCCCGCCCGGCGTCGGCGGCGACCGCTACCGGTACGGCGAAGGCCCACCAGGCGCAGCAGCAGACGCTCCTGGAGCAGGCCTTCACGCGCGGCTGACCGCGTAGGACGACGTAGCACGAAGGGCGGGCATCCGATCCGGATGCCCGCCCTTCGTGTGTCCGGTACTAGCTCACCACCTGTCGTGGACGTGGGACTTGATCAAGTCCTCGTAGATCTCCCGCACGCCCGACATGAACAGCGGGCCCAACGTCGCCGCGTCGCCCGCCGCGGCGTTGGCACGCGCCTGCTCCACGTTGCGCGCCCCGGGGATCACCGACGAGACACCCGGCCGCTGCCAGACCCAGGCGATGGCCGCCTGGGCGGGGGTCAGGGTGCCGCCGACGACGTCGCGGGCCAGCTCGGTGAATCGTGCGGCCGCCTCCAGCCCGACGTCGTAGGGCACGCCGGAGAACGTCTCGCCGACGTCGAACGCCGCGCCGTCGCGGTTGAAGCTGCGGTGGTCGTTCTCCGCGAACACCGTCTCCTTCGTGTACTTGCCGGAGAGCAGGCCGGAGGCGAGCGGCACCCGGGCGATGATGCCGACGCCCGCCGCCGAGGCCGCGGGGAGCACCTCGTCGAGCGGCTTGAGCCGGAACGCGTTCAGGATGATCTGCACGGTCGCGACGTTCGGGCGCGCGATGGCCGCAAGGGCCTCCGCGGTCGTCTCGACGCTCACGCCATAGGCGGCGATCGCGCCGTCGGACACCAGCTGGTCGAGCGCGTCGTACACGGCGTCCGTCGAGTAGACGGCGGTGGGCGGGCAGTGCAGCTGCACCAGGTCCAGCCGGTCGACGCCGAGGTTCTGCCGGGACCGGTCGGTCCACTCGCGGAAGTGCTCCAGCACGTAGTTCTCCGGCACCTGGTCCATCCGGCGCCCCATCTTCGTGGCGACGGTGATCCCGGCGTCGGGGTGCGCCTTGAGGAACGCACCGATCAGCTGCTCGCTGCGTCCGTCGCCGTAGACGTCGGCCGTGTCGAAGAAGGTCACCCCGGCCTCGAGCGAAGCCGCAAGGACGGCGTGGGCGTCGGCCTCGCTGACCTCTCCCCAGTCAGCGCCGAGCTGCCAGGTGCCCAGTCCAACGGCCGATACGAGCCGACCGGTCCGTCCGAGTACCTGCTGTTCCATCGTTCCTCCTTGCTGGGCGGGCAGACATGCCCGCGCGGGCCCAGCTTCGGGCCCAGTTCGTAGCGGGGTCGGTCGGCGAGACTGCGTGCGACCAACCCCCCAATCTGCCGTCTCACGCTACGTGGCGCAGGCGAATATTGCCCTACGGTTACGGTGTGAGTGTGACGACAGAAATTCCTCCCGTTGCGGCGGCCAGGCCTCATCCTTCCGGGGACCAGTTCCGCATCAGCCACGAAAGCCACCGCGCGACCGTCACCCAGGTGGGTGCGGCGCTGCGAGAGTACTCGGTGGACGGGCGTGACGTGGTGGTCCCGTTCGGCGCCGACGAGATCAGCCCGGTGTACAACTGCGCGGTCCTGATCCCCTGGCCCAACCGGCTGGGCGACGGCGTCTACGAGTACGCCGGCGTGACCCACCGGCTGCCCGTGAACGAGCCCGCGCGCAACACCGCGCTGCACGGGCTGGCCGCATGGGAGCGCTGGTCGGTGGTGGAGCACTCGGGTTCCGCCGTGACCCTGGAGCTCGAGCTGGTGGCCCGTCCGGGCTACCCGTTCCAGCTCGTGGCCCAGATGCGCTACTCCCTGTCCGACGCCGGTCTGGAGATCACGCTCGAGGTCACCAACGTCGGGCCGAGCACGGCGCCCTACGGGTGCGGGTTCCACCCGTGGCTCTCCACGGGCGGTGCCGACCTGGACGCGTGCACCATCCGCCTCGACGCGGCCACGCGCATCACCACCGACGAGCGGCTGCTCCCGACGGGCACCGAGCCGGCGTCGGGCAGCTATGACCTGCGCGAGCCGCGGAGCGTGGCCGGCCTGGACCTCGACGACGCGTACGTGGACGTCGTGCGGGACGGCGACGGCCGCTCCTGGGCCCACCTGGGCGCCCCGGACGGCCGCACGGCCGCGGTGTGGATGGACGAGTCGCAGGACGTCTGGCAGGTCTGCACGGGCGACCACATCGCCCCGGACCGACGCCGGATGGGCCTGGCCGCCGAGCCGATGAGCTGCGTCGCCGACGCGTTCCGCACGGGCGAGCGGCTTGTGCACCTGGCGCCGGGCGAGCGCCACGCGGTCCGGTGGGGCATGACCCTGCTCTGACGTCCGCCCTGCCGGCGGTTTTCATGACACTGCATCGACATGGGCGCCGCCGGCGTCGGCGCGTTGTCGGGATCGGCCACAGTCCGTGCACCACAATGAGAAACCGGCCGTCCGCCAGGCTGCCGGAAAGAGGCCGTGACAGGCAAGGAGAGTCCGTTGCAGGATCGCGAGGTGCGCATCTGCGTAGTCGGTGACGAGCTGGCCACGGGTGTCGGAGACGCCCGGGCACTCGGCTGGACCGGCCGCGTCGTCGCACGCACCCACTTCTCCCGGCCCGCCATGCTCTTCACTCTCGCCGTCCCCGGGGAGACCAGCACGCAGCTCGGCGCCCGCTGGGAGGCGGAGACCGCCTCGCGGTTCGGCCCGGACTCCGAGACCGAGAACCGGCTGGTCGTTGCCCTCGGGCGGCACGACGTCGCCTCGGGGCTCACGGTCGCGCGCTCGCGCCTGAACCTGGCGAACATCCTCGACGTCGCGGACGCGAACCGGACGGCGGCGTTCGTTGTGGGACCGCCGCCCGGCCAGCCCGCGGAGGGCCACCGGATCGCCGAGCTCTCCGACGCGTTCGCGGACGTCGCCAGCCGGCGGCGCGTCCCGTACGTCGACACCTACACGCCGCTGGCCCAGCACGAGCAGTGGCTCGCCGACCTCGCGCAGGGCGGCGGCACCTACCCGGGCCAGGCGGGCTACGGCCTGATGGCGTGGCTGGTGCTGCACACGGGCTGGCACGCGTGGTTGGGCCTGCCCCAGGACGAGGTCGCCTGAGCCGGAGGTGCAGCGCAGGGTGCGAGCCGACGTAGCACTGTGGCCGGACCGCTGATCAGCGGTCCGGCCACAGTTGTCTCTACGTCGGGATCAGCCGCGCGTGATGGTGGCGGAGCCCGAGACCGTGTTGGTCGAGATGTACGCCGCCGCGCCCGGCTCCGCGTGGTCGACGACGACGGTGCGCTGCGCGCTGGACGTCGCCTGCGCCCCGTCGATCACTACCTTGCCCGTCACGCTGCGCGCGCGGAGGTTGACCGGCGATCCCGCGTCGAGCTGGACCGCAGCGGCCCCCGAGACCGTCTTGGCGTTGACCAGCGGCGTGGTGCCGACGGCGGTGACGCCGACGGCGCCCGACACGGTCTGGACCGAGACCCGGCCCAGGGCGCCCGTGAGGGACACGGCACCCGAGACGGTCGAGGCCGACGCGTCGCCGGAGTGCTCGGCGATGGTGACGGCGCCCGTGCCGGACCTCGTAGTGACGGAGCCGGTGGTTCCGGTGACGGTGATCGCGCCGCCCGCGGTCTTGACGTTGACGCCCGACTGCGACCCGGTCACGACGACCTCGGCGCCGACGGTTGCGACGTCGACCACGGACGTGGCCGGCACGGTGATCCGTACGACGGCGCTGTCCTGGTCCTTGAGGCCGCGGAACCGGTCCACGAAGCCCTCCAGGCCGGGGAAGTCGTAGGCCACCCGGAGGTTGCCGTGCTCGGCGAGGATCTGCAGCGGCCTGGTCGAGACCTCAAGCACCTCGACGACGGCGCCGGACGTGCGGTTCGGGTCGGCCACGATCTCCGCGCGGCCGTTCGTCAGTCGGACGATCAGGGTAGTGGCGCCGGCAACCTCAATGGTCTGCGGGGCGGCCACGCTCCAGGACTCGGTGGTCATCGCTGTGCTCCGTTCATCTGGGGTGGTGTTCGTCAGGGTGTTGTTGGGGTTGGCGGGGATGGCGGGGGTGGCTGGGGTGTCAGGCATCATGGGTGGTCCGCTCGGTGTGCGCGATGCTGGGGAGAAGCCGTGCTGTTCGGGAGCGTGCCGCGGATCGCGGAACGTGCCGAGTCGAGAACCGTCCGCAACGTGTCGACGGTCAGCGCCGACACCGTACCGGCGACGTCGGCCTCACGCAGGTCAGCCAGGACGTCGTTCCGGAACCGCTGCAGCACCGCCTCGGCGTCGTGCCGCAAGGAGTTGGACTGCGGGCGGTGCGGATCCGGCGCTGTGTCCGGTCCTGGTCGCGGCCGGGACCGGGCCTCCTGTGCCGCGGCGGCGAGCTCGGCCCGCAGGCCGCGCATCGTGTCGCGGATGTCGGCCCGGACCTCGTCCGCCAGGCTGCGCACCGTCTCGGCGACGCTGCGCTCCAGGCGCCTGACGTCGTCCAGCCGGGCGTCGACCTCGGCCCGGCCTGCCGGGGTCAGCTCGTAGGTGGCCTTGCGCCCTGCGCCCGGGGCACCCGGCGCATCCGGTGCGCCCGGCGCGGAGCGGCGCACCAGACCGTCCTCCTCGAGCCGGGCCAGGCGCGGGTAGATGGTCCCGGCGCTGGGCCGGTAGGTGCCCCCGAAGCGCCGGGTGAGCTCGGTGATGAGCTCGTACCCGTGTCGGGGGCCGTCCAGGAGCAGCACCAGGAGGTACAGGCGCAGCTCCCCGTGAGCGAAGACAGGTGGCATTACAGCTCCACGGGCGAGTGGTCCGCGGGGGCGGCGTCGGCCGGAGCGTCGTCGACGGCGTCCTGCGGGCTGCCGATGACCGTCACGTCACCGGACACACCGGTCACCTTCAGGTGCATGACACCGGGCTTCGTGGAGCGTTCGCCGCCGGTGACCTTGGCACCGCCGCCACCGGTGAACTGCAGGCCGCCCAGCGTGACGCGTCCGCTGACGCTCTGCACCGAGACCTCGACCGCCCGCTCGTCCGGGACCCGCAGGAGCATGTTCCCGGACACCGAGTTGACGCGGACCGACCGCGGCTGGGTCGCCAGGTCGAAGGTCACGTCCCCGGAGACCGACGACGACGTGACGGAGTCGGCGGAGCCGCTCACCACGACGTCGGCGGACACGGTGTTGCTCGTGACGTCACCCACGTGGTCGCGGACCGTCACCTCGCCGGAGACGGTGTTCAGCTTGAGGTCACCGGCCGTGCGGGAGACCAGCAGCGACCCGGAAACGGTGGACGCGGACGCGCCCGCCGTCGTACCCGCGAGGAGGGCCTCGCCACGGACCGTGCCGAGCCGAACCGTGGTGCCGGCGGGTACGGCGACGTGGATGTCGGCGCGCGCCTTGCCGCCGAAGTCGGCGAACCGCTTCATGAACGAGCCCCAGCCGGACAGGCCGCTCTCGTGCTCGATCACCAGGTGACCGTCCACCAGGCGCACCTCGATGGAGCGGCCCTCGACGGAGTGCACCTCCACGCGGACGACGGGCTCGTCGTGGGCGACGACGTCGAGCCTGCCGTCGACGACGTGGGCATCGACGGACTGCACGCCGTCGAGCTCGATGGTCTGCGGACCCGTGACGGTCCAGCTGTCTGCGCTCATGGGTTCCTCCGTTGCTCGTGACCGGCTCGGGCCGTCGTGGTAGGACGCGATATATCGCGTCGACTCCAGACACGATATATCGCGTCTCTGGGCGAGGCAACCCCATTACGACCTGACCGCTGCGGGAACTGTGGGATCATGGAGGCATTCAGTTAGTCACCTGTCAGGAGACACAGATGAGCAAGCGCGGTCGCAAGCGCCGTAGTCGTGCCGGCAAGGCAGCGAACCACGGCAAGCGTCCCAACACCTGAGTCGGCTCCAGCGTCCGTCAGGACCGCGAGCCGCCCAGCTGGGCACGAAGAAGGGCCGGAACCCCACCTTGTTTCCAAGACGGGTTCCGGCCCTTCTTTCGTTTTTTATGCCCGCGCGCTCAGCCCGGCGTCGTCACTCGACGACGGCCAGCACTGTCAGCTGCTGACGGATACGCACCCGCAGCGTGTCCGGCGCGCGCTCGCTGCACGACCGCTTCACCAGCTGCTTGACCAGGTCCTCGACGCTCAGCTCCGCCAGGCACGGCGAGCAGTGGGCGACGTGCGCGCGCATGCGCTGCTCGTCCTCCGGCGTCATCTCGGAGTCCAGGTACTCGTACAGGTGCGTCAGTGCGTGTTCGCACTCGGACTCCCCCGCACTGTCGTGCGGGATCGGTTTGATGTTGTTCACTGCGCACCTCCGGGCGCCTGGCTGACGAGTCCTCGCTGAGCGGCATAGTCGGCGAGGAGCTCACGCAGCTGCCGGCGTCCGCGGTGGAGACGGGACATCACCGTCCCGATCGGAGTCCCCATGATCTCCGCGATCTCCTTGTAGGGGAAGCCCTCGACGTCGGCGTAGTACACGACCATCCGACGGTCCTCCGGGAGCTGGGCGAGCGCCCGCTTCACGTCGCTGTCCGGGAGCCGGTCCAGCGCCTCGGCCTCGGCCGAGCGCAGGCCGCGCGACGTGTGCGACTCCGCCCGCGCGATCTGCCAGTCCTCGACCTCCTCGGTCTGGGACTGCTGCGGCTCGCGCTGCTTCTTGCGGTAGCTGTTGATGAACGTGTTCGTCAGGATGCGGTACAGCCAGGCCTTCAGGTTGGTGCCCGGCCGGTACTGGTGGAACGCGGCGAACGCCTTGGCGAACGTCTCCTGCACCAGGTCCTCGGCGTCCGCGGGGTTGCGCGTCATGCGCAGCGCCGCGGAGTAGAGCTGGTCGAGGTATTGGAGGGCGTCCCGCTCGAAGCGCACGGCGCGGGCCGCGGCGTCCTCCTCCTGCGGGGAGCGCTCGGTGGACTTGTCGTCACCGTCGATCTCGGCGCGGAGCTCGCTGGGGCTCGTGCCTGAGCTCTGAGCGGCGCTCTCGGCCGCGGTCCCGGTTACACCCTCGTTCGCGTTCGTGTCGGGGCGCACCCCGGCGTCGGCGCCGACGGCGTCCCCGCCGGTGCCCTGGTTCTGCTCGCGCGAAGTGTCAGTCATTACGGTCGAGCCTAGCCGCGTCGGCCAGCCCGTGTCCGCCAGTGCCGCCGAGAGAGCGTCCGCCGAGGACTTCGCGTTGAGGATCCCCGCGTCGATGCCGGACCCGAGCAGGTCCGCCGGGACCGCTCCGAACCTGACCGGCGCGCCCAGCGCGCCCACTACCGGAGTGCCGATGGGGCCCGTCGTCGCGCCTGCCGCCGTGCTGGTCGCCGTGCTTGTCACCGTGTCGATCACCCTGTTCTTCACCAGATCCTTCTCGAGACACCGCTCCACGATTCGTTCAACCCTCGCCCCCGGCACCGAATTCCCGGCGCACAGCATCGGTGCGGTCACCCTGCTGCATCGAGCGTCCTGATCTGCCATGGTGGAGGCATGCTGCTTCGACACATCGCGCGACCCCTGCTGGCCTCATCGTTCATCTACGACGGACTGCAGGCTGCCCGGAAGCCGAGCGAGCACGTGACCGCCGCCAAGACCGGATCCGCCCTGGCCACGCGAGCGCTCGGAGCAGAACCACTCAGCGAGAAGCAGGTCACGGCGCTCGTCCGCGCGCACGGCATCGCGACCGCCACCGCCGGCGCGCTGCTCGCGCTCGGGAAGGCGCCCCGCGCGTCCGCGATCACGCTGGCCCTGCTCACGCTGCCGCTCGTCGTGGTGAACCAGCCCTTCACGGCCCCCAAGGAGGAGCGCCCGGCGCGGACCGAGCGGTTCCTGCGCAACCTCGCCTCCGTGGGCGCCGCCCTCATCGCGGGCGTGGATCACGAGGGTCGGCCCGGCCTGTCGTGGCGCGTCCAGCAGGCCCGCGCGGCGCGTGCGGACGCGAAGGCCGCCGCCAAGGAGTGAGTCTCGACCGCTTTTGCGCGCGCCACGATAATCTCGGCACATGACTTCCCCCACCACCGCGCCCGCACCCACCTGGGAGGCGCCGCTCGCCGGCGCCCCGCTGGACGCGACGGTCGAGGTACCCGGCAGCAAGTCGCTGACCAACCGGCTCCTGGTGCTCGCCGCCCTCGGGGACGGCCCGGGCACGCTGCGCGGAGCCCTGCGCAGCCGGGACGCCGACCTCATGATCGGCGCCCTGCGCGCGATGGGCGCCGGGATCGAGGAGGGTGACCAGCCGAGCACGCTGCGCGTGACACCCGGGCCCGTCACCGGCGGCACCGAGGTGGACACCGGCCTGGCCGGCACCGTGATGCGGTTCCTGCCGCCATTCGCGGCCCTGGCCGATGGCCCGGTGCGGTTCGACGGCGACCCCGAGGCGCGCGTCCGCCCGATGCTCCCGGTCCTGGCGGCGCTGCGCACGCTCGGCGTCGTGGTGCACGGCGACGACCCCGGCGAGCTCCCGGCCTACCTCCCGTTCACCGTGGAGGGCCGGGGCAGCGTGCGGGGTGGGGCCGTCGACGTCGACGCCTCCGGGTCCTCGCAGTTCGTGTCCGGGCTCCTGCTCGCCGCGCCGCGCTTCGAGCGCGGGCTCACGCTGCGGCACATCGGCGCCACGCTGCCGAGCTTGCCGCACATCGAGATGACGGTCTCGACGCTGCGCGATGCCGGCGTCGTGGTGGACGACACCCGGGACGGCATGTGGGACGTCTCGCCGGGACCGATCGCGGGCCGCGACGTCCGGGTCGAGCCGGACCTGTCCAACGCCGCGCCGTTCCTCGCCTCCGCCCTGGTGGCGGGCGGCACGGTGCGCGTGCCCGGCTGGCCGACGCTGACGACGCAACCCGGGGCGATGGTCCCCGAGCTGCTGGAGCGCATGGGCGGTACGTACACCCTGGCCGACGGCGTCCTGTCCGTTACCGGGACGGGCGAGATCCACGGGATCGACGTCGACCTGCGTGCCGGTGGCGAGCTCGCGCCCACGTTCGCCGCGCTGGCGGCGCTCGCCGACTCGCCCTCCAGGCTGCGGGGCATCGCGCACCTGCGGGGCCACGAGACGGACCGCCTGGCGGCGCTCGCCCGCGAGATCACCCGGCTCGGAGGGCAGGCGGAGGAGACCCGCGACGGCCTGGTCATCACGCCGCGGCCGCTGCGGGGCGATGTGGTGCGCACGTACGCCGACCATCGCATGGCGACCTCCGCGGCCCTGCTGGGCCTGCGGGTGCCCGGCGTGCTGGTGGAGAACGTCGGCACCACCGCCAAGACGCTGCCCGACTTCACCGGCATGTGGCTGAGCATGCTCGGCTCCGCCGCGTGACGGGCATCGGCTGATGGGGACCGCCTGATGAGCCGGCGCGGCCTGGACGAGTCGGACTTCCACTCCCGCCCGTCCAAGCGCGGCTCACGCCCCCGGACCAAGCAGCGGCCGGAGCACTCCGACGCCGTGACCGGCCTCGTCACGGGCGTGGACCGGGGGCGCTACACGCTGCTGGTCGGGGACGCGACCGGCAACGCGTCCGACGAGACCGTCGTGACCGCCATGAAGGCGCGCGAGCTCACCCGCACGCGGGTGGTCGTGGGCGACCGGGTCGACGTCGTGGGCGACGTCTCCGGCGGCGAGGGATCGCTCGCGCGCATCGTGCGCATCCAGGAGCGCACCTCGACGCTGCGCCGCACCGCCGACGACACCGACCCGTTCGAGCGCATCGTCGTCGCCAACGCGGACCAGCTTGTCATCGTGACGGCGCTGGCCCAGCCCGAGCCCCGCACCGGCATGATCGACCGCTGCGTCGTGGCCGCCTACGACGCCGGGATGTCGGTGCTGCTCTGCCTGACGAAGGCCGACCTCGCCTCCCCCGACGTGCTCCGCGAGCTCTACGAGCCGCTCGGGGTGGAGGTGGTGGTGACGCGGCGGGCGCCGTCCGGCGACCTGGGCGACGGCGCGAACCGCGAGGCCGACGGCGCGAACCGCGCAGGCCAGACGGCCGGTGGCCTGGTCCTGGCACCCGAGTCCGTCGAGGAGGTCCGGGACCGGCTGCGTGGCCTCGTGTCGGTGCTGGTGGGGCACTCCGGTGTCGGCAAGTCGACGCTGATCAACGCTCTGGTACCGGAGGCCAAACGTGCCACCGGCGTCGTCAACGACGTCACCGGCCGGGGCCGGCAGACCTCGACATCGGCGGTGGCGCTGCGGCTGCCCGTGGCGGAGACCTACGACGGCTGGGTGGTCGATACCCCGGGCGTGCGCTCGTTCGGCCTGGCACACGTCGAGGTCGCACACCTGCTGCACGCGTTCGAGGACCTCGACGAGGTGGCACAGGAGTGCCCGCGCGGCTGCACGCACCTCGCGGACGCCCCGGACTGCGCCCTCGACGACTGGATCGAGGCCTCCCCGGAGGACGAGCGGCCGGCCCGCGCGGCCCGGCTCAACTCATTCCGCCGCCTGCTCTCCTCCAGGACAGGCCCGGACGCCTGATCGCTGACGGCTGACCCAGTTACGTCTGCAGGAACATCCAGCGGTGGCCCTCCAGGTCCTCCGCTCGGTACGAGCGGCCGTACGGGGCCTCCTCGATCGCGGAGAGCAGGCCGGCGCCGGCCGCCTGGGCGCGGGCGAGGTGCGCGTCGACGTCGGCCACGTGGACCAGCACTCCGTCGATCACCCAGGGCGTCGACAGCCAGGCGTCCGCGGCTCTGCAGTGGGCGCGGTGCGCCGTCGGACCCTCGTACGACGCGAGCTCGGCCAGCATGACGCGCCCGCCCCCGGCGTCGAGCTCGCCGTGGGAGAGGTGGCCGTCGTCGTCCAGCCAGCGTTCCGCCTCGGTGAAGCCGAACACCTCGATGAGCCAGTCCATGGCCGCGACGCCGTCCTGGTAGGACAGCATGGGGATCACCGCGGGTTCGGGCAGGGTGGCAGGTTCAGGAAAGATCGTGGGTTCGGGCATGTCGACCTCCTCGCTCTCGAACAACTGTACGAGTTTTTGGAGGTTCTGTCGAGACGTGTGCGCTACACCACCTGGAAGCCGAACAGCTCCACGGCCCACGGGTCCAGCCGGCCGGCGGACGGGCCGCCGTCGTCGGCGCCCTCCCCACTGAAGCCGAAGAACTCACGCAGGGCGTGCTCGCCCAGGACCAGCGGATTGAACGGCAACGGGTAGTCCTCACCGCCCGCAGCCGGGTGCGTGCCCGCCCAGAAGGGCTCCTCGAAGGCGAGCCGCTCGCCCATGTCCTCCAGGAGACCGTCGTCGGGCGAGAGGCTCAGCGAGCGCACCAGCTCCCCGTCCCGCCACACGGCGAAGGCGAACCAGTCCACCGCGTTGTGCATCGCGTGCAGGTAGAGGGTGCGGCCCATGCTCGCGTCGACCAGGTGCGCGGGCAGCTGCGAGGGCCGGTCGAGCATGAGGGCCTGGTCGCACAGGACGTCGACCTCCGGCGTCGACAGCGCGCAGGCCCTGCCCTCCGGCGGGAACACCGCATCACCGAGGTCCCAGGGCTCCTCCCCGTCCGGGCGGATCCGCGCGGGTGGCCACAGCAGGCCGAGCAGCTCAGCGGCCCCAGCCTCGTCCGCGAAGTCGGCGGCCGCGGTCAGTCCTGCGGCCACGTCCCCGTCCGCGTACACCAGCATCGCGGTCTTCAGTCCCACTTGTCCCCCTCGTCGGCTTCGCGGAAAGGGTAGCGAGCCAGGACGAACACGCATCTCGAGAACGCACCCCGGACGAGCCGCGGCCCCACTAGCCTCGTCCCATGACCACTGTCGGACTTCTCGGCGCCGGCGGGATCGCCGGAGTCCATATCGCGGGCTGGCTCAAGCTCGGGGTGGAGGTCGTCGTGCACAGCGTGAACGGCGCGGACGAGCTCGTCGCGCGGTACGGCGGACAGGTCGCCCCGTCCCTGGACGAGCTGCTCGCCCGCTGCGACGTCGTCGACATCTGCACCCCGACGCACACGCACCGGGCCCTGGTGGAGGCCGCGGCGGCGGCCGGCTGCGACGTCGTCTGCGAGAAGCCCTTCGCGCTGACCGTCGAGGACACGGAGGCGATGATCGCCGCCTGCGCGGCCGCAGGGGTCGGCCTGTTCCCGGCGCATGTGGTGCGGTACTTCCCCGAGCACGCGGTGGTGCACGACGCCGTAGAGCGCGGCGACCTGGGCACGCTCGCCGTGCAGCGCTGTGACCGGCAGGGCGTCATGCCGACCTCGCCGTGGTTCCTCGACTCGGACCTCTCGGGCGGGATCGTGATGGACCTGATGATCCACGACATCGACTTCGCCACCTGGAACGCGGGCCCCGTCGCGTCCCTGCGCGCGGTGCGCTCCGTGCCGGACCGGTCGGGCACCGTCGCGGCGCAGGTGGTGCTTACCCACACGTCGGGCAGCGTGAGCAGCATCGGCGGGGTCTGGTCGGCCCGGCCGGTGGCGTTCCGTACGCGCTTCGAGGTCGCCGGGACGGGCGGCGTGCTGCGGTACGACTCCGCGACGAACCCCACCACCTGGGTCAACGGCGGGGCTGCGGCCGGCACCGACGGCTATGTGCCGACGGCGGCGCTCGGCGAGAGCCCGTACCTGACCGAGCTGCGGGAGTTCCTCGCGGCGTTCCGCGGCGGCCCGCAGCCCCGGGTCACCGCCGCCGACGGGCTCGAGGCCGTCCGCGTGGCCGACGCCGCGCGCCGCTCCCTCGGCCTGGGCGAGGTCGTCGAACTGGAGGGACCACGATGAAGGTCGCCCTGATGTCGTTCGCGCACACGCACGCCCTCGGTTACGCGCGCCTGCTCGCGGCGCTGCCCGACGTCGAGCTGCTCACCTCCGACCCGGACGCCGTCACCCGCCCGGCCGGTGAGTCGGGCGGCGCCGCGCTCGCCGCGGAGCTCGGCGTCGGCTACGTGGACACCTACGAGGAGCTGCTGGCCTGGGGGCCGGACGCCGTGATCGTCTGCTCCGAGAACGCGCGCCACCGCGCGCACGTCGAGGCCGCCGCCGCAGCGGGCGCCGCGGTGCTCTGCGAGAAGCCGCTCGCGACGTCGGTAGCCGACGCCGAGGCGATGGTGGCCGCCTGCGCCGCCGCGGGTGTGCCGCTCATGGTCGCGTTCCCGGTGCGCTTCTCTCCCGCGTTCACCGACCTGCGCGACCAGTACCGGGCGGGCCGCATCGGCAAGGTCCACGCGATCACCGGCACGAACAACGGCCAGGTGCCCGCCGTGCGAGCCTGGTTCACCGACCCCGAGCTGGCCGGCGGGGGCGCGATGACCGACCACACCGTTCACCTCGCCGACCTGGTCGACTCCCTGCTCGACGGCGTCCCGGCGGTCCGGGTGCACGCGACGGCCAACAACCTGCTGCACCCGGACGCCGCGGTGGAGACGGCGGGGATCGTCACGGTCACCTACGCGGACGGCACCAACCTCACCATCGACTGCAGCTGGTCGCGGCCGGCCTCGCACTCGATCTGGGGCGGCCTGACGCTCTCGGTGGTCTCCGACGCCGGCCTCATCGACGTCGACCCGTTCGCGCCCCGGGTCTCGGGCTGGTCGGAGTCCAAGGCCAACGAGCTGTCGCTCGGTTACGGGCCGAACCTCGACGAGGCGCTCCTGACGACGTTCCTCGACGCCGTCCGCACCGGGACCACGCCGCAGCCGGACGGCCAGGCCGGGGTGCGCACCACCGCGATCGTCGAGGCCGCCTACCGGTCGTGGCGCGAGGGTCGTGCGGTCGACGTGGCCCACACTTAGCACATGCGCATCTACGTGCCCGCCACGCTCGACGAGCTCGACGCCGTCACCCACACCGCCGACGCGGCCCGCTGGACCGTCGCCCCGCGCACTGCGCACGCCGTCACGAAGCAGCTCGAGGCGACCCTGCCCGACGAGGACGCCGAGAGCCTCGAGTACACCGCCGCACTGAACGCCGCCGACGACTCCCTCGCGCTGATCGCCGGCCGCCCGGACGCCCCGCACCAGCGGGTGATCATCACGGTAGAGGTCCCGGACGCGGCGATCGGCCTGGCCTCGGAGGGCGGGGCATCCGACGGCGGAGCATCCGATGACGACGAGCCGGTCGCCTCCGAAGTTCAGGTGACCAGCACCGTCGAGAACGTCGCGATCGTCTGCGTGCACGTAGACGAGGTGGAAGCGGCGTCCGACATCGCGGACGTGCTGGCCGCCGCGGACGAGGAGAGCGACGCCGAGACGACCACGGAGATCGGCGAGGAGTCACTGACCGCGCTCGACGAGGCGCTGCAGCGCGTCACCGACCGCGACCTTCTCTGGTACGACTGGAGCGAGCTCAAGAGCATCCCGCGCGCCTGAGGGGCCCGCTCAGGCCAGGAAGTCGAGCACTTCCTTGTGCAGCTTTCCGTTCGTCGCCACCGCGTTGCCGCCCCACGGCCCGGGCTTGCCCTCGAGCGACGTGAACGTGCCGCCTGCCTCGGTGAGGATCGGCACGAGCGCGGCCATGTCGTACACCTCGAGCTCTGGCTCCGCGGCGATGTCGACGGCGCCGTCGGCCACCAGCATGTACGACCAGAAGTCGCCGTACCCGCGGGTGCGGGCGCACGCGCGAGTCAGGTTGAGGAAGCCCTCCAGCTTGCCGCGCTCCTCCCAGCCGCCGAGGGACGCATAGCTGAACGACGCGTCCGCGAGCCGCGAGACGCCCGACACGGACATGCGCGACGCGGCTGCCAGCGACTTTCCGGTCCACGCGCCCGATCCCTTGGCCGCCCACCAGCGGCGGCCCAGAGCGGGCGCGCTGACGAGGCCGACAACTACCTCTTCGCCGTCGGCCAGGGCGATCAGCGTGGCCCACACGGGGACACCACGCACGAAGTTCTTGGTGCCGTCGATCGGGTCGATGATCCAGCGCCGCGCACCGTTGCCGGCTGAGCCGTACTCCTCGCCGACTATCGCGTCGCGCGTGCGGGCCCGGGCGAGCTGGCCGCGGATGAAGTCCTCGGCCGCACGGTCGGCGTCGGACACCGGCGTGAGGTCCGGCTTGGTCTCGACCTTGAGGTCCAGCGCCCGGAACCGCGACATGGTGATGGAGTCGACCTGGTCGGCGATCACGTGCGCCAGACGCAGGTCGTCGGCGTAGTTGTCCTTCGTCACGGCGGGCACGGGCACAACTTAGCGTCGGATGTCACAAACATGGCGCCAAGCCGCGCCGGTCGGGCGGATTGTTACCCGGGTCGCGCTCCCGGCACGTGCCTCACACGACGGCCTCAGACGACGGCGGGGACCAGCTCCCGGACGCGGTCGGCGAGCCCGACGAAGGCGGCGCGCGCCGGGGATCCGGGCGCGCACTCCGCCAGCACCCGGCCTGCCAGCAGCGCGGCGTCCAGGCCCGCCGGGTCGTCGGGCACGAGGTAGACGTCCTCCACCCCGGCGTACCGCGCGAGCGCGTCGCGCACCTGGGCATCGGCCCGCCGTCCGACGGCGGAGACGCGCACCCGGTTGACCACCACGAGGCGGGCCGCCGGCACCGGCACCGAGGCGTCCCGCAGGTCCTCCAGGCCGCGCACGAGGCGCTGCAGCCCCACCGGGTCCGCCCCACCGACCACCACCACGATGTCCGCGGCCTGCAGCGCGCTCAGGGTCGCGCCGTTGCGCTGCGGTGCGCGTGTGTCGTACATGAGGAGCTCGTCGGCCTCGAGAACCGGCCCGCAGTCGACCACCGTCCAGGCGGCCAGCTCGCGGCAGCGCTGGAAGACCACGTCGAGCGAGGTGGCCGGC
Organism: Promicromonospora sp. Populi; assembly: GCF_041081105.1. Classification (NCBI taxonomy): domain Bacteria; kingdom Bacillati; phylum Actinomycetota; class Actinomycetes; order Micrococcales; family Promicromonosporaceae; genus Promicromonospora; species Promicromonospora sp. Populi. Next base: position 4,788,095 of record NZ_CP163528.1, on the reverse strand, counting down.
AGCTCCGGCCAGCGGGACGCACGGGTGATGCCCGTCAGGACCCGCACTCCGGGCAGCGCCATCGGGCTGTGCCGGGCGAGCGTCCGCACGTCGAGCGCCCCTTGCCCGGCCGAACGAGCGGCGGCGGCCAGGCCGGGAGCGTCGTCGAGCAGGCCGAGGCGCGAGGTCACGGAGGACGCGTACGTGTCGGCGTCGGCCAGGAGCACCTGCCCCGCGGCGACGGCGGCCGGCGCGGGGCGATGCCTGCGCAGCAGGCCGGAGCGACGCGCCGCCTGGGCGCCCACCCCGGCGAGCGCGGCGGCGAGCTCGATGGCGGTGGTGGTCCGCCCGGGCGACCCGGCCGGGCCCCAGACGGCGATGATCATGCCGGGACCGGCCCCGGGTCCGGGCAGCCCGGCCGTGAGCTCGGCGACCTCCGGCGCGTCGCCCCGGACCCCGGCGACCAGGCTCTCCGTGTCCCCGCTCGCCACCACGACGTCGCAGCCCAGCCCGGCGAGCCGTTCGGCGGGCGTGGCCGGGTCCTCGATCGCGACCACGCGCAGCCCCGCCCCGCGCAACCGCGCCACCGCGTCCCGGTCCAGGCCGGGCAGGTCCCCGGAGACGACGGCGGCCGTACCGGCGCCCGCCTCGGCCGCCGCCAGCAGCTCGGTCAGCTCCGCGCACCGCCGGGCCACCGTCACCTGCGACTGCGCGCCGAGGGCGGTGACCGCCGCCGCCTCGTCCTCGGGCGTGTGCACCGCCACCAGGACGGTGACCACTCGTTCCTCGCTCATCGGAGACCGCCCGCCACGGGAACTACCGTGACCGTGCCCGTGTCCGAGAGCGCGGAGAGCACCGTCGGGAGGGAGTCGGCGGGCACCAGCACGTGCAGCGTGACGGTGCCGTCCACCACGATGGCCCCGTCCTCGGCGTCCACCTGTTCGACGACGACGTCGCGCGCGAGCGTGCTCGGCTCCGGTCTGGCCGCACCCGGCTCCGGCGTGACGGGTGCCTCCGGCACGAACCACAGGTCCACCACCGCGCCCGTGCGGATCCGGTCCGAGAGGCCGGAGGCGACCGGTACCGCCACGGACCGGACATCAGCATCGGCACCGAGGGCGGTCAGCGGGACCAGCTCGCCGTCGTCCACGACGCGGAGCGCCACGAGATCCGCCGGCAACGCCTCGTCCGCGGGGAGGTACCGGCCCGCCCCGGCCCCGAGTCGGACGTCGACGGTGCGGAGCGCGTCCGCGGTGAGCGGCGTGCCGGGAGTCAGGGCTCCGTCCGCGACGAACACCGGGACGGTCCGGCTCGCGGTCGCAACCACCCAGGAGCCGAGCGCCACGGACAGAGCCACGATGACGATGCCGGTCACGAGCCGCGGGTCGCGCCAGCGGGGTCGGCGCAGCCGGGTAGCGACCGGCTCCGGGAGACCCTGGCCCGGGACTTGGGGCGCCGGGGCATACGACATCTTGGTCCTTCCGCGTACTTTGGTGGACTTTGAGTAGAACGTCGAGTACAAGTTGAAGTGCTGATCTGGACACAATGGGGCACAGCCCAGGCAGAGCGCCGGAACCATAGTGATCGAACGTCGCCGATCCGGCATCAGATAAACACTTCTTGTGGATAACCCCCTCATGTCGGTGTCTCGTGCCACACTGTTCCCATGGAAAAGCGCTTTCTCTCTCTGGCCGATGTGGTCGAGACCCTGAACATCTCGATGGCCCAGGGGTACGCACTGGTGCGGACCGGTGACCTTCCCGCCATCCAGGTAGGCCCCAAGAAGGTCTGGCGGGTCGAGGCCGCGGAGCTCGAGGCATACATCGAGCGCATGTATGCAAAGAGCCGTGAGCGGCTCAAGGGTTCTGCGACCACGGACGCCTGAAAGGCCCGTCGCACACGGGACCGGACCACTCCATGCGGAGTGGCATCGGTCCCGCTCCATTTACCGGCATTGCCGACAAGTTCAGGGCGCTTCGCTCACGGCCAGCAAGGCCGAGAACGGAACCAGCCGGGTTCCGCGATCATCGAGTACATCGATGTCCAGGTGATCTTTGCCGACCCGTGCAATCCGCCCACCCACGGTTCCGCCGAGCGTGCGCACCGTGACCCGCGCGCGGTCGCGCTGGAGAGTCCGCAGCACGGGACCGAGACCAAGCAGGTCTCGCCGCGACGTCGCTGACGCCGCCTGACGACCCAGCCCGTTCACTCCGGCGATCGCGGCCAACGGCACCAGGTGCAGGCCGGCCGGTTCCGGCCGGACCCCCTGGAGCAGGGCCCACTCGTCCGCCGCCTCCCGCACGATGCCGCGCAGCGCAGCGCCGTCGAGCAGCTCGAGGGTGACCTCGGTCCCTATAGCGGCGCGGAATCGGTCCGCGAGCATCATCGTCGCGTGCTCGGCACGCGTCAGCTCGGACACGAGGGCGTCGGCCTCGGCCGCTGACTGCGCACGCGCCTGCGCCTCGAGGTCGCCGAACAGCGCCTCCCATCGGGTGGGACCTACCGGCTGCGTGGATGTCATGGTGCCACCCTGCGCTATCCACAGCCATCCCGCTCTCCGGTAGACACCCCGACGACACCGTTGTTGAATATCGAGCACCGGACGATATCAACAACCATCATCGTCGGATTGAGTAGTCATCCACGCCGGATTCCGACCATCGCAGGGGGAACCATGTCGAGCAGCGCCCTCAGGCACACATCGCCGTCGTACGGAGCAAAGAGTCGTCAGCAGTGCCCGTGGACAGAGGACTGGGACGGCGCGTCGCGTCCGCCGCACGCGTGGCACGACGGCGCGTCGCGTCCGCCGGGCACGCGGCACGATGGCGCAGCGCACCCGCCGCGCACCTGGCACGGGCTCGCCGGGCTGCTGGCTCTTGGCATCGTCCTGGTCGTGGCGGCCGGCGTGCTCGCCGCACGGACCTGGCAGGTGGGCGCGGGCCTGGGCTCGGCGCTCTTCCCGGTCGAGGACATCGTCGAGCTCGCGGCGGTGGCCGTCGGCACCGTGCTGGCGAGCTGGGTGGGGCTGCACGCCTTCGTCGCGCTGGCCTGGGTGCTGGCGGGCCGCTCCGGCCTGCGCTGGGCAGCGGGCGAACGGACGGTGGCGCTGCACGCACCGGCGGTTATACGCCGCCTCGCCCGGGTCGCCGCTGGTGCAGGGCTCGGTCTAGCCCTGACCGCCCCGACGGCGATGGCCGTGCCGGACTGGGGCGCCGGGGCCGCCTCGTCAGCGGACCCCGACTCCGCAGTTGTGCTCGAGCTCGGCTGGCAGCCGACCCAGGGCGCAGCCGCGTCGCGACCCAGGCCGGCGCCGGATCGCACCTCGCTGGTCAACCGAGGCCAGGGCACCGGGACGGGACGCGAGCCGGTAGTGGTGGTCGAGCCGGGAGACACACTCTGGGCGATCGCGGCCGACCGGCTCGCCGCCGAGCAGGCGACGGCGGACCCGTCCGACGCCGAGATCGCCGCCGCCGTGCCGCGGTGGCACGAGGCCAACCGGCAGACGCTGGGCCCCGACCCCGACCTGATCCACCCGGGCATGGTGCTGCGCGAGCCCTGACGCCGCCGCCCCGCGCACTCGCGACTGATCTCCGCCCCGACCAGACGCCACCGCACGCCACTCACGCCCACCACCACCGCCACGCCCCAGGAGAGCGCATGACCGCTGTCGACGTCCCACCGCCCGCTCCGTCCGACGCCCCACCGGCTGCCGCACCCGACGACGCGCCCCCGCGCCGCCCGAGCACACCGAACCAGAACCCGCCGAGCCCGAGACTGGCGCGACCGACCCCCGTCCCGTCGGGGCCGTCGTCGCCAGCACGATCGAGCTCGACCACGTCAGGCACCCCGTCGCCGGCGCGCCGACCTGTCGCACCGCTCGTCGGGCCCGTCACCGGGCCCGGGATCGGCCGACGGCTGCGGCGCATGCGGATCGGCGGCACGCCGTACCCGGAGCTGCAGAACGCGGCGGCCGCCCTCGAGGCGGTGTCCGGGCGTCCGGCACCCGAGCCGGATCCCGCCCTGCCCGACCCCACCGCGCAGGTATGTCGGGTGGTCCGTGCCGCGGTGGAGGTGCTCCGGGGCGAGCGCCCGGCGGCCCAGCTCGCGCGCTGGGTCACGCCGCAGGTCTACGACCAGCTGCTGGAGCGGGGGCGGCTCATGCGGGAGGCCCGGCAGCACCGCGCGCCGCGCCCGAAGGCACACGCGGCAACGGTCCGGCGCGTCCGGATGGTCCGGCTGGGCGACAGCTCGGCCGAGGCGACAGTGATCCTGCACGACGAGGGCCGGGTCCGTGCCGCTGCCGTGCGGCTGGAGGCGCGCCGCGGGGTCTGGCGGGTGGCGGTCCTCGAAATCGGGTGAGCTACACCCACTCGACGATCAGGTCTGCCGCGTCCCGGGTCGTCGCGATGAGGTCCGCGTTGCGCTGGTCGGTGCCGCCGGCCCACGCCTCGGCGGCGGGCAAGGACTTGCCGAAGGCCTGGTGCCGGGCGACGAGGCGCCGCAGGCGCTCGGCCTCGGGCAGGTCGACGTACCAGACCTCCGCCATCCGGGAGCGCGCGGCGGGCCAGGCGCCGCCGGGGGCGAGGAGGTAGTTGCCCTCCGTGATGACCAGGGGCTCGCTGGTGACCGCGGTACCCGCGGCGATCGGCTCCTCGATCTCGCGGCGGAACACCGGCGCGTAGACGGTCGGGCTGCCGGGGCCGCGGTTCGCGATGCGGTCGATCAGGGCGGCGTACCCGGCGTCGTCGAACGTGTCGATGGCGCCCTTGCGGTCGCGGCTGCCGTTGGCCACCAGCACGGCGTTGGACAGGTGGAAGCCGTCCATGCCGACGACGACGGCCGCGCCGGGCGGGAGCCCGTCAGCGAGCGCGGCGGCGAGCGTGGACTTTCCCGCGCCGGGCGGGCCGGTGATCCCGAGGACGTGTGCCCGCCCGGCGCGCGCGGCGTCGTCGGCGAGCCGCGCGGCACGCTCGACGAGCTCGCCAGTTGTCAGCCGCACTACAGGTTCTCCAGCCAGGACCGGGGGCCGACGTACTGCACGCGGAGGGTCGCCACCCGCACCGCCTCCTGGACCGCGCCCTCCAGGCCGGCGCCGCGCGCGAGCGCCACGACCAGCGCACCGTGGAACGCGTCCCCAGCGCCGAGGGTGTCGCGCACGTCGACGGCGGGCACCTCGGTGGACCCGTGCCTGCCGTCCGCGTCGCACCAGGTCACGGGCTCCGCGCCGTGAGTGGCGACCGTGGCGTGGGAGCGCGGGACGCCGTCCGGGGGGTGGAAGTCCGCGGACCGGGCAGTGACGTCCGCCCAGCCCATGAGCTCGGCGAAGACCGGTCGCCACCGGCCGGCGTCGAGCACGATCAGGGGGCGCGGCTCCAGGGCTCGCGCGTAGGCCAGCACGCTGCGGGCCAGGTCCGGGTGGTGCCCGTCGAGCAGGACCACGTCGGGCCGGGGCAGGGCATCGAGGTCTGCCGCTACGACGTCGAAGGCGCCGGTGAGCATGGCGTCGGGCGAGACTACCGACCGGTCGCCGGTCTCGTCGTCGACAATGACGGCGGAGACGGCCAGGGGGATGGTGCTGCCCTCTGCGACGTCGTGCAGCTCGACGCCGTGATCCTCCAGGTCACCGCGGGCGGCCGCACCCACGGGGCCTGCGCCCACCGGACTGATCAGCAGGGCCCGCGCCCCGAGCGTCGCGGCGGTGACCGCCGCGTTGGCCGCGGGGCCGCCCGCGGACACGTCCTGTCGAACGGCGGTGATCTTCTGGTTGGGGCCCGGTCGAACGGCGCTCCGATGGATCACATCGAGCGTCGTGAGACCCGCAAACCAGCAGGTCACCGCGGGTTTCTGGGGGTTTTCGGCGGCGGCGTCGGGCATGTGCAGAGGCTACCTTTGAAACTGCGTGTCAGTGACCGGTCCTGCGGCGGTACTGACGACCGGTAGACCAGCGAGTCCCCGGCCCGGGCACGGAACGCCCAGGCCGGGGACTCACCGGTCATCAAGATCACCGTGCAGCACGGAGCTCAGGAATCACCCTTCGGGTAATTTCGCTCCACGAAAACACGGATGGTCGACCGCACGAACTGCGCGCCCTCCAGGCCGCCGTAGTTCGCGCCGAACCGGTCGTCCGCCACGTACATGTCGGCCAGGCCGAGCAGGTACCCGCGCTCCGGGAGCTGCACCTCGGACCCGGGTGTGCCCGGGACGGACCCGAGCCAGGCGGCATGCCGCGCGGCAAGCACCTGCGCCTCGTCCGAGGCCGGGTCGATCCCGGCCACCGCGGCGTCCGCCCAGTCCTTGCTGAGCGCCGCGACCTGCGCCTTCCAGTCCCGCTGCTCGTCCACGCTGAGCCCGCGCCACCAGGCGTCGCTCTTCTGGTACGCGTCACGTCCCCAGCGCTCGGTGACCTCCTGCTCGTAGACGGTGTGGTCAAAGCCGTCGAGCATGTCCTTCGCCATGATGTCCTCCCCTCTGTCCGGGTCCTTCTCGAGATCGGCGACGGTCCGTTCGACCGACACGATCTGCCGGGCCAGCCGGCCTTGCTCCGCCCGCAGCGCGACGAGGTGCTTGCGCAAGGCCTGCGCCTCGTCCCGCTGGGTGTCGAGCACCTCGGCGATGTCGCCGAGGCCGAGCCCGAGATCACGCAGCAGCAGGATCCGCTGCAGCCGCACCACAGCGGTGCGGTCGTAGCGGCGTGGGCCACTGTCCGTCGTACGGACGGCGGGCAGCAGCCCGACGGCGTCGTAGTGCCGAAGCGTTCGGCTCGTGACGCCGGTCAAGCGCGCGATCTCCTGTATGGACCATTGCATGAGCACCACGGTAGAGGTTGACGCCGCGTCAACTTCAACCCCTTCATCAGATCAGTCTGCGAGCCGCTCCCACTCCTCGTCCGTGAACAGCCGGGACCGGATCAGGAACCGCACGCCCTCGGGTGCCTCCACGCTGAACCCGGCACCCCGGCCGGGCACCACGTCGATGGTCAGGTGCGTGTGCTTCCAGTACTCGAACTGGTTGCGGCTCATCCAGACCGGGACCGTGAACGGGGTGTCGTCCACGGAGTCCGGTCCCACGGCGTCCGCCGTCGTGATCGCGAGGTCGCCGAGGTGCACGTCCGCGTCGCCGGTGATGAAGTCGCCGTCCGGGTAGCACATGGGCGACGAGCCGTCGCAGCAGCCGCCGGACTGGTGGAACATCAGCTCACCGTGCTTGACGCGCAGCCGCGCGAGCAGCTTCGCCGCGTCGTCCGTCACGGCGACCCGCGCAGGTGGGGCGCCGACCGCCTGGGGCGAGTGGACGTCGTCAGACATAGAACCCTCCTCGTGGATACGGTCAGACGTACAGGTCACGCGAGTGACCTGTACGTCTGGCACGGCGGGGCCTTTAGAAGAAGCCCTGCTTGCCCTGCGCGTAGCTCACCAGCAGGTTCTTGGTCTGCTGGTAGTGGTCGAGCATCATCTTGTGGTTCTCGCGTCCCACGCCCGAGCCCTTGTAGCCGCCGAACGCCGCCGCCGCCGGGTAGGCGTGGTAGCAGTTGGTCCACACGCGACCCGCCTCGATCGCGCGCCCCGCTCGGTAGGCTTCCGCGCCGGACCGGGTCCACACTCCCGCACCCAGCCCGTAGAGGGTGTCGTTGGCGATCTTGATCGCGTCGTCGAAGTCGCCGAACTCCGTCACCGCCACCACCGGCCCGAAGATCTCCTCCTGGAAGATCCGCATGGAGTTCTTGCCCTCGAAGATCGTGGGAGTCACGTAGTACCCACCCGCGAGGTCCCCCTCCATCTCGGCCCGGTACCCGCCGGTGAGCACCTTGGCGCCCTCCGCCTTGCCGATGTCGAAGTAGCTGAGAATCTTCTCGAGCTGGTCGTTGCTCGCCTGCGCGCCGATCATCGTGTCGGTGTCCAGCGGGTTGCCCTGCTTGATCGCCTCGACGCGCACCACGGCGTCGGCCAGGAACGAGCTGTAGATGTCCGACTGGATGAGCGCGCGGGACGGGCACGTGCACACCTCGCCCTGGTTGAGGGCGAACATCGTGAAGCCCTCCAGGGCCTTGTCGTAGAACTCGTCGTTCGCCGCGGCGACGTCGCTGAAGAAGATGTTCGGCGACTTGCCGCCCAGCTCCAGCGTCACGGGAATGATGTTCTGCGACGCGTACTGCATGATCAGGCGGCCCGTCGTGGTCTCACCCGTGAACGCGATCTTGCGGATCCTCGGTGAGCTCGCGAGCGGCTTGCCCGCCTCCGCGCCGAACCCGTTGACCACGTTGATGACACCCGGCGGGAGCAGGTCCGCGATGAGCTCCATCAGGTACAGGATCGACGTCGGCGTCTGCTCGGCCGGCTTGAGCACCACGGCGTTGCCTGCCGCGAGCGCCGGCGCCAGCTTCCACACCGCCATCAGGATCGGGAAGTTCCACGGGATGATCTGCCCGACCACACCCAGCGGCTCCTGGAAGTGGTAGGCGATGGTGTCACCGTCGATCTCGCTGATCGACCCCTCCTGCGCCCGGATCGCGCCCGCGAAGTAGCGGAAGTGGTCCACGGCCAGCGGGAGGTCGGCGGCGAGGGTCTCGCGGACGGGCTTGCCGTTCTCCCAGGTCTCGGCGACGGCCAGCTCCTCGAGGTGCTCCTCGATGCGGTCGGCGATCCTGTTCAGGACGAGCGCACGCTCGGTGACCGACGTGCGCCCCCAGGCCGGCGCCGCGCCGTGCGCGGCGTCGAGCGCCCGGTTGATGTCGTCGGCGTCGCCGCGCGCCACCTCGGTGAAGGTCCGCCCGTTCACAGGGCTCGGATTCTCGAAGTACTGCCCGTTCGCGGGCGCCACGTACTCGCCGCCGATCCAGTGGTCGTACCGGGGCCGATAGGTGGCGATGGCACCTTCGGTACCCGGGGCTGCGTAAACGGTCATGGTCTGCCTCCTCGCAGGTTCTCGTGCCCGTCGTCGGCTGCCCGACGGCGGAACCACACCCGGGTGCAGCGGTGCACCCAGGTGGGGCCGAGGTTAGGCAGGCGGGCGTTGCATCGGGGTTGCAGGCCACCGCAACCCGACCGTGACCTCGCCACCGCAAGTCCCGCGACCGTCGGAACAGATGGATTCCAGAGGACAGATCGCCGGATCCCCGAAGCCGGACCACGAGCCGAGCACGATGAGAGGCCTCCCATGACCCCCGCACCCCGCCGGACCCAAACCACCGCAGGCGCTCGGCCATTGGCCATTCCGCTGATGGTGCCGCTGGCGGCGGCGCTGACCGTGGTGCTGGCACTCGCGGGCTGCACCGCCCAGGACGAGCCGGTTCAGACCGCGGCAGACTCGGCGGAACTGCTGGCCCCGGCCCCCGAGGCGCCGGCCGACAGGGACCTGGGCAACACAGAAGCACTGAGCGGTGCGGAGGCCGCGCCGGCACTCCCCGACCAGGACTTCGCCGGCCCCGGGACGACCGAGCGGATGATGCCGCCCGAGCAGCAGGAGGAGTACGACGACTCCCCCGAGTCGTCGTTCCAGGACGTCACCACCACCCCGCTGTCCACGTTCTCGGCCGACGTCGACACGGCGTCGTACTCCAACCTGCGCCGCCAGGTGAACCAGGGTGTGGCGCCCGAGGGCGTGCGCATCGAGGAGCTGGTCAACTACTTCGACTACGGGTACACGGCGCCCGACGCCGATGCGGAGCACCCGTTCTCCGTAGCGGCCCAGGTCGCGCCGGCGCCGTGGAACTCGGCACACCAGCTGGCGATGGTCGGTGTGCAGGCGACGGAGGCGCTACCGACGTCGGAGGGCAACAACATCGTGTTCCTGCTGGACGTGTCCGGGTCGATGGACGAGCCCAACAAGCTGCCCATGCTCGCCGAGTCGTTCGAGCTGCTGGTGGAACAGCTCGACGAGCGCGACCGGGTGTCGATAGTGACGTACGCGGGCGACAACCAGGTGGTCGCCGACTCGGTGCCCGGCTCGGCGCACGGGGTGCTGGTGGATCACCTGCGGTCGCTGCGCGCCGGCGGCTCGACGGGCGGCGCGGACGGGCTGCGGACGGCCTACGAGCTGGCCGAGAAGAACTTCGTCGAGGGCGGCAACAACCGCGTGGTGCTGGCGACCGACGGCGACTTCAACGTCGGCCCGTCGACCCCGCAGGAGCTCACGGAGCTGATCGAGGCCGAGCGGGAGTCCGGCGTCTACGTGTCGGTGCTGGGCTTCGGCATGGCCAATCTCAAGGACAACACGATGGAGGCCATCGCGGACCACGGGAACGGCAACTACGCCTACATCGACACGCTCGCGGAGGCGCGCAAGGTCCTGGTGGACGAGTTCGACTCGACGATGTTCGTGGTCGCCAAGGACCTCAAGCTGCAGGTGGAGCTGAACCCGGCCGCCGTCCGCTCCTACCGGCTGATCGGGTACGACAACCGGCGTCTGGCGGACGAGGACTTCGACGACGACACCAAGGACGCCGGCGATGTCGGGGCCGGGCACTCCGTGACCGCGTTCTACGAGCTGATCCCGGTCGGCGCGCCGGCCGACGAGGACTTCATGACCGTGCACGTGCGCTACAAGGCTCCGGGTGACGGCGGGGAGACTGGTCGGGTTGGAGCGACCGATGACGGCGAGGCGACGGCCAGCACGGAGGCGGCGTTCGCCGTCGGCCCCGACGCGTTCACGCCGACGCCGTCGGCGGACTTCGCCTTCGCGTCCGCGGTGGCCGAGCTCGGGCTGATCGCCACCGAGTCCGAGTACCAGGGGGCGGCGAGCCTCGACGCCGTCAGGGAGCGGGCCTGGAGCGCCCGGGGCGCGGATCCCTACGGGCTGCGGGCGGAGTTTGTCGACCTGGTGGATGCCTACCGTGCGCTGCCGTGATTTTCGCTCGAGTCCCGCTCCGGGGCAAAAGGCGCCAGAGCATTTGATGAATCGGAAAACACGGGCCGAAAGAGTTCCCGCATCCTCGGAGAAAGGCGATTTCTGGAAACAGATTTCGACATTCGAAAAGCGTTGGAACTCAATGCCATGGCCATGAGCCGGCGCGGATCAGGATCCGTTGTGCGATGCGAGCACCGTCCGGTTGCCGACCGGGTCACGAGTGTCCAGCACGCGCTGCGCACCCTGCGACTGCTGGACCATGTCAACGGCGATCCGCAGGTCCTCCACGGCCCAGTCGAGCGAGTTCTCGATGTGCGCTGCCTGGGCGAGCAGGGTGCGGGCCTGCGTCACGGAGCTAGGCGGGGTGTCGGTGACTCGCTGCGCCCCGGCCTGGCGGGCCTCGGCGATCGCCTCGGCGAGGATGATCCGGGTGGCTGGGTCGGCGACCTTGCCGTCGGAGTGCTGGTAGACGCGCTCCGCCATGTCCATGACGGCGGCCAGGTCGTGCGATCGGGCCGAGGTGCTGGAGACCTGGGTGTCGATCTGGGAGGTGAGCGCCACGATGCGGCTGGCCTCGTCCGCTTCGGCCGAAACGGTCCAGAGGGTGATGACGGCGGCGATGCCGGTGATGATCGCGGCCCCGAAAACCCAGGGCCTGCGGCCGCGGGCGCCGGCGACATCGCCTGCAACAACGAGGGGCGAAGGCTCCGCCACGTCCAGCGGCGGAAGCTGGGCTAGGTCGATCGTGGGTAGCCGGGTCGGACTGTCGCCCGGTTCGTCGTCAGTCCCGGATATCGCAGGTTCCGGTTTCGCCAATGCGATGGTGTTCAACTCTTCCCCCAAAGAGAGATCCCATGAAAACAAAGTGTCGGACTCGAGGCCCTTTGGATAACCGATGCGATTGACGCTAAGACTACATCTCACATGCCGCGCATCAAGGCCGTAATACACCGGCGATTCGCGGATTAGCGCTCCGCACCGGTGGGCGCCTTGGCGAAACCGGTGCACAACCTGTTGATGGCCTTGGCCCCGCGCCTACACTGGCTGGGTTCGACGACGACGTCCGAACAAGGTCAGGGGCAGCATGACGCAGGTGCCACACCGGGACGCGCAGTGGGTTCGCGCGGCGTACGAGAGCTTCGTCGGTTCTGCCGGCTCGCACGAACCCGACGGGATCGATCCCGTCGTCGCGGCCTCGTGGCGCCGGAGCCTGCGTAACGGTGTGGACCCGGACCATCCGGGCGAGGTGGCCGTCGCGGCGTCGGCCGACCTCGACGACTACCGACGCAACCACCCGCTCGCCATCGCGATGCCCCTCGTGCGCGACCTGGTGGGCGGTGCCACGAGCGACGACCTGGTGATCGCGGTGTCGGACGACATCGGCCGTCTCCTGTGGATAGAGGGCCGGGGACCGGTGCGCTCCGCGGTGGACCACGTCGGGTTCGTCGAGGGCGCGGTCTGGCGCGAGGAGTCCGTGGGCACCAATGCGCCCGGAACGGCCCTCGCCACGCGGGCTCCGGTCCAGGTGCTCGGGGCCGAGCACTTCGCGCGCCCGGTCCAGCGGCTGAGCTGCACCGCGGCCCCGGTGCACGACCCGGCGGGCGGGATCATCGGCGTCCTCGACCTCACCGGCGGCAGCGCCGCCGGCTTCCACGTCGCCCTCGCGCTGGTGCGGGCAACCGTCGCGATGGTCGAGCGCGAGCTCGCCGCACGCACCGCCGCACGGCTCCGGGAGTCCGACGGCGGCCGCCCGGCCTGGGCGGGTGGCCTCGACGTGGACCTGGGTCTGGGTGTCGGCGCGCCCGACCGCACCCCCGACCTCCGGGTGCTCGGCACGCCCACCCTGCGCGAGCGGCGGATCTCCCTGCGGCACGCCGAGATCCTGCTGCTGCTCGCCGAGCACCCCCGCGGGCTCGGCGCGGAGGAGCTCGCCGTGCTGCTGCACCCCGGCGACCTGTCGCTCGTGGCGGTGCGCGCGGAGATCTCCCGCCTGCGCAGGGTGGCCGACGGCGTCCTGGGTGGCCCGCTGCTCGCCGGGTCGCGGCCCTACCGGCTCGCGCGCCCGCTCTCGTCCGACGTCGACACCGTGCGATCCCGGCTTGGCCGCAGCGACGTGCGCGGCGCGCTGACGGCCTACGCCGAGCCGCTGCTGCGCCGGTCGGTCGCACCGGGTGTGGAGCGGCTGCGCGAGGAGGTAGCGGCCGAGGTCCGCGAGGCGGTGCACGCCTGCGACGACGCGTCCGCCGTCGAGCAGTGGACCGCACGCGACGAGGGTGCCGACGACCACGCGGCGTGGACGCGCCTGGCGCGGCTGACGCCGCCGGGCGGGCCGCAGGCGGCGCGGGCCTGGGCCCACCTGGGGGTGCTGGACCGTCGGCTGTCCTGACCGGGATCGGCACCTACCAGACCCGCGAGGAGCTCGGCGCGATCTACCCGGCCGGACGACGAGCGGTGGCAGGATGAAGAGATGAGCACCAACGACGTCGACCTGCCCGAAGCCCTCGCCGAGCTGCGGGAAGCCTTCCTGGAGACGCCCGAGCGCGACCGCCTCCAGCTCCTGCTGGAGGTGTCGCAAGAGCTGCCGCCGCTGCCCGCCAGGTACGCGGACGCGCCGGAGCGGCTGGAACGGGTCCAGGAGTGCCAGTCCCCCGTCTACGCCTTCGCCGAGGTGGACGACGCCGGAGTGGTCGCCTTCTACGCGACCGCCCCGGAGGAGGCGCCCACCACGCGCGGCTTCGCGTCGATCCTGGCACAGGGCCTGACCGGACTCACGGCGCAGCAGGTGCTGGACGTGCCGGAGGACTTCCCGCTGCAGCTCGGCCTGACCAAGGTGGTCAGCCTGCTACGCCTGAACGGCATGGCGGGCATGCTGGCCCGCGCCAAGCGCCAGGTCCGGGAGCAGCTGGCGGCGGCCCAGGTCTAGGCCTCAGCGGCGCCGAAGCGGGTGCGGTACTCCTCCAGGTCCTCGTCAGTGATCTTGGCAAAGAGGACCGGGGGGACCGAGAAGGTCGTACCGGCGGGAACGGCGGAGAGCGACATCGCGCCCTCCGGGGTGACCCAGGTCGCGGCGTCGTCCTCCAGCGCGAAGACCCCCCGGAGTGTCGCGGCCGTCTCCGGGATGAACGGCTCCGAGACCACCGCATACAGGTGGATCAGGTTCATCGCGGTGCGCAGCGAGACCGCCGCGGCGTCGGGATCAACCTTGACCTGCTTCCACGGCTCCTTCTCGACCAGGTAGGCGTTGCCGGCCGACCACAGGGCGCGCAGGGCATTCGCGGCCTTGCGGTACTGCAGGGCCTCCATGTGCTCCTCGAGCTCCGCGAGGAGCCGGGCCACCTCCGCACCGAGCTTCTCCTCGGCCGCACCCGGCTCGCCGCCCGCCGGGACGGCGTCGCCGAACCGCTTGGCGGAGAACGTCAGGACCCGGTTGACGAAGTTGCCGAGCGTGTCGGCCAGGTCCTTGTTCACCGTCCCGGCGAAGTGCTCCCAGGTGAACGAGGAGTCGTCGGACTCGGGTGCGTTCGCGACGAGGAAGTAGCGCCAGTAGTCGGCCGGCAGGATCTCCAGCGCGGCGTCGGTGAAGATGCCCCGCTTCTGCGACGTCGAGAACTTGCCGCCGTAGTAGGTGAGCCAGCTGAAGCCCTTGACGTAGTCGACCATCGTCCACGGCTCGCGGACGCCGAGCTGCGTGGCGGGGAACATCACCGTGTGGAACGGGACGTTGTCCTTGGCCATGAACTGCGTGTAGCGGACGTCGTCGGCCTGGTACCACCAGGACTTCCAGTCCCGGGCCGCACCGGCGCCCGAGCCGGCGTCGGCCCATTCCTGGGTGGCGCCGATGTACTCGATCGGGGCGTCGAACCAGACGTAGAAGACCTTGCCCTCGGCCGCGAGCTCGGGCCACGTGTCGGCCGGGACCGGCACGCCCCACTCCAGGTCGCGCGTGATCGCGCGGTCGTGCAGGCCCTCGGCGAGCCACTTGCGTGCGATCGACGTCGACAGCAGCGGCCAGTCCGTGCCGTTCTTGTCGATCCACGCCTCGACCTCGCCCTGCAGCTTCGACTGGAGCAGGAACAGGTGCTTGGTCTCGCGCACCTCCAGGTCGGTGGAGCCGCTGATCGCCGAACGGGGGTCGATCAGGTCCGTCGGGTCCAGCACGCGGGTGCAGTTCTCGCACTGGTCGCCGCGCGCCCGGTCGTAGCCGCAGTGCGGGCACGTGCCCTCGACGTAGCGGTCGGGCAGGAACCGGCCGTCGACCGGCGAGTACACCTGCCGGATCGCGCGCTCCTCGATGAAGCCGTTCTCCTGGAGGCGCCGCGCGAAGTGCTGGGTGGTCTCCGCGTTCTGCGGCGACGAGCTGCGCCCGAAGTGGTCGAACGAGAGCCCGAAGCCCTCGTAGATCTTCTTCTGCGTCTCGTGGGCCTGCGCGCAGAACTCCGCTACCGGCAGCCCCGCCGCGGCCGCCGCCAGCTCGGCCGGCGTGCCGTGCTCGTCCGTGGCGCAGATGTACAGCACGTCGTGGCCGCGCTGGCGCAGGTAGCGCGCGTAGACGTCGGCCGGGAGCATCGACCCGACCATGTTCCCCAGGTGCTTGATGCCGTTGATATACGGAAGCGCACTGGTGACAAGGTGGCGAGCCATCGCTGGATGCTCCAATTTGTAGGTTCTGGGTCCGACGGCGACGCGGAGCGCGCCGTCGTCCAAGCCTAGGTCTACTTAACGACCCTCGACGCGCTCGCGCAGCCACGGGATGCACGCCTCGGCCTGGACCCGCTGGAACGCCCGCAGGTGCGGGATGCCGGGCGGCGGATCGAGCAGCGAGTTGTGCGCGAAGTAGGCGGTCAGCACCGCCACATAGACGGTGACCGCCTCGGGGTCGGCGTCGGCCGGCAGGGGCGTCCGGTCCAGGACCTCCTGCGGGGTGGGCCCGCCCGCGGCGCGCACGGCCGGCAGCATGCCGGTCTGGTCCACGAACGACGCGCCGTGCGAGGCATACGGCCAGTCCACGGCCACCGCTTCCTCGGCCCCACCAGGCCGCCGGACGACGAGCGCGTTGTCAGCCCGCAGGTCGGCGTGCACCAGGTGCGGGCCTGCAAACGCCTCGAACTGCCGCTCGGGGGCAGCGATCTTCGCGATCCGGTCGAGGTTCGCCACGAGCCAGGGGTCGTAGGTCACCAGGCCCGCGGGCCTGGCGTCAGCCAGCAGGGCGGCCTCCGGCCGGACCTCGTCGTTGAAGGCGGGGAACACACCGTCGGGCCGGACCTCGTGCTCCGCGATGCGGCGGGCGAGGTGCTGGAGGCGGTCGAGGTCGGCCAGGTCCCACGGCTCGGTCCGGGCCGCCCGCCCGTGGACGGCGTCGGCCGCGATGACCACCCACGCGCGGTCCGCCACCTCGGGGTCGGGCAGCTCCAGGATCCACCGGAACGCGGGCGCGGGGACGCCGTCGGGCAGCGCGCCGGCGCGTGCCGCCTCCTCGCGGTGCAGGCGAGCCGACACCTCGTATTCGGTCGAGGCGACCTTGATGAACACACCGCCCGACGGCGACTCCAGCGTGAGCGCCCAGCCCGGCGAGTACCCGCCGTCGTGCGACGCCCAGGACGTGACCGGACCGCCCAGCTTTGCGACGACGGCGTCGCGGACGTGGGCGGGCAGGTCGGGCCAGGTGGGTCGAACGCGGGTCATGCGGCGATCATGCCAACTGCCTGCGGGGCCTGACGAGGGGAAATCGGCTGTGCCGTGGCTCTCGTTGCACCTCCCGGGCGTCGAGCCCGTGGGAGGATGCAGACACGTGATCCTGCCGTACTCCGGTTCGAAGCGTCGCTTGCTCAAGCACCTTCGATCCACTCCAGGAGTACGTCATGTCTGTTGTCTCTGCTCTCTCGGCTGTCCGCTGGACCGAGAACGGAACACCCTTCTCCGCACCCTGGCACTCCGAGAACGAGGCCCCCGTGCCGGCGCGCGTTGTCGCCGTCGACGATCGCACCACGGCGAAGGCCGCGTACCGCATGGCCCGGGAGGGCACCGGTCTGCTGTGGCGCGGCGACTTCCACAACGCCCGGCAGCTGCTGCGCGCGATGGACCGGCTGCACCAGCGTTCCCACCCCGTCCCAACCGCGGACGACGCGGCGACGCTGTTCCACCGGCATCGTGCGGCGCGCGCCAAGCGATCCGGGCTGCTCGGGCGACTGCTGGTTGTGCTCGAACCGGACCACTCCCTGGGACTACGCCGGGCGCCCGACGTACGGGAGGCGTGCGATCAGGCGTACGGCTTGGTCGACGGCGACCCGGCTGCTGCCGACGACGGCACGTGTGTCTCGCTCACCGAGCTCGTAGGTGTGCTCAGCGCCTACGAGTGGCACAAGCGGGGCGTCGAGATCGGCGCGTTGGGCGCGCGCATCCATCCCGCGTACGGCGTTTTCTCGCCGGTGCGCGGGGAGTACATCGACCTGGTCGCCAAGGCGCCGTTCCCCGACGACGCCGCGCCGCCCGTCGTCTTCGACCTGGGCACCGGGACCGGTGTGCTCGCCGCCGTCCTCGCCCGCCGCGGGGCGGGACGGGTGGTAGCCACCGATATCAACCCCCGCGCGGTGGCGTGCGCCCGCGAGAACATGCGCCGGCTCGGGCTTGCTGACCGAGTACAGGTCCGCGAGGCCGACCTGTGGCCGAGCGGGCGGGCCGATCTGATCGTCTGCAACCCGCCCTGGCTGCCCGCGCGCCCCACCTCGGCCCTGGAGCTCGGGATCTACGACCCCGACTCCGACCTGCTCCGCCGGTTCCTCGACGGGCTAGTCGATCATCTCAACCCGGCGGGTGAGGCCTGGCTCATCCTCTCCGACCTTGCCGAACACCTCGGGTTGCGGACCCGCGAGGAGCTCCTCGCCCGTTTCACCGCCGCCGGCCTGCGGATTGCCGGCCGGTCCGACACCGCCCCGCAGCACCCCCGCGCCACAGACACCGCGGACCTGCTCCATGAGGCACGACGACGTGAGGTCACATCGCTGTGGCGGCTGGTGCGGGGCTGATCAGTCACGTGAGGGCGCGGCCCTTGCCCCCGCGATGCGCCGCACCGCCTCGTGCAGCCGGTCCGGGGTGTTCGCGGCGTACCCGATCACCAGCCCGGGCGGCCCGGTGCCGGGGCCGGTCGTGTGGCTGGGTGTGGGGGTGGTGGTGCTCGGCGTCGTGCTGGGGATACGCGGCTCGGGCGCGCCGGATCACAGAATATCTTGACGTCTTGTAGAGATATACCTGACCCTCATAGAGGGCAGCACGCGAGCCCAAGGCCAGTTATTTCCACGTCCATGCACGTACATACACGTCCCATGCAGAGGAGACAACCGATGAGCGACAACCCTCAGCTTGTTCATGTGGCCACGTTCTGCGGCAAGTGCGACTGCGGCTGCCCGGAGCTGTTCGTCGACCCGACCGCCGAGCCGTTGAAGCGGATAGTGATCACCGACGACTTCGGGCAGCGGATCCAGATGAGCCAGGACCAGCTCGAAGACCTGGTGGAGCAGGCCCGGAGCGGCGCGCTCGACGTGCTGGCGCCGCTGCCGGCCTGACGCGCCGGCTCTAGATCCGTCGGGCTCCGTCCGGCTCCGTCCGGCTCCGTCCGGCTCCGTCCGGCTCGCCGGGCGACAACGCAGGTGGCCGTCCGCTTCCGGGCGGGCGGCCGCCCGTGGAGTAGGGTCCTGCCCAGGAGGGCAATATGTCTGGCAGGACTCGCGAGCGTGGTCAGCTCGAAGCGGAGGTCATGCGCATCCTCTGGGACCACGAGGGCGCGATCGGAGCGCGAGTGATCCAGGAGGGGTTCGGGGACGGTCATGTCCCGGCGTACACAACCCTCCTGACGGTGCTCGACCGCCTCCAGAAGAAGGGCGAGGTGGTCCGGGTCGCCGCGTCCCCCCGGAAGGTCCGCTTCCGCCCCACCCGGTCGGACGGCGAGCGCGCGGGAGCGGCGATGCTCTCCGCGCTCGAAGGCAGCGGCGACCGCGAGGAAGCGCTGCTCCGGTTCGCGGACCACCTGACCGCTAGGGACGTCGAGATGCTGCAGCGTGCGCTGCGACCGCGGCAGGTTCTGGGACGGCGACAGGCGGGCTGAGCCCACGCCGGCCAACCGCTAGCCGCTCAGCATGAGCCCGCACATGGCGACCATCCCGAGGCTCATGAGGGCACTCGCGACGTGATCGGCGCCGTTCCGGTCCCAGACCGAACCGCGCTCGCGCAGATGCCGCGAGAGGTACACGAGGAACAGGGCGCCACCGACCAGGAGCGCCGCGGCGAGCAGCACTCCCGCGCCCGTGGTCCAGGAGCCCAGCGGCGCGGCGTGCGCGCCGTGGCCCGCGTGCCGCATCTGGCTCATGACCGCCACCGCCCACACCATGGCCAGCATCATGACGGCATGCGCAGCCTGAGCCGGAGCGTCCCGGTGGTGGCAGCACAGCTGCCGCCGGTCCCCGGCCGCGCCACGGGGTAGCGCGTCGCCCGCGTACCACCCCGCTGCGGAAGCGAAGAAGACCGCTCCCACAGCGAAGAATCCGAGCTGCGAGAGCGTTGGTATCTGCGCCCACCACGGCCACACCATGGCCACCATGTCGAGGTTCATGCCCAGGTGGAACAGGTAGCCCAGCCCTACGAACACCTGCCGGGCAGTGGCGAGGCGCCACACGGAGTGAGCGCTCAGGGCGGCGAACACACCCGCCACCGCCCACTGCACGACCGGGTCCGACGGCACTGGCGCCCCCTGCGTTCTCCACGATGCACGACGTAGCAAGAACAGTGGCCAAACCGCCGCGACGCTACCACATCATGTAGAGATCACGGTGATACGGAGCTCCCGTCCCGCCGCGCCTGGTAGGCACCCACGAGCACGTCGAGCACGACGAACCCAGCGAGGGTGTACCCGACCAGCGGCAGGAACCACCCGATCCCGACGGCGACCGCGACGACGGCCGCCAGGCCCCACCACGGGGCGCCGCGCAGCGCCCCACGCCGCGGCGCTGGACCGGCAAGACCGCGCGGCTCGCGGGTCGGCCGCCGCTTCCACCACATCGTGTACCCGAGCACCACCATGGCGCCGATACCCAGGGCGAGCACAAACAGCACCAGCTGGTTGGCCAGGCCGAACAGGAGACCCATGTGGAGGTCGATGCCCCACGTCGTGAGCTTGGCGGGCAGCGAGAACTCCGCGAAGTCGGTGCGGTGCACCACCTGCATGGTGGTCCCGTCGACAGCGACGGAGTCGCCCGCCGTCGGGTAGCTGCTCTTGTTCTCCTGCACCACCCACGCGGTGCCCGGCTCGGCCGGCGGCACGATCTCGACGTGCCCGGTGTTGACGTTGATGGCCTGGGCGGTGGCCAGGACGGCGTCGAAGGTCGCGGGGTCCGTGACGCCGGCCGGGTCGGGCGTCGTACCCCCGTGGCCAGCGTGCTCCCCGCCCTCGTCGGACTCCTCGGCCGCCAGGCTCGTGTCCAGGGACGGGGTGAGCCAGCCGAGCGTGGTGCGCAGGTCGCCGACGTTGGCGCCGGCGTGCTGGGACCAGGTGATCCCGGTGATGGACAGGAACACGGCGGCCAGCACCACCGTCGCGCCGATGGTGGTGTGCCAGGACAGCAGGCGCCGGTAGCCGGTCTGCCGCGGCTTCGGTCGGACGACGCCGGTGCGACGGCGGGCCGCGCGGAGCCGGTTGATCCACAGCACGAGCCCCACCGTCGCGACGATCCCGAGCCAGGACGCCGCGAGCTCGCTGTATAGCCGCCCCGGATCCCCGAGGTGCAGGCTCCGGTGCAGGTTGGAGACCCAGCTGCGCAGCGGCAACGAGCCGCTGGAGCCGTAGCTCGTCAGGTCGCCGCGGACCTCCCCGGTCCCGGGGTCGACGAAGACGGCGCGGGACTCGCTCGACCCCAGGCCGTCCTGGCTGAACAGGATCCGGGTGGTGTCGCCCGGCTCGGGTGCGGGGCGCACCGCGGTGAGCGCGACGCCGGCACCTACGTGGGCCTGGGCGGCCTCGACCTGCTCGGCGAGACTCACCCGCGTGTCGGTGACCGGGGCGTGCAGCTCGCGGTCGTAGACCACCTGCTCCAGCGCGGGAGCCAGCGCGTAGAGGGCGCCGCTGGTCGCGGCGACCAGGATGAACGGGCCCACCAGGAGGCCGGCGTAGAAGTGCAGGCGCCGCAGCAGCGCGCCGAACCACGGTCTACGGCCGGGGCGGGGCGGCGAGGGGTCGCCGTCGGCGGGCAGGCTGGACGTGGAGGTGGAGGTGTCGAGGGTTTCGGTCATGGCGGGGCCTCATTCAAAAGGAGGGGGGCACACATCGGTCCCACCCGTCACGCAGGACGGGCGCAGGCAGCGCACGAGCACAGGTGAAGCGCTCGTGACGCAGAACTAGAACTCAGACCGCATGCAGTGCGGGAGGCCCCCTGCGCCGCAGCGGAGTGAGCTGCGGGCCCGGGTGGAGCGGGCGGAAGGTCGCGGCGACCACGCCCGGGAGTGCCGGAAGAACGACGGCGGCGACCTCGTCGGCGAACCTCAGCCCGCGCAGCAGCCAGGCCGCCGTCCGGTCCGCCAGCGCGCGCAGGCGCAGCAGCATCAGCTCGCCGCGATACAGGACGACGACGGTGGCCACCGCCGCGACGGCGTGCCAGACCCACATCGTGACGTCGGCATGCACCATCTCGGCCATCTGCCCCGACTGCTGGCCGGGGAGCTGCGCCGACGTCGTCGACCTGGTCATACCCGCGTGCGCCGCGTGCAGGCCCGATGACGCCGTCGCGGGGCCCCTGGGCGTGCCCAGCACGAACAGCACGTGGAAGAAGACCTGGCTCACCACCACCGAGGCCGACAGCCTGGGCAGCGACAGGTGCTGAGCGGACCACGCCATGCACACCGGCAGCGACAGGGCCAGCGGGACGACGATGCCCAGAGCGCCGGGCATCTCGCCGCCACCGGCGACGTGGGACAGCAGCGCGACCAGCGTCGCCGACGACGCCGCGAGGACACCCCGGAGCGCACGCGCACGCGTGCGGCCCGACTGGTCCTCGGCTCGCTGCATCCGGTCGTTCTCCTGTCCCGGTGGGCTCATGCGCGCCGCCGAGAGAGGCAACGCCATGGCCAGGCTCGACGCGAAGCCTAGTGGGCGTCGTCGGCCCGTGACCAGGCCTGCTGCGGGTCCCGGCCCAGGAGGCGCAGGGCGTCGAACCAGGGGTCGGTACCGGTTTCGGTCAGCGGTTCCGCGAAGACACCCGGCGACCCGCCGGGCCTGCTCGCGATCTTGCGCGCGTAGTCGAGGACGAAGTCCGCGACGGTCTCGTTGGGCCGGTAGGTGTCGCCGAGCGCGGTGGCGACGTCCCAGGCGTGGACGGCGGCATCGAGGAGCTGCATCCCGAGCGCCATCGCGGCCGGTACCTGGATGTCGAACTCGGCGAGGTGGACCGTGGCGCCCTCGTCGGCCTGCCCGAACGCGGCACGCAGCGCCGCGGCAGACGCGTCCCACTCGGCGACGGCGTTCGCCGGGGTGATGTCCGGGCCGGCATAGGCCGCCTCCTCCGCGTCGCCGGCGGCGACGGCGGTGGCGAAGCCGAGGTTCTGGCCGACCATGTGCGACAGGAGGTCCGCGAGATCCCAGCCGACGCACGGTGTGGCGAGACCGAGGTCGCCCTGAGCCGCGCGTTCGACGAGCAGGCCGGTGTCGGCGAGTGCACCGTCGTGCAGAGCGAGCGTTTCCGAATAAGTAAGCATCCGTAGACGATACACCCGGGTAGATCGTATGGGCCCGGTTAGGATCGCCAGGTGGAGCGACCCGAGCTTGGCTACCTGCTGAACCGGCTGCTGCGGGTGGCGATCGCTCGCGAGGAGCCGATCCTGGAGCGCGCCGGGCTGAGGATGTGGGACTACGCGGTGCTCAGTGCCCTCACCGAGAACGACGCACCGACCCAGGCCCAGCTCGCAGCCGACGCCGGGCGCGACAAGACGCGGCTGATCGGCAACCTCGACCGGCTGGAGGAGCTCGGGCTCGTCAGCCGGGTACCGGATCCTGCGGACCGCCGAAACCGCGTCGTCTCGCTCACCGGCGAGGGACGACGGGTTCTCAAACGCTGCAAGGCCGAGATCCGCGAGATGGAGCGGGACCTGCTCCATGGCATCCCGGCCGGCGACCGCGCGGCCTTCGAGCGGTCGCTCACCGCGCTGGTCGAGTCGCTGGACGACGTCTCCGACCACTGAGGGCGACCGCTCGACTTCGGTCAGCAGTCGGGCAGATCTCCTGACTTCGGTCGGTTGCACAGCGGCTGATCTCACTTCGGCCGGTTGCCATGAGATCGGTCAATCAAACGACCGATCTCATAGCAAGCGACCGAAGTCACGGATGCGCTGGTGCAAGGGACCGAACTCGCCGGTCGCAGGTTCCAGCGCTCGCGTGGGATCACCGTGAGCGCCACCATGATGCGAGAGGTTAAGGAGCAGTGATGACCGAACTAGTCACAGCGTGGCCGCAAGCGGCGTGGTGGCGTCCGTCGGTGCGGGTGGCGGCGGTCCTTGCGCCGCTGCTGGCCTGCGCGATCTTGTCAACCGTCCGTGACGCTGTCACCGCCGCGACGTCGGTGCTGGTCCTGGTCGTGCTCGTGGTGGCCGCCGCGGCCACCGGTGACCGGCTGGCCGCCCTCCTCGCCGCCTTCTCGGCCGGCGCGTGGTTCGACTTCTTCCTCACCGAGCCGTACCTGACCTTCACCATCGACGACGCCGACGACATCGAGGCGACCGTCCTGCTCGTCGTGATCAGTCTTGTGGTGACCGAGATCGCCCTGTGGGGGTACCGGCAGCAGCGACGCGCGGCCCGGCACTCCGGCTATCTTGCGGGGGTGCTCGGCGCCGCGAGCGCGGCGGCCGACGGTCTGCCCAGAGAACAGGTGCTCGATCTCGTGGCACGTCAGATCACCGATGCGCTTGGCGCTGACGACTGCCGCTACGTCGTAGGCCCGGTGCGGGACGCGCGCAACGCCATCCTGGACCAGGACGGCGTGCTGAACCGGAACGGCCGTGCGGTCGATGTCGACCGGGTCGGCCTGCCGACCGACGAGTACGTCGCCGTCCTTGTGCGCCGAGGCCCCGAGGTCATCGGCCACTTCGTGGTCAACGCGACGTCGGGCACGGCCTTCCCGACCCGCGAGCAACGACTGATCGCCGTTCTCCTGGCTGACCAGGTCGCCGGTGTACGCGAAGAAGGAAAAGCTACGAGCTGACGCAGCAGGATCAGGCCGCGCCCAGCCGCGGACCGCCGTCGGCCAGTCAAGGCCGCCCGGCTCACTCCTCGAACCGGTATCCCGCCCCCGGGTTGGTCAGGATGTGGCGCGGGTGCGACGGGTCCTGCTCCAGCTTGCGCCGCAGCTGCGCCGTGTACACGCGCAGGTAGTTCGTCTCCGTCGAGTACGCCGGGCCCCAGACCTCGTGCAGCAGCTGCTTGCGGTCCACGAGCCGGCCACGGTTGCGCACCAGCACCTCCAGCAGCGCCCACTCGGTGGGGCTCAGCCGCACGTCCACGCCGGCGCGGGAGACCTGCCGCCGCGCCAGGTCGATCCGCAGCTCGCCCGCGACGACCACGGGCTCCTCCGCCTGGCCTGGTGCGGCCCGGCGCACCGCCGCACGCAGCCGCGCGAGCAGCTCGTTCATCGCGAACGGCTTGGTCACGTAGTCGTCGGCCCCGGCGTCGAGGGCGTCGACCTTGTCGTCACCGAGCTGCCGAGCCGAGAGCACCACAATCGGCACCCGGGTCCAGCCGCGGATTCCCTCGATGACGTCGAGGCCCGGCATGTCGGGCAGGCCCAGGTCGAGCAGCACCACGTCCGGCCGAGCCGAGGCCACCGCGTCCAGCGCGGCCGCACCCGTCGGCGCGGCAGTCACGTCCCACCCGTGCGCACGCAGGTTGATGGCCAGGGCACGGGCCAGCGCGGCGTCGTCGTCGACCACGAGCACGCGGTTGCCCGCCCCCGATCGCACGCCCCCGTCATCCGGCTCACCGATCACTGGTCCATCCCATCACGACTGGTCCGTCCCATCACGCCATGCCTCGTCGCGCGGCACGGTGAGCACCATCGTCAGGCCCCCGCCCGGTGTGTCCTCGGCAGTGATCCGGGCGCCGACGGCGGTCGCGAGCCCCGACGCGACCGCCAGCCCGAGGCCCAGGCCTCCTCCGCTCGTGTCGTCAAGCCGCTGGAACGGCTCGAACATGGTGGCCTTGCGGTCGTCGGGCACGCCCGGCCCGCTGTCGGCCACGCGCAGCTCCACCGCGTCACGCGACGCGGAGGCCGTGAACAGCACCTTGGTGCCAGGCGGGGAGTACCGCACCGCGTTGGAGACGACGTTCTCCACCACCCGCTCGAACAGGCCCGGGTCGGTGTGCACGAGCGGGAGGTCCTCGGGCACGTCGAGCGTCAGCTCGGCAAGCCACGGCTCGACGGCGATCGGCACCACCTCCTCCAGCGACGCGGCGCGCAGGGCCGGCCGGACGGCCCCGGTCTGCAGGCGGGACAGGTCCAGCAGGTTGCCGATCAGCCGCTCCAGCCGGTACGTCGAGTCCGCGATGGTGGCCGTGAGGATGTCCCGGTCCTCCACATCGAGCTCGACGTCGGGCGACGAGAGACCGTCCACCGCCGTGCGGATCACCGCGAGCGGGGTCCGCAGGTCGTGCGAGACGGCGGCGAGCAGTGCGGTGCGCGTACTTTCGGTGCGCTCCAGCACCTCGGCCTGGGCGGCCTGCTCACGGAGCCGCCGGTGCTCCAGCACGATGCCTGCCTGCGCACCGAACGCCTCGACCACCTGCCGGTCGCTCGCCGGGAGCACCCGCCCCGCAAGGACGAGGCGGTGCCGCTCGTCGATCGCTACCTCGGTGACGGCGCCGTCCGACTCCGGGCCGGCCGGGCACCAGAACCAGTGCCCGATCCCGCATCGGTGACCCACCGCTCGTGCGCCACCACGGTCCACGGCGCACGATCGTCGTCGCGCTCCTCGAGCCGCACCTCCGCCATCGCAAACGTCTGCGCGAGGCGCTGCACGATCGCCTGCGCCGTGTCCTGACCCGACAGCACCGAACGCGACAGCGCCGCGAGCGTGGACGCCTCCGCGCGCGCCCGGTACGCCTGGGTGGTGCGCCGCGCGGCCAGGTCGACGACCGAGGCGACGGCGACCGCAACCACGATGAACACCGCCAGGGCGAGCACGTTCTCCCCCTCCGCGATGGTCAGGCGGCCCACCGGCGCAGCGAAGAACCAGTTGAGGCACAGGTTGGACACGACCGCCGCAGCGACCGCGGGCCACAGCCCACCGATCAGCGCCACCCCGACAACACCCGCCAGGAGCAGCATGGCGTCCGTCGCGAACGCCGCCTCGTTCCGACCGATCAGCAGCAGGGCGGACGTCAGGACCGCGGGCACCACCAGAGCGGAGACCCAGCCCGCCACCCGGCGCTTCGGAGACAGCGACGAGTACCGCGAGCGCGTGCCCACGCCGATGCGCGCCTGCTCGTGCGTCACCAGGTGCACGTCGATCGCACCGGACAGCCGCGCGATCTCCGCGCTGGACGACCCGAGCAGCGCCTGCCGCCACACCGGGTGCCGGGACACACCCACCACGATCATCGTCGCGTTGACCCCGTGCGCGAAGTCCACGACGGCGGTCGGCACGTCCTCCCCCACCACCGTGTGGAAGGCCCCGCCGAGCGACTCCGCGAGCGCCCGGTGGGCGGCGATCGTGGCCGACGGCGTGGACGGCAACCCGTCCGTCGGCAGCACGTGCACCGCCAGCAGCTCGGTGCCGGCCGCCCGCTGCGCGATGCGTGCGGCCCGGCGCAGCAGCGTCTCCGTCTCCGGGCCGCCGGTGACGGCCACGACTATGCGCTCGCGGGCCGGCCAGGTGCCGCCGATCGCGTGGTCGGCGCGGTAGCGGGTCAGGGCGTCGTCGACGCGGTCGGCGAGCCACAGCAGGGCCAGCTCCCGCAGCGCGGTGAGGTTTCCGACGCGGAAGAACGACGACAGCGAGGCGTCGATCTGCTCGGCCCGGTAGACGTTGCCGTGCGCGAGCCGACGGCGCAGCTGCTCCGGGGAGAGGTCCACGAGCTGGATCTGGTCGGCCTCGCGGACCACCTTGTCGGGCACGGTCTCGCGCTGCCGCACCCCGGTGATGGCCTCGACGTCGTCGGTCAGTGATGCGAGGTGCTGCACGTTGACCGTGGTGACCACGTCGATGCCGGCGTCCAGCAGGTCGTGCACGTCCTGCCAGCGCTTGGCGTGCTGGGAGCCGGCGGCGTTGGTGTGCGCGAGCTCGTCCACGAGCGCCACCTCGGGCGCCCGCTCCAGCACGGCCGCGACGTCGAGCTCGGTGAGGGTGGTCCCGCGGTGCTCGACGAGCCGCCGCGGGATCATCTCCAGGTCGCCGATCCGGTCGATCGTCGCCGTCCGCCCGTGCGTCTCGACGAGGCCGATCACGACGTCGGTGCCTCGCGCGCGACGTCGGTGCGCCTCGTCGAGCATGGCGTAGGTCTTGCCCACGCCCGGAGCCGCCCCCAGGTAGACGGTGAGGCGGCCCCGGCGTCCGGTGGTCATGTCTTCAGTCTGCGGCATTTCTTCGTTACGGGGTCGGCGCACCGTCGTCCGCGGCGTCGAGGGCCAGGTTGAGCTCCAGGACGTTCACCCGTGGCTCGCCCAGCACACCCAGGTCGCGCCCGGCGGTGTGCTCGGCGACGGCCGCCTCGACGTCGGCCACGGACAGGCCGCGCGCCCGCGCGACCCGCGCCACCTGGATCGCTGCGTACTCGGGGCTGATCTGCGGGTCGAGGCCGGAGCCCGACGCCGTGACGGCGTCGGCCGGGACGTCGGCCGGGTCAACACCCTCCAGGGCGGCCACCGCGGCCTTGCGCTCCTCGATGGTGGCGACCAGGTCGGGGTTGAGCGGGCCCAGGTTGGACCCGGCGGA
This sequence comes from Promicromonospora sp. Populi, assembly GCF_041081105.1. Classification (NCBI taxonomy): domain Bacteria; kingdom Bacillati; phylum Actinomycetota; class Actinomycetes; order Micrococcales; family Promicromonosporaceae; genus Promicromonospora; species Promicromonospora sp. Populi. Next base: position 4,760,318 of record NZ_CP163528.1, on the reverse strand, counting down.
GGCGAGGGTGTCGTACCCGTCGCCCGCGGCGGACGGGCGCGGGTGGAAGTACTCCTCGCCCGTGAATCCCTGGGCGATGAGCGCCGAGCCCACGGCCTCGTCACGCGAGGTGGTGCGGGCGCCGTCGGACTGGACGAGCGAGCCGTCCGCCTGCCAGGGGAAGGCCACCTGCCCCACGCCCACCATCGCGAGCGGGTAGGCCAGCCCCAGCAGGAGGGTGAAGGCGATGAGCATCCGCAGCGCCGCCATGGACTGGCGAGTCAGCGCCGCGAGGTCGCTCGCCACTGTTGTTGTTGCCATCTGAGTTCCTTATCTGATGATGCGAGGGCTGGGCTACAGGCCCGGGAGCAGCGAGACGACGAGGTCGATGAGCTTGATGCCGATGAACGGCGCCACCAGCCCGCCGAGGCCGTAGATCAGCAGGTTGCGCGTGAGCAGTGACGAGGCCGACGCCGGCCGGTACCGCACGCCGCGCAGCGACAGCGGGATCAGGGCGAGGATGATCAGCGCGTTGAAGATGACGGCCGACAGGATCGCCGAGCTAGGGCTCGAGAGCTGCATGATGTTCAGCACGCCGAGCTGCGGGAACACCGTCACGAACATGGCGGGCAGGATCGCGAAGTACTTCGCGACGTCGTTCGCCACGGAGAACGTGGTCAGCGCACCGCGCGTGATGAGGAGCTGCTTGCCGATCTCCACGATCTCGATCAGCTTGGTGGGGTCCGAGTCGAGGTCCACCATGTTGCCCGCCTCCTTGGCGGCGGACGTGCCGGTGTTCATCGCGACGCCGACGTCGGACTGGGCGAGCGCCGGGGCGTCGTTCGTGCCGTCCCCGGCCATCGCGACGAGCTTGCCGCCCTCCTGCTCCCGCTTGATGAGCGCGAGCTTGTCCTCGGGAGTCGCCTCCGCCAGGACGTCGTCGACGCCCGCCTCCGCGGCGATGGCGCGCGCGGTCACCTGGTTGTCGCCGGTGACCATGACGGACCGGATGCCCATGGCGCGCAGCTCGTCGAACCGCTCGCGCATGCCCTCCTTGACCACGTCCTTGAGCCGGACGACGCCGAGCACCCGCGCCGGCGACTCACCCACCTGCTCCGCGACGACGAGCGGTGTGCCGCCCGCCCGGGAGACGGCGTCGACGTGCGACTCCAGCTCCGCGGTCTCCTTGCCGGAGACCTGCGCGCCGGTGCTCTGCACCCAGCGCTGCACGGCGCTGGCGGCGCCCTTGCGGATGTGGTGAAGCTGGGTGTGGCCGGCGCCGTCCGTGAGCGGCAGGTCGACGCCCGACATGCGGGTCTGGGCCGTGAACGGCACCAGCTCCGCGTCCAGCGGCAGCTCGTCGACCAGACCGTACTTACCGTCCACCAGCTCGACGATGCTGCGCCCCTCCGGGGTCTCGTCGGCCAGCGAGGCGAGGCGCGCCGAGACGGCCAGCTCACGCGGCGTCACGCTGCTCACCGGCAGCACCTCGGTGGCGCGCCGGTTGCCGTAGGTGATGGTGCCGGTCTTGTCGAGCAGCAGCACGTCGACGTCGCCAGCGGCCTCGACCGCGCGGCCCGACATCGCCAGCACGTTGCGCTGCACCAGCCGGTCCATGCCCGCGATGCCGATGGCGCTCAGGAGCGCACCGATGGTCGTCGGGATCAGGCAGACCAGCAGCGCCACCAGGACCAGCAGCGACTGCCGCGAACCCGAGTAGATGGCGAACGGCTGCAGCGTGGCGACCGCCAGCAGGAAGACGATGGTCAGCGACGTGAGCAGGATGTTCAGCGCCACCTCGTTCGGCGTCTTCTGCCGCTCGCTGCCCTCCACCAGGGCGATCATGCGGTCCACGAACGTGGACCCGGCGGGGGCCGTGATGCGCACGACTATCTGGTCGGACAGCACCACGGTGCCACCGGTGACCGCGCTGCGGTCGCCGCCGGACTCCCGGATGACGGGGGCCGACTCACCGGTGATCGCCGACTCGTCCACGGACGCGACCCCCTCGATGACGTCGCCGTCGCCCGGGATGGTCTCGCCGGCCACGACCACCACGACGTCGCCCACGCGCAGCGTGGAGGACGGCACCTCGACTGTGGGCAGCCGGTCGAGCCCCGATCCCCTCTCCAGGGCTTCCTGGGGGGCGTTGACCTTGCGTGCGGTCGTCTGCTTCTGCGTGGCGCGCAGAGTGGAGGCCTGCGCCTTGCCACGGGACTCCGCCACGGACTCCGCAAGGGTCGCGAAGAGCACGGTGGCCCACAGCCAGACCGCGATCCACCAGGCGAACACGTCCGGCTCGATGATCGCGAGCACCGTCGTGACGAGCGCGCCCACCTCGACCACAAACATGACGGGCGAGGTGTACAGCACGCGCGGGTCGAGCTTGCGCAGCGCGCCCGGGAACGCGGACCGTAGCTGCGTCCACGTCAGGGCGCGTGGCGCCGAACGCTTGGAGTGGTGCTGGATTCCACCGGACGCGGGCTCGTGGGTGGGGACGTCCGGGATGTTCCGGGTGTCGATGGTCATGACAGGGACTCCACGATGGGACCGAGGGAAAGAACGGGAATGAAGGTGAGTCCGACGACGACGAGCGCCACGGCGCCCACCAGGCCCACGAACAGCGGCTGGTGCGTCGGCAGGGTGCCCACGGTCGCGGGCACCGACTTCTGGCTCGCGAGCCGGCCGGCGAGGGCCAGCACGAGGGCGATCGGGATGAACCGCCCGGCCAGCATCGCCAGGCCCTGCGTCACCTCGTAGAACGGGGTGCCGGAGGTCAGGCCGCCGAACGCGGAGCCGTTGTTGTTCGCGGCCGACGCGTAGCCGTACAACACCTCGGACAGACCGTGTGGGCCGGGTTCCTGGATTCCCACGAGCCCCGGTTCGACGACGACGGCGACCGCCGTGCCCACCAGGATCAGCGCGGGGACCGTCAGCACGTACAGCGCGACGATCGTCATCTCCTGCCGGCCGATCTTCTTGCCCAGGTACTCGGGCGTGCGGCCCACCATGAGGCCCGCGATGAACACCGCGACCACGGCGAGGATGAGCATGCCGTACAGGCCGGCGCCCACCCCGCCCGGCGAGACCTCGCCCAGCAGGATGTTGAACAGGACCACCCCACCACCCGGTGCGGTGAACGAGTCGTGCATCGAGTTCACCGCACCCGTGGACGTCGCGGTCGTCGCGGCCGCGAACAGGGCGCTGCCTGCGAGCCCGAACCGGGTCTCCTTGCCCTCCATGGCGGCGCCCGCCGCTTGCGGCGCTGCGCCAGGCCCGGCCAGCTCGGCCCAGGTGGCGAGCGCTACCGAGACGATGAACAGGCCGCCCATGACACCGAGGATCGCCCAGCCCTGGCGCTTGTCGCCGATCATGAGGCCGAACGTGCGCGGCAGCGAGAACGGGATGAGCAGCAGCAGGAAGATCTCGAGGATGTTGGTGAACGGCGTCGGGTTCTCGAACGGGTGCGCGGAGTTCGCGTTGAAGGGGCCGCCGCCGTTGGTGCCGAGCTCCTTGATGGCCTCCTGGGAGGCGATCGGGCCGCCCAGCGCGTTCTGCGTGCCGCCCTCGACCGTGGTGATCGCGGTGTGCGGGTCCAGGTTCTGGATCACGCCCGCGGCGATCAGGACGATCGCCGCCAGCACGGAGATGGGCAGCAGGATCCGGAGCACACCGCGGGTCAGGTCGGACCAGAAGTTGCCGATGCGGGCGTCGGTCCCCGAGCGGGCGAAGCCGCGCACAAGGGCGATCGCGACCGCAAGGCCGACCGCGGCGGAGACGAAGTTCTGCACGGCGAGCCCGGCCATCTGCACCAGGTGGCCGGCGGCCGCCTCACCGGAGTACCACTGCCAGTTGGTGTTCGTGACGAAGCTGACCGCGGTGTTCCAGGCGCCGGCCGGGTCGAACGAGGTGAAGCCGAGGCTCCACGGCAGGTACTCCTGCAGGCGCAGCATCCCGTAGAGGAACAGGACGGAGACGAGCGAGAAGCCGAGCAGGGACATCAGGTACGTGGTCCAGCGCTGCTCAGCGTCCGGGTCGACGCGGACGGCGCGGTACCAGAGGCGCTCGACCCGCAGGTGCTTGGGGCTGGTGAAGGTGCGCGCCATGTAGGCGCCCAGCGGCGCGTGCACGGCGGCGAGGGCGGCGAGCAGCACGAGGATCTGTGCCACCGCTGGTAGAACGGAGTTGAGGGCCGTCGTGTTCACGTCCGGATCACCGCGTCCGGTCGGCGCGGATCAGCGCCACGAAGAGGTACACGAGGCCGGCGAGGGTGAGCACCAGGCCCACGGCGTCGAACGGGTTCACTTCCGCCTCCCCTGAGGGTTGGCGGACGACTCGTCGCGCGAGGAGGCGCGACGTGCCACGAGGGCCACCGCGACGAAGAACGCCACGGTCAGGAGAATGAAGGCCAGATCGGTCATGCCACTGGTCTACGCCGGTGCGCGACCGGTGGAGGTGGTCCTTGACGGAATGTTGACGCGGGCTGCGAGGACCCTGACGCCCCTCTGATGCCCGACTACCCCAGGAGGGCCGGGTCGGCCGCCACTACCGCGCGCGCGACCTCCATCGCCCCGGGCTGGTTGCCGTCGGAGAGCACGGACAGCGCCACGTGATCGGCTCCGGCGGCCAGGTGTGCCCGCACCCCGGCTGCGATCGTGTCGGCGTCGCCGATGATCGCCACCGCGTCAACGACGTTGTCGCTCACGCCGGTGATGTCGTCGTCGTCGAACCCCATGCGGCGCATGTTCATCGCGTAGCCGCCCACGTTCAGCAGGAAGCCCAGCGGCGCGCGGACGAGCCCGCGGGCGCGTTCGACGTCGGTGTCCAGCACCACCATCTGGTTGACCACCAGCGTCGCGTCCGGGCCGAGGACTCCCCTGGCCCACTCGGTGTAGCCGGGAGTCACCAGCAGCGTGATCGCGCCCGCCGCCCGGTCCCGCGCGATCTCCAGCTTGCGCGGACCGAGCGCCGCGATCAGGCGCCGTCCGGCGGGCACCGGAGGGTCGGCGGCATCGAGGCCGTCCAGGAACTCCCGCAGGGCGGCCAGCGGTCGCGCCGCCTGCTGCGGCCCGCCGAGGCCGGCGACGAGCCGGTGCGCCTCGTCGTCGTCGAGCCGGTCGTAGAGCCCGGTGACGTCCGCGAGCCCGTGGACGTCGAGCGAGAGGATCGCGGGTGCGACCGCCGCCTTCTTGGTCGCCCGCACCAGCTCGACCAGCGGTTCCAGCAACGCGAGCTGGCCGCCGGCCGCCCACAGCGTGGTGTAACCCAGCCGTTCGGCCTCCGCGGCCTGCTCGATGTGGGCCCCCTCGGCCGCCACATCGAGGACCAGCCCGATCGGTCCCAGCTCGAACTCGCTCATCGCGTCTCCCGTCGCAGTACGTCCTGTCTGCGGTGGACGCTAAGACCTCAAGCGTGGTTGAGGTCAAGCGTGGCGGTCTCACACAGCAAAGTCGGCAGTCTGCACCGAGGTCGGTCCAGCGCTGGACCGACCTCGGTGCAAACTGCCGACGTCACAGCAGAATGCCGACCTCAGAAGTCGAAGAGGTCCTCCAGGAAGGACTCCTTGCGCTTCTTCTTGTAGCGCGGGTCGTGCCGGCGGTCGCCGCTGTACGAGTCGTAGCGGCGGTCGCCGTCGTACCGCCGGTCGCTGTCGTAGCGGCGGTCGTCGTCGCGACGCCGGTCGTCGTACCGCGGGTCGTAGGCCGGCTGCGGGGAGCCGTAGGCCGGGCCGGCGTGCACCGGGTTCGGCGCGGGCGGAGCCTGCGGCGCGGGGGCTGCCGGGGCGACGGGAGCGCCCGGGCGGTTCTCCGCGGCGATCTCGTTCTCCACCGAGCGGTCGATCACCTTGTCGAGCTCACCACGGTCGAGCCACACGCCACGGCACGTGGGGCAGTAGTCGATCTCGATCCCCTTGCGCTCGGACATGACGAGCGTGGTCTGGTCGATGGGGCACAGCATCGTGAGGGTCTCCTTGCGGTCGTCGTCTGCTGGTCAGCCAACGGACGGGCCGGGTGTGCGGTTCCTAGACCACCGGATCCGAGTAGTAGCCCACGCTCTCACGGGTCACTGGATCTCCGCTGAGCGCGAGCTCCGAGTAGACCGAGCTTGCCGCGCCGCCGTCCTGCGCCGCCACCACCGCCCAGATGATGCCCGCGATCACGAGCAGCCCCGCGAGCACGGTGAGCGTGATCTTCCACGCCGACCACGGCCGCTCCCCCACGACCTCGGCCGTGCGCGCGTTGACCAGCACCTGGAACGGCTTGCCGCCGTACAGGTAGGTGGCGATCCACGCCGGCAGCAGCAGGAGCTTGTACGTCACGTCGGCGTAGCCGGTGTCCACGTGGTGCACCTGCTGTACGTCGCCGCCGATGTCCCGCACGCAGTCGTTCTCGATGACGGGCGCCATCTTGCGCTTGGCCACCTCCAGCCCGGCCTCCGGCTCGACGTCGTACCGCAGGGTCTCGTAGCCGGCGAGGTAGTCGGGCTGGTACGCCTGCGCCTTGTCCAGCGGCCACGGGCTGAGCTTGGCCAGGTGCTCCGGCATGACACGGGCCGTCCCGGTGACCAGCACGTCGTCGAAGTCCCGCGCCACCGTTCCCGACGCCGGGTACCAGGCGGTCTTCTGCACCTGCCGGGTCTGGGTCTGGCTCCGGCCCTCGGAGTCGGTGGTGGTGTACGTCTCCGTGACCCAGTAGTGCTCGCCGCGCTGCCCGGTGTAGTCGGACCGGGTGCGCGCGTCGAACGTCCAGTGCGGCAGGTAGACGCCGTGCGCCTGGTCGGCGGAGACCACCTTCTTCAGGGCCGACGGCGCGAACCACCGCGAGCGCACCCACTGCTGCAGGGCGCCCTGCATCGAGGCCCGGTCGACCTCGAAGGGCAGCACGGCCTCCGGCTCCACCAGCCCGAGGCTCTCCACCTCGGCCACCATCGGCGAGCCGCAGAACCCGCACTTCTGGGACAGGTGGTCGCTGGTCGTGATCGCGCCGCAGGTGCCGCACCGGTAGTCGTGCGTGGCGGGAGCCGCGGCGCGGGGCGTTGCGGCGAGCGTCGCGAAGTCGTGCTCGCGCACCTCCCGGGCGGGCGCGGCGACCTGCTGCGCGTGCCCGCAGTACGGGCAGGTCAGCGCGCCGGTACCGGCCACGTACTCGACGCTGGCCCCGCACTGCTCGCACGGATAGGCCCGGTGGGCGGTCTGACCACCGTCGGTGAGCTCCACCATCGTCAGACCTGCGGGAGCGGCGGCGGGGTGGCGCCGAGGTGCTTGGCGACGTCGGGCACGGACGATGCGGGCTCCCAGCCGGCCATGCCCGCGCGCCAGATCAGGGTGCCGGGCGTGAGGGTGCCCGCGGCGACCTGGCCCGCGAGTGCGGCGTCGTCGAACGGGCCGATCTGCGCACCACCGTTACCCAGGTACCAACCCGGCAGCGGCGGCGGGCCCGCCGCCGGAGCGGGGGCGGGAGCAGACTGGGTGGGCGGGACTATCGCGTTGCCCACCGACTGGCCCAGCCCCATGCCGATCACCGCGCCGGCGCTGCCCCCGCCCTCGGCCCCGCCCTCGGCCGCGGCCTCCATCGCCTCGCCCGCCTGGAACTGCTGGAAGGCGGCCATGCTGCCCACCGTCCCGGAGGAGACGATGCCCATGGACGTGCGCTTGTCGAGCGCCTCCTCGACCTCGGGCGGCAGCGAGACGTTCTCGATGACAAAGCTGGGTACGGCGATGCCCAGTTCAGCCAGCTCCTCGGTGAGGCGGGTCGCGAGCTGGTCGCCGAGGTCGCCGTGGTGGGCGGCGAGCTCGATCACGGGGATGCCGGACGAGGCGAGCACGCTCGCGACGTGGCTCACCACGTTCTGGCGCAGGTACTCGTGCACCTCGTCGGTGCTGAACCGCGAGTCGGTGCCGACCAGCTCGCGCAGGAGCTTCTGCGGGTCGCTGACCCGGGCGGCGAACGCGCCGAAGGCGCGCACCCGCACCATGCCCAGCTCCGGGTCCCGCATCATGATCGGGTTCTTGGTGCCCCACTTCATGTCGGTGAACTGCCGCCGGCTGACGAAGTACACCTCGGCCTTGAACGGCGAGTGGAACCCGTGCATCCAGCCCTTGAGCGTCGAGAGCACCGGCAGGTTCTGCGTCTCGAGCGTGTACGTGCCGGGCTCGAACACGTCGGCGATCTGGCCCTCGTTGACAAAGACGGCGGTCTGCGACTCGCGCACCACGAGCCGGGCGCCCATCTTGATCTCGTTCTCGTAGCGGGGGAACCGCCACACGATCGTGTCCCGGGTGTCGTCGAGCCACTCGACGATGTCAACAAGCTCGCCCTTGATCTTGTCCAGCAGGCCCATGACGTGCTCCCTGTTCTCTTACCCGGTCTCTCCTACCCCGAACGCCTGTCCGGAGACTGCAAGCACTCGGACCCTACAAGTCCGGGGCACCGGCACAAAGCAAAGTCGCGCGCGTCCCAGGTGGCAGCCAACGACCACCTGAGTTCCGGACATGTGAGAGAGTTTCACCGGCAGGGTGACAGCCCGGCGAACCTGTCCGGAGGTGCAAGGACCGATGACCGTCCTCGTCGCGTACAACGAGTCGCCCCAGGGTGAGGCCGCGATGCGCGCGGCGGTCGCCGAGGCGGTACGACGCCGGCAGGAGCTGGCCGTCCTCGTGCTCACGCCGCAGGCGGACACGAAGGTCCCCGCGGCGCTGGCGCACCTGCTCGACTCCGTCCCCGGCACCGTCTCCGTAGCGCCGATCACGTTCCGCGCCGAGCAAGCCGACGTCGCCGACGCGATAGTCGACCAGGCCGAGGCCGTCTCCGCGGACCTGGTGGTCATCGGCTCGCGCAAGCACTCCACGGTGGGCACGTTCCTGGTGGGTGCGACGACGCAGCGGGTGCTGCTCGACTCCCCCGCACCCGTGCTGGTGGTCAAGGCAAGCTACGCCTGATCAGATACGCCCGATCAGATGCGCCTGATCAGATCAGGCCCGCGTTGGTCAGCCAGTCGGTAGCGATGTCCGAGAGGGACTCGCCGGTGCCTGCGCGGCCGTTCATCTCGATCAGGTCTTCCGTGGTCAGGGCCGCGGACACCTCGTTCAGCGCCGTGGTGATGGTGTCGTCCACCATGTCCGACCGGACCAGCGGCAGGATGTTCTCGGCGGCGAACAGCGACTGGTCGTCCTCCAGCGCGACAAGATCGTTCTGGTCGAGGCCCGGATCGGTGCTGAACAGGTCGCCCACCTGGACCTGGCCGGAGGTCAGCGCCGTCATGGTGAGCGTCCCGCCGGCGTCCAGGGGGACAAATTCCTGGAACTCCAGACCGTAGACGTCCTCGAGGCCGACGACGCCGTTGACGCGCGTCCGCCACTCCGGCGGCCCGCCGAGGAGCAGCTCGCCGGCCACCGGCTGGAGGTCGGAGATGGTCTCGAGGTTGTACTCCTCGGCCGTCTCGCGGGTCACGGCGAGCACGTCCTTGTTCTGCGCTGTCGAGGCGTCGAGCACGGTGAGGTCGTCGGGCAGGACGTCGTCCAGCTCGGCGAGCACGTCCTCGGTGCTGCTCACTGTGGACTCGGTGTCGAGGTACTTGAGCAGGGCGCCGGAGTAGTCCGGGACAAGGTCGATCGAGCCGTCCTGCACCGCCTCGACGTAGACCTCACGGCTGCCGATGTTGAACCGCTCCTCGACCTCGACGCCGGCGTCCTGCAGGGCCAGCGAGTAGATGGTCGCGAGCAGCTGGCTCTCCGGGAAGTCCGCGGAGCCGACGGTGACGCCGGAGCCCGGATCCCCGGCACCTCCGGCGTCCGTGCTGAGCGGGTCGCCGCCGGCGCAGGCGGTCAGGGCGAGCAGGGTGAGGCCGGCGAGACCCGCGATAGCGGGGCGGGACGGACGAACGGAGGGTCGCTTCATGATGTTGCCTCTCTGGTGCTGCCGGGGCTGCTGGGGAAACCGGGGGAACCGGGACGGGTGGGAGCGACGAGGCCTGGACGAACGGTCCTGGCCCGCCGGAAGCTGGGGGCAGTGGCCCTGGTCAGGCCGGGCGAGACGACCGCGCGGCCCAGGGCGAGGAACGCGATCTCCAGCACCAGGGCGACCACGGCGACGAGGATCGCGCCGGCCGCCATCTGCGTGTAGTCGGAGGAGGCCCGGCCGTCGATGATGTACCGGCCGAGGCCCCTGAGGGAGACGTAGGCGGCGACGGTCGCGGTGGAGACGATCTGCAGCGTGGCGCTGCGGACCCCGGACAGGAACAGCGGCAGCGCGCACGGGAGCTGGACGTGCAGCAGGATCTGCGGGCGCGTGTACCCCGACGCGCGGGCCGCGCCGACGGCGCCCGGGTCCGCGCCCTGGATCCCCGCGACCGTCCCCGACAGGATCGGCGGCACCGCGAGCAGCACGAGGACCACGATGGTCGGCCCGACGAACGCGAGCTGGGAGCCGATGTGCGGCGCGACCAGCATGACGACGAGGACGAGCAGGCCGAACGTCGGCAGCGCCCGCAGGGCGTTGACGGTGCCGGCGACAAACAGCTCCCCGCGGCCGGTGTAGCCGATGAAGATGCCGAGCGGGACGGCGATCGCGAGCGCGATGAGCAGCGCGATGCCCGAGTACAGGAGGTGGTAGCCGACCTGGACCGGGATCGAGTCCGCGCCGGTCCAGTGGGCGGGGTCGAGAAACCAGCCGACGATGTTCATGCTGTCTCCGTCCGCTGCTGCCACGGGGTCAGCGCGCGGGTGCCCAGGTGGACCAGCACGTCCAGGACCACCGACAGCACCAGGCACAGCACGATCCCGACAACGATCGGCAGGGTGAGCCGCAGGGAGAACCCCTCGGTGAAGAGCGAGCCGAGCTGCGGGATGCCGAGCAGGGCCGCCATCGTCACGATGCTCACGTTCGAGACGACCGCCACGCGCAGGCCGCCGCCGATCGCGGGCACGGCCACGGGCAGCTCCACGTGCACGAGCCGCTGCCAGGGGCGGTAGCCCATCGCCGTCGCGGCCTGGACCGTGTCGTGCGGCACGGACGCCAGCCCGTCGGCGACGACCCGGACCAGCAGCGCGATGCTGTAGAGCGTCAGCGCGACGACGACGTTGAGCGGGTCGAGGATCCTGGTCCCCAGGACCTGCGGCAGAAGCACGAACAGCGCGATCGACGGGACCGTGTAGAGCAGCCCCGAGGCGCCGACGATCAGCGGGTAGATGCGCGCCGAGCGCGACGCCCACCAGGCCAGCGGGATCGCGACGATCAGGCCGAGCACCGTCGGGATGACGCTGAGCAGGGCGTGCCACGCGGTGAGCTCGCCGATGCGGACGGCGTTGTCGGCGAGCCAGTCGGCGATCATGACGGCACCCCCGCTTCCCGGCCGCGGCCGATGTGCCGGAGCACCTCGTCCGCGGTGACGCTCCCGCTCAGCCGGCCGTCGGGTCCGGCCACGAGGCCGCGCCCGACGGGGCTGGAGAGGGCGGCATCCAGCAGGTCGCGGAGACTGCCGTCGACCCGGGCGACCGTCCCGGAGAAGTCGATGTGGTGCTCCTCGACGACGTCGCCCGCGGCCCGCAGGTCCACCCACCCGAGCGGCGCGCCGCCGTCGTCGACGACTACGCACCAGGCGCCGTGCTCCCCTGGGCCCGTCAAATCGACCGCGACGAGATCAGCGGGACGGGCGCCGAGCCGGACGGTCACCTCGTCGGCGAGGCGAACGGTCGCCGTCGCCTCGACGAAGCCCAGGGCGCGGTAACCGCGAGAGGCGCCCACGAAGTCCGCCACGAAGGCGTCGGCCGGGTGGGCGAGCAGCTCGGCCGGCGTGGCGACCTGGGCCAGCGTCCCGCCCTCCCGGAAGACGGCGACCTGGTCACCCAGCTTGAGCGCCTCGTCGATGTCGTGGGTGACCATGACGATCGTCTTGCCGATGTCCCGCTGCAGCTGGAGGAACGAGTCCTGGAGCTGGGTGCGGACGACGGGGTCGACGGCGCTGAACGGCTCGTCCATGAGCAGGAAGGGCGGGTCCGTGGCGAGCGCCCGGGCGACACCCACACGCTGCTGTTGCCCGCCGGAGAGCTGGTACGGGTAGCGCAGGGCGTAGCGCTCGTCCAGGCCGACCTTCGCCAGCAGCTCCAGCGCGTTGGTCCGCGCCTCCTTCCGGCCCGCGCCGAGCAGCCGGGGCAGCGCGGCGACGTTGTCGACGACGGTCCGGTGCGGGAACAGGCCGGCGCTCTGGATGACGTAGCCGATCTTGCGGCGCAGCTCGATCGCATCGACGGACCGGGTGTCCTGGCCGTCGAGGCTGACTACCCCCTCGGTCGGGTCGATCAGCCGGTTGATCATCCGCATCGACGTCGTCTTGCCGCACCCCGAAGGGCCGACGAGCACGGTCAGCCGGCCGCTCGGCGCCTCGAAGCTGAGGTCGTGCACCGCGTGGGTGCCGTCGGGGTACACCTTGGAGACATGCTCGAACGTGATCATGCGGTCGCTCCTTCGAGTTCCTGACCGGCGGCGCCGCCGAGCTCCGCCGAGATGGTGGCGACCTCGGCGGCGAGCAGTCGCCCGTAGCGGGTCGCGTCGTCATCGCCGAGGCGGTAGCTCGGGACGACGAGGCTCATGGCGGCGACCACGCGCCGGCCCACCAGGATCGGCGCGGCGATCGCGGTGACGTCGCTCTCGACGCCGCTCCGGACCAGCGCCCAGGAACCGGCCGGGATCGCGCCGGTGAGGGCCTGCCCCGCGGCCGTGCCGTCCAGCGGGATCGTGCCACCCACCCAGCTCCGGTGCCGGATCGAGTGCGAGCCCTCAACGATGGCGATGTAGAGCGCGGTCTCGTGGTGGCCGACGCTGCTGAGGTACACGGATTCGGCGGTCGCGTCCGCGAGCGTCTTCATCGCGGGCCGCGCGAGGTCGATGAGGGACTCGTTGCTCAGGGCCTGCGCGCCGAGCTGGATGATCCGCCCGCCCGGCGTGAACGAGGCGTCCTCGTCCCGGCGGACGAACCCCGCGCCCTCCAGCGTGCGCAGCAGCCGCAGGGCGGTGCTGGGCGCGAGCCCGGTGGCGCGGGCGGCCTCGGAGAGGTTGGCCCGCCCCTGCTCGCAGACCACGGCGAGGAGCGCGAGCACCCGCTCGGCCGTCCTGGTACCGGCTTCTGCCATGTCCTGGTCCCTCCACGCGTCGGGGGCTCGCTGTGCTCTGCACCACGTCCCGTTGCGAACGTAGTTGCGAACGTAGGGGCCGGGAGTTTTGGGCAGATCGCCGGAAGGTTGCCACTGTGTAAAACACGTTTGCCACTAGACGGCACTGCGCTGACCGGCACAATGGCAGGGGCGATACGGCACGGACGGGCTTCGGGAGAGGAAACGCCGATGATCGAGCTTGGCGGGAGCGCAGGGCTGGCGGACGTGGTCGCGGCCGCCGACGGCGGGCGGGTGCGCGTCCCCGATACCGCCGTCGACGCCGTCGGCCGGGCGCACGAGCTGACGCGCCGGCTCAGCGCCGAGGTCCCCACCTACGGCCGGACGACCGGCGTCGGCGCGAACAAGACCGCCGCCGTCGACGACGATGCGCACGGGCTCCGGCTCCTGCGCAGCCACGCCGTGGACGCCGGCCCGGAGCTGCCCGAACGGGCGGTCCGCGCGATGCTCGCCGTCCGGCTCAACCAGCTCTGCGCGGGCGGCTCCGGCGTCGACCCGGCGGTGCTCCACGCGCTGGAAGGGATGCTGAACGGCAACACCCTGCCCACCGTCCGCGTGCATGCCTCGATCGGCACCGGCGACCTCGGCGCCCTGGCCGGCACCGCCCTGACCCTCATGGGCGAGCGGCCGGCCGCCGGGCCGCTCGAGCCCATGGCGCCCTGGGGCAGCGACAGCGCGCTGCCGTTCATCAGCTCCAACGCCCTCACCATCGGCCGCACCTGCCTCGTGGTCGACGCCCTCGACCGGCTCGACCGGGCCGCCGCGGTCGTGTACGCGCTCAGCTTCCGGGCGCTCGACGGGAATCCCTCGGTGCTCTCCGCCGCCGCGGTGCGCGCCGCGGCTGCGCCGGGCGTCGTTACCGTGGCCGAGCGCGTCCGGCGGCTGCTCGCGGTCCCGGCGGCCTCCGGCGGGTCAGGGGCCTCCGGCGGGCCGGGGGCCTCCGGCGGGCCGGGGGCCTCCGGCGAGCCGGGGGCCTCCGGCGAGCCCGGGGCCGGCCCCGGCCCGCCCGGATCCAGGACGCCTACGGGCTGCGCGCGTTCCCGATCAGCCAGGGCGCTTTCGCACACGCCCTCGGCGAGCTGGGCCGGCTGGCGGGGCGCCTGCTCGGCGCCGCGCAGGAGAACCCGCTGTTCGACCTGGCCGGCGAGGCTGTGGTCCACCACGGCGCCTTCCACCAGGTGCCGCTCGGCCTGGCGCTCGACGGGTGCAATCTCGCCCTGGCCCAGACCGGGCCCCTTGTGCTGTCCCGGATCGGGATGCATAACGAGCCCGGCCTCACCGGGCTCCGGCCGTTTCTCGCCACGGGCCCGGACGGCGCTTCCGGGCTGATGATGGTCGAGTACGTCGCCGCCAGCGCACTCGGCGAGCTGCGCGCGGCGGCACAGCCCGCCTCGCTCGGGTCGGTGGTGCTCTCCCGCGGCGCCGAGGAGGACGCCAGCTTCGCGTCGCAGGCGGTCGCCCAGTCCGAGCGCGCCGTCGTCGCCTACCGGACGCTGCTCGCCTGCGAGCTCGTCGGGGCCGTGCGGCTGCTCCGCCAGCGCGACGTCGCACTGCCCGCGGGACCGCTGCGTGCTGCCCTCGATCTGGCGGACGCGCTGCCGGCCGACAACACCGACCGGGACCTGCGGGGCGACCTCGAGATCGCGGAGGGGGTGCTCGACGGGCTTGCGCAGGTCTAACCCGGGCCACGTGCGCCGCGCGCCGAGTGGCCCTATTTGTCATCGGTTCCGCGCGTCACCTGCCCGGGCTCGTTCGTAGCGGGGACCACCAGGCTCTCGGCCGTGTAGCCCACGTAACAGGCGACGAGGCCGAATGTCGCGACCAGGATCGTGAGCCACAGAGTTAGACGATGCATGGGAGCCTCCCCGGTTACCAGGCGAACACTTCGGAATGGATGTCGTCGCTGCGGACGCCGACCCGCCGCAGGGTCGCGCGCACGGCGGCCACCCACGGTGTGGGCCCGCAGACGAAGACGTCCCGGTAGACCACGTCGGGTGCGGCGTCCAGCAGGACGGCGAGCTCGTCGCGCTCGTCGCGCTCATCGCGCTCGTCCGGGTTTGAACCTTCCGGGGCGGGACCGGGGGCCGCCGGGAGCCACGACCCGTCCGACCGGCGCGGCCCGGGCAGCAGGACCAGCTCGAATCCCCGCTCCCGGGCCAGCTCCTCCAGCTCCGACCGGAACAGCGCGTGCTCCTCGTCGCCGTACCGGTAGACGACGGTGGCCTCACCCGGCAGGTACTGCGTGTCCTCGACCAGGGCGCGCAGCGGGGTGATGCCCACGCCCGCGGCCAGCAGGAGCATCCGCGGCCACCGGCGTTCCCGCGCCGTCAGCGTCCCGTAGGGGCCCTCGATCAGGACCCGGGTCCCGGGACGGAGCTCGGCTGCCCGGGCACTGCCATCACCGGACGCGCGGATCGTGATGCGCATCCCCTGGTCGGTGGGCGCCGCCGAGAGCGCGTACGGGTGGCCCCGCAGCCAACCCGGGCCGTCCAGGAACCGCCAGATGAAGAACTGGCCGGACACCGCACCAAGCTTGTCCAGGTAGCGCCCGGTCAGCGACACCGAGACCACACCGGGGATCTCGTGCCGCACCCCGTCGACGACGATCCGGTGCCGCCACGACCGGAACAGGGGCAACCCGAACCGGAACACCACTATCGCCGCGCCGGCGAGCACGTACTCCGTCCAGAGGTAGACGCGGGGCCACGCGTCGTGGAACTCCGGGCCCGTCACCAGGATGTGCGGCAGTATCAGGACCAGCCCGAGGTACGTGTACAGGTGCACCAGGTGCCAGCTCTCGTACCGCAGCCGACGCCGCGCCCGGCGGATCGAGGTCACCATCGCCGCGAGGATCAGGACGGTGCCGATCGTCGCCCAGGACATCCACGGCTCGATGATGAACAGGTCGTAGAGGTTCTGCCAGGCCGTCGACCAGTCCCGGGAGATCCGGTCCACGGACGTCGCCACGACGTGACCCATCATGAACCAGAACGACGCGAAGCCGATCCACCGGTGCCGGCGGGCGAGCAGGTCGTGGCCCCAGGCGCGTTCCACCCACGGGATACGCGCCATCAGGACCACGAGCAGCAGCATGAGCTGGGTCGCGACGAGCGAGCACAGCAGGCCCAGCATCCCCACCGTCGACTTCATGCCCAGGGGCCACGGCAGCCCGTGATTTCTCAACCACAGGGCGACCGGTGCGACCGTCGTCAGCACCGCGATCACGCCGAGCACGTCTCCCCAGCCGGGCCGGTACGGGGAGCGCTCGAGAGGGGGCGACGACGTAGGTCGGATCAGCTCTGAAGAGAACACCTGGTCTGTCATGGTTCTCAGGCTGGCCGCGCACCTTGTGACCCGGGTAAGGATTCGCGTCCAGCTACACCTGAGCTGCCGCGTACCTGCGCCGCCGCTTACCTGCGCGCGAGCGCATCGCACGCCGCGCTCGGCTCGGGCGGGCCGGCGCACCCGGACCGGGCACCGCACGCTCGCCGTGCGGCTCGACCAGCTCTGCATCTGACGGTTTTCCACAACTTCAGTGCTGAGGGTGCGGTGTCGGTGTAGAACATATATTCCATGTCTAGGCAGATCTTGAATGGCTAGGTTGGTGGAAGGGGGAGCGGATGGACAGGACACGAGCCATCAGCACGAGCCTGGCTGCTGCTGTGGAACGGTCCCTGATGCGCGCGTTCGCGACCGGCGTGGCCGCCACGCAGCACCCTGGGGCGTCGGCCACGTCCCTGCCATCCAGCGCAAGCCTTCCCACCCTGAGCTGGAATGCGGTCAGTCTGGACGAGGAGGGCGTCCTGCCCGCGGCGATGGTGACGTGGCCCGGTCACGGACCGGGCGGCGAGGTCACTCACGCTGGCACGACGACGACCCCCGCCGCCACCGATCCTGCTGTCACGGACCCCGCGAATACCGCACCCGCCGCCACCGAAACTGCCGTCAGCGAGCCTCGTGGTACTGACCTTGCTGGTACTGACCTTGCTGGTACTGATCCTGCGGTCGCCGAACCTGTTAGTAGCGTCGGTGCGGCCAGTGCGGCGGGTCGGACCGGCGTCGTTCGCTCGGTCGATGCGGCAATCCTGGAGCGTCTCCCGCTCGGTGCGGCACTGGTCGACGTGCTGGCTCGTGTGGAGGTCGCGGACACCGATGACGGTGTGCTGTTGGATGTCGCGGCCCGGTGGCAGGAGGTGGTCTCGTGGGCCACAGCAATGCAGTCACGTGCCCTGGGCGAGATCAGCCGTCGCCGGGGCTGGACCGAGGAGCACAACGCCGCGGCCGCGGAGATCAGCGCCCGCCTACGAGTCCCGCAGGGCGAGGCGAACAAGCACATGGCCCGCGGCGCGGGCCTGGCCGAGCACCCCCAGGTCATGAACGCCCTGCACAACGCCGTCATCGACACCGCCAAGGCCGACATCCTGCTGCGCAGCGGCAACCCCCTCACCACCGAGCAGCGGGAGGAGGCCATCACCCGCTACCTGCCCCAAGCCCCCGACCACACCCGCCGGTGGCTACGCGACAAGATGAAGGCCTTCGCCAGCGAACACAACGGCACCCAAGAGACCACCCGGCACGCCACGAGCCGGCGTGCAGTGTTCCTGGACCCCGCCGAGAACACCATGGCCTGGATCAGCGCGCACCTGCCCGCCACCGACGCCGCAGCAGTCTGGGACGCGATCGAGCAAGCCGCCCACACCCTGCGCCGCACCCCCGGAACCACCCGCACCCTGACCCAAGCCCGCGCCGACGCCCTGGTCGCGATCACCACCGGCCGCATCATCGTCCCGCCCCACCCCGAATGCACACCCGAAACCACCCCACCCAGCACCAGCACCAGCACCAGCACCAGCACGAGTGACACCAGCACCAGCGGCACGGACACAGACACGAGTGGCACCAGTGGCACGGGCACGGGCACGGGCAGCATCGACACTGTCGGGACCCCGGAGGGACCCGCCCTGCCACGTACCACCGTGCCCGCGACCGGGTGCACCTGCGGTGGATGCACCTGTGGCGGCACCACCATCCGGGTCATCCCGGTCAAGCCCCAGATCCGGGTCACCATCGCGGCCACCACACTCCTCGGGCTCGACAACACTCCTGGCCATCTGGAGGGCTACGGGCCCATTCCCGCGGACCTGGCAGCACGGATCGCGACCGACGCCACCTGGCAACGCCTGCTCACCGACCCCACCACCGGGATCCTGACCGACTACTCCACCACCACCTACCAACCCGGCAAGCTCCTGCGCGCCGCGGTCACAGCCCGGGACCAGACCTGCTGCTTCCCCCAATGCGACCGACCCGCCCGATGGTCCGACCTCGACCACATCCACCCCTACAACCACAACCTCGACACCACCACCCAACCACCCGACACCCCGGGACAGACCCGCGCCCACAACCTCCAACCCCTATGCCGCGCCCACCACCTCGCCAAAACCCACCACGGCTGGGACGTCACCCGCGACCCCAACACCGGCATCACCACCTGGACCGCACCCACCGGCCACACCTACACCCGACCACCCACCCAGACCGACCCCACAACCGGAGTCACGACCGGCCTCACGAGCGGGGTCACGACCGGAGTCACAACCGAGGTCACAACCGAGGTCACAACCGGCGCTACTACCGGCCCCAGGACCGGAGCTACTACCGGCGGTACGACCGGAGTCACGACCGCACACGTGAGCAACGACATCACCAGCCTCGCTGCCGACCTCCGA
The DNA here is from genome assembly GCF_041081105.1 of Promicromonospora sp. Populi. Taxonomy (NCBI): domain Bacteria; kingdom Bacillati; phylum Actinomycetota; class Actinomycetes; order Micrococcales; family Promicromonosporaceae; genus Promicromonospora; species Promicromonospora sp. Populi. The sequence goes on along the minus strand of NZ_CP163528.1, from coordinate 4,741,442 downwards.
GCACGCCTCGGACAACCACCACCGGGCAATCGACCTAGCGCCGTACCACCGACTGCCGAACAGCTGCTTCGACTCTTCCCCGAGGAGCCACCCTTCTGAGAAGGACCCGCACTACCGACAGGTCCGACGCACCTCACGCACCCTGAGCACGTGCGCCCTCGGGCGACGGACCAGGGAGCAGATCACGCCACGGAGCACCGGATTGACGACGGCCGAACAACGGCCGGGGCCCTTCCCCGACGAGCCACCCTTCTGAGCGGAACGCCGGGCTCGCCCCCGGACCTCACACCACCGCATGACGAACCCCGCCACCACACCCCCGACGATCCACGTTTCTGACGTAGTTCTTACAGGGCGGTCGGGTCGCCGGACCTCGGTCGGCGCTGGTCTAGTCTCGGGGCATGGCCGCTGTCACTCTCGGGATACCGTCGGTGCGAGGCGTGCCACGGCGTGCCACGGCTCCGGCAGGCAGGTTGCGCCCCGAGACCCCGCTGCTCGTCGACCGGTACGGCCGAGTTGCCCGCGATCTGCGCGTCTCCATCACCACCGCGTGCTCGCTGCGCTGCACCTACTGCATGCCTGCCGAGGGCCTGCCGCTGATCCCGCGCGACGAGCTGATGACGCCGGACGAGATCGGCCGGCTCGTCGGCATCGGCGTGCGCGACCTGGGCCTGAGGGACATCCGGTTCACCGGCGGCGAGCCGCTCATGCGGCGCGACCTGGAGCAGATCATCAGCGCATCCCGTCGGGCGGCCGACGACGCGATGGCCTCGCTGCGCTCCAGCGCTTCGGCCAACAGCGCGCCGTCACACGGCACCACAGCAGGCGGCACCACAGCAGGCGGCACTACAGCAGGCGCACCGACGTCGGGCAATCAACCGCCCGCCGAGCGCGTCCGCATCTCCATGACCTCCAACGCGCTCGGCCTGGACAAGCGCGCGGACGCGCTGGTCGCCGCCGGGCTGGACCGCGTCAACATCTCCCTGGACACGGTGGACCCGCAGGCGTTCGCGACCCTGACCCGCCGCGACCGCCTGGACGACGTGCTCAAGGGCATCCGGGCCGCGCTCGCCGCGGGGCTCGCGCCGGTGAAGATCAACGCCGTGCTCCTGCCCGAGACCCTGGCGGGCGCCGCCGACCTGCTGGCCTGGTCCGTCGAGCACGGCTGCAACCTGCGCTTCATCGAGGAGATGCCGCTCGACGCCGACGGGCGTTGGACCCGCGACGACGTCGTGAGCGCCGCCCACCTGCTGGACCGGCTCGGCGAGCGCTTCACGCTGACCCCGGCGGGCCGCGAGGACCCGTCCGCCCCGGCGGAGGAGTGGCTGGTCGACGACGGCCCGGCCACCGTCGGGATCATCGCCTCGGTGACCCGCTCCTTCTGCGGGGCGTGCGACCGCACCCGGCTGACCGCCGAGGGCACTGTCCGCTCCTGCCTGTTCGGCAACGAGGAGACCGACCTGAAGTCCCTGCTGCGCAACGGCGCCACGGACGACGAGGTCGGCGACGCCTGGCGCGCCGCGATGTGGGCCAAGCCCCGCGCCCACGGCAGCGACGCCGTCGAGCTGGCGGCCGACGCCTTCGCCGAGACGCAGCGCAGCATGGGCGCCATCGGCGGCTGAGCGCCTGGGCGCCATCGGCGGCTGAGCGCCCGAGCCTGTCGTAATCAGTTTTCGCCCGGAACGTGGTTGAATCGCGCCGTGATTACAGCGACCGATCGGCCGCATCGCATCATGATCGTGACCGACGCCTGGGAACCGCAGGTGAACGGCGTCGCCACTGCGCTCTCCCGCACGGTCGCCGAGCTGCGCCGGATGGGTTGCGTGGTCGAGATGGTCACGCCGTGGGACGGCTACCGGACCATCCCGCTGATCACCTACTCCGAGATCCGCGTGCCCATCATGGCGCGCGACGACGTGGAGCGGCGCTTCCTGGAGTTCGCGCCCGACGCCGTGCACATCGCCACCGAGGGGCCGCTGGGCTGGTACGCGCGCGGCGTCTGCGACCACTTCGGGTTCCCGTTCACGTCCAGCTACCACACCCAGTTCCCGGAGTACCTGAGCGCGCGCTGGTCGTGGTTCCCGCTCTGGGCCGGGTACGGGTACATGCGCAGGTTCCACGACAAGTCGGGCCGGGTGCTGGTCACGACGCCGACCATGCGCGAGCAGCTCACCCAGTGGCGCATCCGCAACGTCACACCGTGGAGCCTGGGCGTGGACACCGAGCAGTTCCACCCCCGCCGTCGGGCACAAGAGACGGAACCCGGCCAGGACGGCGGTGTGTACAACGACCTGCCCGGCCCCGTGTTCCTCTACGTGGGGCGGCTGGCCGTGGAGAAGAACGTCGAGGCGTTCCTCGCCCTGGACCTGCCGGGCTCGAAGGTGGTGGTGGGCGACGGCCCCGCTCGCGCGGAGCTGGAGGCCGACCACCCCGAAGCGCACTTCCGGGGGCGCCGCTCGGGCGAGGACCTGGCCCGGCACTTCGCCGACGCCGACGTGCTCGTCTTCCCGAGCCGCACCGACACGTTCGGCCTGGTCATCCTGGAGGCGATGGCGTCGGGCACACCGGTGGCCGGCTTCGACGCGCCAGGACCCCGCGACCTCATCCCGGGCTCCGGCGCGGGCGCTGTCGACGACGACCTGCGCGCGGCCTGCCTCGCCGCGCTCGGCTGCTCCCGCGAGGACACCCGAAGATACGCGGAGCACTTCTCATGGCGTGCGTGCGCCGAGGCGTTCTACGCCCAGCTCGACGTGCCGCCCCCGCCGGTGCGCGAACGCATCTGGCGGCGCGGGATCCAGCGTGGGATCCAGCGGCTGCCGAACATCAGCATGAGCATGCCGAGCCTCACGGTGCCCGGCCTGTCGATGCCGAGCCTGACCCTGCCGAGGTACCTCCCGAGGACCCTGCCGAGCCTGGCCCTGCCGAGCCTGGCCCGGCCCACCCGCACCATCGGCCGGGCGGTCACGCGGGTGCGTCAGATCGCTACAGACCTACCCACTCGGACTCGCCGTCGGTGAACTGCTGCTTCTTCCAGATCGGCACCTCGGCCTTGATGCGCTCCACCAGCAGGGAGCAGGCCTCGAACGCCTCCTTGCGGTGCCCCGCCGACGCCGACGCCACCAGCGCGACGTCCCCGACCTCCAGGTGCCCGTACCGATGCGTCGCGGCCACGCGCAGCCCGGTCTCCGCGGCCACGGCCTGACACACTTTTTGCAGGACGCCGGTCGCGTCGGGGTGCGCCTCGTAGTCGAGGCTCGTGACGTCGCGGCCGCCGTCCTCGTCGCGGACCACGCCCCGGAACGTGACCACTGCCCCGCACTCGGGCGCGGCCACCGCCGCCTCGACGGCCCGCGTGACGGTGTCGTCGAGCACGTCCTGCGTCACGCGTACTACCTGGTCCATCGGGAATCCCTTGTCGTCCGTCGGGTACGGGGTCGTCGCTTGCGGGGTCGTCGCTTGCGGGGTCACAGCGGCCACACGACCACGTCGGCCCCAGGTTCGAGCTTGGTCGTGGCCGCCGGAACGTCGATCAGCACGTCCGCCGCGGCCATGGACGCCACGAGGTGCGACCCGGGCCCGCCGACGACGGCGACCCGCGGCGCCCCGCCGAGCGCACCGCCCGCGGCGCCGTCGTCCCGCACCCACCGCCCGCGCAGCAGCTGCCGCTTCCCGGCGGGCGAGCCGACGGCGTCGTCGAGCACCGCCGAGACCTGCTCCACCGGCGGCAGACCGCCGGCGCGCCGCAGGACGTCGCGGAGGAACACGACGAACGAGACCTGCGCGCTGACGGGATTGCCCGGGAAGGTCAGCACGGGTGTGCCGTCAAGGCGACCGAGGCCCTGCGGCCCGCCGGGCTGCATCGCCACGGAGCGGAACGTGACCTCGGGCAGGGCGTCCTTGACCACCTCGTAGGCGCCCTGGCTGACGCCGCCGGTCGTAAGCACGAGGTCACACTGCCGCGCGGCCTGGGCCAGGCCGGCGCGCGCGGTCTCGGGATCGTCGGGCAGATCCATGTGGAGCTCGACCCGCCCACCCGCCGCGTGGACGGCGGCCGCGAGCGCCTGCCCGTTGGCGTCCCAGACCTGGCCGGGCCCTGCCTCCCCGCCAGGTGGGACGAGCTCGCTGCCGGTGGACACGATCGCGACCAGCACCGGCGCGCGGAGGTGCAGCGTGTCGATCCCGCACGCGGCGGCGGCCGCCACGTGGTGGGGCGCGAGCACGGTGCCGGCGCGCAGCACCACGGCGCCCTCGGCGACGTCGGACCCTGCCTCCCGGACGAACTCCCCGGCCTCGCGGCCGCGTGTGATGACCACCTTGGCGGCGTTGTGCGCCGCGGTGCTGGAGGTCCCGCTGTTGAAGGTCCCGCTGTTGAAGGTCCGGTGATCGGTGTCCTCCACGGGGATCACGGTGTCCGCGCCGTCGGGCACGGGGGCGCCGGTCATGATGCGTACTGCGGTGCCCGGCTCCAGCGGGGCCGGCTCGCCCGGCGCGGCGGCGACGTCGCCCACGACGGGCAGGGTGACGGGAGCGCCCGGGGCGGCCGAGGCGACGTCGGCGGCGCGTACCGCGAAGCCGTCCATCTGCGAGTTGCGGAAGCGCGGCAGCGGCCCGGGGGCGACGAGGTCGGCCGCGAGCAGCCTCCCCACCAGCTTCCCGTACACCGGCATCGTCTCGGTGGGCCGGTCGGTCAGCCCCGCGAGGAGCTCGGCGACGTCGGCCCGGTGCTGTTCCACGTCCACACGATCACCCATGTCCGCAACTTATCCCGTGTAGTCACCCGGTCGAGGTATGTACTCCCCGAACGACCCGGGGCGAGAATCGAACATGCACATCCACGCGTTGAGCAACAACGGGACCACGCCCGACGGCGCTGTGGTGCGCCGGGACTCGTGGACCCACGACGGGCTGCGGCTGCTGGACTCGGTGCTGGCCATGCGCCCCACGCCAGACGTCGTGCTCCGGGCCCGGATGCAGGTCGAGTACGACGGCGACATCCGCAAGTGGGTGCGGTACTCCCTGCAGCGTGAGCCCGGCGGCGTCGACGTGGCGTTCGAACGTGCCGACCTCCCGCCGGAAGCCCAGGACGGTGTGCCCTCGTTCGCGCGGTACCTCCTGGTACTCGAGCTCGCGGCGGTCGGGGCGTGGGTCGAGTACACGCAGCTCGACGACGCCGACCCGACGCGCACGCGGCACGCCCTGCTGGTCCGCACCGACACCCAGCCGCTCATCCTGCCCGACGGCGTCTCGACGTCGGCGATGCGGATCGACCAGCTCGTCGACGGTACTCCCGCGAACGCGTTCTGGTGCGACAGCTTCGGAGTGCTCCAGGCCGACTACATCGAGACGTTCCCCGACGGCACAACGTTGACCGGCGTCTCGTGGCGCACCACCTGGGAGGGCATCGAGCCGTGGCTCGACGCCGAGGTGCGCGGCGCGCTGGATGCCTCCGGGATCCTGGCGTAGCGCGGCTACTTGTGCAGGTGCGCCCGGTGCCCGACCGCCTCCGAGACGTCCGACTCGGCCACCGCGAGCAGCCGGTCGGCGAGCTTCCGCAGTGCCCGGGCGGCGGCGATCTCGTCGCCGATCAGGGGTACCTCGGGGTCCCCGGGCGACTTCCTCGCATGCCCGACGCCGCGCAGCGACTCCGGCGGACCGTTCATCACGGTGGCCTCCGCCGTCGTGCTGCCCCCGGACTCGACGACGGTGATCCGCACGTCCCAGGTGAGCGCGCGGCCCTGCCGCGCTGCGCGGGGCTCGTCCGACCCCATCGGTGTGTCCGGGTCGACGAACGTGTCCGAGCCGGGGAAGACCAGCGTCTCCTCGCCGGTATCGGACCACTTCACGCGGTAGGGCGGCGAGCCGTCGCCGTGGGGGCACTCGGTCACCACGCCGTCGCGCACCGCGCCGCCGACCACTCCTGAGGCCGTGACGATCCGGTCGCCCACTGCTGCTCTCATCGGGTCCTCCTCGCGTCGTTGCGATCCCTCCCATCATCACCCCGGGAACCCCGGCGTGACAGACGTGCCGGAAACTCGCCCGACATCGGCGCTCAACGGGTGCGTGAGATTCTGGCGAGCCGGAGCGTGTGATCGACGAGAGGACGCCGGATGCGGGATCTCCTGCCGCAGCTGCTGGACTGGTGGCGCGCCGACGAGCGCGCGGCCGTCGCCACGGTGGTGCGCACCTTCCGGTCCGCGCCGCGCGAGCCCGGCGCCGCGATGGCCGTCGGGCCGGGCGGCGAGGTGATCGGATCCGTGTCCGGCGGGTGCGTCGAGGGTGCCGTCTACGACCTCTGCCTGGAGGTCGCCGAGACCGGCCGCCCGGTACTGGCGAGCTACGGCGTCTCCGACGAAGACGCGTTCCAGGTGGGCCTGACCTGCGGCGGGACCATCGAGGTCTTCGTGGCGCCCCTCTCCCGGGCGGCCTGGCCGGGCTTCGGTTCCTTCGCCGAGCAGGTCCTGGCCGCAGGCACCCCGCTGCCCGACGGCGGCCCGCTCGCCCCGGGCGTCTGCCTCGCCACGGTCATCGCGGCCCCGGGCAACGCCGGTGCCGTGCTCGGCACCCACCTGAGCATCCCCACCGGGCACGACGACGGCGGGCTCAGCGCCGCGGTGGCCGCGGACGCCGTCGGGCAGATAACAACCGGGGTCTCCGCCGTGCGTGAGTACGGGCCGCGCGGGGAGCGCACCGGGACGGGGAACCGGGTGTTTCTGCAGGTCTTCGCCCCGCGCCCGCGGCTGCTGGTGTTCGGCGCTATCGACTTCGCCGCGGCGTTGTCACGCGCCGGGCGGCTGCTCGGCTATCGCGTCACGGTGTGCGACGCCCGCCCGATCTTCGCGACGACCGCCCGTTTCCCGGACGCCGACGAGGTGGTGGCCGACTGGCCGCACCGGTACCTCTCGGCCGAGATCGAGGCGGGCCGTGTCTCCGGGCGGGACGCCGTGTGCGTGCTGACCCACGACCCGAAGTTCGACGTGCCGCTGCTGCGCACGGCCCTCACCGACCTGCCGGCCGGCACCTACGTGGGCGCGATGGGCTCCCGCCGCGCGCACGACGAACGGATGGCCCGGCTGGTCGAGGACGGCGTCCCGCCGGAGGCCCTGGCCCGGCTGCGCAGCCCGATCGGGCTCGACCTCGGCGCACGCACCCCCGACGAGACTGCCGTGTCGATCGCCGCGGAGATGATCGCCGCCCGCTCGGGCGCCTCGGCCCGCCCCCTGACCGAGACGGAGGGCCCGATCCACGGCTGACAAGCGGAAGCGGACCGACGCCGGCGGTCCGCTTCGAGAACGACCTAGATATACGGACCTTGCCGAAGGAGACCTCGCAGGACGTCCTCGTATGCGTGGAGATCGAGGCTCCGAGGCGGAGGCATACGGCGTCGAAGAGCATCGGGTCATCCATAGTCCCCTGCTCGAGGTATGACTTCAGAACGTCCAGATGGTGCAACGCAGACTCGACGTTGCGCTGGTCCTTGTCGATCACAGAGGGATTGCCTCGATTGTTGCGGCGACGCTCTCGCGCAAAGCGCGAGCGATCACAACATCAACCTCACGCCCGAGCATCTCTTCGAGCTCGACCTCCAGTGCCCCGAGCGCGAAGAGGCCGACCCCCGGGTCGAGATCGACAAGCAGGTCGACGTCCGACTCGGAAGTGTCCTCTCCACGCGCCACGGATCCGAAGACACGGACATTGCGTATGCCGCGACGCCCCGCAGCTTCAACGATCTCGTCCCGTCGGTCTCGAAGGAGCACGGTAAGCAGCGGTACGGCGTCGTGCCTCTGATCAGCACCTTCCGCTACCAACTTCAAGAGACGAGCGATCTCCGGCTGGCTACGTCCGAGCGCCGAGCCGATCCTGCGTTGGCTCCAGCCCAGCTCATGAGCTTGATTGACCGCGACAACGAGCTCCCGCGTCGCGGACGCTCGCAGCTCGCTCGCATGCAGACTCGTCCGCCTGAGGTGCTCAACAAACGCTCGCTCGACGGCAGACGCTCGTTCTGTCTCACGCTTCATTCGATCCCCTCCCGATAGGAGATGCTATCAGGGAGGATCGGCTCAGTCCCGGTGCCGCACGACGTTGATGACGTTGCCGTCCGGAGCACGCACGAGGAACCGGCGCACACCCCAGGACTCCGTAGTCAGCGGATGCACGATCTCGTAGCCGAGCCGCTGCGCCTCCTCGTAGGCGGCGTCGACGTCCGGCGTGTGCACCGAGATCACCGAGTCCTCGGGCGACGTCGTGTCGCCCGTCACGAGCTGGACGTGCGCGCCGGTCTCGGGCGAGGTGTAGCGGGCCACCCAGCCGAGGTTGAACTCCTCGGTGCCGAGCCCGAGGTAGTCGGCGTAGAAGCTTTTTGCTGCCTCGATGTCGGCCACCCGGAGGTTGGCCGTGATGCGCGTGGCGTGCATGGTTCCTCCTGTTCGCGGAAATCCGGAGGCCGATACCCACGACCCCGATCTACGCTGCGGTCATGCCAGCGCACGCAGAGACGATCGTCCCGCCCAAGCTCCGGCCCGGCGACACCGTCCGGGTGGTCGCGCCCTCGAGGTCGCGGACGCTGATCATGGAGAACGACAACACCCGGTGGATGGACGAGCGGTTCGCCGCCATGGGGCTCACCCTCACGTTCGGCGAGCACGTCGACGAGGACGACCAGTTCCGCAGCAGCTCGATCGAGCACCGGGTGGCGGACCTGCACGCCGCGTTCGCCGACCCGACCGTGGCCGGGATCATCACGGTGATCGGTGGGTTCAACAGCAACGAGCTGCTCCCCCACCTGGACTTCGACCTCATCGCGGCCAACCCGAAGGTCTTCTGCGGCTACTCGGACATCACCGCGCTGCAGAACGCGATCCTCGCCCGCACCGGCCTGGTCACCTACTCCGGCCCGCACTGGTCGAGCTGGGGCATGCGCGACCACTTCGAGCCCACCGGCGACTGGTTCCGCGCAGCGGTGACCGCCGACGCCCCGATCGCCGTCGAACCGTCGCGGGCCTGGACCGACGACGCGTGGTACGCCGACCAGGACGACCGCACCCCGGTCCCGAACGAGGGCTGGTGGTCACTACGCCCCGGGCAGGCCTCGGGTCGGATCGTCGGCGGCAACCTCTGCACGCTCAACCTGCTGCAGGGCACCGCGAACATGCCGTCGCTCGACGGCGCGCTCCTCTTCCTCGAGGACGACTTCGAGTCGGACGCGGCACACGTCGCGCGTAACCTCACCTCGCTGCTCCAGCAGCCCGACGCCGACGGCGTCACCGGGCTGGTCGTCGGCCGGTTCCAGAGCAGCTCCGCCGTGACCCGCGAGGCGCTCGACGAGATCGTCGCGCGCCAGCCGGCGCTGCGCGGCAAGCCCGTCCTGGCCGGCGTCGACTTCGGGCACACCAGCCCGCTGCTCACGTTCCCGGTCGGCGGGACGGCGGAGCTCGCCGTCGGCCCGAACGACGCCGCGACCTTGACGATCACGCGGCACTGACGGGCCGGCCGTCCCGAGCGCCGTCCGCCGTCGGCGAACCCGGAAATTGAGTCGGGTCGACTCAGGTTGGAGTAGTCATCAGACCGAACCTGAGGAGAACATCATGACCGCCGTACTCACCACCCGTTCCCCGTTCGCCCGTACCTGGGTCCGCGACCCGTGGAGCGCTCAGGCGTCCACCGAGGGCCCCGTGCCCGCGGCCGACGTCTACCGCGAGGGCGAGGACCTCGTCGCCCGCCTCGACCTGCCGGGCGTCGACCCGGCCGCCGACATCACTGTCGAGGTCGAGGGCCGCAAGCTCGTCGTGCGCGGCGAGCGCAAGGACCAGCGTTCGGAGGAGTCCGAGGGCCGTCGCATCTCGGAGGTCCGCTTCGGCGCCTTCCGGCGCACGGTCACACTGCCGAAGTCCGTGGACGGCGACGTCGTCCGCGCGTCCTACGACGCCGGTGTCCTGACGGTCACCGTCCCGGGCGTATTCACCGGCACGACGCCGCAGCGCATCGAGGTCACTACCGCCGCCTGATCCCTCAGCCGGCACTACGACGGCGCCCGACCGCACCCCCGCGGTCGGGCGCCGTCCGCGTTTTCGAGTCCGGCGTCGGGCCCGGCCGTGTGGGACGCCGTGGGGAAAACACGTAACTGCTGACCAGCCCGTTGTTGTGCCGCCGCACGGCGCTGATACTTCTTTCACTGCACTGCTTCAGTTCTTTCAATGCACTGCTTCGTCAACACTCACGCACCGCCCGTGACAGTCCCGGGCGCACGAGCGATTGCTGCAGCTAGGCCTGTCGTGCTCCCCTGTGCGGCGGGAGACACATGTTCGCGAAGGAGCGATCCATGCGTAGCACCAGACACCGCACCATCCGAAGTTCAGTCACGGCAGTCGCGGCCCTGACCCTGGTCCTGTCCGCCTCGCTCGTGGCCTCGGCTGCAGCGCCCCAGGCACCCGAGATCGGCACTGCCGCGGACGCGCCGCCGGACTTCTCTACCGCCGCCCTGCTCTGGTCGGACGAGTTCAACGGCGCCGCGGGCAGTGGACCGAGCGCCGCGAACTGGAACCAGGAGACGGGTGGAGGTGGCTGGGGCAACAACGAGCTGCAGGTCTACACCAACAGCCGGAACAACTCCGCCATGGACGGTGCCGGCAACCTCGTCATCACGGCCCGCCGGGAGGGCACCGGCTACACCTCCGCCCGCCTGACCACGGCGAACAGGGTCGAACGGCAGTACGGCTACCTCGAGGCCCGGATCCAGATCCCGCGCGGTCAGGGCATCTGGCCGGCGTTCTGGATGCTGGGCAGCGGGATCGACAACGGTGTCCCGTGGCCCAACTCCGGCGAGATCGACATCATGGAGAACATCGGCCGGGAGCCGACCCGCGTGCACGGCACCCTGCACGGCCCGGGCTACTCCGGCGCCACCCCGATCACCGGGTCCTACGTGCACCCGCAGAACTGGGCGTTCGCCGACACGTTCCACACCTTCGCGATCAACTGGAGCCCCAACTCCATCACCTGGTACGTGGACGGCGTGGCCTACCAGACGTTCACCCCGGCCAACCTGGGTGGCGACACCTGGGTGTTCAACCAGCCGTTCTTCTTCATCCTGAACGTCGCGGTGGGCGGCAACTGGCCGGGGTACCCGGACGGCACCACGCAGTTCCCCCAGACGATGCGCATCGACTACGTCCGCGTCTACGACACACCCCCGACCGGAGGCGGCCGCACCGGCACCGTGACCGCGAGCAACGGGATCTGCCTCGACGTCGCCGGCGCCGCCACCGCCAACGGCACCCCGATCCAGCTCGCGACCTGCAACGGCAACGCGGCTCAGCAGTGGACCGTCGGCACCGACGGCACGCTCCGGGCGTTCGGCAAGTGCCTCGATGTCGCCGGCGGCGGCACCGCGGCGGGCACCGCCGTCCAGCTCTGGGACTGCAACGGGACGGGTGCCCAGCAGTGGACGTCCACGGCCGGCACCCTGGCGCTACGCAACCCACAGTCCGGGCGCTGCCTGCAGCCCATCGGCGGGGTGCAGACCAACGGCACCCGAACCCAGATCGCCGACTGCAACGGCAGCACAGCCCAGCGCTGGACCCTGCCGTCGTAGTCCGCCGAGCTGAGTAGTCCGCTTCGAGAACGATCTCGGGTACCGATCCCTGCCGATTCCGGTACCCGAGGTTGTTCTCGAAGCGGCACTACATCGAGCGCCTGGCTAGCGCCGCCGCACCGACGACCGTTGCGTCCCCGCCCAGCGTCGCCCGGCGCACCTCGATCACGTGCCCCGAGACCGGCGGCTCCTCGCGCAGCCGGGCCAGGAGTGCGGGTTCCACCAGGTCCCAAGCCCGGGCGAGTCCCCCGCCCACGACCACGTGCCCGACGTCGAGCAGCGCAGCCACGACCAGGACGGCCGACCCGACGGCGTGCCCGGCGTCGGCGAACACCCGGGCCGCCACCTGGTCGCCGGCGCGTGCCCGGGCCTCGATCTCGGTGGCGCCAACGCCCTGCGCCTCCGCACTCCCCACGAGCTCCGCGTACCGGCGCTGCACCGAGCGGCCCGAGGCGAGCGTCTCCAGGTGTCCGCGCTGGCCACAGGTGCACCGCGCGTCACCGAACCCCGGCATGTGCCCGATCTCCCCGGCCGCGCCCGCGCCCCGGTAGAGCGCTCCGTCCAGCCATAGCGCTCCCCCGACGCCGGTGCCGAGCGCGATCCCCGCCGCCGATTCGACGCCGCGCACGGCGCCCCACGTCGCCTCGCCCACGAGGAACGAGTCGACGTCGTTCGCGGCGGTGGCCCGCAGACCCGTCCGGCTCGCGAGCCCGGCCCGCAGGTTCGTGCCGACCCACCCGACAAATGTGTCGCTCGCCGCGAGCACCTCGCCAGTTCGGGGGTCGACGACGCCCGCCGCACCGACACCGACGGCCGACACCGGCACTCCGGCCGAAGCCGTCACGCGCGTGACCAGGTCGGCGGCAACGTCGAGCATCACCTCGCCGCCCGACGGCGTCGGCGCGGTCGCGGAGGCGAGCACCTCGCCGTCGGGCGTGACAACCGCGGCCCGGATCTTGGTGCCCCCGATGTCGACGCCGACGGTCGCCTCGCCCGCCTCCACCCCGTCCGTCATCGGGCGACGCCGAGGCGCAGCCTGGCCGCGCGTCGCTCGCGTTGTGCCGCCGGGTCCGGCGTCGGCACGGAGGCCAGCAGCTCGGCCGTGTACAGCTCGCGCGGCGCGCTGAACACCTGGGCCGTCGTGCCGGTCTCGACCAGGCGGCCCGCGCGCAGCACGGCCACGCGGTCGGTCAGCTCGTGCACCACGCCCAGGTCGTGGCTGATGAACAGGCAGCCGAAGCCGAGCTCGTCGTGCAGGTCGCGCAGCACCTGCAGCACCTCGGCCTGCACGGAGACGTCGAGTGCGCTGGTCGGCTCGTCGGCCACCAGCAGGCGCGGCCGCAGGGCCAGGGCGCGCGCCAGCCCGATGCGCTGCCGCTGCCCGCCGGAGAACTCGTGCGGGTAGCGACGCTCGGCGCCCGCGGGCAGCCGAACGGCATCCAGGAGCTCGCGCACGCGCGCCCGCCGCTCGGCCACCGACAGGCGCCGCCCGTCCCGGCCGTGGATCACCAGCGGCTCCGCTATCGACTCGCCCACCAGCTTGCGCGGGTCCAGCGACGCACCCGGGTCCTGGAACACCACGCCGACGTCGGCCAGCAGACGCCGTCGCGCCCGCCCCCTCGCCCGCGCCACGGAGGCGCCGAGCAGCAGCACCTCGCCCGTCGACGGCGTCAGCAAGCCCAGGCAGGCCCGCCCCGCCGTCGACTTGCCCGAGCCCGACTCGCCGACCAGCCCCAGCACCTCGCCCGCACGCACGGTCAGATCGAGATCCTCCACGGCGCGCACGCGCCGGCCCTGCACGCGGTACTCAAGGCTGACGCCGCGCAGGTCGAGCACGACCTCGCGATCGTCGCGCGACTCCTCGCCCGGTTCGTTGCCTGGTTCGGGGGCAGCCACCCGGTCCGACGCCGACGCCGACGACGCCCCGCCCGCCGGACCCAAGCTTGCCGGCGGCACCGCCGGCACCGCGGCGAGCAGGGTGCGCGTGTACTCGTGCTCGGGCGCGAGCAGCACCTGCTCCACGAGCCCGTGCTCCACGATCCGGCCCTCGGACATCACGGCGACCTCGTCCGCGATGTCCGCCACCACACCCATGTTGTGCGTGACGAGCAGCAGCGCGGTACCCCGCTCGGCGACCAGGTCACGCAGCAGGTCGAGGATCTCGGCCTGCACGGTCACGTCGAGGGCGGTGGTCGGCTCGTCGGCGACGATCAGGTGCGGCTCGCAGGCCAGCGCGATCGCGATGACCACCCGCTGCCGCTGCCCGCCGGACAGCTCGTGCGGGTACTGCCGCGCCCGCCGCTCCGGCTCGGGGATGCCGACCGACCGGAGCAGCTCGACGGCCCGCTCCCGGGCGGCGGCGCGCGGCACCCGCTCGTGGTTCAGCACCGCCTCGGCGATCTGGTCGCCCAGGGTCATGGTCGGGTTGAGCGCCGTCATCGGCTCCTGGAAGACCATGGACGCCACGCGGCCCCGCAGGTCCACGAGCTGGTCCTCTTCGGTGGCGACGACGTCGCGCAGCGTGCCGCCGTCGGCCAGCTCCACCGAACCGGAGATGCGCGCCGTCGAGGGCAGCAACCCCAGCACCGAGAGCGAGGTGACACTCTTGCCCGAGCCCGACTCGCCCACCAGAGCGACCACGCGGCCGCGCGCCACCTCCAGGTTGATGCCGCGCACGGCGGGCACCTCGCCCGAGTCGGTAGTAAAGGTGACGGTCAGGTCCCGGATGCGCAGCACGGTGTCGCTCACCGGATCAAGAGCGGAGCTGCTCATACCGTTCTCCCCTTCACGTCGACGACGTCCCGCAGCCCGTCGCCCACAAAGTTCAGGGCGCAGACGACAACAACTATCGCGAGGCCGGGCGGCAGGATGAGCCACCAGGCGCCCTGGTAGATGTAGCTGATGCCGTCGTTGAGCATCGCACCCCAGTCGGTGGTGGGCGGCTGGATGCCCATGCCAAGAAAGCTGATGTACGCCACGAGCAGGATGGCGTCGGCGACCTGGAAGGTCGCGTTCACCACCACGGTGCCCACGGTGTTCGGGATGACGTGCGTGAGCACGGTGCGGCGGTGGGTCGCGCCCATCGCACGGGCTGCCACCACGTAGTCACGCGTGCGGACCGACAGGGCCTCGGCCCGGATCAGCCGGGCGGGCACCAGCCAGGACACCAGGCCGAGCACAACGATCATCATGCCGACCGTGGGCCGCACGATCGTGGAGAGCACCAGCAGCAGGAAGATCGCGGGGATCGCGATACCGGCGTCGACCACGCGCATCATGACGGCGTCCACAACCCCGCCCACGTAACCGGCGACCGCGCCCCACAGGGTGCCGACCACCGTCGCGAGCGCTCCCGCGAGGACCCCGACCAGCAACGACACCCGGCCGGCGGCCATGAGCCGGCCCAGGTTGTCG
Source organism: Promicromonospora sp. Populi (assembly GCF_041081105.1). Classification (NCBI taxonomy): domain Bacteria; kingdom Bacillati; phylum Actinomycetota; class Actinomycetes; order Micrococcales; family Promicromonosporaceae; genus Promicromonospora; species Promicromonospora sp. Populi. The sequence continues at coordinate 4,726,441 of NZ_CP163528.1, read as the reverse complement.
TACCCGAGCGCGTCCGTGCCCAGAGGGTGCCCGTCGACCCCGGGCGGCAGGTTGGCCGCGGCAAGGTCGGTCGCCACCTGCTCCGTCGGGTACACCCACGGGCCCACGACGGCGAACAGCACAAGCACAACGAGGGCCACCGCGCCGACCACGGCCAGCCGGTTTCTCGTGAAACGTCGCAGAGCGGTCATCGCAGGCCCCCGCGGGTGCGCGGGTCCAGCAGGGCCTGGACGACGTCGGCCAGCAGGGAGCCGACCACTGTCGCCACCGAGATGACCAGCACGCAGCCGAGCAGCACCGGGAAGTCGCTGCTCTGCGCGGCGCTCCAGAAAAGCAGCCCCATGCCCGGGTAGTTGAACAGCTGCTCGACCACCAGCGCGCCGCCGAACATGACGGGCAGGTAGTAGCCGAGCATCGCGACCACCGGCGTCAGGGAGTTGCGCAGCACGTGCCGCGTCACCACGTCCCGGTAGCCGGTGCCCTTGGCACGGGCGGTGCGCACGTAGTCCTCGCCGAGGTTGTCCAGCGTCGAGGACCGCATGTAGCGGCTGAACGTCGCCACTATCGGCACGGCACCGGTGAGCACGGGCAGCACGAGCCCCGCGGGCTGGGACAGCACCTCCAGCACCCCGTTGCCCTGCGGCGCGGCCGCGGGGAAGAGCCCGGCACCCTGGCTGAGCAGCAGGATCAGCAGCATCCCGAGAAAGAACGTCGGTGTCGAGTAGGCGACGATCGCCAGCGTCGAGAGCCAGTAGTCGACGGCGCGGTTGCGGCGCACCGCCTGGTACACGCCGATCGGCACCGCGATGACCACGGCGACGACCAGCGAGAGCCCGGTGAGCAGCAGCGTCTTGGGCAGCCGCAGGCCGATGGCGTCGGCGACCGACTGGTTGAGCAGGTACGACTCGCCGAGGTCGCCCGTCAGCGACCTCCCCAGGAACGACAAGTACTGCAGCACCACCGGCTGGTCCAGGCCGTTGGCGGCCTCGAACGCGGCGATCTGCTCGGGCGTGGCCTGCTGGCCCAGGACGCCGCGGGCCGGCCCGCCGGGCAGCGCGTGCAGCAGCGCGAAGACGATGACGCTGACCACGAGGACAACGACAAGCGCCTGCAGCACCCGGCGGAGCAGGAACCGGCCGAAGCCGCCGCGCTGTGCTTTGACTGGCACGGGCGCGGCGACCCCGGGTTGAACGGACCCGCTCTGTGCGGGGATCGCTGTTGTCATGTCAGCCGGCCCAGCTCCAGCGCTGCGGGTGGAAGCTGGCCAGCGGGTCCTGCGTGGTGCCCTCCAGGCCGTCTCTGATCACCGAGACCTGGTAGACGGGGTTCGGCAGCCACATGACCGGCAGGTTCTCGGCGCCGTACTTCGAGTACTCCTGCATCACCGACGGATCGGTGCTCTCGGTGGAGTTGAGCATGAGGGTGTCGAACGCCTCGTCCGAGTACGAGCCGAAGTTGGAGGCCGCGCCCGTGCCGAACACGCGCTCGCCGCTCGGGTAGCCGCCGAAGTACCAGCTGCCCGCCGTGCCGAAGAACGGCAGCTGCCAGTCGCAGTCGGGCTGGTCGGCGGTGCACGGGGCGATGGACGAGAGCACCGTGTTCAGCGGCGCCGACTCGATGGTGACGGCGACGCCGGCCTGGTCGAAGGTGGACTTGATCTCGGCGAACATGTTGTCGGTCTCGGCCGAACCGCTCTGCGACAGGATGGTGATGGCGAGCTGCTGGCCCTCGTCGATGCCGGCGCCGCACTCGTCGTCGGCCTCTCCTGGGGCCGTGCACTCCAGCACGCCGTCGGAACCTGCCGTCCAGCCATGGTCGGCCAGCAGCGCCGCGGCGGCCTCCGGGTCGAACGGGTAGGGGTTGTTCTTCTGCTCCTCGGAGAGGAAGTCGCTCTCGGGGTTCTGCGGCACCGGGCCGTAACCCGGCAGCGCCGCGCCCTTCCAGATCACGTCGGAGATCTGCTCCTGGTCCACCAGGTGCTGCAGCGCCTGGCGCACGTAGAGCTGGCGGTAGACCGGGCCCAGCTCGGGGTGGTTGAAGTTGTACGGCAGGTAGGTGATGGACCAGCCCGCCCACGGCTCGACGGCGTAGCCGAGCTGCTCGTACTGCTCCGGCGCGTCGAGGCCGGTAGTCGGGATGTACCCGTAGTCGACGGCGCCCGAGCGCACCGCGTTCACCTCGGCGTCCGTGGACGTGTACGGGAGCAGGTTCACGGTCTCGATCGAGGCGGCGTCGTCGCCGTCGTACTGCGGGTTCCTGGTCAGCTCGACCTGGCCCGAGTCGGTGAACCCGGTCAGGGAGTACGGCCCGTTGATGGTCTGCCACAGCGGGTTGGTGGCGTAGGTACCCAGGTCCTCGCTCTGCGTGACGAGGTAGTCGAAGATCGCCCGCGCGCCCTCCTCCGTCTCCGCGAGCGCCGGGTCGGGCTCCTCGTCGTCGGCGGTCTTGGCCCAGGCGTGGGACGGCAGGGGTACGACGAGGGTGAGCTGGGAGGCCTGCAGCCACTCCGGGTTGTAGACCTGGTCGAACGTGAGCTCGACGGTCGTGTCGTCGGGGGTGGCGACCTCGGTGACGTTGTCGGGCATGCGGCCCTCGGAGTAGCTGGCCCAGATGTCGGTGTTGGCGGTCACGAGGTCGAACCAGAACTTCACGTCCGCGGAGGTGACGGGCTCGCCGTCGCTCCAGGTGCGGCCCTCGTCGAGCGTGATGGTCACGGAGCGGCCGTCGTCGGCGAAGGTGATCTCGTCGGCGAGATCCGCTTGAGCAACGCGCCCCACCTCGCCCTCGGAGCCGTCGTAGGCGACCAGCGGCTCCCAGAGGGTGCGCATGATGGCGGAGTTGTGGGTGGCGAGCTTGCCCGCGATGCCCAGCGGCACTATCCAGTTGGGGGTCGCGTTGGCGGGCAGGGCGTAGTTCACATCGGTGCGGCCTGCGTCTGCCCCGTCCGCACCGGGGGACGTGGAGCATCCGGCGAGGAGGGCGACGGCGGCGGCCGCGCCGACGGCCAGCCGGGTGGCCCGTCCGGCATGCGTGGTGCGCATCTGGGGTCTCCTTGGGTTCACGGGGCCGCCGTCCCGGAGCCTTGGTTGCCCGAGCACTTGATTCGGTGGCCGAATAATTGAGCACCGTAGACGTATCAAGTTGCCCGGATCTATGCGGCATCCGTAACAAGACTGTTAATTCGGGACCGCAAGAAGACCTCGTGGTCGGGCATGGCGCGGCCGTGGTGCAGAATCTTGTCCGCTACTTGTTCCGTACTTGAAAAAAAGTCTGGAGGATTCCCGTGGCCCAGCCCGCGCGTCCCCGGGTCGCCGCTTCGCGGCTCGAGCGGGAGATCCTCGTGCTCGTGTCGAGCGGCCGCGCCGGATCCCGCAAGGAGATCGCCGAGTCGCTCGGCATCGCGCCGTCCACCGTGTCCCAGCGAGTACAGGCGATGCTCGCCTCGGGGGTCCTGGAGGAGACGGGCGAGGGTGCGTCCAGCGGCGGACGCCGGCCCGGGCACTGCGGGTACCCGGCAGCACCGGCTACCTCGGTGTGGTCGACCTGGGCGGCATCCACGCCCGCCTGGGGATCCTGCGGCACGGCGGCGAGCTCACCACCACCACGGAGGTGGCGCTCACGGTGGCCGACGGCCCGGAGCCGGTGCTGACGCAGGTCACGGCCGCGCTCCGGGATCTGGCGAGCGCGGCGCCCGACGGCGGACGCCTGCTCGGCGTCGGCATCTCCCTGCCCGGCCCCGTCGACGTGGTACGGCGTGCGCTCGACAGCCCGTCGCGCATGCCGGGCTGGTCGGGGTTCGACGTCGGCACCTGGCTGGAGGAGGCCCTGGGCGTCCCCGCCGTCGTCGAGAACGACGCCAACGCGATGGCCGTCGGCGAGCACTTCGGGCACGCCCGCCGGACGCGGCACTCGGTGTCGGTCAAGGCGGGCACCGCGATCGGCGCCGGGATCCTGGCGGACGACCGGCTGCACCGCGGCGCAGGCGGCGCGGCGGGCGACATCACGCACACCCCCATCCCTGCGGCCGCCGACACCCCGTGCTCCTGCGGCAACCGCGGCTGCCTGGAGACGGTCGCCTCGGGCGCGGCGCTGGTCCGGCTCCTGAGGGAGCAGGGGTACGACGTCGCCGCGACCGCCGACGTCCTCGCCCTCGTCCGGAACGCGGACCCGGTGGCGACCACCCTGACCCGGACCGCGGGCCGGCATCTCGGCGAGGTGCTGTGCACGGTGGTCAACTTCTTCAACCCCGGCGCCGTGTACCTGGGCGGCGCGCTGTCCACGCTGGAGCCGTTCGTCTCGGCGATCCGCAGCCAGATCTACTCCGGCGCTCACCCGCTCATGACGCGCGACCTGGTGATCGCGCCGTCCGCGCTGGGAGCCGACGCGAACCTGGTGGGCGTGGGCCGCCTGCTGGAGGACGCGCTGGTGCCGCACGCCCTGGCCACCACCCCCTCGGAAGGACCACGATGACCACCACCCGACCGCGGGTAGCGATCGCCGGCATGTCGATCGAGTCCAGCACGTTCTCCCCGCACCGCTCGGGGTGGGAGGCCTTCACGCTCCGCCGCGGCGACGAGCTGGTGGCGCACTATCCCTTCCTCGCCGACGGCGCTCCCCTGCGCGACGCCGCCGAGTGGATCGGCGTGCTGCACGCCCGCTCCCTGCCGGGCGGCGCCGTCCCCGCGGAGGTCTACGAGTCCGTGCGCGACGAGATCGTCGCAACCCTGCGCGCCCAGCAGGCCGAGCACGGCTCGTACGACGGCGTGCTCCTGGACATCCACGGCGCCATGACCGTCGTCGGGCGGGACGACGCCGAGGCCGACCTCGCGGCGGCCGTGCGCGCCGCCGTCGGGCCCCGGACCCTGATCAGCACCACCATGGACCTGCACGGCAACGTGCCGCGGGAGCTGGCGCAGGCCAGCGACCTGATCACGTGCTACCGGACGGCCCCGCACGAGGACGTCTGGGAGACGCGCGAGCGGGCCGCCGCGAACCTGCTCGCGCGGCTACGCTCCGGCGGGGCGCCCAAGAAGGCATGGGTGCAGGTGCCCGTGCTGCTCCCGGGCGAGAAGACGAGCACGCGCATCGAGCCGGCCGCGTCGATCTACGCCGACGTCGCGCGCGTGGCCGAGCTGCCGGGCGTGGTCGACGCCGCGCTGTGGGTCGGGTACGCGTGGGCGGACGAGCCGAGCTGCCAGGCCGCCGTCGTCGTCACGGGCGACGACGAGGAGCTGATCGTGCGCGAGGCCGAGCGGCTCGCCCGGCGGTACTGGGAGGCGCGCGACGAGTTCGTCTTTGTCGCGCCCGCCGCCCCGTACGAGGAGTGCGTGGCGACCGCGCTGGCGAGCGACCAGCGGCCGTACTTCCTGTCGGATTCGGGCGACAACCCGACGGCGGGCGGCGCGGGGGACGTCACGTGGACGCTGGCGCAGCTGCTGGCGGAGCCGGCTTTCGCTGGGGTTGAGGAGGGCGGGGCTGCGGTCGACGTCGGGCCCAGGGCCGAACGCGGGACTCGGACAGCGGACGGCGCGTCTCCATCCGACGTCCGTAGGCAGACGGCGATCTACGCCTCGTTGCCCGACGCCGATGCCGCGCGCACCGTGGCGAAGGCCTGGGCCGAGCACGTCGCGGGCGCCGAGATCGACGTCGAGGCCGGCGCCCGGGTCGACGACGGCCCACACGGGCCGGTCCGGCTCCGGGGCGTTGTCGAGCACGTCAGCGAGGGCGACCCCGACGCGGGCATCGTCGCCGTCGTGCGCATCGGCGGGCTGCGGGTGATCCTCACGGAGCGGCGCAAGCCGTACCACCTGGAGCGCGACTTCACGTCGATCGGCCTGGACCCGCGCGGGACCGACGTCGTAGTGGTCAAGATCGGCTACCTGGAGCCCGAGCTGTACAACATGGCGGCCGACTGGATGCTCATGCTCACCCCGGGCGGCGTCGACCAGGACCTGCTCCGCCTGGGCCACCACCGTCTCGCGGCCCCGGTCCACCCGTTCCACAACTTCGAGCAGGAACCACCCCTCCGCCCCCACCTCCTCTAACCGCCCACCACTGACTCGCCGACCAACCCGCACCGAACGGCGAGTCAGTGGCTTGGTCCGACCACGCCACTGACTCAGCTGATCGAATACAGCGAGTCAGTGGGTTGGTCCGACCACGCCACTGACTCAACTGATCGAAGACAGCGAGTCAGTGGCGTGGTCCGTGGCAGTTCGCTCAGGCGTCGGCGACCAGGGAGAACAGGTCCTTCGGGTCTTCCGGGTCTGCGATCAGGTCCAGGTGGCCCAGGAGCTCCGGGGCGTTCGCCGTCACGTCGGCCAGGACGAACTTCAGCGTCGTCCAGTCCTCCACCGCGAAGCCGACCGAGTCCCAGACGACCAGCTCGTCCTGGCTCCGGCGCCCCTCAGCGGCACCGGTGATGACCTGCCAGAGCTCGGTGACGGGGAAGTCGGGCGCCTGGTGCTGGATCTCGCCCTCGATGCGGGTCTGCTCCGGCAGCTCCACGAACACGCTTGCGCGCGCCACGATCGCCGGGTCCAGCTCGGTCTTGCCCGGGCAGTCGCCGCCGATCGCGTTGATGAACACCCCGGCGGGCACGTCGGCGTCGTGCAGCACCGTCGCGTTCTGCTTGTCGGCGGTGCAGGTGGTGATGACGTCGGCGCCGCGCACCGCGTCAGCGGCGTCGTCGGCCAGCACGACGTCGAAGCCGAGGGCCTTCGCGTGCTTTGCCAGCTTGTGCATGGCGTCGCGGTCGACGTCGAACACGCGCAGCGTCTCGATGCCCAGCTCGGCGCGCATGCCGAGCGCCTGGAACTCGGCCTGCGAACCGCAGCCGATCAGGGCCAGCGTCCGGGAGTTCGCCGGCGCGAGGTACCGGGCGGCCAGGGCCGACGTCGCGGCCGTGCGCAGCGCGGTGAGCAGCGTCATCTCGGCGAGGAATGTCGGGTAGCCGTTGCGGACGTCGGCGAGCATGCCGATCGCGGTGACCGTCTGGAACCCGTTGGACGGGTTCAGCGGGTGCCCGTTGACCAGCTTGAACCCGTAGGTCTCGGCGTCGGAGGTGGGCATGAGCTCGATGACACCTTCGGCGGAGTGCGACGCGATGCGCGGCCGCTTGTCGAGCTCCGGCCAGCGCGCGAAGTCGCGCTCCAGCGCGTCGGTCAGGGCCGCGATCGCGGCCTCGGGGCCGCGGCGCGCCACCCAGCGGGCGGTGGCGGCGACGTCGAGGTACGGGACTGTGGTCATCGCGGGGTCTCCTCGGTGGTGACGGCTGTGGCGAGGGTGTCGGACGCCGGGCGCAGCTCGAGCGTGCAGCACTTGACCGAGCCGCCGCCCTTGAAGATCTCGGACAGGTCGACACCGATCGGGATGAACCCGCGCTCCTTGAGGGCGTCGGCGTAGTCGCGGGCGCGGTCGCTCAGGAACACGTGCAGCCCGTCGGAGACGACGTTCAGGCCGAGCACGGCGGCGTCGTCCGCGCCGACGAGGATCGCGTCGGGGAACCGCTCGCGCAGCGTCTCCTGCGCGGCCGGGCTGAACGCCTCGGGGTGGTAGGCGATGACGGTCTCGCCGGAGACGGCGCCGTCGTCGAGCACCGAGAGTGCCGTGTCGAGGTGGTAGTAGCGCGGGTCGACCAGCTCGAGCGGGACCAGCTCGATGCCCTGCGCGGCGAGCTCCAGGCGCTCCGCGACCTCGGCGTGCCCGGCGGGCGTGGTGCGGAACCCGGTGCCCGCGAGCAGCAGCTTGCCGATCAGCAGGAGGTCGCCTTCGCCCTCCATGGTCTCGACAGCCTCGCCGAGCCGGCGGTAGGGCGCGGCGGCGTCCGTGTCGAACCAGCGGTCGTAGGCCGGGCCCTCGGCGGCGCGCTCGGGGAACGTGAACCGGGCGGCGAGCGCCCGGCCGCCGACGACGATGCCGCCGTTGGCCGCGTAGACCATGTCGGGCAGGCCGGGCTCGGGCTGGATGACGTCGACCCGGTGGCCGCGTGCCTCGTAGGCGTCGCGGAGCGCCTCCCACTGGGCGAGCGCCTTGGCGGTGTCGACGGGCGAGGACGGGTCCATCCACGGGTTGATGGCGTAGACGACGTCGAAGTAGGTGGGCGGGCACATGAGGTAGTGCCGCGGCGTCGCGGAGCGCTGCGGCGCGGTCTGCGCCATGGGCGCGGTGTTCTGCGTCATGCCGTGAGGCTACGGGCGCACCGATTCACAACAAGCACGCATCCGTTGCGCAGTCAGGCGCGGAATCTTGCGTTATCGCGCCGCCCGGTGAACGATTCGTTCATGGATGCCGTGAATCGGGCGATCGTCGGAGAGCTGCTGCGCGACGGGCGCGCCACCTATCAGGAGGTCGGCAGCGCCGTCGGGCTCTCGGCACCCGCCGTGAAGCGCCGGGTCGACCTCATGCTCGCCCGCGGGGAGATCGCGGGCTTCACCGTGCGCGTGGATCCGCAGGCGATGGGCTGGATCCTGGAGGGCTACGTCGAGATCTTCTGCTCCGGCATCGTGTCGCCGAAGGTGCTCGAACGCGACTTCGCGCCGATCCCCGAGGTGGTGCGCGTCTCCACGGTGACCGGCGACGCCGACGCGATGGTGCACGTCATGGCCACCAGCATGGAGGAGATCGAGCGCACCGTGGAGCGCATCCGGACCGTCACCCACGTGGTCAAGACGCGCACGGCCCTCGTGATGTCCCGCGTGGTCGACCGCCCCGGCGCGTGAGGGCGCGTGACGGGACCGGACCGGCCGCCGCGCACATTAGGGTGTCCTTACCAGGACTTTCCTGGCAGGACCGGAGGCGCCCACGATGATCAGAACCACGGTGTCCGACGACGTCGCCGGCTGGCTCGACGTGCTCGGACCCCTCGCGTTCTACCTCGTCGTCTGGGGCCTCGTGTTCGTGGGGACCGCGTTCTTCGTGGGCGTCTTCATCCCGTTCCTCACCGGGGACGGCCTGCTGTTCGGCGCCGGGATCGTGGCCGGCAGCACCGACCGCATCGATATCTGGGTGCTCGCGATCGGCGTCGGTATCGCCGCGGTGGCGGGCGACCAGGTCGCGTTCCTGCTGGGGCGCCGCTACGGGCGGCCGTACCTCGAGTCGCGGAAGGGCCGCTGGGTGCGGGCCGCGGTGGTCCGTACCGAGAAGTTCTACGACCTGTTCGGGTGGTGGTCCGTGGTGATCGGCCGCTACATGCCGTGGGCCCGGGTGTTCGTGCCGGTCATCGCGGGGGTGACCCGCATGCCGTACGGGCGGTTCCTGACGGCGAACATCTTCGGGGCGCTGAGCTGGGCGGTGCTGATCACGGTGCTCGGGTACTTCGCGGCGTCGGACCCGTCGGTACGACCGATCGCGTACATAGTGGCCGGTGTGGTGATAGCGGCGTCGATAGTCGCGGGCATCCGCGCCTGGCGCCAGGAACGCTCGACAACCCCGGCCGAGTAGACCGGCCGAGCTTCTCGGCCGGGCGGTCAACAGGGTGCGCCGTACGGTCAACACGTTCGGGCGGACGGCGCCCAGGCTGGGGGCATGCCCACCCAGAGCGCCACTGTGCCCGCACAGCCTTCACCACCGAGCACTGACCCGAGCACCGATCCGAGCACCGACCCGAGCGCCCCGCCCCGCACTACCTGGACTCCCGTCGTCGCGCTCTCGTTCGGCATAGCGATCCTGGTCGCCAGCGAGTTCCTGCCCGCGAGCGTCCTGCCTGGCCTCGCGGCCGACATCGGCGTCAGTGAGGGAACAGCGGGCCTGGCCGTGGCCGCGACGGCGATCGCCGGGGCCTTCACTGCGCCGAGCATCGCGGTGCTGCTCCCCCGGACCGACCGGCGCACGGTGATGCTCGGCCTGCTCGCCGCCGCCGCGCTGTCGAACCTCGCGGTCGCCGTCGCGCCCAGCTTCGCCGTGCTACTGATCGGCCGCCTCCTGCTGGGCATCGCGATCGCCGGGTACTGGTCGTTCGCCTTCGGCGTCGGCACGCACGCCGTCCCCGGCAGGGACCGCCTGGTGTCGTCGGCGATCTCGTTCGGCGTCAGCATCGCGACAGTCCTCGGCGTCCCGGTCGGATCGATAGTGGGCGACGCGATCGGCTGGCGGGCGGCGTTCGGAGGCGCCGCCGTCCTCTGCGCGATCAGCGCGGTCGCCCTCGCCGTGGCCCTCCCCTCCGTCCCGGCCCACCCGACGGCGGGCCTGCGGATGCTGCGCGAGGCCCTGCGCAGCACGCGACTGATGGCGGGCATCGGTTGTGTGGTGCTGGTCGCCTTCGGCAACTTCGCGGCCTACCCGTACATCCGCCTCGCGATCGACCGCATCGACCCCGCCGCCACCACCTGGATGCTGCTGGCGTGGGGCGTCGGCGCCGTCACCGGCACGATCGTGGCCGGGATGCTCGCGCGCTGGCTGCGGCCCCTGGCCGGGGCCGCGCCGATCGCGCTCGGCATCGCCCTGGTGCTCACGGCGAATGCCTCGTCCGTGCCGATGCTGACCGTCGCGGTGGTCCTGTGGGGCTTCGCGTTCAACATGATCCCCGTCGTCGTCCAGCTCTGGGGCGCGCGGGTCGAGCCCCAGCGGACCGAGTCCGCGATGGCGCTCAGCGTCACCGCCTTCCAGGTGGCGATCACGGTGGGCTCCGCGCTGGGCGGCGCGCTACTGGACGGGTACGGTGTCCGGCCGCTGCTGCTGGTCGGCGCGGGAGCTGCGGTGGCGGCGGGGCTCGGCTGGGCGTTGCTGCGGATACCCCGCGACTGACGCCCTGGGGGTGCGGGACGCCGCGGCGTCGGGCACGACCAGGCCCGACGCAGCGGCGTCGGGTGCGGTGCGCCACGCGAGCGGCGAGACGCCGTGGTCCGCGGTGAACGCCCGGCTGAACGCGGCGACCGACCCGTAGCCCACCTCGAACGCCACGCGCGTGACCGCCAGGCACTGCTTGGTGAGCAGGGTGCGGGCCCGGTTCATGCGCACCTCCCGCAGCATCCGCATGGGGCTGTGCCCGGTGGCGCGGCGGAACCGCTCGGTCAGCGCGGAGCGCGACAGGTGCACCAGGCCCGCCATGCGGTCGAGCGTCCACGGCTCTCCCGGCCCGGCCGCGAGGGCCGCCACCACCTCGGCGACCTGCGCGTCGCCGGCCGGGCCGCGCCCGTCGTCGGCCCGGCCGGCGCCGTCGGCCGGGTACAGCATCGACAGGATCGCGGCCCCGAGGAGGCCCGCGTACGCCGTCGCGAACCGGTCCGCCTTGCACTGCACCGTGAGCGGGCAGGTCGTCACGAGGGCGATGATGCCGCGATGTTCATCGCCGAACCCGCGCTGGACCAGCGGACTCGGCAGCGGCGCGGAGGGTACGGCCCGGCGCAGGTCGCCGTGCACGAGGTCGGTCTCGACGTCGGCCGTGAGCCGGTGCGCCGTCCGGGCGTCAACGAGCAGGGCGTCGCCGGGCAGGATCGTCAGGCGGTCGCCCGCCGTCTCGAGCGTCGCGGCACCGGACAGGACCAGGACCCAGAGCGGGCCGGGCCGAACCAGGCTCGCATCAGCAGGCAGCCACTCGCGCCGCAGTGCCGTCATCTCCCATTCCATACGAACCGGAGCCACGGGGACACGCTGCCTATTCCCGGCCGGCCCTTCCGCACTTGAGGCGAAGCCGTATGGCCGACGCGCTGAGCCGGCTCTTCCCCTGACATACTGCCGATCAAACGCCCACCTCGAGAAGGAACCATCGTGCTGATCGCCGGACTTGTACTCGCGGGGATCGCGGCCCTGATCCACGTCTACATCTTCTATCTGGAGTCCTTCGCCTGGACCGACCGGAAGACCCTGGCGACGTTCGGCATGACCGCGCAGGAGGCGGAGGCCATGCGGCCGATGGCCCTGAACCAGGGCTACTACAACCTGTTCCTCGCGATCGTCACGGCGGTCGGCATAGTTCTTGCCGCCACCGGGTCGACGGCGGTGGGGTCGGCCCTCGTGTTCGCGGGCGCCGGCTCGATGGTCGCGGCATCGGTGGTCCTGGTGATCTCCGACCCGAGCAAGCGCGGCGCTGCGCTCAAGCAGGGTGTCGTCCCGCTGCTGGGTGTGGTCGCCCTGCTCGTGGGCGTGGTGGTCTGACCGGCACGGCTACGCCGAGCTGCGGAGGCGGCGGAGCGTGCGCGGGTTCTCGAAGCCGACGGCGCGGGCCGCGGACTCGATCGTCGCGCCGTGACCGATGAGGTGCTCGGCGCGTTCGCGCCGCAGGATCTGCTGGTAGCGCAGGGGCGTCACGCCGGTGGCCCGGGTGAACAGCCTGGTCAGGGTGCGCTCGGCGACGCCGGCGTGCGCGGCCAGGTCGGCGAGCGGGAGGGTGTGCGTGAAGTGGGCGTCGATGTGGTCCTGGACGCGATGGGCGGTGTCATCGACGTGCGACCTGTGCCGCAGCATCGCGCTGGCCTGCGGCTCCGTGCCGTTCCGGCGGGCGTACACCACCATCTCCCGGGCCACCCGCGCGGCGAGCGCCGGGCCGTGCCGCATCGCAAGCAGGTGCAGCGAGAGGTCGATGCCGCTGGCAATACCGGCGGAGGTGACCACGCCGCCGTCGGTGGTGAACAGGACGTCGCGCACGACGTGCGCCCGAGGGTGGCGGGCAGCCAGCGCGTCCTGGACGGCGTGGTGGGTGGTGCAGCGCCGGCCGTCGAGCAGGCCGGCCTGGCCGAGCGCGTCGGCTCCCGCGCACACGCTGGCGACGGTGCCGCCCGCCGCATGATGCTCGCGGAGCCGCTCGCGCATTGGCTGGCTCAGGTGGGGCCAGGCGGCCGGGTCGTTCCCGACCCGCCAACCTGGGACGACGACGATGTCGTCCGCGCCCAGCGCCGGCCACTCGGTACCCGCGACCAGCGGGAGGCCCTGCGCCGAGGCGACCACACCGGCGTCGGGCCCGGGTCCGTCGGAATCTCCGGAGACGTATCGCAGGTCGTAGCGGTGGCCGAAGTCCCCCGCCGTGAAGAACGCCTGCGCGGGGCCCGCCAGGTCGAGCAGGTGGACCCCGGGCAGGAGCAGGAAGACGACAGTGGTCACCCGGCCGATGCTGCCACGTTGGCAGGGGCTCCGGCGTCGGGCACGAGTCCGTCCTCCGCCTCGAGCTCCGCGACCGTCGCGATGCGGGCGAACCGGTCGCGGAGCACGGCCTCCGTGCGCTCCAGGATGTCGGCGGCGCTGAACCGGCCCAGCGGGTCGGTGGTCGTGGCGTCGCTGACGAACGTCACGTCGTAGCCCAGGTCGGAGGCGACGCGGGTGGTGGTCTCCACGCACTGCTCGGCCCGGATGCCGCCGATGCGCAGCTCGCGCACGCCGTGGGTGGTGAGGATCTGCTGCAGGTTGGTCGTGGTGAAGGCGTTGTGCGAGGTCTTGCGCAGCACGGGCTCGCCGGGCAGGGGCTCGCTCAGCTCCGCGAAGAACTTCACGTGGCCGGTCGCGGGGTCGAACGGGTTGCCCGAGCCTGGCTCGGTGTGCAGCACCCAGACCACCAGGTCGCCGGCCGCGCGGGCCAGGTCGACCAGCCGGTTCACGGGCTCCGCGATCCCCGGGTTGAGCGTGTCGGCCCACAGCGGGCGGACCCGGAAGGACTCCTGGACATCGATGACGATCAGTGCACGGTTCATGGCCCCAGTCTCTGCCCGCCGGGAGCGCGGGCGGGAGGCCGATTCAGGTCCCGGGGCGGGCGTATCTGGTCACCGGCTCCCGCCACCGCGCCGGACGATCAGGCCCTGAACGCCGCCGCGTGCGCACGCGCCCAGTCGGCGAAGGTTCGTCCCGGCCGGCCGAGGACCGCCTCGACGTGCGGGCTGATGGCCCGCTCCTGAGTAGTGGGCTCGCCGAGGATCGCGAGCGTGCCATCGGCCACCGGCTCGGGCATGAGCTCGAGCATGCCGGCGCGTGCCTGCTCATGGGTCAGCTCGGTGAAGGCGAGCGGCGTGCCGAGTGCGTCGGCGAGCGCGGTGGTCCGCTCACGGGGAGTGCTCACGTCAGGACCGGTCAGCTCGTAGGTGCGGCCGTCGTGCCCGTCGTCGGTGAGCGCGGCGGCTGCGACGTCGGCGATGTCGAGCGGGTCGATGCCGGGCAGCGCGACGTCGCCGAATGGGGCGTACACCGTGCGCTCGGCCCGGACCGACGGGACCCACGCAAAGGCGTTGGTGTAGAAACCGCCTGGCCGCAGCACCGTCCAGGCAAGCCCCGAGCCGCGGACTAGCTTCTCCAGCTCGGCGAGCGGTCGGTGGGAGGGCGACTCCGGACGAGTGCCCGCCGCCTGGGACGACACGAGGACAAGCCGGCGCACCCCGGCGTCGGCGGCCGTGGCGACGATCCGCTCCCGATCCAGGTGCCCGCCGGCACCCGGGACGAGGAGAAACAGCGCACTCGCGCCGTCGACGGCGGCGCGCAGGCTCGCCGGGTCGGCCAGGTCGGCGTAAGCCCCGCGGACCAGCGGGCTGTCGAGCGGCGCGGCGCCCGCGCGGGAGACAGCGGTGACCTCGTGGCCCCGCCGGGCAAGCTCGGCGACCAGCGGCCGTCCGATGTTTCCAGTGGCTCCGGTGACGACGATCATGGGTGCTCCTAGTCCGTACGACGTGGCCCACGAGCGGGCCGGACGGCCCGTGCGGCCGCCGTGCCGCCGACGTTACGAGCCCCAGTACAGTAGGTTCCCTCAGGAAAGTATTGGAGGCTGCCATGAGCACCCCGACCACCTGGCGCCCGGAGCCGGGCAGCGAGCCGACCGAGGCCTGCCCCATCTCGCCCGTCGTCGACCTGGTCTTCAGCCGTTGGACCACACCGATCCTCTGGGTGCTGCACGAGCACGGCACCCAGCGCTTCGTCGAGCTGGAGCGGCGCATCGGCGTCACGCCCAAGGTGCTCACGCAGCGCCTGCGCCAGCTCGAACGCGACGGCCTGGTGCGGCGCGAGATCTTCGCCGAGGTGCCGCCGCGGGTCGAGTACCGGATCACGGAGCTCGGCCGCAGCCTGCACACCGTGTTCGCCGCCCTTGGCGACTGGTCCGGCACCCACATGTCCGACGTCGAGACCGCCCGCGCCGCCTACACGGGCCCCCTCCCCCGCTGACCCGCGGCCCCGCCCGAGCAGTCGGCAGTTTGTCCCGCAGACTCGGCAGTTAGCACTGAGGTCGGTCCGGGGCTGGACAGACCTCAGTGCAAACTGCCGACGCGGTCAGGCGAGCACATGCCCGACGGTGTCAGCCGTCCGGGCGGTCAGGCCTGGACGAAGCTCAGGAGCGCCTTGTTGACCTCGTCCGCGTGGGTCCAGAGCAGGCCGTGCGGCGCGCCCTCGATCTCGACGTACTCCGCCTCGGGGAACGCCTTGTGGAACGGGCGGGCCGTGGCGTCGATCGGGAGGATGTTGTCCTTGGTCCCGTGCAGGATCAGGGACGGCTTGCCGGCGGCGCGCACCGCCTCGACGTCAGCCCGGAAGTCCTCGATCCAGGACGAGACGACCGCGTAGGCCGCGACCGGGGCGCTGCCCGTCGCCGTGTTCCAGCTCGCCGTGACGGCCTCCTGGCTGATCCGCGTGCCCAGGTTCTCGTCCAGGTTGTAGAAGTCCTGGTAGAACTGCGTGAACCAGGCGAAGCGGTCCGAGCGGGCCGCCTCCTCGATGCCGTCGAAGACGGACTGCGGCACGCCGGTGGGGTTGTCGTCGGCCGCCACGAGGAAGGGCTCGAGCGAGGCCAGGAACGCAAGCTTGGCGACGCGCTCGTGGCCGTAGTTCTTCACGTAACGAGCCAGCTCGCCGGTACCCATCGAGAAGCCGACCAGGATCACGTCGCGCAGGTCGAGGGTGTTCAGCAGCGCGTTCAGGTCGGCGGCGAAGGTGTTGTAGTCGTAGCCGGCGCCGACCTTGCTCGACTGCCCGAACCCGCGGCGGTCGTAGGTGATGACGCGGTAGCCGGCGTTGAGCAGCTCGCGCGACTGGCGCTCCCAGCTGTTGCCGTCCAGCGGGTAGCCGTGGATGAGGACGACCGGCTGCCCCGAGCCGTGGTCCTCGTAGTAGAGCTCGGTGGTGGTGCTGTTCTCGGTGCCGACCGTGATGAAACCCATGATCCGTTCCCTTCTCGATCCTTCGTCCCAGTGGAGAACGGGCGTTCTCCACCGTCATCGGCTACGGTAGAGAACGATCGTTCTCAGCGCAAGTCGCGCGGGGCGGAAAGATTGAGGTGGGATCGGATGATCGACGAAGCGACCGCTCGCGAGAGCGTGGTCCAGGCCGCGGACCAGCTGTTCTACACGCGCGGTGTCCAGGCCGTGGGCATGGACGCGGTACGGACGGCGGCGGGGGTGTCGCTCAAGCGCATCTACTCGCTCTTCGCCTCGAAGGACGAGCTGATCGTCGCCGTCCTGCACCACCGCACCGCGATCTGGGACAGCAGGCTCGCGTCCGCGTCGGAGCGGGCCACGACGGCCCGCGAGCGCATCCTGGCGATCTTCGACTTCCTCGACGCCTGGTTTCGGGAGCCGGACTTCTGCGGATGCGCGTTCATCAACGTCCACGGCGAGCTCGGCGCGTCGTCGCCCGCCGTGACGGACGCCGTCCGCGAGCAGAAGCGCACCTTCCAGGAGTACGTCGCCCGCCTCGTGGCCGACGCCGGAGCCCCGCCCACCCTCGCGCCGCAGCTCGCCATCCTGGCCGAGGGCGCGCAGACCACCGCAGCCATCTCGGGCACTCCAGAAGCCGCGCACCAGGCGCGGGCGGCGGCGGAGACGCTGCTCGACGCCGCGACGGGGCCGCACCGCCGCTAGTGAGGCGGCCGCTCGCTCCGATGCAGAGCGCTCCGCACGGTGGGCAGCGCGGTGATGCCGTCGTCGGCGAGGAAGTGGCCCGCGCCCGGCACGACGTGCCGCCTGGCGACGAGCCGCGCCGCCAGCGCATCGGAGGCGGAGGGCGGCACGAGCTCGTCGGCGTCGGACCGGATCATGACCCGTTCTGCCACATGGTCACGCACCCGCTCCACGTCGACGTCGGCCCCGAGGTATCCGTCGAGCATCGGGAGTGCGTTCAGCGGTCCCGTGAACCCGGACACCAGGACCAGCCCGCCGAGCGACCAGGGCTCTGGCAGCGCCGCAAGGACGCGCAGGGTGGTGATGCCGCCCAGCGAGTGCGCGACGACCCAGGTCCCGGGACCGGGCGCACCGAGCGCCGCGGCGACGGCTGCCTCCCACTCGTGAGCCACCGGAGCGTCCGGGGTCGGCAGCGCGACGACGCTCGCCGCGACGCCGTCAGCGACGAGGGAACCCTGCAACCACGGGAACCAGTGGTCGCCAGGCCCGGCTCCGTATCCGGGCACGATGACGACGCGACGCGGGGAATGAGCAACGGCTGTGGGGGTTGAAGAGGTCACAGGCGGTGACGATAAGGGCTCACGCCGGTGTGAAGGTCAACACCGGAGGGCTCTGGGAACGGGAGTTCAGGATGTTGATCGGTGAGCTGTCCGAGCGCACCGGCGTCAGCCGGCGAGCACTGCGCTACTACGAGGACCAGAGCCTCCTCGTGCCGGCGCGGGCAGGCAACGGCTATCGGGCGTACGCGGACGACGCCCCGCTGATCGTCCAGCAGATCCAGGGGCTGTACGCCGCTGGGCTCGATTCCGACGGGATCCGGCGCTACCTGCCCTGCGCCGACGGGCCCGAGCCGCGCCTCGAACCGTGCACCGAGCTGCGCGCACACCTCCTCGACCTGGCGGCAACCCTCGACGAACAGGCCGCCACGATCGGCCGGCGGCGCACGGCACTCGCCGCGCATCTCCGGTAGCGCGCGGGACGGTGCGACGATGGATCCCATGACGACCGAAGAACCCGACAGCGGCGCGCAGGAAGCGGCACCGATCTCCGCGCAGAGTGCCGCACCGGCCGGTACCCACGACTCCGACTTCGCGCTCCGCTGGGCATTCGGCAACCCCGAGGCGCCGTTCACGATCGTGGAGTTCGGCGACTTCGAGTGCCCGTACTGCGGCGCAGCCAAGCCCGTGCTGCACGAGCTGATCAAGAACTCCGACGGCCAGATCCGCCTGGTCTGGCGCCACTTCCCCCTGTTCGAGCCGCACCCGTTCGCGCTGACGGCGGCGCTGGCGGCCGAGGCAGCGGGTCATCAGGGTGCGTTCTGGCCGATGGCGGGCCTGCTCTTCAAGAACCAGGCTTCGCTCGACGACGCCTCGATCGTCCGCTACGGGGAGCAGCTCGGCCTCGACACCGACACGCTGGTCGGCGAGCCGGCACAGCGGTTCTCCGAAGCCGTCCGAACGGACTACCAGGAGGGCATCGACGCCGGTGTGCACGGCACGCCCACGCTGTTCATCAACGGCGAGCCGTACATGGGCGACGTCACGGTCACCGACCTGCGCGACACGATCGGGATGTCGCGCAAGCGCGCCCGCTTCAGCAGGTTTTCTCGCTCGTCCCGCTCCTGACCGGGCACTACGGCGTCACACCGGCGGGCGCCAGGTCCCTTCGGGGAGCGGCGGCGGGCCCGTCGACTCGTTCGGCGAGCACAGCGGGAGGCGATCACCGAAGTACCGGATGATCACGGCGCCGATGATGCCCGAGACGATTGAGCCCACCAGGATGCCCACCTTGGCCTCGTTGATCAGGGCGTCGTCGTCGAAGGCGAGATCGCTGACGAACAGGGCGATGGTGAAGCCGATCCCGCACAGGAATGCGCCGCCGGCCAGGTGTCCGTAGCGGACCTGGCCCGGCAGCGTGCCCAGCCGGGTCACCAGCGCGATCATCGCCCCGGCGAACACACCTATGCCCTTGCCGAGCACCAGGCCGACCAGCACGCCGAGGGTCACGGGGCTGGACACGGCTGCGCCGATCGACTCGCCCGACAGCACGATGCCCGCGTTCGCGAGCCCGAACACCGGCACGATCACGTAGGAGCTCAGCGGGTGCAGGGCGTCGAGCAGCCGGTCGCTGGTCGGGACGGCAGACTGCACGGCTCGGACGGCGAGGCGTGAGCGCGCGGGATCAAGCTCCTCGATGAACGCCCGCCCGTAGAACCCGAGGTGCAACCGCACCTCGTCGTCGTTCCCCCGCCTCGCGGTGGGGACCGTGAGGCCCACCACCACACCCGCCAGGGTGGGGTGCAGGCCCGACTCCAGGACGACCACCCAGAGGATCGCGCCCACGATCAGGTACGGCGCGATCTGCCAGATGCCGAGCCAGCGCATGACGCACAGGACGATCGTGAGCGCCCCGGCCGCGACGAGTGCACCGACCATCAGCGTGTCGGAGTAGAAGATGCCGAGCAGGGTGATGGCGCCGATGTCGTCGAAGATCGCCAGCGTCAGCAGGAAGATGCGAAGCTGGTCGGGACAGCGCGGCCCCACCAGTGCGAGCACGCCGATCACGAACGCCGTGTCCGTGGACATCGGCACACCCCAGCCCGACGCGTCGGGTCCGGACGGGTTGAGGAGCAGGTACATCCCGATCGGGACGGCCAGCCCGCCGATGGCCCCGAACAGCGGCACGGACGCCGCGCGGAACGTACGCAGCTCGCCCACGGTGAGCTCGCGGTTGACCTCGACGCCGACCACGAGGAAGAACACGGCCATGAGGAAGTCGTTCACCCAGTGGTGCAGCGTGAGATGCAGCTCCCAGGTGCCGAC
Organism: Promicromonospora sp. Populi; assembly: GCF_041081105.1. Classification (NCBI taxonomy): domain Bacteria; kingdom Bacillati; phylum Actinomycetota; class Actinomycetes; order Micrococcales; family Promicromonosporaceae; genus Promicromonospora; species Promicromonospora sp. Populi. The sequence goes on along the minus strand of NZ_CP163528.1, from coordinate 4,706,820 downwards.
CGTGAGATTGACCGGCGTCTCCCACAGGGCCTCGTACGAGCCGCCTGCCACGTTCGCCCACACGAGCGCGATCGCCGACGCCGCGAGCAGGAGCGTCGCTCCGCCGCCCTCGGTCGCGAAGTAGTTGCGCAACCCGGGCGACAGGCGCGGGTACGGGACGTCCACCCTTGGCCGGGGTCCTGGCCGGGTAGGTACTCCGGTGGGGATCCGGTCTGCCACGGCTCAAGGATGCCAGACGCCGACGTCGTCAGCCGACGCTCCCGGTAGACGGCGGCGGGCGGGACCACGCACTGGGGCTGTGTTACTGAGAGTGAACAATGTTCGCTCTCAGTAACACAGCCCCGAGGTGTACTCGTTACCCCGGAGGAGCTATCGCCGCTCCCCCGGGGGTAATCATCACGGCCCGGAAGTCAGGAACGTGACCTGGTGGCCGCTGTTCACGATCTGGCCCGTGGTGTTGATGACGTTCGTGATGGTGCCCACGCCGCCGAGCGACACGGTGACCATGTTGCGGAACTGGACACCCGGCCGGACCGGGACCTCGAACGCCCGCGCGCTCACCACCGATGGGTTCGCGTTGAAGAACACGTAACTGCCGAGCCCCCAGGCCTGGTGGTCGGTGACCGCGTTGTTGACCTTGTACGCGGCCCAGCCCTGGGTGGTGCCGTTCATGTAGGCGGCCTGGTTCGGCGGGTCGTACGGGAGCTCGTTCTGGTAGAAGTACGTGCGCCCGCGCTCGCCGTTCCAGATGGTCTGGTACTGCTGGTAGTGCTCGACGAACAGGCCGTACATGGACACGTCGTCGCCGTTCACGATCAGGCCGTTGCGGCCGGTGTTGACCGTCCAGCCCACCGTGCCGCCGTTGCCGTGGTCGGCCCGCCAGATCCACGCGTGGTCACCGATCACGTCGTCGCTGTTGACCTCCATGCTCACCGTGGCCTTGCCCGCGATGGAACCGCCCACGCGGATGAACACGTCGGACAGCACTGTCGGGTTAGCCGCGTGGTCGGCCGACGAGTTGGTCGGGCCCACCTGGAGCAGCACGTTCGAGTTGGTGGTACCGGCATCGAACATGATGCCGGCCAGGCGCACGCCGTCGACGTCGGCCACGTTCATGGCGTTGATCCCGCCCTGCGGCACGAACGTCGCCAGGCCGAGACCCAGGACCACCGTGTTCGCCCGGTTGATCTGGAGGGTCTGGTTGATGTTGTAGGTGCCGGGGGTGACCAGGAGGTTCAGTCCGGCGGCCAGGGCGGTGTTCATGCTCGCCGCGGTGTCACCCGGGCGCACGATGTGGAACTGGCTGATCGGCAGCGTGGTGCCCGCCGGGTTGCCGTTCGCCCAGGTGGTGCCGCTGGAGTTGGTCCGGACGGCGGGCACGAAGACCTGGTAGGAGCCCGTGTTGTCGACGTAGAGGTACGGCTTCTCGGCCATCTTCGGCGTCGAGGCGATCGTCGTGTACGGCGGGGACGGGAAGCTGCTCGCGGGCGTCCCGGTGCTGCCGACGAACATCTGGTTCCAGTTGGAGCCCGTCCAGCTGCCCATCGTGGAGTTCCGGGTGAGGAACTGCTGCTGGGTGCCGGAGTTGATCTGGCCGTCGACCCGCGTGTCGGAGATGAAGCCGCCGGACGACCAACCGCCGTCGGACAGGGCGAGGTTGCCGCGCAGGTGCATGCGCCGGTACGGCGCGGCCTGGGAGACGGACCACCGGTCGTTGCCATCGGGAGGCGTCACGGACAGGCCCTCGGCGGAGCGCCAGAAGTTCTGCGTGGCGTTCTGCGAGCCGTCCGGCCACCAGTCGGCCTCGACGTGGACGTGGCCGTTGATGTTCACGGCGTCCGGCACCAGGCCCAGGCCCGCGACCTGGGTAAAGAAGCCGACGTTCGCGTCGACGTTGTAGGAGCCGGGGAAGAACAGCATGGCCTCGCGCTGCGTGCCGAACTGGTTGGTCACCTGGGCATTGAAGGCCCGGTTGAGCTCGGCCTGGATCGTCGCGTCAGACATGGACTTGTCGAAGATCGAGACGTTCGGGCCGAGGTCCGGGTTGTTCGGGTTGGGCAGCACGGCGCCCGGGGGTGGCGTCACGGAACCTCCGCTGTGGGTCCACTTCTGGTTGGCGGCACCGGTGCAGGTCCAGAGCTGGAGCTGGGTGCCGTTCGCCGTCGCGCCGCCCGAGACGTCCAGGCACTTGTTCGCGGCCGTGTTCACCAGGTCGCCGGCTGCGTTCAGGGTCCACCGCTGGCTCGCGACCGTGCTGAAGCAGTCCCACATGTGGACGACGGCGCCGTCCGCCGTCGAGCCGTTCGCGACGTCGAGGCACTTGCCGAGGCCCCGCAGGGAGCCGTCGTCGGCGAAGGTCCAGGTCTGGTTGGCGTTGCCAGCGCCGCAGTCCCAGATGTGCGGCCGGGTGCCGTTAGTGGTGGAGCCTCCGGCCACGTCGAGGCACCTGCCGCTGGCCGAGCTGACTACCGTGCCGGTCGTGGCCGCGACCGCGGCTGGTGTGGCGACTACGCCCAACAGACCCGCGAGCACGACGGCGCCGAGCGCGCCGACAAGCTTTCGAACAGGTGACATGACATCCTCCGGCAAAGTCTGCGCCGCGTCGGTGCGGCGACACCTCAAGGTACGGACTAACTTACTGACCTGTCAGTTGTGGAAACTACCTACTCGCGGGCGATGTCCCACATCGTCCGTCTGCACCGCGGCCTAGACCTGGGGCTCATCCGTCGACAAGGATCTCAAGAGCTGCCTGACCGTCTGATCGAGCCCGGGAATCGAGCGACAGCCAGGCCGGGTGCAGTGAACTTCCAAGATGTCTGCGCAAGTGGATGAGTCGACTGCGATCGCTTCCCGACGCGGGTCGCTCCAGCTCGGCGTATGGATCGTCGATACACGCGAGCAGCACCGCCGCGTCCAGCAGATGGCGTTCCGGATCGCGACTGTCGGCCTTGTGTGCCGCCGACTTGATGATGAGCGCACCATACGGATCGGGAACACTGATCGTGCTCTCGCGCCCGCCGATCTCAAGGTGAGCGTTCACCGTCCGTCTGAGCGCCTGGGTACCGCCCTCGATCGGCACCATGCGGTTGCCGGCCATCGGCTCCAGCACTCTCGGGGCCGCATGATCGGCGACCACGACGTCGACTGTGTCCTGTCCACGGCGGAAGCGGTGAGCCACAGGCTCCCGCCGGTTGTGCTCGGGCTGAATCTCGTAGCCCAGGCCGGTCAAGACCTGCGCGGTGGACCTTGGTCGGCCTCGGCCGGTCTCGACATGCACGACGATGTCGACGTCGTTCGTCGGACGCACGACGTCGAGCCCGTGGTTGATGGCGTGCAACTGCACCATCAGGCCGCCGATCAGAGTCCAGTGCGTATGCGGGAGCTCTGCCTCGATCTCGGCGACGTTCGGCCACGGAAATGCCCAACCGCCGATCGGCGTCGCTACATCGATGACGCTCCGCCCATCGTTCACCGCGATCGCACCAGAGCCTGCTTGACCGACCGCATGCCTGCCGACCGCTCACGGGGGTCCAAAGACGCACCCAGATCAAGCCCTGCCAGAACGTCGCCCCGCTCGGCGATCTGGGCAGCGATCGCCAGGTCGAAAGCAGTCGCTCGAAGGGTCACGTTGCCCTCCTCGACGGCATTGCGGAGGCGGTAGCGCGTTACCAGCCGGTCGTACCTGGCAACGGAGACGTAGCCATCAACCTGCTCACCCGTAGCACCAGTGAGTTCGCCGACTTCGCTGGTGCTGCCAGAACCAATTACCTCGTCTGCGAGCCTGTCGACCACGGCCCGATGCCCCATGAGGCGATGCACCGTTGCCCGATTGCGGGTCCGAGCGACAAGTTCTTCAGGAGTCGATCTCTTGAGCTCACCCTTCAAACGGGACCGCTGCGCCTCCCCGAGCCAGGTCACCTCAACATGGGTAAGGAGCGCAATCGCTGCCCAGGCCGTCGCCTCCGCCCACGCCCGTCGCTGATGCCCCTTGTGTGCCGCCTCGTGGCGTAGCACCGATCCCCAGTCGAGTCGATCCGGGCCGATCGACACCAGGTCACCCGCGTGCGCGAGCCGTTGGACCTGCCGAACGGACAGGGCCAAGCGCTCCGCGGCATCGCTGACAGTGACGATCTCCATACGGATAGCGTCGCAGGAGCGACACTATCCGTCAATCGGTGCCCTCCGGAGCTGCCGTCAGCGCCTACGGGGCAAGGGGCGCGGCTCGGCCGGGTCCGAGCCCGCCTCGCCGGCACCGGCCGGGACCATGACGGGGTTCAGCTCGCTGTCGTCCGCGGTCGCGCGACAGTAGACCCGCTTGCCGGTGCCCTTGCACAGCTCGTGCAGCCCCGCGGCGAAGGCGTTCAGGTCCTCCGGAGCGGCCCGGCGGAACCGCCGGGACAGCGACCAGTGCCTGACGACGTCGTCCAGCGTCGTCGGCCGCACCATGCCGAACAGCGACACCAGATGGTTGGACAGCCGGATCACGAGACGGGCGCCGTCGGGGCTCTCCGCGACGAGCTGCGCGCTGCGCAGGCCGTCGTCCCCGACCGGGCCGCCGAGCAGCCGCTCCAGCTGTCCCAGCACCGAAGCGGGGTCGACGACGTGCGAGCCCACGCTGCCGTAGATCTCTCCGCCGTCGATGGTCTGTGCCGCGGCCTCGTCGTTCGGGCCAACGAAATACTCGAACCTCATGCGCGCATCTTTCCGCATGTCGGAGGGTGCTCACGACCACTGGTTGTGGGCGAGACCGTTGCGCCCATAACGGACACGTAGGCGCAACGGTCTCGCAAACGACCAGGTGGGGCTAGGCGGGGCGGACGCGGAGGGCCTGCATGCCGCCGTCGACGGCGAGGCTGGTGCCCGTCGTCGAGCCGGCGAGCGGGCTCGCGAGGTAGGCGACCGCCTCGGCGACCTCGTCCGCGGAGACGAGCCGGCCGTGGGGCTGCCGCGCCTCCAGGGCGGCGCGCTCGGCCGCCGGGTCGTCCGCGCGCGACAGGAGCCGCCCGATCCAGGGCGTGTCGACCGTCCCGGGGTTCACGGCGTTGACGCGGATACCCTCGCGCACGTGGTCCGCGGCCATGGCCTGCGTCAGCGCCAGGACCGCGCCCTTGCTGGCGCTGTACAGCGCGCGCTGCTGCAGGCCGGCGGTCGCCGCGATCGAGCTGGTGTTGACGATCGCGGCGGCCGGCGAACGGCGCAGCAGCGGCAGCGCGGCGCGGGTGGTGCGCGCGATGCCGACGACATTCAGGTCGAGAACCCGCAGCCACTCATCGTCGGGGTTGTCGGCGATAGTGCCCTGCGCACCGATGCCGGCGTTGTTCACCAGCACGTCGAGCCGGCCGAACTCGGCCTCGACGGCGGCCATCGCGGCGTCGACCGAGGCGGTGTCGGTCACGTCGACCCGCAGGGCGAGGTCGGCGTCGGCGGCGTCGGGGTCGACGTCGAAGACCGCCACCTTGGCGCCCCCAGAACGCAGGCGGCGGACGATCGCCGCCCCGATGCCGGACGACCCGCCCGTGACGACGGCGACCAGTCCCGTGAACGCGGTCATGCGCGCACCTCCTCGGCGGCCGATGCGACCGGAGCGGCCGACGCCGGCGCCCAGGCCACGTACTCCTGGCGCTGCCGCCCCAGCCCGTCGATCTCTACCTCGACGACGTCACCGGGGCTCAGGTACGGGAAGCGTCCCGACAGCGCCACGCCCTCGGGCGTGCCCGTCAGCAGCACGTCGCCGGGCTCCAGCGCGAGGTACTGGCTGAGGGTGTGCACCAGCACGTCGACGCCGAAGATCAGGTCCGCGGTTGACGAGTCCTGCCGCGGCTCGCCGTTGACCCACGACCGCAGCCGGAGCCCCTCGGCGCTGGCGCCGTCGGCCTCGTCGGGCGTGACCAGCCACGGGCCGAGCGGCGTGAATCCCGGGGCGCTCTTGCCCTTGGACCACTGGCCGCCGGACACCTCGAGCTGCCAGGCCCGCTCGGACAGGTCGTTGGCCACGGCGTACCCGGCGATCACGTCGCGGGCCTGCTCGGGCGAGTCGAGGTAGGAGGCGCGGCGGCCGATCACCACCGCGAGCTCCACCTCCCAGTCCGTCTTGTGGCTGTCCCGGGGGATCGTCACGGTGTCGTCCGGCCCCGCGATGGTGTTGGGCGTCTTGAGGAAGATGACCGGCGCCTCGGGCGGCGCGGACCCGGACTCCGCGGCATGCGCCGCGTAGTTCATGCCGACACACACGATCGCGGACGGCCGGGCCACCGGCGCGGCGAACCGCACGCCGTCCGTCTCGACCGGCTCGAGCGTGCCGGCCGCGAGCGCCTCGCGGGTGCGCGCGACGCCGTCGGCGGCCAGGAATTCGCCGTCGATGTCGGCGGTGAGCGGGCTCAGGTCGCGCCAGCCCTCACCGTCGTGCACCACGGGGCGCTCCTGGCCGGGTGTTCCGATCCGGGCGAACTTCATCGTTGCTCCTCCTCGATGGTTGTAGCGGGCAGACCGTACACACGCCGAGCGGTGCCGTGCCAGACCGTTGCCTGTTCTGCGGGTGACAGCGCTGCCAGTAGACCGGACAGCGTGTCGACCCACTCGTCGTAGCGCGTGGCCAGCAGGCTGACCGGCCAGTCCGAGCCGAACATGAGCCGGTCCGGCCCGAACACCTCCAGCGCGTGCTCGACGGCGGGCTGCAGGTCCGCCGTCGTCCAGCTGGACCAGGATGCCTCGGTGACGAGGCCGGACAGCTTTGCCGTCACGTTCTGGGACGCGCCGACGTCGTGGATCGCCTCGGCCCAGGGGGCGAGGTCTCCGGCGAGCGTGGGTGCGGCGCCGGAATCCGAAGCAGGGCCGGCGAGCGGCGGCTTGCCGAGGTGGTCCAGGACGAACGGCACCTCGGGCAGCTCGTGCACCAGCCGCGCGACGCCCGGCAGCTGGTCGGGCCGGGTCACCAGGTCGACCGCCAGGCCGCGGGTGGCTACCGCCCGGATCCCCCGGCGGATGTCCGGGCGGTCGAGGTAGCCGGGGTCCTGCTCGGCCTGGACCATCGACCGGACGCCCACCAGGTGCCGGCCGCCCGGGCCGGCCACGAGCCGGTCGACGGCGTCAGTCACGCCGGGGTCGGTGAGGTCTACCCAGCCGACCACACCCTGGACCAGCGGGGTGCGCTCCGCGACGTCGAGCAGGTCAGCGGTCTCGGCCTCGGCCTGCGCCGACTGCACGACCACGGTCCCGGTCACCTGCTGTCCCGCCAGGGCGCGGGCCAGGTCTTCCGTGTCGAAGTCCGCGTCGATGGCCCGCATCGTCACAGGGTCGATCCAGGGCTGCGGGGTCCGGACGCGGTCCCACAGGTGGTGGTGCGCGTCGATCTTCTCCGTCATGGTCGAACCGTAGCCCTGCCGGGGCGGTGGTCGACCGGGTGTCTCGCCGTCCGCGGCGGGCGGTCAGCGGGCCGACTTGCGGGACGCCCGGACCAGGGCGAGGCCCATGGTCAGCAGCACCGCCGCGACGAGCGCCACCGAGCCGATGGCCGCGCCGGTGGCCGCGAGGCCGTCCGGGCCTGACGGCCCGGCTCCCGTGCCCGGCCCGGCCGACGCGTCGGGCGTCGGGCTCGGCGCCACGGGGCTCGCCGACGGGTCGACCGGCGGCTCAGAGGGCTCGACGGCTGTGCGCGCGATCGCGAAGTTCTCTTCGAGCAGGTTCTCGCCGGCGCTGGTCACGGTGACGGACCGCTCGGTGACCTCCGCGGTGTACCCGTCGGGCACGGTGAGCGAGATGGTGTAGTCGCCCGGTGTCAGGTCGCCGGCGAAGTACCGGCCGGCGTCGTCGGTGGCGAGCGTGACCGACCCGTCCGGGCCGGTCACCGTGACCGTGGCGCCAGGTACGGGCTCGCCGGCGGAGTCCGTCACGACCCCGCCGACCGAGCCGGGGCGGGAGAGCGCGAAGTCGACGCCGGTCACGTCCTCTGCGCCGACGGCGACGTCCCGCGTGTCCGGGCCGTCGGCGAGGTAACCGTCGGGCACCGTGACGCGCGCCGTGTGCTCACCCGGGGGCACGGAATCGAAGGTGTAGGTGCCGTCGGCGCCCGTCGTCGTGCTGAGCGTGCCGCCCGGGCCGGTGAGGATCACAACGGCACCCGCGACGGGATCGCCGCCCGCGGTCACCGTGCCCGACAGCGACGGCGGCGTCCGGACGACGAAGTTGTTGCCGGTGCTGGGCTCCTCCTGGCCGACCTCGATGGTGATGGCGTCCGGCACTGCGGAGGCGACGTAGCCATCGGGGAGGTCGCTCAGCGCGAACGTATAGTCCTGCGGCTGGTCGTCCCCGCTGTCCCAGGTGACGTCGTCGATCAGGTACTGGCCGTCGGAGTCTGTCACCGCGGTGTGCGGCAGACCTCCGCCGACCGGCGTGAGGATGACGGTGGCCCCGGGGACGGGCGTCCCGTCGTCGGTCAGGACCGTGCCGCTCACGGCGACCGGCAGCACGTCGCGCGCCGCGAAGTCGACGTCGGTGGCGTCCGCGTCGCTCAGGTCGACGTCGCCGACCACCTGCTCGCCATAGGCGACCAGCCCGAACGGATGGTCGTCGTCCGCCTCCGGCAGCGTCGTCAGCTCCACCCGGTAGCCGGGCGCGGCGGTGTAGCCGGCGAAGATGTACTGGCCGCTGTCGTCCGACGTCGTCGTGGCGAGCTCGGCGCCGTCCGGGCCGAACAGGGTGAGGCCGGCGCCCGGGAGCACACCCTGCGGGGCGCCCGACGAGTCGACCAGGTCGACGGTCCCGGAGATGTCCCGCGCCAGGGAGGCGAACCAGGTCTGGTAGACCGGGAACCCGCTGCGCTGGAAGAACTCGATGGTGAGGGTCTTGACCGGCCTGCTGGGCTGGAACCAGCCGGCGGCGCCGGACGTGTCGTCCGCGCCCAGGTTGCCGCGCACCTCGCCGGTGGCCGGGTTCCAGGTGGGCACGTCCGCCGGGTCTCCAGTGCAGGACGGCGACCCCACCCCCGTGCAGTAGTTGAATCCGCCCTGCCACCCGAGCTCCGTGCCGGTGAGCAGGCGCCCGTTGACGTCGCGCGCCGTCACGACCGCGCGGTCCGCGTCGATGTCGCCGAGCACAAAGGCCCAACCGCCCGCCGGGGTCGGGCTCTCGAAGGTGTAGGTGGTGGTCGACGGCGACAGCGGCCGGTCGGCCTGCGGGCGCAGGTTGAGGTACTGCTGGCCGCGGCTCGACCCGTAGACCGCGCCGGGCGGCGTCGCCGGGCCCAGCCACGAGGACGCGCCCGAGATCACACCGACGCCGCCCCGCGAGTCGGAGGTCACCGTCGCACCCGGAAAGCCGCCGGCTGGGAGCTGCATGGTGGTGGACCAGTCCCCTGCCGTGCCGGACAACGGCTCCCAGTCCGCCCAGCCGGCCGTGGTGGCCGCCGACGCCGGGATCGCCGGGACAGCGGCGCCGAGGGCGCCGAGGGCGACAAGAACGGCCGTCGCGAGTGCGCCCAGGCGCGTGGGGGTGAAGTTCACTTCTCGAACGCTATGAGACAACCGGCGGCGGCGCCTCCGGTGTGTCAGCCAGCTGCATTATCGTGCGGTGACGGTCCTCGACCAGGCCCGCGCCGTCGTCTTGAAGGATGAGCACATGACCGGAACCGCCCCCATGCCCCTCCCCCTGAGCGCCCCCGTCAACCTGCGCGACCTCGGCGGCATCCCGGTCGACGGCGGGGTGCTGCGGGCCGGCTTCGCCCTGCGCGCCGACGACCTGGCCATCGTGACCGAGGAGGTCGCCGGAGACCTCGTCGACGGCGGGCTGCGGGCGGTCATCGACCTGCGCTCGGCCGACGAGGTCGGCATGACCGGCCGGGGGCCGCTCGGCGCGCAGGTCGCGGTGTCATATCACCACGTGCCGCTCATCGTCGGCATCGGCCCGTCGGACGAGGGCGACCCGCTGGACCAGACGTCGTACGCGCCGATGTACGTGCGCATGTACGAGGGCTCCGCCCCGCAGATCGTCACGGCGCTGGCGATCATCGCGTACGCGCCCGGCGCTGTCGCGTTCCACTGCGCCGCGGGTCAGGACCGGACGGGGGTGCTCGCCGCGGCGCTCCTGCTCGCCCTCGGTGCCGACGTCGACGACATCGTCTCCGACTACACCCGCACGGGCGAGAGCTCCGCCGCCATCATGGCGCGCATCTCGCCCATGATGGCGCCGCTCATGGCCCGGTTCGGGCTCGATCTGGAGGAGGCCGCGCGGGCGGCGCTCGGGCGGGAGTTCTCACCGGCCCCGATGCGCGACCTGCTGGGCACGCTCACCGAACGCTATGTCGACCCGCTGACACCGCTGCGCGCGGCCGGGCTGAGCGACGACCTCGTCGCCCGGCTACGCGAGCGAGCCATGACGCCCACGAGCGCGACGTAGGTCCGCTTCCGCGACGCCTCAGCCGCCGAACTCCCGGGCGCGCACCCGCGCGAGGTGCGCGTGGACCAGCGGGAGCACCGAGGCGCCCTCGCCGCTCGCCGACGCGACCCGTTTCATGGACCCGGCGCGCACGTCGCCGACCGCGAAGATGCCCGGCACCGTCGTCTCCAGGCTCGCCGGCGGCTGCCCGTCGACCCAGGAGTCGCGCGGCACGTCCCGGCCGGTCAGCACAAAACCCCGCGCGTCGAGTGCCAGGCCCTCGGGCAGCCACGAGCAGTCCGGTTCGGCGCCGAGCAGGCAGAACAGGCCGTCGGCCAGCGTCTTGCTCGGCTCCCCGGTGTCGAGGTCCTCGAGCCGCAGCCACTGCAGGCGGCCGTCCCCGCCGCCGTCGACGACGACGGTCCGCGTGCGCACCTGGATGGTCGGCGTTGCCTCGATCTCGCGCACCAGGTAGTCCGACATGGTCTCGGCGAGGCCCGCGCGCCGCACCAGGATCGTCACGGCTCCCGCGAACTTGGCGAGGTGCACTGCGGCCTGACCGGCCGAGTTGCCGCCCCCGATGATGTAGACATCGCGGTCCTGCATCTCGCGGGCCATCGACGTCGCGGCTCCGTAGTACACGCCCGCGCCCACGAGGTCGTCGACCCCCGGCACACCCAGGCGGCGGTACGTCACCCCGGTCGCGATCACCACGGTGCGGGCGCACAGCTGCGCACCGGTGACGTGCACGTGCTGGTGCTCGGGCTCGTTCGGCGGTCCCGGTTCGAGGCGGATCGCCGGGCGGCCGGTGAAGAAGCGCGCGCCGAACCGGCCCGCCTGGATCCGGGACCGTTGCGCGAGCCGCATCCCCGAGATGCCGCGCGGAAAACCGAGGTAGTTGCGGATCATTGAGCTCGTCCCGGCCTGGCCGCCGATCGCGTCCCGTTCGAGCATGACCGTGGACAACCCCTCGGACGCCGCGTAGACGGCCGCCGCGAGGCCCGCCGGGCCGCCTCCGATGATGGCGACGTCCGCGATCACGCCCTCGGGGATCGTGTCGAACCCGTCGTAGATCGCCTCGGTCACCATCGCCGGCGTCGCCGCGGACAGCACCCGGCCGGCGAGGGTGCGGACCAGGGGCAGCTCCGCCCCGGGACCGGCGGCCTCGGCGATCTCCTGCGCGTCGTCGTCGTCGGGAGTGAGGTCGCGGTGCGGAAAGCCCAGGCGGTCCAGAAGGTCCCGGACCGCCGCCGCGCCCCGGTCACCCGGCTCCGCGACCACGTCGACGACCGTCACGAGCGGCCGCCCGACCGACCAGCCCCACTCGGAGAGCAGCTCGATCAGCGCGGTGTGGAACTCCTCGTCCCGCGGGCCGCGCGGGATCATGGCGAACGTGTCCATGTCCCGCCGCAGCGCGGCGGCGCGCAGGTCGGCGAGGGCGTCGCCGAAGTCCTCGAACGCGACCAGCGATACACGCCGGGCCGTCGCGACGACCGCCGGGACACTCTGCAGCAGGTCGATCGACGTGCCGTCGGCCAGGATGTGCTCGGCAGCGATCATCGCGACCTGCGCACCGTCGGCCACGAGCGAGCGCGCGTGGTCCAGGCCCGCGGCGAGGCCGACCGCCGTCTCGATGCGATAGTCGCGGTCGTACCGGGCGCGGAACTCCTGCTCGACGGCGTCGGCGTACTTACCGCCCACCAGCAGGATGACTGGCCTGTCGTCCATGGCGCCCAGCGTAGACGGCCCGCTTGGTTGTGGGCGCGACCGTTGCGGCTACGCGCCCGTTGTGGGCGCAACGATCGCGCCGGCAACCAAGCGGCGGCGGACCAGGTACAGGAGGGGGTGGGCGACCGTGAACGCGGCACCCTTGCAGATCAGCTCCTTGTACCCGGCCGCGAAGCGCCCGGTGAGGACCGTCGGCTTCGCCCGGTCGTCGGCCGTGACGAACTGGATGACGGCGTCGCGCCGGCCCAGGCTGATGCACTGCTGCACGTAGTCCAACGGGGTGTGCGGCAGCGAACCGCCCGTCAGGCGCGCGGCGATCGAGTCGGCGGCCTGCCACGCCATCGGGATGCCCGAGGCGCACGACATCCGCAGCGACGTGCCCAGCGCGCCCTCGGCCAGCGCCGAGTCGCCCACGGCGTACACGTCCGGGTGGGAGACGGAGCGCATGGTCCCGTCGACGACGATCTGCCCGCGCTCCGAGACCGCCAGGCCCGTCGCGGCGGCGATCGGGTGCACGGCGAATCCGGCCTGCCACACGGTGACGTCCGCCGGGAGCACTCCGCCGTCGTCGGTCACGACCTCGCCCGCGCCGACCCTGCTGACGCCGGTTTGCTCGTGGACCGTGACGCCGAGGCGGCCGAGGGTCGAGCGCAGATGCTCCCGCCCCGTCGGTGAGAGCCGCTCGCCCAGACCACCACGGACGACGAGGGCCACCTCCAGGCGTCCGTGGGCCTCGGCGAGCTCGCTGGCCGCCTCGATGCCGGTCAGGCCGCCACCGACCACCACCACGCGGCCGCCGTCGGGGAGCCCGCTCAGCCGCTCGCGCAGCCGGAGGGCGCCCGCCCGGCTCGCGACGTCGTGGGCGTGCTCGGTGACGCCGGGCACACCGTGGTCGTCCTGCGCGCTGCCCAGGGCGTAGACGAGCGTGTCGTAGGCCAGCTCCTGGTCACCCTCGCTACCCGTGAGGGCCACGGTCCGGCGGTCGACGTCGACGGCGGTCACGCGTGCGACCCGCACCGTGGCGCCCGTGCCTGCCAGCATGTCGCGCAGCGGCCGGTGGCGGAGGTCCTGGCCGGCGGCGACCTGATGCATCCGGACCCGCTCGACGAAGTCCGGCTCGGCGTTGACCAGGGTGATGTCCACGTCGTCGCGGTGCAGGCGCCGCGGCAGGCGGGTCGCGACGGAGGCTCCGGCGTATCCGGCTCCGAGAATGACGATGCGGTGCTTCATGGGCTCGCTCCTGTCGGGTGGCGGGTTGGGTCTGCCTCCTGAACTGGATGGCTGCCCGATCCCTGACACCCCCGGACACCGACCCGGTGTGACGGCGGTCACATCCTCGCGCCCACGCCTACCGCAGGGTCACCAGCCGCTGATGATCGGCTCCCCGTGGTCCGCAGCCGCCCACTGCCGGGCGGCGCGGCCGAGCTTGTCGGGGTTGACCTGGCTGAGCACCGCGGCGATCCCGTCGTCGGTCGGCTCCAGGGTCATGACGCCGACGATCCGGTCGTCGACCACGACGATCACGGCCGGAAGCCCGTTGGCGGTCCACGCGTACATGTCGGGACGGCCGCCGACGATCGCCCGCTTGGACTCGGCCGGCCGGAACAGGCCGCGCAGGAACTGCGCGACGGCCTTCGCGCCGTCGACGGACCTCGCGCGCGCCGGGACCTTGCCGCCGCCGTCGCCGACCCCCACCACGTCGGCGGTCAGCAGCCGCAGCAGCGGTTCGACCTGCCCGCTCGTGGCGGCCGCCAGGAACTCTTCCACCACTGTGCGCGCGTCGGCCAGGTCGATCGCGGCGCGGGTCCGCTCCTTGGCCAGGTGCTGCTTGGCCCGGTGGAAGATCTGCTGGCTGCCCACCTCGGTGAGGTCAAGGATCTCGGCGATCTCCGCGTGCGAGTAGGCGAACGCCTCCCGCAGCACGTAGACCGCTCGCTCGTTCGGGGTGAGCCGCTCCAGCAGCACGAGCACCGCCGTGGAAACCGACTCGCGCTGCTCGGCCGTGTCCGCCGGGCCCAGCATCGGGTCGCCACCGAGCACCGGCTCGGGCAGCCACTCGCCCACGTAGACCTCGCGCCGCGCCCGCGCGGACCCCAGCTGGGTGAGGCACAGGTTGGTCAGCACCCGGGTCAGCCACGCCTCCGGCACCCTGATCTGCTCACGGTCCGCGGCGGCCCAGCGCAGGAAAGTCTCCTGGGCGGCATCCTCGGCCTCCGCGGCCGAGCCCAGGAGGCGGTAGGCGATGGCCTCCAGCCGGGTGCGGAAGCCCTCGAAGACCTCCAGCTCGTCCGGGCGGGGCAGCTGATCTGTCATGAGGCAGACCCTACGACGTCGGCCAGGGGCCGACGGCGGCGCTACCCGGCAACCTCGCCCGGGAATCCGGGCCTCTCCCCCGCGCACCCGGAAGGCCCGCGGCCGTACGCTGTCCACACGATCATTCGGGGTGCACCCCGACCGCGATCGCCCAGATGGGAGCAGGCATGTCGTTCGCCACCCGTGGTTTCTCCGGCCGCCGACGCGAACCGGACACGCGCCTCCCGCCGGGCCAGAGCCTGGTCCAGGACTGGCCGGTGCTCAGCGCCGGCCCCACTCCGCACGTCGACGCCGCCGACTGGGAGCTCACGATCCAGGACGAGACCGGCACCGACCACCGGTGGAGCTGGGACCAGCTCCTCGCGCTCGGGGTCGAGGACGTCACGGTGGACATCCACTGCGTCACCCACTGGACCAAGCTCGACATGGCCTGGCGCGGCGTCAGCCTCGACAAGGTGTTCGAGAACGTCGAGTCCGAGCATGAGTACGTCATGGCCCACTCCTACGGCGGCTACACCACCAACCTGCCCCTGGAGGACCTGCTGGACGGCAAGGCCTGGATCGCCACCGAGGCCGAGGGCGACCCGTTGCACCCGGAGCACGGCGGACCCGCACGGCTGCTCGTGCCGCACCTGTACTTCTGGAAGAGCGCCAAGTGGCTCCGCGGCCTGACGATGATGCCGGACAACGATCCCGGGTTCTGGGAACAGTACGGCTACCACCTCTACGGCGACCCGTGGAAGGAGGAGCGCTACTGGTGAGCGCGCAACCCGTGACCCAGGTCAGCACGTCCCGGCCGCGCCCGGCGTGGCATGTCGCGACCGTCGTCGAGACCCGCCGCGAGACACCGTCGGCCGTACGGCTCACCCTCGACGTGCCCACGTGGCCCGGCAGCGAGGCCGGGTCCCACCTCGACCTGCGCCTCACCGCCCCCGACGGCTATCAGGCGAGCCGGTCCTACTCGATCGCCTCCTCCACACCGGCCGGACAGGTGGTGCTCGCGGTCGACGCGCTGCCGGACGGCGAGGTCTCGCCGTTCCTGGTCCACGACGTGCTGCCCGGTGACAAGCTCGAGATCCACGGCCCGCTGGGGGCGTACTTCATCTGGCGACCCGACGGGAGCGGCCGTCCGGTCCAGCTCGTCGCCGGCGGCTCCGGCGTCGTACCGCTCTACGCGATGGCCGCCGCGCACGGTGCCACCGGCGACGACGCACCCTTCCGGCTGATCTACTCCGTCCGCACCCCGGCAGACACCTTCTTCGCGGACGAGCTCGCCGCACTCGCCGGGCCGGGGTTCGAGCTGGACCTCGTCTACACCCGCGAAGCACCGGACGGCTGGCCGGACCCGGTCGGGCGGCTCAACCGGGAGACGCTCGCCGCCCGCACCATCGAGGCGGCCGACCGGCCAAGCATCTACGTGTGCGGCTCCACAGGGTTCGTCGAAGCGGTCGCCCCCTGGCTGCAAGAGCTCGGCCACTCCGCGACGGACATCCACACCGAGCGCTTCGGAGGCCTTTAGATGACACATCACCTCGACGGCAACGTACTGGCGGGTGCACTCTCCGAGGTGTTCACCACCGACGTGACCGCAGCACGCGCACGGTGCGGCGGCTGCGGCCACATGGGCCGGATCGCGGAGGCCATGGTCTACCCCGACGCCCCTGGGCTCGTGGCCCGGTGCACGGGGTGCGACCACGTGCTCGTCACGGTCGTCGACACGGGCGACCGCCTCATCCTCAGCCTCGCGGGGCTGAGCGCCATCGAGCTGCGTCGCTGACCGGGCCGGCCTTCCCGCCAGCGGCCCGCGGCAGGTCTTCAGGGCCCTCCGGATGGCGAGCCCGACGGCGCCGGCTCGGACTCCCCGACCAGCACCGTCACGCGCACGCCCAGGCGGAGCACCGTCCCGGCCGGCGGCGTGGTGCCGCTGGCGGGGGTGATCGCCGGCGCGGTCGGATCCTCCAGCACCACCTCGAAGCCCGCCGACTCCACCTCGGCCGCCGCCGCACCCAGCGTCATGCCGACCACGGTCGGCACGGTGTTGCGGCCGCTCGCCACGGTGACGTCCACGGCGGTACCCGCCGGCACGGTCCGCCCGCCCGCGGTCCGCTGGCCGAGCACGCTGTTGGCGGGCTCGGGCGAGTCCGTGCGCGTGACCTCGCCGAGCACCAGCCCGGCGTCGCGCAGCGCCGCCTGCACCTCGGCGAGCGTCCCGGTCAGCACGGGCACCCGCACCTGCTCGGGGTTCGACGGCGGCGCGGTGGTCGCGTTCCCGGAGGGTGTCGGCGCGGACGACGGCGACGGGGCGCTCTCCTCCGGCGACGCGCTCGGCGTCGGCTCCCGCGAGGGCGACGGGTCCGCGCTCGGCGTGTCTGACGGCGTCGGGCCGGCCGATACCGACCGGCTGGCGCTCGGCGACGGCGACGGACCCGCCGCGGACAGCCCCGGCGCCGCGACAGCGGCCCAGACCGCCAGCCCGGCCACGAGCAGCCCGATCACCACAACCCCGACGCCCGCCGCACCGCCGCGCCGGGCAGGCTCGGGCGCTGGCTCGGCCTCGACGGGCGTCAGGTACTTGAGGTCGCCGGTCCGCTGAGTGCTGGATATTTGTTGGGATGCCGACTGGCGATCCAACAAGTCCCCCGCACTCAACGGTCCATCGGGGGGCGGCGGAGCGGGAGTGGGCTCGTCTGGTCTGCGGAGGCGGGCCGCCGCCTCCGCCAGTGCGGTCCGCATCTCGGCGGCGTCGCGGAAGCGGCGAACCGGTGTCTTGTGCATGGCGCGGGTCACCACGCGGTCGAAGGCCCGCGCGCCCTGGACCAAGGCCGACGGCACGGGCGGCGGCGCGGACACGTGCGCGTCGAGCACTTGGGCGTCGGTGTCCCGAGGAAAGGGCGGACGCCCGGTCAGCAGGTAGTACAGCAGGGCGCCGGCCTGGTAGAGGTCGCCCGCGACGCGCACCGGCCGGCCCTGCGCCTGCTCCGGCGACATGAACTGAGGGTTGCCCACCACGGACTGCCCCGCTCTGGGTCCGGATGTGGTCCCGGCACGCCCACCAGTTGCGGCCCCGGCACGGGCACCAGCCCCCGCAACAGCACCGGCTCCCGCGGTCCGGGTCCGGGACACCCCGGCCGTGGCGGCGTCGAGCACCACGGTCACTGCCGACCCGTCGGCGCCAGGGCCCAAGCGCAGCACGTCCGCACCGGCCCGCAGCACGTCACGGCCCACCGCGGTGCGCCCGGCGGCGTCAGCCAGGCCGAAGTCCACGAGCCGCACGTGCTCCGCGCGCAGCGCCTCGCCCGGCCCCACCCCGTGCAGCAGGACGTTCGCGGGCGACACGTCGCGGTGCACCAGACGGACCTCGTGCGCGACCGCGAGCGCCGCCAGCACGCCGTCGAGCACCGCGGCGGCCTCGGCCGGGCGCAGCGGCCCGTCGGCGTCGACCCGTTCGCCGACGCTGCCGCCGTCGACCAGGTCGAGGGCGATCCACGCGAGCACCACCCCCGATGCCTCGTGCAGGCCGGAGCCGCGCACCGCGGCGATGTTCGGGTGCCGCAGCTCCTGGGCTGCGTGCGCCTCGGTCAGGAACGCGTCGCGCGACGCGGCGTCGGCGCTGAGGTGCGGGTGCAGGATCTTCAGCGCGACCGGGACGCCGTCGACCCCGGGCTCGTCGGCCCGTTGCTCCGCACGTCCGTCGACCGGCGACTCGGCGCGGCCCTCCCCGACCGACCGGCCGACGTCCTCCGCCGCGAACACGGACGCGGTCCCACCCACGCCGAGCAGGTCCCCGAGCACGTACCGCCCGCCGAACAGCGACTCGTCCGCCACAGCACCGTCGGCCGCGCCACCGCCCGGCCCCGCCCTCGTCTCCGCGCCGTCGCTCATCGCCCGCCGGGCACGTTCACCCGAACCGGCCGTTCACGTAGTCGTAGGTGCGCTCGTCCTGTGGCTCCGAGAACATGGCCTCGGTGTCGCCGTGCTCGACGATCGCGCCGGGCGTGCCCTGCGACGCGAGGAAGAACGCGCACTGCTGGGAGACCCGCTGGGCCTGCTGCATGTTGTGGGTGACGATCACTATCGTCACCTCCTTCTGCAGCTCGACCATGGTCTCCTCGATGACCCGCGTGGAGGTGGGGTCGAGCGCGGAGCACGGCTCGTCCATCAGCAGCACCTTGGGCCGCACGGCCAGCGACCGCGCGATGCAGAGCCGCTGCTGCTGCCCGCCCGAGAGCCCGCCGCCCGGCTGCGCGAGCCGGTCCTTGACCTCGTTCCAGAGCCCGGCCGAGGTGAGCGACCGCTCCACGAGCTGGTCCTTCTCGTCCCGGGAGGCCCGCACGCCGGTGAGCTTGAGCCCCGCCACGACGTTGTCGTAGATCGACATCGCCGGGAACGGGTTCGGCTTCTGGAACACCATGCCGATGTCCTTGCGGGCGTCCTGGATCTTCTTGCCGCGGTCGTAGATGTCGTCGCCGTCGAGCCGCACCTCGCCGGCCAGCGCCGCGATGGGCACCAGCTCGTGCATCCGGTTGAGGATGCGCAGGAATGTCGACTTGCCGCAGCCCGACGGCCCGATCAGCGCCGTGACCTGCCCTGCAGGCATGGTCAGCGAGACCCGTTCGAGCACCTTGTGCGAGCCGAACCACGCGGACACGTTCCGCGCGTCCAGCACGGAGAGCTCCTTGCCCGACGGCGGGCTCTGCACCGCGACCGCGGTCTGTTCCTCGATGGTCATCTCTGGTCCTCTCACAGCAGGTTCGGCAGCGCGTCCATGACGATGTCGGCGCAGGTCACGCCGAGGGCAAGCAGGACGGGCACGCCGATCAACCAGGCGTGCCACCGCCCCCACGAGGTCCACAGCCACCACAGCCCGATGCCAGCGGCCACAAAGAACACGAGCACAAAGAAGGCGATGTACCAGGCGCCGTCGTCACCGGCCATCTCACGCTCCTCGTCCGGGAGCGCCGGCTCGGCGAGCACCTTGGTGGGTGTCTCCTGCAGGTCGGACACGAGCTGGGCGTCCACGTGCAGCACGCCGGACGGGAACAGCTCCAGCCCGTCGGCGGTCATCAGCTCCAGGCGGCCCTGCCCGGGGGCGAGCGGCTTCGGCAGCGGGTCACCCGCATGCCGCAGGCCGAACACCCGGAAGACGTGCTCGCCCTGACCGGTGGTCACGCGGATCTCGTCGCCCGGCACCAGCCGGTCCAGGCCGCCGAACGGCCCGCCGTAGGTGAGCTGGCGTCCCAGGATCACCGAGGTCCCGGCCTGGCCGGGCAGCACGCTGTCGCGCCGGTGCCCCGGGCCGGACCGCAGCACCTGGGAGGTCGAGCTCTCGGCCACGACCTCCGAGACGCCGATCGCCGGGATGCTCAGCAGCGCCACGGGAGAGCCCGCCTCGACAAGCTCGCCGTTCAGGTCGAGCTGGCCCACCGGTGTCTCGGCCTTGGCCAGGGTGGTCCGGAGCTCGTCGTAGGCCAGCACCTGCGCCCGGCTGTGCTGCGCCGCGGAGAACAGGGCGGTGTGCGCGACGAACGCGACCAGCAGGAGCGAGATCGTCATGATCGCGGCGCCGGCCCACCAGCGCCCGTCGCGCGGGGCGAGCTGCCGCGTGCTCGCGGCGGCGGCCGCCGCGGCCAGGCGGGCGTTCTTGTACCGGGCGCCGAGCGTGTTGCGCACCGCGTACGGGTTCGACGGCTCGTCGTCGGCCGGCGTCGGGTTGTCCGGCAGGTCCTGCACGGTAGCGCTCGTCGGGTTGGTCGGCGGGTTGGTCATCAGGCCGCCACCTCCGCGCCGCCGACGGCGGACAGACCCGCGCCCGGCGCACGCATCGCCCGGAACGCGTACCAGCCGCCCACGCCCACGCCGGCCAGTCCCAACCCGCCGCCGACCCACCAGGCCCACGCCGGGACGCCCCCGCCCGCGGCCCCGCTACCGGCCGATCCCACGAGGACCGACGCCAGCGCGATGTCACCGCACCAGCCCGTGAGCTGCAGGGCGTACGGGCCGGACGCCGTCTCCTCCGCGACGGTGAAGACCGCCTCGACCGCGCCCCGGGAATCCGCCCGCAGCGTGCTGACGACCTGCGGCTCGGCGAACAGCACAAGCTGCACCCGCTCGCCCTTGCCGAACCCGTCGGCGGTCGCGGTGACCTGCTGGCCGGTCAGGTACACGTCCCGGTCCAGGCCGGCGGCCTCGCCGTCCGTGGCCGGCTCGGTCGGCACGGCTGGCTTCTCGGGCACACAGGCCGCGCTGCCCGACGGCGTGGGGTCGCCCCCGGCACCGGCCGGCGTCGGGTCGCCCGACCCGTCGGGGCCGTCGCCGGGGCCCGGTGGGGGCACGTCGTCGACCGGCGGGGTGTCGTCCGGATCACCTGACCCGCCGTTCCCGCCGGAACCCCCGTTCCCGCCACCCGGACCCCCGGTCGGCTCGTCAGTGGGTCCGTCGGTCGGCTCCTCGGTGGGCTCGTCCGTCGGGTCGACATCGGGGATGGTCACACTGACCCCGGTGTCCTCGGACTCGTCGGCGTGCGCCACACCCGCGGAGACCGTCAGCGCTCCCGCCGCGACCGCCGTCGTCAGCGCCGCCGCGCACAGCAGCCCCGCGACGCGCCGGCGCAGGTGTCCCAGTCTCATCGGAGGGCCTCTCTCTCGGTCTCGGCAGTTCTGCCAACCCCGGTGCGGCCGGCCTCGGCCAGTGCCTCGGCGCGAACGCGCTCGGTGTAGGCGGCCAGCTCCTCGCCCAGCAGGCGCCGCGAGCGCCGTCGCCACACCACTACTGCCCAGATTCCGCCCGCCAGCACGAGCAGCAGCCCGGCCAGCGGCCACGGCACAGCCCACGCCTGCGCGGACGCCCGTACGGGTGCGGGCAGCGCGTCGCCGTCCGACCCCTCGCCGGGGCCTTCGGCGGCGGCCGGGACCACGGTGATGTCGGCGAACAGGAGCAGCACGGGCGGCACTCCCGGCACCTCGGCGGTGACGTGCGCGGTGCCGCCGGGCACCAGGTTCTCCACGGGCTCGACGTCGGCCGTGCCGAGGTCGACGCCGAACGGCCCGCTGATCCGCACCTCGGGCTCGCCGGAGATCCGGGTGTTGCCGGTGTTGGTCAGGTCGAACCCGGCGGTAGCGGTGCCGGCGCCGAAGGGGTTGGTCACGCCGTCGAACGCCGCGACCACGCCGGTCACGCCGAGCGCGGGCCCCAGCTCGCCGTCGACCCGCAGGTAGATGCGGGTGCCGACGCGCTGCTCCACCTGCACGGCCGACCCGTCGCCGCCCGCGGCCGCGGACCGGAACGACGCGACGATCCCCGCCGAGTGGTCGCCAGGCGTGGCGTCGTGCGGCACGGTGATGGTGAACGGGATGTCGGCGCGGGCGCCGGGGTCGAGCTCCACGACCACACCGAGCTCGGCCGCGCAGGCGGCCTCGGCGTCGTCGTCCGTGTCGGGGCAGACGGCGCTTCCCGAGTCGATCGAGGTCCACGACCCCAGGTCGGTGGACGCCTGGTCGGCGCCGATCAGGGTGAAGGCGCCGGTGTCGTAGTCGGTGGTCGCGTCGGCGCCGTAGACCCGGAAGGACGCGGCGCGGTCCGAGTAGTTCGACACCGACACCCAGTCGCTGATGGTGCTGCCGGGCGCGATGTCGTAGGTCAGCTCGGTGCGCCCGTCGGGACCTTCGGCGCTGCCGGGCTGGACGCTCCAGGTCACCTCGTCGTCGGCGGCCGTTGGTACGACGACGGCGGGCGCGGGCACGGCGTACGCGGCCAGCGCGGGCGCGACCAGGCCATAGATGACGGCGCACAACCCAGCCGCGAGCGTGCCGCCGGCGAGGGCCTTTCGGACGATCATCGTGGCGTTCTCCAGACCCGGTCGCGGCCCCGTGCGCGGACCGCAGGATGCGTGCCTGCGCCGCTGCTCTCGACGGCGCCGGACTTGTCTGTCGCATCATCGTTTCGCGCCGTCCGGTGGGGCAACCATCGCGGAGACGGAGGGCACGTTGCCGCTCGGCGACGCCCAGGTGGACAGCACATGGACCGGGTCCGGCGTCGTCGAAGAAAGTGACTCTGACCTGGTGCTTTACTCAGCGGCACACACCGAGGCCTGGCGTCCGACGGCGGCAGTCGGGCCTGTCCGGGAGCCGATGACCACCCGAAAGGAGGGGGTGATTCCCGCCCGAACGGAGGGGGCGACGCTAGATCTCGTCGTAGTCGAGGAGACCGTGCTCGAGCGCCCACCGGCGAAACTCACCGGGCTGGAACGGCAGATAGTAGGTGCCGATGATGAGGTCGTCGGCCAACGCTTCGACTAGGGGAACGGTCAGTTGCTTCGCGCGAATGGCCTCGCAAAGCAGCGGCAGGGTCGCGGTGACCCTGAGGCCCTCGTCCTGCGCGATCCGTCGAGGAGTGGCGTCGTCGAGAACAAGCTCATAACCACATGTGCTGCCGAGTGCCAGCACTCCGCATTCGCCGACGTTGTTTCCATCGACCACAAGCCGGTTCTCGTATCGTGCGAACGCAGCGAGAAATGCGATGTCCGTGCTCCGATCGACCGTGATCCAGTCGGCTTGGAGAACCTGCTGAAGAACGGGCTCCCCGTGCGACTGGCGCTTGAGCTCGTCTTCGACCGTTTCGGGGATGAGGACGGCTCTGCCGTTGGTCAGAAACTTGAGGACGCCGAGCCATCCACGGAGCGTGAAGTGTCGGAGAGGACCGGTGTCAAACACCACCGCGTCGGCATCGCTCATGCGACGAAGTTCCAGATCTCATCCTCACGACGAGTCCGGGGCGCGGGCAAATCATCGTCCGCGAACGTTCCACGCAGGAGTTCAAGCGCTCGCTCTCTGCTGATCTGCTCGTTGCGGAACGCGTGGAGCACTGCCTTCTGGAACGGAATCGGAACAGTGGTACCCGCGAGATCTGCAGGAACACGAAGGCCGAAGTCCACGATGTCAGCCTGAGTGGTCGTCACCCTGCGCACAAAGGCCGCCTCGTCAGCGCTGATATGGCCCAGTTCCTGGAGGCGACGGGCGAGTGTCGCCATGTCGACCCGGAAGTGACTACCAAGGAGCACGACGGTCTCGCGGAGCTCATGGTGTGCCGAGAGGCGCGACCACTCAGCCGCCATTCCGGGCGACGGGAGGAGAAGTGCGCGAGCAAACCGGTCGAGGCGCGCTTCGATGTCGGTGTTGTGGTCGAAGACGCGCCAATCGATCGTGTATTCGTCAGCGACCAGGTAGTGGCCTAGCTCGTGCGCCGCGGCGAGTCGGCGACGGCCGATCTTGTTGTGGCTGTTGACAAGACTCACGCCTCCCTGCCGGAGCAAGATCGTGCCGGCGTCAGCCGTATCTGGGCCGAGGTCTACGGCGAATACCAGGAGGCCGATCTCGCTGAATCGTGCAACCAGGTCATCGATCGGCTCGACCTCGTCCAACCCGAGGACGCTGCGAGCGCGCCGTGCGAGGTCCTCACTTGCGGCGCCACTGTCCGGTCGCTCCAGCGGCTCGGCTGGTGACCGTGATTGCCATGAGGAACCGTCGAGCTCGCCCGGGGCGAGAGTCATCAAGAACTCGGTGTCTGCTGCCGCGTCAGCCAGGATCCGGTCGATCCGGGAGTCCGCGACATCGAGGCCCTGGTGGGAGCGGTGCGATACGAGAGCTGGTGTCGGCTCCTCGAAGAACGATGACATGCGTACGCCGAGGGCCGTAGCGATCGCGGCCAGCTCAAGTGCGGTGACCCTGCGGGTACCGCTCTCAATCTTGTTAACGACGGTTCGATCTAGACCTACGAGCTGCGCGACCTCGCCTTGCTTCAACCCGCTTCGTTCGCGCGCGTCGCGGACGCGACTGCCTAGGGTTCCTTCGTCCAGCACCATGTGTGCCAGTTTCGCACACTTGCTGACGTCATCGAAACCTCTTCCGGTCGCTCCCCGCTACCCGCGTGGCGGGGGTAGCGGCACAGGGATAGATGCATGAAGTGGCCCCGACCCGCACGATGCGGGCCGGGACCACCACGGGAAGTTCAGCCGACGATCAGCCCCGTCAGCAGTTCACGCGAACCTTGTTCGACGTCGACCCGTCGTGCAGGGCATCGCCCGAGTAGCTCGCCCGGAAGGTGTACGTCTTCCAGGGCTTCAGGCCGGTCACCTCGACCGACGCAACGCCGTCGGTCACCGTGCCGGTCCCGACGTTGGCGCCCGTCGCGACATCCGTAAATGTCACGGTGCCAGCAGCAGAGGCCGGTCCGACCTCAGCGGTCAGCGTGGCCGACCGCCAGGACTCCTCGGCGGTCAGCACCGTGGTGGTGGCCTCCTTCACGTGCTCCCAGGTGCCCGTGTTGGTCTCGTCGTTCCAAATCAGGCGAACGTCGACCGAGAAGTACTTCGAGGCCCCGACGCCGTCACCGGCGGGCGGGAACGCGTCGCCCGGAACCTCGCCCGGGTCGCACGTGATCACGTAGGTGGCGACGCCGCTGTGTCCGTCGAACACGCTGGCCGGGAACCCGAACGAGGCCCAGCGGGACGCCGAGGTGCCGGTCCGCAGGACCGGGTTGCCGTCCAGCCCGGAGCCCTCGACCGCGGAGCCGGCCAGCTTCACCAGGGCCGGGAGACCGGTGTTTGTCCCGGACACGGCCGTCGGCCAGGTGCCGTCCGGCCACACGAAGAGCACACGGGACGAGCCGCGGTACCCCTCCGGGCAGCCGGCCGAGGTCGTCAGGGACTGGGGGCCGCCGGCGGCAGAGATCTCACCAGCGGTCTTGTCGAGGGTGATGCCACCCAGGCGGTTGTCGGCGTCGAGCACCGGGTTCACGGCTTGCGCTGTGGGGGCGACCATGGCGGCCCCGAGCACGACGGTCAGCGCAGCCGCGAGGCGCATGGCCACCCGGCTGACGGTGGTGTGAGACATGAGTCCTACCTTCAGATAAGTGTCAGGGTCAGGGTCGCCGCATAGTCGCCGGCGGGGGTGTTGGCTGGTGCCCGGAGGGTGACTCCGGCCTGGACCCGGGTGTCGGACAACGTGACCCCGGCCGGCGCCTGGGCGAGCGGCTTGTCGGACGACAGCCCGCCGTTCGCACCCGGTGCCACGTCGGCGCCCACGGTGCCCGCGTTATCAGTCCCGAGGAGCTCCGGCTCCCAGCCCAGGGCCGAGCCGTTGATGGCCGCGTCGCCGGGGCCGTCAAAGTCGGACGTACGGCCGTTGAGCGTCCACTGCTTACGATCCGACCGGTTGTCGGTGACCTTTACCTCCCGCAGCGTGCCGGTGGCGACGAACTCCTCGCCCTCCAGCTCGGCGTCCTCCAGCTCGACGCCGCCAGGAGTGACCGTGAACCGCAGCCCCTGGGCTGACGCCGGGATGGTCACCGTGACCTCGGTCTGCTGCGGCGGGATGGGCTCGCCCACCGTGGTGACGATCGCGTCGTTCGACGTCGAGGCGTTGTGCAGGGTGTCGCCCGCGTACTGCGCGCGGAACGTGTACTGGGTGTCGGCCTCCAGGCCGGCCACGTTGACGGACGCCCTGCCGCCTTCGAGCGCGTCCGTGCCGACCGTCGCGCCCGTGCCGATGTTCGTGAAGGTCACGTCACCGGTCGCGGCCGTCTTGTCGACGGCGGCCGTCAGCGTCACGGACCCGTCGTTGCCGGCGGTCGGCGTGAGCGTGGTGGTCGTGTCCTCCTTCTCCACCGGGACGTCAGGGACGACCTCCCAGGTGCCCACATTGGTTGAGTCGTTCCACTCGTTGATGCGCACGTCGGTCGAGAAGTACTTCGAGTCACCTACGCCAGCGGTGAACGGGGGAAAGGAAACCCCGTCCGGTGCCGATCCTGGGTCGCACGTGATCAAGTACGTCGTGACCCCGACGCGGCCGTCGAAGTTGTCGCCGACAAAACCGGCCCCGTTCCACCGGGACGCGAGTCGACCCGCAGCGGCAGTCGGGCTCGGGTTCCGGCGATCGATCGCCGCACCGTCGAGGCCGGTGCCGGCAGCGGCCGTGACGGCCACCAGCGCCGGGGACTGGCTTGCCGCTGTCGTCGTCCACGTGCCGTCCGACCAGATGAAGAAGGCGCGGGAGGAGCCTCGATACCCCTCGGGGCAGCCGGCCTCCGTCGTCAGACGTTGCGGACCGCCGGTCCAAGAGATGTTGCCCGCGGTCACGTCGAAGGTGATGGCGCCGAGGCGATCGGCCGGGTCGAGCCCAGGGGCCAACGCCTCGGCCGTTGTGGTGGTCAGTCCGGTCAGGGCGACCGCCAGAGCGATGGCCAGGGCAAGGCCCGTGCGACGGGCCGGGGTCTTTCGCATCGTCATTCCTTGTCGTCGGTCGGGCTGGCGGGCCGGTGCGCGCAGCGCGACCGGGGCGTCGCCCCGACGGATCTACCGCCGGAGCGACGCGTGGAACGGTCAGGTCTGCGTGCCCGGAGGGCCCGCGTTCCCGGTCAGCCGGAGCTGACGTGTTCCGTCAGTTGGTGCGGAGGGACTCGGCGTCGCCGGCGCGGTAGAGCGTGCCGTTGATCGTGACGCCGTTGACCTCGGTGGCGCGGTTGATGAGCGAGCCAAAGCCGAAGTCCTCGATGGTGTACGAGCCGGAGTCCGACGTGGCCGCATAGACGGCGCCGTCGGCGCTGACGAACGCGGCCGCAAGGTTCGCGTTCGTGGCGATCTCGGCGTACTGCACCACGGTGAACACCGGGCGAGCGATCGGGAACGCCGTGTTCAGCGTCCCGTCCGGGTTGGTCGGCGAGATCGCCGAGCCACCGTTGGTGACGGTGTGCAGCACCGCGCCGTGGCGACGGTCCAGCACGTCGACGCCGTACAGGTTCGACAGCACGGCCGACTTGCCCTGGGCGATGTGCTGCGCGATCGAGAACGGCACGATCGATCCGGACACGGCCGCGATCGCGGAACCGTCGTGCTCCTGGACGGAGCCGCCGGAGTAGGTCCACGCCACGGCCGAGCCGAGGGTGGCCTCGGTCAGACCGAGCTGACCGATGAAGAACGAGCGGGTGCCCGAGCCGGTCTGCGGCAGGAACGGCACGATGTCGGCGTTGGCGTTCGTCTCCAGGCCGATCGTGTAGGTCTGACCGTTGCTGAGTGCGACGTTCGCACCGTTCGACGCACTGTAGATCGCCGTCAGGTCAGCCTTGGTCAGGCCGTTCGGGACGCCGGCGGTGGCCGAGGCGTAGGTCACCGCGTCCACGGCGAGCGGGATGTACGAGTACGCCCCGCTGGGCGCCGGGGTCGACGGCGCACTCGACGAGCGAGCGAACGAGAGGTCGCTGGGGCTGAGTGTGACACCCTGCCACTGACCACTCGTCTTGGCCGCCTTGAGCGCGTTGACGCCGTTGCCGGAACCGTTCGGCCGGGCGAAGGTCGCCCCGCCGGTCCGGGTCTGGATCGTCGCGGAACCTGTTGCGTCCCACGAACCGACGACAAGCTGGCCCGCGCCGTTCGTGGCGACGGCCGCCAGGCCGTTGTTCAGGTCCTGGGTGGTGTCCGAGCCGACGCCGTCGACCGGGCGAGCCAGGTCGACCTGGCCGGTGGCCGGGTTGATCGGGTCAGCCGAGGCGTCCCGCCGCCGCGTTCTGGGTCGTGGAGCCGTCCCCCGGTGCGCCGTCGGCATCCGGGTCCGACGGCGAGCCGTCGACCGCCGGGTCGTCGTTGCCCACCGGGACCGGCACTCTTGCGCTGGTATCCGCCGGATCGTCGTCAGAGGTTCCGGCGCCCCCGTCGTCCGCACCTCCGTCGGCCGGGTCGTCATCCTCTGGGCCCCCGTCGTCGTCCCGCGGGGTGCGGAGCAGGTCGGCGAGCGCGTGCGCTCGGTCCACCTGCGCCTCGGTGAGCGGTACGTAGCCCTCCGGCAGACCGCCCCGGGCACCCGTGTGCACGTTCCCGTCGCCCGCGGCGTGGTCGAGCAGGCCCGCGTAGTCCGCGCGCGCCTGGTCGATCAGGGTCTCGGACTCCAGGTTGACGGCCGCGTACAGGGTGGTGGCCAGGGGATATGCCCCCGACGGCAGCGTTGCGGGGTCGTTCACCGCGACTCCGGTCCGGCTGTCGACCCGCTGTGCCGTGATCGCGGCCGCGACCGTCTCGTCGTCGTAGGCGACGAACTCGCGACCGGACTCCACGCTGTCGGCGTCGGTGACATCGGAGAGCGGCAACGCGAGCTGTGCGGTGTTCAGCCCGTACAGCTCCGCGGCGGGTGCGGTCACCGGTCCGAGCGCGAGGCGGCCCGGGGTGCTCCCGGCCAGGTCAGGAGCACCGACAGCCCACACGCCCCTCGTACCGACGCCGACAAAGACGTTCGGGTCCCAGGCGAACGTGAGCCGCCGGTCCACCCGGAGCACGCGGGCCGCGTTGACATCGAAGGAGCCCGAGTAGGGCGAGTAGGCCGTCGAGTCGAGCTGGAGACTACGGTTCTCGATGCTGGCCACCTCCTTGCTCGGAGCCACGGACCGGTCTGCCTTCGGGAACGTGTCGAGCGGCGCGCTCAGCAGGTCGATCCCGCCCCCGGCCGCGTCGGGGTGTCCCGGCGGCAGGTAGTAGCGGTTGACGGTGTTGCCCCACGGGTCCGGAGTGCCGCGCAGGAACGCCAACGCGTCGGCGTCGGCGAGCACGTACTCCCACAGGAGCCGGATCGCGTCGTCGCCCTGAGGCCCGACGGCCAGCCAGACGGCGCGGGCGCTGTTGCCCCTGAGCTCCGGGTTGCCCAGGGCGTGCCACTCCTCGTCGTCCACGATCGTGTCGCTGCCGAGAAACTCGTAGGACTCGCCGACGATGGACGCTCCCCACGCGCCCGCAACCTGCGGCACGTCATACCTGAACGACTGGGTGAGCAGCTTCGCCACCAGCCGCGGCGTGAGCTTGATGTCGCTGTACACCGTTCCGGCGGTGTTGTCGACGAGGTTTCTCGGCCCGTCCGCGACAAAGCCGATGGCCACCGACGTGTTCGCCAGGGGTGCGTAGCGCAGGTCGGCGTCCTCCAGCAGAGCCGGATCGGTGGGGCCGATCGTCTCGGGGGTCAGCGGCTCGGACACCGCCGCGAGGTCGGCCTGGCCCTGGAGCAGCTGGGACCGGGACAGATCTCCTGAGTTCGTCGTGAGGCTGAACGTGGCGCCGTCGTCTCCCGTGCACAGGACCGGCTGCCACGACGACGACGCCTCCGCGAACAGCTCGCTCCCGACGATCCGCCGCTCCGCCGACCCAGGCGGGCAGTTCTGGTAGGGGTTGTCGAAGTCCAGGGGCACGACCACCCGGTTGTCCCAGAAGCTGCACTGCGGTGCGACCGGGGACCCCTTCTGATCGAACGTGACGTCACCGAACGCACCCGGTGAGAGGACACCCATGCACGGTGTGCCGTCGGGCAGCGAGCCGGAGTGCGTCCCACGAGGCACGATCACCAGCCAGCAGCGTTCGCCGGCCGCCTCCGGGTCGCCGCAGCCGAGGTACGGCTGCGCCGCACCGGTCTGCACAACCACGCTGGCCCTGGCCGTTCCCTCAGCGGAGACCGGGACGAACGGGAGCTCGCTCGAGGTGGACGCCACGAAGAACGCACCGATCCCGGCATTGGCTCCGGAGCCGTCCGGCGGCTGCACGGGCGTGCTGACGTCGCCTCCGACGGTGCGGAACAGCAGGCCGTCGCGGCCGCCCGTCCAGCTCGTGGTCTGCCCCAGCAGGTCGGACGCCGTCGACGTCGAGCCCCCGACGTCACCGGCGGAGTATCCGCCCCACTGGCACGTCTCGGCGAAGTCGGCGGCGTGCGGGTCCGCTCCCCAGCACTGCATGACCTGCAGAAAGTTGTTGGCACCGCTCGGCTGGCCGCGGAGCACGGTGGGGCTCATCCCGGACGCCGTGAGCGTCACCGCCTGATCGGCGAGGCCCTCCGTCTGCGAGACCGTGACCTCAAGATCCTTGAAGTCGTCCCAGTGCCCCGACCCGTCGGCGTTGTCGACCATCGCGGTGCGGTCCGGCTGGTACTGCTGCAGCTCCCCGTTCCCCCCGGCCCACTGCACCGTCACCGCGGAGTCGGTGCCCTCGCCGGCCGCCCGCGCGTCCGAGGGCGCGTACAGCGCCACGAGCCCGCCCGCCGAGGCCAGCGCGACGACTGCGCCGAGCGCGCTGATCGTGCGGCTGCGAACCCTCATCGGCGTCCTCCGTTCGACTCGTGCGCGGTGTCCCCGGCTCGCGCCGGTCCGGACGGAGAAAGCATTGCTGTCAGTCCTCGATATTGGCAACCATTTGAATAGTGCACAGGCCGTTGATGAAAAGCGACACCATGGCGGACGGGATGTGAACAACACGTTTCGCACACCCCAGGAATGGCGGAACGACGCGCCATTGAGCCACCGTCCCGTGAGTGTCGACACGCCCGCCCGGGCGGGCTTCCGCCCAGCACACCACCCGAAAGGAGGGGGCTATCCCCCTCCTCGCGCAGGGGGTCACGAGAGGCGATGCAAAGCCGCTGCCACGATGCGGAATTAATTTCACCCTTTTCCACAATCGGGTGCGGCGTATTCGGTGCAGCATTCTTCGCGGCACGTTCCGCCACCCCGAGGAATGCGGGGGAAATAACCGTGAGAATCACGTCGTGCCACCTCCTGCGCCTCCGCGAGCCGCACGCCCACCCGGCACCGGCAGCGCCGTCCGCGTGCGCCTGCCGAGCACTGGCGGCAGCACCGCGGCGAGGATCATCACCAGCCCCAGGCCGACCATCACAAGCTGCGGCATCAGCCCGCCCCCGGCCACCGGCAGCGACTGCGGGGTGGCCGCCACCAGCACGGGCTCAGAGTTCTCACTCACCACCTCGGCGTCGCCGCCCGCACCACCGTCGGTGGTGCCGCCGCCGTCCGCCCCGTCTCCAGGCCCACCGTCGGTACCGCCGTCGTCCGAGCCGTCGTCGGACCCGCCATCCGGTCCGCCGCCCGTCCCCCCACCGGTGCCGTCGCCGTCGGTACCGCCCGACCCGTCACCGTCGTCCGTACCGCCGCTGCTGCCGCCCGACGGCGTCGTCGGCGTCCCCTGGGCCCCGCCCGTACCCGTGCTGCACTGCGTGGACCCCTGCTTGTCGCAGGCCGGCGGGTAGGGGGCCTCGTTGGCCAGCCGGTTGGTGCCGTCCGGCGAGAACGTGGGGTTGTTGCAGTCGTTGATCCCCTTGATCACCGGGTCGCCGCCCGGGATCTTCTGGATCTGCGTCTGGCCCGCCCGGACCAGGTTGATCGGCAGCGGCGAGTAGCCCAGCGTGTCGGCCTGCTGCTGCCCCTCGCACAGGAAGTAGGCGCCGAAGTCGGCCAGGGTCAGGCCCTTGTCCACCGTGAACCCGGCGTCCTGCGAGGTCGGCAGGATGATGTACGAGTAGCTGGACAGCGGGTACACCCGCCGGTCGTTGAAGTCGTAGACCTGCCGCAGGTCCTGGGTCAGGTAGTCCGGGGACGACCTGTCCTCGTTGATCTGCGCCTTTAGGAGTGCCACGGCCACGTTCGCCGCCGTCGGCTCCGTGTAGTAGCCGGACCGGTTGAGCATCTTGGCCACCGGGAAGCCGGCGTTCAGCGCGTACGAGTACTCGACGAACGTGATGGCGCCCACCGCGTGGGACTGCGCCACATAGCCGGCCACACCGTTCGACCCGGCCCGCGACACGAACCCGGAGCCCGGCGCCACCGGGTAGTTGGAGGTGACACCGCAGTGCCCGTTGATCAGCGGCCGGTTCACCTTGCCGCAGTAGGCGTCCCAGGCCCTGCTCTGCTCCTGGCGCATCCAGATCGAGAACTGGGCGGTGGCGCCCGACCCGTCGGAGCGCACCACGGGCACGATCGGTATGCCCGGCAGCGCGAGCTGCGGGTTGTCCGCCTTGATCTTCGCGTGGTCCCAGCGGGTGATCTCCCCGGTGAAGATCCCGGCGATGGTCTCGCCGGACAGCCGCAGGTTCGTCACCCGCTTGCCGCCGACCTGCAGGTTGTACATGAACGCGGTGCCGCCCGCGACGATCGGCATGTAGGCGAACTCCCGGGCCGGGCGCACGTCGCCCTCGTTGGAGTTGGCGATCGCGTACGGGATCTCGCTGACGCCGAAGTCCGCCGTGCCGTTCGCGAAGCTGTTCCGCCCCTGCGTGGAGCCCGACTCGGAGTAGGTGATCTTCCACTGGTAGTTCGACCACACGTTGCGGATCCACTGCTGCAGCGCGTTGGCCGACCAGGTCGACCCCGCGCCGTTGATCGGCGCGTGCACCTTGCCGACGGCGGCGGGGCTCGCGTCCTGCTGGACGCTCGGCTGCGCGGCCTGTTGCGCGCTCTCTTGCACAGACTGCTGCGCGGCCTGCGCCGGCACGACGGCGCCGGCGAGCACAAGCAGCACGCCCAGCCCGGCGATCAGTGCGCGCGCCCGGAGGTTACGGCGCGCGGTGGTGGCGGTCATCGTCCGGCCTCCTTGTTGTCGGTCGGGTCGTCGGCCGGGTTGTCGGCCGGGTCGTCGGTCGCAGCCTCGTTGGCCGACGGCGTCGGTGGGTCGGCGCTCACGGGACGGGCGCCGGGTGCCGGGGCCGCCGTCGGCCAGCCCACCGCCGTCGGCCCACCACGCCGGAAGCGCGCCGCTACCCGGAGCGAGGCGCGCTGCGCGCGGCGGGCCCCGCCGGCGCTGAGCACCCCCGCGCCCTTGCCGCCGATCAGGCGGGCGAGTAGGAACAGCACGAACACGAGCACCATGAGCACCGCCGCCGCACCGAACCCGCGGGCGATCTGCGCGGGCTCGGGGCTCTTGACCAGCGTGAACGTGGCGAGCGGCAGCGAGACCATGGGCCCGTCGAACGGGTTCCAGTTGTAGTACGTGGTGTACCCGGCCACCAGCAGGATGGGGCTGGTCTCGCCGATCCCGCGCGCGGTGCCGAGCACTACCGCCGTCATCAGGCCCGACTTGCTGGTGGGCAGCACCACGTTCCAGATGGTGCTCCAGTGGCTGGCGCCCATGGCGAACGACGCCTCCTTGAGGGTCTGCGGCACCAGGCGGAGCACCACGTCGGCCGACCGGATGATGATCGGCAGGATCATGATGGTGATGGCCAGCGAGGCGGCGAAGCCGGACTTGGGCGCGCCGAACATGAGGATGTACGTGGCCAGGACGAACAGGCCGCACAGGATGGACGGCAGGGCCGTCATCGCCTCGGTGACCGTGCGCACGATCCGCGTGAACGGGCTGGGGAACTCCGCCAGGCACACCGCGCAGAGCAGCCCGAGCGGGATCGAGATGGTCAGCGCGATCGAGATCATGATCAGGGTGCCGATGGCGGCGTGCGCCATGCCGCCCACCGTCAGCGGGTCCAGCGGGCCGGCCATGGACAGGTCCTGGGTCCAGAAGTTGAGCTGCGTGAACGCCGACCTGCCCTCGGTGAGCGCGAAGACCACAACAACCACGAGAGCCAGCAGGAGCAGCACCGCGCCGGAGTGGATGAGCACGCCGGCCACGCGGTCCTTGATGGTGATGCGGTCGTCGTCGAAGCTGATCAGCACCACGAAGTAGCCGAGGAAGAACAGGTAGGCGATCAGCACGAACGGCAGGGCGCCCTGGAACGGCGCCACCTGGGTGAACAGCCAGGCGGTGGACGCGATGCCGGCCGCGGCCGCGCCGACCACCCGCAGCACGTCCTCGCGGCGCAGGCCCGACAGCTCCCGCTGGGTCTCGGGCTGGTCAGGGGTGAGGCGGCCGTCGCGGCCGGGCAGGTGCGTGCGGGTGTACCGGCCGGGCCGGTCGGCGCGGCGTGCGCCCTGGGTTGTCTCGGTGACGGTCATGGGTTTCCTCAGCTGGCTGCGCCGGATCGGGACCGCTGGATGATGAATCCGGCGACGAAGTTGATCAGCATGGTGATGAGGAACAGCACCAGGCCCGCCGCCATGAGCGCGGACACCTCGAAGTCGTTCGCCTCGCCGTGCTTGAGGGCGATGAGCGAGCTGATCGAGTTGGTCCCGGTGCTCAGCACCTGCCAGTTGATGACAAAAAGCGGGCTGATCACGAGGTAGACGGCGATGGTCTCGCCGAGGGCTCGGCCCAGGCCGAGCATGGTGCCGCCGATGATCCCGCCCTGCCCGAACGGGTAGACGACGTTGCGGATCACGCCCCACTTGCTGGCGCCCAGGGCCAGCGCCCCCTCGCGCTCCCCCACCGGGGCCTGGTCGAACACCTCGCGCATGATCGCGGCCGAGATCGGCGCGACCATCGTCGAGACGATCAGGCCCGCGAGGATCGCCGACGCGGTGAACACCGTCGGGGTGGCCAAGGGGTCGTCGGGGTCGAACTGGGACACGGCGAAGATCGGGATCCAGCCGAAGTACGTGGAGACCCACTCGGCGACGGGGAGCAGGTTGCCCTCCAGCCAGTACGCGCCCCACAGCCCGTAGACGACGCTCGGGATGGCCGCCATCAGGTCGATGACGCCGATCAGGAAGCGCTTGATCCCCGCCGGCGCGTACTCCGTGATGTACGTGGCGGTCACCAGCGCCAGCGGCACCGCAACCAGGATGGCGGTCAGGCCGATCACGATGGTGCCGAACAGGACCGCCGCGATGCCGAACCGGCCCGAGTTGGGCTCCCAGTCCTGCTCCGTGACGAAGTTCCAGCCGGCGACGTCGATCGCCTGGGCGCCGCGCACCAGCAGGAAGGCCCCCACGAGCGTCATGATCAGCAGCACCAGCGTGCCGCCCGAGTGCGCCGCCGTGCGGAAGAGGATGTCCTGCCACCCGCGCCGGCTCACCAGGGGGCGGGTGGGGTCCACCAGGGCGTCGCGCGGGGCGGGCGAGGTCTCAAGGCCGAGCTCGCGCAGCTCGGTGCGCTGCCGCTCCAGCTCGACGACCGCGGTGTCCCGCGGACTGCCGGCGGGTGGGTCCCCGGGCTCGCGCACGGGTTCGTCGGGGTCGGGGCTCATCGTGAGGTCCTCCTGACCGTTCCGGGCTTTGCGGCCGTGGGATGTGGGTGCCCGGCGGCGTCGGGCAGGTGCCCGGCACGATCGGGCAGGGCGCCCGGCCCGGCGCCGTTTCGGACGGTGGCATCATCGTCAGGGGCCAACCCGACGGGCAAACAAAGCGGACACGGCGAGCAGGTTTACGAACGACGGGATCAAGATGGACGCGAGGTGGACGACGCCGGACACGAGTCCCGGGATCGGCGAGATCCCGGGGTTTCCGGCGTCTCCGACGGTGGCGCGGTGGGCCGTCCGCGCTGTCGGCAGCAGTGGCCCGGCGCACAAGGACCACCCGAAAGGAGGGGGCCCGAACCACCCGATCGGAGGGGACCCGGCCCGCCCGGCGGCGCTGCTCCTGCTGACCCGGTGGGTGGGGCGCAACGTCGTAGCGGTGGCGCTCGTCGCCAACGTCGTCGCCTACCTCGGGTCGCTCGCCCTGCTCGGCCAGACCGGGGCGATGCACACGGCGCAGAGCGAGGACTGGCGCATCGCCACGGTGGTCCTGCTGGTCGCCTTCCAGGGCGCTTGGCTGCACTGGCTGAGGCGCCAGGCGCTCGGGACGCTCGTCGCGTCGTTCGTGCTGTGGTTCGGCGCGCTCCTGATCGGCGGCGCCGACGCGCTCCTGCTGCAGCCGGGAATGCTGCTGGCCGTGTTCAGCTACGCCGCGGAGCGGTCAGGACGATGGCGCGCCGTGCTCGTCTCGGCGCTCGTCGTGGCCTCAGCCGGGGTGCTGCTCATGGACGAGGCCCTCTACCCGACGCCGGGGATGCCGGGCTGGGAGACACCCGCGGTCATGGTGGTGTGCGCGCTCGACGCCGTCGCCGTCGTCGCGATCCCCGCGCTCCTGGGCTCCTGGTATGCGCAGCTGCGCGACCGCGCCGAGCACATCGCCGCGCTCGCCCAGGAGATCGCCGGCCGGGAGGCGCACCGCACCACGGACGCCGTCACGGCCGCCCGCCGCACCGTGGCCCAGGAGCTGCACGACACGTCGTCGGCCCACCTCGCCGCGATCCTCACGCTCAGCACGGCGGCCGAGGCGAGCGCGACGGCCGGCGGCTCCGTGGACCCGCGCCTGATCGCGCAGCTCCGCGACGAGGGCGAGCGGCTCTACCAGGGCTTCGAGCGGATGGTCTCGCGGATGCGGCAGGAGGACCGTACGCAGGCCGGGGCGCACCATCCGGGGCAGGCGTCGGGCCAGCACACCGTGGCCCAGATCGCCGACCTGACCGCCGAGCACGAGCAGACCACCGGCGCGGTGGTGACGCTGGAGCACGACCCCGGTCTCACGGAGATCGACCAGCGGCTCGGCCCCCTGCGCAGCCACACCGCCTACCGCGTGGTCCAGGAGGCGCTGAGCAACGCGCGCAAGCACGCCCCCGGCGCGGTGCTCACCGTGAACCTCGCCGACGACGGCACAAGCCTGCTCCTGCGGGTCGAGAACGAGAGTTCACCCACGGCAGGGGCGGCAAATCGTGGTGACGCCGTGGCCGCACCCCATAGCCTCGGTTACGGGATCGAGGGGATGCGCGACCGGCTGGCCGCCGTCGGCGGAAACCTGCGTACCGGACCTCGGCGCAGCGGAGGCTGGGCCGTACAGGCCCTGCTCCCCCACCCCCCGCACTGGACGACCGACACCACCGACGGCTAGTCACGCCGGGGAAGGGCGATCACGTGATCAGGACGCTCGTCGTCGACGACGCCGGAAGCGTCCGCCGATCGCTGCGCCTCCTGCTGGAGACCACCGACGACATCCGCGTGGCCGGCGAGGCGAGCAACGGGGTCGACGCCGTACGCCTTGCCCGGACCCTCAAGCCCGACGTCGTGCTCATGGACCTGCGCATGCCCGGCGGCGGCGGCCTCGACGCGATCTCGGCGCTGAGCGGCCCCGGCGTCGCCAACCCCGTCCCCGTCCTCGTGTTCACCACCTTCCACCTGGACGAGTACCTCTACGGCGCGTTCGAGCGCGGCGCCGTCGGCTACCTGCTGAAGAAGAACCCGGGCGACATCCCCGCCGCGATCCGCGCCGCCGTCAACGCCAGCGCCCTGCAGTCCCCCGCCGTGCGCGAACGGCTCATCGCCGACTACGCCCGCAGCAGCGGCCCGGCCGGCGCGGCCCCGGCGGAGAGCATCGCCGGCCTGCTGACCGACCGCGAGCTGGAGGTGGTGGCGGCGCTCGCCGAGGGGCTCAGCAACAAGCAGATCGCGGGACGGCTCAACCTCGGCGAGAACACCGTGAAGTGGCACATCGGCAACATGCTCGACAAGACCGGGACCCGCGACCGCACCCAGCTCGCGATCTGGGCCTTCCAGCACGGGCTCAATCCCTGAGGCCCTGGTCCAGGCCCACTGCCTCGTGCGCACCGCTGAGAAAGACCTCTCGCACGTTCTCCCACCCGTCGAGGTAACCGCCGACCAGGGCGGCGTCGCGGAGCAGCACAAGCCGCCCGGCTCTCCTCGCTGAGCCCTCGACGCCCGCCGCGTCGAGGACCTCCTCGAGCGCGCCGCGGAACCAGCTGCGGTGGTCGTCGACGGCGCGCCGGACCCGGCTGCCCGGATCCGGGTACTCGGCGGCGGCGTTGATGAACGGGCAGCCGCGGACGTGGTGGCGGGCGGCATCCTCGGCGATGCCGTCGATGAGCAGCCCGATGAGCGCGGCAGGGTCGTCGGTCGCCGCGCGCGCACGGTCCAGCATGGCGCGGATGTTTGTGTCCTCCACCCCGATGTAGGCCTCGACGAGGTCCTGCTTGCTCGGGAAGTGCCGGTAGAAGGTGGCCCGCGTGACGCCGGCCTCCGCGATGATCCGGTCCACGCCCACCACATGGATGCCCTCGGCGTAGAAGAGCTCTGACGCGGTCCGCAGCAGTCGCTCGCGAGCCTCCGAGCCTCCGTCGGCAGTCTTGCGCGGAGCGCGGGAGGCGCCTGTTGTCCTGGGTGTCATGAGATTCAGCATAGAACGATCTATCTCTTTCGTGTTGACGTCCGCCTTGCGGAGGGGTTACCTTCATGGACAACAGAGATAGAACGATCGTTCTTCCTGAGCCCGGACCGGGGACCGGTCCACCGAACCGAAGGAGCCCGTCATGAGCGAGACCCCGAACACCGTCAGCAGCGGCACCGGCACCACCGGCAAGCGCCCGATCGTCCTCGTCCACGGACTCTGGATGACGCCGGCGAGCTGGGACACCTGGGCCGAGCGCTTCCGCGCCGCCGGCCACGAGGTGATCGTCCCGGGCTGGCCCGGCATCGACGACCGCAGCGTCCAGAACGTCCGCTCCAACCCCGAGCCACTGCGGGGCATCGGCCTCAAGCAGATCGTGGACCACTACGAGCGCATCATCCGCACCCTCCCGGTCAAGCCGATCATCATGGGCCACTCGTTCGGCGGGGTTGTCACGCAGATGCTCGCCGACCGAGGCCTCGGTGCCGCCTACGTGGGTGTCGCCCCCGGCCAGACCGCCGGCGTGACGACGCTCCCGGCGTCCACGCTCCGCACCGGGTTCCCGATCCTGTCCAACCCGTTCGGCCGCAACGGCGCCAAGCCGATCTCGAAGGCGCACTTCCACTTCACCTTCGGCAACGACCTCCCCCGCCCCGAGTCGGACGCCCTCTGGGAGCAGTTCGCCGTGCCGTCCTACAACCGGGTCTTCTTCGAGGGTGTGGCCTCGGTCCTGAACGAGAAGGGCGGCGTCACCCACGTCGACTACGCCCGCGCGGACCGCGCCCCGTTCCTGGTGCTCACCGGCGAGATCGACCACGTGGTGCCGCCGGCCATCGGCCGGGCCATCGTCGCGAAGTACACCGCGACGGACAGCCCCGCCGTCGTCGAGTACCGGGAGTACGCGGGCCGCACCCACCGCCTCGTCTCCCAGCCGGGCTGGGAGGAGATCGCGGACTACGCCCTGGCCTGGGCCACGTCCCACACCGCGGTCAGCGCGTGACGGAGTCCGAGTCGTGGCCCCGCTCGCGGGGCCACGACCGGGGCCGCTAGCCTGCAAGGCGTTCTCAGATGTCCAGATCCGAGGAGCAACGATGCTGAACGTCGCCCTAGTGGGCACCGGGCACATCTCGAGCACGCACCTGCGGGCCTATCTCCGGTTCCCCGAACGCTGCCGCATCGTCGCCCTGTGCGACATCGTGCCGGCCAGGGCAGAGGCGAAGAAGCGGGAGCACGGGCTCGACGACGCGGTGGTCGTCGCCTCGCACGCCGAGCTGCTGGGCCGGGACGACATCGACCTGGTGAGCGTGTGCACCCCGCCGTCGACCCACACGCAGATCACCGTGGACCTGCTGCGGGCCGGGACGAACGTCGTCGTCGAGAAGCCCATGGCGCCGTCGCTCGCCGAGTGCGACGCGATGCTCGCCGCGGAGCGCGTCAGCGGCAAGCGGCTGTCGGTGATCGCGCAGAACCGCTTCCGCGACGACATCGCCACCCTCAAGGAAGCGCTGGACTCCGGCCTGCTGGGACCGGTCGCGCACCTGCGGACCGACTCGGCCTGGTGGCGCGGCCTGCCGTACTACGACCTGTCCTGGCGCGGCACGTGGCAGTCCGAGGGCGGCGGGCCCACCCTCAACCACGCGATCCACCACATCGACCTGGTGCTCTGGCTGCTGGGCTCGCCCGAGGCGGTGGCCGCGATCATGACCAACGCCTGGCACGACAACGCCGAGGTCGAAGACCTGTCGGTGGCGCTCCTGAAGTACGACCGCGCCATCGCGCAGCTGACGAGCTCGGTGGTGCATCACGGGGAGGTGCAGGAGATCGTCGTCCAGGGCCGGGACGCCTCGGTGGCTCAGCCC
Organism: Promicromonospora sp. Populi; assembly: GCF_041081105.1. NCBI lineage: Bacteria > Bacillati > Actinomycetota > Actinomycetes > Micrococcales > Promicromonosporaceae > Promicromonospora > Promicromonospora sp. Populi. Next base: position 4,666,702 of record NZ_CP163528.1, on the reverse strand, counting down.
TGGGCGGTGCACGCCGAGGCCACGCAGCCCAACGGGTTCCCGACGTCCGAGGGCAACACCGGCCTGGTCGAGCAGCTCGAAGCCCTCGCGACGGCGCACCGCGCGCTGCCCCACCTGGGGCACACCGGGCAGATCGACGACGTGCTCACCGCACTGGAGACCGGCCGCCCGCCGGCGATCGGCGGTGAGGACGGCCGGCGTACCGTCGAGGTCGTCACCGCCATCTACCAGGCGGCGATCGAGCGCCGGACCGTCGACCTGCCCATCCCGGCCGGCAGCCCCTACTACACGGGTGATGGGGTGCTGGACAACGCCCCCCGCTACTTCGCCAAGAGCCGCTCGGTCGACGATCTCCAGGGCACCATCTCGGTGGGCGGCGAGCCCGGCACCTCCCGAACCGCGACGAAAGAGCACCGATGAGCACAGCGTTTGGCGGCAGCTACTCCCCCGACTCGATCCCCGCGCCCGTCGTCGGACCGGGCGAGCTCACCTTCGCCGCGATCGGCCTGGACCACGGCCATATCTACGGCATGTGCAACGGCCTGATCGACGCGGGCGCGACCCTCAAGGCGGTCTACGACCCCGACCCCGCCAAGGTGGCCGCATTCGTGGCGAAGTTCCCCCAGGCACAGGCCGCACGGATGGAGGCGGAGATCCTGGCAGACGACGACGTCCGCCTGGTCGCCGGCGCCGCCGTGACCTCCGAGCGCGCCGCCCTGGGCATCCGCGTGATGGACGCCGGCAAGGACTACTTCACCGACAAGGCCCCGCTGACAACCCTCGACCAGCTCGCCGCGGCCCGCGAGGCGGTGGCCCGCACTGGCCGCAAGTACGCCGTCTACTACTCCGAGCGCATCCACGTGGAGACGGCGGTGTTCGCGTCCCAGCTGATCGAGTCGGGCGCCATCGGGCGTGTCGTCCAGGTGCTGGGCACCGGGCCGCACCGCCTCTCGGCGGGCTCGCGCCCCGACTGGTTCTTCGAGAAGGAGAAGTACGGCGGCATCCTGTGCGACATCGGCAGCCATCAGATCGAGCAGATCCTGCACTACACGGGGGCCTTGGACGGCGCGGTCGCCCACAGCCAGATCGCCAACTACAACAACCCGGACCACCCCGAGCTGGACGACTTCGGCGACGCGATGCTCACCCTGGACAACGGGGCCACGGGCTACTTCCGCTGCGACTGGTTCACGCCGGACGGGCTGCAGACGTGGGGCGACGGCCGCACGTTCATCCTCGGCACCGAGGGGTTCATCGAGCAGCGCAAGTACCTGAACATCGGCACGCAGGACGGGCCCGGCCACCTGTACTTGGCCAACGGTGAGCAGGAGAAGCACTTCGACGTGCACGGCAAGGTCGGTTACCCGTTCTTCGGCCAGCTTGTGCTCGACTGCCTGGAGCGCACCGAGAACGCCATGACCCAGGAGCACGCCTTCAAGGCCGCGGAGCTCGCGGTGCGGGCGCAGCTGGGGGCCGTCGACCTGGTGGCCCGGCCGGGCGCGTGAAGCCCGGGACTCACACAGTGCGGTCGCGGCGCTCCACGTAGTCGTTCCAGGTGCGTGCGGCGTCGACCATCTTGGCGTTCCACGGCTGCGGGTCCCCGTCGAGGATGTGCTTCCAGAGGCGCAGGTAAGCCTGCGCGAAGTGCGGCGCCGCGATCGGGGGCGCCGTGGCCCAGGCAGGGAGCTCGACCCGCGCCCACTCGTCGGCGGCCGCGGGTGTGTGGCCGGCCTCGATGAGCCGCACCACGAGAGTGGCGATGTCGGCCCAGGCGGGGCCGCGCGTCGGCCAGGCCCAGTCGACGACGTACGTCGTCCCGTCGCCGATGAGCACGTTGTCGGTGCCCCAGTCGGTGTGCATGAGGTCGTCCCCGGCCAGCAGCGAGACGTCGACGCCGTCGCCGTCGAAGTCCGCGAGCCGCTTCTCGAGGTGGAGCATGTGTGGCACGTCCGGGCACGGGATCTGGTTCACCCGCCGTACGGCGTCGGCCAGGAGGGGAAAGTCGGGCGACCCGGGCCGGTAGTCGGCGTGGCGCCCGGCCACGTGCTCGTAGCCGAGGAGCGACCACCCACCGGCCTCCGTCTGCCACAGCAGGCGGGGCGCCACGGCGGTGACGTACGGGTTGACCTCGACGTCGCGCTGCTGCTCCTGGACCTGGGCATGGTCGAGCGCGATGCCCTTGACGAACACGCGGCCGCCGTCGGTGTGCAGCGTGGCGGCGATGGCCGAGTTGATGCCCGCACCGGCCGTCTCGGCCCGGGTCACGGTCCCGAAACGCGCCTCGACGGCGTCGCGGGCCGCTGCGGGCAGGTCATGGAAGGAGATACGAGACATCGACATCGCTACGTCAGGCTCCGGTTCCGAGGTGGTCGGGCAGGCTGGTCAGCGCTCGCTCAAGGATGCGCGCTTCGAACTCCTGGGGATCGTCGACGCCGGGTGCGTACCGCGCCATCAGGCGGTGCGTCTGATCGAACCACGCCTCCAGCGCGGCACGGGCGTTCGGATCGAAGCGTCCGTCGCCGACGGCGCTACTGATCAGCAGGTCGAGCTCGGTGCGCATCAGGTCCGGCTTGGGCCGCTGGGGGTTGACCCAGTCGCCGGCCAGGACGGGCCTCAGCCGCTGTGCCGCACGGTTCCAGTGCAGGAGCAGGGCGAGGTCGACGGTGAAGTCGTCGGGCAGTTCGGCCGGCCAGAGGTGGCGCAGCGCGGCCCGCTGCCCGGACCAGGGCGTGTTGCCGACCTTGGGCAGCAGCTCGGGGTAGAGCCGACCCGCGAGCGGCGCGAAGAACCCGCACATCCAGAGCTGCGGGTACAGGGGGCGCCAGTACAGGTCGGTGATCGTGGCATCGGCAAGGCCTTCGAGGATGGGCCCGACGAGCAGTTCGACCAGCGGCGGGTCCCCGTAGTAGCGCACGTCGCCGTCGACGGCGCACACCACCCCGCCGTCGGCCAGGTCGACTCCGGCCTTGAGCGCCGCGCCCTTGCCGATCGGCGCGTCGACCACCCGGGCGCCGGCCAGCCGCGCGTTCTCGGCGGTCTTGTCCGTGCACCCGCTGGCAGCCACGATCACCTCGCCCTCGACGCCGAGGCGGTCCAGGCTCGCGAACGCCTCGGTGACGACGGCCGCGATCGTCGGCTCCTCGTTGTGCGCGGGGATCACGACGCTGACCGACAGGTCGAGGCGCTGCACGGTCGTCTCGGGGCGGAGATCGAGGCCGAGGTGCGGGTCGATCTCCGGGCGGGCGTCGTCGTGTGCGGCGGGCTCGCCCTGGTGGATCTGCATACGCTCCTCGGCCTCCGGCCAGATCAATGGGGGCGTGCCAGCTGCCTCGTCCCGGATCACGGCGTCGAAGTCAATAAAAGCAGGTGCCGAGGTGGGGATCCATCGGTTAACCGTGTTGCGGATCCCCTCGCGCGCTCCGGCCAGGTCGTGACCTGGCGGCCCGGGTTCGGGACAAGCCTTAGTACGATGTCGCCCCTCAGCACGATGTCGCCGTAGCCGGCTCGCAAGGAGGAGCGGCTGCCAAGGAGGATCTGTGCCCGTCATCGACTATCTGGGCAGACGCCACCACCGGGCACGCCTCGTGCGCGACGTGCTCAGGTCCGACATCATCGTCGGGGCCTGGGCCGACCGGCTGCTACCCAGCGAGGACGAGCTGGCCAAGCAGTTCGACGTGGGGCGCAACGTCATCCGCGCCTCCCTGAACATGCTCGTCCAGGAGAACCTGCTTCGGCGTATCCCTGGTCGCGGAACCCAGGCCACGTCGCACATCGTGGTCCATCAGCTGAACACGCTGCGAGCGATCGCGGAGGGCGACGAGGCCGGCGCGGACCTTCCCGTGTACGAGCAGCTGCACTGGGGCCCCGTCAGCGCGACGGCGCCCGTCGCGAAACGGCTCGGCGTCCCGGCCGGCACCGAGATCCTGCTGTGGGAACGGCTCACGCGCGGCCAGGTTCCCATGGTGCTGTGGTCCTCGTTCATCCGTTCCGACCTGGGGCTCAGCGCTCCGGACCCGCACGGCCCGGCGCAGCGCGAGGGCACCTTCGCCTTCTTCGAGTCGTTCGGCCTGGACGTGGGTCGCGCCATCGTGCACACAGGCGCCGCCCAGGCCGACGAAGCGGTCGCGGAGCTGCTCGAGGTCGCGCCAGGCACGACGCTGCTCGTGCACGTACGCCAGACGCTGCTGCGCGACGGCACACCGATCGAGGTGGCCACGGGCTACCACCGCCCGGACCAGATGGTGTTCGTCAACAGCTTCGAGCGCGTCAAGCCACCGGCGAGCTGAGACCCTACGGCTCCTTCGTCCCGCCCGGATCGGCCGCCGCCATGACCGGTCGCAGGCCGCGGACGGCGAGCAGTCCCGCCGTCGCGAGCGCCATGGTGGCGGCGAGCACCATGAGCAGCGGCACGGTCCAGCCTCCCGACCGATCGAGCACGAGGCCCATCAGGGTCGGTCCGGTGGCCCCGATGCCGTAGCCGATGCTCTGGATCGTCGCGGACGATCGCGCGGACCGGGCGGCGGAGTCGGCGGTCCAGACGACGACCACGAAGACCAGGGTGAACACGCCGCCCTGTGCCACGCCGCCCGCGGCGAGCCACAGGGGCCAGAGCTCGGGGTCGAGGAGGAGGCCTGCCGGGACTGCGACCCAGCACAGCGCGAGCAGGCTCATGGGTACCCAGGGCGGCAGGCGCCGGCTGAGCAGCGGCACACCGAGACCACCGACGACCGCGAACACCTGGAAGAGGGCTGCGCCGGCGCCGGACTGGGCCGGAGGCAGTCCTACGAGGTCGGTGAGCAGCTCCGGCAGCCAGGCGGTCACGGCGTAGTAGGCGAATGCCTGCGCGCCGAAGGTGACCGTGAGCAGTGGCACCCGCCAGGTCGTGGCGCGATCGACGCGGGCACGCCGAGCGGTCGGTGCACCGGGCCCGCCGGTCGGTGCACCGGGCCCGCCGGGCTGCGGGTGCTCGGGTGATGCCGCCGGAACCGGACGGACGGCACGGCGGGGGCCGACGGCCAGGACCCAGACGAGGCCCGCCGCGAGCGCGAGGACTGTCCAGACGAGCAGGCCGAGCTGCCAGCCGAGGCGGTCCGCGACCGGCACGGTGCCGACGAGCGTCAGGAGAGTGCCGATGTTGATGGCCACCGTGTACAGGCCGGTGACCGTCGCCCGGCGTTCGGGCGGGTGGTCCCGGTGGATGAGCATGGGCACCACCAGGTTGCCCAGGGTTATGGCGGCACCGATCACCACGGTTCCGGCCAGCACCATCGCGGCGCTGCCGATCGACCGGACCCCGGTCCCGGCGACGACGCCCATCAGCGTCAAACCGAATGCCAGGTCGGGTCCGATCCGGGCGAGCAGCCACGCCGCCCCTGGGGTGAGCAGGGCGAACGCGAGCACGGGCAGCGCCGTGACGCTGCCCGCCACGAACGCGGTGAGCCCGTTCTCCTCGATGATGCGCCCGAGCACGGCTGACACGGCCACGATCGGCGCGCGCAGGTTCATCGCGAGCAGCAGCATGCCGGTCAGGAGCAGTACGGCCCGGGCCCGGCCCGGCCGCGGACGAAGCGTCGGCACCCGGGTTGCTGCCGGCGCCACGCTTGGTGCCATCAGCGTGCGGCGATCAGGGCGGGCAGCTGCGTGTGGAACGCGGTGTGGCGCTGGAAGCCATAGGCCGCGCGGAACAGGGTTGCCTCCTGGAACGGCGCCGCCATGAGCTGCATGCCCACGGGCAGGCCCAGCTCGTCGAAGCCGCACGGCACGCTGATGGCGGGCATGCCGGTCATGCTGGGCAGGGCCGTGTACTTCATGTTGCCCACCAGCGTGTCCTCGTGCCCGCCGTCGACGGGTACGAGGTGCTCGCCGATCAGCGGCGCGGTGAACGGGATGGTCGGCGTCGCGATGAGGTCCACGTCCTGGAACCGCGCGGCGACGACGCCGCGCAGGTGGGTCCGGTAGCGCTGCGCCTGGATGTACTCGAGGGCGCTGAACAAGGCACCGGCCTGCAGGAGCGTGCGCACGTCCAGCCCGTAGTCGTCCGGGCGAGTGGTGAGCCAGGGCAGGTGGATCGCTGTCGGTTCGCAGGCGTCGATGATGACCTGCGCGTCGACGACGGGCTCGAGCTCGGGCAGGGAGATGGTCTCGATCCGGCAGCCGAGCGCCTCGAACGTACGCAGGGCGTGCCGGAACGCCGCCTCCACTCCTGGTTGCAACCCCTGCAGCGAGTAGTCGTCGACCACGGCGATCCGCAGGCCGTCGAGGGGACGCTCGATACCGGCGAGGAAGTCCTCGACGGGGACGTCCCTGGTCGTGGGGTCCGCCGGGTCGTACCCGGCGATGCTCTGCAGCACGAGCGCACAGTCCAGCGCGGACGGCGCGATCGGCCCGACGGTGTCCATCGACCAGGCCAACGGCAGCACACCGGCGTTGCTCACCCGGCCGATCGTCGGTCGGATGCCCGTGACGCCGTTCATCGAGGCGGGCAGCCGGACGGAGCCGCCGGTATCTGTGCCGAGGGCGGCGAAGACACTGCGGGTGGCCGCGGCGGCTCCTGAGCCGCCACTCGACCCGGCAGGGATCCGTTCGAGGTCCCAGGGGTTGCGGCAGGCACCGTAGTGCGGGTTGTCGGTCGTGCCACCCCACGCGAACTCGTGCATGTTCGTGGTGCCCACCATCAGCCCACCGGCACGCTTCAGCCGGCCGACGACGGCGGCGTCCTGGTCCGGGTGGTGCTCGGCAAGGATCCGGCTGCCGGACGACGAGCGCACACCCGAGATGTCGATGTTCGCCTTGACCGCGAGCGGGATCCCGTGGAGCGGCCCGAGGTCCACTCCGTCGTCGAGCAGGCGCTGGTACGCCTCCGCGAGGCGCAGCGCCCGTGCGGTGTCCAGCTCCAGAAAGGCGTTCACCACCGCGGTGTCCTCGATCCTCGCCACCGACGCGGCGGCGAGCTCGGGTACGGAGACCTCGCGGTTCCGCAGGAGCCGGCCTCGGCGATGCCGAGCGACAACAGCCCGCCACCTGACGCGTGGCCTGCTCGCACCGGCTCGGACGCCTCGGATGCCTCGGACGTCTCAGGTGCGGAGGTCATTGCTCGCCTCCCCGTCCGGGCTCACGTGCGGATCCGCTCCGGCCCGAGCCGAGGTGGTGGTCGAACGTCGTGACACCCGGCGTGCTCAGGGGCACGTTGTGGCGCACCCAGGCGTCGAGCCGGTCGGCCCGCTCCCGCCAGTCGGCGAGCACCGGGGCCAGGCGTTCGGCGTCGCCCTCCAGGAGCGGCAGCCCCGGGAGGCGCTCGTCGGCGGATGGTTCGCGAGTCATTGCGCGTCGACCCAGGCGGCGGCGTTCTGGGCGAGCTCGGAGTTCACGTTCGCCTCGTAGGAGGTCGAGTCCGAGGGGTAGTCGACGATATTTCCGGCGAACTCGGCGATCTCCAGGTTGTGGTCCCATGCCTCCTGGGTGACCAGGACGTTCTCCGGGTAGCCCCGGGCGTCGATCTCGTTCTGCACCGACTGCGCGACGACCTGGCGGGACAGGTCGGGGAAGTACTCCATGGCGATGTCGACCGTTCCCTCGAAGTCCGAGTAGATGTAGCGCGATGCCTGCTCGAGCGCGGTGACCACACCCTGTGCCGCGTCGGGGTGCTCGTCGAGGTAGCGCTGCGTCGTGGTCAGGCTGGAGAACGCGAAGGGGTACCAGTCCGGGTTGGCGGAGAAGGAGTACACCGAGTGCAGTCCCATCTCCGTGACCGCCTGGCTCACCTGCGGGTCCACCGCGAGGGCGTAGTCCGCCTGGCCGCTCTCGACGGCCGCGAGCTCGTTGCCGATCGCCACGTTGACGATGTCCACGTCCTGCAGGTCGTTCTGCTCGATGAGGTAGGTCATGAACGCCCAGGTGGTATCCGGCTCCGGGCTGGTGACGACACGCTTGCCCTCGAGGAAGGACAGGTCCTCCTGTAGCGGGGTGCCGTCGCTGCCGATGATGAAGACCGTCGGCGCGTCCTGGATGGCAGCGACGACCACTCCCTCGCCGCCGTTCTCGTGCGACTTCGGTACGAACACCGGGTCCTGGATGGAGAAGTCGGCGGAGCCGCCGATCACGGCCGCCCACGACTGGGTACCGCCACCGCCCGTCGACATCTCCATGTTGACGCCCTGCTCCTCGAAGTAGCCCTGTTCCTCGGCGACGTACAGGGGCAGGTAGAGAAGGGACTGGAACGCCTGGTTGATGCGGACGGTGGTGGTTCCGGAGGAGTCCTCGGAGGCCGCCGTGCTGGTGGCGCAGGCCGAGAGGCCGACCACGACGGTGACGGTGGTAGCTGCGGCGAGCGCTCGCTGGAGCGGGGAGTGACGCATGGTTGTCAGGACCTTTCCCAGTTCAGGATGAGCCGCTCAAGGGCCGAGACGGCAAGGGTGAGAACGAGCACCATCACCATCACCACGGCGACTCCGGCGAGCACGATGTTGACGCTGAAGTTGGAGCTACCGAGCAGGATCATGTGTCCCACGCCGGCGTCCGAGGTGATGTACTCGCCGACGATCGCGCCGACGATCGCGAAGCCGACGTTCAGCTTCAGACCCGAGACCACCCAGGTCATCGCCGACGGCACCACGAGCTTGAGGAACGTCTGGGTGCGCGACGCGCCGAACGAGCGCATCAGGTTCAGGAGGTCGGTGTCGGTGCGCTGTGCGCCTCGATACGACGAGGTGAGCGACACGACCACGCAGGAGAACGCGACGATGACAACCTTGGAGGTGATCTCGGTGCCGAACCAGATGATGGTCATGGGCGCGATGGCCAGGACCGGGATGGCACCGATCGCCGCGATGAACGGGGCGGTGAGGTCGGCGACCCACTTGGAGTACCAGAGCAGCAGCCCGAGCACCGAGCCGCCGACCGCGCCGACGACGAAGCCGAGCAGGACCTCAAGGGTGGTCGTGCCGATGTCGACGAACAGCTCGCCGGACACGATGCGCAGCCGCAGCACCTCCCAGATCATGCTCGGGCTGGCGAAGAGGAACCGGCTCACGGCTCCGGTGTTCGCGCCGATCTCCCACGCCGCGAGCAGGACCACGACGATCGATACCTGCGTGGCATGGAGGACGATGCGCCGGCGTGCGGGCGAGGCGGGTCGGGCGGCAGGTGCGGCACCTGTCCGGACCGGCTTCCGGTCGGTGTGCGGCACAGCGACCTGTGCGATGGCGGTCATGTCGTCTCCAGTTCTCGTCGCGCTCATGCGGCTGCTGGGAGCTGGCCGATGCTGCGCCAGATCAGCTCGTAGTAGTCGTTGAAGCGCGGCGACAGCCTGCGTTCGTTGATGTCGGTGCTGTCCGTGCCGAGGTCGACCTGGATCTCCTGGACGATCTGACCGGGGCGGGCCTTCATCACGTAGACGCGGTCCGACATCGTGACGGCTTCCTCGATGTCGTGGGTGACGAAGATGACCGTCTTGTCCGCGGCGCGCGCGGTCTGGAGCAGCTCGCTCTCCAGGGCGATCTTCAGCGGGTAGTCCAGCGCCTTGTACGCCTCGTCCATCAGGATGATGTCCGGGTCCAGGACCATGGTGCGCATGAGCGCGGCACGCTGTTTCATGCCGCCGGAGAGCGAGGCGGGGTACTTGTCCTCGAAGCCGGTGAGGTTGTAGGTCTCGAAGAGGCGCGCGGCCCTGAGCCGTGCCTCGCGCTTCTTGACCCCGTTGACCTCGAGACCGAGGATCACGTTCTCCATCACGGTGCGCCAGGGAAAGAGCAGGTCCTTCTGCAGCACGTATCCGATCGACGGCGAGGTCCTGCCGGTGGTGTCCTCCCCGTGCACCCGGATGGTCCCGGTGCTCGGGGCGAGCAGGCCGGTGATCACGTTGAAGAGCGTCGACTTGCCGCAGCCGCTGGGCCCGACGAAGGAGACGAGCTCACCCCGGTCGGCGTGGAAGGCCAGGTCGTCGAGCACCGTGAGCGGGCCGTCGGTCGTGTAGTAGGTCTTGCCGATCCCGGTCGCCTCGAGTGCGCTCGTCATGTTGGGATTCCCTCCGGAGTGCGCTGAGCCACGATCGTTTCCCCCGGGCTTTTCCGAGGCGTGTCACCGCGATTCCTGCAGGGTTAAGCCACCCGGCGCGCCACTCCCCGGCCTCCTGACCAGGGGTTATGCGGCGAGGGCGTGAGCAACGCCACCTACTCCCATGGACCGGGCGGCCACCGAGCGCGAGACAGAAGCACACAAAACACCGTTGCCACCGCTGCGGCAGTCGGCCGCGAGCGGGTCAGCGCTCCGCGTGCTGCGCGGCGAGGTCGGCGATCAGGTCGGCGATCCCGTAGGTCCACGGCGGGAGGCTCTCGCTGTGCGCCACCCGGTTCACCAGCGTGCCGAGGCGCGGAGCGCTGATCCGCACGATGTCGCCCAGGTGATGCGTGAAGCCTTGGCCGGGCCCGTCGCGGTCGGCCGTCGGAGCAAAAAGGGTCCCGAGATACAGCACAAATCCGTCGGGATACTGATGGTGCGGGCCCAGCGTCTGTGCCACCAGGCTCTCCGGATCGCGGCTGATGAGGCCCAGGTCCGAGGTGCCGTCCAGCACAAAGCCGTCCGCACCCTCGATGCGCAGAACCACCTGCGCCGAGCGAACGTGCTCGATGGTGAATCGGTCGTCAAAGAGCCGAACGAACGGCCCCAGCGCCGCGGAGGCGTTGTTGTCCTTCGCGCGGGGCAGCAGCAGTGCGCTCCGGCCCTCGACATCGCGGAGGTTGACGTCGTTGCCGAGGGTCGCGCCCACGATCCGGCCCTGCGAGGCGACGACGAGCACGACCTCCGGTTCCGGGTTGTTCCAGGCGGAGATCTCGCTCACGCCGACATCGACCGCGGTGCCGACCGTGGACAGCACGGGCGCTTTCGTGAACACCTCGGCGTCCGGGCCGATGCCGACCTCGAGGTACTGGCTCCACAGTCCCTGCTCCTGGAGGTAGTGCTTCAGCCGCGCCGCCTCCTCGGACCCGGGAACCAGGGACTGCAGGTCGTCACCGAGCACCGCTGCGATCGTGGCCCGGTTCTCCTCCGCTCGGGAGGAGTCGCCGCCGGCGCGCTCCTCGATCACCCGCTCGATCATCGAGACGGGGAACGTGACTCCGGCCGCCTTCACGACATGCAGGTCGATCGGGCTGAGCAGCCACGGCGCTGTCCGGTCCCGATGCTCGGGCACGGTGTTCGCGAGCAGCGCGTCGACAGATCCGAGCACCGGACCGGCCGCTGCGCGGAGGGCGGTAGCGGGGTCGGCGTTCTCGGTGAGCGCACGTGCCGTCGGAAACGCGTCCGACACGTCCACGATCTCTCCCCCGCGGACCGTGACGACCCGAGGGCCCCTGCCCGGAACGTGCACTCGACCGAACAGCGCGGCGTCGGCGGCATCCGTGGGCAGCGCCGCTGCGGCACCGCCCGTCCAGTCGGGGGTGGTCATGTGGTCTCCCTGGGGTCTCTGAGCGGATGGTGGCGGAGTGCGATCAGCCGGCGAAAGCGTGCACGCGGGCGCCGCGCGCACCGTGTCCGATGATCTCGAACACTGCGCCCGCATCAGGCTCGGGGTCAACGAGCGCATACCGGGAGGTCGTGCAGATCAGGCGATCCCGCTCTTCGCCCACGAAGGCGAGGGCGGTCGGTTGCCGCACCGGTGTCTCGATGACCGCGTCGAGCCGGCCGTCGGAGTCGTAGCGGTGCACCCGACCGCGACCGAACAGGGCGACCCAGACACCATTCTGTGTGTCGACGGCAAGGCCGTCCGCTCCCCCCTCGTCGACACGCGCCCATGGACGTCGACGGGCCAGGCCAGAAGCGGGCGACCAGTCGAACACGTCGATCGTGCCCGTCGCGGTGTCGACGTAGAAGGCCGACTCCCCCGTCTCCGTCCAGCCGAGCCCGTTCGAGATCGTGACGTCTTCGATCACCGTCGCCCGTCCGCCGTCGGGCGCGACGCGCACCACCGACCCGCGCCTGGCCGCGCCGTCCCAGGCCATGGAACCGAGAAAGAGAGCGCCGTCGGGCGCGCAGGCGCCCTCGTTGGCCCGCACGTCCTCGTCGCTCCAGAGCTGCGGCCCCGGTCGCAGCGGCGCGTGCAGGTCGTCGGCGTCCGCGTAGGCCAGGCCGTGCCTGGTCGCGACCACCCAGCCGCCCGCACGGCGCGGCCGCACCAGCGCCGCGACGGACGCGTCGACGTTCCGGCGGTCGACGCCGCCGTCCGGCCGCAGCTCCAGCACGTCGCCGCGCAGCATGTCGACGAAGCGCGGCCCCGCCCAACCCGGCGCCCACGCGGGGCCTTCACCGTGGGTCGCGACGCTCTCGGTGAGCCGGACCACGTGCATGCGCTCAGCCACCGGCCCTGATCAGGGCGTTCATCCGGCGGTGCCACGCCGCGTCGGCCCAGTTCTTCTCGAAGTGCGGCTCGGCGAAGTTCGACGTGCAGATGCCCTCCCACCCCAGCTCCAGCGCGATCGGGATCACCGCCTCCGCAACGGCCCGCACGTAGTCCCAGGCGTGCCGCCCGCTGGGCGCGGTGAAGTCGTCGAGCAGGATGTGCGACCACCCCTCGGTGGTCCACAACGGTTTCCCGTCGCGGCGGGAAACCTCCGCCCACCGCGTCATCTCCTCGCGGAGCCGGCCGTGCCAGCGCTCAGGGTCGGTCCAGTAGACCTCGTCGAGGCTGTCGACCTGCTTCTGCCACGCGCCGGGGAATCCGTGCTCCTCGAGCGCGAAGTTGGTCAGCGCCGCGAACTCGGCGACGTTGCTCGACAACCAGATGTGCGTGTCGATCAGGTCGAGCGCCGAGTAGTCGAGGTCAAAGAGGGAATCGCTCACCGGAGCGACCGAGACCGTGTACCGCAGCCCCGGCCAGGTGGCCCTGAGCTCGGCGACCCCGGCGAAGGTCTTCTCGATCTCGGCGCGCTGCGCCGGCGACCAGACCCAGCCGCCTTCGACGGCCTGGCCGGGGACGGTCGGCTCAGCGGCCTGGCCGGGGACGCTCGGCTCCGTGCCCTCCGGGCGCCCGAAGATCCGCTCGTGCATCCGCGGGAGCCAGTCGTCGAGCGGGAACTCGTTGCACAGGTCGACGTACTCGATCGTGTCGAGCAGCCCGCGCCGGTCGAGCGACTCCAGCGTCTCCCGCCAGACCCGCACGAGGTCGCCGGTGTCGCCGATCTGCAGCCGGCGGTGCTCGTCGTCGTCGTTGAACCAGCTCGAGAGGCCGACCGAGACGCCGCGATCCCGGCACGCGGCCACGAACTCGGCGAGGGACGCGGCCGGATCGACCACCTCGATCTTCCGCCCGTGCGGACCCCACATGAAGTGGTCGGGCTGCGGATGTACCCAGAAGCGATCGGAGCGCACGCCGTTCTGATCCGCCGCGATCAGGTGCGGGAACGCGTCGATGCGGACGACGTCGTAGCCGCGGTCGACGAGCTCGTCCAGCACTCGGTGCATGTCGGCGTACTCCCGCTGGTCCCCTGACCGACGCAGGAGCCACGAGAACTCCCACATGGTGACTGCCTTGGGCATGGCTGCCTCTCCTTCTGATCGATGGGTAACGATCGGATTCATCAGACGTCGGCGATCGAGCCGTCCGCGCGATACGCCTCGCGCGGAACACTGATGGGGTGGGCCGGCACCGCACGCAGGGCGTCGATGTCGAGGTCGACGCCGAGACCCGGTCGATCCGGGACGACGAGCCGGTCCGGCAGGATCTCCCACGGCTCGTGCACGATCTCGGTCCGCCGCGGCTCGTCGGGGCAGAGCTCAAGGATGCGGAAGTTCGGTACCGCGAGCGCGACGTGCGCGGCGGCAGCCGTCGAGACCGGGCCGGCCGGATTGTGCGGGGCGATGTCGACGCGGTACGTGTCCGCGAGCGCCGCGATCTTCAGGGTCTCGGTGATCCCGCCCGCGTGGCACAGGTCCGGTTGGACGATGTCGACGAGCCCGCTCTCGAGCGGTGCCCGGAACTCGCTGCGGGAGAACAGGCGCTCACCGAAGGCGAGGGAGATGCCGTGCCGGCGCGCTGCCTCGGCGACCGGTGCGATGAGCTCGGGCTGTTCCGGGGCGATCGGCTCCTCGATCCATGACGGACGGTAGTCGGCGATGGCGTTGATGTACCGGATGGCCTCGTCCGGGCGCGCGCGCCCGTGGTTGTCGACGAGGATCTCGATGTCGTCTCCGACCGCGGCGCGGAGCGCGGCGAGCCGTCGGGTGGCGCGGGTGATCCGCTCGCGTTCGGGGAGCGTGCTGTCCGCCACCCAGGCGCCGGTCTTCATCGTCCGGACGCCGGACTCGGCCAGCCGGGTCGCCTCGTCGGCCAGGGCGTCGGCGTCGTAGATCCCGACGTGCCGGTAGGTGGGGACCCACTCGCGAGTGGGTCCGCCGAGCAGCCGGTGCACGGGGACACCGAGGTGCTTGCCGCGGATGTCCCACAGGGCGATGTCGATCGCAGCGACGGCGGTCGAGAGGATCACCCCGCCGCGCCAGAAGCCGTGCCGGGTGGCGCGCTGCCAGACGCTCTCGCTCGCGAGGGCGTCGTGGCCGATCAGCCGGTCGCCGAGCTCGCGCACCGCGGCCTCGACCGTTCGCTCCCACATCTCAGTCGATGCCTCGCCCCAGCCGTGCACTCCGGACCGGGTCTCCACGCGCACGAAGGTCCAGTTCCGCACCCCGCCGAAGGTCGTGAAGACGTCGACACTCGCGATCGGGTCAGCCTCGGCAGTCAACGAGTACCTTCAGCACGTCGCGGCCGGGATCGCCGAGCATCTCGAACCCGCCGGCGACCACCTCGTCGAGGGGGATGCGATGGGTGATGAGGTCGTCGACGAGCACCCTGCCCTCCGCGATCAGGTTCAGCGCCGGCGCCGAGTCCTCGTCCCACAGGTGGGCGGCGGACCCGAGGATGCGCTTCTCGGTCAGCACCAGTGCCGTCGAGTCGAGCCGGTCCGCGTCGGCACGGATGCCGAGCGCGACGATCGTCCCGCCGCGCCGGGTGAGGTCGATCGCGAGCGCGAGCGCCCCGTCCGCGCCGCTGCACTCGAACACGGCGTCGAATCCGGCACGGGGGTCGACGAGAGCCGCCGCCTCGTCCGGTGAGAGACCGCGTGCCACGCCGGAGCGCTCGGCGAGCTCTCGGCGAGACGCCCGGGTGTCGACCACCAGGCCGACCGTCGCCCCGGCCGCCAGGGCAACGCGAGCGACGAGCTGACCGATCGTCCCGCCGCCGACGACGGCCACGCGGGCACCGATGACGGCGTCGAGCTTGCGGATCGCCCGGACCGCGACCGAGGCGGGCTCGACCAGGGCCGCCTGCTGAGCGGTCACGCCGTCGGGCACCACAAGACAGGTCCGGGCGTCCGCGACGGCGTATCGGGCGAGCCCGCCGTCCTCGGTCTGGCCGCGCACCGCGAGCGTCTCGCACAGCCCTTCCTCGTGCCGCAGGCACCACCGGCACTCGCCGCAGCCGAGGACCACGTCCGGGACCACCAGTGTTCCCACCGCCGGCCCGGTGCCGTCGTCGGCCGCCGTGTGCACCCGGCCGACGAACTCGTGGCCCAGGACGATCGGCGCCGCCGACCCGCGGCGCGGATGCGGAGTCACGGGCACCGAGATCGGCCCACTGCGGTACTCCTCGAGGTCGCTGCCGCAGATGCCGCACCACTCGACCGCCAGGACGAGCTCGTGCGGCGCTCGGACGACGGGTACCGGCACGTCCTCGATGCGGACGTCGCCGCGCGCATGCCAGCGCGCGGCACGCATCGTCGCTCCGCTCCTCACGGCACCGCGCGGCGGACGTCGACGCTCGTGACCAGCGGGCGGTCCTGGTCGAGCACAACCGTCGGACCATCAAGCACAACCCGCTCGGAGAGGCCGTCCGCCGCCGCGGTCCCGGCGATCGTGAACGTGAACGCCCCGGGCTCCACCTGCCAGCGCAGCTCGCGCGAGACCAGCGCAAGCCAGCGCCGGCACCTCGAACGAGACCTCGGCCGACTCACCCGCGTCGAGCTCGACCCGCGCCCACCCGATGAGCTGCCGCATCGGCCGGGTGACCGACGCGTACTCGTCCCGCACGTAGAGCTGCACGACGTCGGCACCGGCCCGGTCTCCGGTGTTCGTGACCTGCGCCGTCACCTGCATCGTGCCGGCAGTGGTCCAGGTGTCCGCAGTGACGCTCAGCGCGCTGCGCGCGAACGTCGTGTACGAGAGCCCGTGCCCGAACGGGAACTCCGGTGCGGGATCGATGGCCGAGATCGGCGTGAGCCCGCCGAGCCGCGGCGTGAGGTAGAAGTAGGGATGCGCGCCGGAGCCGAACGGGAGGCTGACGGGCAGGCGGCCACTCGGGTTGATGCGCCCGCTCAGGACGCCGGCCACGGCCGGGCCGCCCTCCTCGCCGGGGAAGAAGGACTGCACGAGGGCCGCCACCCGACCCGACCACCGGCTGAGCGGGTACGGACGGCCGGTGACCAGGACCAGGACTACCGGCGTCCCGGTGGCGAGCACCGCATCCACCAGCTCGCCCTGCCGGCCCGGCAGCACCGGGTTGTCGGTGTCGCTCCCCTCCCCGCTGGTCCCCCTGCCGAAGAGTCCCGCACGATCGCCCACGACGACGATCGCCACGTCGGCCGCAGCCGCGATCTCCGCAGCCTCGGCGATCCCGCGCAGGGCGGACTCCTCGTCCTGCTGATCGGCGCGGACGGTGCAGCCGAACGCATGCCGGACCGTCGAGCCAGGCAGCTCCTGGCGCAGCGCGTCGAGGATGGTCGGCACCGAGATGCCGATGGGTGTGCCCTCGGGGACGTCGACGTGGTTCGTGAAGCTGTAGTTGCCGAGCAGCCCTTCGGCAGAGTCCGCGTTCGGGCCGACGACGGCGACCGTACCGCCGTCGTGCAGCGGCAGGATCCCGGTGTTGGACAACAGCACCACCGACTCCTCGCCGATGCGCCGTGCGATCTCCCGCGCGGCGGGCGGGTCGAGATCGACCTGGGCGGGACGTGGCGCGGCGCTCGTGACGCCGAGCTCGACCTTCTGCCGCAACACGCGCTCAAGGGCGCGGTCCACCAGGGCGATGTCGACCTGGCCCGCCTCGATCAGCTCCTTGAGCGGTTCGAGGTAGGCGTTGCCCGTCGGCAGCTCGACGTCGACACCGGCCCGCAGCGCGAGTGCCGCGGCCTGGGCCGTTCCCTCGGCGATGTCGTGCAACGTGTGCAGGAACGCGACGCCGAAGTAGTCGGCGACGACGGTGCCCTCGAACCCCCACTGGTTGCGCAGCAGCTCCGTCAGCAGCTCGGGGTCGGCCGCCACGGGCGTTCCGTCGATCTCCGCGTAGGAGTGCATCACGGACGCCGGGCGAGCCAGCTTGACCGCCATCTCGAACGGCACGGCGAACTGCTCCAGCACCTCGCGGCGGCCGGCGTGCACGGGGGCGAGGTTGCGGCCGGCCTGCGAGCCGGAGTACGCCAGGAAGTGCTTCAGCGTCGCGCCGACGCCGTTGGACTGCACGCCGCGCACGTAGCTCGTGCCGATCACGCCGACGAGGTACGGGTCCTCCGAGATGCACTCCTCGACCCGGCCCCACCGGTGGTCCCGGACGAGGTCCAGCACCGGCGCGAGGCCGAGGTGGATGCCGAGCTGCTGCATCGACTCGCCGATCAGGCGCCCCATCTGCTCGATGAGCTCGGGGTCCCAGCTCGCGCCCCAGGCGAGCGGCGCGGGATAGGTCGCCGCGCCGTAGAGCTGCAGCCCGGTCAGGATCTCCTCGTGCGCCAGTGCCGGGATCCCGAACCGGCTCTTGTTGATGACCTGCTGCTGGATGCCGTCCAGCGAGGCCGACATGTCCTCGGCCGCGACGACGCGGCTCCCCAGCGGCCGGGTGAGCTGGCCCAGCCCGTGCCCGATGTAGTAGTCCAGATCGCGAACCTTGGAGAGCATCTCGTGCTGCATGGGGGCGACATCGGCCCCGTCGGAGACGTGCAACCAGAGTCCGATCAGCTGCGCGAGCTTCTCGTCGAGCGTCATCTCCGCGATGACCTCGGCGACCTGGTCCTGGTGGGTCAGCGGGCGGTGGACGGCAGAAGTAGTCATGGCTCTCAAGGGGGTTGGAAGGAAGGGGCGGTTCGTGGCGCACGGGGTCTCACCCCTTCACTGCGCCCTCCATGATTCCGGCCACGAGCTGCTTGCCCGCGGCGATGAAGAGCAGGAGAAGGGGGAGGGTGGCGATGACGGACGCCGTCATGACTACCGAGTAGTCGACGCCCATGTAGTCGGTGCGCAGCTGCTGGATGGCGACCTGGGACGTGAAGTTCTCCGGCGAGTTCAGGATGATCAACGGCCAGAGGAAGTCGTTCCATGCACCCATCGCCGCGAACAGCCCGAAGACTGCTACCGAACCGCGGATGTTGGGCAGGACGATCTGCCAGTAGGTCCGGAACGTGCCGCACCCGTCGACCCGCGCCGCCTCGATCAGCTCGTCGGGGATGGCCCCGACGACGACCTGGCGCATCCAGAACACGCCGAAGGCGGAGACCGCACCCGGCACGATGAGCGCCTGCAGGGTGTCGATCCAGTGCAGCTGGGTCATGATCAGGTACATCGGCACGATCCCGAGCTGCGCGGGGATGGCCATCGTCGCGACGACCGCGACGAGCAGCCCCGAGCGTCCGCGGAAGCGCAGCTTGGCGAAGGCGTAGCCCGCCAGGCTGCAGAAGAACATCTGCAGGACGGCGACGGAGACCGCGACGATCGCGCTGTTGAGGATCGATCCGCCGAACGGCACGCGCGCGTTCACCGTCGCCAGGTTCTCGAAGAAGTTGCCGCCGGGGAGGAACACCGGCGGGAAGGCAGACACCGCGGAGGTGTCGTTCGACCCGACGACGAACATCCAGTAGAGCGGAGCGACCGAGCCCAGCACCCCGATCACAAGGATCAGGTAGCCGAAGGAGGACATCCGTCCGCGCGGAGATCGCCGTCGCCGGTCCTTGGAGCGGACGTCGCTGATGCGCGCCGAGCGCGAGGGATACTTCCGCCGGCGGTTGCGCGGCGTGCTCAGATCGGTGTCGGTGGGGGACATCAGGCGCTCCGAACCAGTCGCGCGAGCAGGAAGTTGATCCCCGCGATGACGAGGACGATCAACAGGAGCGCGATGGCGATCGCCGACGCGTACCCGAAGTGGAACGAGTTGAACGCCTGTCCGTAGACCAGGAGCGTCATCGTCAGCCCCTGCCCGTTGTTCCCACCCATCGGGTCGGTGAAGAGCAGGGCTTCGGTGAAGATCTGCATCCCGCCCACCGTCGAGGTGACGACGGAGAACAGGATCGTCGGGCGGATCGACGGCAGGGTGACATGGACGAAGGTCTGCCACCGGTCAGCCCCGTCGATCTCTGCTGACTCGTAGAGGGACGCCGGCACGGCCTGCATGGCCGCGAGGAAGATGAGGGCGTTGAAGCCGGTCCACCGCCAGATGACCATCAGCGAGATGACGAGCTGGGTAGTGAACGGATGCGAGTCCCAGGCGATCGCCGGCAGCCCGAGTAGGTCGAGCACCCACGCGAGCGGGCCGTAGTCCCGCGCGAAGACCGCACCGAAGACGATGGTGGTCGTCACGAGCGGCGTGATGTTCGGCAGGAGGAGGGCCATCCGCCAGAACGTCTTGACCCGAAGGCTGCGGTTGTTCAGCACCGAGGCGATGATCAGGCTGAGGACCAGGCCTGGGATCGTCGACATCAGGAAGATGGAGAACGTGTTGCCGATCGCCTTCCAGAACCGCGGGTCCTCGAGCATGACCCGGTAGTTCTCCAGGCCGATGAACGTCTGCTCCGTCGCGAGCGGCTGCCAGTCGTGCAGCGAGACCCAGCCGGTGAACACGAGCGGGAAGAGCCCGAAGATGCCGAACATGATGAAGAACGGCGCGATGTAGGCGTAGGGCCCGAGCTTCTCGCCGAGGCGCTTCGGCCTTCGGCCTCGTGGCGGCGTGATCGCCGCAGGGACCGGCGGCGAGGAAGTGGATGTCGTAGTCACGTTTGTTCGCTCCGGGATCAGTGCCGGCCACCGCCCGTACGGACGACGGCGGCCGGCGGGGTACCGATCAGATCACTCCGCTTCGCGCTGGGCGTCGGTGACGGCCTGCTCCCAAGCCTCGTCTCCGGTCTGCACCCCTTGTTCGACCCGGCCGACCGCCGACTCGAACTGCTGCTCGATGATTCGCGAGTCCGGCCCGAGCGGGTAGCCGTGCAGGCCCTCGACGCTCCGGATGTAGATCTCACCGACCGGCGCATCACGGAAGAACTCGCTCGTGTAGCCGGTGAGCGCTTCGTCCGTGAACAGCTCCGGCGTCGACGGCAACGCCGAGTCGTCGTTGAAGGTCTTGAGCTGCTGCTCCGGCGCCTGCATCCAGGTGATGAAGTCGTACGCGGCCTGCGCGTTCTCGGAGGCGGCAGGGATCATGAGATACGAGCCGCCGTCGTTGCCCACGGTGCCGGGCAGCGTGGCGATGTCCCAGTTGCCGGCCGTGTCGGGCGCCTGCTCCTGGATGGTGTTCAGCATCCACGCCGGCGCGGGGAGCGTCGCGTACCCACCGTTGGCCATGCCGGCGAGCCACTCGGGCGACCAGGTCGCGAGGTCGGCCGACAGGCCGCCGTCGACGGCCTCCATCGAGAGGTCCCAGGCTTCCCTGATGGCGGGGTTGGAATCGAAGATCAGCTCGCCGTCCGCGTCGTAGTACTTCTCGTCGGCCTGGTTGGACGCGGCGCGATAGATCGCCTTGCCGGCGTTGACGAACGGCCGGTCCATCGCGGCGACGTACTCCCGCCCGGTGGCGAGGTAGCCCTCCCAGTCCGGCCAGAGCGCGGCGACCTCGTCGCGATCGGTCGGCAGGCCCGCCTCCTCGAACAGGTCGGTGCGATACGCGATCGCCATGCCGCCGACGTCGGTCGGGATCCCGACGACCTCGCCGGTGTCGGCGACGCCGGGGTTCCAGCGCCACTCCAGGAACGACTCCTGCAGATCGGCCGCGCCGAACTCCCGCAGATCGTGGAAGGCCGCGGGCGTCGCCCGGAACTCCCCCATGAAGTCGACGGCGACCTGCGCGATGTCCGGCCCCTGCTGCGCTGCGAGGGCCGTGAGCAGACCCTGGTGGGCCGCGTCGTAGTCGCTGATCTTGCTCTGGATCGTGACGTTGGGATGCAGTTCCTCGTACTCGGCGACACGCTCCTGCGGCAGGTCCGCGAATCCCCAGTACGTCAAGGTGACCGGTCCCCCGTCCGCGCCGGAGTCTCCGCCAGAGGACGAAGCGCAACCGGACAACAGCACGAGGGCAAGTGTCGCGGCACCCGCCAAGGCAACTTTCTTCGGTGCCTTCATGATTGGTGCATTCATGTTGGCGCAACCTCTCGCTATCGAGACGAGCCCATTCTCGTCCCTGCCGGAACCCTCCCAGAGTCCCCCAGCGAAGTCAACAGTCTTTCGCGAAACTTGTGTTAACGTCGCGGCGGCGCAGTGCTCTCCCGGACGACCAGCTCGGTGGCCAGCTCGATCGCCGGCGCGGGTGGACGCCCGCTGAGCAGCCCGATCACGGCAGCGACCGCAAGCCGCGCCATCTGGCCGATCGGTTCCCGGACCGTCGTCAGCGGCGGAGCCGCCCACTGCGCGACGGCGACGTCGTTGAAGCCGATGACACTGAGCTGCTCAGGAATCGACAGGCCCAGGCGCCGCGCCGCCTCGTACGCGCCGAACGCCTGCTCGTCCGACGCCGCGAAGATCGCCGTCGGCCGCCCCTGCCCCGACAGCAGCGCGAGCGCGGCATCTCGCCCCGCCTCGAAGTTGAGGTCCGCGAAGATGATGTGGTCGTCCGGCACGACGACGCCCGCCGCGCCCGCCGCGGCCCGGAACCCGTCCACGCGCGCCCGCGAGAACAGGACGAGCTCCGGCCCCGCGATCATCCCCAGCTCGCGGTGCCCGAGCTCGATCAGATGCTCGGTCGCCACATAGGCTCCCCGCCAGTGGGTGACGCCGATCGTCGGCGCCGAGGTGCGCGGGGACTCCGTCGGGTCGATGACTGCATACGGCGAGCCGAGCCCCGCGAGCCGCCCGGAGATCCGCTCGTCCACAGGGACGGCCGCAAAGATGACACCGTCGGCGTTCCGCGCCGAGAGCATCTCCAGCCAGCGATCGTCCGGCGCTTCCCGCATGCGCGTGACCGTCAGGCCGAACCCCTCGGCATAGGCCGCGTCCTCCACGGCGAGCACCAGCGCGGCCGACCAGGGGCTGCTCATCTCGGCGAGGACAAGCTCGAGCATGTGCGTCGGCGTCGACTTCCGCGGCTCGTAGTCGAGCTCCCGGATCAATGCGTTGACGCGGTCCCTGGTCGCGTCCGACACGCCCGGCTTGGCGTTGATCACCTTGGAGACCGTCGGCACCGACACCCCTGCACGCTGGGCGACCTCCGCGATCGTCACCCGACTCTTGTTTGTGTCCACGCGCCCATTCTGCAGCATCCGCACGAAACCTCATTGACTCGCAGCAGGCAAGTCTCTAGTCTCGGGATGCGAAAGTTTCCCGCAAGAAAGTAGGCGCTCCATGATCAACGTGTTCCTCGTCGGCGCGGGATACATCGCACGCGAGCACGCCGTCGCGCTCTCGTCGCCCCACCTGACCGCGTACGGCAGCACCCTCCATGTGGCCGACCCGAGCGCCTCCGCGCTCGCGGGATTCGCCGAGCAGTTCCCCTCCGCGGTCACGCACGCCTCCGCGGAGGAGATGTTCTCCGCCGCGCCCGACGGCCCCGGGCTGGCGGTCGTGGCAACCCCGCCCGTGACCCACGCCTACCTGGCGCGTCTCGCGCTGGACGCCGGGCTCCACGTGCTGTGCGAGAAGCCGCTCGCGATGACGACTGCCGAGGCCACTGAGCTCGCCGCCCGCGCGGATGCGGCTGGTCTGATCCTCGACTCGTGCGACAGCCGGTTCCGTGACGTGCCGGGCAACCGCCCATGTCCGTGGGATCGTCGAGGCCGGTTCGCTGGGCGCTCTGTATCACGCAACCTTCATCAACACCCTCCGCCGCTCGCGCACCGGCATCGACTGGCTCACCGAGTCGGCGTGGTTCCGCAACCCCAAGATCAGCGGCGGCGGCGTCATGATGGACTGGGGGCCCTACGACATCGCCGTGCTGGACGAGGTGTTCGCACCGGTGCGGGTGACGGTCAACCACGCGTGGACGCGCTCCCCGGTCACCGGCGGGCCGTTCCGCGAGGAGTCGCTGAGCGTCGAGCAGCACGTCGGCGCGAGCATGACGCTCGAGCTGCGTGACGGGACCATGGTGGAGCTCACCTACGAACGCTCGGCCGCGACCCACGGCGAAGAGCTGAGCGTGGTGTCGGTCGACGGCGACCTCGGCTCCGTCACCTGGTCCTGGCTCGACTGGGTGCCGGGCGGCGTCCGCTTCACCGACGCCGATGGCGACGGGTCTCCGCGCACCGTCACGCGGTCCTTCGAGGAACCGCCCATCGGCTTCCACTCCCGCCCGCTCGCGCGGACGCTCGAGGCGATCGCGGAGCACGCGGAGCCGACCGCCATCAACGCGACGTCGCTGTTCACGTTCTCCTGGCTCCGCGCGGTAGTCGAGGCCGCCGACGCCGGCTCGCCGGTCACGGTGAGCCGGCAGGACGCCCGGACGGAGGCAGTCCGTTGACCGCTCTGCAGACCTACGGGATGGACGTAGGGTTCTTCAGCCACACCGGCGCCTACCCGCTGGAGACCCGCTGCGCCATGCTGGCCGACCTCGGCTACGACGCCACGAACCTGACGCTGTGGAGCGAGCCGGCCTGGACGGACCTGCGCAGCCTGTGGCAGGTCGCCGACCGGCACGGGCTCGCGGTCGCATCGATCTACCTCACGATCGACCTGTCGTTGCCGCTGGACCACCCCGAGTCACGTCGTGCCCTCGATGCGATCTCGTCCGCCGGCGAGACCCCGACGGAGATCACGCTCCGCTACTCCGGCGAGGAGCATGCGCCCTCGAAGCCTTCCGGAGACGCCGCGGCGCTCGCCTTCCTCGAGCAGGCCATCAACCGGGCCACCGCGGCGGGCGGCTCGCTGCGCCTCTACCCGCACTTCTCCTTCTGGATGGAACGGGTCGACGACGTCCTGCGCCTCCTCGAGCAGCTCCCTCACCATGCGCTGCGGATGACGTTCCCCGCGTTCCACGTGTACGCGCTGGAGGGCAGCGGATTCGGTGCGGCCCTCGACCGGGCGCGCCCCGTGATCGCGGGGGTGAACACCAACGGTTCGAGGCGGCTGGCCGGCCAGTACTTCCCGGTCACGATCGAACCGGTCGGCGACGGCGACTTCGACAACTTCGCCTTCCTGGGGCGGCTGCGCTCGTTCGGCTACTCCGGTTCGCTCGGCGTGCAGGCCTACGGGGTCGGCGGCGACGCCTACACCCACTTCGCCCGGTCGCGCGCCGCGCTGCGTGAGATCGAGGCGCGCCTGGACGCGCACCCCGAATGGGCGCAGCTGCGGCCCGACACGCTGTAGCTCTCAGTCGCCGTAGCTGTCAGTCGCCGATGAACCGGATGCCCGCCTCGGCGCGGATCCGGTCCATCAGCCGCAGGAAGGTCACGGACTCATCCAGCGGACGCTCCTCGGCCTCCGTGTGTCCCGCGGCGATCGCGCGAGCGACGGCTGCGGCCTCGAAGTGCAGTCCGGTGTGCCCCGTGCGCGGCTCGTCGTACCGGTAGACCTCGCCGTCGCTCCACGTGCGCACCCGCACCCCGCCCGGCTGGTAGAACGGACCGTCGAGCTCGATCGCTCCGCGGTCGCCCGCGATCACCGCGGTCGTGGGCGTCGACGACTCGAGCGAGGTGAACACCACACCGGTCGCGCCGGCCGTATCACTCACGATCGCCGCCGTGTGCGCGTTCACGCCGTGCCGGTTGTCCGCACCCTGGGCGGCGACCGTGCGCGGCTCGCCCAGCAGGCGCGACACGAGCGAGATCGGGTAGGTCCCGAGGTCGAGCAGGCTCCCGCCGGCGAGGGCCGGATCCATCGCCCGGTGCTCGTCGGGCAGGTACTCGCCGTAGTCCGCGAGCACGGACCGCAGCGACCCGACGACGCCGGAGGCGAGCGCCTGCTCGACGACGTCCCACCGGGGCAGGAAGTAGGTCCACAGCGCCTCGGCGCAGAAGACCCCGGCCGTGCGCGCGGCGTGCGCGATCTCCTCGGCCTGCGCCGCGTTGATGCCGATCGGCTTCTCCACGAGCACGGGTGTACCCGCTGCGATCGTCGTGATGGCGTGCTCGTGATGACTCGTGTGCGGGGAGGCCACGTACACGACGTCGACCTCGGGATCGGCGGCGAGCGCACGCACGTCCGTATGGGTCCGCGTGATGCCGTGCGCACGGGCGAAGTCCTCGCCGCGGGCGCGATCCCGGGAGGCGACGGCGGTGAAGCGCTGTCCGGTGTGGGTGGAGACGGCGTCCACGAACCTGGCGGCGATCCACCCCGTTCCGATCACTCCCCAGCGCAGCGCCGGGGCCCGGCGCGGATCCGGTGTGCGCGGCCGGAGGTCGGCGAGCGCCGTCATGCCGTCTCCACCGGGTCCACCGAGTCCACCGACTCCACCGGGACCGGCGCGCCGTCGGCGAGCATCGAGCTGATCGCCGCCTCGGCGATCAGCGTCGCGCGCAGTCCGTCCTCGGCCGTCGCGAGCGACGGAGCCTGCACGCCCGTGCGGGTCGCGTCCACCCAGGCCTGCAGCTCGCGCCGGTACGCGTCGGCGAACCGCGGCCGCCAGTTGGCCGGATACGTCGTCGCGGCGCGCAGGGCGCCGGTCAGCGTCGTCGCCGCGGGGTCGGTGAGCTGCACGGTGCCCTCGGTGCCGATCGCCTCGCAGCGGATGTCGTAGCCGTAGCGGGCGTTGAGGAACGTCTCGAGCACGGCGAGGGCGCCGTCCTGGGTGCGGACGATCATGACCTGCGGATCGGACATCCCCGCCACCGCCGACTCGGGTGCGAACCACCGAACCTCGACGATCGGCGAGGAGAGCAGCCACGGCACCGCATCGAACTCGTGGATCGCGCTGCCCGTGATGCTGGAGGAGCTCGTGGCGTCCGGGGCCGAGCTGACCCCGCGGCTCTGGGCCGTGACCATGACCGGGCGACCGATCGACCCGTCGTCGATCCGGTGCTTCAGCTCGACGTAGGCGGGATCGAACCGGCGCATGAAGCCCACGGACACGAGCCTGCGACCCGTGCCACGCTCGGCGGCGATGATCGCGTCGCACTCCGCGCGCGTCGGGGCGAGCGGCTTCTCGCACAGCACGGGAAGCCCCCGTTCGATCGCCGCGAGGGTGTAGCCGGCGTGCGAGGCGTCGTGCGAGGCGACGACCAGGGCGTCGATCGTGCCGCGGGCGATGAGCTCCTCGCCCGAATCAAACGCCTGTGCCCCGACGGCCACGGCGAGCCGTCCGGCACGGTCGACGTCCACGTCGGCCACGGCGGTGACCGTGGCCCCGGAGACGCTGCCGTGCAGGAGGGTCGCGTGGTCGGTGCCCATGATGCCCGCACCGATGACGCCCACCCGCACCGCGCTCATCGCGCCGCCTCGATCGCCGTGCCTACCGAGGTCCAGCGGCGCGTCCTCGTCGACTCGGCCAGCGCGTCGATGACGACGGCCGCGGCGACGGCGTCGTCGATCACGGCACCGACGGGCTGACCCGTGACGATCGAGCGGAGGAACCGCTCCGCCTCGACAACCTTGAGGTCGTCGTAGCTCAGCGCGAGCGCTCCCCCGGGCTGGAACCGGGCGAGGTCGCCGCTCTGGGTCCCGACGAACCGGGTCGCCAGCGGCAGGTCCTGCACCGCGTCTCCCGCGGCCTCGACCAGCTCGCCCATGCGGCGGAAGTCCCATTCGAGCACCCCTCGGGTCCCGTGGATCCGCACGCCGTAGTCGTTCTGGTGGCCGACGGCGACCCGGCTCGCCTCGAGCGTGACGCGCGCGCCACTGCTCAGGCGGAGGATCGCGGAGACCCAGTCCTCGTTCTCGACGTCGACCAGCTCGCCGTCGGAGACTCGCTCGTGTCCCGTCACGACGCCGCTGGGGCGCCGGCGGCGGGGCACAAAGATCGCTCCGTCGGCGACGACCTCGTCGATCTCGCCGAGCAGGTGCCGCACGAGGTCGACGGCGTGCGAGGCCAGGTCGCCGAGCACGCCGTGGCCCGCACGGGCGAGCTCGTAGCGCCAGGTGAACGCGCCGGAGGCGTCCGCGGCGTAGTCGCCGAGCATCCGGAAGCTCGCGTGCGTGATCTCGCCGATCTCGCCGTCCGCGATGCGACGGCGGAGCTCCTCGACTGCCGGGGCGTTGCGGTAGTTGAACCCGACGGCGGACTGCACCCCCGCGGCGCGCACCGCGTCCCGGACGGCGGCCGCGTCGTCCGCGGTGACGCCGACGGGCTTCTCGATCCAGATGTGCTTGCCCGCGGCGGCGAAGGCCTCGCCGATCTCCCGGTGCGCGAAGTTCGGCGCCGTGATGCTGACGGCGCTGATGTCGGGGGCATCGAGCAGCGACCGCCAGTCGTTCGTCGCGCGCTCGAAGCCGTAGGCGGCCGCAGCCTGGTCTGCCCGGCCCGGCACCTCGTCGGCGACGGCCACGAGCCGCGGCCGCCGGGCGAGCGGGTAGTGGTGGCCCACGCGGGTGTACGCCGTGGTGTGCACCCTGCCCATCCAGCCGAATCCGATGACACCGATGCCGATCGGCGCTGTCTCGTCCACCATGAAGCACTCCTTGTGTCCCGGGATCTTCTTCGATGCGCCGGGGTGTCGGCGGGCCGTCAACGGACCGCAGGCCCTGGTGACGCTACGACCACAGTCGTCAGGCGAAAGCAGTTCGCGCAATGTCCTGATGGCAGGACGATCGAAAACTACAAAGATGTGATCGGAATCCGCAGATCGGCGGCGCCTGAACCCCGCGGCGGGTCACTCCGCGGTGCGGCTCCCCGGCCGCACGACCGCCAGGCGCGTGCCGAGCTGCGTGCGCGGCAGCCGCACCCGGTAGGCCGTGGGGCTCAAACCCTGCTCCGCGCGGAAGTCGTTGGAGAAGTGCGCGGCGTCGTAGTAGCCCGTCTGCGCGGCGACCTCGCTCACCGACAGCTCTGTCGCGGCGAGCAGGTCGCACGCCGCGATCATGCGCACCCGGCGCAGGTAGCGGTAGGGGCTCACCCCGAAGTGCCGGCGGAACAGCCGCGAGAAATGGCTCGCCGAGAGCGAGACCAGCGCTGCGAGGTCCTCGACCCGGATCGGACGGGCGTACTCGCTCGCGATGTACTCGACCGCAGGGCCGAGGCTCTGCACCCCGCCGGCGGTCGGTGTCCGTGGCGAGAGCGGTCGCGTGACGCCCACCAGCCCGACGATGCGACCGTCGGCGTCGCGCAGCGCGTTCTTCGAGCTCAGGAACCAGTCGTAGCCGGCGCGGGTGTTGCGCACGAGCTCGACCAGGTCCACGATCGGCTCCCCCGTCGCCAGCACCCGCTCGTCGTCACGCCGGTACAGGTCGACCAGGTGCGCGGGCGAGAGCTCCTCGTCGCGGCGGCCGAGGAGCTCGTCGGCGCTCTGCATGCCCATGAGCGCGAGGAAGGGCCGCGAGCACGCCACAAAAACGCGCCGTGCATCCTTGACGAAGATGAAGACGTCGTCCACGTGGTCGAAAGCCGCGATCATCGCCCCCAGACCGGGACCGAGCGCGCCGTCGAGCCGGCTCATCGCCTCCGCCGCAACCGCATCCTCGCGATTCATGATTGGAATTTACAAGCACCTGGTCGGATTGGCCAATCACCTGCTCGCACCTGCGGATAGCGTCGTCGGTATCCCTTTCGACGATGCAGGAGAGGCACGTGAACAACAGCCCGCACACAGTCCTGCCCGGCAAGATCCCGCAGATCTCCCTGGGTAGCTGGGCCTTCTCCTTCGGGCCGTTCGCCGACGCCCCCTGGTCGTTCGACAGGTTCTGCGACTACGCGGCGGACGCGCACTACGACGGCGTCGAGATCAACGGCTTCCGGCCGCACCCGCACGACGAGGACTTCTCCGTGTCCGCCGCCCGTGCGCTCGGATCCGCCATCCGCGACCGCGGCCTCGGCATCTCCGGTTACGCCCCCGACCTCACCGCCACTCCCCCGGGCGTGGCCGCCGAGGCCGAGTACCTGGCGCGCATCGACTCGATCGCGCGCTTCTGCGTAGCGGCCGGCATCGACCTGGTGCGCGTGGACACGATCACGCCGCCCCCCGGCCCCGGCGACCCGGCTGCCGCGTACCCCGCGCTCGTGCGCACCTGGGGCGCCGCCGCGGAACGGCTCGCCAAGGACGGCCTCCGGCTCGTGTGGGAGTACGAACCCGGCTTCTGGCTGAACCGCCCGAGCGAGATCCTTCGGTTGCTCGACGACGTGGCGAGCGACAACTTCGCTGTCATGTTCGACACGTCGCACTCGCACACGATCGCCGCCTATGGCCGCCGCCAGGGCCCCGACACGGAGATCCTGCCGGACGGCGCCCCCGGCCTGGCTCGCCTGCTCGCCGGCCGTGTCGGGGCGCTCCACCTCATCGACAGCGACGGCAGCCTGCATGACGACGAGACCAGCTCGCACCTGCCGTTCGGCACCGGTGACCTGGATTTCGCCGCGGTCCTCGCGCCGATCCGCGACGACGTGCTGTTGTTGCCCTGGTGGACCGTCGACTACTGCTTCTGGCGCGAGACGATCAGGGACGCCAGGGAGGCGGTTCCCGTCGTCGCGGCCATCCGCGACAACCTCGTCCGCACGAAAGGAATCGAAGCCGGATGATCGAGGTGATCCTCACTGCCGAGGGGCACGCGGAGGCCGTCGAGCGTCCGCAGCCGAGCGCGCACGGCGACATCGTGACCGTGCGGGTCGACGTGGCGCCGATGTGCACCGAGTTCCGGGCCAGAGGCGACGGAATCGAGCACGACGATCTCGGCCATGAGGCGGCAGGCGTCGTCGTCGACGCGGGCGGCTCGACGCGGGTCAGGGCCGGCGACCGGGTGGTCGTGATGCCGCAGCTCGGTTGCGGCAAGTGCGCGTACTGCGTGCAGGGCGACCACATCTACTGCCTGACGCCGCGCGACGTGCGCGCCGAGACGGGCTCGACCACGGGCATCGCGACGTACGCCCAGTACGTGCTCAAGCCCGACTACCTGCTGCTGCCCGTGCCCGACGACGTCAGCCTCGAGCACGCAGCCGCCGCCTGCTGCCTGCTCGGTCCCGGCCTCCACGCGACGTCGCGCATGAACGTCGGTGTGCTGGACACGGTGCTCGTGAGCGGCGCGGGTCCCGTCG
Source organism: Promicromonospora sp. Populi (assembly GCF_041081105.1). NCBI lineage: Bacteria > Bacillati > Actinomycetota > Actinomycetes > Micrococcales > Promicromonosporaceae > Promicromonospora > Promicromonospora sp. Populi. The sequence goes on along the minus strand of NZ_CP163528.1, from coordinate 4,636,368 downwards.
GGCTCGGCGCGATCATCAACGCCGGGTTCCGCGGCGCCCGGGTCCTGGTCCTGGAGGCCAACCCGTACCGCCAGGAGCTCGCGCGGCGTCTGGGCGCCGAGGTCTTCGACCCCTTCAGCGCCGACACCGACAACGCGATCGCGGCCGCGGCTCCGGGTGGGATCACGGCGGCGATCGAGACGAGCGGGGTGGCGTCCGTTCCCGCGCGCCTCGCCGGGCTGGTGCGCCGCCTCGGACAGCTCGCCATCGTCGCGTGGGGCACCGACGTCGTACTGCCCCCGCTGGTGCCGACGGGCCTGTCCGTGCACGGCTGCTGGCACTGGAACCACGTGCGCCTCGCCGATCAGATGTGGGCGACGATCCGCGGCTCCCGCGAGGCGCTCGACCTGGTCACGACGCACCATCTTGACCTCACCGAGGCCGACGCCGCGATGGACGTACAGCAGAGCGGGCAGTGCGGCAAGGTGTTCCTGCATCCGCACGGACGGAGCGGCGAATGACCCGCATCGTCGCCCTCGCCAGCGCCGGCGAGTACAACCCCGAGGTGACGCTCCCGCGCGTGGCGGGCCGGATCGCCGTCGCCACGCACGCACGGCTGGACGTGCGCACCTCCGACATCGCCGAGGACGTGCCCGACTTTCCGCTGTCGACCTTCGGCGACCTCTCGGTGCTCGACGACGCGGACCTGCTCATCCTCGCGCTGCGCTTCCGCAACGTGTCCGACGACGAGCTCGCCGCCCTGGCCGCGTACGTCGACTCCGGCCGGCCGATCATCGCGCTGCGCACGAGCAACCACGCCTTCGCGACTCCTGAGGAGCGAAAGCTGCACGCCTGGGCGCAGGAGTTCCCCGCCACGGTGCTCGGATCGGCGTGGATCTCGCACCACGGCCACACCTCGACGACGCGCGTGACGCGGGTCGCCGACTCGGCGCTGCTCGACGGGCTGCCCGAGGACTTCGTCGTCGACTCCTGGCTGTACGTCGCGCACGCCCCCGCCGACGCGACCGTGCTGCTGTGGGGAGAGCCGATCGACCCCGAGACCGAGCCGACGCCGTCTCCGGTGGCCTGGATCCGCGAGATCGGCGGGCAGCGGGTGTTCTACACAAGCCTCGGCAGCGAGAGCGACCTGGAACGCCCCGAGGTGCTGCGCCTGCTGGAGAACGCGGCGCGCTGGTGCCTGGCTGTCGGCACTGAGGATGTCGGCGCTGAGGATGCCGGCGCTGGGGACGTCCGATGATCCCCGCGTACACCGCGCGCGGGGACGGGCCTCCACTGGTGCTCGTGATGGGGCTCGGCGCTCCCGGCGACCGCTGGCAGCCACACGTCGACGCGTGGTCCCAGCACTTCCGCTGCATCGCGGTGGACAACCGCGGGACGGGTGACACGCCCAGGGGCGACGCCCCGCCGACGGCGGCCGACCTCGCGGACGACGTGGCCGGCCTCGTCCGCGCGCTCGGAGTCGGCCCCGTCCATGTGGCCGGCATCTCGATGGGCGGCGCCGTCGCGCAAGAGCTCGCGATCACGCATCCCGAGCTGGTCGAGAAGATGGTGCTGGTCGCGCCCTGGTCGGCAGTGCCGCCGTCGACGGCGGCGACCCTCGAGATCCTCGAGCGTGCACGCGCGTCCGAGGACAGGCGCCTGTTCAACCTGACGCTCCAGCGACTGATCTGGACGCCGGACTGGATCGACGCGCATGCGGCCGAGCTGGCCGCCGGGCTCGACGACGCCCCCGCGATGTCGGTCGGGGCCTTCGCCGACCAGGTGCACGCCTGCGCGACGGTCGACACGCACGCGCGTCTCGGCACGGTCCGCACGCCGACGCTCGTCACCTGGGGCGAGCGCGACGTCTTCATCGCGCCGGAGCTCTCCGCAGCTACGGCATCCGCGATCGACGGCGCTGAAACTGCCGTCTTCTCCACGGGGCACGTGCACCACTGGGAGGAGCTCGCGCGCTTCAATCAGACCGTGGAGGAGTGGCTCCGATGAGCGTCCCGTTCCGGTTCTCCTGCCAGACCTACAGCTGGCAGATGTCGATCGACCGCTACCGCGGCGAGGTCGCGCACATGACCAGCGTGGCCGGGAGCGCGGGTTTCGCCGGCTTCGAGCCCGAGCTGGTCATGCTCGGCGACAACTGGTCGATCGCCCGGCTCCGCGACGACCTCGACGCGGCGGGCCTCGCGCTCGCGGCCCTGGTCCTCGCGCAGGGCTGGCGCGGCGACGAGGAGAGCGAGGCCGAGCGCGCCACCGCCGCGCGGGCGATCGAGGCGGCGGCAGCCCTGGGCGCGCGCCTCGTGCTCGTGCCGCTTCCCGGTCCGGATCGCGCGGACCTCCGACGGCGGCAGACGGCGGCCATCGGCTGTATGGACAGCGTCGCCAGGCGCGCGGCCGACAGCGGGGTCGCGGCGACCTTCCACCCGAACTCCCCCGCCGGCTCGGTGTTCCGCACGGCCGAGGACTACGCGCTCATGCGCGAGCTGCTGCCCGCGCACATCGGCTACACGCCCGACGTCGGGCACATCGCGCGCGGGGGCATGGACCCGCTGTCCGTGCTTCGCGACTGGCGGGAGCGCGTCGACCACGTGCACATCAAGGACGTCGCCGCCGACGGCACCTGGGCCGAGACCGGACGGGGCGTGATCGACATCCCTGCCGTGCTCGACTACCTCGCCGACACGGGATACGACGGCTGGGTCACGTTCGAGGATGAGTCGCCCGCCGCCGAGGCGGACCCCGACGCCGCCACTATCCGGAACGGGCTGTGGACAACCGCATGGGAGGACGCACGATGACCCGACTGCCGATCGCCGTCAACACCTTCGTCTGGCACTCGCCGCTGAACGACGAGCGCCTGGAGACCACGCTGCGCACGATCGCGGCCTGGGGCTACGACGGCGTCGAGCTCGCCTATGAACAGCCGGGCGACTGGGACGCCGCGCGGGCCCGCGACCTGCTCGACGAGCTCGGTCTGGTCAGCGTGGTCGGCGCCGTCTTCGGTGCCGATCGAGAGCTGGCGTGCACCACCGACGCCGTCATCGCCCGTACACGCGACTACGTCCGCTCCGCCGTCGACGTGGCGGCGCTGCAGGGGTCGTCGCTGGTCATCGGGCCGATGTACACGTCGGTGGGGCGCACCTGGCGGATGAGCGCCGACGAGCGACGCGACGCCGTCTCGCAGCTGCGCGCGGAGTACCGGGTGCTCGGCGACTACGCGGCGGAGCGCGGCGTCCGCCTCGCGGTGGAGCCCCTGAACCGCTACGAGACCAGTCTGCTGACGACCACCGAGCAGGTGCTCGAGGTCATCGAACCGCTGCCGGCCGAGTCGGTGGGACTGAACCTCGACACGTACCACATGAACATCGAGGAGGCCTCGCTCGACGACGCCTTCCGGCTGGCGGGCGACCGCCTGCTGCACCTGCAGGTGTGCGGCAACGACCGCGGCGCCCCGCTCCGCGACCATCTCGACTGGCCGGGCATCCGCGCCAGCCTGATCGCGATCGGCTACGAGGGCATGCTCGGGTTCGAGTCGTTCACCGCCGACAACGAGACGATCGCGACGGCGGCGTCGATCTGGCGTCCCTTCGCTGCGTCCCAGGACGAGCTCGCTCTCACCGCGCTGCACGAGCTGCAGGGCTGGCGCGCGGGCTGGACCGACTGAGTCGAGCCGGTCGGCCAGGTGCGGGCGGCCAGCACGGTGGGTGCCGGGTGATGGCCCTTACGTGCTGGGACGCGCTCGATCACGATGTCGCGCGCGAACGAGCGTGCGAGCCTCCCGGCGAGGTCCGATGCGGTTGCGGATCGTGCCGATTCCCTCGATCTCCACCTCGACGACGTCGCCCGGCACCAGCGCGGGCGGTGTCAGGTCCCCGTTGCGCCCCCACAGCTCGGCGAGGCAGCCCCGGCCACAGGTCCCCGTCCCCAGCACATCGCCTGGCACCACGCGAGAGTCTGCGGACGCGTAGCGCACCAGGTCGCTCAACGGCCAGCCCATGTTGGACAGCAGGTCAGAGCCGTACTCGTGCCCGTTGACCCGGACACGCATCGCGAGGGGCAGGAAGCCCTCCTCTGTGAGGCGTGGTGCGAACTCGTCCGCGGTGACGATCCAGGGTCCGAGCGTGGTAGCAAAGTCCTTGCCCTTGCACGGGCCGAGTCCCACCCGCATCTCCCGCAGCTGGAGATCACGGGCCGACCAGTCGTTGAGCACCGTGAGGCCGAAGATGTGCGCCTGGGCGTCATCGACGTCCAGATTGCTGCCCGAACTACCCAGCACACGCCCGATGACGATTCCGACCTCCGCCTCGTAGTCAAGCTCCTGACACCCGGCGGGGATGCCGATCTGCTCTTCCGTGGCGCGGACGGTGTGGGGGTTCGCGAAATAGAACGTAGGCGCCTGATACCACTCGTCGACGACGACGGCATGATCGGCCATCCGCCGGACGATCCCCTCGACGTGCTCCTCGAACGCGACGAAGTCCCGGATGGACCTCGGCTGGAGCGGCGACAGCAGATCGACATCCGCCAGCGGGTGTCCGACGGCGCCGCCGAGTGTCTCGTCGGCGATGAGCAACGCCGCCGAGAGTCCGGCGTCGAGCAGGTCGTTGACCGGATCCCGACCGGGCAGGGCAAAGACCGCGCCGTCATGAACGAATCCGCCGCGTTCTATCCCCTCATGCCGCCAGCGGGTGATGCGAACCATGCTGTCTCCTCTCGGTCTGGACGGACGGTGGCTGCGCTCCGGGATCTCACGCGTGGCACTCCAAGGGCCGCTTCCCGTTGAACTCATACATCTCCTGAAAGACGGTGCCCGGATCGACCGGCGTGCCGTCCAGCTCCCCGTACGCCTGGTGGAGGTTTCCGACGATGCGCTCGGGATCGAGCAGCCCCGCGAAGCGCGCGAGGTCGAGCTGCCGCGCAGCCTGCAGCGGGCTGAGCCCACGTGCGCGGGCCGACGCCGCCGCCTCGACCACGAACCGTAGGTAGTCGGCCACCTCGTCGATCAGCTCAGGCCCACCGATGTCGCCATGCCCCGGAACGACAACCGAGGGCCGGAGCGCTCGCAGTCCCTCCAGGGCAGCCAGCCAACCGCGTGGCGAACCCGACATGAGGAACGGCGTGCCGCCATGGAAGATCAGGTCCCCTGCGAAGAGCACTCGCGTCTCGGGCAGCCAGACGTAGGCGTCACCCTTCGTGTGTGCGGTGCCGCCTGGGTGGACGATCCGTACGGTGTGGCTTCCAGCGTGCAGCGTCAGGGAGTCGTCGAAGACGACCGTCGGCGGGCGCGGACGAATGTTGCCCTGCACGAACGGCGTGAAGACGTGCGACGGCACCGGCTGGAGTCGCTGGAGCTCCGCCGCGACCTCGCGGTGAGCGATCACGTCGGCGTCGGGCACCATCGAGGCGCCGTTGCTGTGGTCGGGATGGGAGTGCGTGTAGATGATGTACCGCAGGTCCCGCCCGGTGGCCTCCCGCATCGTGCGCAGGTAGGCGCGCATCCTCCGCTCGGTGGAGGTCGTGTCGATACTGATGTTGCCGATCGAGGTCTCGACGACTCCCATGTTGTTGACCATCCAGCCGCCGGGCGGCTGGACGTAGGCCCACACGCCGTCAGCGAGCCGGATCGCGCGGGCGGTGCTCATGCCGACCGTTCCGGGAAGCGGGGCAGGATCAGCAGCACGACGGCACCCACGGCCAGGAGGCTTGCGGCGATGATGAGGGCGATGTCGTAAGACTCTGTCGCATCAAAGAGGAAGCCCGCCGCGACCGGCCCCAGTGCGGTACCCACAATGAAGCAGCTGTAGATGACGCTGTAGAGCGTGCCGAACTTCCGCGGGCCGAAGTACCGGGAGCTCAGGTAGGCCATGAGGTCGATCTCCGCGCCGAACCCGATGCCGATCAGGACAGCCGTCAGCGCCGCGGCGCCCGGTCCGACCCACAGCAGCAGCAGGCAGCCCAGTGCGGCGACGAGGAAGAGCGGAACGGCAACATAGGTCGCATAGACGCGGTCGAAGAGCCATCCGATGATCGGCCGGCTGATCACCGTGCCGACCCCGACGAGGGCTGACAGCAGAGCGGCCTGCACCGGATCAACGCCGGCGTCGATCAGCATGGGCACGAAGTGCGGCACCATGGTCAGCAGCGCCCATCCCAGGACCAGGAAGACGCCGCAGAGCGTCCAGAACTCCACGCGCCGCAACGCCTGGGGCACGGTCAGGCCCGGCAACGACGAGCTGTTCCCGGCTTTGGCGGAGGCACCAGGCCGGTCCAGGAGGCGAGGAACGAGCAGGAGGAGCAGCGGCAGGAAAGCGATCGCCCCCATCACGACGTAAGCCGACCGCCATCCGGACGATGCGGTCACCGCACCGATGATTGGTGGCAGCAGGAGCCCGGCTGCGCCAAGTCCGCCCGCCATGATCCCGAGCGCCAGTCCGCGACTGGCGTCAAAGCGCTCGACGATGGCCTTGGAGTACGTCACGGCCGCTGTGCCGGCGCCGAGGATCCCGGCGAGACCGTAGAGGACGAGGAACATGCTCAGCGAGGAGGTCGCGCTGCCGAGCAGGAGCACTGCAGCGACGAAGAGCGGGAGGGAGACGAGCGCGACCCGCCGGACGCCGAAACGATCCAGGATGCGGCCGAGGAACGGCAACGCGACCGCCAGGCCGAGAGCGCTCCACAGGTTCGCGAGGCTGATCTGGCCGCGCCCCCAGCCGAACTCCTCCTGCAATGGGACCACGAGGGGCCCCAGGATGTAGTTGAGCGCGCTCAGGCCGACCCCGGCGCCAATCGTCGCGAAGACCAGGGAAGGCCAGCCGGTGCGAAGCTCCTGACGCGCGAGTGCTCTGTCGTCGGTAGGGATGGCTGTGCTCATGGGCACGCTCTTTCGTCATTGAAAGGTGAATGGTGCGATCAGGTTGGCACCCGCCTAGCATCCATGCAATCGTGGTTTGGTTATGAGAACTATCCACAGCATGGATAGTTGGCTCTTCGACGGTGAGGAGACGCGGTGTCGTCGTTCGACCTGAACCTGCTCCGGCCCCTGCATGCGCTTCTGGAAGAGCGCAGCGTGACGCGCGCCGCCGTACGGCTGAACCTCAGCCAGCCTGCGACATCTGCCGCGCTCGCTCGCCTGCGCAGGCACTACAGCAACGAGCTCCTGGTGCGCTCAGGCCGCTCGATGGAACTGACGCCGTTCGCCCGCGACCTCTTGCCCGCCGTGTTGCAGGGGATGGCTGAGCTGCAGGTGGTCGTAGACCGCAAGGAGGTCTTCGACCCGGCACAGACGGAGCGACGCTTCGTCGTCGCCGCGACGGACTACATGACTGCGATCCTCGCGGGCCCTCTGCTGAAGACGTTCGCGCAAGAGGCACCTCGGGCCTCGCTCGACTTCGTGCCGCACCCGCCCCAGAGCGGCGACCTGTCTGCGTTCGCGAAGGTCGACGCCATCATCGGGCCGCAGGGACTCCACCTGCCCGGTCGCAGCGAGGAGCTCTTCTCCGATGACTTCGTGCTCATCGCCGATCCGGCCAACTCCGTCCTCGATGCTGCGAATCCCCGTCTCGAGATGCTGCGGCACGTGCCGCACGCCGCGGCGTACCTGACCGGCCCCGACGACACCGGCATCGATGCCGTGCTCAGCCGCACCGGGATCGATCACATCGTCGCCGCTCGGCTCTTCGGGCTCGCGTCCTTGCCGCTGCTCGTCTCCGGGACCGATTTTGTCGCGCTGGTCCCGCGGATGCTGGCTGCACGGGCGTCGCAGACGCTCGGCATCGCGCGGTTCGAGCTTCCCGCAGAGCTCAATGTGCCGATGACCGAGGCCATCTACTGGCACCCGCGAGACGACGACCCAGCTGTTCGCTGGCTGCGGGCGGCGGTGAAACGCACGATCCCCGTCCTCACCGACGAGTTGGGCGCACCGGCGCCGTTGGTGCTGCTCGCCTCGTCCTGAACGTCGGCGGCCCGCTCCGGAGCGGCTTCACAACGAGTGGAGGTCTGGAGTCGGCACCCCGGGTCCACGGCCGGTCCGCGCGTAGCCTCGAACGCATGGCAACGATTCAGAACGCGTTCGGGGAGTTCCTCACGGCACAGCGTGCCCGGGTCTCCCCGCAGGACGTCGGCCTGCCGACGGCCGGCTCCCGGCGGGTCAAGGGTCTGCGGCGAGAGGAGGTGGCCGTCCTGGCGGGGGTCAGTGCCGACTACTACGCACGCCTGGAGCAGGGACGTGAGCGGACGCCGTCGGCCCAGGTCGTCGAGGCGATCTGCACCGCATTGCGGCTGGGCCCGGACGCGCGGGCGCACGCGTTCCGGCTGGCCCGCCTGACCCCGGCCACGCTGACCACGAGCGACCGGGTAGGCCCGGACATGGTGCGTCTGCTCGAGAGCATGCCGAACGTGGCCGCGTACGTCGTCAACCCGGCGTTCCGGATCCTGGCCACCAACCCGGTGGCCGGGGAGCTGCTCGGCACCGAACAGGTAGCCCGGGGAGCCGTGCCCTACCTGTTCACCAGCCCTGCCTCGCGCGGGTACTTCATGGACTGGGAGCACATCGCGCGCGCCGCGGTCAGCGCGCTGCGGCTCGCGGCGGGATTCAGCCCGGTGCACCCGGAGGTGTCCGCCCTGGTGTCCCGGATGGAGAAGGAGAGCCCGGACTTCGCGCGACTGTGGCAGGACCACCGCGTGTCCGGCCTGAGCGCGACGACCAAGCGCATCGACCACCCCGCCGTCGGGCAGCTTGAGCTGGTCTACCAGACGTTCGAGAGCCGGGACGCACCGGGACAGCAGCTCACGGTCGCCACCGCTGCAGCCGGATCGGCCAGCGCCGACTCGCTCGCGCTCCTCGGCACCGTCGCAGCCGACCGCACGGCTTCCACGGAGCACGCCGACCCGAAGTAGGACGTCCCGGGAGCCAGGGTGTGCCACACCCAGGGAGCCACTGCCTTCTCCGCTGTCCTGGCGCACCGCAGGCTGGAGCTGTGCCGGATCCCCGGTGCGTACCACTGCACGAGAGGGCACTTCGATGGCACGGGTTCTGGAGATCACCACACTCCGCCCCGCGCCTGGGCTCACGCCCGAGAGGAATCGACATGACCGGCATCAAGTCCCCCGCCGCAGGCAGTGCGGCCGAGCATGACCCGGACCAGCAGACCCTGGCCGGCGCCGGCGCCACCGCCCTGGAGGTGCGCGCCCTGTACGAGCAGATCGAACAGCGCATCCTGCAGCGCACCTGGACCCTGCCCGAGCTGGCCGTCGGATTCACCAACGACGCCGCCTACGTGGGCCGTCTCGTCCTGGCCGCCGAGCACACCTGGGACATCGACGGCGACTTCGACGCCGAGCTCAAGCACAAGCTCGCCGAGTGCATGTGGTGGCTCTTCGTCCTGGCCGACAGGCTCGACGTCGACCTCCCAGCCGCCTACGCCGAGACCATGCAGAAGATACGAGACGGGCTCCGCGGCTGACGCGCCGCCCCCGTGGGAGGAACTATGAACATCGTGATCATCACCGGCGGCAGCCGCGGTATCGGCGCCGCCACAGCACTCGCCTGCGCCCGGCACGGCCTTGGCGTCATCATCACCTACAACAGCAACCCGGACGCGGCAGCGGACGTCGTCGGCAAGATCAACGCCGACGGCGGCACGGCGGTAGCACTGGCGCTCGACGTCACCGACACCACCACCTTCCCCGCCTTCGCCACGACGGTCAGCAGCACGCTGCAGGAGACCTGGGGCCGGACCGACTTCGACCACCTGGTCAACAACGCCGGCTACGGCCTCTACAACCCCATCGCCACCGTCACCGAGGAGCAGTTCGACGGCCTGTTCCGCGTGCACCTCAAAGGCCCGTTCTTCCTCACCCAGACCCTGCTGCCACTGATCGCCGACGGTGGTCAGATCGTGAACCTCGTCAGCGCGACAAGCCGCGTGGCGACCATCGGCGTCGCGCCGTACGCGAGCTTCAAGGGCGGCCTCGAGGTCCTGACCCGATACATGGCCAAGGAGTTCGGCGACCGCCAGATCCGGGCGAACTCGATTGCGCCCGGCGCGATCCGCACCGAGCTGGGCGGCGGCCTGAACGACGAGTTCGAGGCGCAGCTGGCCGGGGCCACGGCGCTGGGCCGGGTCGGCGAGCCCGACGAGGTCGGTGATGTCATCGCGAGCCTGCTCTCCGACGACAACCGCTGGGTCAACGCCCAGTCGATCGAAGTCTCCGGAGGGTTCAACATCTGAGCGACAGACCGCGCGGGAATTACTGTCCTTGCCGACAGGTTATGCTGTCTGTAAGGACAGTAAATGGCTCGATATCTGTGAGGACGGCAATGAGGACTTGGCTTATCACAGGCGGAACACCCGGAGGCTTCGGCCTTACCTTCGCCGAGGGCGCGCTCGGACGTGGGGATCGCGTGGCGATCACCTCACGACGGCCCGAGGAGCTCTCCGACTGGGCCGCTTCGTACGGAGAGCGGGTGCTGGTCCTCAAGCTCGACGTGACGGACGAGCGGCAGGTGCGCGACGGGGTCGCCGAGGCCGAGGCACACTTCGGCGGGATCGACGTGCTGGTGAACAACGCAGGTCGAGGCTGGTATGGGTCGATCGAGGGCATGCCGATCGAGGATGCACGCCGGGTGATCGACCTTAACTTCTATGCGGTGCTCACTATGACGCGAGCGGTCCTCCCTGGCATGAGGGCCAGGGGCACCGGGTGGATCGTGAACATGTCCTCGGTGGCCGGGCTGACCGGCATACCCGGGTTCGGCTTCTACACCGCGGCCAAGTTCGCGCTCGAGGGCATGACAGAGGTGCTGCGCCACGAGGTGGCCGAGTTCGGCATCAAGGTGCTAGCCGTCGAGCCCGGGGCCTTCCGTACACGCGCGTACTCCGGCTTCGAGGACGAGCCCGTCCGGGAGACCGTCGACGCCTATCTCGCCCAGCTCGACGCGATGCGCCGGTCGATGATCGACCAGGACGGCAAGCAACCCGGCGATCCCGTGCGCGGCGTCGAGGCGATCCTGCAGGCGATGGAGCAGGATCAGCCACCGCAGCGCCTGGTGCTCGGCAGCCTGGGCTTCGACACCGCGACCGCCGCCATGGGGGCAACCATGTCAGATCTTCGCGGCAGCGAGCAGCTTTCCCGGAGCGCCGACTTTCCCTCGTAGGCCTTCCATCCGCCCGCCGGCCGCTCGCCAGGTGTGGCCGCCTCAGTGCGGCCCGCTCACTGCGGCCGTCGGCGGAGTCCGGAGTGACGCATGTCCTCGGCGGCCGCGATCGCGTCGGTGACGAACCGCTTGGTCAGCTCGGTGAAGCGGCTGACGTCGCGCTGCGACCAGCCGACCAGGACCTGCGCGATCATGTCGTCCCCTAGGTCATAGATGTGGTGCGCTGCCGACACGCCCTGCGGGGTCAAGGCGATCAGCGTCGACCGAGTGTCCTCGGGATCACGCTCGCGAACGACGAAGCCACCCTCTTCGAGGCGCCGGACGATCTTGCTCACGTTTGACGCCCCGGTACCCATCGCCTGCGCCAGATCACTTGGCCGCATGGGCTGCGCCGCAGCCAGATGGCGCAGGGCCTGATGTGCCGGCTGATCAATCGGCTCACCACTGGAGGTGAGAATCTCGCTCTGCAGTCCAGGCGACTCCCACAGCAGGATCAGCGCGCTCAAGCTCGCGAGCAGCTCGGAGCGATAGGCGAAGTCCCGCGGCATGAGCAACTTTCGTGGCGAGAGCTCAGCAGGAGGATCGACCATCCCCTAATCCTAGTCCGCGCGGCTCAGGCCACTTCGGATCTTTATTGTCCCTTAGGACAGCCTCATAGTGTCGGCATGGACATCACCCTGGCCTCAGGCAGCGTGATGCGGTCGAGCTCGATCGAGACGAGGACCGGCTCGGCGACCTTCTGGCCCTTCTCGTCGGTCAGGTGGACCGAGCCGTGAGCGTGCCAACCCACCGGCCGACCACCCGGACCAACCCGCAAACAAAAAACAGCCGGACCTACGATTTCGTAGGTCCGGCTGTCCGCGATGTCCTGCGACATCGATTTGTAGCGGGGGCAGGATTTGAACCTGCGACCTCTGGGTTATGAGCCCAGCGAGCTACCGAGCTGCTCCACCCCGCGTCGGTAGCCCTTACTTTACGCACGTCCAGCAGCGATGTGCAAACCGGGTCGGGCGGTCGAGACGCAGGTCACAGACGATCGAACCGATCCGGCCGTGGAACGATCGACACCATGACGACGGAGCTGAGCGAAACCACCCTGACCGCCGACCGGATCGTCCACCTCGCCGACCAGCTGACCGCCCTCCCCGACCTGCGGCCGGGTCCGCAGACCAACGCCCTGTTCGGTGATCTGGTGCAGGCGGTCCTGGCGGCGCCGGAGCGCCAGTCCCACGACATCCTGACGCATCCGGGTGTCAACAGCCGCAGGGACGCCATCCGGGAGCTCTCCGCGCGCGGCGAGACCGCGCTCGAGCACACCTGGGCGGAGCACATCGCAACCGAGCCGGACCCGCGGGCCACACTGGCCGCGTTTCCGTACCTCGACAACTACGACCGGCTCACGGCCCTGGAGGTCCGACTGCTCCTCCGCTCGGGCGCCGCGCCGGCGTCGGTCGCCGTCCTGGGCTGCGGGCCGCTCCCCCTCAGCGCCCTCGGCTACGCCGACACGCTCGGCGTCCCCGTCGTCGGCCTGGACCGCGATCCCGCCGCGGTCGCCCTCGCCCGGCGGGTGAGCACCCGGCTCGGGACCGCGGCTGTCCGGTTCGAGCTGGCAGACGCCGCCGCCGTCGACCTCACGAGCCACGATGCCGTGGTGCTGGCCGCGCTGGTGGGCGATACGCCGTCGGACAAGGCGGCGATCCTGCGGGAGGTGGGCAGCAACATGCGGCCCGGGGCCACGCTGCTCGCGCGCAGCGCGCGCGGCCTGCGCACCCTCCTGTACCCGCCGGTGGACCTGGGTGCGATGCCGGGCTTCGAGGTGCTGGAGGTGGTGCACCCCGCCGACGACGTCATCAACTCGGTGGTGGTGGCCCGCCGGCTCGGCTGACTCGAACATGGGAAAGGCTCCCCGGTGTGAGACCGGGGAGCCTTTCCTGTGCGACTGACCAGGTCAGCCAACGCGAGCAGTCAGTGTGCAACAAGCGTCACGAACCGCCCTGCGCCTCCTCGGCAGCTATCGCGGCCTCGAGAGCCGCCTGCAGCCGATCCTGTGCCTCGCCGTAGGCTGCCCAGTCGCCAGCCCGCTGCGCGGCATCGGAGTCCTCCAGCGCAGCCGCCGCATCCTGCAGCGCGGCGTCCAGCTCCGAGGTCGGCGCCTCGCCGGTCGGCTCGTCGGACGGTGTCGGCGTCGGGGTGGGCTCGGTGCCCGGCTCCCCCTCCGTGGGCGGGGCTGTCGGGGCCTCGTCCTCGGCCGCGTCCGCGTCGCCGGCCTCGGCACCCGAGTCACCGCCGAACACCTGGTCCAGTGCCTCGTCGAGCGTCTCGGCGAACCCGATGTCGTCACCGAACGCGACCAGCACCCTGCGCAGCAGCGGGAACTGCGTGCCACCGGTCGACTGGATGTAGACCGGCTGCACGTACAGCAGGCCGCCGCCGACGGGCAGGGTCAGCTGGTTGCCGCGCCGCACCGTGGACGAGCCGAGCTCCAGGATGTTCAGCTGCTCGGAGATCGTCGGGTTCGAGTCGAAGTTGTTCTGCACCTGGCCTGGGCCAGGCACGGTCGTATCTCGTGGGAGCTCCAGCAGGCGCAACGTGCCGTAGTCCTCCGCGACGACGCCGGCCTCGTTCCCGGCGTCGGCGTCCGCGGCGAGGAACCCGGTGAGCACCTCGCGGTCGGTGTTACCGCCCGGGATGAACGTGGAGGTCAGCGAGAACGACGAGTCCTCCTGGCCCGGCATCTGCAGCGTCAGGTAGTACGGCGGCTGCAGCGGGGCGGTGGTGGTCGCGTCCGCCGTCGGGTCGGTCGGGTTGTTCCAGAAGTCCTGGCCCGAGAAGAACTCGGCGGAGTCGGTCACGTGGTACTGGCTGAGCAGGGTGCGCTGCACCTTGAACAGGTCCTCGGGGTAGCGCACGTGGCTCATCAGATCGCCGGAGATCTCCGACATCGGCTGGACCGACGTCGGGAAGATGTTGGTCCAGGCCTGCAGGACCGGGTCCTCGGCGTCCCATGCGTACAGGTCGACCGAACCGTCGTAGGCGTCGACCGTGGCCTTCACCGAGTTGCGGATGTAGTTGACCTCCTCCGGCAGCTCGACGGGGGCGCCCGACGCGGTGGTGAGCGTGTCCGCGACCGCCTCGTCGAGCGGGGTCGACGTGGAGTACGGGACGGCGTCGCTGGTGGTGTACGCGTCGACGATCCACTTCACGCGGCCGTCCACGACCGCCGGGTACACCCGGTTGTCGAGCGTGAGCCACGGCGCGACCTTGCTGACCCGCTCCTGCGGGTCACGGTCGTAGAGGATCTGCGACTCGGTCGTCACCCGGTCGGAGAACAGGAGCTGCTCCTCGCCGAACCGCAGGGCGAACAGCAGCTTGCTGGCGAAGGATCCGACCTCCGGCCCGGCGTCGCCGGTGAACGTGGTGTTCACCTGGCCACCGTTCTCCTCCACGCTGTCGGCCTGGTAGTCGAGCTCCCACGCCTCGGTGCCCTCGGGCGCCCCGACGATCGAGTACGTCGTGGTGCTGGGGCTGAAGTAGATGCGCGGCTCGTACTCGCCCTCGAGGTCGGTGATAGCGCCCTGGGACGGGATGCTGCCCTCGAAGAACGCCGGGCGACCGTCCGGGCCCGGCTGGTTGCCGTACGCGGCGACGACGCCGTAGCCGTGCGTGTACACGGTGTGGTCGTTGACCCAGTTGCGCTGGCTCTGGCCAAGGCCGTCGAGGTTGAGTTCACGCACCGCGATCACGGTGTCGCGGAGCTCGCCGTCGATCTCGTAGCGGTCGACCGACAGGGAGTCCGCGAAGTTGTAGTACTGCCGGTTCTGCTGGAGCTGGCGGAACGACGGCGACACGATCTGCGGGTCGAGCAGGCGGATCGAGGCCGCCGTGTCGGCGTCGGCCCGCAGCGCGCCCTCCTCCGCCTCGGTCGTCGCGTCGTACTGCTGCGTCTCGACCTCGTCGATGTCGAACGCTGCCAAGGTCGCGTCGATGTTGCGCTGGATGTACTCGGCCTCCAGCTCCTGCGCGTTCGGGTTCACCTGGAAGCGCTGGACGACGGCGGGGTAGATGCCGCCGATCGCGATGGCGGACACGACCATCAGGCCGACGCCGATCGCCGGCAGGCGCCAGTCGCCGCGGAACGCGGTGACGACGAACAGCGCGGCGACGAAGATGGCGACCACGGTGAGGATGCCCCTGGCGGGGATCACCGCGTGCACGTCGGCGTACGAGGCGCCGTCGAACCGGTCGCCCGCGTTGGTCAGGATCGAGTACCGGTCCAGCCAGTAGTTGGCGGCGATCAGCAGCAGGAGCACAGCGCCGATGACGGCGAGGTGGACGCGCGCGGCGGTGGTGGTGCGCGGTCCGCCCGCTGCGGCGGGGCCGACCCGGAGGCCGCCGTAGAGGTAGTGCGTGATCAGCCCGGCGATGCCCGCGATCACCACCACCGAGATGAGGAACCCGACGGAGAACCGCAGCGCGGGCAGCGTGAAGACGAAGAACCCGAGGTCCATCTGGAACTCGGGGTCGACCTCGCCGAAGGGCTCGCTGTTGAGGGCCAGCAGCACCGTGCGCCACTGCGCCGACGCCGCGACGCCGGCGAAGAAGCCGACGAGCACTGGCGCGGCGATCATCACCACGCGGCGCAGCGGCTCGACCGCCTCCCGGTACTGGTCGAGCGTTGCCTGCTCGGGGGTGCTCGGCGCGTACACGGGGCGGGAGCGGTAGGCCGCGGTGAACGACCAGAACACGGCCCCGGCCATCACTACGAACCCGGCGACGAACAGGGCTGCGCGGGTGCCCCACTCGGTCCAGATCACCTGGGAGAACCCGAGCTGGCTGAACCACATCACCTCGGTCCAGAACTGGGCCAGGAGAAGCAGGGCTGCGATCAAGACGGCGATCACGATGATCGCCACCCCTAGCGGACTACGGCGTCGGGCTCGAGGGGCGCTGCCGGAAGGGCGGCGCGGTGCTGCGGCGAAGGACACGACTGCGTTACCTCACGTCATCAAAGTGGTCGGGTCGTACCAAGATGGAACGGCCGGGTGCTGCTCATGGTTCCCAGCACAAGGTTCCCACATCCTCCAGATGTGCAACACACGGTCAACAAGTCGGCAGGTCGGCCCGGCAGGTAGATCTCGGCTCAGCGGTCAGGAGCATGTGGGGAGGTCGGCACCGTCGCCGCGCCCGATCGCCTCGACGGCGTCGCGCGCCTCCGCGAGCGTCGCCACCCTGACCACGCTCAGGCCGTCGGGCACGTTGCCGACCACCTGGTCGCAGTTGTCCGCCGGAGCGAGGAACCACGTGGCGCCGTCCCGGAGCGCACCGTAGAGCTTCTGCTCGATGCCGCCGATCGGGCCCACCGTGCCCTCGGGGCTCATCGTGCCCGTGCCGGCGATGACCTCACCGTTCGCCTCGTCCTCGGACGTGAGCTTGTCGATGATGCCGAGCGCGAACATGGTGCCCGCGCTGGGGCCGCCGATGTTCTCGATCTCGATGGACACGTCCACGGGGAAGTCGTAGTTCGGGTCGATGAAGACGCCGAGCACCGCCCGCTCCCCGTTGCCCGAGGTGGTGATGTCGACGTCCACCGTGTCCTCGCCGCGTTGCACGCCGAGCGTGACGACGGCGCCCGGCTCGGTCTGGGCGAGCCCGTCGATGAGGTCCGCGTAGGTGCCGACGGGTTCGCCCTGGAACGAGACGATGACGTCGCCCTCGTTGAGCACACCCTCGGCTCCGGAGCTCGGCTCCGTGCCTGCGACGTCGAGCACTGCCGGCACGTCGTAGCCGAGCTCGGTCAGCGCCGCGGCCGTTGCCGACTCCTGCGAGGAGACCATCTCCGCCTGGCTGGCCTCCTGCTGCTGCTCCTCAGTGGTCGCCTCGGGGAAGATCGCCTCCACCGGGAGCACCGAGCGCTGCGGGTCCAGCCAGCCCTGGATCACCTGCCCCGACATCATCGGGTAGCCCGGACCGCCCAGCACGGAGACCGTGGTCAGCCGCAGCTCCCCCGTGGACTCGTACGTGCGCGCGCCCTCGATCTGGATGAGGTTCCGCTCCAGCGTGTCCTCGGTCGGCCCTGGCGAGCGCATCGCGTACGGCGTGGGCACCACCAGCGCGACCGCGGCCAGCACCGCCGTGGCCAGCAGGGAGATACCCAGCGTCACGGTCCGGCGCGTGACCGGCTCCACGACGACCTCGATGTCCTCGAAGGGCGAGGGTTCGGGCTGCGAGGAATGCTGGAGGTCGCGCGTGTCGGTCACCAGGCCATCATTCCTCACATGACTGAGGGTTCCGTGAAGGCTGTCCGACGGCGGCGTGGACACCCGTTCTCCTCACGCTACCCAATACGCCGTCGGGCAAAGAATTTCCACTCGAACGGTGTGTTCTACCCCACCTCGCGCCGATAACCCGCTACCGTCGTGTCGTGGCCCACGACGCCTTGACGTCCGTGGAGGTGCGCCGGAGCCGCCGTCGCACCGCCACGGTGAGCGCCTATCGCGACGGTGAACGAACCATCGTCGCGATTCCGGCGCGCTTCTCTCGGGCTCAGGAACGAGAGTGGGTGGCCAAGATGGTAGCCCGGCTGGAGGACAAGGAGCGGCGCCGCCGCCCGTCCGACCAAGAGCTGATCGACCGCGCCGGCGAGCTCTCCGCCAAGTATCTCGACGGACAAGCCAGGCCCTCCAGCGTGCGGTGGTCGTCGAACCAGGGCCGGCGCTGGGGGTCGTGCACGCTGCTCGACGGCTCCATCCGCATCTCCACCCGGCTGCAGGGCATGCCGTCCTGGGTGCTCGACTACGTGCTGCTGCACGAGCTGGCGCACCTGCTGCATGCGGGCCACGGCCCAGAGTTCTGGAAGATCCTTGAGGTCTACCCGAAGACGGACCGGGCGCGCGGCTTCCTGGAGGGCGCGTCGTTCGCACAGGACGAGCCGGGCAACGTGACCTCGGACGACGGAGACGACTAACCCGCGCGGAGTCCGCCAGGACGTCCGCTACGACCAAGCGGTTGGGCATGCTTGAACGCGAGGATCCAGGCCTAACCGCTTGCCCTTGGCGGACCTTCTACTTCGGGCCGTCCGCGTCGTCCTCGCCGAAGATCTCCTTGAGGGCCGCGTCCACGTCGGCGTGCTCGTTCTCCGCAGCCTCGCGACGCACCAGGTAGCCCGCCGGGTCGTCGAGGTCGAGGGTGCCGGGCAGCAGGTCCGGGTGGTCCCACACGGCGTCGCGCCCCTCGGTGCCCTGGGCGCGCGCGACTATCGAGAACAGGGACGCGGCGTCGCGCGACCGGCGGGGCCGCAGCTCCAGGCCGACCAGCGTGGAGAACGTCTGCTCGGCGGGGCCACCCGCGGCCCGCCGACGCCGGATCATCTCGCGCAGCGGGATGGCGTGCGGCAGGTGGGGCAGCGCCGCGATGGTGCTGACCTCGTCGACCCAGCCCTCCACGAGCGCGAGCGTGGTCTCCAGGTTCAGCAGCACCGCCTTCTGCTCGTCCGTGTTCTGCAGCCCGAACACCCCGCCGGACAGGGCACCGCGCAGGGCGTCGGCGTCGGCGAGGTCGATGTCGCGCACCTGCGACTCGAGCGCGTCGAGGTCGATGGTGATGCCGCGCGCGTAGCGCTCCACGATCGACAGCAGGTGCGAACGCAGCCAGGGCACGTGCGTGAACAGGCGCGCGTGGGCCGCCTCACGGACCGCGAGGAACTGCCGGACCTCCTCGAGCGGGGCGTCCAGGCCCTCGGCGAACGCCGCCACGTTGGTGGGCAGCAGCACGGTGTCGGGGCTGTCGAGCAGCGGCAGGCCGACGTCGGTGGCGCCGAACACCTCACGCGAGAGCGTGCCGGCGGCCTGGCCGACCTGCATACCGAACACCGCGGAGCCGAGCCGCCGCATCATCTGCGTCGGGTCGATCGAGCCGCCGAGGCCGTGCAGCACACCGGCGGGCATCCCGGGGACGGCCTCGCCGTCGTCCACTCCCTCCGGGAGCTGGTCGCGTAGGACTGTGGCCAGTGCCTCCGACACCGAGGAGGCGACGGGCGCCGCGAGCTCGTTCCACACCGGGAGCGTGGCCTCGACCCACTCGGACCGGTTCCACGCGCGCCTCGTCCCGCCCGCGGGCGGGAGGTCGGTGACCGCGTCGAGCCAGAGCTCGGCCACCGCCAGCGCGTCGGTCGCGTCCTTGGCCTGCTTGCCGGTCAGGGACGGGTCGCCCTCGGCGACGGCCACCTGCCGCGCGACGTCGTGCGCGACGTCCGCGTTGACCGGTCCCGTGCCCTCTGCCGAGAGCATCTTCTGCACCTGGGCCAGCGCGTACTGCATCATCACGGGGTCGGGCGGGCCGCCGAGCGCCGTCGGGTCGATGCCCCGTTCGCGCATCTCCGCCATCACTTCGTCTGCGCCGTCGCCGAGCATGGAGCGCAGCATCTCCTCCCACGACTCGGGAGTATTGCCGCTCTGGTGCTGGTCGCTCATAGTGTCACCGTAACCGGGTGGGCAAGCGATGCACCGTCTATTTGGCTCTGGGCGCACACGGGAACTTCCGGCCCGCCCGGTGCTTTGGGTATACCTCTGGAACTGTGGACGAGCGCCCGGGGCGAGCTCCGCCGTCGGGCATCGTTGTGGGCATGACGCGCGCTCCCCTCCTCCGGCTTCGGCCCGGTACACCCGTGCTCAGCCGCGGTGGCGGCCAGGTGCAGTGCGGGTCCGACCCGCGCTGGTCGTTCGTGCTGTCCGGTCTCACCCCGGCCGAGGAGATGTGGCTCGACGAGATCGCCGAGCGGCGGCACGTGACGGTCGAGCAATCCGCGGCGCGGTGCGGGGTGCCCATCGAACGCCGCGACGAGATCATGACCGCCCTGTTCCGGGCGGGTGTGCTGGTGCCCGTACCAGGGACCGTCGGTGCGGTCACGGCACCGGCCGACGGCGCTGCCGACGCGACGGTGCTCGGCATGCTGCGGCCCGACGGCGCCGGGCTCGCCACCCTCGCGGACCGCGCGTTGCGGGTGGTGGGCGTCGTCGGCCTCGGGCGGCTGGGGACGGCCGTGGCGCTGCACCTCGCGACGGCGGGGGTGGGCCTGCTTGTGCTGCACGACCCGCTGCCGGTGCAGATCACCGACGTCGGGCTGGGCGGGCTGCGGGCGATCGACGTGGGGCAGGCCCGCGACGAAGCGGTGCGTGCGCTCCTGGCGGAGCGCTGCCCGCGAGTGGCGGTCCGGGTGGACGACAGCACGGCGGGTGGGATGGGGTTCGACCCGACGATCCTCGACGCGGTGGTGGTCACCGAACCGCATGCCGCGCACCCGGCGCGGTATCAGCGGTTGCTCGGCCTCGGGGTGCCGCACCTGCCGGTGGTGGTGCGGGAGGCGGACATGGTGGTGGGCCCCTTCGTCCGGCCGGGCCGGTCGGCGTGCGTGACCTGCGTGGACCTGACCCACGCCGACGCCGATCGCGAATGGCCGGCGCTGGCCGCTCAGCTGCGCAAGACGTCGGAGCCGACGCACGAGGCGACGCTCTGTGCGGTGGCAGCGGCAACGGCCGCCGGCCAGGTGCTCGCCCAGCTGGACGGGCACCGGCCGGCGGCCGTCGGCGCGTGCCTGGAGATCTCTCTCCCGGCGGCACTCCCGCTGGTCAAGCCGGCGAACCCGCACCCGCGCTGCGGATGCGTGGTTCTGCCGGCTTGACCAGGTGGATCACGCGGCGACGATCTCCGACTTACGCGGCCGACCGCGGCCACGCTTACGAGCAACCACGGCGCCGTCGACGAATACCTCGCCGCCCCAGACGCCCCAGGGCTCGTTGCGGTCGAGGGCGCCGGCCAGGCAGCCCTCCATCAGCGGGCAGGTGCGGCAGAGCGCCTTGGCCTGCTCCACCTGCGTGCTGTGCTCGGCGAACCACAGCTCCGGGTCGTTGGTACGGCACGGCAGCAGTGTGTCCATGAGCCGGTTGAACTCCGCCGAGTCCGAACCGGTCCCGCTCGTGGCGGGGGGTTGAGGCGGGTCCCAGGGGCCCGAGCCGCCCTGGGGGAGAGTGTCGAGGAGCGCAGTGAGGCGCACGGTTGTCTCCTGTGTCCTGTGTGGATGAACGTCGTCGGTGAACGTCTGTTGGAACAGGACCGCGGGCTAGATCTCCGCCGGCCGACCCTCGTGGGGTCGGATCTCCGGACAAAAATTAAGGCCGCGGGTCCTAGGTGGACTCCGCGGCCTGGAACTCTTCGGTCGTTAGACCGGCGAGTCTCCTGGAGATGCGGAGTCGGGTGCGATTGCGGACGGCTTGACGCCTCCGCGGTGAGTGCGCGCGCGGAAAGACAGAGCTGCGCCGGTTGCCGGAACGAGCGTGTAGCCGAGCACGTTCTTGCACACCTGCAGATCCGTCTGCGTGTTGATGTTCATCTCCAAGACACCCACCTCCTCACTCGAGTCCGGGCCAGACCTTCTCGGTCTTGCCCACTGCTTTCAGGGACACGTGAACACTATGCCGGGCCGCCGTAGCGAGCCAACTCTTTTTACGAACTTTCTTGAGAAAGTTTTTCGTCACGCCCGGGACGGCTCACTGGGCGGCCATCCCGGGCGGACCCGAACCACTCGAACGTTCCTCGGCGGACCAGCTGAAGGACCATCTGGCGGACCGCTCAGGAACTCTGTGCAGCCGACACGATCGCGAGGATCGTGGCGCCGAACCTGTCTATCTTCGCTGGTCCGATGCCGTCCACGCGAGCAAGTTCGGCTATGGCCGAAGGTCGGATCTCCGCGATGGCCGCCAGCGTGGCGTCGGTCAGCACCGTGTAGGCGGGCTTGTCCGTCTCCCGGGCGACCTCGAGCCGCCAGTCGCGCAGGGCGTCGAAGAGCGCGACGTCGTGCTCGCCGGTCAGCAGTGCGCGAGCGTGACCCTTCGGTGCGGTGCGGGCACGGGGGTTGCGTGACTCGTCCGGCCACAGCCCGTCGAGGAACCTTGTGCGCTTGCGCGTGGCCCGCCCGCCCGGGTTCCGCGAGCGCCCGAACGACACCTCCAGGTGCTCGCGGGCGCGGGTGATCCCCACGTAGAGCAGGCGACGCTCCTCGTGCACCGCATCGTCGGACTCCGCGAGCGAGATGGGCATGAGGCCCTCGCTCATCCCGGCGAGGAAAACGGCGTCCCACTCCAGACCCTTCGCCGCGTGCAGCGAGGCGAGCGTGACGCCCTCGACCGTCGGGGCATGCTGGGCGGAGGCGCGTTCGTCGAGCTCGGCGACGAGACCGGCGACGGTCGCGGGGCTCTCCGGGGGCGCGGCGGCGGCCAGGTCGTCGGCGAGCGAGACGAGCGCCTGCATCGCGTCCCAGCGTTCGCGGGCGGCACCACGGCCGGTGGGCGCCTGGTCGGCCCAGCCGGCGGCGGCGAGGATGTCGCGTACCTGGTCCGGCATGGGGAGCTCGGGGTCGGCGGATCGGGCGGCCCCGCGCAGCAGCAGGATGGCGTCGCGCACTTCCTTGCGCTGGAAGAACCGCTGGCCGCCGCGCACGAGGTAGCCCACACCGGCGTCGGCGAACGCGGCCTCGAACGCCTCGGACTGCGCGTTGGTGCGGTACAGCACCGCTATCTCGCTCGGTTTGATCCCCGACTGGATCAGGCGGGCGGCGCGGGTGGCGATGCCCTTGGCCTCGGCCTCGTCGTCGTCGTACGCGGTGAACGCGGTCGGCGGGCCGGGCCTGCGCTGCGCGACCAGCTCCAGCGCCTGGTGCGCGCCACCCTCTCGCCCGGCGCGCTTGAGCACCTCGTTGGCGAGGTTCACCACCTGGGGGGTGGAGCGGTAGTCGCGGACGAGCCGGATCTCCTGCGCCTCCGGGTAGGTGCGGCGGAACTGCAGGAGGTGGCGCGGCGAGGCGCCGGTGAAGGAGTAGATGGTCTGCGACGGGTCACCCACGACGCACAGCTCCCTGCGCCCGCCCAGCCACTGGTCCAGCAGGAACTGCTGCAGCGGGGAGACGTCCTGGTACTCGTCGACGACGAAGTGCCGGTACTGCGAACGCACCTCGTCCGCCACTGCCTTGTGGCTGTTCAGCATGTCCCCGAGCATGAGGAGTACGTCCTCGAAGTCGATGACTCCGCGCTCGGTCTTTGCCTCCTCGTATGCCGTGATCAGGCGCGACACGGTCTGTCCGTCGTAGCCCGACGGCGCCTCGCGGCCCACCGCTTGCGCGGCCTTCTCGTAGTCGTCCGCCGTGATGAGCGAGACCTTTGCCCACTCGACCTCGCTGCTCAGGTCACGGACGGCCACGCGGTCCACGCTCAGGCCGAGGCGGCGCGCCGCCTCCGCGACGAGCTGCGCCTTGTACTCCTGCAGGCGCGGCGGTGCGCCGCCCACTATGCGCGGCCAGAAGTAGCCGAGCTGGCGCAGCGCAGCGGCATGGAACGTGCGGGCCTGCACTCCCTGGACGCCGAGCTCGCGCAGGCGTGTGCGCATCTCCCCCGCCGCGCGAGCCGTGAACGTCACGGCAAGCACGCTGGACGGTTTGTACGCCCCGATCCGGACGCCGTACGCGATGCGGTGCGTGATGGCGCGCGTCTTGCCCGTGCCCGCTCCCGCGAGCACCACCACCGGGCCGTTGAGCGCGAGGGCGACCTCGCGCTGCTCGGGGTCCAGGGCGGTCAGGATCGCGTCGGGGCTCAGCGGTCCAGGATGATTCGGACCGCCGACGGAGTTGGTCTGGGTGAGCATCGTCTGCGATTCTCGCAGCAACCACTGACAAGGAGTACAGATGTCCGAGTCGGACACGCCGGGTCCCTCGCCTGTCCCCGAAGACGGCACCGTCCTGATGTACTCGACCACCTGGTGCGGGTACTGCCGGCGACTGCGTACGCAGCTCGACTCGGAGGGCATCGGCTACACGGTCATCGACATCGAGCAGCACCCGGAGGCCGCCGCCTTCGTGGAGCAGGTCAACGGCGGCAACCAGACCGTGCCGACAGTGGTGTACCCGGACGGCTCGGCGGCGACCAACCCGAGCCTCGCCCAGGTGAAGGTCGCGCTGGCCGGCTGACGCCGGGTCCACCGGGCACGGCCTACCAGCGCGGGCCTACCAGTCGGCGTCGGTGCCGAGCCAGGTGGCGAACCTCGCCAGGGGGTCGTTCGCGCGGCGGCCCGCGCGGACCAGCATGCGGGTCACCTCTCGTGTCGTCGGGTGGCGGCGCGTCTGCTGCGGTGCGAACTTCTTGGCCTTCTCCAGGCTGACCAGCGCGCTGTCGGTCCTGCCCTGCCAGAGCTGCGCACGCGCGACGTCCATGTGATGGTGCCCGATCCGGATCGGCAGGCGGCGCGTGACGTCGCCGGAGAAGCGCATCTCGTCGGCCAGGGTCAGGGCCCGAGGGCCGTCGCCCGACTCGACCGCCGTGGCTACCGCGTGGATGTCCACGTTCGTCTGTCCGAACGCGAGGTTGCGCCAGTCGTTGTCGGTGTCCGCGCCGGTGTGGGCAGCGGCCTGACGGGCCTCGGCGATGTGCGCGGCGGCGTCGTCTGCACGGTTGGCGCGCGCCGCGAGGATCGCCGACCGCAGGTGGAGCGAGCCCGTCATGCGTAGTGCGGCCCGGTCCTCGCGCGACCCGGGATCGATCTCGTCGAGCGACTGGTCGAGGACGCCCAGCCCGGCGTCGTACGCGCCCAGCCGCATCAGGGACGTGGTGCGTACCCAGCTCGCGAACGCCTTCATCATCGGGTCGCCCGACTCCGCGGCGACCCACATGATGCGGTCCTCCACGATGGTCGACAGGTCCTCGTAGCCGGACTGGTACGTGACGGCGTGCGCGGCATAGAACATGCCCATCAGCGCGTCGAACAGCACCTCCCGCTCGTCCCCGTCAGTGTCGTGCACCGTCGCGAACGCCTCCATCAGCAGCGCCGGCAGCCGCTGCGCCACCTCGAAGTTCCGGTCGAGCTGGTACAGCGTGGCGATCTCCGCCGCGCCGGCCGCCAGCTGCACCGGGGAACGCGGGGCCGTCTCGAGCTCCGTCGAGAGGTTCCAGTACGCCAGCGCGCGGCGCAGGTCGGGCACTGCCGTGTGGATGCGGTCCGGGTGCGGCCCGTCGCGGTCGTACGGCTGGCCGGTGAGGGTCGCGACGTCGACATGGAGTGCCCGCGCCAGGGCGGCGACAACCGGCTGCGAGGCGATCCTCGACCCCTGCTCCATCTTGCGCAGCAGCGACACGCTCACCCCGGCGTCGTGCGCCAGAGCGATCTGGGTGATCCCGCGCGCCTTGCGCTGCTGCGCGATCCGGAGACCGATGGAATCGTCGTCAGGCATCTCGTGTAAGTCCCTTGCTGGCACAGTTAGCGGGCAAACCACACCATACGGCCTTCTTTCGCGTGGCCGACAGGCCGATATCACCCTCAGAAAGCGGGTGACACAAACTGTGTCATCTCGGTGCATAAGTACCCACAAAAGTGGACTCTGTGCGCGCGGGCGGCGGGCCGGGACTCGGTTATGCGACGCGAGAGGACTGAGAACATGGGAACTGCGCGCGGCGCAGGGCACCGCAGAGCTGCCGGGTACG
Source organism: Promicromonospora sp. Populi (assembly GCF_041081105.1). Lineage (NCBI taxonomy): Bacteria > Bacillati > Actinomycetota > Actinomycetes > Micrococcales > Promicromonosporaceae > Promicromonospora > Promicromonospora sp. Populi. The sequence goes on along the minus strand of NZ_CP163528.1, from coordinate 4,610,706 downwards.
GCCCGTACCTGGTCGCACTCGACATCGACGGCACCCTCCTGGACACCGGCATGGAGGTCCCGCTGGTCACCGCGCGCGCCGTCGCGGCGGCGCGCGCGGCCGGCCACCAAGTTGTCCTTGCCACCGGGCGCTCCCTGATCGGAGCGCTGCCGGTCGCGAAGAACCTCGGCCTCGACGGCGGCTGGGTCGTCGTCTCCAACGGTGCCGTGACGGCGCGACTGGTTCCGGAGGCGCCCGGCGGGTACGTCCTGCACGAGCAGCACACGTTCGACGCGGGTCCCATGGTCAGGCTTGCCCGCGCACGCATCCCCGACGTGCAGATCGGCGTCGAGGTCGTCGGGTGGGGCTACGACGTCACGCACCCGTTCGATCCCGCACAGATCAACGGCGATCAGCGGGTCGTCGGGCGGGTCGACATGCTGTGGGCGACCCCGGTCACCCGCGCGATCCTGGCCGGACCCGACGTCACGAGCCTTGTCGAGCCGCTGCGCGGGCTCGGGGTAACGGCAACACCCAACGCTCAGAACTGGGTAGACGTCACGGCGCCCGGGCTGTCCAAGGCCACCGCTCTCGACACGATCCGAGACCTGCTGCGCATCGACCCCGTGCACACCCTCGCGATCGGTGACGGGTGGAACGACCGGGAGATGCTCACCTGGGCGGAGCACGGCGTAGCGATGGGGCACGCCCCCGAGCCGATCAAGGCTCTTGCCAAGCGAGTCACCGGCACGATCCACGAGCACGGGGCCGCGACCGTCCTCTGGGACCTCGTCGAGAGGACGACGGCGTTACGCCAGGCGACTCCCGCCTGACCAGGGCCGGTCACACAGGGCTGGGCTGGTTCCCGAGCGGGCCGCCGAACCACTCCTCGATCAGGGAGCGCCCGATCGAGTTCAGGCCGAACGCGCTCAGGTTGCCGTCGGCCAGCGCGGTGGCTACCTGTTCGCGGCTGAACCAGCCGGCCTCGGCGATCTCGTCCTCCTGGAGCACCAGCTGCGTGGTGGTGGCGCGGGCGCGGAAGCCCAGCATGAGGGACGCCGGGAACGGCCACGACTGGCTGCCGCGGTACTCGACCGACCCGGGGTCGACGGCGACGCCGACCTCCTCCGCGGTCTCGCGCACCACAGCCTGCTCAAGCCCCTCGCCCGGCTCCACGAAGCCGGCCAGCACCGACCGGCGGCCCGGGCCCCACTCCGGGCCGCGGGCCAGGAGCAGGCGGTCGTCGGCGTCGGTGATCGCCATGATCACGGCGGGATCGGTGCGCGGAAAGTGGGTCGAGTCGTCCACCGGGCAGTGCTGGACCCAGCCACCCTGCGCCACCTCGGTCTGAGCGCCGCACCGCGGGCAGTGGGTGTGCACCGCGTGCCACTGGGTCAGGGCGAACGCCTCGACGGCGAGCCCCTGGTCCAGGTCGGGCACGTCGAGCGTGCGCATCGCGGCCCACTCGACGTCGAGGTCCGGAGCGGGCTCGGAGTCGTCGTCGGGCAGGACCGCCGCGAGGTAAGCGACGTCGTCGGCCTCCCCGAGGAAGAGGTGCGTGCGGACGGCGAGGTGTGCGACGTCGTCGGGCGCGAACAGCGCAACGCGCTGACCGAGCACGGCCACGCGACTCCCGCGCAGCACCAGTACCCGGGTGCCCGGCTCCTTGCGGAGGTCGTCGACGAGGCGGGGTTCGACGCGCCGATGTGCGGCGCGGTCGTGGGTGGCGCGGGCGAACGGGAGGTCGAGGACTGGCACAGGGCAGACAGTAGTCGCCCACTCCGACACCCGCTCCCGGCTGCGTCGCGGGAGCGCGCCACCGCAGCTCCGTCGCAGCGATCCGAACCCTGTCATGCAAGTCTTGTGTTGCAAGTCTTGCTATGCAAGGTTAGAGTTCTTGTCATGACCGAAGAGCGCATCGCTACCAACCTCCGCAAGGGAGTGCTCGAGTACTGCGTGCTCGCGCTGCTCTCCCACGGCGAGAAGTACGGCCTCGAGCTAGCGGACGACCTCACCAAGCGCGAGCTCATCGCGGGCGAGGGCAGCCTTTACCCCCTGCTGGCCCGCATGCGCGAGAACGGGCTCGTCGAGCCCCGATGGGAAGCGTCCGGTGCCGGACGCCCCCGCCGCTACTACGCCATCACCGATACCGGCACCGACCAGCTCACCGCCTTCGTCCGGGTCTGGACGTCGCTCGGCGCGCAGGTCAACGCCCTGTTGGAAGGATCAAGATGACCGAGAGAACTCTCCTGAACGAGAAGACCCCGATGCCCGAGAGGACTGCGATGAACGCGAACGCCGAGGACACCTATCTGCGCGACGTCGGCAAGCGCCTGCAGGCACTCAGCCCCGAACAGCGTGACGCGGTGCTCGACGACGTCCGGGCCCACTTCGCGGACGCCGCAGATGCGGGCCGCACCCCAGAGCAGGCCGCGGAGAGCCTCGGCGACCCCGCGACGTTCACCGCACGGGTGCGGGCCGAGCTGGGTCACGAACCGGGCCGGGCCGACCGGATGAGGCGCGTCCTGCTGTGGCTGGCGATAGGCGCGGCCGTCTTCACCGCGATGTTCGACACGTTCCTGATCCCTAGCGACGACCCCGACCTAGTGGTTGTCGCCGAGCAGGGCTTCGAGATCGTGCTGTTGCACCTGGTCGTCGCGCTGATCGTGGCGGTTCCGATCCTCGTGCCCCTGCGGGCCCGCACGATCGCGACGGTTGCGGTGGCAATCACGCTGACGGTGGGGACCAACTTGATCGGCGTGTACCCCATGGGCATCGACCTCGTGGTCTACCAACCCACCGCCATGCTCGTTTGCGCGGCGCTCTTCACCCCGATCATTGCCCGTAACGGTCGGCCCGCGGCAGGCTGGCGCATCGCTGGCGCTGTTGTCACGGCCCTGCCGGGGCTCTTCATCCTGTCGGCCCTCTTCGTCGGCAGCTTCGGTGCCGACTTCTGGGCTTTTGTCGAGATCGCGATCTCCTTCGTCCTCGCGGCGCTCATCACCGTCCGCAAGGCGTGGCCCGGCATCGTCCTGGCCTCGGCTGGTGTGGCGGTAATGGTCCTGAGCACGCTCGATCCGGGAATGCTCTGGCTTCTCTTCTGGTGGGCCGGCGGGCTGTTCCTCACCATCGGCGCAAGCCACGCTCTCATGCACGCCCCGCTACGCACGCCCGCGCAGAAGTAGCGCGGCGTCCGACCCGACAGATCCCCACCGAGGCCTGTCACGTCGTCGGCTGCGAAGCCGCCCGACGGCGTGACGGGCCTCGTCGCGTGCACGCAGGTGCCGGGACACACCACCGCCCTGTGCCCTGGCAATGCGGACACTGCAATACGGTGAGCACGTGTCCCGCACGCCCCTCGCTCTCGCCGCCCTCTCGACCGCCGCCGTGCCTGGTCTCGACGCCCAGTCGGTGCGCGTCGGCGACCTCGCGGGCGACTACGACGTCGCGGTAGTGACGGGTGCGGACGACCAGGAATGGGTGGTGCGCGCGCCGCGGAGCACGGTGGCCGGCGCGGCCCTGGAGGCCGAGATCGAGCTGCTCGAAGCGCTCCGGCTGTACATCGACACGGGTGTGCTCCCGTTCGTGGTGCCGCAGGTCGCGGGTTACGCGCTGCTGCCGGAGGGCGGCCGGGCGGTGGTGCACCGGCGGATCATCGGCAGCAACCTCGACGTCGAGGCGCTGGAGCCGGGTCCCGGCCTGGCCGCGGACCTGGGCCGGGCCATCGCCGCGATCCACGAGCTGCCGACGTCGGTCGTGGAGACGTGCGGGCTGCCCAGCTACACGGCCTCCGAGTACCGCGAGCGTCGGCTCACCGAGGTAGACGAGGCTGCGAAGACCGGGCGGGTGCCGCCCACGCTGCTGCGGCGCTGGGAGGCGGCGCTCGAGGACGTGTCGCTCTGGAAGTTCAAGCCCGTCGTGGCGCACGGCGACCTGGCGCCGGACCAGCTGCTCGTGGACCGGCAGCGGGTGGTGGCGGTCTCGGGCTGGGCGGAGGCCCGGGTGGCCGACCCCGCCGACGACCTCGCCTGGCTCATTGCCGCGGCGCCGCTCGAAGCCGTGGACTCGATCATGGAGGCGTACCAGCTGCGCCGCACCGAGCTGAGCGACCCGCGTCTCGCGGAGCGCGCGATGCTCGTGGGCGAGCTGGCGCTCGCGCGGTGGCTGCTGCACGGGGTGCGGCACCGGCTGCCCGAGGTGGTCGAGGACGCGACGTCGATGCTGGAGGACCTGGACGACGCGACGCTCGAAGAGGGCGCGTGACCAGGGGGCGGCGTAACGGCTCAGGTCATGACTCGCCCCGGATGAGCGCCTCCAGCTCGACCTCGTCCAGCAGCCGGTCCGGACGCACGGTCGTGTCCGAACCCACGTAGTAGAAGGCCGCGCTCACCTGGTCCAGCGGCAGCCCCGTCCAGCGGGACCACGCCAGCCGGTAGACAGCAAGCTGCACCTCGCGGGCCGCCCGCGCCGCGGCGTCGAGCGGCTCGCGGCCAGTCTTCCAGTCCACCACCACCACGGCGTCCGGACCCGCGTCCGGACCCGTGGCCAGGTCCTTGAAGACGGCGTCCATGCGGCAGCGCAGCATGACGCCCGCGACCGGTGTCTCGACGTCGACCTCGACCGCGATGGGTGTGCGCGCCGACCACTCCGATCCCAGGAACGTGTCGCGCAGCTTGTCGAGGTCCGTGTCGTCGGGAAGGTCCTCGTCCTCGGCGCTGGGTAGGTCGTCGACGTCGAGCAGGGTGGCCGACGTGAAGAACTGCTCCACCCACTCGTGGAACCGCGTGCCTCGCCGGGCGTGCACCGTGGGCTGGACCGGGACGGGGCGGCGGAGCTGCAGGGCGAACGCGTCCCGGTCCGCGGCAAGTCGCACCAGGCCGGACGCCGACACGTGCGCCGGGAAGGCGATCTCCCGGTCGGCGTGCCGGTCGCGCTCCACCAGGAGCATGCGGGCGAGGTCGACCAGGTCGTGGCCGGCCGTATCGGTGACCGAGCCCCGCGGCGCGGTGAGCGTGTCGGCAGGCAGCCCGTTGGCGGCGAGCACAACGAGGCGATCCTCCGCTGCCGCGTCCACGAGCGCGGCCGTGGCGCGCAGGACGTCGCGGGCCGTCCGGAGCTGCCCAGGGCGCTCGGTCCCGTCCGTGCTCTGGTCCTGGTCCTGGTCCGTTTGTCCGTCCGGGGCGGGCCATACGGCGGTCAGCTCCTCCGCGTTGCGCGGGTTCTCGGCGTCCGGGTCGGGTGCGGGCGCCCACAGGTCGGTGCCGACCAGTCCGGCGTCGGCCAGCTCGGCGAGGAACGGGGAGACGTCGCGCGGGCGGTTCGCCGTGCCCCACCACGAGGCCGTGAGGAAGAGCTCGTGCCGGGCACGGGTGAACGCCACGTAGGCCAGGCGGCGCTCCTCGGCGAGGCGGTGCTCGCCGCACTCGAGCTTGAACTCGTCGCGCAGCGCGATCAGGTCCTTGGTGTTGGACGCGCGTTCCCAGGGGAAGCTCGGCAGGTCGTCCGCGTCGCCGCGCAGGTGGTAGGGCAGCTCCCCGAGGTCGGCCAGCCAGCCCGACGACGACTCGCCCGACCGCGAACCCCGGTCCCACGTGGGGAACGCCCCGTCGGACAGGCCGGCGACTGCCACCGCGTCCCACTCCAGCCCCTTCGCGGCGTGCGCGGTGATGACCTGGACGGCATCCGGGTCGGGCTCGTGCACCGGCATGTCGAGGCCGCGCTCGCGTTCGCCCGCGACGCCGAGCCAGGCGAGGAACGCACCGAGCGTCGCCGTGTCCGACGACTGCGCGAACGACGCCGCCACGTCCCGGAACGCGTCGAGGTGCTCGCGGCCGCGGTCGCTCACGGCTCCCCCGACCTGCGCCCCCGCCAGCGCGAGCGCGGTGGCCGCCTCGATGTCGAGGCCGAGCGCGCGCTCTGCCTGCACCACCAGCTCGGGCAGCGAGAGGTAGGTGAGCCCGCGCAGGTCGCGCAGCAGCCGGGCCAGCGCGGCGAGTCGCCGGTGCGCGTCCTCGGACAGGACGCGGCCGTCGCGGGCCGGCTTCCCCATCGGCGGCAGGTCGTCCAGCGCGTCGACGATCGAGCGGTGGTCGGAGACGTCGCCCTCGACCACACGGGGGTCGTCGTCCGCGCCGTCGGCCGAACCGCCGTCGGTGCCGTCTCCTGCACCGGCTCCTGCGCTGCCGGCTCCGGCACGCGCGGCCTGGGCGGCCGCCGCCGCGCGGCGCGGGTCGTCCAGCCGCGCCAGGTCGGCTGCCCAGGAGCCCAGGGCGTGCAGGTCGGCCGCGCCGAGGTTGAGCCGCGGTCCCGTGAGCAGGCGCAGGAGCGAGTCGCCGCGGGACGGGTCGTGCGCGGCCTGGAGCAGCGCGACGACGTCGACCACCTCGGGCGTGGACAGCAGGCCGCCGAGGCCCACCACCTCGACCGGGAGGCCGCGGCGGCGCAGCGCCACCTCGAGCGCGGGGAACTGCGCCCGTGCCCGGCACAGGACCGCGGCCGTCGCCCGCCCGTCCGGGTGCGCGCCGGAGCGCCAGCGTTCCGCCACCCACTCGGCGACGGCCTCGGCCTCCTCCTCCAGGGTGGCGGCCACGTGCGCGGACACCGCACCCGGCCCCGCACCCGGACGCAGGTCCAGCGGCGGGACATCGACGTTGGTACCGGCCCCCGACCGCGAGCGCAGCGGTCCCGACACGATGTTCGCGGCGGTGAGCACCGCGTCGTCGTTGCGCCACGAGGTGGACAGGTAGTGCACGGAGGCGGGGACGCCGTCGTCGCGCTGGAAGCGGCCGGGGAAACGTGCGAGGCCGGCCGCTGAGGCGCCGCGCCAGCCGTAGATGGACTGGTGCGGGTCGCCGACGGCGGTCACGGGGTGGCCACCGCCGAACAGGCCGGACAGCAGCTCGACCTGGGCGTAGGACGTGTCCTGGTACTCGTCCAGCAGCACGACCTCGAACCGCGCGCGCTCGGCGGCGCCCACCAGCGGCACCTCGCGGGCGAGCTGTGCGGCGAACGCGACCTGGTCGCCGAAGTCGAGGGCCTCGGCGAACCGCTTGCGCCGGCGGTACTCGACCACGAGGTCCACGAACCGCGCCCGCTCGGCGACGGAGCTGATGAGCTTGTCGACGTCTTTTGTGCGCCGCTTCTGCTTCGGGCCGAGCGGGACGGACTCGAGGTGCTCGGCCATCTCGGTGAGCGCGGCCCGGGCGTCGGCGGGGTCGACGAGGTGCTCGCCCAGCGCACCGGACAGCGCCACGACCGCACCCGTGACGGTGCTGACCGCCTTGTCGGTGCCGAGGTCCTCGTCCCAGGACTCGACCACCTGGGAGGCGAGCTGCCACTGCTCGGCCTGGCCGAGGAGGCGGGCGCTGGGCTCGACGCCGAGGCGCAGGCCGTGGTCGGCGACCAGGGAGGCGGCGTAGGCGTTGTAGGTTGCGACGGTGGGCCGGTCGAGGTCCAGGCCGGCCAGCGCCTCGCCCGACTCCTCACCCAGCGCGCGGTTCAGCTGCGACAGCCGGGTCTGCACACGCTGGGTGAGCTCCCCCGCTGCCTTGCGGGTGAACGTCAGGCCGAGCACCTGCTGGGGCTGGACCAGCTTGTTGGCGATGAGCCACACCACGCGGGCAGCCATGGTCTCGGTCTTGCCCGATCCGGCACCCGCCACGACGAGCGCGGGCTCCAGGGGCGACTCGATGACCCGGGCCTGCTCGTCGGTCGGCTCGTGGCGGCCGAGCAGCCGCGCGATCGCGCGGGCGGACAGGCGGATCTCCGGCTCGTGCGCGGTCACTCGACCACCTTTCGTCCTTCTGGCTGCAGCGGGCAGGACCGTCGTACGGCGCACACCTCGCACAGGTCGTTGTTCCGCGCGGCGAACTGCGCCGCGGCCATCGTGTCGGCGGCACCCTCGACGGTGTCGCGCGCCCAGCTGTTGCCCTCGTCGTCCGGGACCAGGGCGGGCTGGTTGCGCACGCTCGCCGAGACCGTCTCCGTACCGACGTAGACGAGGCTCGCGCCCTTGCTGACCGTGCCCTCGGGCAGGTCGAGCGCACCCTCCTCGACGGCGAGCTGGTAGGCGCCGAGCTGCGGGTTCTCCGCTGCCTTGTCCTTGCTGGCGGCGGTCTTGCCGGTCTTGAGGTCGGCCACCGTCACGCTGCCGTCGCCCGCGTCCTCGACACGGTCGACCTGGCCACGCAGCCGCGCGCGACCCACCTGCAGGTCGAAGTCGGCCTCGACGAGCAGCGGCTCACCCGAGTCGGCCACATAGTCCGCGAGCCGCTCCACCATGCGCTCGGCGCGTTTGCGCAGCTGCAGCGACGGCCAGCCGTCGGGCAGCGCGAGCTCCGGCCAGCGCCGGTCCAGCTCCTGCTTCAGGTCGGTGAGCGAACCCTTCGGGTGGCTCTGCGCGATCGAGTGCAGCAGCGTGCCGAGGGTCTGGTGCGTCGCGTCCGGCTTGGTGCCGCCCGCCGCCTCGAAGGCCCAGCGCAGGGCACACGTGGTCACCGTCTCGACCTTCGACGGGGACACGGTCACCGTGTCCTGAGCGCCCCACAGCGGGACCTCGCTGGAGACCCCGGCGACGCCGTACCAGGTGCCCGGGTCGGCGTCGGCGACCCCAGCTGCCGACAGGTCCGCGAGAAGAGCGGCCGCCGGATGGGCAGGTGCAGGCTCGGCAGGCGCTGACTCCGCGGACGCCGGCTGTGCGCCGGCCACGGTCTGCGCCGCGGCCCGCACCAGCTCCGACCGGGCGGCCGCCACCACACCGCGCAGGTCGAGCGGCGGGCCGACCGGCACCCGCCGCGGGTCGGGCCCGTCGCCGCCGTCGTCCCGCGGGGACACGAGGTCGCAGAACACGCTCGGCGCCTCCTCCGTGTCCTCCACGGCAGTGACCAGCAGGCGGCGCCGGGCGCGGGAGACGGCCACCGCGAAGGCGCGCAGCTCGTCCGTGAGGACCTGGCGACGGGCCTCCGACCCGACCACGCGGCCGTCCTCGGACCGGCCGGCGATGAGCTCGACCAGGGCCTGCGAGCCGAGCAGCGAGTCGCGCAGCCGCAGGTCAGGCCATACGCCGTCCTGCACACCTGCCACGACCACCACGTCCCACTCCCGCCCCGCGGCGCCCGGGGGCGTGAGCGCCTCGACGGCGCCCGTGCCCTGGGCGGACGCGGCCAGCGAGTCAGCCGGCAGGTCCTGCGACGCCAGGTAGTCGACGAACGCGGCGACCGGGGCTCCCGGCATCCGGTCCACGAAGGTCTCCGCCGCGCGGAACAGGGCGAGCACGGCGTCGAGGTCACGGTCGGCCCGCAGCCCGGCCGGCCCGCCGGAGAGCGCCGATGCGCTCCACCGCTCGGCCAGGCCAGTCGCCGCCCACACGGCCCAGAGCACGGTCTGCGCGGTGGCGCCCGCCTCCCCCGCGGCCTCTCGCCCGGCGGCGAGCACGCGCGCCACGGCCAGCGGCCCGCGCCGCACCTGCGTGGGCAGCAGTGCCGCCCGCGCCGGGTCGGCCAGCATCTCGACCAGCAGGGCGTCCGACGTCCGGCCGCCGCCCGCCGACAGCTCCTCCGACCGCAGCGCACGACGCAGCCGGCGGAGCGCCACGGCGTCGAGCCCGCCGACCGGCGAGACGAGCAGCAGCGCAGCCGTCTCCGGATCCAGCACCGCCTCCTCGCCGTCGAGCTCCTCGGCGATCAGTGCCTCCAGGCTGCCGCGCGGCGCGCCCGCGCACGTCTTCACGGCCGCCAGCAGGGGCGCCACCGCGGGCTCGTCCCGCAGCGGCAGGTCCGAGCCGAGCAGCGCCACGGGGACCGAAGCCGACACCAGCTCACGCCGCAGCGCCGCCAGCCGGGTGCCGCTGCGCGCGATCACCGCCATCCGCTCCCACGGTGTGCCCCGCAGCAGGTGCTCCGCCCGGAGCTCGCGGGCGATCCACGCCGCTTCCTGAGCCGCGCCCGCCAGCACCGCGACCTGGACAGACGGCGCGGACTCGACACGGGGCTCGCCACTCGGTTCGGCGGCGGGCTCTGCCCGGCCCGTCGCACCTCGATCCATGTCGTCGGACGCCCCAGACTCGGCCTCTGCGGGCACCGGCGCCGTCGCGCGCCGGTGCAGGGCGCTCGCCGACACCGGGATCCGGTTGGTCACCGCGCGCGTCACCGCGCGCAGCTCCGGTGACTGTCGCCAGACCGTCCCCAGCACCGCCGTCTCGGCGTCGAACGCACCGAAGGCACGGCCCGGGCCCGCCGGGGCGGCCGCCCGGCCGGTGAGCCCCGGGGCGGCGCCGCGGAAGGTCTGGACCGCGGAGTCGGGGTCGGACAGCAGCACCAGCCGCGCGCCGTCGTCGTGCAGCACACGCAGGAGCCGGACCGTCGCGGCCGTGGCCTCCTGGTAGTCGTCCACGACGACAAGGTCCCACGTCGGCCGCGGTAGACCGGGTACCTCGTCGTCCCAGGACCGGAGGGACTCCGCTGCCTCGTCGATCACCACCGCCGGGTCGTAGCGCGGCCCGGCGTCGGGAGTCGCGAGCCGCAGCGTCATCGTGTCGAGGTACTCCTCGTAGACCTGCGCGGCCATCACCCACTCGGGGCGGTCGTTCGCGCGCCCCATCTCGTCGAGCTCCACCGGCCCGAGGCCCCGCTCCGCGGCGCGCATCAGCAGGTCACGCAGCTCTTGGCGCAGCCCGCGGAGACCGAGCGACTCCTCGGGCAGGCCAACCGGCAACGTGAGCGGCCGGCCCTCGCCCGCCACGTGCCCGGCGAGGAGCTCAGCCAGCACCAGGTCCTGTTCCGGACCCGAGACTAGGGTGGGGGCAGGCTGCTCGAGCGCCGCGGCACGCTTGTGGAGCACGGCGAACGCGGCCGACGAAGCCGTGCGCACCATCGGCGCGCCGACCGTGCGCCCGGCCCGGGCCGCTACCTCGTCCCGCAGGCGGGCCGCCGCTCGGCGGGACGACGCGAGGACCAGCACCCGCTCCGGCTGCGCACCCGCGGCGAGCGCTCGCACGGCGACCTCGCAGGTGACCGTGGTCTTGCCCGATCCGGGTGCACCCAGGACCAGCGTCGCGCGATGGCTCAGCGCGGCCTCGACCGCGGCCGACTGGCTGTCGTCGAGCGGCACCCCGCCGTCGGACAACGCAGAATCAGCGCCGCCAGGAGGCGGCGCGAGCCGAGGTGCGAGGGCGAGGGTCGGTGTCACGCTGACGATCGAACCACGAGCCACTGACAGTCCCCCCGCGCCCCGCGCGGGGGCGTGCCGAATGCCCGGCCGGTCCGAGTCGACGCCGCCTCAGTCCGCGTTCGGGGCAGGCCAGGGCTCGGGGATGCAACCGCTCGTCGTGGAGGTCTGCTGCACCATGACCGTCGCGTGCTCACCCTCGCCGGCGCACAGGTCGTGGCGGTACCCGATCACGTGCCCCACCTCGTGGTTCACGAGGTACTGCCGGTAGCGGGCGACGTTGTCCCACGCCACGGAGCCCTTGGCCCAGCGCTTGAAGTTGAGCACCGCGGTCTCGTAGATACCGCACGAGACCTCGCTGGCGGTGTCCAGCGGGAGGCAGAGCTCGTCGGTGGTGCCGGGGCTGGCGAGCACCACCCGCGCGTCGTAGCGGTCCGAGTCGGTCTGGGCGAAGGTCGAGCCGTCCGCGCCGTTCCAGCCGCGCGGGTCGTTGAGGGTGTCCAGCACGGCTTCGGCGAAGGCCTCCGGATCCACCGGGAGGCCCTGCTCGACGGCGATCTGGACCCGCCAGACCTTCCCTTCCGACCCCTCCGCAAGCTCCGCAGGCGCCTTGCGGGACCCGCTCGCCACGACGAGCCTGCCGGAGAGCTCCTGCTCGACGGTGATCAGGGTGCCGAGCAGACCGGAGCCGGGCTCCGGCGTCGGGCCAGAGCCGGGGCGGGAGCCGGAGCTCGGGCTGGGCGAGGGCGGGGCGGCCTTCTCGACGGGCGATCCACCCGTCGAGGCCAGGGGTGCGGCCGGGTCGGAGGCCGCCGGTCCAGGCGCCACCTCCGGGTCGGCAGCGGTGCCCACACCGGCCCCGGAACCGGAGGCGGCACCAGAGCCCGCTTCCGAGCCCGCCAGTCCGGGTGGCGACGTGCGGTCGCCGGACCTGGCCGCCTCGTAGGCGTTCCGCACGACGTCGGCCGCCTCGACACCCAGGCTGTCCTCGACCGCCCCGGCCACGACGGCGGCGGACGCGTCCGGCTCCAGGCTCATCGTCACCGCGACGCCGCCGCCGAGCCCCGCCGCGAGGCACAGGCCGAGCGCGAGCATCGAGCGCAGGGGGTGCCGCGCGGCTCGGCGCCTGACCTTCCGCGCCGCGGAACGGCCGGCCGCGACGCCGTCGAACAGGAGACCGGCGGACGTGCCTCCGCGGGCGCGCCTGCCAGCACGCCTGGGGGACGTCGGACTTCTCACGCCGACCATGGTGCCACGGGCAGGTCCGCACGCCCATGGCTTTGCCCACTGGACTCCTTTGCCCACGTAACCCCATGGTCACCTGTCGGCTCACGGCGAAACCGCGGGCACCTGGTCCCGGAGCGTGACTAGGATCGACGAGTCGGGCCCCCGGACCCCCGGGAGCACGGCGCAATCCCCGACCGAACTGGAGTAAACGTGGACGTCACCATCGGTGTGCAGAATCTGCCGCGCGAGGTTGTGATCGAGACGGACGCGAGCCCGGACGCCGTCGCGACTGCCGTCAAGAAGGCACTTTCTGGTGGCTCCCTCGAGCTCACCGACTCCCGCGGCCGCCTGGTGATCGTTCCCGGCGCCGCGATCGGCTACGTCGAGATCGGCTCAGAGGCGCAGCGCAAGGTCGGCTTCGGCGCGGTCTGACCCCTGCGGTCCGACCCCTGCAGTAGCGAACGCCACGTGGCGGAACGCACGGCGCAAGCGCCGTCCGCCACGTGGCGTTCTTTGCTAACGGCACGTGGCGTTCGTTACTAACGGGTGGTAGAGCGCGTTTCGATAACGACCCGGAAACATCGTGCGCGTAGCATGAACACGTACATCGGTTGCCCGGTCGTCACGTTCCGACCCCCGAGCCTGTGCTCCGGCCTCCCACGAGGCCGCCCCGACAGGACGCGCAGCTTGGTTCATTCCAGGCGCGCGATGATTTTCACGATCGGCTGCCGCACGAAGGCGCGATGCCGGGCCATGAGGGCCCGCCGCGCCGCGAGAGACGAAGGCGCCAGTGACTACCACCGACACCCCGGCCGCGAGCGCGGCCACTGATACAAGCCCTGACACAGGGTCTGTCCCAAGCCCCGAGCCGACTGACGACTCGGGGCCCGACTACTCCAGCCCGTCCGCAATCCAGGCGCAGAACGTGACGTTCGCCGACTTCGGCGTCCGCCCGGAGATCGTCGAGGCGCTCAAGGACTCGGGCATCACCCACCCGTTCCCCATCCAGGCGATGACGCTGCCCGTCGCGATGAGCGGGCACGACATCATCGGCCAGGCCAAGACCGGTACCGGCAAGACTCTGGGCTTCGGCGTGCCGCTGCTGCACCGCGTCGTCGCTCCGGGTGAGCCCGGCTACGAGGATCTTGTCGCCCCCGGCAAGCCGCAGGCCGTAGTCGTGGTCCCCACGCGCGAGCTCGCGGTACAGGTCGCGAACGACCTGAGCACCGCGTCCGCCCACCGCAGCGTGCGGATCGTGCAGGTCTACGGCGGCCGCGCGTACGAGCCGCAGATCGAGGCCATGAAGACCGGCGTCGACGTCGTGGTGGGCACGCCCGGCCGCATGATCGACCTGCTCAACCAGGGCCACCTCACGCTGCTTCGCGCGGCGACCGTGGTGCTCGACGAGGCCGACGAGATGCTTGACCTCGGGTTCCTGCCCGACGTCGAGAAGATCCTCGCCCGCACGCCCGCGCAGCGGCACACCATGCTGTTCAGCGCCACCATGCCGGGCGCCGTCGTCTCGATGGCCCGCCGCTACATGAAGCAGCCCACGCACATCCGCGCCGCCGAGCCGGACGACCAGGGCGCGACAGTCAAGAACATCAAGCAGGTCGTCTACCGGGCCCACGCCCTGGACAAGGTCGAGGTCCTGGCCCGCCTGCTCCAGTCCGAGGGCCGCGGCCGCTCCATCGTGTTCGCGCGCACCAAGCGCACGGCCGCCAAGGTCGCGGAGGAGCTGCAGACCCGCGGCTTCGCCGCCGGCGCGATCCACGGTGACCTGGGCCAGGGCGCGCGCGAGCAGGCGCTGCGCGCGTTCCGCAACGGCAAGATCGACGTGCTTGTCGCGACCGACGTCGCCGCCCGCGGCATCGACGTCGACGACGTCACGCACGTGGTCAACTACCAGTGCCCCGAGGACGAGCGCATCTACCTGCACCGGGTGGGCCGCACCGGCCGCGCGGGCAACACCGGTACCGCCGTCACCTTCGTGGACTGGGACGACGTGCCCCGCTGGTCGCTCATCGACAAGGCGCTCGAGATCGGGTACCCCGAGCCGGTGGAGACGTACTCGACGTCGCCGCACCTGTTCGCGGACCTGAACATCCCCGAGGGCACCAAGGGCCGCCTGCCGCGGTCCGCGCAGCACCTCGCCGGGCTCGGCGCCGAAGAGGTCGAGGACCTCGGCGAGACCGGCAAGCGCAACAGCAGCTCACGCTCCGGGGGCGGCCGTTCCTCCGGCGGTCCCCGCTCGGGCGGGCGGCAGGGCGGCTCGCACAGCGAGCACCGCTCGGCACCCCGGTCCGACGGCGGCGCCACGAGCTCCGGCGGCGCGTCGAGCGCGCGTCCCGCGTCGGGTGACAGCCCGGCCACGGGCGGCGAGGACGAGGCCGGCCAGCGCCGTCGTCGCAACCGCAGCCGTCGTCGCACACGCGGCGGCCAGGCGGACGCCTGACCCACGCCGTACGAAGGGCCCCGCCGGTCGCGTTCGACCGGCGGGGCCCTTCTCTGCGCCAGGATCTCGGCCAGCATCTCGGCAGGCTCGACCCAAGGAGCGGGGCGTAGGTTGCTCCTCGTGCAGATCGAGTTCACCGCGCCCCTGTGGCAGTGGAAGGTGCGTACCGACTCCTGGTGGTTCGTCACCGTGCCGCCCGACCACTCCGACGAGCTGGCCGACCTCCCGCTGCCGCCGCGCGGGTTCGGCTCGATCCGGGTCCGGGTGACGGTCGGGAAGACCACCTGGACCACCTCGGTCTTCCCGAGCGATCGCGACGGCGGTTACGTGCTGCCCATGAAGAAGAAGGTGCGGTTGGCCGAGGGCCTGCTCCCGGAGAAGCCGGTATCGGTGACCTTGGAGACGGTCGACGTCTGAGCGGTCAGACGGTACGCACGAACTCGATCACGCCGTTGGCGATCATCTGCGTGGCGATCGCCGCGAGCAGCACACCCGCGATCCGGGTCACCAGCGTCACGCCGGAGTCCTTGAGCACCCGGTGCACCAGCCCCGCGAACCGCATGGCCGCCCACGTGCAGATGCACACCGCCACGATGCCGAGGCCGATGGACACGTAGTGCCCTACCGCCGACTCTCCGGCGTGCACGCCCTGCTGCACGAACACCATGGTGGCCACGATCGTGCCCGGACCAGCCAGCAGCGGTGTCGCCAGGGGCACCAGGGCGATGTTCTTGGCGGCGCCCGACGAGTCGGACTCGGTCGAGTCCAGCTTGCCCATCAGCAGCTCCAGCGCCACCAGCAGCAGGAGCAGCCCACCCGAGGCTTGCAGCGCGGCCAGCGAGACCCCAAGATGCTCCAGCAGGAGCTGGCCGAACAGCGCGAACACCACGATCACGCCGAACGCCACGAAGATCGCGGTGCGGGCGGCACGCCTGCGGTCCTGCGCGGTCATCCGCGAGGTCAGCGCCAGGAACACCGGAACGGTGCCGGGCGGGTCCATGATCACGAACAGCGTCACGAACACCTCGGTGAAGAGGGCGACGTCGAACCAGGTCACCGGAGCACCTCCAGGGCTCCCTGCGCCGCGATCGCCTCGAGCACGTCGGGCTCGGTGGTGTTCTCACCGATCAGGTTCCGCTTTCCGGCGCCGTGGAAGTCGCTCGACCCGGTGACCAGCAGGTCCAGGGACTTGGCGATGCCGCGCAGCCGCACGCGCGTTTCCGGGGTGTGGTCGCGGTGGTCCACCTCGAGCCCCGCCAGCCCCGCCGCGGCGAGCTCCTCGATGGTCGAGTCGGGCACCACGCGACCGCGGGCGTCAGCCCCGGGGTGCGCGAAGACCGGCACCCCGCCGGCGGCCCGGACGGCGCGCACGGCCGCGACGGCGTCGGGGGCGTAGTGGCCCACGTAGTACTTGGTGCCCGGGCGGAGGATAGTGGCGAACGCCTGGTCCCGGTCGCGGACGACGCCGGCCGCCACGAGTGCGTCCGCGATGTGCGGACGGCCCAGCGTGGTGCCGAGCTTCGTCTGGGCGAGCAGGTCGTCCCAGGTGATCGGGAAGTCCTGGGCCAGCAGGTCCACCATGCGCCGGGCCCGGGACTCCCGGTCCGCGCGGGTGCGCTCCGTCTCCGCCAGCAGGTCGGGGTGCGTCGGGTCGTGCAGGTAGGCCAGCAGGTGGAGGCCGGTGCCCCAGCCAGTGGTGCGTGCGATCGCGGAGATCTCGGCGCCCCGCACCAGGCCCACCCCGTAGCGGTCGGCGGCCTCGGCGGCCTCGGCCCAGCCCGACGTCGTGTCGTGGTCCGTGATGGCCAGCGTGGTGATGCCGGCGTGTGCGGCGACCTCCACCAGGTGCGCTGGCGAGTCGGTGCCGTCGGACGCGGTGGAGTGCGTGTGGAGGTCGATCACTCCACAAGGGTAGAGATCTTCGGGCCCGGTCGGCGTCCGGTGGGGCGTGAGGTGCAGCACCCGGCGGCCCCTGCCCGCTGCCAGGGCTCGCGACAGCAAGCCCACACAGCACGTTCACGGGCTGTTCCGC
This sequence comes from Promicromonospora sp. Populi, assembly GCF_041081105.1. Taxonomy (NCBI): domain Bacteria; kingdom Bacillati; phylum Actinomycetota; class Actinomycetes; order Micrococcales; family Promicromonosporaceae; genus Promicromonospora; species Promicromonospora sp. Populi. Next base: position 4,593,850 of record NZ_CP163528.1, on the reverse strand, counting down.
CGTCGTACGCCGGGTGCCCAAGCCGAGCGCGCATCATCGAAGGGATGAGCAGCAGCAACGAACAACCCCCCTCCGACGCCCGCGCGAGCGTCGTCTTTGTGCACGGCATGCGCAGCGCCGGCGCGATCTGGGAGAACCAGCTCGAGCACGTGCGCGCGGCCGGCCACGAGGCCGTCGCGGTAGACCTGCCCGCGCACGGGTCGCGTCGGCACGACCGGTTCACCATGGACGGCGCCTTCAAGACGCTGGACGACGCCGTCGCGAGCCTCCCGACCGGGCCGGTGGCCCTGGTGGGCCTGTCGCTGGGTGGCTACGCGTCGCTCGCCTGGGCCGCGCGGCCCGGCACCACCGACCGGCTGGTCGGCCTGGTCGCCGCCGGCTGCACGTCGGACCCGAAGGGCAAGCCCGTAAAGCTCTACCGGGACGTCTCCAGGACAGTCGCCAACGCCGCGTACCTCACGCGCCGCCTGACCGGTCGGGTGGTGCACCCGAGCGTGCATCGCCCGCGCCTCTCGGTACCGACCCTGCGACCGCTGTCCTTGCGGCCCCCGTTCCGCCCGCTGCGGAGCAAGCCTGGTGGCGCCGATCTGCGAGAGGTCGAGATCGCCCCGCGCCAGACCGCCGAGATGTACCGCCCGACCTGGGACGTCGTCACGGACACGCTGACCCACCTGGCCGGGCGCTCCTCGATCGCCGCCGTCCGGGCCGCACGGGTGCCGGTCTGGTTCGTCAACGGCGCCCGCGACACCATGCGGATCGGCGAGCAGCGGCACCTCGCCGCGGCCCGCGACGGAGCGCTCGTCGTCATCCCCGGGGCGGGGCACGACGTCAACATGGAGGCACCTGCCGCCTTCAACCGGGTGCTCACCCGGGCGCTTTCCGACTTCGGCCGGAGTGCGTGAAACACTGGGCGCATGAGCGAGCCCACCACCACTTCGCAGCCTGACGAGCAGGGAACCGCCGACCGTGGTTCCAACCGTTCGCACCGTCCCTCCTCCACCGCGTTCAAGAACTTCGTGATGTCGCAGTGGGCCCCGCGCGCCGAGCTCGGCCTCACGGCGTCGGCAGCGGCGCCGTTCACCGTGGCCCGCCGGTCGGCACTCTCCGACCGCCTGCCCGGGGTGCGCCTCGTGATCCCGGCGGGCTCGCTCAAGACCCGCTCCAACGACACCGACTACCGGTTCCGGCCGCACTCGGCGTTCGCGCACCTCACGGGGCTGGGCACCGACCAGGAGCCGGACGCCGTGCTGGTGCTGCACCCGGTCGAGGACGGCGCGGGCGACAACGGCTCGAATCATCACGCCGTGCTGTACGTGCGGCCGCTGGCCCCGCGGGACAACGAGGAGTTCTACGCCGACGCCCGCTACGGCGAGTTCTGGGTCGGCGCCCGCCCCTCGCTGGCCGACGTCGAGACCCTCACCGGTATCGAGGCCCGCCACATCGACGAGCTGGGCGACGCCCTGGCGAAGGACGTCGGCGACGGCGGCGTGCGCCTCCTCGTGGTGACCGGCGCCGACGACGCCGTCGAGTCGCTCGTCGAGGAGCTGCGCCTGGAGGCAGGTGAGGACGAGGACGCCCTGACCGACGAGACCCTCGTGGAGGCCACGTCCGAGCTGCGGCTCATCAAGGACGAGTACGAGATAGAGCAGATGCGCGAGGCCGTGGCCCGCACCATCGAGGGCTTCGCGGCAGTGGTCCGCGCCCTGCCCGCCGCAAAGGAGCACCGCCGCGGCGAGCGGGTGGTGGAGACCACGTTCGACGGGCTCGCCCGGCTCGAGGGTTACGCCGTGGGCTACGAGACCATCGCGGCCTCGGGCGAGCACGCCACGACCCTGCACTGGATCCGGAACGACGGCGAGGTGCGCTCCGGCGAGGTGCTGCTGCTCGACGGCGGCGTCGAGGTCGACTCGCTCTACACCGCCGACATCACGCGCTCCCTGCCGGTCGACGGCGAGTACAGCGACGTGCAGCGCAAGATCTACCAGGCGGTGCTCGACGCGGCCGACGCCGCGTTCGCCGTCTCAAAGCCCGGCGCCAAGTTCCGCGACGTGCACGCGGCGGCCATGGAGGTCATCGCGGCCCGGCTCGAGGAGTGGGGCTTCCTGCCCGACGGCGTCACCGCCGCCGTGGCCCTGACCGAGGACGGCCAGCAGCACCGCCGCTGGATGGTGCACGGCACGTCGCACCACCTGGGCCTAGACGTGCACGACTGCGCGCAGGCGCGCAGCGAGCTGTACCTCGACGGGGTGCTGGAGCCGGGCATGGTGTTCACCATCGAGCCGGGCCTGTACTTCAAGGCCGACGACCTCGCCGTGCCCGAGGAGTTCCGGGGCATCGGCGTGCGCATCGAGGACGACGTGCTGATCACCGAGGACGGCAACGAGAACCTCTCGGCGGCGCTCCCCCGCCGCCCGGAGGACGTAGAGGCCTGGATGGCCTCGCTGCGCTGAGCCCGGTTCGCTCGCTCGGGGGCTGAGTTCGGTCCATTGCACAGCACCTGATGTGACTTCGGTCCGTTGCTCTGAGATCGGTCGTTTAATTGACCGATCTCAGAGCAACGGACCGAAGTCACATCAGGTGCTGTGCAACCGACCGAAGTCACCGGGCACATCTCGCGTAGTCCCACACCACCCAGAGATGAGCCGAGCGATTGTGTCGGACGCGGCGCCCCACGGGACGGTGTCCCAACGGTTCGAGCGCGACAGCGGCCCTGTGGATAAGCAGTCCGTACACAGTTCGAGCTGAACCGGTCTTTCGGCCCGCGAGGATGATGCAACGTCATTCCATGGTCGAAGTAGAGATCCCCACGGTCGCGCTCGCACTCGAGCACAACCGCAACAAGCTCGCCGCCGCGGCCCGCAGCGGCGAGGTCCTCAGAGTCCGGCGCGGTGCGTACTGCGCCCCGGACGAGATACAGGTCAGCGGTCCTTCCGGAGCCCCGCGGGAAGCGCGCAAGAAGGCGCTCGCCCGCATCCGTGCGCTGCACTCCCAGCTCAGAGCCAAACACGTGTTCAGCCACGCCTCGGCCGCACTGCTTCTGGGTTGCCTCGTCTGGACGACGCCGCGCGAGACACACGTCTACCAGCACTATCGCGCATCGGGTCACGCGGCCGACGACGTCCGGCGCTACTCCTGGACCCTTGCCCCCGAAGACGTAACGGACGTGGCGGGCCTCCCCGTGACGTCGCTCGCGCGCACCGTCGTCGACTGCGCACGGACGCTGCACCCGCTCGAAGCGCTCGTCATCACCGACTCCGCTCTGGCCCTGGGGGCCGACCGAGAGGTTCTGCTCGCGACGCTCGACGCCCAGACCGGCCGGCGCGGCGTCCAGCAGGCCAGGTTGGTGATCGAGCTCGCCGATGCCGGCCCCCAGTCCGCCTGGGAGACCTGGGTCCGCTACGTGCTCCTGCGCCTCGGCCTGCCGCGGCCGACCACGCAGATGCCGGTCCAGACCGACGCCGGGCTCTTCCACACCGACCTCGGGTATGAGCAGTGGTCGCTGGGGATCGAGTTCGACGGGCAGGTCAAGTACCGGCCCGACGGTGTTCGCCCAGGTCACGACCCTGCGCAGGAATACATTGCCGAGAAGGCTCGCGCCGACGCCATCCGCCGCGCCGGAGTCACCATCGAGAACATCAGCGCGTCGGACAAGCAGGATGTCCAAGCGATGCTCGACCGGATCACCGCGCACATCCCACCGGACGTGCTTCGGAAAGCCCGGATCGATCCACGGCTTCCCGCAATCTGACCTCGCGACTTCGGTCCTTTGCACGGGACAGTCAGCTGACTTCGGTCCTCTGCTTGGCGCGTTCAGCTGACTTCGGTCCTCTGCTTGGCGCGTTCAGCTGACTTCGGTCCTCTGCTTGGCGCGTTCAGCTGACTTCGGTCCCTTGCACAGCACAGCGAATGACTTCGGTCGGTTGTTATGAGATCGGTCGTTTGATTGACCGATCTCATAACAACCGACCGAAGTCACATCAGCCGCCGTGCAACCAACCGAAGTCGGCGTGCCGCACAAGCCAGCGCCACACGCCCGGGAGTTCCTACTTCTGGTCGTCGGTAGGCGGCGCGTAGGGGTTGGTGCCGCGGGGTGCTGTGCGCTGCGTCGGGATGTCGTCCTGGTCCGTCAGCTCGTCCTGGTGCGTGGCAGCCGGGGTGTCCGACGACGCGGGCGGGGTCGGCGACTCGGGCTGATCGACCGGGGCATCCGAGGGAGCGTCCGAAGCCGGCTCGGCCGACGCCGCGGCACCAGCACCAGCACCAGCACCCGGCCGCATCGCGCCGTACCGGGGCTCACCCGTCGGGGTGACCCAGCGCGGGTCGGTCGGTCGGGCCGGCGGTGCGGCGGGCGGCGTCACACCGGCGTCGGGCACCTGAGCACCCGGAGCCGGAGCGGCGGGAGCCGCCGGCGGCGCCACCGGCGCCGCGACCCCCACGGAGGCGGTCCCGCGGGCCTTGCCCAGCCCGCTCGGCGAACGGGTCAGGAGCGCCCGGGCGTCGCTCGCGTGGTCGTGGCCGCAGAGGATCGCGTAGGTCGCGGCGACGATCTGCGACGACGACGTGAAGTCACGCCGTCCGCCGGTGAACGTGTACGACAGGATCGAGAACAGCAGGCCGAAGCCGGCGCCGAGCGCGATGCCGGCGATCATCACCTGGAAGCCCGCCTCGCCCGCGAACAGCGTGATCAGCAGACCCACGAAGAAACCGAACCACGCGCCGGAGAGTGCGCCCGCGAGCGCCACCCGGCCGTAGGTGAGGCGTCCGGTGACGCGCTCGACCATGCGTAGGTCGGTGCCCACGATGGTGACGTTCTCAACGGGGAACTTGTTGTCGGAGAGGTAGTCGACTGCTTTCTGCGCCTCCAGGTAGGTGGAGTACGCGGCGACCTCGTCGCCGGCCGGCAGGGTCGGGACCTTCGGGACGACACCCGGGCGAGACATGCTCATACCCCATAGTCTCTCCTACCTTGCTGAGAGTGGCGAGGAACGCGGCCGCTCGTGGCGGAGAGCGTGGGGTAGGGGCGAGTCGTAGGCTGACCTGCGTGAGCGCCAGCAGCAGGGTTTTTGTCGCACGCCTGGCAGGGACAGTGGTCTTCGACCCCATCGGGGACCAGGTGGGCCGGGTTCGTGATGTCGTTGTGCTGGTCCGGGCGAAGGGCGCGCCGCGCGCGGTCGGTCTGGTGGTGGAGGTCCCGGGCCGACGCCGCGTCTTCCTCCCTCTGACCCGGGTGACCAGCATCGACGCGGGCCAGGTGATCAGCACCGGCCTGGTGAACCTGCGGCGGTTCGAGCAGCGGGCCATGGAGTCCCTGGTGCTGGGCCAGCTGCTGGACCGCCGGGTGCAGCTCAGCGACGGCTCGGGCGAGGTCACCATCGAGGACGTCTCGATAGCGCAGCAGCGCACCGGGGACTGGCTGGTGGACCAGCTGTTCGTGCGGCGCCGTTCGGCGCGTGGTTCGGCCCCGTTCCGGCGCGGCTCCACGCTGACGGTGCCGGTCGATGCCGTGCAGGACCTGACCGCCCGGTCCGCGGAGCAGGGCGCCGCGCGCCTGCTGGAGGCGTACGAGGGCATGCGCGCTGCCGACCTCGCGGACGTGATCCGCGACCTGGGCACCGAGCGCCTGCTGGAGATCGCCAGTGCGCTGAACGACGAGCGGCTGGCCGACGTGCTGGAGGAGCTCCCGGAGGAGGTTCAGGTCTCCATCCTGTCGGGCCTGGACATCGACCGCGCCGCCGACGTCCTGGAGGTGATGGAGCCCGACGACGCCGCCGACCTGCTGAACGAGCTGCCCGAGGAGCAGGCGGCCCAGCTGCTGAACCTGATGGAGCCGGAGGAGGCGGCTGACGTCCGGCGTCTGCTGGAGTACGCGGAGGACACCGCGGGCGGTCTGATGACCACGGAGCCGGTGATCCTCGGCGCGGACGACACGATCGCGACCGCGCTGGCCCAGATCAGGCGGTCCGAGCTGCCGCCGGCCCTGGCCTCCATGGTGTTCGTGGTGCGGCCGCCGCTGGAGACGCCGACCGGGCGGTTCCTCGGCGTCGCGCACTTCCAGCGGCTGCTGCGCGAGCCCCCGCACGCGGCGGTCGCCTCGGTGCTGGACGCCGAGACGGAGTGGCTGACCCACGAGGCGTCGGTGGGCCAGGTGACGCGTCTGCTCGCGGCCTACGACCTGCTCGCTCTGCCCGTGCTCGACGCGCAGCGCCGGCTGCTGGGCGTGGTCACGGTCGACGACGTGCTGGACCACATCCTCCCGGACGACTGGCGGGTCAACGACGACGAACGCCTGGACGCCGTAGCGGCGCAGGCCGCCGGGCGCGGATCGACCGGTCGGGAGGCGACCCGTGGCTGACCGCCTGGACACCCCGCTCGCGCAGCGTCGCTCGCTGGTCCCGCGCTTCCGGATGGACCAGGATGCCGTCGGCAAGGCCACCGAGGGCATCGCCCGGTTCCTGGGCACGCCCCGGTTCCTCATCTACCTCACCGTGTTCTGCATCGTCTGGCTCGTGTGGAACGCGTTCGGCCCGGAGGGCCTGCGGTTCGACAGCGCCGCCAACGGGTTCACGGCCCTCACCCTGATGCTGTCGCTGCAGGCCAGCTACGCGGCGCCGCTGATCCTGCTCGCGCAGAACCGGCAGGACGACCGCGACCGGGTCACAGCCGAGCAGGACCGGCAGCGGGGTGAGCGCAATCTCGCGGACACGGAGTACCTCGCCCGTGAGATGGCGGCCCTGCGGATCGCGCTGAGCGAGGTCGCCACGCGCGACTTCGTGCGCTCGGAGATCCGCAACCTGCTGGAGGAGCTGGACGAGAAGGACCGCGGGGACCGGAAGGACCTCGGTCACGGCTCCACGTCGTCGTGGAGCACCACCCGCGACAGCTCGTAGGCCCCGCCGGGCTGCTTCCAGTAGTGCAGCCTCCGGGCCGACGGCGTGTTGACCTGCAGCGACACCCGCCAGCACGCGGCGCCGTCGTCGCGCTGCCGGATCGGGTCGTCACCACCGGCGCCCGTGCGGAGGCGGTGCACCTGCAGGCCGTTCATCTCGGGCGCCAGCCCGGTCAGCACCATGACGATCGTCCAGACCACCCGGTCCCGGCTCACGCCCTCGACGTCGGACAGGGTCGCGAGGAACCGCGGGCCGAGCGTGTAGTCGGCGAGCGGACGCCCGGGTTTTTCCGCGGCGGGGATCGCCCGGGCCCACTCGGCCAGCACCTCGAACCGGAGCTGCTCCTCGTCGTCGACGAAATACCGCTCCTCGGGCACCTCGACCCCCGCGTCGCCCAGTCGGCGGCGCAGCCGCGCGGCCTCCTGCCGCGCCTTGCGCAGCGCCGTGGCCTGCTGCTCCGCACGTCGCTCGCTGCGGTCCAGCCGCTCGGTGAGCTCCCCGACGCGGCCCAGCAGCCGGTCGACCTCCAGCTCGACCTGGCGCCGCTTGACACGATCGTCCAGCAGCTCCTTCGCGAGCGTGGCGACCTCGGACTTCGCCGCGTCCAGGGACAGGCTGAGGTCGCGCGCCGCCTTGCCTGCCGGCCCCGGCAGCGTCCCGGACGTGGCGGGCGAGGGCAGCGCGTCGTGCCCGCCGGCGTGCCACGCGGCCACGTCGCCCGGAGTCGGCACGCGCTGCCCGCCGGGAGGTGTCGGCACCGGTCCGCCGACGGCGCGCACCCCGGGCGGGAGGGCCGCCACGCCCCCGGGGCGCGGGTCCGCCGCGGCGGGGCGTACGCCGAACAGGTCGGCGGGGGTAGGCGGCCCGACGGCGCCCGACGCCGACGCGGGGCCGGCCCCGGCCACTGGGGATCGGCCACCGGCGGACCCGGCCAGCACCGGCCCGGCCAGCGAGGACTGGATCAGCACCGGCTCGACCAGCGAGGGCCCGCCAAGCGAGGGCCCGCCAAGCGACGGCTCGACCAGCGGGAGCTTGAGCCACGGCGGCCCGCCGTCGAGCAGCGCGATGGCGGGGACGGGCCGGTCCTCGGACTCGTCGACGTCGTCCAACCGCAGGGCCAGGCCGTCCAGCGGCGCGGGCACCCGTCGGGCCGCCACCACCTCGCCCGGGGTGAAGAGGTCGCACAACAGGTCCAGGTCGTTGCCCGTGATCTCCGCACGGCGCACCCGCACGGTGACGCCGGGCGCCAGGGCGATCCGCACCGCGCTGTCCTCGACGGACTCGACGCGCCCGAGCACCACCTGACCCACGCGGTAGGCGGTGCGCACGGCCCGGCGCAGCGCGTCGACGTCGGGCAGCATCCCGCGGACGTCGAGCAGCCGGCGGACCGGGTCGAGCACCCCGGTGACCCGCATGCCGGGCGAGAGCACCCGCTCCAGCGGCACGTCGGGGAAGACGAGCTCCTCCGCGACGGTGGCCTGGCCGCCGTCGTCGGCACTGACCAGGGCCCGCGTGCCGAGCACACCCAGCACCTTGCCGTCGGTGACCACCGCGTCGGGCGCGGGCCGGGCCGCGCCCACGATCCCGGCCCGCACCGCGAACCGCATGACGTCGCCGACCAGGCGGTCGCGAACGCGCGCGTCCTCGTCCGGGGAGTACGCGAAGTGCAGGGGCGAACGCCGCGGGTGGTGCACCCACTCCAGGTCGGTGCCGTAGACCCGGGAGGCGCCGCCGTAGACCTGGGTGTCCGGCGGCATGTCGGAGGAGAACGCCCACGACACGTCGCCCGTGGGGATGACGACGACCTCGGCGAGCCCGGCGACGTCGTCGAGCACACGCTGCGGGTCCACGAAGGGCGTGTCCTGCCCGGCGGCCGTCGAGATGACGACCACGGGCCAGCGGCGGCTGGCCCGCTGCAGCTCGGCAGCGAGCTCGCGTGCCTGGTCCTCGGAGGCGACACGCCGGACTCGCGCGGGGACGCGTGGCTCGGTCATGGGGCCTCCTCACCCTAGGTGGTGACGCAGCGTACCGTTTTCAACTGACCCAGCCTGCAACGGCCCCGTTAAGTCACCCGTCCCCCGGGCCAGGGCCCGAGCCCCTGGACCCCCGCAATAGGATCGAAGCATGACCCCCGTTGCCCCCCCTACGCTCGAGACACGCGTCCGTGACGCGCTGACCGGCGTGCTCGACCCCGAGATCCGGCGTCCCATCACGGACCTGGGCATGGTTCGTTCGGTAGTGGTGTCCGACGACGGCCACGTCGCCGTCGGCGTCGACCTGACCGTCGCGGGCTGCCCCATGAAGTCGACGCTGATCAAGGACGTGACCGCGGCTGCGACAGCCGTCGACGGGGTGGCCGGCGTCGACGTCGAGCTGGGCGTCATGACGCCCGAGCAGCGCGCCTCCCTGCGCTCGATGCTGCGCGGCGGCGCCGGCGACCCGGTCATCCCGTTCTCCCAGCCGGGCTCGATGACCAAGGTGTTTGCCATCGCGTCGGGCAAGGGTGGCGTCGGCAAGTCGTCGGTCACGGCGAACCTCGCGGTGGCGATGGCGGCGGACGGTCTGTCGGTCGGTGTGATCGACGCCGACATCTACGGCTTCTCGATCCCCCGCATGCTGGGCGTGGACCGGCAGCCGACCCGCGTCGACAACATGCTGCTGCCGCCCATCGCCCACGGGGTCAAGGTGGTCTCGATCGGCATGTTCGTGCCGCCGGGTCAGCCCGTGGTGTGGCGCGGGCCGATGCTGCACCGCGCGCTGGAGCAGTTCCTCGCGGACGTGTTCTGGGGCGACCTGGACGTGCTGCTCCTCGACCTGCCGCCCGGCACGGGCGACATCGCCATCTCCGTGGCGCAGCTGCTGCCATCGTCCGAGATCCTCGTGGTCACGACGCCGCAGGCGGCGGCCGCCGAGGTCGCCGAGCGCGCCGGGTCGGTGGCGACCCAGACGCAGCAGGGTGTTGTGGGCGTGGTCGAGAACATGTCGTGGCTGGAGCAGCCGGACGGCTCCCGCCTGGAGATCTTCGGTGCGGGCGGCGGGGCCAAGGTCTCGGCCCGGCTCACCGAGCTCGTGGGCAAGGACGTACCGCTGCTGGGCCAGATCCCGCTCGACGTAGCCGTCCGCGAGGGCGGGGACTCGGGTACACCCGTGGTCCTGACCGCGCCGGACTCGCCGGGCGCGAAGGTGCTGGCCGACGTCGCCCGCGGGCTAGCACGCCGCCGCCGCGGGCTGGCGGGCCGCAGCCTGGGCCTGGCGCCGGTCTGAGCCGACACGGGTCGACGGGCGCATGCCCTTCGAGTCCTAGGTTTCTTCGCTTTGAGCACCTCGAAAGCGAAGAAACCTAGGACTCGAAGGGGATGCGGGTCAGAGCCCCCGCGCGAACTGCGAGATCAGGGACGGCACGGCGGCGTCGAACCCGGCGACGTCGAGCATCCCCGGGTCGGACGGGTCCGCGATCGAGAACTTCGTAGCGGTCATGCCCACCACCACGAGCCGCGCGGGGATGCCCGTGCGCTCCCGGTACTGCTGCAGCGCCTGGTGCGGGTGGACGTCCCCGTGCCACGTCTCGTTGTCGGTGTAGACCACGAACGTATCCACCTCCATGCCCTTGGCCAGCGCGTACAGCATCGGCTGGGCGCAGTCCGTGCCACCCATCGGCATCTCGTCGACCACGCGCAGGGCGTCATCGAGCCGACGCCGCGGCGAGATGCGCAGCGGCTTCAGCACCGACTCGTGCCAGCCGCGACCCAGGCCGGTCGTGAACCCGACGGCCGACGCGCCCGGCTCGGTCGCGAGCTGGACCAGCGCCAGCGCCGCCGATGCCTCGCGTGCCGTCAGCGGCATGCCCGCGATCGGTACGCCCATCGAGCCCGACACGTCCACGGCGAGCAGCATCCGCTTCCCGGCCGGCTCGACAGCACCGAACGCCGCGTAGAACCCGGCGTCCAGCGCGTCGACGATGCGCTGCGTGGGCTCCCACGTTCCGGTGCCCCGGGCCGACAGGCCCGACGCATAGGTCCGCTGCGCCACCAGCACGCTCACCGGGTGCACGCGGGCACGACGCAGCCGCTCGGGGTCGGCGAGCAAGGTCGCGACCTCATCGGTGCGTCCGCCGACGGCGGGCAGCAACCCCAGCCGGGTGAGCCGCGGGAGCTGACGCATCAGCGCGGTGGCGGGCATGCCGACGTCGAGGAGCGCGTCCCACACCGCGGGCTCGGCGAGCGCCGCGTCGGGGAGCATCTCCCAGGTCAGGCCGGCGTCGCGGACGAGCGCCGACCAGGCAGCCGCGTCCGTCGCCTCCTGCGCCTTGAGGAAAGCCTCGACAAGGGCGGGCGTGTGCTCGCCCGTCGCGCCGCGCACGATCCAGTCGAACGTCGCCCGCAGCGCGGGATCGGCCGTGACGGGGTGCGCCAGGCGCAGCAGGTCGCGGTGCGACCAGCCCTCGCGCTGCCGGTACTTGACGGCCTGATAGGCGACGGCGTCGGCATCCCTGGCCGTGTACCAGCCACCGACGGCGCGCCGCAGCCCACGGCCCCAGCCCCGGAACTGCTCGACGTAGCCGGCGAACAGGAACAGGTGCGTACCCGTGCGGGCGACCTGGGGCAGCGCAGCGAGCGCGAGCGCTGCCGACTCGGGGACCGACGCCGCGTACGCGAGCGCGAACAGGGCCGGGTTCTGCCGAGGCGCAGCGCCGCTCGTCGACACCCCGACGATGGTTTCGACCAGCGCCACCGGGTCGGCGGCCGCCATGCGGCCCACGACCTCAGCGTTCTCGCGGGCCAGCGTCCCGGCGGTGGCGTAGTACGTGCCGCCGTCGACGCCGAGCGTGAGGAAGCGCCGCAGGCGCGCCGCGTCGTCGAGCACAAAGGTGTAACCGCCGGCGGAGTTCGCCTTCTGGCGCACGTCTGCAGGCTGGTTCTGAGGCGTCCGACGGCGGTTGATAGCGCGCAGGATGTCCATGGCGAAGCTCCTCTCGGGGATGGGTCGTTCTTGCGACGGGCAGAAGGGAGCGGCGGCGGGTGGATGCCCGCCGCCGCTCTCATCACGTGGACGAGCGGGCGTGTGTGTGCCCTCCGGATCCGACGACGTGACGCCGTCGGGCAGCAACCCGGTTGCCCGGGGCGGGACTCGAACCCGCAACCGCTGCGGTGTGCCAGATAACCGAAGTGGCTCCGGCCCGCTCTACGAAGCACGGGTGGGCGTGTTGCTGACTGCCGACGTGTGGTGCTCTACCAATTGAGCTACGCCGTCCTCACGGACGACGGCGGGACTCGAACCCGCAACCTCCCCATTAGAAGTGGTAACCGACGGTCTCCGGCCCACCCGTGCTCGTGCCATGTTCTGTTGTCGAGTCAGGACTCTAGACGCGTGAGGTAGTGAGGGCCAGGGATTATCGCGACGCTCCCCGGTACGCCTCCCGAAGCAGTACGCCCCCCGGAGATTCGCCAGCAGCAGATCCGCGTGCTCTCACCGCCGCGATGCGGTTCGGTAGGGCCATGCGAATCCTGGTGCTCGGTGGAACGGTCTTCCTGTCTCGCGCGGTCGCGGAGGCCGCCGTGGCCCGCGGCCACGATGTCACGTGCGCCGCGCGCGGCGTGAGCGGCACGGTGCCCGACGGCGCGACGCTCGTGCGCTGGGACCGCGCCGAAGCCGTCCCACCCGAGCTGGCCGGTGCCGGGTTCGACGCCGTCGTCGACGTCTCCCGCATCCCCTCCCACGTACGCACCGCTGTGGCCGCCTTCCCCGACGCCCACTGGGCGTTCGTCTCGACCATCAACGTCTACGCCGACGTCGCCACGCCCGGCGGCACCCCCGACACGCTCCCGCTGCTCGACCCGATCGAGACCGACGAGGACCCGAGCTCGAGTCCCGAGGCGTACGGCGCCATGAAGGTGGCGTGCGAGAACACGGTCCGTTCCGGCGTCGCGGGGTCGCTCATCATCCGGCCCGGCCTGATCGTCGGGCCGGGCGACCCGAGCGGCCGGTTCACCTACTGGCCGGCCCGGTTCGCACAGGCCGCCGAGGACGGCCTGCCGGTCCTCGTCCCCGAACCGGTGGACGAGGAGATCCAGATCATCGACGTCCGAGACCTCGCGGACTGGATGGTCACGGCCGTCGAGAGTGGCACCACCGGTGTGTACGACGGCGTCTGCCCGCCGCTGCCCCGCTCGGAGGTGCTCGCGCAGGTGGCGGCAGGGGTGGGCGCCGACCCGAAGCTGGTGCCCGTTTCCGCGGCAGCGCTGACCGAGCGCGACGTGAAGCCGTGGTCCGGCCCGCGCTCGCTCCCGATGTGGATCGGCGACCCCGACTGGTCGGGCATGCTCACGCACGACGCGACCGCGTCGCTGAGTGCCGGCCTCCGTGTCCGGCCGATCGCGGAGTCCGCCCGCGACACCCTCGCGTGGCTCCGCGCCACGCCGGACGCCAAGGTCACAGGGCTGACCCGCGACGAGGAGCAGGAGGTGCTGGCCGCCGTCCAGGGGTGACCGTGATCTCGCCGCGAGCGCTGAGTGCACCGCTCGTACGGTCTCGCTGCCTGACCCGGCGCTGGGTCCTGTGCGCGCGACCCGTAATAATCAGTTACGTGACCACCATCAACTGGCTCGAGGCCTGGACCGCCGAGGACGGCGCGCGCCGGGTCGACGAGCTCTTCTCCCGTTCGTTCGACGGCTCCCCCGAGGGCATCTGGTCCGCTCCCGGCAGGGTCAACCTGATCGGCGAGCACACCGACTACAACGCAGGGCTCTGCCTCCCGACGGCGCTGCCGCACCGCACCTACATCGCGCTGCGGCCCCGTGAGGACGACCAGGTCCGGCTCGTGTCGGCGCAGGCCGAGGGCGTGTGGACGACACAGCTGTCCGACGTGGCGCCCGGCGCCGTGCAGGGCTGGGGCGCCTACGTCGCGGGTGTCGCCTGGGCCCTGGCGGAGGCCGGCCACAAGGTGGGCGGCTTCGACGCCGCCGTCGACTCGTGTGTGCCGTTCGGGGCCGGGCTGAGCTCCTCGGCGGCGCTGGAGGCCGCAGTCGCGGTCGCCCTGGACGCGATTGCGGGCCTCGGCCTCGCGGCGTCCGACGCCGGCCGCGCCGAGCTGGTCGACGTCAGCCGCCGGGCAGAGAATGAGATCGCCGGCGCGCCGACGGGCGGGCTCGACCAGTCGGCGTCGCTGCGCTGCCGCGAGGGTCACGCGCTCCTGCTCGACTTCCGGCCGGGCCTGAAGCCGCTGGAGTCGGGTGTACCCGTGCCGTTCGACCTGGCCACGGCCGGCCTGACGCTCCTGGTTGTCGACACCAAGGCCGAGCACTCGCACGTCTCCGGCGAGTACGGGGCCCGCCGCGAGGCCTGCGAGCGCGCGGCGGGGCTGCTCGGGCTGGAGTCGCTGCGCGACATCGCGCCGACGCTCGGCGGCATGGGCATCGACCGCGCGCTGGCCGAGCTCGAGCCGCACGACCCCGACGGGGTGCTGCGCCGCCGGGTGCGGCACGTCGTGACCGAGATCGACCGCACCGCGCGGTTCGCCGACCTGGTGCGCGAGGGCCGCGCCGCCGACGTCGGCCCGTTCATGCTGGCCTCGCACGCCTCCCTGCGGGACGACTACGAGGTCTCCTGCCGTGAGCTCGACCTCGTCGTGGAGTCCGCCATGGCTGCGGGTGCGCTCGGCGCGCGGATGACCGGCGGCGGCTTCGGCGGCAGCGCTATCGCGCTGGTCCGCCTGTCCGACGTCGACGCGGTCGCCCAGGCGGTCGCGGACGCCTTCGCCGACGCCGACCTGACTGCGCCGGCGTTCCTGCTCGCTCCGCCGTCGGCCCCGGCGGGCTGACCGCGGTCGGACCCGGCGGGCTGACCGCCGTCGCCTCGTCTGGCGTAGATGTCACCCGGACTTTCATTTCGCCCGCACCGAAGCCGGGCTAGTGTCCACCGGGCTGCCCTCCGCAGCGTTCAACGTCCCTACGCGCCGCTGCGAGGAGCCCTCATGGGTGCCGTCCGCCAGTACGTCTTCCCCACCGTCCGGATCATCATCTGGGCGGTGATCGCCGCCGCGCTCGTCGCCCTGGCGCTCCGGGGGGCCGAGCTCGACCCGCCCGACGCGCTCCAGCCGACGGGCGAGATCACGGAGTCGATAGTCGCCGTCGAGAAGGGCTCCGTCACCAACACGGTGACGGTGCCTGCCTCCGTGGCCTCCGACCCGCCGATCGAGGTCAAGGCCACCGCCGACGGCGTCGTCGCCGAGATCCAGGTCGACGACAAGAAGATCGGCAAGGACGAACGCATCCTGTGGATCAAGAGCGAGGAGATCGTCGAACCCGTCGTGGAGGTCGACGAGGAGACCGGCGAGGAGACCGTCACCGAGCAGGAGCCGAAGGTCACCTGGACGTCGGTCCTCGCGCCGGTCGCGGGCGCCGTGGACGTCACGGTGCTCAAGGACCAGGTGGTCGCCGTGGGCGAGACCATCGGCACCGTCTCCCCCGGCACCCTGTCCGTCTCGGGCACGCTCACCGCAGACCAGCAGTACCGCCTCGTCGGTGCCGCCGGCGAGGCGCAGGTGACGCTCAAGGGCGGTCCGGCACCGTTCACCTGCACCGGCCTCACGATCGGCGAGGCGCCCGGCGGCGCCACCGGCGGCGAGGGCGCCGTGACCGAGAGCGGCGAGGCCGCCACGGGCGCCGTCCGCTGCTCCATCCCGCCCAAGATCAAGGCCTTCTCGGGTCTGGGCGCCGAGATCGAGATCACCAACGGCAACGCGAAGGACGTCGTGGTGGTACCGATCAGTGCGGTGCTCGGCACCTCGCAGACCGGCAAGGTGTGGACGGTCGCCGAGGAGGGCGCGGAGCCCGAGGAGCGCGACGTCACGCTGGGCCTGACCGACGGCTTGCAGGTCGAGGTGACCAAGGGCCTGAAGGCGGGCGAGCAGATCCTGGAGTTCACGCCCGTAGCCGACAACACGGAGGAAGGGGCCGACTGCGCCGGCATCTCCGCGGACGGCGCTGTCGTGGAGGGTGACATGGCGATGCAGATGTACGACGAGGAGTGCTTCGAATGACCGCCGCCGCGCTCGTCGACCTGCAGGGCGTAACCCGGCACGTCGAGCTCCCGAACGGGAGCATTCTCGAGATCCTCCGCGGCGTCGACCTGACGGTCGGCTCGGGCGAGCACGTCGCGATCGTCGGCCGCTCCGGCACCGGCAAGTCCACGCTGCTGAACATCCTCGGCCTGCTCGACTCCCCGACGTCCGGCGAGTACCTCCTGGAGGGCGAGCCGGTCGGCCGCCTGCGCAGCCGGGCCCTGGCCCGGCGCCGGGGCGACGACTTCGGCTTCGTGTTCCAGCAGTTCAACCTGCTGCAGGGACGCACGGCACTCGAGAACGTCGCCGCGCCCCTGATGTACGCCCGCGGCAAGCAGTTCTGGAACCGGACCAAGATCGCCACGCAGGCTCTCGACCGGGTCGGCCTGGGCGACCGGCTCGACACGCGGCCGGAGAAGCTGTCCGGCGGCGAGCAGCAGCGCGTCGCCATCGCCCGGGCGCTCGTCCGGGGGCCGCGGGTCATCCTCGCCGACGAGCCCACCGGCGCCCTCGACGTCGATACCGGGCGGGCCATCATGACCCTCCTGGACGACGCGGCGATCGAGACGGGATCCGCGCTGGTCACCATCACGCACGACCTGGCGATCGCGGCTCGCGCCGACCGCCAGTTCCGGCTCGCCGACGGCGTCCTGGTCCCCATCCATCTCGAAGCGCCCTCCGCCGTGGCCGAGAGCGCTGCCGGTTCCACTGCCGATTCGGCCAGCGATTCTGCCGCCGAGACCGCGGGGTTCCGCGCATGACCGGCGTCGTGGGCGCGATCCTGGAGGCCTGGGACGAGCTGCGGATCCACCGGCTACGGGTGCTGCTCGCGCTGATCGGCGTGGCCTGCGCCGTCACCGCGATCACCGGCATCTCGGCGGCCGTGACGATGTTCGGCCAGGCGATGCAGGAGCAGACCGAGCGGATGAACGGCCGGGACACCACCCTCGCCGCCTGGTCCATGGGCATGGGCGGCGGCGGGATGACGGCCGCCGAGGCGGACACGATCGTCGACGGCATCGCCGAGCGGCACCAGATCTCCTACCACTCGGTCCAGTCGAGCGCCGATCTCCAGGTGCGCGGCCAGGGCGACGGGTTCATCCAGTGGAACGTCGTCGACGCCGACAGCGGGATCATCACCCGGCAGGACATGGAGGACGGTCGGTGGTTCGTCGACGCCGACAACGAGCGGCTGGCCCCGGTGCTCGTCGTCAACCAGGCCTTCCTGGACGCGTACGCGGACGGCGCCGCCGCCGCGACCCACCCGACGGTCGTGCTCGAGGGTGAGACGCCGGTTGCCGCGACCGTGATCGGTGAGGTACCCGTGCAGTGGACCGACGAGGACCCGCGCGCCCTGCTGCTGTTCGACCAGGCCGTGCGCTGGTTCCCGGACAGGATCACCGCGGACGGGTACCAGTTCTGGGTGCCGCCGGAGCTGGCGGACCAGTTCGCCGAGGTGCTGCCCCGCGACCTGGCGGCAGCGGGGCTGCCGTTCGAGGTGTCTCCGCCGTTCGAAGAGCCGTTCGTGATCGACCGTGTGCTGCAGTACCTGGTGCTCGGCGTGGGCGGGTTCGCCCTGCTGCTGGGCGGGCTGGGGCTGCTCAACATCGCCCTCGTCACGGTGCGCTACCGGATCCGCGAGATCGGCATCCGCCGGTCCTTCGGGGCCACCAGCGGGCGCGTGTTCTTCGGCGTCCTCATGGAATCGGTGGTCGCCACCACCGTGGCCGGCGTGGTCGGGGTGGTCGCCGCGGTTGCCGTCATCAAGAACGTGCCGATCGACCTCATCTTCGGCCGGCCGATCGACGACCTGCCGGGCTTCCCGTTCGACGCCGCACTGGTGGGCATGGCGTGCGCCGTCGGTATCGGCGCCCTCGCGGGCCTGATCCCGGCGATCTACGCCGTGCGGATCAAGGTGATCGACGCGATCCGGTACTGAGGCTGCCGTTGAGTGCTGGGTATTTGTGGGTCAGGGCGCTCAAGACCCGCAAATACCCAGCACTCAACCAATGCGGGGTCAGAGCTCGTAGGTGGCCACGACCGGGGCGTGGTCGCTCCAGCGCTCGGCGTAGGTGGGCGCGCGGTCGACCTCGATCTTGCGGCAGGCGCCAGCGAGGGCCGGATTCGCGAGCTGGTAGTCGATGCGCCAGCCGGAGTCGTTGTCGTACGCCGCGCCACGCCACGACCACCACGTGTACGGGCCGGGACCGTCACCGGCGTGTGCACGCCCGAGGTCGGTCCAGCCGTGCTCGTCGAGCCAACGCGTCACGTACGAGCGCTCCTCGGGGAGGAAGCCGGCGCTCTTCTGGTTGCTCCGCCAGTTCTTGATGTCGACGTTCTGGTGGGCGATGTTGAGGTCGCCCGCTACGACCGCCGGGGCCTGCGCCCCGGAGAGCTCGGCCAGGCGCGCCGTCACCTTCTCCAGGTAGGCGTACTTGGCCACCATCGTGTGCTCCTGGCCCGGGTTGGTAGACCCGGAGTGCAGGTAGGCGGAGACGGCGGTGAGCGTTCCGCCGTCGGGCAGCTGGACGTCCGCCTCGACCCAACGGCCCGTGTCGGGCCCAGCCTCCACCGCGCCGTCAGGCCCGTGGGCATTGAGGCCGGTACGGATCTCGCCGAGCGGCAGGCGCGACGCCACGAGCACGCCGGCGCGACCCTTGACCTCGCTCTCCGCATGAGCCACGTGCCAGCCGTCGAGCAGCTCACGAGCGACCTTGTCCGGCGCGCGCACCTCCTGGAGCAGCAGCACGTCCGGCGTGCGGGTAGCGATCCAGGAGTCCATGCCGCGGCGGACGGCGGCGCGGATCCCGTTGACATTGGCGGTGGCAACAATCAGAGGCACGCGGGAAGCCTAACGGCCGCCTCTGACAGTCCGCTTCCACCAAGGCCTTGCGCATGATCCGGCGCCCGGAACCACGCGCAACCGCTTGGTCAGAGCGGACCTGCGGTCGTCACGCGGCGTCGTGGGCCGCCTTCAGCGCCGCGACGTCGATCTTGCCCATCTTGAGCATGGCGTTCATCGTGGCGATCTCCGCGGGGGTCGAGTAGGTGCCGCTGAGCCGCTCGAGCTCCTTGGGGATGACCTGCCACGACACCCCGAACTTGTCCTTGCACCAGCCGCAGGGGCCGGGCGCGCCGCCGTCGGCGGTGAGGAGGTCCCAGTAGTGGTCGACCTCGTCCTGCCCCTCGACGGAAAGGAAGAACGAGAACGCCTCGTCGAGGTTGAGGTCGGGACCGGCGTTCAGCCCGATGACGGGCAGGCCGGCCACCGTGAACTCGACGACGAAGTCCGCGCCCGGCTCAGCACCCGGCACGTCCTTGGGAGCCTTCACCACGCTCTCGACGGACGATCCCGGGATGTGCTCCGCGTAGAACGCGGCGGCCTCGCCGGCCCTGTTGTTCCCGAACCAGAGATGCGGTCGAACGGTAACCATGGGTCCTCCTGAGTTGGTCAGGGGCGCCGTCGGCCCCGTCCTCACTCTGACCCGGTGGCCGACCGAAACTCATCGCCGGGCGCCCTCGCCGACCGCTTCGGCCGCGACCTGCCCGTCCAGCACCAGGAGGCCGACCAGCTCGGCGAGCCGCACGGTGCCGGCCGGGCCGTCGAGCGCGGCCCGCGCCCGCAGGATGAGCTCCGCCCGGCGCTCGGCCAGCTCCGCCGGGCCGGACACCGTGAACAGCCACAGCGCGAGCTGCGGACGCTCGTTCATCCAGGCGGCCGCGGCCTGAGCGCGCGCAGCAGCCGACTCGTGCCGCTCGACCGTGTCGAGCAGGTCCTGGCTCGCTTCCTCGTGAGCGGCGGCCAGCAAGGCCCCCCGCCCGCCGAAGTACGTGTAGACGCACATCGTGGACCGACCAGAGGCCTCGGCGAGCCGGCGCACGGACAGGTTGGCACCGCCGTCGCGCCCGATGAGATCCAGCGTGCCCGTCAGGAGGCGCCGGGTAACAGTCGGGGAACTTTCCTCGGCAGCGCTGGACCTTGGCATGCGCACAGTCTATAACGGTCGTTATGAATAACACTCGTTATGGACAGGCTTGGTTTCTCCGCACCGCCGGGATCGCCGGCGTCGTCACCGCACTGGTCCTGCTGGTCAACACCGCCAAGCGGACCGGCGTCCTCGCCACCACCGACCTCACCCAGCTCGCCGCACCGCTGGCGCAGCTCGCCGCGATCGTGCTGATCCTCGGCCTGTTGGCGCGCCTCCCGGATCCGGGCGCGTTCCAGCTGGGCGTGGCCGTCACGAATGTCGTCGTGCTCGCCGGCCTCGTGGGGGTCGAGGTAGTCATCAACCTCGTCTTCGCCCAGGTGGACCCGGAGACGGTCACCGCACTCCGGGCGGGCTCGCTGGGTGTGGCGTTCACGATCGCGTCGGTGGCATTCCTCGTCGCGTCCGTCCTGCTGGTCCTGGCCTTCTGGCGCGGGGCGCCCCGCTGGGCCCTGCTCGTCTACGGTGTCGGAACCGTGCCGGTCGCCCTGCGTGCGTTCGTCCCCGAGGTCGCGCTCAACACGGGACTCCTGGTGATGGCGGTGGGAGTAGGCGGCCTGGCGCTCAGCCTGCTGGCCGCTTCGGCCCGGCGTCCCGTTGCCCTGCCGGGTGCCACCCGACCGGCCTGACCCGTTGAGAGTCAGGGAGCCGGAGCGATCGGGTCAGGGCGAGCACTGGTTCGTCGTCGAGCACGATGGTGGAGCCTGGGGGGACGGCGGCACCGTCGACCGTCAGCCCGGCGCCGTCGGGCACGTAACCGCGCCGGACATAGAGCTGCTGGGCACGGCCATAGGCAGCGTAGAGACCCACCCGCAGGCCTACCGTGTCCGATCGACCTGCGGCGATCCGCTCCGCCTCGTCCATCAGCGCCCGCCCCGCGCCCTGTCTCTGCTGATCGCTCAGAACGTTGAAGTCGACGATCTCGGGCACATCCGCGGCGGCGAACGGCGGGTAGCTCGAACGCCACTCGACCAGGCAGTAGCCGGCCACGACGCCACCGATGCGCGCGACGAGCACAACGACGTCGCCCGCCTGAGCGCGTCGTGCGAACCCCTCGAACAGTGCCGCAGGCTTCGGCCACGTCCGGAATCCGGCGGCCAGCTCGGCGAGCGCAAGCGCGTCAGCCACCGTGACCTCGATGTCGTCCTGCATGCCTCGACCGTAACGGCGTCAGCAACTTCAAATTGCCGCCCGAGCCACCGGCACGCACCGGCCGCGGCGGCGGACTCGGACTGATCCGAGCCGACCATGCACTTGCTGCCAAGAACCGGCGGTTCCTGGCAGCAAGTGCACGGTCAACGGAGCGACCAGCCCAGCAGACGGCGTCAGACGCCGAGCGAGCGCTCCGCCGAGTCGACCACGTTGGACAGGAGCATCGCCCGCGTCATCGGCCCGACGCCGCCCGGGTTGGGCGACACCCAGCCCGCGATCTCGGCGGCCTCCGGCGAGACGTCGCCCACGACCCGCGACTTGCCGGTCTCGGGGTCGATCTCCCGGGAGACGCCGACGTCGATCAGCACGGCGCCCGGCTTCACCATGTCGCCCGAGACGATGCCCTTGACGCCCGCGGCGGCCACGACGACGTCGGCCCGCCTGACCAGTCCGGCGAGATCCTCCGTACCGGTGTGCGTGAGGGTGACCGTCGCGTTCACGGCGCGCCGAGTGAGCAGCAGGCCGATCGACCGGCCCACGGTGGTCCCGCGGCCCAGCACGACCACCTCCTTGCCCGCGAGCTTGATGCCGTGCCGCTCGATGAGCTCGATGATGCCGCGCGGGGTGCAGGGCAGCGAGGAGGTGACCTCCTCGTTGACCCGCAACACCAGGCGCCCCAGGTTGGTGGGGTGCAGGCCGTCGGCGTCCTTGTCGGGGTCGACGAGCTCCAGCACCCGGTTGGCGTCGATGCCCTTCGGCAGCGGCAGCTGGACGATGTACCCGGTGCAGGCCGGGTCCTCGTTCAGCCGGTGCACCGCGGCCTCGATGTCCTCCTGCGTGGCGTCGGCCGGGAGGTCCTCCCGGATCGACGCGATGCCCACCTCTGCGCAGTCGCGGTGCTTGCCCGCCACGTACCACTGCGATCCCGGGTCGTCGCCCACGAGCAGCGTGCCGAGCCCGGGCACGACGCCGCGCTCGCGCAGCGCCGTCACGCGGTCCTTGAGCTCCGCCTTGATCGCCGCGGCAGTGGCCTTGCCGTCCAGAATCTGTGCGGCCATAGGTCAGAGCCCCGGGTAGAGCGGGAACTCGGCGGTCAGCTTCGCCACGCGCGCGGACAGGGCGTCGACATCGGTCGCCGCACCGTTCTTCAGGGCGGTCGCGATGATCTCGGCGACCTCGGTGAACTCGGTGTCGCCGAACCCGCGCGTGGCGAGCGCCGGCGTGCCGATACGCAGGCCCGAGGTGACGCGAGGCGGCCGCGGGTCGAACGGGACGGCGTTGCGGTTCACGGTGATCCCGGCGGCGTGCAGGAGGTCCTCGGCCTGCTGCCCGTCGAGGTCCGAGTTCCGCAGGTCCACGAGCACCAGGTGCACGTCGGTGCCACCGGTCAGGACGGACACGCCGGCCCCGGCGACGTCGGGCTGCGAGAGGCGGTCCGCGATGATCGAGGCTCCGCGGAGCGTGCGCTCCTGCCGGTCCTTGAACGCCTCGGTGCCGGCGACCTTGAACGCGACCGCCTTGGCAGCGATCACGTGCATGAGCGGCCCGCCCTGCTGGCCGGGGAACACCGCGGAGTTGATCTTCTTGGCGTACTCCTCCTTGGAGAGGATGAAGCCGGAGCGCGGCCCGCCGATCGTCTTGTGCACGGTCGAGGAGACGACGTCGGCGTGCGGCACCGGCGACGGGTGCAGCCCGGCCGCGACGAGCCCGGCGAAGTGCGCCATGTCGACCCACAGCTTGGCGCCGACCTCGTCGGCGACCTCACGGAAGGCGGCGAAGTCGAGGTGGCGCGGGTACGCGGACCAGCCGGCGATGATGACGTCGGGCCGGTGTTCGAGCGCCTTCTTGCGGACCTCGTCCATCTCGATGCGGTAGGACTGCGGGTCCACGCCGTAGGAGCCGACGTCGTACAGCTTGCCGCTGAAGTTGATCTTCATGCCGTGCGTGAGGTGGCCACCGTGGGCCAGCTCCAGGCCGAGGATCTTGTCGCCCGCGTTGATCAGTGCGTGCAGCACCGCCGCGTTGGCCTGGGCGCCGGAGTGCGGCTGGACGTTCGCGGCCTCGGCGCCGAACAGGTCCTTGACGCGGGCGATCGCAAGGTTCTCGGCGATGTCGACCTGCTCGCAGCCGCCGTAGTAACGGCGGCCCGGGTAGCCCTCGGCGTACTTGTTGGTCAGGACCGAGCCCTGGGCCTCCAGGACCGCGCGCGGCACAAAGTTCTCGGACGCGATCATCTCGAGAGTGTCGCGCTGGCGCGCCAGCTCACCGTCCAGGACGGCGGCGATCTCGGGGTCGAGCTCGGCGAGCGGGGTAGAGAGCGGGTCGGGAGTCGATGCGCTCATGGTTCCTCGATTCATGCGGTACGGGGAGTGGTCGGACGGCGGTGAAAGGCACCCGCGCCGCGACAACTTGCCCCGGGCGCACACCTATCACGAGGTGACCCAGGGCCCAGGCGAACGACCCGTCGTCGGCATGACTCGTCGCTCCCCGGTGGTGATCCACCTGACGCCAGTCGCGACGCGAAGATCGTAGCAGCGGCAGTCGGAGCCCCGCCCAAACTGGCAGTCGGGCCCCGGCCTCGACTGTCAGTTTGTCTGTGTGGCAATAACCTACGAACCCCGAGATTGCAAGGAAAGTACTTGAGACCCTTTTGCGATTCACCCGGACGTCGCTAATGTGCCGCACATGCCATCCCCCGTGTCACCGGATGCCGGAGTTCCGGAGCACCAGCCAGACCAGCGCCGCCACAACCGACAGCAGCCGGGCCAGCTTCCCCCTGGGGCCGGCCGACCTCGGGCCAGTTCCCGTCCGGGCAGCTCCCGTCCGGGGGCCGGCCACCCTCGGGCCAGTTCCCGTCCGGAGGCAGGCCGCCGTCCGGCCAGGTGCCATCCGGCCAGTTCCAGTCGGGCCAGTTCCCGTCCGGCCAGGTCGCGTCAGGCCAGTCGCCGCGGTCCGGCCAGTTCGGGACCGGCCAGCCGGTGCCCGACCAGTTCGCCACCCGGTCCGGCGCGAACCGGGCGGTGCCCGGCTCGACCAGGCCTCCCGGGACGCCCACCGGGAACGAGGGC
Source organism: Promicromonospora sp. Populi (assembly GCF_041081105.1). NCBI lineage: Bacteria > Bacillati > Actinomycetota > Actinomycetes > Micrococcales > Promicromonosporaceae > Promicromonospora > Promicromonospora sp. Populi. The sequence continues at coordinate 4,569,699 of NZ_CP163528.1, read as the reverse complement.
GACGATGACGGCAAGAGCCGCGGGAGGCGGGACTGGATCTGGTCCGTCGTCGCGTTCCTCGTCGCCGCCGTGGTGATCGGGGCGGTCGGTTTCCGCTTCTTCGGTCCCAGCGCCGACGAGGCCACCGCGGTCTGGGCGATCGAGTCCTGTGCCGGTCCGGAGTCGACGGCGGAGGGCGCCGAGGCGGCCGTCGCCACCTACCGCCCCCTGACCTGCGACGATCCCGCGGCGACGGTCACGGTCCTCGACATCCAGGACGCCGTGTCGGTGGCACAGCTGCACTGCCCGAGCGGCACCGACGTCGTCTTCCAGAAGGACGGGCAGGCCGGCGGCGAGACGCAGGCGGTCTGCGCGCGCAACCTGTCCGACGACCACCCCGGCGACCCCGGGCAGGGCGGCGGACAGCTCCTGGCCGGCGACTGCGTGGACGACGACGGCAGCGAGGTCCCCTGCACCGCGGACGGCGCGCACCAGGTCACCGGCCTCCTCGTCAGCGGCTTCGAGTGCCCGGACGGGACCGTGGACGAGCTCGATCTCGGCTTCGCCGCGGAACGCAGCTACGAGACCATCTGCCTCGGCGACTGAGCCGGAGGTGCAGCGCAGGGCGGAGGCCGAGGGACGAGGCACCCGCCCGAAGCGGAACCGCAGGCTCAGTCGCCAGAAAGCTAGAGCCGGATCCGCGCGGCACCGTCACCTGTCGCTCACCAGACCGAAACCGGACGTCAGCAGGAGTTGGCTAGGTTCGGGGGCATGGCACGCCTCCGGCCGACCGTCTTCGAACGCAACGTCCCCGCAAGGGCCGTCGTCGATCACGCCCTGAGCGGGTCGCGCCAAGCGGTGTTCTGGCAGGACGACCTGGGCGGCCGCACGACGTACCCCACGCTGTCGGCCCCGATCCGGGCCGACGTCGCGGTGGTCGGCGGCGGGTACACCGGCCTGTGGACAGCGCTGCGGGCGCAACAGCGTTACCCCGGCGCACGGGTGGTGCTGGTCGAGGCGCGCTCGGTGGGGTGGGCGGCGTCGGGCCGCAACGGCGGGTTCTGCGCCGCGGCCCTCACCCACGACGGCGAGACCGGCCCCGGCGAGGCCCGCCACAGCGAGACCGCCCGCAGCGGCCAACCAGACGAGGCAGAAGCGCTGGCCCGCCTCGGCCAGGAGAACTTGGCGGACATCGGGGCGGCAGTGGACGAGCTGGGCCTGGACTGCCAGTGGGAACGCACCGGCGTCGTCGAGCTGGCGCTCGAGCCGCACCAGATCGACTGGCTGCAGGACGCCGCCGGCGCGGCCGCCCGGGCCGGCGTCCCGCACACGTTCCTCGACCGGGCCAAGATGCGCGCCGAGATCGCGAGCCCCACCTACGAGGCCGGCCTGGTCCGCCCCGACGCCGCCGCGCTGGTGCACCCCGCGCGCCTGACCGCCGAGCTGGCCCGGGTCGCGAGCGAGCTCGGTGTGGAGATCTTCGAGCAGACCCGGGTACGGCGGCTGACCCCGCCGGGACGCGGCGCGCGCAACAGCGCCGTCCTGCATACGACGTCCCCCGCGGGCGAGGCGACCGTCCGGGCGGACCGGGTGATCCTCGGGACGGGTGTGTTCCCGTCCCTGCTGCGCCGCTACCGCCGGCACACGGTGCCGGTCTACGGCTACCTGCTCGCCACGGAGCCGCTGCCCGAACCGCTGCTGAGCGCGATCGGCTGGCGCGGGCGGCAGGGTCTCACCGACCTGGGCAACCAGTCCCACTACTACCGGCTCACGGCCGACGGCCGGATAGTGTTCGGCGGCCATGACGCCGTCTACCACTACGGCGGACGGATCAGCAGGCCGTACGAGAACCGGCCCGAGGCCTTCCGGCGGCTGACCGAGCACCTGCTGACGACGTTCCCGCAGCTCGAGGGCACCCGGCTCACGCACCGGTGGGCCGGCGCCCTCGACACGCCCACCGGGCCCTGCGGACTCTTCGGTCAGGCCGCGGGCGGCCGCGTGCAGCACGCCGCCGGGTTCGCCGGGCTCGGTACCTCCACCACGCACTTCGCCGCGCAGGTGATGCTGGACCGGTTCGACGTGCTCGACGGCGCCTCCGGCACCGAGCGCACCGCGCTGCGGATGGTGCGGCGGACTCCGGCCCCGTTCCCGCCGGAGCCGGCCGCCATGGCCGGGATCAAGGCCACCCGCTGGTCCCTGGACCGGGCCGACCACCAGGGCGGGCGGCGCAACCTGCTGCTCCGGTCGATGGACACGCTCGGCCTCGGGCCCGGCGTCTAGGCTGGCCCGGCGCGGCACGCCGCCGCCGTCGTACCTGCACAGCCGTACCCCGGCCCAGGGGTACCTCCACAGCGTCGAAGGAGCACACCGTGGCCACACCCCCGATCCCGGAGCACATCGAGAAGGTCCTCGAGCGGCCGAACCCCGCCGTCATGGCGACGATCCGGCCCGACGGCGCACCGGTCTCCGTGGCCACCTGGTACCTGTACGACGACGGCCGGGTGCTCCTCAACCTCGACGGCACCCGCAAGCGCCTGGACCACCTGCGCGCGGACCCGCGCGTCTCGCTCACGGTGCTCGACGGCGACAGCTGGTACCGGCACATCAGCCTTCAGGGCCGCGTGACGATCACACCCGACGAGGATCTGGCCGGCATCGACCGGCTCTCGATCCAGTACGGCGGCAACCCCTACCCGAACCGCGACAACCCGAGGTTCGACGCGTGGATGGAGATCGAGTCCTTCCACGCGTGGGGCTACTGAGCCTGGGCTACTTCTCCTGCGGTACCGGCTGGGCGCCCGCGGCGCCCAGCACCCGGCGCAGGTAGGTGTACGTCAGGTCGCCAGCGGCCTTGTCGTACTGCTCCTCGTAGCCGTGCTTCGTGTACAGCGCGAGGTTCTGCTTCGAGTCCTTGCCGGTGAAGACCCAGATCTCCGTGGTCTGCTCCGGCAGGTACGGGAGCACCGCGAAGAGCATCTCGGTACCGATCCCGCGAGCCTGCTTGTCCGGGGCGACGGCAAGGCGGCCGAGCGTCGCCTTCTCGTCCTCGATCTCGACGCGCACGGAGCCGATCATCCGGTGGCCCTCCCAGGCACCGATCGTCACCACGTCGTCCCGGGCCAGGTCCTCGCGCAGCTCCGCGAGCGTCTGGGTCAGGGGCGGGATGTGCGGGTCGTCGTACAGCTGGGCCTCGGTCACGAACGCGGCGCGCCGCAACGTGAGGAGCTCGCCCGCGTGGTCGTCGTCGACCAGCGCGATCGTCGTGGTGGAGTTGCTCATGAGTCCATGGTGTCAGAGGTGACGCGCCGAGGTCGACGGTGGTCACCGTACTGTCACCGGTCTGTCACTGGTGGAGCGTAGGTTCTGGGCACGGGACAGCCGGGTCTCCGCAGAGCTCACGCCGGACAAGAGCGTGACCGCCACGGCGGGTTAGCCTGGCCGGGTGACCGAGACGACCGCGCCCACCCACTGGATCCTCACCCTGTCCTGCCCGGACCAGCCGGGAATCGTGCACGCGGTCGCGGGAAAGCTCGCGGAGCACGGCGGCAACATCACGGAGTCGCAGCAGTTCGGGGACCCGTCGTCGGGCCTCTTCTTCATGCGTGTTCAGGTCGAGTCGACCGCCTCCCGTGACGAGCTCACCCTGGCGATGGCGCCGGTAGCGAGCCGGTTCGAGATGACGTGGACGCTCGACGTCGTGGGCCGGCGCATCCGGACGCTGGTCATGGTGTCCAAGGCGGCGCACTGCCTCGTCGACCTGCTGTACCGGGAGCGCTCGCAGCGCATGCCGATCGACGTCGTGGGTGTGGTGGGCAACCACCGCGACCTGGAGGACATCGCCGCGTTCTACGGCAAGCCGTTCCACCATGTGCCGGTCACCAAGGACACCAAGGCCGAGGCGGAGGCGACGCTCCGCGGCCTGGTCAAGGAGCTGGACGTCGAGGTGGTGGTGCTGGCGAGGTACATGCAGATCCTGTCCGACGAGCTGTGCCGCGACCTGAGCGGGCAGATCATCAACATCCACCACTCGTTCCTGCCGTCGTTCAAGGGTGCGGGGCCGTACCGGCAGGCCTACGACCGCGGCGTGAAGATCATCGGCGCCACGTCCCACTACGTCACCGGCGACCTCGACGAGGGCCCGATCATCGAGCAGGACGTCGAACGTGTGGACCACTCCCGCACGGTCGAGGACCTGGTGGGCATCGGCGAGGACGTCGAGCGACGCACGCTCGCCCGCGCCGTCCGCTGGCACGCGGAACGCCGGGTACTGCTCGACGGCGGCCGCACGGTCGTCTTCCGCTGAGGTCACGGGTGAGCCCTCTGAGCTGCCCTCGCCCGTCGCCGACGATTTCCACCTCCACGCATGGGTCGACGAGTCGATGCGAGCTGCGCGGAGCGGTACGAACGGGATCTATCTCATGGCGGCGGCCGTCGCAGATCCGTCCAGGTGGATGAGGTGCGCGACGACCTACGCGCGATCACCGGGAAGGGCGCCGAGAGGTTGCACTGGCGCCACGAGACGCCGGAACGTCAGGCCAAGATCGCGGCGACCATCGGAAACCGTGACGTCGTCAACCTCGTCGTCGTCGGAACGCCCCTGGATGCCCGGCGGCAAGAGCGAGCACGCGCAATCTGCACCGAACGCCTCTTGTACGAGCTGGACAACCTGGGAGTGGCTCACGTGTGGCTCGAGGCTCGACACCCAGCCCTCAACGAGCGCGACCTGCGCCTGGTCAAGGCGCTTCGCGGCAAGCGATCGATCAGCCCGTCAATCCGAGTCGAGTTTGCGCGCCCCAAGGACGAACCGATGCTGTGGATCCCTGACGCGGTAGCAGGCGCGGTGAACGGTGCACGGTCCGGCACTGCCAACGCCCTCGATGACATGGGCCAGATCAGCATCATCGAAATCAAACTGGCCTAGAAATGCGCGATGCCGGGCTCCTGACGTCCATCAGGGGGTCCCGGCTTCACTTCCGACACTCCACGCGGGAGGCGGCTAACACAAGGCTACCTCGCCTTCGTCCAGTCGCGCGAGCGGTCGTGTCTACTCCCGTTGAGAGTCCAAGCTCCGGCATACTGCGCGACTTACGCGGAAGATCAAGCAGCCGATGGATGTTGCGCTCAAGTGTGAAGATCGGCGAAGCGTCCAGAGCCAGCGGTGTCAGCGCGAGGTCGTTGCGGTTCTACGAGGACAAGGGCTTGATCGTTCCCGGTCGGTGCAGCAACGGGTACCGGGACTACTGCCGCTCCACCGTCGACCGGGTGATCACCGTCCGCTCGTTGCTGGAGTCCGGGCTGCCCGTGCGGATGATCAAAGAGCTGCTTCCCGACCTCGCCGGCGGACCCGACAACAACGCTGAACGGTTGTGCTCGGAGTTTCTGGACGAGGTGCAGGCATACCGCGATCGGCTCAGCACACGGATCGCTGCGCTCGGCGCCCAGCAGTCCGCCCTGGATACGTTCCTGAGTGCGGCCGGCCGCTGACGGCCCGCAGGTCGATGACTGAGGCTTGACGTTGACGCTGGTGTGAGGGTTCTACGTTCCGGGCATGGAGACGAACAACCAGCAGACGATGCGGGCACTGGTCCAGCAATCCAACCGCGGTCCGAGCGATCTGATCCTCACGACCGACCACCGCCGTCCGACGGCGGGGCCAGGCGAATACCTCGTCCGGGTGGGTGCGGCCGGCGTGAACTTCGCCGACGTCTTGCAGTCCCGGGGAACCTACGGGGGCGGCCCGACGCCGCCCTACGTAGCGGGCTTCGAAGCCGCCGGCGAGATCGTCGGTATCGGCCCGGGGGTCGAGGAGCCGCTCTCGATCGGCACCCACGTCGTCGGGGCCGGGCCCGGTGCTTTCGCGGAGTACTTGGTGATGCCGAGTGCGGGAGTGCTGCCGGTGCCGACCGGCTGGAGTGATGCCGAGGCACTCGGCATGGTGCTGAACTGGGCTACCGCGCTGGCAGCCCTGCGGCCGCTGGGCGAGGTCAAGGCGGGCGACACGGTGCTGATCCATGCCGCGGCGGGAGGAGTGGGCCAGGCCGCGGTCCGGCTTGCCCGGCACTTCGGTGCGCACATCGTCGCGACGGCCGCGCCCGCGAAGCACAAGATCGTCCAGGCGCTCGGCGCGGACGAGGTCCTCGACAGTACGCAGCTGGCCCGACAGCTCGCCCACCGCTCCGGCAGCTTCGACCTGGTGCTCGAGTCCGTAGGACAAGACACCTTCGAGACCAGCCTGGCGGTCACCAAGCGGTTCACCGGACGAGTCGTTGTGTTCGGTGACGCCTCCGGGAGCGCCACCCTGACCACGCACGACCTCGTCTTCACCCACCCGGTGCAGGTCAAGGGTCTCCACATCGGCGCACTGGCCACGTCCGCCCCGGCCCTCTACCGCTCGCTGGTAACCGAGCTCGGGACGCTGATCGAGAACGGCGTCTACCCGCCGGGCACACCCCGGTCCCACCCGCTGGCCGAAGGCCCCGCGGTCCTGCGCGACCTGGAGACGCGCAGGACCGAAGGTAAGCAGGCTCTGCACCCGTAGAAGCCTCAGCCCTTGACCGCACCCGCCATCGCGAAGGCCGAACCCGAGATTCTGGTGACCAGCACGTACAGGCCCAGCACCGGCGCCGCGTAGAGCAGGGAGTACGCGGCGAGCTGCCCGTAGGCGACCGACCCGTACTGCCCGAAGAACGCGAAGATGCTGACGGCCGCGGGCTGCTTCTCCGGGGAGAGCAGCAGCACGAACGGGACGAAGAAGTTCCCCCATGCCTGCACGAACACGAAGATGAACACCACGGCGATCCCCGGCCGCATGAGCGGCAGCACTATGCGGCGCAGCGCCTGCATGGCCGACGCACCCTCGGTCCACGCCGCCTCCTCCAGGGAGATCGGCACCGAGTCCATGAAGTTCTTCGTCATCCAGATCGCCATGGGCAAGGAGGTCGCCGCCATGAAGAAGACGGTTCCCGGCAGCGAGTCGAGCAGGTTGAGCTGCACGAAGAGCGCATACACCGGGACCATGATCGCGGTGATCGGCAGGCAGGTGCCGAACAGCACCGAGTACAGGAAGTACTTGCCGAACCGCAGGCGGTACCGCGACAACGGGTAGGCGGCGAGCACCGCTACGACCACCGTGATGGCCCCCGACCCCGCGGACAGCACAAACGCGTTCCACAACGGCAGCCACGTCAGCTCCGGCGTCATGATCGCGGCGAAGTTCGCAGTGGTCACGGCGTCGGGCAGGCCGAAGGAGAGCGTCGCCTCGGCGTCGAACGACGCGACGACCACCCACAGCATCGGCAGCACGAAGCAGATCGCGATCACCACCAGCACCAGGTTGGCCGCCACCTTGGTCGCCGTGGCGCGCGGTCCCGCCAGCCGGCTGACCGTGCCGCTACGTTCCGCCTTCACGGTGGGCGCCGTCATCAAGCCGGCCATCAGTCAACCTCCGGTCGGAGCGCGCGGATGTAGATCACGGAGAAGACCGCGCCCACGATGAGCATCACCGTCGCGATGGCCGTGCCGTAGCCGACCTGCGCGAACCGGAACGCCTCCTGGTAGGCCAGGATCGGCAGCGTCGAGCTGTCGGTGCCGGGGCCTCCGCCGGTCATCACGTAGATCAGCGTGAACACCGACAGGGTCTGCAGGGTGGTGAGCATCAGGTTGGTCGAGATGCTGCGCCGGATGAACGGCAGCGTCACAAAGAGCAACCGCTGCAGCCCGTTCGCGCCGTCGAGCTGCGCGGCTTCGGTGAGCTCGGGCGGAACCTCGACGATCGCGGCCGAGTAGACCATCATCGAGAAGGCCGTGCCGCGCCAGATGTTGGCGAGGATCACCGCGAGCATCGGTGTGGTGTACAGCCAGTCGGCCGGGGGGATCCCGAGGCCGCCGAGCAGTGTGTTGAGCGTGCCCTCGGAGTGGAAGAACGCGTACGCGGCGAACGCGGCGACGATCTCGGGCAGCACCCACGCCGCGACCACGACGGTCGAGGTGATGGACCGCACCGGCTTGACGGCCGAGCGGAGCAGCCCGGCCAGTGCGATGCCCAGGACGTTCTGCCCCACCACGGCGGAGAGGAACACAAAGACGACGGTGAGCCACAGCGCCCTGGGGAAATCGGCGTCGCCGAACAGGGCGGTGTAGTTGTCGAACCCGATCCACTCCGGGTTGAGAGCGGCGGGCCCGGTGAGGGCGGTGTTCGTGAACGAGCCGTAGAACGACCACACCACGGGGCCCAGCATGAACAGGGCGAGCAGGACGACGGCGGGCGCGAGCGGGAGCGCCCGCACCCCGCCGCGGGACTTGACGGCCATGGTGTCAGCCCTGAGTCGTGTTCTCTTCGCCGACGATGCCGACCACGGCCTCGTCGTAGACGGCGGCCGCCTCCTCAGCCGTCTGCTGCCCGGTCATGACGGACTCCATCGCGACCATGATCTCGTTGGAGATCTGCGGGTAGTCCGACGTCGCGGGCCGGAAGTGGGTCACGTCGACCAGGTCCGTGAAGAACTGCGTGGTCGGGTTGGTAGCGGTGTACTCGGGGTCTTCCGCGACATCGGTCCGCACGGCGATCTGGCTGGCCGCGACATCGAACCACAGCGAGTTCTCGCGGTTCAGGGCCATCGAGATGAACTCGAACGCGGCGTCCGGGTTCTCGGAGCCGGAACCCATGGCAAGCGTCCAGCCACCCGACATGCTCACCGCACCGGGGGCGGCACCGTCCTGGGTGGGCATGGCGGCGGTCCCCATGGTCTCGGTCCACTCGGGCCAGGGCGCGACGCCGGACTCGAGCCAGTTGCCCGCGATCCACGAGCCGTCCAGCGCGATGCCGACCCGGCCCTCCGGCAGCCACTGACCCTGCACCGTGTTGCCGATGTTCGTGTCGAGCGCCTGCTGCGGGGTGGGCGCGAGGCCCTCGGAGTACACGGTGCCGATGAAGTCGAGGGCGTCGATGAAGCCCTGCGAGCCCACCACCCACTGGCCGTCCTCGTAGAGGGTGTCGCCGGTGCCGTACAGCAGCATCTCGAAGCCCTGCATCACCGCGGCCTCACCCTGGGGCGTGCCGGAGTAGATGTTGAACGGGACGACGTCGGGGTCGGAGGCCTGGATCGCCCGGGCCGCCTCCAGCAGGTCGTCCCAGGACGTCGGCGCCCAGTCCGCGGGCAGACCCGCGTTGGCGAGCACGTCCCGGTTGAACCAGAGGCCGCGGGTGTCGGTACCCATGGAGACGCCGTAGATCTGGCCGTCGTCGCCAGCGCCGGCCTGCTGGGCGCTCTCGACGAACTGGCCCCACTCGTCCCATTCGGCGAGGTAGTCGTCCAGCGGCGCGAGGTACCCGGCCTCGACGTCCGACCGGATCATGTACGTGTCCTCGTACATGACGTCGGGGGCGGTGCTGGGCGACCGGTTCATCAGGGCGAGCCTGGTGAAGTAGTCGTTCTGCTGGGCCTCGATGGGCACCAGCTCCACGGTCATGCCGGGGTTCGCTTCCTCGAAGTCGGCCGCGACGTCCGTGAACAGCTCGTGGGCCTGCGTGAAGTTGCCGAACCTCTGGTACGCGACCGTGATCGTGGTGTCGTCACCCTCGCCCCCGCCGGAGCCGCAGGCGCCGAGCGAGAGGGCAAGAGCCGCTGCCGTGACGGGTGCGATGAAAAATCGTGCCGTACGCATGGAGCTCCCTTGCAATCGTGCGAGGCCCAGCAACGCCGCCGGGCCCATCTGTCGCACACGATTCACCCCAGACGTGCCGGAGTCAAGAGACACTCCCGTACCAATTGTCAGCGCTGTCACCCTGGGAACGCTGCCACCGACCGCAGACCTGGTCGGGCACGGACCCAGGTCTGCGGTCGGGGAATCAGCCTCGGGGGTCCGTCAGGACGGCTACGGTCCGGGCCGGGATCGTGGCGGTACCGGCCGCCCTGTCCCACTGGGTCTGTTGTACGACGGCGTCCGCCCCGCGCGCCTGCACCCGGGACAGCGCGTAGTCGCGGCCCGCGAGCTCCGGCACCTCGACGGTGGCCGCCGTCGGCGATGCGTTGAACACGACGAGCACGCCGTCCAGCCTGCGGTCGACGTCGGACGAGCCCGCGCGGTCGTCGATCGACATGGTGATCACACCGGGCAGCGCCTCCGGGCCGGAGCCGGGGAAGCTGACCTTCTGGTTGATGAGCTCGGCGGACCCCAGCCGGAACAGCTCGGTGGAGTGCCGCAGCTCCAGCAGCTCCGCGGCCTGTGCCGACGCGAAGGCGATGTCGTCCGGCGCCGGCTTGAGCGCGGCGTCGGCCAGGAGGGGCTGCCGGTAGGGCCACGTGTCCTCGTTGTCGGCAGCCAGCGGCAGGCCGCGGCCGAACCCGTTGTCCTGCCCCGACCAGTCGATCGTGTTGAACCAGTCGCCGGAGTCGTACGAGTTCCGGTCCAGGGACTTGGACCGCAGGAGGTCGGTGCCCGCGTGCCAGAACGAGGGCGACTGCGACAGCGCGGCGGTCGCCAGCGACACCGTGTTCATCCGGACCCGGTCCGCCATCGGGGTCTCCGCCGGCAGCTTGAGCGCGAGCAGGTCGAACAGCGTCTCGTTGTCGTGCGCGTCCACGTACGTCACTACCTCCTCGGGCGAGTCCGCGTAGCCCGCGGGTGAGCCCCGGTAGTCCAGCTCGTCACCGCGGACCTGCTCCCCCGACGAGGTGGTGACCTCGAAGGACCGCAGGTTCCCGGCCAGACCCAGCTTCACGAGGTCGCTCTGGTGGGCCAGGTCCGCTGCCTCGTCGACGCCGCCGTCGTTGACCGACGCCGGGTCGCCGAGCCGAGCGTTGTTGCCGTTCGGGTCGGTGAACAGCCCCGTGCCGAAGCCCTGCGTGAACAGGGACGCGCCGTCGACGGGCGAGCCGCCGTGGACGGCGTCACGCAGGCGGTCGCTGAACGTGCCGATGCCCGTGCCGCCGAGCTGACCCTGCGTGGCCTGCTCGAACCGCGCGTTGCCCGCCACCTCGCCAAAGTCCCAGCCCTCGCCGTACAGGTAGACGCTCTTCCCGTCCACGCCGTCGCGCCGGAGCGTCAGCTTGTCGAGCGCCGCCCGGACCGCCGCCATGTTCGCGCGGGAGTGGTGCCCCATCAGGTCGAACCGGAACCCGTCCACGTGGTAGTCGCGGGCCCAGGTGACCACCGAGTCCACCATCAGCTTGCTCGCCATGGCGTGCTCGGTGGCGACGTTCTGGCAGCAGGTGCTGGTCTCGACGGCGCCGCTGACCGGGTTCTGCCGGTGGTAGTAGCCGGGTACCACGCGGTCCAGCACGGACTTCGGGTCCTGGCCCGACGCCGCCGTGTGGTTGAACACCTGGTCCAGCACCACCTGCAGCCCGGCCCCGTGCAGGTTGCCGACCATCGAGCGGAACTCGGCGACCCGCGACCCGCCGTCGGCCCGGACGGCGTAGGAGCCCTCCGGCGCCATGAAGTGGAGCGGGTCGTAGCCCCAGTTGAAGCCGTCGGCCGCCTGGACCTCCGCGACGGCGGCCTGCTGCTGGGTACCGTCGGGCGCAAAGCCCGAGAGGTCGCCGGTCGTGGCCTGGTCCGCGCGGTCCTCGGGGATCGTGGCGATGTCGAAGGTCGGCAGCAGGTGCACGGTGGTCAGCCCGGCGTCGGCCAGGGAGCGCAGGTGCGTCATGCCGTCCGAGCCCCGGATCCCGAAGGCACCGTAGGTGCCGCGCAGGCGCTCGGGCACCGATTCGTCGGAGCTGGAGAAGTCGCGCACGTGCAGCTCGTAGATCGTCTGGTCCACGGCGTCCCGCACGACCGGCGCCTTGGTGGTGCGCCAGATCTTGGGCTGCCAGGCGGCGGCGTCCAGGTCGACCGCTACCGAGTGCGTCGAGTCGAGCGTGAGGCCCACCGAGTACGGGTCGGTCACGACGTTGGTCTCGACCTGTCCCGTGCTCGGCACGTACACCTCGACCGCGTACCGGTAGCGCACGCCCTGCCAGTTGAGCCGGCGGTCGGCGCGGCCGCCGTCGAGCGTCCAGGCACCGTCCCGCTGGCGGGTCATCTCGAAGGTGCGCGGCTCGTCGTCCAGCGACGTGCCCGCGGGCCAGACCTGCAGCGTCACCGCGCGCGCCGTCGGCGCCCACAGCGCGAACGACGCCGCGCTGCTGGGCTTGCCGCCGCCCAGCTGGCCGCTGCCCTGCCCGCCACTGCTCTGCGTACCGGCGCGCCAGGTCACGCCCAGCGTGCGGTCGGTCGCGAACAGGTCGTCCAGCACGCCGGGGATCTGCACACCCGTGGCCGCGGTCAGGGTTTCGCCGTCGTGCCGCGTGAGGCGCAGCGCCCCCTGGAGGGCCGACGTCGCCTCGGCGCGGCTCAGGCCCTCGACCTCCAGGGCGAGGTGGTCGGCCAGGTGCGGGAAGTCCTCCGCCACGTCGGCGGGCACCTCGCCTGAACCGTCGGCGGGCACCAGGTTGTACGACGTCGGCGCCTCCGGCGCGCCCGTCTCCATCGCCCACGTGTCACCCGTGCCGAAGCTGTCGGCCGGGACCAGGACCAGTCCCTGGCGCACCCAGTGCGCGGCCTGCTGGCCCTCGCCCGGCGTTCCGGGCGTGCCGACCTCGACGGAGGGCACCTTTGTCTCCGGGTCCCAGGTGAAGGTGACCGGCCCGCCGGCCGTCGAGTAGGGGATGTTCGCGCCGTCCCGCACGCCGTCGGCCCCGTAGTTCTCCGCCCAGGAGCCGTTGACTGCCACCTTGAACTCGTACGACCCGGCGGGGAGCTCGAACGTGCCGGTCCAGGTGCCGTCGTCGGCGAGGGTGAGGCGCGCGGCCGCGCAGTCCGGGGCCCAGTCGCCGGCGCAGCCCATCTCGCTGTTGTGCGATCCCGCGACGACGACCATGTCGATCTCCGGGTCGGGCCCGGGTCCGTCGACGACGCCGCTCACGTCGACGCCAACCGACGCGTACGAGCTCGCGGCCGTGCGGTCGCCGTCGGCGTCCTGCGTCACCGCGCGGTACTCGACCAGCGAGCCCTCGGGCAGGGCGTCGCCGTCGGGGCCGACGTCGTGGAACACGCGCGGCGACGTGTCCTCGGCGGTGCCGAGGTCGTGCCACTCGTCGGTGCCGACCGCACGCCAGGCGAAGGAGGTCTCGGCCCAGGCGTCGTCGATCCCGGCGGCGACGGGGGCGACGCCGGTCATCGCGGCGCCCGGCCGGGCGCTCGCGCCCGGGACCACGGCTAGGGTGCCCGCGGAGTCGGCACCCACCGTGCGGTCGGCGACCAGCACCAGCGCGGAGCGAGCCGGGACGGTCAGGGTCACCGCGCCGTCGGCGTCGGCCGTCACCGGAGTGTCGGTGCCGTACATCGGGGCGAAGGTCGCGCCAGGGGTGAGCGCGTCGAACGTGACCGTGCGCTGCTGCGCCGCGTTGTTGGCGGCGACGAGGTGCTCGACCTTTTCGTCGCGGTGCACGCGCGAGAACGCGTAGACGCCGGCGCCGTCGTCGGCGTACCGCTCGATCTGGGCGCCCGTAGCGAGCGCGGGGTGGTCGTCCCGCAGGTCGGCGAGGGCGGCGATGTGCTCGTAAAGCGGCGCGTCGGTGCCGTACCGGTCGACGCTGCCGGCCTGCTCGCCCGTCACCAGGGGCTGGTTCGCGTACTCGTCGACCTGGGTCGCGAAGAGGCTCTGGCGGGCGTCCTTGTCGCCGCCGGTGCCCGCGAAGCCCTGCTCGTCCCCGTAGTACACGACCGGCTGGCCGCGGGTGAGGTACATGAGCTCGTGCGCCAGCTCGTCGCGTTCCAGCGGGTTCTCGGCGGCGGCGAGCATGTACCCCACACGGCCCATGTCGTGGTTGCCGAGGAATGTCGGCAGCGCCGCGCCGCTGCTGTGCGGCGTGGTGTACAGGTCGTCGGAGGCGTACAGGTCAGCGAGCCGCTGCGCGCTGTTGCCGCTCGCGTAGCTCGTGGCTGCCGACTGGAACGAGAAGTCGAGCACGGAGCTCATGTCGGTGCGGCGCACGTACGGGGAGGTCTTGGCGGCGTCGGCGTCGAACACCTCGCCGAACGTGAAGAACTCGTCCCTGCCCTGGGCGCGGGCGTAGTCCTGGATCTCGGTGGACCACTCCTCCCAGAACTCGAAGTTCACGTGCTTGACCGTGTCGATGCGGAACCCGTCGATGCCGAGGTCGATCCACGCCTTGTAGATCTCCTCGAAGCCGTCCACGACCGTCGGGTGCTCGGTCATCAGGTCGTCCAGGCCGCTGAAGTCGCCGTACGTGACGGACTCCCCCGTCCACGTCGAGTTGCCTCGGTTGTGGTAGAGCGTGGGGTCGTTGAGCCAGGCCGGGACCTTCACGTCCTCGTCGCCGGCGTCGATCACGGGTGTGTACGGGAAGCTCGTGGCGGCGTCGAGCTCGGGAAAGCTGCCCGTCCCCGCGTGGTCGGCCGGGTCGAAGACGTTGCCGTCGGCGTCCGTGTACGGGGCGGTGGCCTGGTCCACGTAGTCGTACGTGCCCTCGGCGTAGTCGACGACGTCGGCCGTGTGGTTGGTGATGATGTCGAAGTAGACCTTGAGGCCGCGCGCGTGGGCGTCGTCGATCAGCGCCTCGAGCTCGGCATTGGTGCCCAGGTGCGGGTCGATCCGCGTGAAGTCGGTGATCCAGTAGCCGTGGTAGCCGGCGCTCACGTCAGCGCCGGAGCCCTGCACCGGGCGGTTCAGGAAGCTCGGGGTGAGCCAGATCGCGGTGGTGCCCAGGCCCTCGATGTAGTCGAGGTTCTGGCGCAGGCCGGCGAGGTCGCCGCCCTGGTAGAAGCCCTTGTCTTCCGGGTCGAAGCCGGTGCTGAGCCGGTCGCCGGTCAGGCCGCCCTCGTCGTTGGTGGGGTCACCGTTGGCGAACCGGTCGGTCATCACGAAGTAGAAGCGCTCGTCGCTGCCCGGCTGCCGGACGGGCTCGTGCACCAGGGCCTCGTCCGTGTCCGTGTACTCGCCCGCGAGGGTGAGCGGGGTCAGGGCGGTGCGGTGGGTGGCGTCGTCGTAGGTGACCCGGACCCGGGCCGGTCCTTCGAGGTGGATCGGGGCGTTGTCCTGGCCGCCGTCGCGGCCGTAGGACTCGTCCCACGAGTCGTTCAGCGCCACCTTGTACTCGTATGTTCCGGCCGGGATCTCGAACTCCGCGGCGAACGTACCGTCCGGCTGGGGGGCGAGCTCCGTGGCGGCGCACGCCGGGTCCCAGTCGGCGGCGCAGCCCAGCTCGTCCTGGAGGCTGCCGACGAGGGCGGCGGTGCCGTCCTGTTCGGCTGCGACCGCGCCCGTCGTGGTGGCTGCGAGCCCGACGGCGGCCAGGAGGGCGATCGCGACGGCTGCGGCGCCAAGTTGTGCCGGTTGTGCCGGGCGCAGGCGCGCAG
Organism: Promicromonospora sp. Populi; assembly: GCF_041081105.1. Lineage (NCBI taxonomy): Bacteria > Bacillati > Actinomycetota > Actinomycetes > Micrococcales > Promicromonosporaceae > Promicromonospora > Promicromonospora sp. Populi. Next base: position 4,554,357 of record NZ_CP163528.1, on the reverse strand, counting down.
AGCGAGACATGGAAGACCCCTTCGTCGTCCGGAACCCCAGTGTGAACCGACGGCGACTGTAACGCTTGCAGAACTTTGCAGCAAGGGTCCGGTAGGGCGAATTGGCCGATATCAGAGCTGGAGCTTGAACCCCTCGTGGGACTGGTCGTAGCCGAGGCTCCGGTAGAACCGGTGCGCCTCGGGGCGCTGCTTGTCCGACGTCAGCTGGGCCAGCGCGCAGCCGCGCGCCCGGCCGCGCTCGTGGGCATGCTCCATCAGCCGGCGGCCGATGCCCTGGCCGCGCAGGTCGCTGCTCACACGCACGGCCTCGACCAGGAGGCGCGAGGCACCGTTGCGCGAGATCCCCGGGATGAACGTCAGCTGCATGACGCCGATCACCTCGCCGTCGGACTCCGCCACGACCAGCTCGTTGTCCGGGCTGGCGGTGATGGCCTCGAACGCCCTGGAGTGCGGCTCGCCGTAGGTGCCGGTGCGGCGGGCGGCGACGGCGTCGTCGGCGATGAGCTCGACTATGCGCTCGAGGTCGTCCCGCTTGGCCTCGCGAAAGATCAGATCCATGCCGCCACCCTAAACACCGACCCGGCTTACGATCGTCCCGTCAGGGCCGAACCATCCGAGAGGCACTCCCTGTGACCACACCCTCCGCGTCCGCGGCCTCCAGCACCGCCCCGGACGCGACGCCACGCAGCTCCTGGCTCGCGCTGGCGGTACTGATCCTGGGCGTCTCGATGGCTCTGCTCGACACGACCATCGTGAACGTCGCGCTGCCGACCATCCGCACGTCGCTCGACGCATCAGAGGCGACGTTGTCCTGGATCATCTCCGGCTACGCGCTCGCCTATGGCCTGGCCCTCATCCCCGCCGGCCGCGTGGGCGACCGGATCGGGCACAAGTGGCTGTTCATCGTGGGCCTGGCCGGGTTCACGCTCGCGAGCCTCTGGTGCGGCCTCGCTTCCGGTGCCACCGAGCTGATCGTGGCCCGCGTGGTCCAGGGCCTGTGCGGCGGCATCTTCTACCCGGCGGTGACCGCACTGATCCAGCTCATGTTCGCCGGCCGCACGCGCGGCAAGGCGTTCGCCGTGATGGGAGCGGCCATCGGGTTCTCCACCGCCCTCGGACCGATTGTCGGCGGCCTGCTGATCGAGGCATTCGGCGATGCCGAGGGGTGGCGCTCGATCTTCTTCGTCAACCTGCCGTTCGGGGTGATCGCGGTCACCGCGGCAATCATCCTGCTGCCGCGGATCGTCGTCGGGGCCACCTCGCGCGGGGTCGACTTCGTGGGGCTGCTGCTGCTCTCGGTCGCGCTGGTCGCCGTGCTGGTTCCGCTCATCGAGGGCGAGAGCACCGGCTGGCCCTGGTGGACCTGGGTTTCGCTGGCGGGTGGCCTGCTGCTGCTCGTCGTGTTCGCGTACTGGGAGCGGACGGTGGTGGCGCGTGGCGACAGCCCGCTCGTGCCACCGCACCTGTTCTCGAACCTGGCCTTCACCGGCGGAGTGGTCCTCGCCCTGGTCTACTTCGCTGCCTTCACCAGCATCTTCTTCACCATCTCGATCTTCTGGCAGTCCGGTCTGGGCCACTCGGCGCTGGCCTCCGGGCTGGTTTCAGTGCCCTTCGCCGTCGGCTCGATCCTGGGCGCGTCACAGAGCGAGCGCCTTGCGCACCGCCTGGGCCGGCCCGTGCTTGTGATCGGCACGGCCATGGTCGCCCTGGGGCTCGTTTCGGTGTGGTTAGTGCTCTGGCTGGTGCCGGCCGGTGACCTGACCCACTGGCACCTGCTGCCGTCGCTTCTGGTCGCCGGCATCGGCAGCGGCCTGTTCATCGCGCCGAACGCACAGTTCATCACCGCCACGGTGGACCGCGCCGACGCCGGCGCGGCGTCCGGCGTGATCGGCACCATGCAGCGCGTCGGCTCTGCCGCGGGGATCGCCGTCGTGGGCTCGGTGCTGTTCGCGGCGCTGACATTCCCGCCCGGCCAGCCGACGCCCGAGGTTGTCGCCGACACCTACGCCCACGCCGCGACCCTGGCGATGGGCACCAGCGCCGCGCTCGCCGTGGTGGCGTTCCTGCTGGTCTTTGTGCTCCCGCACCGGGCGGCGCCCCCGCGGTAGCACCTCGGCCTGCGAGGTGGCCAGTCCGGCGGCGGGTAGCTGACGCAGCGCCAAGATGCTTATGCGCGCCGGTGCGTCCGGTCCGCCAGGCTGGCCTCGATCTGGCGGGTCGTCGCCGCGGCGATTCGTGGTGACGTCTCGGCGTAGGCCGAATAGGCACTGAGACCGGTGGTCAGGCCCCAACCGCGCCCCCTGACCCAGGTGGCGTCGTCCACGGCGAGTGCGGCCCGGAAGGCTGCTCGACCCTCGACGTCCAGAAGGGTGTAGGCCATCATCAGGTCGCTCGACGGATCGCCGTACCTGAGCCCGCCGAAGTCGATGACGGCGCTGAGGCGCCCGCCGACGGTCAGCAGGTTCCCGGTGTGGAAGTCGCCGTGGGTCCACACAGCGGAACGGCCCCAGGGCTCGGCGGCCATCGCCTCGTCCCACACCGCGGTCATCGCCGCCGCGTCGAAATCGCCCGAGAGGCGGTCGATCGTGGCGCGCGTCGACCGATCCCGGGAAGCCAGCGGCTGCGGACACAGCGAGACGGCGTCTTCGGGTGCAGGTCGGACGATGTCGGCGGTGCGCCACAGGGCCGTGAGGAACCGGGCCAGCTCACGAGCGACGGACCTGGACCTGCCCAGCACCTCGACGGTGGCAACCTCGCCATCGAGCCAACGGAACACCGACCACGGCCACGGATAGCCCAGACCGGGGAGGCCCTGGGCCACGGGGACCGGGACGGCGAGCGGCAGGTGGGGCGCGAGGCGAGGTAGCCAGGCGAACTCCGTTCCAAAGCCGTCCAGGGGGCCGGAGTGGCGCGGCAGTCGGACGGCGAGGTCGGCACCCAGCCGGTGGATCACATGGTCCGACCCACCCGGTTCGACCCGCTCCAGCGGTAGCGCGGCCCACCGAGGGAACTGAGCGTCGACGAGTCCACGAACGAGTGCCGTGTCGATGTGAGGTCGCAGGCCGTCTTCCGACAAGAAATTCCTCCTAGTGCACCGTCACTCGTCCGCCACGCGGCGACGCGAGACCCCAGCATCCAAGGGCGTCAGCCCGCGAGGTGGCTCCACCTCGGCGCGAGGCCGGTCCACGGCCCGACGTCGGCCACCTGGCCGTCGACCAGGACCACCACTCGGTCGGCGCGAGCGAGCGCAGCCCGCTTCGACGTCGCGCCGACCACCGTGGTGCCCCGCTCCCGCAGGGAAGCCCACAGCTCGATCTCGGTCGAGGCGTCCAGGGCGCTGGACACGTCGTCCGCCAGCAGCAGCTCGGTGTCTGCGGCGAGCGCCCGCGCGAGCGCGAGGCGCTGCACCTGGCCGCCGGACAGGCGCACGCCGCGGTGCCCGACGAGGGCGTGCGGGCCGCCGGCCTCCTCCATGTCCTGCCCGAGGCGTGCGCCCTGGACCGGACCGTCGATGTCGCGCGGGTGGTCCAGCCGGACGTTGTCGGAGAACGTGCCGGACAGCACGCGCGGCACCTGGGCCACGTACGCCACCTGGCCGGGGCGCAGGAACGCCTGGGCGTCGGTCACCTCGGTCCCGTTCCACCGGACGTCGCCGGTGTGCTCCATGAGCCCGGCCAGCGCGGACAGCAGGGACGACTTGCCCGACCCGACCTGCCCGAGCAGCAGCACTAGCTCGCCGCGGCGAACCTCGAGGTCGACGTCGGACACGCCGATCGTGCCGTCGTCGTGCACGGCGGTCAGGTTGCGCAGCTCCAGGCGGTCCAGCGGCTCGCGCTTGGCCGGCTCGGCGCCGGCGCGGTGCCGGTCACCAGGTCCACCCCGGGCTCGCGCGAGACGAGGTCGACGCCGCCCGCGAACCGGGCCGTCGCGACCTGCCAGGCGCGGGTACCGGGCGCCTCCGTGACCACCGCGCCCGCCACGACGCCGAACCATGCGAAGCCGGTCACGGCGTTCGCGACGAGCAGCGTGGTCGCCAGGTCCCACCTGCCCGTGAGCAGGAACGACCAGGCGACGACAACACCGACGTACAGCGTCACCAGCGGCACCGAGTCGAGCACCGCCTGCACCCGGTGCTCGAAGATCGCAGCCTTCACGCGGCCCGAGTCGACCTCGCCCAGGTGCCGACGGACGTCGGGCGTGCGGGCGGCCAGCTTGACCGTGCGTGCCGAGTCGAGCGCGGAGACCAGGGCGCGGCCGAACCGCGCACGTGCCGCCGAGGAGCCCGCGGCGGAGCGGCCGGCGATCGGCCGCCCGACGGCCGAGGCCAGGGCCGACACGACCATGACCGCCAGCAGGACGGCGCCCGCGGTCCAGGTCCCGCTGATCAGCGCCGTGACGACCACGATCGCCAGACCGTTGACGAAGTCGACCCAGCGGTCCGCGTACTGCACGAACCGGTCCGCGTCCATGGACCGGGCCACGACCTCGCCCGGCGGCGTGGGCGCCAGCCGGTACTGCCGGGTCTGCCCGTGCATGACCGACATCCGGATCCGCAGCAGGATCTCGATCCACCAGAGCGGGTACACGCCCATGGCGCGGGAGATGAACAACGGCTGCATCAGCAGGAGCACCGCGAGCGTCGCCAGCAGGCCCACGGGCAGCTCGCCCGCGCCCAGCTCCTCGACCGTGCGGCCGAACAGGAACCCGCTGAGCGCACCCTGAGCCGCGACCAGGCTCCCCAGGAGGAACAGGACCGCACCGAAAGCGCCCCACTTCGGGCGCACGAACAGGGCGTGCAGCACGCCGCGCGCGAGGCTCGGCCCGTCGCCGGGAGGCGTCAGCTCAGGCGGGGTCCCGGCCCGACGGCGGCCGCCGACCGCGTCGGGCTCGGTGGTCTGAGCATCGGTCGTCTGGGCACTGATCGTCTCGGGACCATCCGTCTCGGCGTCGGCCGCCACCTCCTCCAACGTCCCGTCGCTCGTGCCGGCCTCCAGCAGGGTGCGGAACGGGCCCGGGGTCCGGGCGAGCGCCGCGCGACGGCCCTGCTGCACCACTCGGCCGTGGTCGAGCACGGCCACGAGTCCGGCCCGCTCGATGGTGCCCAGGCGGTGTGCGATCAGCACGCCGGTGCGCCCGGCGAGCAGCCGGTCAGACGCCGCGACGACTCGCGCCTCGGTGAGCGGGTCCATCCGCGCGGTCGCCTCGTCGAGCACCACGAGCTGCACGTGCCGCACGAGGAGCCGGGCGAACGCGACGAGCTGCTCCTCGCCCGCCGAAAGCTTGGTGCCACCCGGACCGAGAAGCGTGTCGAGGCCGTCGGGCAGACCCTCCGTCCAGTCGCTCAGGCCGAGCTCGCGCACCGCACCCTCGATGGCCGACCGCGGGACGTCGGCGAACAGCGCGATGTTCTCCGCGAGGGTCCCGGCGATGATCTCGGTGCGCTGGGTCACCACGCCGACGGCGCCCCGCAGCTTCTGCAGGTCGAGGTCGCGTACGTCGGCCCCGCCCAGGAACACCGAGCCCCGCTCGGGCTCGACCGCGCGCGACAGCAGCGCGGCCAGCGTCGACTTGCCCGAGCCCGTCCGGCCCACGAGCGCGATCGTCTCTCCGGCGGGGACCATCAGGTCCACACCGCTCAGGGCGAACGTACCCTCGGCGTAGGCGAAGCTCAGGTCGCGCAGCTCGAGCTGGAGCGGCCCGCCCGGCACGTCGTCCCCACCCTCGGGCTCCGGCTCCACCGCCAGCATCTGCCGGATGCGCAGGATCGCGCCGAGGCCCTCCTGGATGTCCGGGAGGTGGTGCACCAGGTTGTCCATCTGGCCCACGAACAGGGCGGTGACCAGGAACAGGGTGACGAGCTGATCCACGGACAGGCTGCCGCCGGAGGCCAGCACCGCGCACACGACGACGGTCCCGGCCAGCAGGGTGTACAGCACCAGCCCGGCCCGGCGCAGCAGGCGCTCCTCGACCCGCACCACGTCCTTGAACTTGCGGTGCACCATCGCCGAGAGCTGCGCGACCCGCCGCACGGCGAACGCCTGTCCCAGGCTGGTGCGCAGGTCGTTCCGGGCGGCGACGGCCTCCTCGAAGGCGGCGGCGTGGTCGGTCCACGCGACCTCCTCGATCACCTTGAGGCGCGCGATCTCACCGAGCAGCGGCCGGGTGAGCAGGACGACGATCCCGCCCAGCAAGGGGAACAGGATCCAGGCCGGCCACCAGGTGATGCCCGCGATGATCCACATGGGTACAACGCCCACGACGGTGCGGCCGGCGCCCCACAGCTGGCGGCGCACGAGCCGCCCGGCGGCGTGCGTGTCGTCGTCGACCCGGTCGAGCACCTCGCCCACGGCCTGCTCGGAGAGCGTCGCGAGCGGCTGGCGCAGCGCCGCACTGAGCAGGTCGCTCCGGAGCTTGCCCTCGGCGCGGTCCACCACGCTGGCCCAGACCACCTGCCCGAGTCCGTCGAACAGCGCGCCACCCACCACGCACGCAGCGAGCAGCACCAGCCCGGCAACGGTGGCGTTCGCCGCCAGCTGCCCGGCCGCGGCCGTGCCGAGAGCCTGGCCCACGGCGCCCGCGGTCAGGGCGAGCAGGGCGATGACGGCCGCCGGGCCGCGCAGCCGCCGCCAGTCGAGCCGGCGTGCCGGGTCGTTCGCCAGGACCGGCGCAGGGCGAGGCGACGCCTCCGGATGGGGCGTGGTGTCAGGGGTCTGCGGCGCGTCGATCATGGTTTCTTGAGGCTACGTCGAGACACCGACAGTCCCCGCCTCTTTTTCTTCCCGGCGACGCACGTCACGCACCCGCACCAGACGGGTCAGGCCCTCAGGTCACCCGGGTGACCTGAGGGCCTGGCACGTGCCGACGGGTGGGTCAGAGCGAAGCGAGCGCCTCGTTGAACGTGGTGCTCGGGCGCATCACCGCGGTCGCCTTGGCGTCGTCCGGGCGGTAGTAGCCGCCGATGTCCGCCGGCTTGCCCTGGACCGCGAGCAGCTCCGCCACGATCGCCTGCTCACCCGTGGCCAGCGCCTCGGCGAGCGGCTTGAACGTGGCGGCCAGGTCGGCGTCGTCGGACTGCGTGGCCAGCTCCTGCGCCCAGTACAGGGCGAGGTAGAAGTGCGAGCCACGGTTGTCGATGGTGCCGAGCTTGCGGCCCGGGGAGCGGTCCTCGGCGAGGAACGTCCCGGTGGCGCGGTCGAGCGTGTCGGCCAGGACCTGGGCCCTGGCGTTGCCCTCGGTGGTCGCGAGGTGCTCGAACGACGCGGCCAGCGCGAAGAACTCACCGAGCGAGTCCCAGCGCAGGTAGTCCTCCTCGACGAGCTGCTGCACGTGCTTCGGCGCGGAGCCGCCGGCGCCCGTCTCGAAGAGGCCGCCACCGTTCATCAGCGGCACGATCGAGAGCATCTTCGCCGACGTGCCGACCTCGAGGATCGGGAACAGGTCGGTGTTGTAGTCGCGCAGCACGTTGCCGGTCACCGAGATGGTGTCCAGGCCCTTGCGGATGCGCGCCAGCGAGTACGCAGTGGCCTCCGCCGGATCCATGATCAGGATCTCGAGGCCCTCGGTGTTGTGCTCCGGCAGGTACTGCTCGATCTTCGCGATCAGGTTGGCGTCGTGCGCGCGGCGCGAGTTCAGCCAGAACACCGCGGGGGTGGCCGAGGCGCGGGCCCGAGTGACGGCCAGCTTGATCCAGTCGCGGATCGGGGCGTCCTTGGTCTGGCAGGCACGCCAGATGTCACCGGCGTGGACGGCGTGCTCCAGGACGACGTCGCCCGCACCGTTCACGATGCGCACGGTGCCGTCGCCCGTGATCTCGAACGTCTTGTCGTGCGAGCCGTACTCCTCGGCCGCCTGCGCCATCAGGCCCACGTTCGGCACGGAGCCCATGGTGGCCGGGTCGAGAGCACCGTTGGCGCGGCAGTCGTCGATGACCGTCTGGTAGATCCCGGCGTAGGAGGAGTCGGGGATCACGGCGAGGGTGTCGGCCTCCTCGCCCTCGGGGCCCCACATGTGGCCACCGATGCGGATCATGGCGGGCATCGACGCGTCGACGATGACGTCGGACGGGACGTGCAGGTTGTTGATGCCCTTGTCGGAGTTCACCATGGCCATCTTCGGGCCGTCGGCCAGCGCGGTGTCGAACGCCGCGCGGATCTCGGCGCCGTTCGGCAGCGTGGCGAGCCCGGCGAAGATGCCGCCGAGGCCGTCGTTCGCCGACAGGCCGGCGTCGGCCAGGTCCTGCCCGTACTTCTCGAAGACCGGCTTGAAGAACGCCTTCACCACGTGGCCGAAGATGATCGGGTCGGAGACCTTCATCATCGTGGCCTTGAGGTGCACGGAGAACAGGATGCCCTCGGCCTTTGCCCGCTCGATCGACTCGGCGAGGAACGCGTCCAGCGCGGCGGCGTCGATGAACGTGGCGTCCACGACCTCGCCCGCCAGGACCGGCAGCGACTCCTTGAGCACGGTCACGGTGCCGTCGGCGGCGACGTGCTCGATGCGCAGCGTGTCGTCGGTCGCGCTGACAAACGACTTCTCGTTGGCGAAGAAGTCGTCGTGGCCCATCGTCGCGACGTTCGTCTTCGACTCCGGCGTCCAGGCACCCATGCGGTGCGGGTGCGCCTTCGCGTAGTTCTTGACCGACGCCGGTGCGCGGCGGTCGGAGTTGCCCTGGCGCAGCACCGGGTTCACGGCGGAACCCATGACGCGGCCGTAGCGCTCGCGCGCGTCCTTCTCCGCGTCGGTCTCGACGCTCTCCGGGAAGTCAGGCAGGTCGTAGCCGAGCGACTGGAGCTCGGCGATGGCGGCCTTCAGCTGGGGCAGCGACGCCGAGACGTTCGGCAGCTTGATGATGTTGGCCGACGGGTCGTTCGCGAGCTCGCCCAGCTCGGCGAGGGCGTCCGGCTGGCGCTGCTCGTCCGTGAGCCGCTCCGGGAACTGCGCGATGATCCGGCCCGCGAGCGAGATGTCGCGGGTCTCGACGTCTACCCCGGCCTTGGCCGCGTATGCCGAGACGATCGGCAGGAACGAGTAGGTCGCCAGAAGCGGGGCCTCGTCCGTGTGGGTGTAGATGATCTTGGACATGGGTGTGGCTGACTCCCCGGGTGTTGGAATGTGCCGATCTCTCGATATCAAGATACCTGAGGGTCCTGCCCACTCCGGTATTGCGAGACGCACCTCACGCCCAGGTTTGTCGTGGGCGTGAGGCGCGGATCAGATGAGGCCCAGGGACCGGACGGCGTCGCGCTCCTCCACCAGCTCGGCGACGCTCGCGTCGATCCGGGTCCGGGAGAAGTCGTCGATCGACAAGCCCTCGACGATCTTCCACTCGCCGCCGCCGTCGGACGTCACGGGGAAGGACGAGACGAGGCCCTCCGGGACTCCGTACTCGCCGGAGGACCACAGGCCCACCGACGTCCAGTCGCCCTCGGGTGTGCCGAGCGTCCAGTCGCGCACGTGCGCGATCGCCGCGTTCGCGGCAGAGGCCGCCGACGACGCCCCGCGCGCCTGGATGATCGCCGCGCCGCGCTTGGCGACCGTCGGGATGAAGTCGTCGGTGAGCCAGGCCGTGTCCGCCGCGATCTCGGCGCCGGGACGCCCGCCGACCTCGGCGTGGAACAGGTCGGGGTACTGCGAGGCGGAGTGGTTGCCCCAGATGGTGAGCTTCTTGATGTCGGCGACGGGCGTCCCGGACTTGGCCGCGACCTGCGAGAGCGCACGGTTGTGGTCCAGGCGGGTCATCGCGGTGAACCGCGTGGCCGGCACGTCCGGGGCGTTCGACGCGGCGATGAGTGCGTTGGTGTTCGCGGGGTTGCCGACCACGAGCACCCGGACGTCGGCGGCGGCGCCCTCGTTGATGGCCCGGCCCTGCGGGCCGAAGATGCCGCCGTTGGCCTCGAGCAGGTCCGCGCGCTCCATGCCGGGCCCGCGCGGGCGGGCACCGACGAGGAGGGCGACGTTGACGCCGTCGAAGGCCTTGACCGGGTCGTCGAAGATCTCGACGCCGGCCAGGGTCGGGAAGGCGCAGTCGTCGAGCTCCATGGCTGTGCCCTCGGCGGCCGCGACGGCCTGCGGGATCTCGAGGAGGCGGAGCCGCACAGGGGTGTCCGCGCCAAGCATCTCGCCCGCTGCTATGCGGAAGAGGAGCGCGTACCCGATCTGGCCAGCGGCTCCGGTGACGGTGACGGTTACGGGTTCAGTCATGGGCCCCACTCTTGCATCGACCGACCCGCCCCGCCCACCCCTCAGACAAGATCCGTGCGTCATCCGTGCGCCTGCCGTGCGCCTGCGTACAACTTCGGTGGGTCTCGGCACGACGGGGGAAGACCCGGTGCGGAGGGTGTCGTCGTGATCAGCGGAGGAACGGTGATGAAAATACCGGCGCGCGTTCAGGTTTTGCCCAGGCAGGTAATGGCAAGATGTGCGCGACATGCACGCACGCCGCCCTGACGCGCACCACAATGGTGTGCCACTGAAAGGATCTGACTTCATGTCCCAGGACCTCGCCGCGACCAGCGGCGTCACCGAGGTCGAGGAGCGGTCTCCGAGCCTGCTCTCCCGCCTGCTCGCCGAGACCTTCGGCACGTTCCTGCTGACTCTCGTGATCGTGGGGGTGCTCGTCTACAGCCCGCTGAACACGGTTGGCGGGCTGGGCATCGCGCTCGGCGGTGCCTTCGCCTACATCGCAGGTGCCGCGGCCGTCGGCCGTGTCTCCGGCGCGCACTTCAACCCGGCGATCTCACTCGGTGCCCTGCTCACCGGCCGCATCTCGGTCGGCACCATGTTCAGCTACTGGGGTGCCCAGCTCGTCGGCGCCGTGCTGGCCGCCACCGTGCTCTTCGCGACGCTGCCCGCGGCGCTCGTCGAGCTGCTCGGCCAGGCGAGCAAGTCCGACACCTTCGACGGTGCCGTGAACGGCTTCGGGGCGCACTCCCCGCTCTACCTGCAGACGCAGGGTGGGGCGCAGTTCGACCTGCTGGCCGCGCTGCTGGTCGAGGTCATCATCTCCGCGATCCTCGTGGGCGTGTACCTGAGCGTCAACGACTCGCGCAGCAAGTTCGCCTACGCCCCGCTCGCCGTGGGCACCACGATCGCAGCGCTGACGCTGGTCTCGTGGTTCGTCACCAACGCTGGCATGAACCCGGCCCGCTCGACCGCCACGGCGCTCTTCGCGAACGACTGGGGCAGCGACGGTTCCGGCCCCCAGCTCTGGCTGTTCTGGGTCGCCCCGCTTGTCGGCGCCGCCCTGGCCGCTCTGTTCTACCGCGCGTTCGGCACGTCCGAGGCGGACCTGGTGGAGGCCGAGGAGCTCGACGAGGACGACGATGACGACGAGGTCGAGGTCGAGGTGGCCGAGGAGAAGGAGCTCGTCGCCGCGCCCGTCGCCACGGAGCCCGTCGCCCCCGAGGCCGAGGCCACCGAAGAGAAGGCCGAGGCCGAGAAGAAGGCCGACAACAAGGCCTGATCTACCGCACGACCTGCACCACTTGCACGACGCCGGGGCCGCACCTTCGTACGGGGGTGCGGCCCCCCGTCTGCCCGCACGGTGTCGAGGCAGCATGTCGGGGCAATATGCCGAGGCGCTATGTCGAGGCGCGGGCCGACTTCCACAGCCAAACCACGCAACGCTACGATCCGGGATCATGGCCGAAACGAAACGAACCCCTGGGGCATCGACCCCGGCAACGGAATCTGAGACGGCCGACGCAGTATCCGGCGAGGAGATTTCTTCTACCCCGGCGAAGGACGACGCGGCCAAGGCCGACGGCGAAACGGCTGACGCAGGCCCGGCCAAGGCCGACGGCGACAAGGCCGACGAGGCTCCCGCGAAGGGCGCCGCCGAGGCGGATGCTTCCCTGGAGGACCCCGCAGACGAAGACCCGGACGACCTGGACGCCGACGCACGCGCCGACAAGTCCGAGCTGCCCTACCCGACCCGTGTCGGCTGGGTGGTGGCCGCGTTCCTGTTGTTCTGGCCGCTCGCGATCCCCGCGCTCGTGCTGTCGATGCGCACCGCGGAGGCCAACGGCACGGGCAACGTGCGGCGCGCCAAGAAGTCCTCGATCCATACGCTCGACTTCGCGCTGGGCGCGGTCACCGTGGGGGTGCTCGGGATCGTCGGGCTGACGATCGGCATCGTCGCGGCGCCGACCTACGCCGCGTCGCTCCCGCAGGGTTTCGTCGCGGCCGTCAGGTCGTTCGTCCCGCCGGCCCTGGCGGGCCCGCTCGGCATCTCGCTGCCCGACGACGGTCCCGCCGTCGCCGCCCCGACGCCGTCCCCGACCGCCACCGACGATCCCTACGCGACTGATGACCCCTTCGCCCCGATGGACCCGGACGCCCAGTACCCGCCGGACAGCTCAGGCACGGCGTCGACGCCCGACGCCGGTGCCGGGCCGGGCGAGGGAGCTACCCCGCAGACGGAGTCGACGGCGACGGCCGGCGCGGAGATCCCGGACCTGGCGGTCGGCGACTGCATAGACACGGCAGCGACGTCGGGCCAGACCACGCTGTACCGGATCCCGGTGGTGCCGTGCACCACGGCGCACGGCGGCGAGATCTACGCGGAGACGACGGCGCCCGACAGCCTCGCCGAGAACGGCGCCGCGCCGACGCAGCAGGCGCTGTGGGACGCCGCGGACGCCTACTGCTACCCGGAGTTCACGCGGTTCGTGGGCACGGGATGGGCCCAGTCGGAGCTGCTGTACTGGCCGATCGCGCCGTCGCAGGAGAGCTGGGCAGACGGCGACCGGCGCGTGCTGTGCGTGGTCGAGTCCGAGGACCCGGTGACGGGCTCGCTCGAGGGCTCGGAGCGCTGAGCTTCAGATACTTGGCGCGCTGAGCGTCAGATGCTGGGCGTCGCGACGGCGAGAATGCCGATCAGCACCGCCGTCGCGCCGTACAGCACGATGTCGACCGTCCTCGTGCGGATGACGAGCCCCACCGGGCTGTCGAGGCACGCACGGAAGATTGCGCAGGCCGCGAGGACCACGCTGATACCGATCGCTCCGGCGCGCGCACCGGCGACCATCCCGAGAAGGACCGAGAGGACCACACCGCCGAGGACCAGCCAGATCGCGAGATTGCTGCGCTGCAGCTCCTGCGTCATGTCGGAGGCCTCGCCGCTGACTGGCTCACTGCGGTCGAGCTCCTGGCTGGTAGTCGTGACGGCCGCGATGAAGTCGGCCTCTCCTGTGCGTTCGAGCGTAGCCGTTCCGGCCGAGCCCGGCTCGAGGAGCGTCGTGGCGCCACCCGATGCGCCGGGGGCAGTCCGCGTCTCACTGAGATCCACGGCACGAGGGTACAACCGAATCGTCGCGATTCAGCAGACGTGACCGGCTTGCAACCTGAATACCAGCGCGTTCCCAGGTTGGCGGCCTGCAAGCTACCGTGAGATCCATGCCCACGCCTTCTGCCCAGCACCTCAGCAGCGTCGTCATCGTGGGTGCGGGACTTGCGGGGGCGCAAACCGCGGCGGCCCTGCGCAAGCACGGGTTCGAGGGGCGGCTGACGGTCCTCGGCGCGGAGGGCCTGCCGCCGTACGACCGCCCGCCGCTGTCCAAGGAGCTGCTCAAGCGCACGGAGCCGGTGTGGCTCGCCGACGACCTCGGCATCGACCTGAGCGCCCTCACCGATGACCTGCGCCTCGCCGACCCGGCGACTCGCCTCGAGGTGGACCGGGAGCGAGCGGTGGTCCGGACGGCGTCGGGGGCCGACGTCGTCGCCGACGCCGTGGTGCTGGCCTGCGGCAGCACGCCGATCCGCCCGGCGGGCTGGGACGCCGCCATGACGCTGCACACGGCCGCCGACGCCGAGCGGCTGCGGGCCGCGATCGTGCCGGGCATGCGGCTCGTCGTGGTGGGTGCGGGCTGGATCGGGGCGGAGGTGGCGGGGGTCGCCGCGGGGGCGGGCGCCCGGGTCACCGTCGTCGAAGCGGGCCCGGTGCCGCTGGAGCGGCAGCTCGGCCGGAAGGTCGGCAACCTGGTCGCCCCCTGGTACGACGACGCCGGGGTCACCCTGATCACGGGCGTCGCCGTCGACCAGGTGCTCCCCGGGCAGGACGGCGGCGGACGGGTGACGCTCGCCGACGGCCGGGTGCTGGAGGCCGACCTGGTGCTGGCGGCCGTGGGCGCGCGGCCGGCGTCCGGCTGGCTCGCCGGTTCCCTGCCGCTGGACGCGCGGGGCGGGCTGCGGGTCAACCGTGCGGGCCGGTTCATGGGCCTGCGCTCCCCCACTGACCCGGCCGGCCGGCTGCATCTCGACGGGCTGCGCCGCGTCTGGGCGGTCGGCGACATCGCGACGCGCGACCACTCCGTGTTCGGGCCGGTCCCGGGTGGGCACTGGTCGGCCGCCCTGCACGATCCCGACGCCACCGTCCGCGCCCTGCTCGGGCTGGACGAGCGCGCCGCCGAGCCCGAGCACGTGCGCGCGCGGCTCGGGCTCGCCCCGGTCCCGACGCACGCCCCGTACGTCTTCTCACAGCAGCTGGGGCACGACCTGGCCCTGTTCGGCGCCCCGTCCCCGTTCGACCAGGTGGTGCTGCGTGGCGACCCGGCACCGGGCGGCCAGGCGCCAGGGGGCTGGGCGGCGCTCTACCTGGAGAACGCGCTGGACCGGCACCATCGCCAGACCCCGGACGGTCACCGGATCGCGACCGTCCGGGCGGTGCTGCTCGTCGACTCCCCGCGCGACGTGGGCCAGGTCCGCAAGCTGATGAACCGCGACGCCCCCCTCCAGGTAGACCTGACCCGCGCCCAGAACCCGGCAATCAAGCTAAAGGACACCGTCGTCTGACCCACCCAGCCGCCCGGCACTCGCGTTCTCTTTGAGTTGGCCAGGCCCTCAGTGGGCGAAGTGGCGGGTGCCCGTCAGGTACATCGTTACGCCCGCCGCTTCCGCGGCCTTGATGACCTCCTCGTCGCGGATCGAGCCGCCCGGTTGGACGACGGCGGTCACCCCCGCGTCGAGCAGCACCTGCAGGCCGTCGGCGAACGGGAAGAACGCGTCCGACGCCGCGACGGCGCCGCGGGCCCGCTCGACCGGGCCGGACTCGCCGTCGGCCAGGGTGTTGGCGCGCTCGACCGAGAGGCGGCACGAGTCCACGCGGTTCACCTGGCCCATGCCGATGCCGACGGCAGCGCCGTCGCGCGCCAGGAGGATCGCGTTGGACTTCGCCGCGCGCACCGCCCGCCACGCGAAGACGAGGTCGGCGAGCACCTCGGGCGAGGCCGCCTCGCCGGTCGCCAGGGTCCAGTTCTCCGGGGCGTCGCCGGTGGCCTGGAACCGGTCGGTGGCCTGCATGAGCAGCCCGCCCGAGATCGGCCGGGTCTCGACGGTGCCCGACGGCGCCGCCGGCACCACCAGCAGCCGGATGTTCTTCTTGGCCCGCAGGATCTCCAGCGCCTCCGGCTCAAAGCCGGGCGCCACGACCACCTCGGTGAACACCGGCGCGATCTGCTGCGCCGCGGCCGCCGTGATCACGCCGTTGGCCGCGATGACACCGCCGAACGCGCTGACCGGGTCGGTCGCGTGCGCCTTGGCGTGCGCGTCGGCGATGTCGCTGCCGACGGCGATCCCGCACGGGTTCGCGTGCTTGATGATCGCCACCGCGGGGCCCGCGTGGTCCCAGACGGCCCGCCAGGCGGCGTCGGCGTCGACGTAGTTGTTGTAGCTCATGGCCTTGCCGTGCAGCTGCTCGGCCTGGGCCAGGCCCGTGACGCCGTCGCCGCGCGTGTACAGGGCGGCGCGCTGGTGCGGGTTCTCGCCGTAGCGGAGCACGTCGGCCCGCTCCCAGGTGCCGCCGGCCCACGCCGGGAAGCCCGTGGAGACGGGACCGTCGGCGCCGTCCACGACGTCCGTCGGGGAGATGACGGACCCCATCCAGGACGCGACTGCGACGTCGTACGTCGCGGTGTGCACAAACGCCGCGGCAGCCAACGCCTTGCGCTGGGCGTAGGTGAAGCCGCCGGCCTGGACGGCCGCCACGACGTCGTCGTACCGTGCCGGGTCCACGACTACCGCGACCGACGGGTGGTTCTTCGCCGCCGCGCGCACCATGGACGGCCCGCCGATGTCGATCTGCTCGACGACGGCGTCCGGGCCGGCGCCCGAGGCGACGGTGGCCGCGAACGGGTAGAGGTTCACGACGACGAGCTCGAACGGCGCGATCTCCAGGCCCGCGAGCTGGTCGAGGTGATCCTGCTTGCGGGTGTCGGCCAGGATGCCGGCGTGCACGCGCGGGTGCAGCGTCTTGACCCGGCCCTCCAGGGCCTCGGGGAACCCGGTGAGCTCCTCGACGGGGGTGACGGGGATGCCGGCGTCGGCGATCCGCGACGCGGTCGAGCCGGTGGAGACCAGCTCGGCACCGGCGCCGTGCAGGGCGGTGGCGAGCTCGATCAGGCCGGTCTTGTCGTAGACGCTGAGCAGCGCGCGCCGGACGGGGCGCTGCGAGTCGTCGGTGAGCTGGACATCAGGGGTGGACGGGGCGCCGGACATGGCGGTTCTCCTCGGAGTAGCTTCGTGGAAAACCCTGGCACCCAGGCGGGCGGCGCGCATCACGGGTCGCTCGGCCGCTCCCCGGTGGTGACCCACCCTCGCCAGTCACGGCCACGAGCAGTCTAGCCGTGCTCCGGGCCCTGCACCGGCGTCACTCCAGCACGTCCGCCGCCCAGGTGTCCGGCTTGCCGATGCGCATCAGCGGCCGCGTGAAGCACAGCGCCACGACGACGCACACCATGGCGCCCACCATGACCCAGAGGGTGGCCCCGATGCCGAGCCACTCCAGGAGCGCGCTGCCCAGCACGGGGGCGGCCGGCGCGGCGATCAGTCCGGTGAGCCCGAGCAGGGACGTCGCCCGGCCCATCATGCGGTCCGGGATGATCACCGTGAGGTAGCCGGTGAATCCCGCGTTCAGCGCCGGGTAGAGGAAGACGCCGACCGCCAGCATGGACACGAAGACCCAGTACGTCGGCTGGAGCGCCATGACGACCAGCGCGACGGCGAGCAGCCCGATCGTCAGGACCCCGAAGCAGCCCACGCGCGTGCGCTGCACTATCGGCCCCGCGACGATCGCTCCCGCCAGCATGCTGATCCCTGCGCACGCGTCGACGAGCCCGATGAGCCGGGGGTCGGTGCCGGTGCGCACCAGCTCCAGGTTGATCGCCACGATCAGCGCGATCGCGGTGAGGTTCAGCAGCGTGATCAGCACGAGCACCGCCCGGAACAGCGGCACGGCGCCCACGAAGCGCAGGCCTTCGCGCAGGTCGGCCAGCGGGTGCGTCTGCCCCGTCCGCTCCCCGTTCAGCGGCTTGCGCACGAACGAGATGGCCACCACCTCGATCAGGTGCCCCACCACGGAGGCCACGAACGGCAGCACGTGCGCCATCCCGTACAGGAGCCCGCCCACCGGCCCGGCGAACAGGCCCACCGCCGCCATCCGCCCCTGGTTCACGGCCATGGCATTCGCCATCTGTCCAGCCGGTACGACGGCGCGCAGCGCACCACCAGACGCCGGGTTCACGAACGCACTCACCATCGACGAGCCGAACAGCACCGCCGCGAGGTGCCAGGCGTTGAGGGTCCCCCCGAGCCCGGCGGCCACGACCGTCGCCCACAGGGCGGTGCCCGTCGTCGCGGCGAACAGCAGGAGCGTGCGCCGGTTCACCCTGTCCGCAACGACGCCGGCCGGCAGTGTGGCCAGCAACGCACCGACCTGGCCGATGCCGCTGATCAGGCCCGCCTGCGCCACCGAGCCGGTGACCTCGTACGCGATCAGCGGGATCGCGAACGTGCCGACCCCGGCGCCGATCGCCTGCGAGAACCGCCCGGTCGTCAGCAGGAGATAGGCGCGGTTGCGCCGGAGCGGGATTTCCGGCGCCGTCGGGTCCGACGGCGGCGTCGGCGGCGTCTGCTCAGCGGGCGAGTCGTCCGGCCCATTCGGCGCCGGGATGGTCACGGTCGTCGGGATGTCTGCGGTCACGCGGCACAACGTAGCGGTCATGCGTGTCACACGGGTGAAATGTCCATCCGTTTCCCGAAGGAGCGTCTGGCGTCAGCGGCCGATCAGGGCCTTGCGGCCCGCGACGTACAGGCCCTCGCGGGCTATGCGGCCCACGGTCTCGACCAGCAGCGACCGCTCGGCGACCTTGACGCGCTCGTGCAGCGTCGGCTCGTCGTCGCCCTCGAGCACCGGGACGGCCGCCTGGGCGATGATCGGGCCGGTGTCCACGCCGTCGTCGACCACGTGCACCGTGCAACCGGTGATCTTGACGCCGTGGGCGAGCGCGTCGCGCACGCCGTGCGCGCCCGGGAACGCGGGCAGGAGGGCGGGATGTGTGTTGACGATCCGCCCCTCGAACCGCCGCACGAATGTCGGCGCGAGGATGCGCATGAAGCCGGCCAGCACCACGAGGTCCGGCTGAAACACGGCCACGGCCTCGCCCAGCCCCACGTTCCACGCGGCCCGGTCCTCGAACTCCTTCGGGGAGACGACGACGGACGCCACCCCCGCGTCACGCGCCAGCTCGAGGGCACCCGCGGCGGGGTTGTCCGTGACCACGCCGACAACCCGGGCGCCGTACGACGCTTCCTGGTGCGCGGCGAGCAGGGCGGCGAGGTTGGATCCGAGCCCGGAGACCAGCACAACAACTCGCTGGGCTGACGTGGACTCGACGGGATGACCGGAGGGCGTCTGCACGGGCTCCAGCCTACGTTCCCGGGCGGGCCTCGTCCGTTCCCGGGCGGGCTTCGTCCGCTGAAAGGTCCGGATCTGCCGAGAGGTCTGGCAGTGTGTACGGCGCTGCGCCTGCCGGATCGTCCGCGGACGCGTCCAGCCCTTCGTCCGGCGCTTCTCCCGCCCCTCGGCCCGGCTCCTCGCCCGTTCCTTCGTTCGCGCCTTCGCCAGTGCCCTCGTTCGTGCCCTCGTCCGGCGGATCATCCAGGGGTTCCGCCAAAGATTCCTCCGCGGACTCCGCCACGGGGCCCTCCGCGGGACCATCCGCGGGACCGTCCGACGGGTCGTCCGGATCGCCGTCGAGCCGCACGGGCGCCGGGCGGCGCAGCCAGGCAGACAGGTCGGAGCCGATCTCCCCGCGGCGCGCGACCACGTCCAGCTTCGCGCCGAGCAGCACGGCCAGCGCGCCCCCGCCGACCTCCGCCGCCACCAGGCCGGCGGTCATCAGGGGGTTGGCGCCGACGTCGGACAGGCGTCCCGGCCCGCCCGCTCCCGCCGCGACCCACTGGCCGAGCAGCACGAGGACGCCCGGGGCGAGCACGATCCCGCCGAGCACCCAGCCGGCGTCGGACCAGCGCACCAGCGACGGCTCAAGCCGGCGCCAGGCGAACAAACCCGCCGCCACACCGCACGCGACGACGAGCACGGGCGCCCAGGCACTGACCGGGTTCGCCCAGTCCTCGCCGGGCAGCGCCCCGAGGAGCGGGATCGCGGGCAGCGGCCCGGAGATCGTGCCGAACGGCGTGAAGCTGGTCCCCTCGCCGATGGCAAAGCCCGACCCCGCGAGCCAGGCGACCGCCCACAGCACAAAGTTCGGCAGCAGCGCGAGCTGCGCAACGGCGAACACGATCCCGCCGGTCCAGCCCGGTTCCAGCGCGGTGATGATGTCCGACGACGTGGCACGCCCCGCCAGCGCCCAGGCCACCACGAGCAGCGCAGCCCCGCCGACCAGCAGCGCTCCGGCCAGCACGCCGCCCCGCAACCCGAGCCGCAGCGTCGCGGGCACCAGGTCGAAACGGGTGAGCCGGAGGGCCAGCGTCTCGACCCCCTCGCCGATCTCGGCGGCGGTCGGGGCGTCCGGGCGGGCCAGGATGCCCAGCGCCATGCCGAGCCCGCCGAGCAGTACACCACCGAGGGGCGCCAGGGCGAGCGACCAGCCGGGCGCGCTGCCCGCGACGGCCGCCACCGCCGTCGTGCACAGGGCGTAGGTCGCGGTGCCCGCGGCCCAGGCCCGCAGCGACGTCGTCGCGAACCGCTTGGCCGAGACGTACGTGGCGAACAGGGCGAGAGCCGTGATGCCGAGCGGCGCGAGGGAGAGGGTGACCGTGCCCGCGGTGAGCGGGACCCCGTGGCCCAGCAGCCAGATGCCCATCGCGACGTCGATCGCGGACCGCACCTGGGCGTCGTCGTCCGGAGTGCCGGCAGCCGGGGCCTGGGCGGCAGTGGCCACGAGGTAGGCGACCACTGCCGGGAGCACCACGACGGCCAGCGACAGGACCAGCCCCTGCACCGCCGACAGCGCGCCGGCGAGGAGGTGGGTCAGCCCGAGCGGCCCCGGCTCGGGGACGGACTGCTCCTCGACCAGGCGGCCTCGGCGGGTCGTGGGCCGGCTGGCGGGGCGGCTCGTCCGGGCTCCCGAGACACGGGTGCCCGACGGGCGGAGGCCGGAGGTACGGGGAGCCGTGCTCGGGCGGGGTGGTGCGCTCACGAGCCAATCTTCACCCGCTCGACGCCGTCGCCCGGGAGACCCGCCCCGGCGTGGCCTGGGTGGACTTGGGGAGAAATCACCACGAACCATGGTGTTTGCCGCAAGTTCTGGTGTAGGCGCCCCACCCAACCCGTTCGCTAGACAGTTGAGTGCGGGGTGTCAGCTGGGTCGAAACCTACCGACCCAACAACACCCCGCACTCAACGAACCCTCACGATCAGAGGGACTGGAGGATCTCGCGCATCAGGTCCGCCGTCTCGGACGGCGTCTTGCCGACCTTGACGCCGACGGCCTCCAGGGCCTCCTTCTTCGCCGCGGCGGTACCGGCCGAGCCGGACACGATCGCGCCGGCGTGACCCATCGTCTTGCCCTCGGGGGCGGTGAAGCCCGCGACGTAGCCGACGACCGGCTTGGTGACGTGCGCCTTGATGTACTCGGCGGCACGCTCCTCGGCGTCGCCACCGATCTCGCCGATCATCACGATCGCCTTGGTCTCCGGGTCGTTCTCGAAGGCCTCGAGGGCGTCGATGTGCGTGGTGCCGACGATCGGGTCGCCGCCGATGCCGATGGCGGTGGAGAAACCGAAGTCCTTCAGCTCGTACATCATCTGGTAGGTCAGCGTGCCCGACTTCGACACAAGACCGACGGGGCCCTTGCCCGTGATGGTGTGCGGGGTGATGCCGGCCAGCGACTCACCCGGGGTGATGATGCCGGGGCAGTTCGGCCCGATCATCCGGGTCTCCTTGCCCTGCAGGTAGGCCCACACCTCGGCGGTGTCCTGCACCGGCACGCCCTCGGTGATGACCACGAGCAGGCCGATGCCCGCGTCGATGGCCTCGATGGCCGCGTCCTTGGTGAAGGCCGGGGGCACGAAGACGACGGAGACGTCAGCGCCGGTCTCGGCCATGGCCTCCTTGACCGTGCCGTACACGGGGAGCGTCACGTCGGCGCCCGAGGCGTCCTTGTGCGTCACCGTCGTGCCGGCCTTGCGGGCGTTCACGCCGCCGACGATCTGCGCGCCGGAGTCGAGCATCAGGGCGGTGTGCTTGGCACCCATGCCACCCGTGATGCCCTGGACGATGATCTTCGAGTCCTGGTTCAGGTAGATCGACATGTCTTCTAATCTCTGCTTTCGAAGTCTTCGCGGGCGATCAGGCGTTGGCCAGCTCGGCTGCCTTGTCGGCGCCGCCGTCCATGGTGTCGGCAAGGGTGACGAGCGGGTGGTTGCGCTCGGTCAGGATCTGGCGACCCAGCTCGACGTTGTTGCCGTCGAGGCGGACGACCAGCGGCTTCGTGGCGGCGTCGCCCAGCAGGTCGAGCGCGCCCACGATGCCGTTAGCTACCTCGTCGCACGCGGTGATGCCGCCGAACACGTTCACGAACACTGCCTTGACCTGCTCGTCACCGAGGATGACGTCGAGGCCGTTCGCCATGACCTGGGCGTTCGCGCCGCCGCCGATGTCGAGGAAGTTGGCGGGCTTCACGCCGCCGTGGCGCTCACCGGCGTACGCGACGACGTCAAGCGTGGACATGACCAGGCCCGCGCCGTTGCCGATGATGCCGACCTCGCCGTCGAGCTTGACGTAGTTGAGGTCGTTCGCCTTGGCCTTCGCCTCCAGCGGGTCTGCCGCGGCAGAGTCCTCGAGCTCGGCGTGGTCCGGGTGCCGGAAGCTGGCGTTCTCGTCGAGCGTGACCTTGCCGTCCAGGGCCACGATCTCGCCGTCCTCGGTGCGGACCAGCGGGTTCACCTCGACCAGCGTGGCGTCCTCAGCCTTGAACACGGTCCAGAGGCCGCGGATGACCTCGGCGACCTTGCCCTTGATGTCGTCGGCGAAGCCGGCGGCGTCCACGATCTCCGCGGCCTTCGCCTCGTCGATGCCGACGGCCGGGTCGACGGCGATGCGGGCGAGCGCCTCGGGGCGCTCGACGGCAAGCTGCTCGATCTCCATGCCACCCTCGACGGAGCACATCGCGAGGTAGTTGCGGTTCGACCGGTCCAGGAGCACGGAGAAGTAGAACTCCTCGGCGATCTTGGCGCCCTGCGCGATCATCACGCGGTGCACGGTGTGACCCTTGATGTCCATGCCGAGGATCTCGCCGGCCTTCTCAGCGGTCTCCTCCGGCGAGTGGGCCAGCTTGACGCCGCCCGCCTTGCCACGACCGCCGGTCTTGACCTGGGCCTTCACGACGACGGTTCCGCCGCCCAGCTTCTCGGCGCCCTCGCGAGCCTCTTCGGGGGTCGTCGCGACAACCCCACCAAGCACGGGCACGCCGTGCTTCTCGAAGATGTCGCGCGCCTGGTATTCGAACAGGTCCACCCTGCTGCGTCCTTCCATCGGGATGCGGCCCTCGGACGTCGTTGTCGCCCGGAGCCCGGCTGAGGCGATGTCTCGACGTCAAGACATCCCGGTACAGGGTAGCCCCGGATCGCCCCTGCTTCCGAACGGTGGCGGTGTAAAGAATCGGCGATATTCCGGGGTTTGGGAGCCCGTCCGACGTGCGGGGTGCGGTCACCTGCGATAGTGCGTGAAGAACTCCCAGATCAGCTCTGTCGCGGAAATTTCCTGAGTTGCGGTGTCGTCGTTACCGCCGGGCCAGCTGTGGGTGCCCCCGGCTACCTTGTAGAGGACGACGTCGGCCCGCCCGCGGCATGTGGTGTATGTCTCGCTGGTGACGTGCTCGGTGACCGGTTCGACGCGCGGTCCGGTCTGGCAGCCGTTCATCCGCGCCCACGACTCGCCGAACACAGCTGCGCACCCGGTTGTGGGCGCGGGCGTCAACATGGGTTGACAGAGCTGGGCGGCGTCAACCATAGTTGACACATGACCGAACAAGCACTTGTCGCATCCGCGGCCGGGGACGACCCCGCCGCGGGCCTGCGCGCCGTCCGGGCCATGCGTGAGCTGGCCGAGCGCCTCGAGACGCTCCAGGTGGAGCGTGCGCGGCGCCTCGGCTGGTCGTGGCAGGACATCGCCGACGCCCTCGGCGTCTCCCGGCAAGCCGTCCACAAGAAGCACAACAGGAGGATCTGATGTTCGAGAGGTTCACGAAGGACGCCCGCTCCGCTGTCGTCGACGCGCAGCTGGTCGCCCGCGACGCACACAGCGACCAGATCGACAGCCGGCACCTGCTCGTGGCGCTGGCCGAGCAGAACGGCCCCGCCCGCTCCGCCCTGGCGGACAGCGGCCTGGACGTGGCCGACGGCGTCCGGCGCGCCCGGGCGAGCATCGAGGCGGGCGACGCGCTCGACCCGGCCGCGCTGGCCGCCGTCGGCATCGACCTCGACGAGGTCACGCGCCGCACCGAGGCGACCTTCGGCGAGGGGGCGCTGACCCGCGCGGGCCGCATCCTGCGCGGCCGCCGCAAGCACATCCCGTTCACGCCCGACGCGAAGAAGTCGCTGGAGCTCGCGCTCCGCGAGGCGATCCGCCTGGGCTCCAAGGAGATCCACGGCGGCCACCTGCTGCTCGGCCTGACCCGTGGCGACTCGCCGGCCCGCCGCATCCTGTCCGACGTCGGCGCGGACCTCGAGCAGGTCCGGCACCTCGCGGAGGGCGCAAGCGAGGCGGCGTGACGGACCTCCGCTGTCCACCCAACTTCGGTGCTGGACATGCGCCCGGTTGGTCCGTAATGCGCCGCTACGATCTCGTGCCATGAAGCATGCCCGAAATGACGGACCCGACATGGCGTTCCGGCTCGCCCGGCGCCTGGTCGCGACCGTCGCCGACGACATGTCGACGCCGCAGCGCGTCGTCGCCGGAATCGTCGCCGCGCTCGTCGGCATCTCCCCGTTCGGAGCATGGAGCGAGGTGGAGGCGCAGGCCGACCCGCTCGTGGCCGGCACGCCGGTCGAGGTGGGCCCGTTCGAGGTGACCGTCGTCAAGGCCGCCACGGCGGACGAGCTCTCCTACATCGTGCCGGAGCCCGGGAACCACCTGCTCGCCGTGGTCGCGGACGTCACCAACACCGGCGAGGTGCCGGAGTACGGCGTCACGCTCACCAGC
This sequence comes from Promicromonospora sp. Populi, assembly GCF_041081105.1. Taxonomy (NCBI): domain Bacteria; kingdom Bacillati; phylum Actinomycetota; class Actinomycetes; order Micrococcales; family Promicromonosporaceae; genus Promicromonospora; species Promicromonospora sp. Populi. The sequence continues at coordinate 4,529,918 of NZ_CP163528.1, read as the reverse complement.
GCGATCCCCGCGCCCGAGGACGTGGGGATCGTGCCCGAGACGCCGCTCGATGAGCTGGGTGCCGACCTGGGAGCGGAGGCCGACGCCGGGGACGCCCCCGACGCCGACCCGTCGGCGGACCCGTCCGCGAGCGCAGAACCCGCGGAGCCCGAGGAACCGAAGCTTCCGTCCGCGACGGTCCTCCGGGTCGAGGACGCGACGAGCGTCAGCATCTTCAACCCGGGGGTGACCCACCGGGTCGCGCTGATCTGGGAGCAGAGCGGCGACTGGTCGGGTGAGACGATCTCGCTCGACATCCTGGAGCCGGAGTGGATCGAGGAGAGCGCCCTGAGCCTCGACAACAACTACTGGCTCCCTGGCGAGACCGTGACGTTCCACGGGGAGATCCCGGTCGACACCGACCAGCCTGAGGCAGACGAGGCAGGGCAGGCGTGAGGCACAGACGTCGTCGGATCACCTGGAAGGGCACGGCGCTCGTTGTCGGCGGGGTGGCCGCAGGCTGCGCGCTCGTGACGTACGTGCCGCAGGACGCGACCGTGGAGACACCGTTCGTCGTCGAGGGCGCGGTCGGCGAGACGCTCGACCTCACCTACGCGGAGCTCACCGTGACCGAGGTCCGGGTCGCCGACACACTGACCGGCCTGACGGAGGGCGCCGTCGCGGGAGGCACGTTCGTCGTGGTGGACGCGACCTGGCGGGCCACACAGGGCCAGACGGCGTTCAGCGGCGCCGAGATCACGGACGCGCAGGGCCGCACGTTCTGGCCGACCAACCAGGCCGGCTGCTCGACGTCGACCAGCGCCCAGCCGGGGTACACGTGGCACACCACCTACTGCTTCGACGTGCCGCGCGACGCGCTGGACGGGGCGACCATACGGCTCGCCCGCGGCGATCAGGCCGAGGAGCACGCGGGGCAGCGGCGCGACGCAGTCGCCGTCGTCGACCTCGGGATCTCCGGGCCAGAGGTGGACGAGCTGTGGGAGGCGACCGAGACCGTGTCGCTCGAGGAGCCGGGCTTTGCCACGGCGAGCACGGGAGGTAGCGAGGGATGACAACGCTGGTGACCCCGGCGGCGTCGGGCCCGGAGCAGGGATACAGCCAGGGGTTCGGAGAGGGCTACGGGCAGGGGCCGGCGCCGAGTCTGCGCCCCGGGATGCTGCCGGGGATGATCCCGCCCGACGTGCCGGCGCCGGTGCGGCGCAAGGGCTGGTGGCGGCGCAACGTCGTCTGGCTGGTGCTGCTGCCGGTGGCGATCGTGGCGGCCGCGGGGGCGTCTTCGTTCCGGGTGTGGTCGTTCTGGTGGCCCGTGGGCCTGCACCTGGAGGTGGACCGGGTCGCGATGGGCGAGCCGGCGCACCTGGCGGGCGAGTACTACGACCTCGGGCTGGACGTGCCGGAGCGGGCGGACACCTACGTGCTGCGCGAGATCGACGCGACGGTCACCGGCGTCGAGCAGGTGGAAGAGCTGCCCGCGCCGAGCTGGGGCGACCCCGTGGTGGTCCCGGACGGGTCGGTCGTGTACGAGGTGCAGGTGCACTTCGCCGCCGAGCCGCAGACCGACCTGTCGTTGTGCCAGATCACCCTCGTGTCCGCGGACGGCACGCGGTACGGGGACTCGGCCACGGACGTGCTGGGCAGCTCCAACCGCTGCTCGACGCCGGACGCGGCGGGCTTCGTCAGCGAGGAGCCGGAGTGGGACGTCACGTCGTACGTGCTCGCCGACCCCGAAGCGGAGATCACGCAGGTACGGCTGGGGTTCGGCGGGCCGGAGTACGTGACGATCGAACTGTAGGTGAACCGGCAGCGTCGTCGTCCCGCGTACCGTCCTCGCGGACCACCAGGCCGCGCTCAACCAGCTCCTCGACCGTTGCCGCGATCAGCGCCGCCGCGAGCGCGAGCGCGATCGCCAGCCCGGCGGCCGACTCCATGGGGCTGAACGCGAGCCACGTGGCGCTCTCCACGGGGCCGGTCACGGTGCGCACGAGCCAGCCGAGGCCCCACGGCACGCGCATGATGACGAGGTAGCCCAGGCAGAAGACGAGCATGGGGCCGAGGCCGCCGCGGAAGATCATCTTCACGCCGTCCCCCAGGGCGGAGAAGCGGGCGCGGAGGTCCTCGGTGAGCGACTCCAGGATCGAGCGCAGGCCGGCCGGGAGCCAGGTCATCCGGTCGAGCCAGCGGTGCTCGGTCGACGGCGGCTCCATGAGCTTGTGCCCGAGCACGACGGCGCCGATCGCGAGCCAGGCCAGGGGCGCGACGAGGACGACGTCGAGCGACTCGAAGACCGTGACTATCCCGTCGACGACAAAGCCGGCGGCGGCGTTGCCGGTCTCGCCCACGGACTCCTGCGCGGCGCCGACGGTGCCGACGGCCGCGGCCACGAGCTGCCGGTCCTCGGCGACGTACCAGAGGCCCCGCTCGATCGCCTGGATCTGACCCGCCACCTGGTTGGTCCAGTAGATCTCGATGCAGCCGCCGAGCACGGCGATGCCGAGGAAGCCGAGCCGGCCCTCGAGCCGGCCGAGCCCCCACCGCAGCACGAACGCGCCCAGGACGATGGCGACGAGCGTCCAGCCGGACCAGACGCCGAGCCGGGAGGTGAAGTCGACGCCCTGCGCGGAGAACGCGTCGTTGAACAGCTCGTCGGCGGCGGCCTCGTTGACGAACCGGGCGCGGTCGGCGTCCATGAGGCCCTCGACCTCGTAGACCACGAGGAACGGCACGAGCACCGACAGGGCGATGTCGATGAGGCGCCGCTCGCGTCCCTCCGACGGCATCAGCGGGGCGTGCGCGGTGGGCAGCATGCCGGGGATCTGGCCTGGTATCTGGCCTGGGGGCCGCGGGGCCGGGCCGCGCGGGCTCGGCTTGGGCTGGCTCGGCTCGCGCAGGCTCGGCAGGGAGTCGCGGCAGACCCACAGCATCCCGATGACCGGCAGGAGGTAGCCGAGCGGGCTCAGGATCAGCAGGAGCTGGGCCACGAACGAGTTCCACTGGCTGAGCTCGACCGCGCCCCACATGGCGCCGTTGCGCACGGCGACGCCGAGCAGGCCGAGCGTCAGGAGCGCGGGCCAGTGCGCCGCGAACAACCTGGCCGCGGAGACGAGGATCCTCATGGCGACACATAGTGGCCTAAAGCGGGCGGTGGGCGCCAAGCCGTGTCACTCCAGAGTCGCGAACGACCTCTCCACCAGGTCCGTGTAGGCCTCGACGCCGTCCAGGTTCGGGTGCGTCGCGTCAGCGTGCAGCAGCCCGGGGTGCTCGTCGACGAGCGCGTGCCAGTCCGCCACCTCGACGTTCGCCCGGCCCGAGGCGATGCGCGCGAGGGTCTTGTTCGCATCGGGCACCCAATAGCTGATGCCGACGGTGTTGACGAGCACCACCCGGCGTTCGGGCCCGATCAGGTCGAGGACCCGCTCGGCGGCGTCGACCGACCCGTCGAGCTGGAAGCCCGCGTTGGTGCCGAAGTTCAGTACCACCGTGTCCCGTATCCGGCCCTCGCGCTGCGCCGTCCGGATCAGCCGCTCGGCATCGAGCCAGTCGGTGCTCACGACGCCCTCGACGTGGGCGCGCGGGTAGCGCGCCAGGATCGCGGGGGTGGCCGCCGCGAGCACCGAGTCGCCGAACGCGGAGACGTGCGCGCCCTCGTCCGCCCCGAAGGGCAGGTTCTCGGGTGTCGGTTGATCGGACGGTTGCTCGGGCGTCGGTTGCTCGGGCGTCGCTCCGGTGCGCGACGCCGCGGCGGGTTCGCCGGGGCGTCCCGATGCGCCCGGCTGCCCGTCCCCCGTGGTGGGGACGACGTCGGGCCGGATGCCGGAGCCGGCCTGGGCACCGGCCTGAAGGCCTGCCTGGATGGCGAGCTCGGTCGCCGTCCGCTCGGGTGCGTACGCGACGGCGGCGCCGGACCCGACAAGAGCGAGCACCGACAGCACCACGACGGTCCTGACCACCACGCCCTTTGGCCCGACGGCGGCCGCCCGCACCGCGCTGAGCATCGCCCGGGTGGCGCCGCGAAAGCCGAGGCGCCGCACGGGCAGCTCCACCCATCGGTACGACGCCGCGGCGGCCAGCACGGTCAGCACCACCGAGAGGCCGATCCCTGCCCCCCACCACGTGGTGCCGGGCTGCGCCCGCACGGCCGCCGTCACGATGCAGGCGACGGGCCAGTGCCACAGGTAGATCCCGTACGACCGCTCCCCCACCCACCGCAGCGCGGGTGCCTCCAGCACGGCGGTGAACCAGGTGGGCTCGGTGCGCGCCGCGTCGCAGGCCAGCACCAGGACGAGGGCGAGCAGGGACGCGGCCAGCAGCCCGAGCGGGTACGTGAGCGGTGAGTCGCTGCGCAGCAGGAGGAACATCGCCATCAGCCCGGCCAGCGCGAGCGGCGGGAGCAGCCGGGCGCGCACGCCCTGGAACACGGGCGAGGACTTGGCCCAGCGCAGCGTCATCGCGGCGCCGAGCAGGAGTCCGAACGCGTGGGTGTCGGTGCCGTAGTAGACCCGGGTCGGATCCACGCCCGGGCCGTGCACCGGCGTGAACAGGAGCGTCATGGCCAGCACGGAGACGAGCGCCGCCGTCGTCACGATCCGTACCCGCCAGGCCGCGGAGCGGACGGTGATCAGCAGGATCACCAGCAGCACCGGCCAGGCCAGGTAGAACTGCTCCTCGATCGCGAGCGACCACAGGATGCGCAACAGCTCCGGCTGCGACTCGTCGAAGTAGTCGGTGCCCGCGGCGATCTCGACCCAGTTGGTGCTGAACGTCAGCGCCCCCAGGAGCTGGCGTCCGATCCCGACGGTGAGGTCCGGCTCGACCAGCCGCGCCACCGGGATGCTCGTGACCAGCACCAGCGCGAGCGCCGGCAGCAGCCGACGCGCCCTGCGCACCCAGAATCGCGGCAGCCGGATCCAGCGTGTGGCCGTAACCTCGCGCAGCAGCAGGGTGGTGATGAGGAACCCGCTGAGCACAAAGAACACGTCAACACCGAGAAACCCGCCCGGCACCCAGGAGGGCGCCAGGTGGAACGCCACCACACCGAGGACGGCGAACGCCCGCAGCCCGTCGAGACCCGGGATGCGGGGACCTTGCGGTCCGGCGGCGGACTGGCCGTGTCGTCCGGCGGTAGGCAGTCTGCGCGAGCCGGCGGTGGGCTGGCCGTGCGGGCCGACGTCGGGCGAACGGCTGGGTTTCGTCGCGCCGTCTGCCACCGACACGGCATGGGTCTGCTCGGACACGGTGCGGCCGGCGTGCCGAGCCTCACCGCGCCGCACAAAGCCGGTCAGAGCCATGCAACGGACCGTACCGAAGCGGACACTCACGAGAAAGTGGGCTGGCCGAACCGCTGCGAGGCTGACCGGGTCAGTACGCACACGCTGGTACCACGAGGACGTGCTGCGCTGGCAGGCTCCCCCTTATAGAATCCGCACCATCGAGTCCCGTGTCATCGGACGCCGCATCATCCAACGCCGCGCGCTTGCCTGATGCACCCCAGGACGCATCTCAGCACGCGGCTAATATCGCGGCCCCGGGCACGGCAGATGGCCCCACCGCGCTCCCTCCGGCCGGACTGGCCGCGCTCGCCGACGAGATCGAGGTGATCTCGCGCGTCTACGAGCGGCTGTTCGACGTGGAACGCACCGACGACTGGCTGATCCTCAAGCTCCAGGAGGAGATGGGCGAACTGGTCCAGGCATTCCTCGCGCACACCCACCGGTCACGCGACCGGGGCAAGTCCGCCGAGGAGATCGCCGCCGACTTCCGGGGCGAGATCGTCGACGTTCTGGGGCAGCTCCTTCTGGTCGCGCGCCGCTTCGACGTGGACGTCGAGGCCGAGCTGCAGCGCAAGTGGTTCCGCTGGCGACACCTGGTCGAGCCACAGGACCGCGAGGGAATCAGCTGAGAGCCCGGAATGTGAAGCTGGCCGACCGCGCGAGATCGGTCAGTTGCACGCGGTACACCGCGACTTCGGTCGGTTGCTATGAGATCGGTCGGTTAATTGACCGATCTCATAGCAACCGACCGAAGTCAGAGGGGCTGACCATCAAGTGACCGAAGTCGCCGAGCCCTCAGAGCTTGGTGACCGCCGTGTACTTCAGCGCGATGCGCTTGGTGCCGTTGGTGCCGAAGTCGATCTTGACCACGGCGTTGGCCTCGACGTCAACGACGGTGCCCAGACCGTAGGAGTCGTGCGTGACGCGGTCACCGATCTCGAGGTTCGGGATGTCCTTCTGGACGTTGATCCCGCCGAACCCGCTCTTCGCGCCCGGCTTCTTCTGCGGTGCGAACGTGTTGGTCGGCTCGTTGCCCGACGACGACGTCACCGGGCCGTTGCGCGAGGCATCCGACCGACCGCCGGACCATGTCGAGCCGGTACCCGAGCCGCGCCCGCCGGACCCGCGGCCGCCAGACCCGTAACCCCCGGACCCGTACCCACCGCTCCAGCCGCCCCGGCCGGCCCGGATCGCTGCCGTCGACGACTCGCGGCGCCGCCAGTCCCACAGCTCCTCGGGGATCTCCTGCAGAAACCTGCTCTCGGGGAACTCGTTGGCCATGCCGAAGGCGGCGCGTACCGAGGACCGCGTGATGTACAGCCGCTCGCGGGCCCGGGTGATGCCCACGTAGGCGAGGCGGCGTTCCTCGGCGAGCTCGTCGTCGTCGTGCAGCGAGCGCATGTGCGGGAACGTGCCGTCCTCCATGCCGGTGAGGAAGACGACGGGGAACTCCAGGCCCTTGGCGGTGTGCAGGGTCATGAGCGTGACTACACCCTGGTTCTCCTTGGGCGCCGCCTCGGCCGCGCCGTCCGCCACGTCCTCGTCGGGGATCTGGTCGCTGTCCGCGACGAGCGAGACCCGCTCCAGGAAGTCCGCCAGGGAGCCCTCGGGATCGGTCTCCCCGAAGTCGACGGCGACGGCGTGCAGCTCGGCCAGGTTCTCGACCCGGCCCTCGTCCTGCGGGTCGTCGCTCGCACGCAGCTCCGCGAGGTAGCCGGTGCGGTCGAGCACCGCGCCCAGCACCTCGGCGGGCGGGGCGCCCTGGTCGACCAGGGCACGCAGCTCGCGCATCATGTCGCGGAAGACGAGCAGCGGCTTGAGCGAGCGGTTGGTCATCCCCGGGATCTCGTCGGCGCGCTCCAGCGCCGCACCGAACGAGGTGCGCTCCCGCTCGGCGAACGAGGCGACGAGCGACTCCGCGCGATCCCCGAGCCCGCGCTTGGGCACGTTGAGGACGCGGCGCAGGTTCACGTCGTCGTCCTCGTTGGCCAGAGCGCGCAGGTAGGCGACCGCGTCCTTGACCTCGCGGCGCTCGTAGAACCGCGTGCCGCCCACGACCTTGTACGGCAGGCCGACCCGGACGAGCACCTCTTCGAGCGCCCGCGACTGCGCGTTGGTGCGGTAGAAGATCGCGACGTCGCCCGGCCGCACACCCTCGGCGTCGCCCAGCTTGTCGATCTCGTCGGCGACGAACCGCGCTTCCTGGTGCTCGTCGTCGGCCACGTAGCCCACGATCTTGGCCCCGGCGCCCGAGTCGGTCCACAGGCGCTTGGGCGTGCGGCCGGCATTGCGGGAGATCACCGCGTTGGCGGCGCTCAGGATGTTCTGTGTGGAGCGGTAGTTCTGCTCCAGCAGGATGGTCGTGGCGTTCGGGTAGTCCTTCTCGAACTCGAGGATGTTGCGGATGGTGGCGCCGCGGAAGGCGTAGATGGACTGGTCGGAGTCGCCCACCACCGTCAGCTCGGCCGGGTCCAGCCCCGAGTCGTCCTCGGTGCCGACCCCCGCCAGCTCCCGGACCAGCGTGTACTGCGCGTGGTTCGTGTCCTGGTACTCGTCGACCATGACGTGCCGGAACCGGCGCCGGTAGTGCTCCGCGACGTTGGGGAACGCCTGGAGCAGGTTCACCGTGGTCATGATGATGTCGTCGAAGTCCAGCGCGTTCGCCTGGGCGAGGCGCGCCTGGTAGCGGGTGTAGACGTCGGCCAGCACCTGGTCGAACTTGGGCGCCGTCGTGTTGCGCTCGTCCGCCGACTGCCCGCCCCACGGCCGCCGGATGCCGCCGGCCTGGGCCGCCGCCGCCTCGGCGAGCGCCTCCTCGGTGGCGTTGGCCCCGGTCTGCCGTGCGTAGGTCTCGGGGTCGACCAGCTCGTTCTTGAGGTCGCTGATCTTGTTCGACAGCCCACGGGCCGGGTACTTCTTGGGGTCGAGGTTGAGCTCGCGCGTGACCAGCGTGATGAGGCGCTGGCTGTCCGCGGCGTCGTAGATGCTGAAGCTCGACCGCAGGCCCAGCGTCGTGGCCTCGCGGCGCAGGATCCGCACGCATGCCGAGTGGAACGTGGACACCCACATGCGGTTCGCCGCCGGGCCCACGAGGGACTCCACGCGCTCGCGCATCTCGGCTGCGGCCTTGTTGGTGAACGTGATCGCGAGGATCTGGCCCGCCCGCGCCCGGCCGGTCGCCAACAGGTACGCGATGCGGTGCGTCAGCACGCGCGTCTTGCCGGATCCGGCGCCCGCCACGATGAGCAGCTGCCCACCCTCGTGCACCACGGCGGCCTTCTGCTGCGGGTTGAGGCCGTCCAGCAGCTCGTCCGGGTTGAGGTGCGCGTAGGCCCCCTGGGCGCGCGGCGCCTCGGACTCGTGCGGCAGGCCCGCCAGCCAGTCCGGCTCGGCAGGAAGGGCCGCCTCGCCCGGGTCGCCACCGCCGTCGTCGTCCCAGCGCGGAGCGGTGCGCGGCAGGCGCGCCGGATCGCCAGGCGTCGCGGGATCGAGGCCGGGCAGAGAGAGGCTGTCGAAGAGGGAAGTCATCGCCCCTAAGCCTAGGCGTCACCACCGACACTCGACCCCGTCCGAGGCCGTGTCCCCAGCAGTGGCGTCAGGCCTTCTCCCAGACCGACCCACCGCCGGCGTCGGGCGCAGCCACTTCCGACCGGAACCTACTCGCGGCCGGGCACGGCCTTTCGACCAGGCACCGTGTGCGACCGGCCGCCGTCCAGCAGATCCAGCGCACGCCGCAGGGCCGTGCTGGAGGTGTGCACCGTGTACGGGAAGTACACGACGTCGACGCCGACATCGCCGAACCGTCGTTCCAGGTCACGGCCCTTGTCGGTGTCCTTCCAGTCGTCGCCCTTGAAGAACACGTCGAACGGGCGACGGCGCCAGGTCTCGACCTTGTCCGGCTGCGTCTCGATGTACACCTCGTCGACGTACGCGATATGCCGCACGATCTCGGCGCGCTCGATGACCGGTACGACCGGACGGCGGCCCTTGGCGAGCTCCAGCATGTCGTCGTCGACGACCCCTGCGACCAGGTAGTCGCAACGGTCCTTCGCGTGCCGAAGAACGTTCAGGTGTCCCACGTGGAACAGGTCCCAGGCACCCGGGGCATAGCCGACCACTGTCATGGTGTGAGGCTAGGAGGCTCAAGGGCTCCGGCGCCTCCTGAACAGCGGGTGAACGTGCAGTTCACCCGCTGTTCGACGCCGTCCGGATGACGTGTGGGTGACGTGTCCGGGTGACCTTCGGGTGAAAATGGGCCGTTCGGCTGTTACCGGGGCATATGCGAAGGCATGCTGAGCACCACCATGGCTACGAGCGTCCTTGCGGTGTGCACGGGGAACATCTGTCGTTCCCCCGTTCTGGCGCGCCTGCTGATCTCCCGGACCGACGGGTCCGTCCAGGTCAGCAGCGCCGGCGTCCGAGCCCGGGTCGACGAGCCGATCGAGCCCCGCATGGCGGCCCTGCTGCAGGCGCGCGCACTCGACAGCAGCCAGTTCTCCGCCCGCCAGCTCACCCCCGACATGATCCGCACGGCCACCGTCATCATCACGATGACGCGCGCCCAGCGCTCCGCGGTGGTCCGGGCCGTCCCCGAGGCGGTACGGCGGACGTTCACGCTGCTCGAGCTCGCCCACGTCCTGAGCACCTCGCCCGGCCCGCGCGCGGCGACCGACGACGCGACCCGCTGGGCACGGGTGCCGGAGCTCGTGAGCCAGGAACGCCTGAACCACTCGGCGTGGAAACGGGAGCTCGACATCCAGGATCCCTGGGGCCGCGGCGACAAGGCCTTCCGCCGCGCATTCGACCGCATCTCGTCGGCCACCGACACCGTGTGCGGTGTGCTCGGCACCGGCAGGCAACCCTGGCTCCTGAGTGCGCCGAAGCCGCGCTCCGGTCCCCAACCGCTCGCTCAGCCGCGCCACTCGTCGCAGCTCGGCAAGTCCTGAGCTACCCAGGCACCAGTCCACATAGATCACACAGACCAACAAAAGGAGGCAGGACGTGGAGCTAGCCGATTACGCAAGCGTACTGCGCCGACGATGGGCGGTGATCGTCTCCACGGCGCTCCTCGGTGCGCTCGCTGCCTATGGCTGGGCCGCATCAACGCCGCCCAGCTACACAGCGACGGCGATGGTCTACGTCTCGCTGAACACCGGTGAGTCCACCAGCGACCTGCTCCAGGGCTCCACCTACGTCCAGAACCTGATCGAGTCGTACGCCGCGCTCACCGACATGCCGGTGGTGCTCGACCCCGTGGCGCAGGACCTCGGCCCGGAGGCGAACAGCCGCGACCTCGCCGCCGCCGTGACCGCCGACTCGCCGCTCAACACCTCGATCATCGAGATCAGTGTGGTCGACGGCGCAGCTGAGCGTGCCGCGCTGATCGCGAACGCCGTCGCCGAGCAGCTCTCGGACACCGTCGTGGACCTGTCGCCCGCGGCGACGACCGGCGAGCAGGTCGTCGCGGTGAACATCGTGTCCCCGGCGGAGGTACCGCGGTTCCCGTCCGCCCCCAGGACCCGCCTGCTGGTGGCCGCCGGCGGCGGCGGGGGCCTGGCGCTCAGCGTCGCCCTCGTCCTGCTCTGGGCGGTCCTCGACACCCGGGTCCGCTCGGCCCAGGACCTGGAGGCGGTGTCGGAGGGCACCGCCCTGCTCGGGGCGATCCCCGTGGTCCGGCGCAAGGCCGCCCGGGTCCCCGCGACCCACGATCCGCTGAGCACCCGCGCGGAGGCCTACCGGCGCATCCAGACCAACCTGTCGTTCGTCGACGCGACGACGCCGGCCCGGGTCCTCGTCGTGACCTCCAGCGTGCCCGGCGAGGGCAAGTCGACGACGGCGATCAACCTCGCCTCGACCTACGCCGAGAGCGGCAGCCACGTGCTGCTGATCGACTGCGACATGCGGCGCCCGTCGATCGCGCCGACGCTCGGGCTGGAGGACGCCGCCGGGCTCACCACCGTGCTGGTCGGCCGGTCCGCCATGGAGGACCTGGTCCAGCGCTACGGTCCGGGCCCGCTCGACGTCCTCCCGCTCGGGCCGATCCCGCCCAACCCGCACCAGCTCATCGCCTCGGACGCCACCCGGGACCTGCTCAAGGCCGCCCGCGCGGCATACGACGTAGTCATCATCGACGCACCGCCACTGCTCCCGGTCTCGGACGCCGCGATCCTGTCCACGATGGCCGACGGCGTTGTTGTGGTCGCCGGGGCCCGCCGGGTCCGGCGGCAGCAGCTCACCCAGGCCCTCCGCTCGCTCGCCGGGGTCGAGGCCAAGGTGCTCGGCTTCATCCTCGCGTTCGCGCCCCGGTCCGGCCCGGGCGGTTCCTACTACGGCTACAGCACTGCCCGACGCCGATGGCCGCGCCTGCTGCCGGGGATGCGCCGCCACGAGCCGCTCAGCCTGCCGTCGACCACGGGTGCGATCAGCATCGTCCCCAACCCGGGCAGCGCGGCGGGGCTCGGCCCGCTCCCCGGACCCGGCATCAAGCCGAGCTCCGCCCCCGTTCCCGACACCGGCCCCGTGCCGCGCCCCGTGCCGAGCCCGGTCCCTCGCCCTGTCCCCGGCCCGCACCCCAGCCCTGCCCCCGGCACCGCGGTCGTTCCCGATCTCGGGAAGGCTGATGAACGAGCCGGGTGACCGCAGGACACGCGACGTGCGCGTCTACAAGACGCTCCGCACCGCGCATCTCGAACGCGCCCTGACGCTGGCCCCGGCCGACATCCTGTACCAGGAGAGCCGCTACGACTTCGACGAGGAGCTGGCGGCGAAGGTCCGCCCCGAGGCGGCGGGAGACCTGCGCTGCGCGTGGCTCGTCGCCCGCCGGGGGTACGAGATCGTCGAGATCAACGAGCCTGCCGCCATCGACTGCGTCCGCAGGTCCGCCGCCGTCCTGGCGGCGCTGCTCCTGAGCGACCTGGTCCGGCGCCGTCGGACCAGGATCGTCGCCTACGCGATCGGCAACCTAGACCCGCACACCCTGCCGAAGCCTGCCGCGTGGTGGCCGCGGCTGGGCCGGCGCCTGGACCTGGTCCTCGCCCGCTGGGTGTGGTCCCGGCTCGACCGGGTGGCGTTCGGCACCCAGACGGCGAGGCAGCTCTACGGCACGGTCTTCGGCATCGCCGAGCGACGGAGCCTGCGCTGGACCACCATCGAGGCGCTGCCGGCCGTCTGCGAGTGCCTGGTCGACTACGGGGTCGACGGCGGAATCGACGGCCGGGTCGGCAAGGCACTCGCGGACGGCGGGAAGACGCCGGGCCGCCTGCTGTTCCTGGGCGACCTCTCGACGCGCAAGGGCTTCGACTCGGTGCTGGCCGCCTGGACGAAGGTGCGGCACCAGGTACCCGACTCGATGCTCACCGTCGTGGGCCGCGGCGCGCTGCTCGACGACGCCTACGAGGCCGCCCGCGCGGACAGCCGCATCCGGGTCATCGCCGACCCGCCGCGCGACGTCGTGCACGCCGAGCTGCGCCGGGCCTCGGTGGTCCTGCTGCCGTCCCGCCGCCAGGGCGCGTGGCGCGAGCAGGTGGGCCTGCCCATCGTCGAGGGACTGGCGCACGGCTGCACCGTCGTGACTACCGACGAGACCGGCATCGCGGACTGGCTCCGGCGCGCCGGGCACGGCGTCATCCCGGCCGGCTCCGTGGGCGAGCTGCTCGCCCCGGTCGTGGCCGAGGCCGCACGCAGGCCGCTGGACCCACGGGCAGTCCGCGCCTCCCTGCCGGGCCAGGACTCCCGCCTGGAGGCGGACGGGTGGCTGTTCTCCCGCGAGGTAATCGCCGTCGGCACGTGACACCCCCTTTGAGTCCTAGGTTTCTCCTCTTTGAGGCCCTCGAAAGCGGAGAAACTTAGGACTCGAACGGGAGCTACTTATGGCGGTGACCGGCGGGTACGGCCGTGCTCAAGCTTGTGGGCGCGGCGTACGTGATCTACCTCGGGGTCCAAGCGATCCGGCACCGCGCCGACGCCCGCCTCGCCCTGACCGCACCCGACAAGGTGCGTGCGGCGAGCCCGTGGCGCGCGGTCTGGGCCGGGTTCGTGGTCGGCGCGACCAACCCGAAGACCATCGTGTTCTTCGCGGCATTCCTGCCGCAGTTCATGAACGACGCCGCTCCCGCGACCCCGCAGCTGCTCTTCCTCGGCCTGCTGTTCAGCCTGCTCGCCCTGTGCCAGGACTCGATCGTGGCGCTGCTCGCCGGGCAGGCGCGCGCGTGGTTCGCTCGCAGCCCGAAGCGGCTCGACCACATGAGCGTCACCGGCGGGGTGGCGATGGTGGGCCTGGGTACGACCCTCGCGCTCCAGGGCGGCGCCAAGGCCTGAGGCGAGCAGCTCGCGGTGCCGCGCACGTCTAGCGCCGCGGAACTCGCTGCCCCCCGCTGAGCCGCTCGGGGACCACATAGAGGTAGCGCATCGGACCGGGGGCGGTCCACCTGTGCAGGAGCCACGAGAGCGCGATCGCGGCCGCCGCGGCGACCGGCACCACTACGAGGCCGACCGCGGTCGGCAGGACCGTCGACCCGATCAGGGCGAACACCAGCGACGACCCCAGGATGATCACCGGGGTGTGCCCTAGATAGACCGGCAGCGTCGAGGCCCCGATCCGCACCAGGACGGCGCTCCGGGCGAGGAAGGTCCCGAGCGCGACTCCGGCGAGGATCCCGGCGACGCACAGGACGAAGTACACCCCGACGACGGATCGGAGCCCCGCCACCTCGACGACCGTCGCCAGGAGCGCCCAGCCGAGCACCAGAGAGGCCCTGACCCCCCAGGGCGTCCGGGCGAGCCGGAGCAGCAGCGGGCGCAGGTACATGCCGCACACAAAGAAGACGTAGTACTTGAGCGCGCCGTTCCACCCGACGTTGCCGAGGTCGAAGCCGTCGGTCAACGCGATGACCGACGGGATCGCCGCCCCCAGGAGGTGCCAACGCCAGTCGAGGGATCGCAGGAGCCGCGCGACGACGCAGAAGAGCGCGAGCGCCCAGATGAACCACAGCTCGAACTGCGGGCGGACCGGCGCCAGGAGGAGGTCGCGCAGCATCGGTCCGAACCCGAGCGGGGTGCCGCGCAGGGCGAACCCGATCAGGTAGCACGCGGTGCCGATGCCCTCCCAGATCACGAAGACCCACAGGTAGAGGCGCAGCCTCCGCTCCCACAGCGTGCGCCAGGACAGGCCGGCCTCGCCCGCTGCGCCGACGCGGTACGCGAGCAGACCCGAGATCATGAAGAAGAACGGCATGCGCACCGAGGACACGTAGTCGTTGACCTGCTCCCACTCGGCCACGCCGAACCAGCGCGCCGCGTGGTAGAGCACGACCAGGAGAACGGCGATCCCTCGGCCCGCGTCGATCCAGACCTCGCGTCCGGGCGCGCTGGTCACTCAGCCGCCCGCCTCACGGGCCACACCAGGGGTGCCATCAGCGCCACGGCGAGGACGAGGACGGTCAGGGCGCTCTCCAGCGGAGCGAACAGCAGGTTCCAGATCGACTTGACGCCGAGGAACAGGAGCAGCGCGGAGGCGGCTCTTCCCGTGGTGAGCACCGCGGTGCGCGCGACGAGGAAGATCAGCAGCACGGCGGCAAGCGCGAGCCCGGGGATACCGCACCAGGCCCACAGGTCGCCGATCACGGAGTGCAGCTCGAACCCGGTGCCGAACATGTAGTTCTCGACGTAGCCGTTGTTGGGGTCGTACCCGAGCGCGTCCATGCCGGACTTGGCCACAAGAAGATCGGTCATGGACGGGAGGCTCCCGCCCCCGAACCCGCCGGGCGACTCGGCCATCAGTGCCGCGGTTGCGCCGATCTCCGGCCGCCCGCCGGTGATCAGGGTGCCCGACGTCGACAGCTGGAGCTCGGTGCGCAGCTGTGCGCTCTCACCGAGCGCACCCTCCAGGATCGCGGCCTGGACCGAGAGGTACGTGCCGAACGCGAGCAGCCCGAACAGGATCAACGTCCGCAGGGCGCCGAGCTTGGACGACGCCGGTCTGCCCCAGGACTGCCACACCACGAGCAGCGCGACCATGAGCAGGATCGCGCTTGTCGAGCGCCCGCCGCTGATCGCCGAGACGCCCGCGAGCGTGAGCACGGCGACGACGTCGATCCACCTCTTGCGCCACCGTGCCGCGAGGGCGAGGACGATGACGGTGACCGGCAGCGAGAACCCGAAGCGCCAGGGGTTCTCGGCGAACGTGCCGCCGGACGGGTTGATGCTGAGCAGCAGCCCGATGCCGAACATGGCTCCCACCACGGTGACCGACGTGCGGCCGCGTGCCCAGAGGGTGGCGCCGATCCCGCACGCGAGCCCGAGCACCACGAAGACCGACTCCAGGAGGCCCGACGTAGACACGGTCCGTGAGTCGCTGTGCCAGACCGTGAGCCATACGCTCCAGACTGCCGCGATCCCGGCCAGGACGATCGTCCAGGAGATCCACCGGGAGCTGCGCACCGAGGACGCCCACAGCGGCAGGAGCACCAGGGCGAGAGCCAGGCCTGCGGTCAGGCCGAAGAACAAGTCCAGGCCCATCCCCGTGAGGACTACGCAGAGCAGCGCCAGCCCGGTAGTGGCGACGCCCCAGCCCTCCCGTCCCTGAGGGGACGGGAGGGCTGGGGCCAGCTCCGCGCGGGTGGATGTCACGGCGAGAGCGGCCCTGCCCAGAAGTCGTCCAGCCGCACGACATTCGCGCCCGTGGTGACGCTGCCCGCGTTGCTCACCGAGTAGCCAACGGCTCCGGCGTCCTGCAGCTCGGGTATCGCGTTGGTCGTGGTGAGCTGCCAGGCGGCCGGCTCGGCAGTACCTGCCTTCCAGACCTTCGCCCGGATCGTGGTCGGCGCCGAACCCGTGATCTGCATCCGCACGGCGAGCTTCTCACCGGCCGCGACGGTCAGCCCGGCGATGTTCGCGGCGGCCAGTGTGGTCTCCGCGCCCTGGACCGAGTTGAGCTGGAGCTGGACCGCCCCGGTCGACTTGACCCAGGCCTTCGCCCGGTACTCGCTGGTAAACCCGCTCGTGCGGCCCGCGAGAGAGACGAACGTTCCGCCGCCGTCGGAGATCTCGTCGAGCGACAGCACCGTCCTGAGCTCGACGTCCGACTCCGACACGCCCTGCAGCTGGGCCTTCCGGTTCGAACCGGCCGTGGGCAGTGCCATGACGCCCTCTCCCCCGGCGAGGGAGAAGCTCGACGCAGCGCCCGAGATGGTCCAGAGGCCGCCCACAGGGGCCGTGCCCCAGCCGCCGGTCACGTCGCGTCCGAAGTCGTCGGCCGCGAACTCGGCCGGAGCCGTGGCCTCGACCTGGACGGCGTCCTGGGCAGACCCGCCCTCGCCGTCCGACACCGTGAGGGTCACGGTGTATGTCCCGGGTGCGGCGTAGGTGTGAGTGGCCTGCGCACCGGTGCCCGTTGTGCCGTCACCGAAGTTCCAGGCCCAGGACGAGATGGGGCCGTCCGGGTCGGAGGACCCGCTGCCGTCCACCGTCAGGTCGAAGCCGTGGATCTCGGCCGTCGCCTCTGCGACCGGCGCCCGGTTCGGGCGGCCGCCGTTCACGGCGACCGTGTAGTGGTCCAGCACGGTGGCCGTGGACAGCGCGGTCGGGTAGATCGCGACGTCGTCCGCCACGCCGGTGTATCGGTCACCGAGCAGCGGGCGGTTGGGCCAGTTGCTCAGGGTGTCGGCGCCGATCCGCCAGTAGCCGTTGAAGGCCTGGCCGTTGGTCACGTCGGTCCGGTTGCCGACCCGGACGCCGTCGACGAAGAGCTGCATGCCGCCGGAGCCGAGCGTGCCGACCACGTGGTGCCAGGCGCCGTCGTTGACCCGTGCCGGCGACCGGAGCGTGAGCCTGCTGCCGTTGTTCACGCCGAACTGGAGGCGGCCACCGGAGTCGATGTAGAGGAGCCGGTCGGTGGAGCTGGAGGTGCCCGTGGCGCTGTTGCTGTTGCCGTAGCCGACGATCCGGCCGGTGCCGGTGCCCTTGATCCAGGCCTCGACCGTGAACGTGTTCGGCGCGGGGGCGATATTGGCACTGGTAGCGACGAGCCTGCTCGACGAGGAGTTCTGGAACGTCGCGGCGGTGTTCGGGTCACCGGTGATGGCGCCGGCGGTGCCGAGCCGGACGGTCGACGGCACGGTGAGGTCCGCCCCGCCCGCCCAGTCGTAGGTCGGCGTCGACCCCAGGGGCTCGCCGAGGCGCCAGAAGTTCGCGGCGCCGTCCTGCACCACGGTGTCCGCGTAGTCGCTGGACGGAGTGCTCGACACGGTGACAGGCACCCAGTCCGACCGCTTCACGTTGCCCGACGGGTCGGTGACCGTCAGGCGGTAGCTGTGCTCCGAGCCGGCCGCGAGGCCGGTGTCCCGCGCGGTCCGCTTCTGCGGCAGCCAGAACTTGGTGGCGATCGTCTCCTCGAAGACGGGCGCGTTCGCCTCCGTGTCGCGGTAGATCCGGTACGTGAGGGCCTCGTCGTCGCGGTCCCACGTGGTGGTCAGGTTGAGCCGGACGGTACCCCCCGATACGGAGGCCACCGTCGGGTTGATCGTCGCGCCGGAGTCGACCGGGCCCACGTTGTTCGGGGCACTGGAGCGCTTCGCGTACCGGACGATCCCCTGCTGCCCGACGCCGTTGACCCGGGGGAACTCGCCGCCGTACAGCACGTAGTCCGCGTTGCCGGAGACCGTCCACACGGCCTGCTCCTTCCCGGTGTACGTCCCGACGTCGGTCAGGGGGTGCCAGGTCAGGAGCTCCGGGCGCGGTGTGCCCGGGTGGTCCGGGTATCCCCAGATGTCCTCGGTGTTGGTGCCCCGCACCTCGTTGATCC
Source organism: Promicromonospora sp. Populi (assembly GCF_041081105.1). Lineage (NCBI taxonomy): Bacteria > Bacillati > Actinomycetota > Actinomycetes > Micrococcales > Promicromonosporaceae > Promicromonospora > Promicromonospora sp. Populi. The sequence continues at coordinate 4,511,852 of NZ_CP163528.1, read as the reverse complement.
AGGCGGTCGAGTGGTAGAAGTTCCACGGGTTCGTCTGCGGGAACCCGCCGCTGTTGCCGCAGTAGTGCTTGTGGCTGGCGGTGTAGACGACATTGCCCACCGGGGCCACGTCGTAGGTGTCGCCGTGGCAGTCCTCGAGCCAGATCAGCGTGCCGTCGGCCCAGCTCGCCTTGAAGGTGCCCTCGGTAGTGCCGCCCCTGCCGTAGTGCCAGCCGACGCCGTACCAGGCCTCGCCGTCGGTCGCCAGGCGCAGGATGCTGGAGTTGTCTCCGGCGTTGCGGATCTCCGTGTGGTTGATCGGGAGGTTGCGCGTAGCGCCAGTGGCGGCGTCGAGCCACGCGATGCCGTAGCCGTTCTGCGTGTCGGAGTTGACCGAGGTGAACGTCCCCGAGATCGCCACGGACTGCTCGTCCGGCGACACGACGATGGACTGCACCTGCCGGTCGTCGACAACCGGCACGAACCCGGGGCGCAGGGCGCCGTTCGACGCGTTCACGGCTGCCAGGCGGTAACGCGTGGCGCCGTTGACGCCGCCGAACCACCCGCCGAAGTAGACGGTGGTGTTGGTGGCCGCGACGGCCTTCGTGTTGCCGTTCGGGCTCGGGACGAACGACGTGTTCAGGGTGCCGGTCGGCAGGTTGAACGCGGCGATGCGGTTGCGGGTGACGCCGTCGACCGTCGTGAACCCGCCCACCGCGTAGAGCCGCGTCCCGTCCGGCGACGCCGCCAGGTCGGTGACGTTGCCGTTCAGCGTGTGGTTGAACGACGTGATCAGCACGCCGGTCGTCAGGTTGTAGGCCAGCAGGTTCGTGCGGGGCACCAGGTTCGTGCCGGGAGCTGCACCGGCCGGCCGGGCGTTCTGGAACTCGCCGCCGACGTACACCGTGTTTCCGACGATGACCTGCTTCCACACGATCCCGTCGACCTGCACGGTCGGCAGCGCGTCGGCGGACACGGACGCCGGGTCGGCCGTCGGCTCGGCGACGTCGGCCGCGACCGCTTTCGCGGCGGAGGCCGTCGGCGCTGCGGAGGCCATTGGCACAGCCGCGAGCGAGGTGACCACGAGCGTGATGCTCGCGAGGACGGCGGCGACGCGCCGGCCGGGCAGGATGCGATGGGACACAAGGACCTCAAAAGGGGAGAAATGGGCCCGCCGGATGTTGAGTGCCGGACGATGTGGACCTGTAGGGATGACTGCCCATCACGCTAATAGCGGACAGGTCGGTCGGCGCGGTCAAACCAGGGTGAACGGGGGGTGATCTCCGCTGCCTCAGGCACCGGTAAAGATGACGATCGCCGACCCGATGCCCGGGTCGACCTCAAGCTCGACGTCGTCCTGGAACTCGGTCGGGATGTTGAAGATGAACACCCCGCGGGCCGAGTCGTCCTCACCGGCCTCCGCCTCGAACGCCTTGCCACCCGGCTTGAGCAGGGGCGCGGCCGGCGTGCGGTCGGCGCCGTAGTAGGCGTTCACCACCACGGTCCGCAGGTCGAGCGTCGTGCCCGTGCCGTTCATGAGCTCGACGGTGAACCGCAGGGCGGGGCCGCCCACCTCGCCGGGGATATTCGCCTCGCCGGTCACCTCCTCGACGAGCGGCACCGTCAGGGTGACACCCGGCTCGGGCGTCGCCTCGGCGTCGAACGGCCTCGGCTCCAGCGTCTCCCGGGGCGCGGGCGCCTCCCCCTCGTCGGTACCGCCGCTGGGTTCCGCGTCGGTGCCTCCGCTGGGTTCGTCGTCAGCCGGATCGCCGTCGCTCGGCTCGGCGTCGCCCTCGGTACCCGTGCCGGCCGACGCCGTCGAAGTGGTCGACGGCGTAGCACCGGCCGCCGGGTCGGCGTCGGATCGGAGCGCCACTACCACCGCCACGACGGCGGCGGCCGCAAGGACGAGCACAACGAGCGCGATCAGGAGCCGACGCCGGGTGACGTACCGGGTGACGAGAGCAGATGTGGGCATGATTCCTGGAGCGTAATCCCGCGTCGCCTCGCTACCCCAGTGTTCTGGCGGACTTCACCCCTACCGGGCGTACGGCAGCAGCACCTTGCCGCGCGTCGCGAGCAGCTCACCACGGGACCTGGCGAGGGTCCGCCGGCCGCGCGCGTCCTGCGCGACGTCGCCCCGCACCGCCGCTACCGCGACCCCCAAACCCCCGAGGACCCCGCGCGCCAGCCCGGCCGCCAGGAGGCGCGCCCGCACCACGGCCCGCCGGCCCCGGCTTGGCGCGAGCATGAGCGCGACGCGCGCCGACGCGTTCGCGAGTCCCGCGGTGCGCGCCAGGAGGTAGGGGCGGGTGAGCCGGTCGGCGGGCACGACGTCGGACACGACGGCCTCGGCGCACCAGACGATGCGCCCGCCTGCCGCGGTCAGCGCGCTCGTGAAGAGGGTGTCCTCGCCTCCCGAGAGCCCCAGGGCGGGATCGAACACGAGGTCCGCCCGCCGGACCACACGCAGGTCGAGCAGGAGATTGTTCGTCGCGGCGCTCCTGACCTGGTCGCCGGTGCGGAGCCCGCCGCGGTGGGCGCGGTCGTAGAAGCCGCCGGCGACGACCCATGGTTCGGGCTCGCCCGCGTACCGGGACACCACGGGCCCGGCGACGGCGGCGGCGCCGGTCGCGCGGTACGTCGCGTGGAGGGCGTGCAACCAGTCGGCGTGCGGCAGCTCGTCGTCGTCCACGAACACGAGCAGGTCCTGGTCGTGCGCTGCGCGCAGCGCCCGGTTCCGGGCGGCGGAGATCCCTGGCTCGGGCTCGACGACGGCGACCGCACCGAGACCGGCCACCGCGGCCGCACCGGCACCAGCCGGATCGTTGTCGACCACCAGCACGCTCGCCTCGACGCCTTCGGCCCGGCGCGTCAGGTCACCTGCCTGATCCACGAGCAGCGGGACGAGTGCCGCGATCCGCTCCGGGCGTCGGTAGGTGAGCACGGCAACAACCAACCGTTCCATCCGAACTTCACCCACCACAATCACCCCTTCCCAGGCACCTCGACGGCTGATCCGGCAGTTACCGTAGCGTGGCCCCGCCCCCTTGATCCTCTGGAGAGCCGAGACTCGTGCAGCAGGTTCACCCGCGCGTCCTGATGAGCGCCTATGCGTGTGGGCCCGGTGACGAGCCGGAAGCCGCAGCAGGCTGGGCGTTCGCCCGGGCGGCGGCCAGGTCCCACCGGGTGCACGTGGTCACCCGGCACAGGTTCGCCCCCGCGATCACTGCCGAGCTCGCGCGCGAGCCGGAGCTCGCTCAGCACCTGACCGTCGAGTACCTCGACCTGTCCGAACGTGTGCTCGCCCGCAAGCGCCGCGGCAGCGACGTGTACTGGTACTACGTGCTCTGGCAGCGCGCGCTGGCCCGGCGTGCCGCCGAGCTGCACCGGGCCACGCCGTTCGACGTCGGCCACCATGTGACGTTCGCGAACGACTGGCTGCCCTGCGGGCTGGCGCGGGTCCGGGACCTACCCGTCGTCTGGGGCCCGGTGGGCGGCGCGAGCAGCATCCCCCTGCGCCTGGTGCGCTGGCTCGGGCTGCGTGGAACGGTCACGGAGCTGCTCCGCGGCGTGCTCACCGCGCCGCTGCGGGCCGTGTGGGGCGATGCCGCCGCGCGGCGCGCGACCGTCGTCGTCGCGCAGAACGAGACCGTCGCGCGACGATTCCGCAGGGCCCTGCACGTGGTCGTGGAACCGAACGCAGCGCTCGACGACGACCTGCCGAAGCGCGCCCGGCCGGCTCGGCCCGCGCCGGAGAGCGAGTCCGCCAGGCGCGCGGTGTTCGTCGGCCGGCTGCTGGCCTGGAAGGGCGGGCGGCTCGCGATCGAGGCGCTCGCGCGTACCCCCGGCTGGGAGCTGCACGTCTACGGCACGGGGTACGAGCGGACGGCGCTCGAGCGACTCGCCCGCCGGCGGGCCGTGACGGGCCGCATCGTGTTCCACGGGCACCGCCCGCGGGCCGAGGTCCTCGACGCGATCGCCGGGTGCGACGCGATGCTGTTCCCGTCGATGCACGACCAGGCCGGCTGGGTGGCGGCCGAGGCGAGCGCCCTAGGGCGCCCCGTGGTCTGTCTGCCGCTCGGCGGAGTGCCGCTCCTGGCCGACTCCAACGCCCGGCCTGCCGATCTTGAGGGCGACGTGGTCGGACACCTGGCCGACCGGCTTGCCGAGGCCGCCACCGCCCCGGGCGTACCGTCCAGCCGGTGGTCCACCTCCCGGCTCCCGGCCGTCGTCACGCGTCTCTACCGGACTGCCACTGACGCCGCCGACACCGACACCGACACTCCTACCCGGAGCGTCACGTGACCGGCGTCCGCGTCCTGACCTCGCACCGCGAGCCGGGGCCTACCACCAACCCGTACATCACGATGCTCACGACGGCGCTGCGCCGCACCCCGGGCGTCGAGGTCGTCACGTTCTCCTACCGGGCGGCCCTGCTCGGCCGCTACGACGTGGTGCACCTGCACTGGCCGGAGACCATCCTGGGCCAGGGCGGACGGCGGCGCTCGGGCCGCCTCGTGCGCTGGGTGCTCGCCGCCCTGCTCCTCGTGAGGCTGACGATCGCCCGCACGCCGGTGGTCCGCACGATGCACAACGTCGAGCTCCCAGCCGACGCGAGCGGCGCCCAGCGGCTCCTGCTGCGCTGGTTCGACCGGCTGACCACGCACCGCATCGTGCTGAACGACCGCACCGACTGCCCCGGGCCGAGCACGACGATCCCGCACGGCCACTATCGCGACTGGTACACCGGCCCCCGCTCTCCGGCGGTGCCCGGCCGGCTCCAGTACGTCGGCCTCGTCCGCCGGTACAAGGGTGTCGAAGGGCTGGTCGAGGCATTCCGGTCCGTCGCCGACGACTCGCTCACGCTCGGGATCGCAGGCGCGGCGTCGTCCCCGGGGCTCGCGGCCACCATCACCGACCTGGCCAACGGCGACCCCCGGGTCACCCTCGGCTTCGGTTACCTGTCCGACGACGAGCTCGTCGCCGCCGTGACCGCGGCGGAACTCGTGGTGCTGCCCTACCGGTTCATGCACAACTCCGGGACCGTCCTGGCCGCGCTCTCGCTCGACCGGCCGGTCCTCGTGCCGGACACCCCCGTCAATGCCGATCTGTCGGCGGAGGTCGGTCCGGGCTGGATCCACACCTTCACCGGGGACCTGACGGCCGGGGCCGTCGAGGCCGCGCTCGCTGCGGCCCGCGAGCCGCGCGCGGCGTCCCCGGACCTGAGCGCGCGCGAGTGGGACGACGCCGGGCAGGCGCACCTCGCGATCTATCGGCTGGCGCTGTCTCGTGCGGGGTCCCGCACGAGGTCTGCCACGCCCCGCGCCAGGGCATCCGCGTGAGCACGGCCCGGGTGGGCTCGCCCTGGCGTTCCGTCGGGAACAGCGCGGTCGTCCAGGTGGTCGTGACCGGCCTCTCCGGACTGCTCGGCATGGTGACCGCTCGCCTGATCATCGAACAGTTCGGTGTCGGCCAGTACGCCCAGTACGGGCTCCTGACGTCCCTTCCCGCGCTCATCCCGTTCGCCGACCTCGGCGTGGCCGCCGTCGTGGTGAACGCCATGGCGTCGACGGACCGGGTCGACACCGACCCCGTCGTGCGCAGGACGCTGACCAGCGCCTTCCGGGTGATGCTCTGCTCGGGCCTGGTGATCGCGACCGCTGGTGCCCTGCTCGGGCTGCTCGGCTGGTGGCCGGTGCTGCTCGGCCCCGGCCTGCTCGACGGCGGCGCGGCCACCGCGACGGTGTGCGTCATGGTCCTCGGCCTGGCACTGCCGCTCGGTGTCGGCGCCCGGATCCTGGTGGGGCTCGGCCGCAACGCCCTGCAGATCGCGCTCACCGGGCTCACCGCACCGCTGGTCATGGCGGGCGTGCTCGTGGTCCTGCTCACCGGGAATGGTTCGGGCAACTTCCTCGCCGTCGCCTCCTACGCCGCGGCGGCCGTCGTGGCGGTGGTGCTGCTGATCACCGCGTCCCGCCTGGTCCGGCCCCAGGTCGGTGCCGCGTTCCGGGACGTGCACCGGCTCCGGACCGTCCCCGGGGTCCCCGTGTTCGACACCGCGTGGCCCATGCTCGTGCAGATGATCTCGCTGCCGATCGCCATGCAGACCGGCCGGATCCTGCTGAGCCACCAGGGCACGCCCCTGGACCTCGCGCGATACAACCTCGCCTCCCAGCTCTTCGGCGTCGTCCTCGGCGCGGTGGCCACGGCGGGGGTAGCGCTGTGGCCACACTTCGCGCGGGCTCGCAGCCAGTCGGTAAAGGCTTCGCCATTCCGGGCCACCGGGGTGTTCGTCGTGGCGGGCATCGTGCTGGCGCTGGTCCTGGCCGCGCTGCTGCCGGTGGTGGTCCCGCTGGTGACCGGCGGCGAGTTCGGCCTCACGATGTCGATCGTCGTCGCGTTCGTCGTGTTCACGGTGCTGCAGGCGGCCAAGTACCCGGTGGGCATGTACATGACCGACGGCCCCGGGCTCCGGGCACAGGTGCTCCCGATCGTGCTGATGATCCCCCTGAACCTCGGCCTGACCTGGTGGGCGATCCCCCACCTCGGCGCCGCCGGCCCCGTGTGGGCGACGTCCGTGTCCGTGCTGGTGTGCCAGGTGATCCCCAACGCGCTGTGGGTGCGCCGGTCGATGGCGCGGCAGGCGTGACTCGACAGATGCGAGGAGCTGAACCCATGGTCGACGTCGGAGTCGTCTTCCCCGAGGGACGGGGCGTGGCCCGGTGGGCCGAGCGCAATGCCGCCAGCCCTGTACCCAGCCGCTGGCCGTACGGCCTTGACGGGCTCGCGTCCCCGGGCCTCACGCTGACTGACCGCGAGGTCCGGCCCCCGTCGCGGCTCGCCACCCAGGCCTATGCGCGGGGCTTGGCCCTGCCGACGTTCGGCGAGCCGAAGCTGGACGTCGCAATCACGTGGGAGGAGTCACTGGCGGTCGCCATGCGCTCCCAGGTGCGAGCCCGCCGGCACGCCTGCGGCGTCATCTGGGCGACCGACGCCGTCGCGGCGGGCGCGGCCACACCGGCGGTGCACGCCACGCGCACGGCACTGCGGAGCATGGACGTGCTCTGGACCCTGGCCCGCCCGCAGGTCGAGCGGGTGGAGTCCTGGCTCGGCGCCGGCCACCCACCAGTCCATCACCTACCGTTCGGCGTGGACACGGAGTTCTACGCGCCGTCGGCCTACCCGGAGCAGCCGCTGGTCACGAGCATCGGCGGAGACCGCGACCGGGACCCCGAGACGCTGTACGCGGCGCTGGAGCTCGTGCTGCGGGCCCGCTCCGACGCCCGGGTCATCATCGGCTCCAAGAGCCCGCTGCCAGTTCCCACGGGCGTCGAGCGACACGAGTTCATCCCCCACGACGAGGTGCGCCGGCTGTTCGCCCGCGCGTCCGCCGTCGCCATCGCGACGCGCCCCAACTGGCACGTCTCCGGCATGACCGTCGCCCTGGAGGCGGGTGCCTGCGCCCGGCCCGTCGTCGCCTGCACGACCCCGGGGATGGACGACTACGTGGTGCCGGGCAAGACCGGCGAGCTGGTGCCCCCGCAGGACCCGGAGGCGATGGCCGAGGCCGTGCTCGGGCTGCTCGACGACCGCGACCGCGCCGCGCGCATGGGCTGGGCCGCGCGGGAACACGTAGTCGCCCATCACTCGACGACCATCATGTGCGAGTCGCTGCGTGCCATCGCGCTCGGCTGATCACGAAGCGCGCACGCCGAGCGCGTCCACCACACCCCGCGCCACCCCGCGCCACGGCCCGATCCCTTCGACGAACTGCCGGCGCCCGCCCCGTAGCGCCACCGCCCGGGCGGCCTGGGGCAGGGCGCGCCGCCAGCGCCGCACGTCGGCCGGGGCGAGGTTCTTGAGCGCGAACAGCATCCGGTTGCGGATGTCGTACCGGTAGTACGTCTCGCTCTTGGCCCGGCCCCGGGAATCCTGGGTCCCGCCTTCGTCGTGCACCACGTGGGCGCCGTCGACCACCTGGAGCCGCGCCCCGAGCGCGGCGGCCCGCCACGACAGGTCGACGTCCTCCCAGTACAGGAAGTAGTCCTCGTCGAAACCGCCGAGCTCCGACCAGAGCTCCGCCCCGAGGGCCAGGCAAGCGCCGCTGAGCCAGGGGACGTCGTCGGGCGCCGTGCGAGTGCCGCTCATGGTGCCGTCAGCGCGGTGCAGGTAGGTGAGGCCGCGCGAGTAGACCCCGCCGTCGGGCCGCAGGATCCGCGGCGCGGCGAGCACCCGGTCAGACAACTGGTCCGCCGACCGAGCGGCCGACGCGAGCGCCGACAGGCCGGCCGGGTCCGTCCACGCGTCGGGGTTGAGGAACACCAGCACCCGGGAGCCGGCCGCCAGCGCGTGCGCCGCGCCGAGGTTCGAGCCGCCGCCGAACCCGACGTTCGTCTCGGGCAGCAGGAGGTCCCACCAGTGCTCGGCGGCCAGGCGGGTAATGGCCGCCCGCTCCTTCAGGCTGCTGAAGCTGTCCACGACCACTACCCGCGCGCCGCTGTCGCCGACCGTGCGGACCAGGTTCGTCGCCAGCAGGTCGGCGGAACCGTAGTTGACGACGATCACCGCCACGCCGTCGAGCACGCTCATAGCGACCGCACCTCGCGGAACCACTTGACCAGCGCGAGTGCCAGGAACCCGAGGGTGCAGGCGGTGATCGCGGTGTATACCCACAGGAAGACCGTCGGGGAGCCGAGCAGCACGAACGTCCAGCACAGCACGCCGTAGTCGGTGGGCAGCACGAGGACGGACCGGAGCCAGGGGAAGCGGCCCTCGGTCGCCGCCCGGGACTGCACGCCGTGCGCCCGGCGGAGCTGCTCGGTGAGGATCATGGCGAAGAACAGGACGCTGCTGATGATCGCCGAGACGACAAAAACGAGCAGCCAGGCGGGCGCCACGACGTCGTGCACCGCGAAACCCACCCCGAGCGCGAGCGGAAGGGTGACCACCTTGAGCGCGTCGACCGCGTGGTCGAGCCACTCGCCGGCCGGGCTGCCGAGGCCGGTCAGGCGGGCGACCTGCCCGTCCGCCGAGTCCCAGGCGTAACCGAGAACGAGCAGCAGCGCGACGGCGATGCCCTGCCCCCAGGAGGGCGGCAGCGCGATCAGCAGCGCGATGCCGCTGAACGTGAACAGGGCGCTCACACCCGTGACCGCGTTCGGGCTGAGACCCGCCTGGTAGGCGGCGGCCGCGAGGTATCTGCCGATGCGGCGGTTGATGAACCGCGAGTACGCCGGGGCGCCTCGTGCGGCCCCCTTCTGCGCCGTGCCGAGCCGGGCCACGACCTCGCGGTACGACTCGCGGACTTCTGTGCTCATCGCGCAGCACCACCTTCCGACCAGGCCCACTGCGGGGAGTGCTTGCGACGGGCGAAGGGCTTGGGGCCCGGCGTGCCACGGGTGGCGAGGTCGAGCGCGAGCCGCTCGTATCCGTCCGTGACCACGTCCCAGTCGTAGGCGGTCGCCTGCTCGGCGAGGGTCTTGCCCCGGGCGGCGGCGGCCGCGAGGTCACCCTCGGCCTCGATGACCCGCGCGCCGACGTCGGCCGGGGTGCGGAAGTACCAGCCGGCCTCCCCGAGGACCTCGCGGTTGAACCCGACGTCGTACGCGGCGGTAGCGGTGCCGCCGCCGATCGCCCTCAGCAGCGACGGATTGGTCCCGCCGACCGAGTGTCCGTGCAGGTAGGTCAAGGCCCCGGCGTACAGCTGGTCCAGCAGCGCCTGGTCCCACACCCCGCCCAGCAGGCGCACCCGGGAGTCGCCGGCCGCGAGCGCCGAGATCCGCTCGGTGTACTCGTGCGCATAGGGCGCGGAGCCGACGACGACGAGCGGGCGCACCGCATCGCTGGCCACGTACCCCTCGACGATCACGTCGACGTGGTTCTCCGGCTCGAACCGCGCGACCACCAGGTGGTATCCGTCCGCGGTCAGGTCGAGCTCGGCAAGGCGGTCCTGCCCGACGTCGGACAGGTCGGGCGCACCGTACGTGATGAGGCGGCTCTCCGCGTTGTACTCGTCGCGGTAGTAGTCGGCGATCCCCTGCGCGTCCGCGATGAGGGCGTCCGAGAGCCGCACCGCCACGGTCTCGGCGGCCCGGTAGTACCTACGGCCGGTCGGACCCCACTTGGCGCGGCGCCACTCCAGCCCGTCGACGTGGGTCGCGACCGGGATGCGCACCGCGCGCAGCACGGGCAGCAGCGGCGCGTTGGCCGCGTTGAACACGAACGCGACGTCCGTGCGGTGCGTCGCCAGGTGCGCTACGGACAGGGCCGTGTGGCTCAGCGTCTCCAGGGACCGGCGGCGCATCGCGGGCAGCGTGACGAGCTCCATGCCCAGGTGTCGCGTGAGCTGAGGGGCTCCGTCGGCTTCCGCCGCGGGGTCGCGCCGGCAGTAGGTCCGCACGCGGTGCCCGCGTGCGGCGAGCCGGGACCCGATCTCCTCCACGGCTGTCTCGAACCCTCCGTAACGCGCCGGGACGCCACGGGTCCCGACCATCGCGATGTGCAGGGGTTTTGAGGGCATGCCGGGAGCGTAGGTCGGGGCCAGATGCCTGGAACACCCAGAGAAGGGGTGAACATGTATTTTCACCCGCCTCTTGCCATTTTCACCCCTCCTGGGCGAATCAGTGATGCTGTTCCGCTTTTAGCCCGTCAGCCCTCCGGCGCCACGCGGACGACGGCGCGTCGCACCACCAGGAGCCGCCCCATCTGCGCCCGGTAGCGCTGCACCCCGAACCGCTCCGCCGCGTCCAGGCGCCCGGCCTCCGCGAGCGCCGACGCGCGCACCGGGTCGTCGATCAGCTCCGCGACCGCCCCGGCGAGAGCGGCCGGGTCGTCGGGTGGCACGAGCAGGCCGGTCTCCCCGTCGCGCACGATCTCCGCGAGCCCCTGGGTGCGGCTCGCGACCACGGGCCGCCCGGCGAGCATCGCCTGGACCGCCACGTTCCCGAAGGGCTCCACCCGCGAGGGCACAACGACGACGTCGGCCCGGGCGAACCACTCCCACGGGTCGGCGTACCCCACGAGCTGCACCGCCCCGGCCAGGTCGGCCTCGTCGGCCCGCGCCCGGAGCTGCTCCTCGAACCACTCGTACCCGGCGAACACCGACCCGCACAGCGTCAGCCGCACGTCCCGGCCCGCTCGCCGCAGCAACGCCACGGCCTCGAGCGCCACGTCATTGCCCTTGCGCGGGGACAGGCGGCCCACGAGCACCACCCGAACCGGGTCGGACGCCGAGCCGGTGCCGGTGTTCGCACCCGGGGACGGCGCCGCATCGCCGCCGCCGGCCAGCGCCGGCACGCCGTTGTAGACCACCCGCGTGCGCTGCCTAAGGACGGGCAGCGCCGACACAACGACGTCGCGCGCCGCCGTCGAGTTCACCACGACGTCCCGGGCGAGCAGCAGCGGGGCCGCGAGCCCGACCCGGAGGATCCACGGCGCGTCGGCCTCCGCCTCGTGCACGTGGCACACGGGGGCGACGCCGGCGAGCCGCGCCGCGACCAGCCAGGCCGGGATGGTGAGGGTGTTGACCAGGACGGCGTCGGGCTGCACCCGCCGGATCAGCCGCACCATCGGGCCGAGCGCCCGCAGCGTGCGGACCCCCAGGCCGACGATGCCCCGCGGCGTCAGGTGCGCCTTGCGCAGCACCGGCGCGTCGAGCACCTCGACGCGCGCACCCACGCCGCGCAGCAGCTCGGCGAGCGGCCCATCCCCGGGCAGCACCACCACGACGTCGGCGCCGACTTCGACACATCCCGCCGCGGTCTCGACCAGCTGGAGATCGGAGCCGTAAAGCTCCACCGAGGCGTGCGCGAGCAGAACGGTCGTCATGTCCGTCAACTGTGCCAGCCAGGTACCGGACGGGCACCAAGCAGGGGGTCTTGGACCGGGTGAACTCCGCCCGCTGGGGTTCTATGGGCGAAATATGGTTTCAACTCGGGAACTCGCCCGCCCAAGAGGTGAAAATTGAGAAGTACCGGGTGAGTTCTGGGGGTTCAAGGGGCATTGTCCGTCGCTTCACCGTAACGTTGCGTTCAGCCGCGAACAGCCGCGCCGTCCGCCCCGACCATGCGAAGCGACGGTTTTCGTCCAGGCAATCCCACCCGGCATGAAGGGGTCGAACTTGAGCGCTCAATCGGTTGACGGCGGGCTGCCTCTGCTCTTTCCGGTGCAGCACCGGACGCCGGTCGAGGCCTCCCCCGACGGCGCCCAAGGGGTCCCCGAAGCCCACGCCGGACCGCGCCTGGTCGCGGCGCCGCGGGCGCGGACCGGCTGGCAGGCCGGGTACCAGGCACGGCTCCGGCTCACCGACACCATGGTGGTCGGCGCCACCCTGATCGCGGCGTACGGGTCGCAGCTCGTGTTCGGCGCCACGCCGCAGGGGTCCCTCGGCCTCCCGCTGCACGCGGCCGCCGCTCTGCTGCTGGCCACGGTCTGGCTCGCCGCGCTGGCCACCAACCGTTCGTACGACGCGCGCTTTTTCGGCCGCGGCATGTCCGAGTACCAGCGTGTCCTCGACGCGACCTGGAAGTCGTTCAGCCTGATCGTCCTGATCGCCTGGGTGACCAACTACTCCGAGGCGCGTCCCCTGCTGCTCGTCGCCTTCCCCCTCGGCATGGTCGGCCTCGTCGCGTCGCGGTATGCCTGGCGGCAGCACCTGCTGCGCCAGCGGCGCCGCGGTGACGGCGGCCTGACCATCCTGCTGGCGATCGGGAGCAGGGAGCAGGCCGCGCGCCTGATCCGGCTGCTGAACGGCGCGCCGGAGCAGGAGTTCGTAGTGGTCGGCGCGTGCGTGCCGTCCGGCGCGCTGAGGCCCGACGAGACGATCAGCGGGGTCCCCGTCCTCGGCGACCTCAGCGACGTCGGGCAGACCGCGCACGAGATCGGGGCCGGCGCGGTGGCAGTGAGCAGCTCGCACGAGATCACCGCCGACGACGTGCGACAGCTGGGCTGGGAGCTCGAACGCCACGGCGTGGACCTGATGCTCACGGCCGAGCTGGCCGACGTCGCCGTCCCCCGGATCACGGTCTCCCCCGCCCCGGGGATGTCCCTGCTGCACGTGGACACGCCCCGGTTCGTGGGCGCCAAGTTCTCCGTGAAGCAGGTCATGGACTGGGGCCTGACCGCCCTGCTCACGATCCTGGTCTCACCGCTCCTGCTGGCCATCACGGTGGCCGTGGCGACGACCAGCCAGGGGCCCGTGTTCTACCTGTCGCACCGCGTCGGCCGCAACGGGCGCACGTTCCCCATGGTCAAGTTCCGCACCATGTACGTCGGCGCCGACCGCGACGTCGTCTCGCTGGCCGCCGCCAACGAGGGGTCCGGCCCCCTGTTCAAGATGCGGGCCGACCCGCGTGTCACCCGCGTCGGGCGCTTCCTGCGCCGGTACTCGCTCGACGAGCTGCCCCAGCTCTTCAACGTCCTGCGCGGGCACATGAGCCTCGTCGGCCCCCGCCCGCCGCTGCCCCGCGAGGTCGCGGCCTACGAGGAGCGCATGCGGCGCCGCCTGCTGGTCAAGCCCGGGATGACGGGCCTGTGGCAGGTCACCGGCCGGTCCGACCTGTCCTGGGAGGAGTCGGTGCGGCTCGACGTCTACTACGCGGAAAACTGGACGCCGTTCCTGGACCTGCTGATCCTCGCCCAGACGGCCCGCGCGGTCCTCTCGGGTCGCGGCGCCTACTGACCCGTCGTTTCGGGCGTGTCAGCCCCGTACGAGGCGCATCGGCGTGTGCAGGATCCCGTCCTCCATGAACTCGGCGCCGTCCGCGACGAACCCGTGCTTGCCGTACCAGGGCGCGAGCGGCGACTGAGCGTCCAGCACGACGTCGCGGTCGTCGCCCGCCGCCTCGATGTGCCGCAGGGCCGCGCGCATCAGGTCGTCAGCGTGCCCCTTGCCCCGCGCGCCCTTGACCAGGGCGACTCGGCCGACGCGCCAGGCGTCGCCGTCGTCGAGCACGCGGGCGGTGCCGAGCACGCGGGTCCCGCCGTCGGACACCGAGTCGGGGGCAGCCTCGCCGAGGCCCACGATCTGGACGGCCCCCGGTTCGAGATCGCGGCCGTCCAGGTCGAAGTACGGGCAGTCCTGCTCGACTACGAACACGTCCTGGCGCAGCTTCCAGACCCCATACGCGATGACAACATCGAGCTGGGCTAGCGGGGCGGTAATGATCTGCACAGGGAAGATGCTCTCATCCGACCGGTAGGTACCGCTTCCACCAGTCCAGGATCACCTCGAAGCGCTGCTGCCGGTGCCGCGGCCGCCCGGACCGCGACAGCTCGTGGTTCTCGCCGGGGAAGACCACCAGCTCCGTCTCCACCCCGTTCCGCTTGAGGGTCGAGTAGTAGCGCTCCGCCTGGGACAGCGGGCAGCGCAGGTCCAGCTCGGAGTGCAGCACGAGCGTGGGTGTGGTCACCTGCCCGGCGACGGCCTGCGGCGACTGCGCGGCGATCTGCTCCGGCGTCTCGCCCACGTACTGAGCACTGAAGAACGAGCCGATGTCGCTGGTCCCGAAGAACACGTCCGGGTCGAGGAACCCGCGCTCCACGATCGCGCCGGCGAACCGGTGGTCGTGCGCGATGGTCCAGGCGGTGAGGTACCCGCCGTAGGAGCCGCCCAGCACGCCCACGCGGGACCCGTCCAGGCGCACGTCGGCCGCGACGGCCCCGTCGAGGAAGTCCAGCACGTCGTGCAGATCCACGGTGCCCATGGCCTGCCGGATCGCCCGGCCGTGCGCCTGCCCGTAGCCGATCGAGCCCCGCGGGTTGCAGTACACGACGGCGTACCCGGCGTCGACCAGCACCTGCGTCTCGTCGAACAGCCCCGCGCTGTAGGACGCATACGGTCCGCCGTGGATCATCAGCAGGGTCGGGTGGCTGCCGGCCGGGTGCTTGTCGGGGTCGGGCACCGCCACCCAGCCGTGCACGGGGTACCCGTCGCGCCCGGTGACGGTCAGCTCGGTGGGGGTCACTATGCCGGCGGCGCGCAGCGGCGCGGAGAAGTCCGTAAGACGGCGGGGCGCGCCGCCCTCCGGACCGGCCAGGTCCACGACCCCCAGGTCGCCGTAGCTGCCCGGGTCGCCGAACGCGACAGCCAGCGTCCCGCCGCCGACGCCGAACCCCGACAGCACGACGTCGCCGCTGGTCAGCTGGGTTGTGACCCCGTCGTCGGTGATCCGGACCACCTGCTGCGTGCCGCGGGTCTCCAGGGCGAGCAGCACGCCGCCGTCCGCCAGCGGGAGGGGCTCGCCGCCGAATGCCTGCGTCTCGGGGTCGGTCAGCCGGCGGGGCTCGGGATCGGCCCAGGCGGACAGGACGTACAGCGCGGCGTTGCGGGCCACGAAGTCCTTGCCCTCGGGGCCGAGGTCCGTCGCGAGCACGTAGAGCTCGCCGC
Organism: Promicromonospora sp. Populi; assembly: GCF_041081105.1. NCBI lineage: Bacteria > Bacillati > Actinomycetota > Actinomycetes > Micrococcales > Promicromonosporaceae > Promicromonospora > Promicromonospora sp. Populi. The sequence goes on along the minus strand of NZ_CP163528.1, from coordinate 4,496,485 downwards.
CCGGGCCGAACGCGACCGCGTGCGGGGCGAGCGTGCCGAGCTCGACCTCGGAGCCACCACCAGCCGGGCCGGTCAGCGGCAGCACGCGCAGGCTGTTGCGGAACGCCTGGCCCGCGCCCTGCTCCAGCTCGGCCAGGACGGCGAGCGAGCCGCCGTCGGGCGTAAAGGCGATACCGCTGTGGTCGACGTCGTCGGTGGTCACCCGGCGCGGCTCCGGCACCGTGGGGCGGGGCTCGGCGTCCCCCTGCACGGTCGGGGCGGGCTGGACCACGGGCTCGGCGGTGACGTCGGGCACGTCGACGAGGAACACGTGCTGCGGGCGGTCGCGGTGGTAACCCAGGCCGTTGCGGGTCCAGCTCCATTCGGTGAAACGACGCGGCCCCTCGGCGTTGGCGGCGAGGCCCTCGACGGAGCCGTAGCGCCCCGGCTCGGGCTCCCGGCTCAGGAACGCGAGGCTCTTGCCGTCCGGGGACCAGCGGAAGTCGCTCACCCCGAGCTTGCGGTCGGTGACCTGCACGGCCTCGCCGCCCTCGGTCGGCAGCACCCAGAGCTGCGGCGCGCCCTGCGGCTGCGCGCGCAGGAAGGCGACCAGGGCGCCGTCGGGCGAGAAGCGCGGCTCGGTGTCACGGAATCCGCGGGTGAGGCGGCGGGGTGCATCGGCGGCCTCGCCGGTGGTGTCGGCCGGGTCTCCCGTGTCGGTCGGTGCCAGGGGCACCCGCCAGAGCTGGCCCACGGTTGCGTCGGCGTCGAGGTCGGGCCGGGTCACGGCCACGACGGCCCAGGCGCCGTCCGGGTGGACGGTCGGCCGGGAGACGGTACGGATCAGGGGAAGGTCGGCTGCCTGCATGACCCGGACATTACCCTTGCGAACATGTCCGAAACACAACAGTCCGACGCCCCGACGAGCACTCCCGGAGCCTGGGGCGAGCCGCGCACCCGCGAGCTGACCTGGTACGACCCCCAGCGGATCGCGGCGCAGGTGCCGCACATGTCCGGCGTCGAGTTCCTGGGCCAGATCCGGGACGGCATCCTCGCACCGCCGCCGATCACCGAGCACTTCGGCCTCAACATCGACGTGGTCGAGGAGGGCCGGGTCACGTTCGTCTGCCGGCCCGACGAGTCCTGCTACAACCCGATCGGCACGGTGCACGGCGGCGTCGTGTGCACGCTCCTGGACACGGTGTGCGGCTGCGCCATGCAGTCGGTGCTGCCGCAGGGCAAGGGCTACACGTCGATCGAGATCAAGGTGAACTACCTCAAGGCCGTACGCGGCGACGGCGGCCTGCTCACCGCCGAGGGCACGGTGACCAAGGCGGGCTCACGCGTCGGCTTCACGGAGGGCGTCATCCGGGACGCGAGCGGCACGGTGGTGGCAACGGCGTCGAGCACGCTGCTGATCTTCGACATCCCGACCCCGCGCACCTGATCGGCCAGATGTCAGGTGATGAACAGGCCGACTACCCAGGCGCCCGCCGCGATCAGTGAGCCCGCGAGCTGCACGCCGATCGTGATCAGGGTGGCCTGCAGGGCCGCCTTCGTCGCGCCCCAGGCGGCTGACAAGTCCCGGCGGCGCAGCCACTCCAGCAGGAAGATCGCCCCGACGAAGAAGACGAACAGGCCGATCACGGGGATCACGAAGAAGCCGACGATGCCCGCGATGCCGCCCACGGCCAGCGTCAGCCAGGGCACCTCGGCCTTGCGCACGTGCTTGCCGGCCAGGATCCACTGCGCCACCTCGGCGACGACGATCGCGACGGCGGCGATGCTGAACACGACCCACGCCTCGACGCCGCCCGTGAAGATCGCCCACACGAGGATTCCGCCCAGCACGAGCACCGCACCGGGCAGCACCTGAACGACGATGCCGATCAGGCCGGCGAGGATTGCGACACCAACGAGTACTTCTGCCCAAACGTCCACGGCCGCACACTAGCGGTCGCACGGCGTCCGCCCGAACAAAACGGGGCTGGTCGAACAGAACGATCCAAGCGCGGCGTGTTTATCCTGCTCACCATGAATCCTGCGGTGGCTGGCTACCTGACCCGGCTGGGCCTCGACGAGCGTCCGCCGGCCACGGTCGCGACCCTCTTCGAGATCCACCGCCGGCACGCCGAGCAGCTCCCGTACGAGAACCTGCACACGATGCTCGGCAGCCCGCCGGACATCGACGCGACCGCGACGCTGGAGCGGGTGGCAGCGGGCGGCAACACCGGCTACTGCTTCCACCACAACGGTGTGCTGACCTCTGTGCTCCGCGCGCTCGGCTACGACGTCGTACCGGCGTGGGGCCACAACTGGGACACCGACGCCGAGCGCCAGGACGTGCACGTCGGGCACCTGGCGCTGTACGTCCGCGGGCTTCCGACCGACGACAACCCGGCCGGCGTCTGGTGGCCCGACGTCGGCCTGGGTGACGGCATGCACGCCCCGCTTCCGCTGACCGCGGGCGAGTACCGGCAGGGGCCGTTCGCCTACCGGCTCGAGCTGAGGGCCGGCGGCTGGACGTTCCACCACGACGCCAAGGGCAGCATCGTCGCCGTCGACCTGTTCGACGAGGAGCTGACGACGGAGCAGGAGACGGCCGCGCACCGCCGGCTGACCGACCCGGCCGGCGGCGCATACGCCCGCAAGCTGGTGGTGCAACGGCGCCTGCCCGACGCCGCGGAGACGCTGCGCGGCTGCATGTTCACCCGGACCGGGGCACGAGCCGAGAAGACCGAGCTGACGACGTACGACGACTGGCGCGACGGACTGCTGACACTGGGCATCCGGCTCCAGGGCGTCGACGACGACGCGCTGCGCGCGCTGTTCCACCGCAGCCTGGCCGCGCACCGGGAGTGGCTGGCTACGCGCTAGGCACTTGCGCGGCGTCAGCCGCGCCGCCGTCGGACAATCAGTTCCAGAACACCGCGACCAGGATGTTCACCAGGGTGAGCCCCAGCACGGAGCCCTTGAGCCCCTGCGAGACGTTCTCCCCCTTGCGGACGGCGAGCACTGCCAGCACGGCGACGGCGATCGCGATCACCAGCTTGACGCCGATCTTCGCCATGTCCAGCTCACCACTGCCGAAGGGCCCGGCCATCTCGGCGATCCCGACCATGATCACGCCCGCGACGACGGCTCCCATGGCACCGTGCGAGACGCCCTTGTAGAGGGCCTTGGTCCGCAGCGACGCGATCGACCCGCCGAACACCAGCGCCCAGCTCGCGAAGTGCAGGAACACGAAGACGTTGTAGAGGAACTCCATGGTGGGCAGCCTATCGAGACGCCCCAATCCCGACCGATTCGGTAGGGAAATGCATAGGCAACATTGATGCGAGGTATAGGCATCCACTATGTGGACGTGGTCTTCCGCCGCTCAGAGCCCGGGGTTAACGTCGTCGCCATGACCAAGGCAAAAGCGCGCATCTCTCTCGTGACCACCCGTCACGAGATGCCCATGTGCGCCATGCCGACCAGTGCCTGCGACCGCTGTCGCAGCTGTCTGCTCTGACGCGCCCCTTCGCCTCCGTCACCACCCAGCAAGGTCAGCGCGCGACGCCGGCCTGAAGCGCTGAGTCCCTGGTCATCCCCGGGAAACGGCCTCCTGCGCCCGTACGACGCGCAAACTCCCCCAGCTCGCTCCACGCCCGCGCGCCCCGCATGAACAGGACCCCGCCCATGGTGAACACGGCCCCCACCCCGCCCGAGACCCTCCCACCCACGGCACCCCGTACTCCCGCGAAGCGCCCCGCCCGCCCGAACGGCCAGTGGAAGGTCGACGGCAACACCCCGCTGAACCACAACGAGGAGTTCAAGCAGGAGTCGGACCCGCTGGCCGTGCGCGACCGGATCGAGCAGATCTACGCCAAGGAGGGCTTCGGCTCGATCCCCGGTGACGACCTGCACGGCCGGTTCCGCTGGTGGGGTCTGTACACGCAGCGCAAGCCCGGGATCGACGGCGGCAAGACCGCCACGCTGGAGCCGCACGAGCTCGAGGACGAGTACTTCATGCTCCGCGTCCGGATCGACGGCGGTGCCCTGAGCACCGAGCAGCTGCGCACCATCGCGGGCATCAGTCTCGAGTTCGGCCGCGGCTCCGCGGACATCACCGACCGGCAGAACCTGCAGCTGCACTGGATCGAGGTCGAGGCGATGCCGGAGATCTGGCGGCGGCTGGAGGCCGTGGGGCTGAGCACCACCGAGGCCTGCGGCGACGTGCCGCGGGTCATCCTCGGCAGCCCCGTGGCGGGTGTCGCCAAGAACGAGCTGATCGACCCGACGCCGGTGATCGAGCAGATCCAGGAGCGGTTCATCGGGGACCCGGCGCTGGCCAACCTGCCGCGCAAGTTCAAGTCCGCCATCACCGGACACCCGAGCCTCGACGTGGTGCACCAGATCAACGACATCTCGTTCGTCGCCGTCGACCACCCTGAGCTGGGGATCGGCTACGACGTGTGGGTGGGCGGCGGGCTGTCCACGGCGCCGCGCCTCGCCGAGCGCCTGAACGCGTTCGTCACCGAGGAGGAGGCGCCCGACGTCTGGCACGGCGTGATCCGCATCTTCCGCGACTACGGCTACCGCCGGCTGCGCAACAAGGCCCGCCTGAAGTTCCTGCTGGCGGACTGGGGCGTCGAGAAGTTCCGCCAGGTCCTGGAGGACGAGTACCTGGGCTACAAGCTGCCCGACGGCGTCGCGCCGCCGTCACCCGCCGAGCTGGGCCTCGACGTGCGCGGCGACCACGTGGGCATCCACGAGCAGCACGACGGCCGGTTCTACATCGGCGCCGCGCCCACGGTGGGCCGGGTCTCGGGCGAGACCCTGGCGAAGCTCGCCGACCTCGCCGAGGCGCACGGCAGCAGCCGCGTCCGCCTGACGCCGCAGCAGAAGCTGCTCGTGCTGGACGTCGCCAAGGACGAGGTCGAGCCGCTGGTCGCCGGCCTGGACGCGCTCGGCCTGCAGGCCCGGCCGAGCATCTTCCGCCGCAACACGATCGCCTGCACCGGCATCGAGTACTGCAAGCTCGCGATCGTCGAGACCAAGGCGACGTCGGCCGCGGCGATCACGCAGCTCGAGGAGCGGCTGGGCGACCTGAAGAACCTCAAGCCCCTGAGCCTGCACGTCAACGGCTGCCCCAACTCCTGCGCGCGCATCCAGACGGCCGACATCGGCCTCAAGGGCCAGCTCATCATGGACGACGACGGCAACCAGGTGCCCGGCTTCCAGGTCCACCTCGGCGGCGGCCTGACATCGACCGAACGGGACGACGCCGGGCTCGGGCGCACGGTGCGCGGGCTCAAGGTGACGGCCGACGGGATCGGCGACTACGTGGAGCGGGTCGTGCGCCGGTACGACACCGACCACGACGGCGAGGAGACGTTCGCCCAGTGGGCGCACCGAGCCGACGAGGAGGCCCTCCGATGACGGCCACCGAGGAGGCCCCTGCGTCCTCCCTGCTGTTCTCCGGGACCAGCTCCGGCATCGGCTCGGGCGAGAACCCGCGCCTGGCCCGTGTGCGCGCCCGGGCCGCCGCCCGCGAGCGCACGAGCGAGGCGCGCCGGGTCGCCCGGACCACGCGCCGCCGTCGGACCCCCGAGGAGCTGCGGGCCGTCGTGGAGCGCGGGCAGGCCCAGCTGCACGCCTCGGCCGGGAACCCCGAGGCGGACGCCGAGGCCGTGATCGCCTGGGCGGTGCGCGAGTTCGGGCCGTGGGTCGCCGTCGCCTCCTCGATGCAGGACTCCGTGCTGTCGCACCTGGTGGCGCAGCAGCTCCCGTTCGTGGACGTCCTGTTCGGCGACACGGGTTATCACTTCGCGGAGACGATCGGCACCCGCGAGGCCGTCGAGATCGAGCTGGACGTGAACGTCGTCGACGTGCGGCCGACCCTGACCGTCGCCGAGCAGGACGCCAAGTACGGTCCCAAGCTGCACGACCGCGACCCCGAGGCCTGCTGCGCGATCCGCAAGGTGGCGCCCATGAAGCAGGCCCTGGAGGGCTACGAGGCGTGGGCCACGGGCGTGCGGCGCGGCGAGACGGCGGCACGCGCCAACGCGCCGCTGGTGACCTGGGACGAACGCAACGGCGTGGTGAAGATCAACCCGATCGCCGCCTGGACCGACGACCAGGTATCCGAGTACGCGAACAGGCACGGCCTGATCGTGAACCCGCTGCTCACCGACGGGTACCCGTCGGTCGGCTGCGAGCCCTGCACCGCGCGGCCGCTGCCGGGCGAGGACGCCCGCTCCGGCCGCTGGGCCGGCCGCGACAAGGACGAGTGTGGTCTCCATGTCTGACGCCGAACAGATCTACCCGCTGGGGCTGAAGGTCGCCGGGCGGCTCGTCGTGGTGGTCGGCGGCGGACCCGTCGCCGCGCGGCGCGCGCGTTCGCTCGTCGAGGCGGGTGCGCGGGTGCGTGTCGTCGCGCCGCACGCAGCCCTCGCTGAGTTCGGGATACCCGTCGCAGCCGAGGTCGCCGAGCCCACGGACGGTCCCGGCCCGGCCGAGGTGGAGTGGGTCCGGCGGGACTACCGGTCGGGTGACCTCGACGGGGCCTGGCTCGTGCACACCGCTACCGGTTCGGCTCCGGTCGATCGCCAGGTGTCCGACGACGCCGAGCGCGCCCGCATCTTCTGCGTCACCGCTGGCGACGCGTCCGTGGGCACCGCGTGGGTGCCGGCAGTGGCCCGCACCCCGTTGACCGACGGCGGCGAGGTGACCGTCGCGGTGACGGCCGGCCGCGACCCGCGCCGGGCACAGGCGATCCGGGACGCGGTCGCCGCTCAGCTCCAGTCGGGGGCGCTACCGCTGCGCCGTCACCGGCCGCGGCCGACGACGTCGGCGGACGAGCCGGGGACACATGTCGAACCTCCCGAACGGCTCGGCCGCGTCTGGCTCGTCGGCGGCGGTCCGGGCGACCCGGGCCTCATCACGGCCCGCGGCCGTTCGCTGCTGGCCCAGGCCGACGTCGTGATCGTCGACCGGCTCGGCCCGCGCGCCCTCCTGGGCGAGCTCTCGCCCGACGTCGAGGTCATCGACGTCGGCAAGACCAGCGGCAACCACCCGGTGCCGCAGCACGAGATCAACGCACTGCTGATCCAGCACGCCCAGGCGGGGCGCGACGTCGTCCGCCTCAAGGGTGGTGACCCGTACGTGCTGGGCCGCGGCGGCGAGGAGCTCGCGGTGTGCCGCGCGGCGGGCATCGAGGTCGAGGTGGTGCCGGGCGTGACGTCTGCGGTATCGGTGCCGGCGGCGGTCGGCATCCCGGTCACGCACCGCGGCGTCGCGCGCGGCTTCAGCGTCCTGACCGGGCACGACGGCGCGGCGGAGGTACCCGGCGGGCCTGACCACACGCTCGTGCTGCTCATGGGCGTCACTCGCCTGGCCGAGGCGGCCGAGGCTCTGGCGACCGCCGACCGCCCGGCCGACACCCCGGCCGCGGTGGTCGAGGACGGTTACGGGGAGCGTCAGCGAGTCACCGTCGGCACCCTGGCGAACATCGCCGAGCGCGCCGCGGCAGCCGGCGTCCGCCCCCCGGCGGTCATAGTCGTCGGCGACGTAGTCCGCCTCTCCCCGGCCTGGCGCCACCAAGCTCGTTGAGTGCTGGGTATCTGTTGGCGCGAAGGCCATCAACCCAGCAGATAGCCAGCACTCAACGTATCTCGTCGGCTCGGGCCAGTGCGTAGCGGAGCGTGTCCACGTCTTCCGTCGGGACCGAGATGCTCCACGCCCCCGACCGGGAGGCGCCCTCGACCTGCGTGTACGCCGACCGGTTGAAGAGTCCCCGCGTGGGCGTCTCCGTGCCGAACACCCGGTGCGGTGCGGCGCCCAGCGCGGCCTCCAGGGACTGGACCGAGGCCTCGTCCAGCCCGACGCGAAGCGACACCCGGCGAACCTTCCGCTCCATCAGGTACGCGACGACAAGCACGGCGCCACCGCCCGCGACGACGGCCAGGTCCTCGTTCGCCGAGCGCCGGCGCCGGCCGAACAGCGACAGCAGGAGGTCGAGCACCGTCCTGGAGCCCGCGCTGCGTACTGCGGGAAGAGCCGTCTCCCGGGGCTCGCCGACTCCGGGGTCGAGAACGCGTTCCTCGTGCGCGGCGCGGCCATCGTCAACGGGCCTGTCCTCGTTGACAGCCCAGTCCTGAGGGGCCTGGCCGTCATCAGCGGCACTGCCCTCGTCAAGAGCTTGGTCTGCTACGGCTCGATCCGCTACGGCTTGGTCCGCAGCGGCCAGGTCCGCAACGTTCCGGTCCTTGGCGGCCGGGTCCTCAGCAGCAGCCTGGTCCCCGTCGAGGTCTCGGCCCTCACGCAGGCTCAGCCACAACCACTCCGCCGCCGCGGCAACCGTGACGGTGCCCGCGGCGATCCGCAGGAGGAAGTTGATCGGTTCCCAGGAGTTGGTGGCATTGGCGCTGGTGCTGAGCACCCAGATGATTCCCGCCACCACCGCGACCATGAGGCTGACGAGTCGACGAGTCCGCATTGGACCGACATTCAACCACGCAGGGCGTTTGCTGCCAGCCCCTGGAGGCCCACTAAATCGCCTTATGCACCGCAGGCCGGAATTGTTCACCCGCTCGTTCGCCAAGCGAACGAGCGGGCAACAACGTCAGAGCAGCCGCCGTGCCACCGCCCAGCGCGTCAGCTCGTACCGCGAGGAGAGCTGGAGCTTGCGGAGCACCGCGCTGACGTGCGTCTCGACGGTCTTGATCGAGATGAACAGCTCGCTCGCGACCTCCCGGTAGGAGTACCCGCGGGCGATGAGCCGCATGACCTCCTGCTCGCGCTTCGAGAGGCGGTCGAGCTCGTCGTCAGCCACCGCTATGTCGTTGGCGGACGCGCCGAACGCGTCCAGCACAAAGCCGGCCAGCCGCGGCGAGAAGACGGCGTCACCCCCGGCCACCTGCACCACTGCCGACGACAGCTCGGACGGCGCGATGTTCTTGGTGACGTAGCCGCGCGCGCCGGCGCGGATCACGGAGACGACGTCCTCCGCGGCGTCGGACACCGAGAGCGCCAGGAACCGGGTGCCCTGCGCCAGCGGTTCCTGGCAGCGCTGCACCACCTCGGCGCCGCCCCCGCCGTTGCCGCCGGGCAGGTGCACGTCGAGCAGCACCACCGGCGGGCGGTGCTCGTGCACCCGAGCCACGGCGGAGTCGACGTCGGACGCCTCGCCCACCACCGTCACCCGGTCGTCCAGGGAGGCGCGCACGCCCGTGCGGAACAGGTGGTGGTCGTCCACGAGCACCACGGGTACCGGAAGGGATACCAGCCCGCCGCCCGAGACCGTCGTCTGGCCTGTCATCTCGTCGCGCCTTCCGCATTGGTTGGTGTAGTAGCCAGGCCCGGGCTGGGAGCCGTGGTGGCCCGTGCCCTGCCGTTCTTCTCGGACTTCTTCTCACCGTTCGCCGGCTTGTCCAGCGGCATGCGCAGCCGCACCTCGGTGCCCCAGCCGGACCGGCTGACGACCTCGGCACTGCCACCGCGCCGGCGGACCCGGCCGAGGATCGACTCGCGCACACCGAACCGGTCCTGCGCTATCTCCTCCAGGTCGAACCCCTCGCCCCGGTCGCGCACAAACACCTCCGCCACCTCGTCGGTGACCTCAAGATAGACCGAGACCGGCGGGCTGCCGTGCTTGAAGGCGTTGAGCAGGGCCTCGCGCGCGGCCTGCAGCAGCGCGGAGGTGTACTCCGTGGGCGGGCAGTCGCCCACCACAACCGTCTCGACGGTCAGCGGCGCCACGGCGTCCTCGATCTCGGCCACCAGGTCCTTCAGCTCGGCGGCCACCGACGTGCCGGGCTCCTGCCGGTCGTCGTAGAGCCAGCCGCGCAGCTCGCGCTCCTGGGCGCGGGCCATGCGGGACACGGCCTCGGCGTCGGACGCCTGGGCCCGGATCAGGGCGAGGGTCTGCAGCACCGAGTCGTGCAGGTGGGCGGCGATGTCGGCGCGCTCGGACTCCCGGGCACGGGCCGCCCGCTCGTCGCCGAGCTGGCGCACGAGCCGGAACCACCACGGCACGGAGACGAGCACCACGCCCGCGACCATGGCCACCGATGCGACGGCGGCCTGCCACAGCACGCTCGCCGGTGTGTCCTGGCCCACGAGCATCAGGACGCCGAGCATCGTGAGCACAACACCGCCGGCGAGCCGCAGGAGCGCCGACCGCGACCGCATGCCCGTACCTGTGCCGCCGACCCACCGGTCCCGCTCGGTCGCGTCGACCTGGCTCCACGCCAGGGCGACACCTCCGAGCCCGATGAGCGCGGGCAGCACCCAGGAGGCGACCGGGTCCCAGTCGGCGCGGATCGCGATCATGAGCGCCGCGCTCGACAGCAGTACCACCCCGATCCAGATGTCCCGCACCGCCAGCCGGGACACGGGCCCGGACAGGCGCACGCGGTCGACGAGCGACACGGCGCTCCGGTCCGCGGCGGCCCGGTCCGGGGCGCTGGCATCGGCGTCGGGATCGGTGGCCAGGCGCGGGGCGAGCCGACGGCGTTCGGTGGGCACCGCGCCGTCGTCCAGGGTGGGGACGCCCGCAGGGACCGTGACCCACCAGAACACGTAGGCCACCAGTCCCGCTCCGGCGAACGCGGTGAGCGCGACGAAGCCGAGCCGGACCAGCCACACGGGCAGGCCGGTGTGCGCCGCCAGGCCGGCGGCGACTCCGGCCACCCAGCGGCCGCTGTATCCCGGTCCGGCCTTGCCGGGCCTGCGGAGGGTAAGTCTCTGCTTCACCCCCCGATCGTCACACGCCGCAAGGCCCCTGAATACGCCTGGGGGCGGATCTCAGGGTCCGGCGGAGGCCGAACCAGGGTCGGTTCAGGGCAGGTCCCGATGCCGGATCGGCCGCCCGTCGACCAGCATTGGCATCATGAGCACCGACGAGACGCGTCCCGAGGACGCCACGAGTGAGCCGTCCGCGCCGGCCGACGCCAGGCCGGTCGACCCGGACGCCAGATACTCCGGCCCGGCGGCCAACGCCGCGGCCGAACCAGCGGTCGACCCCGTCGTCGACCCTGCACCTGCGGCCCCCGGGCAGCAGCCCTATCCCGAGACCGGCTTCTTCGCCTCCATCCGCCGCGGCCTGTTCCCGCGGTCCGACCAGCGCTGGGTGGGTGGCGTCGCAGGCGGCATCGCCGAGCGGATCGGCTGGGACCCGCTGCTCGTGCGCGGCCTGCTGATCATCAGCTTCTTCCTGGGCGGGCTCGGCCTGATCGCCTACGGCGTCGGCTGGGCGCTGCTCCCCGAGCGCGACGGACGCATCCACCTGCAGGAGGCGATCCGCGGCAACTTCGACGTCGCGATGCTCGGCTCGGTGGCCGTGTTCCTGAGCGGTTTCGCCTGGGGCGGCCCGCTGGGCTGGTGGGACGGCGGCGACGGCTGGGGCCTGCTCACTTTCCTCTTCTGGCTTGCCGCCCTCGGGCTGGTGCTCTACCTGATCGTCCAGGGTGTGCAGCGATCGCGGGACAACAGTGCCGCGCGGCGCACGGGCCAGGTACCGGGTGCCGTTCCTGGTGCGCCGGGTGCGCCGGGTGCGCCTGGTGCGCCTGGCACCCCCGCCCCGTTCACGCCCGCGCCGAGAGTCGACTACAACCGCCAGGACGGCCTGGTCTACGCAACTGGTGCCGGCCCGGCGCCGCACCGCCAGCCGCAGCCGCAGGCCCCGTACCGGTCCGGCCCGCAGGCGGTCAGCCCGCCGCAGCCGGTCTACAGCCCGCGCCCGCCCCGTACCCGGCGTGGTCCGGGCGGCACCACCGTGGGCGTCACCCTGGGTGTGATCCTGCTGGCCGGGGCCCTGTTCCTGGCCTTCGACCGCCAGAGCTACCTGTCCAGCTCGCTCGAGCTCGTTTCGGCCTGGATGGGCATCGCGACGGTGGCGCTCGGGGTCGCGATCCTCGTGTCCGGCCTGCGCGGCCGCACCAGCGGTGTGCTCGGGTTCTTCGCGATCGTCGCCCTGGTGTTCGGCCTGGGGTACGTGGCAGTCGTCGGTTCCGACGTCCCGCGCTGGGCCGACGACGCCGAAGCGAGCCGCCAGCAGATCGAGGAGCTCGTGACCGACTCCGACAACCCGCGGGCAGCCAGCATCACCGAGGGCACCATCGAGGTGCAGACCATTCGCGAGGCGGAGGACGGCTTCTACGTCCGCTGGGGCGACCCGACCATCGACCTGTCCCAGCTCGACCTGTCCGAGGTCGAGCCCGGCACGCCCGTCGTGGTGCCGATCGAGCTCGGGGCGGGCGCGACGACGGTGCTCGTACCCGCGGACACGGCCGTCGAGGCGAACGCCTACGTCGCCGCCGGGTCGGTCCAGTGGAACGTCGACGACCAGGACCGAGCCGCGAGCGGCCTCGGCTCTGACAACTATTTCGCAAGTGACGAAGTCGGCGATGACGGCGCCCTGCTCAGCCTCGAGATCGAGGCCGGCGCGGGCGAGGTCGTCGTGTCCGAGAGCAACTGAGGGAGCCCGCCATGACCGAGCACAAGAACGACGACAACATCCAGAGCGAGATCCCCAGCCGGCCCGAGGGCCAGGACACGAGCGAAGACATGGACCACAAGACCACGAACGATCCCGACACCACCGAGGTGCTGCCCACGGTGCTGCCCGCAGCGGCGACACCGCCGACGCAGGAGATCGCCACCCACGAGGCCGAGACGCGCGAGTTCGCGTCCGGCACCCAGCGGATCCCCGAGGGCACAGCACCCGAGGGTGAGGTGCACCCGGCCTACGGCGTCGCCGCGGCGCAGGTGACGGAATCGGCGGCGGCAGAGTCGGCGGCATCCGCCGTCCAGGACGCTCCCGCGGTGGCTGCTGTGTCGTCCTCCCCCGGCACGGGACTGACCCAGCCGGTAGCTCCGGTCCACCAGGGCCAGTCGGCACAGCAGGGCCGGCCGGCTCACCATGGCCAGTCGGCACAGCAGGGCCAGTCGGCACAGCCGGCGACCCCGGCCACGGAGCGCAGGCGCGCACGCGTCGGCACGGCCGTCTGGGGCCTGATCGTGATCGCCGTCGGACTGGGGATCCTCGCGGTCTCCGCCGGCGTGATCTTCGACCTGGGCATGGCACTGATCGTGCTGCTTGGCGCGGCGGGCGTGATCCTCGTCGTCGGCTCGGTGGTCTCCAGCCTCCGCCGACGCTAGGGCCACCACCGTCGGCAGCTTGCAGCACCAACTCGGCACCTTGCATCGAGGTCGGTCCAGCCCTGGACCGACCTCAGTGCTATCTGCCGACCTCACGGGAAGCTGCCGACCCGGGCGCGGCGTGAGCTGGCGCGCGGTGGGAGGATGGCCAGCGTGCGCATCACCCATGTGTCGGACACCTATCTCCCGCTGCTCGGTGGCATCGAGGCGCAGGTCAGTCGCCTCGCGGCGCAGCAGGTCGCGGCCGGGCACGACGTCGAGGTCATCACCACCACACCCGCCACACCCGGCGCGCACGGGGTGAGCACTGCGGTCGAGGACGGCGTCACCGTGCACCGCATCGCCGCACGCATCCCGGGCGGCTGGCCCGTCCACCCGCGCTCCTCCGCCCACGTCACCGGCCGCCTCCGGGAGGCGATCGCCCGGGGCGATCGCCCCGACGTCGTACACCTGCACATGGGTGTGCTCGCCCCCACAGCGCAAGCCGCGCTGCGGCCCGTCACCCGGCTGGGGCTGCCCGCGGTGCTCACGGTGCACAGCGTGTGGGGCTCGGCCTGGCGCCTGTTCGCGGCGGCCGACGCCGTGACCCGGTGGTCCCGCTGGCCCGTGCGGTGGTCGGCGGTGAGCGAGCTGACGGCGGCGCCGCTCCGGCGCCTCCTGCGCCCGGCCGACGACGTGGCCGACGTCGCGATCCTGCCCAATGGACTCGACCTGGACTCCTGGCGAGTTCCGCGCACCGAACGCGAGGCCCGGCCCGAGGGCGCGGCCGTGCACGTGGTGTCCGCCGCGCGGTTCGCGCCGCGCAAACGCATGCTCCCGCTGCTCAAGGCCGTCGCCGACGCCGCCTCCCGACTTCCGGGCGGCGCCCTCTTCGTGACGCTCGCGGGCGAAGGCCCGGACCGCGCGGCGGCGCTGCGGTTCGTCGGCCAGCACGGGCTGCACGACGTCGTCTCCCTGCCCGGGCGCCTCACCGCCACGGAGCTCAAGCGGCTCTACGCCCGCGCCGACGTCTTTGTCGCGCCCGCCGTCGCCGAGGCCTTCGGCGTCGCCGCGCTCGAGGCGCAGGCGTCCGGGCTCACGGTGGTCACGCGCTCGGGTTCGGGCGTGGCCGAGCGGGTGGTCGACGGCGACACCGGCCTCGTGGTGCCCGACGACGACACGCTGGCGTCGGCGCTCGTGCGGCTCGCGACCGAGCCCGGCCTGCTGGACGGCCTGCTGGACCGAGCCGCGACGCCGCCGTCGGGCGTGGCCTGGCCGGAGGTCCTGGCCGCCACGGAGCGGACCTACAAGGAAGCGGCGGCCCTGACCCGGGGATAGGAGACCTGAGCGAGCCGGTACGCCGCGATCTCCCGATCACTCTTCTCCCTCGCTGCGGCCTCCCACTCCGGAGACGTGGGGTGCTTGGCCTTGACGTCCCGCCAAGTGCTGTGAGCCTCTGTCTTCGCTTCCCCTCCGCTCGCCAACGTGTGTTAACCTCAAATTGCGTGACGCCGTAAGGCCTTACGCAATGCCCTAGACCCTCGCCGAGCGGCGAGGGTCTTTGTGCGTCTACGGGAGCGGAGACGGCTCCCACGTCCAGCGGCGCTTGACACACGGTTCCACGTGAACCCACATCTGCTCGATCGCACGTGCCTGCCGAGCGTCCGACTCAACAATCGCCGAACGACGGTGGTGCATAAACGCAACGAGATCGGCTGCCTGTAACAACCTGCTGTGCTTGGAAGGACCAAAATGGATCGTGTCCACCAGCGACGGCAGCCTTGAACTTCTGTATCCCGGCGTCCCGTTCGCACGGTAGCCACGGAAATTCACACGGTGCCGTTCAGAGGAATGTATCTCGTCCGCGACGACGACCAGACAGTCATCAAGCTCCGTCGCCACTGAGTCGATGTTCTCGAGAAGGTGGCCGAGCACCACGTCGTGCGGTGGCCAAGCGTTCTCTCCGTAACGCTCCTTCTGCCTCGCCACATTCATGCCGCGGAGCACGACATGAGCGCCAGACTTCCCGATCACCTCGAGCGCGCGGCCATATACGTTGATCTGCTGGCGAATCTGTAGTGAACCCCACTCACCGTGCCCGTTGAACAACTCGTGCCCGTGCAGTTCGGCTTCCACGGACAGCGACGTCATCCGCGCGTATTCATCGACGATCGCGTCCAACCCAGTCTCGATCTCAACAGCGGACTGGGAGTCAACGATGACGGCAGCCAGGAAAAAGTAGTCCTTGGAGTAGGACTCATCTACATAAGCGAGGAGCACGCGACGACAGTAGGACAGATCACTCGATGCCGCCCGTGATAAGGCTCGCGCCTGTGGAAAACGCCCACGTCGTCAACACGGCTCTGGTGCGCCGACCGGGGCTCGCCGATAGCCTCCCGAGATGAGCCCGACCGACCCTGCTGCGACGAACCCGGCCGAGTCCTTCGTCGTCCGGGGGTATCGGCGTGCGCGGGGCGAGGTCGAGCCGTACGCGCGGGCGATCGTCGTCGTCGCCGTACTGGCCGTCGTCTGGGCCGTCTGGGCGAGCGGACCGGGCTGGCTCACGCCGGTGTATCTCGTGCTCGCGATCGCGAGTGCGGCGCTCGGGGTGATCGACGCGCACACCCACCGGCTGCCGAACGCGCTGGTGTTTCCGCTGACCTGGGCAACGGCGGTGCTGCTCGCCGTGGCCGCCCTCGGCACCGGGGCCTGGGGTTCGCTCGGCCGGGCCGTCCTGGGCGGGCTCGCGTTCTTCGCGGCCTACCAGCTGCTCTACCTGGTGGCCCCCCGCGGCGGGATCGGGTACGGCGACGTCAAGCTGTCGCTCACCCTGGGTGCGGTCCTGACCTGGCACTCATGGACCACGCTGCTGGTCGGCGTCTTCGCCGCGCACCTCCTGGCTGGTGTGGTCGCGATCGTCCTGCTGCTCGGACGGCGCGCGGGCTGGAAGACCGGCATCGCGTTCGGCCCGTACCTGCTGCTGGGCACCGCGGTTGGGCTGACCTGGGCGCGCCTCGCCGGCTGACCCGGTCACCCGCCCGGCTTGGGTCACCCGTCCGGCGAAAACTGTTTGTGATGCGTCAACGTCTCTGAAAAAATCCTCCTCATTGGAAGATTGGCGATAACAACGTCGCCGGCAGACATGAGGAGCACTCATGACGAAGGACGCACGAGTTACCCCCGCGCTCCGGACCCGGCTGGCGACCGCGGCCTCCGGGGCGTTGCTGCTGCTGGCACTCGGCGCCGCCGCCCCGGCGACGGCACGGACGGCGGTCGACAACAGCCCCACGGACCTGCAGGTCGAAGAAGTCACCTCGAGCTCGCCCGTGATGGTCAGCGACCTGGAGGCAGCGCCCGCGGGCGTGACCGAGACGTTCTACTGCCCGATACACGACGGCACCTTCGGGTGTGACCCGATCCTGACCAGCGGGCTCGTGGTCGCCGAGCTGTACGAGCTCGCCGGGTTCGGCGGGTGGCGCTTCGTCATCTACAACCCGGACTACTCCGTGGGCTGCAGCAGCAGTACCGGTGACCACGAGGGCGGCGCAAACCTCGGCACCTACCAGAACAAAGTGAGCTCGGTGAAGACGTACAGCCAGTGCGACATCAACCTGTTCGACCGCGCGGGCTGGAACGGCGGCAGCACCGGCTTCATCCACGAGGAGGACAGCCTCGTCGGCAGCTTCAACAACTGGGCCGACTCGTTCGCCATCTCCTGATCTCTCAACTGATCACTCAGCCAGGAGCAAGACCGCGGCCCCGCCCCGAACCGGGACGGGGCCGCGGGACGTCACTCCCACTCGATGGTGCCCGGCGGCTTGCTCGTCACGTCGAGCACCACGCGGTTGACCTCACGCACCTCGTTGGTGATGCGCGTCGAGATGACCGACAGCACGTCGTAGGGCAGGCGGGTCCAGTCCGCCGTCATCGCGTCCTCGGACGAGACCGGGCGCAGCACGATCGGGTGCCCGTAGGTGCGGCCGTCGCCCTGGACTCCGACGGAGCGGACGTCGGCGAGCAGTACCACGGGGCACTGCCAGATCTCATTGTCCAGACCCGCCTTGGTCAGCTCCTCGCGCGCGATGGCGTCGGCGCGGCGCAGGATCTCCAGGCGCTCGGCGGTGATCTCGCCGACGATGCGGATGCCCAGGCCCGGGCCGGGGAACGGCTGGCGCGAGACGATCTCCTCGGGCACGCCCAGCTCGCGGCCCACCGCGCGGACCTCGTCCTTGAACAGGGTGCGCAGCGGCTCCACCAGGGAGAAGTCGAGGTCGTCGGGCAGGCCGCCCACGTTGTGGTGGCTCTTGATGTTGGCCGCGCCCTCGCCGCCGCCGGACTCCACGACGTCCGGGTACAGCGTGCCCTGCACGAGGAACTTGACCTCCTCGCCGTGCTCGCCTGCCTCGGCCACGATGTCCCGCTGCGCGTCCTCGAACACGCGGATGAACTCGCGGCCGATGATCTTGCGCTTGGTCTCCGGGTCGCTGACGCCGGCGAGCGCCGTCAGGAAGCGCTCCTTCTCGTCGCGGACGATGAGGCGGACGCCGGTCGAGGCGACGAAGTCGTTCTTGATCTGCTCGACCTCACCTTCCCGCATGAGGCCGTGGTCCACGTGCACGCAGGTGAGCTGGTCGCCCACGGCCTGCTGCACGAGCGCGGCGGCCACGGCAGAGTCGACGCCGCCGGACAGCGCGCAGATGACGCGCGCGTCGCCGATCTGCGCCTTGATGGCGGCGACCTGGTCGGTGATGACGTTGCCGGGTGTCCAGTCGGGCGCCAGCCCGGCGCCGTCGTACAGGAAGTGCTCCAACACCGTCTGGCCGTGCGCCGAGTGCCGCACCTCGGGGTGCCACTGGACACCGAACAGGCGGCGGCGGGTGTCCTCGAAGGCGGCGACGGGCGAGCCGTCCGACGTCGCGAGCACCTCGAAGCCGACCGGCGCCCGGTGCACGGCGTCGCCGTGGCTCATCCAGGCGGTCTGGTGCTCGGGGGTGTCGGCGAGCAGCACGCCCGACGAGCAGACCTCGACCTCCGTGCCGCCGAACTCGCTCAGCCCGGTCTGCGTGACCTCGCCGCCGAGCGCCTGCGCCATGGCCTGGAACCCGTAGCAGATGCCCATGACCGGCACGCCGGCCTCGAACAGCTTGGGGTCCACGAACGGGGCGCCCGCCGCGTACACGGAGGACGGGCCGCCGGACAGGATGATGGCCGCCGGGTCCTTGGCGAGCATCTGCTCGACGGTGAACGTGTGCGGCACGATCTCCGAGTACACCTTGGCCTCGCGCACACGGCGCGCGATCAGCTGAGCGTACTGCGCGCCGAAGTCGACGACGATGACCGGGCGGGGGGTCTGCGGCTGGTTCTCAGGGGCAGTGGACGACACCCGGCAAGTCTAAGTGCCTGACGGCGGCCCGGCGCTCCGCACCAGAGTTATGTGCCGCACTCACCACTCGGCTGACTCACCACTCCGCCAACTCACCACTCGGCGAACGAGCCGTCGTCGTGCCGCCAGACGGGGTTGCGCCACCGGTGCCCCTCGACGGCCCGTTCGCGGACGTAGTCCTCGTTGACCTCGATGCCGAGGCCTGGTCCCAGCGGGATCGCGACGGCTCCGTCGTCGTAGGCGAAGACACCCGGGTCGACGAGGTAGTCCAGCAGGTCGTTCGCCTTGTTGTAGTGGATGCCCAGGCTCTGCTCCTGGAGCACCGCGTTGTACGCGACGGCGTCGAGCTGCAGGCACGCGGCCAGCGCGATCGGGCCGAGCGGGCAGTGCGGGGCGACGGCGATGTCGTAGGCCTCGGCCATCGCGGCGATCTTGCGGACCTCCGTGATGCCGCCCGCGTGGGAGAGGTCGGGCTGGATGATGTCGACGACGCCCGAGGTGATGACGTCCTTGAAGTCCCAGCGGGAGTAGAGCCGTTCCCCGAGGGCGATCGGCGTGGCCGAGCTCCGCAGCACGTCGGCGATCCCGTCGACGTGCTCGGACAGCACCGGCTCCTCGACGAACATCAGGTGGTAGGGCGCCAGTGCCTCGAGGAGCACCCGCGCCATGGGCCGGTGCACCCGCCCGTGGAAGTCGACGCCGATGCCGATGTTCGGCCCCACGGCCTCGCGGACCGCCGCGACGTTGGCGACCACCTTCTCCACCTTGTCGTGCGAGTCCAGGTACTGCAGCTCTTCCGGGCCGTTCATCTTGACCGCGGAGAAGCCACGCTCGACGGCGGCCTTCGCCTGGGCCGCGGTCTCGGCGGGACGGTCGCCGCCGATCCACGAGTAGACCTTGATCCGGTCGCGCACGCGGCCGCCCAGCAGGTCGTGCACCGGTACCCCGAGCGCCTTGCCCTTGATGTCCCAGAGCGCCTGGTCGATGCCGGCCAGCGCGCTCATGTGGATGCCGCCGCCGCGGTAGAACCCCGACCGGTACAGAACGGTCCAGTGCTCCTCGATCCGGCGGGGGTCCTTGCCGATCAGGTAGTCGGACAGCTCCTCGACGACGGCGGCCACGCTGGCCGCCCGCCCCTCAAGTACGGGCTCGCCCCAGCCGACAATCCCTTGATCGGTCTCGACCCTGAGAAAGAGCCACCGAGGCGGAACGGCGAACGTACTCATCGAGGTGATCTTCAAGTTGTGCTCATCTCCATCGGTTGTCGGCAGGCGAGATCTCAGCGCCAGATCTCCACCAGTCGGATCGCGCGGGCGGCCACCGTTTCCGGGGCGTCGCCCGGGCGGTAGAGGGACGTGCCGATGCCGGCGCCCGAGGCGCCCGCACGCGCCCAGTCGGCGAGGTTCGTCGTGTCGACGCCGCCGACCGGGACGAGGCCCGTGCCGGGCGGCAGCACACTTGCCCAGGCCCGCAGACCGTCGACGCCGACCACGGTGCTGGGGAAGAGCTTGATCGCGCGCGCCCCGGCGTCCAGCGCCGCGAACGCCTCGGTCGGCGTCGCCGCCCCGGGGTAGCTCTCCAGGCCGAGCCGCACCGTCTCCATCACGACGTCGGCCCGGGTGTTCGGCGAGACGATGAGCGACGCCCCGGCGTCGGCGGCGCGGAGCACGTCGTCCGGGGTGAGCACTGTGCCCGCCCCGACGCGGCGCGCGGCCGGCCCGGCCGCCCGGATCCGGCGGATCGACTCCAGCGGGTCCGGGGAGTTCAGCGGCACCTCGACGGCGTCGAACCCGGCCTCGAAGATCGCCTCCGCCACGGCGACGGCGTCGGCTGGCGTCACCCCGCGAAGGATGGCGATCAGGCCGGTGGAACGAGCATTCATGCGAGCTGCTCCTGGGCGGGGTCGAGCGAGGCCAGGCCGGCATTGAGGGCGACGTGCCAAAGGCCGCGGGCGGTGGCATCCTCGCCGACGACGCGGACCGTCACGCCGGACCGTTCTAGCGCGAGGCGATAGCGGTGAGTCGTAGCCGGCAGCCCGCACAGGGCGACGACGTCGGCCGGGTCGCCCCGCAGCGCGTGCCGCACCTCGGCGCCGATCAGCAGCCCGGACAGGTAGTCGGCCACCTGGTGTCCGGCCAGGCGGCCGGCCAGCACAAGAGTGCGTGCCGTGAACAGCAGAGCCGGCAGCCCGCGCTCGTCCCCCTGCTCGGCCTCGGCCTCCAGCCCCCAGATGAAGGCATCCGACGCCTCGGTCCCTGCCTCGCCGTCCGCGAGGCGGGCGAGGATGCTGTCCCGCATCAGGAGGCCGTAGAGCTCGCCGGTCATGGCGGTGGTGAAGCCCGCTACGCAGCTGCCGTTGAGCCGCACCCACTTGGAGTGCGTGCCGGGCAGCACGACGGTCCGACGGCGGTCGGGTGTCGCCTGGTGCGCGCCCAGCTCCTGGTGCTCGGCAGCGGTCGCGGCCAGTGCCCCGACGAGCTGCACCTCCTCGCCCCGCATGACGTCCGGGTAGGCGCCGGTGGCACGTAGCCCGGGGACGAGGTGGACCACGGAGTCACCCGCGGGCACCACCGTCAGCCGGTAGGCGAGGCCGCTGAGCTCCGCCGGCACGTCCAGGTAGCCGGCCTCGGCCCAGCCGAGGTTCGATCCCGCCATCCCGGAGCACAGCACGGGGACGCCGGGGTGCTCGTCAAGCCAGACCCGGCACAGCCGCGAGAACGTCGCCTCGAACATGGCGGCCCGCCCTCGGGCCGAGTCGGCTCGCTCCGACAGCGTGAGCGCTCCGTCCGCCGACCGGACCTCGTCGAGGACCGCGCCCGTGCCGTCCAGGAGCCACGCGCGGAACGTCGTCGAACCCCAGTCGACGGCGATCAGTGCGGAGTCACGCCTCGGTGCACCATCTGCCATGCCTCGGACGGTAGAGGCGCCATCCCGATTATCTGAACCCCGTCCCTATTATCGGGATACCATGGCGGGGTGATCACTCCGGCCGACGTCGCCGCTCCCCCGGGCACCCAGACGCTCGCGCGGGGCATCGCCGTTGTCAACGCCGTCGCCCGTGGCCGCACGCGTCTGCGCGACATCGCCGAGGAGACCGGGGTGGGGCGCAGCACCACCCACCGTCTGCTCCAGCTGCTCTTGGCCACCGGCTACCTACGGCAGCTCGACGACGGCGCCTACGCGCTCGGGCCCGCCCTCATCGAGCTCGGCTACCAGGCGCTGCAGGAGAACCCGGTGACCGGGGTCGCGGCACCGGTACTGCGCGCGCTCGCCGAGCGTGTGCACGACACCGTGCACCTCGCCATCGAGGACCGGGGGCAGGTGCTCTACCTCGACAAGATCCCCGGGACGCGGGGGGCGGTGATGCGCTCGCAGATCGGGCACCGCATGCCGCTGACCCGGACCGGGATCGGCAAGGCGCTGCTCCTGGACGGCCCGGGGCGCTGGCGCGAGCGGTTCCTCGCCGAACGGCCGGCGGGTGCCGACGACGGCCTGGCGCGGGACGTGCTCACCGCCGACGCGTTCGTGCAGGTCATGGAGGTTTCCACAGGCCGAGGGGTGACCTTCGACCTGGAGGAGAACGAGCCGGGCATCCTCTGCGTCGCCGCCCCGGTGCGCGACACCTCGGGCGCGATAGTCGCCGCGATCAGCGTCACGGCGACCCGCCCCTACATGCCGCCGGAACGCCTAGAAACGCTCGCGCCGGTGGTGCAAGACGCCGCGGACCGAATCTCGGCGGCCCTGGGCTGGCGCCCGCACCAGCACTTCTGAGATCGGCAGTTGGCACCACCAGGTCGGCAGTTGGCACCGAGATCGGCACAGGGCTGTACCGATCTCGGTGCCAACTGCCGAACCCGCCGTGTGCCAGCCGCCACCGACCGCCGCGTGCCGAACTACTCGTGCTGCCAGCTGTGCCAGAGCTTCGCGTAGTCGCCGCCCGCCGCGACCAGGTCGTCGTGCGGGCCGATCTCCGTGATTCGGCCGCCGTCGAGCACCGCCACGCGGTCGGCGTCGTGCGCCGTGTGCAAGCGGTGCGCGATGGCGACCACCGTGCGCCCCTCGAGCACCGCGTTGAGCGAGCGCTCCAGGTGCCGGGCCGCGCGCGGGTCGAGCAAGGAGGTCGCCTCGTCGAGGACGAGCGTGTGCGGGTCGAGCAGCACGAGCCGCGCGAGGGCGACTTGCTGCGCCTGCGCCGGCGTGAGCTTGTACCCACCGGAGCCGACCTCCGTGGCCAGGCCGTCGTCGAGCGCCTCCACCCAGCCGTGCGCGTCCACGGCGCGCAGGGCGTCCAGCAGCTCCGCGTCGTCCGCCTCGATCTTGGCGAGCCGCAGGTTCTCCGCCAGCGATCCCACAAACACGTGGTGCTCCTGGGTCACGAGCGCCACGTGCTTGCGCAGGTCCGCCAGCGGCAGGTCCACCAGCGGCACGCCGCCGACCTTCACCGTGCCGCCGGTGGGCGGGTGGATGCCGGCCAGCATGCGGCCGAGGGTGGACTTTCCGGAGCCCGACGGCCCGACGACGGCCAGCCGCTCCCCCACCCTCAGGTCGAGGTCGATGCCGTGCAGCACGTCCGTGCCCTCGCGGTACGCATAACGCACGTCGGCACCGCGCACCTCCTCGTCGCTTGGCACGGCGTCGCCCGCGGTGCGGTCCATCGGCACGAGCCGGATTCCGATGATGCGGGACAGCGACGTGGCGGCCACCTGGATCTCGTCCAGCCAGAAGATGAGCTCCCAGACCGGGCCCTGCAGCTGGTACGTGTACATGACGATGGTGGCGACCATGCCGATGGTCACGGTGCCCTCGGAGGCCAGGAACCCGCCCCACAGGAGCACCGAGAGCGGCGCGACCATGAATGCGAAGTCGACACCCGGGAACAGCACGGACCGCAGGTTCAGCGTCCCGCGCTCGGCCTGGAACGCCTCGTGCAGGTCATCGTCGCCGCGTGCGGTGCGACGCCGGCCGATCTTGAGCGCGTCGATGGTGCGTGCGCCCTCGACGGACTCGGTGACCGTGCCGTCGAGCTGCGCGTATGCCGCCGACTCCCGCTGGTAGGCGGGTGTAGCCCGTTTCAGGTACCAGCGAGCCACCACGATGAGCAGCGGCACGCCGATGAACATCGCGATCGCCACCAGCGGCGCCACCACAAGGCTCATCACGGCGGTCAGCACGAGCGTCACCACCGCGATCACCAGCCGCGGCACGCCGAAGCGGACCGCGTTCTGGATGCGGCTGACGTCGCGTGTGGTGCGTGCGATGAGATCGCCGGTCCCGGCGGTCTCCACCGTGGACAGCGGCAGGGCCGTGATGGTGTCGATGAACTCCTCGCGAATGTCGGCGAACACCGTCTCGCCGAAGATCATGGCGCGGCGCTGCGCGATCCGGGTGATCAGCGTCTGCACCAGGATCGCGGCGACGGCCACGAGCACCAGGTTCCGCGCCACGTCGAGCGTGGTGCCCTCGGTGACGGCGTCGACCAGCTTGCCCAGCACGAACGGGCCGACCAGGCCGGCCAGCGCCGCCACCGTGTTCGCCACCGTGATGACGACCAGGGGCGCCTTGTGCCGCCCGAGCAGCCTTCGCGTGTACCGCCAGGTCTCGGCGGCGTCGGCGATCGGCAGGATCTTTCCCGTGCTCATGCCGTACCTCCTTCCTGTGCGTTGGTTGCGGCCAGCAGCTCGTCGAGCTCGTTGTCCAGCCCTGGGTCGAGGTCGTCGTCCAGCGAGCGGCCCACCACCCGCCGGTAGCGGGCTGCCTCGCGCCCGCCCTCGGCGTTCGTGGGCAGGTCCAGCAGCTCGCGGTGTGTCCCGTGCGTGACCACGCTCCCCTTGTCCAGGAAGATCACGTCGTCCACGTGGTCGAGCACGAGCGGGCTCGCGGTGACGATCAGGGTGGTCCTGCCCTTGCGCCACTCGGTGAGCCGCTGCGCGATGCGCGCCTCGGTGTGGGCATCGACCGCCGAGGTGGGCTCGATCAGCACCAGGATCTCGGGATCGGTGAGCAGCGCCCGGGCGAGCGCCACCCGCTGCCGCTGCCCACCGGACAATGAGCGCCCCTTCTCCGGGATCTCGCCCTCGATGCCGTCCGGCAGCGACTCCAGCACGTCGTGCGCGTCGGCGATGTGCATGGCACGCAGGAGCGCTTCCGCGGTCGCGGAGTCCCGCACGTCGAGCTCGCCCGCGAGCCGGCCAGAGAACAGGGAGGGGGTCGCGTCCGCGACCACTATCCGGTCCCGCAGCTCGTACTTGTCGAGATCGCTCAACCGGACGCCGCCGAGCAGGACCGGGGTGCCGGTCTCCGCCTCGTCGTCGAACCGGCCCATCCGGATCGCTACCTGCGCCGACTCGTCCGGGTCCGCGCTGACCAGCGCGACTACCCGGCCCGACGGGAGCGTGACGCCCGTCGTCTCGTCGACCAGCGAGACGTCCGCCGGCGGCATGGTCGCGGTCGGCTGCTCGGCGCCCGTGGCGGGCACTACCTGCAGCACCTTGACCACCTTGCCCGCCGCGACGTGCGCCTTGGTGACTACGTTGACCGACTGCACCAGCAGGTGCACCGGCCACGACAGGAACGCCGCGTACCCGTAGAACGCGACGAGCTGGCCCGTGGTGATCCGCCCGGCGATGGCCTCCGCCGCGCCGAGGTAGACGATCAGCGCGATGAACAGCCCGGGCAGCAGGACCTGCAGGGCGTCCAGCACCGACTGCGTGCCCGCGACGTCGACACCGGCCTGGCGGACCTTCTGCGACTGGGCCCGGTACCGGCCGGTGAAGACCTTCTCGCCGCCGATGCCGCGCAGGATCCGCAGGCCCGAGACGGTGTCCGCGCCGAGCGTCGTGAGCCGCCCCTGCGCGTCCCGCTGGTTCTTCTGGTGCTTCTGCAGCGGCTTGACCAGCAGGGCGAGGATCGCGGCGACCACGGGCAGGCCGAGCGCGATGACAAGCCCCAGCGTGACCGACTGGTCGAACATCAGCACGACCACGATGCCGTAGGTGACGACGCTGCCGATGGTCTGCGCGGCGATGCCGAAGACCTCGCCGATCCGCATCGTGTCGTTGGCGACCGACGACACCACCTCACCGGTGGGGAGCTCCTTGGTGATGTTGTGCCCCGACCGCGCCACGGTTCGTGTCACCAGCTGGGACGTGCGGAATGCGGCGTGCATCCAGGCCGTGATGTCCCACCGGTGCCCGATCGTGTTCGAGGCGATCAAGACGAGGCCGACGCCCAGCATGATGCCGGCCCAGGTCAACGTGGTGCGGTCGAGGCCGGACGCGCTCGCGCTGTCGATGATCCGGCCCACCAGGAACGGCTGGAAGGCGCTGCACGAGAATCCGACCACACCGAAGAAGATGGCCACGAGCAGCACCCGGACCTGCTTCCGGGCAAGCCACAGGAGCAGGGTGAGGGGCCCGCGCAGCGGCGGGGTGCCGGGATCGGCAAAGGGGAGGGTGCGCACGACAACCACCGTACGGACGACCACTGACATTGATCCAAGCTTTATCCCGGCGGCAGACCTGCAGCCCACGCGCGGCCCACGAGCGCCACCCGTGCGGCCGATACCATCCCCGACAAGGCATATCCTCGATCCTTGTGAGTACCCCGCAGACCGCTCCCGAGATCTCCGCCGAGGCGGCCGCCGCCGCGATCCGCAAGGCGCGCGCCGCGATGGCCCGCTACCGCTTCATGGCGATCCTGACCGGTGTCATGCTGCTGATCCTCTGCGTCGAGCTGGGCATCAAGTACGGCCTCGGCGCACTGACCGACGTCGAGGGTGTGATGCCGTTCATCGCGTGGGTGCCGTTCGCGCACGGCTGGATCTACGTGGCGTACCTGGTCACCGTCGCCGACCTGTGGTCCAAGATGCGCTGGGGCTTCGGCCGCCTGATCACGATGGTGCTCGCCGGTGTGGTCCCGGTGATGTCGTTCGTGCTGGAGAAGAAGATCCACGGTGAGGCCGACGCGAAGCTCGCCGCGCTCGAAGAGCGTTACCTGTCCTGACTCGGACGCCCGAGACGCCCGGACGGGACGCGACCGGCACCTGGTTCAATGCAGGCGTGAACGCCCACGCTTTCGACGCCCTGACCGCCGACCGTCTCCGCGCGAACGGCAGCCTCAAGTGGACGGGCTTCCCCGACACGATCGGGGCCTGGGTCGCCGAGATGGACTTCCCGGTGGCGCCGCCGATCTCCGCCGCGCTGCACGACGCCGTCGACCGCAACCTGCTGGGCTACCTTCCCCGGCCCCTGATCACGGGCATGTCCGAGGCGTACACGCAGTTCGCCGCCGACCGCTACGCCTGGTCGGTGGACCCGGCGCGGGTGCGTCCGGTCTCCGACGTGCTCACGGCGCTGGAGCACACCATCCGGCACTTCTCGCGTCCCGGTTCGCCGGTGATCGTGCCCACGCCGTCGTACATGCCGTTCCAGACCCTGCCCGCCGAGCTGGGCCGCGAGCTCATCCAGGTCCCCATGCAGCGTGACGGCGACGGCCGCTACACCTACGACCTCGACGCACTCGACGCCGCGTTCCGCGCGGGCGGGGACCTGCTGGTGCTGTGCAACCCGCACAACCCGATCGGCCGGGTCCTGGAGCCCGACGAGATGCTGGCCGTCGCCGAGGTCGTCGACCGCCACGGCGGGCGCGTCTTCGCAGACGAGATCCACGCCGCGTTGGTCTACCCGGGCCACCGGCACGTCCCGTACGCGTCCCTGAACGAGACGACGGCGGGCCACACCGTCACCGGCACGTCCGCATCGAAGGCGTGGAACCTGCCCGGCCTGAAGTGCGCGCAGGTGGTCCTGTCCAACGACGCGGACGTGAAGCTCTGGAACGAGTCGGGGGCCGACCGCATCGAGGAGGGCGCGTCCACCCTGGGGGCGCTGGCCAACCAGGTCGCCTACACGGCGGGCCGCGACTGGCTGGACGACGTCCTCGGTTACCTGCACGGCAACGTCACCCGGCTGGCCGAGCTGCTCGACGGGACGGGGATCGGCTACCGCGCGCCCGAGGGGACGTACCTGACCTGGCTGGACTGCCGGGACCTCGACCTGCCCGGCGACCTGCCGCGCGGACCGGCGGGCACCTCCGCGTACTTCTTGGAGCACGCGGGCGTCGCCCTGGTCGACGGCGCGGAGTGCGGCGAGGCGGGCCGAGGCTTCGTCCGCCTGAATGCGGCCCTCCCCCGCCCAATCCTGGAGCAGGCGGTCACCCAGATACGGGCGGCCCTCAAGGCCTGACCCTCCTCTTTGAGCCCCAGGTTTCTCCGCTTTCGGGCCCCTCAAAGGGGAGAAACCTAGGGCTCGAAATGAAGGTCACCCCGCCGGGAGGCCAGCGATTCCAGTTCCAGCGTCCGTGGGGGCGCCGCCCCGGCGTCCGCCGGCCATCTCGTCGCGGACCAAGCGGATCCACAGGAGCACGGCGAACCCCCCGAACACCCACCACTGCAGCGCGTAGAAGATGTTCTGCAGGTTCGCGCCCGTGCCGCCGTCGATGGTGGGGCGCGGCAGGGCCGCGACTCCCCCGTCCTCCGGGGTGCCCGGGCCCGACGTCGCCACGAGGTAGCCCGTGTAGATCGGCCCGCCCCACACGTTGACGAGCGCGCTGAGCGCGATCTGCTCGGTCTGCCCGTCCACCACGGCGGCGCTGCCCGACGTCGACTCCCCCACCTGCAGCCAGCCCGTCAGCGTGACCTCGCCCTCGGGCAGGGGGAGCGCCTCGGCGTCGGCGGGGGCGGCGACCCAGCCCCGGACCACCGCGAGCACGGGGGCGCCGGAGAGGTCGGCCCAGGACTCGCCGCCCGTGCCGTCGTCGGACACCCGGAACGGAGTCAGGACGAGGTAGCCGGTCTGCTCCTCCAGGACCCGGCCGGGAACCACCAGCGAGCCGGCGGGCTCGAACTCGCCGACCACCCGGACCTCGCGGCCCACGAGCTCGCCGGGAAAGCTCTGCTGCGGTGCGAGCACATCGCCCAGCCAGGAGGGGCCCGCCGCGACGGCCTCGGCCGCCTCCTGCTGCGCGGCGAGCTCCGCCCGCTCGTACGCCCGGTCGAGCTGCCAGGCGCCGAGCCGTCCGCACACGAACGCGGCCAGCACGAACACCAGCAGCAGGCCGATCATCCGGGGTTGCCGGGCGACCTGCAGGAAGGTGCGGCGCGCGGGGGGTGCACCGGCGTCGGGCGCCGTCGGCGTGGATGTGCTGGGGGCGCTGACAGGCATAGCCTCAACGGTAACCGCCCGCGGACATGTCGCGTACCCAATGGTTCTGCGTTCGAATGAAGTTGGGACGGACGAACCGAACAGGCGACAACCCGGCATAGATCCCGCACGTAACTCGCAGTAGGAGCGTGAGCGATGACCACGACAGCAGCCCCCGACTCGCCGACCACCGCGTGGCCCGCCACCGGCGTCGCCCGACTGGAACCCGCGGACCTGGAGCGGATCCATGCGTGGTGGCGGGCCGCCAACTACCTCTCGGTCGGCCAGATCTACCTTCTTGACAACCCGCTCCTGCGCGAGCCCCTCACCCCCGACCACGTGAAGCCGCGCCTGCTGGGCCACTGGGGCACCACGCCGGGCCTGAACTTCCTGTACGCGCACCTGAACCGCGCCATCAAGGAGCGGCAGCAGCCGACGGTCTATGTCACGGGCCCGGGCCACGGCGGGCCTGGCCTGGTCGCCTCGGCGTACCTGGACGGCACCTACTCCGAGATCTACAGCGACATCACGCAGGACACGGAGGGCGTGCAGCGCCTGTTCCGGCAGTTCTCGTTCCCGGGCGGTATCCCGAGCCACGTCGCGCCGGAGACGCCGGGGTCGATCCATGAGGGCGGCGAGCTCGGCTACTCCCTGAGCCACGCCTACGGCGCGGCCTTCGACAACCCAGACCTGCTGGTCGCGGCAGTCGTGGGCGACGGCGAGGCGGAGACCGGCCCGCTGGCGACGTCCTGGCACTCGAACAAGTTCCTCAACCCGGCCCAGGACGGCGTGGTGCTGCCGATCCTGCACCTCAACGGCTACAAGATCGCCAACCCGACGGTCCTGGCGCGCATCCCGCAGCACGAGCTGCGCGACCTCATGGTCGGCTACGGGCACAAGCCCTACTTCTTCGACGGCGGGTACGACGAGGCCGAGCCGCCCATCGACACGCATCGCCGGTTCGCGGCACTGCTCGACGAGGTGCTCGACGAGATCGCCGCGATCAAGGCGCGGGCTGCCACCGGAGACCTCAGCCGGCCCGTGTGGCCGATGATCGTGTTCCGCACCCCCAAGGGCTGGAGCGGCCCGGCGGAGATCGACGGCAAGAAGACGACGGGTTCGTGGCGCGCGCACCAGGTGCCGCTCGCGAACGCCCGGGACACACCCGAGCACCTGGCCGTGCTCGAGAACTGGCTCAAGTCCTACCGCCCGGAGGAGCTGTTCGACGACGACGGGCGTGTGCTGCCGAAGATCACCCAGCTGGCGCCGGAGGGCGAGCTGCGGATGAGCGCCACCCCGCACGCCAACGGCGGGCTGCTGCTCAAGGACCTGCGGCTGCCGGACTTCCGCGAATACGCGGTGGACGTCCCGGCCCCCGGGGCGACGGCGTCCGAGGCGCCGCGCGTGCTGGGCGAGTGGCTCACCGACGTGATCCGGCTGAACCCGAGCAACTTCCGCATCTTCGGCCCGGACGAGACGGCGTCGAACCGCCTGCAGGCCGTGTACGAGGCGACGGACAAGCAGTGGAACGCCGAGTACATCGGGCCGGAGGTGGACGACCACATGGCCCGCGCAGGCCGCGTCATGGAGATGCTCAGCGAGCACCAGGTGCAGGGCTGGCTGGAGGGTTACCTGCTGACCGGCCGGCACGGGCTGCTGACGAGCTACGAGGCGTTCATCCACATCGTCGACTCGATGTTCAACCAGCACGCCAAGTGGCTCAAGGTCACCAACCACATCCCGTGGCGGCGGCCGATCGCGTCGCTGAACTACCTGCTGTCCAGCCACGTGTGGCGGCAGGACCACAACGGGTTCAGCCACCAGGACCCCGGGTTCATCGACCACGTGGTGAACAAGAAGGCCGAGATCGTGCGGGTGTACCTCCCGCCGGACGCCAACACGCTGCTGTCCACCTACGACCACTGCCTGCGCAGCCGGCAGTACGTGAACGTCGTGGTCGCGGGCAAGCAGCCGGCGCCGAACTACCTCGACATGGCGACGGCGATCGAGCACTGCACACGCGGGCTCGGCATCTGGGAGTGGGCGGGCACGGAGGTGGCGGGCGAGCAGCCCGACGTCGTCCTGGGCTGCGCCGGCGACGTGCCGACGATGGAGGTGCTCGCCGCGGCGGACATCCTGCGCCGCGAGCTGCCGGACCTGAAGGTGCGCGTCGTGAACGTCGTCGACCTGATGCGCCTGCAGGACGCGAAGGAGCACCCCCACGGCCTGACGGACACCGAGTTCGACGGCCTGTTCACGAACCACCGGCCGGTCGTGTTCGCGTACCACGGCTACCCATGGCTCATCCACCGCCTCACCTACCGCCGCGCGGGCCACACGGAATGGCACGTGCGCGGCTACAAGGAGGAGGGCACGACGACGACGCCGTTCGACATGGTCATGCTCAACGACCTGGACCGGTACCACCTGGTGATCGACGTCATCGACCGGGTGCCGTCCCTCGGCAGCGCGCAGGCCGGGCTGCGCCAGCGGATGCAGGACGCGCGCCTGCGCGCCCGGGCCTGGACGCGCGAGCACGGCGACGACATCCCGGAGGTGCGCGACTGGGTCTGGCCGGGAGCACGCGAGAGCGGTACCGAGTCTCAGGTAGTCGCGGCTACGCTCGACACCGGCGGAGACAACGAATAGAACCACGGAGCTGAACTTGACCGGCGCAACCCGCAGCATCGTCATTGCATCCCCCGAGGGCGAGAGCGGAAAGTCGACGGTCGCGCTGGGCGTCCTCGACCTGCTCGTCCGCAAGGGCCAGCGGGTCGGGGTGTTCCGGCCGGTCTCGCGCGCGAGCGAGGCCGAGGACACCAGCGGCGAGCGCGACCACGTCCTGGAGCTTCTCCTGGAGCACGACGGCGCCGACATCGGGTACGACGAGGCCATCGGCGTGACCTACGCGGACCTGCACGCCGACCCGGAGGACGCGCTGAGCCGCATCGTGTCGCGGTTCCACGACCTGGCAGCGCGCTGCGACTCGGTGGTGGTGCTCGGCACCGACTACACCGACGTCGCCGGCCCCACCGAGCTCTCGTTCAACGCCCGCATCGCGGCAAACCTGGGCGCGCCCGTGCTGCTCGTGGTCTCTGGCCGCGAGCGCACACCGGAGGATGTGCGCGCCCTGGCCGACGTGAGCCTCGCGGAGCTGGCGGCCCACCACGCACAGGCGGTCGGCCTGGTCGTGAACCGGGCCGACCCGGACGGCGCCGCGGACGTGCGGGCGCTGCTGGCCACGGCCCAGCCCGACGTGCCGGTGTGGACCATCCCCGAGGAGCCGTTCCTGCAGGCCCCGACGGTGGGGCAGCTCCTGGAGGCGGTGGGCGGCAAGCTTGTGCTGGGTGATCCTGAGCTGCTGGGGCGCGAGGCGCTCGACGTGCAGGTGGGCGCCATGAGCTTCGAGCACCTGCTGGAGCGGTTGGTCGACGGCGCCGTCGTCATCACCCCTGGTGACCGCATCGACCTGCTCATCGGCCTGCTCGCGACGCACATGACGCCGTCGTTCCCGTCCCTGGCCGGGATCATCCTGAACGGCGGGTTCTACCCGCAGGGCCGCCCGGCGGAGCTGCTGGAGGCGATGCGGCCCAAGCTGCCGATCATCACCACCGGCCTGGGCACCTACCGCGCGGCCCGCGAGGCCGCGGAGACCCGCGGCCGCGTGGACAAGGACGCGGTGCGCAAGATCGAGATCGCCCGCGCGCTGTTCGAGACCAACGTGGACTCCGCCGCGCTGGCCGCCCGCCTCGACCTGCCGCGGCCGCAGGTCGTCACGCCGCTGATGTTCGAGTACCAGCTCATCGAGCGGGCCCGCGCCGACCGCCGGCACATAGTGCTCCCGGAGGGCAACGACGACCGGATCCTGCGCGCGGCCTCGACAGTGCTGGCCCGGCAGATCGCGGAACTGACGATCCTGGGCGAGGAGGAACCGGTCCGCGCTCGCGCCGCCGAGCTGGGCCTCAACATCGCGGCGGCCCGCGTGCTGTCGACGCACGATCCCGAGCACGTCGAGAAGTTCTCGGACGAGTACACGCGGCTGCGCGCCCACAAGGGCATGACGGTGGAGCGGGCGCGCGAGATAGTCACCGACGTCTCCTACTTCGGCACGATGATGGTGCACCTCGGCCTCGCGGACGGCATGGTCTCGGGCGCGGCCCACTCGACGGCCCACACCATCCGGCCGTCGTTCGAGATCATCAAGACCAAGCCCGGCACGTCGTCCGTGTCGTCGGTCTTCTTCATGTGCCTGGAGGACCGGGTCCTCGTCTACGGCGACTGCGCGGTGATCCCCGACCCGACGTCGGAGGAGCTCGCCGACATCGCGGTCTCGTCGGCGGCCACCGCCCGGCAGTTCGGCGTCGAACCGCGGATCGCGATGCTCTCCTACTCCACCGGCACGTCCGGCACGGGCGCCGACGTCGACAAGGTGCGCACCGCCACGGAGCTGGTCCGCGAGCGCATCGCGCAGGCCAAGATCGAGCTCGACGTCGAAGGCCCCATCCAGTACGACGCCGCCGTGGACGCATCGGTCGCGGCATCCAAGCTGCCGGAGTCCGACGTAGCGGGGCGGGCCACGGTGTTCATCTTCCCCGACCTGAACACGGGCAACAACACGTACAAGGCGGTGCAGCGGTCGGCGGGCGCGGTCGCCGTCGGGCCGGTGCTGCAGGGCCTGAACAAGCCGGTGAACGACCTGTCCCGCGGCGCGCTGGTCCAGGACATAGTGAACACGGTGGCGATCACTGCGATCCAGGCGCAGACCGCTTCGGAGGATCTGCAGGCCGAGCCTGACACCTCGCGGGTCGAGCCTGTCGAGACCAAGGAGTCCGCATGAGCACCGTCCTCGTCCTGAACTCCGGCTCCTCCTCGCTGAAGTACCAGCTCGTCGACCCTGCCTCGGGTGAGGCGGTGGCCGGCGGCATCGTGGAGCGGATCGGCGAGTCCGCCGGTTCCACGACGCACAGGTTCGGCGAGTCCGAGACACACCGCGACCTTCCGGTTCCGGACCACGGCGCGGCCCTACGGCTCGTGCTGGACCTGTTCGACGAGGTGGGTCCGCCGCTGGCCGAGGCGGGCATCGCCGCCGTCGGGCATCGCGTGGTCCACGGCGGAGCCGTGTTCACCACACCCACCCTGGTCGACGACGATGTCCTGGAGGCCGTGCGCGACCTCATCCCGCTGGCCCCGCTGCACAACCCGGCGGCCGTGACGGGCATGGAAGTGGCACGCAAGCTGCTGCCGGACCTGCCGCACGTCGCCGTGTTCGACACCGCGTTCTTCGCCACGCTCCCGCCGGCCGCGTCCACGTACGCGCTGGACCGGAAAGTCGCCGCCGAGCATGGCGTGCGGCGGTACGGCTTCCACGGCACGTCGCACCAGTACGTGTCTTCTGTGGTGGCCGCGCACCCGGCCGTCGTCGCAAAGCTGGCGGCCGAGGGCCGCTCGCCCGACACGCTCCGGCAGGTCGTGCTGCACCTGGGCAACGGCGCGTCGGCGTCGGCGGTGCTGGGTGGGCAGCCGGTCGATACGTCGATGGGGCTGACGCCGTTGGAGGGCCTCGTGATGGGCACCCGTTCGGGAGACGTGGACCCGGGCGTCGTCTTCCATCTGATGCGCGGAGGGATGTCGGGAGCCGACGTCGACACGCTGCTCAACAAGCGTTCCGGCCTGCTGGGTCTGTCCGGGGTGGGTGACATGCGCGAGCTGCGCAAGCTTGTGGAATCGGGTGATCGCGACGCGGGGTTGGCGCTGGAGGTGTACCTGCACCGGCTGCGCAAGTACGTGGGCGCGTACGCGGCCGTGCTGGGCGGGATCGACGTGCTGACGTTCACGGCGGGGGTGGGCGAGAACGACCACCGGATTCGCTCGGGGGTGCTCCGTGACCTGAGGTTCCTGGGGCTCACGATCGACCCGGCGGCGAACGAGGCGCGGTCGCACGAGGCGCGGGTGATCTCGGCGGGTTCGGGGGACGAGTCCCCGCTGGTCATGGTCGTGCCGACCAACGAGGAGCTGGCGATCGCCCGGCAGGCGGCTCGGGTCGCTGAGTCTGTCGCACGACCGGCTGGGTCAGCCGCACGACCAGGCGACTGACTCGGCGGCTGAGCATCCTCGGGTCAGTGGCCTGGTCGGACCACCCGACTGACTCGGCGTAGCCTCCTTTCGTGACGCTTTTCATCGACCCGCCGGCGTGGCCCGCGCACGGGACCCTGTTCTCCCACCTGGTCTCGGACGGGTCGCTGCAGGAGCTGCGCCTCTTCGCCCGCGCGGCACAGGTGCGCGACCGCGCGCTCGACCTCGACCACTACGACGTCCCGGCCGAACGGTACGACGCGCTGGTCGCGGCGGGCGCGGTGCCGGTCGACGGCGGCGACCTGGCTCGGCGTCTGGCGTCGTCGGGCCTGCGCGTCTCGGGCGCCGAGCGGAACCGCGCCAAGCGGGCGGCGCTCCTGACCCGCTGGGACGGCCTGTGGGCCGACCCGGGCCTGGCCCGCGCTGCAGGCGAGGGCCTGGTGGACCGCTGGCGCGAGCCGCACCGGGTTTACCACACGACGCTGCACCTGGCTGCGGCCCTGGATGCGCTGGACGCCGTCGCGGCCGAGAGCCGCGTCTCCGAGCGTGCGCTCTGGCGCGCCCGCCTCGCCCTGTGGTTCCACGACGCGGTGCACGACGGCGTCGCGCAGCAGGACGAGCAACGCTCGGCCGATCTCGTCGCCGAGCTGCTCGGCCCGCTCGCCGGGACGGGGGTGTCCGGCGGCGATATCGACGAGATCGCGCGCCTGGTCATGGTCACCGCGGACCACGATCCGGCGTCCGACGACGTCGTCGGCGGGCTGGTCAGCGACGCCGACCTGGCCGTGCTGGGCGGCAGCGCGGGCGTCTACACGCGGTACACCCACCAGGTCCGCGCCGAGTACTGCGAGGTGCCCGACCCGCTGTTCCGCGCCGGCCGGTCCGAGGTGCTCCGCACGCTCCTGGCCGGCGGTCCCCTGTTCCGCACCGCGCCGGGCGCGGCCCGCTGGCAGGACGCGGCGGAGGCGAACCTCCGCGATGAGCTGGCGCTCCTCGCCGCGTGAAACACGCGGGGCCGCAACGACGCCGATCCGAGGGCCGTGCCGGCGCCACGACTGACCGCGGCACGGTAGCGTTCCGGGCGTGACTCCCCTGAAGGTCGCCGCGGTCGTCG
The DNA here is from genome assembly GCF_041081105.1 of Promicromonospora sp. Populi. NCBI lineage: Bacteria > Bacillati > Actinomycetota > Actinomycetes > Micrococcales > Promicromonosporaceae > Promicromonospora > Promicromonospora sp. Populi. Next base: position 4,460,616 of record NZ_CP163528.1, on the reverse strand, counting down.
CGGGCGTGCTTGCCGTTGTTTTCACCGTCCCGGTCGCGATCGTCCAGGCCACCGGAAATGTCCGGGTGCGGAGCGACGCGAGCGAGGTCGACAAGGTCGACGCCGTGATCGTGCTCGGGGCCGGGCTTCGCTCCGACGGCACACCGTCGGTCTACCTGCGCCGCCGCGTCGAGGGCGGTGCCGCGCTCTACCGCGCCGGCGTCGCACCCACGGTGATCCTGAGCGGCGACGCGCACGACAACGCCGACGGCACCCGGTACGACGAGCCCGGCTCGATGCGTGCGTGGCTCCTGGACAACGATCTCGGCGTCCCCGACGAAGCCATCGTGCTGGACCGCGAGGGGTTCAACACCACGGCCACCTGCCGCCGCGCCCACGACCTGTTCGACGTGCGCACCGCCGTCGTCGTCACGCAGGACTATCACCTGCGCCGCACCCTCTACTCCTGCGTGGAGGCCGGGCTGGACGCGGTCGGGGTGGGTGTGAGCGCCCAGAGCGTGCAGCCGGTGCGGTGGGCCTGGTGGCACGTGCGGGAACTACCCGCGAGCTGGAAGGCCGCGGTCCGCTCCCTGCCCCGACGCCGCTGACAGCTCACTACTTCTTGGGTGTTACCCACAGGTGGATCGTGCCCTCGACCACCACTGTCCCGTCGGCGAGCTCACCACGCACCCGCACCGGGAGGTCCCGGTCGTCACCGTCCCACTGCGCCTGGTCCGTCTCGGCGGTGCAGGTGACGTCGCCGGTCGACTTCGCGAGGTACGAGACCTCCATGCCCTTCGGCAGCCACCGCTTGTTGTCGGGCACGGTCGCCTCGGCGAGGCAGCCCATGGCCATCTCGAGCCCGTTGCATACGGCGATCGCGTGCACCGTGCCGATGTGGTTGCGGTTGCGCCGCCGGTTGGGCACGACCACGGCGCCGTGGTTCGGACGCATGTCGACCACGCGCGGGGCGATGCTGGCGAAGTAAGGGGCCTTGATCGAGAAGGCAACGGTGAAGATCCGCTTCCCGAGCAGCCCGCCGATCACCGGCAGCGAGTTGGCGGACTTCCAGAGGGCGTGGAGCTGCGTCGTCATGCGGGCGAGCGTACCCGCGCTCAGTGACGACCGTTCACTTCACGCGGCGAGGCACCTTCACCACACGCGGCGCCGCGCCCTCGCCTCACGCCATGCGCAGTCTGCGCATCACATCCAGTGCAGTGGTGAGCACGCGGCTCGGGGTGTCGCCGCCGACGCCGTACAGGTTGTCGAGCGTGGCCCCGAACCGGGCGCCGCGGGACGTCACGACGGTCTGCTGCCGCGTGAGGCCGTCGATCGATGCCGTCCCGTGCCGACCGCCCAGGCCGGAGGCCTTCCAGCCGCCGAGCGGGGCGGAGACGGAGCCCCAGGCGATCGAGTACCCGTCGTTGATCGCCACCGAACCCGTCTCGACCCGCGCGGCCACCCGACGCGCCCGGCCGACGTCCCGGGACCAGACTGCGGCGTGCAGGCCGTACTCCGTGTCGTTCATGACGGCGATGGCCTCCTCGTCGCAGTCGACACGGGTGATGGTGACAACCGGCCCGAAGGTCTCCTCGCGTGCGACCGCAGCCTGCGCCGGGACGTCGTCGAGCACGGTAGGGGCATAGAAGTACGGGCCGACGTCGGCACGGTGCACCCCGCCGGCGAGCACTCGGGCCCCACGGGCCAGGGCGTCGTCGACGTGTGCGGTCACGTTGTCGAGCTGCGCGGCGGAGGTGAGCGAGCCGACCTCGGCCGAGTAGTCCAGAGCCGGCCCGAGGCGGAGGTTCCGTACGGCGCGCACGAACTTCGCCACGAACTCGTCGGCGACCGCCTCGTGCACTACCAGCCGTTCGACGGACACGCACAACTGACCCGCGTTCGAGTAGCAGGCCCGCACAATACCGGGGACTACCGCATCAATGTCGACATCTTCCATCACGTAGAGCGGGTTCTTGCCGCCCAGCGCGAGCATCGAGCCGATGAGCCGTTGGCCCGCCCGCGACGCGACCTTGCGTCCCGTGGCTGTGGACCCGGTGAACGAGATGTGGTCCACGTGCTCGATCAGCGCCTCGCCCACGTCGGGACCGCCCGCGACCACCTGGAACAACCCGGCAGGCAGGCCCGCGTCGTCCAGCGCCTCGGCCGCCCACAGGGCGGTGAGCGTGGCCTGCGGGTCGGGCTTGAGCACTACTGCGTTACCCGCCAGGAGCGCGGGCAGCGCCTCCGAGAGCGCGAGCACCAACGGGTTGCTCCACGAGGCGATCACGCCGACGACGCCGACGGGCCGGCGGTGCACCTGTGCACCGGTGAGCAACGGGACCATGCCCCGGGTCCGGCGGGACCCGAGGTAGCGCTCACCACGCACGGCGTAGTGCCGGGCGACCTGGGCGACGTCCGCGATCTCCTCGAAGGCCGCGCGGCGCGCCTTGCCGGTCTCGAGCTGGATCAGGTCGAGCGCCTCGGACTGCCGCTCCAGCACGATCCGGCCGAGTCGCAGCAGGACGCCGGCGCGGTCGCGCACCGAGAGCCGCGCCCAGCCGCGCTGCGCCAGGCGCGCCCGGACGGTGCACGCGGCGACGTCGTCGGCCGAGGAGATCGGGAAGGTCACGAGCGGAGCACCCGTGAACGGGCACATGGACCGGTGCGTACCGGATCCCTCAGAGGTAGCGATCCGAGCCACGAGCGGGGCCATCACCCCTGGCTCAAGGACAAAAGTCCCCTGCGGAAGCTCAGGGTCGAGCACTCCGCCGACCGCACCACTAGCCGCTGCGTCGGCTGCTGCGTCGTCGATCATGGCGGTCACCCTACGCGCAAAACCCTGCACCACGTATCGATAGGTGTGTGAAACTGACTTTCAGGGAGAGTCTGTCGGGGCTGGTAACGGGCTTGCTGGCAGGCCTCGACGGAGCACCCAGCGGAGCACCTCAGTCGGACTCGACCCAACGCCCGAGCACCGTGCACTCCTGGTCGGCGTAGCCCAGTCGCTCGTAGAAGCTGAGCACGTCCGTGTTGGCGGTCCGCACCATGAGCTGGATCTTGCGTGCGCCGCGCGCGACCAGCCAGGCCTCCGCGGCGACGACGGCCGCCCGGCCCAGGCCAGTGCTCCGCAGCTCGGGCGCTACGGCCACGTAGTAGAGCCAGCCGCGGTGCCCGTCGTGGCCGGCCATCGCGGAAGCGGTCACCCGGCCGTCGGCGCGCGCGACCAGGATGGTCGACGTGTCGCCCGCTCGGGCGTCGGTGATATCGAGGTGCGGGTCGTTCCACGGCCGGGTCAGCCCGCAGGCCCGCCACAGCTCGACGACCTGGTCGACGTCGGCATCGGTGATCTCGACGAACTCACCGTCGGCCGCGGGGGCCGCGGCGAGGACGGGGGCGAGCGGCTTGCCGCCGGTCGTCGCGCTCACCGTGGTTGGTACGGCGACACGACAACCTCGACCCGCTGGAACTCCTTGAGGTCGGAGTAGCCGGTCGTGGCCATGGCGCGCCGGAGGGCACCCACGAGGTTCAGCGTGCCGTCGGCCTGCTTGCCGGGCCCGAAGAGGATCTCCTCGAGCGTGCCCACCGAACCCACCGCGACGCGCTCGCCGCGCGGCAGCTGCGGGTGGTGCGCCTCGGGACCCCAGTGAAAGCCCTGGCCGGGCGCCTCGCCGGCGCGCGCGAGCGCGGCGCCGAGCATGACGGCGTCCGCGCCGCAGGCCACCGCCTTGACGATGTCGCCGGAGTGGCCCACGCCGCCGTCGGCGATGACGTGCACGTAGCGGCCGCCGGACTCGTCGAGGTAATCGCGGCGGGCCGCGGCGACGTCGGCCACCGAGGTGGCCATGGGCGCGTGGATGCCGAGGCTGACCCGCGTGGTGTGGGCGGCACCGCCGCCGAACCCGACCAGCACGCCCGCCGCGCCCGTGCGCATCAGGTGCAGCGCGGCGGTGTACGTCGAGGCGCCGCCGACGACGACCGGGACGTCCAGCTCGTAGATGAACCGCTTGAGGTTGAGCGGCTCGGCATTGCCCGAGACGTGCTCGGCCGAGACCGTGGTGCCGCGGATGACGAACAGGTCGACGCCGGCGTTGACCACCGTCTTGTAGAACTCCTGCGTGCGCTGCGGGGTGAGCGCACCCGCGACCGTCACGCCAGCGGCCCGGATCTCCTTGAGCCGCTGCGTGATCAGCTCGGGCTTGATGGGCTCGGAGTAGATCGCCTGCATGCGGTGCGTCACCTCGCCGGCGGGCAGCGCCGCGATCTCGGCGAGCAGCGGCTCGGGCGACTCGTAGCGGGTCCACAAGCCTTCGAGGTCGAGCACGCCGAGTCCGCCGAACCGGCCCAGCGCGACGGCGCTGTCCGGGCTCATCACGGAGTCCATCGGAGCCGCGACGATCGGCAGGTCGAAGTGGTACGCGTCGATCTGCCAGCCGACCGAGACGTCCTTCGGGTCGCGCGTGCGCCGGGAAGGCACCACCGCGATGTCGTCGAAGGAATAGGCGCGCCGCCCGCGCTTGCCGCGTCCGATCTCGATCTCGTTGCTCACCCGCCAAGCCTACCCATCGGACCTGACACAGCGCGCCGCATCCGGTGATGCGTCCCGGCGGGTCGGACGGGAGTGTCAGATACCGGTGGCAAGGTTCTCCGTGGACGCACCGGGGGCCGTACCTGCCGTGGTGCACATCGCGGTACGCAGGCACAGAAAACCCGGACGAGCAGGGAGGACACCATGAACGAGACCTGGATCAACAGGCCGCTGCTGGGCTTCGACACCGAGACCACAGGGGTGGACGTCACCGGCGACCGGATCGTCACGGCAGCCCTCGTGCTGCGCACGCCCGGTGTGGGTACCGATGTCCGCACCTGGCTGATGGATCCGGGTGTGGAGATCCCCGAGGAGGCCGCGGCCATCCACGGCATCTCCACCGAGCATGCGCGCGCCCACGGCGTCCAGCCGCGGGAGGCCCTCGAGGAGATCGCTACCGCGCTCGCCACCCAGCTGGCCGATGGCGTGCCCGTGGTCGCCTACAACGCGGCGTTCGACCTCTCCATCCTCGACGCGGAGCTCCTGCGCCACGGGCTCAAGACCCTCCCGCAGCGCCTGGGCCGCCCGGTGGAACCGGTGGTGGACCCGCTGGTCATCGACCGCTGGCTGGACCGGTACCGCCCGGGCAAGCGTCGCCTCGGCGACCTGACGCAGTGGTACGGCGTCGTGTCCGACGGCGACCTGCACACCGCCGAGGTCGACGTGCTCGCGACGCTCGACGTGCTGGAGGCGCTCGCCCGCCGGTTCCCGCTGCTGGAACGCATGTCCCTGGCGGACCTGCACCAGCAGCAGATCGGCGCGCACCGCCAGTGGGCCGTGAGCTTCAACGAGTGGCGCCGCGAGCAGGGGCTGGACGGCCCCGGCGCGTCCGGTGCGTGGCCGGTGCTGCACGCGGCCGGCGCCTGACCGGCCGCCCGGCTCAGCGCCGGTACACGGCGTCGACCTCGACCTCGACGAGCCATCCGTCCACCGGCAGGTTCTCGACCTCCAGGGCGAAGCGCGACGGGCGCGCCTCGTTGACGACCATCGGCTCGGTGGTCACCGACCCGAGCTGGACGTCGAGCACGTCCCCGGTGGCCAGGTTCGTGTTGGCGAAGAACTGCCGGTAGGCCCGGTTCCACCCGGCGAAGTCCATCTCCTCCTCCCCGTCGGGGTTCTGCAGGAACACGCGCATGGAGATGACGTCGTCGTAGTCCAGACCGGCCCGCTCCAGGTTCGCGCCGATGCGGGTGAGGGCGTTGATGCCCTGGGCCTCGGTGAGGGTCACGCCGTCGGACAGCTCACCACCCGGGAAGACGTCGGTCGGGATGTAGCGCTCCTCCGCGGACGCCCCGGGCGCGGTGTTGCTCGCGGCCGGGCCGAGGCCCGAGGACTTGTACCAGGAGACGTTCTTGCCGACGGCCACACCGTCGGCGATGAGCGGGGTGTCCCCAGTGACGAACGAGTGGGCCCGGTCGGGATTAGGCCTGAAGACCCTTGAGGCGGCGTAGGCGGTGCCGGGCACGGCGACCGCTGCGGTGACGACGACGGCGACGACAAGCTTGGTGCGGTTCTTCATGACGCTCCTCCTGCTGGCCGGCCGGGCGCCACGACGGCGCTCGGACGCGGTGCGCCCATGGGTCGACACCGGGTGCCGCGTGACGCTAGCCAGGGGGCGTTTCCGGAGGATGAACGTTGCGGGTCGCGCCGCGAACACAAAATGCCCGAAACAACATGGTTACCGCGGGCAACTGGACAGAAATCGCGGGGACTCTTCCGGGTGACCTGCACCCCATAGCGTCCAGCGCGGTGCTGACGGCGGCTCCCGGACTCCGGGAGGGGAACCTCGCCGCCCGTCAGGCCTTTCGCAACGAGAGGTAGTCCAACGTGGTCACCGAGAACAGCACCACCAGCGTCTCCCGCCGAAACTTCCTGCAGGCTGTCGGCGCTGGGTCCAGCGCGGGCGTCTTGTTCGCGACGATGGGCGCCATGGGCCTGGCGCCGACCGCCGCCGCCCAGCCGCGAGCCGATTCCTGGGTGCCCCCGCGCAGCGGCGACTTCACGCTCACCGGCCGTTCCGCGAAGAAGGTTGTGGTCGTCGGCGCCGGCCCGGCGGGCCTCGCGACGGCCTACGAGCTGCAGAAGGCTGGCTACCGGGTAACGGTGCTCGAGGCTCGGCACCGCCCCGGCGGGCGCACACTGACGATCCGCGGCGGCGACTCCGAGACGGACGTCAACGGTGTGCGGCAGACCGCGCGGTTCCCCGACGGCATCTACATGAATGCCGGCGCGGGCCGCATCGCGCAGTGGATGGTCACCATGGACTATCTCCGCGAGCTGGGCGTGCCGTACGAGGTCTTCACGAACGCGAACGCCGACGCCTACGTGTACAACGAGCGGTCCGGCGCGACGCCGGGCAACCCGGTCCGCTACCGCACCGCCAAGGCGGACGTGCACGGTTACACGTCCGAGCTGCTGCACTACGCCACCGACCAGGGCGCCCTGGACCAGAAGCTGACGGCGGAGGACAAGGACAACCTGCGCACCTACCTGCGCAGCTGGGGCTCGCTCGGGTCCGACGGCACCTATGCCGGCGGCCCCAACCGCGGGTTCGAGGTCTATCCGTCGGCGTGGAACGAGCACGGCACGCCCCTGCCCGGACCCGGCACGGTCTCCCAGGTGCTGGCCTCAAAGGTGGGCCAGTACTTCCCGTTCGAGATCAACTGGGAGCAGTCGATGCTCATGTTCCAGCCGAAGGGTGGCATGGACACGACCTACCAGTACTTCGTCCGGGCCATTGGCGAGCAGAACGTGAAGTTCAGGTCGCCCGTCACCGGCGTCGAGAACACCAGCAGCGGGGTCAGGGTCACCTACACCCCTGCGAACGGCAGGGCGCGCCAGATCGAGGCGGACTTCGCGGTGGTCGCGGCGCCGGCCGGCCTCATGCGGGGGTGGGACACCAACTGGGGGCCGACGATCGACGCGGCGCTCGGTGAGTTCGCCGTCCGCTCCCCCGTCGGCAAGATCGGCCTGCAGTACCGGTCGCGGTTCTGGGAGGACGACCACCGGATCTTCGGCGGCATCACGGAGACCGACATGGACCTCGCCCACCTCTGGTACCCGTCCTACGGGTACGGCGAGCGGAAGGGGCTGATCGTCGGTTACTACAACACCGGCGCCAACGCCGCCGCGTACGCCGACCTGGCCCCGAAGCAGCGCGAGCTGCGCGCCGTCGAGCAGGGCGTGAAGATTCACGGGGCGAAGTACCGCACCGAGCTGGAAAGCTCGTTCTCGATCGCCTGGCACAAGGTGCCCTACATCGAGGGTGGCTGGGCCTTTCCGGATACCAGCTCGTCCGGCTTCCGGCTGTTGCAGCAGGGGGCGGGCAACGTGTACTTCGCGGGCGACTGGATGTCCGAGGTCTCCGCATGGCAGCACGGCGCCTTCTGGTCCGCCCGGTACGCGGTCCAGACCCTGCACGAGCGCGTCATGTCGAGCTGACGGTCAGAAGCCCTTGTAGTTCGGCGACTCGACGGTCATCTGCACGTCGTGCGGGTGGCTCTCCTTGAGCGACGCCGACGTGATGCGGATGAACCGGCCCTCGGTCTGCAGCTCCGGGATGGTGCGGGCGCCGGTGTAGAACATGGTCTGGTGCAGGCCGCCGACAAGCTGGTGCGCCACGGTGGACAGCGGCCCCTTGTAGGCGACCTGGCCCTCGATGCCCTCGGGCACGATCTTGTCGTCGTTCGTTACCTCGGCCTGGAAGTACCGGTCCTTGGAGTAGGACTTCTTGCCGCGCGAGGACATGGCGCCCATCGAGCCCATGCCGCGGTACGACTTGAACTGCTTGCCGTTGACGAGCACCAGGTCGCCCGGCGTCTCCTCGCAGCCCGCGAACAGCGAGCCCAGCATCACGGTGTCGGCGCCGGCCACGAGGGCCTTGCCGATCTCGCCGGAGTACTTGAGGCCGCCGTCGGCGATGACGGGCACACCGGCCGGCTTGCAGGCCAGCGAGGCCTCGTAGACGGCGGTGATCTGCGGTACGCCGACGCCGGTGACGACGCGGGTGGTGCAGATGGAGCCCGGCCCCACGCCGACCTTCACGGCGTCGGCCCCGGCGTCGACGAACGCCTGCGCGCCCTGGCGGGTGGCGACGTTGCCGCCGATCACCTGGACGTCCTTGGTGGCCGGGTCGGTCTTGAGCCGCTTGACCATGTCGATCAGCATCCGGACGTTGCCGTGCGCGGTGTCGGCGACGAGCACGTCCACGCCGGCGTCGATCAGCGCGGTCGCGCGCTGCCACGCATCGCCGAAGTAGCCGATCGCCGCGCCGACCATGAGGCGCCCCTGGCCATCCTTCGACGAGTCGGGGAACTGCTCGGACTTGACGAAGTCCTTGACCGTGATGAGGCCGGTGATGCGGCCGTCGTTGTCGATCAGCGGGAGCCGCTCCAGCTTGTGCTTGCGCAGCAGCAGCGTGGCGTCGGCGCGCGAGATGCCGGCCGGGCCGGTGATCAGCGGCTGCGGCGTCATGACCTCGTCCACCTTGGTGGTGGCCCACTCGGCGACGGGCGTGAAGCGCAGGTCGCGGTTGGTGACCATGCCGATGAGCTTGTTCTCGAGGTCGACCACCGGGAACCCGGAGATCCGGAACTGGCCAGCGAGGGTGTCGAGCTCCTCGAGCGTGGCGTCCGGGCCGATCGTGACGGGGTTCGTGATGATGCCGGTCTGCGTCCGCTTCACCAGGTCGACCTGGTAGGCCTGGTCCTCGATGGAGAGGTTGCGGTGCAGCACCCCGAGGCCACCCTGGCGCGCCATGGCGATGGCCATCGCCGACTCGGTGACCGTGTCCATCGCCGCGGACAGCAGCGGGATCTTGAGCGAGATCTCGCGCGTCAGGCGAGACGTCGTGTCGATGTCCGACGGCGCAAGGTCGGAGTAACCCGGCAGCAGCAGGACGTCGTCATAGGTGAGCCCGAGGAAGCCGAACGGGTCGGCCGGCGAGGTCTGGTCCGTCATGCGCCAAGTCTACGGCCCGCGCCACCCCAGATCCTGGCCGGGCAGTGATGCCCGACCGAGGCGTGTGTCACCTCGCCTTGATGACGGCCAGCACCTCGTGCAGCAGCCCGGTGAACGAGCGCACCCGCTGCACCTTGGGCCCGAACGGCAGCTCCGTCGCCGCCGCATCGGCCCGCAGCCCCACGAAGATCGGCAGGTCCGGATAGCTCTCGTTCACCGCGTGCACGACGTCGAGGTCCGGCTTGTTCTGCGTCGTGGCCAGCACCACCGCCGTCGGGCGGACCATGGTGACCAGCTCGACCGAGCGGTGGGTGCTCGCGGGACCCGTGACGATCCGCGCCATCGAACCCTGCGCCGCCAGCGCCGCGGCGAGCGCGTGCGCGGACAGCGGCACCACCTCGTCGGGAGCAGCGAACACCAGGACGATCTTGCGCATCCGGCTCGGGTGGTTGGCCGGTGGGCCGCCCGCCTCGACCATCACCCGCTCGAACTCCTCGGTGTAGTTGCGCAGCGCGCGCAGGGCGGAGGTCGCGAGCACCACCTCGGGCATCTCGCCAGGCCCGGCGAGGACGGTGCGCTCGGACAGCCGCAGCCAGGCCGGCTCCACGAGCTCGGTCCACCAGGTGGCCGGGTCGCCGTCGGGACCCAGCACGAGCAGGTTGTCGCAGGCGGTCCGGCTGTAGGCCAGGGCGGCGTCGACCAGTGCGGACACCCGGCCCGACGTCGGCGCGGGGGACGATGCCGTCCGCGACCCGGTCGCGGACGGGGCGTCTCCGCCTGCCGCCCCGCCGGGCAGGGCGCGCAGGCGCGCCCGCCCGCGCGGCTCCTCAGTGCTCTCGCTGCCCGACGCCGGAGCTGTGCGGCCGTTCTGCCCCGAGCCGACCGGTGCCCCTTCGGACCCGGGGGCCTCGACGGTGCCGAGGAACTTCTCCTCGAACTCGGGCTCCTCAAGTTCCGGCTCGCCCTGCACTCGCACCGTGGGCAGCGCCAGGGCGGACCTGGCGGCGTCCTGGAGCTCCGCGTCCCCGGCCTCGACCGCTGCCCGGGCGGCGTCCACGGGCGCGACACCCTCCAGGGTGAGCCGGCGCATCACGAGCAGCCGGGCTACGTCGTCCGGCGTGTAACGGCGGTGCGATCCAGCTGTACGGCCCGATGGGCCGAGTCCGTAGCGGCGGTCCCAGGTGCGCAGGGTGGCGGGAGCCACCCCGAGGCGTTTGGCCACCGCAGCGACGGCCAGTCCGGGGCTCGAAGTACGTGACCCGCCCGAGCTTTGGGCAGGCCGCGGAGATGTCATGGTCTTGATTCTGCCGACCTGGCCCTCTCCGCGCCACTGCGAAACCCGGCGTGCCGCCGATCTCGGTCGTTTTCACCTCACAGTGGAACAAATCCGGTCAGGCCTGACGCGCTTGCCGCCGACCCGATTCGCGCCGCATCGGAGAAAACTGCCCCTTGAACAACTTCTGCACAACTTGTAGGTTGTTCGACATGACGGAGATCTCAAGGCTTCCCGGTCCGGTGATGGAGCTGTGGGAATGGCAGTACCAGGGCACGTGCCGCGACGCAGACGACACACTGTTCTTCCACCCCGAAGGTGAGCGTGGATCAACCCGACGCAGGCGAGCCGAGGCCGCGAAGGCGATCTGCCGCTCCTGCCCTGTGATGATGCAGTGCCGTGAGCAGTCGCTCCGCGTCCGTGAGCCGTACGGCGTGTGGGGCGGGCTCAGCGAGGACGAGCGCTCGGCGATCCTGGCCGGCAAGTCCGTCTCTGCCTAGTCAAGAACCCGAGGCCTAGTCAACCCGAAGCCTGAACAAGTCTGAACAATCTCTGGACCGAACAACGAGGGCCCCGCACCAGATGGTGCGGGGCCCTCGTCCTACTGTCCGGCGTGAGCTGAGGTCAGCTCACGACCACGGCGAGGATGTCGCGGGCCGAGAGGATCAGGTAGTCCTCACCCGCGTACTTGACCTCGGTGCCGCCGTACTTGGAGTAGATCACCTTGTCACCGACGGTGACGTCCAGCGGCACACGGTTGCCGTTGTCGTCGATGCGGCCCTGGCCAACGGCCAGAACCTCGCCCTCCTGGGGCTTCTCCTTGGCGGTGTCCGGGATGACCAGGCCGGAAGCGGTCGTGGTCTCGGCTTCGAGAGCCTTGACGACGATCCGGTCCTCGAGCGGCTTGATGGGGACCGACACGTCGGACCTCCTCTTTCATGAGCGGATCGAGAGATCAGCTGCTTGGTTGACTTGAAGTGGCTCGAACGTTCGACCGTCCGCCGTCGTCGCGGGTGCCGGCGGGCACGAACGTCTGGGTCCTCCGCCGCGCACCCGGAGATCCGGGATGCCACAGCGGCGAACACCCCCAAATCTAGGTCGGCGCTAGCACTCGGTCAAGGCGAGTGCCAATGGTGGGGACCATGTCACAGGCCGAGCGACCGCCGCGCGAACCGCACACCGAAATCTCGCCATCTCTACCAAAAGGTGTGTCGCGTCACTCGTCATGACCAGGACAAACGTGGAAAGATCTTCCCATGGATGCGGCGATTCTGAGCAAACTGCTCAGCCCCGACGGCTGGGCCCTGCTAGGCGCTCTCCCGCCCTATGACGAGCGACACGCCATGAAGACCGTCACGACCCTGCGTACCAAGGGCGTCGCATCAGATCTTGCCGCAGCGGTGGTGACCCAGTCCCGGCTGCGTGCCCGGGCGCGGGCCAAGTTCGGCGACTTCGCGGACGGCATGCTCTTCACCGCGGACGGCCTGGAGCAGGCCACGCGGCTCGTGGTGGCGGCGCTGCACGCCCGCCGTTACCTCGACGCGGGCGTCACCGCGCTCGCCGACCTCACCTGCGGCATCGGCGCCGACTCCCTCGCGTTCGCCGGGACCGGGCTCCGCGTGGTCGCCACCGACCTGGACGAGTGCACCGCCGCCATCGCGCAGTGGAACCTCCGCCACTTCCCCGAGGCGGACGTCCGCCATGCCGACGGCCTCAAGCTCGACCTACGGGCCGAGGGCGTCGAGGGCGTCTATGCCGACCCGGCCCGCCGGGTCGGGGGCGGCGCCGGCGCCCGCAGCCGCCGCGTCTTCGACCCGCGCGCCTACGAACCGCCGCTCGACGCCGTCTGGGCGCTGCGCGAGACGGTTGCCGCCATCGGCATCAAGGTGGGCCCGGGCATCGCGCACGACGGGCTGCCCGACGACGCCGAGACGCAGTGGGTCTCGGTAAACGGCGACGTGGTCGAGGCCGGGCTCTGGTTCGGCCCGCTCGCGCCCGACGGTCCTGGACGCTCGGCACTCGTGCTGCGCACGTTCACGGACGACGACGGCAAGGAGCACACGCTCAGCCGCACCGTCCGGGGGGACGAGACCGCGCCGGACGTCGGCGCCGTCGGGCAGTATCTCTACGAGCCCGACGGCGCGGTCATCCGCGCCGGGCTCGTCGCCCAGGCCGCCGCCGAGCTGGGCGGACGCCTGGTCGACCCGACCATCGCCTACATCACGACCGACGACCTCGCCGACCTGCCGTCGGCCCGGCCCACGGAGGCGGCCGGCGCCCCGGCCCCGATCGCCACCGGCTACCGGGTGCTCGACACGATGCCGTTCAGCCTGAAGCGGCTCAAGGCGTACCTCCGCGACCGCGACGTCGGGCGGATCACTATCAAGAAGCGAGGCACCGCGGTGGTACCCGAACAACTTCGCAAGCAGCTGGTGCTCACCGGGACCGAGGAGGCGACGATCGTGCTCACACGCGTAGCAGGCGACCAAAAGGTGCTCTTCGTCGAACCCCTGGGATCCGTATGAGCACGCCGGTGCAGCTCGGCTTCGGCGCGTCTCCGCGTTCGACGGTGGGTCTCGAGTGGGAGGTCGCGCTCGTCGACCCCGCGACCGGCGAGCTGACCCAGACCGCCCCGCAGGTGCTCGAGGCGCTGGAGCGCAGCCCGCTCCAGGCGCAGGGCGGCTCGCACGTCACCGGCGAGTTCATGAAGAACACAGTCGAGATGGTCACCGGCGTCTGCCGCACGGTGGCCGATGCCGGAGCCGACCTCACGCGCACCATGGACCGCCTGCGCACCGTGACAGAGCCCCTGGGCATCGAGCTGATGGGCGGTGGCACGCATCCGTTCGCACGCGCCGACGACCAGGAGCTCACCGACAACGAGCGGTACGCCCGCATCCTGGACCGGACAAAGGTCTGGGGTGCGCAGCTGCTCATCTGGGGCCTGCACGTCCACGTCGGGGTGGAGCACCGGGACAAGGCCCTGCCGCTGATGCGGGGGCTGCTGAGCTACTTCCCGCACCTGCAGGCCCTGTCGGCCGGGTCGCCGTACTGGGCGGGCGAGAACACGGGGTACGCCTCGAACCGGGCCATGCTGTTCCAGCAGCTCCCGAGCGCCGGCCTGCCCATCGCCTTCGAGACGTGGGCCGACCTGGAGGCCTACGCGGGCGACATGGTCGAGGTCGGAGCGGTCGAGGCGTTCAGCGAGATCCACTGGGACGTACGCCCGTCGCCGCGGTTCGGCACGCTCGAGGTCCGGGTGTGCGACGCCCCGACCAACCTGACGGAGGCCCTGGCGCTGGGGGCGCTCGTGCAGTGCCTGGTCGAGCACCTGTCGACCCAGCTCGACGAGGGCCGGGAGCTGACGGTGCTGCCGTCGTGGTTCCACGAGGAGAACAAGTTCCGCGCGGCGCGGTACGGCCTGGACGCCACGGTGATCCTCGACGCCCAGGGCAGCCAGGGGCTGCTCGCCGACCAGGTCGGCAAGCTCCTGATCGAGCTCGAACCGGTGGCCCAGCGCCTCGGCTGCGCCGAGGAGCTGGCCGGGGTGCGCGACATCCTGCGTGGCGGGGCCCCCTACCAGCGGCAGCAGGCGGTGGCCGCGGCGCACGACGGCGACCTGGTGCCCGTGGTGCGCGCCATGATCAACGAGATGCGCACGGGCCGCCCGCTCCCCTCCTGACCGCAGGTTGTGGGCGTGATCGTTGCGCCTGGAACGGGCATATGCGCGCAACGATCGCGCCCACAACCTCGGCGGCGTCAGACGATCTGCGCGGCGTCCTCGAAGCTCAGCCGCGGGGCGCGCGGGCGGGTGGTGTCGGCGCCCTCGGCCGAGCTGACGTTGACGACGAGGAGGCCCTTCCAGCCGTTCTCCGCGAAGAACTCGGCGTCGATCCCGTCGTAGAGCCCGTTCATCGGCCCGGCCGAGAGACCGGCGGCCCGCAGGCCCACGATCAGGTAGCCGGCCTGCAGCAGGGCGCTCTTGCGCGCGACGTCGGCGCGCACGTCGGCGTCACCCGCGAAGATCTCGCGCGCGCCCGGCATGTGCGGGATCAGCACGTCGAGGCGCTCGTGGAACTCGGGGTCGTACGCGAGCACGAGGGTGACGGGCGCGTTCGTAACGCGCTCCTGGTTCCCCTCGGGCATGTGGGCGACGAGACGCGCGCGGGCCTCCGGCGTGCGCACGACCAGCACGCGCAGCGGGCTCACGTTCATCTGGGTGGGGCCCCACTTGATGAGGTCGTAGACGGCGGCGAGCTGCTCGTCGGTCACGTCGGACTCGGCGAAGGTCGTCACGGTGCGCGCCGTGCGGAACAGACGGTCGGCGGTCGCGTCATCGATAGCGAGGCCAGGTGCCTCAAGAGTCTCAGTCATGTCGGCGTCAACGCGGTTGCCCCTGGCAATAGTTCTGCATTCAACTATGAAGCAGGACACAGCCTCTGTCACCAAAGCGGCCCACCGGCAAGAACGACATAGGCTTGAGCACATGGCAGAACCCCTGGTGCTCGGCATCGAGACCTCCTGCGACGAGACCGGCGTCGCGCTGGTCCGCGGAAACGACCTGCTGGTCGACGCCGTCGCCAGCTCGATGGAGGAACACGCCCGCTACGGCGGCATCATTCCCGAGGTCGCGAGCCGGGCCCACCTCGAGGCTATGGTCCCCACCATCCAGAAGGCGCTCGGTGAGGCCGATGTCGATCTGTCCGACATCGACGCCATTGCCGTCACCGCCGGCCCCGGCCTCGTTGGGCCGCTCACGATCGGCGCGTCCGCGGCGAAGGCCCTGTCCATCGGCCTGAACAAGCCGCTGTACGGCGTGAACCACGTGATCGGCCACGCGTGCGTGGACCAGCTCGTGGACGGCCCCCTCCCGGAGCGGGCGATGGCGCTCGTGGTGAGCGGCGGCCACAGCTCGTTGCTGCTGGTGGACGACATCGCGACCAACGTCACGGAGCTCGGCTCCACCCTGGACGACGCCGCCGGCGAGGCCTTCGACAAGGTCGGCCGCCTGCTCGGCCTCCCCTACCCGGGCGGCCCGCACATCGACCGGCTCGCGCGTGAGGGCGACCCCACGGCCATCCGCTTCCCGCGCGGCCTCACGGCCGCGAAGGACCAGGCGAAGCACGCCTACGACTTCTCCTTCTCCGGCCTCAAGACGGCGGTGGCGCGCTGGGTCGAGGCCCGTACCGACGTCGGGCAGGAGATCCCGGTGCACGACGTCGCCGCCTCGTTCGCGGAGGCCGTCGCCGATGTGCTCACCGCCAAGACCATCGCCGCCTGCCACCGGCACGACGTCGAGACCCTGGTCATCGGCGGCGGGTTCTCCGCAAACAGCCAGCTGCGCGAGATGGCCGCGAAGCGCTGCGCCGAGGCCGGGATCGAGCTACGCATCCCGCCGATCCGCTTCTGCACCGACAACGGCGCGATGATCGCGGCGCTGGGCTCCGCCGTCATCCGCGCCGGGGTTGCCCCGAGCGACCTGGACATCCCGGTGGACTCGTCGATGCCGCTCACGACGATCACGGTCTGATCCGCTCAGCCAGCGGGTCAGTACCGCTCGGCGGCGGTCACGCCCCGACCGCTACCTCGCGTGCCGGGTCGTTCGACCACTGTGACCACGAACCCGGGTACAGCGCCGCGTCGACGCCGACTATCGCGAGCGCTGCCACCTCGTGCGACGCCGTGACACCTGACCCGCAGTAGACGCCGACCGCCGCGCCGGCGCCGTCTGCGCCCGAGCCGGCCGAACCCGTCGACACCCCCAGATCGCCGAACCGCCGCTTCAGGTCCCCGGTCGAGCGGAACCGGCCGTCGGCGCCCAGGTTCTCGGTGGTCGGCGCGCTGGTCGCGCCGGGGATGTGTCCCGCCTGCGGGTCCACGGGCTCCACCTCGCCGCGGTACCGCTCCGCGGCGCGCGCGTCCAGGAGCACGCCGTCGCCGTCGGCCAGGGCCGCCGCCTCGTCCGCGTCCAGCACGGGCATCCCGCCCGGTCGCACGACGACGTCGCCCGGCTCTGCCGTCACGTCACCCGGTTCGAGGGCGCGGCCCTGAGCGGTCCAGGCGGAGAGGCCGCCGTCGAGAATCCGCACGTCGCCGACGCCGAAGTACCGCAGGAGCCACCAGGCGCGGGCGGCGGACGTGCCGCCGACCGAGTCGTAGACCACTACGCGCGAGCCCGCCGAGACACCCCAGCGGCGCGCGGCCTCCTGGAACGCCGACGCCGACGGCAGGGGATGCCGCCCCTCCGCGGGCGACCCGTGCGCGGCGAGCTCGCTCTCCAGGTCCACGTAGACGGCGCCCGGCACGTGGCCGGCGCGGTACTGGTCGTGACCGTCGGCCATCCCGAGCGCCCAACGCACGTCGAGCACGAGCGGCTCGCCCTCGACAGGATCTGTTCCCCCGCCGATCTGGAGGTCGGCGGCCAGCGTGGCGGCGTCGACCAGAACACGTTCCCTCATGTTGCGGTACCCCTCATCGTCGAACGCCAATCGCTATGTCCACGGTCGCTAAACGTACTAATCCAAGCCTCGGATTAGTACGTTTAGCAGGTTCGGATGGGTAGTGTCGACGACAACCTCATGCGGCGTCCCCCGCCGTGTCATCCGAGACGTCCGTCGGGGCGTCCGCCGTGTCGTGCGCCGCCACGGACAGGTCCAGGCGCATCGTGTACGCGTCCTTGTCCTCGGGCTGGTAGTAGCGCTTGCGGACGCCGAGGATCTCGAAGCCGAAGTCCCGGTACATCTCGATGGCGGGCGTGTTGTCGACCCGCACCTCCAGCAGCACCGCCCCGGCCTTGAGCTTGCGGGACCGCTCGATGAGCGCGGTCAGGAGCTGCCGGCCCACACCGTGCCGCTGGACCGCGGGGTCCACGCCGATGGTCATGACCTGCGTGACATCGCCGTCGAACCACAGACCCGCGTAGCCGACGACGGGCTGGTCTCCCGCGCGGTCGAGCCGCTCCGGCTCCGCCACGATGTACCAGCGGCCGAGCCCGGCGAGCTCGTCGGCGAGCATCCCGTACGACCAAGCGCCGCGGCCGAACAGCAGGCGCTCCAGCTCCAGCACGCGGTCGAAGTCGGCATTGCGCAGCGGGCGGAGCCGTACCTCGGTGATCATGCGACATCTCCAGTGGCAGGAGCGGTGGCAGCAGCGGCGGCCGAGCTGGTCGACGCCCGCGCCGGCTCGTGCACGTCCGGACGCCGCAGGTACAGGGGCTCGGACGGCTGCTCCTCGCCAGCGGCGCGGCGCACGAGAGCCAGCCGGGCCAGTACGGTCGCGTCGGGAACCAGGGGGGCGTCGTCGGCCACGGGAAGGAACTCCGGGTAAAGCATCGCGCCCTCACCGATCACCACGGGCAGCGGGCCGTCCCCCTCACCGGGCGGCGCGAGCTGGGCCTGCGCGACGAACCCGGCCCGGTCCACGTCAGGCCCGGCCAGCCGCTCCACGACTCCCACGCCGTGCGGTCCCTCGTGCGCGATCACGCGGTAGCGCGCCCAGTAGACCTCCTTGCGGCGGGCGTCGGAGGTCGCGAGGATCTCGGCTCCGGGCCGGAGACCAAGGTCGCTGACGGCCTGCACGGCCAGCGCGTCGAGGCTGGGCACGCCCAGCACGGGGATGCCGAGCGCAAGAGCAAGCGTGCGTGCCGTCACCAGCCCGACGCGCAGCCCCGTGAACGGGGCAGGTCCAGTACCCGCGACGACGGAGGTCAGCGCGCTGCGCTCGATCCCCGCCTCGGCGAGGACCTCGTTGATCAGGGGCGCGAGCGACTCGGCGTGCCGGCGGCGCTCGTCGGAGGTGCGGGACGCGAGGCGCGCGCCGTCCTCGTCGACGAGCGAGACGGCGACGGCAGCTGAGGTATCAAGAGCAAGAACGGCCACGTGGCCAGCCTATTACTGACCGGGGGCGCCGTCTGGAACGCGTTCGTGCTGCACGGCGCTCCCGCTGCTGACAGGGGCACGCCGATGACGAGCCGCGATTCGCGCTTGAGGTAGATCCAGCCCGACGCCTTCGGCGTCTACGTCTCGGTGTCGTCGATCTCGACTACCAGCGATCCCGATGCCTCATCAAGATAGTCATGGCCCGGAAAGTAATCCACATGCAGATGGCTATAACCATCTGCAGACGTCGCAAATCCCTCGATATTCTCAGCCAGAAGCGACAGAGAATCCGATCGACCGCCAACTTCCAGCACATCACCTTCGGAGAAACGAATTATGACCTTTCCGTGCGACCTCCGAACTTCAATCCTCAGCAGTGACCTGCTATATGGGAAGGGGTTCGAATCTCTCGTGAGGTTAAGCGCACCCGCACTCCGGAGCAGGTCAACCACCGATAACAATTCGGAGCGATTTCCAGATAACTCCAACTCTCCCGTTGAATCTGTGCGCAATATCTTCATGGTACAACCCCACTGCGACCCCAAGTCCCGACGCCAAAGGACGCCGACCCTCGAAGCTCGACGTAAGTGACACCGTTCTTACGGATAAGATTGACGTGCTTGTCGGTCAAGACCTCGTCGGTTGTTAGGGAGCTTCGACCTTCGAACGAAAACCAATACCATGGCGTCGTAGCCACATGAATCACTTCGGACTGAATAATCGAGGCTGCTGGTGGATTAGGTCAAGCCTCAGGCATGGGCCACGCGATCCGGAGTACCCCATCCGCGTCGGGCACCGCGGCGACCCATGACCAGCGGTCCGCCTCACCCACTGCCTGACGCCATCCCTCACTGACGACGTCATCAATGGAATCCGCGCCAAGAGGGAACTCCCGGTGCTGCATCTCTCCGGCTGCACTCAGCGGGCCGAGCGCGGTGAATCCCTCGTCGAGATCAAGTCGGTCTAGCCTTGTCTCCGGATCGAGCAGGACGCTTACTAAGGAACGCGGGCGAACAGATGCCACAACGTGGTCAAGCGAACCACTGCCGATCTGGAACCAGCGCGTGCCAAGTGAGCCATAGGCCCACCGCTCACATACAAGCCTCAGGTCTGCCGAAGTTCGCGACACCGCGTCCCAGAAGGCGTCATCAGCAACCGCCTCGACAGACTTCTCAACTCGCTGCTGGGGAGCGGGAGCCTCTCGATATTCAACCTGCAGGTCCGAGCCTTTACGAATCCGCGCCGACAACTCGGAAGGAGCCATTACATATACCGACCCGTCCCAAGAGCACTCGATTCGGAATCCAGACGCCGACAACACGCAATATGGTCCATGCCCGGCAGCCATCCGCACAACCAGCTCGACTGCTTCATCTCGAGCCAGCACCGAGCCGTTCCGCAACGCGCTCAACGCGTCCGGAGGCACCTCTCCGACGAATAGGTCCAGCACTTCGAACTGCTCAACCTGCGCCGCCGAGATGAGATCTCCGAGAACCCTTCGGAGATCTCGCTCGAACCCGCGCCAGGCCGACGATCTATCTAGATCACGACGCACCGATTCGTCGCGCGGCGCGACACAGATCTCAATCACTTGCGAACCATGATAAGGCCGACCACATCACCATTATCCGCGATTTCGAGATCGAACGACCCATCACGTGCACTGGAACTTGTCGACTGGAATGGATTCCTCTTGCTATTGGATCCCTTGAAGATGCCACCACCATGCCCTGTCCGATCCCATGTGATGAGCTTGGGCTGCCCAGCCCCAGGCTTCTGATGCCTCCAAATCGGAGCATTACCCGCAGACCGCTCATTTGTCTTTGTGTACCCGAGGAATTTCGCGATGTCATCGGACTGCTCCCTCGTCATCGGGTTGCAGTTCTGGTTGTGAACAAGTACCGAAGCTTTGCCCGCGATTACATAGTACGTGTGCTCGCCGACGATTGTAAGATTGTGCACGGTCGCACGGTCGCGCCCGATTCGAATGGCAGAGACCTGAACTCGGGTGCCAGCCGCCGTTTTCAGCCAGTCTCCCGCTTGCAGGTCGACGGCATCCACCCACGTGCCTCTAGTTGGCAACCAGAATGGATGCCTGTCGGTAGCGACGAGTTCGCCAGTTCCTCCATCGGTATCCGTGACAGTGATAGTGACCAAGTTCTTGGCGCCGGTGCCGGTGATGAGTGCGGAGACTTCACGCCCCTCCATGTCCCCACCAGTCTCGTCGTCTGCGGCCAGAACTTCGTCACCAAGCTCGATCTCCTCGATCGGTTTCTTGGACCCGTCGGCCAACAGCACCAACGTGCCTGGCACGAAGCTATTCTTCGTCGAGCACGATGGAGACCCACCGATGATCTGCTTGGCCTTCGTGCCGACCCGTGACATGACACCCCGGGCCCACTTCACGGTCTTGTAGAAGTCGACCGCACCCTCGATCACCTTGTACAGGGCCTTGACCGCCTTCAAGCCCTTGCCGACGGGGAGGATGCCGAAGGCAAGTGATGCACAGGACATGACGTCCGCACCGAGGCAGCCCATCAGGTCGTTCCACCCGATGAATTCCTTCAGCGCTTCCCAGCCCAGCGCCATGGCTACGTCCGTGACGGACTTGCTCAGGATCCGCTCGGCACGCGCTTGTTCGCTTTCCGTCGGACCGTCAGTCGGAGTTCCAGGATTACTTACCCGCGCGGCCGCAGCCTCGTATACCTCGGTCGGGCTCGCACCCTGGATGAACGGAGCATCCTCCACGCCCGTATTGATGGGGCCGATCTGTTGCCACCCATCCCCGAAGTCACAGAACGCGCCCTCCAGAATCGGTCCGCCACCCGGGCAGAGCCCAGTCGGGTCCGACAGGGTAGCCGGGCTGTTGTTCGCGTACGAGTACCCGTGAATCTGCTGTGGATCAGTCAGGTCCATGATCGGGTCGAGGCTGATGAACCTGCCTAGATCCGGGTCGTACTCTCGCGCACCGAGCGACACGAGGCCCGTGATCTCCGTGTCGTCGTAACCTCCGACGAAGCCCCGCGTACCTGCCCAGGCCGTCGGCTCTGTACCGCGCATTTGTCCGAACGGCGTGGTGCGGCGCTGCGTGATCGACATATCGGATGCCTTCACGCTGAGCTGCCCCGTGCCATGGTGGTCGGCCAGGTTGAAGGTCACCGCTCCGCTGTTGTCGATGACGGCCATGTGCCCGCCACCGAGGTCCACGTAACGGGTCGCCTTGGCGACCGTCGGTTCCGCGGACGAGACCGTGACCTCCGTGTGCCCCAGGTACAGCGTCGTGTCGGTGGTGCCGTCGCTGTTTGTATTACGGGAGATCAGCCGGTTCCCGTCGGCGTCGTACACGTACTCAGCGCCTGTGGCGTCCGCGTTCTCTACCGACTCGACACGGCCCTCGGGTGACCAGGTCAGATTCTGGGTGTCGCCGCCGATCTGCCGGGCAGTCGTGCGCCCCGCCGCGTCGTAGGTGTAGGTCTCCTGAGACGTCACGGCCGGGTTACCCCCGGACGCTGCCACGTTCTGGACCACACCCGTGGCCGCATGCGGCTGGCCCGCCGAGTACTGGTAGTCACGTGTGGTCAGCGCCTGACCAGCAACGGTGTGCAGCACCTCCGTCTGGCGTGAGCCGACCAGATCGTAGGTGTACTCATGCCAGTACGGCGCGACTCCTCCGATCCTGCTGGCGTCCGCGGCCGCCTGCCCGGTCGCGGCGCACCCAGCGGTCTTCTGCGTCCAGGCGTCGGCCATGCGCGCCAGATAGTCGTAATCGAAGCACTGCACGTCCGTACCGGTGCGAGACACGTCCTCCAGCGAGAGGACGTTCCCGGCCTCGTCGTAGGTGTAGGTCTCGGACCTGTCGAACCCAGGCTGCTCCAGGCGATCGGCTTGATACCGGACCAGCCGGCTGGTTGCAGCGTCATAGGTGTTCGACGCGATGACCGACTCGGATACACCAGCGGCCATACCTAGCGTGATCAGCCTGCCGACGTAGTCGTACGTCGCGTCGGCGCGCAACCCGTTCGGCCCGTTTGTCGCCGTGACCCACCCGGTGTTGGGGTCAGCTTCGAACCCGACCGTCTGGCCCGGTAGCGACCCCGCTGCAGGCAAGCCGATCGCCTGCACCGACCCGTCAGCGGCGTAGCCGGTGTTGGAGATGTAGGTCTTCGCCAGTGCGCCCTCAGTGCTCGGAATGGTGACTGCGGTACGGGTGGGCCGGTACAACCGGTCGTACCCAGCCACCTGCGTGACATAGCTGGCGCCGTTCTCGAACCGGGTGGACGTCGCAGGCTGCCCCTTTCCCCCGGTAACGGTGTCGTACGTCCACGATGCCCGTGGCACGCCGGTCGCCGATCCGTCGCGCAGCCCGGTCTTGCGACCGAGTCCGTCGTAGGTGTAGGCGAGTGTCTCGTTCTCAGCGTTGGTGGTGGTGAGGAGTTGACCGAAGTCGTCGTAGGTGCTGGTAGTGGTTCCGGCGTCGGGGTCAGTCGAGGAGGTCTGCCGACCACGCTGGTCGTAGGTATAGGTCCACGTGTTCCCAGCGGAGTCGACGACGTTGGCGAGCTCGTCGCGGCCGGTGTACGTGTAGCGCGTCCGGTCGAAACCAGTCGTCGCGTCCGGATCCAGGTTGGTGCGAGAGTAGTGCTGACGCAGCTCCGTGGTCCGGCCCCTGGCATCAGTCAGGGTGGTAGTCGGGGTCGCCCCCACTGGCGGGATCACCGTAGTGCGGTCACCGTCATAGATCGTGCGCGTTGTGGACCGTACAGGCTGACCGTCGTCGTCGCCCGCCATCAGCTTGGACAGCGTGGGCCGCCCTAGCCCGTCGTACTCGGTGCGGACCTGGGACTCGACGACCACTTCGGAGTACGAGTCGAACAACGTTCCCGGGTTGGCACTGGTCGAGTAGTACGGGTTGTAGGCCGTATGCACCAGACCACGCCCGTCGTAGAACGTGTCGGTCAGGATCGTCCCACCCGATACGCCGGGCTCCTGGGTCTGGATCGGGCGCAGCAGCCCGTCGTAGAAGGTGTATGACGTGCGCGGGTCTCCATCGTCGCTCAACGTCGTGGTTCCAACCCGCACTGGCAGACCATCAGAGATCCGATAGGAGAACTCGGTGGATGGGATCATCGTGGTCACCCGGTCGGCCAACCAGATCTTGCTGGTGCGCCCGAGTGCGTCGTAGGCCACCTTGGTCGTGTAGGCGTTGGGGTCGCTGACGAGTGTCGGTAGCCCGCGCACAGGATCCAACGTGGTCGTAGTGGTCAACGCCGACGCGGCCGAGCCTGCTATGGCCCGCGGCGTCGTCTCCTTCATCGACGTGGCGAACCCCGTGGCCGGGGTGTACTCCGTCGTGGTTGTAGAAGCATCCGACCGTGCGGTGCGGGTGAGAGTGCCGTTGGCAGCCTCCAGGACGTCCGCAGCCACCTCAGTGACCGTCAGCACCCGCCCGTAGGTGTCGTACGTCGTACCGGTCTCGATCCGCTTGATCGTGTCACCGGTGTACCCGGCCAGGTCCGCTACCCGTGTGGGGCGACCGATACTCGGCGCGGCCCCGTAGTTGCCGCCGTCATATGCATAACGCACGTCGGAGATCACGTCTCCGCCGGCCCGGTCCGGGGTGGCTGCGCACCCGACGCCCCAGGTCTGCGACCGCGAGTGCAAGCCCAGGATGTTGTCGGTCGTGTTTGTCGCGTATGCCGTCTTTACGCAACGCTCGTCGTTGGTGGTTACGGTGTTGCCCTTGTCGGCCACCTGTGTGACGCGGCCGGCGACAGTGTCGTAGGTGCTGACCTGTTCGGTGGTGCGCCACGACGAACCCGCGCCTTCGTCGAGACTGGTCCAGGTCTTGGTGGTCGACGCGCGCGAGAATCCGGCACGGATGGTGCCCCAGTCACGCTGGCTCACGGCAGTCTGGTGCCACCACGGGCGATTCACCGTCTTGGACAGAATGTTCCCACCGGGCCCGGAGAACGTGGCGGACCTGTACGAGAACCCCGCGTGCTGCGGCGCGTCGGTGATCGCCGCGCCCTCGCCGCTGGGGAGCGTGACGGACTCGGACTTGGTTGCCGTGCCTTCCCTGTTGCTGCGGTCGCCGTCCATGCCCCGTAGGAACCACTGCTCGGACTGACTCCTGGGCGCGTTCGTGGTACCGGTCTTGACCCGCACGTGGCCGTACCCGCGCCAGTCGGACCAGGTCTTCTCCTCGTCCGGGACCATGCCGGTCGACTCGTCCCAGTGCCAGGCGGCGCCACCGAGGTACTCATAGCTCGTGACCGCGTCCGGCGCTTGGTGCTCGCCACCGGTGAGATCGGTGGTGGTCACGCTGGTGACCACGTACTTGTTGAACCAGTCCGTGACTGCTGGCTGCACCTCACCCATCGACCTGATCTGCGGAAAGCACCGGGTCGTGTTGTCGTTCGCCGGCGGCAGCGATCCCTCGACACAAGCCGGCGCCGAGTACAGCACGTCGACCTGACCGCCGGTCTCGTCAATGATCGTGGCCAAGCGCTCCTTGACGAACGGCGCCTGCGAATCGCCCGTCTTGTCCAACCGGTTGGGGCGCTGAGCATAAGCAAACCTCACCGCGGGCAGACTGATCGTGGGTGCCTCGGTCGGCCCGGTGTGCCCAGTCCGCTTGATGCTGGCCAGCTCCAGCTGGTAGTCGGTGTCGGCCGTGCCCCACTTGTGGGTCAGGTCCCACGAGTCGACGCTCTTCCACGCCGCGTCCGCGAACACGCTGGTGGTGATCTTGGTCATCCGATTGCGCGTCCAGAACGACGGCGACGTCCGCCCCTGATCACACGTCGCTGTGCTGAAGCAGTTCAGGTCCCAAGGAGTGTCGTACCAACCCGAGGGCTGGGTGCTGATGTCCGTGCACTGGGCGCCGCCCGGGGTGTCCGAGAGGCACCGCTGCGCATAGGTGAATGCCACCCGGCCCAGTGGCTGCGCCGCACCGGCACCGACCAGGTCGCCGCCACGCAGGCCGTACTCGATCTTGGCCAGCGTCCCACCGCGCGTGTAACCGGTGGCCAGGGTCGGGTCGCCCAGGCGCCCGTAGTAGTTGGTCTCCTTGGTGTAGTTATAGGTGATCATGTTGCCAGCGGCGTCCACGGCGTAGTCCAGGTTCCACCGCCACCCCTGCGTGCACCACTTGCCGGCGTTCGTGTTGCACGGGTCGCCGGTGTTGTCTCCCACCACCGGAGCGGTCCACGTCGAGTTCGTGACCGGGTCCCCGGTCTCCCAGCCCGGCAACCGCTGGTACCCGAAGTGATACTTCGTGCCGTTCGGAGTTGTCACCCGCCAGTACTCGCCGTCCGCGTCTCCGTTGCCCCGCGCGGTGTCCTTCAGCAGCTCGATCTTGGTGCCGTCGTCCTTGGCCAGGCGCCACGTGTTGGTGCCGGACGGGACCAGCTCACCCGCGGCACCGTTGAAGGAGATGAACGCGTTGTTGTAGTCCCAGCACAGGTCACCGATCGGGTTTCCCCCGTCGTTCCGCACGTCGTCCAGCGCGCACGACTTGTACTTGCGCTCGATGTACCCCGGCCACAGGTCGAACCCATCACCGACCAGAGACGCCTGGTTGTTCGTGCCTCCGGTGCGACCGTCGATTCCGCCCGACGAGTACGACAGGCCAAGGGTCGGGGTGAAGCTCCCCGGTACGTCGGGCGTGCTGATCGGATACGACCAGGAAAACGCGCCCGACTGGAGGTCAGTGGACCACGTGTTCGACGGCGACAGGGGGCTCGCGCCGAAGTTGCCCGACTCCGAGGCCACGTCCGCCGTGACCATCAGGACCTTCGAGCTGCCGTCCGCGGGGATCGCGACATCGCGGGCTACGAGGGTGTCCGTGCCGGTCTGGTTGGTCGTGACGACCGGCGTCTCCTTCAGGCACGCGGCCTTGCTCGGCGTTGTCAGGGCACACGCCGGAACCGCTACCAGCGTGAGGCGGTCGTCGTACGAACCGCCGAACGCGCCGGCAAACTCCGCGTAGTCCACTTCGACGTCGACGACCGCGTCCCTGGCGACACCAGCTCCCGCGACGTTCTGCCCGAGCGTCGAACGGATTCCCTCCGATGCGGAGGGCGCGGACAGAGCCAGCAGGAGGTTGGGCTGGGGGTCCTTCGAACCCTCAGGCTCCGGTGCCTCCACCTGAACGGCTACCTCAGCGACGGGCGCACCAGCGGCCTGGTCGATCTTGACCGGCAGTCCACCGACGGAAGTCGCCTCCAGAGGTGCACTCGACTTCGTGCCCGCAACCGGAACGATTGCCTTGCCACCGTCTGGCCACGCCGCCTCCAGGGCCTCCAGGACGGGACGGTCCTCGATCAGGGCTGGTTCAGACTGAGCTGCGTCTTCGCCTGCGACGTCAACCCCGAGATCCGGAGCCACGGTCTCGGTGTCGGCTGCGACCGCTGTGCCCCCTGCTGTGACCAGCAGCCCGGCCATCAGCGCCCCCGTCAGGGCGAACGCAACTGTCTGCCAGGCCAAACGTGCCTTGCGAGTCATTCCTAGCCCAATCATCGCGCCGTCCTTGTCCGCCATGTGCAGTCGCCCTGCCCGGCGCCGTCCGCTCATTGAGCTGCCCCCGGAACCTCAGTTGCCATCTCGCTGCTTCCGATGCTGAGCCGCTCGATCTGGCTCTCGGTGAGCGCACCGCGGAAGACCCAGACGTCATCGACAAGGCCAGGCCAGTAGTGCGTCCATGAACCTCCGCTCAAGCCGCGGCCCGCATTGAATCGCCGCACCGTCTCGAATGGTGCCGAGCCAGTCACCTGGCTCGTCTCCGGGCTGAATCCATTGACATAGAGAGTTGCCGTTCGGGTCGGGGCGTCGTACACCACCGCTAGGTGCGTCCAACTCGAGCTGAACGGCTGGGAGTCGTTCGCCACTACGTGCGCGATCCCCGAAGGGGAGTTGCTCTCCCTTAGCACGAGCTGCCACTGCACGAGGCCTGGGTCGTCGGACGTGCTGTATCCCATGGCACGGACCTGGATGGCCTCTTCCTCCGACCCGGTCCAGCTCAGCGCGGTCGCGTAACTCTCATCAGGTAGTACGCCGGCAGCCTGTACAAAGGTGCTCAAGGTGAAACTCTCAGTCGGCTTCAACGACGACAACGCATCCAGCGCGGTGGCGCCGTGTCCCGCCTGACCATCAAGCTTGATCGCGAACGCATCGACCCGACCTTCCAACGACTGTCCGGCGCCGCCGGTCGGCGCAGTCAGCGCCAACGGGTCTCCGGCAGCCGGAAGTTGTGCCGTTGCCGCGTTATCAAATCCGGTAGCCGCGTCAAACGGCTGGTCCTCGAAGTTCCAGCGGGCTACGACAGCCGGCGGGATGTGGGAGAGCTTCGCGGCCTCGGGACCCGTCACGATCCGGTCGTAGGTCCGCACCTGATCGATCTGGCCGTCGAAGAAGAGTGTGGGCGCATCAGACCCGTACTTCCCCGCCCCGATATGGACGGCACCGGTGGCATTCCACGCGCCGTCCCACGAGGCTTCGGACTTGACGCCGTTCACGTACAGAATGAGCCGGTCGCGGTAGGCGTCATACACGCCTAGCAGGTGCGTCCAGCTACCTACCCGGTACTCCTGGTTCGACGTCACTCGGACGTTGTCCGCGCTGGCAGTGTCGGTTTCGTGGGTCCCGAAGTTCCAGCCACCCTGAGCAGCGGAGTAGTACAGCATGAAACCCTGCTTGAACGCGCCCGACTGTGTGGCGATCATCCGCACACCGGTCGGGGCCGCCGAGTCCGGCTTGACCCACGCCTCCACAGCGAAGTGTGTCGACGTGTTCACCCTGCCGGCGCTGGACACCGCGTAGTCACCATTGCCGTCGACCTCGAGCAGCGAGCCGTGGAGCCTTGCATCAGCCTCTGGAGCGGTAACCGTGGCATTACCGCCAGCCGTGTAGCCGGTCGGAACCGGATCGCCCTCGACCGGCTCGTCGAATGTCCAGTTGCCCACCTGGTCCCGGCCGGGCGCCACCCAGAACGTATAGGTCGCCGACGAGTCATTGGTCGCCCCGTCGATCGCAGAGACAACCAGCTGATGCGCACCCGGTTCCAAGGGCAAGTACGCGATCGTCAGAGACGAGCCCTCTTCGGTCTTGTACGGGTCGTCGTTGAAGCGGTACCGGTACTTCACCACGTCCCAGCTCGGGGAATCGATCGTGAACCACCCGTACTCACCCACACCGTCGTTCGGCATGGCATCCGGATCGCTCGGATCTGTCTCCGGATACTCCGGGGCCGTGATCCGTGGCGGCGCGGGCAATGTGGTGTCGTACACGAACTGACACCGGGCCGACCACGCGGAGTACCGGTGTCCGTCGTACACCCGGACCGACCATTGCATCCGCGCGTTCTTCGGCGTGGTGGAGGGCATCGACAACGCGAACGGCGACTGCTTGAGCTTCTCGGTCGAGGTCCCGGTCCAGAACTCTGTGCCATCCGCGCGTTCGAGCCTGAACTGCACCCGGATCCGCTCACTGGGGTCAGGATCGGTTGCGTACGCCACCCGCAGCAGCCCCAGCCGCCCCGTTCGCAGCGGAGCGTCCACGGACGAGTCGTCGCACGCTCCGCCATACGTCAACGCCATGTGGCTCAGCTTCACGACCGTCGGAGTGCTGTTGTACGTAACCCGCAGAAATCCCATCCGCGAGAACTTCTTCCAGTGGTTCTTGTCGGTCTCCGAAGCCGCCTGCATACCCAGAGCGACCGACTTGCTCGTGCCGTTGTCCGCGACCTGCTGCATGTAGGAGGTCAAACCGAACTCGGCATCGGCCGCCGGGGCGCAACCACTCTGGGAACCGCCGTAGTTGAACGTCGCCGACGCGACCTGCTCGACCCAGAAGCCAGCGGCGGCCTGCGTGTTCCAGGTGGTGGCACTGTTGATCGCCTTGGTGCGCCAGAGACTCACCCGGTGGTCCTCGCACACTGCGGAATGTGTGTTGCGGACGACGAACTCCGCATTCAGGATCTGCTTGCCCAAGAACCCGGCTGTGTCGAACTGGTAGATCAACCGGTACATCGATCCGCCGGGGCAGTCTGCCCAGCCGGCGCAGTTGCCCAGGCCAGCCGTCGAGTCACCCTTGAAAAGCCAGTACGACTGCGTCGGCCAGGACTTGTTCGGACTTGTCCAACCACCGGCACGGGGAGTCTTGACCAAGGGGTCGATCACGACAGGGAAGGTCGTGTCCGGCGACGACAGCATCTCCTGGTCCGGAGTCAACGTGATCGCGTCTCCACCCGGCGACACGCTCACTCCCACGGGCGCAACCTCGCCGGCAGGCGAGTCCTCGGCGTCCGCGGCCGCCGCACTGATCCTGGACGCAGGGCTGCTCGTACCCGCTTCCGAGGCAGTCGCCGAGGACCACATCGAAGCAGGAGCCGCCTCGAACACCAGGGCATCCGACGCGGTATCCCGCACCTCCAGCGCGTTCTGCTCGGTCACATCGACGTCCAGGCCCTGCGTCCGCATCCCGAAGGTCACAGCGTCCAGCTCGGGCGATGCCGCCGCCTCTGCGGTCTTGACCACCAGTGACGACGAGAACCCGTCCGGGACCGCGGTCATCCGCAGATCGACTCCCGCCAAGACCTCGGGGTACGTCACCGTGTCTCCTGCGAGCACGGGCTCAGACAGTGCCTCCGGCCAGGTCCACTCCAGCACTCGACCAGCACGAGTCATCCGCACCAGCGGGTCGTCGCCCCCGCCAGAGAACTGCACGTCGACGGTCGACGCCACGGGTGACACCGCGCCGTCCGGTGTCTCGGTGAGATCGAGGTCGATCTCGGCCCAGCCGTCCTCGGTGCGGGTCCACTTCGGGGACACAAACTCCCGAACCTCGATCGAACCATCGGACTGAGCCCACAGCTCACGGGTCTCGCCCCTCTTGGCGACGACCTCGACCGGCGTTCCCGTCTGTGCAGCCTCGGCGAGCGCCTCGGCCTCGGCCGATGAGGTCTCCTCCAGCGGGTCAGTGCCCTCGAGCCCGCTGCCCGACTCGATCAGCGCACCGTCAGGGACGTCGTCGTCCACCGCGGCGACAGCGCTTGTCGTGTCAGCAGCATCAAGCGCCGTGGCCACCGAGGCCGGCACGACCGAGCCAACTACCAGGGACATCAGAGTCGTCGCACAGACGAGAGCCGACGCTAACGCGGCCCCCGACACGCGCGGCCAAGTCAAGTCGTGCACCATCACGTTCCTCCCCCTGGCAATCGCCAGGGCGGCGGCTACCGGAGGTGAACTTAATGGAGAGCGCATACCCAAAGTAGAGCTTTGGGCTCAGTCAGCGGGTGATTTCCGCCAGTAGTGGGTGATCTTTCATCCAGGGCAACCAGCCCTCAGGCCAAAATTCCCTTGAGGTCCACACCGGCCCAGCGCTGCCCGACCGCGCGGATCGTCACCCGCCGGGTCCCCGCCTCCGGGTCCTCCTCGACGGCCACACCCGGGTCGAACGACGGCGCCCCCCGCGGGCGTTCCAGGTCGATCTCCAGCCGGTCGTCCGCGAGCGCCTCCGCCAGGCCACGCCCCCATTCGACGACGGTGACGGAGTCCTCGAGGGAGGAGTCCAGGTCGAGCGCGTCGAGCTCGCTCAGCCCGCCGAGCCGGTAGGCGTCCACGTGCACCAGCCCGGGCCCGCGCGATCCGTCCGGGCGCGGCAGCGGCGGGTGCTCGCGCGCCACGATGAATGTGGGTGACGCGACCTGGCCGCGCACGTTCAGCGCCGCTCCGATGCCCTGGGTCAGGGTTGTCTTGCCCGCCCCCAGGTCACCCGTGAGGATCACCAGGTCCCCCGCGCGCAGCTCTGCGGCGAGGGCCGCGCCGAGCGCGCGCGTCGTGCCGGCGTCGGCCAGCTCCAGCTTCACCACCTGCGATGTCGCTACGTCCGACGTCGAGACCTCCGACGTCACCACCCGCGACGACGTGGCCGTCTCGCCGGTTCCACTCACTGCCCCGCTCACGCGGTCTCCCTTCCTGCGGTGCCCGCGTACACACGCGGCACCCGCGCGCCGAGGCGCGTCACGATCTCGTAGCTGATGGTGCCGGCGGCCTGGGCCCAGTCCTCGGCGCTGGGCGCGCCGGCGCGGGCGAGCCCGTCGGACGCCCCGAACAATGTCACCACGTCGCCGGCCTGCTCGGGGGCATAGGGCCCGAGGTCGAGCATGATCTGGTCCATGCACACCCGGCCGACCACGCGCAGCACGCGGGCGGTGCCGAGGCCGGTGCCGGGGGCGGCGACGTCGTCCACCCCGCCGCCGACGAGGACGGGACCGCCCGGGCCGAGCGAGCCGCCGGATGCGTGGCGCGGGATCCCGTCGGCGTAGCCGAGCGGGATCACGCCGAGCACCGTGTCCTGTGTGGTGATGTAGAAGTGGCCGTAGGAGACGCCGTGGCCGGCGGGCACGCGCTTCACTGTGGCGAGCCGGGCCTCCAGCGTCATCGCGGGGCGCAGCCCGTAGTCGCTCGGCACCCCCAGGTGCGGCACCGGGGACAGCCCGTAGACGGCGATCCCCGGACGCACGAGGTCGTAGTGCGCGGCGGGGTTGGTCAGGGTGGCCGCGGAGTTGGCGATGTGCCGCACCTCGATGGGCAGCCCGGCTGCCTCGACGGTGCGGATCGCCTCCTCGAAGGCGTGGGTCTGCATCTTCACCGACGGGTCGTCGGGCTCGTCCGCGATCGCGTAGTGCGACATGACGCCGACGACGGCGAGCGCACCCTCGTGCTGCAGCGCCACCGCCCGGTCGAGCACGGCCGGCAGGTCCTCGGGTGTGATGCCGTTGCGGCCCAGCCCGGAGTCGACCTTGAGGTGCACGCGGGCGGTGCCGCCGGCCGCGCGGGCGCCGTCGGCCACCTCGTCGAGGGCCCAGGCGGCGGCGATCGCGATGTCGACGTCGGCCCGGACGAGCTCGGCGAAGGGTGCGCCGGGTGCGGAGAGCCAGGTCAGGATCCGCGGTCCCGGCCCGACGGCGGCTCGGACGGCCAGCGCCTCCACGTTCTGTGCAGCGCCCAGCCAGGTCGCGCCGCCCGCGAGCGCCGCCCGGGCCACGGGGGCGAGGCCGTGCCCGTACGCGTCGGCCTTGACGACGGCCATGACCTGCGCGGTCGGTGCGATGGCCCGCAGGGCACGCACGTTGTCGCGGATCGCGTCCAGATCCACGACGGCGCGCGCAGGGTAGGCGGGGGTGGTGCTCATCTGCAAGATTCTTGCACCTGTCACCTCCGAGCGGACGGGTCAGCCGCTCAGGTCACCCCCGCGACTTGAGCTTTCTGACACGGGCGCCTCGCTCAGGGTTCGGCGCGACTCGAAGCGGCGGGGACGCCCCGACAGCGGGTCGGTGAGCTCCAGCGAGCGGGCCAGGAGCTGCAGCGGGCGGTCGAAGTCGTCGGGCTCGGTGTCGCGCAGCTCGGGCCAGAACGGGTCGTGCAGGATCGGCAGCCCGAGGGAGGCCATGTGCAGGCGCAGCTGGTGGGTCTTGCCGGTGTGCGGTTCCAGCCGGTAGAGGCCCAGGCCGCGGGCCGCGTCGGCGGTGGCAAGGGTGATCAGGGACTCGGCGTTCGGCTCGCCAGGCACCTCCTCGGCGCGAGTCACGCCGCGCCGCTTCACGATGCGGCTGCGGACCGTGACGGACTCGCCCCGGGCCACCCGCACGCCGTCGGGCACCACACTCCCCGACTGCACTGCACCACCCGACTGCGCCGCACCTTCCGACTGCACCAGGCTGCCCGACGGCGCCAGAGGCGCCACCGCCTCGTAGACCTTGCGCACCGCGCGGCGGGCGAACGCCTCCTGGTAGGCGCCGCGCACCTCGGGCCGAACGGTAAGGACGAGCACACCCGCCGTGCCGCGGTCGAGCCGGTGGGCCGGCGAGAGCTCGGGCAGGTCGAGGGCTACCCGGAGTCGGACCAGGGCGGTCTCGCGCACCCACCGCCCGCGCGGCGTGGTCGCCAGGAAGTGGGGCTTGTCCACTACCAGCAGGTTCTCGTCGCGGAACAGCACCTCGGGCTCGAACGGGATCTTGTCCTCGTGCGCCGGCGGGTCGCGGTAGAGGTAGATGAAGCCGCGCGGCTCGTAGGGCGTCGTCGGCGTCAGCGGAGCGCCGTGCCCCGTGACTACCTCGCCAAGGGCCAGCTTCTCGCGCAGGCGCACCTCGTCGTCGCGGAACCGGTCCAGGAGGTAGTCGAGCGCGAACGGGAACCGCGCGACCACGTCGGGCTCGTGCGGCAGCACGATCCGGGTCGGGTTGAGCCCGTCCCGGACGGGGAGCGGAGGCCGGTGCTTGGCGGGGCCGGGGGTGCGTCCGGCGCCCCCGCCGGACGACGAGAAGGTCACGTCGTCAACCTAACCAGGAGGGTCGAGGATCGACGATCCGAAACATTCGTGCCAAAGCGCGTCGAAGTTGAAACAGGAATGCAACGCGCAGTCTTCGTCGGCCTAACGACGCTCGCCTAGTTTCTTGGGCGCGGCCGTGTGGTGCGGCACAGAGACCCGGAGGACCCATGAAGGCCCTGAGGAACCCCGCCCTGCAGATCGGTATCGCGGCGATCGCCGGAATCGCCTTCGGGCTCATAGTCGGCGACTGGGCGAGCAACCTGAAGTTCGTCGGCGACCTCTTTGTGCGTCTGATCCAGATGTCGATAGTGCCGCTCGTCATGGCCTCGGTGATCGTCGCGACGGGTTCCATGAGCGGCAAGGGCGCCGGCCGGCTCGCGCTGCGGACCTTCAGCTGGATGATCGGGTTCTCCGTCGTCGCGGCGCTGCTCGCCTGGGGCCTGAGCATCCTGATCCGCCCCGGGTCCGGCATGGTGTTCGACGGCGAGCTCGACCCCGCGCTGGTCCCGCCGGAACCCACCGGGTGGCAGGACACGGTGCTCGCCTTTGTGTCCACGAACATCTTCGACGCCATGTCGACGGCGACCATGGTGCCCATCATCGTCTTCTCGCTGCTGTTCGGCGCCGCGCTCAACGCCTACGTCGCCACGACCGGCAACCGGCTCGTGCTCTCGTTCTTCGACCAGCTGCAGCAGATCGTCCTCACGATGATCCGGTACGTCATGTACATCGCGCCCGTCGGCGTCTTCTGCCTGCTGGCGGCGCTCGCGGGCGACGTGGGGTTCGCCGTCGTGACGACCGCGCTGAGCTACCTGGGCACCACGCTGCTCGGCGTGGTCATCCTGCTGGTCCTGTTCGTCACCGTCGTCGCGCTGCGCACCCGGCTGAGCCCGTGGCGGCTGCCGCGCAAGCTCGCCGAGCAGACGGCGATTGCGGTCACGACGACCAGCTCGGCGGTCACGTACCCGACGGTGCTGCGCAACGCCGTCGAGAAGGTCGGCATCAGCCAGCGCGTCGCGAACTTCACGCTGTCGGTCGGCCTGACGATGGGCTCCTACGGGGCCGTGCTCAACTACACGATCGTCGTGATGTTCCTCGCCCAGGCGGGTGACGTCAGCCTGTCGACGGGCCAGATCGTCCTCGGGATGGCGCTCGCCGTGCTGCTCAACATGGGCACCATCACGGTGCCGGGCGGATTCCCCGTCGTCGCGATGTTCCTCGCCACCTCGCTCGGGCTGCCCTTCGAGGCCGTGGGGCTGCTCATCGCCGTGGACTGGTTCACGGGCATCTTCCGGACGTTCCTCAACGTCAACGGGGACACCCTCGTCGCCATGCTCGTGGCGGGAGCGAGCGACGAGATCGACCGGGACGTCTACAACGGGAGGAAGACCGTCGTGGCGGCGAGCGACGACACCGCGCCCGAAGAGGCCGCGCTCGACGAGCCACGTAAGAACACCGTAACGGTCGAGTAGCCGTCGGCCGGGTTCCGTTGACCGGGACAACAGGTGGAAGATGGGTAGGTGACCATCTACGACATTCCCTTCCACACGATGGACGGAACCGAGATCTCGCTGGCCGAGCACAAGGACGACGTGGTGCTCGTGGTGAACGTTGCTTCGCGGTGCGGCCTAGCGCCGCAGTACGCGACCCTTGAGGAGCTGCAGAAGAAGTACGCGGACCGGGGCTTCACCGTGCTGGGCTTTCCCAGCAACCAGTTCCTGCAGGAGCTGAGCTCGAACGAGAAGATCGCCGAGTTCTGCTCCATGACCTATGGCGTGACGTTCCCGGTGCTCGACAAGATCAAGCTGAACGGCCGGAACGCACACCCGCTGTACGTCGAGCTGGAGAAGACGGCGGACGCCGAAGGACACTCGGGCAAGATCCGCTGGAACTTCGAGAAGTTCCTGGTCCTGCCCGGCGGCGACGTGCGCCGGTACGCGCCGAAGACCCTGCCGGACGACCCGGCGATCATCAACGAGATCGAGGCGCACCTGCCACGCTGAGGTACGGGCCGCGGCTCAGCCTGCGCCGCACCCCCGGCTCAGCCGTCGTCACCCGCCGCGAGCGTGAGCCGCATCGCCACCGGCGCTACGTCCGAGGCGTCGCCCAGCCAACCGGTCCATACCTTCGTCAGGCCCAGGTCCCGACCAGGGTCCGGATGCACTGCTGACAATCGGTACTTGCTCACGAGCGGCATGGCCGTGAGCTCGCTGACCGTCAGAATGTCGATGACCAGCACGTCGACCCGGTCAAGGCCGAACGCGAGCCAGTCCTGACTTACCCGCAGCGAGAGCGTGTCGAGCGCCGAGAGGCGGGACATCACCGCACTGAATGCTGTATCTGTCATGCAGCCTTGACGCTCGAACCGCGCTCAGGTCACAGCACTTCGGGAAAATGTTGCAACCAATTTTCGCCCGGTCCGAGCACGCGCCTCCGCAGCGCTCCCACCAGCGCGTCCGCCGCACATCGCAGCGGTGGTGCCGCCCCACAGCCTGGGCCGTACGCTGAGGCAATGGACCCGAACCGGTTCCGGCAGGCCACGCTCGAGGACGCGCAGGCGCTCCTCGACATCGAGCGCGCCGCCGGGATCGCGGCCCTGGGCCATATCTTCCCGCCGGGCATGTACCCGTTCCCGTCCGAAGAGGTCCGGGCCAAGTGGGAGGCCGCGCTCACCGAGCCCGGCGTCCGCATCCTCGTCCTGGACGACGACGGCGACCGCTCCCGCCTGGCCTGCTTCGTCGCCCACGACGAGCGACTGCTGCGCCATCTGGCCGTGCACCCGTCCCGCTGGGGCTCCGGGCTCGCGCGGGCGGCGATGGACATGGCGGTCGCCGAGATGAGCGACCCGCGCCTGTGGTGCCTCGCCGACAACGACCAGGCCATCGGCTTCTACGAGCACCTCGGCTGGCGCCGCACGGGCCGCACCAAGTCCTCGGACTACGCACCGTTCCCGAACGAGATCGAGATGGTCGTCCCCCGGGACTGACCCGGCTACAGCTCCACCAGCCCCGCCCGGTAGCCCAGCACCACGGCCTGGGTGCGGTCCCGCGCCCGCAGCTTCGCGAGCACGGACGCCACGTGCGTGCGCACCGTCTCGACGCCGACCACGAGCGCCGTCGCGATCTCCGCGTTTGTCATGCCCTGCGCGACCAGGCCCAGCACCTCCCGCTCGCGCGGCGTCAGCACCGGCGCTCCGGCCGTCGCGCGCGGACGCGTCCGCACCAGGTCGCGCAGCGCCTGTGGATACAGCAGGCTCTGCCCGACGGCGACGGTGCGGACCGCCTGCACCATCTCGTCCGCCCCAGCGCGCTTGAGCAGGAACCCCGAGGCCCCGACGGTGAGCGCGTCCAGCACGTAGCCGTCGTGCTCGAACGTCGTCACCACGAGCACCCGGGGCGGGTCCGGGAGCCGCAGCACCAGCTCGGTCGCGCGCAGGCCGTCCACCCCGGGCATCCGTACGTCCATGCAGACGACGTCGGGGCGCAGCGCGCGCGTCAGCTCGACCGCCTGCGCGCCGTCGCCGGCCTCCCCGACCACGTGCAGGTCGGGCTCCGCGTCCAGGATGAGGCGCAAGCCGCTGCGGACGAGCGGCTCGTCGTCGGCG
Organism: Promicromonospora sp. Populi; assembly: GCF_041081105.1. Lineage (NCBI taxonomy): Bacteria > Bacillati > Actinomycetota > Actinomycetes > Micrococcales > Promicromonosporaceae > Promicromonospora > Promicromonospora sp. Populi. Next base: position 4,423,009 of record NZ_CP163528.1, on the reverse strand, counting down.
ACCAGCACCCGGATCGGGGCGTCAGGCATGGGGGTCCCTCCGATTGGTCGGGGCGGCGCCCCAGGGCAGCGTCGCACGGAGCACCCAGCGGCCGCCGTCGGGCCCCGCCTCGACCGTACCGCCGAACAGCGCCACCCGTTCCCGGACGCCGGGCAGCCCGCGACCCCCGGAAGCACGCCGGGCCCGCAGCGGCCCGGTACGTACCGCGTTCACCACCTCGATCCGCACCTCGCCGGCGTCGTGCCCCACGGTGAGCGCGACCGGTCCGGGGGCGGCGTGCCGGTGGGCGTTGGTGAGCGCCTCCGTGACGATGCGCTGCACCGTCCGGCCGAGGAGGGCCGGCAGCCCCGGGGGCAGGTCGACGTCGGCGGTCAGGTCGAGGCCGGCCCGGCGGTGCGCGGAGATCACGTCCTCCAGGGCGGGCGCCAGGGCCAGGGGCGCGTCGTCGTCGGCGTCGTCCCGAAGCACGGCCAGGAGCTGGTCGAGCTCGGCGAGCGCCGACCGGGCGGTGTCCTCGATCGCGGAGAGCGCTTCGGCCGCCGCCTCCGGGTTGGCCGCGATGACCCGCCGGCCCGCCGCCGCCTGCACGCTCACGACGGTGAGCGCGTGCCCGATCCCGTCGTGCAGCTCGCGCGCCAGGCGGGTGTGCTCCGCCTCGCGGCGGGAGCGGGCGAGCGCCGTCTCCATCCGGTCGTAGGGCGTGGGCCCCAGCACCCGGCCGGCGAGCACGGAAGCGGCCGCGCCCAGCGGCCAGGTCGCGACGAGCGCGGCCAGCCCGACGACGGCGCACGCCACCAGCGCCAGGGCCGCGCCCAGAGCACTCGTGGGCACCGGGAACCCGGACCCGAACGAGCGCCCGGCCACCGCCTCGACGCCCACCAGTACCGCCCCCGGGAGCACGGCGAACAAGCAGACGCCCACGAGCATCCCCGTCGCCAGGTGCAGCACCACCCAGGCCGCGGTCCGGACCCGGTGGGCAAGTCGGGGCCTGGCGGGGACCACCAGCTCGCCCTTCACGTCGAGCAGCGCACGAGCCGCCGTGACCTCGAGCTCCCGTGCGCCCGGGACGAGGCCGAGCCCCACGGCGGCCGCGACGGCCACGACAACCAGCACCCAGACGGGCAGCCCCGTGACCGTGCTGTTCAGCAGGCTGTACACGAGCAACGCGAGGGCCAGCCCGATCGCCCCGCCCAGCATGTGCCAGGCGAACCGCCGGGCAAGATCGCGCGCGAGGTACCTCGTCGTCGCCTGCATGCCGTCATCCTCTCCGCCCGTCGGGTCCCCCCGCCAGGCCATCCCTTTGGATCATGCTGCGATGGGTGTTGTCTCGGCGGCCTGTGCGGGTCGGCTCTTCGCCAGGCGGTCGGACTGCGTGCGGTGCGCCACGTAGCCCCAGACGGCGAGCGCCAGGGCCGGGCCCCAGTACCAGCACGGGAAGATGATCGCGCCGAACACGCCCTGGGCCAGGGTCTGGCTGCTGAACATGACGATCATCGGGATCGCGGTGAACGTCACCGTCGCGGCGATCAGGGCGCCGGGCACCGCGGCGGCGGCGATCGGTACGCGCCGCCCGGCGAGGCCGGGCATCCACCGGGGGAACACCTCGCCCCAGGGACGGATCAGGCCGAGCGTGAGGAAAACACCGAGCCACGCGCCGCTGGACAGGGCCAGCCCCCAGATCCGGGTGGACAGGTCCAGGTCGTCCCCGAGCACCGGCCACGGGGTGAGCCAGGTGAGGCGGACCAGGGCGTACGGGAGCGGCCCGGTGGCGGCCACGATCGTGATGGCCCGGCGGTGCCGCACCACCCAGGCGGTGGCCCGCTCCATGGCGGACGTGCCGGCCAGCGCCTGCACTCCGACGGCCGCCCAGAGGCTGCCGGTCGCGAGCACCAGCAGGGAGACCAGCAGGCCCGCGCGGTTGTCCGCGAGCCCGGAGCCGAGCAGCACCACGACCTCGGCGACCGACTCCCGCGCCAGGAACGCGCCGCCCACGAGCACCGCCAGGGCGGGTACCCCGACAGTCCAGCGGGCCACCCGGTACCGACGCACCACCTGGACGAGCAGGACCACGACGGCGAGCGGCATCGCCATCGCGACGAGGTAGCCCACCACCGACAGCGTGCCGCCGCTCTGCAGCACCAGGCCGAACACGACGAGCTGTAGTGCCGCGGCCCAGACCCGACCGCGCGCGCCGAGCGCCCCGGCGAGGCCCGCGATCCCGCAGGCGACGCCGGTCAGGGCGGCGACCGTGAGCACGGTGGTAGCGGCGCCCTGCCCGGCGAACTGGGCCAGCAGCGCAGTGCTCGGGTCGGCATAGACGCTCGGCCAGAGCCCGAGCAGCCAGGACAGGCCGAGCAGTGCGGCGACGGCGCTCGTGAGGGTGGCACCGGCGAGTGTGATGCGAGTGAGGCGTTGCATGACTTCGGTCCTTTCGGTCGGTCGTGCGGTATGCCTCCACACTCCCGTCCGCGGGGTTTCCCGCCCCTCCCCCGATCGGGGGATTTCCGCTGGTGGGCGGGGGATACCCGGGCATAGTTTCCGCCCCATGACGTTCGACGAAGAGATAGCCGAAGGGCTGGCGGTCCCTACCGACGGCTGGGACTTCTCGTGGTTCACCGGCCGTGCCACCGAGGAGCGCCCCGGCTGGGGCTACGTGCGGCTCTGCGCGGAACGGCTGGGTGGGGTCGACACCGTGCTCGACGTCGATACGGGTGGCGGCGAGGTCTTCGCTGAGGCGCTCGGGCGGGCCGCGCACGTACCCGGCACGGTGCGCGCCACCGAGGGCTGGGCACCGAACCACACGCTCGCCTCAGCCGCACTGGCACCCTTCGGTGGTGCGGTGACGCTGCTCGACGACGACGACGCCCCGCTCCCCTTCGCCGACGGCACGTTCGGCATGGTCATGAGCCGCCATCCGGTCTCGTTCCCGTACACCGAGGCCGCACGGGTGCTGGCACCGGGCGGCACCCTGCTGGTCCAGGAGGTCGGAGCGGGCTCCAACCGTGGCCTGTACGAGTTCCTCATGGGCCCGCAGGAGAACCAGGACGCGGAGTACCTGGACCGGCTGCGCGCCCGAGTGTCCGGCGTCGGCCTCGACGGGGTGCTGCTCCGGGACGCACTGACGCGGGTCGAGTTCTTCGACCTGGCCGCCGTTGTGCACTTCCTGCGCAAGGTCCTGTGGACGGTGCCCGACTTCTCGGTCGAGAAGTATCACGACCGCCTGCGGACGTTGCACGACCACATCGCGGAGCACGGCTCGTTCATCTGCCACAGCCGCCGCACGCTCGTGGAGGCACGGAAGGTTTGAGCGCGGCGCGCGGCCTCAGGGTGCCTCGGTCGGCTTTCCGTTCACGTCCTCGCGGGCCGACGGCGCATCGGCGCGCTGCGCCGTCAGGTCACGCGGCGTCAGCGTGAACCCTTGCCAGTGCATCTCCATGGGGCTCTGGTCCTCGTCGCGCGCCACATGGTGGAACCCGACGGCGACCCAGGTGACGACGTCGGACAGCTCCGCCTTGTCCTGGGCGAAGTCGAGCACGCCGGAGCCGCACGTCCCCTCCTTGTTCGCCGTAGCGAAGAGCTGGCAGCCGTCCGCCTCGGTGAAGGCGATGGCATAACCGCCGTCGTCGCCGGCCGCGCCGCTGCCGTGCTCGTGATGCTGGTCCTGGGTGAGCTCGAACGGCGTCGTCGCTCCGGTCTCCACCTGGTAGGAGATCTCGTGCCCGTCCTCGTTGCGGACATCGGGGTTCACTACGCGCCACCAGCGCCGGTCGGCCGCCTGGGCGGTGCCCTCCTGCGAGATCCGGGTCAGGCCGCCCTCGACGAGCGGCGCCCGCGGCCCCTCCTCGCCGGTCGGCGCGGCGTCGTACTGCTCCACCACCTGCCCGCCCGACCCGCCCAGCGCCCAGTGCACCCGCCACACCGCGTTGTGGGAGTGGCTCGTGGCGTAGTCCGTGTCCCCGGGACCGACGGCCCAGCCGTGGGCCGGGTCGTCGCCGTAGTCCGCGGGCGAGAGGTCGCCGGTGGCGCCCAGGTCGGAGCGGATAGTGCCGTCGCTGCCGAACGTGTACTGGCTGACGTACTCGTACCAGCCGACCTTCGAGATGGTCGCGAGCCGTAGGTCCGTGCGCCGGGCCACCTCGGTGCCTGCACTGTCGCTGCTGCGGTAGGCGATCCCGCCGTCGACCACCTCCCGGCAGAGGACGGAGCGCCGCTCGCCGCCGCCGCCCATCGAGCCGTCGCCGATGTCCGGCAGGTACGTCTCGAGGCGCTCGCCCAGGCACTCGGTCTCGGTGAGGGTCATCATCTGCGGCCCACCGAAGCCCTGGGTGGTGATGTCCTCGGTGTTGCGCAGGCCGGTGTCGTACGGCACCTCGAGCTGCCCGATCGACAGCTCGGCCAGCACCTGCACCGGCTCGTGCTCCGCCGGGGTGAAGTACACGTCCTCGAGCACCAGCCCCCGGTCCGCATCGACCCGCCAGCACATGCTCCAGGTAGAACCGCTGAGCAGCTGCTGCATGATCGGGTCGTTCTCCGCGCACTGCAGGTCCACGCCGCCGGACGCCGTCGACTCCTGATAGCGCGGGGCGGGGGCGGCGGGTATGGCCCGCTCCACCACCAGGATCGCGGCCACGACGAGCCCGACGATCGCCGCTGCGGCGACAACTGACGGAATCACTCTGCGCCTCGACGACGGCTCCGGCACGTCTCCCCCTTAGAACTGAAACTGCTGGACAACGCGACCGGCCCGGTGCGACAAGTCGCACCGGGCCGGTCGTACTGCGTCAAGAAACCTGCAAGCTAAGTCAGAGACTTAGGCTCATCAGACAGCAGGCTTGTCGCCCGAGATCCGACCCATCGCCGTGGCGAAGGCCTGGCTGATCTCACGACGGCGCTTGATCATGACCGCACCGGCGCCGAGGAGCAGCACCATGGCGGCAATGAGCGCTGCCACGTTCGCACCGGTGGAGGCGAGGCCACCGCCGTTGCCGTCGCCGTCACCGCCGCCGCTGACCGAAGAAGCGACGACCTGGAACTCGGCCGAAGCCTGGTCCCCGTGCTCGAGGCTCGTGGCCGTACCCACGTGGGTGCCGACCTCGAAGTCCGCCGGGACGTCGAACGTCCACTCGACGTTGCCGTCAGCGTCCGCCGTAGCGTTCGGGAGCACCAGCGCGTCAGAGGTGACCCACCCGGCAACCGTCTCGCCCTCGTCGAAGCCCGAGGCGTAGAACGTCTGGCTCTGGCCAGCCGTACGGGTCTCGTGCTCGAACCAAGCGGTCAGCTCGCGGTCGCCACCGTCGTTACCACCGACGACTGCGATCGGCGTCTGTGCGCCCTCGCCGCCGTCCTCAGGCTGAGCGTCGACGATGATGACGCCCGGCGGGGTGCCCTCGGGAACCGTGATCGGGGTCGTGAAGCCGCAGTCGTCGTCGACCAGCACGGTGACGGAGTCACCGATCTGGTTGCCGTCGAGGTCCAGCAGCCGGACGATCACGTTCTCGTTGCGCGGGAAGCCCGTGCCGGTGACCTGCACGTCCTCGCCGGCCATGACCGAGGTCGGGTCGGCGGTGATGGTCGGGTCCGTGCACTCCTCGCCGCCGCCACCGAGCTGCACCGTCAGCGGGGCCTCAGCGGCCTCACCGGTGGTGTCGTCGGTGCCAACAACCGTGAAGCTACCCGGCTCAGCGTCGTCCGGAACCGGAACGTCGACCACGAAGCCGCCGTCCTCGTCGGTGTCCACAACGATCGGGTCGCCGACGGGGTCGCCGGCGGGGTCCTCAAGCTGAACGGTTGCCGTCGAGTCCGGCGTGTAGCCGGTACCGGTGGTCTCGGTGTCGTCACCAGGGGCGACAACGGACGGGTCCACGGACAGCTCCGGGTCGATCCCCGGGTAGCCACCGTCACCCTGGACGCGAACCGCGGCGTTGCCGAGGTTGATCCGGGCGAGCTCGTTGGCCCCCGGCAGGAGCCCGAGGCTCAGCGCCGACAGGTCGAACGACGTCTCGGTGTCGGAGCTCTCCGTCACCTGGTGGTTGATCTGGATCGAGATGATCTGGGCGAGCAGCTCGAAGACCGGCGAGAGCACCTCGCGGATCGGCGCGGTGACCGAGTCCGTCTTGAGGTCGTTGATCAGCAGCTCGAAGATGTTGTCACCCTCGTCGCTGATGACCAGGTCGTAGACCGGGCCCAGGATCGGCGCGAGCGCCGGTCCGACGGTGTTGATGGTGCCGACCAGGATCTCGGCGACCGGAGCCATCGTGCCCGTGCTGTTGTTCTCAGCCTCGGGGAAGTTGCCGTTCACGGCGTCCGCCAGCGGCAGCGACCACGACACGTCGAGGTTGCCCAGCGGGCTCTCGTCGGTGAAGGCGATGTTGATGGTGACCGAGTTCAGCGAGTCCTCGATCGCACCGATGAGGATGCGGGTGACGTCCTGCATCAGCTCGTGGATGGTCTCCGCGACGAGCGGGTAGGTCGTGTCGTCGATGAGCTCGAAGTTCGGGGGCAGCTCGTTGAGGCCGCCCTCGGTCTCGTCCGGGTTGTCCACGATCTTGTCGAGGTGAACCGTGAGCTCACCGGTCGACAGGTCGATCGTGATGAGCTGGTTCGCCGAGGTGATCGGCTCGCCCACGACGGACTGGAACAGGTTCTCCTGCATGTTGCTGTCAACCGTGATCGAGGGGGTCGGAACGCCCGGGATCGTGTCGAACAGGCCGGTCAGGGCGCTGTCGTCCAGGTTGGTGTTGATCAGGTCCTCGACCGCCGTGTCGATGGAGCCGCCGATGTCGAAGATCGACGAGGCAGCGTCCTCGATGAGGGGCGAGTGCACGTACAGGTCCAGGTCGGCAACGCGGTACTGGCCGAGGCCACCCACGTCGTCCGGGTCGGCGATGACGCCGTCCTCAGCGTCGACCTCGGCCGCGAGAGCGCCGGCCTCGATCAGGAGCTGGTCGACGATCTCGTCCGTCAGGCTGTCGACGCCCAGCAGGCGTGCGACCGAAAGGACGTCAACGGACGCCAGACCGAAGTCCTCGGTCTGTCCGTCGAGCTCGACACCGCCGTCGGCACCGGCGAGGCCGGAGACCGCGTACGCGTCGGCTGGGGACGACGCCTCGCTCCGGCTGACCAGCGCGCCGGCCTGGCCGAAGTCAAGGATCTCGTCGAGGGGGACCTCGATGTCACCGAGGTGGATGAGCTCCGACCCCAGAAGTTCGACGTTCAGGTTGCCCTGGTTGGGTCCTGCGTTCGAGACATTGCCCGCGTCCGAGTAGGCGGCGGCGAGCAGCTCGTTCTGGAGGAGCGCTGAGTCGAGGACGCTCGCAGCGGCCTCGGACTGCTCCTCCGGGTAGTTGTTGACCGCGACTGCCGGCAGACCCGTGGCTGTAACCACGACTGCCGTCGCCGCGACCGTCACCAGGGATCGGCGCAGCATGCGGCCACCCATCCGACGTCGGCGTGACGGTACTTGCGTTCGGTTCAAAAGAACTCACTCCTCCACATTCGCGCTTAAGTAAAAGCGTCCGGATCGGTACGTGATCACGACCGGTTCGTAGGGGCAGTGGCGCAAGACACACCGGCTCCCGGCGATCAGACAACAGTGATTTACAGGGATCTGCCAGGCAGAACCGCAATCGTGCGCTGACGCAAATGAACGCAAATTTGAGTGCGTTCCAAGCGATTAAAAGCGCAATAAAGATTGCCACGCAGAAAGACAAAGATTGTCTCGGGGGCATCCATTGGGAGAGTCAGGTACGTCCGGTTTGCCGGGTGAAATATGCTGGCAGCAGCGGGTGAAGACTTGACCCGCTGCCGCCAATCAGCCGCCCGCGAGCCAGGCGGGCGGACGGGTCTCGGCCAGGCGGACCAGATCTCTCCGGTCGCGGATACCGAGCGTCGTGTACGCCTGACGCAGCCGGTTCACGACGGTCCGCTCGGAAACGAACGTCGCCTGGGCGATCTGCGAGTTCGTGGCGCCGTGCACCGCGAGCCGCACCATCTCCCGCTCGGGCCTGCCGAGCACCTCCCACTCGGGGACGGTCTCACCCTCCGTGCCCGTCTCGGCGAGGAACACGTCGATGCCGCGCAGCCACCCGGTCATCCCGGCCAGCCGCACCAGCGTCCGGGCCTCGTCGAGGATCGTGTGCCCCGTCGCGTCACTGCCGCGGGTCACTGCATACCTGCCGTACGCCACCAGCATGCGCACCCGTTGCCAGGGCGACATGGGGGCCGACGGCGTGTGCAGCGCGGCCTCGAAGGCGGCCGACGGCACTCCGTCGTCGGCCAGGAGCGCGCCGAGCCTGGAGTGGGCGGCAGCGACGTCCCCAGCGACCCGTTCCTCCGGTGCGACCGCGGGTTCGAGCAGCCGCTCGGCCCGTGGCCCGACCTGGCCGGACGGCGTTGACGCCAGGGCGGCCTCGACAAGGTCGCAGCGCACCTGCACGCGCCCGCGGTACGGCCAGGCGCAGTGCTCCAGCGCGATGGTGAGCAGTGCCACGGCCCCTTCGGCCTGCCCGACGACGAGGTGCGCCGCTCCCAGGTCCGCGGCGTACTCGCCGAGCGCCCGCGCCGACCAGCTGCCCGCCTGCGCCGGCATGGTGCTCGCCGGGACGGTCCCGTCGACGACGGCGTCCGCCGAGGCACGCATCCCGCGTGCCGGGAGCCATCCGTCGACCGAGGGCCGCAGCTCCGCCGCGTGCGCGAGATGCGCACGGACGTCGACGGCCCGCCCGTCGAAGGCGGCAATGCGGGCCGCCGCGAGGTCCCGGGCCACGATCTCCGCCACGGTCCGCCCCGACGACTCGCCGGAGTGGTCCGCCAGCAGGCTGCGCGCCCCGACCACGTCGCCAAGCAGGAGCAGTGCGCGCACCTGGGTCTCGACGCCCACCCAGTCCTGGCCAGGGGTCTGCCCGATCAGGCGCAGGTCCGCCCGGAACGGGTCGGCGTCCGGCAGGTCGCCGGTGTCCTCGAGGCGCAGGAGCGCCTCCGCTACGCGCGCGCCCGCAGCGCGGGCGTCGTCGCCGACGGCGCCGGGGTCCCGCCACCACAGGTGGTCGGTCCAGTCCTGGCCCACACCGTCCGGCACCAGCGGGCCACCCAGATGGTCCACCCACACGCGACCGGTCAGCATGGACACACCGACGGCGCGCGCCGCCAGGCGCGGGTCGGGAGTCGCGGCTACCAGCGCCCAGGTGCGGTCGGGCAGCTCGTCCAGGTGCAGCCCGTCAAGAATCCGCGCCGCTGCGGCCGGCCCAATCGGGTCCCGGTCGTGGGCCTGGGGCTCGCGGCCGTCCGCTTGGCCGTCGGCTCCGCGCACCTCTCGGCACAGCAGGGCCAGCAGCGGGTGCCGCACGGTCGAGCGCCCGTCCCGGCGGGCCGTCGTGGTGCTGCCCAACGGCGTCGCCGCGAGCGCGGTCATCGTGGCCGGGTCGAGCCCGGCCAGCATCGCGCGGTAGGCGCGCCGGGCCGCCGAGCCGACGGTCTCGGGCCCGGTCCAGGAGGCGTCCCCGCCGAGCTCGGCGGCGGTCAGCGACCCCGCGAGCTCCAGTGCGATCCGGGGGTTGCCGGCGCTCCACCAGCGCAGGTTCTCCACGACGTCGGCCGCCACCGGGGCGCTCAGCTCCAGGTCGAGCACCCGCCGCAGGGACATCCGGTCGAGCGGGGCGAGCTCGAGCACCTCGACGTCGTCGGACAGCGACTCGACGGCGATGCTCCGCACGGCGGCGATGACACGCCAGTCCTGGCCGTACGCCTCGTCCGCCAGGCGCTGGAGCCAGCGCGCACGTTCCGCGGTCAGCACCCCGACGTCGTCGACGAACAGGACGCGGGGCCCGGCCCCGCCGCCCCTACCCCACGAAGTGTCCTCGCTGCGCTGCGGTACTTCGCGGGGACCCCGGGCGGCTCCGCCGTCGCCGGCCCAGACCGAGACCGCGCGCAGGAACCCCGCCGCGTCGAAGTCAGCGTCGTGCTCGGGACGGTCCGGTACGGACCAGGCAGACAGGTCGATGCGCCGGCTGTTGTCCAGGTCGTGTGCCGAGGGCCGGGGTGAGCAGGGCCGCACCACGCGGACCGCCGACGGTCCCGCGCCCACCTGCTTCAGCGCGTGGAGGATAGTCGTGGTCTTGCCGATCCCGCTCAGGCCGCGCACAACCAGGACCGTCGGGTCCAGGTCTGTCGCGAAATGCCCGATGACCCGGAGCTCTCGATCACGCCCGTGGACCACGTGGTCCCTCCCCCTGCTGCCTGCCTGGTTCTGCCGCGCCGCCGGCTCTGTCGAAGGCACAGCCACGGAAGGCCCGTAACTTGATGGCACGAACACCCCAATTCGCCACTTAGTTGAATGTGGACGAGTAGCGACTCAGGAGTCTATGGCAGGAGATAAATCGCGCATGGCGAGGGTGTGATACGGGAGATTACGGCTCTACCTGGCGCATCTCGGGCACGCCATTCCGAAATGCCCAATTCGAGAAACTCGCGGTCACGCGAGCGGGCCGAGCATCTCCTGCCGGTCGGCCTCGGGACGGACGGAGCTGTCGAGCACACCGACGAGTTTCTTCTCCTCGTACCGGAAGTGCGTCTCCATGACGGCTTCGATGCCGTCGAGGTGGCGCAGCATCTCGTCGCGGTCTGCGCCCGACCTGGCGGCGCGCTCCAGCGCGCCCAGCAGGTGGTCCAGCATGGAAGCGGGTCAGCCGCCCAGCAGCTCGGCGACCACCGCGGGGACCGCCTGGGCAATCTGCAGCGCCGCCACCGGCCCGCCTGCCGATGCCCGCGCCGCCGCCCGCCCGTGCACGAGCGCCGCGACCGCCGCGAGGCGAGCAGCGAGCGTCTCGTCCTCGACGACCTCGGCGGAGCGGGCCGCGAGCAGCGTCCCCAGGATGCCACCGAGCACGTCACCCGCGCCGGCGGTGGCGGTCCAGGGCGGCGCGTCGGCCTGCGCGTAGGTGCCACCGGGGCCGGCCACCACGGTGATCGCACCCTTGAGCAGCACGGTCGCTCCGGTCACCTGGTGCGCCGTGCGCGTCCAGTGCAGCGGCTTCGCCTCGACCGCCGCCCGGTCGACGTCGTGCCCGAGGCTCTGCAGCAGCTCCGCCAGCTCGCCGGCGTGTGGGGTCAGCACCGCCCATGCCGGGAGCCGGTGCTCCAGCATCGTGAGCGCGCCCGCGTCGATGACCGCGGGCATCCTGCCGCCGGTCACGTCCTCGGACAGCACCCCGGTCACGGCCGCGAGCGCCCCGAAGATCCGGCGGGCCTGGCCGTCGTCGTCGGACTCGTCCTCGGGCTCGATCGCGGGGACACCGGGCCCGAGGACCCAGGCCTGCACCCGGCCGCCCGCCACCACTACCTCGGGGCGGGCCAGCAGCACGCGGGTGCCGACCGCCTCGGGCCCGAGGTAGCGCACCATGCCGGCGCCGGACAGCACGGCGCCTGACGTCGCGAGCACTGCCGCGCCCGGGTAGGTGCTCGTCCCGGCGATGACGCCGACCACGCCGCGCGTGTACTTGTGGTCCGTAGGGCCCGGAGCGGGCCACAGGGCGGCCACGTCGGCGGGCTCGATGGCCTGCACCCGGGCCGATGCCGGGTCGGTGCTGCCCAGCGCGTGCCTGCCGAACCCGGCGCGCTGTGCCGCGCCGGCCCGGTTGTCGGCCCCCGATCCCGTGGCGCCCGCCCCCATGGGGAAGCCGACGTCGACCAGCTCGATCTTGCCGGCGAGGTGTGCCGCGGGCGGGAGCAGCAGGCCGGCTTTGAGCGCGCCGAACGTCACGGTGCGGTCGGCGCGCAGCACGGGACCGGGCACCGCGCCGTCGTCGACGCCGATGCCGCTCGGGATGTCGACGGCGACCGTCCAGGGCCACCGCGACCCCGCCGTCTCGCGGGCCTCCGCGAGCGTGCGTACCAGCCCGCCCGCGGGCGCCCGCAGGGCGCCGCGTGCCCCGACACCGATCAGGCCGTCCAGCAGGACGTCGACCTCCAGGGCGGCCCGGACCACTGCCGGGACCCGGACGTCGGCGAGCGTCACTACCTCTCCGCCGGCGGCCCGGAACGCGGCGAGGCCCTCCTCGTGCGCACGAGAGGAGGCGAGCACGGCGGTGGCCTTCATGCCGCGGCGCAGGAGGTGCGCGCCGGCGAACAGGGTGTCGCCGCCGTTGTTGCCGGGGCCGACGAGCAGCAGGGCGTGCGCGCCCCGTACGTCGCCACGGGTGGCGCCCGCGCGAGCGGGCCGGATCCGGGCGGTCCCGGGCAGCCCGTCGGAACCGAGGCTGCCGTGCAGGCGGACGCCGCTCGCGCGGGCGGATCCGTGCGCCGCGGCGCGCCCGGCGGGCGGGCGGGCCGCCACGTCCCGAAGCACCGCCTGCGCCAGCGCGTAGGCCGCTCTTGCCATCAGCGGCTCACCGGCAGCGATCAGCGGCTCTTCGGCCTTCCGCACCTCGTCGGAGCTCCATGCGTCTTTCACAGCCCTATAGTGCCGTCTCCGCGGGGTCAGAGGTACCAGAGTCCGGCAAAGTGGACCGCCCCTCCCGTCGAGTCCGCCGTCGGCATAGGGTCGTGCCATGCGATTCGGACTCTTCATCCCGCAGGGCTGGCGCCTCGACCTGGTCGACATCGCGCCCGCCGACCAGTGGGCTTCCATGCTTTCCCTTGTTCACCGCGCGGAGAACCAGGCGGCAGGCGAGGCCATCCCAGGCGGGGAGTTTGCGTGGACCTCAGCCTGGGTCTACGACCACTTCCACACCGTCCCGGAGCCGACCACCGAGGCCACCCACGAGGCCTGGTCCCTGATGGCCGCCTTCGCGGCGGCCACCCAGCGCATCCGCCTGGGCCAGATGTGCACCTGCATGGCGTACCGCGAGCCCACCTACCTCGCCAAGGTCGCGTCGACCATCGACACGATCTCCGGCGGCCGCATCGAGATGGGCATCGGCGCCGGCTGGTACGAGCACGAGTGGCGTGCCTACGGCTACGGCTTCCCGTCCGCGGGCGAGCGCCTGCGCGCGCTCGACGAGGGTGTGCAGATCATGGCGAACATGTGGCGCACCGGGTCCTCGGGCACGTTCGAGGGCAAGCGCTACCAGGTCGACGGCGCGCTCTGCTACCCGCAGCCGTTGCAGCAGCTCCCGGTGGGCGACGGCGGCGCCGACGTGCCGTCCATCCCGCTGTGGATCGCCGGCGGCGGCGAGAAGAAGACGCTGCGGATTGCCGCGCAGCACGCCCAGTACACGAACTTCGCCGGCGCGCCGGAGGAGTTCGCACACAAGTCGAGCGTGCTGGAGGCGCACTGCAAGGACATCGGCCGGGACTTCGGTGAGATCACCCGGTCGGCCAACTACTCGGTGGTGATCGGCGAGAACGAGGCCGCCGTCGCCGAGCGCCTGGCCTGGATCGAGGCGCACCTGCGCAGGTGGGCCCCCGAGAAGGCCGACCAGGAGATCAGCAACTGGCGCAGTGGGTTCCTGGTGGGTACACCCGAGCAGATCGTGGAGCGGCTGCAGGGGATGCGAGCTCGCGGCCTGGAGTACGCGATCACGTACTTCCAGGAGGCGGCCTACGACCAGTCGGGCATCGAGCTCTTCGAGAAGCAGGTCATCCCAGAGCTCCAGTAGCCGCGCCCACAACAGACCCCGGCGGGGTCAGCCCTCCGCGATCACCATCGCGGAGGCGATCCCCGCGTCGTGGGAGATCGTGATGTGCCAGGTGCGCACACCGAGCTCGGCGGCGCGGGCGGCCACGGTGCCGCTCGCGTCGATCCGGGGCGGGCCGCCCACCGTGCGGTGCACCGTGACGTCGTGCCACTGGAGGTTCCCGGGGGCGCCCAGCGACTTCGCGATGGCCTCCTTCGCCGCGAACCGCGCGGCGAGGGAGGCCGGCGGCAGCTCGCGCTCGGCCTCCGTGAACAGCTTCTCGCGCAGCCGGGGCGTGCGGTCGAGGGTCTCCATGAACCGGGCCACGTCGACCACGTCGATGCCCGTCCCGATGATCATTCGCCCAGCGTAGGTCCCCCGCCGCCCACCACCGGTTGGGTCTTGCGCACGATGCCCGTTTTGAGGCACCCTGCTCCTGTAATGCAGAAGTAAAGATGGCGCCTGCATCGTACCGGCAGAGCGCCATCTTTCACGCGGAGGAGGCAATCATGACCGAGGACGACGACAAGCTTCCCTTCCCCGTGCTCGCAGTGATCGTCTTCGGCATCGTGATCGCGGGGATCGTCACACTGCTCGTGTTCTTCGCCCAGTAGAGCCGGCCCCTGCGGCTACTCCACCGTCACCGACTTGGCGAGGTTACGCGGCTGGTCCACGTCCAGACCCTTCGCGGTCGCGAGCGCCATCGCGAAGATCTGCAGCGGCACGACGGCGAGCAGCGGCTGGAGCAGCGTGGGTGCCTGCGGGATCCAGAAGATCTCGTCGGCGTACTTGCGCACCTCGTCGTCGCCGTCCTCGGCGATCACGAGGGTGCGCGCGCCGCGAGCGCGGATCTCTTGGATGTTGGAGACGACCTTGGAGTGCAGGGAGTTGCGCCCGCGCGGCGACGGCACCACCACAAAAACGGGCTGGCCATCGTCGATCAGGGCGATCGGCCCGTGCTTGAGCTCGCCGGCGGCGAACCCCTCCGCGTGGATGTACGCGAGCTCCTTGAGCTTGAGCGCGCCCTCCAGGGCCACCGGGAACCCGACGTGCCGGCCGAGGAACAGCACCTTGTCCGACTTCTCCATGGACCGGGCGGTCGCGCGCACGTACTCGCCGCGCTCGATGACGGTCTGGATCTTGGCCGGCATGGCGCGCAGCTCGTCGAGCAGTATCGCGATCTCGTCGGGGAACTTGTTGCCGCGCAGCTGCGCCAGGTACAGGCCCAGCACGTAGGCGGCGGTGATCTGCGCGAGGAACGCCTTGGTGGAGGCGACGGCGATCTCGGGGCCCGCGTGCGTGTACAGCACGGCGTCGGACTCGCGCGGGATCGTGGAGCCGTGGGTGTTGACTATCGAGATCACCTTGGCACCCTGCTCGCGGGCGTGCCGCACGGCCATCAGGGTGTCCATGGTCTCGCCGGACTGCGTGACGGCGACCACCAGGGTGCGCTCGTCGACGATCGGGTCGCGGTAGCGGAACTCGTGCGCGAGCTCGACCTCGACGGGGATGCGGCACCAGTGCTCGATGGCGTACTTCGCCACGTGCCCCGAGTACGCGGCGGTGCCGCAGGCGACCACGATGATCTTGTTCACGGCGCGCAGGATCGACTCGTCGATGCGCAGGTCGTCCAGGACCAACGCCCCGGAGGCGTCCGTGCGGCCGAGCAGCGTGTCCGCGACGGCCTGCGGCTGGTCGTGGATCTCCTTGTCCATGAAGGACGCGAAGCCGCCCTTCTCGGCGGCGGCGGCGTCCCAGTCCACGGTGTAGCGCTTGGCCTCGGCGGGCTTGCCGTCGAAGTCCGTCACGGTCACGGACGTCGGCGTGATGGTGACCACCTGGTCCTGGCCCAGCTCGAGGGCCTCCTTGGTGTGCGCGATGAACGCCGCGACGTCGGACCCCAGGAAGTTCTCACCCTCGCCGAGCCCCACCACGAGCGGGGAGTCGTGCCGGGCACCGACCACCGTCTCCGGCGCGTCGGCGTGCACGGCGAGCAGCGTGAACGTGCCCTCCAGGCGGCCGGCGGCCGCCGTCATGGCCTCCGTCAGGTTCCCCGTCGCGCGGTACGCCCTGGCCACGAGGTGGGCGGCCACCTCGGTGTCGGTCTCGGAGCGGAACGTCACGCCGTCGGCCAGCAGCTCGGCCTTGAGCTGGGCGAAGTTCTCGACGATGCCGTTGTGGATCACGGCGAGCCGGTCGCCGTCGGCCAGGTGCGGGTGGGCGTTGACGTCGGTGGGGCCGCCGTGCGTGGCCCAGCGGGTGTGCCCGATCGCCGCGGTCGCCTCAGGCAGGGGGTTGTGGTCGAGGACCTCGATCAGGTTGGCGAGCTTGCCCGACTTCTTGGCCCAGGCGACGCCGTCCAGCCCGGGCGCGACGAGCGCGACGCCGGCCGAGTCGTACCCGCGGTACTCGAGGCGCCGCAGCCCCTCGATGGTTACGTCGAGGGGCCTGCCCGACGGCGCGGTCACACCCGAGGCGTCGCCGTTCGCCCTAGTCGCAGCAGTTCCCGTGTAACCCACAATCCCGCACATGGGCGCGAGTCTAGCGAGCATGCCCGACAGTCCCCATGACGGGGCTCACAAGCTCGCCTACCAGGCGTGCGCGGCGGGCGCCGGCGGCCGCCGCACAGGGTCCGGCAACGACCGGTGGCGATTCCCACGCCTGGTTGGGGCACAATGCTGCAAGTGGTTTCCCAGTATCCGACGACGGACCTCGGCGAGCACCTGCGCGCCCTCGCCCCGTCCTCGCCCTATGTGGATCTCGACCGTGCGGCCTGGAGCAGGCTCTCGGCCTCCACACCGCTGCCGCTGACCGACGACGACGTCGAGCGCCTGCGCGGTCTCGGTGACCCGATCGACCTGGCCGAGGTCGACGCCGTCTACCGGCCCCTGTCGCGCCTGCTCAACCTCTACGTGCAGGCCGCCGGCAGCCTGCACGACGCGACGTCGACCTTCCTGCACGAGGACCCGCCGCGTACCCCGTACGTGATCGGCGTGGCCGGCTCGGTCGCCGTCGGCAAGTCGACGACGGCGCGGGTCCTGCGCGAGATGCTCGCCCGCTGGCCCGAGACCCCCCGGGTCGAGCTCATCACCACCGACGGTTTCCTCTACCCGAACGCCGAGCTGGAACGGCGGGGGCTGATGGAGCGCAAGGGCTTCCCGGAGTCGTACGACCGGCGCGCGCTGATCCGGTTCCTGTCCCGCATCAAGGCGGGGCAGGCCGAGGTGCGCGCACCCGTGTACTCGCACGTCATCTACGACATCGTGCCCGAGCTGGAGATGGTGGTCCGCAAGCCCGACGTGCTGATCGTCGAGGGCCTCAACGTGCTGCAGCCGGCCCGGCCGTCCGCCGTCGACGAGTCGACCGTCGCGGTGAGCGACTTCTTCGACTTCTCGATCTACGTGGACGCCCGCACCAGGAACATCCGCCAGTGGTACGTGGACCGGTTCCTCGAGCTGCGCCGAACCGCGTTCACCAAGCCGGACTCCTACTTCCGGCGGTACGCGTCGCTCTCCGACCAGGAGGCGACGGACCGGGCCCTGAAGATCTGGGAGTCCATCAACGCGCCCAACCTCGAGCGGAACATCCTGCCCACCCGAGGCCGCGCGACGCTGGTGCTGACCAAGGGCTCGGACCACGCGGTCCAACGGGTCCGCCTCCGCAAGCTCTGACGCTCACTTGGTCGTGATCGTCCGCAACGATCAGTCGTCGGACGGCGGTACGGTCACCCTCGGCGGTTCGACCTCGGCGGTCGGCGCAGGCTCCTCCTCGGCGGGCTTGCGCGAGAACCAGCCCACGACCAGGTCCACGACGAAGCCCATGATGACACCCATCACCACACCGATGACTATCGCCAGCAGCGGGTCGTGGCCGAGCCACTGCGCCGCGACCAGGCCGATCCCCGCCGAGTAGAACGCCCACATGACCGCGGCGATGGCAGCGATCACCATGAACCGACGGCGCGGGTAGCCGACCGCGCCCGCCGTCATGTTCACGGCCACGCGGCCGATCGGGATGTAGCGCGCCGCCAGGATGAACGAGGCCCCGCGGCGGGCGAGCGCCCGCTCCGCCCAGGCCACGGCCCGGCGTCCGCGGTGCGACCGCAGGAACGGCACGCGGTCGGTGCCGATCATCTTCCCGATCTGGTACGCGATCTGGTCCCCCACCCACGCGCCTGCCGCCGCCGTCACCAGCACGAGCCACATCCAGGGTGTACCCGTGGTGTGCGCGGAGACCGCAAGGGTGATGACCACGGACTCGCTGGGCAGGGGCGGGAAGAAGCCGTCGATGGTCGCGAACGCGAACATCGCCGGGTAGATCCACGGCGAGGACGCCATCGCGAGGATCCATGCCTCCGTGGCGTTCAGGACAGCGGAGATGAGTTCGAGCACGGGACCTCAGGGGAGTCTCGGCCCGGGCGCTACCCGGGGTGGTGCCGGCACCTCGTAGTGCCTACCGCCAGCCTACGCAAGGGGCACCCCTGAATGGCATCAGGGGTGCCCCTGGTAGAACCCCGCTTCCAAGCATTCACGCGGCGTTCACGCCTGCCCCGCCCGCCACCACAGCAGGGCTACGGTAGGGCCGCGACGCGAGCTACAGCGCCAGTCGCTCCCGCACGACGGCGGCCAGGTCCTCGGCCACCTTGTCCGCCTCGTCCTGCGCCGGGGCCTCGACCATGACCCGCACGAGCGGCTCCGTACCGGACTGGCGCAGCAGCACCCGCCCGGTGTCCCCCAGACGCGCCGTGGCGTCGGCCACGGCCGCCTGCACGCCCTCGTCGGTACCCGCCCGGGACTTGTCCACACCCCGCACGTTGACGAGGGTCTGCGGCAGCCGCTCGATCTCGCCCGCGAGGTCGGCGAGCCGCTTGCCCGACGCCTTGACCCGCGCGGCGAGGTGCAGCGCCGACAGGACGCCGTCACCCGTCGTGGCGTGGTCGGCCAGGATGATGTGGCCGGACTGCTCGCCGCCCAGGCCGAAGCCGTGGGCGCGCATCTCGCCCAGCACGTAGCGGTCGCCGACGGCGGTCTGCACGGTCGTGATCCCGCGCTCCCGCATGGCGAGGATCAGGCCGAGGTTGCTCATCACCGTCACGACGAGGGTGTCGCCAGGCAGGCGGCCCTCCTCCTTGAGCGCGGTGGCGAGGATCCCGAGGATCTGGTCGCCGTCCACGATGGCGCCCGTGTGGTCGACGGCGAGGCAGCGGTCGGCGTCGCCGTCGAACGCGACACCGAAGTCCGCCTCGGACGCCACGACAACCGCCTGGAGCTGCTCCGGGTGGTTGGAGCCGCACTTCTCGTTGATGTTCCGGCCGTCCGGGCTCGCATTCATCACGACGACGTCGGCGCCTGCGGCGCGCAGCGCCTGCGGGCCCACCTCGCTGGCGGCGCCGTTGGCGCAGTCGAGCGCGATGCGCAGGCCCTCCAGCGGCCGGTGGTCCGGGGTGGTGCCGACGCTGTCGGTCAGGTGCCGCACGTAGCGCTCGGAGGCCGCCTGGCCGTCCATCCGGATGCGGCCGACGGCGGCGCCCGTCGGGCGCTCCCAGTCGTCGCCGAGCGAGGCCTGGATAGCATCCTCGACGGCGTCGTCGAGCTTGAGCCCACCGCGGGCGAAGAACTTGATGCCGTTGTCCGGCATGGGGTTGTGCGAGGCGGAGACCATGACACCGAGGTCGGCCTCCAGCTCGGTGACGAGATACGCGAGCGCGGGCGTGGGCAGCACGTTGAGCACCACCACGTCGACGCCCGCGGACGCGAGGCCCGCGGAGACGGCGCCCGCGAGGAACTCGCCCGAAGCACGCGTGTCCCGCCCGACGACGGCCCGCGGTCGCGGGCCCAGCAGCTCGCCCTGCGCGGTCAGCACCCGCGCGGCGGCTGCGCCCAGCTCCAGTGCCAGCTCCGCCGTGATGTCCCTGTTGGCAAGGCCCCGAACTCCGTCGGTGCCGAACAGCCTGCTCATGCCGGTTCTCCTCAGATCGTTCGGAGCCCACCGTAGCGGGCTCCCGCGTACCGCAAATGCAGATGGCCCCGCTGAACAGTGTCGAAACTGTTCGGCGGGGCCACCCGGCCCAGCGCTGGGGTCAGCGCTTGGAGTACTGCGGAGCCTTACGAGCCTTCTTGAGACCGGCCTTCTTGCGCTCGACCTTACGGTCGTCACGCTTGAGGAATCCGGCCTTCTTCAGCTCGGCGCGGTTCGCGTCCTCGTCGATGGCGTTCAGCGCACGGGCGATGCCCAGGCGCAGGGCGCCGGCCTGACCGGACGTGCCACCACCCGTGATGCGGGCGATGATGTCGAAGCGGCCCTCGACCTCGACCAGCTGCAGCGGGGAGTTCACCAGCTGCTGGTGCACCTTGTTCGGGAAGTACTCCTCGAGGGTGCGCCCGTTGACCTTCCAGGTGCCGGTGCCGGGGACGAGGCGCACGCGCGCCACTGCCTCCTTGCGGCGCCCGAGGGCCTGGGCCGGGGCGGTGATGGACGAGCCGCGCGTTGCGGGCGCAGCCGTCTCGGTGGTGTAGTTGCTGGGCGTCTCTGCGCCCTGCTCGATGTCGACGGTGGTCTCGGCCACTGTGGTGTCCTCGCGTCCTTCAGCGTTGCGATCCGGCAGCGGCGTCAGGCCTGCTGCGAAACCTGGGTGATCTCGAACGGCTTGGCCTGCTGCGCCGTGTGCGGGTGCTCAGAGCCGGCGTAGACCTTCAGGTGGGTCATCTGCTCCCGGCCGAGCGAGGTCTTGGGGATCATGCCGCGCACGGCCTTCTCGACGGCGCGTTCCGGCTTGGTGTCCAGGAACTCGCCGTACGGGGTGGCAGTGAGGCCGCCCGGGTAACCCGAGTGGCGGTAGGCGATCTTGGTCTCACGCTTGTTGCCGCTCAGCGCGACCTTGTCCGCGTTGATGATGATGACGAAGTCACCACCGTCGACGTGCGGGGCGAAAGTCGGCTTGTGCTTCCCGCGCAGCAAGATGGCGACCTGGCTTGCCAGGCGGCCCAGGACGACGTCAGTCGCGTCGATGACAAACCAGTCACGCTGGATGTCACCGGGCTTGGGGGTGTACGTACGCACGGTTCGTAACCTTTTCGTTTTCGGTGTCGTCGGGCGAGAAGCGGCGCCCGAAGAGTCAGATCGTTGTGCGCGGGGGTCACAGGTGACATCCGGGCCGTTCGTCGGCACGCGAGTGGGCTCGCTGCTGACGCAGGACGTCGGTGACAAAAGCACAACGACTCATTAGAGTACCCGCCAGCTTCCCCAGGGGTCAAAGCGTAGGGGGCGCCGGTGCCGCTTCCACGGCATGAGGTTCGACACGTCTGCCTGTGGCGTCGCCGCCGAACTGGTGACACGGTAGGCGTATGACCGAGGAAACCCCAGCCACCATGCCAGGACCGGACGGGATCGCCGAGGGTGACAGCGACCAGCTGTCGGCCGAGGACAGCCTCTACAGCCGCGGCCTGAAGGACCCTCTCGACGAGGGCTACTCGCCGCCGGACCGCCCGCGCAAGAACCATTGGGGCGAGACCTCGTGGGAGGAGCGGCACGGTGAGCCGTTCGACCAGCGCCTCGCCGAGGAGGAGCCGGACGTCTGGCAGGCCGACCCGCTGGAGCGCGCCGACGCCTCCCGCGCGGGCCGGCTCGTGTCCGACCCCGACGCCGACCCAGGCAGCTACGCGGCCGAGGACGGCACCCGGCAGAACGACCTCTACGGCACGGACGCGGGCATCGACGGCGCGGGAGCAAGTGCCGAAGAGGCAGCGGTCCACTGGGTAGAAGAGCCATAGGCCAGAGAGGTCAGCGCGCGTCCTCCCAGACGTCCTCGTCCATCCGCATCGTCCGGACCGCGTCGGCGCGGGCCGCGAGCTCGTCGTCCGGCGGGAACGTGATCTCCTCGAGGCACAGCCCCTCCGGCGGCACGACGAAGACGCCTGCGTCCCGTCGTCGGCTCGCCAGGAGCTCCGCGGGCCAGCCGACGGCGAGCCGCCCCTCCCCCACCCCGATCGACGCGCCGACCAATGCCCGCACCATGTTGTGGCAGAACGCGTCGGCGACGACGTGCGCGATCGCGAGGCCCGCGTCCGGCCCGTCGGCGGGGCGCTCCCAGGCGATGCGCTGCAGCTCCCGGATCGTCGTCGCCCCGGGCCGGGGCTTGCAGTACGAGGCGAAGTCGCGCACGCCGGTGAGCGGGCGGACGGCGGCGTCCATGGCGGCGACGTCGAGCGGCTTGCGTGACCACAGGACGTGCCTGCGGCGCAGGGGGTCGCGCAGGGCGGGCGTGTCGGCGATCCGGTACGTGTAGCGACGCCGCAGGGCCGAGAAGCGGGCGTCGAAGCCGGGCGGTGCCTGCACGGCACTGCGCACGACGACGTCGGTGGGGAGCACGCTGGCCAGGCGGGCCACCAGCGCCTCCTGCGGGCTACGGCCCGAACCCGCGGACCGGCCCGGGAGCCGGGCCCAGGCGCCTGCCTCGATGTCGACGTGCGCCACCTGGCCCCGCGCGTGGACACCCGAGTCCGTCCGCCCGGCAACGGTGAACCGCGGCGTCGGGCTGCCGGTCTGCTCGCTGCGCAGCAGGCGCGCGAGGCCGTCCTCAAGGGCGCCTTCTACGGTGCGCAGACCCGGCTGCCGCGCCCAGCCGGCGAAGTCCGTGCCGTCGTAGGCGAGGTCGAGCCGGACCCTGATGTACTCGTTCACGAGAGCCATCTTCCCCGATCCCCGCGCCGGGGTCCGTAAGGTGTCGGCATGGCAGACACCCTCACCCTGGCGGTCGACTGCGGCGGCGGCGGAATCAAGGCCGCCGTCCTCGACACCTCAGGCACCGCTCACGCAACACCGGTCCGGGTGCCGACGCCCTATCCGCTGCCGCCCGAGCTGCTCGTCGACACGATCGCGAAGATCGCTACCGACCTGCCCACGGCCGCACGGATCACGGTCGGCCTGCCCGGCATGATCCGCAGCGGCGTCGTTGTGCACACCCCGCACTACATCACGCGGTCGGGACCGCGCTCGAAGGTTGTGCCCGCCCTCGCCGACGCGTGGCGCAACTTCGACATGCGTGCGGCGGTCGCGGCGCGCCTCGGCCTGCCCGCCCTCGTCCTGAACGACGCCGAGGTGCACGGCGCAGGCGTGGTTGCCGCATCCGGCCTCGAGCTGGTCATCACGCTCGGCACCGGCCTCGGCACGGCCATGTTCCACGGCGGTCGCATCGCGCCGCACCTGGAGTGGTCCCACGCCCCGGTGCGCCGCAGCCTCACGTACGACCAGTACATCGGCGAGCCAGAACGGCGTCGGCTCGGGGACGGGCTGTGGTCGCGACGGGTGGTCACCGTCGTCGACGGGCTACGGCCGGTCTTCCACTGGGACCGGCTCTACATCGGCGGCGGGAACGCGCGCTGCATCACGCCGTCGGCCCTCGCCCGGCTCGGGGACGACGTCGTCATCGTGCCGAACTCCGCCGCCCTGGTAGGGGGCGCGCGGGCCTGGGACCTCCAGCCGACCAGCTGAGACGTCCGGGTACGACGACGCCGGGCCGCACCTTCCATACGGAAGGTGCGGCCCGGCGTCGTGCGGGGAGAAAGAGGCTCAGGCCTCCTTCGTCTCCTCGGCGGCCTTCTTGGCGGGCGCCTTCTTGGCAGGTGCCTTCTTGGCGGGCGCCTTCTTGGCGGGCTTCGCGGCGGCCTCCTCGACGGGGGCGTCCTCGACGGGAGCGTCGGTGACGTCCTCGGCCGGGGTCTCCTCGACGGGGGCGTCCTCGACCGGTGCATCGGTCACGGGCGCGGCCTTCTCGGCGGCCTTGGTGGCCTCCTTGACGACGGCCTGCTTGGGGCTCACGGGCTCGGTGATGAGCTCGATGACCGCCATGGGGGCGTTGTCGCCCTTGCGGGTGCCGATCTTGGTGATGCGCGTGTAGCCACCGTTGCGCTCGGCCATGGCCGGGGCGATCTCGGTGAAGAGCGTGTGCACCACGCCCTTGTCACGCACGACGGTCAGCACGCGGCGACGGGCGGACAGGTCGCCCTTCTTCGCGAACGTGATCAGACGCTCGGCCAGGGGACGCAGGCGCTTGGCCTTGGTCTCCGTGGTCGTGATGCGGCCGTGCTCGAAGAGGGAGGTGGACAGGTTCGCGAGAATCAGACGCTCGTGAGCCGGGCTACCGCCGAGCCGCGCGCCCTTGGTAGGGGTAGGCATTACTTGTCTCCTTGGAAGTGGTTCCGCGCGCCCGGCCTAGGGCCGGGCGCGGGACGTCAGTACGACTGCTCGTCGCCGCTGTAGGCCGCGGAGTCGCCACCCTCGAAGTACGAAGCGCCGGCCGGATCGAAGTCCAGCGGCGAGTCCTTGAGGCTGAGGCCGAGCTCGGCCAGCTTCTCCTTGACCTCGGTGATCGACTTCGCACCGAAGTTGCGGATGTCGAGCAGGTCCGCCTCGCTGCGGGCCACGAGCTCGCCCACCTGGTGGATGCCCTCGCGCTTGAGGCAGTTGTACGAACGGATGGTGAGGTTGAGCTCCTCGATCGGCAGCGCCAGGTCCGCGGCCAGCGCGGTGTCCGTCGGCGACGGGCCGATCTCGATGCCCTCGGCCTCGACGTTCAGCTCACGTGCCAGGCCGAACAGCTCGACCAGGGTCTTGCCAGCCGATGCGAGCGCGTCGCGAGGCGTGATCGCCTGCTTGGTCTCGACGTCGACAATCAGCTTGTCGAAGTCGGTGCGCTGCTCGACTCGGGTGGCCTCGACCTTGTACGTGACCTTGAGGACCGGCGAGTAGATCGAGTCGATCGGAATGCGCCCGATCTCCGCGTCGAACTGCTTGTTCTGCGCGGCGGACACGTACCCACGGCCCCGCTCGACGGTCAGCTCGATCTCGAGCTTTCCCTTGTCGTTGAGGGTGGCGATGTGCAGGTCGGGGTTGTGCACCTCGACTCCCGCCGGCGGAACGATGTCCGCGGCGGTCACGGTGCCAGCGCCCTGCTTGCGCAGGTACATCACGACGGGCTCGTCGTTCTCCGAGGAGACGACGAGGTTCTTGATGTTCAGGATGATCTCGGTGACGTCCTCCTTCACGCCCGACACGGTGCTGAACTCGTGCAGCACGTTGTCGATACGGATGGACGTGACGGCCGCGCCCGGGATGGACGACAGCAGGGTGCGACGCATCGAGTTGCCGAGCGTGTAGCCGAAGCCAGGCTCGAGCGGCTCGATGGAGAAGCGGGAACGGCTCTCCGAGATGACCTCTTCGGTCAGCGTGGGGCGCTGTGCGATAAGCACTGTGGGTTTCCTCTCAGTGTGCGTCCGCTATATGACGCATCACGGCAAACGATCTTTCGCAGCCCAGACGGATCTCTGTCACCGTCCAGGCGTTGGTGCTCACCGCGAACGGTGAGCGGATGTCGCGATCCGGTGGTGACCGCAGGCCCTGGGGCCGCGGTCACCACCGGGTGCGACAGATATCAAACGCGGCGACGCTTCGGGGGGCGGCAGCCGTTGTGCGCCTGGGGCGTCACGTCCTGGATCGAGCCGACCTCGAGGCCGGTCGCCTGGAGCGAGCGGATGGCGGTCTCGCGACCGGAACCCGGGCCCTTCACGAAGACGTCGACCTTCTTGACGCCGTGCTCCTGCGCGCGGCGGGCGGCCGACTCGGCGGCCATCTGCGCGGCGTACGGGGTGGACTTGCGGGAGCCCTTGAAGCCGACGTGGCCTGCGGACGCCCACGACACCACGGCACCGGACGGGTCGGTGATCGAGATGATCGTGTTGTTGAAGGTGGACTTGATGTGCGCCTGGCCGAGCGGGACGTTCTTCTTGTCCTTACGGCGCGGCTTGCGGCCGGCGGCGGCGCGAGTCTTGGGAGGCATCTGTTCTGTAATCTCCTGGTCTGATCGGACCGGGGCGGTCTCAGCTCGATGAGCCGACCGCTCCACGGACTGCTATCAGCGGGCCTTCTTCTTGCCCGCGACGGTGCGCTTGGGACCCTTGCGGGTACGCGCGTTGGTCTTTGTGCGCTGACCACGCACCGGCAGTCCGCGACGGTGGCGGATGCCCTGGTAGGTGCCGATCTCGACCTTGCGGCGGATGTCGGCTGCGACCTCACGGCGGAGGTCACCCTCGAGCTTGAAGTTGCCCTCAAGGTGATCGCGGAGCGCAACGAGCTCGGCGTCGCCGAGGTCCTTCACGCGGACGTCCGGGCTGATGCCCGTGGCGGCCAGGGTCTCCTTCGCGCGGGTACGACCCACACCGAAGATGTAAGTGAGCGCAACCTCAAGCCGCTTGTCGCGGGGGAGGTCGACGCCGATAAGACGTGCCATGTGCCTTCCGGCTCCTGTACTGCTCATCGGAGGTCTGCCGCACCGCCATCCCGCGAGTAACGCGAGCCCCGGCCTCCGGGCCGAGGGTTCCCCTCTCCTTGAGCGGTTGCCCGCCGGGTGAGGTTCGAGGTGGTGCGCTGGTGGTGGCCTCAGCCACCGACCCGGGCGGATGCCCGGGTTGTGATCAGCCCTGGCGCTGCTTGTGGCGCAGGTTGTCGCAGATCACCATGACGCGACCGTGCCGGCGAATCACCTTGCACTTGTCGCAGATCTTCTTGACGCTCGGCTTGACCTTCATCGGATTTTCCTCCGCAAACGCACGTCCGGGCTTCCGGTACGCACGCAGCAGTGTCGTGGGTGGTCGATCGTGTGGCGACGTCGCCTCCGGCCAGGCCGTGAGTGACGTAACCCCGGATCGGGGACTGACTACTTGTAGCGGTAGACGATCCGGCCGCGGGACAGGTCGTACGGGCTGAGCTCCACCACCACGCGGTCCTCAGGGAGGATCCGGATGTAGTGCTGACGCATCTTGCCCGAGATGTGCGCGAGAACCCGGTGACCGTTCGACAGCTCGACGCGGAACATCGCGTTCGGCAGAGCCTCGATCACACTGCCCTCGATCTCGATGACACCGTCCTTCTTTGCCATATCCTCCGCTAACTCTAGTCGTGACTGCTTCCACGCCCACGGCACCGCAGGAGCCCTGCGAGCCGACTTAACGGGTGTGGATGTCGTGTGCGTCCGTGTGCCGCCTACCTCGTGTGCCTCGGCCTGCGCCCCGCTCGCGCGGGGACCGGCAGGCGCCGTGGCACCCTTTGCAGGAACTGGAGGCGTTGAACGGACTACACCCAGCGGTCTAGCCTACGCCACTTCGGAAAGCATTCAAAGCGGTGGCCGACGGCGCTGCCCGTCCCGGGCCGTGAGCCTCACCACGCGGGCGGCTCAGAGGTCGTAGTGGACCCCCGGAAGACCGATCATCGTGTGCGGCAGGCTCGCCACGAAGAAGTACAGCATCGGCAGCCAGCCGAGCACGACGCCCAGCCCGAGCGCCACGAACACCGAGGTGCCGCGCTTGGCCCAGAGCCACGCACCGACGAGCCAGACCACGACGCCGAGCAGCAGGACCGACTCCCACACGAGGAGCGAGGTGCCGAACCCGAGGACCAGGCCGACCCACAGGAAGGGGCTCGGCGCCAGGCGCCGCGACCAGACGGCGAGCCAGCGCCCGAAGCTCTTCGCCCCTCGGCCCACGGCCGCGAGGATCCGCGCGCCGGCGGTGCTGGACGAGTGCGCGTCCTGGGTCACAGAGCGACCGGCTCGACACCGAAGGCGCTCAGTCGCTCCGCTCCCCCGTCGACCGCCGTCAGCACGACGATCCCGTCCTCCATGATCGCCGTGGAGTGCTCCCAGTGCGCCGCACGGGAGCCGTCGTCGGTGACCACCGTCCAGTCGTCCTCCAGGACGTGGGTCTCGGCGTCACCACGAGTGATCATCGGCTCGATGGCCAGGCACATCCCGGACCGCAGCCGCGGACCCGAGCCCATGACCCGGTAGTTGGGCACGTCCGGCGGCTGGTGCATCGCACTGCCGATGCCGTGCCCGACGTACTCCTCGACGATGCCGTACTCGGTGCCCACGAGCTCCCCCGCCACCTCGACGGCGGTCTCGACGGCCTCCCCCACGGCGTTCAGCCTCCGGGCCGAGGCCAGGGCGGCGATGCCCGCCCACATGGCGGCCTCCGTCGCCCGGACGAGCGCGATGTCGGCGAGATCCGCACCGGAGGCGAGCAGGTCGCCGTCGGGCAGCGTGTGGTCCAGGGCGCCCTCAGCGCCCAGGACGAACGAGAGGGCCGAGTCGCCGTGCCAGCCCTCGACGATCGCACCGCAGTCGACAGAGACGAGGTCACCCACGGCGAGCACCCGGCTTCCCGGGATGCCGTGGATGACCTCGTCGTTGACCGATGTACAGATGACCGCCGGGAACCCGTGGTAGCCGAGGAACGACGGTGCCGCTCCGGCGTCCTTGATCACCTTCGCGGCGACCGTGTCCAGGTCCGCGGTGGTCAGGCCGGGCCGGGCTGCGGCCCGGACTGCGGCGAGCGTGTCCGCGACGACCAGACCGGCGCGCCGCATGAGGCGCACCTGGTCCGGCGTCTTGTACTCGACCCGCTCCCGACCGAAGACCACGCTCAGCCCAGCTGGGCCGCGAGGGTGGCGACGATGCGGTCGGTGACCTCGGAGATCTCGCCGACGCCGTCCACCTTGGCCAGCAGCCCCCGCGCCGCGTAGGCCTCGGTCAGGGGGGCCGTCTCGGTGTAGTAGATGTCGAGGCGGCGGGCGATCCCCTCGGGGGTGTCGTCCTCCCGGCCCTCGTCGTGCGCCCGCTTGGTGAGGCGCTCGATCAGTACGTCCCGCTCCGCCGTCAGCTCGATCACGCCGTCGAGCTCCCAGCCGAAGCTGGCGAGCGCGGTGTCCAGCTCGGCGACCTGGGCCGCGTTGCGCGGGTAGCCGTCGAGCAGGAAACCGGCCTTGACGTCCTCGTCACCGAGGCGGTCGTGGACCATGGCGTTGGTGACCTCGTCCGGGACGAGGTCACCCTTCTCGATGTATGCCTTGGCGGTGGTACCGAGCTCCGTGTTGTCCTTGATGTTGGCCCGGAAGATGTCACCGGTAGAGATTGCCACGATCCCGAAGACCTCGGCGAGGCGCGCAGCCTGCGTGCCCTTGCCTACGCCCTGCGGACCCATGATGACCAGGCGGGTGACCTGGCCCTCCTGGTCCGGACGAGCGTGGAGCTCGCGACGGGAAGTGGTGTTGGGGGTCTGACTCAACGGAGGAATCCTTCGTAATGGCGCTGTTGCAGCTGCGAGTCGATCTGCTTGACCGTCTCCAGGCCGACGCCCACCACGATGAGGATCGAGGCACCGCCGAAGGGCAGGGAGGTGCTGACGCCGAGGAAGACAAGCACCAGCGTCGGGATCAGCGCGATCAGCGCGAGGTACACGGAACCGGCGGAGGTGATCCGGGTGATCACGAAGTCCAGGTACTCCGCCGTGGGGCGGCCGGCACGGATGCCGGGGATGAAGCCGCCGTACTTCTTCATGTTGTCCGCGACCTCGTCCGGGTTGAACGTGATCGAGGTGTAGAAGAAGCAGAAGAAGATGATCATCAACGAGTAGATCAGGATGTACAGCGGCGACGACTGCTGGACCAGGTTGTTCGAGATCCAGACGACCCAGTCGGCCTCCTGGTTGCCGAACTGGGCGAGAAGGCCCGGGATGGCCAGGATCGAGGCCGCGAAGATCACGGGGATCACGCCGGCCATGTTGATCTTGATCGGGATGTACGTGCTGGTGCCGCCGTACATGCGACGGCCCACCATGCGCTTCGCGTACTGCACGGGGATGCGGCGCTGCGACTGCTCGACGAACACCACAAGACCGATCACCAGGATGATGACCAGGATCATGACCGTGAAGTTCACGACGCCGTTGGCGCCACCGGCGATCGACCAGAGGGACGTCGGGAAGCTCGCCGCGATCGACGTGAAGATCAGGAGCGACATGCCGTTGCCGACGCCGCGCTCGGTGATGAGCTCGCCGAGCCACATGACCAGGCCGGTACCGGCGGTCATGGTGATGACCATGAAGACCGAGGTCAGGATGCTGTCGTCCGCGATGACATCAACCGGGCAGCCCGTGAACAGCAGGCCCTGGCGCGCCGTCGTGATGACGGTCGTGGACTGCAGGATCGCGAGGGCGATCGTGAGGTAGCGGGTGTACTGGGTCAGCTTGGTCTGACCCGACTGGCCCTCCTTGTACAGCGCCTCGAAGCGTGGGATGACCACGCGAAGCAGCTGCACGATGATGCTCGCCGTGATGTACGGCATGATCCCGAGAGCAAAGATCGACAGCTGCAGCAGAGCTCCGCCGCTGAAGACGTTGATCAGGCCGAGCAGGCTGTCGTTGTCGTTCTGCGCGATGCATTGCTGGACGTTCGCATAGTCCACACCGGGAGTCGGGATGAACGACCCGAGCCGGAAGATCGCCATGATCGCGATCGTGAACAGCAGCTTGCGCCGCAGGTCTGGCGTCCGGAAAGCCCGGCCGAAAGCGCTGAGCACCCTATCCTCCTGGCCCGCCGTTGCGGGATCTCGTGTCGCCGGCGGGACGCCGGCGAGGTGTGTCGAACGTGGGCCAGACCACAACGCTGCAGCCAGACCGTGTCGGATTCTACGTTGCTCACGGGGTCGTCCGGACCACGAAAGCTCCAGAAATTCTCAAGAGAGCCCACAGAGAGCACACAGGGCCGGCCGCGCATGACGCGCTGCCGGCCCTGCCAGCTTTTCTCAGGCCTCCGAGACCGTACCGCCGGCCGCCAGGATCTTCTCCTTGGCGGACGTCGAGACGCGGTCGACCGCGATCTCGAGCTTGACGGTGATCTCGCCGTTGCCGAGCACCTTCACGGGCTGGCCCTTGCGGACCGCCCCCTTGGCGACGAGGTCCTCGACGGTGACGGAGCCACCCTCGGGGAACAGCGTGGAGAGCTTGTCCAGGTTCACGACCTGGAACTCCACCCGGAACGGGTTCTTGAACCCACGCAGCTTCGGGAGGCGCATGTGCAGAGGCACCTGCCCACCCTCGAAGCCTGCGGGCACCTGGTAACGAGCCTTCGTACCCTTGGTACCACGACCTGCCGTCTTACCCTTCGAGCCTTCACCGCGACCCACACGGGTCTTCGCGGTCTTGGCGCCGGGGGCCGGACGGAGGTGGTGCATCTTCAGCGGCTTGTTCTCCGCCATGATCACTCGACCTCCTCGACGGCGACGAGGTGCGCCACCGTCTTGACCATGCCACGAATCTCCGCACGGTCCTCCTTCACGGCAGTGTCGCCGATCCGCTTGAGGCCGAGGGTTCGCAGCGTGTCACGCTGGTTCTGCTTGCCGCCGATGGCGGACTTGGTCTGAGTCACCTTGAGACGAGCCATCACGCACCCGCCTTCGCAGTCGACTCGGCACGGCCGACGGCCTGCGCGCGGAGCAGCGCGGCCGGAGCCACGTGCTCGAGCGGGAGACCACGACGAGCGGCAACAGCAGCCGGCTCCTCGAGGCCCTGCAGGGCCGCGACCGTGGCGTGCACGATGTTGATCGCGTTCGACGAACCGAGCGACTTGCTCAGCACGTCGTGGATGCCGGCGCACTCCAGCACGGCGCGCACCGGACCACCGGCGATAACACCGGTACCCGGCGACGCCGGGCGCAGGAACACGACGCCGGCAGCAGCCTCACCCTGGATGGGGTGCGGAATGGTGCCCTGGATACGAGGGACGCGGAAGAAGCTCTTCTTCGCCTCCTCGACGCCCTTGGCGATCGCCGCGGGCACCTCCTTGGCCTTGCCGTAGCCGACGCCGACGGTGCCGTCACCATCGCCCACCACGACGAGCGCGGTGAAGCTGAAGCGGCGGCCGCCCTTGACGACCTTGGAGACGCGGTTGATGGAGACGACCTTCTCGATGAAGGCGCTCTTTTCCTCGCGCGCCCCGCGACGGTCGCCGCCACGCCCGCCACCACGGCGGTCGTTACGGTCCTTGTTCTCGGTGGCGGCACCCTGGGGGGCGCCGCTGCGCTGCCCTGCAGCCATCAGAGATTCCTCTTCTTCCGTGCGTTGGTCATCACAGGGCCAGACCGCCCTCGCGGGCGCCGTCAGCCACAGCAGCGACGCGACCGTGGTACTTGTTGCCGCCGCGGTCGAACACGACGGTGTCGACGCCGACAGCCTTGGCACGCTCGGCCACGAGCTCGCCGATCTTGCGGGCCTTGGCGGTCTTGTCGCCGTCGAACGCACGCAGGTCGGCCTCGAGGGTCGACGCCGAGGCGACGGTCCGGCCCAGCTTGTCGTCCACGACCTGCGCCACCATGTGGCGCGAGGAGCGGGTGACAACCAGACGCGGACGAACGGCGGTGCCGGTGATCTTCTTGCGCAGGCGCAGGTGACGGCGCTGACGTGCGACGGCCTTGCCCTTGCCCAGGATCTTGATAGCCATCGTCACTTACCAGCCTTTCCGACCTTGCGGCGGACGTTCTCGCCGGCGTACCGCACGCCCTTGCCCTTGTAGGGCTCGGGCTTGCGGATCTTGCGAATGTTCGCTGCGACCTCGCCGACCTGCTGCTTGTCGATGCCCGAGACGGAGAACTTGGTAGCGCTCTCGACTGCGAACGTGACACCTGCGGGGGGTTCGATGACAACGGGGTGGCTGAAGCCGAGCGCGAACTCAAGGCCCGAGCCCTTCGCCACGACGCGGTAACCAGTACCGACGATCTCGAGCTTCTTCTCGTAGCCCTGCGTCACACCGATGATCATGTTGGCGATCAGGGTGCGGGTCAGGCCGTGCAGCGCACGGGAGGTCCGCTCGTCGTCCGGGCGGGACACCACAAGCTGGGCGTCCTCCTGAGCGACATTGATGGGGGCGGGCACTGTGTGCTCGAGAGAACCCTTGGGGCCCTTCACGGTCACGAGCGCGCCGCTGAGTGTGATATCCACGCCGGCTGGGACCGGAACGGGAAGCTTGCCGATTCGAGACATTGGCGTTTTCTCCTTTCCGGATTACCAGACGTAGGCGAGGACTTCGCCGCCGACGCCCTTGGCCTGTGCCTGTCGGTCGGTCAGCAGGCCGGAGGACGTGGACAGGATCGCCACGCCCAGGCCGCCGAGCACCTTGGGCAGTTCGGTGGACTTGCGGTACACCCGCAGACCGGGCTTCGAGATGCGACGCACGCCCGCCAGGGCACGCTCGCGGTTCTGGCCGTACTTCAGCTCGATCGTCAGGGCCTTGCCCACCTGGGCGTCCTCAACGTTCCAGCCGGAGATGTAGCCCTCGGCCTGCAGGATCTCAGCAATGTGCGTCTTCAGCTTCGACGACGGCATGGTGACCGTGTCGTGGTGCGCCGAGTTCGCGTTACGCAGACGGGTCAGCATGTCTGCGATCGGGTCGGTCATAGTCATCGGGCTCTTGCCCTTCCTCGCCGGGGTATCCGAACTGCCTTGTGGGGCCGAACAGACCTACGACGTAGTTGTGTTACCAGCTGCTCTTGGTGACGCCGGGGAGCTCGCCGCGGTGGGCCATCTCCCGGACGCAGATACGGCACAGTCCGAACTTGCGGTAAACGGAGTGCGGGCGACCGCACTTCTGGCACCGGGTGTAGGCGCGAACCGCGAACTTCGGCTTGGCGGCCGCCTTGTTGATCAGGGCCTTCTTCGCCATGTCAGTTCTCCTTGAAGGGGAAGCCGAGACGGCGCAGCAGAGAGCGGCCCTCGTCGTCGGTCGTCGCCGTCGTCACGACCGTGATGTCCATACCGCGGACCCGGTCGATCTTGTCCTGGTCGATCTCGTGGAACATCGACTGCTCCGTGAGACCGAAGGTGTAGTTGCCGTGGCCGTCGAACTGCTTGGGCGACAGACCCCGGAAGTCGCGGATACGCGGCAGCGCGGTCGCCAGCAGGCGGTCCAGGAACTCCCACATACGGTCACCGCGAAGCGTGACGTGCGCGCCGATCGGCATGCCCTCACGCAGCTTGAACTGCGCGATGGACTTACGAGCCTTGGTGACCTGCGGCTTCTGACCGGTGATCGCCGAGAGGTCCTTGATGGCCCCCTCGATGAGCTTCGAGTCCTTGGCCGCGTCGCCGACACCCATGTTCACGACGATCTTTGTGAGACCGCCGGCCTGGTGCACGTTCTTGTGGCCGAACTCCTCGATCAGCGCCGAGAGGATCTCCTCGCGGTACTTCTGCTTGAGGCGCGGCTGGGCCGGGGCCTCGATGGTCGTCTCAGTCATCAGATGTCCTTCCCGGAGCGCTTCGCGACGCGGATGCGAACGGTCTTCTCACGACCGTCGCGCTCCACCTTCTCGACGCGGTACCCGACCCGGGTGCCCTTCTTGGACTCCGGGTCGACGATCATCACGTTGCTCACGTGGATCGGCGCCTCGACGGTCTCGATGCCACCGGTGCGGGTGCCGCGCTGCGACTGGCCCACCTTGGTGTGCTTCGTGACGCGCTGAACACCCTCGACCACGAGGCGGTCGGAGTCCTTGAGGACTTCCAGCACGCGGCCGGTCTTGCCCTTGTCGCGACCCGAGATCACGATGACCTGGTCGCCCTTCTTGATCTTCGCCATGGTCAGAGCACCTCCGGAGCGAGCGAGATGATCTTCATGAACCGCTTGTCACGCAGCTCACGGCCAACCGGGCCGAAGATGCGGGTGCCACGAGGCTCGCCGTCGGCCTTCAGGATGACGGCGGCGTTCTCGTCGAACTTGATGTAGGAACCGTCGGGACGACGGCGCTCCTTGGCGGTCCGGACGACGACAGCCTTGATGACGTCGCCCTTCTTCACGTTGCCGCCCGGGATCGCATCCTTGACGGTGGCGACAATGGTGTCGCCAATTCCGGCGTAGCGACGGCCGGAGCCACCGAGAACGCGGATGCAGAGAATCTCCTTGGCACCCGTGTTGTCGGCGACCCGAAGTCGCGACTCCTGCTGGATCATTTGAATGAACTCCTGTCGTCGAACTGGTTCTCGCGCGGACTTGTTCCGGCGAGCCTGGTCGAACGGATAGTTGCTGTGCTGGGGGCGTCACGCGTACGTGTGTCACGCATCGCCCCCAGCGAGAAGAGAAGTCCTTACTTGGCCTTCTCGAGGATTTCCACGAGCCGGAACCGCTTGGTAGCGGACAGCGGGCGGGTCTCCATGATGACGACCAGGTCGCCGATGCCGGCGCTGTTCTGCTCGTCGTGTGCCTTGACCTTCGTGGTGCGACGAATGACCTTGGCGTAGAGCGGGTGCTTTACCCGGTCCTCGACCTCGATCACGATGGTCTTGTCCATCTTGTCGCTCACCACGTAGCCACGGCGCACCTTACGCGTCGCGCGCTGGGCCTCGGGGGCCTCAGCAGCAGTCGTGTTGTCGGTCATTGCCTCACTCACTCACACTCGGAGCCGTACGGATGCCGAGCTCGCGCTCACGCAGGATCGTGTAGATCCGGGCGATGTCGCGACGCACGGCCTTGAGACGACCGTGGCTCTCGAGCTGGCCGGTCGCCGACTGGAAGCGGAGGTTGAACAGCTCCTCCTTGGCTTCCTTCAGCTTGGCGACGAGAGCCTCGTCGTCCATGCCATCCAGGTCGATGGGGGCAAGCCCCTGCGTACCGATAGCCATCAGACACCACCCTCGCGCACCACAAAACGGCACTTCATCGGGAGCTTGTGCATCGCGCGGCGCATGGCCTCGCGAGCAAGGGACTCGTCAACACCGGCCAGCTCGAAAAGGATCCGACCCGGCTTGACGTTGGCGACCCACCACTCCGGAGAACCCTTACCGGAACCCATGCGGGTCTCGGCAGGCTTCTTCGTCAGCGGACGGTCCGGGTAGATGTTGATCCACACCTTGCCGCCACGCTTGATGTGGCGAGTCATTGCGATACGCGCCGCCTCGATCTGGCGGTTGGTGACGTACGCCGGCTCCAGAGCCTGGATGCCGAAGTCGCCGAACGCGATCTGTGTTCCACCCTTGGCCGAGCCGGAGCGCGACGGGTGGTGCTGCTTGCGGTGCTTGACCCTGCGCGGGATCAGCATGGTCAGGCCTCCGTTCCGGTCTCTGCGGCCGGAGCAGCAGCTGCCTCAGCCGCGGGGGCTGCGTCAGCACTGCGCTCGGCCGGACGCTCGTTGCGACGAGGACCACCGCGACGGTCGCCGCCGCGCTCGCCACCGCGGTCTGCACCGCGAGGGCCACGCTCGTCGCGGCCACGGCCCTGACGGGGTGCGGCAACGGCCTGCTGAGCGGCGAACTCCTTCTCGGTGACCTCGCCCTTGTAGATCCACACCTTCACGCCGATACGGCCGAAGGTGGTGCGGGCCTCGTAGAAGCCGTAGTCGATGTACGCGCGGAGCGTGTGCAGGGGCACGCGGCCCTCGCGGTAGAACTCCGAACGGCTCATCTCTGCGCCGCCGAGGCGGCCGGCAACCTGCACGCGGATGCCCTTCGCACCGGCACGCTGGGCGGACTGCATGCCCTTGCGCATCGCGCGACGGAACGAGACACGGCTGGCCAGCTGCTCGGCAATGCCCTGAGCAACGAGCTGCGCGTCGATCTCCGCGTTCTTGACCTCGAGGATGTTGAGCTGAACCTGCTTGCCCGTGAGCTTCTCGAGCTCACCGCGGATGCGGTCGGCCTCTGCACCTCGGCGGCCGATCACGATGCCCGGACGTGCCGTGTGGATGTCCACGCGGACACGATCGCGGGTGCGCTCGATCTCGACCTTGGAGATGCCGGCACGCTCAAGACCAGTGCCCATGAGCTTGCGGATCTGCACGTCCTCGCGGACGTAGTCGCGGTACCGCTGACCGGGCTTGGTGCTGTCGGCGAACCAACGCGACCGGTGGTCAGTGGTAATACCCAGGCGGTACCCGTGCGGGTGAACCTTCTGTCCCACTATCGGGCCCCTTCCTTGTCTGCGAGCACCACGGTGATGTGGCTGGTGCGCTTAAGAATGCGCGTAGCACGTCCCTGAGCCCGCGGGCGGAAACGCTTGAGCGTCGGCCCCTCGTCCACGAACGCGACGGTGACGACCAGGTCGCCCTCGTCGAAGCGCTCGCTCGCGCGGTCTGCCTTCACCCGAGCATTTGCGATCGCGCTCTCCACGACCTTGCGGATCGGCTCACTGGCGGCCTGCGGTGCGAACTTCAGCACCGCGACGGCCTCAGAGGCCTGCTTGCCACGGATGAGGTCCACGACGCGCCGGGCCTTCTGGGGCGTGACACGGACGAACCGCGCCTGCGCCTTGGCTTCCATTGCTGTCCTGCTTCCTTTTCTCAGACAGTCCAGGTCATCACTGCTTCGGGTGGGGAGAACCCCACGCCTCAGCGGCGACGACCCTTCCTGTCGTCCTTCACGTGGCCGCGGAAGGTCCGCGTGGGAGCGAACTCGCCGAGCTTGTGGCCAACCATCGCCTCGGTCACGAAGACCGGGACGTGCTTGCGACCGTCGTGCACGGCAAAGGTGTGACCGAGAAAGTCGGGCGTAACAACCGACCGACGGGACCAGGTCTTGATGACTGTCTTGGTCCCCTTCTCGTTCTGGACGTCCACCTTCTTCTGAAGGTGTCCATCTACGAAGGGGCCCTTCTTCAGGCTACGAGGCATGTTTCAGGCTCCTATCAGCGCTTCTTGCCGGTACGACGGCGCCGGACGATCATCCGGTCGCTCGACTTGTTCGCGTGGCGGGTACGACCCTCGGCCTGGCCCCAAGGGCTGACCGGGTGACGTCCGCCGGACGTCTTGCCTTCACCACCACCGTGGGGGTGGTCCACCGGGTTCATGGCGACACCACGGACGGTCGGGCGCTTGCCCTTCCACCGCATGCGGCCGGCCTTGCCCCAGTTGATGTTCGACTGCTCGGCGTTGCCGACCTCGCCGACGGTTGCGCGGCAGCGCAGGTCGACGAGACGGATCTCGCC
Source organism: Promicromonospora sp. Populi (assembly GCF_041081105.1). Classification (NCBI taxonomy): domain Bacteria; kingdom Bacillati; phylum Actinomycetota; class Actinomycetes; order Micrococcales; family Promicromonosporaceae; genus Promicromonospora; species Promicromonospora sp. Populi. The sequence continues at coordinate 4,385,606 of NZ_CP163528.1, read as the reverse complement.
GGACGGCATGCGCAGCTGCGCGTACGGGCCGTCCTTGGCAACGAGCTGCACCGACGCACCAGCCGAACGGGCGATCTTCGCACCGCCACCGGGCCGAAGCTCGATGGCGTGGATGACCGTACCGGTCGGGATGTTGCGCAGCGGCAGGTTGTTGCCGGGCTTGATGTCAGCACCCGCACCGGCTTCGATGCGGTCGCCCTGCGACAGCTTGTTCGGCGCGATGATGTAGCGCTTCTCGCCGTCCGCGTAGTGCAGGAGCGCGATGCGCGCCGTGCGGTTGGGGTCGTACTCGATGTGAGCGACCTTCGCAGGCACGCCGTCCTTGTCGTGACGACGGAAGTCGATGACGCGGTAGGCCCGCTTGTGGCCACCGCCCTTGTGACGCGTCGTGATGCGACCGGTGTTGTTACGGCCACCGGTCTTGCTCAGCGGGCGAAGCAGCGACTTCTCCGGCTGCGACCGCGTGATCTCGACGAAGTCGGCGACGCTGGAGCCGCGGCGGCCGGGCGTAGTCGGCTTGTACTTACGGATTCCCATGGGGATCTGTCCTCAATCGTCTCTCGTCAGCTCAGCCGACCGGACCGCCGAAGATGTCGATCGTGCCCTCGCGGAGGGTGACGATCGCACGCTTCGTGTCCTTGCGCTTGCCGAGGCCAAAACGCGTGCGACGCGTCTTGCCCTTGCGGTTAATCGTGTTCACCGACGCGACCTTGACGCTGAAGACCTTCTCGATAGCGATCTTGATCTCGGTCTTGTTGGCGCTCGGGTCCACGAGGAAGGTGTACTTGCCCTCGTCGAGAAGGTTGTAGCTCTTCTCGGAGACGACCGGCGCAAGCAGGATGTCGCGCGGGTCCTTCACGATGACGGTCACTTGGCGGTCTCCTCAGCGGTATCGGCCTCGGACTCCGTGGCGACAGCCTTCGCACCCTTGGTGGGGCCCGCGAGGAACGCGGCGAGCGCGCCCTCGGTGAAGATGACGTCGTCGGAGACGAGCACGTCGTAGGTGTTCAGCTGGTCAGCGACCAGGAGGTGCACCTCGGGAACGTTGCGAAGGGACTTGACCGTGGCCTCGTCGTCACGCTGCGTCACGACGAGCACGTGGGCACGCGTCGTGAGCTTCGTGATCGTGGAGAGCGCCGTCTTGGTCGACGGGACACCTTCGATGCCGAAGCCGGCAACGACGTGCACGCGACCGGCGCGAGCGCGGTCAGAGAGCGCACCGCGGAGGGCGGCGGCCTTCATCTTCTTCGGGGTGCGCTGGTCGTACGAGCGCGGCTGCGGGCCGTGGACGACGCCACCGCCGGCGAACTGCGGTGCACGCGTCGAACCCTGGCGGGCGCGACCGGTGCCCTTCTGCTTGTACGGCTTGCGGCCACCACCGCGGACCTCGCCACGAGTCTTCGTGGAGGCGGTGCCCTGGCGAGCTGCTGCGCGCTGCGCAACAACAACCTGGTGGATCAGCGGAATGTTCACGGCAACGTCGAACACCTCGGCGGGAAGCTCGGCGGTGCCGGCCTTCTTGCCCTTGGCGTCCAGGACGTCGACAGTCAGAGCGGTCATCGGGTTCACGCTCCCTTCGCGGCGTTACGCACGAGGACGACGCCACCCTTGGGGCCGGGAACCGCGCCCTTGACGAGCAGCAGACCCTTCTCGACGTCGACCGCGTGAACGGTCAGGTTCTGAGTGGTCTGACGGTCATTACCCATCCGACCTGCCATCCGCACGCCCTTGAAGACTCGCGACGGCGTCGAAGCGCCACCGATCGAGCCAGGCTTGCGGTGGTTACGGTGCGCACCGTGCGAGGCGCCCACGCCGTGGAAGCCGTGGCGCTTCATGACGCCCGCGGTGCCCTTCCCCTTGGTGGTGCCGATCACGTCGACCACTGCGCCGGCCTCGAAGGCCTCAGCGGTGATCTCCTGGCCGAGCGTGAACTCAGCCGCGTTCTCGGTGCGGATCTCGGCCACGTGACGACGCGGCGTGACGCCGGCCTTCTCGAAGTGGCCCTTGAGGGGCTTGGTGACCTTGCGCGGGTCGACCGGGCCGGCGGCGAGCTGAACTGCCGCGTAGCCGTCGGTGTCCACCGTGCGGATCTGGGTCACCACGTTCGTGCCCACGGAGACCACGGTTACCGGCACGAGGCGGCCCGCCTCGTCCCAGAGCTGGGTCATGCCGAGCTTCGTCCCGAGCAACGCGGTCACGTTCTTCTGCTGGTTGGTCATGGTGTCCTCCAGCCTCAGAGCTTGATCTCGATGTTCACGTCCGCCGGCAGGTCGAGTCGCATGAGCGAGTCGACGGCCTTGGGCGTGGGATCGATGATGTCGATAAGCCGCTTGTGCGTGCGCATCTCGAAGTGCTCGCGGCTGTCCTTGTACTTGTGAGGCGACCGGATCACAACGAAGACGTTCTTCTCCGTCGGCAGCGGCACCGGACCCACGACCGTCGCACCAGCGCGAGTGACCGTGTCGACGATCTTGCGCGCCGAACTGTCGATCACCTCGTGGTCGTAGGACTTGAGCCGGATGCGGATCTTCTGTCCCGCCATGGCGTCGTCTGACTCTCTCTCTCGAACCGCTACTGTCCGACCCACGCACTCGGGCGTGTCGCTTAAAGCGGCACAGCCGGGCGCAGAACACCATCGCTGGTGCCGGGGCCGTTGGGAAGTGATCTTGTCCTGGCTGTACAGCCTGGACCGACCACGACGTTTGCCGAGCCTGCTCGGAACAGTGCCTTCGAAACCGAAGGATGTGTGCTCCGCGGGGCGCCCTGTACGCATCGAACAGCAAGCGACAAACCCCGCGACCCCGTACCCGGTTTCTCCCCGGGAGGGTGACCGCTCCAGCCTCTGCTGACCCCGGACGAGCCGGGACCAAGGACTGCGGTTCTGCACACTGTTCGATACTTGAAAGAGCACGCCTGTAACAGGCAACTGTGCAATCTTGCCATACGACTGGGCATGCGCCAAACGGAGGCGCTGTGATGCCCGCTACTTGCGCGATGGGGCCCGGGCGCCGAAGCACCCGGGCCCCATCGTTTCAGCTGACTTCCGTCAGATGAGTCTGTGCACCAAGATCACTTGAGGATCTTGGTCACACGGCCTGAACCGACCGTGCGGCCACCCTCGCGGATGGCGAAGCCCAGACCCTCCTCCATGGCGATCGGCTGGATGAGCTCGACCGTCATCTCGGTGTTGTCGCCGGGCATGACCATCTCGGTGCCCTCAGGCAGCGTGATGACGCCGGTGACGTCCGTGGTGCGGAAGTAGAACTGCGGGCGGTAGTTCGAGTAGAACGGGTTGTGACGGCCACCCTCGTCCTTGCCCAGGATGTAGACCTGTGCCTCGAAGTTCGTGTGCGGGGTGATCGAACCCGGCTTCACGACGACCTGGCCACGCTCGACGTCCTCGCGCTTGATGCCACGCAGGAGCAGACCGGTGTTGTCGCCGGCCTGTGCCTGGTCCATCTGCTTGTGGAACGTCTCGATGCCGGTGACCGTGGTCTTCTGCGGCTCGCGGATGCCCACGATCTCGACGTCGGAGTTGACGTCCAGGGTGCCACGCTCGACCTTGCCGGTGACGACGGTGCCACGACCGGTGATCGTGAAGACGTCCTCGATCGGCATGAGGAAGGGCTTGTCGAGGTCGCGCACCGGCTGGGGCACGTTCTCGTCGACAGCGTCCATCAGCTCGATGATCTTCTCGACCCACTCCGGGTCGCCCTCGAGCGCCTTGAGGCCCGAGACGCGGATGACCGGGGCGTTGTCGCCGTCGAACTCCTGCGCGGAGAGCAGCTCACGGACCTCCATCTCGACGAGCTCGAGGATCTCCTCGTCGTCGACCATGTCGGACTTGTTGAGCGCCACCATCAGGTAGGGCACGCCGACCTGACGGGCGAGCAGCACGTGCTCACGCGTCTGGGCCATCGGGCCGTCCGTCGCGGCAACCACCAGGATCGCGCCGTCCATCTGCGCGGCACCGGTGATCATGTTCTTGATGTAGTCGGCGTGACCCGGGGCGTCGACGTGCGCGTAGTGGCGCTTCGGCGTCTCGTACTCGATGTGCGCGATGTTGATCGTGATACCGCGCTGCTTCTCCTCCGGCGCGGCGTCGATCTCGTCGAAGTTGCGCTGCGTGTTCGCCGGGAGCTCCGGGTACTTGTCCGCAAGCGTCTTCGAGATCGCGGCGGTCAGCGTCGTCTTACCGTGGTCGACGTGACCGATCGTGCCGATGTTGACGTGCGGCTTGGTCCGCTCGAACTTGGCCTTAGCCACTTGGGGTCCTCCTGGGACTTGGGTAGATGTTCCGAACGTTGCAGATGCTCGGCCAAGAAGCCTACAACTGCGGGGCGTGCGGTTTTTCCTACAGGTTGGTTGTGCGGGTCGACCTGTGGGGACTCACTCGCCCCGGGTCTTCTTGATGATCTCTTCGGCAACTGCCTTGGGAACCTCGGCGTAGCTGTCGAACTGCATCGAGTACACCGCGCGACCCTGGGTCTTCGACCGGAGGTCGCCGATGTAACCGAACATCTCGCTCAGCGGCACCTGGGCGCGAACGACCTTGACACCGGTCGCGTCCTCCATGGACTGGATCATGCCACGTCGGGAGTTGATGTCGCCGATCACGTCGCCCATGTACTCCTCGGGCGTACGCACCTCGACGGCCATGACCGGCTCGAGCAGAACAGGGTCGGCGCGCTTGACGCCTTCCTTGAAGACCATCGAACCGGCAATCTTGAACGCCATCTCCGAGGAGTCGACGTCGTGGTACGCACCGTCGATCAGCGACGCCTTGACGCCGACGACCGGGAAGCCCGCCAGCACACCCTGCTGCATGGCCGACTGGATACCAGCGTCCACGGACGGGATGTACTCACGCGGGATGCGGCCACCGGTGACGGCGTTCTCGAACTCGTAGAGCTCGCCGTCCGAGGTCTCCAGCGGCGCGAAGGTCACCTGGACCTTGGCGAACTGGCCGGAACCACCGGTCTGCTTCTTGTGCGTGTAGTCGACCTTCTCCGCAACGCGGCGAATGGTCTCGCGGTACGCGACCTGCGGCTTGCCGACGTTCGCCTCGACCTTGAACTCGCGACGCATACGGTCGACGAGGATGTCGAGGTGGAGCTCGCCCATACCGCCGATGACGGTCTGGCCGGTCTCGTCGTCCAGCCGCACGCGGAAGGTCGGGTCCTCCTGCGCGAGCTTCTGGATAGCGGTCGACAGCTTCTCCTGGTCGGCCTTCGTCTTCGGCTCGATCGCAACGTCGATGACGGGCTCCGGGAAGCTCATCGACTCCAGGATGACCTGGTTCGCCGGGTCCGACAGGGTGTCACCGGTGGTGACGTCCTTGAGCCCGATGAACGCGTAGATGTGGCCGGCGTGCGCCTCTTCGACCGGGTTCTCCTTGTTGGAGTGCATCTGGAAGAGCTTCCCGATGCGCTCCTTCTTGCCCTTGGTCGAGTTCTGCACGGCCGCGCCCTGCGCGACCTTGCCCGAGTAGACGCGGACGTAGGTCAGCTTGCCGAAGAACGGGTGCGTGGCGACCTTGAAGGCGAGGGCCGAGAACGGCTCCGACTCGTCCGGGCGACGCTCGACGATCTTCTCGGCGTCCTTGACGTCGTGGCCCTGGACTGCAGGCACGTCGAGCGGCGAGGGGAGGTAGTCGATGACGGCGTCGAGCATGGGCTGGACGCCCTTGTTCTTGAACGCCGAACCACACAGGACCGGGAAGGCCGCGGAGGTGACCACGAGCTTGCGGATGCCGCTCTTGATCTCGGCAACCGTGAGCTCCTCACCGCCGAGGAACTTCTCGAGCAGGTCGTCGTCCGCCTCGGCGACGGCCTCGACGAGCTGGGCGCGGTACTGCTGCGCCTTCTCGAGCAGGTCGGCCGGGATGTCCTCGACCTCGTACTCCTCGCCCATCTTGGTGTCGCCGCGCCAGGTGAGCGCCTTCATCTCGACGAGGTCGACAACACCCTCGAAGTCGTTCTCAGCACCGATCGGGAGCTGGATGACGAGCGGCTTCGCCTTGAGGCGGTTGATGATGGTGTCGACGGTGAAGTAGAAGTCCGCACCGAGCTTGTCCATCTTGTTGACGAAGCAGATGCGCGGGACGTCGTACTTGTCCGCCTGGCGCCAGACCGTCTCCGACTGGGGCTCGACGCCCTCCTTGCCGTCGAACACGGCAACGGCACCGTCGAGCACGCGGAGCGACCGCTCCACCTCGACCGTGAAGTCGACGTGACCCGGCGTATCGATGATGTTGATCTGGTTGTTCTTCCAGTAGCAGGTCGTCGCGGCGGACGTGATCGTGATGCCGCGCTCCTGCTCCTGCTCCATCCAGTCCATCGTCGACGCACCGTCGTGCGTCTCACCGATCTTGTAGTTCACACCCGTGTAGAACAGGATGCGCTCGGTCGTCGTGGTCTTTCCGGCATCGATGTGGGCCATGATGCCGATGTTGCGGACCTTGTTCAGGTCGGTCAGCACGTCGAGTGCCACGGTGTCTTACCCCTTGGTCTAAAGGTGGGCTGGGCGCCGGCGGTGAGGCATCTACCGACGGCCCCGGGGGTTACCCGGGGCCGTCCGGAAGCTACTACCAGCGGTAGTGCGCGAAGGCCTTGTTGGAGTCGGCCATCTTGTGCATGTCCTCGCGGCGCTTGACCGCGGCACCGAGACCGTTCGACGCGTCGAGGATCTCGTTCATCAGGCGCTCCGTCATCGTCTTCTCGCGACGAGCGCGGGAGAAGTCGGTGAGCCAGCGCAGCGCGAGCGTGGTGGCACGCGTGGGGCGCACGTCGACCGGCACCTGGTAGGTGGCGCCACCGACACGGCGGGAACGCACCTCGAGCGCCGGGCGGACGTTGTCCAGCGCGCGCTTGAGCACCACTACGGGGTCGCCGTCGGTCTTGGACCGAACGCCCTCGAGGGCGCCATAGACGATCGCCTCGGCGGTCGACTTCTTGCCGTCGAGCAGGACCTTGTTGATCAGCTGCGTGACAACCGGGGACCCGTAGACCGGGTCGACGATGAGCGGCCGCTTCGGGGCCGGACCCTTACGGGGCATTAGCTCTTCTCCTTCTTGGCGCCGTAACGGGACCGAGCCTGCTTGCGGCCCTTCACGCCCTGCGTGTCGAGTGCGCCACGGACGATCTTGTAGCGAACACCGGGGAGGTCCTTCACTCGGCCACCGCGCACGAGCACGATCGAGTGCTCCTGCAGGTTGTGGCCGACACCGGGGATGTACGCGGTGACCTCGACCTGGGACGAGAGCTTCACGCGAGCGACCTTGCGGAGCGCGGAGTTCGGCTTCTTGGGGGTGGTGGTGTACACGCGGGTGCACACACCGCGCCGCTGGGGGGAACCCTTGAGGGCCGGAGTCTTCGACTTCACGGCCTTCGAGGTCCGCCCCTTGCGGACGAGCTGGTTGATCGTAGGCACTACGTCTCCGTCGTCTTAATGAGCTTCGGCGACGCCCTGCCGGCGTCCCCGTCGATGGTTCTGGCTTGTGCGTGCCGATCGCATGCGGCACCCACAGCCCCCACGGGGACCGTTACGCCACGTACCACCGGCTCGATGGCCCGGCTCCGCCAATCGAGGCACGAGGTGCCGCGGGAGGAAATCACCGGGATGCCCACGCACTCACATCGGCCGCTTCCGAAGCTGCCTCGCGGCGGCCTTCAAGAGGTGCGGCCCGACGGCGCGGGCACGAATTCTAAGAATACCCGCGTGTCTACGGGCGGTCAAAACGAATCGGGTGTGAGGTTCGCCCGAAACCCGCGAAGGCCGCCGAGTCAGAGCGTCGGTCCGACTTCCGCACGGGTCACCCAGTGCGGAAGTCGGACCGACGCTCTGACTCGGCGGCCCGACCGGTCAGCGGAAGTCGCCGAGGTCCAGGTCCTCCAGCGGGATCGCCTCGCCCGAGCCCATACCGAGCGTCGGGAAGTCGATCTCGTCGTAGCCGAAGCTCGGGTAGAGCTCGGCCTTGGCCTGCTCGGTGGGCTCGACCTCGACGTTGCGGTAGCGGGGAAGACCCGTACCGGCCGGGATGAGCTTACCGATGATGACGTTCTCCTTGAGGCCCAGCAGCGGGTCACGACGACCGCTCATCGACGCCTCGGTGAGCACTCGGGTGGTCTCCTGGAAGGAGGCCGCCGAGAGCCACGAGTCGGTGGCGAGCGAGGCCTTCGTGATACCCATCAGCTCCGGACGGCCAGCGGCCGGCTGGCCACCCTCGGAGACGGCCTTGCGGTTGGCGTCCTCGAAGCGCATGCGCTCCGCGAGCTCGCCAGGCAGCAGGTGCGAGTCACCCGAGTCGAGCACGGTCACGCGACGCAGCATCTGCCGCACGATGACCTCGATGTGCTTGTCGTGGATGTCCACACCCTGGCTGCGGTAGGTCTCCTGGACCTGGTCCACAAGGTGGGTCTGCGTGGCACGCGGGCCGAGGATCCGCAGCACCTTCTTCGGGTCGACAGCACCCTGCACGAGCTGCGTGCCCACGGTGACGTGGTCGCCGTCCGCGATCTTCAGGCGCGCACGCTTCGTGACCGGGTACTTGATCTCCTCGCCACCGTCGTCCGGCGTCAGCACGAGGTGACGCGTCCGCTCGGTGTCCTCGATCGTCACGCGACCCGTGTACTCCGCGATCGGCGCCTCACCCTTGGGGGTGCGGGCCTCGAAGAGCTCGGTGACACGCGGCAGACCCTGCGTGATGTCCTCAGCGGCAGCCACACCACCGGTGTGGAAGGTACGCATCGTCAGCTGCGTGCCCGGCTCACCGATCGACTGCGCCGCGATGATGCCGACGGCCTCGCCGATGTCCACGAGCAGGCCCGTGGCCAGGGAGCGGCCGTAGCACTTGGCGCAGGTGCCGACGCGGGACTCGCAGGTCAGGACCGAACGGACCTTGACGCTGGAGATACCCGCGGCGATGACCTGGTCGATGATGACGTCGCCGGCGTCCGACCCGGCGGTCGCGATGACGTTTCCGTCGGCGTCCACCACGTCGGTCGCGAAGGTACGCGAGTAGATGCTGGTCTCGACGCGGTCGTCCGGGACGAGCGAGCCGTCCGCGAGCTTCTCCGCAACCGGCAGCGTGAGTCCACGCTCGGTACCGCAGTCGTCCTCACGGATGATGACGTCCTGCGACACGTCCACCAGACGACGGGTCAGGTAACCCGAGTCCGCCGTACGGAGGGCCGTGTCGGCCAGACCCTTACGGGCACCGTGCGTCGCGATGAAGTACTCGAGGACGGACAGGCCCTCACGGTAGTTGGACTTGATCGGACGAGGGATGATCTCGCCCTTCGGGTTCGCCACAAGGCCGCGCATACCGGCGATCTGACGGACCTGCATCCAGTTACCACGGGCACCCGAGCCCACCATGCGCATCACGGTGTTGCGGGCGTCCTTCTCGAGGTTCGTCCGCATGACCGATGCGACCTTGTCGGTGGCCTGCGTCCAGATCTCGATGAGCTCCTGACGGCGCTCGTCGTCGGTGATCAGACCCTTCTCGAACTGCTGCTGGACCTTGAGGGCCCGCGCCTCGTGCTCGTCGAGGATCTCGGCCTTGGCGGTCGGCGCAGCGACGTCGGAGATGGCGATCGTGACACCGGAACGCGTGGCCCACCGGTCAGCCGGCGTCCTTCAGCGCGTCCAGCGCCGCGGCCACCTCCACCTTCGGGTAACGCTCCGCGAGGTCGTTGACGATCGTGGAGAGGCGCTTCTTGTCGGCGATCCCGTTCTCGTACGGGTAGTCGACGGGCAGCGTCTCGTTGAACAGGTACCGGCCGAGGGTGGTGTCGAACAGGAGCTGCTGCCCCTGCTCCCAGCCCTCGGGCGCCACGAAGTCCTTCAGCGGCGGCACCAGGTCGGACATCCGCAGCTTGATCTTGGCGTTGATGTCCAGCTCGTTGCGGTCGAAGGCCATGATGGCCTCGGCCACGGAGCCGAACGCGCGCCCCTCACCGATGGCGCCCGGACGGTCGCTCGTGAGGTGGTGCAGACCGATGATCATGTCCTGCGAAGGCATGGTCACCGGACGGCCGTCAGACGGCTTGAGGATGTTGTTGCTCGAGAGCATGAGGATGCGGGCCTCGGCCTGCGCCTCGGCGCTCAGCGGCAGGTGCACTGCCATCTGGTCACCGTCGAAGTCGGCGTTGAACGCGCCGCAGACGAGCGGGTGCAGGTGGATGGCCTTGCCCTCGACGAGCTGCGGCTCGAACGCCTGGATACCCAGGCGGTGCAGCGTCGGCGCACGGTTCAGGAGCACCGGGTGCTCCGTGATGACCTCTTCGAGCACGTCCCAGACGACGGGACGCGTGCGCTCGACCATGCGCTTGGCGCTCTTGATGTTCTGCGCGTGGTTGAGCTCCACGAGCCGCTTCATGACGAACGGCTTGAACAGCTCGAGCGCCATCTGCTTGGGCAGACCACACTGGTGCAGCTTGAGCTGCGGGCCGACCACGATGACCGAACGGCCCGAGTAGTCGACGCGCTTGCCGAGCAGGTTCTGGCGGAACCGACCCTGCTTGCCCTTGAGCATGTCGGAGATCGACTTCAGCGGCCGGTTGCCCGGGCCGGTGACCGGACGACCACGGCGGCCGTTGTCGAACAGCGAGTCCACGGCCTCCTGGAGCATCCGCTTCTCGTTGTTGACGATGATCTCCGGCGCGCCCAGGTCCAGCAGCCGCTTGAGGCGGTTGTTCCGGTTGATGACGCGGCGGTACAGGTCGTTCAGGTCCGACGTCGCAAAACGGCCACCGTCGAGCTGCACCATCGGGCGCAGGTCCGGCGGGATGACCGGGACGGCGTCGAGCACCATCGCCGTGGGCGAGTTGGTGGTCGTGAGGAACGCGTTGACGACCTTGAGGCGCTTCAGCGCACGGGTCTTGCGCTGGCCCTTGCCCGAACGGATGGTCTCGCGCAGCGACTCGGCCTCGGCGTCCAGGTCGAAGTTCTGCAGGCGCTGCTGGATCGCGTTCGCGCCCATCGCACCCTCGAAGTAGGTGCCGTAGCGGTCCTGGAGCTGCCGGTAGAGCATCTCGTCGCCCTCGAGGTCAGCGACCTTGAGGTTCTTGAACCGGTCCCAGACCTGCTCGAGGCGGTCCAGCTCGGCGTCCGCACGCTTGCGGAGCTGAGCCATCTCGCGCTCGGCGGAGTCGCGCACCTTGCGGCGCGCGTCAGCCTTGGCACCCTCGGCCTCGAGCTCGGCCAGGTCGGCCTCGAGCTTCTGGGCGCGGGTGTTGATGTCGTTGTCCCGGCGGTCGGAGATCTCCTTCTTCTCGAGATCGATCTCGTTCTGCAGGTTGGGCAGGTCTTCCTGGCGGGCCTCGTCGTCGACCGACGTGATCATGTAGGCCGCGAAGTAGATGACCTTCTCCAGGTCCTTCGGGGCCAGGTCCAGCAGGTAGCCCAGGCGGGACGGCACACCCTTGAAGAACCAGATGTGCGTGACGGGCGCGGCGAGCTCGATGTGGCCCATGCGCTCACGACGCACCTTGGAGCGCGTGACCTCCACACCGCAGCGCTCGCAGATGATGCCCTTGAAGCGCACCCGCTTGTACTTACCGCAGTAGCACTCCCAGTCGCGGGTCGGACCGAAGATCTTCTCGCAGAAGAGCCCGTCCTTCTCCGGCTTGAGGGTGCGGTAGTTGATGGTCTCTGGCTTCTTGACCTCACCGTGCGACCAGGCACGGATGTCCTCGGCCGTGGCGAGGCCGATACGCAGCTCGTCGAAGACGTTGACGTCGAGCAAGATGTCCTACTTCCTGAAGTTCTCGAAAATCCTCTTGGTGTCCAGGCGCGCGCCCGGTGTCCAGGTCCGCGCCCGGTGCAACGGGCGCGGACCGGTTATCAGATCTCGTCGACGCTGGAGGCGGCGTTCGGCCGCCTCGAGAGGTCGATCCCGAGCTCCTCAGCGGCGCGGTACACCTCGTCGTCGGACTCCTTCATCTCGATGGAGACACCGTCGCTCGAAAGCACCTCGACGTTCAGGCACAGCGACTGCATCTCCTTGAGAAGCACCTTGAAGGACTCCGGGATACCCGAGTCGGGGATGTTCTCGCCCTTGACGATCGCCTCGTAGACCTTGACTCGGCCCGGGACGTCGTCGGACTTGATGGTGAGCAGCTCCTGGAGCGTGTACGCGGCGCCATACGCCTCGAGTGCCCAGACCTCCATCTCACCGAAACGCTGACCACCGAACTGCGCCTTACCACCCAGCGGCTGCTGCGTGATCATCGAGTACGGGCCGGTCGAGCGCGCGTGGATCTTGTCGTCGACCAGGTGGTGCAGCTTCAGGATGTACATGTAGCCGGTGGAGACGGGCTCGGGGAACGGCTCGCCGGAGCGGCCGTCGAACAGGTGCGCCTTGCCGTCGTGGTCGACCATGCGCTGGCCGTCCCGGTTCGGCAGGGTGGCCCCGAAGAGACCGCGCAGCGCGACCTCCTCCAGACCGTCGAACACCGGGGTGGCGACCGGGCGGCCCGGCTCGCTCTGGTGAGCGACCGCGGGAAGGCTCTCCAGCCAGTCCCCGCCCTTGTCGTCCGCCAGCGAGACGTCCCAGCCCTGCTTGGCGATCCACCCGAGGTGGGTCTCCAGCACCTGGCCCACGTTCATGCGGCCCGGCACACCCAGCGGGTTCAGGATGACGTCGACCGGCGTGCCGTCCTCGAGGAACGGCATGTCCTCCTGCGGGAGGATCTTCGAGATGACGCCCTTGTTGCCGTGGCGGCCGGCCAGCTTGTCACCGACGGTGATCTTGCGGCGCTGCGCGATGTAGACGCGCACCAGCTGGTTCACGCCGGCGGGCAGCTCGTCGCCGTCCTCCCGGTTGAACTCGCGCACCGCGATGACCGTGCCGGACTCGCCGTGGGGCACCTTGAGCGAGGTGTCGCGCACCTCGCGCGCCTTCTCGCCGAAGATGGCCCGCAGCAGGCGCTCCTCCGGGGTCAGCTCGGTCTCACCCTTGGGGGTGACCTTGCCGACCAGGATGTCGCCCGCGCCGACCTCGGCACCGATGCGGATCACGCCGCGCTCGTCGAGGTCCGCGAGGACCTCCTCGGAGACGTTCGGGATGTCCCGCGTGATCTCCTCCGGGCCGAGCTTGGTGTCGCGCGCGTCGACCTCGTGCTCCTCGATGTGGATCGAGGAGAGGACGTCGTCCTCCACGAGGCGCTGCGACAGGATGATCGCGTCCTCGTAGTTGTGGCCCTCCCACGACATGAACGCGACCAGCAGGTTGCGGCCGAGCGCAAGCTCGCCCTCGTCCGTGGCCGGGCCGTCAGCGAGCACGGAGCCGATCTCGACCCGCGCGCCCTCGTCGACCAGCACACGCTGGTTGTAGCTGGTGCCCTGGTTCGAGCGCACGAACTTGTGCACGCGGTACGAGCCCGTCGTGCCGTCGTCGTTCGCCACGAGCACCAGGTCGGCCGAGACCTCGGTGACCACACCGGGCTTGGTAGCCACGATGACGTCGCCGGCGTCGACCGCCGCACGGCGCTCCATGCCGGTACCGACCACAGGCGCCTCGGACCGGACCAGCGGCACGGCCTGGCGCTGCATGTTGGCACCCATGAGGGCGCGGTTGGCGTCGTCGTGCTCGAGGAACGGGATCAGGGCAGTCGCGACCGACACCATCTGGCGCGGCGAGATGTCCATGAAGTCGACCTCGGCACCCGGGATGTCGTTGGTCTCGCCACCCTTGGTGCGCACCAGCACGCGGTCGAGGACGAAGGTGCCGTCCTCGAGCAGCGGCGTGTTCGCCTGCGCGATGATGTAACGGTCCTCGTCATCGGCCGTCAGGTACTCGATGTTGTCGGTGACCTTGCCGTCTTCGACCTTGCGGTACGGCGTCTCGATGAAGCCGAACGGGTTGATGCGACCGAACGACGCGAGCGAACCGATCAGACCGATGTTCGGACCCTCAGGGGTCTCGATCGGGCACATGCGGCCGTAGTGCGACGGGTGGACGTCACGGACCTCCATGCCGGCGCGGTCGCGGGACAGACCACCCGGGCCCAGCGCGTTCAGACGACGCTTGTGCGTCAGACCGGCCAGCGGGTTGTTCTGGTCCATGAACTGCGAGAGCTGCGAGGTACCGAAGAACTCACGGATCGAGGCGACGACCGGACGGATGTTGATCAGCGTCTGCGGCGTGATGGCCTCGACGTCCTGGGTGGTCATGCGCTCACGAACCACGCGCTCCATGCGGGACAGGCCCGTGCGCACCTGGTTCTGGATGAGCTCACCCACGGCGCGGATGCGGCGGTTGCCGAAGTGGTCGATGTCGTCGACCTCGACACGCACCTCGACGGGCTTGCCGTTGCGCATGCCGGACAGGACCTGCTTGTCCGCGTGCAGCGCGGCGAGGTACTTGATCGTGGCGACCACGTCGGTCAGCGACAGCGTGGACTCCGCGAGCTCCGCGTCGACACCGAGCTTCTTGTTCGCCTTGTAGCGGCCGACCTTCGCGAGGTCGTAGCGCTTCGGGTTGAAGTAGAAGTTCTCGAGCAGCGCGCGACCGGCCTCGACCGTGGGCGGCTCACCCGGGCGGATCTTGCGGTACAGGTCCACGAGGGCCTCGTCCTCGGTGTGGACGTGGTCCTTCTCCAGCGTGTCGAGCACCGACGGGAACTCGGCGAACTCCTCGCGGATCTCCGCCTCGCTCATGCCGAGCGCCTTGAGCAGCACGGTGACGGACTGCTTGCGCTTGCGGTCGACGCGGACGCCGACGGCGTCGCGCTTGTCGATCTCGAACTCCAGCCAGGCGCCACGCGACGGGATGATCTTCGCGGAGAAGACGTCCTTGTCGCTGGTCTTGTCCGGCGTGCGCTCGAAGTAGACGCCCGGCGAACGCACCAGCTGGGAGACGACGACACGCTCGGTGCCGTTGATGATGAAGGTGCCGCGTGCAGTCATGAGCGGGAAGTCGCCCATGAAGACCGTCTGGCTCTTGATCTCACCGGTGGTGTAGTTGACGAACTCCGCGGTGACGAACAGCGGAGCCGCGTAGGTGAAGTCCTTCTCCTTGCACTCGTCCGCCGTGTACTTCGGCGGCTCGAAGCGGTGGTTCGAGAAGGAGAGAGACATCGAGGACCCGAAGTCCTCGATCGGGGAGATCTCCTCGAAGATCTCCTCCAGGCCGGAAGTTTCCGGGACATCATTACGGCCAGCCGTCTTGGCAATTTCTACCCTGGCCTGCCAGGCTGGGTTACCAAGGAGCCAGTCGAAGCTTTCGGTCTGCAGGCCAAGCAGGTCAGGGACCTCGAGTGGCTCATAGATCTTTGCGAAGGAAACGCGACGGGAAGCGGTACGGTTCGCAATGGCTTCGGCGGACGGAGCTGAAGGGGTGCGCGAGGCAGCCAAGAGGGGTCCTTCCCTGCAGTTCGGGTGAACGCTGTACGCTCTGCGGTGCTGCAGGAAGCTCTGCCGGACTTCACCGGTCTCCGGAGGGCATCCCACAAGCAGGGATGCAACCAGGACTTACGGGAAGCAGGGGGAGGCGACGAGGGCACACGCGGGCGCAAAGCGCTAGCATACCTATCTGGTTCTAGTATGTCCAGTCGCCCTAGTCCTTGCACGTCGAGACTGCAATACTCCTCGAATCGTTGCGTATCCGCACCGTCGCGGCGCAACGACTGAGCTGGAGAGACACGAGAGGCCCGCACCCTTCAAGGGTGCGGGCCTCTGTGGTCGGCGGACGGCGCCCGGGACGAACCCGGGCCGCCGTCACGCCAGCCCGAAGGCGGTCAGACCAAGAGTCACTTGAGGGTGACGGTGGCGCCGGCGGCCTCGAGGGCAGCCTTGGCCTTCTCGGCGGCCTCCTTGTCGGCGGCCTCCAGAACCGGCTTGGGTGCGCCGTCGACCAGGTCCTTGGCCTCCTTGAGACCGAGGGACGTGAGCGCGCGCACCTCCTTGATGACCTGGATCTTCTTGTCACCAGCGGCCTCGAGGATGACGTCGAACTCCGTCTTCTCCTCGACGACCTCGGCGGCGGCGGCCGGGCCGGCAACGGCAACGGCGGCCGGGGCGGCGGCGGTGACGTCGAACTTGTCCTCGAAGGCCTTCACGAAGTCGGAAAGCTCGAGAAGGGTGAGCTCCTCGAAGGCGGACAGGAGCTCGTCGGTGCTGAGCTTCGCCATGATGGCGTTCCTTTCAGTAGGCGCTTCGCAGGCCGATGCCGGCCCGCGAGAAGCAGGGGGTGTTGTTCTAGCGCGAGCCGCCAATCAGGCGGCCGCGCCCTCCGATTCCTGCTTCTGACGCAGGGCATCGATAACGCGGGCGACCTGGGCAGGCTTGGCGCTGAAGGCGTATGCGGCACGCGTCAGCGTGGCCTTCAGACCGCCGGCCACCTTGGCCAGCAGAACCTCGCGGGACTCGAGGTCCGCGAGCTTCGTGATCTCTGCGACGGACATCGGGCGGCCGTCGAGCACGCCACCCTTGATGACCAGAGCAGGGTTCGCCTTGGCAAAGTCACGCAGACCCTTCGCAGCCTCGACCGGGTCCCCGGTCACGAATGCGATGGCGGACGGGCCCTTCAGGTCGGCGTCGAGACCCTCGACACCGGCCTCCTTGGCCGCGATCCCCGTCAGCGTGTTCTTCACCACGGCGTAGGTTGCGTTGCCGCTGAGCGACCGACGCAGCTCCTTGAGCTGCGCGACGGTGAGCCCGCGGTACTCGGTCAGCACGGCTGCGCTGGAGTCACGGAACTTGTCCGCGATCTCCGCTACAGCGGCTGCCTTCTCCGGCCTCGCCATGGCAATCCTTCCGGTGGTGGTACCACCGTCCCCTGGGGCGTGAGCCCCGGGCAGGTCCCGGAACGAGAAAAAGAGCCCCGGCGCAGGTGCACGGGGCTCGGTTCGCGCGGCAGGACCGCACTCGAGTTCGTCACCTGCGCAGGCCCCCGCTCTCAGCGGGACTTCGGTCCTCTTCCACCCTGTGCTCTTTACAAGCAATGCTCTTGCGAGCGGGCAGCGTCGGACAACCGGCGGTCTTGGGTTACCTGAGTAGGTTACACGATCCCCGGGGTGGCGCCGAACCAGCGGGTGGTGGCACGCGCCACAGGCTGCCCGACGGCGCACGCGGCGCACGGGTCCCTGTCCGTGTCAGAGCGGCAGGCCCTCCAGGGAACCGAAGCAGACCAGCGGCACCGGCTCCGGCTCGTCCGCGAGCGCCGCCGCGAGGGCGGCCTCGGGGTCGTCCCAGGCGCGCAGGTGGGCGTGGAACCCTGGCATCACGCGGGCGGCGACGGCGTCGGACAGCGGGGCGACGGCCGCGACGACGGCGCGGGCGCCAAGCCGCAGGAGGACCGACGACAGGCCGAGCACCTCGCCGCCGACCACCTGGGAGGAGCCGCCCACCTCGCACGCCGACAGGATGATGACGGATCCCGGCAGTCGGATGCCGTCGAGCTCGTGGGCGTACAGCGGGCCGTCGGCCAGGTCGACGAAGGCGAAGAGCGGGTTGTCGGCGTCGTGCCGGCCGTGGGTGGCCAGGTGCACGACGTCGTGGGTCGCGAGCGTCGCGCGCACGGCCGCCGTGGTCGCGCCCAGACCCGTGAGGACCGTGGCACCGGGCCACTTCTCCCCCACTGCCTGGACCTCGTTCGCGCCGAGCGTCACGCCGGGCCCGTGCGCGGCCAGCAGCCGGTGCTTCTTCCCGGGCCTGGGGTGCGCCCGCCCGCGCGCCACGTAGGCACGCATGGTCGTGCGGCGGCCGCGTCGGGACGGGAGCGCGGTCCACGGGACGCCGACCAGCGGGTCCCGGCCCACTACATAGACCGGGCCGTCGGCCGCGAGCGGGACGACGAGGATCCGGTCGAGTGCGACGAGGTTGCGGTTCAGGGAGCGCCGGGCGACGTCGCGCAGCGGGGCGGGCACGAGGTCGTTGGCGCACACCCCGAAGTCGGCGCGGGCGCGCAGCACGAGCTCGGCGACCTCGGCCGCAGGCCCGAGCTCCAGGGTGCGCGCGCCGTGCGCGTCCAGCCGGACGCACCGCAGGACGCCGTCGACCACCAGGAAGTTGGCGACCACCGCGCCGTCGTCGCGGGCGGTGAGCAGGCCGCGGACCTCACCGGCGGTGGCGGCGCGTTCCTCGGTTGCCGCCGCGTCGCCCGCGCGGTGCCAGGCTCGTTCGCGGGCCGTCGCCAGGAGCCTGCGGGAACGGCCGAACAGGTGCTCACGTTCTTCCGTGCTCTCCTGGTCGGTGAGGGCGCGCGCTCGCACGACGAGGCCGCGGGCCTCCGTGAGGAGCGCTCCCACGGCCGGGTCGTCGGGTGTGGCGGCCCATCCTCCGCCGGCGAACGTGGCGCGGCCCCGTTCGAGCGCCTCGAACAGTGCACCGGGGTTGTCGATCCGGAGGGCGGCCTCGACGTCGGCCCGTTGCAGGTCGACGCCGTGGGCCGCGGCGGCGGTGACGGACTCGACCGAGCCGAGGCCCATCCTGCGGTCGGCCAGCAGCCCGAGGCCGGTGCGCACGGCCGCTACGCCGGCGTCCCGGTCTCCCGACGCGAACCCGATCTGCGCGAGGACGGTCTGTTGCTGGATCCGGGTGGTCAGCGGGGCGTCGGCCAAACCGTCCGGGATGCTGTCGAGCACGGCGCGGGCGGCAGCGACGTCGTCGACCAGGAGGTACCAGTGGGCGGCGACGAATCGCGCGGACAGGCCCGGGTACTGCCCGAGCAGCGGGTCCACCTCGTCGCCCGCCTCGGCCGCTTCGAGGGCCTGCTCGGCGCGGCGGCGCGCGTCGTCGGGCACGGGTACCTCGCCGCGCCGGATCGGCAGCAGGATGGCCTCCAGCTCCGCGACCCGGGCTACCGCTGCCCGCTGCGGATGGCCGACGCCGGCGTAGTACCGCCGCGCGAAGGCCGCGCTCAGGCGGGCCTCGTCCCACCGGTGGAGTGCCATCAGGCAGCGGGCACGGAAGTACTCGGCCTCCGCCCGGTGCTGCGCGCGGCCCGGGACCACCATGCGGGAGATCGCCTGGGTGAGGACCTGCTCGGCGTCCTCGACGAGGCCCGCCTCGTAGAGGACGGCGCCGCGGCCGATGTCGAGCAGGCCGTCGGCACGCTCCGGGTCGACGGCGCGGGCCGCGGCCATCGCCTGCAACGCGCCCGGCAGGTCGCCGAGCGCGTACCGCACGAACCCCGTGTTGTGCAGCGCCAGGGACGCGATGGTGGACAGTCCGGCGCGCATCGCCTGCTCGTGGCAGGCGTCGAAGTCGCGCAGCGCAGCGTCCAGCCGGCCGAGCTCGATGGCGGTGGCGCCTCGGTTGAGCAGGGCCGTCGCCAGGTCGCGCGCGGGAAGGATCGCGGGATCGGAGAGCGCGCGGTCGAGGGTGGCCAGGGCTTCGGCCAGCCGGCCGGCGCGCTGCAGGAGCAGCCCGCGCGTCCCCTCGACGACGGCGGCCAGGCGCGCGCGGGCCGACGGCGGCGCCGCGCCGGCGCGTCTGGCGGCGTCGTCGAGCAGGGCGAGCGGCTTGTCCGGCGCGTCCCCCACCGCCTGGGCGGCGACCGCCTCCCCCGCCAGGGAGCGCACCAGACCCTCGACCCAGCGCTCGTGGTCCGCGGGCCCGAGGCCATCGGGGTCCACGCCACTGAGCCGGTCGAAGACCTCCCGGAACCGGGGCAGGGCGTCGCCGGGCCGGGACCGCGAGCTCAGATCCCGGGCGGCAAGCAGCTCCGCCTCGAGTTCCGGCCACATGCTGCCCCCTTGGTTCCCCGGTGACCTGGTGGGCATCGGGCGGGCCACGATAGCGGGGTGAAGTGCCTTATGTCACTGGGTGACGCAACCTCATGTCACTCGTGACGCAACGTTGCAGGTCGGAGCCTCGAACCGAGCAACAGGCCGCAGGCTCGACGGCGAATCACCCGGGGGTGAGGCCCTCGACCGAGCTGAAGCAGACCAGCGGCACCGGCACGGCCACATCCTTGAGGGCGGCCGCGAGCGCCGCCTCCGGGTCGTCGGTGTCACGCAGGTGGGCGTGCAGGCGGGGCATGACGCGGGCGGCGAGCTCGTCAGAGAGCTTGGCGACGGACGCGATGACCGCGCGGGCGCCCAGGCGCAGGAGCACCGACGTCAGGCCGAGCACCTCACCGCCGAGCACCTGAGTGGAACCGCCCACCTCGCACGACGACAGGATCACCACCGAGCCCGGCAAGGGTGTGCCGTCGAGCTCGTGGGCGAACAGCGGGCCGTCCGCGAGGTCGATGCTCGCGAACAGCGGGTTGTCGGCGTCGTGCTGGCCGTGGGTGGCGAGGTGCACGACGTCATGCGTGGCGAGGGCCTTGCGGACGTGCTCGGTGACGGCGTGGTCCCCGGTCAGCACGGTGGCGCCAGCCCACTGCCGGCCGACGGCGTGCGCCTCGTCAGTGCCGTGGTCCACCCCGGGGCCCGCGGCCGCGAGGAGGCGGCGCTTGCCGCTCGGCCGCGCGTGGGTACGGCCGCGGGCGACGTACGAGTTGACCGCTGTGCGCAGACCGCTGCGGGACGGGAGGGCGCTCCAGGGGACGCTGAGCAGGGGCTCGCGGGCGACGACGTACAGGTCGCCGTGGGCGCGGAGCGGGGCGAGCAGGATGCCGTCGAGAACCTTGAGGTTGCGTTCCAGCGACGTGTTGGCTGCGGCACGCAGGGGTACCGGGATGAGGTCGTTGGCGGCCATGGCGAAGTCGGCGCTGAGGCGGCGGACGCGCTCGGTCACCTCTTCGGCGGGGCCGAAGTCGATGGTGGTCACGCCGTGAGCGTCAATGCGGACGCAGCGCAGTGCGCCGTCGATGACTGAGAAGTTCGCAACCACGTTGGTGTCGTCGTGCCGCTCGGCGAGGACACGCCGGAGCTCGCGAGCCGTCACCGAGCGCTGGACAGCGCCCGCGTTGCCCGCGTGCTGCCATGAGCGCTCCCGGACCTCATTCTGGATCCGATGAGCGCGGCGAGTGAGCCGCTCACGCTCCTTGGCTTCGGCAGCTCCCAGTTCGCGGGCCTTTGCCAGCAACCCACGCGCCTCTGTGAGGAGCGCTGCCGCCTCCGGGTCGTTTGGCGGCGTGACTCGGCCCGTGCCCGCGAACGTGGCACGGCCGCGCTCCAACGCGTCGAATAGGGCAGCCGACCTACCCGTGCGGGCAGCAGCCTCGACATCGATGCGGGTTAGGTCGACGCCGTGCGTGGCAGCGGCGGTGACCGACTCGACGGAGCCGAACCTGCTGCGATGGTCGGCAAGCAGGCCCAGGCCCGAACGGACCGCTCGGAGCCCTTTGTCGCGATCGCCCGCCGCAAACGCAAGCTCGGCCCGAGCCGTGTAGTGCTGGATCCGCATGGTCAACGGAGCGCTGGTAAGGCCACGGGGAAGTTCAGCCAGCGCATTGCGAGCCGCACCGAGGTCGCCCTGGAGCATGAGCCACTGTGCCGCGACCAACCGTGCGGCGTGGCCGGGGTGCTGCCCCAGGACCGGTCCGGCAGCATCGCCTTCTTTGGCAGCAGCAAGCGCCTGCGAGGCACGGCGACGGATAGCACTGCTCGACAGCGCCCTTGCACTACGTCGGGCCGGGGCCAAGGCAGCCTCTAACTCAAGCACGCGTGCAAGCACAGCCCATTGTTCGTAGCCCACGGCTATGAAGTGGGTACGCGCCCGAGCCGCGAAACCCGCCGCCTCCTCGAAACGGAGGAGCGCGAGAAGACATCGAGCCCGGACATACTCCGCGATTGCCCGATCGATACGCCGTCCCGCCTTCAGTAGCTGCGGGATCGCCTCGTCTAGCAACGCTTCCGCCTCGTCCACCAAGCCGACGCCATACAGAACCTCTGCACGCCCGAGAAGTGGAATGCCATCGTCCTGTTCCGGAGCCAACCTGCGCGCGGCCGCCATCTCGGCAAGACCCGCTGGCGCGTCACCAAGCATGCTCAGGTAGTAGCCAGCGTTGTGTCGCGCGAACGCCACGAGCACTGGAGCGCCCGCCGCTTCCGCATGGCGCACGGCCGCCAGATCGTCCGCCAGGGCGCCCTCAACGTCCCCCAGGTCGGACAGAGCGACGGCCCGGTTGAGGTAGGCCATCGCCAGGTCCCGCGGTGCCCCAGCATCGCTGACCGCCAATACCTGGTCGAAAAGCCGCAACGCTTCCGCAGGCTCCCCCGCGACCCGGAGCAGGAACAACCCCCGCTGGCCAGCCGTCACCGCCTCGATGCGGCGGCGCTCTGCTCCGTCGAGCAATTGTGCAGCGCCGAGCGCCTGGTCAAGCGCCTCAAACGCTGCCGAGAGATCTCCCGAAATGGCGAGGTCCGCCTGCGCAAGGCCCATCCAGGATCGCGCGATGAGCCATGCCCACTTCACCCGGTCCGCATCAACCACGTCCGTTTCGCTGTACCGACCAAGATCGCGGAGCAGCGCCTTGAACTCGCGGCGAGCGCGACTCGGGCGGGCCCGGGTATTCCAGTCTCGAGCGCGCTCAAACCGCTCCGCGAGCGCCTCGAAGCCCGTACCGCTCACCGCGCCCCCCGAGTCAGCTCATCACACCGTTACTCCAGGCACCTCCGAGTAGAGGTCCCCGACCTGAAGCACAGCATGCCAGGCGTCACGGACACGCCCTGTCACATCTGACGCCGGCAGTTCGCCGGCCACCCGGCGCGCGTAGGTCGCACTCGCCAGCTGTCCCGCGAGGAAGGGCGCCGAGAACGAGGTTCCGCTCCAGGTCCCGAAACCGCCGGTGAAGTCGTCCGGATCGACTGCATATCGCAGCCCGTCCGCGGTCCGCTCACCCTTGCCAGCCCCATCGAACGTGGTGGGCATGGTGCTCAGAACCTGCACGCCCGGGCGAACAGCTGCGATCCATGGCCCATCGTTGCTGAAGATGGCCAGGGTGCCGTCCGGGTTGGACGCCGCGACCCCGAGGAGCGGCGTGTAGTCGGGGCTGAGATCGTGCAGGTCTCCCGGCACCACCCCGTCACGTGTCCGTCGGACCGGCGGCGCCCACCCCGCCGGGAACGCCTTACGCATGGATCCGTCGTTGCCGGCGGACACCGCGACGAGCACACCAGCCCGGCGCAGGTCGCGGAGCCGACCACGATAGATGCCCTCGTAGTCGTCGTCGTCTTCGGGGTGCTCCAGGTAGTAGCCGCTCGCGATCACCACGACGTCGACGGGGAAGTACCCCGGCACTCCCGCCAGCCCACGGAGGTGGAACTCCAGCAGCCGCTCCACGGAACGCGCGAAGTCCCACTCAGAGGCCATCCCGTCCCCGCCGTACACCCGCACCGGCAGCAGCGCCGCGTCGGGGCAGATCTGGTGAACCACGCCGGCGATGAAGGTGCCGTGGCCCGCATACGGGTCCAGCGGTGAGGCATGGCCGTCCCGACGCCCCTCACGCTCTGCATCGACGTCTTCCTCGGGATAGGTCCCGATGGGCCGACCGTCGAGGGTCGCGTCGCGAAGCACCACGGTTCCCGGCGCGTCGAACCACGGGTGCCGTCCAATTCCCGTGTCCAGGATCGCGACCACCGGCCGGTCGACGCCTGCGCGGGTCACCAGAGGCGACGGGCCGTCCGCGCGGCGGACCGGAGGCGCACCGGGATACGTGGCGGGCACCCGCTCGTCCGGGTTGCCGAAGCCACCGTTGTTCCGGTGGCCGGTCACCACGTGGTCCAGCGACACCCGCACGCGGTCGTCCCCCGCTTCCTCCGCGACCGCCGCCATCAGGCCGAGCGCGTCCCAGTCGTCCCGTACGTCGTCGAGGCGTACCTCGACATCGGGCCGGCCGCCCAGGCCATCGGCACCTTCACGCGACGGCGCCTGGTCGAAGTCGCCGGTCGTCACGGTCACGCCGTTCTCGCGGGCCCGAGCAGTGATCAGGTCCAGGAGTGCGTTGTGGCCACCCTCGGCGTCGCCGCGGACGATCACTCGGTCGCGAACGTAGCGGGTCGGCGCGAGACGGCCACCCGGCAGCTGGTCCGATGCAGGGTCCAGCTCGCGGACCGGCCGCCAACCTCCGGCGTGGTCCCTGACGTGCATTCCTTCAGGCATGGACTCACTCACAGCGGTACCTCTCCATCGATAGGCGCACTCAATAGCCCCGCCGCGCCCCTCGGCCGGGTCAGATGGTCAGATTCAGTAAGTCAGACAGAGCAAGCAGTTCAGAACTCAGGAGTTCAAAGCTCGATAACGGGTGTGCTCACAGCCCCGCCGCCGCCGTCGGTCCGGCGAACCACCAGGCTCGCGCGACCACGCTCGACGGAGTCGAAGGCGAACCGGCCGTCCTCGTCGGAGGCGACAGTGACGACGTCGACCCCCGGTCGGTGCAGTTCCACGTCCAGGCCGGCCGCCGGGGCGGCCCAGCCGTCTATGCGGACCTTGCCCCCCGCGGACGGGGAGAGGCTGATCATGACGGTCAGCGAGTCGTGCGTGAAGGTGATCGTCTTCGCCTCGGCGGGTGCCGTGTCGTCTGCGCGTGCTGCTGCGGCGGCCCCCCGGACGCCTGCGAGCGGCGCGTCGAGGTAGACGGCCTCCATCAGGTCGGCCTCGAGGCCGGCCAGCGTGATCGCGAACAGCGAGCGCTCGACGAGGTCGCTCGGTACCGGGTCGACGGCCTCGACCAGCTGGGCGAGACGGGTCAGCACTACCCCGTCTCCGGCGTCCAGCTCGCCCTTCGGGTCGAACGTGAGGTGCCCCATGGCCTCGTCGTCCTTGTTCGGTTCCGGCGTCAGGTCCACGAGAAGTCCCCCTGCTCGTCGAGGATGGTGCGCAGCTTTGCCAAGCAGCGCCCACGAGTCGAGCCGATGGAACCCATCGGCATTCCGATCGCCGCCGAGATGTGCCGGTAGTCCGGCCGATCGGCGAGCGAGACCAGACGCAGCAGCTCTTGGCAGCGTCCGGGAAGTTTCTGGAGTGACGTCCACAGGATGCGATCGCGTTCTTCGCGCAGCACCTCGGCGTCCGGCAGCGGGTCCTTCGCGGGCAGCGCCATCGGGTGCTCCGGGCTGTCGTCCGGGAGCTCGGTGCGGCGCTTCTCGTCGTCACGGTGCTTGCGCACGGACTCCCAGGCGGCGCGCTTCGCAGTCACCAGGAGCCACTTCAGGACTGCCTTGGGCTCCGCGATCGAGTCGGCGTGCCGGACGAGGGCCACCCAGGTGCTCTGCACCACGTCCTCCGCGGCGTCCGGATCGACTCCCTGTGCGCGGACCGTGTGCCACAGCAACGGGGTCGCCTCGCGGACCAGCTCGCCGAGCGCTTGGTGGTTACCTTCGCGGTACTCGGTCAAGGCGATCGCGGCGCGATCGCCGAGCGTTGGTCCGGGGCCGTGCCCGTCGACGTCGGGCAGGGCCTCCCTTGATCCTGTCATTGCACCACGGGATTCTCTGCTGGCAGTTGTTTCCGCGTCCGGTAGGGGACGTGGAGCACTTGGACCAGCCGAGTCTACGGCCGAGCTCGCGGATCCGGGGAGGTTAAAAGCAGTGCCCATCAGGCACTCCCCCTCTCTCCTCGGCGCACGTCGGCTCGATGCCGTTCACCTGACAAGAGGGGCGAGCGCCCGGTTCGATACATAGTTGCTGATGGAAATTCAAAAAGGCCCGCATCCCTTTGGGCGGTTTCTAGCGGTCTTCGCAACACCTGATGGTCCTAGACGGCTGTCAGTAGATCACGCAGACGCTCGGCTGGAGTTCTCCAGTCGAGCGTCTTGCGTGGTCGGCCGTTGAGTCGCTGGGCGACACGCTCGAGGTCTGTGGCTGTGTGGACTGACAGGTCGGTGCCCTTGGGGAAGTACTGGCGCAGGAGCCCGTTGGTGTTCTCGTTGCTGCCGCGCTGCCATGGAGAGTGCGGGTCGCAGAAGTAGACCGGCACGCCGGTCGCCACGGTGAACTGCTTGTGCGCAGCCATCTCGCAGCCCTGGTCCCAGGTCAGCGACCCGCGCAGGTGCTCGGGCAACGTCTTGATCAGCGGCACGAGCACGTCGCGGACTTCCTCGGCGGTGTGCCCGCCGGGTAGGTGCCCGAGCATCACGTAGCGCGTCGAGCGTTCAACGAGAGTCACGATCGCGGACTGGGAGCCGGTGCCGACGATCAGGTCGCCTTCCCAGTGGCCGGGCACGGCCCGGTCGGCGACCTCGGCAGGGCGCTCGGAGATCATGACCATCTCGTCGACGAACCGGGGCGCGCGCTGCTCTGGGCTCCTGTGCGGTTTGCGGCGAGTGCGTCCGGTGCGCAGCGCATCGGTGACCTCACGTCGTAGCCCGCCACGGGCCTGGACGTAGATCGCCTGGTAGATCGTCTCCGTGCTCACCCGCATGCTCTCGTCGTGGGGAAACTCCTGCACCAGAGCGTGGCAGATCTGCTCGGGCGACCACTGCTCGGCCAGCCGGGCCGCGACATAGTCGCGCAGCGGACCGTCCTGGGCGAGCTTGGACGTCCTGGACCGTGCGCGGCTGGTCGCCCACGCCCGCTGCGCCCGGTGCGGCCGGTAGTCACCCTGGGTCGAGCGGGCGTCGAGCTCGCGCTTGATCGTGGACGCCGGCCGGCCCAGCGCCCGCCCGATCGCCCGCAGCGACTGACCTCGTCGACGCAGATCCGCGATCTGTTCCCGTTCCGCCACCGTCAGGAACCGGGGATGCAGCTGCGCCTCGAGGGCCGCGAGAGACGGCGCCAAGGACGTGGGGACGATGGTGGTCACACCGGTCTTGTAGTCGATCAGACGACCGTCGGGGCGCAGGCGCGTGTGTTTACCCTTGCGGATCCCGTGGTCCCAGTCCTCGGCCGTGCGCTCATGGACCCCGACCTGCGCTGCAGCATCACGTCGTCGAACACCGGCCGCGCGAAGCCGGTCGTACTCCGCCCGCCGCGGATGCCCGGCCCTGCCGGGCTTGCCACGCCCGCGAACACCAGCCCTGCGCGCCCACCCGCCCGCCGTCGCGCGGTTCACACCGACAACCCGAGCAGCACCCGAGATGCTGCCATTCTCCCGGTCCAAGGCCTCGAAGAACCTCGCTCTCAACTCCTCAGAAACCACGATCCCCGCAACTCCCTGAAATCCAGGGTGTTGCGGGGATCGGTAGAACCCGCCTTGAGGGATGCGGGCCTTCTCGCGCTCAGGAGCGCTCGGCTCAGGCCGAGGCGTCTTCCAGCAGCTTGGTGGTCTTGCTCTGGTCCAGCGGGATGCCGGGGCCCATCGTCGTGGTCATGGTCGCCTTGCTGATGTAGCGACCCTTCGCGGACGACGGCTTGAGGCGCAGGACCTCGTCGAGCGCTGCCGCGTAGTTCTCCAGCAGCTGGGTCTCCGTGAAGGAGGCCTTGCCGATGATGAAGTGCAGGTTCGCGTGCTTGTCGACGCGGAACTCGATCTTGCCGCCCTTGATGTCGGTGACAGCCTTGGTCACGTCCATCGTCACGGTGCCGGTCTTCGGGTTCGGCATGAGGCCGCGGGGGCCCAGCACCTTACCGAGGCGACCGACCTTGCCCATGAGGTCCGGCGTGGCAACTGCCGCGTCGAAGTCCGTGTAGCCGGCGGCCACCTTCTCGATCAGGTCGTCGCCGCCGACCTCGTCGGCACCGGCCGCGCGGGCCTCCTCCGCCTTGGCGGCGTTGGCGAACACGATGACCTTGGCGGTCTTGCCCGTGCCGTTCGGCAGGTTGACCGTGCCACGGACCATCTGGTCCGCCTTGCGCGGGTCGACGCTCAGCCGGAACGCAACCTCGACGGTCGCGTCGTACTTGACGGTGGCGGTCTCCTTGGCGAGCTTGATCGCGTCGAGCGGCGCGTACAGCGCGTCGCTGTCGATCTTCTCTGCGGCGGCGAGGTACGCCTTGCTGCGCTTAGCCATGTTTCTCTCCTTGTGGTCGTAGCGGGCCCGATGGCCCTGCCACTGTGTTGGTTCGTTGTGGGCGCGATAGTTGCTACTACGCGCCCGTCATGGGCGCAAAGATCGCGCCCACAACGATGGGATCACTCGGAAACGGTGATGCCCATGGAGCGGGCCGTGCCCGCGATGATCAGCGAAGCGGCGTCGAGGTCGTTCGCGTTCAGGTCCGGCAGCTTGGTCGTGGCGATCTCACGGACCTGGGCCTTCGTGATCGAGGCGACCTTGACCGTGTGCGGCGTCGGCGAGCCCTTGGGCACACCAGCGGCCTTCTTGATCAGCTCGGCGGCCGGCGGGGTCTTGGTGATGAACGTGAACGAGCGGTCCTCGTACACCGTGATCTCGACCGGGACGACGTTGCCGCGCTGCGACTCGGTCGCGGCGTTGTACGCCTTGCAGAACTCCATGATGTTCACGCCGTGCTGACCCAGTGCGGGGCCGATCGGCGGAGCCGGCGTCGCTGCGCCAGCGTTGATCTGCAGCTTGATGAGGCCGGAGACCTTCTTCTTCGGGGGCATGCTTTTCTACCTTCTGTTCGATTAGGCCGACGCCGTGGGCGATGACCCGGTTGCAAATGCTGAGGAACGAACGGTCAGATCTTGGCGACCTGGTTGAACCCCAGCTCGACCGGGGTCTCCCGGCCGAAGATTGAGACGAGGACCTTGAGCTTCTGGGCCTCGACGTTGATCTCGGAGATCGAGGCGGGCAGCGTGTCGAACGGACCGTCGGTCACGGTCACCGACTCGCCGACCTCGAAGTCGACGTGGACCGGGGCCTTGCCACCGGTCGCCCCGCCGCCACCGGCGGCCGACTGGCCGGCCTCGGTCTGCTTCGGCAGCATCGACGGCGCGAGCATCGAGTAGATCTCGTCGAAGCTCAGCGGCACCGGCTGGTGCGTGTGCCCGACGAAGCCCGTGACACCCGGCGTGTGCCGCACGGCGCCCCACGACTCGTCGGTCAGGTCCATGCGCACGAGGACGTAGCCCGGGATGCGAACCCGGCTCACGATCTTCTTCTGCGCGTTCTTGATCTCGGCGACCTCTTCCATCGGAACCTCGACCTGGAAGATGAAATCTTCCATGTTCAGGCTCTGGATCCGGTTCTCGAGGTTGGTCTTCACACGCTTCTCGTAGCCGGCGTACGAGTGGATGACGTACCAGTCGCCGAACTGGGAGCGGAGGGTTCGCTTGAACTCCTCGACCTCGTCCACGATGACGTCGCCGTCGGCGTCAACGGGGCGCTCGTCGGTGGCGTCGCCCTCGACCTCACCGTCGTCCGTGGTCTCGTCGTCCGTGGTCTCGACGTCGGTCTCGGCGTCCGCAAGCACGTCCGTGTTCTCGGCGTCCAAGGGCGCGTCGACGGTCGCCTCGTCGCCGGCGGGAGGCGAGACGTTCTCCGTCTGGTCCAGAGAGTCCTGAGACACGAAACGAACCTGCTTTCTCTTCGTGCGCCGGGGCTACGCCCGGCACGGGTGTGCGTACCTCTACGAGCTGTGTCCGTCCATTGTCGCGCGAAACTGCCGCGAAGCGACAATCAGCGACAGGCGAGAACGATCACAGCGAAGTACTGCGCAGCGTGCCCCATGTGCTTGGCCGGCGCACCCGGACCGCCTGCGGCGGCGTCAACTCCCGTCGGCGAAGGCCTCGATCAGGCGAAGACCCAGCCGGCGAGCATGCCGAACGCGTAGTCCAGCGCGACCACGAAGATCATGACCACGATCAGGAAGACGAGCACAACGGTGGTGTACGTCACGAGCTCGGAACGCGTCGGTGAGACGACCTTCTTGAGCTCGGCCACCACCTGGCGCACGAAGAGCGCGATTCGGGCGAAGATGTTGCCGCCGCCCTTGCTCGGACGCTCCGCGGCGCTCTGGATGACCTCGGTGTCGCTCACTGCTACCCCACTCCTGTGGCCCGGCGCGCCGGGCGGCGCGGACTGGCGTTCCAGGTCCACTCACGTGGGCCCGCTGCGCGCGGCCCCGCTGGGGTTCACGCTGGCAGGGTAGACAGGGCTCGAACCTGCAACCTGCGGTTTTGGAGACCGCTGCGCTACCAATTGCGCCACTACCCTTTGTGTTCGATGCCGTTGTCATGGACCGCCAAACCCTCAGGAGAGGCGCGCCATATCAGGTGAGCATCGATCACCGAGGCACAACTGTACGGCACCCACGGCCGTAGGTCGAACCCGTTCCGGGCGGTCCCCGAGCACCCTCGCACGGGTCCCCCACAAGCCCCGCGGCCTGCCGCTGTCCGTCGAACGGTGGACAGCGATGGCAGCCGAACGGGCGTCCCTGGGCAGACCCCGGCCGGAGCAAACTCGAGGCATGCAGACCTCCGACCCCCTGGCCGTGCGAGTACGCGGCCTCCGCAAGCGGTACGGCACCCCTCGCACCGGATACAAGGACGCCGTCGACGGCCTGGACCTCGACGTCGCCCCCGGCGAGATAGTGGCGGTCCTCGGCCCCAACGGCGCGGGCAAGACCACCACGGTGGAGATCCTTGAGGGTTTCCGCGACCGGGACGACGGCTCCGTCTCCGTGCTCGGCGAGGACCCGCGCGACGGCGGGCGGGCGTGGCGGGCGCGGATCGGCGTCGTCGGGCAGGAATCCCGGGACCTGTACGAGCTCACCGTCACGGAGATCGTGCGCGCGGCGGCCGCGTACTACCCCGACCCGCGGGACCCGGCCGAGGTGATCGCCGCCGTCGGGCTCACGGAGAAGGCCCGAACGCGGACCCGCGGGCTGTCGGGCGGGCAGCGGCGCAGGCTCGACGTGGCGCTCGGGATCGTCGGGCGGCCCGAGCTGCTGTTCCTGGACGAGCCCACCACCGGGTTCGACCCGCAGGCCCGGCACTCCTTCTGGGACCTCGTGACCGGGCTGCGGGAGGGCGGCACCACGATCCTGCTCACCACGCACTACCTGGACGAGGCCGCCCAGCTCGCCGACCGGGTGATCGTCGTGCGCGACGGAGTGGTGGTGGCTCAGGGCACACCCGACAGCTTGGGCGGGCCCGAGGCCCGCACCCCGGTGGTCGCGTGGGACGACGGCGGCGTGCGGCGCACCGAGCGGACCGAGCGGCCCACCGCCGTCGTCGGCCGGCTGATGGCGCAGGCAGGGCCCGACGGCGAGGTACCCGGCCTGTCCGTGACCCGCCCGACGCTCGAAGACGTGTACCTGTCCCTGATCGGCGAGACCCTGACCGACGACGTGAAAGTTGAGGCGGCGCGATGAGCCCGACGATGACCGGCACAACCTCGACCACACCCCGGAAGCTGCCCGGCACGCTCCGCCTCGGGCTGGTGCGCGCCGGCGTGGAGCTGCTGCAGTTCGTGCGCGAGCGCGACTCGATGATCTTCGGCTTCGCCTATCCCATAGTCATGCTCGCGATCTTCGCGACGGTGTTCGGCGACGACGACCCGATCGTCGCGAACGGCGTCACCGTGAGCTTCGCGCAGTACTTCCTGCCCGGCATGGTCGCGACCGGCGTCATGCTCTCCACCTACCAGACGCTCGCGATCTCGATCGCGGTCGAGCGCGACGACGGTTCGCTCAAGCGCCTGCGTGCGACGCCGCTGCCCGCCACGTCGTACTTCCTGGGCAAGATCTTCCTGTCGCTGGTCACCGTGCTGGTGCAGACCGCCCTGCTGCTCGCGGTCGCCGCCCTCGTCTTCGACGTCCCCCTGCCCGACGACGCCGGCCGCTGGGCCACGTTCGCCTGGGTGTTCGTGCTCGGCACGGCGGCCGGGGCGGTGTGCGGCGTCGCCTACTCGTCGGTGCCCCGCTCCGGCCGGTCCGCGAGCGCCGTGGTGGTGGCGCCGCTGCTGGTGCTGCAGTTCACGTCGGGGGTGTTCTTCTCGGTGAGCCAGATCCCGGGCTGGATGCTGGACCTGTCGGCGCTGTTCCCGCTCAAGTGGATAGCGCAGGGGATGCGGTCCGTGTTCCTGCCGGACGCCTTCGCCGCGGCCGAACCGGTCGGGGCCTGGCAGCCCGGGGCGACGGCTGCTGTACTGGCGGCATGGCTGGTCGTGGGGCTCGTGGTAGGTACGCGGACGTTCCGGTGGCGACGGCACGATGACGGCTGACGAAGGGCGCAGCGCAGGGTGGGAGCCGAAGAACGAGGCACCCGCCCGAAGCGGAGCACGAGGAAGACGTCGAGAAGACACCGTCACGGCTGACGAAGGGCGCAGCGCAGACCGCGCCATGGAGCGCCTGTACGCCGGGTGGGGGCAGCAGGTGCGGTGGTGGGATGCGGCGTTCGGCGTGATCGTGGCGCTGACCGCCGTCGCCCTCGTGCTGGAGGGGACGCGGGGCTCGCGGCTCGCCGTCGCGTACGCGGCGCTGGCGGCGATCGTCGTGGCCTACGCGGTATGGGGCGCCCGGGCAGCCCGTTCGCGGGACCAGCGGCCCGCCGTCGCGTACCTGGTGGTGCTGGTCCTGGGCACGGGAGTGGCGGTGTCGCAGGGCGGCGTGGCCCAGTTCTTGATGTTCATCGCGTTCGCGCAGGTGTGGATGCTGCTGACGTCGATCCGGCGGGGTGTGGTCGGCTGCGTGGTGCTCGGGGTGGCGGTGACGATCGGCGTCTCGGCGGGGTACGGCTTCGACCCCGCTGTCCTGGGCCAGGTGGCGCCGCAGATGGCGGTGACGCTCGTGTTCGCGATCGGGCTGGGGCTCTGGTTCCACGTGGCGATGCAGCGTGCCGAGGAGCACGCGCGGCTTCTCGACCAGCTGCAGGCGGCGCAGGCTGAGCTGGCGCGCTCGAACCACGAGGCCGGGGTGACCGCCGAGCGGGAGCGGCTCGCCCGGGAGATCCACGACACCCTCGCCCAGGGGTTCACGAGCGTGGTCATGCAGGCCCAGGCCGCGACGGCCGCCCTTGATCTCGGGGACGACGGCGCGGTGCGTGAGCGCCTGCACGTCGTCGAGGACACGGCCCGCGAAAACCTGGCCGAGGCCCGCGCCCTGGTGGCCGCGTTTGCCCCCGTAGCGCTGCAGGACGCGTCGCTCCCGCAGGCGCTGGGCCGCCTCGGGAGCCGGTTCGCGGAGGAGACCGGCCTGGCCGTGACCGTCGAGACCGATCGGGTCGGGGCGCTCACGCCGGCGGTCGAGGTGGTGCTGCTGCGGGCGGCGCAGGAGGCGTTCGCGAACGTGCGTCGGCACGCGCAGGCACGCTCCGTCGTCGTGCGGCTGGGGCGTGCCGAGGGAGAGGTGACGCTCACGGTGTCGGACGACGGCCGGGGCCTCGGCGCGGATGTCGCCGACGGGTTCGGGCTGGCCGGCATGCGGGAGCGTGTGCGGTCGGCGGGCGGCACGCTCGCGGTCGGCCCGGGGGACGGCGGCGGCACGACGCTGCGCGCCCGGGTCCCGGTGGACGGGCCGGCCAACGGATCGGTCGACACGACAACAGGAACACAGGGGGTGGCGCGATGATCCGGGTGCTGGTGGTGGACGACCATCCGGTGGTGCGGTCGGGGCTGGCGGGCATGCTCGCGGTCGAGGACGACCTCGAGGTGGTGGGCGAGGCCGCCGACGGCCAGGAAGCTGTGGACCTGGCGGCCACGCTGCGGCCCGACGTCGTGCTGATGGACCTGCGGATGCCGGTGCTGGACGGCGTCGCGGCGACCGCCGGGATCGTCGCCGCGGGAGGTGCGGGCAGAGGGCCGCGTGTTGTGGTGCTGACCACCTACGACACCGACGCCGACATCCTGCGCGCCGTCGAGGCCGGGGCGACCGGGTACCTGCTCAAGGACACACCCCGCGCCGTGCTCGTCGCGGGTGTGCGGGCGGCGGCGCGGGGTGAGACGGTGCTGGCGCCGAGCGTGGCGACGCGCCTGGTCAGCTCGGTCCGCACGATCGCCGAGCGGCCCTCCACCCGGGAGGCGGAGGTGCTCACGCTCGTGGCGCTGGGCCGGTCGAACGCGGAGGTCGGACGCGAGCTGTTCATCAGCGAGGCGACGGTCAAGACGCACCTGCTGCGGGCGTTCGCCAAGCTCGGCGTCGCCGACCGGACGGCGGCCGTGACGGTGGCCCGGGAGCGCGGCTGGATCGCCTGAACTTTCCGGGACGCGGCGGTGCCGGTCCCGATAGGTTGCGCGCATGAACAACTTGGACGAGACGGACATCACGGCACGCGTCGAGGCGGCGGTCGTTTCAGCGATCTACGACGTCGCGGTGCCGATCGACACCATGGGCGTGACCTTCCATGACGACGCACTGAACGACGTCGCCGAGGCGTACCGCGCCGAGCCGGACGCCACCATCGCGGCGGCCGAGGCCCGGTTCGCGGCACACATGGCGACCGTCGCGGCCGCGGCGTCCGACGAGGAGGCCGAAGGGCCGATGCTTCGGGCGCGGGCCGCCATGGCCCTGAAGGAACGCCTCCAGGAGGTGTGAGCTCCGGACCTGGTACCGCGAGTCAGCTTGCTGGTCGGACTGCGGCCCTGACTCGGCGTCCCGAGTGCGCCGAGTCAGGGGCGCAGTGTTTGCTTGCCAATTACCGGGACTCGGTGCCGGCAAGAGCCGCGCCCGGGTCGGCCGCCTCACCGTCGCCGGTGGGCTCGCCGGTTGGCGTCGGCTCACCGGTCGGCGTCGGCTCCTCGGTCGGCGTCGGCTCCTCGGTCGGAGTGGGCTCCTCGGTCGGAGTGGGAGTCGGCGTCGGAGTCGGGGTCGGCGTGGGTGTGGGAGTAGGCGTCGGGGTTGGGGTCGGCGTCGGAGTGGGCGTCGGAGTCGGCGTCGGCGTCGGCGTCGGCTCCACCTCCTCCTCGGTCTCGGACGGGGTGGACGACGGGGTCGGGTCCGTCGACGGCTGCTGCGACGACTGGCTCGGGCTCGGCGTGACCTCCGGCGTCCCGTTGTCGCCCAGGATGTTCGCGATCACCAGGCCTGCGCCGCTGAACACGAGCAGCGCGAAGATCACGATCGTCCACACCCTGCCGCGGCCGGTCGTCATCTTCTGCCAGAACGACCGCTTCTCCTCGGGCAGCTCCGCCGAGGGCGGCACAAAGGCCGGCGCGGGCTCGACGGCCCCGGCTCCGACGGCACCCGCAGCGCCGATCGCGCCAATAGTCGTGGTGCGGTCGCCCCCGTCGATCTGACCCAGCTTCATCGTGCCCGACCCGGCGACGGGGTCGATCACCTCGGTGCCGCCGGCGCCGACGCCCAGCTGCATGGTCTCGTCGCTGGTGCCCATGCGGCCTGCGGGGCCGCCGAGCAGGATCGTCACGGTCCCGCTCATCGCCGCGGCCGTGGGGAACCTGCGGTTCGGGTCCTTGGCCATCGCCCGGGACACCAGGCGGTCCACCGACGCCGGGACCGCCGCCCGACGGGCCGACGCCGCAGGCACGGGCGCGTTCACGTGCGCCCGCAGGACGTCCTCCGCCTGCGCGCGCTCGTACGGCGCGTGCCCGGTCAGCGCGTAGTACGCGAGCGCGCCGACGGCGTAGATGTCGCTGCGCGCGTCCAGCGGCTTGCCGCGGGCCTGCTCCGGCGACATGCCGATGACCGACCCGGACACGGTGGCGCCGTCGCCCTCGCCGTCCGCGGGGCGCGTGAGACCGAGGTCGATCAGCCCGACGACGAAAGTGCCGTCCGGCCGCTTGTCGACCATCACGTTGCGCGGCGCCACGTCGCGGTGCACCAGGCCCGCCGCGTGCACCGCGGCGAGCGCCTTCAGCAGGCCGTCGATGATCGCCAGCGCGTCGCGCCAGGGCACGCCGGTGTCCCCGGCGAGGTCGGACAGGGACACGCCCGGCATCCGGTTCATGACGGTCCAGGGCACGTTCGCGCCGGCGACGTCCTCCTCGCCGGAGTCCAGCACCTTTACGACGCCGGGGTGGTTCACCAGCGCGGCGGCCTCGACCTCGCGGCGCAAGGAGTCGCGCGCGTTCTGGTCGTCGACCAGGTGCGGGTGCAGCACCTTGACGACGAGCGGCTGGTCGAGGTCGACCTCGGGCTCCGCAGGCTCGGGGAGCTCCGCGGTCGCGTCGGCGTCAGCGTCAGATCCGGGCTCGCCGGCGTCAGCGTCAGTTGCGTCCGACTTCGGCTCGTCGTCGCCGGACGCCTCGCCCGGCTCGGCCTCGCTCGTGCCCGCGTCAGCCTTGTCGGCGCTCGCCCCGTCGGCGGTCGCGTCGTCCGTCGGCTCGCCGTCGGCGGCAGCGGCCGTCTCGTCGTCTGCCGTCTCGTCGTCGTCTGCGGTCTCGTCGTTGTCGGACGGAGCCGGCTCGGGGACCGCTACGCGCTGTGCCTCGTAGACGGTGAACGTCGCGCCGGTGCCGAGGACGTCGACCAGCTCGTACTTTCCGCCCAGGACTGCGTGGACCGGGAGCTCCGCAGTGTTGTCTGCGTTCTCGTTGCCCGTGGTCTCGTCGTTCACTGGTTCACCGGTGTCCGGGTTGCGCATCGTGTAAATCAGTCATTTCGGCTATCTGGGGCATGTTCTTCTCAGGATACGTAGCGGATCGCACGCACACCAAAGATGGACGCCGGGTTGTGTGAGTAGTGCGGAGTATCACGACAGCGGCTGCCGCAGGACCCTCGCTTTGCCAGACTACGCAGATGCGCGACCTCGCACTCCTTCCAAAGGCGCACCTCCACCTGCACTTCACCGGATCCATGCGGGTGCCGACCCTCGTCGACATGGCAACTGCATACGGCGTACGGCTGCCCGAGGCGCTGATCGACAACGACCCCCTGCGCCTGCCCGCCACGGAACGCGGCTGGTTCCGCTTCCAGCGCCTGTACGACGCCGCCCGCGCGTGCGTCCGCTCCGAGGCCGACATGCGCCGGCTGGTCGACGAGGCAGCGGCCGACGACGCCGCCGAGGGCTCCGGCCGGCTCGAGATCCAGGTGGACCCGACGTCCTACGCCCCGTTCGTCGGCGGCATCACGCCCGCCGTCGAGATAGTCCTCGACGCCGCCCGGGTGGCGAGCGCCGCGCACGGGATCGAGGTGGCCGTTGTCATCGCGGCGTCGCGCATGAAGCATCCGCTCGACGCGCGCACGCTCGCGCGGCTGGCCGCCCGGTACGCGGGTGACGGCGTCGGCGACGTGGTGGGCTTCGGGCTCTCCAACGACGAACGCCGCGGGGACACGTCCCAGTTCGGGCCCGCGTTCGACATCGCGCGGCGGGCGGGCCTCGCCGCCGTGCCGCACGGCGGCGAGCTGCTGGGGCCCGACCACATCAGCGAGGTCATGCGTGAGCTGGTGCCCGACCGGATCGGGCACGGCGTGCGCGCGGCCGAGGACGAGCGGGTCCTCGCGGACATCGTGGACCGCGGGGTCGCCCTCGAGGTGAACCCCGGCTCGAACATCGGCCTCGGCGTCTACAGCGAGGCGGGCGAGGTGCCGCTGCGCACCCTGGTGAACGCGGGCGCCCTCGTGGCGCTCGGCGCCGACGACCCCCTCCTGTTCGGGTCGCGGCTCGTCGACCAGTATCAGATCGCGCGGAGCGCGCACGGGTTCTCCGACGCCGAGCTCGCGGCGCTGGCGTCGTCGTCGATCCGGGCCAGCCGCGCGTCGTCGACCACCAAGGCGCGGCTGCTGGCCGGCGTCGACCAATGGCTGCTCACCCCGGACCTCACCGAGGCCCTGGAAACCCTCCCAGCAGGCGGTACTGTCACGATTGGGTGAAGATCGACCGACCAACCTTCGTGGGTTCCCGCGCGTCAGCTAGAGATACAGGGCACACACAAGGGGAAGACGTATCCTCGCGTGCGCGGCGCCGCGTCAGCCCAGATGGCGCGGCCGAGGAGGAGTCACGATGCGGGTAGTACAGGGTAGGTCGATCCAGGGCGCAAACGGGGTCGTCGGCAAGAGGGTGATGGGGACGCTCGGCGCGTTGGCGCTGACCGCGAGCCTCCTGTCCGCGTGTGGTGGTGATCAGGAGCCCCCGGCGGAGGCGGACACGACGACCACCTCTCCCACGGCGACACCCACACCTACACCCACGCCCGAGGAGCCGGAGGCGAGCCCGGAACCCAGCGCGAGCGAGTCGCAGCCAGAGGAGCCGGAGGCGAGCCCGTCGCCGTCCGACGGCACTGACGAGGGTTCCGAGGAGGGCTCCGGAGACGACGAGGGCGCCGAGGAGCCGGAAGAGCCGGAAGTTCCTGACTACATCCAGTACGGCGAGGTCAGCGATCGCGTGGGCGCACTGCAGCAGCGCCTGCAGGACCTCGGCTACTTCATCACCTCCGTCGACAACACGTACGGCGGCGAGACGCAGCAGGCCGTGTTCGCGCTGCAGAAGGCCGGCGGCCTCTACCGGGACGGTGTGGTCGGCGACCAGACGCAGGCCGCGGCGGACGACGGGGTGGTGCCGCAGGCGGAGACGTCGTCGGGCAAGGTGCTCGAGATCGACATCGACCGGCAGCTTGTGCTCGCCGTGGAGAACGGCCGGGTCGTGCGGGTCATCAACGCGTCGTCCGGCAACGGGGAGACGTACGAGGCGCTGGGCAACACCTACCGGGCGAACACGCCCCGCGGGTCGTTCGCGGTTTACCGCTCGGAGGACCGGATGTACGAGTCCGGCCTGGAGCTCGGCGAGATGTGGCGGCCCAAGTTCTTCACGGGCGGCATCGCGGTGCACGGCTCGGCGTCGGTGCCCGCGTTCCCGGCGTCGCACGGCTGCGTGCGCGTTTCGAACGGTGCGATGGACTGGATCTGGGACACCTGGGGCGCACCGGCGGGCACTCCGGTCGTCGTGTACTGACCCTTAGAGGGAGACGCCCACCAGGACGGTCTCCGGGACCAGGGTGACGCCGAAGCGGTCCCGGACCCCGTCGCGCACCGCCCGGGCCAGGGCAACGACGTCCTCGGCCCGGGCGCCGCCGCGGTTGGTCATCGCGAGCGTGTGCTTGGTCGACAGCCGCGCCGGGCTGTGCTCCCCCGCCAGGCCGAAGCCCTTGCCGAAGCCCGCCCGCTCGATGAGCCAGGCGGCGCTGGTCTTCACGAGCGTCGGGTCGATGGCGCCGAGGCTCGGGCCGGTGGTCGTCTCCGGCGCGGCGGAGCGCACCGGGTAGCGGGGGGCGTCCTCGGGCAGGTGCCGCAGCTGCTCCACGGGGATCACGGGGTTGGTGAAGAACGACCCAGAGTTCCAGCGGTCGTGGTCCGGCGCCGCACCGAAGGGCGGCCGGTCGAGCAGCATCCCCTTGCCGCCGCGCAGCCCCAGCACGGTCTCGCGGACATCCTTCATCGGCGCACGCTGCCCCACCTCGACGCCCAGCCGGCGCGCCAGCTCGCCGTAGCCCACGGGCGCAGACAGCGTGCCGAGCCGGAACTGGAACTGGACGCTCAGCACCACGTAGCGCGGCGACGGGTACCAGGGGGCGCGCGGGTCCTCGTCGCGGCCCTCGGTGTGCATGGACCGCTTGAGCAGCGACGTGCGGTACCCGAAGGCCAGCTCTCCGACGGGGAAGGTGCGCACCCGGCGCTCCGCCCGGTCCCAGGTGCGGACCAGCGAGACCACCCCGGAGAGCTCCTGCCCGTAGGCGCCGATGTTCTGCACAGGCGCGGCGCCGACGGTCCCGGGGATGCCGGACAGCGACTCGACCCCGACCCAGCCCTCGTCGACGGCGCGCTCCACGAGCTCGTCCCAGTTCTGGCCGGCGGGCGCGCTCACCACTGCACCACCGCAGGTGTCGCTCGACTCGACGACGATCCCGCTCCGGTTGTCGCGCACGACGACGCCGTCAAAACCCTCGTCAGCCACCAGCAGGTTCGAGCCGCCACCCACCACGAGCAGCGGCACACCGTCGTCGTCGGCGGTGCTTACCGCGTCGATCAGTGCGGCCTCTTCCTCCGCCTCGACGAACGAGGCTGCCGGGCCACCCACTCTGAGCGTGGTGAGGTCAGCGAGGCTGGGGGCCACCGCTTGCGCCTGGGCGGTGTCTGCCGGGTATGGGCTCACCGTGCAAGCCTATCTACCTGTCGCGTTGGTTTTGTGCACATCTTCGACATGGCGTGGGTGATGTCTGCTAGTTCTGGAACCTTTTAGTGTCCGCAGACGTGTTCTACGCCGCGAACTTGCGGCCCTGTCCTGGGCATATGCCGGTCCGCTGCCTGCACTACCTCTTCACACCGGCCGCCGTCGGCAGAGGCCGGACCGAGCGCGCCACGAGGAGACCCAGCACCATCGGGACGAGCAGCACGAGCACCGCCAGGCGGTAGCCCGTCGCGTGCGCCACGAATCCGATCAGCGGCGGCCCCACGAAGAACGCGGTGTAGGCGATGGTCGAGACCGCGGCCACCCGCATCGCTGCCCGCCGCGGCTCGTCGGACGCCGCGCTCATGCCCATCGGGAAGCCCATCGCCGCGCCGAGCCCCCACAGTCCGACGCCGACCAGGGCCAGCCACAGGACCGGGACCAGCGAGAACGTGAGCACACCCGCGAACGCCAGCGCCGCCGAGAGAACGAGCACCGGGACCCGGCCGAACCGGTCGATCGCCCGCGTCCCGGCGAGCCGAGCGGTTGTCATGGCGGTGAGGAAGACGGCGAGGCCCACGGCCCCCATCCCGTCGGACGTGCCGAAGCCGTCCACCACCGCGAGGCCCACCCAGTCGTTCGCGACACCCTCGGTGAGGGCCGCGCTGAGCACCACCAGCCCGATCGCCAGGGTCCGCGGCTCCCGCCAGGCAGCAAACAGCCCCCCGATGCCCGACGGCGGTGGGGTCAACTCGCCCGGATCGGCGCCGTCAGCGTTGCCCGCGCCGGCGTCGGGCAGTGTCGCCGTCACCGCGCGCGGGGAGAAATAGCGGACCGCCACCAGGACCGACAGGAGGGCGATCACACCCGCCCCCACGATGTGCCAGACCACGGGGACGCCCGCGGTGGCCACCAGGGCGCCGATGCCCGCGCCCAGCACGGTGCCGAAGGAGAACCCGGCGTGGAAGATCGGCATGACCGCCCGGCCGAGGCGCTGCTCCACGGCGGCGCCCTCGAGGTTCATCGCGGCGTCCCAGACCCCGGCACCCACGCCGAAGAGGATCAGACCGAGCCGGACCGCGAGGTGCTCGCCCGCCGCGACACCGAACCCGGCCACGGTGAGCCCCGCCACGAGGATGCCGGCGAACGTGACGACGGTCCGCGCGGTGCCGAACCGCTCCGCGACCAGCCCCGAGAGCGGGATCGCCGCGACCGAGCCGATGGACCCGGTGAGCAGCAGCAGGCCCATCTCCTGCTCGGAGAACGAGAGGCCGTCCCGGACGGCCGGGAGACGCGAGGCCCAGCTCGCGAAGCCGAACCCGCTGGCGGCGAAGACTACGAAGACCGCACGAGCGGCGGCGTGTGCAGTAGGCACAAAACTCCTTGTTGCGATTGAATCTCCCGACCGTAGGCCACAACCTGGGATCGGCCCAGCAGATTCCGCCCCGATGCACACCCCGATGCGAGAGAAGGAACCGCGATGACCCGCCAGACCGTACGTCCGACCCTCGCGAAGGTCGCCGAGCTGGCAGGTGTCTCCGTCTCCACCGCGTCGCTCGCCTTCTCCGGCGCGGGGCCCATCACCCCCGAGACCCGGGAGAAGGTCCTCGCGGCCGCCCGCGAGCTCGAGTACTCCGGGCCCAACCCGCTCGGGCGGCAGCTGAGGTCCGGCCGCTCCGGGATCGTGGGCGTCGTGATCGGCGACCAGCTGGGCCGGTCGTTCCGGGACCCGGTGTCCACGCAGGTGCTGCACGGCCTGGTCTCCGCGATCGGTGAGCAGGGTCTGGGCGTGCTGCTCGTCCCGGGGACGCGGCAGGGTGCCACTGCGCAGTCCGTCGGGCTCGCTGCCGAGGCGGGGCTGCCGGCCGCCGTCGACCCGCTGGTCGAGGCCGCCGCGATGGACGTCGCGGTGCTGGTGTGGGGCACCCTGAAGGACGACCCGAACCTCGCCGCGCTGCAGCGCCGGGGGGTACCCGTCGTGATCGGCGAGGGGCAGAACGTGCCCGGCGTGCCCGTGGTCGGCGTCGACGACCGGCACGGCGCCGCCGAGGCGGTACGCCTCCTCGTCGAGCTAGGACACACGCGGATCGCGGAGATCACGCTGCCCTTCGGGCGGGACGAGCGGTCGGGGCCGGTCGACGCCGCCCGGCTCGCCGCCGCCGAGCGCACCCCCACCCGCAACCGCCTGGCCGGGGTGCGGGACGTCGTCGAGCCGGTCATCTCCTGGGAGACGCCGGCCTCGCTCGTGGAGCACGGGCGGGACGCGGCCACCGAGATCCTGTCCGAGTGGGCACCGGCCCGCGACCGTCCGACGGCGATCGTCGCCCACTCCGACCTGCTCGCGGCGGGCGCCGTGATCGCCGCGCGCGAGCTCGGCCTGCGCGTGCCGGAGGACGTCTCAGTGGCCGGGTTCGACGGCCTCGACCTGCCGTGGCTCTCCCCCGACGTGCTCACCAGCGTGCACCAGCCGCTCGTCGAGAAGGGCCGGGCGCTCGGCCTGGCCGTCGTCGCGCTCCTGGCCGGCGAGGAGCCGGAATCAGTCCTCCTCCCGGTAACCCTGGTAGAGGGCACAACAACAGGCCCGGTCCCGGACCTGGACTGACCGATTGGTTGTGGGCGCGATCGTTGCTGCCGATTGCCCGTTTTAGGCGCAACGATCACGCCCACAACCAAGTCGGTGGGTTACGGGCGGAGGGTGGGTTGCGGGAGGTAGACCTCGCCGCCTGACGCGCGGAACTCGGCCGACTTTTCGGCCATGCCTGCCGCGGCCGCCTCGGCTACGTCGCCCGCGAGCGCCTGTTGGGCCTTGGCGCCGCCGAACTCGTCGCGGATGTCCTGCGAGATGCGCATCGAGCAGAACTTGGGGCCGCACATCGAGCAGAAGTGCGCGGTCTTGGCGGCCTCGGCCGGGAGGGTCTCGTCGTGGTACTGCTCGGCGAGCTCCGGGTCGAGCGACAGGTTGAACTGGTCCCGCCAGCGGAACTCGAAGCGGGCCTTGGACAGGGCGTCGTCCCTTGTCCGGGCGCCTGGGTGGCCCTTGGCGACGTCGGCCGCGTGCGCGGCGATCTTGTAGGTGACGACGCCGGTACGCACGTCGTCCCGGTCAGGCAGGCCGAGGTGCTCCTTGGGCGTGACGTAGCAGAGCATCGCGGTGCCGTACCGGGCGATCTCGGTGGCGCCGATGGCGGAGGTGATGTGGTCGTACCCGGGCGCGATGTCGGTCACCAGCGGGCCGAGCGTGTAGAACGGGGCGCCGTCGCAGAGCTCCTGCTGCCGCTCCACGTTCTCGCGCACCAGGTGGAACGGGATGTGGCCCGGCCCCTCGACCATCACCTGGACGTCGTACTCCCACGCCCGCTTGGTCAGCTCGGCGAGCGTGTCGAGCTCGGCGAACTGGGCGGCATCGTTCGCGTCCGCGAGCGAACCCGGCCGCAGGCCGTCACCCAGGGAGAACGCGACGTCGTACGCGGCGAAGATCTCGCAGAGCTCGTCGAAGTGCGTGTACAGGAAGTTCTCCTGGTGGTGCGCCAGGCACCAGCCCGCGAGGATCGACCCGCCGCGGCTCACGATCCCCGTCACGCGGTCGGCGGTGAGCGGCACGTACCGCAGCAGCACGCCCGCGTGCACGGTCATGTAGTCGACGCCCTGCTCGCACTGCTCGATCACGGTGTCCCGGTAGACCTCCCAGGTCAGCGCGCTCGCGTCGCCGTTCACCTTCTCGAGGGCCTGGTAGATCGGCACGGTGCCGATGGGTACCGGCGAGTTGCGCAGCAGCCACTCGCGGGTGGTGTGGATGTCGTCCCCGGTGGAGAGGTCCATGACCGTGTCGGCGCCCCACTTCGTGGCCCACTCGAGCTTTTCCACCTCCTCCGCGATCGAGCTGTGGACGGCCGAGTTCCCGATGTTCGCGTTGATCTTCACCAGGAACGCCTTGCCGATGATCATCGGTTCCGACTCCGGGTGGTTCACGTTGTTCGGGATGATCGCCCGGCCTGCCGCGACCTCGCTGCGCACCAGCTCGACGTCGCAGTCCTCGCGCAGCGCGACGAACCGCATCTCCGGCGTGATGACGCCCTGGCGCGCGTAGTGCATCTGGGTGACGGTCCGGCCGGGGACGGCCCGGCGGGGTCGACGTCGTTCTCCCCGCCACTCCTGGGTCGCCGCGCCCCGGCGCAGGGCGCTGCGCCCGTCGTCGGCCAGGGCTCGACGGCGGCCGTCGTACTCC
Organism: Promicromonospora sp. Populi; assembly: GCF_041081105.1. Taxonomy (NCBI): domain Bacteria; kingdom Bacillati; phylum Actinomycetota; class Actinomycetes; order Micrococcales; family Promicromonosporaceae; genus Promicromonospora; species Promicromonospora sp. Populi. The sequence goes on along the minus strand of NZ_CP163528.1, from coordinate 4,341,646 downwards.
TCGGTATCTCCCCGTGCCACGACCCAGGGTTCGCGGGCCGGCGGGAGGCCGCGGACCGGGTCGGACCCGGGGCCTTGTGTGCGGTAGACCCGAACCGGCTCGTTCGGGGTGCCGTCGGGCGACGACGCCAACGTGATCTCGGTGACCGGCACCCGCAGGGCGACATCGTCGTGCTTGTTCTCGTGCTCGAAGGCGAGCGTGCGGGACTGGGTGTTCTCCATCATGAGACTCCTGCTTCCTACGCCGGTGTTAACCGGACAGGTTCAACGGTCCCGGGCCGTCAGCCCGATCTCAGCCCCTGCGTGGGGCACCCGTGGGATCGCCGCCGACGTTAGCACCACATACGACTTTCCTTCTGCGCTGTCCCCTCACCGTGATAGGCAGACCCCGACGGCTCGCTCACCCCAGCAGGGAGCCCGGGACATGGAGGCTGGAATGCCGGTACGGAACAAGCTGCGAACTAGGGCGTTCGCATTGGCTGCGACGGGAGCGCTCGTGGTCCAAGCAGGGATTGTTGCGGGTGCGGTGTCGGCGGCGGGGGCGCCTGAGGTGACCCCTGCGGCGTCGGACAACCAGATCACTCTGACCACCTGGGAAGGGCGCCGGGACCTGCTCAAGGGCGAACGCGACGAGCTCCGGTTCGACGTCTACGGCGGGCTCTTCCTGGCCCGCGGCGGCGACCTCGTTGACTACACCGACCCGTTCGGCGACGGCACGCCCGTCACCTACGAGACCGGGACTTGGACCTCACCCGTCGTCGAGGCCGGGTACCCGATCAAGCAGGCCGTTCCCTCCTGGAACGTTGATACCCCCACTGGCACCTGGGTCGAGGTGGAGTTCCGCGGCCGCAAGGCTGACGGGACCTGGACCAAGTGGTTCGTGATGGGCCGCTGGGCGTCGGGCGACGAGTTCGCGCCCGCCGACGGCAGCGTCGGCGACATCCACCGCACCTCCTTGAACGGCCAGGGCGACACCGACGCTGCCCTGTTCACCGACACGTTCGTCTCGAGGGCCGGCTTCGAGCCGGACGCGTACCAGACCCGGGCCAGGCTGTACCGGCCCGAGGGCGCCCGGACCTCGCCGCGCCTGTCCTCGGTGAGCACCATGATCAGCGAGATCCTGCCCGACGAGCACTACACGGGCACCAGCGACTTCACGCTCGGGCGAGAGGTCGAGCTCGACGTGCCGCGGTTCAGCCAGCTCATCCACATCGGCGAGTACCCCGAGTTCGGGGGCGGCGGCCAGGTGTGGTGCTCGCCGACGTCGTCCTCGATGGTCATCTACTCGTACGGGCGCGAGGTGCCGGCCGAGGAGCTGGAGGACATCGAGGCGCCGAACGGCGACCCGCAGGTCGACTACGCCGCGATAAAGACGTGGGACTACACGTACGAGGGCGCTGGCAACTGGCCGTTCAACACCGCGTACGCGAGCACGTTCGGGCTGGACAGCTTCGTGACCCGCCTGCGCTCCCTCGCGGAGGCGGAGCGGTTCATCGCTGCCGGTATCCCGCTGACCTTCTCCCTCAACTTCGACGAGGAGGAGATGCCCGAGGCCGGTTACAGCACCCCGGGGCACCTCCTCGTGCTGGTCGGGTTCACCGCGGACGGTGACCCGATCATCAACGACCCGAACAAGGCCAGCAACGAGGCCGTGCGCCAGGTCTACACGCGGGAGAACTTCGAGCGCGTCTGGCAGACGTCGACGGACGGCATCGCGTACGTCTTCCACCCGAAGAACGTGAAGCTGCCGGCCAACGTCCCGGGAGTCACCAAGAACTGGTGACCCCCAGCAGTAACTGAGTGCGGGCTTCTTGTTGGGTCGGCTGCGGCTGACCCAACAAGAAGCCCGCACTCGGTTACGAGGATTAGCGGCGGGAGACCTGCTTTGGTTCCGACGTGTACGACGCCGACGTGTAGCCATCGGCCGAGACCGTCACCTGGACCGCGAGCTCCGTGCCGCGGTCGCGGCCGGTCACCAGGTACCGGGAGCCGGTCGCGTAGGGCACCAGCTCGCCGTCGCGCAGCCACCGGTAGGCCACGTCGACGTCGTCCGGGAGGTAGGTCCCGGGCTTCGCCGTCAGGACCTGCCCCGGCCTGGCACTGCCCTTGATCGACGGCCCCGTCACGTCCGCCACCACCGGGTCGCTGAGCTCGACGTCGGCCGCCTTGACGAACACGTACCGGTGCGCCAGCCACAGCTGGTAGTAGAGGTCCTCGCCGCGCACCAACTTGCGGTTCGGTCCGGAGCCGTCGAACGAGGCGGCCCGGTAGTAGTCGGCGGCCACGGCGTCGTCCGCCACGGCGTACGTCTGGCCTACGCCGACCTGGTACTCGATGGGCGTGACCGGCTGGACCGGCACACCCGGGTACGCCTCGTACGCCGCTACCTCCGGGTAGGCCCGGCCGTAGACCGGCGCCGGGGCGTCACCCGCGACGGTGACGGTCTTCGCCGTCGCGGGCACCACCACCGGCCGGTCGGCCGGGTTGTGCAGCCAGGCCAGGGACCCGGCCCACCACACACCCAGCCAGTCGCCCTCGACCTGGTCCACGACGAGCTTGTGCCCGGACTGCACGCGTGCGCTGATGTCGCTCGCGTAGGTGGTGCCGGCCGAACCGTCCGGCTTCCAGCCCGGGTCCTTCGCCAGCGGCGCGTCGGTCGACGGCGACTGGTACAGGTAGCGGAAGTTCGTGCCCGCGCCCACCACGCACTCGCCGGAGCCAGGCGACGCCTGCTGGCAGCCCGTCACCGTGTTCGGGTTGTCGGCATACCCGGTGCGTACCTCTACGACGTCGCCCGGCTGGACGTTCGTCGTCGTCTCCAGGTCGCCGCCGATGGGCGCGCCGAGCAGCTCGAAGTAGTGGTCCCAGTCCCAGTAGGGGCCCGGGTCCCAGTGCACGTTCTTGGTGAATCCGGGCAGGATGCCCGGCACCTGGTCGTGGCCGATGATGTGCGCCCGGTCGAGCGGGATGCCGTGCTCCGCCGCGAGGTACCGCACCAGCTTGGCCGACGACTGGTACATCGCCTCCGTGTACCAGGCACCCGAGCCCGCCCAGCCCTCGTGCTCCAGGCCGATGGAGTGCATGTTCAGGAACCAGTTGCCTGCGTGCCAACCCATGTCGGCCGGGTCGAGGTGGTTCGCGACGTGCCCGTCCGAGGACCGCAGCGTGTAGTTCCACGCCAGGTAGGACTGGTCCAGCACCAGGTTGACCGAGGGCTGGTAGGCGGTCTCGGTGTCGTGGATCAGGATGTAGTCGAGCGACGGACCGCCCGGGCCGGTGCGGTCGGCCTGGTCGTGGTTGCCGTAGCTCCCCGTGTTGTCCGGGAGGTCCGGCGAGTCCTTCTCGTACGGGGCGGGGAGCCACTCGCAGCCGAGGTCGTCGGGGCAGTCGGCGGCCGGGTCACTGGTGGTCGCGGCCTCGGGCACGACGACGTCCTGGTTGCCCGTGAGGATGACCGCGCCGTCCTCGGGGGTCGTGTTCCCGGCGCCTTCGCGCAGGGTCCGGTAGACGCTCGTCGCGAAGCCCTCGATGTCGCTCATACGGGACACTGCGTTCTCCCAGTTCGCCAGGCTGTCCGACGTCGTCGCGGCAGCGGCGGCGTCCGTCGCGCCGTCGCGCACTGCCTGCTCCTGGTAGGACGCGAGCAGGGCCGCGCCACCACACACGTTGGCCTGGGCGTCGGACTTGAGGGTGGCCTCGTCGAGGCCGGTGAGTGCCGCCGCCCGGGTGAGCTCGGGGGTGCCTTCGCGGGCCGGCCCCTCCTTGTCGTTGACGGCGGACAGCGGCAGGCCGCCACCGTGCGCGTGACCGAGCCCGTGACCACCCGCGAGGTTGAACACGCCGTAGCCGCCGTCGGCGCTGGCCTGGCCGGCGTGCTGGTCCCAGCGGGACTCCAGGTAGGAGACGGCCTTGAGCAGGTCCTCCGGCACCCCGGTGACCTGGGCCGCCGCGGTGAACGCCTCGTCGAGCGAGCCGGCGGCGGCGACGGGTGCGCACGCGACAACAGCGTCGTCGAGCGCGATCTCCGTGGGAGCCGCAGCGGCCGCCGAGAGGGGGATGAGTGGAAAGAACACTCCGGCCGCCATGGCCAGGGCTGTGATGCGTCGTCGGGACGTCACGCAGAGATCCTCTCGTTGACTCCGAAAAACCTGGACGAGAGCATCACACCCGATCCGAGCCCGCTTGAGAAGCAAACTAAGGTGAATAGCAGTCGTGGTCAGAGGCGGACGAGCGCCTGGGTGCGGCCCAGGACCTTGGCTCCGTCGACCGTGACGGTGAGGTCGACGCGGACCGTGCCGGCGTCGGCGTCGATCACCCCGACCTTGCCCGTGACCTCGATCGACGCGGCACCGGGATTGGGTACCTCGACGGGCTTGGTAAACCGCGTCTGGTAGTCGACGACGGCGCCCGGGTCACCCGCCCAGTCCGTGACCAGTCCGACGACGGTGCCCATGCTGAGCATGCCGTGCGCGATGACGCCGGGCAGACCCGCACCCTGGGCGAACTTGTCGTTCCAGTGGATCGGGTTGAAGTCGCCGCTGGCGCCCGCGTACCGGACGAGGGCCGCGCGGTCGAAGGTGACCGTGCGCGTGCCGATCACGTCGCCGACCGCGAGGGCCGCGATGTCGGGGCGGCTCATGCTTCCTCGCCTCTTATCGCGAGCGTGGAGGTGACGGTGGCTATCGGCTCGCCGGGGCCGTCGGCCTCCGGGGACGGCACCTCGACGCTCTCGGGCACCGCGTAGATCTCGCAGCGGGTAGTCACCATGCTGATGGGGCCGCGCGTGACGACCCGGTCCACGTGCAGCACCGTCGTGAGCTCGTCGCCGGCGACGATCGGGCGGTGGTGCGTGAAGCGCTCGTCGGCGTGCACCACGCGCGAGAAGTCGATCTGGGCCTCGGGGTCGCTGATGTACTGCGACTCGGCGCGCTGCGCCACGACCACGGCGAACGTGGGCGGGGCGACCAGGTCGGAATAGCCGACACCCCGCGCCGCCACGAGATCGTGGTGCGCGGGGTGGGTAGCACCGACAGCAGCGGCGAACTCGCGGATCTTCTCGCGACCTACCGAGTAGGGGGCGTTGGCCGGGTAGACCCGGCCCTCGAAGTCAGCGTTCGCCACGTCTGCGTGAGCTAACTACGAGACTCAGCGAGTCTCGCGGTGCGACGTGTGCTTGCCGCAGCGCGGGCAGAACTTCGCCAGCTCCAGGCGGTCAGGGTCGTTACGACGGTTCTTCTTCGTGATGTAGTTCCGCTCCTTGCAGTCCACGCATGCGAGCGTGATCTTCGGGCGGACATCCGCACTCTTGCTTGCCATGGCTCTCACCTCCGCGCCTCAGAGGGAGAGGCGCCATGTGTCTTCTCGTCGTCCGGCATAGCGACGCCGAACGGATTTACTTGCTTGGTAGCGAGGGCGGGGCTCGAACCCGCGACCTCACGATTATGAGTCGTGCGCTCTGACCAGCTGAGCTACCCCGCCGCGCGTGACTGAACGCGAGGCCGTCCAACGGACGACCTCGCGTCGATCACAGAGCCCCGAAAGGGAATCGAACCCTTGACCTTCTCCTTACCATGGAGACGCTCTACCGACTGAGCTATCGGGGCAGCGAGGAAGACTCTACATGGCCTCCGGCCTGGCGTGAAATCGAATCTGGTGTGAGTTGCGCCGCCTCGGGCGTGCGCCGGGCCAGTCCTCGGCGATCCGGGCCGTCCAGCCAGCAAAGAAGTAGGGCGTGACCAGCGTTTTCGCTGGTCACGCCCTGTTTTACTCACGTGGCTGGTGAGGGATTCGAACCCCCGAAGGCTGAGCCGTCTGATTTACAGTCAGATCCCTTTGGCCGCTCGGGCAACCAGCCGTGAACGGAGCCAACCATAGCCTCCAACCAGCCCCCGCGAGAAATCGAAAAGCTGCCCCCGCGGGTGACGAGCCCCACAGGGCCCGCCGAGCCCCGGAACCCCGCGCGCGACCTATCGTGACGCAGTGACACAACACCAGGATCGCTGGGGTCTGCCCCTCGGTGTCGGCGCCTATCTGCTCTGGGGCGCGATGCCCCTGTTCTTCCCCCTGCTCCGACCGGCCGGCGCGCTGGAGATCGTCGCCAACCGGGTGCTGTGGAGCCTCGTGTTCTGCGTCATCGTCCTCGCCGTAGTCCGGCAGCTCGGGGAATTCCGGGACGTACTGCGCTCGCCCCGCACCCTCGGCACCCTGTCCATCGCGGCGGTCCTGATCGTCGTGAACTGGGTGGTCTACGTCTACGCGGTGCTCTCCGACCGTGTGCTCGACGCCGCCCTCGGCTACTTCATCAACCCGATCGTCACGGTGCTGCTCGGCGTGCTGGTCCTGCACGAACGGCTACGCCCCGTGCAGTGGGTGGCGCTGGGCTTCGGCGTCGCCTCCGTCGTCGTGCTGTCGACCGGGCTCGGCGGACTGCCCTGGATCTCGCTGTGCCTGGCCGTCTCGTTCGGCCTCTACGGGCTGGTGAAGAACCGCGTGGGCCGCACCGTCACCGCCCTGCCCGGCCTCGCGGTCGAGACGGTTGTCGTGGCCCCGTTCGCCATCGCCTACCTCGTGTGGCTCGGCGACGCCGGGACGTTCACCGGGAACGGCGTCGGGCATGCGCTGCTGCTCGCAGCGTCGGGTGTGGTGACCGCCATGCCGCTGCTCCTGTTCGGTGCCGCCGCGCGGCGACTACCTCTGTCCGTGATCGGGATGCTGCAGTACCTCGCGCCGGTGCTGCAGTTCCTGGTGGGGCTGCTCGTCTTCGGGGAGCACATGCCGCCGGCCCGCTGGGCCGGGTTCGCCCTGGTCTGGGCGGCGCTCGCACTGCTCACCTTCGACGGCATCCGCCAGAGCAGACGTTCACCTCGCCCAGGCCTGGACTAGCCGACGACGAGAACCGGACCAGCCTCAGAACTGGCCCGGGATCTGGCGGGTTGCCACGTTGACCCGGTTGAACAGGTTCGTCATCGAGATGTGCAGCACCAGGACGCCCAGCGCCTGCTCGTCGTAGTGCTCCGCGGCGCGCGCCCAGACGTCGTCGGGCACCCGGTCGGACTGGTCGGCGATCCGGGTCACGGCTTCCGCGAGCTCGAGCGCGGCGGCCTCCGCCTCGCTGAAGAGGGGCGACTCCCGGAAGGTCGCCACGGCCGCGAGCCGGTCGATCGGCTCCCCGGCCTTCTGCATGGCCCGCACACCAAAGTCCACGCACCAGGCGCACCCGTTGATCTGGCTGGTGCGCAGATGCGTGAGCTCCAGCGTGCGGTCGGGCACACCCTGACCCCTGGTGAGCTGCCCGATCCCGGTGAGAGCCTTCAGCCCGCCGTCCACCAGCAGCGCGGGGTTCTTCGTGCGAGCGGTGAGGGTCCGCAGGGTCGGCGTCGCCGACGGCGTGTAGCCGTGCTCCTTGGCCATGTCCTGGACAGTGGTCTCGGTAGTCATCGCTGGTCCTCTCGTCGTGGCCGGAGGTCCGGCCCATCGCATCGGCGCTCTGCGCGCCGTCATCCCCTCGACGATCCCGAGACCCCGGATGTGACAGACCCCGCCGCGAACAGGCAGCACCGCCAGCGGCGAGCGCCTCTGCGGGCAAAGCCGGCCAGGACCTCGGGTTGCTGTGAGTAGACATCGTCTACTCGCAGCAACCCACCCCGCCCGCGTATGCCTTAAGTCCCCTGCTCCCCCGCGCGTACCCCGGCCGGCCGGGCCAGCGCGGCGGCCAGCTCCTCGGCCACACCATCGGCATCGTGATGCCCGACGACGGCGTCCGCGCGCGCCAGCACGTCCCCGTGCGCATTGGCGACGGCGATGCCACGGCCGGCCCAGGTGAGCATCGGCAGGTCGTTGGGCATGTCGCCGAAGGCCCAGACGTCGGCGGCGTCGACACCGAGGCGTGTGCACCACCGGGCCAGCGCGGCGGCCTTGTCGACGCCAGGCGGCATGAGCTCGGCCAGGCCGACGGCGCCCGAGTACGCCAGCTGCGCGTGCACCCCCACGGCGCCCCGCACCGCGGCGAAGAACAGCTCCTGCGCGAGCCGCATCTCCTCCGGCGGGTCCGAGAACACGCCCGGCGGGGGCACGTGCGCGGGATCGAGCGCGAGGATCTTGGACACCGGGCCGCGAGCGCCGAGCGTGTCCTCGACCGGTATCGACCAGAGGCCGGGGTCGAGGGCCGGCTCCCGGTTCGGGTAGTGCGGGTCGAACACGACGCCGCCGGGTCGCTCGAAGGCGAGCGCGGCGTGGGGCAGTGCCGTCCGGATGCCGTCCACGACGGAGCGCGCGGCGTCGTCGTCGAACCCGCAGGTCTCCAGGGTCTCGCCCGAGGCGAGGTCGAGCACGCAGGCTCCGCCGATGCAGATCACGCGACCGTGGCCGCCCACCGTGTCGGCGAGGTGGGTGAGCCAGCGTGGTGGGCGGGCGGTCACGAAGACCACTTCGACGCCCGCCGCGTCGAGGTCCGCGAGGACCTGCCGGGTGCGGTCGGAGACCTTGCCGTCGCTGCGCAGCAGCGTGCCGTCCAGGTCGGTGGCGACCACGCGCGGCAGGTGGGTCAAGCCGGCGTCCCTGTTGATGCCGGGAGGGTACGCACCCCGGCGGCGGGCAGGACGATCCCGTCGATGTTCGCGACGAGGAACTCGCGGTCGACGGGCTTGCCCAGCATGAGCAGCCGGTACGCAACCATCGCGGGGCCGATCATGCAGAGGTTCTCGATGTCGACGTCGGGCGGGATCTCGCCACGGTCGATCGCCCGCTGGAACAGGATGCGGTTGGCCGATGCGCGCGGCTCGACGAGGGCCTCGCGCGCGGCGACGGCGAGCTCGGGGCTGCGGGCGATCATGGACACGATCCCGGCGATCACCTTGAGCTTGCGCTCCGCGGCGCGGATGCTCGGCGTCCTGATCATCGCGATGAGGTCGCCGCGCAGGGTGCCGGTGTCCGGGAGGGCGTCGAGGTCAAGATCGGCCGACTTCATGCATGCGACGGCGTCGAGCACGAGGTCGGACTTGGACGACCACCGGCGGTAGAGCGTCGCCTTACCCGCCTTGGCGCGCGCGGCGACCATGTCGATGGTCATTCCGTCGTAGCCGGTCTCCGACAGGACCTCGAGCGCGGCTTCCAGGATCTCGGGATCGCGGGTGTGGTCCCTCTTGCGGCCGAGCCGGGGTTTGGCCTCGACCTGCTCGATCTGCGTCATCGCTGTCGCCTCCTTGGTCCAGCTCGACCTTACCGTCAGGTGAATTATTGAACCAGCCGTATCCGGAACTCGCCAGTTCCGTATATGGTGGCGAGCATGTCCGAAACCTCAGCTCCCGCGGCAAACGGCCGTCGCTGGATCACGCTCGTCGTGGTCGGGCTCGCACAGCTCATGGTCGTGCTCGACGCGACAGTCGTGAACATCGCGCTCCCCTCGGCCCAGGCCGACCTCGGCTTCTCGGACGGCGAGCGCCAGTGGGTCGTCACGGCCTACTCCCTCGCGTTCGCGAGCCTCCTGCTGCTCGGCGGGCGCCTCTCCGACCTCATCGGCCGTAAGCGCACGTTTGTCATCGGCCTCATCGGCTTCGCCGTCGCCTCGGCGCTCGGTGGTGCCGCCGGCTCGTTCGAGCTGCTCGTTGCTGCCCGCGCACTCCAGGGTGCGTTCGGCGCCCTGCTGGCCCCCACCGCGCTCGCCGTGCTGACCACCACGTTCACTGTCCCGAAGGAGCGCGCTCGCGCGTTCGGCGTCTTCGGCGCCATCGCCGGGGCGGGCGGCGCGGTCGGGCTGCTCCTCGGCGGCATCCTGACCGAGTCCCTCGACTGGCGCTGGAACCTGTACATCAACGTCTTCATCGCGGCGTTCGCCCTCGTCGGGGCCCTCGCCTTCATCCCCCGCATCACCCGTACCGGCTCACGGCCGAAGCTCGACGTGCCGGGCACGCTGCTCGTCTCGGGTGCGCTCTTCGGCCTGGTCTACGGCTTCTCGAACGCCGAGAGCGGTGGCTGGGACGCGCCTCTGACCTGGGGCATGCTGGCCAGCGCCGGCGTGCTGCTGACCGCCTTCGTCGTCTGGCAGACGCGGGCGACGCACCCGCTCCTCCCGCTCTCGATAGTGCTCGACCGCAACCGCGGCGCGGCCTACATCTCGGTGCTGATCACCGGCGCGGGCATGTTCGGCATCTTCCTCTTCGTGACCTACTACCTGCAGCTCACGCTCGGGTACTCGCCGATCCAGACGGGCCTCTCGTTCCTGCCCATGATCGGGATGCTGATACTCGCCGCGCAGCTCGGCACCAACGTGCTCGTGCCCCGGTTCGGCCCCAAGGCGCTGGTCCCGGTGGGGATGGTTCTGGGCGCGACGGGCATGTACTTCCTCACCTTCCTGGACGGCTCCAGCACCTACGCCGCGAACGTGCTCGGGCCCCTGATGCTCATCGGCTTCGCAATGGGCACGATCATGCCCGCGTCGATGCAGACGGCGACGCTCGGCGTCGACCGGCAGTTCGCCGGCGTCGCGTCGGCGATGGTGAACACGAGCCAGCAGGTCGGCGGATCGATCGGCACCGCCCTGCTCAACACCCTGGCCGCCACCGCCACCGCCGACTACCTCGTGACCCACGCACCCGTCACCGCAGAGGTCGGCGCACAGGCGGCGATCGCCGGGTACTCGACCGCGTACTGGTGGGGGGCCGGCTTCTTCGCTCTGGGCGCCGTGCTGTCGGCGCTGCTGTTCCGCCGCCGCGGCCACGGGCTGTCGCTCACTCGCACCGAGGCCGACGCCGATCCGGCCGCGGCCGTGCGCGTCGTGGAGCCCGTCGTCGTCGGCTGACCGCCCGGGCGTCAGAGCAGCCCGGCGAGCCCGAGCGTAAGCCCCACGCCCGCGCAGACGCCGAGCGTCCGCAGCACGGGCCAGCGCACCACGAACAGCAGGAGGACAGCCAGCACCGCGATCCCCAGCGCGGCGGGCTGGAGCGTGGTGAGGTCCGGGACGTCGAGCCGCAGGGGCCCCGCGGTCCAGACGTTGGTGGTGGCGAAGAGGGTTTGGGTGGTGAAGTACAGCGCCAGGTTGGCGATCACGCCCACCACGGCCGCCGTGATCCCCGTCAGCGCGGCGCCCAGCGCCCGGTTGCCCCGGAGCCGTTCGACGTACGGCGCGCCGAGGAAGATGAACAGGAACGACGGGACGAACGTGACCCAGGTGGTCAGCAGGGCGCCGAGCACCGCTGCGACCCACGGGTCCAGGTCACCCGGGTTGCGGTAGGCGCCGAGGAACGCGACGAACTGCACCACCATGATCAGGGGGCCGGGTGTGGTCTCGGCCAGGGCCAGGCCGCGGGTCATCTCCCCCGGTGTCACCCAGGCGTACGTCTCCACGGCGCGCTGGGCCACGAAGGCCAGCACGGCGTAGGCCCCGCCGAACGTCACCAGGGCGGTGCCGGAGAAGAACAGGCCCTGCTGGGTGAACACGCTCCCGACGCCGGTCAGCATGGCCACCACGACGACCGGGAGCGTCCACGCGACGACACCCAGCACCAGCACCCGCAGCGCGCGGCGCCCCGACGGGCGCTCGGTGTGCAGGGCGTCGTCGGGGATCAGGGGCGCCGGGCCGTCGGCCTGCTCCCGGCCGGCAGGGGCGGCGATCCAGGCCGGTGCGTACCGGTGCACCACCCACCCCAGTACCCCGGCTCCGAGCACAACGAGCGGGAACGGGACCGCGAACAGCGTCAGCGCCGCGAACGCCGCTATCGCGAGGAAGACCAGCGCGGGGCTGGTGAGGGAGCGTCGTCCGACCCGGACCACTGCCTGGACCACGATGGCCAGCACCGCCGGAGCAAGCCCGGCGAACACCGCCGAGACGACCGTGGTCTCACCGAACGCGACGTACACCGCGGACAGGACCAGCAGGGCGAGCATCCCCGGCAGCACAAAGAGCCCGCCGGCGACGATGCCGCCGCGCCACCCGTTGAGCAGCCAGCCGGTGTAGACGGCGAGCTGCTGCGCCTCCGGACCGGGCAGGAGCATGCAGTAGTTCAGCGCGTGCAGGAACCTGCCCTGGCCGATCCACCGTTTCTCGTCCACGAGCGTGCGCTGCATGACGGCGATCTGGCCGGCCTGCCCGCCGAACGTCTGCCAGGAGATGGCGAACCACGCGCGGACGGCCGTCCGGAACGGCACCAGGTCTCGCACAGGGTTATCGCCCGTTTCACTCTCATCGCGCACGCCGAATGGAACCACGGTTGCCGCCGTCTCGTACAGGATGGGCACATGCGCTTGGTATCCGACGACGAACGCCGCGCCCGGCTGGGTGTGCGGCATGCTCTTGCGGGATCGGCACGGGTGGGATCCCCGGAGGAGGCCGCCCGCGCGGTGGTGTGTCTGCACGCGACCGACCCGCCGAGCGTGCACCTGTCGTGCTGGGCGCGGGTCGACGGCCTCGACCTGGACGACGTCGAACGGGCGCTCTACGACACGCGTTCACTCGTCCGGCAGCAGTCGATGCGCGAGACGCTGTTCGTGTTCCCCCGCGATCTGGTGCCGGCCGTGTGGGGCAGCGCGTCCGCCAGAGTGGCCGCTGCCTACCGCAACCGGCTGATCAAGGACCTCGAACGGTGGGGTCCGGCCGACGTCGGGCAGGGCGCAGCCTGGCTGGAGACCGCGGAGGCCGCGGTGCTCGCCTGCCTGTCCGACGGTGTGCAGCGACCGTCCAAGCAGATCCGGGAGGAGGTGCCCGAGGCGGACGGCGTCATCGTGCAGGCCCCGGACAAGCGCTGGGGCGGGCCGATCGCCATCGCTCCGCGAGTGCTCACCCAGCTGAGCCTCGACGGCAGGGTGGCCCGGGCGGGCAACGCCGGCGCCTGGTACACGAGCCGCCCGACGTGGACGACGACGCAGGCCTGGTGGGGGCAGCAGGTCCCCGACGCGCTCGAGTCGCGGCAGGGTTACGCCGAGGTGGTGGGTCGCTGGCTGTGGTCGTACGGGCCCGGCACCGTCGAGGACCTGGCCTGGTGGCTCGGGGGCACCAAGTCCGCGGTCCGTACGGCGCTCGACGACCTGGGCGCGCAGCAGGTCTCCTTGGCGGACGGTTCGGTCGGCTGGCTGCGTGAGGACGATCTTGAGCCGGCTCCGGCCGCCGAGCCGTGGGTTGCGCTGCTGCCCCTGCTCGACCCCACGGTGATGGGCTGGAAGAACCGCGGCTTTTTTCTCGGCCCGCATGGACCCCAGCTGTTCGACAGCGCCGGGCAATGCCGGCACCACCGTCTGGGTCGACGGGCGCGTGGTCGGCGCGTGGGTGCAGGACCCTGACGGCGTGGTGGAGCTCAGGCTGCTCGACGACGACGTCTCCCCGGCCGCCCGGGACGCGTTGGCGGCCGAGGCGAAGCGGCTCAGCGAGTGGCTGGACGGCCAGCGGGTCTTCACCGTCTACCCTTCACCGGCCATGCAGCCCGACGCCGGTCACTGACCCTGTGTGCCGGCGATGAGGCGCCGACCCCAGCCGCGCATGTACTCGACGGCCTCGGGTGGGCCATGGATGACGACGGGGGCTTCGAGGGCTGCGATGCAGAAGGCGGCCCAGTCGAGCGAGGCGGCGGGGATGTATACCCGGCACGAGGTCTCGTTGATGGGCTCCACCGTCCCGTAGTGCGCGATCTCGGCCCGGACCTGCTCGGCGGGGGCCTGCACAGTGGCATGTACGGGAAACCTGGCGGGCAACGACCTGATCTGGGCGCGCACGTACTCGACGGGATCGTCCGCGGGAAGCCGGCGGGGGACAAACCGCTTGCCGGTGCGGCTCGGGTCGGTGATGCGGTCGACGCGGAAGGTGCGCCAGTCTGCTCGGTCGAGGTCCCAGGCGATCAGGTAGAGGCGATTGTCGACGCTGACGACCCGGTGCGGGTGGATCGTCCGGCCGCCGACCTCACCGGATCTCGTGCGGTATTGCAGCTCCAGCGTCTCGGTGTCCCGGCAGGCCAGGGCGACAGTCGTCAATGATGCGACATCGGTGATGGCAGCTCGCCGCCCGGTGTCCTGCGACTGGACGACGACGGCTCGGAGGCTGTCGATGCGCCGTCGGATCCGCGCGGGAAGTACCTGCACGATCTTGGCCATGGCACTCAGTGCGGCGTCCCCTGACGTCGGGTATGCGCCGGCGGCGATCTCCTTGAGTCCCATGACGACGGCGGCGGCCTCGTCCTCGCTGAGCACCAGGGGCGGGAGGGCGGCGCCGGGGCTGAGCTGGTAGCCGCCACCGGTGCCCCGCGTCGTGGTGACCGGGTACCCGAGCTCCTGCAAGCCGTCGACATCCCGGCGCAGCGTGCGCTGGCTGACGCCGAGCCGGCGCGCGAGCTCGTCGCCGGGCCAGTGGCGCCGGTTCTGAAGCAGGCCGAGGAGCTCGAGGACTCGGGTGCTGGTCGACATGACACAAATCTAGTTCGACTTGTGGCCATATAGCGGCCACAAGTCCCGGGAGAATAGTACTTAGCAACCTCGTAGCGACCAGGACCACCGAGAGGGAACCTAAGAACATGCGCATTCTTGTCACCGGAGCAACCGGCCAGGTCGGGCGTCACCTCGTCAACCAGCTCCACGAGGCCGGCCACGAGGTCCGCGCCCTGACCCGCAACCCCGCGAAGGCCGGTTTTCCGGCCGGCGTCCAGGCGGTGCAGGGCGACCTCAACGACACCAGCACGCTCGACGCCGCCTTCGAGGGGGTCGAGGGGATCCACCTGATCACCTTCGGCGGCGACGGTTTCAGCGACCTGACCAACGGCCCGGAGATCGTCGCCCTCGCCGAGCGGCACGGCATCGGCCGAGCCACCGTGCTCGGCGGTTGGTCCCCGACCAGCGTCGAGAGCGCCCTGATGTCCAGCAGCATCGGCTGGACCATCCTGCAGCCGGTGGAGTTCATGGGCAATGCGCTCGATTGGGCTGACGAGATCCGCACCAAGGGGACCGTCGCAGTGCTCGCCGCCTACCCCAGCGCGATGATCCACGAGGCCGACATCGCGAGCGTCGCCGCCACCGCCCTCACCGAGGAAGGGCATGCGGGCCGCAGCTACCCGCTGACCGGACCGGAAGCCCTCACCCCGAGGGAGCGCACCCAGATCCTCGCCGAGGCCACCGGTCAGAACATCGACTTCGCGCAGCTCACCGAGGACGGCGAGCGCGACCGGCTCCGCGGCTACGGATACGACGACGACTACGTCGAGTTCGGCATCCAGCTCGCCACCAACCCGCCCGACGCCGCCGGTGTTGTGCTGACCACGGTCGAGGACGTCACGGGCAGGCCGGCCCGAACCTTCACCACGTGGGCGCAGGAGCAGGCCGAGCAGTTCCGCAGCACGCCCTGACCTGGGCGGCGCCGATCAAGCGATGCTCTGCGCTGCGGTTCGGAGTGCCGCGATCTCGTCGGGCGCCGACATCCGAGATACGGCCACGATGTCGCAGATGTACTCGCGCCGGTCTGGAGCGAAGGCCTCGGCGATCTTCGCCGGGTCCTCCAGCAGGATCCGGTAGATCTCCAGACCGGCGGCGTAGAAGAGGTCAACGAGCTTGGGCTCGCCTGCAGCGTTCCGCATGACGTTGCCCGGGTTGTTGTCGAGCCCGCCCCAGAACGGGATCGAGGTGGCCGCTTCGGCGTTGAGCTCCTCGGCCGTCCGGCGCACCTCGGCGATCGGGTCGTCCGGTGCTGCGGCAGCCCAGCGCTCGAAAACGCCTTCCGCCTGGGCGGACTCGACCGGCAGCAGGAACTCCAGCACCGTCAGACGACCCCCGCCGCCCAAGGGAGTGTCGAAGTCGATGCGCGGCAGCAGCGGGTGCCCCGCAAGGCGGCGGCACAGCTCTACGAAGACCGCATAGGCCGGCTCGAACGGACTGACTCTGGCGACCTGCATTCCATCCGGCGAGCGCCAGACCGTGGCCCAGTCCCCGAGGCCGCACACGTTCCAGCCCTCGGCGAGCAGCCGCCCGGCCGCTTCGCGGTGCGGCAGGTCACGCAAGACCTCGAAGGAGCTCATGGCCGCAGCCTAGGTGGGCAGAACCAGCTGTTTTTGATGTGGGACAGACCTACATGTCAGCGATAGTTGGTGAACTGCAGCGCGAAGTCCAGGTCCGAGCCCTTCAGGAGGGCCATGACCTCCTGGAGCTGGTCGCGCGACTTGCTCGTGACCCGCACCTCGTCACCCGTGATCTGCGTCTTCACGCCCTTGGGGCCCTCGTCGCGGATGATCTTGGTGACCTTCTTCGCGGACTCGCCCGCCAGCCCCTCCTTGAGGGTCGCCGCGAGGCGGTACTCCTTGCCCGACGGCTTGGGCTCGCGCTCGCCGACGTCGAGCGCCTTGAGCGAGATACCGCGCTTGATCAGCTTGATCTCGAAGACGTCGAGGGCCGCGAGCACCCGCTCCGACGAGTTGGCGACGATCACTATGCTCTCGCCGCTCCAGGCGATCGAGGCGCCCACGTTCTTGAAGTCGTAGCGCTGCGAGATCTCTTTGCCCGCCTGGTTCAGCGCGTTGTCGACCTCCTGGCGGTCGACCTTGCTGACGATGTCGAACGACGAGTCGGCCATGTCGTGCTCCTTCTGCGTAACACCCGGACGCCCCTGCGCGACCGGTGGGAATCTGGCACCACCGTATCCGCCTCGGCGTGCCAAGGACTAACGGACAGCGCAGGGCGCCAGCGGGTCGTTAGGGTCGGACCTAACGGATTCCGTTGGGGTCGGACCTAACGGATTGTCGCCGTGGGTAGGTACGACGCCGAACAGGCTTCAGAGCATCCCGGGTGGGGTACCCCACGGCGGTGCGTCCGGGCCCGACGTCGGACCGCCGAGACCACCCGGGCCGTAACCGCCCGACGGACCGCCGGCCATGGTCTCCAGGCGGCGGATGCGCTCCGGCATCGGCGGGTGCGTGGCGAACAGCCGCCCGATCCCGGCGCCGCGGAACGGGTTCGCGATCATCACGTGCGACACGTTGGTGAGCTCCCGGTCCTGCGGCAGCGGCGCGCGCTGCGTACCCTGCTCCAGCTTCTTCAGCGCCGAGGCCAAGGCCAGGGGGTCGCCCGTAAGCCGGGCGCCGTCCTCGTCGGCGTCGTACTCCCGGGTGCGCGAGATCGCCATCTGGATCATCATCGCCGCGACCGGGGCGAGGAACGCCATCGCGATCGCGGCGAGCGGGTTGCCGCCCTCGCGGCGGTCGCCGCCGCCGAAGAACAGCAGGAACTGCGCCGCCGCGGTGATCAGGCCCGCCATCGCGGAGGCCACCGACGCCGTGAGGATGTCGCGGTTGTAGACGTGCATCAGCTCGTGCCCCAGCACACCGCGCAGCTCGCGCTCGTTCAGGAGCTGCAGGATGCCCTCGGTGCAGCACACCGCGGCGTTCTGCGGGTTGCGCCCCGTGGCGAACGCGTTGGGCGCCTTGGTGGGCGAGATGTAGAGCCGGGGCATCGGCTGCCGCGCTTCCGTGGACAGCTCACGCACGATCCGGTGCATCTCCGGTGCCTGTAGCTCCGTGACCGGGTACGCGTGCATCGCCCGGATCGCCAGCTTGTCGGAGTTCCAGTAGCCGTAGGCGGTGGTCCCCAGACCGATGAGCACAAAGATCCACAGCATGCTGGAGCTGCGTCCGAAGAGCGCCCAGATCCCGAAGATGACGACCCACATACCGCCGAACAGCGCGGCGGTCTTCAGCCCGTTGTAGTGCCTGTGCATCGCACTCCTTTCCACCCAGCCGAACGTGCCGCGCCGGGCGGCGGTTCCCGGGACCATGATCGCGCACGCTGGTTGCGAACAGACGAACGGCGTGGACCCCCGTTCGGGATCCACGCCGTCCGCACGTCAACTGTCCGACCGTCAGGCCTGCGACCTGCTGATCGAGATCATCTCGTCGCGCGGCACGACCTTGACCCGCAGGCGGCCCTCGGCCTCGCCGAGCGCGCGCTCGTGCGCGTCCAGGAGCTCCCAGCCGGACCACTCGATGTACTCCACGCCCTTGCCGGCGAGGAACTCGGTGATGGCCTCCGGCGTACCCTGCGGTGCCGTGCGGCCGCCGTCCAGGTCACCGGGGGCCTCGCCGTCGGCCACGCCGGTGACGTCCTCGACGATGTGCCGCACCGTCTCCGACGCGTCGGACTTGGTGTGGCCGATCAGGCCCACCGGACCGCGCTTGATCCAGCCCGTGGCGTACACACCGGGGACCTGGTTGCCGTCGATGTCGACGACCCGGCCCTCGCGGTTGGTGATGACACCCTTGACGTCGTCGTAGGGAATCTCCGGCAGCGACGAGCCGAAGTAGCCCACCGCGCGGTAGACGGCCTGGACCGGCCAGTCGGTGAACTCGCCGGTGCCCTTGCTCGTGCCGTCGCCCTGCAGCGCGGTGCGCTCGGTACGGAAGCCGACCACCTTGCCGTCCTCGCCGAGCACCTCGGCGGGGGCGTTCAGGAAGTGCAGGTGCAGACGGCGCGACGCCGTGTTCTGCGCCGGGTCCTTCAGCGTCCAGTCCACCAGGGTCTTGACGACCTGCTTGGTCTGGTTCGACGAGTTGATGGCGGCCTCGGAGCCCTCGTCGAAGTCGAAGTCCTCCGGGTACACGACGATGTCGACGTCGGGCACGTGGCCCAGCTCGCGCAGCTCCAGCGGCGAGAACTTGACCTGGGCCGGGCCGCGGCGCGCGAACACGTGCACGTCCGTGACCGGGGAGGTCTTCAGGATCTCGTACACGTTGGCCGGGACCTCGGTGGGCAGCAGGTCGTCCGCGTGCTTCGCGAGGATGCGGGCCACGTCGAGGGCGACGTTGCCGGCGCCGATCACCGCCACCTGCTGGGCCTCCAGCGGCCAGGTGCGCGGCACGTCGGGGTGCCCGTCGTACCAGGACACGAAGTCCGCGGCACCGTAGGAGCCATCCAGGTCGATACCCGGGATGCCCAGCTCGGCGTCCTTGATGGCGCCGGTGGAGAAGATCACGGCGTCATAGAACTGGCGCAGGTCTTCGAGCTTCACGTCCACGCCGTAGTCCACGTTGGCGAGCAGGCGGATGTCTCCGCGGCCCAGCACCTTGTGGAGCGCGACGATGATCTGCTTGATGCGCGGGTGGTCCGGGGCCACGCCGTACCGCACCAGACCGAACGGCGCGGGAAGGCGCTCGAACAGGTCGATGCTCACGTCGAGGTCGGTCTTGGACAGGATGTCGCTCGCGTAGATGCCGGCAGGGCCGGCGCCGACGACGGCGACGCGCAGGGGTCGGGTGGTGCTCACGAAGGGGCGCCTTCCGGTCGAGAGGTCAGGAGGGAAGCGAAGGCCGCCCACGATTCTACCGACCGGGTAAGGCGCACCTCACCGCCGCCCAGGGGTTGGACGGTGGCGTTCCTGTGAGGATGCGCACTCCGCAGGGCTTAGTGCCCCTGCTCGCGCTCTCGCTCGACCTTGGCTGCCCGACGGCGGAGCTCGGCCCGGCCGAGCGCGTTGTAGATGGCGTCATACCCCGCCATGGCGAGCACCACCACCGCGAGGATGCCAGCGATCACGGCAACCGGGATGAGGCTCAGGACGCCTGAGACCACGGCGACGACAACGAGGCCCACGCCGATCCAGAGGCTCCACCTGCCGAGGCCGCTCATGCGGGAACCACCTCTGCAGGCAGCGCGCGCAGTCCGCGCGAGCCGACCTCTTGCAGCGAGTACGTCACGGGCTCCCCTGCCGGGTTGTGCTCCGTACCGCGCAGCACGTGGACACCGTGCGGCCCCGCGTAGACGGACGCGTTGAGCAGCTCGTCGCTCCCGCGAGCCACCCCAGAGACGATGCTCACCGCCACCGCCTCCTTCAGCTGCGGCAGGTTGGCGACGGCCCCCTGCAATGCCTCGGCCGAGTAGGTCTTCGCGGCGGTCCCCATCAGCGCGGTGCTGGTGGGGTCCAGGAACTTCTCGAACCGCTCCCCCAGCAGAGCCTCGGGGTACACCGAGAACACGTGGTGCCCCTGGCCGGAGATCTCCTCCTCGAGCACGGTGGCCTTGTCGTCCTCGTGGTGCACGTAGGCGAACAGCCAGTCCTTGCCGTTGGAGCTCGTCCGCTCGACCGAGACGATCTCCTGGGCCGTGCGCCGGAGCACGAGGGGACCGGTGATGCCGGGATGCGCCTTGATCTTGGTGACCCTGGAGCCGCTCTCGTCCGTCTCGGCGGCCACGACCAGCTCGCGGGACGCCATCGACCGGAGTGCCACCCGGCCCATCAGGGACCGGTCGGCGTCACCCTGGGCGTCGATCCACGGGGTGGGCACGAGCTGCTCGTGCTCGGGCCCGTCGAGGATCGTCACCTCCTCGTCCGTGAGGATCACGATTCCGACGACCTCGCCGTCCCGTGCCTGCGCGAGCGTAGCCCGCGCGGCCTCGACGTCGTCCGGACCAAACTGCATAGTCTTCTGCTCGCTCATCAGAACAAGCCTCCCACAAAGTCACCGACGGCACCGGCAGCGTCGCCGACCGCGTCGCCGACGTCGCTCGCCACGTCACCCACGAACTCGCCGACCTCCTTGACGCCGTCCGCGAGGTACGGCATCGGGTCGGAGGCGAACGCGGAGATCGTGTCCCAGTTGTCGTACACCAGGTTGCCCAGTGCCCAGGCACCGGTGACCAGGCCGGCTCCGACAGCGATACCGATGCCGACCGGGTTGGCGAACGCCGCGACACCCAGGAACATGCCGATCGTCGCTACCCCGCCGGCGACACCGACTCCACCCATCACCCGGTCGACGCCACCGCGCCAGCCGTCGTACTGGGTGTTGAACATCTGGTCGATCCCGCCGATGATGCCGAAGGCACCGCCCGCGACACCGGCGTACTTGCCGAAGGTGCCGAGCCTGCCGACTATGCCCATCCCGTCGACGAGCATCCCCTGCCGGATGAAGGCCGTCGCGGACGCCGCCGCGTCACCCGCCGTGTCCAGGGCGCGCCCGAGGTTGAGCAGGTTGCGGCCGTACTTGAAACTTGCCCACCCGGCCGCACCGAGGCCGATCGCGCCGATCCCGGTCTCGATCACGTCGAAGATGCTTCCCGGCCGGTCAGAAGACCCCGGGACCACGCCGCCCGGACCAGCACCGACGTACTCGTTCGACGTCGTCTCCTGCGCGTCGGCGTTGGCGCGCACCGTGCTGGCGATGTCGTTCAGCGCGGCTGCCGTGTCCTTGAGCCGCAGCAGATGGCTGCCCGTCCACTCCTGCCGGAAGCCATCGGCGTCCGGCCCGCTCCAGCCGTCCTCCTGCGGAAGCGCTGCCTCGACGGCCGCGACGACCGTGTCGAGAGTCCCGCTGCCCTCGTCGAACCGGTCGGCGAGGAGGCGCAGGGCCTCGATATCGGCGCCGTACATTTCGCCGCTCATGTCTACTCCTCAAGTCTGCCGTTGACGGCGTCGAACTCATCTGGGGATAGGACCCCACTCCAAATTTCAGATCCCAGGTGCGCACGGCGAGGATCCGCAGGCCGGTCCGGAGACTCGGCTCTCCGTGACCCGCTCGTGCGGCTACCAGCGGGTCGGTCAGCCAGACCGATTCAGCGCGGCCACCAACCGGGGGATCTGGCTGGCGGCGTCGGCCGGGTTGCCGCTGACCCGGACCATCGGGAGCACCTGCTGGGAGAGCCCGGCGACCGGGTGCCCCAGGTCCACCAGGGCGGACTCCAGCGCGCCGACCAGCCGGTCGGGCTGCCGCCAGGTGCCGAACCACCAGAGGACCCGCTGTCGTCGCGCCGGATCCTCCGGCCTGAACGTCCCGGCCATCTCGACATACTTCCGGCGGGCGACCGGTCCCAGGTCTGCTGCGAATGCCACAGCGTTCCAGGCCCAGACCGCGGTGCGCCCAGTGATGAGGAGGCTGCGCCCGGGGACCATTCGGCCGAGTTTCCCCCCCGGACGCGCGGCCGTGATCGAGTCGACCTCGAATCGGTCGAACAGCACCACTCGAGGACGCAGGAACAAGGCGAAGGAGCCGATGAGGAGGCCCCGGTCCAGCACAACCACCTTTTCCGCACCCATGTATCCGAGGACGATCCAGCCGAACAGGACCAACCAGGGGATCTGAAGGAGCGCATCGACGACCTCGCCGTTTCCGAGCACGATGCCCACGACGACGAAGATGCTGAACCCGATCGCGACCCACCACGCCGTCGGCGACGGCGGGTTGGCCTCGACGTGCCGGATCCTGCCGAGCTCAGGGAACTCCGCGGCTATCCCGCGGACCTTGCGAGTCACCCGGTCACCGGTGACGGAAGAGGTGCCCGCCCCGCTCATGCCGCGAGGAGCTTTCCGGGGAGCGCACGGACCACTGCGGCGCCCACCTCGGCCAGCACCAGGTGGTCGTCCACGCCGTCCCGTTCGTCACCCTGCAGGGTGAACACGCCACGCGGCCCCGAGTACACAGTGGCGTTGCGCACCGTGTCCGCTCCGACCTTGACGACGGACAGCACGCAGACCGTGAGGGACTCCGTCAGCTCGGGCAACGTCGGTCCGACGGTCTCGAACTCCCGAACCGTGAACGTGCGCGACTTGCCCGCCATGACTGCGGCGGACGTCGGATCGAGGAATGTCTCCAGGCGTTCACCGAGGAACGCCTCGGGGTACACCGAGTAGGTGTGGTGGCCGCTCGTCGCGACCTCCTCCTCCAGGATCCCGTAACCCTCGTGCACGTAGCAGTACACCCAGTGCCGGCCCAGGGTGGTCACCCGCTCCACAGTGAGGATCGCCTGCGCGGTCCGCCGCAGCACGAGGGTGCCGGTGAGGTCAGGGATCGCGTCGATCCCGACCGGCTTGCCCTCGCCCCGGTCGGCGGGCACCACAAGGCCCTGGCCGAGGAGCGCCCGCAGCGCAACCTTGCCCACGAGCTCCTTGTCGATGTCGCCCTGTGTCTCGAGCCAGGGCATCGGCGTGGGCTGGCTCGTCTGGACGCCGTCGAGCACCATGACCTGTTCGTCGGTCAGGTTCACGATCCGCGTCGCCTTGCCGGCTTCGCCACGGGCGAGCACAGCGATCGCCGCCTCGTAGTCGGCCTTGGTGAAGTTCAACGTCTGCTCGCTCAACTGAACAGCCCTCCTACGAAGTCACCGGCAGCTTCGAGGCCGTCTCCGACCGCGTCACCGACGTCGGATACGGCGTCTCCCGCCGCGTCCGCCATGTTACCGATCCCGTCCACGACGTCACCGGCCGTGTCGCCGGCCCAGTCCCAGGCCGCACCCGCGGCGCCAGCCACAGCGCCCGCAGCGTCGCCCACGGCACCCGAGATCGTGTCCCAGTTGTCGTACACCATGTTGCCCAGCGCCCATGCGCCAGCGACCAGGCCAGCGCCGACCACGACCCCGACGCCAACGGGTCCGAGAAATGCCGCCGCGCCGAGGGCGATCGCGATACCGCCACCGCCGCCGATGACCGACGCGACTCCCATTCCCCGGTCGACCCACCCACGAGCACCGTCGTACTGGGTGTTGAACATCTGGTTGAGGCCGCCGACGACGCCGAATATGCCACCGGCGGTGCCCGCGAAACGCGCGATGTTGCCGGCGGAGCTGGCGAGGCCGACGGCGGTGCTCATCTTGCCGATGAGCCCGAAGTCTTCGGCGACACCGAGGCTGGCCGCGGTCCGGCCCACGAGACCACCCGCGCCGCGGTAGACCTCCACCGTTGCGTCGGCGATCTTCGCCGCGTCTCCAAGGCGAGTGGCCTGGAGGTACGAGGCCAGCGCAGTGCCTGTCTTCCAGGCCTTGGATGCCGCCAGGTACGTCGTAAGGCCCTTCAAACCAAGCGCGCCGAACGTGCCCGCCACGCCCCAGTTCCAGTCGAACTCGTCGTTGCCGAGTTCCCCGCCGCCGGGCCAGCCGCCCGGACCACCACCGACGTACTCGTTCGACGTCGTCTCCTGCGCGTCAGCGTTGGCGCGCACCGTGAGAGCGATATCGCTCAGAGCAGCGGCCGTGTCCTTGAGCCGCACCAGATGGCTGCCCGTCCACTCCTGCCGGAAGCCATCGGCGTCCGGCCCGCTCCAGCCGTCCTCCTGCGGAAGCGCCGCCTCGACAGCGGCGACGACCGTGTCGAGAGTTCCACTGCCCTCGTCGAACCGGTCCGCAAGGAGTCGCAGCGCTTCAATATCGGCGCCGTACATTTCCCCGCTCATGGCTACTCCTCACGTCCCGTTGTCGACGGCGTCAAAACTGGCCCTGCGACCAAAAAGCCACTTCAAAGGGTGCGGGTCCGTTGCCGGTCCCGCACCCTTTGATTCCCGGCCTGTGCCGGACCCTGCCTGAAAGAGCCTCGGCTCGATCAGTTGTACTGGGTCGAGGTGTCCTGCTGGCGGTCGGCGTTGGAGTCAGCCGTGGTGCCGTAGGCCTCGATCGCCGCGGCGATCTCGTTCAGCTTGGCGGCGTGGGTACCGTCCCACTCCTCCTGGAACTGAACGGCGTCCGGGCCGTTCCACTGGGTCTGACCCATCTGCGCCGTGATCGTCGTGACGACCTGGCGAACCGACTCGGCCTGCGTCCGGAGCGTGTTGGCGAGGCTCTTGACTGCCTCGACATCAAGACCGAAAACGTTGCCACCCTCTGCGACCATGTCATGCTCCTTTGTCTGTGGCTGTCCTTAGTGGACGGCCTCTCGTTTCTGCGACGTCACGAACTATTCCATGGCCCGTGAAACCGCGGAATGGGGAGGACTCCCCATGCCTCGTCACCCAGGCAGGGCGACGTGGATCTTGGTTGCGCGGCCTGCCGTGACAAGGAATCCGCGCCCGGGCGGGAAGTCCTTGCGGCGGATCCGGCCCAATGGTGTGTTCATGAGCGTGTCCCCGTCGGTGTCTCCCGGAGTCAGGAGCAGGCCGTTCCGGCCGGACTTGAAGGGCCCGGCAAGTGTGAAGGCCTTGCTCCAGGAGGATGCCTCGGACTCACCGATGACCAGCTGCTCCTTGCGGGAGGCCAGCTTGACGAACGCCTCCATCGGCTTCTCTGCCGGGGTGCCCGTGAGCTCGGTGTAGTTCTCGATCATCACTGTGAGCGTACCCGGGGCGAGCCGATCGCTCTCGAGGGCAGCTGTGAGGTCCTTGAGCGACTCCACGACGTCCTCCGGGTTGGACGCCGTGACGTCCCACAGGTCCAACGTGGAGAGGCTGGAGCGCCGCGACGACAGGTACACCAGCCGCATGCCCCCGTTGCGGCGGAGCGCGGTCGCCAGCGTCACGAACGCCGTCGTGCGCCCCGACCCGGGCGGGCCCGCCAGCATGAGCGGGCCACGCAGGGGCAGGCCGACCGGCGAGATGTCGAGGTCGCGCAGGCCGATCGTCGCCATGTCGCCGGTGCGCTGCGGCAGCTGGTCGAGCGTGAACGTGTCGGGCAGCCGCTCGACGCCGGGGGCCTGCGGCACTCCGCCGACCGAGCGCATGGTCTGCTCCAGCCGGGCCAGCTCGCGCGACTGCACGGCCACGTTGGCGTCCCCGCCGAGCACGGCGATCTGGGCCTCCTGGCCGTACATGATCGCCCGGCCGGGCGCCGACGCCGGGTTCAGGACGTCCTTCGGCACGCCGAGCATGATGTAGTCGTCCTCCTTGGCCATCCGGTGCACGATCCGCTTCTGCACCGTGGAGGCCAGCGACGGCGGCACGGAGACCGCGCGGTCGCCGCTCATGACGAGGTGGATGCCGACGGGTCGCCCGTCGGTCGCGAGCTGCGTGAACGTGCCGAAGATCGAGAAGCCGCGCGCCGTGATGTTCTCGTAGGACTCACGGAACGAGCCGATACCGTCGACGAGCACGATGATGCGTGGCTCGTCGGGCTTGTTCGCGAGCCGCCGGTACTCCTCGATGGTCGAGGCCCGCACGGCGGCGAACCGGTCGGACCGCTGGTCGAGGGTCTCGCGCAGCCGGCGCAGCAGCCGGGTCACACGTTCCTCGTCGTCTCCCGCGATCACCGCGCCCACGTGCGGCAGGTTCTCCAGCATCGACAGACCGCCCGAGCCGCAGTCGATGCCGTAGACCTGCACGGGGCCACCCCGGTGCGTCAGGCCCGCGGAGACCGCGATCGTGCGCAGGGTGGTGCTCTTGCCGGTGCCACCGGTGCCGTAGATCGCGAGGTTGCCGTCGCTGTCAGGCTCGTAGTGCACGGTCGGCTGGGTCTGCTGCGGCGGGTTGTCCAGCACGCCGAGCACAAGCTGGGCGTCCGTGCGCCGGTTGGGCAGCAGCGCCAGGTCATAGGTCTCGGCGAGCTCGGGCAGCCACGGCTTGCGCGGCAGCGGCACGCCGGCCTCGCTCGCCGCACGGCGGATCGTGGTGACCACCCGCGCGATGTCGTTGGGCCCCGGGTCCTGGTCCTCGACCACCTCGGGGGCGGGGAGCTCCCAGCGCCGTCCGGTGCCGAAGTCCATCTCCTCGACGTCGAGGGTCGACCGCTCCGGCTCGTCCTTCGTCCATCCACCGGCGTAGCCGGTCTGGAACGTGGTGAGCCGCCCGGGTCCGGTCTTCGCGGCGCCGCGGCCGGGGATCGACGGCGAGAAGTGCGCCGCCATGTCGTCCCCGAGCACGTCCTTGGAGTCGTTCTCGTCGGCCATGCGCAGCGCGATGCGCAGGTTCGTGTTGGCGCGCAGGTTGTCCTTGATGACACCGGCGGGGCGCTGCGTGGCGAGGATCAGGTGCAGGCCGAGGGACCGGCCGCGCTGGGCGACGTCGACGACGCCGTCCACGAACTCCGGGACCTCGCCGACCAGGGCCGCGAACTCGTCGACGACGATGATCAGGCTCGGCGGCGCCTCGGGGTCACCCGTGCGCTCCAGGGACGCGAGGTCCTTGGCCTTCTTCCGGTTGAGCAGGTGCTCGCGGTAGTGCAGCTCCGCGCGCAGCGACGACAGCGCGCGCCGCACCAGGTGCGGCGACAGGTCGGTGACCAGGCCCACGGTGTGGGGCAGGTTGACGCAGTCGGCGAACGCGGCACCACCCTTGTAGTCGACGAACAGGAAGGTCACACGGTCCGGGCTGTGCGCGGCAGCCATGCCGAGCACCCAGGACTGCAGGAACTCCGACTTACCGGCACCGGTGGTCCCGCCCACGAGGGCGTGGGGGCCTTGGGTGCGCAGGTCCAGGTGGAACGGCTCGACGCCGTCGTGCCCGATCAGCGCCCGCAGGTTCGTGGGGGTCTTGCGCCGCACCGGCGGCGACCCGTCGCGCGGGGTCAGCGAGAGGTTCTCCCGCCACCGCTCGACCACGCTGTTCGAGTCTCTGCCGACCTCGGTGCCCGCGAGCGCCAGGTAGGAGACGGCGCGCGGCAGGTCGGACTCGTCGTCCGTCGGCGCGCCGACGTCGACCACCGGGGACAGGATCCGGGCCACCTCGCGTGCGGTGCCGAGGTCGGCGGCGTCGCAGCGCACCGGGTAGGCGAGCTGCCCGTAGTGCACCTGGCCGGTCATCGCCCCGTTGTCCTGGGCGGTGGAGTCCAGCAGCACGAACGTGCGGCAGGCGGCGGGGAGCTGCTCGACGGTGGGCGCGATCCACACCACGTGGACGCCGGCGGCCGCGCCGTGCTCCACCAGGCGCACGAGCCGGGAGCGTTCAACGGGGGCGTCGTCCTCCACGAGGACGATGACAGCCGGCAGCACGGGCGGGATCGGGGCTTCCTTGCGGTCCTTGTCCGCGTCCATCTCCCCGACCAGGGGCGCCGGGGAGTCGAGGCTGACGCCACGGCCCTCGACCAGCTCCTCGAGCCGGGTCAGCAGGGAGATGCCGGAGCCCGGGTCGTCGGCCAGGTGGTCGGACGCGCCGAGCGGGCTGTGCGGGGAGCCGGTGTGCGGCAGCCATTCGAGCCACTCCCAGTCCTCCCGCGAGCGGGCGGACGTGATGGCCGTGATGACGACGTCGGCGGGTGAGTGCAGCGCCGCGATCTGCAGCAGCACGGAGCGGCCCACAGGCTCGACGACGCCGCTCGGCCCCGCGATGCCGACGTTGCCGCCGTACCGGAACCCGGCGCCCATCGGCACGTCGTGGATGGTGGAGCACCGGGCCTGCAGCTCCAGCACCTTTTCCCAGTGCTCGGGGATCGCGTCGTTCTCGCGGGGTTCGTCGAACTCGGTGCGGGCCGGGGCCGAGCCGAGCCCGAACCGTACGGTGAGGAAGCCGCGGTGCTCGGGGCGGTGCGTCCACATGAGCCCGCCGAGTCGGCGGACGGCGTCTAGCGACTCGTTGAGCGACGGCGCCTCGGCGAGCCGGACGGCTCGTTCGACGGCGTGGGTTGAGTCGATGCGCGCGGCGGTGGCGACAACGGCCTCCTGGAACTGCTCGGCCGCCTCCTCGAACTGCTTCTTCCCGTAGATCTTCCGGTCGAAGTACATCCCGATCATCATGACCGGGCTCATGAACATGAACAGGAGCGAGATCGGGTTCCGCGTGAAGGCGAACATGACCGCACCCATCGCCATCGGCGCGAGCATCATCATCCACGGCAGGCGCTGCGGCTGCGGCGGCTTGGGCGGCTTGGGGGCCTTGATCTTGTTCTCGCCGAACCGGGTGACCACGCGCGGGGAGCGGTTGAACTCCACGACCGGGCTGGTCGGGGCGATGCTCGTGGAGCGGTGCAGGGCGACGACGGACAGCACGGTCTCGCCGATGGTCACGGTGTCCGACGACGTCAGCACGGCTCGCGTCATCCGCTTGCCGCCCATGATCAGGCCGTTGGCGGACGCGAGGTCGTGCACCTCGATGGACTCGCCGACGACGATGCGGGCGTGCCGCTTGGAGACCTGTCCGTCCTGGAGGCGGATGTCCATGCCCCGGTCGCGGCCGATATAGGTGGTGCCGACCGGCAGCGGGAAGTCGCGCCCGGCGTCAGGCCCCTCAAGAACACGCAGCTGCGCGACGGCGGTGCCGCGGTCCTGCCCGGAGTTCACGAACTGCTCGGAGACCCGCACGATCGAGACCACGGACCCGGAGCGCAGGCCCGCCTGGACCAGGTCGTTGGTCGGGGTCAGGACCCGGCCGCTCGTGAAGCTGGTCGAGCCGTCGCCGACGACCTGCAGGGTCAGGTTCTCGGGCGCGGGGGCGCCTTGACGGGTGGGGTCACCGGAGAAGAGGGCCTCGGCCACGTCGCGCACCGTCGCGGTGGCGTCCGCGGTGACCGCGACGTTCACGCCGGACTCGTCGGGTCGGTTCAGCGTCAGCTTGATACGCACGTCAGGCGTCGTCCTTCAGGTCGAGGAGGGGCAGGTCTGCGGCGGTCACCAGGCGTGAGGCCACGGCGTACTCGACGAGGCGCGCACGCCGGTTGGTGGCGAGCAGTCCAGGGCCGCCGCGCAGCCCCTTCACGCCGATCCGGTCGAGCTTCTCGCAGACGTTGTCTAGCTTGCGGTTAAAACGGGTGGTGGCCCAGCCCAGGCGACGAGCCGCGTCCGCGCTGGACGGGATCTCGCTCAGGCCGGTGCCCTCGCGGCGCAGCATGGGCTCGGCGAGCACCACGATGAGCTGCTTCTGGCTGGTGGTAAAGCTGATGGCGCCGATGGTCGTGGCGCCCGCGTCGGGCTCTTCCGAGCGGACCTCGTGGTACGGAGCATCGGTGAGCTGGGCAGTCACCTCGTACGTGGTGGGGCCGGCGGTGAAGACGATCGAGGTGGTGGGGAAGACCAGCGGCAGGCGATGCCCCGGCGGCAGCCACGACTGCACGCCGCCGCCCGCGTCGCACACGGTCGCCGAGATCAGGGAGCCCACGTTGGAGAGCCACCAGATCCCGTCCTCCTGGGTCACCCGCAGGAAGCGGCGGTGCAGGTAAGGGTTGTCGTCGATCGCGAGGTCGCCCTCGCGGCCGACGTCGAACCCGTCCTCCGCCTGGGCAGGGTCGAACCACTCACCGCAGAACTCGAGCGCGAGATCGCCCATGAAGTCACCCTTCCCCCTGTCAGCCGGCCATTCGGCCGGGGTCGATCAGCCCGCGTCGGCGCAGTCGTTCACCAGCTGGTTCGACGCCCGCCCGGCACGCAGCACGACGACCTCGACGCAGGTCGGTTCGCTGTCGGACCGTGCCACGGTCACCGTGGGCTCCGTGACCTCGGTGTAGCCGGTCTCACCATTGACGATCGACAGCACACGGTACCCGTACGTATCGCCCTCCGCCCCTGAATTCGGCGGGCTCCAGGTGAAGACCACCTCGTCGCCCTGCACCCTGTGCTCCAGGTCCTGGACGGGCGGCACGTAGCCCGCACCGGGGGCGTCCGGCGGGTCCTCGGCCGAGACCGTCGAGGTGTCCTCCGGGTCGGGGTCCCCGCCCCCGCCGCTGAGGGCGATCCAGCCCACGATGATGACCGCCACCAGGACCACCGCACCGGCCACGAGCGCCACGGTCCCCCACGGCGACTTCTCCGGCTCGGGCTCCTGAGGCAGTGGCTCCTGCGTCTCGGGTCCCCGAGTGCGGTGCACCGTCTCCTCCACGGGCGGGGCTTCCCAGCCGACCGACGCGACCGGCACGTCCATGGCCGGGACGGTCGTCCGCGAGCTGGTCCCGCCCGCCTGGGGCGCCCACCCGGACGACTGCGAGGCCGACGGCGCAAAGCCCCCCGACGTCGAGGTACCGGCACCGGACGACGTCGGGGCAGGCCGCTGCCCCGGGTCGATGGCCGTGACGTTCTTCAGCCGGGTACCGTCGTCGTCCTTTCCTTCCTCCTCCTGGACCGCACCGGTCTCGTCGAGGAGGTCAATGGGGGTCATGTCGCGCGCCAGGCCCACCTGGACCTGCTGCAGCGCGCGGGCGAAGGCCAGCACCGACGGGTACCGCGAGGAGGGGTGCTTCGCCATGGCGATGCGGAGCACCTGCTCCAGGGACGGCGGCACGTCGTTGCGCCCGATCGGCGGCAGCGGCGCCTGCTCGACCCGCGCCACGAGGTCCGCGGACGTGTTGGAACCGCCGGGCACCTCGAACGGTGTGCGCCCGGCAAGCAGCGTGTAGCAGGTGGCGGCCAGCGCCCAGACGTCCGTCGTCTTGCCCGCTACCGGCGGGTCGCCGAACGACTCCGGCGGGGACCACGGGATGGACATACCCTCGGCGGCCGACGCCTGGTCGACCGTCGAGGAGATGCCGAAGTCGGTCAGCACGGGGTGCCCGAACTGCGTCACCAGGATGTTGGCCGGCTTCAGGTCACGGTGCAGGATCCCGAGCCGGTGCGCGGTCTCGACCGCGCCGGCAATCTGGATGGTGGTGCGCAGCGCCTCGGCCAGCGAGAAGCGTTCCGAGCGGTACCGCGCGCCGAGGTTGGGGCGGGAGCAGTACTCCATGGCCAGGTAGGGGCGGCCGTCGTCGGCGACGCTCGCCTCGTACATCGTCACGATCGAGGGATGGTTGCCCAGGACCGCCATCAGGTCGGCCTCGGAGTCGAACGCCACGCGCTGGGCGTCGCTCGCGTGCTCCTTGAGGAGCACCTTGACGGCGACCAGCCGCTTCGGGCGCTGCTGCTCGTACAGGAACACGTCCGAGAACCCGCCCGAGCCGATCAGCTTCTTGTACTCGAACCCGGCGATGTGGGGCGGCGCTGACGGCGCACGCTTGCTGCTCACGCTTCTCCTTGGTTGATGGTGGAGCACTCATCGGCACTGGGGGCAGTAGCAGCCCTCACCAGATGCCTTCGAAGGTCAGGGTCGCTCCGTCGCCGAGATCGACGACGTCGCCCTCGACGACGATCACCTTCTCGTTCGGGTGCAGACGCCGGGGTTGCTGGCCCGGCCGCAGGAGCGTCGTGCCGTTGGTGGTCGCGAGGTCCGCGACCAGCACGTGCCACTCCTCGAGGGTGATCTCGACGTGCGAGCGGGAGATGTCCTGGTCCGGGCTCGCCACCGTCACCAGGCGCGGGGTCTGGTCTGCGGAGGCGTTGTTGGTGCGCGGGCGCCGTCCGACGATCACCGGACGGTCGAGCTCCACCACCTGCCCGTTGCCCAGCCCCGGCTGGACACCGCCGGTGACGAGCATCTGCCCGAGCGAGGGACGAGAGACCAGCTCGGCGTCGCTCTCGATCTCCTCACCGCAGGTGCGGCACCGGTCGCTGGTCGGCGGGTTGGGGTGCCCCTGCGGGCAGGCCCGGCCCAGGATCCGCGGGGCGCCCGGCAGGATGCCCGCGGTGAACTTGGGGGTGCCCGCGCCGGCCGCCTTGCGCAGCGCGGCGATGTCGGAGGACATCATTGTCTGGCCGTCGTGGTCCTCGGCGTCGACGGGCGCCGCCTCGACCGCGGCAGCCCGCTGCGCTCCGCCTGGCGTCACTCCGGGCGCGGGGTCGGGCGACGACGACGCACCGGACCAGCCGCCCGGCACGCTCGAGATCAGCCCGTCGCCCGCTGGCTCCTCCTGCGGCGGGTCCGGGACGGGCGGGGGCGACGGCAGGGGGGTCGAGGCCGGCACCGGTTCGGACGCCGGTGCCTCCTCGCTCTCGTCCTCGTCCTCGCCCTGCCGCACCGCTGCGTCCTCGACCCGGCGCATGACCGTGTCGCCGAACAGGTGGCCGTAGTCGTCCTCGGCACCGAACTGCGTGGCCTCGTTGATGTCCGTGCTCGGCGCTTCGTCAGGAGCGGAGACCGCCCCGAGCGACCACGCGGGTTCGGGCGCGGGGTCCGGCTCCGGATCTGCCCCGGACCCGGCCTCGGCCGCTGTCTCGGGCTCGGAGCCACCGATGAGCTCGGGCACGTCGAGCGCGCCCGGCACGATCGTCTCGCCGGAGGCCTGCCCGCCGGGCAGCGCTGCCGAGAGACCCCCGAGCGGCCGGGCACTCCGACGCCCGCCGGCTCCCGAGTCCGGCACCCTGGAGAACGCGGGTACTTCCACCAGGCCCACCGGGGCGCTCGGGGTCGCCGTCTCCGGCACGTCCACGAGGGTGCGGCGCAGCGCGCTCGCGCGCACCACTGCCGCCTGCACCGGGAACTCCTCGTCCGCCGGCACCTCGTCGGTGGTGATCGCGAACGACGTCGGGCCGTCCACCACCCGCTCCGACCACGTGACGACGCCCGCGCCGGTCACCTCGACCGGGCCTCCGGCGCCCGCGGCGCTGACGACCACCTTCACGCCGGTCCCGCGGACGGCGACGTGAGCGGCCGTCGCAGGGTCACCGCTCGAGAGCGAGACGACGGCGAACGGCGGCGTCTGCGCCAGGCCATCCGCGGCCAGCACGGCGAGAGTGGCCGCGACGCCGCCGTCGGGCCGGTCCAGTGCGGTCCAGAGCGCGTCGACGACGCCGGCCTGCGCCTTGCCCGGCAGCACGACCACCGTGCCGTTGCGGACCACCGCCCGTGCTGATCCTTCGCTGTAGTGCACAGTCATCTCAGACCCCCTGGCTCCTTGCGTCGTGCTCTTCGCGCGGCAGGGTGTCCTCGTCCGGCTCCGCACCCGGCCGCGGTGCTGTTGACGAGCCTAAGGTGTCGTGTTCCACACCCGTCACGTCGACCACGACCACCGTGATGTTGTCCCGGCCGCCGGCCTGGATCGCGGCGTCCACGAGGCACGCGGCGGCTCGCTCCGGGTCGGGCTGCTCAAGCAGGATCTTGGTGATCTGCTGGTCGGTCAGCTCACCGGTGAGCCCGTCCGAGCAGATCAGCACACGGTCGTGCAGCGTGACCGGGATGTAGCGGAAGTCGGCCCGGACGTCGTCCTGCGCGCCGAGCGCGCGCGTGATCACGTTCCGCCGGGGGTGCCGACGGGCCTCGTCCATGGTGATGGCACCCGCGTCGACAAGCTCCTGGACCTCGGAATGGTCCACGCTCACCTGCGCGAGCACACCACCGGTCATCATGTAGGTGCGCGAGTCCCCGACGTTGACGAACAGCCAGTACGGCACGTCCTCCCGGTCGTCGACCAGGACGCCGGTGAGCGTGGTCCCGGGCGCGTTGCCCGAGTCCGTCTCGATGGCGCGGACCCGCTGCTGCGCGATCTCGAGGAACGCCTCGACGAGCGCCGGCTCCACCTGCTCCACGTCGGCGAGACCGCTGAGCGCGGACAACGCCTCGGCGCTCGCCACCTCACCCGCCTCGTGGCCGCCCATGCCGTCGGCAACGAAGAACACCCGGCCGGTGGCCAGGTATCCGTCCTCGTTCAGCGACCGGCGGCGGCCCTGGTGCGAGGCCGCGCCCCAGGTCGTCGTCAGTCCCTGTTCCTGCTGGGTCATGCCCGGGTCTCGTTGCGATGCACCAGGATGCGCCGGTCGCCGACGTGCACGGTCGAGCCGACGGGCACGCGGACCCGCGCGCCCGGCTCGGCGACCTGCGGCGAGCGGCCGGGGGCGGAGACGACGGTGCCGTTCGTGGAGCCCCGGTCCGTCAGCCACAGGCCGGCGGAGTCGACGCCCAGCTCGGCGTGGTTCTTCGAGACGGACCGGGTAGGGTCGTCGACCCGCACCAGGATGACGCCGGTGCCATCCGTGGCCTGCGGGTTGCGGCCCACCAGGGCCGGCCCGTCGATGACACGCCGCTCGCCGGACTCGAGCTCGATCACCACTGTCGCCACCGCCGCGGGTTCGAGCACCGGGGCCTGCATCCGGGTCGCGTCGGACAGCTCGTCGCGCTGGGGCGGGAGCTCGGGCCGGACCGGCTGCTGCACCGGCGGGGCGACCGGCTGCTGCACTGGCGGAGCCACCTGCTCCTGCGGAGCGGGCCAGGTCTTGGACGGCCAGGCCGACTCGGGGCGCTGCGCCGGCGCGGGGGCTGGCTGCTGCTGAACCGGCTGAACCGGCTGCTGCTGGACCGGCTGAACCGGCTGAACCGGTTGCTGCATCGGGCCGGCCGGCGGCGCACCGGGCGCACTCCCCGGGATCCCCGTGATGAGGCCGTCCCCGGTCGGCGCTGCCGCCGCGGGTGCCGGGCTCTGCGGGAACGCCCAGGGGTCCGGCGCCGCCACGGGCGCCTGTACCGGAGCCTGCGGCCCGACGGGTGCCCGGGACGGCAGCTGAGCCGAGCCGGGCTGACCAAAGGACGGCGCGGCCGGGCGCAGGGCGGGCAGCCCGGGGGCCCGGGGACCAGGGGCGACCGGTGCCAGCCCGGTGGACATCATGATCCGGGGGGCACGGGTATCGATCACCACGGAGCGGGCCGCCTTGTCCTGCCAGCCCTGGACCTTGTCGCCCTTGTCCCACAGCGGGCTCAGCAGCACCACGAGCTGACCGATGCCGAGCACCACGGCGCCCGCAGCGAGCACGAGCACCCGCAGGATGACCCGGCCGAACCCGATCGGCTCGCGGTCCTCCACGGAGACCGTGCGCAGCCCCATCGCGGCGTTGCCGACCGTACGGCCGGTCCGCCCCTCCCAGATCCACATCGCCAGCCAGTAGCCGAAGGCCACGAACCCAGCGATCAGATAGACCACGAAGAACTGCCCCAGCATCTCGGCCGTCTGCTCCTGCGACGGCACTACGGTGCCCGACGGCCTTTCGATGAACAGGCTGCCGATACCCATGACGATGCCAGCCAGCACACCGCCGACCACACCGTCGATCAGCCAGGCCAGGAACCGCTTGCCGACTCCCGCATAGGGCGCCGCCAACGGCGGCGGCACGGTACCCGACTTGGGGATCTGCGTGGCCGTGTATACCTCGACCTCGGTGGTGATCGGCGGGTGGCTCTCCACGATGGGCACGGATCCGGAGCCGCCCCGGCCGGCGGCGGCCCGGGCAGCGGTCTGCTGCACCTGGCCCCTCGGCGGCGGAGCCTGCTCCATGACGGGCCGGCCGGTGCGGGGGAACTCCCGCCCGCACGCAGCACAGAACGGCGCGCCTTCTCGCTGTGTCGATCCACAGCCAGCGCAGACCACGTCCGTCATCGACTCTCCTTCTTCCGCCGGGACCCGAGCTCGCCGATCATGGCGAGCACCCCGCGTCCACCGCCCATACGCGCCCAGACGGAACGCAGCGACAACGCTGCGATGATCCTCTGCCGCTTGTTCACGCTGGAGCGTAACCCGCCCACCAGCTCGTCGACCTCTAGCCAGAAGGAATCGACGTCAGCAGGCGACGGTTCACCCTGTCCGAAGACCGAGGCGTCCGCTCGGTGCGCGAGCATGAGGCTGGAGGGCGCCTGGCGCTCCCCGGCGATGACCCCGGCGCTCTCGCGCCTGGTCGCCCCGAGCGGCACCACTGTCCCGAGGTCGGTCACGACGTCGACCACCTCGTGCCAGCCGCCGCTGATGCGGTCGGCCGGCTGCTCGGCGGTGCGCCGCGCCGTCCGGCGTCGGGCCTTGTAAGCAAGGATCGCGACGATCGGACCCAGGATCACCAACAGCGGGATACCGACCGCCAGCAGGATCATCCCGAGCAGGCCCCAGTCGAACGGGTCGTTCTCCGCCTCGTCCTGCTCGTCGTCCTCGACGCTGCCGGCCTTCGCCTGGTCGGGCTCCTCCGGCGGCTCCGGGTCCTGGAGCACCGGCGGCTTCGGCTCCTGCCTGCTCTGCGGCAGGGGCTGGATCTGCGGCTGCTCGTCCGGGACGGCGTCGATCGGCACCCAGCCGTAACCCTCGAACGGCACCTCGATCCAGGCGTGCACGTCGCTGCCGAGCACCGTCCAGGGCTCGCCCTCGACGTAGTCGCTGTCCTTGTCGGGGTAGAAGCCCATGACCACCCGGGCCGGGATGCCCGCCTGGCGCGCCATGAGGGCGAGCGCGACGGCGAACTGCTCGTCGTCGCCGACCATCTTCTCCTCCGCGACGAGCGTGTTGACGCGCTCGGCGGAGTGGCCCGGCCGGGACGGAGTCTGGTCCGCGAGGCCGCTGGAGAACACACCCGAGTCCTGCAGGGCGTCGCGCATCAGGAACAGCTTCTCGGCCGGATTGGTCGTTGTTCCCATGAACTGCGTGGCCTTGCCGGCCAGGCCCGGCGGCATCACGCTCGGGTCGGTCTCCGGCAGGTTCTTGTCCATGATCGTGCCCTGCAGCAGGGTCTCCTCGTCCGGCTGTTCCTTTACCAGGGTGTGCAGGGTGTAGGAGTCGCCCGGCCCGAGGCCCGCGGTGGTGAGCGCGGTGCTGGTGTCCGTGTTGTAGTACGCGCCGTCGATCTGCGCCTCGGCGTCACTGCCCTTGAACTGCAGGCCGGTGAGGTTGCCGATCTCGGGCACCCAGACGCCGCTGTAGTTCAGGATGTCGACCTGGATCGGGATCGGTGTGCCCTTGTCGGTCGTCGCGATCTCCTCGCCGACGCGCGTGTAGACACCCGTGTCGCCGCCCTTGCCAGTGGCGTCGTAGACCACGCCGTCGTACTGGTCGAGGGTCGCGATCCGGATCCGGGCGCCCTCGGGATACGCGCTGACGGTGAGGATCTCCTCCTCACGGACGTCCTTCGCGTAGTGCCGGAACGCCACGAGCGGGCTGGTGAACTGGTGCACGTCGAAGGGCGGGACGATCGCATCGCGGAGCACCACCCGGTCCTGCCCCGACGGCATGAGGATCGGCGCCGTGAAGCCGGCGGCGAGGGCAGCGACGGCCAGGATCGTGGCGCCCGTGCGGACGCGGTACCAGCGCAGCCGCCGGGTGGCCTCACGGCTGGACTCCGTGCTGATCGAGTGCGTGCCGACGCGCGCCTCCATGACCCGCACCCCACCCCAGAGGAGGGCCACGATGGCGATCACGAGGCCCTGCACGACGGGCAGCGCCTCGTTGACCGTGCCCAGCAGGATGACGCCGACCAGGCTGACGACGACCGGTACCACTGCCCAGACCGCATGCTTCGCGCGCCACGCGATGGTGCCCGCGACCAGTGCCACGATGAGCATGAGCAGGAACGGGACGACGCCGAGGTCGGGGAACGACCGCATGGGCGGCACGGTGGTGACGAACTGCTTCCAGCCCTCCACGGAGGCGAGCAGCAGCTCGCGCAGCGTGTCCAGGGTGGGGACAACACCGAAGATGGTGGTGTGCGGCAGCGCCAGCGCGCCGCCGAACAAGAGGTAGGCCAGTACGGCGAGGGCCGTGACCACGACGGCGGGGAAGCGCCGCCAGGCGCCCAGCCAGGCGATCCCGAGCCCGACGACGACGCCACCGATGGTCGGCTGCAGGTAGCCGAGCGAGCCCCAGACGGGCCCGAAGCCGATGGCGACGGCACCGAGCATCACAACAAGCGCCGCCAGGTCGACCAGGGCGAGCCGGGTCAGTGCGCGCGGGCGGTCCGCCTCCTTGCGGCGCGTGGTGCCCCGACCCGTACCGGTCCGATAACCCGGACCGGTGCCGTACGGCGTCTGGCTGCTCTGCGTCCGTCCAGCCGCCGGGGCATTGCCCCGCGTGTTCTCGTCACTCATGCGTCGCTCATCTTCTTCAGGGCAAGGGGCAGGTCCGCGAGGCGGCCCAGGGTGAGCACCCCCAGCTCGGCGATGGCATGCCGGCCCAGGGAGGCGCCCGGCACGCACTGGATGGCCATGACCTGCACCCCCGCGGGAACACGTGCCGACGCCGCACGGAGCTCGGTCGGCGTGACCCTGCTGCCGACGATGAACGCGATCACCGAGAAGTCGGCGGCGGCCATGCTCGCGGCGCGGGCGAGGTCCACCAGCTTGGACTTGCGGGACTCCATCTCGATCCGAGAGAGGTCGTCCATCAGGCGAGTGCGGTGGTCACCGTGCAGCGTGGCCTCGTTGACGAGCACGGTGACGCCGCGGTCCTCCTTGATGGCCTGCAGGCCCAGGGAGCCGCACACGCTGACGGCGAGCTCGAACTCGTCCTCGTTCGCGTAGTCCTCGGCGCGCGTGGACAGCAGCACCGCGAGGTGCGAACGCCGGGTCTCCTCGAACACCCGCACCATGAGCTGGCCGGTACGCGCCGTCGTCTTCCAGTGGATGTGCCGCCGGTCGTCGCCGGCCACGTAGTCACGCAGGGCGTGGAAGTTCACGTCCGAGCTAGTGATGTCGTTGGTGATCCGCCCCTCGAGGTCCTTGAGGAAGCCCGTCGAGGAACCCGTGAGGTTCTTCACGCGCGGGTGCACAAAGACCTCCTGCTCGCCGGTCCACGTCATCTCGCGACGCAGCAGACCCAGCGGGTCGGCACGGACCGACTTGACGGGACCGACGGTGATCACGCTGCGGCGTCGGGTCGGGATCGTGAAGATCTCCTCGTGCGAGCCGCCGCCCTTGAGGCGCGGCACGGGGAACGCGGCGGTGCCGGTGCCCACGGGGAGCTCCATCACGGACGGCAGCAGCGGGCGGCTCGACGCGTTGCGCACGTCGAGCCGGCCGACGGCGCGGTCGCCGACAGTCACGCGCGCCTGTGCCAGGTCGAGCACAACGTCGTACTTGAACCGCCCGAGCACGAACACGATGGCGCACAGGAGCGTCACGGTGAGCACGATCGCGGCCACCAGCACCTCGAGCCAGCCAAGCATGAGCCCGGCGACCCAGGCGGCGACCGCCATGATCGTCACCGCGATCCCGAACGTGCTGAACGTCTGGCGGATCGGCGCGAGCACGCTGCCCACGGCCCTCGCCCACGAACGGATGGCTGCGGCGACGGTCACCGAGCCACGGCGGCCGCGCAGCACCTGCGCGCGCCCCGCAGCGACGGCTCCAGCAAGGCCGCGCGGCTTGTCCTGGCGCTTGCCGTACCCCCCTGCGCCGATCCCGGTGGTTGTCATACCGCGGCCCGCTCCTGCGGCGCTGCGACGTCGGCCATGATCCGGGACAGGATGACGTCGGGGCGGGCGCCCGCGAACTCGGCCTCCGGGTCCAGGACGAAGCGGTGGCCCCAGACCGGCTGGGCCAGCTCCTTGACGTCGTCGGGCAGCACGTAGTTGCGCCCGTGCGCGGCGGCCCAGACCTTGGCGCAGCGCACCAGGGCCAGCGCACCACGGACGGAGACGCCCACGCGCACCTCGTGCGCGTTACGCGTCTCCTCGGAGAGGCGGGACACGTACTCCAGCACCGCGGTGTCGGTGTGCACGGTCGCCGCCAGGTCGGCCATCTCGGTGACGGCCTTGGTGGTGATGATCGGCTGCAGAGCCGAGCTGCGGTCCTTCAGCGCGGCCCCCGACAGGATCTCCACCGTGGAGGCGTGATCCGGGTAGCCCACCGACGTCTTCATCAGGAAGCGGTCGAGCTGGGCCTCGGGGAGGCGGTAGGTACCCGCCTGCTCGATCGGGTTCTGGGTGGCCAGCACCATGAACGGACGGCCGGTCTCGTGTGCGACGCCGTCGACCGTCACGCGGCCTTCCTCCATGACCTCCAGGAGCGCGGACTGCGTCTTCGGCGAGGCACGGTTGATCTCGTCCGCCAGCACGATGGAGGCGAAGATGGGGCCGGCGTGGAAGTCGAACTTGTGGGTGTTCTGGTCGTAGATCGTCACACCGGTGACGTCCGACGGCAGCAGGTCCGGCGTGAACTGGATGCGCTGGTGCGAGCCCTGGACCGACGCCGCGATGGAGCGGGCGAGCATGGTCTTGCCGGTTCCCGGAGCATCCTCCAGGAGCAGGTGGCCCTCGGCGAGCATGCAGGTCAGCGCAAGGCGGATTACCGGAGCCTTGCCCAGGACCGCCTGGCCGACGTTGCCGACGAGCCGGTCGAAGGTCTGGGCGAACCAGGCCGCCTGCTCGGGGGTCATCGTGGTCATCTCAAGTTTCCCTACTGCTCGTTACGTCTCGTTCATCGGGTGAAAGTTTGTCTTGATCATGGCGTGACCGGCCGCCGACGGCGCGGCGGCCGGTCACGGCCGGTCCTACCAGGTAGATCTCTGGTACTCCACGCCGTCGATCCAGACCTCGACCGGTACGCCGGGGTGGCCGAAGTAGCAGTTGAGCTGGATCGAGCCGTTCGCCGGGAAGTTGTAGGTCCTCCGCGAGCTGCCGGCCCAGGTGGTGGCGTGGTTGATGATGTCGTGCCACACGCTGGGGCCGCCGGAGGCCGACGTGTCACCGGCCCAGCAGGCGACCTCGTGGTTGCCCGCCGCGAAGTCGCTGACGGTCACCCGGTAGTAGTTGCAGGTGCCGGAGCTGCAGCCGCTCACGACACCGGTGCTGGCGCCACGCGAGACTGTCGCTGTCGGGTTGGGCCGCGGGTCGGCCGTGCCCGAGGCGCATTGCCGCGCGGTCTGCCCCTCGGTATCCGTCACCGTGACGCACGCCTCGAGCGTCTGGCTGTAGCCGGCCGATGCCGACTGCCTACCGCTCTTGTTCGTGCTGGTGATTGCGCCGCTCACCGCCACCGTGGTGGAGCGCCCGTTGGTGGCTGTCGCGTCCCACGTGAACGTGACCTGCTGGTCGCCACCGCTCGCGCTGATCGACGGCGTTGGCACAGGGCCAAAGGGAACCACCGCGCTCGACGCAGCAGACCAGCCGGAGCACGTGTACTGGTTGCAGGCCCGCACCTGGAAGGTGTACGAGGTCCCGTTGTTCAGGCCGCCGTAGGTGTACGACGTCGCATTCCCGGCGTTCTGAACGCCCCCGCCGCTGGCCTGGACCTCGTACCGGGGCCCCGGGCCACGGAAGGCCGCGCTCGATATGCCGCTCCAGGTCACGTTGGCCTGCCCGTTCCCGGGACTGGCCTGCACGCCGGTAGGCACGTCAGGCGTGCCGTACGGCACTACCTCGTTGGACTGCCCGCTGTCCGGCGACTCGCCCGCCTTGTTCTCGGCACGCACCGTGAACGTGTAGGACGAGTTGGTGCTCAGGTCCTGGACAACCTGCGACGTGCCAGTCACGGGGAGGGTGCGCGTCAGGGAACCGTCCTGGTACTCGGTCAGGGTGTAGCCCTCGATGGCGGCGCCGTTGTTCGCGGGCGCAGTCCAGCTCACGTTGATCTGGCCGCCGACGGCGGTGTCCACCCGGCTGGCGGTCGGCGGGGCCGGCTGGGCCGGGGGCGCGGCCGGGGTCTCCGGCGCGGACGGGTCGGACCACTCCGAGGGGTCGGGGGCCTGGTTCTTGGCCTGGACCCGCACGGTGTACGCGGTGCCGTTCTCCAGCCCGGTCCAGGTGATCGGGCTGCTGGTCTCGCACGCCTTCTGGATGGCACCGTCGGCCGGGGCCGGGCTGATCTCCAGGTTCACGCACTCGATCGGGGACCGGTCGGTGTAGGACCGGTTGGTCCAGGCCACCGTCAGGCTCTCGTTGCCGAAGTCCAGCCGCGGCGGCGCGGGCTTGTCCGGCTTCTCGTCCGGACGCGCCTCACGCGAGGCCGGTGAGGGCTCCGAGTCGCCCACCTCATTGGTCGCGACGACCGTGAAGGTGTAGGTCACGTTGTTCTGCAGACCGTCGAACGTACAGGTGGTCGTGGCGCACTCGTGCTCCTGACCCCTGTCGGTCTGCAAGGTGTAACCGGTGATGTCGGCGCCGTTGTTGTTGGGCTGGTCCCAGGACAGCACCACAGTCTCGGAGCGCACCTCCTCCACCCGCGGGGCGCGGGGTGACTCAGGCTTGCCCAGCACGGTCAGCTTTGCGATGCCGTCGACCTCACGGTCCGGGTCCCCGGTCGCGTCCTGCACGCGGTAGCGCACCTGCATCGTGCCGGTGTAGTCCTCGTTGGGCGTGACCACAAGCTGGTTGCCCGCGTAGTCCGCTTCGCCGACACCGGTCTCGATCACCGGAACGTCCGACAGCGTGAGATCCTCCTCGGGGAACGGGTTGGTGTCGTTGGCCAGTACCGGGATCGTCGTCGCCTCACCCTGGTGGGCGTCCAGCACCACGTCCGTCGTCGTCTTCACCTCCGGCCGGGTGGAGGCCACTACCTCGACGGTCAGCTCGGCCTCGACGGGCGGGTTCTTGCCGTCCGAGACCGTCATGGGAAGCTGCACGAAGGTGCCCTTGGCGACCGAGGCCTCGACCTCTCCGGTGACCGTGGCCCCGGAGACCTTCGTGGTGACGCCGGCCTTGCCCTCGACCACGAAGGTCAGGGGGTCCTTGTCGGGGTCCTTGACGTACCGCGACAGGTCAACTGGCGCCTCCTCACCGGCCGCGACCTCCAGCACCGGGGTACCGGTGATCTTGGGCGGCTGGTTCTTGGACGGCGTCACGTCGATCGGCAGGGTCAGGACAGAGGTCAGGCCCTCGGGGTCGTCGGGCCCGGCGCCATCGGTCACCTCGAAGCTGACCGACGCCGCACCGGCGTAGTCGTCCTCGGAGGTGTAGACCACGGTGTCCTCGTCGGAGACCTCGACCTTGCCCTCCAGGGCCTTGACCGTGTTCTCCTCGGTGATCCGCGGCTCATGGCCGTCCCTGACCACCACGTACTTGGCGAGGTCGATCGTCAGCGGTTCCCCGCTGAACGCCTTGAGCGGGTCCAGCCCCGGCTTGATGTGCGGCCGCGACTCGTCACCCGGCACCCGCACGAACGCCTTGGCCTCCAGGCCGTCCATGTCGGTCACGGTGTAGGTGATGACCTGCGCGTTCTCGGTGAGCTGCACCTCGATCGCGCCCTCGTCGGTGATCTGCACCGTTTCCAAGGACGGGTCCACGGAGATCTCGAGCTCGGCCGCCACGCCGTCCGGGTCGGTGTCGTTCTCCAGCGCGTTCACCGTGACGGTGGCCGAGCCATCGACGTTGTCCACGGTTACCACGTCGTCCCTGGCGATGGGGCGAAGCAGGGGCGCGTTCGCGTCGACGTTCACGGTGATCGCGCCGCTGGCGCGCGCCTTGTAGCGGTCCTGGATGCCGTAGTAGAAGGAGTACGCGTTCTCCTCGGCGGGCGCGGTGACGACCACGTCGTCCTCCACGGCCTTGGGCTCCAGGTCCCCGATGCCCTCGAAGCCGTCCGTGTACAGGCCGATCTGGTCGCCGTCCGGGTCGGTGTCGTTCTCCAGCGCCGATACCGCCACCGTGCGGCCCGGCCGCACGGTCGTCTCGTCGTCGGTGGCCTGCGGCGGCTGGTTGGCAGCCGGGGCGGGCGCAATACCCACGCGGACCAGGCCCTCGCCCAGCGCGCCGCGGGTGTCGGCCACCTGGTAGGTGAAGGTGTCCAGGCCGGCGGCATCCACTGCGGCCTTGTAGTCGACGAACCCGTCCACGATGGTGGCGTTGCCCTGCGACGGCGCCGCCGAGATGGAGCTGAGCGTCACGTAGTCACCGTCAGGATCGGTGCCGTTCAGCGGCAGCGGGATCCGAACGATGCCGTTGGCCAGCACCCGCGCCTCGATGTCGGGCAGCTGCGGGGCGGTGTTCTCCGGCGCGTCGATCACGTTGATCGTGACCTGCGCGGAGTCCTTCTGCCCGTTGGCGTCCGCCACCTCGTACACCGCGTGGAACGTCCCGGCCTCGCTACCCGCCCGGAAGCGGACAGTGTCCTCCGAGACGAACGCCTCCCCCGCCGACGCCGGCGGCGCCTCCTGCAGCTCGTCCGTCAGGGTGAGCTCCAGGCCGTCCGGGTGCGTGTCGTTCTTCAGCACCGGGATGGTGACCACGTCACCGACGTGCACGGTGGCCAGGTCCGGGCCCGCCTCCGGTGGCCGGAGCTGAGCCGGCGCCGGGATCGGCACCACCCGCACCTGACCCGTTACCGTCCCCGCTTCGTTCGCCACCTTGTAGTTGACGGTCACGGGTGCGTCGAGCCGCTTGACCTCGGAGACCTTCAGGATCTGGTGGTTCAGCACGGCGATCTTGACCGGGGCGTCGGACGGCACGTCCACGCCCTGCACCACGAGCAC
Source organism: Promicromonospora sp. Populi (assembly GCF_041081105.1). Classification (NCBI taxonomy): domain Bacteria; kingdom Bacillati; phylum Actinomycetota; class Actinomycetes; order Micrococcales; family Promicromonosporaceae; genus Promicromonospora; species Promicromonospora sp. Populi. The sequence goes on along the minus strand of NZ_CP163528.1, from coordinate 4,297,136 downwards.
ACCGCCGGCGGGGTCGGTGTCGTTGGCGACCACGTCCACCAGGGCGGACCCGCCGGTGGGCAGCAGCACCTGGTCCGAGACCGCCACCGGAGAGCCGACCTCGTCCGGCGGCGTCAGAACGTCCACGCGCACCAGACCCAACGTCGCGTTGGGCCCGTCCGAGAGCTGGTAGGTCACGTCGTACGAGCCGGGCTCGTCGCTGTCGAAGCGGAACGTTCCCGCGTGGTTGTTCGGGACGATCTCCGCCCCGTTCTGCTCCGAGACCGACGTCAGGCGCAGCTTGTCCTCGTTGGCGTCGTGGTCGTTCGCCAGCGGCCGCACCGTGACCGGCTGGCCGGCGAGGACGCTGACGTGGTCCTGCACCGCAACAGGTGGCACGTTGGTGGCGACCACGTCGATCAGCAGGCGACCTTCGGCGGGCAGGTTCATCGAGTCGGAGACCGTGATGTCCACGATCTTGCGCCCGGTGGTCGTGCCGCCGTCACGGAACTCGATGGTGCCGTCCGGGCGGAACCGGACCTCGTCCAACGGGTCGGCCGTGCTCGCGTTGGTCAGGAACAGGTCGTCCCCGTCCGGGTCCTTGAAGTAGGGCAGCACCTTGATGCTGGCCAGCCCGTCCTGCCCGACCGTCAGGACCGGCTCGCCGGGCTGCTCCGGGGGGTTGTTCTCCTCGAGCGGGACCACGTTGACCCGCACATCAGCAGTCGCCTTGCCCTTGCGGCCGTCGTCGACCTCGTACTGGAACGTGGTGGAACCGGTCGCGTCCGCGGGCACGTCGACCTGCAACGCCCCGCCGTCCAGCACCCGGTCCACACTGAGGTCGCCCTCGGGGGCGGACTTGACCGACGCCGTCATCACGTCGCCGTCCTTGTCCACGTCGTTGCCCAGCACGTTCAGCACCGTGGTGCGGCCCGGCCGCACCCCGAACGTGTCGTCCTTCGGCTCCGGCGGCCGGTTGGCCTTGTTCCGGTCGGCGACGAAGTTGTCGACCTGCTCCGGGGTGGCTTCCTCGGACTCGTCGTTCTCGCCCTCGGCGTCCGTGGGGGTCTGCTGGTCCCAGTCGTCCACGAGCTGGAACTCGTCCGGCGCCATCCACAACTGACCGTTGGCGACGTCGTTGAGCACGATCACGTCCCGGTTGACCCGGTAGACCAGGTTCATCGAGGCGTCCACGCCCTCCAGGACCTGATCGAAGTCGTTGTCCTGCTCCACGCAGTCGCGCTTGACCTGGCCCGAGTTCCACGCGCCGTAGGTGCACCCGTTGAGCTGCACCGGCGCCGACGGCGTCCCGGACGCAGCACCCTGAAGGTTCTGCGTGGTCGGATCCCCACCACCGAGCGGCTGATAGACCAGACCCTTGGAGGTTGCGATCACCGCGTTCTCGGCCTCGGCCGACGGCTGCTGCAGCATGCCCTGCGCGCCATCCTCGACCTCGACCGAGTCCCCGCCGGGCAGGATCAGGTTCCCCGTGGACTGGTCCAGCACCACCGGCTCGTCCCCGACGGCGGAGATCTGCACCTCTGCGGTCGGGCTCAGGGGCAGCGACGACTCCTCCACGCCCTGCGCCACGCCCTGCGCTCCGGTCTTGACCGTGTACAGGGTGTGGTCCTGCGGCACGGCGAGGTAGACGGTGCCGTCGGTGCCGACCGTGAGCTTGCCGCCCTTGCCGGCCTTGATCGTCGGCTTGAGCTCCTTCTCGTCAAAGGAAGCCGAGTCGAACGGGATCACCCAGGCGAGACCCGTCTCCGGGTCGTACACCGCGGTCGTCGCACCACCGGCAGCAACCTTCGCCCCCGCCGGGAACTCCATCAGCCCGCCCAGGGACAGCTGCGCCGGATCGATCGCATTGGCCGAGTAATCACCCGTGTTGTCCAGCAGGACCCGCTGCGCATCCTGCTCCACGTCGAAGTTTGCCGCGCCTGCGAGCAGCACTCCGTCCAGCGCCCGCGCCTCGTAGTTGAACCGGCCGAGCTGGCCCGACGCCGTCTGCGTCACCCACACACCGGAATCGTTCAGCTGAACATCAGCCGTTGCCTCACCGTCGTACAGCAGGGCAAACGTCACCAGCCCCGCACCGAAGAGGGTCACCACGCCGGCAGACACGATCGACCGACGGTTCTCGAACACGCGTGAGGCCAGGCTCATGCGTCCTCCTCTTCATCACTTCACCGAATTTGGGCCCGCCCGGACGATCAACACAGGCGCAACGGCAGCACCCTACCGGCCGGCGGGTGACTCGTCGTGGAATTTCGGTGGGCAGGACTACCCATGCTGTCGTCCAGATTGTACGAATACGTCTGGTACGTGAACAGGCTTTCGGTTCAGGCCGCCCGGTCCGCCAATACCTGGGCGAACGTCGCCAGGGACTCCTTGACCGGTCCCTCCGGCAGCGGCGCCAGCTCGGCCGACGCGGCACGCGCCCACTGCACGGCCAGGTCCCGCGTCTCGGCCAGCACCGCGTGGGCGCGCAGCCGCTCCAACGCGGCCGACAGCGCCTCGTCGGAGGACAGGTCGCCGTCGAGCGCCGCGAGCAGGTCGCGGTCCTCGTCGGTGGCTGAGTCCGAGGCGACGTGCTGCCGCAGCAGCAGCACCGGCATGGTCGGGACGTGCTCCCGCAGGTCGGTGCCCGGCGTCTTGCCCGAGGTCTCGCCGGACGAGGCGACGTCGAGCACGTCGTCCGCGAGCTGGAAGGCGACACCGACCTTCTCGCCGAACGCGCCCACGGCCTCGATCTCGGCCTTGGGTGCACCGGCGATCATCGCGCCCAGGCGGGCCGACGCCGACAGCAGGGACGCCGTCTTGTCCGACAGCACCTGGAGGTAGTGGGCCACCTCGTCCTCGCCGTCGTCGGGACCCATGGTCTCGTGCAGCTGCCCCAGGCACATCCGCTCGAACGTCCTGGACTGCAGGATCACGGCCTCGGGACCGAGCTCCGCCACGCGCGCGGACGCCCGCGCGAACAGCATGTCGCCCACGAGGATCGCCACCGAGTTGCCCCACACCATGTGGGCCGCCGGGGCTCCGCGCCGCATCGGCGCCGAGTCCATGACGTCGTCGTGGTACAGCGAGGCGACCTGCGTCAGCTCCACCACCACCGCCGCATCGACGACGCCCGGGGCCATACCGTCGCCGAGCTCACCCGTCAGCAGGGTCAGCAGCGGCCGGAACCGCTTGCCGCCCGCGTCGATGAGGTGCCGGGAGGCGCCGTCGGCCAGCTTGTCGGCGCTGGCGACGGCCTCCAGGAGCGCGGCGTCGACCACCGTCAGCCGCTCCGCGAGGCGGGAAGCCAGGTCCGGATCGGTGATCGGTAGGCCGAGCGTGATCGGATCGGGCAGGTCGTTCGGAGCGGCCGGCGAAGCGGACGCCGACGTACCCGTCGTCGTCTGGGGCGGCAGCGGTGCTGAGGTCACGGCACGAACTTACTTGCCTGCTCCACCAGACCAAGAACCGAAGTGGGGAAAATGCCAAGAATCACTGTGGCGATCGCACAGACGGCGATGGCCACGGCGGCCGGTCCACGAGACTGCACCACTGTCACCTCGACCCGCTGCGCGGCTGTGACCTGCACCTTCGTCAGGGTCGCGGTCCCCCCGGCCGTTCCGGCCCCGGCCGGGACGACGTCGCCGCCGGCGCCCGACTCCGCGGAGTCGGCCTGCGGGCGCTGGAACACCATGACCACGAGGATTCGCAGGTAGAACGCGACGGCGACCACCGACGCGAGCACACCGAGGAGTGCGAGCCACCAGAGCCCGCCCGACGTCGCCCCGGTGAACGCGCCGAACTTGGCGATGAACCCGGCGGTGAGCGGGATGCCCGCCATCGAGAGCAGGAACAGCGCGAACGCGGCGGTGAGCCACGGGGCCTTGCGCCCCAGGCCGGCCCACTGGGCGATCTCCGTCGCCTCGCCGAGCACCACGCCGTCGTCGTCCACGGGACCGTTGTCCTCGCTCCCGGCCGGGGTGGCCCGGCGCTCCCGCACCAGCGTGACCACACCGAACGCGCCGATCGTGGCGATGCCGTAGGCCAGGAGGTAGAAGAGCGTCGAGGCCTGCACCTGCGGGTTGAAGCCCGCGATACCCACGAGCAGGAAGCCGGCGTGGGCGATCGACGAGTAGGCCAGCAGGCGCTTCACGTCGGTCTGGACGGAGCCCACCACTGTGCCGACGACCATCGTCAGGACGGCGACCACGACGATGACGATCTGGAGCTGCCGCATGATCTCGGGGTTGACCCCCTGCACGCCGATCGAGACCCGGTACAGCACCTCCACCAGGGCCGCGACGGCCGCGACCTTGGTGCACGCGGCCATGAAACCGGTGATCGGCGTGGGTGCGCCGGTATAGACGTCGGGCGTCCAGGCGTGGAACGGCACGGCGCCGACCTTGAACAGCAGGCCGACGACTACCAGCAGCACGCCCGCCACCAGCAGCCAGGTCATACCCTCCAGCGGCAGGGCGCCCTGCTGCACGGCCTGGGCAATCTCCAGGAGCCGCACCGTCCCCGCGAACCCGTAGATCAGCGCGACGCCGAAGATGAACAGCGCCGAGGCGAACGCGCCAAGCAGGAAGTACTTGGCGGCCGCCTCCTGCGACAGGAGCCGGCGCCGGCGCGCCGTCGCGCACAGCACGTACAGCGGGAGCGAGAGCACCTCCAGCGCGATGAACATGACGATGAGGTCGTCCGTGGAGGCGAAGAGCATCATGCCGCCCGCCGCGAACAGCAGCAGCGGGTAGATCTCGGTCTGCTCCAGGCCCGACTTCCGGGCCAGGTCCTCGTACGACGTGCCGGGTACGGCCGACGCCGCGGGCGCGAACGCGTCCTGGCCGGTCGCGGTGCGGTCGGCCACCACGAGCACACCCAGGAAGGCGAGCACCGCGATGATGCCCTGCGCACCGAGCGCGAACGGTGTCAGCGTCACGCTGCCGCCTACGACCTGGACCGGCTGCACGACGATCTGCGGCCACAGGACCGCGACGAAGGCGAACCCGCCCGCCAGGGCGGCCAGGGTCAGCACGATCTGTGTCGCCCGGCGGGCCGCGGCCGGCACGAACGCCTCGACGAGCACGCCGACCACACCCGCACCCAGCACCACGATGAGCGGTGCGAGGGCGAGCCAGTTGATCTCTGGTGCCACGAACTCGGTCACTGGTTACTCCCCATCTGCGCGGCGGCATCCGCCGGTTCGTCGACCGCCGTGATGGCCACCGACGACTGCTCGGCCGGCGCGTCCACGTAGGTCAGGGCCAGGCTCGGCACGAGGCCGAGCACCAGGAGCCCGACCACGAGCGGGGCCGCGACGATGCGCTCCCGCACCTTCAGGTCGGGCAGGGCCTCCAGCCCAGCGGCCGGCGCCCCGGTGAAGATCTTCTGGTAGGTCAGCAGCACGTAGATCGCGGCGAGCACCACACCAGGAATGGCCGCGATCGCCCATCCGGCGGAGCCGGCGGGCGACCCGCCGAACGCGCCGATCAGCACCATGATCTCGCTGACGAACGTGGCCAGGCCGGGCAGCGACAGCGTCGCCAGACCCGCCACGAGGAACGTCCCGGCGAGCACCGGCGTGACCGACCGCAGGCCGCTGTAGTCAGTGATCCGCTGCGACTTCTCCGGGTGCCGGGCCACGAGGAACCCGGCCACCAGGAACAGCGCGCCGGTGGCCAGACCGTGGTTGAGCATCATGAAGCTCGACCCGGCGGTGCCCAGCGGCGTGAACGTGAAGATGCCCAGGATGATGAACCCGAAGTGGCTCACCGACGTCCAGCCGACCAGCCGCAGCAGGTCGGTCTGCATGATCGCCATGATGGCCCCGTACAGCACGGAGATCACGGCGAGCGCGATCACGAACGGCGCAGCCCAGCGGGACGCCTCCGGGAACAGCGGCAGGCACAGGGTCAGCATCCCGAAGGTGCCGACCTTGTCCAGCACGCAGATCAGGAGGGTCGACGTGCCCGGGGTGGCGTTCCCCGCGACGTCGGGCAGCCAGCTGTGCACCGGGACCATCGGGGCCTTGATCGCGAAAGCGATGAAGAACCCGAGGAACAGCAGGCGCCCGACCACGGGGTCCAGCTCGAGGCCGGCCAGGTTCGCGGTGAGGAACGCGTCGGAGGCCCGCAGGCCCGTCTCGGGGTCCACCGGCACCTGGAAGTACAGCGCGATCACTGCTGCGAGCATGATGAGCCCGCCGCCCAGGCTGAACATCAGGAACTTGACGGCCGCCTTGCGCCGTCCGGCACCCTGACCGAACCCGCCGATGAGGAAGTAGGCCGGGATCAGCATGGCCTCGAACACCACGTAGAACAGGAACACGTCGCGGGCGCTGAACACGGCCACCATGAACGCCTGGAGCAGCAGCACGAGGCCGACGAACTTGCGCAGCCGCGCCTCGTCCCGCCCCTGCTCCTGCCATGCGGCCAGCAGCACCAGCGGCACCAGCACTACGGACAGCGCCACGAGCAGCAGGCCGACGCCGTCGACCCCCACCGCGTACGAGGCGCCGATCTGCGGGATCCACGGGTAGGTCTGGACGAACTGCTGCTCAGCGGCCGCGGTCGTGTCGAAGGCCAGGAACGCCCCGACGAGCAGGGCCACCTCGACCACCGAGAACACGAGCGCCAGCGGGCGGGCGAAGCCCACCCCAGCGCTAGCGGGGCCCCTGCGGGACCGGCCGAGCGCGCCCAGCCCCACCACTGCCGCACCGACGAGCGGCCACGCGATGAGCACGGTCAGCCACGGAAACATCTCTCCTCCGATCACTGGGCACCACCGAGCCCGGACACGAGCCACACGACGACGGCGATCACGAGGACGCCGCCCGCCATGCCGGCCGCGTACGAGCGGACGTATCCGCTCTGCGCCTTGCGGAACAGCGCGCCGAACCACGACACGGTCTGGGGCAGGAGGCTCCAGCCGCGGTCGACGACGTCACTGTCCCCGACCTGGACGAGCCGGGCGATCCCGTGCGCGCTCTGCAGCACCACCGCCTCGTTCACCGCGTCCTGGTAGAGGTCCCTGCGGGCCGCCCGGGTCAGGACGGAGCCGCGCGGCGCCTCCTCGGGAACAAGCTTGACCGCGTACATCCGGAAGGCCAGCAGCGCCCCCACGACCACGACCACGATGGTGAGGGTCATGATCACCGGCACCGGGAGCACGGGCTCGTGGTGCTCGGCGTGGCCGACCACCGGCTCCAGCCAGGTGACGAACGTGCCGCCGATGCCGAGCACCCCGCCCAGTGCGGCCGAGCCGACGCCGAGGAAGACCAGCGGCCACCACATCAGTGGCGACGGGTCGTGCGGGTGCTGGTTCTCCGTCCAGCGCGGACGGCGTCCGCCGAACGTCATGAAGAACAGGCGGGTCATGTAGAAGGCGGTGATCGCGGCGCCGAGCACCGTGACCGAGCCGAACACCCAGGCCCGCCAGGGCTGGCCGTCGACCGGGATGAACGCGGCCTCGATAATCCCGTCCTTCGACCAGAAGCCGGAGAACGGCGGGATGCCGAGGATCGCCAGCCAGCCCAGGCCCATGGTGATCCAGGTGATGGGCAGGAACCGCGACAGCCCGCCGAAGCGGCGCATGTCGGTCTGGTCGCCCATCGCGTGCATCACCGAGCCGGCGCCGAGGAACAGCCCCGCCTTGAAGAAACCGTGGGTGAGCAGGTGGAAGATCGCGAACGCGTACCCGGCCGGGCCGAGGCCCGCCGCGAGCATCATGTACCCGATCTGCGACATCGTGGAGGCGGCCAGCGCCTTCTTGATGTCGTCCTTCGCGGTACCCACCACGGCACCGAACAGCAGGGTCACGGCACCGACGAGCACCACGACGAGCTGCGCCGTCGGCGCCGCCTCGAGGATCGGGCCGGACCGCACCATGAGGTACACACCGGCGGTGACCATCGTGGCGGCGTGGATGAGCGCGGACACCGGCGTCGGGCCCGCCATCGCGTCACCCAGCCAGGCCTGCAGCGGGAACTGCGCCGACTTGCCGCACGCGGCGAGCAGCAGGCACAGCCCGATGGCGGTGGCCATGCCCGTGGAGATGAGCGGGCTTGCCGCCTCCTGTCCGCCGACCGCGGGCAGCACTTCCGCGAAGCTGAGGCTGCCCACTGTCGAGAACATCAGCGCCATGGCCGCAATGAGGCCCATGTCGCCGATGCGGTTCATGACGAACGCCTTCTTGGCCGCCACCGCGTTCTCCCGAGCGGAGGGCCGCCCGGTGTCCCAGAACCCGATGAGCAGGTAGGACGCGAGGCCCACACCCTCCCAGCCCACGAAGAGCATCAGGTAGGAGTCGGCGAGGACGAGCGTCAGCATCGCGGCGATGAACAGGTTCAGGTACGCGAAGAACCGGCGCCGGTGCGGGTCGTGGTCCATGTAGGCCACGGAGTACACGTGGATGAGCATGCCCACGAAGGTCACGAGCATCACGAAGGTCATCGACAGCGGGTCTAGCCGCAGGCCCAGGTCCACGTCCAGGCCGCCCGCGGACAACCATGTCCACAGGTGCTGGTCGACGGAGCGACCCTCGGCCGGCGTACCGATCATGCGGAACATCAGGATGAAGCCGATGACCGCGGAGGCGGCCGAGGCCAGCACCCCGAGCCAGTGACCCCAGCGGTCGGTGGCCTTGCCACCCAGCAGCAGGATCGCTGCACCGATCAGCGGGATGCCGACCAGCCAAGGGGCGAGCCCGATCACGTCGTTCACGTCTCAGCCCTTCAGGAGGTTGACGTCGTCGACCGAGGCCGAGCGGCGAGTGCGGAAGATCGTCACGATGATCGCGAGGCCGACGACGACCTCAGCGGCGGCGACGACCATGACAAAAAAGGCGAGCACCTGGCCCGTCAGGTCGCCGTGCAGCCTGGCGAAGGTGACAAAGGCGAGGTTGGTCGCGTTGAGCATGAGCTCCACACCCATGAACACGACTATCGCGTTGCGGCGCAGCAGCACGGTCGTCGCCCCGATGGCGAAGAGCATGGCGGCCAGGACCACGTAGTTGGTGATGTCCATCAGGACTCGCCCTCCGAATCGGGGGCCGGGCTCGTCGAGGACTTGGTCTCGACCAGCTCGCCCACCGGACCGTGCGGCGCAGGACGTTCCTGGCCGCGGATACGCAGCACGCGCGAGACGGACTGCGGCACCTGCTCGCCGTCCGGGCCGAGCGCGGGGGTGTCCATCGCGTTGGACCGGGCGTACACGCCGGGTGACGGCAGCGGGGTGAGCACCACGCCGTCGGGCAGCGCCCTGATGCGCGCGTCCGCCACCGCCCGCTGGTCCTGCTTCGGCGTGAGCCGGCGCCGGTGCGTGAGCACGAGCGCGCCGACCGCTGCGGTCACGAGCAGCACACCAACGGCCTCCATGGCCACGACGTAGTCGGCGAACAGCACGCGGGCCAGGGCCTGCGGGTTGGCCACGCCGCCCGGGTCTCCCCCGTTCAGCCCGACGGCGGGCGGGAACGCGGCACGGGACACGACGCCGCCGAGCAACGCCGCGAGGCCGATACCGATGAGCAGGCCGATCCAGCGCTGCCCCCGGATGGTCTCGGTGAGCGAGTCGGACGCGTCGACGCCGACGAGCATCAGCACGAACAGGAACAGCATCATCACGGCGCCGGTGTAGACCACCACCTGCACAACCCCGAGGAACGGCGCCTCCTGCGCGATGTACAGGACCGCCATGCTGACCATGACGAACACCAGGCACATCGCGGCGTGCACCGCGCGCTTCACGAACAGCAGGCCCAGCGCGGCGAGCACCATCAGCGGTGCGACCGCCCAGAACAGGACGGTCTCGCCGCCCGAGATCACCAGAGCGCCCGGGGTCATGCGGTCACCCCCGTACCTGCGGTCGGGCGAGCGTGCACCGAGCCGACGGCAGCCGCGCCCGCGGACTTCTCCGCCGGGCCGGGGCCCTCGTCGGGGCGCAGCTCGTGCTTGAGCTGGGTAGGCGCGGGCGCCTTGCCAGAGGCCGCCGCATCCGCAGCGTCCAGGGTCTCGTCGTCCGGCCGCTGCTCGCGGACCCAGCTGACCTGCGCCGCCGTCGGGCCCAGGACGTCACCGCTGTAGTAGTCGGTGTCCGTGGTGCCCTCCACCATGGGGTGGGGCGCGGCGAGCATGCCCTCGGAGAGCGGGGCCAGCAGGTCCTGCTTCTCGTAGATCATGCCGGCACGGGAGTTGCCGGCTAGCTCGAAGTCGTTGGTCATCGTCAGCGCGCGGGTGGGGCAGGCCTCGATGCACAGCCCGCAGAAGATGCAGCGCAGGTAGTTGATCTGGTAGACGGCGCCGTACCGCTCGCCGGGGCTCATGTGGGCCCCCTGGGAGTCGTCCGCGTTCACCTGCAGGCCCGCGTTCTGCGGCAGGGCGGCGTTGGACGCACCCTCCACGTAGATCGCGTCCGCCGGGCAGGCCCAGGCGCACAGCTCGCAGCCGATGCACTTCTCCAGCCCGTCGGCGTACCGGTTGAGCTGGTGGCGGCCGTGGAACCGGCGCTGGGTCGGCACCTTTTCCCGCGGGTACTGCTCCGTGACCGTGGGCCTGAACATCGACGACAGCGTCACGCCGAAGCCCGCGACGGGGGCGAAGAGCTCCCCGACGATCCCCGGCTGAGGCCGCAGGGGCTGGTACTCGCCCGCTTTTTGTTCACTCACCGTGGACCTCCTTTCCGAACCGCTTGGACGGGGGCAGCTTCTCGCCGGGCAGCGGCGGCACCGGGAACCCGCCGGCGAAGGCGTCGACGGTCTCCTTCTTGCCGGTACCCGGTGGCGCCTCCTTCTTCTCCGGCCAGAACCACATGACCGCGATGAAGACGACGGCGGCCCCGATGATCACGGGGATGAACTGCTGGTAGGACACGCCCTGCACCCGCTGCAGCCACTGCACGACGGCGAGCACGACTACCCACCCCAGCGCTACCGGGATGAGGACCTTCCAGCCGAACACCATGAACTGGTCGTAGCGCAGGCGCAGCAGCGTGCCGCGCACCCACACGAAGACGAACATGACTGCCCACAGCTTGATGAGGAACCAGATGACGGGCAGCCAGCCCTCGTTGAGGGCGCCGCCCAGGAACGCGTCGGGCACCGGTGCCCGCCAGCCGCCCAGGAAGAGCGTGACGCAGACCGCCGAGACGTTGAGCATGTTGATGTACTCCGCCAGGAAGAACCAGGCGAACTTCATCGACGAGTACTCGGTCATGTAGCCGGAGACCAGCTCGCCCTCGGCCTCAGGGAGGTCGAACGGCAGGCGGTTGGTCTCACCGATCATCGAGATCACGTAGATCACGAACGCCGGCGCGAGCGGGATGAACCACCAGATCTGCGTCTGGCTGTCCACGATCTGCGACGTCGACATCGACCCCGCCATGATGAACACGCTCACCAGCGACAGGCCCATGGCGAGCTCGTAGCTGATCACCTGCGCCGTAGAGCGCACGGCGCCGAGCAGCGGGTAGGTGGAGCCGGAGGCCCAACCGCCCAGCACGATGCCGTAGACCCCGAGCGACGCGGCGGCCAGCACGTACAGCACCGCCACCGGGAAGTCGGTGAGCTGTGCCGGGGTGGTCCAGTCGGTCCAGGGGAACGGCAGGCTGGGGCCGAACGGGATCACGGCGAACACGAGCAGCGAGCAGAACACCGAGATCATCGGCGCCAGCAGGTAGACGAACCGGTCGGCCCGCGTGACCGTCAGGTCCTCCTTGAGCAGGAGCTTCATGGCGTCCGCGAGCGACTGCAGCAGGCCGAACGGCCCGTGCCAGTTGGGGCCAGGACGCACCTGCATACGCGCGACGACCTTGCGCTCGAACCAGATGGCGAAGAGCACGCTGGTCAGCAGGAACACCACGATGAACACGGCCTTCACGATGGAGGCCCAGATGGTCTCCTGCGAGAAGTCGGCGACGACGCCGGGCGCCGCGGCTGCCAGGACGGGGCTCATCGCCCTCCCCTTTCCGAGTTGTCGGACGTGCGGGTCACCCGGATGACCCGCGGGTCGGACAGGTGGGCGGTGACCGAGACCAGGTCGCCCGCCGTCGCGCCGAGCACGTCGTGGACGCGGCTCCCGGCAGAGGCGAGCGGCAGCCAGACGACGCCGTCGACCATCCGGTCGGTCACCGCGACGGGTGCCTCGATGACGCCGCGCCGGGTGCTGACGGCGACCCGGTCGCCGTCGACCACACCGAAGCCGGCGGCCGTGGCCGCGGACAGCCGGACAGAAGCCTGCTTGGCCGTGCCGGCAAGGAACTGCTCGCCGTCCTGGCCGCGCGCCGAGTCGAGCTGGAGGCGCCAGGTCGCGAGGACCGCCTGGCCCGGCAGGACCGCCGGCGGCTCCGCGGGGGCGCCGCCCTCGACGGTGATCCGGTTCCCGGCCCACGCGGTGCGCTGGGCCATGGCGATGGAGAGGTGGGCCTCGGCGGGCGAGGCCGCCTGCAGGTCCACGCCCAGGTGCTGAGCCAGCACGTGCAGCACGCGGTGGTCGGGCAGGGCGCTCGACTCGAGCGCGGCGCCGAAGGACCGTACGCGGCCCTCCCAGTTCCAGTACGAGCCGGCGCGCTCCACGGGCGGCGCCACGGGCAGCACGACGTCGGCCCGCTCGGTCACCTCCGAGGCGCGCACCTCCAGGCTCACCACGAACCCGGCTGCGTCGAGCGCAGCGCGGGCGGCGGCCGGGTCGGGCAGGTCGGCAAGCTCTACCCCGCCGACGATCGCACCGCCCAGCGCACCCGAGGCCAGCGCCGTGAGGATGCCGGCGGTGTCGCGGCCGGGAGTGGCCGGGATCTCGGTGCCCCAGGCCTGGGCGATCTGGTCGCGTGCCGCGGCGTCCGCGACCGGGCGGCCGCCCGGCAGGAGGTCGGGCAGCAAGCCGGCCTCGACGCCGCCGCGCTCGCCCGCACGCCGCGGGATCCACGCGAGCCGCGCGCCGGTCGCCTCGGCCAGCCCGAGGGCCGCCGAGTACGCACCGGGCGAGCCGGCGAGGCGCTCGCCGACGAGGATGACGGCGCCCGGCTGGGCCAGGGCGCTGGTGTCGATGTCCGACGTCGGTGCGTCCGCCGGGGACAGGCCGCCCACCAGGCTGGTGGTCAGGCTGGTCAGCCACTCGGCCTCGGTGCCGGGAGCGGCCGGCAGCAGCGTGCCGTCCAGGCGGGTCAGGCCACGGGTTGCGTAGGGGGCGATCGAGAAGACCTTGGTACCGGCCTTGCCCCGTGCACCCTTGCGCAGCCTGAGGAAGGTGATGCCTGCCTCCTCCTCGGCCTCCAGGCCGACGAGCAGCACCGCGGGCGCCTGCTCCAGGTCGCCGAACGTGACGCCGATGCCGGACCCGGCCACCACGTGGCCCAGGAACGCGGCCTCCTCGGCGGAGTGCACCCGGACGCGCTGGTCGACGTCGTTGGTGGCCAGGGCCGTGCGGGCGAACCGCGACCAGGCGAAGGCGTCCTCGACGGTGAGCCTGGCCGCCCGGCAGCACACCGACGCCGCCGTCCTGCCGTGCCTTGGCCAGCCCAGCCGCCGCGATCTCCAGGGCCTCGACCCAGGACGCGGGACGCAGCTCGCCGTTCTCACGGACGAGCGGGCCGGCGATGCGGTCCGGCGCGGACTGCCAGGTGAAGGCGAAGCGGTCCTTGTCGGTGATCCACTCCTCGTTGACAACCGGGTCCTCACCCGACAGCCGGCGCAGCACCTGGCCGCGGCGGTGGTCGATACGGATCGCGGAGCCGCATGAGTCGTGCTCGGCGATGGAATCGGTGCTGACCAGGTCGAACGGGCGCGACCGGAACCGGTAGCCCGCGCCGGTCAGCGCGCCCACCGGGCAGATCTGCACCGTGTTGCCCGAGTAGTAGGAGGAGAACGGCCGCCCGGACGTGTCGGTGGTGGCCTCCCCGATCGGGCGGTCCACGGGACCCGTGCTCGACTCGGCCCCGGCGAAGCCGAGCACGTCCTCGTCGAACCGGCCGATCTGCTGGTGCGCGCCACGGTCCTGCAGCGCGATGAACGCGTCGCCCGCGATCTCCTCGCTGAACCGGGTGCAGCGCTGGCACAGCACGCAGCGCTCGCGGTCCAGCAGGATCTGCGTGGACAGCGGGATCGGCTTCGGGAACGTGCGCTTGACGTCGGTGAACCGCGTCTCGGGCCGGCCGTTGCTCATCGCCTGGTTCTGCAGGGGGCACTCGCCGCCCTTGTCACAGACCGGGCAGTCCAGCGGGTGGTTCATGAGCAGCAGCTCCATGACCCCCTGCTGCGCCTTGTCGGCGACGGCCGAGGTGTGCTGCGTCTTGACGACCATGCCGGGTGCGACCGTCATGGTGCACGAGGCCTGCGGCTTCGGCATCGGCCGCACGTTGCCCTCGCGGTCCGGCATCGAGACCTCGACGAGGCACTGCCGGCAGGCGCCCGCGGGCGCCAGGAGCGGGTGGTCGCAGAACCGCGGGATCTGGATGCCCGCCTGCTCGGCGGCGCGGATGATCAGCGTGCCCTTGGGCACGCTCACCTCCGTGCCGTCGATCGTGAAGGTGACCAGATCGACCGGAGCGGCCTCGCTCTTCGGGTTGTTCGTGGTGATGGTCATCAGTGACCTCCCGCGCCGGCGCCCGCGAGGGCACCCGGTGTACGTGTCTTGGGGGTGTACTTGAAGAGCGCGGACGCACTCGGGTCGAACGGGCAGCCATGCCCGTCGATGTGCGCCTGGTACTCGTCGCGGAACAGCTGGACGCTGGACGTGATCGGCGAGACGGCGCCGTCGCCCAGCGCGCAGAACGCCCGGCCCAGGATGTTGTCGCACAGGTCGACCAGCAGCTCCAGGTCGCCGTCCTGCCCAGCGCCGTCCTCGATGCGGTGCAGCACCTGCTTGAGCCAGTAGGTGCCCTCGCGGCACGGTGTGCACTTGCCGCACGACTCGTGCGCATAGAAGTCGGTCCACCGGGTCGCCGCCCGGACCACACAGACCGTCTCGTCGAAGATCTGCAGCGCGCGCGTGCCGAGCATCGACCCGGCGGCGCCCACGGACTCGTAGTCGAGCGGCACGTCCAGGTGTTCCTGCGTGAAGATCGGCGTCGACGAACCGCCCGGGGTCCAGAACTTCAGCTCGTGCCCCTTGCGGACCCCGCCGGCCAGGTCGAGCAGCTCGCGCAGCGTGATGCCGAGCGGCGCCTCGTACTGGCCGGGCGTGGTGACGTGCCCCGACAGGGAGAACAGGCCGTGGCCCTGCGACTTCTCGGTGCCCATCGAGGAGAACCAGTCGGCGCCGTTGGCGACGATCGCGGGGACCGAGGCGATGGACTCCACGTTGTTCACCACGGTGGGCCGCGCGTACAGGCCGGCGACGGCGGGGAACGGCGGCTTGAGCCGCGGCTGGCCTCGCAGGCCCT
Source organism: Promicromonospora sp. Populi (assembly GCF_041081105.1). Classification (NCBI taxonomy): domain Bacteria; kingdom Bacillati; phylum Actinomycetota; class Actinomycetes; order Micrococcales; family Promicromonosporaceae; genus Promicromonospora; species Promicromonospora sp. Populi. The sequence goes on along the minus strand of NZ_CP163528.1, from coordinate 4,281,789 downwards.
CCAGCGAGTCGAGCAGCGCCGTCTCCTCTCCGCAGATGTAGGCGCCCGCGCCCGCGTGCACTGTGACGTCGAGGTTGAAGCCCGACCCCTGGATGTTCTTTCCGAGGTAGCCCGCCTTGTACGCCTCCTCGACGGCGTTCAGCAGGCGCCGGTAGACGTGCAGCACCTCACCGCGCACGTAGATGAACGCGTGGTCGCAACCGATCGCGAAGCTCGTGATCGCCACACCCTCGATCAGGTGCTGGGGGCTGGCGAGCATGAGCGGGATGTCCTTGCAGGTGCCCGGCTCGGACTCGTCGGCGTTGACCACGAGGTAGCGCGGACCGCCGTCAGGCGGAGGCAGGAAGCCCCACTTCATGCCCGTGGGGAAGCCTGCGCCACCGCGGCCGCGCAGGCCGGAGTCCTTGACGGTCTGCACCACGGCCGCCGGGTCCATCGTCAGGGCCTTCTTGAGGCCGGCGTAGCCGCCGGCGCGCTCGTACGTGGCCAGGCGCCAGGAACGGTCCTTGTCCCAGGTGTCGGTCAGGACGGGGGTCAGCGTGGTCACTTCGCGTCCTCTCCGGGCTTCTTGTCCTTGCCGACCTGGGTGTCCGACTGCGTCACGGCCGGACGTTCGGCGGAGGATCCGGGCTTGCCCACCGGACCGGTCTCAGCCGGTACGCCGGACGTCCGGGCCTGCTCGGCCGACGGCGCGGTCCAGCCGCGCTCGCGGGCGATCCGCAGCCCGGCGAGCGTCGGCTCGCCGGCCGGTCCGCCCTCGTCGGCGCGGCCGTCGGGGAACCCGGCCAGGACCCGGCTCATCTGCTTGAACGAGCACACCGAGGCGGCGCCCCGGGTCGGTACGACGTCCTCACCGAGGCGCAGCTTGTCGGCCAGCGCCGTCACGCTCTCGGGGGTCTGGTTGTCGAAGAACTCCCAGTTGACCATCACGACGGGCGCGTAGTCACAGGCCGCGTTGCACTCGATGCGTTCCAGGGTGATCGCGCCGTCGTCGGTGGTCTCGTCGTGCCCGACGCCGAGGTGGTCGCTCAGCTCGTCGAAGAGGGCGTCGCCGCCCATGACCGCGCAGAGCGTGTTGGTGCAGACGCCCACGGTGTAGGTGCCGTTGGGGTGCCGCTTGTACTGGGTGTAGAAGGTGGCGACGGCGGAGACCTCAGCGGCGGTGATGCCGAGCATCTCGGCGCAGAACAGGATGCCGTCGCGGCTCACGTACCCGTCGACGGACTGCACCAGGTGCAGCATCGGCAGCAGGCCGGAGCGCGGGTCCGGGTAGCGCGCCATGATCGCGCCAGCGTCGGCGGTCAGCGACGCCCACGTGGCGGCGTCGTAACGGGTCTTGGTCGTCGCGGACTGCGTCTGCGGGTCTGCGGTCATCGGTCCACGCCTCCCAGCACGGGGTCCAGGGATGCGACGGCGACGACGACGTCGGCCACCTGGCCGCCCTCGCACATCACCGACGTGGCCTGGAGGTTGTTGAACGAGGGGTCGCGGAAGTGCGCGCGGTAGGGGCGGGTGCCGCCGTCGGACACGACGTGCACGCCGAGCTCGCCCCGCGGGTGCTCCACGGTCTGCCAGGCCTGGCCGACGGGGACGCGGAAGCCCTCGGTGACCAGCTTGAAGTGGTGGATCAGGGCCTCCATGGAGGTGCCCATGATCTGCTTGATGTGCTCCAGCGAGTTGCCCTGCCCGTCGCCGCCGACGGCGAGCTGGGCGGGCCAGGCGATCTTCTTGTCGGCCACCATGACCGGCTCGCCCTCGGTGCGGTCGAGCCGCTCCAGGGCCTGCTCGACGATCTTCAGGGACTGGTAGCACTCCTCGACGCGGAGCACGACCCGGTCGTAGCAGTCGGCGCCCTTGGCGGTGGGGACGTCGAAGTCGTACGTCTCGTAGCCGCAGTACGGGTTGTCCTTGCGGACGTCGTACGGCAGGCCCGTGGAGCGCAGCACGGGGCCGGTCACCGCGAGCGCCATGCACCCGGTCAGGTTCAGCACGCCGACGTCGGTCAGGCGGGCCTTGAAGATCGGGTTGGCGAGCATGAGGTCGCCGAGCTGCTTGAGGTAGCCGCGCACGTTCTTGAGCGCCGCGCGAGCCTGGGTGGTGAAGCCCTCGGGGGTGTCCACCGCGACTCCGCCGGGACGGATGTACGCGTGGTTCATGCGCAGGCCGGTGACGGCCTCGAAAAGCCGCAGGATCTCCTCGCGGGCGGTGAACCCGATGGTCATCACGGTGGTGGCGCCCATCTCGTTGCCGCCGGTGCCGAGGCAGACCAGGTGGGAGGAGATCCGGTTGAGCTCCATCATCAGGACCCGGATCACGGAGGCGCGCTCGGGCACGTCGTCGGTGATGCCGAGGAGCTTCTCGACCGCGAGGCAGTAGGCGGCCTCCTGGAACAGGGGCGCCACGTAGTCCATGCGGGTGCAGAACGTGGTGCCCTGCGTCCACGTCCGGAACTCCATGTTCTTCTCGATGCCCGTGTGCAGGTAGCCGATGCCGGCGCGGGCCTCGGTGACGGTCTCGCCGTCGATCTCCAGCATCAGGCGCAGCACCCCGTGCGTGGACGGGTGCTGGGGGCCCATGTTGACGACGATCCGCTCCTCGCCGATCGCCTCGCGCGCGATGTCGTCCCAGTCGCCGTCGCCGTATGCCTCGAAGGCGCGCACCGTCGACGACATGTCCTCGTTCCCGGCGGGCCTGGTCGCGTGCGGGGCGCGCGGCCGGTGGTCTGTCGGAGCGCTCATCAGTAGCTCCTCCTCGTGTCCGGCGGGGGCACCGTGGCCCCCTTGTACTCGACGGGGATGCCGCCGAGCGGGTAGTCCTTGCGCTGCGGGTGGCCCACCCAGTCGTCCGGCATCTCGATGCGGGTCAGGGCGGGGTGTCCGTCGAAGACGATCCCGAAGAAGTCGTAGGTCTCGCGCTCGTGCCAGTCGTTGGACGGGTAGACGAACGTTGTCGACGGGATGTGCGGGTCGTCGTCGGGGGCCGTGACCTCCAGGCGCAGCCGACGCGAGTTCGTGATGGAGGCCAGGTGGTAGACGGCGTGCAGCTCGCGCCCGGCGTCGTGCGGGTAGTGCACGCCGCTGACGCCGAGCGACAGCTCGAACCGGAGGTCCTGGTCGTCTCGCAGCGCCTGGCAGACGGCGACGATGTGCCCGCGGGCGACGTTGATCGTCAGCTCCGCCTGCTGCGCGTCCGCGCTGTCGGCGCCGTGCAGGTCCACGACCACCCGCTCGATGGCTTCCTGCGGGGAGACGCCCGCCTCGGTGAGCACCTCGATCAGCACGTCGACCACCTGGTCGAACCAGCTCCCGTAGGGCCGGGCCGACGCCGCGGGCATCGCGATCGGGGTGATCAGGCCGCCGTAGCCGGACGTGTCGCCCGAGCCGCCTGCGCCGAACATGCCGCGCTTGACCTCGACGATCTCGAGCGTGGCCGCCCCCTCCGGGGGCTGCACGCCCTGGTCGCCGGCCGGCGTGACCTCGCTCATCGCAGCAGGCCCTTCATCTCGAAGGTCGGGGTGGCCTCCATCGCGGCCGCCTCGGCGGCGCGCGCCGCCTCGATGCGGTTGACGCCGAGCGGCTCCTTCTGGATCTGGTCGTGCAGCGCCAGGATCGCGTTGATCAGCATCTCCGGGCGCGGCGGGCAGCCGGGCAGGTAGATGTCGACCGGGATCACGTGGTCGACGCCCTGCACGATCGCGTAGTTGTTGAACATCCCGCCGGACGACGCGCACACGCCCATGGAGAGCACCCACTTGGGCTCGCTCATCTGGTCGTACACCTGGCGCACCACCGGGGCCATCTTCTGGCTCACCCGGCCGGCCACGATCATCAGGTCGGCCTGGCGCGGCGACGCGCGGAAGACCTCCATGCCGAACCGCGACAGGTCGAACCGCGACGCACCCGCCGCCATCATCTCGATGGCGCAACAGGCCAGGCCGAACGTGACCGGCCACACCGAAGCCTTGCGCAGGTACCCGGCGAGATCCTCGATCGTCGTCAGCAGGAACCCTGACGGTGCTTCCTCGACACCCATGTCCCCTCCTAGCTGCCGGGCCCCGCCCGGCGTCGCTGCGCCGCGCCGTCAGGCGCCGCGCATGAAGTCGCTGTCTGTCAGACCCAGTCGAAGCCGCCGCGGCGCCACTCGTAGACGAACGGCACGGTGATCAACGCCAGGAACGCCAGCATCGCCACCAGGCCGAACGTCGCGAGCGTCGTGAAGTCCACGGCCCAGGGGTAGAGAAAGACGACCTCGATGTCGAAGACGATGAATGTCATCGCCACCAGGTAGTACTTGATCGGCAGCCGCCCGCCGCCCACCGCGTGCGGCGTCGGCTCGATGCCGCACTCGTACGAGTCGAGCTTGGCGCGGTTGTACCGCTTCGGGCCGATGATCGCGCTCGCGCCGACTCCACCGAGCGCCAGGACAGCCCCGATCGCCATGAGGATCAGGACGGGTACGTAGGGGTTCATGCTGTGCCCTTCATGGACGACTTGCCCTTCATGGACGTGATGCTCATGCGTTCGGGACCACCCTGGTCAGGCCCGCGATGACGCGGTCGACCCAGTCGCCGCCGTGGGGCTCGTAGCAGTCCGACAGGAGCTTGAGCGTGAACTGCATGACGACCTTGCGCGGCAGCCCGTACCGGACGCAGACCCGCATGATCTCCGGGTGCTCGATGAGCCGCACGAACCAGCGGCCCAGGGTGTAGTACCCGCCGAGGTCGTCCCGCATGCGGTCCGCGTACGTACCGAGCGTGGCCTCGCGGGCCGCGTCGGTGCTCTTGTGGCGCGCCTGGCTGATCGCGTCGGCGGCGACCCGCCCGGCCTGCAGCCCGTACGCGATGCCCTCACCGTTGAACGGGCTCACCATGCCGGCGGAGTCGCCGGCCAGGAGCACACCGTCCGCGTACAGCGGGCTGCGGTTGAAACCCATGGGCAGGGCCGCGCCGCGGATGGGTCCGCGCTCCGGCTCGTGCACCAGGTCCCAGCCCGCCGGTGCGCTCTTCTCCAGCCAGGTCTCCATCAGACGCCGGTAGTCGATGCCCGCCTTGGACTGGCGAGCGGGCGTGGAGCTCACGCTGCCGAGGCCGACGTTCACCGTGCCGTCGCCGAGCGGGAAGATCCAGCCGTAGCCGGGGAGCAGGGCGCTCTTGCCCGGCTCGCCGTCCCACAGCTCCAGGTGGGACTCCATGAAGGGGTCGTCGTGGCGCGCGGTGCGGTAGTAGGCGCGCACCGCGGTACCCATGGGCCGGTCGTCGCGGCGCTCCCGCCCGACGCCGAGCGCGAAGCGCGAGCTGACGCCGTCGGCCGCCACGACAACGGGGGCACGGAACTCCTTGGCAGGTCCCTCCGCGCGGCCGTTCGCGTCCAGCGGCTGGGCGGTGACGCCGACCACGCGGCCGCCGTCGGCGTCGCGGAGCGGGCCGGTGACCTTGGTGCGCTGCAGCAGCTTGGCGCCGCTCGCCTGCGCGTGCTGGGCCAGGGTCTGGTCCAGCGTCATGCGGGACTTGGCCATGCCGTAACCCGGGTAGGTGGTGAGGCTGGGCCAGTCCAGCTCGTAGGAGCGACCGCCGCCGTGGACACGCAGGCCGCGGTTGCGGATCCAGCCGTCCTCCTCGCGGGTCGGCACGCCCATGCGGACCAGCTCGGCCACGGCGCGCGGCGTCAGGCCGTCGCCGCAGATCTTGTCCCGGGGAAACTCGCCCTTTTCCAGGAGCAGCACGTCGAGACCCGCGGCCGCGCACCAGTGCGCGGTGGACGAGCCGGCAGGGCCGGCACCCACCACGATGACATCCGCGTCGTCGCGTCTCGCTGTTCGCACGTTCACCCCCGTTGGGAACCCGCCGCCGGTCGTTGCTGACCTTGTTGTGCTGGGTTCGGCCGGACTACCTGACAAGTCCTTGTGAACCCTGTCACAACACCGACACCCTAGCCACACTTAGGGGGGATTGTGTAGGAAGGTTCCCCTTACTTGAAGGTCGCCCCGTGGGGGGTAGTGAGGAGGGGGTCGGGGTCAGGCCGGGCGGACCGCCCGGTGCAGCGCCACGACGCCGCCCGACACGTTGCGGTAGGCCGCGTGCTCCCAGCCGGCGTCGAGCAGGAGGCGGGCGAGCTCGACCTGGGTGTGCCAGGTGCGGATGGACTCGGCGAGATAGTCGTACGAGCCCTTGTCGCGCGTCACGGCGCTGGCCACCACGGGCAGCGCGCGCATCAGGTACTCCTGGTAGACCTTCCGGAACGGGGCCCATGTGGGGGTGGAGAACTCGCAGATCACCACACGCCCGCCCGGCCGGACAACCCGCAGCATCTCGCTCAGCGCGGCGCTCGTGTCCACGACGTTGCGCAGGCCGAAGCTGATGGTCACGGCGTCGAAGGACTCGTCCGCGAAGGGCAGCTTGGTGGCGTCGCCCGCGACGAACGGCAGGTCCGGGCGGCGCTCCTTGCCGACCTGGAGCATGCCGATCGAGAAGTCGGACGGGACCACGAACGCACCGTCGGCGGCGAACGGCTCGCTGCTGGTCCCGGTGCCCGCGGCGAGGTCGAGCACACGCTCGCCGGGCATCGCGGCGACCGCGTCGACCGTGAGCCGGCGCCAACGCCGGTCCTGGCCCAGGGAGATCAGGTCGTTCGTCAGGTCGTAGCGGGCGGCGATCCCGTCGAACATCGACGCGACCTCGGCCGGCTTCTTCTCCAGGCTTGCGCGAGACATACGCCCATAGTTCCACGTCACCGGAGGCGGCCCGCTCCCGGGCTTGGCCGACCATGCAGCTGCTGCCAGGCAGACGCGATGTCTGGCAGCAACTGCATGGTCAATCTCACGCACCGGGGTGCCCCTGCGCGCCCTTATCCTGAAGCGGATGATCGTTTCACCTGCCGGACGCACCCCGGATGCGGCAGCCGGCGCCGACCCGTACGCGACCTGGACCGCCGTCGCGCCGCCAGCGCCCGACCGGCCGCCCGGCGCGCCGTGGGGACCCCAGCTCGTTGTGCGCACAGTCGCGCTCGACGACCTCCCGGACGGCCCGACCGCCCTGATCGACCGGCTCCCCGACACCAACGCGCTCGCCTGGGTGCGGCACGGCGACGGGCTCGTCGGCTGGGGCGAGGCCCTGCGCTTCGAGACCTTCGGCCCCGGTCGGTTCGCCGACGCCGACGGCGCCTGGCGCCAGGTGCTCGACCGCGCCGTCGTGCACGACGACGTGGCCCTGCCCGGCAGCGGCCTCGTCGCGTTCGGCAGCTTCGCGTTCGATGACGTCACCCCGGGCGACGAGTCCGAGGACCCGGCGCGGGCCAGTGGCGTGCTGATCGTGCCGCGCGTCGTCGTCGGGCGGCGGGGCGGGCACGCCTGGATGACCACGATCTCCCTTGTGGGCGACCGGTCGGCACCGGTAGGCGAGGACCTCCTGTCCGCCTACCCCTACCAGCCGGTCACGGAACCGGGCACGGTGGTCCTGGCCGACGGCGCCGTGGGCGCCGCGGACTGGCCGGCAGTGGTCGCGGAGGGGATCGCCCGGATCCAGACCGGCGAGCTCGACAAGGTGGTGCTGGCGCGCGACGTCGTCGCGACGGCGGAGCACCCGCTCGACACACGGCACCTGCTCGGCCGGCTCGCCTCGACGTACGACGCCTGCTGGGCGTTCAGCGTGGACGGCATGGTCGGCGCGACGCCGGAGCTGCTGGTCCGCAGCGAGAAGGGCCTGGTCGCGTCACGCGTGCTGGCGGGGACGATCCGCCGCGAGCACGGACCGGACGCACCCACGGCCCCGGCCGACGCCGACCTGCTGCACGCCGCCCAGCTCGCGCGCTCCTCGAAGGACCTGGAGGAGCACGAGTTCGCGGTGCGGTCCGTGGCCGCAGCGCTGGAGCCGTTCTGCTCGTCGATGAACGTGCCCGAGGCGCCGTTCGTGCTGCACCTGCCGAACGTGATGCACCTGGCGACCGACGTCACGGGCGTCCTGACGGACCAGATCGCCGGGTCCGGGCCGCGGCCGCCGTCGTCGCTCTCGCTGGCCGCCGCGCTGCACCCGAGCGCCGCCGTCTGCGGCACACCGACCAATGTCGCGCGCAGCCTCATCCGCGAGATCGAAGGCCTGGACCGCGCCCGGTACGCGGGGCCCGTGGGCTGGGTCGGTGCCGACGGGGACGGCGAGTGGGGCATCGCCCTGCGGTCGGCCGAGATCTCCCCCACCGACCGCCATCACATCCGCCTCTTCGCGGGCTGCGGCATAGTCGCAGCCTCGGACCCCCAGGCAGAGCTGGCGGAATCGGAAGCCAAGCTGGAACCGATGCGCTACGCCCTGGGCGCCACCCCCACCTAACCCATGGCTGTGGGCAACAAACGACCGGTCAGGGGTCACCTGCCTCCGGGCCCTTGCCGATCGGGTTTGTCTCGTCGCCCCAGACCTGCTCGCGGAAGTTGTCCCACACCTGGACGTCGGACGTCGCGCCCAGGAAACCCATGCGCGCATCCGTGGCGGTCAGCACGATCTCGATCAGCGAAGCGCCGTCGAGCACCGCGGTGGCCACCTCGAGGAGGTCCTGCCCATCAGGCAGGTTCGCGTGGATCGAGGACACGTACATCTGCGCGTTGCCCTCGAGCGAGACGAAGTTCGCCCGGGTGTCCGTACCGGCCACCGTGCCGTCGTCGTACGCGTACGACTTGAGCCAGAACCCGTCGACGACCACCTTGTCGGCCGAGATCTTGATGGCGTCGCGGCGCTCGCCGGCGCCCTTGACCGGCACGTTCGCCAGGCCGATGCCGTTGATGCCGGTCAGCGGGATCGTCAGGTCCGTGCTCTCCAGGTCGGCCGGGAGCGAGAAGACCGAACCGTCCTCCCTCGCGCCGCACTGGCCGGGCAGGTCGATGTTGAGGTCGAACTTGCCGCCGAACGTCACCTTGACGCAGGTGCCGAGCTCGGTCTGGAGCGCTTCCTCGATCGTCGCTTGCGGGTCGATCTCGCCGCACGGGTCGGACGGCGCCGCGTCCGCCTCCTCCGGCGGCACCTCGCCGTCCTGCGTCGGCTCCTGGCACTCGGCCTCGTCGTCGCCCGCGCTGCTGCCGGGGGCGTCGCCCTGGTCGGTGTCGCCGCCGCTCGGGTCGGTCGGGTCGGTCGGGTTGGTGGGGTCAGTCGGGTCGGGGACGACGTCGCCGCCGTCTGCCGGGTCCTCGCTGTCGCCGTCGTCGGCGGGCTCCGACGCACCTGGTGACGGCGAGGCGGTGGGCGACTCGGACGGGTCAGGGTCCGGGTCGTCGCAAGCACCGAGGATCACGCACCAGAGCGAGTCGTCCTGCTGGACCCCGGCGTCGGCCGCCGAGGCGGGCAGGCTCGAACCGCCGAGCGCCATCGCGCCGGCCAGCACAACCGCCGCGGACTTCTGAGACAGGGCGCGCAGCGCACTGCTGAGGGTCTCCGGCTTGGGCGCGGGCTTTGTACCCGTGGCCGGTTCCGTCTCGGGTGTCTCTTCCGCTGGCGCGGCCGACGCCGGAGCGTCGTCCTCCGCAGGCGGCGCATCGCCGTCGCTCTGCTCCTCGGTCGGCTCAGCAACCGGCTCCTCGGTCGGCTCAGCGCCCGCCGTCGTATCGGCCGCCCCGGCGTCGTCGGCCGCACCTGCGTCGTCGACGTCACCTGCGTCGTCGGCCGCATCCACCTGCTCGGGCGGCGCCCACGAGACGACGATGACGCCGCCGATCACGCCGAGCAGGAACCCGACGACCCAGCCGCCGAGGTTTACGCCGGCGATCGAGTAGACGGAGATCGCGAGCGCGATCACGCCGTAGAAGATCCGGTGCACGGGCTGGGCGATCACCAGGATCCCGAGCAGCACGAGCGTGAGCGGCAGGATCGTCGCCTGCGCCCCCTCCACCCCGAACTGCAGCACGATGTTCATACCGAGCTGGTCCAGCCTGATGGGGCCGGACAGGATCATCTCCAGGCCCGCGAGAACTACCAGCACACCCCCGACGAACGGCCGCTGCTCGCGCCAGGGACGAAATTCCCTGCGCCAGTCAGCCAGCTTCGAGCGAAGTCCGGGGCGGCCGACGTCCTCCTGGCCGTCACCCGGACTCAGAAGCACTCGGTGCCGTCCGTGATCTGGAGGCTGAGGTCCGTGAGCTGGAAGACGGCGGCCTGCGTGCTCCACGACACCTGCTGGAGACCGTCGATGTCGATCGAGTCGGAGTCCATGGCGAAGTCGCCGGCGTCGCCCTTCTCGGTCGTGTTCACGGTCGAGGCGTCGACACCGATGCGGATGTTCTTGAAGACCGCGGTGCCCGACAGGTCGCTCATGCCGATCTGCAGGTCGGTCGCCAGCGCGGGCTCCTCGCCGGTGCCCGCCGAGATCAGCAGGCCGACGGTGCCGAGCGGCGTCTCCTGGACTACCGACTGGCACAGGTTGTAGAGCTGCGCGTCAGCTATGTTCGCGATGGCGGCGGGGTGCTGCGTGCCGTCCGACGCCGTGGCCACACCCGCGTACTGCGAGAAGCCGGTACCGACGAGCTGGTCGGCGCCGATCTTGAACTCGCTGCCCGAGATGGCGAACGAGACGGGCACTGCGCCCTGCGCAACCCCACCGAGCAGCACGCTGGCGGCGATCGTGACCGGGATGACTGCAAGAGCCACGCGACCCTTGCGCGACCCCGTGAGCTTGCTGAGCTTCATTGGTGTTCCCCTCGATGCCAATGGGTGGCCGACAACGTCGTCGTCCCGTCGCGACGTTAGCGCGATTACTGACTGAGCGTCAATTGGGGCGCTGACAGCGCCGCAAAGCATGCCGGATATGCTCGGTACATGGCAACAGCCCGACGTACGAGACTCCGCCCGGAGGAACGCCGGAACCAGCTCGTGGCACTGGGTGTCGCGACTCTCGCGGACCGTCCCCTGGCCGAGGTGACTGTCGAAGAGATCGCCGCCGAAGCCGGTGTCTCGACAGGTCTCGTCTACTACTACTTCGGCTCCAAGAACGGCCTGCACCACGAGATCGTGCGCCGCGCGCGCGACTCGATGCTGCATGCCTCGGAGCCCCACCTCGACCTCCCGCCGGCCGAGCGCCTGACCAGCACGCTGACCCGGCTCGTCGCGTACGTCCGGGAGCACGGGCCGACCTTCTACTCGCTCGTCCGCGGCGACGCCAGCGGCGACGAGGAGGTGCGCGCGGTCATCGAGGACGCGCGCCGCGAGCAGACGGAACGCGCCCTCGCCGTGCTCCTGGAGCTGGGCGTTCCCGACACCGAGCTGCTGCGCATCGCCGCGCGTTCCTGGGTGGCGCTGGCCGAGCAGGCCCTGGTCGACGGCGGGATCAACTCCGACCTCGCCGCCGAGGACCTTGTCGGGTACCTGGAGCGCAGCCTCGGCGGTGTTGTTGCCGCCGCCGTGCCGGGCGTCTCCGAGCGGCTGTTCGGGGTTCCGGCCAAGCTCTGAGCCAAGCTCTGAGCAGCGCTCAGCGCACCTTGAACATTCAGAGCACCTTGACCATCAGGAGACAGGGGCTGTCCGCCCAGAGGTCGGGGAACTCCTCGACCGGGTGGAAGCCGCACGCGGTGTAGAAGGCGCGGGTCTGGTCGAACCCGGGATCGTAGGCCGACGGGCCCAGCGTCTTCACGCTCAGCAGCCGCACACCCTGGGCACGGAGGTCGTTCTCGACGCGCTCCAGGAGCGTGCGCCCGATCCCCGCGCGGTGGTGCTTACGCCGGACGGCGAGCAGGTGCACCTCGGCCGACGTCGGATAGCGCTGGTCGAGCAGCAGCACACCGAGCACGTCCTCGAAGGCGACCGCCCCGCCGTCGGGCCCGATGCCGGACTCCGGACCGACCGCAACGTAGTTGGGGAACTTGGCTGCCGCCTCGACATACTCGTGCGTGAACCTGTCGATACCGAACCACTCCGGCAGCTCCTCCAGGATGTCGTGTGCGACATCCGCTCGGCCGAGGGTTCTGACCACGGTGTACGTCCCAGACACGCGGCCAACTTAGACCTGCGCGGCCAAGTTCACCCGCTGAACGCGAATACGCGTCAGACCCCCAGGTCACGGAAGTGATCTGGGGGTCTAGCGGGTCTGACAGGTCTGACAGGTCGGCCGGGGTGGGGGTCAGCCCTGGTTGGGCAGGAGCTCCTGCAGCCAGTCCGGGATGTTGCCCGGCTGGGTCGGGTCCGTGCTGGAGCCCGAGCTGTCCTCCTGGGGAGGAACCGTCTGCTCCTGCGGCGTGGCCGGTTCCTCCGTGGCCGCCTCGTCCAGGACCGCCAGGGTCACGGTGATCTCCTGCGTGCTGCCGTCACGGACCACAGTGAGCACCGCCTCGTCACCTACCGCCTTCTCCCGCACGAACGCCGTGAGCGACTCGGGTCCGTTGACCGCATCGCCGTCGATGGCGACGATCACGTCGCCCTCCTGGATGCCCGCGTCTCCGGCCGGCGAGTCGGCGACGACGCTCGCGACGCCGGCGCCCCGGCGCGTCACGCCGTCCGCGGTAGCGGTGGCGTCCTCCAGCGAGACACCGAGGAACGCGTGCTCGGCGGTGCCGTCCTCGACGAGCTGAGCACTGATCTGCGTGGCCAGGTTGGACGGGATGGCGAAGCCCAGGCCGATCGAGCCCGAGGTGCTCGACGACAGCCCGCTCGACAGGGTGGCGATCGAGGACGTGATGCCGATGACCTCGCCCGACGCGTTGAACAGCGGCCCACCCGAGTTACCCGGGTTCACCGCGGCGTCGATCTGGATGGCGTTGGTGACCACCGCGCTGGAACCGTCCTCGGCGCTGGCCGTGACCGGGCGGTCCAGGGCGGACACGATGCCCGTCGTGGCGGTGTTCGCCAGGCCCAGCGGGTTGCCGAGGGCCAGCACCGGCTCGCCCACCACAACCTCGGACGAGTCGGCGAAGGTAGCGGCCTGCAGGTCCGACGGCGGGTCCGTCAGCTGCACGACGGCGAGGTCGCTGGTCGGGTCCGTGCCGACGATCTCGGCGTCGTACACACGACCGTCGCTCAGCGTGACCTGCACCGACGTCGCGTCGGCGACCACGTGGTTGTTGGTCAGCACGCGGCCGTCGGAGTCCAGCACGACGCCGGAACCCTCAGCACCGCCGGCCTGGCTCTCCACCTGGATCGCGACCACGGACTCCTGCACCGCGGAGGTGACAGCCGTCCAGTTCGGGTTCTCCACCGTCGAGTCGGCCACCGGGACGTTCTGGCTGGTCGACTGGCCGACGTCGGCGAGGGAAGCCGCCGTGTCCGAGTTGCTCGTGAGCGAGATCGCCCCGGCCGTACCCAGGCTGGCCAGCAGCGCGGCCGCGGCCGCGGCGCTGACCACGGGTACCCAGGTGCGGTTCTTCGTCTTCGATCCGTCGGTCGCCGTCGCCGTCGCGGTCGCCGGGGTGGCGTACGGGTTCACGTAGACCGGCGACGGGCTCGTGGTCGAGGCCGCGTTCTGCGCGGGCACCGGGTGCTGGGCCGGCGTCGTCTGGGGAGCCGGGGAGTGCTGCGGAGCCGGAACCGGGGCCGGCGGCTCCGCAGGCTTCGGAGCCTGCTCGGCCGCAGCGTCGTGTGCGGTCGTCGGTGCGGCAACCGGCAGCTGCTGTGTCGGCTGCACGGAAGGCGGCGCGACGGGCTGCACTACCGGCGGCACCTGCTGCGTCGGCGGCGCCGCGGGCGGCTGCTGGTCCGGCTGCGGAGTTGTGCTGTTCTGCTCGGTCATCATGACCCTCCTTGAAGTCGTAACCAGTTGACACCCCCTTCCTTGCGCAACCCTTGGACAAGTCTGTGAGTTACCTGCATATCCCGAGCCCCCGCTGAATGGTGGCTCAACGGGTCTGGGCGGCGGCCTCTACCACGCGGCGAGCCAGGGCCTGCGTCTCTTCGTAGCGGTCCGCGCGCGGCACCCGCACCTCGATCACCTGGATGCCGTGGCTTGGTGCCTGGAGCGCGTGCCGCAGGGTCGGCACGTCCTTCACGAGCTGGTGGTCCACGCCGTAGCCCGCGCACAGCTGCGCCAGGTTCGACCCGTGCGGGGTGCCGAAGACCCGCTCGAACGTAGCGCTCGCGACGTTGCCGGTCCCGGCAAGGGCGCCGTGCTCCAGGGTCGCGAAGATGGAGCCGCCGTCGTCGTTCACCACAACTATCTCCAGGTCTACCGGGGGCTCGTCGGGCCCGCGCAGCAGGCCGCCGACGTCGTGCAGGAACGTGAGGTCGCCCAGGAGCGCACGGGTGCGCAGGCCGCGGCGAGCGGCCGACAGCGCGACGCCGACCGCCGTGGACACGGTGCCGTCGATACCCGCGAGCCCCCGGTTGGCGAGGACCGCGGGGCCGGGGCCGTCGAGGCCGAGCGCGAGCTCGAGGTCTCGTACGGGGTTGGACGAGCCGACCACCAGCAGGTCGTCCGGACCGAGCACACCGGCCACTGCCCGCGCCACGGACAGCGCGGTGGGCCCGCCGATGACGGCGTCGTCGCTGGTCACGTCACGCAGGACCTGCGCCACCCGCGCGCCGGCGGCCTGCCAGCGGGCCAGGAACTCCCGCGGCTCCTGGGCCGGCTGCGGCTCCTGCGGTTCCTCCGCCGCGTCCTGCTCGAACCAGAACGGCGCCAGACCCGGTAGGACGACGGCGGCGTTGCGGGCCGCGTCAGGCCAGGGACCCGCACCTGGCGCCACCACGGTGACCGCGACGTCGGGGCGGCCGAGCAGCCGTTGCACCGGACGCGACAGCGTGGGCCGGCCAAGGACCACCACCTGCTCGATGTCCTCGGCGAGCTCGGTGGAACCGAGCAGCAGCCGGTAGGCCGCTATCGCGTTGGGCCCGCCAGTCGCGCCCGACGACGGCTCCGCGAACAGCGGCCAGCCCCGCGCCTCGGCGAGCTGCCGGGCCTCGGGGCCCGCCCCGTCCCCCGCGACGACGACGGTGCGTGCCGGGTCGCCGGGGAGCGCCGGCGAGGCGAAGTTCTGCTGCAGCACCGGCACGACGAGCGGCGGGTCCGGCCGCGGGTAGCCCTCCTGCTCGGTGTCCGCGGGCGGGCCGGGTAGCGGGGTCGACGGCGCCAGCGGGTCCCGGAACGCCAGGTTGAGGTGCACCGGACCGGGGTGCCCCGAGCGGAAACCCAGGGCGGCGCTGACGGCGCGGGCGGCGATGTTCCGCAGGTCCCGGAGGTCGGGCGCGGGCGGGGCGTCGGGCGCGGCGCCCGACGCGGGCGCCACGCTCGACCCCGCGACACCCGACGGCGCCGGCACGTCCGCCGCGAACCGCACCGCCGAGCCGAAGATCCCGACCTGGTCGGTGGTCTGCGACGCGCCGGTACCGCGCAGCTCGTGTGGCCGGTCGGCGGTGAGCAGGATCAGCGGCAGCCCGGTGTGGCTCGCCTCCAGCACGGCGGGGTGCAGGTTGGCGACGGCGGTCCCCGAAGTCGTGACGACGGCAACCGGCGAGCCCTCTGTGCCCTTCGACAGGCCCAGCGCGAGGAAACCCGCCGCCCGCTCGTCGATCCGGACGTGCAGCGTGAGGCGGCCGGCGTCGGCCGCCTCCGCGAGGGCGTACGCGAGGGGGGCGCTGCGCGAGCCGGGCGCGAGCACCGCGTCCTGCACACCCCGGGTGACCAGGTCAGCGACCAGTGCACGGGCGGCGGTCACGGCGGGCGGGATCGTCATACGTCCTCCAGGATCCGGGTCAGGCGGTGGTACCGGGCGAGCCAGCGCTTCGTCGTCGGGCCGTCGGGGAATGTGGCCGCGAGCGCCTCGGGCGAGGGCTCGGGGCGGCGGACGGGGAGCGCGCCGTCTGTGGGCAGCAGGGGCTCGGCGACGACGTCGTGCACCAGCAGCTGGGCGGTCGCTAGCCCGCAGGCGTAGGGCAGCTCGGGCAGGGCCGCGGCCAGCGCGATGCCGGCGGCGAGGCCGACCGAGCTCTCCAGGGCGGACGAGACGACGACGGGGAGGCCGACCTGTTCGGCGAGGTCGAGGCAGGCACGGACGCCGCCGAGGGGCTGGACCTTGAGGACCACTATGTCGGCGGCCTCCTCGCGGACCACGCGCATCGGGTCGGCGGCGCGGCGGATCGACTCGTCGGCGGCGACGGGCACGTCCTGCTTGCGGCGCACCAGGGCCAGCTCGTCAACTTCGGCGCAGGGCTGCTCGACGTACTCGAGCCCACCGGCCGCTCGGTCGATCTCGGCCAGGTGCGTCAGGGCCTCGTCGGGCGTCCAGGCGGCGTTGGCGTCGACCCGGATCGCGCCGTCGGGCCCCAGTGCCTCGCGGACGGCGGCAACCCGGTCCACCTCGGCACCCACGGGTTCGAGCGTCCCGTCGGGGCCGCGCTGGGCGACCTTGACCTTGGCGGTGCGGCACCCACCTGATGCGAGCACTATCTCGCGCGCCCGCTCCGGCCCGACGGCGGGGACGGTCACGTTGACCGGCACGCTCTGCCGGACCGGTTCGGGCCAGCCGAGGAACGCCGCCTCGTGCGCCGCGCGCAGCCAGGTCGAGGACTCCTCGTCGTCGTAGTCCCAGAAGGGCGACAGCTCGCCCCAGCCGGCGGGGCCGCGCAGGAGTACGCCGTCGCGCACGTCGATCCCGCGAAAGCGGGTCCGCAGAGGCGTGGACCAGACGACGGGTTCCCCGATCAGCAGCACGGTCCCAGGCTAACGACCCACGGGCCGCTTACTGGGTCGCGACTTCGGTCGGTTGCTCCGCCGGCCGCATGAGATCGGTCAGTTGCTCTGAGATCGGTCAGTTGATTGACCGATCTCAGAGCAACCGACCGAAGTCACGATGGCGCCGGGGCAACTGACCGAAGTCACGCCCGCCGAGGGGCGCCGTCTGGCGGCCCGCACCGCCTAGGCTTTCCCGCGTGAGCACGAGCACCGAACTGCCCCAGCAAGTCTCCGAGACGTTCGACCCGCAGCGCTGGCGCACCGTCGCCGGCTTCGAGGACCTGACGGACCTCACGTACCACCGCGGCGTAGACCGCAGCGGCCCCGAGCCGCGCGACCTGCCGGTGGTCCGCATCGCGTTCGACCGCCCGGAGGTCCGCAACGCCTTCCGCCCGCACACGGTCGACGAGCTGTACCGGGTCATGGACCACGCGCGCATGACGTCCGACGTCGGCACGGTGCTGCTGACCGGCAACGGCCCCTCCCCCAAGGACGGCGGCTGGGCGTTCTGCAGCGGCGGCGACCAGCGCATCCGCGGCCGCGACGGCTACCGCTACGCCGAGGGTGAGAACGCCGACTCGATCGACCCGGCCAAGGCAGGCCGCCTGCACATCCTGGAGGTGCAGCGCCTGATCCGGACCATGCCCAAGGTGGTCGTCGCGGTAGTCGACGGCTGGGCAGCCGGCGGGGGCACTCCCTGCACGTCGTCGCCGACCTCACTGTCGCGTGCCGCGAGCACGGCAGGTTCAAGCAGACCGACGCCGACGTCGGCTCGTTCGACGCCGGGTACGGCTCGGCCTACTTCGCCCGCCAGATCGGGCAGAAGCGTGCCCGCGAGGTCTTCTTCCTCGCCCGCGAGTACTCCGCCGACGACGCCGAGCGCTGGGGCTCCGTCAACGAGGTCGCCGCCCACGACGACCTGGAGGGGCTGGCGCTGGAGTACGCCCGCATCATCGCGACCAAGTCGCCGCAGGCCATCCGGATGCTGAAGTTCGCTTTCAACGCCGCCGACGACGGCATCGCCGGCCAGCAGGTGTTCGCCGGCGAGGCCACACGGCTGGCGTACATGACCGACGAGGCGGTCGAGGGCAAGGAGGCGTTCCTGGAACGTCGCGACCCGGACTGGTCGGCGTTCCCCTACTACTACTAGGGCCGGTACTCACCAGAAGCCCGTACTGCTGGCGCCGGTCAGTTCGTCGTCCAGCTCCCCGAACCGGCCGGGACCAGCTCGATCCAGGTGTTGCCCGGGTCGAGCTGCACCTCCTGGCCATGGCTCGTGACCACGATGGGCGACCGGTGGTCCTCCTTGGACCAGCGCACAGGGATGCTGTGCCCCATCGAGACAAGCGTCCCGGCGCCGCCGCTGCCTGCGAGCCGGTGCTCCGGCACGGGGGTGCCGGCCGGATCCACGAAGTTGGTGTTGAACACCTGGGTGGACAGCACGAGCACGTTCCGGGCGGAGTGCCGCGTGCCATCGGCGGCGACGGACGGCGCCGAACCCTCGCTGCGCAGGTATCGCTCGCTCTCCGGGTCCCAGGTCCAGACGCTGCGCTGCGCCGGGGACAGCAGCACGTCCACCTCCTGCGTGGGGCTGCCCGAACGCGGCGCCGTGCCCTGGCCGACCTCGCGCGCGTACTCGAACTGCGCGGGCGGCGGGCTCGTTCGCTGGCTGCCGGCCTGTTCGAGGAAGGTCGGCGGGCTCCCGATCACGTTGTGCGGCGCGAGCCGGCCGGGGTCGCGCGTGAAGCCGGGGTCGCCGTCGTCCATGATGATCGTCTGCGTGCCGTACCGCTGCACCGCGGCGATGAAGGCGTACTGCCCGCCCGAGAACGCCAGCACACCGCCGAGCGGCGCCACGATGGCGGGGTCCATCGGCCGCACCGAGCGCACCGGCTCCACGACGTCCGGGATGTTCGAGTGGTAGGTCGCCACGAACCGGCTGATGCCGCCCTCGACGACCTCCTCCCACACGATGTCGGCCTCCACCAGCCCACGCTGTGGCCGCGCGGCCGCGGAGTTCTCGATCTTCACCGACACCGCCGGGCGGTCCGCCACACTCCGCGTCTCCACCCCGGTGAGCGGCCAGACGACGGGCACGTCCGGCTCCGGCGGCGCGCTCCGGGCGCCCTGCACGGGAGCGTCGACCGTAGTGGTGGGTGTCGGCAAGGGCTCCTCGGGGCCGACGAGGCTGCAGCCGGCCAGCCCTAGCGCGAGCCCCAACGCGAGCACCAGCCTGGCCGCCCCGTCGGTGAGCGGTGCCGTCGTCGAGCGGGTCGTCATCTGTTCTCCTGAAACGAGCGTGCGCACCCGAGCCCTCCCGGGGCGATCAGCGTGGCGCACACCCTACCGACCGCGTGGTCGCCGATCCCCGAGGCACGCTTACCCTCATGAGATGGCCTCGATCAACCCCGTGACCGACGTCGTCCGCGCCGTCCGGGACGCCCTCGACGGGGGCTCCGCCTACGCGCCGCAGCCCCGCCTCTCCGACGGCGCGATACCGCCAGGCACGGCGCTCGTGCTGCGGACCTCCGGTTCCACGGGAAACCCCCGCGAGGTCGCGCTGAGCGCTGCCGCCCTGCGCGCCTCGGCCGAGGCCACGCACGACCGGCTCGGCGGCCCGGGACGCTGGCTGCTCGTGCTGCCCCCCACCCACGTCGCGGGCATCCAGGTCATCAACCGGTCGGTGATCGCGGGCACGGAGGTGCGCGTGGGCGCGCTGGACCGCTTCACCCCGGAGGAGTTCGCGGCACTTGCCGCCGACTTTCTCGCGCACGGCACGCGTGCGTACGTCTCCCTGGTCCCTACCCAGCTGCACCGCCTGGTCACCGCTGCCGACGACGGCGCCGCGGCCGGCCTGGACGCCCTCGCACGGTTCGACGCCGTGCTCGTCGGCGGTGCCGCGACACCCGCGCCCCTGCTGGCGCGGGCCCGGGCCGCGGGCGTCCGGGTCGTCACCACGTACGGGATGTCCGAGACGAGCGGCGGCTGCGTGTACGACGGCGTCCCGCTCGCGGGCGTCCGCGTCCGCCTGGCCGACGACGGCGGGGTCGGGACCGGGACCGGGACCGGGACCGTCAGCTTGAGCACCGGTACGGGCGTCGTCGAGCTGGCCGGTCCCGTGCTCGCCGAGGGTTACGTGGGCGACCCCGACGCCACGTCGGCCGCGTTCCGCACCGACCCCGACGGCACCCGCTGGTTCCGCACCTCCGACCTGGGCCGCCTGGACGACGGCCGGCTGACGATCCTCGGCCGGGCGGACGACGTGATCCTCACCGGCGGGGTCAACGTCGCCCCGCCCGCCGTCGAGGACGCGATAGCGGAATGTCTCGCGGAGCTCGGCACCCCGGGCGAGGCCTGCGTCGTCGGCGTGCCCGACGACGAGTGGGGCCAGGCCGTCGTCGCCGTCCTCGCAGTCCGGGACGGCGCGCCCGCGGGAAGGGACCTGGCCGACGGCGGTCCGGAGCTGCTCTCCGGGCTGCGCTCCGCCGTCGCGCAGCGGCTGGGGGCACCGTCCGCCCCGCGCCGGGTATATGTCACCGCGACCCTGCCGACGCGCGGTCCGGGCAAGGTCGACCGGCGCGCGGTCCGGGACGCCGTCGTGCGCGCCGAGGCAGCCCGGGAACCCGTGCGACCATGACTTCGTTCCTCCGCCAGGACCGCGCACAGGCCCGGACGCCGGGCACACCCCACGAACCCCACGAACGAAGGACGAGCTGATGGCGACTGCCGCCGAGTGGATCTCCGGGGCACGGCCCCGCACGCTGCCGGCGGCGGCGGCACCGGTCATGGTGGGCACGGGCGCTGCCGCCCAGGTCGACTCCGCCGCCTGGCTGCCGGCGCTCCTGGCGCTGGGTGTAGCGCTCGCCCTGCAGATCGGCGTCAACTTCGCCAACGACTACTCGGACGGTGTGCGCGGCACGGACCTCGACCGGGTCGGCCCGATGCGGCTCACCGCGTCCGGCGCCGCGGCCCCCGGCGCGGTGAAGCGCGGCGCGTTCGTCGCGTTCGGCGTCGCCATGCTGCTCGGCCTGGCGCTCAGCGCGGTGTCGGGGCACTGGTGGCTGCTCGCGGTCGGCGCGGTGTGCGTGGCCGCCGCCTGGTACTACACGGGCGGCAAGCAGCCGTACGGCTACCGGGGGCTGGGCGAGGTGGCCGTGTTCGTGTTCTTCG
The DNA here is from genome assembly GCF_041081105.1 of Promicromonospora sp. Populi. Classification (NCBI taxonomy): domain Bacteria; kingdom Bacillati; phylum Actinomycetota; class Actinomycetes; order Micrococcales; family Promicromonosporaceae; genus Promicromonospora; species Promicromonospora sp. Populi. The sequence goes on along the minus strand of NZ_CP163528.1, from coordinate 4,260,997 downwards.
GCCTGGTCGCGGTGCTCGGTACCACCTACACGCAGGCCGACCGGATCACGTGGCCCGCGGTGCTCGGCGCCGTCGGCGTGGGGCTCATCGCGTGCGCGCTGCTCATGGTGAACAACCTGCGGGACATCCCTACCGACGTCCTGGCGGGCAAGCGCACGCTCGCGGTGCGGCTCGGTGACTACCGGGCACGCCGGGCGTACATCGCCATGATCTGGGTCCCGGTGCTGCTCGGCGCGGTGTGCGCGTTCTGGGCGCCGTGGACGCTCGTGGTGCTGCTGCTGCTCGGGCCGGCCACGCTGCTGACCATCCCCGTGCTCGCCGGGGCGCGCGGGAAGCTGCTGATCCCGGTGCTGGCCGGGACGGGGCTGTACGAGCTGGGCTACGGCCTGCTGCTCTGGTTCGGCCTCTCGCTCTGACCGAACGGGACTAACGGTCGGTGCTGAGCTTCTCGTCGACCTGCGCGTCCTCGTGGGCGGCGTCGGCGTCGACCTTCGGGGCCGCGGCGCGCGCTGCGGCGCGGCGCTCGACCCGGCCCGCCATCCACGCGGTCGCGGCGTCCCGCGGCTTGCGCAGCGTCAGGTAGGACACGGCCAGCGCGACCACTACCGCGACGAGCGGCAGCAACCAGCCCCGCAGGCCGACCAGGTAGAGCAGGCCGAGAGCCGCGCCGAAGAGCGCGACGCGGAGCAGGGTGTAGATCACGAGGGGCACCTACCCATGGTAGGCCGGGCGTGGACCCACCCGGGACCTCACCCGGACGGCGACGCCCGAGTGAGCGACGCCCCCGGGACGCGCGACCAGCGGGCGAAGGTCACCCCCCTTGGTGACCTACCCACGCCCACCCACCGTAGGCTGGTGTAATGCGGCAGGTATTCCTGATCTTGGTCATCGTCGGACTCATGGTGTATGCCCTCGTCGACGTCTGGGGCTCCGAGGAGGACGAACGCGGCGGGCTGCCCCGGTGGCTCTGGGTGCTCCTGATCGTGCTCCTGCCCCTGCTCGGGGCGATCTCCTGGATCGTGGTGCGCATCAGCGGTCGCCGGTCCGGCCCGCGCCCGTCGTCCGGGCCAGGTACCGGCGGCAGCCGCCCGGCGCCGCCCTCCCGGCCCGGTCCGCGCCGCCCCGCCGGCCCCGTCGCTCCCGACGACGACCCCGAGTTCCTCTGGGCGCTGGAGCAGGAGAAGCGCAAGCGCGAACGCGAGGCCCGCGGCCGCCAGGACGCAAAGGACGACGACGCCGAAAACGGCTGACCGCGGAGCACAAGAGGTCGCCGCCCACGGCCGGGTTACAGGCCCGAGTACGAGTGCAGGCCGTTGAAGATCAGGTTCACGCCAGTGAAGTTGAACAGCACGCACGCGTAACCGGCCACGACGAACCACGCCGCGCGCGTCCCGGACCAGCCGCGCGTGGTGCGCGCGTGCAGGTAGGCCGCGTAGACCACCCACACGATGAAGCTCCAGACCTCCTTGGGGTCCCAGCCCCAGTAGCGACCCCAGGCGTCCTCGGCCCAGATGGCGCCGCCGATGAGCGTGAAGGTCCACAGCACGAACGCGACCGAGTTCAGCCGGAACGAGAGCGACTCCAGGGCGGCCGGCGCGGGAGTGTGGTCGAGCCAGCCCCAGCGCCCGCTGCCCAGCACGGCGGAGCCGTTGTCCCGGCGGTCCCGCAGGAGCTGCAGCACCGACGTCACGAACGCGACCGTGAAGATGCCGGTGGCGCAGATGGCGACACCCACGTGGATCACCAGCCAGTACCGCTGCAGCGCGGGCTGCACGCCCATCGCCGCGACGAAGAACTGCTCCTGCGCCAGCACGAGGAACAGCACGCCGATGCCGGACACGAACGCGCCGAGGAACCGCACGTCGCGCCGGGTGTTCACGCCGACGAACACCGAGACGGCAACGAACGTGCCGACCAGCGCGAACTCGTACATGTTGGCCCACGGGGTGCGCCCGGCCGCGATGCCGCGCAGCACGATCGCGACGAGCAGCAGCACGGCGGCCAGCCAGGTCACGGACATGCCCACCCCGGCAAGCTTGCGGCTCACCGGCCCGGCGACCGGGCCCGGCCCGGCGTCGCCCGGCACCGCATCGTGGGGCATCACGTCGTCCGGACCGTACGGCGAGACCGGCGCGTCGACCGGAGCCCCGACGCCGGCAGCCACCTTCTCCCGGTCCTTTGCCGCGTCCCGGGCCGCGTCCCGGGCGTCGATCTTCGCGCCCGACAGGCGCGCCAGGTCGACCGCGAACGCGATGAGTGCGACGGCGAGCGCCGTCGCGGCGCCCCAGACGAGCAGCACACTCAGGTTTGCCAGCTCCATGTTCAGTCCTTTTCCGATCGGATCTGGGTCTCGACAGGCTCGTCCACCGGGTCTTGTTCGACCAGGGGCTCAGGTACCGCCGCAAGCGCACGGTCGACCTCGGCCTGCAGGCCGACGTCGTCCCCGCGGGCGAGCCCCGCGACCTCGACCACCGTAGCCCCATCCTGTGCGACGTACGCCCGCGCCCAGACGCGCCGCCTGGGCGTGAAGAGCGAGACGATGAGCCCGCCGAGCGCGAGCAGCGCGAACACGAGCACAAAGGTGAGCGACGGGTCGTGCCGCAGGTCGAGCGCCACGTAGCGCGGCAGGTCCTCGCCGAGAGTCAGGGTGCCGAGCCCGTCCGGGAGCTCGACGGTCTCGCCGGGCCGCGCGAGCACCTTGATGCGCGCGCCGGACTCGTCGACGGCGGGGGTGAGCGACGCGGTGTCGAGCTCGTACACGTTCTGCGGGGAGCCGTCGTCGAGCCCCAGGTCGCCCGTGTACACCTCGAGCACGAGCAGCGGGTCGACCGGCTGCGGGAACGCCGAGCGGGCGGACCCGTCGGCGTTGACCTCCGCGGTCGGCAGGAAGTAGCCGACGAGCCCGATCTGGTCGAGCCCCGGGGACACGTCCGGCACCTTCACCACGCCGCGGGACGTGTACATCGTGTCCTCGGGGATGAACGTCACGCGTCCGGCGAAGGCGATCTCGCCCTCGGCGTCGTGCACGGTGATCTCGGGGGCGAAGCCGTTGCCCTGCAGGTAGATCTTGGCGCCGTCCACGACTACCGGGTGGTTCACCTTGATCTGCTCGGGCCGCTGCTCGCCGGACGGCTCCGTCACGGTCACGTGCGCCGTGAAGTCGCGCGCCTGCGCGAATGCGACGGTGTCGCTCGCGAACTCCGACTCGAAGTTATCGAGCGTCATCGAGAACGGCACCAGCGACTCGGGCCGGAACCACGACCCCTTCTCGAAGGTGTCGTAGTCCACCACCGCGTTCGCGAACCCGCGCCCCTCGGTGACGATCGCCTGGCCGCGGTAGTGCAGCAGCTGGCCCGTCGCGACGGACACGAGCAGGCCCACCAGCGCCAGGTGGAACACCAGGTTGCCGGTCTCGCGCAGGTAGCCCCGCTCACCGCTCACGGTGGCCGACGCCGGTCGCGACCCGCGCGCGGCCTCCTCGCCCCGGTCCACCCGGAACAGGGGCAGCCAGGAGATCTTGCCGCGCAGGCGGGCGGCGATCGCGTCGGCCGCCTCCTCGGGCGAGGCGCTGGTGGTCGCGGTGGCCTTGGCCGGGAACCGGTTGAACCTGGACGGGACGCGCGGCGGGCGGCCGCGCAGGGCCCGGTAGTGCGCCATCGACCGCGGCAGGATGCAGCCCACGAGCGAGATGAACAGCAGGATGTAGATCGCGGAGAACCAGACCGAGGAGTAGACGTCGAAGAACCCGGCCCGGTCGAGCCAGTCCCCCGCCGTCGGGTGGTCGGCGAGGTACTCGATCACACCTGCCGCGTCCTGGTTGCGCTGCGGCAGGACCGACCCGGGGACCGCCGCGACGGCGAGCAGCATCAGCAGCATCAGCGCCACGCGCATCGAGGTGAGCTGCCGCCACATCCAGCGCAGCGTGCCCACCAGCCCCAGCGCGGGCGGGGTGGGCCGGTCCGGCTTCTGCTGCTTGTCCTCGGACGACGGCGGCTCGCCCGACGACGGCGGCTCGCCCGCCGGCGCCCCCTGCGTGAACTCGTCAGCGATCCCCTCGGGGACGTAGGTCCCCTGCCCGCTCGTACGCCTGGCCATCAGATCACCGTCTCAAATCCGCCGATCCAGAGCTGCATGGCCCCGGTGATCCGGGTCCACAGGCCCGTGACCAGCAGCAGCCCGACCAGCACCAGCAGCCCGCCGCCGATCCGCAGCGCCGCGAGGCGGTGCCGGCGCAGGAAGTCCATCATGCGCTCCGAGCTCCCCAGCCCGAGGGCCACGAGCAGGAACGGCACGCCCAGGCCCACGCAGTACGCGACGCTGAGCAGGGCACCCCGGCCCGCCGACGCCTCATCGATCGCGAGCGCCTGCACGGCGCCGAGGGTGGGGCCGATGCACGGCGTCCAGCCCAGCCCGAACACAACGCCGAGCAGCGGCGCGCCCCACAGGCCGGCGCGCGGCGTCAGGTGGAACCGCGCCTCGCGCTGCAGGAACGGGACCGCGCCGAGGAACCCGAGGCCGAGCAGGATCACCACGGCGCCGAGCACGCGGGTGATGACGTCCTCCCAGCGCACCAGGTAGGCCCCCAGGCCGCCGAACGCCGCTCCGAACGAGACGAACACGACGGTGAAGCCGAGCACGAACAGCGCCACGCCGCCGACAACGCGGGAGCGGGCGGGCTTGACGCGCGTGGTCACGGCCCCGCCGGTCCCGCCGGCCTCGGCGGTCGCGTTCATCGAGGCGGCGGCCATGCCGCTCACGTACCCGAGGTACCCGGGCACGAGGGGCAGCACGCAGGGAGAGGCGAACGACACGAGGCCCGCCAGCACCGCCACGGGTACGGCCAGCAGCAGGGAACCGCTGAACGCGGTGACCGCGAGCCCGTCGCCGACTGCGGTCGCGATGGCACCGGAAGGACTGCCGGGAAGCATCAGGCGGCCTCCGCCAGGACCTCGTCGATGAGGGCTTCCAGGGTGGACCGTTCCGCCTGCCCGATGACGCGGGCGGCCACGTAGCCCTCCGGGTCCAGCAGCACGGTGGACGGGACGGCCTGCAGCGGCACAACGCCGGACAGGCCGGCGATCACCGCGCCGCTGCGGTCCTCGATGCTCGGGTAGGGCACGTCGAAGGTGCGCTGGAACGCCTGCGCGGCGCCGGCGTCGTCCTCGGTGTTGATGCCGAGGAACTGCACGCCGTCCATCGAGCCGGCCAGCTCCACGAGGTCGGGCGCCTCGGCCCGGCACGGCGCGCACGAGGCGTACCAGGTGTTCACCACGACGACGTCGCCGGCCCAGTCGGCCGTGTCTACGCTGTTGCCCTCGAAGTCGGTACCCGTGACGGTGACGGGGCCCTCGCGCTCTCCGACGTCGTACGTCTGCACCGACCCGTCGCCGGAGACATATCCCTGCCCGACGACGTCCGCGGCACCGGATTCCTCCGGGGCGCACGCCGCGAGCGAGACCACCAGACCGAGCACGATGCCGACGACCACTACCCACTGGACGACCTTGAAGGTCTTGCCGCGCATCACGCGCCGGCGACCTTGCTCGCGCCGTCGTAGAGCTCCGCGGCGGGCTCCGTGTAGTGCAGGCCGACGAACCGGTCGTCCTCGAAGTGCAGGGAGGTCAGGGACGCCAGGTTGCACTGGCGGCTGCGCGGGTCGTGCCAGAGCGTGCCGCCCTCGAACGCCCGGCGGGTGAGCCAGATCGGCAGCTGGTGGCTGACCAGCACGATCTCGTGGCCCTCGGCGGCCTTGCGCGCGTCCTCGACGGCGCTGCGCATGCGCTCGACCTGCTCCGTGTACGGCTCGCCCCAAGACGGGCGGAACGGGTTCCACATGTACGGCCAGTTCCGCGGGCTCTTGAGCGCGCCCCCGCCTCCGCCGACCTGCAGCCCCTCGAACCGGTTGGCCGCCTCGATGATGCGGTCGTCCGTCGCGAGCTCCAGGCCGAAGCCCTGCGCGACGGGTGCGGCGGTCTCCTGCGCGCGCTGCATCGGGGAGGCGACCACTCGGGTCACGTCCCGGCCGGTGCTGGTGAGGTGGTCGGCGACGATCTTCGCCATCGCCTGGCCGCGGTCGGAGAGCCGGTATCCGGGCAGCCGCCCGTACAGGACGCCCTCGGGGTTGTACACCTCGCCGTGACGAAGCAGGTGAACCGTCGTGGAAACCATGACGCCCAGTCTCCCATTCGACCCTGGATGCCTGTGACCGCCCAGGTGTGGATTACGTCATCTCCCGCCGGCAGCTGCGCCCGGCGCCGGCGCGAAGGGTCAGTCGCAGAGGGCCGTGAGGCCCTCCTCCGTGCCGCCCGACTCCTTCGACGACGCCGCGACCTTGGCCATGATGCGGCCGAGCAGCTCGAACTCTTCGGGCTCCAGCGCCTCGACCATGATCCGGCGCACCGCGGTCACGTGCCCGGGCGCGGCGGCCTCGAGGGCGGCGTAACCGGCGTCGGTCATGGTGCAGTTCACCCCGCGCCGGTCGCCCTGCGCCGCGCACCGCCGGACCAGCCCACGGGCCTCCATCCGCGAGACCGTGTGGGTGAGCCGGCTGCGGGACAGCACGAGGCCGTCCGCGAGCGTCGACATGCGCATGGTGCGTTCCGGCGCCTCGGAGAGCTGGACCAGCAGGCTGTACTCGCCGAGCGAGAGGTCGAGGGTCCGGTCGTGGACGGCGCCGAGCGCCTCCACGAACCGGGCGGTGCCCTCGAGATAGTGCCGCCAGGAGCCCTGCTGCTCCTCGGTCAGCCAGATGTCGCGTTCCTCGACCGTCTGTGCTGCCATGTCGTTCACCGCCTTCGTACTCGCCGAGCCGTCAGGAAGATGATCTGCGCCGGCTCGAACACGCTCTGGGAATACGTTACGGGACCAGCTATGTTGGATCTCATCGTGACTAGTTGATCCCTCAACTATCTACCCAAATCGCCGCATCAACAAGGAGTCCTTCTCATGGCCACCCCGCTTCCCGCAGGCCTCACCCCCGGCACGTACGAGCTCGACCTCTCCCACACCACCGCCGCCTTCACCGCCCGCCACGCGGGCATCGCGAAGGTGCGCGGCACCATCGCGGTCACCTCGGGCAGCATCACCGTCGGCGAGGACCTGGAGTCGTCGAGCGTCACCGCCGAGCTCGACGCGCGGTCGGTCAACACGGGCGACGCCGGCCGGGACGGCCACCTGAAGAGCGCCGACTTCTGGCACGCCGAGGAGAAGCCGACCTGGACCTTCGCGTCCACCGGCATCCGGGCAGACGGCGACGACTACGTCATCTCGGGTGACCTCACCGTCAACGGGATCACCAAGGGTGTCGAGCTGAAGACCGAGTTCACCGGCACCGCCCGGGACCCGTTCGGCAACGACCGCATCGGCTTCGAGGCCGCGCTCGAGATCAACCGCAAGGAGTTCGACCTGACCTGGAACGCCACGCTGGAGACCGGCGGCTTCCTGGTCAGCGAGAAGGTCAAGATCTCGCTGGACGTCAGCGCGATCGCCAAGGGCTGACCTCTCTCGTAGGGCTGACTCGCGTTCAACAGGCTCAGGACGGCCGTAATCCACGGGATTACGGCCGTCCTGAGCCTGTTGAACCTTTTCAGTATCGCTGGCAGTGCTGGCGGTCGCGACGACGAGCCCGGCGCGCCGGGTCAGCGAGGCGTCAGAGCGCCGCGGCGCGGGTTGCCGCGTGGAATGCCAGGATCTGCAGCTCACCGCCGACGTCGACCGACCGCACCACTACGTCGTCCGGCACCTGGAGCGAGATCGGCGCGAAGTTGAGGATCTCGCGGACACCCGCGCCGACCACGGCGTCGGCCACGTCCTGGGCTACGTGCCCGGGCAGCGCGAGCACCACCATCGACACGCGCTCGCGCTGGATGACGTCGGCCACGCCGCGGACGTGCTCAACAGTCACGCCGGCCACGCGAGTACCCACGACGTCGGACGACGCATCGAGCAGCGCCACGACCTGGAAGCCGCGCGTGGTGTACCCGGAGTAGTTCGCCAGGGCGTGCCCGAGGTTGCCGATGCCGACGATCGCGAGCCGGTGCTCGGTCTCGAGGCCCAGGGCGACGGTGATGTACGAGGCGAGCGACTCGACGTCGTACCCGACGCCGCGCGTGCCGAACGAACCCAGGTACGACAGATCCTTGCGCAGCTGCGCCGAGCTCACGCCCGAGCGTTCCGCGAGCTCCGTCGAGGAGGTGAGCCCCACCCCCTCGGCCGCGAGGTCACGCAGGGCGCGCAAGTAGTACGGCAGCCTCCCTACGGTTGCCGCGGGAACTGTCCCGTCACTGAGTTCGACCACGTGCTGCTCCCCTCCCCGCGACCACCGTGTCGCGGGCGTACGCACACACTGCCGGGATGATCATGCCAGGAGGCGGGCCAGGCGCGCACCGTCCACGCGCCAGAAACCTTGCTGGACCCCGTCCACCTCGACCACGGGGACGTACTCCCCGTACTTCTCCCGCAGCGCGGGCGCGCTGTCGATGTCTATCTCCCGCCACGCGGCCCCCGCACCCTCGCACACCTGCACGACGACGGCACGTGCGTCCTCGCACAGGTGACACGACTCGCGGGTGTACAGGACTACACGGGCCTCGGCGGGAGTTGTCACGCCCCGAGGCTACGTCACGTGCGCGGCGCCGACCGGTCCGTGTCGGGCAGCCGCCCATCCAGCCAGCGCACGCCCCAGGCCAGGGCGAGGAAGAGGACCGAGATGATCGCGGCGCTGGTCAGCGCGCCGGAGTAGCCGAGGGTGTTGACGTCGAGGAACGGGTACGGGTACCAGCCCGTGGCCGCCCCGCGGACGAAGGTGTAGACGAGCCAGGCGATCGGATAGGCGACCGACCACCACACAGTCGAGGCGGTCACGCGGGGCCGCGGCCCGGCCCACACCCAGACGATGACGGCGAACAGCGGCGACAGGACGTGCAGCATCGTGTTCGACACCATCCCGGCCCCGGTCAGTTCTACGAGCCCGCGCAGCACCGTGTTGTAGACGACCCCGGTGACCGCTATGCACAGCAGGGCATCCAGGCGCAGCACGCGGAAGACCGGCCCGTCCCGGCGCGGGTCCAGTGCCAGCGCCAGCGAGACCCCGCCGATCAGCAGGTTCGACTCGATGGTGAAGTAGCTGAAGAGCCGCACTATGCGTTCGGCGTGCGTCGGGGCGATCCCGGGGCCGCCGGTGATCGCGACGAAGAGCTCGATCGCAAAGCCGCCGAGGGCTAGCACGGCGACCAGCAGATGGAGGAATCGCGCGAGGGCGGCCCGGTCCGGTGCCTCGGTCCTGTGCGTCACTCCCCGGTTCTACCAGCCGATCCGCGGGGGTGCGCGATGAGGACTTGCGCGGTGTGGCACGCGGATAGAGTGACCCCCATGCCGTCGACGCACCCCTCGTCCGCCACCGCGGCGTTCTTCGACGTCGACAACACGATCATCCGCGGGGCGAGCGCATTTCACCTGGCTAAGTCCGCGTACCAGCGCAAGTTCTTCGGTACACGAGACATCCTGAGGTTTGCCCTGGTCCAGGCCCGGTACCTGATGTGGGGCGAGAACCGGGAACAGATCGACCAGGTGCGCAATCGCGCCCTGTCGCTCATCGCCGGTCGCAGCGTCGCGGAGATCGCCACCCTCGGCGAGGAGGTGTGGGACGCCGTCCTTTCGCTGCGGATCTACCCCGGCACGCGCCGCCTGCTCGACGAGCACCTCGCAGCGGGCCACCAGGTGTGGCTAGTCACCGCCACCCCGGTGGAGATCGCCCAGCTCATCGCCCGGCGGCTGGGCGCGACGGGCGGGCTCGGCACCGTCGCCGAGCACAAGGACGGGTTCTACACCGGCCGGCTCACGGGTGACCTCATGCACGGCCAGGCCAAGGCGGACGCCATCGTCGGGCTCGCGGAAGTCCAGGAGATCGACCTGGAGGAGAGCTACGCGTACGGGGACTCGCTGAACGACCTGCCGATGATGCGGTCCGTGGGCCACCCCTGCCCGATCAACCCCGACCTGCGGCTGCGCCGGCACGCCCAGGAGGTGGGCTGGCCCATCCGCGAGTTCCGCGGACGGTCGCAGCGCGTGGCCGGGCGCGGGGTGCGGACCGCCTCGTGGGCGGGCGCCGCGTGGGTATTCGGTCTGGTCCTGCGGGCGGCACGCCGCCGGCTGCGCGGGCAGCGCTAGCCGCCGACTGCCTGTCAGGACTCGCTCACGCCCGACTGTCTGTCAGCCGGGGACCCAGATAAAACAGGCCCGGTCCTTAAGGACCGGGCCTGCACGTCACGCGCCCGACGGCGCGCGCGTCACTTCTTGTTGCGGCGCTGGTGGCGCGTCTTGCGAAGCAGCTTGCGGTGCTTCTTCTTGGCCATACGCTTGCGGCGCTTCTTGATGACGGAGCCCATAGGTCCTCGCAATGTTCGATCGGTCGGCGGCAGCCCAACGACGGGCCGCTCGGCGAAATGGTCCACGGTTGGTCCGGGACAGTGACGCCAGAAAAGACGATGGCCGACCAACACGAAAGGGAATCCGCTCCCTAGGTTACCCGCTCAATCGCGCGCCCCGTAATCGGCGGGCTGTGAGGTGCGCCGAACCCGGCCTGACGGACCGTCACGGCCGCGCGGCGAACCGCTCCAGCAGCTCGGCGTGGCCCGAGCACACGAGCAGGTCGTTCGCGGAGACCCGGGTCTCCGGCGTCGCGTACACGAAGTCCACGCCCGGCGACTTCACGCCGATCACCGTGATCCCGTACCGCTTGCGGATGTTCGACTGCGCCAGCGTGAAGCCCTGCGCCTCCCTCGGCGGGCGCATCTTCACGATGGTGAAGCCGTCCTCGACCTCGATGTAGTCGAGCAGCTTGCCGCTCACGAGGTGGGCCACCCGCGAACCGGCGTCGGTCTCCGGGAAGACCACGTGGTGGGCGCCGATACGGGTCAGGATGCGGCCGTGCTCCGCGGAGATCGCCTTGGCCCAGATCTGCGGCGTGCCGAGGTCCACCAGGTTGCCCGTGATCAGCACGGACGCTTCCAGAGACGAGCCGACACCCACCACCGCTACCGCATAGTCCTTCGCACCGAGCTGCTCCAGCGCCTCCGGGTTGGACGCGTCGGCCTCCACCAGCGGCAGGCGCCCGGACCACTGGGCCACCAGCGTGGGGTTCTGCTCGACGGCGAGCACGTCCTGGCCCAGGCGGTCCAGAGTCGCGCCGATCGCCGACCCGAACCGGCCGAGGCCGATCACCAGCACACCCGCATCCCGGTCGGGCTTCTTCTCCGGCACGATGTTCCTCTCTCGCCACGTGTGGCTCGTTCGCTGCTACCCGATGCCTTCTTTCGGGTGAGACCTGCGTTCCGTTCCGGGCGAGTGCCTCGTTCCTCGGCCCTCACCCTGCACTGCACTCCGGCCTCACCCGATGATCGGTCGTTCCTCGGGGAAGCGTACGATGCGCCGCCGGTCGCGCAGCGCCAGCACCGCCACGACGGTCACCGCCCCGGTGCGCCCCACGAACATCAGGACCGCCAGCACGTACTTCCCGGCGTCCGGCAGGCCGGGAGTGATCCCCGTCGACAGCCCGACGGTCGCGAACGCCGACAGGACCTCGAACAGCACCTGGGACAGGGGGAGGTCGGTCACCTGCAGCAGCGCCACGCACGAGACCAGCACGATGCTCGCCCCCGTGAACACGACGGCGATCGACAGCCGCAGCACGTCCCGCGGGATGCGGCGGCCGAACGCCTCGATGTCCCGGTCACCGCGCGCCTCGGCGACGATCGCGAGCAGCATGACGGCGAGCGTGGTCACCTTGATACCGCCGGCGGTCGACGCCGAACCGCCACCCACGAACATCAGAGCGTCCTGGATGAGCCAGCTCGACTCGGTCATGGCCCCGACGTCGACGGTGCTGAACCCTCCGGAGCGCGGCATGATGCCGGCGAACACGGCCGCCAGCAGCTTCTCCCCGAAGCTCAGTGGCCCGAACGTGGCGGGGTTGGTCCACTCCAGCACCAGGATCAGCAGCGCACCGACGACGAACAGGATGCCGCTGGTCACGAGTGTGAGCTTGCTGTGCAGGGAGAGCCGCTTGGTCCAGCTGCGCCAGCGTCGACCAGGCCGGGACAGGGCGCGCTGGACATTGAGGATGACGGGGAACCCGAGCGCACCGATGAACACACCGAGGGCGATGGGCAGCACGAGCGTCCAGTCACCGACGTGCGGCATCAGGCCCTCGGTGGTGGGCACGAACCCGGCGTTGTTGAACGCCGAGATCCCGTAGAACAGCGAGTGCCAGGCAGCGGTGCCCACGTTGCCCTCGATCACCAGGAACCGGGGGAAGAGCAGCAGGGCGATCGACAGCTCGAGCGTGGTGGCGGTGACGATGATGACCCGGATCAGCGAACCGATGTCGCCCAGGCGGCTCGTCTTGGTCTCCGACGCGGTGAGCAGCTTCTGCGTCAGCCCGATCTTGCGCGACACCATCATGCCGAGCAGCGAGGCGACGGTCATGATGCCGAAGCCGCCCACCTTGATGCCGGCGAGAATGACTATCTGCCCGTACAGCGACCAGTAGGTCGCCGTGTCCTGCACGACGAGCCCCGTGACACACACGGCGGAGACCGCGGTGAACACAGCATCGACAAAGCTCGCGCCCTGGCCGTCGGCGGTCGCGAACGGCACCAGCAGGAGCAGGGCGAACACAGCGACTACGCCCGCGAAGACCGTGACGGCCAGGCGTGCCGGGGCACGGAAGGCCAGCTCGTCCACCAGCTCTCGCACCCCGTACAACCGGTGCCGCAGGCTCGGCGCCATCTGACCCGTTCCTCCCCCACATCTCGACGATCGACGCCCTACTGTGCCACGTCGCGCGCCCCGCGCTGAGCAGAAACCCGGGGTGGCCGACGGCGACGATCCTCTGATGGCTGTTGCGTATAAGCAACGCTGTTTGAGCGAGCATGATCATGCTTTCTGCGCAATGATCCGTCGGTGGAAAAGGAGTACGCGCTGACAGGTGACTTAGTTCTGCACGCATGGGTGGACGAGTCGATGCAGATGCCGAGCCGGGACCGTGACGGGCTCTATCTGCTCGCGGCGGCGGTAGCCAGTCCAACAGCATGCGACCCGATGCGAGACAACCTGCGCGGCCTGCTCCTCAAGGGAACGCGCCGGCTCCACTGGCGAGACGAGTCGGCGCCACGGCGTGCCAAGATCGCGTCTGCCATCGCGGAGCACGATCTGGTGCACGTCGTCGTTGTTGGCGCGCCCATCGACGCGAAGAAACAAGAACGTGCCCGCCGCCTCTGCCTGGAACGCCTCGTGTTCGAGCTGGGCATGCTGGACGTCTCCAGGGTCTGGCTCGAGTCCCGAACCCAGTCCCTGAACACTCGCGACAGGAGGATGTTCGCAGCGCTGCACGCCAAGCAAGCGATGCCCGCTGCGCTCCACATCGACTTCGCGCTTCCCACGGACGAGCCGATGCTCTGGGTGGCGGATGCAGTCGCCGGCGCGGTCGGACAGGCGCGGCGGGGCTCCAACCTCGATATACGCGACTCCCTGGGTCCGGGAATCGACGAGATCGAGATCCAGCTCTGAACACGCGAAAGCCGGGATCCCGTCGTCCGGCGGGAGTTCCCGGCTTCACTTCCTCTCCCCCCGCAGGGGGTGGCAACACCAAGATTACCTCGCCGACGGCGCCTGAGCCACAGCGCCCGGCACAGTTCGCGTCCGTTACCGTGGGCGCGTGCATCTCGCCCGGCTGGTCTGGAGTCCGCGACTCCTCGAGTACGACTTCGGCCCCGGGCACCCCATGGCCCCGGCCCGCCTCGACCTGACGATGCGGCTCGTCGAGGCGTTCGGCCTGCTGGACCAGCCCACGCTCGAGGTGGTGGAGGCCGAGCCCGCGACAGACTCCGTCATCGAGACGGTGCACGACGCCGACTACGTGGCCGCCGTCCGGCACGCCGGGACCACGCTGGAGCCCAATCTCCTGCGGGGCCTCGGCACCGACGACGACCCCCTGTTCGTCGGGATGCACGAGGCCGCGGCCCGCCAGCTCGGCGGGTCCGTGGAGCTGGCCGACGCGCTCTGGACCGGCGAGATCGCGCACGGCGTGAACGTCGCCGGGGGCATGCACCACGCGATGCCGGGCGCTGCTTCGGGCTTCTGCGTCTACAACGACGCCGCCGCGGCCATCCGGCGCCTGCTGGACCTGGGCGCGGAGCGTGTCGCTTACCTCGACTTCGACGCCCATCACGGCGACGGCGTGGAGGCGATCTTCTGGGACGACCCGCGCGTGCTGACCGTCTCGATCCACGAGGACGGCCGCACCCTGTTCCCCGGCACGGGCGCCTCGGCCGACGTCGGCAGCCCGGGCCCCGCAGAGGGCACCGCCGTCAATATCCCCGTCCCGGCCCGCACCTCGGGCCCGGACTGGCTGCGGGCGATCGACGCCGTCGTGCCAGCGCTGATCCGGGAGCACCGCCCGCAGGCGATCGTCTCCCAGCACGGCTGCGACGCGCACGGGCGGGACCCGCTCTCGAACCTGAACGTCTCGGTGGACGCGCAGTGGACCGCCCAGCAGTGGGCGCACGCGCTCGCGCACGAGCACGCCGACGGCCGCTGGCTCGCCCTGGGCGGCGGCGGTTACGCGGTGACCGACGTCGTGCCGCTCGTCTGGACGGCGCTCGTCGCCGAAGCCGCACACACGCCGCTGGCGCGCGGGGCCGAGCTGCCCGCCGCGTGGCGCGCCGTCGTCGAGGGCCTGGGCCTGGAGGCCGCGCGCACGCTCGGCTCCGCGGAGGTGCCGTTCCGCCGCTGGCGCGACGGCTACGACCCTGCCGACGCCGTGGACCGCGCAGTCCAGGCGACCCGTCGCGCGACCTTTCCCCTCTGGGGCCTGGACCCCCTCCTGGACTGACCCGTTGCTTGTGGGCGTGATCGTTGCGCCTAAAGCGGGCGGGTAGTCGCAACGATCACGCCCACAGCAAATGGTCGGGTTTGTGTTCGTTTGGGGTTCAGGTTCGCGTCACTTGGGTGCGGGAGCCTCTGCGCATGCGACGTCGCTTCGTCGGCCTGTCGGCCGCCCTGCTGGTCCTGCCCCTGCTCGCACCTGCCGCGGCCGCTAGCGGCGGGTCCGGGCGACCGGGGTCCGGCCCCGCGACCGTCACCACCTCGGTGGAGACGGCCCCGCTGTACGACGACGAGGCCGGCGGCAACGCGTCCGGCGACGACCCCGCCATCTGGGTGCACCCCGATGACTCGGAGCGCTCGATCGTCGTCGCGACGGCCAAGGAGGGGGGCCTGCGGGTCTATGACGTGGCCGCGACCGAGCTGCAGTCGGTCCCGGCCACGCCGGCCCCGCGCGCGGACGGCGTCTCCGGCCGGTACAACAACGTGGACATCGCCTACGGCCTGGACGTGGACGGCACGCCGACGGACGTCGCCGTCGTCTCGGACCGGTACAACGACCAGATCCGCTTCTTCGCGATCGACCCCGCAGGGGCCGACGCCGCAACGCCGCTGGCCGAGGTCACCGCGCCCGAGCTGGAGTTCCTGTTCAGCCCGGACCGGGAGACGGTCGCCGAGGACCAGACCGCGTACGGCCTGGCCGTCTACCAGCCCCGCCGCGGCGAGACGTATGCGGTGGTGACCCAGGAGGGGAGCACCACTATCGCCACGGCCCGCATCACCACCGGCCCGGGTGGCGTGGGCTACACCGACGTCGAGCACCTGACGATGCCCGGCGAGTTCCGCCTGCCCGACGGCACCACCTGGGTGCCGTGCGAGGAGCCCGGGGTGGGGCCGCAGCTGGAGGGCGTCGCCGTGGACCGCCACACCGGCACGCTGTACGCCACGCAGGAGGACGTCGGCCTGTGGCGGGTGCCGCTGCCGCTGGGCTCGGGCAAGCCGCGCCTGGTCGACAAGGTCACGGACTTCGGCGTGCACGACGCCTACGACCCCGAGACCGAGGAATGCGCCCCCGTGGACCCGGAAGCGCCGTCGTACGGGGGCAAGAACCTGACCGCCGACGCCGAGGGTGTGGACATCTGGTACGGCCGCGGCGGCACGGGCTACGTGATCGTGTCCAGCCAGGGCGACGACACCTACGGCGTCTACGCCCTGACCGGCAAGAACCGCTCGCTCGGCACGTTCCGGGTCGCGGGCGACGGCGTGGACGACGTCAACGGCTCGGACGGGCTGGCGGTCTCCAACGCGCCAGTGGGCGAGTACCGGTCCGGCCTGCTGGTGACGCACGACGAGCCCGAGACCGGCCCGGACACGGACCCGGAGCGCGACGCGACGGGCTTCTCGTACGTGCACTGGGGCGACGTCGCACGGGCCCTGCGCCTGCACTGACCTCTTCTACGGGGCCGGGAGCGGGCCGGTGAGGTAGTGCTGGATGGTCGGCCCCACGAGCCGCGCCACCTGGTCCGGCGCGAGCGAGGCCAACGGGTCCAGCGGGATCAGGTACCGGGTCAGCAGCACCCCCGAAAGCTGCGAGGCCACCAGCGCGGTGCGCAGCGGGGCGTCGGGCGCGTCGATGGCGCGCATGACCGGCGCCATGATGGCCGCACCGATGAACTGGGGCAGCAGGCTGCGCAGCCCGGCATCGGACATGATCGCCGGGATGACCACGCGGACGGTGTCACCGCCGTCGAAGTCCCACATGCCGACCACCGCCTCCAGGAGGCGCTCCCCGAGGGTCTCGACCGGACCGGCCGTGACCCGCTCCACCACCTTGTCCGGCTCGATCCCCGAGACGCCGAGCGCCGCGGTCAGCAGCCGCGGCTTGTCCGGGAACCAGTGCCGCACCGTGCCCGGGTCCACCCCGGCCCGGCGGGCGACCGACCGCAGGGAGGACGCCTCGTACCCGCGGTCGACGAACTCCTCGAGCGCGGCGGCGAGGATGTCGGCGCGGGCGTCCTGACCGGCGGGACGCCGGCCGCGGCGGCTTGAAGCGTTGACGGGCACGATCTTGTCAGGCATGCCAACCATTCTCCCTGCCCGACAACCCGTAGCCCCTACTGCAGTCGCCCGGGCACCGGTCCACATGGACCGACCGCCAATATCGGCATTTTGCACCAACCGTGAAGTATCGTGGTCTTCAAGTATATTGGCCCGTATGCCCGCTTTAACCATATGATCCCGATGTGAGGGCACATCCGTCCTCACCAGAGGAGCAGGAGGGCAAGCATGCGACGACTGAGAACCGTCAGTCTCGTGGTCATGGTCGTGACCGCACTACTCGGCGCCACCATCACATCAGCTCAGGCCACAACGACGGCATGGACGGACAACTCGACGTCCGCTACGACATCCACAGCCACGGCGGCAGACAAGCCCGCACCCGCTCGGGCGCCGTCAGAGTGGATCAGCAAAACTCACTACTATTCCAAGACGACCAATTACGAAGCGCTGAACCGATGCGTCGTCGTCAAAGAATTCGGCAACATCACCTATCAGACCGATAGCCTATATGACTACCGACAACACGCAAATTATGCGCTGGATCGCAAGGCCTGGACTGCTCTCTCCGACGACAGTCGTCCAGTTCTACGACCACTGCGGAACCGGCAGAGTACTCCAGCCGCTACCGTCGGCACGTGTCGAGCTGACGACGGCATGGACGGACAACACCCAATATGGGGAGGCGTGCGGTGACTGCCTGAGCGTCAGCTTCCCGTGGGGGATCAGCTACACCCCGACACTCCCAAACGTGAACAAGCTATGGGCGTACCGCAACTACACAACGAACACAGTTACGACCGATCAGTTCACGATCACGTCGACAGGCACCATGGCTACATGGTCGATTGGGAAATTCACGGAGACGCCAGTACTTAATCAGCCGATCTACCCGACGATCACGATGACCAATGAACTCACTAAGTTGATAATCCACTCCGGCGACCGCTCTCATTCCTTCGCCCCGGACGCGCTGCCGAAGAAGTCGGTCACCATCTCGTGACAGGTTCGCCGACGGGCACCGTGCGTGTTGCCCGTCGGCGAACTCATCTCTGAACACTCAGCGGGCGGCGGCGGCCCGCTTCTTGTTCCAGACGTCGAACGCCACGGCCAGCAGCAGCACGATGCCCTTGACAATCTGCTGCGTCGACTGGTCGATGCCCATTAGCGACATTCCATTGGACATGACGGCCATGATCAGGCCACCGACCATCGCGCCGGTCACGGTGCCGATACCGCCGGTCACCGCGGCACCACCGATGAAGCACGCCGCGATCGCGTCGAGCTCAAACATGTTGCCCGCCGCTGGCTGAGCCGTATCCGACCGGGCCGAGAACACGATTCCGGCCACTGCAGCCAGGAAGCCCATGTTCACGAACATCCAGAAGTTCACGCGCTTAACACGCACACCAGACAACTGTGCCGCGGCGAGGTTGCCGCCGATGGCGTAGACGTGGCGACCGAACACGCTGTGCTTGGTGACCAGCGTATACGCCAAAACCAGCACGGCCAGGACAATCAGCACCGCGGGCAAGCCGCGGTATGTGGCGAGGTTGTACGCGAACCACATAACGACGGCCGCGACGACCACGAGCTTCAGCACGAACAGCACCGGCGCTTCGACGGTCTGCTTGTACTCGATACGCGCGCGGCGGTTGCGCCACGAGTTGTACGCGAAGCCCAGTACACCGATCGCGAAGATAACGAGTGTGAACGTGTCGTACCCGTAGCCGCCGAGCAGCGCGGGGACAAAGCCGGTGGCGATCGAGTTGTACTCCGCCGGGAACGGCGAGAGCGAGACGTTGTTGAGCACATCGAGGGTGAGGCCGCGGAACAGCAGCATGCCAGCCAGCGTCACGATGAATGCCGGGATCCCGACGTACGCCACCCAGAACCCTTGCCAGGCACCGACCAGCAGACCGGTACCCAGCGCGGCGAGCACTCCGACCCACCAGGGCAGGCCGTTCCGGATCACGACGACGGCGGCTACCGCACCAGTCAGTGCTACCACCGACCCTACCGACAGGTCGATGTGCCCGCCGATGATGATGATGACCATGCCGATGGCGAGGATGAGGATGTATGAGAACTGAAGAACGAGAGTCGTCAGGTTCCGGTCACTGAGCAGCCTGCCATCCGTCAGCACGGTGAACAGCGCGATGATCAGCACGAACGCGATGTAGATGCCGCTGGTGCGGATATTGCGCGTGAACAGCTCTCTGAGATTCGCGATGCCGGTCATGCCTTCGTCTCCTGCTTGGTCTCCTGCGTCATGAGAGCCATGAGTCCTTCCTGGGTGGCTGAGGCCACGTCGGCCTCGCCAGTGATGCGGCCGAAGGCCAGGGTGTAGATGCGGTCGCAGATCCCGAGGAGCTCGGGGAGCTCCGAGGAGATGACCAGCACGGCCTTCCCCGCCGCGACCAGCTCGTTGATGATGGTGTAGATCTCGTACTTGGCGCCGACGTCGATGCCCCGCGTGGGTTCGTCGAGGATCAGCACCTCAGGTGCGGTGTACAGCCACTTGGACAGCACCACCTTCTGCTGGTTACCGCCCGAGAGCTTGCCGACCTCCACCAGCACGTTGGGCGTGCGGATGTTCATGGACTCGCGGTACTCCTCGGCGACCTTGAGCTCCTCGTTCTCGTCCACGAAGCCGTACTTCGACAGCTTGCCGAGGCCGGCCGCCGAGATGTTGCGCTTCACGTCCTCGATGAGGTTGAGCCCGTACTGCTTGCGGTCCTCCGACACGTACGCGATGCCGGCCTGGATCGCGTCCGGCACGTTCTGGACGGCGATCTCCTTGCCGTGCAGATAAGCCTTCCCGGAGATGTCCCGGCCGTAGGAGCGGCCGAAGAGCGACATCGCGAGCTCGGTACGCCCGGCGCCCATGAGGCCGGCGATGCCGACCACCTCGCCGGCCCGCACGGTCAGGTTCGCACCGTCGACGACTATGCGCCCGGGCTGGGTCGGGTGGTACACGGTCCAGTCCTCGATCCGCAGCACCTCTTCACCGGGGTGCGACTCGCGGTCGGGGTAGCGGTTGTCGAGGTCTCGACCCACCATGCCGCGGATGATGCGGTTCTGGATCGCCTCGGACGACGCGCCGGCGCCGGCGATGTCGAAGGTCTCGATCGACCGGCCGTCGCGGATGATCGTCGTGCGGTCGGCGATCTCGGCGATCTCGGCGAGCTTGTGAGAGATCATGATCGACGTGATGCCCTGTTCCTTGAACTGACGGAGCAGGTCGAGCAGGTGCTCGGAGTCGTTGTCGTTAAGTGCCGCCGTCGGCTCGTCGAGGATGAGCAGCCGCACGTCCTTCGAGATCGCCTTGGCGATCTCGACAAGCTGCTGCTTACCGACGCCGAGCGCGGAGATGGGCGTGGTCGGCGACTCGCTGAGCCCCACCCGCTCCAGCAGCACTGCTGCCTCGGCGTTGGTCCGGTTCCAGTCGATGGCGCCGACTCCACGGCGGCGCTCGTTCCCGAGAAAGATGTTCTCGGCGATCGACAGGTAGGGGACGAGCGCGAGCTCCTGGTGGATGATCACCACGCCCCGCGCCTCGGAGTCGTTGATGTTGCCGAACTCGGCGGCCTCGCCGTCGAGCACGATGTCGCCCTCATAGGTGCCGTACGGGTACACACCTGAGAGCACCTTCATCAGGGTGGACTTGCCAGCCCCGTTCTCGCCGCAGATCCCGTGGATCTCGCCCCGGCGGACGGTGAGGCTGACGTCCTGGAGTGCCTTGACCCCAGGGAATGTCTTGGTGATGCCGCGCATCTCGAGGATGTCGGTCGGCGCCGAATCGGCCATGCCAGTCCTTGTCGCGTACTTGTCGCCAGTGGTGGTGTTACGGATGCCCGACGCCGACGCCGAGCACGCTCCCTGCAGTGCCGTGCCAGACCGTCAGGCCACGGAAGGTGACCTGACGGTCTGACACGAGGGTGCGACAGTGTCGAGCCGGTGTCGCGAGGAGGTCAGGCCTACTCGTCGACCTGACCGGAGGCGACCTCTTCCTCGGTGAGGTAACCCGAGTCGATCAGCTCTGCATCGAGGTTGTCAGCGGTGACGATCACCGTGGGGAGCAGGAACGACGGCACGACCTGGACGCCGTTGTCGTACGTCTCCGTGTCGTTCGCCTCGGGCTCGTTGCCCTCGAGGAACGCCGTCGCCGCGGTGACGGCCTGGTCGGCCAGCAGACGCGTGTCCTTGAAGATCGTCGAGTACTGCACACCTTCGCGGATCAGCCTGGCTGACGCCGCCTCGGCGTCCTGACCGGTGACGATCGGGATGGTGAGGTCGCCCTCGCCGTAGCCCGAGTTCTGCAGGGCGGTGATGACGCCGCGCGACAGCACGTCGGCGGGCGCGAGCACACCGTTGACGACGGCGTCGCCATCGCTGTACGTGGAGGTCAGGAGGTCCTCCATGCGGGTCTGCGCGCCCTCCTGCTCCCAGCGCTGGATGGCGACGGTGCCGAACTCGGTCTGGCCCGAGGGCACGACCACGGTGCCGTCGTCGATGAAGGGCTGGAGCACCGACATCGCGCCCTCGAAGAAGAACCCGGCGTTGTTGTCGTCCGGCGAACCGGCGAAGAGCTCGATGTTGAACGGGCCCGCGTCGGCGATCGGCTCGCCGCTCTCGTCCAGCACGCCCAGACCGGTCAGCAGCGAGGTGCCCTGCTGCACGCCGACCTCGTAGTTGTCGAACGTAACGTAGAAGTCGACGTTCTCCGAGTCGCGGATCAGGCGGTCGTACGAGATCACCGGGATGTTCGAGGCAGCGGCGGCCTCGAGCTGGCTGCCCAGCGCGGTGCCGTCGATCGAGGCGATGATGAGCGCCTCGGCACCGCTGTTGATCATCGCGTCGATCTGCTGCTGCTGGGTCGGGATGTCGTCACCCGCGAACTGCAGGTCGACCTCGTAGCCAGCCGCCTCGAGGCCGCTCTCCACGGCGTCGCCGTCGGCGACCCAGCGCTCGTAGGTCTCGGTCGGCATCGCGACACCGACGAGACCGCCGGCCTCGCCGTCCCCGGCTCCGTCATCGGTACCGCCACCGGCGCCGCTTCCGCCACATGCGGCGAGCGACACGGCCACAGCGCCCGTTGCCAGCGCGGCCAGACCGCGCTTGGCCCACAGCTTCCTTGCCATGACATCTCCTCTTCGAGTTTGCCCGGGCAACGTCTCTGCGACCCGGCCGACTTCAAAATGTGAACACAACAGATTGTGAACGCTCACACAGGCGTTGGTCAAAACCGCGCCGGGGTGAACTCCGCCACGATCGATCGGCGACGCTACCACCGTAGTGGTGGTCGAGGAAAAGTAAGGAGTGCTTCTCGGATGGTTACGGCATCGAGACCGTCAACCTGCTGAGAACCTGGTCAAGGAATCCCGAGACCCGCCTCCACATCGTGAAGCCAAGGGGTCCGGCAGGCACATCGGGAACGCGCACGCCATCCTCACGCCGATGGCGCAGGTCAGCTCTCACCCTCGAAGCCGAAGCCGCCGTCCGCCTCGGCCGCGCGCCAGAAGTCGCGCAGCATCTCCTCCGGGGTGTGCAGGTTGTGCCGGCTCGCCACCGGCTCCTCGTCGCCCGAGATCGCCTTGACCTCGTCGTGGATGCGTTCCATCGAGGTGTCGAGCGACCAGGCGACGTCCGCGGCGAGCTTGAGCGAGTCGGTGAGGTGCCGGGGCACGTCGCCGTCGTACTTGTAGTAGATCTTGTGCTCCAGGCTGGCCCAGAAGTCCATGGCGATGGTGCGCAGCTGGATCTCGACGACCACGTTCTCGACCCGGTCGGACAGGAACACGGGGATCTGCACGATGAGGTGCAGCGACTTGTACCCGGTCGCCTTCGGGTGCTTGATGTAGTCCCGCTCCTCCAGCAGCGTCATGTCCGACTGCTTCAGGATCATGTCGCGCACGAGGTAGATGTCGTTGACGAAGCTGCAGGTGATCCGCACCCCGGCGATGTCGAACATCTGCGCCCGGACGCTCTCCGGCGTCAGCGGGATGCCCTTGCGCCGGCACTTGGCGACTATCGACTCGAACGACTTGAGCCGTGACCCCACGTGCTCCACGGGGTTGTAGTTCTGCATGTGCCGGAACTCGTCGCGCAGGATCGAGACCTTGGTCATGACCTCGTCGATGCCGAACTTGTAGGTCAGCACCAGCCGACGCAGGTCGGCCACCAGTTGTCGAAGCTCAGCAGGATCGGGTATGCGGTGTTCCCGGACGTCATCGGGCAACTTGCTCACGGGACCACCGTACGGGTTGACGGTGGTCCCGTGGGGGCAAACGGCTAACTGTTCTCCGACAGGCGGAGGAACGTGATCGAGTGGGCCGGGAAGTCGTACGTGAACCCCGAGCCGCCGTCCGACGGTGCCACGTCGAGCGTCGTCGCACCCTCGACCGGCACCACCCGCTCGGGCTGGGTCTTGGTGTTCGTGGCCGACGGCGCCCCGCTCATCTCGATGACGTCGGCCCCCGGGGCCACCGTGTACCCGTCGACCGAGACCGCCGTGCGGGCAACGGACTCGTACGGGTTGACGACCTTGAGCACCAGCTCACCCGTCTCCTCGTCCCGGGTGACCACCTGGTACAGCGACTCGGTGGTCGGCTCGGTGTAGGTCATCTGCAGCTCGCCGTCGAGGTAGAGCTTGATGGTGCGTCCGGAGACCACCACCTTCACGTGGTAGTCCCGGCCCGTCTCCAGCGAGTGCCCCTCCACTGCCGCGACCTCGCCCGCGCCGCCGCCGTCGGCCCGCTGCAGCGCCTGCCGGGTGTTGTTCCACCCGCCGAGGTTCCACCAGTAGAAGCCGTCCCGGCCGCCCGCGGCGAAGCCGACGAGGAACGCCTCGCTGCCGCCCAGCTTCCGCGCGTCGAGCTCCAGGGTGTAGTTGTCCCAGTCCTTCGTGTACGAGTCGGTGATGATCGAGCGGGCATCGGTGACGTTCCCGGCCGACTGCACGTACTCGCCGTCGGACACGGCCCACGTGCCGGACTGCGGGGCCCACTGCGACCCGTCCTCGAACGCGTCGGAGAAGAGCACCTCGCCGGACTCGTTGTCGGTGACCACCACGTCGTCGTAAGCGGCCTGGGTGTTCCAGGTCGACAGGAAGACGCCGCCCGAGATGTCCGCAGGGGTCTCCTCCGGGCCGTCGTGCGTGGACGGGACCACCTGGTCGCCGGTGTTCGTCATGAACATCTGCTGCGTGTAGTACGACGTCGAGCCCCACGACTCGTCGTTGTCGAACCACATCAGGTCCGGGGACCACTGGACGTGGTCCTCGTTGGCGAACATCGGCGCGTACGAGGCAAGCTCCACCAGGTCGGCGTTGCGCTCGATCCCGGTCATGTACGCGGCCTCGGACAGCGAGTTGGCCCAGGTGTTGCCCCGCGAGGCGTACTCGCCGAGGAACACGTGCGGGCCCTCGCGGTCGTAGGAGTCGTAGCGCTCGGTGTTGCTGAGGAACCACGACGGGTCGTTGTAGTAGTGCTCGTCGACCATCGCGACGCCCTGCTCGCGGTTGAAGTCCCACAGCTCGTCGAACCGGGCGCCGGTGTCGTCCGGGCCAGAGTTCGAGATCACGGTGACCTCGGGGTGGGCCGCCTCGACAGCGTCCCGGAACCGCGGGAAGTTCGCCTGGAAGGTGTCGGTGTTCTCCTCGTTGCCCAGCCCGATGTACTTCAGGCTGAACGGGTCGGGGTGCCCCAGCGCTGCGCGCTTGGCGCCCCACTCCGTGTCCACCGACCCGTTGGCGAACTCGATGAGGTCGACGGTGTCCTGCACCCAGCGGTCGATGCGGACGTCGTCCGTCATCTCGGGGATGTTGCTGCCGCAGCCGTTGGCGCCCACGGACAGCACGGGCAGCGGCGTCGCCCCCAGGTCCTCGGCGAACTGGAAGTACTCGAGGTAGCCCAGGCCGTAGGTCTGGTTGTAGCCCCAGAAGTTCCAGTTGGTCGGGCGCTTCTCGACCGGCCCGATGGTCTCCTTCCACTGGTACGTCCGACGGCGGTCCGCGCCGTCCGACTCCAGGTACGTGTCGAAGGTGCCGACGTTGGTGACGCAGCCGCCGGGGAAGCGCAGGAACGACGGCTCCAGGTCGGCCACCTTCTGCGCGAGGTCCTTGCGCAGCACCGAGCGGCCGTTGACCGGACCCTCCCACGTGTCGCGCGGGAACAGGGAGACCATGTCGAGCCGCAGCGTGCCGGCCGCGCCGCCCGTCACCACGAGCCGGGCGCCGTCGACGGTCGCGTTCGCGGTGAGCTTGGCCGTGTGCTTCTTCCAGCGGTCGGTGCCGTTGACGTTGACACTGGTCGACGCGTACGTCGTCGCGCCGTCCGGGGACTCGAGGCGCACGGTGAGGCGCTGCTTGCGCTCGGCACGCGCGAACACCGAGAAGTCGTACTTCTCGCCCTTCTCGACAGCGAAGCCCGCGTTGTAGCTCGCGTTGCGCACGCCGACGCCGGGACCGTCGGCCTCGACGGTCAGGTAGGCCCGGTTCGCGTCGTCGAGCCACTCTCCCCGCTCGGACTGCACCTGGGCGGTGCCGGTGGCCCCACGGCGCTCCACCACGTCCCACCCCGTCATGCCGGTGAAGTTCCGGTTGTCCGTGGCCGCGAACTCGAAGGACCGGTTGCGCACCAGCTCGGCGTACAGGCCGCCGTCGGCCGCGTAGTTGATGTCCTCGTAGAAGACGCCGTACAGGTCGTCGCTCATCTCGGTACCCGCGGCCACGGCGTCGACGTCGAGCGTGTGCTCCTGGACCGGGGCCTCGGCCGGCGGGTACGCCACCAGCAGTGCCGCCCGCTCCTCGGCGGTGATCGGCAGGACCGTCCCGTGCCGGGGGCTGGCCGGCAGGATCGCGTCGAGGTTGGCCGCCCACTCGCCGCTGCTCAGGTCGTCGGACTCGAAGAGCATGTAGCCCTGGCCACCGTGATAGCTCGGCTGGTCCTGGAGCAGGAACCAGCGGTCGTCGGTGAGCGACGGGAACAGCGTGGGCCCCTCACCCCCGGTGAAGGTGCCGCCCCACGGGTTCGGCTGACCGAACCCGACGCGCTCGGAGATGAGGTCCCAGCCGTCGCCGTCGGACACGCCCTGCGTGCGGCGCAGGTCGGTGGACGACTCCTGCCGCATCCCCATGTACGACTCGTCCTTGGTGAGGCGGTAGTAGACGCCGTCCTCCTCCTGGACCGTCGAGTCGATCATGCCGAGACCGTCGCCCTGCGGCTCGTCGATCCACGGCTGCGGCTCCGAGAACGTCTCGAAGTCGGTGGTGGTCGCGTACAGCATGCGCTGGTAGGAGTCCCGGATGTCGCGCTCGGCGGGCGGGACGTCGGCCGGGTACAGGGCGGAGGCCCAATAGACGACGAACTCCCCGGCTGCCTCGTCCCAGTACGCCTCGGGCGCCCACAGGTTGCCCGCGTTCTCGGGGGCGAGCTCGATCTCGCGCTGCTCACCCCAGCTCACCAGGTCGGTGGACTCCCAGACCATGATCGAGCGGCTGCCCGTCTCCTGCGCGTCGCCGAAGTTGCCGCCGCCGTAGATCTGCAGGTCCGTCGCGAGCAGGTAGTACGTGCCGTCCCCGCCGCGGATCAGGAACGGGTCGCGCAGACCCTCGGTACCGAGGGTGGACGTGAGGACCGGGTCGCCGCCGTTCAGCGTGGTCCACTCCAGGGGGTCCGGGCCGTTCGAGACGGCGAACGAGATGGTCTCGCCGTCCGCCGTCGACTCCCCCGTGAAGTAGGGGAAGAAGTAGGCGGCGTCGCCGGCTTCGGGCGGCTCGGCCGCGGAGGCGACCGGGTCGGCGTCGGGCGCCACGACCAGCCCGGCCAGGCCCACCGCGAGCACCGCGCCCATCGCGAGCGCACCTCTTTTGTATCGTTGCAAAGACATGTCTGTCGATCCCTTCGTCACGTCGCTGTGGAGTGGGTCGCTGGTAAGGCCGGCAGTACTGCGCCCCGGACTCGGCGTACCTGGTACGCCGAGTCCGGGGCGGGGTACCGGTTACGTCCTGCGGAGGGACAGCACCCGCTGGAGGGCCACGAAGATGAGCAGCAGCACGCCGATCACGATCTTGGTCCACCAGGAGCTGAGGGTGCCCTCGAACGTGATGATGGTCTGGATCAAGCCGAGCACCAGCACGCCAAGCACGGAGCCGAGCACTAACCCGGTGCCGCCCGTGAGCAGCGTGCCGCCGATGACGACCGCCGCGATGGCGTCGAGCTCCATGGCGACGCCGGTCAGCGAGTAGCCGGACCGGGAGTACATCGCGAACAGCAGGCCGCCGAGCCCCGCGCAGGTGCCGCTCACCACGTAGGCGAGCACCTTGGTGCGGGCCACGGGCAGGCCCATGAGCAGGGCGGACTGCTCGCTGCCGCCGATCGCGTACACCGTGCGGCCGAACCGCGTGAAGTGCAGCACCAGGAACCCGAGGCCCACCACGATCAGCCCGATGAGCACGCTGGAGGTCATGCGCCACTCGCCGAAGATCTGGACCCAGCCGGCGAGCGCCACGAACGCCGGGTCGTCGATGGCTATGGACTCCGGCGCGATGAGGAAGCACAGCCCGCGTGCGAAGAACATGCCCGCGAGGGTCGCCACGAACGGCTGCACCTGGAAGTAGTGCACCATCACGCCGTGGGCCAGGCCGATCACGGTCCCGGCGCCGACGGCGAGCGGGATGACCGCTGCCCCCGGCCAGCCGGCCTGGAACAGTGCGGCGGTGACCACCGTGGACAGCGCCAGGACGGACCCGACCGAGAGGTCGATGCCGCCGGTGAGGATCACGAACGTCATGCCCACCGCGAGCACTATGAGGTGCGCGTTGTTGATGAACAGGTTGGAGATCACGGCCGGCGTGAGGAAGTTCTCGTACCGGCTGCCACCCACGATCAGCATGAGCGCGAGCACCACGAACGTGCCGACCACCGGCAGGTAGCGCCGGTCCAGCCGGGTGGGGATCTTCAGCGCACGGCGCGGCGCGCGAGCGGGGGCCGATGTCGTCATCGGGCCTTCACCTCCGTCGAGTCGGGGCGCGCAGCGGGCTGCGGCTCGGGCGGCGTCGTTGCGACCGGGCGCCGGGTGGCGGCCATGAGCCGTTCCCGCATCCGCGGCGACTGCAGCAGCGTCACCGCGATGACGACGAGGGCCATGAACAGTGGCGTGACCAGCGGGGAGACCCCGAGCACGGTGACGGTCCGCTCCAGGGTCGCGATGACGAGGGCGCCCACCAGGGTGCCCGACAGGTTGAACTTGCCGCCAGAGAGCGCCGTCCCACCGATCACCACCGCGAGGATCGCGTCGAGCTCGATGAACACGCCTGCGTTGTTGGCATCGGCGGCCATGGTGTCGGCGCTGATCAGCAGCCCCGCCAGACCCGCGAACAGGCCCGACGCCGTGTACACGGTCCAGGTCAGCGTCTTGGACCGCACGCCGGACAGCCGGCTGGCGGACGGGTTGATGCCCGTCGCCTCCAGGAGCATGCCGAGCGCTGTACGCCGCACCACGAACGCGACCACGGCGAACACGCCGAACGCGATGACGGCGGCCACGGGCAGGCCCAGCCAGAATCCCGAGCCGAGCGTCTTGAACGGCGCGCTGTTGATAGTGGTGATCATGCCGCCGGTGATGAGCATGGCGACGCCGCGGCCCGCCGTCATCAGGATGAGCGTGGCGATGATCGGCTGGATGCCGAGCACCGAGACCAGGAACCCGTTCCACACGCCCAGCACCAGGCACAGTGCCAGGGCGAGTCCGATGGCGGTGAGTACGGTGACGGGTGACTCGGGATTCGGCGACGACGCGATGTGCGACAGCGCCACCGCTCCCGAGACCGCGACCACTGCGCCGACCGAGAGGTCGATGCCGCGCGTCGCGATGACCAGCGTCATGCCGAGGGCGACCAGCAGCAGGGGCGCGGTGGTCCGCAGGATGTCGACCGGGGCGCCGAACAGGTGGCCGTCCCGGACCGTGATCGCGAGGAAGCTGGGCCGGGCGACCGTGTTGGCGACCAGCAGGGCGACCAGGGCGGTCACCGGCCAGAAGAGGTGGTGGCGAAGCAGGTTGCTCACGCTGCCCCACCCCCTGCGATGAGTTCGACCACCTGGTTCATCGTGGCTCCTGCTCCGTCGATCTCCGCAACCTTGCGGCGGTCCCGCAGCACGGCGATGCGCTGCGAGAGACGCAGCACCTCCTCGAGCTCCGCGGAGATGAAGACGACGGACATGCCGTCCGCGGCCAGGTCGGCCACGAGCTTCTGGATCTCCGCCTTGGCGCCGACGTCGATGCCGCGCGTCGGCTCGTCCAGGACGAGCAGCCGGGGCGACGTGGCGAGCCACCGCGCGAGCAGCACCTTCTGCTGGTTGCCGCCGGACAGGTTGCGCAGCAGCGCCTCTGGGTTGGCGGGTCGGATGCCGAGCCGCTGGATGTACGACGCGACCAGCTCGTCGACCTGCTTGCGGGGCAACGGCCGCATCCAGCCGCGCTCCGCCTGGAGGGCGAGCACTATGTTCTCCCGCACGGTCAGGCCGTCCACGACGCCCTCGCCCTTGCGATCCTCGGACGTGTACGCGATGCCGTGGCCCATGGCCGTGCGGGGAGTCCGCAGCCTGGTGACCTTCCCGGCCACGCGGGTCTGGCCGGCGTCGGCCCGGTCGGCGCCCGTGAGGAGGCGCGCCAGCTCCGTACGGCCCGAGCCGAGCAGCCCGGCGAGGCCCACAACTTCTCCCTCGTAGAGGTCGAGGTCGAAAGGCTGCACGGACCCCTTGCGACCCAGCCCGACCACCTGCAGCAGCGGGGCGGCACCGGCCGGCCGCTCGGCCCGCTCGACGACTTCCTCGACCTCCTCCAGCACGTCCATGGAACGGCCGATCATGTGCTGCACCAGCTCCGCGGCCGGCAGGTCCGCGGTGACGAACTCGCCCACGAGAGCGCCGTTGCGCAGCACGGTCATGCGGTCGGAGACCTCGTAGACCTGGTCCAGGAAGTGGCTCACGAACAGGATCGCCACGCCGTCGGCGCGCAGCGAGCGCATGACGGTGAACAGGCGCTCCACCTCGTCGGTATCAAGGCTGGAGGTGGGCTCGTCGAGGACCAGCACCTTGCAGTCGCTCACCGTGGCCCGGCAGATCGCGACGAGCTGCTGCACCGCCAGCGAGTGCGAGCCCAGCGACGACGCCGGGTCGATGGTCAGGCCCATCCGCTCCAGGTGCTTCGCCGCCTGCCGGCGCATCGCTGGCCAGTGCAGGGCGCCCAGCAGCCGCGGCTCGGCGCCGAGCATGATGTTCTCCGCGACCGTGAGGTTCTCGCAGAGATTAACCTCCTGGTACACGGTGCTGACGCCGTGGGCCCGGGCGTCGGCGGGGCCGGTGAACCTCCTTTCGACGCCGTCGACGCGGATCGTCCCCGCCGTCGGCGTATGGATCCCCGTGAGGGCCTTGATCAGGGTGGACTTGCCCGCGCCGTTCTCACCCATGAGCGCGTGGATCTCGCCGGGGCGCAGGCTGAAGTCGACCCCGTCGAGGGCCTTCACCGGGGGAAATTCGACGCTGATGCCGGTCATCTCGACGACGGCTGCTGTTGTCTGCTGGGTCATCCTCGACCTTCTTGCTCGGCCCTTGGCCGTGGGCGTGATCGTTGCGACTACGTGCCCGGTATGGGCGCAACGGTCACGCCCACAACCAAGAGGGACGGGGCGTCAGTACTCGCGCGTCGGCAGCGCTTCGATCGCCGCGGCCTGGTCGAACGCCTGGTCCTCGACCACGATGCGCTTCTCGACCTCCTCGCCGGCGAGGACCTTCTGGGCGATCTCCGCCAGGTCCGGGCCGAGCAGCGGGTTGCACTCGACGATGTAGTTGATCTTGCCGTCGGCCAGCGCCTGCATGCCGTCCTTGACGGCGTCGATCGTGATGATCTTGATGTCCTCGCCGGGCGTCATGCCGGCGGCCTCGATGGCCTCGATCGCGCCGAGCCCCATGTCGTCGTTGTGCGCGAACACGAGGTCGATGTCGTCGTGGGCGTTCAGGAAGCCCTCCATAACGGTCTTGCCCTCGGCCCGCGTGAAGTTGCCCGTCTGGCTGTCGATGATCTCGATGTCGGAGCCCTCGATGGCGGACTCGAAGCCCTCCTTGCGGTCGATCGCCGGGGCGGCGCCCGTGGTGCCCTGGAGCTCGACGGCCTGGTAGCCCTCGCCGTCGTACTGCTCGACCGCCCACTGTCCGGCCGTCTCGCCCTCGAGCACGAAGTCGGAGCCGATGAACGACTCGTACAGCGTCTCGTCACTGGAGTCGACGGCGCGGTCCGTGAGGATCACGGGAATGCCTGCCGCCTTGGCCTCCTGGAGCACGGCGTCCCAGCCGGTCTCGACCACCGGGGAGAACGCGATGACGTCCACGCCCTGCGTGATGTAGGAGCGGATGGCCTGGATCTGGTTCTCCTGCTTCTGCTGCGCGTCGGAGAACTTGAGCTCGAAGCCGTTCTCCTCGGTGAGCGTGTCCTGGATGGACTTCGTGTTGGCGGCGCGCCACCCGGACTCGGCGCCCACCTGCGAGAAACCGAGAGTGATGACGCCGTCGTCGGCGCCGCCGCCGGACTCGCTTCCGCCCGGGGTCTGCGTGCCTGCGTCCGAGCTGCACGCGCCGAGCGCGAACAGCGAGGCTGCCGACACCGCGGCCAGGACGGTACGGGTCAGGGTTGTGCGTGCCATGTCTCCTCCTTGAGATCCCCGCACGGCGTCGTGCGGGTGCTAGATGCCTGCCTGCCCGAGAAATGTTAGCGCTAACATGAATGCGCCGAAAGTGGACGGCATCACAATCGAGCAACGAATCTGCCTCGCCGACCCGGGGCTCGCGGTCATCCTTGCGACGGATCACGCCCCCGGGCCGGCCATGATCTGCTGGGGCCTGACAGACCGACCACCGCCGAACGGGAGACGATCCGTGGACCTCAGCCTCGCCGAGGAGTACCTGCTCCTCGCCCTCGACGACACCTCGGGTCGACCGATGGTCAGCGGGCAGCACCTCCAGCTCGCCCTCGCCGGAGCGTCCATGGCTGAGCTCACGCTGCGCGGTGCGCTCACCGTGTCCGACGGCGCGGACGGCGGCCAGCGCGGCCGGTTCCGCGCGGCCGGCCGCGCCACGCCGTCGGACCCTGTGCAGCGCGAGATCCTCGACCTGCTGGACAACCGCAGGCCCAAGGCGGCGATCCAGAAGATCGGGCAGGGCGGCTTCGGCCGGAGGCTGCGCCAGACCCTGCAGCAGGGGCTGGCCGCCCGGGGCGTGCTGCGCGAGGAGCAGGTCAAGGTGCTCGGGCTGTTCCCGATCACGACCTGGCCGGCGCACGACCCGGCGCCAGAGGCCGCGGTCCGCGAGCGGGTGCTGGCCGCACTGACCGGGAGCGCGGACGCCGACGGTCCGACGTCGGCCCTGGTCTCGCTGCTGCTCGCGACCGACCTGCTCCGCAAGGTCTTCCCCGAGCAGGACCGGCGCGCGCTGAAGCGCCGGGCCAAGGAGATCGCCGCGTCGGAGTGGGCCGGCGCCGCGGTGAAGCGCGCGATCGACGAGGTCAACGCGGCGATGGTCGCGGTGACCGTGGCCGCCGCGGGTGCGGCCTCGTCCGGCAGCTAGAGGGGCTGGGCCAGGCGGTAGTAGGCCTGGTTGTGGCGGACCTGGTCGGCAAAGCCGCGGCGCGTCGTGTCCTCGTCGATGATCAGCAGCTCGGTGCGCGCGATGTTCGCGAACACCTCGAACGCCTCGATGCCCGCGGCCGTCGACATGACGGTGTGGTGGGCGCCGCCCGCCGTCAGCCACGACTCGGCGGAGATCTCGAAGGACGGCCGCGGCGCCCACATGGCGTGCGCCACGGGCAGGTTCGGCAGGGCGTGCGGCGGGGTGACGACGTCGACCACGTTCGCCGTCAGGCGGAACCGGTCGCGCATGTCGGCGAGCGAGACGACGACGGCGCCCTGGGCGGCGTCGGCGGAGAAGACCATCCGGACCGGGTCCTCCTTGCCGCCGATGGCGAGCGGGTGGACCTCGATGCGCGGCTTTGTGCTGGTCAGCGACGGGCAGACCTCCA
The DNA here is from genome assembly GCF_041081105.1 of Promicromonospora sp. Populi. Taxonomy (NCBI): domain Bacteria; kingdom Bacillati; phylum Actinomycetota; class Actinomycetes; order Micrococcales; family Promicromonosporaceae; genus Promicromonospora; species Promicromonospora sp. Populi. Next base: position 4,227,988 of record NZ_CP163528.1, on the reverse strand, counting down.
GCATGTGCGCGCCGAGGACGAGCTCGGAGCCCGGTGTGAGGTCGTAGGTGTAGTCCTCCATCAGGCTCGCGCCACCGGGGAGGCCGAGCCCCATCACCTTGGCCGCCCGCACAAGCACCGCCGTCTTCCAGTCGCCCTCGGCGCCGAAACCGTAGCCCTGCTCCATGAGGCGCTGGACCGCCAGACCGGGGAGCTGGCGCAGGGCGCCCAGGTCCTCGAAGCTGGTGGTGAACGCCTTGGCGCCGGCCGCCTCCAGGAACCCGAGCAGCGCGAGCTCCTGGCGCGCGGCGTAGCGCAGGGAGTCGTGCCGCTCGGCGCCGGCCCGCAGCTCGGGGGCGACGTCGTACCGCTCCTCGTACTCCGCCACCAGCGTGTCGATCGCAGGCTCCTCGACGGCGTCCACCGCCGCGACCAGGTCGTTCACGCCGTGTGTGTTCACCGAGACGCCGAACCGCAGCTCGGCCTCGGTCTTGTCGCCCTCGGTGACCGCCACGTTGCGCATGTTGTCGCCGAACCGCACCAGCCTGAGCTCGTGCGTCGCGGCCCAGCCGGCCGCGCCGCGCACCCAGGTACCGACCCGGTGTGTGACTGCCGGGTTGGAGACGTGGCCCACCACAGTGGTCCGCGCGACCCCGAGCCGCGTGGCGAGGTACGCGTACTCGCGGTCGCCGTGCGCGGCCTGGTTGAGGTTCATGAAGTCCATGTCGATCTCGTCCCAGGGGAGCTCGACGTTCGCCTGCGTGTGCAGGTGCAGCAGCGGCTTGCGCAGCGCGTCCAGGCCGGCGATCCACATCTTCGCGGGGCTGAAGGTGTGCATCCAGGTGACGACGCCCAGCACCTTGTCGTCGCTGTTCGCCTCCAGCATGGCGCGGCGGATCGAGGCCGAGTCCTTCAGGACGGGCTTCCACACGACCTCGACCGGCACGTACGACGACGCGGCCAGGGCCCGGGCGACCTCCTGGGACTGCTCCGCGACCTGGGCGAGGGTCTCCTCGCCGTAGAGGTCCTGGCTCCCGGTGAGGAACCAGACCTCACGGTCCGCGTAGGGCTTCGACATCTCTGTTTTCCTTTCGTTGTGGGCGCGATCGTTGCGGCTTCGCGCCCGCTTTAGGCGCAACGATCGCGCCCACAACCAGGTGGGTCAGGGCTGGCCGTAGGCGGTCTGGTAGCGGGTGTACAGGGCGTCGATGTGTGCCTGCTCGATGGGGAGCGGGTCGCCCAGCTGGCGGGCGATGTGCACCGTGCGGGCGACCTCCTCGACCATCACCGCGGTCTTTACCGCCGCCTTCGCGTCGCGGCCGATGGTGAACGGGCCGTGGTTGCGCATCAGCACGGCGGGGCTGCGGTGGCCCCGGAGGGTCTCGACGATGCCCCGGCCGATCGAGTCGTCGCCGATGATCGCGAACGGGCCCACGGGGATCGGGCCGCCGAACTCGTCGGCCATCATCGTGAGCACGCACGGCACCTCCTCGCCCCGCGCGGCCCAGGCCGTCGCGTACGTCGAGTGCGTGTGCACCACCCCGCCCACCTCGGGCAGGTGCCGGTACACATAGGCATGCGCAGCGGTGTCCGACGACGGCGCGCGGACCCCGTCCACGAGGTGGCCGTCGAGGTCGCAGACCACCATGTCCGCGGGGGTGAGGTCGTCGTAGGAGACGCCCGAGGGCTTGATGACGAACAGATCGGCGCTGCCGTCCGGCACACCGAGGTTCGGCACCCGCTGCGACACGTTGCCCGCGGTCCAGACCACCAGGTCCCAGCGCGGCAGCTCGGCATGCAGGTCCGAGACGACGGCGCGGACGCGCGCCACCTTGTCCTGGACCGCTCGCGAGTAGTCGGTCAGGGCCTTGCCCGTCATGCTTCTGCCTCCCGCGTGGTGTCCCTGGTGCGGAGCGTGTCGACGGCGGCACGCTCGATCGGCAAACCCGCGCTGTAGCGCTCCAGGAAGGCGGCGAACCCCGCGACGTCGTCGGCGTCGGGCTGGACGACGTCGAGCGCGGCGCCGGAGAACACCTCGGCGTCCAGGTAGTCACCCAGGCTCTGCCCGGGGGCGGCCGCGCCGTCCGCGGACGCCCGGTAGGCGGCGAGCAGGGCGATGCCCCAGGCGCCGCCCTCGCCTGCCGTCCGGCCCACCGCGACCGGCGCGCCGAGGGCGGCGGCCAGCAGCCGCTGGGCCACACCCTCGGTCTTGAACAGGCCGCCGTGCGCGAACAGCGCGTCCAGCTCGACCCGCTCCTCGGCCAGCACGCGCATGCCCAGGCTCAGGGTGCCGAACACGCTGTAGACCTGGGTGCGCGCGAAGTTCGCCAGGGTGAACCGGCTGTCCGGCGTACGGGTGAACAGCGGGCGGCCCGCCTCCAGGCCGGTGATGGGCTCCCCCGCCAGGTAGTTGTAGGCGAGCAGGCCGCCGCCGTCGGCGTCGCCGTCCAGGGCCGACCGCAGGAGCGCCCCGAAGACTGCGCCCGGCTCGGCCGGCTGGCCCAGGGCGGCCGTGAGCTGGCCGAACACCTCGGCCCACGCACCAAGCTCGCTGGCCCCGTTGTTGCAGTGCACCATCGCCACGAGGTCGCCGGCCGGGGTGGTGACGAGATCCAGCTCCTGGTGCACCCGCTCCAGCGGCCGCTCCAGGACGACCATCGCGAAGATGCTGGTGCCGGCGCTGACGTTGCCGGTCCGCGGCGCCACGGAGCTGGTCGCGACCATGCCGGTCCCGGCGTCACCCTCGGGCGGGCACAGCGGGATGCCGGGCCGGAGCGTGCCGGTCGGGTCGAGCAGGACCGCGCCCTCTGTGGTCAGCATGCCGGCGTCCGCTCCGGCGGGCAGGACGCGCGGCAGCAGATCGGCGATGCCGTGGCTGGTGACGGGGCGGGCACCGGTGGCGCGGCCGCGAACCAGCTCGTCGAACTGGGCCAGCATCCGCTGGTCGTAACCCTTCGTCGCTACGTCGATCGGGAACATGCCGGAGGCATCGCCCACGCCGAGCACCTGCCGCCCGGTCAACTGCCAGTGCACGTACCCGGCCAGCGTGGTCATGTGCCGCACCCGCGGCACGTGCGGCTCCTGGTCGAGGATCGCCTGGTAGAGATGAGCGACCGACCAGCGCAGCGGCACGTTGTGCTCGAACAGGCCGGTCAGCTCGGTCGCGGCCCGCTCTGTGCTGGTGTTCCGCCAGGTCCGGAACGGCACGAGCAGCTCGCCCGCGTCGTCGAACGCCAGGTAGCCGTGCATCATCGCCGAGACGCCGAGCGCGCCGAAGGTGGTGGGGCGCACGCCGTACTGCCCCTCGACGTCGGCCAGGAGGGCGGCGACCGAGGCCTGCAGGCCGGACCAGACGGCGTCCAGCGAGTAGGTCCACGTGCCGTCGACGAGCTGGTTCTCCCAGTCGTGGCTGCCGCTCGCCAGCGGCGTGTTGTCCGGGCCGACGAGGCACGCCTTGATCCTGGTGGAGCCGAGCTCGATGCCGAGGGCGGTCCGCCCCTGCTCGATTGCCTCCCGGAACCCGGCGGACCCGCCCCCGCCTTCGTCCTGCCGCTCCACCATCTTGGGAACGCTCCGTCCTGCCCGCGCCGTCGCGTGGCGTCGCTCGTAACACCGTCACTCGACCGTCCCGGTGGGCCGACCGCTACTCTCCACGGACAATGTTAGCGCTCACATCAGGCCCGATGAAACCGGGCAGCGGGTCCGCGAAGCAGAGCGCCTGTCCGAGTCTCCCCAGGTAACACAAGGAGGACTCGGACAGGCGCTCTACTTCGCGGACCTGTTCTTTGGGGACCCTGCACCGATCAGTGGTGTCAGCCGTTCACCGTGAATCCCTGCTCCTGGCCGTACCGGACGTTCTCCTCCTGCCAGGCAGCGAGCCCGTCCAGCATTGACGACCGGTCGAAGTACACCTGGCCGACGGTGTCCGGGAAGATGCTGTTCGCGTACGACTGCCACGGCAGGTACTGCCAGCCCTCGACCACGTCCTCAGCACCGCCGGCGAGCACCTCGTTAATCTTCTGCCCGCCGAAGTACGGCGACTCGTAGCCCAGAAACTCTTCCGCGCCCAGCTCCGCGACCGTGGCCGGGAAGCCACCGGCGTCCATGAACACCTTGATGCTCTCCGGGTCGGCGTTGAGCCACTGCAGGAACCCGGCAGCGAGGACCGGGTCGTCGGCGCCGACCGGGATCACGTCGGACGAGCCGCCGTTCTCCGCGTTGGCCGGTGTGCCGTCGTAGGTCGGCATGGGGGCGACGCGCCACTTTCCTGAAGCCTGCGGGGCGCCGTCAGCGAACACACCCGGCATCCAGGCGCCCACCACCATCGCGGCGATGGTGCCGTCGTCCAGCGCCTGGAACCACTCGTCGCTCCAGCCGGTGATGTGCGAGATCAGGTCGTCGTCGATCAGCTGCTGGTACACCCCCGCCCACTTCTGCGTTCCCTCGTCGGCCAGGTCCAGCGTGACGGTGTCGCCGTCCACCTGGAACGGGTGGCCGCCGGCCTGCCAGATCAGCGAGGTGACGTTGCCGGCCGAGTTGCCGTCGTCGTTGAACAGGAACTTGTCCGGATCGGACTGCTTCAGCTTCTGCGCCTGCTCGACGAACTCGTCCCACGTCTCCGGGACCACGAGGTCGTTCGCCTCGAAGACCTCCTGGTTGTAGAACAGCGCCATCGGGCCCGAGTCCTGCGGCAGCCCCCAGACCCCGTCGTCCTGGGCCACGGAGCCCCAGGTCGACGGCGTGTACAGCGCCTCGTGCTCGTCAAAGCCGTACGCGGTCAGGTCCGTGAGCAGCCCGGGAAGCTGGAACTGCGGCACCGACTGGTACTCGAGCTGCGCGACGTCGGGGACTCCCTCCCCGGCAGCTATCGCGTTTGTCAGTGCCGTGTTGTGCTGCTCACCGCCCTGGGTGTCCGTGAGGTTCACGGTCATGTTCGGGTAGGCCGCCTCGAAGGCTTCGATCTGCTCCTCCGCCTGCGGCGTCCACGTCCAGTAGTCGATGGTGCCGCCCTCCTGGAGGGCGGCCTCGATCTCCTCGGCGGTCGCACCCTCGGCGGACCCGCCGCCGTCACCATCGCCGCCGGAGCAGGCCGCCAGCGTCGTGGCCAGCAGCGCGGTGGCCACGGCAGCCGCGACGCGGGTTGTGCTTCTCGTGATGTTCATAACCCCTCCTCGAGGTAGTTCATCCCTTGACGCCTCCAGCGCTCAGGCCGGACTGCCAGTAGCGCTGCAACAGCAGGAACACGGCCACGATCGGCAGGATCGTGATCACCGCACCCGTGATGACCAGGTGGAACACGGGCGCCGCGCCGATGCCGACCGCGTCGGCGTTCCAGCTCGCCAGCCCGATCGCCAGCGGGTACAGCTCCCTGTCGGACAGCATGATCAGCGGCAGGAAGTAGTTGTTCCACGTGGCGACGATCGCGAACAGCCCGACCGTCACGACGCCCGGTGCGAGCAGGCGCAGGGAGATGGTGAAGAACGTGCGCCACTCCCCCGCGCCGTCGACCCGGGCGGCCTCCAGCAGCTCGGTGGGAATCGCCTCCGAGGCGAAGACCCACATCAGGTACATCCCGAACGGGGAGACCAGGGTGGGCAGGATCACCGACCACATGGTGTTGGTCAGCCCGATCTCGCTGAACATCAGGAATGTCGGCACGGCGAGCGCGGTGCCCGGCACGGCGACCGCGCCCAGCACCGTGGCGAAGATCGCTGCGCGCCCACGGAACCGGTACTTCGCCAGGCCGTAGCCGCCGAGGGTGGCCAGCAGGGTGGCGCCACCCGCGCCCGCCACGACATAGATGATCGTGTTGCCGAACCAGCGCGCGAAGATGCCGTCCTGGTGGGTGAACACCTCGGCGATGTTGTCGAACAGCGCGAACGGCCCGGCGGGCAGCAGCCCGAAGGAGTCGCCGAGCATGTCCTGCGTCTTGGTCGCGCTGATCAGCAGCCACAGCAGCGGGAACAACGAGTAGGCCACCAGGCCCGCCATGAGCACGGTGAGGATCACGGACCTGCGCGGCTGCGCGAAGGATTGCGCCATCAGTCGTCCCTCCTGGTGCCGCGGAGCTGGACGACGTAGGCGATCACCGCGGTCAGCACGCCCATGATGATCGCGACGGTCGCCGCGTAGTTGACCTGCTGCCCCCGGAAGCTGAGGTTGTAGGCATAGATGTTGGGGGTGTACGACGACGAGATGAGCGTCGGCGCGATGTCCTGCAGGATGTTGGGCTCGTTGAAGAGCTGGAAGCTGCCGATGATCGAGAAGATCGTGGCGATCACGAGGGCCCCGCGGAGGGCCGGCAGCTTCACCGAGCCGATGACCCGCCACTGCCCCGCACCGTCGATGGCCGCCGCCTCGTACAGCTCGCCGGGCACGGTGCGCAGCGCCGAGTACAGGATGAGCATGTTGTAGCCCGCGAACTCCCAGGTCACGATGTTGCCGATCGCGACGAGGATCCACTCCTTGGAGAGCGGGGCGAGCACCTGCGAGCCCAGCGTCTCGTTGAGCCAGCCGACCATCCCGATCCGCTCGCCGTACAGGAAGCCCCACATGAGTACTGCCACCACGCCGGGCACCGCGTAGGGCACAAAGAGCGCGATACGAGTGAACCGCTTGCCGAACAGCCGGCCGCTGTCGATCGCGAGCGCGGCGGCCAGGGCGACCGCCAGCATGATCGGCACCTGCACCACGAGGAACAGGAAGACGCGACCGGCGCCCTCCCAGAACCTCGGGTCGGTCAGCGCGGCGGTGTAGTTGGTCAGCCCCACGAACTGGTTCCCGCCCATGAGCTGGTCGCGGAACAGGCTCAGGTACAGCGAGTAGACCACCGGGGCGAGGAACACAAAGGCGAACGTGACCAGAAAGGGCGCGATGAAAGACCAGCCCGCCGCGGAGACGCGGCGGCTCGGAGGGCGGCGACCAGGCACTGGCGCTCCCCTTTCCCCGGACCGCAATGTCCGGAATCACCTGGACGTCGATGTCCTGGAACGCGCCGGGCAACGGCGCCCGACGATGAATGTGAACGTGAACATCCTCGTGCGCGGCGACTCTGCCATCGCCCCGCAGACCGTGTCAACGCCCCCTTTCCTCAGCCGGCCGGGATCACTTGCGCGGCGCCGCGGCGCTCCTGCGCACCACCAGCTCGGGGGCGATCAGCTCGGCTGCGGGCTTGCCGCCGTCGACGGCCGCCAGGAGCAGCGCGACGCTGCGCCGGCCGAGATCGACGAACGGCTGGCGCACGGTAGTGAGCGGCGGGATGAAGTGGCCGGAGCCGTCGATGTCGTCGAAGCCGATCACCGAGACGTCGTCGGGCACCGAGACGCCGCACTCCCAGAAGGCGCGCAACAGGCCGAGGGCAAGCTGGTCGTTGGCGGCGAAGACCGCCGTCGGGCCGTCGCCGGCCTTGATCCGTTGCGCCAGGTCCAGGCCGACCGTGTACCCGCTGTCCGCGGTCCAGCTCGCCGCGACCGGTTCGGCGACGGGCAGGCCGTGCTCGGTGAGGACGGCGCGCCACGCCTCCTCGCGCTCCACGGCGTCCAGCCAGTCCGGCGGGCCCGCGACGTGCAGGATCCGCCGGTGTCCCAGCTCGATCAGGTGCTCGACGGCGAGCCGGGCCCCCGCCCGCTGGTCCACGGCCAGCGGGATGGTCGGCAGGTCGGGCTGCACCTCGCGTGCCGCGATGATGACCACGGGCACGGGCGCCCGGAACGAGTCCACGGCGTCGGCCACGTCGCTGTGTGGCGCGATGACCACTATGCCCTCGACCGCCTGGGCCATGAAGTGCTCCAGGGCCTCGTGCAGGGTGGCGGCGTCGTACTGTCGCAGGGTGGCGACGCTGACGTACCAGCCCTGCTCGCGCGCCGCCTCCTCGACCGCGATCAGCGTGCTCGACGGGCCGAACAGCGGCGAACCGGTGGTCACCACGCCGACAGTGGTCGACCGTGCGGTGACCAGGGCGCGCGCCGCGCTGTTCCGGCGGTAGCCGAGCTCGGCGATCGCCGCCTGCACCTTCTCCCGCGTCGCGGGGCGCACGCTCCGATGGCCGTTGAGCACCCGCGAGACGGTCTGGTGGGACACACCAGCAAGCGCGGCGACGTCGGCCATGGCGGGCGGCCGCGTCGTTGCGGGTCGAGGCATGGTCACGGGACGAATCATCCACCCAGCTCGCGGGCCCGGTCACGCGCAGCGGCAGCGGCGGTCAGGAACGAGGCGCGCACACCCCCGTCGTCCAGGGCCCGCAGGGCTGCCGCAGTGGTGCCGCCCGGGGAAGTGACCTTCTCGCGCAGGATGACTGGATGCTCCCCGGACTCGTCCATGAGGCGGGAGGCGCCGAGCAGGGTCTGGGTCGCGAGGCGGCGCGCGACGTCGCGCGTCAGGCCGAGCAAAACACCCGCCTCGGCGAGCGCATCGGCGACGTAGAAGACGTACGCGGGCCCGGATCCGGAGATCGCGCTGACCGCGTCCAGGTCCTTCTCCGCGGCGCGGACCACCGCGCCGGTGCCCGCGAGCAGGTGCTCGACCGCCTCGAGGTGCGCCTCGGTGGCGGCGGCCCCCGGCGCGATCGCCGTGATGCCCGCGCCGATCGCGGCGGGCGTGTTGGGCACGGTCCGCACGACGGCGGTGCCGGCCGGCAGCCGCTCCTCGTAGAACGCCGCGGGGTGGCCGGCCGCGACTGTGACCACCACGGCGGCGGGATCGATCGCGTGCGCGACCTCGTCGAGCAGGGCGCCGACGTCCTTCGGCTTCACGCCCACGAGGACGAGACCCGCGCCACGGACGGCGGCCACGTTATCGCTGGTGGTGGCCACCTGGTACGTCTCGCGCAGGTGCTGGGCCTTGGCCTCGGTGCGCACGGTGGCCACGACGTCGGCGGCCGCCCAGCCCGCCGAGAGCGCGCCCGCGAGCACCGCCTCGCCCATGTTCCCGGCACCGAGCACTGCAAGTCGCTGGTTCACAGCGCCATTGTCTCTTGCTGGAACACAGTCTCCTGCTGGGTCACAGGGGGAACGCCGCGTAGAAGGCCTCCGTAGCGTCGGCCGGTCCGGTCGCCTGCATCACGGCGGTCCCGTTCTGCCAGACGACGACGGCCCTGCCGCCCTCGATCGGCACGATCGCGTACTGCCCGACCACGTTGTTGCCGACCTGCACGTCGCCCTCGCGATCCACCTCGCCGGCAGCCTCGGTCCAGGCGGCGGCCGCGGTGGCCGCCTCGTCCGGCGTCGACCACTGGCCCGCGACGAGCGCTATCTCGCCCGGGCCGCCGTCGGCGTACTCCGCGTTCCAGGCCTCCAGGGCGCCCTGCTCCCTGGGCTCACCGGCCTCGGTGAGCGCACCGAGCGCGAACTGCAGCACCGAGGACGGGAGGGCCTGCTGGAAGGCGGTCTCGTCGTCGCCACGCTCCATCGCCCTGACCGTCGGTGTCGGCACCGGAGCCGTGACGGTCACCGTGGGGACGGGCTGCGGCGTCGACTCACCGCGCCAGAAGCCCGGCCAGACGAAGCCCGCCACGAGGACCAGCCCGAGCACAACGACGAGCAGGCCCACGACCACGACCAGCCGACGACGGCGGTATACGGCGGGCGAGGGCTTCCTCGCGGCGACCGATGCTGTCGCGCCGGTGCGCGGTGAGTTCACGCGCTGGTCGGTCATGGTCTGGCTCCCCTGGTGCTCCGGCCACGAGTTACGTCACGGTGGCTCAGTCGGCACCTTATGACGTGCCACCGACATCCGCGCGGAGGCACGCCCGCCGGCGACCGAGGCGGGGCTGGGAGCGACCGGGCGAGCCGCGGCCTGGCACAGCGGGAGCAGCACTGCGAACGCAGCGGCGGAGATGGCGCACGCGGCGAGGAGGCCCCCCACGTAGGCGGTGAGGCCGCCGTCCCACGGCAGGTCCACCCGGCCCTCGGTCGCGGCGGCGGCCAGGACCGAGAGCAGGGCCGCCGGGAGCGCGACGACGCCGAGGAGGGTGGTGACCCGCGAGGTCGTGAGGCCAGCGCCGGGGCTGGCACCCGCGTCCGCCCCGGGAGCATCGCGGCCCGGCAGCGGGTCCGCCCACCGCGCCGGCGCGAGCGCGCACACCAGTGCCCCCCACACCAGGACGACCAGGACGGCTGCGACGACGTCGGACGGCCGGTGCCAGCGGTCCGCGACCGTCGCCAGGGCCATGGCGCAGGTCACGACGGCCCCGACGAGCGCGACTACGGGCTGCCGGCCGCGCGGCGTGACGAGCAGCAGCGCCGCCCAGGCCGCCGCCACCACGGTGACGTGGCCGCTCGGCAGGGTGTTGATGTCGCGGTTCCACTCGCCGAGCAGGCCGGTGCGGTAGAGCACGCCGTCCTTTACCACCTGAGTGGTCAGGTTCGACCCCAGCATCACGACGGCCGCCAGGCCGGCGGCGACCCACCTCCGGCGCAGCAGCCCGATGCCGCACACCACGAGGAACCCGGCGACGAGCCACGGCGGCGAGCCGAGCAGCAGCACCGGCTCCACCAGGTGGTTGACAACGTCCTGGAACCGGTCGGCCGTCTCGAAGACGCGCTCCTCGGTCCGCTGCCCCGGCCAGGTGGTCACCATCGCCCACCAGACGAGCCAGGCCCCGAGCGCCGCCGCCGACGCCACCACGAGCCCGGCCGCGCGGGCCGGGGTGCGGTTCGGATCCGGCATGAACGCAACGTACCTGGCTCGGCGAGCTCGCCGAGGCCGTCCGCGGCGACGCGGGGGGATCTTCACGGGGATGCCACGAGCCCTTGTCAGTGGCTCGACGTACCGTTCCCCTCGTGACCTCATCGACCTCCAAACGGGCCCGGCCCGCGTACCGCTGCGCCGAGTGCGGCTGGACCACCGTCAAGTGGGCCGGCCGCTGCGGGGAGTGCCAGGCGTGGGGCACCGTGAGCGAGGACGGGCCGGCGCAGTCCGGCCCGCGCACGGCCGCCGTGTCCCCCGCACGCGAGCCCGCCCGGCCCATCGCCGACATCGACGTGGAGTCGGCGCGCGCCAACCCGACCGGGGTCGGCGAGTTCGACCGGGTGCTCGGCGGCGGGCTGGTGCCGGGCGCGGTGATCCTGCTCGCGGGCGAGCCGGGCGTGGGCAAGTCGACCCTGCTGCTCGCGGTCGCGAGCAACGTGGCCGACGGCGCCCTGGGCCCCCACGGGTTCGAGTCGCCCCGCACCGTGCTGTACGTGACCGGTGAGGAGTCCGCCGCGCAGGTGCGGCTGCGGGCCGAGCGGATCGGGGCGCTCTCGCGGACGCTGCTGCTCGCGGCGGAGACCGACCTGGGGACGGTGCTCGGCCACCTGGAGGCGAACCAGCCGGACATGCTCGTCGTGGACTCCGTGCAGACCATCTCGTCCGCCCAGGTCGACGGTGCACCGGGCGGCGTCTCCCAGGTGCGGGAGGTCGCCGCGGCGCTGATCGCCGTGGCCAAGGAGCGGCAGATCCCGACGATCCTCGTGGGGCACGTGACCAAGGACGGCTCGGTCGCCGGACCGCGCACGCTCGAGCACCTGGTGGACGTGGTCTGCCAGTTCGAGGGCGACCGGCACTCCCGCCTACGCATGATCCGCGCGGTGAAGAATCGGTATGGCCCCACGGACGAGGTGGGCTGCTTCGACCTGTCGGAGAACGGGATCGTCGGGCTGGCCGACCCGTCCGGCCTGTTCCTGTCGCACGCCGGTGCAGGGGTCGCCGGGTCGTGCATCACGGTGACGCTGGAGGGACGGCGCCCGCTCGCCGTCGAGGTCCAGGGCCTCGTCGCCCCGAGCCCGCTGACCAATCCGCGCCGCGCCACCAGCGGCGTCGACTCCAGCCGGCTCGCCATGATCCTCGCCGTGCTCCAGCGGCACGGTGGGCTGCGGCTCGCCGACCAGGACGTCTACGCCTCGACAGTGGGCGGCGCTCGGATCACCGAACCGGCGTCGGACCTCGCGGCGGCACTCGCCCTCGTGTCCGCCCGCACCGGTAGGCCGCTGCCGGGCGCCACCGTCGCCGTCGGCGAGGTGGGCCTGGCGGGGGACCTTCGCCCGGTCGCCGGGCTGGACCGCCGGCTGGGCGAGGCCGCGCGCCTGGGGTTCGCGCACGCTGTCGTGCCGCACGGGACCGGGGTCAAGGCGCCCGACGGGCTCCAGCTCGTAGAGGCGGCCCACATCCGCGACGCGGTCGAGTGGGCGCAGTCCGGGGGTGGCAGAACCGGCGAGGAGATGGACGGTGGGTGACCGATCTGTGAAACGAACTGCTTATGACCCGGCCCACAGCGTAGGATTTCTTCGTGGCCACCACCTCCTCGCATCCTGACGAGCTGCTTCGGGAGACCCTGGCCGCCGTTGCGCCCGGCACCGAGCTTCGCGACGGACTCGAACGCATCCTCCGCGGCCGTACCGGCGCACTCATCGTGCTCGGCCTCGATGCGACAGTCGAACAGATCTGCTCCGGCGGCTTCTCGCTCGACGTCGACTTCTCCGCCACCCGCCTGCGCGAGCTGTCCAAGATGGACGGCGCGGTGGTGCTCGACCAGGGCGCCACCCGCATCCGTAAGGCGGCGGTGCAGCTGCTGCCCGACCCGACCATCGAGACCACCGAGTCCGGCACCCGGCACCGGACCGCGGAGCGCGTCGCCAAGCAGTCCGGGTTCCCGATCATCTCCGTGAGCCAGTCCATGCGGATCGTCGCCCTCTACGTGGGCGGGCAGCGGCACGTGCTGGAGGACTCGGACACGATCCTCGGGCGCGCCAACCAGGCCCTCGCGACGCTGGAGCGCTACCGGGCGCGCCTCGACGAGGTGTCCGGCACGCTGTCCGCGCTGGAGATCGAGGACCTGGTCACGGTGCGCGACGTGTGCTCGGTGGTGCAGCGCCTCGAGATGGTCGGCCGCATCTCCGACGAGATCGCGGGCTACGTGATCGAGCTCGGCGTGGACGGGCGCCTGCTGGCGCTGCAGCTGGACGAGCTGATCGGCGACGTCGGCTCGGACCGTGAGTTCGTGATCCGCGACTACGTGATCGGCCGCAAGGAACGCTCGATCGCCGACGTCCAGGCCGAGCTCTCGGCGCTCACGTCGCAGCAGCTGCTCGACATGAGCCAGATCGGCCGCGTCCTGGACCTGCCCGGCGGCGGAGACGCGCTCGACGCCGCCGTGGCGCCGCACGGCTACCGGCTCCTGTCCAAGGTGCCGCGCCTGCCGAACACCACCATCGAGCAGCTTGTGGGCCACTTCAGCAGCCTGCAGAAGCTCCTCGCCGCGAGCGTCGACGACCTCATGTCGGTCGACGGCGTTGGCGAGCAGCGCGCCCGGACCATCCGCGAGGGCCTGTCCCGGCTGGCGGAGTCAAGCATCCTCGAACGGTACGTCTGACCCGAGGGCAGTACTTCTGAACCGAGCGGTACGTCTGACCGGACCGCCGCGTCAGTTCCGCGTACCGGTGCCGGTCGGGTCCGTGCGCGGTTCGTCGCTCGGTCTCGCGTCGGCGTCGGTGTCGGTGTCCGCATCGGCGTCGCCGCTCGCATCCGCGCTCGGCTCGTCCGACGCCTCCCCGGAAGGGCTGGTGGACGCACTGCCCGACGGCGACGGCGACGGCGAACCGCTCGGCTGCGGCACCGTGTAGGTGATCCGCACGACGTCGCTGGACACACCCTCGACGTCGGCGAGCGTGACCTGCGCGGTGTACTCCCCGGCGGACAGCCTGGGCTGGCCGGGCTCGCAGCCGGGCACCGACCTGGAGTCTGACCACCGTGCGCTGCTGACGTCGACGTCGTCGGGGCCGAGGAGCAACAGCCGCTCCTCGTCGGCGTCCGCGCAGTCCACCGAGGACCAGACCCGCTCCGCCGTCGGCTCGCCCACCTCGCCCTGATAGACCGTCACGGCAACACTGCGCCGGGGAGCGTCGACGAGGCACTGCACCTCGCCCTCGTTCCGCAGGGACACGGTGAACTCGACAGGCACGCCGGGCGTGATGGTGAGGCGGTCGGCCGCGAGCCCGACGTCGAGGTCCTCGGCCGTGCACGGTGACGCGGCGGCGTTCGGGTCCACGGGCGCCGGCGGGTCGACCTTGTCCGACACGATGGACGGCTCGGCCCTGGGCCAGGTCACCGCTACCGCGACGCCGCCGAGGGCAAGCACGACCAGCACGACAATCAACCGTCCGAGCCGACGTGGGCGGCCGGCCGGAGCCGGATCCTCGTCCGGGCCCGGGGACTGCTCGGCTCGCTCCGGCGAACTGACCACCTGCGTAAACCCCCTGCTGAACACCTGCGAACGGTCTGACGTGCGGTGACATCCCGCGCCACCAAAATACGATGCGGTACGCCGCCGAGCCCGCAGCCGCGCCGAGTCGGTCACGTGTCCTACTTCACGGGTGGGGCGGAGCCCCGGGTGGTGCGGCAGGATGAGTCCCCGTGACAGTGGGAGAGGCGACGCGGCGTACCGAGGTGCGCTCCGGCGTCGTGCAGTGGTTCGACGGCGCCGCGCGCGACCTGCCCTGGCGCGCACCCGACCGGACCCCCTGGGGCGTGCTGGTCAGCGAGGTCATGCTGCAGCAGACCCCGGTGGTGCGGGTGGAACCCGCCTGGCGCGCGTGGCTGGACCAGTGGCCGACCCCCGCCGACCTGGCGACCGCTCCGACCGCCGACGTGCTGCGCGCCTGGGGCCGGCTCGGTTACCCGCGCCGCGCGCTGCGGTTGCAGGAGTGCGCCAGGGCGATCGTCGAGCGGCACGACGGCGCGGTGCCGCGCACCGACGCCGAGCTGCGCGACCTGCCGGGCATCGGCGAGTACACCGCCGCCGCCGTGCTGGCGTTCGCCTACGGGAAGCGGTCGGTGGTGGTCGACACGAACGTGCGCCGGGTGCTGGCCCGGGCGGTCGACGGGACGGCGCTGCCTGCGCCGTCGTACACCGCGGCGGAACGCGCGCTCGCGACGACGCTCGCCCCCGACGGCGACGCCGACGCCGCCCGCTGGGCGGCCGCCTCGATGGAGCTGGGGGCACTGGTCTGCACGGCGAAGGCACCGAGGTGCGGCGCCTGCCCGGTGGCCGGGCTGTGCGCGTGGCGCCGGGCAGGCTCACCCCCGGACGCGCACGCCGACAAGCGCCGCACGCAGGCCTGGGCCGGCACCGACCGGCAGGCGCGCGGGAGGGTCATGGCGGAGCTCCGGCAGGCGGCCGAGCCCGTGGACCGGGCCCTGCTCGCGAGCCTGTGGCACGACCCGCAACAGCTCGACCGCGCGATCGCCGGCCTGATCGAGGACGGCCTGGCGGAACAGGACGAGGCGACCCGCCTCCACCTGCCGCGCTAGTCAGAGCTCCAGGAGCGCTGGTCAGAGCTCCAGGAGCATCCGCGAGTTGCCCAGGGTGTTGGGCTTGACGCGCGCCAGGTCGAGGAACTCGGCCACACCCTCGTCGTACGAGCGCAGCAGCTCGGTGTACACCTCGGGCGTCACGGGCGTGCCGTCGATCTCGCGGAACCCGTGCGCGGCGAAGAAGCCGACCTCGAAGGTCAGGCAGAACACCCGGCGGAGGCCCAGCGCGCGAGCCCGCTCGACCAGCGCCTCCAGCAGCGCGTGCCCCACGCGGTGACCGCGCCAGTCGCGGTGCACGGCCAGCGTGCGCACCTCGGCGAGGTCGTCCCACATCACGTGCAGCGCCCCGCAGCCAACGACGGGGTCACCGGGCTGGCCGGCGGGGTCGGTCGCGACCAGGAACTCCTGGACCGCCTCGTAGTACCCGACCATCTCGTACGGCCGCAGGATGCGCTCCTGGCTGAGTGGCTCGACGAGATCGCGAATGGTGCGGACGTCGGCAGGGAGGGCGGGTCGGATCACGGGGGCGATCGGCGCCTCGGGTGTCGTCACGGCGCCACACTACGACCGGTCGACCGCACACCGCCCGGTGCGCCCGCCACGCGGGCGCCCGCCGACCGCGGAGGGGTGCGCGGACCAATCACGTTCCAGGCGAAACGCTTGCCGAATCGGAAAGTGAGCAAGAGAACCTCCCGATACACCGCACGGAGCAGGCCAATGTCTTGCCAAGTCACGGAATGCATGGTGAGTTTGGCGCATGGCATCCACACGGCTGACCGCAGAGGCGAGGACACAGGCGCTGGCCGCACTGGAAGCCAGCGTGAGCCCGTCGGCAGAGCTTGACGTACTGGTGATCGGCGGCGGGATCACGGGGGCCGGTATCGCCCTGGACGCCGTCACGCGCGGGTTGTCGACCGCCGTCGTCGAGGCACAGGACTGGGCGCAGGGCACCTCCAGCCGCAGCAGCAAGCTGGTCCACGGTGGCCTGCGCTACCTGCAGATGCTGGACTTCGAGCTGGTCCACGAGGCGCTCACCGAGCGCGACCTGCTGCTCCGGGACCTCGCACCCCACCTGGTGCGGCCGGTCCCGTTCTTGTATCCGCTGGAGCACCGGGTCTGGGAGCGCGCGTACGTCGGCGCGGGCATCGCGATGTACGACATCCTCGCGACGCTCACCCCGGGCCGCCGCCCGATGCCGTTCCACCGGCACCTGAGCAAGAGCCAGATGGAGGCAAAGTTCCCCGACCTGGCGCACGACGCCGCCGTCGGCGCCGTGCAGTACTGGGACGCCTCGGTCGACGACGCCCGCCTGGTCGCGACCGTGATCCGCACCGCCGCGAGCTACGGCGCGCACGCCGCGAGCCGCACCCAGGTGGTGAGCCTGACGCAGGGCTCCACCGGGGCGGTGAACGGTGCGGTGGTCGTCGACCTGGAGACCGGCAAGGAGATCACCGTCCGGGCCCGGTCGGTCATCAACGCGACCGGCGTGTGGACCGAGGAGACCGAGGCCCTGGCGGGCTCGGAGGGCGGGCTGCGGGTGCTCGCCAGCAAGGGCGTCCACCTCATCGTCCCGCGCGAGCGCATCCGGGGGCACGCGGGGCTGATCCTGCAGACCGAGAAGTCGGTGCTGTTCGTCATCCCGTGGAGCCGCTACTGGATCATCGGGACCACGGACACGCCGTGGAACCTCGATCCGACGCACCCGGTGGCCACCAGCGCCGACATCGACTACGTGCTGGATCACGCCAACGCGGTGCTGGCACACCCCCTGACCAGGGAAGACATCATCGGCACGTATGCCGGCCTGCGCCCCCTGCTCCAGCCCGGCACCAAGGCCGGCACGAGCAGCGCGAAGGTCAGCCGCGAGCACACGGTCGCCTCGCCGACGCCCGGCCTGACCGTCATCGCGGGCGGCAAGCTCACGACCTACCGGATCATGGCCAAGGACGCGGTCGACTTCGCGATCGGGCAGCGCGCCGCCGCCCTGCCGTCCATCACGCACCAGATCCCGCTCACGGGCGCGGTCGGGCTGCGGGCGGTGCAGCGTCAGTCGCGCACTTGGGGCAAGCGGTTCGGCTGGACGCCCCCGCTGCTGGACCACCTGCTGCACCGCTACGGCGCCAACCTCGCGGAGATCGTCGAGCTGTGCGACGCGGAGCCCTCGCTCGCCAAGCCGCTGGAGCACGCGCCGGCATACCTGCGCGCCGAGGCGTACTACGCCGTCAGCCACGAGGGCGCCCTCCACCTGGAGGACGTCCTGTCGCACCGGACGCGGCTCGTCTACGAGGTCGCGGACCGGGGCACGGAAGCCGCCGAGGAGGTCGCGTCCGTCGTCGCGCCCCTGCTCGGCTGGGACGCCGCCGATGCGGAACGTGAGGTGCGCTCCTGGTTGTCGCGCATCGAAGCGGAACGCAACGCAGAAGAGACCGCCGACGACGAGGCCGCCGAACAGGCGCGCCAGACCACTCAGGACGTAGCGGCCATGCAGCCGCTCCGAAACTAGACCGACCAACCAGGAAACCAACCCCGCAACACCAAGACCGCCGACGGGCCGCCCCAGGGGAGCCGCCGGGTTCAGCCCCGTACGCCGACAGAGCGGTCGGCAGAAAGCGAGTCAGCGATGAACGCATTCACAGCCATCATGGTGCCGGAGTTCCTCGGGACCATGATCCTCATCCTCGGCGGTGCCGGTGTTGTGGCCAACGCCATCCTCCCGAAGACCAAGGGGTTCAACGGCGGCTGGCTGCTGATCAACTTCGGCTGGGGCCTCGCGGTCTTCGCCGGTGTGTACGTCTCGATGGCGTCCGGTGCGCACATCAACCCCGCGGTGACCCTCGGCATCCTCGCCAGCGGGGCCCAGGAGTTCGCCCCCGGCATCGAGGCGAACTTCGGCAACATGCTCGTGTACTGGGTGGCACAGCTGGTCGGGGCCTTCGTGGGTGCCGTCCTCGCGTACCTGGCGCACAAGCAGCACTTCGACGAGGAGGCCGAGGCGGGCGTCAAGCTCGCCGTCTTCTCCACGGGCCCGGCGATCCGCTCGTACACGTGGAACCTCGTCACCGAGGTGATCGCCACGTTCATGCTGGTCTTCGTGATCCTGTCGTTCGGCAACGCGCCGGTCGACCTCGGGCCGCTGGCCGCCGCCCTCCTCGTGGTCGGTATCGGCGCGAGCCTCGGTGGCCCCACGGGATACGCCATCAACCCGGCACGTGACCTCGGACCCCGCATCGCCCACTTCGTCCTGCCCATCCCGGGCAAGGGCTCCAGCGACTGGGGATACTCGTGGATCCCGGTGGTCGGGCCGCTGGTGGGCGGCGTGCTCGGCGGCCTGCTGGCCGCGGCCGTCGCGTAACTTTCCACAGACTGCGACACAGACAAGGGAGTCAACACCGATGGCTGACTACGTACTCGCGATCGACCAGGGCACCACGAGCTCCAGGGCGATCGTCTTCAACCACGCCGGGACCATCGTGTCCAGCGGTCAGATCGAGCACGATCAGGTCTTCCCGAAGGCCGGCTGGGTCGAGCACAAGCCCGACCAGATCTGGGACAACACCCGCCAGGTGGTGGGCCTCGCGCTCACCAAGGCGAACATCAACCACAGCGACCTGGCCGCCGTCGGCATCACCAACCAGCGGGAAACCACGGTGGTGTGGGACAAGACGACCGGCAAGCCGGTCTACAACGCGATCGTGTGGCAGGACACCCGCACGCAGGCCATCGTCGACGAGCTCGGCGGGTCCGAGGGCGCGGACAAGTACAAGGCGATAGTGGGCCTGCCGCTCGCCACCTACTTCTCCGGCCCCAAGATCAAGTGGATCCTCGACAACGTCGAGGGCGCGCGGGAGGCCGCCGAGCGCGGCGACCTGCTGTTCGGCAACACCGACTCCTGGCTCCTGTGGAACATGACCGGCGGGGTCGACGGCGGTGTGCACGTCACCGACGTCACCAACGCGTCCCGCACCATGCTCATGGACCTCGACACGCTGTCCTGGCGTGAGGACATCGCGGCCGACATGGGCATCCCCCTGTCGATGCTCCCCGAGATCCGCTCCTCCTCTGAGGTGTACGGCACCGGGCGCGCCCGCGGCATGCTGCCGGGTGTGCCGATCGCCGGCATCCTCGGCGACCAGCAGGCAGCGACGTTCGGGCAGGCGTGCTTCGAGGTGGGCACCGCCAAGAACACGTACGGCACCGGCAACTTCATGCTGCTCAACACGGGCACGGAGAAGGTGCCGTCCGAGAACGGCCTGCTCACGACGGTCTGCTACAAGATCGGCGACGCCGAGGCCATCTACGCGCTCGAGGGCTCGATCGCCGTCACCGGATCCCTGGTCCAGTGGCTCCGCGACAACCTGGGCATGTTCACCGACGCGCCCGACGTCGAATGGCTCGCCCGCAAGGTCGAGGACAACGGCGGCGCGTACTTCGTGCCCGCCTTCTCCGGCCTGTTCGCACCGTACTGGCGGCCTGACGCCCGCGGCGCACTCGTCGGCCTGACCCGGTACGTCAACCGGAACCACATCGCGCGGGCCGCGCTGGAGGCCACGGCGTTCCAGACCCGCGAGGTCATGGACGCCATGAAGGCCGACTCCGGCGTGGAGCTGACCGAGCTCAAGGTCGACGGCGGCATGGTCGCCAACGAGCTGCTCATGCAGTTCCAGGCCGACCAGCTCGGGGTTCCCGTCGTCCGGCCCGTCGTGGCCGAGACGACGGCGCTCGGCGCCGCGTACGCGGCGGGCATCGCCGTCGGCTTCTGGAAGGGCGAGTCCGACGTCACCGCGAACTGGGCCGAGTCCCGGCGGTGGGTGCCCAACGTCGAGGAGGGCGAGCGGGAGCGGCTGTACCGGAGCTGGAAGAAGGCGGTCACGAAGACGTTCGACTGGGTCGACTCGGACGTCGACTGAGGTTTGCCCCTCTGTGGTTGGGTCCGCGGAGGGCAAGGAAGGCCTAGTCCGGCAGCGTTCACGCGCCCCAAGGGGCGCTCCACTTCGGGAACAGATACTGCCGGACTAGGCCTTCCTTGCCCTCCGCTCTAGCTTGTTCGTCACCTTGTCACGGGGTCAGGAAGCGCCGTGCCGTGTCTACGAGCGTTGCCTTTTCTTCGTGTGCGGTGAAGTTCTCCTCGACGGCTACGCGGCCCAGGAAGCCGTCCGTCAGTAGGTACAGCCAGGACGTGATGCGGTCCGCAGTGAGGTCGGTCCGGATGTCCCCGGCCTGCTGCCCCTTCTCTACCCAGGGCCGGATCAGGTCGTGCTGTGCTTCCGTGTCGTCCTCGAGCTTGGCGGCGATGTCCGGCTGCTGCATGACGCCGCCCACCGCGCGCACGAACCCCGGCATGCGTGGGTCCCCCGCTTCGTCCGCGCCGTGTTCCACGATGTCCAGGAGCACGCCGAGGGCGTCCGTGCGCCCCGCATAGCGCGCGGCCTGCTCACGTACCTCCTCTGCGCCCAGCGACAGGATCGCCAGCAGCACGTCGAGCTTGGTCGGGAAGTAGTGGAAGAACGTGCCCGACCCGATACCCGCCGCCCGGCAGATGGCGGCGGTGGTGGCGCCGTCGTACCCGTGCTCGGCGAACACCGTGAGGGCGGCGTCGATGATGACGAACCGGCGCGCCTCGTGGCGCGCCGGGTCAACGGTCCGTGCCACGCGGCCCCTTGGTTGTGGACCGGTCGGCGGACTTGTCGGCCGACGTCGTCCGGCGCACCTGGAGCCGGTCGTCCCGGACACGCGCCACCAGTCCGAACGCGGCCAGGTCGTCGTCCGCCTTGGTCCGGGCGGTGCGGTCCTTGCGCTCTTCGAGCCGACGGCGGAGCACCTCGTGCTCGGCGGGCGTGAAGCCGGGCCGGCCGTCGAGCCAGCGCTCGAACTGCTGCTCGTGCGGGTCGGCGTCCCGCCACGGCCAGCGGTGCTGCTCCAGCGCGGCCTGGACCTTCGCCGCGGCGAGAGTGTCGGTGTCCAGCCGGGCGCGCAGCCCGCCGTCGGGCCGCAGGAGCACCAGGTCTGCCTTGTCCAGGAACGCGGCACCGACGTCGGACCGCTCGATCCACATCTCGCGCTCCTCCTGCCGGTGCTCCAGGTGGTCGTCCGCGACGGTCAGGACCGGCGCCTCACCCACGGTCATGAAGGCGAGGAACCCACCGCCCAGCAGCCCGAGCCCGCCCAGGATGCCGAGGGTCCAGGCCAGCGGCAGCGACTCGATCAGCACGAGCGGCCGGGGCACGGGCAGCGGGGTCGCGTCGATCAGGCCGGCTGAGGCCACCGGCCAACGGAGACGCGAACCAGCCCAGCACGAGGCCGAGCGCGAGCGTGGCCAGACCGATCAGGACGGGGAGCGCTGGCGGTTGGCGTACCTCGGTGGTCGTCATGGCCCAATTATTAGAGCACGCACTCCACTAATGCAACGGGGTTTCCTCGTCGCCGACCAGTTCCGCGACCATCTTGGGCACGCGCTTCTCCAGAGCGCGCCACACCAGCTCGTCGTCGACGCCGTCATAGACGTGGGCAATCAAGTTGCGCATGCCCTTGAGAGCCGGCCAGCCGACGTCCGGATGCTGCACCTTGAACCACTCCGGAAGACGCTCGGCCACTGTCGCGATGTTCAGGACGATGTGCTCGCCAAACCCCCTGCTGCGCTCGCCGTCGAAGGTTTGGGCCAGATACGCGTCACGCCCCTCGGACACCAGTTGGCGCGCCTGTTCCCCGAATCGGTCCAGGTCCGCCAAGTACCGGTCGACCTTCCTTCGGTCGCCCTCCCCGCCTTCGCCAGCCGGGTCCGGGACGGCACCGGTCACAGCGGCACCGCCTCGGCCACGGCTCGCGCGACGGCAGGCCCGCGTGCATCGTCAGGAACGACGTCCACGGGAGCGCCGAGCGCCTCCTCGAGCGCCTCGACCAGCAGGGCCTTGTCGAAGATGTCGAAGTCGGGTGGGGTTGTCACCAGCAGATCGACGTCCGACGACTCCGTGTCCTCGCCGCGCGCGACCGAGCCAAAGACGCGCGGATTGGTCACTCGATACCGGCTAAGCACTTCGCGGACCTGATCGAGCGCGCTCTCCAGGAGGATCGACGGCCGCACGCGGAGGGCCATCTCGATCCGAACGCGGGTCTCCGGCGCGGGGATCCGGGCGCCCTTCTCGATCGCGGCGATCGCGGGCTGTGACGTCCCGGATCTCACCGCCAGCTCGCGTTGCGTCAGACCGGCACGTAGACGCGCGGCGCGCAGGTCGCTCCCGTAGTTGCCCATGACCACCATTATATCGACTTGTGATCAGAACGTCGAAAGACTGCAGCCGTACTCCGCGCCGCCGCACCACCCGAGCCCGATCCTTCAACAACGGACGTCCTTGTTGAAGGATGTCGCCCTAACCTTCAACAAGGCTCCCCCTTGTTGAAGGATGTGCTCGCACCGATAGCGTTGCCCCGTGCCCATCAGCTACACCCTTCCCGGGGTCCATGTCACCGACCACTCCGTCGACGTCCCGCTCGACTGGTCCCAGCCCGACGGCTCACCCACGATCTCCGTGTTCGCCCGCGAGCTTGTAGATCCCACCCACCGCACCGAGGACCTGCCGCTGCTGGTATTCCTGCAGGGCGGCCCGGGCGGCAAGGGCCCGCGCCCGACCGGCGCGGACGGCTGGGTCGGCGCCGCCCTGAAACGGTTCCGCGTGGTGCTGCTGGACCAGCGCGGCACCGGGCGGTCCAGCACCGTCCGGGCGGGGTCGCTCAACGCGATCGGCACCCCCGAGCAGCAGGCGGAGTACCTCACCCACTTCCGCGCGGACAACATCGTGCACGACGCCGAGCACGTCCGGAAGACGCTCTTCGGCGGCCGCCGCTGGACCTCGCTGGGGCAGTCGTACGGCGGTTTCATCACGATGACCTACCTGTCGTCCGCGCCCGAAGGGCTGAACGCGAGCCTGGTCACCGGCGGACTGCCGGGCCTCACGGCGTCAGCCCGGGAGGTCTACGAGCGGACCCAGCCGCGGGTTGTGGCCAAGAACGAGCGGTTCCGGGCGCGCTACCCGCACGTCGCGAAGGCGCTCGGGCGCATCGCCGACCGCCTCTCGGCCGACGACGTGGCGGAGCCGGGCGGCGACACGCTCACCACCCGCCGGTTCCAGACGCTCGGTATGGACTTCGGCATGCTGTCCGGCTTCGAGCGGGTGCACTGGACCGTCGACGAGGCCTTCGACTCCCCGCACGACGGACCCCTCAGCGACACGTTTGTCGCCACGGTCGCGGCCGAGACCTCGTTCGCCACGAACCCGATGTACGCGCTGCTGCACGAGTCGATCTACGCCCAGGCACACACCGGACCGACTGCGTGGGCGGCCCAGTCGGTGCGCGACGCCGACCCGGCGTTCAGCGAGGACGCCCGGCCGCTGCTGCTGACCGGCGAGATGATCTACCCCTGGATGTTCGCCGAGATCGCCGCGCTGCGGCCGTTCGAGGCCGCGGCGAACGCGCTCGCGGAGCGCCAGGACTGGCCCGACCTGTACGACCTGCACCGCCTCGCGGAGAACGAGGTGCCGGTCGAGGCGGCCGTGTACTTCGACGACATGTTCGTCGACTCGTCCCTCTCGCTGGAGACGGCCGCGCGCGTGGGCAACGTCGCGGCGTGGGTCACCAACGAGTTCGAGCACGACGGCCTCCGCCTGGGCAACGTCCTCCCCCGCCTCCTGGACCGCCTGGACGCCCGCGGCGGCCCGCTCCGCGACTGACGCCGAGGTCCGCTTAGATCAAGCTGTTCGGCATGGTTTTCGGCCAGTTCCCATGCCGAACCGCTTGATCAAAGCGGACCTTCGGGGGTCGTCCGCCGGCGGCCGCGCGGATCAGTAGGTGTAGGTGTTCAGGGTTGTGACCGCCGCACCCGGGTTGCCGACGTCGTAGCGGTCTACCGCCACGAAGTTCGGCTTCTTGCGGGCGGCCGGCTGGCAGAACCGCTGGGCCCGGTCGAGCAGCCGCTCGTTGTCGGTGCGGGCCGTCGCCTCGACGGGGACGTCCCGGAAGTGGTTCATCACGTACAGCGGCCGGAACGCCGTCCCGGTCTGCGTGAGCGGGATGTTCGTGCCGGCGTCGTACCAGCGGCTGTAGCAGGACCAGTCCGAGGTACCGATTCCCGGGCCCATGGACCAGTAGTTCTCGACGGTCCATTCCCGCTGGTACAGCACGCCGAAGCTCTCCCGCGTGAGGCCGGCGCCCTCGTCCGCGGACCGGCTGTGGTCGCTGAAGATCAGCAGGCGGTCGTTGTCCGCGATCAGCCGGGCCATCGTGGGCCACCCGTTCTCGCGCACGCCGGTCAGGTTCGGGCGGTAGAGCACGTCCGACAGCCCCGCCACGCGCTCGATCTCGCTGCGCAGCACACCCGGGTCCACGTAGTCCTCGAGAAACACCGTGACGAACTGGTCCGGGTTGGCCGCCAGGAAGTCGACCATCCGCTGGAGGTCGACCCACAGCGCGACCGGGCGGCTGACCAGCGTGCAGCTGTTGTGGCAGAGGATCGCGCCGTCGCCGGTCTGGTGGATGTCGAGCTGGAACCCGCGCACGCCGTCAGCGAGCTGCTGGTTGATGCCGCGGTTCTGGTTGGGCGCGAGGTTGATGAACGGCGGGGCGAAGCCGCCGTCCACCCCGTTCGCGTAGGCGTTGTGCGCGGTGAGGAACGACATCTCGTCGAGGGTGCGCTGGTCGGCGGGCGGCATCGGGTTCCGCACCGGTCCGACCGGGGTGAGGTACCACTCGGCGAGCGATCCGCTGCCGCCGACCGCGAGCTGCGCCGGGTAGTTCTGGCCGCCCGGCTTGGCCGCGACGGTGAGGTAGCTCTCGGCGCCGGGCGCCTTGAGCCGGTAGCGGTCGCCGCCGACGTCGACGAGCTCCCAGGCGGCGTCGGACGCCGTGCAGCCCACGGTCCGGGCCTGACCACCAGATCGGCCCAGACAGGTACCGGCCGCACCGACGTCCTCCAGGACATAGGCGGACCCGGCCCCGCGGAGGGTCCACTGCTGGTGGTCCTCGTTGCCCTTGGGCCGGTGCTGCTCGACGGCGGCCGCGGCGGCCGCCGCGTTAAGCCCCGTGACGGTGCTCTGCACGTAGTAGATCCCGCCGGGCGGGGCGGCGGCCGGGCCGGCCTGCGTCGGAGGCGCGGCGACCGCTCCGGCCGCGCCCGCGGAGGCGATGGCGACGGCCGCCAGTGCCGCGGTGACGGCGAGCAGGGTTCGGGAGGTTCTCATCAGACGGGGACCCTTCCTCGGGACTGCACGACTCGGGGACCGATCAGGGCGGGCATCGGCCGGGTGAATCACACCAGGCGCGCGCGTGCGGTGTCATCAGTAGTTCCCCCAACGAGGATCGCCGCCGGGATCACCCCACCCAGAGCAGGCTCAGCGCTGCGCGAGCAGGGCTGAGCGCAGCGACGGCATCGACGCGACCAGGTAACCGTCCACCTCGACGACGTCGCCGACGGCCAGCGGCGGCTCGCCAGCCGGCGCGCAGAGGGTGACCTCGAAGCCGTCGGTCTGCACGCGCGCCGCGGTGAAGGCCTGGCCGGTGCGGGCCACGGTGCGCTCCTCGGTCGCCAGCACAACTCCGGTCAGGTGCGCGACGGCGTCGGTCGACGCGGCGTACGCACCGGTGGGCTCGAAGACCAGGCCGGCCACGTCGCCGTCGGCCCGGCCGATCACCTGGACGGAGTTGCCGAGCACGACTATGGACACCGGGCCGGTGATCGGGTGCTCCGCGGCACCGAGCAGGGCGAGCTCCTCGAGCTGGCAGGCGATCTCGGTGACCACCTCGTCGTGCTCGTTCACCAGCTCGGCGAGCACGAGCCCGCCGTCGACGGCCTGCGGCTCGGAGATGATGGCGCCGGGCGCCGCGAAGAACGTGGGTGTGACCACGCGCACGAGGTCGCCCTCGGTGGTGAGGATCAGCCGTGCTCCGGACACATCGGTCCAGATGTGCACGCCGACGTCGCCGTCCTTCGCGACGGTCTCCGCCTCGGAGCGGGCCGCCGCCACCATGTCGCGAAAGTCGCTACGTCGCCAGACGTCCAGTCCGATGCAAGCCAGGTTCGATGCCACGGTTGCCTACGCTAACCCGGCAGCGGCGCAGACGACTCGCCAGGAACTTCACCGTTGTCATTCAGGATGGTTCAGGCGCGTGCTTGTCCAGGAACGCGTACACCTCGGCATCGTCCACACCGGGGAACGCGCCGCGCGGCAGGGCCGCCAGGATCTGCTGGTGCATGCGCCCAGATGGCCAGGCCTCGCCCGACCACCGCTCGGTGAGCTCCGGCGCCGGCCGCTGGCAGCAGGCCGGGTCCGGGCAGGTGGAGACGCGTCGCACCTGCGTGTCGCGCCCGCGGAACCACTTGGCGTGCGCGTAGGGCACCCCGACGGTGATGGAGAACGCGCCCGACCCGCCGTCCGGTCCACCGGACGGCGACATCGATCCCGTCTGGGTGGAGCACCAGAACGTCCCGGCCGGGGTGTCGGTGTACTGGTAGAACTCGGTGGCCCGGTCGCGGCGCTCGAAGGCCTCGCGCGCCGCCCACCGGCGGCAGATCAGCTGCCCCTCGATGGCGCCCGTGACGTCCCGCGGGAACGGCAGGCCGTCGTTCGCGTAGCCCCGGAACAGCGCGCCGTCAGGCCCCACCCTAAGGAAGTGCAGCGGGATGCCGAGGTGGTGCGTCGCGAGGTTGGTCAGCCGCATGGCGGCTGCCTCGTGCGTGACGCCGAAGGCGTCGCGGAAGTCCTCGACCGCCAGGTCGCGGTCCCGCTTGCGCGCCTCCAGGAACGGCACGGCGACGAACTGCGGCGCGAGGCAGGCGGCGGCGAAGTAGGTGATCTCCACGCGCTGGCGCAGGAACTCGCCGTAGGAGCGGGGCCGGTCGTGCTCCAGCGCCCGGTGCGCGAGCGCCTGCAGCGCGAGCGACCGCAGGCCGTGGCCGCCCGGGGTGGACGCCGGGGGCAGGTAGATGCGGCCGTTGTGCAGGTCCGTCACGGAGCGGGCGGACCGCGGCAGGTCGTCCACGTGCAGCAGGGTGAAGCCCATCTGCTCCGCCATCCGCGCCACCGTGCGGTGGGTCAGGGCGCCGCCCGTGTACCCGGCGGCCTTGACCATCTGCTCGGCGATCGCCTCGAACTGCGGGTAGTGGTTGTCGCGCGCCTCTCGTTCCAGGCGCAGGTCGGTGTTCGCCCGCCGCGCCTCCTCCGGGGTCGCGATGGCCAGCTGCTCACGCCGCGCCAGCTCGTCGTGCAGGCCGACAAGCTGCTCGAGCACGGGGATCGGCAGCTTCTGGCTGGGTTTCACGGACGGCACGCCCAGCGTGGTGAACAGCGGTCCGCGCTGCGCGCGGTCGAGCGCGATCTCCAGGGCCGCGCGGCGCGACGGCGGCTGCGCGCTGAGCAGCTCGCTCATCGGCACACCGAGCGCCTCCGCGATGGACCGCAGGAGGCTGAGGCGCGGTTCGCGCCGCCCGTTCTCCACGAGGGACAGCAGGCTCGGGGCGGAGCCCACCTTCTCGCCGAGGGCGTCCAGCGTGAGCCCCTGTCCGGTGCGCAGGTGCCGGATCCGGCGCCCGAGCGTGATGAGGTCGGTCTCGCCACCAGCAGTCGTCTCACCCGAGCTCGGCACGTCGTGCTCCGTCCATTCGAATGGCCAATTGTGTGACGGCCGTCACCGGGAGACACCCGGGACAGACCAACAGGAATCCGCTCCTTCACAATACGTGAAGATCGGCGATTCTTGACAGCCCGAGGACTGGAATTCGGGACGATCCGCACGTGACAGTAGAAACAAGCCCGCCACCGTGGCCTGCTGTAACGATCGGAGCGCACATGTCCGTCCTCGCGAACCCCCGCCGCACACGGCTCGTCGCCGAGCTCGTATCCGACATGGCGACCGACCATGGAGCCACGCCGCCGACCGAGGCGACGGCTTACGCCGTGCCGCCCGTCGGGCAGCAGGACGTGCGGTCCTGGGTGGCAAGCATCGCCGAGCTGACCCAGCCCGACGAGATCGTCTGGTGCGACGGCTCCGCCGAGGAGAAGCAGCGCCTGATCGACCAGATGCTCGCCGCGGGCACACTCGTCGAGCTGAACCAGGAGAAGCGCCCCGGCTCGTACCTCGCCCGGTCCAACCCGGCCGACGTCGCCCGCGTCGAGTCGCGCACCTTCATCTGCTCGCAGGACGAGGAGGACGCCGGACCCACCAACAACTGGATGGCCCCGGCCGACATGCGCACCGAGCTGAAGGGCGTGTTCGAGGGCTCGATGAAGGGCCGCACCATGTACGTGGTGCCGTTCTCGATGGGCCCCGTCGGCGGCCCGATCTCGCAGGTCGGCATCGAGCTCACCGACTCGCCGTACGTCGTGGTCTCGATGCACGTCATGACCCGGGTCTCGGACGAGATCCTGCGGCTCATCGACGCCGGGCAGCAGTGGGTGCCCGCCGTGCACTCGGTCGGCGCACCGCTCGCCGACGGCGCGGCCGACGTCGCCTGGCCGTGCAGCGACACCAAGTACATCGTGCACTTCCCGGAGAGCCGCGAGATCTGGTCGTACGGCTCCGGCTACGGCGGCAACGCCCTGCTCGGCAAGAAGTGCTTCGCGCTGCGGATCGCCTCCGCGATGGCGCGCGACGAGGGCTGGCTCGCCGAGCACATGCTGCTGATCCGCATCACCTCGCCGGAGCAGCGCCAGTACCACATGGCCGCCGCGTTCCCGAGCGCCTGCGGCAAGACGAACCTCGCGATGCTCCAGCCCACCATCCCGGGCTGGAAGGTCGAGACCATCGGCGACGACATCGTCTGGATGCGCCCCGGCCCCGACGGCACGCTGCGCGCCATCAACCCGGAGGCCGGCTTCTTCGGCGTCGCACCCGGCACCGGCATCGACACCAACCCGACCGCCGTCGCGACCTTCGACCGCGACACCATCTTCACGAACGTCGCCCTGACCGACGACGGCGACGTCTGGTGGGAGGGCCTCACGCCCGAGGCGCCGGAGCACCTGATCGACTGGCAGGGCAACGACTGGACGCCCGCCTCCGACAAGCCGGCGGCTCACCCGAACTCCCGCTTCACAGTGGCCGCCGACCAGTGCCCCACCATCGCGGACACCTGGGAGGACCCGGCCGGCGTGCCGGTCGACGCGATCGTGTTCGGCGGCCGCCGGGCAACGAACGTGCCGCTCGTGGCGCAGTCGTTCGGCTGGGAGCACGGCGTGTTCATGGGCGCCACCATCTCCTCGGAGCGCACGGCCGCCGCCGAGGGCGCGCTCGGCGAGCTGCGTCGGGACCCCTTCGCGATGCTCCCGTTCTGCGGCTACAACATGGCCGACCACTGGGCGCACTGGCTGGAGGTCGGCGCGGGCATCGAGGAGTCGAAGCGCCCGCAGATCTTCCAGGTCAACTGGTTCCGCAAGGGTGAGGACGGCCGCTTCCTGTGGCCGGGCTTCGGCGAGAACTCGCGGGTCATCGAGTGGATCGTCGGCCAGGTCGAGTCGGGCCGCGGCCTGCGCGAGGACGTCTCGGTCGCCACACCCGTGGGCAGCATCCCCGCGCCCGGCACGCTGAACCTGGCCGGTATCGAGGTGCCCGACGCCGACATGGCCGCCCTCTTCGACGTCCCCACCAAGCCGTGGCAGGCCGAGGCCGAGCTGACCGAGGAGTTCTTTGCCCAGTTCGGCGACCACACGCCGGCCGCGCTGCACGCCCAGCTGGACGCCCTCAAGGAGCGTCTGGCCCGCTGATCTCGGGCGGCTGACAGCGCGACATTCTAGGGTGGCTGCCCGTCGCGCCGTCAGCCGTCCGATCCAGGTTCCCCGGCCGGGTTATTGAGGCATCCCGGCCGGGGATCTTTTTTGCCCGAGTTGTCAGTCAGTACCGCATCCCCATCAGCCCGCGGACGTCGTCCAGGGTGCGGTCCGCTATCTCGTTCGCCCGCGCGTTGCCCCGGGCGAGCACCTCGTCGAGGTGACTCGGCCCGGCCGAGGCGAGTTCCCGCCGTCGGGCACGGAGGGGGCGCAGGCCCTCCACCACCGCCTCGGTGACCACTGCCTTGAGCCGCCCCGCGCCCGCCGGGCCCAGCTCGTCGGCGAGCGCCTCCGGTGTTGTCCCGGCGAAGTGCGCGCCGATCCTCAGCAGGTTGGCGATCTCGGGCCGGAGCTCCGGCTCGTAGGTGATCGTCCGCTCGGCGTCGGTCCTGGCCCGCTTGAAGAAGGCGACGGTGTTGTCCTCCGAGGCGCGCAGCGCCAGGGCGTTCCCACGCGACTTCGACATCTTGGCCCCGTCGTTGCCCAGAACAGTGGTCGACGGCGCGATGAGCGCGTCCGGTTCGGGGAAGTACGGCTGCGCCGCCGAGTAGCGCTGGTTGAACCGGCGCGCGACCAGCCGGGTGGCCTCGAGGTGGGGCAGCTGGTCCTCGCCGACCGGTACGAGGTTGCCGTGGCAGAACAGGATGTCCGCCGCCTGGTGCACCGGGTAGGTGAACAGCAGCCCGCTCATTCCCCGGCCGCCTCGTTCGGCTGCGGCCGCCGCCTCGGCCTTGACCGTGGGGTTGCGCTCCAGCTCGGCGACGGTGACCAGGGACAGGAACGGCAGCAGCAGCTGGTTCAGGGCTGGCACCGCCGAGTGCGTAAAGATCGTGGTGCGCTCCGGGTCGATCCCGGCGGCGAGGTAGTCGAGCAGCACCTCGCGGACGACGGCGGGCAGGTCCCCCGCGCCGTCTCGGTCGGTGATGACCTGGTAGTCGGCGACGACGAGGAACACCTCGACGCCCAGCCGTTGCAGGCGGACGCGGTTGTCCAGGGTGCCGATCAGGTGCCCCAGGTGCAGCACGCCCGTGGGGCGGTCCCCGGTCAGGACGCGGTACGCACCCGGGTTGTCGACGATCTGCTCTTCCAGGACGGCGGTGCGCTCCCGGGCCGCTTCGGCGGACCGGGTGATGCTGCCAAGTTCGGAGGCTGTGCCCGACGGCGGCGTGGTCGCCTCAGGCGTAGTGGTGACGGACATGTGGGTCTCCTTGGGTCAGGGAGCCGCCCACGCACGGCGTCGGGCACAAAAAAGTCCCGGGCTGCGGCGGGCAGCTCGGGACTTCTGTGCGGTGGGCGCGTCAGGTCACGGCTGCGAGTGCAGCCGCCACCAGCTCAGCCCGTGCGTCATGCGCCCCAGGCTATGCGGGACACCTGTGGGCGGCAAGCGCCCGGACGGGCTTGACGGTGGGACGACGCCCCGCCGCCCCACCCCGCGAAGCGTCCTCGCTCCGCTGCGGCGCTTCGCGGGGGCCCCGGGGAATCGGGCAGCGAGAATGGAGCCGTGCCGAACCACTCCGCTGCCCCCGCTCCGCCCGAGACGCCGCTGGCGCACATCGTGTACTTCGAGCCACGCATTCCCGGGAACACCGGTTCCGCGATCCGGCTCGCGGCCGTCACGGGCGCGCGGCTGCACCTGGTGGAGCCGCTCGGCTTCGACCTGTCGGAGGCCAAGCTGAAGCGCGCGGGCCTCGACTACCACGACCTCGCCGTGATGGACGTGCACCCGTCGCTCGACGCGGCGTTCGACGCCCTCCCGGGAGCGCGGGTCTTCGCGTTCACCACCCGGGCGACCACGCGGTTCACCGACGTCGAGTACGTGCCGGGCGATGTGCTGCTGTTCGGGCCCGAACCCACCGGGCTGCCGCCCGAGGCGCTGGCGCACCCGCGGGTCACGGACGAGCTGCGGATCCCGATGCTGCCCCGGCGCCGGTCGCTCAACCTGACGAACGCGGCCTCGATAGCGGTGTACGAGGTGTGGCGCCAGGCGGGGTTCTCCGAGGGGGCGTGACGGATGTCGATCGCAGAAGTGATGCTGGGATCATCGCAGAAGTGATAACCGATTGATCGCAGAAGTGATACTGAGATCATCGCAAGAGTGATAGCGTCGCCGGATGAGCGGCTACAGAGCGCGGATCGTCGACCGGATCGTTCAGGACGCCCTTGTCACCTTCGGCGCAGTAATCATCCAGGGACCGCGCGCGACCGGCAAGACCACGACGGGCCTACAGGTGGCCGCCAGCAGCATCCGCCTGGACTCTTCGCCCGAGATCGTGGCTCTGGCCGAGACCTCACCCAGCACGATCCTCACAGGCGAAACTCCACGGTTGATCGACGAGTGGCAACTCGCACCGACACTTTGGAATGCCGTCCGCCACGAGGTCGATGAGCGCGCAGTCCCGGGTCAGTTCATCCTCACCGGGTCAGCAACACCTCCCGATGACATCACCCGCCACAGCGGCGCAGGTCGGTTCCGCCGTGTCACCCTCCGCCCCATGACGCTGGCCGAGAGCGGCGAAAGCACGGAGGCCTTTACCCTCGCGGACCTGTTCGATGGCGCCAAGATCGCAGGAGTCGGCGGTCCCACCGTCGAGGAGTACACCGAGCTACTGGTACGCGGCGGTTGGCCTGCCCTCGTCGCGCAGCCCAACCGTTCGGCCCAGGACTACCTCAGTAGCTATTTGGACGACGTCGCCCGCGTCGATCTGCCTCATGCCGATCTCCGAGCTGACCCTCTGCGCATGCGTGCACTCATCCGCGCGCTGGCACGCAATGTCTCGACCGAGATATCCGCAACGAAGCTCAGCAAAGAGGCCGAGATCGGAGCGTCAGACACGGAGGTCTCCGCGCAGACAGTCCGTAAATACCTCGACGCCCTGACCCGTGTCTTCGTCATCGAGGAGCAACCTGCCTGGGCCACACACCTGCGCTCAAAGGTCCGATTGCGCACGCTGCCCAAGTGGCACTTCATCGACCCGTCGCTCGCGGCCGCCGCACTGGGGGCAAACCGGCGGATGCTCCTCGACGACCTCAACACTCTAGGTCTGCTGTTCGAGTCAATGTGCATCCGAGACCTGCGTGTCCATGCCCAGGAGCTCGCCGGCTCTGTGTACCACTACCGCGATGAGGTCGGCTTGGAGATCGACGCGATCGTCGAGCTCAACGACGGCCGCTGGGCCGCGTTCGAGGTCAAGATGGGCGGCACAAAGAACATCGAACTCGCCGCGCACAACCTGACAGTCCTCGCGGCCAAGGTCTCCGAGAAGCGCTCAGGCCAGCTGGCCTCGCTCAACATCCTTACAGCCGGAACCACCAGTTACACCCGCCCCGACGGCATCAACGTCGTTGCTCTCGGGCACCTAGGCGCTGCCTGACAGGTAGAGGTACCAAACAGCCTCAGAGGTGTGGCGCCAGGCGGGGTTCGCCGAGGGGGCGTAATCAGCCCCTGGGCACGTCGTAGACCACGTGCGTGACCCGCTTGCCCGGGACGATCTGCGAGGGATCCCCCAGCAGCACCTTCTCGCCCGGACCCATGGCGCCGAAGAACGGGCGGCCGGACCCGAAGACGACCGGCACCATGTTCATCACCACCTGGTCCACCAGGCCGAGCCGCAGCGCCTGTCCGCCGATCTCGCCGGGCGTCACCGAGACGTCCCGGTCCGGGCCGGCGAACTCTCGCGCACGCTCGATCGCGGCCGCGACGCCGTCGGTCACGAAGGTGTACGGAGCGGTGTCGGCATACTCCCAGTCGGTGGGCGCCTGGTGGGTGACGACGAAGACGTGCTCACCGTCGGCCGGCACTCCGTTCCACCCGTTGGTGAGGTCGAAGAGCCGGCGCCCGATCACCTCGCACGCGCTGCGGCCGGAGAAGTCGCGCATGAAGTCGACCGAGGCCTGCGTGGAGCGGAAGCCCCGGGCGGCGTCGCCGAGGGTCCACTCGACGTCGCCGTTGCCGAACCAGTCGAACAGCGGGCCGACGCCGTCGTCGTCCGCGATGTACCCGTCGAGCGAGACAACCGCCGACATCACCGTGCGTCCCATGAGCCTGCCTCCTTAGTGGCCGTACACCGTCTGACGGCCACTCCAGGCGTAACTCATCGATCCGGTCAGGGCCGGACGACGAGCACCCGGCCCGGGGCCAGCTCGTACCGCCCCTGCACGATGCCGGGGCTCGCGGCCCCGGCCTGCGCGACCACCGTGACGGGCGGCTCGGCCACCACGCGGTCCGACGTCGGGAACCACGCGCGGCCCAGGCTGACCAGGATGAGCATCCCGTCGATGTGCCCGGCCGGGCTGAACGTCTCGGACCCGTCGGGGTAGCGGCCGATGCCGGCGTCGGTGAGCCGGTCGGCAGTGCGGACGACGTCGGGCACCGCGATACCCACCTCGCTCACTGACAGCAGGTCGCCCGGTCCGAACGGACCGGGCTGGGTGCCGGGCGTGTGCGGGCTTGAGGCCTTCGCACCCGCCGCGCGCCCGGCACCCAGGTCTTGGGGGAGGTCGCGGCGCGCGATGACCTCCAGGACCGGTCGGTCCGGTCCGGGAAAGTACAGGGATCGCGCGTTCCAGGCCGGCTGCGACTCGAACTCGGTGCGGTCGCCGTCGCTCAGCAGCCCGGGGCCGGCCTCGAGGAAGGCTCTGGCGGCGTCGAAGCGCGCGTCGTCGATGAGGAACGCGTAGTGCTGGTCCCCCTCGGCTGCCGGGTCCTCCCGGAAGCGGACGACCGTGCGGCCGACGGTGATCTCGACCGCACCGATCTCCTTCTGCACCGGGAGGCCGAGGACCGTCTCGTAGTAGGCGGCGGTCTCCGCGGTCGAGCGGGTCACGGTGTCGACGCTGATGATCTCCATGCGTCCCAGCCAACAACCTCAATGTTGGTTGAGGTCAAGACCGCCCTGCGGCCGTTACGACAGCAGCCAGGACGCCGATCGGCGCAGGAGCTCGCGGTGGCTCTCCGAGGCGAACGAGCGGACGTCGTGGCCCAGCCCCGAGTAGATGCTGCGGCCGCCGTGCGCCTCGTTGACCCAGAGAACCGGGTGCGCGTCGCCGTCGTCGTCCGGGGTGGTGCCGAGGACCCGCGAGCCCGGGGCGACCCGGAGGTTGCAGTAACGCTCGTCGAACGCATCGACCGTCGGGAGTCCGTCGGTGACCGGGTGGCCCTCGGCCAGGTCGAAACGAG
Organism: Promicromonospora sp. Populi; assembly: GCF_041081105.1. Lineage (NCBI taxonomy): Bacteria > Bacillati > Actinomycetota > Actinomycetes > Micrococcales > Promicromonosporaceae > Promicromonospora > Promicromonospora sp. Populi. The sequence goes on along the minus strand of NZ_CP163528.1, from coordinate 4,192,735 downwards.
CCGCGCCGATCGGGGGATGCATCGACTCGCCGGAGATCCACCGGCCGCCGAGCACCGACTCCCAGTCGGGCGCGTCGTTGAACACGTTCGCGGCCTGGTGCAGGCCGAGCACCGCGCCCCCGGCCCGCGCCCAGTCCGCCAGCCGGACGTGGAAGCCGAGCCAGTCGTCGTCGGACCCGTCGAAGTCCGCATCCCGGCGACCGGCGCCGCCGTTGACGACCAGGAGGCCCACAGAGTCCAGGTCGTCCAGCGCGTCGCGGAAGAGCCCGCGTACCTCGACGGGGCCCAGGCCATCGAGGACGACGGCCACGCCGTGCGAGGTCGCAGCGTGGTCGTGCCAAGGATCCTCGTACCGCCCGCGGCCGGACAGGATGAGGATGCGCTTCGCCGTCACAGTGCTCCGGGCCCCGGGCGGCCACCCACGCTGCGCTCGAGCTGCACGACGTCGACACCAACCGACTCAAGCAGTGCGCGGCCAGCCGCAGCCGCCTCCTCGCCGCGCACCATAAGACGCGGCCTGAGCTCGGCGGTCGTGGCCCATTCGGCGAGGGAGCCCTCTGCCTGCTGCTTGTCAGTCATCTTGGTCATCCTCGCGTCTCTTCGGTCCCTTGCACCAGTTCATCTGTGACTTCGGTCGGTTGCTCTGAGATCGGTCGTTTGATTGACCGATCTCAGAGCAACCGACCGAAGTCATCAAGCCGGGCGTGCAAGCGACCGAACTCGGCGAATCAGGCGAGCAGGAGCGCCCTGGCCTACGGGAGCACCAGGATCTTGCCCCGGGCCGCTCCGGACTCCAGGCGGCGGAACGCCTCGATCGTGTCGTCGAGGCCGTAGCGGCGGTCGATCCGCGGCACCACCTCTCCCGAGGCGAGGAGCCCGGCCAGCTCGTCCAGGTCCGCCCGCTGGTTCGGCTGCCAGAAGAAGGTGCCCATCCGGGTACCCGTCAGCCTGCCGACCAGTGGGCCCAGCAGCGTCATCGCTGCGAAGGAGCCGATCCGCCGCGCGATCAGCACGTACCGGCCACCCGGCGCGAGGGGACGCCGGAGTGCGAACACGGACCGGGTGTCGGCGATGTCGAGGACGACGTCGAACCGGCGCGCGCCCCGCGTGAAGTCCTCACGGGTGTAGTCGATCACCTCGTCCGCACCCAGGTCCCGGAGGAAATCGAGCTTGTCACCGTGATCGATGGCCGTGACCTGGGCCCCGCGCAGCTTCGCGATCTGCACCGCGAACGGCCCCACGCAGCCGCCCGCCCCGTTGATGAGCACCCGCTCGCCCGGCCGGATCGGCCCGACGGCGCGCAGGCACTGCAGCGCGAGCGACCCGGAGTGCGGTGCGGTGGCGGCGGCGTCGAACGACACGTCGTCCGGCAGTGGAGACAGGGCCGACGCCAGGACGCACACCCGGTCCGCGAGCGCACCGTGCCCGCTGTCGAACAGGTCAGCCCAGACGCGGTCGCCCACCCGGAGGCTGCTCACGTCCGGCCCGACCTGCTCAACCGTTCCGGCGACATCGATCCCGACCCGGCGGTTCGTCGGGCGGAACAAACCGGTGGCGACGCGAGAGGCCCTGGGACGGCCCAGGAGGTGATCGAGGTCGGCCATGTTCAGCGAGGCTGCCTCGACGCGGACCACCACCTCGCCCGAACCAGGGACCGGTGGCTCGATGTTGTCGATGCGCAGGACGTCGACCGGCCCATACGGGTCCCGGACGACGGCTCTCATGCGCCGCCGCCGGCGACGACCGGGGCGGGCTGCAGCACGAGGAAGTCGGCGACGCGGAACATCCGCACGACCCGGCGGTCCGCCGCAGACAGGTAGGGCAGCGCCTCGGCCTGCCCCACGAGCTCCGGCGTCACGAGGTAGGTACGCCCGTCGACCTTCAGCTCCGCGGAGCCTGCCGCGCGGATGTTCCGCAGCCAGTCCACGTCGCGCCCGTACGGGAGGTAGACGAGGAAGTTGTCGTCCATCGGGTACACACCGATCGGGGTCGCGTACGACTTGCCCGACGTTCGCCCGACGTGCCGGATCACCGCGCTGGACGAGCCCGGCTCCCCCGCGTCCCGCATCGTTCCCCGGTTGGTGAACCGCCGGTTGAAGCGGCGGATGACCGCGAGCCCGCGCGGGTTCTTGGTGCGCATGACCAGCACGAGCGCGAGGAACAGGCCGAGCCCCAGCACCACCAGCCCGACAACGACCCAGAGGATCCAGACCCACATGATGTTCCGCCTTCTCGTTGTGACTTACGGTGTAAGCCTTACGTCGTAAGGTAGGGCTGCCCGACCATCCGGTCAAGGGTTCGGCCGACGTAGGATCGCGGGATCATGACTTCACCCCGGGCGGCAGGCACGACGCAACGGAGCGCGCTGAGCCGCGCCCGGGTGCTGGAGTCCGCGGTCGCCCTGGCGGACCGGGACGGCCTCCGTTCGCTCACGATGCGCAGCCTGGCCCGGGAGCTCGGGATCGAGGCGATGTCGCTCTATCACCACGTCGCCAACAAGGAGGACCTGCTCGACGGCGTGATCGACGTCGTCGCTGCCGAGATCCAGGAGGCGGTGGGCGGGCTGGAGCCACTGGCCGACGACGCCCCGTCGTCGGCGTGGAAACCCGCCATGCGCCGGCAGATCCTCACGGCGCGCGGGGTGCTGCTCCGCCACCCCTGGGCGACGACCGTCCTGGAGACCAGGACCTCCTTCAGCCTGCCCATCGTGCGGTACTTCGACTCGCTCCTCGGGCTGATGCGGCGCGGCGGTTTCTCCTACGACCTGGTCCACCACGCCATGCACGCCCTGGGCAGCCGGGCGCTCGGATTCTCGCAGGAGCTCTTCGAGCCCGACGGCGCCACGGCGGGCTCGACGGCCGGCGGCAGCCCCGCGGAGGGCGCCGACGCCGCCGCGGAGGCGATGCTCCAGCAGATGGCCGACGAGGTGCCGCACATGATCGAGATGCTGGCCGAGGTGGCGCACGAGGGTCCCGGAGCCACGCTCGGCTGGTGCGACGACCAGACCGAGTTCGAGTTCGGCCTCGACATCATCCTCGACGGACTCGACCGGTTGGCCGAGCGCGAGGCGCACTGACCGGGCCGAGCCAGGCCGGGCCGAGCCGGCGTCAGCGCAGCGGGTCGAACGGCCGGATCTCCTCCGGCGTCTCCCCCGTCGTGATGAGCGCGGCCAGGGCCCGTCCCGTCGCCGGGCCCAGCACCATGCCCCACATCCCGTGGCCACCGGCGGCGTAGACGCCCGGCGCGTTGGTACGGCCGACGAGCGGCAGCCCGTCCGGCGTCACCGGCCGGGCGCCGACCCACTCGTCCTCGCGGGAGTCGAGGTCGACACCCTCGAAGAGCCCTCGGACCGAGTTCACGATCGCCTGGACTCGGCCGGGCTGGAAGGGCTCGTCGGGACCGCGGAACTCCATGGTCCCGGCGATCCGTAACCGCCCCTGGTACGGGGTGCAGGCCACCCGCCGGCCCGGGAAATATACGGGGTGGTCGATCGGCGGTCCCGTCACGGGCACGCTGAACGAGTAGCCCCGCCCCGCCTGCACCCGGGTTCGCACACCGAGCTGCCGCACCAGGTCGGGGAGCCATGCGCCGGTGGCGACCACCACGGCGTCCGCCGTCATCCGACCGTGCCCTTCGACCGCTACCTGGACGCCGCCAGGCGCCGGGTGGATCCCTGTGACGCGGGCGTCCGTGAGCACCTTCGCTCCTCGCGCGCTGACCGAGGTCGCGAGCGCCTGCACGTAGGGGCCCGGCTCGACGTAGCGCTGCCCTTCCACGGCCCAGATCGACTGGACTGCCGGGGAGAGGTGCGGCACGCGGACGCCGTCGGGCAGCCTGGACAGCCGGACCTCCTGGCCGGCCTTGGCCACACCGCGCAGCTCGTGCACAAACGGGCCGGACTCCCGCTCCCGCTCGAACCCGACGATCCAGCGGCTGGGGTGCGATGTCGCGTGCACACCACCGGCCTCCAGCTCGTCGTACGCCGCGAGCGCGACGCGGCTGATCGGGGTGAGGTCCGCCATGGCGCGCCGCCACGCGCCGGGCGTCGCGTGCGACATGAAGCGGGCGACGAAGCCCCAGAGCGCTCGGTCGAACCGGAAGGGGACGCTGAGCGGGGCGGTGGGGTCGAGCATCGCCTTCGGGCCGTAGGCCCAGAGCGAGGGGTCGGCCAGCGGCATGACCATGCCGGGGGTGAGCCAGCCGGCGTTCCCCCAGGATGCGCCGGCGGCGACGCCGTCCCGGTCGAGGACCGTCACCTCCACACCGTGTTCTTGCAGGTGCCAAGCGGTCGAGAGGCCGACGATCCCGGCCCCTACGACGATTGCCGTCTTCGTTTCACGCACGCCAGTGCTCCTTGCTGTTCAGGGTCTTGACCTCCCCGGCACCCCTCCCCCTCGAGCGGCTGACGCGTCCCATCGTCCGCCCTGCGGATCGATTGGGCGCGACGATCGGGTGAAGTGCGTTGGAACGTGGGGTGTGGATCTTCCGTCCGACGCCGGCCCGGGGCGCGAGTCAGCCGAGCGGCTGGGCCAGGGGCTCGATCGCGGCGATCTCGTCCTCGGTCAGCGGGCCGGCTGCGAGCGCCGCCACGTTGTCCTCGAGCTGTCCCACCGACGACGCGCCGATCAGGGCGGAGGTCACGCGCCGATCCCGCAGCACCCAGGCGAGCGCGAGCTGCGCAAGCGTCTGGCTGCGGCCGGCGGCGATCTGATCGAGGGCCTTGGCGCGGCTCAGGTAGTCCTCGGTGAGTGCGCCGGCCGAGAGGAACGGCGAGTCGGAACGGGCGGCCCGGGATCCCTCGGGCGCCTGACCGGCGAGGTACTTGCTGGTCAGCAGGCCCTGCTGCAGCGGGGAGAACACGATGGTCCCGACGCCGAGGTCGCCGACGACGTCGAGCAGGGACTCGGTCTGCTCACCGTCGTACCCGTCCTTGTGCGCCGGGTTCTCGATGTGCCGGTTGAACATCGAGTAGGACGGCTGGTGGATGAGCAGCGGAACGCCCAGCTCGTCAAGGATGCGCGCGGCCTCGCGGGTCCGGGCCGGCGAGTAGTTGGAGACGCCTACGTACAGCGCCTTGCCCTGCTGGACCGCCGACACGAGCGCGCCCATGGTCTCCTCGAGCGGCGTCGAGGTGTCGGGGCGGTGGTGGTAGAAGACGTCGACGTAGTCCACACCCATCCGGGTGAGCGACTGGTCCAGGGAGGCGAGGAGGTACTTGCGCGAGCCGTGGTCCCCGTACGGGCCGGGCCACATGCCGTAGCCGGCCTTCGTGGAGAGGACCAGCTCGTCGCGGTACGGCTTCAGGTCGGCCGCGAAGTGCCGCCCGAAGTTCTCCTCGGCAGACCCGGCCGGCGGGCCGTAGTTGTTCGCCAGGTCGAAGTGCGTGACGCCGAGGTCGAACGCGCGGCGCAGGATGGCGCGCTGGGTGTCGAACCGGCTGGTGTCACCGAAGTTCTGCCACAGGCCCAGCGACAGGGCCGGGAGGTCGAGACCGGAGCGGCCGGCGCGGCGGTACTGCATGGTGTCGTAACGGTCCTCGGCAGCGAGGTGGGGAACGTGAGCCATACCTACATCATCCCCCGCCCCCCGGGGTCGTTGAGCACAGCGGCTGCTGCCAGATCGGCCGTGCTTCTGGCAGCAGCAGCTGTGCTGAACGAGCTTCAGGTCAGCAGTAGAGGTTGCCGCCCGGGTCCACGCCTAGCGCGCTGGTGAAGCGGAGGTAGGTGTCGACACGACTCTGCACCTGCCCCGGGTTTCCACCGTTGCACTCGATGCTGCCGTTGATGCTGCGGATCGTCTCGCCGAACCCGGCGCTGTTGACGATCGCGTTGTGCGGCGTCATGGTGCCCGGCCCGTTCTGGGTGTTCCAGTACCAGAGCCCGGTCTTCCAGGCGACGGCCGAGTCGGTCTGCACGAGGCGCGGGTTGTTCAGCAGGTCGATGCCGAGCGCGATGCCCGCGGCCCGGTAGTTGAAGTTCCAGCTGAGCTGGATCGGCCCGCGGCCGTAGTACTGGTCGTGGCCCGCCGGGCAGCCGTAGGACTGCGAGGTGTCGCAGTAGTGCGGGTAGTTGGCCGTGTTCTGCTCCACGATGTGGACCAGACCGCCGGTCTCGTGCGAGACGTTCGCCAGGAACGCCGCGGCCTCACGCCGCTGGATGGTCTCGCTGCCGGCATTGGTGAAAGCCGGGTAGGCGCTGAGCGCCGTGACAAGGCCCGAGTAGGTGTAGAACGAGTTCCGGTTCGGGAAGAACGAGTTGAACTGGGCCTCGCTGACGGGGAACGCCCCGCTGCTCGGGGGATCGACGGGCGGCTCGCCGCCACAGGTGCCGATCTGCTCCCAGACACCCCACTGGCCGGTGGTCCCCGGCGTCTCGCCCTGGGTCCACCACTTGGCGCGCCAGGCGAGACCGCCGTGGGTGACCAGGTTGTTGGCGACGTAGACGGCGCCGCTGTTCCAGGCGGGTGCGCTGCAGTCGGCCACCGCGGCCGGGGCCACCGGGCCCGTAGCCGGGGCTGCCGAGCCGGGGACTGCGACGACTCCGGTCAACAGGATCGCAGCGACAAGACTTGTGACAAAGAGCGGTACACGACGAGATCTCACGGGGAACCACCTCGCTTCGGGTCCTGGGCCGTCGGGCGTCGACGACCGATTTGTTCAGGAACCTAGCAAGGTGCGCCCAGGCAGGGCGTGAGGGATTCCCACACGGGTAACCCGTACACCACCAGCTGGTTGTGGGCGCACAGCCAAGGGGTCAGGCCGAGTCGCGGACCACCAGGGTCGGCTCGAAGATCGCCGAGCGCACGGCCGGCTCGTCGGCGTCGATCTGCTCGAGCAGCATCCGGGCCATCTCCTGGGCCATCTTCTCCACGGGCTGGCGCACCGTCGTGAGGCGGGGACGGGTCTGCACCGCCACGGGGCTGTCGTCGAACCCGACGATCGCAACGTCGTCGGGCACGCGCCGGCCGAGGGTCTGGAGCACGTGGATCGCACCCTGGGCCATGAGGTCGTTCGAGACGAAGACGCCGTCGACGTCGGGGGCGATCGCGAGCAGCTCAGCCATCGCCGCCTCGCCGCTGTCGAACGTGAAGGAGCCCGCGACGCTCGGGACGAACGCGTGCCCGCGGCGCGCCGCGGCGTCGCGGAAGCCGTCGAGCCGGTCCCGCGCCGAGGCGACGTCGACGGGCCCGGAGATCACACCGAGCCTTCGGCAGCCCCGATCCATCAGGTGGTTCGCGGCCAGGCGGGCGCCGTCGGCGTTGGCGAGGTCTACGTAGCTCGCCGGGATCGCGTGGCCGGGCCGCGCGAAGAGCACTATGGGCCGGCCGGTGCCCAGCAGGTCCTCGGGGAGCGGGTCGTCGGCGTACGTGGAGACGAGCAGCGCCCCGTCGGCATTGCCGAACCGCAGGTAGGAGACCACCTGGCCCCTGGTCTGGTCGTCGTCGGCGAACATCAGGACCGGGTGCACGTCGTGCGGGCGGAGCGTGCGCACGAGCGACCCGACCACCCGCCCGAAGAACGGGTCGGAGAAGACGCCGGACAGGTCGAGCTCGCCCTCCGGGTCCGCATCGGCACCCGAGATGACGACGGCGACCGTGCCCGTGCGCCGCGTGACCAGGGAGCGCGCCGCCCGGTTGGGGACGTAGCCCGTCTCCGCCACCGCCTCGAGGACCACCTCCTGCACCGCGGGCGCGACCTTGCGCTTGCCGTTGATGACCCGGGACACGGTCGCGCGGGAGACGCCGGCGACCTTCGCCACGTCCTCCAGGGTCGGCGCCGCACGCCGCAGATCCTTGCTCACAGGCTGACGTTAACAGAGTAAGAGCGCTCTCCCATGGACCCGGTGCGGGTGACGTGGCGCGCGCCCCGGAGCCGCCGTCGTCGTACGAAAGACATTGGATTAGGAATCAAACCTCCTGAATAGTGGCCAAACCACCCGAGAAGGAGCGGCGTCAAAGCCTTGACGACCCCGTGACAGCGGGTCAAAGATTGGCGGCGTAAGAGCGCTCTCCCAACTCGCGGCGCATCGGAGCGACGCGAAGGCAGGCTCAACGACGAACCGCGCCACCGGCCACCGCACCCTGGCCGACGAGCGGACGGAGAGGAAGACCATGACCACCACCGGATCACCCGGCGCAGCAGCGCCCCGGCTCACGCGCGGCCTACGTGCCGGGGCTGCCGCCCTCGCGACCGGCCTGCTGGCCGCGACGGCTCTTGTTGTCCCCGCGACCTCGGCCCAGGCGGAGCCCGTGCTGCTCTCGCAGGGCCGGACCGCCACCGCCTCGTCCACGGAGAACCCCGACTACACCCCCGCGCGCGCCGCGGTCGACGGTGATCTCAGCACCCGCTGGGCCAGCGAGTTCAGCGACCCGCAGTGGATCCGGGTCGACCTCGGCCAGACCGCCGACCTCGATCACGTGGAGCTGGTCTGGGAGTCGGCGTACTCGACCACCTACCAGTTCCAGGTCTCGGCCGACGGCTCGTCCTGGTCCACCGTGTACTCCACGACGTCGGGCGACGGCGGCACCGACACCTTCGATGTCACCGCGACCGCCCGCCACGTGCGGCTGCTGTCCACCGCGCGGGCGAGCGGCTACGGCAACTCGCTGTGGGAGCTGCGGGTCTTCGGCGAGGCGGACGGCTCGGGTCCTGGCGACCCGGGGCCCGTCGACGCCGATCCCGGCCACCCGAACGTCCCGGTGCGGGACTCGGGGCCGAGCGACGTCGAGGTCGTCGGCGGCAACGGGGCCTGGGACCTGCGAGTCGACGGGCAGCCCTATACCGTCCGCGGCTTCACCTGGGGTCCGGCGTTCAGCACCGCCGACCACTACATGCCGCCGCTGGTCGAGATGGGCGCCAACACGATCCGCACGTGGGGCACCGGGGCGGACACGCGTCAGCTCCTCGACTCGGCCGCCGCGCACGACGTCCGCGTGGTGATGGGCTTCTGGCTGCTGCCTGGCGGCGGCCCCGGATCGGGCGGCTGTATCGACTATCGCTCCGACGCGACCTACAAGGCCAACACCAAGGCCGACATCCTGAACTGGGTCAACACCTACAAGAACCACCCCGGCGTGCTCATGTGGAACATCGGCAACGAGGCGCTGCTCGGCCTGCAGAACTGCTACTCGGGCACGGAGCTGGAGCAGATCCGCAACGCGTATGCGGCGTTCGTCAACGAGGTGAGCGTCGCCGTCCACCAGGCCGACCCGAACCACCCGACCACCAGCACCGACGCGTGGGTCGGCGCCTGGCCCTACATCGAGCGGAACGCCCCCGACCTCGACCTGCTGTCGGTCAACGCCTACGGCGACGTCTGCAACATCGAGGCGGCCTGGGAGTCCGGCGGCTACGACCGGCCCTACCTGCTGACCGAGGGCGGCGCGGCCGGCGAGTGGGAGGTGCCGGACGACGCGAACGGCGTCCCCGAGGAGCCCACCGACCTGGAGAAGGGCGCGGCCTACGTGGACTCCTGGCGCTGCCTGCGGGGCCACGAGGGCGTGGCACTGGGCGCCACGTTCTTCCACTACGGCATCGAGGGCGACTTCGGCGGCGTGTGGTTCAACATCCTGCCCGGCGACAACAAGCGTCTCGGCTACTACTCGATCGCCCAGGCCTGGGGCGTCGACACCTCGGCAATGAACACCCCGCCGCGCATCTCCGCGATGGATGTTCCCGGGTCGACGGCGGTGGAGGCCGGCGAGCAGTTCACGGTCACCGTGGACGTGGCTGACCCGGACGGCGACACCATCACGTCCAACGTGATGCTGAACAGCAAGTACATCAACAACGCCGGCGGCATCGCGCAGGCGCAGTTCACGCAGACGGCCCCGGGTACCTTCCGGGTCACGGCGCCCGAGATGCTCGGCGTCTGGAAGGTCTACGTGTTCGCCGAGGACGGCAACGGCAACGTGGGCGTGGAGACGCGGTCGTTCCGCGTCGTCGCGCCCGAGGTCGGCGGCACGAACATCGCGCGGGGCAAGACGGCGACGGCGTCGAGCTTTGACCCGTGGAACGGCGACTGGACCCCGGGCCGGGCCGTCGACGGCGACGCCTCGACCCGCTGGGCGAGCGAGTGGGGCCCGACCGCCTGGTGGCAGGTGGACCTGGGCTCGGTGCAGTCGTTCGACCACGTCCAGCTCGTCTGGGAGACGGCCTACGGGAAGTCCTACGAGGTGCAGACCTCCACGGACGGCAACACCTGGACCACGGTCCGCGCGGTCACGGGCGGCAACGGCGGCGTCGACAGCCTGGACGTGGCGGGGACCGGCCGGTACGTCCGGCTGAACTTCACCGAGCGCGGGACCGAGTGGGGCTACTCCCTGTACGAGCTCGGCATCTACCAGCAGTGACCGTGCACCAGCAGTGACGAGTCAGCAAGGCACACCACCATCTAAGGAGGAACCATGCGCACAGCACTCAGCACACCCCGCCTGTTAGCGGGGGCATTCGCCACAGCACTGCTCGCCTCGACCCTCAGCGCGGCCGGGACGCTCGGCGCCACCACCGCCGTCGCCGAACCGAACACGCTGCTCTCGCAGGGCGCGCTCACGGCGGCGTCGAGCTCCGAGTCCGGCGGTCTCGGGCCGCGCTTCGCCGTCGACGGCGACCGCAACACGCGCTGGGCCAGCAACCCGACGGACAACGAGTGGATCAAGGTTGACCTCGGGCGGTCCTACGACCTCGACCACATCGCCCTGGAGTGGGAGGCCGCGTACGGCGCGGCGTTCACGCTCCAGGTCTCGTCCGACGGCGCGGCGTGGAACACCGTCGTCACCGAGGGCGCGGGCACCGGCGGGACCGAGGTGTACGAGGTGTCGGTGACGGGCCGGTACGTCCAGCTCGTCGGCACCGCGCGCGGAACCGGGTACGGCTACTCGCTCATCGAGCTCCAGGTGTTCGGCGACGGCGAGGCGGGCGGGCCGGAGGACCCGCCGCCGTTCCCCGGGGACGAGGTGACGCACCACGAGTTCCAGGCCAACTGCGAGTTCTCGCACTTCCTGCCCGACGACTCGATCGTGTACCCCGGGCAGCCCGGCCGGTCGCACCTGCACACGTTCATCGGCAACCGGTCGACGAACGCCTACACCACGCCCGCGAGCCTGCTCGCGAACCCGGCGAGCACCTGCACGGTGCCGCAGGACCAGTCGGCCTACTGGTTCCCCGCCATCACGGAGGGCGGGGTGCCGGTAGAGCCGAACATCCCGATGACCGTCTACTACAAGTCCGGGATCGACGACTACACCGACGTGGTGCCGTTCCCGGAGGGCCTCCAGTTCGTGACCGGCGACATGATGGCCACGGTCGACGAGTTCCGCACCGCACCCGGCGCCGTCGAGGGCTGGGAGTGCGGCGACATCTCCAAGAGCTGGGAGATCCCGGCGAACTGCCCCGCGGGGACGCAGCTCAACATCCGCTACCAGGCGCCGAGCTGCTGGGACGGCGTGCACCTGACGCCGGAGGAGTCCGCCCACATGGGCCACGGCTCGCACATGGCGTACCCGGTCTCGGGCCAGTGCCCGCTGAGCCACCCCGTGGCCGTGCCGATGCTCGAGTTCAAGATCGCCTGGCCGGTCAGCGGTGACATGTCCGACGTCGCGCTGGTGAGCGGGTCCGACCAGTCGTGGCACTACGACTTCGTCAACGCCTGGGACCCCGAGGTGCTCCGCCGGCTCGTGGAGCACTGCATCAACGGCGGGCTCCAGTGCAACCCCCGCGGCTACGACCTGTACAAGCCGCACCGCGGAACCGTGCTCGACGAGAACTACGAGCTCGTGCCGGAGCCGGCCGCCGCACGCGAGGAGGTGACTTCATGACGGCGCGGCGCGGGCGGCGGGGCTGGCTCGCCGCCGCGGCGGTCGCGGCCTGCGTCGCGGCACCGCTGACGGCGGCGGCCGCGCCGGCCTCGGCGCCGGTCCCCGCCGCGGCGGCCTGCGGCACCACGAACGCCGCGCTCGGACGCGCGGCGACGGCGTCGTCCACCGAGGGCCCGTTCGGCGCGGCCTCGGCCGTCGACGGCGATCCCGGCACCCGCTGGGCCAGCGAGTTCAGCGACCCGCAGTGGATCCGGGTCGACCTCGGCTCGGTCCAGGACCTGTGCCGGGTCGAGCTCGCCTGGGAGGCCGCATACGGCAAGGGCTTCCGGATCGAGGCCTCCGACGACGGCGCCACCTGGCGCACGCTCAACACCACCACGAACGGCACCGGTGGCAACCAGTCCCTCGACATCGCGGGGTCGGGCCGGTACGTGCGCCTCACCGGCACGGAGCGGGGCACGGGCTACGGGTACTCGCTCTGGGAGCTCAAGGTGTTCACGGGCGACAGCGGCACCACGCCCGGCGACCCGATCCCCGGTGGCGGTGACCTCGGGCCGAACGTGCACGTCTTCGGCCCGGACACGCCGGCCACCCAGATCCAGGCGGCGGTCGACACCGTCTACGACCAGCAGGAGTCGGACCAGTTCGGTGACGGTCGGCACCAGTTCCTCTTCGAGCCGGGCACCTATCCGGTGCACGTGAACGCCGGTTTCCACACCTCGATCTCCGGCCTGGGGACAAGGCCGGACGACGTGAACATCACCGGTGGCGTCTGGGCCGACGCGGAGTGGTTCGAGGGCAACGCCACCCAGAACTTCTGGCGTTCGGTCGAGAACCTCGCGGTCACCCCGACCGGCGGGGACATGCGGTGGGCCGTGTCGCAGGCGGCGCCCATGCGCCGCGTGCACGTCAAGGGCAACCTCATGCTGCACTCGTCGCGCTACGGCTGGGCGTCGGGCGGCTACATCGCCGACTCCGTGGTCGACGGCGAGGTCCGCGCCTGGACGCAGCAGCAGTGGTACACCCGCGACTCGACGCTCACGGGCGGCTGGGCGGGGACGCTGTGGAACATGGTGTTCTCCGGTGTGGAGAACGCACCGCCGACGTCGTTCCCCGAACCCGCGGTGACCACTCTGGACACCACCGGCATCATCCGCGAGAAGCCGTACCTCTACCTCGACGGCGACGACTATGCGGTCTTCGTGCCGTCGGCTCGGTCGGGCACCAGGGGTGCGACCTGGGACGGCGGGACGACGTCGGGCACCTCGATCCCGCTCGACGAGTTCTACGTGGCCCAGCCGGGCGACTCCGCCGCGCGGATCAACGAGGCGCTGGACCAGGGCCTGCACCTGCTGCTCACGCCGGGGATCTACGAGACCACCGGGACGATCGAGGTGGACCGCGCCGACACCGTCGTGCTCGGGCTCGGCTACGCCACGATCGTGCCGACGGCGGGGCAGACGGCCATGCGGGTAGGCGACGTCGACGGCGTCCGGATCGCGGGTGTGCTGTTCGACGCCGGCACCACCGAGTCGCCGTCGATGCTGACGGTCGGCACGGCGGGGTCGACCGCGGACCATTCGGACGACCCGATCTCGCTGCACGACGTGTTCGTGCGGGTCGGCGGCGCCCACGTGGGGCGGGTGGACCAGGCGATAGTGGTGAACGCCGACGACACGATCATCGACCACATCTGGTCCTGGCGCGGTGATCACGGCGACGGCGTCGGCTGGGACGTCAACACCGCGGACAACGGGCTGGTGGTGAGCGGCGACGACGTCGACGGGTACGGGCTCTTCGTCGAGCACTTCCAGGAGTACAACACCCTGTGGACCGGGGAGCGCGGCCGCACGATCTTCTACCAGAACGAGCTGCCGTACGACCCGCCGAACCAGGCGGCGTGGAACCACGACGGCGTCCGGGGCTGGGCGGCGTACAAGGTCGCGGACGGCGTGACGCAGCACGAGGCCTGGGGTCTGGGCTCGTACTGCGTGTTCACCTCGGACGCGTCCATCACCTCGGACAACGGCTTCGAGGTGCCGGTCACGCCGGGGGTGCGGATGCACTCGCTGCTCACGGTGTCGCTCGGCGGGGTGGGCACGTACGAGCACGTCATCAACGGCGTCGGCCCCCGCGCCGCCGGAACGGAAACCATCCCGGCCAAGGTGGTGAGCTACCCCTAGCCGAGCGGCCGGAATGACCATGCACCTGCTGCCAGGCGGAGCCCGATCCTGGCAGCAGGTGCATGGTCATTTCTGACCGCGGCTCAGGTGACCGCGCCCAGGTGCCAGGGGATGAACTCCTCGGCACCGATCTCCAGCTCCTCGCTCACCGTCTGCTCCCCCGAGGCGACCGCGAGGATCCGGTCGAAGATCTGCCGGCCCACCTCGGCGACGGTAGCCGTGCCGTCCACGATCACACCCGCGTTGAGGTCCATGTCCTCGGACATCACCGAGTACATGGGGGTGTTGGTCGCCACCTTGATCGACGGCGTCGGGCGGCACCCGAAGACCGAGCCGCGGCCCGTGGTGAATACGACGACGTTGGCGCCGCCCGCCACCAGGCCGGTGACCGATACGGGGTCGTAGCCCGGGGTGTCCATGAAACCGAACCCCCGCTCGGTGATGGGTTCGGCGTACTCGTAGACGGCGCCGAGGTCGGCCTGGCCGCCCTTGGCCACGGCCCCGAGCGACTTCTCCAGGATGGTCGTGAGCCCGCCGGCCTTGTTGCCCGGCGACGGGTTGTTGTCGAGTGTTCCGCCGCCCGCGGCGACGTAACCCCGCCACCAGTCGATGCGGTCCAGCAGCTTCTTCGCGACGCCGGGCGACGTCGCCCGAGCCGTGAGCAGGTGCTCGGCGCCGTACACCTCAGGGGTCTCGGCCAGCACGGACGTGCCGCCGTAGGCGACCAGACGGTCTGAGGCCCAGCCGAGCGCCGGGTTGGCGGTGATCCCGGAGTAGCCGTCCGATCCGCCGCAGTTCAGCGCAAGCACCAGCTCCGACACGTCGCAATCGACCCGCTCGCGCGCGTTGACCAGCGGCAACATCGCTCGGACGGCGGCGACGCCGGCCCGCACCGAGGCCCGCACGCCGCCGGCGTCCTGGATCGTCAGGGAGCGGACGACGGTGTCGTCCGGGATGGCGGCCAGCAGCCCGGACCGGGTGTCGTCGGGGGCGCCGACCGTGGGCATCCCCAGGTCCGCGACCTGGCCCGAGCGCGCCGACAGCGCTGCGCCCGGCACCATCTCGCAGCCCAGCCCCAGCACCAGCAGGCC
Source organism: Promicromonospora sp. Populi (assembly GCF_041081105.1). Taxonomy (NCBI): domain Bacteria; kingdom Bacillati; phylum Actinomycetota; class Actinomycetes; order Micrococcales; family Promicromonosporaceae; genus Promicromonospora; species Promicromonospora sp. Populi. The sequence goes on along the minus strand of NZ_CP163528.1, from coordinate 4,177,647 downwards.
CGCGACGTTCGGGTGGGCGGCATAACCGCGCAGGGTGCGCAGCAGCACCTGCCCGCCCTCGGAGTCCGGGACCAGGCCGCAGCCGCTCGTGTGAGTAAGGGCGATCACGCCGTCTACGTTCCCGAACTCGTCCAGGGCCGCGCCGCGGAACTGGTCGGCGATCATCTTCGCCGTCGACGCCGAGCAGTTCACGCTCGTCAGGATCGCCACGAAGTTGCGGGTGCCGACCCGGCCGTCGGCCCGGCGGTAGCCGCGGAAGGTGGGGCGGGCGCTGTCCGCACCCCCCGGAGTATCCGCGCTTCGCCGCGTTACCTGGCGGGGACACCTGGGGTCGGCTGCGCCGTCGGGCAGCGGGAGGTCCGTGTGGGTGCCGCCCAGCGGCGCCTCGCGCGCGGACTCCTCGAAGCCGAGGTTGTGCGTGTGCACGTGGTCGCCGGGCGCGATGTCGGTGGTCGCAACCCCGATGACCTGCCCGTACTTGTGCACCTCCGCGCCCGCGGGCACGGCCCGGAGCGCGATCTTGTGCCCCCGCGGCACGGGCTGCCCGACGGCGACCGGGCCGGTCCCGGGAGCCGTGGCTCGGTCCCCCGGGTTCAGATCGCGCGTCGCGACGGCGACGTCGTCTCCCTCGCGCAGGACGAGCAGATCGACCTCGGGCACTCGGCACACCTCCCTGTGAACCGTTTGATCGTAGCGACGAGCTGTGGCCGGCCAGGCCCGGGCGTCGGCGCCCTGCACCTGGACAACCCTGAAGGAGGACACCCGAGCGTGGGAAGGTGCACGGGTGCTACCCGTTCTGACTGCTATCGGTTCCATGGCCTGCGTCGTCGCGCTCGGCTGGGTGATCCAGCGGCGCGGGCTCCTCTCCGGGCGGATGCTCCCCGGCCGGGCCGCACGGGCGGAGGGCGGCACGGAGGGCGAGGCAGCCGCCGGAGCCGACGTCGGGGCTGGCGGAGAGACCGGCGGCGCGAGCGCCCGCGGGATCCTCGCGACGCTGTCCTTCACCATCTGCGCGCCCGCGCTGATGTTCAGCACGCTGGCCGGTACCGACCTCGCCCACGTCGTGTCCCGCGGCGCCGCCGTCACGTGGGCGACAACGGCCGTCCTCGCCCTGATCACTGCCGCGCTGGCCCGCTGGGTGCTGCGGCTGCCGGCCGGCCCCGCAGCCGTGACCACGCTGGCCGCCGTCTACGTCAATGGCGGGAACATCGGGATCCCGCTCGCGGTCTACCTGTTCGACGACGCGCTCGCCGTGGTGCCGACCCTGCTCTTCCAGCTGCTCGTCCTGGCGCCGCTGACGCTTGCCGTGCTCGACCGGGCCGGGGCGTCGTCGGCCGACGAGAGCGACATGGGGAGTGATCCGTCGGATCAGGCCCCGTCGGAGCGCGGGCGGGCGGGACGTGCACGGTCGGGCCGCGGGCGGGCGGCGCGGTCGGGCTGGACCTCGGTGGTGCACGTCGCGCTCGCGGCGATCCGGAACCCGATCACGCTCGGCACGGTCGCGGGCCTGCTGGTTGCGGTGGTGAGCGAGCTGACCGGCCTGCGGCTGCCCGACGTCGTGCTGCTGCCCTTCGACCTGATCGGCGCAGCCGCGCCGCCGCTGGGGCTGCTGACGTTCGGCATGACGCTCGCCGTCCCGATGCCGCCGGCGGACGCCGACCTCGGGCCCGCCGCACAGCGACCCAGGCTTGTGGGCTGGGTGATCGCGCTCGCCGTCCTGATGCGCAACGTGCTGCACCCGCTCGCGGCGTGGGGCCTAGGCACCGCACTGGGCCTGGACGCCCCGGCCCTCGCAGTAGTGGTGACCATGGCCGCGCTGCCGACCGCGGTAAACGTCACGACATACGCGACCCGGTACGGCGTCTTCGACGGCGTCGCGGCCCGCGCGACGGTCTGGACCACAGCCCTGTGCGTCCCGGCCCTGATAACGATCGGCGCCCTCCTGGCCTGACCCTGTCCTCCTCTTCGAGTCCTAGGTTTCTCCGCTTTGAGGGCGCTCAAAGCGGAGAAACCTAGGACTCAAAGGGAGGTGCGGGCGCGCCCAACGGCTCGTGGCGTCTCTGAGGGGCGTGCCCAATGGCTTGTGGTGTCAGAGGCCTAGGTCTAGGTCCGCTATGCGGGTCGGGGTGCCCGTCTCCAGAGAGCGGTTGGCCGCGTAGCCAACCGATGAGGCGTGGACGCCGTCGACGTAGCCGGCGGCGCGGCCCAGCGGATCCGGCTCGCCCGACGGCGCGAACACGTCAGCGAGCAGCAGCGCGTCACCGCCGCCGTGCCCGCCCTCGCCGCGCACGATGGGCCGTTCCTCGGCACGCTCCCAATGCCGCTGCACCACGAGCCGCTCCCCGTTGGGGCGCACCAGGTCGGGCCGGAACGCCGCCGACGCGCTCGGGTCGAGGACCGCCGAGTCGTCACCGAATTCGACCGAGCCGCGCTCGGTGACTTCCAGCTCTGCCCGCCCGCGCGTGCCGTTCACCACCACGCGGTAGCCCTCCCAGGGCGCGTGCGCGGTGAGCGAGTAGGTCAGCAGCGCGCCGCCCTCGTACTCGACGACCAGGCCGAGCGTGTCCTCGGTGGTGATCCCGTCGTCGAAGACCGACCGGTTGCGCACGTAGCCGTCCACGGCCTGGGCCTCCGGCCCGTACAGCGCGGACAGCCACTCGTCCCGGTCGACGTCGAGCTGCCACGGGTCGACGCCTCGCTCGTTGAGCGCGCGCTCGCCGGCGGTGGGCTCGTAGCCGGTCTCGTGCGCGCCGTCGTCGCCGTAGAAGCGCCGCCCGCCGGTGGCGAAGACCCGGCGCGGCACACCGTCGATCCACCAGTTCACCAGGTCGAAGTGATGGCTCGACTTGTGCACCAGCAGGCCGCCGTTGTTCACCTTCTCGCGGTGCCAGCGGCGGAAATAGTCGGCGCCGTGCACGGTGTCCAGCGCCCAGTCGAAGTGGACCGACAGCACACGACCGATCTCGCCGCCGGCGATCACCTGGCGCAGCGCGCTGTTGCGCGGCGAGTAGCGGTAGTTGAACGTCATCACGAGGTCCCGGCCGGTCTCGGTGACGGCGTCCACGATCTGGCGGGCCTGGTCGGCGTGCGCCGCTATCGGCTTCTCCACCACGACGTCCGCACCCGCCCGGAGCGCACGGGCCACCAGGTCGCCGTGGGTGCGGTCGATCGACGTGACGATCACGCGGTCCACGGACTGCTCGGCGATCGCCTTCTCCAGGTCGCCCGGCCCGTACACGGGGCGCCGGCCCCGAGCGCGGCGGCCACGCGGGCCTCGTGGACCGCCGCGCGCACGGGGTTGGGCTCGACCCAGGCGACGATCTCACCGTCGGGCGCGTGGGTGCCGATCAGGGCGTCGACGTACATCGACGCCCGGTGTCCCGTTCCCACCACCGCGTACCGACGGCGCCCCGCGGGCCTCGGATTCACCTCGGACAGTCCCAGGGGGATCGACGCGGCCGCCATGAGATCAACGTAGCGCGCCCAGGTCGAACGGCTCGATGCTCAGGCCGGGCACCCGCTCCCGCGCCGCCCGGGCGATGCGTTCCTCGGCCCCCGGGCCGGTCTCCGGGACCTCGCCCACCTCGATGAACGCTCCGCGCAGCTGGACGTCGTACCGCTCCCCCATCGCTGCGTTGCGGCCCTTGTACGTCCACGCGATGAGGTTGCCCAGGTCGAACCGGGGCCCGCACGAGCGGCAGGACATGATTCCCGGCGGACGCCGGAACCGAGTGGTCCGGTGCCCGGCCGGGCAGGCCCCGACCCAGGGCCCGTCGATCGACGGCGCGGACGGATCCACGCACCGCCGGCCCGAGCACCCGATCCGGACCGCCACCTCGCGCCACGCCGGCCCGTGCTTGGCTCTGGAGCCTGCGAGCGCGTGCGCCACCTCGTGCAGGATCGTGTCCCGCACCTCGCGCTCGTCATGGATGCGGGTGAGCGGCGCGGACAAGCTGATGCGGCTCTTCGCGTAGCTGCACATGCCGGCGCGCCGAACGGCGTCGTCGAACTCGAAAGTCCAGGCCTTCAGCCCGTGCTGGTCCATCAGTTCGCGCGCCAGGCGCGAGGCGGCGACAAGATTCATTGGTGCCCCTGCGGTGATCGTGATCGGGAAGTGCCCGGCCGTTCCGGACGTGGTCGAACCTACGGGTCGCCACCGACATCCACGCGAGGTTATCCACAGGCAGGCGTCTCCAGGCAGAGGTCAGGCCTCGCTCCCCGAGGAATCTGGCGACGGGTCCGCCGGCGGGATGGGGAAGTTGGTCCGGAACACGTTCGACGGGTCGTACGTGGCCTTCACCGTCCGCAGCCGGGAGAACGTGGGCTCGGGGAACGCCTCAAGCAGGCGCTCCGGCCGGCTGTCGGTGTCGAAGGAGAGGTACGAGCCGTCCATCACGGGCCCGATCTCCGCGTCCCACGCCTGGTTGATCCGGTCCTGGTTGCTCGCGAGCGCCGAGAGCTGGAAGTTCTGGTGCCGGTGCGCGTACGCGGTCGCGTCGGGCGCGACGTCGTTCCCGGCGCCGCCGGTCGCGCGGATCGCGGTGAAGTACGACTCCCCGGAGCTGAGCAGCCGCTCGATCGCCCTGCTCGTGCCCTGGTCCAGGTGGGCCAGCAGGCCCGACCGGGCCGACGGGTCGCCGCCGCCGGAGTGGTGGGCATCCTCCTGCCGTACGACGCCGGAGTACGGCAGCAGCTGAGCCTGGTGCCCGAGCAGCGGTCCGGCGCCGGCCAGCAGCTCCAGCTGGGCGATGGCCTCGTCGGGGTCGGCGTCGGCGCCGTCGGCCGCGAACACCGTGAGGAGCTGCGCCATCGGCCCCTGGCCGCCGCGGCCGCCGCCGCCGCCGCCCAGGATCATGAACGACGTGAGCCCGCGCGGCGCCGCCTCGACGGTGGCGCCCCACTTCTCCAGGAGGCCGGCGGTGTCGGTGGCGTCGAGCGTCATCTGGGAGAACACCACGTCGCCGATGGCGCCGACCTCGATCTCCAGCCACGTCACCACGCCCATGTTCCCGCCGGCGCCGCGCAGCGCCCAGAACAGGTCCGGGTGCTCGTCGCGGGAGGCGTGCAGCACTCGCCCGTCGGCGGTGACGACCTCGGCGGCCACCACGTGGTCGATCGTCAGGCCCTGCAGCCGGCCCAGGAAGCCGATGCCCCCGGTGGTCCCGAGCCCGCCGACGCCTACGCCGCCGTAGTCGCCCGAGGTGATGGCCCAGCCGCGCGGTGCCAACGTCGCCGCTACCTCGCCCCAGGTCGCCCCTGCGCCGATCCGGACGCGGCGGGTGGCCTCGTCCACCACCTCGACCGACCGCATGCCGCGCGTGCTCAGCACCACGCCGCCGTCGTTGGTGGACCGGCCGGAGATTCCGTGCCCGGCCGAGCGGACGGCGAACTCCACGCCCTGCTTCTGCACCCAGGCCAGCCCGGAGGCGACCTCCTCGGCGCCCTGCGGCCGCAGCACCAGGCCCGGCGCGCCGGACCGCAGGTAGTTGTGCCGCACCGCGCCGTACTCCCGGTCGCCCGGTTCGACTGCGCGCGCCGCCAGCTCCGGCGGGAGCGAGTCGTAGTCGATGCCCTCCCGGCGCGCGGCCAGGGCCGTCGCACCGCGGCGAGCCGACGCCGGGGCCGTTCCGGCGGATCGCCGCTCGGCCGCCACGGCCTCCCGCACCGCGGGTGCCACCTCCTGCGCGAACGCCCGGATCTGCTCCGGGTCGTCGCCCATGGCGATGAACGCGCTGACGCCGTCCTCCAGCGCGAGCTGCGTGAGCTCCTCGATCCACTGGTCCACGGGGCCTTGCAGCCGCCCCGTCGAGCGGTCGGTGATGGTGCCGCCAACGTTGAGCAGGCGACGGATCTCGCTCGGCGAGCGCCCGGCCGTCAGGGCCGATTCGTCGATGATCGTGTTGGCGCGAGCGAGGTCGCCGTCCTTCAGGTACGGCAGGGACGGCAGCCAGCCGTCGGCCTTTGCGCCGACCAGGCGGAGCATGCGCGGCTTGAGGGCGCCGAGCCAGATCGGGATGTCGTGCGCGGGGGCTGGGCCGCGCTTGGCGCCGTCGACCCGGTGGAACTCACCGGGCACGCGCAGCGGCGTGCGGTTGTTCGCATCCCAGATGCCGCGCATGATCTCGATGCCCTCTTCGAGAGCGCTGACCCCCTCGCCGGGCGTGCGGCGGGTGGCGCCCATGGCGGCCATCGCGTCCCAGAATCCGCCGGCGCCGACGCCCATCTCGAACCGGCCACCGCTGAGCAGGTCGAGGCTCGCGGCGGCGCGTGCGAGGACGGCGGGCTGGCGCATGCCGAGGTTCAGCACGTTCCCGGAGATGTGGATGCGCTCGGTCTGCGCGGCCACCCAAGACAGCAGCGTCCAGGTGTCCAGGAACCCCGGCTGGTACGGGTGGTCCTGGAACGTGACGAGGTCCAGGCCGAGCTGTTCGGAGAGCTGGGCGAGCCGGACGGGACCCTGCGGGTCGGTGTTGGTCGGGGTGATGAACGTGCCGAAGAGCAGCTCGTGCCCGTAGTCGGTCATGTGAGTCTTCTGTCCTGTCCGAGTCGGCGAGAGTCGTCTGTACTGCAGATGATATTACGCACAACTCTTCTGGTTTGCCGCACATTCCCGTAGGATGGGCACATGAGCACCACACCCACCGAGACCCGCACCGGCCAGCACTCCCTGTTCGGCTGGTCGCTCGCCGCGCTGCTGCGCGAGTGGAGCGCCCGGGTCGACGCCGCGGCCGACGACCTGCCCCAGGGCACTCGCGGCTACCAGCTGCTCACGGCGGTGGTGCACGGCAACCTGCCTAGCCAGGCGGCACTCGCCTCGACGCTCGGCATCGACCGCACGGTCATGACCTACCTGCTCGACGCGTTCGAGGGCTGCGGGCTGGTAGAACGCCAGCTCGACCCCACCGATCGGCGCGCGCGGCGCATCGTCGCCACGGACCGCGGCCTGGAGGTGCTCGCCGCGATGGACGCGCGTGTCGCCGCCGCGGAGGAGGAGCTGCTCGCGGGGCTGGAGCCGGAGCAGCGCGCGCTGCTCCGCCAACTCCTGGAGCGCGCGGCTACCGGCACCGGCCCGGACCACGACCCGTGCCGCACGGTCGTGGAGGCAACGACCCAGCAGCCGGGACGAGCCGGGTAGCCATATAGCCGGCCAGGCTCAGCGTTCGCCGAAGCCCGTCTCGCGGTAGAAGCCCTCGATGTGCTCGCGCATGAGGCGTTCCGCCTCGGCGCCGTCGTGCCGCGCGACGGCGTCGAGGATCGCGCGGTGCTCCGCGCAGAGGCGGGCCGCCGTCCGCGGCCATTCCTCGACCGCCTCCGCGCCCGCCATCACATAGGAGGCGACGGCGGCCCGCATGCCGCTCAGGATCGCCTCGACCAGCTGGTTGCCGCCCAGGCGAGCCAGCTCGATGTGGAAGTCCTGGTCGTGCTCCACGAAGGCGGCGACGTCGAGAGCCGGATCCGCCATCGCCTCGACGTGCTCCCGCACGCTCGCCAGCGCGGCGTCGTCGGGCACCCTGGTGGCGGCGTCGCGCACGGCACCGGCTTCGAGCAGCACGCGCGTCTGTACGACGTCGGACACCGGGAGGGCGCCCGAGGCGATGTGCAGCCGGACGGCCGCGCCCAGGCCGGCCGCGGGCCGGTCGATCACGGTGGCGCCCGAGCTGGGGCCGGAGCCGACGGCGGTACGCACCAGCCCCATCGCCTCCAGGATCCGGATGGCCTCGCGCACGGACGGGCGGGACACCCCCAGCTCCTCCGCGAGCGCCCGCTCCGCCGGGAGCCGGTCGCCGATGGGCCACTTGCCCGCGCTGAGGCCCGACTCGATCTGGGCCAGGACACGCTCGTGGGTTCGCACGGAGCCAGCATACTTCTGTGGTCTGTCCACAGTGGGCTATGGTGTGGACAGACCTCGAAGGAGAGTGCCCATGCGCCTAGCCCTGGCCGCCACCTGCATCGGCGACGCGATGTTTCCGCAGGCCCCGAGGGCCGTCGTCACGCTCCTGGAGCGCCTGGGCCACGAGGTGGTGTTCCCGCCCGCACAGGCCTGCTGCGGCCAGATGCACGTCAACACCGGTTACCTCGCCGAGGCCGTGCCCGTGGTGCAGAACCACGTGCGGACGTTCGCCCCGGTGGCGGACGGCGAGTGGGACGCAGTAGTCGTGCCGTCCGGCTCGTGCACCGGGTCGATCCGGCACCAGCAGGCGATGGTCCTGGAGCGGGCAGGCCTGCGGGCCGAGGCCCGCACCGCGACCGCCGTCGCCGAGCGCACCTACGAGCTGTCCGAGCTGCTGGTCGACGTGCTCGGCGTGACCGACGTCGGCGCCTGGTTCCCGCACCGCGTCACCTACCACCCCACGTGTCACTCGCTGCGGATGCTCGGTGTGGGCGACAAGCCCGAGCGGCTCCTGCGCGCCGTCGAAGGGCTGGAGCTCGCCCCGCTCGCGGAGGCCGAGGGCTGCTGCGGGTTCGGCGGGACGTTCTCCCTGAAGAACTCGGACACGTCCACTGCGATGCTTGCCGACAAGGTCGCCAACGTCGTCGACACGGGCGCCGAGGTGGTTACCGCCGGCGACTGGTCGTGCCTGATGCACATCGGCGGCGGCCTCTCGCGGGGCGGCACGGGAGTGCGGCCCATGCACCTGGCGGAGATCCTCGCCTCGACGCGGGAGTCGCCGGTCGTGCCCGGCGCCGGGCAGGCGGTGGCCCGATGAGCACGTTCCTCGGTATGCCCGCCGCACGCGAAGGGGCCGGGCCGAGCCCGCAGGCCGCGCCGGGCACCCTGTCCGGGATCGGCCGCCCGGAAGACCCCCTGCACTGGGGCGCCTCGTTCCCCGACGCCGCGAAGGCCGCGCTGGAGAACGGCCAGCTGCGCCGCAACCTGGGCAAGGCGACCTCCACCATCCGGACCAAGCGGGCCCGCGTGGTGGGCGAGGTCCCCGACTGGGAGGCGCTCCGCGACGCCGGCTCGGCGGTGAAGACCGACGTCCTGGCCCGCCTGCCCGAGCTCCTCGAGGAGCTGGAGCGCAACGTGACCGCGCGCGGCGGCGTTGTGCACTGGGCGCGGGACGCCGTGGAGGCCAACCGGATAGTCGCCGACCTGGTGCGCGCCAAGGGCGCGGACGAGGTGGTCAAGGTCAAGTCCATGGCGACCCAGGAGATCGGGCTCAACGAGGCGCTGGCCGAGGAGGGCATCGCGGCGGTCGAGACGGACCTCGCGGAGCTGATCGTGCAGCTCGCCGACGACATGCCGTCGCACATCCTGGTGCCCGCCATCCACCGCAACCGCACCGAGATCCGCGACATCTTCCTGGAGCGGATGGCCGACGCCCCGCCCGACCTGACGGACGTGCCGCGCGAGCTCGCGATGGCGGCCCGCTCGCACCTGCGCCGCAAGTTCCTGTCGGCGAAGGTGGCGATCAGCGGCGCCAACTTCGCCGTCGCGGACACCGGGACGCTCGCCGTCGTGGAGTCCGAGGGCAACGGCCGGATGTGCCTCACGCTGCCCGAGACCCTGATCACCGTGATGGGGATCGAGAAGCTGATCCCGACGTTCGACGACCTCGAGGTGTTCCTGCAGCTCCTGCCGCGCTCCTCGACGGGCGAGCGGATGAACCCGTACACCTCGATGTGGACGGGCGTGACGCCCGGCGACGGCCCGCAGGAGTTCCACCTGGTGCTGCTCGACAACGGCCGCACCAAGGTGCTCGCCGACGAGGCCGGGCGCTCAGCCCTGCACTGCATCCGCTGCTCCGCGTGCCTCAACGTCTGCCCCGTGTACGAGCGGGTCGGCGGCCACGCCTACGGCTCTGTCTACCCCGGCCCCATCGGCGCGATCCTGACGCCGCAGCTCACCGGCGAGAAGTCCGACCTGCCGTACGCGTCCACGCTGTGCGGCGCGTGCTACGAGGTGTGCCCCGTCAAGATCGACATCCCGTCGATCCTGGTGGAGCTGCGGGCCCGTGAGGTGTCCCTGTCGGGCGCCTCGCCCGAGACCGCGGACCGCGTCTGGAAGGCCGCCATGAAGGCGGCTTCCTTCGCGATGGCCGACGGCGGGCGGTTCCGCCGCGCCGCCCGCGTGCCGCGGCTGCTGCGCGCGATCTCGCGCAACGGCGTGATCCGGCGGCTGCCGTTCCCCGGCTCGCTGTGGACACGTTCCCGGGACCTGATGGAGCCCCCGCAGCAGACGTTTCACGACTGGTGGGCTGAACGGGAGGAACGACGATGACCGACGCCCGGACGGAGATCCTGTCCCGCATCCGCACCGCGCTGGGCTCGGACGCGCCCGGTCCGACGGCGGCCGGCGTCGTGCCCCGCGAGTACCGATCGGCCGGGGAGCACGCGCCCGGGTCCGACGTTGTGCTGGCCCTGCTTGTCGACCGGCTGGAGGACTACAAGGCGCACGTGCACCAGGTCCCGGCCGCCGACCTCCCGGGCCTGCTGGCGGACCTGCTCGGCCGGTCGGCAAAAAGTCAGGTGATCGGCAGCTCGGACTACCGATCACCTGACGTCCTGCCGACCACCCGGGAGTCAGCAACCCAGGAGTCGGCAGGGCGCGGCGCCGTCGTCGTGCCAGCCGGGCTGGATCCCGCGTGGCTCAGCGCGGCAGACGTCGACGTGCACACCGACTCACGCGACGCGCCCATGTCCGCGGCCGAGCTGGACCAGGTCGACGCAGTGGTGACGGCCGCGCGGGTCGCCGCCGCCGAGACCGGGACCATCGTGCTGGACGGCGAGCCCGACCAGGGCCGCCGCGCGATCTCCCTGGTCCCCGACGTGCACGTGTGCATGGTCCGGACCGACCAGGTGATGCAGACCGTCCCGGAGGCCGTGCGCCTGCTCGGCGCTGAGCCCGCTCGCCCCCTGACCTGGATCAGCGGCCCCAGCGCGACGAGCGACATCGAGCTTGAACGTGTCGAGGGCGTCCACGGCCCCCGCACCCTCCACGTGGTGCTGGTCTCCTGACGGACCGTCAGGGGTGCAGCCTGGCGCCCTTGACCACCTTGTCCACCACGCGCCGCTCGCCGGCCACTGCCACCCCGACCAGGTCGAGCTTCTCGGTGGCGACGGCGGCTACGGCGGCCCGGTTGTCGACGTCGTTCCCCGTGGCGAACAGGTCCGCCGTGTAGACGCCGATGCGCAGCCCGCGCGTGGCGGCGCGCTCGCGGATCGTGGCGAGCTGGTCGCCGTCGGACACCAGCACCATGACCGGCGTGCCGAGCATCGCGAGGTACTCCTGGCCATCGGCGTCCCGGTAGGTGTCCCCGATCAGGTCGGGGTAGGCGGCGGTCACGGCGCTGGCCAGGAAGGCGGTCACGTTGTTCTCCTGCCAGGCGAGCAGGTCGTCCCGCAGCACGATCACGATCTTGGCTTGTTCGAAGGTCATGCCGTCCAGCCTGGTGCCGCGCGGCACCGACAATCTTGTACGTTCTTGATCATGGGTCCGGATATTGTGCGCGCCTGGCGGCCGGAGGTGCCCGGCGTCGCCGAGGTGCTGCACGCCGCCTGGCACGAGCACGCGTACCCGGCCCACACGCACGACACCTGGGCGGTACTGATCGTCGACCGCGGCCTGATCGGCTACGGCCTGGACGGGCAGGAGCACGCGGCGGAGCACACCGGGGTGACGGTCCTGCCGCCGGGCGTGGTGCACGACGGGCGGTCCGTGACCGCCACGGGCTTCCGCAAGCGCGTGGTCTACCTGGAACCCAGGCTGCTCGACGACGGCCTGGTCGGCCGGGCAGTCGACGCACCGCTCGTCATGGACAACACGCTCCGCGCACGCTTCGTGGGCCTCGACCGGGCCCTCACCGTGCGCGAGGACCTCGCGGCCGAGAGCCTGCTCGCCCTGGTCACGGAGGGCCTGGCCTGGCATCTCTCCGGCCGCCCGACGCCGCCGCGCGAGCCGTCCGCCGGCACCACGGCGCGGCGGGCCCGCGACCTGCTCGACGCCGACCCGGCGGCACCGGTCCGGCTCGCCCAGGTCGCCGGCGAGCTTGGCGTCACCGTGCCGCACCTGGTGCGCGCGTTCACGCGTGAGCTCGGCCTCCCGCCCCACCGGTACCTGGTCGGGCGGCGGCTCGACCTGGCCCGACGTCGGCTGCTCGCCGGGGAGCCGGCGGCCGACGTCGCGACCGCCACGGGGTTCTACGACCAGGCGCACCTCACGCGGCACTTCCGCCGCCTGCTGCGGACAACCCCGGGCCGCTACCAGCGCGGCAACTAGGTCCCCCGCGCGACCCCCGGGTACCGCAGGGCGCGTACGAGAGGCGCGCGAGCGACGTCGGACAGCGCAGTCGTGGCGGCCGGGCGCCGTCCGGCAGCGCAGTCAAGATGCCGCCGAACGGCGGATTCTCGCGCAGCCCGCCGGCGGGACGGTTGACCCATGGACGCCACCAGGGCATCCCGGGAACCGGAGGTACCGAGATGTCCACCATGACGAACACCCAGCCGGCCCGCCCCACGGGATCGCTCCGTGCGGCGGACACGATCCGCACAGCGGCCGGCGCGCTGGAGCGCCTGCTGGCAGCGCACAGCATCACCGCCCTGCGGATCAGCGTCGGGCTGATCTTCACCTACTTCGGGGTGCTCAAGTTCTTCCAGGGCGCCTCACCGGCCGAGGCGCTGGCGGTCCGCACGATCGACATCCTGACGCTGGGGATCATGCCGGCGAGCGCCGCGCTGCTGATGACCGCGATCATCGAGACGTTCGTGGGGATCACGCTGATCACCGGGGTCGGCCTGCGGGTCGGGCTGGTCGTGCTGTACGGGGCGTGGTGGCCTGCGCCGGGGCCGTGGTAGCGGCCAAGGCGCTGGGCGCGCGGCTGATCGCATCCCGCTGAGCGCCGCGGCAGCCCTGGTCATCGAGCGAACCCAGTGATCGAGCGAGCGAACGGACGAAAAGCAAGAGGTCGGGTGACCGGCAGCGCAGCCTGCCGATCACCTGACCCCGTACCGGTCACTCACCGAAGGTCAGGGCTTCTGACCCACCTCGTCCACCACACCGGACTCCAGGAGCGCCAGTGACCACCCGGCGCCGTCCTCCGACGCAGGCACGCCGTCGGCGATGTCGTCCGGCGACCAGAGCTGGCGGAAGCCAAGGAACTCGTTCGTCTCGCTGTCGAAGATCAGCTCGTGCCTCGCCTCCGTCGCGAACGTCAAGCCGACCGCGGTACCGGGCCGTCCTGCCACGTCGAGGGCATCGCCCGTGACCGTCACGCCCGGGATCAGCGCGATCGCCCCGAAGACCGCACTGCGCGACTGGGGCGGCAGGCTGCCGAGTGTCAGGAGCTCCTCGGCCTGCTGGAACGTGTCGGTGTCGGGGAACGGCTCCGGCTGGTCGTCCGGCACCGGCGCGCCGCCGTTGTTGTCCCGCAGGTACTGCAACATCACCTCGGCGTCCCCGTCCGTGGGGAGGTCGGGCGGGTATGCCTGCACGTTCATGCACCACGACTCGGTGCCCTCGGCACAAGGGTCGAGCGGGCCCTCGGACAGCTCCCCGTCCGGGTACGCCTCGCCCGGCTCGATCCACGACGTCCTGAACCCCGTGTGCAGGCCGTCCACCGACATCCACTCCTCGGTGGACGCGGTGTTCAGGGTCTGCACGAACGAACCGTCCGCCCCCTCGCCCTGCACGGAGTAGGAGTTCACGTACTTCCGGTACACGAACTGGTCCGGCCGCGGAGCCCACGGCTCCAGCTCCGCCTCGGCCACCGCCGCGTCCTGCAGCACAGCGGCCGCCGCGGCGTCGATCCCCAGGACCGGCTGCTCGCCGTCGCCCGACCCGCCCACGGTCGGCCCCAGGACCAGCGCACCCGTGAGGGCCGCCGCCACACCGCCCACCAGGGCGACCCGCCGGCCCAGGGCCGGCGCATCCGGATCACCTCACCGGCCACGGCCCGATCCGGCGCGCTCGCCGCGCCGCCGTCGGCCACAAACCCGGCCACCACCCGCTCGCGCAGTGCCGCGGGAGCTCCGCCCGGCGGGTCGAGGTCCGTCCCAGCAGCCCGCAGCATCGTCATCTCGTCGTTCATCGTCCAGCCTCCAGCTCGTCCGTCGCACCCGCGCCGAGCGCGGCCTGCACCTGTCGTCGTGCGCGGTGCAGCCGCGACCGGGCAGTGCCCGGCCGGATCCCCAGCGTCCGCGCTATCTGTTCCTGTGTGAGCTCGCCCCAGGCCTCCAGCAGCAGCACGTCCCGGTCGCCCGGACTGAGCTGTCGCAGTGCCTCCGCCAGCTCCGGTCGGGCGGCGCTCGCGCTCACGCGCTCCGCCACCCGGTCCGCGGGCGACTCCTCGTCGTGCCTGACGTCGGAGCGGGCCCAAGCCCGCAGCCGCGCCTCCTCCGACCGGTGCCACCGCGCGATCTCCTTGGTGGCGATCCCGTAGAGCCAGGGCCGGGCGTCCGGCCGCGACCGGTCGTAGGTGTGCCGGCGCCGGAACGCGACCGCGAAGGTCTCGGCCACCACGTCCTCGGCGTGCTCGGCCCCGACGCGCCGGTAGGCGTACCGGTACAGCCCCGCCGAGTATCTGTCGTAGAGCACCGCGAACTGCTCGGTGTCCTGGTCGGCAGCGGCGATCACCGCGGCGTCCGTGGTGATCTCCGGGAGGGCTACCAAGCCGATCGGAATGCCGGCACCGGTCCACGCGCCAGCCTGCGGCACCGTTGCCGCGCTCACGTCGGGCATCCCGCCGTCGGCCCAGTACGAACGTGTCTCATATCGCTTCCCCTCGCCTCGCCGCATCTACTGTCGTCCATGTATCGCCGCGAGCGCGCAAAAGTGTTCGCGCACGCCGTGCGTGCCCAGCGCCGGCGGTGCGGGAGAATGGCCTCTCGTGACCGACCCAGAGCCCGAGACCACCCTCTTCGACCTCCCGCCGGGGGCCCGGCGACCCCGGGCGCAGGTGGTGCTGCTGACCGGGCCGTCGGGGTCGGGCAAGACGTCGCTCACGCAGCGTCTCGGCCTGCCGGTGGTGCAGCTCGACGACTTCTATCTCGACATCGACCACCCCGGCCTGCCGCAGCGGTACGGCAGCGTGGACTGGGACAGCCCGGCGACCTGGGACGGCAAGGGTGCGCTGGCCGCGCTGCACGAGCTGGCCACCGACGGCCGCGCTGACGTGCCGGTCTACGACATCCCGACGTCGCGCCGCACGGGCATGCGCCGGCTCGACATCGGCGACTCGCCGCTGGTGCTGGCCGAGGGGATCTTCGCCGCGCAGCTCGTCGAGGAGTGCCGCGCGGAAGGGCTGCTCGCGGACGCGATCTGCCTGTCCCGGCCGCGCCTGGTCACCTTCTGGTTCCGGTTCCTCCGGGACGTCGCGGAGGCCCGCAAGCCCATCGGCACGCTGCTGCGTCGGGGCACCTCGCTGCTGCGCGCGGAGCCGGCGATGATCGAGCGGTGGGTGGCGCTGGGCTGCCGCGAAACTTCACCCGCACAGGCGGAGAAGGACGTCCGCCGCCTGCTCGCCCGAAAGTCCTCGAACACGTAATCCACGCGTAACCGGACTGCCATGTATTACACATGCATGGGCCTCACTCTGGGCACAGGAGGTGGTGTCTGTGATCCAGCGCAATGGCTTGCGTGTGCTCTCGCTGTACGAGGGCTTTTTCAGCGGCGGGGCTCGTGTCCTGCACTCGACCGTGGTAGCCGGTCTGCATCAGGGCGGTCGGCAGCAGCATTCAGTGCTGAGCCTGCACCACGAGGTCCGGCGTGAGGCCACCCTCCAGCGGATGGAGGACGACCCCCGCTACCGCGCCCTGCGCGCCGCGGGCGTCCGGATCGGCTCGCTGGGCCGGAGCACCGAGGCGGGCCTCGACCCGCGCGTCTTCACCGAGGACGAGCTCAAGAACGCGGTCCGCGAGGTCGAGAGCTCCCACGTGGTGCTGTCCCTGAAGGAGCAGCCGCTCCGGCTCGTGAACCAGGACGTGTTCCCGGACCGCCCGGTCATCGCCTGCCTGCACCGGTCCGACCCGGAGCACCAGGGCGACGCCCTCAACGACCTGCTGACCGCGGCGGATCGCGGCCGGCTGGCCGCCGTGGTCTGCTGCGCGGAGTCCACACGGGACGCGTACCGCGAGGCGGGCGTGCCCGCCGAGCTGCTGCGCGTGGTGCCGAACGGCATCAACCTGGCCCGGTTCCGGCCGGTCCAGGGCGCGCGCCGGCTCGCCCTGCGGGGCGCGGCCGGAGTGCCGAGCGACGCGACGGTGGTGGTTTATGCCGCGCGGTACGACGAGATGAAGAACCCCGAGCTCTTCCTCCGCTCGGCCCGCACGTTCCTCGAGCTCGACCCCAAGGGCTACGTGCTGATGTGCGGCGCGGGCATGAGCGCGGCCAACCCGGACCTGCAGGACGACCTGACCCGCATCTTCGGGGACCGGCCGGACCTGCTGGGGCGCCTGGACCTGCTGGGCGTGCGGCACGACATGGAGCTGGTCTACGCGACCGCCGACGTCGTGGCACTCACCTCGGCGTTCGGCGAGGCCGCGCCGCTGTGCCTCATCGAGGGCTCGATGTGCGGAGCGGTGCCGGTCACCACCCCCGTGGGCGACGCGCCGTCGATCGTGGAGCGCATCGGGTTCGTGACGTCGTTCGACCCGACCGAGATCGCGGCGACGTGGATCGAGGCCGCCGCTCGACGCGAGGAGCTGGAGTCCGCGCGGACCGCAGTGCGGCCCCGGTTCAGCCACGTCCGGATGATCGCCGGGTACTCGAGCATCATCGAGCGCACGCACCGCGAGGCGGGGTTACGTATGGCGAGGGTCTGATCGAGCCGGAGCCCGGAGGAAGGAGAGACCTCCGGGCTCCGGTTCGGTGTGCAGGTGTGGCGGGGCAGGGCAGTATGACCTCATGCCCGACGCGCCCGTCACACTGAGCCAGGTCGCCCGCGAGGCCGGTGTCTCGCTCGCCACGGCGTCGCGCGCGATCAACGGGAGCGCGACCCGCAGTGTCCGGGAGGACCTGCGCGAGCGGGTGCTGGAGGCCGCCCAGCGCCTCGACTACTCCCCCGACCCCAGCGCGCAGGCCATGGCCCGCGGCCGCACCACGGCGCTGGGGCTGGTGGTGCACGACATCGCCGACCCGTACTTCTCCACCATCGCCGCCGGTATCGCCCGCGCCGCCGAGCGCGAGGGCCTGATCGTCACGCTCTCCGCCACCGAGAACAGCCCGGAGCGTGAGCTCGCGTTCGTCGAGCTGGCTCGGCGGCAGCGGTCGCGCGCGATCATCCTCGCGGGCAGCAGGGTCACCCTGCCCGACGGCGGGGCGGGGGCGGCCCCCTCAGCGGTCGTCGCCCGGATGGCCGCGCTGGAGGCCGCCCTCACCACATTTCAGGAGGCCGGGGGCGGCGTGGCCGTCATCGGGCAGGCCGTCGGCAGCCTGCCGGTCGTGGAGATCGACAACGCGGGCGGCGCCGGCGCCCTCGCTGAGGCCCTGCACCGCATCGGGTACCGCCGGTTCGGTGTGCTCACCGGTCCCCCGGGCTTGCGCACGGCCGCCGACCGGACCCGTGGGTTCGGCGACACCCTCGCCGCGCTGGGCTGCCCGGCGCTCGACCGGGACGTGGTGCACGGCAACTTCACGCGGGACGGCGGCTACGACGCGATGACCGAGCTGCTGTCGCGGATGACGTCGGCCGCGGCTCGGGCCGCCGCGAACACCCCGGAGGTGGTGTTCGCCGTCAACGACGTCATGGCCGTGGGCGCGATGGCCGCCGTCCGCGACGCCGGCCTGCGGGTGCCCGACGATGTCGCCGTGGCCGGGTTCGACGACATCCACACGCTGCGCGACGTGACCCCCGGCCTCACGACGGTGCGGATCCCCTTGGCCGAGATCGGCGCCTTGGCGACCGACCTGGCCCTGGGCCGCACGGACCAGGTGCGCGCGCCGGTCCAGGGCGAGGTGGTCCTGCGGGACTCCACCCCGGAGCGCCACCACTAAACCGGCGGTGTACCGCCGCCGTCTAGTGCGTTAGGCTCCTCGGGAAAGCGCATTCCCAGCACCTGACGATGGAGTCGCCCGTGACCACACTTCGCATCGCCATGAATGGCGTCACCGGCCGCATGGGCTACCGCCAGCACCTCGTGCGCTCGATCCTGCCGATCCGCGACCAGGGCGGCGTCACGCTCCCCGACGGTTCCCGGGTGCAGGTCGAGCCGGTGCTCGTGGGCCGCAACCCGGACAGGCTCAAGGAGCTCGCCGCGCTGCACGACGTCGAGCACTGGACCACCGACGTCGACGCCGCCATAGCGGAGGCCGACATCGTGTTCGACGCCGCCATGACCAACCTGCGCGCCGCGACCCTGACGAAGGCGATGAAGCAGGGCAAGCACGTGTTCACCGAGAAGCCGACGGCGGAGACGCTCACCGAGGCGATCGAGCTCGCGCGGCTCCAGGTGACCACCGGCGTCACCGTCGGTGTGGTGCACGACAAGCTGTACCTGCCGGGCCTCGTGAAGCTGCGCCGCCTCGTGGACGAGGGCTTCTTCGGCCGCATCCTGTCGCTGCGCGGCGAGTTCGGGTACTGGGTGTTCGAGGGCGACTCGCAGCCCGCCCAGCGCCCGTCCTGGAACTACCGCGTCGAGGACGGCGGCGGCATCACCACCGACATGTTCTGCCACTGGAACTACGTGCTGGAGGGCATCCTCGGGACCGTACGGTCGGTGACCGCGAGGACCGCGACGCACATCCCGACCCGCTGGGACGAGCAGGGCCGCGAGTACGCCGCGACCGCCGACGACGCCGCCTACGGCATCTTCGACGTCACGACGCCCGGCGGGGACGGCGTCGTGGCGCAGATCAACTCGTCCTGGGCCGTGCGCGTGTTCCGTGACGAGCTGGTCGAGTTCCAGGTGGACGGCACCCACGGCTCCGCCGTCGCCGGCCTGCGCGAGTGCCGCGCCCAGCACCGCTCGCACACCCCCAAGCCCGTGTGGAACCCGGACCTGCCGGTCACCGAGCCGTTCCGCGACCAGTGGCTCGACGTCCCTGCGAACGCCGACCTCGACAACGGCTTCAAGCTGCAGTGGGAGGAGTTTCTGCGCGACGTCGCAGCGGGGCGCCCCCACCGTTATGACCTGCTGTCGGCGGCGCGCGGTGTGCAGCTCGCGGAGCTGGGGCTGCGGTCGTCGGCTGAGGGGCGTCGGCTGGACATCCCGGAGATCGTGCTGTGAGCGGGGCGGCGGGGCCTGCCGCGCGGGTCGAGCCTGTCGAGACACCGGACTCGATCGCCTCTGCCAGCGGCGTGACGGTGACCCTCCCGGTGTTCGACGCCGAGGGCCGGGTTTCCGGATCGGAGACCCTAGATCTCAACACCCCCGGGCCATGGACGACGCCGTCAGGCCCGCTGACGAGCCGCATCGCCTTCGCGGCCGCCCACGTGGTGCCGCAGGTCGGGGCGGAGAACGTGCCGGGCGCGCCCGCCGTCGTCGACTGGGACGCGACGCTCGCCTACCGGCACCGGATCTGGGCGCACGGGCTGGGTGTGGCCGACGCGATGGACACCGCGCAGCGCGGCATGGGTCTGGACTGGGCCGCAACGCAGGAGCTGGTGCGGCGGTCGGCGGTCGAGGCGGCGTCCGTGGGCGCCCGCATCGCGTGCGGGGCGGGCACCGACCAGCTCGCGCCGGAGGTCGTGGCGGCCCTGGAGCCGGGCGCGGCCGGGCTCGCGGCGGTGACCGATGCCTACCGCGAACAGGTGCACGTGGTGCAGGACGCCGGGGCGCAGGTCATCGTCATGGCCTCGCGCGCGCTGGCGCGGGTCGCGCGCGGGCCCGAGGACTACGCCCGCGTGTACGACGCGGTGCTGGCAGAGGCCGACCAGCCCGTGATCCTGCACTGGCTGGGCACCATGTTCGACCCGACGCTGGCAGGCTATTGGGGATCGTCCTCGGTGGACGACGCGACGGCGACCTTCCTCGACCTGATCCGCGCGCACCAGCCCCGGATCGACGGCGTCAAGGTGTCGCTGCTCGACGCCGCCCACGAGGTGAGCCTGCGCCGGTCGCTGGCGGCGCTGCCGCCATCGGACAGCGGGACCAAGCCCAGGCTCTACACGGGCGACGACTTCAACTATCCGGAGCTCATCGCGGGCGACGAACAGGGCCACTCGGACGCACTGCTCGGCATCTTCGCCGCGATCTACCCGGCGGCCTCCATGGCGCTCCAGGCGTTCGACGCCGGGGCGGCGGGCGACCCCGACGGCGCTGCCCGTGGGCACCAGATCCTGGCCTCGACCGAGGCGCTGGGCCGGCACATCTTTGCCGCGCCCACCTACTACTACAAGACCGGGATCGCGTTCCTGTCCTGGCTCAACGGGTTCCAGCCCGGGTTCTCGCTGGTGGGCGGGCTGCACTCCGGGCGGTCGCTGCGGCACCTGGTCGAGCTGGCCCGCCTGGCCGACGGCTGCGGAATGCTGCTCGACCCGGACCTCGCGGGCGTGCGCCTGCGGGCCTTCCTGACGACGAACGGGGTGAGCGCATGAGCCGGGCCTCGCTGAACACAGCGACGGTGAAGCATGCCTCGCTCGCGGAGGCATGCGAGGCAGCGGCCACCGCGGGGTTCGGCGCGGTCGGCCCGTGGCGCGACGTCGTGCAGGCGGTCGGCGCCCCGCAGGCGGCACGCATCATCGCCGACGCCGGCCTGCGCGCGTCGTCCCTGTGCCGCGGCGGGTTCCTCACCGCAGCGGACGACGTCGGGATCCGCACAGCACTGGACGACAACCGGCGGGCGATCGAGGAGGCCGCGACGATCGGCACCTCGGAGCTGGTCTTTGTAGTCGGCGGGCTGGTGGGCTCCACTCCGGGCGGAGCCCCGACGTCGGCCGTGGACCGCGACCTCGTCGCCACGCGCGGCCGGGTCGCCGACCGGATCGCCGACCTGGTTCCGTTCGCCGCCGAGCACGGCGTGCGGATAGTGCTGGAGCCGCTGCACCCGATCTTCGCCGCCGACCGGGCGGTGATCTCCACGCTCGCGCAGGCGCTCGACCTGGCGGCGCCGTTCGCGCCGTCCGAGGTGGGGGTAGTCATCGACACCTACCACGTGTGGTGGGACCCGGCGCTGCGCAGGTCCATCGCACGGGCCGGACGCGAGGACCGGATCGCGTCGTACCAGGTGTGCGACTGGGTGCTCCCGCTCGCGGCGGAACCGCTGAACTCACGCGGGCACGTCGGCGACGGCTACATCGACTTCGCGACGATCACCGGTTGGGTACGCGATGCCGGCTACGTGGGCGACATCGAGACGGAGATCTTCAACGAGCAGATCTGGTCCCGCCCCCCGTCGGAGACCGCGAAGACGGTGCTGGACCGCTACGAGCAACACATCGCCCCTCACCTGTAGACCCGTCCTCCCAGCCGCACACCCTGTCACCTTGATCTTGCGTGTAGTAGATTCAACTACGTGAGTGAGGTTCCTGACTGGAAGCACCGGGCTGACTACATCCGCACGAGGTCGACACGCAAGGGGTCGGCCGGGGAGACGAACATCGAACCTGAGTGGGCCGATGAAGCCTTCATCGATCCTCATGCCGTCACATTCAGCCCAGACCCCGCATCCAAGTCCGGATCCTCGGATCGAACCATTGGGTGGTCAGAGACCGCCGGTCTCCTGATCACGGTGATCACCGTGCTTGAGGGCACCAAGGTATGGGGCGCGAACGCGTGGCGGTCCAACGATGTGGACCAGCGCCACTACGAGAACGACAAGCAGAACGAAGGCGAGCAGGAGGAGGAGCGATGAGTATCGAGAAGCTTCTTGAAGAGGTCGCGGAAGAGTCCGAGGCGCGCAGGCACGACCCACTGCCCGACGACGCAGTCGGAGCTCGTCGGTCCGAGGCCGCGGCCCCGAAGGTGCTGTCCGTGCGGCTGTCAGCGCAGCAGTACGACGTTCTGGCCGCCGCAGCGGCGCAGCGCGACCTGCCGGTCTCGACGATGGCCCGGCTGGCGATCTTGGAGGGTCTGGCGCAGGCCACGCGGCCGACCGTCGAGATCATCAGCGCGAACGTCGTCGCAACCGCGCTGCGTGAGGTGATCCGCCCGGAGTTCCTCAAGGCTGGCTGAAGGCTGAGGTCCAGCCCGGACAAGCGCTACCAGCGCGAGGCCCGCCACCCACCGTGGGTGACAGGCCTCGCGCATGTGTCTTTCGCTGACAAGTGGTGTCAGGGCTTCTGGTTTACCTCGTCCACGATGGTCCGTTCGACGATCGCGTACCCGTCCGCCATACCGTCGGGGTAGAAGGACGCAACACCGAGCAGGTCCTTGGTCTCCGGATCGAAGATGAGGTCCTGCCGGTAGTACTCCAGCTCGACGCCGACTGCGATGCCGGTCCGCCCGACGGCGTCGGTGACGCCGGGAGTCACGATCAGCCCGTCCACCCGGCTCAGCGCCTCGAAGACCGCCGCCTGCGACCTCGGCGTCAGGTAGCCCAGCAGCTCGCCGGCTCTGATGAACATCGACGCTGCCGGTCCTTCGTCCTCAAACGGCGGCTGGTCTCGCAGGTAGTCGTACATCGCGTCGGCGTCGGTGGGTGCGTCCAGGTTGAGCCCCGGCTCTGAGCTGCAGTCACCGCCGGCCGCAAGTGCCCGTTCCGCCCCGTCCCCCGCACAGGTGATGAGCGGGTACTCGTGGTACGGCTCCTCGGCGAACGTCCCCGCGGACAGGCCGTCCTGAGTCCCGTCCACCGAAGACCAGATGAAGCTTTCCTCCTCTTCCAGGCTGATCTGGGGCTCATCGCCCACGATCTCGTAACGGGTGGTCCCCGTCGAGTGCGTGTACAGGAACTGGTCCGGCCGGATGTTCGCCCACGAGTCGTCCGCGGCGGCGACCGTCCGGGTGGCGGCGGCCTGCAGGATCTCCGCCGCCGAGGCCGAGGCCGGCGGCACCACGACCGCGCTGCCGTCGTCGTCCCACGGCATCGAGAGCGTGGCCGTGGGGGCGAAGAGTAGGCCGCCCGCAACGGTGGCCGCGAGGCCCAGGCCGACGGCGGCTCGCACTACGGGCCTCCGCGTTCCCCCGGTACGTCGCCGGTCACCCGGCCGCCGCCCGTCGGCCGACCCGCTCCGACCGCCCGGAGCCCGCACGGACCGGAGCAGGCTGGCTCCGGCCGAGTGCTGGCGCTGCCCGTCCGTCGCGGCGGCGGACGACCCCAGCTCCGAGGTCAGCCGCGCCTGCCCCGACCGGAACGCGGCCTCCAGCTCCGCCTCCGACGGGTCGAGCAGCAAACCGGTCATCTGCAGTGCGTCCCGCTCGCTGCCGCCAGGCTCCTGCCCAGTCCCCTTGGTGCTCGTGCTCATCGCCCGTCCTCCTCTTCGTCCCAGAGTCCGCCCGGAAGTGCCGCGCGGACCAGCTTGCGTGCCCGGTGCAGCCGAGACCGGACCGTGCCCTTCTTGATGTCGAGAGTCGTGGCGATCTCCTCGTAGCTGAGGTCACCCCACGCCCAGAGCAGCAGCACGTCCCGGTCGCCGGGTCGCAGGCCGCCGAGTGCCTTGCCGAGCGCGCTCCCGGCGGCCCGGGCGGCAACGTTGGTCGTCGCCAGATCGGCGAGACCGTCCTCGGGGAGTGCCGTCACCAACCGCGCCGTGGCCCGGTACCGGGTCTCCTCCGCCCGGCGGAACTGGGCGATCTCCCTGGTCGCGATCCCGAGCAGCCACGGCCTGGCATCCGGCAGGCTCAGGTCGTAGGAGGCCCGACGACGGAAGGCCGCCACGAACGTCTCCGCCACCACGTCGTCGGCGTGCTCCGGACCCACGCGGCGGTACGCGTACCGATGGACGGTCCGCGCGTGGCGCCCGTAGACGGCCGCGAAGTCCTCCGGCTCGTGCATGGACAACGCGATGAGCTGGGCGTCGGTCCGCTCCACCTCGGATGCGAAGTCGGTACCCACCAGCTCCGCGGCCGCCGTCATGGCGCCGCCCCGTCCCACGTCTTCTTCTTTGCTTGCATCGTGTCTCCCTGACCGTCGGAACCCACTGTCACTCATGTATCCGCACGAGCGACAGGATCGGTTCACGGCAGGCAGGTCACGGCGTCGGGTCGTAGCGGCGCAGGGTGCTGCTCGCACGCACCACATCACGGAGCGCGGCCAGGTCGGCGACGCCGCCGTCGCGCCCTGGCACCACACCCGCGGCCCGCGCTTGGACCAGCACGTTCCCGAGGGCGGTGGCCTCGACCGGGCCCGCGATGACCGGCAGGCCCGTCGCGTCGGCCGTGAGCCGGCACAGCAGCTCGTTCCGCGAGCCGCCGCCCACGACGTGCACGGCGGCCACAACCACGCCTGCCAGCGACGATGCCTCCGAGATCGCGCGTGCGGAGGCCGCCGCGAGGCTGTCGAGGATCACGCGGACCAGGGCCGGCCGTGTGGCGGGGAGGCCGGCTCCGAGGCGGGCCGCGGCGTCGGCCACCCGGCGCGGCATGTCGCCCGGGGCGAGGAACTCGTCGCCGTCGACGTCGATGAGGCAGCGGCCACCGGGCTCGCCGGCGGCCGCGGTGAGCAGGCCGGACAGGTCCACGGGCGCGCCGTCGTCCGACGCCCAGGCTCGGACGCACTCGTCGAGCACCCACAGGCCCATCACGTTGCGCAGGTACCGCACCGTCCCGTCGAGCCCGAGCTCGTTGGTGAAGTTCGCCGCGCGACTGGCCGCCGTCAGCACGGGGGCGGGCAGCTCCAGCCCGACGAGCGACCAGGTACCTGAGGAGATGTACGCCCCGACGCCCCCGCTCGGCCTGCCCGCCTCCCCGAGCGGGGTCGCCGCGTCCCCGAGCGGAACGGCCACCTCCCCGAGCGGGGTCGCCGCCACGGCGGAGGCCGTGTCGTGCGAGGCGACCGCGAGCACCGGCACCTCGCCCAGCCCGGTCGCCTCCCGTACTTCCGGGAGGATCGGTCCGACGACGGCGCCCGGCTCGACCAGCTCCGGCAGCCGGCCGCGGAGCCGGGCGAGCGCGGGGTAGTGCGCCGCGAGCCGGTCCAGGAGGTCGGCCGACCAGGTGCGCGAGCGCGCGTCGAGCAGCCCCGTCGTGGACGCGTTGGTCACCTCGGCGACGCGGCGGCCCGTGAGCCAGTACGTGATCAGGTCGGGGATCAGCAGCACGTGCCGGGCCCGCGCCCAGTCCGGGTCTGCACGCCCCGCGACGAGCTGGAACTCCGTGGTGAACGGCAGGTGCTGCAGCCCGTTGACCGCGTAGTGGTCGGCGAACGGGGTACGCCGGTACACCTCGTCGGGAACTCCGTCCGTGCGCGGGTCGCGGTAGCTGAACGGGTCCGCGACGAGGTCGCCGGCCGCATCGAGGAGGGCGTGGTCGACGGCCCACGAGTCGACGCCGATGCCGCGGATCTCGGCGCCCCGCTCGTGTGCGACGTCGGCGGCGGACCGCAGGCCGTCCAGCACTGCCCGCCACAGCGCGCGCACGTCCCACCGGAGCGCGCCGGCGGCGTCCCGCCGGGGTCCGTTTGGAAACCGCGCGCACTCGACGAGCTCGATCCGCGGGCCACCCGCCGGCGTCGGCCCCGAGCGCGGCCCCCGCTCCGGCCCAGTAGACCCGTGGACGACCCCGAGCATCACGCGCCCACTGGTCGCCCCCAGATCAACTGCGACGAACGCGGGACTCATCGGTCCACGTCCGATTGACCATGCAGTTGCTGCCAAACCCCTACCCGTTCTGGCAGCAACTGCATGGTCGATCCGAGGGGCCCGCCCGTCTCGCTCACCGCAGGAACGCCGCCGCCACGCCCGCGTCGACGGGCACGTGCAGACCGGTGGTGTGCGAGAAGTCGGCGGTGCACAGCGCGAACACGGCGGCCGCGACGTTCTCGGGCAGCACCTCGCGCTTGAGCAGGGTGCGCTGCGCGTAGAACTCGCCGAGCTCCGCCTCCAGCACGCCGTAGACGGCGGCGCGCTGCGCGCCCCACCCGCCGGCGAAGATGCCGGACCCGCGCACCACCCCGTCGGGGTTCACGCCGTTCACTCGGATCCCGTGCGCGCCGAGCTCGGCGGCCAGGAGCCGCACCTGGTGCGCCTGGTCGGCCTTGGTAGCGGAGTAGGCGATGTTGTTGGGCCCGGCGAACACGGAGTTCTTCGAGGAGATGTAGACGATGTCGCCGCCCAGGCCCTGGTCCACCAGCACCCGCGCCGCTTCACGTGAAACCAGGAACGACCCCTTGGCCATGACGTTGTGCTGCAGGTCCCAGTCGGCCTCGGTGGTGTCGAACAGCGACCGGGACAGGGACAGGCCGGCGTTGTTCACCACGAGGTCAACCCCGCCGAACGCCAGCACGGCCTCCCGCACCCCGGCCCGCACCGCCGCCTCGGAGGAAACGTCCATCGCCACCCCGATCGCGACGTCGGACGAGCCGAGCTCCGCCGCCACCGCAGCGGCCTTCCCGGCGTCCAGGTCGGCGACCACCACGCACGCCCCCTCGGCCGCCAGCCGCGTCGCTATCGCCTTGCCGATGCCCGACGCCGCCCCGGTCACCAGGGCCACCCGCGTCGCCAGCGGCTTTGGCGTGGGCATCCGCGCGAGCTTCGCCTCCTCCAGGGCCCAGTACTCGATGCGGAACTTCTCCTCCTCCGCGATGGGTGCGTACGTGGAGATGGTCTCCGCGCCCCGCATCACGTTGATCGCGTTCACGTAGAACTCGCCGGCCACACGGGCCGTCTGCTTGTTCCGCCCGTACGAGAACAGACCGACCCCCGGGACCAGGACGATCGCCGGATCGGCGCCGCGCATCGCCGGCGGCTCCTCACCGCGGGCCCGCGCGGCCGCCGCGCCGCGCTCGTAGTAGGCCGCGTAGTCCGCGCGGTACGCCTCGTGCGCCGCGCGTAGCGCGGCCACGATCTCCTCCACCCCGGCCGACGGCGGGACGTCGACCACCAGCGGCTTCACCTTGGTGCGGAGGAAGTGGTCGGGGCACGACGTGCCGAGCGCGGCGAGCGCCACCAGGCGCTCACGAGCCAGGAAGTCCAGCACCGGCTCGGAGTCGGTGAAGTGGCCGACCTGCGGGGCGTCGAAGCTCGCCAGGCCCCGGATCACCGGCGCGAGCGCCGCCGCACGAGCCCGCCGCTCGTCGTCGGGCAAAGGCTCGTAGCCCTGCCGCACGACGCCGAACGGGTGGGTGTCCCGGGCCGCGGCACGGGCCGCGATGAACTCTTCCGCCCGCCGGATGATCCCGAGCGACCGCTCCTCCGCCTCCGCCGACGTGTCACCCCAGGCGGTGATGCCGTGCCCGCCGAGGATGCAGCCGACCGCCTGCGGGTTCTCGGCCTCGATGGCCGCGATGTCGAGGCCGAGCTGGAAGCCGGGGCGGCGCCACGGCACCCACACGACCTCGTCGCCGAAGATCTCCCGGGTGAGCGCCGCGCCGTCGGCCGCAGCGGCCACCGCGATCCCCGAGTCGGGGTGCAGGTGGTCCACGTGGACGGCGTCGATCAGGCCGTGCATCGCCGTGTCGATCGACGGCGCCGCGCCGCCCTTGCCGTGCAGGCAGTAGTCGAACGCGGCGACCATCTCGTCCTCGCGCCCCTCGCCCGGGTAGACGTCCGTGAGGGCCCGCATGCGGTCGAGCCGGAGCACGGCCAGGCCCTCGGGTCGCAGCGTGCCGAGGTCGCCACCCGAGCCCTTGACCCACAGCAGCTCCACGGGATCGCCCGTCACGGGATCGGTAGCGATCCCCTTCGCGGACGTGTTGCCGCCCGCGTAGTTGGTGTTCCTTGGGTCGGCACCGAGCCGGTTCGACCGTTCCACCAGCTCCTGAACGACGTCGGTCATGCTCCCCATCCCGCCTGCGCGCCACCGACGCGTTCGTCGGCGATCTTCTCGGCATAACCCGACGCCTTGAAGGCGGTGATCGGGTCCGGGGCCAGGCCCAGGGTCTCGCGCACCTGCGCGACGAGCGGGCGCACGTCCGTGTTGTACGCGTCCATGAGCACGGCGTGTGCGCCGAGCACGTCGCCGGAAAGCTGCGCGGCGGTGAGCGCCTCGACGTCGACGAGCAGCGCCTTCGCCGTCGCCTCCTGGACGTTCATGACCGACCGGATCTGGGCGGGGATCTTCGGCTCGATGTTGTGGCACTGGTCGAGCATGAAGTTGACCCCGCTGTCCGGGGCGTGGGCCCCGGCGGACACGATCTCGTGCATGATCCGGAAGAGCTGGAACGGGTCCGCGGCGCCGACCATGAGGTCGTCGTCGGCGTAGAACCGGCTGTTGAAGTCGAACGCGCCGAGCCGGCCCTGGCGCAGCAGCTGCGCCACGATGAACTCGATGTTGGTGCCGGGGGCGTGGTGGCCCGTGTCGAGCACAACCTTCGCCCGGTCGCCCAGCGCGAGGACGTGCAGCAGGGCCGTGCCCCAGTCCGGGACGTCGGTGACGTAGAACGCGGGCTCGAAGAGCTTGTACTCGAGCACCAGGTGCTGGTCGTCGTCGAGCGCGGCGTAGATCTTGCTCAGCGACTCGGCGATCCGGTCCTGGCGCGCCCGGATCGAGTCCTGGCCGGGGTAGTTGAGCCCGTCCGAGAGCCAGACCTTGAGGTCGGTGGAGCCCGTGGCGCGCATGACGTCGATGCACTGCTTGTGGTGGTCCACCGCCTTCTGGCGGATCCGGGGGTCCGGGTGTGCGAGCGAGCCCAGCATGAAGTCGTCGTCCTGGAAGACGTTCGAGTTGATCATGCCGATCCGCACGCCCAGGTCCTCGGCGTGCCGCGAGAGACCGGCGAAGTCGTCGACGAGGTCCCAGGGGATGTGCAGGCTGACACGCGGCGCGACGCCGGTGTACCGGTGCACCTGGGCGGCGTCGGCGATCTTCTCGAACGGGTCACGCGGCACACCCGGCTGGCCGAAGACCTTGAACCTCGTGCCCGAGTTGCCGAACGCCCACGACGGCAGCTCGATCGTCTGCTGCTGGAGCGCGGACCTGGCCGCCTCGACACGGGTGGATGCCGCCATGGCGTCCTTTCCTCTCCGCACACCCTCGTGCATCTTGAAACGATTCACAGCGACCCTATTCCGACACCGCCAAGTGGTCAAGCACCGGTTCACCGCTGCTTGATCGACAAACGTCAGGTGGTCGGCAGCTTGCGCCACCGACCACCTGACGCGCCGGGCAGGATCCCCGGGGGATCAGTACCGCGAGTCGGCGTAGGCGAGGTACTTGCCGGTCACCATGATGGCGCGGCGCAATGCCGCCGGGCTCTGGCCCGAGGTGATCCGCCCCACCCAGACCTCCACCTGGGCGCTGGTCGGGGTGACGCCCAGGTAGTGCTGGTACGTCGCCACCACCCGCGCCCGCACCGCCTGCGGGTTGTCCCAGAGCTGCTTGACGACGGCCGGGCGACCCAGGGTGGGCAGCCGCGTCGTCCAGTGGTCGAGCTGGGCAGCCGTCGGCGTACGGCCCAGGATGTGCAGGTAGAGCGCGGTCACGTACGCCGTGTCGGTGCCGCCCACGTGGCTGTAGTACACGGGGTTCCCGAGCAGGAAGGGCTCGATGCCGTCGACGGTCCGCGTCCTGTTCTTGATGGCGGTCAGGTGGGTGGACACCTGCGCGGACGACGGTGTGTAACCGAGCGTGCCCTCGTAGGCCGAGACGATCCGTGCCGTGCGGTACTTGTCCGAGTTCTCGAGACCGTCGGCGAGTACCCCGGCGCCCTGCACCGAGACCTTGTACTCCCAGGCCGCGATCTCGGCGGCGGTGGCCTCGCGCCCGAGGCTGTCCAGGTAGGCCGCCTGGACGAGGTTCGTGTACTTCTCCGCGACGTACTGCTCCGCGTACTCCGCTGCCCGATCCTGGATGCTGACGAGCTGCGGGTAGGCGAGGATACCCGGGCACTCGGTCTGGTGCGTGTCCCGGTGCCCGAAGACGCGGGGCAGCACGACCTGCTGACCCGCGGGGTACCGACCGCCGGCAGTGAGGCCCGCCGAGGTGAACGTCGCCGACTCGTCCGGGTCGACGGAGTACCGCGACAGCCGGTAGCCGATGATGTTCGCGACGCTGTCCATCTGCGCCGCGGACGGCGCCTCGGTCGTGTAGGTGCCGACCATCGAGACGCCGACGGTCCGCGTGTTGAAGCCACCGGTGTGCGCACCGATGATCGGGGCGTCGATGCTGCCCTGGGCGCCCTCGTAGATGTTGCCCCACTTGTCGACCAGGAAGTTGTAGCCGATGTCGCACCAGCCGTTGGTTTCCTGGTGGTACGCCTGGTCGTTGCGGATGAGCTGCATGGCCTCGGCGACCGTCGTGTAGTCGTTGGGGTTCACCGTGTGGTGCACGGCGGCGGCGTCGAGCCCGTCCGCCGCACCCCAGCTCACGCCTGGCGCGCCGATCTCGCCCTCCGGCGGGCACTCGGGGATGGCGCGCGGCGGGGCGGCGCCCCACTCGGCGCGCGTGATGATCGTCGGCCCGTCCACGGCCGCCGCCGCGACCGACGTCGCCGCGACCGCGCCCGACGTCGTCGCGGCCGCCGTCCGGACCTGGTCAGAGGACACGAGCGAGAGCTCGACGCCCTCCGGGACGGTCGCCGCCGCGTCGACGGTGGCGACCTGGACCGCCAGCGCCTCGCCCACGTGGACGGGGGCCGAGATGAACTCCGTCTGCTTGCCGTCCGGCACGTCGCTGGACCTTTCCAGGTGCGTCCAGCCACCCCAGGTGCCGTCCGCGGCCAGGGCTCTCACCTGCAGCTCGGGCATCGCGGCGTCGACCGCAGCGGGCCAGCGCACGCCGACGGTCTGGAAGCCCTCGGGGGCCGCGACCTCACCCGCGATGCGTCCGGCGGTGTCGGTGGTGTCCAGCACCAGCTCGCCGTCGGCGACCGTCGGGCCCTGGGCGGCCAAGACAGGGGCCGCCTCCGTGACGTCTGTGACCTGCTCGGTCGCGGGAGCCGCGGCGACGGCGACGGTCTGGACCTCAGCCGCTGTCGTCCCGGTGTCGGGGAGCACGGAGTCCTGCGGGGCCACCGGGGCCGAGGCGCTCTCGGGCTCTAGCGAGTGCTCCAGGGTCTGCGCCGTCGCCGCCGGGGCGAGCGTGCCCCCGAGCATCATCGCCGGCGCCACGCCGAGGATGATCGTCCTACCCACCACTCCGCGAGCGACCGAAGCCCTCAGGTTCGGTCGGGATGGTGCTGCCACATGCCGAGCCACTGTTTTCTCCTCGTGTAGAGCGCGGATCACACCGGCGCAAACCGCGCAAACAACACGGGACAGTAGTTGCGACGATCCCGGGCCAACCGGGGTTTCACCCCCCGCTAGGGGGGTGAACTTCCGGTCACTCTCCTGGTCCGGAGCTCAGAAGTCGAAGTCCGCGATGTTGCTCTCGTCGAACACGTACGGCTCGCCCAGGAGGACCTCGCCGTCGGCCCCCACCGTGAACTCGCCGAGCCGGCCCGCCTCGAAGGTGTCGCCCTCCGCGCCCGTGATGTCGCCCGCCGCGAGGGCAGCAGCGGCCTGGGTGGCCAGGTAGCCCAGGTCGGTCGGGTTCCACAGCGCGAACGCCTCGACGGTGCCGTCCTCGACGTACTCGCGCATCTGGTCGGGTGTACCGAGGCCGGTCACCGCCACCTCGCCCTTGGCCTCCGACGTCGACACGTAGCGCGCCGCCGCGGCGATGCCGACCGTCGTCGGCGAGACGATCCCCTTGAGGTCCGGGTGCGCCTGCAGCAGCGCAGCCGTCTTGTCGAACGAGGTCTGGTCGTCGTCGTCGCCGTAGACGGTCTCGACCAGCTCGATGTCCGGGTAGTCGGAGGCGAGCCTCTCCTCCATGAGCGCGATCCACGCGTTCTGGTTGGTCGCGTTGGCCGACGCCGACAGGATCGCTATCTCCCCCGCACCCCCGATCTGCTCCGCGACCAGCTCGAGCTGCTTGTCGGCGATGCCCTCGGGCGACGCCTGGTTGATGAACAGGTCGCGGAACTGTGGCTCGGTGTCCGAGTCGAACGTGACCACCTTGGTGCCCGCCGACCGCGCCTCCTCCAGCGCGTCGCCGATCGCCGTCGGGTCGTTCGCCGACACCACCAGGGCGCTTACGCCCTGCTGGGCGGCGGTGTTGATGAACGGGACCTGGGCGTCGGGCGAGGCGGCATCGGGCCCGACCTCCTCGACGGTGAGGCCCAGCTCCCCGGCGGCCTCCTCGGCGCCGGCGGTGGACGCCTCGAAGTACGGGTTGCCCAGGTTCTTGGGCAGCATCGTGACGGTCACGCCGTCGGTGCCGCCGCCTCCGCCGTCGCCGGAGCCGCAGGCGGTCAGGCCCAGCGCGAGCACGGCGGCCGTGCCGGCCGCGAGCACAGATGTGAACTTCATCGTTCGTCTCCCTGGGTTCGTTGCCCGACGGCGGAGCCGCCACCGGGGTCCCCGTGAGCCCCCGCAGCGAAGCGAGGAGGCTCATGGGGTGGGGCGGCGGAGCCGCCATCGGGTGCGGCGACGCTGCGCCGTCGGACTCTTAGGCCGCCCGCGATCCGCGGCGCGACCACTGACACGACCAGCGCCGTGCCGATCACGATGTTGATGACGTTGACGGTGACGCCCTCCAGACGCAGCGCGCTGCCGAGCACACCGATGAGCAGCACGCCGGCGACCACCCCGTGGATCGCGCCGCGCCCGCCGAAGATCGACACCCCGCCCAGCAGCACGGCCGCAACGACCTGCAGCTCCAGGCCGGTCGCGTTGTCGCCGCGGGCGCTGCCGTAGCGGAGCGTGTAGTAGACGCCCGCGAGCGCCGAGACCGCCCCGGAAAGCACGAACAGGATCAGCAGGGTGCGCTTGACGTCGACGCCGGAGAACCGCGCGGCCTCGCTGCTTCGGCCGATGTCCAGCACGTTCCGACCGAACGGCGTGGCGTGCAGCAGCACCGCGAAGACGGCGACCAGCAGGAGCAGCCCGAGGGTGATGACCGGGTAGGGCGACTCCCCCAGGTTCGCGGTGGCGCCGTCGGTCCAGGTCTCGGGGAAGCCGGTGACCGCCGTCGTACCGAGGAGGCCCACGGCGAGGCCGCGGTAAAGGGCGAGCGAGCCGATGGTGACGGCCAGCGAGGGCAGGCCCGCGTACGCGACCAGTGCTCCGTTGACCGCGCCGCACACTGCTCCGAGCAGCACCGATGCCAGCACGGCCACCCCCAGGCCGAGACCCGCCTGGTACAGCAGCCCGAACGTCACGCTGGACAGCCCGACGACGGACGCGACCGACAGGTCGATCTCCCCCGTGGCGATGATCAGCGTCATGGGCAGGGCGATGAGCAGCACGGGGGCGACGTCGAGCACCAGGTAGGTGATGGTGAGCGGGCCGTCGAAGCCCCGCACCACCGACGCGGCCACTACCCAGGCCACGACCAGGATCAGGAAGGTCAGCATCTCGCGGGTGAGCAGCGCGCGCTGCCACCACGGGCGGGCGTGGGTTCTCATGCGGTCGCCTCCTCGCGGTCGCTCGGTCCGGTATCTCGCGCGGCGGCCAGTCGGCGCGAGCGCCGGGTCGCGAGCACGCGGTCCAGCGCGATGGCGCCGATGATGAGTGCGCCCACCACTGCGCGCTGCCAGAAGTCGGGTATGCCGACGACGGGCAGCGCCCGGTTGATCGTGAGCAGCAGCATCGCGCCGAGCGCGGCACCCGCGACGGTGCCGCTGCCGCCGAAGATCGCGACGCCACCCACCACCACTGCCCCGACGACCTGCAGCTCCATACCGGTCCCCGCACCGGAGGACACGGTGCCGTACCGGGCCGCGAACAGCACGCCGGCCAGCCCGGCGAGCGCCCCGCACAGGGCGAACGCCCCGAGCAGCCGACGGCGGACGGGCAGGCCCTGCAGCGCCGCGGCGTCGGGATCGGACCCGATGGCGTACAGCTGCCGGCCGCCGCGCGAGGTGTGCAGGTAGTAGGCCACGGCCGCGAGCACAATCACCGCGACGATCGTCAGCACCGGGATGCCGAGCACCTGGCGCGTGCCCAGGCCGAGGAAGGTGCGCGGCATGTCGCCGGCGTTGATCCGGTCGCTGCCGGCCCAGGTCAGCGTGATCCCGCGGTACACGTAGAGCGTGCCGAGCGTGATGACGAGGGCAGGTACCCGGGCGAACGCGACGATCGCGCCGTTGACCAGGCCCAGCACGGCGCCGGCCGCTATCGCGACCAGCGCCACCACGAGGATCGGCAGGTCGGGCGCGGTCAGGAACAGGCGGCCCGTCAGGTACGCCGTGAGGCCGAGCACCGAACCCACCGACAGGTCCACGTTGCGCGTGATGACCACTACCGCCTGCCCCACGGCGAGCACCACGAGGATCGCGGGGGTGAGCAGCAGGTCGCGCCAGCCGCCCGCGCTGAGCAGGAAGCCGGGCTGGACGACCGTGGTCACGCCGATCACGACGAGCAGGGCGAGGGCGATGCCGGCCTCGCGGCGGCGGAGCAGGCTCATGCCGCCCCATCCCTCTCGGACGTTGTCTCGGTCGCACCCGGCGTCGCCGCGCGCATCACGGCCTCCGGCGTCGCCTCCACCCGGCTCAGCTCGGCGGCGATGCGCCCCTCGCGGACCACGAGCACCCGGTCGGCCATGCCCAGCACCTCCGGCAGCTCGGACGAGATCATGAGGACGGCCAGCCCCTCGGCGGCCAGGGTGGACAGCAGCCGGTGCACCTCGGCCTTGGTGCCGACGTCGATGCCGCGGGTCGGCTCGTCCACGATGAGCACCCTGGGCCCGGTGGCCAGCCACTTCGCGAGCACCACCTTCTGCTGGTTGCCGCCGCTCATCGTGGTCGCCGGCGCGTCGAGGGCCCCGGCCTTCACCGCCAGGCGGCCGGACCAGTCGCGCGCGAGCCGCGCCTCGGCGTCGGGTAGGAGGATGCCGAGGCGGGCCAGGCGCCGTCGGGAGACGGCCGAGACATTGCGCGCGACCGACGACTCGGTGACCAGGCCCTGCAGCCGCCGGTCCTCCGGGACCAGGGCGAGGCCGGCGGCGATAGCCGCGGCCGGGTCACCCGGGCGCAGGTCCTTGCCCCCGACGACGACGCGCCCGGCCGTGTACCGGTCGACGCCGAAGATCGCGCGGGCGATCTCGCTGCGTCCCGCACCGACCAGTCCCGCCAGGCCGACGATCTCGCCGGCCCGCACCTCGAAGGAGACGTCGTGGAAAGTGCCGGTGGACTCCAGCGATTCGACCCGCAGCACCACCTCGCCGGGTGTGCTCGGCACCTTGGGGTAGAGGTCGGCCACCGCGCGGCCGACCATGCGCCGCACCAGCTCGTCGGCGGTGACGTCGGCGACGGCGTCCGTCGAGACGTGCTCACCGTCGCGCATGACGGTGACGGTGTCGCAGAGGTCGGCGACCTCGTCGAGGCGGTGCGAGATGAAGACGACGGCGCGACCGGCGTCCCGCAGTCCGCGCGCGACGGCGAACAGGCGGCGCACCTCGACGGCGCTCAGCGCCGCCGTCGGCTCGTCCATGACCAGGAGGCGGGCGTCCAGGGAGATCGCCTTGGCGATCTCGACGATCTGCTGGTCCGCGATGGACAGGCCCTCCGCGGGGCGGTCCGGGTCGAGGTCGACGCCGAGGTCCCGGAACAGGTCACGGGCCCGCTGGCGCATGGCGCGGCGGTCGATCCGGCGGAAGCGATCGAGGGGTTCGCGGCCGAGAAAGATGTTCTCGGTGACGGTCAGGTCCGGGAAGCTCGCGGGCTCCTGGTGGATGACGGCGACGCCAGCCGCCTTGGCCTCGGCGGGCCCGGCGAAGTCGACGGGTACGCCGTCGAGCTCGACGGTGCCCGCATCGCGGCGGTGCACGCCACCCACGACCTTGACCAGCGTGGACTTGCCCGCGCCGTTCTCGCCGACGAGCGCGTGGATGCTGCCCGGCCGGACCACCAGGGTGCCGGATCTGAGCGCGACCACCGGCCCGAAGGACTTGGTGACCCCCTCGAGGCGCAGCGTCGGTGCGGCGTTCGGCATGTCTCTCCGTCGAGCGGTGCGGGCGGTCGGCGGTGACCGCGGGGTCTCTTGCGTGGGCGGTTGAATCGTTAAAACGGGTACTCCGGAAGATAGACCCACCAGGTCAGAGCGTCAAGAACTTCCGGCGCGTCCGTTGCCGTGCGGTTACTTCTTACGGAACTCTTGGGCGATCAGGGGTGAACACTGCCCGTAGCACTTCATGGAGGTGACCGGAGATGAGCCAACCAACGGCCGAGGAGCACGCACCTCCCGGCGAGGTACCAACTGAGCTCAAGCGGGTAATGGGGCCCAAGCTCCTCCTGCTCTTTATCGTCGGCGACATCCTCGGGGTCGGCATCTACGCGCTGACGGGGCGGGTCGCGGAACAAGTTGGCGGAGCGGCATGGGCGCCGTTCATCCTCGCGTTCGCCGTCGCCCTGGTCACCGCGTTCTCCTACCTGGAGCTGGTGACCAAGTACCCGCGGGCCGCGGGCGCGGCGCTGTACACCCACAAGGCGTTTGGCGTGCACCTGCTGACGTTCATGGTCTGCTTCACCGTCATGTGCTCCGGCATCACCTCGGCGTCGACCGCCTCGCGGGCATTCGCCTCGAACCTCGCGGTGGGCTTCGGGCTCGATGCCGAGAACGCGACCCTTGTCATCACGGTCGCGCTGATCTTCATGGCCGCGGTCGCCGCTGTGAACCTGCGCGGCGTGGGCGAGAGCGTCAAGGCCAACATCTTCCTCACCCTCGTGGAGCTGTCGGGCCTGCTGCTCGTGATCATGGTCGGCTTCTATGCCATCTTCGCGGGACGGACGGACTTCAGCCGAACGATCATCTTCGAGGATGTGGGCGACCGGGGTGTCTTCTTCGCCGTCACGGCGGCGACGTCGCTGGCCTTCTTCGCGATGGTCGGCTTCGAGGACTCCGTGAACATGGCGGAGGAGACGAAGGACCCGGTCCGGAACTTCCCCAAGATGATGATCACCGGCATCGGCATCACCGGGGTCATCTACGTGCTCGTGGCGCTCTTCGCCGTTGCGATCGTGCCCGTGGGCGAGCTCGGCGCCAGCGACACCCCGCTCGTCACGGTGGTCGAGACCGCCGCACCCGGCATCCCGGCCGGCGACATCCTCCCGTTCATCTCGATGTTCGCTGTAGCCAACTCGGCGCTCATCAACATGCTCATGGCCAGCCGACTGCTGTACGGCATGGCCAAGCAGAACGTGCTGCCCAGCGTCCTGGGTCGCGTCCACCCCCGCCGCCAGACGCCGTGGGTCGCCATCCTGGTCACCACCGCGATCTCGTTCGGGCTGATCTACTTCGTCAGCCGCGACCCGGACAACGACGTCATCGCCGCGCTCGGTGGCACCACGTCCCTGCTGCTCCTGGGTGTGTTCGCGATCGTGAACGTGTGCGTGCTGGTGCTGCGCCGTGACCCGATCGACCGCAAGCACTTCGTGGCGCCGACGGTGCTGCCCGTCATCGGCGCGCTCGCTTGCGCGTTCTTCGTGGGTCCGTGGACCGGGCGACCCGTCCTCGAGTACCAGATCGCCGGCTGGCTGCTGGGAATCGGCCTCATCCTGTGGGTCCTGATGTGGATCACCAACCGGCTGCTCGGCCAGCGCACCGAGATCACGGACCTGGAGGCCCTGAACGAGCCGGAGGGCGGCGTCAACTAGTCTGCCGACCGTCTGACGAGAACGGGGTTATGTTCCTCCGGGGCCTCCTGGTGAACATAACCCCGTTCTCGTCGTCGGGACCTGGGCCCGGGGTACCGAGTCCCGGCCGCCGCACCGTGAAACGCTTCATAATGGTGCCGAAGCAAGGAGGCGCTCCATGACCCAGCCGGTAGCTCACCGCCGAGCATCCATCGCCGACGTCGCCCGGACCGCCGGCGTCTCTGTCGGCACCGTCTCCAACGTGCTCAACCGGCCCGAGCGTGTGCTGCCGGGCACCCGCGAGCGGGTCGAGGCCGCCATCGACGAGCTGAGCTTTGTGCGCAACGGGTCCGCCCGGCAGCTCCGCGCGGGAACCATCACCACCATCGGCGCCATCGTCCTGGACATCGCCAACCCGTTCTTCACCGATGTCGCCCGGGGCATCGAGGAGCGGCTCGACCGCGACGACTTCACGCTCATGGTCGCCTCGTCCGACGACGACCCCGAGCGCGAGCAGCGCTACCTGCGCCTGTTCGAGGAGCACGGTGTGCAGGGCGTCATGGTGGTGCCGGTCACGCACGACATCGAGCACCTCCTCGCGATGCGCCGGCGCGGCACGGGGGTCGTGCTGCTGGACCGCCCGTCGTCCGACCCGAGCATCTCCTCCGTCGCCGTCGACGACGTCCGGGGCGGCGAGCTCGCCGCGCGACACCTCCTGGACCAGGGCCACACGCGCATCGCTTTCCTGAACGGGCCGCACACGATCCGGCAGTGCGCCGACCGCCACGAGGGTGTGGTCAAGGCGCTGGTCACCGCCGGGCTCGACCCGGCGACCGCGCTGGTCGAGACCACGGTGACCAGCCTCAACGCCGACGGCGGCGAGGCCGCGATCCGCGGGCTGCTGGAGTCGGGCGAGCGGCCCACAGCCGTCTTCTGCGTCAACGACCTGGTGGCGCTGGGCGTGTTGCGCACGCTCCGCACCGAGAAGATCACCGTCCCCACCGACATGGCGGTGGTGGGGTACGACGACGTGGCGTTCGCCGCGGAGCTCTCCACGCCCCTGACCTCGGTGCGCCAGCCGACCCACGAGCTGGGCGCCCGCGCCGCGGACCTGCTGCTCAACGGGCCCGACGCGGCGGCCGAGCACGTGATGTTCCAGCCGACACTGGTGGTTCGCGGCTCCAGCTCGGCAACGGACTAGCAGCTCGCCTCGAACAGCGGGGTGAGCAGGTCGTCGAGGTTGTACAGCGCCTCGGGATCGTCCGAGATGTTGCGCCCCGTCACGCCCAGCGACACCCGGCGTTCGCCGTCGAGCGACGTCATCGCCACGCTGACGGTGCCGTAGGTGGCGCCGTCGTGCCCGTACAGGTACTCGCCGGGTACACACGGGTCAGGGACCCGGTAGATGCCCAGGCCGTACTCGTTCGCCCCGTTGTCCGGGCTGCGCGGGGTGAGCATGTTGATGACGGTCGCGGGGTCCACGAGTTCGCCCGTCACCAGGGCCTCGGTGAAGGCGGAGAGGTCCGCCGTCGTGCCCGTCACCGCACCCGCCGCACGGAAGGCCGACGGATCCTGGTGCTTGATCGAGTACCAGCCGTCACCTTCCGCCCCGGTGTAGGCGACGTCGGACAGGAACGGCCCCCGCGGGCCCGGGCGCTCCGGGTAGTCGCTGTGCCGCATACCGGCGGGCTCGAACACGCGCTCCTCCAGGAGGTCGTCGAGGTCCCTCCCTGTCACCTTCTCCAGCATCATGCCGAGCGTCACGAATCCGGCGTTCGAGTAGGAGTAGCCGGTGCCGGGCTCCAGCACCCAGGGCTCGGTGTGGGCGGCGCGGACGTGATCACCCTCGGAGTAGTGCTCACCCAGCGCAGCTATGAACTGGTCGACGTCGTCCGGGTCGTCCATGTGGTCGTGCAGCAGGTACTCGGTTGCGGTCGGGGCGCCCGACGTATGACTGAGCAGCTGCTCGATCGTCACGTCGCGCGGCAGGGCGCCGGGCAGCACGTCCTCGACGCTCGTGTCGAGCGTCCAGGTGCCCTTCTCGATCTCCTGCATCACCAGCGTGGCGATCATCGGCTTGGTGATGCTCCCGACGCGGAACTGGTCCTTGGTCCGGGCGGGGACGCTGCTCCCGAGGTCACGGACGCCGTCGGCACCGGCCCAGCTGAGGTTCGGCGTGTCGACCCGCGCGGTGACGGCCACGGCTCCGTCGTCGACCAGGTCGGAGAGGACCTGGTCGAGCTCGTCGCCGACGTCTCGGGTGGCCACGTCGACGGCCGACGCACCCTGCGCGGCCGAGGCCGTGCCGACCCCGGCCAGCGACAGGGATCCGGCCACCAGCACGCTCAGCGCAGCTCTGACTCGGTGGTTCGCCTTCATGGGGACACTCCTTGGTCTCGGCATGTCAGGAGTCTCCGCCGGGGGCGCGCAGCTGTGCATCGCCCGTTGGACGTACCCCGCCCGACCCGCCTACACCCTTCGGATGACCCCCGCCGAGCTCAGCCGAGCACCTCTTCGATCTCGGCGGCCACCGCGTCCACAAAGCTGTCCGGGGTCTCGGCGGGCAGCAGGCCCGGGAGCGTGAGCAGCGCGCGGACATCCTCCTCGATACCCGCCAGCCCCTCGACGTCGCCCAGGCCGTCAGCGCCGCCCGGAGTGTCGGCGGCGTTCACCAGCTCGGCCAGCTCCGCGGCCCGCGGGTCGTCCACACCCTCCCCGGAGGCGGTCCGGAGCCGGACGAACCCGGCCCAGGCGGCCAGGCCGAACGCCACGCCCAGGGGCTCGCGGCCAGCGGCCAGCGCGTCGGCGAGGACACCGCCCCACCGGACCGGGATCTTCTGCGTGCCGTCCATCGCCACCTGCGCGGTGGTGTGCCCGGTGTGCGGGTTCGCGAACCGGGTGAGGATCTGCTCGCCGTAGTGCTGCAGGTCCAGTCCGTCGGGCGGGGTCAGCGTCGGCAGCGCGTCCTCGAAGAGGTACTGCCGGGCACGCTCGGCGATCACCGGGTCACCCATGGCCTCCGCGATGGTCGTGTGCCCCGCGAGCCACCCGGAGTAGGCGACCAGCGAGTGCGTCCCGTTGAGCAGCCGCAGCTTGGCCTGCTCGAACGGTGCCACGTCCTTGGTCAGGGTGGCCCCGGCCGCCTCCCAGGCGGGGCGCGGCCCCGCGAACCGGTCCTCGATGACCCACTGCGCGAACGGCTCGCCCACCACGAGCCCCTCGTCCCGCACCCCGAGGGCGTGGCTGACGTGGTCGCGCTGCTCGGGAGTCGTGGCCGGCACGATCCGGTCCACCATCGAGCACGGGAACGTGACGTGTGCGTCGAGGAACCCGCGCAGCGCGTCGCCGTCGGCCCCGGGCAGGGCCG
Source organism: Promicromonospora sp. Populi (assembly GCF_041081105.1). NCBI lineage: Bacteria > Bacillati > Actinomycetota > Actinomycetes > Micrococcales > Promicromonosporaceae > Promicromonospora > Promicromonospora sp. Populi. Next base: position 4,136,755 of record NZ_CP163528.1, on the reverse strand, counting down.
CCGCTACGGCCTCCCGCACCAGGCGTTCGAGCACTCGCCCGTTGTCCACCAGGTTGTCGCAGGTCAGCACGGTCAGGGGCGCCCGGGAGGCGGCCCGCGCCGCGAGGCCCCGCACCAGGAGCCCGATCGCCGACGTCGCCGGCCGCACCGGCTCCTCCGGCCGGGATCCGGCCCGGAGCGCGGCCAGGTCACCGGACACCGCGTCCAGGTCGAGCGCCCCGTCCGCCGTCCGGGCGTAGCCCTTCTCCGTGATGGTCAGCGTGACCACGTGGGTTGACGGCGCCGCGAGCGCCGCCAGCACCCGCTCGGACTCCTGCGCGGGGTAGGCGACGTCGACCACGGACCCGATCAGCTCGACCGTGGACTCCTGCTCGCCCGCCGTGAGCACCGCGTACACCCCGCCCTGGGGGCGCAGCTGGTCGCGGACCGTCGCGGACCGCTGCGTCACCCCCAGGATCCCCCATGAGGTGTCGCCGGTGACGATCGCCGCCCGTTCCGTGTAGACGGCCTGGTGGGCCCGGTGGAACGCCCCGATGCCGAGGTGGACGATGCCCACCGCCGTCGGCCGAACGGGGGCGTCCAGGCCCACCGGGACACGGTCCCGGTGCAGGCGGTCGTCAGTCATCGCGTGTCTCCTTCACCTGTGCCACGAGCTGCGTCGGGTTCACGAACCGCAGCGCCACCACGAGCATGACCAGCATGGTCGCGGTGTAGATCACCGACATGGCCGAGATGAGCTGCCTCGCCTCGCCACCACCGGCCGACGTCATGCCGCGGTAGATCGCCACCACGAGCGTGTCCGAACCGGGGCCGGACACGAGGAACGTCAGCTCGAACAACCCTACGGTCCGCACGAGCACCAGAATCCCGGCGGCGAGGATCCCGGGTACGAGCAGCGGCGCGAGCACCCGGGTGAACACCTGCCGGGTCCGTGCCCCGCACATCCGGGCGGCGGACTCGATGGCCGGGTTGATCTGCTCGATGAACGGCGTCATCGTCAGGATGACGAACGGCACGGACGGCACGAGGTTGACCAGCACGACGGCAGTCAGCGTGCGTCCGAGCCCGAACGAGTACATGACGGTGGCGAGCGGGATGCCGTACGTGATGGGTGGCATGAGCACGGGCAGCAGGAACAGCAGCATGATCGCGCGCTTGCCCGGGAAGTCGCGGCGGGCCAGCACGTACGCGGCGGGCACACCCACGAGCACGGAGATCGCCACGACCAGGACGGCGACGCCCACGGTCGCGCCCACCACCTCACCCAGGGCGAACTGGTCCCAGGCCTCGACGTACCGCTCGGTGGTGAACCCGTCGGGCAGCCAGGTGTCGAACCACTGGCGGCCGAACGAGTCGACGACCACTGCGATCAGGATGCCGAGCAGGAACACGCCGAACGCGGCCATACCGGCCCAGACGAACCAGGTGGAGGGCCGGGCGGCGAGCGGCCGCTCCAGCGTTGATACGGCCATCAGCCCTTCCCTCCCGTGGTCCCGCGGTACAGCAGCGACCGCAGGCCGAGCACGGCCACGACGACGATCAGCTCGACGGCGCCCATCATCAGCGCGATGGTGGAGGCCATCGCGTAGTCGTTCTGCTCCCCGAACGCCCGGAACGCCATGAGCGACATGACCCGGGTCTCGCCCATGGCGTCACCGACGAGCCGGGCCGAGGGGAACACCGAGAAGGCGAGCACGAACGTCAGCACGAACGTGGTGGCCAGCCCCGGCGCGAGCAGCGGCAGGATGATCCGCCGGAACCGCTGCCACCAGCCGGCGCCGAGCGTCTTGGCGGCCTGCTCCAGCGACGGGTCGATGCCCGACAGGTACGACGAGATGAGCAGGAACGCGAACGGGAAGCCGGTGATGACCAGGGAGAAGAAGACGCCCAGGTAGTTGTTGACGAGCTGGAGCGGCTCGTCGATCAGGCCGGTGGCGAGCAGCGTCCGGTTGAGCCAGCCCTGCCGCCCCGCGAAGATCAGCAGCCCCTGCGCGGTGAGCACGGTGCCCAGCGTGATGGGCAGCACCAGCAGCGACGTCAGCAGCCGCTTGCCGCGGAACCGGTGCCGCAGCACCATCGCCACCGGGACCGACGCCAGCACGTTGAACAGGGCCGCGGGCAGCGCGAGCCGCATCGTGAGCCCGACCGAGTCGAACACGAATGGGTCCTGGAAGAACGCCACGTAGTTCGCGAGGATCCCGCCGCCCCACTGCTCCTGCATGGCGGCCGTCGGCTGGATCGTGAGCCCGATCCCGTACGAGAACGGGTACACGAACAGCGCGAGCGCCACGACGAGCGCCGGCACGAGCAGGAGCAGGGCCGGGTCAACCCCCCGCTCGGCCAGGCGATGCCGCAGGCTCGCTGTCGCTCGCTGCGGCCGCTGCCCGACGCCGGTCATCGCGCGCCTCCGCGGGTGCGCCTGCCCGTAGCGCGCCTCACGCCGCTACCTCCTGCGGTGCGACGGCGTCCAGCGCCTCCGGGAACACCAGCACCCGCTCGACGGGCGCGGTCAGGGAAACCGCACCGCCGACGTCGGGCGCCGTCGTCGTACGGGCGTGCAGCATCGTGTCGCCGGTCTGCACGCCGACGGCGTGCTCGCGCCCGTGGTACTCCACCACGGACACGGAGCCGGGGATCGAACCGGCGGTGCCGGCGCCGTCGAGCCGACGCCGACCGAGCCGGTCGACACCGAGAAGTCCTCCGGCCGCACCGCCACCCGCACGCTGTCCCCGGCGCCCAGGGCGCCGACCGCGCGCCCGGTGAGCCGAACACCGCCATCGGCCGTCCCGGGCAGCTCGACCACCACCTCGCCCCCGGACGCCGAGACCACCGTGGCAGGCAGTATGTTGCGGTACCCCATGAAGTCCGCGACGTACCAGCTCACCGGGCTCTCGTAGAGCTCGTCGGGTGTGCCGACCTGCTGCACCCGCCCCTCGCGCATGACGACCAGCCGGTCGGCCAGGGAGAGCGCCTCCTCCTGGTCGTGCGTCACGTAGATCGTGGTGAGCCCGAGCGACTGGTGCAGGCGCCGGATCTCCGTGCGCATGTCGAGCCGGAGCTTCGCGTCGAGGTTCGACAGCGGCTCGTCCATGAGCACCAGCGCCGGTTCGAGCACCACCGCCCGCGCGATCGCGACGCGCTGCTGCTGCCCGCCCGAGAGCTGGCCCGGCAGCTTCTTGGCGTGCTCGCCGAGCTTGACCAGCGCGATCGCCTCACGCACCCGGGAGTCGATCTCGGCGCGCGGCAGCCCCTGCATCTGCAGGCCGAACGCGACGTTCTTCTCCACGGTCAGGTGCGGGAACAGCGCGTACGACTGGAAGACCATGCCGAACCCGCGCCGCTCCGGGGGCAGCGTGTCGATCCGCTTGCCGTCCAGCAGGATCTCGCCGTGGGTGAGCGGCAGCAGGCCGGCCAGGCAGTTCAGCGCCGTCGACTTGCCGCAGCCCGACGGCCCCAGCAGGGCGACGAACTCGCCCGACTTGATCGTCAGGTTCAGCCCGGACAAGGCGTCGACCCCGCCGAACCGGCGTCCGACACCCCGCAGCTCCAGGGACTCGAAGCTGCTCACTCTGCCTCCTCGACCTTGCCGCCACCGACCTCGCGGTCCCAGATGTCGAACGCCGTCACCATGGACTCGGCGTCGAGCGGCGTCACGGCGTCCTGCGACTCGATGAGCTCGTCGAACAGGGGGCGGCCGAACTCCTCGATCACGTCTTGCGACTCCTGCGGCGCGAGGTCGAGCGTCGCGCCCTCGATCGCGGGGCCGGGGTAGAAGTAGCCGGCGTCGTAAGCCTTGGCGTTCTGCTCCGGGGTGAGCATGTCCTGCAGGAGGAGCATGATCGCGCTGATCTTGTCGGCGCTCTGGCCCCTGGGGATCGCCGCGTAGTGCGCGTCGGTGACCCAGGTGAAGTCGTCGAACGCGGCCGCCTCCAGCGTGTTCGGGAGCTGGCCCTCGGCACGCGGCGCGATCTCCCAGCCGGTGGTCGTGGGGATCATGCTCCACGTGCCGTCGGCCATGTTGGTCACTACCTGGCCGGTGCCCGTGGGGTACGTGTCGACGTACTGGCCCAGCTCCTGGAGGTATGCCCAGGTGTTGTCCCAACCGTTCTCGGGGTCCGTCGGGTCCTCGTCGCCCAGGAGGTAGGGCAGGCCCATGAGGAAGGTGCGGCCGGGGCCGGAGTTGGCGGGGCGCGCGTAGCCGAACTGGCCCGGGTGGGCCTCGGCCCACCCGAGCAGTTCTTCGGGGGTCGACGGCGGTGTGTCCACCACCTCGGGGTCGTACTGCAGCAGCGGCCCGGACGGGTAGTACGTCGTGACGACGCCGTAGCCCTCGGCGAGCTCCTGCATCGCCGCGGCCGGCTCCAGGTAGTTCTCCTGGTTGGTCACGCGGTCGCCGTAGTCGTCCACGACCGGGAGCCACAGGTCCTGGCTGATGCCGGCCGCGAGACCGTCGTTGCCGGTGAACACGACGTCGATGGAAAGGTTGCCGCTGTCGACCTGCGGCTTGACGATGCCCGTGACGTCGGGCGCGCCGCCCGTCTCCCAGGTCACGGACTCGATGACGTCGGGGTTGTTCTCCACGAACTCGTCGACCATGCCCTCGGTGAGCCGCTGGTTGCCCGCGACGTCGAGGATGTTCAGGGTGACAGGCTCCGAGGGCGTGTCCGGGACGTCGGCGGGGTCGGTGACGGCGGTGCCGCCACCGCCCTGCGACGCCGGGGGCGTGCAGGCGGTGAGCAGGGTCAGCGCGGCGACTCCGGCGAGCGCCACTGCCTTCTTCGAGGTGCGCATGGTGCCTTCCTCTCTCTCGGGCTCCTTCGCCCGGGATTTGATGACCGGGACGGGCGTCAGTTGGCCGTCTCGGGGGGTACAGGTCCGGACGACCCACGGATGGCGAGCTCCACCGGGAGCTGCGTGCTCCCCGGGGTTCCGCCGCGCAGGCGTTCGAGCAACAGATCGACGGCCCGCCTACCGAGGCGGGCGATCGGCGTGTGGACCGTGGTCAGGGTGGGGGAGACGAGGGTCGCGAGCTGCACGTCGTCGAACCCGACCACCGACATCTGGGCCGGGACGTCGATGCCTCGGTGCCGCAGCCGGTCCAGGATGCCGAGCGCCATGAGGTCGTTGAACGCGACGACGGCGGTGACGCTGTTCGCCAGCGCGAAGTCAGCGGCCTGGGTGCCCCCGGCGAAATACGGCTGGAAGTTGCCGAGCTCCACGAGCTTGACGTCCCAGCGCTCGGCCGCAGCGATCAGCCCGGCAACCCGCCGTCGGCCCGACCACGACGACGCTGGGCCGGCGGCGACGCCCACCGACCGGTGGCCGAGCGCGTACAGGTGCCCGAGCACCTGGGCGACGCCGTCGGCGTCGTCGCCGGCGACAAACGGAATGTCCGGCGCGTCTGAGCCGGGCCGGCTTGCCCGCCGGGCATGGCTTTCCCGCCGGACCCGGCGGATGAGCCCGGCCCGGCGGGCAACAGCTCGCGGTTGGCCAGGACCGCCGTCACACCAACGAGGGCCGCGCGCAGCTCGGCCTCGCCCGACCGCGGCGAGGCCACGATCAGGCCGTCCGTCCGAGCGGCGAGCGCGCCGATCAGCTCGGGCTCGGCGTCGGCGTCCTCGTCCGTGTCGGCGACGAACACCTCGTAGCCCTCGGCGCGAGCCCTCGCCTGCACACCCTTGGTCACGGACGCGAAGTACGGGTTCTCCAGGTCGGGCACGACCAGGCCGACGGCGTGCGTGCGCCCCATCCGCAGGCCGCTCGCCGCGTGGTTGGGCCGGTAGCCCAGCTCGGTGGCGACGCGCGTAACACGCTCGCGGGTCTCGGCGGCGACCCGTTCGGGGGCCGCGAGGGCGCGCGACACCGTGGAGATCGATACCCCGGCGGCGCGAGCGACGTCGTGCACCGTGACCATGACACCTCCGCGATCCGCGGCTCTGCGAACGTTTGCACCCTATCGCACGGTTTGATGGCAAACGTTCGCAGCGTGGCTCTTGCCGACCGCCGAGCCGCGTCAGCGAAGCCGGCATCCTCCGATTGCGAGCCGGAATCTGCCTAGTAGAGTGGGTGGAATCCGTCCAGTAGGATGGCAGAAATTCGTCCAGTAGATACGCCTAAATCTGTCCAGTAGTCGGGCCAGGATCTGTCCGGCTGGACCAATCCGGAAGGGATACCGATGGTGGCGAGCTACCGTCGTCGCGTTCTCGACGATGTACTCGACGAGATTGCGGACGAGTTGCCCGCGATCGAGATCTTCGGCGCAAAAGGCGTCGGCAAGACGGAGACAGCACGACGCCGTGCGGCGACCGTCATTGCCCTGGACGATCCCGTTGAGCGAGATCTGCTAGCGGGCGACCCGGACCGCGTGCGGCGAGTGGATCATCCCCTCCTTCTGGACGAGTGGCAGAGATTCCCCCGCGCATGGGACCTGGTGCGTCGCGCCGTAGACGACCACGACGGCTCCTACCTCCTCACCGGAAGTTCCGTCCCGACCGAAGCCCCGACCCACTCCGGAGCCGGACGCATGGTCTCTTTCCGGATGCGACCACTCAGCCTGGCTGAGCGCGGTATCGAGCACCCAACCGTCAGCCTGTCTGCGCTGTTCGACGGCGCCGACAGGATCGACGGGCGCACCGAACTCGGACTCCCTGACTACGCCAACGAGATCACCGGGTCGGGGTTCCCCGACCTCCATGGCTTGTCCGCGCGATCCCGCAGCGCTCGCTTGGAGGGCTACATCCACTCGATCGTGCAGCGCTCCTTTCCCGAGCAGGGACTCGCAGTCCGCAAGCCGCAGGCCCTTCGGGACTGGCTGACGGCGTACGCCGCAGCGACCTCCACCACAACCACGTACCAGCGGATCCTCAAAGCCGCCACACCCGGAGATGGCGATCCGCCGTCACGCCACACCGCGGAGTCATACCGCACCGTGCTTGAGCAGCTCTGGCTGCTGGATCCCCTGCCTGCCTGGCAGCCGAGCCGGAATCGTCTCAACCGCCTCGCTCGCTCTCCGAAGCACCAGCTCGCCGACCCGGCGCTTGCCGCACATCTGCTCGGAGTGAGCCCCAGTGCGTTGCTGCGCGGATCCGAGGGAAGTCGTCCGACCCTCTACGAGGGTGCGCTCCTCGGTGCACTGTTCGAGAACCTCGTCGCCCAGTCGGTCCAGGTCTACGCGCAGATCACCGACGCCAGGGTCTTCCACATGCGTTCGGACTCCGGCGACAGGGAGATCGACATAATCGTCGAACATCCCGACGGCCGCGTTATCGCGATCGAGGTCAAGGTCACTCAGAATCCGAGCAGCCGAGATGTCCGCCATCTGCTTTGGCTCAAGGGAGAGCTCGGCGAGACCCTGACCGACATGCTCGTCATTACTCCGGGGCCCTGGGCCCATCGCCGCGAGGACGGCGTCGCCGTGGTACCGGCTGCGCTGCTCGGACCGTAGGGCTCTCGGCGGCGCAGCTCACGTCAGGTGGATCGCCAGTGCGAGGACTCCCATTCCGCGATCTCCTCGTCGCTGAGGTGATCGAAGAAGAACCGTGACTGTCCATGATGCCGCTCTGGCGAGGAACGGTGGCGAGATTTTGGGCCCATCCAGATTGAGGGTGCGTGCTGACCTAAGCCCGGCGGCCACTCTGGACATCCCGAATGAGCGCTCGAACCTATTGTCGGGGCAAAAGAGCGTTTTCGATCTCGCGATTGACCGCCGCTACCCGCCTGTCGGGCAGGAGGATCTTCGCACTTACCTTTTCTCCATGAACCAATTCAACCGAGATCGCGGGCAATGTGGCCCAACGTGACAGCTCCGGCCATGCGTCACCCGGGGTGATCGTTATCGAACGAATACCCTCAATTGGATAGTCCACGCATCGAGTCCGGGACTCCAGTGTCGTGACATCGTTGGCGATCGTGAGTGTGCACCATCCTCCGACCAGCAGCCAAATGCCAGCCCTCACTGCACCAGAGAGGGTTAGAAGTACCGCTACAGCGGACAACGCCGGAAGCGCTCGACTGTCCGTTGGGTTGAAAGCGAAACCCAAAGCTATGGCAACCAACGCCAGCACGATCTCGACAGCGAGTGGCCGGAGGGCCATCCGACGATGCGCACTTATTGTGTAGTGAGTCACGAACTTCTAAAGGTCGCCTCCTTACGGTTGGTCGGCTCGATACCGCCCGCATTCAGCCGCCCAGAGTCAACTGCTACCGACGTCCTCACCATCGTCGCCACTCTGACGGATCTGCGGACGGTCATCACGCCGAGCTTGGAACAAGCCTCGTGTACCTCGGGCCTCGCGCGCTACGAGCCATCCGGGCCAGGCAAATTGACGTTCGAGCCACCACCACAGAGCGATCACAAAGAGCGATACACACCATAGGAAAAGCGATGCGGCCTCAAAGCGCCGTCCGAAGATTCCGAAGGAAAGGGCAACAAGGCCCGAAACGAGAACGACCGAAAAGAGGTGAGCCCTTGTTCGGAGCACGGCCGCCGCTTGGTCCGGGTCATTCCAGTGCCATTTTACAAACTCTTCAAAATCTTTCGCGCCGGCTAGAACGGTCTTTCCACGCAAAATACCGATAATCCCAGCAAGTCCCGCCGCCGTCGCAACGCCTCCAGAAACCCCGAGAACAACCCTGAACAACAACCCTAATAGCGATAGCTCGGAATTCACGTTAGTCAATCCATCCGTTACGTCGCCAATGCCTTTCAATGCCAGTGTTCATCCCACGCCCCGTTGCGGCACCAGCCATCGCACCAAGGCCAGCCCCCATAATACCTCCGGTTACTGAACCAATGGCTGCCCCTGGGCCTGCACCCACTACAGCAAACATTGCACCCAAAGCCCCTCCAGCAGCAGCGCCGATTCCGACGCCGCTCGCCGCATATATGGTTGCGTAAGCGAACGACCAGAAGGCTTCGTTGCCGGCCTGCGCAGCATAAAGGGAAAGTTCTCCCATATTGGTGCAGTCTGCACCTGTTGAGGTGCAGTGTATGGCAACGTCAACTACACCCATCAGTGAATTGGCAAAGGCGATCGAGCGCACCGCATCTCCAGCGACCCCTGGCAGCATGACGACGGCGCCGCACCAGTACGCCACACGGCCCAGCAGATCGAGGAGCTGGTGCTCGCCGGCCGGGACCTGGGGCAGCGCATCAGCCTGGACCTGCCTCCGGAACCGGGCACGGGGTCGGATCCCGAGCCGGACGCCGGGCTGGATGCCGGGCCAGACGCAAGGCCGGACACAAGGCCAGACGCTGGCCTGTCGGACGCCGCCGGCCGCTGCCTGGTGCGAGCGGTGCAGGAGGGGCTGGTCAACGCCGCGAAGCACGCCCCGGGCACGCCGGTGACGGTGCGGCTGGAGGTCGGCCCGGGCCACTGCGCCGTCGTCGTCGAGAACTCGCTGGCCCCGGACGCCGACGGCCAGGCCGCAGGCAGGCGGCCCGGACGGGCAGGCCGACAGCCTGGCCCGGAGCGGTTCTGGAACCGGTCTGCTCGGCATCACCCGGCGCGCGGAGATGCTCGGCGGCGAGCTCGCCGCCGGGAGCGACGGCGACCGGTTCCGCCTCCGGGTGACCGTTCCCCTGCACGTGGCTGGCATGGCGCCGACGCCGGGAGCGGCGGCAGGATCAACCTCATGACCGACCTCACCGTGCTCCTTGTCGACGACGACCCGCTCGTCTGCGGCTACCTGCAGCAGGAGCTCGATGCCGTCGACGGCGTGCGCGTCGTCGGCACCGCACGAGAGGGCGCGGAGGCCGTGGACCTCGCTACCCGGACCCGGCCCGACGTCGTGCTGATGGACATCCGGATGCCCGGCGTGGACGGGATCGACGCGGCTGCGGCCCTGACCAGGTCCGACGACGGGCCGGCCGTGGTGCTCATGACCACCGTCGACTCCGACCAGGCACTGGTCGCCGGTCTGCGCGCGGGCGCGCGAGGCTTCACGCTGAAGACGGCGCCGGTGGCGACCATCATCGAGGCGATCCGAGCGGCGGCACGCGGAATGGACGTGCTCTCGCCGGAGGCCACACAGCGCCTGCTCCGGCTGGCCGACGGCGAGGCGCGTCCGGCGTCGGACCCCCGGGTCGATGCACTCACCGAGCGCGAGCGCGAGGTGCTGAACCTGGTCGGTGAGGGCCACTCCAACGCCGACGTCGCGCGGACCCTCTACCTGGCCGAGAGCACCGTCAAGGGGCACGTGTCGCGGCTGATGGAGAAGCTGGGCTGCGCCAACCGCACCCAGCTCGCGGTCCTGGCGCAGCGGTCGGCCTGACGCCGCGGCGCCGCCGCGTCGAGCCGGGCGGTCCCGAGCGGCCCGGTCCGGAAGTACTGGCCGGAGACCGACGGACGACGCGCCGGACCAGTCCCGACGGCGCTGTTGCGCCGGGACCGGCCCGCCGAGGCTGGATCACATGACCAATACGCCCACACCAGCCCAGAAGAAGAAGGCGGCACCAGCCATGACCCGCTTGGCGCCCGGCCGCCAGTCGCGCTGGCCGGGTTCACGCTGCTGGCCGGCAGCCTGGTCTTCCTCAGCTACGAGCTCGGTGCGGAGGCCGGGTTGTTCCCCGCCCCGGTAGCGGTTGCGGTCACGGTGCTCGCCCTCGTGACGGCGGGATTTGTCATCGTGCGCCAGAGCCGCCGGACCGGTTGGACCGAACGACACCAGCTCGCCGTCCTTACCGGCGCCCTGCTCACCTACTGCTGGGCCGGGTTCCTGGTCCAGGCGAGCCAGTACGGTCTGCACCCCGTCGGCGTCGCGATCCAGGTCGCCCTGGTCCTGGGCGCGCTGGCCCTGCTCTGGGTCGCCCGACGGCGGGTCAGCGCGGTCCGGCGTCGGGACGCCTGAGCCGGTCCCGCGACGCCCTACGATGACCTGTGCAAGCGATTGCCAAAGCCGGCAGCGACGCCTCAGGAGGAGCCCGTGACCGACGTCTGGACCCTGCACCCCGACCGGGCGCTGCCCGCGGATCCCGTGACGCGGCCGATCGCCCGCGAGATCTACCTGGCGGTCCACGACCTCCCGATCGTGTCGATGCACGGCCATGTCGACGTCGCCGCGTTCGCGGACGACGAGCCGTTCCCGGACCCCGCGGAGCTGCTCGTCGTCCCCGACCACTACCTGGTGCGGATGCTCGTCTCACAGGGCGCGAAGCTCCCGGAGCTGGGCATAGGCCCGGCCGATGCGCCAGGGTTTGAGAACGACCCGCGCGAGATCTTCCGGCGCTTCTGCGCGGGCTGGAAGCACTTCCGGGGCACACCCACGCGGTTCTGGACGGAGCACGAGCTCGTCGAGATCTTCGGCGTGACAGTGCGCCCGTCGGCCGAGACCGCCGACCAGGTCTACGACCAGATCGCCGAGCGCCTCGCCGACCCCGCGTTCCGCCCGCGGGCCCTGCTCGATCAGTTCAACATCGAGGTCATCGGCACCACCGACCCGGCCTGGAGCACGCTGGAGGCGCACGCCCGGCTCGCCGCCGAGCTGCCGGGTCGGGTGCTGCCGACCTTCCGGCCGGACCCGCTGCTGCACCCGGCCCGGTCGACGTGGCGGGGCGACCTGGAGCGGCTCGCCGCGTCGTCGGGCATCGCAACTGACACGTACGCCGGCTACCTGGCGGCGCTCCGCGAGCGCCGCCAGGCCTTCGTCGCCGCGGGCGGCCTGGCCACGGACCATGGTCACCTCAGTGCGGACACCACCCCGCTGCCCGACGACGCCGCGCGCGCCCTCTTCGACAAGGCGCTGCGCGGCGAGCCGGGCGGGGACGGCGCGGCGATCAGTGCGGCGGAGGAGGCAGCCTTCTCCGCCCACATGCTGTTCCAGATGGCGGCGATGGCCGCCGACGACGGCCTGGTCATGCAGTTCCACCCCGGTGTGCTGCGCGATCACGACCCGGCGGTGGCCGCCACGTTCGGTCCCGACCGGGGGTACGACATTCCCGTGGCCGTCGAGTTCGCGCACGGCCTGCGGCCCGTGCTGGAGGCGTTCGGCAACTCGGAGGCCTTCCGGATGATCGCCTTCACCATCGACGAGGACGTGTACTCGCGCGAGCTCGCGCCGCTGGCCGGCGTGTACCCGGCGCTGCGGCTGGGTGCGCCCTGGTGGTTCCTGGACGCGCCGGACGCGATGCGCCGGTTCCGGGAAGCCGCCACGGAGACGGCGGGGTTCTCGAACATGTCGGGCTTCGTCGACGACACACGTGCGTTCTGCTCGATCCCGGCCCGCCACGACCTGGCCCGCCGGATCGACGCCGGATACCTGGCCCGGTTGGTAGCGGAACACCGCCTGGACCTGGCCGAGGCCGTCGACACGGCCGCCGACCTGGCCTACCACCTGCCGAAGCTGGCCTACGCGGCCGGGTGAACGCCCAGCTGCCGAGGCCTAGGCGGTAGCCCGACCGGACCACAGGTACCGACGCTGGGGACTGCGTGCGGAACCGATCGGCGTGACCTCCCCAGCCTCGATCAGACCGCGGAGGTACTTGACGATTGTTGGACGGCTCAACCCTGTCGCCACTTCGATGTCTTGCGCGCTCACCTCGTGTGCTGCGGTCCGGACAGCGTCCGCGATCTGGTCCTTTGCCGACATCTCGGTTGGGTTCGGGTCGCCAGCCGAATTCGAGCCCCTCGCCAGTTTTGCGAACGCACCCGCATCCCGCGTCCTGGGGTCGAGAACATACGTGGCGTACCTCCGACCACCCTCCTTGACCGCGACGCCCCATTCGACCAGGTCGCGTAGCACCTGCCCCGCCTGGATCCGGTCGACGCCCCACTGCCGGAGCGCCGCATTCGTGACAACACCTGCGCGCATCATGGCGAGGGCGATTTCGTGTGCAGGTGTCAGCCCTGCGATCTGCAGCGCTGAGATCCAGCTCAGGACTTCTGGTGACAGAAGTTGCGACCGATTAACGGTCACGACGAACGAGCTGACCGTGCTCCGAAAACTCGGCCGAGGCAATCCATTCTCGCGTGCAAGTGCGATCATCGTCGGGATCCCGGATGAACGGTTCTCTGCGACGATCTCGCGCGACGTCGGCATGTAGGTATCGGAGAGCAACCCCGCCAGAATGGCGTTCCTCGACGACGAGACCGCCTCTTCACCGAGGTCCTCGACGGCTATCCCACCGTAAATCCCCCCGGGGCTCCGGATCTCAAGCCTGTCCGGAAAGAGCTCGACCTGGACTTGGGTCCCGCGGGTAATGCCGCTGTAGTCACGATGCATCAACGCGTTGACCAGCGCTTCACGCACGACGCCGAGCGGGAACTCCAGCTTGTCCGTCCGACCGGTGTCACTCATGACGGCTCGTGCAGCGAGGTTTCGTCGCATCATGGCGAGCGCAGAGTCGACGATCTCTGGGATCGAGCCGCGCAGAGTCGCGTTGTCGAGGAATCGGGTCTCGCCGGTGACACCTCCCGGTGCGTGGACGACAAGCGAGCACATGAGTTGAGGAAAGTACTGCTGGGGGTACGAGCCGAAGGCGAGCAAGCCCGCAAGAGTCAGAGCGGACTCATCGCTCGGTTCGGCGAGCACACCGATTCGTGTCAGTGCGACATTGTCCTCAACCCGAGCAAGAGCCGCCGACCCACGCCGGACTCGTTCAAGGGTTCGACGAACGCTGTCGATATCCAGGTCTTTCAGGGATGTCTCCGGCACAGCCTCCGCGTCGTACTTAGGCTGGGTGCGGTTCGCATACAGAAGGCCAACCTCGGCCTCGACCATGCGCCGGTCTCCGTCGCAGACTTGCGATCAGGTCGATGACATCGTCTTCCGCCACTCGACTCCCCTGTGCTGATCATGTTCACGACTAAGTTGCTTAAGAGTAGATCAAGTAACTGATCAAGCACAGTGGGCAGCCTGAACTCCAGCGGCCCGCCCTCGCCGAACACGTGCTTCGCGAACCGCTCCCCGATGAGCCGGTTTGTCGCCGCGTCCGGGTGCAGCCGGTCGGGCAGTGGCAGCTCCTCGGCGTGAGCGCGAGCGTGAACCGATCGCGGCGTTAGGGTGAGTAGGCCCCACAAACCTCCCCATCAACCGCAAGACGGACGGGACGGTCCATGACTGAAGTAGTACACGCGGCCTGGCTGCCCGACGACGCGTTCGCCGCGATCGGCAGCCGCCGGGTAGTGGTGGCCGGCGACGGCGCGCTCACCGGAACCGTCGCAGAGGAGGTCGCGGCGGCGACCAAGCGGTTCGGCGGAGGATTCTCGCGGCTCGAGGTGGGTGACGGCGTGGCCGACGCCGAGCTGGTGCTGACGCTGGCGCCCTCTTCGGGCGAGCCGGTCGAAGCCCTGGTCGTCTCGACGACGTCGGCCACCGACCCCACGGCCGACGAGAGCTTCCGGTTCACGCGGGAGGCGGGCGCCGTCGTCGTGCAGGCACCTAACGATGCCGGGCTGCTGCACGGACTGTTCCACGTAGTACGGCTGGGTGAGGCCGCGTTCGACGGCCCCGATGCCGACGAGACGCATGCCCCCGCCACCGACCTGCGGATGCTCGACCACTGGGACAACGTGTACGCGCACCCCACGACGGGCCAGGTCGAACGCGGGTACTCGGGCGGCTCGATCTTCTACGACGACGGTCTGGTCCGCAGGGATCTGGCGCGCGTGGAGCGGTACGCCCGGCTGCTGGCCGCCGTCGGGATCAACCATGTGGCGATCAACAACGTCAACGTGCACGAGCACGAGGCCCGGCTGCTGACGGACGACCTGGGCGATGTGGTCCGGCTGGCCGCCGTGTTCCGGCGGTGGGGGATCCGGGTGCACCTGTCGGTGTCGTTCGCGTCCCCGATCCTGCTCGGCGGCCTCAGCACCGCGGACCCGCTGGACCAGAACGTCGCGCACTGGTGGGTGCGGGTCGCGGCGCGGGTGTGGGGCGCGATCCCGGACCTCGGCGGGTTTGTGGTCATGGCGGACGCCGACGGCGGGCCAGACCCGTTCACCTACGGGCGCACCCACGCCGACGGCGCGAACATGCTGGCCGCCGCCGTCGAGCCGTACGACGGCCTGATCCACTGGCGGGCGTTCGTCCGCGACCACCGGCAGGACTGGCGCGACCGGTCGACCGACCGCGCCCGCACCACGTACGACCACCTCCGCCCGCTGGACGGCACGTTCTCGGACAACGTCGTGGTGCAGGTCAAGTACGGCCCGCTCGACTTCCAGGTCCGCGAACCGCTCTCCCCCGTGCTGGCCGCGATGCCGCGCACGCGGGTCGCCCTGGAGCTGCAGGTCACGCAGGAGTACACCGGCCAGCAGCAGCACGCCGTGTACCTCGGGCCGCAGTGGAGCCAGCTCCTCGGGTTCCGCTTCTGGGACCCCGACGGCCGGGACGACGGCTCGCCCACGGTGGCCGACCTCGCCACCGGCCGCGGCAAGGCAGCGGAGGATCCCGGCACCGGCACGTGGCACAAGCCCGCCGGCGGCTTCGCCGCAGTCTCCAACGTGGGCGACGACGAGTTCTGGACGGGGCACCCGTTCGCCCAGGCCAACCTCTACGCCTACGGACGGCTGTGCTGGGACCCCACCCTCGACCCGGGTGCCGTGCTCGACGAGTGGGTGGGCCTGACGTTCCCGGGCGCGCCGGACGCCGTCGGGCAGGCGGTGCATGCCGTGCTTGACCGGTCGTGGGAGACGTACGAGCAGTACACCGCGCCGCTCGGTGTGGGCTTCATGGTGCGCCCCGACCACCACTACGGGCCCGACGTCGACGGTTACGAGTACACCCCGTGGGGCGCGTACCACTTCGCGGACCGCGACGGGATCGGTGTGGACCGCACGGTCCGGACCGGTACGGGCTACGCGGGCCAGTACCCGGCACCCTGGTCGGCCATCTACGAGTCGCCGTCGACGTGCCCCGACGCCCTGCTGCTGTTCTTCCACCACGTGCCGTACACGCACGTGCTGCACAGCGGCAAGACCGTGATCCAGCACATCTACGACACCCACTTCGAGGGGGTGTCCCAGGTCGAGGCGATGATCGGCGCGTGGTCCGCGGCCTCGAAGCTGGTGGACCCGCGCGTCTCCGAGCGGGTCTCGGAACGGCTCGCCGAGCAGTTACGCAGCGCCACGGAATGGCGCGACCAGGTGAACACCTACTTCCTGCGGAAGTCGGGGATCCCGGACGAGCGGGGGCGCCGGATCTACTGAGCGCGCGGCACGCGCCGCGGGCGCTACCCATGGTCTTCCCTCCGGTGTGGGCTGTTGCTCTCCCTTGGTCCGACCGAGGACGCGCGGAGAAGTCATCGGCGCCGCCTGGCGTGCACCCTGGCCCGGGTCTGGTATCAGGGTGATACCTTAGACGTGAAGGCGATTTCGGAGTGCGCAATAGATCCAGAGGAGTCACACTAATGGCTATGACCCTTCGCCTTACCGAAGAAGAGGACCTCGCCCTCACCGCCACTGCCGAACGGCTCGGGATCTCGAAGCAGGAGGCCGCGCGCGAGGCCATCCGCGTGTTCGTCGACGAGCGGGCGCATTTCGAGGACGTCGTCCGGCGCGCTGTCGACCGCTTCGGCCCGGTCCTCGACCGGCTCAAGTAGACCCAGGTGAAGATCCGCTATCTGACCGCGCCAGAACTGCTCTGGATCGCGGAACAGTTCCTCGGTCGCGCCGTAGAGGTCCGGGATCCGGGGCTGCTCGATTCGGCAGTCACCCGCCCCGCCGCCTCAATGATGGGCGTAGAGGCCTATCCGACGCTCGACCTCAAGGCTGCGGCGCTGCTCGATTCGACGGTCAACAACCATGCGCTGATCGACGGGAACAAGCGCCTCGGCCTGATCGCAGTGGCGACCTTCTACGAGATCAACGGCTTCTATTTCGACCCGCCGCTCGACGACGTCTACGAGCTCGTCATGGCCGCTGCTGACGGCTCGCAGCGGGACGTCGCGAAGATCGCCGAAACACTCGCGGGCTGGCGCAGGCCGCTCGCGCCTGACGAGAACCCGCTCGCTTGAGCCTCCACTCAGTCCTGGCCTGACCGTGCCCGCGCCGGCAGGCCGATGTCCCAGAACTGGATGGTCTGCAGCGTCCAGAAGAGCACAAAGATCAGCATCATCAGGCTCTCGGCCACGAACACCGTCTGCGGGAAGAACTCCGGGAAGTACCGGTCGAGAATCATCGAGGTGGCAAGCCCACCCACCAGCACGACGGCCATGACCACCGCGATCCACCGGTACCAGACCCGGTAGGCGGCGGCCGACAGACCGCGGAGCCGTTCGAGGGCCTGGGTCGTGACCGCATGGTCCGTGCCGTTGATCCAGGCGACGGCGACAAGACAGACGAACAGCAGGACGGCCGCGGCGTAGTGCGCCCCCGCCACGAAGCTCGCCGGCCACACCAGGAGCCAGACGCCGGCCGCCGCCCACGTCAGCCAGGTGAGCCACAGGTCAAGGCCCGCGATGCTGCCCAGGTCGCGACGTCGGGGCCACGTCGCCAGCAGCAGTACGAGGCCACCGACCACAAGCAGCGCCCCGATGTTGTTGGTAACCCGCTCGGGCACGTCCAGGCAGTACGGCTCGCTGGTGCACATCGAGGCGTCGAGCCGCGCCGGGACCAGGGCCACGACAAACGCGAACATGCCCGCGAAGTTGAGCAGCACCTCCTCGGCCCCGTGCCGGCCCTTGATCGCGATGAGGCACGTCCCGATGCTCACCAGCGCGCCCACGAAGATGCTCTGCACCGGCGTGTAGAAGTACGAGCTGATCGTCGCGCGCCACCATTCCTCGCCCGAGGCGAGCCTGCCGTGGTCGGCGACGATCTGCATGATCAACGACGCGAACAGCGCCAGCACCACCGCAACGATCGCCACACGCAGATAGCGGTACGTCAGTAGCGCCGGGTCCCCCTGCTTGATAGCCATGCGCTAACCCTGGCGCAAGCGCCCAGATCGGACAATGTCAGATCGAGCGCGCGTGGGCCACCAACCGGTCGAACGCCGCGTCCAGCCCGGCGTCCACCACCTGCGCCTCCGGGTGGGCGTCGAACCAGGACAGCTGCTCCTCCGCACCGACGTCGTAGGTGATGGTGGTGCCGAACTCAGGAACCAGCGTCCGCACCTTCGAGATGTCGAACACCATCGAGTGCGCCTTGTCCCCCACCAGACCGGGCCCGACGTCGGGCAGCACGCGGGCGATCGTCTCGGAGGCGACGTGCACCAGGTCCGGGCTGTCCACACCCGCCGCCGCGGCGAGCCACGTGTAGATCTGGTCCCAGGTGGGCGCGTGCGTCCCGGTGATGTGGAACGTGTCCCCGACGGCGAGCGGGTGGCCGAGCAGCCCGACGAACCCGACGGCGAAGTCCTCGGTGTGCGTGATCGTCCACAGGGAGGTGCCGTCGCCGTGGACCACCACGGGCTTGCCCGCCCGCATACGGGCCACGTCGGTCCAGCCGCCCGACGTCGGCAGCAGCGTGCGGTCGTAGGTGTGCGAGGGCCGCACGATGGTCGCGGGGAACCCGTTCTCCCGGTACTCGCGCACCAGCAGGTCCTCGCACGCGATCTTGTCGCGGGAGTACTGCCAGAACGGGTTGCGTAGCGGCGTGGACTCCCGCACGGGCAGGCCCGACGGCGGAGTCTGGTACGCCGACGCCGACGAGATGAACACGTACTGCCCGGTCCGGCCGGCGAACTGCGCGACGTCGCGCGCGACGTGCTCCGGGCTGAACGCCCGGAACTGGGCGACGACGTCGAACTCCCGGCCGCCCAGAGCCGCTGCCACGGCGTCGGCGTCGTTCGCGTCGGCCACCAGCGTCTCCACCGCCGCGGGGACCGGACGGGCCGAGGATCTGCCCCGGTTGAGCACCGTTACCCGGTGGCCGAGCCGCGCGGCTCGGGCCACCGAAGCGTGGCTGATGATTCCGCTTCCGCCGATGAACAGGATGCTCTTGGACATGGCTCCAATCCTTGCACCCTGCGGGCCACTCGCGAATCACCGCTGCACCCGTGCGCTCCCCCCACCAGCCAGCTTGGCGACCTCGGCGAGCGTGACCATCGTGGTGTCCCCCGGGGTGGTCATCGCCAGTGCGCCGTGCGCCGCGCCGTACTCGACGGCCTCCTGAAGCGAACCGAGCTCCATGAGCCCGTACGCAAGGCCGGACGCGAACGAGTCGCCGCCGCCGACGCGGTCGAAGATCTCCAGGTCCGCCCGGTGCGTGGCCTCGGCGAAGCCCTCCTTGCGCGACCACGCGATGGCGCCCCAGTCGTTGCGCGACGCCGACCGGACGCCGCGCAGCGTCGTCGCGATCACCTGAAAGTTCGGGTAGGCCTCCGACGCCGTCTCGATCATCGCGCGGAACGCTCCCGTGTCCAGGTCCGTCAGCGACTCGTCCACGCCCTCGACCTCAAAGCCGAGCGAGGCGGTGAAGTCCTCCTCGTTGCCGATCATCACATCGACGTGGCTCGCGAGGCGCCGGTTGACCTCGCGCGCCCGCTCCTCGCCGCCGATGCCCTTCCACAGCGAGGGCCGGTAGTTCAGGTCGTACGAGACGATCGTGCCGTGCCGGCGGGCCGCGGACATGGCGGCCTCGGCCACGTCGGCGCTGCTCTCGGAGAGCGCGGCGAAGATGCCGCCCGTGTGCAGCCAGCGCACGCCGCGGGAGAACAGCGCGTCCCAGTCCACGTCGTCGGGCCGCATCTGCGCGATGGCGGTGTGTCCGCGGTCGCTCACGCCGACGGCGCCGCGCGCGCCGAAGCCGCGCTCGGTGAAGTTGAGGCCGTTGCGCACCTCACGGCCGATGCCGTCGTAGGGCACCCACCGCACGTACTGGGTGTCGAGGCCGCCGGTCAGCATGAAGTCCTCGACCAGGCGCCCGATCTCGTTGTCGGCGAGCGCCGTCACGATCGCGCCGCGCAGGCCGAAGCAGCGGCGCAGGCCGCGCGCCACGTTGTACTCGCCGCCGCCCTCCCACACGTCGAAGCTCCGGGCGGTGCGCACCCGGCGGTCGCCCGGGTCGAGGCGGAGCATGACCTCGCCCAGGGCCACTACGTCGTACGCACTCTCGGCGGCGGGCCGAACGTTCAGCGAGCTCATCGGTTCTTCTCCTCGTCGATCTGCGCGGCGAGGGCCACGGCGTCACGGGTGCGGCGGGTGATCTCGGCCCAGTCGCCGTCGGTGACGAGCTTGCGGTCGACCATCCACGATCCGCCGACGGCGAGGACCGGCTTGAGCGTCAGGTAGTCGGCCAGGTTGGCGGCGCTGACGCCGCCCGTCGGCACGAACCGCAGGGCCGGGAAGGGCGCGGAGAACGCCTTGATGGCGGCAGGCCCGCCGACGACGGACGCGGGGAACAGCTTGACGACGTCGATCCCCAGGTCGAGCGCCGCCATGATCTCCGACGGCGTGGCCACGCCCGGCAGCACGGGGATGCCGTGCTCCTGTGCGCGCCGCACGACGGCGGCCGACAGCCCCGGCGACACGATGTAGCGGGCGCCGGCCGCGACGACGTCGTCCACCTGCGCCGCGGTGGTCACGGTGCCCGCGCCGATCACGACGTCGGGCTGGTTCTTCGCCACCGCACGGATGGCGTCGAGACCGCCCGCGAGCCGCAGCGTGATCTCGGCCACCGGCAGGCCGCCGGCGACGAGCGCGTCGGCGAGGCGGGCACCCTCGTCGGCGCCGTCGACCACGACTACCGGCACTAGCCGATGCGCGGCGAGGGTCTCGAGGACCGGGTTGTCGGGGGATGACATGCATGCTCCGTTTCGCTATGGTGAACGCCAGTTGTTCACTGCGAAACGCATGCTACGTGAGGGAGCCCCATGGATGCCAGCCCGCTCGGAAGCGTCGACAAGGCGCTCCAGGCGCTCGACACGCTCGCGGGCTTCGGCGCGGCGGGCGCTCCGCTGGCCGCGCTCGCCCAGGCCGTCGGCGTCAGCAAGCCCACCCTGCACCGCACGCTCGCCGCGCTGCGGCACCGCGGCTACGCCGAGCAGACGCCCGACGGTGCCTACCGCCTGGGCCCCGCCGCGCTCGCCCTCGGGAGCACCTACCTGGCCGAGGAGAACCTGCCCGCCCTGCTGCACCCGGCCCTGACCGCGCTCAGCGAGCAGACCAGCGAGCTGGTGCACCTCGGCGTGCTCGCCGGCCGCGAGGTGGTCTACCTCGACAAGGTCGAGCCGCAGCGCGCGGTCCGCGTGTGGTCGGCAGTCGGACGACGGCGCCCGGCCGCGACGACGGCGCTGGGCCGCGCGCTCCTGTCGGCCCAGGAGCTCGACGACGCGGCGCTGGCCCGGTTCGCCGGGACAGATGTGGCGGCCGCGCGGCTGCGTACCGTCCTGGCCGAGGCCCGGCGGAGCGGCATCGCGCACGAGACCGAGGAGAACGAGCCCGGCATCGCCTGCATCGCGGTCCCGCTGCTGCGCGCCGGGCGCGCAGTGGCGGCGGTCAGCATCACGGCCCCGGTCGAGCGGCTGCGGGGTGCGGCGCGCGCCGAGCGGATCGATACGTTGCGGAGCACACTTCCCGGCCTGCTCCCGGCGGGCCTGACCGTGCCATCGGCCCCCTGACGTTCGGTCAGCGGGCGAGCCAGCCGCCGTCTACCGGGAGAATGGCGCCGTGGACGTAGTCCGACGCCGGGGCCGACAGGTACAGGACCGCGCTCGCTATGTCGTCCGGGGTCGCCCAGCGTCCGGCCGGGATCCGGTCGAGGATCGCGGCGCTGCGCTCGGCGTCGGCCCGCAGGGGGTCGGTGTTCGCGGTGGCGACGTAACCGGGCGCGACGGCGTTGACGTTCACACCCCGGCCGGCCCACTCGTTGGCGAGCGCCTTGGTCAGGCCGGCGAGCGCCGACTTGGAGGCGGTGTAGCCGGGCACGTTGATGCCGCCCTGGAAGCTGAGCATCGAGGCGGTGTTGATGATCTTGCCGCGGCCGCGGGCCAGCATGGTGCGGCCCACCTCGCGGGACAGCACCCATGCGCTGCGCAGGTTGACGTCCATCACCTCGTCGAAGTCCGCGTCGGGGTGCTCCGCCGCCGGGGCCCGGCGGATGGTGCCACCGTTGTTGACGAGCACGTCGACGTCCAGCGCGGCGAGCCGGGCGGCCAGGTCGGCCACGGCCTGCCGGTCCGAGAGGTCGGCGGCGATCGGCGTGAAGGTGCGGCCGGCTGCCTCGACGGCCGCCCGGGCGCCGGATGCGCCGTCGGGCATCGTGGTGCTGACGCCCACCACGTCGGCGCCGGCGCGGGCCAGCAGGCCCGCGGTCGCCAGCCCGATGCCCTTGCTGGCCCCGGTGACGACCGCCGTGCGCCCCTCGATGCGGAACAGGGACTCCACGGAGGTCTCAGCAGGCGAAGCGGCAGGCGTCATGGTTCTTCCTTCGTCGGTACGCGTCGGTTGCGGTCGTGTGGCGCGACGGGTCAGCGGGTTGCCCCGCCGAGCGCGCGCGTGATCGCTGCTGCGGTGCGGAGCAGGTCGTCGGACATCGCGACGAGCTGCTCCTCGGTGTGCTCGAGGGCCAGCGACGAGATCGACAGCCCGTAGTTGGTGTGGCCGGTGTGGTCGCGGATCGGCGCGCCGATGCAGACCACCCCGGGCACGTTCTCCTCGCGGTCGAACGCGAACCCGCGCTCCCGCACGTCCGCGAGCTCGCGGCGCAGGTGCTCGATGGTGACTATCGAGCGCGCGGTGCGCTGCGGCAGCCCGGCCCGGGCCACGAGCCGCTGGATCGCGTCGTCGTCCTCCTCGGCCAGGATCGTCTTGCCGATCGCGGAGGTGTGCAACGGGATCGAGGCGCCCACCCGAGATGGCATGCGGTACGGCTTGTCCGAGTCGGTGCGCACCAGGTAGACCATCTCGTCGCCGCTGCGCGTCCCGACGTGCACCGTGCAGTGCACCCGCTCCACCAGCTCGTCGATGTACGGCCGCACGAGCCGCGAGATGTCGATCCGCTCGTAGGCCTGGCCCGCGAGGGACAGCACCCGCGGACCAGGCACGTACCCGCCGTCGGACACCACTACGAACTCGTGGTCCACGAGCGTCGCGAGGATGCGGTGCACCGTCGCCTTGGGCAGACCGGTCGCGGCGACGATCTCGCTGAACCGGTCGTGCGTCATGGCGGCTTCCAGCACGATCAGCGTCTTCTCGCTCGCGCTGAGCATCCCGGCGTCCTGGGGCGCGACCGTCCGGCCCGTCCCCGGATCTGGGGCTGGGGTCGAGGCAGATTCGGTCATGTGGTCCTCCCAGAGGTGCTCGGTCTGCTGCGCGCGGGCCGGTCAGCGCATCGTCGCGACGTCGAACCCGTCCATGTCGTCGAAGGCCTGGTTCTCCCCGGCCATCGCCCACACGAAGGAGTATGCCGCCGTGCCGACGCCGGAGTGGACCGACCAGCTCGGGGCGATGATCGCCTCCCGGTCGGCCACCACGAGGTGCCGCGTCTCGGACGGCTCGCCCAGGACGTGCAGCACGCGCGCCTCGGCCGGCAGGTCGAAGTACAGGTAGCACTCGGTGCGCCGAGCGTGGGTGTGCGCGGGCATCGTGTTCCACATGGAACCGGGGTGCAGGGTCGTCACCCCCAGGACCACCTGGCACGACCGCACGCCGTTCTCGTGGATGTACTGGTTCAGCGTGCGGCGGTTGCTCGTGAGCGGGTCGCCCAGCTCCCGGACGGTGCCCTGCCCGGCGGGCACGAGCGTCGTCGGGTACGCGGTGTGGGCGGGCGCGGAGAACAGGTAGAACCGGGCCGACGGCGCCGCTACCGCGGCAGCGGCGTCGTCGGCCGCTTCAACACCAGCGGGAGTGGAGGCGAAGACGACGTCGCCCACCCCCCGGCCCACGTACAGGCAGGCCCCGTGCCCGAGCTGGTGCACCGTCCCGTCCACCGTGACCGTGCCCGGCCCGCCCACGTTCACGATGCCGGCCTCGCGGTGCTCGAAGAACTGCTCCGAGCGGATCTCGGGGAAACCGGTAAGGGTCAGCGGGCCGGACACCGGGCTGATCCCGCCCAGCACTATCCGGTCGTGATGGGTGTAGACGGTACAGATCTCGTCGTCCACGAACAGGCCGGGTACCAGGTAGCGCTCGCGCAGCTCTGCGGTGTCCATCCCGGGAATCTGGTCCGGGGCGGTCGCGTAACGCTGTTCCATCTTTGCTCCTTGCTTCATGTGCATGGTTGTTCGTCCGTCGGGAGTGGTCCGCTACATCAGTCCGGCGAGCGTCGGCAGCCAGGTGGACAGCTGCGGCACGAACACCACCAGGAAGAGCACCACGATCAGGACGACGAAGAACGGCATCAGGTGCCGGATGACAGGCTCGATCCGGGAGCCAGCGACCTGCGCGCCCACAAACAGCACAGGGGCCGACGGCGGTGAGATCACCGCTATGCAGAGGTTGAAGACCATCATGATGCCGAAGTGCACCGGGTCGATCCCGTAGCTCTGGGCGATCGGCAGGAAGATCGGCGTGAAGATCAGGATGGCCGGCGTCGCGTCGAGCGGGATGCCGATGATCAGGAGCAGCACCATCATGATCAGCAGCACCACCACCTTGTTGTCGGTCCAGCCGAACAACGAGTCAGCGAGCAGCTGCGGGATCCGCGTGTAGCTCATGACCCAGCTCATGATCGTGGAGACGCCGATCAGGAAGATCACCACGGAGCTGGTGCGGCACGCCGAGTAGAGCAGTGCGGGCAGGTCCCGAACGGTGATGGTCCGGTAGACGAACGACAGCACCAGCGCGTAGATCACCGCGATGCACGAGCCCTCGGTCGGGGTGAACGCGCCGCCCACGATGCCGCCCATCACCACCACGATCATCAGCAGCGACGGGATCGCCTGCACGAACACCGTGCCGGCCTCGCGCAGCGTGACCTGGCGCGGGTTGCGCAGCTCCGGGTGCTTGCGCGCGTAGAGCCACACCACCACGGCGCAGCCCGCCGCCCACAGCAGGCCCGGCACGTACCCGGCCAGGAACAGCGCGCCGATCGACGTGCCGCCGCTCGCCAGGGCGTACACGATCAGGGTGTTGCTCGGCGGGATGAGCATGCCCGCGGGCGCGGAGGCCACGTTGGTCGCGGCAGTGAAACCCCGGTCGTAGCCCTCCTTGCGCTGCAAGGGCGCCATGGTCGAGCCGACGGCGGCCGCTGCCGCCACGGCGGAACCGCTGACCGCGCCGAACAGCACGTTGGCGAACACGTTGGTCTGCGCGAGCGGCGCCGGGGCCCGGCCCACGACGATCTTGGCCAGGTTGATCAGCCGGGTGGCGATCCCCCCGGAGTTCATGATGACGCCAGCCAGGACGAAGAACGGGATGGCGAGCAGCGTGAACGAGTCGATGCCGCTGAACAAGCGCTGCGCCGAGGTGACGGCGCCGTTCTCCAAGCCCAGCACCACGACCATGGACACTGCCGAGGGCAGGCCGATCGACATGCTGACCGGGGCGCCGAGCGCCAGGAGCAGGGCCATGCCCCCGATCAGGATCCACGGGACGATCTCGACGGCGTTCACAGCTCCACCTCGTCCTCTGGAGCGATCTCCTGGATCCCGGCGTATGCCGGGGAGAGCGTGTTGACGAGGTGGAACAACAGGTAGGCCCCCATGAACAGCCCCGCGATCGGCAGGGCCAGGTACAGCTGGCCGACCGTGAAGGGCAGGCTCGCGTGGAGCTGGTTCCAGGCCGCATCGACGACCATCACCCCGCCCCACACCATCACGCCGGCCACGAACGCGAGCGTGGTGAGGTAGGCGAGCAGCTCGGTGACCCGCTGCATGGACACGGGCAGCCTGCGGACCAGGAAGTCCATGACGACGTCGGCCTTCTCCCCCGTGGCGATCGCTATCCCCAGCAGGCTCGCCCAGATGAACGTGTACCGTGCAGCGGCCTCGCTCCACGCGCTCGGGCTGCCCAGCACGAGGCGGGTAAAGACCTGCCAGGTCACCAGGACGACCAGCAGCGCGAACAGGGTGACGCACACGACCTTGAGCGCCTGGTCGACCGCGCCCTTGACTCGGGTCACCTCGCCTACTCCGCGGCTGCGGTGATGGCGTCGTAGACGGCACGGGCCGAGTCCGACGTCACCACCTCGTCGTGCAGGGGCAGGACCGCCGCGCGGAACGCCTCGACGTCGGGCTCGGAGAAGGTCGCACCGGCTTCCTCCGCCGCGGTCCGCGCCTCCTCGACGGCCGTCGCGAACAGCTCGACCTCGGTGTCGACGGAGGCGGCGACGGCCTCGCGCAGCGCCGCCTCGGACTCGTCGTCCATGGCGTCCAGCACGCCGGTGTTGATCACGAGCAGGTCCGGCAACATCAGGTGCCGGGTCTCGGAGAAGTAGGGCGCGACCTCGGCGTGGGCCATGTTCGAGTAGACGAGCTCGTTGTTCTCGGCGCCGTCGAGCACCCCCGACTGGATGGCGGTGTAGACCTCGCCCATGTCCATGGGGGCGCCGACACCGCCCATGAGCTGCATCATCGTGATGTTCGTGTCGGACTCGATCACGCGGATCCGCTGACCGGCCAGGTCCTCGGGAGTCGTCACCGGGCCGTCGGTCGTGTACAGGCTGCGGGCACCGGCGTGGTAGACCGCGAGCACCTCGAGGTTGTCGGCGTTCAGCGTGTCGAAGAGCTCGCCCACGATCGCGTCGTCGTTCAGCACGGACACCTGCTGCTCGGCCGACGAGTACAGGTAGGGCAGGTTGATCACCGAGATGTCGGGGTTGATCCCCTCAAGCACCGAGCCCGCTACGACGGCCATGTCGATGGTCCCGGAGCGCACCTGCTCCAGCGTCTCGTCCTGCGCGCCCAGCAGCTCGTCGGGGAAGACCTCCAGGCCGTACGCGCCGCCGGTCGCCTCCTCGAGCGCCGCCCCGGCCTGGGTCATCGCCTGGGCCTGGGGGTGTTCCGCGTTCTGGTTGAACGCGATCGTCAGGGTGGTACCGGCCGACCCACCACCGTTGCCGGTGCCGGATCCCCCGCACGCCGTCAGCGACAGCGCCATCAGGGTGACGGCGCCCGCGGCCGCCAAGGTCTTGAACTGCATGGTTTCTCCTCCTGCTCGTCGTCGAGCCAGGCGCGAGTGCACTCTCGCCCCCTGCCATCGCAAGGTCCGCTCAGCGGAACCATGTTCCGCGGTACAGAATCATAGGCAGGTGAAGTCTGTCAACCCGCGGGCACGACAAAGGCCCGGCCACCCCCCGTTCGGGGGGTGGCCGGGCCTTTGTTCTTCGGTCCTGTGACTACCGGGCGGTTATGCCCCGCCGGCAGCCATCTGGCCCGACGACGGCAGGTCCCGCGGCGCCAGGCCGGCGCTGGCAGGCACCGACTGAGGCTCCGCCGGTGTCGGACGACGACGCTCGTCGCGCGGCACACCGCGGAACGTGAACTCGCCGAGGATGCCCTCGCCGACGCCGTCCACGATCACCAGCTGACCAGCCGTGAGCTCGCCGAACAGGATCTTCTCGGACAGCGAGTCCTCGATCTCCCGCTGGATCGCCCGCTTGAGCGGACGAGCACCCAGCACCGGGTCGTAACCCTTCTCGGCCAGCAGCCCCTTGGCGACGGTCGTGAGCTCGATGCCCATGTCCCGGTCGCGCATGCGGCGGTCCAGCTTCGCGATCTCGAGGTCGACGATCTGGATGATCTCGTCCTGCGAGAGCTGCGGGAACACGACGGTGTCGTCGACACGGTTGAGGAACTCAGGCCGGAAGTGCTGCTTGAGCTCGTCGTTGACCTTCGCCTTCATGCGGTCGTAGGAGGTCACCAGGTCGCCACCGGAGTTGAAGCCGGTCTGCAGACCCTTGGCGATGTCCCGCGTGCCGAGGTTCGTGGTCATGATGATCACGGTGTTCTTGAAGTCGACCACTCGACCCTGCGAGTCGGTGAGGCGACCGTCCTCGAGCACCTGCAGCAGCGAGTTGAAGATGTCGGCGTGCGCCTTCTCCACCTCGTCGAACAGGACCACGGAGAACGGCTTGCGGCGCACCTTCTCGGTGAGCTGGCCACCCTCGTCGTAGCCGACGTATCCGGGCGGGGAGCCGAACAGTCGCGAGACCGTGTGCTTCTCCGAGAACTCGGACATGTCGAGCTGGATGAGCGCGTCCTCGTCGCCGAACAGGAACTCGGCGAGCGCCTTGGCGAGCTCGGTCTTACCGACGCCCGTGGGGCCGGCGAAGATGAACGAGCCACCGGGACGCTTCGGGTCCTTGAGGCCGGCACGCGTACGGCGGATGGCCTGCGACAGCGCCTTGATCGCGGCCTCCTGGCCGATGACCCGCTTGTGCAGCTCGTCCTCCATGTGGAGCAGCCGGCTGGACTCCTCCTCGGTGAGCTTGACGACCGGGATGCCCGTGGACATCGCCAGCACCTCGGCGATCAGCTCGTCGTCGACCTCTGCGACCGTGTCGAGGTCGCCCGACTTCCAGGCCTTCTCCTTGTCCGCGCGGACCTGCGTGAGCTGCTTCTCCTTGTCCCGCAGCCCGGCGGCCTTCTCGAAGTCCTGCTCGTCGATCGCCGACTCCTTCTCACGGCGCGCCTCGGAGATGTTCTCGTCGAGCTCCTTGAGCTCCGGCGGCGCCGTCATACGACGGATCCGCAGGCGTGCGCCGGCCTCGTCGATCAGGTCGATCGCCTTGTCCGGCAGGAACCGGTCGTTGATGTACCGGTCGGCGAGCGTGGCCGCGGAGACCAGCGCGGAGTCCGTGATGGACACGCGGTGGTGCGCCTCGTAGCGGTCGCGCAGGCCCTTGAGGATCTCGATGGCGTGCTCGAGCGACGGCTCGGACACCTGGATCGGCTGGAAGCGACGCTCCAGGGCCGGGTCCTTCTCGACGTACTTGCGGTACTCGTCGAGCGTGGTGGCGCCGATGGTCTGCAGCTCACCGCGAGCCAGCATGGGCTTCAGGATGGAGGCGGCGTCGATCGCGCCCTCGGCGGCACCCGCACCCACCAGGGTGTGGATCTCGTCGATGAACAGGATGATGTCGCCGCGGGTGCGGATCTCCTTGAGCACCTTCTTCAGGCGCTCCTCGAAGTCACCGCGGTAGCGCGAGCCGGCCACCAGGGCACCCAGGTCAAGCGTGTAGAGCTGCTTGTCCTTGAGCGTCTCGGGGACGTCGCCCTTGACGATGTCCTGTGCCAGGCCCTCGACGACGGCGGTCTTGCCGACGCCGGGCTCGCCGATCAGCACCGGGTTGTTCTTGGTGCGGCGAGACAGGACCTGCATGACCCGCTCGATCTCCTGCGTACGACCGATGACCGGGTCGAGCTTGCCCTCGCGCGCAGCCTGGGTGAGGTTGCGACCGAACTGGTCGAGCACGGCCGAGCCTGCGGGCTGGCCCTCCTGGGGGCCGCCCGAGGAGACGGGCTCCTTGCCCTGGTAGCCGCTCAGGAGCTGGATGACCTGCTGGCGCACCTTGTTCAGGTCGGCGCCCATCTTGGTGAGCACCTGGGCTGCGACACCCTCGCCCTCGCGGATGAGGCCGAGCAGGATGTGCTCCGTGCCGATGTAGTTGTGGCCGAGCTGCAGCGCCTCGCGGAGCGACAGCTCAAGGACCTTCTTGGCGCGCGGCGTGAACGGGATGTGCCCGCTCGGCGCCTGCTGCCCCTCACCGATGATCTCGGTGACCTGGGTGCGGACCCCGTCAAGCGAGATCCCCAACGACTCGAGCGCCTTCGCTGCCACGCCCTCACCCTCGTGGATGAGGCCGAGCAGGATGTGCTCCGTGCCGATGTAGTTGTGGTTCAGCATCCGCGCCTCTTCTTGGGCGAGGACGACGACGCGACGGGCGCGATCCGTAAATCTCTCGAACATGTGCTGCTCCTCACGCAAGCGGCGGGCACCTGCACCGGCGGTACCAGGCCTGACCGCAACGACTCTATGCGCTCACAACGCGCCCATGGGACGGTTGATGCCGATGTTCGCCAGGGGCGTGACGATGTACACCCCGCGAGCGGCAAAAAGTGCCCTGGCCCAGGACGACACGCCCGGGCAACGGCATTTGGCGGCGAGTCCGGGCTGATTCGAGGCCGATTACAACCGAGGTCGTTGACGCCTCCCCACTCACCCGGCAGTCTCGTTGTCAGACCCGCACCTGCCCCGGGGAGGCCACATGGCAGACGAACCGAGCCCGACCCCCGAGTCCTGGGAACAGATCGTCGCGCGCTTCGCACGTTTCTCCGGCGTCGTCGGTGAGGTCGACGATCCCCTGACCTGGGGACTCGACCTCGTCGAGGAGGAGGTCACGGGGGCCGCCAACAGCACCGACCCCACCGAGGAACGGTTCCTGCGCTCCTACCGCACGTTCTCCGGCGAGACCGTGGAGGTCGAGACCCTCCGGGTCCCGGCCACGCCGGCTCAGATCGAGGACATCGTGCGCGCCGCGTGCAGCGGAGCGCTCGTCGCGCCGCTGCATGCCGACGTCGATCCCGCCGCGCCGGCCGCGATCACCGACGTGGCCGAGCTCGCGGAGTCGTACCAGGACTACCGCAGCGCCATGCGCGCGATCGTCGCCGAGGTCGACGACGTGCCGTGCGAGACCCGCCAGTTCTACGTGGACGGCACGGCCAAGCGCTGCATGCGCGTGACGGTGCGCAACGTGACTGCCGTGTACTCCCCGGCCGCCGACCGCGCCGTCGTCGTGACCGGCCCCGCCGACCTCGTGGACCGGGTCGACGTCATCACCCGCCCCATCCGCAACCTCCTCCACGGCGAGGAAGGGCCCCGGTTCTGACCGGGCCTTCCCGTCGCCCACCGGCTCGGCGGTAGGATCGCCGCTGTGATCCGTGCCACTGCCTCTGCCGCCGCGCCGCGGCCGACGGTGCGCAGCGCCGCAGCACGGCCGGTCCTGTTGCTTCTGCTCCTGGTGACGCTGCTCGCTCTGGTGGGCACGACCGCCGTCGGACAGCGCGCCGCCGCCGCCTCGCGCGGCGATATCCAGGTCAGCGCCGACGGCGTCGCCTTCGAGCCCGGGCGCCAGAGCGACGAGGTCACCTATGTGGTCCGACCCGCCGGCGGGAACGGTGACGGCCGGGCGTTCGGGCGCGACCTCACGCGCGAGGAGCAGTACCGCGGCTGGGCCGCGTTCCGAGAGGCCGGGCAGGTTTACCCGGACGGCTACTGCGTGGTGTGGGTCGAGGTCGAGGACGCGAGCAGCTGGCACGAGACGGACGGCAGCACCGCGTGCACCGCCGCCGCGCCGCCCCCGACCGGCCCGCCCACGGCGACGCCCACGCCCACCCCGACGCCGACACCCCCCACCGCCGAGGACCACGAACCGGCCCAGACCGCGACGCCGGGGCCCGCTCAGGGCCAGCCGGTGACAGCGGCGCCGATCCCCGCGGCTGCTCCGACCGTGGCGTCCGCCCCGTCCTCCACGCCGACCCCCAGCCCGACGCCGTCCCCGACCGTGTCGAGCACGCCGAGCCCGTCGACCTCGGCCCCGTCCGCCGCGGCGGGATTCCTACCGGGCGTCGATGTGGGGTCGGCGTTCCGGACCCAGGTGGCTGCCGGCGGTGAGCCGGACGAGGCCGTCTCGTCGCTCGGCTGGTTCGCGGTGCTCGGCTGCGGCGGGCTGCTGGCCGCGGGCGGCCTCCTGATGCTCTGGCGTCGCCTCACCTGACGCGAGGCTCGAGAACGGGGTTGTGCACGTCGGGGGGTCCCGGGCGCGCACAACCCCGTTCTCAACCGACCGGGGCAGACTTGGGTCGTGACCAACCCCGCGGGCCTCCTGCTGACACCCGGCGCGGGCGCGACCCGGGACAGTCCGGCGCTACTCGCCGTCGAGCACACCCTGTCCGACGTCGAACCACCCCTCCCCGTGCGCCGCGTCGACTTCCCGTACCGCCTCGCGGGGCGGCGGATGCCAGACCGGGCACCGGTCGCCGTCGGGCACCTGCGGACCGAGGCCGCCGCATGGGCGGAGGAGCTTGATGTGGCCGGCGACCGGCTGCTCCTGGGCGGACGGTCGTATGGCGGACGGATGTGCTCCATGGCCGTGGCCGAGGGGCTGCCCGCGGCCGGCCTGGTGCTGCTCAGCTACCCGCTGCACCCACCGGGCCGGCCGGAGAAGCTGCGCGTGGAGCACTTCGGGCAGATCACGGTGCCCACGCTGTTCGTGTCCGGTGACAAGGACCCGTTCGGGACTCCCGGCGAGCTCGCCGAGCACGTCGCGGCGATCCCCGGGCCCGTCACCACGGTCACGCTGTCCGGCGCGCACGACATGCGCGGCGTCGCCCGGGAGAAAGCAGTGGCCCAGGCCGTCGCGAACTGGATAGCAGTGTTGTGGGCGTGATCGTTGCGACTACCTGGCCGGTTTAGGCGCAATGTTCGCGCCCACAACCAAGAGGGTCAGCGGCCGCCGGCCGGTTTGGGCGGGTAGTCCGGCGGGGTCTTGTCCAGCTCGATGGCGATCTCGCGCCGCTCCGCGATGATCTCGTCGCGCTCCTCGTCGCGCTGCTCCAACGCGTCCGCCTGCAGGTCGGCGCTCAGGTGGTCCCAGTACAGGGTGCCGTCGAGGTGCTGCGACTCGTGGATGAAGCAGCGGGCCAGGAATCCCGTGCCCGACAGCTGAACGGGAGCACCGTGCTGGTCGACGCCGCGCACCGTGGCGGCGCCGGGGCGTTCCAGCGGCTCGTACGCGCCGATGATGGAGAGGCAGCCCTCTTCCTCGGTCTCGGGCTCGGCTGCGGGATCCGTCTCGAGCACCGGGTTCACCACGTGCCCCACGTGCCGGTCGCCCGACGAGTCCGTGAGGTCGAACACGAAGACCCGGAGGTCCACGCCGATCTGCGGGGCCGCGAGGCCGACCCCCTGCGCCGACTCCATCGTGGCGAACAGGTCGTCGATCAGCCGGGCCAGCTCGGGGGTGGAGAACTTCTCGACGGTCCGGGCCGGGTTGTGCAGCACCGGCTCACCGATCTCGGTGATGCGCAGCACCCGGCCGCGGTCCACCTCGGGGGCGGTCGCCGGGTACTCCTCAACCGGTTCGCCGAGCAGATAGGTGACGGGCTTGCGCCGTCGGGCGCGGGTCCATGCCATGGCACAGAGGGTACCTTCGACGCATGCCGTCCACGCCGATCCGCGACGCCGCCGGCGCCGCGGGGTACGTGCTCGACCCAGCGCAGCTGGCCGCGGCGGAGCACCTTGAGGGCCTGCTGGAGACCATACGCACGGGGGTCGGGCGCCGGCCCAGCGCCGTCGGGCACGGCGCGTATCTTTGGGGTCCGGTGGGCCGCGGCAAGACCTGGCTCCTGGACCGCTTCCACAGCCTCGCGGGTGGCCCGCGCTTCCACTTCCACGAGTTCTATCGCGTGCTGCACACGGAGCTGTGGGCGCGCACCGGCACACCCGACGCCATGGACCGCGCGCTGGACGCGCTGCTCGGGGACACGCGGGTGCTCTGCTTCGACGAGCTCCACCTGCACGACGCTGGGGACGCCATGCTGCTCTCCCGCGCCCTGCGCACCTTGCTCGGCCGCGGAGTGACGCTCGTCGCGACGTCGAACTATCCGCCCCAGGGCCTGCTCCCGGACCCGCTGTTCCACCAGCTCGCGGAGCCCCTCATCGCCCTGCTGGAGTCGTCGCTGCAAGTGCTGGAGGTGGACGGTCCAGTGGACTACCGCCAGCTGCGCGTGCCCGACGCCGCCCCGGTCACTCCGGGCTGGCGTGTCGGGTCGGTGCTGGTGCCGGGTTCGGCGCGCGATCTGGCGGAAGCGGGCCTGGTCCGGCCGACGCCGGGCGAGGCGGTGGACGTTCCGTTGAGCGGTGGCCGGAGCGTGCGTGCGCTCCGGGCGTCCGACGGTTCCGTGTGGTTCGACTTTGTCGGTCTCTGCGCCGCGCCGGTGTCCGCGCTGGACCTGCTGTCGCTGGCGGAGCGGTTCGGCCGGTGGGTGGTGTCCGACGTCGTACCGTTCACCGACTGCCATGTGAGCACGCAGCAGCGGTTCGTGAGCCTCGTGGACGTGCTCTACGACCGGGACCTGCCGCTGGTGGTGACGGCGCCGGGTCCGCTGGCCGAGGTGCTGGCAGTGTCCGCCGGACGGCCGACCCCGCCTGACCTGGTCCGCGCGACGAGCCGCCTGCGGCAGCTCTGGCAGGCAGCGCCGCTGAGCGGTGCGCATGAACGCTGAGACATCTGGCGGACCGTCGCTCCCGCTCGACGCCGAGACGCGGCGTGGGGCGAGGCTGCGACGCCGGGTGGGCCCCGCCCTCGCAGCCGTGGTGACGGTAGCCGCCGGGCTGTCCGTGCGGTCGGTGCTCGACGGCGACCTGGCGAAGTACGCGGGCGACGCGCTCTACGCGCTGCTGATCTTCTGGCTCGTGCTCGTGGTGGCGCCGCGCACGCGCGGGTGGGTGGCCGCCGTGACGGCATTCGTGGTGAGCGCCGCCGTCGAGCTCTTCCAGCTCACCGGTATCCCCGCCGAACTGGGCACGCACAGCACGCTCGCCCGGCTGGTGCTCGGCACCACTTTCAACGCGCCCGACCTGCCGTTCTACGCGGTCGGCGCGGCGCTGGGGTGGGCGTTGCACCGAACAGCCCGCGCAGTGCTGATGCAAGCAGCTAGGGCCGCCACAGCTGAGTCAGCTCGCTGACGATAGCGGCGGCATCTTGATCCAGCCTCTCGACCTCGCCCTCGGCCAGCGGTCCGAATATGTGTCGCCGAATCGCTTCTGCTTGGATCGGCCTCACCCGGTTCAGCACGTCTAGGCCGGCCCCGGTGAGCGTCGCCTGAAAGACCTTGCCCGTTTGTGGGGCCGGTGAGCGCGCGACCATGCCGAGTGTTTCGAGCCGGGTGACCGCATGAGAGACCCTGCTGATCGAGAACTGCAGTGTCTGCGCCAGCGTCTTGAGCTGCACAGTGTGGTCGGGGGATTCGCTCAGCAGTACCAATATCTTGTAGTGGGCATGGGAGATCCCCGCCTCCCGCTGCACCTGCTGTTCCAGCATCGTCTCTACGAGGTGGAGCATCATGGCCACGTTGCGCCAGGCTCGACTCTCTGTTTCGTTGAGCATCGGGCTCCTCGAATCCGGCCTGAGTGATCCCAAGAAAACCACATAGGGCTTGCGCGGAACACATCGAGTGACTTGAATGTTCAAGTCACTGTCGGACGCGTCCGGCGCCCCAAGGCAAGGAGCACCTCGTGTCCGCGTCCCCGCCCTTCACCCCGGTTGGCAAGTCGTACAGATTCGATCTCGGCACCTTGCAGATCCGGTACACCTTCGACAGCAGCGACTCGGCGACCTTCGTCGTGGAGAGCGGCGGCGGCCTGGCCCCTGATGGGCACACGGAGCACGTCGCGATCGAGCTTCACGAGATCCGCCCAGGCGTCTTCCTGAACTCCTGGCGCGAGGCAACGGGGAGCGACCGTGTCGCATATCGAGGACTTCGACAGCGGCAAGCTCTACTCGAACGTCACCGTCGAGGGCCAGCTCTACCGGCTCGTCGGCGTCATCCAGGATGCCTCATGACCGACAACCCCGAAGGGGGCACGCTCGAGGAGCGCAACACCCAGATCGCGCTCACCGCAATGCGGGAACTTTTCGCGGAGAAGGACTCGAGCGCGGTCGACCGCTACTGGGCGAGCCCTACGTCCAGCACAATCCCACCATGCCCAATGGGCTCGAGGGACTCCGCACTGTCGCCCCACAACTTGCAGGGTTCTCGTGGACCCCTGCTCGCATCGCGGCTCAGGGCGACCTGGTGATGACACACAGTCGAGTACTCGGTTGGGCCCCGGAACCGGTAGTCATCGTCGACATATTCAGGCTCAAGGACAGCCGCATCGTGGAGCACTGGGATGTCGTCCAGACCGAGGTGCCGTCGACCGAATCCATCAACGGAAACCCGATGGTCTGATCCCATGTCGGCCCGCAGGTTATGACCGAGCGCACGGGTGACTGCCCAACCGCTCCCGCTGGATACCCCATCCAGACACCAGATGAGTCTCGTGCCGTTGCGGCACGAGCACACGAAGGGATGAACCAATGGCTTCACTCGAAAACCTCGTCGGGGCCCACCTCGACGCTTGGAACTCCCCGGCAGGCGCCACGCGGGAGCAGTTGATCTCGGCGACCTACTCACCGAAGGTCTTCATCGGCGAGCCCGAAGGCGCATACGAGGGCCGCGGCGGTATGGAACAAGCGATCTCTGCCCTCCAGACGCAGCTGCCCGGCACCAGGATCTCTCGATCCGGACCCATTCAGGTCGCACAAGACCTGGTCACCTATGCGTGGACGCTAGGCCCGTCCGGAGAAGCAGCGATCGCTTCAGGTCGTGATGTGCTGTTAGTTCGCGACGAGCAGATCGTCAGCCTCTACGTCGTCATCGACGCGCCGGGCGAGCCGCAGAGCGGAACCCAGCAGTGATGGGTACCTAGGGAGTACCCAGGCCGGAGAAGGCGCCTCCTAGGCAACGAGAAACCCCGCTTGATCCAGCCGGTTTGGCCTGGTCAAGCGGGGTTTTTCTGTGGAGCCGCCTGTCAGAATCGAACTGACGACCTTCTCATTACGAGCGAGTTCTCCACCCCAGAGAGCCGGATCCACAGGGTGCACTCTCAGTGCATCGAGTGCACCCGCTCCCTCCGATTTCATTCTCGGGGGGCACCAGGGGGGCACGCTAGCCTGGCCTACATCGGCAGCTCGGCATGGGCCGACAGACAGGGCCCGCCCTGTCGTGGCCAGCCCTGGCCGGGTGACTGGCTTCACCTGGCTTCACCCGTGTGAACACTTGCGTGTAGTTCGCAACACTGCCTATCTTGTAGGTACACACCCGCACTACTTCGGTGGGCGGGGCCAGAGCCAGATCCCTTCGGGGATCTGGCTCTTTGCTTATCCCCAACCGGCAGGTCGGGCGATCTCCCTGCCGACTGCGTCGATCACTGGACTCGCGAACTGTGACTGCTCAAGCGCAGGACGGCGAATCTTGCGGCGGTCGTCCCCGACCAGTGATGGATGCGGACGGTTCCGCGGATCAGCGACGACCACGCGCTTGCCCAGCTGGCCACGGACCACATCTACCGCGGGCTGGATGTCGGAGTCGTCGCTCACGACGAATGCAGTATCGAAGAGGTCCTGGAAGCCGTCCGAGACCAACTGCACCGCGAGGTTGACGTCCGAGCCCTTCTCCTCAGTTTTCACGACTTGCACGCTGTCGTTGGAGCAGCACGCGCACGCTGCCACGAGTCCCCCGCAGCAGTCGCACTTAGCCCCTGGAACTCGATGCATCCAAGGCTTCGACACGTTGAACTTACCCTCAATGACATGGACGTTGGCCAGTGTCGCCAAGGCGCGGATGTACGCGTCTTGGCGAACATGCGTGTCGGGGTCATGGGGGCGCGGTGAGACTCGTGCGGTGCAGTACACGATGCGGTCGACGGTGTAGCCAGGGAGCAGCATGGCGCTCCAGCACGAGAGGTCGAGCCACTTCTCCTTCGTGCCCTTGAGCGCGCCGTAATACAGGTTGAACCCGTCGATATACACCCGCGCACGGCCCTTCGATGACATGCACAGAGCCTACTCGGCAACAGCCATTCACCCAGGATGCGCCATGACAATCACCCCAGAAGCACCCATGTTCACCCGCGAGTCCATGCCAGAGCATGAAAGAGGCCCCACGTCGGCGTGATGGGGGTTGCCGTGGCGGTTTCGGGTGCGCCACTGGGGATCAATGGCGGGTCCAACCGGCTCAGCGACGTGACCCGCTCTCGCTGGTGAGACTGGCCATGTTGTCCGTAACGGCGTCCGCGCCAGCCTCGCGCAACTCCGCTCCCCGTTGCTGCGTCTTGGCGTATCCGATAGAGCGGACGCCTGCTGCCCTGGCCACCTCGATATCGGACACAGAGTCACCTATGAGGACCGCGCGCCGCGCGCTGGCCTCCGCAATGGTCAGTGCGCGGTGCACGGTGTGCGGGTCAGGTTTCATGAGGTCCGGGCGGAGGTATGGGCGCCCGACGACGTCGCGCACGTACGCCGTCAGGCCATGGCGTTCGAGGTAGGCGTGGATCGGTTCTGCGGCGTTGTTGCTAACGATGACGACCGGCGTTCCAGTGGCGTGGAGAGCGGCTAGGAGCTCGTGCGCACCGGGCGTGGGTGTGCAGGTCCGGGCGGAGTCGATCTCTGCGGCTGTACATGCGTTCTCGACGTCGGCGAGGGCTTCTGGTCCGTGCGTCCCGGCCCAGCGGATGACAGCGAGGTGGTCCGACGTCACCGCGATGTCGCCGGGCAGGACGGCGCCGTGGGCGGTGAGCGCCTGTCGGGCCGCGTCGGCGGCGTGCATGTTGGCCGGCGCGGGCATGAGCGGTGTGACTGGGCCGTCGAAGTCGAGGAGTACGGCGGCCGCCTCGTTGAGGAGCTGTGCGGCATCGGTCATTGAGTCACCTCTGTCGCCACGCTGTTCCAGACGCTGTCGAACCACTCGCGGACCTGCACGACGAACGTTGACTCGATCGACTCCGGGTCGCCGTCGTCGGTGTAGTGGAAGAGGACGGCGTCTTTGCCCATCGGGTCGAAGATGCTGACCTTTTCGCCGTTGACCCTGACGTCGTGTGTGACCACTGGGTAGAAGCCGAAGAAGGCGACATCGCCGTTGATGACGTACGCCTTGAAGACCGGCGCGGAGCCGAACGATCGGGTCTCGACCGTGACTGTGGGGACGAGTTCGAGGTCTGCGAGTTCGAGCACTGAGTCTCTGACGGCGCTGATGTGCCGTGCGCCGATATCTGCCATGCGCTGTCGGGTTCGGGCGCTCTCGTCGTCGTCTCCACTCGTCGCGGCTGGCAGCGCCAGCCGCGCGGTCATGTCCGACACCAGGAGCCGCAGATGGATCGACTTGGGCGTGAGGCGGCCTGTCCGGATCTTGTCGAGCGGCTCCGCGATTGCACCGTGGAGTGTCTCGGCGGTGTAGCCCACGAAGTCGATCCGGACGTCGTCCTCTTCGAAGGCCTTTTCGAGATGTGGGCGGAGCCCAACGGGTCGCTCGGTCCGCTCGCGTGCGTACATCCCACTCCCCTGCCGGGACGTCACGAGCCCGTCGTCTTTGAGGATGCGTAGTGCCTGCTGAACGGTCATACGCGCTACGCCGTAGCGCTCTCCCAGTTCTTTCTGGGACGGCAGTTTGTCGCCTGGCGCGATGGTGCGCGTGAGGATCGCGGCG
Organism: Promicromonospora sp. Populi; assembly: GCF_041081105.1. Lineage (NCBI taxonomy): Bacteria > Bacillati > Actinomycetota > Actinomycetes > Micrococcales > Promicromonosporaceae > Promicromonospora > Promicromonospora sp. Populi. Next base: position 4,097,689 of record NZ_CP163528.1, on the reverse strand, counting down.
CGGAGTGCCGCCGCGACTTGCTGGTAGGGCGGACGCGGGTCGTCAGGGTCGAGAAGGCTCATGTGCTCCACGGTACCTGCTTGGACAGCCAAGTCAGCCAACTTTCGGGTTTGGGTTGACATGGCTAGCCAGCCTATGCAAGTCTCCACTCGTTGGATCAAATGGCTAGCCAGCCTAGCCCAATCGAGAGGTGAGACATGTCGAGGTACCGCACCGGGGCGCTGGAGTCAGCGCGTCAGTACTTGTTCGAGGCCGCTCACGCACTGGGTGCGGCCGCCCGGACCCTGATCACTCACGGTCACGGCCGTGAGGACGACGGCACCGCCGAGGTCGGCCGCGAGGCGCTGGAGATGTCGGCCCGTGCCGAGGAACTGAAGACCACCATGCGCACGGCATACAACGCGGCCCGCGCCGCTGAGCAGGACGACGAGAGCACCGGGGGCAACCGATGATCCCGGCCGCTCTCGTCGTCCTGTACGCCGTTCTCGCGGCGGTCCTGCTCGGCTGGGCGGTGATCGCATGGGCTCGCTGAACCAGACCTACACCGCCCTTGACGTCTCCGACGTCGAGCCGTCGTTCACCGACCTCGCGGCCATCGCCGCCGAGGAACCGGTCATCTCCGCTGAGGTCGCCGTGGTGGACGCCGAGTGCCGCCTGGCGATGTCGTCCGACGAGGTCGCGATCAGGGCTCACCGCCGCGCGGTGCTGGCGCTGAACGTCGCCATGCGAACGGCTGTGGAGACCAGCACTAACCGCACCGCGTCTACGGCCCCGGTGTTCGCGCCGGGTGACCCGCTGTCCACGGCCCGCCGGGTCGTCATCCGTCCTGCCACCCGCACTGCCTGAGAGGAACCGACATGACTATTCTCGCCGCCTCCACGCTTCTGTTCGTCTGCCTGAGCCTCTGCTTCATCAAGGGCAAGGTGCGCTCCGGCATCACCGATGTCATCCACGTCATCACCGGCATGCTGCTGGGCGGGACCATCTTCGGCGGCTGGGCCGTCGCCATGGTCACGAACCTGACCACCTGGCTCGGGGGTCTGTTCGCATGACGACCCCGAACGAGTCCATGCCCGGCACCCCGGATGACGGGCTGCCCGACGACGCCACGCTGTCGGCCATGGTCTACGGCCCCGGTCGCGAGGTCGAGGCCTACGGGCTGGACCAGGGCACAGCCATGGTCGAGCCGGACGGCGCCGAGCTCGACGAGGACAACGTGCTGACGGGCGAGGTGATCGACGCCCCGACCGAGCCCGAGACGGCGCCTGCCCCCAAGGCACCCCGGGTGATCGAGCAGCGTCCGGCCGACCGGCGCGCGGTGCTGCCGGACTGGCTCAAGTCGCGTGAGGCGTTCCTGGCCACCGCCCGATGGGCCGTGGGCTTCTCCACCCACGTGTGCGCCTATCACGGCGTCCGTTTGCCGCTGTACGCGCTCCGCCTGGCCGGTCGTGCACCGATCGGCGCGGGCCGGATCACCTCCGCCGTGTGGCGGTGGGCGGCCGACTCGGAGAACGTCGAGGTGCGCCGGGCGCTGCTGGTCTCGACCAAGTCCGACCCGGCCGCGTTCCTCAAGGTGCGCGCCGAGGCCCGCTCGCAGGCTCGCCGTCGTGGTGCCCTGGCCGTGTTCGGCCTCGCTGCGGCGTCGGCCGCCGTCGCTGGTGTCGCCGTGGCTGCCGACCCGATCTGGCAGGCCGCAACCGCCGCCGTGGCGCTCGGGGTGCTGGGCGTCGTCGGCCGTAACCGTGAGGCCAAGATCGCGGGCAACGCGACGTCGTCGGCGAAGATCCCGCCGCTGACCGGTGACCTGATCAAGGAGGCGCTGCTGGCGCTGCGCCTGGGGTCGGTCAACCAGGGAGTGCGGCAGGACGACAAGGCCATCCGGTTCCTGTCGATCGTGCGCGACGGCGCCGGGTTCCGTGCCGATATCGATCTGCCGCCCGGCGCGACTGCCGCGCAGGTCACGGAGCGGCGTTCGCAGCTCGCCTCGGGCCTGCGCCGCCCGATCGGGTGCGTGTGGCCCGAGGGCGACCCGGACGTCCACGAGGGCCGCCTGATCCTGTACGTCGCGGACCGATCGCTGAGCGAGTCCAAGCCTGCTGAGTGGCCCCTGGCGAAGAAGGGCACCGCGAACCTGTTCAACCCGATCCCCCTCGGGGTGGACCCGCGCGGGCAGGTCGTCGAGGCCACGCTCATGTACGTCGCGGGCATCATCGGCTCGATTCCGCGCATGGGCAAGACGTTCACGCTGCGCCTGCTGCTGCTCGCCGCTGCCCTGGACCCGCGTGTGGAGATCCACGCGCACGACCTACGCGGCGGCGCGGACCTGGCACCGCTGGCCAAGGTCGCGCACTACTACCGCTCCGGCGATGACCCCGAGGACATGGCCGCTCTGCTGGCCGACGCCAAGGCGATGCAGAAGGAGATGATGCGCCGCTACAAGGTCATCCGGACCACCCTCGCGGGCGACCCCCGGTGCCCGGAGGGGAAGGTGACCGACGAGCTGGCCTCGGACAAGTCGCTGAGTCTGCACCCGATCATGGCCGCCTACGACGAGACCCAGGTCATGTACGAGCACCCGCAGTACGGCAAGGAGCTGCGGGCCATCTTCGAGGACCTGGTCCGGCGTGGCCCGGCCGCCGGAATCATGGTCTGGCACGCCACCCAGCGGCCCGACGACAAGTCGATCCCCAAGTCCGTGTCGTCCAACGCCGGGCTGCGCCTGGCGCTGAAGGTCATGGACGCCGCGGTGAACAACATGATCCTCGGCCCGGGGTCGTACGGGGCCGGTTTCTCGGCTACCACGTTCTCGCGCAAGGACCGTGGGGTGGCCTACCTGGTCGGTGAGGGCGACGACCCGATCATCGTGCGCAGCGCCTACATCGATGCCCCGATGGCCGAGACCATCGCGGACCGCGCCCGTGCGATCCGCGAGGCCCAGGGACGCCTGACCGGCATGGCCGCAGGCGAGGAGCCCGCCGACCTGGACCACTCCACGATCCTGGACCACCTGCTCGCGGTGTGGCCTGAGAACGACCCGGAGTGGCCCACGGGCAAGGTCTGGTCCGACGAACTCGCCGCCCGCCTGGCCGAGTCCAAGCCCGCCCTCTACGCGGGTTGGGACGCCGCGCAGGTCAACGCCGCCGCCAAGCGCCACGGCGTGGCCGCCAAGAACGTCAAGCGCGGCGCCGGAGCGAACACCGTCCGCAAGGGCCTGGTCCGCGACGAGGTCATCGCCGTTCTGTCGGACGAGCTGCCCGACTTCACCACCCTCACCGACGAGTCCAAGGAGGACTGACCATGAGCACCCACACCACACCCAGCGGCTCGCGCCGCCTGGTCCTGGGCGGCGCCGTCTCCGTCGCCCTGATCAGCACTGTGTCCGCCTACCTCGCGATGGTCGGGTTCGGCGTCGACGTCCTGGGCATGGACCCCGTCACCGCGTACACCACGGCTGGCGTGTTCGAGCTCTCGCTCGTCACGGTCGCGCTGCTGGCGCGTGAGGCGGCCCGGGACAACCGGCCCGGCGGGACGCTGCTCGCCCTGACCTGGATCCTCTCGTCCGCCTCCGGGGTGTTCGCCGCGATCCACGAGGTCTACATGGGCCACCCGGCCGGCGCGGTCGCGTTCCGGTTCATCGTGCCCCTGCTGGCCGCCCTGATGTGGCACCTCGCCCTGATCGGTGACCGCCACCTCGCGTCCGGTGCGTCCTGGTCCGGGATGCGGCAGTCCATGCGGATGCACGCACTGTTCCTGACCACCGAGGACGCTGTCCGGGCACACGCCGCCGACGACGGCACCCCCGCCGCCCGACGCGCCATCGCCAAGGCCGAGGCCCGGCGCCGTCAGGCCCGTGCCGTCGCGCTCAAGTCGGTACCGCCCGCCCAGATGCGGACCCGGACCGTCGAGTGGCTGGACTCGCTGGGCGCCGTCGCGGACGCCGTGACCGACGTCGCCCGCCTGCACGTCGAGGCCAACAACCGCGTCGCCGGGTTCGTGTCCGCCCCGGCCGTGTCCGGGCCGGACTACACCGACCGCGCCGCCGAGTCTGTCCGGGCAGAGCTGGCGGACATGGCCGGACTGTCCGCCACCCCGGCGGCCGGACAGGACACGCCTCGTGTCCGGGCTGCTGTCCGCCCGGCGCCGCGTCGCTCTGTCCGCCCGGCGCGACCGTCCGACGACGACCGCGCCGCCCGGCAGGAAGTTGTGTCCGACCTGCTGACCAGCAACCCGGACGCGACCACCCGCCACGCCCTGTCCGCCCTGTCCGAGGCCGGACACCACGTGACCGACCGGACCGCGCGCCGCCTGCTGTCCGAGGCGCGCGGCACAGACAACACCCCGGACACCATCCCGGACCCGATCCCGGACTGGACCCCGGACACGGCCACGATGCTCGCCGTGGTCAAGGCGTGACATGTCGCCCATCTTCCAACGCGCCGCCCGCGAGTGGGCCGCGATGCGGTACGAGTACGGCGACTACCTGGAAGCCCACATCGCCTCCGCCTACGACGCCACCAACAGTGTCCTGCTCAACCCGCGCGGCCGAGCCGCCGGAGTCAGTGAGGAGCGTCTGTTCCTCGCCGGAGGAGCGTTCGCCGCCGCGTACGCCTCGGAGGAGCTGCGCGAGTTCTGGGCCGCCCGGCCCCGGCTGACCGTCGAGGCATTCGAGACCGCGTGGGCCGAACGGCTCTACGCCACCGACAGGGAGGAACTGCCCGAGCACTGGCACACCGCCGCCTGACCCGCACCACACCTCGTCACCCGCAGGAGGAACCGTGAACCGCAACGACAACCTCAGCCCGACCGAGTACGCCGACCTGGTCCGCGACGCCCGCGAGCTGATCGCCGCCGTCGAGCGCGCCATCCGCCGCACAGGAGCCGTGTTCGTCGTGACGATGGCCCTCACCGTCGCCGCCACGGCCCTCGGGCTGGAGCTGGTCGCCTCACTCGCCGCGGTGGTCGCCGTGACCGCGTTCACCGCCGCACTGGTCTCGCTCATGGTCCGGATCGCCATTGGGCCGATGCCCGCCGAGGTAGCCACCACCACCCCCGCCGCACTGGTCGAGCACCCGGCGAACGGTAGCGGAGGCCCCGCTACCGGTAGCGGCCCCGCTACCGCCGGAAATGGCGTGATTCCAACGAAGTAGCGGGGTAGCGCCACCCCTGGGCGCACCCCGAAACCCCCACCTCACGCACTGCTGAGGCCACGGCGGGCCGCTACCGCTACCCGCCGTGCCCCTACCCCCTCCATGCCAAAAACAGGCCGCTGAACAGGAAGGACGACTCCATGACCACCACCACAGCCGCACCGACCGCCACCGGTCGCACCTACGACCCGCAGTTCATTGCGGGGTGGTTGGACGGCTACGAGACCGGCGAGCACGTCGGGACCACGCTCGGCACCCGGGACGCCTGGAAGGAGGGCTACGACGCCGGGCACGCCGACGGGATCGAGGCCGCTCGCCGTCAGCTCGACGTCGAGGCCGAGGCCGCCGCAGACGCACACTCGGCGCGGGTCCGCGCCGACCTGGCACAGAACCGGCTTCCGTACGACGAGCTGTGCAACCGCCGCGCCGCGAACGACGACGAACGCGCCCGCGAGGCCAAGAGCGCCGCTGTCCAGCGCGGCCTTGCCGAGGGCGCCGCCGTCGAGCGTGCTCGCGCAGCACGGCAACGGCAGATCTTGCGGCAGAACGGCGCCTGGCCGATGCACACCGCGATCGGGCACGTGTACCCAGCGAACTGGCCCGAGTCCGAGCGGCACTGCGCCCACGCCGTCGCCGTCGTCGTCGCCACGGGCTCACCCGACCGGCCCACGGCACCCGCCATCAGTGCCACCCCTGCCGCCGCTTGACCGAGGGAGACACCGCCATGAGGAACACCACCCGCCACCACCTGACCATTCGGCCGGCACGACCCGCACGCCACGTCGAGGAGTTCGTTCTCGACGTGCACCGCACCCACACGAGCTGGTGCTACTGGCCCGCCCAGCACGGACAGCGCCGCCGCTACGAGCTCTCCGAGGCCCAGGCCGGGACCTACCCCGTGCGCGTCGAGACCAGCCCCGTGGGCGACCTGCTCGCGGTCGTGGACCTGGACACGTTCGTCATGCGCCGCATCACCTGGCGGTGGATCTTCCCGAAGGTCGAGCGGCTCTACGCCCGCACGGTGTCCGACGTCGCGTGGCTCACCGACGAGGTGATCGACGGGGCCGCCGCGATGACCGACGACGATGGCACGCCGCTTGCCACGTGGCGTCGCCTCGACACCGAGGGAGCCCGCTCATGACCCGCTCGTTGAGCACGGCTGCGAGGCACTGCGGCGCGAACAACGGCCCGCACGACTGCCTCGAACCGCCAGAGCACGTGGGCGACCACGTGTGCGCCGGATGCCACGACGTGTGGAACCGAGGCCCGTGGGACGACGACCCCGACGACCTCGACCCCTGGGACGGCACCACCTGCCTGGACGACCTGAACACCGAGCTGGACAACGACGAGGAGGCCGACCGATGAGCACCCTGACCACGTTCCGCAGGCCGCGCGTGCTGGACCTGTTCTGCTGCCAGGGCGGCGCCGGTACCGGCTACCACCGCGCCGGGTACGACTCCTACGGCATCGACCTCGTGGCCCAGCCGCGCTACCCGTTCCCGTTCCTGCGCATGGACGCCCTGACCGCGCTCCAGCTGCTGCTGGCCGGGCACCGGCTGCCGTTCACGCACCCTGACGGCACCGTCGAGCTGCTGGGCCTGGCGGACTTCGACGCGATCCACGCGTCCCCGCCGTGCCAGGGGTACACGCGCGGCAACGCGGGCAAGGTCACCGCCTGGCCCAAGCTCATCCCCGACGTGCGCGCTCTCGTGATCCTGACCGGTCTGCCGTACGTGATCGAGAACGTCAAGGACGCCGGTCCTGAGATGGTCGAGCCGGTCGCACTGTGCGGCTGCATGTTCGACCTGCGGACGATCGACACCGATGGCGTGACCATCCACCTGCAGCGGCAGCGCCTGTTCGAGACCAACACCCCGCTCACCGCGCCGCGACCGTGCGACCACTCCGCTCACCAGTGGGTCGCCGGGGCGTACGGCGGAGCGCGGCGCGACAAGTACGAGGCCAAGTTCGTCCGCCACGGCGGGTACGTGCCCCGGGACAAGGCCGTGGTGAAGCGGCTGCTCGGGATCGAGCACGACATGACGTGGAAGGGCCTGTTCGAGTCGATTCCGCCCGCGTTCACCGAGCACGTCGGCACCCAGATCCTCGCGGTTCGCACCTACGCCGAGGCGGTGGCCTGATGACCGCCACGACCACCGACCTGCACACCACCGAGTCCGGTGACCTGGACCCCGAGTCAGTGTTCTGGGAAGCCCGCCCCGAGCTCGCCGCCGTGCGGCAGTACGCCCGCGCCGCGATGGCCTCACCCTGGGCCGTCCTGGGCTGCACCCTCGCCCGCGTCGCGCTGTCGGTGCCGCCCGTCGTCGTCCTGCCGCCCCTGGGCAACGACGCCTCCGCCGTCGCCTCCCTCAACCTGTTCGTGGGCCTTGTCGCGCCGTCCGGCGTCGGCAAGGGAGTCGCCACCCGCGCCGCCGAGGGAGTCCTCAGCATCCCGCCCGGCGGTGGCCGCCTGATCGTGGAACGTCCCCTCGGGTCTGGTGAGGGCATGGCACACGTGTTCACCGACACCGACGACGACGGCGAGGACACCCCCGCCGTGCACTCCGTGTGGTTCGACGTGCCCGAGGTAGACACCCTTACCGCGCTCGTCGGCCGCAAGGCATCCACCCTGGCGTCCGAGGTCCGCAAGATGTTCACCGGGGAGGGCCTGGGCTTCCAGAACGCCGACGCCACCCGCCGCAAGATCGTCCCCGCCCACTCCTACCGGGCCGCGCTCGTCGCCGGAGTACAGCCCCGCAAGGCCGGGCCGCTACTCGACGACGCCGCCGGGGGTACGCCCCAGCGGTTCCTGTGGATGCCCGCCACAGATCCCGGCGCACCCGACGAGCTGCCGCCAGCCCCCGAACCGCTGACCTGGACCAGCCCGGTTCTGTGCACCGAGCCACGCCGCGTGCACCTGAACGTGGCCGGTTCGATCAAGGCCCGACTCCAAGCCGAACGCCGCGCCCGGCTGCGCGAGGAGCTGACCGACGACAACGGACAGCAGTCCCTCGTGCGGCTCAAGGTCGCCGCACTGCTCGCGCTGCTGGCCCGACGCACCGACGTCACCGAGAGTGACTGGAGCCTGGCCGACTACGTCATGAGCGTCTCCGACCACACACGCAACCGGATGCGGGAAGCCCTGCGCGCCGACGCCGCCCACGCCGTCCGCGAGCGGGCCGAGGCCCGGGCCGCGTTCGACGAGCACCAGGACGACGCCGTCGTCCGCCGCACCGCAGAGAAGATCCTGACCCGGCTCACCACCGACCCCGTCCCATCGAGCACTGTCCGGTCGGCACTGGGCAAGAACCTGCGCGACTACTTCGAGGCCGCCGCTGACGCGCTCATCGCCCGGGGCCTCGTCGAGCGGGCTGACGACGTGTACCGGGGGCAGCCCCGAACGATGCTCCGGCTGCGCCAGTGACCCGCAGCCCTGGCATCTGCCAGGGCTGCCAGGGCTGCAAATGCCAGGCATGAAACAGCAGGTCAACCGCCCTTTTCATGCCTGGCACGTCAGCCCTGGCAAATGCCAGGGCTGACCCGCTCGGACCACCACCCGCCGTACCCCGCGAACCGCCCGGAAGGAGACGTGTCATGGCAACCTCCACCCCGCCTGTCTATGTCGAGACCGTACCTACGATCACCGCCATACCTCTCGCCGAGGAACTCCTGACGACCGATGAAGTCGCCGCCTGGCTCAAGGTCGCTCCCTCGACAGTCTGCCGCTGGCGCATGAAGGGCAAGGGTCCGCGCGTCCACTGGCTCTCGTCCTCACTCCCCCGCTACGACCGTAAAGACGTGACGGCCTGGCTCAAGCAGGTGGCAGCATGAGCGTCGTCAAGCACGGCAAGAGGTGGCGCGCGAAGCTCAAGGACGGCCGGGTCGATATCGGTTCTCAGATCTTCGACACGAAGACCGAGGCGCAGAGCTGGTTGCGTCGAGAGAAGGCAGTCCTTGCGGGCGGAGTCGATCCCCGGGCGGGCAAGGAACGCCTGCGGTTGGTGCTTGACCGATGGCTGGCCGTCCGCCGGATCACCGTTGCGCAGAAGACCTATGCGGCGGACGAGGCCCTGACGCGCCTGATGCCCGCGAGTATGCAGAACGTACACCTGTCGGCAGTTGGGGATCGTGAGGTCGCGCGTTCCTTCGAGAAGCTGCTGGCCGATGGCCTGGTGGAGTCATCGGTCGTGCGGTACCGGGCGAGCCTGTCGGCGTTCTTCGCCTGGTGCGTGCGCGAGAAGCTGATCGCGGTGAACCCCGTCACCGCCGTCAAGGTGCCGAAAGGCTCCAATGAGGTGGACGAGATGGACCCGTTCACCGAGGCGCAGTTGGAGACCGCTTATCTCGCGTGGTCCGCCAAAGACAAGCGGCTAGCGGACATCATGCTCGTCAAAGGCTGGACAGGCTTGCGCTGGGGCGAGCTGCGTGCGATGCAGGTCGCCAATGTCATGGAGGTTCCCACGCCCGGCCTCATGGTCCGCCGCAATCAGCCCGAGGGTGTTCCGGTGAAGGCGACCAAGGGCCGCAGTATGCGCCGTGTGCCGCTGGCGAATCGTGTCCTGCCGATCGTGCTCGACCTCGCTCATGGCAAGGCGCCGCACGAGCTCCTGTTCACAACGTCAAGCGGAGCGCAGCTCTGGCGAACGGCCACGCTGCGTACGCTCGACTGGGAGAAGACCGGACAGAGCCGTCGCCTGCACGACTTGCGGCACACCGCCGCGTGCCTCTGGCTCGCACGGCGTGTCGACCCCGGAACGGTGCAGGCATGGTGCGGTCACGAGTCCATCGCCACGACGAACCGGTACCTGCACTTCCTCGGGACAGGCGCCGACGTCGCAGGCTTGGACCGCCTGAACGACGACCTGTAAGGCGCAATGGCTCCCTTCATGGCTCCCCTTTTGAGCCCCGGGGGGGCACCAGGGGGGCACGCCCCGCCGGGAACGACTACTGAGGTAAGCAGAAATCCCCGCTTGACCAGAGCGTATGCCCTGGTCAAGCGGGGATTCCTTGGTTGAGCCGCCTGTGAGAATCGAACTCACGACCTTCTCATTACGAGTGAGACGCTCTACCGACTGAGCTAAGGCGGCGCACACACCACGACCCGGCAGAACCGGATGGGCGAGCGGGCATCACTGTACCCAATGGACGGCCCAGGTTCCAAAGCGAAACCGTGTGACGTCCTCGACCGCCCGGATCCGGGTGATCAGCAGGCCGGCAGGTCAGCAGGTGAGGCCGTCCTCCGGGACGGTGCCCTCCACCAGGTAGGCCTCCACGGCGCCGCTGATGCAGGTGTTCGACCGGCCGTATGCCGTGTGGCCTTCGCCCTCGTACGTGACCAGGACCGCCGACGACAGAGTCTCCGCGAGCGACTCGGCCCAGCGGTACGGGGTCGCCGGGTCGTTGGTCGTGCCGATGACGACGATCGGCGGCGCGCCCTCTGCCGCGGGGTCGAACTCCTGCTCCGCCGGCGGGTAGGGCCAGTCCGTGCACTCGACGCCGGAGTACCCGAACGACTCGCCGAGCGTGGGCGCCGCCGCCTCGATCTCGGCTGCCAGCTCCTGCATCGTCGCCATGTCCTCCACCGCGCGGGAGTCAGCGCAGTTGATCGCGCGGAACGCCTCCTCGCTGTTGGACCGGAACGTGCCGTCGTCGTTGCGGTCGTTGTAGACGTCCGCGAGGTAGAGCAGGTCGTCGCCGGTGCCCTCCTGGAGGACCTCCGTCAGCGCCTGCGTCAGGAACGACCAGGAGGCCTCGTCGTACATCGTCACGGCCACGCCGTAGAAGGCGAGCTTCTTCGTCACCACGCGCCCGGACGACGTCGGGATCGGGTTGGGCTCCGCGTCCTCGACCAGGGCCTGGATCTGCTGCAGGCCAGTGGTGACGTCACCGCTGAGCGGACAGTCGGCGCCCGCCTGGCAGTCCGTCACGTAGGCGCGCAGAGCGCTCTCGAAGCCCTCGGCCTGCTGCAGCGCCACCTCGTCCGACTCCAGCGTGGGATCGAGCGCGCCATCGAGGACCAGGCGCCCCGACCGGCCCGGGAACAGACCGGCGTAGACGGCGCCGAGCTGGGTGCCGTAGGAGTAACCGAGGTAGTTGAGCTCGTCGTCGCCGAGCGCGGCCCGGAGCATGTCCATGTCGCGCGCGGCAGATTGCGTGTCCACGTTCCCCAGCAGCGGGCCGGTGTTCGCGGCACAGGCCTCGCCCCAGGCCCGGACCGCGTCCTCCCGGTCGGCGATGCCCGCCGGGGTGTACGGGTAGTCGGTGCTGAGGAACTCGTCCTTGCCCGCGTCGTCGTAACAGGTCACCGGCGTCGACTGCCCGACCCCGCGGGGGTCGAAGCCCACGATGTCGAACGACGAGCGCAGCGCCTGCCCGAACCGCGCCGGATCGCCCACGAAGTCGACTCCCGAACCGCCCGGCCCGCCCGGGTTGACCAGCAGCGACCCCACCTGCTGCCCCGTAGCGGGGATGCGCCTGAGCGCGATCTCGATGCTGCCCGCCCCGGCGTCGTGCCAGGAGAGGGGGGCCGAGGCGGTGGCGCACTGGAAGCCCTCACCGCACTCGGTCCACTCCAGCGACTGGCCGTAATAGTCCTCGAACCCCTCCGGGGCGCCCTCCGTCGCCGAGCCGTCCGACTGACCCACGTCCTCCAGCGCCGTCTGCACCTTGGGAGGCGCACCACAGGCGGCGAGGAGGAGGACGGTGGTAAGCAGCGTGGCGACGACGGCCGCAGGCTGACGACGGCGGGCGGGGCGAATCACCCGGACAACCTACCGGTAGTGCTCGGTAGATTTCTTACCCCTTGGGGAACCGTCACGCGACCCTCACGAGTCGAGCCACGCGACCGGACCGGGCTCGCCCTCGGCCTCTCGGGGCAGCAGCTCGACCTGGCCCAGGTCGCCCAGCACGACCGGGATCGGGGCACCGGTGTCGGACTCCGCGGGCGCCTCGACGACAGTGGTGGTAGGCACGAAGTCCATGGTGCAGATGCCGTTGCTCGGCTCCTCGAACTGCACGGTCAGCACGCCGTTCTCGGCGGCGACGCGTCCGTTCCCATCACCCGAGCCCAGGGTCGCCTCGGGCTCAGCGAACGTCGGGCACGAGCTGGATCCGTTGGTCACGACGTACAGCAGACCGTCCACGGGCGCCCAGGCGACCCCGACGCTCGACTCCGTGCTGCCCTCGACGCCCGGCGGTAGACCACGCCCGGAGCTGCCTGCGGCGACCTCCATGTCCGCGGCGTCCGGCAGCCTGCCGTCCTCTCCTGCGCTGTCCGTCGGGCTGGGGCTGGGGCTGTTCGTGTCGCTCTCCTCGGGGGTCGGGGACGTGGTGGACGACGAGTCCGCAGCGGACCCTCCGGTCCCGCCGACGTCCGACTGCGCGCATCCCGACAGCGCGAGCGCCGCCGTCAAGCCGAGGCCCAGGGCTGTCGCTGTCGCACGCCCCAAGTTCCGCGTGGTCACACCGGTCCGGTCCATCCGCCTGATCGTCATACCCAGATCCTTCCACTCGCCTGACCTCAGCGCAGGGCAGCAGGATTGCGCCCCGCTACCCCAGTCCATGTGGCGAGTGGGTGATTTCTTGCAGTCCGTCCGGAGATCGGCAGTTCAGACGCGGGCCGTCGAGAAGCGCAGCTTCTCCGGCGTCGCGTCCGCGGCGGTCTTGCGCAGGAAGGCCCGGCGGTGCACCGAGAAGGCGTTGCGGTCGTCGAAGAAGTCGCGCGCCATCTCGGCCAGCTCGATGGTCTGGTAGTACGACAGCGGGCGGTCCGTCGCCCGGCGCTCCGCTCGCGCGGCGAGCATCCAGCCGAGCGTGGCGGGCTCCTCGTAACCCTGAGCGGCCGAGGACAGCCAGGTGGTGAACTCGCCCCACTCCCGCGGCCCGACGGCGCTGATCAGCCCGATGCGGGCCGCCTCCGCCACCGAGATCGGCAGCTTGCGGTTCAGGAGCAGCGACGCGCGGTGGTCCCCCACCCGTGCCGGCACGCTCCACGAGTGCAGCTCGGAGCCGTAGATCCCCATGTCGTAGTAGGGGTTCAGGACGACGCCCTCACGTGCGAGCGTCACGTCCGCGCAGAGCCCGGCCATGACACCGCCCGCGCCCGCGTTCGCCGTGAACGCGGCCACCGTGAGCTGCTCCGCGGTCGCGATGGCGAGGCAGAGCTCGTCGATGGCGCAGATGTTGTCCCAGGCCTCGGCAGCCGGGTCAGGCGACGCGTCGACAGTGCCCAGGTGGATGCCGTTGGAGAACGCGTGCTCGGTGCCCTTGATGACGAGCACCCGCGTGTCCTCCGTGAGGGCCTTCTCGACGGCGCTGGTCAGGCGGCGGCACTGTTCGGTGTACATCGCACCGCTGTACGAGCGGATCGTCAGGTACCCGACGGCGCCGTCCCGCACGTAGGTCGTCTCCGCCAGAGCGTCCGGGATGCGGCGGAACGGGGCGTTGCTCGCGTCGATCACCTGGGCGGCCGGCAGCTTGGCGCCGCGGCGGCCGCTCAGCTCGGCGGCATAGCCGACCCAGAGCGTGCCGACGCCGCAGGCGATCGCCACGGCGTCGAGGTTGCGGCCCACCACGGTGCCAGGCACCGCGCCGGTGTGCTCCGGCGACGCCACGGCGTCGAACACGCAGATGGATCGACCGTTCACCCCAGCGGGAGCGCCGGGGGCGCCGTCGGCCGCCGCGACGAGCCGTTCCAGCTCGGTCGCGGGGCGGCTCCAGTCGATGCGGAAGTCCTCGCGGCGCAGGAGGGGCAGCTCGCCGTCGACGGGCACGATGCGCAGGCAGGCCTCGGCCGGGATGGGCCGCTCGCCGTCGGCCACCTTGCGGACCACCTCGCCGATGCAGGCCATCGCCGCGTCCGCGACCCGGCTGTTGTAGAGGGCGCTCTTGGCGATCGGCTGGTCGGGCATGTCGAACACGGCCGTTGCCCACACCGGGCCGGCGTCCAGCTCCTCGACCGCCGACAGGGCCGTGACGCCCCACCGGTCGCGGCCGTCGCGGATCGCGTGGTCGAGCGAGGACGGCCCGCGGTCGCCCACCGGGCCCGGGTGCACGATGACGGTCGGCCAGCGGTTGTAGATCGTGTCGGGCACGCGGTGCTTGAGGAACGGAGCCAGGATCAGGTCCGGGTCCGCGCGCTCAACGGCTCTGGTCATCGCGGCGCCCGACTCGAAGGTCGGGGCCAGCTCGACACCGACATCGTGCCCCTGTTCCCGCAGGGAACACCAAGCCCGCTGGGTGAGACCGTTGAAGGCAGAAACCAGCAGGAGGATCCTCATCGGGCGGTGGACTCCTTGTCGCACGGAAAAGCTCTGGGGGCGCCCCGCACTCTAGCCAGGGACGGCAATCGGGACAATGTGCCTCAGTGGTTCAACGTCACCCGTGCGAAATCTTCACAGGCGCGGGACCATATCGGCCGGCGGTCACCCTTGCGGGCGCAGTGCTATCGCCATCGCCTCCAACGCGAGCAGGGGCGCGACGTTGCCGTCCAGCCTTGTCCGGGCCACCCCGATCGAGTCCATCCGGCGCACCGTCTGCTCCGGGGTGGAGTCGGCGGCGAGCGAGCGCACCGTCTCGGCGAGCTCCGCGTTCACCAGGTCGACCTCCGCCCCCAGCTGCACCACGAGCACGTCCCGGTACAGGGAGAGCAGGTCGACCATCGCGCGGTCGAGCACGTCGCGCTGATGCCGGGTGGCACGTCGCTTCTGGTCGTCTTCCAGCTGCTTGAGCTGCGAACGCAGCCGCGGCGGCAGCGTCTCGCCGTCGGCCACCCCCAGGCCCCGCAGCAGCTCGGCCTTCTCGGCCGCGTCCCGTTCCTGCGTGGCCGAGACCGCCTCCGCCTTCGCGACGTCAACGAGCTCGCCCGCGGCCAGCACCGCGTCGCCCACCCCGCGGATACGCCGGGCGATGCTCAGCACGGCGGTGCGCCGCTCGCGCGCCCCGGCGTCGCGCGCCAGCCGCTTCGCCAGGCCGACGTGGCTCTGGGCCGCGCGGGCCGCGCTCAGCGCCACGGCCGGGTCGGCCCCGTCGCGGCGGACCAGCAGGTCGGCGACGGCCTGCGGTGGCGGGACCCGCAGCACCACGGCGCGACAACGGGACCGGATGGTCGGCAGCACGTCCTGGGCCGACGGCGCGCACAGCACCCACACGGTGTGCGGCGGCGGCTCCTCGATGGTCTTCAGCAGCACGTTGGTGGTGCGCTCCGCCATGCGATCGGCGTCCTCGATCACGATGACGCGCCACCGGCCGCCCGACGGCGACCGCGACGCCGTCATGATCAGGTCGCGCACCTCGTCGATGGCGATGACCACCTTCTCGGTGGCCAGCAGCGTCACGTCCGGGTGGGTGCCCGCCATGGTTGTGGTGCACGCCTGGCACACACCGCAGCCGCCCTGCGGGCACTGGAGCGCGGCCGCGAAGGCCCGCGCGGCCACCGACCGGCCCGATCCGGGCGGTCCCGTCACGAGCCACGCATGCGTCATCGCTGCCGGGTTGGCCACGGCATTCTGGAGTGCGGCGACGGCGGACTCCTGCCCGACGACGTCGTCCCACACCGTCATGAGGGGTCCTCGCCGACGGCGGCGCGCCCGCCCGCCTCGACATAACCGCCGGTCTCGGCGAAGCCGCCCGCCTCGGCGAGCTCCCCGGCCTCGACGACGACCGGCGTGAGGCCGAGCCGGGCCGCGACGTCCACCCGGATCTGCCCCTGGATGTCGTCGACCGGAGCGGAGGCGTCGAGGAGCACCCAGCGCTCCGGGTCCGCCGCGGCGCGCTGGAGGAACGTGTCCCGGACCCGGGTGTGGAACTCCAGGCCCGCGCGTTCCAGGCGGTCCAGCTCACCCTTGCCCTCGGCCGCTGCACGGCGGGCCGCGGCGGCTTCCGGATCGAGGTCCAGCAGGATCGTCACGTCCGTCCGCAGGCCCTTGGTGGCCCACAGCGAGAGGTGCTCCACCTCGGCGTCGGACAGGTCCCTGCCACCCGCCTGGTAGGCGATCGACGAGTCGAGATAGCGGTCGGTGATCACCACCGCGCCGCGCTCCAGCGCGGGCCGCACCACGGTCTCCACATGGTGGGCGCGGTCCGCCGCATAGATCAGCGCCTCGGCCCGCGGGCCCATGTCCTGGCCGTGCATGACCGCCGCCCGCAGCTCCTTGCCCAGCGCGGTGCCCCCGGGCTCGAGCGTGAGCACGACCTCACGGCCGGTCAGGTCGGCCAGCCAGCCGCCGAGGAGGCGGAGCTGCGTCGACTTGCCGACCCCCTCGCCGCCCTCGAAAGAGATGAAGTAGCCCGGTGCGTTCACGCCGCAACCCTAACCGCGCCCACCGACATCGACCGGCTGGACCGAAGCCTCAGTCCCCCGTGTACAGGCGTGCCAGGTCGATCAGCTCGACGTCGTCGCGCGTCCGGGCCGTCGCGTCGAGCTCCTTGGTGAATCCGGTGCGCGAGAAGAGGAGCAGCCGTACCTGGTCAGCCCGCTTCTCGGATGGCAACAGGTCGCGCAGGTGCGCCAAGCGGGTGAGCTCGCCGTCACCGACAAGCTTCTCGGTGGCCTTGACCTCGCCGATCGCGAGCACCCGGGCCTTCTCGCCGGGAAGGTCCTCGATGGCGACGACGTCGATCTCGTGACCAGCCCGGTGCTCACGACATGCGACCACCGCGGAATCCACCTTGTTCGCGATCCCGCCCAGCGACTCGGCGACCGCATGGGTCAGGGTCCACTCCCGCGCCAGGTCTTCAAGGTGTGGACCGTAGATCTTGCTCGCCACGGTGTCCGCGACATCCGACCACACACGAGCCCCGCCGTGCGCTGCGAGGGTCGCTTCACGTGGCTGGATCACGAGGTGGTGGAACCGGATGACGGGCTCGCTGATCCGGAACACCGGACGGCGCGCGCGGAGGGCGTCCTCAGTGCGTGCGAGGAGCTGGAGCTCGGTCAGCACGGCGAGCGGATGACCCAGCGCAGTGTCCGGTCGGCCCAGGATGCCGGCGATCTCGCTGCGCTTGGCCGCACCGTTCGCCACAGCCCCGAGGACCGAGAAATACAGACCGAGGTCGGTCAGCCCAGGCTGCTCGTAGAGCAGCACGTTGCCCTCGCGGAAGAGGGCCGACGCCGGGTCAAGCAGCCCGTCCGCGACCCATTCGTCGAAGTCGGATGACGTCGGGACACCACCGCTCATGTCCTTGTACGCCGGGGTGCCGCCGAGCAGGGCGTTGACGCGGAACGCGAGGTCGGGGTCATCGGTGTTGCTCCAGAAGGCCGCCGCCTCGCGGAAGGAGAACGGAGGGACGACGAGCTCGAGTACTGCCCTACCACGCAGTGGGGCAGTCCCGACGAGGAGCCGTCGCATGGTGGTGAGCGCGCTGCCGCACAGGACAAGGCGTGTCTTGCCTGAGCGGAAGGCGCTCGAAGTCGGGCCTATGCCGATCTGCAGCAGCGACGGCAGCGACGGCTCGGTCTCCATGAGGAACGGGAACTCGTCGAGCACCACCACGGTGGGCTCGTCACGGCGCTCCCCGAGGCGAAGGAGCGCATCGAAGGCTGCCTCCCAGGACGCAAAGCTGACGGGATCGCCGATCCCGAGGAATCGCGCGTACGCGGCCCCAAGCATCCGCAGGTTCTGTGCGCTCGACTGCTGCGCCGCGGTGAACATGAAGCCACCGGTAGAGCTGCTCAGCAGGTCGAGCATGAAGGTCTTGCCCTGGCGACGGCGCCCGTAGACCAGGCCGAGCCGGGCGCCGTCGTCGGGCAGGCCTACGAAGCGGTTCAGGACTCGCCATTCGTGCGCGCGGCCACTCAGGGCGGCGGGCTTGCGGGTGGTGCTCACGCGCCCTCCATCTATTGCAACTCCAGTTACTATAACTGGAGTTGCAATAGATGCCCGCTACTTGGCGGTCGATGCCTTCTTCGCCGGAGCCTTCTTGGCCGGGGCCTTCTTCGCCGCCGGCTTCTTGGCCGTCGTCGTCCGGGTGGTGCGCTTCTTCGCCGGGCCCTGGGCGCGCTTCTCCGCGAGCAGCTCAATCGCTCGCTCCGCGGTGATCGACTCCGGCGTGACGTCGCGCGGCAGGGTGCGGTTGGTCTCGCCGTCGGTCACGTACGCGCCGAACCGGCCGTCCTTGACCTGGATCGGCTTACCGCTGTTCGGGTCGTCCCCGAGCTCGCGCAGCGGCGGCGTCGCGGTACGTCCGCGGCCCCGCTTGGGCTGCTTGTAGATCTCCACGGCCTCGTCCAGGGTGACCGTGAACATGGCCTCCTCGGACGGCAGGGTGCGCGAGTCCGTGCCCTTCTTCAGGTACGGGCCGTAGCGACCGTTCTGCGCGGTGATCTCCTCCCCGGACTCCGGGTCCACACCCACGACGCGCGGCAGCGACATGAGCTGCAGGGCGTCCTCGAGCGTCACCGAGTCGAGGGCCTGCGTCTTGAGCAGCGACGCCGTCCGCGGCTTGGGCAGGGCGGCCAGCGCCCGCTTCTTCGCGGCGGCGGACAGGTCAGGGTCGAGCTCCGGCTCGGGCATCTGCTCCGTCACGTACGGGCCGTAGCGGCCGTTCTTCGCCACGATCGGGTTCCCCGACTCCGGGTGCTGGCCGAGCACACGGCCGTCGTCGGCCCCGGCCGCGAGCAGCTCGCGGGCCTTGGCGACGGTCAGCTCGTCGGGCGCGACATCGTCCGGCACGGAGGCGCGAGGCGGAGTCTTGCCCTCCTCGACCTCGGCCGCGAGGTCCTCGATGTACGGGCCGTAGCGGCCCACGCGCACCCGGATGCCCTCGCCGATGTCCACGGAGTTGATCGCCGCGGCGTCGATCTCGCCGAGGTTCGCCACGAGCGCGCGGAGACCGCCGCCGTCGCTGTCGACGCCGAGCGGGTCGGACGTGCCGATGTTGCCCGGGGCCTCGCCGAAGTAGAACTCGCGCAGCCAGGCGACCCGGTCCCGCGACCCCGCGGCGATCTGGTCGAGGTCGGCCTCCATCGTGGCCGTGAAGTCGTAGTCGACGAGCCGGTCGAAGTGCTCCTCCAGGAGGCGGATCACCGCGAACGCGAGCCACGTCGGAACCAGTGCCTGGCCACGCGTGATGACATAGCCGCGGTCCTGGATGGTCGAGATCGTCGCGGCGTAGGTGGACGGGCGGCCGATGCCGCGCTCCTCCAGCGCCTTGACGAGGGACGCCTCCGTGTAGCGGGCAGGCGGCGCCGTCGAGTGGCCGTCCGCGGCGAGGTCGGTGCCGACCAGCGCGTCGCCCTCCGACATCGTCGGCAGGCGCGCCTCCTTGGCCGCCGCGCCCTCGCTCTGCTCGGCGTCGGCGTCCGCGCTCTCCTCGTAGGCCGCGAGGAAGCCACGGAACGAGATCACCGTGCCCGACGCCGAGAACACCGCCTCGTTGCCGTCCTGCGCACCGCCCACGACGACGGCCCCGAGCCGGACCGAAGCCGTCGAGCCCTTCGCGTCGGCCATCTGGGAGGCCACCGTGCGCTTCCAGATCAGCTCGTACAGACGGAACTGGTCGCCGCTCAGCTCACTGGCGACCTGCGCCGGGGTACGGAAGGAGTCACCCGCGGGGCGGATCGCCTCGTGCGCCTCCTGGGCGCCCTTCGACTTGGACTGGTACAGGCGGGGAGCGCCCGGCACGTACTCGGGCCCGTACAGCTCGGCGGCCTGCCGGCGCGCGGCGTCCGTCGCCTCCTTTGAGAGGGAAGGGCTGTCGGTACGCATATAGGTGATGTAGCCGTTCTCGTACAGGCCCTGCGCGGTGCGCATCGCCTGGCGCGACGACATCCGCAGCTTGCGGCCCGCCTCCTGCTGCATCGTGGAGGTGGTGAACGGCGCGGCGGGGCGCCGCGTGTAGGGCTTGGTCTCCAGGCTGCGGACGGCGAAGTCGGCAGCCGCCAGCCCGGAGACGACGGCGTTCGCGGTCGCCTCGTCGAGCTGCCGCACGCCGGTGCGGACCTTGAGCCGCCCCCGGTCGTCGAAGTCGCGGCCCGAGGCGACCTTGTCGCCAGCGAGCTGGGTGAGCCGGGCGCGGAAGGAGGGCTGGCCGGAGGCGGCCGCGCCGCCGTCGGGCGCCACTGCGAAGGTGCCCGCCACGTCCCAGTAGTCCGCCGAGACGAACGCCATGCGCTCGCGCTCGCGCTCGACCACGAGCCGGGTCGCCACGGACTGCACCCGGCCGGCGGACAGGCCCTGCCGCACCTTGCGCCACAGCACCGGCGAGACCTCGTAGCCGTACAGGCGGTCGAGGATGCGTCGCGTCTCCTGGGCGTCCACGAGGTCCTGGTCGAGCTCCCGCGTGTTCTCCAGCGCCCGGAGGATCGCGTCCCGGGTGATCTCGTGGAACACCATGCGCTTGACCGGGACCTTGGGCTTGAGCTCCTGGATCAGGTGCCAGGCGATGGCCTCGCCCTCGCGGTCCTCATCGGTGGCGAGGAAGAGCTCGTCGGCTTCCTTGAGCGCTTTCTTGAGCTCGCTGACCTTCTTCTTCTTGTCCGAGTGCACGACGTAGTACGGGTCGAACCCGTTGTCGACGTCCACGGAGAACTTGCCGTACGGACCCTTCTTCATCTCCGCGGGCAGGTCCTTGGGCTGCGGGAGGTCGCGAATATGCCCGACACTGGCTTCGACCTCGTAGTCGTCGCCGAGATAGCTCTGGATCTTGCGAGCCTTGGTGGGCGACTCGACGATCACGAGCTTGCGTGCCTGGGACATGCGGTCCTGCCTGCTTCCTGCGGGGTCTGGGGGAGGGCGCCGAGCGGCGTTGGAGAGTTCACGGTACGCCAGGCGCGACGGATCGCACCCTATCCGGGCGGGCGGCGGGTTGCCCGGTGGTCTCGCATGACCGTGGTGATAATCACTCGTGCCGTGAAAGCCGGGCCGAAAATCGGACAGAGTCTCACACGGGCCACACGGTCTCTGCAGGCCGCTCCCCTACGGTTGAATCATGACCGACCGTACCCTCCCGCCACCAGAAGTCCCGCAGCCCGCGCGAGGCCACGTCGTCGGCACGGCCAAGGGTTACCCGCCGCCGACCAGCGTCGGGACCCCGATGCCGGGGCGGACTGCGGGCCTCAGACCCCGCGTGGGGCCGCGCCTGGCGGCAGCGGCCGCCGCCGTGCTCGCGCTCTGGGGCGTGTGGGCCACGTGGGACACGTTCGTCGCCTCGGAGAGCGGCCAGCGCGTCGACCAGCTCGCACTCGAGGGCGCCGCGACCGGGCAGGGTGCGCTCATGGAGCTCGCCGGGCCCGTGCTCGGCGTGGTGTCGACCTCGTTCGTCGGGCTGGGCCTGGCGGTCGCCGTGGTCCTGGCGCTGGCGCGCGGGCGCTGGTGGCTCGCGGCGCAGGTGGCGATCCTGGTGGCCGGCTCGAACCTCAGCACGCAGGTGATCAAGGTGATCCTCGATCGGCCGCCCCTGCTCGACTCCGCGCGCGCCGACATCAACACCCTCCCCAGCGGGCACACCACTGTCGCCGCGTCCGTCGCCGCGGGCCTGCTCATCGCGGTGCCCCGGCGCTGGCGGCCGCTGGTCGCGGTGGCGGGCGCCGCCTACACGGCGGCCACCGGCGTCTCCACCCTGATCGGGCAGTGGCACCGGCCCTCCGACGTCGCCGCCGCCATCCTCGTGGTGCTCGCCTGGAGTGCGGGAGTCTGCGCGCTGAGCTCGCCCTCGTCCCTGGACGAGCCGCGGCGCGGCGGGGAGCCGGGGTCGTCCACCGCAGTGGGCCTGCTGCTGGTCGGCGCCGTCGGCACCGGGGTTCTCGCCGTCGGCGCGCTCGGTAGCGTGGGCGGCTACGACTGGGGGCTGCCCGGCGGTGACCTCACCGCGTACATGGGCGGGATGCTCGGGGTCGTGGCCGTGACGCTGGCTTCGTTCGCGCTGCTGCTCATGGTCCGCCAGTCGACGGCGCGCCCCCAGGGCTCGTAGGGCCCAGAACGGGCCAGACGCCCAGGTCACCGGTGACCTGGGCGTCTGACACGTCATGCGATGAGGATCAGGGCGTCGAGTACCCGCCCGTGTAGGAGCCCGAACCGGAGTACGCGAGCACGCGCCAGCGGTAGGTCCCGGCCGTGCCCGAGTAGCTCACGGTCTCGTCAGGGGCCGAGGTGATGCCCTGGGCCACGTTGGACCAGGTGCTGCCGCTCAGCCTCTGGAGGTAGAGGTCGAAGTCGACCCCGCTCGGCCCGTCGAGGCAGCCCGTGATGGTGCCGGCAGACGCCGTGAACCCGGTGCTGGTCGGCTCGTACGCCGAGGCGCCGGAGGTCAGCGAACCGCTGAACGCCGTCTCCTCGGTCGCGCAACCCGTCGGAGTGCCGCCACCACCGGTGATCAGCGCGACGCCCGCGGCGCTGAGCGCCTCGCCCACCGGCTGGAAGTAGGTGGTGCCGCCGGACGAGCAGTTGCCCGAACCGCCCGAGGTCATGCCCTGGGCCTGGGAACCCGCGAGCAGCGAGCCGCCCGAGTCACCAGGCTCGGCGCAGACGTTGGTGCGGATCAGCCCGGAGACCGTGCCCTGGGGGTAGGTGACCGAGGCGTTCAGCGCCTGGATGGTGCCGCAGTGCCAGCCGGTCGTGGAACCGGAACGGCAGACCGTGGCGCCGACGGCGGCAGCGGTCGAGCCCGCGACACCGACGGTGCCGCCGGCGTAGTTGTTGACGGCGCCCACGGGGACGTCGTCGGTGCCCGTGTTGACGTAGGCGTAGTCGTTGCCCGGGAAGGACGACGTGCGGAAGGTGCCGGTCGGCGAGGTGGTGGTGGCGCCGACGGTGCCGCAGTGGCCTGCGGTGACGAAGCCGCTGGTGGCCGAGAACCCGACCGAGCAGCGGGACCCGCCGATGTAGTACGCGTTGCCGCCGATCACGTTGATGAAGGTGCGGGGCAGCTCTGCCACCTCGACGACGGAGACGGAGCCTGCTGGGACCCCTGCTCGCTGGACGGCGGCGGTGACGGCAGCCTTGGCGCCCTCCGCAACCTCCATGACTACCGCGTTCGACTCGACGTCCACGTAGGTGGCGGCGATCTTGGCGGTCGGTGCGGCCCGGTAGGCCTTCGTAGCGAGCCGGTCGAGCTGGCTGAGCGACTGGTCGACGGTGACGGCAGTCGCTCCGGCAGCGCGGACGTCCGCGGCTCCGGCCTGGTCGGTGACGGCTACGAACAGCTTGCTGCCCTCGACCCACGCGCCGGCGTATGCCGAGTCGAGGGTCTTGGCGATCGTGTGCTGCTTGTCGGACAGGACCTCATCTGTCTTGAGGCGAGCCACGGCCTGTGAGGTGGTCAGGCCAAGGTCGCGCTCCATGGCGGCGACCAAACCGGGGGCGTACGTGGACACCTCTGGCTTGTCGGATCCGGCGGCTGCGCTTGCGGTTGCAGCGGTGATGCTGCCGGCGAGAAGCGTCGCCGCGGCTGTAGCCACGGTGATCGCTCTGAAGGATGTGCGTCTCATGTCCAGCGACTCCTTGTCGTCGGGGCAATGGATTCACCCAGTGCGGCAAAGCGTAGGGTCGCCCTCAGGAAACTCACAGATACCGATTAGGGCATATCGGAGGAATATGCGGACATGCCGCAGAGCAGGTAAGGGAACCCCCTACCTGCCCTGCGGCCCGATATGACCGTCGGCGTCCAGCGCCTACGGGATCAGCTGGTCACGAGCGACACACCGGCCGCGCTCAGCGCCTCGCCCACCGGCTGGAAGTAGGTCTGACCACCGGAGGTGCAGTTGCCCGAACCGCCGGAGGTCATGCCCTGGGCCTGCGAGCCCGCGAGCAGCGAGCCGCCCGAGTCACCCGGCTCGGCGCAGACGTTGGTGCGGATCAGCCCGGTGACGCTGCCCTCGGCGTAGTTCACCGTGGCGTTCAGGGCCTGGATGGTGCCGCAGTGCCAGCCGGTCGTGGAACCGGAACGGCAGACCGTGGCGCCGACGGCGGCCGGCGTCGAACCCTGGACGGCGACGTTGCCGCCCGCGTAGTTGTTGACGGCGCCCACGGAGACGTCGTCGCTGCCCGTGCTGACGTAGCCGTAGTCGTTGCCCGGGAACGACGACCGGGTGAAGGTGCCGGTCGGCGACGTGGTGGTGCTGCCGACGTCGCCGCAGTGGCCGGCGGTGACGAAGCCACCGGTGGCCGAGAAGCCGACCGAGCAACGCGAGACGTTGTCGATGTAGTAGGCGTTGCCGCCGATCACGTTGATGAGCGTCCGGGGACGCTCCGTGGCAGTCGCGAGGGTGACGGCGTCGGCGGGCACACCCGCCGCGGCCACGGCCGCTGCGACCTCGGCCTCGGCGCCCTTGACCACGTCGACGACGATCTGGTTGGTCTGCACGTCGACGCGGTACGTCGTCACGTCGGAGGAGGACAGCGCGCCGTCCAGGTCGGCCGTCCAGGCGTCGAGCGCCTTGAGCGAGTTGTCCACGGTCACTGGAGTGGCACCTGCGGCACGGACGTCAGCGGCCTCGGTGGCATCGGTGACGGCTACGTGCAGCGCGTCCGTGCCCTCGACCCAGGCACCGGCGTAGGTCGCGCCGAGCGACTTGGCCAGGCCCTGCTGCGTGACGGCCAGGTTCTCCTGCGCCTCGAGCTGCGCCACGGCCTGAGCGGTGCTCAGGTTCAGGTCACGCTCCATGGCGGCCACCAGGCCCGGCGCGTAGCCCGAGGATGCGGCCTCGACGTCGGACGGTGCGGCAGCGACGGCGCTGATGGTGCCGGCAAAGAGGCCCACGGTGGCTGTTGCCACGGCGACGGCCCGGAGGGAAGTGTGTCTCATCTCCAGCGACTCCTTGTGTCGTACAGCGGGCGAATAGTCCGCCCACAGGTGATTTTCACCCGTGGCGTCACTGTAGGAGGAGATGGACTTCAGGCCCAGATCACACTGAGGTCATACAAGTTTCCTATGGAGGGCAAACTACGTACGAGTTCACGACGGGACAGGGCGCGATCAGGTGAGCATCCCGTACATCGCCAGCCACTGCTCGTACTGCGGGCTGCGCCGCACGGCGTCCCGGTGCGCGCGGTGGGCGGCGCCCTCGACGGCCTCCAGGTCCACCCGCAGATCGGCGTCGTGCCGCCAGCCCAGGTAGTGCGTGCGCCGCAGCGGCGCCCCGGCCAGCGGGACCGTCACGACACCCGGCGGGTCGAGCTGCCCCGGCTCGACGAGCGCGACGGCGCGCCCCGACCGCACCTGGTCGACGGCGATGGTCCACTCGGCCTCGCCTATACCGCGTGGGGTGAACCCCGCACGGACGCACGCCGAGACGAAGCAGTCCTCGAGGTCGCTGTGCGACGGCACGCAGAGCCACTGCTCCTCGGCCAGCTCGGCGAGCGAGACCTCGGGCTTGCCCGCGTACGGGTGGTGCTCGTCGAGCAGCACGAACATCGGGTCGGTACAGACCCGGGTCCACGCGACCTCCACTGCGGGCGGCGGCGAGACGTCGGAGCACATGCCGACCAGCCCGACGTCGATGGTCCCCCGGGCAAGCCGGGACGCGACGTCGTCCGCCAGGTGCGGCATGGCCGTGGTGACCTGCGCGCCGGGGATGGCGATGTGCAGCTGGTTGACGAACAGTCCGCCGAGCGCGGTGCCGGTGATACCCACCCGCACCGTCTCGCCCCGGGCCACGTCGCCGTTGACGAGCCGTTCGGCGTCGTCGGCCAGGGCCGACATCGCCGGGAGAAGCACGCGAGCGTGCCGGAGTATCAGCTCACCGAGCTCTGTCGGGCGCGCACCGAAGCGATCGCGGACGAAGACGTTCCCGCCCAGCGACCGGTCGATGCGGTTGAGCTGCGCAGTCAACGCCGGCTGCGCGATGCCGAGGGCAGCGGCCGCCTTTGTGACGCTGCCCGACTCGGCAACAGCGACAACCATCCTCAAGTGCCGCATGTCGAGTTCCACACGGTGGAAAATATCTGTCATAGCTCCAGATGTCTCGGTCGCGCGCAAGATTTATCGGCGACGACGACTGACCGTTACGTCCCAGAAACGAAACGAAAACCGTCCTGGGGGCAGAAACTGGCGCCTGACGTCATTCCGCCAGGAAACCGTCACGAACCAGGCCGCGTACCGCTGGCAGCAGCTCGGCCGCCAGGGCGTCCCCTGGAACGTCGAACAGCGCTGCGAGCGCACCGACGATCTGGCCCACCGTCAGCTCGCCGTCACAAGCACCCACCAGCGCCGCGAGCGGGCTCGACGCCTGCACGCCGCGCCCCAGGCCGTCGCCCTGCCGGAGCACCACGACGTTCGGGTCGGCCGCGCCGGGCGTCAGGTATCGCTCCTCGGTGATGTCGGCGGCCGTCACCAGGTGCGCGGCGGCCAGCGCGGCGTCGTCGCGCGCCGCGAGCCAGTCGTGCCCGGCGAGGCTGCGGGCGATGTGCGCGCCGAGCGGCTGCCGCACCGACCCCGTGTGCTCCTCGAGGCGCCGCAGGGTGGGCGGCCCGGTCACCGGGCGGCGGAGCGTCACGATCCCGAAGCCGACCGCCTCGACGTCCCGGGACGCGAAGTCGTCGAGCCATGCACCGTAGGCAGCGGCCCAGGCGTCCGGCTCCCGGTCGGGGGTGGTGCCACCGTCCCGGATCCACGTCTCGGCGTACTCGGCGGGGTCGAGGACCTCCCGCTGGATGATCCAGCCGTCCAGGCCGGCGTCGTCGAGCCACGCGCCGACCCGCTCGGTCCAGGGCTCGCCCCGGCGATGCTCCCAGTTGCCGAGGAGCTGGGCGGTGCCGCCCGGCGCGAGCACACCGCCGACGCCGAGGATCAGGTCCCGCACCAGGTCGTCACCGGCCCGGCCGCCGTCGCGGTACTCGTAGTCGCCGAGCGCCTCGGCCACCGCCCGCCCGGCGGCCCCGGCGTGCGGGGTGATCACGAACGGCGGGTTCGAGACCACCAGGTCGAAGCGCTCCCCGGCCACCGGCTCCAGCATCGACCCGTGCCGCAGCTCCACCTCCGCACCGGCCTGCGTGTTCAGCGCGACGTTGAACCTCGCGAAGGCGAGCGCACGCTCGGAGATGTCGGTCGCCACCACCTGCTGCGCGTGCCGCGCCGCGTGCAGGGCCTGGATGCCGCAGCCGGTGCCGAGGTCGAGCACCCGGCCGGTCGGCGTGCGCACGGTCACCTGCGCGAGCGTCAGCGACGCACCGCCGGCGCCGAGCACGTGGTCCCCCGCCAGGCGCCCGCCCGTCGCCAGCTCACCCAGGTCGGAGGCGAGCCACCAGCGCGCATCGCCGACGGCGTCGGCCGACGAGTAGGGGCGCAGGTCCACGAGGGCGCGCACCTCGTCGTCGTCCCCGGTGCCCTGCGCGGAGACCAGGCCGATGCGCACGGCGCCAGTCACCCCGAGCTCGGGCAGGGCCCGGTCCAACGCGGCCCGCGGCACTGCCGCGCCGAGCAGAAAGAGGTCGGTGAGGGTCGCCAGCGGGTCCCGGTCCGACGGCGGTTTGCCGGCCACCGCCGCGACCAATGCGCGCCGCGCGGGCAGCGACTGCTCCCGGTGCAGCGCCGCCGCGGCGAGCTTGCCGAGGAGGTTCTCGACGCCGTCGACGTCAAAGGCGGACGAGACCAGGTCGGCACGCAGGGAGTCGACGAGGGCGAGGTCGGTCACGAGAGGCTGCACGAGCCCATCCTGGGCCCCTACGGGTTGCAGTTCGAGTTGACGTAGACGGAGATGGCCTCGGACGCCGCGACCATGGCCTCGGTGTCGAGCTCCTGCTGCGCACCGCCCACGGCCGAGATCACCGCGGGGCCGTCGTCGGGCTCGACCCGCTCGATGTTGTTGGCCACCGTCGAGTAGTACGTGAAGGCGACCGCCCAGTCCGCGGAGATGTCCTCGGGGGGTGTCACACCCTCGAGCGCGTTGCGGGCGTTGACGAACCCGTTGCGCAGGGTGTCGGGCTGGTCCTCGACCATCGCCGACTGCGCGTTGGCGGCCTGCGTCCACGCCATCTGCGTCTGCGCGCACGATGCGGCGTCCGCGCTCGAGACCGCGCCGCCTTCGCCCCCGCCGAGGCTCGTGCCCCAGCCGGTACCCAGGCCGAGCAGCGCGGCGACGACACCCGACGCCACCAGCACCACCGGCTTGTCGAGCACCTTGGGCAGCCCCTGGCGCAGGACGGTCTTGATCCGCCTCTGCTGCGCGGTGCTGGGTGCGGGGATGCGCCCCTTGGCGCCCTTCCGGCCGGCGTTCTTGGTGGCGGGCTTGGCGGCCGGCAGGCCCGAGCGGGTGGGCGGGACGTCGTCGGGCTGCAGCTCCGGGAGCGGACCCGGAACTGGCCCCGGCAGCAGCTCGACCGGGGCCTCGTCGGCCACCGGAGGTGTGTTCAGCGGAAAGCCGCCTGCCGGAGTTGGCTCGAGGTCGTCCTTGGGCGCGCCCTTCGTGCCGGACTTGGCGCCCTTGCTCCTGGACCGGGACTTGCTGACCTTGCCGCTCTTGCCGCCGACGTTCTTGCCGCGGCCGCGGGTCACCGCGGGCTCGGCGGCTGCGACGGCCCCCCACGGATTCGAGTCGCCCTCGCCGCTGCCGTCGCCGTCGGCCACGACGGGAGCCGGTACGGGCCCCCAGGGGGAGCCGCTCTCGTCGCCCGGCAGCGCGTCACCTGGCAGGGCGTCGGCCGAGGCGGGGAACGGTGCGGCCGGGGTGCTGCCCCAGGGGCTGGGCGCGGCCTCGCTCTCCGCGAGACTCTCCGCCCACTCAAGAGCACTGGCGGTTGGCGCTGACTCCCCGGCCGCGAGGCTCTCCGCCCAGGTGAGCGCGTTGCTTGCGGGGGGGCCTCCAGCGCGGGACGCAGCACGGCCACCTCGCGAGCCCTTGCGCCGTGTCGCACTCATAGCCGCGCACTTTACCCGCTACACCCCCCTGGGCAGGAGGGGCAAGTGTGTGATACCTCGCGAACCTTGGGTGAAGTCGCTACCTGTTCAGGTAGTTGATGCTCGCCCAGAAGACCACGACGATCACCAGGACGACCCAGATACCGAGCGTCAGGAGGCCCCAGTTACGCGCCTGGCGGGACGCCCTACGGGCTTTGTCGTGCTGCTGCGTCCGCCACAGGGAATTGACCCGCGCCGCGTTCACGAGGGCGACTATGCCGGTGGGCGGGAAGCCGAAGATGGTCACCAGGACGGCGAACACAAGATACGACCGCGGCGGATACTGCAGCTGCGCCGGGTAGGTGTGGACGTTGACGTGCACGGGCGCGCGCGAACCACCCGGTACCACGGGTGGGTTGGCGGAGCTGCTCATGGACGTCCCCCTCACCTACGTAAAGGGAGAACTTAGTCCAATTTCGGAGATTTGTTGAATGTGCAGGTCAGGCGGGGATTTTTCGCAGTACCTCACGATAAAAATGCACTCCGCGACCCAGAGAATCAACGCTCAGGTGCTCCCCGACGCCGTGAATCGACTGTCGCTGCTCACGCGTCAGTGCGAACGGGCTGAACCGGTAGACGTGATCGCTGATGGGCGTGAAGGTGCGGGCGTCGGAGGACGCGAGCAGCACGTACGGCGCAACGACGGCGTCCGGGTACGACGCGCTGATCGCCTCGCCGATCAGCGCGAACTGCTGGCTGTCCGTCGGCGAGACCTCGCTGGGCTCGCTGCGCTCCACGACCTCGATCTCGACGTCCTTGTCCCCGATGATGCGGCGCAGCCGCGCCACCGTGCGGTCCACGGTCTCGCCGAGCGCCACCCGGACATCGAGGTGAGCACGGGCCGACGACGCCGCTACGTTCGCCCCCGCACCGCCCTGGAGCTCGGTGACCGCCACCGTGGTACGGACCACCGCCACGGCCTCGGGCCCGCCGGAGGCCAGCATCCAGGCCGCGAGCTTGCTCAGCGGCCCGGAGGCGATCTTGCTCGCGACCTTCAGCAGCGTGCCCCTGAAGCCGCTGGCGGTGGGCGCGACCCGCTCCAGCATCGCCACGGTGGGGGTGTTGACCCGCGCCGCGAACCGACGCCCGCTCACCCGCGTCACCGCGCGGGCGAGGCGCGCCGTCGCGGTCCGCCGGCTGGGTATCGCCGAGTGGCCCCCGGCATCCGTGGTGTACAGGTTCACCCCGACCAGGCCCTTCTCTGCCACACCCACCAGCGCCGTCTGCCGGTTCACGCCGGGGAAGGCGTCGGTCACGACGCCCCCGCCCTCGTCGATCACGAGCCACGGGCGCACACCGAGCTCGTACAGGCGCCGGACGGCGATCTTCGCCGTCCCGCCGGCGGCCTCGGCGTCGGCCCCGAAGAACAGCCAGACGTCCCGCTCGGGGAGGAAGCCCTCGCCGAGCAGCGTCTCCACGGCGTCGAGCACCGCGACCAGGCCGCCCTTGTCGTCGAGGGTGCCGCGGCCGTGCACCACGCCGTCCCGGATCTCGCCCGAGAAGGGGTTCGCGGACCAGTCCGCCGCCTGGACCGCTGCCACGTCCTGGTGCGCCACGAGCACCACCGGGAAGGGGTGCAGCACGTCCTGGCGCCCGCGGCCCGGCCAGCGGTAGAGCAGACCGTGTTCGCCCGCCGGCTCGCTCTGCAGGGCGTGCACTCGCGGGTAGAACGTCGCCAGCGCGGCGCGGTGCCGGCCGAAGGCCTCGTGGTCGACGTACTGCGGGTCCCACGACGACAGCGTCGGGATCTGCACGAGCGAGGACAGGTGCCCGGCCGCGAGGTGGCCCGCAGCGGCGTTGCGCTCGCCGTACGGCTCCGAGGGCGTGAACGAGGAGGCGGCGGGCCGGCCGGACAGCGCGGCGTCCGGAGCCGCCGGCTGCTCGGCGACCGGCTGGTCCTTCTGCGATCCCGGTTGCCGGAGCGTCTCGCGCACGGCCGTCGTCGGGGACGCGGCCGTCGTCGACGACCTGGCCGTCGTCGAGGCCGCGGCACGCGACGGCTCGGCCCGCGACGGCTCGGCCCGCGGGGACCGCGCAGGAGACGCTTCCGGACGCGTCGTGGACAGCGGCACGGGGGAAGCAGCCGGAGCCGCCTGCGAGCGTGCCTGGGCCGTCACGTCGCTGGTCGATGCGCCCGGCTGGGCGGCTGCCTTGGCGATCATTTCGGCCGTGACCTGAGGGATGGCCTCGGTCGGGTCGATGTCGGCACTCACGGGACCTTCTCCTGCTCCGGGTCTCCCACGTAGGGGCTCCTGCTTCGGGGCTCTCGCCAACACCCGTGGACCACGGGTCGTTCGGGAGCGCAACATCGCAGACGATAGCGGTGCACCCGGTTTTTAACCTACCCCCGGTGCGGAACTCAAACGCCCGCGCTTGTCCTACTTTGCCGGATACTGCGCCGGTTCGCCCGACGACGTTGCGGTGCAGCGCACCGAGCGGGCCGCGCGCGGGTGCGCGAGAGAGTGCCGGCAGCGCCGAACAATGCCGTTGACCGCGCCCGTGCCCGGGGGTGCACTGTTCGCATGACCACTGAGCGCTGGACCTCCGCCACCGTCTACCCCGACATGTGGACGGACCCCGACGACGACCCGCGCGAGGCGCTGGCCAATCCGGTCGGCGAGAAGGAAACCCTCTGGAACTACCTCAAGCACTACCGGATCACGCTGGAGATGAAGTGCGACGGGCTCGACGCCGAGCAGATGGCGCGGCGGTCGGTGCCGCCGTCGACCATGTCGCTGCTCGGGCTGGTGCGGCACCTCGCCGCCGTCGAGCAGAGCTGGTTCCAGCGGGCGCTGCAGGGGCAGGAGGACCTGCCCAGGCTGTTCGGCAAGTCGGAGAACCGCGACGAGGACTTCGACGGCGCTGTGGCCGACCCCGCCGTCGTCGCTGAGGCGTGGGAGACCTGGCGGAACGAGGTCCAGGCCGCCGACGCCTGGATGGAGACCCTTCCCGAGGACGGGCTGGGCGCGACCGTCACGCACCACGGGGACCAGACTCCGGTGCGCGACATCCTGGTGCACATGATCGAGGAGTACGCCCGCCACGTCGGCCACGCCGACCTGCTCCGCGAGTGCGTAGACGGCCGCGTGGGCCAGTAGCTGGGACTGAGACGACTTCGGTCGGTTGCCATGAGATCGGTCCGTTGAAGGACCGATCTCATGGCAACCGACCGAAGTCGTATTACAGGTCAGGCCAGGTCAGGTCAGACCGTGGCCTCTGCGCGGTCCTGTTCCGCCTGCTGCTCGGCGTCCACCCGGCTGGCCCGCATGCGGGACCAGATCACGGCGCCGAACGCCACGGCCGCAGCCAGGAGCGCGATGCCGATGCGGAGCGCGTGGTTCGCGTCCGCGGGCACGCTCATCGCCACCACTGCCGGCGCGATCAGCAGCGCGACCAGGTTCATCACCTTGATCAGCGGGTTGATCGCCGGGCCGGCGGTGTCCTTGAACGGGTCGCCTACGGTGTCGCCGATGACGGTCGCGGCATGGGCGTCGGAGCCCTTGCCGCCGTACTTGCCGTCCTCGACGATCTTCTTCGCGTTGTCCCAGGCGCCGCCCGAGTTGGCCAGGAAGATCGCCATGAGCACACCGGTCCCGATGGCGCCGGCCAGGAACCCGGCCAGCGGCCCGACGCCGAGGCCGAAGCCCACCGCGATGGGCGCGAACGCCGCCAGCAGACCCGGCGTGATGAGCTCGCGCAGCGAGTCCCGGGTGCAGATGTCGACGACCTTGCCGTACTCGGGGCGCTCCTCGTACGTCATGATGCCCGGGTGCTCGCGGAACTGGCGGCGCACCTCGAACACGATGGCGCCGGCGGCGCGCGTCACGGCGTCGACCGCGAGCCCCGAGAACAGGAACACGGTGGCGCCACCGAGAATCACGCCGACGAGCGTGACCGGCGAGATGATCTCGTAGCTGAGCATCGAGGTCACGAGCCCGGTGCCGACGTTCTGGACCTGGGCGAGCGCGTGCGACACGGCGTCGGCGTAGGAGCCGAACAGCGCGGTCGCGGCGAGCACTGCCGTGGCGATCGCGATGCCCTTGGTGATCGCCTTGGTGGTGTTGCCGACGGCGTCCAGGTCGGTGAGGATCTGCGCGCCTTCCTCGTCGACGTCGCCCGACATCTCGGCGATGCCCTGCGCGTTGTCGCTGACCGGGCCGAACGTGTCCATGGCGACGATGACGCCCACCGTGGTCAGCAGCCCACAGCCCGCGAGGGCCACGAGGAACAGCGCCAGGGAGACGGAACCGCCGGCCAGCAGGAAGACGCCGCAGATCGCGGCGGCGATGATGCCGGCCGTGTAGACGGCGGACTCGAAGCCCACACCGATGCCGGAGAGCACCACGGTCGCGGCGCCCGTCCGGGAGGTCGCAGCCACGTGCAGCGTCGGCTTCTTGTCGGTGCCGGTGAAGTAGCCGGTAACCCAGAGGATGACACCCGCCAGCACGACGCCGATGAGCACGGCGAGGGCGGACACAACACGCGGGTCGGCGGTCACAGCCGAGAGGTCAGCGGTACCGGTCATCTGGTCGAACGAGGACGGCAGGTAGATGAACGAGGCGATCCCGGCCAGCACGGCGCCGACGATCGCGGAGATGTAGAAGCCGCGGTTGATCGCGGCGAGGCCGCTCTCGGACCCGCGGACCCGCGTGATGAACACACCCAGCAGCGCGACGAACGCGCCGATCGCGGTGACGATCAGCGGGAACACGAGGCCCTGCTCGCCCATCGCGGCCTTGCCCAGGATCAGGGCGGCCACGAGGGTCACGGCGTAGGACTCGAAGAGGTCGGCGGCCATGCCGGCGCAGTCGCCGACGTTGTCGCCCACGTTGTCGGCGATGGTGGCTGCGTTGCGGGGGTCGTCCTCGGGGATGCCCTGCTCGACCTTGCCGACCAGGTCGGCGCCGACGTCGGCGGCCTTGGTGAAGATGCCGCCGCCCACGCGCATGAACATGGCGAGCAGCGCGGCGCCGAAGCCGAACCCTTCCAGCACGGCGGGCGCGTCGACGTCGTACACAAGAACGACGAGCGCGGCACCGAGCAGGCCGAGGCCCACCACGGACATGCCGACGACGCCGCCGGTACGGAAGGCGATCCGGGCACCCTCGGCGCGGCCTCCGGGGCGCGTGGCGGCCGAGGCGACGCGGACGTTGGCCCGCACCGCGAGCCACATGCCCAGGTAGCCGATCGCCGCGGAGAACCCGGCGCCGAAGACGAACGCTATGGAGCGCCCGATCCGGATGCCGCTGTCCCCCGGTAGCAGGAAGAGCAGTCCGAACACGACCACCGCAAAGAGCAAGAGGGTGCGGAACTGCCGTTTCAGATAGGCGGAGGCGCCTTCCTGGATGGCTTGGCCGATGTCCTGCATCTTCGTGGTTCCATCAGGCGCGGCAAGCACCTGGCGACGCAGCACGAACGCACACCCGAGTGCGGCAACCGCGATGAGGGCGATCACCGCCACCGTGGTGTAGCTGCCTGCGCCGAAAACAATACCGTCTTCAGGCATTCGTCCTCCTCGACGAGCTCCGGGGCAGATTCCCCAGATATGTGTTGCCCTGTGCCCGCTTGACCAGCACAAGGCCGATGCGTCCCGCCAGCACCGTCGATGGCGGGAAGAGACCAGAGTCTACCCACATGTGACAGCAGTCACTATGTCGAAACGGCCGTGCGCTGCGCGCGGATCCGCCCGTGTTTACTGACGTCCCGGGCGGTCGGTCAGCCCCCGGATCTCCTGGAGCAGCCGCTCGGGGTCCGTGAGGTCCGGCAGCACGACATCGGCGCCGGCCGCAGCGAGCACTTCCGGCGGTGTGGTGCCCGACGCCACGGCCACCACCCGCGCGCCACCCTCCAGCCCCGTGCGCACGTCCTCGAGCGAGTCCCCGACGATCACGGTGTTGGAGACGTCGAAGGTGCTGTCGTACCGGTCCCCCGCGCGACGCTGCGCGACGGCCACGAGGGCCGGCCGGTGGGCGTCGTCGGACGAGTACCCGCCCACGCTCGGGTCCAGGTACTGCTCCATGCCGAAGACGCCCAGCTTGATCCGGGCGTTCGCCTCGAGGTTGCCCGTCACGACGGTCGCGACCAGGTCGCGCTCGGCCGCGACGGCCTTGAGCGACTGGATGGCCCCGGGGAGCACAACGCCGAGGCGCCGCACGTCCTCGGTGTGCGCCGCGAAACGCAGCGGCACCACCTCGAGCATCCGCGGCAGGAGGTCGTCGACCTCGCTCCCTGTGACGCCGTTGTC
This sequence comes from Promicromonospora sp. Populi, assembly GCF_041081105.1. NCBI lineage: Bacteria > Bacillati > Actinomycetota > Actinomycetes > Micrococcales > Promicromonosporaceae > Promicromonospora > Promicromonospora sp. Populi. Next base: position 4,062,466 of record NZ_CP163528.1, on the reverse strand, counting down.
CTTAAGGAGAGCACGGATCGCCAGCGGCATCGTCACCCCGGTCCCGCGCGCCGGGAGGCGTTCGGCGGGCCGTCCCACGACCTCGGCGAACGCCTCCCGGTATGCGGTCCGGTCCACCTCCCCGACGTAGACGAGAGTCCGATCGATGTCCCAGAGCACCAGCGCTCTGGTTGCACCGCGGGAGGTGGCCGGCACGGTCACGACGTCAGGGCCGCGATCCGCTCGGTCAGCACCCGCGCGCCGACCCCGGACCGTCTTGTCGGTCCGCCTCGACGGAGGTCCGCCGACAGGTCGCGCAGGTGCTCGCGCAGCCGCGCCGACTGCACGGTCTCCGCGATGGCTACCGCTTCCTCGCCGGTCGAGCAGGCGGCGTCGAGGTCGCCCGCCCTGGCGTGCGCCTGGGCCGCCCGGCTCAGGAACAGCCCGTGCGTGCGACGCTCGCCCGCCCGTTCGGCCTGGATCGCGTGGCCGAAGCTCTCCACGGCGCGCGCCGTGTTGCCGAGCGCGAGGTGCGCCGACCCGGACTGCCCGTGGATCTCGCCCTCGTTCATCCAGTACAGCCAGTGCGGGTCGTCCTCGCCGCGGCCGCGGGCGCACAGGTCCGAGGCCTCACCGAGGGCACGGCGCGCTGCCTCGCCCTCACCGGCCGCCGCATGGCCGCGAGCCTGCCGGGTGAGCAGCGTCGCCGCGAGGTGCGGTGCGTCGAGGCGGGAGATCCGACGCCGCCCCGCTTCCGCGGCGCGGACAGCGTCGCGCGGGTCGCCGCTGGAGTAGCCGTGGATCGCGAGGTAGGACAGGGCGCCAGCCCCGAGCCTGTCGTCGGCCGCGGCGTGCGCGGCCCGCAGGCCGGCGAGCATGTAGGCGCGGGCCGCGTCCGTCCGTCCGGCGTCGAACGCGAACCAGCCCGCCTGGGTGGCGGTGTCCGCGGCGACGGCGGCGAGCTTGCGGCCCGTGACCTCGTCGTACGTGCTGCGCTCCAGAACCCGGACCACGAGGGCGAGGTGGGCGCGGGCCAGGTCGGCCACCGCCCCGCTGCCTGAGCCCTTGTCCATGACCCGCAGCTCGTCCAGCGTGCCCTGCAGGTGCCCGCACAGCTCGAGGGATACCCGAGTGCCGGCCGTGGCACGACGCAGGGGCTCGGCCTGTTCGGCGTCCCACCGCTGGATCATCGAGTTCAGCGCGATGCCGGACGCCGGACGCGGCGACTCAGTCCCGGCCGCGTCGCTCATCGCCGTGGCCGACACTGGCCCGTTGGCGTCGCTGGGCAGCCAGTCCGCGGTGTTGTCCGCGACGTGCGCCAGGCGGAGCGCGGTGAGCATACGATCAGCCGTCCACGGCAGGACCGGGTCGGGCGCGGTGGGCGTCACCTGCTCCGGCACGGCGCTGGCCTGGCCGGACGCACCGGTGCGCGCGGCTGTACCGGCGTCGGGCAGGGGGCTGATTCCCGGGAGCGGGAGCCGCACCAGGTCCGGCGGCGTGCCCAGGCCCGTCAGGAACTGGACGACGCGTGAGACGTCGGTGAGGCGGCGGTCACCGCACTCCAGCATCGACAGATAGGACTGGCTCAGGCCGGTGAGGGCCGCCACGTCCTCCTGCCGCAGTGGGACGAGCTGCCGCACCATGCGGCTGACCTGTCCGAAATCCCAGTCGGCGAGCGCGGCCCGGACTGCTTCGTCCTGCCAGACCCGGGTGGGCACGCTGGGGAGTGAGACGACGGGAACTGACTCGGTGCGTCGGCACGCGGCGCAGCGAGCTTCGGAGTTGTAACGACTGAGTACACAGCCGCATCGGGCGCAAGTGCGAACGGTGGCACGAGGCAACGGGGGCTCCTGGGGTCCGGCATTTCTCTTTTGCCGAGTTCATCGGCTCTGGATGACCACAGTGGTATCACCCTCGTGAGGACCCTGCATCCGGACGGTACTGGGCATTTTCTTCCATACAGAAGCAGGACCTCGCTAGGGCGTTTTCGCAGGTCAGACGGGTGCCTTCTTGGACAAGCGTCCAACTTGTGTCCGCATTGTGCCAAATGTATACCCGGACAGAACCAACTGAAACATGCAAAAGCGCAGGTCGCTCCGATGAACCAGGCTTCTCACCCGGTTCCGGGATGATTCGACGAATCAGCGGGCGAGGACGGCCTTCATGGCCCGCGCCAGGTACCACGGATCGACGACGGCAGTGAGCTCACGCGCCGAATGCATCGACAAAATTGGTACCCCGACGTCCACGGTGCGGATACCCAGACGCGTCGCCGAGATCGGTCCGATAGTGGAGCCGCACGGCAATGTGTTGTTGGAGACGAACTCCTGGGTGGGCACTCCGGCTGTCGCGCAAGCCGCATTCCACGCGGCCGCGCCGTGCGCGTCCGTGGCGTACCGCTGGTTCGCGTTGATCTTGAGGATCGGACCGCCGCCGGCCACCGGGTGGTTGGCCGGGTCGTGCCGCTCGGGATAGTTCGGGTGCACTGCATGTCCGACGTCGGACGAGACGTGCAGCGAGGCCGCGAACGCCCGCGCCCGCTCCTCCGCGGTGGCGCCCAGCGAGGTGGCGATGCGGACCAGCACGTCCTCGAGGAACGGCCCGGCCGCGCCCGAGCGGGACGCGCTGCCGATCTCCTCGTGGTCGAAGGCCGCGAACATCTCGACGCCTCTCGAGGTCCCGGCGTCCGCCGCCCGGGCGAGGAGCGCCGTCAGGCCCGCGTGGGCGGACAGCAGGTTGTCCAGCCGGGCCGAGGCGAACAGCGCCTGGTCCGCACCGAAGGCGCGGGCCGGCTGGGTGTCGGCCAGGACGACGTCGTACCCGCCGATCGACGCCGGGTCGATGCCGGCGTCCGCCGCGAGCGCCGCCAGGATATCGGCGCTCTGCGCGTCCCCGAGCCCCCAGACGGGCTGCGTGTGGCGCTGCTTGTCGAGGGTGAGGCCGTGGTCGTTGACGCCGCGGTCCAGGTGGATCGCGAGCTGGGGGATGCGCAGCATCGGGCCGGTGCGCACGAGGTGCTCGGTGCCGTCGTGCGTGACGATCCGGCCGGCCAGCTCGAGCTCGCGGTCGAGCCAGGAGTTGAGCAGCGGCCCGCCGTAGACCTCGACCCCGGCCTGCCACCAGCCGCCCGCGCCGCGTGTCGTCGGCTTCGGCTTCAGCTTGAAGCCCGTGGAGTCGGTGTGGGCGCCGACGATCGTGAAGGGTGTGGTGGGGCCGGCGGCGTCGGGCACGTTGAAGGCGATGACCGAACCGTCGCGGACCACTGCGTACCGCCCGCCCGGGGTGATCGCCCAGGCGGCGTCCTCCACCAGCCGGGTGAAGCCGGCCGCCTCCGCGCGCCGGGCCACCTCCTCGGCCGCGTGGTACGACGACGGCGCGGCCGCTATGAACGCGCCCAGGGCCTCGGCGTGGGCGCGGGCCTCCTCGGGGACGGCGGAGGCTGCGGTCTGGGCTGGGAAGGTCTGGGCGGTCACCCGGCCATTATGTCCGGCGGTTCCTCAGCCGTCGAAGGTGTCAGATGCTCAGGTCACGCGGGGTGACCTGAGCATCTGACACGTTCGGGGTCGGTCGGGGTCAGTCTGCGTCTGTACCGGCGGGTGTTGCCGACTCGAGGGAGATCCAGAAGTGCATGGCGTCGTCGGGCACTTCCGGCACCCGGATGTCGATGGCCCCCCTTTCGCCTGCGGAGACCTCGACCTGCGCCACGGTCTCTTCGCCGTCGCAGGTGATCTGAGTCGTCGCGAGCACCTCGCCGGTGGACGGCAGCACCAGCTCGATCGGAAGCGGAGTCCCGGGCGCCGAACCGACGCAGTAGCCGATGATCCGCAGCGCGGTGTTCCACCAGTAGCGGTGCTGGGTCATCTCCGCGTGGACCCAACCCGTGGCGCGCTCCATCTCGAACCGCGAGACCTGGCCCGCGAGCGGCTCCGGGAACTCCATGGTCGTCCAGTCGTCACCGACCTCGACCGGGCTGTGCGCGCCGTCGGCGTCGATGCGAACCGGCACCGGCTCGCTCACCACCGTCCACCAGTCGTCCGAGACGAACTGCGGGAAGGCGACCACCCGCACTTCGTAGTCCCCCTCGGGCAGGGGCGACGCGAAGACCGGGTCGGCCTCGGCCCCGGTCGGCGAGCAGGTCGACGCCGCTGCGCCGTGGGCCTCGAGGACTCCCTCCTGGGCAGAACCGAGCAGCGGCGCGTTCCCGGTATCACCCGCCGGACCGAACACGTCTGGCCCCAGGTCCACGACCCTGCCGTCCTGGCTCCACACCAGGGCGACGGAAGACCTGAGCACGCCGCCCAGTCCCTCCTCGATCGCCGCCGCCATCCCCCACGACGTCGACTGTTCGTCGCCGAGCTCCTCCGCCCGGGCGTAGATGTCACCGGCCGGCGCCACCGACCAGCCCGGCGCCGTGGACTCCAGGTCGGCCACCGGCATGCCGCACGTCAGGTCGCTCCAGCCGAGCCAGGGCGGCTGGTAGCCGTCCTGGAGCTGGAAGTCCGGCGTGGTCGAGGGCGAGGGCGCGGGCGCGGCTGGCAGCGCGTCGGACTGGTCGGGCGGCGCGAGCTGCGTCGCCCCGAGCGCCAGCACGGCGACGAGCGCCAGCGCGCCCCCGCCGAGCCCACCCAGCTTCGCCGTCCGGCGGAACCGCACCCGCCTGTGCATGATCGGCATGGCCGCCGCGGGACCGGTGGGCGACTCGGCGTCCACCCCGCCGGCCATCGCGCCGAGCGTCTCCGCCAGGAGACCCGTCTCAGCGGGGTCCACCCAGCCGTGGTTCGGGTCCCGGGCATCATCGTGCTGGTTCATCGGGGAGCTCCTTTCATCACGGCCGCCCCGGCCGGTTCGAGCACATCGCGCAGAGTGCGCAGCGCGTCATGCAGGTAGCGCTTGACGGTCCCCGGCGCGATGCCGAGCTCGTTCGCCACCTGCTCGATAGTCATGTCCTCCAGGTAGCGCAGCACCACGCATGCCCGCTGCCGGGGCATGAGCCGGGTGAGCGCATGCACCACGTCCGCCCGGGCAGTGATGCCCGAGTCGGGGAACCGCAGCCGGTCGTCCGAGGCGACCCTCGGCACGATCTCGGCCCAGCGCTTCTTGCGGCGCCATCCGTCGAGGTACAGGTTCAGCACCGTGCGCCGCACATACGCCTCCGCGAACTCGACGGGGGTGTGCCCGCCGTCGGTCCCATCGAGCGGGACCGTATGCATGCCCGACGCCGCCGGACCGCGCCGACCTCCCGTTCGCCCGCCGGGTCGCACCAGGCGGGAGCAGTACTTGACGAGCGCTTCCTGCACCAGGTCCTCGGCCTGCCGGACATCGCCACAGAGCGTGTACGCATAACCGACCAACACACTGCCGCGCTGCGCGGCGAGCGTCTCCAGGTCTTCGTGCCAGCCCATATCCAGCTCCTTCCTGCCAACTTGACCGTACCGACGAACCACCCGACCAAAAGGTTGGGGTACCTGGTTGTGGGCGCGATCGTTGCGCCTAAGACGGGCGCTTCGTCGCAACGGTCACGCCCACAACCAAGGAGGGCTGTGTTTGGGGGCAGCGCGCGGGTCAGGATGGGTGCATGGCCGACACGGTGGACAACCCTGTGGACAGCCGGGTCGACGACGCCGGGCCAACCACCAGGTCGCCGTACCCGGCACGGTTCCGCGCCGCCGAGGCACGCGGGGCCCGGATCGGGCGCCCACTGCGCCTGTTCGGCGGCGTGCGCGGCGTGGACGAGGCACTCCTGGACCGGATCGGCCACGCCTTCTTCGAGGAGGACGACGCCGGGGCGGCGCTCGCCGCCGCGATGCGGCTGCCGGCCGGAGCGCCGGGGCGGGTGACGCACGCGCAGCTCCGGACGGCGCTCGCCGGTCCGTCGCGCGGGGGGACGGGGCGCAAGATCGGTCCGTTGCACGCTGGCGACGGCGAGATCGGTCCGTTGCACCGAGATCGGTCAATTAATGGACCGATCTCGGTGCAAGGGACCGATCTGGGCGCGGGACCTGAGCAAGGGACCGAACTCGGCGCGCAGGTGCCCGATGCGCTCCGGGGGTTCCTCAGCGAGGTCACCCGCGTGCCCGACTGGGTGGACTGGGACCTCGTCGAGACCGGCGCCGCAGTGCAACGCCGGCTCGGGCAGAACGCGAGCGACGTGCTGCTGCAGCTCTCACTCGTGGGCGGGTACCGGTTCGGCGGGCCCACCGATCTGCTCGTTGCGACCGGCGCGCTGACCGGTGATGCGCTGCGCCGGCTCGCCGAGACCCAGGAGTGGACGGTCGGGCTGTCCGAGCCCGGAGCGCTCCGGGCCTACGCCCCCGCCTGGCGAGCGACCGTGCACGTCCGGGTGATGCACGCGCTGGTCAGTGCATCGTTCGCGGGCCCGCACGGCGCAAGCCCGTCGTATGACGGCTCGTCCGACGAAAGCCCGTCCGGCGTCCATCAGTCCGGGCCGACCCGCTGGGACGTCGCCCGCTGGGGTCTGCCGATCAACCAGGCTGATCAGGCCGCGACGCTCGGGCTGTTCGACGGCGCCCTGATCCTCGGGTGCCGCGCGCTCGGGGTGCGCATCCCGCCGTCGGACAGCAAAGCCCTGATGCATCTGTGGAAGTGGGTGGGGCACCTGATGGGGGTGCACCCGGACTTCCTGGTCGACGACGAGTGGGCGCGGCACCACATCAACTATCACGTGCTGCTCGCGCAGGCCGGGGTCTCGGCCGCGGGGCCGCGCCTGGCCCAGGCGGTGGTCGCCGCGCAGGCCGACCGGGTCTACCGCGGGCCGTCCTGGTGGCAGCCGTGGCGGGCGCGGTTGGAACGGGAGCGGCTGCTGTCGATGCTCACGGTGTTTCTCGGGGTGCGCAGCATGGGCGAGCTCGGCTTGCCGCTGCGCCCGCCGTGGGCGCACGCGTACCTGCTGCCGCTCAACACGTGGCGGTACCGCGTGCTGGGTCGCACTCGGCGTGGCCGGGAACGGCTCGAACGCTGGGGCCAACGTCGGACCCACGCGATCGTGGCGAGCTACCAGTCAGAACGGCCCTGACATGTCAGACGCTCAGGTCACTTTCGGTGACCTGAGCGTCTGAAAGGTGCGGTCAGGGGATGGTGACCGTGTAGGGGTCGCTGTAGGCGAGCTCCGCGGTGTCGTCGCCGACCAGTGTGTACGGCGCCGCAAACACGACTTCGTACTCACCGGCCGGGAGGGGGGTGGAGAACTCCGGGTGGGGCTGGCCGACATCGGTCCTCTCGCCGCACGTTGAGATGTCGTCGATCCTGTCGGACACGTCAAGCTGCCAGATCTGGTTAGGCGAGGTCTGTTCGTATTGGTCGGTGTTTCCGTCCTCGTCCTCCTCCTCGACGATGTCGCCTCCTTCCCCCAGCCCCCACCAGCCCACGTCCGTTTGGCCCCAGCTGGTGCTCACGAGGCGCCCGTTCTGGAACAGCAGGTACTCCGGGATGCCACCAGTGCGCAGCTGGTACGACTCGCCCGCCACCTCGGTGATGGTGAACCCCGACGTGACCGTCAGGTCCGCCGGCGAGTCGTTCGGCTCCAGCGTGAACCGCACGGGGTCAGTGGGCAGGTCCCCGATCGGCACTCCGCACGCGATCGGTGGAACGTCGAAGAACCAGGACAGGTAGCCCTCCTCGAACGGCTCAAACGGCGGCCAGGCGACATCCGGCGACCCGGTCGCAGTCCCACCGGGCTCCGGGTCAGGTTGGCCGGACGGGGTCCCTGACGGAGTCGTCTCCGGAATGTCCGTCGGCGACGCCGAAGGCGACGGGCTCGCAGTGACCGACGGGCTCGGCGACATGCGCGTCGTCGGGATCTCCGACGGCACCGGCCCCGACTCGGTGCTCTCGATGGTGGGCCGGCCGGGCAGCGGCTCGGACTGGTTCCAGGTGTTGGCCTGCGCCGCGCTGAAGGCGAGGGCGCTGATCACGACCGCCGTGCTCAGCCCGACGGCGCCGGCCTTGGCGATGCGCCAGGTGCGCACGCGGCGGCGCAGGAACCCGAGGTTCTGCTCCGGTGCGCTGGGCAGGCCCACGGGGGTAGCGCCGTCGACCAGCGCACCGATGGTCTGCTTCAGGACGTCGCGGCCAGGGCCGAGGTCGGCGTCGAAGTCGAATTCGTCGTGGTTGCTCACAGGAGGCCTCCTTCCGGCACGAGCACCCCACGCAGAGCGCGGACCCCGTCGGCCAGGTGTCGCTTGATGGTGCCCTGCGAAATGCCGAGCGTCTCGGCGATCTGGGGCACGGTCAGGTCGTCGTAAAAGCGGAGCACGACGCAGGCGCGCTGGCGCGGGCTCAGGCCGCGCAGGGCGACCGTCACATCGGCGCGGGCGGTGATGTCCGACGCCGGGGCCTTCACGCGGTCGTCCACCGCAATCTTGGGCTCGGCCTTGCGCCACAACGCGAAGCGTCGGGTCTCGTCGAGGTAGAGGTTGAGCATCGTCCGCCGCACGTACGCCTCGATGCCGGCGTGGCTCGCGCCCTCGTTCAGGGCGAACTCGGTGTGGCCCTCAGTGCCTGCGGCCTCAGGTCGGCGGAACCGCCGGAATACGCGGACCAGCGCGTCCTGCACCAGGTCTTCCGCCCGGCGCACGTCACCCGTCAGCGCATATCCGTATCCCACGAGGGCGCGCCCTCGGACCGTCACGAGCTCCGTGAGCTCGTCATCCCAGCGGGTGCTCATCATGCGCCCCCGTCCAGCTGTTCTCCGGCCACCCTGTCCATCTCCTCGCCGGGGGCCCTGCGCCCCGCTCGTAGTCCTATACGAGCGGGGCGCAGGAACCGTTGGTGCTCAGACCGAAGTCTCTCAGGTCAGGGGGTGGCGGAGTAGTAGCGCCAGTTTCCGAGCGTATCGATCGCGATCTGCATCCCCGTGTAACCGAACACCTCGTCCGCCCGCTGCGCATCAGCCTCCTCCTGCGTGAGCAGACCCGCGGCCACCACCTCGTCCCACGCCTCGTCCGAGTCGCGGAACTCCTCGGTCACTACGCGCGGCCAGACGATCGTGCCGTTCCCCTGGTCTGCGCCGACCGTGCCGGCCAGCAGGGCGACCAGCGTCCGGTAGTGCACATCGCCCTCGGGCAGGAGGAAGACCTCGTCCGCGGGCTCGGCGGGAATGAGCAGCTCCGTCGGGTACATCGTGGCCAGGCCGACGAGCGCTCCGTTGTCGCAGGCCTGGGCCGCCTCCACGATGGCCCGAGCGGTCGCCCCGGCGCCCTCGTTCGGCGAGTTGGCCGGGTCGTACTCCAGTGGGACGTCGTTGGCAGAGCATTCGCCGGCGGCGTCGCCCACGGCCGTGCTGCCGTCCGGAGCAAGGACGGCCCAGAGCCGCTCGACGCCGTCGGGCACGGCACCCAGCCGGATGTCGAGGACCTCTCCGCCGCCGTCCAGCACCCCGAAGGTCTCGACCGTCTGAGCGCCGTCACAACTGACAAAGCCGGAGCTGAGCACTGCCTGGGTCGACGGCACCACTACCTCGAACGGCACCGTGTCCCCCTCGTCCGCACTCTCGCACGCGGAGATGACCTGTACCGGGTCGGTCGAGTTGTAGTCGCTCCGCGTCAGCTCCGCGGTGACCCAGTCCGTCGTGCGGTCCAGCACGAACCGCGACTGCTCGCCGTCGATCGGCGCCGGCGGCTCGACGGGCGACGGCTCGATCGTCGCGAATCCGCCGCGCATCAAGGTCGGGCTGTGCGCGCCGACGGCGTCCAGGCGGACCGCTACCGGCTCGCTCACCGCCGTCGCCCGCTGACCCGAGGCGACCTCCGGGTACGCGACCACCCGCACCTCGTAGTCCCCCTCGGGCAGGGTCGTCTCGAAGATCGGGTCGGTCTCGGTCTCGGTGGGCGCACACGTCGTCAGCGAGTTGCCCGTGGCCGCCACAGTCGTCCCTGCCGAGCCCTCGTCGCCACCGATGAGCGGCTCGGACTGGGGCCCCGGAGCGCCGAAGACGTTCGAGCCCAGGTCCACCACCACGCCGTCCTGACTCCACACCAGGACCGGGGCGACGCCGAGCGCGCCCTCCCCCTCCTGGACCGTCGCCGCCATGCCCCAGGATGTCGACGGGTCACCCCCGAAGTCCGAGACGGTGGCGTAGATGTCGCCGGCCGATGCGACCGCCCAGCCCGCCGCCGTCGTCTCCAGATCGGCGACCGGCATGCCGCACGTCAGGTCGCTCCACTCGAGCCAGGACGGCTGGTACCCGTCTTGGATGACGCTCGTCGCCGGCGGCCCCGACGGGGATGGCGCGGCCTCTGGGCCCACGCTCGCGTAGGCCTCGACGTCGCCCGACACACCCGGGAGCGCCGAGTTCCTGTCCAGCAGCGGTATCTGCGTGGCACCGAGGGCGAGCACGCCCACCACCACGAGGCTCGCGCCGGTTACGCCACTGATCTTGGCCGCGCGCCGGCGTCGCACGCGGTCCCGCACCACTCCGAATGAGATATGCAGGTCGTCCACCTCCGCACCGGGCATCTCGTCGGCAGCTCCATGGAGCGCGCCGCTCAGGAAGTTGCTTTCGTCGTCCCAACCTTCGTTCGGGTCAGTTCGGTTCATCGGGCGGCCCTCCCTTCGGCAGGTCGGAAGTCGTCGGGGCGCAGGAACTCCTGCAGGTTCTTGGTGGCATCAGACAGGTACCGCTTGACAGTTCCCTGGGCGGTGCCCAGGGACTCGGCGATCTGCGGCACCGTCATGTCCTCGAAGTAGCGCAGGACGACGCAGGCCCGTTCGCGGGCACCGAGCTGCGCGAGCGCCGCCATCACGTCGACGCGCGCCGACGCGGCCAGGTCGGCCCCGCGCGCGCTGGGGTCGTCGGCCAGGAGGTGCTTGATCCCGGTCCAGCGCTGCCGCTTGCGGTAGCCGTCCAGGTAGATGGTGAGGATCGCGCGCCGCACGTAGCCCTCCGCGTTCGTGAACGGGGACTCGAGGTCGTGCGCACGGCTTCCCTCAGCGACACCCACCTTGCCGCCCCTGCTCGGTAAACCACGAAGGCGCGAGTAGACCTTCACCAGCGCGTCCTGGACCAGGTCCTCGGCGAGCGCGCGGTCCCCGGAGAGCATGTAGGCATAGCGGACGAGCGCGCTCCCGCGTACCCGCATGAGCTCATCGAGCTCGTTCTCCCATACCGCCATGGCCACCACCCCGGTGCGTTTGTGCTGTCATCGTCTCCACAACCACCAGGACGCGCCGGGTGAGGGTTTCGTTGGGCGCGTCCTGGTGGTCTGACCTGCTCACTGAGCGATCGTGCGGGTTCCTGCCTCCACGGCCAGGTACTGCGGCTCACCGTCCGAACCGGGATCGATCTCCGCGAACGCGTACAGCACGTAGTCGCCGGCCGGGAGCCCGGCCTCGGGGTTGGTCAGGCAGGTCGTGTCGGGTTCGACCGGCACGACGACGCGGGTGTCGCCCCTCGGTTCGAGCTGCAGCTCCTCGGTTGGCTCGGACCAGACGTCGTGGCCCAACCCGACCACCCGCCCCGTGCTGCTCATCCAGACCAGGTTGAACGGCGTGCGCGTCGTGCTGATGGCCTCGCCGTCCATCTCGGTGAGCGTGATCCACGCCACGCCGTCGGGAGCGACGTCGTCGGACGGCGTACCCTCCAGGCCCGGTAGCTGCCACGCCGCGCGAGGGCCGCCCGGGATGTCCGACGCGTGGGCGCCGCAGGCCAGGGTCGTGCCCGCCAGCCACTCCGGCTGATAGCCGTCGCGGAAGTCGGCGCTCAGCGGCTCCTCCGCCGGTACCTCGAGCTCGGGGACCTCCATGGTGACGGGTTCGCTCACGGCCATGGCGTCGGTGCCTTCGAAATCGGTCCAGGGCAGCACCGCGTACACGTCGTAGGTGCCCGCCGGGCGGGCCTCCAGGTAGGTCTCGAAGACCATGCCGGTCGTCCAGTTGCCGCAGGCCGTGGTCGGGTCGGCGTCCACGGTGTCGGTGGCGGACTCGCCAGGATCGGGCAGCACGTATCCGCCCTCGTTCCAGCCTGAGCCGAGGTCGACCACCTGGCCGTTCTGCGCGAAGACCAGCCGGGGATATCCCCCGTCGAGCGCCGGCCCCTCGGCGCCGTCCCTGGTGATCCGGACGGGTGCGGTCAGGCCGTACTCCCCGGCCTCGACGTCACCGGTCAGCTCAAGCTGGATGACGTCAGAGGTCGACGTCAGGTCCGTGACCTCCATGCCGCACTGGTACTTCTCGCCCTGGTCGAGCCACTGGTTGGGCGTAAAATCTGCGCCGACGTTCTGCGTCGACACGTCCTGCTCAGCCGGCAGCACCGGCTCCGACAGGAGCCGCGCCGGCCCCCACAGGGCCGCCATCGCAAGCAGGCCCGCCAGGACCAGCGTGGCCCCACCGAGGGCGCCGACCTTGGCCGCACGACGGCGGCGCACCGAACCCGACACCGCACCGAGCCGCTCCTCCAGCGAGGTCTCCATCTCCGGCACCGTGATCTCCGCGAGCGATCCGCGCAGCAGCTCCATCGCGTTGGACAGGTGCCGCTTGATGGTGCCGGGGCTCGTACCGAGGGTCTGCGCGATCTGCGGCACCGTCATGTCCTCGAAGAACCGCAGCACCACCGACTCGCGCTGCCGCGGGGAAAGCTGGGCCAGCGCCACACCGACGTCGACCTTGGCCGTCGCGACGCGCTCCGCCGCGGGTGCGCGGTCCTCGTCGGCCAGCAGGTGCTTGATGCCGGTCCAGTTCTTCTGCCGCCGGAAGCGGTCCAGGTAGATGGTCAGCATCGTCCGGCGCACGTAGGCCTCCGCGTTCGTCAGCCGCGGCTGATCCTGGTCCAGGTCGAGCTGACCGCCGTCGTCGTCCATCCCCCGCGGACGCCGCAGGCGCGAGAAGACCTTGACCAGCGCGTCCTGCACCAGGTCCTCGGCCTGCGCCCGATCCCGCGTCAGCGTGTACGCGTACCCCACCAGTGCGCGGCTGCGCCGCGCCATGAGCTCCTCGAGCTCGTTCTCCCACTGCGCCATCGTGACGCCCCCTCTCGCTCTCATCCTCCCTGACGGGCGAGAAGGGGCGAACGATGATGGCTGCGGCGAGAAAGTTCACCGAACGCACGGGCCTGGGCTAGACGCAGTCCGGACCAGCGTCGGGGAGGGGGCACCACTCGGTGTCGCCCTCCAAGAAGGTGGACCAGTTCGGTATCTCCATGGAGGTCTGGAGCTCGATCCTCAGCCGCCGGTGTACTTCCCGGCGGCACGATCGACGGCGGCCTGCTCCGCGCTGACGGCCCCCGCATCGACTGCCTCCTGCCATGCGGCCTCGCTCTTGACGAAGGTGGTCACCCGCGGCCAGGTCCCGGAACTATCGCGGTCGAACCCGGCGTCCGTGTTGACCGGCTGGGTCTCGGTCAGGAGCCGCGCGATCGTCGCGTAGGGGGTGCGGCCACCGGACTCCGGGAGCGCAAAGATCTCGTCGACCGACAGGTCTTCGTTCTCGTGTGCCGGCACCGTCCCCAGATTGCCGCCGGCCAGCTCCAGGACCAGCCGCTCGTCGCAGGTGGTAACCGCCTCGAGGAGCCGCGCGGCCATATCCCGCACCCCGTCCGGGGATCCCAGCGCAACGAGGTCCCGCCCGGCGTACGCGGCCCCGCTGCAGTCGTCCGACGGTGGCGGGAACTCCGGCCGCGGCGCCCCGCCGCTGTCGAGGTCGACGGTGACCGGGTCGCTGACCAGGAAGGCGTCCCTGTTGTCGACGTCGTTCACGGCGGGGTCGGCAACAAGCGCGATCAGCTCGTACCGCCCGCCGGCACGTTCGTTGTCGTAGACGTGCGCGGGATATTCATCCGGATCCACCAGCGTGTCCTGCACCAGGTCCTCAGCCTGCGCCTTGTTGCGACACAACGAGTACGCATAACCGACCAGCGCCCCACCACGTCGCGTCGCCAGCTCCGTGAGTTCTGCCTCCCAGTGCGCCATCAAAACGCCTCCTCTCCCTGCCTCATGCTCCCTGACGGGCGGGAACGAGAAAGCGATGCAGGCGACCACGAAACTAGTTCGCGGTCACCAGATGATGAGCTGGGGACGTTGCCCCTACGGAGATGAAGATCCATTCCGGCACAGCCGAGGCACGGGCCCGGGCTAGGCGCAGCCCGGATCAGCGCCGGGAGCGGTGCACCACTCGGCGTCGCCCTCGAAGTACGCGGACCAGTGCGGTGGCTCCCCGTAGTACTGGACGTCGATCGTCAGCTGCCACCCCGTGTACTTCCCGGCAGCACGATCGACAACTGCCTGCTCCGCACTGATGGCCCCCGCATCTACCGCTTCCTGCCATGCCGCCTGGTTCGTGAGGGAGATTGCCACCCGGGGCCACGTCCTGGACGTGCCACGGTCCGAGCTGACCTGCTGGGTCTCCGTCAGGAGCCGCGCGATCGTCGCGTAGGGGATGCGGCCACCAGACTCCGGGAGCGCAAAGGTCTCGTCGGCCGACAGGTCTTCGTTCTCGTTCGGCGGCGCCGTCACCAGACTGTTGCCGGCCAGCGCCAGGACCAGCCGCTCGTCGCAGGTGGTGACCGCCTCCAGCAGCCGTGCGGCCACGGCTCGCACGTCCTCAGGTGCGCCCGGCGCGACGAGGTCCCGCCCGGCGTACTCGGCTCCGCTGCAATCGTCGGACGGCGTCGCGAACTCCGGCGAAGGTGCCACGCCACTGTCCAGGTCGACGTTCACCGGGTCACTGACCAGGAAGGGATAGGGGTCCCCGTGGTCGTTGTCGGTCACGGAGGGGTCGCTGACAATCGCGATCAGCTCGTATTGCCCTCCCGCACGTTCGTTGTCGTAGTGGCTGGCAGGATCGTTCGGCGGACCAACCAGCGTGTCCGCACGGCAGGACGATGCGTTGTCTGCGGACGCGAGCCCTGTCCAGGTACCGTGCTCGAGGAGCGCCGGGGGAGCCTCGCTGTTGGCGGCCTCCGCCCACCACGTCGGAAGGTCGACGATCCTGCCCTCGTAAGCCCAGACGATCAGCGGAAAGGCCATATAGTCCACAGGTCCGGCGAAGGTGCCGTCCGGCACCTCGCCGGAGATCGTCACCGGCAGGTTCCAGACCGAGGTCAGCCCGTTCGAGTCTGCCACCAGGTCGCCGCTGATCTCGATGTCGAAGTTGCCGGTGTCCAATGCCTCCAGGTCCTCGACCGGCATACCGCAATAGACGCCGAGGTCGATCGGCCAGCCGAGAGGCACGTATCCCGGCGTGTACTCGATCCTGTCGTCCGCCGGCAGTGGCTCCGACCGGATCCACGGCCGGACCGCGAACGCGCCCCACACGAGTGCAATCGCCAGCACCATCGACACGCCTGCCACGGCACCCACCTTCGCCGCCCGACGACGACGCACCGCACCCGCCATCGTGTCCAGCCGCCCCTCCAGGTCCGTCTCCACGGCAGGCACCGAGATCTCCGCGAGCGAGCTACGCAACAGGTCGATCGCATTCGACAGGTACCGCTTGATCGTGCCCGGCCGGGTCCCCAGAGCCACCGCGATCTGCGGCACCGTCATGTCCTCGAAGAACCGCAGCACCACCGCCTCACGCTGCCGCGGAGAAAGCTGAGCAAGAGCCACCCCGACATCGACCCGCGCGGTAGCGACCCGGTCCGCGCCAGGTGACCACTCGTCGTCGGCCAATAGGTGTTGGAGACCGGACCAACTACCCTGCCGCCGGTAACCGTCCAGATAGATCGTCAGGATGGCACGCCGGACGTACGCCTCAGCGTTCGTCAGCCGAGGCTGATCCAGGTCGACGACCTGCCGCTCGCCGTCGACCATCCCGGGCTGGCGGCGCAGGCGGGAGTAGACCTTGACCAGCGCGTCCTGCACCAGGTCCTCGGCCTGCGCCCTGTTGCGGCACAACGAGTACGCGTACCCGACCAGCGCCCCACCACGTCGCGTCGCCAGCTCCGTGAGCTCCGTCTCCCACTGCGCCATCAAAAACGCCTCCTCTGCCTGCCTCATGCTCCCTGACGGGCGGGAACGGGAAAACGATGCAGGCAACCGCGAGAAAATTCGGGAGCGTCAGTCGCTGCCCTCGTAGAACGCCCCCCAGCGGGCCCCAGGCATCTCACCGCCGAAAGAGATCTGCAGCCGCCACCCCGTGTAGGTCCCCTCAGCACGGTCTGCTGCGGCCTGCTCCTCGGTGACCACCCCGGCGTCGATCGCCTCCTGCCATGCCGCGTCGTTCTCGACCCCTTGAGACACCGCCGGCCAGACAAGCTGGGAGGACCCCGGCACGGCCAGGGCGCCCGGCTCGGTCTCAGTCAGGAGCCGCGCGACCATCGCGTACGGCATTCTTCCGTCGGTCTCCGGCAATCCGAAGACCTCGTTGATCCCCGGCGTGAGCCAGGGGGAACGAGGCAGCGTCATGATGCCTTGACCGAGCTCGGCGACCTGCCGCGGGTCACAGGTGGTGACAGCTTCGAGGAGCTCCGCTGCGAGAGCTCTCACCTCGTCCGGAAGGTCCTGGGCCTTCACCTCCCGGCCCGCGTAGGCGGCCCCGCTGCAGTCGTCCGACGGCGCGGGGAAGGCTGGTAGCGGGGCGGCGCCGCTGTCCAGGTCCACGGTGATCGGGTCGCTGATCGCGAGGGTGAACCCGTTGTCCTCGTATGTTCTGTGCCCAGAGATCCACCGCCGCCGCCCGCAGCTCGTACCGTGCGCCTTGCCGCTCGTTGACGTATTCCCCGAAGCCCTCCTGCACGAATGTCTCCGCTCGGCACGACGTCGAGTTCTCCGCTCTCGCCGTCCCGCTCCAGGTCCCCGCCTCTACCAGCTCGGGCGCCGCGTCACCCCCACTCCACCCGGTACCGACGAAGTCGACCACCCGACCGTCATGAATCCACAGGATGAACGGGTCGGTGATGAACGTCGCGCCCTCCTGGTCCGGCTCCTCGGGCGCACCGTCGGGCAGGGTGCCGGAGATCGTGACAGGGAGCTCCCAGTGGGAGTCCGTACCGTCGACGATCGGCGTGAGATCGCCAGCTATCTCGACGTCGTAGGTCCCGGGGTCCATGGCGTAGAGCTCCTCGACCGGCATCCCGCAGTAGAGCTCGTTGTAGCGCCCGTCTTCGCTCTGCCAGCCCGCCGGCACGTATCCCGGCGTGTAGTCGACCCGCTCGTCCGCAGGCAGCGGCTCCGACCGGATCCATGGCCTGACGGCGAACGCGCCCCACGCGAGCGCAACGGCCAGCACCATCGACACCCCGGCCACGGCGCCCACCTTCGCCGTCCGACGACGGCGCACCGCACCGGCCATCGTGTCCAGCCGCTCGTCGAGATCGGTGTCCATCGCGGGCACCGAGACCTCGGCCAGGGCCTGGCGCAGCACCGCCGTCGCGTCGAAGAGGTGCCGCTTGATGGTGCCCTGGCTCGTGCCGAGGGCGGCCGCGATCTGCGGCACCGTGAGGTCGTCAAAGAAGCGCATCATCACCGCTTCGCGCTGCCGGGGCGAGAGCTGCTTCAGCGCGACGCCGACATCGACGCGCGCGGTGGCGACGCGGTCTGCGGCCGGTGCGTATGCGTCGTCGGCCAGCAGGTGCTTGAGTCCGGACCAGTGGTTCCGGCGCCGGTATCCGTCCAGGTAGATCGTGAGGATCGCGCGCCGCACGTAGCCCTCGGCGTTGGACGACTGGGGCCGGTCCAGGTCGAACCCCGACTGCCCGACCGACGGCGGACGCCGCAGGCGGGAGTACACCTTGACCAGCGCGTCCTGCACCAGGTCCTCGGCCTGCGACTTGTCCCGCGTCAACGAGTACGCGTACCCGACCAGCGCACCGCTGCGCCGCATCACGAGCTCGTTGAGCTCCGTCTCCCACTGCGCCATGTCGACGCTCCTCTCGTCCCGCCGCCTGTAACGGTCGGGAGGCACAGAACGTTGAGTCCGGACCGTGAAGCCCGATTGATCCAGGGCGGATCGCCGAACCTGGTCAGCCCTTGCTCTCGTCCCATTCGGCGACGAGCTCACGTGCAGTCTGCTCGAGCCCGTCGAGCTCGTTCGTGACCGTCGCCTCGAGTACTTCGACGTTGACGCCGAAGTACTCGTGAGCCAGGACATTGCGCATACCGGTGGTCTTCGGCCAAGCGCTGCCGAACGCCTCGGCGACCCTGCCGTTCCCGGCCGAGTCGGCTGCCTTCAACGCATCGATCGCGGACGCCAGCTGCATTGCGACTGCGTCCTGCAACAGCGGGTCGTCGAAATCCAGTCCCCGATCCAGGTGATCCCGGAGTGTCGCGATGTGGTCCAGGGCCCGGCGAACGTGCCAGGCCGGCGTCCTGCGCGCAGCGGCGTTCACAGGGGCACCGCCTCGCGCGCGGCCTCACGAACGACGTCGGGGATCAGTGCCCCGGCGTCCGCCACGTCGACCTTGGCGCCAAGCAGGTCCGTGGCCGCAACTACAAACGCCGCCAGGTCGCCCAGGCCACGTCCGTGCGCGACATCGACCAGGATGTCGATGTCGGAGTCGGGGCCGTCGTCCCCTCGTGCGACGGAGCCGAACAACCGTGGGTGCAACAACCCGTACCGCCCAGCGAGGGCAACCAACTCTTTACGGTGCGCTGCGACAGCCCAGCCCAGCCTTGAGCGCGGCCGGAATCCGTGACGTGTCGTCGCGCTGAGCATCATGCGTAGACCCGGAACGACAGGCGACGACTCGTCGAACGAGACCAGCGAGCGGCGCCCTGCCTGTCGGGTCGTCAGGACGCCCGCCTTTGTGAGCGCGCGGACCTCACGGGACACCGACGATGTGGGCTCGCCGGTAGCGCGTGCGATCTCGGCCGACGAGAGCGGCCGGTCCGACCGAAAGATCGCGCGCAGCACCGACTCCTGGAGGGCGGAGCGGAAGATCGGGACCGTCTGCGACATACCCAGATCCTATCGCTCATCTGGTGAGCGATACAACCGGGTCGTTGTAACGACCTCAGGCCAGCTCGATGCGGTAGCCGCGTTTGACCACCGTGCGGATCAGGTCGCGGCGGCCGGCCGCCTCGCGCAGGCGGGCGATCGCTACCTCCGCGGCGTGCGTGTCCTGGGAGTCGCCCGGCAGCGCGGCCAGCACCTGGTCGCGGGGCACGACGTCGCCCTCGGCGGCGGCGAGCAGGCGCAGCACCGTGACGCCGGTCGGCGACAGCGGCAGCACCTTCCCGTCCAGCACCGCCACGCGCGCGCGGATCACCAGCGACCCGGCAACGGTGCCCAGCGCAACGGAGTCGATGTGCTCGTAGTGCCCCACCAGCGCACGGACGAGCGCGCCGAGCCGGCCCCGCTCGGGCTGCAGGGGCACGATCCCCCGGTGCTCCAGGGGCTTGGCGGTGATCGGCCCGACGGCGGCCGCGACCGTCCCGCCGTCGACGAACCGGGCGCGCACCCGGTCCAGCAGGCCCTCCGCCTCCACGGCCTGCACCCAGGCGTAGGAACCGGGCGCGGACGTGAACACGACGGCGTCGATCTCACCGTCGGCCACCGCGTAGACGGAGTCGCGTACCGCCTGCGGGTCCGGCGCCGGGCCCCACCGGTAGACGACGAGGCTCGCCACCTGCGCGCCCGCCTTCTCGAACACCTCGTCGAGCCCGTCGGCACCGGCGCCGTGGTGCTGGATGGCGATTCGTAGCCCCTGCACACCCTCGCTGAGCAGCACCTCCGCCACCTCGGCGGAGGTCTCGGACTCGGCGACCCAGTCCGCCTGCAGACCCGCGGCCTGGATCGCGCCGCGGGCCTTGGGGCCGCGGGCGACGAGCCGGGTCTCCCCCAGCAGGTCAAGAAGCGGCTCGGCGAGCCCGTGCGCGTCGGCGGCCTCGATCCAGGCGCGGAAGCCGATCCCGGTGGTGACCACCACGACGTCGGGCGGGGCGGAGACGATGGCGCGGGTCGCGGCGATCAGCGTCTCGTCGTCGACGTGCGGGATCATGCTGAGCACCGGCGCGTGCCGGATCGTAGCGCCGCGCCGCTCCAGGGCGGCGGCAAGCTCGCTGGCCCGGCGCTCCGCCGTGACGAGCACCGTCGCTCCGGCCATGACCTGACCCAGTGTCGGGTGAGTCGCGTGGGCGTGGGCGGGCGCCGCGACGTCAGACACCGGCACCTGCCAGACGTCGCTCACTTGTACCCTCCAGAAGCCCAGCAGCTGCCACTCGGCCGATGACGACGACCGCGGGCGAACGCACACCGCGGGCCGCTGCCACTTCGGCCGCCGCCTCGAGGCGGGCCCGCGTGACACGCTGCTCCGGCATGGAACCGTTCTCCACGATCGCCACGGGAGTTCCGGGATCGGCGCCTGCGGCCAGGGACTGCGCCACTATCGCGCCGAGGGACCGCACCCCCATCAGTACAACAAGGGTAGCCGTGGCATCCCGTACGCAGGCCAGAGCGGCCGCATCGAGCGGCCCTTTTGTATCAGACGTGGGGGTGACCTTTGGATCTGCCGACCCAGGGGCGCAGTGGCCCGAGACCACGTGGAACCCCGTCGTGACCCCGCGATGGGTGAGCGGTATCCCGGCCAGCCCCGGCACGGCGACGGCGGACGTCACGCCCGGCACCACCTCGACCGGCACGCCGGCCGCCAGGCACGCGGCGACCTCCTCGCCGCCCCGGCCGAGAACGAACGGGTCGCCGCCCTTGAGCCGCACCACGTGCGCGCCCGCCCGCGCGTGCTCCACGAGCAGCTCGTTGATGCGCTCCTGCGGCACGGGATGACGGCCGGGCTCCTTGCCGACGTCGACCACGCGGACGTGCGGCGGGAGCTCAGCGAGGATCTCGACGGGACCCAGCCGGTCCGCGACCACTACATCGGCCGACTGCAACACCCGCCAGGCCCGGACGGTCAGCAGATCAACAGCCCCGGGCCCACCCCCGACAAGCGTCACCCGCCCCTTCGCTGAGTGCTGGACATTCGCCCCCGCCGAGCCTCCCGGACGGGCGAACACACAGCACTGGGCGGGTTCGGGCGGTGTCATGGGAGGCCCACATGGACCATGCCGTCGCAGAGCCTGACCGGGTAGGTCGCCAGGTCCGAGGGCAGGTTCTCCTTGGGGGTCTTGTCCGCCGTGACCAGGCACTTGCCTGTGACCAGGGAGAACACCTGCTTGTAGACCGGGGCGGCCACCGTGGGCTCCCCGGCCCGCGTACCGACGATGCCCCGCGACAGCACGTGCGCCCCGGAGAACGGGTCGAGGTTCTGGACCGCGTACACCTGACCGGCGTGGACGCCGTAGGCGGCGTCGTCGGGCAGCCGGAAGAGTGCCACCTGGACCGTGCCGAAGAGCGCGGCCGCGCCGCGCTCGGGGAACAGGTCAGTGAGGAGGCAGGCCCGCTCCCAGCGGCCCACGCCCAGGCTGTCAGACGCCCAGGTCTCCCCAGTGATCTGGGCGTCTGACAGGTCGGGGAGGCTCATGCGCGCACCTCCAGCTTGGGGCCCGCGATGACGACGCCGGACGTCGCTCCCGCTGCTCGCTCCGCCGCCGTCGCCGGGCGGCGCTGGCCGCGCTCCTCGACGTAGGCCAGCGACGGGTCGGCGTCCTTGGGGGCGTTGACGAAGGAGGAGAACCGGCGCAGCTTCTCCGGGTCCTCCAGCACGGCCTTCCACTCGTCCTCGTAGTTCTCCACGTGGCGGGCCATGGCGGCGTCGAGGTCAGCGCAGATGCCGAGCGAGTCCTCAATGATCACCTCGCGGACGCCGTCGAGGCCGCCGTCGACCTCCTCGATCCACGGCGCGGTGCGCTGCAGCCGATCGGCGGTGCGCACGTAGTACATGAGGAACCGATCGATGGTGCGCAGCAGCTCCTCGGACGTCAGGTCCTCGGCGAGCAGCTTCGCGTGCCGCGGCGTCTGCCCGCCGTTGCCGCCCACGTACATGTTCCAGCCCTTGTCCGTGGCGATGACGCCCACGTCCTTGCCGCGCGCCTCCGCGCACTCGCGGGCACAGCCCGAGACACCGAGCTTGAGCTTGTGCGGCGAGCGCAGGCCCCGGTAGCGCAGCTCCAGCTCGACGGCCATGCCCACGGAATCCTGCACGCCGTACCGGCACCACGTGGACCCGACGCACGACTTCACGGTACGCAGCGACTTGCCGTAGGCGTGCCCGGACTCGAAGCCGGCGTCGACAAGCCGCCGCCAGATGTCCGGCAGCTGCTCCACGCGCGCGCCGAACATGTCGATGCGCTGACCGCCGGTGATCTTCGTGTACAGCCCGAAGTCCTTGGCAACCTGTCCGACGACGATGAGCCCGTCCGGTGTGACCTCACCGCCGGGCATCCGGGGCACAACTGAGTACGTGCCGTCCTTCTGCAGGTTGGCGAGCATGTGGTCGTTGGTGTCCTGCAGCGTGGACTGCTCGCCGGCCAGGATGTGGCCGTTGCCGAGGCTCGCCAGGATCGAGGCCACCACCGGCTTGCAGATATCGCAGCCCCGGCCCTTGGCGACGCCCGTGCCGTCGGCTGCGACACTCTCGCGCCCGAACCGGCCCACGATGTCGCTGAACGAGTGCAGGTCGGCTACCCGGACAGCGTCGAACAGCTGGGCGCGGGACATCTCGAAGTGCTCGCAGAGCGCGGTGCTGACCTCGATGCCCGCGCGCTCCAGCTCGGTGTCGACGAGCTTCTTGACCAGCGGCAGGCAGGCGCCGCAGGTGGTGCCTGCCCGGGTGCAGGCCTTCACGCCCGGGACGTCGGTGCAGTCGTGCTCGGTGACGGCGCCCCGGATCGTGCCGGCCGAGACGCTGTTGCAGGAGCAGACGTTGGCGTCGTCGGGCAGCTCCAGGCTCGGGGCGCCGCCGCCACCCTCGGGGAGCAGGAATGCGCTCGGGTCCTCGCCGGGCAGCGCCGCGCCGAGCATGGGGCGCAGGCTGGCGTAGGGTCCGGCGTCGCCCACGAAGACACCGCCCAGGAGGGTGCGCGCGTCGTCGGACAGGACAAGCTTCTTGTAGACGCCGGCCACGGGGTCGGCCCAGACCACCTCGACGGCGTCCTCGGTCCGGGCGTGCGCGTCGCCGAACGACGCGACGTCGACGCCGGAGAGCTTGAGCTTGGTCGCGGTGTCCGCGCCGGGGAACTCCGCGAGGCCGCCGAGCAGCCGGTCCACGACCACCTCGGCCATCGTGTTGCCGGGCGCGACCAGGCCGATGCAGCGGCCCTCGATGCAGGCCACCTCGCCCACGGCCCAGATGTTCGGGTCCTCGGTACGGCACGACAGGTCGACGACGGCGCCGCCGCGCTCCCCGATCGGCAGCCCGGCCGCGCGGGCAAGCTCGTCGCGGGGGCGCACGCCCGTGGCCACCACTACGACGTCGACGTCGAGCCGCCCGCCGTCGGCGAAGTCCAGCCGACCGACGTGGCCGGTGCGCCGGTGCGGCTTCATCTGGCTGGTGGCGGTCTCGGTGCGGACTCCGATGCCCTGGCCATTGATAAGGCGCTTCAGCGCCTGGCCACCGCCGAGGTCCACCTGCACGCCCATGAGGTGCGTGCCGAACTCGATCACCGTGGCCTGCGCGTCGAGCGCGGTGAGCGCGCCCGCGGCCTCCAGGCCCAGCAGGCCGCCGCCGATCACGGCCCCGCGGACCGGCTTGCCCTCCGGGTAGGTCTTGCGCTTCTGCTCCACCCAACCGCGCAGCGCCGCGACGTCGTCGATGGTGCGGTACACAAAGACGCCCGGCAGGTCGTTGCCCGGGATGGGCGGCATCGCAGCGCTGGAGCCGGTGGCAAGCACGAGCTCGTCGTAGGCGTGGACGTTGCCCAGGCGGTCGGTGACGGTCTTGGCCTCGCGGTCGATCGATTCGATCTTGCGGTCCGTGTGCAGGGTCACGTGCGGGTCGGCCCACAGGGCCGGGTCACCCAGAGCGATTCCGTCGGGGCCGTCCGCGAACCAGCGGGTCAGGCCCACCCGGTCGTAGGGTGCGCGGGGCTCCTCGGCGAAGACGGTGACGTGGTAGCGACCGGCGTCATCCCGGGCGCGGAGGGCCTCGACGAGCCGCTGCGCGACCATGCCGCCGCCGACCACGACGAGGCGCTGGGGGGTGCCGGAGTTGACCATGTCTTGACCGTATGTCGGCGGCTTTTCGCGCTGGTGCGCCGGTCGTTACCCCGGCCGAAACTCTTCCTCACAGGCCTGATGGGGGGTCGGTGAGTGCGGCATCGTCGCGGGTACTAAGCGCGGATCAGGCTCTGCGCGAAGTGGTCCAGCACACCGAGTATCCCCGGGTGCTGCCAGACCCGGTTGCGACGCAGGCCCGTTCGTTCCTCCAGCACACCGGCGTCGACCAGCTGGCCGAGCGCGTTCTGCGCGCTCTGTGCACCCATACCGACATGGGCGGACAGGTAGCTCGCGTTGAGCACCGGGTGGAAGAGCAGATGCGGGAGCACCTTCCATGCCGAGGCCTGTGGACGAAGGCCGGACATCTGATCACGGGAGCCCTCGAGCTGCGCCGCGAGGTCGTCGATCAGGCGAGCACCCGCCGTCGCAGCGAACCGCGCAGCGGCGGAGAACTGCTCGACGATCGGCCGAGCGTCCCCGTCCCGATAGGCCGAGAGCGTCTGGAAGTACCTGTCGGTGTCCTTCAGCAGGCCTGCCGAGACCGGCGCCGTCGTGCTCGTGACCAGGCGTTTGGCACGGAGCATCGCGTGGACGAGCGCACGGCCTGTCCTGCCGTTCCCGTCCGCGAAGGGGTGGATGTTCTCGAACTGCGCGTGCGCCACTGCTGCCTGCACGACCACGGGAAGATCGTCCCGGCGGACGAAGACCATCAGGTCCTCCATCGCCCCGGGCACGAGTTCTGCCTGCGGACCGACGTGGGATGCACCGCGAGGACTCACGGTGCTCGTACCGATCCACACCAGCTGGTCACGCCACTGGCCGGTGTGCTTCTCCCAACCTCGCTGTCCGGACAACAACGCCCGGTGCATCTCCAGCACCGCCGCCGTGTCGAGACTGTCGGCAAGGTCGAGCGCAGCCTCCATGGCTCGGACGTTCGCGACCACGGTCCGCGCGTTTTCCGACGTCGACTGGTCGATCTCCGCCAGTGCGAGCTGCCGTGCCCCGACGGTCAGGTTCTCGATTTGCGACGACGACGTGGACTCGGTCCGAAGCAGGATGGAACTCATCGGCCCGAGCGACGGGCTCGACTCCCCGAGTACCGCGCGGGCATAGTCGTCGAACCTGCTCAGGGCAGCGGCCGCTTCCTCTGTGTCCGCCGCGAGGTCGGCAGCGACATCGGGTGCCCAGTCAGCAATCCGTGGCGGGACTGTGGACTGGTACGGCCCGGAAGCCTCAGCCATCCGTGCACGGCTGGTCATGCCGTCGGGCTCGGCCTGCCAGTACTCGTCCTCGTGCTGGAACGCAGGAACCTGGAGCATGAGCCCACGCTAATCCAAGTTTCGGCGAAACTTGGATTAAGGACGCGGCTTACTCCAAGTTCCCCGCTCGCCGCTACGGTGGCCGCATGGACATCCGGACCGTGCCCAATCCGCTGGTCCGCGCGGCCGGCCGCTGGCTGCACCGGGTCAACCAGCGGCACCCGTGGAGCCACAACGACCACTTCCATGGCTGGATCCTGCGGCGGCTCCCGGCCCGACGGCGTCGGGCGCTCGACGTCGGCTGCGGCGCCGGGACCCTGCTCGGCCGGCTGCGCGGGAACTTCGACGAGGTGCTGGGCGTGGACGCCGACGCCGCCATGGCCGGTGTTGCTGCCGAGCGGTTCGCCAGCGACCCTTCGGTGACCGTGCGCCACGCCCGGTTCGAGGAGGTCGACGACGCGTTCGACCTGGTCACGATGATCGCGATGCTGCATCATATGCCGCTGGAGCCCGCGCTGCGGCACGCGTCCGAGCTGCTCGAACCGGGCGGCCGGCTGCTCGTCGTCGGCCTGGCGCGGGGTGAGACCGTGACCGACCTTGTCTGGGACGTGGCATCGTCCCTGCTCAACCCGCTGGTCGGGCTGGTCAAGCATCCCCGGCCGGTCACTGTGCCCGCGGACGGCGGCGCCGGGGACGACGACGGCCCAGCGATGCCGGTGCGCGATCCCGCCGATACGTTCGCGGAGATCATCCGGACCGCCCACGAGGTACTGCCGGGCGCGCGGATCCGCCGCCGCCTATTCTTCCGCTACTCCCTGGAGTGGACACGGCCGGTCTGACGACCAAACGCATCACGCGTCCTCATCCCCACTGGGCAAGCAGTTCGTCAGGACCGAGGACGACCGCTCCGGAAGCACGGACCTGATCGTCGACGCCGTTCCGGCTGACGACGACGAGCCCAGTACTGTCCGATGCGCCAGGAACCTGGTTGCGGTGCGCGATCAGCTCCGCGAGTTCCTTGACACCGAACGCCTTGGTTGTCCATTTGATCGAGCCGACGCCGAAGACTTGCTTCGCAACCGGTTCCTTGTCCGCCAAGACCAGATCGACCTCGACCGTATTAGTACGGTTCCAGAAACCTCCGACCGCCAACGTCGTGTCCGTCTGGATGCGCAGGTCCTCGTGAGGCATCCGGGCGATCGACTCCCGGAGCACGGGCTCGATCGCTCGACCACGCCATCGCGTCCATTCGTCGCGGATTCGCTGAAGCACGCGGTCGCCACGACCTCGTTCGATCTCCGCGAGGTGCGGACCCAGGAAGCGGAGCCAGAAGAGGAGATACGGATCATCGATCCGGTATCGCGTATCGGCCGACATCTTGAGAGAGAGTGGGCGCTCTACCGTGACTACCCGCTTCTCCTTGAGCACGTCCAGCGACCTGGTGAGGGATTTGGACTGGAGCCCACCCACCTTCGACCCGATATCACTGAATCGCCGCTGCCCCTGACCGATCGACTCCAGCACTCGGCGGGCCTGCACGTCTCCGGGGAACTCGGCGGCAAGCGAACGCTCAGCACTCACCAGGAGCGACGACGTCGCGTGCGTCAGGGCCGACTTGAGATAGGCCCAGAGATCCAGGCCCTCGTTCCAGTCCCGGCAGATAAGCGGAAGCCCGCCACTCACGAGATAGGCGTCAAACGCATCGCCAGACTCGAGAGACAGCATGTGCCCGACTTCTGCGGGGGTGAGCGGCGGGACCACCATCTCGGTCGCCCTCTGATGGAAGGGCCGGTCGTAGTCGTTGAGCGCCTCCATCATCGCCAAGTCGGAACCGATCCCGATCAGCAGCAAGGGTCGGCGGCTGAACTCACGGTCGAAGTGCCGCTGGAGCACACCCTCGAAGCCCTCGTCGGCCGCTGTCACGTAGGGCAACTCGTCGAGCACGACAATCGCCGGCGTGTCGTTCGGCAAGGCGGCCGCGAGCAACCGAAAGGCATTTTCCCAATTGGACGGTGGGTCCCCTTCAAGCAATGCCGCACCGGGCAGGTTCGAGCGCGAGACATCGTCCGCGAACGCCGCCAGGTCGTCCCGCGTTGAGCGCCCGGACGCCGTAAAGAACACGCTGGGGACGCCTGCGGCATCAACAAACTCCTCAACGAGACGTGACTTGCCGACGCGCCGCCGTCCACGGATCAGGACCGCCCTGCCGGGTCGATCCTTCCCTTCCGTCACCTGATCAAGAAGATTCTGCAGCTCTGCCGTCTGAGCCTTCCGCTCTACGTAGCCGGACACTCACCCTCCCACTTACCGTCATCCACGACAGTGTCATTGATGACACTGTCATGGATGACGGTCTCATGGAGGATGAGACCGCGCGCGTCGGCACCCCGCGACCCCGCTCACGCCGGCTCCGGGACCGGCGCCTCGCTCTCCTTGAGCCAGTCCACAAGCCCACAAACAGCGTCCTTGCACGAGCCGCAGCCAGTCGTCGCCCGGGTCTCGCGCACCACACCCTCGACCGTGTGGGTGCCCGCGGCGCACGAGCCCGCGATATCGCCCTTGGTCACGCCGTTGCAGCGGCAGACCACTGCATCCTCCGGCATGTGCTCGGGGGACGACGCCGGAGCCGCCGCCGGCATCACCGGCGTCAGCAGCAGGAACGCGGGGTCCAGCGGCACGGGCGTGCGGCGGGTGTAGGCGGCGGTGAGGTCCGCGGCGACCCGAGGGTCGCCCACGCAGGTGGCGCCCACCAGCATGCCGTCGGACACCACTACCTCGATGTACCGGCCCGCTCTGGGGTCGGCCAGCCGGATCGCGCGCTGCGTCACGCCGTCCGGGCGCGACGGCCCGCAGACCCCCATCGTGGTGACGCTGAGCGGGCCGCCCTTGACCTTCACGACGTCGGTCCCGCGCGTGTCGATGCCCTGGTCCGACTGCGCGCGGCTCGTGGCACCGCTCGTCAACAGCGCGCCCAGGCGCACGGCCAGGCTGGGCTGGGTGTCGTCGTGCGGCAGGCGCAGGTGGGGCCCGGCCCCGGAGGAGACCGGCCGGACCTCGGGCTCACCCAGTGCGGAGGCAGGCTCGACCAGCGAGACCAGGTGTTCCGCCAGGCGACGCGCCTGATCCCAGCCCTCGGCGACGAGCCCGCGCGAGCCGTTCGGCGGCTGCGCACAGTCGCCGATCGCGTGCACCCGCGGGTCGTCGGGGCTGGCGAGGTTGTACCCGACAACGATGCCGCGGTCCGTCGTCAGCCCCGCCGCCGCGGCGAGCCCGGTCTCCGGGATCGTGCCGACGGAGAAGACGATCAGGCGTGCGGCGACCACCTGGTCACACTGTCCTGAGCTCGACGAAGGGCCGCCCGGCCCGGCGTCGGCCCGGACGCGGATGCCCACGGCACGGCCGCCCGCCACGAGCACCTCGCTGGACAGGCTGCTCGGCAGCACGGTGACGCCCTGCCCCTCCAGGCCCGCCCGGACGACGTCGGCGGCCTCCGGGTCGAGCTGGCGCTCCATGAGCGAGGCCGCGTTGTGGATCAGCGTCACGTTCAGGCCCCGGCCCGCGAGCCCGACGGCGGCCTCCAGCCCCAGCACCCCGCCGCCCACCACCACGGCCCGCGGGGAGTTCACGGTGGCGGCCACTATCTCGCGGGCGTCGTCGAGCGTCCGCAGCGCGTGTACCCCGGCCGGCAGGCCGCCGTCGGGCGTGCGCAGGCCGGAGATCGGCGGGATGCGTGCGGCCGCACCGGTGGCGAGCACCACGTGGTCGTACGGGTGCGCGCTGCCGTCGTCGGCGAGCACCACCCGCGACTGCCGGTCGATCGACGCCGCGGTGACGCCCCGGCGCACGGTGACGCGGGCGCCGTCGGGCAGGGGCATGGTGATGGCGGCGACGTCGGTGCGCCCGGCCACCACGTCGCTGAGCAGCACCCGGTTGTACGGCTCGTAGGGCTCGCTGCCGAGCACCGTGATGTCGAACGCCTCGGGCTCGCGGCGCAGCAGCTCGTCGACGAGCCGCGAGCCGACCATCCCGAAGCCCACCACCACGACCCTCAGCGGAACACGCAGGTTCATGTCGAAAGCTCCTTCTGCGGTACTGGCACGGCCAGCGGCACGGGCACTGGCTGCAGGGCCGACGCCAGCGGCTCGGCCTCCGCGGGGACCACCGAGACGTCCACGGCGCAGACCTTGAACTCCGGCATCCCGGAGATCGGGTCGGTGGCGTCCGTCGTCACCTGGTTGACCGACCCGATGCCGCTCCAGTGGAACGGCATGAAGACGGTGTCGGGGCGGACGGCGTCGGTCCAGCGCGCCGTCGCCTCGACCCGGCCACGAGAACTGGTGAGGCGCACGCGGGCGCCGTCGGGCACTCCGATGCGGGAGCCCAGCACCGGGTGCAGCTCGACGTACGGCTCGGCGACGAGGCGCTCCAGCTCCGCGACGCGGTGCGTCTGCGCGCCCGACTGGTAGTGCTGCAGCACCCGGCCCGTGACCAGGTAGAACGGCGCCCCGGGCCGCACGTCGTCGCTCGGGCCCGAGTGGTCGACGGCGATCAAACGCGCCCGCCCGTCCGGCGTCGGGAAGCGATCGAGGAACAGCCGCGGTGTGCCCGCGTGCCCCGGAAGAGCCGGGACCGGCCAGAACAGGCCCGGGCCGCCGACCGCCTCGTCGGCGTCGAGCCGGGCGTGCGAAAGTCCGGAGTAGTCGGCGGGGCCGCCCGCGGAGGCGCGAGCCAGCTCGTCGAACACCACCGCGGGTTCGGTCGGAAAGGCGAGCGCCGATGGCGCGCCGAGGCGGCGCGCCAGCTCGGCGAAGATCCACAGCTCGGAGCGCGCCTCGCCCGGGGGTGCCACAACTGCCCGACGGCGGATGACGCGCCCCTCGAGCGACGTCATGGTGCCCTCCTCCTCGGCCCACTGGGTCACGGGGAGCACGACGTCGGCCAGGAGCGCCGTCTCGCTCGGGACGAAGTCGCAGACCACCAGGAGATCCAGGCTCTTCAGCCGGTCGATCACCCGGCCCGCGTTGGGGGCGCTGACCACGAGGTTGGAGCCGTGCACCATCAGCGCCCGTGGCCCGCCGGGCGTGCCCAGCGACTTCAGCAGCTGCACCGCCGGCAGCCCCGGTCCGGGCAGCGTCTCCGGGTCCACGCCCCATACGCCGGCGACGTGCTCGCGCGCGGCCGGGTCGTCGATCTTGCGGTAGCCGGGGAGCTGGTCGGCCTTCTGTCCGTGCTCGCGGCCGCCCTGCCCGTTGCCCTGCCCGGTGATCGCGCCGTACCCCGACCCGACCCGGCCCGGCAGCCCGAGCGCGAGCGCGAGGTTGATCGACGCGGTAACGGTGGCGGTGCCCTGCGTGGACTGCTCGACGCCGCGGCCGGTCAGCACGTACGCGCCCGCGCCCCCGTGCACCGGCGCGGCGGCGGCCAGCAGCCGGGCCACGCGCCGCAGGTCGTCGGCGGGCACACCCGAGACGGCCTCGACGCGCTCCGGCCACCAGGCGGCGACCGAGCGAGCGACGTCGTCGAACCCGGTGGTGCGTGCCTCGAGATACTCCCGGTCCGCGAGCTGCTCCGCGAGCACAACGTGCAGCAGCCCCAGCAGGACCGCGAGGTCCGTGCCGGGCACCGGGGCGAGGTGCACACCTTCGGCGGGCCGCCCCGAGCCGGGGTCTTCGGCCAGCCGGGCGGTCGCGGAACGTCGCGGGTCGACAACGACGAGCCCGCCCGCTGCCCGGGCCCCCGCAAGGTGCTGCACGGCCGGCGGCATGGTCTCGGCGAGGTTGGAGCCGAGGAGCAGCACGGCCTGCGCCCCGCCGACGTCGGACAGCGGGAACGGCAGGCCCCGGTCGACGCCGAACGACCGGTTCATCCCGGCCGCCGCGGACGCCATGCAGAACCGCCCGTTGTAGTCGATGTTCGGGGTGCGCAGCACGGTCCGCGCGAACTTGCCGAGCGCGTACGCCTTCTCGTTGGTCAGCCCGCCGCCCCCGAACACGGCCACCGCCCCCGGCCCGTGCTCGGCGGCCAGGGCGGCGAGCCGGGACGCGACCAGGTCGAGCGCCGCGTCCCAGCTCGCCGGCTCGAGCTCGCCGGACTCGCCCCGGATCAGCGGGGTGACGAGCCGGTCGGCCACCCCGAGCACCGCCGCCGACGTCCACCCCTTCTGGCACAGCCCGCCCCGGTTGGTGGGGAAGTCGCGGGGCTGGACCACCGGCGCGCTCGCACCACTGCCGCCGTCGGCCCGGGGGCGGGTCAGCGACATCCCGCACTGCAGCGCGCAGTAGGGACAGTGCGAGTCGACGCTGGTTCCGGGGGCAGCGAGCATCTTCAGACCCGCGCCTGGGCCATGGCGCCGCGCCCGTAGACCAGCCAGGTGACAAGGGCCATCACGGCGTACACCCCGATGAACAGCCACAGTGCGGGCACGAGCGACCCGGCCAGCGTGGTGGACAGCGCGAACCCGCGCGGGATAAGGAATCCGCCGAACGCGCCGATCGCCCCGGCGATGCCGATGCACCCGGCGGCGGCCTTCGCCGTCGCACCGCTCGCGCGGAAGACCGCCGGGATCATCCGGTAGACAGAACCGTTACCCATGCCGGTCGCGACGAACAGGACGAGGAACGAGCCGAAGAAAAGCGCGAAGCTGCCCGTCCCGAGGGCGTAGATCGCGCCCATTGCGCCGAGCGCCATGACGGCGAAGGACCCGACGGTCACGACCATGCCGCCGACCCGGTCGGAGAGGATGCCGCCGAACGGGCGGGCGATCGACCCGACGAGGGCCCCCATGAAAGCGAGCGGGATGGCGACCTCCGGGAACTGGGAGGCAAGAAGCGTCGGGAAGGCACCCGCGTAGCCGATGAACGACCCGAACGTACCGATGTAGATGAAGCTGATGATCCACGTGTGCTTGTCGTGTATCGCCACACCGAACGAGCGCGGGTCCGCCTTGGCCGTGGCGAGATTGTCCATCCAGCGCCAGGCGAGGAACGCGGCGAGCAGGATGAACGGGATGAAGATCAGGCCCGCCCGGCCGAGCGACACACCCGCGCCCGTCACGATTACGAGCGGCACCACGAGCTGCACCACCGCCGTGCCGAGGTTGCCGCCAGCGGCGTTCAGGCCCAGGGCCGCGCCCTTCTCCTTCACCGGGAAGAAGAACGAGATGTTCGCCATCGACGAGGCGAAGTTGCCGCCGCCCAGGCCCGCGAGCGATGCCACGGCCAGCAGCACGGGGAACGGCGTGGTCGGGTCGCCGACGGCGAGGATCAGCGCGCCCGTGGGCAGCAGCAGGAGCAGCGCGGATGCGATGGTCCAGTTGCGGCCGCCGAACACCGGGACCGCGAACGTGTAGGGGATGCGGAGGGTAGCGCCGACGAGGATCGGCACCGAGACGAGCCAGAACATCTGGTCGACGGTCAGGTCGAAGCCCGCGGCGGGCAGCTGCGGCACGACGATCGACCACACGGCCCAGACGGCGAACCCGAGGAACTCCGCGAAGATCGAGAACACGAGGTTGCGCCGGGCGGTCCGGCGTCCGCCGTCCTCCCAGAGGGTCTTGTCCTCGGGGTCCCAGTGCTCGATCCACCGTCCGGTGTGGCGCTGGATGGCGGAGGCCGGTGCGGCTGCGGGCTTGCTCGTCACCGGGGTCTGGTCGTCGTGGGTTGTCGGAGTGGACATGGCGTCCTCCCTGCATGGGCGTATGCCCGACGACGCCGGGCGCGCCCGGACCGACAGGTGCCGGATCCGGGGCCGGCCCGACGTCGGACCGACGTGTCAGAACCTATGGAGACGGTGTTTCATCGCCCTGCAAAGCGCAGTTAATCGACCGTAAGGAAGAACGCACAGGGTACTGGTCTCCCGTGTGAGGCGTTTCGGGCGCATGCATCAACCGCTGACGGCCCAACCTCCGCCGAGGCGTCACAGGGCCGGGGTGAGGATCTCCACTCGGTTGCCTGCGCCGTCGAACGCATGGAAGCGCTCGTAGCCGTCAAAGGTGTGCCGGTCCTTCCACGAGATCTCGAACCCGAGCTCTTCGAGCCGGGCGCCGGCGGCCTCGAGCTGCGCCACGTCGTCGGTCACGAGGGCCGGGTGCGCCTTGCGGGCGGGAGTGAACGGGTCCTCGACGCCGACATGGATCTCGGCGATGGTGCGTCCGTCCTGGTCGAAGTCGCGGAACCAGCAGCCGCCCCGGGCCGCGAGCGCTTCGGGCTTAGGGACCTCGGTCAGACCGAGGCCCTCCCCGTAGAAGCGGCGGGCGGCAGCCTCGCCGTCGGGCGGGCAGGCAACCTGGATGTGATGGAGGCGCATGCCGCGATCATGGCCGCTCACACGACCAGCAGACAAGTTGTGCGGCAGCCGAAACCTTTGCTGGCCCCGCACTGGCCTAGGGTCGGACCCATGGAGCCGCACGCGCGCAGCGTCATCGAGCACATCGAGCGTGTGCTCGCCCTGGTCGCGCCGCTGCCCGCCGCTTCGCTGGATCTCGAGTCCGCGCTCGGCTCGATCCTCGCCGAGGATCTGTACGCCTCCGTGTCCGTCCCGCCGTTCGACAGCGCCGCGATGGACGGTTACGCCGTGCGGCTGGCAGATCTTCCGCCCGACGGCGGCCAGGTGACCCTCCACGTGACGGGAGACGTCGCCGCGGGACCTGGTGACACGACGGCGGTCGAACCGGGGCAGGCCGTCCGGATCATGACCGGCGCTCCGCTCCCGCCCGGGGCGGACGCCGTGATCCCCGTGGAACACACCTCGACCGGACGGTTTGTCGCCGGTGCACCCCGGGAGGAGCAGACGGTCGCGCTCGCCCGGCGGCCCCGGCCGCACGTCCGCGGCGCAGGGGAGGACGTTCGCAGCGGGGAGCTCCTGGCGCGTGCCGGGTCCGAGGTGACGGCGGCCCTGGTGGGTGCGTTGGCGGCGTCGGGCGCGGTGCGGGTTCCGGTCCGACGCCGCCCGCTGGTCGTCGTGATCTCCACCGGGGCGGAGCTGGTGCCGGTCGGCGAGCCGCTCGGACCAGGGCAGATCACCGACTCCAACGGACCGATGCTCGCAGCGGCGGCCCGCGCGGCGGGAGCCGACGTCGTCCGGCTGGGGCCGGTGCCCGACGACCCGGCGGCGCTCCGTGCGGCGCTGGATGCGGCTGCGCGCGGCGGGCCTGGGGTCGGGTCGGGGGCCGGATCGAGGGCCGGGGCGGACCTGATCGTGACTGCCGGTGGTGTGTCGGCCGGGGCCGCGGACGTGGTGCGGGAGGTCCTGGCGCCGCCGTCTCCCGCCACCGACGGCGCCGGCGTGACCGACGTCGACGTCGCCACCGTCGCCATGTCCCCCGGCAAGCCACAGGCGCTGGCCCGCTGGCACGGTGTGCCATGGCTCGCACTGCCGGGAAACCCGGTGGGGGCGTACGCGTCGTTCGAGCTGTTCGCCCGCCCCGCCATCGGCCGACTTCGCGGGCTTGACCTCGCGGGGAAGCACCACCTCTCCGAGATCGGTTGCTCTGCGTCGACATCGTCCACGCGGAGCAACACACCTCCCGCAGTACTAATTTCTGCCGCCGTCGGTTGGTCCGGTTCGCCCGGCAGGCTCCTCGTCGTCCCAGTCCGACTCGTCCCGCTGCCCGACGGCGGCGCGGCCCACAGCAGCGACGCGAGCGCCGTCGGCGTCAAGCCTGTCGGCTCACGGCACTCCCTGTCGGCCCTAGCCACCGCCGATGGCCTGGCCCTGGTGCCGTCCGACATCGAGAAGGTGCATGCCGGGGACCTGGTCCAGGTGCTGATGCTGCGATGACCACCCGGGCGCCCGAGATCACGTACGACGCCGTGGTGCTGGCCGGCGGCCGGGCCGCTCGGCTGGACGGCACGTCCAAGGCGGGCCTCGTCGTTGGCGGCGCGCGGTTGCTCGACCGGGCGCTCACGGCAAGCACCCGGGCCCGCCGGGCAGTGGTCGTAGGCCCGCCGGAGCTGGCGGGGGCACTCCCGGATCCGACGCCGGGCCATACCGGCCCGGCGCCTGGTCTCACCAGGGAGGATCCGCCGTTCGGCGGGCCGGTCGCGGGCCTGGCCGCCGGGCTACGCGCCCTGCCGGACCCGAGCGCACCGTGGGTGCTGCTCCTCGCAGTGGACGTGCCGCGCGCGGCCGGGGCGGTCGCGCTCCTGGAGCGGGCTGCGCTCGAGCGGGCAGCTGCGCGTGAACCGGTGGACGGCGCCTACCTGGTGCGCGACGGCCGGGCCCAGTGGCTGGTCGGGCTGTACCGCCGGGCGGCCCTCGATGCCGCCCTCGACGGGATCGAGACAGACGGGGCGCCGATGAAGCGCCTGGTCGGCGCGCTCCGCTGCATCGAGGTCCCGGACCCGGCAGGCTGGAGCGACGACATCGACACCCCGGCCGACGCGACCCGCCTCGGCGCACGTATCCCCGGCCGAAGCCGCTGACCAGCACCGCCGATCCGGACTACCAACCGGCGAGGATCCCGAAAGGACACAAGATGGCAGACCTCGACAGCTGGGTGGAGGCCCTGGAGGCCGAGCTCGGCCTCCCCCCGGGAACGATCGACGTCGGAGCGGTTCTCGACCTCGCCCGGGACGCCGCGCACGCCGTCGCCCGGCCGGCCGCGCCGGTCACCACGTATGCGGTCGGCTACGCGGCGGGCCTTGCCGCGGCGCAGGACGGCGCCGCGGCAGCGAGCGGCGGACCGGACGCCGCAGAGGAGGCCGCGGACAAGGCGACCGCCCTCGCGGCCCGGTGGGTCACCGACTGACCGACTGTCGGTGAGCCAGCCTAGGGTGTGGCGCATGGACGGCAACAGGCTCGAGTTCGCGGTGATCCCGACGGCGATCGGTGAGTGCGCGCTCGTCTGGAACGAGCACGCGGAGATCGTCGGTTCGGCGCTGCCCCACGGCGGCGCGGACCAAGTGCGGGGCGCCGTGCGCGGCTGGTACCCGGGCGCCGTCGAGGCGTCGCCGGCACCGGTGGAGCCGGCGGTCGCCGCGTTGACGCGTCTGCTCGCCGACGGCGTCGGCGATCTGGCCGAGATCCCGTTGAACATGAGCGCCGTCCCCGATTTCGACCGCCGCGTGTACGAGGTGGTACGGGCGATCCCGCCGGGCGAGACGCTCACGTACGGCGAGGTCGCGGCCGAGCTGGGTAAGCCAGGTGCGGCCCAGGCCGTGGGCCAGGCGATGGGCCGCAACCCGTTCCCGCCGATCGTGCCGTGCCACCGCGTACTTGCGGCGGGCCGCCGCCCCGGCGGGTTCTCGGCCCGCGGTGGGACGCGCACCAAGCTGCACATGCTCAAGACCGAGGGGGTCTACCTGGAGCAGCCCACGCTGTTCGACCTGTGAGCCGCGCGAGTTCGAGCATCATGCGTTTCGTCTGACAGGCAACGTTGTGGTGCAACGTTCTGGTACCTGCGCACGTCTAAGACACGTCTTCCCACACCGGGGTAGACGCACACCTTGAGGAGCACATCTCTCCATGCGCACGAGATTCGTCCTTCGTTCGTCAGCGGTCACAGGCGCGCTGGCGCTGGTGCTCGCCGGTGCCATCGCGGCAAGCCCGGTCGGCGCCGCCACCCCGGAGTCGAAGCAAGTTCCGCCGAGGGTGCCGACGTCGGTCGGGTACGGCGGTGCAGTCAGCTCCCTCGACCCGGTCGTCTCAGAAGTGGGCCTGAAGGTGCTGCGGCAGGGCGGCAACGCCACCGACGCCGCGGTCGCGATGGCGGCGGCGATCGGGGTGACCGACCCGTACAGCGCGGGAATCGGTGGCGGCGGGTTCTTTGTGCACTACGACGCCGCGACCGGCCAGGTCGAGACCATCGACGGGCGCGAGACCGCGCCGGCCGCGATGGAGCACGATGCGTTCATCGACCCTGGGACCGGAAGTCCGTACCCGTTCTTCCCGGATCTCGTCACCGGCGGCGTCAGCGTCGGCGTCCCGGGAACGCCTGCCACGTGGGAGCGTGCGCTGGAGCTGTGGGGCACGACGTCGCTGCGCGAGGCGCTGCGCCCGGCGACGGCCGTGGCGGAGCAGGGCTTCGTCGTCGACCAGCTCTTCCACGACCAGACCGTGGAGAACCAGGCGCGCTTCGAGGCACTGACCTCCACGAGCGAGCTGTTCCTGCCGGGCGGTGCGGCCCCCGAGGTCGGGTCGGTGTTCCGTAACCCGGACCTCGCCGCGACCTACCGGACGCTCGCGCGCGGCGGCGCGGATGCGTTCTACGAGGGCGCGCTCGCGCAGGAGGTCGTGAACGCGGTGCAGGCGCCGCCCGTCGCAGACGGGACCGAGCTTCCGGTGCCGGTCGGCTCGATGACCACCGAGGACCTGGCATCGTACGAGGTAGTAGACCGGGACCCGACCGTCTTCTCGTACCGCGGGTACGACATCTACGGGATGGCGCCGCCGGCGTCGGGCGGGACCACCGTGGGCGAGGCGCTGAACATCCTGGAGCAGTTCGATCTGGCGTCTCTGGATGATCCTGCCGTGCTGCACCACACCATCGAGGCGAGCGCTCTGGCGTTCGCGGATCGGGCCGCCTATCTGGGCGACGGCGACTTCGTCGACGTGCCGGTGGACGGTCTGCTGGACGACACGTTCGCCCAGGAGCGGGCGTGCCTGCTCAACCCGCAGGCTGCGGCCACCAAGCCGGTGGCCGCCGGTGACGCCAGGTCGTACGACGGCGCATGCGGCGCGCCCGCAGCGCCAGGCACCGAACCCGAGGACACCGAGAGCACATCGACCACGAACCTGACTGCGGCCGACCGGTGGGGCAACGTGGTCGAGTACACGCTGACGATCGAGCAGATCGGCGGCTCGGGGATCGTGGTGCCCGGTCGCGGGTTCCTGCTGAACAACGAGCTCACTGACTTCAGCATCGTGTACAACGCCAACGACCCCAACCGGATCGAGGCGGGCAAGCGCCCGCGCTCGTCCATGGCACCGACGATCGTGCTCGCCGACGGAAGTCCGGTGCTCGCTCTCGGGTCCCCGGGCGGTTCGAACATCATCTCGACGGTCACACAGATGCTGAGCAATCGGATCGACCGAGGGATGACGATCCAGGAGGCGATCGCCGCACCGCGGATGGCGCCGCAGAACTCGGCGAACACACCCGCGGAGCCGGCCTTCATCAACACCTACGGCTCGGCGCTGGCCGGTTACGGGCACACGCTCACGCCGGTCGCCACGGGGAGGGTGATCGGCTCGGCGACCGCTATCGAGATCGGCCCGGACGGCCTCTTCACCGCCGTGGCAGAGCCGACACGAAACGGTGGCGGATCGGCCCGCGTGGTGTGGCCGGCCGGGTCCTGACCTGAGTCGGGCGGTCGGTGCGTCGAAAACGCGCCGACCGCTCGCTTCGTCACAGGTCTGTGACGTCCACAACCACCGGACGCTCATATCTCATATGTGAGTTACAGTCGTCCCCGTGACTATCGCTAGCACCGAACGACCGCTGACCGGCTCGATCCCCGCGGTGGATGCCGCACAGGTAGGATCCCTGGTCCGCGGCGCCCGTCAACACCGGGGCCTCACCCAAGCACAGCTCGCCGAGCGGTTGAGCACGAGCCAGAGCGCCGTGCACCGAATCGAGCAGGGCGCACAGAATCTCAGTCTTGAGATGATCGGCCGTATCAGCGCCGCTCTCGACTCCGAGCTGATCACCGTCGGCGCGGCCAAGCGCACCCATCTTCGCATCGAGGGCGGTCACCAGCTGTCCGGCACGATCGCGGTGAACTCGTCCAAGAACGGCGCCGTGGCGCTGCTGTGCGCGTCGCTCCTCAACCACGGCCGCACGGTGCTGCGCAACGTCGCCCGGATCGTCGAGGTGGACCGCATCCTGGACGTGCTGCGCTCCATCGGCGTGCGCGCTACGTGGGCGCCGAACGGGCGCGACCTCGAGATCATCCGCCCCGAGTCGCTGGACCTGGCGTCCATCAACGTCGACGCCGCGGTGCGGACCCGTTCGATCATCATGTTCTTCGGCCCGCTGCTCGGCCGCGAGCCGAACTTTGAGCTCCCGTACGCCGGCGGCTGTGACCTCGGCACGCGCACCGTCGAGCCGCACATGATCGCGCTGCGCCCGTTCGGGCTCGACGTCGTCGCGACCGCGGGCCACTACCAGGCGACGGTCACGCCGGGCACCGGCGACCTGTCCATAGTGCTCACCGAGCGCGGCGACACCGTCACCGAGAACGCGCTGATGGCGGCCGCCGGACGCGACGCCGTGACCACCATCCGCAACGCCAGCCCCAACTACATGGTCCAGGACCTGTGCTTCTACCTGGAGCTGCTGGGTGTGCGGATCGAGGGCATCGGCACCACCACGCTGCGTGTGCACGGGCGCACCAGGTTCGAGACGGACGTCGAGTACACGGTCTCCGAGGACCCGGTAGAGGCGATGAGCCTGCTGACCGCTGGCATCGTGACAGGGTCCGAGATCACCGTCTCGCGCGTGCCGATCGAGTTCATGGAGATCGAGCTCGCCACCCTCGCCGAGATGGGCCAGAAGTACACGCTCAGCCCGGAGTACCTGGCGCGCAACGGCCGCACCCGGCTGGTCGACGTCACGGTCCAGCCGAGCGATCTGCGCGCCCCGATCGACAAGATCCACCCGATGCCGTTCCCCGGGCTGAACATCGACAACCTGCCGTTCTTCGCCGTCATCGCGGCGCGCGCGACCGGCAGCACGCTCATCCACGACTGGGTCTACGAGAACCGGGCCATCCACCTCACCGACCTGACCCGCCTCGGCGCGGACGTGCGGCTCATGGACGCCCACCGCCTCCAGGTCAACGGCCCCACGCGCTGGCGCGGCGCCGAGGTGAGCTGCCCGCCTGCGCTGCGCCCCGCCGTCGTCATCCTCCTCGGGATGCTCGCGTCCACTGGCACGTCGGTGCTGCGCGACGTCGACATCATCGCCCGCGGTTACGAGCAGCTCGCCGAGCGCCTCATCGAGCTCGGCGCGCGGATCGAGACGTTCCGCGACTGACCGGGCCGGGCGCCGGGCCACTGGCCTGGCGCCCGACCGCTTGACCGTTCGACCGCTGACCGGAGCGACCCCTGCGGGTCGCTTCGGTCAGCTCACGATCCGGTCAGCTCGCTCCGGGCACCTTGACGTCCTTGTCGCACGCCTCGGCAGGGGCGACCGCATCCGCCTCGCTCCAGACCGTGATGCCGCAGTCACCCTCGGGAGACGGCAAGATCTCCGCGGACGCCGCGACCGTGGCAGGCGTGCCGAACGCCGCGAACAGCATCCCGACCGCTATGGCTCGTGCAACAAGGGAGTGCTTCATCGTGTCCTCCAGCGGGGACCGTTCGAACAGTGTGACGTCGCGAACTTACCCGCCCTCAGGCGCACGATTCAGGCATTTCGGGGGTGAACTATTCGGGCGTGAGTAATTCCCTACCGGTCATTGCTGGAGAGCCTGCCCCCAGTCCGGAGGGATGCCCCGGGTGCGAGACTGTCCAGCGTGCCCGACGTCTCCACCCACCCCCTCCTCGACGTGCTCCTCGCCGGTGGCGCGCGCGCCGAGCGGGTTACGGCATCGCGCGTCCTCCCTGCGCGCGCAGCCGAGCACGCTGACTGGCCGGGCTGGGCGGACGCGACGGTGGTGCAGGGGTACCGGAAGCTCGGCGTCGACCGGCCGTGGACGCACCAGACGGTGGCCGCCGACCTCGTTCACCAGGGCCGGCACACCGCCCTGGCCACGTCGACCGGATCGGGCAAGTCGCTCGCGTTCTGGCTGCCCGCACTCTCCGCGGTCCGGACGGCCGCGGCAGCGGCCACGCTCGACCCGGGCAACATCGAGTCGGCGCACGTCCGGCCCACGACCATCTACCTCAGCCCCACCAAGGCGCTGGCCGCCGACCAGCTCAGCGCGCTCGAACGGGTCCTTGACGCGGCCGGCACTCGCGACGTCCGTGTGGCGACGTGCGACGGCGACACCTCGCGCGAGGAGCGCTCCTGGGTTCAGGACCACGCCGACGTCGTGCTCACCAACCCCGACTTTCTGCACTACGCCCTGCTGCCGAACCATCGCCGCTGGTCACGGCTGCTGAAGGGGCTGCGCTACGTCGTCGTCGACGAGGGGCACGCCTACCGCGGCGTGTTCGGCGCGCACGTCTCGCTGGTGCTGCGGCGCCTCGCGCGCCTCGCGGCGCGGTACGGGGATGGTTCGCCCACGTTCGTCGTCGCCTCGGCGACGACGGCGGAGCCCGCGATCAGCGCGGCCCGCCTCATCGGCGTCGCGCCCGACGACGTCGTCGCCGTCACCGAGGACGCCTCACCCTCGGGGCGGCGCACGGTAGTGCTCTGGCAACCCCCGGAGATCACATCCTGGCGCCCCCCTGCTGACGGGACCGCTGAGGTCGGTAGTTCGCATCGAGATCGGTCCAGCGCTCAGCCGATCTCGATGCAACGTGCCGACCTCTCGGAACCCGATCCTTGGGCGCTGCCCGGGACCGAGGCAGAGCCCGTCGCCGCTGAGACCCCGCCGGAGCATCCGCGCAGGTCGGCGACCGCCGAGGTCGCCGACCTGCTCGCCGACCTGGCCGCGGCCGGGGCACGCAGCCTCGCGTTCACCCGGTCCCGGCGAGG
Source organism: Promicromonospora sp. Populi (assembly GCF_041081105.1). Lineage (NCBI taxonomy): Bacteria > Bacillati > Actinomycetota > Actinomycetes > Micrococcales > Promicromonosporaceae > Promicromonospora > Promicromonospora sp. Populi. Next base: position 4,020,646 of record NZ_CP163528.1, on the reverse strand, counting down.
TGCCGAGTCGGTGGCGCAGCAGGCCCGCGACCGGCTGCGCCACGCCCCCGACGCTGCCGGCAGGATCGCGGCCTATCGCGGTGGTTATCTCCCGGAGGAGCGACGAGAGCTGGAGCAGGCGCTCCGCACGGGCGCCCTGCTCGGCCTGGCGACGACCAACGCGCTGGAGCTCGGCGTGGACATCTCCGGTCTGGACGCGGTGCTTATCGCCGGGTGGCCGGGCACGCGCATGTCGCTGTGGCAGCAGGCGGGCCGTGCCGGGCGCGCGGGCGCGGACGGCCTGGTCGCGTTCGTCGCGCGCGAGGATCCGCTCGACACCTATCTCGTGACCCACCCCGAGGCCGTGTTCGACGCGCCACTCGAAGCCACGGTGTTCGACCCCGCGAACCCGCACGTGCTGGCGCCGCACCTGTGCGCCGCGGCCCAGGAGGCACCGCTGCGGTCCGAGGACCTCTCGGCGTTCGGCGACCCCGCTCACGTGCGCGGCATCCTGGAGGTGCTGGTCGCGCGGGGGGCGCTCCGGCGTCGGGCATCCGGGTGGTACTGGACCCACCACCAGGGTGCCGCGGGCCTCACCGACCTGCGCGGGGCGGGCGGTTCTCCCGTGCGAGTGGTGGAGCAGAGCACCGGGCGGATGCTCGGAACGGTCGACGCGGGCTCGGCGGACGGGCAGGTGCACGACGGCGCCGTCTACGTGCACCAGGGCACCACCTACGTGGTGACACACCTCGACCTGGCCGACCACACCGCCGTCGTGCAGCGGAGGCGGCTCGACTACGGGACCTGGTCGCGCTCGGTCATGTCGGTGGCTATCGAGGGCTGGGACGGCGAGGAGGCCGGCGGCGGCGCCGACGCCGAGGACGGGCCAGGCCGCGACCTGGTCACCCGGGAATGGGGACCGGTCACGTGGGGGCTCGGGCCGGTCGAGGTGACGTCGCAGGTGGTGAGCTTCCAGCGGCGTCGTGTGCCGGACATGCAGGTGCTGGGGACGGAGCAGCTAGAGCTGCCGGAGCACACGCTCGGTACCGTCGCGGTCTGGTGGTCGGTGCCCGAGTTTGTGCTGCGAGCGGCCGACATCTCCCCTGAGCAGACGCCGGGCGCCCTGCATGCCGCCGAGCACGCGTCGATCGGGTTGCTGCCTCTGCTCGCTACCTGCGACCGCTGGGACCTCGGCGGCGTGTCGACCGAGCTGCACCCCGACACCGGCGAGGCAACGGTGTTCGTCTACGACGCCTACCCCGGGGGTGCGGGCTTCGCGGAGCGGGCCTACGACCTGGGCGCGACGTGGCTCCGGGCCACCCGCGACGCGATCGCGTCCTGCCCCTGCACCGACGGGTGCCCGGCGTGCGTGCAGTCGCCGAAGTGCGGCTCGTACAACGCGCCGCTCGACAAGGCAGCGGCCGTGCGGCTCCTGGACGCCGTGCTGTCGCACGACCCCCAGGACGCCACACGACTCACGGTCGCCTCGTAGCCCTACTCGCCCAGCCGCTTGAACGGGCTCGTCGAGAACACAACCTCGACCGCGACGTCGAAGTACGCAGCGATCCGCAGCGCGACGTACAGCGACGGGCTGTACTCGCCCCGCTCGAGGTATCCGACAGTCTGGTAGTGCACCCCAAGTGCCTCCGCCAGCTCCCGCCGCGAGATGCCGCGCTCCGCCCGCAGCATCGCTATGCGGTTGTGGACGACGTCGGACTGCTCTGTCACCACTCAGTACCCCTTGGCCATGTAACGCTCCCGCGCCGCCGCCACCGTGGAGCCCGACTCCCGTCGAGCCATCCTGCGGAGCACGATCGGCGCCAGCACCATACCCACCACTGCCCAGATGCCGAGCACCCCGAACATCTCGAGGGTGCGCCACGACTCGCCGATCTCCGCGGTCACCATCTCCTGCGGGAGCATCGCCGACCGAGCGCCAAGTCCCAACCAGTAGTACGGGAACACCTGGCCAACCCACTGCAGCCACTCGGGGAGCGCCGTGATCGGGTAGAAGATCCCCGACGGCACGATGAGGAGCATCGACCCCAGGAACAACAGCCCGGTCTGCGACGCCCGCTTGAACAGCGACCCGAGCGCGACACTGATCGGGACGGTAGCGATCATCCCCACCAGGAAGATCAGCACCAGAAGCAGCCAGGTGCGGGCGTCCAGCCGCAGGTCACCCGCGACCGTGATACCGGGGATGACCATCACGAGCAGGCTCACGAACGTGGTCAGCGCGAACATCACAATCTTGCCGACGAGATAGCCGACCATCCCGTTGGGCGTCGCCTTCGCTCGCAGCAACGTCCCGTCCTCCCGGTCGACGGCGATCGTGCTGGCGGGCCCGGTCAGCCCGCCGAACGCGATGCTCATGCCGACGAGGCTCGGCAGCACCATGGCGCCCAGCGCGAAGTCCGTGCCGGGCACGGTGCTGCCCCGCATGAACAGCAGCACCACCGCGTAGATCACGGGGAACGCCAGGTTCCACATGAGATCGCCGGGATCCTTGATCGAATACTTCGTCTCGAGCCAGCCCCGGGAGAGCCCGGCACGCACAGCAGCCCATCGCGCGTCCGACTGCGTGGTCGTGGTCATGACTGCACCTCCTCGGTCGGCGCGGCCGGGCGTGTCGTCTCGGCCTGGTTCGTCTCGGCCTGGTTCGTCTTCGCCTGACCTGCCTCGGACTGGAACGCCTCGGCTTGGCTTGTCTCGGCTCGATGAACGAGCGACATGTAGGTGTCCTCGAGGCTGGCCCGCTTGACCTCGAGCTCCGTCACGCCGGGGTCACCCACCAGCAGCTGCCGGACGAACCCGGTCGGATCACCCTCCGTCACCGCGTGGACGTGCCGACGTCCCTCGGACGTCCAGCGCACCTCCGCCTGGGTGGTCAGCTCACGCGCCAGCTGGTCCGCAGAGCCGTTGGCGACGATCGTGCCCCCGTCGAGCACGAGGATCCGGTCGGCCAGCTTCTCGGCCTCGTCGAGGTCGTGCGTGGTGAGCAGGATCGTCGTGTTCTCAAAATCGGCCAGACGGTGCACCAGGTCGTGGAACTCCCGCCGAGCGTGCGGGTCGAAGCCCGCCGTCGGCTCGTCCAGGAACACGAGCTCCGGCCGCCCGACGATCCCGATCGCCACGTCCAGCCGCCGCCGCTGCCCGCCGGAGAGCGTCTGCACCTTGGCGTTCGCGTGCTCTGCCAGGCCCACGACCTTGATCAGCTCGTCCACGTCCCACGGCCGCGCGACCTCCGCGGTGGCGTACGGGGCGTAGAACCGGGCGAGGTAGCCCAGCAGGTCCCGCACAAGCCACCTGCCGTGGTCGCGCCACGACTGGAGCACAACGCCGAGCCGCGCACGCCACGCCTCGTCGCCGTGCGCCGGGTCCTGCCCGAGCACCGAGACCTCGCCGGCCGACCGCATGCGGAAGCCCTCGAGGATCTCGATGGTGGTGGTCTTGCCCGCGCCGTTAGGCCCGAGCAGGGCGAGCACCTCGCCCCGGTGCGCCGTGAACGACACCCCGGTGAGCACGTCCTTCGTTCCGTACCGCATCCGTAGGTCACGCACGTCGAGCGCTACATCGCTCGACGGCGGAGGCGCATGCTCAGCAGTCATCGCAGTCTCCTTATGATCAATAGCAGAGATACTACGACTCGTACTTGTCGCATGTCATCCAATTTCTACTCACGGATCTGCTCACGGATCTCCTGACTCACCGACCCGCGGCCCGGCCCGCGCGGACGCCCGAGCCTGGCCCAGCGCACCGAACGCACCACCCGGACCCGACGCCGCCCGCGTCACCACGACCCGCACAACACCCGCGCCGAGCACTCCGCACGACTCGATCTCGGCGCGATTGCGCGCCACGGCGGCACCCGCGGTGCCGCACGGATCAAAGCCGTCTCGCAAGGCGGCCGCCCCGGCTAGCGCGCCGAGGTCCGCCGCCGACTGCGCCGCACCCCGCGTGTTCTGCGCAGCGCCAAGGGCCGCGATCCCCACCGCGAGCAGCAGGACCGCAGCGACGATCCCGAGAATCAGCACTGTGCCTGAGCCGCGCTCGTCGTCGCACCGCCCGTTGTCACGCCCGGATCTCATGGCTCCACCCACGCCGACGCCGTACCCGTGGCCCGCAACGGCCCGGACCACCAGCCACCCGCTACCGGTCGCGTGACCGTCACCCGCACCCACTCGCCCTCGCGCGCGAGCGACATCTCTGCCTCGGGCCCGCCGACCCGCGCCACGGCGGCGCTCACCGACGGCTCCTGTTCTCCGATCGCCACCGCTCGTGCCCCCGCGCGGGCCGCGTCCAGGGCGCGCATCTGCGCCGTGGACGCGGCCGCGAGGGTGAGCACGGCCACCAGGACAAGAACCACTACGGGCAGGCCGATGGCCAGCTCCGCGGTGACCGTGCCCCGCTCCGGCTCACGTTCCGCCATGGTCAGCCGACCGAGAGCGCCGAATGGATCAGCGACTTGAGCATCGCGCTCACGTCACCACCCTTGAGAATCAGCGTCAGCGCGCCCGCGAAGGCAGCCGCGCCGAGTGTGACGATCGCGTACTCGGCGGTAGCCAGGCCCCGCTCCGACGTACGCTCGTCGACCTCCGTCCGCGACCGGTCCTCCGGTTCTGGGCAGGCCACCGCCGTCGTCTTGGTCATGTCTCCTCCTTCTCCGCCCGTGTCCGGGCATCCGGGCCCGCGCACGGGCCACCTGTTACGACCCGCCGCAGCGGGCCCCGCCCGCGATTCGGCGGACGGCGTCGGCGCGCGAACGCGCCGAAGTCCTCGTTCCTGCCGGCTCAGCCCGCCGGCTCAGCCCGCCAGCTCAGCCCGCCAGCAGGTCGATCCCCAGCGCCAGCAGCACCGGAACTAGTCCCACCAGCACAAACGCCGGCAGATAGCACGCGCCGAGCGGAAGCACGAGCTGCACGCCGAGCCGAGCGGCGGCGGTCCGTGCCGCAGACCTGCGCTCGTGCCGCACCTCTTCGCCGGCGGCCCGGAGCGCCTCCCCCGGTGCGGCGCCGTCCACCCAGGCGCCGCGCAGCGCGCGGACCATCGGGTCGAGCGTCACGGGTGCGTGGGTCCAGGCCCGTTCCCACGTGGCGCCAAGCACCAGGGCGTGTGCAGCCCGGGCGAGCGCCTCGCCGTCCGGTTCTCCGACGGCGGCGCCGGTCGCCTCCAGCGCTCGCGGCAACCCGGCCCCGGACCGGAGCGCAGCGCCAACGAGCTCCAGCACGACCGGTACGCCCACACCGGGCTGATCCACCCCGCGGGCGACGGACACCAGCCGATCCGACCAGACGCGCCCGGCCACGAGCAGCAGCAGTCCGGCACCCACCGCCACGGTGCCGACGCCACCGTCCACGGCCGTGGCCAACGGGTCGGCGCCGAGCGTCCAGCCGAGGAACCCGCCGGCGATGGGCAACCACATGAGCAGCCGCGCGGTGGTCCGAGGGCCGGCCAGGGCCGCATCCCGCTCGGCTTTCGACTCGGCCTCCGCGACGAGCGTTCCAGCGACCTGCTCCAGCACTCGCCCGAGCGGTGCGCCGACGTCGAGCGCGAGCCGGGTCGCCGCGACCACGGCTTGCGCGTGCCGGACGCCGAGCAGCCGGGCGAGCGCATCGCCGTCGGGCACACCCATGAGGTCAACGCCCACGCCGACCGCACGCGACCACGATGCCCCGGGTGACGACCCGGCCTTGAGCAGCGCGACGACCTGCAGCACGACCACCCGGACGTCGCTGCCCGGGCCTCGCTCGGCCCGGGGCCTGCGGCCCAGCCACGGTCCGCGGACTGGCCGGATCGTGAAGGTCACCGGCTCGGTGCCAGGACCGGCACCTGCGCCGGGACCGTGTCCCTGACCGGCCTCGGCCAGCACCTCACCGAGCCGGCGTCCGCCGCGCGCCAGCACCAGCCTGACACCGACGGCGACAAGCAGGCCGACGCCGAGCGACTCCGCGACCCTCACCACGGCCCGTACCTGCCGACCAGCTCGCCCCACGCATCCGGTTCGATCTCGCAACCACCGCTCCCGCTCCAGCGCGCGGCGGTCCGCACCCCCAGCTCTCCCCCTGGTGTGCGCCCCACCAGCCCGATCTCGGCCAGGTACCGGGCCCCGTGCGAGCGCCGAAGGTGCAGCACCACGTCCAGCGCACCGGCGGCCTGCGCGGCCACCGCCTCTCTGGTCATCCCGGCCAGGCCCGCGAGCGCCTCCAGCCGGGCAGGCACCACGGCGACGGCGTTGGCGTGCAGGGTCGCGAAGCCGCCGTCGTGCCCGGTGTTCATCGCCATGAGGACCTCACGGACCTCCGCGCCCCGGCACTCGCCGAGGACTATCCGATCGGGTCGCATACGCAGCGCGTTGCGCACGAGGTCGGCGAGGTCCACCGCGCCGACGCCCTCGACGTTCGCGCGCCGGGCGGCGAGGTGCACCACGTGCGGGTGCGCGGGTCGTAGCTCGCGTGCCTCCTCGACCGTCACGACGCGTTCGTCGTCGGGCACCAGCGAGAGCAGAGTGGCGAGCAGCGTCGTCTTGCCGGTGCCCGTGCCGCCGCTGACCAGCACGTTTGCCCGCCGCAGCACGAGCGCCCGCAGCAGGCCCGCCCATTGGCGGGGCAGGGCACCGCTGGCCACGAGCTCCTCCACCGTGAACGCGCGGGTGCGCAGCACCCGCAGCGAGATCACTGCCCCGGCCTCGGCGAGCGGCTCCAGGATCGCGTGCAGCCGGGTGCCGTCGGGCAGGCGGGCATCCACGGTCGGGCACGCGTCGTCGAGGCGCTGCCCGCCGAGCGCGGCCAGCCGGACCGCGAGCGTCCGCGCCTCCGCGGCTGTTCCCAGGTCGACCCGGGTCCGCTCCAGCCCCGTACCGCGGTCGATCCATACCTCGCGCGGGCCGTTCACGAGCACGTCCGTCACCTCAGGCGTGTCGAGCAGCGCCTGGAGCGGTCCGGCCCCGGTGAGGGCGGCCCGGGCCGCCCGCTCCAGGTCGCGGAGCGCATCGGACCCGAGCACGCGTCCGGAGTCCCGCACGGCGTCCCGGACGGCGGCATCCGCGCCGGTGCGACCGGTCGCGAGCCGCACGCGGACGTCGTCGAGCAGGGCAGGGTCGAGCAGGGCAGGGTCGAGCAGGGCAGGGTCGAGCAGAGCGGGATCGACGGCGGGCGCGCTCACAGGGCACCCGCGACCTCGGCCGCGAACCGGCCAAGGGTGGTCCGGTGGGACATCGCCGGGCCCTCGCCCCGCTCGATGGCGCGCGCGAGCCCGGCATCCCGGCCCATGGCCGCAGCAACCGGCAGCCCGAGCGCGGCGGCGACGTCGTCCTCGTCGACCGACCCTGGAGCCGGGCCACGCACCACTATCCGCACGTCAGGTGCGCCCGCACCGCGCAAGGCGTCACGGACCCGTCGTGCGCCGACCGTCGCCGGCAGGGTCAGCGGCACCACGAGCAGCACCGTGTCGCAGCCCGCCAGCAGGGTGCGTACCGCCAGGCCGTCGCTGCCCGGCGCCTCGGCGGCGACGCCGGTGCCGCGACGCGTGGCGGTCCCCCAGCAGCCCGGCCGCGGGAGGTCGAGCACCAGGGTCTCGCCGGCCCGCACGAGCCCGCGGCAGACGTCGAGCACCACGTCGTCGTCCGGCGGAGCGCCGGACGCCGTGCCGCTCAGCACCGGCACCGCGCCCCAGCGCGGCAACGCGGCGACCACCCCGACCCCGTCAACCTCGCCGCGCGCCTCGACCAGGTCCGGCCAGCGGGCGCCGCGCCCGCCGTCGGACCCGAGGAGCAGATCCGTGCCCGGTGCGAACGCATCGAGGTCGACGAGCGTGGCGCGCTCGCCGCTCCGGCGCAGGCCATGGGCCACGCACGCGGCGACGACGGACGTACCGGCTCCCCCGCAGGCGCCGATCACGCCGATCACCCGCCCGGGCCCCACACCACTCGCTGTGCTGACCATCGCCGCCTCCTTAGCCCGGGCCGCCCCGGGCTTCCGCCGGGCACACCGCCCGGCCCTCGCTCCGGGCTGACTGCCCGGTCCGGAATCAGGTTGGACGCTCGGCACCGGCCCGCGGAGCCCGCAGCGGCGCACCTGTGCACAGATCGGGGAATGTCGTGCCTGTGGTCAGGCTCGGTGGCCCGTACCGCCGTCGACAGGGTCTGCCGTCCGTGCGGACGAGTTTCATTCGAGTCGTGGGACACCACCGCGAGAACCCACCAGCGGCGGGCTGCCCCGTTAGGCTCATCGGGTGACCGAGCAGGTTCCCCAGACCGCCACCCGACCGTTGTCGCGCGCCCCGCGAACGGCCGCGTTCTTCGACCTCGACAAGACGATCATCGCCACCAGCTCTTCGGCGGCTTTCTCCAAGCCGTTCCTCGCTGGCGGGCTGCTGTCGCACGCCGACGTGCTGCGCAGCGCCTACGCCCATTTCGTCTTCATGATCGGCAATGCCGACGCCGACCAGACGGAACGGATGCGCGCGCACCTGTCGTCGCTCGTCACGGGCTGGGACGTGGAAAAGGTCCGGCGAATCGTGACGCAGACGGTGCACGAGCTCATCGACCCCTATGTCTACGCGGAGGCGGTCGAGCTCATCGACGAGCATCACGCCGCCGGCCGCGACGTGGTTGTGGTCTCGGCGTCGGCCGCAGTGCTGGTGGAACCGATCGCCGCCGTGCTCGGCGCGGACCACGTGCTCTCCACGCAGATGTCGGTCCAGGACGGCCGGTTCACCGGCAAGATCGACTTCTACAACTACGGCGACAACAAGGCAGTAGGTATGCGCCGGCTGGCGGCGCGTGAGGGCTATGACCTCGCACTGAGCTTTGCCTACTCCGACTCCATCACGGACGCCCCGATGCTGGCGGCGGTCGGCAACTCCTACGTGGTCAACCCGGACCGTGCTCTGAAGCGACGGGCCGCGCAGTCGGGCTGGGGCGTCCTCGCCTTCACGCGACCGATCGCCCTCCGGCCGCGCATCGAGCCCATCCCGGTCATCGCGGTGGTCGGGGCCATAGCGGTGGGTGTCACGGTCTGGCTGGTCTGGCGCGCTGCCCGACGCCGTGCCCGGCGCCGCTGAGGTCGACCGAACCGCCACATCAGGTCAAGTCTTGGCAAGGCCGAATGTTTCCCAGCCAATTGGTCTCATGACAGGAATTGGCAATTGTGAAGATCACTGCGTTCAGGTTGCTTTTGTTTGCAGAAGGCAGTGTGATTGTGTTCACAGCAAGAATTCAGGGCGGAAGGGACCGTGCCCTGGGGTTGTGAAGGCCTAGGCCGGATCGACAGCGAGCGACGTTGCACGGTCACCCCGCCAGCTGGTGAGAGCGGAACCCGGCTTGAGGATGCTCCCGGATTCCGTACTCGCAGGTCGAGATCTCGCCACCGCAGTGGCCGGGCCCTCGCTCTTCCGAATCAAGATCGGATGGCGCGAGGAGCCCGGCCGCACGGCGAATCGTTTCGCGGAATGCACGCCGGGCGGAAAAGAATCACCGCGCCCCACATTCCCCGGGCTTGAAACACCATCGGCCGTGAATCCGCCGGCCACCATCGCAAGTCATCGCCTGCAGGTCATCGCCACCTGGCACGCGAGTACTGCGGCTGTGTCCCCACTCCGGAATCCACGGGCTGAGTGCCGATCTGCTCGCCCAGCGTGTGCGCCGCGCGCAAGGGCCAGTACGGGTCGCGCAGCGCCTCGCGGCCGAGCAGGACAGCGTCCGCCGAACCCTCCACGAGGACCTGCTCGGCCTGCGCCGGCTCGCTGATGAGCCCGACCGCGCTCACCGGCAGCCCGGACACGTCACGCACCCGACGCGCGTACGGCACCTGGTAACCAGGCCCGACGGCGATCTTCGCCGGTGCCAAGCCGCCCGTCGAGACGTCGATCAGGTCTGCGCCGAGCGCACCGAGGCGGCCGGCGACCGCGGCGACTTCGTCCACCCCTAGGCCTTCGGGGAGCCAGTCGGTCGCGGAGAGCCGCACCAGCACGGGCAGCTCGTCCGGCCATGCTGCCCGCACCGCCGCCACCGTCTCCTCGACCAGCCGCGAGCGCCCGTCCGGCGTCGCGCCGTACTCGTCGTCGCGGAAGTTCGCGAGCGGCGACAGGAACTGGTGCAGCAGGTAGCCGTGCGCGGCGTGGATCTCGACCGCGTCGAACCCGGCCTCGCGTGCCCGGCGCGCTGCCGCCGCGAACTGCTCGGGAACGTCCGCCACCTGCGCGGGCGTCATCTCGGCCGGGCTGTCGAATCCCGGGTACGGCGAGGCCGACGGGCCAAGGGTGAGCCAGCCGCCGTCGGACACCGGGACCGTGCCGTGCACGGGCGACCACGGGCGGAAGGTGGACGCCTTGCGCCCCGCGTGGGCGAGCTGGATGCCGATGCGCGCCCCGCGCTCGTGCACGAAGTCGACGATGCGCTTCCATGCGGCGGTCTGGTCGTCGTTCCAGAGGCCCGTGTCCTGCAGGGAGATCCGTCCCTCGGGCACGACGGCGGTGGCCTCGGTCAGGACGAGCCCGAAACCGCCCGCGGCGCGTGCTCCGAGATGGACCAGGTGCCAGTCGTTCGGGACGCCGTCGACCGCGGAGTACTCGCACATCGGCGACAGCCACGCGCGGTTGGGGACTGCCAGGTCGCGGAGGGCGATCGGTTCGAAGAGAAGGCTCACGTCAGCCCGCAACGTGGTCGATGACCGGGTCATTCCGCGGCGAGAGCCCAGCCGTCTCAGGAGCGGCACCGGATTGTGAGGGGTGTCACCGTCCGGGACTACACTCACCGACCAGAGAGAACGTCATGGCAGGCCCATGTACTTGCCCGAACGATCGCGAAGACGCGCACCGGAGGTCACCGTGACAGACACCAACCCGACGTCGGACCCGGCAGCCGGCCCCAGCCTCGAGAATCTTCTGCACGAGACCCGGAGCTTTCCGCCCAGTGCGGAGTTCGCGGCTCAGGCGAACGCGGGGGCCGACCTGTACGAGAAGGCTGCTGCCAACCGCCCCGAGTTCTGGGCCGAGCAGGCTCGAGAGCTCGTGACCTGGAAGACCCCGTTCACGGAGACGCTCGACTGGAGCGGCGCTCCGGTCGCCCGCTGGTTCGCGGACGGCACGCTGAACGCCGCGTACAACGCGGTGGACCGGCACGTCGAGGCCGGCAACGGGGACCGGGTGGCCATCCACTTCGAGGGCGAGCCGGGCGACACCCGCACGGTGACGTACGCGGACCTGCAGCAGGAGGTGTCCCGCGCGGCGAACGCCCTGACCGCGCTGGGGGTCGGTACCGGTGATCGCGTGGTCATCTACCTGCCGATGCTCGTCGAGTCCGTGGTCGCCATGCTGGCCTGTGCCCGGATCGGCGCCCCGCACTCCGTGGTCTTCGGCGGCTTCTCCGCCGACGCCCTGCGCAGCCGGATCGCCGACGCCGAGGCCAAGCTCGTGATCACCGCCGACGGCGGGTACCGCCGTGGCGCGCCGTCGGCCCTCAAGCCCGCCGTCGACGAGGCGCTCGCCCCCAAGGAGGGCGCCGAGGCGACGACCGTGCAGAAGGTGCTGGTCGTGCGGCGCACCGAGCAGGACGTGGAGTGGATCGAGGGCCGCGACGTCTGGTGGCACGAGGCCCTTGCTGCCGCGTCGGACCAGCACGAGCCGGTCGCCGTCGAGGCGGAGCACCCGCTGTTCATCCTGTACACGAGCGGCACCACCGGGAAGCCGAAGGGCATCCTGCACACCACCGGCGGGTACCTCACGCAGGCGGCGTTCACGCACAAGAACGTCTTCGACCTGAAGCCGGAGACCGACGTCTACTGGTGCACCGCCGACGTCGGCTGGGTCACCGGTCACTCCTACGTGGTCTACGGGCCGCTCGTGAACGGCGCGACGCAGGTCATCTACGAGGGCACACCCGACACCCCGCACCGCGGCCGCTGGTGGGAGCTCATCGAGAAGTACAAGGTCTCCATCCTGTACACGGCGCCCACCGCGATCCGCACGTGCATGAAGTGGGGCGACGAGATCCCCGGCGGGTTCGACCTCTCCTCCCTGCGGGTGCTCGGCTCGGTGGGTGAGCCCATCAACCCGGAGGCGTGGATGTGGTACCGCCGGGTCATCGGCGGCGACCGCACCCCGATCGTCGACACGTGGTGGCAGACCGAGACCGGCGCGATCATGATCAGCCCGCTCCCGGGCGTCACCGCGGCAAAGCCCGGTTCGGCGCAGGTCCCGCTGCCGGGCATCGCGGCGACCGTCGTCGACGACGAGGCGAAGCCCGTGCCCGACGGCGGTGGCGGCTACCTCGTCCTGTCCGAGCCGTGGCCGTCCATGCTCCGCGGCATCTGGGGCGACCTGGAGCGCTACAAGGAGACGTACTGGTCGCGGTTCGAGGGCCTGTACTTCGCGGGCGACGGCGCCAAGAAGGACGAGGACGGCGACATCTGGCTGCTTGGGCGCGTGGACGACGTCATGAACGTGTCCGGCCACCGCCTGTCCACCACCGAGATCGAGTCGGCCCTGGTGTCGAACCCGATCGTGGCGGAGGCCGCCGTTGTCGGCGCTGCTGACGAGACCACCGGCCAGGCAGTCGTTGCGTTCGTGATCCTGCGCGGCAGCCACGCGAGCCGGGCCTCGACGCCGGAGGGCGCCGCCGAGGTGCAGAAGGAGCTGCGCGACCACGTGGGCAAGGAGATCGGCCCCATCGCGAAGCCGAAGAAGATCCTCGTGGTGCCGGAGCTGCCCAAGACCCGGTCCGGCAAGATCATGCGCCGCCTGCTGCGCGACGTCGCCGAGGACCGGAAGGTGGGCGACGCCACGACCCTCGCCGACTCCTCGGTTATGGACCTGATCACGGCGGGCCTCCAGGCCCCGACGGCCGCCTCGGAGGACTGACCCGCTCCCCTCCCGTTGAGTGCTGGCTGTCCGTTGGGTCGACGCACCAGACCCCAGCAGACAGCCGGCACTCGACGAGAGGGGATGGCGGACGGGAGAGGATGAGTCCATGCGCATCGCTGCCCCCATCGAGATCGGCCCGCTCGATACCAACACCCAGCAGGCTGTCCGCGACCTGGCCGCGGCCGCCGAGGCGCACGACGGCGTAGCGCCGCTCTCCGAGCAACCCCTGCTCCACCTGGGCACGGACGCGGAGTGGCTCACGCACGTCGTCGCGCACAGCAAGTTCGGCAGCACGATCGGCTACGTGCAGATCGACCGCTCGGGCGAGACCGCGAGCGCCGAGCTCGTGATCCACCCGGACCACCGCCGCAATGGCCACGGCCGTGTGCTCCTGCGGACCGCGGAGCGCGACGCCACGCTCCCGTCCAGGTCGGGCGAGCCGGGCCAGCACGGCAAGCACCTGCGCGTCTGGGCGCACGGCGACCTGGAGTCCGCCCGCGGGTTCGCCCGGGCGGCGGGTCTCAGCCCGGTGCGCGAGCTTCTCTTCCTCACCCGCCCGCTCGACGCGGCCGCGTCGAGCGACGCAGCAGACTCCCCCCGGCTCCCGGAGGCACCCGCCGGCTACCGCCTGCGCACGTTCCGCCCCGGGGCCGACGACGACGCGTGGCTGCGCGTCAACGCCCGCGCGTTCGCTACCCATCCGGAGCAGGGCCGGATGACGCTCGACGACCTGCGTGCCCGCCAGGGCGAGCCGTGGTTCGACCCGGAGGGCTTCTTCCTCCTGGTTCCCGACGCAGGTCCGGACGCAGGTCCCGAGACAGCTCCCGAGAACAACCCCGACCCCGCCGCGTTCCAGTGGACCAAGACGGAGCCAGGTCAGCCGGACGATGCGCGGGACGGCGAGATCTACGCGCTCGGCGTCGACCCGGACCATCAGGGCAAGGGGCTGGGCCGCCTGATGACCGACGTCGGGCTGGCGCACCTCACCCGCACCGGTGCGGCGCGCGCCGTGCTGTACGTGGAAGGCGACAACGCACCCGCTCTGGCCACGTACGAGCGGGCCGGGTTCACCCGGGCCGCCGTACACGTCCAGTACGCCCGCCCGTGACGAACGCTCTCCGAGCGCGTTACCCGCTGTGTACCGAACGGTGACACCATGAACCACATGAAGGACAGCGCCGCGAACACCTCCGTCAGGACCCGGGACAGGAACGGCCGATTCATGAAGCAGAGCCCCCGCACGGCAACCGCAGAGCCCGTGAACGGCAGGCCTGACGGCGATGGTGATCACGCCGGGAAGCCGCTCGACAAGCCAGTCGAGCAGCCCGCGGCGAAGGCGCCCGCGAGCCCGGTCGAGCAGCCCGCCGAGCACCCGGCCGACGAGCCCGTCGACACCGCCGCGGCAGCCGTCGTCGCGGCGGCGGTCGCGAAGGCCCGGCGAACAGCCCCGGTACAGGACGGCGCGTCGGCGGACGACATCATGGATCCGTACGGCCTGGACGCGAGCCTGGCCGCGCACATCGCCGAGCACATCGCGGAGAGCCCGAGCGGCACCAGCCTGCTCGACCCGCTGCTGGGCGCGGCGCTACCGCTGGACCGGTTCGCGGACCGCGAGCTGAGCTGGCTCGCGTTCAACCAGCGGGTGCTGGAGCTCGCCGAGGACCCGCGGATCCCGCTGCTGGAGCGCGTCCGGTTCCTGGCGATCTTCGCGTCCAACCTGGACGAGTTCTTCATGGTGCGGGTGGCCGGTCTGCAGCGCCGAATCGCCACGGGCATCGCGGTGACGAGCGCGTCCGGCCTCAGCCCGCGCCAGGCGTTGTCCCGTATCTCGGACGAGGCGCACTCCCTCATGGGGCGGCACGCGCGGGTGTTCGAGGACGAGGTGCAGCCCGCGCTGGCCGCCGAGGGCATCACGCTGGTGCACTGGGGTGAGCTGGACACCAAGGAGCAGGAGCGGCTGCACAAGTTCTTCCGCAAGCAGATCTTCCCGGTGCTGACGCCGCTGGCGGTCGACCCGGCCCACCCGTTCCCCTACATCTCGGGGCTGAGCCTGAATCTCGCGGTGGTGGTGGCTAACCCGGCGACGGGCAAGGAACACTTCGCTCGCGTCAAGGTGCCGCCGCTGCTGCCGCGCTTCATCGCCGTGGACGCGTCGGGCAAGCCCCGCCGCCCCGGCACCAAGAAGGCCGACCCGCAGCGCGGACCGCTCTCCTTCGTGCCGCTGGAAGAGGTCATCGCGCAGCACCTCGACTACCTGTTCCCCGGGATGGAGGTGCGGGAGAACCACACGTTCCGCGTCACCCGCAACGAGGACGTGGACGTCGAGGAGGACGACGCCGAGAACCTGCTCCAGGCCATGGAGAAGGAGCTCCTGCGGCGCCGGTTCGGCCCGCCGGTACGCCTGGAGATCGCCAAGGACATCAGCCCCCGCATCCGGGACCTGATCGTCCGGGAGCTGGGGGTCAAGAGCGACGAGGTGTACGAGCTGCCCGCGCTGCTGGACCTCACGGGCCTCAACCTCATCGCGGACCTCGACCTGAGCTCCCTGCACTACCCGCCCTTCGTGCCGTCCACGCACCGGCACCTCGCGGAGGTGGAGAGCTCCAAGCCGACGGACGTCTTCGCCGCGATCCGCCGTCGCGACATCCTGCTGCACCACCCCTACGACAGCTTCTCCACGAGCGTGCAGACGTTCCTGGAGCAGGCCGCGGCCGACCCGAACGTGCTGGCGATCAAGCAGACGCTGTACCGGACGTCGGGCGACTCGCCCATCGTGGACGCGCTGATCGACGCCGCCGAGGCCGGCAAGCAGGTCCTGGCCCTGGTGGAGATCAAGGCGCGGTTCGACGAGGAGGCCAACATCTCCTGGGCGCGCAAGCTCGAGGAGGCGGGCGTGCACGTGGTCTACGGGATCGTGGGCCTCAAGACGCACTGCAAGCTGTCGCTGGTGGTGCGCCAGGAGCCCGACGGTTCGCTGCTGCGCTACTGCCACGTCGGCACGGGCAACTACCACCCCAAGACCGCGCGGTTGTACACGGACCACGGGCTGCTCACCTGCGACCCCGACGTGGGCCAGGACCTGACCCGCCTGTTCAACCAGCTCTCTGGGTACGCCCCGAAGTCGACGTTCCACCGCCTGCTGGTCGCGCCGCGGGCCGTGCGCTCGGGCCTGGTCGAGCGCATCGAGCGCGAGGCGACGGCGGCTCGGGCCGGCCACGAGGCGTGGGTCAAGATGAAGATCAACTCGGTGGTCGACGAGACGGTGATCGACGCCCTGTACCGCGCCTCGCAGGCCGGCGTGCAGGTCGACCTCGTGGTGCGCGGCATCTGCGCCATCCGGGTAGGCATCCCGGGCCTCAGTGAGAACATCCGGGTGCGGTCCATCCTCGGCCGCTTCCTGGAGCACTCGCGGCTCTTCGCGTTCGCCAACTCGGCGGGCCCGGCCATCGCGGAGGGCCCGGAGTCCGGCCCCGAGGTGTTCATCGGCTCCGCTGACCTGATGCACCGCAACCTGGACCGCCGTGTCGAGACGCTCATCCGGATCTCCGACCCCAACCACGTGGGCGAGATCCTCGGCCTCCTGGACGAGTCCATGGCCGACACCACGGCCTCGTGGCACCTCCTGCCGGACGGCCGGTGGGAGCGGCCGTCGTCGGGCCCGGACGGCAACGGCCTCCGCGACCTGCAGGCAGTCCTGATCCAGCGGCAGCGGCGCCGGCTCGAGCCGGTCCGGTGACGAGCAGGCGATCATCGGTGGTGGGCACGGGTACGACGACGGCGGACTCTCCCCCTGCGGGATCGCACACCCCGGTCGTGATGACGGCCGGGGGGCTCGTCTGGCGCCGTCGTGGTGGTGAGCTCCAGGTGCAGCTGGTGCACCGCCCCCGGTACGACGACTGGTCCTGGCCGAAGGGCAAGCTCGAAGCCGGGGAGTCCTTCCAGGGTGCCGCGATCCGCGAGGTCACCGAGGAGACCGGCAAAGAGATCATCCTCGGCCGCCCCCTGCCCGGCCTGCAGTACCTCACGCCCGACGGCCGCGTGAAGCGCGTGCACTACTGGGCGTCCCGCCGCGCCCGCAAGGGACACGACACGGCGGCACTCGCGGCGCGCGCACCGGTGGCTCCGCTCGACCGTGACGAGGTGGACCGGACGGAGTGGCTGGGCGTGGACGAGGCGGCGCGCCGCCTTACCCGGACCTCCGACCGTGCGCCGCTGGACGCCCTGGTCGCCACCGAGGCCGAGGGCCTGCTCGTCACCCGCACGCTCGTCATCGCGCGCCACGGCCGAGCCGTACCGCGCACGGCGTGGCACGGCTCGGAACGCGACCGCCCGCTCACCCCGCTCGGGCACGGGCAGGCGGCGGCGCTGGTCCCGGTGCTGGCGGCCTACGGCGTCGAGCACGTCATCAGCTCCCGGTGGGAGCGGTGCGCCACGACCATCGACCCGTACGTTCGGGCCGCGGGCCTGCGGCCGAGCTACAGCGAATACCTCACCGAGGCGCAGCACGAGCGGCTGCCGTCGCGCGTCGCCGCCACGGTCCGCGAGCTGCTGGAGGAGACCACCGAGTCGTCGGTGCTCTGCACCCACCGCCCGGTCCTGCCCACGGTGCTGGACGTGCTGGGCCAGAGCGCGTCGCGCGCAGTGGCGAACGGTCTGCCTACCCTCGACCCGTTCCTCGAGCCCGGCGAGGTGCTGGTCGCGCACGTCGCCGACCCCCCTTCCGGACCGCGGGTGGTGGCCACCGAGAAGGTGAGTCCGCAGGTCTGGTGACCCTCTCGACCAGCAGAGAGCTGGCCGAGAGGTGGACACACGTTTCATTTCGGCGCACTATCGGTCACCATGAGCAGCGACCAACGACCGCCAAGGCGTCCAGCCATGCTGGACCCCCGGGACGCCGACGCGCTCCCGGGCGAAGTGGACCCTGCCCGGCGCGACGAGGTAGCGCACACGACGGCCCGTGCCCTCGTGGACCGCGCTCGCACCACCGAGGACCCGGCGGTCGTGGAGCGGCTCATCCACCTGGTAGAGAACGAGGGCCTGGACACCGTTGCCGGCCTGTGGGCGGACGCCGCCCCCGTGTCCCTGCCCGGCTCGCTCTGGCGGCTGTACGTGCTGCGTGAGTGGGTGCGCCGCGATATGCCGACCGTCATGCTCAGGTATCGGCTCGGTGTGGAAGCCGCCCCCGTCCAGGAGGCCGTGGCCGGCGTGCCGAGCCCCCCGGAGCCCGGCGACCTGCAGATCCTGGCCGACGCCGTCCTGTCCGGCGTCTTCACCGGCGACCTCGCCGTCGCGCTCGAACGGGCCGGTGCGTTCTGCCGCATCCTGTCGACCGGAGCCGCGTTCGACGCGGACTCCCGCGAGGTCGCGGACCCCACCGGCGCGACCCGGATGACGCGCAGCGCCAGCTCCCTGCTGCGTACCGCTGAGGAGCTGGAACGGGCCGGAGACCTGTGGCGCAGCGGCTCGCTCGAGTAGCTCGGGCCGTGTCAACAGCGCGCCGTCCGCGGACCCTGTGACGTCCGACCCCCTTGGCAGATCCGCGCACGCCATTATGATGGTGCAAGCGACGCCGGGCTGCGGAAGCCCCGGGCTCCATCTCAAGCCGCTTCGAGCGGCCCCGCGCCGAGAGGCGCTCCCGGTTCGGCGTCGCCCATACTTCCCGCTCCCGGCCGACGAAGCCGTCGGCCAAGCGCTGCCCAGGCGCCTGTGCGCTTCGTCACGGGTTACCAAAGTGCAACCTCGCAAATTGGCACTGGTCGGCAACAGCCCTACGCTGAAGCCTGTTCCAGAGCCCTCAGAACGGGAGCCTTCGTGCGCCTTACTCCGCGCGACACAACGTACTTCGATCTTCTTGCCGACCTGGCCCAGCACCTCGTCCGGGGTTCGTCCCTGCTGGCGGAGCTGCTCGGCGCCGACCGGGCCGGCCGGGAGAAGCTCGCCGACGAGATGCACGACGTCGAACATCTCGCCGACGATGCCACGCACTCGATCATGCGCCGCCTCAACCAGACCTTCGTCACGCCATTCGACCGGGAGGACATCTCCGGCCTGGCGTCGGCGCTGGACGACTGCATGGACGAGATGGACGAGGCCGCGGACCTCATCGTCCTGTACAAGGTCGAGGGCCTGCCGGACCGCGTGTCCGAACAGGTCCAGGTGCTCCAGCGGTGCGCGGAGCTGACGGCCGAGGCGATGCCCCGCCTGCGCTCGATGAACAAGCTCGCCGACTACTGGGTCGAGGTGAACCGGCTGGAGAACCAGGCGGACAAGCTGCACCGCAAGCTCATCGCCCAGCTCTTCGACGACCTGGCGAACGACCCGGTCCAGCTCATGAAGCTGAAGGAGATCGTCGAGGTGCTCGAGAACGCCGCGGACAGCTTCGAGAAGGTGGCGAACATGGTCGAGACCATCGCCCTCAAGGAGTCCTGAGTTGGAGGTCGCCCTCGTCGTCCTGGTGGTGGCGCTCGCCCTGAGCTTCGACTACACCAACGGCTTCCACGACGCCGCCAACGCGATAGCCACGTCGGTGTCGACCAGGGCGCTGACCCCGCGCGTCGCACTCCTCATGGCGGCAGTGATGAACTTCGCCGGCGCCCTGCTGGGCACCGAGGTCGCCGAGACCATCGCCACCTCGATCGTCAACCTCTCGGGCGCCGACACGCACGCCGAGCTCACCGTCGTGCTGTGCGCACTGCTCGGCGCGATCACCTGGAACCTCATCACCTGGTGGTTCGGGCTCCCGTCGTCCTCCACGCACGCCCTCATCGGCGGCCTGGTCGGCGCCGGGATCGCGGGCGGCATGAGCGTGTACTGGTCCGCGATCGTGGACAAGGTGGTGCTGCCCATGATCATCTCGCCGCTCGTGGGCTTCGGCCTCGCCTTCGCGGTGATGATCGCCATCATGTGGATCTTCCGGAACGCTGCGCCGGCCAAGGCGCACCGCCGGTTCCGGATCGCGCAGACGGCGTCCGCCGCCGCGATGGCCCTGGGCCACGGCCTGCAGGACGCACAGAAGACGATGGGCGTCATCTACCTGGCGCTGCTGACCGTGGGCTGGGCCAACCCTGCTACCGGCATCCCGCTTTGGGTAAAGCTGTGCGCCGCCGCAGCCATCTCCGCGGGCACCTACTCGGGCGGCTGGCGCATCATGCGCACGCTCGGCCGCAAGATCATCGAGCTCGACCCGGCTCGTGGCTTCGTGGCGGAGTCCGTCTCGGCACTCGTGCTCTACGTCAACGCGTTCGCGCTGCACGCGCCGGTCTCCACGACCCACACGATCACCTCGGCAATCATGGGCGTGGGCGCCACCCGCAGGCTCTCCGCCGTGCGCTGGGGCGTGGCGAAGAACATCGCCGTCGCCTGGGTACTGACCATCCCGGCCGCGGCGCTGGTGGCCGCGCTGGCGACCTGGGCGCTCTGGCCGCTACTGACCTAGCATCGATCGTATGAGCATTTCACCCTCGGCTCCGAACGCCACCGCACGATCCGCCCATCGCAAGGCGACGGCCCTCGCCCTCGCCGCAGCGGTGGGCGGCTTCTTGTTCGGCTTCGACAGCTCCGTGATCAACGGTGCGGTGAATGCCATCGAGGGCCAGTTCGCCCTCGACCCGTCGGTCACCGGCATAGTGGTCGCGATCGCGCTGCTCGGCTGCGCGCTCGGCGCGTGGGCCGGCGGGCGGCTGGCCGATCGCTGGGGCCGCACCAACGTCATGGTGCTCGGCGCCATCCTCTTCTTCGTGTCGTCGATCCTGTCCGCCATCGCGTTCTCCGCCTGGGACCTCGGCATCTGGCGGTTCCTGGCCGGCGTGGGCATCGGCATCGCGTCCGTCATCGCCCCCGCGTACATCGCCGAGATCGCGCCCGCTGCCATGCGCGGCCGGCTCGGCTCGCTGCAGCAGCTCGCCATCACCGTGGGTATCTTCGCCGCGCTGCTCTCGGACCAGATCCTCGCCGAGTCGGCCGGCGGCGCCGCCAACGTGCTGTGGCTCGGGTGGGAGGCGTGGCGCTGGATGTTCATCGTGGCGGTCGTCCCGGCCGCCGTCTACGGGATCCTCGCCCTGCGCATCCCGGAGTCGCCCCGCTATCTCGCCGCCAGGGGTCGCGACGACGAGGCGCGCGCCGTCCTGACGAGCGTGCTCGGTCCCGACGAGGACGTCGACGACCGCCTCGCCCAGATCCACCACAGCATCGCGACCGACGAGGCCAACGCTTCCGCGGGCTCGCTGAGGGGCAGCGCACTGGGCCTCAAGCCGATCGTCTGGGTAGGCATCCTGCTGTCCGTGTTCCAGCAGTTCGTCGGCATCAACGTGATCTTCTACTACTCGACGACGCTCTGGCAGGCCGTCGGGTTCGACGAGAGCCAGGCGTTCCTGGTCTCCACCATCACGTCGATCACCAACGTCGCTGTCACGTTCATCGCCATCGCGCTCATCGACAAGGTGGGCCGGCGCCCGCTCCTGCTCATCGGCTCCGCGGGAATGACCGTCTCGCTGGGCCTCATGGCCATCGCCTTCACCCAGGCCACCGGCTCGGGCAGCGACATCCAGCTCAGCGGGACCTGGGGTGTGGTTGCCCTGATCTGCGCCAACGCGTTCGTCGTCTTCTTCGGCGCCTCGTGGGGCCCGCTCGTCTGGGTGCTGCTCGGCGAGATGTTCCCCAACCGCATCCGGGCCGCCGCTCTCGGGGTCGCCGCGGCCATGCAGTGGATCGCCAACTTCGCGATCACCATGACGTTCCCGCCGATGCTGGCCGCCTTCGGCGCCGCCGTGCCGTACCTGATGTACGCGATCTTCGCGGGCTTGAGCTTCTTCTTCGTGCTCACCAAGGTGCGCGAGACCAGGGGCATGGAGCTGGAGGACATGGGCGAGGGGTCCCGCGCCGCCTGACGCCTCCGCCCGTCCGACAGCCGACGGCGCCGCTCTCACCACCAGGGAGCGGCGCCGTTCTTGTGCGCCCGCCACCGTGTTGTACAGATCACACGGCGGATCTCGAACCGCTCCCCGAAAACGCTTGCATGCGGCAACCATTCCGATATGGTTGCTCTAAGCAATCAAATACGAGGCGTGATGACTACTCCACTGAGCCAGACCACGGCCGGCACCGATGCGCCGGCCGTCGCCCTGATCTCCGCGCTCCAGAGCCTCTCGCGTGCGCAACGGGAGGCGGCTGCCCGGGTCGCCCACGTGCTCGGCTGGCCGCGGTCCGGGATAGCCGTGGTGCACCTGCTCACCAAGTGCGGCCCGGTCTCCCTGACGGACATCGCCAGCCACCTGCGGGTCGACATCTCCGTCGCGAGCCGCCAGGTGAGCACGCTGGTCGACGGCGGATACGTCGTGCGCACGGTCGACGCCGAGGACCGCAGGGTTCGCACCGTCGAGCTGAGCGACGCCGGGCGCGCGCTGGCGGCCGAGGTCCGTGAGCAGTACGCGGACCTGATCGACCGGGCGTTCGCCGCCTGGTCACCCGAGGAGCTAGCCGCAGCGACCCAGCTGCTCGACCGCCTCGTCGACACCATCAATACGGACGCCGCGCTCCGCGATCGCCCCCAGAACCGGCAGGAGCCTGCATGACCAGCCCTAGCACCCAGTCCCTCGTGATCGAGCCCGACCACCTCCAGGGCGAGCCGCCCGCCATGACCCACAGCGAGGTGCTGCGGGCGCTGTCCGGGATCCTGCTCGGCATGTTCGTCTCGGTCCTAGCGATGTCGGTCGTCTCGTCATCGCTGCCGAGGATCATCACCGACCTCGAGGGCAGCCAGTCGTCCTTCACGTGGGTCGTGACCGCCACCCTGCTGACCTCGACGATCTCAACCCCGATCTGGGGCAAGCTCGCGGACATCACCAACCGCAAGACGCTGATCCAGATCGCCCTGGTCATCTCCGTGCTGTCGGCCGCGGCCGCCGGGTTCTCGCAGGACGTCGGCCAGCTCATCACGTTCCGCG
This sequence comes from Promicromonospora sp. Populi, assembly GCF_041081105.1. NCBI lineage: Bacteria > Bacillati > Actinomycetota > Actinomycetes > Micrococcales > Promicromonosporaceae > Promicromonospora > Promicromonospora sp. Populi. The sequence continues at coordinate 3,997,865 of NZ_CP163528.1, read as the reverse complement.
CCTTCCAGGGCATCAGCGCCGGCGGCCTGCAGGCGCTGGCCGCCGTGCTGCTCGCCGACATCATCAGCCCGCGGCAGCGCGGGCGGTACATGGGCCTGATGGGCTCGATCATGGGTGTCGGGATGGTCGGCGGCCCGATCCTGGGCGGCTTCCTCACGGACGCCCTCAACTGGCGCTGGAACTTCTTCGTCGGTCTGCCGTTCGCGGTGGCCTCGATCATCGTGCTGCAGATGACGCTCAAGCTCCCGAAGCGCCCGCGCAGCTCCGCGAAGATCGACGTCATCGGCGCCACGCTGATCTCGGCCGGTATCGCGACCCTGCTGCTGTGGATCACCTTCGCGGGCACCGAGTACGACTGGCTCTCCTGGCAGACGGCGGTCATGGTCGGCGGCTCGCTAGCAGTCCTCGCGATCGCGGTGCTCGTCGAGCTACGGGTGAAGAACCCGCTCATCCCGATGTACCTGTTCAAGAACCGGACCCTGGTGCTCGCCGTCATCGGCTCGGTCGCCGTGGGTGTTGCGATGTTCGGCTCGTCGGTGTTCCTCAGCCAGTACATGCAGCTCTCGCGTGGCATGACTCCCACGGAGTCCGGCCTGTACACCATCCCGATGGTCGTCGGCCTGTTCCTGTCGTCCTCGGTCGCCGGGCAGCTGATCTCCAAGACCGGTCGGTACAAGCCGTACATGGTCGTCGGCGGTGTGCTCCTGACCGGGGGCCTGCTGCTCCTCTCCACGCTCGACTACCAGACGTCGTTCGTGCTTGTGTCGATCTACCTGTTCGTCCTGGGCGCCGGCGTCGGCATGCTGATGCAGAACATGGTGCTGGCCACGCAGAACACCCTGGACATCAAGGACTCGGGCTCGGGCACGTCCACCGTGGCGTTCTTCCGGTCGCTCGGTGGCGCGATCGGCGTCTCCGCACTCGGCGCCATCCTCGGGCACCGCGTGCAGGTCGGGCTGACGGACGGCATCACGGCCGCCGCCCCGCAGCTCGCCGAGCAGGGGATCGACCCGTCCGCGCTCCAGTCCGCAGGCGGCACGCTGCCCGACCTCACGACGCTCCCGACGCTCCTGGTCGAGGTCGTCGAGAAGGCGTACGCGAACGGCATCGCGGACATCTTCCTCGCGGCGGTCCCCCTCGCCGTGGTGGCCCTGATCTGCGTCTCCCTCATCAAGGAGGTGCCGCTGGGGAACCGGTCGGGCATCGACCAGCTCAAGGACCTCGAGACCGCAGAGGTCTGACCGCCCCGCGGGCCGCTACCCCTGTCACGGGGGATTTGTGGCCCGCGGGCTGTGCTGGGTGCGCCAGACACGTCATCATGGGCGCATGGTCCCGAATACAGACAGGTCCAGCACGGACACGTCGGTCGGTCGTGTCGCTGTAGGCAAGGACGCCGACGACGACACGGCCGAAGACAACGCGCCCGAGCAGGGGCCGTTCGAGGGCCTGGAACGCGAGCTACGGCTGGTGATCCGCCGCGCACAGTCCAACGGTGCGTCGATCGCCCGGCGGGTCCACCCCGAGCTCGACGCGAGCGCCTACCCGCTCCTGGCGCACATCGCGGAGCGGCCCGGCGCGCGCGGCTCGGACCTCGCGACGTTCTTCGGCGTCGGACGAGCCACGGTCTCGCGGCAGCTCAGCCGGCTGTTCGAGCTCGGCCTCGTCGAGCGCACGGTCGACCCCGACGACAGCCGCGGTCAGCGGATCACCCTGACCCCGGACGGCGCGGCTCGCTTCGAGCGGGCGCGCACCCGCCGGCTCGCCATGCTGGAGGGCGCGCTGGCCACCTGGGAGACCGAAGACGTCGCCCAGCTGGCCCAGCTCCTGAACCGCTACTCGGCCGACATCGTGGCGTGGAAGCAGAGCGGTCGCTGAACCGCTCTGCCTCTGGTCAGCTCTCCTCGAGCTCAGCTCTCCTCGAACGTGAGGCTCACCGAGTTCATGCAGAACCGGTCACCGGTCGGGGTCTGCGGCGCGTCGTCGAAGACGTGCCCCAGGTGGGAACCGCAGGTCGCGCAGCGCACCTCGGTGCGCAGCATGCCGAGCGAACGGTCCTCGATCAGCTCGACCGAGTCCCCCGCGAGCGGGCTGTAGAACGACGGCCAGCCGCAGTGCGAGTCGAACTTGGTGTCCGACCGGAACAGCTCGGCGGAACACGCGCGACACCGGTAGACGCCGGTGCGCTTCTCGTCGAGCAGCTCACCCGTCCACGCCCGCTCCGTGCCTGCCTTTCGCAGCACCGCGTACTCGTCGGACGAGAGCTGCTCGCGCCACTCCTGGTCGGACTTCGAAATCTTGTAGGTCATGTCGACACCTCCGCGCAGTGCAACTCCCGGTCAGAGCACGCTGTTCCCAGCATAAGAAGGCGTAAGACGCGCGTAAGGCCTGCCGATCACTGGGGTGATCGGCAGGCCTTACGCGGTCGAGATAAACCGACCGCTAGCTAGCGGCAGAGGCGTTCGGGTTGCCCGCGCCACGGCCACGGCCGCCCCGCCGACGACGGGGGGTGCTGTCCGTCCTCGGGAAGTGGTCAGCGGCACGCCGGCCGCCGGACGACGGACGCGCGGCCGAGCGCTGCCCCGTCGACTGACCCGTGCTCTGGCCTGCACCCTGGCTTGCGCCCTGGGTGCGCGGCTGGCCCTGGCGGCCGCCGCCCTGGCCGGCCTGACCGGTGCTCTGGCCGCCGGTGCGCGAACGCCCACCCTGCCTGCGGGGCTGGCCCTGGCGAACCTGCTGCTGCGGGGCCGGCGGCACGTACTCCACGTACGGTGCGACCTCCCCGACCAGGCTGGTCACCGTGGCATCGCCCGGGCGGACGTCCTGCGGGCGGGCGGTGATCTTCGCCTTGCGGGTCAGGTCACGCACGTCGCCGCGCTCCTCGGGCAGCATGATGGTCACGACGTCGCCGCCGGAACCGGCACGCGCCGTCCGACCGGAGCGGTGCAGGTACGCCTTGTGCTCGGCGGGCGGGTCCACGTGCACCACGAGCTCGACGTCGTCCACGTGGATGCCACGCGCGGCGATGTCGGTCGCGACCAGCACCCGCACGTCACCGGACGAGAACGCGGCGAGGTTGCGCTCGCGCGCGCCCTGGCCGAGGTTGCCATGCAGGTCGACGGCGGGCACACCCGCGGCGGTGAGCTGCTTGGCGAGCTTCTTGGCCTGGTGCTTGGTCCGCGTGAACAGCATGCGGCGGCCGGTGCCCTGTGCGAGCTGGTGCACCACGTTCTTCTTCACGTCCTTGTCGGCCACGGCGAGGATGTGGTGCGTCATCTGCGGCGGCGGCGCGGCGGCGTCGTCGACGGAGTGGGTGACGGGCTGGTGCAGGTAGCGCTTGACCAGCACGTCCACGCCGTTGTCGAGCGTGGCCGAGAACAGCAGTCGCTGCGTGTTCGAGGCAGTGCGGTCGAGGATGCGCTTCACGCCGGGCAGGAACCCGAGGTCGGCCATGTGGTCGGCCTCGTCGAGCACGGTGATCTCGACGTCGTCGAGCGTCAGGTGCCGCTGGCCGAGCAGGTCCTCGAGCCGGCCGGGGCAGGCGATGACGATGTCGACGCCCGCGTTCAGCGCGGTGACCTGGCGCGACTGCGCCACGCCACCAAAGATCGTGGTGGTCTTCAGGCCGAGCGCCTGCGCCAGCGGCGCGATCGACTCGTCGATCTGGTTGGCGAGCTCACGCGTGGGAGCCAGGATCAGGGCGCGGGGGCGACCAGCCGCACGGCGCGGCTGTCCTGCCGACGCCGAGCGAGCGCTGGACGCCGCGAGGCGCGTCACGACCGGCAGGGCGAAGGCGAGGGTCTTGCCGGAGCCGGTGCGGCCACGGCCGAGCACGTCGCGGCCGGCGAGGGAGTCCGGCAGGGACGCCGTCTGGATGGGGAACGGCGAGGTGATGCCGCGGTCCGTCAAAACGCGCAGAACGGGCGCGGACAGACCGAGGTCAGCAAAGGTAGTCAAGGGGGGATGGGCCTCTCGGGCTCGGTGGCGGCGCGTCTTGCGCCGGTGGTCCGCCGTGCTCACACCGGGCGGCGGGTGCTAACCCGGGCCGGGGCCACGACGTCGGGCGGCTGAAGCCACCCACGACCACCTATTGTGTCACGTCCTGATCGTCGTTGGCTGCGGCGCACGTCACGTTCGGTGTGGTTCTATGTGGCGCATGATTCCCGCAGCGACCAGCTCCGCCGGACCGTTCGCCGCCATCGGCGACGTGGTGGGCACCATCTGGACCAACGCGGTCACCCCGGTCGACCCGCCGTCGAACCTGATGGTGCTCGGCATGTGCGCGATCGCCCTGGTCGTTGTGCTGTTCCGCCCCCTGTGGCACGTGACGCGGCACGTCATCACCATTGCCCACGAGGCGTCGCACGGCCTGGGCGCCCTGCTCACGGGCCGCAAGCTCGAGGGCATCCGGCTGCACTCCGACACCTCCGGCCTGACCGTCTCGCGCGGCAAGCCCCGCGGCCCCGGCATGGTCATCACGGCGTTCGCAGGCTACGTGGGGCCGGGCATCATCGGCCTCGGCGCCGCCTGGCTGCTGCGGCAGGGATACGCAGTGGGGCTGCTGTGGCTGCTCGTTGTGCTGCTCGCACTGCTGCTGCTGCAGATCCGCAACTGGTTCGGTCTCTGGTCGATCCTGGTGAGCGGCACCGCACTCGTGTTCGTCACTTGGTTCCTGGAGCCCGCCGTGCAGAGCGCCGTCGCCTACGCCGTGACGTGGTTCCTCCTGCTGGGCGCCGTGCGCCCGGTGTTCGAGCTGCAGATACAGCGTGCGCGCGGCCACGCCCGCACGTCCGACGCCGACATGCTCGCCCGCCTGACCGGGGTGGCCGGCCTGTTCTGGGTAGGGCTGTTCCTGCTGGTCACCCTGGGCGCGCTGGCCCTGGGCGGCGCTTGGATCCTGGACGTGGCGCTCTAGTTCCTCGAGCCGCCGCTGGATGGGTCGGAGCAAAGGAAAAACCCCCGGAACTCAATTGTTCCCGGGGGTTTTTCGCTGTGGCTCCGACCGGCGTCGATCCGGTGACCTTTCGATTTTCAGTCGAACGCTCTACCAACTGAGCTACAGAGCCCTAGCGCGAACGCCCGGATAGTCGAGACCGACAATCCGGGCGCCTCTCGCGCGACCCTGACGGGACTTGAACCCGCGACCTCCGCCGTGACAGGGCGGCGCGCTAACCAGCTGCGCTACAGGGCCATGGACGCTTCCCGCGACCGGGGGGCTCGTTTCGAACCGTGAGGATCCTAACCCACCGCGGGCCCGAATCTGAAATCAGATTCGGGCTCCTTACCGATGACCTGCCTCACAGCGGTCGAGCCACGGTTCTTACGAACCGCTCTGTACCCCCAACGGGATTCGAACCCGTGCTACCGCCGTGAAAGGGCGGGGTCCTAGGCCGCTAGACGATGGGGGCTGGGACCTGGCAAGTCTACAGACGATCGGAGGGTCCGCTGCACGGTTTACCCGGTGGTCCCGAGCCGCCCCGCATCGGGGATGATGGGGGCGTGGTGGAGATGACGCGGGAGGACTTCGAGACGGCTGTCAGCGAGGGACTGGACCTCGTTCCGCCGGATCTTGCGGCGCAGATGGACAACGTGGTGGTGCTCGTCGAGGACGACGCGCCCGCGGACGACCCGAACCTGCTGGGGCTCTACGAGGGCGTGCCACTGACGGAGCGCGACCACATGTGGGCGGCCGGCGCGCTCCCGGACCGCATCACGATCTTCCGCAATCCGACGCTCGCGTTCTGCGAGACCCGCGAGGACGTCGTCGAGGAGGTGGCCGTGACCGTGGTCCACGAGATCGCCCACCACTTCGGGATCGACGACGACCGGCTGCACGAGCTCGGCTGGGACTGAACGGGCCCCGGACCGCGAAGCTCTGCTTCGCAGCCCGGGGCTAGGTCAGCTCACGGTCAGTACGTGGTGCCGTACTCCCAGTGCCAGGCCTCCGGCTTGGTGCCGCCGGCCTGGGCCCAGAGCGGGTGCTCCCAGCCGTACGTCCCGGCGTTGGTGACCATCCAGCTGTGCTCGGCGCTGCCGAACGACTCGATGCCGCCGGACAGGTCGACCGCCTGGCCCCAGCCGTGGTTCGACGTACCGGGCACGGCGGCCAGGCCGCCCCTGGTTGCGGCGACAGATACCTGCTCCGCGTACGAGCGGTACCCGTCGGACACCTCCAGGTCCCGGCCGAACTCGGCGCGGAAGGCGGTGTTCAGGTCCTCGAGCGCGACCGCGGCGTCACACCGCAGCTGCTCGCCCGGCGCCCAGCTCAGCTCGCAGAGCACGCTCGACGGAATCTGACCGTTGGGATAGCTCTTGGCGGCCTCGGCCATCGCCTCGGCCGCCGCGCGGGCCTGGGCCGCCTCGCGCTCAGCGGCACGGGCCGCACTGGCCTTGCGCTCCTTGACGGCTGCCTCCTTCGCGGCGGCGAGCTCCTCGGGTGTGGGGCCCGCCTTCACGGAGACGACCGCGTCCGCGTCGGCCTCGGTGATGAGCTGCTGGAGCGACGTCGTCACCTTCTCGATGCGCTCGGCCGACGGCGCTGCCGCCGCGGCGGACGTTTCTGCGGCGCCTTCCGCGGCTGCTTCCTGCGCGTTGGCGGTCTCGTCGACCGAGTCCGCGAGCGGGGTGGCGAGGACGGGGAGGGCGCTGGGCGCCAGGTTCGTCGGCTCGGCGCCGTCCGCCAGAGCGGCGGACTCGGCGGCAGAATCGGTGGCCTCCTCGGCGGTGGCCTCCTCGGCAGTCGCGCCCGCGGCCCGATCGGCGAGCGACGCGCGGTCGCTGCTCCGGGACGCGGCGTCGGCCTGCCGCAGGCTGACGGCGGTGCCGGTGTCGCTGGCGGCATCGACCATGGCCCGCAGGTCCTTGGCGGCCGCGAGGACGCGCTTGCGCTCCGCACGGCTGAGGTCGCCCTCGCGGGTGACGTAGTCGGCGTCGGCCAGGACGGCGACTGCCTTCGCAGAGGCTGACCGCAGCTCGGGGGCGGTGATGACCGGGCTGGTGACGACGGCGGGCGCGGCCTGCGCGGTGGGATCGGCGGCAGCCGCGCCTTCAGTGGTACCGGCGTTCCCGGTGAGGCTGACCGCCGCTGTGGTGGACAGGGCAACCGTGGTGAGTGCTGCCGCGAGAACGAGGGACGAGCGCCGGATCAGCTGCCCGGGGTGCGGGCCGTGTCCTGCGGCGGGGGTGGCCGCATGGGCCCCTGGTGCGCCCGGGCGTCGTGTCCGACGGGGGGCGAGTGCGTGAGTGCCGCGCGTCAAGGACGCTCCCGACGCTCGGGGGCAGGGACAAGCCGCGCTGCGTACGGCGCGCGGGGGCTCGGTGTCTGGGGCACTGAAGGACTTCCGTTCCACGGCTGGGCATGCGCGACACCGTGAGGGGTGGGCCCCTCGGGCGGACGGCGACGAATGCTCCGGCTGCTGTCAGGCCACGGCTCGCGACGAGTCGCGGAGGTCATGGCGGTTGCCGCGAGGAACCCGGCTCGAAAGCCCTGGGGATGGGTCCACGCGGCAACGTTCCATGTTGAACGGTCGTCCAAGTGTTATGGAACCCCCTGCGTGGAGGCGTGCCTCACAAATACTGCGCGCAGACCGTGGTGTAGACGTGAAGGGAGGACAACCTGGGGTGTGCACGTTCACATTGATGCGGGCCGGGCCATGAGTGAGACTTCGGGCATGGCCAATCACGCTGAGGCCGCGAACGGACCCGTGCCCATCCCCGCCGGACAACCCGTGACCGTGTCCATCCACCGCGTCGTCAACCCCGACCACGTTCCCGAGGTCACCCGCTGGGTGCAGGCGGGCGTCAACCTCGCCAACCGCTGGGACGGGTTCCTCGGCTCGGGCTGGATCTGCGCCGCCGAGGGTTCCCGCGACTGGCAGATGCTCTATCGCTTCTCCGACGCCGACCGGCTCGCCGCCTGGGAGGAGTCAGCCGAGCGCCGCGAGTGGCTGGCGCAGGGCACCGGCCTCGTCGAGGAGCTGCGCTACCAGCAGCGCACGGGGATCGAGGGCTGGTTCGACGACCCCGCCCGTGTCGACGAGCCGGCTGACGTGGCCGCCGTCGTCGTACCGCCCCGGTGGAAGCAGGCGACGAGCATCTGGCTCGGGTTCTTCCCGGTGAACCTGCTGTTCACCGCCCTGTTCACCTACTTCGTGCCGGGCTGGGACGACGTGGCGCTCGTGCTCAAGGTGCTGATCTCGACACTGATCCTGACGCCGATCATGGCGTACTGGGTGCTGCCGTGGGTGACTCGACGGCTGCACGGCTGGCTGCACCGCACGTAGCACTCGGGTCAGACGATGCCCGCGGCCAGGCGTTGAGCCGGTACGCGGCGCCGCCGCAGCCGGATCCCGCCGCGGCCCAGGACCGGCGGGGCCGCCAGGTGGGCGGTTCGCCCCGCGAGCCAGCCGGCGAGCCGTTCCGGCCGGTCGGTGATGACGGCGTCGACCCCCGCGCCGTGGTCGGTGGAGACGAGAGTGGTCCACGCCGCCGGGTCGTTCGCCGTCCAGGACATGACCCGCAGGCCGGCGGCGTGCAGACGCGAGACCAGCCGCGGGCTGCCGGCCACCATCGCGACCGAAGGGTTGCACGCGACGACGCGGAGACGTTCGCACAGCCGCAGCAGGCCCGGCGGGTCGAACGAGACGAGCAGGCCGCCCGGCAGGTGCGGGGCGACGTCGCGCACCGTGGCGACCGTGCCGGGCCAGAAGCTCTGCACCAGGACCCGGTCGTCGAACCCGGCGGCGGCGATAGTGGCGGCCACCCGCTCGACCTGCGTGGTGGTCCACGAGCCCTTGAGCTCGAGCAGCAGGTCCGTGTCCGGGTGGCGGGCGAGCACGCCCAGCACGTCGTCGAGCGTGGGGACGCGCTGGCCCGAGAACGCGGGGGCGAAGCGCGCACCGGCGTCCAGCCGCAGCACCTGGTCCGAGGTCAGGGCCGAGACCTTGCCGGTGCCGTCGGTGGTGGCATCGACGGTCTCGTCGTGGATCACGGCGCCCACGCCGTCGGCGGTGGGCTGGAGATCGATCTCGACGGCGTCCGCGCCCGCGCGGCACGCGGCCTCGATGGCGGCGAGCGTGTTCTGCGGGGCTACCGCGGAATATCCACGGTGGGCGATGACTGCGGGACTGGCGACGGCCATGCTGACCTCCGGGTCTGCGGTTCAGTCGCCACGCTAGGCCGCTGCCGGGCGCCTTCCCAGGGGCAGGGCCCGAGTTCCGGGAGTGTTCCGGGACAGTTCACCGGCAGGTCCCGAGGGCGCCGTCTCGGCCACCCGGGCGAAACCCGCCGGATGCGCGGATTCTCGGCGCCGGATGATTTCATGTGGGCCATGGTCCGACCTGTCACCACCCCATCCGCCGGCCGCCGGGCGTGCGGCGCGCTCGCTGCGGTCGCCACCACGCTTGTCCTGCTCACCGGTTGCTCCGCGGGAGGAGAGCCGGACGCGGAGGCGAGCGGGTCGCCGTCGGGCAGCGTGAGTGCCTCGCCCTCAGCGAATCCCGACCCCGACGCTCCCCTGGACACGAACCAGGCGTGCGCGGCCATGTACGTCCACGGGGACCCGACGCTCGAGGAGCGGATCGGCACCGCGCTCGTCGGCGCGAGCGACGGGCTCGACGGCACTGCCGCCGATCAGATGCACGCCATGGCGGTGGAGCTCGGGCGGCTGGAGTCACGCGTGCCCGAGGAGTTCCAGGGCCCGGTCGAGAAGATCCGGGTGCCGTTCCTCCAGCTGCAGGAGGGGCTCGACCTGGCCGAGTCGACGCAGATCGAGCTCGACGTCGCCTCGACGGTCGAGGGCCTCAAGGAGTTCGAGCAGCTCTGCTGACGTCCTCGAACACACCCTGCCCCGGCGTGAGCACCCGGCGCGGGTCGTAGCGGTCCTTCGCGCGGACGACGGCCGGCCAGCGGTCGCCGTAGTGGATTCTCCAGTCGGCCGGGTCCAGGTGCAGGGCGTTGACCGGGTACTGGGTGCCGCCTGCGGCGAGCACCCGGGCGTACAGCGCGTCGTTCTCGGCGATCAGGCGCTCGGCCTCGGCGTCGTCCGGCGGGCTCACCGCGCGCAGGAGCGCGAGCAGGAAGAACACTGGCCCGTCGGGCACCCGCACCTGAGGCCGGGTGAGCGGCGCCCGCGTCGTCGGATACAGCAGGGCCACGCCGCCGGCGTCGGCGGGGGTGAGCGTCTTGAGGAGCTCCGAGACGATCTCGTCCGTCGCCGCGTCCGGGATGAACACGTTGAGCCACGGCCCGGGCAGCCGCAGCGCCTCGATCTGCTCCATGGTCTCGTAGATGCGGTTCAGCCACTCGAAATAGGGCACGTCGACGACGTCCAGCCCCGACGGATCGAGGCCGGCCAGCAGGACGTCGTCGTCGGGCGGCTGGGTGGTGAACCACACGCCGCTCTCCAGGACGAAGGCGAAGCCGTCGTCGTCCGTGGGGACGAGCTGCCCCTCCAGGTAGTCGAAGCGGCCGTCGGCCAGCACGGTGCGCTGGGCGGCGGTCAGGTCCGTGACCTGCGGGTACGTCAACGTGTAGATGCGGGCCATGGTGGGGGCATCCCGCAGCTGGACCGTGGCCCGCACGATGACGGCGAACTGCCCCAGGCCGCCGAGCACCGCCTCGAACAGGTCGCGCTCCAGGTCGGCGGAGCAGGTCACCAGCTGACCGTCGCCCGTGACCACCTCCAGCTCGAGCGTGTTGTCCACCAGCAACCCGAAGTGCTGGGAGGCGCCGCCGATGCCGCCGACGCTGAGCGTGCCACCCACCGACAGGGCGAGGTAGTCGGTGCTGACCGGCGGGGCGACGCCGTCGGCCAGGGAGGCGCGGATCAGATCCAGCCACTGCACACCGGCGTCAACCACAGCGCGGTCGGGCAGGATCTCGTGGATCGTCGCCAGGGTGCGGGTGTCGATCACGACGCCGCAGTCGGCCTGCGCCTGGCCGAACGTCGAGTGGCCCTGGCCGCGCGCGGCCACCGTGAGCCCGTGCTCGTTCGCGAAGCGCACGATGGTGACGACGTCGAGGGCCGAACCCGGGCGCAGCACCGCCCGGGGGCGCCGATTGATCAGGTGCCCGTAGTCGGTGGCCGCCTCGGTGAGCGACTCCTCGTCCGTGACCAGCTCGCCGTCGAGACGGGGGACCCGGATCGCTGAGGCATCCTCCGGGAAGCTGGTGAGCCAGCGCGACGTCGCCGGGTCGAACGCGACCACAGCGGCGCCTGCCAAAAAGTTACGGCGGTCGAGCGGTGCCATGTGAGCCCCTCAGCGTCGGGTGGGCGTCTACGGTACCGGTCGCCTGATCTCGTTGGGATCACGGTTCGGTGCATTGTGTTGTGACACACGTACCGCTACCGGAGGTTCATAGAGCTTCATTCGCCGCCTAGCTGTCCGCCAGCGGTCCGTGAATCTCTCCCTCCCCCGTCTGAACCAGGTGAGCGATCTTCTGGAACGTTTCCAGCGGGGTGAGGGTCGAGTTGTCAAGGGGAGCGGACCAAGTAGAACGCTTGGCTCGCAGAAGGTGGAGGTCGTCTCTGAGGTGGGTCGGTGACCGGTCTGGGTCGTCGGCCGTCCGCCGGAGAACTGCGTCTTCGGAGGGATCCAAGGTGAGGTGGAAGACCCGGCCGAGTCGCAACAGGCCTGGGATGACCGGGTTCAGGTCGATCGCGTCGTGGATGGCATTGCCCGCGATGAGGACGTTCTCGTAGTCCGCACTGAAGAACGATTCCGTTAGTTGTAAACACTGGCGTAGTACCAGTGCGGTGCGGGCATCGTCGTAAGGGAGGTCCCAGTGAGGGTCGACCATGAGAAACAGCTGGTCGGTGTCGATCGCAGCGGTTCGACCCCAGGTGCTGAGCTTCACGTCGTGGCTTAGCCGGAGAACTGTTGTCTTGCCGGAGCCGCCGGCCCGGAGAGGAAGACGGTTCTAGGCATCTGCGCCGTTCTCGACCAGGCCGGCGAGCTGGGCGCTGGTGGTGCCCCAGCCCTCGGCGAAGCCCAGCTCGGCGTGCCGGGCGCGGGCGGCAGGATCGCCATGGCGCACCGTGATCCGGTAGTCGGTGCCGTCCGGGTGGTCCCGAAGCACGATCTCGGCGGTCATCGCGATCGGCGCAGGGCTCGAGGGGCGCCAGCCGCCGTCGATCGCGTTCGTGAACACGATGCGCTCGTGCTCGTCCACCACGAGGAAGCAGGCGTCCAGGTGCGGAACGAACGCCTCGCCGTCATCGCTCATCAGGGTGACGAACGCGCCGCCGGGGCGAACGTCGAGACGCTCGACGCGGCAGTGGGTCGGGGCGGGGATCCACCACTGGGCCAGCTTGGCCGGGTCGGTCCACGCGTCCCAGACCTGCTTGCGCGGTGCGCGGATGATTCGGTCGATGCCGAGATCGAGTTCGGGATTCATTGTTCCTCCTTGGTGACGAACCGCTCCAGGCGGTCGGTGCGGTCCGACCAGATGTGCCGCTGTTCCGCGAGCCAGTCCTCGACGAGCGCGAACCGCTCGCGGTTGAGCTCGCAGGTGCGCACCCGGCCCGACTTCGCAGTGCGGATCAGGCCGTTCGACTCGAGCACCCGCACGTGCTTCAGGAACGACGGCAGCGTCATGGGGGCGTCCTTGGCAAGGTCGCCGACGCTCGCCGGGCCTCGACCGAGCCGCCGGACGACGGCGCGCCGGGTCGGGTCCGCGAGAGCCTCGAACACGCCGTCGAGCACCGTCGAATGCTGAGCCATAAGGCTAAGTATTAGCCTCGGCGGATACTTAGCGCAAGGGCTAAGTGTTTCGGTCGGTCAACGAGCCGACAAGGCGGCGCGGCGGAATGTGAGGTCGCGCTTCACGTCACACGTTCCGAGGTGGTTCGGCGTGTGCGCCATCGTGTCGTGGGCGCTGACCAGATAGAAGGGGTGGGCCCCCCGGGGATCGAACCCGGAACCCGCGGATTAAAAGTCCGCTGCTCTGCCAATTGAGCTAGAGGCCCGTGTGCCCGGCGTCCGGGCGGTGCGAGTAGAAAGCCTACCGGTCAGGTGGTGTGACGTCGTGGAGCCGCCGAGCGGGGCACCATACGTTCTCTCGTAGCGCCTGTCACGCGCTGTCTCACCCACCGGGAGATATCGGGTTAAATGCGTCTCACGCTTGCGGTGTGCCGGTGGGCTTGGTTCGGTGGACGAGACCGCGGAGAACCAAATTTGAGGAGCTCAACGTGCTCACCGTGACTGACAATGCCCGTACGGCCGTCCAGGACCTCGCCCAGCAGGCTGGGGTGCCGGTCGAGGGCGGACTGCGTATCGCGCAGGCGTCCGGCCAGCCCGGCAACTTCGAGCTCGCGCTGGTTCCGGCGCCGCAGCCCGACGACCAGGTCGTCGACGCTTCTGGTGCCACCAACGTGTTCGTCGAGTCGCAGGCGGCCCCTGCACTGGAGACGCTGACCCTCGACACCGACCCCGGTGCCGAAGGCCCCGGTTTTGTGCTCACGCCCACGGCGTGACTTCCGGCGCCCGACCGGGCGCCGAACGACGAGCCCCTCGAAACTGCCAGTTCCGAGGGGCTCGTCGTTTGTCCACCCAGTGGGGCTCATCTCCCACATCGGTCCGGGAGTTCTGCGTTTCCTCTTATCGAGGCGGTGTTGTGAGCGGTTAGCCCCGCAGGTTGGCCGAGAACGCGGACCTGGTAGTTTCCCGCCCATGGCGTCCCATACCCTCAACATTCCCGGCACTACCGGACAAGTCGAGCTCGTTCCCGACATGTGGTGGGGGCGCAGCTACCTGACCGTCGACGGCAGCAAGGCGCCGAACGCCGGCAAGCGGGCCTTCACTCTGCAGGGCACGGACGGCCGCCCCGTGGTCGCGACGCTTGGACGCACCGCCGTGTTCGCGTCGGTGCCGCCCGTCGAGGTGAACGGCGAGACGTATGTCGCGGTCGAACCTCCTCCCGTTGTCGTGCGCGTGATCGGCATGCTGCCGATCTTCCTGGTCACGTTCGGTGGGCTCCTGGGTGCACTAGTTGCCGTGATCGCGATCATCGTCAACTTCAGGGTCGCCGGGAGCAGCCTCTCGACGGGCGCGAAGAGCGGAGTCATGATCGCCGTGGCTGCCGCCGCGTACGTGATCTGGCTGGTGAGCGCGGGCATCATCGCGTCGGGTCTCTGATCACCCGTGGACGTTCTCGACGTCCTGCATCGCACGGTATGCCGTACGTTCGAGAGCATGACCCGCGGCGCATCGGGCGCTCGGGAGGACGATGGGGCACGCAGATGGCACTCGGGAACTACTACTTCGTCCTCGCGGGAACCGGCGACGGCCAGTACCTCACCCCGGTCAAGGGCGCGAGGGACTTCGCGGAGACCGGAACCAGCGTTCTGCGGGTCGCGCTGTCCGCATCCGTCGGAATCACGCACATGATCAACTCCGGCCCGGACGGGTGCGAGGACATCGAGTACGGAGTTCTATCGGTCCGGTCCTCGGCAGGGGGGCCGGTGTTGCGGAGCTATGGCGATTGGTTGCTCGCAGAACGAGTGCCGTTTGATGGTCGGTAGGCACGGCAATTCTTACCGGTAATTGGGCATTTAAGCGCAGTCCCCTACACGCAATTCCTCGAAGCCACGCCGCTCCAGGAATTGCCCCATGCAGTCTTGACCTGTTGAGTTGTCTTCAGCGGCGCAAGCCGAAGCCGGTGGTACGGGAGGGCAGATGATCAAGAACGTGAAGATCGACAGCCAAGCGGGCACAGCAAGCGACGCCCCGACAAGTACGCCGGAAGCCGACAGGCCAGCCTCGCTCGGGAGTCTCGTCGAGCAGATCTCCGAGCAGGCTTCCCGGCTGGTACGCGCGGAGATCGCGCTTGCCAAGGCCGAGCTGACCGAGAAGGCCACGAAGTCCGGCATCGGCGCGGGGCTGCTCGTCGTGGCGCTCCTGATCCTCGCCTACGCCGCCGGCGTGCTGCTCCTGGCGGCCGTGTACGGGCTGGGAACGGTGTGGCCGCTCTGGCTGTCCGCGCTCACCATCGGCGGCTTCATGCTGCTCGTGACGATCATCCTCGCGCTGGTGGGTGTGCAGCTGCTCAAGAAGGCCACCACCAAGCCGGAGAGCGTCCAGCGCGTCAAGGACGACATCACGTCCATCAAGGAGGGACTGCACCGATGAGCACTCCGACGACACCGCCGCCCAGCAGCAGCGAGCTCGAGGCCGAGGTGCTCCGCACCCGTGCGGACCTCGCGGCGAGCCTCGACGAGCTGACGACCCGCCTGAGCCCCAGCTACCAGGCGTCTCGTATCGCGCACGACGCGAAGCAGGCCGCGAGCGATGCCGCCGCAATGGCTGCCGGGGCTTTCGGCAACAAAAACGGCCCGGCGCAAGATCCGCGCCGGGCCCGCAACGCCAAGCTCCTGATAGGAGCCACGCTCGGTCTAGTCGTCCTCGGTACGGCTCTTGCCGTAACCGCTGCGCTCCGGCGCGCGCGGGGCTGAGCTGGGGGGCAGCACCCGGCGCGCCTTCGTCCTACCTGCCGACCAATCCGTCAACGATGTCTGACTAGTTGTCAGAATCGCCCGAGCTGTCCGCCGCCGCACCGAGCAGCGCTCGAACCTCAGACTCCTTGTAGCGGCGGTGACCGCCAAGTGTCCGGATCGATGAGAGCTTTCCCGCTTTTGCCCAACGCGTTACTGTCTTGGGGTCAACACGGAACAAGCTCGCTACCTCGGCAGGCGTGAGCAGGACCTCGGATTCTCCGTGGATGGACATCCCCGCACCTCCTCCGGAACGGTGTCGGCCTGGCCGTACCAGGCGGTTGACGACACCCGCTCTTGCACCATTGTTAGCAGCAAACGGGATTTAGGCGACTTGGGGGCGCGGTTTATTTCCTCACTTTCCACACTCCTCGCCACGCGCGTCCGTTTCGGGCGAGTCTCGGACACGTGCGACACGCCGACGGCCCTATCTGCCCCCGCTTCACCGATACGCGGCACTCGTCTCGCGGGTGCGACCGGTGAACATCCGCAGGTCAGCCAGGAGTCGGCAAAGCGGTGGAGTTGGATGCCCCGAGCACACGAACAAGATTCCCGGGACGTCTGATCGCTGCACCTGCGATGGCGCGCGCTTGGTCGGCTAGGCGCAATGCACTCGTCAAGACAACGTCAATCACCTTGCGGCCTCACGGTGCGGCGGTCGATCCCAACTGATCCGAATGTCACATCGGGGGATGGGACGAATCACGTCCACGGACTGGAAGAAACGCCGTACCAGCATGTAACGTTGGAACCTGGACAGACGAAACGCTACGGGGCCGCACGTCTACGAACGGTGCCGCCCCGCTCCTACTTTGAGGGGGGTCGGAGCCATGGGCCGCGGCCGTCAGAAGGCTAAGCAGACCAAGGTTGCTCGCGAGCTGAAGTACTGGAGCCCGGACACCAATTATCACGCCCTCGAGCAGGAGCTCAGCGGAGACTCCCATACGGATGTTGCGACACAGTCGCGGTGGGAATCCTCGGAGGACGAGGAGTACGACAACAGGTACTCCGACTGGGCAGAGCAAGACGGCAACACGCGCTGAGGGTGCCGGCGCCTTCGCGCCGGCCCCGCGCCCAGCCTTCGGCTGGGCCTCGCTACCGAGTTATCCGCGGTAGTCGTTAACCAGCCTGACCGCACCGCCGGACACGCCCTTCGTCCCGGTGACCAGGTTTTCCTGTGCCGCCGAGTCGTTCAGCGTGTCCACAGTTCCGAGTTCCCACGCGGGCACTCCTAGGGTGGACAGCCGGGCGAGCGCTGAGTCCGCGCCATCGGCGCCGACCACGGCCACCATGCCGATGCCCAGGTTGAGCGTGTTCTCCAGGTCCCCGTTCGGCACGCCACCAAGTTCGCGCACCATGCGGAACACCGCGGGCACCTCCCAGGACGCGCGATCGACCGTGGCCACGAGTCCTGCCGGGAGGACGCGCGCCAGGTTCGCCGCGAGCCCACCGCCGGTCACGTGGGTGAAGGCGTGGACCTGCGCGGCCTCGTCTGCCGCCAGCGCCAGGCAGTCGGAGGCGTAGACCCGCGTGGGCTCCAGCAGCTCCTCGCCCAGGGCCCGCCCCAGGTCGTCCACGTGCCGGTCGAGGGCCCAGCCGGCCTGCTTGATCACTGCACGCACCAGGGAGTACCCGTTGGAGTGCAGGCCGCTGGAGGCCATCGCGATCAGCACGTCGCCGTGCTGCACCCGGTCCGGTCCCAGCACCTTGTCGGCCTCGACAATTCCGGTGGCGGCGCCGGCGACGTCGTACTCGTCCGGCTCCAGGAGTCCGGGGTGCTCGGCGGTCTCGCCGCCCACCAGGGCGGTGTCCGCCACCTCGCAGGCCTGCGCGATGCCCCGCACGATGTCCGCGATCCGCTCCGGCACGACCTTGCCGGTGGCGATGTAGTCGGTCATGAAGAGCGGCTTGGCGCCGATCACGACGATGTCGTCCACGACCATGCCCACGAGGTCGAACCCGATGGTGTCGTGCTTGTCCATCGCCTGCGCGATCGCGACCTTGGTCCCGACCCCGTCCGTGGACGTCGCCAGCAGCGGCGCCCGGTAGCCCTGGAAGGCCGACAGGTCGTACAGGCCGGCGAACCCGCCCACGCCGCCGAGCACAGCCGGACCCTGCGTGCGGCGCACGGCGTCCTTCATGAGCTCGACGGCCTTGTCGCCCGCCTCGGTGTCCACGCCGGCGGCGGCGTACGTCAGGCCTTCGGAAGTCACTGGTGCTCCTGCATGGTTCGAGAGGTGGTCGTGGTCACGGATGGTCGAGCGCGGTCGACCCGCCGGTGCTCACGGCGAGCTGCTTGAGGCCGTCCTCGGGCGGGCCGAGCGGTAGCTCCGCCTGCTCAAGAAGGTGCTTGCCCAGCTGGTCGTCCGGGGGCAGCTCGATCGGGTACTTGCCCGTGAAGCAAGCCGCGCACAGCTGAGAGCTCGGCTGCTCGGTAGCGGCGATCATGCCCTCGGTGGTGATGTACCCGAGGCTGTCGGCGCCCAGCGACTGGCCGATCTCGTCGACGGCCAGGCCGTTGGCGATGAGCTCCGCGCGCGACGCGAAGTCGATGCCGTAGAAGCAGGGCCACTTCACCGGCGGTGACGAGATCCGCACGTGCACCTCGGCGGCGCCCGCCTCGCGCAGCATGCGGATCAGGGCGCGCTGGGTGTTGCCCCGCACGATCGAGTCGTCCACGACCACCAGGCGCTTGCCCTTGATGACCTCGCGCAGCGGGTTGAGCTTCAGCCGGATGCCGAGCTGCCGCAGCGTGTCGGACGGCTGGATGAACGTGCGACCCACGTAGGCGTTCTTCGTGAGGCCCTGCCCGAACGGGATACCGGACTCCGCCGCGTACCCGACGGCGGCCGGGGTGCCGGACTCCGGCGTCGGGATCACCAGGTCGGCGTCGACGGGGTGCTCGCGCGCCAGCTGGCGGCCCATCTCGACCCGCGCCGAGTGCACGGAGCGGCCGTTGATGGTGTTGTCGGGGCGAGCGAGGTAGACGTACTCGAAGACGCAGGCAGCACGTTCGGCCTGAGCGAAGCGCACCGACCGCATACCGTCGGCGTCGATGCAGATGAGCTCGCCGGGCTCGACGTCGCGCACGTAGGAGGCACCCACGATGTCCAGGGCCGGGGTCTCGCTCGCGACCACCCAGCCGCGGTCGAGGCGACCGAGCACGAGCGGGCGCACGCCCTGCGGGTCGCGCGCCGCGTACAGGGTGCTCTCGTCCATGAAGACCAGGGAGAACGCGCCGCGCAGCTGCGGCAGCACCTCGAGGACCGTGGCCTCCAGGGTGTGGTCCGCGTCGCCCGCGAAGAGCGCCGTGATCAGGGCCGTGTCCGTGGTGTTGCCGCGGGCGAGCTCGCCCCGGCGCTGCGCGCCGTAGCGCTCGGCCACGAGATTGACGAGGTCGGCGGAGTTGGTCAGGTTGCCGTTGTGCCCGAGGGCTACCGTGCCCGACGCCGTGGCGCCGAGCGTCGGCTGGGCGTTCTCCCAGGTCACCCCACCAGTGGTGGAGTACCGGCAGTGCCCGACGGCGATGTGGCCGGTCAGTGCGTTCAGGGCCGTCTCGTCGAAGACCTGGGAGACCAGCCCCATGTCCTTGTAGACGAGGATCTGCTCACCGTTGCTGGTGGCGATGCCCGCGGACTCCTGTCCGCGATGCTGTAGTGCGTACAGGCCGAAGTACGCAAGCTTGGCGACCTCCTCACCGGGTGCCCAGACCCCGAAGACGCCACATGCGTCCTGGGGGCCCTTCTCGCCGGGCAAGAGGTCGTGGTTCAGGCGGCCATCTCCGCGCAGAGGCATGCTCCGAGTATCCCATGCGTCCGGATCGAAGTCGCCGACGGCGTCTGTGACCTCTGTCAGCGCCCGCGCAGGCTCCGGCGGTCCGCGATCACCGCGAACAGGCCGGCCAGCAGAGTGGTGACCGTCATGACGAAGACGGTCAGCACCGTGATGTACACGCCGGGCTTCATCATGCCCTGGCCGGCGGGCGTATTGACGAGGTAGAGCGACAGGGGCAGCCCGATGACTATCCCCACCAGGGCACCGGTCCAGAAGAACGCCGAGTACCGCGGAGCACGGCGCACGGTCGCCGGGTCGACGACGTCGCGCACCTCCACGTCGTCCGAGGGGCCGTGCGGTGCCTGGGTTTCGCTCACGAAACCAGGGTACGCACCCCTGTCACCGAAGTAGAACCAGGGTGAAGCAGAACTGCAGCGCACCCCCGATCGGGATGCGCTGCAGCTCCGCCTCACTTGTCCTGGCTCTGGCTAGCTCGACGAGACCAGCTTCCAGGGGCTGTGCTTGCCCACGCCCGGGATCTGCAGGATCGTCGGCCGGGTCGCCTCGTAGACCTTGCCCTTGTAGGACACGGTGTCGCCCCACCAGTAGAGCTTGAACGGCTTCCACGCGGGAGCCTCCGGCTCCCCCGCTTCGACCGTCAGCGGCAGCCGGGCGGTGGTGCCCGACGGCGAAGCCTGCACCAACAGCTGGTACGCACCCGGCGTCGTGCGGGCCGGGATCGTCACGGAGGTCGACGTCGCGCCGCCGGCCACCGTGCTGGTGCCGAGCGAGACGCCGTCTGCCGCCGTGCCGCCGGACGGGACCAGGAAGGTCTCGACCGCCGTGTTCTGCGGCGAACCGAGCGAGGTCAAGTCCAGGCCGGACAGGCTGACGGCGGTCGAGCCGCCCGCCTCGACCGTGCCCGGCAGGGTCGTGGTGACCGTGCGGGTGCGGGCGAAGCTCGGCGTGATCGGCGAGGCGCTGTCCAGGTACGCGATCCAGGCGTCGCGGTCCACCAGACCGGAGTCGCGACCGTCCGTGCCCTCGGTGAAGACCCGGAAGTTGTCACCGCCGGAGATCAGGAACGAGAACGTCGCGATGCGGTACTCCGCGGCCGGGTCCACCGGCACGCCGTCGATGGTGATCGACGAGACGTTGTTGCCCGGCGTCGCGTTCGGGTCGGCAGTGGTCACCGTGTAGGAGACGTTGTCCGACAGCCCCAGCGCCAGGTACGGGCGCGAGGGACGGTTCCCGTTGGCGTCCGTCTGCCACTGCTGCTCGAGCAGGGTGTCGAGCTGCGCGCCCGTGAGCGTCGTCGTCCACAGGTTGTTGACGAACGGCAGCACGGCGTTGGCCTCGGCGTAGGTGATGACGCCGTCCGCGCCCCGGTAGAGCTCGTTGCGCAGGCCGCCGGGGTTCACGACGCCGATGTCGGCGCCGCCCCGCTCCTCGCTGGCGAGCGACTCCTGCAGCGAGTTCGCCACGAGGTTGCCGAGCGCCGACTCCGACGCACGGTCGTCGCGGTTGCCGCCGGTGTAGACGCCGCCCGTGTAGGACCCGCCCGAGAACGCCGTCGTGACGTCCGCCGTGACCGAGCCGACCGGCTGCTCACCGATCTCCTGAGCCGCGGCCAGCGCCGCGTCGACGATTCCGTCGACCTCCGCGACCGCCGGGTACGTCGCGATCAGCTCCGCGGCCGGAGTGGTCGTGCGTGCGACGTTCTCGACCGTGTAGTCGGTGACGTCGAACGACTCCGTGTCCACCGTGAGGGAGACGTGGCCCAGGAACTCGCCGTAGTTGCCGGTCTGGATGATCGGCCGGGTTGCACCCTCCACACCGGGAACCGGGGCGTCCCACGCGTACTGCTTGTGGGTGTGGCCGGTGAAGATGGCCGCGACGCGCGGGTCGGTGTTCTGCACCAGGTCGGCGAAGGGGCCGCCGGCGGCGACCTCCTCCTCCAGCGTGGCGCCGTCCGGCGTGCCCGCGCCGGCGCCGTCGTGCGCGAGAGCCACGACCAGGTCGGCCTCACCGTTGGCGGCGTCGCCGTCAAGCAGCTCGTCCGTGACGCGGTTGATCGCCTCGACCGGGTCGCCGAACTCGAGTCCCTCGATGCCGGCCGGCGTGACCAGCGTGGGCGTCTCCTCCGTGACCACACCGACAAAGCCGACGTCCACGCCGTTGACCGACACGACGTCGTACTCCGGCAGCGCCGCCTCGCCCGTGGCCTCGTCGTAGACGTTGGCGCCGAGGAAGCTGAAGTCCGAGGCGGGAACGACTCGGTCCGTGAGGTCCGCCATGCCCTGGTCGAACTCATGGTTGCCGACCGCGGAGGTCCTCAGGCCCAGCGCGTTCAGCACGTCGATGGTGGGCTGGTCCTGCTGCAGCGCGGACGCGAACAGGGACGCGCCGATGTTGTCACCCGCCGAGACGAACGCGGTGCCCTCGGGGTTCTGCGCCCGCAGCTGCTCCACGGTGCCCGCGAAGTTGACGGTGTTCGCGTCGATGCGGCCGTGGAAGTCGTTGATAGCAACGAGGTCCAGGTCGACCGAGCTGGGCTCGGCAACGAGGTCCAGGCCGACGATCGCCGGGTCGTGGTCCGAGGACCGGAACGGCGACTCGTCGTAGAGGATCGACGCGTTGTAGTTGTAGCGGCTGTACTCGTTCGCCACCGGCTCGAACGCGTTGATGTTCCAGATGTCCACACCGGTGACCAGCTCGGCCGCGGCGGGCGAGGCCAGCTCGTGGTCGAGCGAGCCGACCATGCCGTCGAAGTTGTACGAGTACTCGCCGGTCTCGGCGCCGAGGTCGATGTAGCCGGCGTCGGCCAGGACCTGGATCGGGTCCTCCTGCTCGTAGGCGTTGAAGTCGCCCACCAGCAGGACCTTGTCCGTCCCGGCCGCCTCGGCCTGGGCGTCCGCGAAGGCCACGAGGTCGTTCGCCTGACGCACACGCGACTCGTTCGAGGCCCCCTGGCCGTCGCCCTGGTCCGCGTCGCCGGGCCACGGGCCGGCCGAGCCCTTCGACTTGAAGTGGTTCGACACCACGAGGACGTCGTCGGAGGCGTCGGCCGCACCGCCCGAAGGCTGGAAGACCTGCGCCAGCGGACGGCGGGCGTTGTCGAAGGCGTCGCCCGTCAGCAGGATGTGCGACTCACCCACCGGCTCGGCCGTGGCCGTGCGGTAGATGAAGGCGTTGCGGATCACGTCCTCGTCGGCCGGCACCTCGGCGGGCGAGGCCACGTAGGCCCACGTCCCAGCGCCTGCGGCGGCGTTGAGCGCGTCCACGAGGTCCGACAGCGCCTGGTCCCGGGACTTGCCCAGGAAGTAGCGCGAGTTCTCGACCTCGAGCAGCGAGACGACGTCCGCGTCGAGCGCCGAGATCGCCGCGACGATCTTGGCCTGCTGGCGCTGCAGGTCCTCCTCCTCGGCCGCGCCCCGAGCGTCGCAGCCGCCCGAGACGGTGACCGGGTCACCTGCGCGGTCCGTGAAGTAGGTGCAGCCGGTGAGCTCGTCGCCCGTGGTGCTGAAGTAGTTCAGCACGTTGAACGTCCCGACCTGCAGGTCGCCACCCACCTCGGCGGGCGCCGCCTCGCGGGTGTCCTCGAAGGTCACGGGCTGCACGGCGTCGGCGACGTCCGGCGTCAGCCGCGACGTCGGCTGGAAGCCCCAGGCGTCGAAGCGGTAGTCCAGCACGACAGGACGCGTGAACGTGACTGCCGCACCCACCCGCACCGGGGCGCCGCCGGTCAGCCACGGGAGCGGCAGCGCCTTGTTGGCGGTCGAGTTGTAGTTCGTCGACGCACCGTCGTCGAGCAGCACGCCGCGGGCCGCGTTGTCCGCGATCTGCGCGTTGTACTCGGCGGACAGCGGGCGCCCGGCCGTGGTCGGCTGCACCAGCGGGCTGTCGCCCGCGGCCAGCGTGATCGTGCCGTAGTAGTTGGTGTCGTAGTTGTCCGTCACCGTGAAGTCGCCCTGGGGCGCCAGCAGCATGCCCTCAAGGGCCTCGCGCCCGGCGGCCGTGGCGGGCCAGGTGGTCGCCGTCGGCTCGACCGTCGCGGGCTCGTCCAGGACGGTCCAGCCGCCCGATGCCGGGGTGAGCTCCGTCAGCCCGTTGAACTCGGAGACGGCGCCGGTCACCTCCACATGGTCGCCCACCGACAGGGCGGCGGCAGCCGCTGCGGAGAACACGTAGACGCCGTCCGACGCGCCAGGCGTCGGGTCCACGCCACCGCCCGTACCCGCGGTCTGCAGGTACAGGCCGTTGAATCCCCCGGTCGCGTAGGCGGCGGTGACGACGCCGCGCGTCGTCACCGTCTGGCCCGCGAGCGGCGAGGCGTCACCGGTGCCCTGGATCTCCGCGATCGGGGTCACCTCGCCGGGCTCGGTCGGCTCCGACGGCGTGGGGCTGGGTTCGGGCTCCGAGCTCTCGGCGTTCGTGGGCGTCACCTCGGTGCTGAACACGAAGTCCACCGAGTTGTCGCCCAGGTCGCCGGTGCGCTCCAGCGACCCGACCACGCCGGTGCCCTGGCCGGCCGGGCCCTGCGCGGTCTCGAAGGTGTCGGCGGTGCCGTAACCGAGCAGGTCGACGACGCCCGCGGCACCCTCTGCCGGCACGGATCCCTTGGCGGGCGTGACGGCCGTGGCCCGCGACGCGAGCGCGACCACACCGGCCGCGCCGCTCAGGTTCAGGCTGCCGACCGCGTCGGGCGTGGGCAGCGGCTCGCCGTTGGCCGCGTTCGAGGCGCCCTGCACCAGGTAGTAGCCACCGGCGGCGATGGTGCCGCTCAGCGCGGTGATCCCGGAGAACGACGCGCCCGTCGCGGACTTGTACTGGACCGACCAGCCGTCGACGCTGACCGGCTCGTCCGTCGGGTTGTACAGCTCCACGAACTTGTTGCGGTACGGCTGGCCGGAGCTGCCGCCCACGAGGTATGCCTCGCTGATGACGACGTGCCCGGAGTCCGGGCCGTCGGTGGCCGCGGGCGCGGCGACAGCCGCCGTCGCGGGTACGGCTAGCGCTGCGGAGAGTGCCACTGCGACGGCGGCCCTTCCACGAGGTCGGGGGTGCGGTCGCGGGGACCGGAGCGTGCTGGGACTCACGCTGACTCCTTCTGCAATAGCCGACCCGGGGGTCGGGGTGGAGTGCACTGCTGCTGGACGTCTTGTTCGGCGGCATCGCCGCGGACGGACACGCGGCGTCGACGCCGGTGGTCCGGCGCGAGCGCCACCAACCAATCACTGCATCGTGAACCGGCGGTTACGGCCGGACACCAGCCGGGGAAACTGGCGTCCCTGCACCGGGTGAACCTGCGCGTGGCCGAGCCACTGGGTCGACGCCGAGGCTAGCGGGTGTCACCGACAAACGCTGCACCGCAGGCACCTTCAGCGCCCGGTTCACCCTGTTACGACCGGCGGCTCCGGCTAGCCGCCCACGCCGGACGCGGCCCGGCGTCCGACCGTGAGCGGCAGCAGGTGAGAGATGTCGGAGCGCTCGCCCGAGGCGCGCACCCGCCCGTCCGCGACGGCGTCTGCCCAGGTGACAGTGCCCGTGGCCAGGCCGAGCCAGGTATCCGGGTCGGTCTCGACCACGTTCGGCGGTGTGCCGCGGGTGTGCCGGGGCCCGGCTACGGCCTGCACAGCACCCGCGGGTGGCACCCGTACCTCCACGGAGTTCCCGGGGGCGACGTCGGCCAGCTCCTCCAGCGTGAACCGCACGGCAGTGGTCACGTCGCGGCGCTCCGCCGCGCCCCGCGCCCACGTGACGACGGCGGCGCGCCCTGCGGCCGGATCCGTCCGGCGCCGCGGCGGCACTACCGCACCGCCAGGTCAACGAGCCGCGGCCGGCCGGCACGGGTCCTCCGCGCGGCACCGGGAACAGCACAGGTCATGGAGCCAGTATTGCGGACCGCCGCGTCAGTACCGGTACTGGTGCGGTGCCTTGCCCTCAACCGCGAGCAGATCAGCGGCCACCACCATCGGCAGCTCCAGCGAGGACACGGGCGGGTACTCGGCCGCCTGTCCAAGGTCGGGGAGGTCACCCGCCCCGACCTCGGGCACCGCACCCGTGGCCGGCCCGTGCCGCGGCCAGGGCTCCGAGAGCGGCATCTCGTCCCGGACCTGGGGACGCACCGGCCGGCTCATCGGTGGATAGCCGAGGTCATAACTACGCCGAGTCGGGTCGGAAGGCGGCCGTCCGGCGTCGGCACGCGCCTCCGGAGGAGGCTGGGGCTGGGGACCAGGGGTCGGCCGCGGCCGGGGAGCAGGCCGGGGAGCAGGCCGCGGCTGGGGGCTCGGGCTCGGCTCCGGTCGCGGACCCGGCTGCGGGCTCGCCGCTGCCTCGGGCTCACGCTCGGTCCGCACGATCCGCCCGTGCGCGGGGACCGGCCCATCACCAGGGATCTCGAACGGTGCCGGAGCAGCCGCGCGCCGCCCCGTGCCCGACGACGGGCGCCGGATCGGCGCCACCCGCCGTCCGGTGCTTTCCGGGGTGCCGGACCGGCGAGCCACCGGTTCGACCCGGTAGTTGCCGAACGTGAACGTGACGCGGCGCTCGGCCACGTCCGCCTCCGCGAGCTGGACCCGTACCTCGTCGCCCAGCGGGAGCCGTGGACCCACCACGCGGGCGCGGACCGCCGGGTCGCGCAGCACGACCAGGCCGCGCTGCACCTCCTTGGCGG
Organism: Promicromonospora sp. Populi; assembly: GCF_041081105.1. Taxonomy (NCBI): domain Bacteria; kingdom Bacillati; phylum Actinomycetota; class Actinomycetes; order Micrococcales; family Promicromonosporaceae; genus Promicromonospora; species Promicromonospora sp. Populi. The sequence continues at coordinate 3,971,928 of NZ_CP163528.1, read as the reverse complement.
GATCCTCGACGTCGACCACAACGCCGTCGAACTCCTCGCCGAGCCGGTCGGCCAGGAGCGACGCCTCGACGATGTCGATGCACTCGCGCTCGAACGACGAGGTGCGGCGACCGGCCTCGGCCATGACGGCGGGCAGGCCGGGCAGGGCGTCCAGCACCCACGTCGGCACGGGCGTGCCGGAGGAGATGGCGAGGCAGATCTCGGTCGCGTACCGGTCCACCAGGCGCCGCAGCGGCGCGGTGACGTGGGCGTAGTCGGCGGCGATGGCGGCATGCCGGGTGTTCTCGGGTCGTGGCACGACGACGCCGTCGGGCCCCGGCATGCCGAACGCGAGGTACCCCGCTCCGCGGAACAGGGACGTCGCCTCGTTGAGGAAGGCCGCGTGCTCGGGGATGCGCGACACGAGGGTCGGGACCAGCCGCGCGTACGAGAGCTCGTCGGGCCAGTCGATCCGGAGCGCCCGGGCCGTGCGACGCAGCCGCGCGAGATCGCGCGAATCGGCCTCCGGGAGGGTGCGCAGGATCCCCACGCCTGCCTCGCGCATGAGGTGTGCTGCCGCGATGCCCGTGAGCAGGGAGATCTGCGCGTTCCACTCCTCGACGGGCAGGCTGCGGCGGAACGAGAGCGTGTAGGTGCCGTCCTCGCCGCGGTCCACCTCCTGCTCGGGCACCTCGAGCGAGACGCCGCCACGCGCGGCCTCCAGCGACTGGCGCAGCCGCCCGACGTCGGCCAGGAGCTGCAGCGACTCGCTGGCGGTGCCCGCGTCGAGGCCCGACTGCACCTCCGCGTAGGTGAGCCGCTCGCGGCTGCGCACGAGCACCCGCTCCAGCGATGCGCCGGTGATGATGCCGCGCGAGTCCAGGGTGACCGTCCACAGCACCGCCGGGCGGTCCTGGCCGGGCAGGAGGCTCGCCGCACCCTCGGACAGGATCGTCGGGTGCAGCGGGGTCCGGGCGTCCGGCCCGTAGACCGTCATGCCCCGCTTACGCACCTCCTCGTCGAGGGCGCCACCGGGCACGACAAACGCCCCGAGGTCCGCGATGGCGTAGTGCACCACGTAGCCCTCGCCCGAGGCGGTCACGTGCACCGCCTGGTCCAGGTCCATCGAACCAGGCGGATCGATGGTGACGAACTCGATATCGCGGCGGTCGGTCCGGCCGGCGGAGACGTCCTGCTGGATGGCCGACCGCGCCTCGTCCAGCACCTCCCGCGGGAACATCGCGGGCAGTCCGACCTCGGCGCGAAGTGCCGCGAGGGCACCGCTCACGTCATCGGTGGCGGCGGGCGCGAGGCGCATCTGACGAGTCGGCACAACTGCGAACATAAGCCGGTTCCGCGCTCCCCGCGCGGTGTCGCTGTGCTATTGGCCGCTATGGCACGACGACGGTGGCCAGGAGCGCCCGGTGATCGGTACCGGGTACCTGCATGGCGACGACGTCCGAGACCGCCATGTCACGCTCCACCACCACGTGGTCCAGCGCGAACAGCGCGGGCACCCGGCTGCGTTCCGGCCAGGTCACCGCCGGCCCGCACCCCACTCGCGAGTCGCGTCGGAGAAGCGCGAGCCGAGCAGCTCGCGGAAGCTCGCGTGGTCGTAGGTGGCGTTGAAGTCGCCGGCCAGGATCTGCGGCGCGCTCTCCGCGTGGACGTGCTCCGTGAGCTCGCCGAGCTCGGTGTGCCACGTAGCGATCTCCGTCGGCATCGGCGGGTACGGGTGCACCGCGGTGACCCGCACCTCGGTGTCGCCCACGTCGACGAGGGCCGACGGCATGGCGAAGGTCGTGCCGCTCAGCTGCTCCTGATCCGTCAGCGGCATGGACGACCAGAGCCCGCTGCCCGCGGGGCTGTCCTCGGCGGGCACGGTGAAGCTGTGCGCCAGCAGGTCGTCGAGGCCGGCGTCGGCGAGAGCCTGCTCGAACGCGGGGGTCAGCTCTTGGACGGAGAGCACCTCGACGTGCTGCGTGCTGACCAGCTCGACCACGCTCTCGGCGTCGGCCTGCCCGTACAGGACGTTCACCGTCATCACCCGCAGCGTGCCCGGGTCGGCCGGGTCGGCGGTCGTGGACGTGTCCGGGGGCACGAAGAAGGGCGCCATCCAGTACACAAAGCCCGCCAGCGAGGCGGCGAGCAGCACCGTCAGCACCCAGCGCCGGGAGAAGAGCGTGACGATCAGCAGCGGCAGCGTCAGGAGCGTCGCCCACGGCGTGAACGCCACGAGCTGCGGCAAGACGACAGCGCCGTCGAAGGGGATCGCCCTGGCCAGCGCGACCAGGAGCACGGGGATCGCGATGACCCAGAGCACGAACGTGATGAAGCCATGGACAAATCGCACTCCCGGACCCTACCGGCTGGTCAGCGGCACGCGGCAGCTTTGCGGGTGATCAGTAAAAGGTAAGGTGATCGGCAGCCCGAGCTGCCGATCACCTGACCGTCTAGCGATCACCCACGAGCGCCCGCGGATCAGCCGAAGATGCGCGGGAGGGTGCCCTCGTGAGCCTCGCGGGCCTCGTCCAGCGGGATCTCGAACTGGCCCTCGATCACCAGCGTGTCGCCGCCCGTGGTGCCGAGGCGCAGCACCGGCACGCCGGCATCTTCGGCGAGGTGGGTCAGCTCGCTCTCGTGCTCGGGGTCGACGGCGACGACCACCCGGCCGGTCGACTCCGCGAAGAGCGCCACGAACGGGTTCACCTTGTCGCGGCCGGTCACGCCCTCGAGCGCCACCGACGCGCCGACGCCGAAGCGCAGCGACGCCTCCAGCAGCGTCTGGATCAGGCCGCCCTCGGACAGGTCGTGCGCGGCGGCCGCGAGGCCGGTCTTCCGCGCCGCCACGAGGGTGGAGGCCAGCGCCTTCTCCGCTGCCAGGTCCACCCGCGGCGGCAGGCCGCCGAGGTGCGAGTGCACGACGTCGGACCACGCCGAGCCGTCGAGCTCGTCCCGCGTGGTGCCCAGCAGGAGGAGCGAGAGGCCCTCGGTCTGCCAGCCGGACGGGAGCGCGGTATGGACGTCGTCGAGCACACCGAGCACACCCACGACCGGGGTGGGGTGGATCGACGAGTCGATCTGGCCCGGCTCGCCCGTGCCGTTGTAGAGCGACACGTTGCCGCCGGTGACGGGGACACCGAGCTCCTGGCACGCGTCGGCGAGGCCCTCGATCGCCTCGACGAGCTGCCACATCGAGTCCGGGTGCTCCGGCGAGCCGAAGTTGAGGCAGTCCGTCACGGCGAGCGGCTCGGCGCCGGACGTGGCGACGTTCCGGTAGGCCTCGGCGAGGGCCAGTGCGGCGCCCGCGCGCGGGTCGAGCTTGCCGTAGCGGCCGTTCGCGTCGGTCGCGAGCGCGACGCCGAGCCCCGTGGACTCGTCGACGCGGATCACGCCGCCGTCGTCGGGCTGGGCGAGGGCCGTGTTGCCCTGGACGAACCGGTCGTACTGGTCGGTGACCCACGCCTTGGACGCGAGGTTGGGCGAGGCCAGCAGCTTCAGCGTGGTCTCCCGCAGCTCCGCACCGGACGCCGGGCGGGCAAGGCCCGCCGCCGTCGTCGTGTCGGCCTGCAGGCCGTCCTGCCAGGACGGACGCGCGTAGGGCCGGTGGTACACGGGCCCCTCGTGCGCCACGGTCTTGGGGTCGACGTCCACGATCCGCTGGCCGTGGTGGTCGATGGTGAGGCGGCCGGAGTCGTTGACCTCGCCGATGACGGCGGTCTCGACCTCCCACTTCCCGGTGATCGCGAGGAAGGCGTCGAGCTGGTCGGGGCGGACCACGGCCATCATGCGCTCCTGCGACTCCGACATGAGGATCTCGCCGGCGTTCAGCGTGGGGTCGCGCAGCAGCACGTCGTCGAGCTCGACGTGCATGCCGCCGTCGCCGTTGGAGGCGAGCTCGGAGGTGGCGCAGGAGATGCCGGCGGCGCCGAGGTCCTGGATACCCTCCACGACTTTGGCCGCGAACAGCTCGAGGCAGCACTCGATGAGCACCTTCTCCATGAAGGGGTCGCCCACCTGCACGCTCGGGCGCTTGGCCGGAACGCCGTCCTCGAACGTCTCGGACGCGAGGATCGAGGCGCCGCCGATGCCGTCGCCGCCCGTACGGGCGCCGAACAGGACCACCTTGTTGCCGAGGCCGGTCGCGTTGGCGAGGTGGATGTCCTCGTGCCGCAGCACGCCGAGGCAGAGCGCGTTGACGAGCGGGTTGCCCTGGTAGGAGCCGTCGAAGACGAGCTCGCCGCCGATGTTCGGCAGGCCGAGGGAGTTGCCGTAGCCACCCACGCCGGAGACGACGCCGTGCACGACCCGCGCCGTGTCCGGATGGTCGACGGAGCCAAAGCGCAGCTGGTCCATGATCGCCACGGGGCGCGCGCCCATCGAGATGATGTCGCGGACGATGCCGCCCACACCGGTAGCGGCGCCCTGGTAGGGCTCGACGAACGACGGGTGGTTGTGCGACTCGACCTTGAAGGTGACGGCCCAGCCGTCGCCGATGTCGACGACGCCGGCGTTCTCACCGATACCGACGAGGAGGTGCTCCTTCATCTCGTCGGTGACCTTCTCGCCGAACTTGCTCAGGTGCACCTTCGACGACTTGTAGGAGCAGTGCTCGCTCCACATCACGGAGTACATCGCGAGCTCGGCCGCGGTCGGGCGGCGGCCGAGGATGTCCTTGATGCGCTGGTACTCGTCCTGCTTGAGTCCGAGCTCTCCGTACGGCTGCACCTCATCCGGGGAGGCGGCTGCGGCCTCGACCGTATCCAGCTTCGGGACGGCAAGGTTGGAGCGGGAGGGTGCCTGGGACGCGGGCGCGGTCATGTAGTTCCTCGCGTGCGGGGTAGGTTTCTGGGCGCCGGAGCGCGCCGCCAGTCTACGACGGGTCGCACGACGGAGCGGTCCCGCCGTCCGAGGACGACGGGACCGCTCCACGCGTACCGGCTCAGCGTGCTCGTCAGGGCCGGACGTCGTAGGCGCGGACGTAGTCGATGCGCATCGTCTGGGGGAACTGCGTGGTGCCGTCCGGGTAGCCGGGCCAGTTGCCGCCTACTGCGACGTTCAGGATGAAGAAGAACGGCTGGTTGAAGACCCACTGGTTGCCGCCGACGTCCGCCGTGGTGCGGGTCTGGTAGGCGACCCCGTCCACGTACCAGGTGATCCGGTTCGGCTGCCAGTCGATCCCGAAGGTGTGGAACGTGTCGGCGAACGACCAGCCCTGCGGGTGCGTGTAGGCGGCGCCGATCCCCGACCCGCCCGAGTAGCCGGGGCCGTGCAGGGTGCCGTGCACGATGTGCGGCTCGAAGCCCACGTTCTCCATGATGTCGATCTCACCCGAGTTGGGCCACGGGACGCCGCTGTCGATCCCGCTGCCGAGCATCCAGAACGCGGGCCAGATGCCCTGGCCGCGCGGGATCTGGATGCGCGCCTCGAGGTAGCCGTACTGCCGTTCGACCCTGTTCGCCGTCGTCAGGCGAGCGGAGGTGTAGCCGCCGTTGCTCTCCCGGCGGGCCGTGATAACCAGGTTCCCGGCGCCGTCCATCGCGGAGTTGTTCCGGGAGTTGGTGTACGTCTGCAGCTCGTTGTTGCCCCAGCCACCACCACCCGTCTCCTGGTTCCAGTTCGCGGCGCTCGGTCCACTGCCCGCGGCGCCGTTGAACTCGTCCGACCAGAGCAGGGCGGCAGCGGAGAAGTCCGGCGGCGCGTCCGCGGCAGCACCGCCGTCGGGCGCATGGGGCGCTGCAGCCGAGGCGACGAGCGAGGCGGACAGGACAAGCGTCAGGGCGGCAGCCGCCGTGACTGTGGTTCGGATCGTGCGGTGTCTGGTGCTACGCATCGGACGCTCCTTCGCGAACGTGATCGCACTTGCAATTGTTCGGTCACGCTACTTTCTGACCTGTCAGTGGAACAAGGGGGTGAAAGTACGTAGTTGCCTCAGTACTTCGCCCACGGCTCCGGGACTCCCATCGCCCACACCGTTCAGGCGCACTGAAGAATCAGCCAGTGATACTCGATGGACGCACAGGGTTGCTCCGGTCGACGATGACCCCATGCCCCTGCGCCACTCGCTCCTCGCCGTGCTGGTCATGATCATCTGGGGCGTCAACTTCCTCGCGATCGACATCGGCGTCGCTGACGTGCCGCCCGCGCTCTTCGTAGCGATCCGCTTCGTCGTGGTGCTGATCCCAGCGATCTTCCTGGTCCCGCGCCCCACGGCTCCCCTGAAGGACGTGCTGGTGGTGGGCCTGTTCCTCAGCCTCGGCCAGTTCGGGCTGATGTACACGGCGCTCTGGCTCGACATGCCGCCGGGCCTCGCCTCGCTCGTGCTCCAGGCGCAAGTGGTGCTCACGGTCCTGTTCGCGAGCGTCGCCCTCCGCGAGCGCCCGACGCCGCCGCAGCTCGTGGGCGTGCTGCTCGGCGCGGTCGGCCTGGTGGTGGTCGGTCTCGGCCGGTCGGCGGCGACGCCGGGACTCGCGTTCCTGCTCACCCTCGCGGCCGCTGCATCGTGGGCGACCGGCAACGTGATCGTGCGGCGGCTCGGGTCGGCGACGCAGTTGACCGGGGCCCGGCAGGGCCCGCTGGCCGGCCTGTCGATGACGGTGTGGTCGGCGCTAGTGGTCCCGGTGCCGATGTTCGCGCTGGCGATCGTGCTGGACGGGCCTGCCGCCGTCGGGTACTCGCTGACGCACCCCACCTGGGCCGCGGTCCTGTCCACCCTCTTCACCGCGTGGCTGGCGAGCCTGGTGGGTTACGGCATCTGGAACACGCTGCTGGCCCGCCACCGGGCGAGCGCGGTGGTCCCGTTCACGATGCTGGTGCCGGTGGTCGGCATGTCCGCGGCCTGGCTCGTGCAGGGCGAGGTGCCGAACGCGGCTGAGGCGGGCGGCGGCCTGCTGCTCCTGCTGGGTGTGGCGATCACGTCGGGGCTGCTGCGGTGGCCGGGCGGGTGGCGCTACCGCTCCAGCGCGTAGCTACAGGTCCAGCGCGTAGACGAGCAGGTCGACGCCGGGGACGGGCGTCCAGTCCCGGGCGGGTTCGCGCACAAAACCGAGCCGCTCGTAGAGCCGGTGGGATCCGTGGGCGACGGTCTGGGTGGAGAGCACGATGCGCCGCGTCCCGGCGGCGCGTGTGATGCACTCGCGCATCAGCGCGGTCCCGGCGCCCCGGCCCTGGGCCTCCGGTGCCACGCCGAGCATGCGGATCTCCGCCTCACCGTCCTGGGCGATGTCGGCCATCGGGCCGCCGCGCGGTACGAAGGTCACCCCGCCCAGCACCGTGCCGCCGTCCAGCACCGTGCCGCCGTCCAGCACCGTGCCGCCGTCCAGCACCGTGCCGCCGTCCAGAGCGACGATGATCTCCGCAGCGGCGGCACGGCTGGCAACGTCACGCAGGACACCCGCATAGAACGCGGAGTCGGGCGCCTCGAGCTGCCCGTCCGCATGGAACGCCTCCGCGACGATCTTCCCGATGTCCTCGTACTCCGCGGGGGCCGCTGTGCGCACTTCGATGGCCCGTCCCTCGATGCTCATGCGGCAACGGTATGCCGTCTCTCCGACACTCTTGCGGGCGCGGTCCGCGGGCGCCGGCGCCCCCATGGCTTGTACACGGACAGCAGCGTGGCGACGACCAGCGCGGTGAGGGACACCGCCGGCGGGTAGACGAGGAAGGAGATGTCCGTGACCGGGTCCTGCCCGGCCTCGATAGCGACACCGGCGGCGGCGACGTGGGGCATGTCCGGCTGCAGCGCGACCAGGATGAGCGTGCACAGCACCAGGGTCATGACGAGCTTGACCGCCACCCACCAGTAGCGGACCAGGCCCCATTTGGTCGCGAGGCCGAGCAGCACGCCCGTGCCGAGGCAGACCAGCGCAGAGACCAGCATGGGCGTCACCACGTACTCGCCGAGGGCGCGCAGGGCGAGCCCACGGGCGGCGTCCGAGCCGCTCGTGAGCCCGACCCCGGCGAGCACGGCGACCAGCACGTCGATGCCGATCCATGCGCCGCTGGACACGATGTGCAGTGTCAGCACGGCTTTGCGGGTGCGCGGTGCCAGGTTCACGGTGTTCGCCTCCTTCACGCGAGCGGCCGATCCGCCCGTGTGTCCCAGCGTCGCGGCCTCGGCGTGGTACCGGATCGGCTGCGGGGCGGCACTCCCGCTGCGTCTCACGACGTCGGCCGGGCGGCTCGTCTACGTCCCGGGACGTACTGCGGGGTACGGCGCGCAGGGGGTGACGCGGGGGCCGCCCTCGGACACAGTGGGGCTGGAGGTGATCGAACTATGGGAAAGCTGCGTCTCGTCGATGTGGGTGTGGCCGCCGCGCTGACGGCGTTCACGCTGGTCTCGATGGCGTTCCTGCCCGCGTCGGACGGGGTGCGTCCGATCGACGGGCTGGCGTACGTGCTGGCGGTGACCGCCGCGGTGGCGACGCTGTTCCGGAGCCGCTGGCCGGTGCCGACGCTGGGTGTGGTCGCCGGTGCGACGGTCACCTATCTGCTGCTCGCGTACCCGTACGGCCCGGTGATGGTGTGCCTGGTGGTGGCGATCTACTCCCTGGCCCGACGCCGGCCGCTCCGCCCTGCGCTGCTGTACGCGTCGGTCACGCTGGCGCTGCTCCTGATCCACGTCTTCACGCATCCGGCCGCGCTCGGTCTGCCGGAAGGGCTGATCCCGGCAAGCGCCATCGTGGCGGTGCCGTTCAGCATCGGCGTAGCCCGGCGGATGTGGCACCAGGCACGGTCAGCGGAACAGACGGCGGCGGAGCAGCAGGCCCGCGACGACGAGCGGCTGCAGCTCGCGTACGAGGTGCACGACGTCGTAGGGCACGGGCTGGCCGCGATCCAGATGCAGGCCGACATCGCGCTCCACCTCGGCACCCCGCGCGATGCGACCACCGCGCTGACCGCCATCTCGAAGGCCGCGAACGAGGCCCTGACCGAGCTGCGGACCACCCTCGCGGACATCCGGCCCGGTTCCGGCACGAGCGGGGGCCCGGAGCGGGCGCCGACCGCCGGGCTCGCCAACCTGGAGGTGCTGGCGCAGCGGGTCCGCTCGGCGGGTGTCTCGGTGGACCTCGAGGTCAGCGGCACGCCCAGACCGCTGCCCGACGCCGTCGACCTCGCCGCCTACCGTGTGCTCCAGGAGTCGCTGACCAACGTGGTCAAGCACGGCGCCGACTCGGCGGCACGCGTCGAGGTGGTGTACGAGCCGGACGGCGTCCGGCTCGCGGTGCGTAACCCGCGTGCCGAGGGCTCGTTCGCCGCGGGCTTCGGCATCACCGGGATGCGGCACCGTGTCGAGTCCCTGGGCGGGCGGCTCGACGCCGGGCCTGTCGACGAGTCTTTCGAGGTGCGGGCAGCGCTGCCTGCGGGAGGTGTCGCATGATCTCGGTGCTGCTGGTGGACGACCAGGACCTGGTCCGGATGGGCCTGCACGCCCTCATCTCGGGGGAGGAGGACACCACGGTCGCCGGCGAGGCGGCGGACGGTATCGCCGCCGTCGCCGAGGCGCGCCGGCTGCGACCGGACGTGGTGCTCATGGACATCCGGATGCCGGGCATCGACGGCATCGAGGCGACCCGGCGGATCGCCGAGGACCCCGACCTCACCGGGACCCGCGTCGTGGTGCTCACGACGTTCGAGCACGACCAGTACGTCGTCGACGGTCTGCGCGCCGGGGCCAGCGGGTTCCTGCTCAAGAACACCCCGCCGGCCGACCTAGTGGCCGCGATCCGCACGGTGCACGACGGCGGCGCGCTGCTCGCGCCGTCGGCCACACGGACGCTGATCAGGGAGTTCACCGCCGCGTCCCCTCGCGCCCTGGCGCCGCACCCCCGCATCGGGGACCTGACCGACCGGGAGCACGAGGTCGTCGGCCTCGTGGCGCAAGGCCTGAGCAACCACGAGATCGCGGAGGAGCTGGTGCTCAGCCCGGCGACCGCCAGGACGCACGTGTCGCGCGCGATGATCAAGCTCTCCGCACGCGACCGGGCGCAGCTCGTGGTGTTCGCGTACCAGTCGGGCCTGGCCTGAGCGGGCCTGAGTCTGTCTCGGGTCGGGCACGTTAAGGGTGAAATAAAGTTGCCACAAGGGGTTCCCGACGTTTACCCGATAGTGGTTTCATTCGGACATGAAGCTGCTCCGAACTTTTCCGAAGGTTGCCTTCGAGTTCGGGCTTGCCTCAGGGCAGTGGCTGGGGCTGCGTGAGCAGACTCCGCGCTTCGCCACCTGCTTCGGGGACATCTTCCTCGAGTCGCTGGACGGCTGGTGGTTCCTGGACACGGTGGAAGGCACTATCGAGCTCCGGTGGACCTCGGCCGTCACCATGTACGCGGAGCTAGAGTCCCCTGAGGGCCGCGCGACGTATCTGATGGACGACCTGGTCCGCGACGCACGCAGCCGCGGCCTCCAGCTCAACGAGGAAGACGTCTACACCTTCACCCCGCACCCGGCCCTCGGCGGCGAGCTGAGCGTGCACGGCCTCAGCACCATGCGCTTCGAGCTCGCGCTCAACTGGGTGGGGCAGATGCACGACCGCGTGTTGCACAGCTCGGGCGAGATCCGCCTCCCCCCGATGCCTGACGACGGTCGCCGAGCCGCCGCGCAGCCCGTCGCCACGGCCTGGGACTCGGCGTGGTCGGAGGACGAGACCTTCGACGTCCCGTTCGAGCAGTACCTGGCCACCACGACGTTCGCGGCCGTCGCCACCCCGCGGCGGTACGACGACGGCCATCCCTCGCTGCCGTCCTCGTCGGGCCGCGAGCCGGAGCTGATCGACCAGACCCCGTTCTCCGCGCCGAGCTACGGCGCCCACAGCTACGCGCCGCCGGGCGACACGGCTCAGCCGGAGTCCGGGCCGGCCTGGCCGGCACAGCAGCAGTCCGCGCCGATGTGGTCGGGGCAGACCGAGGCCGCGCAACAGTGGCAGGAACCGGACCACCGGGAGCCCGCAGCCGAGGGCTACGAGGCTCAGTACGACGCGTCCTACCCTGCCGCCGAGCCGTACGGTGCAGCGGACCAACAGCCCGCCGGACCGTACGGACAACAGGACTGGGTCGCGTACGGCGCCGACCCGGACGAGGCCGGCCAGGACCAGCACGGTCAGGCCGGACCGGCGTGGGACAGCCCCACCTGGGGCGCTCCCGCCTGGGGCGGGCAGGCCCCGGCCGTCGCAGCGGGCGGCAGCCCCCAGCAGCCCCCGCGTGCTGACGACCCGTTCACCGCCTGGGACGACCTGTGGGGGAAGCGCTGAGCCGCTGACGCCCGGACCTGGCCGCCACCTTGCGCGCGGCCGGTGGCTCCGCCCTGCGTTCCGGACGGAGCCGCCGCTCGCGCTCGGTCCGCGCGACAAGGCTCAGCTCACCCGGGGTAGTGGTGGGCGCATGCTTGAGCAGGCGGGTCTCCAGCGCCACCCGGTTGGCCCGGCGCAACCCGTCCGTGTAGCCAAGGATCAGCTGCGCGTGCGCGTGGGTGATGTGCCCGCCGCGCAGCGCCGCGAGCGTCCGCGGATGCTCGCGCACCAGCGCACAGGACTCCTCGATGAGCGCGACGGCCGAGCTCTGCGGCACCCGCAGCACCCTTGCGAGCTGCTCGACGAGCTCGGGCGGGAACCCCGCGGGATCGTCCGTCTCGACCTCTGGGGCGCCGAACAGCTCGGGCCGGTCCGCCACCCACTCCCGGACCGACTCCACGAGCACGGCGCGGGACGCCGTGAGCGAGGCGAGGAGCGAGTCGACCGCCGCCACGGCATCGACCGCTTCGGTGAGGTTCGCGAAACCGCTCGCGAACCCCGACTCGCGCGGCGTGACCGCACCACGCGGAGACTGGCTCAGCACGTCAGCCGGGTCATGAGCCACCAGCACCTTGTTCGAACGCATGTTCTAAACATAGGGGGTCCCGCCGACACGCGCCACCCGGTACTTCGACCCGTGCGGGCTACCCGCACAATGGGTGTGTGCCGACCCGACGAGCCGTAACGCCGCGCCATGCCGCGCGCGCGGCGTGCGCGGCAGTCGCCGCGCTCCTCGCGACGAGCGGCTGCGGCCTGGCCGACGACCCGCGGGCGGACGGCACAGACGCGGACCCGACCCCCGCAGCCTCGCACTCGCCACTGACACCTGAGCAGCCGACGACCACCGACGAGGCCCAGCCGGAGCTGCAGACCAGCACGGTCGCCGTCGGCGACGTCGTCCTCGAGGTCGGAGCGCCGAGCGCCGCCACCGTCCAGGCGGGCGCGCAGGGACCGGGCACGCAGACGGTCACCTTTGTGCTCGCCCCGGGCGAGTCCGCGGAGCTGACCCTCACCTCCGCCGGCACGCTCGACGTCGACTCCGACGGCAGCATCTCCGTGCTCGACGGCGACGACAGCCCGCGCGCGGCGGTCGGCCCGCCGGAACCGCCGTCGGGCACCGAGGACGGCGCGCCCCGCATCGAGGTGACCGACGTCGACGCGACCACCGCCCGGGTCGAGGTGGACGACCGGGCCACTCCCTCCGCGCAGGGCTCTGGATCCGCTGCAGGGACCGAGCCGGTCTCGGTCACATTCGTGATCGGCACGAGCGCGATCGAGAGCGCGACCTGGGGCGAGAACGAGGGCGGCCGCTCGCTGGCCGTGGACCCCACGGACTGGGTCCGGCACGCGGGCGAGGCGGGACTCGACCTGATCCGCACCCAGCTCGTGGCAACCGAGCCCGAGGCGGACAGCGCGCCGATGGACGACCAGCTCGTGTGTCACGCGATGGGCGCACCTGACAAGGGCACGTGGAACCTCGAGCCCTGGCGCCCCGACGTCGGGCTGATCCTGACCGCCGCCGCGCACTGCAACCCGGTGTGAGCAGGCGGCCTGGTCCAGGTCGTGACCCAGTCGTGACCGGCACCGGCGCGATTCGAGGTGCGGACCCGCGCTGGTTGCGGTTTCCTGGAACTGGCGGCGAGGCAGGCTCGCCGAATTTGCTGTGCCCCCTCGGCAGGGAGGCTCCTGATGACCCGTGTGATCACCCTTGGCTCGATCGTGGCTGTGGGCGGCGGCGCGCTGCTCGGCGCAGCGCTCGCCTACCAGCTCGTACCGCTAACCGTGCTCGCCGCCCTCCTCGGGCTGGCGGGCACCTTTGTCGTTGTCCGGGCAGCGCCCGAACCGGCACTCACGCCGAACGCCCCGATCACGCTCGGCGGGCCGCTCGCGCGCCCCGTCGCCGATGAGCCGCCCGCGCACCCCCTCGTCGCCGAGGAGCCGGCCACCGCGGCCGTCCCGGTGCCGGTGCAGCAGCTCCCGGTCCCGGTCGTGGCCGCGGTGCCCGACGCCGCGTGACTACTTCGGCGAGCTCGCCTGCTGCTTGCGCAGCTCCTTCTCGCTGATCGGTGCCGTGCCGCTGGCGCGCAGCTCGCGGTAGTACGCGCGCGCCTCGTCCTGACGCACCTTCTCGGAGCCGTCGGCGATCGGAGCACGCAGGTGCTCCGGTGCGAAGCCCCAGGCGTCGATGACGTCGAGCACGTGCGGGCGAAGCTCCTTGAGCAGGTGGTCGATCGTCGCCGTGACCGCCTTCGCCCGCCCCGCCGAGATGCGGCCGTTGGTCAGGTGCCAGTCGAGGTGGCGCTCGATGGTGGTGAGGCCGTCGATGTCGCGGAGCAGGGTCAGCACCTTGCGGGTGCCGGCGTCGGGCACAGTCTTGATGGCCTTCGTGAACGCGTCCCAGCGCACGAGCTCGGCCCACGCGGTGGCGGACCCGAGGAGCTCCACCTGGTGGTCGTCGAAGATCTCCTGCGCCTTGATCGAGTCGGCCTTGACCGCCGGGCGCATGCCCATCGCGACGTCCGCGACCATGCCCTCGAAACGGCCGGCGATCAGCGCGCGCTGCACGTCGGCGTCGAGCAGACGACGCGCGCTGCGCGCAGCGCCGCCGTCGGCCACCGACTGGCCGAGCCTCGTCAGCGGGAGCTTGTGCAGCAGCGTGTCCTTGGCCTGCCCGGCCACGATGCCCGCCATGCCGGCGGGAGACTTGGCCGCCCGCGCCAGCTTCTTGCCGTAGTCACCCACGAGGCGCTTCGCCGCGAGCTGCAGCAGCACGTGGTTGTCGCCCTCGAACGTGGCATAGATGTCGAGGTCCGCGCGCAGGCTGGTGAAGCGGTTCTCGGAGAGGAAACCGGCGCCGCCGCAGGCCTCGCGGCACTCCTGGAGGGTGTCGAGGGCGTACCAGGTGGAGGTCGCCTTGAGCGCCGCCGCCGTGGTCTCGAGGTCCTCGCGCTTGGCCGGGGTGTCCTCGCGGCCGGAGAAGACGACGTCGAACAGGTCGAGCAGCTCGTCGTGCGCGAAGTGCATCGCGTACGCCTCGGCGATCTTCGGGAAGAGCCGACGGCGGTGGGTCGCGTAGTCGAGCAGCGTCAGCTCGTCGGCACCGGCGGCCGGCGAGAACTGGCGGCGCTGGTCGGCGTACTTCGTGGCGATCGCGAGGCCGATCTTCGCCGCGGTGATCGCCGCGCCGTCCAGCGACACGCGGCCCTGCACCAGGGCGCCGAGCATCGTGAAGAACCGGCGGCCGGGGCTGTCGATCGAGGAGGTGTAGCTGCCGTCCGCGGCCACCTGGCCGTAACGGGCGAGCAGGTCCCGACGCGGGACGCGCACGTTCGTGAAGTGCAGCTTGCCGTTGTCGATGCCGTTGAGGCCGCCCTTCTGGTCGTCGTCCTCACCGCCGACGCCGGGCAGGAACTCCATGGTCCGCGGGTCGCGGATCGGCACGTAGAAGCAGTGCACACCGTGGTCGACGCCGCCCGTGATGAGCTGCGCGAACACCGTCGCAGCCACGCCGTGCGCGGCCGCGTTGCCGAGGTACTGCTTCCACGCCCCGCGGAACGGGGTGTTGAGCACAAACTCCTCGGTCGCCGGGTCGTACGTCGCGGTGGTGCCGATGGAGGCGACGTCGGAGCCGTGCCCCGTCTCGGTCATCGCGAACGCACCCGGGACCGACAGGTCCATGGCGCCCGGGAGCAGCCGGTCCTGCTGCTCCTCGGTGCCGAGGTGGTTGATCGCGGACGCGAACAGGCCCCACTGCACACCGGCCTTGATCTGCAGCGACGGGTCCGCGGCGACCAGCTCCTCGAAGCCCACCAGGTTGGCACCCGCCTCGCCGCGGCCGCCGAGGCGCACCGGGAAGGCCCGCAGGACGTGGCCGTAGGGCACCATCTGCTTCATCTGGGCGAGGGTGATCTCCCGGTGCTCCTCCTTGGTGATCCCCTCCTTCTTCCAGAGCTCGGGGTGCTCGGCAACCAGGCGACGGGCCTCGGACCGCGCCTCGGGCCAGCGGCCGAGCAGCAGCTGCTGCAGGGCCGGCACGTCCACGCGGGTGCCCGACGGCGGACGCGTCACCGCAGGCTGGGGCACATCCGCCTGCGGGGCCGCCGCCGGGGACACGGGCTCGGAGGTGGTCGTCATGGGTTCTCCTCGGATTTCTGCCCGAGTGGGGCCAGGTTCTTAAGTGTCGGGGGGTGGTCGGGTCAGGCTGATGCGGGTCTGGTGACAGGGCGGTCGGAGTGCAGCACACCCACCGGACCGGTCCAGAGCCAGAGCGTCACGCGCTCGGTCAGCTCCTCGCGGGTCAGTGGGCTGGTCTCGACGTTGCGGTGCCCGAGCCACCACTCACCGGAACCCCGCACAAAGCCGACGGCGCCCGAGGCCCAGGCCGCGGCGTCGGCGTGCGTGACGTCGGTGGCCCGTGCGAACGGTTCGGCGACCAGCTCGATCACCGAGTCCAGGTAGGCGCCCAGCGGGTGCAGGTCGACCGGCGTGGTCGGTGCGGCGGCGTCGACGGCATCGTCGGCTGCAGCACGCCGACCGCGGCGGCCGCTCTCCATGGGCGCAGGCTCGTTGCCGCCGATGGCCGTGCGGGTGACGAACCAGTAGACGTTGGGCGAGCTCTCGATCATCTCGAGGTAGACCCGTACCATCTCGCGCAAGGCCATCTCCGGGTTCGCCGCGCGCTGCGCGGCGGCACGGAGGGCGTCGTGCATCTGCATCACCACGGTCTCGGCGACGGCGAGCCGCAGGCCCGCCTTGTCGTCGAAGTACCGGTAGACGATGGACTTCGACGTGCCGGCGGCGGAGGCGATCTCGTCCATCGAGACCGCAGGCCCGAGGCGGTGCACGGCCTTGCGCGCGGCGCGGACGAGCTCCGCCCGACGTGCCGTGCGGTGATCGTCCCAGCGGGTCGAACGACCGTCGACTCCGATGCTCATCGGTCTGCCTCCCCACCGTGACTCGCTAGAAGTCTTGTGATTCGTCTCACGAGACTGAGAGTATCAGGTACTGTGAGTCCTGGGCACCACCCAGCGAAGCCACCCGCCAGACGACGAAGTGAGAAGGAACAGCGACGTGTCCACTACCCCCTCCCCCGTACCGTCCACGCGCGAAGCCGTGATCATCGGCGGCAACCGCATCCCGTTCTCCCGCGCCGGTAAGAAGTACGTCCGGACCAGCAACCAGGACATGTTCACCGCTGCGCTGGAGGGCCTCGTCGCCCGGTACGGCCTGCAGGGCGAACGCCTGGGCGAGGTCGTCGGCGGCGCGGTGCTCAAGCACAGCAAGAACTTCAACCTGATCCGCGAGAGCGTGCTCGGCTCGTCCCTGTCGCCCACCACCCCCGCCTACGACGTGCAGCAGGCGTGCGCCACGGGCCTCGAGGCCGCCATCGCGGTGACCAACAAGATCAAGCTGGGACAGATCGAGTCCGCGATCGCCGGCGGCACCGACACCGTCTCGGACGCGCCGATCGTCGTCAGCGACCGGCTGCGCACGGCGCTCCTGGACGCGAACCACGCCAAGACGACCGGGGCGAAGCTCCAGGCGCTGCTCAAGATCCGCCCGAAGGACCTGAGCCCCGTCTCCCCGAGCACTGGCGAGCCGCGCACCCACCTCTCCATGGGCGAGCACCAGGCCATCACCACCGCCAAGTGGGGCATCACGCGCGAGGCCCAGGACGAGATCGCGTTCAACTCGCACCAGAACCTCGCCCGCGCCTGGGAGACCGGCTTCTTCGACGACCTGGTCACGCCGTTCAAGGGCCTGACCCGCGACGACAACCTGCGCCCCGACACCTCGCTGGAGAAGCTCGCGAAGCTCAAGCCGGCGTTCGGCTCGTCGCTCGACACCCCCGCCTCGATGACGGCCGGCAACTCCACCCCCCTGACCGACGGCGCCTCCACGGTCCTGTTCTCCTCGCGCGAGTGGGCCGAGGAGCGCGACCTGCCGGTGCTGGCGAAGTTCGTGGACGCCGAGACCGCTGCCGTCGACTTTGTGCACGGCCACGAGGGGCTGCTCATGGCCCCGGTCGCCGCGGTCCCGCGCCTGCTGGCCCGCAACGGCCTCAGCCTCGACGACATCGACTTCTTCGAGATCCACGAGGCGTTCGCCTCCACCGTGCTGACCACGCTCGCCGCGTGGGAGGACGAGGAGTACTGCCGCACCGAGCTCGGCCTGGACGGAGCGTTCGGCAAGGTCGACCGCAGCAAGCTCAACGTCAACGGCTCATCGCTCGCCGCGGGCCACCCGTTTGCCGCGACGGGCGGCCGCATCATCGCGACCGCCGCCAAGCTGGTGGCCGCGAAGGCCGCCGAGACCGGGCGACCGGCCCGGGCGCTGATCTCGGTCTGCGCCGCCGGTGGCCTGGGCGCCACCGCCATCATCGAGTCCGCCTGAGCCCAGAGCGCAACGGAGGGTGAGGGCCGAGGAACGAGGCACTCGCCCGAAGTGAAGCACCGGGCTCAGGCGGCAGAAG
Source organism: Promicromonospora sp. Populi (assembly GCF_041081105.1). NCBI lineage: Bacteria > Bacillati > Actinomycetota > Actinomycetes > Micrococcales > Promicromonosporaceae > Promicromonospora > Promicromonospora sp. Populi. The sequence continues at coordinate 3,954,193 of NZ_CP163528.1, read as the reverse complement.
ATATTGCCTGAGCCTGAACCTCGCTGAAGAACTGGAAGGAATTTCGTGGCTGACAAGTACACCAAGTTCGTGAACGGCGGACTCGGTAAGAGCCTCTCGAAGCAGCTCGGCCTCCCCCGCCCGGCAATCCTGCGCCGGTACCAGCCCGACGCCCCGCTGACCGTCGGCCCGGTGCTCGTGCTGTCCGACGACGCCTCGGCCGCCGACGCCGACACGATCACCAAGGCGCTCGCGTCCTGGGACGTCGACGCACGCCGCTCGACCGAGGGCGCCGACGAGGTCCGCTGGGGCGGTGTAGTGCTCGTCGGCACGTCCGCGGAGTCCCCCGAGGCCGTCTCGGCGGCGGTCCTCAGCCTGGGCGGCACGCTGCGCAAGCTCGCCGGCAACGGCCGCGTCGTCGTCGTGTCCCGGGCGCCCGAGGCGGGCGACTCCCCGACGCTTGCCGCGACCCGGGCCGGGTTCGAGGGCTTTACGCGCTCGGTCGGCAAGGAGCTGCGGGGCGGCGCGACGGCGAACGGCGTGCAGCTGACCGGCGGTGCCGCCGTCGACTCGGCCTCCGCACTCGGCACGCTCCGGTTCTTCCTGTCCGCCAAGTCGGCATACGTCGACGGCCAGGTGCTGCCGGTCGGCCCGTCGGACGCACAGGCCGACGTCGACTGGGACCAGCCGCTGGCGGGCAAGGTGGCGGTGGTCACCGGTTCCGCTCGCGGCATCGGCGCGGCGATCGCCCGCACCCTCGCGCGCGACGGCGCCAAGGTGGTGGTCGTGGACGTGCCCGCCGCGGGTGAGTCGCTGGCCGCCGTCGCCAATGAGATCAAGGGCACCGCCCTGCAGCTCGACGTGACCGCCGACGACGCGGGCACCAAGATCCTGGCGGCCGCCAAGCACCTGGGCGGGCTCGACATCCTGGTGCACAACGCGGGCATCCTGCGCGACAAGCTGCTCGCCAACATGAAGCCCGCCCTATGGGACTCCGTCATCGCGGTGAACCTCGCCGCGCAGCTGCGCATCAACGAGCAGCTGCTCGCCGCCGGAGTGGAGGGGCTGCGCATCGTGTCGCTCGCCTCGACGTCGGGCATCGCGGGCAACAAGGGGCAGACCAACTACGCGTACTCGAAGTCCGGCGTGATCGGCCACACGGCCGCCACCGCGCCGCTCGTGGCGGCGCTGGGCGGCACCGCGAACGCGGTGGCACCGGGCTTCATCGAGACCGAGATGACCCGGTCGATCCCGTTCGCCACGCGCGAGGTGGCCCGCCGGGTCATCCCGTCGCTCCAGCAGGGTGGCCTGCCGCTCGACGTGGCCGAGGCGATCGCGTTCCTTTCGTCGCCGGTGGCGAGCGGCGTGAACGGTCAGGTGCTGCGCGTGTGCGGGCAGTCGATGGTGGGCAAGTGACAGTGGCGGGAAGTGCCGACGAGGTGACGAACGCGCCCGAGGTGGGCGCTCCGGCGTCGTACAGCGAAACCAGCCTGCCCGAGCTGCCGAAGCTGGGCGGGCTGTTCGCCAAGGGGGTGGCCGGGGGTGTGAGCAAGCGCCCGAAGGGTGCAGTCCGCCTGCCCGAGGTGTCCTACCGCGTCGCGCATGTGGACACCGCGGGCGAGGCGGCGCACCTGGCGGCATACCTGCGCCTGCTGGGGGAGCCGGCCTCCGACGTGCTGCCGGCCGGTTTCCTGCACGTGCTGGCGTTCCCGCTGGCCACGGCCCTGATGGTGCGCGGCGACTTCCCGCTGCCGCTGCTCGGGATGGTGCACCTGAAGAACGCGGCACGGGTGCTCCGCCCGGTGCGGCTGGGCGACACGGTCGAGGTGCGGGCCTGGTCGCAGGACGCCCGCCCGCACCGCCGCGGTGTCCAGGTGGACCTGGTGGCGGAGGTGCTGGTGGACGGCGACCTCGCCTACCGCGCCGTCTCGACGTACCTGGCCAAGGGCTTCACGGCCCCGGACGCCGCGCCCTCGTCCGACGGCGCGACCCCCGCCGACGCCGCGACCCCGGCCGACGAGTCCCCACGCGAGGAGTGGACGCCGCCTCTGCCGACCGCACGCTGGAAGCTCGGCGCCGGGACCGGGCGGGCCTACGGCGCAGTGTCGGGCGACCTGAACCCGATCCACACGTCGAGCCTGGGCGCCAAGGCATTCGGCTTCCCGCGCGCGATCGCGCACGGCATGTACTCCGCGGCGCGGGCGCTGGCCGAGGTCGGGCCGGCACGACGCGGCGCGGCCTACGAGTGGACCGTCGAATTCTTCAAGCCGGTCCTGCTCCCAGGCACGGTAGACGTATCGATCCGCTACACGTCCGACGCGGCCACAGACGAGGGCGCGACCCACGAGCCGGGCTTCGTGTACGACGGCTGGCGGTCGGGCAAGAACACCCGCCACTTCACAGGCACCGTCACCCCCCTCTGACGCGCGCGTCACCAAAGCGGAGCAGCAGCGCAGGACGAAGGCGAAGGAAGGCGCGGTCGGCCGTAAAGCCGTAGCGGAGCGCCCCCTGGGGCGCGTGAGCGAGGCCGGCCGCGCCTTCCTTCGCCTTCGTCCTGCGCCGCTGCGGCCCCCGCCCCCTACTTCACCGCAACGCGCGGCAGCAGCACCCTCTCCCAGAGGATCGCGCGCTTCGGCCGGAAGAAGCCCGAGTGCCCGATGTGGGTCAGACCGTAGTCGGCGGCCCGCATCTCGACGAGCTCGGCGTCGGCATTCGGGAACTCCCGGATCCAGTACTTGATCGATTCCGGGGAGATCAGCTCGTCGTCCGCGGTCCAGAGGGCGGTGACCGGTGTCTGCACCTTCGCGAACCGGTCCCGCAGCTCGGGAAACTCGCTGAACAGGTAGTCCCGGTGCAGGCACCAGCGGCTCCACTGGCGCATCACGCCGCCAGGCAGGTCGTCCAGGATCCCGAGTCGGCGGCCCGGGTAATAGCCCGCCAGCGCCGTCGCCGCCGGTGCGATCGCTCGCCACAACAGCGGCGACCAGGTCTTGATCAGTGGCGAGGCCTTGCCGTGCCAGCCCGTCCCCGAGGCCACCATGACGCAGCGGTCCACACCGATGTCGGACAGGAAGCCCAGGCTCTGGCCGCCGAACGAATGACCGACCCAGGTGAGCGGGACACCTGCGGCGTCGGCCCGGGCGCGGGCGTGGATCGCAGCCACCTCGGCGTCGTGGTACCAGCTCAGGGCGGTCGCCGTGGAGTCCCGCATGGGGCCGTAGAGCGCAGGTTCCGAGCCGCGGTACGAGAACGTGAGCACCGCGAAACCGCGGTCCGCGAGCCAGGCCGCGGTGTACCGGTAGAACCGCATCGGGATGGCCATGGCGGGCGCGATCGCCACGACGCCGACCGGGTCGCCGTCGGGCAGGTACCAGCGGCCGGCGACCGACTCGCCGTCTGCACCGGGAAAGCTCACGTCCTTGGTGGTCACGAGCCGGAGGTTACCAATCCCGTATCCTCACCACGGCGCTACGAACTTCATCCGGAGGTTGCCATGCTCGGCGACGTGCTCGGCCTGACCAAGTCACAGTCGCTCGCATACCGCGAGCTCGTCGCGTCCCCGTCCCTGGACGCCGCGGAGCTGGGACGCAGGCTCGGCTGCGAGCCGGGGGACGCGCTGGACGTGCTCCGCACCCTGGAGAGCCACGGCCTCGCGGCCCGGCAGAGCGGCGACGACTCACGCTTCCAGGCCGCTCCCCCCGAGATCGCGCTGGGCGCGCTGCTCGCCAGCCGCAAGGACGAGATCCGTGCGGCGCAGGAGGAGCTGATCGAGCTCGAGGGGGAGTTCCGGCGCTCGTCCGCGCTGCGGCCGGCGACCGACGTCGTCGACGTGGTGCGCGGGGCCGACGCCGTCAAGCAGCGCATCATGCAGCTCCAGCTCGGCGCGCGCGAGACCGTCGAGTCGTTCACCAAGCCGCCCGTCTTTGTGATGTCCGCGGAGGACAACACCGCCGAGGACCAGGCGGTGGCGCGCGGCGTGCGGTACCGGGTGGTGATCGACCGCGTGTTCCTCGACACCGGAGTGCTCCGCGTGGACGACGTCGCGGCCGCGGTCGAGAACGGCGAGGACGTACGGTTCTCCGAGCGCGTCCCGATCAAGCTGTACATCTTCGACCACCGGCTGGCGTTCGTGCCGATCCAGACGGTGGTCGACGCCGAGTCCGACCTGGCGCCGGACCTGGTGGGCGCGCTGATCATCCACCCGTCGGGCCTGCTGGACGCCCTCATCGCCCTGTTCGAGGGTGTGTGGCGCGACGCCATCCCGTTCCCGCAGCCGGGCGAGCAGTCGGACGACTCCGGCCTCGATCCCCAGGACTCCAGGATCCTCGGGCTCATGCTGGTCGGCCTGACGGACCAGTCGGTGGCGAACCAGCTCGGCCTCTCCCTGCGGACGGTGCAGCGGCGCGTCAAGGTGCTGATGGACATCGCCGGGGTCTCGACCCGCATCCAGCTTGGTTGGCACGCCGCGCGTAAGGGCTGGATCTGACGGCTCGCTCCGTGACAGCGTGGGGCCATGACGACACTGGCGTACATCATCCGTCCCTCGAACCCGCCGGCTCGCATCATCCCGCTCGCCCGCGCGGTCGAGGCCGCGGGGATCGAGGAGATCTGGCTCTGGGAGGACTGCTTCCAGTCGGGCGGGATCTCCGCCGCGAGCGCGATTCTCGGCGCCACCGACCACGTCCGGGTCGGGATCGGCGTGATGCCCACGCCCCTGCGGAACGTGGCGCTCACCGCGATGGAGGTAGCGACGGCCGACGGCATGTTCCCGGGCCGGCTCATTCCCGGGATCGGGCACGGCGTCCAGTCGTGGATGGCGCAGGTGGGAGCCAAGGCCGCGTCACCCCTGACGCTCATGCGGGAGTACTCGACGGCGCTGCGCGCGCTGCTGGCCGGTGAGCGGGTCACTACCTCGGGCCGGTACGTGTCGCTGGACGACGTCGCGCTGGACTGGCCGCCTGCACGGCCCGTGCGAGTGCCGGTCGCCGCGACGGGGCCGAAGTCGCTGCGCCTGGCGGGTGAGGTGGGCGACGGTGTGGTGCTGGAGGACTCCGTGGGCCTGGCGAGGCTGCCGGCCGCACTGGAGCGGATCGCCGAGGGGCGCGCCGCGGCCGACCAGGACGCCGCGGAGGAGTTCACCGTGGTCCAGTTCGTGTACGGCGGGACGGGGCCGGACGCGGCCGCCCGCCTGCGCGCGGAGACCAGCAAGACCGGCCGGGAGGTGACCGAGGACGCGCAGCTTGCGGACTATGCGGTGTGGGGTGACGCCCAGGCGCTGGCCGACGGCGTGCGCCGGTTCGGCGCGGCCGGCGCGGACACCGTGGCGATCCAGCCGACGGCGGACGACCCGGACCTGGAGCGCCTGGCCGACGTGGTGGGCGAGGCGCGGGAGCTGCTGAGCGAGGCCTGACGACAGCCGAACGCCGGGGCCGCGCCGTCTCTTGGACGGTGCGGCCCCGGCGTCGTCGTACTACCGGCCGGTCAGGCGATCAGAAGTCGCGCGGCGGCGGGGCGAACGAGGTGGTCCCGCCCGTGCCCGGCTCGGGGCCGGGGTTGACGTGGGGCTCCGCTGCGGGGGTTGCGGCAGCGCCGCCGCCGTCCGACAGGTTGTTCAGGAAAGCCTCGACGCGCGAGCGCATGGGGCCGATCAGCGCACCGCCGACACCGACGATCAGAATTCCGGCCAGGGTGGCCAGGAATGCCACCAGGACGGGCATTGTCACGGTGGTGCCGATGCCGATCTGGTTCACGGCGGCGATAACACCCAGCGCGAGAATGAAGAACGAGACGGCCTTCGCAACGAAGGGGCCGTAGGAAACGCGGCCCAGGGTGTTGAGAAGAAGGTCCTTCACGGCATTCGCGATGGCGCCTGCGATCACGACGATGACGATTGCGACGACCAGGCTCGGGAGCCACGCAACGATGTCGTTGACGATCGCACTCACCGGGTTGGTGGGCCCGAATGCGCTCAGCGCGAGCTGGAGCGTGATCAGCAGGATGAAGTAGTAGATGATCTTCGTGAGCAGCTCGATCGGCTCGATGCCCGACCCGGCCAGCAGCCGGTTCGCTCCCGCGCGCTCGAGCACCTTGTTGAAGCCGATACGCCTCAGGATCATCCCGACGAACCGGGCTATCGCCTTGGCGATGAAGTACCCGATGAGGAGAACGATCAGGAACACGAGGAGCTGTGGGATGAAGCTCGCTATCGCGCCCAGAGCGTTCGTGAGCGGTTCCAGCCAGTTGACGGCTTGCACAGTCATACCTGTATTGAGGAATGGCAAGGTTCTCTCCCCCTTCGAGATTTTTGCGGCACCTCCGCCACGCCACCGTTGACGCGGCGTAAAGGTGCCAGCACTCCATGAACATATGCCGCACAAGCGCATTCTGCGCGTCGTGGGTTTATCTCCGGGGCGCGTTGTTAGGTAGATCGAGAACATCGACGCAGGTCAGGCCACCCCGCCCACGTACCGAAGAGCGTTTAGCCTGGCCGGATGGATGCCCTGCATGAACGGACCGCCGTCGAGCTCCGCGATCTCCTCGCTGCCGGCGAGCTCACGCCCAGCGAGGTCACCGAGTATTTCCTCGACCGGGTGGAGCGGCTGGGTCCCGACGTCGGCGCCTTCGCCACCGTCACCCCGGACCTCGCGCGCGAGCGCGCCGCGGCACTCCAGAAAGCCGGTGTCGACGGTCCGCACCGCAGCGGGCCGCCGCCGTCAGGCAGCCTGTGGGGCCTGCCCACCGGGGACAAGGACCTGTGGAACCGCGCCGGGGTACCGACGGGCTTCGGGTCGCGTGCGTTCGCGGGGCTGCCGCCGGCGCAGGAGAGCGACGAGATGGTCAAGGTGCTCGACGCCGCCGGCGTTGTGAGCCTCGGCAAGACGGCCGCGCCAGAGCTGGGTTTCCCCGCCTACACCGAACCCGTCGGCCTCCCGCCGGCGCGTACGCCGTGGGACCTGACCCGCGGCGCGGGCGGGTCGAGCGGCGGGGCGGCCGCGGCGGTGGCGGCGGGGCTGCTGCCGTTCGCGCCCGGGTCCGACGGCGGCGGCTCGATCCGCATTCCGGCGGCCGCCTGCGGCGTCGTCGGACTGAAGCCGACGCGCGGGCTGCTGCCCGCGGGCAGCGGCGTCGACTCGCTGGGTGGACTGGTCGTGAACGGTCCGATCGCGCGCACCGTGGCCGATACCGCCCTCCTGCTGGAGGCGATGCTCCCGCGCGACGCCGAGGGCGGCGTCGCGCACCCGTACACGCTGCGGGCGCCGTCGTATGCGGCGGGGACGTACCTGGCGGCGGCGCAGCGCGCCGCGCTGCCCGCGGGTGGCGCGGCCGGGGGCGGTGTGGCCCGCATCGGCGTGACCACCTCGTCGGCGTGGGACGGGTTCTACGACATCGTGGTGTCGCCAGAGGCCAGGGCCGGGCTGGACGCGGGTGTGCGCGCCCTGTCGGGCCTCGGGCACGAGGTCACCGAGCTGGTCCTGGACGAGGCTCCCGAGTACGCACCGGCCTTCCGGACCCTGTGGATGGGCGGCGCGTCGGCGGTGCCGATCGACGACCCCGAGATCCTCGGGAAGCTGGAACCACTCACGCAGTGGCTGATCCGGTCGGGTCGAGAGGTCCCGGCCCGACAGCTCGGCGAGGCGGTACGCATCCTCACGGCCTACGAGCGGTCGCTGATCGCACAGCTCAGCCCGTACGACGCCGTCGTCACGCCCGCGCTCGCGCTCACCCCCCGGCCCATCGGGTGGTACGACGCCGAGGATCCGGAGCGGAACTTCGAGCAGCAGTGCCAGTACACGCCGTTCACGTCGTGGCTCAACGTCGCCGGGCTGCCCGCCATCACGGTGCCGACGCACTGGACCGCGCCCACTGCCGAGGCGCCCGCCGGGCTGCCGATGGGGGTGCAGATCATCGGCCGGCCGGGCGGCGAGCCCACCCTGCTGGCGCTGGCGGCTCAGCTGGAGGCGGCCCTGCCGCGGCCGCACGCGTTCCCCCTGTGACGTGCCGGACGTGCGGGCCACCGACGGTGACCTGCACGTCTGGTATGTGCTACGCCTCGTCCGGAAGGCAGCCGAAGTCCTCGTCGAAGCCCAGGGCGGCAGTCGCCAGCAGACCCTCCAGGCCGGAGCCCTCGGGCACGGGGCGCGGGTCGTCGGTCACTACCCACAGGCCGTCGACGACGTCGTACCCGGCCTGCGGTCCGTCCGTCACCAGGCGCCCGACGGCGGCGACCAGGCGCTCCACCTCTTCCCCCGCGGTGCCGACGCCGACCGAGGCGCGCACCGCTCCGGCGTCGAACCCGAGGCGGCCCAGCAGCGGGTGCGCGCAAAAGCGGCCGTCCCGCACGCCGATGCCGTGCTCCGCGGAGAGGTACGCGGCCACCAGGCCCGGGTCATCAGCCGGCGACGGTGAAGGTCACGACGCCCACGGGGTCGACGGCGTCCGCCCACACCCGCACGACCTCGACCCGGTCGATCGCCTCCAGCCCGGAGACGAGCCGACGGCGCAGCGCGTTCTCGTGGGCCGCGACATCGGCCGGGTCGAGTGCCGCCAGCTCTTCGCACGCGGCCGCGAGCGCCACCGCACCGATCACGTTGGGCGAGCCGGCCTCGTGCCGGGCGGGGCCCTCGTGCCAGTCGGTGCCGGAGACCCGCACGCGCCGCACGGCGCCGCCGCCGGCGAGGTAGGGCGTGCCGGTGTCGAGCCAGTCGCGGCGGCCCACCAGGACGCCCGCGCCGAAGGGGGCGTACGTCTTGTGCCCGGAGAAGGCGAGGTAGTCGACGCCGGTCGACTCCAGCGAGATGCGTCGGTGCGGCACGAGCTGGGCGCCGTCGAGCACAACTCGCACACCGAACTCGTGGGCCACGGCGACGATCTTGTCGATGGGTAGCGACTCCCCGGTCACGTTGGAGGCGCCAGTGAGGGCGAGGAGCGCGAACGGTCGGTGTGCGGCGGCGTCGGCCAGCTCCTCGCGGATCTGGGCGATCGTCTCGGCGACGGTGGCGCCGCCGGTCAGCACCGTGGCCTCGGTGGTGCGCTGCCAGGGCAGCAGGTTGGCGTGGTGCTCGACGTCGAGGACGAGCACGCGGCCGGGCTCGCCGTCGGGCTGCGCGGGGACACATCCGGCGAGCAGGTTCAGGGAGTCGGTGGTGTTGCGGGTGACGATCGTCAGGTCGTCCTCGCGGGCGCCGACAAACGCGCCGATGGTGCGGCGGGCGGTCTCGTAGAGCGCCGTGCTCACCTGGGAGAGGTATCCCGCGCCGCGGTGCACGCTGGCGTACAGGGGGAGCACCTGGGTGACCCGGTCCGCGACGGCCTGCAGCGCCGGGGCCGAAGCCGCGACGTCGAGATTGGCATACGTGACGCGTGTGCCGTCCACGAGCGGGACGAGCGTGCCGCCGCCGACCACGGAGCGCAGCGGAGCGGCGTCGTCCACCGTGAGATCACGGGCAAGGGTGGGTGCAGACATGTAGTCCTCCACAGTCCTGGGGGAGGTTCCCCCGCGCTTGCCGCGCGCGGGCTGCGCGCGGCCAGGTCGTCACCCGGGGCACCCCACCGCGGAGGGAGGGTTGCCGGCCAGCGAGCCGGGGCTTCGCGCTGACACTCATGACCTGCCGTTATCCTCTGCTGCGGGTAAAAGCTCTGTCAACGGACGTCTCAGATGCTGGTCCCACCATCTGGTCGCCGCTGCGCGGCCGCGAGGCCCGCGATCCGGACTGCACCGATCACTGACGCGTACCGCTCGCGGGCCGCGAAGTCCGCCCGGGTCCACACCGCCGGCCGGCCGAGCTCGGCGCAGAGGTGCAGCAGCCGGTCGTCGCCCAGGTAGACGGCGACGTGTGCGCCGTATGCGGCCGCGCCGTGGTTGAGGCTGCGGTTGAACAGGACGAGGTCCCACGGCTCCAGATCGCCGAGCCGCGGATGGGCCAGGGAGGTGTCGCCCCAGAGCTCGCTCGACCGGTGCGGCGGAACCTGCCGCCCTGCCAGGCCCAGCACGGAGTATGCGTAGAGCTGGCAGTTGGCGCCCAGCTCCGGGCCTCCGCTCGGGCCCGGATCCGCCGCCGCGGCCCGCGGATCCACAGCCTGTGGATGACGGGCACCGTCGTAGGGCGCGTCCCAGACCCACGCCGGTAGACCGGGCACACGCTCCGGCCAGCGCTTCAGTGCGTCGAGCAGATCGGTCGTCGTCGTCACAGTGCTGCAAATCCTATGACTCCAATAGGGATCGCCTGTCGAGACACTGTTCCACCCACCGGACACCTGTCGTAGGGTTGGCAACGACCATCCCGAGCGGCCGAGTGACGTGGCACGACGACGCCGCAGCAACCCAGCGTTCCCGCTACAGCGAGAACGGACACGGGTGCTACCGCCACGACCGATGGAGGAGAGTTACATGAGCGATCCCGCGCACCCCGAAGCCCACCCTGCCGAGGGCTACGCCGGCGACATCACGCCCCAGCAGGCCTGGGACCTGCTCGCCGCCGACCCGGGCGCCACCCTCGTGGACGTCCGCACGCAGGGCGAGTGGCGCACGATCGGCATCCCCGACACGACGTCGCTGGAGAAGCAGCCCCTGTTCGCCGAGTGGGTACAGGCCGGCGGCCGCCCCAACCCCGGGTTCCTCGAGGAGCTCAAGGCGGCCGGGATCGGCGACGGCCCCATCGTGTTCCTCTGCCGCTCCGGTCAGCGTTCGATCGGTGCGGCGCGGCTCGCCACGTCAGCGGGCATCGCGCCGTCGTACAACGTGCTGGAGGGCTTTGAGGGCGCCCCCGGGGCCGACGGCGTCCGCGACCAGCAGGGCTGGAAGGTTGCCGGCCTGCCCTGGACGGACGGCGCCGCGTGACCGTCACCGGCGCGTTTCCCCCCGGCGCGAGCCCGGGCGGGTCCGGCCGCAAGCCGCTCCCCCGCGGCGTCCGCCCGGCGACCCTCGCCGTGCGCGGCGGCCACCAGCGCACCGAGTTCCAGGAGACGAGCGAGGCACTGTTCCTCACCCAGGGCTACGTCTACGACGCGGCGGCCGACGCCGAGGCGGCGTTCGCGGGCGACCTGGACCGGTTCGTCTACTCCCGCTACGGCAACCCGACGGTGCACACGTTCGAGGAGCGCCTGCGCCTGCTGGAGGGCGCGGAGGCCTGCTACGCGACCGCCTCGGGCATGTCCGCGGTATTCACGTCCCTGGCCGCGCTCGTGCAGTCGGGGTCGCGGATCGTGGCGGCCCGGGCACTGTTCGGCTCCACCGTGGTGATCTTCGAGGAGATCTTCAAGAAGTGGGGCGTGCAGACCGACTACGTGGACGGGCACGTGCTGTCCCAGTGGGAAGAGGCCCTGGCGACCCCGGCGGACGTGGTGTTCTTCGAGACGCCGTCGAACCCCATGCAGGACATCGTGGACGTGCGCGCCGTCGTCGACCTGGCGCACGCCGCCGGAGCGACCGTGGTGCTCGACAACGTGTTCGCCACCCCGCTGCTGCAGAAGCCGCTGGAGCTGGGGGCGGACGTAGTTGTCTACTCCGCGACCAAGCACATCGACGGGCAGGGGCGGGTGCTGGGCGGGGCCATCCTCGGCCCCACCGAGTACGTGACCGGGCCCGTACAGACGTTCATCCGCAACACCGGGCCGTCGCTGTCGCCGTTCAACGCGTGGACCCTGCTCAAGGGGCTGGAGACGCTCCCGGTCCGCGTCGCGGCGCAGGGTGCTGGCGCGCTCGCCGTCGCGAACGCCCTGGAGGCGCACCCCGGGGTGGGCGCGGTGCGGTACCCGTTCCTCGACTCGCACCCGCAGGCCGACCTGGCGCGGTCCCAGATGAGCGGTGGCGGCACGGTCGTGACGTTCGACCTCGCGGTCCCCGAAGGGTCGGACGCCGAGGCCGCGAAGAAGCACACGTTCGGATTCCTCGACGCCCTGCAGGTTATCGACATCTCGAACAACCTCGGCGACGCGAAGTCCCTGGTCACGCACCCCGCGACGACCACCCACCGCAAGCTCGGCGCCGAGGGCCGAGCCGCGGTAGGCATCGCAGAGACGACGGTCCGCCTCTCGGTCGGACTGGAAGACCCCCTGGACCTGATCGAGGACGTAGAACAGGCCCTAGCGGTACTGCCGGGTTAGCTCCAATGGCCGACCCTGGCTCGTCTCCTTTGAGTCCTAAGTTTCTTCGCTTTGAGCCGGCTCAAAGCGAAGAAACTTAGGACTCAAAGGGGAGAGTCACCCGGAGGCGGGCTCAGCGGCCGCCCGCCGCGTTCAGGAGGCGGGCCGCCTCGGTGTTGCGGCCCTCCAAGAGGGCTACGTCCGCGTTTGCGATCGCCTTCGACGCCGCCGGCGGGACGCCGGTCGCCGGGTCCAGCACCGCGGTCTGCAACGCCAGCCGGTCCCTGTCGAGCGCCGACGTGCGGCCGCCCGTCGACAGGCCCCAGCCGAACGGGAACAGCGGGTCGTAGTCCCGGTCGCCGACGTTCACCACCGGGTCGTCCGCGGACCGCGGCCACGAGACCGGCAGCTTGCCCGTGAACCTTCGCTCGCCGAACAGCACGTCAGCCACGCCGGCGCCCTCGGTGCCCGGGAGCCACGACGCGACGAGCGCGTCGATCGACCCGAGCTGTTCGGTGAGCACCTGCGGCCGCCCGGACACGACCAGGACCACACACGTCCTGATCTGGGCGCAGACCCGCTCCACAACCTCGGCGTCGCCGGGCTGCAGCGACATCGACTTCTCCTCGCGGAACACCCCGCCGTCGGCCGGGTCCCAGGCCCATTCGGGCCCGCCGACGTCGCCGAACCCCTCCGTGTACGGCGTCTCGCCCACGACGACGATGCCGACGTCGGCACCGGCCGTCGGCGCGGAGGCGTCCTCGCTGAACGTCACGTCGTCAGCCACCGCCTCGATGCCCTCAAGGATCGTGGTGCCCTCCGTGACCTCGCCCGAGAAGCCCTGCCAGGTACCGGTCCAGCCACCGGCCTGGTTGCCCAGGTCGTCGGCGTTGCGGCCCGCGACGTACACGCTCGCGTCGTCGTCCAGCGGCAGTGCGCGGCGCGAGTTCTTGAGCAGCACCTGCGACTCGGCGACGGCCTGGCGGGCGATCGCCCGGTGCTGGGCCGAGCCGATGTCGTCGGCGTGCGAGCGGTCCGCGAAGGGCTCCTCGAACAGCCCCAGCTCGAACTTCGCGGTGAGGATCCGGGACACGGCGTCGTCGATGCGCTCCTGCGTGATCGCGCCGTCCTCGACCGCCGCGACCAGTCGGGTGTGGAACCGCTCGAACTGCGACGGCTCCATGAACATGTCGACGCCCGCGTTCACGCTGGTGACGATCTGCCCGGTGGTGGGCGAGTCGGACGCGAGCGGCGGGATCTGGTGGATGCCCTGCCAGTCGCTGATGACAAAGCCGTCGAACCCGTGGTCCTCCTTGAGCCACCCGTTGATCAGCTCGTCGTGGGCGTGCATCTTGACGGGGTTGCCGAGGCCGTCGTCGGTCCAGTCCACGCTGGAGAAGCTCGGCATCACCGAGCCGACGCCGACCGCGAGCGCCCCCACGTAGGGCGCCAGGTCGGTCCGTGCGAAGTGGGACCGGCTCTGCTGGGTGATGCCCTGGTCGAGGGTGTAGTCGCCCTCGCCGGTGCCGAAGGCGGTGTCGCCGTCGCCCGCGAAGTGCTTGGCCGTCGCGAGGACGGACCGGCTGCTGTCCAGGTCCGTGCCCTGGAACCCGACGATGGCGGCGGCGCCGAGCACCCCCGCGAGTGCCGGGTGCTCGCCGAAGGACTCGTAGGTGCGGCCCCAGCGGTCGTCACGGGCCACGCACACGCAGGGCGCGAACGTCCACGGGATGCCGGTCGCGCGGGTCTCGGTGGCGACCATGCGCTCCGCCCTCGCCACCAGCAGCGGGTTGCGCGTGGCACCGAGCCCGATGTTGTGCGGCAGGATCGTGGCGCCCGTCAGGTTGCCGTGCCCGTGCACGGCGTCGACGCCGTAGAGCAGCGGGATCTGCAACCGGGTCGCGAGCGCCCGCGTCTGGAAGCCGTCGATCGTGTCGGCCCAGCCCTCCGGCGTGTTCTCGGCGGGCGGGGAGCCGCCGCCACTCAGGACCGACCCGAGGCCCAGCTCGGTGATGACCGCCGGGTCGCCGGTGACGTTCGCCCGCTCCGCCTGGGCCATCTGCCCGGCCTTCTCCTCGAGCGTCATGCGGCCCACGAGGTCGGCTACCCGCCTCTTGGTGGACAGGCGCTCGTTGAGGTAGGGCAGGCCGTGCGCCTGTACGACCACGGCGGCGTTGCCGCCCGAGACCTCGGCGTCCCCCGACTCCAGGATCACCGGGACGGTCTCCGCGGTCTCGCCGGCGCGGGACTCCCGGGTCCGGATCGCCAGGGTGCGTTCGCTGCCCGACGACGCGCCCGCCGCGAACTCGACTGTGCCGGATCCGGCGACGTAGTCCGCGTCGGCGGTGGCCGTGCCGGAGCCCGTGCTCCAGCGGACGCTGACGGGTTCGGTGAGCGCGGTGTCGTCGGCGACCTGGAGCGTGATGGTGACGGTCGCCGTGTCGCCGTCCTCCACGAAGACGACCGGGCTGGCGGTGACCGCTATCTCCGCGCCGTCGGCGGCGGGAGCCGGGGTGGCAGGGACGGGCGCGAGCAGGAGGGTGGTGGAGAGCCCTGCCGTGGCAAGGACTACGGAGACTCTGCGGGAGCGGGGGTGCTGGGCCGCACTGGGGCTGGCGGACATCGAAGGGGTTCCTCTCGTCTTTGGGAGGTGCTTGACCGATCACACACCGGAGTTGGCCCGTGCACAAGACCTGTTGCCCGCTGGATAGGGTGTTCCGGTGGATCTCATTCCCCCCTTCGCGAGGGTTCTGCGCGCCGACAATCCCGGCCCGATGACGCTCGACGGGACCCGGTCGTACGTGCTGCGCGCGCCCGGCTCGCCGGGCTGCGTGGTGGTGGATCCGGGGCCGGAGCTGGAGCCGCACCTGGTCGCGCTGGCCGACGCCGGCCCGGTCGACCTGGTGCTGGTGACCCACCGGCACGCGGACCACACCGGAGGGCTGGCCCGCTTCCGGGAGCTGACGGGGGCGCCGTCGCGGGGCGCGTCGCCGGAGTTCTGCGTGGGCGGCGAGCCACTGGGCGACGGCGAGGTTCTCGACGTCGCGGGGGTGCGGATCAAGGTGCTGGCCACGCCGGGGCACACCGCGGACTCGGTGTGCTTGGTGGTGTCGGTTCCCGGTGGTCCGGCGTCGGGCAGCGTGGTGCTCACCGGCGACACCGTGCTGGGCCAGGGGACCACCGTGCTGGCCGAGCCGGACGGCTCGCTGCGGGACTACCTGGCCTCGCTGGACCGGCTGGGCGCGCTCGACCTGCCGGCCCCCGTGCCGGGGCTACCGGGGCACGGACCTGTCATCCCCGACCTGGGTGCGGCGGTGCGCGCCTACCGCGACCACCGGCTGGAGCGGCTGGACCAGGTGCGTTTGGCTCTCGCGACGCTCGGGGCAAAGCTGTCCGACGCCGATGCGCCGCTCCCAGACCCGCTCCTGGACGCGGTGACCGGCGCGGTGTACTCCGACGTCGACCCGTCGGTACTGATCGCGGCCCGCTCGTCGGTCCGCGCGCAACTGGAGTACCTCCGCGGGCGGTAGGCATCTCCAGCCTTGTTACCCAAGAGGGGAACCTGGCGCGAACACTTACGCGAGCTTCCTGCCCAGGTACAGGAGCACCGGGTTCCGGGGGTCGTGCGGCGGGTACGGCAGCACGGGCCGGTAGCCGAGCTGCACGTAGAGCCGCAGCGCCTCCGGCTGCCAGATGCCGGTCACGAGACAGAGCGCCCGCCCGCCCTGGCGTCGGGCGGCGTCCTCGATTTGCCGGACCAGGGTCTTCGCGACGCCGGCCCGCCGGGCTGACGGGTCAACGAACACGCTCCGCATCTCGAAGCCTTCGGGGTTGTCGGCGCTCGGGCCGGTGCCCGCACGGGCCAGCCCGGTGAGGCCGTCCAGCGGGTCCGCCGCGAGGTGCGCCGGCCCCACCTGGGCCGCGCCGAGCGTCGCGCAGCCCACCGGCCGCCCGTCGAGCGTCGCCAGGAAGGTCGCGCGGGCGGCGCGCCCATGCTCGGCGTCGACGACCTCGTGCCCGCCACGCGCCTCGACGTCGTGCGCCAGGCCGGGGTAAAGGTCCCGCAGGAAGGCCCACATGCCGCGCCGCAGCGCGGCGGCGTCGGGGTGGTCCCACGGCACCTCGCGAACTTTCAGGTCCGACGACGGCGCGGGCCGACGTCCGGACTCGGCGCCGTCTGCCGCCCCGCCTGGCGCGGCCTCAAGCCACTTGCCGAAGCACCGCGAGTCGGGCTCGCCCGCGAACACGCCGAACGACTCGACCGGGTCGTAGCCCAGCCGCAGGTACAGCCCCAGCGACTCGGGCTGCATGAGCCCGCTCTCCAGGATCAGGTGCCGCACGCCTCCGGCGCGGGCCACCTCCTCGACCGCTTCCATCAGGGTCCGGGAGAGCCCGCGGCCGCGGTAACCCGGCGCCACGTACACCCGCTTGACCTCGGCGGTGCCCTCGGGGTGCCGGCCACCCTGGTGGTCGTCGCGCCCCGACAGGTCGCGCACGGCCGCATGCCCGGCGGGCTCGCCGTCGATCCGCAGCAGCAGGGTCGCGAACACGTTTGACGGGTCGACCTGATCGCGCGGGTCGGGCCCAGCGCTGCCGGCATACCGCAGGTCGATCTCGCGCTGCTGGTCGTCGCGCAGGCGGACGGCGTCGGCGTGGTCCCAGGCGACCGTCTCGATGGTTGTGCCCGCGAGAACCTCAGCCGCCATGCGTGCCCACCTCGGCCAGGCCGACGATCACGCGTGGACCAGCGACGACAGCACCGACGTGAAGAACGTCAGCCCGTCGACGCCGGAGCGCGGTCCTTCGGCGGACGCCGGGCCGAAGCCGGCCTCCACCGCGTGCTCCGGGTGCGGCATGAGGCCCACCACGTTGCCGCGGTCGTTGGTGATACCCGCGATGTCACGACGCGAACCGTTCGGGTTCCAGCCGTCGTAACGGAAGACCACCCGGCCCTCGCCCTCGAGCTCGTCGAGCGTGCGCTCGTCGGCGACGAACTGGCCGTCCTGGTTCTTCAGCGGGATCTTGATCTGCTGGCCGCGGCGGAACTCGTTGGTCCAGGCGGTGCGCGCGTTCTCGACGATCAGCGCCTGCTCCCGGCACACGAAGTGCAGGTGGTCGTTCTTGACCATCGACCCCGGCAGCAGGTGGGCCTCGGTGAGGACCTGGAAGCCGTTGCAGATGCCGAGCACCGGCATACCGCCCTTGGCGGCGTCGACCAGCGTGGTCATCGCCGGCGCGAACCGGCTGATCGCTCCCGCGCGCAGGTAGTCGCCGTAGGAGAAACCGCCGGGCAGCACCACCGCGTCGACGTCGTGCAGCGACGCGTCCGCGTGCCACAGCGACACGGCTTCCGCGCCGGCCAGGCGCACGGCGCGTGCCGCGTCCCGGTCGTCGAGCGTGCCGGGGAACGTGACGACGCCGATCCGGGCGCCGCGGATCCCGGGCTTCGCCACCGTGCTCGACGTCGGCTCGGTCACCGACATCAGGCGCTCACCGTCGCGCCGGCCGGTTCGGCGGACGCGTCGGTCACCGACACGACGTCCTCGATCACCGGGTTGGACAGCAGGGTGGCAGCTGCCTCCTGCGCGGCGGCGAGGATCTCCGGCGTCACCTCACCGTCCACCTCGAGCTCGAACCGCTTGCCCTGACGCACACCGGAGAACTGGGTGAAGCCGAGGCGCGGCAGCGCTCCGACCACAGCCTTGCCCTGGGGGTCCAGGATCTCGGGCTTGGGCATGACCTCGACGACGACGCGTCCCACGAAGGCTCCTTGCTGATGGGAGGAATGGCGAGGGAATCTACGGCGCAAGTCTACCCGGGACGCCAGATGAGAGGACTCTCACCAACTTCTCCTTGACCCCTCATCCCGCCACGGAAGCGTGTCCGCATCCGCGCCGCCGTCCCCCGGCCACCGTCTCGAAGAGGAGAACTTCAGTGCACACGCGAGCCGCCGCGGCCCTCGGGCTGCACCACCGTCCGGTCGTGGGCCTCTTCGGCATGCTGGTCACGGTGGCCCTCGGCCTGAACCTGATCTTTCTCACGCACTCGTTCCTGGGGATCCCCGAGTGGCCGGGCTTCCGGTTTGCGATGGAGCGCAGCGTCCCCGAGGTGGTCGGGTACGTGTTCGCTGCGTGGGCGGCCGGCCTGGCGCTCTACCTCGCGGTCGCGCACCGGCAGGCGGTGCTCGCGGGGTGGTCGGCGGTCTTCGTCGTGCTCCTCGCCGACGACTACTTCATGCTGCACGAGCGCATGGCCAAGGTCGTCTCCGCGAACGTCACCATCCCGTACCCCTACGGGCAGCCGGTAGGCGAGCTGGTGTGGCTGGCGTTCATCGGGGCCGTCCTGCTGACGGCGATCGCCGTCGGGTACCGGTTCGCGGCGCCCGAGTGGAAGGCCGCGTCCCGTGTGCTCACGGTGCTCCTCGCGCTCCTGGTGCTGTGCGGCGTCGGGATCGACGCCGTGCACGGTTTCACGACGAACCGAGGTGTCTGGCACGTGGTCCTGAGCGCGCTGGAGGACGGCGGGGAGGTGCTGCTGCTCGCCGTCGTCGTCACGTTCCTCTACGGCCTCGCGTTCTGCGGGCACCGGCCGACGCCGGAGACACTGCAGCTCAGACCGTCAGGTACTGGTCCGCCCAGGCGCTGATGATGCGGGCCGCACGCTTGGCCTGACCGGGTGCGGTGAGCAGGTGGTCGGCACCCTCCAGCGACACGAACGAGCGCGGGTGCCGCGCCTCCCGGAAGATCTCCCCGGCGTTCGAGATGTCCACCGTGCTGTCCGTCGGCGAGTGCATCACCAGCAGCGGTGAGCCCATCTCCCGGATCTTCGACCGCAGCTCCGCCCGGCGGACGTCCTCCACGAAGTGCCGCTTGAGCGTCAGCGCACGGCCGCCGACCATCCACTGCGCGTGGCCGTCGTCGAACACCCGGCCCAGGACGGCGTCGTAGTTGTGCTCCGCGTGCCGCGGCTGGACGGGGGCGCCGATCGTCGCGACCGCCTGCACCCCCGGCACGTCCCCCGCGGCCGCGATCACTGCCGCGCCGCCGAACGAGTGCCCCACCAGCAGGTGCACGGGTCGGCCCTCGTCGGCCATGAACCGAGCGGCCTGCACGGTGTCCGCGACCTTGTGCGTGAAGGAGCCGTCGCCCCAGTCGCCCTCGGAGTCGCCCAGGCCCAGGTTGTCGAACCGGAGCATCCCGATGCCCTCGCTGGCGAGCTGCTTGCAGATCCGCGCCGCGGCCGGCGAGTCCTTGCCCAGCGTGAACCCGTGCGAGAACACGCCCCAGCCACGCACCTCGCCGTCGGGCAGATCGATGATGCCCGCGAGGCGCGGTCCTGTGGTGCTCTCGAACGTGACGCGCTCAGCCACGACTACTCCCGGTGTCGACAGGCGGCGATATTAACGTCACTCGAGTTTCCCGGAGATGAAGCCGACGCGCAGCGAGACGAGCGCGCCGACCTACGGGACGGTGACCTCGCCGCGCTCCGCCTTCAGCGCGATGTCCGTGCGGTGGTGCGAACCCTTCAGGCCGATCTTCGCGACACCGTCGTAGGCACGACGCCGGGCGTCCGCCAGGTCGGCGCCCAGCGCCACCACGGACAGCACGCGGCCGCCCGCGCTGACCAGCTCACCGGATGCGGAGATCGCAGTACCGGCGTGCAGCACGTGCACCCCGGGCAGCGCCCCGGCGTCGTCGATACCCGTGATCGGGTCGCCCGACCGGGCAAGCTCCGGGTAGCCCTCGGACGCGACGACCACCGTGACCGAGGCCTCGGGGCGCCAGCGCAGCGGCTCCAGCTCGGCGAGCCTGCCGTGGGCCGCCGCGAGCAGGATCGTCGACAACGGCGTCGCGAGCCGGGCAAGCACGGACTGCACCTCCGGGTCGCCGAAGCGCGCGTTGAACTCCACGACCCGGGTGCCGCGGCTGGTCAGCGCGATCCCGACATACAGCACCCCGGAGAACGGCGTGCCCCGGCGGGCCATCTCGTCCACGG
The DNA here is from genome assembly GCF_041081105.1 of Promicromonospora sp. Populi. Lineage (NCBI taxonomy): Bacteria > Bacillati > Actinomycetota > Actinomycetes > Micrococcales > Promicromonosporaceae > Promicromonospora > Promicromonospora sp. Populi. Next base: position 3,934,138 of record NZ_CP163528.1, on the reverse strand, counting down.
TGGGCTGCGCGACGCGGGTCAGGACCTCGTCCACCAGGCCCGACGGCACCCAGCCCAGCGGCGTGTACGCGCCCATCCCGCCGGTGTTGAGGCCCGCGTCGCCGTCCCCGGCGCGCTTGAAGTCCTGTGCCGGGACCAGCGGGACCACCGTCGCGCCGTCGGACAGGCAGAACAGCGAGACCTCGGGGCCGTCGAGGTACTCCTCGACCACCACACGACCGTTCGGGTTGGCCAGGCAGGCCTCGCCGTGGACGAGTGCGGCCTCGCGGTCGTCCGTGACCACCACACCCTTGCCGGCCGCGAGGCCGTCGTCCTTGACCACGTACGGGGCGCCGAACGCGTCCAGCGCGGCGGCGACCTCGTCTGCGTCGGTGCACAGGTGCGCCATCGCGGTCGGCACGCCGGCGGCGGCCATGACCTCCTTGGCGAACGACTTGGAGCCCTCGAGCCGGGCCGCCTCGCCGGAGGGCCCGAACACCGCGATCCCCGCCGCCCGGACGGAGTCCGCGACGCCCGCCACGAGCGGCGCCTCCGGGCCGATCACGACCAGCTCCGCACCGATCTGCTCGGCCAGCGCCGCCACGGCTGAGCCGTCCAGGGGGTCGACCTTGTGCAGCGTGGTCGACGCGGCGATACCGGGATTGCCCGGCGCGGCGTGGAGCTCGTGGACGGCGGTCCCGGACGCGGTCTCCCGCTGGAGGGAGTGGACGATGGCGTGCTCGCGGGCACCGGTCCCGATGACGAGGATCTTCACTGTGGCGGAGGGCTCTCTTGGTGGGTCAGCGGCTGTGGATGAGGTCGTGGACGGGGATGATCTCGTCGCGCTTCGGGCCCACGCCGATCGCGGAGATCCGGGTGCCCGACATCTCTTCGAGCGCGTGCACGTAAGCCTGGGCATTCGGCGGCAGGTCCGTAAAGTCGCGGGCCTTGGAGATGTCCTCCCACCAGCCGTCGAACTCTTCGTAGACCGGCTTGGCGTGGTGGAACGCCGTCTGGTCCGTGGGCATCTCGTCGTAGCGGACGCCGTCGACGTCGTACGCCACGCAGACCGGGACCTTCTCCATACCGGTGAGCACGTCGAGCTTGGTGAGCACGATGTCGGTGAGCCCGTTGATCCGCGTCGCGTAGCGGGCGATCACGGAGTCGTACCACCCGGTGCGGCGCGCGCGGCCCGTGGTGACGCCGTACTCGCCGCCGGTCTTGCGGAGGAACTCGCCCTTGTCGTCGAACAGCTCGGTGGGGAACGGCCCCTCGCCCACGCGCGTCGTGTAGGCCTTGATGACACCGATCACGGAGTCGATCCGCGTGGGCCCGACGCCGGACCCGGTGACCGCGCCCCCCGCCGTCGCGCTGGACGACGTGACGAACGGGTACGTGCCGTGGTCGATGTCGAGCATCGTCGCCTGGCCGGCCTCGAACAGGACGTTCTTGCCCGCGTCGAGCGCCTTGTTCAGCTCGACGGCGGTGTCCGTGACCATCGGCCGCAGCCGCTCCGCGAACTGGAGCAGCTCGTCGAGCGTCTCGTCCACGGTGATGGCGCGCCGGTTGTAGACCTTCACCAGCAGGTGGTTCTTCTGGTCGAGCGAGCCCTCGATCTTGGCGCGCAGGATCTTCTCGTCGAACAGGTCCCACATGCGGATGCCCACACGGTTGATCTTGTCGGCGTACGCCGGGCCGATCCCCCGGCCCGTGGTGCCGATCCGGCGCTTGCCGAGGAACCGCTCGGTCACCTTGTCGATGGTGCGGTGGTACGGGGCGATGATGTGCGCGCTGCCCGAGACGAGCAGGCGGGACGTGTCCACACCCCGCTCGATCAGCGCGTCGAGCTCCTGGAACAGCACCTCGATGTCGACGACGACGCCGTTGGCGATGACCGGCACCACACCCGGCGACAGGATCCCGGACGGCAGCAGGTGCAGGGCGTACTTCTCGTCGTCGATGACGACCGTGTGCCCCGCGTTGTTCCCACCGTTGAACTTGACCACGTAGTCGACGCGGGAGCCCAGGAGGTCCGTCGCCTTTCCCTTGCCCTCATCGCCCCACTGGGCCCCGACGAGCACGACGCCTGGCATGGCTCCACCTTCTCGGATCTGTTTGGTTGCTCCGCGTCGTGCGCCGTCCTGGCGCCCGCGGGCCGCGCCCGAGTCTACTTCGTGGTGGACGCCAGGGTGCGGACCTCGTCCACAGACGTGCCCGAGTCCACGAGGAACTTCGCGCAGCGCTCCGCCTCGTCCGCCTCGCCGATCAGGCGGGCCGCCTCGGAGAGCGCGAGCAGCGCCCGGAGAAAACCCTGGTTCGGCGCGTGGCTCGCCGGGACCGGCCCCTGCCCGCGCCAGCCGGCCCGGCGCAGCGCGTCCAGCCCGCGGTGATAGCCGGTGCGCGCGTAGGCGTAGGCCGCCACGTTCGCCGCGTCGCTGCCCACCGCCAGCGCACCCTCCGCCAGGACCGCCCACACAAGGGACGACGCCGGGGCCGACGCCGCGACCGCCACCGGGTCGTCGCCACTGGTCAGGCGCTCGCGGGCCGCGGGGTAGTCGTCGGGGAGCAGCGTCGCGGCCGGGCCGTCCAGCAGGTTCTTCTGAGTGGTCATGCTGGAATTCTCACACTTCCCGGGTGTCGAGGGACAAAGCGGGGCGCACCGGATTACCCCGGGGCGTGGGCCAGACGGCGAATTTTGCCTTTCATCCGGTGCGATCGGGCTTCTGTCGTTACGCTCGACACATGATCGAGATCGCGACGTCTCCCACGACGACGACGCTCGTGATCGCCGGCGACCTCGACCTTGCCGAACGAGACCAGTTCCCGGAGATCGCGGCGCGCGTCGTCGGCCTGCGCCGACAGCTGCTGGTCATCGACATGTGCCGGGTCACGTTCATGGACTCGACCGGGGCCGCGTTCCTCATCTCGCTGGCCGACGCCGGCCGCAAGCGCGGCGGCGCCACAGTCATCCGCGGGGCCGACGAGCGCGACCTGTTCGTGCTCGAGGTCTGCGGCGCGATGGAGCTCTTCCGCGTGGACGACGAGCACTCGTGCGAACCGTCCGCCCCCGACTCGGGATTCGCAGTGCTGACCTCGCGGGACGACGACGGTGCTCCGTTATCGCACCACGACGTGTCCACGGCATAAAACGTTATCCATTCCACCACCAGCAAGAATGCTTGGTTGTGGGCGTGATGGTTGCGAACTTCTGCCCGCTTTAGGCGGGGCGGTCGCGCCCACAACAAAGCTACTTGGGTGGGGTGGGCTGGCGGCGGAGCTTGGCCCAGACCAGCTTTCCGCTGCCCGACGGGCGCCAGCCCCACTCGGCCAGCCGGTCCACGATCTGCATGCCGAAGCCGCCCAGGCGGTTCGGGTGCCCGTCGGTCGCCACCGGCGGCGCCGGGTTGTTGTCCTCGACCTCGATGCGCAGCCCGTCGCCCGTGTCGTACAGGCGCAGCGCGATGTGCCCCCAGCCGTGCAGCACACCGTTCGCCACGAGCTCTGAGACCACAAGCTCGGCCTGCGCGGACTCCTCGATGCCCCACGCCTGGCAGGTGCGCAGCACCGCGTGCCGGGCCCGGCCGATCGAGGACGGCTCGCTCGGCAGCATCCAGCGCCGCCAGCGCGGCGACAGCGCGGTCTCCCCGGCGTCGCCGGTCGGGTCGGGGATACGGACGACGACGATCGCCACGTCGTCCTCCGGCGCGTCGGCCAGGCGGGAGAGCAGCTCCTCGCCAACGCCGGCGGCGTCGCGCGCCGTGATGGCCGAGGCCGTCTCCAGCAGGGCCTCCAGGCCCAGCCGCAGGGACCGGTCGCGCCGCTCGATGAGACCGTCGGTGTAGAACAGGAGCGTGTCGCCGGGCTGGAGGAGCACTTCGCCGGTGGTCCGCTCGCGTGAGCCGAAGCCGACGAGCGCGCCGCCGCCCTCGTCGAGCTTGATCACCTCTCCGTCACGCAGCAGGAGGGGCGGCAGGTGGCCCGCACGCGAGTAGCCGATGGTCCAGACGTCCGGCTCCTCCTCGCGCTTCAGAGAGGCGTACACCATGCTTGCCGAGCGTGGGATGCCCATGCCCGCCACAAGCTGGTCGACGCGTTCCAGCACCCGGCTCGGCGTGGACAGCTCGAAGGCGTAGGAGCGCACCACTGAACGCAGCTGGCCCATGGTGGCCGCGGCCTCGACGTCGTGGCCCACGACGTCGCCGATGACCAGGCCCACCAGGTCCGGCGAGATCTGCAGCACGTCGTACCAGTCGCCGCCCACCTGGGCGTGCTCCGCGTTCGGGGCGTAGTAGGTCCACACGTCGAGGCCCGCGACGTCGGCCTGCTCGGGGAGCATGGCGCGCTGCAGGGTCTCGGCGAGGCGGTGCTCCCGCGCGTACATGCGCGCGTTGTCGATGGCGCTGCCCGCGCGGCGGGCCACCACCTCGACCACGGTGCGCAGCGCGTCGGGCTCGTCCAGCTCGACGTAGTCGCCCGACTCGTCCTCGTCGGGCACGATCACGACCAGGCCAAGCACGTCCCGCCGCCCGGCGACGGGGTGCACCACCACGGAGTCCGGAGCCTTGCCCAGCTCGTCGGCGAGGCGCAGCGTGAGGTCGCGCTGCAGCCAGCCCGACGCCGAGTGCGGCGCGTGCGGGATGTCGAGGTGCAGCGTGACGGGGCCGTCCAGCACGCCGTCGAGCAAGTCCTGCACCGAGTCCACCACCTCGAGGATCGGCATGGGGCCGGTCGTGACCGAGTCGCCGAGGGCGTCGGTCTGCGGTCGGTGTCCTCGGGTCTTGTCCGCGATGTTGTCGCCCTCGATGTACCGGGCATGACGGCGGCCGCGGCCGCTCGGCGGCGCCGCGACGTCGACCCCGGCGGCGTGCCGGAGGCCGTCGTCGTTCACGTAGAAGCCTGCCCAGCGCACCATCGACTGGAGCAGCTCCGCGATGTCGCGCAGGGCGTACGGGTACTCGAGGTCCGTCAGGATCTCGGTGGTCTGCGCGATGAGGTCGAGGTCCTCGCGCTGCTGCCGCTCGTTCTCCAGGCTGGCGAGCTGGGCGTTGTTCCGGTCCACGTGGTCGGAGACGTCCACGCTGAACCCGACCCAGTGGGTGATGCGGTCGCTGTGCCCGGCGCGGGCCGGGGTGAGCGTGAGCTGGGCCCAGCCGTGCGTGCCGCCGCGCAGGTGGGACCGCACGGTCGCGTGCACCTCCTGGCCGGCGTTCACCAGCTCCGTCATCCGTTCGAGATCCTGCGGCTCCACGAGCATCTCGCCGAGCCGGCGCACCGTGAAGCCGGCGAAATCGGTGAACCGCACACCCGCGTAGTGCTCGAAGGCGCTGTTGGCCCACAGCATGGGCATGCCGTCCTCGGTGGGGCCGGTCAGGAACACCGGGAGGCCCACGCTCACGGCGGCGCGGAGCATCACGTCGCCGACCGACGGCGGCATGGTGCGCGGGATGCCGGTCGCGGCCAGGTGCCGGCGCGGCTCGGTCTCCGGCGCGCGGTGGGAACCGCGGGCGCCCGGCTGGACGCTCGGGGGCACGCTCGCGGCGGCAGGCGTCGTCGGCCGCTCCGAGCCGGAGTCGCTGCCGTCAAGAATTCCGTTCGTTCTACCGTTCGTCCCGTCCGGAGTCGGACCAAGGCCGAAATTGGAGAGGCCGGGGTGCCGCGGCGGCGGAGAGGACGGTGTCAGACCGGATGAATCGGTCAAAATGCCCTCCCAACGGTAGCTATTGCCTGAGGTGCTGTTCCAGCAGGACATTCAACCGTAGATTGGGACGGTCCGAGATCTGAACCTCAGCCTCTATCATCGGACCCACACAGCGCCACGACCACTGCTCCCGGAAGGAGAACCGTGCAGGACGGAACCTACGACCCCCCGCGCGGTCCGCAGGGCGGGAGCCCGCAGGACCCCGGCCATCAGAACACCGAGATCGGCGAGCCCGCCAGCATCCACGTCATCGTGGGCCGTTCCCGCGCTCGGATCGTGCTCTCGGGAGAGATCGACGCCGATATCGGCGGCGATCTGCACGAGGCGACCGCCGCGGCCGAGGAGTCGCGTCTCCCGGTCGAGATCGACGCGCACCATGTGACCTTCATGGACTCGTCCGGCGTCGCGTTCCTCGCCCGCCTCGCGAGCCGCAGCCCGCACCGTGTCCGCGTGCTGCGCGCACCCCCGACGGTGCGCTTCCTGCTCGAGGTGACGCGGATCGGCGACCTCCTCGACATCGTGGACGAGGACCCGGGCTTCGAGCTGGACGACGACGACCCGGCGGGCCCGCCACCAGGCGGCGGGGCCCCAACCCCGGCAGGTGTCGGCGGCCCGTCCGCTTCCTGAGAGCGCGTGATCGGTAAAAGGTCAGGTGGTCGGTAACTCGAGTTACCGACCACCTGACCTTTTACCGATCAGCCGAACCTTCGGTCAGAGCTTGTGGCCCGCCGAGCGCAGCTGCTGGCAGGCCTCGATGATGCGGGCGGCCATGCCCTTCTCCGCCGACTTGCCCCAGGCGCGCGGGTCGTAGGCCTTCTTGTTGCCGACCTCGCCGTCCACCTTCAGCACGCCGTCGTAGTTCTTGAAGAAGTGGTCGGCCACCGGGCGCGAGAACGCGTACTGGGTGTCGGTGTCGATGTTCATCTTGATGACGCCGTTGTCGACCGCGGCAGAGATCTCCTCCGCCGTCGAACCCGAACCACCGTGGAACACGAGGTCGAACGGGCTCTCCTTGCCGATCTCCGAGCCGACCGCCTTCTGGATGTCCAGCAGGATCTCCGGGCGGAGCTTCACCGCACCCGGCTTGTACACGCCGTGCACGTTGCCGAACGTGAGGGCCGTCAGGTAACGGCCGCGCTCGCCCGAACCGAGCGCCCTGACCGTGGCCAGGCCGTCCTCGGGCGTGGTGTACAGCTTGTCGTTGATCTCGGCGGTGTGGCCGTCCTCCTCGCCACCGACCACGCCGATCTCGATCTCGAGGATCGTGCGCGCGGCCTGCGACAGCTCGAGCAGCTCGGCGGCGATCACGAGGTTCTCCTCGATCGGCACGGTGGAGCCGTCGAACATGTGCGACTGGAACGTCGGCAGGCCGCCGTTCTTGACCTGCTCGGCCTCGATCGCCAGCAGGGGCCGGACCCAGGAGTCGAGCTTGTCGGCCGTGCAGTGGTCGGTGTGGATGGCGATGTTGACGCCGTAGCCCTTGGCGACCTCGGTGGCGTAGGCCGCCAGCGCGAGCGAACCCGAGACCCGGTCCTTCACCGTCGAGCCCGACGCGTACTCGGCGCCACCCACGGAGACCTGGATGATGCCGTCCGACTCCGCCTCGGCAAAGCCCTGAAGAGCGGCAGTGATGGTCTGCGACGAGGTGATGTTGACCGCGGGGTAGGCGAACTTGCCGGCCTTCGCCCGGTCGATCATCTCGGCGTAGACCTCAGGGGTTGCGATGGGCATCTGCGAAACTCCAAACGACTGGTGAGGTGGGCGGTCGCGAGAGTTTCCAAGGCCGCCCGGGTTGCAGCATCGATCTTGCCACGATCTTTTGGCAGCCGTGTGCGGCCGTTCGACAGTCGAACGGCTCAAACACTGTGGTTTTCACCCGAGCGGGCGGTTCATCCGCGGACGCCGGCGAGGCTTACGCGTGCTGCATGGCCCACGCGTGCATCGCTATCGCCGCTGCGGCGCCCGCGTTGATCGACCGGGTCGAGCCGTACTGCGTGATGTGCAGGACGACGTCGCACGCCGCCTGCGCCTCCGCCGTCAGGCCGGTCGACTCCTGGCCGAACAGCAGGACGCACTCGCGCGGGAGCTCGTAGCCCTCGATCGGCACGGAGCCGGGCACGTTGTCGATGCCGACGATCGGGAGGCGGAGGGGCGAGGTGCTTGACGCCGCTGCCACCCAGCCGGCCAGCGCCTCGGCGTCCGGATGGTGGGTCACGTGCAGGTACCGGTCGGTGACCATCGCGCCGCGGCGATTCCATCGGCGTCGGCCAACGATGTGCACACCCGCCGCGTTGAACGCGTTGGCGGTGCGGACCACGGAGCCGATGTTGAGGTCGTGCGCCCAGTTCTCGATCGCCACGTGGAACGGGTGCCGCCGGGTGTCGAGGTCGGCGACTATCGCCTCCACGGACCAGTACCGGTACTGGTCGGCCACGTTTCGCCGGTCGCCGTCGGCCAGGAGCTCAGGATCGTAGCGAGCGTCGTCGGGCAGGGAACCCGGCCAAGGGCCGACGCCGACCTCGGGCTCGGTATCGGTATCGGGCGTGCTGGTCATGCCCGTCAGACCAGGTCGACCAGGTCGGCTATCGAGTTGACCACGTGGCTGGGCCGGAACGGGTACGTCTCGACCTCCTCGGCCGACGTCGATCCGGTGAGCACCAGGAACGTCTGCAGGCCCGCCTCCATGCCGCCCAGGATGTCCGTGTCCATGCGGTCACCGACCATCGTCGTCGACTCCGAGTGCGCGCCGATCAGGTTGAGCGCGGACCGGAAGAGCACCGGGTTCGGCTTGCCCACGTAATAGGGCTGGCGACCGGTCGCAGCCGTGATCATCGCCGCCACCGAGCCGGCGGCGGGCAGCAGCCCCTCCTGTGAGGGGCCGGTCACGTCCGGGTTGGTGCAGATGAACCGGGAGCCGTTCACGATCAGCCGGATGGCCTTGGTGATGGCCTCGAACGAGTAGGTGCGGGTCTCGCCGAGCACCACGTAGTCCGGGTCGGACTCGGTGAGCGTGTAGCCCGCCTGGTGCAGCGCCGTCGTCAGGCCCGCCTCGCCGATTGCGTAGGCGCTGCCGTTCGGGATCTGGTCCGAGACGAACTGGGCAGTGGCCAGGGCTGAGGTCCAGATGTTCTGCTCCGGCACGTCGATCCCGCTGTACACGAGCCGGGCGCGCAGGTCGCGCGGCGTAAAGATCGAGTTGTTCGTCAGGACGAGGAACGGCAGGTCCTTCTCCCGCAGCGCCTTGATGAACTCGGGGCCGCCGGGGAGGGCAGTGCCCTCGTGCACCAGCACGCCGTCCATGTCGGTGAGCCAGGCTTCGGTGGTGCGCTCGGTCATGTACTGCAGCCTATCGGCCGCCGTCTCCACCAGAGATGCAGGCGGTCAGCGGACCCCGCGAGGGTCAGGTCAGGCCGGGGATCCCGAAGCCGTCGATCTTGCCGCCCGACTCGAACCGCGGGCCACCCTTCTCCATGGGCAGCACGATCCGGGCGACGTCCGCTACCCGCTTGGCCCGCTCGGCCAGGGTCGTCACGTCGGTGCGACCGGGCCGCCACAGCATGATCGACGGCCCCTCGATCCGCAGCCGGGAGCCGTGGAAGTCGGGCAGCATGACGATGTTTGCGAGGCGCGCGTCGAAGGCGCGGCGCGCGAACACCTCGTCGGAGGTCCGCACGAGCCACTGCCCGTCGAACGCCGGGTTGTCGATCTGGACGTCCTGCGCGCCGAAGAGCTTCTGCCACTTCTCGCGGATGCCCTCCGGCAGCAGCTCGACCACCGGCTCGCCCGGCAAGGCATCGAGCGCGACGACGTGCGCCGTGCGGCGCAGGCCGGGGCGGCGGCTGTTGGTGCCGGGTGCGCCGGGACGCCACGTGTAGGTGAACGAGACGATGTCGTGGCCGTCGACGTTCCCCCGCAGGACGTCGCTGGCCTCGTTGTCCAGCCCGATGCCGAACGGCTTGCCGCTCCACCGCTGGGCGAGCGTCGGGTCCTGGCCGATGTACTCCCAGCCGTTCGCCTCAGCCCACTGCGCGACGTCCTGCGAACGCCCACGCTTCATCAGCCGCGCCGCGGCAACGGTGAACGCCACCACGCCGACAACGAGCAGGACTAAAGCGACAAAAGTACCCATGAGGTAAAGATACCGTCCTGGTAGGCAAAAGTCTCCAGGTAGGAGTGATCTTGAGACAGCCAGATTTCGGTATCGGCAAATCAGGAGAGGCCGAGGTCCGCCAGCCCGAACAGGTAGTGGTAGGGCACGCCGAGCGCCTCGATCTTCTCGCCGGCGCCGGTCGCGCGATCGACGATCGTCGCCACGCCCAGCACCTCCGCGCCCGCCGCCCGGGCCGCCTCGATAGCCGCGATGGGCGAGCCACCAGTGGTGGTCGTGTCCTCGACGACCACGACCTTTCGGCCGGCGATGTCCGGCCCCTCGATCTGGCGCTGCATACCGTGCGCCTTCGCGGCCTTGCGCACCACGAACGCGTCCAGGTCCTGCCCCCGCGAGGCCGCCGCGTGCAGCAGCGCGTCCGCGATCGGGTCGGCTCCCAGGGTGAGCCCGCCGACGGCGTCGATCTCGGCCGTGCCGAGCCCGACCTCCTCGAGGTGGTCCAGGAGCACGTGCCCGACGAGCGGGGCGGCCCGGTGGTGCAGCGTGATGCGGCGCAGGTCGACGTAGTAGTCGGCCTCCTTGCCGGAGGACAGGGTCACCTTGCCGTGCACCACGGCGAGCTCCTTGATGAGCTCGACGAGCTGCTCGCGCGGGGTCGGGGAGAAGCTAGTCGGGGAGAAGTCAGAGGTCACGGTGCAAGAATACGGCGGTCCGGGTTGCCGCCGACCTCTGGGAGGGTTCTGCTGTGAGCATCATGGACAACGCGGTGTACGTGGACGGCAAGCGCACGGCCAACCCGGCCGGCATCGAGGAGACCTGCGAGATCACGCGCGAGCGCGGTGGCATCGCCTGGGTCGACCTGGCGTGGCCGGAGCCGGAGGAGATCCGCGCGGTCGCCCAGGAGTTCTCACTGCACCGCCTCGCCGTCGAGGACGCGATCAACGCCCACCAGCGGCCCAAGATCGAGCTGTACGACGATGTCCTGTACGTGGTGCTGCACCCCGCGCGCAACGTGGACGACGACGGAGACGGTCTTGTCGACCGCGTCGAGTTCGGCGAGGTGCACGCCTGGGTCGGCCCGGACTTCGTCGTCACGATCCGGCGGTCCGCTACCCCCGACCTGGCCTCCATGCGCGCGCGGCTCGAGTCCGAGCCGAACGTGCTGCGGAGGGGTCCCGCCGCGATCCTCGCGGCCCTGCTGGACCAGGTGGTCGACACCTATCGGCCAGTGGTCATGCGGCTGCGCGCCGACATCGACCGGATCGAGGACCAGCTCTTCTCCCGCGACCCGGAGGTCTCCTTGCGGATCTACGGGGTGACCCGCGAGGTGATCGGGCTGCAGCGCGCGACACACCCGCTGGTCGACATCGTGCGGGAGGTGCACGACGAAGAGGCCGGGCAGCCGGACACCAAGCACGACCCCGGTTACGTCGAGATGCACCGCGACCTGCGCAACGTGCTGGACCACGCCGTCAAGCACGCGGAGACGTCGGACACGTTCCGCGCACTGCTGACGAACGCCCTCAACGTGCACTCGACGCTCGTGACCCAGGAGCAGAACGAGGAGATGCGCCGCATGTCGGAGCAGGGGCTCAAGCAGGACGAGCAGGTGAAGAAGATCTCCGCCTGGGCGGCCATCCTCTTCGCGCCGACCCTGATCGGCACGATCTACGGCATGAACTTCGACTACATGCCCGAGCTGCACTGGCCCCTGGGCTACCCGCTCGCGATCGCCGCGATGGTCGGCCTGGGTGCGGTCTTCTACCGGATCTTCAAGAAGGTCGGCTGGCTCTGACAGGCGCCTGAGCGGCACCGCCCGTCGACGGCGTCAGCTCCGTCAGCGGTACTTGCCGACGGACCGGACCGCCCAGCGGGGTGCGGCCCGCAGGAATGCGGCGGCCACCTTGTAACGCACCGACGGCGTGGACAGGACGACGCCGCGGCGGGCGTCCGCCAGTGCGACCCGCACGACGTCCTCGGCGTCGAGCCAGCCCCACTCCGGGACTATCGACGACTCGGAGATGCCCGCCCGCGCGTGGAACTCGGTGTGCGTGAACCCGGGGGACAGCAGCGTCGCCGTCACGCCGGTGCCCCTGAGCTCGACCGCGAGCGACTCCGTGAAGGTCCGCACGTACGCCTTGGCGGCGGCGTACGTGCCACCCGCGGTGAGGGCGGCTACCGAGCCGACATTGAGGATCGTGCCGCGGTCCCGTTCGAGCATCTGCCCGACGGCGGCGTGCGTCAGCTCGACCACCGCCTTCACCATGACGTCGATCCCGCGGCGCTCCGTGGTGACCCGACCCTTGGTGAAGCTCGCGCTGGTGGCGAAGCCCGCATTGTTGACGAGCAAGCCGACGGGACGCAGCTCGCCGTCCTCGGGCCGGCCGCCGACGACGGCCAGCCGCTGCGCGACGCGCGCGACGTCGTCGGGCACCGAGAGGTCCGCGGGGAGCACCTCAACCGCCACCCCCGTGGCAGAGCGGAGCTCTTCGGCGACGGTGTTCAGCCGTTCCTCGTCGCGGGCCACCAGCACCAGGTCGTGCTTGTCGGCGGCGAGCTGCCGCGCGAACTCAAGACCCAGGCCGGCAGACCCGCCGGTGATCAGTGCTGTGCTCATGCCCGCAGCCTAGGCCCCAGCGGGGGCGGTGAGCGGGTCCGCTTCCGGCTGGACCGGGCCGTCCGAGGTGTCGTAGGCGAACCCCTCGCGCACCCAGTACTCGAAGCCGCCGATCATCTCCTTGACCTCGTAGCCGAGCTTCGCGAACTCGAGCGCCGCCTTGGTCGCCGCGTTGCAGCCGGGTCCCCAGCAGTACGTGACTACGGGCAGGTCCCGGTTGATGATCTGCCCGGCCCGCAGGCGCACCTTGCCGCCGGGCAGGTGCACGGCGCCGGGCACATGGCCCTGGTCCCACGACTCCTGGGACCGGACGTCGACCAGGGTGAACGGCGTGCCCGCGGCGAGGTCTGCGTGGACGTCGGCGACGTCGGTCTCGAAGGCGAGCCGCCCGGCGAAGTGCGCGACGGCGGCGGAGGTGTCCTGGGAGGTCGTCATGGTCCGAGTGTGCGGAGCCCCGTCTCGTGGAGACAAGGGCCCGGACGCGCACGGTTTCTGAAGCGTCCGTAAGCCTTGCTACTTCGCGCCCCGGGGAGACTTCACGCATCCGGACTGTGTTGCCGAGAGTAGACAATGTCCACTCTCGGCAACACAGTCCCAGGAGTAACTGTTTCCCCGGGACCGACGCCGACGCCCTGGACCACAGGTGGCACGCGTTACGCGTCCGGCCGGACCGTCACACGGTCTGCAGGAGGTGCGGGTGCTGCGCCTCCACGACGTTCGGGTGGGCGCGCAGCCGGCTCTTGAGCCAGTTGTCGCCGAACACGGGGTGCAGCGGGTTGGCCGGGTCGACGGTCACGCCGGGCGCATCGGCGGCGAGCGCCGTCGGCAGGTCGATCGTCGGAATCGTGGCGTCGAGCGCGGGCCCGTGGAAGTACGGGATCGAGATGCGCTCGGTACCCGGCGCAGGGGAGATCACGCGGTGCAGCGTCGCCTTGAGGTAGCCGTCCGTCGCGATCTCGAGCAGCTCGCCGATGTTCACGACGAACGCACCGGCGGGCGGGACGACGTCGAGCCACTCGCCGTCCTTCTCCACCTGCAGGCCGGCCTTGCCGTCCTCGACCGAGAGGAGGGTGAGCACACCCAGGTCCTTGTGCGCGCCGACACCCTGTGCGGGCGTGGCTGCCTCGACGCCCGGGTAGCGGGCGATCTTCAGGTGCGGCGAGGGCCGCTGGAACACGGCGTCGAACGTGCCCGACGGCGCTCCGAGCGCCTCCGCCCACGCCCGCAGCAGGCGTGTGGCAACGCCGTCGAGCCGGGTCAGCCACTCCTCGGCGACCTCGCGCAGCGCGGGCAGGGACTCGGGCCACAGGTTCGGGCCCTCCAGGATCCAGTGGTCTGCGGTGCCGGGCCCGGTAGGAACCGCGGGGCGCTCGGCGCCGATGTCGATCTGCTCGCGCTGGTCGACGCGGCCGAGCGTGCGCTCGCCACCCATCCGCGTCCAGCCGCGGAAGTGTGGGCTGTGCACGTTCTCGATCGCGCGCTTCTGCTCCTCGGGGAGCGCAAAGAACTCGCGCGCGGTGGCGTAGGCGCGGTCGATCAGGTCGCGCGGGACGCCGTGCCCGATCAGGGAGAAGAAGCCGACCTCGTGGGTGGCGCGGCGCAGCTCGTCACGGAATCGCGCCTGGTCGTCGGGGTCGCCGTCGAGCAGCGAGAGGTCCAGTACGGGGATGCCGGGCATGAGAGGGTCCTTTCGATGGATGCCGGGTGGGTGCGCCGACGGCGGCCGCCCCGACATCCGCCGATACCTCCGCCAGGCGTGTTCCCTGACCGTCCGGAAGGACGGTCGCAGGAGCCCGGCACGAGCACGTGGATGTGATGTGAGCAGGAGCTGCTGTCGGCGGCGCGATGAATCGCGCCAGGGGGTCGCTTTGTGGGCGACCGCTCAGCGGCGACAGCAGGAACAGGTAAAGATGCTCACGATGTGAGACACGCTAGCACCCCGGGCCGGGGATTGGCACGTGTGCGGGTCAGTCCGTCATGGCGTCGCGCAAGAAGCGGACCACCCTGCGGGCCTGGAACATCAGCGCGTAGCCGATGGCGATCACGTGGCCCACCACACGCATCGTCTCGTTGACGGCGCCCTCCAGCAGCGTGTCCTCGTCGTCGACCACGCCGTCCCGGGCCGAGCGCAGGCTCAGGATCTTGGCCCGGTCCTCCGGGCCGAGGTCTTCCAGAAGCTTCGGCACCGCCGACATCGACTCCGCAAACGGTGCGTTGTGGTCGAGGACGGGCTTGAGGATGTCCTCGGGTTCGAGGAACTTCCCGGCGATGATGACGACGGCGATGATCGAGCGGTGCCGGGCGTACGCGGCGAGCACCGCGCCGGCGCCGCGGAGGCGCCAACGAGCGCCACCCGCTCGCCGCGCTGCTCGCACTGTTCGACAAGGGCGTCGAGCCGGTCCAGCCGGTCCTGGAACGAGGCGTCCGACGACCAGCGGACACGGAACATCGTGGTGCGCACCCCGAAGGCGCGCCACGTGCGGAGCGCCTCGCGCTGGAGGTACACCAGGGGCAGCATCCGGTCGCCGAGCCCGGGCACGTAGATCACCCGGATCGGGTGCTTCGCGTGCTGCACGACCGAGGCACCCGGGGGACCGCCGTCGGGCGCCGGGCGGTCGCTGTCGCCGCTGGTCAGATGCTCGCTCATCTCGCGCAGGAGGCTACACCGCGCGCGGGCCGGAGACGCACGAAGGTGTCAGACCCGCGGGCCACCCCAGTGACCTGCGGGTCTGACACCGGCTCAGCGGACGCCGTAGGCGCGGATCACGGTCTGCTTGATCGTGGCACCCGACTTGTCCTTCGCCGTGGCACGGAGCGAGACGTGCTCCGTACCGGCGGGGACACGGACGTCCCCGGTGAACGTCCCGGCGCGCCCGGTGGTCAGGGGCGCGCCGTGCCAGGTCGCGCCGTCGTCCGCGGACCACCACAGGCGAGCGGCGGTCACCTTGCCGCCCGCAGCGCCGACCTGATGCCCCAGGGACAGCGTGACCTTGGTGCTCTGCGGCGCGGAACCTGTCAGGTCGACGCCCTTGATGCTGTAGGCGACGTCGAGCGCGGGCACCACGACGGGCTCCTCCGGAGAGCCGCCAGGCTCGGCGTGGAACGTCCACTCCGTGCGCACACTCGTGGACCGGTTCCACCAGGATGCCTCCCGCTCGGCGGCGAGCACGACGCGGTGGTCCGCGCCGCCGTCGGGCAGGACGACCTTGACGTTCGGTGACGTCTTGTCGGCCACGAGGGCGCCGTCCTGCCAGACGCGCAGGCGGGTGTCGTCGGAGCCGAACGCGGCGAACGGGTGCCGGCCGGAATCGCTCCAGGGCGTCAGATCGAGGGTGAGTCTGCTCTTGGCCGTGGTCACCGCGCCGTCGCCGAGCCGGGTGCCCAGCACGGCGCCGCCCACGGTGGTGCGTGCTTTCTCGCGCGGGGCGTAGGTACGGGGCTGGCTGCCGAAGTAGCCCTGCTGCGGCTCCTCGGTGGAGCCCGCGTACACCTCGTGCCCCCAGGCGACGCCGTTCGCGCTCACGTACTCCGTGCGCTTCCCGGGCGTCGCGACCGGGCCGGAGATGGCCGAGCCCCAGAGGTGGCCAGACGCAAAGCCCACCCGAGCACTCTCAGCCAGGTAGTCGGCGCCGAGAGCCGCATATCCGGTGGTGATCGCCGCCGTGTTCTTCGACGTCGCCCGGAAGTTGAACGTGTCCACCACGTCCTGCGCGTACAGCAGGTCGTAGGTGTACGACGGCGCCCGGCCGCCCGTCGTCGGCTCCGTCAGGACGAAGTGGGTCTGCAGATCGTGCGTGCCGATGGTGACAGGCGTGGTGGTCGGCGTCGCGTACGCGACGGCAGCACCGGTGACCACCACCCCGAAGCCGTAGGGATCGTCGCCTCCTGCGGCGCTCCGGGTGTCGTCGAGCGCGAGCCACTGCACGTCCGCAGGCCGCCCTGTCGTCACGGTCAGCGGCTCCGCCTCACGGGCGTCGAGGACGAGGTTGGTGTCGTCCGACACGGTGATCTCCGGCCGCAGCGCCGCCGTGACCTCGGAGACGACGTTGTCCTCGTCCGCTGTCCACAGGAAGCCGGTGACCGAGTAGTTGCCCGGCGGCACCCGCAGGTCCAGCCCGCCTGCCTCCAGCTCGACGTGCTCGCTGAACACCGCCGGGTCGTCGACGTTCACGATCCGCACGGTGGACGCCCCGGTGTGCGGCTGCCCGTCCCGGCCGACCGCCCGGATGTTCAGGTCGGCAAGGTCCGGCTCCTTGTAGTAGCCCAGGGCAGTACGGGTCTCCCGGCCGCCGGGATCGGTGGCAGTGACCGCACCGGAGTACCGGCGCTCGATGTCACCGACGACCCGGTCGACGGTGACCTTGACCGACGCGGAACCCCGGGCCGGGACGGTGAGTGTGGTCGAGCCGAGCGTTACCGCACCGTCCGGCAGGGTTGCGCCGTCCTGGTCGGTCGCCTCGACGGCGAGGTCGAGGGTGATCGCCGCGTCGGTGGCGTTCCGGTAGGTGAGCTTCCGGCTGACAGTCCCCCGCTGCGGGTACTCCAGCACGCCGAAGGACAGCGAGGCGGGCGTGGTGGTCACCGGTAGCTCCAGGGCGGCCGGCAGGTAGATGCGCCCCGCTCCCTCGTCGAACACGCCCCCGCTGGTGTGCTGAGCCGAACCCATCAGGACCGCCTTGAGCTGCTGCCCGGTCAGGTCAGGACGGGCCTGCTTGAGCACGGCGGCGGCACCGGCGACGTGCGGGGTGGCCATGGAGGTGCCGCTCCAGGCGACGTACTCCCCCTCGCCGTCGCCCTCTTTGGTGCCGGCGGCGCGCGCCGCGATGATCTCGACCCCCGGCGCCGTGACGTCGGGCTTGATCGCGTAGTCGCCGGCGCGAGGCCCGCGGCTGGAGAAGGGCGCGACCTCGTCGGCGTCGTCCACGGCGCCCACGGTCAGGGCGGAGTTCGCGGACCCGGGGGTGGACACTGTCCCGTACGAGCCCGCATTGCCCGCCGCGACCACAAAGAGCGTCCCGTGCTGTGCGCTCAGCGTGTCCACGGCCATGGCCCACGGGTCGGTGCCGTCGGTGAATTCCTCCGGCGAGCCGAGGCTCAGGTTCACGACGTCGGCGCCCTGTCCGGCGGCCCACTCCATACCGTCGATGATCGACGACGTCTCACCGCCGCCGAAGTCGTCGAGCACCTTGCCGACCAGCAGGTCGGCGTCCGGTGCCACGCCACGGTTGGTGCCGGCCGAGGCGTCGCCAGAACCCAGGACGATCGAGGCCACGTGCGTGCCGTGACCGTAGTGGTCCTCGGTGTTCCCGCTGCCGGTGAAGTCCCGGGCGCCGACCACCACGTCATCCAGGTCCGGGTGGGACGAGTCGAGACCCGAGTCCAGCACGGCGACGGTCACGCCCTCGCCGGTGTACCCCGACTCCCAGGCCGCCGGAGCGCCGATCTGCGGCATCGAGTCGGCGTCCAGTGCCCGGACCGGGGCGTCCAGCCAGACCTTCACGTCCGGCGCGGTGCTAGCGGCCGAGCGGACCGACGCCTGCGGCATACGCAGCGCCCCGAGCAGCGTGGAGGCCCCCTCCGGGTCCAGGTCCGCCGAGACCGCGCGGACGGAGTCCAGCGTCCGCTCGGGCTCCAGACCCAGCGCGGCCCAGTCCGAGGCGGATGTCGCGGACCGGGCCGCCGCGGCCCCGGTCTGCTGGACGATCACCGGCACCGCGCCTCGGCGGGCGTCGTCGTACCCGGCGGCGACCAGACCCGTGACGTCGAACAGGGCCCGGTCCAGGCGTTCAGGGACGAGCCCGGCGACGTCTGTCGGGATCACGTGCAGCCGGTCGCCCTCGACGAGCCGCTGGAATCCAATGCCCTCGCGACCCGCGCCGGGCTCGATCGTGACGGACCTGCGCCCGTCGGCGTGCCGTGTGATCGAGACGCGGTCACCCGTGATCAGGGTGACGGTCGAGGTGCCCGAGGACTCGGCGGCCACCGCTCCTGGGTCGGCAGCGCCGTCGTCCCGGCCCGCCGCGACGGTCCCGAGGGACCACGCCGGTATGCCCGCACCCAACGCGATCGCCACGGCGATCGCGGCCGCTGCCGCACCTGCTCTGGCACGCATCTGTTGTCTCCTTCGTGATGAAGCCGGCGGCATGGGTGCCGCCTCACGAGGACTGACGCTCGGACTGTCGAGAAGGTTGGGCTGAACGGCGCCCTCTCTCGGTGTTCTGGCTGGTCAGCGAACGAGCACGGCGTGCTGGTGTGCCCGGCCGGGGCGCGGTTGGGCGCGTCAGAAAGTCAGCACAGGGGTCGCCTCGCGGAGGCGGCGGGTGTATTCGTGCTGTGGGTCGTCGTAGACCTGGCCGGTCGGCCCCTGCTCCACGATCAGGCCGTCGCGCATCACCGCCACGTGGTCGCAGACGTGCCGCACCACACCCAGGTCGTGGGAGACGAGCAGCAGCGTCAGGGAGTGCTCGTCCGCGAGCCGCGCGAGCAGGTCCAGCACCTGCCGCCGGACGGAGACGTCGAGCGCGCTGACCGGCTCGTCCGCCACGAGGATGCGCGGTCGGCAGACCAGGGCCCGCGCGATCCCTATGCGCTGCCGCTGCCCGCCCGAGAACTGGTGCGGGTACCGCTCGGTCGCATCGAGCGGCAGCCCGACGGCGTCCAGCATCTCGCGCACCGCATCGCGGCGGGCGGACGCCGTGCGCGCGCCGCCGACCCGGACGTTCGCCGGGTTCAGGAGCGGCTCCGCGACGATGTCGCCGACGGTCATGCGAGGGTCTAGCGAGCCGTACGGGTCCTGGAACACAAGCTGCAGGGCGGCGCGCAGGTCACCCAGCTCGGGCGACGGCACGCTCAGGTCCACGCCCGCGCTCATGACCCGGCCCGACGTCGCGCGGTCCAGCCCCGCAACGATCCGCAGCAACGTCGACTTGCCCGAACCGGACTCCCCGACGATCCCGAACCGCTGCCCCTCGGGGACCTCCAGGGAGACGCCCCGGAGCGCGTGCACGGTCTCGCCGCGGCTCGAATAGGTGCGGGTCACGTCCTCGACCCGGATCAACCCCTCGACCGGACCATCGACCACGCGGTTGTGGTCGGATCCGGCGTCGGCCACGGTCATGACCGCGCGGTCGATCGGCGGCGTCTCCGCCAACGGCTCCAGGGTCGATGCCGCCAGCAGGTGCTTCGTGTACGCGTGCTGCGGGTGCGCGAACACCTCGGCCACCGGCCCCTCCTCCACCACCACTCCGTCGAGCAGCACCACAACCCGCTCGCACACCTGGGACACCACGGCCAGGTCGTGCGTGATGAACAGCAGGCCGGCGCCGCGGTCGTGAACCAGCCCGACGATGAGGTCCAGCACCTGGCGCTGCACGGTGACGTCCAGGGCCGTCGTCGGCTCGTCCGCCACCAGCACCGCCGGGTCATTGGCCAGCGCCATCGCCAGCACCACCCGCTGCCGCTGGCCGCCGGACAGCTCGTGCGGGTACCGCCGGGCGGCGCCGTCGGGCAGGCCGACCTCCGCCAGGAGGACCGTCGCGCGCTCCGCGGCCGCCCGGTGCGTCGTCCCGTGCACCGTCATCGCCTCCGCGACCTGGTGCCCCACGCGCATCAGCGGGTTCAGCGCGGTCATCGGCTCCTGGAACACCATCGAGATCTCGCGACCCCGAAGCCGTGCCAGGGCTCGCTCGCCCCGGTCCAGGAGGTTCCCGGGCACTCCGGCGAGGCCGACGTGTCCCGAGGCGACGACGCCGTCGGGCAGGATGCCGAGCGCAGCGAGCGCCGTCATCGTCTTGCCCGAACCGGACTCGCCGATCAGGCCAACTCGCTCGCCCGGGGCGACCTGCAGGGAGACTCCGTCCACGAGCGCGCGGCCGCTGTCGGTGCGGATGGTGAGGTCGCGCAGGTCGAGCGCGGGGGGCGCGACTGGTTCGGCCGTCGGGACGGGAGAGGGTTCGGCCGACGACGACGCCCGCCGCGGCTCTGATCCCGCCGCCGGTCCCGAAGGCGCCGACACCAGAGACCCCGGCGAGGCCGCGGAGAGCCGCGGGTCGAAGACGTCGCGCAGGCCGTCACCCAGCAGGTTGAACCCGAGCACCGCCACGGCGATCGCGACGCCGGGCACTATCGCCAGGTAGTCGGCGATCCCCAGGAACTGCTGCGACTCCTGCAGCATGCGGCCCCACGACGGCGTCGGCGGGGGTGTGCCCAGGCCGAGAAAGGACAGCCCGGCCTCCGCGAGCACCGCGATCGCGAAGTTCACCGAGCACTGCACCAGCACCGTGCCTGCGATGTTGGGCAGCACGTGCCGTGTCGCTATCGCGAGCTCGCCGCGGTTGGCGGCGCGAGCGGCGAGCACGTAGTCGGACCGCATCACCTGCAGGGTGCCGCTCCGCGCCACGCGTGCGAAGGCCGGGATCGAGCCGATGCCGAGCGCGACCATCGCCGTCACGGTGCCCGCGCCGTAGACGGCGCCCAGCACTATCGCGAGCAGCAGGCCCGGGAAGGCGAGCAGGATGTCGCTGCCCCGCATCAGGAGCAGGCCGAGCCGCCCGCCGCGCATCCCCGCGAGGACACCGAGCGGCACGCCCACGACGGCCGCGATCCCCACCGCTACCAGGCCGACCAGCAGCGTGATCTTGGCGCCGGCCATGACCTGCGAGAGGACGTCGCGACCGAACCGGTCGGTGCCGAACCAGTGCTCGGCGCCCGGCGGCAGCAGGCGCTCGGCCCCGGCATGCCGCGGGTCGTACGGGGTCCAGACGAGCGAGACCAGCGCCGTGACCAGAACCAGCCCCACCAGCACGGCGCCGATGACGAGCTGGGGGTTCGCGCGCTTCCGGCCGGCCGCGACGGGACCCGCCCGGCCCGTCACGAGGCCCTCCGCAGGCGCGGGTCCAGCAGGGTGTAGGCGAGGTCGACCAGGAAGTTGAGCAGCACCACCAGCACCACGAGCACCGCCACTATCGACTGCACGGCGAGCAGGTCACGGTTGCCCACGGAGTCCAGCAGCAGGCTGCCGAGGCCGGGCACGGCGAATACCCGCTCGATCACGACGGCGCCGATCAGCATGGACGCGACCTGCACGCCCACGACCGTCACGATGGGCACGCCGGCGGCACGCAGCCCGTGCTTCACGAGTGCGCCCGTATAGGTGAGCCCCTTGGCGCGGGCGGTGCGCAGGAAGTCCTCGCGCATGATCTCCAGCACGGCGCTGCGCACGTACCGCGAGATGATCGCGGCCTGCACGGAGCCGAGTGCGAGGGCGGGCAGCAACACGTGCCGCCAGAACTCACCGAGGCCGTCCACGGGCGCCACCCAGCCGCCCGACGGCAGCCAGCCCAGCCGCACCGCGAACAACGACACGAGCAGCACGCCCACCAGGAAGTTCGGCACGGCCACACCCACCTGGCTCACCGCGGACAGCGTCACTCCCCCGGCGTTCCGGTGCCAGACGGCGGCCAGCGTGCCCACCGGCACCGCCACCACCAGGGCGATCAGCAAAGCAAGCAGCACCAGGATGCCCGTCACCTGCACCCGGTCCGCGACCAGCGGCGTGAGGTCCTGCGACGTCACGTAGCTCGTGCCGAGGTCGCCGGTGAGCAGCCCGCCCACCCACTGCAGGTACTGCATGACCAGCGGCCCGTCGGTGCCGTGCTCGGCGCGCCAGGCCGCGAGCGCCTCAGGCGAGGCCTCGATCCCGAGCGCGACGGCCGCGGGGTCGCCGGGCAGCACCCGGAGCAGCACGAAGATCACAGCTGTCGCCACGAGGAGCGTGGCGACCAGCTGGACGAGGTGCGAGAGGAGCTTCCTGGCCACGGGTCTTCCGGCGGCGGGCCGGCTCAGCCTTCCGACCAACGTAGGCCGGTGAGGTTCATCGACTCGGTGGTCGCGTTCGCGGCGATGCCCGTCAGGCCTGCGTCGGCCACCACCGTGTTGGGGAACAGGAACAGCGGGTCGCTCGCGGCGTCGTCGACCACCATGCGGGCGACCTCCTGCATGCCCGCGACGTACTGGTCGGGGCTGCCCTCGTCCGCGGTCTCGGCGACCTCGCCGAGCCGCGGGTTGTCGTAGCCGATGTAGTAGTCGGGGTCGCCGAAGACCGTCAGGATGTCCCGGGCCTCGGTGTGCAGGATCACGGACATCTGGTAGTCGTGCCGGGTGAACACCTTGTCCAGCCAGACGGCGGGGAACTCGGCCGGGACGATCGTCGCGTCGATGCCCACGTCCGCGAGCTGGGACACCACAACCTGGGCGACGGCCTCCGCGTAGGGGCGGGTGGGCACGTCGAAGGTGATGCTCAGGTTCTCGGCGCCGGCGTCCCTGAGCAGCTCCCGGGCCCGGTCCGGGTCGTACGGGTAGGCGTCCGTCAGGTCCTGGTAGTACGGGTCGGTGGGCGGCACCATCGACCCGATGAGCTCCCCGCGCCCGGCCCAGGCCGTGTCGAGGACCGCCTGCCGGTCGATCGCGTACATGACCGCGCGGCGCACGTCGAGGTCGTCGAAGGGCGGCTCGGCGTTGTTCAGTGCGAGCAGCACCTCGCCCGTCGAGGTGCCGTCGATGACCTGGAGGCGCTCGTCCCCTTCGAGCCCGGTCAGGAGGTCGGGGGCCTGCAGGTTGTACGCCATGTCGATGTCGCCGGCGCGCACTGCGTTGGCCTGAGCGTTGGCGTCGGCGAAATAGCGGACGGTGACGTCGGTGACGGCGGGTGCCTCGCCCCAGTAGTCGTCGCGGGCCGCGAGCGTGATCTGCTCGCCCGGCGCGACCTCCTCGACCGTGTAAGGCCCGGTGCCGACCGTCTCGGTCGCCAGGTCGGCGGACAGGTCGTCCGGGAACATGGCGCCCACGGACGTGCCCATGTCGAACAGCCAGGAGTTGCTCGGGTGCGCCAGGGTCACGGCGACCTCGGTGTCGCTGATCGCCTCGGCCCGCTCGACCACGTCCATCTTGGACCTGAGGCTCAGCGTCCAGTCGTCCTGGACCCGGCCGATCGAGGCGACGACGTCGTCCGCCGTGAACGGCGAGCCGTCGGAGAACGTCACGCTCTCGTGCAGCATGAACGTGTAGACGGTGCGGTTCCCGTTGAGCTCCCACGACTCGGCGAGCTGCGGCTGCACCTCACCCTCCTGGTCGATGGTCACCAGGCCCTCGTACACGTTGTTCAGCAGGAGCTGCGGGATCGCCGAGCCCGACGTCGTCGTGAAGTCGAGATTGGTCGGCTCCCCGGTCAGTCCGACGACGACGGCCGTGCGCGCCCCATCCTCAGCCCCACCAGAATCGCTCCCGGCGGAGCACGCCGCGACGAGCGCCGCGGCGGTGAGGACGACGACGGCGCCGACGGCGCGGCGCCCGGTAAGGATCTGCACAAAGCCAGCCTAGTCGGGTGAACATAGGCTGAGTCCGTGCGCCTCACCACGTGGAACGTCAACTCCATCCGCACGCGGGTCGACCGCGTGCTCGCCTTTCTCGACCGGTCTCAGACCGACGTCCTGGCGATCCAGGAGACCAAGTGCCGCGACGACCAGTTCCCGACGGCGGCCTTCGAGGCCGCCGGGTACGAGGTGGCGCACTTCGGGCTCTCGCAGTGGAACGGCGTGGCGATCGTGTCGCGCGTCGGCCTGACCGACGTCGCCACCCAGTTCCCGGGGCAGCCGGGCTTCGCCAAGGCGATCGTCGACGGCGACCCGGACGCGCTCCTCGACGTCGAACCACCGATCGAGGCGCGCGCCATCGGCGCAACCTGCGGGGGTATCCGCGTCTGGAGCCTCTACGTACCGCACGGCCGCGCCCTCGACGACCCGCACTACGCCTACAAGCTCGCCTGGCTGGAGGCCCTGCGGGCCTCGGCACAGACCTGGGCCGAACCTCGGGGTCCCCGCGAAGTACCGCAGCGCAGCGAGGACACTTCGTGGGGTGGGGGCGACGGCGACGCCGTTGCGCTCATGGGCGACTGGAACGTGATCCCGCTCGACACCGACGTGTACAACGCCGCGGACTTCGCCGGGAAGACCCACGTGTCGCCGCCCGAGCGAGCCGCGTTCGACGCCTTTGGTGCCGCCGGGTACACGGAGCTGACGCGAAAGTTCCTCCCGGACGAGCACACCTACACCTATTGGGACTACTTTCAGCCGCACCCGGCCTACCTGCTCGCGGCCTGAAAACGCGCAGGTGAGAGCGTGTGACGGCGTGCGCCATCTCGCGTCATTTCGCGGCGTTTCTCAATGTCCTGTGTAACTCGTGTGTAACTGGTTGGGGTGCTCGTGCGGGTCTGTGACTCCACCATGCTCCTGGCTCGGGGTCCCTGGTCCTCCGTCATCCGTTGGCGCGGGGCACGTCTCGGACGTCGGTTCTGCCGTCAGTGCAACAGGTCCCGCCCGTCGAGTCGGGGTGAGGTGGTGTGCTCGGTCGGCGGGACCTGTTGCACTGACGGCGGGTTCGGTGTCAGGGTCCCGGTTAAGCCAACGGATGACGGAGGACCAGGGGCACCGCGGGCTCCCCTGATCCTCTTGATTCCCGGGTGTCCGCCGGAGGCTCCGCCTGTTCGGATCGCGCACCACTGTTCCTCGCCGCAGGCTGTGTTCATGCGCCATGCACCAAAGATGGCGGCTCTCGCGCTGGTCGCTCTGCTAGCTGGGTGTACCGCCGCGCCGCCGACCCCGGTCCCCTCGCCGTCGCCGTCGCCTTCTGCGTCTCCGTCTGTCTCGTCGTCGGTAGCGGCTGAGACCCGGACCCTGTGCGATGCCGGGACCGACCAGGCTGCGCGGCTGCTCGGTGGCGATGTGACGGAGCGGGAGTACGTGTCCCTCGGGGACGACACCCATGCTTGCCGGTGGCTGACACGTGAGACGGGTTGGCTTGCTGCTGTGATGGGTCCGGCGCCGCTGGATGACTTCATGGCGACGTTGGATGAGGTCTACGACGAGCCGAGGCCCTACGTCGTCATGGAGGACTCTCGGATGTGGGCCGCGTCCCAGGGTTCGGGGTGGGCTGCCGAGTGGACGTCGGAGGCTGGTGTCCAGGTCGGCGTGATCGTTCGTGGGCTCGATCCCGAGCACAACGGCATGGATCTGTGGAGCCTCGCGGGGGAACTGGCCGGTCGTGATTAGTGGTTTGAAAATCGGGCATCCATCAGGGAAGATTCTTTTCATGCCCGACGAGATGCCGCCCACAGGTACGTCGGAGCGATGCAGTTTCTGCCGAGAGCTCGTTACCCTCCGCCGTGCTGAGACGGGCTGGTACTACTGGACTGCGGCCGGTGAGCCGGTAGACGGCAGGCGCCGCTGCTTGGGCGGTCAGACGCCGAGGTGGGATGGGAACGTCAAGACGTATCACGTGCCCTTCCCGGCTGATGACGGCGTGCGTCGAGCGATGCGGTATGACCCGGACGGGCTAGCGATGCGGGCCTGATCTGGGCACAAAGAGAGACGGTCCTGGTAGTGATCCAGGGCCGTCTTTGTCGTGTGTGGGGCTCGCGCTGGCGGTGGGGTGCGGTGGGGGTGCGCAAGGGCCGCCAGGCCCGCCGCGCGGGGGTCCCCATCGCGGGGCCCCGCCGCAGGCGCGGGCCTGCGCGCCGGAGGCGCGCCTTGATCTTGTAAAGGTCAATTCGGCAGCCGCTCCCCGCGAAGGCGACGGAGCCTGATCAGCCGAGCGGGACAGACCGGATGGTGTCCCACTCGTACATCCGGTGGTCGCGGTGCATACGGATCAGCGCGACGTGGGTGTAGGTGGCCTGCACAGGCGTCAATGGCTGTGCACGGTCGAGGACTTTGCGAATGGGTGCGGCGTCGGCGCTGGCATTGCTGTACGCGGCTGAGACGTGGGCGCGGAAACCGACGTCGGCCTCTGGGCATTCTCCGAGTGCATCCGTGATGCCCTGCCGGATCGCACGACGTATGTCAGTAAACGGCTCAGGATCGCTGGGCGGGAGAATCAAGGCTTCACCCGAGATGTGCACCCGCTGGTATGTCGTCGCCACGGGTGCGAGGTGTCCGAGCCGATCTGCTACGGCCGTAGTCACACTGTCGAGCGTCGCCGGATCGACGTCCGAGACGTGCCCGACGCCTTGCAGTGTCATGTGTAACCACCGATCGGGGACCGGATCGAGGGTGCTGATGGTGTCTATGGCGTCGCGGTAGTTGTGCAGCAGGTCGCGGACCTCTGGTTGGTCATCCTGGGTGATGTGCCAGGAGTAGAACCTGGTCCCGACGTGCCAGCCGGGACGCCACCACCAGTGGTCGGCCATCGAGTCATGGTCCGCATAGAGCGCTTCGTAGTCGGTCATCAGATGTCCGACTTTAGGGCACCTGGCTGGGCCTCTGACGGAATCTCGTACTCATCAATGAACGCCAGTCGGTCGGCGGGCCAGATGCTCTCGGACACTTCCAAGACGTCGCCGTCGTCGTCGGTCGCGGTGTGAACGATGTGCACCACATATGCCCCGAGCGGGAGACCGAACGCCTCGGCTTCTTCGACGGCGGCCGGTCGCGAAATCCAATGATCGACCGCGTAGGCGTAGCGCTTACCGGTCAGTTCCTCGACGCAACGGAACAGAGCCTTGGGTACCACCTTTGGCTCAGCGAGGTAGGTGCCTGCGGCGAAGTCAGCGGGCAGGTAGGAGGCACCGATCTCTTGCAGCTCGTTCCTCTCGTCGTAGAGGTCACGGCGTCGAACGATCACGTCCGTACCCGTAGGGATGCCCATTGCCTCAGCGATGCGTTCGGGTGCTGGCTCTGGCCCGGCGCTGATGATGTCGTGTCGGAACGTGTTGTTCAGCAGGCCGGTCCGGGCGCGAGCCCCGCCGTAACGATGACGGGACCGTCGTTCGAAGCGACGGGTCTCACGGACGAAGGTCCCGATGCCTTGGCGGGACTCGATCAGACCTTCCGCCCGGAGCACACCCATCGCCTGGCGCACGGTCGGCACGCTGGTGTTGTGGTCCTCGGCTATCGCCGTCTCGGCTGGGAGTTTGCTGCCGATCGGCAGGACTCCCTCTCGGATCTGAGACCGGATCGCGTCCGCGATCTGGTGGTACTTCTTCACGCGCGAGTTGCCGCGTGATCCGCCGTCTACCACGTGCATCTCCCTTCGTCGTAGTGGTCTGTGGGGCCGGTATCGACCAACTGGTTCAACTGTAGTCCTCATGAGGACTTGACGACTGTAGTCGCCCCGTGCTTCTCTTGTGTCGCGGGTCCTAATGAGGACCTTAGGACAAGAGGAGAAGATGAGATGGCTACGTTCGCTGTAGACAGCAAGCGACAGCAGATGGTGGCGACCGGTGTGGTTGAGCCGGTCATGGAGTGGGTCGACACGCCGGAGGGCAAGCGTCGTCCGGGTGACAACCAGGCGCGGCAGGAGGGCACGGGCGTTCCGCTGTGGGGCGTCGAGGTCGTGTACCAGTCCGAGCAGTGGGGCCGAGTCTCGACGGAGTCGGTCAAGGTGACGGTTCCGGCGCAGGCCATGCCTGCTCCGTCGCTGTTCACGCCGATTCAGTTCACCGACCTGGTGGCGTC
The DNA here is from genome assembly GCF_041081105.1 of Promicromonospora sp. Populi. Taxonomy (NCBI): domain Bacteria; kingdom Bacillati; phylum Actinomycetota; class Actinomycetes; order Micrococcales; family Promicromonosporaceae; genus Promicromonospora; species Promicromonospora sp. Populi. The sequence continues at coordinate 3,906,230 of NZ_CP163528.1, read as the reverse complement.
GGTCCGGGTGATCCGGGCCAACGGTGGTCTCTCGACGTCGTGGGAGGCCGGTTCCATCGCGGAGATGGCCGACTCGGCTGCCGACACCAGGAAGGCGGCTGCCTGATGACCGCGCCGGTGGGGAACCTCCTGGCGGGGATCATCGTCCTGGATGGCCTGTGGGCTATCGAGGCCCTGAGCGTGGATGTTCACGCGGGCTCGTTCCGCCCGGACGACTACTCGCCGAGCGTCCCGGTGGTGGAGGTCACCGTGCACGCGGATGACTTCGCGTCGGCGGAGCGGGTCGCGGCCCGGCTCGACCTGTCTCCGGCTGAGCAGTCTGCGAGGCGGGGCATGGAGGTCCCTCACCTGCGCCGGTCCTGGTCGGGCTGGGCGAGCCGACCGGGTGACTCGCTGGTCTGGGCGACGGTGCTCGCGTACGAGCCGATGGCCGACCACGCCACGCCCACAGGCCCGGATGCCCGGGACGGGTGGCAAGAGGTGCCGCTGTTCGGTGACGGCAGCGAGACCGACGACACCGACGACGAGAGCGCCGATGAGTCCGGCGTGAAGGCGGCCGTGTGATGGGCATGCCGCGTCATGCATCGGGGGTGGCGGGGGCTTCGGTTCCCGCCCCCTCGGGCACGGCTCGATGGGCCCTGCTCCAGGTGTCCCGGCTCCTGTGGTGCCTGACCGGCCTCGGCCTGTGTGCCTTCGGGATCGGGCTGGGCACGGGCGCGGCCTGGCTGATCCTCGCGGGGGTCGTCGCGTTCCTGACCGGCGCGAGTGTGAGTGTGCCGGTCTTCCTCGTACTGCTCTGGCTCACCCGCACGGGTGAGGGATGGAACGGAGAAGCACTGATGCCACGCATACGCACTACCCGGCGAGTCAACCGCCGAGTGATCGAAGGACTAGAGACCGCTGTGCGCACCGCCGCGCGGGGCACGGACGAACTGCGCCAGGCCGCGATGGCAATGGACACGGTACGGGCAGAGACCACGTTGCACGACGACGTTGCCGCCGCCGTGAATCTCGCGTGGGCGAATGCGGCTGATGCCGGGTTCGAGCTGCGTGCACGGCTGGCCGCTGAGCGGAACGGAGAGCACTGATGGCACTGGACGAGACAACCCGACAGGTCAACAAGCGCGCGGTCGATGCGCTGGAGAACGCCTCGTGGCGGCTGCTGGAGGCCGACCAGAAAGTCACCAACGCGGTCGGCCCGCTGGAGGACCTGAGCAGGGTCACCAACGCGCACGACCCGGCCTTGGAGGAACTGCGGGCGGTCACTGCCCGTGTTCGTGCGGCGCGTGAGGACGTCTCACGTCGCCTGACTGCTGAGAGCGAAGGAGAGCGCTGATGTTCGCACGACGGATCACAGACAAGGACACGCCCGGCCTCATCTCGCAGATGGGCCAGGACCTCGACGAGACGCACGTCATGGTGCGGCGGATGCAGAAGTGGGCCGGAGAGACCGGTCTGGGCGATCTGACTGAGGCGCTGCGTGTCGCCGCCCGGGCCATCAACGAGGCGACCGGGACGGCTCAGGACGCCTACCGCGCGGCCACCGACAAGAAGGAGGCACGGGACCGATGAACACCCTCACCGGCCTGCGCGCCCGCCTGGCTGCCCGGGTCACCTCGGCTCGCGTGGCTGTTCGCGCCTCCACCGTGGGGCGCCCCGGGTGGTCCGGCCGTACCTGGCGGGTGCTGGCCTGGATCACCTACCGCGCCTGGATGTTCACCCGTGCCCTGACCGTGTGGATGGGCAAGCACTTCCTGCCGGTGCTGCTCGGCCTGGCCCTGGCGTTCGGGTGGTGGGGCATCCTCGCCCTGGCCGACCTGCCCGGCGACCGGACGACCGGGCCGGTGCTCCTGGCCCTGGTGTTCCTCTCCCCCGGTCTGGTGCATGGCCTGTGGGCTGCGATCACGCCGTACGGGTACAAGGTCCGCATGCACGGCCGGAAGATGATCGCCTCGTGGCCCGCTGTGGCTGCCGCGTGCGGGATCGGTGAGCGTCAGCCTGGCGGTGAGGTCATCGTCCCGCGCCTGTCGAAGATCCGGTACGAGACCGGTGCGACCGTCCTGCGGCTCCACACCATGGCCGGTCAGACCCTGGAGACCCTGTATCGGGCCGCTCCGGCGATCACCACGACGTACAAGGCGCACGGGTTCTCGACTACGACCGTCGCGCCCGGGGTGCTGGACCTGGGCCTGTTCACCACGGACCGGATCGCGAGCCGTACGGCTGTGCTGCCGCGTCTGGAGGCTGCGACACCCGATGGTCTGGCCGTGGGCCGTACCCGCTCCGGGCAGGTCGCTCAACTCAAGATCCGGGGCACACACACGCTCGTCGTCGGTGCCACGGGTGCGGGTAAGGGCTCGGTCCTGTGGTCCGTCGTCGGTGGCCTCGCCCCGGCCGCGCACACGGGCCTGGTGGAGTTCTCCGGCCTGGACCTCAAGGGCGGCATCGAACTGGAGATGGGCCGCGCGCTGTTTACCCGCATCGCGTATGAGTCCACCGATGCCCTGCGGGTGCTGCGGGAACTGGTGGCGATCATGGACCGCCGCAAGGAGACCATGCGGGGCAAGTCCCGCCTGCATGAGCCCATCCCGGGCGACCCGCTGCACGTCCTGGTCGTCGATGAGTTGGCCGACCTCATGGCGTACGCCGACTTTGAGACCCGGCGTGAGGCCGACCGGCTGATGTCGAAGCTGCTCACCCAGGGCCGGGCGCTGGGCGTCATCGTCGTGTCCTGTGTGCAGAACCCCCGTCAGGAAGCCGTGGGGCAGCGCAACCTCTACCCGACGAAGATCGCCCTGCGCCTGGACTCCGACATCGAGACAGACATGGTTCTCGGCCCGGCGATGGCTCTGGCTCCGGCGCACACGATCCTGGAATCGGACCCCGGCACCGCCTACCTCGTGCGCGAGGACGGCTCACCCGAACTCATGCGGTTCGACTACTGGCCTGACGACCTCATCCGCGAGGTCGCCCTCCGGTTCGCCGCTCCCCGCCCGGCACGGGCTCCCTCCGGCTTGCTCTCCCCGTCCGACGCCGAAGCGGTTGCCGCGTGGACGAACGCTGGCCGAAGCCTGCACACGGTAGCCGTGCCGAACGACAACGGGCCGAGCAAGGCCAGCGACAACGCCACACCACGCCAGCGCAAGCCCCGTAAGGCTCGTGCGCCGCGCTCGCCCCGTCCGGCCGCTCCGGCCGCATCTGAGGAGGTCCAGTCATGAACCACACCGTGGGGCCCGTGGCCCGGATCGCGGCCGACTCCCGGCCGGTGCTCGTCTTCACCGTCGTCCTGACCGTCGCCGTCGCGCTGGCGTCGTTCGCCCTGTCGTTCGCCTCGTTGCGGGACGCTGCCCTGTGGGGTCGTGTGCCGGAGCCCCTGGCGTTCCTCGTCCCGGTCGTCATTGACGCCTCCGTGCTCGTGTACGGCCTGGTGGCGCTCGTGCTGCGGGCTCGTGGCCGGTCCTCGGCCTGGGCCTGGACCCTGATGTTCGGCTTCACCGTCGTGTCCATCGGCGCGAACGCCGCACACGCTTACGACGTGCCGCCCGCCGTCAAGGTCCTCGTGGGCGTCGTCCTGGTCGCCCTCGCGCCCCTGTCGGTCCTGACCTCCACCCACGCGCTGGCCTCACTCGTGGTCGCTGATACCCCGACTCCCGCCCCGGTGCGGAAGCGGACTCCCGCCCCGGTGCGTAAGCGCAAGCCCACGGGTGCCCGCAAGGCCAAGACCGCTCCCGCTTCGACGACGATCGAGCCGCCCGCCCCGGTCCCCGCCATCGAGCCCGCACCCGTGCCCGTGCCCGCCGTCGAGCCTGTTCGGCCTCGTGGGGCTCGGCCGGCCGAATCGCCTGCCGCTCTGCCGGCGCCGGTCCTGGGCCCGGTGCGCTCGGCCTCGCGCCGCTCCGGTACGCAGGTCTCGCCCATGGCGATGCAGAGCACGCTGCCCGGCCTGGACCTGGTGGGGGTGAGGTCATGAGCACCGACCGCCTGACCGGCTCTCTCTGCTCGACAGACAAGTACCGGGGCTTGCCCTGGACCGACGAGAACCCCTCGGCCGCCGCGCGTGCCCGCATGTTCGGCGTGTGCGTCTCCTGCCCCGTGGCTGCTGCCTGCGGCCGGGAGGTCACCACGAAGGAGACCACTGCCGGGTTCTGGGCCGGTGCCGACCGCACCATGTGGCGCGAGGTGTCCGTCTCGGGCCTGTTCGACGAGCTGCTTACCGGGCTCCCGGTGCAGGGCACTCTGCCCCTCGACCTGCCCGGCCTCGACACCTCGGAGGAGGCTGCCTGATGGTCACGTTCCGCACCGACCTCGACACCCACCACACCGCCCTCGACGTGGACGACGCTGCTCGTGCTGCGCGTGATCTGGCGCGCGCTGGTGCTGAGGCGAACGGGGTGTGCACGTCCCCGATCGTGCGTGCGGTGTTCGACCGCGAGACCGGCGTCACGCACCTGGTGCCGATCCCGTGCGGTTCCACCCGTGAGTCCAAGTGCGTGGGCTGCGCTCAGAAGGCACGCCGGTTGCGGATGCACCAGGCTCGCGAGGGCTGGCACCGCGACGACGAGCCCGACATGCCCCCGCCCGCCGACAAGGCCCCGGCTGAGGACAACGAGAAGGACGACGACGCTCCGGCTCCTGAGCGTGTCGCGCGCTCCACCCGCCGGTTGAAGGGCATTCCCGCGCTGCCCACACAGGAGATGGTGGGCGGCACCCTCGGGCGCACCTTCACCGACGCCAAGACCGGTCGCCGGTTCCGGCCCTCGATGTTCCTCACCCTGACCCTGGGCTCGTACGGCGACATCGGCAAGCGTCGTCGCACGGACGGCAAGTGGGAGTCCACTGGTGTGCCGGTCAAGCCGAGCACCTACGACTACCGCAAGGCTGCCCTGGACGCGCTGATGTTCTCCCGGGTGGTCGACCGGTTCATGCAGAACCTGCGTCGCTGTGCTGGGTACAACGTCCAGTACTTCGCCGCCGTCGAGCCTCAGAAGCGGCTGGCCCCGCACCTGCACGCCGCGATCCGGGGCACCGTTCCCCGCACCGTCGTCAAGCAGGTTGCCGCCGCTACCTACTTCGCCGCCTGGTGGCCCTCGTGCACTGACGCCGATGTCGTCTACGGCGAGCACGACGACGCCCCGGTGTGGGATGAGGACAGCAGCTCTTACCTCGACCCGACCACGGGTGCGGTCCTGCCGACGTGGGCTGAGGCCACCGCCGACCTCACCAACCCGGCGCACGTGGTCCGGCTCGGCAAGCAGGTCGATATCAAGGGCCTCCTGGGTGGCACGAAGGACTCCGACCGGGCCGTGCGGTACCTGTGCAAGTACCTCACCAAGTCGATAGCGGGCACCTACTCCGCCACCGACGACGACGCGACAGACACCGCTGACCGGGTCGCGTACGACAAGCACATTGACCGGCTGCACGCCCACGTTCGTGTCCTGCCGTGTGGCCCGGACTGCGCGAACTGGCTTCGATACGGAGTCCAGCCCAAGCACCCCACACCCGGCATGAAGCCCGGTGCCTGCCTGTCCCCGGCACACGACCGGGAAAACCTCGGCCTCGGGGGTCGTCGGGTCCTGGTCTCGCGGGGCTGGTCGGGCAAGACGCTCACTCAGCACCGTGCCGACCGGGCCGCCGTCGTCCGCGAGGCCCTGGAAGCCGCTGGCATCGAGCACGACGACGCCGACCGGCTATCGACCACACAGGAGACCGCCGACGGGCACGCCCGGTACATCTGGCGCCAGCCCGAAGCGGGGACCTACACCTACGCGGCTGTGATCGCTTCCAGTCTGCAAGAGCACCTGCGCCGCCGTGGGCAGTACGACGCGGCGAAACACGTCCTCGGCCTGGCCCCACCGGGAACACCCGGGCCTGTGGATAACCGTTCGGCAACCGCCACCGTGGCGGCGTGAGGAAAGGCAGGGTCATGAGGAACACGAATCGACGTGACAAGGAATCCAACGCGGTCCCGCGTATCGACGAACTGTGGACCGTCGAAGAGACGGCAGACTTCCTCCGTCTGCCCAGCGTCGCCACGCTGTACCGGTGGCGCACCATGAGCACCGGCCCGGCCGCCTACCGCGTCGGCCGTTACCTGCGCTACAACCCTGCCGTCGTGCGCGCCTGGCTCCTTGCGCAGGCCGACACTGAGGCGGCCTGATGGGCTCCGTAGAGAAGCGCACCCGCAAGAACAAGAACGGCAAGGTCACGACCTTCTACCTCGCTCGCTGGCGTGAGCCGGGTACCGAAAAGCAGCCCTCGAAGTCGTTCACGAAGAAGACCGACGCCGAGAACCACGTCATCGAGATGGAGGGTGACAAACTCCGGGGCGAGTACATCGCCGCGAACGCTGGCAAGATCACGTTCCGCGCGTACACGGCTGAGTGGCTGGCTGCTCGAACGTTCGACCCGAACACGCGGCAGCACGTCGTGAGCAGGCTCGACCTGCATGTGTTGCCGGTACTCGGTGACAAGACCTTGGACGCAATCAAGCCGCTGACGGTGCAGGGCTGGCTGAAGGGGCTTGAGGACAAACTTGCTGGGTCGAGCCGTCAAGTGATCTTCGTGCACGTGTCTTCCATCCTGGCGTCGGCTGTGGATGACGGGCTGATCCGGAAGAACCCGTGCAAGGCGAAGTCAGTCACCGTGCCGAAGGCGGAGCCAAAGCGGGTTATCCCGTGGGAGAGCACCACGGTCGAGACGGTTAAGACCAAGATCTTCGAGCGGTACAAGGTGGTCGTGGCGCTCGGTGCAGGGCTCGGGCTGCGGCAGGGCGAGATTTTCGGACTCTCGCTCGATGACTTCGACTTCAAGCGGGGCATGGTCCGGGTGCAGCGTCAGGTCAAGGTGGTGGACGGTGCGAAGTATTTCGACCTGCCGAAGTACGACAAGGTGCGTGAGGTCCCGGTGGCTCAGTCCGTGCGGGAGGCCGTCGAGCTGCACGTGAAGAAGTTCCGGCCGGTCCTGGTCACGTTGCCGTGGAAGAAGGAAGGCGGCAAGGAGGTGACCGCGAACCTGCTCGTGACGAGCCAGTACGGCATCCCGCCCGCGTTCCAGAGTTTCAACGGAACATGGAAGCGGGCGCTGCGCGCGGCGAAGGTCCCGGACACGGCGGCGAACGGCTGTCACGTCTTGCGGCACACCTACGCGAGTGCCCTGCTGCACCATGGCGAGTCGGTCAAGGCCCTTGCGGAGTACCTCGGTCACGCTGACCCGGGCTTCACCCTGCGGACGTACACGCACCTGATGAAGGGCAGTGACGAGCGGGCTCGGGCTGCGGTGGACAAGATGTTTGGTGTAACTGGTGTGTAATTCCAGGGCCGTTCGGGGGCTCCGATGCAGGTCAGAGGCTCAGAGCGGTACCTATTGGGACTACCAGCAGCTCGCCTTTCCGCGGAACAAGGGGCTGCGGATCGACTTCTGCTGGGCGTCTCCCGCGCTCGCAGGCCGCGCGTCCGGTGCCGTGATCGACCGGGACGAACGCAAGGGCACGGGCGCCTCCGACCACGTCCCCGTGCTCGTCGATCTGGCCGACTGACGACCCCTACGGGAGGCCCGTCGCGAGGGTTCCCTGCGCGATGGGGAAATGATCGGGTGAAATTGTCCATAAATGAGGCACGGCGACCGCGCACACCGTCCTGGTGGTTAGGTCGTAGCCGAATGTCGGTAAGTTAACCTGCATGACGTCGAAGCCCGACCAGTCCCCGGCCAATGAAGTTGCCGGGGCCTCTGCCGCGGATCCTGTCGAGAAGGCGTCCGCGGTCAAGTCGGAGCAGAACACCGCTGACACCGTCGTCGGCGACACCGACGGCGGCCCGGAGATCTCCGGACAGGCCGACGACGCGGCCGACGCCGGTGAGCCCGCGGCCCCGGTCATCGAGTCCGTGCCCAGCGCGGAGGCGCTGACCGAGGATCCAGCCGCCGAAGACGCGTCCGTCGGGGACGACGGTCCGCAGGCCGCGGCAGGTGCCGACGGCGTGGACGCGCCGGTGCCGTCGGCCGCGTCGGAGCCCAAGGCGGATGAGGTCAAGGTGGCCGACGAGGCCACTGCGACCGACAAGGTCCAGGCGGCCAACGGTGTACCTGCCGGTGCCGCAGCCCCTGCAGCCGAGACCGCAGCTGGGGCCGCGACCAAGGCAGCGGCGCCGAAGCCGAGGTCGAGGTCGCCCAAGCCAGCGCCGAAGTCGGCACCTGAAGCTGCAAAGCCGGTGGCTGCAAAGTCAGGTGCCGCAGATCCAGCGGCGCCTGCTGCGGACACCCCGGTGGCGCGGACGGAGGCGCCCGACGAAGCAGCCGACATCGAGCCCGTCGAGGCCACGCCCGGTCTTCCGCGCCGGCCGAAGCGCTACGAGGCGCCGACCGAAGAGATCCGCATCGTCGCGCCCGCGCGGTCGAAGCCGGCGGCTCCGAGCCCGGCGGCTCCGGCCCCGGCCGCTCCGGCCCCGGCGCCAGCGCCGACCTCCGACACGACGCCCGCCGAGCCCGCGAGCCCACCGGAACCGACCGAGGCAGAGGCGGACAGCGCTGACAACGGCACGCCGAAGTCGTCGTCGAGCAAGAAGGCCCCGGTCGTCGACGAGTCGTTCGACTTCAAGGCCCTCTCGTTCGCCGCGATCTCCGCGGCGCACAAGAAGGCGCTGGGGCCGCGCACGGTTGCCGGCGAGGCCGCCGCGGGGCAGAAGACCGAGGACGCTACCGACGCCCAGAACAGGGCCGCCGAGCGGGTCAGCGAGCCGCTGACGGAAGAGGAGGCCGCCGCTCACGCGAAGGCGGAGGCGGCGAGGGCGGCAAAGGCGGAGGCGGAGCTCTTCGCGCCGCCCGCCACGCACATCCCGCCCGTCGCCGAGCCGCCGAGCCCGTTCCCGACCCCCACCGCGCCCCCGCAGCACCACGCCGGTATCCCGGTGCAGAACCCGCCCGCCGCGCCACCGCCGTCGCCGTTCCCGGTATCGCGCGGCACGTCTGCGCAGACGTTCCCGGCCGTGAACGACTACGCGCCCGAGACCTCCTACGCCGGCTGGCGCCCGCCGACTCCTGCCGACGAGGCCGCCAAGCGCCGCCGGTTCACCCTGATCACCGGGGCGGTGCTGGCCGTCGTGGCCCTGGTGGCGGTCATCGCCGTCGTCGTGAACGTCGTCAACCGGCAGCAGTGGGAGCCGATCCCGACGATGATCGCGGAACCCCAGGAGGTCCACCCGCTGCAGCTGGTGCTCGGATCGTGCGTGGAGAGCGTTCCCGACGACGGCGAGGTCTCCGAGGTGCTCGCCGTCCCCTGCGACGCCTCGCACACCGCGCAGGTGGTGGGCCGGACCGACTTCGCCGAGGCCGCCGTCTGGCCCGGCCGGGACGCGGTCGACTCGCGCATCGCGCAGGTGTGCGGCACCCAGCAGCTCGGCCCGACCGCGCGCACCAGCCCGGTGGCAGGCTCCGTGAGCTACGTGGTCTGGGGCCCCAGCGAGGCGTCGTGGGCCGACGGCGACCGCGTCGGCCTGTGCCTCGCAACCACCGACGAGGCGATCACGCAAGATCTCCTGCAGTAGCCGACGTCGGGGCCGGCACCCGCCCGACGCAGCTGTCCAGCAGGGTCTGGCCCAGCGGGGTCAACGCGTGGATCACCGTGTTGCGGTCACGGCCGCTGGCGATGAGCCCCGCGTTGCGCAGCACCGTGGCGTGCTCCGAGGCGGACGCGGGCGAGATCTCCAGCCGCTGCGCCAGCTCGCTGGTCGTAGCACCGGTGCCGAGCGCACGCAGCACCGCGGCCCGGGTGCGGCCGAGGAGTGCGGTGAGCTGGCGGCCGCCGTCCGACCTGGTCTCGAGGCCGCGCTCCGTCCCCGCGTGCCTGCGCACGATCGGGTAGAGAAGCACGGGCGGCAGGTCGGCGTCCGCGAGCGTGATCGGAGCCCGCACGCAGAAGTACGACGGGACGATCAGCAGGCCGCGGCCGGCCAGGTCGACGTCCCGGTCGGCGGTGGTCGACACCGACAGCACGGGGTGCTGCCACTGGATCGTCGGGTGCAGGGTCCGTAGCGCGTGCTCGGTCCCGCCCTCCAACCAGGCGCGGGTGCGGGCCGCACGGTCGAGGTCGACTGCGGCGCGGACGTCGCCCCAGTAGGGCGCCACCGCCAGCTCGTAGTAGCTGCGCATCGCGACGCCGAGCCCGCGCAGCGCCGGAGCGGAGCCGTCGGCCAGGTCGCGCATCCAGACGCGCGGCTTGTGGCCCCGCGCCAGCTCCGACATGTCGTGCCGCAGCCGCGCCCTGGGCGTGGACAGCACCGCGTCGAGCCCGGCCTCGAAGTCGTCCGTGCCGGTCGCGGGCGTGAGGAAGTCCGGCGAGTAGCCGCGCGGCGGCGTCAGGCGCAGCAGCATGCGTGCCGCGGGCGGCAGCCCGGACAGCACTCGCTCGCGCCAGGTCCCGAGCAGCACCGCGCCCGAACGCTGGTTCACCACGTGGGCGCTGAGCAGCGTCTCCCACATGGGGTCGGGGCCCGGCGATATCCGGACCCGCGCTAGATCATCCGCAGTGAAATGGAACCGCAGCACCGGGCCCTCCCTGACCGTCTGCCCGCACTCTCGTACCTGACAGGATCGCAGGCCGGTCGCTGGAATGAAATCGACTTTTCGACGTAGTCCCGTGTACGCCGTCTGACGTACACGGGACCACCGGCTCAGCCGGCTCAGCCGGTCAGCACCCGGCGTTCGAGGGTCAGGCCCTTGTCGTCCGCGCGGTCCACGACCACCGTGTCGCCGTCGGACACCTCACCCGTGAGCAGCAGCCGCGCGAGGCGGTCGCCGATCTCGCGCTGCACCAGGCGGCGCAGCGGCCGGGCACCGTACGCAGGGTCGAAGCCCTCCAGGGCGAGCCACTCGCGCGCTGCCGCCGTCACGTCGAGCGTGATGCGCCGGTCCTCGAGCCGCTTCGCGAAGGCGCCGACCTGGAGCTCCACGATGCTGCCGAGCTCGTCCAGCGTGAGCGCGTCGAAGACGACCACGTCGTCCAGCCGGTTGAGGAACTCCGGCTTGAACGCGGCACGCACGGCGGTCATCACCGACTCACGCCGCTCCTCGTCGGACAGCATCGGTTCCACGAGGAACTGCGAGCCGAGGTTCGAGGTCAGCACCAGGATCGTGTTGCGGAAGTCCACGGTGCGACCCTGGCCGTCGGTGAGGCGGCCGTCGTCGAGCACCTGGAGCAGGACATCGAAGACCTCCGGGTGCGCCTTCTCGACCTCGTCGAGCAGCACCACCGAGTAGGGCCGACGCCGGACTGCCTCCGTGAGCTGACCGCCCTCCTCGTACCCGACGTAGCCCGGAGGCGCGCCGACGAGCCGGGACACCGAGTGCTTCTCCCCGTACTCGGACATGTCGATGCGCACCATGGCGCGCTCGTCGTCGAACAGGAAGTCCGCGAGCGCCTTGGCCAGCTCGGTCTTGCCCACTCCCGTGGGGCCGAGGAACAGGAACGACCCGGTGGGCCGGTCGGGGTCGGAGACGCCGGCCCGGTTGCGCCGGACGGCGTCGGACACCGCGGCCACGGCGGCCTGCTGGCCGATGAGGCGTTCGCCGATGAGGTCCTCCATGTGCAGGAGCTTCTCGGACTCGCCCTGCAGCAGCCGTCCGGCGGGGATGCCGGTCCAAGCGGCGACGACCTCGGCGATCTCGTCGGCGCCGACCTTGTCGGCGATCATCGGCGGCTCGGTGTTCTCCGGGCCGAGACCGTCGGGCTCGTCGTCGGAGCCGGCCTCCGCCTCCTCTGCCGCCACGAGCTCCTTCTCCACTACCGGGATCTCGCCGTACTGGATGCGCGCGGCGCCTTCGAGGTCGCCCTCGCGGAGCTTGCGCTCGGCGTCGGTGCGCAGCTCGTCGAGGTGTGCGCGGAGGTCACCGACCCGGTTGTGTCCGGCCTTCTCGGACTCCCATCGCGAGGTGAGCGCGGCGAGCTGCTCGCGCCGGTCGGCGAGGTCGGCCCGGAGCCGGTCAAGGCGGTCCTTGGAAGCGGCGTCCTCGGACTCGGAGAGCACCACCTCTTCCATCTCCAGGCGGGTGACGGCGCGTTGCAGCTCGTCGATCTCGATCGGGGAGGAGTCGAGCTCCATGCGCAGGCGGGACGCGGCCTCGTCGACCAGGTCGATCGCCTTGTCGGGGAGCTGCCGCCCGGGGATGTACCGGTCGGAGAGCGATGCGGCGGCTACGAGCGCGGAGTCGGCGATGGTCACCTTGTGGTGCGCCTCGTAGCGCTCCTTGAGCCCACGCAGGATCGCCACCGTGTCCTCGACCGAGGGCTCGCCCACAAAGACCTGCTGGAAGCGGCGTTCCAGGGCCGGGTCCTTCTCGATGTGCTGGCGGTACTCGTCGAGCGTGGTGGCGCCCACGAGGCGCAGCTCGCCGCGCGCGAGCATGGGCTTGAGCATGTTGCCGGCGTCCATCGCGCCGTCACCACCGGCACCCGCGCCGACGACCGTGTGCAGCTCGTCGATGAAGGTGACCACTTCGCCGTCGGACGCCGTGATCTCTCCCAGGACGGCCTTGAGGCGCTCCTCGAACTCCCCGCGGTACTTGGCGCCGGCCACCATCGAGGCCAGGTCGAGGGCGACCAGGCGCTTGCCCTTGAGGGACTCGGGCACGTCGCCCGCGACGATCCGCTGGGCCAGCCCTTCGACGACGGCCGTCTTGCCCACACCGGGCTCGCCGATGAGCACCGGGTTGTTCTTGGTGCGGCGGCTCAGCACCTGGACCACACGACGGATCTCGGCGTCGCGGCCGATCACCGGGTCCAGCTTGCCGTCGCGCGCCTGCTGCGTCAGGTCGGTGCCGTACTGCTCCAGGGCCTTGTACGTGCCCTCCGGGTTGGGGCTGGTGACCCGGCCGGACCCCCGGACGTTGGGCAGGGCGGCGCGCAGCGCGTCGGCCGAGGCCCCCGCGCTGGTCAGGATCCGGGCTGCCGTCGACTGGCCCGCTGCGATGGCGACGAGCAGGTGCTCGGTGGAGACGTACTCGTCGCCCAGGCCCTGCGCCTCCTTGGCCGCCAGGTCCAGGACGGTGGCCGTGGCGCGGCTGGCGCTCGGCTGGGCCGTGCTCGATCCGCTGGTCTGGGGCAGCGCGACCAGGGCCGCGCGCACCTGCTGGCCGATGGCCTGCGCGTTCGCGCCGACGGCGTCGAGCAGCCCGACGGCGACGCCGCGTTCCTGCTGGAGCAGCGATGCGAGCAGGTGGACCGGCTCGAGCTGCGGGTTGCCTGCGGCCGACGCCGACTGGATCGCGTCGCCGATCGCCTGCTGCGACATGGTCGTGAACTTGGTGTCCATGGAGCCTCCGGGGGTGCTGAAGTCTGCACAGATAGAACGAGGACAAAGTTGAGTCTATTCCGCTCAACTTGTATTCCACTGTAGCGCGCACCACCGACACTCGTACCGTTGCGCCATGAACACCCAGGTCATCGTTCTCAACGGCGGGTCCAGCTCCGGGAAGTCCGCGATCGCGCGCTCCCTCCAGGACGTCCTGCCCGGCGCCTGGCTGTCGTTCAGCGTCGACACCCTCGTCGACGCGATGCCTGCTCGGCTGACGGCCGGCGGCGACGGGATCGAGTTCGCGGACGACGGTGGCGTCGCCGTCGGGCAGGAGTTCAGGGCGTTGGAAGACGCCTGGATCGCCGGACTGGTCGCCATGGCACGCGCGGGCGCGCACCTCGTGATCGACGACGTGTTTCTCGGGGGCGCCGGGTCGCAGCGACACTGGCTCGACGCACTGGGCGACGTGCCGACGCTCTGGGTCGGTGTGCGCTGCGACGCCGAGGTCGCAGAGGAGCGGGAGGCGGCCCGCGGCGACCGGGTCGCGGGCATGGCCGCGAAGCAGGCTGGACTCGTGCACGACGGCGTCCGCTACGACCTGGAGGTCGACACCACGCACACCGAGTCGATGGACTGCGCGCGGATCATCGCGGCGCACCTGAGCACCACAACATCGGGCTGACCCGACTCATCACTCTTGACCATGCGGACAGGTGGAGGTTTTACTAAACTTGTCACAGTGGAGAAAGACGAATGGGAGATCAGGGTCACCGACGAGTTTCTTGGGTGGTTTCACACCATGGACGCTCCGTCGAAAGAACTCATCACAGTTGCCATCGATCGGCTCGCGCAGGTCGGCCCCGGCTCGGGCGCCCGCTCGTCGACAGGATCGAGGGCTCACAACTACACAATCTCAAGGAGCTGCGACCAGGCTCGTCCGGCCGCAGCGAGGTCAGGATCTTGTTCGTCTTCGATCCATGGCGGGCAGCCATACTCCTGACCGGCGGAGACAAGTCAGGAAGCTGGTCCCGCTGGTATGTGGAAGCAATCGCCGAAGCGGAACGCTTGTACGCGATATACCTGTCGGAGCGAAGTGCTGTCGAAGGCACACCAACGCAGGGAGGACGATCATGAGCACGTTCCACAAGTGGAGTGACATCCGTCCGGGCATCGTCGAGTCCCTCGGCGGAGAGGAAGCGCTCGAGGATGCTCGTCAGCAGACGCAGGCATATATCGATGGGTATCGCCTCGCGGAACGGCGTCGTTCGCTCGGCATGACCCAGACCGATGTCGCGGACCGGATGGGCGTGTCCAAGAGCCGCATCTCACAGATCGAGCGCGGCGAGGTCTCGACGTTCAACGTGATCGCTCGCTACGTCGATGCGCTGGGTGGACAGATCCAGGTGTCGGCAGTCTTCGGCGACGACCACTACATCCTCCGCGGCACGGGCACCTCCGCCGCGTAGCCGCGAGATCTGGCAGTACCGCGGACTGACCCGCTCGACGACGATCGCGGCACACCTGAGATCATCGCGGAGTGAACGAGCAGACTGACGCCTCCCTGACCCCATCTCGCGCCGTCCTCGTCGGGATCGTCGGCGGGACGTTCTCGGGGCTCTTCGGGCTGGGTGGCGGCATAGTGATGGTGCCGCTCCTGACCTCGCTCGGCGGCCTGACACAGCGTCGGGCGAGCGCCTACTCGCTCGCCGCGATCCTCCCGGCGGCGATCGTCGGCTCCATCCCGTACCTGACGCACGACGCCGTGGACCTGATCGCCGCAGGGCTGCTCGTGGTGGGGTCCGTGCTCGGCGCCGTGGTCGGCGCCCGGCTGCTTGCGCGTGTCCCCGAGGCCCTGCTGCGCTGGCTGTTCGTCGCGGTGCTCGTCGCGGGGATCGTGCGGTCCCTGCTGGACGCGTTCGGGGAGGGGCCGGAGATCGACACCGCCCAGGGCCTGCCCAGCCTGCTCGACGGCGCGGGGATGATCGGGCTCGGCCTCGTCATGGGGGTCGCGTCGGGCCTGCTCGGCATCGGCGGCGGCCAGCTCGCCGTGCCGGGCCTGTCCGCCCTGTTCGACTTCGCCCCCGCGCTCGCCAAGGGCACGTCCCTGGTCGCGATGATCCCCACCGCGATCTCGGGCACCTGGGTCAATGCCCGCAACCGCCTGGTCCACCTGAGAACGGCCGCGATCATCGGCCTGGTGGCCTCCGGCTTCTCGTTCGGCGGCGCGAGCCTGTCGGTGGTGATGCCGGACGACGTCGCCTCGATCACCTTCGCCGCCCTGCTCGTGTTCGCCCTGATCCAGCAGGTCCGCAAGGCCCTGGAGAAGCAGCCGCGCTAGCCCAGCCCGCCCGCGCCTCCCCTTCGAGTCCTAAGTTCCTTCGCTTTGGGGCCCTCGAAAGCGGAGGAACTTAGGACTCGAAGGGGAGGGCCGTCGCACGAGCGGGCGGGGTCAGGCTGGCCAGCAGCGACGCGCACTCTGCCGCTACCGCTTCCGCGATCTCGCGGACCGTGTCGTGGTCATGCTCCGGGATTACTCGCTGGACCGCGCCCTCTGCCAGGAGGTCTATCGCCCGGATGTGTTGCGCCTCGGCCAGCTCCGCGGCGTGCGCCGTGTCCCCGTGCACTATGACGCTCGCCCCCTCAGGCGGTAGCGGCGACAGCCACGCGTGCTCGGCCGCGATCACTGCCTGCGCCGGCAGCAGCGCGAGCGCCCCGCCGCCGCAGCCCTGGCCCAGGATGACGGAAAGTGTCGGCACCGTCATCCGGGTCAGCGCCGCCATGCAGCGCGCGATCTCGCCGGCCAACGCGCCCTCCTCCGCGTCCTGCGACAGCTCGGCCCCGGGCGTGTCGATCACCGCGACCAGCGGCAGGCGCAGCTCCTCGGCCAGCCCCATCGCGCGCCGCGCCACGCGCAGCGCCGCCGGCCCCATCGGGGTCAGGTCCGACTGCCGGGTCCGGTCCTGGCCCACGACCAGGCACGGCTGCCCGTCCAGGCGCGTGAGCGCGACCAGCATCGACTCGTCGCGCTCGCCCTCGTCCGTACCGGACAGCCGCACGGTCCCCGACGCCCCGTATCGCAGCAGGTCCCGCACGCCCACCCGGTCGGCGGCCCGGGTGAGTTGCACGGAGTTCCAGGCCGACGTCGTCCCCGACGGCTCACCTTCCCGGCGAGGCAGGGTCGACGGCGACGGCGGGTCGACGAGCACCGCGAGCGCCCGCTCCACCAGCGCGGGCAGGTTCTCCGGCGCGACGACGCCGTCGAGCACCCCCTTGGCGGCGAGGTTCTCGGCAGACTGCACGCCGTCGGGCAGCGCCTTGCCCGTCAGGGCCTCGACCACGCGCGGCCCGAGGAACCCGATGAGCGCCCCGGGCTCAGCGACCGTGAGGTGCGCGAGCGAGCCCCACGACGCGTACACCCCGCCGGTCGTGGGGTGGCGCAGGTAGACGAGGTAGGGCAGGCCGGCGTCGCGGTGGTCCATGACGGCGCGGGAGATCTCGACCATCTTCAGGAACGCGGGTGTGCCCTCCTGCATCCGGGTGCCGCCGGACGCCGTCGTCGCGAGGACGGGCAGGCGCTCCGTCGTCGCGCGGCGGATCGCGGCGGTGATCCGCCGCGCGGCGGCCCGGCCGATGGACCCGCCGAGGAACCGGAACTCGTTCACGACGACCACCACGGGCCGCCCCCGGACGCGGCCACGGCCGGTGAGCACGGACTCGTCGGTGCCGGCCTTTTCCGCGGCGGCCGCGAGCACGGCCCGGTACGCAGCCGGGTGCCCGGACGTGTCGATCGGCTCGTCCCAGGACTCGAAGCTGCCCGCGTCGAGGACGAGGTCGAGCAGCTCGCGTGCGGTCCACCGGCGGGTCATCGGCCGGCCTCGGGCCCACCTGAGTCCGGCCCGGCCGCCGCCGGCCCGGCGGCCCCCGGACCTGACGCGTCCAACCAGGCCCGGATCCGCGCGGCGTGCTCGTCGAGCACCGGCGGCGCCTGGTGGTCCCGCCGGGTGACCTCGACCCCGGACGGGTCGAAGAACCGCAGCGGCGGCCCCGGCAGGGTCACCGTGCCGAGGCTCGTGTGGTCCACGTCCACGAGCAGACCCTGGCTGGCGGTCTGCTCCCAGGCGTACACCTCGTCGAGCGTCCGCACGCGGCCCGCCGGAATGCCGGCGTCGGTGAGCCGGGTCAGCAGCGCGTCGGCGTCGAACGCACCGAAGGCGGCCTCGATCACCTCGATGACCTGGTCCCGGTGGGCGACCCGCTCGGGGTTGCTCCGCATGCCTTCCGCTTCGGCGTCGAGCCCGAGGACCAGGCAGAGCCGCTGCCACAGCGCCTCGGAGCCGACCGCTATCTGGACTGCGCCGTCACGGCAGCGGAAGAGACCGTACGGCGCTATCGAAGGGTGGTGGTTGCCCTGCGCGTGTCCCACCTCCCCGGCGACCGTCCACCGCGTGCCCTGGAACGCGTGCACGCCGGTGACGGCGGCCAGCAGCGAGGTCCGGACCACCTGCCCGACGCCGGTCGTGTGCCGCTCGTGCAGCGCCGCGAGCACGCCGTACGCGCCGTAGATCCCGGCGAGCAGGTCGCCGATCGGCACGCCGACACGCTGCGGGTCGTCCGGGCCGGACCCGGTCAACGACATCAGACCGGCCTCGCCCTGGGCGATCTGGTCGTACCCGGCGCGGCCACCCTCGGGACCGTCGTGCCCGAACCCGGTGATGGAGAGCACCACCAGGCGCGGGTTGCGCTCAAGGAGCATGTCGACGCCGAGGCCGAGCCGGTCCAGCACCCCCGGCCGGAAGTTCTCCACGAGCACGTCGGCGCGGTCTACAAGCTCCAGCAGGGTCGCCCGACCGGCGTCGGCCTTGAGGTCGAGCGCTATCGACTCCTTGTTCCGGTTCGCGGACAGGAAGTACGTCGACTCCCGCGCGCCCTCCTCGCCGACAAACGGCGGGCCCCAGCCGCGCGTGTCGTCGCCCCGCTCAGGCACCTCCACCTTGACGACCCGCGCGCCCAGGTCGCCGAGCATCATGGTGGCGTGCGGCCCGGCCAAGGCCCGGGAGAGGTCGACGACGACGACGTCGGTAAGGGGTCCGGTCATGGTGCTCACCAGCCCGGCAGGACGAGGATGCCCCACACCAGCAGCGGCCCCGCGAGGGTGACGATGATGGCGTAGTTGAGGATCTGCCTGTAGTAGGCCTGCTCGGAGATCGTGTCCGGCCGGTTGGCGAGCATCAGGGCTCCGTTCGTGGAGAAGGGGCTGACATCGACGATGGTGGAGGAGACCGCCAGGGCCGCGGCCATGGCCCAGGGGCTCACGCCGCCACCGGCGATGAGCGGCACGGCGATCGGGATGATCACCGGCAGCAGCGCCGTCGACGACGCGAATGCGGACACGATGCCGCCGACGTAGCAGAGCACCAGCGCACCGATGGCAGCGATGCCCAGGCCGGCGGCCCAG
Organism: Promicromonospora sp. Populi; assembly: GCF_041081105.1. Classification (NCBI taxonomy): domain Bacteria; kingdom Bacillati; phylum Actinomycetota; class Actinomycetes; order Micrococcales; family Promicromonosporaceae; genus Promicromonospora; species Promicromonospora sp. Populi. The sequence continues at coordinate 3,887,492 of NZ_CP163528.1, read as the reverse complement.
GTGCCGATGTACTCGGGCGAGCCCGCCTCGTTGAGGATCGTGGCGTAGGTGCTCACGCCCGCGACCAGCAGGACGGTGGGCCAGGCGATCTGCTTGACGGCGTCCTTGTGCTGCTGCGGCGACAGCATGGCCAGCACGACCGCGGCGGTGATCGAGACGAAGCCGATGTTCTGGTCGAACGCGAGGGCAGTCACGGCGACGGCCACGAAGGCGACCAGGGTGAGCACGTGGTCGCGGCGGACGCCGAGACCCTGCGTGGTGGTCGAGACCCCGGAACCCTGACCGCTGACGGTCACCGAGGCGCCGCCCGTGTGCAGGTCGTCCACGACGTGGCCGGCGGCGTCCGCGGGGTCTACCCGCTCGCGCATCAGCTGGCGCCCGCCGAGCGCGAGGAACAGGACCACGGCCATCGCGGTGTTGACCCCGAGCGACGCGAGGAACACGCCCATCGCGGTGCCCTCGTAGCCGACGTCGGCCATCACCGAGTTGGTGATGGTGCCGTAGATGCTGATCGGGGAGAACCCGCCGCCCTGGGCACCGTGGACCACGAACATGCCCATCATGAGCGGGTTGATCTTGTACCGGCGGGCGAACCCGAGCGCGACGGGGCCGATGATGGCGCAGGCCGCCGGGCTGGCCGCGCCCATGGCCGTGAGCAGCGCGGTGACGGCGAACATGACCCAGGGAATGAGGGCAACCCGCCCCCCGACGGCCTGGACCGCCTTGGAGACGATGAGGTCGACCGTGCCGTTGTTCTTGGCTATGGAGAACAGGTATGTGACACCGATGAGGGTCAGCACGAGGTCCGCACTGATGCCACCCAGCACCTCCCGCTCATCCATGTTCAGGGCGAAGACGCCGACGAACCAGGCCGCGACATAGGCGAGCGCGCCCATGTTGATCGGCAGGACCGTCCCGGCGACGAACAACGCGACCAGCGCGATGATCGCTATCCACTCAGGACCCATGAGAACTCCTCTTCCATCGTGGCGGACACCCTTGACCGACGAGACACGATGGCTCAGTGGCCTAGCCAATAGTCCAATGCCGGATAAGTCAAGTACTCTCGGCGGGTGACTCCTCAGGCTCCCGCCGAACTGCCGACGCCGCTGGCCCGCACCCGCCTCTACGAGCAGGTAGCGGAGCAGATCACCGCCTGGATCCGGCAGAACGGGCTTGCCGCAGGGGATCGCCTGCCGCCGGAGCGTGAGCTCGCGGCGCGCCTCGGTGTCAGCCGCGCGACCCTCAGCCAGGCGCTCGTCGCGCTGGAGGTGGTGGGCGTCGTCGTGGTGCGGCACGGCGACGGCACGGTGCTGACCGGCAAGCTCAGCGAGAGCCGCATCGTCGAGGCCATCCGCGCGCACGCCGACCGGATGCCCGAGATCATCGACATCCGGGACGCCCTGGAGACCAAGATCGCCGCGCTGGCCGCGCAGCGCCGCACCGAGGACGACCTCGCGGCCATCGACGCGTCCCTGGACGCGATGGAGGCGGCCATCGAGCACGGCGAGCGCGGGGTCGACGCCGACGAGCAGTTCCACGCGGCTGTCACGGCGGCAGCGCACTCCGAGCTGCTGTCCCAGACCATGCGGGAGATCGCCAGCCTGATCCGGGAGAGCCGGATCGAGTCCCTCTCCCAGCCCGGGCGGCCACGCAACTCCCTCACGGGGCACCGGGCCATCGCCGCCGCGATCCGCAAGCGCGACCCCGAGGCGGCCGCCGCAGCCATGCATGCCCACGTCGAGATGGTCAGCGACGTGGCACTCCTGCGGGAGAACGAGCGATGACCGGCTGGGAGCAGCTCGCCGTGCTCGGCGCGGGGCTCGGGGCGGGCATCCTCTCCTCGACCGTCGGCGTCGCCTCGCTGCTGAGCTTCCCTGTGCTGCTCGCGATCGGGCTACCGCCCGTCGTCGCGAACGCGTCCAACACGGTGGGCCTCGTGCCCGCCGGCATCAGCGGGTCGTTCGGCTACCGCCAGGAGCTGCGCGAGCACCCGGCCGTCACCCTGGCCGTGCTCGTGACCTGCGCGGTCGGCGCGGTGGGCGGGGCAGTCCTGCTGCTCGCGCTCCCGTCCAGCGTCTTCGAAGCCGTGGTGCCCTGGCTGATCCTGACCTCCTGCCTGCTGGTCGGTGCACAGCCGTGGATCAGCCGGTGGCTGCGCCGTACGCGCGACGAGCCCGCCCGCCTGCGGCACCAGATGTCCCCGGTGACCGCCGTCTTCTCGGTCCTGACCGGCGCGTACGGCGGCTACTTCGGCGCCGGGGCCGGCGTCATGATGGTCGCCGTGCTTGGGCTCGGGACCGACCTGCGGGTGCAGGTTGTCAACGGCCTGAGGACCATCTCCCTGCTCGCGGCGAACATCGTGGCGACCGTCATCTTCGTGTTCGCCGCCGACGTCGACTGGCTGGCGATCGGCCTGCTCGGCGCCGGGTCCTTGGTGGGCGGCTACGTCGGAGCCCGTATCGGCCGCAAGATCCCGCCGACCGTGTTCCGGGTGCTGGTGGTCATCGCGGGTGTGGTCACCGCCGTCGTCATGCTCCTCTGACTGCCGGCCGCAATTGTGCGTGCATAACTCTTGTGCACAGATGTTGTGCATGATTATTGTGCACGCATGTCCGCTTCCCATGACGACTTCCGCCTCACGCCCGAGGCGGTCAAGGTCCTCGCCCATCCGCTGCGCTCGCGCCTGCTCGGCACCCTGCGGCGGGGCGGTCCGGCGACTGCGACCACGCTCGCGACAACACTGAGCACCAACTCGGGCGCCACCAGCTATCACCTGCGCAAGCTCGAGTCCGTCGGCCTGGTCGCGGACACCGGCGAGGGCGCGGGCAAGCAGCGCCTGTGGCGCGCCGCCACGAGCTCCCACAGCTGGGAGCGGTCGGAGCTGGCGCACGACGAGGACGCCACCACCGCGCTCGGCTGGCTGGAGCGCGACTACCTGCGGCTGTTCAGCACCGACTTCGGGCACTGGCTCGACGTCGCCGAGGCGTGGCCCAGCGAGTGGCAGGACGCCACGGGCATGGGCGACGCGTGGGTGACCGTGAACCCGGAACGGCTCCAGGCGCTACGCAGGGAGCTGGACGAGGTCCTCGAGCGCTACCGCGATGCCGACCCCGACGCCGCCCCCGACGCTCGCCGCGTGCACTTCTGGCAGGCGGCATTCCCGCTGGAGCCGGACGACGTCCCCGAGACGGAGAAACCATGACTCCCCTGACGCCGCAGCGCGCCCGGCAGGTCTTTCTGCTGCTGACCCTGACCCGGTGGTTCCCGGTCGGGCTGATCGTCACGGTGACGACGCTGCTGCCGATCGAGCGCGGCCTGTCGGTGCCCGAGGCGCTCACCGCGCTGTCGCTGACCGGGTTCACGGTGTTCCTGCTGGAGCTGCCCACCAGCGGCCTCGCCGACGCCCTGGGCCGCCGCCCCGTCCTGATCGCGGCCGCGATCTTCCAGGTGGCGGCAGCCGTCCTGTTCCTCACCGCGCAGACCTTCTGGACGTTCGCCCTGGCCGCGGCCGTCACCGGCATCTTCCGGGCGCTCGACTCCGGGCCGCTGGAGGCCTGGTTCGTCGACACGGTGCACGCGACCGAGCCCGGGGCCGACGTCGATCAGCCGCTGGCCGCGCAGAGCACCGTGCTCGGCGCCTCGATCGCCATCGGTGCCCTCGTCTCGGGCGGCCTCATCTGGTGGCACCCGTTCGACGCGTGGTCCGCGATGGCACTCCCCTACGCGGTGTACGCGGCGCTCTCGCTGGTGCATCTGGTCGTCGTGACCACCCTGGTCCGCGAGGTGCCCCGCACCCTGGCGCCCGTTGCCGACGGCGCCGTGACCGACGGGGCGGTAGCAGGCGGCGCGGTAGCAGGCGGGCCCGGAGCGACGCCGGCCCCGCCGCCGTCGGGCAAGAGCGGCGCGGGGGTGGCGGGGCGGGTGCTCGCGTCGGCACGCCTGGCGCCCGGGGTGATCCGCGACGGCCTGCGTCTGGCGCGGGACAACCGGGTGCTGCGGTGGCTGCTGCTGGTCGAGGTGTTCTGGAGCGTGGGCATGGTGGTGTACGAGACGTTCCAGCCGATCCGCCTGTCCGAGCTCCTGGGCGGGACCGAGGCCGCGGCCGCGGTCTCCGGCCCGGTCGCGGCCGTCGGCTGGGCGGTGTTCGCGGGCGGGGCCGCGCTGAGCGGCCTCGCCACGCCCCGGCTCGGTGTGGCCCGCACGGCGATCGTGGCGCGCGTCCTGAACGGTCTCGGGGCCGTGTGGATGGGGCTCGCGCTCGGCCCGGTCGGCCTGATCGCTGCGTACTTCGTGACCTACGGGCTGCACGGTGCGTCCGGACCCGCCTACCAGACCCTGCTGCACCGAGAGGCCGAGGCCCGGAACCGCTCGACGGTGCTGTCGATGGCGTCGATGCTCTCGTTCCTGGCGTACTCCCTGGGCGCCCCGGCCCTCGGCTGGGCGGCGGGCGCGCTGTCCACACCGACCGCCATGGTGCTCGGCGGCGTGTTCAGCACCCTGGGCGCCCTGTGCTTCCTGCCCGCGCTCCGCCGTGAGCGGATGCTGGCCGCCGCCGCTGCTTAGGGGTCCGTTGCGTATATGGTCGGCGGCGACGGCGCAGCACGCGCCGCTCGCCGATCGGTCGGCGCAGGTCTGACGTACGGGAGCGACGTGGACGACAGCGGGAACGACTGGACCGAGGACGTGCTGGGCGCGGGCTTCGAGGCCCGCACGCTCCGGCTTCCCGGGGGCGCCGAGGCGACCCTGGTCCGCTACACACCCGACGACGGCGCTGCGCTCGACGGCGCTGCGCCCGACGACGGCGCGACGCCCGGCGTCGGGCGGCCGCCGGTGCTGTACGTGCACGGGTTCACCGACTACTTCTTCCAGCGGCACCTCGCCGAGGCCGTCGCCGGTCGGGGGTACCCGTTCTACGCCGTCGACCTACGCGGGCACGGCCGCTCCATCGATTCATGGACCGTGGGCGGCGGCGACACCAACATGGTCAACCGGCTGGAGCTCTATTACGAGGACCTCGACGCCGCCGTCGACGTCATCACCGCAGACGGCCACACCGGCCTGGTGCTCATGGGGCACTCCACGGGCGGTCTCATCACCTCGCTGTACGCCGACGTGCGCCCGGACCGCGTGACCGCCATGGTGCTGAACAGCCCCTGGTTCGACCTGAGGGGCACCTGGCTCGAGCGGGGGCCGATCACCCAGGCAATCTACGTGCTCGGGCGGATAGCGCCGCGCACCGTGGTGTCCACGCTGGCGGCGGGGTACGGCCGCGCCCTGAACCGGGCATCGGGCGGCGAGTGGGACTACGACCTGCGGTGGAAGCCGTACGCCGGCTTCCCCGTCCGCGCCGGGTGGCTGGCCGCGATCCGACGCGGCCACCGCAAGATCGCGCGCGGGCTGTCCGTGCAGTGCCCGGTCCTCATGTGCACCAGCGACCGCACGGGGCGCGACGACGCCGAGGCCGCCGAGCTGCTCAGCACGGACGCGGTGCTCGACGTCGCGCACATGCTCGCGCGCGGTCCAGGGCTGGGGCCGGACGTGGACATCTCGATCATCGAGGGCGGCGCCCACGACCTCGTGCTGTCCCCCAAGCCCGCCCGGGACAAGTACCTGACCACGGTGCTGGACTGGCTGGACGCCAAGGTCTGACGTCCTGCTGGGGCGCCTGGGCCGCGGCCGCCGCGGCCCAGGTCAGCGCAGGTCGCGCAGGTACGCCGCGGTGCCGCCGGAGGCGGAGGTCCTCCGTTCGTCGAGCGTGGCGATGATGAGCAGGACGACGGCGGCCGGCACGAGCGTCAGGATCCACGGCAGCGGCGAGACGCCGACTCCGAGCTTGGCGAACACGACGAGCACCTCGACCGCCAGGGTCCACACCCCGATCCAGAACGGTGCCGACAGGCGCAGCCGGGATCCGACGAGGACCGCCGCCAGCGCGGCCAGCACCACCCAGGAGGCGCGGATCGTCAGCGGGTCGGTCGCCGTGGACAGCACCGAGGGTCCGACCAGAGCCGCAAGACCCCAGCCGATGGTGCGCCAGGACCCGCCGTAGCCGACGGGCCAGGTCATGAGCGTGCCGGCCGCGTCCTTGGGCTCGCCTGCCGCCACCCAGCGGCGCAGCGCGGTCGCGCCCGACCAGATCAGGCCGACGCCGAGCAGCACCGAGAACGCCTCGACACGCAGCTCGCGCGGCGACCACGCGGCGATCCCGACGGCGGCGGCGCACAACCAGACCAGCCACGGCGGTGCGCTGACCACCGACCGCCCCACCCGCCTCGTGACCAGCACGAGCACCCCGAGCAGCACCAGCTCCAGGACCAGCAGCGCCACGATCGAGCCCCACACGGGCCGGGTGTTGGCCACGACGCCGAGCGTCGCGAGCACCAGGCCGGGCGCCAGGCCCCAGCGGTCGAGCAGCAGCGCCGATCGTGCGCTCGCCTGGCGGCGGGCCATGATCGCGGCCGCGATCAGGAGCGCACCGGCCAGGAGGGCCCAGCTGAGGCCGACGGCGAACACCCAGCCGGCGCCGATCGGTTCCCCGAGGGGAGCGCCGTCCAACCACGCCAAGCGGGGCAGGGGAGCGCGGTCGCTCGACGTCGCGCCGCTGGACCCGAGCCAGAGCATCGGTTCGCGGGCGACATGGAGCGACTCGACGGCTCCGCCCAGGGCGGCCAGCGCCGCAACCGCGACCAGCCCGCGCCGGACCGGCCGAGTCCACTCGTCCCGCAGGAAGGCAAACCGCTCCCGCAGGCCCGGCCACCCCAGGGCGTACGCGGCACCCAGAGCGATCGCAGCGCCGCCCACCAGCGCGAACGCGCGCCAGTCGGCCGGCTCGGTGCGGGTCACCAGGACGATGAGGCTCGGCACCACGGCAAGCCCCGCACCGACGGCGGCGAGCCGCCAGGCATGCGTCGCCGGCCCGGCCGGACTCTGGCCGGGCCGTGTCGTCTCGGGCCTGCGGCTGATGCGCCAGGCCAGGAACGCACCGACGACCACCGCGCCGAGCGCGGGCGGGAGCGTGTACGCCTCGACCAGCCGCACCTCGCCACCGGCCAGTGCGGTCCACAGCGCCGCGAGCGCCAGTGCGGCGGCAAGCTGCCAGACGCGCCGGCGGCCCGGCTCCCGGGCGACAAGCACGGCGCCGGCTGCGAGCAGCAGCAGCACCGCGACCGCGATGTCCGGCCCCGCGGCGGGTCGCGCGTAGGCGAGGAAGATGGTGATGGCGCCCGTGAGCAGCGCGGACCGCTCCAGGCCACGGCGCACGCCGGCGGCGAGGCCGGGACCGGCGTCCGGCACCCGGGTGGTTATCCGTTCCGCGATCCGGGCCGCGCCGCCTGCGACCGCCGAAACGAACAGCGCGGTGGTCGGCAGGACGTACGGGGACCCGGAGACATCCAGGATCATCGCGCCCGCACTGGTGACCATGACGGACGCCGTCGGCAGCAGCAGGAACGCGGCCCCGGACCGGACCGCGCCCGCCAGGCCGGTGCGGGCCGTGAGCAGCAGCACCAGCTCGAGGGCCAGCATGGCCGCGGCGGCGCCCGCCGACCACCAGGTGCGCTCGAACACCACGGTCACGACGCCGGCCGCGAACGGCCCGGCGGTCACGCCGAGCACCACGTACCACTCGTTCCGCGAGGTGCGTCCACCGAGGGTGACCACGATGGTCACGAGCGAGGCGACCGCCGAGACCGTGCAGATCACGGCGACGGTCGGCAGGTCGAGCCAGCCGAGCACAACACCCAGGACGACCAGCGGGTACACGTACCCCGCGCCGACCAGCCAGGGGTGCGTCGCGGGCCGCAGCACACCGCGGAACGACAGCAGCAGCGCGCAGACGACGAGCGCGCCGGCCGCCGTCGTCGGACGCGAGACCCAGGACAGCACGAGCAGCAGGCCGGTCGCCCCGACCGCCCCGGTCAGCGCCACTACCCGGGCGAGGCGCAGGTCCGCACCGGCGATCCGGGTGCCGCCGAGCACACGCAGGCGCCCCGAGGCGCGGACCAGTGCGCGTGTCGCGCCCTGCACGGCCCCGACGCCCGGCCGTAGCCCCCGCCATGCGGTCGACCGGACCGCCGTCGCCGCGACGAGCGTGCACGCGAGCACCACCAGGGCAGCGAGCGAGACCACGGTGGTCAGGCGCGGGTCGAGCGCGATCCCGAGTGCGGCGAGCAGCACCAGCCAAGGGGCCGCGACGGCCTCTGTACGCCGGCCGGGGCGGGCGGCTCCTCCGGCCCGCCCTCGCGGGGCGAGCCTGGCCGCAAGCAGCGTGACTACCGCGAGCGCGACGGTGCCCAGGTGCGCCCAGGGCAGGCTCCCCAGGGTCTCGGTCGCCCCGACCATAAGACCTGTCGATCCCGGAGCGACAAGGGCCCCGGAGGGCACGGTCCAGCCGAGGTGGGGCGCCGACAAGGCGGCGAACCACGCGTCCGGCACCCGCCGCAGGACCAGCAACAGGGCGGGCAGCGCGGCGACGGCCGCGACGATCCAGCCGCTCAGCAGCAGGTCGTCCCGCGTGGCCGGGGCGAGCGCCCCGCGGACGGAGCCGAGGCCGGCCCGCCTGAGCAGGCGCGGAGCGGTCGCGAGCGCGAGCACCGTCCACGCGCACGCCGCGCCGAACGGGACCCAGCCCGCGACGGACACGCTCGCCTCGACACCGAGCAGGCCACCCGCGGCGACCGCGAGCACCCCGCCGACGACCGTCCAGGGCCGGTGGTGTGTGACCCGCCGCAGCACCGCTACGGTCACGGCCGCCAGGGCGACCAGTGCCGCCGTGCCGCCCAGCCCGGGCAGCCAGGTCGGCTGCCGCGCGTCGAACGCCAGGAGCACGGCGATCGGCACCGCCACCGCGGCCACGACGTCGAGCACCCGGCTCTCGGCCTGCAGCCGGGACCCGATCCGAGGGCCGGAGACGATGGCCGCGGCGCGCGCGAGCAGCGTCATGAGCGCTGCGGTGAGGACCCCCAGCGCGGGCAGCCACGAACCGTCGGGCAGCGCGACGGCGCCCAGCAGCAGCAACGGAACTCCCGGTACCGCGAGGACTCCGGCCGACGTCCACGCCCGGACGCGCAGCGCATGACCGAGCAGCAGCCCGGCGACAGCTACCGCGGACCACAGGACGGTGGTGGTGCCCAGCCGGGTCAGCGGCTCGATCGGCGTTGCGAGCGAGGCCAGAGCCGACGCCGCAAGCGCGGCCGGCAGCCCGGCCGCACGCACCACCCGGAGCAAGCCCTGTTCGACGCCGAAGGCCGGGGCGCCCTCGGGGGCGATCTCACGGGCGCCCGGTGCAAGGCGGCGCGTGACGGCCGGGAGCATCCGCAGCGCCGCCCACGCCACCAGGGCGACCAGCACCAGCGCGAGCACCCACCACCACATCGACCACGCCGACCCGGGCAGCGCGACCGCCACCAGCACCGGGATCGCCGGGGCCGACAGCAACCCCGCCGACACCCAGGAGCGCACCCGCAGCCGGGCCCCGAGTGCGGCCGAGGTAACCACTACCGCCGACCACAGGAGCGCCGTCGTACCCAGGGCGCTCAGCGGGGGCGCCGCCCCCGCGACGAACGAGGTAGCCAGCGCCAGCGGGAAGCCGGCAGCACGCACAACGTGCAGCACCCGCGTCTCGACGGTGAACTGTGTGGCGAACCGATCGGTGAACGCGACCAGCGCCCGCTCGGCGGCCCAGGCGACGAGCGCGACCAGCGCGAACGCGAGGACCCACCACCCCGCCCACATCGAGGCGGGCTGCGCCGCGACCACAAGCACCGGGATCACCGGGGCGGCGAGCAGAGCGGCGGAGGTCCACGACCGGACCCGCAGCCAGTACCCCAGCAGCGCCACGACCACCACAACGCCGGACCACAGGAGCGCCGTAGCGCCCAGCCTGGTCAGCGGCGGCATGGCCTGCGCCCCGAGCGAGACGGCGAGGGCCAGCGGCGGTCCGGCGGCCCGCACCACCCGCAGCAAGCCCGACTCGAGCTCGAACGTCGCCGGGCCGCCGAGCCGATCGGCGAGCGTCGGGAGCACGCGTAGCACCGCCCAGGCCACGAGGGCTACCACCAGCAGCGCGAGCACCCACCACCAGACCGACCACACGGAGCCGGGCAGCGCAGCCGCCACCAGCACCGGGATCACCGGGGCGGCGAGCAGGGCGGCAGAGAACCACGACCGGACCCGCAGCCAGTACCCCAGCAGCGCCGCGACCACCACCACGCTGGCCCACAGGAAGGCCGTAGCGCCCACCGCGCTCAACGGCGGAACCGGCTCTGCCACGAACGAGACGGCCAGCGCGAGCGGGAACCCGACAGCACGCACGACCCGCAGCACCCACGTCTCGGCGACGAGCCGCGTACCGGACCGCGCGCCGACGACCGGCGCCGTCCGCAGCGCCGCCCACGCCGCAATCGACATCAGCCCCACCCCGATCGCCCACCACCACGTCGACCAAGCCGACCCGGGCAGACCGAACGCCGCCAGCACCGGCACCAGGGGCGCCGTGACCAGCCCCGCCGACACCCAGGACCGCACCCGCAGCCACGACCCGAGCGCCACGAACCCGGGGGCCAGCACTGCGAGCACCACTGCCCGCGCCAGCGCCGGATCAAGCGCGCCGAGCAGGCCCGCCTGCAGACCCAGCTCGACGTCCACCCACGCCAGCACCACCGCCAGCGCAGCCACCGCCTCGCTGGTGGTACGCAACCCGGCCCGGCGCAGCATGGCCCCGACCGTCACCGCCGCGGCGGTGACGATCCCCGTCACGACCGCGCGCAGCAGCAAGTTGTCGCCGAACGTGAAGAACACGAACACCACTGCCGACACCGCGAGCAGCGCGGCACCCGCACCCGCGAGGATCGGCTGCAGGGAGATGCCTGGGCCGGCCGGTTTCGCCGGCGTGGCGACGACCGGGCCTGTCGGGACGGACGGGCCGCCTGGTTGGGCAGGCTGGCTCGGTCCGGCGTTCTGGTCCGGTCGCGTGGGCTGGTCCGGTCGGGTGGGCTGGTCCACGGGCGGCAGTACCGTCGCTGCCTGGTGCGGAGCCTGCGAGGCCGGTGCTGATGCCGGCGGGGCGAACGCATCCGGGACCGACGCCGAGACGCGCGGTGCGGACGGCGCGGATACGGCCGGCGCGGGCGACTGAGCGGCAGCTACCCGCGGGGCGTCGTCCCGCCCGGCCAGGTGCGCCCCGGGTTGCGTCCGCCGCATGCCGTCGAGCAGCGTCTCCCGCTCGCGCAGAAGATCCGCCGTGTCCACCGAGAGGCGCCACACCTCGCGCGCTTCGCGGACCGAGATGTCGAGCCCGCACGCGGCGCACACCACAGAGGCGAGGTGCTCCCCGCAGGCAGGGCACCTTGTGGTGTCGGTGAGGCGGGCGATGACGTCGTCGGCCCAGGTCGGAGACATGCGCACATAGTGGCGGAGGTGCGGGCGGTAAGCGACGTATCTCCATGGGCGAGCCGGTACGGATCTTGCGCCCCGCCGAAGGCGCCCTAGCCGGCGAAAACCGGGTAGTGGTCCGAGTAGTCGGTGTAGGAGTACGTCGTGAACCACGACGTCACGGTCCACACCGGACTCTTCACGCGCCGCGTCTCGTTCACGAGCGCGGCGGGCGCCGGGTGGCCGTTGACCGCGAGGACGTAGTCGAGATGCTCGGAGGCGTACTCCGAGCCGTACTGACCGAGGCAGACGCTGTTGTCCTGGCAGTCCCACGAGTACGGGTGGCCGGTGAAGGTCGGCGCGGCGGTGTTCAGCTCGCTGAGCATCGCCGGATACTCGGCGCTGGACCGGATCACATTGAGGTCGCCGGCGATGTACAGCGGCTCGCTCGCCGGGATGCCCTCGGCGCGGACGAACGCGGCGATCTCAGCCCGCTGCGTGGCGCGCACCGAGCCCGGCGTGACCGTGCAGCTACCGTCCTCGGCCTGCATGTGCGTGCCGATCACGTGCACGGGGCCGGTCGGCGACGCCAGCCGCACGTAGGCGAACCCCTTGTTGGAGAGCACCTCCACGCCGCACGCGTCGGTGTAGACGTGCTGCGACTTCTTGGTGATCGGCCACCGGCTCACGATCGCGACACCGCCGTCCTCCGGCGTGGCGTCGCTGTACTCGCCGGTGGTGCGGTCCCACCCGGCGGTCGATCGCCCGACGACCGGCGTCTGGTGCGGGTAGGTGTCGACCAGGTTGCGCAGCAGGCGGTCGCTGGCGGCGTTGTCGAAGGCCTCCTGGAGCACGACGACATCCTGGCCGGCGAGAACGTCCTGCTGGTCGATGAGGTCTGCACGGGCGACCTGACCCCAGTTCGGGTACAGGTTCCTCGACAGCATGAACACGTTGTAGGAGGCGATCTTCGGCGCGGTCACCTCCGGTGCTGCGGGAGCCGCGGTCGCGGCGGGGGCCGCGGTCATGGAGATGGCGAGGGCGACGGCGGCGCAGAACGTGAGCAGGGTTCGCGTCTTCATGGTGGACATGGTGCGCACCGGGCCGGTCACCGCACAAGACCCGTCAGACAGAGTTCATACGATGCTCGCCGGGAGGTGCGCCATGGTCCACCGCCGTGTCCGATTCCCGCTAGCCACCACGTCCGGCACGAGCGCAGGATGGTGCTCATGACCGACGTAGAGCTCCGCGATCCCGCGTTCACCGAGCGCTACCGCGCCATAGCCGCGCGCGACTCCCGCTTCGACGGGCAGTTCTACACGGCCGTGCGCACCACCGGGATCTACTGCCGGCCCTCGTGTCCGGCGCGCACGCCGAAGGCCGAGAACGTCGCGTTCTACCTGACGTCCGCGGCCGCGCACGAGGCCGGGTTCCGCGCGTGCAAGCGCTGCCTGCCGGAGGCCGCCCCCGGCACCCCGGCGTGGGACCTGCGCCGCGACCTCACGGGCCGGGCGATGCGCCTCGTCGCCGACGGCGTGGTGGACCGGGAGGGAGTGTCCGGCCTCGCGGCCCGGCTGGGCTACTCCGACCGGCAGCTGCACCGGCTGCTGGTCGGCGAGCTCGGCGCCGGGCCGCTGGCGCTGGCCCGTGCTCAGCGCGCGCAGACCGCGCGCGCACTCCTGGTCGGCACGTCGCTGCGGCTGGCCGACGTCGCGTTCGCCGCCGGGTTCGGCTCGATCCGCCAGTTCAACGACACCGTGTCCGAGGTCTTCGGCGCCACGCCGTCGGACCTGCGCGCCCGGGGACGGTCCCGGCGAGCTGTCCCGGGGAGCGCGAGCACTGCCGACTCTGCGAACCCCGCTCAGGGGGATGTCGACCAGCCCGTCCGGATCTCCCTGGCCCTCCCGGTCCGGGAGCCGTTCGACGCCCACGGGGTCCTCGAGTTCCTGGCCGTCCGCGCGATCGAGGGTGTGGAGTCGGCGGACCTGAGCCGCCTCCGGTACGCCCGGACCGTCGCCCTGCCGCACGGTCCCGGCGCGTTCGAGGTGCGTGTTCCGCACCCCGGCAGCGGCCGGGTCGACCTGGACCTCGAGCTCGCCGACCTGGCGGATGCGCCGGTCGCCGTCGCGCGCGTGCGACGGCTGCTGGATCTCGACGCGGACCCGGTCGCCGTCGACTCCGCGCTGGCCGGCGATCCGGTGCTCGCGCCGTCGGTCGCCGAGACCCCGGGAATCCGGGTGCCTGGCACGCTGGACCCGGCCGAGCTGCTGGTCCGGGCGATCGTCGGCCAGCAGATCAGCGTCGCCGCCGCGCGCACGCACCTGTCCCGCCTGGCGGCCGGCGCCGGTACGCCGCACGTCTCGGCGTTCGAGGGCCTCACCCGCCTGTTCCCCACACCCCAGCAGGTGGCCGACGGCGCCCCGACGCACCTCCGGCTCCCGGCCCGCACCCTGGCGACGGTCGTCGGCGCGGCCCGGGACCTCGCGGACGGGACCCTCGCCCTGAGCGTCGGCGACGACCCCGACGACCTGCGCCGGCGGCTGGTGGCGCGAGCCGGGATCGGTCCGTGGACCGCCGGCTGACGTGACGCTGCGGGTGCTGGGCGACCCGGACGTCCTGATGGACGGCGACGTCGCCCTGCTCGCCGGTGCGCGCAACCTCGGGCTGGTCTCTGCGGAGGAGTCCCGGCCCCACCAGTTCAAGGAGCTCGCCCGACGTGGCGCGGCGTGGGCGCCCTGGCGCTCGTACGCCGCCATGCACCTCTGGCGCTCCGCCTGACGTGTCAGACCTGTGTGTCTGACAGCCCGACTCTCATTGGAGAAAGACCATGACCGCCACGACCCTCACCACCCCCGACGGGCCCTTCAGCATCCTCGTCGCCACCGTGCCCGCCGATGGCGCGAGCCCGGCAAGCCCCGCCCGGGAGGCCGTGCTCGCCGCCGGCTGGACCGACGACCTCGACGCGCTGCTGGCCCTCGTGCACCCCACGCTCCGCCCGGACACCGGGGCCGAGCTGCTGGCGCAGCCGTCGCCGTCGGACGGTGTGCTCGCCGCGGCGGCCGACGCCGTCCGCGCGTACTACGCCGGCGACCACGGGGCGCCCGGCCGAGTGCCTGTGCACCAGGCGAGCGGCCCGTTCCGGACGCACGCCTGGGACGTGCTGCGCGAGGTGAAGGCCGGCGAACGCCTGACCTACAGCCAGTACGCGGTGCGGGCTGGCCGGCCCGCCGCGGTGCGCGCGGCCGCAGGCGCCTGTGCCATGAACGCGGCGGCGCTGTTCGTGCCGTGCCACCGCATCCTGCGTACGGACGGCAGCCTGGGCGGGTTCCGCTACGGCCTGCCCATCAAGGAGAGCCTCCTGACCCGAGAGGCCAGTTCCGCGCAGTAGAGCGCCTGCCCGCCCGATGCCGGGATATCCGGGTATCGGGCGGACAGGCGCTCTACGTCGCGGAACTGGGAGGTCAGCCCTTGACCGCTCCCGCCAGCAGGCCGCGCACGAAGTAGCGCTGCAGGGACAGGAAGACGATCAGCGGCACGATCATCGAGATGAACGCGCCGGCCGAGAGCACGTGCCAGTCGCCGCCTCGCGAACCCGCGAGCTCGGCCACGCGAGCGGTCAGCGGGTAGGTGTCCGGGCTACCCATGATCAACGCGACCAGCAGGTCGTTCCAGACCCACAGGAACTGGAAGATGCCGAACGCCGCGATGGCCGGCGTAAGCAGTGGCAGCACCACCCGGAAGAAGACCTGCACGTGTCCGGCGCCGTCCATCCGCGCGGCCTCGATCAGGGACCTCGGGATGTCCTTCATGAAGTTGTGCAGCAGGAACGTCGCGAGCGGCAGCGCGAAGATCGAGTGCGACAACCAGATAGCCCAGAACGTGCCGTTGATGCCCAGATCGACGTAGGCCGACAGCAGCGGCACCAGCGTGATCTGGATCGGCACGATCTGGAGGGCGAAGATCGCTACGAACAGGATGTCGCGGCCCTTGAACTCGACCCACGCGAACCCGTACGCGGCCAGCGCCGCGAACGTGACCGGGATGAACACCGCAGGCAGGGTCACTACGAACGAGTTGACGAAGTAGGTCGCCAGGTTGGTAGACCCGTCGAACAGCGCGATGTCGTAGTTGCGCAGCGAGAACACGCCCTCGCCGGCGAGGGCGTCGCCGAAGACCGTCCACCAGCCGCTCAGCCGGACATCCGCCTCCGGCCGGAACGAGGTGACCAACAGACCTACGGTCGGGATGGTCCACAGGATGGCGATGACCACAGCGAGCGTGCTCGCCCACGGGCTGGAGAGCGCCTTGCGCGCCTTGCGCGCTCGATCACCGAGGCCCGACGGCGGCTTGGCTGCCTTGGGAGTGGTCGTAGCGTCCTCGACGGTGCTCATCGGACCTCCTCCGAAAGGCGCATCTGGCGCACGTTGTAGATGATCACCGGGATGACGATGACGAACAGCAGCACGGCTAGGGCGGCGCTCAGGCCCGACTCTCCCTGCCGGAACTGCTGGTTGTAGAACTCAAGGGCCACGATCGAGGTGTTGAAGTCCCCAGCCGTCATCGTTCGCACTATGTCGAAGGTTTTGAGCGTGGTCATCGCGATGGTGGTGAGCACCACGACAAGCGCCGGACGGATGCTCGGGATGGTGATGCGCCAGAACATGCCGAGTCCGGAGACGCCGTCGAGCCGCGCCGCCTCGGTGATGTCGTCGGGGATCGCCTTGATCGACGCCGACAGCAGCGTCATCGCGAAGCCCGCCTGGATCCAGATGAATACCGCCATGATCAGGAAGGTGTTCAACGGCCTGCTGAGCAGGAACTGCTGCGGTTCACCGCCGAGCCAGACGATGAACTGGTTGAGCAGGCCCGTCTGCTCCACGCCCGTGGGCTTGAACTCGTAGACGAACTTCCAGATGAGCGACGCACCCACCATCGAGATGGCCATCGGGAGGAACACCAGGCCCTTGGCGACGTTCTCGAACCGGGTCTTGTCGACCAGGTAGGCGTAGACGAGGCCGAAGAACGTGGCCACGGCCGGTGCGACGAGGACCCAGAGCGCGGTGTTACCGAGCACGATGAGGAACTGCGACTCGGTGAAGGCCCGTGCGTAGTTCTCCAGACCGACGAACTCGGCGCTGGTGCGGTCCATGAACGAGTTCACGACGGTGCGCACCGCCGGGTAGAGCAGGCCCAGCGTGAGGAGCACCAGCACCGCGCCGACAAACCCGAAGCCGACGAACCAGCGGGGTGGGTTACGTGGTCGGTCGACCACAAAGAGGATGATGCCCATCAGTACGACGAACAGCACGATCGCGATGAGCATCAGCAGTAGTTTGTGCCCCGGGTCGTCCCCGGCGTGCAGCAGCCAGTCCATGGCTATCTCCTGTCGCTGTTCTGGTCCGGTCGTCTTTGACTGGTCCGGCCCTCAGCCTAGGACGGCGGAGGCGCGGGACCCAGGGTCCCACGCCTCCGCCGTCATGATCGAGGGCCGGCCGTCAGTTCGACGGCCAGGAGTTCTCGATGGTGGTGGTGACCTGCTCTGTGCTCTCGTCGCTGGCGAACCACTCGACGATGCCGCTCCAGAACGTGTCGGTGCCGACGGCGGACGGCATGAGGTCGGACGCGTCGAAGCGGGCCACCGTCTCCGGGTCGGCCAGGATCTCGGCGGACAGCGTGTCGAAGTCCGTCGCCAGCGCCTCCGGGTCGAGGCCGCTGTTGGCGCTCACCCAGCCACCGGCCGGGGTGGTCGACGCCTTGACGTTGGCCCACTCGTCGCTCGACAGGTAGGTCTGGAAGGCCTGCACCTCGGGCCGTTCGTCGAACGCAGCGATGAACTCACCGGCCACCAGGGTCGGCCGCTCTTCACCCTCCATCTGCGGCAGGTAGAACGCGTAGACGTCGCCGTCCGGCCCCACTTCCGTACCCTCCGGCCACTGCGTCGAGTAGAAGTTCGCGGCGCGGTGCATCCAGCAGGTGGGTTCATCAGCGATGATCCCGTACCCGGCGTCGGTCCAGGGGGCCGTGGCGATCGAGTCGACGCCGCCCAGGCCACCGTTCACGTAGTCCGGGTTCTTGAGGATGGCGCCAACGGCGTCCCACGCCTCAAGGATCTGCGGGTCGTTGAACGGGATCTCGTGGGTGTACCACTGGTCGTAGACGTCCGTGCCCGCCGAGCGAAGCACGGCGTCCTCGATCCAGTCGGTACCCGCCCAGCCGGTGGCGTCACCGGACTCGACGCCCGCGCACCACGGGCGGGACGCGCCCTCGTTGGTCTCGGCGATGGTCTCCGTGAGGGCCATCATGTCGTCCCAGGTCTCCGGAACCTCGTACCCGGCCTCAGAGAACACCGACGGTGAGTACCAGACGAACGACTTCACGTTGGAGCCCAGCGGGGCGGCGTAGAAGGTGTCGTCGACCGTGCCGTAGGTCTTCCACTCCTCGGACCAGAACTCGTCCACGTTCGCCTCGGTCTGCGCCGGCGCCGGGACCACGGCGTCGTAGTCCCGCACCAGCGTCTGGAGCAGACCCGGCTGCGGCAGGATCGCGATGTCCGGCGGGTTGCCTGCCTGGACGCGCACGGGAAGCTGGGCCTCCATCTCGCGCGAGCCCTCGTACTCGACGGTGACGCCCGTGCAGTCCTCGAAGGGCTGGTACGACGCCTCCTGGGTCTCCTGCTCGGGGGCGACGATCGTGGTGTAGAGCGTGACGGTCGTGCCGTCCAGGTCGCCGAACTCCTCGTAGGGGGCGCAGTCGATCGCGTCGGGACCGGCGGCGGCGCCGTCGTCCGTCCCGCCGTCGTCGGTATCGGCACAGGCCGACAGGACCAGTGCCAGGCTCGCGCCGGTCGCCGCCAGGGCGAGTGCTCGGCGTCGGGAAGCCATCCGGATAGTCATCTCGTGCTCCTCCACTGCTTCGTGGGCTCAGAACCCTCTGACATGCGGGTATGGCCCGGCAGACTGCCAGGTTGCCCTTCCTCCACGCAACCGTGGTTCACGGTGCAATGCAAGCCCATACAGCACGCCTTGCATTACGAAACCGTTGCAATCGGGCTCGTTGCGGATACCGGGCGAATCCCGGAGGTGTACCCATAGCACGCGCAGCCTCCGGTGTCTGCAGCGGGACGTAGGCTTGTGCCGCCAGATCACTGGTGCCCCTACGGAAGGACGGACATGATCGAGCTGAGGACGCCGCGCGAGATCGAGGAGATGCGCCCGGCGGGACGCTTCGTCGCGGACGTGCTGCTCGCCGTCCGGGAGAAGGCCGGCGTGGGGGTGAACCTGCTCGAGCTCGACGAGGTCGCGCACAAGATGATCCGGGACCAGGGCGCCGAGTCGTGCTACATCGACTACCACCCCTCGTTCGGCGCCATGCCGTTCGGCAAGGTCATCTGCACCTCGGTAAACGACGCCGTGCTGCACGGCCTGCCGTACGACTACGCGCTCCAGTCCGGCGATCTCCTGTCGATCGACTTCGCCGCCTCCGTGAACGGCTGGGTCTCCGACTCCGCGCTGTCGCTCGTCGTGGGCGACCCCGCGCCCGGGCGCGCCGAGCCGGACGCGAAGCTGATCCGCACCACCGAGGTCGCCCTGGAGGCGGGCATCAACGCCGCGCAGCCGGGCAAGAAGATCGGCGACATCTCCGCGGCCATCGCCGAGGTGGCGCAGGCCGCCGGGTACCTGATCAACACCGACTTCGGCGGGCACGGTGTGGGCCGCACCATGCACGGCGACCCGCACGTGCCGAACAACGGGCGCGCCGGCCGGGGGTTCCCGCTCAAGCCGGGCCTCGTGATCGCCGTCGAGCCCTGGTTCCTGGAGACCACGGACAAGATCTTCACCGACCCCGACGGCTGGACGCTGCGTTCCGTGGACGGATCCCGCGGCGCCCACTCGGAGCACACGATCGCCATCACGGAGAACGGCCCGCTGATCCTGACGGCGCGCTGACGACGCGGGTGTTGGAGGGTGCTGGCCGAACGAGGCCAGCACCCTCCAACAACCAAGGGTCAGAGCAGGGTCTTCAGGGCCTGGATCACGCCGTGCTGGCTGATGTCGCCGACCGTCTCGTTGGCGACCGCCTTCACCTCGTCGGGGGCATGCCCCATCGCGACGGCGCGTGCGGCCCAGCCGAGCATCTCGATGTCGTTCAGGCCGTCGCCGACGGCAAGCGTGTTGTTCCGCGGGACGCCGAGCGCCGCCCGGACGTTCTCCAGCGACGTCGCCTTGCTCAGGTGTCGCGGCGTCACGTCGATCCAGTCCGGCCCGGCCTGCGTGGCGGTGACGCCGTGCCGGCGGAGCGGATCGAGCAGGTCCAGCACGTCCGGCCCGCGGAGGATCGCCCGCGACGCGGGCAGCTCGCCCAGTCCCTCGACGCCGACCACGCGCTGTGCGCCGTTGACCTCGTGGGGCTCGAACGGCCGGTTCACGCGGTAGCCGATGCCGATCTCCTCGACGCCGATCTGCACGTCCGGGAACCGGCTGAGGGCCATCTGGGCCACAGGGCCGACGTCGAACGTCAGGACACCCTCAAGGGTGTAGCCGTTGGTGCAGCTGGGGCACAACCGCGCCGTCACCGCGCCGTTGGAGGCGACCACCCAGCCGTCGGTGATGCCGAGCTCCCGGGCAACCGGGAGGATCCCTGTCAACGACCGACCCGACGCCAGGACCACGTGGTGCTTCCGGCTGCGCACAAGCTGCACGGCCAGAACCGTCGGCTCGGGCACACGCTGCCCGGTGACCAACAGGGTCCCGTCGATGTCGAGAGCGACCAGGTGGGGCGCATCGTTGCGCACCCGCATGGACACCGGTTGGTCGTCCAGGATCATCACGCACCCCCATGGCGCCGTGAGCGCCGTCACGCGTTCGACGGATCGCGCCCAAATGTACAGGCATTCGGCACGTGATCCATACCTTTGCACGGATAGCTTTCACCCGCGGGCTCACCCGCCGGTTAGTTCATGCTTCAGAGCAGTGAACGGAGCACGTCCACCACGCCGTCGTCCTCGATACTTCCGGTCACTTCGTCGGCTGCGGCGCGCACGGCGGCGGCCGCGTGTCCCATGGCCACACCCCGCCCCGCCCACCGCAGCATGTCGATGTCGTTGCTTCCGTCGCCGATCGCGACGGTGTTCTCGGGCGCCACCCCGAGCTCCTGCCGCACGCGCTCGAGCGCGGACGCCTTGGTCACGCCCTGCGGCGCGATATCCATCCACGCGGACCAGCCGACGGCGTAGGTGACGTCGTCAAAACCGAGGCGGGCGGCGATCTCGTGGAACTCCGCGCTGGTCTCCCCGGGGCTGCGTACCACCACACGGGTGACGTCACCGGCCCAGAGGTCCTCGAAGTCGACCACCCGGTGCTCCCCGTTCAGCTCCCCCTCCGGGAAGAGCTCGGTCATCCGGAAGCCGACGCCGACGTCCTCGACCGCGTACCGCGCGTGCGGGAGCTCCTCCTTGAGCATGCGCAGCACGGGCTCCGGGTCGAACGTCTCGACGCGCTCCAGGATGTAACCCATGTCGGCCGTCGCATCGAGGCGCGCCGTGACCGCGCCGTTCGACGCGACGATCCAGGACTCCTCGACCTTGAGCTCAGCCGCGATCGGCGTCATGGCGATGAGCGACCGCCCCGAGGCCAGCACCACGTGATGCCCGGCGGCCCGGACCGCGGCCACGGCGGCCCTGGCGTCGTCGGAGAGCACCTCGTCGTAGGTGACGAGCGTGCCGTCGATGTCGAGGGCGATGAGCTTTCGATCGATGTCGCTGGCCACGATCGCAGCCTACCGACCCCAGGGTGAACACGAGCCGACGAGCCACACAAGATCAGATAATCGCCTTCGTTGTGGGCGGGTTTACTTGACCGGCTCCAGGACTTCCAGGCCGCCCAGGTAGGGACGCAGGGCCTCGGGGACGTACACCGAGCCGTCGGCCTGCTGGTGGTTCTCCAGGATGGCGACGATCCAGCGGGTGGTGCCGAGCGTGCCGTTCAGGGTGGCGACGTTCCGGGTGGATCCGTCCTCGGTCCGCTCGCGGACACCGAGCCGGCGGGCCTGGAACGTGGTGCAGTTCGACGTCGAGGTGAGCTCCAGCCAGCGGTCCTGGGTGGGCAGCCACGCCTCGCAGTCGAACTTGCGGGCCGCCGACGAGCCGAGGTCGCCCGCCGCCGTGTCGATGACCCGGTAGGGCAGCTCGACCTTGGCCATCATGGCCTCTTCCCAGCCCAGCAGGCGCTGGTGCTCGGCCGCCGCGTCCTCGGGTGCGCAGTAGCTGAACATCTCGACCTTGTGGAACTGGTGCACGCGGATGATGCCGCGGGTGTCCCGGCCCGCCGAGCCCGCCTCGCGGCGGTAGCAGGCGCTCCAGCCGGCGTAGCGCATCGGCCCGTCCGAGAGGTCCACGATCTCGTCGCTGTGGTAGCCGGCGAGAGCCACCTCGGAGGTGCCGACCAGATACAGGTCGTCCTTCTCCAGGCGGTAGATCTCGTCGGCGTGGGCGCCGAGGAAGCCCGTGCCCTGCATGGTCTCGGGCTTGACGAGCGTGGGCGTGATCATGGGCGTGAAGCCCTCCTGCCCGGCCTGGTCCATCGCCATGTTGAGCAGCGCCAGCTCCAGGCGCGCGCCGATACCGGTGAGGAAGTAGAACCGCGCCCCGGAGACCTTGGCCCCGCGCTTTGTGTCGATGGCGCGCAGGCCCTCGCCCAGCTCCAGGTGGTCCTTGGGCTCGAAGCCCTCGGCGGCAAAGTCGCGACGGGTGCCGACCTGCTTGAGCTCGACGTAGTCCTCCTCGCCGCCGGCGGGAGCGCCCTCGATGACGTTGGCGATCGACCACAGCACCCGGTCGAGCTCCTGCTCGGCCTCGGCCGCCGTGGCCTGGAGGCTCTTGACGTCCTGCGCGAGCTGCTTGGTGCGCGCCAGCAGGGTCTGCTTCTCGTCGCCCTGTGCCTGCGCCACCTGCTTGCCCAGGGACTTCTGCTCCGCGCGCAGGTTCTCGAACTCCGTGAGGGAGGAGCGGCGGCGCGCGTCGGCATCGAGTGCCACGTCCACGAGGTCGGGGTCGTCGCCGCGGGCCACCTGGCTCGCGCGGACGACGTCTGGGTTGTCGCGCAGAAGTCGGAGATCGATCACGGGGCGAGCCTATCGGGGCCGTCCCCCTGATTTCGTCCGGAGCGCGAGACCACGGCGGTGGAGGCCGAGTAGGGGTGCCATGGCCGAGTCGTACAGGTCCGTGCTCAAATCCGGTCCCGCCAGGCATACCGCCTGCCCCGGATTAGGCTAACGGGGTGATATTCCCTGCCCGCACTCTCACCGCGCTCATCGTGTCTGTGCTGGCGCTGGTAGGGACCTTCGCCGCCGTCGTCCTGCCGGGGGCACGCGCAGGCGACGTGTCCGACGGCGGCACCCCCGTCCTGACCCCTCACGCACCGGTCGTCGTCATCGGCACTCAGGGCCTCCGCTGGCAGGACGTCCGCCCGGACACCACACCGCACCTGTGGCGCCTTCTCGACGACGGCGCGCCTGCGGGTGGCATCACGCCGGCCGTGACCTCGGCATCTGCGTCCTGTTCCGCCGCCGGATGGCTCAGCCTCTCCGCCGGCCGTACGGCCATCACCGGCGCCTACGTCGACGACGTCTGGCAGTGCGCCGAATGGGATCTGGTCGCCGAGGGGACCGGCGCCCGCCTGGACGGCTGGGCCGGGCTCGTCGGCCTTCAGGCCGACTCGGAGTTCCGTCCCCATCCGGGCACCCTCGGGGCCGCGTTGGCCTCCACAGGGGAGTGCACGACGGCGATCGGGCCGGGAGCAGCACTCGCCCTCGCCAGCTCGGACGGCACGGTCGAGCGCTACCGGGCGCCCGAGGTCGTTCAGGCTGATCCCGAAGATGCCTTCGCGTGCCCCCTCACGGTGGTGGACGCCGGTGCCGTGCCGTACCACCGGGACCCCACGGCGGACGCGGAGCGAGTTCCGATCCCGGCGGACGCCACTGCCGACGGCCCGCTCCGGGACACCGAGCTGCAACGCCTTGACGAACGAGTCGGTGCCCTCGTCGAGGCCGCGCCCAGCGAAGCCTTCGTGGTCCTCGCGGACGTCGGAAACCCCGCCCCCGGACGACGCAGCCTCGGCGTCGGCGTCGTGGTCCAGCCCGACGCCGCGGAGGGCACGCCCGGCTACCTGACCTCCGGCGCAACCCGCTGGCTCGGCGTCTTCCGCCTCCTCGACGTACCGACGACCCTGGTGCGCACGGCCGGCGCGCCGATCCCCGCGGACTTCACCGGTGCGTCCATCGCCATCGGCGACGCACGACCTGACGGATCCGAGGAGACGACCGAGCAGCTCGCCGCACTGAGCATCCGCGACGACACCCTGCGCGGTTCCAGCGGGGTCATGACGGGCGTTCCCACCGTGCTGGCCCTCGCGGCGCTCTGCATCATCGTGCTCTTCCTGCCCAAGTGGCAGTCGGCCGGGCGCAACCGCTCGCCGGTCCCGTGGGAACGGGCGCTCGAAGTGCTGCTGCTCTGGTGCGCGGCCGCCTCCCCCGCGATATTCCTGGTCGGCGCCGTCCCGTGGTGGCAGTGGGGCAACCCGACGGTCGGGCTGTGGGTCACGTGGGCGGTCCTGACCACTGTGATCGCCGGCATCGGGGCGCTCGTACCGCGCCGTCCGCTGTGGGCGGGTCCGGCGCTCCTCGCCGCTTTCACGTTCGCGCTGCTGACCATCGATGCCCTGCTGGGCACACCGCTGCACCGGGCGAGCCCCCTGGGCGCGGCGCCGACGCTGGGCGGTCGCTACTACGGCTTCGGCAATCCGACCTACTCCGTGTACGTCGTGGCGGCCGTGCTGGCCGCTGCGGGCCTAGCGACGCTCGTCACCCGCAGGTGGGGCAAGGTCGCGGGAGCGATCGCCGTGGTGCTCGTCGGCGGTGTGGCCACGTTCGTGGACCTGTGGCCCACGCTCGGCGCCGACGTGGGCGGCGCCCTCGTTCTGCTCCCGGTCTTCGCCGTTCTCGCTCTCGCCGCCCTCGGAGCGCGCGTCACGTGGCGCCGCCTGCTCATGACGGCTGTCGGTGGGATCGTGCTGGTGGGTGCGGTAGGGATCGTCGACTGGCTGCGTCCAGCAGAACATCGCACCCACCTCGGGACGTTCGTCCAGCAGGTGGTCGACGGGACGGCTGCCGAGATCCTGCTGCGCAAGGCGGGCTACGCCTTCGGATCGCTCCTGGCCGGGCCGGCTGCCTGGCTCACGCTCGTCATCGTCGTGTGGATCGCTCTGGCGCTGTACCAGGGTTCGCGCGTGCGTGCGGGCTGGCTGGAAGGCCTCACCAAGGAGTGGCCGCTCCTGCGCCCGGCTCTCGTGAGCCTGGTCCTCGCCGCGGTAGCGGGCGGCATCGTCAACGACTACGGCATCCGGATAGCCACGCAGATGCTGTTCACCGCGGTGCCGCTCGTCGCCCTGGGTCAGCTCCGCAGGATTTCCAGCTCCTGACCTCGCACCGCCCGCGCCGAACCGCTCCGCGCGGTCACGGTGCGCGGACCTGCAGCGCCCCTGGCTGGACCCGGACGTCGACCTCTACCGCGCTGCCGAGGGGATCGCCGTCCACCTGGGCCTCCTCGCCCGCCGCCACCCGGATGCGCGCCCGGCGCGCCTTGGTGTGGTCGATGCGGCCGAGCTTCTCCGGCAGGTCGTTCCGCACGCCCACCCCCTGCAGGGCGATCTCGAAGGTGAGCTGGGCCCAGCCGAGCACCCCGCCGCGCACGTCGACGGCGGCCACGTCGAGCACGCCGTCGTCGAGCACGGCGTCGGGCAGGAGGGTGACACCACCCGGGAGCATTCCTACGTTGCCGACCATGATCGAGCGGGCGCGGGCGTCCACCGGAGGCTGGTCGTCGAGCTGCAGGGTGGCGCGCATGCGCCGGGCCTGCAGGTGCGACAGGCCCGCCACGAAGTACGCGACCCAGCCCACCTTCTTCTTCAGGCCGGAGTCGGCGGTGGCGACCATCGCTGCGTCGAACCCGAGGCCGGCGATGACGAGGAAGATGTGCTCGCGCTCGGTGTCCGGCTCATGGTCCGGCTGGTTGGGGTGGTCACCGTTGCGGGGCGTGTCCGCGAACTCCACCACCCGCAACCAGCCGACGTCGATCGCGCGTGTCCGGCCGTGCACGATCACGTCCAGGGCCTCGTCCGTGCTGGTCAGCGGCAGCTCGAGGTTGCGGGCCAACAGGTTGCCCGTACCGACCGGCAGCACCCCCATCGGCTTGCCCGTGCCCACCATGGTCTCCGCGACCGCCCGTACCGTCCCGTCGCCGCCCGCCGCGATCACTATGTCGGCGCCGTCCGCGAGGGCCTGCTGGGCCTGGCCCTTGCCCGGGTCCTCGACGGTGGTCTCGTACCAGAGGGGCTCAGGGAGGGCCGCGGCGGCGAAGTGCGCGTGCACCCGGTCCCGCAGCCCGGTGGCACTGTGCTTCGACGGGTTGACGATCACCGCGACCTGCGGGGCCGCCTGCACGCTCTGCGGGGTCGCATGCCGATGATCGCGGCGTCGCATCCATGCCTGCTGCGACCAGGCGCCCAAGGCGACGAACAGAGCCAGCAGCGCGACGACGATCGCGCCTATCCCCAACCAGACCTGCCACTCCACCACGTCAGCGTACGGCGCGCGCCCGCAGCGACCGACTCATCAGCTGCGGACGTTCGAGCCCGCGTGCCGCACCGCGTCCACCGCACCGCGCATCTTGCGCGCGTTCACGGCCAGCATGACGTCGCGGTACTGGGCAGCACGGTGGATCTGGCCCTTGAGGTCGTTCGTGGAGGCCCGGTGCTTGAGGTCGCAGGGCACCTCGACGGCGACGTACCCCTTGCGGAGCAGGTCGATGGTCATGCCGGTCTCCACACCCCAGCCGCGCGCCAGCGGCGTGGCCGCCTCGAACGCCTCACGGGTGAGGCAGCGCATGCCGGACAGCGGCTGCGACGGGCTCCAGCCCGTCATCGCCTCGATCGCCCGGCGGGACGCGCCCACCACGATCCCGCGCCCGCCGGCGCCGGCCTGCTTGGGCAGCAGCGCGATCGCGAGATCAGCCACCCCCTCGCGGACGGGGCGCACCAGCGGTGCGGTGTTGACGGCGGTGTCGCCGAGGTCGCCGTCGATGAACATGAGCAGGCGCGGCGGGCGTCCGTCGGCGTCCCGCATGGCCACCACCGCCGCACCGGTCTCCATCGCGGCGGCCTTGCCGCGATTGTGGGAGTGGCGCACGACGACGGCTCCCGCGGCACGCGCAACGTGCTGCGTGTCGTCCTCGGAGCCGTCGTCGACCACGAGCACGAGGTCGACGTGAGGGATCGCGCGCGCAGAGCGCACGGTCGCGGCAATGCGTTCGGCCTCGTCCTTGGCGGGGATGATCGCCGCCACCCTCTGGACGTTCCTGCCTGCCTGAGCATTGCCGGGACGCGTGGTCTTCGCGACCGGAAGAGCGTTCACACCTGTCCTGCCTGAAGCGTCGATTTGCCTTGGTGGGTGTCCGGATAGCCCATTGCTTGGTGAGTGCAAAGGTTTACCCCTGGAATCCTACTCCCTTGGTTCGCTAGTTGCCGAAACCTGGGTCGCTCGTGGCGATCCGCGGTGACTGCCGACGCGTTCCGGGCCGCTCGCGAAGGCCGGCCGGGGTGCTCCGGACTAGCGCAGGGTGACCTGCCGGGAGACGATACCTGCTCTTGCGCGTCGCTCGTTCGCATCAAGCGGCTCCCTGGTGGAAAGTGCTTTCGCGAGCTTCTCGCCGAGCTCCTTCGCGGGGCCCTCCAGATCAGCTGCCTCGGTACCCTTCGGCAGCTCCCAGACCGGGACGACCAGGCCGGACGCACGAAACGCTCCCACGAACTTTCCACCTGCGAGCCCTGACTCGCGCTTTGCGTGCAGCCGGGAGATCGCGTCGATGACGTCGTCCTCCGGCTCGGGACGCGCCCAGCGCATGAACTCGCGCGTCATGCTGCACCAGTAGGCCGAATCGACGGACGACACCTTGACCGTGGGGATGGCGCCGTCGGCCGCATCCTCCAGGTTCTCCTTGAGCTCGGGCGTGACCTCGGCGCTCGGGTCGAGCCAGTAGTCGAACGAGTCGTGCACAGTGACCTCGAACGGGACGCTCGGGTCGAGCACGTCCTGCAGGCGCGGGCCCTCACCCGGCAGCTCACCGGACTCGACGGCCGTGCCCGGCTCGAGCTCCAGCGCCTCCAGGAGCGCGGCGGCGAGGTCGCGGCTCACGTCACCCGACCCGACGATGCCCTGCACGGCCAGCAGGACCGTGCCGTCAGCGCGGTGGAGAGCGGTCCAGGCGCCCGGCAGGAGCGTCACCACGGTCACGTCGCGGGAGCCGTACTCGGCGGTGGTACGAGCCGTCGCGGTAGCCGACGGGACGATCTCGCGCATCGCCACCCAGTCGGTCTCCCCGGGGAGACCTTCGAAGGGCCGGAGCACGAAGTCGGAGGAGGGATTCTTGGCCATGCGGCGAGTGTATCCGCGCACATGGACACAGATCTGTCGGGCCCGTGATGTTTCCGGGCAGCCCCTAGTCGGATCCTCGCCGCGGCGTCAGGGTCGGTACGTGTGGGGTGTGACGTAGGCGCGGGCGCGGCCGCGCCGAGCGGCCAGCAGCGATCCCGCGCCACCGATCACCAGGGCACCGGCCCCGGCGGTGAGGGCGGCCGCCTCGGCCCCCGTCGTGGCGAGCTTGACCGGGGCGTCCAGCGTGGCCTCGGTGAGCGCGGAGGCCTCCTGGCTGATGGCCTCCGACGGGACGTAGGCGGTGAACTCTGCCCCGGCGGTGTCGGCCGCCGTCGGCGTGCCCTCCCACTGCTGGCCCGGTGCCTGCACGGCCAGCGGCGGCTCCGACGCGGCGGTCTCCTCGGGCGCGGCCTGCTCGACCGGAGCGTTCGTCTCCGGGGCGGGGCCGGCTTCTCCGCGGGTGCGGGAGCCTTCGGCGTCACGGCCTCGACAACCTCGGGCTGCGGCGCGGGAGCGGGAGCGGACTCGTTCGCCTCGTCCACGTACTCCTGGAGGGCCTCGCGCACCTGCTCGCTGTCCTGCTCGTCCCAGTCGGAGGCGGCCTGGTCGCCGTCGTCCGACTGCTGGGACTCGTAGCGCGGCACGTCGTAGTTCGGCTCGGAGTAGCTGGTGGGCTCGTACGACTGCGGGGCCTGAGCGGAGCCGTACCTGCCGTCGCGCCCGCCGTCGTAGTCGGCAGAGCTGTCGTCGCACCCGCCGCGGCCCCCGTTGTCGTTGGCCATCGCCGGGCTGGCGACAGCCGTCGCAGCGGTCGCGAGCGCGATCGTCGCCACGACACGGGCGGCCGTGGTCTTGGCGGCGGACGAAGGCTTGATGGCGGCGTGCTTCATGGGGGCTGCTCCAGCTGGTCGGCTACAACGGTCCGTCACTCGGGACGCGACGACGTTACCGGATCAGAATAGGCAGAAAAAGGGGTAGATCGGAAAAACCTGCTCGTATGGTAACGATTCGATAACAACGGACACAAGAATGGAACCTTTGAAAAGCGCCGGAAAACGTAAACAGGGTGGAGCGCCAATGGCGCTCCACCCTGCTACGTCAAGACCGAAGAGGCTGGGGTCCTCCCGGAAATCAGGTCAGGAAAGACCACCCAGCAGACCACCGGTGAGGCCGCTCACGGCACCACCGGTCAGGCCGTCCACGGCACCCGTGACGCCACCGAGGACGCCGCCGGTGACGCCGTTGACGGTGCTGCCCACGGTCTGCACGACCGGCTTGACGACGCCGTCCACGACGGTGTCCTGCACGACCGGCTTGACCACGCCGTCCACGACGACGTCCTGCACGACCGGCTTCACGACGCCGTCCACGACGGTGTCCTGCACGACCGGCTTCACCACGTTGTCGACCACGTTGTCCTTGACGACACCGCCGACGACGCCGTCCACCACGACGTCCTCGACGATCGGCTTGGCAACGCCGTTCACGACGCCCGGCACGACGTCACCGGTCACGGTGCCGACGACACCCGGGACGACGGAGCCCGTCACGTTGCCCACGGTCGAGACCACACCGGGGACGACGGAGCCCGTCACGGAGCTGACGGTGCCGGGGACGATGTCCGAGGTGACCGGGCTGACGACGCCGTCGATGACGACGTCGCCCACGACGGTCTCGACCGCACCGGCGACCGGGGTGGTGACCGTGGCGACGATGCCCGGAACGCCCGCGACCACGCCGGGGACGGACGAGACGACGCCGTCGACGAGACCGCCGACGCCACCGAGCACACCCGGCAGGTTGGCCGTGAGGCCGGCGACGGGGGCGGTCACGCCGGCCAGGATGTTCGGCACGTTGCGGATCACGTCGGCCACCGTGGCCGGGACGCTCTCGACGGTGCCGCTCACGGAGCCCGTGACACCGGACACGACGTCGCCGGAGGTCACGCCACCGACAACACCGGTTGCGGTGTTCACAACGCCGCCGGCAACGCCGGTTGCCGTGTTCAGCACACCACCGGTGACACCGGTAGCGGTGCCGACAACACCGTTGGCGACACCCAGGACGTTGCCCAGGGCGTCCTCCTGGAGCACGCCGCCGACAACGCCACCGGCAACACCGGTCACGTTGCCGACAACACCGGTGACCGTGCCCACGACGTTGCCGCCGAGCACGTTCTGCAGCGCGGAGTGCGCAGTGCCGGTCACGCCGGACACGACGGAACCGCCGGTCACGCCGCTGACCACGTCGGAGACAACCTGGGGCGCGACGCCCTGGACGGCACCGGACACGAACTGCGCCGGCTTGTAGTTCGGCGCGAGGGCCGTGACGGGGGCGATGGAGGCGGGGAGCTCCTTGGTCACCTTGTCGGTCACCGTGTTGACCACGGGTACCGCGTTGGTGAGCTCGCTCAGGTCGATCGACGTCGACGAGAGGGCGGGCAGGCCCTGCGTGAGGCCCTCGGCGGTGGTGCCAAGGTCAGCGAGGGAGTCCAGCGGCGAGGCCTCTGCGGCCATGGCCGGGGCGGCCATGGCGCTGGCGGCGGTTGCGATCGCGACGGTCGCGATGGTCCGCGCACCCGCCGATGCGGTCTTCTTCTTGCGTGCTGCGTGCTTCAAAGTGGCTCCAGCATCTCGTTGCGCAAAATGCGCGTATCGGTCCTTGAGCCACCGAACTTAGCCCCCACTTACCGGGTGAATAAAATCACCCATATTACGATTGCATAACGATCGCCCGATTGGCACCATAAAGCCGGTCCGCCCGGCTTGTTCCGTCGGTTGTCGCCAGAAGTCTTATCGGCGTTGCGACGGACCGGCGTCTCGCTGGGCGGACGCTTCGGCCGTCAGAGCCTCGGCACCCTGCACCAGCGCGGCCTCCGCAGCGCGGGCCTCAGCGGTCGCCCTGGCCCGGATCGCGACGATCTTGTCGTGCAGCTCGGCGTGCACGCGCCGGCGTACGTCGCGGGCGATCGCTTCGACGTCGGACTCGTCGGGAGCGGGCTGGTCGCGTGCGGCCAGCTCGTCGGTCAGCCGGGCGACGTCGGCGGCGATCTCGGCCACTGCCCGGACCTCGGCCTCGTCCAGCAGGGCGACCACCGCGGCGTCGGCCTCACGACCGAGGCGGGTCTCCTCGAACCGCCGGGCGGCGGCGTCCACGATCCCCTGCGCCTGCGCGACGACGTCGTGCGCCACCGCGGGCGCACGCGCCTTCAGCGTCGCGAGGTCGAAGAGCAGCACACCCTCGACGTCGGCCACCCGCGGGTCGACGT
Source organism: Promicromonospora sp. Populi (assembly GCF_041081105.1). Lineage (NCBI taxonomy): Bacteria > Bacillati > Actinomycetota > Actinomycetes > Micrococcales > Promicromonosporaceae > Promicromonospora > Promicromonospora sp. Populi. The sequence goes on along the minus strand of NZ_CP163528.1, from coordinate 3,856,369 downwards.
CGCGGTGCAGGGCGAGGTCGAGGATCACGAGCGGACGGGGCTCCGGCTCGTCGCCTGCCCGGTCGGCGGCGCGCTCCCGCGCCCGGACCAGCGCGGCGGCATCGAGCACGTGGCCGAGGCTCGCCTCGGGGGCGTCCTCGCCCATCAGGCCGCGCGGCAGCGTCGTCGGGCCGCCGAAGTTCCCGGCCACGACGTCGGCGAGCCGCTCGGGCTCCGCCTCCGGCTCGTCCCGCGCGGCGGGCAGACGGCCCCGGGCGCCGCTGCAGCTGACCACCAGGTCGGCGTCGGCGAGCGCTTCGACGAGGGAGGCCGCCGGCTGCACACCGTGCGACTCGGCGAAGATCTCGGCACGCCCGGACTGCGAGTAGACGCGGATGTCGTCGCAGCCGCGCGCCCGCAGCGCCGCGACGGACGCGCCGGCGTACGAGCCGGTGCCGATCAGCACGGCACGCGTGCCGTCCCACGGCGGCAGCTCGCGCTCGGCGAGGTCCAGCGCGAGCGCGACGACCGACCGGCCCGCCGAGCCCAGCTCCGTGTCGGTGCCGACGCGCTTGGACGTGCGCGACGCCGTCTGGAACAGCAGCTCAAGGGTCTTGGACGTCGTCTCCTGCTCGCGGGCCTCCGCCAGCGAGCGCTTCACCTGGCCGGCGATCTCGCGTTCGCCCACCACCATCGCGTCCAGGCCCGACGCCACGGCGAACAGGTGCTCGGTGACCTCCGGTCCGGTGCGGACGGTGAAGCTGCGGGCGGCGACGTCGCCGGTCACCCCTGAAGCATCTGCGACCAGCTCGGCCACGTGCCGCGTCGCGTGCCGCACGCTGTCGCCGCTCAGCGGCGCATCCACGTCCAGGTAGAGCTCGAAGCGGTTGCACGTCGAGATCACCACGGCGCCCGCGACGGGGCCGCACGTGCGAACGACAACGCGACCCACTGACGACGAACCCGTGGACAGGCGTTCCAGCGCGTCGAGGTCGAGCTCGCGGTGGCTGGCGGTGAGGGAGAGGAGAACCACAGTGCCCCAACTTTATGCACCCCGGCCCGGCAGGGCAGAATCGGTAAGCGTGAAGTCCACCACGATCACCCCTGCTCATCCGCTCGCCGACGGGCGGACCTCTGCCGCACCCCTGGTGCAGGCCCTGAGGGGTGAACGTCCTGCCCGCACGCCTGTCTGGTTCATGCGCCAGGCCGGCCGCTCCCTGCCCGAGTACCGCGAGGTACGCAAGGGCACCGGGATGCTGGAGGCCTGCCTGCGGCCCGATCTTGCGGCCGAGATCACCCTCCAGCCCGTCCGGCGGCACGGGGTCGACGCCGCCGTCTTCTTCTCCGACATCGTGGTGCCGCTCAAGCTGGCCGGGGTCGGCGTCGACATCGCGGCCGGCGTGGGTCCCGTGATGGACCAGCCGTACCGCACCGCCGACGACGTCGCCCGGCTCACGTCCCGCACCCTGGACTCCGCTGCTCTCGACCCGATCCGGGAGGCCGTTGCCCTGACGGTCGCGGAGCTGGGGTCCACGCCGCTCGTCGGGTTCGGCGGGGCGCCGTTCACGCTCGCCGCGTACCTCGTGGAGGGCCGGCCGTCGCGCGACCACCTGGCCGCACGCACCCTGATGCACGCCGACCCCGCGACGTGGGACGCGCTCGTGACGTGGACCGCGGACCTCACCGGGGCGTTCCTCCGGGCGCAGGTCGAGGCGGGAGCGAGCGCGGTGCAGCTGTTCGACTCCTGGGCCGGGTCGCTCTCGCTCGCGGACTACACGTCGCGGGTAGCGCCGTCGTCGACCCGGGCCCTGGCCCACGTCGCGGACGCCGGCGTGCCCGCCATCCACTTCGGTACCGGCACCGGGCACCTGCTGCCCGCCATGCGCTCGGTCCTGGTCTCCGCGGGCCTGGTGGACCACGCGGTGGGCATCGACTACCGGACGCCGCTCGACGAGGCCGCGGAGCTGCTGCCCGGCGTCCCCCTGCAGGGGAACATCGACCCCGCGCTGCTGGCCGCGCCGTGGGACGTGCTGGAGGCGCACGTGCGGGACGTGGTCTCCCGCGGGCTGGCGGCGCCGGGTCACGTGGTGAACCTCGGCCACGGTGTGCCGCCGGAGACCGACCCGACGGTGCTCACGCGCGTGGTCGAGCTGGTGCACTCGTTGTGACGTCTGCAGCCGACGGCGGCCTCCCGTGCCCGTGAGCGAGGACGCCGAGGCGACCGACGCCGTTGTGGTCGGGGCCGGGATCGGCGGGCTCGTCGCGGCGCACACGCTCGCGGCGCGCGGGTTGCGCGTCGTCGTGCTGGAGGCGGCCGACCGGGCCGGCGGGCCGATCCAGGGCGGTGCGTTCGGATCGCTGCCGGACGTTCCCGTGGACCTGGGCGCGGAGTCGTTCGCGGTGCGCGGCGGCGTCGTCGAACAGCTGGCCGAGGAGCTCGGGCTGACCGTCGAGGCGCCCGCCGGGCTGACCGCCTGGGGCTGGGCGGCAGGGCGCGGGTTCCCGCTGCCCGCCGCCGGGGTGCTGGGCATCCCCTCGCGGCCGTGGGCGGCGGACGTGCGGCGCGCGATCGGCTGGCCGGGTGTGCTGCGCGGCTCGCTGGACCGGCTGCTGCCGGCGCGGTTCGTCGACACGGCCAACCTCGGGACGTTCGCCCGGTCGCGGCTCGGGTCCCGGGTGGCGGACCGGCTGGTCACGCCGGTCGCGGCCGGGGTGCACTCGGCGCCGCTCGACCGGCTCGACGTCGCCGCCGTCGCGCCCGGGCTGCTCGACGCGTACACGCGGACCGGCTCGCTGTCGCGGGCCGTGGCGTCGCTCCGGGCGGCGGCGCCCGCTGGTTCGGCGGTGCGCGGGATCGACGGCGGGGTCCACGCGCTGGTGGACGCACTGGTGGAACGGCTAGACGTCCGGCTGGGGACGCGGGTAGTCGGCGTCGAGCGCGAGGTTGGTGATGCCGGCTGGCTGGTGCGCATCGACGACGGCCGCGTCCTGCGCGCGCCGCGGCTGGTGCTCGCCACCCGCACCGAGTTCGGTCCTTTGCTGGGCGCTGATGCCCAGATCGGTCGGTTGCACCGAGATCGGTCCATCAACCGACCGATCTCGGTGCAACCGACCGATCTCGACGTAGTGGGCGCGCAAGAGACCGAACTCGCGCCCGCGCCGTCCCCGGGCCTGGCGCCGCCGCCTGCTCCCGAGCGCGGCGCGGACATCCGCCTGGTCACGCTGCTCCTGGAGGCGCCCGAGCTGGACGCGGCGCCGCGCGGCTCGGGGATGCTCGTGGCCCCGGGCGCGGCGCGGGGCGATGTGCGCACGACGTCGGGCAACGTACGCGCGACGTCTGGACATGTACGCACGGTGCCGGACGGCGTACGCGCCAAGGCACTGACCCACGCGACCGCCAAGTGGCCGTGGCTAGCCCGGCGGGTGCGCGCCGCCGTCGGGCCGGGATGGCACGTGGTGCGACTGAGTTACGGCCGCGTCGGCGAGCCGACGCCGGAGCCCACCGCCGAGGAGGCCGCCCGCGACGCGTCGGCGCTGCTGGGCATCGACCTGACCGGCCGCGTGCGGGACAGCCTGCACCAGCGCTGGGACGGGGCCCTGCCTCCGCCGACGCCGGCCTACCGGGCCGCGATCCAGCAGTTCGAGGCGGCCGTCCTGGCCGAACCGGGCCTCGACGTCACGGGCGGCTGGATCGCGGGCACGGGCCTCGCTGCGATCGTCGGCCACGCCCGGCGCACGGCGGCACGGCTCGGGGAGCCCGGTACTGCGGCAACGTTCTGACAGCCCGCCAGCAACCCTGTGAGATCCGTCCACCGGCGCTTTATGGTTTCCTCCCGGCGGGGGTTCGGGTGGAGACTGGGTTGGTGACCCCGACCCCCCTGTCCGTCAGCACCCCCGGAAACCCGGGCGCCACCGTGCCGATCCGGCTCGGCACGCGTGCGAGCGCCCTCGCCACCACCCAGAGCGGTCTGGTGGCCAGGCGCCTGGAGGAGCTGACCGGTCGGCCGGTCGAGCTGGTGCACATCAAGACCGAGGGCGACGTGAGGACGGGAAGCCTCGCGACCCTCGGCGGCACGGGTGTCTTCGTGACGGCTTTGCGCGAGGCGCTGCTCGACGGCCGCTGCGACGTCGCCGTCCACTCCCTGAAAGACCTACCGACCGCCCCCGCGCCCGGCCTCACCTTCGTGACGCCCGAGCGTGAGGACCCGCGCGACGCCCTGTGCGCCCGCGACGGGCTCACCCTGGCGACGCTCCCGCACGGCGGACAGGTCGGCACCGGGTCGCCCCGACGGGCAGCCCAGATCCGCGCCGCCCGGCCGGACCTGGACGTCGTCGACATCCGAGGCAACGTCGGCACCCGGCTCAACCGGGCACTCGGCCCCGACGCCGACCTCGACGCCGTTGTGCTCGCCTACGCGGGCCTCGCGCGCCTGGGCCGCACCGAGGTGATCAGCGAGACGCTCGCCGTCGACGTTGTTTCCCCGGCACCCGGGCAGGGCGCGCTCGCCGTGGAGGTGCGCACGGCCGACATCGTGTCCGACGGCGGCAGCGCCGCTCGCGTGCCCGAGCTGGCCGAGGCGATCCATCTGCTGGACCACCGGCCGACCCGCCTCGCGGTCCTCGCCGAGCGCTCCGTGCTGGCCCGGCTGGAGGCCGGCTGCGCCGCCCCGGTCGGTGCGTTTGCCACGTTGCGCCCTGGAGCTGTCAAAGGGGCCGGCGCCGTCCTCTCGCTGCGCGCCGTGGTGGCCGCCGTGGACGGTTCGGAACAGATGTCGCGCAGCGCGGAGGCGCTGCTCTCCCCGGACGTCGCCCCCGAGGTGCTCGACGCCGCCGCCCGCGCGCTGGGCGCCTCGGTCGCCGAGCACCTGCTGGCCGACGGCGCAGAGCGGCTCGCCCCGCTGAGCGCGACGGTCCCGGAGAAGGCGTGACCGAGCAGGTCCCCCCTGCGGCCGGGACCTCCGGAACGAACGAAGCTCCCGGAACCGCCGGGCGACCCGACATACTCGTCGCCCGCGACCCGGAGCGGGCCGCCGGACTCCTCGCGCTGCTCCGCGAGCGCGGCCTCGACCCGGTCGCCGCACCGGTCATCGAGCGGGCGCCCGTCGAGGACCCGGCGGAGCTCGACGCCGCCCGCGACCGCCTCGCCGTCGGCGCGTACGCCTGGGTGGCGCTCACCAGCGTGAACGCCGTTGACGCCCTGCTCGGGGCCGGTCAGGACGCCCCCGTCGCCTCGGCCCGGTGGGCCGCCGTCGGACCGGCGACGCAGCGCGCACTGACCGAGCGCGGTGTCGCCGTGGACCTGGTCGCTGCCGTCGCGACCGGCGCCGGGCTCGCCGAGGCGTTCCCCGCCGCGCCAGGCGTCCCCACGACGGGCGCCGACCGCGACACCGCGCCCCGGGTACTGCTCCCGCTCGGGAACCTCGCTTCCGGCACGCTGCGCGCCGGCCTCGAAGCCAAGGGGTGGGTCGTCGACGTCGTCACGGCCTACCGGACGGTCGCCCGCGAGCTGCCCCCGGAGCTCCGGCGGTTGTACGACGTCGTGGTGGTCGCCTCCGGCTCGGCCGCCCGCCAGGTCGCGGCCCAGCTGGGCCCGCAGCGCGTTGTGGCCATCGGGGAGCCGTCGGCCGGCACAGCACGAGCCGTCGGGCACACCGTGCTGGCAATCGCCGAGAATCCGACGGACGCGGCCCTGGCCGACGCCGTCACCACTGCCTTGGTTGTGCACGACCAACTAGATCGAGAGGTATCACAGTGAGCTCCAGCGGGATCGTCTACCGACCGCGTCGGCTGCGCGCCACACCTGGCATGCGCCGCCTGGTCGCCGAGACCCGGCTGCACCCGGCCGACCTGGTGCAGCCGCTCTTCGTCAAGGAAGGGCTGGCCGAGCCCGCGCCGCTGACGAGCATGCCCGGGCAGGTGCAGCACACCGAGGAGTCGCTGGTCGAGGCGGTACGGGCCGCGAAGGACGCGGGGCTGGGCGGCGTCATGCTGTTCGGCATCCCGACGGTCAAGGACGGATCAGGTTCGCAGGCCGACGCCACGGACGGGATCCTGCAGCGGGCGCTGCGAGCCTCCCGCGCCGTGCTCGACGAGGGGCTCGCGCCGGGCGCCCCGACTCCGGTGCTGATGGCCGACACGTGCCTGGACGAGTTCACCGATCACGGGCACTGCGGCGTGCTGACGTCCACAGGGGCTGTGGACAACGACGCGACCCTCGCCCGATACGCCTCCATGGCGGTGGCGCAGGCGAGAGCGGGCGCGGACGTGATCTCGCCGTCGGGCATGATGGATGGCCAGGTAGCGATGATCCGCGACGCCCTGGACGACGCCGACCTCATCGACACGAGCATCCTGGCCTACAGCGCGAAGTATGCGAGCGCGTACTTCGGCCCGTTCCGGGAGGCCGTCGACTCGGAGCTCAAGGGCGACCGCAAGACCTACCAGATGGACTTCGCCAACGGCCGGGAAGGACTCCGCGAGGCCGACCTGGACCTCGCCGAGGGCGCCGACATGGTGATGGTGAAGCCCGCAGGTTCCTACCTGGACGTGCTGCGCGCCGTCGCCGACCGGAGCGACGTGCCGGTGGCCGCGTACCAGGTCTCGGGCGAGTACGCGATGATCGAGGCGGCCGGCGCGAACGGCTGGATCGACCGGGACCGGGCCGTCCTGGAGTCGGTGACGAGCATCAAGCGGGCGGGCGCGGACGTGATCCTGACGTACTGGGCCCTGGAGATTGCGGAGTGGATCAAGTGACCGAACCGGTACCCGTCGAGGCCCAGGCCCTGCGCCGTGCTCCGGAAGCGAACCACGCGGCGTTCCTGCGCGCGCAGCGCGCGATCCCGGGCGGGGTGAACTCGCCGGTCCGCGCGTACGGGAGCGTGGGCGGCGACCCGCGGTTCCTCGCCTCGGCGCGCGGCCCGTACGTCACCGACGTGGCGGGGCGCGAGTACGTGGACCTGGTCTGCTCGTGGGGTCCGGCGCTGCTGGGCCATGCGCACCCCGACGTCGTCGCAGCCGTGCAGGAGGCCGCCGGCCGTGGCCTGTCGTTCGGCGCGCCGACCCTCGGCGAGGTCGACCTCGCGGAGGAGATCCGACGCCGGGTGCCGGCCGCCGAGCGTGTCCGCCTGGTGTCCACCGGCACCGAGGCGACGATGACGGCGATCCGCCTGGCGCGCGGGTTCACCGGCCGGCCGCTGATCATCAAGTTCGCCGGCTGCTACCACGGGCACGTGGACGCGCTGCTGGCCGAGGCCGGTTCGGGTGTGGCCACGCTCGCGCTGCCGGGTTCGGCGGGCGTCACCGAGGCCGCCGCGGCCGAGACCCTGGTGCTGCCCTACAACGACCTCGCGGCCGTCGAGACGGCGTTCGCGCAGCGTGGCTCCGAGATCGCCGCGGTCATCACCGAGGCGGCGCCCGCGAACATGGGCGTGGTGCCGCCAGCCGAGGGCTTCAACGAGGGCCTGCGGCGGATCACGGCGGCGCACGGCGCGCTGTTTGTCCTGGACGAGGTGCTCACAGGTTTCCGCGTGGGCCCGGCCGGCTGGTGGGGGCTGGAGAACGACGCCATCCGGGCCGCCGGCGGCGAGGGCTACACGCCCGACCTGTTCACGTTCGGCAAGGTCATCGGCGGCGGAATGCCGGTGGCGGCGCTCGGCGGCGCGGCGTCGATCATGGACTACCTGGCGCCGCTGGGGCCCGTGTACCAGGCGGGCACGCTTTCCGGTAACCCCGTGGCGGTCGCCTCGGGCCTGACCACGCTGCAGCTGGCCGACGACGCCGTGTACTCCCGGGTGAACGAGGTCTCGCGGGTGCTCTCCAGCGCCGTCGGGGAGGCCCTGACCGCGGCGGGCGTGGAGCACCGCGTGCAGCACGCGGGGTCGCTGTTCTCGGTGTTCTTCGGCCCGCTGGCTGCCGTGACCGGCGTGCACGACTACGCGCAGGCCAAGGCGCAGGAGACCTTCCGGTACACCGCCCTGTTCCACACGATGCTGGAGGCTGGGGTCAACCTGCCGCCGTCGGTCTTCGAGGCCTGGTTCGTCTCCGCCGCGCACGACGACGCCGCGGTGTCCCGGATCCTCGACGCGCTCCCGGACGCGGCGCGCTCGGCCGCCGCGGCAAGGCCGTAGCGCACGCCTGACCACGGGGAGTTCTACCCAGCCACGGCGGGCCGTGCATCTGTCACACTCTGGTCGCCGCGCGCACGGTGTGCGTGGTCAGAGACGAGGGAAAGAACAAGAACATGGTCTTTTTCGGCTGGGGTAGCAAGAGCAAGACGGCGCCGCTCGACGCGGGGCGGGCCCTGGTGCTGCAGTACTCGTACTTCCACCTGTTCTGGTTCCTGCGGCTGTCGTGGGGCCTGAAGTACAGCCTGGCGACCGCCACGGAGGCCGGCTGGGCGACGCGGCCGCTGTCGGACGACGAGGCCATGCACCTCGACGCCCCCAACCGGCTGACGCTGAACCTGTGGTGGCGCTACGGCTTCCTGCTGTTCGCGGCGCTGGCCGTGGTCTCGATCGTCATCGGGAACCTGACGCGCTGACGGGCCGGGCAGGCGGGCCGGTGGCCTCGACACTTGACTCACTACCCCCGAGGGGTATCTGATGGGACGCATGACCAAGGCGACTGAGACCACCGAGGCGGCCCAGGTCGCTGACGGGCAGCATGACCACCACGCGCACGACGGAGCCCACGGCTACGCGTCCGACAAACCGGGCTATCTGAAACGGATGCGCCGCATCGAGGGGCAGGTACGCGGTATTGCCCGGATGATCGACGAGGACGAGTACTGCATCGACGTGCTCACCCAGGTCAGCGCCGTGACCAAGGCACTGCAGGCCGTGAGCCTGGCGCTCGTCGAGGATCACCTGGGGCACTGCGTGGTCGACGCCGCAAAGGCGTCGGACGACGAGGGCGCCGCCAAGGTGAAGGAAGCGTCCGAGGCGATCGCACGCCTCGTCCGGATGTGATCGTTTGAAGGCCAAACCCGTGAACCGAGGAGATGACATGACCACCGTGACGAAGCTCGCCGTGACCGGTATGACCTGCGGGCACTGCGTGTCCGCCGTGACCAACGAGCTACGGAGCGTGCCCGACGTCCAGGACGTGAGCATCGAGCTGCACGCCGGTGAGACCTCGCTGGTGCGTGTGATCTCCAAGCTGCCGCTCGCCGAGGCACCCCTGCGCGACGCCGTGGACGAGGCCGGCTACGACGTGACCGACATCGAGGTGCTCGAGAACGCCGTCGCAGCCGAGTCTGCTGCCCAGGCCCCGGCCCGCCAGGCGAACCGCATGCTCCCGATAGTCCAGTCCTGACTGGACGGTCAAAAACATTCGACCCCTGCACACTGCACACGACACGCCGAGGCTGTCGTGCAGTGTGCAGGGGTCGAATGTTTGACAGGCCACGGTCAGCGGAAGCGGCGGCCCTCGTCGTTGCGGTAGGAGAGCACCGACAGGACCGCGAACAGGATTGTCCAGGCGGCCAGGACCGGGATCGCCAGGGCGTAGGCCTCCACGCCCGTGGTGGCCTGGACCAGCAGGTCACGGCCGGCGCGAGTGGGGGTGGCCTGCGAGATCGCGTCCAGCCAGCCCGGGAACATCTGGGGCGGCAGGAACAGCCCGCCCGCGAACGCCAGCGGGAACAGGATGATCTGCACCACGGGCAGCGCGGCCTTGGCCGACAGCGCGTACCCGATGGCCATGCCGAGCAGCACGAACGGCACCGACACCGCGAGGATCGTCCCGATCCCTGCGAGGAGCTGGCCTGGGGTCACGGTGGCCGCCGTGAACAGCCAGCCGATGAGGATCAGCGGCAGCACGCCGAACAGCGAGAAGATCCCGCCGTTCAGCACCCGCCCCACCATCTGCGGCCCGGGTCCGGTGGGCATCGAGCGCAGGAACGGGTAGAACGGCAGCTGCCGGTCCTCGGCCACGCCCAGGCCGTAGGTGAACAGGCTGGCCGAGCACACGGCGAACAGCCCGAGGGCGGCGACGGCGGTGGTGGCGAACTCGGGGTTGCCCGCGACCGCCCGCTGCGGCACGACGAAGAAGAACATGGACAGCGCCGGGAAGAGCACGTTCCCGATGACCGCGATGGGGATCCGGACGGTCTCCAGGAACTGGTACTTGAGGTGCAGCCAGGACAGCGTCAGGAACGGCTGGGTCCGGGCCTGCGGCTGGGTCTGCGGCTTGGTCTGGGTCGTCGCGCTCATCGCACGGCTCCTTCCGAGGTCTCGCGGTTGACGAGCTGTCCGAACGCCTCTTCGAGGGACGCGCCCCGGATCTCCAGGTCGCGGAACTCGACGCCGGACGCGACGAGGTCGCGCACAAAGGCGTCCGAGTCGGGGACGAGGTGCTCCTGCCGGACACCCTCGGCGTCAGTCAGCTGCACACGGCGCACGCCGACGCGGCTGAGGATGGTGTCGAGCGAGGCGTCGGCGAGCACGAGCCCGTGGTCGATCACGACCACCCGCTCGGCCAGCGCCTGGACCTCCTCCAGGTAGTGCGAGGTGAGCAGCACCGTGCCGCCGTCGGCGTGGTACGCGCGGATGGCGTCCCACAGCGCGGCGCGGCCGGACACGTCGAGGCCCGTGGTGGGCTCGTCGAGCAGCACCACCCGCGGCCGGCCCACGAGCGACATCGCGACGGCCAACCGCCGCTTCTGCCCGCCGGACAGGGAGCCGGTCTGGCGCTTGCCCAGCTCGGCGAGGCCGAACTGCTCCAGCAGCTCGTCGGTCGGCACCGCGTCGGGGTAGTGGCCGCCCACGAAGTCGACCACCTCACGCACCCGCAGCGTCGCGGGCAGCCCCGTCTCCTGCGGGGTCAGGCCGAGCACGGTGCGCGTCCGGGCGTCCCGCGGGTCGCCCCCGTTCAGCCGCACCACCCCGGCGTCGGGCCGACGCTGGCCGCTGACCAGCGACAGCAGCGTGGACTTGCCGGCCCCGTTGGGGCCGAGCAGACCCACGAGCTCGCCGTGCCCCACCTCCAGCGAGACGTTGTCGAGGGCCACCACGTCGCCGAAGCGTCTGGTCACCCCGCTGACCTCCACCGCACTCATGTCTGGGCTCCGTTCAACAGTTCCATCAGTGCCGCCTGGTAGTCCGCGAACGCGGTGCGGCCGGTATCGGTGAGGGCCAGGTACGTGGCCGGCATGCGGCCCTCGTGCGTCTTGGTGACGCGCACGTACCCGGCGTCCTCGAGCTTGCGTACGTGCGTCGAGAGGTTTCCGGCGGTCATGTCGAGCAGCTTGCGCAGCTTGGGGAACGCCACCTCGTCGCCGCGGCCCATCGCGGCGAGCGAGGCGACGACGCGCAGGCGCGCGGGCGCATGGATGACGGGGTCGAGCTCCTCAGGCATCCGGCCCACCACCGTGCGCCCGCGCGGCTGGACCGGACGATCGTCGTCGGGAGCGAAGCACCTGCTCCACCGCGGCCATGACGAGGAATCCGCCGCCGCCCGCCGCGGCCATCACGAGGTAGGTGTTCGGCATGCCCGCGAACGCGGCGAGCACGGCGGTGATCAGCATCCAGCCGCCGACGGCGGACATCTGGTAGGCGTCGAACAGCAGGCCGCCGGCGATGTACATCAGGCCGACGATCAGGCTGGCGAACCCGTTGGCGGCGACCGCCATCACCTGAGGCGACGCACCGGCGTCGGCCATGGCGCCCAGCATGACGCCGAAGGCCATGAACGCGAGGAACCAGGTCCACCCGTAGACGGCGCCGATCCGAGCGCTCTTGCCGCGGGTGCCGGAGGTCCGCGTGATGCTGTGCACGATCGTGAACGTCATGGCTCCGACGAGGCACCCGGCGAACACCCAGCCGGACCAGCCCTCGGCGATGCCGGCGTCGCGGGCGCTGACCCACATCGCCAGGTACCCGATGAGCCAGGCGATCCCCCAGACGCCGAACAGCAGGCGGCCGTCAGGTTCGACGGCGTCCCGGGTCGCCTCCTGCTGCTCCCGGATCAGGCGCAGCGTCTCAGCAGGGCTGAGCCCTGCGGGCTCGCTCGGTTCCACAGGTCTGTCCGACGTCGGGTCGCTCGCCATGGTGGGTGCCTCGCCTCTCAAACTGGTTTGCAATACAAACTAGTTTGCCGGTACTGAAGGTCCCGGCGCAACCCCTTTTATCTGGGGCTCCAGGCACCGGTCGCGATAGGTTCCGGACGTGACCGACGAGAAGAACACCAGCACCGACCAGCCCGAGGCCACAGCTCCGGCGCCCGGCGCCCGGACCCCCGCGAAGAAGCCCGAGCCCGTCGACGACCTCGTCACCACCCACCACACGCTGCACACCCCGGACGGCGACCTGGCGTACACCGCTACGACCGGCCGGATCGTGCTGCGCCAGGAGGTCGTCAAGGACGAGAAGTACGACGGTCGCAAGGTCAAGGCCGAGGTCTCGATCACGTACTACACGCTGGACGAGGCGGACGTGACGCAGCGCCCGGTGACGTTCTCGTTCAACGGGGGCCCGGGTGCCGCCAGCGTGTTCCTGCACCTCGGCCTGCTGGGCCCGCGGCTCGTCGACACCGGAGACGTCGGGAACCTGACCCCGCCGCCGTACGGGCTGGTCGACAACCCCGAGACCCTCCTGCGGGTGTCCGACCTCGTGTTCATCGATCCGGTCTCCACCGGTTTCTCGCGCGCAGCGGAGGGCGAGCAGGCCACGCCGTTCCACGGGTTCACGGGCGACATCGAGTCCGTCGGCGAGGTCATCCGCCTGTGGACGAGCCGCAACGACCGGTGGATGAGCCCCAAGTTCCTCATCGGCGAGTCCTACGGGGGCACGCGCGGCGCGGCCCTGGCCCAGTATCTGCAGGCCCGGTTCGGCATGTTCCTCAACGGCGTGATGCTCGTCGCCCCGGCGCTCAACATGGAGACGCTCTACGAGTCCGAGCTCTCCACGCTGCCGGACCCGTTGTTCCTGCCGGTCTACGCCGCCACCGCGCACTACCACGGGCTGCACGGCGAGCGGTCGCTGGACGACGTCGTCGGCGAGGCCCGCGCGTACACCGACACGTACCGGGCCGCGCTGGCCCGCGGCAACCGCCTCACCGGCGAGGAACGGGCCGAGGTGGTCGCGACGGTCGCCCGCCTGTCCGGCCTGGACGAGGACTACGTCGACCGCGCCAACCTGCGGCTGGAGCACACCCGGGTGTACGCCGAGCTGCTGCGTAGCAGGCGCCTCGTGACCGGCCGGCTGGACACCCGGTTCACCGGGCCGGCCGACAACTACATCCGGGAGCAGATGCCGTACGACCCGTTCATGAACGCGACCACGGGCCCGTACTCGGCGGCGCTGCAGCACTATGTGCGCGGCGAGCTGGGGTACGGGCACGACGCCGTCTACGAGACGCTGTCGGCGGCCGTGCACCCGTGGTCGTACAAGGAGTTCGAGGGCAAGGCCATCGACGTCGCCGACCGGCTGTCCGAGGCGATGATCACCAACGAGCACCTGGAGGTCTACGTCGCACTGGGCCGCTACGACGGCGGATGCCCGGTCGAGGCGACCGAGTACAGCCTGGACCAGATGCAGGTGCCGGCGTCGTACCGGGAGCGGATCGAGACCCGCGTCTACCCGGCGGGCCACATGATGTACATCCACCGGGAGTCGCGGCTGGCCCAGTCCGCGGACCTGACGGCGTTCGTCCTGCGGGCCTCCCGCCGCGGCTGAGCCCCGCCCAGCAGGGGCTGCTATAACGGGGCCGTGCCTACCAAGCGTCGCGTCGCCGCCGAGATCTGGATAGTGCTCGGGCTCAGCCTGGGCCAGTCAGCGGTGTACGCACTCGTCAACATCGTCGCCCGCCTCACCGCGGACACGCCACTCGCCGAGCAGACCGCCACGCTCAACGCGAGCCAGTCCGAACGCCCGTACCTCGATCTTGTCTACCAGCTGCTGAGCATCGGGTTCGCACTGGTCCCGGTGGCCCTGGCCCTGTACCTGCTCAGCGGGCCCGGCCGCAGCGCCGTCCGCAGTCTCGGCCTGGACCGGAGCCGTCCGGGCCGGGACATCGGCTGGGGGTTCGCGCTGGCCGCCGCCATCGGGATCCCGGGCCTCGCGTTCTACGTGCTCGGCCGCGCGCTCGGCATCACCGTCGAGGTCCAGGCGAGCGCCCTGGACACGTACTGGTGGACCATCCCGGTGCTGCTGCTCAGCGCGTTCCAGAACGGCCTGCTGGAGGAGGTCATCGCCGTCGGCTACCTGTACGAGCGCACGCGGGACCTCGGCTGGAACCGCGTGAAGTTCATCGTCGCCAGCTCGCTCCTGCGCGGGTCGTACCACCTGTACCAGGGCATCGGGCCGTTCCTCGGCAACGTGGTGATGGGCGTCGTCTTCTCGTGGTTCTACACCTCGCCCAGGTTCCAGACCGCGGGCCGACGGCGCATCGTGCCCCTCGTCGTCGCGCACACCCTGCTCGACGTGGTGGCCTTCGTGGGTTACGCCCTCGTGCCCGCCGAGTGGCGCGAGGCCCTCGGTATCCGCTGAGAACCCGCGGGTCCAAACCTGGGACGTCCCCGACCCGCCCCGGACATACCAGGCATTATTCCCCCTCCTCCGGTCAAGTAAGCCCCAACGGCCCTAGAATCGCGAGTATGTCCAACTCGCGCACCGACCGGGCAGACGCCGGTGCCGAAGTCTCCGACGTACCTCCTACCGAGTCCGCCGCGCCAACCCTCGTCCGGGTCGTCGACACCCCCGAGGACCGTGTCCGGCACCCGCGCGCGCTGGTCTGGATGATCGCGTGCGCCGTCGGCATCGCGGGCGTCCTGGTCCTGTCGGTCGTGGCGCACGGCACCACCGAGGGCGTCACGGAGGACGTCCGGAGCTTCAACGACCTGCTGGCCGCGATCCTGTTCGTCCCCGTGGCGGTACTGCAGGGCCTGGTCAGCATGTTCGCCCCGGTCGCCGTGATGATCGAGCTGGGCGTCCGCCGGCTCGGCCGGCAGATCGTCGAGTCCATCGTGGCGGCCGCCCTCGGCCTGCTGATCGGCATCCTCACCACGATCCTGGTCAGCAACCTGGGCTCGGACGAGCTCGTGCGCACCATGTCGGTGTGGGAGCGCGGCAACGGGTACGTCCTGGCCATCCCCGAGTACGCCGTTGCCCTGACCGCGATGCTCACCGTCGCGGGGCCCGCCACGCGGCGTCGGACGGTGCGCATCTCGTGGAACCTGATGTTCGCCGCCCTGCTGATCGTGCTGATCACGGGCCAGGTGTCGCTGCCGGGTGTGCTCGTCGCGCTGCTGCTGGGCCGGCTCGCGGGCGCGGCAGTGCAGTACGTGTCGGGCATCCGCAGCGAGCGGGCCTACGGGCCCGAGCTGGTGATGGCGGTGCGGCGTGCCGGCTTCGCGCCGATGTCGCTCACCCGGGTGCACACCTCGGCCGGCCACACGGACAGCCACACGGACAGCTCCCCGGACCTGGTCCCGGACGACCCGGTGGCGCGCGCCCTGAGCCGCGCCGGCGACAACCGCGTGTACGCCCTGTACTGCGACGACGGCGTCCGCCGCGACGTAGTGGTGCTCGACGGCGACCGGCAGGTAGTCGGCATGATCACGCGGCTGTGGCGGGCCCTGCGCCTGCGCGGGATCGAGGGCCGGGCCGCGATCTCGCTCAAGGCCGTGGCCGAGCGCACCGCGCTGCTGTCCTATGCCGCAACCGCCGCCGGCGTCCGCACGCCCCGGCTCCTGGGGATCGGCGAGTTCGGCGACTCGATAGCGCTGGTCCTGGAGCACGCCTCCCACGCCGTCTCGCTCCGCGACCTGCCTGACGACCAGGTGCACGATGACGTCCTCGCCGAGGCCTGGAAGCAGCTCGGCCGGGCGCACGACGCCGGCCTGACGCACCGCGCGCTGACCCAGGACGTGCTGCTCACCCACCGGGACCCGGACGGCAGCCCGCACGTGTGGATCACAGGCTGGGAGCAGGGCGACATCGCGTCGTCGCCTCTGTCCCGGCGGCTCGACCTCGTGCAGATGCTCACGCTCATCGGGCTGCGGGTCGGCCCCCGCCGCGCCGTCGCCTCCGCGGTCCGTGCCCTGCCCGACGCCGACATCGCCGCCATCGGACCCCTGATCCAGTCGATCGCCCTGCCGCGGACCACCCGCGAGGACGTGCGGCGCGCGAAGGGCCTCCTGGGCGAGCTGCGCGGGGCGCTCGTGGAGCGTCTGCCCGAGGCCAGCGTGCAGCCGCAGCGCATCTCCCGGTTCAGCGCGCGCACCGTCCTGACCACGACGCTGATGATCATCGCGGTCGCCGTCATCGTCACCACCATCAACTTCGACGAGATCGCCCGGGCCGTGCGGGAGGCCAACCCGTGGTGGGTGGCCGTGGCCTTCGCGCTCGCCGTGCTCACCTGGTTCGGCGCCGGCCTCACGCTCGTCGCCTTCTCCCCGACGCGGGTGCCGCTCGGGCGGGCCACGCTCACGGCCGCGGCGGGCTCGTTCGTCGCGCTCGCCGCCCCCGCGGGCATCGGGCCCGCCGCGCTCAACCTGCGGCTGCTGACCCAGCGCGGCGTCACGATGTCCATGGCTGTGGCCACCGTGGCGCTGGTGCAGGTGTCGCAGTTCGTCGTCACGGTGCTGCTGCTCGTGGCCCTGTCGATCTTCACGGGGTCCGGGGCGCTCGTGGAGCTGCCGTCGCCGGCGGTCCTGATCGCGCTGGGGAGCGTAGCGCTCGGCGTCGTCGCGACGCTGCTGGTGCCGAAGGTGCGGCGGTGGGGCATGGGGATCATCGCGCCGAGGCTGCGCCAGGTGTGGCCCCGGCTGGCCCAGATGCTGAGCCACCCCGGCCGGCTGGCGCTCGGTGTGGCGGGAAACCTCATCATGACGCTCGGTTACATCGTCGCCCTGTGGTGCTGCCTCACGGCGTTCGGGCAGTCGCTCTCGCTGGTCGACATCGCCCTCGTCAACCTCGTGGGTAACGCGCTCGGCGCGCTCATCCCGACGCCGGGTGGCCTCGGCGGTGTCGAGGGTGCCCTGACGGCCGGCCTGACGGCCGCGGGGGTGCCCGCCACCATCGCCTTCTCCGCGACCATCCTGTACCGCCTGTGCACCTACTGGGGCCGGGTCCCGATGGGCTGGATCGCGATGCGCTACCTGGAACGCAAGGGCGACCTGTAACCCCGGCTGCGGGGCCAGCCGTACGAAGGCCCGGTTCCTGTTCAGGAACCGGGCCTTCGCGTCGCTGTAAAACACTCAGCGGCGAAGCGTCACTTCGCGACGGCCTTCTTCAGCAGCGAGCCGGCGCTGATCTTGACACCGAAGTTCGCGGGGATCGAGATCTCCTCGCCAGTGCGCGGGTTACGACCCGTGCGGGCGGCGCGCTCGACGCGCTCGGCGGAGAGGAAGCCCGTCACCTTGACGGCCTCACCCTTGGCGAGCGACTCGATCAGCACCTCCTGGAAGGCGTTGAGCGCGGCCTCGGCCTCGGTCTTGTTGATCTCAGCCTTGCTGGCGATGGCCGAGACGAGCTCGGACTTGTTGAGCGACATGCGGTTCCCTTCATCGGTCACGTCGTGCGGCGGTACCCGCCCGACGACGAGGCCCCATACTGCCAGCAGATCGGCAGGAATTCGCGGAGAACAGGCACTTCCACGGCGATTCGTGGGCAACTTTCTGCTCACGGCGCACGCGAACCTGTGTACGAACCTGTGGACGACGACGGTGCAGGCCCCTCGAACGCCGTGTCACCGCGCACTATCCGATGACTTCCGCAACCCATAGCGGTCTACCGTTCCGGCAGTGCTACGCCAATGAGAGGAAATCGTGGAGAAACCGCCGTCCGAGGTCCCGGCCACCGTCGAGGGTGCCGTGAACACCGCCGAAGTGCCCGCCGAAGCGGCCCCGCCGACGCCGGAGAGCTCGCCGCACACGCGCCGCAACCTGGTTGTGCTCGTGTTCAGCAACCTGCTGGCCGGTGTCGGGGTCGCGTCCGGCGCCGCCGTCGGCGCGCTGCTCGCCGAGAGCCTGGGCGGCACGTCCATGGCCGGCCTCGCCCAGGCCGTGGGAGTGCTCGCCGCGGCGGTCGCCTCGATCCCGCTGGCGACGCTCGCGCAGGTTCGCGGACGGCGCTGGGCGCTGTCGCTCGGCTACGTCCTGTCCACGGCCGGCGCGCTGCTCATCGTCACCGCCGCGGTGCTCGGTCAGCTCGTCGTGCTGCTGGTCGGGCTCACGCTCTACGGCGTCGCGAACGCGACCAACCTCCAGTCCCGGTACGCGGCCGCCGACAACGTCGGTTCGGGCACCCGGGCCCGGACCATGTCGATAGTCCTGTGGTCCACGACCGTCGGCTCGGTGGTGGGGCCCAACCTCGCGGCGCCCGGCGCGGTGGTCGGCAGCGGGCTCGGCGTGCCTGCCCTCGGCGGCCCCTATCTCTTCTCCGTCATCGCCTACCTGCTGGCCGGGCTGCTCCTGGCGGCTCTCTACCGGGACCCCGTGGGCCGGCAGGAGACCGGGCGGGCCGACGGCGCGAAGCGCGCCGGGCCGAAGCGGGCCACGCCGAAGCGCACCGGAGCCCTCGCGGCGCTCCGGTGGGCGTGGGCACACCCGCGGGCACGGTTCGCCGTGGTGACCACCGCTGCGGCGCACAGCGTGATGATCATGGTGATGGTGATGACCCCCGTGCACATGCAGCACGGCGGGATGTCGCTGCAGCTCGTCGGCATCGTGATCAGCCTGCACGTGCTGGGGATGTTCGCGCTCAGCCCCGTGTTCGGGTGGCTTGCCGACCGCTTCGGCGCGCTACGCGTCGCCGCCGGCGGGCTTGTGGTGCAGGGCGCGGCGGTCGCCCTGGGCTTCGCGGCGGCAGCACTGGTGCCCGACGGCGGGGCGCAGACCGGGGCGCACGCCGGGCACGGGAGTGCCGGTCCAGCCCTCGACACGGAGGTGCTCACGGCGGTCGCGCTCGTCCTGCTCGGGCTGGGCTGGTCGGCCTGCGTGATCGCGTCGTCGGCCGTGCTGGCGTCCGTGGCGGAGCCGGACGTCAAGCTGCCGCTACAGGGCGCGACGGACGCGCTGATGAACTACTTCGGTGCGGGTTCTGCGGCCCTCGCCGGCCCGCTGCTCGCCTGGGGCGGGTTCGAGGCCGTGAACACGGCAGGCGCAGCCCTGCTGGTGCCCGCCCTGGTGGTGGCGGTCCTGGCCGCCCGGCGCCGCGACCATCCGCATGATGGGCAGCCGCTTGCGTAGACGACGAAATAACTCGACGCCTGACTGAAGAATCTCGATGGGCTGGTTGCCCACGCTCCGTCCAGGGCCCTACCCTCGGGATGCGGCAGCGCAGTCGCCCGGCACCTGGCCGGCCCGCCCACAGAGCCGAGTCGACGATGACACGCCTTGGTCCCACCCCAGCAGTCCCTAGATCCCGACGGCCTAGATCCCGACGCTCCCTCGACGCGCGGCTCGCCGCCGGCGTGCTGGCCGCCGTCCTGATCACCACCACCGCAACAACGGCTACGGCCTCGGCGCGTCCTGACGACGCGGCGGACGACCCGGTCGTCACCCGCGCCGGGCTCGACCCGGCGCTCGTCACCGGCCGCGGCGCGGACGTGCCGTTCCTCGAGCAGGAGGCGGAGAACGCTACGACGACCGGCACGGTGCTCGCCGAGAGCCGCGACGCCTACACGCTCGCGGCCGAGGCCTCGGGGCGCTCCGCCGTGCAGCTCGCCGAGGGGGAGTACGTCGATTTCACGCTCCCCGCCGACGCCGACGCGATCACGGTGCGCTACTCGATCCCCGACGCCCCGGAGGGCGGCGGCATCACGTCACCGCTCGACGTGCGGGTGCTGCGCGAGCGCGGCAGCCGCCTCGTGCCCGCCGGCCCGGCCCGCACCTTGACGCTGACCTCGGAATACGCCTGGCTGTACAACGCGTACCCGTTCAGCAACGACCCGCAGGCCGACCTGCAGCAGCCCGACTGGTGGTACCCGGAGTGCGGGTGCGTGCCAGGCACCGCAACACCCGACTGGCTCGTCAAGCCGTTCCGGCCCAGCCACTTCTACGACGAGCAGCGCCTCCTGCTGGGCAAGAAGTACCAGGCCGGCGACGTCGTGCGCCTGGCAGTCCCCCGCGGCGCGACGGCGGACCTCACGACCATCGACCTGCTCGACACCGAGCTCGTCGGGCGGGCGGCAGCCAAGCCGCGCGGCGCCGTGAGCGTGCTGTTGTTCGGCGCCGACCCCACCGGCCGGCGCGACTCCGGCGCCGCGTTCCAGCGCGCCGTCGACTGGGCCTCCGCGCACGAGCGCACGCTGTGGATCCCCGCGGGCACCTTCCAGGTCAATCGGCACGTGGTGGTCGACGACGTCACCATCAAGGGCGCGGGAAGCTGGCACTCGATCGTCCGCGGCCGCGAGGTCGAGCTCGCCGAGCCGGCACCCGACGGCTCGGTCCACACCGGCGTCGGCTTCTACGGAAGGTACGCCGACGACGGCGGCTCGTCCGACGTGCACCTGTCCGGTTTCGCGATCGTCGGCGACGTCCGCGAGCGCATCGACACCGACCAGGTCAACGGCGTCGGCGGGGCGATGAGCGACTCCACCATCTCCGACCTGTACATCCACCGCACCAAGGTGGGCCTGTGGTTCGACGGCCCGATGTCGAACACGCACGTCTCGGACCTCGTCGTGGCCGACCAGATCGGTGACGGCGTGAACTTCCACCGCGGCGTGACCGGCTCGTCGGTGACGAACAGCTTCTTCCGCAACACCGGCGACGACGCCCTGGCCATGTGGGCGCACGTCGACCAGAACAGCGGCAACACCTTCGCTCAGAACACCGTGCAGACGCCGGTGCTCGCGAACGGCATAGCCATCTACGGGGGCCGTGACGTCACCGTCGAGGGCAACCTCGTCGCCGACCCGGTCCGTGAGGGCTCGGGGCTGCATGCCGGCGCGCGCTTCGGCGCGGAGCCGTTCGAGGGCACGCTCACGTTCCGCGACAACACGACGGTGCGCGCGGGCGGCCTCGACCTGAACTGGCGGATCGGCCTCGGCTCGATCTGGTTCTACGCGCTGGACCGCAGCATCGACGCGGACATCACCGTCACCGGCGACCACTACCTCGACAGCACGTACAACGCGATCATGCTCGTCACGGAGTTCGGCGTGAAGGACGCCTACCGGATCGAGGGGCTGCAGGTCAGCGACGTCCGGGTCGACGGAGCGGGGACCTCGGTGGTCAGCGCCCGGACAGCAGGGTCGGCGTCGTTCGAGAACGTCGACGCGCGCAACGTCGGCTGGGCGGGGGTCAACAACTGCGGGGCGTTCAACTGGGACTTCGAGAACGGCTCGGAGTTCACGTTCACCGACCTGGGCGGCAACGACGGGCAGACCATGACGCCCTGGGGCGACGGGCCCGCGAACTGGCTAGGCCGCTACCTGCCGAACATCATCAGCTGCAACGACACCCCGCCCGCCGTGGCACCGCCGGCCCCGTCGCCGTGGTGATGCCCTCCTGAAGTGGCAGAACCTCAGGCCACCCGAGGGTGACCTGAGGTTCTGCCATGTTCGCCGTCAGGCGGTCAGACGTGGGGCTTGCCGTCCGGGTTCTGATTGGGCTTCTCGGCGTCCGGGTCGTCGGGCTCGTTGGCCTGGCGCAACCGGTCGTTCTCGAGGATCTTGCGGCGCATGATCACCACAACACCCACCACGACCAGCACCGCCGCGAGGATGCCGCCGGTCACGGCCAGCCCGCTGACTCCCGTGCCGTTGCCGTCGCCGGCGAGCTCGGTCGCTGCCGCGCTCTCCGTGGCCTCGGCGGTCGGCGTCGCCTCCTCCTCGACGGGATTGGCCTCCTGCGTGGTCATCTCGGGCTCTTCGCTCGGCTCCGCCGTCGGCTCGGGCTCACCCTCCACCACGTAGGTGAGCTCGCCGTCGATGGGATGGCCGTCCGACGAGACCACGTGCCACGCGACGTCGTACTTGCCGGCGGGCAGGTCCTCGGCGAGCTGGGCGGTCACCACCTCGTCGTCGACCTGGATGCCGTAGCCCTGCGCGGTGGTGCCGTCCGGGCCGACCAGGGCGACCTCGATGCCCGTGTCGAGCGGGGCCGCACTGAACGTGAGCGTGATGCTCGTCGGCTGCTCGTCGAGCGTCGCGCCGTCCTTCGGGTCGGACGACAGGAGCTGGTCATGAGCGCTCGCGGGCCCGGCCACCAGCAGCAGCGCCGCAAAGGTCAGGACCGCCGCGAACACGGTGATCACACGGATGAGGCGACGGTTCCCGGACCGAGCCAGGGCAACGGAAGCGGCAGGCATGACGGCACCCTACTCGGCCCTGGTTGTGGGCGGGATCGTTGCGACTGGATGTCCTCTTTAGGCGCAACGATCGCGCCCACAACCAACACGGGTCAGGGGGTGGGGACGTTTTCCAGCTCAGTGAGCCACGCTGTCGCCTGCGCGTCCGAGGGCATTCGCCAGTCGCCGCGCGGCGACATCGTGCCGCCCGCTGACACCTTCGGGCCGTTCGGCAGCGCCGACCGCTTGAACTGCGAGGCGAAGAAGCGCCGCACGAACACCTCCAGCCAGCGCCGGATCGTGGCCAGGTCGTACTCCTTGCGGCCCGACGGCGGGAACCCGGGCGGCCACTCGCCGTCGTCCACCGCATGCCAGGCATGCCAGGCCAGGAAGGCGATCTTGGACGGCCGGTAGCCGCGGCGCAGCACGTGGAACAGCGTGAAGTCCTGCAGGGCGTACGGGCCGACCATCGCCTCCGTGGACTGCGGCGTCTCGCCCTCCTCCGTGGGAATCAGCTCGGGTGTGATCTCCTGCTCGACGATCTCGGTCAGCACGGCGTTCACCGGGCTGTCCGCCTCCGCCGCGAACTGCCCGCTGTCGATCGTCCACCGGATCAGGTGCTGGATCAGCGTCTTCGGCACGCCCGTGTTGACCGCGTAGTGCGACATCTGATCGCCCACGCCGTACGTGCACCAGCCGAGCGCCAGCTCCGAGAGGTCGCCCGTGCCGAGCACTATGCCGCCGCGGTGGTTCGCGAGCCGGAACAGGTAGTCCGTGCGCAGCCCGGCCTGGACGTTCTCGAACGTGACGTCGTACTGCTTGGCGCCGTCCGAGTACGGGTGGTCCAGGTCGCGCAGCATCTGCTCGGCGGCGGGGCGGATGTCGAGCTCCTGGAACGTCACGCCCAGCGACTCGGAGAGCCGGATCGCCCGGTCCTTCGTCTCCTTGCCCGTGGCGAAGCCCGGCATCGTGAACGCGTGGACGTCGGTGCGCGGCCGGCCCAGCCGGTCCATCGCCTTGGCCGCGACGATCAGCGCGTGCGTCGAGTCCAGGCCGCCGCTGACCCCGATCACCACCTTCGGCTGCCCGATGGCGCGTAGCCGCTGTTCGAGCCCGGCGACCTGGATGTTGTAGGCCTCGTAGCAGTCCTGGGCGAGGCGCTCGGCGTCGTCGGGCACAAACGGGAACCGGTCCACCTTGCGGCGCAGGCCGATGTCGCCCTGCGGGGGGTGCACGCTGAACGTGACCTCCCGGAACTCGTCCTCACCGTTCGAGCCGGGCGCGGTCATCCCCAGCCCGCGCCGGTTGTCGTCAAAGGTGCCCTGCCGCAGGCGCTCCTGGCGCAGGCGGTCCAGGTCGACGTCGACCACGGTGGCGCGTGCGCCGTCGGGGAACCGCTCGGTCTCGCCGAGCAGGTCGCCGGCCTCGTAGACCATGGTCTGACCGTCCCAGGACAGGTCGGTGCTCGACTCGCCCTGGCCGGCGGCCGTGTAGACGTAGGCGGCGTTGCAGCGGTAGCTCCCGCTGCGCACGATCAGCCGGCGGTCCTCGGCGCGCGCCACGGTGACCGGGCTCGCGGACAGGTTGAGCAGCACCGTCGCTCCCGCGAGCGCCGCCAGCGCGCTCGGCGGCACTGGCACCCACATGTCCTCGCAGACCTCGACGTGGAACGCGAGCCCGGGCACGTCGTCGGCCCGGAAGATCAGGTCGGGGCCGAGCGGTACCTCCTCGCCCAGCAGGGTGAGGGTGCCGCGGTGGTCGTCGCCGGGGGCAAACTGCCGCTTCTCGTAGAACTCGCGGTAGTTGGGTA
This sequence comes from Promicromonospora sp. Populi, assembly GCF_041081105.1. Taxonomy (NCBI): domain Bacteria; kingdom Bacillati; phylum Actinomycetota; class Actinomycetes; order Micrococcales; family Promicromonosporaceae; genus Promicromonospora; species Promicromonospora sp. Populi. The sequence goes on along the minus strand of NZ_CP163528.1, from coordinate 3,832,345 downwards.
GGTAGGACTTGGGCGCGACGCCGATGATCCGCCCGCAGTGCACCACGACGGCGGCGTTCAGCAGGCGGCTGCCGACCAGGAGCGGCGCCCCGACGACGAGCGCCGTGGTGATCTCCACGCTCGCCGCCTTGATGTCGGCGAGGGCCGCCAGGACGGCCTCCAGCAGCGTGTCCTGCATGAGCAGGTCGTCGATCGCGTACCCGCTCAGGCAGAGCTCGGGGAACACCGCGACGGCCACGCCGTCGTCGTGCAGCTGCCGCGCCTGGTCCAGGACCATCGCGGCGTTGGCCGCGGGGTCGGCGACGGCGACTGGGATGGTGCAGGCCGCGACCCGGGCGAACCCGTGGGCGTACGCGTTGTAGAAGTCCACGGTTCGAGTCTATGGACGGGCGCGAAGTTTGCCGGTCTGGGTGAGGTCGGCACGTTCCTGTGACGTCGGCACTTGGTGACGCCCATCCGGTCGGCAACCTGCTGCTGCGTCATACGCCGCTGCTTGCGAAGCTCGGCGAGCCGGTATCCGACGGCGAGCGCCTACTTGTCACGTACGTGTCAACCACGATGAGTTCCGCCGACCCACGGCGTCTGTGCTGATAGAACGCTGCGCCTACCTGGCGTGGCACCAAATCGTGAAGGGACCACCGATGTCATTTCAGGCCTACCTCGACGCCGTCGAGGACAAGACGGGGCACACGCCACGACAGCTCGTCGAGCTCGCCGGGGAGCGCGGCTTCGACGCGTCCACCAAAGCCGCCCCGATCCTCGAGTGGCTCAAGGAGGACTTCGGCCTGGGCCGGGGGCACGGGATGGCCATGGTCCACGTCATCACCAAGGGGCCGCAGATAAGCACCAAGCATGTGGGCACCTCTGGCACGCATCGCGACGAGTCCGACACCCTCTGGCTGGACGGCAAGGCGACCAACCCGGCGTCGTCCGGCTGAGCCGCGGGGGTTCCGGAGATCTCATTACCTCGGGTAATGATGTACCCATGACAACCCGCTCCAGCATCGCCATCACCAACGCCTACGTGGTCCCCGTGGCCGGGGACCCGATCGAGAACGCGACGGTCCTGATCGAGGACGGCGTGATCACCGCCGTCGGGCAGAACATCGCGGTTCCTGAAGGGACCGAGACCATCAACGCCCAGGGCAAGTGGCTCCTGCCCGGCTTCGTCGAGGGGCACGGCCACCTGGGCGTGCACGAGGAGGGCGAGGGGTGGGCCGGCAACGACACCAACGAGATGACCGACCCCGACGGGTCCGCGTTCCGCGCGCTCGACGCCATCAACGTGGACGAGGAGGGCTTCCGCGACGCCCTCGCCGGCGGCGTGACGACGGCGGTCATCAAGCCGGGCTCGGGCAACCCGATCGGTGGCCAGACCGTCGCAATCAAGACCTGGGGCGGCCGCACGGTCGACGAGCAGGTGCTCAGCGACTCGGTGTCGGTCAAGAGCGCGCTCGGCGAGAACCCGAAGCGCGTCTACGGGGACAAGAAGCAGCTCCCATCGACCCGCCTGGGTGTCGCCAACGTGATCCGCCAGGCGTTCGTCGACGCCCAGAACTACGTCGCCAAGCGGGATGCCGCGGCCGAGGAGGGCAAGCCGTTCGAGCGTGACCTCGGCAAGGAGACGCTGGCTCGCGTCCTGGCCGGCGAGCTCGCCTGGGACCAGCACACGCACCGCGCCGACGACATCGCCACGGCGATCCGCCTCTCCGAGGAGTTCGGCTACCGCCTCGTCATCAACCACGGCACCGAGGGCCACCTGATCGCCGATGTCCTCGCCGAGAAGGACATCCCCGTCATCTACGGCCCGATGTTCGTCTCGCGGTCCAAGGTCGAGGTACGGCAGCGCGCGAACCGCAACATCGCGGCGATGGCGGCCGCGGGCGTGCGCGTCGCGATCACGACCGACCACCCCGTCATCCCGATCAACTTCCTGGTGCACCAGGCCTCGTTCGCGGCGCGCGACGGGCTGCCTCGCGAGACGGCGCTCGCCGCGATCACGTCCAACCCGGCGTCGTTCCTCGGCCTGGGCGACCGGGTGGGCGCCATCAAGGAGGGGCTCGACGGCGACGTCGTGCTGTGGTCGGGCGACCCGCTCGACACCGACTCGCGCGCCGAGCGCGTCTTCATCACCGGCACCGAGGTCTACACCTGGGACCCGACGGCAGACGCCGGCCGCGGCGCAGGCCGCGTGGTGGAGCGCGCGTCCCGCTTCGCCTGACAGGGCGGATGATCACCCCCGGCACCTCCGTATGACACGCGGCGGCACCCGGGGGTGACGCGGCGGGGGGCGGCCCGGCGTAGCGTGCGAGCATGCTGGGCACCGTCCGTCCGCGAAGCGACGCCTTCGCCGACCCCTCCGTCGGCCCGTTCGACCGCACTCGACCACGCGCGTTCCTCGCCGTCGCCGTGGCAGTCATCGGCACGGTGGGCTCGCTCGGCGCTGCCCACGCGCAGTCCTGGGCCACCGCACCCGGCCTGGTCGGGACGCTCCTGCTCCTGGTCGCGCCAGCGACCCTGCTGTTCCTCCTGCCCCGCCGCCCCGCGCTCGCGACGGTCGTGTCGGTCGCAGCGACCATCACCTTCCTGCTGCTCGGCTTTCCGTGGGGCCCGGTCTTCCTCGGGCCGGTCGCCGTGCTCGCGAGCGTCATGCTCAGCGGCGAGGCACGCCGGGCCCGGCTGATCGCATGGTCGGGCGCCGCGCTGCTCTCGGGCGGCGTGGCGGCGGTCGCCGCGCTGCTCATCTCACGGATCCGGCAGTCGCCGATCGACGATCCCCCGACCCCGGACGAAGGCTGGTCGAAGGGCCCCTGGTCCTACGGCGGTCCCGGCATGGCCGGCGGGGACAGCACGTGGTTCCTGACGACGGGATCGCTGGTCGCGAGCGCCGCATGGCTCGCCGTCGTGCTGCTGATCGCGAGCGGCGCGCGCGACCGGATCTCGCGCCGGGTGGCGGCCCGCACCGCTGCCCGGGAGACGGCGGCCGAGCGCGAGCGCACCGCCGTCGCCTCGGAGCGGCTACGGATCGCACGCGAGCTGCACGATGTGCTCGCCCACTCGTTGTCGGCCATCAACGTTCAGGCCGGGGTGGGCCTACACCTCCTGGAGAAGAACCCCGGCCAGGCGCGCGAGGCCCTGTCCAACATCCGCGACACCAGCAAGGAAGCGCTCGCCGAGGTCCGCGTGGTGCTCGGGATCGTCCGCGACGGCACGTCACCGTCCGCACCGGGCTCCCTGCCCGACGACGCCCGCGCGGCCTCCGTCGACCCCGGCGGCGCGGCGGGAACGCCGACCGGGTGGGACGACGTCGCCCCGCTCACCCCGACCTGGGACCTCACGGCTCTGCACCGCCTGGCCGACCAGGCCCGAGCCGACGGTCTCGACGTGACCGTCGACCTCGCTCCCGACGTGGGCGAGCTGCCCGACCACGTAGCCGGCGTTGTGCACCGGGTAGTCCAGGAGTCGCTGACCAACGTGCGCCGGCACGCGCGATCCGCCCGCCACGTCACCCTGCGGGTGACCTGGCGTGACGGTCTCGAGGTTGTTGTGGCCGACGACGGCGTGCCACCCGGCGGGACGAGCCGGCCGGGGCAGCCCGGCTACGGGCTGCTCGGCATGCGCGAGCGGGTCGAGGGTGCTGGTGGCAGGCTCACCGCGGGTCCTCGTCCGGACGGGAGCGGCTGGGCGGTGCGGGCCACGCTCCCGGTCGCCCGGATCGAGAGCCCACCGCCGTCAGATACCCCGGAGACCGGAGAAACCGCATGATCGACGTCCTGCTCGCCGATGACCAGGCCCTGGTGCGCGGCGGGTTCCGCGCCCTGATCGACTCCGAGGACGACATGCAGGTTGTCGCCCAGGCCGCGACCGGCGGCGACGCGGTAAAGCTCACGCTCGACCACCTGCCCCAGGTGGTGCTCATGGACATCCGGATGCCGGGCATGGACGGGCTGGAGGCGACGCGGCGGATCATCGCGGAGCCGCGGGCTGCGGACGTGCATGTAGTGGTCGTGACGACGTTCGAGCTGGACGAGTACGTCACGGAGGCGATCCGCGCGGGGGCCTCGGGGTTCCTGGTCAAGGACACCGAGCCGGCGGAGCTGGTCCGCGCGGTGCGGGTCGCGGCGTCGGGCAATGCGCTGCTGTCCCCCACGGTGACGCGGCGGCTGCTGGCCAAGGTGGCCGAGGCGACCCGGGACGTGCGCCCGGTGCCCGCGCTCGCCGAGCTGACGCCGCGTGAGCGGGAGGTGCTCGTCGAGGTGGCGGGCGGGCTCGCGAACGACGAGATCGCCGGAAAGCTGTATCTGTCGGAGTCGACGGTGAAGACGCACGTCTCCCGGGTCCTCATGAAGACCGGTTCGCGCGACCGCGCGCAGCTGGTGGTGCTCGCGTACGAGGCGGGGTTGGTGCGCCCGGGCTGGGTGCAGTGAGCAACAGGTCCCGGCACCACGGGGGTAGGTGGGCAGGTACGCGGGGCTGACGACCCCGGCGTCGGGCAGCGGGAGTCTGGTGGTGTGGCCGGAACGACCGGCCGAACCGAATGCTGGAGGTCGACATGCTCACCGCGACGACAGAAGTCCTCGCCAACGGGCCCCACTACGGCTGGGGCGGACCCGGCCCGTTCTTCTTCATCTTCCCGCTGCTGTGGTTCCTGCTGTTCGCCACCGTGATCTTCCTGATCGCGCGGCGCGCCCGGCGTGGGGCACGTGGCGGATGGGGCGGACCCTGGGCAGCGCACACGACGGCGAACGCCGACCCGGTGGCGCTCCTCGGTAACCGCTTTTCCCGCGGGGAGATCGACGAGGCCGAGTACCGCTCCCGGCTCTCCGTGCTCCGCTCGGCGGACCCCTACCCCAGCGCCGGCCCTGCGGCCGGCCCGAGCGCCGCTCCGAGCACCGGCCCGAGCACCGGCCCGACGGCGTCCGACACCCCGCCCGCGGCCGCCGCACCGCAGGACCAGCCGCCGGCCGACGGCGACCGCTGATCCATCCCGCGCTGTCTCAGGCGTCCAGGCCACCTCGGTGACCTGGACGCCTCACACGTATCGGGAGCCCCGGGGAGAACTCCCCAAGGGCGATTGGTCGTCCGTGATGGCGGTGGCGCTAGACTCGCGGGCGAGTGCGACCGAACTGCACTCTTCTGACCCCGTTGACGTGAGGGAAGTAGATCGTGAGCACCAGCAAGAACTGGGCGGCCGCCGCACTGGTCTCCTGTGCACTTCTGCTGTCCGGATGCGCGGCCCTCGAAGACATGGCCAGCGAGTTCGCCCCGTCGGGCGAAGAGGTTCAGCAGTCGGCACCATCACCCGAGGCCGAGGCCCCCGTCGTCAGCACCGGCGAGTACGACCTCGTCGAGGCGTGCAACGCGTTCTTCACGGGGCCGCTCCTGGCGACCATCTCGGCAGCCGCGCCGGCCGTCGGCGCCCCGCTCACCGAGGACGGGACCGGCGCCGCAAGCAGCATCAGCAAGAGCATCGGGCTGCTCATCGGCGAGTCCGACGAGGTCAGCATCGGCCACCTCGAGGCGGTGCGCGCCCCGTTCGACCAGGCCCTCCAGGGTTCGATCGCTCGCCCGAGGGCTGTCTCGGCCGCCGTCGACTCCTATCGGGCCGCCTGCACAGAGGCAGGCTTCGAGGGCTGACCCCTGAAGCCGCGAAGTAGAGCGCCTGTCCGGCTCTCCCTGGTGTCATCGGGGAGAGCCGGACAGGCGCTTCGCGGCTTCAGGGGGTCAGCTCCCCGTGAGGAACTCGTGCATCACCGGGCCGGCCGTCGTCGAGCCGAGCTCGCCCTCCTCGATGAACACGACCGCCGCCAGGTCGTCGGTGATCGCGACCATCCACACGTGCGCCCGGGTCCCATCCCCGAACTGGGCGGTGCCGGTCTTCGCGCCGACGATCCCGGGCACGTCCTGCAGCACTGAGGCAGAGCCCTGCTGCACCACACCGCCCATGAGGTCACGCAGCATGGCCGCCTCGTCCGCGGTCAGGTCACCCGACGGGGCCGCTTCCGCCTCCTCGCCCGACGGTTCCACCAGCCACGGGGACACGGTGTGGCCCGCCGAGACGCTTGCCCCGACGGTCGCGATCGCCAGGGGCGTGGCCAGCACCTGACCCTGCCCGATCATCGTCGCCGCATGCTCCGTGGCCGTCGCCTCGACCGGGACGTCGCCCATCGCGCCCGCGGCACCGAAGACCGTGAGCTCGACGCCCAGGCCGAGCGCCGCGGCGGCGTCGTGCAGCTCCTGCTGCGAGATCGCCGAGTGCTGCGAGATGAAGGCCGTGTTGCACGAGTTCGCGAACACGGACCGGAACGGCACCGCATCACCGAGGCCGGACTGCGGGAAGCCGGGAACGTTCTGGAACTCGCGCCCCTCGACGGTGATCGACGGTGTGCAGGGCAGCGTGGTGTCCGGCGTGGTCCCGGCGCGGATCATCGCCAGGGACGTCGCGATCTTGAACGTCGACCCCGGCGGGTACTGCCCCAGCGTCGCCGTGCTGTATCCCTCGGAGCCCGGACCGGACGCCGCCGCGAGCACCTGTCCGGTCGACGGTCGGATCGCCACTATCGCGCTGGCCAGGTCGCCGAAGTCGTCCAGCGCCGCCTCCGCGCGCTGCTGGATCGCCGGGTCGAGCGAGACCGTCAGGGGCTCGCCGTCCTGCTGCTCGATGGTGAACGCCTCGCGCGCCTCGCCGCCCTCCTCGGCCGGCTCGATGGTCACCGCCACGCCGGGCACGCCGCGCAGCTGCTCGTCATGGGCGAGCTGCAGCCCGGAGAGACCGACCATGTCGCCGGCCCTGATGGTGCCCTCCGACTCCTCGACGATCTCCGCGGTCGCCTCGCCGACCGAACCGAGCACCGCCTGGGCGAAGCCCCGCTCAATCGCCAGCGGCAGCTCGTCCGGGATCCCGACGACACCGGGGATCGCCATGGCGGCGTCGAAGTCGTACTCCGTGGAACCCTCGCGGATCGTGATGACCTCGACGAACGCCTGCGAGCCGGCGGCCTCGACCTGCGCTGCGATGTCGGCGGTCGTCGCGGCGTCGAAGTCCAGCACGTTCCCGAGCTGCTCGGCGGCCGTGTCCCAGCCCGGACGAGACTTGTCGATGCCCACGTGGTGCACGGGGGTGAGGCCGACCAGCGTCTCGCCGCTCGTCGTGACGATGTCGCCGCGCACCGGTTCGGTGCGCTCGACGGCGAGCCGCTCGCCCGACTCCAGGCCCGGCACCAGCAGACCCGGGCTCCAGGCGGCTTCCCAGGCTCCGGCCTCGCCGTCCGTCGGGCCGGGGTAGGTGAGCTGCGCGACGGTCTCGTACTCCCAGGCCTCCTCGGTCGCGACGGGCCAGGTCCAGGCGAGTGTCGCCGTCGCCGTCGCGGTGCCGCCGTCGCCCTCCTGTACCGGGGTGACGCTCTGCACCGTGACAGTCCCTGCATCCTCGCCGACGGCGGCCACGAGCTGCTCGAACACCGCGGCATACTGCTCGTCCGGCGACGCCGAGGTGTCCAGGACGAGCGGGAAGTCCGCGGGCGTGCCGGCCTGAAGTGCCGCGGCGAGCTCGTCAGCGGCCGGCGCCGGATCGGGGATCGGCGGCGGGCGGAGCAGGTACCAGACGCCGGCGCCCGCTGCGAGCAGCAGTACGACGACGCTGGTGATGATCAGCGCGCGTCGGCCCTTGCGCGGTGGCGCCGGCGGGACCGGCGGCGGTCCGATCGGCGGCCCGGTGTACCCGCCGGAGGGCGGGGGCGCGGCATACCCACCTGGCGGCGGCGGTACCGGTGCATGACCGTCCACAGGCATTTGGGGTGAAGAGTGTCCGCTCATGGTCTGGAGCCTAGGGGTGAGGTCATGTTCGTCACGTGTTGCCACCTGGGTGAAATAGGGCGGGTCCCGGGAGAAGTGGGCCGGGTCTGGGTGGAACGGGGCAAAGCCTGGGTGGACATGGGGGCGGGGCCGCCGAACCCCCTGGGTCTGCGGCCCCGCCCGTCGACGTCACACGTCCTGGTTCCGCCATCGGTCACGAGGGCGTGTGGCGAGCTTGAGGTACGAGATGGTCGGCGCCGGACGGCCAGTGGCGCGAATCCAGCTCTCACGTCGGTTGAGCAGCTCCATGCGGCGCAGGTCGCGCTCGGTACCGGCGGCGATCTCGTCGATGATCACTGCTGTGCTGGCCGTCATTGGTCGTTCCCCGTTCCCTGGCCCCTCCAGTGGGCGCCCTCAGCAACCAAGACGGGCCAGGAGCGCATTTCGTTGGGAGGGAGGCACAGGTTCGCGATCTGTGACCGCGGCGACAGACTTCACCCGGTCGCCGCGATCCGGGCATGACTCGGGCCGGGGCGCCCCCTGGCGCGCCCCGACCCGGTTCTCCCCCTGCTCGCCCCGGTGCTCAGGCTGACGGCGCCGCCTTGACCACCGGTCCCCACGCCAGCGGGTCGAGCGCGCGGGCGTCGTCCTCCGCCTCCCCTGCCCACCGGCGCGCATCCTCGATCGTCGCGGCCAGCAGCGCGCGCAGGCGCGCGTCGACGTCGGGCACGAACGCCTCAGAGATGCCCTGCACCGCAGTGGAGACCACGCTCGGCGCGGCGTCGCGGACGAACCGCTTGGGCCGCACGCTGGTGCCCGCACAGAACCGCTCGGCCCAGGCCGCCGTCTTGGGCACGGCCGCGAGCGCGTCCTTGCTCTCCGGTGCCAGCGTGCCTACCGGGCGGTCCTCGAGGACGTCGAGCATGCGCTCGGAACCGAGGATCGCGACGGCCAACGTCTGCTGCCGGTCGGCTGGTGAGACCGGCAGCGCCGTCTGGGCGGCGCGCAGTGCGATGCGCACGTCCCAGCGCGGGTCGGTGCTGGTCAGGCCGATGACCGACGGGATGAGCGGGGCCAGCTTCGGGCGGGCGTGGTCCGCCGTGAGGTCGTTCACCGCACGGGCCAGCATCGCGATCAGCGGGTGGGTGCAGGCGGGGTGATCACTCCACTTCTCGCCTGCGAGGAAGGAGGCGAGCTCCATGAAGCACGCGCCCTTCTTGGGGTTGCGGTGTTTACCACGACCCAGCATGGGCAAGATGTCGTACGTTCCAGCTTCGGTTCCGGTCACGATTCCACCCCCGAATTGGGTTCGATACTGGTCCCAGTGTGCGTCTGGTGTGACGTACATCGCAATAGTGGGGCCGCGAACCGCCCGAATCTCGCCCGTGTCGGCGGCCCGCAGAGGCACCTCAGGCCACCTCAGACACCGCCTTAGGTACCTCAGACGCGCGTCTGAGGTACCTCGCGCCCGAGGACTGCCCGACTGCCCGATCCACCTGCCCGGACCTCAGGACGAGTGTCTTCCTCATCAGCCGGACGGGCACTCGGCCCGCCGGAGCACCAGGAGGAATCATGTCGCTGTGGGGACCCGCTGCAGAAGCGGAGATCGAGTACCGCCAGGCCGAGCTCAAGAAGTCCTGGGGCAGCAGCCGGGCCAGCGGTTCGGACCGCTACGACCGCGCGGAGCGTCGCGCCCAGGAGCGGACGGAGCGCCGGGCGGACCGGACGAAGCGTCAGGCGGACCGCAAGGTACGCCTGACGCGCGCCGAGCAGATCGAGGAGGGCATCGCGGGTATGCGCCCCGCACCCGCCGCGCGTCACGGCCTGTTCGCGTGACGGGCGCGAGCGCCGAGGCGCACGAGGCCGGGGGGATTGTCAGTGGTCAGTGGGACGATGTGCAGGTGCGACGGTCCACGACGATCCCCCTGGTCTCCCGGCAGGAGCAGGTTGCCTCCCTCCTGCTGGCGGTGGGGCGCGCCTCGGCAGGCCGCCCCGGTCTTGTGCTCGTCGGTGGCGACGCCGGCGTGGGCAAGACCCGCCTGATCAGCCACGTCGCTCAGGCGGCCGGGCAGGCGGGGGCGAGCGCCGTCGTCGTGCACTGTGTCGACCTGGGTCAGGTCGGCATTCCCTACCTGCCGTTCACCGATGCCCTGACCCAGCTCCAGGCCGGGGCCGCGGGGCCCGAGGCCGCAGCGCGGGTGGCGGAGCTCGTGGCCGAGCGGCCGGCGCTGTGGCGGCTCCTTGAGCCCGGCGGGAGCGGTGACGCCGACCATGACGAGCGGCTCCAGCTCTTCGAGGGCATCGCCCGGAGCCTCGCGGTCGCGGGCGAGCCAAAGCGACCGCTCGTCCTCGTGGTCGAGGACGCACACTGGGCCGACGCCTCGACGCGCGACGTCCTGCGGTTCCTCGCCGCCCGCGCCCGGTCCGAGAACCTCCTGCTCGTGCTGACCTACCGAGCGGACGACGTCGACCGGCGCCACCCGCTGCGCCCGCTGCTCGCCGAGCTGTCCCGGCTGGAGCACGTGGAGCGGATAGACCTGCAGCCGTTCGACGAGGACGAGCTGCGCGAGTTCACGACCGCCCTGGCCGGCGCGCCCCTGCCGGCGGCAGGTTTCGCCGAGGTCCTGGACCGGTCGGAGGGCAACGCCTTCTTCGCGGAGGAGCTCCTCGACGCCGGGCCGGAATCGGCCAGCCTGCCCTGGACGCTCACCGAGGTGCTGCGCACCCGGCTGGAACGGCTGGACCCCGACGTGCAGCAGGTGCTGCGCATCGCGTCGGTCGCCGGACGCCGCGTGCGCGAGGAGCTGCTGCGGGCCGCCGCCGCCCAGTGGGGCACGCCGGACCTGGACGCCGCGCTGCGCGAGGCAGTCACCCAGCAGGTCCTCGTGGTCTCGGACGGCAAGCTGGAGTTCCGGCACGCGCTGCTGGCCGAGGCCCTGTACGCGGACCTCCTGCCGGGGGAGCGGTCGGCGGTGCACCGCGCGTACCTCGCCGTGATCGAGCAGGACGGGCCCGACGGCATGGCGATCGGCAGTGCGGCCGAGCGCGCCCACCACGCCTACGAGGGGCACGACCTGCCCGCCGCCCTGAGCGCGTCGCACGACGCCGCCCTGCGGGCTCGCCGGCTGCTGGCCCCCGAGGAAGAGCTGAAGCACCTGGAGCAGGTGCTGGCCCTGTGGGAGTCCGTCCCGGACGCCGAGGACCGGATCGGGCGGGACCGGGTGGACGTCGCGCTCGCCGCGGGCGAGGCCGCGGCCCGAGCAGGCGACCCGATGCGCGCGGTCAAGCTGACGCAGCGCGCAGCCGACGGGATCGACGACCCCGTGCGGCGGGCAGGTCTGCAGCACGTGATCGTGCACCGCCGCCTCGACCTGCCGACGTGGGACGAGCAGCCCGGCGAGGTCGAGACCGCGGTGGCGCAGCTGCGGACGGCACTCGAGATCCTGCCGGAGCGCAGCCCGGAGCGGATCTGGACCAACGCGCTGCTGGCCCGGGTCTCGATGATCATCGACCAGGACGACGACGCCCGCGTGCATGCCGCGTGCGCGATCGAGGAGGCACGGGAGACCGGTCAGTCCGGCGCCCTCGCCGACGCGCTGTCCACTCTCGCGGTGCTCGACGTGGCCGACCCCGACCGGGCCGCGGCGCTCCTCGACGAGGCGCGCACGGCCGCCACCGACGCCGGTGACGTGCTCACCGAGATGCGCGCGCTCTACAACGCCGCGGCCAACCGCTTCTACGCGGGCGACCTCGCCACCGCCGAGCAGCGGGTGGGGGACGCGCTCTCCCGGGCCGAGGAGCTCGGCCTGGCCTGGAGCACCTACACCGTCAACCTGCGGATCCTGCAGGAGGTCATGCTCTACTTCTGCGGCGACCTGACGCCGCGCCCCGTCGAAGGCGTCCCCGCCACGTCCAAGCACGTCATGGACGCGAGCCGGCTCTATGCGGCAGTCGCCCGCGGCGACGACGACGCGATCGCCCGCGGCGAGGCCCTGTTCGACCACTGGCAGAGCGACGGCATGATCGCGCTGGTCGGCGGTGGCAGCCTGGTCGACGCCCTCACCTGGGCCGGGCGGTACGACGACGCGACGGCGCTGGCCGTGCGGATCACCGACCACCTGGGCGAGGTGTGGACCGAGGTCTTCCTCGGCCGGATCTGGCTGTCCGCGCTCGCGATCGCCGCCCTGGCCGACGCCGCCGAGGCGGACCGGTCCAGCGGCCGCGCCGGCGCCCCCGGATCAGCCGCCGCCGTAGCGGTCGAGGCTCGCGCCGCCGCACGGCTCGACCGCGGCGACTCGCTGCTGGCCATCGCGCGCGAGACCGCTCAGCGGGGCCGCCCTCGCGGCGGTGTGCTCGGCCCGGAGGGGCAGGCCTGGCTGCAGCGAGCGGCCGCGGAGAACGCCCGCCTGCACGCCGTCGTGGGGTACGCCCCTTCAGCGGCGGACGCCGAGGGTGGCGAGCCGACGTCGGGCGGGCTGTGGCAGGAGGCCGCAGCGGCCTGGCAGGCCGCGGTGAACGCGTTCGACTTCGGGTACCGCTACGAGGTGGCCCGCTCGCGCTACCGCTGGGCCGAGGCCCTGCTGGGCACCGGCGAGCGGGAGGCAGCGGAGGTCGAGGCGGCCGAGGCGCTCTCGGAGGCGGAGGACATGGGCGCGAAGCCCCTGGCCGACGCCGTACGCGCGCTGGCCCGGCGAGCCCGGCTCGACCTGCCCGGCGTACGGCGCGCGACAGCGTCTACCCTCACCGATCGCGAGGAGGAGGTGCTCGGCCTGGTGGCGCAGGGGCTCTCGAACCGGCAGATCGGCGAGCGCCTCTTCATCTCGACCAAGACGGTGAGCGTGCACGTGTCCAACCTGCTGGCCAAGCTCGGTGCGTCAGGGCGCGCGGAGGCGGTGAGCCTCGCGCACCAGCGCGGGCTGCTCGAGGTGTGACACCCCGGAATATCGGCCCAAGTGCGGCAGGCTACCTGCCCGGCGCAAAAGGGACACATCCGGTACATCTATCGCGCACGCGCTCATCTCTCGCAATACTGAGCAGATGCCGACGGACCTCCAGGCGTTGCGGGACCTCGAGCACGTCGGTCTCGGTTCCCCCACAGCGGACGAGGCCTTTGACCGTTTTGCCCGCCTGGTTCGTCGGCACCTGGATGTTCCGGCCGCGGTCGTCTACTTCGCGGTCCGCGAGGGCCAGGTCCTTGCCGGTGCGTCCGGGATGCCGGAGCCCATGCAGTCCAACCGCCTGCTGCAGCATCCGGGCACCCTCACGAACCTGATCACCGCGGCCGGTGAACCGGTAGTGACGTCGGACGCCCGCCTGGACCCGGCCCTGCGCGACAACTATCTCGTCCGCGAGATGGGCCTCGTCGCCCTTGCCGGATATCCCGTCTTCGACCTGCGCGGACGCGCCGTCGGGGCCTTGTGCGCGGTGGTGGACGTGCCGCGGGAGTGGTCGAAGGACGACCTGGCCTCCCTCTCTGATCTCGCCGCTGCCTGCACTGCCGAGCTGCGCCTGCGGGCCGAGCGGGAGCGCGCACGCAGGATCCAGCAGACGGCGGTCCGGGCGAACCGCCGCAGCCGGTTCCTGCTCTCCCTGAGCGAGGCGTTCGCGAACGCGAACACGCTGGACCAGGTGGAAGAGGTCATCATCGAGGTGGGCACCGCCGGGATCGGCGCGCGGTACTGCTCGTTCGCCCTGACCGACGCGGACGGGCGGGGCCTCACCTACCGGTCGCTGGTCCATGCGGAGCCGCAGTTCCCGCAGCGTATGAGGCACGCCAGGATGGACGACCCGCGCCCCGTGTCCGAGGCGGCCCGTACCGGCCGACCCCTGTTCTTCCGGTCGGGCGACGAGATGTTCGCGGCGTTCCCGGCGGTCCAGGACGTCTGCGACCCCGAGGTCGGCGCCCGGGCGTTCCTCCCGGTCGTGACGGCCGGCGTCGTGGTCGCCGTCATCGTGCTCGCGTGGGAGAGCAACCGCGGGCCGGACAAGGACTCGTACGCGCTCCAGACCGGCCTCGCGCACTACACGGGCCACGCCCTGGAGCGCGCCCGGCTCCTGGAGGAGCGCCGCGAGTCCGCGAAGACGCTCCAGCGGGCGATGCTCAGCCGGTTGCCCGAGGTACCGCACCTGGACATGGCGGCGACGTACTCGCCGGCCACCCGCTCCGACCAGATCGGCGGCGACTGGTACGACGCCGTGGCGGTGGACGACGACGCGACCATGTTCATGATCGGCGACGTGACCGGCCACGACATGCGCGCCGCGGCAAAGATGGGACAGCTGCGGTCCCTGCTGCGCGCGTTCGCGTGGAGCCACGACGAGTCGCCGTCGGCCCTGCTGTCGCTGCTCGACAAGGCCAACGCGGGCCTGGGCCTGCTCGCCAGCGGCACTGCCGTGGTGGCGCGGCTGGAGCGGATCCCCGGCGCGTATCAGCTCACCTGGTCCACCGCCGGCCACCCGCCGCCCCTCGTGCTCCGGGAGGACGGGACGGTGGAACGCCTGGCGGTGCAGCCGGACATGATGCTGGGCGTGCGTCCGACGTCGAAACGCACGGATCACGTCACCACCCTGCACCCCGGTGACACCCTCCTGCTCTACACGGACGGGCTCGCCGAGCAGCGCGGCACCACCCCCGACCAGTGGCTGAACCGCCTGCAGAAGACGCTCGGTGTGCTCGGCGACACGGCCACCGCCGCGCTGCCCGTCACCCTCGTGCGCCGTCTCGCATCGGACGACCAGCGGGACGACGTCGCCGTCCTCGCGGTGCGGGTGCGGGCGGCGGCCCCTTCGGGCCCGCCCTCCCTGGGTCGTCCAGCCACGGCGGAGCGCAAGCTGGCCCCTTCGCTGTCCGACGTCGGCCCGGCCCGCATCTGGGTCGACGACGTGCTGGAGAGCTGCGGAGTACCGATGCCGCTGCGCCGCACGGTGATGCTGCTGACCTCCGAGGTGCTGACCAACGCCGTCGACCACGGGCAGGCGCCGTTCACCACCACCGTGGAGGTCGACACGGAGCGGCTGCGCGTGGGCGTTCGGGACTCCTCGACCGAGCAGCCCGAGCTGCGCGACCCGACGGTCACCGACTTCGGCGGGCGCGGCGTCCAGTTCCTGGAGCGGCTCGCGTCCCGCTGGGGTGTGGACCGGCACGGCGAGACCCCCACGGCGCCGCGGCCCGGCAGTCCGCGCGCGAGCCGGCGCCGGATCGGCAAGACCGTCTGGTTCGAGCTGGACCTGAGCTGATTTGTGCTGAGGCCCCCGGAACGGGGCGCCGGGTGAACTTGGGCCGGAGAGATTCGGGCACGGACGAATCCCGGTCGGCGTGTCAGTGGTCCCGCGTACGGTGTGATGCATGGCACAGACAGCGTCACATCCCACGCAGAGCGCCAGTGCGGACCTGGCACCGGACGAGCTCTCCGAGCAGCTCGAGGTGTACCGCCGTGAGCTGACCGGCTACTGCTACCGACTGCTGGGCGGCGCCTTCGACGCCGACGACGCGGTACAGGAGACCCTCCTGCGCGCCTGGCGGTCGTACGAACGGTTCGAGGGTCGCTCATCGCTGCGCACCTGGCTGTACCGGATCGCCACGAACGTGTGCTTCGACCAGCTGGGTTCCAGCCGCGCCAAGCGTGAGCGCCCCATGGGTCTGGGCGCCTCGGTGGAGCCTGTCGAGGAGAGCCTCGCGGCGGTGCTGCCCGAGTATGCCTGGGTGGAGCCGGTCCCGACCGAGCACGTGCTGCCCGGAGCGAGCGACCCCGCCGACACGACCGTGGCGCGCGAGTCGGTGCGGCTCGCGTTCGTCGCGGCCCTGCAGCACCTACCGGCCAAGCAGCGCGCGGTACTCATCCTGCGCGAGGTGCTGCGCTGGCCCGCGACCGAGGTCGCCACGCTGCTCGACACCTCGGTGGCGTCGGTGAACAGTGCCCTCCAGCGGGCGCGGGCCACGCTCGCCGACAAGGCCCCGGACCGCTCCGGCACCTCGGAGTCGGCGGCGGTGCCGACGGCGAGCGAGTCCGAGCTGCTGGAGCGGTACGTCGCCGCGTTCGAGCGGTACGACATGGCGGCCCTGGCCAACCTGCTCCGCGAGGACGCGGTCATGAACATGCCGCCGTACGCCATGTGGCTGGAGGGCATCGAGAACATCCAGGCGTGGATGACCGGGCCTGGCGGCGAGTGCGAAGGTTCGCGCCTGGTGCCGATCGACGTCAACGGCTCGCCGGGGTTCGCGCAGTACCGACCGGACCCGAAGGGCGGCCACTTCCCGTGGGGGATCGTGGTGCTGGAGGACGACGGCGAGTACATCACCGGCATCACCACTTTCCTCGACACCGAGAAGTGGTTCTCCCGATTCGGCCTGGCGGACCACCTCGACTAGGCATTTGGCCATACCCTCACGAGGGTGACTGTGCGATCCGTGGTGGTCGGCGTTGACCACAAGAATCCGGACCTGGCTCGGCGGGCAGCGTCGCTCGTCCAGTCCCTGGGTGGAAGCCTGATCGAGCTCGTATGCGTGTGGGTCGACGAGGCAGCCGTCTCTGACTCACGGGGGTTCACCGTTTCGGTGGACCCGGACATTGCCGTGTCCTCCGACGCGTACGGGGCGGACGTCCTGGCCGGGCTGAACAGGGCGATGGCCGACGTCGGCCTGCCCTGGAGTGCCCGCCGCGGCGCGGGCGACCCGGCCGCTGAGCTGGGGCGCGTGGCCGACGAGGTGGGGGCGGCGATGATCGTCGTCGGGTCGCGACGCTCCGGCCTGCGCGGCTGGACGACGAACCTCGTGAGCGGGACCGTCGCGGGCCGGCTCATCCACAACCAGCCGCGCCCCGTGGTGGTCCTCCCCGAGACGATGTCGGCCCCGTGAGCGATAGGTTCTTCCCAGACCTGTCGAGCGCCGGCGAGGGGGCACTGCGCGTGACACGAGCACCGCACCGTGACTGGCGGTACGTGGGGCTTGTCGCGCTCGGCGGCGCCTGCGGCTCGGTGGCCCGGTACCTCCTGGGCATCTGGACGACGGCGCTGGTGGCGATCGTGTGGCCCCCGCTCCCTGGTGCCGACCTGGCGCTGGTCAGGTTCCCCGTCGGGACGCTCCTGGTGAACGTGATCGGTGCGCTCGCCCTGGGGTACCTCCTGGAGACGCTGGCCCGCCGCGGCCGCGAGACCGTACGCCGCCGCAAGATCCGGCTCGGCATCGGCACCGGCGTGCTCGGCGGGTTCACCACCTACTCGGCCCTGGCCCTGGAGACGCAGCTGATGCTCGCCGACGGCGCGACGTGGCTCGCCCTGCTCTACGTGGTGCTCACCCTCGCGGGCGGAACCGCGGCATGCCTGGGCGGCATCGGGATCGCGGCACGCGCTGACCGGCGTCGAGAACAGCGACGTCGAAGGCCCGAGGATCCACGATGATCGAGCTGCTCGTGGTCGCCGTCGGCGGCGGCGTGGGCGCCGCCGCCCGGTTCATGGTCGACGGCGAGATCCGAGCGCGCCACAACGGCGGGTTCCCATGGGGGACGTTCGTGGTGAACGTGGTGGGCTCGTTCCTCATCGGGGTGTTCTCGTCGCTGGTCTTCGCGCTCGTGCCCCTGGGTGTGCCGGGCAGCACTGCCCACCTGCTGCAGCTGGCCCTCACGACGGGCCTGTGCGGCGGGTTCACGACGTTCTCCACGACCACCATGGAGTCGGTGCGCCTGGCCCGGTCCGGCCGGATGCGCCTGGCGCTGGCGAACTCCCTGGGCACGCTGATGGTGACCGTCACGGCGGCCGGGCTGGGCCTGGCGCTAGGCGGTCTGCTGGCCTGACGGCGCCCCGGGTGCGGTGCTCCAGGGCGCTGTCGTTCAGGGCGCTGTCGTTCAGGGCGCCGTCCGTCAGGGCGTTGCCTGGCGGACGTCGAACCCGACGAGGAAGAGCGCGGCCAGCGCCTTCCACTCGCTGAGCGGTCGATCGCCCACAAAGCGCGCGGCCTCCTCCGGAGTGCGGTTCACCAGCGCGATGTCGACGAGGAACTGGCCGCCGCCCTCGCGCCAGACGACCGCCGCGTTCGTCCGCTGGCTCGATCCGTTGATCCCCGCCCAGAGCTCGCTCTCGGGCTTCCGCTCTCGCTCGATCTGCGGGTAGTCGCTCGTGTGTCCCCAGCTCGACCACGCGTGGTTCAGCGCGCGCTCGAGCGCTACCTTCGACGAGGAGACTCGCGTCTCGCCGATCGCCGCCAGGCCCAGGCCGAGGCCCTCGATGACCTCAACCACCTCTTGCTTTTTGCTTGTCATGTTCGGACAGTACGGGCACACCAACGCGAAACCGCTATGTGGCCACAATTTCGCCCGGCGTGCCGCGACTTCAGCACCCCGGACGCACGCGTGTGGGTGGGTCGTGGCAGGCTTCCCCGCATGAGCCTCATGCTCCTCGACTCCGCCTCCCTGTACTTCCGCGCGTTCTTCGGCCTGCCCGACTCGCTGCGCGCGCCGAGCGGTGTGCCGGTGAACGCCGTCCGCGGCCTGCTCGACACGATCGCGTGGCTTGCCACTACCCACCGCCCCGACCGTCTGGTCGCGTGCTGGGACGACGACTGGCGTCCCGCCTTCCGCGTCGAGGCCATCCCCAGCTACAAGGCGCACCGCGTAGCGCAGGAGGTGCCCGGCACGACCGGCATCGAGGAGGTGCCTGAGGCGCTGCTCGCGCAGGTCCCGGTCATCGTGGAGCTGCTCGCGGCGCTCGGTATCGCGCGCGTAGGGGTGCCCGGCTACGAGGCGGACGACGTCATCGGGACGCTGACCACCCACGCCGTCGAGCAGGGCGCAGGGCCGGTGGACATCGTCACCGGTGACCGCGACCTGTTCCAGCTCGTCGACGACGCGGCCGGCGTCCGCGTGCTGTACCCGGCGCGCGGTATCCGGGACCCCGACGTGGTGGACCAGGGGCGGCTGGCGGAGAAGTACGGCGTCACATCGGGTCAGGCCTACGCCGACATGGCGACGCTGCGGGGCGACCCCAGCGACGGGCTGCCCGGCGTGCCGGGCGTCGGCGAGAAGACTGCGGCCAAGCTGCTGGCCCAGTACGGCACGCTGGCCGGGATCCTGGCGGCCCGGGACACCGGGGACAAGGGGCTGACCTCGACGCAGCGTCGTCGGCTGCTGGAGGCCGACGACTACCTGCGGGTGGCGCCGGTCGTCGTGCAGGTGGCCCGGGACGCGCCGCTGCCTACGTTCGACCCGGCGGTGCCGAAGGCACCCGCCGACCCGGACGCGCTGGACGCCCTGACGGCCCGGTGGGGACTGCGGTCAAGCGTGGAGCGAGTACGGACGGCGTTCGGCTGGGCGTGAGCTAGACCGCCGCGTCGTACCGGTCCAGCACTACCTGCACCAGCCGGGGGTCAGCCTTGTCGGCTCCGGCCGGGCCACAGACGGGGTCGGTCACGATGTCGGCGCCCGCCTCCAGCACCCGGTCCAGGAAGTACCCGGGCGCGAGCAGGTAGGACACGACGATCACGCGCGGCGCGCCCGCCGGCCCAGCTGCGCCGGGGACATCCCCCACGCTGACCCGGGCTGCGGCCACGGCATCGGGAACCCGCGGCTCGGCGCCCGCCCCGTACGACGGGGTCACGGCCCGCCCCAGCCGCTGGGCCAGCGCGCTGGTCACCTCCTCGACGGCGGTCGCGGCGGCCGCCACCGAGGAGCCGGCGGCGGCGAGCACCACTGCGTCGTCGGACCGGAAGGGGCCGTGCGCCGCCTCGGCGGCGGCGTAACGGTCGACCAGGATGTCGACGAGCAGGGGGTGCGGGCCGAGCGGCTCGGCCGCGACCGACGCGCCTCCGTCGGCCGCGTTGACGGCAGCCACGGCCTGCGCGATGTCGTGCTGCACGTGGTACCCCGTCGACAGCAGCAGCGGCACGACGACGGCGACCGGCCCGCCGTCGGGCGCGCCGGCAACCGGCGCGTCATCGGACGCCGCATCGCCCGCATCACGCATCGCACCGGCCAGGACCTCACCGACCTCCGGCTGCTGCACGTCCACGAAGGCCTCGCGCACGTCGAGCTCCGGCCGGGCCGCGCGGACGCCGTCGAGCAGCGCGCGCACGGCCGCCTGGCCCGCAGGATCGTCGGTCCCGTGGGACGTCCCGATCAGGATCGCGGTCATCAGCTCACCCCGTGTTCTGCAGGCCGGCCGAGACACCGTTGACGGTCAGCAGCAGCAGGTGCTGCAGGCGGCCGGCGTAGCCGCCGTCCACCGCGGAACCACCGTCGGACCCGGTGCGCAAGCCGCGCAGCGCGCGGACCTGCAGCAACGACAGCGCGTCGACGTAAGGCGACCGGAGCTGCACGGCCCGGCCGAGCACCCGCTTGTTCTCCAGCGGGAACGCGTTGCCGCTGATCTTCAGCACCCACTCGCGGGTCAGCCGCAGCTCGTCGAGCACCATCGCCGCGAGGTCGTCACGCGAACCCAGCGCGAGATACTGCGCGGCGATCCGCTCGTCGGTCTTGGCGAGCGACATCTCGACGTTGTCGAGCAGGGTCGCGAACAGCGGCCACTCGGTGCGTGCCGCCCGCAGCAGCTCGACATCGCCGACCCCGGCGAGCGCCGTGCCCAAGCCGTACCAGCCGGCGAGGTTGATGCGGGCCTGCGACCAGGAGAAGACCCAGGGGATCGCGCGCAGGTCGTCGAGCGAGTTCACGGAGAGGCCGCGCTTGGCGGGCCGCGACCCGATGGGCAGCAGGCCGACCTCCTCCAGGGGCGTGACCTGCGCGAACCACTGCGGGAACCCGTCGGCCTTCACGAGCTCGTGGAACCGCTCGCGGGACGTCACGTCCAGGGCCTTGGCCAGCGGCGCGAACTTCGCTGCGGCGCTCTGATTGACGGCCTCGACCGAAGGCGCGGACGCCAGCAGCGTCGCCGCGGCGACCTGCTCGATGTGCCGGGACGCGATGACGGGGTCGCCGTACCGGGCGAGGATGACCTCGCCCTGCTCGGTCAGCTTGAACCGGCCGTCCACCGAGTGCGGCGGCTGGGCCAGCACCGCGCGGTTGGCGGGGCCGCCACCACGGCCGAGCGCGCCGCCGCGGCCGTGGAACAGGGTCAGCTTCAGGTCGTTGTTGCGCGCCCACTCCGCGATGCGCGACTGCGCGTCGTGCAGGGCGAGTGTCGCCGCGACCGGGCCGACGTCCTTGGACGAGTCCGAGTAGCCGAGCATCACCTCGACGCGCCGGCCGTTCTCGCCCAGCCGCCGCTGCACAACCGGCAGCGCCAGCATCGCGTCGAGGATCGGCACCGAGTTCTGCAGGTCGGCGAAGGTCTCGAACAGCGGGACGGCGTCGATCACGGGGCCGGCCTCGGGATCGTCCGCGAAGGCGTACGACGCCAGCTCGTAGACGGCGGCGAGGTGCTCCGGTGCCTGCGTGAACGACACGACGTAACGACGCGCGGCGCGCTCACCGAACCGGCGCTGGATGGCGCCGAGCGCCCGGTAGGTGTCGAGCACCTCGCGTGTCTTCTCGCTCAGCGCGCCGCCCACCCCCAGCTCCCGGATCTCGGCGAGCGCCGCGGCGTGCACCTGCGAGTGCTGCCGCACCTCGAGCTCCGCCAGGTGGAAACCGAAGGTCTGCACCTGCCAGACCAGACGCTGCAGGTCCCCGTACGCGGCACGCGCCGCGCCGGTCGCCACCAGCGAGTCCTGCACCACGATCAGGTCCGCCTCGAACTCCTCGGCGGTCACGTAGGCCAGGTCGGCGTCGCGTGATCGCGTGGCGGTGATCCGCTCCGCGAGCGCGAGCATGACGGCCCGGTGGGGCTCGTTCGGCGACGCCGCCTGAGCCCGCCGCGCCACGTCCTCGGACCTTTGCCGGATCCGCTGCCACAGTGCGTTGAGGTCCGAAGACGGTGTGGTCCCCTCGGCGTCGAGCGTCAGCTTGCGCCCGGTCTCGACCGCCAGGCGTTCCAGCGCCGCCAGGGCGTGGTCCGCCGCGAGCGCCGCGGCCTGCCGCGTGATCTCGGCGGTGACGTTCGGGTTGCCGTCGCGGTCGCCGCCGATCCAGGTCCCGAGCTTCACGAACGGCTTCGCGACGGGGGCGACGCGGCCGGCGTCGTCCGCCAGGAGCCAGTCGTCGAGCCGGCGGTACACGTCGCCGAAGACGTCCACGAGGACGGCGTCGAACACCCCCATGACCGTCTTGACCTCGTCGAGCACCGACGGCTTGCTGGTCCGTACGGGCGCCGTGCGCCACATCGTGTCGATCTCGGCGAGGATGCGCCGCTCGTTCTCGGCCAGCGTCACGCCGCCGAGGCGGCGGGTGTCCCGCTCGGCCAGGAGGTCCGAGATGCGGCGGATGGTCCCGCTGATGGCCCGACGCCGGGCCTCGGTCGGGTGGGCCGTCAGCACCGGCCGGAACTCCAGCTCGCCGAGCCGGCGCAGCGCCTCGTCCCGCCCGACCTCCTCGGTGAGCTGGGCGAACGCCGCGGGGATGGTGTCCTCCAGGACGGCCGGGCCGGTCCTCGTCTCGGCCTCCCGGGAGCGCAGCACGCGGACGCGGTGGTACTCCTCGGCAAGGTTCGCGAGGTGGAAGTAGCAGGTGAACGCACGGGCGACCTGCTCGGCACGCTCCACGGTGAAGGAGGCCACCAGGTCGGCGGCCTCGTCCAGCGCATGGGGGGACGGGTCGCCGTACGCACGGATCGTCAGCTCGCGGAGGCGTTCGACGTCGTCCAGCAGATCCTGCCCCCCGTCCTCGCGGAGGATCCTGCCGAGAAGTCCGCCGAGCAGGCGCACGTCCTCGCGCAGCGGGTCAGGTACCTCGTGCCGGGCGTTGCCGCGAACGGTCTGAGTTGATTCACTCACGGGCTAGAGCCTAGGACCAGATTGCCAATCGCTGTTCATCGTGTCCGATTGTTGGTCTGGCCATGACCTGGCGAACTCTGGTTGGCTGTCTGCCTGTGACCGGCTACGACGCAGAGTTCCTCGGTTTCACCGTTCCGCTCCCCGTCTCGCCCGTCGAGGCGCGTGTCCTCGACTACACCCATTTCTCCGTCCTGCTCGACCCGGGCCGGCGCCTCGCCGCGGCCACGGCCTGCATCGTCGACGGCGCCGCCCTCCTGGCGCTGCGTCGTTCCGGCCGGTGGCGGCTGGAGCGCCGCGTCCCGACCGGCGAGCAGTCCGGCAGCGAGCTGTACTCGGGCAACCCGCTCGACCGCGGCCACCTCGTACGTCGCCTCGATCCCGTCTGGGGCGATGCCGAGACGGCTGCCCAGGCCAACCGGGACACCTTCACCTATACAAATGCCGCGCCGCAGGTGAACAGGTTCAACCAGTCCAAGGAGCTGTGGAACGGGCTCGAGGACCACGTGCTCAAGTACGCGTCCGCCTACGACCACCGGCTCGTGGTGCACACCGGCCCCGTCTTCACCGCCGACGACCCGCTCTACCGCGGCGTCCGCATCCCGCGCCTCTTCTGGAAGGTGGTCGCGTGGGTCGGGCCGGGTGGGCTCCAGGCGACCGCGTTCGTGCTGGACCAGACCCCGCAGCTCGAGGACGCGCGCCTCCAGGAGATCACCGCCCAGGCGCTGGCCCGGGACGACATCCCGCCGCTCGGCCCGTTCCGGACCTACCAGGTGCCGGTGCCCGACGTCGCGGCGCTGACCCGCCTGGATCTCGGCCCACTGCCCGGGGCGGACGTGTTCGCGGTGGCGACCACAACGCCGTCGGGCAGCCGACCGACCGACATCACCATCCACCGGCTCCCCCGGGCGCGGGCCTGGTCGGAGATCCGGACGCGCGACCAGATCACGCTGCCCCCTGCACCGAACTAGTCCCCTCGGCCGTAGGTCTCCAGGAGCCGGAGCCAGATCTCGCTGATGGTGGGGTAGGCGGGGACGGCGTGCCACAGCCGGCCGATCGGCACCTCAGCGGTGATGGCGATCGTCGCGGCATGCAGCAGCTCCGCGACGTCGGGGCCGACCGCCGTGAAGCCGACCAGCACCTTCCGGTCCTCGTCGACGACCATGCCGGCCCGGCTGGCGTACCCGTCCGCGTGCAGGGCGGCGCCGGCGACGGATCCGAGGTCATACTCGACGGCGCGGAAACGGAGCCCCGCCGTCGCCGCGGTGGCCGCGGTGTGGCCGACGCTTGCGATCTCTGGGTCGGTGAAGATCACCTGCGACACGGCGCGGTCGTCGGCTGTCGCCGCGTGCCTGCCCCAGGGCGCTAGATCGACCGGGGTGCCGTTGGCGCGGGCGACGATGGTGGCGCCCAGGGCGCGGGCCTGGTACTTGCCCTGGTGCGTCAGGAGGGCGCGGTGGTTGACGTCGCCGGCTGCGTAGAGCCAGCCGTCGCCCGCCGGTGTTCCGTCGCTTTGGACGGCCTGCGGGAACTGGTTGACGCGCAGGGAGTCGTCGACGTGCAACCAGTCGCCGGGGGTGAGGCCGACGTTTTCGAGACCGACGTCGCCGGTGTTCGGCTTGCGGCCGGTCGCGACCAGGACCTCGTCGGCGTCGACCGTGGTGCCGTCCGCGAGGGCGATGTGCACGGTCCCGTCCTTGTCGCGATGGATGCGCTCGGGCTGCGTGCGCAGGTGCAGCGCGACGCCTTCTGCCTTCAGCCCCTCGGCCACCTGATCGCTCGCGAACGGCTCCATGGCGGGGAGCAGCCCGTCGCGCGCGATGAGCGTGACGCGCGCCCCGAGGGCCGAGAACGCGGTGGCCATCTCGGTGCCCACCACGCCACCGCCGACGATCGCCAGCCGTCCGGGGACGGCCTTGGCGGCCGCGGCCTCTCGGCTGGTCCACGGTGCGGCGTCGGCCAGCCCGGGAATCTCCGGGAGACGGGCACTGCTGCCGGTCGCGATGACCACTGCGTGCCGCGCATCGAGCACTGTCGTTGCGCCGTCGGCGCCCCGTACCTCGACGGTCCGGGGGGCGCTGATCCGGCCGACGCCACGGAACAGGGAGATCCCGGCCTGGTCCAGCCAGGCGACCTGGCCGTCGTCGTGCCAGTGCGCGGCGAACTCGTCGCGGCGCGCCAGGACGGCGGCCGTGTCCAGGGTGCCGGTCACCGCGGCGTTGGCCCCGGGCAGGCTCCGGACGGCGCGCAGCGCGGCGGCGTCGCGCAGGAGGGCCTTGGTGGGCATGCAGGCCCAGTAGGAGCACTCCCCGCCCACCAGCTCGCTCTCCACGATCGCCACGGTGAGGCCGCCCTGGACCGCCCCGTCGGCGACGTTCTCGCCGACCGGGCCGGCGCCGATGACTACTACGTCGAACGTGTTGTCGGTCATCTCAGCTGGCCTGCCTTGTTACCCGGTGCAGGCGCAGCGCGGAGACGAGGAAGAAGATGCCGCCCAGGACCGCGTACCCGGCGACCGCGGTGAGCATCGCGTTCGGTCCGCCGGCCATGAGGATGAAGCTCGTCCCGGCGAACGTCGAGATGCCTCCGCTGAGGATCATTGCCCACTGCCCACCGAGCTTGTAGCGGCGGATCGCGACGATGAGCTGAACGATGCCTGCGGTGATGGCCCAGAAACCCCAGATTCGCAGCACAGCGGGGATACCCGAGGTCACGGCCACGCCCAGCGCGATGGCAGTCAGCAGGCTCAGGGCCATGTTGAAGTACAGGCCGACGGCGGGCCGCGCGGTCTTCGAGGAGCGGAAGTCGACGATCGCCGCGGCGACGTCGAACAGCGGGTACAGCACCAGGAGCCCGATCGTGACCGGGCCGAGGCTGCTCCCGACGGCGAACATGCACGCGGCCCAGACGATCGCGAAGCCGAACCGCACGAAGTACAGGTTCCGGAGCGAGGTGGCGGTGCCTACTGCGGATGATTCCGCGGTGGTGGACATGTGAGTTCCCTTCCCATCGGTGATATCTCTAGGTAGAATGACTAGTAACTCCACCTGTTGGGACAGTACACAGCGACGCCCGTCGAGCGCAAGGGGAGTACCGAGAGGAGCCACGTATGATCGCGACCGTGCAAGGGACCATGCGAGAACGCCTGATCGAGGCGGCGAACGAGCTGTTCTACGCGCAGGGCCTGCGTGCGGTGAGCGTCGACAAGGTCATCGACCGCGCGAGCACCACGAAGGTGACGTTCTACCGGCACTTTCAGAGCAAGGACGACCTGATCGTCGCGTACCTCGAGTCCCGCGCGGAGCTCGAACGCAACGGTGTCGATGCGGCCATCGCCTACGGCGCCGGAGACGTCGACGTCTCGTTACGCCTGATGGCCGACCACACCGGGGCGGCGGCTTGTGAACCCGGGTTCCGCGGGTGTCCCTTCATCAATGCCGCCGCCGAGTACCCCGACCGGGACAGCCCTGTCCGCAAGGTGGTCGACACGCACCGCGACTGGTGGACGAGCGCGTTCGAGCGGCTCGTTGCACCAGTGGGACTAGCCGATCCGGCGGCAGTGGCGGATGACCTGATGCTGCTCCGCGACGGGGTGATGGTCGCCGGCTACCTCGGCGACCCGTCAAAGGTCGCGGCCTCGTTCCTCCGCAGCTGCCAGGCGGTAATCGCCGGCGCGGCCCGCACGGGACCAAGCATCTGACTCGCCGCACCAGCTACGGCGAATCAGATGCTTGGTCCGACCAGCCCACTGACTCGCCCTATTTGGTACGGCGAGTCAGATGCCTGGTCCGTGGACATCGGGGTCGGTCAGAGCTCAGCCTGCCAGTGGTGCTGCGGCGCGTAGCCCAGCACCCGGCGGGCCTTTTCGATGCTGAGCAGGGTCTCCCGGCCCTGGAGCGGGCGCTTGAGCGGCACGTCGGGGAACACCTCGGCCGCGAGATCCGCCGAGTCCCCTTCCATCACCGTGTCGTCGTTCGCGATGATGAACGCCTCGAACCCCGTGAAGCCGGCCTGCAGCGCGAGCCGCACCGCCTGTGCCCCGTCTCGGCCGTCGATGTAGCCCCACAGGTTCCAGCGCCGGGCCTGGGCATCGTCCTGCCAGCCTGGGAAGTTCGCGTAGTCCTCCGGACGCATCACGTTGGAGAACCGTAGGGCCGCGACCTTCAGCTCCGGGTCCCAGCGCGTGAAGTGCTTCGCCATCTCCTCCTCGAGCGACTTGCCGAGCGAGTAGGTGGACTGCGGCAGCACGTCGTACTCCTCGTCCACCGGGATGTACGGCGGCGGCACATCGAACGGCAGGCCGAGCACCGTCTCGGACGACGCGGTCACCACGTTCCGGATGCCCACCACCTGGGCGGCCCGCAGCACGTTGTACGTGCTGGGCACGTTGTTCCGGAAGGTCGCGGCATTGGTCGCCAGGCCGGGTGCGGGGATAGCGGCCAGGTGCACGACGGCGTCGGCCGCCCGCCCCTCGTCCACGCCGGACAACAGCTCGATCACCTGGCCGAGGTCTGTCAGGTCCGCGATCGTGAAGTCGCCCGGGCTGCCGGGCGGCGGCGGCACGCGGTCGGTCGAGACCACGTGATACCCGGATTCCACCAGGTGCTCCACGACGAACTGGCCGAGCTTTCCGCTCGCACCCGTGACCACTACCCGCTGCGCTGTTGCCATACGTCCGATCCTGCCAGTTGTCCGGCGGCTGTCCGACGGCGGGCGTCAGCCCGACCGTCAGCCCAGGCGTTCCCGGAGCCAGGCGATGTCCGGGGCCATGTCGCCCTTGGTCTCGCAGATGACGGGGGCGCCCGCGGCGGCGATCACACCCACCAGCAGGTCCTCCGGGATGTTGCCCCTGCCGAAGTTGATGTGCCGGTCCGCACCCGACCCGGCGTCGTCGCGCGAGTCGTTGGCATGCACCAGGTCGATGCGGCCCGTGATGGCGCGGATCTGCTCGGCCGCCGTCGCCAGGTCGATGCCGCCAGCCCAGGCGTGGCAGGTGTCGAGAGTGAACCCGACGTTGTCCCCACCGTTCGCGGAGGTCACCGCCGCCCACAGCGCCTCGATCCGCTCCAGCCGGCGGGCCATGGAGTGGTCCCCGCCCGCGGTGTTCTCGATGAGCACGGGAACGTCGGTCTCCAGCGCGTCGATCGCCTTGCGCCAGTTGTCGAAGCCCTTGGCCGGCTCGTCGTTCGCGGCGACGTGCCCGCCGTGCACCACAACACCCTTGGCGCCGATGGCGCTCGCGCCGTCCATGATCTGCTGCAGCAGCTTGCGGCTCGGGATTCGGATCCGGTTGTTGGTCGACGCCACGTTGATCACGTAGGGCGCGTGCACATAGAGGTCCACGCCGGCCGCGGCGGCGTCGGCCCGGAGCACCCCAGCACCGCCCTCGTAAGGAAGGTCCGGGACCTTCCAGGCCTGCGGGTCGCTGAGGAACACCTGCACCGTGTCCGCGCCGAGCGTCTTCGCCGCACCGATCGCGTCGGTCAGGTCCACGTGCGCGCCGATCTTCACCATGGGACCCACCCTAGGACTACCCACCGACACGACGGCGGCTGGAGATCAGCCCAGGCCGTGGACGCCGGTCTGCGTGACCTCCAGCAGGTGCCCGTCCACCGCGACCAGCACCGCTCCCGGCCATCCGCTCGCGCCGTCGGCGTCGGTCCGGTGCCAGGCCTGCTCGCCCGACGCGACGTCGAGCGACACCAGCCCCGCGCCGCCGTTCCCGCCGTACAGCTGCAGGAGCAGGAACTGGCCATCGGTGAAGGCTTGCGCCACGTACCCGCCGCTCTCCTCGCTCCAGTCGTCCAGGTCGTCGGACGGCTGCCACGTCCACCGCTCGGCCCCCGTGGCAAGATCCAGCCCTCGGAGCTCCGCCATCCAGTTCATGGCCACCGCCGTCCCATCGACCTGCGCGAGGAACTGCGATGGGTCAGTACCCTGGGCCACGTTCCAGCGGGGCGTGCCATCCACCGCATAGGACAGCAGCCGCTCCCCGGAGCCGTCAACGCCCAGGAGAGTCATCGCGCCTGGCTCGTCCGTGACCTGCGGGCCGGTCGCATAACCGCCGATCGACCCGATGACGTCGCCGCCGGGTCCGAACAGCGTGGTGCTGGTGCTGCCCTGCCCGTCGGAACTCACGTCCTGCCCGGCGTATCCGCCGGACGGGAGAACGACCACCCCGCCGAACGCCGGTGCACCGCCTCCCGTCCGGAGGACCAAGCCGTCAGGGGTGACGGAGGACTGGACACCACAGCCCCACAGATCGATCAGCCCGGCCCCGATGTCCGCGCCGAAGACCTCGGGGTCTATCGCCGACTCGTCCGGCCCGGGCGCCTCATCCGGCCAGCCCAACCCGGCGGGCGCGTCCCACGGCATCCCATACATCCAGGAGGCGCAGTTCTCGGCGCCCGTCGGCCGGAACGGGACCGTCACGCGCCAGCGTTCCTCGCCCGTTGCGGCGTCCTCCGCGCGCAGCACGAGGTCGCGACCACCATCGACCGTACCGGAGCACTCGCCCTCCGGGCCGCACTCGGATTCCCCAAGGTCCACCGCCGACCGCGGACCGACCCGCTCGGCCCGCAGCACCGTGCCCGCCGGGCCGGGCCGCGGCGTCCCGTACTCGCGGGTGTCAGCCGCACGGAGCGTCCGCGGACCGGTGACAACGCCGTCCGCCCCCACAACGACGACCTCGCGTTCCGCAGCGGCGCCCTGGAGGCACACCAGGGTCGACTGCGGCGGTGCCCATCCCAGGGAGCCGCCCGTCGGCCCGCACTCCACGTCCGTGCCCAGCGGCACGGTCCAGGCCTCCTCGCCCGACGCGGGGTCCAGCCCGACCACCTCGTCGCCGGACCGGAACGCGAGCGTGCCCTGGAGGTCCGCCACCTCGAACACGCCGAAGGTCGGGTCCACGTCCATGCGGCCCTCCCACTCCCACACCTCTTCGAGCGGCGCGGACAGGTCCAGCACTCCGCCGTCCACCGCGCGGATCCGCTCCATCCGGGCGGCGTCGCGCACGCCGTCGACGGCGAAGCCGGTCCCGAGCACGATCGCCAGGACCGCCGCGACGGGAGCGACGACGCGCAGCCTCCTGCTCAGCATCTGGGGGGCCGTCAGCTCCCGCAGGGCGGGCTCGTCGCCGTCCGGCTCCTCCGCGGCACCGGGTTCGATCGGGGCGAGGGATGCCTCGGGGCCGTCCGTCTCGTCGTCGACGAGGTCGAAGACGAACACACCGCCGTCGTCCGGATCACGTGCCATGCGGTCGAGGGTAGACCGGGACTGCCGGTCGACTCACCCAAGTCCTCGGACGCCGCGCGGCGTGACCTCCAGCAGGTAACCGTCCACCGCGACCAGGCCGCCGACGACGCCCTGCTCGACCAGGTCGCCGTCGGTCGGGTCGAACGTGGTGATCGCGCCGCCGCCGGGCCGGTTCCAGAGCACCGCGCCGGAGTCCAGGTCGAGCGCCACCAAGCCCCGGCTCCGCGTGGTCTCGCCCTCGGTGAGCAGCAGCAGGGACAGCCCGTCGGTGAACGCCTGGCGCACCGTGGCGGTCCCGAAGTACCCGACGTCGTCGTCGGACGTGGGGTCCGCGCCGTTCCAGGTCCATCGCTCCTCGCCCGTGCCGAGGTCCAGCCCGCGCACGCTCCCCGCACCGGTCGTGACCACCGCCGTGTCGCCGACCTGCGCCAGGAACTCCTGGCCGCCCGACTGCAGCGTGATGTCCCAGCGGGGGGTGCCGTCCGGCTCGTAGGCGCGCAGCCGCCGGCTGGGCTCGTCCACCGCGAGCAGCGTGCGCGGTCTGGCCTCGTCGGTGGCCTGCGGGGCGAGCGGGTACCCGGTGATCTCGCCGACGACGACGCCGTCGGTCGCGTGCAGGGAGGCGCGCGGAACGCCTTCGAAGCTCATGACCGCGTACCGGCCCGCACCGAGGCCGGCCACCCCGCCCGTACCCGGTTCGAGCTGCGCGCCGAGCAACACCCCGCCAGGGGTGACGGCCGCCTGGATCCCGCAGCCGCTCAGCGTGATGAGGTCGGCAGTGACCCGGGCGCCGAAGGTGTCCGGGGCAAGCTGTCCGTTGAGGACCAGGCGGTTCTCCGAGCTGCCCCACGATCCTCCGAACGTGCGGGTGCACTGCGTGGCGTCCGTCGCGCGGAACGGGACCGTCACGGTCCACCGTTCCTCACCGGTCGCCGCGTCCTCGGCCCGGAGCACGAGGTCCCGGCCCGCCTCGACGGTCCCGGTGCACTCGCCCGCCCCGGTGCACTCGGCGTCACCGAGGTCGATCGCTGACGTCGGTCCCACCCGCCAAGCGCGCAGCACCGTCCCGTCGGGTCCCGTGTGGGGCACCCCGTACCGGCGCGTGTCCGCGGTGCCGAGCACCCGGGTCGAGGCCGTGCCGTCCGGCCCCACCGCGACGACGGTGCGGTCCGCACCGCTCCCCTGGAGGCACACCAGCGAGTCCGTCGCCGGGTCGGACCAGGTGGCCGGGACCGTCGGCCCGCAGTCCGCGCCTTCCCGCAGAGGCACCGTCCAGGCTTCCTCGCCCGTGACCGGGTCCAGTGCGACCAGCCTGCCGTCGGACTCGAACGCCAGCACGTCGCCGAGCACGGCGACGCCGGTCGCGCTCTCCCCGGGGCCGACGGCGCCGCGCCACGCCCACGTCTCCCCGAGCGGCGTCGACACGTCCACCACACCCCCGCGGACGTCGCGCATCCGCTCGATCCGCGCGTGGTCCCGCACACCGTCGACCGCGATCCCGGTGCCGAGCACGATCGCCAGCACCGCCGCGATCTGCGCGGCCGCGCGCCGCTTCCGCCCCAAGCTGTCCGACGTCGACAGCTCGTACTCCCGGAGCGCGGCACCGTCCGCCTCGCTCGCTTCGAGCGAAGCGCCTGCAGCCGCCGCAGCAGCGGTGGCCGCGTCGTCGTCGACCAGGTCGAAGACGAACGCATCACCCTCGTCCGGGTCGCGCGCCATGCGGCCGAGCGTAGCGCCGGGCGAAAACCGCCAGTTGGTCGCCGGGGGGTGTCAGCCCAGGCCGGTGAGGCCGCCCGGGGTGAGCTCGACGATGTGACCGTAGACGGCAACGGGTGAGCCGGTGAGCGGCGCGTCCCAGAGCTGTTCGCCGGTGTCCAGGTCGAGGGCGACCAGCAGGCCGTCACCGAGGCCCTCCTGGGACTGGTGCACCAGGGCAACGGTCTCGCCGTCGGTCAGTGTGCGGTAGCGGACCAACCCGCCCGCGTCCTCACTGCTCCACACCCAGAGCTGCTCTCCGTCCGTGCGGTCGAGGCCGACCACCTCGGCGCCGCGGTCCACGACCACCACATCCCGTGCTACGAGCTGCGCGCTGCCGGATCGCTCCGTCCAGGCCACCGACCCGTCCTCGCGCACAGCGTCGAACCCGTAACCGCTCTCGTCGGTGACGATCCAGAGGCCGTCGGGCGCATCCGGGGACCGCGCAGTGACGTTTACCCAGCCGTCCAGGGTGCCCAGGGGCTCCCCTGTCTCGTCGACGACGACGGTGTCCGTCCCGTTCCCCTGCACGGCGAAGACGCCCCCGCCGAGCTCGGTCACCCACGACTCCGTGCTCTCGCCGCTGCCCAGGGTATCGAGCCGCACACCCTGCACCGACAGCGTCCCGCGGATGCCGCAGCCGTCCACGTCGATCGTCTCGAACCCGGTCTGCACAACGATCTGGTCCGTGTCGACGCCCGCAGGTTGACCCGTCATAGGGTCGTACTCCTGGCAGTTCACCGATTCCGTCCGGGTGAACTCGACGATGCTCGTCCAGCGTTCGGCGCCGGTCGCCGCGTCCTCGACGGTGACCAGCGCATCGCGCCCGTCGGCCAGCATCGCCGGCGTGCAGGTGCCCGTCGTGTTGCACTCGACCGGCTCGGCGGCAGGCCCGATCCGTTCCACGCGCACCACCAGGCCGTCGGGTCCGGGGAAGATCTGCTCACCATCGGCCAGTTCCGCGCCCCGGGACCCGGTGCTGCCGTCCGGTGCGATGGTCAGCACCTCCCGCGCATCGCCCGGTCCGTGCACGCACACCAGCACGTCGGCCGACGCCGAACCGTCGTAACCGGTAGGGCCGCACACCGGCCGCTCGCCCACCGCGACCCGCCAGACCACCTCGCCCGAGCCGGGGTCGACGGCCGTGACGTCCTCGAAACCGGCCGGCTCCAGCTCGGCCGCCCCGCTCGAGGAATCGACGGTGTAGCGCTGCGCCCTACCCGGCGGCAGCACCAGCAGCCCGTCCATGATCACGCGCTGCTGGTCCACGAACGAGTCCCAGCTCGGTTCGGCGGGGAAGTCGTACGGCACGGTCCAGGTCTCCGCGGGCGGGTCCGCGAGCGACACCACCCCCACCGACGAGGAGCGCATCAGCTCCGCACGCCGGTGGTCCCGCACCTGGTCGACCGTGACGGTCGTCGCGATAAGGACGACGACCACAGAGGCCGCGACGAGCCAGGTACGGCGAGACAGCCGGGGCAGCCGAGGTCGACGCGGGTCCGGGGAGCCGGTCGGGGCAGCCTCGCCGACGTCTCCCGCGGTATCCGGCTCGCTCTCCTCGACCAGGTCGAAGACAACGGGTTCCTGCTCGTCGGGCCGTGACATGGCGGGATCCTACTCGGGTGTCCTGCGAGCTCAGGCGCTCTCCCGTTCGGGTCGGACCGGCGACTCAGCCGAGACCCACCACACCCTGCTGCGTGATCTGTGCGAGGTAGCCGTCGACGCTGACCAGGTCTGTGTACGACGTCTCCTGCTCGACCGCCCAGCGCACCGACCCGTCGCGGAGATCGACAGCCAGCAGCCGCAGGCCGGGCTCCTGCCCGGTCGGATCGACGGGTACCGGGAGCAGCAGGATGTCGCCGTCCGTGTAGGCGCCGAAGATCATCGACGGCGCGGCCCACGCCATGTCACCGAGCGAGAGCACCTCGGGGTCGAGGGTCCAGCGCTCCGCACCCGTACCCAGGTCGATCGCGCGCACCGCACCCTGCTCGTCCACGACGACGGCAGTGCCGGACACGCTGGCGAGCAGGGCCGCGACCTCGATACGCGCGGACCAGAGCTCTGCCCCGAGGTCACCGCCTGAGGTCGACCGGGCGTTCGTGCGAATGCCGACCCGCTCCAGCAGCAGCCCGGGGTCACGGCCGTCGGTGGCCCAGGGCACAAGGACCTGGCCCTCGAGGGT
This sequence comes from Promicromonospora sp. Populi, assembly GCF_041081105.1. Taxonomy (NCBI): domain Bacteria; kingdom Bacillati; phylum Actinomycetota; class Actinomycetes; order Micrococcales; family Promicromonosporaceae; genus Promicromonospora; species Promicromonospora sp. Populi. The sequence goes on along the minus strand of NZ_CP163528.1, from coordinate 3,798,551 downwards.
GACCGTGCCGCCGTCCGGCAGGTGCACCACATCGTTGGGCACACTGGTCTCGGACACCTCGGTGCCGGGCTCGACCCAGCCGCCGCCGGGCAGCGACGCGAACGACGCCGAGTCCGCACCGTCCGCCGGGGGGTCCGTCGGATCCGTCGGATCGTCGAGCCGGGTGCCGTCGCTCAGGAACGCCGCCGATACACCGCAGCCCTGCACCTCCAGGACGTCCCCGTTCAGCACCCAGCCCAGCGCGCCGGCGACGTCGAGCGCCGGTTCGGGCTCGCTGTCCTCGTCGTCGCTGTTGTAGGTGACACAGCTCTCGGCTCGCGGGGCACCAAACGCGACGTTCTCGCTCCAGCGCTCCGTGCCGGTCCGGGCGTCCTCCAGGCGGACGACCAGATCCGGCCCGACGAAGCCCTTCGGCAGATGGGTAGTGCCCAGCTCGTCGGCCACCACGGGCCGCGGCTCCTGATCGCCGCCCTTGAGCTCGAAGACGAACAGACCGCCGTCGGCCGCCGGAAGGACGTGCCCTTCCGCGCCGAGCTCGCGCGTCGTGGTGGTGCCGTCCGGCTCGATGACCGTGACCGCCAACGACCCGTCGTCGGAGCCGGCGACACAGACCAGCGGATCCGCCGGCGCCGTGGGGTCCGGAGCCCCGATGCCGGAGGACGCCGCCGGGCCGCAGTTCGGGAACGTGCCGAGATCGACCGTCCAGAGCACCTCGCCCGACACCGGGTCCACACCGCGGACCGACTCGTCGCCGGCGATCGCGAGCACCCCGGGCATCTCGACGAGATTCGCCGAGATCGGGTCGTCGAGGTCGATCGACCACTGCTCGGCGGGCTGCTCCTCCAGCGCCCGCACGCCGCCAGGGGCGGCGAGGAGCGCGCGCTCGCGCAGCTGCGCGTTCACCAGCACCCCGGCCGTGACCGCCAGCACCACCACGGCAGCCGTCCCGCCGGCGAGCAGCACCTTGCCACGGCGGGTCGTGGGCAGCCGGCGCCGCACCGCCGCACCGCCACGGCGCGCAGTCTGCCCGACGGCGGTGCGGGCGCTTGCCAGCGCCACCGCGACCCGGCCAGGCTCCCGGGGCTGGGGCTCCTCGTCCGGGCCCGCCTCGGTGCCCGGCCCGTCCTCGTCGTCGGGGCCCGTCTCGCCGGAGGCTCCGGGGACCTCGTCGATCAGGTCGAAGGTGTGCACCTTCTTGGGCTCTGCGCCCCCGGGTGCCACGTCGTCGTGCTCGGTGCGTTCGGTCACGCCCCGAGGGTAGTGCCCCGATCGCCCGCCATGGCGGACTTCCACGTGACCCGGCCCCCGGTCTGCATGAGCGCGCCCCGGTACGCGCGCTCGCTCAGGAGCACCGCGCCGAGCGTGGCCACCATGAGGATGAGGAGCGACACGATCGGCTCCCACCAGAGGGCGTCTCCGTTGAGCACCCGTACCGGCATCGACACGATCGACGCGGGCGGGATGTAGGACAGCACGCGTTCCAACGCGCCGTCCGCCGAGAAGGTCACCACATAGACGCCCAGGAGCAGCATCATGAGCGGGCTGGTCGTGTACTGGAGGTCCTCGGTGCGGGAGGCGAGCGAACCCGCCACCGCGTACAGGGCCGCCACCGCGACGAACCCGACGGTGAAGAAGACGACGAACCAGAGCATGGTGGCCGACATCGCGGGCAGGATCGCCGACAGGTCGGTGAACGAGGCACCGACGAGCCCCACGCCGGCGAGCAAGAGGTTCTGCGCCAGCGCGATCACCGAGCTGCCGATGATCTTGCCCGCCAGCAGCTGCCGCAGGGGCACCGCGGTAGCGATGATCTCGACCAGCCGGGACTGCTTCTCCTCGATGACGCTGCCCGCGATCATCGCGCCCGACCCGACGGTCCCCATGAAGAACAGGAACGCGAGCACGAACCCGGCGATGAACACGATCTGCGGGTCCACCGGGTTGCCGTCGAGGCGTTCGGTCTCGACCTCGCTGCCCGCCGTGAGCTCGGCGACCGTGGTTCCGGCGGCGTCCGCCCGGCCGGCCATCACCTGGTCACGCACCGTCGTCTCGACCAGCACTGCGAGATCGCTGTCGGGCTCGCGCCACCCGGACAGGGTCCAGTCGTCGGCGCTGCCAGCGCCGACGGCGCCGGAGCTGAGCCACGCGTCGGCGGACTCGTCCTCGAGGGCGGCCGTGGCCGCAGCCGCATCGTCCACCCGCAGCACGTTCAGCTCGATGTCCCGGTCGTCCGATGCCGCGGTCCCTTCGGCGGACTCCAGAGCCGTCGCCGCGGACTCGTCCCCGGCGACGACCGCGACGTCGAACGACTGGGTGCGGCCGTCCATGAAGGCCGTGAAGCCGATCAGCCCGCCGATCATCGCGATATTGACCAGCAGCCCGATCAGGAACCCCTTGTTGAGCGCCCGCACCACGATCTCGCGGGTCGCCACCAGCATCCATGCACTCGTCATGCCGTTCACGCGGTCACCTCGCGGTAGATCTGGGCCAATGTCGGCCGGACGGGGGAGAACTCCTGGACCGCGCCCCGCTCCAGGGCGGCGGACAGGAGGCGGGAGGCCGCGGCGTCGTCGTGCACCTCGACCAGCGCGGACGGGCCGTCCACATCGACGGCCAGCACCCCCGGCACACCGCGCACAAAACCGGCGTCGCCCGACAGCACCAACCGGTGCCTTGTGACGCCCTGAGCCCGCAGCTCGTCGGGGGTCCCGTCGGCAAGGACCCGGCCCCGGCCGAGAATGACGAGGCGCTCGCACAGCCGCTCCACGAGGTCGAGCTGGTGCGAGCTGAACAGCACGGGCACACCACGCCGCGTGTGCTCGCGCAGCAGGTCCGCCATGGCGTCGACGGCCGCGGGGTCCAGGCCGCTGAACGGCTCGTCCAGGACGAGGGCCTTCGGCTGCCCCATGATCGCGGCGACGATCTGCACGCGCTGCTGGTTGCCGAGCGACAGCTTCTCCACGTGGTCCTTCGCCCGGTCGGCGAGCCCCAGCCGATCTAGATGCTCCAGCACCTCGCGCCGGGCGACCGGCGCGGCAATACCCCGCAGCCGCGCCAGGTAGACCAGCTGCTCCAGCACGGGCTGCTTCGGATAGAGGCCGCGCTCCTCGGGCATGTACCCGAACTCGCGGCGGTCCTGCCGGGTGACCGGCGCGCCCCCGAACCGCACCTCGCCGCTCGTGATCGCCAGGACTCCCATGATCATCCGCATGGTCGTGGTCTTGCCCGCACCGTTGCCGCCGACGAACCCCGTGAGCAGGCCCGACGACGCGGTGAAGCTCACGCCGTCCACCGCCCGCCGGGGTGTGTCGCCCGAGGCGAACACGCGGGTCAGGTCCCGCACCTCCAGATCGCTCATGGCAGTCACGCTAGGGGCCGACGGCGGCCCGGGGGATCCGTCGCGAGGCGGAACCCCACTCCGCCGGACGACGGGTCGGTCGACGACGGAATGCCAGATCTCCTGACATTTCGCCGATACCGATAGCGCGGGCACCGACGCACTGTGGTTGACCAGGTATTACACGCCCCAGTTGCCGTTGGCGTTCTGCCACGTATTGTCCCGTCCGGAACGCTGCCAAGAACTAGGGCGGCGCTGAATGGTTTGAGAGCCCGTCCCCGGATCAATGAGCTAAACCATCCGAAGGATGATTCGCGCTCCGGTCCACGTGCACCGGAACGTCACGGCAAATGGGCCTACGCAGTATCTGAATCCGCAGGGGAGCAAAGCGTGCGCAAGCGTCTGATCGTCACAGGAACGGCCGCGGCCTTGGTGCTGACGGCGGGGATCGTGGGAGCCGTGGCAGTCCAGCCGGCAGGCAAGGAGCTGGACCGGCGGCTGACCTCGGCAGAGGGCGCCATGCCCGACACCCTGCAGGGTCTGGGACCCCTGCTGATGAAGCGCGAGTCCACACCGGGCGAGACGGTCGACGTGCGCACGAGGCCGGGAACGCAGGAGAACCCGTTCTCCTACACACCGCCGCCCGAGCCGGAGCAGCCCTCGCAGCAGCCGCGGGACTACCCCTCGGCCAGCGACTTCATCTTCACGCCGCCGCCGGGCGCCGGGAACGGGGCCGCCCCCATCCGGCCCACCAAGCCGGCCTACCCGCCCACGCAGGAGCCGACGGAGCGACCGACCCAGAAGCCGACGCCGAGGCCGACGCCCCCCACGCCGACTCCTACGCCGACCCCCACTCCGACGCCGAGCCCGACGCCGACACCGAGCCCCACACCCACCCCCTCGCCCACTCCGACACCGGAACCGACGCCGACCCCGGAACCGACGGCGACGCCGACACCGGAGCCCACTCCAGAACCGACCCCGGAGCCCACGGTCGAGCCGACGCCGGAACCCACGCCTGAGCCGACCCCGGAACCCACCCCTGAGCCGTCGCCAGACCCCTCCACTGAGCCGTCCCCCGAGCCGTCCCCCGAGCCGTCGGCATAATCAGCCGAATAGTCCGATTCATCTCCGGCGAGAACCTGGGGCGGGGCGCGAAAAATGCAGCGCGGCCTTCCTGCCCCCGCCCATCTCCGCATTCTCGGCAATACCGGAAAAAGGGACGAGCATTGGCTCAGAATGTCACCGCTCGGTGACAGGCCGACTTGATGTCGACGTGTCACGTGACATAACCGGGTCAGACCAGTCCCGCCCGGTGGGCGAGGACCACCGCCTGAACCCGGTCGCGCAGGTGCAGCTTGGACAGCACGTTTGAGACGTGCGTCTTGACCGTCGCCTCGCCGAGGAACAGGGCTCTGGCGATCTCGGCGTTCGACAGCCCGGTGCCGATCAGCTCCAGCACCTCACGCTCGCGCGGGGTGAGGAGGGCGAGGCCGGCCGGCGGCGCGTCGGCCGGCCGGGCACCGGTCTGCGCGGTGTCGACGGACCCGCCCAGCGGATGCCGCTCGCCCGCCACCATCTGCTCGATCACCCGGCGCGTGATCTGCGGCGCGAGGAGCGCGTGCCCGGCCGCCACCGTCCGCACGGCCTCCACCAGGTGCTCCGCGTCGGAGTTCTTCAGCAGGAACCCGGACGCTCCGGCCGCCAGCCCGTCGAACACGTACTCGTCGTGATCGAACGTGGTCAGCACCAGCACTTTCGCGAGGTCCTCGGCGACGATCCGGCGGGTCGCCTCGATGCCGTCCATGACGGGCATCTGCACGTCCATCAGCACGATGTCGGGACGCAGCGTGCGGGTCAGCTCGATCGCCGTCGCGCCGTCGCCTGCCTCGCCGACCACCTCCAGGTCGTCCTCCACCGAGAGGATGAGGGAGAAGCCGGAGCGCACCAGCGCCTGGTCGTCCACCAGCAGCACGCGCGTCATCGGGCGACCTCCGGCCGGGCTCCAGCCGCCGGCCGCGCTCCAGCCGCCCGGGCGACCTCCATGGCCAGCGCCGGCAGCGGCAGGCGCACCCGGACCCGGTAGCCCCCGGTCGCCCGCGGACCGATCTCGACCACGCCATGGTGCGTCGCCACGCGTTCCCGGATCCCGAGCAGGCCCAGTCCGGAGCCGGACGTCCCGTGGCGGGGCCGCCCGTCGTCGAGCACCTCGACCTCCGCGAAGCCGTGCAGGAACTGCTGGCCCGCCAGTACCTCGGGGCCGCGCACCACCCGCAGCGTCACCGTCGCGGACCGGGCGGTCGAGTGCTTGCGCACGTTCGCCATCGCCTCCTGGGCGGTCCGGTACAGGCTGAGGCCCATCGCGTCGGGCACGTCGGCCGCGGCGCCGGGCGGCTCCTCGACCCGGCGGAACGCGGTGTCGAGGCCGTCGTGGTCGGCGGCGGTCAGGGCGGGCAGGTCGGCCAGCCCCGGCTCCGGCGCGCGCGAGGCGGCGGCCGACCCGGCGGACGCACCGCCGTCGGGCACCGAACGGAGCGTGCCCACCAGGTTGCGCATCTGCGCAACGCCCTCGCGCGACTCGCGCTCGATGGTGGCGAGGGCCTCCGCGGCCAGGGCCGGGTCGCGGCTCAGGACCCGCCGGGCGGCGGCCGCCTGGATGCCGATGACAGACACGTGGTGCGCGACGACGTCGTGCAGCTCACGTGCGATCCGCACCCGCTCGGCGACGATCGCCTGGTCCGTGAGGGCCGACGCCTGCGTATCGATGGTGACGGCCTGCTCGGCGAGCTGCTCCCGTCGCCGGGCGGCGGTCCAGCGCATCTGACCGGCCACCACCGCACCACCGAAGAACGCGATGTTGATGATGATCTGATAGATCGAGTTCGCGAGATACGGCTCCATCAGGCCGGGCCAGTCCGCGGGGGTCGGGTACTCCTCGAGGATCGTCTCGATGCCCTGCTGCATGGCGAACATCCAGATGAGCCACGTGAACATCACCAGCACGCAGACGCTGACCACCACGAGCATCGCCCGCCGGTCGCGTGCCCACGCCACCGCCGTGAACAGTGCGACGAAGTACATGATCTGCATCGGCATCAGCACGGTGATCGACGGAATGGTCAGGCCGAGCCCGAGGAAGGACCCGTACACGAGCACGAGCGACACCAGCGGGTAGCGGCGGCGCCACGCCAGCGGGAGCGTGCTGACCACCCCGAGCAGGAAGACGAGCCACAGCGGCTCCTCCCCGTCCTCGAAGAGACCCATGCTGTGGCCCAGCTCGATGGACACCGCCGCGAGCACCGCGAACCCGGCGCCCAGCCACAGGTCGTTGCGGTACGCACGGGCGGGGTCGGCGGGGACCCGCTCCCAGTCGGAGTCGACACCGAACCAGTCGAGCGCCCGGCCGCCCGAGCGCCCGGCGGTACCGGGCACGACGGCGGGACGCCGGGCGCCAGCGGCGTCGGACTGCGGGTAACCGGACTGCGAAGGACCGTCGGCCATACCCCCACCCTAAGAACCCAACCCCCGGTCCGCTTCCACCTCAAGACGGAGTCCGGGACGAGCACGGGGTTATGTTCCGTCTGGTGGTCCGAGAATTGCTGGACACAGTTCGGCGAGTGGCGCATGGTGACGGTGGACCAGCCCAACGAAGGGAACTGTCGAAATGACGTTCTGGATCTGCCGCACGTGCGGCGTGGAACACGATTCCCGGCCCGACGTGTGCGCCGTCTGCGCCGACGAACGCCAGTGGGTGCCCGCCGACGGGCAGCACTGGACCACCCTCGAGGAGCTCGCGGCCGACGGCCAGAGCATCAACGTCGAGGAGCTGGAACCGGACCTGTTCGGCCTCACCACTGTGCCCGACGTCGGCATCGGCCCCACCGCGAAGCTCGTCCGGACCCCGGACGGGAACCTCCTGTTCGACGTCCCCGGGTATGTCGACGACGACGCCGTCGCCGCCGTGCGGGACCTCGGCGGGCTCGCGTACATCGTGGCGAGCCACCCGCACATGTACGGGGTGCAGGTCGAGTGGAGCCGCCTGCTGGGCGGGGTCCCGATCCTGGTCAGCGCGCCCGACGCCAGCTGGCTCGCCCGGTCCGACGACGCCGTCGAGCACTGGACGAGCGACCGCGAGATCCTGCCGGGTGTGACCCTGAGCCAGCCGGGCGGGCACTTTCCGGGCTCCGCGGTGGCGCACTGGGCTGCCGGGGCGGAGGGGAAGGGCGTGCTGCTGAGCGGCGACACGATCTTCGCCAACCCGGACCGCACGTCCGTGTCGTTCATGCGGAGCTACCCGAACCGGATCCCGCTGTCGGGTCCAGTGGTGCTGCGGGTCGCGCAGCACGTGGCGCGGTTCGACTTCGACCGGCTCTACAACAACTTCCGGGGCGTCATCCCGACGGATGCCCGGGAGGTAGTGCTCCGCTCGGCAAACCGTCACGCGTCCTGGACGAGCGGCGGCTACGACCACCTCACCTGATCCGGTTGGAGGCGAGGTCAGGTGATCGGCAACCCGAGTTGCCGATCACCTGACCTCTTACCGATCACGCACGCGCCTGCGGCTCAGCAGCAGCGCGCGCCCGGGTTGGCGTCCTGCTCCGCGTAGCGGGCGCGCCAGTACTCCCGGACGGTCGGGAGCGCGGTGTCCGGGTGGGTGCGGCGCAGATGCGCCACGTATCGCTCGTAGTCGCTCTCGCCGAGCACGCCGGTGACGTACCAGGCCAGGGCGCGCCAGCCCCGGCGGACGGCCGCGAGCGCGCCGCCGTCCGCCGTCGGGCCCTGCGCCGGGACCGCACTCACGCGTGCGTCCCCGTCCGGAGCTTCTCCGGGTGCTCCTGGTAGTAGGCGGTCCACTCAGCGGCCACCTCCCGTTCGGCGTCGGTGGGGATGAGGCCCGACGGCGCGAAGGTGGCCGACTTCGAGTCCGGCTCCTCCGTGGTCGGCAGGCCGCCCGCCCGGATCGCCTTGACGCACACCCACAGCGCCACCAGGGCGACGATCAGCACGAGCAGTGCGAACACGATCGACAGGGTGCCCTGCAGGAACGTGTTCCGGATGACCGCATCCATCGCTGCCGGGTCGGCGGCGCTCCCGAACGACTGCTCGCCCGCGTCCCGCGCCTCCCGGAACGCGTTGTGCTGCGCCCAGTACCCGAGGGTCGGCTCGGGCGAGAAGATCTTCTGGTACGACGCCGTCATGGTGACCGCGAGGTCCCACACCAGCGGTACCGCGGGGATCCACGCCCACTTGAGGTAGCCCTTCTTGACCACGACCACCGTGATCAGGGCGAGCGCCATCGCGGCGAGCAGCTGGTTCGCGATGCCGAACAGCGGGAACAGCGTGTTGATACCGCCCAGCGGGTCGGTGACCCCCATGAGGAGGATCGCGCCCCACAGGCCACATACGACGAGCGAGCAGATCCACGCGCCCACCCGCCAGGAGGGGTCACGGAACTTGCGCATCGGGCCGCCGAGGTTGCCGAGCGTGTCGGACAGCATGAAGCGGGCGACCCGTGTGCCGGCGTTGACCGTGGTGAGGATGAACAGGGCCTCGAACATGATCGCGAAGTGGTACCAGAACGCCTGGAGGCTCGCGCCGCCCAGGAACGAGCCGAGGATCTGGGACATCCCGAACGCGAGCGTCGGGGCCCCGCCTGTGCGGGAGATGATCGACTCCTCGCCGACGGCGTCGGCCGCGCCCTGGATCTCCGCCGCGGTGGCGGGCGGGCCCGCCAGACCGAGACCGTTCACGTAGTCCGCCGCGGCGGCCGGCTCGCCGCCGGTGAGCGTCGCGGGGGCGTTCATCGTGAAGTACAGGTGCTGGTCGATCGAGATGGCCGTGACCAGCGCCATGATCGCCACGAACGACTCGGTGAGCATGCCGCCGTAGCCGATGAGCCGCAGCTGGCTCTCCTTCTCGACCAGCTTGGGGCTGGTGCCGGACGAGATCAGGGAGTGGAACCCGGACAGCGCGCCGCACGCGATGGTGATGAACAGGAACGGGAACAGCGAGCCGGCGAACGCCGGTCCGTTGCCCTCGATCGCGAAGCTGGAGACGGCGGGGGCCTGGACGGCGGGCTGCGCCACGATCACACCCACGGCGAGCAGGATGATGGTGCCCACCTTCATGAACGTGGACAGGTAGTCGCGCGGGGCGAGCAGCAGCCACACCGGCAGCACTGACGCGAGGAACCCGTAGCCCACGATGAGCCACGCGACGGTCACCTTGTCGAGCGTGAACATCTCGGCGCCCCAGGTGGTGTCGGCCACCCAGCCACCCGCGACGATCGCGAGGACCAGCAGCACAACCCCGATGATGGACACCTCAGACACCCGGCCCGGCCGGATGTACCTCAGGTACACGCCCATGAACAGGGCGATCGGGATGGTCATGCCCACGGAGAAGACGCCCCACGGCGACTCCGCCAGGGCGTTGACGACCACCAGGGCAAGGACCGCCAGGATGATGATCATGATGACGAACACGCCGATCAGGCCGGCGGCGCCGCCGATCGAGCCCATCTCGTCGCGGATCATCTGACCGAGCGAGCGGCCGCGACGGCGGGTGGACAGCCACAGGACGAGGTAGTCCTGTACGCAGCCGGCCAGGACCGCACCGATGATGATCCACAGGGTGCCGGGCAGGTAACCCATCTGGGCGGCGAGGACCGGGCCGACCAGCGGGCCCGCACCCGCGATGGCGGCGAAGTGGTGCCCGAACAGCACGCGCCGGTCCGTGGGCGCGAAGTCCCGGCCGTTCTCGTGCTCCTCGGCGGGTGTCGCCCGGTCGTCGCGCGGTCGTACAACCTTGTACTCGATCAGCCGCGCGTAGAAGCGGTACGCGACGACGTACGTGCCGACGGCGGCGACCACGAAGTACGCACCGTTGACCGCCTCACCGCGGACGAACGCGACGAGGGCCCACGCGATCGCCGCGACGAGTCCGATGGCGGCGAAGATCAGCTTCTTGGCCGTGGTCATGGGTCTGCGGTCGATGATCGCGACCGGGGGGAGATCCGGGTTGTTCCGGACCAGCTCAACTTGCTCGGGTGAGCGCACAGCGGCCTCCTTGCCGGAGTGGCGGCCCTCTTCACAGAGGGACCGATCCTGGGTGTTTCCTTACTGCGCACAAACACTAGTTGCCCCGGAACGCGAAGTACCAGGCCCGGAGCACCCCGCTCGTGTGGGAGCCTCGTCCCGTGACCCTCACTCTGCCCGCCCCGCTGGTCGGCCCGGCGCGGCTCACCGCCGCCTTTCTCGTCTCGGCGTCGGCGATCCTGCTCTTCGCCATCCACATCCGGCCGGTCGCGTACGTGCCGCTGGTGCTGGGCATCGCGCTGGGTGTGTGGGCCGACCGCGCCCTGGGCCGGGACCTGGCGCTGATCGGCGTCGGCATGGGGATCATCTCGACCATCTCGCTGCAGGCGGACCTGTCCAACGCCGGGATGCTGCGGTTCACGCTCGCGCTCGGCGGGTCCGTGCTGGTGCCCTGGGCGCTGTCCCGGTTCCTGCTGAAGCAGGACACCATCCAGTTTCCCGTCGCGACCGGAAAGCGCTGGGGCCCCGGTCAGTGGATCTACCTCGCCCTCGTGGTGATCATCGGGTACTTCCTGCTGCCGTTCTACTTCCTCGGCTCGGGCGCGTACCTGAACTGGCCGGACCTGGACGGGACGCAGGACATCTGGCGGCTGTTCATCGGTGTGAACGCCGTCGGCATCTGGGACGAGCTGTTCTTCATCTGCGTCGTGTTCGCCCTGCTGTGCAAGCACTTCCCGATGTGGCAGGCGAACATCCTGCAGTCGATGATCTTCGTGTCGTTCCTGTGGGAGCTCGGCTATCGCGAGTGGGGGCCGCTCCTGACCGTGCCGTTCGCGCTGGTCCAGGGCTGGATCTTCGCCAAGTTCAAGTCGCTGAGCTATGTGGTGGCGGTGCACCTGCTGTTCGACGCCGTCGTCTTCGCCGTCCTGGTGCACGGCCACCACCCGGAGCTGTTCAACATCTTCGTGACGGCGCCCTGACGGGGGCGCCGCGGCGCCTAGTTCGTCTGGTCGTTCGTGGACCCCGGGCCGCCGGCCTCGGCCAGCGCGTCGCGGACGTCCTCCACCTCGAGCCGGATGGCGTCGGCCTCGGACTGCGCCAGCGCCTTCGCCTCCGGGTCGGTGCCGCCCGAGATCTCCTCGTCGGCCGGCTGCAGCCCGCCGTAGTGGTGCTCGACGAGCGCGGCCAGCAGCGCGATGTCGAACTCCGACCCGTCAAGCGCGGCGATCCCGTTCACCTGCTCGTCGGTGAGCATGCCGTGGTTGCCGCCCTCGTGCGAGTGCGCGGACGCGGCCGAACGCGGCCCGCTGCCGTCGTCGGGCACCTCGGTGGTAAGGCCGCCGTCGGCCAGGGCTATCGCCTCCGTGCCCGCGGCGGGGACGGGGATGTCGCGGGCCTCCAACCACGCGGCGAGCCCGCGGACGCGGCCCGCCGACGCCTCGCCCACCTCGACCGCGAGGGCGAGCACCTCGTCGTCGGTCGACCGCCCCGGCGCGAGCGCCGTGAGCTGCACGGCCTGCGCGTTGTGCTCGATCGCCACCGCGGCGTAGCCGGAGTCGGCCTCCGTGTACCCCGCGGCCTCCTGCCTGGCCGGGACCAGCACACCGAGCCACAGCAGCAGCGCCAGCACGACGGCGATCCCGCCGGCGAGCACCGCTCCCATGATTCGCAGCCGGCGCCCCAGGTTGTACCCGGACGGCACGGTCCCGGACTCGGGTGTCTTGCCCGACGTCGGGGCGGTCTCCTCGGTCGTCGAGTCCTGGGGCGTCATGTCCGGGAGGCTGCCATACAAACACCCTCGGGCGCCATCACGGAAAACACTGATGTGTCGTGGCAATAGCCCTTTTCCTGGCCATGGCCCGGCACGACGGCGCCTGGGGCACCCTCCGTGTGGAGGATGCCCCAGGCGGTGTAGCGACGTCGGCCCGGATCAGTACCGGTACGCCGTCTGCATCTGCGGGTTCAGGGAGGGCTGCTTGACCCGTTCGGCCCTGCGATCGATCGAGTCGTCGATGTCGAACGTGTCGAACCCGACCGACAGGTCGTTCGAGTACGCGTACCCGTTGTAGTAGTACGTGGACCAGGTGCCGCCGCCGCTCAGGCCCTCGCCGCGGTCGAACCAGGCGACCTCACGCGGGTTGTCCGAGTCGGTGAAGTCGAACACCGACACGCCACCCTGGTACCAGGACTGGACCATCAGGTCTTTGCCCTTGACCGGGATCAGCGAGCCGTTGTGCGCCACGCAGTTCTCGTTCGCCGTGTTGATCCGGGGGATCTTGTAGTAGGAGGCGAACTCGAGCGTCCGCTTGCCGGTCCACGAGCGCTTGATGTCGTAGATGCCGTTGGCGCCCAGCTCCGGCGCGTACTCGCCGGTGCAGGTCGCGAGACCGCCGCCGCCGAGCTCGTCGGTGAAGACCACCTTGGTGGCGTCGTCGTTGAACGTGGCCGAGTGCCAGAACGCGAAGTTCTCCGTGTCCCGCACCTGGCTGATCACACGCGGACGCTCCCGGTTCGAGATGTCCATCAGGATGCCGTCACCCATGCACGCACCGGCCGCCAGGTCGTACTTGGCGTAGGTCGTGATGTCGTGGCAGCCGCTCGTGGCGGAGGCGCCGGGCTCACCCGGGTAGCCGCCGTCCGGGAACAGGTTCGGCGTGGCGACCAGCGTGGCCGCCGTCGGCTTCTTCAGCGGGATCTTCACGATCGAGATGAAGTCGTGCGGCGGCTGGCAGTCCGGGTACGTCGCGTTCGGCGAGTACGAGGAGACGTACGCGTAGAGGTCCCGGCCGTTCTTGGACGGGGCGAGCGAGTGCGTGTGCGAGCCGCAGTCGGTCTCGACGGACTGGACGTACTCGGGGGCGAGCGGGTTGGAGATGTCCCAGACCTTGATGCCCTCCCACGCGGACTCCTCGGTGGCCGGCAGCGACGTCGACGCACACGAGTCGTCGCTGCGCGACGAGTCCGTGGACAGCACCAGGATGTTCTTGTAGACCGAGACGTCATTCTGCGAGCCGGGGCAGTACACCTGCACTACCTGCTCCGGGTTCTCCGGGTCGGACAGGTCGTAGACGGTGAAACCGTCGTAGTTCCCGGCGAACGCATACTTGCCCTGGAACGCGATATCCGAGCCCGTCCCCTGCAACGCGCCGTTCTTCGGCTGGTTGCTCAGGTGAGTGATGTTCGAGGACGCGATCTCGCCCGGCGGAACGTCCGGCTCAGCGACCGAAGCCGCTGCGGGTCCTGCGAGGGCCACCGCTGCAGCGGCAAAGAACGCTGTCAGGGCGACACCAGCGGCACCCCGAGCACGCGATCGGGTAAAGGTTGGACGACGCACGGGCGTCACACCTCCTAGGTCGGTTGAGGCAGTCTCACTCACAGGTACCTCCCAGTACCAGGATTTTTGGCGGGTTTTTACACAGTGGTGACAAATTGCCCCGGGCGACACAAGAGTGCAGGGTGCGCCGGAGCCGGCGCACCCTGCTCGATCGGGCGCGTCAGCGGCCGAACGACTCCTGCATCTGCGGGTTGAGCGACGTGAGCTGCACCCGCTCAGCCTTGCGGTCGATCGAGTCGTCGATGTCGAACGTGTCGAACCCGATCCCGAGGTCGTTCGAGTACGCGTACCCGTTGTAGTAGTACGTGGACCAGGTACCGCCGCCGCTCACACCCGCACCGCGGTCGAACCAGGCCACCTCGCGCGGGCGGTCCGAGTCGGTGAAGTCGAACACCGAGACCCCGCCCTGGTACCAGGACTGGACCATCAGGTCCTTGCCCTTGACCGGGATGAGCGACCCGTTGTGCGCCACGCAGTTCTCGTCGTCCGAGTTGGTGCGGGGGATCTTGTAGTACGAGGCGAACTCGAGCGTCCGCTTGCCGTACCACGTCCGCTCGATGTCGTAGATGCCGTTGGCGCCGAGCGTCGGGCCGAACTCGTCGTTGCAGGTCGCCAGGCCGCCGCCACCGAGCTCGTCGGTGAACACGACCTTGGTCGCATCGTTGTTGAAGGTCGCGGAGTGCCAGAACGCGAAGTTCTCCGTGTCCCGGACCCTGCTGATCACGCGGGGACGCTCTCGGTTCGAGATGTCCATGAGCAGGCCGTCGCCCATGCACGCACCGGCCGCCAGGTCGTACTTGGCGTAGGTGGTGATGTCGTGGCAGCCGGTGGTCTCCGTGTACCAACCACGGTCGTCGCCCTCGTAGCCGCCGTCGGGGAACAGGTTCGGCGTGGCGACGACGCGAGCCGCCGTCGGCGTCCGCAGCGGGACCTTCACGATCGAGATCGTGTCGTGCGGCGGCTGGCAGTCGGGGTACGTCCCGTCCGGGGCGTACGAGGAGACGTACACGTACACGTCCCGCTTGTTCTTCGACGGGACCAGGGAGTGCGTGTGCGAGCCGCACTCGGTCTCGACGGACTGCACGTACTCAGGGGCGAGCGGGTTGGAGATGTCCCAGACCTTGATGCCCTCCCAAGCCGCCTTGTTGGTGGCCGGGAGCGAGGTCGACGCACACGAGTCGTCGCTGCGCGAAGAGTCCGTCGACAGCACCAGGATGTCCTTGTAGACGGAGATGTCGTTCTGGCCGCCCGGGCAGTACACCTGCACCACCTGCTCGGGGTTCTCCGGGTCGGACAGGTCGTAGACCGTGAAGCCGTCGTAGTTCCCGGCGAAGGCGTAGTCGCCCTGGAACGCGATGTCCGAGCCTGTGCTGAGCAGCGCGCCGTTCTTGGGCTGGTTGCTCAGGTGGGTGATCTTCGACGACTCGGTCTCGCCCGGGGGTACGTCCGGGTCGGCCGACGACGTCGTCGACGAGGTGGCCGTGCCCAGCTCAGCCGCGCCGTCGCCGGGAGATGCCAGGCTCGGTGCCGCGACGGCAAGGCTTCCTGCCGCCAGCGTCGCCACGAGGGCGGCGGCAGCGGCGCCACGTGCACGAGATCGGGTAAGGGTAGGACGACGCAAGGGCGTCACACCTCCTAGGTCGGGTTGACGTAGTTTCACTCACAGCGTTCTCACAGCACCAGTAATTTGGGGTGATTCATGAAACTTTCCTGGGAGGATCGCCGCGTGGAGACAGAGATCGAGGTCCGTTCCCCCAAGTCCCGGAGGCCCCGCCCGGTGCGCCGTAACCTCGCGTCTGCCCGACGGCGGTCGTGGTCACCGCGGGCGGTCGCGTTCGGACTGGCCGTGCTCGCGCCGGCTCTTGTGCTGTCCGCGTGCGGGCCCGACGAGGAGCCCACCCCGGTCTCGACGCCCAGCTCCGTCGTCCTGCAGCCGGGGAAGCCAGGCGAGGCGGCCGAGACGATCGCGCCCGAGGACTACGAGGGGGCACCCGCCCAGGCGCCCTTCTCGGAGGCGGACGCCGACTTCCTGACCGACATGATCTGGCACCACAGCCAGGCGATCGAGGTGGCGCAGCTCGCGCCGGAGCGGGCCGCGTCCGAACAGCTGAAGACCTTCGCTACCCGCATCGACGTGGTGCAGGACAGCGAGATCGACCTGATGTCGGGCTGGCTGGAGGAGAACGAGTACCCCGTGCCGGTGACCGTCGAGAGCGGCGACGGCTCCGGCCCGCGCGCTCCCGAGCACGGGCACGACGCCGCGGAGATGCCCGGGATGCTGACCGACGCCGAGCTGGCGGACCTCGAGGACGCGTCCGGGGCTCAGTTCGACCGGCTGTTCCTGGAGGGCATGATCAAGCACCATGAGGGCGCACTCACCATGTGCGAGGAGGTCGCTGCGTCGGGCAGCGAGGAGCGGGTCCTGGAGCTCGCGAACAACATCGCCGCCGACCAGATGGCGGAGATCGACCGCCTGGACCAGATGCTCGCCGAGCTGTGACTTTGCGCTGAACGACAGATCGCCGGGTCGGAGCGCTGCGCTCCGACCCGGCGATCTGTACGGTCAGGCGCGGCGCCGGCCCAGCAGGATCAGGCCCGCGACCGCCAGCAGCAGACCGAGCGCTGCGGCGAGGACAACAACAACGCCGATGGCGCCCAAGGGCGAGCCATCCACACGGGTGCGGAGCTCGCCCGTGCCGTCGGACAGCAGCTCCGTCCCGGACGCCACCTCCGTGGTGCCCGCCACCAGCTGGGCGGAACCGTCGGCGAGCTGCTGCGTGCCGTCGGCGAGGGTCGTTGCACCCGCGGCCAGCGTCTGGGTGCCTTCGTCGAGCGCACCCGTGCCCTGGACCAGCGTGCGGGCGCCCGTGCGAGCCTCCTCGAGCCCGTCGCGGACCTTCACCGAGCCGTCGGCGAGGCGCTGCGACTTGGCGACCTTCGGGACCACACGGTCGCGGACCTCGATGATGCCGTTCACGAGGCGCCCGGACCCGGCGTGGAGCTGTCCCACACCCGAGACGAGCGCCGGCGTGGAGGCGGCCAATGTGGCGCCACCGTCGGCTACCCGTGTCGCGCCGGAGAGCAGCGCGGGCAGACCGCCCTTGAGCTTGCCGGTCCCGGCCGCCAGAGTCGCGTTGCCGTCTGCCACTCGCGTCGCACCGGAGAGCAGCGCAGGCAGACCATCCTTCAGCTGACCGGTCCCGGCCGCCAGAGTCGCGTTACCGCCCGCTACCAGGGAGGCGCCCGCGGCCAAGGCCGGGGTGCTCTGCGCCAGCTGGGTATTGCCTCCGGCGACAAGCTGCGAGCCCGCGACGAGAGTCGAGCTCCCCTCGTACGCCGAACCCACACCAGCGACGTACTGCTGCACACCCGGAGCTAGCTGGTCGAGCCCAGCCTGCAGGTTCGCACTGCCGTTCTTGACCTGCTCCGCGCCCCCGGCCAGTGTGTTCGCGCCGTCAGAGAGGAGATCCAGCCCGCCGCCAAGCTGTCGCACACCGGCAGACACCCCGGCCGTACCGCCGGCCACCTCAGACGCGCCAGTCGAGACCCTGGATGCACCGGTAGACAGCGTGCCCAATGAAGCGGCGAGACCGGAGGCTCCAGCCTGCGCCTGCTCGGCACCGGCCTTGACCTGACCAGCACCGGTGGCGAGATTGCCCGCGTCTGCGGCAAGCATGTGAAGCTGCGCCTTGAGCGTCGGATCATCGGTGGCGTCGGCGAGGCTCGTGAGCTGCGCCTTGAGGGCTTGGTTGCCACCCTGCACATTCTGCGCCCCGGAGACAAGGCCACCGATGCTTCCGGCCAGACCGTCCGCACCGTTCTTCGCAGCGGAGACGCCGCCGGCCACTGATGCGGCACCGTCGGCCACGCCCTCTGCCCCGGTCGCGACAGCCCCGGCCCCGGCTACGAGCTCGGAGGCACCGGCATTGAGCTGCCCAAGGCCACCGGCGACCTGGTCGGCCCCGGCGTCCAGCGCTGCAGCACCAGACTTGAGGGCGCCCGCGCCCGCCTGGAGCGTAGAAACGCCACCCAGGATCGTGCCGTTGTTCGCCGCGAGCTGCGACAGACCGTTGTTCAAGGTCTGGCTGCCGACGTAGACCTGTGCCGAACCGTCGGCGAGCTGGGCGGCGGCGGCGTCAACCCGGGCGGACCCTGTTGCCACTTCCTGCGAGCCCGAAGCCAGGCTGCGGGCACCCGCGTTCAGCGGGGTCACACCGTCCCTCACCTTCGCGACGCCGGCCCGCAACTCACCAGACCCGGACGCAAGCTGACGCGCACCCGCGTCCAGCGGGGTCACACCGTCGCTGACGGTTCCGATGCCCGCCTGCACCAGGGCAGACCCGTCCGCGAGCTGCCCTGCCCCGTCGGCCAGTACCGGGGCCCTGTCGTTCAACGTGCCCAGACCTGCCTGAAGCGTCTTGGATCCATCAGTGAGCAGCAGCGACGCGTCGGCCAGGTCGGAGACGTCCACCGCGGTCTCCGCGGTGCCGTCCGCGATCAGCTTCGATCCGTCGTGCAGCTTGATCACGCCCGCGCGCAGCTCCGCGGCTCCCTCGTCGAGCTGTCCTGCCCCGTCCGCGAGCGCCTCGACGCCCGGCACCACGTCGTCCTGCACACCGCTGTTGAGTTCGGTGGCGCCAGCCCCGAGGTCGCCGACGCCGGAGACCAGGTCGGCCTGGACGCCGTCGTTCAGCTGGCCCGCGCCGTCGGCCAGCCGGTCGGCACCGGCGGCGACGCTGCCCTGGAACACCAGCATGAACGTGGTGGCCAGCAGGGCGCCGGTGAGCAGCATGGCGACACCCACTGCCGTGAGGATCGTGGGTATTGGGCCTGATCGTGGCGGTCGGGATGCATGAAGCTGCGTCATAGGTCTGCCTCTCGCTCCGGGGCTTCCTCGCCCGCGGAAGTTGTTGGACCGGCGCCGCTGACCGCCGGGCTCGCCGCCGTTGGCGAGCAGGATGCCCGTCATGGCGGGCGTCTGCGCCCGAACGTACCGGGCGCACGAGCGTGCGGAACCCTTCTATTGATCACAACTCAGTAAAGCGGCAGAAGATCACCCGCTCCGTCCCACGTGGGGCAGCGCCGGTGGGTGGGGACGCCGTCAGCCCAGCCGCGCGTCGACCGCATCGGCCGAGAACCGGTCGTCGACGGCGACCCGCGCGAGCCCGATGAGCACGGCGTCCGACCCCAGCACGGCCGACCGGATCCGCAGCCGCGCCGTCGCCCGCGGCTGCGCCCCCGCGTACACGCCCGCGCGGATCCCGGCGATCATCGTCGGCACCGCCAGCTCCCCGGCCACGACGAGGTCGGCCGGGTTGAGCACCCCGACCACCACCGCCAGGACCCGTCCGATCAGCTCGGCGGCGCGGTTCAGCTCCGCCGTCACGAGCGGGTCCCCGCGCTCGGCGAGCGCCAGCAGCTCCGCGAGCGAGCCGACGTCGGACCCCGCCTCCTGCAGGCGGCGCAGCAGCGCCGCGCCGCCTGCCTCGGCGGCGAGGCAGCCCCGCCGGCCGCACCGGCAGACGGCGTCGCCGCCGACGTCGATGTGCCCGATGTCGCCCGCGCCGCCGTCGGCCCCGCGGAACGTGCGGCCGTCGACGACGAGCCCTGCTCCGAGGAACCTGGACACCTTGACCAGCACGAACGGCTGCGGCCGGTCGGGCGCGGCGTCGAGCTCGGTGAACTCGCCGTACGCCATCGCATCGGCGTCGTTCTCGAGGTGGACCGGTACGTCGAACCGCTCGCGCACCGCCTCCACCACAGGCCACGCGCCCCAACCCGGCATGACTGGCGGGTCGGACAGGCGGTGGTCGCGTGGGTCCACGGGTCCCGGCACGGACAGCGCCACCCCGCCGACTGCGCCCGGCTTGAGGTCGGCGTCGGCCAGGAGGGCGTCGAACGCGTCCAGCAGATGCGGCACGACGGCGGCAGGCCCGGCCGTGAGGTCCACGGCCAGGGGCGCGCGGGCCAGCAAGGCCCCGTGCGGGTCGACGATCGCCACCTCGCCCCCGTCCAGCTCCAGGGCCGCGGCGAGCACCAGCGAGTCGGACGGGTCGAACACGAACCGCTCCGAACGCCGTCCGCCGGTGGCTCCCGCGTCACCCGCCGCGCGAATGATCCCCGCGGAGACGAGCGCGTCGATGCGCTGTGCCACGGTGACCCGCGACAGCCCCGTCACCTCCAGCACCTGGATACGGGTGGTCGCCCGCCCGGTCCGGATGAGCTGCAGGATCTCGCCCGCGCCTGCTGCCACTTGTGTGCCTCAGTTCTGGTCTGGCTCGACTAACCCTTGTCGGCGCCGGCGGTCAGCCCCTCGGTGAGAGCGCGCTCGGCCACCCCGTACAGAATCACGATCGGCACCGTGAGCAGCACGCTGCCCGCCATGAGGACCGTCTTGGACACCTCCTGCCCGTCCGCCAGGCGCGTCAGCCCGAGCGACACCGTCCACAGATCCTGCTGGGCCGAGAGGAACAGGAGCGCGAACAGGAACTCGTTCCACGCAATCATGAACGAGTACAGCGCGGTCGACATGATGGTCGGCATCGCGAGCGGCACGGTGATCCGGGTCAGGATCTGCAGCCGCGAGGCGCCGTCGATCACAGCCGCCTCGTCGATCGACTCCGGGATGCCCATCAGGTAGTTGCGCAGCATGTGCACCGAGACCGGCACAGTGAGCGCGATGTACGCGATCATGAGCCCCACCAGCGAGGATCCGAGCCCCAGCACCTGGAACCCGACGAACACCGGCACCGCGATGATGATCGTCGGGAACAGGTACACGGCCAGGAACAGCCACGAGACCTGCCTGCGCCCCGCGAACCGCAGGCGCGTCAGCGCGTACGACGCCGGGACCACCAGCGCGACCGTCAGCGCCGAGGCTCCCACGGCGACCAGCGCGGAGTTGCGCATGAACCGCGCGAACCCGTACCCGCCGTCCTCCTCCGAGGCCAGCACCTCGCGATACGTCTCGGTGGTGATCCGGTCCAGCGCCGGCAACACCCGCAACGGCTCGCGCAGCAGGTCGTCGATCCGTACGAAGCTCAAGGACAGCATGTACAGGAACGGCACCACGGTGGCGACGACGAGCGCCACGATCACGACGACGCGCAGCACCCGCAGCACGCCGCTCTGGACGGTCACGGTGCTCATCGTTCCTCCCTCTGCCGGGCCGTCAGGCGCAGGTAGATCGCCAGCGCCACACCCAGGAACACGGCCATCACCGCGGCGGTCGCGCTCGCGCCGCCGATGTCGCTCGACCCGGTGAGCTGCTCGAACACCCGCACCGAGGCGACCTGGGTGCCGGCGGCGCCACCGGTGAGCAGGTAGACGTCGTCGAACTCGTTGAAGGCCATGACCATGCGGAACAGCACCAGCAGCGCGACCGTGGGCAGGAGCTGCGGCAGGATCACGAACCAGAACTTCTGCAGCGGCGTGGCGCCGTCGACCACCGCTGCCTCCTCGATCTCGCGGCTGAGGCCCGTCAGGGCCGCCCCGAGGAACATGAACGCGAACGGGAAGTACCGCCAGATGTCGTAGACGATGACGGTGATCAGCGCCGTGGGTGCGGCGCTGAGGAAGTTCACCGGGTGCTCCCACCCGAGCACCTGCGTGCCGAACGCGTTCACCACTCCGTACTGCGGGTTCAGCGCCACCTGCCACACGAACGTGGTGGCCACCACCGGCGCGACGTACGGGAGCAGCATCACCGCGCGCAGCGGCGCCCGGAACCGGAACCGGTCCCGGAACGCGAGCGCGGCCACGAGGCCTACCGTGATGGAGCCGACGGTGGTGGCCACCGAGTACTCGACGGTGGTCAGCAACGCCTGCCAGAAGGCGGGCGCCGCGACCACGTCGGCGTAGTTGTCGAGCGTGAGCTCGTTGAACAGGCCGTTGCGAGCCACATCCACGTACCGCGCGTCCTGGAACGAGAGCACGACGGTCCACACGATGGGGACCACGATGATCGCGGCCACCACGAGCACCACCGGCGTGACGAAGGTGATCCCGTCCCGGTTCTCGTGCCCCCGCAGCTTCGACGCCATACCGGGGTCAGTCTCGTCCGGCGATCTCGGCCACGGCCTCCTGCATGGTGGTCTGTGCCTGTGCGGCGTCGGTGCTGCCCGAACCGAGGTCGGCGGCCGCCTTCGCCAGCGGCAGCTCGCTCGTGATCGGGCCGAGGATCGCGCCCTGGCCCTGCGGCAGCGCCCAGCGGTCCGCCGACTCGGGGGCAGCGGCCAGGGTGTTGGTCACCTCGGCGGGCCAGACGTCGGAGAACGTCGCCCTGGTGTCGACGCCGATCTGCAGCTCGGACCAAGCGTCCGAATACTCGGTCGGGTTGTCCGCGGTGCCGGTGCGGACGGGCACCTTGCCCTCGGGGGCCATGGACAGCCAGTCCACGTAGGCGTCCGACATCATGTACTCCACGAAGTCCGTGGTCTCCGGGTCCGCGCCGTCGGTGATGCCCCAGGACACGAACTCGACGTACCCGGCGGCGTCGCCGCCGGCGGCGGACGGGCCCTCCACCACCGGGACCACAGCGGTGTTCTCGGCGAGCCAGGCCGGGTCGTCAGCACACTCGTCGCACGACGGCGTGAACTCCTCGCGCAGGCCGGCCATCTCGTCCAGCAGGAAGGACGACCAGACGACCATCGCCGCCTGCCCGGCGAAATAGGTGGACCGCGTGGACTCGACGCCCTGCGTGCCCTCGGGCGAGAACTCGGCGGCCAGGGCCGCGTAGAGCTCGATCGTCTCGGTGCACTCCGGGCTGTCGAGGGTCGCTTCGCCGGCGTCGTCCACAAGCTCGCAGCCGTTGCCCTGCGCCAGGAACTCGAGGGTCTGCTGCGTGAACGGGTCGGCCGCGTCCGTGGCCAGCGTGATCCCGTACCGGCCGTCGGTCGACAACTGCTCGGCGGCCGCGCGCAGGTCGTCGTACGTGGTGGGCGGCTCCAGGCCCGCCGCCTCGAAGAGGTCGGTGCGGTAGTAGACCATCATCGGCCACGCATCGGACGGCACGGCGAGCAGCTCGTCGCCGTCGCTGCTCAGCTCCAGGGCCGACGGCGTGAACGTGTCCGCGCCGAGCGCCTCGACCACCGCTGCCGCCGCGTCGCGGTCGAGGTAGCCGTCCCGGTCGAAGGACCGGACCAGCCCGGGGCTGATGGCGTTGACCACGTCCGGCATGTCGTCCCCGGAGAGGGCCGCGGCGGACAAGAGCTGGGAGACCTGGTCCTCCTCGACCGGAACCAGCTCGGTCTCGATACCGGCTTCCTCGGCCCAGGCGTCCATCGCGGCCTGCTGGATCGCGAGGCGCTCGGGCTGGGTCTCGACGGTCCAGACGGTGACCGTGCCGTCGGACTCGGGTCCGCCGCTACCGCAGGCGGTGAGGGTGAGGATCGTGGCCGCGGCCGTCGCCGCCGCGATCGTCAGGCGGGCCGCGGCCGCCCGGTTGTGCCGGAGCATGGCGTCTCCTCGTCATCGAGTGAGTAGATCTGGCACTTATGTCTAGCCTACTGTCGAAAGATGCACAAGGACTTGGAGGAAGATGTCAGCGCCGCCGCCCGCGTCCTGGAGAGCAACTGGACCGGCCGGTACACCGTGCCCGCCACGGGGCTGTACCCGCACCAGTGGAGCTGGGACTCGGCGTTCGTCGCGATCGGCACCCGGCACCACGAACCGGCGCGCGCCCGGGCCGAGCTGGTCACGCTGCTCGACGCCCAGTGGGCCGACGGGCGTGTGCCGCAGATCGTCTACGACATCGGGCGGGACGACGACTACGCGCCGGGGGCCGACTTCTGGCAGGCCCCCACGTCCGGGCTGGTCCAACCTCCCGTACACGCGTGGGCGGCCTGGCTTGTGCACTGCGCCGACCCGGCCGGCTCCGCGCACGAGGGGTTCCTCGCACGCGTATACCCCCGGCTCGCTCGCTGGCACGAGTACCTGCACGTCCGGCGCGCAGGCGACGTCGGACTGCCGATAGCGAAGCACCCGTGGGAGACCGGAACCGACAACTCGCCCCTGTGGGATGTCGCACTCGAACGGGTCCCACCGGAGGCACGCACCTCCATCCTACGGCCGGACCTCCAGCACGCCGGGTCCGGTGAGCGCCCCGGGAACCGCGACTACCGGCGCTACTACCGCCTCGCCGAGGCCTACCGCGACGCTGGCTGCGCCGACGACGTCCCGATCGGCTTCGCCATGGTCTGCCCTCTGTTCAGCACGCTGCTAGCGGTCTCGGAGCTGGCCCTGGCCCGCATGGCGCAGGCGCTGCCCGACGCAGGGTGTGCCGCGCCGTCCGGCCACCGGACCGATACGCACGAAGCGGCTGCCGCCCGTGTGATTGCCGCGATGGACAGGCACCTTTGGGACGAAACGCTCGGGCTGTACGTGGCGCTGGACGACACCACTGGCGAGCAAGTCCGCCGGGCGACGGTGAATGGCCTGGTCCCGTTGCTCCTGGCGAAACGAGCGACGACCGAACGGTCAGAGCGGATGCTCGCAACTCTCACCGGCCCCGGGTTCCTCGGGGGCGGAACGTTCCTGCCGAGCGTCTCGCGCGAGGATCCAGCGTTCGACCCCGCCCTGTATTGGCGGGGACCCGCCTGGTTCAACACGACGTGGCTGCTGCTTCGCGCCGTCCGAGCGCTAGACCGGGACGATCTGGCCCCCCGCCTGCGGCAGCACTTCGCGCTCGCAGCGGCGGAGGGCTTCCCCGAGTACTTGGATCCCGACACGGGAACAGGCCGCGGGACCCGCCAGTTCTCCTGGACTGCGGCACTGACCCTGGACGTGCTGCTCGCCGACGAGTCAGGCCTCCTGAGGTAGCCGTAAGCACTGACGGTAGTCCGCAGACGCTGTCACCCGAGCCCCTCCTGCTAGCGGTGCCCGTAGACGACGAGGCCGCGAAGGCGCGCCTTCGCGGCTAGCTGCGCATCAAACGTCGCCAATGGCAGACCCAGCCGATCAGCGGTTGCCAGGACAACAGCGTCAGGCATGCGCAGGCCGAACGCCCGTGCAGCAGCCATCTGGATAGCGCTCGGACCATCTCCCGGTCCGACCTCTGCGAAACCCGCGCGCCAAAGGACCTTCTCCAGTCGCAGCACTTCTTCCAGCCCAGCTTGCCGAGCCGGTCCTGCGTACACCTCAGCCAGCGTCAACCTGTGCAGATACTTGATCTCATCAGCGTGCTCGCCGAGCAACGCGATCGAGGACTGGTGAGAGGCGTTAGACGGTGCGACGGCTGAGATGACGACATTGGCGTCAACGACGATCGCCTGGCTCACTCCGGCCATCCATCACGGACCTCGTCGAGATATCCGTCCGGGTAGTAGCCGGCGAACTGCGAGAGCTCGTCGAGCGCCGCCAGTCGCTCCTGCCGCGAACGCTCGATCTCCTGAGCATGCTCAACCACCATCGACGTGATCAACGGGCCGCCATCCAGACCTGACGTCGCACGGCCGACATCCATCGCGTGCGCAAGAGCGCCCGTCTCGGTAACCATGATTCGTCGTCTCGTCGTGGGCATAACTCAATTGTTGCACTCGGATCCAATCGGTGCAACACCCTGCGAGATGGTCTGGAGACGCGAGAGGGCCGCGGCCCCCATCGGGAACCACGGCCCACTCACGGTCAACCGAGCCGAAGCTCAGTCGGCGACGACCTTCACGCCGATCTTGGCCGACACCTCAGGGTGCAGGCGGATCGACACGGTGAAGTCACCGAGCGTCTTGATGGACTGCCCGATCTCGATCTTGCGCTTGTCGACGGACGGGCCGCCGGCGGCGGAGACCGCACCGGCGATGTCCGCCGTGGTCACCGCACCGAACAGACGGCCACCAGGGCCGGCGTTCGCCGCGACGACGACGGGCTTCGCGGACAGCGAGGCGGCAAGCGCCTTCGCGTCGTCCAGCGAGGCGACCTCGCGGCTCTTGCGAGCCTTACGGATCGCGTTGATGTCGGACTCGGCACCCTTGGTCCAGGGCGTCGCCAGCGAACGCGGGATGAGGAAGTTACGGGCGTACCCGTCCTTCACCTCAACCACGTCGCCGGGCTCACCCAGGCCGGTCACCTCGTGAGTCAGGATCAGCTTTGCCATTGTTCTCGATCCCTTCCTCAGCGAGCCGTCGACGTGTACGGCAGCAGGGCCATCTCGCGGGCGTTCTTCACGGCCTTCGCGATCTGGCGCTGCTCCTGCACGGAGACGCCAGTGACGCGACGGGCGCGGATCTTCCCGCGGTCGGAGATGAACTTGCGCAGCAGCGCCGTGTCCTTGTAGTCGATGTTGTGGATCTTCGCTGACTTCAGCGGGTTGATCTTCTTCTTGGGCTTACGCACCACAGGCTTTGCCATGGTGTTGCTCCTTTGTCAGGTGCTGCCCACCCGGCCTGGCGGGCCGTGCGAGCAAAAAATGTGAACTGGGGGTAGCGATTAGAACGGCGGGTCGTCCGAGAACGAACCACCGGACGACGCCGGGCCTGCCGTGGCCCACGGGTCGTCATTGCTCTGACCGCCACCGGACGAGCTGAATCCTCCGCCGGAGCCGCCGCCCTGCTGGGCGCCGCCCCCGCCGTTGAAGCCTCCACCGCCGCCGCCGAAGCCGCCGCCACCACCGGACCGCTGGGCCCGGGTGACCTTGGCCGTGGCGTAGCGCAGGGACGGACCAATCTCGTCCACCTGCAGCTCTACGACGGTGCGCTTCTCGCCCTCACGAGTCTCGTAGGACCGCTGGACCAGGCGACCCTGCGCGATGACGCGCGTGCCCTTGGTCAGCGATTCCGCGACGCTCTCCGCGGCCTCACGCCAGATCGAGCAGCGCATGAACAGGGTTTCCCCGTCCTTCCACTCGTTGCTCTGGCGGTCGAAGGTGCGCGGGGTCGACGCCACCGTGAAGTTGGCAACCGCAGCACCTGAAGGGGTGAAGCGCAGCTCCGGGTCCCCGGTGAGGTTCCCGATCACTGTGATGACAGTTTCACCAGCCATGCCAATTCCTCGATTCAGTCGACGTTCCGTACGCGGTATCCGGGTTCGCGGTGAATGCAACCACGAACCACTGACACTCGCGCGGGCGCAAGAGGGTTCAGTTCCGACGACTCACTTGTCGCCGGTGCGCAGGATCTTGGTCCGGAGCACGACCTCGTTGAGGCCGAGCTGACGGTCCAGCTCCTTGGCGGTCGCCGACGTCGCGGTGAAGTCGACCACGGCGTAGATGCCCTCGGACTTCTTCGTGATCTCGAAGGCAAGACGGCGGCGCCCCCAGATGTCCACCTTGTCGACGGTGCCACCCTCGGTCGTGATGACCGACAGGTACTTGTCGAGCGACGGGGCAACGGTGCGCTCCTCGACCTCCGGGTCCAGGATCACCATCAGTTCGTACTGACGCATGTGTATACCCACCTCCTCTGGTCTCAGCGGTCACGGTCGTTCCGTGACAGGAGGGTTCACAGCAAGGGCCAAGCCTACCCGCCAGTTGCGATACCGCGGAATCGAGCAGGCGAGAGCCCCCTCACACGCTTTGGGGCCACACGCTATGGGGCCCCGCCACCGCCGCCCCCACCGCCGCCGGTGGGCTCGTCCGTCGGGAACCCGACGTCGTCCGGACCGGACGAGACGATCACCAGCACCTGGCTGCCCGCGGGCACCTCGGTGCCCTCGCGCGGGCTGACCTCCATGACGGTGCCCTCATCGACGTCGTCGGACGACTGGTACTGGAAGACCGGCTCGAGACCGGCGCCCTGGATCTGGCCACGGGCGTTGCCCTCGTTGCCCCCGACCAGGCCGTTCGGCACAAACGTGGTCTCCTCGGCCGGTCCCGTCGAGACGTCGACCCGGATGCTCTCGCCGCGCGGCACCTGCTGGCCCGCACGGTCCACCCGGAGCACGGTACCGGCCTCCTGGTCACTCTCGATCTCGACAAGCTCAGCCCGGAGGCCCGTGTTGGCGAGCGCCGTCGCAGCGACCGGGTACGGCTGACCCACCAGGTTGGCCGGGACGACCACCATCTCGACAGGGGTGTCGGACGGCGTCGGGGTGGGCGACGGGGTTGGCGTGGGCGACGGCAAGGGGAGCGGCGGCCTGTAGTCCGGGAACGGCTGGACCTCCATGCCTTCGGTGATGGCCTGCATGTAGTGGGTCCATGCCGTCACCGGCCACGTACCACCGGTCAGGCTGTAGTCCGCCCACTCGCCGAACGGCGTGATCGTCGCCTGCCCGACGCCGTCCTCGGCCGTCTGGTAGAGGCCCACCACCGTGGCAAGCTGCGGGATGTAGCCGGCGAACCACGCCGACACGTTCTTGTTCGTCGACCCCGTCTTGCCGGCGACGGGACGCTGGTTGCCCTCGGCGTCGACAAGCTCCTTCGCCGGCGCGCCCGAACCCTCGTTGACCACCTGCTGCAGCGCGTAGGTCGCCTTGGCCATCACGTCGGGGTTGATCGCGTTCCGCTGGGGTTCGTCGGCGAACTCGTACCTGAGAAACTCGCCCTCTTCCACTGACACGACCATGTGCGGCACCGTGCGGGTGCCCTGTGCGGCGAACGTGGCGTACGCCCCCGCGAGGTCGACGGCGCGCACGTCAGACGTGCCGAGCACGTTGGACAGGGTGGCGTTGGTGGAGTCTTCGGGGATCCCGGCCCGGATCGCGACGTCCTGCGACTTCTTCGCCCCGATCTCAAGGTTGAGCTGCGCGTAGACAGTGTTCACGGAGTTCGCCGTGGCGTCGATGAGGTCGATGTCGCCGAACGACTCGCCGCCTGGCTCGGTACCGAAGTTGGTGAGCTCCTCCTCTTCGCCCCCCGCATTCTTGGTCCAGCCCGGGATCTGCATCGGGCTGGTACCCGGGTAGTACTCGTTGAGCTCGTGCCCCTCCTCGAGCGCGCCGATCAGGGTGAAGGGCTTGAACGTGGAGCCGCCCTGCGCCTTGCCGTTGGTGGCGGCGTTGAACTGAACCTTTTCGTAGTCCCGGCCCCCGTACAGCGCACGGATGGCACCGTTCGTGGGATCGATGGACACGATGGACACACCGAGCCTGGGCGAGGCGGCGTCCGCACCCTCGGTCGGGATGGTGTTCGCCGTCTCGACCGCGGCCTTCTGCCACGCTGGGTTGATCGTCGTCTGGATCTCGTAGCCGTTGCTCAGGAGATCTTCCTCGGTGATGTCCGACTTGGCCGCGAGCTCCTTGCGGACCTCTTCGAGCAGGTAGCCCACCTGGCCAGCACGAGACACCTGCTTGTACTCGATGGGTTCGGGGAAGGTTGCGGCGGCGCGTTCCTCCTCGCTGATCACACCCTGGGTGGCCATGTTGCGCAGCACCCGGTCCCACCGCCGCTCGGCGATGGCTCGCGACTCCTCACCGAACCGCGGGTCCCAGGACGACGGCGACGGGATGATCCCGACCAGCATCGCCGTCTCGGACAAGGTCAGCTCGGCGGCCGGCTTGTTGAAGTACGCCTTCGCCGCGGCTTCGAACCCGTAGGCGCCGCGGCCGAGGTAGATGCTGTTGACGTAGCCCTCGAGGATCTCGTCCTTCGACTTCTGCTGGTCCACCTTGAGAGCGAGGATGATCTCGCGGAACTTGTCCGCGTAGGACGACTGCCCGGGCTGGTAGTAGGTGTTCTCCACGTACTGCTGCGTCAGCGTGGACGCGCCCTGCCGGGTACCACCGGTCACGTTGCTGAACAACGCACGGACCATGCCCACGGGGTCAACACCCATGTGGTTCTCGAAGTTCTGGTCCTCGGACGCCAGCACGGCCTGGCCCACGTACGGGGGCAGCTCGTCGAGCGTCCGGATCGTGCGGTCGACGGCGGCGAACCGGCCCATCACCTGACCGTTCTCGTAGTAGACCGTGGTGGTCTCCGAGCCGATCTCAGGGTTCTCCGCGGGCACCGCCCAGCCGATCCAGCCGGCCACGAACACACCCACGACGAGCGACAGCCCGGTCAGCATGGTGCCGACGACAACCCGCCACGACGGGACCCACGCGCGGAGCCCCGTGCGGTGCGGCCTCGGGTAGTTCCAGATGCCCCGCCGTCGACGGGGAGTTTGCGGCCAGATTGGAGAAGGACTCCGGTTCGCCACGTCTTCCTCGTTCCTCGAATCGGTCCAGCGAGCGCACTGAACCGACGAAACGATAGAGGATCGATGAACGCGGCAAGTAGCACAATCGAGGTTTCTGTGTGGATGCCCCGTGTCCGACACCCGGTTTCACCCGGGTCTCGCCGGGCCTGACCAACGATGGATCATCGCTGGTCAGGCCCGGCGTAAAGCCCTTCGCAAAGCCCTTCGAGGCCTACCCGAAGATGCCGCCCTCGGTCGGTTCGCCGGTCGGGTCGCCGCCCTCCGGCCCGGTCGAGACGACCAGTGTCACGTCGCTGCCCACCGGCACGTCCGAACCCTCGCCCGGATCGACCGAGATCACCGACCCCTCGGGCACGGTGTCCGACGACGCCTCCTGGATCACCGGTGTCAGCCCGGCGTCGTCGAGCGCACTCTCGGCACTGGCCTGGTCCGAGTTGGTCAGGCCAAAGGGCACCGTCGTCATCTCTTCCACCACCTCGGAGCCGTTCGAGACCTCGACCCGGACGTCCGAGTTCCTCGGGACCTGCGTGCCCTCGCCCTCAACGGAGAGGACCTGGCCCGCGGGCTGGTCGCTGTCGACCTCGATCTGCGCGGGGACGAGCCCCACCCCGGCGAGCGCCGAGGCCGCCGCCACGTACTGCTGGCCGACCAGGCCGGTCGGCACCGTGACCATCTCCTCCTCCGGCTCCTCCGAGGCGCTCGTCGACGGCGTCGGCGTGGGCGACGGCGTCGGCGGGGCCGGCGGCTCGTACTCCGGGAACGCCTGGACCTCCATGCCCTCGGTTGCCAGCGTCATGTACTCGGTCCAGGCCGTGACCGGCCACGTACCGCCGGTAAGTCCTTCCAGACCCATGTCCGCCCACTCGCCGAACGGGGTGATCGTCTGGTACGCACTGGCCTCGCGGTCGTACTGGTACAGCCCGACGACAGTCGCGAGCTGCGGCACGTACCCGGCGAACCACGCGGACTGGTTGCTGTTCGACGTGCCGGTCTTTCCGGCCACGGGGCGCGGCTCGCCGTCTGGACCGACCAGGGCCGATGCCGGCTCGCCGGAGCCTTCTTGGACGACCCCTTCCAGCGCGTAGGTGGCGGCGGCCATGACATCAGGCGTGAACACCTGATTGTTGGGTTCGGGTTCGCTCCACTCGCGGATCAGGTCGTCGCCGTCCAGCACCTCGGTCACGAGGTGCGGGGTGGTGCGGATGCCCTGTGCCGCGAAGGTCGAGTAGGCGTGCGCCAGATCGATGTTGTGCACGCTCGCGGTGCCGAGCACGTTCGCCAGGTTGTCCCCGACGATCTGATCCCCCGCAGCGTTGGTCGCGGGAATGCCCGCGCGGGTGGCGACGTCGTGCGTGCTCTCCGGGCCTACCTCGTTGTTGAGGTGCACGTAAGCGGTGTTCACGGAGTTGGCGGTGGCGTCGAGCAGGGTGACGTTCGGGTAGCTCTCGTCACCGAAGTTGGTGAGGACAGCCTGCTCGTCCACTCCCGTCTCTTCGTTCCGGTCGTTGTAGCCCTCGATCTCCTGCGGCGACGTGCCGTCGTACCGCGAGTACAGCGATATGTCATCCTCCAGGGCCGCGACCAGCGTGAACGGCTTGAAGGTCGAGCCGGCCTGGGCGATGTCCTGCGTCGCCGCGTTGGTCGGGTACGCGCTGTAGTCCGGGCCGCCGTAGAGCGCCCTGATCGCACCCGTAGCCGGGTCGATCGAGGTGAGCGACGCGCGGGCGTTCGGGTCGGCGTCGTCCGGCAGCGCCATCGTCTCGACCGCGGCGTCCTGCAACCTGCGGTCGAGGGTGGTAGTGATGGAGTACCCCCCGATGGCGAGCTCCTCCTCCGTGATGGCTCTGCCTGCCCCATCCGGGCTGGCGAGCTCCTTGGCGATCTCCTGGAGCAGGTAGGCGGTCTGGGAGTTGCCCGAACCCTGGGTGTACTCCACGAGCTCCGGGTACACCGCGGCCGCCCGGTCGTCCGCGGTGATGAACCCCATCTCCAGCATGAAGTCCAGGGTGCGGCCCCAGCGCTGCTGGGCCTGTGCCGCCGCGGCCTCGCCCTGCCGCGGGTCCCAGTAGGTGGGGTTGGGGATGATCCCCGCGATGAAGGCCGACTCGGAGATGGTCATCTCGCTGGCCGGGTGACCGAAGTACGCCTGCGACGCCGCCTCCATGCCGTAGGCCCCGCGCCCGAGGTAGATGGTGTTGACGTAGCCCTCGAGCACCTGGTCCTTGGTCTGCTCCTGCGTCACCTTGAGGGCGAGGATCGCCTCGCGGAACTCGTCCGCGTACGTGGTCTCGCCGACGCCGAAGTAGGAGTTCTCGACGTACTGCTGCGTCAGCGTCGACGCACCCTGCTGGGCACCGCCGGTGAGGTTGTTGAGCACCGCGCGCCCGATTGCCGGAAAATTGATGCCGATGTGGGACCGGAAGTCCTGGTCCTCCGACGCGATGATCGCGTTCGTGACGTGCGCCGGCAGGTCTTCCAGCGTGATGAGCGTGCGGTCCTGCGCCGCGAACGTCCCCAGCTCGGAGCCGTCCGAGTAGTACACCGTGGTGGACTCGGCGGTGATGTCGGGCAGCTCGTCGGGCACCGGCCAGCCCACCCAGGCGGCCACGACCAGCCCACTCACGAGCGACGTACCCGTCAGCAGCGTGCCCACGACGACCCGCCACGACGGCACCCAGGCGCGGATCCCGGTGCGGTAGGGGCGGGGATAGTTCCAGATGCCCTGCCGCCGTCGGGGGGTTTGCGGCCATATCGCAGGGGGGCTCCAGCGCGACACGTCAACCTCTTCCTCGGTTCGGACTCGGCCCTGCCGATGAAGTCGGTAGTCGATGAACTGCCACGGAGGACCACCCGAAACCATAGGGGATCAGCAGCTACCCCCAGAAGTCCGAGCGGACTCCACCGTACGGTCTCAGGCATCTCACCCAGGGTCAGCCCAGTCCGTCTGTCTCTGCTTCACACTTCATCCACTTCCAGCCCGACGACGGCGCCGTGGAACCAAACGATTGCACACCCCTAGCGGCGTGCCTATGCTCGCAATGTATCGAGTCGATACATCGTGCTGCACTGATTCGCCGGGGCAACCGTGGCGGACCGGGAGGGAGGTCGCCGTGCGTAGTCGGTCCGACGTGCTGGAGACCGCCGTCCTCGGCCTGCTCAACGAGTCCCCGCTGCACGGGTACGAGCTCCGGAAGCGCCTCAACCTGGTGCTCGGCTCGTTCCGGGCCTTCTCCTACGGCACGCTCTACCCCGCCCTGAAGGGCTTGGTCACCCGCGGCCTGATCAGGACCGCGGAGAGCGAGCCGCCGCCGTCACCCCGCAAGGGCAGGGCCGGGATTCCCGGCCGGACCACCAAGCCCATGCCTCTCGGACGACGACGCGTGGTCTACGAGCTGACCGTCGAGGGCACGGAACACCTCCGGTCCGTCCTGGCCACCGCCGGCCCTTCGGCCTGGGAGGACGACAACTTCGACGTGCGGTTCGCGCTCTTCGCGCAGACCGACGCCGAGACCCGCCTGAAGGTTCTCGAAGGCCGGCGTATCCGGCTGACCGAGCGCCTGGAGACCCTCCGGGAGTCGACGACGCACCCGCGTTCCCGGCTCGACGAGTACACGCTCGAGCTCCGGCGGTTCGGGCTCGAACGGGTCGAGCGCGAAGTGCACTGGCTCGACAGCCTCATCTCCACCGAGCGGGGGCGCGTCGCGCCGCAGAACGGTCCACCAGAGCAGGAACAAACGAAGAAGGAGCCAGGATGACATCTATCCGCGTGGGCATCGTCGGCGTAGGAAACTGCGCCTCGTCCCTGGTCCAGGGCGTGCACTACTACCGTGACGCCGACCCGGCGAGCACCGTCCCGGGCCTCATGCACGTGCGGTTCGGCGACTACCACGTGTCGGACCTCGAGTTCGTCGCGGCGTTCGACGTCGACGCGAAGAAGGTCGGCTTCGACCTGGCGGAGGCCATCACGGCGTCCGAGAACAACACGATAAAGATCGCGGACGTGCCGCCCCTCGGCGTGACGGTCCAGCGCGGGCCCACGCTCGACGGGCTCGGCGACTACTACCGCCAGACGATCGACGAGTCGACGAAGGACGCAGTAGACGTCGTAGCCACCCTGCGCGCGGCCGAGGTCGACGTGCTCGTGTGCTACCTGCCGGTGGGTTCCGAGAAGGCCGCCAAGTTCTACGCGCAGTGCGCGATCGACGCGGGCGTGGCGTTTGTCAACGCGCTGCCGGTATTCATCGCGTCCGACCCCCAGTGGGCCGCGAAGTTCGAGGAGGCGGGTCTCCCGATCATCGGCGACGACATCAAGTCGCAGGTGGGCGCCACCATCACACACCGGGTGCTGGCCAAGCTGTTCGAGGACCGCGGCGTCATCCTGGACCGTACGTATCAGCTCAACGTCGGCGGCAACATGGACTTCAAGAACATGCTGCAGCGCGACCGGCTGGAGTCGAAGAAGCTCTCCAAGACGCAGGCCGTCACGTCCAACCTCACCGGTCCGCTGGCCGGCAAGAAGGACGACCGCAACGTGCACATCGGCCCGTCGGACTACGTGGCGTGGCTCGACGACCGCAAGTGGGCGTACGTACGCCTCGAGGGCCGGGCGTTCGGCGAGGTGCCGCTGAGCCTGGAGTACAAGCTCGAGGTGTGGGACTCCCCGAACTCCGCGGGCATCATCATCGACGCGGTGCGGGCCGCGAAGATCGCGAAGGACCGGGGCATCGGCGGGCCGATCCTCTCGGCGGCGACGTACTTCATGAAGTCCCCGCCCGTGCAGATGGAGGACACCGCGGGGCGCGCGCAGCTGGAGGCCTTCATCCGCGGCGACATCGAGCGCTGACAGGTCAGGCCCTCAGGTCACTTGTGGTGACCTGAGGGCCTGACCCGTCATTCGGCTGGACCTACTTGATCGGGTCCAGCTCGAAGTCGGTCACGACGGTGGTGCCCGCCGTCACCTTCGCGGAGCCGACCTGCGGGACGTACCCGCTGGACGTGGCGATGATCTGCGCCGTCCGCTCCGACTTGTCGAACCAGTACTCGTAGACGCCGTCGCTCCCGGTGACCAGGGTGACCCCCGAGAACTTGCCGTTGATCTGCACCACGGAGTCACCGAGCGAGACCACGCCGTCCGGCGTGAAGCCCCCCACGGTGCCGGAGAGCTTGCCCCAGCTCTTCGGCGGGTTGACCTTCAGGGACAGACCGACCGACGGGGCGTCGTACGGCGTGGCCGCGGTCGCCAGGAGCGAGCCGGTGAAGGTGCCAGGCTGCGCCACGACGCCGCTGAGGGTCGCCGTGATCGTCTTGCTCTGCCCCGGCGCCAGCGTGAACTCCGTCGGGGTGAAGGTCACCCACGAGAGGTCGCTGCCGCCGCCGGCGACGTCACCCGAGACGTTCATGACGATGTGCATGCCGGGCCAGCCGATGGAGTCGGTGGTCGCCGGCTCCGTGAGCGCGCAGTCGGGGGCCGAGAGGTACGACGGCGCGGTCTGACCCGCGTCGTTGGACCCGACGTAGAACACGCCGCCGGTTGCCTGCTGGTTGGGCGAGACGACCTCGACCACGAGCGTGGCGCCCGCGGGCACCTCACCGGTGACGGGCACCGAGATCATCGTCAGGGTCGACGCCGGGATGTTCGCCTGGGCCGTCCCGATCGAGGTCAGGTTGGCGAAGGTGAGCGCACCCTGAAGCGTGTAGAGGTTGACGGTCAGGGTCTGGGCCGTGGCCTCCTCGACACCGAAGGACACCTCCGAGACCTCGAAGTCGTCGTCGATGTCGAAGTCGCTCAGCGTGAACGTCCGGAAGAAGTGGTTCTCCGTGGTCCCCGCGATGCTGCCGCAGGATGCCGAGTTGAGTGCCGCGACCTCCTGCGACGCCGAGTGGGTGATGGTCGTGGCGTTCGGGGAGACCGGGATGGACTCCGGGAGAACGCTCTCGCCCGCCGTGCCCGTGCCTGCCGCCCGGAGCTGCGAGCCGGAGCCCGAGCCGCCGAACGAGGAGCCGACCTTGGCCGACGGCTTGGTGGACTGGACCACCGTCGCCTCGCGCTGCGGGTGCTGGACGACCGCCTGGCTGTCGGTGCCCAGGATGTCGAAGCCGCCGCCCGCGCCGACAACCTCGACGTCGGCGGGTGCGGTGCCCTCGTTCTTCACCGTGAACCGCTTGGTAGTGGTGCTGCCCAGCGGGATCGTGGCGTTGATCGCCTCGGTGCTGACCGTGATCAGGCCCGCGGCGAGCGCAGCGTCGTAGGTACCGGTGGCCTCGGGCTCGAGGCTCAGCGTGCCCGCCGCCGGCTCGTAGTCCGGCGCCGTGATGTCGATCGTGTAGTCGCCCGGGACGGCGATGGCCGAGTAGGTGCCGTCCGCCCCGGTGGTCGCGGTCCGGGTCTCCTCGCCCGACGTGGCCGTGACCTCCGCCCCCTCGACGGGCTCACCGGTGTTCCGGTCGGTGACCGTGCCCTCGAGGAAGGCGAGCACCGGCGGCGTGTAGGTGACCGTGAGGCCCTCGGAGACGGCCGCCGTGTTGATCGAGTACGGCAGGCCGATCGTGCCGGTCTCGTTCTCGATGCCGATCGACGCCGAGTTGCCCTTGGCCGTGACCGTGTCGGTGACCGCGCCGTAGCCGAAGAGCACAGTGCCGTCGGCGACGAGGGTGACCGAGAAGTTCAGCCGGTCAGTCGTCGGGGCGTACTTGCGCACGTTGCGCCACTCGACGACGAACGCGTCCTCGCCGTCGACCGTCGTCGTGCCCGTGTACAGGCCCGCCGAGGCGTCGATGAAGAGGTCGTCCCAGAACGGGAACAGTGCGGCGTTGGGCACCGCAGTGCCCGGGATCGCGCCGTTCGCGTACGACGTGCTGCCCGCCAGGAAGTTCAGGTGGCCGTTCGACGTGACGAATGCCGAGTCGTAGCCGACGCCGTAGTAGGGGAACTCGAAGGGCAGGGCGAGCGACGTCTGCACGTCGTCGCCGGTGAGCGTGAGCCTGGTGCTGCCCTGCAGGTAGTCACCGGTGGACGTGGCGCACGAGTAGCCGAAGTCGTCGGTCAGCGCGGTGATCTCGACCGACACGTCCTCCGCGCCGTCGACGACCACCTCACCCTCGTACGACGACGCGCAGCCGCCAACGGTCACGTTGATCGGGTAGGTGCCCTCGGGGACGTCGGCGAAGGCGAAGGTGCCGTCCGCGCCGGTGGTGACGTCCTCGAAGTGGCTGCCGAGGCTGACCGGAGCGTTCGCTACCGGGCCGCCCGAACCGGCGTAGGTGACCGTGCCCGTCACGGCGTGCGACGGAGCGGCCGCGAGCGTGATCGGCACGTCGACGGTCCCGTCCTCGGTGACCTCGGCGGACGCCGGTGCAGAGGGCAGGTAACCAAAGGCGGACGCCGACACCGTGTAGTCGCCGGTCGCGACGCGCGCGCTGAACGTGCCGTCCGAGCCGGTGCTGACGGTGCGGTCCCGGTCGCCGTCGAGGACGACGTCGGCCGACGCGATCGGAGCGCCGTCGGCGTCCGTCACCGTGCCGGTGACGGTACCGGTGGCACCGATCGGGGCGGCGGCGATGAGGGCGGCGACATCGAGCTTGCCCTCGCCCCACACGTTGTTGTTCTCGGCGGTACCGCCGCAGGTGGTGTTGTTCGTGTCGACGGCGGTCTCGTTGAGCAGCGCCTGCGTGCCCTCGATGTCGCCGACGAGCGTGGGGGCCGCGCTCCACAGCAGCGCGATCGCACCCGCGAGGTGCGGGGCGGCCATGGACGTGCCGTTGAAGGCCGCGTAGCCGTCACCGGGAACTGAGGAGCGCACGTTGACGCCCGGGGCGGAGATGTTGGGCTTGACCAGGCCGTCCTCGCCAGCACCGCGCGACGAGAAGCCCGCGATGGCACCGGACGAGTCGAACGCGCCGACCGAGTACGAGGCGGTGTTGGCGCCCGGCGACGACGTCGTCGTGCAGGACGGGCCCGAGTTACCGGCAGACCAGGTACCGAACACGCCGGACGCCTCCCAGGCGGCGGTGGTGTCGCTGTACCAGTCGTCGATCGTGCCCGCGGCCGTGTAGCCCCAGGAGTTGTTGACGACGTTGGGGCGCTGCGACGGGTCGGGGTCCGAGCCGTCGGTCCGCGTCGGGGCGACGATCCACTGCCCCGACTCGAGCAGGGCCACGTCCGAGCAGCTGTCACAGCCGTTCGTCGCGATCCACTCGGCGTCAGGAGCGACACCGATCTGGTTGCCGGCGCCGTCGTCACCCACCATGGTCCCCATGGTGTGCGTGCCGTGACCGTTGTCGTCGAACGGCAGCTCGGCGGAACCGGACGTGTCCTGCCAGTTGTAGTCGTTCACGACAGTCCCGTCGGCCTGCAGGCCGCGGTACTTGTCAGCCAGGGCCGGGTGGTCGTACTGCGCACCGGTGTCGATGTTCGACACCGTGATGCCCGCACCCGTGTAGCCCTGCGCCCACACCTCGGGGGCGTTGATGGCGTCCAGGCCCCACTCCACGGCCTGCGTCCCGACGTCGCCGGTCGGCACCCGCTTGATCGGCTCGACCAGGCCGAGCTGCACCGTCTCGCTGATCTGCTCGACCTTGGCGCTCGCCGCGAGCTCGTCCGCCAGCTCCAGCGTGCCGTCCTCGACGAGGATCCGGTTGCTGATCCAGAAGCTCTCGTAGTCGGCGTCCGCGGCGTCGAGCTCCTTGACCAGGCTCGCCTGCGAGGTCTTGGCCGTCGAGGTGAGCGTGTCGTAGACGTACTGGCCCCGCTCGTCCCAGTCCGCGATGTTCTTGGCGGCCGAAAGGTCTGCCTCCTCGGCGAGGACCACCCAGAAGTCGGCGGTCTTGCGCTCGGTCAGCATCTCCCGTGCGAAGTCGGTGAACTTCTCGTCGGGGTCGGCAGCGACGGTCTTGGTGGTCGTCGGTGCGGTGGTCGGTGCAGTTCCAGCGAACGCCGCTGGAGCGACGCTCAGAGCTGACGTCGCAACAAGCGCGAGAACCGCTGTGGCGGTCGTCGAGCGTTGTGCGAGAGCAGTTCGACGGTGCATGAACCCTCCATTACCCGGCGCAGCCGCGAACTGGGGTGCGCTTGGACGGACCACAGTCGTGGACCGTCCCCTACCGTCGTCTGCGGGCGTCGACGCAACAAGGCCGGTTCACGGTCAGGTACCGGTCACTTCCCGGTCAAAATGCGGTCAGGGTTCAATAGTTGCTCCTGTCAATAGGCCCGCATTCATTTCACCCTGGTTCGTAGATAATTCACCCTCTCTGGGGTGAACTGTGGCGTAAAAACGCCAAGTGGGCGGGAATGTGTCATTTCCGGCACGCAACGGGTAGGTAACGTGAAATTGACCTTGGTGGTACGCCCCGGCGGCAGACTGACGCGCGCTGCCCGAGCTCGCGGGGCTGATCCGAACGGCAAACCAAGGAGGGTGACGCACGTGACGTTCGACCTCGCACCAGGTTCCGCCCCCGGCCTCGTCGTCTGCGTGGGCCTCCCTTCCGACCAGATCATCGAGATCGCCCACCTGCTCCGCGGTCGGGCGACGGTGCTCGCCACCCCCGACCCGGAGAGCGCCCGCGCCGTCCTCGCCAACCAGGCAGCGCCCCGGCGCCCCGCCGGGGCGGCCCGGCGCAGCCTCGCTCTGCAGGCCGAGCGGTTCGACAACCCTGTACCGCCGGAGGAGCACTACGGCCGGCACCTCCCCGATCCCGGCCGCCATGTCGAGAGCGACAACCTCACGGACGCGTCCGTGCGGGCCGAGGCGGAGATCCGGCCGACGTCGCTGTCGTCGCGCTCGGCATCGGGTTCAACGTTGGGCCCGGGGTCGGCGTTGGGCCCTGGGTCGGCGTTGGTCCGTCCGTTGCCCAGCCTGTCCGACGCCGGAGCCGCCGGTTACCGCGGGCGACCCGGGTCCATGCTGCACGGGGTGCCGGCCCGACCGGTGCTGCACGAGACAAGCCCCCCGCCGACCGGGCCCGTGACCGGGACGCTCACCGCCGTCCCGGCTGCCGCGCGCCCGGTCACCGGCCCGGTTCCCGCCGTCACGGGTTCGATACCGATGGTCGCCCCGCCCACGCTGGATCCGCTGGTGGCCGGGCCGCTGCTCGTCGACCTCGCCGGCCGCGAGGTCACGGCGCTGGGGCGGCGCGTCTACCTGTCGGCGCGGGAGTTCGACCTGCTCGCCACCCTCGCCCTGGAGACCGGACGGGTGTGGTCGTTCGCCGAGCTCACGGCACGGGTGTGGCAGCTGCCCTATCTCGGCGACTCCGACCCGGTGACCTCCGCGGTGAAGCGGCTGCGCAAGCGGCTGGCGCCGGTCCACGACGTAGAGGTCGCCTCGGTGCGCGGCGTGGGCTACCGGCTCAACGTGTGGGGCCTGACCGACGTGCGGGCCTGACCGGACTGAGGCGGCGTCACGCCCCGGTGACCAGCCAGCGGTCGCTCCGCGCACGCCACCCCGTCGTCACGGCGCGGGCGGCCATGAACACACCCGCGAACGCGAGCCAGAGCCAGGCGAGCCCGGGTGCGCCGTCAGGGGCCCAGGCGGAGACCGCGAGCGCGAACGGCAGGTAGACCACCAGGGTCGCCATGCCCGCCCAGGCGAGGTAGCGGCCGTCTCCGGCGCCGATGAGGACGCCGTCGAGCACAAAGACCCAGCCGGCCATCGGCATGAGGACGCCGCACACGGCGATGCCCAGGGTGATGGCGACGCGCACGTCGGGGTCAGCGGAGAACAGTGGTGCGATCCACCAGCCGGCCGCGGCGAGGATCACGCCGATCATCGCGCCCGCCCCGACGCCCCACTGCAGGCAGCGGCGCAGCACGAGCCGCACGTTCCCGACGTTGCCGGCCCCGAGCCCGTGTCCCACCAGCGCCTGCGCCGCGATCGCCAGCGCGTCGAGCGCGAAGGCGGCGAGCCCCCACAGCGAGCTCACGACCTGGTGCCCCGCCAGTGCGACGGCACCGAGGTCGGTCGCGACCACCACGGTGACCAGGATCGCGGCGCGCAGGCTGAGGGTGCGGACGACCAGGGGCACACCTGCCCGGGCGCCGGACAGGATGCCCGCCCGGTGCGGGCGCAGGCTCGCGCCACGGGAGCGCGCCCCGCGCACCACGATCACGCCGAGCACCGCCGCCATGAGGAACTGGGTGATGGCCGTGCCCAGGCCCGAGCCGGCTATCCCCATCCCGGCCCCGTACACGAGCGCGATGTTCAGCCCGGTGTTGACGAGGGCCCCGGCGGCCGCGACGACCAGCGGCGTGCGCGTGTCCCGCAGACCCCGCAGCACGCCGGTCGCGGCCTGGACCACAAGCATCGCGGCGAGCCCAGGTGCGGACCACCGCAGATAGGTCACGGCATACTGCGCGACGTCGCCGTCCGCGCCCAGAGCAGTCACCGTCACTGGCGCGGCGAGCAGCAGGACGACGACGAGGACGGCCCCGATCCCGAGTGCGAGCCAGATCCCGTCGATGCCGGACTGCAGCGCCTCCCGCTCCTTGCCGGCCCCGGTCAGGCGCGCCACTGACGCCGTCGTCGTGTACGCGAGGAAGATGCACAGCCCGACGAGTGTCAGCAGCACGTTGCTCGCGAGGGAGAGACCGGCGAGCTGGGCCGTGCCGAGGTGGCCCACCACTGCGCTGTCCACGAGCACAAAGACGGGTTCGGCGACTAGTGCACCGAGCGCCGGGACTGCCAGGGCGAGGACTTCCCGGTCGATGGATCGCCGGGAGTCCGGGGTGTGGCGAGACTCGCCCAACTTTCTTTCCTCCACAGGCTGGGGGTGACGTCGATGCAGGTCAGAGGGGATGGTGATGTTTTACACAGGGGTTATCCACAACTGGGGACAGGGTTGTCCACCCGCTATGCACAGCCCTGGGCCACCTTTCCACATGGATGTGCACAGCCCTGTCCACAGGTCTCGTTGCGCTCCGGTCCGCGGGGGCTTAGCGTCAGCGGAACTTGCTAACCTGCCCGGCTCTCGCAGGGACTGTCGCACAGGACACAAAGGCGTGTCGGGGCCGAAGTCCCGAGAGTGTCAGTGGCGGGGAGTAGAACAGGTGTAGGACGTCGACGGAGCGCACGTGCAGCGTGCGCCGCGACGTCATGAGATGAGAAAGGCAGGGGTGCGATGTCGATCGAAGAGCTCGAGTCGAGCTATTCCGAGCGCAGCCCGGGCCTCGACCGCACCCCGCCGCAGG
Source organism: Promicromonospora sp. Populi (assembly GCF_041081105.1). Lineage (NCBI taxonomy): Bacteria > Bacillati > Actinomycetota > Actinomycetes > Micrococcales > Promicromonosporaceae > Promicromonospora > Promicromonospora sp. Populi. The sequence continues at coordinate 3,756,595 of NZ_CP163528.1, read as the reverse complement.
ACGTCGCCGCCGAGATGAGCGTGCTGGGCGGCATGCTGCTGTCCAAGGACGCCATCGCCGACGTGATCGAGCAGATCCGCGGCAACGACTTCTACCGGCCGGCGCACGAGGCGATCTACGACGCGATCATCGACCTCTACGGTCGCGGCGAGCCGGCCGACGCCATCACGGTGCTCGCCGAGCTGCAGCGCCGTGGTGAGCACACTCGTGTTGGCGGCGCTCCGTACCTGCACGACCTCATGGCGGGCGTCCCCACGGCGGCGAACGCCGGGTACTACGCCCGGATCGTGCGCGAGCGCGCCATCATGCGCCGCCTCGTGGAGGCGGGCACCCGCATCGTCCAGATGGGCTACGCCACCGACGGCGGCGAGGTCGACGACGTCGTCAACAACGCGCAGGCCGAGGTCTACGCGGTGACGGAGCGGCGAGCGTCGGAGGACTACCTGGCGCTGGCCGACATCATCGGACCGACGTTCGACGAGATCGACGCCGCGCAGGGCCGCGGCGAGGGGCTCACCGGTGTGCCGACGGGCTACTCGGACTTCGACCGCCTGACGAACGGCCTGCACCCGGGCCAGATGATCGTCGTGGCCGCCCGACCTGCAGTCGGAAAGGCCCTCGCGCTCGACACTCCGCTGCCGACGCCGACCGGGTGGACCACCATGGGCGAGGTCGCCGTGGGGGACTATCTCCTGGGGGCGGACGGCACTCCCACACGAGTGGTTGCGGCAACCGAGGTCATGCAGGGTCGCCCTTGCTATGAGGTGGAGTTCGACGACGGCACGGTGATCGTTGCTGACGCTCAGCACCAGTGGGTGACGAGCACGCGTACACAACGCCGCAAGGTGCGAGCGGGTACCGAGCCCGAGACGGCTGTCCACACCACCGAGGAAATCCTGGCTTCCCTGCGGACAGCCACGGCCGACAAGCGTGCAAACCACTCAGTGGTTACCGCCAAGCCCCTGAACCTGCCTGACACGGTATTGCCGATCCATCCCTACGCGCTCGGCATCTGGCTGGGCGATGGCACGTCGCGGCGTGCAGAGTTCACATCGGCTGACCCTGAGATCGCGATGATGGTCGAGGGCTTGGGCTACGTAGCCCGGCCTCGAGGCACGGTCAAGGGCTCTGCTCGAACGTACTCGATGCTGCTCCCTGAGCCCGAGGTGCAGCCTCAGGCGTGCATTGTCTGTGGCACGGAGTTCATGCCGAAGATGGCTTCGCTGCTCGCGTGCAGCAAGTCCTGCGCTGCCCGTTCCCGCGGTATGAAGCGCCCCGGGCAGCCCACGTGCCCCGACTGCGGCAAGCCCGGCTGGGGCTTCCGCCGGTGCCAGGAGTGCCACAACACCCATGGCACGATGGGCGGTCGCCTTCGCAGTCTCAATCTCCTCCAGAACAAGCACATCCCGACCGAGTACCTCCGTGCGAGTGAGGATCAGCGACGAGCCTTGCTCGCAGGGCTCCTCGACTCCGACGGGACCGTCAACCCGCAGGGCAGTGTCCAGATCGCCGTGACCAACAAGCGACTCGCCCAGGACGCCCGCGAACTGATCCTGTCGCTCGGGTACCGCACCGGTTGGTCGGAGAAGCGAGTCAACGGCCGGAGCGAGACATCTTCCACAGCCTTCACGATCACGTTCACCACTGAGGACGACGTCTTCGCCCTGGAGCGCAAGCGGCTGACCCACAAGGCCCGCCGCCGTCCGGCGACGGCGAAACTGACGTCACGGTTCGTAGTGAATATTCGGGCGATCGAGTCGGTGCCCGTGCGTTGTGTCGAGGTGGAGAATCCGGCGCACCTGTACCTCGCGAGCAGGTCGATGGTCCCCACCCACAACTCCGTGCTCGGCATCAACGTCGCTGCTCACGCGGCGATTCACCACGACATGGCCGCCGTCATCTTCTCCCTGGAGATGAGCCGCAACGAGATCGTCATGCGAATGCTCGCCGCCGAAGCCCGCGTTCCGCTAACCAAGATGCGCAGCGGCAACATGGATGACGGCGACTGGCAGAAGCTCGCCGCCACCATGGGCAAGGTCTCCGACGCCCCGCTGTTCATCGACGACTCGCCAAACATGTCGCTGATGGAGATCCGTGCCAAGTGCCGACGGCTCAAGCAGCGGCACGACCTCAAGCTGGTCGTCATCGACTATCTCCAGCTGATGTCGTCGGGCAAGCGCGTCGAGTCGCGGCAGCAGGAGGTCTCGGAGTTCTCGCGTTCGCTCAAGCTGCTCGCGAAGGAGCTTGAGGTCCCCGTCATCGCCATCTCGCAGCTGAACCGTGGCGCCGAGCAGCGCAGCGACAAGAAACCGCAGATGTCCGATCTGCGTGAATCTGGGTCAATTGAGCAGGATGCCGACGTTGTCCTACTTTTGCACCGCGAGGACGCGTACGAGAAGGAGTCACCGCGCGCCGGCGAGGCGGACTTCATCGTGGCCAAGCACCGTAACGGCCCCACCGACGTGATCACCGTGGCATTCCAGGGGCACTACCAACGGTTCGTCGACATGCAGGTGTGAGCCGGTCGGGTGTCCACGCGCAGAACGGCGCGTGGACGTCCGACCGAACCCGACCTTGATTCACAGTCAGTCGAAGTACTCGCAGTAGCCGACGGCCTCGCGCTCTACCTGGCTGAGGCCGCTCGGCGGGTTGATGCAGGGCACGTAGCCGCTGGCGTCCTCCCCGTTCCACGAGGTGATGGTGAACTCGGCGGACCGATCGCCGTCGAAGGTGACGGGAAGGCCCCCGCACCGCACGACACCGGGCAGGCTCCGCAGCTCGCTGGTGGTCCACCACGCGTACCCACTGGGCGGGAGGTTCCCCTGGGCCGCCGTGTAGCGGTCGTACCCGTCGTCGATCTGCGCGACGAACGTGAACGCCCGGTCGTGCTCAGCAAGGGTCGGCAGGGCCCGAGCGACCTCGGGCAGCAGAAGCGGAGCGGCAACCCTGGCCTCGGGCAGGGATCCGTCCTCGATGGTGCCCTCCTGTATTCCGTCATCGGTGCTCACGGACGCCACGAACAACACGGCCTCCGTTCGGGACGACACCTCGCCCCACTCGACGGTCAGGTCCTCGACCACACAGGCGGCGGGCTCGGTCTCCAGACCGAACAGGCTGCGGATCTGCTTGCTGCCCGGCAGGGCCAGCTCCCCGATACCGGGCACCGGCACCGGGCCCGCGAGGGCAAGCGCGAGGGTGGCCACCACCGTGGTGCCGGCCGCTATCGCCTGCCAGGAGCGTCGCCGCCGCAGCGCGTGCTTGCTCCCCTCCAGCACCTCGTGCGTGTCGAAGTTCCGGCCGGTCATGGAATCGGCCCCCGCACGCAGGCGGGCGGTCACGTCTGTGTCGTCGATGCTCATCGCACACCTTCCTGGAAGATCTCGCGCAGGCGGGCGATCCCACGTGCGTTGGCAGACTTGACGGTGCCCAGGGCCAGGCCGAGCTCGCGAGCCGTCTCCACCTCTGTCAGGTCGAGCAGGTGCCGCAGCACCACGACCCGACGCTGCGACAGGGGGAGCTGGGCCAACGCGCGCACAACCTCGTCGCGGACCACCACCCGGTCCGCGTGCCCAGGCTCTGACCCGGCTGGGACGGCGTCGGACACAACCTCGCGGCGCGTGCGCCGCCACTTGTCCACGCGCAGGTTGAGCAGGATGCGCCGCGCGTAAGCGCGTGGCTCACCGTCACGGGCCTTGCGCCACGCACGGTAGGTGCGCTCGAACGTCTCCTGAACCAGCTCCTCGGCGCGGTGCGAATCGCCGGCCAGTAGCAGAGCCGTCTTGTGGAGGTACGGGCCGGAGTTCTGGACGAACGCCGTGAACTCCTGGTCGCGCGTGCGCACCACCTCGACCCGGACCAGCGGGGCATCGCTCACCTGAGTCGACATGTCCATGTGCTCTCCCTCGTCATGTCCCCCACCACGCAGCACCATGGCCAAAAGGTTCCACAGCACCGCGCGCCGACACGCGGACACGCCACCGTGCGACCAAAGCCCGACCGCAATAGCGTCGACACGTCCGGCGCCCGCCGGACCACAGCACAAGGAGGACAGGCGATGCGCCTCTTCGGCCGCCGCACACCGCCCCCCGCCCGCCCGAGCGTCGAGGTGACCCCTGCCGAGCCGGCCGAGCACCAGGCGCCCGCCGATAGTGAGGCGTCCCGGCTGTGGTCTGACGGCTTCGGCCGTGTCGGCACGCGGTCGCTGCAGATCCTCGCGGTTGTCGCGGTCATCGCCGTCTTCGGGTTCGTGGGCACCCAACTGACCCTCGTCGTGATCCCCGTGCTCATCGCGCTCGTGCTGGCAGCGGCGATCTACCCGCTGGTCTCGCTCCTGCGTCGCCGTGGTCTGCCGTCGCTGCTCGCGACGTGGATCTCGCTCGTGGCGCTGGTCGCGCTGCTGTCGGCGATCGTCTGGCTCGTCGTGCGGGCCGTCGTCGACCAGTGGGGCGAGCTGCAGGACCAGGCGATCCAGGGTTTCGACTCCCTGCAGACCTACCTCCAGGACCTGCCCTTCGACATCACCGACGAGCAGATCGCGTCGGTGCGCGACTCCGCCGTGAGCCTGCTGCAGTCCGACGCCGTGGGCTCCGGTGCCATCGCGGGCGTGTCCCAGACCGCCGACTTCGTCGCGGGCTTCTTCATCATGATCGTCGTCCTGTTCTTCTTCCTGAAGGACGGCCCGGCGATGTGGGAGTTCGTGCTGCGGCCGTTCGAGGGGCACCGGTACGAGCGGGGGCAGCGCGTCGGCGCCGCGACCATCCGCACGCTCGGCGGCTACGTGCGCGGAACGGCGATCGTGGCGTTCGTCGACGCGGTCGGCATCGGCATCGGCCTTGCGATCGTGGGTGTACCGCTCGTCATCCCGCTGTCCGTGCTCGTCTTCCTGCTCGCCTTCATCCCCCTGGTCGGTGCCACCGTGGCCGGCATCCTCGCGGCCCTGGTCACACTCGTCGCAGTCGGACCGGTCGAGGCGCTCATCGTCGTCGCGATAGTCATCGTGGTGAACCAGCTCGAGGGCGACTTCCTCCAGCCGATCGTCATGGGCCGGACCCTGCGCCTGCACCCGCTCGTCATCCTGTTCGCCCTGACGGCCGGGACGGTGCTCGTCGGCATCACCGGCGCCGTGCTTGCCGTGCCGATCGCCGCGTCGATCTGGCGCGCGATCCAGGTGTGGGACGGGCCAGACCTCCCGGCAAAGTTCGCCCGCCAGAAGCGCTCAGAGACCGCCTGAACCTTCCTGCTCGGCCATAAGGTCATGTGTCATGAGTCGATCTCCACGTCGCAGCGACCCATACGCGACGCGCCCCGGCGGCGGTCTGCTGACGGCGGCCCGGCGCGTGCTGGCGGGTCTGGCAGCGGTTGCCGTGACCGCCAGCTGTTCCTCGCCGCCGGAGCATCGCCCGGACGAAGAAGCCGTCGCAGGAGAGGCACCCGAGCGCTTCACCATCGTTCCCGACGACTACCACGTGCCCTACGCAGGCACCGCCGAGGACGGCCGCAAGTTCTTCCTCAGCGAGGAGCTGTTCAGCCTGGACTCCGGCTTCGCGTACGTCGGGGTCTTCCTATGGAACGCCGACGGCACTTTCGACGAGGTCCGGGTAGACACCGTCGACCGGTCCGACGGGCTTCCCCCGGGCCAGCCCGGCGGGGCGGGGGCGGAGGATCTTGTCGCCGCACGGCTGGCCGAGCTGGGCGACTACGTCCTCGAACCCATCGAGGTCGAGCCGTTCACTCAGGACGTCGATGGCGTCACCTTCGGCTGGAACGTCGACCGGTACGAGGATGGCACCTACTACATCAATATCGAGCCGGGCGACTTCATCGCCTACTACGAACCGTGGGACGGGCTCGGATACGACACGTAGGGCGCTGACGAATGCCGGCTCAGAGCCGCGCGAACCGGGCGCGCGCGAAGGAGTAGCCGCCGAACGCGGCGATCCCCAGCCCGACCACGAGGAGCAGCGCCGGACCGTACGGCTGGTCGCGCATCGTGTGCAGCGCCTCGTCGAGCCCGCCGGCCTGCGACGGGTCCGTTGTCACGGCGGCAGTCAGGACCAGCCCGCCGACGACGCCCAGCGCGATCCCCTTGGCGACGTAACCGGCCTGCCCGAGCCGTACCACCACCGGCCGGACGGAGCTCCCGCCAGTCCCCGTGAGGTCGCGCAGGAACTTCTTTCGGACGCCCTTGACGACGTGGTAGACACCGACTCCGACGATCACGAGCCCCACGGCACCTACCAGCCAGGCGCCGCCCGGCATGCTCAGGACACCAGCCGTCAGGCTCTCCTCGCTCTCGCCTCCCCCGCCCGCACCCTGTGCGTACCGGACGCTGGAACCCGCCAGCACGCCGTAGAGCACCGCCTTGGCCACGCTCTTGGCCCGCGCTCCTGCCTGGTGCTCGGCGTTCGGCACGCCGAGGATCGCCGTGCCGACCTGCCACAGCGCGAGAGCTGCGAAGCCCACGGCGACCGCCCAGAGGGCCAGCTCGCCGCCGGGCAGCTGGCCGAGCGTGCGGAAGGCGCCCGACTGGTCCGCCTCGCCCGTGGGTCGGCCTAACGCAAGCTGGACCGCCACCCAGGCGACCAGCAGGTGCAGCACGCCGGAGGCGACGTAGCCGCCTCGGGCCAGGACGTGCACGGCGCGACTCCCGTGGGCACGCCGCGCGGCGTCGGCGCCAGGGGGAGAGGAATTCTGGGACATGCGCGCACCTCCGTCGGGCCGCGCGGATCGCGACCTAGTACACATTCGCGCACTACCAGGTCATTCGCACTATTCGCCGGCTGCCGCAGGACATGGGCGCGGACACGCACCGACCCTCGGCCCACCCCGCCGACCGACTCTACTGACACGACTGTTTCAGTTCCGCTACGCTGACCACATGTCAGCGTTGGAAACAAGCCGATCCGCGCGTCAGGTCGAGCTGCTGGAGGCAGCGTACGAGTACGCGCTGACCCACGGCCTGGCCGACATGTCCCTGCGGCCGTTAGCGGCGGCCATCGGCTCGAGCCCACGGGTGCTGCTGTTCCTGTGGGGGAGCAAGGACGGGCTGATCAAGGCGCTGCTGGGCAGGGCCCGTGCCGACGAGGTCACGGTCCTGGACGGTCTCGAAGGGAGCGCGGACGGCGCCCCGGCGGGCCTCGCCCGAGCCGTCGAGCAGGTCTGGTCGTGGCTGGCCGCCGTCGAGCATCGGCCACTGCTGCGGTTGTGGGCCGAGGCCTACGCACGATCCCTGGTCGAGCCCGACGGGCCGTGGGGCGGATTCGCGCGGGCCACGGTGGACGACTGGCTGGTCGTCCTGGCCGACTATCAGCCCGCGACCGAGCGCGACAGCGCCGAGGGCCTGGCGCGTCGCACACTGGCCCTGGCCGTACTCCGCGGTGGTCTGCTCGACCTGCTCGCGACCCAGGACGAGGCGCGGGTCACCGCCGCCGTCGGGCATCAGCTCACTCTCCTGCGCGGGACGGACCGACCGCGATGAACGCGACGGACCCGGCAGGCGCGTTCTCGCTGACCGGCCGGACGGCGCTGGTCACCGGCTCGGCGCGGGGCATCGGGCTGGAGATGGCCCGTGGCCTGGGCCGGGCCGGTGCGGCGGTGATCCTCAACGGTCGGGGCGCCGGAGCGGTGGACGCCGCGGCCGCCGCCCTGCGCAGCGCAGGCCTGGTTGTCGAGGCCTGTGTGGGCGACGCCGCCGACGAGGAGGCGGTGGCCCGGATCGTGGCGGACGTCGGGGGCCGGGTGGACATCCTGGTCAACAACGTCGGAGCCCGGGATCGGCGCGGGCTGCTGGACATGGACACGTCCGCCTTCCGCAACCTGCTGGAGACCGACCTGACCGGCGCCTACGCCCTCAGCCGGGGCATCACGCAGGGCATGGTCGACCGTGGCGTGCCAGGGCGCGTCGTCAACGTCAGCTCGGTCATCGCCCGGCTGGGCAAGCGCGGCGACGTGGCCTACTCGGCGGCGAAGTCCGGCCTCGAGGGCCTGACCCGCGCGATGGCCGCCGACCTCGGCCCGCACGGCATCACCGTGAACGCGGTAGCGCCCGGCTGCATTGCGACCGAGACGAACGGCCCCCTGGTCGAGGACCCCGGCTGGGCGGACTGGCTCGGCTCGCGCACCCTCCTCGGGCGCTGGGGGCGCCCGGAGGAGCTGGCGGGCGTCGTCGTGTTCCTCGCCTCCGACCAGGCGTCCTACATCACCGGCCAGACGATCGACGTCGACGGCGGCATGGTCACCCGGTTCTGACCGCCAGCCCGGCCAGCAGCTCCGCAGCTCAGCGCGTCACCCTCGCGGATCGCCCGGTCCTGCATCGTTAGCCGAGGAGCTTCTGCATCCCCTCACCGTCCGTGAGCCCGACGACGTTGCCTGCCGGGTCGGTGAACCAGGCGCCGTCGCCGCCCTCCATGAAGCCGCGCGCGATGCCCTTCTCGTCCTGGTCGAACCCTTCGTACCGCTCGAACGTCACACCCTTGGCGGTGAGCTCGTCGACCACCTGATCGACGTCGTCGACCGCGAGGTGCAGGACGGTGAACGTCGCTGGTTGGTGGTTGTCCTTCGGGTAGACGAACACTGAGGTGCCGCCGTCGAGGTGGAGCACGAGGCCCCCGCCCTCGGGGAGAGGCGTCACCCGCAGTCCCAGCGTGTCCGCGTAGAACGTGCGGGCCGCGTCGATGTCGTTCGCCGAGAAGCTCGGATACACACTTCGCACAGTGACCATCGCGGTCTCACTCCTTTGTGACCGGCGGCGACCGCACCACGGGGCGCGCCGCGGGGCGTCAGTCCCTATCAGAGTCCCACCGTGGCGCGCGGGCGCAAGGCAGCCGACCGGTTTGAGCCAGAGATCACCCGCCCGCGGTCAGGAGTTCACGGGCTCCACGTCGCCGTAGGTCATCGTGCCGCCGCATGCCGCCACGACATCCCCGTCGGCGATCAGTCGCACGTCGATCCACAGGTCGTTGCCGAGGGTGGCCAGGGCGTCGTCCGGGCCGGTGACGTTGACCTCCACCTCGTGGGTGTCCCCGTCGGCCGCGATGGTCCTGGCGTGTGTGAACCCCTCGTTGTCCGACCAGGATTCGAGGCTGCCGCTTCCGATGTCCCAGGAGCGGGAGACCAACGGCGTCCCGTCCTCCGATCCCGGCCGGGCGTCGAGCTCGACCCGGTAGTCGACGTCGCGCACGGACGGGTCGCTCGTCCAGGAGATTGTCGCGCCCGGCTGCACGGTGCGGGTCTCCCGGACCGTCCACATCCGGCGGTCCTGCTCGACCGACAGCGATCCACCCGGCGCGATCTGCCCGGTGGTCAGGAGCGGCCCCAGACCATTCAGCTCACAGAGGGCATCGCCGGACGCCGACATCGAGCTGCCGCCGCTGATCGGTACGCACCCGTACCCGAGCCCGAGCACGCAGACCACCAGCGCCGCCGAGTACAGGACGATCCTCGGCCGCCGCGGAAGTTCAGGAGCCTCTTGCACCACGACCGTTTGGACGATCGAGTCAGCGAACGTCTGCCGTTTCGCGTGCCAGGCCGGCCGCAGGTATCCGATCAGCAGGATGGCGTCGAGCAGGTGCAGGACCCAGCGCGCCAGCGTCCTCCACGGCCCGGCCGGGCCGGTCTGCCCGTCCGACCCGTCGCGCACCACCCGGATGCCGGTCACCAGCTTGCCCGGCGTCCAGCCGGTCAGCGCCTGGAGCAGCAGGAAGATCACGAGAACACCGATCGGCACCAGGTCGAGCGGCTCCAGCGCCGGGCTCCCGTCGCCAGCCCTGACGAACACACCGGTCCCACCTGTCCCACCGAGCCCGAGCGTCAGCGTGGGCAAGATCGTCCCGCTGCCGAGCACCAGCCAGGTGACGCCGGCCAGGATCGCGTTGTCCAGGACCGCCGCGACGACGCGCTGCCCCCAGGTGGCGTACTCCGGCCCGGCATCGGCAGCGAGCTGCGTGAGGGCCGGCTCCGGGATCACACCGGCCGGGGACCCGGTGGCGCCGTCGGGCCGCGCATTCTCGCTGCTGAGCATTGCCGCATCATGTCAGCGCCGACGACGCCGGGCCAGCAATCGCCCCCGTGGCGCGTCACCCCTGGTAGCGGAACGCGTCCCATGCGCCAAGCAGGTACTGGATGCCGAGGGCCCGGTCGTAGAGGCCGTATCCGGGGCGCGGCTTGTTGGTGGTGTTCTCGTCCCAGAGATGCCTGCCGTGGTCGGGGCGCACGTAGCCCTGGTAGTCCGCCTCGGCGTAGGCCCGCATGATCCCCGTCGTGTCGACGCTGCCCTCGGACGCCCGGTGCCCGACCTCGGTGAAGTCGCCGTTGTCGAAGTGCTTGATGTTCCGCACGTGCGTGAAGTGGATGCGGTCCATGAACGTGCGGACGGCGTCGACGGCGTCGTGCTCCGGGTTGGCGGAGAAGCTGCCCAGGCACAGCGTCAGGCCGTTGTACGGACTCGGATTGAGGTCGAGCACCCGGGCCAGGCCCTCCTTGGACGAGACCACGCGCGGCCACCCGAAGACGTCGAACGGCGGGTCGTCCGGGTGCACACCGAGCTTCACGTCGACCTCCTCGCACGTGGGGATCACCGCGTCGAGGAAGTACTTGTAGTTCGTGTACATGTCGTCGTGGGTGACGCCCTCGTACGCGGCGTTGAGCTCCTGGAAGCTCGCCAGCCGTTCGGGCTCCCAGCCCGGGAGGGTGAGCCCGTGCGTGTTCTTCTCCATGTCGGCGATGAGGCTCTCGGGCGACATCTGGTCGACCACTGCCTTCTCGTAGTACAGCGCTGTCGAGCCGTCGGGCAGCGGGTGCCACAGGTCGGTGCGCAGCCAGTCGAAGACGGGCATGAAGTTGTAGCAGACCACCTTCACGCCGGCGTGGCCGAGGCGGCGGATCGTCGTGATGTAGTTCTCGATCGCCTCGTCCCGGCTGAGCCCGAGCACGGTCCGGCCGAGCTTGATCGACTCGTGCACGTTGACCGACTCGACCACCTCGGCGTCGAACGTCCGCGTGATGCCACGAGCCCGCGCCTCGTCGGACAGGCTGGTGATCAGCGCGATCTCGGCGTCGATCTCCGCCTGCTCCCACACCTCGCCGGCCTGCTTGTGATGCAGGCTCCACACGATGGTCTCCACACCAGGGATCTGGCGCACGTGATCCAGCGTCACGGTGTCGTTGCCCTCGCCGTACCAGCGGAAGCCCATCTTCACGGCGTTCTCCTCCATCGTCCTTGTTCGATCGTGCTTCTATACCTCAGGCCGGTCCAGCACTCAGAGTGCGGTGAAGCGCAGCCGCATCCGGACGGGTGCGGCGTGCAGCTGTGCGTTCGGCAGGACGCCCGGACCACAGGCGGCGCTGCCGACGCCGTGCTGGGCGGCGTCGAGGTGCAGCCACAGCCGGCCGTCCGGCACCAGCTCGTGCGGATGGGCCGCGCGGTCCAGCGCCTCGTCGGACCACGGGCGCAGTGACAGCTCGAACCCGGCCTGCTGGCGGCCGCCGATCAACACCTCCCCGGCGTCGATCCGCAGGCCAGAGCCGTCGGCGAAGGACAGCGCGGCGCTCGTCACCCCGCGCCGTGCGCCGTTCTCCTGCGGGTGGGTGTACCGGGTCTGCCAGTCGGCGACGGTGTGCTGCCACGCACCGCCGAGGGCCGCCTGCTTCGAGTCCGCGTACGACTCGTCCGGGCCCAGACCGGTCCAGCGCACGCCTGCGTCCGCGGCGCGGGGCTCGTCCAGGGCGAGCACCAGGCCCAGGCGCGCGACGCTCTGCGGCGTCGGCCCCTCTGGGCGGATGTCGAGGAGCAGGTCCACGGCGTCGGGCGCGTCCGTGACCGGCTGCCAGCGGTAGCGCGTGGCGAAGCCCGTGCGGATGGCCGGGCCCGCGACGCGCGCGGCGACCTCCAGCGCCCCGTCCTCGCCGACGTCGACGCCGGCGATGCGCTCGCCGAGCAGGGTCAGGCCCGCCCGGTACCAGACCTGCGCGTCGGACTTCTCCTGTCCCTCGCCGGGCCGGACGTCGTTGTCGGTCGGTGCCCGCCAAGCGTCCACCCGGAAGTCGTGGACCGCGCGACCGGCGAGCTCGCGCAGGTGGCCGCGGCCGTCGAATCGAGCCGGACCGGCGACGAACCCGCCGTCGGCCTCGGTGGTCACCCGGCCCGCAGGGGCCGGGAGCGACCCCCGCTCCACGAGGAGCAGCTGGCCCGCACCCAGCTCGAAGCCGGGTTCGAGCCACGTGTCCTCCAGCGGGTCCGCCTTCTGCTGGACGGCACGCAGGGTCCACCAGACGGGCGCGTCGCCCGGTTCGGGCAGCTGCAGGCCCGACGGCGGTCGCACCACCGCCTCCGCGCCGGCGTCGAGCACCAGGTCGAGGACGCCCGCCGCGAGCTCGTCCGCCCCGCGATGCAGGGTCCAGCGGAGCTCGGCGTGGCTCGTGTCCCGGAAGGCATAGCGGTTGCGGACCAGCAGCGAGCCGTCCGGCTCCGCATCGATGCGGATAGGCGAGTACACCGCGGCCAGCTCGCCGAGCCCGGGCGAGGGTGTGCGGTCCGGCAGGAGCAGGCCGTCGGCGATGAACGTGCCGTCGTGGAGGCGCTCGCCGAAGTCGCCGCCGTACGCCGCGAACTCGACCCCGTCGCCGTCGGTGCGGGTCAGGCCGTGGTCGATCCACTCCCAGACGAAGCCCCCGAGCAGGCGGGGGTAGCGGTCGAAGAGCGTGTCGTAGTCGGCTAGGCCTCCCGGTCCGTTGCCCATCGCGTGGGCGTACTCGCACTGAAGGAACGGCATTGCCCGACGGCGGGCGTCGGCGTCGGCGCGCTCGAACGGCGGCTCGATGCCCTGGCCGATGAGCTCCACCTCTTCCGTCGAGGCGTACATCCGCGAGTACACGTCGACGTGGTCGCTCGACCAGTCGCCCTCGTAGTGGATCGGCCGGCTCGGGTCGAGCGCCCGGACGGCGTCAGCCATCGCGGAGATGTTGCGGCCGACGCCCGCCTCGTTGCCGAGCGACCACATGATGATGCTCGCGTGATGGCTGTCGCGGCGCACCATCCGGGTGACGCGGTCGACGAGCACCTCGGTCCAGTCCGGGTCGTCGACCGGGTTACCCACCCAGCCGTCGACCTCGAAGCCGTGTGTCTCCAGGTCGTTCTCGTCGATGACGTACAGCCCGTAGCCGTCGCACAGGTCGAGGAAGTGCGGGTGCGGCGGGTAGTGGCTCGTGCGGACGGCGTTGATGTGGTGCCGCTTCATGAGCAGCACGTCCTCGAGCATCCGCTCGGGCGTCACGGAGCGGCCGCGCAGCGGGTCGAACTCGTGCCGGTTGACGCCGCGCAGCTTGACCGGCCGCCCGTTGACGAGGAATACCCCGTCCTCGATCGAGACGGTGCGGAAGCCGACCGCAAGCGTCACGGTCTCGGTGTCGGTCGAGACGACGACGTCGTACAGCCGCGGCAGCTCGGCACTCCAGGGTTCGACGGCGACACTCACCTCCTCGCCCGATACGGCCTCGATGCCGAGCTCCGGGACAGCCACGCGCGCGGCAACGGCTCCAGGCCCGGCCACCACCGTCGCGGCGTCCACCCGCAGCGTGCCGACGCTGGTCGTGTGGTCGTAGCCCGCGTGCACGCGGACGTCGTCGAGGGCGCCGTCGGGCCGGTGCTCCAGCGAGACGCTGCGGAAGATGCCCGACAGCCACCACTGGTCCTGGTCCTCGATGTACGACATGGCCGACCACTGGGTGACCCGGATCGCGAGCAGGTGCTCGCCCCCCGGCCGCAGACGGCCGGTGAGGTCTACCTCGGTGGGAAGGCGCGAACCGTGCGACGTCGCGAGCAGCTCGCCGTCGAGCGCCACCTGGAACCAGGAGTCCACACCCTCGAAGCGCAGCAGGGTGCGGCCGCCGTCCGGCCAGTCCGCGGGCAGCCGGAGCGTCGTGCGGTACTCGCCCGTCGGGTTGTCGTCGGGCACGTGCGGCGGCTCGACAGGGAATGGGTAGAGCACGTTGGTGTACGCGGGAGTGCCGTACGGCCACGAGTTCGGGGCTTCAGCGAGCTGCCAGTGCCCGGGCACGGACACCCGGTCCCAGTCGTCGCCGGGCTCCGTTCGGTCCACACCGGTATCGGGGTGCGGGAACAGCCGGAACCGCCACTCGCCGTCGAGCGACACGGCGGCAGCGCTGGAGGCGCCAGGCGGGCGGAACCGCGGGGCGACGACGCCGTCCGGCGTGGCGACGGACTCGTGGGTGATGGTCAAGACTCCTCCAGGCGACGTCGGGTGGGGAAGCGGGTGGACAAAGCGCCGGACGCGACGCTACATCGCCCTGCCGTGCCAGTGGCATCCGCGCGTCAGATGATGGACAGATGGCCAACCTGCTGCACGCCGTCCGTTCCGCAGTCGCGCCGCTGACGCGCACGCGGGTGTTCCGCGCCGTCGGACCAGTGGTGCTGCCGCCTGTGGAACGGGCCCTTGCTTGGATCTCCGGCGGCCGGTTGCAGGTCAGCGCGCTGCTCGTGCCCTCGCTCGTCCTGCACTCGACCGGGGCGAGGTCTGGGGAGCCGCGCGACACCTACCTCATGTACACACCTGAAGGGAACGGCCGGGCGATCGTGGCGGGCTCCGCGTTCGCCCAGGGGAAGCACCCCGCGTGGACGTACAACCTGCTGGCGCACCCGGAAGCGGCGATCAGCGTGCGCGGTCGTCGCCTGCCGGTCCGGGCCACGCTCATCGGCGACGACGAGCGGGACGAGGTCTGGGCGCTCATCGAGAGGCAGTGGCCGGGCTACCGCGGTTACGAACGGACATCTGGCCGGGTGGTGCGGCTGTTCCGCCTGCAGTTGCTGCCCGACGACGCCGGCACACGATCGGCATCGAGCCGGTGAAGCGGCGGGCGTAGCCTCGAACCCATGGTTTACGACCCGGTCCTCGCGGACGAGATCCGGAGCGTCCTGGGTGACGACCCCGAGCTGACACTGACCGAGCGCAGGATGTTCGGCGGGCTGTCGTTCCTGATCAACGGCAACCTCGCGGTGGCGGTGCACGGCTCGGACGGCATCCTGGTACGAGTCGGAGCCGACGCCGCCGAGGAGCTGGCGGGCACTACCGCTGCCACACGTGCCGTGATGGGCGCACGCGTCATGAAGGGCTGGCTGGAGGTCGGCGCCGAGCACCTCGGTGTCGAGTCGGAACTCTCGGTCTGGGTGCGACGCGGGGTGGACTACGCCCGCTCGCTGCCACCGAAGTAAGCCTCAGCGCCGTCTACACCGCCGATCACCCCGCCTGCCGCTCCAGCATCTCCCCGATCACGCGGGCGCCGTCCGGAAAAGCCCCCGGGTTCGGGCCGGCGTAGTTGAGCCGCAGGTATGCACCCGTCGGCTCGGCCGGGAACCACTCGTCGCCCGCTGCCACGACGACGCCGGCGGCCTCGCAGTCCCGGACCAGGCGCGCGACGTCGGTCGTGTCGGGGAGCCGCAGCCAGAGGTTCAGGCCTCCTTGTGGCACGGCCTCCACAACTCCGGAGGGCACGTGCTCCCGGAGCGCGCCGAGCAGCAGGTCGCGCCGGGCCGCTAGCTGGTGCCGCTGGCCACGCAGGTGGGTGCGCCACGCGGGCTGCGTCACGACGTCGAGCGCAACGGCCTGCAGCATCCCGCTCACGTACATGGACTCGGCCTGCGCACCGGCCAGGATCCGCTCCCGGGCCGGGCCCCGGGCGACAAGCCCCGCCACCCGCACCGCTGGGGAGACGCTCTTGGTCAGCGAGCGCAGGTAGACCACGTGCCCGCCGTCGTCCCGGGCGGCGAGCGGGACCACCTCGTGGGTGATGCCGAAGTCGTGCGCCCAGTCGTCCTCGATGAGGTAGGCGCCGTGCTCCCGCACAAGGCGGATCACCTCGTCGGCCAGGTCGGGTGACCAGTGGGCGCCGGTCGGGTTGGCGAAGCTCGGCTGCGCGTAGAAGGCGCGTGCGCCGGTCTGTGCGAAGGCGCGCGACAGTGCCTCCGGGTCGGGTCCGCGCGCGCCACTGGGCACGGGCACGATCTGCACGCCGACCTGCTCCGCCGCGAGGATCGCACCCCAGTAGGTGGGCGACTCGACCAAGAGCGGCCGCCCCGTGCCGACGAGGGCGCGGAAGGTGGCGCTGAGGCTGGCCTGGCTGCCGGGAAAGACGACGACGTCGCTCGCCGTCGGCGGGGCGACGTCGGCGGGCGAGACGGCGCCCAGCTCGGCCGCGAACCAGGCCTGGAGCTCGGGGAGCCCCGCGGCGGGCGACCGGGTGACGGCGGCGTCGGTGCGTGCCGCGCGAGTGAACGCGGCCCGGACCAGCCGTTCGGGCAGCAGCTCACGATCCGGGTAGCCCGAGTGCAGCGCTATCACGTCGTTGGGGTAGGTGTGCAGGGCGGTGGCGAGCTGCTGGACGGGCTTGGGCCGGGGACCGAGCGCCGCCGTCTGCCAGCCGTAGTCGTGGGGGCGAGCGACGCGTGCCGCCCGGGCGAATGTGCCGACGCCGGGCCGGGTCTCCACCGCGCCCTGCGCCGCCAGGGTGTGCAGCGCCTTCTGGACGGTGACGGGACTCGCCCCGTACTGCGCCACGAGTGCCCGGCTGGAAGGGAGCCGGGCGCCTGGCGCGGCCGTCCTCAGCCATTCGTGGAGGCCCGCGACGATTCGCGCGCTGCTATCGTCATACATGACAAGCAACAGTAGCGCTACTCTCGCAGCAACACCGCCGCTATCCGTCTCGCGAGCCGGCCTCTGGTGGGGCCTCCTCGGGGTCGCGGCGTTCTCGCTCACCCTCCCCTTCACCCGCGTGGTGGTCGACGGCGGCGGTATGTCACCGCTGTTCGTGTCCTGCGGGCGTGCGGTGGTCGCCGCCGCGCTCGCGGCCGTCGCCCTCGTGGCCACCCGGCAGCGCCTGCCCCGGGGCTCTCAGTGGGCCCGGCTCGCGGTCGTCGCAGCCGGCGTGGTCGTCGGCTTTCCGGTGCTGACCTCGTTCGCGCTCACGACGACGTCGGCCAGCCACAGCGCCGTCGTCATCGCGCTGCTGCCCGCGGCTACCGCCGTGCTGGCCGCGCTCCGCGGGCGCGAGCGGCCGCGGACTTCGTTCTGGGTGATGGCCGCACTGGGCGCGGTAGCGGCCATCACCTTCGCCTCGATCCAGGGCGGTGGGGGCGCCGGGCTGCACGGGTCGGACCTGCTCCTGCTCGCCGCCGTGCTCGCCTGCGGGATCGGCTACGCGGAGGGCGGGCTGCTCGCTCGCGAGCTCGGCGCGTGGCAGACGATCTCCTGGGCGCTCGTGCTCGCCGGAGTGCCGATGACGCTCCTCACCGGCGTCTCGGTGGTGCAGCACCCGCCGGCAGGCGACCCGCTCGACTGGGCGCTGTTCGGCTACCTCGGAGTCGTGAGCATGTTCCTCGGCTTCTTCGCCTGGTACCGCGGGCTAGCGATCGGCCCGATGGCGCAGGTCAGCCAGGTGCAGCTGGTCCAGCCGGTGCTGACGATCGGCTGGGCCGCGCTGCTCCTGGGCGAGCAGCTCACCTGGCCTACCATGCTCGGCGGGGCGGCAGTGATCGTCTGTGCGGGCATCGCGGTGCGCACGCGGCTGCGCCAGCCGTAGCACCGGCAGTCGGTCCGAGACCTCACACCCACGCCCGGGTCGGCGTCGTGAGGATCTCGGCTCCGCTGTCGGTGATGGCGATCGTGTGTTCGCTGTGCGCCGTCCGACAGCCGGTCACGCTGCGCAGCGTCCACCCGTCGGCGTCGGTGACGAGTTCATCGGTGTCCGCCATGACCCAGGGCTCCAGCGCGAGCAGCAGCCCGGGACGCAGCCGGTATCCACGGCCAGGCCGCCCGGTGTTCGAGACGTGCGGGTCCTGATGCATCGTCGATCCGATGCCGTGCCCCCCGAACTGGGTGTTGATCGGGTACCCCGCCGCGCCGAGGACCGATCCGATGGCATGGGAGATGTCGCCGATGCGCGCCCCAGGTCCGGCAGCGGCTATCCCTGCGCTCAGCGCGCGCTCGGTGGCGGCGATCATCGCGACGCTCTCCGGCGGTCTTGTCTCGCCGACGACGAAGCTGATGGCGGCGTCCGCCGCCACTCCGCCCAACACGACGGCGAGGTCGAGGGTCAGCAGGTCGCCGTCAGCGAGCGTGTAGTCGTGCGGCATCCCGTGCAGCACGGCGTCGTTGACGGCTGTGCAGATGTAGTGGCCGAACGGCCCGCGCCCGAAGGACGGCGCGTAGTCGACGTAGCAGGACTGCGCGCCGGCCTCGATGATCATGGACTCGGCCCATCCGTCGATGTCCAGGAGGTTCGTGCCGACCGCGCTGCGGCTCTTGAGGGTCTGCAGGATGTCAGCGACCAGGGCGCCCGTCTCCTTCGCTCGGGCCAGCTCGGTGGGGTTCAGGATCTCGATCATGCGGGGCCTCTCTCACGCTTCCAATAACTATCCCGGCCATATTATCCCGGTACTAGTATTGGGGCCATGGTCAGGTTGCCGCTCACACCAGCCGAGGTCGAGCGCGGACAGCGCCTCGGCGCCCTCCTGCGTCGCGCCAGGGGAGAACGCTCGATGCTCGAGGTCGCGCTCGACGCACGGGTCTCGCCGGAGACCCTCCGGAAGATCGAGACGGGACGCGTAGCAACCCCCGCCTTCCCGACCATCGCTGCGATCGCCGACGTCCTCGGGCTCTCCCTCGACACGGTGTGGGCCGAGATCAGCCGAAGCGAACGCGGTGCGGAACCCGCCGGTTCCGGCCGCGACGCGCGTCAGCGGCTGGCCTCGTAAACCCGATCGGTCCCAGGACTTGAACCTCACGTAACGTGAGGGTTCACGCTGGCGTCATGACCGACACATACCCTGCCTTCGACATCAGCCCCGTCCCGATCCCCGGACCGGACACCGAGGCCCCCGAGCTGTTCCGTGGCATCTACGGCATGCCGACCTACATCAGCGTGCCCACCGCCGACCTGGCCGCGTCCGCAGACTTCTGGACCCGCGGGCTCGGCTTCTTCGACTTCTACACCTCGCCTGGCGCCGTCACGCACCTGCGGCGCTGGACGTTCCAGGACGTCCTGCTGGTCCCGGGTGACCGGCCGGCCACCGCGCCGGCGATCACCATGGGCTTCTCCTGCGTGCTCAAGCAGATCGACCAGATCGCGGCGGCCTGCGAGGAGCTGCTGCCCGGCAGCACGACCGGTCCCCGGGAGATGCCGTGGAACTCGGTGGAGCTGGAGGTGATCACACCGGAGAACGCGCGGGTGATCATGACCGCCGCCCGCCCCTACGACCCCGACAGCGTCTCGGCCAAGCACCTTCGGGACGTCGGGATCGGAATCGATGGCCCCACCCAGTGACACCCCGAGCCCGCCGGTCCCGGCTGCGAGACTGGACGGGATGACACACCCGAGTGCTACCGACGCGGTGCCACCGGACGGCCTGACCGTCGGTGGCGCCGCGTCCGCCGTGGGCGTTACCATCCGCACCCTGCACCACTGGGACGAGATCGGCCTGGTGCGGGCATCCCAGCGTTCGTCGGGCGGACACCGCCTCTACGACGCGTCGGACGTCGCCCGGCTCCACCGGGTGCGCGTCTACCGCGAGCTGGGCGTGGCGCTCGCCGACATCGGGGAGCTGCTGGACGCGCCGGCCGACGACGCGGAGCAGTCCCTGCGCCGGCAGCGAGATCAGGTCCGCGAGCAGATCCAGCGCCTGGAGCGGTCGGCGGAAGCACTCGACCGGCTGATCGAGGCCCGCAACGCCGGGATCCTGCTCTCCCCCGAGGAGCAGGTGGCGATCTTCGGCGAGAACTGGCAGCCGTCGTGGTCGCTCCAGGCCCGCGAGCGCTGGGGCGACAGCCGCCAGTGGGCGCAGGCCGCCGAGCGCGCGGCGGAGCGCAGCCCGGAGGACTGGCGCCGGATCACCGCGGACGTCGAGGCGCTGCACGCGGAGCTGGCCGCGGCCGTGCGGTCCGGGGTGCGGCCCGGGTCACCGGAGGCGAACGCGCTGGCGGAGCGGCACCGGGCGTCGATCGGCACCTACTTCGACTGCACGCACTCCATGCAGGTCTGCCTGGGGCGCACGTACGCCTCGGACCCGGGCTTCCGCGCCTCCTACGAGGACATCGAGCCCGGCCTGGCCGACTGGCTCCGCGACATCATCGACGCCAATGCGAGGTCCCACGGCGTCGACCCCGAGACCGCGACCTGGGCCTGAGGACGGCGCAGCACAGGCCACGCACCCGCCCCTGTGCCGGAAAACACTTGTCCCGCCCCGAAGCCCCTGGCGTAGCATCGATGAGTCGGTCGCCTGGCGACGCCGTGCGGCCGACTCAGCGAACAGACACGAGGAGCGAGAGATGCGGGAACTCACCGCGGGATGCGGGGTGGCCGTCGCGGCCTGCTCGGGCAGCCCCCGGACCCGCGTCACGACTCTCTGATCAGGCCCGGCACCAGGTGCACCGATCGCTTCGGCGGTCGAGCGCCGCAGTCGGACGTCGGAGGGCGGGCGCGGCATCGTCCCCTGCCCTGCCGCCCGCCGGCCCGGTCACCCGAACGTGTTGGTGACCGAGGCGCCGTCGTGCACTCTTTCGCGACGTAGAAGCCGGCCGGTGGCATCCGAACGATCCGGAAGCCCGAGAACCCTCATGAATCCTCTGACCGAGAAGCAGATCCGCGCGTCGCTGCGGAACGCAAGCAAGCGGGAGGCCGCACAGGCCACCCTGCCCGACCTCGACGCCCTCGACTGGGCAAGCCTCGACTACCTGGGATGGCACGATCGCAAGGCGCCGCTGTCCTCGTACGTGGTGCTCGAGCTCGACGGCGAACCGACCGGCGTGCTGCTGCGGTCCGCCGACGCCAAGACGGGTCGCGCCCGCACCAAGGGCGTCTGCGCCTGGTGCGAGGACGTCGTCGTCACCGACGACGTCTCGCTGTACGTCGCCCGCCGGGGCGGCGCTTCAGGACGCAACGGAAACACGATCGGCACGCTGATCTGCACCGAGTTCGGCTGCTCGCGGAACGTGCGGCGCAAGCCGACCTTCACTGAGGCCGGCAACGACCCCGACGCGCGCGAGCTGATCATCGACCGGCGCATCCGGGGTCTGCGCGAGCGGGCCGCACGGTTCGTCGCAGAGGTCGACAGCACGCGCTGACGTAGCTGTCGGACGCACAGAACACCTGTGCGTCCGACAGCCGCACGTGCGGCCGAGCCGACGGCCGTGGCATGCACCTACGCCGGTTCACGCCGCCGCACCGGTGTCGGTCCGCAGGTGCGCGGCGGCAGCTATCGCTGCCTCGCACCACACGACGGCAGGCCGGTCGACGGCGCCGTGCTCCACGATCTGGCGGCACAGCTCGCCCAGACCCTCGGTTGCCGCACGCTCAGCATCGACCCCCGGGAACATCCGGTGCACGGAGAACACGACGGCGCGACGGTGCGCTGCCCACTCGGACGGGTTCGAGACGAGCCCATAGCGATTGCTCTGTGTCTGCGTCATGCCTTACAGACGCGTGGACCCGGCGGATGTCACAGCACTTTCCTAGATGCCCGCTTTGTCCAGAACCGCCTCGGCTAGCCTCCATGCATGCGCTTCCCGGACGGCTCTCGATCACGCAGGTCAGCGCTACGCACAGGCCTGTGGACGACGGCGGCCGGGGTCACCGTCGTCGCGATCCTCGGCGTGCTGGTGGCGTACGGGGTCGTCTGGCCCAACCGGATCCTTGCCGCCGAGCACGACGTGCGGGGCGTCGATGTGTCGCACTACCAGGGCGAGATCGACTGGGACGTGCTCGCGGCGCAGGACCTCGACTTCGCGTGGATCAAGGCCACCGAGGGCGCGGCCCACACCGACCCGCGCTTTGCCGAGAGCTGGGCAGCCGCCACGACGACCGACCTGCTCGTTGGGGCCTACCACTTCATGAGCTTCGAGAGCTCCGGCGCCGATCAGGCGGCAAATCTCGTGGCCGAGGTGCCGGCGACCCCCGGCACCCTCCCACCGGTCATCGACCTCGAGTTCTACGGCCCGTACTTCGAGGACCGCCCGACGCCGGACGAGGTGCACACGATCCTCGACCCGCTCGTCGCAGGTATCGAGGAGTACTACGGGGTGGCCCCGATCATCTACGCGACTGGGGACGCGTACGACCTGTATCTCGCCGACCGCTACCCCGACCTGCCCATCTGGATCCGGTCGGTCGCCTGGGCGCCCCGGCTGCCGGACGGCCGCCCCTGGACGCTCTGGCAGTACTCGAACCGCGACCGGCTACCCGGTTACGACGGCGTGGAGCCCTACATCGACATGAACGTTTTCGCGGGCACGCGCGAGGAGCTCGAAGCCCTCACGCTCGACTGAAGGGCCTGACCGCTAGGCGTCCCTGGCATAGTCGACGCGGCTCAGCCCCAGCCACGCCGCGAGCTGCTCGATCTCGGCGTGCACGGCGTCCATCGTGGGCCCGGCGAACGGCAGGTCCTCGTGCACCGCGAAGACGTTCAGCACACCCGCCTTGTGGTCCGCCTTGGCGTCGAGCTTTCCCACGAACCGCTCCCCGTGCAGGATCGGCAGCGCGAAGTACCCCCACCGCCGCTTGCCCTTCGGCTTGTACATCTCCAGCGTGTACTCGAAGTCGAACAGGTCGAGGAGGCGGGGCCGGTCGGCCGCCATCGCGTCGAACGGGGACAGCAGGGCGGTGCGGGGCTCGAACTCGTCGTCCACTCGCTCGAGCTGCTCCGGGTCGACGCGCCACTCGCCGTCGACCCCCTCGATCTCGACCGCCTCGCCGGGTAGGTCCACCCACCAGACCTCGTCGCCCGACCGACCCTGCACCCGCTTGCGGGCGATGCCCTCGGCGGCCAGCCGCCGGTCCACCCGCTCCTGGAGCGCCTGCTCCAGGGGAACCGCCTCGACCTGCGGATACACCCGCTCGGCGAGGTCCCACAGCCGCTGGCGGCCCTTGCGCCCCACCATCGCGAGCTTGCCCTGCATGTTCAGCGCTTCCAGCATCTCGGCCACGCTGCGGCGGCTGCTCCACCCCTCGGCGCCCCAGGTGTACGGCACGCGGGCCCCGTCGGGCACGTCTTTCGCCAGCACGGGCCCCTCCGCCGCTACCTGCGCCAGCACCTCCCGCTCGAAGTCGGCGTTGTCGGCGAGCCACTGCCGCATGGTCTTGTTCTGCGGCCACCGGCTCATCTGCTCCAGGTACAGGGGCAGGTCACCCATCGACCGCACGGTGCCACGCAGCTGGAACAGCATGCGGTCGGTGATCGCGTCGTCGACCGCGCCCTGCCAGTACTCGTTGCCGAGCCGCGACCACGCCACGAGGTCGACCGCGGGCGCGACCGCCGCCGTCGGATCCACCGCGAGGAACGTCAGGTCCTCGACGAGCTGCACCAGGTCGACAGGCCGGCGAGCGTCGAGCAGCTGAGCGCGAAGCGCGATGCGGCGTGCCTGCAGCACGGTGAGCCGGTGGTTGGCCATGCCGCGAGAATACGGACCGACACCGACACGGTTCTGACGCACATGATTTCTCAGGACTTTTAACGGCCTTCTCTGCCGCATTCCAACGCCAAGAATGCCGCTTGGGCTGGGGAAAGGCATTCGGTCGAAAACTTACGCACGGTTCGGGCACTCCGGTACTTCACAACCCGTTGTTATCTGATCGAGACAGGTCGTTAACCCGTATGTAGCGTCGGACTCGTTGGGCCACCGGAGGCACAACCGCGGGCCCCATTCCCCAGCACGGTACGGGCCCACGCACCCGGCGACTGGAGAACATCGGTGAGTACCACCGTCCGACGCGGTCGACACCGCGCCGATCATGCTCCTAGCACTCCCCTCATCACCATGACCCGCACCGCCGCCCGCTCGGGCGCGCTGATCGCGGCGTCGTCCGGACTTCTCGCCACGGCGTTCGCACCCAGCGCACACGCCGTCGCCGAAGACGGCTCGCACCAGCTCGCGGGCGTCGACAAGGCAGCACTGACGCAGAACGCTCGTACGGAGCTCCCCGCAGCGCCCGCGGTACAGGTTGCGACCGACGCGAAGCTGAGCATCGAGAGCAAGGCCGTCAAGGTCACCCCCGCTCCGGATCCCGAGCCAGTGGTGGAGGCCGTCGCCAACCCGGAACCGGAGGTCGCGGTCGAGGAGGCCGAGCCGGCCAGCCCGGACTACGCGTCCGACGGCTCCATCGGAGCCGAGGCCATCTCGATCGCCATGCAGTACATCGGCATCGCCTACACGTACGGCGGCGACTCACCGAGCACGGGCTTCGACTGCTCGGGCCTGATCAAGTACGTATACGCCCAGCTGGGCATCGACCTGCCGCACTCGTCGTCGTCCATGGCGGCCACGGGCTACCAGGTCGCCACGCCCATGCCGGGCGACATCGTGTGGACCCAGGGCCACGTCTCCCTCTACGCGGGCGACGGCATGGTGGTCGAGGCCGCCAACTACGGCACCCCGGTGCGCTACACGACGCAGTGGCAGGACTACGCCGTCTACATCCGCCCGTACTGACCTGACCCCACCCCACCGGTTGTGGGTGGGATCGTTGCAACGATCCCACCCACAACCATCCAGGTCAGTAGGCGACGGCGGCCGCCGCATCGACGATGCCGTACCCGTACAGCGGGGTCCACAGCCCGACGAGGCCCAGCAGCGGGTCACGCGAGGTGTAGAGGATCGCCCGCTCCACCTCGGTCAGGCTCCGGCCCTGGCTGAAGAGCAGCGCCGCGACCCCGGCCACGTGCGGGGTCGCCATCGACGTGCCCGCGTAGGAGTCGTAGTTGCCCTGACCACAGGTCGCCGACCCGGTTCCCACGGGAACCGTGGACCAGACGTCACCGGCGCAGCCGGTCAGCCCGCCCGAACCTCCGGGCGCCGAGACGCTCTTCAGGTCGAGCTTGATCGGCAGCTCCGAGTAGTAGGAGTGGATACGGGCCGAGTCCGTGGCGCCCACGCAGATCGCGACGCTGGTGAACGCCGGGTCGGTGCACAGCGGGGTCGACGAGTTGCCCGCCGCCGCCACCGTGAGCACGCCCCGCTCACGCGCGTACGCGATGGCGTCCCGCATCAGGGTGTCGACGCCGAGGATCGTCAGCAGCTGCGCTCCAACGCCCGAGCCCAGGGACAGGTTGATGACGTCGGCGCCGTGATTGGCGGCCCAGCGGATGCCGTCCGCGATGTCCTGCGTCGAGCCCGAGCCCGCCTCCAGGACCTTGACGGGGAGGATCTTGGCACCCGGTGCCACGCCCGCGACTCCGATGCCGTTGTTCGCCTTGGCGGCGACGATCCCCGCCACGTGCGTGCCGTGCCCGTCGCCGTTGTTCTGGCCGTCGGGGCCTCTGAGATCCCCGTTGCCGCACGGACGGACCGCCGCGCAGCCGGTGAAGGTGGCACCCTGCAAGAGCTGCCCTGCCAGGTCGGGCTGCTTGAAGTCGACGCCCGTGTCGACCACGGCCACCACTGCGCCCTTGCCAGTGCTCGCCGACCAGGCAGCCTCGGCGTTGATCTGGTTCAGGCCCCATTGCCTGTTCCGGAGAGGATCGTTGGTCGCGGCCTGCGCACCCGGCGCCATGGCGACGAGCACCGCCACGGCGAGCACCGCGGAGGTGGCGGCGCTGACGAGTGACTTCCTGTTCATGTAAGCCCCCATTGCTCACACAGGGGCTGATTACCCCCGAAGTGGCCCAAACCTATGGGTATCGGACAGGGGCGAACAGGGCGAACGCCAGGATGTGGGTGAAATTTACACAATCGCAATCGCTGGCGGCACGGAGTGTCGGGCCAGGTCAGGCCCAGGCCTCGGCGAGCTCGCCCTCGGCCTCCGCCTCGCGGGAGAGCCGGAGCGCCGCAATCGCCGCCCCGAGCAACAGGGCGACCACCCAGGCGCCGAGCTGGTGCCCCTCGGACACGACGGCCGCCGGGGCGATCTCGTCCCAGGCGATACGGGCCGCGGTCAGCGCGTCGTCAACGAATGGCGAACCCGGCCGGATGCCCTCCTGCACGGCTACGAGCGCCGGACCGGCCGCCTGCAGCACCCAGACGATGCCCGCCGTGGGCAGCCAGCCCAGCAGCTCGATGGGCTTGCTGTCCACGGCGAGGCCGAACGCGATGCCGAGCGCGACCGCGAGGATCCACCACGTGCCGACCGGAGCCACCGCATGGCCGGGGACGAGGCCCCACAACCAGCTGTCGAGGAGCACCACCGGGAGGGCGAGCGCGGGGCCGCGCAGGGCGGCAGGCCCGAGGCCCGTCAGCAGGCCGGCGCCCAGCCCGACGATCCCCGCCGCACCGGTGGCGACGAGCATCCCGAGCGGTACCGAATCGTCGGGCACGCCCCCGCGGACAACAAGCCACCAGGAGCCACCGACCGCGGCAGTCAAGCCGAGCAGGGTCCCCGCGATCGCCGCAGCCGCCCCGGCGCCGGCCGAGGCGGGCAGGCGCGAGGTGGCGCCGGCGAGGACGCCGCCGAACAGGGCCATCGTGACCAGGCCGACCATGGCGCCGTCGGCGGTGAGCGGGACCGGTAGGAAGCCGGCGACCCCCGCAATCGCGCCCTCCGCAAAGCCCGTGAACTCGTACGACAGCTGCATCAGCCAGGGCAGAAATCCGCAGATCCACCACGCGACAGCGCTTATGGGAAGCACCCACCAGGCGGAGATGCGGTACTCACTATCGGCCATGCCGCCGGACGATAGCGGAAGTGTGATGTCGGTCATAACCCCTGAAGCCCGGAAGGACGCAAATCTCCACCTTCGTTGGGTCAGACCGTAATGCGTAATCTGATCGTGACTTTTTCCGGGAACGTGTGTACTTTGACTTCTGCCCCACCACATCGGTGGAGCCGCGAGCCGGACGCCGAATCCTGTCACCGGTTCACGACCAGACGTTCGAGACAGGAGCGGGGGACCCACTTCCGGGCGACAGCAGGATCGTCGTCCTCGGGGTGAAGCCGGACGGTACCCCCCAGTAGCCGTGCGGCCGGGTGTTGTACTCCTACCCGAACCCGACAGCTGACCTCGCAGGCGGTACAGGAGACATTTAGGTGACGAACTCCCTCCGCGGACGGCATCGTGACAGCCGTCCGGCCATGACACCGCTGACTATCCTCGCTCGTACCGCCACCGAGAACGCCGGCAACGTTGCCCGCCGCGGCGCCCTCGCTGCAGCCGCAGGCGGCGTCCTGATCTCGACCATCGCGACGACGGCCCACGCGGCCCCTGCGATGGACCTCAAGACCGACGTCAAGACGGCCAAGCTCAACACGGCTGACCTCCAATCGCTCACCGCGGTGGCCAAGCAGGCCGTCGTCAACTCCCGCACCGTGACAGTCCCGATCAACGCGAAGATGCCGATCGAGATGGAAGTTCTGGGTACCTCCTCGGGCTCGGGTGCCGCGGGCGAGGGTGAGGGCGAGGAGAGCACCGCTCCCGCCGTCGTCTCGGTCGACGCACCGGACCCGGTCCCCGTCGGCCAGCAGGCTGTCAACATCGCCTTGAACTACCTCGGCATCACGTACGTGTGGGGCGGCGCGTCGCCGTCCGCAGGCTTCGACTGCTCGGGCCTGGTCCAGTACGTGTACTCGCAGCTGGGCTACTCGCTCCCGCACTCGTCCGGTGCGCTGCTCGGCGTCGGCTACCAGGTCACCTACCCGGAGCCCGGCGACATCGTCTGGACCCCCGGCCACGTGGCCATCTACGCGGGCGACGGCATGATCATCGAAGCGTGGGCCGCCGGCATGCCGGTGCGCTACACCGAGATGTGGCAGAACAGCCCGACGTTCGTCCGCGTCACCTGAGTCGCGCGCAGCAGTAGTTCCGCATCGCGAGGCGCCGCCTCCGCATCGGGTTTGTGCCCGACGCCGGAGGCGGCGCCTCTCGCGTACCCGCCTCGATGGCGGCTACTGAGGCCAGTCGCAGGTGTCCGCGATGAAGGCGAACAGGTCGGCGCGCGCGGCGTCGGGCATCGGCACGTAGATCACGTGCTGCGGCTCGCCGTCGACGCTCGCGTAGACGGGCACGAACGTGCCGCGCTTGTCCTCGCCCACGGCGTGAGCGTCGCAACGGGCGGGCACGACGGGAAGGATGATCCGGCCGGAGTCCTGCCCGGCCAGGTCTTCGCCGACCCAGCCGGAGGCGCCGCCGCTCGGGTCGGGGTTCTCCATGAGCGTGGTCCCGCCCAGCCGGTCGATCGTGACCTCCGGGCCACCCGCCACCGGCTCGACCCGCAGGCTGACCAGCGCGGTCAGCTCGCCGTCGCGCGCCTCGACGGGGACGTCGGCATCAACCTCGAGGCGTGCGCCCGCCGCCACGGCGGCCTGGGCGCAGTCCACCGCATGGTTGCGAGCGAGGTGCCCGCCGGAATCACCGGCGTCGACGACGACGTCGCTCACCGGGCCCAGCTCGTCGTGCTCGCCCAGGGCCAGCGTGATCGTGGCGGACGGCGCGGCGTCCGGCACCGGCTCGTCCGGTCCCGCCGGGAAGCCGGCACACTCCGCCTCGCCCAGCCCCAGGTAGACGTCGCGGGTAGTGCCAGGACGCAGGACGGCTGTCCGCCCTTCCCTGGTGGGGTGCGACGGCCCGAAGCCGTCGGCGTCCAGGGCCCCGGAGACGAGCGTCATCGTCTCGTCGGAGCTGTTGGTCACCTCGAGAACGATCTCCCGGTCGGCATACTGCGTACGCCCCTGCCCCACCTCGACGCTGAGGTGGGCGGCGACGTCGTCGGGCACCGGACCGAGGGTGGACTGCGGCGTCGCACCACCGTCCGTACATGCGACAGCGGCCGCGCCGACCACCATCGTCAGAGCGACGACGGCGGCGGCGCGGCCGCGGGATGCCGCGATCAAGCGGTCTTACGCCGGCCGAAGATCGCCTGGACGATCAGGATCACGATGATCGCGCCGATCACCGCGAACAGCCAGCTCGACCAGGACCAGAACTCGTCGAAGCTGATGTTGAAGATGAGTCCACCCAGCCAGCCGCCCAGCATGGCGCCGAGCACACCGAGGAGCAGCGTGACCCAGAATCCGCCCGGCTGCTTGCCCGGGATGACGATGCGTGCGATCACGCCGGCGATCAGTCCGAGGATGAGAAAGGCCCAGAAGCCCATGTGATTTTCCTCCAGAGTGGTATGGCGTACTTCCTTGCGCTCTAACCTCAGCACTGATCCGTCTCACTTGCCACCGGACCCGCCGAATCGGTCCCAAATCGGGACATTGCACCCAGCCCAGGCTTCCCGCACCGCCGCGCTACAGTTCGCCCGGGCAAGAGGCCTGAGGCAGTAACCGGGGCAAGGCCGGAGCAGGGCTCCGGGCACGTGCGAGTGAAGGAGATCCGATGGACCAGGAGACCGGCATGCTGGCCGAGCCGCAGACCGGGTTGCAGACCGGGCGAGCGCGCGTCCGCGCGTTCCTCGACCGCAAGTGGTTCACCAACCTCGTGCTGGGCGTGATCCTGGCGAACGCCCTGATCCTGGGTGCGGAGACCATAGTGACCGGCCCAGCGCTGGAGGTCCTCCACGTAATCGACCACATCATGCTCGGCTTCTTTGTGTTCGAGCTGCTCCTGCGGTTCTTCGCCCACGGCCGGCGGTTCTTCACCGACCCGTGGAGCGTGTTCGACCTTCTCGTCGTGGGCGTCGCACTGATCCCCTCCAGCGGGTCGCTGTCCGCGCTGCGTGCCCTGCGTGTGCTCCGGGTGCTGCGGGTGATCACCGTGGTGCCGTCGCTGCGCCGCGTCGTCGACGGCCTGCTGCGCGCCGTGCCGGGAATGGGCGCCGTGGGCGCCCTGCTGGCCCTGGTCATCTACGTGGCGGCGGTCATCGCGACCGGCCTGTTCGGTGAGGCCGCGCCCGAGTACTTCGGGCACCTCGGGACCTCCCTGTTCACGCTCTTCCAGGCCATGACGGGCGAGGCCTGGCCCGACATCGCCCGCGCGGTCATGAGGACTCAGCCGTACGCGTGGATCTTCTTTGTGCTCTACATCCTGGTGGTCGGCTTCGCGGTGCTGAACCTGTTCATTGCCGTCATCGTCAACGGCATGGAGGAGATCTCCGAGGAGGAGCGCAAGGACGACGAGCAGAAGGACGAGCGGCTCGACCACCTGGCCGCGCAGAACGGCGAGATCCTCGTCGAGCTCCGCGCCCTGCGCGCGAAGCTCGACGGGGACGACGGCGCTGCCGCCTAACCCAGCACCACGTTGACCAGGTGCGGCGGCCGCACCACCACCCGCCGCACCTCCCGGTCGCCCACGGCGCGCGTCACGGCGGGGCGGGCCAGGGCGGCCCGCTCCAGGTCCGCCGCAGTGACGTCGGCGGGCACCGGCAGCCGGTCCCGCACCTTGCCGTCCACCTGCACCACCGCCTCGACCTCGGTCGTCACCAGGAGCGCCGGGTCCACCTCGGGCCACGGCTGCGCCGCGACCGGTGTCGTCCGCCCCAGCCGCTCCCACAGGTCCTGGGCGGTGTGCGGGGCGAACAGGCTCAGCAGCACCGCTACGGCCTCGATGGCCTCGCGATACGTTTCGCCGTTCCCGCTGCCCGACGACGCCCGCCGCACCTCGCCTACCAGCTCCATCAGCCGCGCGATCGCGACGTTGAACCGGCCGGCGTCGACCAGAGCGTCGACGTCGTGCACGGTGCGGTGTACCGCCCGGCGCAGGGATTCCGGGCTCGGCACGCTCCGCCCGGCGGGCGGCGCCAGCCGCAGCACACGGCCCAGGAACTTCTGCATCGCCTCGGGCGAGACGTCCGCCCAGTCGACGTCGTCCTCCGGCGGACCCGAGAACAGGATCGCCAGCCGGACGGCGTCGACCCCGTAGCGGTCCAGCTCGGCCGCCAGGTCCACGCCGTTGCCCAGGGACTTGCTCATCGACTTGCCGTGGTTGATCACCTGGCCCTGGTTCAGCAGTCGGGCGTACGGCTCGGGTGAGGGCACCAGGCCCATGTCGTAGAGCACCTTGGTGATGAACCGCGCGTACAGCAGGTGCATGGTCGCGTGTTCCACTCCGCCGACGTACAGAGCGGCGGGCATCCACCGGGCGGCGTCCTCGGGGCGGAACGGCCCGGCGTCGTACCCGGGCGACAGGTAGCGCAGGAAGTACCAGGACGAGTCCACGAACGTGTCCATCGTGTCCGTGTCGCGCTCGGCCGGGCCGCCGCACCGCGGGCACGTAGTGGCCACCCAGTCCCGAGCCCCGGCCAGGGGCGAGACGTCGCCGGGGACCAGCTGGTCGCCCGCCAGGTAGGGCAGCTCGACGGGCAGCTGCTCGTCCGGCACCACCACCTCCCCGCACGCCGGGCAGTGCACCACGGGGATCGGCGCGCCCCAGTAACGCTGCCGGGAGATCAGCCAGTCGTGCAGGCGGTAGGTGGTGCCCTCGGGCCCCGCCTGCCGGCCGATCCAGTTGCGCTGCATCGTCAGCACGTGCGCGGGCCAGCCCGGCTCCAGCAGCGCCATGTCGTCCAGCAGGCGGTCTGCGTAGTCGGTGATCCGGAAGAACCACTGCGTCAGGCTGCGGGCCACGACGGCGGTGCCGCAGCGCTCGCACGTGCCCTCGACCACCTGCTCGTTCGCCAGCACCGTGCGGTCCTTCGGGCACCAGTTCACCTCCGCCGCCGCCCGGTAGGCCAGACCCCGCTCGTGCAGGCGGGCGAACAGCCACTGCGTCCAGCGGTAGTACCCCGGCTCGTGCGTGTGCAGCCGCCGCGACCAGTCGAACGAGACGCCGTAACGCCGGATCGACGCCGCCTGGGTTGCGATGTTCACTGACGTGTACGCGGCGGGATGCTCGCCCCGGCGGATCGCCGCGTTCTCGGCCGGCAGCCCGAACGAGTCCCAGCCGACCGGGTTGAGCATGTCAAAGCCCTTGGCTCGCCAGTGCCGCGCCACGACATCGGTGATCGCGAACACCTCGGCGTGACCCATGTGCAGGTCCCCCGAGGGGTACGGGAACATCGTCAGCAGATAGCGGCGGGGGCGGGCGTCGTCGTCGGACGCCTCGAACAGGCGGTCCTCGGTTGCGTCCTCGATCGTGTCTTCGCCTGGGGGGTCTGGCGTGGGGTGCTGGTCGCTCATCGTTCTCGCTCTCCGGTACTTCGATCGGTTCCGGGCACAAAAAAGCCCCTCGCAAGGAGGGGCGGCCGCACCGGGTGTGCCCGATCGGGGGCGGAACCGGTGCGGCTAGCTAAGCAGCGAGCGTGCGATGTGCATGTATCCCACGATAACCGGGTCGGTCGAGCCTGGTAAAGGAAGCGTTCCGGCCCCACACCAGGGGCGAGCGCCGGCTCGGTCCGCCGCCAGCGAGGTCCGAACCGGCGCTCGCGCCGTAGGGCGGGAGCCCGTGATCCGGCGCGTACCGGACCACGGGTCCCTGTCCGACGCGTCGGAGCTCGGCCCGCCCCCAGCGTGGTCCGAACTTCGTCCGCGTCACACCTAAGACGCCGGCAAGTCCCGAAGGTCACAGCACTTGGCTGCGCTCACATGTGGCCTGGGTCACACTCCTGTCGGACGACGGCGCGACGCGCAGCGAGCGACCGTCCCAGGCGCCGACGCGCACTAGAAAGAGCCCAAAACGGATTCCGCAGGAGAATCCGAAGAAATTTCCGTAAGTGCTGTGACATCCGGGCGCTTCGCGCGTCTGGGCTGCATGGAACACACCGAGCACCCCGAACTTGTTCGTCTGGGCGCCCAGTACTTGCGCGCGTACGCGGAGGGTGACGCCGTCAACCTCTACCGCCTCGCCGACGCGTGGGGGGCGAGCGATCTGATCGCCGCCACCTGCGAGGTCGCACTGGCGGTCATCCACGCGACGTCTGGACCGCAGGGCCTCGACGCAGTATCGACCACGTTCGCTACGAACCGGAGGTGAGCACCGATGAGCACAGCCCGGCCCGAATCTGAAGATCCCGGAGACTTGCGCAGAAAGAGAGTTCTGGTGCGATCATTGGCCAGCGAGTCAAAACCGGACACTATGCGCAGAGAGGGGCAAGGCCGCGTGACCACCACTGGTGACCTGCGGATAGACGACTGGGTCGTGCACCGCGCCAACGTCGTGCGCTCCGTCGCAGCCCGCGTACCCGGCATCGACGCCGAAGAAGCCACCAGCCGCGCCCTAGAAAAAATGGTCCGCCTGGTCGCCACCGGCACCACCATCGACGACCCCGCACCCTACTGGCGACGCGCAGCGGTCAACGAAGCCATCAGCATGACCCGCGAAGCCGGCCGAGCCCACCCCGTCGAAGACGACACCCTCGCCGGACTCACACCCCCCGTCGCCGGAGCAGAACTCGACGCCGAACGCCAAGCCGACGTCGCCATGCTCCGCACCGCCCTGTCCGACCTCGGCCCCGAAGACCGCGAAATCCTCCTGGACCGCCACGTCCACGACCGCGCCGTCACCGACATCGCCACCCACCTCGGCGTACGCCCCCACGCCGTCACCATGCGCCTACGCCGCGCCGAAGAACGCCTCGCCGGCGCCTTCGCCGCCGCCCACGCCCGCGAAGTCAACGAACCCGAATGCCGCACCACCCGCGCCGCCATGCACGACTACCTCAAAGGCCGACTCCTCCCCCGCCGCCAGCGTCGCCTGGAAGTCCACATGGATGGGTGCGGCGAGTGCACCCGCGCGTTCGTCGACGTCCGTGAAGTCTCCTGGATGCTGCGTGACCTGGGACAGCACATCCTCGGCGGTGCGATGGCCACCGGCGCGATCGGCACCGCAGCCGGTGCCGCGGGTCTTGCCAGTGGCGCGAAGCCGCGGTCCTTCGGCAAGAAGGAGACCGCCGTCGCGGCGGGCGTGCTCGCTGCGCTCGCCATCGGGGGCGGCGCTGCCGCACTGATCGCCAATCAGCCGGATCAGCCGCCCATCCAGGCCGTCGAGGAGGCCGCCGGCGGTTCCGGTGGCGGAGGCGGCGGAGGCGGAGGCGGAGGCGGTGGAGGCGCGGGTTCTGGTGCGGAGGCTCCGCCCAGCACTCAGACGCCGCCTCAGGACCCGCCGCCGTCGATCCCGCCCACCGATCCACAGCCGCGCCCCGCGACGACACCTCGGGAGGACGCCGCGCCCGCCGAGGGACCGCCGGTCGTGGCCGAACCGGCACCCCTGCCCGAATCGCCGGAGCCGCCCCCAGTGGACTCCGGACCCAACCCCGGTGGTGGACCGGACCGGCCTGACCCGCCGACCGAGCCCGTGGATCCGGTGGACCCCGTCGATCCGGTTGATCCGGTCGACCCGGTGGATCCGGTCGACCCACCGACCGAGCCGCCCACCACGCCGGGCCTCGGCACGTCGTTGGAGCAGCTGCTCGCCAGCCTGGGCCTCTCCGACCTGCCCGGTGTCGATCTCGCGACCATGACCCTCGACCAGCTCTGGAACCTGCTCTTCGGCACGTTCTCGGGCACCGTCGACGACGCGGACTGATGGTGGTGCGGGCTCCGCACCGGACCCGCACCTCCGCGTTGCTGTGCGGACGCACAGCCCTTCTGGGCAAGAGCCCAAGATCGCCGATCGATCACGGGAGGGCCGCGTGACAGTCACCGGCGCCGACCCCAGCCAGTGGGCGGTACACCGCCGCGCCATCGTTTTCACGGTCTCCAGGCGGGTTCCCGGCATCAACCCCGAGCTCGCGGTGAGCCGCGGCCTCGAGGTGCTCCGCGCCGAGCTCCTCGATCTGAAGGACGTCGCCGACCCCGCCGCGTTCTGGTGCGCCGCATCGGTGGAGGCGGCGTTGGAGATGGCGCGTGCGGAGCCGCTGACCGCCGACGAGGCCGCACGCCCCGACGCCGACGGGGCCCCGGTCCGAGGTTCCCGCGACCACGAGGTGCTGAACAGCGCACTGGATCGGCTGCCTACCGGTGAGCAGCAACTGCTCTGGGATCACCACATCGCGTCGCGTCCGCTTGCCGCGATCGCCGACGAGATCGGTGTGCTGCCCTATGCCGCTAAGCGGCGGCTGCGGCGGGCCGAGAACCGGCTCGCGAGCAGTTTTGTCGAAACACCCACCGACTCGGCAGACAAGCCCGAGTGCAGGTTCTCCCAGGCCTCGATGCACGACTTCGTACGCAACCGTCTCCTGCCGCACCGGCGGCAGGAGGTCGAGGACCATCTGGTTCAGTGCGCCGCTTGCACGCGGGCGTTCGTCGACGTCCGCGAGTCGTACTGGATGCTGCGGGCCGGTATGCCGGTCCTCCTGCCGGCCCTTGCCGCGGCAAAAGTGGGCGTGGCGGGCAGCGCCGCCGGCGTAGCCGTCGCCGCCACGGGCACGGGGGTCGGGAGCGGACTCGCAGCCCTGGGGGCCCGCGCGGTCCTGGCCGCTCGCAGCGCACTGACGGACCCATCCGGCCTGGTGGCGACGGTCGCCGGAGGGCTGTTCATGACGACCGCCGTCACCACCGGCGTTGCCGGCGACGCGCGTGCCGCGTCGCCGTTCGTCGAGACGGGCACCGTCTCCGTCTCCACCATCTCCACCTCGGACGGCGCAGAGACCGCTGCTCGAAGGGCCGCGCCGAAGTCTCCGACTGAGGTCCCGGCGAACATTCCCGACCCCGCGGGACTCGTCCCGCCCGGCCAGGCGAAGAAGGATGCTGCGCCGCCAGGCCAGGCAAAGAAGGACGCCGTCCCGCCGGGCCAAGCGAAGAAGGACGCCGTCCCGCCGGGCCAGGCAAAGAAGGACACCGTCCCGCCCGGCCAGGCGAAGAAGGATGCTGCGCCGCCAGGCCAGGCAAAGAAGGACGCCGTCCCGCCGGGCCAAGCGAAGAAGGACGCCGTCCCACCCGGCCAAGCAAAGAAGGACACCGTCCCGCCCGGCCAGGCAAAGAAGGACGCCGTCCCGCCCGGCCAAGCGAAGAAGGACGACGTCCCACCCGGCCAGGCAAAGAAGGACGCTGCGCCGCCAGGCCAAGCAAAGAAAGACACCGGCGGCAAGTAGGCGCCGGGCTCGTCGGGTCAGACCCGCTCGAGGAGCACCAACACCTCGTAGTGCGAGGTCTGCGGGAACATGTCGAGCAGGCGTGCCCGCACCGGGCGCAGCGACGGCATGGCGGCGAGATCCGTAGCGAGGGTCGTCGCGTTGCAGCTCGAGTACAGGACGTGGTCGATCCCCGAGGTCTCCAGCCACTGCGCAAGGTCCGCGCCGATGCCCCGCCGAGGCGGATTCACTATGACCATCTCGGGCAGCTCGGGTGCGTCCGGCCCGATCGCGAACGCTGTGGCGTCGCCCGCGGCGAACGTGACGTCACGAAAACGCTCGGCCTGGCCGCCGTCGCGCAGCCTGGCCACCGTGCCCGACGCCGCCGTGACTGCCTCCGCGCTGATCTCGATGCCCGTGACGGCGCGGCCCGGTGCGGCACAGTGCAGCGCGAAACCGCCCACGCCGCAGTACAGGTCCCAGAGGCTGCCCGGGCCCACCTCGTCGACCCAGGTGCGGGCCTGGCGGTACAGCTCGGTCGCGACGGCCGTGTTGGTCTGGAAGAAGCTCTGGGGGCGTAGGTCCAGCGTGATGTCGGCGATCCGCATCGGGAGCGTGGTGCGCTCGGTGAGCGGGATCTCCAAATCCCCCTCGAGCACCGCGGCGTGCGCGGGCTGGATGTTCGCCGACGCGACCGCGAGGGCCGGGAGCTCGGCCTGCAGCGCGGGAAGGTGCTTGCGGATCCGCGCTATCGCCTCCTGGGAGCGCAGCACGAACCGGACCATCAGCTCGCCGTCGGGCGACAGGGTGACCAAGAGGTACTTGAGCTCGCCGCGCTGCTGCGCGCGCTTGCCCCGGCCGGAGACCTCGTAGGGCTCCAGGTTCGCCCGGGTGACGAACGCGGCCAGGGGCTCGAACGATGCCTGCAGGACGTCCGGGTACAGGCCGCAGTCCGTGAGGTCTACCCCCTGACCGACCCGGTCCAGGATGCCCAGCACGGGCTCGGCGACCGTGCCGCTGACCACCATCTTCGCCTTGTTCCGGAAGCCGGACTCGACGCTGCTGACCGCGGGAAGCCAGCTCAGGCCGGCGCCGGTGGTCGAGCTCGAGGCGAGGAGCGCGGCGACATGCCGCTCCTTGTCGAGCACCTGGGTGGGGTAGTCGATCTCCAGGAGGGTGCAGGAGCGGCAGCGGCCGGCGTCGTAGTGGGGGCACTGCACGCTCCCATTATCCGGCCCGCGCGCAACCGCCCGGTCCAGGAGCGGTGCGCAGCAGCGGGGACCGCCGGATCACCTCGTGTACTCGAAGTGCCACGACTCCTCTCGGCCGCCGCCTTGCCGCGCCCATTCCGGATGCTCCCAGCCGAACTCCGGCCCGTTGGCCGCCAGCCACTCGAACTCGGGCTGACCGAAGCGGAAGCCGTCGTCCACCGGCACGTCCACCGCCACCGCCAGGCCGTGGTTCGAGGTACCGGGCGCGGCGGCCTGGCCGCTGCCGAACTCGTCGAGCGCCTGGAGCTGCCAGTCGTAGGGCCGGTAGCCGTAATCGATGCGCAACGGCTTGCCGAACTCCGCCTCGAACCGCGTGCCGAGCTCGCCCCAGGCCTCGGCCGCATCGCACCGCAGGTACTGGTCCTGCCCTTCCGGCCCGACGCCGACGTCGCACAGGTCGTCCTGTACGAGCCGGCCGTTGGAGCCGTCCGCGACGGTCGCGCGGACTTCCCAGGCAGCCGCCTCGATCGCTGCGCGGGCCGCCTCGCGCCGCTGGCCGAGCGCCTTCACGGAGTTCAGGTTGCTCCTGTTCACACCGACCGCGAGCTCGGCCTGGCCCGTGGCGCGATGCGTCGAGAGGGTCTCGCGGACGGCGGCAGGAGCACCGGCGTCGGCGGACCAGTCGAGGGTGTACTGCGAGTCGCGCACGGAGATCTCGAGCTGCGCCGTGACCGCGATCAGGGTCGCCCGTGCCGTCTGCAGCTGGGCGGCCGCCCTCCTCGCCTCCTCGGCCTCGGCGGCCGCCCTGGCCTGCGCGGCCTCGCGTTCCTCGGTCCACTGCCGGTACGAGGTCAGGACGTCCTCGGTCGCCGTCGCGAGCGTCGTCGAGGTAGTGCGCATGGTGCTCGCCCACTCGGTCGCCTCGGCCTCCAGGCCATCGAAGTCCTCGGGAGCCTCCAGCCCGTCGGCACCGGCCTCAGGGACCGGCGGCGGTTGCAGGTCACCGAGCTCCTGCGCCGCGGCGACGTGTCCGGCCAGCTCGGCGCGGACGGCGTCATCGGCCACCTTGCCCTCCGAGTCCGCAAGGGCCTGCTCCGCTGCAGCGATCTGCTCGGCCAGGCCCTCCTGGTCCGCGCGTCCCTCATCAACTGCCCGCACGACGTCGGCCCGGGCGTCCGTCAGTTGCTCTTGCTCGCGCTCGTTGCCGACGATGACAAGCGCGAACACGATGGTGCCGACCAGCGCCACCGCCGCCGCGATCAGGAACACGACCAGCGGGCGCATGGAACCGCGGTCCCGCGTCAACCCGGGGTCTGACCGGCCTTCCGCCAGGGACGCTTCGGGCTGCGCCGGAGCCGGCGCGTCCGCCGAGGGCGGCTCGTGCGGCGACCCGGAGGATGTGGACGGCTCCACGTTGAGGGGCATGGCCCGCAGTTTGGCGAATCTCGGACGTCGACGCTAGTCGTCCGCTCCTTCGGCGAGATTCTTGAGCTTGTCGAGGTACGCAGCCGCTTCGCCCGCCTGCCAGTCGGGGATGTTGGTGTTGTCCCCGCTGAGGCCGACGGACTGGTCGGTGAGCTCGCGCAGGATGTCGGCGTGGCCTGCGTGCCGGGCGACCTCGTCGGTCACGTGCACGAGGAGCCGGAACAGTGTGACGTCGCGGGACTCCCACCACGGGACCTGCCCCACCGTGTCCAGAGGCAGCGAGTCGATGGTCTCGTCGCAGAACGCCCAGGCCCGCCGGTAGAGGTCCACGACGGAGGCGACGGACTCGTCGGCAGTCGCGTACCAGTCCGCCTGCGGGTCCTCGTCCAGGCGCTCGTCGGAGACGAGCTCCTCCGGGTTGGGCCACTCCCGACCGAAGCACCGCCCGAGGTAGCCGATCTCGACGTTGGCACAGTGCTTGACGATGCCCAGCAGGTTGTTGCCCGAGGGCACCAGGGGCCAGCGCGCCTGCTTCTCCGTGAGGCCCTCGAGCTTCCACACGAGGGCCTCACGCGTCTCGGTCAGGTACTTCTTCAGGATCTGCTTCTGCTCGATCTCTGCCGGATTGCCGATCACGCCGTCGGTCGTCTGTGCCATGGGGACAGTCTGTCCCCCGCTACTGACACACACCGCCGGGTTCACGCAGTCGCGGCACGGACCTTCCTGGTCCTGGCGGCCCCGTCCCTCGGCCTCGGGTACTTGTGGATCCACCACTCGGCGATCAGCAGGTTCACCACCCAGGACACCCAGGCCGACGCGGCGGCAGCCGACATCGCATCGGGGGACGACGCCATGTCCCCGTCGAACGACGGCACGAAGGTCAGTACCAGCAGCACCCCCCAGAACCGGTTGGCCACGATCGAGAAGGCCAGGGCGACGCTCCGGAGCATCCACTGGCGGTGGTCCACGAAGCGGCGTTGCCGCACGGCGCGATACCCGAGCACCGTGAAGACCACCAGCAGCACCGCGAGGAGCGAGTTCGCGATTCGCTGGCTCGGCCCCTCGCTCGGGAACTGTGCGGTGACCAGGGCGGCGAGCCCGGTCGGGATCGCCGCCGCAACAAACACCCGGCCGCTCCACCGGTGGACCCGCAGGTGGTTGGCCCGCAGCCACGGCCAGAGCTGGAGCACCGCCGCGCACAGCATCACCGAACCGGTGAAGATGTGCGTGACCAGGGCGGGGTAGTAGGCGGGCGGGCGGCCACTGATGTCCCCCGCGGGGATCTGCGCCTGGGACGGGTCCAGCCCGACGTAGTGGGGCAAAGCCGTCGCCAGGAAGATCGCCGTGATGATCGCGAGCGGCGCGATCCAGGGGCGGCGCCACCACCTGACCTTCTTGGGCGAGCGCGCGGGCGTCTCAGTGGTGGTTGTCGTGTCGGTAGCCATGTCTTACCTGCTTTCGCCGGGCCGGACGGGAGGGTTTGGGGACGGGTCAGCGCCGGGCACGGAAGGCCAGGCCGGCGGCCACCGCGAAGAGCAGCCCGAGCCCCAGGCACCAGGTGATCGCGAGCATCGCGACACCGGCCGGGTCCGCGACCGTCGAGCCGCCACCCGCGAGGAGCCCGCGCACGGTCTCGATCACCGGCGTCACCGGCTGGTGCTCCGCGAACCCGCGCAGCCAGCTCGGCAGCGTCTCGACGGGTACAAAGGCGCTCGAGATGTAGGGCAGGAACATCACGAAGAAGGAGAACCCGCCGGCGGCGTCGGGCGAACGGACCAGCACGCCAACGAAGGCGGCGAGCCACGTGATCCACCCGACGAAGAGCAGGATCATCCCCACGGCAGCGAGCCACTCCAAAGGGGAGGCCTGGGGCCGGAACCCGAGCAGGATCGACACTCCGAACACGATCGCCGTGGTGGCCAGGTTCTTCACCAGGCTCGCCACCACGTGCCCGGACAGCACGGCCTGGGCGTTCATCGGCATCGACCGCAGCCGCTCGACCATGCCGCTCGACATGTCGTGCTCCACCGCGAGCGCCGTGTTCGCGGCGCCGAAGCCGGCCGCCAGCAGGATCACTCCCGGGGTCACGTAGTTGATGTACTCGGTGCCGATGTCGACGGCCCCGCCGAACACGAGCACAAACATCAGCAGGATCACTACGGGTAGGACCACCGCGGTGATCATCGAGTCCACGTCGCGCGAGACGAGGCGCAGGCCGCGAGTGGTCATGGTCGACACGTCGCTCAGCAGGTGGGTCATGCCGCCACCTCCGTCGGTCGAGCCGGACGGTCGTGCCCGACGTGCCCGGCGTGCCCGGTCAGGGTGAGGAAGACGTCGTCGAGGCTGGGCGCCTTGACCTCCCAGTGCTCTGGTTCCGCTCCCGCTGCCTCGACCGTCGCGAGGACGGTGCGCACGTGCGCGACCGAGCCGTCGGTGGGTACCCGGACCCGCGCGCCGTCGGTGGTGGCGGACACGAGCGCCAGGGCGACCCGGGCGGCGGCGGACCCGGAGGAGAAGGTGAGCTCGACGCCTGCCTCACCCACCTCGCGCTTGAGCCGGGCGGGTGTGTCGTCGGCGACGATACGGCCGCCGTCGACGAGCGCGACCCGGTCCGCGAGCCGGTCGGCCTCCTCCAGGTACTGGGTGGTCAGCAGGACGCTGGTGCCGTCGGAGACCACCTCTCGGACGACGTCCCACAGCGCCTGTCGCGACCGGGGGTCGAGGCCCGTGGTGGGCTCGTCGAGGAACATGACCCGGGGCCGGGTCAGCAGGCCGGCGGCGAGGTCGAGCCGCCGTCGCATGCCACCCGAGTACGCCGCGACGCGCTTGCTCGCGGCGTCGGCCAGGTCGAACGCGTCGAGCAGCTCCGCCACACGGTCCCGCACCACGCGGCGCGGGAGGTGGGCGAGGCGGCCCATCATGGTGAGGTTCTCGGCCCCCGTC
This sequence comes from Promicromonospora sp. Populi, assembly GCF_041081105.1. Classification (NCBI taxonomy): domain Bacteria; kingdom Bacillati; phylum Actinomycetota; class Actinomycetes; order Micrococcales; family Promicromonosporaceae; genus Promicromonospora; species Promicromonospora sp. Populi. Next base: position 3,715,143 of record NZ_CP163528.1, on the reverse strand, counting down.
TGCTTGTCGTCGACGGCGACCTGCTGGCCGGTGAGGCTGATGACCTCGCGGACCTGGCGCGCCTCACGGACGACGTCGAAGCCGGCCACCGTGGCGCGGCCCGCATCGGGCCGCAGCAGCGTGGACAGGATGCGGACCGTGGTGGTCTTGCCCGCACCGTTGGGACCGAGCAGTGCGAGCACCGCTCCCTCTTCGAGCTCCAGGTCGAGCCCGTCCAGCACCGGCGGGCTCGCCGAGCCGCGCCTTGCGAAGGACTTGTGCAGGCCTTCTGCCGTGACGATCGCAGTCATGATCTCCCTCTCCTGATCGCTTACTGTGTATGTCGTACTCGTTTTAGTGTGGGGCGTAAACAGTATGGGGTCAAGAGAGTTTCGGATCGGAACCTGTCACGAATCGGGGGAGGATGGAGCTGATGAGCACCGACAGCACGCGTGACCACGCCGAGTCACCGCAGAGCCCACCCGCGGCGGGTGAGCTGCCCGCCGCCGTGCTGCGCATGTGGGGGGCCGAGGCGCCGCGGCGACGCGGGCCCAAACCGGCCCTCTCCACCGCGCAGATCGTGCAGGCGGCGACCGACCTGGCCGACGCCGAAGGCATCGCCGCCGTCTCGATGGCCCGAATCGCGGAGGCCGTCGGATACACCCCGATGGCCCTGTACCGGCACGTGTCCGGCAAGGAGGAGCTCCTGGTCCTGATGTCGGACGCCGTGGCGCGCTTCCTGCCCGACCTGCCCGCCGACATCGGCTGGCGCGCCGGCCTCGAGGCCTGGACGCGGCTCCAGATCGACTGGGTCCTTGCCCGGCCGTGGATCCTGGAACTGCCGCTGTCCGCCGTGGCGCCGGGGCCGAACCGGGTGCGCTGGATGGACCAGGCGTTCGGGGTCCTGAGCCAGGTCGATCTACCTGCCGACGAGAAGCTCGCCATCGTCGGCCTGCTGGCGCAGCACGTCCTGGGCGAGGCCCGCGTGCAGGCCGAGACCCGGCGCGCGGCGGCACAGACGGTGCGGCGCACCGCCGGGCTGCCCGACAGCACGCCCGAGTCGGAGCTTGACCCCGCCGCGATCGAGGCGGCCAACCCTTGGGCCGACTTCGAGACGGTCCTCACCCAGTACTCCGACCCGACGTCCTACCCGCACCTGTTCGGGGCGTTCGCGACGTGGTCGGGCCCGATGGAGAGCACCCCTGTCGAGGACGAGATCGCCTTCGGGATCACTGTTGTGCTCGACGGTATCGAGGCCTACCTCAAGCGCCGCGGCGCGATCCCCGACACCGGGTCTTGAGCCCCTCGGGACCGCGGCGCAGCGGTTCTGGCGTAACCACAGGCAGCGGTCTTCGGACGTTGTACACAGGGGGCTGGCGGGAGCGCGCCGTGTGTCAGTGGTGTACGTCAGAGTGGTGCCGTGACCAGTGATCCCAGGACAGACAGCACGGCGATGACGACGGAAGCGGGCGCGGGCCCGCGCTGCTTCGGCGACGGCGACCCGCTCTACGAGGCGTACCACGACGACGAGTGGGGCGTGCCCGTGCACGGTGAGCAGGCCCTGCTGGAACGCATCGCCCTGGAGGGCTTCCAGTCCGGGCTGTCCTGGATCACCGTGCTGCGCAAGCGCCCGGCGTTCCGCGAGGTCTTCGCCGGCTTCGACCCGGAGAGCGTCGCGGCCTTCGGGTCCGACGACGTCGAGCGGCTGCTCACCGACTCCCGGATCATCCGTAACCGCATGAAGATCGAGGCCACCATCGACAACGCGCGGGCAGTGGTGGCGCTGCATGACTCCGGGCGCACGCTCGACGAGCTGTTCTGGTCCTTCGCCCCCGCCCCCACCACCCGCGAGCGGCCGGCTACCTTCGCGGACGTGCCGGGCTGGACCGCCGAGTCGAAGGCCATGAGCAAGGCGATGAAAAAGCTGGGGTTCCGGTTCATCGGCCCCACCACGGCCTACGCGGCCATGCAGGCGTGCGGCCTGGTGGACGACCACCTCGCCACCTGCCCGGTGGTGCTCCGGCGCGAGCGGGCGGGCGGTCCGGGTGCGACCACCTGAGCGTCACAGCTCGGCGCAGGGCTCCACCGCCGGGACGACGGCGTCGCGCACCCACTCGGCGAGCGATGTGGCCGGCGGCCGCAGGATCACCGTGTCCACCCCGTGCTGCGCGAACCCGCGCATCTCCTGGACGAAGCTCGCGGTGTCACCCGGCCCGATCGGTGTCCCCCGGTGCAGCATCGTCACGCGGATCTCGGCGGGGTCGCGGCCGACGTCGTCGCAGTGCCGGTGCAGCACGTCCAGGAGGTGGCGGAGCCGCTCGGGGGTCTCGGCGAACAGGTTGCACGCGTCCGCGTACTGCGCCACGAGCCGGAGGGTCTTCTTCTCCCCGGACCCGCCGATCATGATCTCCGGCCGGGACAGCGGGAGCGGCGAGCACAGCGTCTCGGCGAGCTGGTAGTGCGTGCCCTCGAACGGGCCGTTGTTGTCCGGGTCGTACATCTGGCGCGCGATCCGGACCGTCTCCTCCAGCATCTCGAAGCGCTCCTTGACGCTTGGGAACGGCACCCCGAGCGCCGCATGCTCCTTGTCGTACCAGGCAGCCCCGATGCCATAGGTCGCACGCCCGCCCGAGAGCACGTCGAGCGAAGCCACGATCTTCGCCAGCAGCCCGGGGTAGCGGTAGGTCACACCGGTGACCAGCGCACCGAGCTGGACCTTCTCGGTCACGCCGGCGAGGTAGCCCAGGGTCGTGTAGGCCTCCAGCATCGGGTCGGACGCCGGGAAACCCTGGTGCTCCATCTGGAAGTAGTGGTCCATCACGGAGACCCACGAGACACCGCCGTCATCCGCGTACCGGGCGGCGTCCGCCAGCTCGGTCCGCATCCGGACGGGTTCCATCGAGTCGAAACGCATGAGGTGGGTGCCGATTCGCATGCCTCGATCCTCCTCCGCCGGGCCGCGGCGTCAACCGCGAGGGCGCCCGATGACGCAGGAGACGAGCCAGGTGATCGAGCAAGCGGTCTCGCACGGGGTCGCCGATGGCTGCATGACGTGGCTCATCGAGGTGCGCACCACGATGTCGATGACCGCCGTGATCTGCTCCGGCGTCAGGTCGATCTCGTACTGGTCCGCGCGGTCCTGCACCACCACCTTGACGGTTCCCAGCAGGGACTCCGAGTGGGTGGTGAGCAGGGGAAGCAGCTCGGTGTCCGCACCGTGCGTGGCGGAGATGATGGCGCGCAGCAGCGCGTTGCCCTGGGCGAACTCCAGCGTGTTCTCGACGGCGGCGTGCACACCGGACAGCAGGTCGTCGGGGTGGCTGTCGAAGCCCTCGACGATCTTGAAGATGAACTTGGCCGACTCCGTGAGCACCATCGCCTCGGCGAGCGCCTCGCGACTGCCGACCGCGTTGTAGACGGTCTGCCGGCTCACGCCCGCCTCGGTCGCCAGGCGACCCATCGTCACCTTCGACCAGCCATCGGCACAGGTCAGGCGCGCGGCAGCAGCGATGATCCGATTCCGGCTGGAGATCGGATCGTCGTACCCGGAGGTCGCCTCGGCCATCTAGCGATTCTAGGCAATGGGTGAACTTTTGCGGGGTCCGGCACGGCCCGGCATCACACATTTCACCCTTTTGATATTCCCCTGTGCGGAGTGTCGCCTCGGAGCGCCCTCGAACCCCCACCACCTGGAAACCCCATAGAGTGGCGAGCATGGACCAAGAAGAACGTCTTGCTGTATTCATCGACTACGAGAACCTGGCGCTCGGCGCCCGGGAACACCTGGGCGGGATGCAGTTCGACTTCGGCCCGATCGCCGATGCCCTCGCAGTGCGCGGCCGCGTCGTCGCACGCCGCGCCTACGCGGACTGGTCGTACTTCGACGAGGACCGGCGCATGCTCACCCGGCACCAGGTCGAGCTGATCGAGATGACCCAGCGGATGGGCGCCTCCCGCAAGAACGCCGCCGACATCAAGATGGTGGTCGACGCCATCGAGATGGCCTTCGAGCGCGACTACATCTCCACGTTCGTCATGTGCACGGGCGACAGCGACTTCTCCCCGCTCGTCCACAAGCTGCGCGAGCTGAACAAGCGCGTGATCGGCGTCGGCGTCGAGAAGTCGACGTCGCGCCTGCTGCCCGCCGCCTGCGACGAGTTCCTCTTCTACGACCGCCTCGAGGGCGTCGAGGTGCCCGACGAGGACCAGGGTGCCCCCGCCCCGAAGCGCGGCTCCCGGTCCCGCAAGGCCGGCACGACGACGGAGCGCGCCACCGCGCAGAAGGCCCCCGCCACATCGCGCCGCACCAAGGCCGCGGAGGCGGTGGCGGTGGCCGAGGCCGTCGCCGAGGCGACGGCGCCCGAGGTCCCGATCGAGACCGAGCCCGAGGCCAGGCCCGCGACCCGACGCCGCAAGAAGGCGGAGCCTGCACCGGCCCTCGTCGAGACCACGACGGCGCCCGAGGCCGAGATCGACGCGAGCGAGCAGGAGGAAGAGACTTCGGCGTCGAGCGATGCGCCCATGGAGGTGCGCGTGGCGCAGACTCTCGCCGACCTGCAGTCCTCCACGAGCGGCGCCGTGACGGCGTCCGCCCTCAAGCGGACGCTGCTGCGCAAGGACGCGACGTTCAGCGAGTCGGACTACGGGTTCCGCACGTTCGGCGAGTTCCTGCGGTTCCTCGCGGACCGCGGGTTCGTGGAGCTGGCGACAGGCCCGTCGGCAGGCGACCCCGAGGTGTCGCTGCCGGAGCAGGGCGACACGTCCGCCGCGTTCGGGCTGCTGCGGACGGTCGTCCAGGAGTCGAACGGCTCGGCCGCCCTGTCCGGCCTGAAGAACGCCGTACGCAAGAAGCGCCCCGACTTCTCGGAGAAGGCCCTCGGCTTCCGCGGGTTCCTCCAGTTCGCGAAGGCGGCAGAGGCCGCCGGCGCCGTCGCCCTGGCCTGGGACGACGACGCCGACGACTACCTGGTCACCGCCTGAGCCGGAGGTGCAACGCAGGGTGCGGGCCGAGGAACGAGGCACGCGCCCGAAGCGGAACCGCAGGCTAAGGCGGTGACAGCAGAGCCTGAGCCGGAGGTGCAGCGCAGGGTGCGGGCCGAGGAACGAGGCACGCGCCCGAAGCGGAACCGCAGGCTCAGGGGCAGACAAGCACCGCTTAGTTCAGTACCTCCGGCGCGACAGCCGCGAGCCGGCGGCTGAGCTCGTCCCCGTCCCGGCCGGTGACGATCGGCACCCGGGAGATGTCGTTGGGGCCCTCCGTCGTGACACCGGAGCTGGGCACGTTCCCGGCGAGCACCTGCTGCCCGCCGGTGAGCCGCCGGATCCCCACGGCCCGCACCTGGTCGGGGCGGCGGCGCACGGCCTGCTCGTAGATCTCGACGTCGTGCTGGCCGTCGTCGCCGAACAGCACCCACTGCATGTGCGGGAACCATGTCATCAGGAGCTCGAGGCTCGCCTTCTTGTGCGCGGGGCCGCTGCGGAACCACCCGGTCAGGGTCGGGCCCCAGTCGGTGAGGAGCAGCGGGCCCTGCGGGTAGTCGTGGCGCGCGAGGAACCCGCGCAGCGTGCCCGCTGTGTTCCAGGCCCCGGTCGACAGGTAGAAGAAGGGGGCCTCTGGGTGCGCCCGCCGCAGGTCCCGGTACAGCTCGGGCATGCCCGGCACTGCCCGCCGCGCACTGGAGTGCCGCACGAACGTGTTCCACGCGGCGAGCAGCGGGCGCGGCACCGAAGTGACCATCGTCGTGTCGTCGATGTCGCTGACGACGCCGAGCCGCGTGCGCTCGTCGAGCACCAGGAGCGAGGCGTCGGCCTCGAACGGTTCCGACTCGTCGGGGCAGGACATGAAGACCGGCTGCCAGCCGGTGGGCAGCGGGGCCCCGGTCGGGAGCTCGACGTCGACATAGCCGGCGCGGTCGCTCGTCACGAGGGAGGTGTGCCCACCCACCCGGAGCTGCACGGGGCAGTGGGGCGCCGGCACGGTGAGAAAGTGGCGGAACCCGCGTCGGCCGGCGCGGAGCTCCGCGCGGTCCGGTGTCGCGTGGTGCCGGGGCGAGAGGAGCACCCGCGCGAGCACCCGTACCTTGTCCGGCGTGCCGTACCCGGTGTAGGTCTCGATGCGGGGTCGCCAGCCGGCGCGGGTGAGCACCCAGCCCGCCGCGGCGTAGAGGTAGTCCTCCACCACCGCGGCGAGATGCGGACGCTGCGAAGAGTGCGGGGTCGGAATGGCCACCCGCTGATTGTGGACTACTACTGCCCACCCATGCCGGTGGTAGCGACACCCTGCACGATGCGCCGCTGGAACAGCATGAACACCAGCAGCAGCGGCAACGCCGCGATCATGGCGGAGGCCATGTTCTGCGCGTACTGCACCCCGTAGGCGTTCTTCACTGTCGACAGGCCCACGGGCAGCGTCATGAACTGCGGGTCGGTCGTCACGATGAACGGCCACAGGAAGTTGTTCCACGCGCCGATGAACACAAAGATCGCCACGGCCACGAGGATCGATCGCGACAGCGGCAGCACTATCGTCCAGAACAGCCGCCACGATCCTGCGCCGTCGATCCGCGCGGCATCAAGCAGCTCCTGCGGGATCGCGTCGAAGAACCGCTTGAGGATGAACACCATCACGGGCGCCACGATCTGCGGCAGCACGATGCCCGCGAACGTGTCCACGAGGCCGAGCGCCTGCATCTGCCGGAACAGCGGCACGATGAGGATCTGCCCGGGCATCATGATGGCTGCGATGGTGAGCCACTGGAGCAGGCCCCGGCCCTTGAACAGGGTCTGCGAGAACGCGAACGCGGCCATCGCGGAGATCAGCACGGTCAGGATCGTGACCAGCACGGCCACGACGAGGCTGTTCCACATCCAGATCAGCAGGTCGCTGTTGCTGAGCACCTGCTGATAGGCGTCGAGCGTCCAGCCCATCGAGGGCCACCACGACGCGGGCAGCGCGGCCTCGGCCTCATGCTTGAAGCTTGTGATCGCACCCCACACCACGGGAAGCAACCACAGCGCCGCGAGCACAACGAGGGCCGTCAGGGTGGCGGCGCGCACCCATCGCGAAGGTCCGATGGTCAGCTTGGTGAGGGCCCGGTTCTCGGCCCGGGTCTGCAGCGCCCTCGCCCGGCGGACGGCGACCAGCTCGGCAACGGACACGTCAGGCCTCCTTCCTGGTCGGCATGAGCCGCACCAGCGTGAACACGAGGATCAGGGCGAAGAACACGTATGAGATCGCGGAGGCGTAGCCGAGCCGGTAGTTCGTGAAACCGATGTCGTAGACGTACTCGAGGATCGGCCGGGTGCTCCCGTTCGGCCCGCCCTTCGTCAGCAGGTAGATCTGGTCGAACACCTTGAGCGACGCAAGCAGCTGCAGCACGACGATGACGCCGGTGATGGTCTTCAACTGCGGCAGGGTGATCGAGAACAGCCGCCGCCAGCCGCCCGCGCCGTCTATCGTCGCCGCCTCGTACTGCTGGGCCGGGATGCCCTGCAGCGCAGCGAGGTAGAGCAGGAAGTTGAACCCGACGGTCCACCACACGGTAACCAGGGCGATGGAGAACATCGCCACGTTCTCGTCGGTGATCCACCCCACCGGACCGAGGCCTAGGGCCGCAAGCCAGGTGTCGAGCAGGCCGATGTCGGGCTGGAACAGCCAGGCACTCAGCCCGGACACGACGGCGCTGGTCAGCAGGTACGGAGCGAAGAACGACATGCGCCACACCCACTGGCCCGGTAGGCCGGTGTGCACGAGCAAGGCCATGACGAGGGCCACCACCACGAGCGGCACGGTGCTCAGGATCGTGAACCAGACCGTGTGCCACAGCGTCTGCCAGACCTGGGGGTCGCTGAACGCCTCGGCGTAGTTGGCGAAGCCGATGAACTCGCTGCCGGTGCCGGTGAGGCTCTGGTTCGTGAAGCTCATCCACAGGCCGGAGATCGTCGGCCACACCAGGAAGAGCCCGGTGGCGATGGCGAACGGCGCGACGAACAGGTAGCCGGACCGGTCCCGTTCACGCAGGGACTTGCCGGCAGTGCCGGCTCGGGTGCCGGGCCGGCTCGTGGCGGCCGACCGGGCCGCCGGAGCCTGGCCGGGGGGCGCGGTGACGCCGGTGTTCGAGACAGTCATCGTCGTCCTCTCGATCAGGCGGGGTTGGGCTGGGAGAGGAACCGGTCCATCTCGCTCAGCATGCGGGTGACGGCCGTGCGTGGCGGAGCCTCGCCGGCCAGGGTGTCCGTCATGGCGTCGCCCATGCGCGTCTGGAAGTCGCTGCCGCCGCCCGTGAACCAGGCGTCGGGGTCGAAGACCGCGATCTCGGCGGCGGGTGCGTAGTCGCGCTGCGGGACGAGCTCCTGGTACGCGGGCTCCTCGACGACGGGCTGGTAGGCCGGGATGTGCCCGGCCGAGGCCCAGGTGAGGCCCTCCTTGAGGAGACCCGCGAGCACCCGGTACGTCGCCTCGCGCTGGGCGGGGTCGGGGTGTGCCTGCCGGGGCAGCACGAACGAGTGCGAGTCGGCGTAGTTCGCCGGGGTGCCGAAGATCGCCGGGAACTGCGTGGCCCCGACGTCGGGCAGCGCCTCGCGGAACATCGGCAGGTCCCACTCGCCGGCGAACATCGTGCCGGTGCGCGCCGTCATGAAGCGGCCGGCCGCGGCGTTCCCGTCCTGGTTCTTCGCCGCGACTGTGCCGTCGACCATCTCCTGGAGAAATTCGAAGACCTCGGTCGCGGCCTCGATGTCGAGGTCGGCCGGACGGCCCGGCGTGAGCTCATAGCCGCCGCCGTTCTGGGAGTAGAGGCCCCAGAACATGCGCCAGCACCCGGCGGTGTCGCGCTGGTAGCCCCAGCCGACCCCGGTCTCGCCCGTGACCTCGGCCATCGCCCGCCCGGCGGCGAGGAAACGGTCGGCGCCCGCGACGGCGTCCAGGTCCAGCTTGCCGTCCGGCCCGGCCAGGCTCGCATCCTGCACGATCACAGGGTTGTGGAACATGATGTACGGGTGCGTGTCGAGCGGCAGCGCGTAGAGCTGCCCGTCGAACTGGGCCTTCTGCCACACCGCCGGCGCGAAGTCGGCCTCGGTGACCTCGAGCGCGGCGAGCGCGTCCAGGTCGAACGGTTCGAGGAGCCCGCCCGGCGCGTACCCGGCCAGCCGGGACACGTGCATGACGGCGGCCTCCGGCGGGCGCCCGCCGGACGACGTCATGGCCAGCTTGGTGTAGTAAGGCGCCCCCCACTCAAGCGTCGTGGAGTCGACGGCGATATCCGGGTTCGCCGCTGCTACCGCGCCCACCATCTCCTGCATGAGCGCGCCGTCGCCGCCGGAGAAGAGGTCCCAGATCATGACCGGGGTCTTGCCCGAGCTCGCGGCGCCCGGCGCGGCGCAGCCGGCGAGCGTCCCGCCCAGTGCGATCCCGCCGGCGCCCGCGAGGGCCGCCTGGAGCAGAGCACGGCGGCTCAGCCCTCCGGCACTCTCCGCGCGACTGCGGATTCTCGACCCGGACCCGGGGCTTCCTTGCCCCGTGGCACCGCGTCCTCGTAGCAGGGTCATCGTCGACCTCCCATGGTGCAACGTTGCGCTCCAACGTTGGATCACGATGGACTAGGGTGGGCGTCCCGTCAAGGGGCCACGGTGCGGAAGGAAGTGAAAGTTGTCCGAACGAGCGGGCCGGCGCGTCGGCATCAAGGAGGTCGCCGCTGCGGCGGGCGTCTCCTGGAAGACCGTCTCCAACGTCGTCAACGACACGGGCCGGGTCGGCGAAGCAACCCGGGAACGGGTGGAGGCGGTGATCGCCGAGCTGGGCTACCGGCCCAACCTCGCCGGCCGCCAGCTGCGACGCGGCCGCACCAACACGCTCGCCCTGGCCGTGCCGTGGGTGCACGCCCCGTACTTCTCGGTGCTCGCCCACGAGGTGATCGACGCCGGGAGCGCCCGCGGGTACCGCGTCCTCATCGAGGAGACACGGTCCTCGCGCGACATCGAGCTCGAGGTGGCCCGCGGTTTCGACGTCCAGGCGATCGACGGCATCATCTTCTCCCCGCTGGAGCTGGCTCCGGCGGAGATCGATGCGGTCCGCGGCACGGTACCCCTGGTGCTGCTCGGCGAGCGTGCGGACCCGGACCAGAGCAGGGAGCGGCGCACGGATCACGTGAGCATCGACAACGTCAGCGCCGCGGCGCAGGTCACCACGCATCTGCTGGAGACCGGGCGGCGCAGGCTGGCGTTCCTCGGTGCCGAACCGCGCGGCGCCGGCCGCACCGGCGCCCAGCGGGTCCAGGGATTCCTCGACGCCCACGCCGCGGCGGGCCTCGACGTGGACGAGCGCTGGGTGCTGCAGGTCGCCCAGTTCTCGCGGCCCGCGGGCGCCGCGGCGGTGGAGTCGGTGCTACCGAGGATCGACCAGATCGACGGCCTGGTCTGCGCCAACGACGAGCTTGCGCTGGGCGCGCTGCACGCGCTGCGCCTCAACGGGGTGCGGGTTCCCGCCGACCTCGCCGTGACGGGCTGGGACAACATCGAGGACGGCAGGTTCTCGAACCCCTCGCTGACCACCGTGGCACCCGACCTGCGCGCGATCGCCGAGACGGCGGTGGACCGGATCATCACGCAGCTGGCGGACCCCGCCGTCGAGCCGGTCGACGCGCTCGTGCCGCACCGGCTGCTGGCCCGGGAGAGCAGCCGCTCCTGAACTCCGGCAGCGCTCCGACGGCTGCCCCAGCGGCGGCCCCGACGGCTCCCGCCGCGGCTCAGCGCAGAGCCGATGACTGATACAACGTTGCATAGCGAGCGGAAGCCGTGTTGAATCACCGCGCACCTGTCGTAGACGCAACGGAGCAGCTGATGACCTTCCTCGACCGCTTCTCGCCAACCGGGACGCCCAGCGCGGCAGCCGTCCCGCGGCCCGAGTACCCCCGTCCCCAGATGGTCCGGGACCGCTGGCTCAACCTGAACGGCACCTGGCAGTTCGAGATCGACCCGGGTGACTCCGGGCTCGAGCGCGGCGTCGCGGAGCGGCCGCTCACCGGCGAGATCGTCGTGCCGTTCGCACCCGAGTCGCAGCTCTCCGGCGTCGAGAACACCGACTTCCTCGAGGCCGTCTGGTACCGCCGTGAGGTCACGGTCCCCGCCGAGTGGTCCGCTGTCGGCGACGACCCCCACGTGCTCCTGCACTTCGGGGCGGTGGACCACGACACGACCGTCTGGGTGGACGGGACGGAGGTCGTGCGGCACCGCGGCGGGTTCACCCCGTTCTCGGCCGACCTGCACGGGATCGCGATCCCGGGGGAGACGGTGACCGTCGTCGTGCGGGCGCGGGACACCCGGCACGAGCCGCAGGCTCGCGGCAAGCAGAGCAACCGCTACGCGAACTTCGAGTGCAACTACACGCGCACCACGGGCATCTGGCAGACCGTCTGGCTGGAGCCCGTGCCCGCCGTGCACCTGCGGCGCCCGCGGATCACGCCCGACCTGTCGAGCGCCGCATTCGACGTGGTGGTGCCGCTGTCCGCGAACCGGCGCGGCCACACGGTCGCCGTCACCATCACGGACGCCGACGGCGAGTTCGCGACCGCCACGGCGCGCGCCGACCTCGACCTGGCGCCCGCGCTGCGCGTCGTCGTCCCGGCGGACCGGGTTCGCACCTGGGGACCGGGCGACCCGCACCTGTACGGCGTCGACATCGAGCTGCGGGACGCCGAGGGCACCGTCGTCGACTCGCTGCGCTCCTACGCGGGCCTGCGGTCCGTGTCGATCGACGGCAAGGCGATCCGGATCAACGGCGAGCCGGTCTTCCAGCGGCTCGTCCTGGACCAGGGGTACTGGCCCGAGTCGCTCATGACGGCGCCGTCGGACGACGCGCTCGCGCGCGACATCGAGCTCGGCCTCGCCGCCGGGTTCAACGGCGCGCGCCTGCACCAGAAGGTCTTCGAAGAGCGCTACCTGTTCCACGCGGACCGGCTCGGCTACCTGGTGTGGGGCGAGTTCGGCGACTGGGGCGTCAGCGGCTACGGCACACCTGCGGACGGCCAGCGGCCCACCACCTCGTACGTCGCCGAGTGGCTGGAGGCCCTGCAGCGGGACCACAACCACCCGTCGATCATCGGCTGGTGCCCGCTCAACGAGACGCACCAGGACCTGCACGACCGCATCACGCAGCTGGACGACGTCACCCGCGGCATGTGGCTCGCGACCAAGGTGGCCGACCCCTCGCGCCCCGTGCTGGACACCAGCGGCTACTCGCACCGCGTGCCCGAGACGGACGTCTGGGACTCGCACCTGTACGAGCAGGACCCCGCGAAGTTCTCCGAGCTGGTCGGCGGCCTCGCCGAGGGGAAGCCCTACGGGAACGAGCGGGACAACGGCACGCCGATATCGCAGCCGTACAACGGGCAGCCCTACTTTGTCAGCGAGTACGGCGGCATCTGGTGGAACCCGGAGGCCGCCGCGACCGCCTCGGGCAGCTCGCCCGACTCGTGGGGCTACGGCCAGCGCGTCGCCGACGAGGAGGAGTTCCACACGCGGTTTGCGGGCCTCACCGACGCGCTCCTCGACGACCCGCTGATGTTCGGCTACTGCTACACGCAGCTCACTGACGTGTTCCAGGAGGAGAACGGTGTCTACCGGTTCGACCGCAGCGAGAAGCTCGACGTCGACCGCGTCCGCGCCGTGCAGGTGCGGCTCGCCGCCTTCGAGAAGGGCGACGGCACGGCGCCCTGACCAGCACAGCACTCCGGTCAGACGTACAGGTCACCCGCGTGACCTGTACGTCTGAAACATGGTCGACATCTTGCAGTTCTCTTTAGTCTTTTCACCCCGCGCATCACCCAGTCCACAGGGTCGCTTGAGGGGTGCACAATAGGCCGGTGACGTACCGGTTCCTCAAGCTCATCCTCTCGCTCCTCGTGCTCGTGCTTCTGCGCCCGCGCGTCACTGGCCTGCAGAACATCCCGAGGCGCGGCGCCGTGATCCTGGCGAGCAACCACCTGTCGTTCATCGACTCGCTGCTCATCCCGATCATGGCCCCGCGGCACGTCGCGTTCCTGGCCAAGGCCGAGTACTGGACCGGCAAGGGCATCAAGGGTCGGCTGTCGCGCTGGTTCTTCACCAAGATGGGCGACATCCCGGTGCAGCGGGACGACCCGCGCGCCGGGCAGCGCTCCCTGGAGGACGCCCTCGCGGTGCTGCAGCGCGGCGGCGCGTTCGGCATCTACCCCGAGGGCACCCGCTCACGGGACGGCAAGCTGCACAAGGGCCACACCGGCGTCGCGTGGCTCGCCCTGACCGGCAAGGCTCCCGTGGTCCCGGTGGCGCTGCTCGGGACCGACAAGGTGAAGCCCATCGGCAAGATGCCGCGGTTCGCCCGGGTCGAGCTGCACTTCGGGGTGCCGATCGACCCGTCCCGCCAGATCGCGGCCGGCACCAAGCCGGCCCAGGCGCGACGCGAGCTGACCGAACAGGTCATGCAGTCCATCCAGGCGATGAGCGGCCAGGAGCGCGCGGACACGTGAGCGCCGTCGGCTTCGGTGCGGCCAGGACGTTCGGCCTCGGCGGGCGCGGACCTTGGCTCGCTCTTGTCGCAGGTCTCGTAGTGCTGGGTGGGATCGAAGTGCTGGTGCTGCATCTGATCGCCGGCGCACTGCTGCCCGTGCCCGTTGCGCTGGCCGTCGACCTCGTCGCCGGGGTGCTCACGGCAGCCCTGCTGGTCGCGTTCGTCTCGCCGCTGTGGTCACGGCACCGCGTGGCCGGCGGGGTGGTCCGGTTCCGGTTCGGCTGGGTGGGAGCGGTGGACGTGCCGCTCGCCGACGTCGCCTCGGCCGCGGTGCACCGGCCGACGACGACAAAACCCTTGGAGCTGGGCGTCGGGTTCGACGAGACCACGGGACGGACCTCGCTCGTGCGGTCGACGGCGTCGCCGGCCGTCCTGGTCGAGCTGTCGCGCCCGGTCGAGGGACGGGTACAGGTGTGGCGGAGGGTTCGGACGTCGTCGGTGCTCGTCGGCGTCGCTTCGCCCGAAGACCTGCTCCAGGCACTCACCGCTCCGCAGTCCTGACCCGTCACCCCGACGGGTGGGTCACAGCCGCGTGATCCGGATCGCGTCCGCCACGACGTATGCGGTGCCCTGCGTCCAGCGGCTGACCGCCACGACCGTGCGGGTACCCGCCGTCATGGCATAGGTGCCGAGCGAGAGCCAGGCACCACCACCCGTGGACTGGTCAACCCGGATAGTCGACGAGCCGGTCCCGGTGTAGACGATGAACGGCGTCGACGTGTTGTAGCCGGCGATCCCGGGGAACCACGCCTCCACCCGGTACGAACCGTTGGACGGGATGGTCGCCGAGAACGTCGCCAGGTCGCTGACCTCGGCCGGCGTCGCGTACCGGTAGTTGGCGCCGTACCGCTCGGCCGAGAACGCCGACGTCAGCCAGGAGCCGCCTGCCGCGAAGCCCGCCGACGTGTTGTCCACGATGACCGACCAGGTCGAGCCGGACAGGGCCGCCGCCACCTCGGACCGCAGCTGCGGCAGCATCGAGTACAGGACGTCGCCCGGGCAGGCCGTGGCCGTGTAGTCGCGGTGCCCGTAGATCTGCGTCGGCGCGATCCCGTACTGGTCGCAGATGTAGGCGCACAGCTCCACCAGCCGGCTCCAGAGCTGCGCGGGCGGCGTGGCGCTCGTGTAGGTGCCCTGGTTCTCGATCCCGATGGCCTGGCTGTTCTGGCCGGGGGCGTGCGCGCCGACTACCGTGCCGCTGCCGTTCTGCAGCCGGGACAGCGAGCCGTGCCGTCCCTCCATGACGTACCCGCCACGGCTCAGCGTCAGGTGCTGACCGGTGTCTACCCAGCCGTTGGCGAAGTGCCACTGCTGGATGTCGCGGGCGATCTGATAACCGGCGGCCTGCGAGTAGTCGGTGACGTTGGCCGACGCCGTGTGGTGGATCAGGATCTTGTTCGGGTTGGCCGCGACGGGTTCGATGGTGCCGCGGGCCGCCGCTGCGCCCCAGGTGGCGCAGCTCGCGATGGTCGGCGTGACGACCTCGACCCCGGCCAGCGCGCCCGGCGGGGCGTCGGCGGGTGCCTCGGGCTCGGGGGCCAGGGACGGCGAGGCGGCGGGGTCGGCACCGAGAGGTGTCGCGACAGCGGGCGCCGCGATCGTCGCGCCCGCGGCACCGATGCCGAGGACGACGGCGCCGCGCAGCAGCTCGCGCCGCCCGAGAGATGCGTGGCTGTGTTCAGTGTGGTCGGTGGGGCTGTGATCGTGATCGTGCACGGTGGTGCCTCCACGGTTCGGTCGCTGGGGGTAGGGGCCGATTTCATCCGTAGTATCGGCCGACCGTGCATCCGACCGATACATCACATCAGGGATATACCCTGCAGGCGATGTCCAGCCAGCACTCAGCGGGGACGGGAGACGGTCAGGCCCGCGCGCTCCAGGAGGTCCAGGGCCGGGCGGTGCTTGTTGAACGTGTACACGTGCACGCCGGGCGCACCGGCTTCGAGCACCTCGCGCGCGAGCTCGGCGGAGTACCCGATGCCGTGCTCGTGCTGGGCCTCGGGGTCGACGGCGCCGTCGGGCGCGGTGAGCCGGTCGAGGTCCCGCAGCAGGTCGGCGGGTGCGGCCACCCCGGTGAGCTCCTCGACCCGGCGCAGCCGGCGCGCCTCCGTGGTGGGCAGGATCCCGGCGAGGATCGGGATGGTCACGCCCGCCGACCGGGCCTCCTCGACGAACCTCGTGTACGACTGCGCCCGGTAGAAGAACTGCGTGATCGCGAAGCTCGCCCCGGCCTCCTGCTTCTCCAGCAGCCGCCGGATCTCCTGCTCCCGCGTGGTGCCGGCCCCGGGATTACCGTCCACGAACGTCGCGACGGCGATGGTGAGCGGGCGGGCGGCGGAGCGCAGGGCTGTGCTGGCATCCGCGGCGCAGCGTCGTTCGTCCACCTGCCGCAGCAGCCGGACCAGGTCGATGCTGGAGTGCACGTCGTCGTCCGTGGGGCGCCAGTGGGGCTCGTCGCGCGGCGGGTCACCCCGCAGGGCGAGGAACGACCGGACGCCGGCCTCGAGGAACTCGTCGATCACCTCGGACACGTCCTCGCGGGACGCGCCCACGCAGGTCAGGTGGGCAACCGGCAGCACGGGCGTACCCCGCAGCAGCGTAGCGAGCACCTCGCGCGACGTCGCCCGGTCGCCCCCGGCCGCCCCGTACGTGACGGAGACGAAGTCCGGCCGCGCGGCCACGAGCCGCTGCGCCGTCTCCCAGAAGTTCGGCGCGGCGTCGGGCCGACGCGGTGGCATCAGCTCGAACGACACCGTGGGGCGGTGCGGGTGTATCTCGGCGACCATGGCTGCTCCATCGAACCTGGCGTGAGCACCTTACGTCCTCACGCCACGGCCACGTGGCAGGAAGTCGGCAGGTTGCTGCGGTGTCACGGAGCCAGGACTCTCGACCGCTCTGGATGGGATCGCCACCATGCTATGCGATTGTCCAGCACTGGGACAGATTCCGTCCGCTCGGCGAGACGACCCCAACCAGGTCCGCGCCGCCTACTTCACCGAACCCGCGACGAGGCCGCCCACCAGCCGCTTCTCGATCAGCATGAACAGGATCACCACGGGCACGATCGCCACGATGGACACCCCGAACACGTAGTGCCACGAGGTCTCGTACTGCCCCACGAACTTGGTCAGCGCCACGGACAGCGGCTGGTTGCCCGCCGTCGTCAGCAGCACCAGCGACGCCGCGAACTCGTTCCAGGACGCGACGAACGTGAACACGACAGCCGTCACGATCCCGGGCCACACGAGCGGCAGGTTGATCTTGGTCAGGACGGTGAACGTGCCGGCGCCATCGATCTGCGCGGCCTCGTCGATCTCCTTCGGGATGCTCGCGAAGAAGCTGTGCATGATCCAGACCGCGAACGACAGGTTGAACGCCGCGTTGACCAGGATCATCGCGCCCCACGTGTCGAGGAGCCCGAGGGCGATGAACTGGCGGAACAGGCCCGACGTCAGCACCGCCGGCTGCAGCATCTGGGTCACGATCACGAGGAACAGGAACACGAGCCGACCGGGGAACCGGAACCGCGCCGTGTAGTACGCGGCAGGCAGCGCCACGGCGAGCACGAGCAACGTGGCGCACAGCGAGATCACCAGGGTGGAGATCAGGTTCTGCAGGAGCGGCGTCTCAGGCGTGGACCACATCGTGACGTAGTTCTCCCAGTGCCACTCCGTGGGGAAGTAGGTGGGGTCTACGGACCTGATCTCCGCCTTCGTCTTCACCGAGCCGAAGAACATGATCAGGTACGGCAGCATGAACACGACCAGCACCACGAGGCCGGCGAACATGCGCAGCAGCAGGGACCCGAGCGGCACCTGGTCTTCCGTGTACTTTCGCACGCGCGGCCGGTTGTCCGACGGCGGCTGGGTCGCCTTGCGCGGCGCGGTCGCCGATGCGGTGGTCGCGGTCATCAGACCTCCTCCAGAGGGCGGACGACCCGCACGTAGATGGCGACGATCCCGATGACCACCAGGAACGCGATGACAGACAGCGCACTGGCCAGGTCGATCTGCCGCTGGTTCTGCATGTACTTGAAGATCATGGTCATGATCGTGTCGGCGTCATACCCGGGGATGGACCCCGTCATGACGCGCAGGATCGGCAGCGAGTTGAACACGTTGATGATGTTGATCAGCACCGCCACCGACACCGCGCCCCGCAGCTGCGGCAGCACCACGCTGAAGTAGGTACGCAGGCCCCCGGCGCCGTCGATGCGCGCGGCCTCGACGGTCTCGCCGGGGACCGTCTGCAGCCCGGCCAGGATCGTGTACGTGGTGAACGGCAGCGACACGAACACGGCGACCACGATGGCCCACGCGAACGCGGTCTCGGGGTGCCGGGTCCAGCCGTAGCCCTCTGGTGTATCGATCAGGCCGATGTCCACGAGGAACGAGTTGATGATGCCGAAGTACGGCTCCAGGCCGTAGTGGACCACCAGCGTCGTCATGACCACGCTGGCGGCCCACGGCACGATCACGGCCATGCGCACGATGCGGCGTCCCGGGAACGCCTTGTTCAGCAGCGCCGCGAGCGCGAGCGAGCCGACCAGGGTGAGGCCCACGACCACGACCACCCAGATGACGGTCCGTCCGAGGATCGGCCAGAAGTACTGGAAGCCGATCACCGCCGCGAAGTTCGCGAGGCCTACGCCCCCGTCGTCCACGCCGCTCTGACTGATGTCGCGGGTCGAGTTCCAGAACATCACGCCTACCGGGAACAGGACCACGGCCGCAATGAGTGCGACCGCGGGCCCGATCCACGGCAAGGCCTTCAACAGGTCCTTCACCGGGTTCCTCGTGCTTTCGGTTCAGCGTCGGATGTGGTCGACGCGGGCTT
Source organism: Promicromonospora sp. Populi (assembly GCF_041081105.1). Lineage (NCBI taxonomy): Bacteria > Bacillati > Actinomycetota > Actinomycetes > Micrococcales > Promicromonosporaceae > Promicromonospora > Promicromonospora sp. Populi. Next base: position 3,696,785 of record NZ_CP163528.1, on the reverse strand, counting down.
GCTTGTAGCGGTCAGCGCCGGGCGTCAGCCCGCGTCGACCTGTGCCTGGATCTCGGTGAGCACGTCCTGCGCCGTCCGGTCGCTGTCGAGCTGGCCGAAGAGCGCCTTGAACGCGGAGTCCGCCGCCTGCCAGTCCGGGTTGGTGCTGGGGTAGAACTCCGCGTCGGGCAGCACGTCGAGGAACGGGGCGAGCGCCTCGTCGTCGGCCAGCTGCTCGGAACCCGACAGGGTGGTGGGCAGGAAGCCCTCGCCCTGGACCCACGGGACGTACACGTCGGCGGTGTAGAGGTAGTCGAAGAAGGCCGTGATGGCCTCCTGCTTGTCACCGTCGTTCTGGAACGCCATGAGGTGGTCGGCCACACCCAGCGTGAACGGGCTGCCGTCCTCGGTGGGGATGGGGTGGATCGAGTACTCGAGGTCCGGGTTGTCGGACGCGATCTGGCCCACGCTCGGCGGCAGGCCAACCTGCATGCCGATCTGGCCCTGGACGAAGATGTCGAACAGCGGGCTGCGGTCGGTCGCACCGGCGTCGGCCTGCGTGGCGCCCGCGTCGATCATCGTCTTGATGAACTCGGCACCCGGCAGGTTCTCCGGGGTGTCGATGGTGATGGCGTCGGAGTCACCGAAGGTACCGCCGCCGCCCCACAGCCACACGGCCGCCTCGGCCTGCGCCTCCTCGGAACCGAGCGGCATGCCGTAGCCGGCCACCCCGTCACCGAGCTCGGAGACCAGCGTGGCGGACTCGAGCAGCTCGTCCCACGTGGTGGGGACCTCGGCGCCGGCCTCTTCGAGGAGCGCGTCGTTGACGAACAGCGCACGGGCCGACGCGATCCACGGCAGGCCGTAGGTCGTGTCACCCACCGCTGCGTTCTCCAGGAACGTCGGCTGGAAGTCGGCGTAGGTCTCGTCAGAGGTGACGTCCTCGACCGGGTACAGCAGCTCGTCCTCGGCGAAGCCGGCGAAGGGACCGCCGTTGTAGATGTCCGGGGCCTCGCCACCCTGGATCTGGGTGGCGATGACGGACTCGAGGTTGTCCCACGACTCGACCTGCAGGTTCACGGTGATGTCCGGGTTTGCTTCCTCGAACCCGGCGATCACGTCCTCCCACAGGCCCTGGGTGGAGTCGGAGTAGGCGGGGACGAGCAGGTCGAGAGTGGTTGCGCCACCCTCCGCGCCGTCGTCCGACGGGGACCCGCCGAACCCGCAGGCCGTCAGGCCGGTCGTCGTGGCGAGCGTGATCGCGAGGATCCCGCCGAGCCTCTTGTACTGCGCCATTGCTACTCCTTGGTCTTGTCGTGCTCGTTCGTGGTGCAGGTCACGTTTTCACTTGGCCCTTAATCTGTCAATGGTTCTAACAAACCTGTGACATACGGGTGACACGGTGGTCTAGAACGGTCCGCCAAGCCAGTGGAGAAGCCAAAAGGGAGGACCGCAGCCTGTGGCTGCGGCCCTCCTTGGGTATGTCTTCGGTAGTCATCCGGGCCGACGGCGAAGCCCCGCTCGGGGTGTGACCGCCGGCCGGCTGTGGTCAGCAGCCGCAGCCGCCAGGAACGCCCTGCGCGATCCACTCAACGGCGTCGGTGTTGGTGGAGGTCCCCGGGTAGGTGACCTTCCAGTACCCCTTGCGCGACTCGACGACCGTCGAGATCTTGCCGTCGGACCCGATCTTCAGGTCCCGCACGAAGGTGGCCTTCTTCTCCCCGTACGCACCGTCGGGGTCGAACGAGAGGATCGCGGCGCCCGAACGGATGCGCACCTCCGACGGGGAGCCGTCGTCAGCGACCTCCCTCGCGAGCACGATCGCGTTGATCCGCGCGGGACGGCCGTCGGTCTTCTGTGTCGAGATGGTTCCCTCGATCCAGGCGTTGCGCCGGAACTGCACCCGGTTGGCCTCGTTCACGTCGATGAGGTGCCGCACGCGGGTGCCGTCGGGCTTGAGCACCACCGTGAAGATCTCGACGCCCGCACGGTAGGTGCCCGGGTCGATCGTCCCGCTGAAGTGGATGGACCCGCGGGTCAGCATGCCGGTGCTGGTGGGCTTCAGCTCGATGGTGCGCTTGCGCACCGGCTCACGGTCGATCTTCTGGACCGTGACCACGGCTTCCGCGCCCAGCAGGGTCCCACCGGACGCCTTCAGGGCGACGGAGTACCCGAACCTGGCAGAGGAGGAGTCGTCCGAATCTGTGTCGATCGTGGAGCCCGAGGCGAACATCGACGTGGTGACCGTCGTGCCCTGGCGCGTGTGGACGTCGACAACCGGCAGCGACGATGCTGCCTGAGCTGCCGGAGCGACGACCAGGCCGCCGCCGAGGAGCGTCGTGGCCGTGGCGACCGCCACGAGACCCCGGCGGAAGAGAGAAGTGCGAGAAATGCTGTGGAGTGACATCGGAGTGTTCCTGTCTGTTCGAGGATGCCCGCCCGACCCGAGCACCTCGCTCGCCGTCGGCCTTACACCACCAAGTACGAGCTGGAGCAGCAGAAGGTTGGGGGTGAAGACCGCGAGCTGCGGGTGAAGACGAAGGAGGGCCGCAGCCCATGGCTGCGGCCCTCCTCGGACATGTGGTTCGGAGCCGACGACGGAGCTCGCCGCGGGCCAGGTTCGGATCAGCAGCCACAGCCGCCAGGAACGCCCTGCCCGATCCAGGCCACGGAGTCGGCGAAACGAGACGTCCCCGGGTAGGTGACCTTCCAGTAGCCCTTGCGGGACTCGACGACCGTCGAGATCCGACCGTCGACGATCTTCAGGTCACGCACGAAGACGGCCTTCTTGTCGCCGTACACGCCGTCAGGGTCGAACGAGAGGATCGCGGCACCCGAGCGGATCCGCAGCCAGGAGACGGAGCCGTCGTCGGCGACCCGCAGCACACGCGCGTTGGCGTTGATCCGCGCGGGACGGCCGTCGGTCTTCTGCGTCGAGATGGTCCCCTCGGTGATGGTGGCACGCCGGATCTGCACCGTCTTGGCGTTGTCCACGTCGATCAGGTGCCGGACCCTGGTGCCGTCGGGCTTGAGCACCACCGTGAACACCTCGACGCCCACGCGGTACGTCCCGGGGTCGATGGTCCCGTCGAAACGGAGAGTCCCCCGGCTCTGGAACCCGGTGGCGCTGCGCTCCATCTCGATCGTGCGCTTGCGGACCGTCTCACGGTCGATCTTCTGGACCGTGACCTCGGCCTCCGCGCCCAGCATGGTGCCGCCGGATGCCTTCAGCGCGACGGAGTACTTGACGTTGGCAGGGTTGAGGTCCGGCCCGTCGGCGTGGATCGAGCTGCCCCAGGCGAACATCGACGTGGTGACCGTCGTGCCTTGACGCGTGTGGACATCAACGACCGGCAGCGGCTGTGCTGCCTGCGCCGGGGCGGCTGCCAGGCCGGCAGCGAGGAGCGTCGTGGCGGTGGCGACCGCTACCAGGCCACGGCGGAAGAGAGAGGTGCGAGAAATGGTGTGGAGCGACATCGGAGTGTTCCCGTCTTTGAAGGATGCCCGTCCCGACGCGAGCACATCGCTCGCTGCCGGGCCTTACACCGCTCAATACGAGCCAGGTCCGAAGAAGGTTGGGGGTGAAGAAACGAGCGCGGACGCACGAGAGCGCCTGTCCGGTCGGGACCGGACAGGCGCTCTTGGTCTGCGGGGGCTACCGCTCGGTGGCGCCGATCATCGGCAGGCCGAACGAGAGCCCGACGAGGGCGATGCCACCGACGAACACAAACGGCGACGACGCCGCCTCGCCGAGAGAGCCGATGGCCATCAGCGCAAACCCACCCAGGAACAGTGCGAAGCACCCGAGCACACGGACCAGCAGGGTCGCCGTGGGCTCCTGCTTCTGCTTGCGGGCCACCTTGAAATCGCTCATGGAGCAAATCTACCGCCCTATCGGTGGGTACTGACCGCCAGCTCGCCGGCCTGCCCGTTGACCGTGACGGTCACCGTGGCCTCGCCCACGCGCAGGGCCGTCAGCTCGTGCGTCTCCGGGTCGAGCGCGACCACCGCACCACGCGGGCAGTCCCGCAGCGCGGCACGGCCGAGCCCGTCAGTCGTGCACACACGCTCACCGCCCCAGGCCGACGACACCGGCCACGCGACCGGCACCTCGCGGGTTCCGTCCTGCACGACGACGGCGCTCACCTCCGCCGAGTCGCCCACCTCGAGCGCCTGGGGTCCCGAGACCGTGATCTCCTCGGCGCGCGTGTTGACCTCCCAGGTCAGCCACGGTTCCCTGGGCCTGCCGCTCCGCGGCGGCGCGGAGATCTGGCCCGACGCCGGGCGGACCCCCAGCATGGACCAGCCGGTGAAGCCGCCGTCGGCCGGGGTGCTCGCCGGGCTCTTGCCGGAGTTGCCGTTGATCAGGTACGGAATGCCGTCCTGCGTGCTCGCGTGGAACACCCCCACGTGTGCGTTCACCGATCCGATCGACTTGCCGGACGACTCCCGGAAGTCCTCGTACCAGCCGCGCAACGTGTCGGCCTCCAGGCGGTCGGTGAGCTGGCTGGCCTTGGTCGGCAGCGGGTCGTCCAGCGGGTGGTGGGCGAACACCAGCACGCCGGTCACTGAGCGGTCGGTCGCCGCGTCGTCGAGCGCCGCGCGCAGCATCCGGACCTGCGCGAAGTCCGCGCCGAGGCGGCCCGCAGAGGAGTCCAGCATGACCAGCCGCGTGGTGCCGCCCGCCCGGCCCGGCGTCGGGACGTCCAGAACTCGGGTCCGCTCGCCGAACTCCTCCTCGAAGTTGCTGATCGAGCCGCCCATCACCTCGTGGTTGCCCGGCACGTAGTACCAGGGAAAGTCCGCGCCCTCGAGCTCCTCGGTGAGGATCCGCCGCGCGAGGTCGAAGTCCTCCGGCGCGGCCTCGTCCACCAGGTCGCCGTTGATGACCAGCAGGTCCGGGTCGTCGGCGACGATCTCGCGGAGCGCGTCGCGCGCGCCCGCCACGGCACCGGACTCGGGATCGCGGGCCACGAACTGCGCGTCCGACATGACCGCCACGCGCAGGACCGCGGTGTCGGTGGCACCGTCGGCGGCCACTATCCCGTCCTCTACCCGGGGGGCCTCGGGTGTCTCCACGGCCGGCGGTACCAGCGCCGCGATGCCCGAGATGGTCAGGGCGCCCGTGTACTGCTGGGCCGGAGTGGTCTCCAGGGCGCGGACGCGCTGCAGCCTCAGCGGGAACTCGACGCCCTCGGGCACCGGGAACGTGACCTGCCGCCAGCCGGTCCAGGTGACCTCCGGGCCGTCGAGCTGCGTGACGACGCCGTCGCCCTGCCGCACCTGCAGGCGCAGCCAGGCGCCGTTGCCGTCACCGTCCACCCACATCGTCACCGCGCGCGGCGCGCCGGGCAGCTCGCGCCCGCCCGCCGCGGCTTCCGGCAGCACGGCGTACTGGCCGCGCGTCGCCGTGGACCGCGTGAAGTCGTAGGTCATCCGCAGGCCCGCCGTGCCGTCGTGCCCGGCTGCCGGGGCGATCGAACCGCCCGGGGCACGGTCGTGCGCGGCCGTCCAGGAGGCGGCGTCGGCGAAGTCCGCCACGACGTCCTCCTCCAGGCTGATCGTCACGGCTACCTCGGTCGTCAGCTCCGTGCCATCGGTGCCGGGCACGGACAGCTCGAAGGTCGTTCCGCCCACCGGCACGAGTGCGCGCACCTCGAAGGACCCGTCGGCGAGGGGAACAAGCTCAGCGATGTCGTCTCCGCCCGAGACGGTGACGTCACGCGCCTCGATCGGCGCGGAGAAGCCCTGCGGGTCGTAGCCGGTGAGCACGAGCGGCGCGGTCGCTTCGGCGTCCGCCAGCCCGACGACCGGCGTGTCCACGCTCGTCCTGACCAGGCTGCCCAGCACCTCGACCTCGGTGGTCCCGGTGGCGAGGCCGGTGCGGCTGAGGGACGCGGCGGTGACGACCGTGCTGCCCTGCCGCCGGCCGGTAACCACGCCGTCCCGCACGGAGGCGACCGTCCCGTTCCGGGTACGCCACGAGGACGGCTCCGTGGTGACGGGGCTCATGACGTCGTCGTACCCCTTGCCGACCAGGGTGCGGTGCAGACCGAGGAAGACCCGGTCGGCATCGCCGGCCGGGACAGTGGTGCGCACGTCGTAGGCCGCGACGCGGCCCGATCCGGCCGGCACGAACAGGCCGAGGCCGTTCGCGTCGGAGCGCTCGTACCCGTCGGACGGGCTGTTCAGGATCGTGGTGCCGGTGTCGCCGGGCATCCGGGCGACCATCTCCGAGGAGCCACCGCCGTCGAGGTTGATCGCGTCGTCGGCGCCGAGCTGGGCCATGAGCTCGCCCAGGTCGTAAAGGTTCATGCCGGTGCTGTGGCTCTGGCGGCCGTCGACCACCACGAAGTACGCCCGGGTGCCGGACTCGTCGAAGCCGACGGCGGTGCGCGGGTGCTGCAGCTCGACGTGGTCACCGGTGGCGGACGTGACCTCGCCGTCCTCCAGCAGCGGATCCTCCACCCCGCCGCCGATCGCGACGGCGACCTCGCCCGCGTCCTCGCGCAGGCCGTACGCGATGTCGACGCGGTCGCCGACCCGCAAGGCCGCCAGCGTCCCGGCCGCTGCGCCGGGCCGGGCCACGACGGCGCGTGTCCCCGTGGGCAGCTGCCCGCTCCCCGGCTGCCCGACGGCGGTCACGGTCCCGTCGGCGGAGACCGTCACTTCGACGCCCTGCTCGCCGGCCGTCAGCGGTCGCGCACGGGTGAAGGTGCCCCAGCCGGCGTCGTACACGGCGACGCCGCCCACGGGCAGGGCCGTGACGTTCAGGCCGCTGATCGGCACCGATGAGCTGTCACCGGCCGAGCTCCAGCTCACCGAACCCTCGAGGAAGATCTGCGCGAGCCGGCCCACGCCGTCCGACCCGAACGCGACCGAGCGCTCCCGGCCGGGGGACGCGGACTTGAGCAGCGTGCCGCCGTCGACGCTCACGCCGAGGGCGGCGCCCGAGTTGTTGATGTCGAAGTAGTCGCCGTTCACGGCGGCGACAGCGCCGCGGAGCCGGCCATCTCGGAGACCGTCGCGGTGTCCGCGACGTGCTCCGGGCCGACGTAACCGACCTGCACCTTGCCCCGCTGTCCCGTGCCGCGCTCTCCCGTAGCGCCCGCCGCGGTCGGGCCGAGGTCCGCGACCAGCGCCTCGCCGCTGAGCCAGCCGTCCTCGCTCATCCGAGCGAACCGCGTGAGCTCCAGACCCGGTGCGATGCGCTGCTCGTCGCGGCGGGTGACGATGGCGTCGCCGTTGTCATCGAGGTCGAGGTGGGTGACATCTGCGGAAATTTCCACTGGCCCGGCGGGGCCTGGCGGAACGCTCACGAACGGCGTCGGTGCGCTCAGCGCGGCGCTCGTCCTCGGGACGTCCTCGGGTCCGGGGGACGGCGCGGCGACCGCGCCGGTTGCCGGGGAGACCAGGAGCGCGGCGGTAACTGTGCAGGTCAGCGCATTGGAGAAACTTTTGCGGGACATCGCCGGCGACACCGCGGACGTCACTCGTCGCATGGTCGTTCCTTCTGGGGGCTCGGGGGGAGCTTTCTGCGGCAGCGTTGCGCGGCGAGGTTATGACCTGGCGGCCGGGGTGTGAATAATGTCCGAATCGCAATCGTGTTCACTGAGAGCGAAACATGGGCGAGTTCAGGTGACACTACGATGCGTTCGTGGCAAACACGTCCCCCGCCTTCGACCAGCGTCCTGCCCGCGTGCGCACGGACTGGGGTATCTCCGGAGCGCTCGCCCTCACTGCCACCGACGCGCGCTCGTCGCTCGTGGTCGTCGTGGACGTGCTCTCCTTCTCGACCACGGTCACCGTCGCCTGTGAACAGGGCGCGGGCGTGTACCCGTTCCCGTACCACGATCCCGCCGGCGCAGCCCGGCTCGCGCGCACCATGCGCGCCGCCCTCGCCGGGCCGCGGTGGGAAGACGGCATCAGCATCTCCCCCGCGTCGCTGCAGGACCTCGACGCCGAGCGCCTGGTGATTCCGTCACCCAGCGCCGCTCAGATCTGCCACACCATCGCTAACCGCGGGGCCTTGATCGTCGCGGGCAGCCTGCGTAACGCCAAGGCCGTCGCCGGTCTTGCCGCGGCACACCTGGACGCGTCCGAGAAGCACGACGTCGTGCTCGTCCCCGTCGGCGAGCGCTGGCCGGACGACACGCTGCGCCCTGCGCTCGAGGACTACCTCGCCGTCGGTGCCATCGCGGCGCGACTCACCGGGATGCTGCCAACTGTGAGCGTCTCCCCCGAGACCGCAGCGACCGTCACCCTGTGGAAGGGCACCAAGGACATCGTCGACTCCGTGGGCGGCACCGCGAGCGGCCGGGAGCTGCTCGACTCGGGATTCGCCGACGACGTGACGATCGCTACCGACGTCGACATCACCGAGGTGGTGCCGGTGCTGATGGACGGCGCGTTCGTGCCGCTCGGGCACCGGGTCGCCGCGGCTCGCGGGCGCCGGAACGTCTCGGCGGGCGCGCACTGACCGAGCCGCGCTAGCTGCTGGCTCAGCGCCAGGGGCGTGGCGCTAGGGGCGTGGCGCTAGGGGCGTGGCGCTAGCTCGGCGCGAGGTGCGTGGCGAGGGCTGCCACGATCTGGATGTCGCCGTCCAGCCACGGGACGTCCGACAGCTGAGCCGCCGTGAGCCAGCGGAGCTCGTCGTGGTCCTCCAGCGGTTCGGGCTCGCCGTCCTGCAGGCGCGCGAACCAGACCCGCATGCGGTGCTTGTCCGTGATGGGCCACGCGCCGCCGTCGGGCGCCGGAAGCTCCGCGCCGACGGCGATCGTCACACCGAGCTCCTCGCTGAGCTCACGGTGCAGCGCGTCGAGCGATGCCTCGTCCGGTTCGACCTTGCCGCCCGGGAACTCCCAGCGGCCGGCGAGCGCCGTCGGCGCCGAACGGCGGGCGGCGAGCAGCCGGGTGGGCTGGTCCAGGTCGTCCACGATCACGGCGGCGACCACGTCGATGAGAGTCTCCTGCATGTGTGCAGTCTTTCATCGGACACAGAACGACGACGGCGCCGCTGGGGACTGGCGCCGTCGTCGAGGACCTGCGTGTCAGACGGCGATCTGGAACTCGCTCGCCTTGGCTACCGCTTCCGCGCGCGAGGACACGCCAAGCTTGCGGTAAACGCTACGGACCTGCGTCTTCACCGTGTTACGGGTGACGTACAGGCGTCGAGCGATCTGCTCGAGCGTGGCGTCCTCGGTGAGGTTCGCCAGGATGACCCGCTCACGACGAGTGAGGCTGGGTACACGGTGGTCAAGGGTCATTACGGTCATGATCAGTTTCCTCCACACAGCGGCTGGTTCTGGGGTTCCGGCCTACGGTTGCTGCTATGAGGTAGAGCCCCCCGCATGGAGTTCATGACGCGGTTCTGAAGGAACTTCTTGACTGTTACCGATCCGATATCAAACCCGCCCCCGGAAGCGCGTGGCGCGCGCCGAGGGCGGGTTTGCGGTCAGGCCCCGGAGAGCCGTGCGGTCAGCTCCCGGTGTGCTGCGCGTACTCCGCGGCGGTGAGCAGCTCGCCAGCGCCGGTGACCTCGACCTTGAAGAGCCAGCCCTTGCCGAACGGGTCCTGGTTGACGATCTCCGGGTTCTCCACCGCGTCGGTGTTCACCTCGGTGATGGTGCCGCTGACCGGGGAGTACAGCTCGGACACGGACTTGGTGGACTCGATCTCGCCCACCACGGAGCCCGCCTCGACGGTCGCGCCCACCTCGGGCAGCTCCAGGTAGACGACGTCGCCGAGCGCGTCGGCCGCTACGTCGGTCACGCCGATGACGGCGGGCGTGGACTCGTCCAGCCACTCATGCTCGGTCGTGTACTTGAGGTTCTCGGGGAGGGTGGCCATGACAGCTCCTTGCGGGTGGGAGTTTTCAGTTCTGGGGACGACGGTAGAACGGCATGGGCACAACCACGAACGGTTCGGCCCGCCCGCGCACGTCGATCGCGAGCTCGGTGCCCTCGGCCGACACCTCGGGCGTCACGTACGCCATGGCGATCGGGTAGCCGAGCGTGGGGGAAGGGGCGCCGGACGTCACCTTGCCGACCACCGCGCCCACCTCGCCGTCGACGCCGCGCTGCACGACCTCGTGGTCCGCGCGCGCCGGGCGCCGGCCCGCACCGCGCAGACCCACGAGCACCCGCGCGGGCGGCGACTCCTTGCGCGCGGCCAGCGCGTCGCGGCCGACGAACGGGACCGGCGTGCCGTCGTCGGACACCTTGTCGAGGCGCACCACACGACCCATCCCAGCCTCGAAGGGCGTGGTGGTGGTGTCGAGCTCGTGGCCGTACAGCGGCATGCCCGCCTCGAGACGCAGCGAGTCGCGCGCCGAGAGGCCCGCCGGGACCAGCCCGAAGGGCTCGCCCGCCGCGAGCAGGGCGCGCCACAGCGCTACGGCCTGGTCGGCGGAGACCCAGATCTCGAACCCGTCCTCGCCCGTGTACCCGGTGCGGCCCACGAGCACGGGCTCGCCCTCGAAGCGCATGCCCATGCAGGCGTAGTACTTGAGGTCGGCGAACGCGGTGCCGCCCGAGATCTCGGCATCCTCCGCGAGGCCTTTGGTGGCGAGCATGATCTCGGCGGCCCGCGGGCCCTGCACCGCGATCAGCGCGTGCGCGGGCTGCACGTCCTCGAGCACCACGTCGAACCCGGCGGTGCGCTCCTGGAACTTCGCCAGGACCAGCTCCGCGTTGGCCGCGTTCGCGACGACCGAGTACACGCCGGGAGCCTTGTGGTAGACGATCAGGTCGTCCAGCACGCTGCCGTCCTCGGCGCAGATCATCGAGTAGCGCGCGCCCATCTCGCGGACCTTGGAGATGTAGCCGACGAGCGCGTGGTCGAGGAACGCGGCGGCGTCGGGCCCGGTCACCTTGATGTTGCCCATGTGCGACAGGTCGAAGAGGCCCGCGGCCGCGCGCACCGCGCGGTGCTCGGCCAGGTCCGACGTGTAGCGCAGCGGCATGAGCCAGCCGCCGAACGGCGTCATCGCGGCGCCCAGCGCCACGTGCTCGTCGTGGAGCGGCGTCTTATGGTCGGTCAGATTGTCGGTCATGATCTCCCTCACTCGGCGTAGGCCTCGACCGGCGGGCAGGAGCACACCAGGTTGCGGTCGCCCTTGGCACCGTCGATGCGGCGCACGGGCGGCCAGTACTTGTTCGCCCGGAGGGACGCCACCGGGAAGGCGGCCAGCTCGCGGGAGTAGGGCTTGGTCCACTCATCCGTCATGAGCGACGACGCCGTGTGCGGCGCGCCCCGCAGCGGTGAGTCCTCGGCGCTCCAGCGGCCGGCCGCCACGGCGTCGATCTCGCCGCGGATGGCGATCATCGCGTCGATGAACCGATCCAGCTCCGCGAGATCCTCCGACTCCGTGGGCTCCACCATGAGCGTGCCCGGCACCGGGAACGCGAGGGTCGGCGCGTGGAAGCCGTAGTCCATGAGGCGCTTCGAGACGTCCTCGGCGGTCACCCCGGTCTCGGCGGTGATCTTGCGCAGGTCGAGGATGCACTCGTGCGCGACCAACCCGTTCGGGCCCGTGTACAGCACGGGGAAGTGCGGGTCGAGGCGGCTCGCCACGTAGTTCGCGGTGAGGACGGCGGCCTTGGTCGCCTCGGTCAGCCCGTCCGGTCCCATCAGGGCCACGTAGGCGTACGAGATCGGCAGGATGCCGGCGGAGCCGTACCGCGTCGAGGCGACCGGGGTGCCCGACGTCGCCGTGTCTGCCCCGGCCGCTCCGTTCGCCCCCGGTGTCGGGTCGCCCGGGAGGAACGGGATCAGGTGCTCGGCCACCGCGACCGGGCCCACGCCCGGGCCGCCGCCGCCGTGCGGGATGCAGAACGTCTTGTGCAGGTTCAGGTGCGAGACGTCGCCGCCGAACTCGCCCGGCCGCGCCAAGCCCACCAGCGCGTTCAGGTTCGCGCCGTCGATGTACACCTGGCCGCCGGCGTCGTGGACCAGGTCGCAGACCTCGCGCACGTGCTCCTCGTACACACCGTGCGTGGACGGGTACGTGATCATGATCCCGGCGACCTGAGGGCCGTGCTGGTCCAGCTTGGCGCGCAGGTCGTCCAGCAGGATCTCGCCGTCGTCCGCCGTCGCCACCACTACCACCCGCAGGCCCGCGAGCGCGGCCGAGGCCGCGTTCGTACCGTGCGCCGACGCCGGGATCAGCACGATGTCGCGGCCCGCGTCGCCGCGCGACGCGTGGTAGCCCTTGATCGCGAGCAGGCCCGCGAACTCACCCTGGCTGCCCGCGTTGGGCTGCAGCGAGACCGCCGCGTAGCCGGTGATCTCGGCGAGCTGGTCCTCCAGCGCGGAGACGAGCTCCTCGTAACCCCGCGTCTGGTCGACGGGGGCATACGGGTGGATGTCCGCGAAGCCGGGCCAGGAGATGGCCTCCATCTCGGCCGTGGCGTTGAGCTTCATGGTGCAGGAGCCCAGCGGGATCATGGTGCGGTCCAGCGCTAGGTCCTTGTCGGAGAGCTTGCGCAGGTAGCGGAGCATGCTGGTCTCGGAGCGGTGTGTGTGGAAGATCGGGTGCTGCAGGTATTGCGTCTTCCTGGTCACCTCCGCGGAGAAGTCGGCGAATGCTCGCGCGCTGGCTTCGTCTGTTGGCGTCGTCTCTCGACCCAGGGTGGTGAGGAGGGTGGTGGCGACTGCTGCGATGTCCTGAGCCGTGGTGGTCTCGTCGGTGCTGATCTGGATGTGGTCGGCGTCCGGGACGAAGAGGTTGTAGCCCGCTTCGGCCGCGGCTGCCGCGAGTTCCTGGGCCTTGCCCGGGACGACCGCGCGGACCGTGTCGAAGAAGGTGTTGTGTTCGATCTCGACGCCGGCCGTTGCCAGAGTTGTTGCCAGGTCTGCCGCGTGCTGGTGGACTCTGGTCGCGATCGCCCTGAGGCCTTCCGGGCCGTGGTAGACCGCGTACATGCTGGCCGTGATCGCCAGGAGGGCCTGGGCCGTGCAGATGTTGCTCGTGGCCTTCTCGCGGCGGATGTGCTGCTCGCGGGTGGCCAGGGCGAGGCGGTAGCCGGCGGCGCCGTCGACGTCGATCGAGACGCCGACCAGGCGGCCGGGGAGCTGGCGCTCCAGGCCCTTCTTGACCGCCATGTAGGCGGCGTGCGGACCGCCGTAGAAGAGCGGGACGCCGAAGCGCTGCGCGGAGCCGACCGAGATGTCGGCGCCGAGCTCGCCCGGGCTGACCAGCAGCGTGAGGGCAAGCAGGTCCGTGGCGACGGTGACCAGGGCGCCGGCCGCCTTGGCCTCGGCGATCACGCCGCGGGCGTCCAGCACGCGGCCCGATGCGCCCGACTGCTGGACCACGAGGCCGACCAGCTGGCCCGCCGGGAGCGCACCGCCGTCGGGCACTGCGGCCGCGAGGCCCGCCTGCAGGCCGTCGGTGAGGTCGGCGACCACTACCGGGAGGCCGATCGCCTCGGCGCGGCCGCGCGCGACGGCGAGCGACTGCCCGAACAGGTCGGCGTCCAGGACGACGTAGCCCTCCTTGGCCCGCGACGCGCGCCACATCAGGGCGACCGCCTCGGCGACGGCGCTGGCCTCGTCGAGCAGGGAGGCGTTCGCGATCTCGAGGCCCGTGAGGTCCTCGACCGCGGTCTGGAAGTTGAGGAGCGCCTCGAGCCGGCCCTGGCTGATCTCCGGCTGGTACGGCGTGTACGCGGTGTACCAGGCGGGCGACTCGAGCACGTTGCGGCGGATGACGGCTGGCGTGTGCGTGCCGTAGAAGCCCTGGCCGATCAGCTGGGTCTTGACCTGGTTCTTGCCCGCGAGCTCGCGGAGGTGGGCGAGCACCTCGGGCTCCGTGCGGGCGGCCGGCAGGTTCAGCGGCACCTGCGTGCGGATCGCCTTGGGGACGGCCCGGTCGACGAGGGTGTCCATCGTGTCGATGCCGAGCTGGTCCAGCATGACGCGGACCTCGCGGCCGCGGGGGCCGAGGTGCCGGTCGGCGAAGACGTCGGGGTCGAAGACGTCGCGGTTGTGGGGCGTGCTCACGGCGGGCTCCTGGCTGTCCGAGGGCGTGGGGACGACTGCGGTCCCTCCCCGCTCTGTCATCCGACACCGCCCGCGGGCGTGCGTCTACCTGAGAGTTTTGCCGGTCCGTCGTGTCCCCTCCCGAAAATCGGGGAGGAGGGCGGGACGCGCCGGCTTGCACCGTCGGTGGAGCCTCTCTGCCCGACGGCGGAGCGGCTCGCTTTCCAGAGTTGCCTCACCGTGGCGGTACGGGGGCCTGAGAGATTCCCGGGGAGGGAAATTGCTCCTTCGGCGCCGGGTCCCCGAGCGTCTGCACGACGTCGTGGGCCGGACTCTCCCGCCGCGGCTCTGGCGGCACGGCCCCGGCGTCGAGCTGGTCGAACCCTGGGACCGCCAAAAGATCTTCAGTTATGCGCACATCGTAGCGGCGCGGGGCCCGCACTGGAGAACCTCCCCCGTGTCATGCAGCCTTGGAGCATGAGCCATCGCACGCAGATCACGCTGGAGGACGCTCAGTACGAGCGCCTCCTCGCAGAGTCGCGCCAGACGGGGCTCGAGTTGGGCGAGCTCGTGCGGCGCGCGGTGGACCGGACCTACGGCGGGGCTGTGGACCGCCCTCACGACCAGGTCGGCGTGGAGGAGTTTCGCGATGCCGTAGACCGGCCGCTCGGCGCATGGTCCGGGCGAGATGCTGACCGCGATGGGCAACGACCGAGCGATAGCTGACGGCGATGCCCCCACCCCGAGGCTGGGGACTCTGGCTTGTCTCACGACGGCGGTCAGCTCACGGGAAGTCGGTACTGGGTCCACAGTCGTGCGCCACGGTGCGCCGGGGTGGGTGGTGGGCCGCGCCCAAGCGCAAGATCAGTGGGCCTGGACGCTGTCCGCCGTCGGTACGTCCGTCCATGTTTCGCCCGTGAAGCCGTCACCATCGGGCTGGGCGAGAGAGTGCAGGACCAGAGCCGCGCCGTCGTCCTCGATGCTCTTTGTCACCGAGTTGGCGGAGAACCGGACGAGGTCGCTCGCGTTGCCCATGGCCACGCCGTGCTCGGCCCAGGTCAGCATGGAGATGTCGTTCTCTGAGTCCCCTACGGCGACCGTGTGGCTGTTCGGGATTCCGAGTTCGCGGCGGATCGTCTCCAGTGCGGTTGCCTTGCTGACCCCGCCGGGTGTCACGTCGACCCAGTCCGGGCGGGTTCGTGTAGCCGTCATGCCACCGGTGCGGATCGATGGCACCAGGTGTGAGGCGTTGTCGCCGTAGATGGCCAGGCGCGGGGTTGCCTCGGCCCACAGGTCCTCGAGTCGGGTGACCTCGACCTGCTCGCCGCCCAGCTCCTGCGGTGGGAAGTGCTTCGAGACGTGGTACCCCACGCCGACGATCTCGGCGGCTATTCGTAGGTCAGGGCGGACGGCGGAGACGAGCTCCACGACGGCCTTTGCATCGACCGTGTGTATTCGGATCACCTCGCACCCGGTGCGAGTCATCTTGGCGACGACGCCGCCGTTCGAGGCGACGACATAGCCTTCCCCGATTCCGAGAAGCCGGGCGGCGGCCAGTGCGCCGGACAGGGAGCGGCCGGTGGCAAGCACGAGTTCATGCCCGGCGTCGCTGGCAGCCCTGATCGCAGTGACAACGGCAGGCGTCGGGACTCGACCTGTGACCAGCAGAGTCCCATCGATATCGAGCGCTACGAGGACGGTCTGGCGCTTGCTCGTGTCACAGCTCGTCGTCATCGTCACTCCAGAAATCGGCGGACCAGATGCGAGAAGTATTACGTCTCAGACGTGATCGATGCAACCACCAAAGAGCGTCGGCCCTCACAGTGCGGCGTACTCCGCTCTGATGCGCTGCAGGTGCGGTCGGGCGTTCTCGCCCCACGCGACGTACCGCTCCAGGTGCTCCCACTCCCGCGTGATCTGCTGGACGTTCTCGGTGTCGGTCACCAGCGACGTGCCGGGAACGGTCGACACCAGCGCGGCCGCGTCGTCATAGATCGTGAACTGATGCAGCGCAGGCCCGTTGACCGGGGACGTCCAGGGAATGATTCCCAGGCGCAGGTGCGGGCGGTCTAGCTCGACCAGCAGTCGGTCAAGCTGCTCGACCATCACCTTCGGACCACCCAGGTTCCAGCGCAGCGCGCCTTCGGTATGCACGGCGTCGATCTCGTGCTTGTCGCTGCCGAGGATCAGTTGGCGGCGCATCCTGGACTCGACGAACTTGTCCACCTTCTCGGTAGGCACCTCGTCGTTCCACAGCGCCCGGACATAGGCCGGTGTCTGCATCAGTCCGACCACCCCGGACGGGCAGAAATACCGGATCGAGCTGGCGGAGCGTTCCTGCCGCCCGACGCGGTCCTGCAGCAACCAGCCGCCGCGCTGCAACACAACCTTCGCCGACCACGCCTGAGCCTTCGCCTGACGAGATTGCTCCACCAGTTGGGCGCGAACCTTGGCCGGCACGCCGTAGACCTCGGCGAGCCGTTCAGCGTCCTGTGGCGTCGGCGGGGTCTTACCGCGCTCGATGTTGGAGAGCTTGGCCTGGCTGATCCCAGCGGCTTTGGCGGCGCTGACACCGGTGATCCCGGCGCCAGCGCGAAGTTCGCGCAGCGTCGCGGCAAGCGCGGGAAGGTCGGTTGTCATTCGCTCCGAGGGGTCGGGACGTGGAACTCGCGCCAGTACTGCCGATGCTCGTCCCACCAGGCGGTGAGCTCGGTTCCCGAGTCCCACGCCAAGTCGGCAATCGCCGCCCATTGTTCCACGTCCTGCCGGTCGTCGACCGGCTCCGCGCCGACGAAGCGCCCTTCGCCGTCGTAGTGCATGAGCACTACGTGACGGCGATCGATCAACCAGAAGTCCTGTATGCCGAGCCCCGGATTGCTGGGTCTGTCCACCACTCGGCAGCGTTCCCCGGCGGCCACATTGTCGAGATAGCCCCACTCGATCGAGCAGCGGCGATAGTCGGTCAACGGCTCGCTGAGCGCGAGGACACGGCGCGTGATCTGCCCCTGTGCGACCTGCCGGCGGATCACGTCGGCCCACGGTCGATGACCAGGCCCCGGCTCTCCCTTGAGGTAACGCTCCAACCGGCCCGCGTCCTGAGGAACATTGAGCACGTCACGCGTCTCCAGGCGGAACAGGTCCGTCTGGTGATGGGACGCGATGTACTCACCGAGCTGATCCGCGTTCAGCACGACGAAACCCCCAGAGCCGGAACATCCGCCGGGCGAACGATCACAGCAGCTTCTCCGACCGGCAGATCGAGATACGCGAGGATGCTCGGATCGGTCACGAGCTGACCCGCGACAAGCAGGTCATCACCGTGACGACGGGCAGGGCTGTCCCACTCGGTCGCGAGCCACACGGGGATACGCACAGTTCCGTGGGACGCGGTCTGGTACCCCTGCACGATGAACGCACCATCATCGGCGCGGTGGATCGTGGGACATGTGGTTCCGTTGTCGCAACTTGAGCGCAGGATCTCGGGCATCTTCGGTTCCCCTCCGGCTGACGGTTGATACACGACAAGGCTACCGCGATCACGTCTCAGATTGAATATGGATGCCGGGATTGACAGTATCGCCGCGTCGCGTGGGCGCCGTCGAATTCGTTGACCGCATGCCGGATATGAGCACCCTGACCACCGTCCAGAACTGGCTCAGCAACAGCGTCTGACGAGCGCGTTAGACCGTGACCGTGACGTCCTACCCCAGGTCGATCTCGCGGGCCGCCGCGACCATCTCGTCCACGACCGCCCGCACGATCGGGGCAGGCTCGTGCCGGTTCTTGCGGTACCGGGCCACAAGCCGCCGCGACCCGAGTCCGGCCAGCGCTACCACGGCAACGCCGTCGGGCAGCTCCTGCTGCAGGGCCAGGGCCGGCAGCATCGCGATGCCCTGACCTGCGGCGACGAGCGAGATCGCGGTGTCGAAGTCGTTGTAGGCGTGGCGGGTCTCCAGGGCCGTGCCGAGCTGCGCGGCGAGGCGGCTGACGGCGCGCTCGGCCGCCGAGTCGGCCTGCGGGCCCACCCAGGTGAGCGTCGCGAGGTCGTCGAGGCGCTCCGGCACGGGCAGGCTCGTGGGAACGATGATGCGCCACGGCTCGTCGAGCAGCGGGACGTCGTGCGCGCCGCGCGGCGCTGGCGCGTCGACGTCGACGTCGCGTTCCAGCACCACCGCGTCCAGGTCACCGGCGCGCAAACGACGGATCGACTCCGCGGGCTCGTACTCCTGGACGTCGACCTCGATGTGCGGGTGGCGCTCGGCGAGCGAGACGAGCACCGGCGCGACGACCGCACGGATGGCGGTCTGGATGGACCCGACCGAGACCCGGCCCGTGAGCTCGCCGCCCAGAGCGGCAACTGCCTGGCGCGCCTGGACCAGCTCCGCCTCGATGCGCTCGGCGGCTTCGGCGAGGATGCGGCCGGCGGGCGTGAGAGTTACGCCACGGGGACCCCGGTCCAGCACGTCGATACCCTCCTCCGCCTCCAGCCGGGAGATCTGCTGCGAGACGGCGGACGGCGTGATGTGCAGGAGGTCTGCCGCGGCCAGAACTCCCCCGGCCCGGTGCACGGCAAGGAGAAATGCGAGTCTCCGCGGGTCAGTAGCCATGTAGCGATGCTACATCCGGGAGTCACGAACATTCGATTGTGCTGAACGTCGATCTCCCGCATGATTGATCTTGGCGGCGCCCGGAACCACCCCCTCCGGACCGGCCACCACGCCCCCGCATGGATTCCGGCGTTCGGTCTCCGCTACATCCTCGAATCGTTTCGAGTTCTCAGCCCCAGGAGTTTTCTCATGTCCCTCATGATGGTCGTCACCGCCCTCGGTTGGTTCGGCGCAATCGCCGGACTCGTGGCCTATGCCATGGTCAGCCGCGGGCGCTGGAGCGCAGATTCCCTCGCGTTCCAGTGCACAAACGTGCTGGCGGCCGGGACGATGCTGACCGTGGCAGCAGCGAACGGCGTCTGGCCGTCTGCCGCGTCCAACCTCGCCGCCATCGCGATCGGTGCGAGCGCGCTGTTCACCGTCTTCCGCGCCAAGAAGCGGGCACCGGAGAGCGCCCCGACGCTGACGGTTGTAGAGGGCGACGCACAGGACCGCCGGGAGCCCGCGGCGCAGCCCGCCGTCGGCCACCGCACCTACGCCGAGGCCGCCTGACGCTGCGCGAGGCTTCGTCGAGTGAGCGCCGGCTGAACGACCGAGGTCTACGACCAGTGCCCGGTGGTCCGAGACGCCCGTGTCGACGACCCGGCCCGCCACGGGACCGAGCCGGCTCTCCGGGGTCAGCCCGTCGCCGTCGGCCCGGCCTCCGGAACCCTCGTCCAGGAGGACGTGGTCGATCTGGATCCGAGGGGCGTGCCGGGGGAAGGTGTCGCCCGTCGCGAGGGGGCGCCAGCCGGTGCGGCCGGCCGGCACCGACCCGCGCAGATTGAAGTCACCCAGCAGGACCAGAGGTCGCGGCAGCCCCACGAGTCGACGCCGGAGGTAGTCGACCTGGCGCTCCGCATGGCGCTCCCCGGGTGCCCCTCGGCGGTAGCCCACGGTGCGCCGCACCACCCCGCCCGCCCAAGTGACGGAATGGAACCGGTAGATGCTGAGGTGTGTGCACACGACGGTGAGCGGCCCCGCAGGCGCGTCGATCTGGGCTGCGAGCGCCACGCGCGGCTCGTCTATGCCGAGCTGGAACCGGCCCCACACCCATGGGGTAGCGGGCGGCAGGAGGATGGTCTGCCAGCTCAGGACGGGGAACCGGGTCAGCAGCGCGATGCCGTAGCCCGGCGCGTTGGGCCGCTCGGTGCGGCGGGCCCGGCGTCGGATGCCTGGGTAGCGGAACGGGCCGGCGAGTGCCGGCTGGAAGCGGTGGTCCACCGCGCCCATCGCGTCCGCGCAGAGCTGGGCCTGGTCCACTCCCCCGGACCGCGCCTGCCGCACGTCTACCTCTTGCAGCCCGACGATGTCGGCGTCGAGGGCTGCGACGGCGGCTGCCAACCGGTCGTTGTCTACTCGGTCGTTGCGCCCGGCGGGGCTGTCAGGACCGAGTCCGTGCTGGATGTTGAACGTGGCGATGCGCACGTCCTGATCTTGGGCCCGCGGGGTGGCGAGCGCTACCCGCCGCGCGGCTGGCGTGATCGCACGCGGCCATGGCAATCGTGCAACCTTTGACGGATGCCCGCCGTAGTGGGTGGCATGACGCATGAGAGCGGGGCGACCGTGAGCAACCTCTGGACGGACAGGCCGTCGGACGGCGAAGAGGTACGTGAGGTGCAGGTCTCCGTTCCGCGCACCCGCGACGCGGAGTTCACCGCGTTCGTCCGGGACTCGGGCGCGTACCTCCACCGCACCGCGTACCTGCTCTGCGGGGACCCGCACCGCGCGGAGGAGCTGGTCCAGTCGACGTTCGAGCGGGTCTACCGCACGTGGGCCAAGGTTCGGCCGGGCACGCAGCGCGCCTACGCCCGCCGGATCCTGGTCAACCTGCGGATCGACGGCTGGCGGCACGGACATCGGGAGTCGTTCCCGGGGGACGACAAGATTCCCGTCGCGACGACGTCGGACCATGCCGGGCAGGTGGTCCTGCGGGACGAGCTGGTCCGCGGGCTGGCGCAACTACCGATCAGTCAGCGGCGGGTCGTGGTGCTGCGGCATCTGCTGGATCTGCCCGAGGCGGAGGTGGCCCGCGAGCTCGGGCTTGCGATCGGTACGGTGAAGGCGGCGAACTCGCGCGGGCTGGCTCGCCTACGGGACCTGCTGCGCGCGGGCGCGGAGGCGATCGAGCCGGTGGCTTTCGACGAGCAGGTCGTGCTCGACCGGAGCCGGGCGGCTCTGCGACGGCGCCGGGTGGGGCAGGCGTTGGGGGCCGCGTGCGTGGTGCTCCTGCTGGCGCTCGGTGTGGTGACGCGCGGGCCGGTGCCGCTGCCCGTCGTCGGGCCGGTGGTGCTGCCCGGCGGGCAGCTCATAGCGCCCCTGTTCGACGGCGGTCGCACCGAAGGTGTGGGCCCCGATCCGATATCAGCGGGCAACACCCCCATCCCCTGCCCTGCGGAGGTGCCGGCTGCGACGCCGACCCGGGAGGCCGAGCCGGGTGAAGATCTTGGCCCGCTCTTCGACCCAGTGGTAGCCAACCTCCCCGACGCACGTCCCCTGACCTGCTACGACGTCGACATCGAGGCGGTGGCACGCGGATCGTTGGACGAGGACGAGGATCTTCCCTACCTCGGCGGACTTTCCGACACGGGGGACATCTGGGACGGCGTGGTACGGACAGGGCCCGACAGCATCGTCGAGGAGGCGGCCCTCCGGATGGGCGGATATCGGGGCGATGAGCCGGCGGAATCCATCCCGACCGACGAGATCGATGGCGTGCCCATGTGGCCGCTCGATCCCGCTGCCAGGGGCAGCCGGGTGCTGTGGTTGGAAACCCCGGGCGGCGCAGCCACACCGCTCAGTCGGCTACGGACGGTCGAGGTGGGTGGCGAGGCGGAGACGCTGATCACGCTCGAGGAGTCCGTGTGGGATCTCGCCGTCACGGACGAAAACGCCCTGTGGACGGCCGGGGTGACGGACGAGGACAAGAGCCTGTTCACCACGACACTCGACGAACCCGGGACGCCGACCGAGCTGGCGGACAACGTGCAGGCACTCGCGGCCGACGGCGACGAGGTTGTGGTCGCTGCCTCTGGCCCTGGTTCCAGCCTCGCCACAACGTCGATCCTAGGTTTCCGTGGCAGCACCCTCCTGTTCGAGCTCGAGGTCGAGCACGGCCCTTCGGCCGAGGTAACCGAGGTCGCGATCTCGGACAACGTCGTCGCGTGGACAGTGGCACCCACCATTGCTGAGTCCGGTGCCAGCAACCTCTACGTCGTCGATCGGGTCGAAGGCCGTGAAAGCATCGTGCATCTCGCCGACGACGTCGACGTCGAGGGCGGCGTCCAGGACCTCCGCGCTGCGGGCGGCCTGCTCCTGTGGAACAGGATCGACGACGTCGGCTCGAACCCGACGTTCTTGTCCTACCTGTACCGCGCAACACCGTCGGCCTCCGGTTCCGACGGCCCGGACCTCATCCAGCTCCCGGGCGAGGCGGTGACGGCGAACCTGGCGGGCGACCGCATCGCCTGGCTCGAGAGCCAGGACCGCCGGGAATGGCTCGTCGAGGGCACGGTCACCCCCACGCTGGACCGCGACTAGCTCGACTGGCCGGGAGGTCCTGGAGCCGAGCCCTGCTCCAGGACCTCCACCGTCCCCTGCTCGCCGTCCACCCGCACCAGGTCGCCCGTGCGCAGGCGGCTCGTCGCATCGCCGCACCCCACCACCGCCGGGATGCCGAGCTCGCGCGCGACTATCGCGGCGTGCGACAGGGGCGCCCCGATGTCGGTGACGACGGCTGCGGCGCGCGGGAAGAGCGGTGTCCAGGCCACGTCGGTGACCGGCGTGACCAGGACCTCGCCGGGCCGCAGCGCTTCGGCGTCGTCCACGGAGAGCACTACCCGGGCGACTCCGTCGACCACACCCGCCGAACCGGGGATGCCCCGGCCGTGGCCAGGCGGGCGAGCGACGACCCTTTGCCGCCGGTCAAGGCGAGGTCGGTGGCCGCGGGGACGGCCAGCTCCAGCACGAACGGGTGCACGACGTCACTGCTGGCGGTGGTCACGCTGGAGATTGTGTCCGGGAACAGGTCCGCCCCCGCCAAGCGGTTCGGCATGCTCGACGGCGCGAGCGTTTGCCTGACCACTTGGCGGGGGCGGATCTTCTGAGACCGTCCCGAGCCGGCTACCCGACCGTGACGGTCACCGTGTCCTGCGACGCCGCCACCAGGCTGGTGCCCGTGTACTTGGCGATCCACCGGCCCGAGGTGGCGGTCCGGATCGACGTCGAGTAGGTCCCGTCAGTTCCCGTGGTGACCGTGCGCTTCAGCTCCGACGGGGCGGATCCCGTCGGGTCGAAGTACAGGTCGACCGACACGCCGGGTGCCGGCCGTTCGGCGACACCACCGGTGCTGACGAGCTGGACTCTGCGCACCGTGCCGCGCACGGTGACGTTCCTCGGCGCGGGGAACGACGTCGGAGACGCCGTGACGGTGGTGGTGCTGGCCCGCTTCACGACGATCGTCGCCACCGTCGGGTCCTCGACCAGCACGTTGTGGGTGCAGTTGCTGGTTGCGCCCGTGTTCCCGTCCCAGTCGGGGGCCGAGCACGCCTTCATGGCGTCCCGGATGCCGATGTCGTAGACGCCCGCCGGATGTGTCGCCCGGAAGGTGATGTAGACGTTGCTCGTGCCGATCCCCGAGTGGCGTAGGTCCTGCTGGACCCGGTACCCGTCCGGGTAGGCGCCCTCGCCCCGCTGGCTCTCGGCGCTGACCCAGCCGGACGTGCCGCCGATCGTGAAGCCGAGGCTCCCGACGTCGATCCGCCGCTGCACAGGGTCCAGACCCACGACGACATCCTGGGTCATGATGTGGTCGCCTGCGGTGAAGCCGCCCTCGGTAGCGCTGACGGAACCCTCGCGCAGGATCCGGTCCCGCGCGGTCTCCGTATTGCTGAGGGTCCAGACCGCCCGGATGCCCGAGTTGGTCTGCGGCATCTCCATCCGCCACGTCCCGGAGCCTTCGGGAGTCTGCCGGCTGGTGAAGAAGCCGCTCGCGTCGGTCGTGAGGGTGGCCCGGAGGGTCTCCGCCGCACTGCCTGTCGGGTCGAAGTACAGCTTGACCTCCTGGTTCGCGGCAGGTGACGTCTCCCAGTCGCTCAGGCTCCTGATGTTCGCGACCCCGGACACCGAGATCGTCGCGCCCGCGAGCGCCCCCGCCGGCGACAGCCAGATCAGGGGGATGCTCCGTTTGGCCCGGAACGGCACCTGCACCGGGTCGGTGATGCGGATCGGCACGGTGAAGACGCCGTCGTCAGTGGTCACGTCGACCTGAGCGGTCAGGGTGACCCCGTAGATGCCCGGTTCGGCGTCCGTCGGCAACGGGACTGTGGAATTCCACGCGTTGGGTGTGCCCGCCGCGACGAACTGGCTGCCCTGCAGCACCCGGCCCGCCGGATCCCTCATGGTCATGTTCCCGGTCCGGACGACTGCCGAGGTGCCGTTGTGCGTGATGGTCATCGTGCCGGTGATCGACCCCCGCACATCGCCTCCGGACGGCAGCGTGATCCGTGCGCTGACAACGACGTCCTCGGCCCGTGCGGTGACCCGCGCCGTTGTGGTCCCGTCTGGTGGAGCGACGTCGGGCGTCGCGGCGACGCCGGATGTCGCTGCGACGCCGGGTGTGGCGACCAGTCCTGTCAGTACCAGTACTGCCCCGAGTGCCAGGCTCAGCGGCACACGCATCTTTGATCGCATCACTGCACGCCCCCTCGTTCCGGGGGACGCGGGACGCGTCCCGCCCAGTCCGATGTTCTCCCGGGTCACGAGGGTCAGCCACGGGAGGCGGTGGTGTGAGGGGGTGAAATTTGCTCGATCGGCTCGTGAGATCGGACAAGTTGTGAGAATGGGGACCATGGAGACCGACGGACGCACAGAGACGCCGACTGAGCGCGCCGACCGCAACTGGAGCGAGCTGCTCCAGGAGCTGCGCGTCATGCAGACCGGCACCCAGATCCTCACGGGGTTTCTGCTGACGCTGCCGTTCCAGTCGCGGTTCGCCGACCTCGACGAATACCAGCGTCTTGTCTATCTGGCATTGGTCGTGACGGCGGTGCTGGCGACCGCCCTCATCCTGGCTCCGGTCAGCGTGCACCGGTCGCTGTTCCAGCGGCAGCTGAAGCGGAGCGTAGTGACCGTGGGCGACCGGATCACGCGGGTTGCGCTCGGTGTGCTCGCCCTGGCCGTCACCGGCACGGCGCTCCTGGTCTTCGACGTCGTGGTCGGGCGGACCGCGGGCCTGGTCGTGGGCGGCTGCGTGCTCGCCGTGATGGTGGCCCTGTGGGTGGTGCTCCCGGAGGTGCTGCGGCGCCGCGACTGAACCTCCGGCCTGCGGGCTACCTGACCGTGATCGCCACGCTGCGCTCCGACGGGGCCTGGAGGTCGGTCCCCGGATACTTCGCGATCCAGGTACCCGACCGCGTCGTGCGGTACTTGGTGTTGTAGATGCCCTCCGAGTTGGTCCACACCGTCTTGAGGTGCTGCGGACCTGCCGATCCGGCCGGGTCGAAGTAGAGCTTGACCGGCGTGTTCGGCGAGAGCCGGATGGCGGCCTTGGTGTTGCTCACGAGCTGCACCTTGCGGACCGCACCACGCAACGTGATCGTCTTCGCCCCGGTGAACGACGTCGACGACGCCGAGATCGTGGTGCTGCTGGCGCGACGGACTCGAACGGTGGTGACCGACTTCCAGGGGATCGGAACTGCCACTGATTGCAGCGTGCCGTCCCCGTCAGTGTCCCAGTGGTCCGTCTCGACGCGGATCGGGCCCTCGTAGTAGACGTCGTAGAGCCCCGCAGGATGCAGGGCGGACAGCCGGTAGGTGCGCGTCCCGCTGTAGAACGTGTCCCAAAGGTCCTGGTCACCGGTGGTTACGTCGCCGCTCCCATAGCGACCCTCCGCGCGGCGATTGGTCATGGCAGGCCCGGCATAGATGTTGGCTGAATAGCCCGGCGTCAGGATTCCCGCGTCGAGATAGACGGTCTGCGGTTCGATCCTCGTGACGACGTCCTGCACCGTCACCCGAACTCTTGCCGTATGACCGTTCTTGGATCCCGAAACCACGACCGACCGGACGGGCTGACTCGCCAGGCGTCTTGTGAACTTGACCGACTGTGTGCCCACGACGTCCGTGCCCTGGTTCGCAACGACGACGTCGTACGTACCCGACGTCGTAGGCATGAACGTCTTCGCGAACCACGCATCGTCGTTGGTGACGACCGTCGTCAATAGCTCACGAGGAGCCGTGCCGGACGGATCGAAGTAGATCTTGACCTGCAGCCCACGCCCAGGCTGGCGCCGTTCCCAGATGGTATCCGGCTGGATCCCGATGTAGCCGTGGACCTGGACCGGTGTACCCACAGGGGCCGTCGCCGGAGCGATCGCGACGTCGTACCAGGTCCGCGCGTAGGCCGTGGGCGACGGGCCATCCGGGTCCGTGTCCGCGGCAGTCGCGGGCAGACCGGTCAAGAGGCTGCCGACCAGCGCAAGACCTACTGCGGGGACGAGCATCTTTCGGGCACCGATGACCATGGACTGACCTCGCGGAAGATGGGCCGGAAAACCAGGAACAGACCGGCATCATGCCAGAGCGCAACCCGCAGAATCCTTCGGCGAGCAGTTATCCACAGGGTGATCTCAGCGAACCGTCAGAGGGTCTTGTGCCACGCCACGATGCGGTCCACCGCACGCGAGACCGTGTCGAGCGACGACGCGAACGAGAGCCGCACCCAGTCCCGTCCGCGCACACCGTCGAAGTCGGTGCCTGGCGTGATCGCGACGTCGGCCTCGGCGAGGAGCCGGGCGCAGTACGTGACGGAGTCGAGCCCGAAGGAAGCCACGTTCCCGTACAGGTAGAACGCGCCGTCGGCGGGAGCGACGGGCCGCCAGCCGAGCTCGCCGAGCCGCTCCAGGAGCAGGGTGCGCGACGCCGCGTACCGGGCCACGTTCTGGGTCGCGGCCTCGTAGCCCGCGGGCGTGAACGCGGCGATCCCCGCGTACTGCGCGAGCGCGGGCGGAGAGAGCGCGACGTTGCTCGCGAGGGCGTCGACGGGCCCGACGAGCTCGTCGGGCAGCACCAGCCAGCCGAGCCGCCAGCCGGTCATCGCCCAGTACTTGGAGAACGAGTTCACGACGACGGCGCCCTCGTTGATGAACGTCGCCGCGGTCGCCTGCGCCACCTCGTCGGAGTACGCGATGCCGTGGTAGATCTCGTCGCTGATCAGGCGCACGTCATGGTCCGCGCACCACGCGGCGATCGCGGCCAGCTCAGCGGGCGTGATCATCGTGCCGGTCGGGTTGGCGGGCGAGGCGACTATGACGCCGTCGAGCCCTCCGCCGTAGTACGCCTCGTTGAGCTGCGACACCGTGGGCTGGTAGCGGGTCTCGGGGCCGCAGTCGAGCTCCACGACCTCGCAGCCCAGGGCGGACAGGATGTTCTTGTATGCGGGGTAGCCCGGCCGGGCGAGGGCCACGCGGTCGCCGACGTCGAACGCCGCGAGGAACGCGAGCACGAACCCGCCGCTCGAACCCGTGGTGACGGCGATGCGCGCCGGGTCGACGTCGACGTCGTACCAACGCCTGTAGTGGCCGGCGATCTCGGCGCGCAGGGCCGGCACACCCATCGCCTCGGTGTAGCCGAGCGTGCCGTCCTTGAGGAGCTCGATGGCCCGGTCCCGCACGACGTCGGACGCGCCGGTCGACGGCTCCCCCGCGCAGAGGTTGAGCACGTCCGCTCCGGTGGCGCGGCGCGCGTTCGCGGCGGCGAGCACCTCCATGACGGCGAACGGGGGCACGTGGGACCGACGAGAGACCTTCATGCGGCCCATCATGGACCACCCGGCGGCCCGTCTGCGGAACGGAGGGCGAGGTTCACCAGCGGACGCGACCGAACGTCATGGACGCGCGGCCGCCGTCGAGCGCGGTCCACGCAACGCGGTCGCCGTGGACCCCCACGGTCGCCCCAGCCGTCGCGAGCCGGAACACGCTGGGCCACCCATCCCTGCTGACCAGGGCGTACGCGGAACGCTCCGTCGTGGACCACGCCACCGTCTCGGCGGACACGTCGACGGCGACGCCAGGCGACACGCCGTATACCTGATATCCCAGGCGGGTGCGGACGTCCACCACGTAGATCATGTCGCTGGCAGCCAGCGCCAGCCGGCCGTCGCCATAGCCGACCGCGGAAACCGCGGCGTTGTTGAGGTCCGAGTTGCGGACCGTCAGCAACGGCGTCGTTCCCGCCGCGCCCGGGCTCGAGAGCAGCTCGAATACGGTCGAGCCGCTGTCTCCGGACCCATCCTCGTACGCGAGCACGATGCCGTCCGATGACGAACCCACGGCACACACACGCTCGCGGACGCCCTCCTGGGTCGACGTCGGTGCCTCAAGAGCCGCCGTGTGCAGCGTCTGAGTGCATGCCATAGCAGGGGCACTGGACGTCGTGGTCCACCCGAGCATCTCGTCCGAGAGCGCCACGGTCGCCGCCTGTGCAGCCTGCTGAGCCGTGGAGGCGCTGACCGTCACCACACCTCCGTCGTCCAGCATCCGCAGCGTCCACGGCAGCGTCCCGGCGATCTGCGTGCTCGGCGTCTCGAACCAGGCAGCGCGATCGCCCTGGCGCACCAGGCCGAGGCCGTACGGCCAGCGGCCGTCGACCCTGCCGTACGAGGCGACGTCGACGGCGTCCAGGCGCCCGCCGTCCGGCATCAGGGCGCGCAGCGTGGATGGTCCGGTGAACTGGTCCCCGTCGAAGACCTGGTCCGGGTCGGACCAGCCGAGCACGCTCTCGCCTGCTCCTAACGTGCTGGCCTCGACGGCCGCCTGGCTCCCCAGGGCGATCTCGTGGTCGACGACCAGGTCTACGCAGGGTTCGACGGTGCGTGCGTCCGCGATGTCGATCACCCCGACGACAGTGACGTCTCCCAACTCCGCTGACGTCGTGACGAACGGCGTCGCGGGCGCGTCGTCGTCAGATCCGGTACAGGTGGCGGTGTCCGCGTGGTCCGGCGACAGGTCGTCCAGAACCGGGCCGTCCAGCCCGAGCACCCCGCGCAGCCACTCGCTGCCCGGCAGCGCCACCGGCCCGACCCCGGGCACGCGCACCGGCCCGGCGAGCAGCAGACCGAGCACCACCACGAGCACGCTCGCGACGGAGACGGCGCTCTGGACCACCCTCCGGCGCCGGGTCGCCCCCTGGACCTGGCGTAGTACCTGCTGACCGTCCGCACGAAACTCGGGGACCGCCTCGATCGCGGAGGCGCTCAACAACGCCCTCAGTCGCATCAGACCGCGCGCGTTGGTGGACTTCACGGTGCCCACCGAGATGCCGAGCTCGGCGGCTGTCTGCACCTCGGACAGGTCGAGCAGGTGCCGCAGCACCACTACACGTCGCTGGCCGAGCGGAAGCTTGCGTAGCGCACGGCCCAGCTCGTCCCGGACCGCCACGTCGTGTGAATGGTCCGGTGCGGGCTGAATCGGAACGGCACCGTCGTCGGTCACCGAGAACCATCGCCCCTTGCGCCAGCCATCGATCCGCAGATTCATCAGGATGCGGCGCGCGTATGCGCGAGGCTCGCCGGCGCGAGCCTTGGACCAGGCACGGTAGGTGCGTTCGAACGTCGCCTGGACCAGCTCCTCAGCCTGGTGCGCGTCCCCGCAGAGGAAATGAGCCGTCCGGAACAGGTAGGCACTGTCCGATCCAACAAAAGCGACAAACTCCGCGTCCGCGTCCTGCACGACCTGCACCCGGGCGCGCTCCGGGTCGACGACAGGCTCCTCGGCAGTCTCCACGTTCATACCGCCTACCACGGGTGATACGGCACAGAGGTTGCTCCGTTCTCAGAACCGGCCGCGTGGCACATCCAGCAATCATGCCCTCCGGCCCGTCCGAGGGCAGGTTGCCCACTGCTCGATCGCCCCTTTCCGGGTGCTTGTGAAAGTTGTAACATGGCTCCCATGGCGCCGGGATCGCGCGATGACGCAGACAACGACCCCCTCCGCCGGGCCGCGCAGTATCGCGTGGACCGGGAGGCCGAGCTTGCCGGAGACCCGGCCGACTCCCCCGCCTCCGACGACGAGAGCAACGCGAACGAGTCCGGCGGGAGCAGCTCGCCCGGCAGCATGACCACCGAGGAGCGCTCCCGCTACGTCGACGTGGTGGTCGACCAGGCGATGCGCCGCGGCGAGTTCGACAACCTGCCCCTGCACGGCAAGCCGATTCCCGGCCTGAGCGGCACGCACGATCCCGACTGGTGGATCAAGGGGCTGATCGAGCGCGAGAACATCACCGGCATCCTGCCGTCGGCCCAGCTCCGCAAGGACAATGCCGAGCTGGACGGCAAGCTCGATCTGGAGGCGATGGAGCAGCGCGTCCGGGAGATCGTCACGGACTTCAACGCCCGCATCGTCGACGCTCGGCGCCAGCTCCAGGGCGGACCGCCCATCGTGACACCCACCCGCGACGTCGACGAGGAGGTCCGGCGGTGGCAGGCACGGCGCGCAGCACGCAGCGCAGCGCGCCGAGCGGCGGGCCCCGGCTCGACGCCGACCACGGGACACGGCCGGTCGCCGTCGGGCAACAAACCCTGGTGGCGGTTCTGGTAGCGGGTCCTCGACCCGTCAGAACCCGTAGGCCGTCACGATGACGACGACGGTCGTCAGCCAGTAGGGAATCGACCCGACGGCGAAGCCCAGCCCTGCCGCCACGGCCATCCGGCCCCAGCTCGCGCCGAACCTGCCGGACAGCACTCCGGCTGCCATCGCGAGACAGCCCGCGATCGTCACGCCCTCGGCCGCGGCCTGCGAGATCAGCATCCCGAGAACGAGCGCGACCACCGCGACCGCGGTCTCGCCACGTGCGAGAAACGGCCCGCCCCGACGAGCCCGGTGGTGGGTCTCCTGGTGCGTTGTCATGCCACATCGCCCCTCGTGCCCTACATCGACGTGGGCACCTCGCCTCCAGGATCCCACCATGACTCGTCCTTTGCTAGGGCTCGCCTAGGGGTTGGCCATGGAGCGTCAGTCCGGCGCGAGGACGTAGCCGCGGAACCAGCGGCTCATCTCGCGCCAGACCTGCTCCCGCACAGGCTCCGCGGAGAGCGTCGCGTCGTGCAGGCCCCCGTTGATGCGGACCAGCGTGGTGAGGGACCCGACATCAGGGACCCGGCGAGCGATGCCGACCACGTCCAGCACCGCGTCCGCCCTCTTCATCTCCTCGTTCCACCGCGTCGAGATGGCACTGCGGGCGCTGAGCAGCACCAGGACCGGTATCTCGATGCCGAGGCCACGCGCCACCTGGTCCTGCCCACGGAAGATCGCGGCGAGCCAGGCGGGGGTCGGGCGCCATCCGGCGTCGGGCCGCCAGGCGACGTCGTAGTCCCACTCGCCGTCGAACCGTGCCGAGATGGACCGCGCGTACAGGCCGCGGTCCAGGTTGACGAGCTGGCTGCGCGGCACAAGCACGGACTGCACCCGGATGCCCGGCTCCATGAGCTTGCGGCCCGCCTCGCGGGTCTGGAACTCCAGCCACGGCCCGTTCAGCACGAGCCCCGCGACACGCTCCTGGTTGCGCGCCGTCCATAGGCTGACGATGAGGCCGCCCGTCGAGTGGCCCATGAGCACCAGCCTGCGCGCAGGCTGCGTGTCCTGCCCGTGTCCCATGGCGCCGAGTGCGGCCTCGATCTCCTCGTCGTAGATGTTGAGGCTGCGCACATACCCCGGGGTCTGGCCCGCGCGGATGCTTCGCCCGTAACGGCGCAGGTCCAGGGCGTGGAACCGCACCCCGAGCGACTCCCAGAAATCCGCGAGGTGGGCCTGGAAGAAGTAGTCGAGCCAACCGTGCACGTACAGCAGGTCGACGCCGACGTCGGGCACGGGGTCAGCCTGCGGGCGCGAGGCGCCGTGCAGGTGCAGCCGCCGGCCGAGCTCCGACAGCTCGTCCCAGAGGCGCGCCACCTGCGGGTTCTCCGCGCCCACGCGGCGTCTGCCCCGGCGCGGCCCGGCGTCGTCCGGCCGGTCGGAGGCCGGGACATCTGGCCCCGGCCGTGCGCGGCGCACCAGGGTCGCCACCACCTCGTCCTCGTGCTCGTCGGGGTGCAGCGGCAGTGTCAGGCGCTCGAAGCCCGGCAGCACGTCGGGTTCCCACGCCGGTTCCGGCGCCGGCTCTGGCGTCCTTCCATCCTCCGCTGCCGGGGTGAGACTCGTCATCTCACCGACGGTAGCCGCAGGTGTGCCCACTCCGCCGGGTAGTCGTCGAGCCAGGTCTCGAACGAGCGCGCGGCCCGGCCCGCCAAACGCCCGACGTCAGGGCTGACCTCCGCGAGCAGGCCCTCCTCGATCGCCTGGCACTGCGTGATCCAGTCCTCCACCTCGGGCGCGGTGGAGCGGTAGAACATTGCGCGGGCCTGCTCCAGGGTCTGCGGCTCGTACCGGATGTTCCGGCCCGTGGCAGTAGACAGCGCGGCGGCGACGTCCGCGAAGGTCAGGGCCTCGGGCCCGGTCAGGTGGTAGGTCCGGCCCGCGTGGCGGTCCGGGTCCTCGTCGAGGAGGACGGCGGTCGCGACGTCGGCCACGTCGTCGTGCGACACGCAGGCGACCCGGCCCTCGCCAGCCGGTGCGCGGAGCACCGTGCCCCGTCCGGAGCCGAACGACTCGTCGTAGACCGCGAAGGTAAGGGTGCGGTGGAACATGGCGATCCGCAGCATCGTCCACACCAGGTCGGTGCCACGCAGGTACTCCTCGGTGAGCCAGTCGTCCTGGGCGGCGGTAGAGACCGCGCCCGGACCCGCGCCGACCGAGGACACGTAGACCACGTGCCGCACCCCAGCCAGCACGGCTGCATCGATGGCCGCTCGGTGCTTGTCGAGCCGGCCAGGGCGCTCCTGGCTCGGGACCAGGAACACGGCGTGCGCGCCGTCGAAGACGCTGGTCAGGCGCCTGGGGTCGGCGTCAGCGGGCAGTGTGAAGACCTCGGCCTCCGGCAGCGGGGCGCCGTCGGGCAAACGCGGCGTGGCGCCCCGGCCCGTGACCAGGAGGCGCTGCTGACCACCCGCCGCAGCCACGCGGAAGGCGAGCCGGGAACCCAGGCGGCTATCGGCTCCGGTCAGAGCCACCAGCCGGTCGGGCGACGCGGGCGTCATTCCCTCACGGTAGTCGGCCGACCGTCTGCGGGGCACGGAAAAGCCCGCGGGGCGACTTTCGTCAGCCGTGCTGGACGAGGCACGGCACCCGCGGGCTCCGGTGGTCGCGTAGAAGTCGCCACCATGTCCCGTTACGCCTGACCGAATCAGGAAGACCCCGTGCTGAGCCCTCCGACCGGCGTCGGCGTGAAACGCTAACGCGTCACGCGACTAGCGCGCGACCACCTCATGGGTCCGATGTGAAATCACTGCTCGGATCACCTCCCTTCTCATGTGCTGATGAACCTACGCCCGTCGGCGGCAGGCGCACAGGTTTTTTCCTCGCGGCGAAATCGATAGCCCCGAGCAGCGGTTCGAGCGACGACTTTTGGTGCGCCGCGCCGTCTGCCCTGCATGACGACCACCACCGTCGACGCCTTCACGACGTCGGCCGACGGCACCCGGATCGCCTACGACCTGACCGGCCCACTCCCCGGTCCGGTCCCGGCGGTCGTCGTGGTCGACGGCGTGCTCGCCCACCGCCTGCCCGTCACGCTCGCCGTGGCGTCGGAGCTGGCCGACCGGGTGACCACGCTGCGGTACGACCGGCGCGGACGAGGCGGGAGTGGCGACACACCCCCGTACAGCGTGGACCGGGAGGTCGACGACATCGCCGCGTTGCTCCAGGTCACCGGGCCGGCGGTGCTGCTGGGCATCTCCTCGGGGGTGTTCCTCGCGCTGCGCGCGGCGGCCGACCTGGGCGCGGTCGTCACCGGAGTGCTCTGCTACGAGCCGACCTACGACGTGGCGAGCGGCGAGCCGCCCGTAGACCCCCGGATGATCGCCGGCGTGGAGGCCTGTATCGAGGTGGATGACCCGGGCAGCGCCGTCGAGCTCTTCCTCGACGTCGTGGGCATGCCCTGCCGGATCGTGCCGCGCATGCGGGCGTCGTCGTCGTGGGCGGACCTCGAGGCGATCGCCCCGACCATCGCCTACGACGGGCGGGTCCTCGCCGGCGTGGCACTGGGCCGCCGGGCGCTGATGGGCCGGTGGGACCTGATCACTCAGCCCGTCCTCGTGATCGACGGGGCCGCGAGCGCCGCGCCGGTCGCGGCCGCCGCTCAGTCGCTAGCGGCCGCGCTCCCGGCGGCACGTCGCGTGACCCTGCCTGGGCACGGGACGGACGTACCGCCGGGAGCTATGGCGGAAGCCGTTGCGGGCTTCCTGGGTGTCAGTCCGTGAGCGCTGCCCGGGGCTCGACGACGGGCGCGAACCCGGTCGGGCCGCCGAGCGGGGAGACGCCGCCGAGCGTGCGGGCGGAGGATCCGCCGAGCGCCGCGACGGCCGGGAGCTCGTACCTGGCGTACTGGTGGTACGTCTGGCCGTCGGAACGGTCGGTCACGCGCCAGCGGCCACCCTCGCGGACCGACTGCGGGGCCTCGGAGTAGGCGTTGAACCAGCCGCACCCGTCGCTGTCGAGGGGCACGCCCTTCGAGACGTGGTCGGGCTGCTCCTGGCCCTTACCGGGGTAGATCACGCCGTTGCTGCCGACGAACTGCACCGACACGTCACCGGTCACGTAGTAGCCCGGCGCGGCGCAGATATAAACGGTCGCGGCAAGATAGCCGATGAAGTCGTCGGCGGACTCGCTGACCGTGGCGTTGTAGTTCCAGAGGCTGAACCACTGGTAGGCCGGGAACGGCGACGACAGCGTGGACTGGACCCACAGGTAGCTGCGGTTGCTGGTGTCCTTGCCCGCCATGTTGGACACGACCACACGGAACTGGTTGAGCTCGTGTGCGGTCGAGGCGGTGAACCGGTACGTGGAACTGTTCGCCCCGATGTTGGTCCAGGTGCCGGTCGCCGGTGTCCAGCGCTGCCACTGGTAGCTGAGGCCGCCGCCGGTGGCGGTGGTCTTGAACGTCACGGTCTTGCCGACCGTGGTCTGTGTGTAGCGGGTCGGGTGCGTCGTCACGTCGGGGACGCTGATGCCGACAGGCCACTTGACGGTGACGGTCGCCGAGCTGAGGCGCGTGGCCGGCAGGTAGGCGTACTTGCGGCCGACGATCTCCACCGAGATCTTCTTGCCGTGCTCCTTGGTCGTGAGCTTGTAGGTGCTGCTGGTCGCGCCGGCGATCGGCGTGCCGTTGGCCCGCCACTGGTAGGTGACGACCGACGGGGTCGGTGTCCAGGCACCGCGGCTGGCGGTCAGGGTCTGGCCCACGCGGATGGTCCCGCTGATCGTGGGGTAGGACGCCTGCCCGAACGGCCTCGAGACGACGACGGCGGGCGAGGTGAGGCTCTTCGTCGTGTAGCCGGTCTTGGACCCGGTCACCGTGACGGTGAGCTCGTCACCGTGCAGGCTGGTCGGGATCGTGTACGTGCGGCTGGTAGCGCCGGAGATCGCGGCGCCGTTCGCCTTCCACTGGTACGTCAGGGACGCCGTGGGGGAGAAGTGGCCCGTCGTGGCGCCGACCAGGCCGCCGATCTGGGGCGTGCCGTTGACCTTCGGCGTCGTGGTGACGAAGTCACCGGGTGCCACCGGTCCGGCGGCGGGGGCGGCGACGGGCTCGCTCGACTCTCCAGCCGCGGTCGCGACGACGGTGCCGATCAGGTACTTGCCCAGGTGAGCGGGTGCCAGGGTGATGGACTCGGCGGCTGCGCCGTCGACCGGGACGTCCGCCGCGTCAAGCACAGCATCGTCGCTGAGGAGCCACGAGTAGGCGACGCTCTCGGGCTCGGGTGCCCAAGTACCGCCGGTCTGGTCGATCGTGAGCGCGGAGCCGACTGCCGCCGTACCGTCCACAGCGAGGGTGCCGGTGAAGACGGGAGCTTCGGCAGTCGCGGCTGCCGCGGGCGTCGCTACGAACGGCGACGCGGCCAGGGCGAGCACGGCGAACGAGGCACCGGCGCGCCAGCGCCGGGCGGTGCGATGAGTGGGGGTGGCGAGCGCAGAATGAGCGCCGCCGAGGGCTGTGGGATTCATGGGGGTCCTTCGCGATCCGTGACAGAACGTTGCGTCGGGACGATGTCCCGAGAGTCGCGAACGTAACCCGCCCCAGATCATGCTGGAAGCGATATATGCCAAGAATTGGCGTAAATCCGTCGGAGTTCACCCGACACTTCACCCGCTGCGCGGGCTCCGAGTCAGTACGGCCGGCGCGCCTTGACCAGGATGCGCGGCGCCTCGTCGACGAGCTCGTTGCCCATGGCGAAGTGCATGTGCAGCCCGCGCAGCGCCGCCTCGTGCCGCGCGACGTTCGCCGGGCTGAGGTCGGCGAGCTCCGGCACCTGCCACGCGGCGGTACGCAGGTACCAGAGCACCGACGACAGGTCCTTGAACGTGCGCGTGCCCGCGTACTCGGTGGCCTCCACGATCTCCAGGCCGGAGGCGACGAGGCCGTCGCAGATGACGTCGACCGTGACGCCGTCCTGGTCCCAGCCGAGCGGCGCGCGCAACGCCTTGTTGAGCGCGATGCCGTCGCGTGTGTCCACCTGCTCGGTGAGGAACGTCCCGCCCGGTTCCAGCACGCGGCCCACCTCGTTGGGGTCGATGGTGCTGAACCGGCTGAGCACCGCGCTGTACTGACCGTCGAAGAAGGGCAGCAGCACGTCCCCCGTCCAGGACGCCTCGGCGCGGCGCACGTCCACACCGAGCGGCTCCAGGCGGCGTCGGGCGGCAAGGAAGGCCGGGCCGGTCTCCGTGGCTGCCGAGCCGGTGGGGAGCGGGCCGAGGCCCGCGAAGAAGTCCCCGCTGCCGGTGCCGATGTCGAGCACGGCACCCCGGGACCCGCGGACCAGGTCGCGCGCGAGGACGGGGTAGTCCCACTCCGGGCCATCGATCGTGAGACGGTCGCCGACAGGCGCGCCGTCCAGACCACCCGTGAACAGCGCGGCGGGTGTCGAAGGGATGGCCGGGGCGTTGCGCGCCCATTCGATGTGATCCTCGAACGGCGCGTCTGGCGCCGGGGCTGGGGCGATCGAGACGTCAAGCATGGTGGAGATTGTGGCGCAAAGTAGGACCAAGGGCCTAACACTGGCGTAAACCTGACCGGAGGAGTCGATCTGATGGGGGATCCGATCCATAAAAAACAGCGATCTCCTGCGTATCAGCAGGCTCCGCTGCGGGTGGTCGGCCTGATGTCCGGCACGTCCCACGACGCCGTCGACGCCGCCGCGTGCGAGCTCCGCCACGCCGACGACACGCTGGTGCTGACGCCGCTCGGACACCTCTCCGTCCCCTACCCGGCGGCGCTCCGGGCCGAGCTCGTGGCGGCCCTTCCGCCGGCCGCGACCACGATGGCGGCCGTGTGCCGGCTCGACACGGGAATCGGACAGGCTTTCGCGGAGATCGCCGCGCGCGCCGTGGCAGAGCTCTGCGGCGGTCGTGCCGACCTCGTCGTCTCGCACGGCCAGACGGTTTTCCACTGGGTGTCCGACGGCGGAGCCGATCTCGGGGTCACCGCGCAGTACCACAGCGAAGCGAGGACCTCGCGGGGCGGGGGTTCCGTTCGCGGCACCCTGCAGCTCGGCGAGCCCGCGTGGATCGCCGAGGCGACAGGGCTGCCGGTCGTCTCGGGCGTCCGCACCCGCGACGTCGCCGCCGGCGGGCAGGGCGCTCCCCTGGTCGGCCTCTTCGACGCGCTGTGGCTCGCCGGGCGGCCGGGCACCGCCGTCGCGCTGAACCTGGGCGGGATCGCGAACGTGACGGTCCTGCCTGGGGCGGTCGGGCCGTCGTCCGACCAGTCGGACGGGCGGGCGCGGGCAGCCGGCGCGACGCCCAAGCGTGAGTCCGCGCCGCTCGCCTTCGACACCGGCCCGGCCTGTGCGCTGCTCGACGCCGCCACGCGGCACGTCACCGGTGGTCGCCTGGCCTTCGACGCCGACGGCGCCCTCGCCGCTCGCGGGCGCGTGCTCCCCGACCTCTTGGACCGCCTGCTCGACGAGCCCTACTACGCACGCCCCGCACCGAAGTCGACCGGCAAGGAGCTCTTCCATCTGGCCTACCTGCTGGACCGCCTCGGACCGACGCCACCCACGGCGGAGGACCTGCTCGCCACGCTCGTCGCGCTCACCGCCCGCACGGTGGCCGACGCCGTGCGGCACACCGCCACCGAGGTCGTCGCGTCCGGCGGGGGTACGCGCAACCCGGTGCTGATGGTGGCCCTGCGAGAGGAGCTGCCGGGTGTCGCCGTCCAGACCTCGGACGAGCTGGGCGTGCCGAGCCAGGCCAAGGAGGCCCTGGCGTTCGCGGTGCTGGGCTGGCACACCTGGTTTGGCCTGCCCGGCGTGCTACCAGGCGCCACAGGCGCACGACACCCGAGCGTGCTGGGCTCGGTGACCCCGGGGGTGGACAGCCGCTATCCGCCGGGCCGGGTCTCCGCCGAAGACCCGCCCACGCGGCTGGAGATCTTCCGTCCAGGCTGAGCCGCCGTCGAACCTGCCGACGCCACCGGGCATGACCACACGACGCCGGGTGAAGAAACGCGAGGCGCCCGATTTAGGCGATATCGCGGGGACGGGACCGAATAGAGTCACTCGACTTGTCGTCCCGCGCATTGACCATGCGCCTCTTCTGCTGGAGCGCCCGATGCCGACCTCAGACTTTCGGCGGTTCCTTCCCTCGGCCAGACGGGCTTGTGCATCGGCGGTCGCCTCCGGGCTGGTGCTCGGGCTCGCCGCGACGACCGTAGTGGCCACACCTGCACAGGCCGCGCCCGTGCCGTCGAACGTGGTGGCTACGGTGGCCGCTGAGTCCCTCGACCCCACCTTCGTCCAGGAGGGGATGCCGAGCC
This sequence comes from Promicromonospora sp. Populi, assembly GCF_041081105.1. Taxonomy (NCBI): domain Bacteria; kingdom Bacillati; phylum Actinomycetota; class Actinomycetes; order Micrococcales; family Promicromonosporaceae; genus Promicromonospora; species Promicromonospora sp. Populi. The sequence goes on along the minus strand of NZ_CP163528.1, from coordinate 3,658,275 downwards.
CGCACGGTGGGCAGGTGGTGATGTGGGGCGAACGGGCGTGGGCGTACCAGCCCGCCATGGACACCGTTCCGGAAGCGCTGCCCGACGGCGTCCTCGCAACGGCGGTCTCCTCGCACGGCGGCGACCTGCTGGTGCTGCGGAGCGACGGACTGGTAGACGGCTGGGACTCGGCCGGCGGACTCAGCCCGGAAGCACCGCCTTCAGGGACGGTGTACACGGCGATATCGGCGAGCTCTGGACACCTTCTCCGGTCTGACGGCGTGGTCGTCGACACGGGCGGGAACATCGCTCTCACGACACCCGCCGGGGCGGTCTACACGGCAGTGTCCGGGTACGACGCGCTGAGGTCCGACGGCATCATCGCGCCGTTCGATGCCAGCGCCAGCTGCGCCGCCGCTCGCCGGCCGCCCGCCGGACTGCGATACACGGCGGTCAGCAGCGTCGCGGACTATGCCGTGTGGGCGGCGGTGCGCTCCGACGGCGCCCTCGTCTACTGCACGACGTCCGGCAGCGCCGTCGTCCGACAGCCGAGCACGGGGACCCGCTTCGTCGGCGTGGACCGGTCCTCCGAAGAGATCCTCGCCGCCACGTCGGACGGTCGGATCGTGGCGGTTCTTGGCGCTCAGCCGCCCGCGGTGCCAGAGGGACGCTCGGTCGTCTCACTCGCCGCGATGCGCCAGGGACAGGGCGCAGCCGTCCTGGACGACGGGTCGCTCCTCCGCTGGGGGCTGAGCGGCGAGGCGGCCAGGCTCCCTGCGCTGCCGACCGAACGTGCCGTGTACTCCGCCGTCGAGAACGGGGACCGCAACACCCATCGCTGGGCGATCATGGTCGGCGACCCGATCCCGGTCGAGGTCGCGGCGGACGTTGCCGAACCGGCCGACCGGCCGCTCCGTGTCACGGACAAGCTGACCGTCGACGTAACGGCCCGCACCGCGGACGGCACTCCTGCGTTCGGGCACGTCTCGCTCAAAGCGGTCGGTCCGGAGGGCATCGACCACCGGCTGCCCGACAAGACGGTGCTCGGCGGAGACATCCGGCTCTTCCTCGATCCGAACCTGCAGCAGGGCGAAGGGGTCGGGACCTGGAACGTGTCGGTGACGTTCAACAGGTCGCCGTTCGTGACCACCACGGCCACGGCCTCGGCCGTCGTGGCCGAGCCGAGCCCCGTCAGCATCGTGACGTCCGGCCCCACGACCTGGCGTCAGACCGCACATCAGGGCACGCTCTGCTTCGACGTGGTGTCGGACGACGGCTCCCCCGTCTGGGGCCACGGGTTCGGGATGGGCGTGGCGGAGGACCCGACCAAGAACAGAAGCGGTGGGTTCGCGCCGCCAAACTGCGTCAACGACCTGAACCTCCAGGAGGGAACCTGGACCGTGAAGTACGACTACATGGGGTGGGGCTCGGTCGACTCCGCGGAGTGGTCCGGCAGCGTCGTCGTGCAGCCGCCGGCGGTGAGCACCCTGGAGGTCGATCTGCCGACGACCTGGCACTACGACGAGATGCCCGACACCATCCCGGTCACTGTCGGCGCCGAGGAGCTCACTGCACAGGGGAGGGTGCGCCTGCTGATCGACGGGCAGTTCGCGTCGGACACGGATCTCGAGGGCGGCACCGGGGCCATGGGCATCTGGTCGGAGCTCGTACCCGGTACCTACCTCTACCGCTTCGAGTACGAGGGCGGCTTCGGGGCCTTGCCGTCCGCCCGGGAGCAGACGGTCACGGTGCAGCCGGGCCGATTCACCATGGCGACGCCGACGATCACCGGAACCACCAAGGTCGGCTCGATATTGACTGCGGTACCAGGCACCTGGTCGCCCACGCCCACCAGCTACAGCTACACCTGGCAGGTCGACGGCGCTGCCGTCACGAGTGCGACGTCAAGCACGTTCACCGTCCCCGCATCGGCCGTGGGCAAGAAGATCACGGCCACCGTGACCGGTGATCGGACGCACTACGCAACAGCGTCGAGGACCAGTGCCCCCACCGCCACCGTCGCGCCCGGGACGTTCACCGCCCCGCAGCCGAAGGTCTCCGGCACGGTGAAGGTCGGCAAGACGCTGACGGTGAGCCGCGGGACGTGGTCTCCGGCGCCGTCGTCGGTCAAGTACGTGTGGAAGGCGAACGGGGCCACCATCTCGACACGCACCACGAACACGTTCGTGGTGCCGGCATCCGCCAGGGGAAAGCGGTTGACGGTCACGGTCACCGGCTCCCGGACCGGGTACACGACGAAGTCCGTGGTCAGCGCGTCGACCACTACGGTCGCGGCCGGGACCTTCACGGCGCCGCGGCCGAAGATCACGGGGACGCTGCGGGTCGGGTCGACGCTGACGGCCAGTCGTGGGTCGTGGTCGCCGGCACCGTCGTCGGACACCTACGTATGGAAGGCCGACGGCGTGACCATCGCGACGCGGGCGAGCAACCGGTTCGTCATCCCGTCGCGGGCCCGGGGCAAGCACCTCACGGTCACGGTGACCGGCTCCCGGACCGGCTACACGACCAAGTCGGTGACGAGCGTCCGGACGACGACGATCCGCTGATTCGCGGGGCAATCCCGGATTTGCCGGCTGGATTTCTGGGGAGAAGTACCCATGCCGGGGCGCCGTCCGCGTCCCGGCATGGGTATGGGCATGACGAAGGCCCCGGCTCTAAGAGCTGGGGCCTTGCGTACAACGTGCGCGAGGGGGGAGTTGAACCCCCACGCCCTTTCGGGCACACGGACCTGAACCGTGCGCGTCTGCCTATTCCGCCACTCGCGCGCTGCTGGATGAGGCTAGCACGGCACGGAGGGCGTCTCCGAATCCAATAACGGTGAAATGGTTCACGTCTTGGCGCGGGTCTAGTAGCGTGCGGATCCGCCCACGTCTCTCCTCATCGCGCCACCTGAGGGAAGATCGGAGAAGATCCGCAGTACATCCACAGTATTGGAGTCTGCGGGGACCGACCGGTCTATACGATCTAGGTAGTCTGCCCAGCGCAGACCCTGGAAGGAGGTGGCATGGGCGCCCTGGACCGCTTCGAGAAGAGCGTGGAGCGCATGATGAACAACGCGTTCGCCAAGGTGGGACGTGGCGAAGTGAAGCCCGTCGAACTGGCGAGCAGGCTGCGACGCGAGCTGGACGACCGTGCCGCGGTCGTCGGCCGCGACCGTACCGTTGCGCCGAACGAGTTCACCATCGAGCTCGCTCCCGACGACTTCGCCCAGATCGAGGCGTGGGGCGCACAGACCCTCGCCGATGAGCTCGCGTCCAACATCACGGCCTATGCCGCGACGCAGCACTATGCGTTCGTAGGGCCCGTGAGCGTGACGTTCGACGAGCAGTACGAGCTGGTTCCCGGCCGCTTCACCGTACGGTCGCGCAGCGTGCAGGGAAGCGTCGCTCCGGCGACTTCCGGCGCACCGACCGGCCGGCACCCGCTCATCGACATCGATGGTCAGCGATACCTGCTCACCGGACCCGTGACCGTGATCGGTCGCGACGCCGAGGCGGACATCGTGGTGGACGACCCGGGTGTGTCCCGGCGCCACCTCGAGATCCGGGTGACACCGGACGGCGTCGTCGCGAGCGACATGGGATCGACCAACGGCCTGTACGTAGAGGGCCACCAGGTCCCCGCCGCGACACTGCTCGATGGCAACACGATGACCATCGGCCGTACCCGCATCATGTTCTGGACCGGCAGCGCGTCTGGTGCAGACAACGAGGACTGGTGACTAACCCGACATGAGCGAGCTCACGTTCACCCTGCTCCGGCTGGGCTACCTCGTGCTGCTGTGGGTGTTCGTGCTCTCCGCCGTCGCCGTGCTCCGGCGCGACCTGGCCGGTCCACGCACTGCCAGCAGCCGCCGGCGTCGGCCCGAGCTCGCGGGGCCGGCCCCGTCGCCGACCCCCGGTGGCGGTGCGCCCCGCGCGCCCCAGCGTGGCGGCCCCTCCCGGCTCGTCGTGGTGGCCGGTCCCCTCACCGGGACGACCATCCCGCTCACCTCGTCCGGCGTGCTGATCGGGCGCGCGCCGAGCTGCACCCTCGTGCTCGACGACGACTACTCGTCGTCCCGCCATGCGCGGATCTTCCCCCAGGGCGGTCAGTGGTTCGTGGAGGACCTCGGTTCCACGAACGGCACCTACATCGGCGAGGAGCGTGTGCAGGGCATCATCCCGCTCGCTCCGGGTGTGGGTGTGCAGATCGGACAGTCCGTCGTCGAGCTTCAGGGATGACCACCACGTGACCGTGACCTTGCGGTATGCCGCGCGCTCCGACGTCGGCCTTGTCCGCTCCAACAACCAGGACTCCGCCTACGCCGGGCCCAACCTCCTTGTGGTGGCCGACGGGATGGGCGGGCACGCCGGCGGCGACGTCGCGTCCGCTCTGACGATCGCGGCTCTGGTGGGCCTTGACCGGCCCGACCACAGCTCCGACAAGTCGATGTCCGAGCTCGAGCGCTCGATCGACCGCGCTCGCCAGGACCTCGTCGACGCGACCACTGCCGACCCCGACCTGGCCGGCATGGGCACCACCGTGACGGCACTGCTGAAGTCCGGCAACACACTGGCCATGGCCCACCTGGGCGACTCGCGCGCGTACCTGCTGCGCGATGGCACGCTGGCGCAGGTCACCGTGGACCACACCTTCGTGCAGCACCTGGTCGACACCGGCCGCATCACGCCCGACGAGGCGGAGAGCCACCCGCAGCGCAACGTCGTCATGCGCGTGCTCGGCGACTTCGACCTGGACCTCACGCCCGACCTGTCGATCCGAGAGGCGGTGCCCGGCGACCGCTGGATGCTCTGCTCCGACGGACTGTCCGGCTTCGTGTCCGACAACGAGATCGCCGAGGTCCTCGTCTCGGTGCCCGAGCCGCTGGACGCCGTCGAGCGCCTCGTCTCGATGTCCATGCGCGCGGGCAGCACCGACAACATCACCGTCGTCGTTGCCGACGTCGTGGACGACGACGCTCCGGCCACCGCCGCCCCGACCATCACCCCCGAGATCGTCGGCTCCGCGGCACTCGCCGGCGTGACCGCGGCCGGTGTGGCCGCGACGGGTGACCTGACGTCCCCGACCGCCCTGCCCGGCTCCGAGATCGACGGCGACACCGTGACCGGTTTCAGCCGGCCCGCGGAGACCACAGGCGGCCAGCCGGCCCCGGCGGCTGTGGCGGTGGGGGTCCTGACCGACCCCACGGCGCAGGGTGACCTCGCCGACACGCTCGAGCAGGCAATGATCGCCGGGTCCCCCGACGAGGAGCAGTACCAGCCGGACATCCGGCCCGACGACGACCTGGACCTGGACCTGGACCCGGACGCGGCAGACGCGCAGGCGAAGCCGAAGAAGCGCACGTGGCTGACCGTGCTCGGTGCGCTCCTGCTCGTCATCGGCCTCGGTCTGGCGGGCTGGGGCGGCTACCGCTGGACCCAGACCCAGTACTACGTGGGCGAGTCGGACGGTCAGGTCGCCGTGTTCCGCGGCATCCCGGCGACGGCGGGCCCCCTGACCTTCTCGACACCGGTCGAGCTCACGGGTACCCGCGTCGACGAGCTGCCCGGTTTTGTCGCCGATCGAGTGAACGAGACGATCCGGGCCACCTCGCTCGAGGACGCCCGCGGACGCGCCGACCGGCTCATCGAGGACGCCGCCGCGGACACCGAGCCGACGCCGTCGGCCAGTGGCACACCGACACCCAGCCCCTCCACGAGCGAAGAGCCCAGTGGAGAGTCCTCGTCCGAGTCGACCCCGACGGACTCCGGGCAGGGGACGAACGGATGAGCGGACTCCGGCCCGAGGAGCACGCGCCGGCTCGTGTCGCGGAGGCACTGCTGCTCGTCGTCGCGCTGGCGCTCGGCATGGGTGGCATGTGGATGGTGGGCTACTCGCTCGATGACGCCCTGCCCGAGGGCTTCTGGACCTACTCGATAGTGCTCGCTGCGCTGGCCTTCACCGCGCACATCGTGCTGCGCCTACGCGCGCCCTACGCCGACCAGGTGATCCTGCCCGCCGTCGTGCTGCTGAACAGCGTGAGCATGGCCATGATCCTGCGCCAGGACCTCGTCGACATCGAAGGCGCCAACGCGTCCCGGCACCTGATGTGGACCTCGCTGGGCATCGTCATCGCCTGCATTGTCGTCTTCGTCATCCGCGACCACCGCAGCCTGCGCCGCCTGACCTACACGGCGATGATCGTCGGCATCGTCCTGGTGGTCCTGCCGCTGGTCCCCGGTCTCGGCCAGGAGATCAACGGCGCGCAGATCTGGATCTACGTCGCCGGCTTCTCGCTGCAGCCAGCCGAGTTCGCCAAGATCGCGTTCGCCGTGTTCTTCGCGGGCTACCTGGTCGCCAACCGCGACACCCTGGCCCTGGCCGGCAAGAAGTTCCTGGGCCTTCAGCTCCCCCGCCTGCGCGACCTCGGCCCGATCCTCATCGTCTGGGCGGTGTCGCTGGCGGTCCTTATCGGTGAGCGGGACCTCGGGACGTCGCTCCTGTTCTTCGGCCTGTTCGTCGGCATGCTCTACGTCGCTACCGACCGCGTGGGCTGGATCGTCATCGGCCTCGTGATGTTCGCCGTCGGTGCTGTCGTGGCGTGGACGATGTTCAGCCACGTGCAGCTCCGCGTCGACATCTGGCTGGACGCGATGAACCCCGAGCTGTCGGACGGCCCGTCGTACCAGCTGGTCCAGGGCCTGTTCGCCCTCGCCTACGGCGGCATGTTCGGTGCCGGCTGGGGCGAGGGATTCCCGCAGTACGTGCCGTTCGGCTTCTCCGACTTCATCTACGCGGCGCTCGGCGAGGAGCTCGGCCTGACCGGCCTGCTCGCGATCCTGCTGATCTATCTGGTGATCGTGCAGCGCGGCCTGCGGCACGCGGTGGGCGTGCGCGACGGCTTCGGCAAGCTGCTTGCGAGCGGCCTGGCGTTCGTCATGGCTCTTCAGCTCTTCGTGGTGGTGGGCGGCATCACCCGGATCATCCCGCTCACCGGCCTGACCCTGCCGTTCATGGCTCAGGGTGGATCCTCCCTGCTCGCGAACTGGATTGTCATCGCACTCATGCTGCGCATCTCCGACGCCGCTCGACGGCCCTCGGCACTGCCCACCCGCGGGGCCCTGGCCGAACCGGCGCCCGCACTCGTGGGTGGTGGCGCCATCGAGGTCGGGGGCGTGGGCGTGGGCCCCGTGCAGGCCGAGACCGAGGCAGGTGCCGGCCGCGGTTCGACGCCGGACGACGCCACCCAGATCGTCCGGGGGGTGGACCGGTGAACGCGACCCTGCGCCGCCTGTCGACCGTCGTGATGGTCATGTTCCTGGCCCTCATGGTGTCGACCACCTGGATCCAGTTCGTGTCCGCCGAGAGCCTCAACGCCGACGGCCGGAACGTGCGCGGCATCTACAGCTCGCTGGCCCGCGACCGGGGGCCCATCGTGGTGTCGGGCGGGGATCCGATCGTCACCTCGGTTCCAGTGGACGACAACTACGAGTACCAGCGCACGTACTCCGAGGGAGACGCCGGCGCCGCGAGCGTCTACGCGCCGGTCACCGGCTACTTCGCGATCAACGGCACGGTCACCGGCATGGAGCGTTACGCGAACAGCTACCTCGCGGGCGAGGACGACTCGCTGTGGCTCGACCGGTTGCAGAACCTCATCACGGGCGAGGAGGCGCAGGGCTCGTCGGTCGAGCTCACCATCGACCCCGAGGTGCAGCAGGCCGCCTGGAACGCCCTCGGCGACTACACCGGTGCCGCGGTGGCCATCGACCCCAGCACGGGTGCGATCCTCGCGATGGTCTCCAAGCCGTCCTACGACCCGAACACGCTCGCCGTGCACGACGCCGCCGAGGTCACGGCGACCTCCGAGACGCTGATCAACGACAAGCCGCAGGTCAACTCGGTCAATGGCGAGGAGCTGCGCAGCATCTACGGCCCCCTGATCAACCGCACGATCAACGCCACGTTCCCACCCGGGTCCGCGTTCAAGCTGCTCACGTCGGCTGCGGCCATCGAGTACAACGGTATGACCCCGGACACCCAGATCCCGGCGCCCGACACCTACACGCTCCCGGGCACCTCGACGGACGTGGAGAACTTCGGCGGCGAGAGCTGTTCCAGCACGGGCGAGATGACGCTGAACGAGGCGCTGCGGATGTCCTGCAACACCGCTTTCACAGGGCTGGCCGACACCGTCGGCAGGGACGACATGCAGCGGATGTTCCAGGACTTCCGGTTCACCGAGTCGCTCGAGATCCCGATGACCACCTCGATCGGCGCCTACCCGGGCCTCATCGGCGGCGAGGACGACGACGACTCCGACGCTCGCATCGCGCTCTCCGGCATGGGTCAGGGCAGCGTCCGCATGACGCCGCTCCAGGTCGCCATGATCTCCGCTGCTGTCGCGAACGACGGCGAGCTCATGCAGCCCTACCTCGTCCAGAGCGTGCGGGACAGCGACCTCGAGCTGGTCAGCCAGACCGATCCCCGGCGCTACGCCAGCCCGTTCTCGGCGTCGACGGCAGAAGCGCTCACCGAGATGATGGTCAGCGTCGTCAACGACGATGGCGGCACCGGCGGCGGCGCGCAGATCCCCGGCGTCGAGGTGGCGGGCAAGACCGGCACCGCCCAGGACGACCCCCGGTCGCCCACGCTGTGGTTCACCTCGTTCGCCCCCGCCGACGACCCCCAGATCGCTGTAGCGGTGGTGCTGGAGAACGAGGGCCAGTCCACCAACGAGACCACGGGCGGCGCCCTCGCCAGCCCGATCGCCCGGGAGATCATGCAGGCGGCGATCTCAGAATGAGACCGGTCGAGGGTCTGACGCTCGGTGAGCGCTACACGCTGGTGCGGCGTATCGCCATGGGCGGCATGGGCGAGGTCTGGGTAGCGCGCGACGAGAAGCTCGCGCGCGAGATCGCCGTGAAGGTACTTCGCGAGGAGTACACGGGCAACGAGGACTTTCTTCGTCGCCTGCGCACGGAGGCCCGGAACTCGTCGACCCTCGTACACCCGAACATCGCGCAGATGTTCGACTACGGCGAGGAGAACGGCGCCGGCTACCTCGTCCAGGAACTGGTCCGGGGCGAGCCGCTCGCCGACCTGCTCGAACGTGAGCCCGTGCTCCCGCCCGCCCGGCTCCTGCCGATCCTGGCGCAGACGGCGCGCGGCCTGCACGCCGCGCACCTGGCCGGCGTGGTGCACCGAGACGTCAAGCCGGGCAACATCCTGCTGGAGCATTCCGGCACCGTGAAGATCACCGACTTCGGTGTCTCGGTGGCGCAGAACCAGGTGCCCATGACGGCCACCGGCATGGTGATGGGCACCGCGCAGTACCTGTCACCCGAGCAGGCCGTGGGGCAGTCGGCCACGGGCGCCTCGGACATCTACGCGCTCGGCGTGGTCGCCTACGAGGCGACGGCCGGGCGCCGTCCGTTCACGGGCAGGACGCCGGTCGACATCGCTATCGCGCACGTCAACGCGCCGGTGCCCCTGCTGCCGACGTCGGTCCACCCCGGCCTATCCGAGACCATCAGCAAGATGCTGGAGAAGGACCCGGCACAGCGCATCTCCTCCGCCGACCAGCTCGCGCGGCACCTCGACGTGCTCGCCGCGGAGATCGCGGAGGACCCGTTCGGCAGCTCGCGCTACGCCCGCCGCACGCGCCGCGACGGACAGGCTCCCTCCGCACAGCGGCAGAGCAACGGCCGCGCCAGCGCGCCGCAGCCCGGACCGTCGCACGCGCGCCGACAGGCGCCGTTCGGCCAGAGCAGTGCCGGTCGGCACACCACCGTGGCGAACGCGCAGTCCGCTCCGCCCAGCCCGGACCAGGGCACCCCGGCGAGCGGCTACGGCACGCCCACGGGCGGCTACCCTCCGGGCGCCCAGGCGGGCGGTTACGGCGCAGGGCCCCAGGGTTCCGGGGCATACGGCTCTGATTCGGCCGGATACGGCACGACGTCGGGCGGCTACGGGACGGACGCCTACGGGCGTCCGTACTCGCCTCCGCCGGGCACGCCGGCGGGCGGACCTGGCTCCGGGCCGTACGGCACGGACTCGGCTGGGTACGGTTCGGGCTCCGCTGGCTATGGCACGACGTCGGGCGCGCACGGCTCCGACGCCCAGGGTCAGCCGTACGGATCCGGCTACGTACCGCCGCCGACCGGCACCGCCGCCAACGGTTCCGGTGGCGGTGCGCGGGCGTACCCGTCCCGCCGCGATCTGCACTCGACACGCCAGGACGGGCGAAGGGTCCCCCAGCAAGGTCGCTCGGGAGGGCACCCTGGGAAGCGACGGAGTCTGTCCTCCGACATCCAACGTTGGGTGGGCGGGATCGAGGACCGCGTCGGGGTCCGCGTGTCCTGGCCACTTGTCGCACTCGTCGCGCTGCTGCTGGTCGTCCTCATCATCACGCTGGTCACCGGGGGCGGCGACAACAACGCTCTGCAGGTGCCGTGGGGTTCCTCCGAAATCCAAGCTGAAACGCTGAACCACCCCGCAGCGGCCGCACTTGCCGCTTCTGGGATGATGCTCTTCAAGGAGTCGTCTGCCCCGAGGCAGTCGGCCACGACATCAAAGGACGTATGAGTGGTGGAGAACACGCCCCGCGTACTCGCCGGCCGTTACGAGGTCGGCGAGCTCGTCGGCCGTGGCGGCATGGCCGAGGTTCACATCGGCCACGACACACGTCTCGGCCGCACCGTCGCGATCAAGGTGCTGCGTTCCGACCTCGCTCGTGACCCGTCCTTCCTCGTCCGCTTCCGGCGCGAGGCGCAGTCCGCTGCCGCGCTGAACCATCCCGCGGTGGTCGCCGTGTACGACACGGGCGAGGACATCCACCAGGACGCCTCCGGCCAGGAGGTGCACGTCCCGTTCATCGTCATGGAGTACGTCGAGGGCCACACGGTCCGCGACATCCTGACCGACGGCGCCGCGGTCCCGATCGAAGAGGCCGTCGAGATCACCGTCGGTGTCCTCAGTGCCCTCGAGTACTCCCACCACGCCGGCATCGTGCACCGCGACATCAAGCCCGCGAACGTGATGATCACGCCCACGGGCGCGGTCAAGGTGATGGACTTCGGCATCGCGCGCGCCATGGCCGACTCGGCCGCCACGATGACGCAGACGCACGCCGTGATCGGCACCGCGCAGTACCTCTCCCCGGAGCAGGCGCGCGGCGAGCAGGTGGACACCCGCTCCGACCTGTACTCCACCGGATGCATGCTGTTCGAGCTGCTCACCGGTCGCCCGCCGTTCCAGGGTGACTCCCCCGTCGCTGTCGCCTACCAGCATGTCGGCCAGGAGCCGCAGCGTCCGTCGGAGGTCGCTACCGACGTCCCGGACGTGCTGGACCGCATCACGCTCAAGGCGCTGACCAAGGACCGCGAGCAGCGGTACAGCACCGCCGCCGAGTTCCGCCGCGACCTGGAGGCCGCGATGCGCGGCGGCCAGATCAGCGCGCCGATGGTCGGCGCCATGATGGGTGCCACACAGGTCGCGGGCCCGCCCGCGTACGGTGCCACGCAGGTCATGGCACCAGCACAGGGCACCTGGGGTCCGACGACGGCGCAGCAGAGTCCGGTCACACCCGGCGGCGGTTACCCCGGCCCCACTCGACAGCAGGAGCCGGAGAAGAAGAGCCGAGCGCTCATGTGGTGGCTGCTCGGGATCGCCCTCGCGGCCGTGGTGGCCATCGTCATCGTCATGGTGATGAACAACCAGGCCCAGAACCAGGCGCCGGAGACGGTTGCCGTGCCCACGATCGCGGAGGGCCTGACCGCCGACGAGGCGCAGGCACAGATCGAGGCGGCCGGACTGACGTTCCAGTCGGCCATCGACAGGGACTCCGACCTCGACGAGGGCCAGACCACCGGCACGACCGAGCCGGCCGCGGGCACCCCGGTCGAACCGGAATCGACGGTCACCGTCATGGTCGCGGGCGCACCGGGGCAGGTCACGATTCCGGCCCTGGCCGGCATGTCCGAGGAAGACGCCAGGGCGCGGCTCGAGGAGCTCAACCTCACGGTCAGCGGCATCGAGCAGGAGAACAGCTCCGATGTCGACGAGGGCATGGTGACCAAGAGCGAGCCGGGCGCCGGCCAGACCGTGCAGGAGGGCGGGGCGGTCGCGCTCTACCTCTCGACGGGCAACACCACGCTGCCGAACGTCGTCGGGCAGTCCCGCGAGGGCGCGGAGGCGCAGCTGGCCGACATCGGCCTCGGCTCCATCCAGTGGGACGAGGAGGAGAGCGACCAGGTGACTCCGGGCACCGTGTCGCGCACCGACCCCGAGGCGGGTGACGTGCCGCAGGGCACGTCGGTGACCGTCTACATCGCGACAGAGCCTGCTCCGGAGGAGACCACGGTCCCCGCCAACCTCTACGGGATGACGCTGGACCAGGCTCAGGTGGCCTGCACCGGCGCACAGATCTCCTGTCAGCAGGGATCGACGGAGGCCTCGGACGCCATCCCGGCGGGGCAGGTCATCAGTTCGGACCCGGCGCCAGGCGCCACCGTCGAGATCGGTTCCTACGTCAACCTCGTGATCTCGTCCGGCCCTGCGGAGGGTGAGGACCCGGGCGACGGCGAGGACGTCTTCCCATAACAGCCGCGCCGACCGGGGACCCCGGTCGGCGCGCGGCAGGTCTGGCGTCGTCGGTCACGAGGTGACCAGCGGCGCCATTCCCTTTGCCCGCTCGACGGCGCCGTCGAGACCGCAGATCTCGAGCCAGTTCGCCAGCAGGCGGTGCCCACCCTCGGTGAGGACCGACTCGGGGTGGAACTGCACACCATGCAGCGGCAGCTCGCGGTGCTGCAGCCCCATGACGATGCCCGACGCCGTCGTGCAGGTCACCTCGAGCTCGGCGGGCACGCTGTCCGGGACCACGGCCAGCGAGTGATAGCGCGTGGCGGTGAACGGCGTCGGCAGGCCGGCGAGGACGCCGTCGCCGCGGTGCTCCACGAAGCTCGTCTTGCCGTGCATGAGCTCCGGCGCGTGCGTCACCTTGCCGCCGAACACCTCGGCGAGGGCCTGGTGTCCAAGGCACACACCGAGCATCGGGGTGCGCGAGCGGGCGCAGGCCCGGATGACGTCCTCCGAGGCGCCGGCGTCGGCGGGCGTCCCGGGACCCGGCGACACGAGCACGCCGTCGTACGGCACGCGGGAGCCGTCGTCGCCGTCGTACCAATAGCGGCCGTCGCCGTCGGGCGAGGGCACGGCGTCGTTCCGGACCACTACGGTCCGGGCGCCGATCTGGTCGAGGTAGCCGACGATCGTGTAGACGAACGAGTCGTAGTTGTCCACGACAAGGATCCGCGTCATGGTCACATGCTACGGCGAGGACCGCTACGCGCCGACGGTCGTGTCGTTGAACGGCATGTAGTCGCTGAGCCACGGGAAGAACTCGGTGAAGCACACCGCTACCGCCCCGAAGATGAGCACGAGGCAGACCAGGAACTTGAACCAGCCCGGGCCGGGGATGGCCCGCCACAAGAGCGCATACATCAGCTCACCAGCTCCTTCGGTTCGCCCTCGCCGACGGGCGCCCAGTAGTCCAGCTCCCCGTGCACGATGAACCGCTCGGTGGCGGAGAACATCGGGTGGCACGAGGTGAGCGTGATGAACCTCTGGGTCAGCTCGGGCATGGGCTGGTCGCTGGTCACTCCTGGCACCGGCGCGATGACCTCGACGTTCTGCGGAAAGACGATCTCCGACTCGGTCACCCGGTACACGTACCAGGTGTCCTCGGTGCGGACCACCACCGGGTCGCCGGGCACAAGCTCCGCGATCTGGTTGAACGGCTTGCCGTACGTGGTGCGGTGCGCAGCGACGGCGAAGTTGCCGAGGTCCCCGGGCATGGCCGTATCGACGTAGTGCCCGATGCCGATGGTGTCGAGCACCGTCGCCTTGTCGGTGCCCTCCGCGACCGGCTTGACGTAGTCGTCGCCGAACCGCGGGATGAACATCTGCGCGAAGAGGGTGCCGGCCTCCGGCGGTTCCGCCATGACCGGTGGCGCTTCGCGGTGCTCGGTGGCCGTCTCAGCGCCCTGTGGCGCCCAGTCCATCTCGGCGATGATCTCGTTCTGGGCCCGCGCGCCCTCGACGTCGGTCCACCAGAGCTGCCAGACGACGAACAGCCCGAGCACCAGGCCCGCCGTCACGAGGAGCTCGCCCATCACACCGATCAACCAGGCGACCGGTCGCATCGGGGCGGCCGCTCCGCGCGGACGCCGGGCGTTACGCGGGCCCATCCCGGACGGACCGCGCTGATACGCGATGGGGAAGACCTCCTGTGCCAGGGGCACGTCGCGGCCGGCCTGCGCGTGGGTCATCCAAAGACCTCCGTACCGTCGGGAACCGTCGCATACTGCAGACCGCCGCCGTCGTAGGCAGGGAGGTCCAGGTGGTCGCTGCGTTGCACGTCCCAGCCCAGATGTACCCAGTCGACGTACTCGAGGTACGTCTGGACACCGGCGGAGCTGTTGAGCGACGCCTCCATCCTCGCCGGATCTCCCACTGCCGTCACCTCGTAGGGGGGTGAAAAGACCTTGCCGTGCAGCAGCAGGATGTTTCCCGAGCAACGGAACGCCGATGTCGAGGTCACGCGCTCACCCTGCAGCGTCATCGCCTCCGCCCCGCCACCCCACAGCGCGTTGATCACGTGCTGCAGGTCCTGCTGGTGCACCACGAGGTCGTCGGCCTGCGGCTCCACCCCGCCCGGTCCAGCCCCGACGGCCGTCGACGGCGCGTCGTCGAGCGTCACCGTCAGGCCGCCACCCGTCACGGGCTCGGACCCGGACACCACTCCCTCGCGCTCCACCAGGTCGGGATCCAGCGTGGGGACCGTGGTGCCGGCTCGCGCACTGAGCGTCTCGATCTCGCGGTCCAGCTCACTGCTGCGCTCGGTAAGGTCCGCGACGCGGCCGGTCTCGGTCTCCACGAGCTGCGCGAGGTCCTGCGGGTCGCGGGTGTCGGCACCGCCGCCGTCGGCCAGGCGTGCGCTCGCGCTGAACATGAGGCCGGCGAGCACCGCGACCGCACCTACGCTGAGCCACGAACGCCATCCGGAGCTCATCGGGCCACGCACTAAGCCTGCCGCACCGCGCCTACCGGGCACCGGGGAAGACGGTTCTGCTCCGGTCACGCGCGTCCCTCCTGCACCATTCGGCAAACCCGCGGACGCGTCTGGTCACGCCTGCGCCCTGTGGACCACTACGCTAGTCCACGAGCAAGCAGACGTCGGCTCGGCACACCCGTCGGGCGGACCACACCAGGACAGGAGCCTGCCTCGTGCCCGAGTCGAAGTCCCGCAACAAGAAGAAGGTCACGCCCAAGGCTGAGAAGTCCGAGGCCAAGGTCGTGCTGCCCGGTGAGGCGGTCAACCCACGTTGGCTTGCCCCGGTGATGCTCGGCCTCATGATCCTCGGCCTCGCGTGGATCGTGACGTTCTACCTCACGAGCCAGAGCGACGGGCTTCGCCTGCCGATCCCGCAGATCGGTCAGTGGAACCTCGCGGTCGGCTTCGGCCTGATCATCGTGGGTTTCGGCCTCACGACGCGCTGGAAGTAAGGGGTCCGCGGCCGCATCGAGGCGGCCGCGGAGCTGTGTCCCCATTTATCCACAGCTGTGGGTAAAGCTGGGGAAAAGAGTCGTCACAGCACTCCCGCCGAGCTGTAGCGCCACACGGCCAGGGCGATCAGCAGCGCCATGCCGACCAGCGGAACCACCCAGGCGAAGGCCGCGCGGCGTTCCTTCGGCGCGTAAGCGAATGCGGTCGCCACGAGCGCACCGGTGACGAGCCCACCCAGGTGCGCCTGCCAGGAGATGCCCGGCACGAAGAATCCGATCGCGCCGTTCACCGCGAGCAGGACGATCACCTGACCCATGCTCCGGCCCAGCCGGCGCATCACCGGGAGCATCGCCCCGAACAGGCCGAACACCATGCCGGACGCACCCACCACCGGCGTCTGCCAGGCGGCCGACGTGAACGGGTCGCCGGCCAGCAGCAGCACGCCGACCGACCCGCCGATCGCGGAGAGGAGGCACAGCATCCCGAACCGCACCCGGCCGAGCAGCGGCTCGAGGAACTGGCCGGTGATCCACAGGGCGTACATGTTGAACAGGATGTGCAGCGGCGAGGTGGAGTGCAGGAACGACGCCGTCAGGAAGCGCCACGGCTCGACCGCTCCGCCCCAGGGCCAGAACCACAGCGCCTGCGTCCACGCGCCCGAGGTCACCAGCTGCAGCAGCCAGCTCACGACGCAGAGCCCGATGATCGTGAGGGTCACGACCGGCCGGCCGTTGACCGCGGCACTGTCCGCCGTGCCACCGAAGACGGTCCGGACGCGCGGGGCGGCCCGCTTCGACTCCCGGACGCAGTCCACGCACTGCACACCGACCGCGGCCGGCCGCTGGCACTCCGGGCAGGCGGGTCTGCCGCAGCGCTGGCAACGCACGTAGGCCACCCGGTCCGGGTGGCGCGGGCAGACGGGAGCCGCGGCCTCGGTCGGCTCGTCGGCGGCCGGGTCGTTCATCGCGATACGTCCTCAGTCCCCTCGGTCCTCATTGCACCCTGAGTGCACACGGGTCGTGCGTGTCCAGCCGGAGCGGCACGGCCGCCGCGGTTCCTCAGGGCTCGATGGTGACGGAGGTGATCGTGATGTCGTCGACGGGGCGGTCGCCAGGACGCGTACGCGTCGTGCCGACCTCGTCGACGACCGCACGGGACTCGTCGTCAGCGACCTTGCCGAAGATCGTGTGCTTACCGTTCAGCCACGGGGTCTCGGCGGTGGTGAGGAAGAACTGCGAACCGTTGGTCCCCTCGATCTCGCCAGTCACCGGGTTGCGGCGCTTGCCGGCGTTGGCCATCGCGAGGATGTACTTCTCGTTGAACTGGAGCTCCGGGTGGATCTCGTCGTTGAACGTGTACCCCGGACCGCCAGTTCCCGTCCCGAGAGGGCAGCCGCCCTGGATCATGAAGTCTTCGATGACGCGGTGGAAGATGAGGCCGTCGTAGAACGGGTCCTTGCGCTCCTCACCCGTCCGCGGGTCCGTCCAGGCCTTCTCGCCGGTCGCGAGACCGACGAAGTTCTCGACAGTCTTGGGCGCGTGGTTCGGGAAGAGCTCGATACGGATGTCACCGGAGGTGGTGTGCAGGATTGCGAACATGCGTCAATCCTCCCACGGAGCGGCCCGCTGGTGCTGCATACTCGACGCCCGGCCTCGCCAGCACGCGCTGGCGGTGGCAGAGTGGCACCTTGAGGACTATTTGAACAGTTCGGGGGGAGTTTCATGACCCGCAAGAAGGTGACCGACTACGTGGACACGAGCAAGATCGACACAGAGAAGGTCAAGGAGAAGGCCGCTGAGGCCTCTGCGCTGCTTTCCGACGTCAGCTCCAAGGCCGCATCACAGGCGGGGTCCATCGCGGCCCAGGCCAAGGACCGGGCCTCGAACGCCAAGGACTGGGCACAGCCCCGCGTGAACGACTTCATCGCGTGGCTGACGCCGCGCGCGGAGAAGGCTTGGCAGGACAGCGTCCAGGCCGCCGCTCCGCAGGTCGAGAAGGTCGCGGGTAAGGCCGCGCCGCTCATCGACTCCGCGCACGACAAGCTTGTGGACGATCTGCTGCCGAAGATGGTCTCCGCATTCAACGCGGCGGCGGACAACGCCGCGGCAGCGCAGGGCAAGCTCGCCGAGACCGTCGCGGACGCGGCGGACAAGGCCAGCAAGAAGAGCTCGAAGCGAGGCTGGCTCGTGGCGCTGGTCGCGGGCGGCGCGGCCGTCGCGGGCTACGTGTTCTGGAGGCGCGCTCAGCCGCAGACCGACCCGTGGGCCGAGCCGTGGGAACAGGGCTCGGGCGCCGACTACTCGGACGGCGCCGCACGGCACTCGTCCGGCGTCGGCTCGGCGGCCGGTTCCGCCGTCGCCAAGGGCAAGGAAGCGGGGGCCAAGGCCGCACAGACGGCCAAGGACCTCGGCGTCCGCGCCTACTCGGCGGCTAGCCCCGCGTTCGAGGCGGCCAAGGAGAAGGCCGCTCCGGTGCTGGAGAAGGCGGCCCCGGTGTTCGACGCCGCGAAGGAGAAGGCCGCTCCGGTCATCGACGCGGCGAAGTCGACGGCGCAGAAGGCCAGCTCCGCAGTGTCGGACGCCGCGCAGAAGGCAGCCGACCTCGCCACCGACAAGACCTCGCCCGCGAAGGACTCGGTCGCGGACGAGCTGGTCGTGGACGAGGTCTCGCCGGCGAAGCCAAGGGCGAAGCGGTCGGGGGAGACCCCGAAGGAGAGCTGATCTCAGTTCTTCCCCGTGCAGGACAGAAGGGCCCGGCCATGGCCGGGCCCTTCTGCTGTGCGCGATCCGTCGTGCACGAGGGACTCCTGGTTGACAGCCGCACCGTCCACAGAAACGACAACAGCCCGGACAGGGTCCGGGCTGTTGTGGTGGTGGAGCCAGCGGGACTCGAACCCGCAACCCCCTGCTTGCAAAGCAGGTGCGCTACCAATTGCGCCATGGCCCCGCTGAGGGCCGCTCAGTCGATCGAGTCGGTTACCTCGGACCAGAGATCACGGCCTGCCGCGTCCTCGCTCAGCTTGCGCCAGAGGATGTAGCCGGCACCAGCAGCGAGCAGCACTATGATCAGCTTCTTCACGAGTTCCTCCTGAGGAGCCTCTGCAGGTCCGGGAGTGGGGCTAGGAGGACTTGAACCTCCGACCTCTTCCTTATCAGGGAAGCGCTCTAACCGTCTGAGCTATAGCCCCGGGGCGAGCGTTCCGCACGCTCACGCGACACTGGAGATTACCCCAGGTAGCGACGATGTCCCAAACCGAAATCGTGGCTCGCGGTGTGACGTGCGTCGAGCCGTGCGCGACAGCGCACGGGAACGCTCGGGGTGGTGCTTTTCCTGCTCGTCAGTCGTCGGTCAGCGTCATGTGCACGCCCCCGACGAGTGCTGCCGTGATGTTGTACAGGAAGGCCATGATGGTGGCGATCGCCGTCAGCAGCACGATGTTGCAGATGCTGATCAGGGTCGCGAGCGAGATGACCCGGGGGAACTCCACGAACTGCGTGAGGTTCACGTTGCTCTGGGGTCCCACGGCGTCCTCCACGAAGCTCTGCACCGTGGTGAACACGCCGAACCCGTCCAGCACCGACCAGAACACGGCGGTCGCGACCACCGTCATGATCGCTATCGCGACGGCCAGCAGGAACGCCAGCTTCATGACGGACCACGGGTCCACACGAGAGACCGCGAGGCGTACCCGCCGCGGACCCGCCGGAGCTGCCCGAGGCGCCTCGGGTGCGGGACTCGGGGCCGGCTGTGTCTCCTCCGGCACGGTCCCGGCCGGCACGCCGATCGGGGTAGCAGTGCCGCGAACGCCGCCCGCCGTGTAGTGCATCTCCGGCCGGGGCTTGGTCGCAGTCAGGTCCGGGTTCGGGTTCGCGGCGGTTCGGGCTTCGTCGTCGGGCATGATCGAAGAGACCTTCTTGGCCGCGCTGCGCGCCACGTCGAGCGCCGCCTGGGCGGCCTTCATGGCACCGGCGCGGACCCCGTCCATCCCTTCCGCAGCCGCGGTCGGGGGAGCGGGGGGAGCCGGAGGAACCGGTGGGACCGCAGGCTGCGAGACCCGGTTCCAGGACTTTGTGTTGTCAGGTTCCGGCACGGGTGCACTCCTCGGAGCAGGGATGTCCGCCTTCGTCGGCGGCCGCCCCGTCCCCGGGGCCTGACTCTGCGGGCCCTTGCCCTCGCTGTCCGTAGCGGCCGCCACTGCTGCCGCGCTGGACGGGTTCGAGTCCTTGTCCGAGCGGCCCGCCTCGTACGCAGAGCGCCAGACACCGCCCGTCGTGGGGATCGCGGTGTCCGGGTCGGACGGAGCCGGGGGAGTGGCGGCCTTCGCCGACGGCGCAGGTACGGAAGGCGCGGGCGCAGCCGGCTTGGCCGGCTGCGGGATCGGCTTGGCGGACGGCGCAGGCGCGGACGGCTTGTCGGACGACGCTGCCGCAGCGACCGGCCCCGACGGCGGGGCCTCGTGCTGACCCGAACTGGTGACGGGCGCGGATCCGGAGTCAGCGGCGTCGCTCTTGACCGGCGCGGACGACGCCGCGCTCCGGCCCGAGCTCACCCCGGCCGGACTGGTCTCGGAGGACTCGACCGCAGGCTGTTCCCCGGTCAGGGCCTTACGATCCCTGGTGATCTCCAGGTCGTCGTCGAGCGCGGACGACGCCGTGCGCACGGGCCCGCTCTTGTCACTCGTCATCAGCTGTCCTCGCGTCCGGTGCTGTCCTGCTCAGAGGTGCTCGGAACTTCGTCGGGGGTCGAATTCTCATCCACGGTAACCCGCTCGGCGGTATCGCCGTCGGAGTTATCGTCCATAACACCCGGCACATCACCCGCGTCGTCACGCTCTGCGTTACGCGCGACGGCGATGATCCTGTCCCCCTTGTCCGGCTTCGCGAAGGTTACCCCCTGCGTGTTCCGGCCGGTGAGGTTAACTTCGGCGACCGCGGAGCGCACGATCTTGCCGCGCTCCATGATGACCAGCACCTCGTCGTCGGCGTGCGTCACGAGCGCGCCCACGAGGTCGCCGCGCGCCTCCACCAGGTTGGCAACCTTGATGCCGAGACCGCCACGCCCCTGGATCCGGTACTCCGAGATGCGGGTCCGCTTGGCGAAGCCGCCCTCGGTGACAACGAAGAGGTCGGCCCCGTCGATCACGACCTCGGCGGAGAGCAGCTCGTCGTCCTCCCGGAACTTCATCCCGGTGACGCCGGAGGTGGCCCGGCCCAGCGGCCGGATCGACTCGTCGTCGGCGTGGAAGCGGATCGACTGGCCCTTGCGCGAGACGAGGACAAGGTCGTCGTCGGCGTTCACCAGCCGGGCCGAGACCAGCTCGTCCGCGTCGCCGTCGGAGTCCTCGCGCAGGTTGATCGCGATGAGCCCGCCCGAACGCGGTGAGTTGTACTCGCTCAGCCGGGTCTTTTTCACCAGCCCGCGGCGCGTCGCCAGGATCAGGTACTCCGCGGCCTCGTAGTCGGGGATGTCGAGCACCTGGGCGATCTTCTCGCCGGGCTGGAAAGCCAGCAGGTTCGCGACGTGCTGGCCCTTTGAGTCACGGGCGCCCTCGGGCAGCTCGTAGCCCTTGGCCCGGTAGACCCGGCCCAGGTTGGTGAAGAACAGCATCCAGTGGTGGGTCGTCGTCGTGAAGAAGTGGTCCACGATGTCGTCCTCGCGCAGCTGCGTGCCGCGCACCCCCTTGCCGCCACGCTTCTGCGAGCGGTAGTTGTCCGTCCGCGTGCGCTTGGCGTAGCCGCCACGCGTGATGGTGACGACCACGTCCTCCTCGGGGATGAGGTCCTCCATCGACATGTCGCCGTCGTAGGGGAGGATCGTGGTGCGACGCTCGTCGCCCCAGCGGTCGGTGATCTCGTTGAGCTCGTCGCCCACGATGGACCGCTGGCGGTCCGGCTTGGCGAGGATGTCCAGGTAGTCGTCGATCGCGATCTGCAGCTTGGCGTGCTCGTCGAGGATCTTCTGCCGTTCGAGGGCCGCCAGACGGCGCAGCTGCAGCGCGAGGATCGCGTTTGCCTGCTGCTCGTCGATGGTGAGCAGGTCCATCAGGCCCGTCCGCGCCTCGTCGGCGTCGGGGGAGCGGCGGATCAGCGCGATGACCTCGTCGAGAGCGTCGAGGGCCTTGAGGTAGCCCTCGTAGATGTGGATCTGGTCCTGGGCCTCCTTCAGGAGGTACTCGGTGCGCCGGCGCACGACCTCGATCTGGTGCGTGGTCCAGTGCCGCACGAACGCGTCGATGCTGAGCGTGCGGGGCACCTCGTCGACCAGCGCGAGCATGTTCGCGCTGAAGTTCTCCTGCAGCGGCGTGTGCTTGTAGAGGTTGTTCAGCACCACCTTCGCCACGGCGTCGCGCTTGAGCACGATCACCAGGCGCTGGCCGGTGCGGCCGGACGTCTCGTCGCGGATGTCCGCGATCCCCTGGATGCGGCCGTCGTTGACGAGGTCCGCGATCTTGGAGGCCAGGTTGTCCGGGTTGACCATGTACGGGAGCTCGGTCACGACCAGGCAGATCCGGTTCTGGATCTCCTCGACGCTCACGACCGCGCGCATCGTGATGGAGCCGCGGCCAGTGCGGTACGCGTCCTCGATGCCCTTGTGCCCCAGGATGAGCGCCCCGGACGGGAAGTCCGGGCCCTTGATGCGCTCCATGAGCGCCTCGAGCAGCTCCTCGCGGGTGGCGTCCGGGTGGGCCAGGTGCCACCGCACGCCGTCGACCACCTCGCGCAGGTTGTGCGGCGGGATGTTCGTGGCCATGCCGACGGCGATGCCGGCCGAGCCGTTGACCAGGAGGTTCGGGATGCGCGACGGAAGAACCACCGGCTCCTGCGTACGACCGTCATAGTTGGGCCGGAAGTCGACGGTGCCCTTCTCGATGTCGCGCACCATCTCCATGGCGAGCGGCGCCATCTTGCACTCGGTGTACCGCGGGGCAGCCGCCGGGTCGTTACCCGGCGAGCCGAAGTTGCCCTGGCCGGCGACCAGCGGGTAACGCAGCACCCAGTCCTGGACCAGGCGCACCAGGGTGTCGTAGATCGAGGTGTCGCCGTGCGGGTGGTACTTACCCATGACGTCGCCCACGACGCGCGAGCACTTGGAGTACGCGCGGTCGGGGCGGTAGCCGCCGTCGTACATCGCGTAGATGACGCGGCGGTGCACCGGCTTGAGGCCGTCGCGCACGTCGGGCAGCGCGCGGCCCACGATCACGCTCATCGCGTAGTCGAGGTACGACCGCTGCATCTCCAGCTGCAGGTCAACCTGCTCGACGCGGCCGTGATGCACCGCGACCCGCGCGTCCTCCACGGGAATGCCGTCGTCGGGGTTGTCCACGCCGGGGGTCTCGTCTGTCACCGTCTGTACTTCCTTTCCACGCCTGCTGGCGTGTCACTTCGTCTCCTGGGCCGCCAATTTCCGTGCCCGACGCCGCACGCCCGGCTGGGCGGTCGGCGTCGGGGCTTGCGAGCTCGCTCCTCAGATATCTCTACCCATGTTGATATCTTGCGGGGCTCGCAAGCTCACTCCTCAGATATCAAGGAACCGCACGTCCTTGGCGTTGCGCTGGATGAATGTGCGGCGGGACTCGACGTCCTCGCCCATGAGGACCGAGAAGATCTCGTCGGCCGCGGCCGCGTCGTCCATGGTGACCTGCAGCAGTGTCCGGTGGTCCGGGTCCATCGTGGTGTCCCAGAGCTCGGAGTAGTCCATCTCGCCGAGACCCTTGTACCGCTGGATGCCGTTGTCCTTGGGGATCCGCTTGCCCTGCGCTGCGCCGGACTCGAGGAACGCGTCACGCTCCCGGTCCGAGTACACGTAGTCGTGCGGGGCGTTGCTCCACTTGATCCGGTACAGCGGCGGCTGCGCGAGATACACGTGGCCGTGCTCGATGAGCGGTCGCATGTACCTGAACAGCAGCGTGAGCAGCAGAGTGCAGATGTGCTGGCCGTCGACGTCGGCGTCGGCCATGAGCACGATCTTGTGGTACTTGAGCTTCGAGATGTCGAAGTCCTCGCCGATGCCCGTGCCGAACGACGTGATCAGCGCCTGCACCTCGGCGTTGGACAGGGCCTTGTCGAGCCGGGCGCGCTCCACGTTCAGAATCTTCCCGCGCAGCGGCAGGATCGCCTGGTTGTGTGGATTGCGGCCGCGGACCGCGGAGCCGCCGGCCGAGTCGCCCTCGACGACGTAGATCTCGCACTCGTCGGGGAACCGCGACTGGCAGTCCCTGAGCTTGCCCGGCATGCCACCGCCGTTCAGGACACCCTTGCGGCGAGTCGCCTCGCGCGCCTTGCGCGCAGCGATCCGGGCCTGCGAGGCCTGGATCGCCTTGCGGATGACGTCGCGGGCCTCGTTCGGGTGGGCGTCGAACCAGTCGACGAGCTGCTCGCGCACCACCCGCTGCACGAAGGTCTTGGCCTCCGTGTTGCCCAGCTTGGTCTTGGTCTGGCCCTCGAACTGCGGCTCGCCGAGCTTCACGGAGATGACGGCCGTGAGGCCCTCGCGGATGTCGTCACCCGTGAGGTTCTCGTCCTTCTCCTTGATGATGCCCTTGTCCCGCGCGTAGCTGTTGACCAGCGTGGTCATCGCCGCGCGGAAACCCTCCTCGTGCGTGCCTCCCTCGGTGGTCGAGATCGTGTTCGCGAACGTGTGCACGGACTCGCTGTATGCGTTGGTCCACTGCAGCGCGATCTCGACGGCGATCTTGCGCTCCGTGTCCTCGCTCTCGAACCAGATCACGTCCGGGTGGACGAGCTCCACCCGCTTCGCGGAGTTGAGGTGGTGCACGTAGTCCATCAGGCCGTTCTCGTACTTGTACGTGACGGTGCGCCAGTCCGCCGACTCGTCGCTCGGGTCCTGGGCGGCCCCGTCCGCGGCAGTCGGGCGCTCGGCCCCGACGACGTCGTCCGCAGCCACCTCGGGCTCGGCGCCCGTGACCTCGTCCGTCGCTGAGGAATGCCCAGCGCGCTCGTCGGTGAGCGTGATCTTCAGGCCCTTGTTGAGGAACGCGTACTGCTGGAACCGGGCCCGGAGGGTCTCGAAGTCGTACTCGGTGGTCTCGAAGATGCCTCCGTCGGCCCAGAAGGTCTGGGTGGTGCCGGTGCCCTCGTCGGCGCCCATCGGCTCGAGCCGCTCGACGCCGGTGATCGGGTTTCCGCCGTCGGTGTATTCCTGGCGCCAGTGATAGCCGTCGCGGCGCACCTCCGACACGAACCGGGTGCTCAGTGCGTTCACCACGGACATACCGACGCCGTGCAGTCCGCCGGAGACGGCATAACCGCCACCGCCGAACTTGCCGCCGGCGTGCAGGATCGTCATAACGACCTCGAGCGTCGGCTTTCCCTCTGTGGGATGCATGGCGACCGGAATACCTCGACCGTCGTCGGTGACGCGCACGCCACCATCGGCCAGAAGGCGCACGTCGATCTCCGTGGCGTGGCCCGCGAGGGCTTCGTCCACAGAGTTATCCACAATCTCCGTCACCAGGTGGTGAAGGCCACGCTCTCCGGTGGATCCGATATACATGCCCGGTCGCTTACGAACGGCCTCGAGACCTTCCAGGACTGTGATGTTCCCGGCGTCGTAGCCGCCGTCGATTCGCTCTGTCACGGGCGGGGTTGCTCCTCGTCTTTCAGGCACACGATGTGCACGACGACGGACGTACCAGCGGCTGCACGAGCGGCTCGGACCCATAGGGGTCCAGGCCCTGCTCGGGTGCTGACGTACTGTCCGACGGCTCGTCGGTGCTCAGCGTTCCGGGCCCTCAGGAGGATCCTGGGAACCCGGCGCGGTTGACCCCCTCATACTACCTTCTGAGCGGCGAAAACCCGGGATCCTGGGCTGTTTGTAGCCACTCCTCCACAACCTTTCTCCACAGGGTGATTTTTGAGGTCCTGGCACGGTTGCGGACCGCCCCTCCGGCCCTCGATCGGGGCTTCGCGGAGCCCCCTCGGATCGTTTCGCGGTCCGGGTGCAGACGCCGCCTCGTACACCCGTGCGGCAGCCGACGCCGACGCGGTCGAGATCATCTCCGAATGGTCATGCCCATACCTGTCGAAGGTCAGAAAATTTGCACGCATAAGGTGACATTTCGTTGATTTCTCGTTTTCTGCTCTAATGGCGCCGACCGGTCACACGCGCGCGGGCTGCGCGCACAGTCTCTCTCTTCGAAGGGCAACCAGAGTGAAGAAGCTTCTCGCCGGCGGAACTCTCGCCGTACTGGCTCTTGGCGGAATGATCGCCACAGCCGCACCCGCATCTGCGCACACCCCGAGCGTCTCTGCCGACTGCGGGTTCGTGAACGTGAACCTTGAGTACTACTCCGGCGCCAATGTCACTGTTGTCATTGACGGCGCGACCGTCGAGGACACCGAGTTCTCCAGCGGCTTCCAGGGAAGCTACGACGACCTCGCGCTCGACGTCGCGCACGAGTGGACCGTGACCGTCGACGCGTACGACGGCCAGGGCGGCACTCAGTACGACTGGGCCGACTCCGGTTCGATCCCCGCCTGCCAGACGCCGCCGCCCGCCGAGTTCGTCTCCCCTGTGATGCCCGACGCCGTGGCCGGCTGCGCCGCGAGCCTCGACGACGTGGTCCTCCCGGCCAACACCCCGGCGATCACCTACGGCAAGTCCGAGCTCGGCGTCGTCGCCACGCTCACCTCCGACGCCTACGCGTTCCCCGAGGAGCTGGGCGCCTACGAGCTCCAGGAGGACGGTACGGCCCTCCTGCCGACCGATCTTGTTGTCCTCGAGGAAGACTGCGCCGAGCCGACGCCGGAGCCCAGCGCCCCCGTTGTCGAGCCCAGCGAGGAGGCCTCCGTGGCCCCCGTCGCCGAGCCGTCGGCGTCCCCCAGCCCCTCGGCTGAGGCGCCCCCGGTGCTCGCCGCGACCGGTGCGACCGTCGGTGGCGCCATCGCGTTCGCCGCGCTGCTCGCCGCCGGTGGTATCGCCCTGGTCTGGGCCCGCAAGCGCATGCAGAACGCGTGAGCAAGTAGTTCCTGGTTGACGCTTCGGCGCAGCTGAGTCAAGAAGGGCTCCCCGGCTTCGGCCGGGGAGCCCTTCTTGCTGCCCTTGGTCAGCCCCAGGTGTCCCGTGGACCCGGCCCGCGTACGGCCCGCGGCCCGCGGCGGAATCCGGGCCCCGCCGGCCGAGGACCGTGACGTCCTCGACCACGCCCTCCCCGATCTCCTCCGCCATGCGCCGGATCAGCGTCGGCACCAGCAGGCGAAGCTGGGTCGCCCAGGCCGTCGAGTCCGCCCGCACCACGAGCACCTTCTCGTCGAACGTCTCGGGCGTGCAGTGGTCGGCGATCTCCTGGCCGACGACCTCGCGCCAGCGACCCATCACGCCGCCGACCGACACGTCCTCGGTCCAGCCCTTCTCGCGCAGGAGCCGGCCGACGAGCGAGCCGAGCAGCTGCGGGTCGCGCGCGCCGGGTCCCGATCCGCTCGATCGCGGCTCCGCCAGGGGAGAGCGGCGCGACGGCGAGCCAGGGCGCAGACCTCGCGCGCGGGCCGCCGCCTTGGCCCGGTTCAGGGCGGCGCGCGCGACCTCCGACGCAGGCGTCAGGCTGGCCTCAGAGTTATCCACAGGCCCTTGTGGAGAGTCGTCAGTCACGTGTCACCGTCCCGGGTTCCACGTGAAACCGTACGCCGTCCAGCGCGGCCGGGATGTCCTCGGCGACGGCCGCCGTCACCAGCACCTGACGCGCCGGGAGCACCAGGTCCGCGAGCCGTTCCCGGCGTCGCACGTCGAGCTCCGCGAAGACGTCGTCCAGGATGAGTACCGGATCGGCGTCGGTACCCACGTCGGGGTCCCAGAAAGCGGGTGAATCCGCCGGATTCTGCGGATCTCCCCCCAATAGGCGGAACGACGCAAGCCGCAGCGCGAGCGCGAAGGACCAGGATTCGCCGTGGCTCGCGTAGCCCTTCGCGGGCAGTCCGCCGAGGGTCAGGATCAGGTCGTCCCGGTGCGGGCCGACGAGACTCACTCCTCGTTCGAGCTCCTGCGGCCGGGCCGCGGTGAGCGCGTCCAGCAGCAGGTCACGGAGGTGTCCGACATCGGGGAAGTTATCCCCAGGACCTGTGGACAACTCCGGTGGATTACCGGTCGAGAGCGCTGGAAGCGACGACCGATAGGTGATCTCCGCGTCCCCGTCCGCATCGCTCACCTGCTCGTACGCAGCGGCTACTGCTGGGCGGAGCGCGTCGACCAGCTGGATCCGCAGCGAGAGGATCTCCGCCCCGAGCTCGGCGAGCCGGGCATCCCAGACGTCGAGTGTCGAGAGCTCGGCCGCCGCGGTGCTCTCCGTCCGCGAGGAGCCGCTCGACCGCCGCGCCGCGCGCGCCGACTTGAGCAGAGCCGAGCGCTGGCGGAGGACCCGCTCGTAGTCCGAGAGCACAGCAGAGACCCGCGGCATCATCAGGACGAGCAGCTGGTCCAGGAACCGCCGTCGGCCATCCGGCTCACCCTTGACCAGGGCGAGGTCCTCGGGCGCGAAGAGCACGGTGCGCAGAACTCCGAGCACGTCCCGAGCCCGGACCGGCTGCCCACGATTGATGCGCGCGCGGTTCGCCTTGCCCTGGGTGATCTCCAGCTCGACGGTGCTCGCCCGGTCGCCCCGCACGATCCGCGTCCGTACGACGGCCCGTTCGGCACCTGAGCGGATGAGCGGCGCGTCGGTCGAGACCCGGTGCGAACCGAGTGTCGCCACGTAGCCGATCGCCTCGACGAGGTTGGTCTTTCCCCTGCCGTTGCGCCCGACGAAGGCGTTGACGCCGGGCACAAGAGCTACCTCGGCCGACTCGTACGACCGAAAGTCCAGCAGGGAGAGGTGGGAGACGTACATCGGTAGGAGATCGTACGTCCCGGCCGCTACTCCGCCGACTTGACCGCGTGCCCGCCGAACTGCTGGCGCAGCGCGGCCACCGCCTTCATGGCCGGCGACTGCTCCTGCCGGGAGGCAAACCGGGCGAAGAGCGCAGCGGAGATGACCGGGAGCGGAACTGCCATGTCGATGCCCTCGTCCACGGTCCAGCGGCCTTCGCCGGAGTCGTCGACCCAGTCGTCCAGGAGGGCGAGCTTGGGGTCCTGCTCGAGAGCCTTGACCATGAGGTCGAGGAGCCAGGAGCGGACGACCGTGCCCCGGCTCCACGCCTTCATTGTGCCGTGCACGTCGTTGATGACGTCCGACTTGGCAGCCAGGAGCTCGTAGCCCTCGGCATACGCCTGCATGAGGCCGTACTCGATGCCGTTGTGGACCATCTTCGCGTAGTGCCCGGCACCGACCCCGCCGGCGTGCACAAAGCCCTCCTCGCGGGGGCCCTCGGGCCGCAGCGCGTCGAAGACCGGCATGACCGCCTCGACGTCCGCGACGGCTCCACCCACCATCAGGCCGTAGCCGTTCTCGAGGCCCCAGACACCGCCGCTCACGCCGACGTCGAGATAGCCGATCCCGTGCTCGGCAAGCTCCGCGGCGCGCTCCTGGTCCTCGACGTAGTGCGAGTTGCCGCCCTCGATCACGATGTCGCCCTCGGAGAGGATCTCGCCGAGCTCGTCCAGCACGCCGCGCGTGGGCTCGCCCGCGGGGACCATCACCCAGACGACGCGCTTCTCCTGAGGGAGCGCCGCCGCGAGGTCGACGAGCGTCGGGACGTCCGACACCTCGGGGCGCGGGTCGAACCCGGTGACCTCGATGCCGCCCTTACGCAGGCGGGACCGCATGTTGTTGCCCATCTTCCCCAGGCCGACCAGGCCGATGTGGGTGACCATGTGCGTGCTTCCTCCAGGGTCGAGCGACGGGCTCGCTCGTGGCGGCCGTCCTTGGTGCAGGCTGGCTGTGCAGACTTATGACTGTCTGGCTGCGGCTGGCAGACCCGCTCGTTGGCGGACCTGGGCCCCGTCAGCCGGTGAAGCGGATCGGGACCAGGAGGTACCGGTAGGCGGAGTCGTCCTCCCCGTCCAGGCTGCCCTGGCCGGTGAACTCGACCGGCTTGTTGGGGTGCGTGAACGACAGCCGCACGAAGTCGGTGCCCAGTGCGCCAAGGCCGTCGAGCAGGAACTGCGGGTTGAACGCCACGGCGATGTCCTCACCCACCAGCACGGCCTCCAGGGCCTCCGACGCTTGCGCGTCGTCGCCCTGCCCGGCGTCGAGCACGACCTGGCCTTCGCTGAACGAGAGCCGGATCGGGGTGTTGCGCTCCGCGACCAGGCTCACGCGCTTGGCGGCCTCGATCAGGGGCGCTGTGGCGACGACGGCGTGGATTGGCGTGCTGTCGGGGAACAGTCGGCGCACGGCGGGGTAGTCGCCGTCGACGAGCTGGGACGTGGTCTGGCGGCCGCCGGCCTCGAATCCCACAAGGTCGAGTCCCTGGCCGGTGGACAGCCCGAGGTTCACGAGGCCGCCGCCGGAGCCGAGCGACTTGGCGACGTCGTTCAGCGTGCGGGCGCGGACCAACGCGACCGCCGAGAAGCCCGGTGTGGCAGGGGTCCAGGTCAGCTCACGAAGAGCCAGCCGGTAGCGGTCCGTGGACAGCAGCGTGATGCGCTCGCCCTCGATCTCCACCCGGACACCGGTCAGCAGCGGCAGGGTGTCGTCACGGCTGGCTGCAACCGTCACCTGGGCGACCGCGTGGGTGAACGCGTCGCCGGAGACGGTGCCGCTGACCTCCGGCAGCCCCGGCAGCGCGGGGTACTCGTCCACAGGCATGGTGAGGAGCGTGAACCTGCTGGCGCCACAGGTGACGACCACCTTGCTGCCCTCGAGCGCCACGTCCACCGGCTTGTTGGGGAGTGCCCGGGAGATCTCCGCCAGGAGGCGACCAGAGACCAGCACAGTCCCTGGCTCCGCAACCTCGGCCGGGATCACGGACCGGGCGGACGTCTCGTAGTCGAAGCTCGCAAGGTTGATCACGCCCTGGGCGTCCGCCTCGATCCGGACGCCGGCAAGCACCGGAGCCGGCGGGCGCGTGGGGAGCGTGCGAGCGGTCCATGTCACGGCATCGGCGAGGACGTCGCGCTCGACCCTGAACTTCATGCCGTTGCATCTCCTCTTGATCCTGGGCTGTCGAGGGAAACCCTACGCGAGTTGCTGACCACGTGGCACTCGATAGGCAGGTCCTGTGGATGGACTTCATTGGCGACTTAGTACTAGTGTTCTAAGCGCTGCGCGGAGTGCTCGGCCGGCCTGATGAAGGCGCGTGGATTCCCCCTTACAGATAGATGTCGTAGTAGTAGTCGGTGTTGTGGATACTGGGGATATCGGGTCTTTTCGCAGGTCAGAGGCTATTTTCGCCTGTGGAGGAGCTGTGGGCTCAACTGTGCAAGAACTAGGGGCCCCTGTGGAATGCAGATTTGTGTACACAGGCCGTCCACCGATTCGGGGGTCTCCACCCACAGAAAATCGGGCTTCGTCCACAGCCGTCCACAGGCTTGTCCCCAGGGGTGTAAGGCCAGGTCAGAGCTTCAGGCCGAGTTCTGCACAGCGTGTGTCCACAGCGCTGGGGATGAGCGCAGCACAATGGCGTAAACCCGGGAGTCCGCATGTGGATAGACCTGTGGAGGTGCGGATACGCAACACCCCCGTGCACCGGTTTGGCTGTGCACAGGGGTGGGGATCAGTACTGGAATCGGTGGTGATACCCGATTTGGGCCGCCGGATGATCTCTGCGGCCGGAGCGCCCGTGAGCTCGCTCGTCAGCCGCGCTGCTGCTGCTTGATCCTGCTGGTGAGCTCGGTGACCTGGTTGTACGTCGAGCGGCGCTCCGCCATCTGGCCCGCGATCTTCTTGTTCGCGTGCATCACCGTGGTGTGGTCGCGTCCGCCGAACTGCTGGCCGATCTTCGGCAGTGAGAGGTCAGTGAGCTCGCGGCACAGATACATGGCGATCTGCCGGGCGGTGACCAGCACGCGGGACCGGGACGAACCGCAGAGGTCGTCGATGGTGAGACCGAAGTATGCGGCGGTCTGCGCGATGACCACGGCCGGAGTGATCTCCGCGCTGTCGTCGTCATCGGTGATCAGGTCCTTGAGGACGATCTCCGCGAGGGCGAGGTCCACCTGCTGGCGGTTCAGGTTCGCGAACGCCGTGACCCGGATGAGGGCACCCTCGAGCTCTCGGATGTTCGTCGAGATCCGGGAGCCGATGTAGGAGAGGACCTCGGCCGGCACGTCGAGGTGCTCGCTCGCGGCCTTCTTCCGCATGATGGCGATGCGCGTCTCGAGGTCGGGCGGCTGGACGTCGGTGATGAGGCCCCACTCGAAGCGCGACCGCAGCCGGTCCTCGAAGCCGTTGAGCTGCTTCGGCGGGACGTCCGACGTGATCACTACCTGCTTGTTCGCGTTGTGCAGCGCGTTGAACGTGTGGAAGAACTCCTCCATCGTCTGTTCCTTGCCCTGCAGGAACTGGATGTCGTCGATGAGGAGCACGTCGACGTCGCGGTAGCGGCGCTGGAACGCGCCCGCCTTGCCCTCACCGATGCTGTTGATGAAGTCGTTGGTGAACTCCTCGGAGTTCACGTAGCGCACCCGGATGTGCGGGTACAGGTTGTGCACGTAGTGCCCGATGGCGTGCAGCAGGTGGGTCTTGCCCAGTCCGGAGTCGCCGTAGATGAAGAGCGGGTTGTACGCCTTGGCCGGCGCCTCGGCGACGGCGACGGCGGCCGCGTGCGCGAACCGGTTGGACGAGCCGATGACGAATGTCTCGAAGATGTACTTCGGGTTCAGCCGGGTGGGCTCGGCGGACGGCTTCGGTGCGGGCTGGGGCGCGATGGGCATCTGCGCCTGCTCAGGCTCCGGCGGCTCGCGTTCGAGGGACAGGGCGGCGGGGCCGGAGATCTGTGACGGGCCCGCGAGGGTGCGGCTGCTCAGCTCAGGATCTACGGTGATGCCGAAGCGGACGCTGCGGCCGAGCACCGAGGACATGGCGGACACCAGGTCGTCACGGACCGCGGTCTCCAGATAGGTACGCGTCTGCTCGTGGGGGACCGCGATGAAGACCATGTCGTCCAGCACTGCCATCGGCTTGGCCAGGCGGATGAAGGCCAGCTGCCGGGGGCTCATATCGGGCCGGGCCTCGAGCGCCGTCAGGGTCTGCGCCCAGACGTCGCCGATGTTCTCGTCCGGGTTGGCCACTGGCTTTCCTTCGTCTCGTGCGTGGGGTGGTGCGGAGTGCTGGGGGTGTCTTGGAGTCTGCCATGATGGGGCACCGTCCACACAGTTGTCCACAGGTTGTGGATTGCGCGGATCGCCGCTGAAACAGTGGTACACGAGCCGGTAACCGGCAGTTTCGTGAGGTGGACCGGGCGCACGATGTGGCGCGTCCGACACGCATGATCCTGCGGTTCTGGTTTGACCCGGAGGGCCCCGGCGGCGTAACGTCATACAGCCGTTCCAGGTACTTCTGCGCGCCCACACATGGTTTCGAGCCACGTCGTTTCGACGTCGGCCACGACCAGTGGACCAGGCCCCGGGTCGGCTCGGCCGATCGCTGTATCGAACGGCCAACATTCACTGCATCGTCGAGGACAGACGGTGTGCCTACCCCGACGTTCTTGGAGTACCTCGTGAGCAAGCGGACTTTCCAGCCGAACACCCGCCGTCGTGCGAAGACCCACGGCTTCCGGCTGCGCATGCGCACCCGCGCCGGCCGCGCCATCCTGGGGGCCCGTCGTCGCAAGGGTCGCGCCGAGCTCTCAGCCTGACCATGCTGCCCGCGGCGCACCGTCTGCGCCGTTCCGTCGACTTCGAGCGGACGGTGCGTCGCGGCACGCGTGCAGGTCGATCGACCATGGTGGTTCACCTCCTGGTTCCGGACGAAAATGTCTCGGAGCCGGAATCGGGAACTCCACTGGTCGGTTTTGTCGTTTCCAAAGCTGTGGGTAACTCCGTGCAGCGCAACCTGGTGAAGCGTCGGCTCCGTGCCGCCGCGGCGCGACAGCTCTCTGAGCTGCCGGTCGCCGCCCGCGCCGTCGTGCGTGCCCTTCCGCCCTCGGCCGCCGCTACCTACGCGGATCTTGATCGGGACCTCGATTCGAGCTTGCGCCGTGCAGTCGCCCGCGCGACCGGAGACGGGAAGAGATGACCACGACCTCCGCACCACAGGACGAGGCACCACTGCGCGAGCCCTCGCTGGTCGGGCGGCTCCCGGTGACTCTCCTCGTGGGGATGGTCCGGTTCTACCAGGCGTTCATCAGCCCGATGAGCCCCCCGAGCTGTAAGTACTACCCATCCTGCTCGCAGTACACCCTGATCGCGCTGCGGCGCCATGGTGCAGTGCGTGGGCTGGGTCTCGCGCTGTGGCGGCTGCTGCGGTGCAACCCGTGGAGTCTCGGCGGCGTCGACGACGTGCCGCCCGTGCGCGGCGCGCACACACACGCCGAGGGCTGACCTGCCCCGGCGTCGGCCGCCGACACGATACCCGCACCCACCGCAGACTCTGCGCCACCGACTCTGGAGCTTCTTGACCGATGGACTTCTTCGCTTTCCTCTACCCGATCGAATGGGTCGTGGCCTGGATCATCTACGGGTCACACTGGCTCTTCACGACGCTCGGTATGTCGGCAGGCCCTGGCACGGCGTGGGTCCTGTCGATCGTCGCCCTGGTCATCGTCATCCGCATCGTCCTGATCCCGCTCTTCTTCAAGCAGATCAAGGCCTCGCGCGGGATGCAGATGATCCAGCCCGAGCTGCAGGCCGTGCAGAAGAAGTACAAGGGCAAGACTGACCCGGCCTCCCGCGAGAACATGACTCGCGAGACCATGGAGCTGTACCGGAAGCACGGGACCAACCCCTTCGCGTCCTGTATGCCGATCCTGCTGCAGTCGCCGATCTTCTTTGCACTGTTCCGCGTGCTCAACGGCCTGCAGGCGATCTCTACCGGCGACCAGGACCCCATCGGCCCGATCACCCAGTCCGTCGCCGGCGACATCGAGTCGTCGACCCTGTTCGGCGCCCAGCTGAGCGACGTCTTCCTGCAGACGGACTCGCTGACCTCGCGGATAGTCGTCATCGTGCTGATCGTCGCGATGAGCGTCACGACCTTCACGACGCAGCGCCAGCTGACGATGAAGAACATGCCCCCGTCGGCGCTCGAGGGCCCGATGGCGCAGACGCAGAAGCTGATGCTGTACATGCTGCCGCTCGTCTTTGCGATCTCCGGCGTGAACTTCCCGGTCGGCGTCCTGATCTACTGGACCGTGACGAACCTCTGGTCCATGGGCCAGCAGTACTACACGATCAGGCGGATGCCGACGCCCGGTTCTGTCGCTGAGAAGCAGATGAAGGAGCGGCAGGCCGCGAAGGCCGCGAAGCGCGCGGCCAAGAGTGGCGCGGTCATCGAGGACGAGACCCCCGTGGTCGAGGAGCCGAAGAGCGGCCAGCGCGTGCAGCCGAAGCGGAAGAACCGGCAGAAGGGCCCAGCGGGCACGCCGGCTCCTCGTCCGGCTGTCGCGCAGTCGGCCCCGCAGGATGCGCCCGACGCGACGACGCCGAAGCCGCCGGTCAAGCCCACCGACGCGGCAACAGCGAAGCCCACCGACGCGGCGGCCGCTAAGCAGCCCGCAACCAAGCCCAAGCAGACTGGCTCGACGACGGCGAAGCAGCCGGGCTCGAAGCCGAAGCAGCCCGGGACCGCTCCCGGGGCCGCTTCGACTGCGTCGGCCAAGAGCAAGCAGAAGAAGTAGGAGGAGGACGCGATGAACGTGAGCACAGGTACGACCGCACCCGATCCCGCGGCCGCGGTCGTGGATCCGGAGGACCGGACCAAGCGCCTCGAGGAAGAGGGCGAGATCGCTGCCGACTATCTCGAGGAATTCCTCGACATCGCTGATCTCGACGGCGACATCGATCTCGACATCAAGCACGACCGGGCAGCGGTCGAGGTCGTTGCGGACGACGCCGCCTCGCTTGGTCACCTCATCGGCCGGGAGGGTGAGGTGCTCGACGCGATGCAGGAGCTCACGCGGCTCGCGGTACAGACGCGCACGGGCGAACGAAGCCGGCTGATGCTCGACATCGGCGGCTACCGGGCGGCACGTCGGGTCGACCTCACTCGGATCGCCGAGGAGGCGGTGGCGCAGGTGCAGGCATCGGGCGAGGAGGTCGAGCTCGAGCCGCTGAACGCTTTCGAGCGCAAGGTCGTGCACGATGCGGTCGCAGCAGCCGGCCTGGTCAGCGACTCGCGCGGGGTCGAGCCCGAGCGATATGTAGTGGTCCAGCCGGCAGGGAAGCCGGCCGCAGCTACGGACTGAATCATCAGCCTCGGCCGAGGGCCGGTGTGTGTCCACTGGACGCGCACCGGCCCTCGGTGTGTTTGGCTCTCTTTCGACAGCGAGTGGAGGACGACACGTGGACGGTTCGGACAAGGCGGGTCGCGGGGAGTCGGGTGCTCTCGCGGAGGTGCCCGACGGCGAGACCCTCGGAGCGAGCGACGCGGTCAAGGCGTACCTCGGTGACGCGTACGACGGCGTCGCGCGGTATGCCGAGCTGCTCTTGGACCAGGGTGAGCTGCGCGGGCTGATCGGCCCGCGCGAGGTTCCCCGCATCTGGGAGCGACACATCCTGAATTCCGCGGCGGTGGTGCCCTACCTGCCCGAGTCCGGATCGCTGATCGATATCGGATCCGGCGCCGGCCTGCCGGGCGTGGTGATCGCAGTGATGCGACCGCAGCTCGAGGTGATTCTCGTGGAGCCGATGGAGCGACGCACGACCTGGCTCAATGAGGTCGTGTCCTCTCTTGGACTGACGAACGTGCAGGTGAACCGCGGACGGGCCGAGGAGTACCACGGCGCTTTTGAGGTTGATGTCGTGACATCCCGGGCGGTTGCTGCGCTGTCGAAGCTGGTCCGGATGAGCATGCCGCTCGTGCGGGTTGGCGGCGAGATGGTGATCCTCAAGGGCCGCAACGTGGCACAGGAGGTGGAGCCCGCGCGCAAGCTGCTCCGTAAGTACGGCGTCGGTGACCCGGAGATCCTGGAGGGCTCCACGGTCGAGGGCGCGGAGTCGACGACTATCGTGCGAGTCCGCCGGGGGAAGTAGCTCTTCCTGGGACGATGTTTCACGTGGAACGGCGAGTGTGCTTCAAGTAGAACGGTAGAACGGGAGCGGCCGAGTGACGCGGCCGCTCCCGTTCTTTGTTGCCGATGTTCCCCGGCGCTGTTCCGCGTTGCTGTTCCGTGCTCGCGCTCTGCGGGGGTCCGTGCGGCGTTGCCGGCTCCCTGCTGCGTCAGCAACCGCCGCAGTTGTAGTAGAGGATGTCCCAGTGGTTGCCCTCGTTGGTGTAGAGATTCCCGGCCCCTGAGCGGTACTGGTATCCCCAGCCGGGGATGTAGCCGACGTACGTGAAGTTGCCGGTGATGTAGTTGTCGATGCATGTGGTCCGGCGGATGTCTAGCTTGTAGCCGTTCCAATGACTGTAGGTTCCGCCCGAGTGACCGGTCTCCGTGCCGCCGGTGATCGTGATGGCACAGGTGCTCGCCGAGCGGAGAGTTCGGATCCCGTCGATGGTGACTTGCCGGACCTGCTCGAACGACGTGCAGGTCGCCACGTTCCGGTCGCTGCAGCCGCCACTCGATGTCCACGCGATCCCGGCGGCGTACAGCTGACTCGTCGCCTGGGCATGAGTGAGGAAGGTTGCGGCAGCCGCTGGAGCCGCGAAGGCAAGTACTAGTGCAGCGGTAGCTGCGGTGATCAGCGCGGTGGCTCGAGAGATGTGTCTGGACAAGACGCCTCCTTGGATGGAGTCAGACGTGCCTGGGCACATCGAGGATATTCGCGCGTCCGGAGCATCGGGCATATCAGATGCGCCATACGACGTCGTCGCGGGTGGCGGATCAGGAGGCGCCACCGATGCGCTCAGGAGTCCTGGAGCGCCCCGTCGCGAGGGACTGTTTCACGTGGAACGTACGGAGGCTTTGGTCGACCGGCTCGGCGTTTCACGTGAAACGAACGGCGCCTCACGGACGAGCCCGGCTCGTGTTTCACGTGAAACGACGCTTGGTGCTGCGGGCGGAACCGAAGCAGGGCGAGAGCCGAATCGACGTCGGGCAGGGGCACATTCAGGCCGAACCGGGAGTGCGGCATCGATCGGGGGCCGATGTGCGGATCTGATCCCCTGAAGGTCGGCGTTTCGGCACGTCTGAGCAGGCGCTCGACCTTAGCGTTACAGGGGTGTGCTTCTTCAGACGAAAGTCCAAGCGAGTAGCGGCAGCCGCTCCTCCCGCGGCGGCGGCAGCGCCGACCGCGGCAGCCGAGCCGACCGCTTCGGAGCAGGCCTCGCCGAGGGGCGAGTCGGCGGCTGAGCCCACATCGGCGGCGATGTCGGAGATGACGACGTCGTCCGTGGCGGTGTTGGCGGACCGCGCGCCCGCGCCCGACGATCCAGGGGACGAGGCCGGGCAGGTGCTGCACGTCGAGGTTGAGCCGGCTGGTGACTCCTCGGGATCGGCGCAGGCTGAGTCTGACGAGTCTGACGGGCGTCCTGAGCCCGCGGGCGCGGAGCTGGAGTCGGCGACGGAAGCTGAACCGGCGATCGCGACCGAGATCGCGACCGAGATCGCGACCGAGACCGCGACCGAGACCGCGACGACAGCTGTGAGTGCGAGTCCGGAGCCGGACGTCCCGTCCTCCGTCGACATGGCACCGCCCCAGCGCCTGATCGTCACCTCGGGTCCACGGGATGAGGTCTGGGGCCAGGACGTCGCCGGGCCGGACGGGACGGGCACGGCCGCGCTCGATCAGCTGATCGAGGCCGTGACCATGCCCACCGCCGGTGAGCTCGACGAGGCCTTCTACGCGCACGAGACAGAAGAGGTGGTCGAGGTCGACGTCATCGAGAAGCTTGCGGAGCCCGTGGGGGACACGGTGGATGGAGTCGGCGAACCGGCTCTACCGTCGGCGGCGACCGAGGACCCAGATCTGATGGAGGAGCTGCCGTCGGATCGCCCTGTCCCGGCTGACGCGATCAAGCGAGCGAGTGAGGCGCTGGACGCAGCAGTCAACGCGGCGCCCGCGGTCATCGGATTCGGTCCGGAGTACGACGATGACGAGGCGGTAGTCCTCGTCGATACGGAATTCACAGATTCCGCCGCAGAAAGACCACTGGAGTCCGAGCCAGAAGGTGTGGCCAGCGATTACAGTGTCCGCGTGACGGATCCGATTCCTGTGCAGAGCCTCTCCGCTCCCGGTGTTTCACGTGAAACCTCCGGGTCCGCGCAGATGTCCAATGGCACGCAGCAGCCCACGGACGGCCCGCACGGTGGCGATGACGAGCGTCGATCGGCCCTCATCGCAACCGTCCCGACCGCCGACGAGACGACTCCGGTCGCCGCCGAGCTCGCAATGGACGCTCGACGACGCATCGAACTTCAGGGGCGACGATTCCCTCGCCCAGCAAAGACCCGCATCATCACGGTGGCCAACCAGAAGGGCGGCGTCGGTAAGACGACGACTACGGTGAACGTGGCCGCTGGATTGGCTCAGTCCGGTCTGAACGTACTGGTGATCGACAACGACCCGCAGGGAAACGCGTCCACGGCGCTCGGCATCGAGCACCGGGCAGGCACGCCTTCGGTGTACGAGATCCTGGTCGAGGGGGAGTCGCTGGCCAGCACGGTCCAGCAGTGCCCCGACGTTCCGAACCTGTGGGGAGTGCCGGCGACGATCGACCTCTCGGGTTCCGAGATCGAGCTGGTCTCCCTTGTTTCACGTGAAACACGGCTCCGGAAGGCGATCGACAAGTACCTCGCGGATCGCCTCGCTGCGGGCGAGGAGCGCATCGACTACGTCCTGATCGACTGCCCCCCGAGCCTCGGCCTGCTGACGGTCAACGCCTTTGTTGCGGGCCGCGAGGTGTTCATCCCGATCCAGTGCGAGTACTACGCACTCGAGGGCCTGAGCCAGCTGCTCAAGACCATCGACCTGATCCGCTCGCACCTGAACCCGGAGCTGCGCGTCTCGTCGATCCTGCTGACCATGTACGACGGTCGGACGAACCTGGCCCAGCAGGTCGCCGGCGAGGTCCGCTCGCACTTCCCGGCCGAGACGTTCAAGACCACCATCCCGCGTTCGGTGCGCATCTCCGAGGCCCCGAGCTATGGCCAGACGGTGATGACCTACGACGCGACATCGACGGGTGCGCTGGCGTACCTTCAGGCATCGCGTGAGCTTGCAGAGCGCGGTCAGGGCGGATCGAGCCCGCGGCGCGCGGCGCAGGCCGAGCCGGTCGGGGCGCAGGACTGATGATCCGCGGTGGAGACCAGGGCGAGATGCACGCCGTGATGATGGAAACGAAGCCCGTCCGCGCTCGGCGTCGGACCGGAACCGACGAGGAGACACGATGAGTGCGAAGCGACGCGGGCTCGGGCGGGGCCTTGGCGCCCTGATCCCGACGGGTCCTGAACCGGACGAGCTGAACCCCGGATCCGGTGAGCCCGACGGCGCAGACAGCGCTCTCGGTGGTTCGGTCGCGACCGTGGTCGAGGAACGACCGTCGCCGGCACTCGCCCAGACCGACGAGATCCCGGTGAGCACCGTATCCGTGAACGCGGCCCTGACGGAGCCGGTCCTGGAGAAGAAGGCAGCCAAGAACGCCGGACCGCGGCCGAGCACAGTCCAGTGGGACACGGCAATCGCCAGCGGCAGGCTCTCGGTCGCAAGCGAGGCCGCCGAGGGCGGCGGTGCTTCGGCCCTGAACGACACGTTCTTCAGCAGGGAGCAGGGCGACGCTGTTTCACGTGAAACACCGGACCTGGTGCCGGTGCCTGGGGCGCGGTTCGCGGAGCTGCCCGTCACGTCGATTCGGCCGAACACGTGGCAGCCGCGCTCGGTCTTCGACGAGAGCGACCTCGACGAGCTCGTCGAGTCGATCAAGGAGATCGGCGTGCTCCAGCCGATCGTCGTCCGCCCGGACAAGGAGCACCCGGGCGAGTACGAGCTGATCATGGGCGAGCGGCGCTGGCGGGCCACACAAGCGGCCGGGCTCGAGACCGTTCCGGCGATCGTCCGCGACACCGAAGACAGCGACATGCTGCGGGACGCCCTGCTGGAGAACCTGCACCGCTCGGACCTGAACCCCCTCGAAGAGGCGGCGGCCTATCGTCAGCTGCTGGACGACTTCGGCTGCACCCACGAGGAGCTCGCCAACCGGATCGCGCGCAGCCGCCCGCAGATCTCGAACACACTCCGTCTGCTTCGCCTGCCCCCGCTGGTGCAGCGTCGCGTGGCGGCCGGCGTCCTGTCGGCCGGGCACGCCCGTGCCCTGCTCGGGCTGAGCGACGGCGCCGAGATCGAGCGGCTCGCGCAGCGCATCGTCTCGGAGGGCCTCTCGGTCCGGGCGACCGAAGAGATCGTGATGCTCACGGAGAACGACGGCGGCGGCAGCAAGGCACGTAAGGCGCCGCGGGCCGGTACGCGCAGCGAGGCGGTGGACGAGCTGGCCACGCGACTGTCCGACCGCTTCGAGACCCGGGTCAAGGTGGCGCTCGGCAAGAGCAAGGGCCGGATGACCGTCGAGTTTGCGTCGGTCGAGGATCTCAACCGCATCCTGAACGTGATGGCGCCGGAGGAGCGGGGCCTGTTCAAGCCCGCATCCGAGGCCTGAAGCTGACCAGCACGCAACCAGCACGGCTGGCGCATCGCACGCCAGGAGC
Source organism: Promicromonospora sp. Populi (assembly GCF_041081105.1). Classification (NCBI taxonomy): domain Bacteria; kingdom Bacillati; phylum Actinomycetota; class Actinomycetes; order Micrococcales; family Promicromonosporaceae; genus Promicromonospora; species Promicromonospora sp. Populi. Next base: position 3,617,091 of record NZ_CP163528.1, on the reverse strand, counting down.
ACACAAAGGCCCCGGGCCGGCACCCTGCACAGGGGATGCCGGCCCGGGGCCGTTCTGCCTCTGGTCCCAGCCTGCTACCGCGCCTGGACCAGCGCGTGATCGATGATCGCGCGACAGAGCGTCGGCAGATCAAGACCGCTCGCTGCGGCAGCCTGCGGCAGAAGCGACATCTCGGTCATGCCGGGCGCGACGTTCACCTCGAGCACATACGCCGTGCCCGAGGCGTCGAGGATCAGGTCCGTGCGCGACAGGTGGCGCAGGCGCAGCGTCCGGTGTGCGCGCACGGCGACGTCGGACACCAGGGCTGCGTGCTCGGCGCTCAGGCGAGCCGGTGCAAAGAACTCCGTCTCTCCGGCGACGTAGCGGGCCGCGTAGTCGTAACCGCCGTTGGCGACTATCTCGACGGCGGGGAGTGCTGCCGGCCCATCGGGACCGTCGATCACGCTGACCGCAAGCTCGACCCCGTCGATCGCCTGCTCGATGAGCGCGGTCTCGCCGTACGCGAAGCACTCCACCATCGCGCGGGGCAGGTCTTCTGCGCGGGTCACCACGGTGACGCCGAGGGCGGACCCGCCCTCGGTCGGCTTCACCACGAGGGGGAGCCCGAGGCGCCGCACTATCGTGTCGAGCACCGGCTGCGCGCCCAGGTCCCGGAAGAGGCTCTGGGGGAGCGTCACGTAGTCGGGGGTCGCGAGACCGGCGTCGAGCATTGTCGCCTTTGCGATCGGCTTGTTCCATACGCCGCGGCTCGCGCGCGGGCCAGTGCCGACGTAGGGCAGGCCGACCATGTCGAGCACGTCGCAGACCGAGCCGTCCTCGCCCGAGGCACCGTGCAGCAGCGGCCATACGACGTCGGGCCGCGTCTCCCGGAGGAATGTCAGGAGGTCCGCGTCGACGTCGTGCACGATCACGTCGAGGCCCGTGGAACGCAGCGCCTCGGCGACACGGCGACCGGACCGCAGGGAGACGTCCCGCTCGTGCGACAGTCCACCGGCGAGGACGACCACCAGGGGAGACCGGTCTGCGGCGTCGGGCCTGGAAGGGACTGAGGGCGCGCCGACGGGCGCAGCAGAGGAGGCTGCTGCGGGCTGGGCGCGTGCGGAACTGGTCATCGAGGGACTCACTCGGTCGGGATGAACGGATCGGCTGCCATCGTGTCAGACCCCCGGGTCACGTGCGTGACCTGCGGTCAGACCCGGATCGTGGAGCGTCACGCCAGGTTAGGACCGGGGCTTTCGACGTCATCTCTGGCCGGGTCGAGCTGCGCGGAGGTGCCAAAGATCCGCGCCAGCTCGGACTCGCCGTTCACGACGCCGGCCAGCTGGCGCACACCCTCGCGGATGCGCTCGGGTGTGGGGAAGCAGAACGACAGTCGCATGTGGTCGGCGCCGCTGCCGTCGTAGTAGAAGGCCGTGCCTGGGACGTAGGCCACCCGCGCGGTGACCGCGCGGGGCAGCATCGCCCGGGAGTCGAGACCGTCGGGCAACCGAACCCACACGAAGAACCCGCCGCGCGGCACGTTCCACGACGCATCGGGCAGGTGCTCGCCGAGGGCACCGACCAGGGCGTCGCGCCGCTCGCGGTACAGCTCGCGGTAGGCCTTGATCTGGGCCTTCCAGTCGCAGGTCTCGAGGTACGTAGCCACGGCGAGCTGCGAGGCGTTCGACGGCGACAAGACCGCCGACTCGCTCGCGAGCACCAGCTTGTCGCGCACCGCGTGCGGCGCGATCACAAAGCCGACTCGGTAGCCCGGGGCGAACGTCTTGGAGAACGACCCGAGATAGAGCACACCGTCCGTGTCGTACGAGCGCAGGGCGGGCAGCGGCTCGTCGTCGAAACCGAGCAGGCCGTACGGGTTGTCCTCGACGACGAGGACGCCATGCCGGCGGCAGATCTCCAGGATCTGCGGGCGACGCTCGGCGGACAGCGAGACGCCCGCGGGGTTCTGGAACGTCGGGACGGTGTAGAGAAACTTCACGCGGCGGCCGTCGACCGCCAGGCGGGTGAGCGTCGCGTCCAGCTCGGCCGGGATCAACCCGTCGGCGTCGAGCGGCACCTGGACGACGTCGGCCTGGTACGCACGGAACACACCCAGTGCCCCGACGTACGACGGCGCCTCGGCAAGCACCACGTCACCCGGATCGACGAAGATGCGGGTCACAAGGTCGAGCGCGGACTGCGAGCCAGTGGTGACGACCACGTCGTCGGGGTGGGCGGACACACCCTCGAGGGCGACGACCTGCGTGATGTGCTCTCGCAGGACCTCCTCGCCCTGGCCGGAGCCGTACTGCAGCGCCGTGGTGCCCTTGGTCGCGATGAGCCGTTGCATCGCCTCGGCGATGACGTCGAGCGGCAGCCCTTCGAGGTACGGCATGCCACCCGCGAGCGAAACGACCTCAGGGCGGTTCGCCACCGCGAAGAGCGCCCGGATCTCCGAGGCGCGCATGCCGTGCGCACGCTCCGCGTACGCACCGAACCACGGGTCGAGGCGGTTACCGGCGGTCTCGGGAAGCGAGTTCACGCGGGCCAGTCTCGCACGGAGGTGGTGTGCGGCCCAGTGACCCCTCGTGGCGAAACGGTGAGGCTACGGGGGCGACGAGGCTACAGGTCGGACGACAAAGAGCGCGTGCCGCGCCCCATACCGACCTGGGTCGGCTGGGTGGGTCGCGGCACGCGCTCCGTGGTGTGGCAGCGGGGGTCAGACCGCGAGGACCTCGTCGATCTCCTCGGTCAGCGCACGCTTCGGGCGAGCGCCGATAATCGACTTCACGACCTCGCCGCCCTTGTAGACGTTGAGCGTCGGGATCGACACGATGCCGTAGTCCATGGCGGTCTGCTGGTTCTCGTCGGTGTCGATCTTGACGATCTTGATCTTGCCCTCGTACTCGTCCGAGAGCTCCTCGAGGATCGGCGCGACCATGCGACACGGGCCGCACCAGGTGGCCCAGAAGTCGACAAAGACAGGAATGTCGGAGTCGAGGACCTCGGCCTTGAAAGTCTCGTCAGTGACCTTGATGGTGCTCATCCAGCATCTCCTTGTTCGTGGCCGCTGGGGGCCGAGTGGGGCGGGGCCGGTGGGAGCCGGCCCGGAGATCAGTCGTTCAGCGAGTCGAGGAAGGCCTGGGCGTCGAGTGCTGCGGAGCAGCCCGAGCCAGCCGCCGTGATCGCCTGGCGGTACGTGTGGTCCACGGCGTCGCCGCACGCGAAGACCCCGGGAAGGTTGGTTCGGGTGCTGCGGCCCTCGACGACGATGTAGCCGTTCTCGTCCAGGTCGACCTGGCCCTTGACGAGGTCCGTGCGCGGTTCGTGACCGATCGCGACAAAAACGCCGGTCGCGTCCAGATCGCGGACCTCGCCGGTGACCGTGTCGCGCAGGCTGATGCCGGAGACCTTGTTCTCGCCACTGATCCCGGCGATCTCGCTGTTCCACGCGAACTCGATCTTCGGGTCCGCGATGGCACGCTCGGCCATGATCTTCGAGGCGCGCAGGCCGTCGCGGCGGTGCACGACGGTGACCTTGGACGCGAACCGGGTAAGGAACGTCGCCTCCTCCATCGCGGAGTCACCGCCACCCACCACAGCGATGTCCTGGTCGCGGAAGAAGAAGCCGTCGCAGGTGGCGCACCACGAGACGCCGCGTCCGGAGAGGCGCTTCTCGTCGGAGAGCCCCAGCTCGCGGTACGCGGAGCCGGTCGCGAGGATCACGGAGCGCGCCCGGTAGGTGTCGCCACCACCGGTCACGATCGTCTTGATTGCGCCGGTGAGCTCAACCTGCTCGGCGTCGTCCCAGATGACCTTGGCACCGAACTTCTCGGCCTGCTCACGCATGGCGTCCATCAGATCGGGGCCCTGGATCCCGGCGGGGAAGCCGGGGAAGTTCTCGACCTCGGTGGTGTTCATCAGGGCGCCGCCGGCGGTGACCGAGCCTGCGATGACCAGGGGCGCCAAGCCGGCACGCGCCGCGTAGACGGCGGCCGTGTATCCCGCGGGGCCGGACCCCACGATGACGACGTCGAGGACGGGTGCGTCGGTGGTCCCGGTCTCGTTAGCCGGAGCGGTGGTCTGTTCGGTCAAGGTGTTCTCCTCGAGTTCCGTGGGCACACGCCATAACACGCGGGCCGGTCCTAGTGTTCCAGGCCAGGTCACCTGTGGCGCGGTCGTGAGCGTGAAACTCGCCACACCCCATCGACATTCTTCGATGGACCGTCGGGCTCAGGTAGCTGGGACACGAAGAACGCCGGGGAAACGAACCATCTTTCATGATGTGGTTCGTTCCCACCGGCGTTCTGGATTGCTCCTGATGGCTGACGACGTTCGGTCAGCTCAGCACTACCTCGTAAAGCTCCAGCCTGAAGCCGTCCGAGACCTGCGGCAGCTCGGTGACCCAGATGGTGAACGAGTCGCTCACGACGGGCTCGGTCAGCTCGAAGGTCGTGGTGTTCTCGAAGGCGCCCTCGGCGAGCACCTCGCCGCCCTCGCCGCCCTGGAGGATCTGCACCCGGCCCCCCGGGGTGTTGGTCAGCAGCTCCACCCGGGTGACGGACGCCGGCTCCCGGAGCCTCAGCTCGATCCCCAGCGCATCCTTGAACCCGCCGAACGCCGCCCGCTGGTAGGTGGTCGTGTAATAGAAGGTGACCGGGTCCGTGTCGTAGGCGCGCTCGACGCTCTCCGGGTGGTCGATGGTCTCACCCTGGAACTCGAGCGTGCCGAGCAGCGAGGCCGAGTCGATCACCGGGCGCGCCTCCGTCTCCGTCGGAGCGGTCGGCTCTGTGCTGCCCTCGCCCTCACCGCCAGCCGACGTAGACACGGAGGGGCTGGGCGAGGCGTCGGCGATCAGCGCGGGGGGTGGCGAGAGCACCGCGTTGATCGCCCAGATCAGGCCGGCCACGACGGCGACGCCGACCAGCCCGAGCACGATCGGCGTGGGGTTCACGCCGCCGCGCTTGGGTGCCGGCTGCGTGGCGAACCCGCCGTCCTGGTCGTAGTAGCCGCCGTTGGGGTCGATACCCGGGGCGTACTGCGGCGGGTACTGCTGCGGCGCACCCTGCTGTGCGTACCCCACCTGGTTGTAACCGGGCCCGGCCTGAGCCGCGGGCTGGCCGAACTGGTCGTAGCCCGGCGCGGCCGCCTCCGGGGGAGGAGGCGGCACAGGAGCGTGCGAGCCGTAGGCCTGGGGTTCGTACGTGTACTCGTTCTGCGGCTCGGGATACCCGGCGGGCACGTTGCCCGCCCCCGCCGCGATGGTCTCGTCGGTGCGTGCGATCCGACCGGAGACGGGGCGGCGCACGGGCGGCGTTCCCTCGCCGCCGAAGGCGTCGGCGATGGACTGCCGTCGCGGCCCCTCCGGCTCGGGCTGCACAAATCCAGGCAGCGATGCCACTACGGAAACCTCTCCCCACGGCTGAAGAGCCGTGGTCACGTCGTCGGGGTTCATCGGACCGTCGGTGCCGCCGGACGCGTCAAACGTCCGGGCCACCAGAGCATCGATGTTTTTGTCCACGTGGGGGACCAGCGTGGACAGCGGCGCTACAGCGCCGGAATCGTCGAGCTGCGCGGGCAGCGGTATCAGGGTGTCCTTCGCGATCCAGGCGGCTTCGAGGTCCTGGCCGGGCCAGCGCGCCGTCATCGCGTAGTAGAGGAGGGCGACCAGACCCTGGGCGTCGAGCTGCGCGGGCTTGCCGTTCAGCGTATCGCCCGAGGCGAGGCCGCCGTCGAGACCGAGGCCCGTGATCCGCACCCGGTGTCCGTCGATCCGCACGGCCTCGGGACGCAGCGCGGTGTGGTGCACACCGCGGGTATGCGCAGTACCGAGGGCAGCGGCCGTCTCGCCGACGATCGCACGGGCCTGCTGCTCGTCGACCAGGCCGCTCGAGACGATCTCGGTCAGCGTCATACCGGTATGGGGTTCGGTGACGACGTACTTGTGGCCGTCGGAGTCAGAACCGGCGTCGAGCACACGGACCAGGCGGGGGTCCGTGACGAGCGCCGCGCGCCGTGCGGAGTCGAGCGCGTCGCCGGCATAAGGCCCGGTCACGAGCGTCAACCGGACCTCCCGGTCCAGGATGAGGTCTTGCGCCTCCCAGGCGGTCGCGGCGGCGAGGTCTGTGGACGCCTGCTGGCGCAGTCGGTATCTCTCGACCAGAACGCTGCCTGGCTCGACGGTGCTCACACGGACCTCCTCGCTCGGTCGGGGGACAGTAGCAGGTACGCAACCCAAGGGGATCACGCGCCGTCGCCATGCTACGCGGAACGGCTGACAGCCCGCCGAAATGTCGCCCCGACGCGACGAAAGCGCAGATCAGCGATCTGCGCTTTCGACGAACTCGGTACGGAGAGCTTCGGTGCGACGAGCTTGCGCGGTACGACGACGGAGCGGCTCAGCGCTTGAGGCGAGCCAGCACCGGGCCAAGCAGCCGGCCCAGCTCCTCGACGCGCAGCAGGCGCAGCAGCAGCACGTAGACCGCGAGCATGGCCAGGCCGCACATGGCGGACACCCACAGGCCGCTGAGCATCGTGAGCACCCAGCCGCTGCCGAAGGAGAGTGCTTCGAACCCGCCGACGAGCCGGTAGAGGCCCCAGCCGACGAGACCGGAGACGACGGCGGCCAGGAGCAGCTTGGCGTGGAGGAGGAGCACACGGGCGCCGTCGAGCCGCCCGTCGAGCTTCCGCTTGAGGCCGCGGGTGCGCAGGAGCACCGTGATCCAGTTCGACAGGGCGTAGGAGCCACCGGCAGCCACTACCCACAGCTCGATCGGCAGCCAGAGCTGCGCGGCGATCAGGCCGGCCACGAGGGCGACCGTGGACGGCACGGTGATCCAGAAGACGGAGCGACCGTCCTCGTAGGCGAAGTAGACCCACTTCATGAGGACCATCGCGCCGAGCGGCACCAGCCCGAGCGAGAGCGCGACCAGGACTTGCGCGATGAGTGCGGTGCCCTCCTCGCCGGCTGTCGGGACGATGAACGCCGTGGCCGGCGCGGCCAGCACGACGAGCGCGGCCGTCGCGAACACCGTGAAGACCCCGACTGTGCGCAGGCCCAGGGAGAGGTCGCTCCGGACCTGGTCGGTGTCGCCCTCTTGGGCGGCCTTGCTGATCCCCGTGAACAGCGCGGTGGCGATCGAGACCGTGACCAGCGAGTGCGGCAGCAGGTAGATCAGGAGCGCCTGCGTGTAGGAGGTGGGGCCCGCGACCGCCACCAGGTCCGTGCTCGCGGCACCGGCCTCCGACGAGACCCGGGTCAGATACAGGATTCCGGCCTGCTCCAGGACTACCGCGGCGAGCGACCACAGGGCCACCGACCCCGCGGAACGCAGCCCGATGCCGCGCAGCCCCAGGCGGAAGTGCCAGCGGAAGCCCGAGCGCAGCAGTGGGACGAGCAGCACCAGGGCCTGCGCGACGATCCCGAGGGTGGCCGTGCCCGCCAGCAGGATGGTGCGCGGGGTGTCCCACTGCGACAGGTCGTTGATGCCGAGCACGGGCGAGGTGCCGAACACCAGGAGGAAGATGCCGAACCCGATGACGGAGACCACGTTGTTGGCCACCGGCGCCCACATGAACGGCCCGAACTGCTCGCGGGCGTTCAGCACCTGTCCCAGGAGCGTGTACAGGCCGTAGAAGAACAGCTGGGGGATGCACCAGTAGGCGAAGATGGTGCCCAGGGCAAGCTGCTCGGCGGTCCAGCCGTCCGTGTACAGCATGACCACCCACGCGGACAGGCCCGTGAGGATCGCGGTGATGGCGAGGATGGCCACAGCCGAGAGAGTGAGCAGCTTGTCGATCCGCTCCTGCGTGTTGTGCGCGCGGAACGCCTTGACGATCTGCGGCACCAGGACGGCGTTCAGCATGCCGCCCGCGAGGATCGCGAACATCACGTTGGGCAGCTTGTTGGCGACGTCGAACGCGATGGAGACGCTGCCCACCGAGCTGATCGCGGCCACGAGCATCGTGTTGCGCACCAGGCCGCCCAGGCGGGAGGCGGCGGTGCCGGCCGCCATCACTATCGAGCTGCGGCCCAGGCTGCTGGTCGACGACGGTGCGGCGGGCGCACTCGTGCCGCTCGCGCCCTGAGGGCTGGGGTCCGACGCTGGGTCGGTCGGTGCGGTCACGGCGTTCTCCTGGGTCAAGCGACTACTCCCGTGCTCTGGGCCTCGCCCGGCGCTGATCGTCCGACGTGTGCGGCGGCCGAAACACTACTCTGCCCGGACGGTCACGGAATCCGTGGCGGCCATCGGTGCGGGCTCCGGCGGCTCGGCCGACGTGCCGACCGCCTCTTCGACATCCTTGCTGGTGGCGCGGTACGGGGAACGCCCGCGGCGCACCGTGCGCCAGATCCCGGCGAGGAACAGCAGCGCGACGAGGCCGGCGGCGATCCAGGTTCCGACCTCCTCCCAGCCCGCGCGGACGCGGACCTGGAACGACGAGTCGTCGGTGAACTTCGCGCCCGTCGGCGTGAGGAGCTGCGCGGCAACCTCGACGTCGCCGGAGCCGATCGCGCGGACCGGGACCTGTACATCGATCTCCTGGCCGGCCGGGATGGTCTCCGTGCGCCGGGCGTCGACGGTGAGCCGAGGATGGTCAGGGCGCAGGACGACGGTGACTGTCGCGTCCACCGGAAGCTCGTTGCGCACCCGCACCGGGATGTTGCCGACGTCGGTGATGAAGTTGATGTCCTGCCGGGGAACGACCGACACGGACTCCTTCGTGAGTGCGGTCACGGCGTCCAGGGTCCGCTGCACCAGCACCTCCCGGAGGCCGGGATCCGCGCGGTGCGCGACGGACAGCGGGCCGGCCAGGCGAATGACACCCGGACGCGAGATAGGCGCGGGGTTGTCGCCGGCGACCGCCGAGAACGTGATCACCGCGTCGCGCGCGCGTTCCAGTGCGGCAACGCTGGCGGTGTTGAGCTCCCCCCTGATCACCTGCCGGTCGGGGAGGGGAGTGCGGGCCACGTCTGGCGCGTCCTGCCCGAGCAGCGTGTCCAGCGTCGTGGTGGTGACCCAGTCCGAGTCGTCGAGTGCGTTGAGGATGGCGGCCGCGGCCTCGGCGTCGGGCGTCCAGGTCCGTGGCGCGACGATCGCCATGGCGGGCGGGTCGGCCGGCGACTGGCTCGCGATGGCGGCCGTCTCCGCCAGGAGGCGCTGGGTGCCCTCGGCGGTAGTGGTGGCCGTACCGAGGTCTGTCGCACCGGCTGTGGTCTCCGTGGCGGACGCGACCTCGGCGCCGAACAGGTCGGTCGCGGAGAGGAACGCCTGCGTGAGGGTCGGGTCGGTCACCACCGCGTGTGCAGTGCCCGCAGGGGTGCTGACCTCCGCCCGCCCCGTCGCCGGGCCGCCGTTCACGGGTTCCAGCCCGCCGTTGACGATGACGTCCGGTCGTTCGGCGGTGACGGCGAGGCCGAGGGTCTCGACGTCGGGCATGCCGCCGTCTGCGGGCCAGGCCAGGGTCGACCGCCACGACTCGGGCATCGTCCAGGTGCCCAGGCGTGGCGTGTTGAGGAAGGAACCACCACCCGTGGTGCGGATGTTCGCGTGCGCTAGCGCCGCGAGATCGGGATCGTGGTTGGGGAGCGCGTAGGTGGCGGTGTTCTCCGCGGCGGCCAGCAGACGGTCGTACCAGTCCGTGAGCGCCTCGTCGCTCGACTCCGCGGCAACGGCCGGCACTGCGGGATCGACGGCGAGCGAGAGGTCGCTGTTCTCCGCCACCTCGACCACGCCGTCGAGCCGCTGACCCGACGCGGCCAGCTGGGCCAGCTCGATCTCGACCATGTCCTCGTCGGCCAGGTCGCTGGCCGTGCCCGTCACTCCGGCCAGGACGCTGAGCTCCATGGGCTGGCGCTCGGTGCCGTCGGCGTCGTACAGCAGGAACGAGTGCGCGACGCCGATGCGGCCCGTCGCGTCGTCGACGGTGATCGCAAACCGGCGCGGGCCGAAGCCCCGCAGATAGGCCACCGCCGGGTCGTAGGTGAACGAGACCTCCGTGGACGCTCCCGGTGCCAGGTTCGGTACCGACTCCACCGTGGGCTGGTTGAAGGTCCGGTCGAGCAGGTCGGCTTCGGCCCACTCGGCGATGTCCGAGCGTGAGGTGAGCGCGAGGAAGTCGACGGACAGCGCGGCCTCCGCGCCGGAGATCGCGGCATCGGTCGTGTTGGTGATGCTCGCCCTGATGGTCACCTCATCGCCCGGCTCTGCTACCGGGTGCGAGATGCTGGTGACCGAGACGCTCAGCGGGCCTTCGGCCGCGGCTACAGCGGTAGCAGGCTCGGTGGCGGCAGCCTCGGCGGCGCTCACGGGGGACCGCACCGCCGTCGGACCGGATGCGGAGGCCGGGACCATGGCCGACCCGACCAGCACCACTGCCGCAAGCAGCACGGCGCCTGTCTTGCCGGTGCGGTGGGTCGCCCGGCGGCGGGCGGGACTGTGGGGGAAGTCGGGGTGCTGCGTCATGGCAGGTCTGGGCGCTCCGTGGGGAAGGCGTCGGCACGCAGCGCGTCCCGGAGCTTGCTCGAGGACTCGAGGAGATCCAGGGCGGACGCGGCCAGTCGCTGCTCGTTCGGGTACGACAGGCGCTCGGAGAGCTCGTCCACCCTGACCCAGAGAGCGTCCTCGGCTTCGCCGTCCGGATCGTCCTCCACGGTCAGGTGACCGCCTTCCGCGCGCAAGAGGTAATGGTGCACCACCTTGTGGACTCGCCGGTCCTCACCGGTGAACCAGTAGTCGATCACGCCCAGCTCGGCCTGGATAGAGCCGCGGATGCCGGTCTCCTCGCGGATCTCGCGGATCGCCGCTTCCTGCGGCGTCTCGCGGCCCTCGAGGTGGCCCTTCGGCAGGCACCACTCCAGGCGGCCCGTGCGGTTGCGCCGCAGCAGCACGGCAGCGGAGAAGTCCTCGGGGTGCTCGGGCTCGGCCCGCAGCACCAGACCGCCGGCCGACGTCTCGTCGACGATGGGCAGATGCGCCGTGGTGCTCGCCGCTGCGGCGCGACGGGCAGGGTTCACCCGCAAGGGAGCCCCGCCGGGCGGCGGAGGCACCTCCGGACGACCGTCTGAACGGTCGCTCGCCGGAAAAGGGGTGGACATGCCCCAACACTACCGACTGAGTGCCCTTGGTCCGGTCAGGTGGGGGGCGCGCGGGCGGTTCCGGACACCGGATCGCGGGACCTGACCGGGCGCGCGACGTTGCGGTGAGTGGTGCCGCGTCACGTCTGGGAGAATCTTGGGCTGTGTCTATCCCTGAGCAGGACCTGTTGCGGCGCGCGCTCGGCGTGCTGACCGAGATGGCGCCCGCCGCGCTCGAGCTGGGCGAGGAGTTCCGGGCCGCGGGGCACGAGCTCTCGCTGGTCGGCGGTCCGGTCCGGGACGCGTTCCTCGGTCGTGCGAGCAACGACCTCGACTTCGCGACGTCGGCCTCGCCGGACCAAACGCAGAAGATCCTCGCGCGCTGGGGCGACGCCAACTGGGACATCGGCAAGGAGTTCGGCACGATCGGGGCGCGCCGGGGCGACGTCGTCGTCGAGGTGACTACCTACCGGACCGACAGGTACGACCCGGCGTCGCGCAAGCCGCTCGTGGAGTTCGGCGACAACCTTGACGGCGACCTGTCCCGCCGGGACTTCACCGTGAACGCGATGGCCGTGCGCGTGCCCGAGCTGACCTTCGTCGATCCGTTCGACGGGTTGACCGACCTCGCGGCAGAGGTGCTGCGCACCCCTATCGCGCCCGAGCGGTCGTTCGACGACGACCCCCTGCGCATGATGCGTGCCGCGCGGTTCGCGGCCCAGCTGTCGTTTCACGTGGAACAGGGGACGCTCGCCGCGCTGGTCGCGATGGCCGGGCGGATCGAGATCGTGTCCGCCGAGCGGGTGCAGGCGGAGATCACCAAGCTGATCCTGAGCGACAACCCGCGCGCCGGGCTCGAGGTGCTGGTCGACACGGGCCTCGCCGAGCAGGTGCTGCCAGAGCTGCCCGCCCTCCAGCTCGAGATCGACGAGCACCACCGGCACAAGGACGTCTACCAGCACTCGCTCACGGTGCTGGAGCAGGCCATCGCGCAGGAGACCGGGCCGGACGGCGCGGTGCCCGCGCCCGACCTGGTGCTGCGCCTGGCCGCGCTGCTGCACGACATCGGCAAGCCGGCGACGCGCCGCTTCGAGCCCGGCGGCGGCGTGAGCTTCCACCACCACGAGGTGGTCGGGGCCAAGCTCACCACCAAGCGGCTCAGGGCGCTCAAGTACGAGAAGCAGGTGGTCAAGGACGTGTCCCGGCTTGTGGAGCTGCACCTGCGGTTCCACGGGTACGGCGACGGCGCCTGGACCGACTCCGCCGTCCGCCGGTACGTGACCGACGCCGGCCCGCTCCTCGAGCGGCTGCACCGGCTCACCCGCGCCGACTCGACGACCCGCAACAAGCGCAAGGCCAAGCGGCTGTCCGACGCGTACAGCGACCTCGAGGACCGGATCTCCGTGCTGCGCGAGCAGGAGGAGATCGACGCGATCCGCCCGGACCTCGACGGCACGCAGATCATGGCGATCCTGGGGATCTCGCCGTCGCGCGAGGTGGGCGAGGCCTACAAGTACCTGCTGAGCCTGCGCATGGAGCGGGGCCCGCTGGGCGAGGAAGCGGCAACCGAAGAGCTCAAGAAGTGGTGGGCCGAGCGCGCCTGAGTCAGACGTGGGTGGGGTCGAACAGGGCGCTCACCGACTCGCCGCTGTGGATGCGGCGCACCGCCTCCGCGAACGCCGGGGCCACGCTGATCACCGTCAGCTTGTCGTGCGCCAGCAGCCCGGCCGTCGGCACCGTGTCGGTGGTGACGACCTCGACCACGTCCGGGTCGGCCGCTATGCGGTGCAGAGAGTCGTTGGCGAAGATGCCGTGCGTGCAGGCGATCCGGACGCTGCGCGCGCCGTGCTCGCGGAGCAGGTCGAGGATGGCGATGATCGTGGACCCGTTGGCGATCTCGTCGTCGAGCACGATGATGTCGCGCCCGGTGACGTCGCCGATCAGGGACGTGATCTCGACCCGGTCGCCGTCGAACCGCTCCTTCGCGGCCGCTGCGACCGGGACGCCGAGCATCTTCGCGAACGCTGACGCGCTCTTCGCGTTGCCCAGGTCGGGGGAGACCACCGTGGCCTTCGAGAGGTCGCTGGGCAGGAAGTGCGCCGCCAGCTCCCGCAGCGCGTTCAGCTGGTCGGTCGGCACCCGGAAGAACGCGTGCACCTGCGGTGCGTGCAGCGTCATCGTGAGGATGCGGTTCACGCCCGCCGTCTCCAGCAGGTCCGCGACAAGACGGCCGCCGACCGAGATGCGCGGCGCATCCTTCTTGTCCGAGCGCGCGTACGCGAAGTGCGGCATGACGGCGGTGATCCGGCGGGCGGAAGCGCCCTTGGCGGCGTCGATCATCAGCAGGAGCTCCATCAGGCTCTCCTGCGCGGGTCGCACCACGGACTGCACCAGGTAGACGTCGCGCTCGCGGCAGTTCTCCAGGAGCTGGACCTGCAGGCAGTCATTGGCAAAACGCTGGATCTTGATCGGGCTCAACGGAACATCGAGATCAGCGCACATCTGACGAGCGAAGCGCTGACCCCCGGTACCAGCAAAGACCCGCACCTCGGCCATGGCTGGAGTCTACGGAACGTCAAGCCGACACGCCTAGCCATGGGCGGGCATCATGTGGACCGTGAGTCTCACCGAGTGGCAGACCTGGGAACCGTTCGTCGATGCGCTGCGGCGGTCCGCACCGCCCGGGACGAAGGTCAGCGAGTTCGTCGGCACCATCGGTCCCGGCGGTGGTCAGGGCACGTACCTGGACGACGGCGACGACGACGCCCGGCGCGCCAGCTACCGCGAGCTCGCCCGCGAGGCCGCGCGGACGGGCGGACGTGGTCCCAAGGCCGACCTCGACGACGCGCTGCGGGCGATCTCCGGGCATACGTCCGACACCGACCGGCCCGTGCGGGTGTGCGCGGGTGCGCGTCCCGACGAGGACACCGTCGAGCTCTTCACGCTCCCGCCCGCTGTCGTGTCCGGGCCGGTCACACCGGTGCTCGAGGTGGTGCTGGAGCCCGGGGCGCTCCCGGCGCAGTACCTGGCGACGATCGTTGCGCCGCCCGGCGCAGCGCCGGCGCCGTCGGCGGATCCGGAGGCCGTGTCGCAGGTGATCGCGGAGCGGATGCCCGGCGCCGTCGGCGCAACCCCCGGGGAGATCGAGGCCGCCGAGGCCGCCCTGCCCGACGCTGCGCGGCTGCCCGACGAGGTGCGCGCGCTGTACACCGCCGCCGGGTCGGGCAACCTGAAGCTCGCCGCCGAGGAGGGACGGTTCGGCGGGTTCGAGATAGTGCCGCTGGAGGGCAGCTTTCTGCGCGCGGCATTCCTGCCCGCCGCGCGGTTCAGTACCTGGACCGCCGACGCCGGCACGTTCGCGCCCGAGGACCCCGCGGGCCGGGTGCAGGCGGCGATCGGTTCGCCGCTGTGGTTCCCCGTGGGCACCGACGGCGCCGGGAACGTCTACGCCGCCGATCTCGCGCCGGGCCCGAACGGGCACCCGGGCCAGGTGGTGCTGCTTGATCACGAGCTGCACGCCGGGGCGACGTACCGGGCGGAGAGCTTGGCGGCGCTGCTCGTGGGGCGGACGGTGGATGGGGACGGTCGCCGGGACGTGAGCCCGCGGGCGTCCTCGTCGGACATCGAATTTCTGAACCTCAGCCCGGCCGCCTGGGCCGAGCGGCTCGATGCCGGGACGGTGCCCGACACGCTCAAGGCCGCCGGTCTGGTACCCGATCGGGCCAACCCGCCGGCCCTGACCGACACGATCGCGGCGGCGAACCGGCTGCTGGAGCTCCGTGGGCTGGCGCCGATCGAGGTGACCCGCCTGACTCGTCCGGCCCACCAGGAGCGCAAGGGCCTGCTCGGGCGACTCTTCGGTCGGTAGCTCTTCGGAACTACCGACCGAAGTCGCGCGAGCTATCAACACACGGGCTCAGTGACCGCCCTGGAACTCACCGTTCGACTCCGGGCGCTTGACCATCAGGGCGAGGCCAACCGCAACGACCAGCACGCTCGCGCCCACGATGAACGCAAGGCTGGCCCCGCCGGTCAGGGCGTCGGCGGTCCCCGCACCGGCGTCGGCCAGCGACGTGGAGCGGATGGTCAGCAGAGCGACGAAGAGCGCGGTACCGGCGGCCCCAGCCACCTGCTGCACAGTGTTGATCGTCGCGGAGCCGTGCGAGAACAGGTGCGGCTGGAGCTCACCCATCGCCGCGCTGAACAGCGGAGTGAACGTGCAGCTCAGGCCTAGCATCAGCAGGAGCTGCGACACCACGATCAGGTACCAGGGCATCGCCGGGTTGATGAACGCCAGCATGCCCGTTCCGATGACCACCGCGATCAGGCCGGGGACCATGACCGGCCGCGGTCCGTACTTGTCGTACAGGCGCCCGACGACGGGACCGGACAGGCCCATCGCCAGACCGCCGGGCAGGATGACCAGGCCGGACTGGGTGGGTGTGTAGCCCAGGGCGTCCTGCAGCACCAGCGGGAGCATGACCATGGTGCCCAGCATCGCCAGCATCGCGATCGCCATGATCCCGATCGACAGCGAGAAGTTCCTGGAGCGGAACGTACGCAGGTCGAGCAGGGCGGAGTCGGTGCGCTGCCGGGCGAGCTGGCGCCACACGAACACCCCGAGGGTCAGCATGCCCACGCCGAGAGGTAGCCACGGGTTGACCGCCGTCTCGCCACGTGCGGACTCGCCGAGCTCGGACAGGCCCCACACCACGCCACCGAACGCGACGAGCGCGAGGAGCAGGGAGAGCGGGTCGAGCGAGTGGTGTTCCTTCTCGGACACGTCCTTGATCCACAGCAGCCCCGCGACGAGTGCCGCGACGGCGATGGGCAGGACGATCGCGAACACGTACCGCCAGCCCAGAGCGTCGGCGATGATCCCCGACACGGTCGGACCCATTGCTGGGGCCAGCGCGATGACCAGGGTGACGTTGCCCATGATCCGGCCGCGCAGGTGCGGTGGCACGATCGTCATGATCGTCGTCATGAGCAGCGGCATCATGATCGCGGTCCCGGTCGCCTGGACCACGCGCCCCGTGACGAGGACGCCGAACGTCGGGGACACGAGTGCGATGAGCGTTCCCGTGCTGAACAGCGCCATCGCGAGCAGGTACGCCCATCGTGTGCCCAGCCGGTTGATGAGGAAGCCTGTCGCCGGGATCACGACCGCCATCGTCAGCAGGAATGCGGTCGTCAGCCACTGGCCGACGGTCGCGGTGATACCGAGGTCCTCCATGATGAGCGGCAGAGCCACGCCCATGGTGGTCTCGTTCAGGATTACCGTGAACGCGCTCGCCATGAGCAGCGCGATGACGCGGAAGTGGCCGGGGGCGAGCTTGTTGTCACGCGCCTCGACCGGCGTGTCGCTCGCCGGCGGCACGGTAGATGATGGATCGTTCAGGTGATCAGACGTGTCTAAGGTGCTGGTACTCATGGGATTGCCCTCTCGGTACGGTGCGCGGGCCGAGATCGAGGGCGACACTGCACACGACCTACGTCTAACGACGCCGGACCATCTTCAGGTATTCCCGCTGACGATCGCGACCTGTTTTTGTCGACGTCTGCGGTGAGCAGAAATCATCGGTGTGCGGGAATGCCCTGGGTCAGTTCCCTGTCGCGTTCGCCGGCTCCCCGTCGCCCGCCGGGGCATCTCCGGGCGTGACCGCCTCCGTGACCGGCGCGGCGACACCGAGCGTGACACCCTGCTGAGCCATGAACGGCTCCGGGTCGATGGCCTGGCCGTTCATCCGTACCTCATAGTGCAGGTGGCAGCCCGACGACGTGCCCGCTCCTGCCGGGTCGATGCGCGAGTCGCCGCCCATCGAGGCGATCTGCTGCCCGGCCTGCACCGTCTCGCCGACCCGGACCAGGTTGGTGCCGGTGAGCAGGTGCCCGTACGTCGAGTCGAGGCCCAGACCGTGCTCGATGCGGATCGTGTTGCCGGTGCCCCAGCCGGTAGCGCCGGAGATGACCACGCGGCCCGCGGCCGCGGCGAACACCTGGGTGCCGCACGACGCCGCGATGTCCTGGCCGAGGTGAAAGGTCGACGCACCGGCGATGCCGGTGCTGCGCGGCCCGAACCCGGACGCCTTGGACCCGACGGCCGGGTTCGCCCAGCCACCTGAGCCGACGACGGCCTGCCCGATCGAGCCGGTCAGACAAGGCGCGCCTGCCGCCGCCCCCTGGATGGACTGGGACAGCGCCGCGAGGTCCTGGTCGTCCGCCCCGCTGACGAGCTGGATCGCCTGGAGCGCCTGGTCCCAGAACCGCTGGTAGTGGTACGGATCGGCGTTCCGCTGCGCCTTGTGGGCGGCGAGGGTCGGCTCCAAGGTCTCCCAGCCGGTGATCGCGAGCAGCCGGTCGTAGAACCGGCCCGACGACTGCACGGGATCGAGCCGCTCCTGGACAGTGCCGTACCACTCCTGCTCCTGGAACATGCCGATCGACGAGGTCAGCGAGCCGTCGGGATTGGTGACACCGAACCGGTCGTCGCCGTAGTTGAGGTTGCGCATGCCGGACTCGCCGAGCGCCGTCATCACTGCGATGGCCTGGGCCCGGCCCGGTACGCCGCGGTCCTGGCCCACCTGCAGGATCACCGACGCGTTCTGCAGCTGCTCGCCCGTGAACCCGCCGGCCGCCGTGGTCTCACCGCCCGCGGCCACCACCGACGGCGACATGCTGCAGTCGTTCTGCGCCTGGTTCTCGCTGACGGCGCCACCGACCAGCACGACCATCGCGACCACCGCGGCGGGCACCGCCAGGACTGCCGCGGCCAGCACGGACAGCACGAGCACGGCGCGCCGGGTCGAGTCGTCCTTCTTCCGGCCGGGCCTTCCGCCGGGCCTTCCGCCGGGCCTGCTGCCGGGTCCGGAGCCCCGGGACCTGGCCGCCACCGAGACGGCGCGTGCGGTCAGCCCGACGGCGTCCCGCCCGCTCACGACCCCTCCGGCGGCCTGATCTGCTCGGCCAGCCAGGGTGCGGCGCCGTCGGCCCGGGTCAGGAGCACCGTGTAGGCGCCGATGTCGGTGGGCACCGCGACCTCGGCGAGCAGCGTCGATGTCTCGTCGGTGACCTCTGGATCGCCGGTGACCGCGGTGACCGGCACGAGCCGCGGGTCCACGTCCTGGTAGACGGGCCGCGCCTGCGGGGTGAGCAGCGGCCGCAGCCCGGCCCACCAGGCGGCCGCGGTCTGGTCCGTAGCGGCGAACGCGGTGATGGTCGCCAGTGCGGCGTCGCGCGCCGCCACCCGGACCGCGTCGTCCCACGTCGCCTCGACGGGCTCCGAGGGTGCCGTCTCGTCGAACTCGGGCTCGGCAGTCACCACGACGGCCGGGTCGCCGGCCGCTGGGTCCTCGTCGACCGTCTCGGTGGCGGCAGCGTCGTCCGCGGCCTCGTCCGGTGTGCCCACGGGATTGTCGAAGTCGTCCTGCTCCCGAGGCACGACGCCGCCCGAGCTCACCTCCGCGCTCGGGTCGACGGGGCCGCCCTCACGCGGCCAGCCGATCCAGGTGGCGATCGCGAGGGCGACCACGGTGATCGCCACGATGACTGCTCGTCTCATCAGCGCCCCAGCCCTCGCATCTGGCGTCGGCCCGGGTTGTGCACGATGGCGGACGGCTGCGGACCGCCCGCCTGCGGTGCCCCACCCTGCCGAGCGGCATTGAGCGACTCGGCCAGCCGGGCCGCGCTCTGCGAGCGCTCCCCGCTGCGGCCCAGGCCACGGGCGGCGCTGAGCATCTGCTTGGCCTGCCGGGCCTTGCGCACCACGCTGAGCGCCTTGGAGGCGCCCACCGCGGCGCTTGACGTGCCGCCGCTCGCGACCAGCCCGCCGGCCTGCAGCGCGATCGACGTCCCCGTTCGGGCCGCGCTGCCCAGCCGGTCGCTCAGGCGCTCGCCGGCCGTGGGCGGCTGGTGCGGAACCTGTTCGTTCGACGGCTTCTCGCCGGCGTTCGTGTCGTCCGGCACCGGAGGTCCGGCCACGCGTCCGCCGTCGGGCGATCCGTCCTGCACGGTGCGTGCAGCGGTGGTCCAGGCATTGCCGCCGCCGCTCACGCCGTTGCCCGTGTTGGGCTCGCCGGGAGCACCCGGACGCCCGGGGCCGTTCACCGGGATGGGCACCGTGCGGTTGTCGTCACCGGGCACACCGCCCGAGGTGCCGCCTGCCGAGCCGACGCCAGGGGTCCCGTCCATGGTGGACGGGCCCGCCGAGCCGACGCCCGAGGCCCCGTCCACGTCCACCGCGTTCTTGTTCGCCTGCACGGGGGCTGGGCCCAGCCCCACACCCGCCCACTCCCTGGCCTTGTTGTACCGGTCCCGCCACTTCGCGGTGCCGTCCCATGGCATGGAGGCGGGCTCGCCCACCTGGGAGGGCACGCCCGCGGCCGCGAGCCGGTCCGCGAGGCCGCGCAGGGCCTGGCGAACGCTCGCGCCCATCAGCACGTAGAAGACGGCGCCGGCGATGACCAGGGTGTTGAACAGGTACAGCCGCACCAGGAACGGCAACCCGCTCGTGGCGTCGTAGAAGCCGAGCAGCATCCTCATCCACGCGACCAGGAACATCGTGGCCATCGCGACGAGGATGCAGCCGAAGCCCACGCTCGCGAACGTGCGGAACAGCTGGGCGCGGGTGCCGCTGGAGACCACACCGACGGGGAGCTGCCACAGCAGCTTGATCGCCGACCAGCCCAGCAGCAGCACCGCGAAGATGGTGCCGCCGACGATCACCACGGACAGCAGGAGGAACACGAACCCCGTGGTGAGCAGGCTGAGCGTCGAGACGACGGTGCCGGCGTCGACCGTGGACGCCGCCTCCTGGTAGGCCTCGTCGCACCCCCCGATCGTCTCGACGGCGTTCTCGCGCCCCACGTTCTCGGTATAGGTGTCCTCGCAGCCGGTGCCGTCGATCATCGAGCCGTAGTTGATGATCTGGTGCGGCGCGCGCAGCAGGGTGTCCACGAGCTGGCCCTTGAGGCCCTCCCGAATCACCGTGGAGTCCCGTTGGAACGAGGCCCCCTCGGTCGCGAAGCCCGTGGCGATGTCCATGCCGGCGTTGCGCGACTGCATGATCACGCCCTGCTCGCCGCCGATCGTCGCCATCGGGTTGGCGAGGAATCCGGTGGCCAGGGCCGCGATGATGCAGCCGATGAGGAGCTCCATGAAGCCGCCCGCGTACCGGCCCTTGAGCAGCCAGAAGCCGACGACGAACGCCAGGATGATCAGCATCAGGTTGAGCAGGCCGATCTGCGCGACCATCCCCTGCACGATCACGCTCAGCCCGGCCAGCGGCGCCAGGATGTAACCGAGCCAGTCCATGCCGAGCACCCAGTCGAGCACCCAGATCTGGACCGAGACCATGTCCCGGTACCAGGCCCAGAACATGCCCGCGAGGGTCGAGAAGATCTCGGAGTCGACGTTCAGCGGGTTCCACGGTGAGCCCGTGTCCCACTGGAGCACGAACCGTTCTGTGCTCACACCCTGGGTGTCCTCCAGGTTCAGCCCACCCGATGGCGCGGCGAGCGAAAGAGGCGACAGCCGGTTCATGCCCCGATCACCGCACCGGAGGAGCTGGTCGGCGTGGTCTTGACGGTCTCGGCGCGCCTCTCCACGAGCGGCGCCATGACCTTCGCCCGGCCGTAGCGGGCCTGGAAGTCCCGGATCAGGCACTCCCCGCGGCGCTCCTCGACCACGCCGACGGCGGCGTCGGTCACCGGCGCGGTGCCCTCCGTGACGAGCTTGACCAGGCCCTCGTCCACCGGTGCGGTGGTCGGCAACCCGTGCAGCCACCGCAGGCCACGGCGGGCCAGGTTCGCGTCGCGGTGGCGCAGCAGCACGCGGAACGGGATCAGCCCGCGCACCACCTCGTTGCCGAAGTCCTCCTCGGCGTCGTGGCTGCCCAGCAGCAGCGCCGCCTTGTGCTTACGGCCGTCCCGGATGAACATGCCGATCTCCTCTGCCGCCTCCGGTGACGACATGGTCTTGGACGCCTCGTCGGCGGCGAAGATGTCGAGCCGGGAGCGGTCCGCGAAGCAGCGGTACCTGGCGAGAGCCGCGATGAGCGCGAACGTGGCGCGGCCGAACACCTTCTCGGCTCTGAGCTCGGCGAACAGGTGCCCGTGCTCCATGTCGGCCTTCGAGGGCAGCTGCATCTTGTGCGTGTGCAGCACGATCGCCGGCGAGCTCAGGTCGAGCGGCGGCAGCGAGTCGTCGAACAGAGCGCGCCCGAAGTCGAGCTCGGAGAAGATCCGCATCTCGTCGGCGAGCATCCGGGCGCCCGGGAACTCGCAGTCCGCCTCGAGGTGCCGCGCGAGCGACCCGAGCGAGGTGATCTTGTGCCGCCACATGTACTCCGTCTGCAGCACCTTGGACAGCAGCACGTTCTGCTCGGACTTGGTCTGCACCGACAGCAGCACGGTGATGAAGGCGCGGGCCACCCGCGGTGCTTGCGCCGGCGGCAGGATCCGCAGCGGGTCCATGGACACCGTCGCGTCCTCGGAGATCTCCACGACCTGCGAGCCGGGGATCTCCGAGACGGCGATGCCCCACTCGCCCATCTCGGTGTGGTCCACCGCCATGAGCGTGGCGCCCATGTCGACGTTGTCCATGGCCACGGTCTTCATGCTGACCGAGTTGTGGGTGGGGATCATCGCGTCCCCCGCCAGGAACAGGCTCGATTCTGCTGCCACCCGGATGCACCGCACGGGAACGGACTTCACCGGCCGGATCTCGGTGACGTACCGGTAAGCGTTTCGGGCGGCGCTGCGGTTCTCCCCGCGCTCCAGGTGCGTGTCGACCTTTCGCTGGAGCATGAAGACATCGTCAGTGGTCGTGAAGGTGACGGCCCACTTCGGGCCGACGTCCCGCCCCTTCAGGCGGGCACGCCCCTCTCGGAGCACCGACCTGTATCCAAGTGACAGCGCGAGCTCATGGACGTCTCGCGCCAGCCGCTTATTCGTGTTCGTGAACTCCACGCTGCCCGACGGCGTCACTGTGCCGTCGGAGTCCATCAGCCCGGCGAGGAGGCTTCGGCGCTGGATCGTTCCCGCACGCAGGTACGCAGCTGGGATGTGCTTGTTCTTGAGCACGCCGAGCGAGTCGAGACGTCCGGTCATCGATGACGCCTTGCGGCAGTCCGCACACCGCCGGCCAGTGCTGGTCCTGAGCATGGGCTTGTCACACCGGCCGCAGCGGCGTGGCGGCAGGGGTGGCACGCCAGCCTTGCGTCCGGCAGCCTCGCAGGTCTTGCCGCAATAGCGACGCTGCTCGTACCAAGCGAGGTACTGGGCTCCGCACTGCAAGCAGGGCCGCTGCTCCGGCGTGAAACCGTCATCCGCCTCGTGCGGGAGCCGGACAGCGTACGCGTACTCCGCCGACAGCTTCCTGACCTCGTATCCGCACAGCTCGAGGCGGGAGAGCACTTCGGGGTCTGCGGTAGTGATCTCGGAGCGCCATGAACTCCCGTCGCCGAGCCAGAGGCCGAGGTAATAGGGGTTGACGGGGACGTCGACGGGGGGAAGCTCCAGGGCCCCGGCGACCGGCACCGCGTGGTTGAGCTGTTTGCCCGCCAGGAGCGTCTCGCGGAGCTGCTCGGTCGTCGCGACAGTGCCGTGTTCGTGCCACCCGGGTCCGCTCAGGTCGAGCGTCGCGTCGAGCACGTCGACGGGCGTCTCGCCGCGCTGCTTGCGCTTGTGGTTCAGTTTCGCCTGATGGCCGCGGGTCTTCAGGGGAACCGTCGTCCATAGGTGCTCGGCGTCGGCCACGATCGTCGATCCATCGGAGAACACCACCTGGTAGCACTGGTGGTCCCGCATGACGGGGGAGACGCCGACGACTTCCGTGGGCGCCCCGTTCTCGTCGAAGACGCGGTCCCCCGGCGCCAGGTCGCCCATGGTGGTCCAGCCGCTCGGCGTCGGGATGGGCGTGTCGAGGGCGAGAGCCTTACCCGCACCCAGCTCGCCCACGAAGCCCATCGCGAGCGCGACGTCCAGCTTGTCGGTGGCTCCGGCCAGGTTCACGAAGACCGGGTTCGGCCGGGCCGCCCCGTTCGAGATCTCCAGGGCGAACAGCGCACCGGAGGTGTCGCCCAGCTCGGTGGTGGCGAACGGCACCGCTGCCGAGAACGCGCGCGCCGTCGTGATCTGCGAGTACTCCCGCACGGCGCGCGGGGTCGGGGTGCCCGGCAGGGTGGCCTCGAAGAGCGTCGGCTGGATCGTGGGGTCGGTGCGCAGCGAGAACTGCATGGCGGCGAAGTACTTGGTCAGGTCCCGGGCGTCGTCCAGCACCTGCTCAGGGGTGTGGCCCGAGACGGTGAACATCGTGGTGGCGTCCACCTCGACCTCGAGCTCGTCGGCGTCCATCACCGCCTGGTACTCGCCCAGAGCGCGCGCCGTCGTGTCCAGGGACGACCCCGCGCGCTCCTCCTCGGAGCGCTGGTCGAACTGGTCGTTCAGGGTGCGCACCGCGCGCCGGTTGCGGTTGGTCACCTCGTCGCGCGAGCGCACGGTCATCCGGATGGCCCAGTCGCACGGCACCCCGGACTCGTCGACACGTCCGATCCACTCGCACCCCGGGTACACGATGCCGCCCGACGGCGTATCGGCCACCACGAGCGTCGTCTGGTACGAGGCGAGGTCGGGGTTGGTGGGGTCGAGCACCTTCACGTAGGGCTGCTTCAGGATCTGCAGCGGCCCTAGGCGCTTCTCGGAGTCCGTCTGACCGGCCGGATCGACCAGCGACGACGGCAGCACCGAAGGCCCCGACAAGTGCATCTCGGCGTCGAGCGACCCGTCGAGGGGCACCGCGGTGTCCAGACCGAGGCCGCGCTGCATGGCGTGCC
Source organism: Promicromonospora sp. Populi (assembly GCF_041081105.1). Lineage (NCBI taxonomy): Bacteria > Bacillati > Actinomycetota > Actinomycetes > Micrococcales > Promicromonosporaceae > Promicromonospora > Promicromonospora sp. Populi. The sequence continues at coordinate 3,593,206 of NZ_CP163528.1, read as the reverse complement.
CGAACATCCAGGCCATCTCGGCCACGGTCGCCGGCCGCGGGTCGAACGCGGCGGGCATCTCCTTGCGCAGTGCCTCCGCCTGCGCGGCCCGCTCGCCGATCGCGTGCCGGCCCGGCACGGCGCGCGGCATCATCAGGGTGTCCTGGAGCGAGGACCAGGACGCGCGCAGCGGCTCACTGAATGCCTTGGCGCCCGGGTTGGCCAGGGGCGCGGCGATCCAGTGCACACGCCGCCCGATCGGGATCTGCTCCAGGAAGTCGAGGGTGGCCTCGCACTCCGCGGCCCACGCCTCACGCTCGGTCAGGTCGACACCCTCGATCATCGAGAGCACCACCGACGCCGGGTCGGTGGCCGCCGTCAGCCCGAGGTGCAGCGACTCGCCGCGCAGCGCGCGGTACAGCGCGGTGTGGTGCCGCCGCGCCGCGTGCTTCTTGTCGTCGGGCTGGAACGCGTAGGGCACGGGGGACACACGCCAGAGGGCCCACACGGTCCCGGTGCGGGTCCACATGAGGCCGTCGGTCAGGGCCGAGATGTGGCTCAGCATGGGGGCTCAGTCCTCTCGCGGAGTGGTGGGGGCGGTGCGTTCGCCGGGTTCTTTCGTTCCTGCGGGCTTGCCGGCGAGCAGCTGCCCGACGCCGGTGAGGTCGGCGTTCTCGCGGTCCTTGGCCGTTGCCGCAGCGGTTGCGGCTGCTGCCGCCCAGTCCGCGGGCGAGCGTTTGTCCGGGACCGGCTGGGGTCGTGGGCTGGTCGCCGGCTGAAGCTGCCGGCCCTCGAAGGTCGCGTCCGCGGGACCGTGGCCGGTCAGCTCCGGGAGGAGCTCGGTCGGGACCGGCCCGACGACGGTCGGGCGCTGCGGGCCGGCCGGCCTAACCGTCTGCCCCGGAGCCGGCCCCGCCGTCGGACCAGCTACTGGAACCGCAACCGAACGGGCCGGGCCAGCCACGGGCGCACTGCGCCGAGCTGCGGTGGCGGGAGGTGCGGGCAGCACGACCATTACCCGGTGGGTGATCAGGCGCGGCTTGGGCAGGGTGACCTGCCCGCCGGACAGCCGTCCCCGGCTCGAGCTCAGGTTCATCGCGTCCATGACGAACGCGACGGGGTTGCGACCGCTGCTCGGGAGCTTGCCGGTGGCCCAGACCACGCCAACGACCACCCCGACGGCGACCGCGATGTTCATGAAGCCGCCCATCTGAGCCCACAGCGGAGCGGTCCGCCACAGGACGAACGCCACCACGGCGCCCGCTCCCACCTGGGTGATGGTGTACGGGCCGCCCCAGATGCGCCCGCCGCTGGGTAGCTTCCCCACCAGCATGGGGATGCGTCGGGCCTTCGTATAGAACTTCGCGGTCTCGGTCACCGGACACCCTCCTCACCACGTGCTGGGCACAGATACGTGCCCGTCTGACCAACCCTGTGCACTGCCCTCGACGTCCTGCCCACCCGTGCAGCCCCGTCAGACCCAGCGGTCGTCAGAGAACTGTCTGCGAGTTCACGATTGCAGGGGCGGAGTCGAACTCGTCCCGGGCCAGGTCGGACGTGACGTTGATCCCGCCGTTCACGAGCCACAGGACGATGCCTCCGACGATCGCGGACATCAGGATCGCCGCGATCGACATCTTGGTCTTCACGGCGGTGATCACCACCATGAGGATGACGACCACGAAGGTCACCGACTCGATGGTGGTCCTGACCTCCTCGGACTTGACGGTGATGAGGTCGAGGAAGCCGTCGGCCATAACGATCTCGTTGATCATGGTTCTCTCCTTCGTTATTCCCCGGCGGTGCCGGAGTCGATCGTGCCGGATGGCGTCGTGTCGATACGGACGGCCGGCTGAACGCCGGCAACCTCCCAGCGGCCGTCCCGCGCAACAAGCGTGAGGACGTACTGGGCGGTGGTCGTGTTGCCGTCGAGCCGGGTGAGCTCGACGGTGATCAGTGCGTGCGTGCCGTCGCCGTCGGCCGGGTCCTCCGTGACCTCGTGCGACCCGTTGATGTCGGTCACGGAGACGGCCGAGTACGGAGCGGGGCTGATGGCCGAGATGGCGGTGCCGGGGCGCAGGTAGCGCGTGATCTCGCCGTCGCCCGCGATCATCGCCGCGAGGAACCCGGCCACGGACTGGCCCGCGGCCGACGTCGGAGAGATGGTCTCGGGGTAGTCGAGGTCCGGCGGCTCGGCGGCGGCCGCCGGGCCCGGGACGGGCGCGGGGAGGGCGACGGCGGTCACCGCGAGGTGGGGCCCGGACCACTCGGTCTCGGTGCGGCTTACCAGCACCGGCACCTGGAAGTAGCGGCGCACCCAGACCAGGGGCACCTCGGCCTCCTCGCCTTCCACGGCCGGCGGGGGTGTCGAGCCGGGAGCGGGCTCCGCGACGTCGACGCCGACCGTCACCGACCACACGTTGTCCTCCGCCTGCTCGATCTGTGCCACCGACGAGTCGCGGATGGTCAGGCCCTCCTGGGGGAGTGAGCCGACCGGGGCGTTCGTGAGGGAGGCGATCAGCTGCTGGTCGTCGCTGTCGGCCCGCAGCCAGGTCTCCACGAGCTCGATCGCCCGCTCCTGGGCCGCCGCCGCCTGAGCGGTATCGGCTGAGCCGGCGACCGCCGAGGCGGGGGCGGCCTCGGGGCGCAGCGCGGTCCACACCAGGGCGGCCGGCCCGGCCAGCAGCGCCAGCGCGAGCAGGGCACCCCAGGCCTTGGTCACCAGGGCGGGTCCGTTGGACCACTCCACCACCTGCGGTGGCTGGTTCTCGTCGTCGCCTCCCCCGCCCGACGACGACGGCGTCGCGGGCTGATCGGGTCCACCGGTCCACGGCGAGGCGGTACCGGAGGCGACGTCGGCAGGGGGCGGCAGCTCGGCCGGCTCAGCCGACTTCTTGCCACGCCGTCGCACAAGAACCGAGCTCATCGCGTCCGCACCTCGTTCTGCAGGTCCGCCCGGATGCGCTCGCGGGCCTCGCGTGCGCTGCGCACGCGGGGGCTGTCGAGCGCCTCGATCAGGCGCACGGTTGTGTCCTGCTCGCCGAGGGGGTCCTCGGCGAGGGAGGCGATGAGGTCGCGCACCACGGGCGCCACCTCGCCGCGGGCTGCGTGCACCTCGGCGGTGTCCCGCAGCAGGGACCACGTGCGGTCGAAGTCCGGGGCGGCGGGATCCGCGCTGCGCAGGCCCGAACTGCCGAGGTCGGTGCTGCCGAGTCCGGCGCCGGGCGCCTGGTCGAGCTCGTCCTTGCTCATCTCGCCTCTCCCGTTTCTCCGTGTCCAACGCCTGCTGAGCAGGCTCTTGCGTCTGCTGAGCACAAATGGCAGGTGACGAGTTCGTGTGACATCGGTCTTCCCCGGGTTTTGGCCAACTGTGACGCAGGTCACAGTTGGCCAGAACCAGCGGGCAACAGTGGCGGGCAACACCCCCCGGATGGACTCGGTGCTGACCGGAGGGGGGAACCGCCATGCCTGCACGTACACCAGCACCGGCATCAGGGACGCTGATGCGAGAGCTTGACCATGACTGGGCCGACCTGGTCCGCACGCGGTCGTTCGCACTCGAGATCGGCCGCCTCGTCGCACGGTTCCCGCAGCTCGCGGGGCTCCGCACGGGTGACACCGTCCAGCTCGCCCCCGACGACGCGGACGAGGTGCTGTACGCGCTCATCGTCGAGCACGCGGGCGGCAGCTTCCCCGCCGGGCGCGCGGTGCTGCAGTGCATGCTCCCCGCGGTGCGCAAGATCGTGCGGCGGTCGCGCCGCCACTATCCAGACGTGCAGGACCTCGAGCAGGAGGCCGCCGCCGCCATGTGGGATGCGATCACCCACTACGACCTCGAGCGCAGCAGCCGGGTGGCGATGCGCCTCCAGGGGCACACGCTGACGCGCGTCGTCGGCGACCGGGCCCCGCACGCTCGGGGTGGCCGGGTGAGCCGCGGACCCCAGGTGGCGGAGATCCCCACCGACACGGACACGCTGACCGTCCTCGAACGGCAGACGCCGCCCGAGTCCGGGCCCGAAGTCGTCTACTCGCTCGCGAGCATGTCGCTGGGCCCGACGGGCGAGGTCCTCGACGTCATCGCGTGGGGGCTCGACCGAAACGTCCTGACACGGGACGAGTCAGCACTTCTGGCGCGGTTGTACGCGCCGGACCCCGATCTCCCGGAGTACGCCGAGCTCGGCTCGGGTCGCGGGAACTATCAGCGGCGGGTGGCCCACGAGCTGGGCATCTCGCACGCAGCCTTGCGCCAGCGGGCGAGTCGCGCAGTGCGACGGCTGGCGGAAGCCGTTCAGTCCGGTGGTCTGTCTGGGGGACAACCGGGCGAACGGGACGATGAGGGACGACGACGACCGACGGGCTGAGCACTGGGGGGTGCGTGATGCCCTGAGATCGTCGGAAATCTACTCATCGCGAGAGGGCCCCACCGCCAGCGGGGCCCTCTCGTCCTGTCCGGACACCGCACGATCGCCCGTCAAACGTAAAGATTCTCCGAACGATCTTTACGTGGATCATGCGATGGAATCGCCCTTCTCACGTCCTGACCTGCGAAGTCAACACCACAGGTGTGGTTCCGGTACGTAAGCGGCAGATCGTCTGGGAGTCACTCAATATTCAAGCCATCTCCACAACTTTGCAGTCTCCCTGGCCTAGCGAGCATCCTTAACCCTGATTAGCGTTCAACCTGCCGGGTCCGCCCGCGTGGAAGAGGATTACCTGCGGTGACACTCGTGTGACACCGCAGGAGGCCCTCGAACCGCACGGGTGGGAGCACGGTGAACACGGACGCACGGATGGGGACCTCGATGGGACCCGCCCCGAGGAAACCCGGGGCGGACTCTGCCGACGGGCTCGGAGGAGACGGCACGGTGAGCAGTGGCACCCAGATCGCGAACCAGGACAAGCAGGCCCGGTCCGCGACACAACCCCAGCGACCCGCACCGCCGGGGCCGCTCAAACCGACGCGCGCCCGCCGTCGACCCGCGCTCGTCGCGCTGGGCCTCGCGCTCGTGGCGCTGAGCGTGCTCGCGAGCGTCTACCTGGTCAGCACGCTCGGCCGTACCTATCAGGTGCTCGCGGTCACCAGCGACATCCCACGGGGCACCGCGATCACCGCGAACGACCTCGGGCCCGTGAGCCTCCCGAACGAGCCGACCCTGCTTGAGCCGATCCCGGCCGACCAGGCCGACGAGATGGCGAACAGGATCGCCGCGGTGGACCTCGTTGCGGGCCAGCTCCTCACGCTGGACAGCACCGTCGAGGAGATCGAGCCCGCTGCGGGGCACTCAGTGGTGGGCATCGCGCTCGCGCCGAACCAGATGCCCGGGACCCGGGACCTGGTCGCCGGCGACGCCGTGCGGATCGTCGAGACGCCGGCCACCGGTGGTGAGCCGCCTACAACGGCGCCGTTCGCCATCTCCGCCGTCGTGATCGGTGTCACCGAGTCGCCGCTCGGCGACGGGATGGTCGTCGACGTGGAGGTCACCTCGGCCAACGCTGCCCCGCTCGCGGCCCGCGCCGCGACCGGCCGCGTCGCCATCGTGATCGACGCCGTCGGGGCGGGGTGACTCGTGGCTCTCATTGCTCTCGCCAACGCGAAGGGCTCGCCCGGCACCACGACGGCGGCGCTCGTGCTTGCGCTCCAGTGGCCCCGGCCGGTCCTCCTCGTGGAGGCGGACCTCGCCGGTTCCTCGATCCTGGCCGGGTATTTCCGCGGCCAGCTGCCGCACGACCGCGGCCTGCAGCCCCTCGCGATCGCCCACTCCCATGGTGACCTCGAAGCCGCCTTCTGGGAGCAGACCATTCCATTGGTTCGAAACGATCCGGACCGCAAGCTGCTGCCCGGCATCGTCAGTCCGCACACCGCACCCGCCGTCGCGAACCTCTGGGGACCGCTCGCCAACCAGCTGGTCGCGCTGGAACGCGGGGGCGTCGACGTCCTGGTCGACCTAGGCCGGCTCGGCACCGGCGGCATCGTGCGCGAAGACCGCGAGCCCATCGTCCGGCTCGCGGACCAGGTGCTGATCACCACCGGCTCGCGCCTGCCCGACATCGCGGTGACCCGCGAGCTCGTCAAGTCCCGCACCTCGCTGGTCGACGCCGCGGCGCGCGAGCTCACCAACCTCACCGTCCTGACCGTCGGCCCCGGCCGGCCGTACGACGCGGCCGAGATCTCGCGGACCCTCGGCCTGGGCACCGTTGGCTCGCTGGCCTGGGACCCGGTGAACGCCGAGGTGCTGTCCGTGGGCTCGCCCGCGGGCCGCCGCTACCCGACGTCCGCGCTCGTGCGCTCGGCCGGTCCCGTCATCTCACGGATCCAGGACCGGATCGAGAAGCGGCGCAGCCGGTTCTCCACCGGTCCGCGCGACGGCGGGCCCGGCCCGCAGGCCGGACCCGGCCCGCGCCGCGGGCCCGACCACGCGGGTACCGGCCCGCGATCCGCGCAGCCGGTCGCACCGTGGCGCGGCGACGCCGGGAGAGCCTCATGAGCACGCCTGACTTCCCCGACCTCTCCTCGCTGCCGATCTTCCACGAGGCGGACGACCAGGCGCCCGCCGCGCCGCGCCGCGCGCCCGTCGTCGGGGCACAGCCCCGGACTGCCGACGGCGCCGCCCCGACGCAGCAGTCCTGGGCCGTACCCGTGGAACAGGGCACCGGCACGGCACGCCATGCCAGCGCCGGGACCCGCACCGCCGCGCCAGTGCGGACCCCCGACGGCAGGGTCCAGCCACCGGGGAGCGGCGCCTCGCCGTGGGTCGGCGCCGTGGCCAGGGCGGGCCGTGAGTACCACGGCCAGCCGGGCAACCCGCGCCTGCGCGACTCCGAGTTCTGGCGCCAGGTCAACAGCCTGCGCGGCGAGGTGTCCTCACGGCTGACGACGGCGCTCGCGGCCCGCGAGCTGGACGAGGAGCAGCGCGAGGCGCTCGGCCAGGAGCTGATCCAGCAGGTGGTGCGCGACCACAACGACGCCCTGCTCTCCGGCGGCCAGCGGAACTGGACCACCGAGTACCAGGTCGAGGTGACGCGCGCGCTGTTCGACGCTCTGTTCCGGCTGGGCCGGCTGCAGCCGCTCATCGACACCCCCGACGTGGAGAACATCGAGATCACGGGGACCGCGCCCGTGCTCATGCTGATGGGCGACGGCCGCCGTACCTACGCGGAGCCCATCGCGGACTCCGACGCCGAGCTCATCGACTTCCTCCAGTTCCTCGCGGCGCGCGACCCCGCGAACGAGCGGTCGTTCACACGCGCTAACCCGTTCCTCAACCTGGACCTGCCGGGTCGCGTGCGCCTCGCCGCCGTCGGCTGGGTGGTGCCGTGGCCGCGCGTCACTATCCGCCTGCAGCGCCTGCAGTCGGTGGACCTGGAGCTGCTGCGCCGGAACGACACCATCGACACGGTGCTGGTCGAGTTCCTGACGGCGGCGGTGCGAGCGCGCAAGTCGATTGTCGTCTCCGGGCAGGGCCAGGGCAGCGGTAAAACGACCCTTTTGCGGGCTTTGTGCGCTGGCCTTGATCCCTGGGAGTCCATCGCCACCATCGAGACGGACTACGAGCTCTACCTGCACCTCGAACCCGAGAAGCACAAGCGGGTGGTGGCGCTGCGCACGCGCGAGGGCTCCGGTGAGATGAACACGTCGGGACGGCGCGTGGGCGAGATCAATACGAACGTCAACGTCTACGAGTCGCTGCGGCACAACATCTCCCGCGTCATCGTGGGTGAGGTGCGCGGCCCCGAGATCGTGTCCATGTTCCAGGCGATGCAGATGGGCAACGGCTCGTTGTCCACGGTGCACGCCGACGGCGCGCGCGACGTCGTCGAACGCCTGGTCGGTATGGCAGTGCAGGACTCCACGCTGTCGGAGACCTATGCGTACCGGCAGGTGGCGCAGTCGGTCGACCTCATCGTCTTCCTCCGGGTCGACGTCGGAGCCGACGGCCTCCGCCGCCGGTACCTCTCCGAGGTGATCGAGGTGACGCGCGGCGAGGCCGGCAACCCGGTGGCGATCACCGACGTCTTTGAGCCCGGGCCGAACGGGCGCGCGGTGCCCAACGTCACGCCGTCGTTCCTCGCCGACCTGGAGGCTGAGGGCTTCGACGCGAGCCTGCTGAACTACCGGGACGGGCTCTGGGGGACGCCATGATCACGCTGATCGCGGTGCTGACCGGGCTCGGTCTGGGCCTCGGGGTGTGGTTCGTCATCGTCGGCGCGCAGAAGTACGAGCCGACGCCGAAGCCGGTGCGCACCACCCCGCCCTTCCACGGGCTGCTCCGCCTGCTCGGCCTGACCAAGGGTGGGCCGCTGTATCCGCAGCGCAAGGTGCTGGGGGTCGGCGCGGCGGCGGGCCTTGTCATCGGCATCCTGACCGGCTGGTGGTCGCTCGTGCTGATCGTGCCGGTGCTGATCGTCGGCCTGCCGTCGCTGTTCCGCACCACCACGCAGTCCAACGAGGTGGAGAAGCTGACCGACCTGACCGCCTGGGTGCGGTCGCTGATCGGTGTGCTGTCCGGCGGCGCCGTCGGGCTGGAGCAGGGGATCGCCGCGACCCTGCACAGCGCCGCGCCTTCCGTGCGGCCCTCGCTCGCGCGGCTGGTGGCGCGCCTGGAGGCGCGCCAGCCCATCAAGCCCGCGCTCTACCGGTGGGCCGAGGAGATGAACGACTACTCGGCGGACATGATCGCCTCGGCGATGATCCTCGAGTCGGACAACCGCACCGGAGCCGTGGCGCCCGCGCTCCGGCAGCTCGCCGAGTCCCTGTCCGCGCAGGCCAAGGCCCGGCGCGAGATCGAGACCGAGCGCTCCACCGGCCGCGCGACGGTGCGCTGGGTGACGATCGTGACGCTCCTGGTGCTGGGGGCCACGGCGATGTCCGGCTACCTGAGTGGCTATGACTCGCCGCTGGGCCAGGTCATCGCGGTGATCCTGTTCTGCGCGTATGTGGTCTGCCTGCTGTGGATGCGCAAGATCAGCCTGGGGCAGCCGATCCCGCGGTTCCTGCCCGACGAGCGGAGGGCCTGACATGTGGCCCTGGGCGGTGGGTTTCGGAGCGGTGGCCGGGTTCGGCCTGTTCCTCGTCGTGCGCGAGCTTCTTCCGTCGACGCCGCGGCTCCAGTCCGCGCTGGACCGGCTGAGCGGCGACGACAAGGTGGAGCCCATCACCGTGTCCGCCGGCGGCGAGCTCACCTCTACCCAGCGATACACGCAGGTGTTCGGCGCGTGGGCGCAGCGCCGGCTGCCCGTCAGGTTGCTGGGCCGGTGGGGCCCCACCCGGGCGGACCTCGACCTCATCGGCAAGACGGCGACCGACCACTACGGCGAGAAGGCGCTCGGCGCGGTTATCGCCCTGGTCGCGGTGCCGTTCCTGGGACTGTGCGTGGGGCTGCTGAACCTAGGCATGCCGGTAGGGGTGCCGCTGGGGGCATCGATCATCTTCGCCCTCGGCGCCTGGTTCCTGCCCGACCTCGACGCGCGGACGAAGGCCCGGCGCGCCCGGCAGGAGTTCTCCCGCGCCGTGTCGACGTACCTGGAGCTGCTCGCCATCGAGCGCATCTCCGGTGCGGGCGCCACGCAGGCCACGTTCGCCGCGGCGCAGGTCGCCGGGTCGTGGCCGTTCCGGCGGATCGCCGAGGCGCTCGAACGGGGTCGCTGGGAGGGTCAGGCGCCGTGGGTGGCGCTGCGCGAGCTCGGCGAAGAGGTGGGGGTGGACGCGCTCGGCGAGGTTGCCGCCATCGTGGAGCTCGCGGGTACGCAGGGCTCGGCGATCCACGACCAGCTGCAGTCCAAGGCGGCGGCAATGCGCGACGCGCAGCTCGACGTCGAGCAGCAGATCGCGCACGACGCGACCGTGCGGATGACGGTGCCTGGGACGTTGACAGTTTTTGTGTACTTTCTGATGCTTATCTTCCCAATCGGGGTCACTATGTTTCAGACCGCCCCTTGATCCGGCCCGCCCCCTGTGGCATGCGGATGTCACACGAGCCGCGTCCTACCCATTTGTTGAAGTCGACAGCACCCCAGGAGTCACCATGAACCAGCACCTGAGCCAAGGCCGGACGGCGGCGGCGCGCGCCACCGCCCGTGCCGCACTGCGCCTCGACGCTGCTCGCGGCCGAGTCGACACCCTGAACACCCGGTTCGCCGAGCGCTCGGCCGAGCTACGTCGCCGGCTTGCCGCCGGCCGCGCGGGCGAGCCGGACGAGGCGGGGCTGGAGTCCATCGAGATCGTTGTGCTGTCTGTAATTGGCCTGGGTATCGCCATCGCGCTCGGGGCCGCGATCCAGGGCCTCGTCGAGCGATATATGTCGCAGCTCGGGGGATGACGCATGGACGAACGCGGCGCCGCCTCTCTCCAGACCGTCATCACCTACCCGATAGTCCTCATGCTCATCTTCGCGATGGTGCAGGGCATGCTCTACTTCCACGCGCAGAACACTGCCCAGTCCGTCGCTAACGGCGCGGTCCAGGCGGCGCGGGTCGAGGGCGGCAGCCTTGAGGCGGGGTACGCGGAGGCGGCGGAGCGGCTCGCGCGCGGGGGCGACGCGTTCGCATCGGTCAACGTGTCGGTGACCCGCGGGCAAGATACGGCGACCGCGCGCGTCGTCGGGCTGGCGCCGTCGATCGTCCCGGGGTTCCGCGGGCTGCGGATCGAGCAGTCGGCCACGGGGCCCGTCGAGCGGTTCACATCGGCAGTGGTGGGGCCATGAGGTCCGACGGCGAGCACGGGAGGCCCGATCGCGAGCGCGGGAACGTCGCGATCAACACCGTCGTGATCTTTCCCATGCTGCTGCTGATCGGGCTGCTCCTGGTGATGGCGGGGCGGCTCGTGCTGGCCGAGGGTGTGGTGCAGTCGGCGGCGAACGAGGCCGCGCGGGCGGCGTCGATCAGCCGGACGGCCAGCGTGGCCGGGGCGCAGGCGACGTCGACCGCGACCTCGACGCTGGTGAACTCCGGGGTGCGCTGTGCGCAGACGTCGGTCATGCCGGCGACTGACGCGTTCGCTCTGCCGCTCGGGACCGTCGGGACCATCACGGTGCGCGTCGAGTGCGTGGTGCCGTTGAGTGATCTCGGCCTGCCGGGCGCGCCCGGCTCACGGACCATCAGCGCTACGGGGACGTCGGTGCTCGACGCCTATCGGGGGCGGTCATGACCAGGGGGATCATGCGGATGTGGCTGCGGACGAGGCGGGCGCCGTCGGGCGTTCGTAGGGTGCGGGAACGGGGCGACATAAACATCCTCGCGGCGGGCATGGTGCCCGCGCTGATCATCGCCATCGGCCTGGTGGTCGACGGCGGCGGGCGGCTGCAGGCCGAGGACGAGGCCGAGTACGCCGCCGATCAGGCGGCGCGAGCCGCCGCGCAGCAGATCCGGATCGACCGCGCGCAGCTGGGACTGCCTCCCGAGGTGGATCCCGCGCGCGCGACGCAGGCCGCCGCCGACACCCTCGACGCGCTGGGCGTGCAGGGTGGCGTGACCGCGGTCAACGGCGCCACCGTCAGCGTGGGTACCCAGGTCACGTACGAGACCACGTTCCTGACACTGATCGGGATCAGCTCGCTCGACGTCTCGGCCGATGCCGAGGCGCGAGCGGTCCGCGGGATAGGACAGGAGGAATCCTGATGAGCACCTCGACAGCCCAGGGTCGTTCGGTGGCCGGTGGGTCCGGCGCGCCACGACGAGGCACTGGCGCACGTGTGGTGAGAGGACTGGGCGCGGCACTGCTGCTGATCGCGCTCGTCGTCGGGATCCCGATCGGTCTGTGGCTGCTCGGCGGGCCGGTCTGGACCGGCCCTGTCAGCCTGGACCGGGTCATCATGACGCTGACCAGTCCGGACGTGACTGGTTCCGTGCTGCTCGGGCTCGTCAAGGTCGTCGGCTGGATCGCGTGGCTCACGTTCGCGATCGCCGTTGTGATCGAGGTGATCGCGGCGCTGCGCGGACGCCATTCGCCGCACGTGCGGGGGCTCGGGGCGCAGCAGCGTGCCGCGGCCGTGCTCGTCGGCGCGGTGATCACGATGCTGGTCGCGGCGCCTTCGGTCGCGCCCGCGATGGCTGCGACCACGCCCGTCGAGTTGGCCGAGACCGGGACCGTGGTGTCCGCGCCGGTCTCGCCGGGTGCCGGTGTGTCGGCTGGCGTCTCCGCCGCTGCGGAGACGACCGGGCGCGCCGGAGCCGACGAGGCGCCGTCGGCCACCTACACCGTGCAGCCGGGCGACTCCCTGTGGCGGATCGCCGAGCAGACCCTGGGCGACGGCGCGCGGTTCAAGCAGATCGCCGACCTCAACTACGGCGTACCACAGCCCGACGGCGGTGCGCTCGACGCCGGGAACTGGATCGAGCCGGGCTGGGTGCTGAGGCTGCCGGCCGGGGCCACGGGCGGATCGGTCGAGGTGACGCCCACCTCGACCGACGATCCCATCGGGATCGCGCCGTCGAAGAGCCCGGCCGACGAGCCGGCCGACGACGGCACCGTCGACGTCCGCAATCCCGGTGCCGAAGGGTCGAACGACGTCCCGGAGGGTGCCGTCGAGATTGTCATCGAGTCCGGCGACACCCTGTGGGACATCGCCGAGGAGGAACTCGGCGAAGGGATCCAGTACCCGGAGATCTACGAGGCGTCGCGCAACACGGAACAGCCTGGTGGAATGCGGCTCACCGATCCCGACTACATCCTTCCGGGCTGGACCGTGACGGTCCCGGGTGCGGCCGAGGCGACGCCGGAGCCCGGAACCGATGAAGCCCCTGCCGATGACGCCCCCGCCGATGACGCCTCGTCGGGCGCCGAGGAGCCCTCGGCCGAGCCGAGCGCGACCCCCGATGCCTCTCCGAGCGGGTCTTCCGACCCGACGCCGGACGACGGCGCTTCGGAGGCGGGCGCGACGCCGTCCGCCACGCCATCCACCGAGGTGACGCCCGAGGGCGCCGTCGAGGTCGATCCGGACGACGTCGGGGAACCGGGCGGCTCGGGGAACGATGTGGTGGAGGAGGGATCGGGCGACCAGCCCTCCGACGAGCAGCCTGCCGGGGAGGCCCCCTCCGCGGCGGAGCCGAACCGCGTCGGGCAGAACGCGCCGCCCAAGGAGTCCGACTCCGAACAGGACAGTGCCAACACGAGCGACCCCGCGGACGCCGGGACCGGCACGGCCGGGCTCAGCACCCAGGATCCCGCTCCCGAGGAGACGGCGGAGGGGATCCTCGTTCCGCAGGCGCCGCCCGCGCCCCGGGATGCGCCGGAGCCCCTGTACGACGAGGTCACACCCGAGGACCTCCAGAACGACCCGAACCTGGAGCCGGACGAGCCAGCATCGCAGGGCGGCGGGCCGGACGAGTCCATTCCCGGGGAGGGGCTGATCGCCGACGAGCTCTTCGGGCAAAGCCTTATGCCGCAGGGCGAGCCGGAGGAGCCGGCTGCGGAGGAGACGTCGTCGGGCAGCGGGACTACCTCGGGCAGCGCTCCGGAGTCTGAGGTGGCCGGGACTGACGCGACTGGGACCGACGTGACCGGCACCGCCGTCGGCGGCGTGCTGACCGAGGAGGTGCTGCCTGACGAGATCGACGGCGACGACCCGGTCGTCGGGGAGGGCGCTCCTGAGGTTGCCATCGAGTCGTCTGCGGCGGTGGGAGTTGAGCCTGACGCCGCTGCAAGTGCCGGGCCGGTTGCCGGGCCGGTTGCCGCGGCGGGTGCGAGCACCGCGGGCGTCGGCATCATGGGCGCCAGCGTGGCGAGCGTTGCGAGTGCGAGCATCGCGGGCGCTGCGGACGTTGTCGGCGCGGCGAGCGGGGGCGAAGAGTCCCTGCTCGACTCGGCCACCGACGTCGTATCAGATGTCGTGTCCGACATCGGCGACGAGCTCGAGGAGTCGGTCGGGATCCGCACGGCGGCCGGGATCGGCGCGCTGCTCGCGGCGGGGCTGATCGCGCTGGTTGCCGTGAAGCGGCTCCGCGCGCGCAAGGGTCGTGAGCCCGGCGAGACCGTCGTCGTACCAGGGCCGGACACTCCGGCGGGCGCGCTCGAACGTGATCTGCGGACCGTCGAGGACCCGTTCGGTCGCAGCCAGGTCGACCGCGCGCTGCGCAGCCTCGCGCAGTGGCACCGCGAACGTGACCTGCCGCTGCCGGGAGTGCGCATCGCGCGGCTGAAGAGCGGCGAGTTCGTCGAGCTCTACCTCGACCGTCCCGCCGACCTGCCTGAACCCTGGGCCAGCACCACCGACAGGTTCGTGTGGCAGCTCGCGGCCGGCGACGCCGAGGACGCGTCGCGGGTCGGTTCGGTCGCCGGTCCGGCCGAGTCGGTCGGGATCGAGGCCGACGGCGAGGCGCCCTACCCGGCGCTGGTCACCGTCGGCCACGACGACGAGGACACGCACCTCATGCTCGATCTCGAGAACCTCGCGTGCCTCGACATCCGCGGCACGGACGCCGATGCGCAGGCCACGCTCGCGGCGCTCGCGATCGAGCTGGCCACCAGCCTCTGGGCGGACGACCTGCAGGTCACCGTCGTCGGCGCGCTCGGCGAGCTGCCGGGTGTGGTCGACACCGGCCGGGTGCGGCACGTCGCCAGCCTGGCGGGGATCATCCGCGAGCTCGAGGCCCGCGCCGACGACGTCGACCGGACGCTCGCCCAGGTCGGTGCCACGTCCGTCGCCGACGCGCGCGGCCGGGGGCTGGCGACCGACGCCTGGACGCCAGAGATCCTGCTCGTCGGTGAGCGGCTCGGCCTCGCCGAGCGCGCCAAGCTGGAGAGCCTGGTCGAACGGGTGCCCGGGGTGGGGATCGCGGCGGTGACCTCCAGCGCGGAGGTCGGCGACTGGGTGCTCGACCTGACCGGCGAGCTCACCAACGGCGACACCACACGCGGCATCCTCACGCCCGCCTATGTCGCCGTGCGTCCGCAACAGCTCGACGCCGCTACCTACGCGCAAGCCCTGGCCTTGCTGGCCGAACCCGAGACCGCGCCCGGCCCCACGTGGAGCCGGTCGATCGATCGCACCGAACCGACGCTGGAGGAGATCCCGATGGACGTTGTCCGCGCTGGTGCCGCGGATTCGGACGTCGGGGGCGGCCATGCGGATGGTCTTGCGCCGACGCCGGGCTACGTCTCTGGGCCGTCGGGTGGTTCGACTGCGCCGGTTGCGGTTCCTGCGGGCTTCGCCCCGTGGGCGACGGCCGCCGTGAGTGTCGCGACACCGCCGCTGGGTACGCCGGTTGTCTCGGGGGTCGACGTCGGATCGCGGGTCGCGCCTGCCGAGGTCACCGCTCCTGTTGTGCGCGTGCTGGGGAGCGTGGAGCTCGCCGGGACGACCGGCGTCGAGCTGCCGACAACGCACCAGCGGCAGGCGACCGAGCTGATCGCGTTCCTCGCGTTCCACCCGGGTTCGCGCGGGTCGGACATCTCGAAGGCGCTGTGGCCGTCCCGTGAGCCGAATCTCGCGACCCGCCGGTCCGCCGTCTCGCGCGCCCGACGCTGGCTGGGCACCGACCCGTCCGGCCACGAGCACCTGCCGCGCTACTGGTCCACGGACGACGGCGGCCAGGCCGACCTCGAGTCCGCCGGCTACCGGCTGCGTGGGGTCCGGACCGACTGGCACCTGTTCTGCGACCTGGTCGGCCCCGACCTCTCGCAGACGCCGACGCCGGACCTGCTCGCCGCGCTGGACATGGTGCGCGGGCGACCGTTCGAGGGTGTGCCGCTGCGCAAGTACGCGTGGGCGGAGCAGCTGATGCACACGATCTCGTCGGGCGTGGTCGACGTCTCCCACGAGGTGGCGCGCCGCGCGCTGCTGGCGGGCGACGTGGCGATGGCCCGGCACGCCTCGCAGGTGGGGCGGCTCGCCGACCCCGTGGACGAGCGGTCCTGGCGCAACGGCATCCGCGCGGAGATCGCCTCCGGGCGGCGGGACGCGGTGGGCCGCCTCGTGGACCGGCTGCGGGACCACCTGGAGCAGCTCTCCATGGAGCCCGAGCCCGACACCGAGGAGCTGCTGGCCCAGGTGGACGAGCAGGAGCGGCGTCGGGAGCGTAGCGGGCGCTGAGCTCGGCCGACCGCGCCGGCGGAGACAGGTATTCGGTGGGATGTGTTGCGGTGCGTAGACAACGTCGATGCACCGCAACACATCTCTTATGTGCCGTCGGCTTGTGTGCGTTCAGTCGAACCCACCGGGTCCCGGGATCGGCGCGAGGTCGATGGCGAAGCTGTCGACGTCCTCACCGGTGAGGCGCGCGAGCAGCGTGCGCAGGGCGGTTTCGGCGTCGTCCAGGAACGTGGCCTGGGTGACTGCCCCGGGGACGCCGATCGCGCGCAGCGTCCAGTGCCTCTCGTCGCGGTACGCGACCGCGGTGTACCTGTTCACGAGGGTCTCGGTCTCTGCGTGGGTGCGGCCGGCTCGACGGCGGTGTGGTGAGATGTCATGGCACCAGTGTGTAGAGCAATCTCACGATCCGCCACTCAATGCGCATAAAAGATACCGATAGGTGTGGATGGCGATCGTTCGCGCACGATGTTCCGCGCTGAGCGCCTGGCGGAGCCTCCCTTGGGCCAGGTTTTCCACAGGGCCCACTTTCCGGATCACAGGGGCCCGGCTAGCGTTTTTATCGGCCGTTGCGGATACGCAACGGTGGGGTCTGAGCGGCGGGGGATGCGGATGAGCGACGTGGTGATGCGCACGGTGGGGCTGGTCGTCGCGGCGGGCCTGGTGTTGTCGGCTTGCACGGGCCCGACGCCGGATCCCGACGCCTCTGGCTCCGCGACCGGCGATCCGACGCCGACGGCGTCTGCGAGCCCGTCCGTGTCCTCGTCGCTGCCGGCGAAGCCGGAGCGGCCGGCCGCGATGGACCGCGACGACGCGGAGGGGGCGGCGGTTGCGGCGGAGTACTTCATCGAGCTCTACCCGTACGTGATGGCGACGGGGGACACGGAGGAGTTCGAGGCGATGTCGCACCAGGCGTGCGGGTTCTGCGAGGAAGCGCTTGAGCAGGCCAACGAGATCGATGAGGAGGGCTGGGCATACGCGGGCGGTGAGTCGTCGCTGTCAGTGACGCAGGTCTACATGCGCGACGAAGTCACTGGGATCTACCCGCTGGACACCGAGATCTCACAGGCACCTTCTCGGATCACAGGACCTAACGGGGACGAGATCTACTCCGTTGAATCCAAGAGATTCGATCGCAGGGTCGAGATGGGGACTAGGGACGGTGAATGGGTGGTCGTTACAGTCGCCCCGATTCCAGGAGCCGACCAATGATCGGCGTGACGTCGCTCGTTCTGGCAGTCGCCCTGGCGACCCCGCCAGGAGGTCTGGGTGATATTGAGGGGCAAAGCGACCAGGACACGGTCCGAGTGTCGGCCGAGTTGCCGCCGCGACCCGCACCTGTAGAACCTGGAGCGATTACACGATCATCGGCTGCGTCGCCCGCGCCACCCATACGCCAATGGCGCGTCACTCCCGCCTTGTGCTTCCTGCGGGACCTCAGCGGCGCCACCGCACTCGCCGACTCCTGCGATGAGGGCCATCAGCTCGCCTACGCCGGAATCGAGTGCGAGGAAGACGAGCAGGCGGTGGGCGCCCTCTTCGAGCAGCGCCGCGAGTCCGGCGAGTGGACCGACGCTGAGCTCGTCGAAGCCGAGTCCTGCCTCGCCGAGCAGCGCCAACAGATCGACATCCCGGCTGCCGCCGCGCGTGCTTTCCAGGAGATGCAGATCACTCCATCGGAGGTGATCGTGCAGCCGCCGAACGGATGGACACTCGTCAACGTCGACACCATCGCGTACACCGATCGGGATCCCCGAACGATAAGCACAGAGCTGTTCGGCATCCCGGTCGATATCAAGGCGGTCCCGAGCAGCTACTCCTGGGATTTCGGCGACGATTCAGCGCCCCTGGCCACAACCGATCCAGGTGCCCCGTACCCGGCACACACCATCGCTCACGCCTACGCGAAGACGGGCGTGGCGACCATCTCGCTCACGACGACCTGGCACGGCCAGTTCCGTTTGGCCGGCGACCCCACCTGGCGGGACGTGCCGGGAGAGGCGACCACGGTGTCGTCGTCCGACAGCCTGGAGATCCTTGAAGCGCGGGCTCGGTTGGTGGAGGACCTGTACGGCGGTTGATCCTGCCGGAAGCCAAATGACCATGCGGTTGCTGCCAGGGCCAAGTCCGGACTGGCAGCAACCGCATGGTCAGTCGCGCCCGGTCATCAGGGCGCGGGATCCATGGCGTCGGTGGAGTCGAGACAGCGGTCGATCATGGCGGTGAGCTCGATGGAGAGCGGCAGCTCAGTCTGTTCGGTGGGAGAGAGTCCGTCGTAGAGCGTGATGGCGATGGGTCCGGCCTCCTGGTCGGCCGCGGCATCAGTACAGAGCAGTACGCCGACGGTCGCACCGTGGGCTTCGGGGACGCGGACCAGGTCGTCCACGAGGTCCAGGGTGTAGCGGGCACGCGCGACGAGGGCGGGGTCGAACCTGCCGACCTGGACCTGGATGGCGATGTAGCGCATCTGAGTGACGTGGAAGAGCAGCAGATCGACGGTGTAGTCGCGGTCGTCCTCGGTGATTCGTATGTGCCGGTCGACCATGCACATGCGCCGGTTCGGCACGGCCAGCAGGTCCTCGAGATGGTCCACCACGATGCCCGTGAACGTGCGTCGGATGGAGTCGACGAGTTCGCCAATGAGATCCTCGAATCCCTCGGGCTGGAAGTCGATGCTCCGGAACATGCTCATCGTCCACCGCCCTTACGGCTGGGCTTATGTGGGGGTGTGTGAAGGCTCATACGGCAAGCCTGTAGAGGGATTGCGGCATCCGCCACCCGAGTTGCGTATACGCAACGAAACCACATGAGGCTAGGCGGTCGTGAGGCCAGACCATGACAGGACCGTGGACCGTCGTTGTCATACGTTGGCGGGATGTTGTGAATTATCACGGAAGCACCTTGCCGAGAAGACGGATGTGGCGCACCCTTGGTTTCGGTCGTGTTCACTGAGTTCTGCCCGAAGTTGAGGGAGTTGCCGATGGTCTCGTCCGCCATCACGCCCACGCGCACCATCGCCGTCCTCATCGGGGTCGCGATCATTGCGGTGGCCGGGTTCGCGGCCGTGCGGTCGGGAGTGTTCGAGCCGGACAGCCTCCAAGGAGCGATCCCCGGCCCGGGTTCATCGTCGCCCTCGGTCTCCGCATCGGAGAGCCCCTCGACCCCGCCGGCTCCGTCAGCTTCACCGTCGCCGACGACGCCCGAGCAGATCAGGGCGAAGAACATCGCGGACGCAAAGGCGCGCCTCGTGGAGTACTACGAGACGACGGCGCAGGTGGCGAACAACGGCTACGAGGACTGGGAGGACGAACTTGATCCGTTCTGGGGCCACCCGGACGTCTGGGTTCCTCTCGCTACGTCGTACACGGACCTTGCCGAGCAGGGGCAGTACACGACGGGTGCGGCCTCAGTCGAGGAGATGGTAGTTACTGGCTACCAGGCATCGGACGTCGGCAACGAGGAAGTGCATCTCGATGCGTGCGTTGACTTTCGCGAGGTGCGCAACTTCGCGCGCGACGGTGAATCGATTCCTCGTTCCGATGGTGCACCCGTCCGCTATAGGTTCGATTATGTGATGCGGCATCAGGGGTTTGACAGCATCTGGACCGTCAACGAGCAAGTGCCTCACCCGGAGCAAGCATGTTGAGGTCTACGACTAGACGGACGTTCGGACGATCCTTCGCTTCTCTAGGGTTCGCTCTTATAACGGTGCTCGCTGTGCTCGTTCCAGTTACGAGTGCAGCCGCAGATGAGTGCACTCCCACCACTCTTCCCGACGGCGTCGTAGTCCCCTGCGTAGATGACGGTGGCGGGGACGGCGGTGGCGGGGATGAGGATGGCGGCGGCAACGGCGGCCCTCAGACGTGTGAGCGTTTCGGTGAGGAGGTGCCTTGCTCGACTGAGTACGGCACTTGGAATGGCCGCTGCTATGTGCGCAACGCAAGTCCGCAGCCTCCTGCTGGCGACCCGGCGTGGGAAGGCCATCTACCAGGAGACGGAATCGTTCTTGAGTGCACCACCCCTGCTTGCGCAGAAGCTGGTGGCAATCTCGAGAACTGCCCGGGGCACTCGTACTACTGGTCTGCCACTCCAGCTGCGCCAGGCCCTTCAGCGGAGCAACTCGCGCAGGAAGCCTTGGCGGCGATGCAGCTCACCATGGGCCAGATTGGCTCCACCCCACCATCGTCCACCGGCGCGCCTAGTTCGGTCGGAACCATCGGACTTCCTATCTGGCTCTGGATCGCCAATCCCGCGCTGAACACGACCGGCCCAATCACAAGCTCTCCTCCGCCCGTGGGAGGCCTCAGCGTCACGGCCACGGGCACGCTTGATCGTGTCGAGTGGACATTGACCACTGAGAACGGCGCCACGGTAGGTGCAATTTCGTGTGATGGCCCCAACGCACCAGGCACGCCATACGACGGCCGCAATAGCGCGGAGCCGTCGCCCACCTGTGGATTCGGTGCCGATCTGAACAACAGTGCAGGCAACCTGACTCTGACCGGAACGTCGCACTGGATCGTCGAGTGGCAGAGCACCAATGGAGAGTCCGGCCAGATTCTCTTTACGTCCCTGCCTAACAGCACCCAGATCCAGATCGGTGAGCTCCAGGCGCTTGTACGAGGCTGATGCGCCCCAGGCTGTGTCATGGATCACGTGCCAGAAAACGCAGACCCTGCGCTACTACGAGCGCGGAGGGCTACTGATCGGCCTCAACGTCTCTGCGAGTAACGGCTGTCGGCTACGGCACGTCGCGGAGCGCCGGGGGCTTGTCAGCCATGCTTCCGCGGGCGACATCAACCCTGAAACTGGCGCCGCTGGTCGCAGGAGTCTTCACTGCCACCGCGTAGTCGGTCATCGCCCGACCGAACGCCTCAAGGGCATGGCGCTCGAGTAGAGGTAGTCCTGCGGTGTAGCGGCTGCTTACTGTATATGACGGAGCGTCGCCGCGATCGAGTACGAACTCTGCGGCACCAGCAAACTTGTCCAGATACTTGAGACGTCGATTGACGAACGCGTCATCCACATCGAAGTGCGAGAGCCGGTCGAGCGGAAGGGTTCGACCAAGCTCGGGCTCGTTAAGGCGGGACCAGGCATACTCAATGTATGGCGAGGTTGCAGTTGTCGGGATGACATCGCGATAGAGGGCCAGACTGGTTCGCTTGAGAATCCGTTGGATATGGAGAGAGCCCGACTGATCGGTAAGAGGTGCTATCGGCTTGGGGATCCACACGAGATTTGGCATGAAGGAGTAGAGCCAGGGGTCAGCTCCTGCAATGTAGCCGTCGCCAAGTAGCCGCCAGATATGGCAGGCGGTGAAACCACGGCCCTTACTGAGTGCGCGTCCCGCATATCGATGACCCGGTGTGGTGGTGATGTTCAGCGGAAGCGGAAGCTTCTTGATGATCGAATTGTCGTCGCGGAAGTATCCGTCTTGGCGGGGCGCCCCCCAGCTTTCTGGGCCCCGGTCGTACCGAGCCGAGCGATCGCGGATGCACCACGGAGTCATCGTGGGCAGCCTCGCGTATCCAGACGGAGACCACCAGACGCCTAGGCGGATGATGAGCTCTTCGGTCAGCCAAGTGAAGGGTGCTCTGGGCGTAGTCTCTGAATCCTCGCTGGCGAGACCACTTGCGAGGAAGCGGTAGAGCCCGGTGCCGCGAGGTGCTCGTGCAGCGAGCGGAGACACCCCTGACAAGAGGTCAAGCTCACGTTCGAGCTCGACCCCAGCATCGATGCCTGCCACGAAGGCTCCTGACCTCGGCTGTTGCGTATACGCAACAGCCAGCATAGATGCAGGTCAGCGGGATGTCAGTGGCGTCGGGAAGAATGCGCCACATGACCCTGACGTCCTAGGGCGAGCCTCATAGGGAGACCCTGTCGAGTGCGAGAGACTCTGACGTCGGGCCGGAGGATCGGTCGTAAGAGAGGCAAGGGATGAGCGAGCTGACTGTCGTTGAGATCTGTGCGGGTGCTGGCGGTCAGTCCCTGGGACTGGAGTTGGCCGGCTTCGAGCATCGGCTCGCAGTTGAGCTGGACGAGAATGCGGCGGCGACTCTAAGGGAGAACCGGCCTAGTTGGGATGTGCGGGTTGGTGACGTGGCCGACGTCGAGGTCTGGAACCCGGACGAGTTCAAGGGAGTTGACCTCCTGGCGGGCGGCGTTCCGTGTCCGCCGTTTTCCATCGCCGGCAAACAGCTTGGAGCGAACGACGAGCGAGACCTGTTTGCCTGGGCCGTGGAGCTTGCCGGTCGGATGCAGCCCCGTGCGCTGCTGCTTGAGAACGTCCGAGGTCTGTCGATGCCCCGCTTCGCAGCGTATCGCCAGCATGTCAAAGACCGCCTGAGTGAACTCGGGTACTGGTCGGACTGGAAGCTCCTTGAGGCTCGGAACTTCGGCGTGCCCCAGCTTCGGCCGCGATTCGTCCTTGTGGCGCTCCGCTCCGACGAGGCCCAGTGGTTTGAGTGGCCCGAGGAAGAGCAGACTGAAATGACAGTTGGCCAGGCACTTTACGAGATGATGGCGGCCAACGGCTGGTCGGGCGCGGAACTGTGGGCGAAGCGTGCCAGCAGAATTGCCCCGACGATTGTCGGCGGTTCGAAGAAGCATGGTGGGGCCGATCTCGGGCCGACACGTGCCAAGGCCGCCTGGCGAGAGTTCGGCGTCGACGCCAAGGGCGTCGCGGACGGAGCGCCTGGCGCGGACTTTCCCGTCGACTTCGTTCCAAGGTTGACCACCGAGATGGTGGCTCGCATCCAGGGCTGGCAGGTGGGTTCGGAGTACGACTGGACCTTCACGGGGCGGAAGACGACTCGCTACAGGCAGATCGGCAACGCGTTCCCCCCGCCGGTGGCACGCGCTGTGGGGGAGTCGATCGCGCGTGCCCTGCTCAAGACGGGCGAGAGGAAAGACCGGTCGAGCCTTGAGGCAGAGGTCATGCATGATGCGATCTACGCGGCGCTCAAGGCCGCCACGACGCCATTGACCGCGCAGCAAATTATGCGTGAGGCCGGTGGTCGAATTGAGGCGCGTGAGTTCGAGCGGCGGATGGCGATGCTCGCTCGTGATTTCGTGATCGAGGAGTCCGATTCAGATAGCACCCGTTCGTACCAGCTCATGGGCTTCAAGGGGTTTGTTGGGCAGGATGACCACGAGAGGCATGCCGTGTTCGCGGAGACGCGCGCTCGGATCAGCTGAGCTCGGCGACATCCTTTTTGGGGAGCTGCGGCGCGGGCTCGGCGACATACTCGTCGGGCCGCGCTCGCCGCCATCGACGACCTTCGATCATGATCCCTTCCGACGTTTCGCTCGGTGCTACACGCGTTGACACATACTCGTCAAGAAGCGGCACCGGAAGCTCCAGCTTCTCAGCCAGATGCCGGTGGTATGAGCCGCTGAAGATGAGATAGCCTTCGGGCTGGAGAGATGAACGAGATCCGCCGTTGTAGCGAACACGCTTCTGCGCGTCAAGCTGTGAACTCACCGTAGCGACTGCGTTGCGGTGGACGATCATGCCCTCGGCGCGCCTGAACAGCTCGTCAGTGCGCCTCGTGCCGTGTCTGCTTTCGAAGATCTTGTCGACGTCGCTCGACGGGAGCTGAAGCAGAACGTTTGGGCGCAATTCCGCGTTGCGCCAAAGCCACCGGATTGACTGTCGTCCGAACTCGTTGAGTTGACTCTTTTTGTCCCGGTTGGTGGCTTCCCGGCGGACTTCTTGCGTGACTCGGATGAGGCCGAGGGACCAGACAGCCTTCTCATCACTGCCCGTCGCGACAAGGGCGATCTCGCCGAAAACTTCGGGGGGAGCATCCAGCCGCCCAGAGTCTGGCTCCATTTGGCGTCGACCTGATGGCCCGAGATCCGGTAGTCGGTTGTGTTGCCACCTTCAAACAAGAACTGGCGCTGCGCGTTTATCTCGAAGAGCGTTCCGAAGTGGGTCTTCTCGGTCTTCATGAGCTGGTCCCAGCGGTACCGCATTGTTTCCTGGCCGTTGTAGATCATGTCGTACGTGTGCCGGATGACCTTGGCCCAGCGTTCGCCTCGAGGGTCGGCGCGCAGAAGTGTGTCTGCGACTTCTTCGAGTGCCTGGTCAGGGGTCTGCGTGAAGATGTCGAACGGCTGAGTCACGGTGGGACTGTAGCGTGGTCTGCGATGACGAACCTGTTGAACACGAGCACATGATGGTCGGGATCGAGGTTCCGGCAGCGGTCGATGGGTCCTGGGCAGTCTCGCCTGGGCGCCGACGGAACATGCAGGCGAATCGCAGTCGTGACACAGGCCCCGAACTGGCCCTGAGGAAGCTCTTGCACGCCAGAGGTTTGCGGTACCGGATCGCTGCACGACCGCTTCCGGCCCTACGTCGTACGGTGGACCTCGTGTTCCGTCGGGCGAGGGTCGCAGTGTTCATGGACGGTTGCTACTGGCATGGCTGCCCCGAGCACTACCGGGTTCCCAAGCAGCATACGGGCTATTGGTCGGTCAAGATCGCGACGAACGTCGAGCGGGACCGCGACACAGACACGCGGCTGCTAGAGGCCGGCTGGACGGTGCTCCGATTCTGGGAACACGAGGATCCGGAAGAATGCGCCCAGACAGCTTGGGAGGCGGTTCACCGCGCAATTGCGCGCGCCGAGCCGACGTAATTCCGCTGAATATTATTGCGCATACTGCGTAGCCAACTTGATCGGGGTCGCTCACGTTGGCACTTCTCTCAATATCCGTATAGGGGAAGTGCCGCCCGAGTCGAGAATTGAACTAATTATCGTCGATTCTGGACTCGATCTCCTTGCGGTGTTGGCGTGTGCGGCGAAGCTGTTCGCGAATTGTCCCCTGACCCCACGGTTGCGCGTGAACGAGCCTGTAATGTGAGATGACTCGCCTATTTCCGAATGTGGACTTTACGTTTTCGATTATCCAGCCAAGCTCTCGCAGTTCGCGGAGACGCTTCTGCCAGTCCTCCTGAAACGCCTTATGGGACGCGACGATTCCCAGAAGTTCTCCAGGGACAAGTTCACCGTGGAATGCTTTCAGGAGTTCCCCGATGCGCCCCTGTGGTTCTGGGTGCGCCATAGCCGCACGAATCTTGTCCGCGTGTTGATCGTAGGTCGCGAACCATGCTTGTTTCCCTCCGTTGCATTCTGTGCACAGCGGCTGGAGGTTCTCAATGTCGTTCGTGCCACCCCAAGACTGTGGGGTTTTGTGGTCCACTGCTAGTTCCACGTTGTGCTCAAGAGGCGTGCGACCGCACATCGCGCACCGCTGCGGTGCCAGGACCCGCGCCCGAACCCCGCCGGAAATCTTGGCAGTTGGCGATTGGGGCACGGTTCGCACCCACCGTTCGAGCTTGTAGCGTGGACCTCGATCACCTTTGTGGCGCACCTTGCGAACTATAAAATGGCGATAGAGCTCTCTGAGGCGCCGATCCACCTGTGCCCTAGCCCCCTCCCCGATATCCGACTGAAGATTCTGATCGAAAACGCGAATCTCCCTCATGGTAGGCGGATCCTCACGCCTAGCATGGAGGTATTCGTAGAGCTGTTGTTGGAGCGTCGAGAGTCCTAGTTCCTGGAGAATAGGGTCGCCAGGATTCGGCAGGGACATCTCGTCGGCGCCGCCGATGCTTTCCGTCGGCGATAGGGCCCGATTGTCGGCACCGCCATGTTGGTTGATGCTCACGGATCTCACCTGTTCACTGGGCACGATCTCATTGAGATCGTCTGACCGGATTCTCTGGTAGCGCCCGCGGGAAGAAAGAACTGTCGGAGAGGCGCTGGAGCTGACGAATACATCCTTGACGCCTAGTGAGTACGCCTACGATCCCTAAGGGCAGTTGCACATGCGCAAAGATGCAGGTCAGCACGCTACGGTTCGGCCGTCGTGGTTGCAAGGCTCGTTGTCCAGCGGTTGGCAGTCACTACCTGGTCTCGACGGGCCCGATCACCATCCCTGCACGCAAGATGGACCCATGGCAACCACCGGCAGCATCGTCCGCGGCATCGGCCAAGTGGCGCTAGGCGCCGCCCTCCTCACCGCGGGCATCGGCCACCTCACCAGGTCGCGCAAGGAATTCCAGGCACAGGTCCCCACGTGGTTCCCGGTCGATCCAGACACGGTTGTGGTCGGTTCCGGCATCGTCGAGATGGGCCTGGGCACTGCACTCGTCGCAACCTGGAGGCAGCCCGCCCGGCGTCGGCTCGGGGTGTTGGCCGCCGCGTTCTTCGTTGCCGTATTCCCCGGGAACATTGCGCAGCTCGTGGAGCACCGGGACGCGTTCGGCCTGGATACCGACCGTAAGCGGGCGCTACGTCTCCTGGGTCAGCCCGTGCTCGTGGCGTGGGCGCTGGCGGCGACGCGCAAGTAGCGCACGTCGTGCAAGCAGGCGGGCTCGACAGAGTCGCTCACTGAGAGCTCGACCACCGGAAGCACGGCCTTCACACCTTGTCGAACATCCCCAGCCCGCTCGCGAACTCCACCAGATCGAACGTCGAGTCGGTCACCAGCGCCGCCCCGACAGCTCGCGCAGCCTCCCCGAAGGTCCCCACGTTCCCGTACAGCACGAACGGCACGCCGGGATCAGCAGCCCGCACCTTCGCCAGCAACTGCAGGCCGGCGTCGGGCACGTCGACGTTGGACTCCCGGCGACCCATGTCCGAGATGATCAGGCCGTACTTGCGCGTCCCCATAAGCCGCAGGGCCTCACCGGTAGTGCGCGCCGTCTCGACCTCCGCGCCGTCACGCCGCCAGGACTCCGCGAGCACCGCGTTGTTCTCGGGGTGGTCGTCGACCCAGAGGATCGACCGCGGCCTCGGGTGGCCTTGCGACGGGTGGGCCGGCGCAGCCGCGCCCGGAGCGGGAGAAGCCGGCACGCTCGGAGCAGGCGGCACGCTCGGCGCAGCCGGCCCGCCGGGAGAAGCGGGCCCGCCCGGGGCCGGCCGCGGAACCCCCCAGGAGCCCGGCTCGGGCGACGGCGTGGCCTCCCTGGGTTCGGCTTCCTCGTGCTCGGGTTCCTCCGGCACGGCAGCCTCGTCCGGGGTCTCGATCGGGGGGAACCAGTCGTTCTCGTCCGTCCGTTGCGAGTACTCGTACGGCGGGCGCGCCCCAGGCAGCAGCCGGTAGCTCGCCCCAGATCCGCT
This sequence comes from Promicromonospora sp. Populi, assembly GCF_041081105.1. Classification (NCBI taxonomy): domain Bacteria; kingdom Bacillati; phylum Actinomycetota; class Actinomycetes; order Micrococcales; family Promicromonosporaceae; genus Promicromonospora; species Promicromonospora sp. Populi. The sequence continues at coordinate 3,566,073 of NZ_CP163528.1, read as the reverse complement.
GTCATCCATCCGCCGCTTCAGGGACGCCACCTCGCGCTGCAGGTCGGTGATCATGTCCGACTGCTGGTCCGTCGCCTGCTTGAAGTTGATCCGCTGCCCGCCGATCTCCAGCGTGACGTCGTCGGAGCTGCGGAGCTTCGACAGGAGCTGCCGCCCGAACACCAGCAGCACGACGATCACAAGCAGGGGCCACAGGAGGCTGGCGATTGCACTGATCATGTCGGCCACGGGGCAAACATAGCGGTCACAGGGCCAAAACGGTCGGCACAGCCGGAACGATCAACCCTCCAGCAACCCCCGGATCTCGTCTACACCCAGCGCCCCGGCGAACGCCCCCGCGTCGTCGCTCAGCACGGCGTCGAACAGCCGGGCCTTGCGCTCCTTGAGCGCCATCACCTTGTCCTCGATGGTGTTCTCCGAGACCAGCCGGAACACCATCACGTTCCGCGTCTGCCCGATCCGGTGCGTCCGGTCGATGGCCTGCGCCTCCGTGGCCGGGTTCCACCACGGGTCGAGCAGGTAGACGTAGTCGGCCTCGGTGAGATTGAGCCCGAACCCGCCCGCCTTGAGGCTGATCAGGAACACCGGGGCGGTCCCGTCCTTGAACCGCGCGATCACCTCGGGCCGCCGTCGGGTCGACCCGTCGAGGTACTCGTAGGGGATCCCCAGCTCGCGGCACATCTCGGCCGCCTTGGCCAGGAACGACGTGAACTGCGAGAACACCAGCGCGCGGTGGCCCTCGGCCGCGACCTCCAGAAGGTGCTCGGCGAGCAGACCCAGCTTGGCCGACGGCACACCGTCGTACTCCGGGTCCACCAGCGAGGCGTCCAGCGCCATACGCCGCAGGGTGGTCAGCGCGCGGAAGACGGCCACCCGGTTCTCGTCGAACGAGTCGAGTAGCCCCAGCAGGCGGGACCGCTCCCGTTGCAGGTGCGTGTCGTAGATCCGGCGGTGCTTCGCGTCGAGGGTCACGCGGAGCACCTGCTCCTGCCGCTCCGGCAGTTCCGGGGCCACTTGGTCCTTGGTGCGGCGCAGGAGCAGTGGCCGGATCCGACGGCGGAGCCGGGCCAGCAGCGGCGTCGAATCACCCTCGCCCGCAACCGGCTTGACGTAGTCCTCTCGGAACTTCATCGCCGACCCGTACAGCCCCGGCGCCACTATCGCGAGCATCGCCCACAGCTCCATGAGGTTGTTCTCCATGGGCGTGCCGGTGATCGCCAGCTTGAACGGCGTCTGCAGCCGGCGGGCCGACTCGTTGGCGCGCGTCTGGTGGTTCTTCGCGAACTGCGCCTCGTCGAGGATCAGGCCGCTCCACTCGACGTCGGTGAACGCGTCGAAGTCCAGCCGGAAGATCGCGTACGACGTCACGACGATGTCCGTCCCGGCGGCCACCTGCGCGACGGTTGTACCCGCCTTGCGCGCGGTGGTCGGCAGCGTCACGACCTTCAGGTCGGGTGTGAACCGTGCCGCCTCCGCGGCCCAGTTGCTCACCACCGAGGCGGGCGCGACCACCAGGAACGGCGGGCTGCCGGCGGGCATCTCCTGCCGGGCCTGCGCGACGAACGCGAGCGTCTGCACGGTCTTGCCCAGCCCCATGTCGTCGGCGAGGATCCCGCCCAGCCCGTGCCGCCACAGGAACGTGAGCCACTCGAACCCGTGCTGCTGGTACGGCCTCAGCTCCGCCTTCAGCCCCACGGGCGGCGCCACGGGCTCCGGCCCGCCCGTACCGCCGTCCGCGGTCAGTGCGACCAGGTCGCTCACCGAACGCCGCCATCGGTCGGACTGCTCGACGATGTCGGCCACGTCCTCCAGCTCGGCCCAGAGGCCGGCGTTGAACCGGCTGATCCGGAGCTTGCCCGGCTTGTCCGACAGCCGGTGCGCCTCCTCGATCAGGGCCTTGAGCCGCGCGAACACCGGCAGGTCGGTGCGTAGCCAGGTGCCGTCGGTCAGCATGAACCGTCTCTTGTTCCTGGCCAGGGCGTCGAACAGCGGCCCGAACGGGATCTCCCGTCCGTTGACCGTGACCAGGACACCCAGGTCGAACCAGTCCAGGTCGCCGGTGTCGTCGGCGCGCATGCTGACCACGGGCGTCGCCTCGAGCCCGCGGTACTCGGGCAGCTCGTCGCTTTCGACGAGCACGTCCGGCAGCTCCCGGAGCGCGGGCAGCGCCATGGTGGCGAAGTCCATCGCCTGCAGCCCGCGGAACACCTCGGGCGCCACCCGGAAGTGGTTGAAGCCCGGCACGTCGCGCACCGCGGCGACCGCCCGGCCCAGGGTCGCGGCCTCCGCCGCAACATCGCGCAGGTCCATGCCCGGTTCCAGGGCCGTGGTCAGGGGGTATTCCTTGTCCGACGGCGGATAGGCCCACCGCCACGACACGCTGATCTCCGCCGGGGAGACCGCCTCGACGGAAGCCACGAGCTGCGGCCGGGGCAGCTCGGGCAGCTCGACGTCGGGCTCGGCGCGCACCTGCACCTCGCGGCGCAGCAGCGGCAGGTAGTCCGCCAGGAACTCGTCGACGGCGTCGGCCGGGATGGCGACGTCGGCCAGGTGTGCCGCCGCGCGCTCCTGCTCGGTCAGCGGCGCCGTCGTCGGGCCCAGGGTGATGGTGCGGCCCGAGGGAGACTCCTCGACCGCGAACAGGCCGTGGTAACCGAGCGGGCCGACGGCCGTGGCCGGGGTGACCGCGCCGTCGAAGGTGACGGTGCGCGCGAGGTGCGCACCGCCGTCGGGCAGAGACAGGTCCAGGGCTATGGATGCCTCGCCGGCCAGGCGCAGCCTCTCCTGCTTGGACTTGCCGACGAGGCTGATACCGAGGCCGGCGGCGTCGGCGAGATGGCGCCAGAACGGGCGGGGGAGCACGTCGTCGAGGCTGATCCAGTCGCCGGTGCTGAGGTACCCGTAACCGTGCGGGCTCGTGGCGCGCAGGGCGTCGAGCGTGGTGAACCACTCCCTGACGCGCGGTTCCACGTCGCGGAGGAACCCGTTGCGGATGTAGTTCCACGACGCCGTGCCGCCCACCCACGCGCCGCGCGCGTTGCGCTGGACCGGGCGGACCGAGAGGGACAGGGTCTGCGCGGCGTCCGAACCATCGATCCGGAACTGCAGCGCCAGCTCGGGCGCGGCTCCCGCCGCCGACCCGGCCGACTGCGGGGGCACGTCCTGGCTGGTCGGGACGAGCTGCTGCACCGCCGCCTTCCAGGCCGGGACCTGCGCGCGCTTCAGCGAAGACGCCGGCCGGACCATCGAGGCCAGCCCGTCCGAACCTGCCTCGATGAGGGTCGCCACCACGTGCTTGCAGGCGGATCCCACCGGGCACGTGCAGTCCGAGCCGACGACGACGGGCGGCCCGGCCTTGTCCGCTCGGAACTCGATGGAGCACGAATAGGTGCTGCGACCGCTGCCGCGCACCCACGAGATGAGCAGGAGATCGTCCGGCAGCCACTCCCACGAGATGACCCGGCCCTGCTTCTGGTAGTCCTCGCCGCGCTGGTAGGCGCCGCTGCCCACCAGCAGCCTGATGGCCGCGGGGTGGATACGCGGGGCGGGGATCGGCGTGGGCACACGTCCATGGTTCCACGCTCGGCAACCTGGCCAGCGGAGTTATCCACAGCGTGCCGTTGACCCGCCCCTTGTCAGTCACCTCTGGGAGAGTGTGCGCATGAAAACCCTGCCCGACGCCGGTCGCCGGCCCGCCGCGCTCAGTGTCCTGGCCCTGACCTTTGCAGCGTGGCTGGTGGTGCCGCTGCGGCTGCTGAACCCCGGGATGGAGCTCGATCTCGGCTTCACCACGAGCAACGTGGTCTTTGTGGTGGAGAACGCCGCGATGATGTCGACGGTCGTGCTGGCGGTGGGATCGGCAGCGGTCCGGGCCCGCAGGCTCCTGCTCGGGGCGGTCGCGGTGGCCGGTGTGCACCTGCTGTTCCAGGTCGGCACGGTGATCGTGCAGCTCGCGGTCGGCGCCCAGGCGGAGCTGGTCCTCGGTACGCTCTCCGGGATCCTCGTGCTGGCCGTCGCGCTGGCGGGCCTGCTGATTGCCCTGCGCCTGCGCAACCCACGGTCGGCTCGATGGATCGGCCTGGCCGTCGCGCTGGTCGGGGCGGTTATCCACACCCTGTGGACGAGTGCGCTGCTCCCGCTGGTCTCGATGCTGCCCTACGGGGACCTCATGCCCGGGTTGGTCGGTTCCCTGCTGCTGAACGCGTCGCTGGGTCTGCTCGGTGTTGCCGCCGCTGCGTTGTGCGGCTGGGCCGCACCCATGGCACGGCGGATCGGCGCGCTGCTGGCCGCGATGGTCGGCCTGCTCGGGATCATGGCGTCCGTGGTCGCGCTCGGCGCCTTCGGTGGCGGCTACGCGGCGGTGCAGGTCTTGCAAGGGCTGCTGATGCTGACCGCCGTGGTGTTCGCGGTCCTAGCTGCCCGGCGTCTGGTCGCGGCTCGGCGCCTGGCTGCGGCTGCTGTTCCGGACACGGTCGCCGCCGAGACGTGATCCGTGCGCTTGGCCGAGCGGGCCCCCTGCCTGGCCGAGCCAGTCGCTTGACGTGCCTGGCCACCCGCTTCGCCGAGCTCACTTGTTACCTGGCCGAGCTGGCCCGGATCTCCTCGAGCGCGACGACCTCGAGGATCTGCTTCACGATGATCGGACCGACCGACTCCCAGGAGAGCATCTCTGCGATCACCATGTAAGAGAGGTCGTCGCCGGTGAAGCAGCCTCCCCGGTGCAGTGCGTTGAGCAGCCGGTGCTTGGGCCAGCCGAGCCCGTCGAGGCGCTCGATCCGCCGCACTGCGGGAAAGAGCCGGCCCACGGGCAACGACTTGAGACGGGTTACCGCGACGTCGGCGAGGCGCGCGACCCCGACGTCGGTCTTGCTGTCGACCTGACCGACGTACCAGGCGTCGTCTTCGGCCATGACCTCGCGGAACCAGGGGAACACCTCACCCCAGCTGGGCGTCGGGGTGACGGTTGGTGCGTCGGACATGAACGGAAACCTCCAGTCCCTGTAGATAAGTTCTCGTAATCCTTGCACCGTTCAGCCGTCAAAACGGACGTGATCGGCTCAATCGACCGGACCTCATCCACAAATTCACCCGCTCTGCGTTTGCCGAGGCAGCGAAGCCGTGCGTGCACCCCGCATCCCGAACAGGATCGCTGCCGCCACGTACCCCAGGGAGAGAGCGACGAAGAGCCCGGGTGACCATCCGGCGTCGGGCACGAGGAAGGCCGCGATGGCTGCGGCACCCACAAACGCCGCGTTGTAGAGGACGTCGTAGAACGCGAACGCGCGGCCGCGGTAGGCGTCCTCGGAGTCGCGCTGCACGATCGTGTCGACGGCGATCTTCGCGCCCTGCGCCGCGAGCCCGAGCAGCGCGGCGGCCGTGACCACGGTGACAATGCCCGGCTCGGGCACGAGGATCAGCTGCGACGCCCCCGCCACAAGCAGCATCACGGCGATCCACGTCTGCGGGGCCATCCGCCTGGCCAGTACCGCGGTGAGCACTATCGCGAGCCCGCCGCCGACGCCGGTCGCCCCGATCACCGTGGCAAACGTCGCGAGCCCGGCGGTGCGATCACCCGGGTCGGCCAGCAGGTTGCGCGACATCAGGATCGACGCGATGAAGACCACCCCGTAGAGGAACCGGTGCAGCGCCATCACCAGCAGGGCCTGGCCGGGGGTGCGGCGGGCGGCCAGGTAGCGGGCGCCGTCGACCAGGCCGCGCGCCACGGCCACGATCTGGTTGCGGATCGAGTCCACGGCCGGGCGCTCCGGGCCCAGCAGCGTGCGCGACATCCGCAGCCCGAGCAGCGCGGCGCAGCCCATGACGACGCACGCGCAGGCCAGCGCCGTCGCGTCCTGGATGCGGCCGGCCGGCATCGCGAGGCCGAGCACAAAGCCGATGCCGCCCCCGAGGAACGCCGCGCCCGCGCCGAGCGTCGGCGTGAGCGCATTGGCCGTGAGCAGCAGGTCGCCCTGGACCACCCGCGGCAGGCCCGCCGACAGGCCCGCGAGGAGGAACCGGTTGACGCTCAGGGCGGCGAGCCCGAGCACGTAGATCGCCGGGGAGACGCCCTGGGTGAGCATGAGCACCGCCATCGTGCCGGTGATCAGCACCCGCACCGCATTGCCGTAGACCAGCACCTGGCGGCGCTGCCAGCGGTCCAGGAACACACCGGCGAACGGACCCACCACCGTGAACGGCGCCAGCATCACCGCGAACGCGCCGGCGATCGCCGCGGCCGACCCCTGCGACTGCGGGCTGAAGAACAGGAGGCTGGCGAGCCCCACCTGGAACATGCCGTCACCGGCCTGGGAGACCAGGCGTACCGCGAACAGCTTGCGGAACCCGGGGAGGCGCAGCAGCGCACGTAGCTCTGCAAGGACTGTCACTCCTTCACAGTAGTTTGCCCCCGCGGTGTTCACCCTGCCGCAACCCCGCCGCCATCGGGGCGCAGCCTGACCGCCACCAGGTCAGGCAAACGTGCGCAACGTGTCCCCCAACCGCCGCCACGCGGCATTCATCGCTTCCGGCGCCGCCCTCGCACTGGGGCTGAGCGTTATCCCGGCGTACGCCGCCGGTCAGCAGGCCTCGACGAGCTCGGTTGCAAGCGGCGTCAGCGCCTTCGGCTCGGCCGGCACGTTCGGCTCGCCCAGCCCGCTCGGCTCGCCCAGCGCACGCGAGACCTTCCACCGCCTCGCCACCTACCCCGTCTTCCAGAACGTCCCCGCTGGCACCGACCCCGCGGAGACGACGCTCGCCGAGATCTCCGCCGTCACCGACGACGGCAAGACCCTCGTCCACACCGATGCCGCCGCACGCCGGATCGGGTTCGTCGACATCAGCGACCCCGACGCGCCGCAGGGCCTCGGCACCCTCTCGCTCGCGGAGCTCGGCTCCGAGCATGACGAGCCGACGTCGGTCGCCGTCGTCGGCGACTACGTGCTCGTCGTCGTCGACAGCTCGCCGTCGTTCACCGCGCCGTCGGGCCGCCTCGACATCGTCGACCTCGCGACCCGCACCCGCGTGCGCTCGATCGACCTGGGCGGCCAGCCCGACTCGATAGCCGTCACGCACGACGGCGCCCACGCCGTCATCGCCATGGAGAACCAGCGCGACGAAGACGCGCTGCCCGACACCGGCGAGGGCGAGGAGGGCGACCTCCCGCAGGCCCCCGCCGGGTTCCTGCAGTTCGTGGACCTCCCGGGCAGCGACCCCGCGGCCTGGCAGACGCGCCCCGTTGCGCTCGACGTGCAGGCGCTCGCGGACGCGGGCCTGGACACCCCGCAGGACGCGGAGCCGGAGTACGTGGCGATCAACCCGTCCGACACCAAGGTCGCGGTGACGCTCCAGGAGAACAACGGCGTCGCGGTGCTCGACGTCGTCACAGGCGAGCTCGAGAGCGTGTTCTCCGCGGGCGACGTCGCGCTGGAGGGCGTGGACGTCGACAACGACGATGTGATCGACCAGACCGGTTCGCTCCCGGCGGTACCGCGCGAGCCCGACGCGATCGGCTGGGTGGACGACGAGCACGTCGCCACGGCGAACGAGGGCGACTGGAAGGGCGGCACGCGCGGCTGGTCGGTCTTCGAGGCCGCGACCGGCGACGTCGTCTGGGACGCGGGCGCCGACCTCGAGGAGCTGGCCGTGAGCGTGGGCCTGCACAACGACGACCGCGCCGACAACAAGGGCGTGGAGATGGAGGGCCTCGCGGTCGCGACGCTCGACGGGGTCCGGTACGCGTTCGTGGGTTCCGAGCGGTCCAACTTCGTGGCCGTCTACGACGTGTCCCGCGCGTCGAGGCCGCGGTTCGTGCAGGTCCTGGCCACGACGAACGGTCCGGAGGGGATCCTGCCGGTCCCGTCGCGGAACCTGCTCGTCGTCTCCTCCGAGGAGGACGACGCCGAGGTCGGCGTCCGCGCGTCGGTGTCGGTGTTCGGCAAGGGGTACCGGTACGCCCGCGATGCTGGAACGCCCGCGTTCCCGTCGATCGTCTCCGCCGACGTCCGCACCGCTGACGGCGAGAAGAAGCCGATCGGCTGGACCGCGCTCGGCGCCCTCTCGGCCGACCCGGACCGGCGGGACCGCCTGTGGACGGTGACCGACGCCGCGAAGTCGCCGACGTCGATCCTCTCCGTCTCGACCGCAGGCTCGCGCGGCACCGACGACGAGCCCGCGGTGATCGACCGCGAGATCGTCGTCACCGAGGCCGGCGAACCGGTCGGCCTGGACGCCGAGGGCATCTGGGCCCGGCCGTCCGTCCGGGGCAAAGCCGGCGGGTTCTGGCTCGGCGTCGAGGGTGCGACCGGCGCGCAGAACGCGCTGGTGCGCGTGTCGGCGTCGGGCAGCGTCCAGCAGCGGATCAGCCTGCCCGACGACGTTGCCTCGGGCCTCGGGCGATGGGGCATCGAGGGTGTGGCCGGGACGGTGGACCGCGACGGTGAGCACCTCTTCGTCGCGCTGCAGCGTGGCCTGACCAGCGACGACGGCCTCGGCGGTTACGCCCGCATCGGGCGGTACGACGTCGCGACCGGCGAGTGGACCTGGTTCGGCTACCCGCTGTCCGCGCCGACCGCCGATGGCGACTGGGTGGGCCTGTCCGAGGTGACGGTGGTGGACAGCAACACGCTCGCCGTGATCGAGCGGGACAAGCTCAACGGCCCGGCGGCGGAGCTCAAGGCCGTGTACACGGTGGACCTGCCGAAGCGCGACCCGCGCCCGGGCACGGTTCCGGTGCTCCGCAAAAAGCTGGCGATCGACGTCCTGCCCGCGCTGCGTGCGACGAACGGCTGGACGCAGGAGAAGCTCGAGGGCCTCACGATCGGCGGTGACGGCCGCGTCTACGCCGTGACCGACAACGACGGCGTGCAGGACGCGACCGGCGAGACGGTTTTCCTCGACCTGGGCAGCTCGTGGAGGCTGTTCCGCTGACCGAGGGTTTGGGCGTCTCGCGGTAGCCACGCGCGGTAACCATAGGAATGCGGGGTGGGTTGCGCTGAGTAGACAAGATCTACTCAGCGCAACCCACCCCGCAGGTGTGTAGTCGCCGAGTGGAGCTCAGCCTCGGGCGTTCACGTGGATCGCCAGTGCTCCGTACGCCGGGACCGTCGCGGTGAACCAGCCGTCGCTGCCGACGGTCCGCGTCACCGAGCAGTTCGACGACGCGACGACGTCGCAGTACGTCCCCGCCGGGAGCGACGTCTGGAACGAGCGCGACACGGCAGAGGCCGTGTTGTTCAGCACCACGTACCCCCGGTTGCCCCGGCCGTAGGCGACGAGGTTGCCGCCGTCGTCCCACCAGTTTGTGACCAACGTGCCGGAGACGGCGTTGTGGAAGCCGACCATGCCGCGGATCTCCGTCCACCGCTGCGTGCACGTCCACCGCCCGGCGCCGCAGGTCGCGTCCGGGACCGTGGTCTCGGTGGCGCCGGGCGCACCGGCGTCGTTGTTGGAGAACTCGTAACCCGAGTACACGGTGGGCGAACCGTAGGGCCAGGACAGCATGAACGTGTTGGCCAGGATGTACTTGGCGCCCCACTTGTAGCTCATCGTCTCGCCGTTGCGCTCGGTGTCGTGGTTGTCCACGAACACTCCCGCTCGGTCGTACGGCAGCTTGCCGTCACCGATGAACCGCAGGTTCCTGATCTGCCCGTCGAAGTTGGCCCTGAGCTGCCGGGCGTAGTTGAACTCGTGCGAGTCTCCGCTGCCCAGATACTCGGCCGGCTGGATGGGCTCGCCCGCCGCGCCGATCACCTCGTGCACCCAGAACACGTTCGGGTTGTTCATCCGGGACTTGATCGCCGCGAGGTCCGACGCCGGGATGTGTTTCGCGGCGTCGATCCGGAACCCGTCGACGCCGAGCGAGACCAGGTCGTTGAAGTAGGCGGCCAGCCGGCCGCGCACGTAGTCGGAGCCGGTGCGCAGGTCCTGCAGCGAGACCAGGCGGCAGTTCTGCACCTCGTACCGGTTGGTGTAGTCCGCGATGTTGGTGCGGCAGTCGTTGAAGTCCGGGGCGCTGTAGGTGCCGGGGAACGAGTCCTGGCCGTAGGTGCTGCCTGCGACCCCAGTGCCGGAACCCGCCGCCATGTGGTTCACGACGGCGTCCGCGATCACGCCGACGCCGACCGCGTCGCAGGCGGCGACCATGTTCGCGAACTCGGCGCGGGTGCCCAGCTTGGACTCGATCCGGTAGCTCACCGGCTGGTACGAGGTCCACCACTGGGAGCCACGGACGTGCTCCATCGGTGGAGAGACCTGCACGTAGCCGAACCCGGCCGGGCCGATCGTATTGGCGCACTCCGCGGCGACCGAGTCCCAGGTCCACTGGAACATGTTCAGGATGACGTCCCCGTCACCGTGCGGCGGGGTAGCGGCGTCGGCTCGTTCCACGGTGGGAGCGGCCGCAACGGCGACCAGGCCCAGGGTGAGTGCGGTGGCGAACGTCGTCAGGGTGGCGAACAGGCGTCGGGGCACGTTCGGATGGCGCATCATTGCGGCTCCTTGCGGCGTCGTCCCGGCGCGGGCGCGCGCGTCATTGCGGGGCCCTTTCCGGATCTTGCTGCAAAGCATTGCAGACATTCGGGGTGAAACGCCAGAGCCCGGACCGTGGCGGTCCGGGCTCCGGTGGCTTGGCAGTGCGGGTCGGCTACTCGGAGTCGTTCGGCATGAGGAGCCAGAACGCGAGGTACGCGATGAACTGCGGTCCGTGAATGAGGAAGGAGAGGATCTCGCCCGAGGAAAAGCCGGGGTGAAATGCGGCCTTGTCCAAGGGTGGGCAACTGCACCACCCGTACGCTGGCTCCCGTCGCGCCGGTCCACCTGGGAGGTCAGCGTTGGGGTACGTCCACAGGACACCCGCATGGGTCGGGCCGCTGGGGGCCAAGGCCCGTCGGACCTACTGGGGCGTGGTTCCCCTCAAGCCGGAGGCCCTCACGCGCGGGCTCCCGCCCCATCCGGACGATGTCACGCCCGCCGGCACCTTCGGAGACTGGTATGCCGCCGCATGCGCTCACCTCTGGCGCGCGGAGCAGGTGGATCTCTCAATCTTCCGAATGGTCGCCGGCAGCTTCTTGATCCTCTTCCAGCTCGTCGGGCTCGCGCCCCTGGTGTGGTTCGTGGCCGCACTGCTGCCGGGCGTACCGGTTGCTGGCCCTGATCCCGTGCTGGCTCTCGCCGGCTGCGGCCTGCTCGCCGTCGCGTGGACGGGTTGGGCCTGGTATCGACGTCGATGGAACCGGGCTTGGGAGCTGAGAAAGGCGTGGTCATGGGCGATCTACGACCCGCGAGTGCTGGCCCTGCCGGTACGCCCGCTCCCCGCGGGTGAGGAACGGGACATCGATGTCGATCCTGAGGCGACGCAGCCGTACCGGGCTCGCTGGTTCTTTCCGATCGAGGAGCGGCCGTTCGTCGGAGCGGTGTACTTCTCCGGCAGCCACACCGACCGGGCGCGTGGTCGGGAGGTGCTGCGGCTGCACCTGCCGCTCTACGCCTTCTTCCTGACGCTGATCGGTGTTATCGCATCCCCAGGCTGGTGGGACTTCGAGCCAGGTCAGTATGTGCTGCTGCTCATCACCTTTCTGCTCGCGGCGCTACCGCCGACCGTCTGCTCGCAGGTTCGCTACTACCGGCGAGCTTCCTTCGCCACGAGACTCGCTCGAGCGGAGGTCGAGGAGCGGCACCAGTGGATGGGCTGGCAGCTGCTGCACGGGGTGCCCGGCCGGGACGGGTCGGCGCGCCGCGGTCCGCACGCGCCGTCGGGCAGCAGACCGGGTGCGGGTCCTGGCCCGCGGGCCAACGTCCGGGCAGCGCGCGCCGAAGAGCAAGGATCGCGGGTGATGCTGGTCGCCGTCGCCGTATTCCTCTTCGGTGTCTTCGGGCTGGTCGGGGTACTGGCCGTGCTGAGGGAACCAGAGAACGGTCTCATCCTCCTCGGCGGTGTGGCGTTTCTCGGGGCCGTCTGCCTGGCACTGCTGCTGTGGCTTAGGTCAGGGCAGCAGACCGCCGGCCAAGAATGGACGGGCTTCCTGGTCCGAGTGGACCCTCCGCGGGACCCGCGCCCGCAAAGCACCTCGGTGCCGGTGGGCGAAATGGTTCTGACGCTGTCGGACGGGCGCGCCCACCTGATGCCGATCGACGAGTCCGTCCCGGAGCTAGACCTCCCGGTAACCGCTCTGATCAGCGGGGTCGGCCAGCTCGTCCGCGGCGGGAAGCAATGGCTGGTCCTGCCCGACGACACCCATGTCGCCATCACGTGCTCCGACTACCTAGGCGTCCGTGATGCGGCTGCCGCCGCAGGGATCACGGTGCTTCTGCCCGGACCGCAGCCGCTCTGAGGTCGGGGTGAACTTTGCCGATCTGGTCCGGCGGCTTGTGCGGCGCCATCTAGCCTTGATCCGCTCGCACGATGACCGGAGATCGTAATGACTGTTGTTCTGTCCCCTTCCGCGCGGCTCCGGGTCAGGGTGGTCCGCGCCGTGGCGGGGCTCGCCGCCGGAGCACTGGCAGGTTCCCTGGCGCTGGTGCCGGCGGTCTCAGCTGCCGCGGCTGTCGTCGAGCCGCCGTTCACTGGTGGGTCCGTGGTCGTCGAGTCTTTGCGGTCGGCGGGGGAGACCCATCCGAGCTACAACAGCGACTACGGGGCCGAGATCAGCGGCTTCAGGCCTGAGCCCTCGTCGTACACCTATCAGTGGCTCCGGGACGGCGCGGCCATCGAGGGCGAGACGGGCTGGCGGTACCTCAGCTCCCCGGCCGACGTCGGGCACGAGGTCTCCGTCCAGGTCACGGCGCACCGGACCGGCACCACCTCGACCTCGGCGACCTCGACGCCGTTCACGGTCCGTCCCCGCGACACGATGCACGTCAACTACGGGCTCAGCTGGATCGGTTCCCCGTGGGAGAGCAACTTCTGCTACTGCCAAATTTCGGACGGGATGAGTGCGGGGCTGCCGGGCAGCGGGGCGACGGCGCAGGCGCTGATCGCCTACCCGACATCGGGGTCGTACGCCGCGGGTACGGACCCGTCGACCGACAGCGACGAGATGCCCGCGCCCTTCTGGTTCGAGACGGAGGGCTACGTCCAGGGCCTTGGCTGGTCGGGGCAGAAGTACCGGGACAACATCCCGTACGTCGGCAGCATCGGCCAGAGCCGCCGCTTCGAAGCCTTCCGGATCACGCCCGGCGGCCCGCACGTCTCGTTCTACGACGTCTGGTACCGCGCGTACTCGCCGAAGTACGGCTGGCTCGGTTGGGCCAAGAACGGCGAGAACGCCGGCACCACCGGGTACGGCTACCGCATCGAGGACGTGCAGATCCGGGTGCTGCCGAAGGGAAAGGCGCCCACGGCATCGGGCACGGGGAACGCGCCGTTCTACGACAAGGCGACCCAGAACCAGGTGACCGTGCAGCCCTACCTGCGGCCTGACGGCTGGCAGCCGCTGGTGCACGGCGGCTCGACCGCCGGGCTGACCAGCACCTCGCAACGGCTGAACGCGGTGCGGGTCGACGTGACCGGCCTGCGCTACTCGGGCGGCGTGCAGGTCTCGGCGAAGGTCGAGGGTGACGGCTGGCGGCCCTACGTGGGCGACACGAAGGTCGCGGGCACGTATGACTCCACGGACCGGACGTCCGCCTACAAGATGCGGCTCACCGGCGAGATGGCCGAGCAGTACGACATCTACTACCGCGTCTACGTGGCCGGCACCGGCTGGCTGGGCTGGGCCAAGAACGGTGCCGGCGCCGGCACGGAGTCGTACGGTCAGCGCAACACGGCGGTGCAGGTGGTGCTCGTCAAGAAGGGCGAGCGCGCGCCGATGAACGGCAACGGCCGGGCGGCCTACCAGCGCTGAGCCGGCTGCCGGGCGGCGTCGTCAGGCCGCCTGGCGCTCGTTCGGAATGGCGATCCAGCCGATGATGTAGGCCAGGACCTGCGGACCCGGGATGAGGATGGACGCGACGGTGACCACGCGCACGAGCGTCGGGTTCCAGCCGAATCGGCGGGCGATGGCGGCGCAGACGCCACCGATCATGCGCCCCTGGCGTGGACGGGAGAGGGTCGGTGTGCTCATGCCATCGACGGTACGCGCCTCGCAGGCTGTCGAGTATCCGGTGATTCCCTGGTAGGGCCCTGATCCGGCCCAGGGTTCTGACGCGGGCGAGCGCGGGTGAACTTCGCGAAACCGCGTTGTTGTGCCGTTATCGCCCGATCTAGTCTCGGCGCAGCCCTTCCTGCGCGGGGGCTTGGCGGCCCCTGAGGGGCCCTTGAGAGGAACGACGATTTGAACCCCTTGCAATCTTCGGGTCTACCGAGCCGTGTCCTGGCAGCCCTGACGGGCGGCGCGCTGCTCGCCGGCCTGATCACGGTGCCCGCGATCCCGGCGGCCGCGTCGGCGGAGCCGTCTGCGTCAGCGGAGCCGTCAGCGTCAGTCGAGCCTGCGCCGTCGATCACCGTGAACGGTGACGCCTGCGGCGCCGAGCCTGCTTGGTACACCGGCACCGGTGACTACATCGATCTGCAGTGGGCCACGACGTTCGACGCCGCTACGGAGGTGTCGTCGGTCTTCTACTCGATCCTCGGGCCGGACGGTGTGTCGGTGACCGGGTTCCCCGACCCGGTCGACGCCGGACTGAGCACGGTCGAGCGCGAGCTGTACCTGAGCCACGAGAACGTCTACACCCTCGAGGTCCGTGTCCGCGAGGGCGACGTCTGGGGGGCGGAGCCGGTGGCGTCGTGCCGCTTCGGGGTGCGGCAGCCACCCGTCGTCGCGCTGACCGTGCCAGTGCTCGGCGCCGGAGCCGTGTATGTCTACGGCGAGGCTCGCGGTGGGGCGGGCGTGGCCGGCCAGTATCTGGTGGCCGCCACACGTCAGGGCGAGGCCGTCGCGTACGAGTACGCCGTGACGGAGAGCTCGAGCCGACCCGCGACGTGGGAGAGCATCTCTGTGGCGGACAGCAGCCCGGTGGTGATCCCCGTGGTACCCACGACATCCGGTAGCAAGTACCTGCACGTGCGGGGAGTCGACCGGTATGGCGTGCGCGGTCCTGCTCGGTGGAAGAACTTCCTGGTGGGGACCACCAGCACGACGCAGCCCGCACCGCCGGCGATCACTGTGCGCGGTCTGGAGGATTCGATCCCGGGCGACGGTCGTATCCCGTTGGAAGTCACGCTCACGAGCGACCTGGAGGTCAGACCGATGGGCGAGGTCGTGCTCCGGCACGGGACTCAGGAGGTCGGCCGTACGACGTTCGACGCACAGTCCGAGACCGTCCTCGTGGAGCAGGCGCCGCTCGGTACCGGGTTACAGGAGATTTCCGCCGAGTACCGGCAGTTCGAGGGCGCCCCCACGTTGTCCGCGACGGCCCGGATTTGTGCGGACGGCTGTCCTTTCACCGGTGGAAAGGCCACCATCACGGCGTTCGACGACGTGCGCCTGGACCCGAACCTGTACGTCAAGGTGTCCGGGTTCTCGCCGCAGCCGACGTCCTACAAGTTCGAGTGGCTGCGGGCGGGCAAGGTGGTCTCGTCCGGTCTAAGCGATGAGGACGCTCATTACCTCAGCCTTCCGCCCGACGAGGGACACACGCTGACGGCCCGAGTGACCGCCTACGCGCCGGGTATGGCGCCCAAGACGGTCACGGCTTCGGTCAAGATCGGCGACCGGGAGGACGCCGACGTCTGCTACGGGGGCAAACTCGTCGGATCAAGCTGGTTGAAGAACTATTCGTACTGCAGCCCCGACGCCGTCTCGATCGGCTCTCCGGGGAGCGGCAGGGGGCTCGAGATGCTGGTGGCTGAACCGTGGCCGGCTCCTGGGTATGTGAGCTCCAGAGGTGGGGAACTCCCCGACGACGGCGGTGGCATTGCCGACTACTGGTTCGACATGGAGGGATACGTCCAAGGCCAGGGGTGGGAAGGATTCAAGGTCAAGGACACGGTCTTCTACGTCGGAAGTGTCGGGGAGAACCGCCGTCTTGAGGCGTTCCGTATCGACGATGGCGGGGTGCTGGCCCCCTACTACGACGTCTGGTACCGCGCCTACGTGCCCAAGTACGGCTGGCTGGGCTGGGCCAAGAACGGTGCGGAGGCAGGCACCGTCGGGTTCGGCTACGGGATCGAGGCCGTCCAGATCAGGGTCCTGCCGAAGGGCGAGCGTCTGGAGTCCGGGTCGGGCAATGCGGCCTACTACTACGCGCCGGTGCAGCAGCAGGTGCACGTCAGGTCCTACCTCCGGCCGTCGAACGTGTGGCGCGCGCCGGTGATGGGCGGTTCGACCGCGGGCCTGACCAGCACGACTCAGCGGCTGAACGCGCTGCGTGTTGACGTCGACGGGACGCAGTACTCGGGCGGCGTCCAGGTGTCGGCCAAGGTCGAGGGTGACGGCTGGCGCAGCTACGTGGCCGACGATCGTGTCGCGGGGACGTACCACGCAACGAACCGGACGTCGGCTTACAGGATGCGCCTGACGGGCCAGATGGCCGCCCAGTTCGACATCTACTACCGGACCCACGTCGCCGGGACCGGCTGGCTCGGCTGGGCCAAGAACGGCGACGGTGCAGGTACCGAGAGCTACACCAAGCGGGTCACCGCGGTCCAGGTGCTGCTCGTGGCGAAGGGCGACCCGGCACCGCCGAATGCTTACAGCCGGGCGGCCTACCAGCGCTGACCGCCCGCCAGAGGGGCCGGCCGCGGAAGTGCGCAGCCGGCCCCTCTGTATCGGCAGGGGTCACCAGCCGTTCGGTACCAGCACCTTGCGGATGCGCTTCTCGCTGACCGGGCCGTCCGTGCCGAGCTGCTGCGCGAACAGCGAGACACGCAGCTCCTCCAGCATCCAGCGCACATCCGCGAGCTCGGCCGCGCGGGCGGCGTCGGGGGAGCCCGCCGCGTATGCGGTCTGCGCCTTCTCGTACGCGGCGGTGACATCGCCGATCCGCCAGGCGAGATCGGAGTCCCGCGCGGGGTTCTCCGTGGCCTTCACCAGGCGGTGCGAGTCCGCGCGCAGGTAGCGCGCCAGGTGGGGCAGCCGCCGCGGCGGCGTCGTCGACACGAACCCGTCGTGGATGAGGGCGGCGCGATGCTCACGCAGGTCCTGGAGCGTGTTCAGCAGGGCGAGGCTGCCCGACGCGCGGATCTCCGCCTCGAGCGTCCGGCTCGCCGAGAGTGCGGCCACCACGTGCCCGACGACGCGGTAGACCTCGTCCTCCAGGTGCTGCCGCACAAACGCCAGCGCGTCGGCGTACGCCGACGCGGACCGCACGGCCGCAGCATCCACTCCGCCCGGCGGCGTGTCATACCGCGCAGACTCGCCACCAGAAGTCAGCGACACAACAGCCGCGAGCTGCAGATCGGCCACCAGCGCCTCGGTGCTCGGATACGGCGACGCCGCCATCGTCAGCGACTGCGTCCCCGTCCACCGAGACGTGATCCGCCCAGCACCCAGCGCGGCCTCGGACACCAGCAGCCGCCGCACGCCGGCCGCGTGCAGCACGTCCTGCTGCGTCGAGTCCGCCAGGATCCGCAGCGCAACCCCGACGGACCGGGCCTGCCCCTTCACCTTGGCAGAACGCTCCTCCACCAGCGCAGGGAACCCCCGCACCACAACCCCGGCCCCCACATCGGTAGCCACCGAAGCGGGCAACACCCCGCCGTCGGGCAGCCCGGCAGGCCAACCACTCAACCCAGCCTGCTCCCCGACAACACTCCCACCAGCACCCCCAAGCCCCTCGACTCCACTCCCAACGCCAACCTCACCGCCACCACCAACGCCACTGCCAACGCCCCCGCCAACCACCCCGTCACTGGAGCCGCGCCCCACCCCAGAAGGCGACGAACCTACGAAGGGCGCGGAAGGCGAAGACCCTCGCGCGGACGTATTCCTTCCCGAAGTGGAGGGCCCCCTGGGGCCCGTGAACGCGTCCGCGCGAGGGTCGTCGCCTTCCGCGCCCGCCCCAGCAACAGCAGAACCAGCGGAACCACCAGCAACAGAAGCAGCCCGAGCCTCAGCCAACGCCGCCCCAACAGCCCCACGCACAGCAGACCGCACAGCAGCCTCAGCCTGCGCAGCCAACTTCCGCTGCAACAGCAACAGATCCTTCGACTCGTCCAGCACGATCGAAGACGCCGACCGCCCCCGCCCGCGCTCCTCGATCACCCGGAACGTGACCCGCAGATGCGCGGGAAGCCGCGACAGACGCTCGTCGTCCCAGACCTCAGCCGGCACCACCACGTCACGCAGCACCCGGACAGCCCGCGTGAACGCGGACACGAACGGCTCCGCCATGTCGCCGGCCCGGACGATGTCCTCCCAGGCAGGGCACTCCGTGCGCAGCCACGCGACTATCTCGCGCGCGACGTCGGGTGCCGGCACGAGCTCGCGCCGTACCGCCTTGGGCAGCGACTTGATGGTCGCGACGGTCAGCTCTTCGAGGAGCCCGGGCACCATCCAGTCGAACCCGTCGGGCACCACGCGCGCGAGCACGGCGACGGGGATGTGCACCGTGACGCCGTCGGCCTCGGAGCCGGGCTGGAACTGGTAGGTGAGCGGCAGGGAGAGCTCGCCCTGGGGCCAGGTCTCCGGGAACTGCGCGGTGTCGACGGACGCGTCGCCGACCAGCTGCTCCATCGTGAAGGCGAGCAGGTCCGGCGTCTCCTTGCGCGCGCGCGACCACCAGCGGTCGAAGTGCGCGGCGGACACCACGGAGTCGGGGACGCGCTCGTCGTAGAAGGCGAAGAGGTCGTCCTCGTCGGCGACCAGGCCGCGCTTGCGGGAGCGGGCCTCCAGCTCGCCGGCCTCTTCCAGGAGGGCACGGTTGTCGTGGAAGAACCGGTGGTGCGTGGTCCACTCGCCCTGGACGAGCGCGTGCCGCACGAACATCTCGCGCGCCGCCTCGGGGTCGACCTTCGCGTAGAGCACCCGGCGGTCGGACACGATCGGCACCCCGTACAGCAGCACCTTCTCCGTGCACATCGCGGCGCCCTGCTTGCTGGACCAGTGCGGCTCCGAGTAGGTGCGCTTCGCGAGCGGCCCGGCCAGGTCTTCGGCCCACTCGGGCTGGATGCGCGCCACGTCGCGGGCCCAGAGCCGGCTGGTCTCCACCAGCTCGCCCGCCATGATCCACACCGGCGGCTTCTTGGACAGCGGCGACCCGGGGAAGATCGCGAACCGCGCCCCACGCGCGCCGACGTACTCGTTGCGAGCCTGCTTCGTCGCGCGCTTCAGCGCCCGCTCGCGGGCCTCGCCCCGCAGATGCGCGACGGCGGATGCCTTGACCTCACCGGTGTCCTGCATCCCGATCTGCGACAAAAGCCCAGCCAGCAACGAACGGTGAATGGTGTCGTCGTCCCAGGTCTGCCGATACGAAGGCGACTCGACCTCAGGCGTATCACCGCCCTCCACCGGACCCGACCCACCGCCGTCGGACGACCGACGCCGCGGCTGGAACGACATCTCGATGCCCAGCGGCCGCGACATCTCGCGGAGCTGCGCCACGACGTCCTGCCACTCGCGGATGCGCAGGAAGTTCAGGTACTCGGACTTGCACAGCCGGCGGAAGGCCGAGCTGCCCATCAGGTGCTGCTGCTCCCGCACGTACTCCCACAGGTTGAGGTAGGTGAGGAAGTCGGAGCGCGGGTCGGCGAAGCGGGCGTGCTGCTGGTCGGCCTGCGCGCGCTGCTCGGCGGGGCGTTCGCGCGGGTCCTGGATCGACAGCGCGGCTGCCACGATCGCGACCTCGCGGGCGACGCCTTGGCGCGAGCCCTCGAGGACCATCCGCGCCAGGCGCGGGTCCATGGGGAGCGCAGCCAGCGTGCGGCCCACCTCGGTGAGCTGCGTGACGGTCCCGCCGTCCGACGAGACCTCTTCCAGCGCGCCGAGCTCCGTGAGCAGCTGGACGCCGTCGCGGATCGCGCGCGTGTCCGGGGGCTCGACGAAGGGGAACCGCGCGACGTCGTCGGGCGTGCTGACCACTCCGACCGAGATCATCTGCAGCAGCACCGACGCCAGGGAGGTGCGCAGGATCTCGGGCTCGGTGAACTCGGGCCGCCCGTCGAAGTCCTCCTCGGAGTACAGGCGGATCGCTATGCCGTCCGCGACGCGGCCGGACCGGCCGCTGCGCTGGTTGGCGGAGGCCTGCGACACCGCCTCGATCGGCAGCCGCTGCACCTTGGTCTGCTTGGAGTAGCGGCTGATGCGCGCCGTGCCGGGGTCCACCACGTAGTGGATGCCCGGGACGGTCAGCGACGTCTCGGCGACGTTCGTCGCCAGCACGATGCGCCGCGAGCTGTGCTGCTGGAAGACCCGGTGCTGCTCCGCGCTGGAGAGCCGCGCGTACAGCGGCATGATCTCGATGTGCTGCGGATGCTTGGGGTCGCGGGCGCGTTCCTTGAGGTGGCCGGCGAGCCCGTCGGCGGTGTCGTGGATCTCCCGCTCGCCCGAGAGGAACACCAGGATGTCGCCGGTGCCCTCCCGCAGCAGCTCGTCGCAGGCATCGATGATGCCGGTGACGAGGTCCTTCTCCTCGCCGCCGCGCGCCCGGCCCTTCTTCTTCGGTCCGCCGGCATTGCCCGACGGCGGCCGCTCGCCTTCCGTACCCGCCTCGCCTTCGTCCGGCGAGAGCGGGCGATAGCGGATCTCGACCGGGAACGTCCGGCCGGACACCTCGACGATCGGGGCCTGGTCCGCGAGCAGGTCGGTGACGTAGGTGGGCGCTCCGCCCCGCTGGGCCAGGGCCGCGGGGGAGAAGTGCGCGGCAAACCGCTCCGAGTCGATGGTGGCCGACGTGATGATCAGCTTCAGGTCGGGCCGCTGCGGCAGGAGCCGCGACAGGTAGCCCAGCAGGAAGTCGATGTTGAGGGACCGCTCGTGCGCCTCGTCGATGATGATCGTGTCGTAGGCGAGCAGCTGCGGGTCGCGCTGGATCTGCGCGAGCAGGATGCCGTCGGTCATGACCTTGACCAGCGTGTCCTCGCTGGACTGGTCGGTAAACCGCACCTGGTAGCCCACCACGCCGCCGAGCTGCGTGCCGAGCTCCTCGGCGATCCGCTCCGCGACCGTGCGCGCGGCCAGCCGCCGGGGCTGCGTGTGCCCGATCTGGCCCTGCCGGCCACGCCCCAGCTCCAGGGCGATCTTCGGGATCTGCGTGGTCTTTCCGGAGCCGGTCTCGCCGGCCACGATCACTACCTGGTTGTCGCGGATCGCAGCGGAGATGTCGTCGCGCCGCGCCGAGACGGGCAGCTGCGCCGGGTAGGTGATGGGCGGCACCTCGACGGCGGCGCGCTTCGCGGCAGCGGCTTCGAGCTGCGCCGTCGAGACGCGGCGCGGCCCGGTGCGCCGGGCCGGCGGTCCTGCTGACCGTTCGGGGGGCCGTCTTGTTGGCCAGCCCGCCGGCCGACCTCCCGCGTGCACCACGCCCGCGGTTCCGGCCTCCGCCCGGGCGGCCGCTATCGCCGTCGGACACTGGGGTGGAAGAAGGCTCGGTACTCACAACCCCCCATTCTCCCAGCACCGGCAAGGTCATTTGCCGACCGGCCTCGGCCGGTGGTCCGTTCCACCGGTTTGACCCCTACACGCTGCACGGAATCCGCGGCGGGACGCGCGCAGCGTGTAGGGATCAAACAGGTCGGTCAGCTGGCCTGGGCCGCGTTCAGGAGGTCCAGTGCGCCGTGCTGGCAGCCGTGCCCCGTCGCGGGCCGGACCAGCGGCCCGGCCCAGTGCGGGCCGTACATCCCGAGCGAGTCACGGTTGTTGGCGTAGGCCGCGTCGGCCTGCCGGTCGATGTACCCGCTGTACGGACGATCCGGCAGCGCCGCGTTGAGCTTGCCCAGGCCACGCACGTAGGCACCCTTGAAGGAGGCGCCGTCGCTGCTGCAGTCGTCGCCCTCGTTCACCTCCCGCAGCACTCCACCCGGGTTCAGGTAGGTGGACGACGTCGAGGCGTTCGCCAGGTTCCGCGCGGTGGTGAGCAGCGCCGCGTCCCCGGTGGCCCGGTGCAGCTCGGCCAGCGCACCGAGGACAACGCCCTGGTTGTAGGTCCACGTGGGCTGGCCGTTGTTGACGCAGGAGTCGTTCAGCCCGTCGTTGATCAGGTTGCCCGAGTTGATCATGCCGCTGGCCCGGAACCAGTTCCAGCCCTCCTGCGCTCGCTGGAGGTAGGTGGTGTCGCCGGGGATTCTGTTGTGCAGTGCCGCGTTGAGCTGGATGTACAGCTCGTTCGTGATGGCGTTCTTGTAGGCGATGCCGGTGTTCCACTGGACGCCCCCGCCGCACTTGCTGGTCCAGTAGGCGCGCATGTGGTCGGCGTCGGCGCGGGCAGTGTTCAGATACCGGCTGTCACCGGTCAGGTCGTAGGCCGCGATCCAGGCGAGGCCCCACCAGCCGGTGTCGTCCAGGTACTCGTTGCGGAACTGGCCGTCGCGCGCGTTGACGTTCTTGTTGTAGGTCTCGGCGATCGCGTACCGGTAGCTGCCCATCCCGCTGATCCGGGCGTTGTCGATGACGGCGGTGAGCGCGTTGGCCGCCGTCCACCAGCCGTTGGTCTCGAACAGGCCGGTGTTGCGGTCCCACAGCATCATCAGCGCGGTGGCCGCCGCCGTCGATCGACTGCCGGCGTTGCGGTCGTTGCGGGCCCAGCCCGTGCAGGCGATCTCGGGGCGGTCGCCGGCCTTGCCGCAGGCACGCAAGGCGCCGACGCCGGCGTTGGCCCAGTCGTCGACGTTGTACATCTGCGTACGCCAGCCGGTCGAGCCGCTCGGGATCGTCGTGTTGCCGAGCCTGCTCCCCGACGCCCAGGTCCGGCCGCCGTCGAACGACCGGTCGAGCCAGACCTCGTCACCCGCCTGGCCGCCCTCGATCGAGCCCCAACCCATGACGTCGGCGTCGGAGACGTGGAGCCGGAGCGTACGGCCGTGGATCGTGGCGCTCACCGGGATGCGATCGCCCGTCGCCTGCGCGGGATCCCGCGCGTCGCAGTAGATGTCGCAGATCACGGCCTGTGCCGAGGCCTCGGACGGCGGGGCGACGCCGGCCGCGCGGACCGTGCTGGTCGCACCGACCGTGTTCGTCACGCCGACCGCGTCTGCCGCGCCGGCGGAGGGCGCGGGGGACAGCGGAGCGACCACCAGGCCGGCGATCGCGAAGGCCGCGCCCGCGCCGAGTGCTCGTCGCAGAAAGCGGGTCCTGGAGCGCCCGGGGGTGGAGGAAATCGCTGACAGCGTTGTCATTGGTTCTCCCTGTGCTCGTCCTGGTTTCCGTCGTTGGAAGTGGAGCGATGGAGCGTACGCACACGGCAGGCGAGGCCCGCGGCCTGACCAGACTCACGGGAATGCGGCGACACGTCAACCGTGCCGCCGCACCGTACCGGGGGGAGGAGCCGTCAGAACGAGCAGGTGTTCAGCAGGCCCTGCAGCGCCGTCTTCTCCGCGGAGTCCACGGTGAGGCCCCAGCGGGACTTCGTGTGGATCCACATCTTCGAGTACGCGCAGCGCTTGCTGGCCAGCGGCGGGACCCACTCGGCGGGGTCCTTGTCGCTCTTCGAGACGTTCACGTTGTCCGTGAGGGCGATGAGCTGCGGTCCGGTGAGGTCGTTCGCGAAGGACTGGCGGCGGGCGGTGGTCCAGGAGCTGGCGCCCGAGTACCAGGCCTCGCCCAGCGCCACTATGTGGTCGATGTCGATGTCCGACGCCAGCGTGGAGGTCTGGCCGTCGAACTCGCTGTACCAGCTACCCGACGTCGGGTAGCAGTCGCTGCCGACCTGCACGTTGGTGCCGTCGCGCTGCAGCACCACCTCGCGGGTGTCGCAGTTGTTGCCCTGGCTGATCCAGTGCGGGAACAGGTCCCGGTTGTACGGGGCCGAGGCGCTCTCCGCCTGGACGGTGAGGGAGTTGAGCTCGGACTGCACGACCGCCTTGGACGGCAGGTCGGGCGGGTAGGCGTCGGCGGGCTGGGGGAGCGCCACCGTGAGGAGCGCGACGAGCACCAGCGCCGAGACCGACGCGATCAGGCTGCGGAGCCGAAGCCCTCGTCGAACGACGAACTGCGACATGGGACAGACCTTCCTAGAGGTTGACCTGAGCGCGTTCATCGTCGTGGCGGCCCATGACGGGCGAATGGCCATGATGTGACGATTAGCGAAATTTCACCCGATCTGTCCACCCCGGAACATGGCAGACCCTCAGGCCGCTGAGGCGACCTGAGGGTCTGACACGTCTGGGTGGTTCTGACAGGCGACCTGCCTGGGTCTGCTCAGACGGCGCCGGCCGACAGCAGGCCGAAGTAGTAACCGAGGCCGACCAGGAGAAGTGCACCGACGGTCTCGATGATGGCGAGCGCGAGGCCCCAGCGAGCGAGCCACAGGTCGAAGCCCTCCTTGCCGGCGCGGGCGACCGCGATGGCGTTCAGGATGACGCCGATGATCGGCAGCGCGGCCAGGAAGAAGGTGACGAGGCTGAAGACCGTGCTCTGCGGCTCCTCCTCGACGACGACGGCGGTCGTCTCGGCCACGGCGGTCTCGGTCGCGACGGGGGCGGCGACGGCGGTCGTGGTGACGGGCTCGTCGGTGGCGACGGCCTGGGCCACGGGCGCCTCGATCTCTTCGGTCACCTCGGACGGCGCCTCCGGCGCGGCTGGCTCGGGCTCCACGACCTGGGTGGCGGTCGAGGCGGCGTTCTCCTCGATCAAGGCCTCGGGGGTCGTGGTGTCGGGCGTGGTCATGGTGGTCGTGCTCCCCTGGTTGCAGGTTTTAGGAAATGTCAGGCCATATTGTGGAGTATCCGAAACGTCTTGGATAGGCCGGTATGTACCTGACGCCACCCTACGGACCCGCGTCAGTGTGGAGGATCCTGAGATCTACCTGGAAGAGCTCATTGCGCAGTACGTCCGAATCGTTACCCTTGACCTCGGTTCAACAGGGCGTCGAGAACTCCATGGCGTGAGTTCACCTAGGCGTGATAGTCCTGTACAAGTATCCGAACCGCACGTACTGCGCACCTTGCGGCCGCGCACCGACTGAGGGGGCGACGCGTGAACGACAAGGCGAAGCAGCTCGTTGCGCTTATCCCTCGTGAGCGGCTGCAGGGTCTGTTTCGCAGTGAGCGGCTGCAGGGTCTGCTTCGCAGTGAGCGGCTGCGGGTTCTGCTTCGCAGTGAGCGGTTGCGGGGTCTGCTTCGGAGCGCCGGGACCGGCGCCGTCGCCGCCGTGATCGCGATCGGTGTGCTGTTCACGGCCTCGGCGAGCATCCCGGCCGCGCATCCGTCCGGCCAGGGCGGCGAGCTCCCGATCCGGTTCTACGGGCTGCTCCAGAGCCTGACCGTCGGTGACACCAGCACCGCCCCGGACGGCGTGACGCTGGGCCAGGTAGTCGCGGTCCTCGAGCGCGCCGAGCAGGAAGCGCAGGAGCAGGGGCCCAACTTCAGCCCCACCATCGCGCAGGCCGCCGCCGAGCTCGGCATGCTCTACACGACGTACCAGATGCAGCAGCTGGCGTTCGGCGAGAACAACGAGGGCCTCCGCATCGAGGACGCGCCCGTCGCGCGCGGGTCGGAGCCGGACGCCGACGCCCCGGAGTCGGGCACCGGGACGGACGGTGCTGACGACACCGACACCGACACCGACACCGACACCGATGCAGACGACGGCGACACCGAGGAGCCGCAACCGGAGGAGGAAGCCCCGCCGGTGGTGCAGGTGTCGAACGGGAGCACCTCGGTGATCGACCCGCACGTCGACGACCCGCAGGCGGGCTACATCACCTACGAGGAAGTAGTGATCGCGGCCGTGCGGCTCGCGAACATGCTGGACCCGTCGGTGCCCAACGCCCTGGTCGAGGTGCAGGGCCTGGATGCACCGGGCGGCTTCTCGCTGCGCGAGAGCCTGCTCGACGTCGTGAGCGCGTTCGGTGGTTCCACTGCTGGATACGCGAACGGCCGCATCCCCGCCGACGTGCTGTGCCAGCTGGAGTTCGCGTCCGGGCACATGCTGCGCTGCGACGCGGCCGAGCGGCTGACGGCGCTCAGCGCACTGTTCGAGGAGGAGTTCGGCTACCCGATCCCGATCACCGACTCCTACCGCTCCTACGAGGCGCAGGTCGCCGTGGCCAGCGCCAAGCCGCACCTCGCCGCGATCCCCGGCACGTCGAACCACGGCTGGGGCCTCGCCGTGGACCTGGACAACCCGATCGCGGGCGGCAACTCCCCCGAGTACGTCTGGCTGCGGTTGCACGGCCCCGACTACGGCTGGGACAACCCGTCGTGGGCCCAGCTCGGCGGCGCCAAGCCGGAGCCGTGGCACTTCGAGTTCTTCGCGGCCGGCTCCATCCCGAACCGTGCCATCGATCCGTCCGACGTCGGCACCTGGACACCGACCGACTCGGCGACCCCGCGTTACAAGCCGGCGTTCGATCCCAAGCCGAGCGACGGCGGGTCCGCGGACGAGCCGGACAGGCCTGACGGGCCGGACGAGGGGTCGGACGGTCCGGGCAGCAACCCGCCGTCGCAGAAGCCGCCGGTGCCGTCCGACGGGCCGACGCCGTCCGAGCCGGAGCCGACGCCCACACGGACGACCAGGCCGACGATCCCGGCGCCGAGCCCGTCACCGTCCGAACCATCTCCGTCGCCGTCCTGCCCGCCGCCCGACGACACCGACCCCGAGCCGGGTGCGTCACCTGCTCCCGAACCGTCACCCTCGCCGTCGCCGTCGTGCCCCGGTGAAGAGCCTGGGGACGGCTCCGGGGAGACGGGCACGCCTGACCCCGTGCCGTCCTCGTCTGCGTCGTCGGCTCCGCTCGCGACCCTGCCCAAGGGGACCGGCGTCGTCACCGACGACACCGAGGAGCCCTGAGCCGTTACCCGCGGGCGATATCTTGACCATATTGTGAGACAACAGAGACTCGGGTTTTCGGGATAGGAAATGCCATGAGCGAACAACGTGCCGTCGCGGCGCTCGAGGCGGCCGGCATCCCGTTCGAGCTGAAGCGGCATGACCAGGTCGGCAGCCTCGCCGAGGCGGCGGCCGCGCGCGGGGTCGATCCGTCGAAGTTGATCAAGACGATCGTCGTGCGCCGGGCCGACGACGACTTCCTGTTCGTGCTGGTCCCGGGAGACCGGCAGATCTCGTGGCCCAAGCTGCGCGCCCTGCTCGGCGTCTCGCGCCTGTCGATGCCCAGCAAAGAGGTGGCCTTCGAGGTCACAGGCTATGAACGGGGAACCATCACTCCGTTCGGGTCGTTCCACAAGTGGCCCGTCGTCGCGGACTCCCGGCTCGGTGAGCCGGGGCTCGTGTCGATCGGCGGAGGTGCGCACGGAGTGGGCGCCACGGTCGACGCCATTGATCTCACGACGGCGCTCGATGCCACGGTTGCGGACGTGACCGACCCTGCCTGAGCCCGGCTCAGGCGGGCGCCGAGCGGGCCCGCGAGGGCACGGAGGCGGGCAGTTCTCCTTCGTGCAACGTGACCGTAACGCCGCGGGGGTGGACGGAAGGCATGTGCCGGGTGAACACTCACCTCAGGCAATTCTTGCCCCTCCCGGCCAAGGGGGCGGTCAGAGAGCACCAAGAAGCGTCCAAGTCAGTGTGGAAGTCAGTGTCTACCGAAGTCGAGGCCCGACCAATGCAGGACGGAGCGAATGACCCCATGGACCCTCTCCCGTCAGACTCAGCGCAGGACCTGGCTCCCGGACGCCCGGGATCCGGTATCGCATGCCGGAACACCTACGAGGGCACGGTGCTGACCCTCTGGGGCGATATCGACGCGCTGCTGCGCGAGAACGCGAGCGAGGCCATGGCCACGCTCGCAGCACGACCGGACCCCGAGCCCGTCATCGTCGACGCTCGGGACGTCACGTTCATCGACTCCTCCGGGGTGGCCTTCATCCTCCAGGTGTTTGTGCTCGGCGAGGAGACGGGGTCACCCGTCCTGCTCCGCGAGCCGTCCGCCGTGGTGATGGAGGTCCTGGACATGGTCGGTATCAGCCAGCGGATCCCGGTGGTCCGTAACGCAGCGGCCAGCGCCTGACCCCGTAGCTCGGCTCAGCTGAACCAGTGGCACGCTTGTCCGGTGCAGAACTGGGCAGCGAACCTCAAGTACTCGTCCGCGCGCATCGAGCGCCCCCGGACCCTCGCGGAGCTTGCCGGCACCGTCGCCGGTGAGCCCCGCGTCCGGGCCCTCGGTTCGCGCCACTCGTTCAGCGACGTCGCTGACACGACGGGTGTGCACGTCCAGCTCGACCTGCTCGACGACGACCGGCCGCCGCTGACGATCGACCCCGCCACCGGCGTCGCCTCGGTCCGCGCCGGCCTGCGCTACGGCGAGGTCGCCGTCGACCTGCACGCGCAGGGCCGCGGGCTCGCCGCCATGGCCTCCCTGCCGCACATCTCCGTGGCCGGCGCCGTCGCCACGGGCACCCACGGCTCCGGGGACGGGACGCGCTCGCTCGCGGGCGACGTCGTCGGGCTGGAGCTGATGACCGCCTCCGGGGACGTGCTGACCTTGCGCCGCGGCGACGCGGACTTCCCCGGCTCGGTGGTGGCGCTCGGCGCACTCGGCGTCGTCACGCGCGTGGAGCTCGCGACCGTGCCGACGTTCGACGTACGCCAGGACGTCTTCACCGGCCTGCCGTGGGACGCGCTGTTCGACAACCTCGACGCGGTCATGGGCAGCGCGTACTCCGTCAGCGTCTTCACGAGCTGGTTCGAGCCCGACGTACGCCTGGTCTGGTGCAAGTCCCGGGTGGACGACGGCGTGGGCGCCGCGCCCGCACTCCCGGTCGAGTTGGGTGCCGCGCCCGCGACCCGGCCGATGCACCCCCTGCCCGACGTCTCCGCCGTCGCCTGCACCGAGCAGGGCGGGGTGCCCGGGCCGTGGTTCGACCGGCTGCCGCACTTCCGGCTCGACTTCACGCCCTCCCTGGGTGCGGAGCTGCAGTCGGAGTACCTCCTGCCGCGCACTGCGGGGCCCGACGCCGTCCGCGCCGTGCGGGCCCTCGGGGACCGGCTCGGCCCGCTGCTGCTCACGTCCGAGATCCGCACCATCGCCGGCGACGACCTGTGGCTCAGCACCACGCCCGAGGACAGCCTGGCGTTCCACTTCACGTGGCGGCAGGACTGGCCCGCCGTCCGCGCCGCGTTGCCCGCCCTGGAGGCCGCGCTGCTGCCGCTGGGCGCTCGGCCGCACTGGGGCAAGCTGTTCACGGTCCCGGTGGCCGACCTCCCGGGCCTGTACCCGCGGTTCGGCGACTTCGCCGCTCTGGCTGGGCGCCTCGACCCGGCGGGCAAGTTCCGCGGCGGGTACGTGGCGGCGCTGCTCGGCGGCTGATCCCAGGGCGAGATCCGCCGCGCGAAGCACGCCGGCCGAGCATCGTCGGGAAAGCCCGATTTCGCACTGCGGGTGATTTTCCAGCAGGATCAGGGGATGAGCGACGCGCAGAGCACGACAGCGGAGCCCGAGAAGCGCGAGGAGTTCAGCGGACAGCTGGGCTTCATCCTGTCCGCCGTCGGGTCCGCCGTCGGGCTGGGAAACATCTGGCGCTTCCCCGGGGTGGCCTACGAGAACGGTGGGGGTGCCTTCATGGTGCCCTACCTGATCGCGCTGCTGACGGCGGGCATCCCGATCCTGTTCCTGGACTACGCGATCGGGCACCGGTTCCGGGGCTCCGCTCCGCTGGCCTTCCGCCGGGTCAAGCGCTGGCTGGAGGGCCTGGGCTGGTTCCAGGTGGCCATCTGCTTTGTCATCGCCGTCTACTACGCGGTGATCATCGCGTGGGCGCTCAGCTTCTTCGTCTACTCGTTCGACCTGCGCTGGGGCGATGACACGGCGGCCTTCTTCACCGGCACCTATCTCCAGCTGGCCGACGTCGGCGGCACGGACGCCTGGTTCAGCCTCGACTTCGTGCCGGCGGTGCTGATTCCGCTGGTGCTGGTGTGGGTTGCGACGATCGTCGTGCTCGCCGCCGGGGTGGCCAAGGGCCTGGAGAAGGTCAACTTCGTGTTCATGCCGCTGCTGCTGCTCGCGTTCGGCACGCTGGTGGTGCGGGCTCTGTTCCTGCCTGGGGCGGCCGACGGGCTGAACGCGCTGTTCACTCCCGACTGGAGTGCGATGGCCGACCCGAACGTGTGGATTGCCGCCTACAGCCAGATCTTCTTCTCGCTGTCCATCGCGTTCGGCATCATGATCACGTACTCCTCCTACCGGAGGCGGCGCGCCAACCTGACTTCGCCCGGCTTTGTGGTCGCGTTCGCCAACTCCGGCTTCGAGGTGTTCGCGGGCATCGGCGTGTTCGCCGCGCTCGGTTTCCTCGCCCATCAGCAGGGCATGCCGGTGGCCGAGCTGGACGGCCTCACCGGGCCCACCCTCGCATTCATCACCTTCCCCGCCCTGGTCTCGGAGATGCCGGCCGGGGGAATCTTCGGGGCACTGTTCTTCGGCTCGCTGGTGATGGCTGGTTTCACGTCGTTGCTGTCGATCCTGCAGGTGGTCTCGGCGTCGTTCCAGGAGAAGTTTGGCTGGACACGCACGCAGGCCTCCGTCCGCATCGGAGTCGTCGCGGCGGTGCTCTCCGTGCTGGCGTTCTCCACCACCACGGGCCTGATCGCGCTGGACACCGTCGACCAGTGGGCGAACAACATCGGCATCGTGGCCTCCGCGGTGGTGACGACCGTCGCCGTCGGCTGGGTGCTGCGACGCACTGAGGAGATGCGGTTCCACCTGAACGGGGTGTCCACCATCCAGGTGGGCCGCTGGTGGACCTTCTGCGTGGTGGTCCTCGGCCCTGTGGTGCTCACCTACATGCTGGTCTCACGGATCGTCACCCTGATCCAGGGTGGGTACGAGGGGTACGCCGGCTGGTACCTCAACCTCATGGGGTGGGGCACCGTCGCCCTGTTCCTCGTGGCGGCGTTCGTGCTCACGCGGATGCGGTGGCGCGTCGACCCCGACACGTTCGAAACCTGGCCCACGTTCGGAGGTAAGTCATGAGCGGCGCCGCGATCGCACTGCTGGTCGTCTCACTCGTCGTGGTGTGGGGCGGGCTCGCGCTGAGCATCGTCGCCCTCGCGCGGCGGCCGGAGCGCACCGAGTGGCCGCACGGCTGGCAGGACGAGGGGGATCCCGAGGGCCGGCCGGACGAGCCGGTCGAGCACGACACCTGAGCGATCAGGCATCATTGCAGGTCAAGCCCCGCATAAAGGGGCGAAAGCTAACAGAAAACTGCCTCTCATCACAATGTGACATAGATCTCCAACTTGCGGGTTTACGCAAGGGGCGACTCACGGTTGGGTGAGACCCGAGTCGGGGCGCCTCGTGCGCCGTCGGGTTCTCTGCTCCCCAACATGACAGAGATCTGCCGGGTTTCTGAGGGGCCTCGCGAGACATTCAATACCCGACCAGGAGACCCCTGATGCGCAGGCTTCCCGCCCTGACCGCCGCGGCTGCATTCGCCGCCGCCACCCTCGCCCTGACCGCTTGTACGAGCGTGTCGCAGGAGCCCACCGGCTCCACCGACGCGACCGACGGCGCCAGCGCCGAGGCCTCGTTCGACCTCGCCTCGATCAGCGCTGACGAGGAGATCGCCGCGCTGCTGCCGGCGGAGATCGCTGACGAGGGCACGCTGACCGTCGGCTCCGACACCGCCTACGCCCCGGCCGAGTTCATCGACGCCGACGGCTCGACGCCGGTCGGGTTCGACATCGACACCATCCAGGCCGTCGGCGCCGTGCTCGGCCTCGACGTCGAGATCGAGTCGGCCGCGTTCGACGGGATCATCCCGTCCATCGGCTCGCGGTACGACGTCGGCATCTCCGCGTTCACCATCACGGACGAGCGCACCGCCGAGGTCAACATGATCAGCTACGCGACCGCCGGTTCGCAGTTCGGCGTCGGCGCGGGCAACCCCGAGGGCTTCGACCCCGAGAACCTGTGCGGCACCACGGTCGGCGTGCAGACGGCGACCATCCAGGACGACGAGCTCACCGAGCTCTCGCAGACCTGCGAGGACGAGGGCGAGGACGCCATCGACGTCGTGCGCTACGACTCGCAGGCCGACGTCACCACCAACCTCGTGGGCGGCCGGCTCGAGGCCATGTACGCCGACTCCCCGATCACCGCGTACGCCGTCGAGCAGACCTCGGGCGACGTCGAGACCATCGGCGAGATCCGGGACGCGGCGCCCTACGGCATCGTCGTCTCCCAGGACGACCCGGAGCTGAGCGAGGCCGTCCAGGCGGCCGTCCAGAGCCTGATCGACGACGGCACTCTCGCCGCGGCCTTCGCGGGCTGGGGCAGCCAGGACGTCGTCGTGGACGAGGCAGAGCTGAACCCGGCCGAGTGAGCCGGGTCCCGGTACCTACGAGAGGGGTGAGATGAGCTCGAACAACGTATCTGCGTCGGGCGTCGATCCCGTGCCCAACCGGATCCACGCCCGGGGTGTACCCCGGCCCGGCCGCCTGGTGGCGGCCGTGGTCGTGCTGGTGCTGGCCGCCATGGCGGCCAACGCTTTGATCACCAACGACAACTTCCGCTGGGACGTCGTCTGGCTGTACCTGCGCGACGTCCTGGTGATCCGCGGTGTGCTGTGGACCCTGCTGCTGACGTTCGCGTCCATGGCCATCGCGATCGCCCTGGCGATCGCGCTCGCGGTCATGCGCCAGTCCGACAACCCGGTGATGCGCTGGGTCAGCTGGGCCTGGATCTGGTTCTTCCGCGGCACCCCCGTCTACACGCAGCTCGTCTTCTGGGGGCTGCTCGCCGTGCTGTACCCGCGGCTGTCGGTGGGCGTCCCGTTCGGGCCCGAGTTCTTCTCGTTCACCACCGCCGACGTCGTCACGGCGTTCTGGGCGGCGCTGCTCGGCCTGGCGCTCAACGAGTCCGCGTACCTCGCGGAGATCGTGCGGGCCGGCCTGACCTCCGTGGACCCGGGCCAGGCCGAGGCCGCCAAGGCGCTCGGCATGAAGGACGGCAAGGTCCTGCGACGGGTCGTCCTGCCGCAGGCCATGCGCGTCATCGTGCCGCCGACCGGCAACGAGACCATCTCGATGCTGAAGACCACCTCGCTGGTGGTCGCCGTGCCGTTCACGCTCGAGCTGCAGTTCGCGACGTCCGCCATGGGCAACCGGCAGTTCCTGCCGATCCCGTTCCTGGTCATCGCGGCGCTCTGGTACCTGCTCATCACCTCGATCCTGATGGTGGGGCAGCACTACCTGGAGCGGTACTACGGGCGCGGGTTCGGCACGGCCGCCCGCAGCGGTCGCGGTCGCGGCAAGGGGCCTGGCGGCAGGCAGGCGGCCATCGCGGCCGCCGGGACCGTGAAGGTGGACATCACCAAGGAGGTGACACCATGAGCGCCGTCGCTGACGCTCCGGTCTCCACGGACGCCGCCGCGGCCATGGTCGCGGTGCGTGCCGTGCACAAGGTGTTCGGTCACGGGCACGACGCCGTGCACGTGCTGAAGGGGGTGGACCTCGACGTCGCGCGCGGCGAGGTCACGGTGATCCTCGGCCCGTCCGGGTCGGGCAAGTCGACCCTGCTGCGCTGTGTCAACGAGCTCGAGGACATCACCGGCGGCTCCATCGTCGTCGGCGGTGAGCTCATGGGCTACCGCGAGGACGCCAAGGGCACGCTGCACCGGCTGCACCCCAAGGCGATCGCCAAGCAGCGCTCGCGCATCGGCATGGTGTTCCAGCGGTTCCACCTGTTCCCGCACATGACGGCGCTCGAGAACGTCATGGAGGCGCCCGTCCAGGTGCGCGGGCTGTCGAAGAAGGCGGCGAAGCAGCGCGCGCTCGAGCTGATCGAGCGCGTGGGACTCACCGACCGGATGGACCACTACCCGGCGCAGCTCTCCGGCGGTCAGCAGCAACGCGTGGCGATCGCCCGGGCGCTCGCGATGGACCCGGAGCTCATGCTGTTCGACGAGCCGACGTCGGCGCTCGACCCCGAGCTGGTGGGCGAGGTGCTCTCAGTGATGCAGGACCTGGCGCGGTCCGGCATGACGATGATCGTGGTGACGCACGAGATCGGGTTCGCCCGCGAGGTCGCCGACCACGTCGTGTTCATGGACGACGGCGTGATCGTCGAGAGCGGGCCGCCGAGCGCGGTCCTGGACGCTCCGCGAGAGCA
This sequence comes from Promicromonospora sp. Populi, assembly GCF_041081105.1. Lineage (NCBI taxonomy): Bacteria > Bacillati > Actinomycetota > Actinomycetes > Micrococcales > Promicromonosporaceae > Promicromonospora > Promicromonospora sp. Populi. The sequence continues at coordinate 3,531,987 of NZ_CP163528.1, read as the reverse complement.
ACGCACCAAGGACTTCCTGGCGCACGTGCTCTGACGCGGGCGGTCAGGCGGGGAGGCGGAGCTCGAAGCGGCAGCCGCTTCGAGCTCCGCCTCCGGTCATGTTGGTGACCCTCGCCGTGCCGCCGTGGGCCTCGGCCACTCCACGAACGATGGAGAGGCCGAGGCCCGCGCCGCTGCCCACCGCACCAGCCCCGGGTCCGTCGCCGCGCTCCGGGGTGCGTGCCCCCGTTCCGCGCCAGCCGGCCTCGAAGACCCGGTCGAGGTCGGCTGGAGGGATCCCGCCGCACTCGTCCTCGACGGCGAGCACCACCGTGCGGGCGTCGCCACCCGCAGACCCCACTGCCACCCGCACCGTGCCACCCTGGCCGGTGTGCCGGATCGCGTTCACCAGCAGGTTCTCCAGCGCCCGCCCGACCTGCCGGGCGTCGAGCGACGTCACCACCGGGTCGGTGACGTCCCAGGCCAGGGTGACCCCGCCCGAGTCGGCCAGGGGCTGGGCGGCGGCGATCGCGTCGGAGGCGAGGTCGGCCACGGCGACCGGCTCGCGGTGCAGCGTCGCGGTGGGGGACTGCAGCCGGGACAGCGCGAGGAGGTCGTCGACCATCGCGGCCATCCGCCGGTTCTCCGCCAGGATGCGGGGAACGTGCTCGTCCACCTGGCCGACGCCGTCCTCCAGCGCCTCCGCGAGGGCCCGCACGGCGGCCAGCGGCGTCCGCAGGTCGTGCGAGACCCAGGCCACCAGCTCGCGCCGACGCACCTCGACCTCTTGGTCGCGCTCGCGGGCCGCCTTCTCGGCCGCGGCCTCGGTGGTGACCGTGCGGATGCGCGCGGTCAGCACCAGCCCGACGGCGAGCGCCACCGGAACCGTTGCGAGCAGGAGCAGCAGGACGGTCATGGAGCCGGTGCCGGACAGGAACATCGCCCGCGCGCTCGCGTAGACGCCGGCCGTCGCCGATCCGACGACGACGAGCGGGGCGAGCGTCGCGGCGAGCGCTACCCGGCGCCGGGCGAGGGCGAACAGGGCGACGGCGCCCGCCGCGCCCACCACTGCGGCGACGGCTACCGACACGAGCATGCCCGCGACGTAGTTCACGCGCCGGCCTCCGTCGCGGGCGCGGCGGGGTCCCACCGGTAGCCGACGCCGAACACGGTCACCAGGCGCGCCGGCCGGGACGGGTCGTCCTCGACCTTCTCGCGCAGGCGCCGGACGTGCACCGTCACGGTGGACTGGTCGCCGTACTCCCAGCCCCAGACTTTGCGCATGAGGCTCTCGCGGTCGTGCACCTGGCCGGGGTGGCTGAGGAACCAGCGCAGCAGGTCGAACTCGCGCGCCGTGAGCTGTAGCTCGGTCCCGGAGCGGGTGACGCGGTGGGCGACGGCGTCGAGTCGCAGATTGCCGTCGTACAGGGGGCTGTGTGCCTCGGAGGCGGGCGTGCGGCCGTCCGGGGGCCCGCCGGTCGTTGGAGGCGCCGGGGCGCCTCCTGCGCGCCGGAGCAGCGACTGCACCCGCAGCACCAGCTCGCGCGGGCTGAAGGGTTTGACCACGTAGTCGTCGGCGCCGATCTGCAGGCCGAGCACGCGGTCCTCCTCCTCGCCCCGCGCCGTGAGCATGAGCACCGGGAGGTCCGCGCGTTCGGCGCGCAGGCGTCGGCACACCTCCAGGCCGTCGATGCCGGGGAGCATGAGGTCGAGCACAACTGCGTCGGGCGGGTTCGCGGCGGCGGCGGCCAGGGCTGCCGGGCCGTCGGCGGCATGCTCGGCGACCACACCGGCGCGCTCCAGGTAGGCGACGACCACCTGCGCGACGGTGGCGTCGTCGTCGATCACGAGAACTCGGGCCACTTCTGAAGGGTACGGTCGGGCGGGGCGGAAGCCCGGTTGGCTGGTGGGGTCGTCAGGACCCCGTAAGAACCCGTCCTGCATGGATGGAACCCCGGCGGCCGGATCCTGCGTCTATGGTGCATGACGCAGACGAAGCGGCGCACAGGGCGCCGCGAACCAGCGCCGGGGTACGCCGCCGGCTCTAGCTCCGGCCGGAGCTCCGGATGAGTGAGGTGGCGGTGAGCACGGAGGTCCAGCCGGGCAGCGGCGAGTTCACCGTCGTCCGGAGCGGTCTTGACCCGGTGGCGGACTTCACGTCGTTCGCACAGGCCAGCACCCCTGCGCTGTACCGGATCGCGTACCTGCTGTGCGGCGACCAGCACCGTGCGCAGGACCTGGTGCAGCTCGCCCTGGAGCGGACGTTCAAGGCCTGGAAGAAGGTGGGCGACGGCGAGCCGTTCGCCTACGCGCGTCGTGTCCTGGCGACGGCCCGCATCGACACGTGGCGTCGTACCCGGCGCGAGGTGCTCAGCGAGGACCCGGCGAGCATCACCCGGGTGCGGAGCGTCCCGGCGTCGGACACCGGGCTGGCCGAGCGGGACCGGCTGGTCCGCGCGCTCATGGTGTTGTCGGTCAAGCAGCGCCGGGTTGTGGTCCTGCGCTACCTCCTGGACCGTTCCGAGGCCGACACCGCGGCCGAGCTCGGCATCTCCGCCGGCACGGTCAAGTCCACCGCGTCCCGCGCCCTGGCGCAGCTACGCGTCCTCGTGGCATCCGACGGCGAGGGGAGCCGATCATGAACGTGCACGACATCCACGCGAAGAAGGACGCTGCGATCGTGGCCGGCCTACGTGCTGCCGGTGCGACCATCGAGCCCCCGCAGTCGCTGGACGCCACCGCCATGGCGGTGCGCGCGGTGCGGAACGTGCGCCGACGGCGCGTGGTGGTCGCCGCGACTACGGCGCTCGCCGGGCTCGTGCTCGCCGGCGCGGGCATCGGCGCCGCCGGCGCGATCTATGCCGACCAGCAGGTGCCGCTGCCGGGGGCGGACAAGTCGTCGGAGGAGCCGAGTCCGACGAGCGAGCTGCCGGCGCCCGCCCCGAGCGAAGCGCTCGAGGACGCACCGACCGAGTACCTGGAGACCGGCGGCGGGACGCTGCCCGTTCTCCCGGGGGTGGAGCGCGGTGTGGTCGAGAGCGGGGAGCAGTCGCCGTACATCCTCGGCGGCCTCTGGTACGAGGTCCCGCCGGGTGGCTGGAGCGCCGTCGGCGACGTGAACGCGGGCGGGGTCGCCGGGTGGCTGGACCCGGAGCGCCCGGATGCCCTGAGCCTCGGCGCGGATCGCACCATCGACGACATGGACGCCACCATCGAGCTGCGGAACGTGTTCGACGTCGCGGGCTGGACCGCCCCGGCCCGGGACTCGGGCGCGACGACGCTCGACATCGAGGGCGCGGACCTCGTGGTCATCGAGCAGCACGAGGACGAGGGCAAGATCCGCCCGGTGACGATCACGCTCCGCAGCGGTGACGAGGGCTGGATCATCGAGACCCGCTTCACTGCGGACGCAGCGGGTGACACCATGCTGCGCAACTTCGTGGGAAACCTGTGGCTCAGGGACGCGGGCGAGCCCGACTGGTACCAGCCGGCGTTCTCCTATCCGACGCTGGCTGCGATCGAGCAGGGCGTCCCGGCCGGCTGGGTCAGGACCGAGCACAACGGGCTGAAGTTCGCCGTGCCGCCGGGCTGGACCGCCGAGGAGACGGAGGGCGAGTTCTCGCCGGGCGTCGAGTGGACCGGGCCGACGATCACGCACGCGGATCCGGGCGTCGACCCGGAGTGGTCCGAGCGGGTCTACATCCAGGGCGGGCTGCCCGGGAACAACTGGTGGAGCCAGAACATGGTGGCGCCGCAGTCCCAGCTCATCGACGTGCCGGGCGCCGACTACGCCGAGGTCCTGCCGACCGTCTACAACGCGGACGGTGAGGCCGACTACTACTGGGTGGACATCTACCTCCACCAGGAGGACCAGGGCGAGAACCTGTTCCTCGTCGTCGAGTTCGACGGCACCGAGCAGGGCCTGCAGGACCTCCACACCTTCCTGGGGACGCTGGACTTCCGCCGCTGAGCTCCCGGTGCGGAAAATCTCCGTGGAACTCGATGGAACCTTCGTCCTGGCTGGCCCGTGTTCCGTTCGTGACAGTCACGAGTCAGCGCGCACCAGCGCCAGTTTCCCGGGCCCCCAAGCCCGTGATGCTGCATATCGTGCGCGCCGACTCCAGCTCTGCGGACGACCTGGAGAACGTGACAACCCAGCAGAACACCCCAGACACCCCGACCACTACGACTCCCACCCCCACTACTACAGCTCCCGCCCCCGCGACCCGGCCGCTCACGGTGGTCAGAGGTGGGGTGGCGGGCGTCGATGACGTAGCCTCGCTGCCCGTGCGTACAGACCGGCCTACGGCCATTCATGCGCGCAGGAACGCACAGATCTCCAAGAACGAGGAGTTCACCGCGTTCATGCGAGAGGCCAAGGATCCCCTGCACCGGATGGCCTTCCTTCTGAGCGGTGACGCTCACCGTGCGGAAGAGCTCACCCAGCAGACCTTCGAGCGCTGTTACCGCCACTGGCACAAGGCCCGACAGGGCGACCCGCTGGTGTACGCGCGGCGCGTGCTGGCCAACCTGCGCATCGACGCCTGGCGCCGTACTCGGCGCGAGGTGCTGACCGGCCCGGAGGAGCTGCCGCAGGACGACGTTCGCGTCGCGCGCGCGGCGGCCCGGATGCCTACACGCACGGTGGACGATCGCGACGCAGTCGTGCGCGCCCTCCTGCGCCTCCCCCTGAAGCAGCGCCGAGTTGTGGTGCTGCGTCATCTCCTGGACCTGTCGGAGTCCGAGGTGTCGAGCGAGCTCGGCATCCCCCTCGGCACCGTCAAGTCCACAGCCTCGCGTGGCCTCGCCCACCTGCGCGCGATTCTCGACCTGGATGCACTGGGCGGAACTCGATGAACATGAACCTCTCCCAAGGCCCGCCCGACGACGAGTTCGTCGCCCGGCTCCGCGAGTCGGCGCACGCGTCAGTGCCCGCGTCGACGCTGAACCTGGACAGCGTGCTGCGGTCCAGCCGCCGCAAGCACACCACGCGGCGGGCGAGCGTCACGCTGGCGTCGACGCTGGCGCTCGCGTCGATCGGTGCCGGCGCGGCCGGCGCGCTGCCCGGGATCCCGGGCCTCTGGGACAACTCTCCGGTGCAGGTCGCGCCCGGCAGCGAGGTGCCGCAGCTGATGGAGACGGTTCCGGTCGAGCCCGCACCGCCGTCGGCCACTGCTATCCCGTCGTCGGACCCGGAGGCGCAAGTTGTCTACCTCGCGCCCGGCGTGCGTACCGTGGCGAGTCCCGCCGCGTACCGCGTCGACGCGGACACCGCGGTGCTCGACCTCGGTCTCGACGCCGGGGGCGGCGACCGCTATCTCGCGGTGGTGACCCTGGCGAACATCGACGGGCGGCACAGCGCCACCCAGCTCGAGGTCATCGCGGGCGGCGACACCGCGCTGCAGAACCTCCGCGCGGGGAACCTCGGCGGAACACTCCTCTGGCGGGGGGTCACTTCCGACGCGATGGTCCTGCCGTCCGACGGCGGTCCGGCCCTCGTGTTCGGGCTCTCCTCCGCCGCGACGGAGGGTGACCAGTTCCTGGTCTTCGACGACCCGCAGACCGGTGGTGCCGCGGACGCGCAGGGGGCGCCCGCGTCACCGGACACCGACGCCGGCCCGGACGCGCAGGCCGATGCGCCCGAGGCCGGCTCGTCCTTGAGGGTCACACCGTTCGACGTGCTCGGCGACGGAACCGTCTGGATGCGGGTCCTGCAGGTCGACCGCTCGACGGCGGAGCCGCGCGGGTTCATCTATTCGAACGAGAACACGTGGAGCGCCTCCTGGTGCCGGACCACCTCGCCCGAGTGCGCGGTCATCCACGACGTCGCCGGCCGGTCCGTGGACACGCCGAGGGCCGCGGAACCCACCCCGCTGGTCGCCAGGCTCGCCCCGATGCTGGCCGGAGACCCGCAGGCGAACGAGGTCCCCGCCATGGAGACCTGCGTCGCGCAGCGCACCGGCACGAGCTGGACGGCGCCGCCGGAGCTCACCGGCAGGTCGTTCTGGCGCGCGCCGGAGGGTGTGGACGCCGACGTCTGGCGGCTGTGCCTGATCGACCTGAGCGAGGCGCTGCAGCTCGCATCGACGGGCGACGCACCGCCCGGCGGCGAGGTGACGCCCATCCCGGCTCCGAGCCCGGAGCCGACCCAAGCTCCCGAGAACGAGGATCCCCTCGGTCTCGGTGAACTCCTGGAGGGACTCTTCGGGGGATAAAGCTTCCCGGTCCGCGTCTCGTCTGGGGAGATGGCGTGGGCCGGGAACAAACGAGCGGGCCGAGGCAGAATCTGGGGATCTGCCTCGGCCCGTTCCACTTTCCGGGACGGATATCGACTACTCGCCGTCCTCGCAGGCGATGCCGTTCCCGTTGGCGTCGAGGTGCGGCAGGTAGCCCGGCTGGTCGCTCGCGAGCGGAGCCGCGCCCGCGGCGCGTACAGCGTCGCAGTTCCAGTAGAAGACGGTGCCGGGGTTGTTCCCGTTCCCGTTCCCGCCTCCGGTCTCCGCTTCCTCGTCCTGCTGCTCTTCTTCCTGCTGCTGCTGTTGTTCCTGCTGTTCGAGGGCTGTCTCCCGCTCCTCGAGAGCCGTCTCGCGCTCCTCGACCTGGGCCTCACGCTCCCCGAGGGCCTGCTCGCGCTCCGCCACGTCATTGCGCTGCTCCTCGACCTGGGCGCTTTCCGCCTCGATCTCGGCACGCTGCTCGTCGAACTGCGTCTGCATGGTCTGGGCGTCGGTGATCGCCTGGTTCGCATCGGCCTGCTGCCCGGCCGTGATGATGACGCCGACGATGACGCCGAGCGCGAGGCAGGCCACGCCGATGGCGATCATGAGCCCGGTACCCGGGGTGCGCGAGCCGCCCTGGCGCGCGGGTGTGCCGGGGCGCGGTGCGGGCAGGGCGATCGGCATCGGCCCGCTCGGACCGGAGCCGTTCGCGTCGTCGATGCTCAGCGGGCCCGGCCCCATCAGCGGCCTGGCGGCCGGCGGCGGGCCGGCGGGCGGGGTCGAACCCTTGCCGCCGAGACCCTTGAGGGCGGCGAGCATGCCCGTGGTCGGGCCCTTTCGCGGCGAGTCCGGCGGGGGTGGCGGGGGCGCCGAGCCGGGCTGCGGCGGATAGACCGGATGTGGCGGGTACACCGGCTGCGGGCCGGAGCCCGGCCGGGTCGCACCCGGAGCCGGGGGAGCGCTGATGGGCGCCATGGTCATGGTCGAACCCATCGCACCGGCGGCGATCGGGCCGGATGCTGGGCGGCCGTCGGGCACGTTGATCAGCTGGATCGCGACAGTGCGCGTGTCCCCGCCGTCGTCCGGCAGGCCGGCTGCGGAGCTGGAGGCCAGGACGGCGGTCGCTCCTGCGGTCGCTCCTGCAGGGGGCGCAGGGGGCGCGGGAGGCGCGGGAGGTGCTGCGACGATGGGCGGTACAGCGGGCATGTTGACGCGGGTTGCTGAATCGGCTTCGGGAGTGTCGGGCCGGTCCACCCAGTAGTCCCAGCCGGGCGGGGCCGGTGGCCACGACGGGTCGGGAGCCCAGTTGGAGTCGGGTCTGAATCCCGGGGGCACCTGCCAACCCGGAGGCGGGTTGAAGCGCACGGGCATGGTTACTCCTTCGATACGGTCGGCCCCACTATCGGCCATCCAGGCGGGTTGGCGCCAGAATCGGGGTCGAACCGGACATATCTACCGCCTGTGAGGGCGAGACTAGCCTGCTCGTGTCAGGGGTCACTGGTAGACCTGGGGACATGTTCCTCCTGGAGCGTGCAGACGCCGGCACCCTGGTGCACTCCGCAAGCGACCTAGTGATCGCGGGCGAGTGCGAGTTTCGCCTGCTGCGACGCCTCGACGAGCTCCTCGGCCGCATCCCCCGCAGGCCACGGGAGGAGGACGAGATGCTCGCCCGCACCGCGGCCCTCGGTGAGGATCATGAACGCCGCGTCCTGGACGGGTATCTCCGCTCCTTCGGCCCGGCGGGCGCCGAGCGTGTCGGCGGGGTGCTGGAGGTCGCGCCGGCGCGCCGGATGTCCCGCGACGACCTGGCCGACGCGCACGCGCGCACGCTGGCCGCGATGGAGCAGGGCGCCGACGTGGTCTACCAGGCCTCATTCTTCGACGGCCGGTTCCACGGCCGGGCCGACTTCCTGGTGCACGACCCGCTCGGTGAGGGGATTCACCTCGGCGACCCGGGCGTTGTGCCGCGGTACGCCGTGCACGACTCCAAGCTCGCGCGCCGCACCAAGGTCCGCGCGCTGCTCCAGCTCGCCGCGTACGCGGACCAGCTCATCGGCGCACGCATCGACCCGACCGACGAGGTGCACCTCGTGCTGGGCACGGGGGAGACCACGTCACACCGGCTCGCCGACCTGCTGCCCGTCTTCCACAAGCGGCGCGCGCGCCTCATCGAGGTCCTGGACACCCACGTGGCCGACGACGCGCTGGTGCGCTGGGACGACGAGCGGTACCTGGCCTGCGGCAAGCTCCGGAGCTGCCCGGACTGCGCGGAAGCCGCGGCGCAGAGCCGCGACGTGCTCCTGGTCGGCGGCGTCTACGGGACGCAGCGAGCGAAGCTCTCGGCGTCGGGCATCACGACTATCGACGCCCTCGCGACCGCCGAGGACCCGCCCGACGGCATGGCCGCCGGGCGGTTCGCGGGGCTGCGCGCCCAGGCGCGCCTCCAGCTCGGGCTCGACGACGGCGACGGCTCGGTAGCGCTCGACCACCTGCCCGACGGCGTCGACCCGGACGGACCCGAGGCGCGACTGCGCTGGCAGCTCGTGGCGACCGAGGCCATCGACCGGCTCCCGCCGCCCAGCCCTGGCGACGTGTTCTTCGACTTCGAGGGCGACCCGCTGTGGGAGGAGGAGCGCCTGCCCGGCGACGACCAGGCGCCGGCGATGGGCCTGGACTACCTCTTCGGCTGGGTCGAGCGACCTGGCCCGGGCGAAGGTACCCCGCCCTTCCACGGGCTCTGGGCCGACGACCTGGCGGCGGAGCGGGACGCGCTCGTCCGCTTCGTCGACTATCTCAATGCCCGGTTGGCGACGTATCCCGACCTGCACGTCTACCACTACGCCGCCTACGAGAAGACCCACCTGCTCTCCATCGCGGCACGGCACGGTGTGTACGAGGACGAGGTGGACCAGCTGCTGCGCGACGGGGTGCTGGTCGACCTCTACGCGGCGGTCCGCTCGTGCCTGCGCATCTCGAACCGGTCGAAGTCGATCAAGAAGCTCGAACCGCTCTACATGCAGGACGACCCGGCGCGCGAGGGGGTTACGAGCGCTACGGCGTCCGTTACGGAGTACGCGGAGTACGCGAAGCTCGCAGCCGACGGCGACGAGCGGGCGGCAGAGCTCAGGCAGCGGATCTTGGACTACAACGAGTACGACTGCCGGTCTACTTTGCGGTTGCTGGATTGGTTGAGGGGTGCGCGTTCGTCGGTCGGGTCTGTTGTTGTGGCTGGGGCGGCCGTGGGGAGCGAGAACGCGCGCGCGGATGCGTTCACGGGCCCCAGGGGGCCCTCCACTTCGGGAACAGATACATCCGCGCGCGCATTCTCGCTCCCCACGGCCTCCGCTGGTGCGTCGCCTGCGCAGGGGGTTGGGGTTGGCGGGGAGGGGGCCGTTGAGCGAGGGGGGCCCACAGAGGTCGGGGGTGAGCCTGCTGCTGTTGACGTTGACCGTGGCATTGACCGAGCCACCGGCCAGGGCGAGGAGTCGCCTCGGGCGCTGGCTCGGCGGGTTGGGCGGGAGCGGCGGCTGGCGTTGGCCGGGGAGATCGCCTCGCGGGTGGGGGAGAACCGGGGGGAGCGGTCGCTTGAGGTGCAGGCGCTTGCGCTGTTAGGGGCCGCCGTCGGGTATTACCAGCGGGAGGAGAAGCCCTTCTGGCTGGAGCACTTCGCGCGGCTGGAGCTGCCGCTGGACGAGTGGCCCGGTCGTCGGTCGACGTTCCACGTGGAACGTTCCGGCGTGTTGCGCGACTGGAGTGTCGTGGGGCGTGACCGGCTCCCCTCGCGGGAGATCGAGCTGGTGGGGCGCATGCTCGACGGGTCCCGGGTCGACGGGTCCGACCTTGGGGTCGGCGATCCCGTGCACGTTCTGTACGACCAGCCCGTGCCGCCCGTCGTCGGTGAGCTGGAGGCGCGAGCCATCCGGGGTGAGCACGCCGGCGGTGTTGTCCTGGAGGTGCGGGCGCTCGACGGGGAGGGGGACGACCTGCCGCGCGGCTGTGACGTCGTCGTCCTGCGGGAGCGGTTGTCCGGGGGAGCGGAGCCGCACGACCAGATCCCGGTCGCTCTCGCGCCGCAGCGCGGCCCCGCGCACGACGCGCAGGAGCGCGCGGTCGAGGACGCCGCCCGCGCTGGCCTCGCCTCCTGGGACGCGGACCGTACGCTGCCCGACGGTGCCGCCGTCGACCTGCTGCGCCGCCGGCCGCCCCGACTGGTCGGTGGCGGGGACCTGCCGGCGCTCGGCGAGGTAGCCGGCGATGGCGGGGTAGCCGGCGACGACGGCCGCGGGCTCGACCTGGAGGCGGCCGTGCTTGCCGCCGTCGAGCGGCTCGATCACTCCTACCTCGCGGTGCAGGGCCCGCCCGGCACCGGCAAGACGCACGTCGGGTCCCACGTCGTGGCCAAGCTGGTGGGCGCGGGCTGGCGGGTGGGCGTGGTGGCCCAGTCGCACGCGGCGGTCGAGAACATGCTGAGCGCCGTCGTCGAGAAGGCGGGCGTCCCGGTCGAGCTGGTCGCGAAGAAGCAGCGGGCGAAGGGCACCGAGCAGCAAACCGCCCGGCCATGGCAGGAGGTGAACAGCGAGAAGCTAGCGGAGTTCGCCACGCGCAGCAGCGGGGGTTGTGTGGTGGGCGGCACCGCCTGGGACTTCGCGCACGAGCGCTGGCCGGACGAGGGGCTCGACCTGCTCGTCGTCGACGAGGCCGGGCAGTTCTCGCTCGCCGACACCGTGGCCGTCGGACGGGCCGCGCAGCGTCTCCTGCTCCTCGGTGATCCGCAGCAGCTCCCGCAGGTGAGCCAGGGCCGGCATCCCGAACCGGTCGACGAGTCGGCGCTCGCGTGGCTCGCGGCAGGCAGCTCCGTGCTGCCCGATGGGCTGGGCTACCTCCTGCCCGAGTCGTGGCGGATGCACCCGGCGGTCTGCGCCGCCGTGTCCCAGCTCTCCTATGCGGGCCGGCTCTCGGCCAACCCGGTCACCACCACGCGCCTGCTGGACGGCGTGGACCCCGGGGTCGTGCACGCCCCGGTAGCCCACGAGGGGCACTCCACATCGTCCCCCGAGGAAGCGGACGAGGTGGTGCGCCAGGTGCAGGACGTGATCGGGCGGCGGTGGGCTCCGGGCGCCGGCCGTCCGTCCCGCCCACTCGGGCCCGACGACGTGGTGGTGGTTGCCGCCTACAACGCCCAGGTCCACCTGGTCCGCCAGGCGTTGCGCGCCGCCGGGCTGGGCGAGGTTCCCGTCGGCACCGTCGACATGTTCCAAGGCCGGGAGGCACCGGTGGCGATCCTGACGCTCGCCGCCTCGACGCCCGACGACGTCTCCCGCGGCATGGGATTCCTGCTGTCGCGCAACCGCATCAACGTGGCGGTGTCCCGCGCTCAGTGGCGGGCGGTGGTGATCTCGGCGCCGCGCCTGACCGACTACCTGCCGGGAGACCTGGAGGCCGACGGCGTGCGCCATCTCATGGAGCTCGGCGGGTTCCTGCGCCTCATCGGCACCTGACCACCGGGCAGACAAGAACCGCGCAAAGGAGGGCCAGAGCAAAATTTCGCTCTGGCCCTCCTGTGCGCACCGGGGCTAGAAGTCGCCGCCCCCGAAGTCCCCTCCGCCGAAGTCGCCCCCGCCGAAGTCGCCGAAGAATCCGCCGCCCGCGTCAGCACCGGCGTCACCGCCGGCATCGGCACCGGAGGCCTCGACCGGCTCGGCCCCGGCCTCGGCGCCCGCTTCCTCGCCGCCGCCTTCGGCACCGGCGCCCTCCTCGCCGCCGGCGAAGTCCTGGGCCGGGTCACCGAAGGAGCTGCCGAACATCATGTCGGCCACCGCCGAGCCGATGACCATGCCGCCGATCGTGCCGAGCATGCTGGCGCCGAGCATGGAGCCGAAGCCCGGCCCGCGGCTCGCACCGAAGTTCCGCTCGAGAGTGCCGGGGTTGCGCATCTCCGCGCGGGTGGCCATGCGGGCCAGGTCGCGCGGGTCATCCGACGTCGCCCGCTCGCCGGGCGGCACGGTCTCGCTCAGCTGGGCGAGGACCTGGGTCCGCTGCTCGGGCGTGAGCTGCGCGAACGCCTCCGCGTGCGCCTCCTCGACCCGGTCCGGCGGGGCCGTGCGCAGCAGGTAGCGGTACCGCTCGACCGCCACCTCGTCCTCGCTGCGGCCGGTGCTCGCGGCCGAGCCGTAGACGGGTGCGGTCCCGTACTCCGGCGTCTGGCCCGGCGCCTGCCCGTACTGCTGTCGCGGCGCACCGCCGCCCTGGTACATGCCGGGGATCTGCTCGCGCGGCTCGCGGCCGAGCAGTCGGTCGAGAAAGCCCATGGTCTCAAGTCCTTCGTGAGGTTCAGTGCTGGAGGGTTCAGTGCTGACGGTCCACCAGGCTCAACGGCGGGCCGTCGCCCCGGGTTCCCACCCATCGTGCCCCGAACACGTGAACGAGACACGCCGAAGCCCGGCCACCGCGTGCGGTGACCGGGCTCCGGTATGTGTCTTTGCCGGGAGCGTCAGCCCTCGGCCTCGACAGATCCCTCGATGGTGCGGTCGAAGACGATCGCGTTGTCACCGTCGTAGTTGTAGACACCGACGAACGCGGACGACGGGTCGTTGTCCTCGTTGATCGGGCCGATGCCGGAGACACCCATGTAGTGGATCTCGTCACCGGCTTCGAGTGCCTCGACACCCTCCGCGAAGGTGGTCACCTCGGTGCCACCGTTCGCGCCGGACACCGCACGGAGCTCCGCGGCGATGTCGGTACCGGAGGTCGACTCCGCCTTCACCGCGGCGAGCGCGGCGAGGATCACGGCGTCGTACGACTCAGCAGCGTACGCGTAGTCCGTGAGCGCTTCGCCCTCGTTCTCCTCGTACCAGGCGTTCGCTGCGTCCTTGAAGGACTGCGCGGCGTCGGCACCGGGGATGGTGCCCTGGACGCCCTCCAGCGTCCCCGGGTCGAAGTCTTCCGAGTAGTCGGCGGTGTTGCCGTCGCAGAAGTACGTCGTCCCATTGAAGTCCCAGCCCTGGGAGACGAGCTCGGACACGGCCGCGGTCGTCTCCTCGAACGCGATGATGGCGATCGCGTCCGGCTCGGAGGCCAGCGCGTCGGTGACGATGGACGAGAAGTTGGTCTCGCCCGGGGCGAACTCGTCGCCGTCGCCGGTGCCGCCGTAGACAACCTCGGCACCTGCGGCCTCGAGGGTCGACTGCACGACGTCGCGCAGGCCGGTGCCGTAGGTCTCGTTCTGGACGAGGAAGGCGACCGACTGGTGACCGGCGTCGAGGATGAGCGAACCGAGCGCCGCACCCTGCACCGTGTCCGGCGGGGCGGTGCGCGCGTACAGGTCGCTGACACCGGACAGCTCGTTCGCGGTGTTCGCGGGGGAGATCTGGAGCACCCCGGCCTCGGTGAACTGGTCAATCACGTTCTGCGAGACGGACGAGGAGGCCGCGCCGATGGCGACGTCCACGCTGTTGCCGATGAGGTCGGTGGCGGTGTTGGTCGAGACGCTCATGTCGGTCGAGTCGCCGGAGTCACCGGCTTCGACCGCCACGTCGTTGCCGAGCACACCTCCGGCCTCGTTGATCTCGTCGACCGCAAGTCCGACGCCGGCGAACTCGGGCGGGCCGAGGTAGGCGAGGGAACCGGTGACCGGGAGGATGGTGCCGATGGTGAGCGGCTCGGTTGAACCCTCACCTTCTCCGCCATTTCCCGAGGTGGAGCAGGCTGCCAGGCCCACGCTGAGGACTGCCGCTAGCGCGAGACCACGCGCAGCCGTGGAACGTCGAATCATGTCTGCTGTTCCCCTTCAAGCGGGAGTGGATCCGAACGGCGCACTTTGCTCCGTCGTGGTCGATGAAAGTAGCCATCTTGTGTAACGCCCACGTGTCGAATCGACCCCATGGGCAGTTATTGTTACGAGGACGTGACCCAGCTCACTCTAGACCCAAGGAAAGTTCATCCCCTCGTCCGCCTGACGCACGTCACTCAGATTGGTCGGGCTTTCCTGGACGAGGGCGGGTACGCTTGGTGCGTTGCAGTGCCTCGATCGTTCTTCCAAGAGATGACGACGACACCGTGATTACTGCGATCCCGAAGGCCGGGGTCGTCGCATCTTGCAAGGAGCAGTACATGGCATTCGGAACCGTCAAGTGGTTCAACGCCGAGAAGGGCTTCGGGTTCATCGCACCCGAGGACGGTGGGCAGGACGTGTTCGCCCACTTCAGCGCGATCCAGTCGAGCGGCTACCGCTCGCTGGAGGAGAACCAGCGCGTCGAGTTCGACGTGAAGCAGGGCCCCAAGGGCCTCCAGGCGGAGAACATCCGCCCGATCTGATCTTGACAGCCGGTCCGGGGCTCGTCTGAGCCCACTGGTTGTACGACGTCGGCCCGGTCACCTTTCGAGGTGACCGGGCCTTCGTTTTGCTCGGCTCCGGTGAGCGGGACCCGGTTCCGGCGGGCGGAGAATGGGCTCGTGCAGCACTTCGCCTCTGACAACTACGCCCCCGTCCACCCCGAGGTCATGGCTGCGATCGTCGCGGTCAACGACGGAGCCGCCGTCTCGTACGGCGACGACCCGGTGTCCGCCCGCCTCCAGGACCGCGCTGCTGAGGTCTTCGGCGCTTCGGCGCGGATCTTCCCCGTGCTGAACGGCACTGGCGCGAACGTCATCAGCCTCATGGCCGCCGCACCGCGCTGGGGCGGGGTCATCGCCAGCGACTGCGCGCACATCCACACGGACGAGAACGGTGCGCCCGAGCGGGTGGGCGGCCTCAAGCTCCTGGCCGTCCCGAACGTGGCGGGCCGGATCGGGCCGGACGCCGTCGACCGCTGGACCGGCGACCTCGGTGACGTGCACCGCGCGCAGCCGGCGGTCCTCAGCCTCACGCAGGTGACCGAGCTCGGCACGGTCTACTCGGTCACTGACCTCAAGCTGCTCGCGGACACCGCCCACGCGGCAGGCCTGCGGGTGCACATCGACGGGTCCCGGCTCGCGAACGCCGCGGCCACGCTCGGCGTCGGGCTGCGGGAGATCACCACCGACGTCGGGGCCGACATCGTGTCCCTCGGCGCGGCGAAGAACGGCGGCATGCTGGGTGAGGCGGTGGTGGTGCTGTCCGACGGCGTCGGCGACGCGCCGTCGGACCTGAGCGAGGCCGTGCCGTACCTGCGCAAGGCCACCATGCAGCTCGCGTCGAAGACGCGGTTCGTCTCGGCGCAGCTCCTGGCGCTGCTCGGCGAGGCGGGCACGCCGGTTTCCGGCGCCGGCGAGGGTGCGCCCCTGTGGCTGCGCAACGCAGCGCACTCCAACACGATGGCGGCGCGCCTGCGCGCCGGGCTCGAGGCGGCAGGGCTGACCGGGCCGGATCCGGCCGGGCCTGCCGAGCAGACGGGGCTTCGTTTCGCCTACCCGACCGAGGCGAACGTCGTGTTCGCGACGCTGCCCCGGGCGGCGGCCGACCGGGTCCGTGCGCACGCCCGGTTCTACGACTGGGCGCCGGGCGAGACGCCCGACCGCGTCGAGGTCCGCTGGATGTGTGCCTGGGACACCACTGAGGCGGACGTCGACGAGTTCGTGGCGGTGGTCGCCGCCGCGCTCTGATGGGGCGAGACTGAGGACCATGAGCCGTTTTCGCCCGCTCGGGCTGGTCATCGCGGCAGTCCTCACGGTCGGGGCGCTGGCCGCGGGCTGCACCGGCCAGACGGCGGAGCCCGATCCGACCGCGCTGCCCGGACCCGTCCAGTCAAGCGGCCAGCCCGAGACCCAGCCCAGCTCACCGTCGAGCTCCCCGTCGCCGACCGTCTCGCCGGCCGGTCCGGGCAATCCGTCCGACGGCGGTTCACCAGGCGAACCTACCGCCGGCCCCACCGATGCGCCGACGCCGGCGCCCGGCGCCCCGGACCTGTCGCTAGTGGCCGGCTGGTCCCTGACGGACAAGGTGGGCCAGATCGTGATGGTCGGCCTCCCGCTGAAGGGTCCGTTCCAGCCGACGTTCGACATGCTGCAACAGCAGCGGATCGGCGGCGTCTTCCTGCACGGCCGCACCAAGGCCGGCCGCCAGCCGGTGAAGAACCTGGTCGATGCCGCGATCGCGGCGGGCGCCCAGGAGCGCGCCCCGCTCTACGTCGCCACGGACCAGGAGGGCGGCGAGGTCCAGGTGCTGCGGGGGCAGGGGTTCAGCGACATACCCAGCGCGCTCGACCAGGCGAAGCTGTCCGCACCCGACCTGCGCGCCCGCTCCCGGACCTGGGGCGCCGAGCTCGCGGCCGCGGGTGTGAACCTCAACCTGGCGCCGGTGCTCGACCTCGTGCCGGCCAAGACCGCGGCGTCGAACCCGCCGATCGGCGTCTTCGCGCGCAACTACGGGTATACGGCCCAGTCCGTGATCACGCACGGCAACGCGTTCGCGCAGGGCCAGCGCGACGCGGGTGTGCAGACGTCGATCAAGCACTTCCCCGGCCTGGGCCGGGTCACCGCGAACACCGACACCACGGCCGGCGTGACCGACAAGGTCACCGGCCCGGACGCCGCGTCGGTAGCCGTGTTCGACGCGGGTATCGAGGCGGGCTCCGGCCTCGTCATGATGTCGTCCGCGATCTACACGCGGATCGACCCGGACGCGCCGGCCGTGTTCAGCCCGAAGGCTGTGGGCCTGGTGCGTGAGCTTGGGTTCGACGGCGTCATCATCTCCGACGACCTGTCAGCGGCGGTGCAGGTCCAGAGTGTTCCCGCGGGCGAGCGCGCGGTCCGCGCCGTCGACGCCGGGGTGGACCTGGTGCTCGCCTCGGCCAAGCCGTCCGTCGCGCCCGCGATGGTGGACGCGCTGGTCGAGGCAGCGCGCGCCGACCCGGCCTTCGCCGCGAAGGTGGATGCGGCGGCGGCCCGGGTCGTCGCGGCCAAGGCCAGCCTGTAGCCCCCGCTGGCCGGCCGCGGGGGCTACCGGGTCAGTGGTCGGACAGGCCCAGCACGTCCAGCGTCCACGCGTGCTCGAACGCGACCTGCTCCCACGCCGAGTAGCGCCCCGAGACGCCGCCGTGCCCGCCGGACATCTCGATCTTCAGCATCGCGGGCGCCCCAGCGGCCTGGAGCCGCGCCACCCACTTCGCCGGCTCCACGTACAGGACGCGGGTGTCGTTGAAGCTCGTGGTGGCGAGGATCGGGGGGTAGTGCCGGGCGTCGTCGGGCACGTTCTCGTACGGCGTGTACGAGCGCATGTACGCGTAGACCTCGGAGTCGTTCAGCGGGTCGCCCCACTCGTCCCGTTCGGTAACGGTCAGGGGGAGCGTCGGGTCGAGCATCGATGTCAGCGCGTCCACGAACGGGACCCCGGCGAGCACCCCCGCGAACAGCTCGGGCGCCAGGTTGGTGACCGCGCCCATGAGCAGACCGCCGGCGCTGCCGCCGTCGGCCACCAGCCGGTCCGGCGCCGTCCAGCCGGCCTCGACGAGATGCCGCCCGCAGGCCACGAAGTCGGTGAACGTGTTCCGCTTGGCGGCGAGCTTGCCGTCGTTGTACCAGGCGCGGCCCATCTCGCCGCCGCCACGCACGTGCGCGACCGCGAAGACGACGCCGCGGTCCAGCAGGCTCAGGCGGCCGACGGAGAAGTACGGGTCGATCGAGGACTCGTACGCGCCATACCCGTACAGGAAGAGCGGGGCGGGCTCGACGGGGTCGCCACCCTGTTCGCCGGCAACGAACTGCACCTTGTCTCTGCGCCAGACCAGGGAGATCGGGACGCGGGTGCCGTCCTCGGCGACGGCCCACTGGCGGCGCTGGTCGTAGTCGGCGGCGTCGTAACCGCCGAGCACCGGCTGCTGCTTGAGCAGCGTGCGCTCGCCGGAAGCGACGTCGTACAGGTAGAGCGACTGCGGGGTGACGAACGACGTGTAGCCGACCTTGAGGTTGGGCTGCTCCCACGCGCCCACCCCCGCGCCGACGGACTCCAGCGGCTGACCGAACGAGAGCTCCTGGAAGTCCCAGGCGAAGGGCTCGGCCTGCGGGGCCTCTGCCTGCGGCAGCTGCAGCACCGCCGACCGGGAGATCGCCGCGCGACGGTAGTAGAGCACCAGGTAGCGCTCGCTGGCGCTCACACCCTCCAGCCGCACTCCAGGATCGTGCGGCACGACGACGGTTGCCGCCTCCGGGGTCACCGTCTCGCCGGGCGCGGGCACCGGGGAGCTGACGAGCTCGAAGTTCAGGGCGTCCTGGTTGTGCAGGATCAGCAGCGAGTCCACGGCCTGACCTGCTGAGTCCGGCAGCACCGCGTGCTCCACCGAGTACTCAACACCCTCGCGGCGGGGCCACACGACCCAGAACTCGCCGGTCGGGTTGTCCGCCTCCAGCAGCCACGTCTCGTTCGTCACCTTGGAGCCGAGGTCGAGCTGCAGGTACTTCTTCGACCGGGACAGCCCGGCGTTCACCCAGAAGCGCTCGTCGGGCTCCTCGAAGACGAGCACGTCGTCGGCCTTGGGCGTGCCGAGCAGATGCCGCCAGACTCGCCAGGGCCGCCAGGCGTCGTCGACGGTCAGGTAGAAGACGTGCTCGCCGTCGGGCGCGAACAGAGCGCCGGGCGCGATCTCCCGGACCTCGTCCGGCAGGTCCGCACCCGTGGCCAGGTCCCGGACCCGCAGCGTGTAGCGCTCGTCGCCCTCGGTGTCGGTCGCGTAGAGCAGGCGGCCGCCGTCGTCGGACACGTCGAACGAACCCAGCGCGAAGAAGTCGTGACCCTCGGCCTCGACGTTCTGGTCCAGGAGCACCTGCTCGCCCGGCACGGGCGTGCCGGGCTCAAGGACGCGAGGCGTCCAGTCGTCCGGGCCGGCAACGGGGTAGCGGGCGTGGATCGGGTATTGCTGGCCCTCGACAGTGCGGGCGTAGTACCACCAGTCGCCGTCACGTGCGGGGACCGAGAGGTCGGTCTCCAGGGTGCGGCCCTTGATCTCGTCGAACAGGGTCTGCCGCAGCGGCGCAAGATGCTCCTGGCGCGCCAGGGTCCAGGCGTTCTGCGCCTCCAGGTGCGCTACGACCTCGGGGTCCTCCTTGTCGCGGAGCCACTCGTAGTCGTCGACGAACGTGTCGCCGTGGAAGGTGCGCTCGGTGGGCCGGCGCACCGTCAAGGGGGGTTCGGGCGCGGCGGTGAGGAGCTCGGGAGCGTGCGGGGCGGGCCCGGACGAGGCCGGGACACGCACGGAAGTGGTCGATCCATCGGGTGCTGGGGAGGCCGCTCGGGCCGGCATGGCGTCTTCGGACACCGCGTCAGCCTAGCCGCGGCGCCTTGCCGGCGTGGGGTTAACGATGTCCGACCTGCCCGTCGACGGTGGGACATCGTGACCCTGGTGTGACGGGTGCGTGTAACCAGTGACACATCGCACGGCTACACTCTCGGCACGCCGATGCCATCAGTTTGATGCAGGCCTGGTTAAGCAGGACTGAATCATCCTGGCATCGTGCGGCACCGAGACCTCGGAGCACTACACACCAGAACCGACGGAGGACCCGGCAGATGACAGCCGACCGACCGAACCTCGCGACGGCCGCGCGGAGGCTGCTCGCCACGCTCGCGGCAGCGGCTATTCCAGCCGTGCTCGCTGCGGCGCCAGCCATGGCCGCCGAAGCGCCCGCCGCCGATTGCACCCCTGACGGCTCGACCGCCTGTGTCGTGGCCATCGTCCTGGACGAGGAGAACAATCCCGTCCCGGACGTCGGCGTCACCGTCTCGGGTGCGGGGTTCGAAACAGAAGTGACCACCAGCGCGGAAGGTCCGGCCTCGGTAGAGGTGCCGGAAGTCGGCAGCTACACGCTCACCCTCGACGAGACGACCGTCCCGGACGGGCTGTTCCCCGACGCCACCGAACGGCAGGTCACGGCACAGACCGGCATCTCCGCGCGCGCCGCGTTCAACCTCGGCACCACGCCGCCCGAGAGCGAGCCCTCCGAGGCTCCCTCCGACGGCGAGACCGGGAGCAGCGAGCCGACCGACGCGGCGACCGACGGCACCGCACCCGTCGACGAAGGCCTCGGCGGCGCCGACACCACCACGCGAGGCGGCCCGTCCTTCCAGCAGATCTGGCAGCAGTTCGGCTCCGGCATCCGCTTCGGCCTGCTGCTCGCCCTCGCCTCGGTGGGCATCAGCCTCATCTACGGCACGACCGGGCTGTCCAGCTTCTCCCACGGCGAGCAGGTGACGCTCGGCGCCATGTTCGGCTTCATCGGCATCAACTGGCTGAACCTGCCGGTCTGGCTCACCGTGATCCTGGTCATCGCGGTCTGCGCCGGAACCGGCTGGCTGCAGGACGCCGCCATCTGGGGACCGTTGCGCAAGCGCGGCACCCCGGTCACACAGATGATGATCGTGACCATCGGTCTGGCGCTCGCGCTGCAGTACGCCATCCAGATGGTCATCGGCGGGCGGTCGCTCCGCGTCCTACCGCAGAACCCCCGGCCCCTGGAGCTCGCCGGCATCACGCTGAGCACGGTGTCGTGGATCTCGATGGGGGTTGCCGTCCTGGTGATCCTGTTCATCGCCTGGTTCCTCACCCGAACCCGGATCGGACGCGCCACGCGCGCCGTGTCGGACAACCCGGCACTCGCGGCGGCCACCGGCATCAACCCCGACCGCATCATCCGCATCGTGTGGGTCATGTCCGCGGGGTTCGCGGGCCTCGCGGGCATGCTGCTGGCCATCTCGTTCGGCTCGTTCAACTGGTCGCTCGGCATGCTCCTGCTGCTGCTGATGTTCGCCGCCGTCACCCTCGGTGGCCTGGGCACGGCGTACGGCGCCCTGCTCGGCTCCCTCGTGATCGGCCTCGTCGTCGAGATGTCCACCCTCATCCCCGGGATGCCGAGCGACCTGCGGTACGCGTCGGCCCTCGTGATCCTCATCCTCGTGCTGCTGCTGCGGCCCCAGGGCCTGCTCGGCCGCGCCGAGCGGATCGGCTGAAAGGAGAACCATCATGGAACTGAGCCGCATCCTCACCCAGGCGCTCGCCGAGCTCATCGCTCCGACCACCGCCGCCATGGCGCTGGCCGCTATCGGCCTCAACCTGCACTTCGGGTTCACCGGCCTCCTCAACATGGGGCAGGCAGGCTTCATGCTGCTGGGCGCCTACGGCTTCGGCATCGCCACGATTTCCGGCGCGCCGTTCTGGCTCGCCCTGCTCGTCTCGCTCGCGGCCGGCGCGCTCTTCGCGTTCATCCTTGGTCTGCCCACGCTGCAGCTCCGGGGGGACTACCTGGCGATCGTGACCATCTCCGCCGCGGAGATCATCCGAATGCTCGGCCGTGCCACCGTGTTCCAGGAATGGACCGGCGGCGCGGCGGGCCTTACGGGTAACTCCTTCAAGGCGACCTTCCAGGACCTGTCGTTCCTGCCGGCAGCGCCGGAGCGCGGCGCGTTCGGACCCCTCGAATACGTGTTCACGGGTTCCGACTCGTGGTGGACCCGGCTGTTCGCCTGGGCCGTGGTGCTCATCGCGGTCCTGGTGATCTGGCTCCTCACGCGCAGCCCCTGGGGCCGCGTGCTGAAGGGCATCCGCGAGGACGAGGACGCCGTCCGCGCCCTCGGCAAGAACGTCTTCTCCTACAAGATGCAGGCGCTCGTGCTCGGCGGCATGTGCGGTTCGCTCGCGGGCATGCTCTACGTGCTGCCCCGGTCGATCGCCCCCGACTCCATGGGCCGCTCGCTCACGTTCTTCGTGTGGACGGTGCTCCTGCTCGGTGGCGCCGCCACCCTGTTCGGCCCGGTGCTGGGTTCCATGCTCTTCTTCGCGGTCTACATGCTGCTCCGCGCGGGCATGCGTGAGGGCCTGGAGGGCATCGTGTCGAGCACGATGGTCGAGCAGATCGGTGGACTGCTCGTCGGCGTGACGCTCATGCTCCTCGTCATCTTCCGGCCACAAGGAATACTGGGGAACAAGAAGGAGCTCGCCTTCGATGTCCGATGAGACGAAGCCCGATGCGGCCCCTGACGAGACGCCCGCCCAGGCGCCCGTCGAGACTCCTGACGAGACTCCCGATGCGACGACCGCCCCGACGACGGAGAACACAGTGACTGAGGTGACAGAGCCCGAGAGCACGGTCGAGGCGCTGGACGCCGTCGAACGCAGCGACTCCGCGGCTGCCAAGGCGGCCGAGCACGTCCTGGCCGGAGTCGACCCGAAGGTCGGCGTCAGCAAGCCGGACCCGATCATGCTGGTCGACGACGTGCAGCGCCGGTTCGGCGGCATGACCGCCGTCGACGTCGGCCACCTGGAGGTCCAGCGCGGCGTCATCACTGCCCTGATCGGTCCCAACGGTGCGGGCAAGACGACGTTCTTCAACCTGCTCACCGGGTTCGACAAGCCCAACCAGGGCACGTGGTCGTTCGAGGGCAAGTCGCTCGCGGGCATGGGCGCCGCCAAGGTGGCGCGCAACGGCATGGTCCGCACGTTCCAGCTCACCAAGGCGCTCTCGCGCCTGACGGTCATGCAGAACATGCTGCTCGCCGCGATGGACAACCCGGGCGAGAACCTGTTCGGCTCCCTGGTGCGCCCGCTCTGGGCGGGCACGGAGAAGCGGAACACCGAGCGGGCGCTGGAGATCCTCGGCCGGTTCAAGCTCGACACCAAGAAGGACGACTTCGCCGGCTCCCTGTCCGGCGGTCAGCGCAAGCTCCTCGAGATGGCGCGGGCCCTGATGACCAACCCGACCATGATCATGCTCGACGAGCCCATGGCCGGTGTGAACCCCGCGCTGGTGCAGTCCCTGCTGCACCACATCCAGTCGCTGCGCGACGACGGCATGACCGTGCTGTTCGTCGAGCACGACATGCACGCGGTGCGACACATCTCCGACTGGGTGGTGGTCATGGCGGAGGGCAGGATCGTGGCCGAAGGCCCGCCCAAGTCCGTCATGCAGGACCAGGCAGTGATCGACGCCTACCTGGGGGCGCACCACGACACCGACCTCGGGGACGACTCGCTGCTCGACCCCGCGGTGCTCGCCCGGCTCGAGGCCGAGGAGGAAAAGCGATGAACGACACCGCCAAGACCGCCGAGCGGGAGATCCTGCTCAAGGCCACCGACATCGTGGCGGGCTACGTGCCCGGCGTGAACATCCTGAACGGGTGCAACCTCGAGGTCGCCAGGGGGGAGCTCGTCGGCATCATCGGCCCCAACGGCGCCGGCAAGTCGACGCTGCTCAAGGCGCTGTTCGGCCTGGTGCACGTGCGCTCCGGCAGCGTGACCTTGGGCGGCGAGGACATCACGAACGAGAAGGCGAACACCCTTGTGTCGCAGGGTGTGGGGTTCGTGCCGCAGAACAACAACGTGTTCCCCTCGCTCACCGTCGAGGAGAACATGCGGATGGGCGTGTACCTGCGGCCCAAGACGTTCACCGAGCGGTTCGAGTTCATCGCCGACCTGTTCCCCACCCTGGGGGACCGGCGCGCGCAGCGTGCGGGTGCCATGTCGGGTGGTGAGCGCCAGATGGTCGCGATGGCTCGCGCGCTCATGATGAACCCGTCGGTGCTGCTGCTCGACGAGCCGTCCGCCGGGCTGTCCCCGGTGCGTCAGGACGAGACCTTCCTGCGCACCCGGATGATCAACAAGGCGGGCGTGTCCGTGGTCATGGTGGAGCAGAACGCCCGGCGGTGCCTGCAGATCTGTGACCGCGGGTATGTGCTCGACCAGGGCAAGGATGCGTACACCGGGACGGGCAAGGAGCTGCAGTCCGACCCCAAGGTGATCTCGCTGTACCTCGGCACCCTGGCGGAGGACGTGGACAAGGCGTCCTGATTGTTGGTTGCTTCCGGAACGGGACGGGGGATGGTGCGGCCTGCCGCACCATCCCCCGTCCCGTTCCTCGTACCCGGAGGTCAGAGCTTGAGGTCGGTCCAGGTCAGGCGGTGGTCGCTGCTGGGGAACGGGAAGACGCCCGTCAGGCGGGACAGCGGGTTGGTGCTGGCCGGCCAGAAGACGCCCGCGTCGCGGACGCGCAGGTCGCGCGACGGCAGGACGTAGTCGACGCGCAGGTTGCCGGGCGCGGTGTCGGCGAAGTCGGCGGTGTCGAACTTGGGGTTGCCCACGTGGGTGAGGTTCGCGCCCGCCTGGAGTGCCGAGGCCTCGGGGGCGCCCGCCGACGTCGCCTTCGGGTCGGTGATGCGCCAGTTGTCCAGGAGCTGGTCGATCGCAGAGTCCACGGAGTCGCCGTCCACGGGGTCGGCGTTGTAGTCGCCGACGATGACGAACGACGAGCCGGGGCGCAGGCCGCCGCGGCGGCCCTGGTCGTCGTACTGGTAGCGGGCGGCCCAGCCGCCGCGCACGTAGTCGGCCCAGAACCGGATCTCGTCGTGGTTGCGCAGCCCGTTGCGGTCCTCCACGCCGTCGAACGACGGCGGGGTGGGGTGCGCGGCCAGCACGTGCACCGTCTCGCGGCCGACCCGCACCGGGACGTCCCAGTGCGACTTGCTCGACAGCGGCAGGACCGCCAGCTCCTCGGCCGAGTACCAGTCGGCCGGGGCGGCGGTGGTGGGGTCGTCCGGCAGGAGCGCGCCCGGCATGTCCGCCCACTTGAAGTCCTGGAACGTGCGGACCTGGCCCACCTGGATCGGGTACTTGGAGAGCACGACCATGCCGTACTGCCCCGGGAACAGGCCGAAGCCGAGGGCGTCGTCGCCGCCCCCGACGGTCCCGTTGTTGTTCAGGTCGAACCCACTCGGGATCCCGGTGTTCGACGGCGCGACGAACGCGTACGGGTACTCGACGGGCTTGCCGGTGCCCTGCGGCACCTCGAGGTAGTTCTCGCGGAACAGGTCCGCGGCGGCGTACGGGTCGGCGTCGCCGGAGTAGTCGAACTCGTTCAGCAGCACGATGTCGGGGTTCGCGTGCTGGATGACCTCGGCCACCGTCGCGGCCTGGACGTCGTCGCCGCTGGACAGGTCGGCGACGAGCTCACCCTCCACCGCCCGGTTGAGCGACAGGTTGTACGTCGCGGCGCGCAGGGTCTTGGGCCGGGGGCTGGGCCGGCTCGTGGTGGCCTGGGTCGTGCCTGCCGAGGTGCCTGCCGTCGTGCCTGCCGAGGCCGTGCTCGCCGAGGCGAGGAAGGCCCCGGCCAGCAGGGTCGCTGCCGCGGCGGCGCTGGTCAGGCGCACGGGAGTACTGGCTCGCATGACTGCTCCTTCTGACGTGCGATTCTTCGGGTCGGCCCAGCCTTCGTCGGCGGTCCGCGTCCGTCACCTTAGGGCGACCTCGGTGCACGGGGGTGAACAGCGTATGAACAGGCCCGCCCCGGACCCTCGCCACCGCGCTGCGGTTCGTGATCGAATTGTCGCCAGGTGGTTCCCAGTGTGGACGTTCCGACCTGTAGTTCTCCGGGGCGGCTGCGTGAGTCGCGGCGTCGGCGTCCGCCGTCGTGCAGACCCTGAAGGAAGAATCGATGAACCGCACTCTCAGCTCTGCCCGCCGTCCGGTCCGCCTGCTGGTGGCCGCGACCGCCGCCGTCGTCTCGCTGACCGTGCTCGGTGGCTGCGGCGCGATCTTTGACGAGATCACGTCGGGCGGCGACGCCCCGCGCGACGAGCCGGGCGGCGAGATCACGGCCTCGGCCGAGGCGGACGCCTTTGAGATCCTGACGGGCGACTGCATCGACCTCGTGGCTCTCGACGGCTACGGCGACTCCGGGGAGGGCGAGGAGTTCGAGGTCGAGTCCGTGCCCGTGGTGCCGTGCGCCGAGGAGCACACCGGCGAGGTCTACGCCGAGCTGGTCATGGACACGGACACCTATCCGGGCGACGAGGGCATGTCGCAGACGTTCGACGACTGGTGCTACGCCGAGTTCGAGAAGTTCGTGGGCCTCAGCTTCGAGGAGTCGGTGTACAGCTACACCGGTTTCTACCCGACCCAGGAGACCTGGGAGCAGCTCAACGACCGCACCCTGCAGTGCATCATCAGCTCCGAGGAGCCGGTGACGGGCAGCCTCGAGGGCATCGCGGAGTAGTACCTCAGGGAGCGACCTGCGCCGCGCGGCGCAGGTCCACGGCGAGCACGCCCAGCGCGAGCAGCGCGAATCCCGTCCCGACCAGGGGGACCGAGCCGACGCCGAGGCCCGCGACCACCCACGCCCCGAGCCCCGCCCCGCCGGCGATCCCGATGTTGAACACCGAGCTCGACACCGCGCTCGCGGACTCGGTGGAGCCAGGGGCGACCCGCATCGTGAGGAACGACAGCGCTGGCGGGATGGTGCCGACGGCGCTGCCGAACAGCACCAGGCCGACCAGGGCGAGCGCCTGGACGTGCCCGAGGGTCCAGAGCAGCAGCAGCGATCCGATGAGCACGATCAGGGCGAAGATCGTCGCGCCCCAAGGCCACCGGTCCAGCACCTGCCCGACCCCGATCGTGGCGACGAGCGCCGCGGTCCCCTGCCCGAGCAGCAGCAGGCTGAGGTACTCGTCGGGGAACCCGGCTGTCTCCAGCAGGAACTGCGTCACGAAGGTGAGCATCATGAACGCCCCGGTCATGCTCAGGGCGATGACCACCATGAGGGAGACGAAGCGGCGCCGGCTGGGGTGCGTGCCACGGGCCGTCCCGCTCTGCTCGCCGCTGACGTTCGGCATGGCGATCGCCATCGATACGCAGGCGACGAGGCTCACCACCGAGAACAGCAGGAACGCCGTGCGCCAGCCGGCCTGCTGGCCCACCCACGTGCCGAGCGGCACGCCGAGCAACGGCGCTAGCGAGTTGCCGATGGCCAGCCGCGCGATCATCTTGCCCCGCACGGCTGGCGCGAACAGGCTCGCGGCCGCCGGCATGACTACCGACCAGAACACGGCCTGCCCCAGCGCCGTGACCATGCGGGCGACCATGAGGTCCGCATACCCGATCGCGAACGCCGACCACACCGTGCCGATGGTGCACACCGCGGTGGTGGCGGCCAGCACGTAGCGGCGCGGGAACCGGCGGGTCAGCGCGGTGAGCGGCACCGAGGCCAGGACGACGACGGCGGCGTAGGCCGTCACCAGCAGGCCGATCTCCGAAGTGGTGCGGCCTAGGTCCGGTGCGATCAGGGTGAGCAGGCCGCCGGGCAGATTCTCGGCGGTGACGAACGTGAACGCCGACACGGACAGCGCGACGAGCGCGATGATCGCGCGCCGCTGGTTCACGGGGGGCGTGGCGAAGCTCGCGGCGGCGCTGGTCCTGCTAGTGGTCATCCTGCTCTCAATTCACCCATAGGTAGTGAACCTACCTGTGCCGTAGGCAACATTGTCGTAATATTTCCCTGCTTTCCTCCTACGTGGACAAAGGTGTCCCGCAGGTCCGGAGACTCGAATCACCTCCGCGTCCCGGACGTCGCACTCTCCACGGAGGAAACATGAACCCACGTATCTGCGCGGTCGGAGCGGGAGCGGCGTTGCTGCTCTCCACCGCCCTCATACCGATCACCGCCTCGGCCGCACCCCCGGCCGAGGAAGCGCCCCAGCAGGCGGTGCCAGCCCAGGAGGACAACCGTCCCGACGCCCTAGCAGAGAAGCAGACCGAGAAGCGGCAGACCGCCGTGGACATGGTCGCCACCGGCGAGGCGCAGGTCGAGACGCGCGGTTCGGGCAAGCACCAGTCCAGGGTCGTGGAGATCTCCCCGCGCGAGTACGTCGAGTACGGGGTCGAGGAGACGGCGCAGCTGTTCAGCATCCTCGTCGGCTTCGGCGACCAGGTCGACGAGCGCTACCCGGAGGCCACGGCGGGCCCGGTGCAGAACCAGATCCCCGAGCCGAAGAGGCGCGACAACTCCACGTACTGGGAGGCGGACTTCTCGCGCGACCACTACATGGAGATGTTCTTCACGGGCCTGGAGGACCAGGACGGCGAGTCGTTCGCCGGCATCTACGACGAGATGTCGTCGGGCCGGTTCGACCTGCAGGGCGACGTGTCCGACTGGGTCACCGTGCCCTACAGCTCGGCGTCCTACGGCACCACCGAGTCCGGCACGGACATGACGCGATTCGTCCAGGACAGCGCCGACGCCTGGTACGAGCAGCAGGTTGCCGCGGGCAAGACCGCCGCGGAGATCGACGCCTACCTGCAGTCGTTCGACGTCTGGGACCGCTACGACGCGGACGGTGACGGCATCACCGCCGAGGCCGACGGCTACATCGACCACTTCCAGGCGATCCACGCCGGCGAGGGCGAGGAGGCCGGCGCACCTGAGTCGGCCATCTGGTCGCACCGCTGGTCGGTCAACCAGGGCGGTCTGGGCACGGACGGCCCGGCTGCGTTCGCCAAGCTCGGCGGCATCAAGGTCGGCGACTCCGACATCTGGATCCGCGACTACACCACGGAGCCGGAGAACGGTGGACTCGGGGTGTTCGCGCACGAGTTCGGCCACGACCTCGGCCTGCCGGACTACTACGACACCGCCGGCGGCGAGAACGGCACCGGATTCTGGAACCTCATGAGCTCCGGCTCCTGGCTGGGCCACGGTGACGGCACCATCGGCACGAGCCCGGACCACATGGGTGCGACCGAGAAGCTGTTCCTGGGCTGGCTCGACTACGAGACCGTGGAGGCCGGTGCCCGGGAGCGCGTGAATCTTGGCCCGTCGTACCACGCCACCACGCGTGCGCAGGCGGCGGTCGTGAACCTGCCCGACGGCGTCGAGCAGGTAGACGTGGAGGTTGCGCCGTTCGACGGCCAGTTCGTGTACTCCAGCACGGGCAACAACCTGAACAACACGCTCGCCTCGCCGGCGTTCACCGTGCCCGCGGACGCAACCCTGACCGCACAGGTGCAGTACGCGATCGAGGAGGGCTACGACTACGCGTTCGCCGAGATCTCCACGGACGGCGGTTCCACCTGGACCGCCCTGCCGAACAACCTCTCCACGGACGACGACCCGAACGGCACCAACCCGGGCGGCGGCATCACCGGCACCTCGGCGGGCGCCTGGGTCGAGCTGTCGGCCGACCTCTCGGCGTACGCCGGTGACACGGCGTCGGTCCGGTTCCGCTACTCGAGCGACGGCGGCGCGAACGAGAAGGGTCTGCTGGTTGACGACGTCGCCGTGGGCGACGCCCTGAGCGAGGACTTCGAGGACTTCGCCGACTGGACCACCGACGGCTTCCTGACGGTCGGCGCAGACGGCACCTACGAGGTCAACTACACGCACTACTACGTGGCCGAGAACCGCGTGTACGGCGGGTACGACCAGACGCTCAAGACCGGGCCGTACAACTTCGGCTGGTCCTTCACCTCGCCCGATCAGGTCGAGCACTACGCCTACCAGGACGGCCTGCTGATCTGGTACGTGAACAGCCTCTACGGCGACAACAACACGTCGCAGCACGAAGGTGGCGGCGAGGCCCTGCCGGTCGACGCGCGTCCCCAGATTCTGACGTGGTCGGACGGCACCCTCGCCCGCAACCGGATCCAGTCCTTCGACGCCACGTTCGGGCTGCAGAAGACGGACACGCTGTCGCTGCACCGCCAGGTGTCCGCGACCTCCCTGACCACCCTGGTCCTGGGTAAGCAGCGGCAGGTGTCGACGTTCGACGACACCAACCCGGAGGCGTACTGGAACCCGGACAACCCGCGACACTCCGTGAAGGTCGGCGGCACCGGCACCACCATCAAGGTGGTGTCGCAGGACACCCGCAACGGGCACATGACCATCCAGGTCAACGGACCCGTCAGCTGACCTGGTCAGCTGACATCCGAAGTACGTAGGTCTGCTGGGGGCATGGACTCAAGGTCCATGCCCCCAGCAGTGTCTGACCCCCTGGTTCAACCCTGGCGAGATGCAGCACTACGCTCGAAGGCATGACGACACACCTGCGCTGGGGCATCCTCGCGGCCGGCGGCATCGCCGCAGCCTTCGTTTCGGACCTCAACGACAACGGCTTCACCGTGCAGGCGGTGGGGTCCCGGTCCCTGGAGAAGGCACGGGAGTTCGCCGACCGCCTCGGCATCCCGACGGCGCACGGCTCCTACGAGAACCTCGTGAACGACCCCGAGGTCGACATCGTCTACATCGCCACGCCGCACCCGATGCACGCCGAGGCTGCGAAGCTCGCGCTGGAGGCTGGCAAGCACGTGCTGATCGAGAAGCCCTTCACGCTGAACGCCGCCGAGGCGCGCGAGGTCATGGACCTCGCCGAGGCCCGAGGGCTCGTCGCGCTCGAAGCGATGTGGACCCGGTTCCTGCCGCACATGGCGCGCGTCCGGGAGATCATCGCGTCCGGTGCGATCGGCGAGGTGCGGACCCTGATGGTGGACCACACGCAGGACCTGCCCGACGACCCGGAGCACCGCATCAATAACTTGGCCCTGGGCGGCGGCTCGTTGCTCGACCTGGGCATCTACCCGGTCTCGTTCGCCTGGGACCTGTTCGGCGAGCCGCTCACGATCCAGTCGCACGCGACCTTCAAGGAGACCGGCGCGGACGCCACCATCGCCACGATCTTCGGGTACGACGGCGCACGGGTCGCCACGACGATCTCGGCGTCGGACACCAAGGGACCCAACCGCGCGACGATCCTCGGAACCGAGGGCCGCATCGAGATCGACGCCGTCTGGTACAGCCCGACGCTCGTGCACGTGTACAACTCCGAAGGCGCTGAGATCGAGACCTTCGACGGCGCTGTACCGAGCCGGGGCATGCAGTTCCAGGCCGCCGAGGCGGAGCGCCTGGTCGCGGCGGGCGAGCTGGACAGCCCCCTGCTCCCGCGCGCGGAGACGATAGCGATCATGACGACGCTGGACACCATCCGCACCCAGATAGACCTCAAGTACCCGGGTGAATGACCCCCACCCTTTCGAGCCCTAAGTTTCTCCGCTCTGAGACGCCTCAAGGCGAAGAAACCTAGGGCTCGAAGGTGAGCAGGCTTCCGAACCTGCCGTGCGAAGAGGTACCGTACCTCCGCCAACGCGGGGAGCTCGGGTAGCCGGGCTGAGAGGATGGCCTGGGCCTTGTGCCGACGCCGTCGACCCGATCACTTGAACTGGGTAATGCCAGCGGAAGGACGTGCCTGACGGCACGGGCGTTCGGTCGAGGCCGTCCCCGGCGGGGACGTGGTCGCGCGCCCCCCCGTCGGAACCGGCGACCTCTGGCCTGCCCGTGGAGGTCGCACATGCTCGCCGAGATCCAGGTCTCTCCCCGTCCCAGCGGTACACCCGACGCGAAGTACGCGTACGTGGACGCCGCAATCGCCGTCATCCAGGCCTCCGGCCTCACCTACGAGGTGGGCGCCATGGGGACGTTCGTCCAGGGCAGCCCCGACGAGGTGTGGGCGCTGCTGCGCGCCGTCCACGAGGCGACGCTCGGCGCGGGCGCGGACGGCGTCCAGTCCAACATCAAGGTCAGCGAGGCCGCCGCCGACGCCGGTCCCACCATCGCGGACCTCATCACCAAGTTCCGGGCGTGAGCCAGGGCGCCCAGGGCGCTCGGGGCCTTCGGTGGCGGCGGGCCGGGCGCGTAGTCCCCCCGCTCGTCACCGTCGTCGTGCTGCTCACGGTCTGGGAGGGGTGGGTGCGCCTCGCGGACGTGCCCGAGTTCGTGCTGCCCGCGCCGTCGCAGGTGGCGCGCACCGCCGTCGAGGTGGCGCCCCTGCTCGGCCCGCACGTGGTCACGACGCTCACCGAAGCCGTGGCCGGGCTCGCCCTCGGCACGGTGGCGGGCCTGGTGCTGAGCATCCTGGTCACGGCCTCGCGAGTGACCGGCGACGCCGTCTACCCCCTGGTTGTGCTCACGCAGACGGTGCCGGTGGTGGTGCTCGCGCCGCTGATGATCCTGTGGGCGGGCTTCGGCCTGCTGCCCAAGGTGGTCCTCGTGGCGCTCACCGTCTTCTTTCCCGTGCTCGTCTCGGCGGTGGGCGCCATGCGCGCCGTCGACGCCGAGCACTCCGACATGGTCGCCGGCCTGGGCGGCACACGCCTGGACCAGTTCCTGCTGGTCCGGCTGCCGGCGTCGATCCCGGGCGCGCTCGCGGGGCTGCGGGTCGCCGCGACCTACGCCGTGGGCGCGGCAGTGGTGGCTGAGTACCTCGCCGGGCAGTCCGGGCTCGGTGTGTTCGTCCAGCGGTCCCGCAAGGCGTACGCCGTGGACCAGATCTTTGTGGGCGTCGTCCTGATCGCCCTCCTGTCCGGCCTGTTCTTCGCCCTCGTCGCAGCGCTCACGCGTGTCGCGACGCCGTGGCAGAGAGGAAAATCATGAAGCACTCCCAGTCCCTCGGTGCACGGGACTTCCGTACGCGGTCCCTCCTTGTGCGCACGACGGCGCTCGCTGCGGTTGTGCCAGTGGCCCTCACCGGGTGCGGCACCGGCTCGGGAGGCCAGGGCGGTGATGCGGCGTCCGACGCCGGTCTGCGCGAGGTCACCGTCGTGCTCGACTGGACGCCCAACACCAACCACTCCGGCCTCTACCTCGCCCAGGCCGAGGGCTGGTTCGCGGACGAGGGCTTCGACGTCAATATCGTCGAGCCCGGCGAGACGTCCGGGCTGCAGCTCGTCGCGGCCGGGCAGGCCGACTTTGCGTACTCCGTCGCGGAGGGCCTGGTCCCGGCGCGGGCCGCTGGGGCCGACGTCGTCTCCGTGGCCACCGTGATCGAGCACAACACGTCGTCCTTGATCAGCCTGTCCGACGACGGCATCACCCGCCCCCGTGACCTCGAGGGCAAGCGGTACGGCTCCTACGAGTCCGACCTCGAGAAGGCCCTGATCAGCAAGCTTGTCGAGTGCGACGGCGGCGACCCCGCGCAGGTCGAGTTCACGCCGCTGGTCAGCGACGACTTCCGCATCGGCTTGACCGAGGACCAGTTCGACACCGCCTGGGTGTTCGACGCCTGGGACACGATCCGGCTGGGCGAGGTCGACGGGCTCGACGTCGACACGATCGCATTCCGCGACCACTTCGACTGCGTGCCCGACTGGTACACGCCGCTCGTGGCGACGTCCCGGGCGCTGCTGGACGAGGACCCGGACGTCGCGCGCGGGTTCCTGGCCGCGCTGTCGCGCGGGTACGAGGAGGCCGCAGCCGATCCCGACCGGGCGGCGGAGGTGCTGCTGGAGGCCGCGCCAGAGCTCGACCCGGAGCTGGTCTCGGCGAGCGCGGAGTGGCTGGGGCCGCAGTATGCGTCGGGTGACTGGGGTACGCAGCGGGCCGAGGTCTGGGACGGGTTCGTCGCTTTCCTCGAGGAGGAGGGCCTGACCGAGCCCGGCTTCGACACGGACGCCGCGTGGACCGACCAGTACCTTCCAGGCGCGGACGCGCAGGACTCTGCCGAGCCAGGCGAGAGCCA
The DNA here is from genome assembly GCF_041081105.1 of Promicromonospora sp. Populi. NCBI lineage: Bacteria > Bacillati > Actinomycetota > Actinomycetes > Micrococcales > Promicromonosporaceae > Promicromonospora > Promicromonospora sp. Populi. Next base: position 3,498,555 of record NZ_CP163528.1, on the reverse strand, counting down.
GCCGTGAGTGTGCTTGAGGCGCGGGGGCTCGGCGTCCGGTTCGGCGACGTCGCGGCGCTGGACGGGGTTGATCTCACGGTTGAGGACGGCGAGTTTGTCGCCGTCGTCGGACCGTCGGGGTGCGGCAAGTCGACGCTGCTGCGCGCGCTCGGCGGCCTGCTGCCGCCGGGCGCGGCGGTCTCTGGTTCGCTCGCGCTGCCTACGCTGCCCGACGACGGGGCCGCACCCGGGGGCGCCGCGACGTCCCGTGGCGGAGCCGAGCGAGGTGCCGGCGGCAGACCCGCCACCGCCTGGATGCCGCAGCGGGACGGCCTGCTGCCGTGGCGCCGGGCGTGGTCGAACGCGCTGCTCGGCGCCCGGATCGCCCGGATACCCCGGGCCGATGCCGAGGCGCGCGCCGCCGAGCTGTTCGAGACGTTCGGGCTGGCGGGCTTCGAGCGGGCCTGGCCGCACGAGCTGTCGGGCGGGATGCGGCAGCGGCTCGCGCTCCTGCGCACCTGCCTGGCGGGGCGCCCGGTGCTGCTGCTCGACGAGCCGTTCGGTGCGCTGGACCCGATCACGCGGCGGCGGATGAACGAGTGGCTGGCGGGCGTGGGGCTCGCGGGCGCCGGCGCGGGCCCGGCGGGCGGGCCCGGAGTGGGCGCGGCTCCCGCCGTCGGGCAGCGAACGGTAGTGCTGGTGACGCACGACGTCGACGAGGCCCTAGCCCTGGCGGACCGGATCATCGTCCTGAGCGCCCGCCCGGGCCGAGTCGTCCTGGACGCCGCGGCCCCCAGCCGGGAGAAAGTCCTGGCGACCCTGGAGTACTGACCAGGGCGCCCACAACCAAAGGTCAGTCCAGGGGGTGCAGGATTCGGTCCAGGAAGCGGCGGGTGCGCTCCTCCGCCGGGTCGCTGAAGATCTGCGCGGGGGCGCCGCGCTCGACCACCACGCCGCCGTCGAGGAACAGCACCTCGGTCGCGACCTGGCGCGCGAACTGCAGCTCGTGGGTCACCACGACCATGGTCCAGCCCTCGTCCGCGAGCTCCTTCATGACGGTCAGCACCTCGCCCACGAGCTCGGGGTCGAGGGCCGACGTCGGCTCGTCGAACAGCAGGAGGTCCGGCTGGAGCGCGAGCGCACGCACGATCCCGACCCGCTGCTGCTGGCCGCCCGACAGCTCGTGCGGGTAGGCGTCGCGCTTGTCGGCCAGGCCGACGCGCGCCAGCAGCTCCTCGGCGCGGGCGACCGCCGTCTGGCGCGGGATCCGCTGCACCTGGGTGGGGCCCTCGATCACGTTCTCCAGCACCGTGCGGTGCGGGAACAGGTTGTGGTGCTGGAACACCATCGCGGACCGGTCGCGCAGGGCCGAGCGATTCTCCTTCGCGAGCCGGGCGGCGGTGCGCCGTCCGGCCCAGGCAGCCGACCCGACGGCGGCGGCCTGGGCGCCGAAATCGATGACCGGGCCGCCGTCGAGCTCGAGCACCCCGGCGTCGGGCGTCTCCAGGCCGTTGAGCGAGCGCAGCACCGTTGTCTTGCCGCTGCCCGAGGGGCCGATCAGGGCGATCACCTCGCCGCGGCGGACGTTCAGGTCGACCCCGCGCAGCACGTGGTTGTCCCCGAACGACTTCTGCAGGCCGTGGGCCGTCAGGAGGGTTGTGATCGGAGCGTCCTCGATGGGGCGGTCCTCGCCTTGCTGGTCCTCAGTGTGCGACATACCGGTCCAGCCTCTTCTCAAGTGCGTTCTGCCCCGTGGACAGCACCGTGCAGAACAGCCAGTAGATCAGGGCGGCCTCGACGTAGACCGTCATGAACTCGCTCGAGAACGCGGCGATCTCCTGCGCCCTGCGGAACAGCTCGGTCACGAGGATCAGCGACGCGAGCGACGTGTCCTTGACCAGTGAGATGAACGTGTTCGACAGCGGCGGCACCGACACGCGTGCGGCCTGCGGCAGGATGATCCGGCCCAGGGCCCGGGCGGGGGACATACCCACCGTCCAGCTCGCCTCCCACTGCCCCTTCGGCACCGACAGGATCGCCGCACGGATCACCTCGGCCGCGTAGCCGCCCACGTTCAGGGAGAACGCGATGATCGCGGCGGGCCACGGGTCGAGCAGGATGCCCAGAGACGGCATGCCGTAGAAGATCACGAACAGCTGCACCAGCAGCGGGGTGCCGCGGATCAGCGAGATGTACGCGCGGGCGATCCACGACAGGAGCCGGTTCGGGGAGAGCCGCAGCAGCGCCACGACGAGGGCGAGCACCAGCCCGATCGCGAACGATGCCAGGGTCAGCGGGATGGTGCCGGTCAGGCCGCCCGACAGCAGTGGCCAGAACGAGTCGGCAATGAGCTGCCAGTCCATGTCTCCCTCTCGATGCCGTCAGCGGAGACGGGTGGCCCGGGGGTCCGCTGTGGTGCGCGGGCTCACTCGGAGACGTCCTCGCCGAAGTACTGCTCGCTCAGCTCGGCGAGGGTGCCGTCGGCGCGCAGGTCAGCCAGGGCGCCGTCGATCGCCGTGGCGAGGGCCTCGCGCTCCGGCGTCACGACGAACGCCGACTGCGACTCCTCCTCGGTCTCCGCGGTGACCTTGATGCCCGAGGCGTCCTCGGTGTTCGCGTAGTCGAGGTAGGTGAGGCTGTCGTTGATCGTGGCGTCCACGCGGCCCTCCTCCAGGAGCGCCACCGCCTGGGCCCAGCCCTCGACACCCTCGACCGTCGCACCGCTCTCCTCGGCGAGCTCGCGCCAGTTGCTGGTGAGCGACTGGGCGGTCGTCCGGCCGTCGAGGTCGGCGAAGCTGGTGATGTCGGTGTTGTCCGCGCTCACGACGAGCACACCCGTCGACACCGTGTACGGCGTCGAGAAGACGTAGTCGGCCTCACGCTCCGGGGTGATGGTCACCTGGTTCGCGATGGTGTCGAAGCGGCCGGCATCCAGGCCGGCGAAGATCGCGTCCCACTGGGTCTCCTGGAACTCGATCTCCAGGCCCAGGTTCTCGGCGACGGCCTGCGCGACCTCGACGTCGTACCCGACCAGCTCACCCGTCTCGTCGTGGTAGCTGAACGGCCGGTACGTGCCCTCCGTGGCGACGGTCAACGTGTCCCCGGACACCAGCCCGAGCTCCTCGCCCGCGCCGCCAGGCTCGCCGGAGCTGCCGCAGCCGGTCAGGGCCAGGAGGGCAGCCGAGGCTGCGACGGCCGAGAGAAAGGCGCGGTTGCGAGGCATGTTGATGGCTCCGTTCGTGGGCGGCACATATCGGTCGTGCCGATGCGTGACCCAAAGTTAGCCGATAGAAAGACTGAACTCACGCACGTTCGCTCCGACGCCAGCGTTCCGGCGTGATCCCGTACCGACCCTTGAACCGCCGAACCAGGTACGCCGCGTCGCGCAGCCCCGTCCTCGCCGCGACGACACCAAGCGGCAGGTCGGTCTCGCGGAGCAGCCGGCGCACCTCGGTCATCCGGCGCTCGGTGATCCATTCGAGCAGGGTGCGGCCCGTGCGCACCCGGACCACGGTGGTCAGGTGCCCGGGCGTGTAACCCAGCGCCCGAGCGACGTCGGACGCGGAGACCGGTTCACGGAACGTCGTCTCGATCTCGTCAAAGACCCGCGTCACGAGCGGGTCGGGCGGTGCGGGGGCCGACGGCGCCAGGCGCGCCGCCCCGATGAGCACCCGCGTCAGCAGGGCCGCCGCCGCCTCCCGCGCCCCGAGCCGGTCCGGCTCCGCCAGCTCCTCCGCGAGGTCTGCCAGCCACGCCGACCAGCGGGGGCGCTCGGCCTCCGGGACGTGTCCGGAACCCGTGGCACCTGCTGAACCCGCCGAACCTGTGGAACCCGCCGAACCTGCCGATCCCGTGGAGCCCACCGAGCCCGCGGAGAACAGCGCCAGGAGCGGGTGGTGCGCCCAGGCGAGGGGCGACACCGAGGCGAGCGACGGGACGGCGTCGGGCGTGAAAGCCACGCTCCAGGCCCGGCAGTGGTGCAGGTCCGCGAGCGACGCCGAGCTGATCGCCTCACCCGGCGCGACGGTGTGCACATCGCCGTCGCGCAGCGGCGTGTCCCGGCCACCCAGCGTGATCGTGCCGCCGCCCCGCTCGATGTAGACGAGCACCAGGAAGTCGTGCGCGTGCCGGTGGTCGGGCGGCAGGTGCGGGTGCTCGGCCTCGAAGTCGATCCGGGTCACCTGGACCTGCGCGGCCCCGGGGCGCGCCGGGTGCCGGTAGACCGGGGTGCCGTCCGGGCGCACGGTACGCAACCGAGCCTGAGCAGGTGCCATCGTCACGTCACCGTCCCCTGTCGCCGTCGTAGTGCCGCGCCCGACGCTACTCCCCGACCGAGGATCGTGCAGTCGTCACCGACTTCCGTCCTGCCAGCACACCGCAGGATGTCCAATGCTGGAGAGATGAACGACACCACCACGGTACGGATCCTCGACCACCGCACCCCCGAGGAACGCGAGCGCGAGTTCCTGCCGGGAATGGGCAAGCCCTGGCTGCTTCCGCTCTACGACGTGTTCTCGCGGTTCTCCCGCGTGCGGCCCCTGCACGAGCGGACGGTGGCGCTCGCGGACATCGCCCCCGGGCAGTCCGTGCTCGACGTCGGCTGCGGCACCGCGAACCTGTCGCTCGCCGTGCTGCGTGCGCAGCCGGCCGCACGGGTCACCGGCCTCGATCCCGACGCAGCCGCCCTGCGCCTCGCGGCCCGCAAGGCGTCCCGGCTGCGGGAGCCGCTCACCCTCGTCCAGGGCTTCGCCGAGCGGCTCCCCGCCGACGACGGATCGCTCGACCACATCGTGTCCTCCCTCGCGCTGCACCACGTGCCCGACGAGGCGCGGGTCCGGTTCGGGAGCGAGGCGCTCCGGGTGCTCCGGCCCGGCGGCAAGGTGACGATCGTGGACTTCGGGAGAGCTGACGGCGCGCACGGCAGATCCGGCCGCGGCCATTCGGCCGTGGCCGCCAACCCGCACACGGCCCGGAATCTCGAGGGCGGCCTGCTGCGCCTCCTCGCGGACGCCGGGTTCACCGACGCCCGCGAGGTGGCGCACGTGGAGCATCGCTTCGGGCCGATCACGTTTGTGCAGGCCACCCGCGACTGACCGGTCGCGGGCCCGCGGCTACGACCGGCGGCGCACCTTCGGCTCCGGCAGCGCCGGGGGTGCCGCCGCGGGACGCTCCGCCAGCCGGCGGAACGCCTCGGCCATGCCGGCTTCGAGCTGCGGGTCGACGTCGGAGAAGTAGTCCGCCGGCGTGTGCCGCACCTCGATGTCGGGGTCCACACCGTGGTTCTCCACGTCGAACCCCTTGCCGTCGAGCCAGAAGGCGTACCGCGGCTGGGTGATGCCGGTACCGTCCACCAGCTCGAAGCGGCCGTCGATGCCGACCACACCGCCCCACGTCCGCACGCCGATCACCGGCCCGACGTCGAGCGCCTGCGCGGCCGCATTCACGATGTCGCCGTCGGACCCCGCGTACTCGTTGGTGACGAGCACCACCGGGCCGCGCGGTGCGCGGTCCGGGTAGGGGGTCGGGCGGTCGTAGTGCCGGTTCAGCCCCCAGCCCGCGACGCGTGCGGCCAGCCGCGCGATCACGAGCTGCGAGGTGTGCCCGCCGCCGTTGAACCGCACGTCCACGACGATGCCCTCGCAGTCCGCGGCGAGCCGCAGGTCGCGGTGCAGCTGCGCCCACCCGGTGCTCATCATGTCCGGGACGTGCACGTAGCCGAGCCGCCCGCCGGACTTCTCGGCGACGTACTCGCGGCGCGACCGCACCCAGTCCTGGTAGCGCAGGTCGGACTCGTTGGCGAGCGGCACGACTACGACCCGGCGGTCGCTGCTGGTCGAGTCGCCGCCTGCCGCTCCAGCATCCGTGGTCTCGGGGCCCGCCGCGTCATCATCCGTCGTAGGCGGTCGTCGGAGCGTGAGCTCGACTGGGATCTCGGCCGCGCCGACCAGGTTCGCCGCCGGGCCGGCCACCGGGTCCACTGGTCGTCCGTCCACGGCGACGATCAGGTCGCCGGGCCGCGCGTCGACACCCGCCGCGCGCAGCGGCGACCGCGCCCCCGGATCGGACGACTCGCTCGGCAGCACCCGCTCGATCCGCCAGCCCTCGGCGGTCCGGGCGAGGTCCGCGCCGAGCAGGCCGAGCTTGCGGGAGGTGTCACCCGGCTCGTGCGGCCGCCGCACATAGGCGTGCGACGTGTTGAGCTCGCCGACCGTCTCCCAGAGCACGTCCTCCAGGTCGTCGTGCGTGGCGAGCCGGTCGACGAGGGGACGCCACCGCGCCACCACGCCGTCCCAGTCGACGCCGTTCATGTCCGCGCGCCAGTAGTGGTCGCGCATGATGCGGGCGTTCTCGTCGAACATCTGGTGCCACTGGGCGCGCGGGTCCACCTCGTAGCGGACGCGCGACAGGTCGATGTCGAACGCGCTGGGGTCTTCGTCGCCCGGCTTGCTCGTGGCCGACTGCGTGCTGAGCCCGGATCCCGACCGGATCACCAGACGCTCGCGATCGCCTGAGACGGCGTACGAGCTCACCTTCTCCGCGATGTCCGTGGCCTTGCGCGCCTCGAACGACCAGAACTGCAGCGCGTTGGGCGTCGGTTCGTCCTCCGCACCGGCGTGCCGCGAGCCGAGCACGCCCGCATCGTCGGTCTCGTGCACCCAGAGCACACCGCCCTTGGCAGCGAGCAGGTCGCGGTAGCGGCCCGAGGTCACCGGGAACGGCACCACACGCTCCTCGGCGCCGTAGAAGTCGATGTCGGGCGAGGCCTCGTCGGGCTTGCTCTTGTTGTGCTCGGTGCCCTCCGTGTCGCTGGCGTCGCCATCGTTGCTGGCGTCGTTTCCGGCGTCCTTGTCGGCGTCCTTGTCGGCGTCCTTGTCGGCGTGCTTGTCGCCGTCCTTCTCGTCCGGCTTGCTCAGGCGCCAGCCGTCGGCGCTCGGCCCGAACGGCGCAGGCTCGGTCGCTGACAGCGGGATGAGCCAGGGCCGCGTCGCGGCGCTGAACGACAGGGCGAACTCGTGCGAGTCGTAGGACGGGTCGAACGTGCGGTTCGAGAGGAACACGACGTACTTGCCGTCGTCGCTGAACGCCGGCGAGAAGTCGTGGAACCGGCCCGAGGTCAGCGGGGTCCCCGTCGGGGTCTCGGAGTGCAGGTCCGCCACGAGGATCTGGTGGTAGTCGCCCTCGGCGCCGGTCGGGCTGGACCAGGCGAGGTACCGCCCGTCCGGGGAGAACGTCGGGGACTCCGCCTCGCCGTTCGTGGACCGGCCGAGCAGTGTGATGGTGCCGGGCACGACGGCGCTCGTGTCTCCGCCGGTGCCGGTGTCGGCATCGTCGTCGGTGGGCACGGCGACCAGGCTCACCCGCCCGTCGTGCGAGATCGCCGCGACCACGTCGCCGTTGGGGCTGGCGGCAAGGTGCAGCACCCGGCCCAGCTCGCCGGCCGCGAGGCGCTGCGGCGTGGCGTCTGGGGCGACGCCCGAGGTGCCGGGGAGCGCGTGGATCTCAAGGGCGTCCTCCCGGCTCTCGTCCGCGCCCGAGCGGTGCGGCGCGTCGGTCACCACGGCCGCCCGACCGGTATCGCCGAGCAGCACGGGCTCGCGCACGCGGACCGACGGGTCGGCGACCAGCGCCCGGGCAGGGCCCGCGCGATGCGTCACCCAGAACGCGGTGCCGAGCCAGCCCACGACGCTCGCGTCGCCGGTCTTGTCGACAGCGAGGCCGTCGATGCTGGTCCGCGTCGAGTGCGGGTCGGCCGAGTACGGCTGCGGGAGGGCGCTGGTGAGCGTGATGTCCAGGCGGCGTGGAGCGCCGGCCAGCTCGTCGAGCAGCCAGAGGTCGCCACGGCTGTGCCACACGATGCGCGCGCCGTCGGACGACGCGTCGCGGACGTAGCCCTCGGCCTCGGTCTGGGTGGTGAGCTGTCGCGGCTCAGGGGCCTGGGTGCCGGTCGCCAGGCCGTCCCACACCCACAGGTTCGCCTGTTCGTCGGCGTGGTCGGGGAACGTCGCCGCACGGTCGGACGTGAACACGAGCGCGTCGCCGATCCACATCGGGTCGTAGGTGCCGGCGGTGTCGCTGGGCAGGGGGCGCTGCCAGTCGGCCGCGCCGTCGGGCCCGGCCGGGCCGCGGTCGAGCCACAGCACCGAGGCCGTGCCGCCGCGGTATCGCTTCCAGTACGCGGGGGTGCGGTAGCCCGCGGAGACGAGGGCGGTCGTGCGGGCGCCGTCCGCGCCCTGATGCTCGGCGACACCCCAGGCGGCCCCGTAGGGCAGGGTCTCGACCACGCCGTCGAGCCCCACCGCGCGCACCACGGTCAGGGACCGCTCGTGCGTGCCGGCGTTGGAGGAGACGAGCACCCGGCCGGCGTCGTCCCAGCCGAGCACCGTCGTCGCGGTGCCGCCGAACCAGGTGAGGCGCCGGGTGGCACCGTCGGACAGCTCGACCACGTAGGCCTCGGGGTGGCCGTCCCGGTGGGACACATACGCCAGCCGCGTGCCGTCGGGCGAGAAGCGCGGTGTGGTGGCGGGGGCGTGATCGCTGGTCAGGCGCCATGCGCGGCCGCCGGACACGGGGGCGAGCCAGACGTCGTCGTCGGCTACAAAGGCGACCTGGTCGCCGTGGATGTGGGGGTACCGGAGATAGGGCTTGGTCACCGGTTCAACGTACTCGCGGGGTCTGACACCCGTCACTGGGAATCGCTGTGGGCAGCAGGCGAGCCCTACGCTGGCTCTCGTGACCGAGCACACCTTCGGGTTCCGCACGCGGGCCCTCCACGCCGGGGGCATCCCCGACGCGGCGACCGGGGCGCGGGCGGTGCCGATCTACCAGACCACGTCGTTCGTGTTCAAGGACACCGCCGACGCCGCGAACCTCTTCGCGCTGCAGAAGTACGGCAACATCTACTCGCGCATCGGCAACCCGACTGTCGCAGCGCTCGAGGAGCGCCTCGCGTCGCTGGAGGGCGGCATCGGCGCGGTCGCGACGGCGTCGGGCATGTCGGCCGAGTTCATCACCTTCGCCGCGCTCGTCGGTGCGGGGGACCACGTGGTCGCGTCCGCGCAGCTGTACGGCGGAACGGTGACGCAGCTCGATGTGACCCTGCGCCGCTTCGGCGTCGAGACGACCTTTGTGCCGGGCACCGATCCCGCGGACTATGCCGCCGCGATCACACCCGAGACCAAGGTCCTGTACACGGAGGTCGTTGCCAACCCGTCGGGTGAGGTCGCCGACCTCGAAGGGCTCGCCGAGGTGGCCCACGCCGCGGGCATCCCCCTGGTCGTGGACGCGACGCTCGCGACGCCGTACCTGACCCGGCCGATCGAGCACGGCGCCGACATCGTGATCCACTCCGTGACGAAGTTCCTCGGCGGGCACGGCACCACGCTCGGCGGCGTCGTGGTGGAGTCGGGCCGGTTCGACTGGGGCAACGGGAAGTTCCCGCAGATGACCGAGCCCGTCCCGTCCTACGGGAACGTGAGCTGGTGGGGGAACTTCGGCGAGTACGGGTTCCTCACCAAGCTGCGGTCCGAGCAGCTGCGCGACATCGGGCCCGCGCTCTCGGCGCAGTCCGCGTTCCAGCTGCTGCAGGGCATCGAGACCCTGCCGCACCGCCTGGACGCACACCTTCAGAACGCCCGCGCCGTCGCCGAGTGGCTCGACTCCGACCCGCGCGTCTCCTACGTGCTCTGGGCCGGCCTCCCGTCGCACCCGCACTACGAGCGCGCGCAGAAGTACCTGCCGCTCGGGCCGGGCTCGGTGTTCGCCTTCGGTCTGCAGGCCCCGGCGGTCGGCGCGTCCGACGGCGTTGGTGCACTCGCCGACGGCGGCTTGTCCGACGCCGAATCCGCCCTCGACGGCCGGGAGACCGGCCGGCTGTTCATCGAGGCGTTGCAGCTCGCCTCGCACCTGGCGAACGTCGGTGACTCGCGCACCCTGGTGATCCACCCGGCGTCGACGACGCACCAGCAGCTGTCGGGCGACCAGCTTGAGGCCGCGGGCGTGCCCGAGGACCTGGTCCGCATCTCCGTGGGCCTGGAGGACCTCGACGACATCCTCTGGGACCTCGACCAGGCCCTGACCAAGGCGACGGGAGCGAACCGATGAGCGAGACCACCAGGACCTGGCAGGGTCCGAGCGCGCCCGAACGGCTCCGGATCCTGCGCTCCACCAAGTCGATAGCGATAGTCGGGGCGTCGACCAACCCGGCGCGGGCGAGCTACTTCGTGGCGACGTACCTGCTCTCCTCCTCCCCGTACGACCTGTACTTCGTGAACCCGCACGCAACCGAGATCCTGGGCCATCCCGTGTACCCGAGCCTGGCCGACCTGCCCGTCGTCCCCGACCTCGTCGACGTCTTCCGGCGGCACGACGACCTGCCCTCCGTGCTCGACGAGACACTGGCCGTGGGCGCCAAGACGCTGTGGCTGCAGCTCGGCTCCTGGCACGAGGACGTGGCGCGCAAGGCCGAGGCCGCCGGGCTGAAGGTGGTGATGGACCGGTGCATCAAGATCGAGCACGCGCGATTCCATGGCGGCCTGCATCTGGCGGGGTTCGACACCGGCGTGATCAGCTCCCGCCGGGCGGACCGCTAGCACCATTGATCGCTGAACCCAGCGCACGTCCTAGAGTCACCTCACGATGAGCACACGCGCAGAGCCGGTCAGCGAGACGGTCCTCGTCGAACGCATCGTCGACCTCGTCCTCGCCTGCTCGGGGGACCGGGCTGGCGCGCCATCGGGGCGCCACGACGCCGGCTCTCCGGTGCGGCTGCTCATCGACGGGCACCCGTCCACACGTCCGGAGCGGCTTGCCGACGCGCTCGTCGCGCCGCTCGAAGCGGCGGGCCGCCCCACGGCCCGGGTCAGCGTCGGTGACTACCTTCGACCGCGGTCGCTACGCCTCGAGCGGGGGCGCGAGGACCCGGACAGCCTGCTCGACAGCTGGATCGACGTCGGTGCGCTGAACCGTGAGGCCCTGACCCGTGTTGTCGAGCGGCGGGAGTACCTGCCCAGCCTGCGCGACCCGGACACCGATCGGGCCACCCGTTCCGCTTACGTGTCCACCGCGCCGGGAACCGTCCTGGTGCTCGACGGCGCACTCGCGATCGGCCGGGGGCTCGACGTCGACGTCGCGGTGCACCTCTCGCTCAAGCCGGCCACGATCCGGCGTCGGACGCCACCCGAGCAGACGTGGACGATCCCCGCCTACGAGCAGTACGCACGCGAGATCGAGGGTTTGCCGGACCTGGTGGTCCGGGTGGACCACCCGGACCACCCCGCCCTCACGCACGCCTGAACCGGCGAACCGCCCCGAGTCGGAGCGCCAGCCGGCGCCAGAGCACCAGCCCCGGTCAGAGCACCAGGCAGAACGGATGCCCCGCCGGGTCGGCGAACACCCGGAACCCGTCACCCTGGCCGGGGAGGCGTGCGGCACCGAGTGCGAGTGCCGCTGCCTCGCCGGCATCGAGATCGGGCACCCGGATGTCGAGGTGGACCTGCTGTGGGTAAGCGGGATCCGGCCATCGCGGCGGGTTGTACTCCTCGACGGACTGAAAGAGCACCGGCCTGTCGCCGCCGAGCATGGCGACGCCGTCGGCGTCGTAGGTCACCGGCTGACCCAGCACACCCGACCAGAACTGGGCGAGCGCCGATGCGTCGGCGCAGTCGAACGTGGTGCCCATGACCGCGACGCCCTCCGACCCTTCCTTGAGACAGAGGTCGAAGGGATGCCCGGCGGGGTCGGCGAGGGTGATCCACTGCTCGCTCTCCCGCAGGACGCGCGCCCCGAGCTCCACCGCGCGGGCGCTCCCGGCCGCCAGGTCCGGTACGTACAGGTCGAGGTGCGCCTGCTGGGGGTGCTCCTGACCCGGCCACTGCGGTGCTATGTGGTCAGGCGCAAGCTGGAACGCGATGCGCCACTGGTCGGGAGTGACCACGGTGACCCAGTCCCAGTCGTCGGAATCTTTGTCGACGGCACCGCCCGTCAGGGCCGTCCAGAAGGTGGCCTCGACGGCGAGGTCAGGGACGTCCAGGGCCACGGTCTTCAGAGTGCCGATCCCGCCGGACACGGGCGCGGCGCCCTTGCCGTCTGCGGAAGTCTGCTCGGTGGACGTGGGTTCGGTCATGACTCGGCCCTTCAAGAGGTGGTCATACGAGGAGTGCTTACGCTCCTACCTTGCACCTGGTCACTGACACTCCCCGCCGAGGCCCCGACCGCCCGCGCGATCCTGCTACTTCGCCGCCTCGTTGAGCAACGCACCGAGCCGGTCGAGGGACCCGGGCACCACCGAGTAGTAGGCCCACTTGCCCCGCTGCTCCCGGGCGAGCAGACCGGCGTCGACCAGGATCTTCAGGTGGTGGCTCACCGTGGGCTGGCTCAGGCCGACCGGCTCGGTGAGGTCGCACACGCAGGCCTCGCCGCCGTCGTGCGCCGCGACGATCGAGAGCAGCCGCACCCGGGTGGGGTCGCCCAGCGCCTTGAAGGAGCGGGCGAGCTCCGCGGCGGCGGCCGGGTCGGCAGCTTCCCGGACGAGGGGAGCGCAGCAGGCGCCGGACGGCGAAGCTGCCGGTGTGGTCTCGATCGCGATCGTCGTCATGCCCCCATCTTGCCACGCATCGAAGTTTCTGGATATGTTCTGCTCAGTAACGCATCGAAGTTCTTCAATCTGACCGACAGTGCATGACAGCGACGAACAGAGAAGATGGTGACGGGAACATGACGACGACAGCGCAGAACCTTCCGGTCGTGGTGATCGGCGCGGGTCCAGTAGGCCTGGCCGCCGCGGCCCACCTCGCCGAGCGCGGGCTCGAACCCCTGGTCCTGGAGGCCGGCGACGGCCCTGGGGCCGCCGTCGCGCAATGGGGGCATGTGCGGCTCTTTTCGCCATGGCGGTACGACGTCGACGCCGCCGCCCGCCGTCTGCTCACCTCCGGCACGGAGGAAGACCAGTGGGACGAGCCCGACCCGGACGCGCTACCTGCGGGCGCTGACCTCGTCGAGCGTTACCTCGAACCACTGGCTGCCGCGCTCGTCGAGTCCGCCGGGGCGCAGATCCGCTATGGCGTGCGGGTGCTCGCCGTGACCAGGGACGGCGCGGACCGCTCCCGCTCGCTGGGGCGCGAGCGGCTGCCCTACCTGGTGCGGGTCACTACCGGACCTGCGGAAGGTGCCAGCGCTGGTCTCGTCGGCGCTGTCGAGGAGATCCGCGCGCAGGCGGTGATCGACGCGTCCGGAACCTTCGAGCGGCCCAACCCGCTGGGGACCTCGGGCCTGCCCGCCATGGGCGAGGAGACGTCGGCGCGCTTCCTCAGGGGCGCCCTGCCGGACGTGCTCGGCCGTGACCGGGACCTGTTCGCCGGCCGACACACGCTGGTGGTCGGCATGGGCCACTCGGCGGCGAACACCCTGCTCAGCCTGGTCGAGCTCGCCGAGCAGGACACACCCGAACAAGACGCACCCAGGACCAGGATCACCTGGGCGATCCGTAGCGGATCGCCGCGCCGCCTGTACGGCGGCGGGGCGGACGACGAGCTTCCCGCGCGTGGCCTGCTCGGCACCCGGCTGCGCGACGCGGTGCAGGCTGGTCGGATCGAGCTGCTCACCCGGGTGGTGATCGACCGGCTCGTGCCGTCGGTCGGCACCAACGAATCCGTCGGCGGAGACACGGTGCGCGTCCTCGGCACGGCGCGCCGCGACGGCGACGACGGCGTCCTCGACCTGACCGTGCACAACATCGCGGCCGCCACCGGCTTCCGGCCTGACCTGGCGATGCTGCGGGAGGTCCGGCTCGACCTCGACCCCGTGGTGGAGGCGCCCCGGCAGATCGCGTCGCTCATCGACCCGAACTTCCACTCCTGCGGCACCGTCCCCGCGCACGGCGAGGCCCAGCTCGCGCACCCGGACGCCGGTTTCTACCTGGTGGGCATGAAGTCCTACGGCAGGGCCCCGACCTTCCTCCTTGCCACCGGGTACGAGCAGGTCCGGTCCATCGCCGCCGCGCTGGCCGGCGATCGTGCGGCGGCCGACTCCGTCGAGCTGAACCTCCCGCAGACCGGCGTCTGCTCGTCCGACCTCGCCATGGCCGCCGACGAGGACGGGGTCGTCTCGCCAGAGCTCGCCACCTCAGGGTCCGGGTCGTGCTGTGCCGCTCCGGCCGGCTCCCAGCAGGTCACGATCGGGGCAGCGCCGGCGGGCACGCCGGCAACGGGATCAGTGCCGACCGGATCAGTCGGCTTCAGCACGGGAGTGGCGCACGGCCGGTCGGCCGACTGACCCCGCTGTACCCGGCCCGGGTCGGGCCGGGTACAGCACGGCGGTCAGCCCGACGCCGATCGCCCCGCCGACCAGCTGCGCCAGCACAAACGGCAGCACGGAGCCGGGCGCGATCCCCGCGAAGGTGTCGCTGAACATGCGGCCCACGGTGACGGCCGGGTTGGCGAACGCTGTCGAGCTGGTGAACCAGTACGCAGCGCCGATGTAGGCGCCCACGGCCGGGGCGACCAGGCCGGCGCGCCCGGCGCGCATCAGGCCGAAGATCACCAGGACGAGGCCCGCCGTGGCAACAACCTCGGCGAGGAACGCGGCGCCCGACTCCCGCTCCGTGGTCGCGATCGACGTCGGCTCACCGAACATGGCGTTCGCCAGCAGTGCGCCCCCGATCGCGCCGGCTACCTGCGCGCCGATGTAGGCGGCGACCTCGCCGAGCCGCCTCCCGGCAGGCTCGCGCGGGCCGAGGACCTGGTCCACCAGGGTCACCACGGGATTGAGGTGCGCTCCGCTCACGGGCCCGAGCACGGAGATCAGCACGGCGAGGCCGAGCGCGGTGGCGATCGAGTTCTCCAGGAGCTGCAGTCCGACGTCGTCGGGCGACAGGTTCGCTGCTGCGATACCGGACCCGACCACCGTCGCGACCAGCAGCCCGGTCCCGAGGGCCTCGCCGGCCACCCGCCGCCACAACGGCGCGGGGCCGGGGACGGGACGAGATGCGCTCACGCGACCGGCTGCACGCCGAGCTCGGCGATCAGGCCGCGTACGCGCCGCTCGATCTCGTCGCGGATGGGGCGGATGGCCTCGATGCCCTGGCCTGCCGGGTCGTCGAGCTCCCAGTCCTGGTAGTTCTTGCCGGGGTAGTAGGGGCAGGCGTCGCCGCAGCCCATGGTGATGACGGCGTCGGACGCCTCGACCGCCTCGGTGGTCAGCACCTTCGGCCTCTCCTCGCGGATGTCTATGCCCTTCTCGAGCATGGCCTCCACGGCGACCGGGTTGATCATCTCGGCGGGCATGGACCCGGCGGACCGGACCTCGACGGCGCCGTCGGACAGCGCGCGGAGGAAACCCGCGGCCATCTGGGACCGGCCCGCATTGTGCACGCAGACGAACAGGGCGGACGGCTTGGTCTGGGTCTGGGTCTGGGTCTGGGTCTGGGTCTGGGGCTCGGACACGGGCTCTCCATTGCGGTACGTGGATCGTTCGGACTAGTGGTCTGCTCGGGACGGCGCCGGGGCGCGCGTCCGGTGGCTCTGCTGGTAGTTCTGGTTCCCGCCCGAGAGGTTCGCGACGTCGGAGAAGCCGAGGTTGCGCAGCACGTTCTGGCCCGCGTTCCCGGTGACACCCTTGTTGCAGTAGGTCACTGTGGGCAGGTTCGGATCAAGCTCGCCCGACCGCTGCCGCAGCTGGTCCAGGGGGATGTGCACCGAGTCCGGCACGGCGGACTTCGCACGGTCCTTCGCGGAGCGCACGTCCACCACCTGGATCCGCTCTCCGTCGGCCCGACGCCGGTCCAGCTCGGCCGGGGTGACGAGCGGCGCCTGACCGCTGATCGCGTTGGCCAGCGCCATGCCGGTGTAGTGCACCGGGTCCTTGGTGGCGTAGGTGGGGGAGTAGGCGAGATCGAGGTGGAACAGGTCGGCGACATGGGCGCCGAAGGTGATCGCGGTGGCCAGGACGTCGATCCGCTTGTCCGCTCCTGACGCCCCGATCACCTGGGCGCCGAGCAGCCTGCTCGAGGCCCGGTCGGCAACGGCCTTGATCACCAAGGGCTTGCCACCCAGGTACTCCGGCCGGTCGGGCTTGATGTTGTGCAGCACCTCGATGTCGTACCCGGCGGCGCGCGCCTGCTCCTCGGTGAACCCGGTCTGGGCGACACCCAGATCGAATACACGCACGATGGAGGTGCCGAGGATTCCGCGGTGCTCGAGCCTGCCCCCGGTCATCGCGTCGCCGGCGATGCGGCCCGTCTTGTTCGCGGTGGAGCCGAGCGGCACCCACATCGGCTCGCCGGTGATGAGGTTGAACGACTCGGCGACATCTCCCACCGCCCACAGGTGCTTCACGCTGGTACGGCCCTGCCGGTCGACGGCGATTGCGTGCGTGGGACCGATCCGCACCCCGGCCTGCTGCGCAAGCTCCAGGTTGGGCCGCACGCCCACCGCGACGATCACCAGGTCGGCCGGGACGGTATCGCCGTCGTCCGGCGAACCGACGCGCACGCCGGTCACACCGTCGTCGTCCCCCTCGATCGCGGCGACGCGTGTGGACAGGCGCAGGTCGACCTCGTTGCGGCGCAGCTCCGCATCGACGCGCGCGGACATGTCGGTGTCCATCCGGGGCATCGCGTGCTCCAGCGCCTCGACCACGGTCACCTCGATGCCGCGCCTGGTGAGCTGCTCGGTCATCTCCAGCCCGATGTAGCCGGCGCCCACGACGACGGCGCGGCGCACCTGGCGCTGCTCGACCCATTCGCGGATCGCCCGCGCATCGGACGGGTTGCGGACCGTGAACACCCCTGGCAGGTCTATGCCGGCGAGCGGCGGGACCACGCTGCGCACACCCGTCGCCAGCACCAGCTCGTCGTAGCCGTCAACGAAGGTGCGGCCGGTGGTCAGGTCACGGACCGTCACGGTGCGGGCCTCCGCATCCACGGCGGTGACCTCGTGCCCGGTGCGCACGTCGACGTTGTACCGGGCCTTGAACCAGGCCGGGTCGCGCGGCGTCAGCTCGTCGATCCCGTCGACCTCCCCGCCGACGAAGTAGGGCAGGCCGCACCCGGAGTAGGAGATGTCGTGGTCGCGCTCGTACACGGTGATCTGCGCGGTCTCGGTGTTGCGCCGAGCCTTGGCGGCCGCCGATGTGCCGGCCGCGACCGATCCGACGATGACGACCTTCAACGGCCGGGGCTGCCACGGCCTCGCCGAGGCGCTCATCGAGATTCTCCGGTCGTGGTCGGCCGGGCCGTTGGTCCGGGTGTCGGTGGAGACGTCAGCAGCGACGCGAGCAGCCCGCGCACCCGCCCGTCCAGCTCGTCCCGGATGGCGGCGACCCCGGCCGGGGAGGCCAGCGCGGGGTCGCCGACCATCCAGTCCTCGTACCGCTTCCCCGGCAGGATCGGGCAGGCGTCACCGCAGCCCATCGTCACCACGACGTCGGCCGCGCGGACGGCGTCGTCGGTCAGAGGCTTGGGGTAGAAGCGGCTGACGTCGTCGACCGTGTCCGCGGCGACCGGGTCGCCGAGCTCGTCGAGGATGGTGCGCACTGCCGCGTGCACGTCGCTCGCGGGTGCCGAACCGGCGGACCGGACCACCACCCGGTCGCCGGCGTAGTGCTGCATCAGCGCCGCGGCGAGCTGCGACCGCCCGGCGTTGGCGACGCACACGAAGAGCACCTGCGGCTTGTGCTCGGCGTCCAGCGCCCGCACCTTCTCGGCGTCGATGATGCGCTGCCGCGCGAAGTGCTCGGTGAGGGGGACGAGGTAGGCGGCGTGGCCGCCGCGGCGGGCAAGCGCCGCGAACGACTCCCGGACCACGCGCAAGCACTCACGCTCGGGCGTGCCGGGGAACCGTTCGGCAAGCGAAGTCGCGAGCCGGTCGAGGGCCGGCTCCACGTTGTCGAGACCGGCCACCTCGCCGTGTCCCGCCGCCGCGCTTCCCGCCGCGGCGGCTCCGGCCAGGCCGCCGTGCACCTCGACGGCCGCCGGGGCGAACCGGTCGAGCAGGGTGGTGACCGCACCCCGGTACGCGGGCGCGATGCGATACCAGACCCAGGTGCCGCGGCGGTCCGAGGTGAGCAGGCCGACGTCCCGCAGCACCTTGAGGTGGTGCGACACGGTGGGCTGCGAGACGGCGGTCAGCGTCGCGAGCTCACCTGCCGTCGTCTCGCCGGTGGGTGAGCTCGCGATGGCCGACAGCATGCGGAGCCGCAGCGGGTCGGCGATGGCCTTGAGCGTCGACGCAAGATCCGCGGCGGCGTCGGCCCCGATCGCGTGCGCCTCCGCAGAGGAAGCTCCCTCTTGTATCGACATGTCTCTATGTTGACACTCATCGATACAGAGCGCAAGGCTAGCGCGTCACGTCCGGGGCGGCCGCACCGTCGGGACGTCGCCGACGATCGGGATCGGCCGCCGGTGGAACCAGAACCCGTAGCGCGTGGTCAGGCCCGCGAGTGTGGTGACCCGGTTACGGGGGCCGACAAGCGACATGATGTGCACGAACAGCCAGACCAGCCACGCTGAGCCCTTGGTGATCCGCAGCGGCTTGCCGCCCGGCAGGTTGATCTCGGCGATCGCGGCGCGCCGGCCGATCACCGCCATCGTGCCCTTGTCGATGTAGCGCAGGTTCTGCAAGGGGCGGCCCTCGAGCAGGGCCCGGATGTTCCGGGCGATCACGAGGCCGCCCTGGATCGCGGGCTGGGCCAGCTGCGGCAGGTCCGACGGCGAGACGGCGATGTCGCCCGCCGCGAAGACCCCCGGCAGCCCCTCCACCTGCATGTCCTCGCCGATCTTGATGCGGCCGTCCTCGTCCTGCGGCAGGCCCCACGCGGCGACCTCCTCGTGCGGACGCACGCCCGCGGACCAGACGGTGAGGTCGGCGTGGATGCGCGTCCCGTCCGTGAGCACGACGGCCTCACGCTCCACGGCGGCCACGCCGGCGCCCAGGTGCAGGGAGACCCCGCGGTGCCGCAGCTCCTTGGCGGCGTACTCCCGGAGCTTGGGCGCGAACGCCTTGAGGATCTCGCCGCCGCGCTGCACCACCTTGACCTCGAACGCGTCGCCGTGGATCTCGGGGTAGGCGGGCTCGAGGCCGGCGGTGCGCAGCTCCGCGAGCGCGCCCGCGACCTCGACCCCGGTCGCTCCGCCGCCCACGACGACGACCCGCAGCCCGTCGTCGACCCGCTTCGACTTCGCGGCCTTCTCCAGGCGGATGAAGAGGTTGTCGCGGATCCGGAGCGCCTGCGACCGCGAGTACATCGGGAACGCGTACTCCTTGGCGCCCGGCGTGCCGAAAAAGTTGGTGGTCACACCCGCCGTCACCACGAGGTAGTCGTAGCCGACCCAGTGGTCGTTGAGCAGGCGGATCCGCTTGGCCGCGTGGTCCGCCCCGACCAGGTGCTCGTGGATCACGTGCACGTTCTTCTGGTTCAGCCGCAGGCCGCGCAGGAAGTAGGTGACGTCGCCCGGGTTCAGGCCACCCGTCGCCACCTGGTAGAGCAGCGGCTGGAACGTGTTGTAGACGCGGCGGTCGATCAGGGTGATCCGCACCGGCGCATCCTTCAGGGCTCGCACCGTGGCCATCCCGGCGAATCCGCCACCCACCACGACCACGTGCGGCAGCGGTTCGGGGTGGCCGATCAGTGGAGTCTCGAGGCCGTAGTCCTCGTCAGAGTCGGTCACGTGCCAAAGTGTCTCACCGCCGCGTTACCGTGGTCGGTCGTGAGCACTACCAAGGACCAGAAGAGCGAAGATCCGAAGAGCGCTGCCGACCCGGGCCGGCAGCTTGGCCATGGCCTACGGCCCCGCCACCTGACGATGATGGGGCTGGGCTCCGCCATCGGTGCGGGCCTGTTCCTCGGCTCGGGCCTCGGTATCGCGGCGGCCGGGCCCGCGGTCCTCCTCAGCTACGCGATCGCGGGCGCCATCGTGGTGCTCGTCATGCGGATGCTCGCGGAGATGGCTTCGGCACTGCCGTCCAGCGGATCCTTCTCCGTCTACGCGGAGGCCGCACTCGGCCGCTGGGCCGGGTTCCTGCTGGGCTGGCTGTACTGGTTCACCATCGTCATGGTGCTCGGCGTCGAGGTGACGGGTGTGGCCGGGATCGTGCACGGCTGGTGGCCGGCGGTGCCGCAGTGGGCGGTCGCCGCCGTCGTCGTGGCGCTGTTCGGCGCGATCAACCTGGTGGGGGTGCGGCAGTTCGGGGAGGCCGAGTTCTGGTTCGCGACCATCAAGGTCGCCGCGATCGTGGGCTTCCTGGTGCTGGGCGTCCTCATCGTCGTCGGCGTCGTGCCCGTGACGGGCAGCGTCCTGGGGGACTGGGCCGCGAACGGCGGGTTCGCGCCCGCGGGCCTGCCCGGCATCGCGGCCGGTCTGCTCACCGTGGTGTTCGCATTCGGTGGCATCGAGATCGTCACTATCGCGGCGGCCGAGGCGCGCGACCCGCAGTCGGCGGTCGCGACCGCTACCCGCACCATCCTCTGGCGCATCCTGTTTTTCTACGTGGGCTCGGTAGCCATCATGGTCGCGCTGATCCCCTGGACCGACGCCGCTCGCCTCGAGTCGCCGTTCGTCTCCGTGCTCCAGATGGCGGGGTTCGACGGCGCGGCGCGGCTCATGGAGGTGGTTGTTGTGCTCGCGCTGCTGAGCGCCTTCAACGCCAACATCTACGCGACGTCCCGCATGCTGTTCTCCCTCGGCGGGCGCGGCGACGCCCCCGCGGTCGCCACCCGGGTCTCGGGGCGCGACGTGCCGTGGGTGGCCGTGCTGGTCTCGGTCTTCTTCGGCGTGGTGGCGGTGCTGCTGAACTACCTGCTGCCCGAGTCGCTGCTCGGTGTGCTGCTCAACGCCGTCGGCTCGGCGCTGCTGGTGGTGTGGCTGATGGTGGTCGTCTCGCAGCTGCGGCTGCGGCCGCAGCTGGAGGCCGCGGCGGCCGAGCGGGGTGAGGAGCTGCAGCTGCGCGCCTGGGGCTACCCGTGGCTTTCGTGGGTCACGCTGGTGGCACTCGTGGCGGTGGTCGGCCTCATGCTGTCCGACGCCGCTGCCCGGCCGCAGATCGCCGCGACCGCCGGTCTCGTCGTGGTGATCCTGGCGGTCTACGCCATCACGCGGGCGGTGTGTCGCGCGCCCGCGGAACGCAGCCGCCGGTAGCCCGACGGCAGCCGTTCAGCAGACCGTCATCGGGGGTCCACCCGCCGGTCGGCCGGTCGCCAGCGGGGCCTCCGATCGTCGTCGGCATGAGCGAGAAGACAACCGGCGACCTGCCGAGCGAGATCATCCCGGGCGACAGCCCCGCGAGCGGCGTCGACCGACGGACGTTCCTTTCCCTGAGCAGCATCGGCGCGGCGACCGCCGCGACGGCGGCAACGGTCGCGATCGCCGCGCCGGCGTCGGCCACGACCCTGCTCGGCCAGCACCCGAAGCGTGACCTGCGGTTCGGACGGGACGGCAAGTTCAAGATCGTCCAGTTCAACGACACGCAGGACGACGAGAAGATCGACCGCCGCACCCTGGAGCTCATGCGGGCGGTGCTCGACGACGAGCAGCCGGACCTCGTGATCCTCAACGGCGACAACATCACCGGCGGCTGCGACACCCCGCTGGAGATGCACCAGGCGATGAACAACGTGGTGCAGCCGATGGAGGAGCGTGCCGTGCCGTGGGCCATCACGTTCGGAAACCACGACGAGGACTCGACGCCGGACAGCGGCGTCGACGAGGCCGACATGCTCGCCTTCTACCGGTCCTACCGCTACAACGTGAACGGCCCGACGGCGCGCGGCGTCACCGGACAGGGCAACTCGAACATCCTGATCGACGGTACGAACGGCCGGCCGGCGTTCAACCTCTGGCTGCTCGACTCCGGGCGGTACGCGCCGGAGACGCTGGCCGGCCAGGACTTCGACGGCTACCCCCACTGGGACTGGCTGCGCATGGACCAGGTCAAGTGGTACTACGACACGTCGGAGCAGATCGAGCGTCGGTACGGGCGGGCGATCCCGGCCCTCATGTTCATCCACATCCCGCTGTGGGAGTACCGCTTCATGTGGTTCGGCTCGACCGACGGCCGGTCCGACGCCGACCACGAGCGCGGCCTGGCGCGGCACCGGATCGAGGGCGAGCGGAACGAGGAGGAGTGCCCCGGGCCGTTCAACTCGGGCATGTTCTCGGCGATCCAGCACCGCGGCGACGTGCGCGGCGTGTTCTGCGGCCACGACCACGTGAACACCTACACGGGCGACTACTACGGCGTGCGGCTGGGTTACGCAGGCAACACCGGGTTCGGCACGTACGGCCTGGACGGGGCGGGGCGGAACCGGCTGCGCGGCGCGCGGGTCTACGACCTCGACGAGTCGGTAGACGGTGTGCTGACCGGTACGCGCATGCGGTTCGCCGGGGAGTTCGGCATCGACCTCACGGCGAACGACCAGTGGATGGAGCCGCTGCCGCTGCCGAAGCGCAAGTGAGCACGACCGCGGGGGCTCAGCCGTGCGGATGAGAGCATGTGCGCATGGCTGAGCTTCTCGCGGTCTGCCGCGTTCACGTACTGCTGCCCGACGCCGGCACCGTGGGTGTGACGGCGATCGACAAGCGGCCCGTCGAGGGGCGGGTCAAGGTCCGACCCTTCGGCCTGTACGCGGACGTGCAGGCGGACCGCGCCAACCACGGCGGTCTCGACCAGGCGGTGTACGCGTACGCGCAGGAGGACGCCGACTTCTGGTCCGCCGAGCTCGGTCGGGAGGTCACGCCCGGCCTGTTCGGCGAGAACCTGCGCACTCGCGGGATGGACGTGAACCGCGCGGTGATCGGCGAACGGTGGCAGGTCGGTTCGGCACTGCTGGAGGTTACGCAGCCACGCATTCCCTGCCAGACCTTCGGTCGCCGTCTGGAGGAGCAGCGGTGGGTACGCCGGTTCACGCAGGCGAACCGCACGGGTGCCTTCCTGCGGGTGATCAACAACGGTGACCTCGGTTCGGGGGACGTCGTCGACGTTGTGCACCGGCCTGGGCACGGGGTGACGGTCGCGGACTGGTTCGCCGGCCGGTTCGGCGTAGCCCGCGGAGAAGATCCGGCGACGACGGCGCCGGCCGCTGCCGCGCCCGACGTCGCTGCCGAGCCCGATGAGAAGGGTGCGCCGGACCCCGACACCCTGGAGATCCTGGCGCAGCGACTGCTGAACGCTCACGTCGCGGGCGAGATCCGGCTCAGCGTGGACATGCTCCGCCGCACCGAACAGGCCGCGGGCCGCGCGACAGTCGACTAGCGTCGCCGCTCGTAGCGGGCGCGGGCCGCGTCGTGGGCCTCACGCAGGAGACGGAGCACAGTGGTTCCGGTTGCGGGGCCAGGGTTGACGACGGCGACCCAGCCGGCCGAACCGTAGACCGGGTGCTGCTGCACGACGTCGGGTGTCGCAGGATCGACGCGATTCCCGACGTCACCGCCCCCGGCGTCCCGATCTCCGACGAGCTCCCGGAACGCCGCCCGGTCTACATGAATGTTCACGCGCCAGCGGTCCGCCGGGTCGAGGTCCGAGGCGGTATCACCCGGGTAGTCCTTCGTGACGATCGTCCCGTACGGCTGGACGTTCCGGGGCATGACGCGATCAGGGGCGTAGTAGAAGAAGGCGTCGCCCCAGGCCAGCTCCGGAAAGGCCGGGTCGCCGACGGCGGGGGCGACGACAAGCGCGCCGTCGAGGTCTCGCACGGCGTCGATGATCTGGTTGATACTCAGGCTGATGCTCATGATTCAAGCATCACCTTCAAGTGCTTATGTGGGGTTGAGTGAATGACCGGTGAGCGCACAACTACCCGGCGCCCGACGCGAGAGAGCCCGCCGCTCCGCACGGCCGACGTCGCGCGAGAGTCGGGCTACTCCCTGCAACAGGTCCGGGACCTGGAGCGGCTGGGGGTCATCCCGCCGGCTGTCCGCTCGGCGAACGGATACCGCACCTACACGCCGGTGCACGTGCAGGCGCTGCGTGCCTATCGCGGACTCGCGAGCGCGGCCGGGCCCGTGGTCGCTCGCCGTCTGCTCGCCGAGCTGTTCTCCGAGCCGAGGACCGGGCGCCTCGCCGACGCCGCCGCTGCGATCGGCTCCCTGCACGTCCAGCTCGCCCGCGAGCGCGACGAGGCGCTCCACGCGCAGGAGGCGCTGAGCAAGATCCAGGCCGAAACGTCCTTGCCCGACGGCGACGGCGCGGACCGGCACAGCGCGGACCGGCACCGCACCGGCGGCCCCAGCACGGACGTCATGACCATCACCGAGCTGGCCGCCGCCCTCGGCGTGCGCACGTCCACGCTCCGGTTCTGGGAGCAGGAGGGGCTCGCGGTTCCGGAGCGCGTGACGACCCTGCGGGCCCGGCAGTACGGGCCAGCTGCGGTCAACGAGGCGCGCATCGTGGCCGCGCTGCGCGGCAGCGGATACGGGATCCCCGCCGTGCGGGAGGTCATCTCGACCCTGCACGGGGCCGATGGCGTCGAGGGGATCCCTGAGGCCCGGCGAATCCTGGACTGGCGGTTGGAACAGATTGCCGATCGCGCGGTCGCCCTGCTACGCGCGGGAGCGGATCTCGCCGCCGTCCTCGATCGGGTCAGTCCGCGGCCGGTGACATGAGCGGCAGGATGTCCGTGACCCGAGCGGCAGGATGTCCGTGAGCATGCAATCAGTGCGCTCTGGGAGGCAACGCCCTGAGACTCGGCCTCAGTCGTCGCTGATCTGCTTGCCCTCGCGGATCAGGTCCTGCAGGGTGCGCTGCACCTGCTCGACGTCGGGCACGTCCTCGAGCACCATGCCCGGCTGGTCGGTGCCGTCGGAGATCACGAGGGTGCCGCAGCCGAAGAACCGGTCGCTGAGCTGCTTCTCGAACGTGACGTTGTTGATCCGGTAGAGCGGGATGTCCCGGCCGGTCTGCGTCAGGATGCCGGTGCGCAGCGCGACACGCTGGTTGGTGACGATGTAGCGCGTGGTGCGCCAGCGCAGGAAAGGTGCGGCGGCGGCCGCGAGGCCGAGCACCACGATCGCGAGCGTCGCGAACCACAGCACGATCTGGTCGACCGGCAGCGGCAGCACCCAGAGCGCGATGAGGGCCGCGACCAGCACCAGGAGCAGCAGGATCGGCTTGATGACCTTCTTCGGATGCGTGCGCAGCTGCAACACGATGGTCTCGCCGTCGGCGAGGTGCTCTTCCCTCATGCCGCGAACCTACTGCTTGAACCTACTGCGCGGCCAGGTTCCAGCCCTCGATGGTGCGCAGATTGTGCCCGTAGCCGAGCAGGCAGACGGCGGCGGTGCCCAGCTCGAACCGGGCCGCCAGGCGCGGGTCCACGCCGAGCCAGACGGTGGCGAGCACACGCAGCAGGTGCCCGTGCGCGACGAGCAGCACGTCGCCGCCGGTGCCCGACGCCGTGCCCGACCCAGCTTCAGCCCCGGCCGCGCCGGCGAGCGACTCCTCCGCCCGGGTAATGATCCGCGCCGCTCGCACGGCGACCTCGTCGAGGGTCTCGCCGGGCCGCCCGTCGCCGTGCTCGGCGGACGGCGGCAGCACGCGGACGCCGTCGTCGAAGATCATGAACTCGCGGCCCAGGATCCCGGAGACGTCGTGCGAGGTAAGGCCGTCGACGGGCCCGTAGTCCCACTCGGCGAGGTCCTCGTCGACGACGGCGTCGGGGTAGCCCACCAGCTCCGCCGTCCGCCGCGCCCGGGCGAGCGGCGACGTGTAGACCGCGGCGAACTCGTAGTCCGCGAGCGTATCCGCCGCCGACCGGGCCTGGTCCTCGCCGGCCGCCGTGAGGGGGAGGTCGGTGCGCCCGGTGTGCTGCCCGCTCACGCTCCACTCGGTCTGGCCGTGCCGGAGCAACACGAGCTGGGGGTCGCGCGAGGGCTTCAGAGGCATGGACCGAGCATCCCGCGACTGGCGCCCGGATGCACCCCCTGACCACCGCCGATCCTGGTGCGGGCTGTGCGCTGCACCTACCCTGGGGAACGTGACCCGTGCCACGTTGGCGTCGCACGGCGCCGTCGACCGCTTCTCCACGCGAGGCCTGCCCACAGTGCGGCGGATCGAGCTGTGGGAGGAGCACAACGCCGACGCCCTGGTGGCGCTGCAGTGCCGCATGCTCGACGAGGAGACGCTCGAGGCATCGGAGGCCAACCTCCAGCTGGACCGGCTGCATCTGGCGCACGTCGAGGCCAACCCGCACGCCGTCGAGCGCACCGCTGGCATGGTCCGCAGCCGCCCCACCGGGTCCGTTGCCCTGTACTTCACGCTCGTGGGCGAGGCGTTCTTCTGTCACGACGACGGCGTGCGGATGCTGCGCCCCGGCCAGCTCCTGGTGTGCGACGCCGACCGGCCGTTCCTGCGCGGGTTCTCCCAGGGTCTGGAGGAGCTCGCGATCAAGATCCCGCACGACGTCTTCCGCGCGGTTGGCGGCACCGTGCCGCGCACGGCCCAGATGATCGACTTCGGCACGTCGGGCACGTCGGGCACGTCGGGCACCCGACCGCCGTCGGGCATCAGCTCCTACGCGGCGGCCCTGGCCGCCCTCGTCGCCCGCGCCGTGGGGCCCAAGGGCGACGGCGTCGCCGACGAGGGGGCGGCTCTCGACCTGGTCGCGGCAGTGGTGGCGCAGCCCGCGGCGGCTGGGGCGCAGACTGCCGGCGCGCACTTCGCGGCGGCCGCGCAGTACGTGCGGCAGTGGCTGCGCGACCCCACGCTGTCCGCTCGTCGGATCGCCGACGCGATCGGCCTGAGCGAGCGGCAGCTCTCGCGTGTGTTCGCCGAGCGCGGCACGAGCGTGCCGCGGTTCGTCGCCCGTCGTCGGGTGGAGATGGCAGGACGGATGCTGCGTATGCCGTCGTACGAGCAGCAGACCGTCGAGGCGATCGGCCTGCGCTGCGGGTTCTCGTCGGCCGCACAGTTCTCGCGTGTGTTCCGGGAGCAGGCGGGGATGTCGCCGTCGGAGGCCCGCAGGCATATGGGTCTGCTTCGCAGGCCTTGAGGGTTTCGGCCGACTTCCCTGGTCAGCACTTTTCTCGCGCGCGAGACTGCGCCACGCTCTGACGCATGCCTGATTTCGACGACGGTCAGACCGCGACCGAACTCCCCAGCAGCACGGACACGAGCACCGACATAGTTGTCGAGACGGACGTGCTGGTCGTGGGCTCCGGGCCCGCCGGCGCTTCCGCGGCCCTGTTCCTGGCGAGCCTGGGGATCAGCAACATCATGATCACCAAGTACCGCTGGACGGCGAACACGCCCCGCGCGCACATCACCAACCAGCGGACCATGGAGATCTTCCGCGACCTCGGTATCGAGGACCAGGTCCTCGCGGACGCGACGCCCCACGAGCTCGTGGGCGACACGGTGTTCTGCACGACGATCGCGGGCGAGGAGATCGGCCGCATCCTCACCTGGGAGACGCACCCCGCCCGCGAGGGCGACGCGCGCCTCGCCTCGCCGTCGCTCACGGTGGACATCCCGCAGACCTACCTCGAGCCGATCCTGGTGAAGAACGCCACCGAGCGCGGTACCGAGTCGCGGTTCTCCACTCAGTACCTGAGCCACACCCAGGACGACGACGGTGTCAGCACCCTTGTCCTCGACCGCGTCACCGGCGTCCGGTACACGATCCGGTCGAAGTACCTGATCGGCGGCGACGGCGCCCGCTCCCAGGTGGCCGCCGACATCGCCCTGCCCATGGAGGGCGCGATGGACATCGCCGGCTCCATGAACATCACCTTCAAGGCCGACCTCACGGACCTCGTGGGACACCGCCCGTCCGTCCTGTACTGGGTGCTGCAGCCCGGCTCGAACGTGGGCGGCATCGGCGCGGGCCTGGTCCGGATGGTCCGGCCGTGGAACGAGTGGCTCATCGTCTGGGGATACGACATCACGGGCGATCCGCCGCAGCTCGACGACGCCGCTGCCGCCGAGATCGTGCGCCAGCTCGTAGGCGTGGACGATCTGGACGTCGAGATCACCGGCTACTCGCTGTGGGGCAACAACCAGATGTACGCGACCCACCTCCAGAAGGGCCGTGTCCTCTGTGCCGGCGACGCCGTGCACCGGCACCCGCCGAGCAACGGGCTCGGGTCCAACACGTCCGTCCAGGACTCGTACAACCTGGCGTGGAAGATCGCGGCGGTGCTGAACGGCCAGGCGGCGCCGTCCCTGCTCGACACGTACTCGACCGAGCGCGCCCCCGTCGCCGAGCAGATAGTGCTGCGGGCCAACAAGTCGGGCGGCGAGTTCCGGTTCATGGAGGTGCTCGGTGTGCTCGACGCCGAGACCCCGGAGGCGATGCAGGCAGCGATCGACGAGCGCAAGGCGAACACCCCAGCGGGCGAGGCCAAGCGGGCGGCACTGGTCGAGGCGATGGACCTCAAGAACTACGAGTTCAACGCCCACGGCGTGGACATGGGTCAGTTCTACGAGTCGGTCGCCGTCGTCCCCGACGGATCGCCGAAGCCGCTCGACGAGCGCGACCCCGAGCTCTACTACAAGCAGTCCACGGTGCCGGGCGCGCGGTTCCCGCACGTCTGGCTGGCCGACGTCGACGGTTACAAGATCTCGACCCACGACCTCGTTCCGTACGGGCAGTTCACCCTGGTCACGGGTATCGCGGGCGAGGCATGGGCCGACGCTGCCGCGAAGGTCGCCGACGAGCTCGGGGTGCCGCTCGAGGCCGTCGTCATCGGGCCGGGCCGGGAGGTCATCGACACCTACTACGACTGGGCCAAGATGCGCGGCGTCGAGGAGTCGGGCGCGATCCTGGTCCGCCCGGACTCGCACGTGGCGTGGCGCGCGCAGACGCTCGCCGACGACCCGGCGGCCGCGCTGGGCGACGCACTGAAGGCGATACT
Organism: Promicromonospora sp. Populi; assembly: GCF_041081105.1. Classification (NCBI taxonomy): domain Bacteria; kingdom Bacillati; phylum Actinomycetota; class Actinomycetes; order Micrococcales; family Promicromonosporaceae; genus Promicromonospora; species Promicromonospora sp. Populi. Next base: position 3,469,739 of record NZ_CP163528.1, on the reverse strand, counting down.
CGGCAGGGGAGGTCACGATGAGTGAGACCGGCGAGCAGGTGGGCGGCGAGCGGGCGACCCGGGAGCAGGCCGCCCGGGAGCAGGAGCTCACCGACCGCGTGGTGGCATCGTTCGACGGCGCCGACGACGAGCGGCTGCGGACCGTCCTGCAGTCCCTGACCCGGCACCTGCACGCGTTCCTGCGCGAGGTGCGGATCACCGAGGACGAGTGGAACCAGGGCATCAGCTTCCTCACCACCGCCGGGCACATCACCGACGACAAGCGGCAGGAGTTCATCCTGCTGTCCGACGTGCTGGGTGCCTCCATGCAGACCATCGCCATCAACAACGAGGCCTACGGAGGCGCCACGGAGGCCACGGTGTTCGGCCCGTTCTTCGTGGACGACGCGCCGTTCATCAACAACGGCGGGGACATCGCGGGCGGAGCTACCGGCCAGCCCTGCTGGGTCGAGGGCACGGTCACCGACACGTCGGGAAAACCCGTGCCGGGCGCGCGCATCGAGGTGTGGGAGGCGGACGAGGACGGCTTCTACGACGTCCAGTACGGCGACGACCGCACGTCTGGTCGCGCCCACCTCTTCTCGGAGGACGACGGCGGCTACCGCTTCTGGGGGATCACGCCGACGCCGTACCCGATCCCGCACGACGGGCCTGTCGGCGCGCTGCTCGCGGCGTCGGGCCGATCGCCCATGCGCGCGGCGCACCTGCACTTCATGGTGACCGCGCCCGGGCTGCGGACGCTCGTGACCCACATCTTCGTGCGCGGCGACGAGCAGCTCGCGTCGGACTCGGTGTTCGGTGTCAAGGACTCGCTCGTCATGGACTTCGAGGAGCAGCCGGCGGGCACCCCCACGCCCGACGGCCGCGCGGTCGAGGGCATGTGGTCGCGCACGCGGTTCGACGTCGTGCTGGCCCCGGCCGACTGAACGATCGCGCGCGCGACAAGGTTGCGACGCCCTGATGAGGGCCATGTCACAGCCTCTTGTGTCGACTCCGCGGCCCGGTAGCAACAAAAATAGGAGACCCGCACATCAGCGGAGAACCACGTGCACCGTAGCCGTACGCCTGCACCGGAGGAGGACCATGACGGACGCCGACAACGCCCAGTACCACTCCATCGCCAACCCTCGCCGGATCACGCTCTTGCATCGGAGCGTCGCCGACACCTACGTGTCGCAACGCGAGGAGAGCGAAACCCCGGCCGACGACGCGCCCACGGGCTGACCCGCACCCGCGCTCGCTCCGCACAGCTGGTGCCTCAGCAGAGAGCCCGGCCGCACGCCACCCAGTGGCAGTTGCGGCCGGGCTCGCGTCGTCCCGCCATGCGAGACAGCCGCCAATCTCCCGAAAGTTCACCCGCTGGCCCGGTAATCGGCGTCGAACAGCAGGTCTGGGGCCGTGCGGCGCCTACAAATCATGTGACAGACCTCACTCCCGTTACATTCTGGAAACACTTCCGCTAGCCTTGCCCGTACACCTTCTTCCACAATTCGGTACAGCAGGTCGGTACAGCAGGTTGATGCACACGCATGGGGTACGGCGAGTTCGGCACGGCAAGCCAGGCGGGCAAGGTCCCGCGGCGGCCGGTACGACGTGGAAGGAACTCGCCGGCAGCCCGGCCCCGAGACGGGGACGCGGCAGCCAGAGCACGTCCAATCACGTACGACACAAGAGCTGAGTGGGGTTACCAGGGATGAACGACGAATCGATTCGACACTTTACTGACGGTCGTGTGCCCGACGCCGGGATCGCGCACCTCTTCAGTGTCGAGAACCGATTCCAGGCGAGGCTCGACGTCGAGGCGGCGCTCGCGCTCGCCGAGGCCGAGGTAGGCCTGATCCCGGAGCCGGCGGGCGAGGCGATCGCGCAGGCCGCGCAGATCGAGAAGCTGGACCTCGTGCGCGTGGCGGCCGAGACCGTGTCGGCAAGCCACCCGCTCATGCCGCTGATCGAGGAGTTCGCCCGCGTCGTCGGGCGCGAGCACGGCGGTTGGGTGCACTGGGGTGCCACCACGCAGAACATCACCCAGACGGCCGACGTGCTGGTGCTGCGCGACGCGCAGCGCGCCGTCAAGGACCTGCTCGCCAAGGTGCTGCGCGGCATGTCGAAGCAGGCGGACGCTTCCGCAGCGGTGCCGATGGCCGGCCGCACGCACAGCCAGCACGCTGTGCCGGTGACGTTCGGCTTCAAGGTTGCGGTCTGGATCGACGAGCTCACGGCGCACACCGACCGCCTCGAACGCCTCGAGGACCGGCTGTTCCGGGTCCTCATGGGCGGCGCCGTCGGCACGTTCGCTTCGTTCGGCCCCGCCGGGCGTGAGGTCGAGCGCCGGGTCGCCAACCACCTCGGGCTCGGCACCATGCCGGTCCCGTCACGCGCGATCAACGACGGGATCGTCGAGCTTGTGCTTGTCCTCGGCCAGGTCGCCGGGACCGCCGGCAAGATCGGCAAGGACATCTACTCGATGATGCAGCCGGAGTTCGGCGAGGCGTTCGAGCCGATCCCGGACGGCACCGTCGGCAGCTCGACGATGCCCCACAAGCGCAACCCGCAGCTCGCCCTCGACCTCCTGTCGATGAGCGCCCAGCTGCGCGCCCTCGCCGCGCCCGCCCTCGAGTCGATGCAGCACGACCACGAGGCCAACGGCGGCATGACCGACCTCCTGGAGGAGACGGTCCGGCGCGCGACCGTCCTGGCCGGCGACATCCTGACCCGCCTCGACGTGATCCTCGACGGCCTCGAGCTGGACGAGCAGCGTATGCGCGCCAACCTCGCCCTGAGCGAGGGCCTCATCGGCTCGGAGTCGCTCATGATGGAGCTGGGCGAGCGCATCGGCCGGCAGAAGGCGCACGAGGTCGTGTACGAGGTGGCGCAGGAGTCGGCGTGCGGCGACGCGCAGTTCCTCGACCTGCTGGTCCGCAACGCGACGGTCAGCGCGTACTTCGACCGCGCGGAGATCTGCCGCCTGATCGACCCGAGCGCCTACCTTGGCGAGAGCGTCACGATCGCGCACGAGATGGCGCAGCACGCGCGCGCCGTGGCCGACAGGCTCGAGTTCAGCGCCCGCACGGCGCAGCCGGTGCCGCTGTCCGTCCGCGAGACGGTCAAGCAGATGGACGACGCCGCCGACGTCGCACCGGTCACCACCGGTCGGGTCGCGCCGGTAGCCCGGACCGCGGAGGAGCTCCTGCTGGTCGGTCTCTAGCCGGGCCGACGCCGTCGTCCGACCGACCGACCCTGCGCCCCTGACTCGCCGCACCAAGTGCGGCGAGTCAGGGGCGCAGTCCGTTTACCGTCAGTCGAACAGGGTCTCCGCCACCCATGTCCGCCCGGCCCCGGATCCCACCGGGGCCGGCGGTGTCAGGTGTACCGGTATCTCGCGGGTCTCGGCGGTGAGGCTCCCGCGGCGCAGCTCGGCGTCGGGGATCATCCCGGCGTCGGGCACAAGCATCTCGCCGACGCCGCCGCGTCCCGCCGCCCATTCCTCGGCGGCGAAGCCGGCGAGCTGATCGACGCGCTCGTTATAAGGGTTGCCCACGTGTCCCCGTACCCAGTGGAACCGGACCGGCCCGGTGCGCTCCGCGACGACACGGTCCACACCCTCCACCAGGTCGAGGTTGGGGACAGGCTCGCCCGACGGGGAGCGCCAGCCGTTGCGCTTCCACCCTTCGGACCATTCGGACACGGAGCGGATGGCGTACTGCGAGCTGGACTCGACGAGCAGGGGCTCGTCGCCGGGGTGTGCCTCGATCGCGCGCAGCAGGGCTGAGAGCGCCGCGACCTGGTCGTCTCCACGGGCAGCGCCGCCCGAGTCGAACTGGCCACCCGCGTGGTTGATCCACGCCCATCCGATCGCGCCGCCGGGTGCGGCCGACCCGTGCGTGCTGACGATGATCACGGCGTCCATTGTGCATCCTTCTGCCCGAGAATCCGTACGGCTGGCCGGGCGACACGACGTCGAAGCCCGGGCCGGCCCGGAGTTCGGTGGGGCGAAATCCGGGCGCCGGAGCCACGAAACCCACGCGCGGCATTCCCTGGGCATGATGACGGTGTGCCTCACGTCCCGTCCGGCCCCGCCCGATACCCGTCCGACAGCGCGCCGACACCCGTCGAGCACGCGCCCGAGCCTCGCCCCGCCCGGAGCCGGAGCCGCTCGGACATCCGGAGGTGGCGCCGGCTGCTGGCCGACGAGCGCGCCGAGGCCGCCGTCTACCGCGACCTCGCCGGGCGACGCACCGGCGAGGAGCGCGACATCCTGCTCGCCCTCGCGCGTGCGGAGAAGCGGCACGAGTCGCACTGGCTCGCGCTGCTGGGTCCCGACGTCGGCCCGCCCGTGCGCGGCGACCTCCGTACCCGGGGGCTCGGCTTCCTCGCCCGCCGCTTCGGCGGGGTCTTCGTGCTGGCGCTGGCGCAGCGGGCCGAGGCCCGCTCGTCGTACTCGCACGACGCCGATGCCACCGTCACCATGGCGGCCGACGAGCAGATCCATGAAGAGGTGGTGCGGGCGCTCGCGACCCGTGGCCGGAACCGGCTGTCGGGCACGTTCCGCGCCGCCGTCTTCGGCGCGAACGACGGGCTCGTGTCGAACCTCGCGCTGGTGCTGGGCATCGGTGCGTCCGGGGTGGCGACGAGCACCGTCCTGCTGTCCGGGCTCGCGGGCCTCCTCGCGGGCGCCCTCTCGATGGGCGCCGGCGAGTTCGTGTCGGTGCGGTCGCAGCGGGAGCTGCTGGAGGCGTCGTCGCCGTCACCCGATGCCGACGCCGCCCTGCCCAACCTCGACGTCGACGCGAACGAGCTCGCGCTCGTGTACCGGGCGCGGGGCATGAGCATCGAGGAGGCGACGGCGCGTGCGGACGCCGTGCTCGCCCGGCTCGCCGTCTCGCCCGCCGACAGCCGGGGGCGGCTCCTGCAGGCCTCGCTCGACGACGAGCCGACCGGCGCCGTCGACGATCTCGAGACGCACGGCACGGCCTGGGGCGCGGCGCTCTCCTCCTTCTGCTTCTTCGCATCGGGCGCCGTGATCCCGGTGCTGCCCTACCTGTTCGGTCTCGAAGGGCTGGCAGCCGTGATCGTCGCGACGGCGCTCGTCGGGATCGCGCTGCTGGTGACCGGCGCCGTCGTCGGGCTGCTGTCGGGGACGTCGCCGCTCACCAGGGCGCTGCGCCAGATCGGTATCGGCCTCGGGGCGGCGGGCGTCACGTACGTCCTCGGGCTCGTCTTCGGTGCCACCGTCGGCTGACCCGGCAGAGTTCACCCGCTCGGCAGAGTTCACCCACAGGGTCCCGAGGCAGGGCCGATGGTGCGCATTGCCGCGCGATGGCTGGGATAACGCCCATCTTCCGACATGTCGCAGTTCTGAAGCACAAAACTCTCGATCCGCAAACCGCAGGTGTGCAGTTGCCGATATCCGGAACCCCGCGCAGATTGAATCTGCATACATATCTGCTGGCCACTGGGGCCGGAGGGTGGGAGTCCGATGTCGAAGGACGCGCTGACGGGCACGGGGGACAACCTCCGTCGTCTTGTCGCGCGCGCCGTCGGAACCTTCGCCCTCAGCGCTGCGGGCCTCGCGCTCGGCGTCACTCTCGCGGCTCCGTCAAGTGCCGCCGATTCGAGTGCCGCCGACGCCGGGACGCTCGGCTCCGCCCTCAGCGACACGGTGGAGGCGACGGCGCAGACCCTCGTGAGGACTACCGACGTACTCGGGCTGACCCGGGTTTCGGTTGAGCAGGCTCCTGTTGAGCAGGCAGGGCCGGGCGGCGGCGGGGCGGCAACGGAGCCGCCCGCACAGGAGTCAGCCGCCCCCGCGCCCGAGCAGAACGCCGAGGCTGCGCCGAAGCCCGCCGCGCAGGCCGCGCCCGAGCCGGCGACGAAGCCTGCCGCGCAGGCGGCCGCGCCGGTGACGAAGCCGGTCCGGACGGCAGTGACGGAGCCCGTAGCCGAGGCCGTCTCCGGGATCACCAAGAAGCCAGTGGCGCAGGTCGCCGAGGTCGTCGAGCAGATCTCCGATCCCGTCCTGAAGCCGGTGACCGAGCAGGTTGGCACGGCCATCAAGCCGGTGACCGAGCCGCTCGGTGAGCAGCTCAAGCCGGTGACCGGCGTCGTCGGGCAGATTGTTTCCCCACTGGCGCCGGTGCTCGGCGCGGTCACGAAGCCGCTCGCCCCCGTGACCAGCGGTCTGCTCCACCCGGTGGTCGACCTGGTCTCTCCGGTGACCGACGTCGTCGGCGGCGTGACCGCCCCGATCGTCCGCGCGCTCGAGCCGGCGACCGCTCCGGTCACGGATGCCCTCGCGCCGATCTTGGCTCCGGTCGGCGAGGTGATCGCACCTGTGGGTGAGGTTCTCGCCCCGGTTGTGGAGCCGCTGAACCCGATCGTGGAGCCGCTCGTTCCGGCGCCCGCGCTGCCTGCGCCAGGACTGCCGGCGCCAGGACTGCCCGCTGCACCCGGCGGGCCCACTACGGCGATCCCGGTCGACCAGACCGGGAACGCGGAGTCGACGGACCCGAGGGCGCTGCAGGCCTCCGGTGCCGTCTCGGTCGTGGTCTGGACCTCTCTCCGGGACCAGGGCACGATGCTCGACCTGCCGCAGGTGAGCGCCCTTGAGGGCATCACCGCCGCGGACACCGCGCGTGCGCTGAGCGTTGCGATGGCGGACGTCGTCCACTCGGACGGCCCCGGCCTCCTCGGCGCGGGCTTCCCGCTCGCCGCCGGGGGCGCCGGGAACGCGGTCGTCGCGGGTGCTGCCGGCCTCCTGGGCGGCGGCGGACCCCAGTTCAAGCTGCTGGGCGGCGAGCTCCTCGCCGTCCTCGCCGCGCTCCTGATCTTCCGCGCTCGCACCTGGCGCGTCGCGACGGACGAGTCGCGCGCCAAGCTGGCGAGCAGCTACACGGACATCCCTGTCTCTCCTGCCTGACCTGGCTGGGTCGCGCCCTCGTGTGCGGCACCTCCCGACGGTGAATTTCCGTCGGCTCCACGCCAGCCAAGGAGAGACGTATGGACAGAAGCATCCGACGCGCCCTGTACACGGTACTTGTTGCGGGCGGCCTCGTGGTCGTCGGCGCCTCCACCGCGCACGCCGCGGGGGAAGGTCTGTTGGATCCAGTCACTCAGGGGACCACCGAGACCAGCCAGGAAGCCGCCGACACACGCGGCGACCCGGACGCGCCTGGCGACGTCGCGCCCCCGGCAGGCACGGAAGACGAGCTGGCTGAGACACCGGCCGAAGACTTTGACGCGGACACGGATGTCGACACCGAGGTCGACAGGGACGTCGACGCGGGCCTGGTGGGCGACATCGTCGGCCGGGACGGAATACTTGATTCGCTCGTGCACGTCGACGTCGCCGGAGTTGTCGACGGGACGCTGGGCGAGAACGGGCTGGTCAGCGACCTGCTTGGTGTCCCGCCGACCGATATCGAGGTCCCCTTACCGGAGGTCCCCCTGCCGGAGGAGCCGGGCACCGAAGAACCGGGTACGGAGGAGCCGGGAACGGAGGAGCCGGGAACGGAGGAGCCGGGAACGGAGGAGCCGGGAACGGAAGAGCCGGGCACCGAGGAACCAGGTACGGAGGAACCAGGTACGGAGGAGCCGGGCGTCGAAGAGCCGGGCGTCGATCTTCCTGGAACCACCCCTCCCGGATCCGGCCACCACCCGGGTGGATCCGAGACGCCTCGCGGCAACGTGACTCCCACCCGCCTCGACCACGATGTCGACAGCACGGGTTCTGGCCCGGGCAAGACCTCCGGTCGCCACGGTGTGACCAGCCAGAGCCTGCCTGCCTCGGCGCCGGATGCCGCGCGAGACCTCCTTGCCGACAGCACCGCCAACTCTGGAAGCACCGATGGTGACGACAGCGTCGACATCGGCTGGGGCGACGATGCCAAGCCTGCTCCCGCGCCGTCCGAGTACGACGGGACGATCCTGCCGGGTGGCCTGAGCGAAAGCCTGCACGACACATTGCCTGAGCCCGCGGAGGTGGCGGAACCGGTGGTCGTACCGGGTACAGCCAACATCCAGCCGGGACACCTGATCACGGGGCAGCTCTCGCTGATCTCGCTCCTTCTGGGGCTGGGGATCGCGGTGCTCCGCTTACGTCGCCGTTAGAACGTGGTCTGACCATGTTCTGACGGAGACAACGGCCCGGGGTGCGGTTCCGGTTGTGAGTCACCACGGTGGCTCACTTCGGGGGCCGTCCCAAATCCGGGTCGGCAGGTTCGTGGGGTCGGGGCGCCGCTGGGGGGCGCCCCGGCCCGCGGACCGGGACAGAACAGAGCGGGAGCTCAGGCCATCGGGGGGTGACCTGAGCGCCCGCTCTGTCATGCCCCCTGTCATGCCCTCTGCCGTGCCCTCTCCCGTGCGCGGGAGGCGCACGTCACAGCGGAGGCCCTCGGCCGGCGTCGGACCGGGGCCTACGATCGGAGCACCATGCGCCATCTGCTCGCCGACACCACACCGCTGAGGGTGTCGCCGGACTTCCGGCGTCTGTGGTTCGGGCTGTCGATCTCGAACATCGGCACGCAGGTGACCATCGTCGCGGTGGGCTTGCAGATCTACGCGCTGACCGGGTCCACGCTCGCGGTGGGCCTGCTGGGCCTGTTCTCGCTGGTCCCGCTGGTCGCGCTCGGCCTGTACGGCGGGGCGCTGGTGGACCGGTACGACCGGCGCAAGGTGTCCCTCCTGTCGTCGGCGGTGCTGTGGCTGGTCGTGGCCGGTATCGCCGCGCAGGCCTGGCTGGACCTCGAGTCGGTGCAGCTGTTGTACGGGCTGGTCGCCCTCCAGAGCGCGGCGTTCGCGATCAACAACCCGGCCCGGTCGGCGATCATCCCCCGGCTGCTGCCCAGGGAGCTGATGCCCGCTGCGAACGCGCTCTCGACGCTGTCGATGAACATCTCGCTGACCGGCGGCCCCCTGATCGGTGCGCTGCTCGTGGCCCAGCTCGGCTACGCCTGGCGTACACCCTGGACATGGTGCTGTTCCTCGCGGCCCTCTGGGCGGTGTTCCGGCTGCCGCCCGTGCTCCCGGAGCTTTCCGCCGCCGACGGCACGGCCCCGGACGGCCGCGTGCGCGCCAGCGGGCTGCGCTCGGTCCTGGACGGCCTGCGCTACCTCGCCACCCAGCCGAACGTGCGCACCACGTTCCTCGTCGACATCTGCGCGATGGTCCTCGCCTTCCCGCGCGTCCTGTGGCCGGCGGCCGGCGTCATCTACCTGGGTGGCGGCGAGACGACGACGGGTGTGCTCGCGGCGGCCTTCGCCATCGGCGGCATCCTCGCGAGCGTGTTCTCCGGCGGGCTGACGCGCATGCGCAAGCAGGGGCAGGTGATCATCTGGTCGATCACCGCGTGGGGCCTGTCGATCGCCGCGTTCGGGCTGGTCCTCGTCCTGGTGGGGCGGGGCTCACCGGACGGGGCGATCGTCTGGGCGGTCGTGGCGGCCGGGATCGCCCTTGCGTTCGCGGGCGGTTCGGACAGCGTGTCGTCGGTGTTCCGGCAGAGCATCCTGCAGACCGCCACCCCCGACCACATGCGCGGTCGCCTGCAAGGGGTGTTCATCGTGGTGGTCGCGGGCGGGCCGCGACTCGGCGAGATGGTCCTCGGCGCCGAGGCGGCGTGGTTCGGCGAGGGGTGGGCGGCCGTCGTCGGCGGGCTCACCTGCGTGGTGCTGCTCTGGCTGATCGTGCGCCTGACGCCGCGGTTCTGGGGCTACGACGCGCGCCACCCGGAACCCTGATCCTTGTTGCGGGCGGATCGTTGCGCCGGTGACGGGTGCCTGGTCACAACGATCCCGCCCACAACATAGGGGGTGGGTCAGCTCTTCGGGGCGACGTCCGTGGTCTTACCGGCCGAGCTCGAGCCGGCGCCGTTGGTCTGTCCTGCCAGGTTCGAGATGAGCTGGTTGATGTCCACGCCTGTGAGCTGCTTGATGACCCCCTGGCCCTCGCCGAGCACGGAGGTCACGCTCTTCGTGATCGCTGAGGCGCCGTCGGTCGAGATCACAGTCATGCCCTGGATCGAGGCGATCGGCTCGGCGGCGGCGCGCACGATGTCGGGCAGGCGCTCGATGAGCTCCTGCACCAGAGCGGCCTCGCCGTACTTGCGCAGCGCCTCGGCCTTGGCATCGATAGTGGTTGCCTCCGCAAGTCCCTCCGCCTCGACGGCGATGGCGCGCGCCCGGCCTTCGGCCTCGATACCGGCGGCCAGCGCCACCTGCCTGTCCCGCTCAGCCTCACCGGCGCGGCGCACCGATTCGGCGGACGCCTCGGCGTCTTGCAGCGCGGCAGTCTTGTTCGCCTCGGCGATGGTGGTGCGCTTGAACGCCTCGGCCTCCGTGGCCGCGTTGTTGGCATCGCGACGGGCATTGGCACCCTGGACCTCCGCGTACGCCTGAGCCTCGGCCGGCTTGCGCACCTCGATGTCGAGGCGCTCCTGCTCCACGCGAGCCTTCTCGGCCATGGCCTCGCGCTCCTGCTGGGCCACGAGGCGGTCCTGCTCGGCGCGGGCGAGCTGGCCGGCGGCGTCGGCCTCGGCATTCGCCCGGTCCGTCTCCGCCTTGATGGTGGCCTTCCTGAGGTCGAGGGCCTTCTTGCGTACGGCGATCTGCTCGGCCGCCTCGATCACGGCGAACTCCGCGGCCCGGTTGGCCTCCGCCTCGGACACCTCGGCGAGCTGACGGGCGTTGGCGGCTTCGGCGCGGCCGAGGTTCGCGAGGTAGTCCGACCCGGGCGTCGAGATGTCGGAGATGTTCAGCAGGTCGACCTGGAGGCCCTGCTCCGAGAGGTCCGTCTTGGTGGACTGCACCACGCGGTCGGACAGGCCCTTGCGGTCCGAGATGATCTGTTCGATCGTCATGTCGCCGACGATCGACCGCAGCGAGCCCTCGAGAGACTCCTTGATGATCTCGGTCAGCAGATGCTGCTGGGACAGGAAGCGCTGGGCTGCTCGCCGCACGCCTTCCTCGTCACCGCGCACCTTGAAGTTGATCGACGCCTTGATCGCGATCTTGATGCGGTTCTTGTCGACGCCCTCGACAGTGATGCCGATCTGCCGCTGTTCCAGGGAGATCGCGAAGCCTTGCTGCAGCACCGGCCACACGAACGCCCGGCCGCCGACCACTACGCGCTGGCTCGCCATCTGCGCCTCGGACTTGCCCGCACCGCGGCCCACGATGATCAACGCCTCGTTCGGCGGTACGCGCCGGATGCGGCTCGCGATGAACGCGAGGACGAGGAAGATCGCGAGCACACCCGCCACTACGGCGATGATGCCCACTAGTTGACCGGTCAGTTCCATCTCGGCTCCTGGGGTAAGGGCGGTGGCCAGGCCGAAGGTCGGTCCCAGCCGGTAAAGGGATCGTGCGCGCGGTTCTTGCGAGGAGCGTCGGAGCGCTTCAGCGCGGGACGGGCTCGACCTTGACGCGTGCGCCGTGCTGTTCGACGACGATGATCCGAAGGCCCTGCTCGATCGGCTCGTCGGAGAACGCGAGCCGGGTCTCGAGCTCTGTGGTGGCGTCGAGCGACACCTCGCCGTGGCCGCGGTCGACGTCCGACGTCACGGTGCCTTGGATGCCGACCAGGGAGACGGGGGTGCCGTCGTCACCTGCTTTGAGGCGCTTGATCATCACGTTGACCAGGATGATCACCAGCACGGCGACCACAAGGCCGGCCGGGTAGGCGACCCACGGCTGAAGTCCCGAGGACAGCACCACCATGCCGGTCGCGCCGAACAGCAGGGCTCCTGCGCCTAGCGAGGTGCCCGAGAGCGCGCCGTCGGCCAGCTCGAAGAAGTCGCCGATCACCAAAGAGGTAATCGCGAGCGCCAGCCCGAGGAGGCCGATGATGATGAAGACGAGCATCCCGGGTCCGTTCTTGAAGTTTTGTAAAAGTCGGCTAAAACGTATCAGGAAGGCTTCCGCGATCTGGCGGTAGAGCGGGTGAAGTGCCGGTCAACCGGCTCCAGCCAGGATCGAGGAGGGGTCAGCTACCGCGCCGCCGGCTTTCTCAGGAGCGTGCGGCTCGCGGCCAGGGTCAGCAGGGCGGCGAACCAGCCCGCGCCGACGGCGACCAGGAAGCCCGCGTCCGCTCCGGCTGCGTCCACGCGCGCGCCTGCAACCGACGCGCCCAGCGACGTGCCGATCCCGATCGAGGTGCCCACCCAGGTCAACGCCTCGGTGAGCTGGTGCCTGCTGACCATCTCCTGCACCAGGCCGTTGCCGGTGATGATGGTGGGCGCGATCGCGAGCCCGGCCACGAACATCACGACCGCCAGCATCCAGAGCGAGTTCGCCAGGAGGAACAGGGACACGCCGGCGCCGAGCGTCGCCATCCCGATCACGAACCGGTGCGACGCCGGGCTCGTGAAGTGGCGGGCCCCGTAGAGGAGGCCGGCGAGCAGCGAGCCGAGCGCGAACACCGCGAGGACCACACCGGACAGACCCTTGCTACCCAGCTCTTCGGCGAACGCGACGGTGGAGACCTCCGTGGAGCCGAAGATCATGCCCATCGCCACGAAGACGAGCACCAGCACCGGCATGCCGGGAGTGAGGACGACTGCGCGGTGCCGCGCCTCGGCGTCGGGCACTACGACGGGCGGCTGGGTGGCGCGCTGCATCAAGAACAGCAGACCGCCCACCACCGTCGCGATCCCGGCGACCACCAGGGCCGACGGCGCCGCGACGGCGGTGGCGAGCGTCGTGGCGAGCACCGGGCCCACGATGTAGACCAGCTCGTCGATCGAGGACTCCAGCGAGTACGCGGTGTGCAGGCGACGCGGGTCGTCGAGCGCGTGGTTCCAGCGCGCGCGGACCATGGAGCCGTAGGAGCCCTGGCTCGCACCGGCGAGTGCGGCGAACGGCCACAGCACCCATTCGGGCGCGCCGAGCATTGCCGCGGTGATGAGCCCGCCCAGGCCGACGGCGGAGACGGCGAGCGCCGGCAGCAGCACGGACCGCTGGCCGCGCCGGTCCACCCAGCGTGCGATCTGCGGGGCGAGGAACGCCTGGGCCAGACCCAGCACCGCGGCGACCCGGCCCGCCATGGCGTAGCTGTCGTAGAGGCCCTGCACCATGAGCACCGCTCCGATGCCGATCATCGACATGGGTAGCCGGGCGAGCGCCCCGGCCGCGGAGAACTTCAGCGCGCCAGGAGTGCGGAGCACTGCCGCGTACGGATTGGATCTGGGTGTTGCGGCAGTCTCTGGCACGGTTCGAGTGTCGCATCGACCACTGACACTGGTCCCGCTGTTTCCGGTGGGCCACGATGTTCCCATGACCGACGAACCGCAGGTGACGGTGACCGACAACCCAGAGGAGTCCCGTTTCGAGGTGAGTGTCGACGGCAAGCTGGCCGGCTTCGCCGTCTACCAGAGAGATCCGGGAACTGTCATCTTTGTGCACACCGAGGTGTTCGAGGAGTACGAGGGCCAGGGGCTGGCGGGGCAGCTCGCGAAGGCCGCGCTCGGTATGGTGCGCGACGCGGGCGACAAGATCGTGCCGATGTGCCCCTACATCCGGGCCTACGTCCGCAAGCACGCGCCCGAGTACGACGATCTGCTGCGGGGGCACACGCCGGAATGAGGCCGTAGTGGCCGGTCAGCGAGGTGTGAAAGTAAGTTTCATGATCTCGATCACTTTGTAAACTTCACATCCGTAGCGACATGTGCGAGAGTTTCCCCACGGCGCCGCCCGGTGGCATTGTTTGTCACCTCAGTGTTTCCGGCTCGGCGCCGGCCAACTTTGCAGGAGCGCAGCAGCGGGACCACAGCAGCAAGGTCGCAGCAGCACAACCACATCACCGAGCACCACGGCACCAACCCCCAGCAGCCAGTACCGGAGGTCAAGCACGTGAGGCAACCCGCCCGCCACGAGGCGACACACCTGCCCGCCTATGCGCGCACCAGGTCGCTTCCACCGGCCAAGGCGGCGGGGCTGATGTCGGGGATGGGGCGGCGTGAGTTCCTCACGATGGCGGCGACGGGCACGGCGGCCGCGGCGATCAGCGTCACGATCGCGGCCCTGGACCCCGCAACGGCGCTCGGCGCCCCGGCCATGACGGGCAACGCCACACCGCCGCCGTCGTCCGACCCGAGGATGAAGCGTGAGCTGCGTGCCATGTGGATCGCCTCCGTGGTCAACATCGACTGGCCCTCGGCCAGCGGCCTCGACGCGGCGAGCCAGCAGGCCGAGTTCCTGCACTGGCTCGACGTGGCCCAGGAGAACCGGCTGAACGCCGTGTTCGTGCAGGTCCGGCCCACTGCCGACGCGTTCTGGGAGAGCCCGTACGAGCCGTGGTCGCAGTACCTGACCGGCACGCAGGGGCAGGACCCGGGTTACGACCCGCTCGGATTCATGGTCGCCGAGGCGCACAAGCGCAACATCGAGCTGCACGCCTGGTTCAACCCCTACCGCGTGTCGATGCAGGCCGATCTGGCGCAGCTCGTCGCCGACCATCCCGCGCGGCAGCACCCGGACTGGGTGTGGCCCTACGGCGGCAGGCTCTACTTCGACCCGGGCATCCCCGAGGCGCAGGAGCACATCCAGCGGGCGATCCTGCACGCGGTCGAGAACTACGACATCGACGGTGTGCACTTCGACGACTACTTCTACCCGTACCCGGTGGCCGGCCAGGTACTGCCCGACGCCGGGACGTACGAGCAGTACGGCGCGGGCTTCGACACGATCGAGGACTGGCGCCGGGGCAACGTGGACCGCTTCGTCGAGACGATGAGCGGCCGCATCAAGGAGGCCAAGCCCTGGGTCAAGTTCGGGATCAGCCCGTTCGGCATCTGGCGCAACAGCACCACCGACCCGCTGGGCTCGGACACGGGCGGGTCCGAGTCGTACGACGACCAGTTCGCCGACACCCGCAAGTGGGTGCTCGAAGGCTGGCTCGACTACATCAACCCGCAGGTCTACTGGCAGATCGGGCTCGCGATCGCCGACTACGCGGCCCTCGTCCCGTGGTGGGCCGAGATCGCGGCGCAGTCCGGCACCCAGCTGTACATCGGTGAGGCCCTCTACAAGGTGACGAGCGGGGTCTTCACCGACCCGGCCGAGCTCTCCAACCACCTCGACCTGTGCCGTGAGGTCAGCCACGACGTCGGACCGATCCACGGCAACGTCTACTACTCGGCGAAGCACGTGCCCGCCGACCCGCAGGGCGCCATGTCGCAGGTCATCGAGGACCACTACCAGAACCTGGCACTCGTGCCGCCGATGCCGCACCTGCCGGCCGTGCCCGTGGTCACCCCGGTTCTCACGAAGGCCCGCAGGGTGTCCGACGGCGTCCAGATCCACGTGGCCGACATGGGCGCCAGGGCCTCCCGGGCGACGTCGTTCGCGGTGTACCGCGTGCCGGGCTACGCGAGAACCGTGGACACGGACGACCCGGCGAACCTCGTAGGGACGTTCCGCTCCACGGGCGGGCGCATCCAGTCCTGGCTCGACGCCTCGGCCGTGCCCAACCTGCACTACACCTACGTCGTGACGGCGCTGGACCGGGTCTGGAACGAGACCGGCCCGAGCCGGCCGCGCGTCACCGAGTAGGCGTCACCGAGCCGAGCGCGTCAGCGCTCGACGGGAAGTCCCGCGCCCTGCCAGGCCACGATGCCGCCGTCGAGGTTCGTCGCCTCGAAGCCCACGGCGTCGTTGAGCCACTGGGTGGCACTCGCCGAGCGGCCACCGGAGTGGCAGATGACCAGGATCGGCGCCTCGGCGTCGAGCTCCCCGAACCGCGCGGGCAGGTCGCTCAGCGGGATGTGCACGGCGCCCGGAGCGTGGCCGGCGTCCCACTCGTGCTGCTCGCGCACGTCCAGCAGTACTGAACCGTCGGGGACGGGCGACGTCGGATCGAGCTCACTGGGGTGGACCGAGGGGACCTCGGGCTGCATCGGCGGGAACATGTCTTCAGCCTACGACGGCGACGCGAGCACTCCGGCGGCGACGGACACGCCCGGTACCTGGCAGTATCGGCTGTATGGATGCCCGTGCCGGAACTCCCGCCCAGTCCAGCGACCTGATCGACGTCGACCAGGTGGTCGGTGCCTATTACGACCTCACCCCGGACCCGGACGACCCCGGCCAGCAGGTCGTGTTCGGCACGTCCGGCCACCGGGGGTCGAGCCTGGACCACGCCTTCAACGAGGCGCACATCGTCGCGATCACCGCGGCCATCGTTGAGTACCGGCGTGACCAGGGCACGGACGGCCCCCTGTTCATCGGGCGGGACACGCACGCGCTGTCCCACCCGGCCTGGCAGACGGCGCTCGAGGTGCTTGCCGCGGCCGACGTCGACGTCATGGTCGACGCACGCGACTCGTGGACGCCGACACCCGCCGTCAGCCAGTCGATCCTGCTGCACAACCAGACGCGGTTCGCCGAGGGCACTCCCGGCCTGGCCGCGCCAGGCGCCGGGCTCGCCGACGGGATAGTCGTGACGCCGTCCCACAACCCGCCGCGCGACGGCGGCTTCAAGTACAACCCGCCGCACGGCGGCCCCGCCGGCTCCGAGGCGACCGGGTGGATCGCGGACCGGGCCAACGAGCTCCTGCGCACCGGAATCGGGCAGGTGAAGCGGGTGCAGCTCGACCAGGCGCTCGCGGCCGAGACCACGCACCGGCACGACTACCTCTCGACCTACGTGGACGACCTCGCGAGCGTGCTGGACCTGGAGATCATCCGGACGTCGGGAGTGCGCATCGGGGCCGACCCGCTGGGCGGGGCGTCGGTCGAGTACTGGGGGGCGATCGCCGAGCGGTACGACCTCGACCTCACCGTCGTGAACCCCCAGGTCGACCCGCGCTGGGCGTTCATGACGCTCGACTGGGACGGCAAGATCCGCATGGACTGCAGCTCGCCGTACGCGATGGCCTCGCTGGTGCAGCGGATGACGGACCTCCCGTCCGGGGCGGAGGCGCCCTTCGACGTCGCCACCGGCAACGACGCGGACTCCGACCGGCACGGCATCGTCACCGCCGACGGCCTGATGAACCCCAACCATTTCCTCGCCGTCGCCATCGAATACCTCTACGGCGGAAACCGGCCGAGCTGGCCCACGGGCGCCGCGATCGGCAAGACCCTCGTGTCGTCCGCGCTCATCGACCGGGTCGCCGGCGGGCTCGGCCGGCGCCTCGTTGAGGTGCCGGTCGGCTTCAAGTGGTTCGTCCCGGGCCTGCTCTCCGGCGAGGTCGGGTTCGGCGGCGAGGAGTCCGCGGGCGCGTCGTTCCTGCGCAAGGACGGCCGCGTCTGGTCCACCGACAAGGACGGGCTCCTGCTCGCGCTGCTCGCCTCGGAGATCCTCGCGGCCACGGGCAAGTCCCCGTCGGAGCACCACGCCGCACAGGTCGAGCAGTACGGGGAGAGCTGGTACGCCCGCGTCGACGCCGCCGCCACGCGGGAGCAGAAGGCCCGGCTCGGCGCGCTGTCGCCGTCGGACGTCACCACCACCACGCTCGCCGGGCAGGAGATCACGGCGAAGCTCACCGAGGCGCCCGGAAACGGCGCGAAGATCGGCGGGCTCAAGGTGACGACGGCGGACGCCTGGTTCGCCGCGCGCCCCAGCGGCACCGAGGACGTGTACAAGATCTACGCGGAGTCGTTCGTGTCCGCCGAGCACCTCACCGAGGTGCAGGCCGCTGCGAAGACGCTGGTCGACGAAGCGCTGGCCTGACCGCAGCCTCGTCGGCCGACTCCGGGCCGGGGATCAGTCGACGGTCGTCACCAGGAGATTGACCAGATCGCTCAGGACGGCGGTGCCCGCTACGGCGCCGTCGTCCTCTGGTGTCTCGGCGGTGGAGCCCGCGACCGCCGCCATCCGTGCGGACGACTCGTAGACGCTGAGCAGCAGGTCGACCGCTGTCCGCCGGTCGACGGTGAACCGCAGGCCGAGGTCGCCCAGGAGGCGCTCGATCGCCGAGGCAAGCTCCTTGCGGAGCGTCTCCTCCTGAGCAAGGAACGGGAGGCCGACGGCGGGGTCGCGCATCGCGAGCAGCTCCAGCTCCGCGCGCATCATCGCCCACTGCCGGGCGTCTCCGTGGTCGGTGACCACTACCGCGAGGACGGCCTGGATCGTGTCTGGATCCAAGGTGCCGCACCGCATGATGTCGGGCTCCAGCTCCTTGCCGACGGACTCCAGCGCGGCGAGCTGCCGGCGCATCGCCCGTTCGGCGAGCGCGAGGAACAGCTCTTCCTTGCTGCTGAAGTTCGAGTAGAAGGCGCCGCGGGTGAACCCGGCGGCCTCGCAGACGGCCTCGATGGACGCGCCGTGGATGCCCTGGCGGGCGAAGACGGTGAAGGCGGCGTCAAGCAGACGCTCGCGGGTTCGTTCACGGCGCGGGGTCAGGGCCGTGGCGAACGCGCGCTCGACGGACGACCCGGAGCCGACGTCTGTGGCGGGCTCGGTGGTCACGGCAACTCCTCGGGGTGGCAAGTGACCAGTCTATCAATACAAGCGTGTATCGGATACACCGGCGTATCCGATACAGTGGTGCATCGAACGTCCCCTGTTGTGCCCCACCTCTCCCAGGAGTGTGCGTGTCCTCCGTTCTTTACTCGCTCGGCCGCTGGGCCGTCCGCGCCCGTCGGCTCGTCGTAGCCATCTGGGTCGTGGCGCTCGTCCTCGTGGGCGGTGCGGCCGGCCTGCTGCAGCAAGGCCTCGACAACCAGGTGTCCATCCCCGGCACGGAGTCCCAGGAGGCGCTCGACCGCCTCGCGGCTACGTTCCCGCAGGTCAGTGGCGCCTCGGCGCAGGTAATTGTGGTCGCGCCCGAAGGCGGGTCGATCAACGACGCCGCAATGCGCACGGCAATCGAGGACGGCGTCGAGGAGCTTGGCGACGTTTCCCAGGTCGAGGTGGTCACCTCGCCGTACGACGATCAGATGCCGGCCTCGGTGTCCGACGACGAGCGCGCGACGCTGCTGACGATCCAGCTCGACGGCGATCAGGGCTCCATCACTCAGGAGACCAAGGACGCGCTGGGCGTGGAGGCCGACGTGCTCGCGCAGTCCCTGCCCGACGGCGCGGAGGCGCACCTGGGTGGCCAGCTCTTCTCCTCGAGCTTTCCCGAGCTGACGCTCACCGAGGGCATCGGCCTGCTGGTCGCGCTGGTGGTGCTCGTCCTCACGCTCGGCTCGCTCGTGGCCGCCGGCCTGCCGCTGCTGAACGCCCTGCTCGGCGTCGGAGCGTCGATGGGGCTGCTGTTCGCCGCGACGGCCCTCGGCCCGATCAACTCGACCACGCCCATGCTGGCAGTGATGCTCGGCCTGGCGGTCGGCATCGACTACGCCCTCTTCATCGTGTCCCGGCACCGGGAACAGCTCGGCAAGGGGCTGGCCGTCGACGAGTCGATCGCGCGGGCGACCGCGACTGCCGGCTCCGCCGTCGTGTTCGCCGGCCTCACCGTGATGATCGCGCTCGTCGGCCTGGGAGTTGCCGGCATCCCGTTCCTCACCATCATGGGTGTCGCGGCGGCGGTGACGGTAGGTGTCACCGTGCTGGTGTCCCTCACACTCCTGCCGGCGCTGCTCGGATTCGCGGGGGAGCGGCTGCGGCCCAAGCCGTCGCGCCGCGCACGGCGCGAGGCGGCCGAGCAGGACCGGGCCGCCCGGGCGGCAGCGGTCGCCGACGGCGCCGAGGCGCCCCGGTCGCGTGCCGCCGCCACGGTGCCCTCGTCCGAGCAGCGGCCCAACCGCTTCTTCACCGGGTGGGTACGGGCAGTGACCAAGGTCCCGGCGCTGACCGTCGTGCTGGTCATCGCAGCCATGAGCGCGCTCAGCCTGCCCGCCCTGGACCTGCGCCTCGCGCTCCCGGACGCCGGCGTGATGGAGGAGGACGATCCGGCTCGCGTCACCTACGACCTCGTCTC
This sequence comes from Promicromonospora sp. Populi, assembly GCF_041081105.1. NCBI lineage: Bacteria > Bacillati > Actinomycetota > Actinomycetes > Micrococcales > Promicromonosporaceae > Promicromonospora > Promicromonospora sp. Populi. The sequence goes on along the minus strand of NZ_CP163528.1, from coordinate 3,449,884 downwards.
CGAGCACTTCGGTGACGGCTTCAACGGCCCGCTGATCGTGACCGGCTCCATCGTGACCAGCACCGACCCGGTAGCGCTCATGGACCAGATCGGCGACGAGATCGCGGATCTGCCGGGTGTGGCCGACGTCCCCCTCGCCACCCCGAACCCGACAGCGGACACCGGCATCATCCAGGTGGTCCCCGAGGGCGGCCCGACGTCGGCCCAGACCGAGGACCTGGTGCGCGAGATCCGCGCACAGCACGACTACTTCCTCGACGAGTACGGCGTGGACCTCGCGGTCACCGGCTTCACGGCCGTCGGTATCGACGTGTCCGACAAGCTCGGTGACGCGCTGCTGCCGTTCGCCCTCGTTGTGGTCGGCCTGTCGCTGATCCTGCTGACCATGGTGTTCCGCTCCATCGCGGTGCCGATCAAGGCGACGGTGGGCTACCTGTTCTCCGTGGGCGCCGCGTTCGGCGTGGTCTCCCTCGTGTTCGAGCACGGCGTGCTCGCCGAGGCGCTCAACGTGACCCGCACCGGGCCGGTGATCAGCTTCATGCCGATCGTGCTCATGGGCATCCTGTTCGGCCTCGCGATGGACTACGAGGTGTTCCTCGTGTCCCGCATGCGCGAGGACTTCGTGCACGGCGGCAGCGCCAAGCACGCGATCACGAGCGGGTTCCAGGGTTCGGCCAAGGTCGTCACCGCCGCGGCGATCATCATGATCGCTGTCTTCGTGGCGTTCGTCCCGCACGGCGACATGAACCTCAAACCGATCGCGCTCGGCCTCGCCGTCGGCGTCGCCGTCGACGCGTTCGTGGTGCGCATGGTCTTCGTCCCCGCCGTGCTCGCGCTGCTGGGCGAGAAGGCCTGGTACATGCCGAAGTGGCTCGACCGGGTGCTGCCGTCGTTCGACGTGGAGGGCGAGGGCCTGGCCCGCGAGCTGTCGCTCGTGGACTGGCCGGAGCCGGGTGCTACCGACGCGGTGGCGACCGGAGACCTCGAGGTGCACGGCCGGTCCGGTGTGATCGTCGGCCCGGTAAGCGTCCGGGTGCCCGACGGCGGCACGCTGCTCGTGCACGGTGATGCCACGGCCCCGGTGAGCGCGTTCCTGCTCGCTGTCGCAGGGCGGCTGAAGGTATCGGGCGGTGTGGCGAAGACCGCCGGGCTGGTGCTGCCCGAGCGCGCGTCGTCCGTGCGGCACAAGGTAGCGGTCGTCGACTCGGCGGCCGAGGGCGGACATCCCGCCGAGGCGGTCCGCCGGTCACTGCGCGACAAGCCGAGAGTGCTGGTCGTGGACGCCACCGAGACGGTTGGCGACCTGGCGGCGCGTGCAGAGCTGGCGCAGGCCGTGGCCGGCGCACAGGCCGCGGGGGTCGCGGTGCTGCTCGGCTCGACCGGCTTCGCGGCGACCGACCTGGCGCCAGTCGGCACCCCGGTGCTGGACGTCGGCCCGAGCACCTACGACACGTCCCCGGGTGCGATCCCCGATCAACAAGCAGACCTGACCGAACAGGAGGTGCGCGCATGACAACCGCAACGAGATGGCTCCGGCCCGAGCCCTTCCGCAACCCGTGGCGCGCCGTCGCCGTGGCATTGCTTCCCCTGATGATCCTGGGGCTGCTCATCTCTGCCCTGTGGAACCCGCAGGAGCGCCTCGACACCGTCAAGGCCGCGATCGTCAACCTCGACGAGCCGGTGGAGATCGACGGCCAGACCGTGCCGCTCGGCCGCCAGCTCGCCGCGGGTCTGGTGAGCGGCGGCGAGTCGGCCGACGCCGAAGCCGGCGAGGCGGCGGCGATCCCGGCGTCCGACGCGAGCTACGACTGGGAGATCTCCGACGCGGCGAGCGCCGCCGACGGACTGGCCGACGGCACCTACTCGGCGGTCATCACCATCCCGGAGGGCTTCTCTGCGGCGGCGACGTCGTTCAGCGGGGACGACCCGACGGAGGCGGAGCAGGCGACCATCGACGTAGCCACCGCTCCCGACGGACGCGTGCTCGACGACGCTCTCGCGCAGGTCGTGGCGCAGACCGCCACCGGCGTGCTCGGCAGCACCCTCACCGAGACCTACGTGGACAACGTGCTCGTGGGCTTCTCCACACTGTCGGAAGAGCTGGGCACGGCCGCCGACGGCGCCGACCAGCTCGCCAGCGGTGCCACCGACGCGGGCGAGGGCGCACAGGAGCTGGCCGACGGCGCGCACCAGACCTCGGACGGCATAGCCGGGGTGGGCGACGGCGTGACGAGCCTGGCGGGCGGCGCGGGCCAGTGGGCCTCCGGCGCGGGGCAGTGGGCTACGGGTGCGAACCAGGCGGCGGCGGGCGTGAGCCAGCTGGCCGACGGTGCCGGGCAGTCCGCCGCGGGCGCCGCAGACCTCGCGTCAGGCGCTGACGACCTCGCGACTGGTGCGCAGGGTGTGGCGTCGGGTGCGCAGGGCCTGGCAGCTGGGCTGGCGGAGACTTCCGCGAAGCTTGAGGGAAGCGAAGGGGCGCCTGGCCCGGCGGCGGCCGCGTCGCAGCTGGCGACAGGTGCGGAGGGTGTGTCCGGTGGGGTGACTCAGCTGGTCCAGGGTCTTGAGCAGTCGTGTACCACCCCTGCGCTCGATCCTCGGCTCACGGCTCTGTGCGCCCAGCTGCCGGACCTCAAGGAGCTTGAGGTCGGGGCCCAGCAGGTAGCCGACGGTGCATCCGGGCTTGCCGGGCACTCCCGGATCGAAGCCCACGGGCCTGTACGAGCTGACTGCCGGCATCGCTGGCCTTTCTCAGGGCGCGAACCAGCTCTCCGGTGGCGCGCAGCAGGTATCCGGCGGCGCGTCGGCCCTGGCGGGCGGTGCGCACCAGCTCTCGGGTGGCCTCGCTGATCTGCAGACCGGCGCCGACCAGGCTGCGGTCGGTGTGGCCGAGCTGTCGGGTGCCGCCGAGGAGCTCTCCGGCGGCGCCGGCGGCATCGCCTCGGGGGCTACGGAGCTGGCCAGCGGCGTCGGCCAGCTTGAGACGGGATCCGACCAGCTCGCGACCGGTGTGGACGGACTGGCCGACGGCGTCGGCGAGCTGGCCGGCGGGGCGACGGACCTCTCCGACGGCCTGGGCCAGGCCACCGAGGAGATCCCGAACTACACGGAGCACGAGCGCCAGTCGCTCGCGTCCGTGGTGGCCGACCCTGTCGCAACGGACGGCGAGGTCACCGACCTCAACACCGGCACGACGGGCCCGATGTTTGCTGTGCTGGCGCTCTGGCTCGGCGCGCTCGCGCTGATGCTCGTGTTCTCGCCGGTGCCGCTGCACGCCCTCGGGTCCACCCGTGGCGCGCTCCGGCTGGTGCTCGAGACGTTCGGTATCCCGGCGGCGATCGGCCTGGTCACCGGCCTGGCGACGGGTGCGGTCCTGGCCGGGATCGAGGGCCTGGACCTCGGTGGATGGTTCGCGACCATGGGCTTCGGCGCGCTGGTCTCGGTCGCCTTCGTGGCGGTCAACCAGGCGCTGGCCGCCGCGTTCGGGCACATCGGCCGGGGCGTGAGCCTCCTGATGGCGGTGCTTGTGATCGCGACGGGTGTGGTGTCGACGGTGCCGGGCGTGCTGGCGGGACTGGCCGGGTTCCTCCCGGTGGGTCCGGGCCAGGTCGGCCTCGTGCGGCTCGTCGAGGGTGGCACGGGCGGCATCGGGACGGCGATCGCCGCGATGGCCCTGTGGGCCCTCGCAGGCCTGGCGGTGACCACGCTCATCGTGGCGCGTCAGCGGACGGTCCGAGTCACGGAGCTCCTCCGCCCAGCCTGACCAGAACGCACCGTCGAGTGCGGGATATTCGTTCGGTCAACACCTGCGGACCGAACGAACATCCCGCACTCAACGAGGAGGAGCGAGGCGGAGGCGGCCCGCTGTGTCCGGCCACGGGACCTGTATGCGCTGTGTCGCGATCAGCGCCTTGGACAGGAACGCGTCGCGCAGCACTATGCCCTCGGGGGAGAGCTCGATGACGGTGAGCTCGGGGCCTTCGCCGTCGAGCAGCCAGGGTTCAGCGAGCTCATGCAGACCGCGGTCGAGCACAAGTTCCTCGGCCGCGTGATAGTCACTGGCATCGCCGACGGCGTGACCGAGGCGGTTGCGCGGGATCACGTCGGCGTAGTCGTCGGTCACGGGTTCGAGGTAGCCAACGGTCTCGCCGTCCTCGCGCGTGACAGCGAGCCAGGTGTCGACAGGAGCGATCTCCGGCGTCGTCATGGCCCGACCATAAGGCTGCTCGCCGCTTCCGGGCCTGCTGTTTTCGCGGCCAGGATGTGGCCCGGGCCCGCTCAGCCCAGGTCGGACTTCCGGATCAGGCCGTGCACACCCACCGTCCGGTCGACGACCTGCGAGATCGCGAAGTCGGCCGCCGCCGACAGGTAGGCGTACGCGACCGCCCGGTCCAGGCCGTGGTCGTGCTCGAGAAAGTCGAGCGCGTTGACGACGGCCCGGCGCATCGCGACGTCGAGGTCGCTGAGCTGCCCGCCCACCGAGCCGTCCGGGTCGGACAGACCGATCGGGATCCACGCGTCCCTGGTCTCGGCGAACGGGTAGGAGTACGCGACCGAGGGCGCGTCCCCGGAGCCGGGCTTGCACACCGTGAGCCGGAACGTCCCGCGCAGCGAGCCCTCCATCGCGGTGAGCGCGACCTCGCCGTCGCCCATCGCCATGTGCGGGTCCCCGACGTAGAAGAGCGCGCCCTCGGCGCTGACCGGAAGGTAGAAGGTGGAGCCGGCGCCCAGGTGGCTGATGTCGATGTTGCCGCCACCGAGGGTCGGCGGGATCGAGTTTGCCTCGGGTGCGGTGAGGTTTGTCGTCTCGGCGAAGGCGACGCCCATCATCCCGAAGAAGGTCCGCAGCGGGAACCGCACCCGGCCCCTGCCCGATCCCATCGTCGCGCGGTTGCCCTGCACCTCGGCGAACACGGACACGTTGCCGTAGTCGGTCGGGATGCCGGTGCCGCGCCCGTCGGTCTCGACGGGCGGCATCACCTCGTCGAGCGTGATCCCTGCTGGGGCGCCGGTGGCCGTTGCGGCCAGCGAGCCCTTGCCGTGCCGTGACGAGACGACGCCGTACGGCACGCGCGGCGTGGCTTCGAGCGTCTCGATCTTCAGCACGTCGCCCGGCTCGGCGCCCTCCACGAACACGGGACCGGTCACGATGTGCGGCCCGTCGACGTCGAAGTTGCGTGAGGTGCGGGAGTACCCGGCGGCGATCTCGGCGGCGTCGTCGAGCACGTCGCGCCGTCGCACGCCGTGCTCGGCGAAGTAGGCGACAGGGTCGCGGCCCTGGTCTTCGAGGATGCCCTCGTGGGACACGGAGTCGATGGTGATGGTCCGCCCCGAGCGCACCCGCGCCACGGCGTCGGCGTGCACGGACGGGACGTAGCCCCACAGCACGTCTTCGACGTCGGAGCCCAGGTAGACGTTGCCCGGGATGCGGCCGCGGCCGGGCTGCAGGACGCCGGAGAACCTTGCCGACGTCGCTGCCGCAGCCGACGTCGTCGCCGCGGCCGGCACCGCAGACCCGGCCGCCAGTGCCGACCCTGCCCCCACGCCGAGCGCTGCCTGCAGGAACCGGCGCCGGCCCAGTGCTGAGACCAGGGTGTCAGCCGCCGTGCGTCTGTCTTGGTGTCCGGGAAGAGTCATAGGTCAACGCTCCTTCGTATCGCGCGCGCCGGTGCACTGCGCGATCCCGAAGTTAGGAACCGAACGTTTCGCCCGTATAAGCCCGTCGTAACGATTCGGCTCCTCGGTTTCATGTCTTGGAACCGAGCCTGTCGCAGCGAGGTGTAGTAGCTGCTCTACGCGGGAACTTCGGTGACGTAGATCCGCGCGCTGCGCCGGGCGAGCACCGCACCGAGCTGGTCGATGCCCTCGAACTCGTTGCACAGGAGGAACAGGTGCCGATTCTCCGGGCCGCCGAGTGCGCACGCGAAGCAGGGCAGCTCGGTCTCGATGCGGTGGGTGACCTCCCCGCCGTCGAGCACCCGGACCACCGCACCCGCAGGACCGCTCCCGGTGTGCGCGAACGTGTCGGCGGTCTGGCACCAGATGCCGCCCTCGGCGTCGATGCAGAGACCGTCCGGTCCGAGTCCTTCCGCCCAGGTGCGACGGCCGGACAGCGAGCCGTCCGCCGCGATGTCGAAGGCCGACAGCCGGCCGGCGAAGGACTCCGCGACCACCAGCGTGGAGCCGTCGGGAGTGACCACCATGCCGTTGGGAAAGTCGATGTCGCCGGCGACGTCCCGCGTGGTGCCGTCGGGTTCGACCAGGCGAATCCAGCCGGGTTCGGGTGCACCGCCGCCGGCGAAGTCGAAGTCGGCACCGTTGACGTAGACGTGGCCGGCCGGGTCGACGACAAGCTCGTTAGCGCCTTGCGGGCTGTGCTGAACCGTCGTGCCGTCCGGCTCGACCCGGGTCAGCTCATCCGGGCCGGTGACGAGCAGGCGGCCGTCGGGCAGCCAGTCGATCGACCAGCCCATCGTGTCGTGGCCCGGCCCGACGACCTCACGCCTACCTGCCAGGTCGACGGCGATCACCTCACCGCTGCCCCAGTGGGCGAACCACAGCCGGCCGTCGTGCCAGCGTCCGGACTCGACCATCGTCAGGTCATCGGTGAGCAGTCGCGGGGGAGGGAGTAGCACGGTCATGATCAGCTCCTTATCGCTAGACTGGACCGTCTAGTCTTGTCGGTCAACGTAGCGTACTTTTGCTCTGTGGTCGATCAACTTCCCCCCGCAGCCCACTCCGAGCCGCCGAGCCGAAAGCAGGTGGCGATTCTCGAAGCGGCGACGAGAGTCTTTCTCGACAACGGCTTCCGCGGGACGAGCATGGACGTGGTCGCGCGCGCCGCGGGGGTCGCCAAACAGACCGTCTACCAGCACTTCGTCGACAAGGAGCGCCTCTTCGCCGCGGTGGTCGGCGGTGCCGTCAACGTGGTTGCCGACCCGGTCTCCGCCGAGATCGACCGGCTCGGCACCGGGGACGACCTGGCCGCGGACCTGCACGAGCTCGCCGTCCGGCAGCTCGGTGCCGTGCTTGCGCCTCGGGTACTCGCGCTGCGCCGGTTGGTGATCGCCGAAGCGGGCCGATTCCCCGAGCACGGGCAGGCCTTCTTCGCCCAGGGTCCGGGCCGGACGATCGACGGCCTCGCGGCCCGGTTCGCGGAGCTCGCCCGCGAGGGTCGGCTGGTCGTGGACGATCCGGCGGCCGCTGCGACGGACTTCAACTGGCTCGTCATGGCCTCGCCGATCAACGAGGCGATGCTGCTCGGCCGCGCAAGCTTTCCGGCCGCGGACCTGGCCCGCATCGCCGACCGTGCGGTGGCGACCTTCCTGCGCGCCTACGGCCCGCGCGCCTGACCGCCCGTGGTCCCTGACCGCCCGTAGTCCCTGACCGTCAGTCGAAGTACCGCACGACGTCGACGGCGCCGCCCTCCGCGGCGAACTCCTCGTGCACGGCGGCGCGGAGCCCGGCGTCGGACAGGTAGTCCAGGGCTGTCGACGCGAGTCCCGCCGCGCTGTCGACGGCGGCGGACACCGCCGCCGGGGTCGCCGCGGCGGCCGCGAACTCGGCGGTGTGCAGGGCGATGTCCGGGGCCGCGACCTGCACCAGCGGGTGGATGCCGGGGATCCGGAAGGAGAAGTTGCCGAAGTCGGTGGACGCCGCGAGCGTCTCCGAGAGCACACCGGCGGGCAGCGGGTCCCGGCCGCGCCGCCGCTGCGCGGTGACCCAGCGCTCGGTGAGCGCCCGGTTGGTGCGCACCGGGAGGCTCGGGTGGGCGCCGTCGTCCCAGCTGATCTCGACGTCGGTGCCGGTCATCAGGGCCGCACCGCGCGCGACGTCGTCGAGGCGACGCGAGAGGTCACGCAGGGTGTCCACGTACTTCGACCGCGCGTACAGGTGCACAACGGCCCGCTCCGTGATGATGCTCGGCCGCGTACCGCCCTCCGCGATCGTCGCGTGCACACGGTCCACCGGCGGCATCTGCTGCCGCAGCAGGCCGATGCCCTGATAGGCGAGGGTGGCGGCGTCCAGCGCGTTGCGGCCCATGTACGGCTGGGCGGAGGCGTGCGCGGGCCGTCCGGTGAACGTCCAGGTCAGGAGGCGGCGGCCGAGCCAGACCTGGTCGGCGACGTCGAGCCCGTACGGGTGCACCATGATCGCGGCGTCGATGCCCTCCAGCGCCCCGTTGCGCGCCAGGACCTCCTTGCCGGAGTGCCCCTCCTCGGCGGGCGTCCCGAGCAGGACGACGCGGCCGGCCGGGGCGTCGTCGTCGGCCAGGACCTGGTGCAGCGCGACGAATGCGCCGACGGCGGCCGCCGCGATGATGTTGTGCCCGCAGGCGTGGCCGATGCCGGGCAGGGCGTCGTACTCCGCGCAGATCGCGATGGTGGGACCGGCGGGATCCCCGGCCTCGGCCCGGAACGCCGTCGGCACCCCGTGGGACCCGAGCTCCGCCTTGATGCCGTGCCGCGCCAGCACCTCGACCAGCGTCGCAGCGCTGCGGTGCTCCTCGAAGGCCGGCTGAGGGTGCTCGTGCAGCCGCCGGACGATCTCCGCGATCTCCGGCTCGAGCCGTTCGGCCGCCCGCTCCACCGCGGCGTGCAGCGCGGCGGGCGCGCCGCCGTCGTCCGCGGATCCGCTCGAGCCGTCAGCCGCGGATGCTGACCCGGCCAGAGCTTCCCGCCGCCCCGCGGTCTCGGCGACCAGATGGTCGAGGTACGCGGTGCTGGGTGGGGTGGAGCGGTTCATGCGCTCCATCGTATGGAGTGGTGCGCCCGCCCCCCCGCGCCGGGTGGGCGTCAGTCCAGGTAGTCGTGCACCAGCTGCTCGGCCAGGCCCGTGTACGTGGCGGGGGTCAGGGCCGCGAGCCGTGCGGCGACGTCGTCGGGCAGGCCCAGGCCCGCCACGAACTCGCGCATGCGCACGCCGTCCACCCGCTGGCCGCGGGTGAGGTCCTTGAGGCGCTCGTACGGGTTCTCCATGCCGGGCACGCCCGCGACGGACGCCGCGCGCATGGCGGACTGGACGGGCTCGCCCAGCACCTCCCAGTTGGCGTCGAGGTCCTCGCGCAGCAGGGTCTCGTTCACGGCGAGGCGGTCCAGGCCGCGCGACACGTTGTCGATCGCGAGCAGGCTGTGCCCGAACGCCGGGCCGATGTTCCGCTGCGTCGTCGAGTCGGTGAGGTCGCGCTGCAGGCGGCTCGTCACGAGCGTCGCCGACAGCGTGTCCAGGAGCGCGCACGAGATCTCGAGGTTGGCCTCGGCGTTCTCGAACCGGATCGGGTTCACCTTGTGCGGCATCGTGGACGAGCCCGTGGCGCCCTCGACCGGGATCTGCGTGAAGAACCCGAGCGAGATGTACGTCCACACGTCGGTCGCGAGGTTGTGCAGGATCCGGTTGAAGCGCGCGACGTCGGCGTAGACCTCGGCCTGCCAGTCGTGCGACTCGATCTGCGTGGTCAGCGGGTTCCAGTCCAGGCCAAGACCCTCGACGAACGCCTTGGAGACCGCAGGCCAGTCCGCGGACGGGACGGCGACCGTGTGCGCGCCGTAGGTGCCGGTTGCGCCGTTCAGCTTGCCCAGGTACTCGGCGCCGTCGACACGGCGGAGCTGACGCCGCAGGCGGTGCGCCAGGACGGCGAGCTCCTTGCCCAGGGTGGACGGTGTCGCCGGCTGCCCATGCGTGCGGCTGAGCAGCGGCGCGGCGGCGTGCTCCCGCGCCATACCGGCGAGCTGGTCGACGACGGCGGTAGCGGCCGGCAGCCACACCGCCCGGACCGCGCCCCGCACCATCAGCGCGTACGACAGGTTGTTGATGTCCTCGCTGGTGCACGCGAAGTGCACGAGCTCGCTCGCCGCGGGCAGGCTGGTGCTGCCCAGAGCCTCCGGCGCGGCGGCGATGCGGCGCTTGATGAAGTACTCGACGGCCTTGACGTCATGGACGGTCTCGCGCTCGATCTCGGCCAGCTCGGCGATCTCGGCCGCGCCGAACGTCGCAGGGATCGCGCGGAGGTAGTCGACCTCCTGCGGCGACAGCGTGGGGGCGCCAGGGACCACGGGTGCCTCGATGCCGGGCGCGCCGTTGCACAGGGTGATCAGCCACTCCACCTCGACGTGGATGCGCTCGCGGTTCAGCGCGGCCTCGCTCAGGTGGTCCACCAGCGGGGCGACGCTCTTGCGGTACCGCCCGTCGAGCGGTCCGAGCGCGATGGCCGGGCTCACGTCCGCCAGGGTGACGCGGGCGGCGGCGGCACTGGCCGTGCTTGCGGGGGAAGTGGTCGTCTCAGGCACGTGCTCCATTCTCCCACGCGCGCCCGTCCGGGATTCGTCGACGGCGCGCACAGACCCTCGTGACGCCGTTCCGCGGGCGCGAGCCCGACCACAGCCACCCTTCTCGGCCACCTGTGCACAGGCGCCTGTCCAGGGCCGACGACGGCGCCCGGCGCACGCCTAGCGTCGTCGTACGAGGAAGAACGACCGAGGCCGAACCACGAGGGAGAGCCAATGAACGATGCGTGCCTGCCACCCGGGCCCGGCAGAGGAGACCCGACGGCGGCGCTCGCGGCCGCGCTGGAGCTGGTGGCCCGTGGGACGGACCAGCTGCGGGCAGCCATGGAGGTGGAGTGGGAGTCGCCCGCGGCGCGGCTGTACCGGGCGGAGGTCGGCGATGCGGTGCGCGCCGTCGTGCGAGACCTGTCCCTGGTGGAGGAGGCGATGCGGCGTGCCGCCTACCTCGCCGCGGGCGGTTCGGGATGACGGCGGCCGGGCTCGGTCCACCGGAAGGCCCGCGTGCCCCGGCGGACACCATGACGGTCTTCGGGGGAGCGGGCGCCACCAGCGTCGAGTCCGACTCGGTGCGGCGCGCGGCGGCGCGGATGGCGGGCGCCGCCCAGGACCTCAGAGCGGCCGCGGTGCGGTGCGCCGCGGCGAGCGCTGACCTGGTGCTGCCCGGCGCGGTGGGCCGGCCCGCCGCCGCCCTCGACCAGGCCGCCTGGCTCGCGCCGGCCGCCCTGGCGCTCGAGGCGGCCGCGCGAGACGCGGCGCGGTGCCTCGTCGCCCGGGCCGAGCTGTGCGACCTGCTGGGCTGGCGCCTGCTGCGGGCGGCGGGCCTGTACGAGGACGCGGAGCCGACGGCCGAGCGGGTGCTGGGCGCGGCGATCACCGCTGGGACCTTCATTCCCGCGGTGGTGGCCGGCAGCCTGGGCTGGGCCGGGCTCGTCGGGGTCGGCATCCTGGGCGGTGCCGAGCTGGCGGGCCGGCTGCGCGCGGGAGTACTCACCGGCGGCCTCTCCCCGGCGGGGTTCGGGCTCGCCGCGGCCACCGCGACCCGCGGCCTGGCGCCCTACTCGGACGAGGCGTTCGCCGGTGCGGGCCACGGGGTCGCCCTGGCCCAGCCGGGGCTCGCGCAGGGTCGCACGGGGGCCGCCGGAGGGGCCGGCGTGCTCGCGCACGTGGCCCGCGAGGCACCGCTGCTCGGGAACGACGCTCCCGGTATCCGGGTCACGCGGCTCGCCCCCGAGGATCTCCCGGACGGCGCAGCCCCGGCCTGGGCCGACACCGGAGCGTGGTCAGTGCAGGAGGCCCTCGCCCGGGTCGACGACCTCTACCCGAGCCGCACCGGAGTGCCCGCGGCCACAGTGGCCGTCCAGAAAGTGACGGGGGCCGACGGCGCAGTGTCCTGGACCGTGCTGGTCCCCGGTACCCAGGCGGCGCTGCCCGCGGACCATCCCTGGGACGGCCGGACCGACCTCGAGCTGGTCGCCGGCGACGCCGACGGCGCAACGGCGGCGATCGAGCAGGCGCTCGCGGACTCCGGCGTCGGACCCGACGAGCCAGTGACCCTCGTTGGGCACAGCCTGGGTGGGATCGCGGCCGGGGCGCTGCTGGCCCGGGCGGGCTTCGCGGAGCGGTACCGGATCGGCGCTCTGGTCACCGCCGGGTCACCGACAGGCCTGCTGGCCACGCCGCCGGGGGTGCCGGTGCTGAACCTGGAGACGCCGGAGGAGCTGGTCTCGAACACCGATGGCCGCTCCGCCGCGGAGAACCCGCGCACGCGGGACCGCGTGACGGTCGTCCGGTCGCTGCGGGACTCGGACCACGCAGGCGACCGGGCGGCGTCGGGCAGCCTGCCGCAGGCGCACTCGATAGCGACGCACATCCGCACGTTGGACCTCGCGACCGGGTCGGGCGACCCGCGGGTGACCGAGGTGGCCGACCGGATCGCCGTCCGGCTGGACGGGAGGGTGGTGAGCACCAGCTTCTACCGGGCCGAACGGGCCGACCCGTGACCACCGGTGCGCGGCGCCTCAGTCAGAGATCCGCTTCGGCAGCAGCGCCAGCAGGATGGTCTGCACCACCGAGATCACGAGCGCCGCCAGCAGGAACCACCAGAAGCCGCCGGTCACCTCCAGGCCCCAGTTGGGCGTGTCGGAGAACCACGACTGGTTGGTGATGAGCGTCGTGATCCACAGCATGAGCGTGTTGACCAGCAACGACACCAGGCCGAGCGTGAGGATGTAGAGCGGGAGCGAGATCAGCTGGACGATCGGCTTCACGATCATGTGGACCAGGCCGTACACGATCGCGACCCCCAGGGTGGCGAGGATCGCGCCGAGGGTGGTCCCGTTGCTCACGATGTCCATGTGCGAGCCGAGGATCAGGGCCGACAGTGCGATTGCGAGTGCGGTGATGACGATGCGCGCCACTATCTTCATCTGGCCATCGTGGCATGCTGACCCCCGTGGAAGAAGCATCCGTACCGCTCCGCCGTGCCGTGTCGTCGCTGCCCGCTTACGTCCCCGGCGCGCGTGCCGGCGCCGGCGCACAGGCCTGGAAGCTGTCGTCGAACGAGAACCCCTACTCGCCGCTGCCGTCGGTGCTGGACGCGATAGCGCGCGCCGCGGCAGAGGCGAACCGGTATCCGGACATGTACGCGGGCGAGCTTGTCGAGACGCTCGCGGCGCGTACCGGGGTCGCGCCGGAGAACGTGGTGGTCGGCAACGGCTCCGTGGCGGTGCTGTCGCACGTGCTGCAGGCCGTCGTCGAGCACGGGGACGAGGTCGTGTTCCCGTGGCGGTCCTTCGAGGCGTACCCGATCGCCGTAGCGGTGGCCGGCGGCAAGGCCGTTCTGGTCCCGGTCCAGGAGGGCACCGGCCGGCTCGACCTGCCCGCGATGGCCGCGTCCGTCACGCCCGCCACCCGGGTGGTGCTGGTCTGCACGCCGAACAACCCGACGGGCCCGGCGGTGCACGCCGACGAGCTGGAGACGTTCCTCGCGGCGGTGCCCAAGGACGTGCTCGTCGTGGTGGACGAGGCCTACCTCGAGTTCGTCCGCGATCCCCAGGTGGCCGACGGCGTCGACCTGCTGCGGCGGCACGCCAACGTGGTGCTGCTGCGCACCCTGTCCAAGGCGTACGGGCTGGCCGGGCTGCGGGTCGGCTACGCGGTCGCCGAACCGCGCCTGGCCGCGGGCATCCGCGCCGTGTCGACGCCGTTCGGCGTCTCGCACGTGGCACAGGTCGCCGCACTGGCGTCGCTGGAGCCGACGGCGCAGGGCGAGCTGCTGGAGCGGGTCGAGGCTCTGGTCGGCGAGCGCACGCGCGTCGTCGGGAGCCTGCGTGACCAGGGCTGGGACCTCCCGGAGACGCAGGCGAACTTCGTCTGGTTCGGCCTGGGCGAGTCAACTATGCAACGCGCCGCCGAGGCGAAGGCGGCCGGCGTACTGGTGCGCCCGTTCGCCGGCGACGGGCTGCGCGTAAGCATCGGCGAGCCTGAGGCGAACGACGCATTCCTGACGATCGCGTCGGCCTGGCGCTGACTCGGCCCGGCGAGACCCAGGCGCTCCAGGCCAGGTCCCGGACCCGGTCGGCAGAGACTGCGTCGCGGCTGTTGGTGGGTTCCGACAAACGGCCGCCCGAGAGATTGGCCGACATCGCGGCAGACCAACCTACGGACCCGTAGCCTACGCTTGCGTAGGCTACGAGAGCGTAGGTTGCGGATCGGCTAAATTTCCGGCCGGACCCGTGCCAGGATGGAAAGGTCCCCGGAACGGACCGGGCGTCTCCGCAACAGCGGGCGCTCGCGTCCGCAGTCGAAGGAGGAAGCGTGACTACGAATATCAGCTCCAACGAGGCGATCCCGACGTTGCAGCTACTCGATCCCCAAGGCAACCGCGTCACCACACGCGCTACCAAGGGATATCGCGACCGCGCCGCTGCTCTGACCTCGGAAGACCTTCGAGGCATGTACCGCGACATGGTCCTGACTCGCCGTTTCGACGACGAGGCGACCTCACTGCAGCGCCAGGGCGAGCTCGCTCTGTTCGCGCCGGCTCGTGGCCAGGAGGCCGCGCAGGTCGGCAGTGCCCACGCCCTGCGGCCGCAGGACTACGTCTTCCCGTCGTACCGGGAGCACGGAGTGCTGCACGTCCGCGGAGTGGACCCTGTCGATCGGCTGCGGTTCTTCCGCGGTTCGGACCACGGTGGGTGGAACCCGAACGAGTTCAACACCCAGGTCTACACGATCGTCATCGGTGCGCACGCCCTGCACGCCACCGGCTACGCGATGGGCGTCCAGCGGGACGGCACCCCGCACGACAAGCACGACGGCACCGCCGTCATCACCTACTTCGGTGACGGCGCCACCTCGCAGGGTGACGTCAACGAGTCCATGGTGTTCGCCGCCGTGAACAACGCGCCCGTCGTGTTCTTCCTGCAGAACAACCAGTGGGCCATCTCCGAGCCCACCATCAGGCAGACGCGGAGCCCGCTCTACCAGCGGGGTGAGGCGTTCGGCCTGCCCAGCCTGCGGGTCGACGGCAACGACGTGCTCGCCGTGTACGCCGCCACGCAGGAGGCGCTCGAGCGGGCGCGCGCGGGTGAGGGCCCCAGCTTCATCGAGGCGTTCACCTACCGCATGGGCGCCCACACGACGTCGGACGACCCGACCCGCTACCGCAGCTCCGAGCAGGAGGAGCAGTGGCGCCTCCTCGACCCGATCGACCGTCTCGGCGCGCTGCTGCGGGCCGAGGACGCGCTCGACGACGACTTCGTCGCCGAGATCAAGGCTACGGGCGACGAGCTGAGCGCAGCGCTGCGCACCGGCGTCCGTGCCCTCGACGGAGGTTCGGCCGTCGCGAGCACGTTCGACGACGTGTACGCCACCCCCCACGGCGTCGTCGCCGCGGAACGGGCCTGGTACGAGGCCTACGACGCCGGCGACCCGCCGGCCCCCCAGTACGCGATCGCGGACTCAGCGCAGGGAGGCGCACGATGACAACCATGGCGGAACGAACGCACACCACCTCCGGCGGCGCCCCTGCACCGGCGTCTGGCACCACGACGCTGTCGCTGAGCAAGGCGGTCAACGAAGGCCTGCGCGCCGCGATGCGGCGTGACGACAAGGTAATGCTCATGGGCGAGGACATCGGCCCGCTGGGCGGCGTCTTCCGGGTGACCGACGGCCTGCAGGCCGAGTTCGGCGAGCAGCGCGTGGTGGACACGCCACTGGCGGAGTCCGGCATCGTCGGCACCGCCATCGGCCTGGCCATGCGCGGCTACCGGCCCGTCTGCGAGATCCAGTTCGACGGGTTCGTCTTCCCAGCGTTCAACCAGATCACCACGCAGCTCTCGAAGATCCACAACCGCACGCGTGGCGCGGTGCAGCTGCCCGTAGTGATCCGCATCCCGTACGGCGGCGGCATCGGCGGCGTGGAGCACCACGGCGAGAGCCCGGAGGCGCTGTTCGCGCACACCGCGGGCCTGCGCGTGGTCTCGCCGAGCAACCCGCAGGACGCCTACACGATGATCCAGGAGGCCATCGCCTCCCCGGACCCCGTGCTGTACTTCGAGCCCAAGAGCCGCTACTGGGGCAAGGGCCCGGTCGACCTGGACACGCCGCTCGGCACGGACACGCTCAACGTCGCAAAGGTGCTCCGCCAGGGCACCGACGTCACGCTCGTCGCCTACGGTCCGTCCGTCGCTACCGCGCTCAAGACCGCTGACGCTCTCGCTGAGGAGGGCCGCTCCGCCGAGGTGCTCGACCTGCGCGCAGTCTCCCCGCTCGACACCGCCACGCTGGTCTCCAGCGTGCGCAAGACGGGGCGCTGCGTCGTCATCCACGAGGCACCCGTGTTCTTCGGCGCAGGTGCCGAGATCGCGGCCCGGGTCACCGAGGAGTGCTTCTACGCGCTCGAGGCGCCCGTGCTCCGCGTGGGCGGCTTCCACACCCAGTACCCGGTGGCGAAGCACGAGCACGAGTACCTGCCGAGCGTCGATCGTGTGCTCGACGCCGTCGACCGTGCCTTCGCGCACTGACCAGGAGTGAGCCGAGAGTGAGCTTGAAGACCCAGAGGTTCCCACTCCCCGACGTCGGTGAAGGCCTCACCGAGGCCGAGATCGTCGAGTGGCAGGTCGCAGTCGGCGACACCGTCGAGATCAACCAGACGATCGTCGAGATCGAGACGGCAAAGTCCCTCGTGGACCTGCCGTCGCCCTGGAACGGCACGGTGTCGGCGCTGCTCGTGGCGTCGGGCACCACCGTCGACGTCGGCACCCCGATCATCGAGATCACGGTGTCCGACGACGCCGGCCCGGCCGGGTCGACGCCGAACGGCGCCGCCTCCGGTGGTGCCCCCGCGGCCGGCGGCGATGAGGACGAGAGCTCCGGATCGGTGCTGGTCGGTTACGGCACCGCCGAGGCGAAGCCGAGCGGACGGCGTCGGCGGCACCAGTCGTCGGCGCCGGCCGCGGCCCCCACCGCGCCCGTCGCAGTCGCCACGCCTGCACCGGTGGCGACGCCCGCGCCGGTGGCGACGCCCGCGCCGGTGGCCGCGCCCGTCGCGGTCACCACGCCCGCACCGCCGGCCCCGCGCCGGCGTCGGACGTCGGTACCACCACCGCCGCGCGGGCTCGTGTGCTGGCCAAGCCGCCGGTCCGCAAGCTCGCCAAGGACCTGGGGGTGGACCTGGCGGGTGTGCACGCGTCAGGTCCGGGCGGCATCGTGACGCGCGAGGACGTGGTGGCGCACGCCGAGCGCTCGTCGGTGCAGAAGCTGACGAGCTACCCCGACGACGAGCCGTGGCTCGCCTCGGGCGTGGTCTCACCGGACGGGCGGCGGACGCGCGTCCCGGTGCGGTCCGTCCGCAAGCGCACCGCCGAGGCCATGGTGGCCAGCGCGTTCACCGCCCCGCACGTGACGGTCCTGCACACGGTCGACGTCACGAAGTCGATGACGCTGGTCGCGAAGCTCAAGGAGGACCGCGACTTCACTGACGTCAAGGTGACGCCGCTGCTCATCGCGGCCAAGGCGGTGCTGCTCGCCGTCAAGCGGCACCCGCAGATCAACGCCTCGTGGGACGACGCGGCCCAGGAGATCATCTACAAGCACTACGTGAACCTGGGGATCGCCGCGGCGACCCCGCGCGGACTCGTGGTGCCGAACATCAAGGACGCGCACACGCTCGACCTGCTCGGCATCGCCAAGGCCCTGGCGGGGCTGACGGCGACCGCGCGGGCCGGACGCACCTCGGTCACCGACATGTCCGACGGCACCATCACGATCACCAACCTGGGTGTCTTCGGCATCGACACCGGTACGCCGATCCTGAACCCGGGGGAGGCGGGGATCCTCGCCTTCGGCGCGATCCGCAAGCAGCCCTGGGTGCACAAGGGCAAGGTCAAGCCGCGCTGGGTGACGCAGCTCAGCTTCAGCTTCGACCACCGCCTGGCCGACGGCGAGCTGGGTGCACGGTTCCTGTCCGACGTCGCGCGGGTGCTCGAAGAGCCGGCGCACGGCCTGGTCTGGAGCTGAGCTCCAGAGGCTCACAAAAGTGTCAGACCCTCAGCCACCTGCGTGACTGAGGGTCTGACATTTTTGTGTGACCTGCGGGGTCTGGCACGTTCAAATGGCCTGATACAAGGCTACCGGTGCAGTGCGCCCCTCCGGATCGGTCTGGGAGATCCGTGGTACGGACAGGCGCACTGCTCCGGCATCTCACGGCGACCGCTCGATCGCCGTGCCTCGGGCAACGTTCGCTGGCTACGCGGCAGTCACGCCGCGCGGCGGTCACGCCACGCGCATGCCCCCGATCGAGCGCGGCCGGCCGCGACGACGCTTGCGGCTGCGCACCGTGCCGTCGACGACGATCTCTCCGCCCCAGACGCCCCAGGGCTCGCGGCGGTCGAGCGCGCCCGCCAGGCACTGGGCCTTGAGCGGGCAGACCGCACAGGCGCGTTTCGCTTCTTCGAGGTCCGCGGGGTGTTCCGCGAACCAGAGCTCGGGCTGTTCCGAGCACGGTACGGAGTCATCGGTCTCGGTGATGATGTTCGCGAGGTCCACACTGGTCACAACGTAGTAGAGGGCTAAAGGGTTGGGTTTGGTGCATAATCCGACCGAATTTTTCCTGAACGTTCCCGGAATGCCCGATTCTGGGGTGCTCAGGTCGTGGTCGACGTGTGGTCGACCGGATGACCCGGACACGTTCGGAACCGCTCTGCGGCGCGCCTAGGCTGGAGCGCGTGACCCCGACCGACGCCCGGAACAGGACCAGCAGAGCCGCCCGGACCAGCCCCGCGAGCGGCCCCACGAGCCCGTCGTGGCTCGTCGGCGCCCTGCCAGCGGCGGCCCTCGTGGCGCTGGCCGCGCTCTTCGCGGCGGGCACGTTCTCCGGTGCCTTCACCGCGTTCGCCAACTTCGCCGACCCCGGCGTCGTCGTGCGGTGGGGCATGCCCGTCGCGACGGTGGTAACCGAGCTGGCAGTGGCGATCACCGTCGGCGCGCTCGCGCTGGCGGCCTGGGTGCTGCCCCGCGGGCCGCTGGTGGACCGCGCCCTCGGGGTCGCGGGGGTCTCCGCCGGCCTGTGGACCCTCGCGGCGCTCGTGCAGCTGGTGCTTCGGTTCTCATGGTCCACGTACCTGCCCCTGGACGCGGAGGGGTTCGGCCCGGCGCTCATGGAGTACGTCTCCACCATCCCCCTCGGGCGCACCTACCTGGGGATCGTGATCATCGCGGCCGTGACGGCCGCCGTCGCGCTCCTGGTCCGCGGGTCCACGGGTGCGCTGTGCACCCTCGCGCTGCCGCTGGTGGCGCTGGGCATGCAGTCCTCGACCGGCCACGCCGCCGGAGCCTCCAGCCACGACCTGGCTATCTCGGCCCTGTTCCTGCACCTCGGCGGCGCGGCCCTCTGGATCGGTGGGCTCGGCGCCATCGTCTTCATCGGCGTGCGGTACGCGGCGACCGCCGACGTGATCCGCCGCTACTCCGAGATCGCGTTCTGGTGCTTCGTCGCCGTCGCGGTCTCGGGCCTGGTCAGCGCCTGGATCCGGATCGGCTCGATCGACGGGCTCAGCACCGACTACGGGATCCTGCTCGTGGTGAAGGCGGTGCTGCTCGTTGTGCTCGGCGGGCTGGGCTACCTGCACCGCAGCACGGTCATCGCGCGGCTCTCCACCGGGACCAGCACCAGGAACGCCGCAATCGGGCTGTTCTGGCGGCTCGCCGCCGTGGAGGTCGGCGTGATGGGCGCGGTGTCGGGCGTGGCGGTAGCTCTCGGCTCTACGGCGCCTCCTGTGCCCGACGACGAGATCGTCGACGCCACCCCGGCCGAGCTCGTCACCGGCCACCCGCTGCCGCCCGAGCCCACGCCGCTGCGCTGGCTCACCGAGTTCCAGTGGGACGTCATCCTCGCGTTCGCCTGCGCGGCCGCCGTGTTCGTGTACGTGCGGTGGGCGCTGCGGCTACGCCGCCGCGGGGACGCCTGGCCCGTGGGCCGCACCATCTCCTGGTGCCTCGGCATGGTGGTGCTGTTCTGGGCCACCAACGGCGGCGCGGCCGCATACGGGCACGTCCTGTTCAGCGCCCACATGGTGCAGCACATGGTCCTGGCGATGGTGGTGCCGCTGTTCCTCGTGCTCGCCGCCCCGGTCACCCTGCTCGCCCGGGCCGTTCCCGCGCGCAAGGACGACTCGCGGGGCCCGCGCGAGTGGGTCCTGCTCCTGGTGCACTCCGCCTTCGGCCGGTTCATGGCCAACCCGGTGGTGGCCGCCGTCCTGTTCGCGGGCGGCATGATCGTCTTCTACTTCACGCCGCTGTTCGAGCTCGCGCTCACCACCTACGCCGGCCACCTGTGGATGGTCGCCCACTTCACGCTCGTCGGTTACCTCTTCGCGAACGCGCTGATCGGCGTCGACCCCGGGCCCTCCCGGCCCAGCTACCCGCTGCGGCTCGTGCTGCTGTTCGCCACGATGGCGTTCCATGCCTTCTTCGGCGTGACGCTGACCTCGGGCACCGCGCTGCTCGTGCCCGACTGGTTCGGGCTCATGGGCCGCCCCTGGGGGGCCAGCGCCATCGAGGACCAGCAGACGGGCGGCGCCGTCGCCTGGGGTATCGGCGAGCTGCCGACCCTGCTGCTCGCGATCGGCGTCGCCATCTCCTGGACCCGGTCCGACGCGCGCGAGGCCAAGCGCACCGACCGCAAGGCAGAGCGCGACGGCGACGCCGAGCTGGAGGCGTACAACAGGATGCTGGCCGAGAAGGCGGACCAGGCAGCCAAGCGCGGCGAGGGCTGACCCAAAAATCCCGCCCACAACCCAGGGGCGGCGTGATAGGACGGGCGCGTGAGCGAATCCCCACAGACCCCGTTCCACGACCTCGACCACTACGTCGCCGTCCCGCGTGTCACCGGCCTCACGGCCAGCCAGGACGGCACCCGGCTCGTCGCCACCCTCCAGACGCTCGACGCCGAGCGCACCGGGTATCGCACCGCGCTGTGGGAGGTGGACCCGACGGGCGAGACCCCGCCCCGCCGCCTGACCCGCTCGGCGAAGGGCGAGTCGTCCGCCGTCTTCACCCGGACCGGCGACCTGCTCTTCACCTCCGCCCGGCCCGACCCGGACGGCAAGGACGGCGACGAGCGGGGGCCCGTCCTCTGGCTCCTGCCGGCGGGCGGCGGCGAGGCCCGCGTGATCGCGGCCCCGCCAGGCGGCGTCTCCGGCACGCTCACGGCGCGCGACGCCGACACGGTCAGCGTCGCCGCCGGCCTCCTGCCTTCCGCGCAGGACCTGAAGCAGGACGCCAAGCTGCGCAAGGCCCGCAAGGACCAGAAGGTGTCAGCGATCCTGCACACCGGCTACCCGGTCCGGTTCTGGGACCACGACCTCGGCCCGGACCAGGAGCGACGCTTCGCGGGCGACCTCGCGGCCCTCGCCGACGCCCCGGCGGTGCCGCTGCCAGCCGCTCCTACGCCGGACGGCGCGGCGCCGGGAGACCCGGCGCCGGACGCAGCACCGGACCAAGCCTCCGCCCCCGGCACGCACCTCGACCTGCGTGACCTCACCGGGCCCGGCCGGCACCTCGACGAGCACTCGGCGGACCTGTCCGCCGACGGCAGCACGCTCGTCAGCAGCTGGAGCGTCAGCGACCCCGGCGCGGCACTCCGGAGCCACCTGGTCGCCATCGACACCGCGACCGGCGACCGCCGGGTACTCGTCGACGACCCGGACGGCGATGCAGGCGCACCACGCATCTCGCCCGACGGCGCCTGGGTCGCCTACGTGACCGAGTCCATCTCGTCCCCGGACGAGGCCCCGGTGGTCCGCCTCGCCCTGGTCCCGACCGACGGCTCAGCCGAACCGGTGGTCCTCGCCGACGACTGGGACCGCTGGCCCGGCCGCCCCACCTGGCTCCCGGACGGCAGCGGCCTGCTGGTCCAGGCCGACGACGACGGCCGCGGCCCGGTCTTCCTGCTCACGTTCTCGGCGGCGCTCCCGGGCGGCGACGTGATCGTCGAGAAGCTGACCGCCGACGACGCGGTCTTCTCCGACCTCTCCGTCACTCCCGACGGCGCCACCGTCTTCGCACTGCGCACCTCCTACGCGGCGCCCGCCGAGCCGGTGCGGATCGGCCTCGCAGCCTTCCTCGCCTCGGGCGCACCGGGGGAGCGGACGCCGGTCGCCGCGGACCTCCTGCGCTCGCCGGTGCCGGCCCCGGCCCTGCCGGGCACCCTCACCGAGATCGAGACCACCACCGAGGACGGCACGCGCGTGCGCGCCTGGCTCGCGCTGCCTGCCGACGTCGGGCCGGAGGCCAAGGCCCCGCTCCTGCTGTGGATCCACGGCGGCCCGCTCGGCTCGTGGAACGCCTGGAGCTGGCGCTGGAACCCGTGGCTGATGGTGGCGCAGGGGTACGCCGTGCTGCTGCCGGACCCGGCGCTGTCGACCGGGTACGGCCAGGAGTTCATCCAGCGCGGCTGGGGCGCCTGGGGCAGGGCGCCGTTCACGGACCTCATGGCGATCACCGACGCCGCCGAGGCGCTGCCGGAGATCGACGAGACCCGTACGGCCGCGATGGGCGGCTCGTTCGGCGGCTACATGGCCAACTGGGTGGCCGGGCACACCGACCGGTTCCGGGCGGTGGTGACGCACGCGAGCCTGTGGGCGCTGGACCAGTTCGGCCCGACCACGGACGCGGGGTTCTACTGGGCGCGCGAGATGACGCCGGAGATGGCGCTGGAGAACAGCCCGCACCTGTCGGTGGGCGAGATCCGCACGCCGATGCTCGTGATCCACGGGGACAAGGACTACCGCGTGCCGGTCGGTGAAGGCCTGCGCCTGTGGTTCGAGCTGCTCACCAAGTCGGGCCTCCCGGCGTCGGACGACGGGGAGACCGTGCACCGGTTCCTGTACTTCCCGGACGAGAACCACTGGGTGCTCACGCCGCAGAACGCCAAGGTCTGGTACCAGGTGATCTCGGCGTTCCTCGCCGAGCAGGTGCTGGACGAGAAGCCGGAGCTGCCGACCACCCTCGGCTGAGGCACGCCGTCCGGGCGGCTGACGTGCGTCAGCCCGCTCGGACGGCCCCCACTACCCGGACGCGCACTGCGACGTCAGAGATCTCTTCGGGGACCTTGTCCACCAGGCCCGGGTCCGTCACGTTGACCTGCAGCACCCAGCTTCCGCCGGGTCCGGTGACCTGCTCCACCGAGACCTCGTCGGGGAGTACTTCGACGGGGGATCCGCCCGATCTGCCCGGCCCGGTGTGGGGACGTGCCGGATATTCGCGCGGTGCATGTCCGAGGGCCGTCGTGAACTCAGGGGCGACGCCAACTCCGATCACACCGTCGAGCCCGGTAACTTTTTTCCGCAATGCGGCTTTTGCCGACCGAGCCTCGTCAAGTGTTGCCATCCCGATCACCTCCTGGTCATCCATTGTGTCCCCCGTGTCTACCCCCTACCAGCGGTCCGGGAGATGGGTTCGGACACATTCCGGGGCCTCGGACGGCGTCGCAGGTCAGCCGGGTTGTGCTCCACGACGCGCCGGGCGAACACGCCCGAGCCCATCATCGCCGACGGCGACACGCCCGGCGCGGGAAACGCTGGTGCGCATGCCGAACGCCGCCTGAGCCTCATCAGGGGCGTCATCCGAACGGTCGAGCCGGCTCTCCGGCCAGCTCGATCCCGAGGATGTCGAACACCCGGTCGATCGGGTTGGCGTAGGTGAGACCCTTCCCGCTGCGCCCGCCGGACTCCGACCCGGCGAACAGCAGGCCGAGCGCCACCCCGTCCTCCCGGTACACGAGCGCCCCCGAGTCGCCGCCCCGGGAGAACGGGCCGTCGTCGAGGCACTCGATCTCGATCTGGTCGTCGAAGGCGAGCGCACCGAGGTCTTCGTAGCCGACTATGACGTCGTCGAGCTCGATGGCGGTGACCCGCCCGCGGGTGATCGCCGTCGTGCGGCCGATCTTGCCGACGATCTCACCACCGAGGGCCCGCGCGGTCTTCACCACGCGCCCCACGGGGTACTCGAAGTCGACCGGGACGTTGTCGAGCCGCGCGATCGCGGCGTCCGTGTAGGACGGCTCGACGGCGTCCAGGTCCACAACCTGCGTGAGCTCGCCGATCCGGTCGCCCGGCGCGAGCCCGCCGTCGGCGGGTCCGGGCTGCAGGACGATGTCGCCCGGCTGGGCCGCCGGCGACCCGGCCAGGACGTGGTAGTTGGAGAGTGCGTACAGCTCGCCGTCGACCGCACCGGGACCGGTGCGGGTCACGAAGGCGCCGAGCGTGCCCGCCGTGACCCCCACGTGGCCGATCGAGATGCCGGGTCGCAGCGGCCGGCTCCGGTCCGTGTCGCCGTCGGCCTGCGACGTCGGTGCGGGCGGGCGTGGACCCAGGTCGCTGACGGGGCGGATTCGGCCGGTGCGGCGGACGTCGACGTCGGGCCCGACCTCCGCCGAGATCTTGCGCACTATCGAACGCGCCCGGGGAACCCCGAGCCGGTACCGGACAGCGATACCGAAGCCGCCCTCGGCCTGGGGTACCAGGCCGAGCGCGAGGGTCGGGGCGCGTACGACGTCGGCGGCCTCGGCGACCGACTGGCTGCCTACCGACCGCGGGGTAGCCACGACTCCGTGCTTCTCGGCGAGCTCTCGGGCGAAGGCTGCGAGCTGCTCCTTCATCTTCCTGGCCTGGTCGCGGTCCATGCCCTG
This sequence comes from Promicromonospora sp. Populi, assembly GCF_041081105.1. Taxonomy (NCBI): domain Bacteria; kingdom Bacillati; phylum Actinomycetota; class Actinomycetes; order Micrococcales; family Promicromonosporaceae; genus Promicromonospora; species Promicromonospora sp. Populi. The sequence continues at coordinate 3,425,413 of NZ_CP163528.1, read as the reverse complement.
ATCCTCTCTTCACCCACCCACGCGGCGCGGCACGCCAAGTGGCGACACGCCGGTCTGTCCCACAAAGTCATCCGATAGACGGATATACCGCCGCCGGGTTTGCACGGTACGTTCCTCTGCTACACCCAATCATGACCGGGTGAAAGCCAGGTAGACCTGGGATGTCACAAAACATCCCCGGGTGACCTCCTGAATCGTTGGCGGCGACCGCACCTGGGCGCCGGTGGAACTGAGACGGCGAGAATGATCGGGACGATGGACGAGACACGGAGCGCACGGGTAAGTCGCGCTGACGTGCGCCAGGCTCTGATGTGGGCTCTTGAGCGCGACCGTGCCGCTCTGCTCGCGCACCGGGCGGCCGTGCACTCCAGCAAGAGCGACCTCACACGCCGCCGGGCCGACAAGGCCCTGGTCGAGCAGTGGCGTGCCCGCAAGCCGGACGCCCCGAAGGGCAGCACGCCCCAGGAGTGACAATGGGCCGGTGAGCACTCAGGTCCAGAATCTGCCCCGGGTCCGCGCGTCCGAGCTTGTCGGGCGCGGCTGGCTGAACACCGGTGGCCGCAACGTCACCCTCGCCGACCTGCGTGGCAAGGTAGTCGTCCTCGACTTCTGGACCTTCTGCTGCATCAACTGCCTGCACGTCCTCGACGAGCTGCGCGAGGTCGAGGAGCAGCATCGCGACGAGCTCGTCATCATCGGCGTGCACTCGCCCAAGTTCGAGCACGAGGCCGACCCGGACGCGCTCGCCGCCGCCGTCGAGCGGTACGAGGTGCGGCACGCCGTACTGGACGACCCGGAGCTCGTCACCTGGGGTGCGTACACGGCGCGGGCGTGGCCCACGCTCGTGGTGATCGACCCCGAGGGCTACATCGTGGCGCAGATGGCGGGCGAGGGGCACGGCTCCGCGATCGCCGCGCTCGTGGGCGACCTGATCGCCGAGCACGCGGCCAAGGGCACGCTGCACCGCGGGTCCGGGCCGTACGTGCCGCCGGCTCCGGCGTCGGGCACGCTGCGCTTCCCTGCGAAGGTGCTCGCCCTGCCGAACGGGAACCTCCTGGTCGCGGACGCCGGGCACCACTCGCTCGCCGAGCTCGCGCCCGACGGCAAGACGCTCGTGCGGCGCATCGGGTCGGGCGAGCGCGGGCTGCTGGACGGCGGCGCCGGCGAGGCGCGGTTCAGCGAGCCGAACGGCCTGTGCCTGGTGCCGGAGGACCTCCGGGCCTCGCTGGGGTACGACGCCGTGGTGGCCGACACGGTCAACCACGCCCTGCGGGGCGTGCGGCTGTCCGACGGGGTCGTCTTCACGGTCGCGGGCACGGGCGAGCAGTTCATGGTGGGCGGCCAGGAGAACGTGGTGCTGCGGGCGGAGTGGGTCGGTGGGGCCGACGTTCCGCGGGGTGCGGCGCATCGTCCGGACATCGGCGGGCCGGCCGAGGCGTTCGACCCGGCTGCGGTCCATCTCGCTCGCCAGGTTCGGCTGAGCTCCCCGTGGGATCTGACGTGGTCCGACGAGCTCTGCGCGTTCGTCGTCGCCATGGCGGGGAGCCACACGCTGTGGTCGTTCGATCCGGGCGCCCTCGACGGGTCGGGTGCTGTGCGCCTGCTCGCGGGCACGATGAACGAGGGCCTGGAGGACGGCCCCGGTGTGGGCGCCTGGTTCGCACAGCCGTCGGGCCTCGCCCCAGCCCCCGATGGCTCGTTCTGGCTCGCCGACGCCGAGACCTCTGCGCTGCGCCGTGTCGTCCCCGTGGACGAGACCGACGTGACGATCGAGACCGCCGTCGGCCAGGGGCTGTTCGACTTCGGGCACCGCGACGGACCCGCGGGCCAGGCGCTGCTGCAGCATCCGCTCGGTGTGGCCACGCTGCCCGACGGCTCCGTCGTTGTCGCGGACACTTACAACGGCGCGCTGCGCCGCTACGACCCGGCGTCCGGCGAGGTGACGACCCTGGCGAAGGACCTGGCCGAGCCATCGGACGTGCTCGTCGAGGTCGCCGGCGACGCCGTGCACCTGCTGGTGGTGGAGTCGGCGGCGCACCGGCTTACCCGGGTGGCGCTCCCGGCGAGCCTCGCGGGCGAGGTGCTCGACGACGGCGCGCACCGGGTGGCCCGCCCCGCCACGGACATCGGCGCCGGGGCGCTCCGGGTGGACGTGCCGTTTGTGCCCGCCCCGGGCCAGAAGCTCGACGAGCGCTGGGGTCCGTCGACGTCGCTCCAGGTCAGCTCGACACCACCCGAGCTGCTGCTCTCGGGCGCCGGGAGCGGCACCGACCTGTTCCGGGACCTGGTGATCAACCCCGAGGTGACCGAGGGCGTACTGCACGTGACCGCCAAGGCTGCGTCGTGCGACGAGGTGCCGCTGCTGCCGAACGGCGAGCCGGACCCCGACGTCTTCCCGGCCTGCCACCTGGCGCAGCAGGACTGGGGCGTCCCGGTCCGGGTGGTGCCGGACGGCGACGCCGGACTCACGCTCCCGCTGCGCGGCTGAGGCACCCGGGCCGGCGGGCCCAGCGCCCGTCGGCCTGCGCCAGGTCAGCGCGACAGCACCTCGGGCAGCTCGGTCAGCGAGCCGATCACCGTCGCGCGCGACGCCTCGGGGCGACGCGCGTGCAGGTATCCCCACGGCCCGCGGCGAAGCAGGATCGGCCGCATCCCGGCGTCGGCCGCGGGGAGCACGTCGTTGTCCAGCCGGTCACCGACGTAGGCGATCTCCTCGGGCGCTACCCCGGACAGCTCGGCGACCTTGGCGAAGAACTCGGGTTCGGGCTTTTCCACACCCCACTCGTCCGAGGTGCGGATCGCGCTCGCGGGCAGGTCCATCGCCTCCAGCGCGGCACGCGCCTCCGGCGGCTGGTTCCCGGCGATGACGACGTCGTAGCCGGCCTCGCGCAGTGCGGTCAACGCAGGCCGGACGTCGGGGTAGAGATCCTCGGCGTCGAACCCGTTCCGCAGGCCGTCCGGGTCGTCCCGGGCCCAGCGCGCGATCTCGGCGTCGACGTCCAGCCCTGGCCGGACCATCTCGAACGCATCCCGGTGGGGCAGGTCGAGCGCGGCGCAGCCGCCGAGCACACCGAGGAATGTGAGCGGCGGGACGCCGAGCCGTTCGGCCCAGCGAAGCCAGATCCGGGACTCGTCGATCAGCGTTTCTCCGACGTCGAACACCACGGTGCGCACCATGCCCACGACCCTAGGGCGTCACGTCAGGCGGAACAGGGGATCCCCTGCCTGGACGCGCGTGCCCGGCCGGACCAGCTCGTCGAGGCCGCGGGGCCCCAGGTCCAGGGCGACGACGGGCACCAGGGGCGAGCGGCCGCCGTCGGACACCGCGGTGGGGGACCAGACGATGAGGTCCTGGTCGGCCACCACCGTGTCCCCCTCGGCGACCAGCAGCGTGAAACCCTCGCCCTTGAGCTGGACGGTGTCGATGCCAAGATGTACGAGGACTCCCCGGCCGCCGGGGGCCGCGCCCGGCTCCGGTTCCTCCGCGGGCGGCGCCAACAGCACAAACGCGTGGGGGTGCAGCTTCACCACCACCCCCGCGCACGGCGCGACGACGCGCCCACCGAGCCCGGGGTCGGGATCGATCGCGAGCCCCGGTCCCACGATGCTCTCGGCGAAGACAGGATCGGGCACGTCGCGCATCGCGACCACCCGTCCTGCGACGGGGGAGCCGACGATCAGGGCCTCAGCCATGGTGTCATCTTGTCAGACCACGGACTGTGCCGAGAGCTTTTCTTTGCCTGACGCGCCGACCGGCGTGGCAGGCCCGTCCCCGCCTCCGCAACTGAGTCTCGCCCCTCGGGGCGCTCGCGTGTAACGTTCCGAGCGCACTCGACGAAGAGCTTGGGGGGAAGCGCACGGATGACGAGCGAGAGGCTCACGGGAGTCCCGGCGAGCCCGGGTCGGGCGGTGGGCGTAGTGGTCCGGATGCCCGGCCCGCGTCCCGGAGCCGCGGACCAGTCGCCTGACGGGTTCGGCCGACGACGCCGTCCGCGCCGTCGAGGAGGCGGCCGCACGGGTCGAGTCGGACCTGGCGGAGCGCGCGAGTCGCGCAGCGGGCACCGCGGCCGACGTCCTGGCGGTCACGGCGGCCATGGCCGCCGACCCGACCCTCGCCGCCGGCGCAGCTCGCCGAGTCCGGGAGGACCGCCTCACCCCGGAGCGTGCCGTGTGGGACGCGGCGGGCTCGGTAGCCCTGCAGCTTGAGGCGCTCGGCCCGCCCATGTCGGAGCGCGCCCGCGACGTGCGGGACGTGCGGGACCGCATAGTCGCCGCGCTCACGGGCGCCGCCCCGCCGGGCGTGCCCGACCCGGGGCACCCGTTTGTGCTGGTCGCGAGCGACCTAGCCCCGGCCGACACCGCCATGCTGGACCCGGCAGTGGTCACCGCGGTCGTGACAGCGCGTGGCGGCCCCACCTCGCACATGGCGATCCTGGCCCGCGCCCTCGGAATCCCGGCGGTCGTCGCCCTGCCCGGTGCGGGCGACCTCGTCGACGGCGAGGAGATCGTGGTGGACGGCACGCTCGGCACCGTCCTGCGCACCCCGTCCGCGGACGACGTCGAGGGAGCCCGGCGCCGGATCACCGCCGCCACCTTCGACGGCCGGGGTGTCACCCGCGACGGGGTCGAGGTGGAGCTCGTCGCGAACGTCGCGGACCCGGCGGCGGCAGAGGCGGCGGCCGCGGCGGGCGCGCGCGGCGTGGGCCTGTTCCGTACCGAGTTCTGCTTCCTGGGCCGCGGCGAGGAGCCCAGCATCGAGGAGCAGGTGACCGCCTACCGGGCGGTCCTGTCCCATTTCCCGGGCGGCCGGGTGGTGGTCCGCACGCTCGACGCCGGCGCGGACAAGCCGATGCGGTTCCTCACCCCGGACCACGAGGACAACCCGGCGCTCGGCGTCCGGGGGCTGCGCACCGCCGTCGCGCACCCCGACGTGCTGGACCGCCAGCTGGACGCGATAGCGCAGGCGGCCGCCGCGGAGACGGCCGAGGTCTGGGTGATGGCGCCGATGGTCGCCACCGTCGACGAGGCCCGCGACTTCGCCGCCGCGTGCTCCGCCCACGGCCTGGCGCAGTCGGGCGTGATGATCGAGACCCCCGCCGCCGCGCTGCAGGCGCGGCACGTGCTGGCGGAGGTGTCGTTCGCGAGCCTCGGCACCAACGACCTCACGCAGTACACGATGGCGGCCGACCGCGACCTGGCCGGTGTGGCCGCCCTGTCGACCCCGTGGCAGCCCGCCGTCCTGCAGCTCGTCCGCCTGGCGTGCGAGGGCGGCGCGCTGCACGGCGTCCCGGTGGGTGTGTGCGGCGAGGCGGCGGCCGATCCCCTCCTCGCTCCCGTCCTCGTGGGGCTTGGCGTAACGTCACTGTCTATGACACCCCGTGCGCTGGCCGACGTAGCCAGCACCCTGGCCGGGGTGTCCCGCGACGAGTGCGCGGCGCTGGCCCGGGCGGTTCTCGACCTCCCGACGGCGCAGGCGGCGCGCGACGCCGTCCGAGAACGTCTTCTCACCTGAACCTCATCTGAACCCTCAGGTCACATTCCAGTCACGTAGTCGCTTTAAGGTGGCCCGCATGCCCGAACCGATCCGGACCGACTCGCAGGAGAGCGCTGCACCAGACGTGCAGGTCACGCTCTCGACGGCGTCGGTGTTCCCCCGACGTGTGCCGCTGGCCTTCGAGTCAGCGGCCGAGCTCGGCTACGACGGCGTCGAGGTGATGATCTGGTCCGAGGAGGTCACGCAGAACCCCCGGTCCCTGGCGAAGCTCGCCGCCGACACGGGCATGCCCGTGCGATCGGTGCACGCACCGACGCTCCTGGTGAGCCAGCGGGTCTGGGGCCGGTCGCCGATGGCGAAGCTCGAACGGACCGCGGACATGGCCCTCGAGCTCGGGGCGGAGACCGTGGTGGTGCACCCGCCGTTCCGCTGGCAGTACAAGTACGCGCGGCAGTTCCAGGAGCAGGTGCGCGCGCTGAGCGAGAAGACGGGCATCACGATCGCCGTCGAGAACATGTACCCGTGGCGCGGTGGCAAGCGTGAGTTCCAGGCCTACCTGCCCGGCTGGGACCCCGCCGAGCACGACTACGACGCCGTGACCCTCGACCTGTCGCACGCGAGCGTGGCGCAGCAGGACGCGCTCATGCTGCTGGGTGTCTTCGGCGACCGCCTGCGGCACGTGCACCTCGCGGACGGCAACCACGGCCCCCGGGACGAGCACCTGGTGCCCGGCCGCGGCAGCATGCAGGCCGAGAAGGTGCTGCAGGAGCTGGTCGCGCGCAAGTGGAGCGGCGACGTCTGCGTGGAGATCTCGACCCGTGCGGCGCGCACGGCCGCCGAGCGCCACGACGACCTGGCCGCCTCGCTGGAGTTCGCGCGGGCCTACCTGTCGCCGACGCCGCGGGAGTTCCACACCCCGCCCGGGGTGCACCACCGGGCCCACGACGCCTGGTGACGAGTTCTGTGATCCTGCTCTCGAAGGGGTTCGATTCCACGCGCGGGCATGGCTAGACTGGGCCACTGTCGAGAACGAGACGGTGCGGCGATCCGCCGCCTGGACCTTAAGGAGGTGGCGCGCATGACACGTAGCGAGCCTCCGAGTAGTCCGAACCGCAGCTGAGCTGACGGTTCCCGGCCCGCGTCCCAGCGGGCTCTCGCGCACCGGTGCGCTCCGCCCACTTTCTGGGCGTGAGGTCCACCGGTAGTACGGCCGTCCGGCGTTGCGGTGCGTTCGCAGTCCGTTTCCTGCGCTCGACCCCAGGAGTTCCCCATGGCCACGTTCCTGCCCTCCCGCCCCTCCCGTCCGCTGCTGGGCGCCCTGCGTCAGCGGCGCGCCGTCGGCGTCGTCCCTGACAGCACCCCGCGCACCGTCGCGCCGGAACCCCGCTCGTCGGTGGTCGCGGCCGCGATCTACGACGACGGCGTCCGCACCGCCGGCTACGACAACCTCGCCGAGACGTTCAGCGCGCTCCGCTCCCGGCCCGGCGGCATGGCCTGGATCGGGCTGGAGCGGCCGGACGAGGCCGAGCTGACGTCGCTCGCGCGCGAGTTCGACCTGCACCCGCTCGCGATCGAGGACGCCATCCAGGCGCACCAGCGGCCCAAGATCGAGCGGTACGGCGACACCCTGTTCGTGGTGCTGCGCGCGGCGCGCTACCTGGACGACGCCGAGGAGGTCGAGTTCGGCGAGCTGCACGTGTTCGTGGGCCCGGACTTCGTGGTGACCGTGCGGCACGGCGCCTCGCCCGACCTCGCCGCGGTGCGCTGCCGGCTGGAGTCGGACCCCGAGATGCTCGCCCGCGGGCCCGAGGCCGTCCTGTACGCCATCCTCGACAGCGTCGTGGACGGGTACGCGCCGGTGGTCGCGGGGCTGGACCACGACATCGACGAGATCGAGTCCGACGTGTGGGGCGGCGTCCCCGACGTGTCGCGGCGCATCTACGAGCTCTCCCGCGAGGTCATCGACTTCCAGCGCGCGGTCCGGCCCGAGCAGAGCCTCTGCGCCTCGCTCGCCAAGGGCGCCGACAAGTACGGCGTGCACCAGGAGCTGCAGGCCTACCTGCGCGACGTCGCCGACCACCTCACCGAGGCCGCCGACCGCATCGAGGTCTTCCGGGCTGCGCTGCGCGACATCCTCACCGTCGCCGCCACGCTCGCGGCGCAGCGGCAGAACGAGGAGATGAAGCACCTGTCCGAGGTCAGCATCCGGCAGGGCGAGGAAGTCAAGAAGATCTCGGGCTGGGCGGCAATCCTGTTCGCCCCGACCCTCGTCGGCACGATCTACGGCATGAACTTCGAAGTCATGCCGGAGCTCGACTGGGTCTACGGCTACCCGGTGGCCCTGGTCGCGATGCTGTTCGTGAGCGTGGGCCTGTTCGGCGTCTTCCGCTGGAAGCGCTGGATCTGAGCCGGTTCGGCCGCGCTGTCGGCGCTATGCGGGGTCGAGCGTCTCGGGGTCGGGTAGGGACACGATGTATCGGTGCCCGACGGCGGTGACCACCAGGCCCGCCGCCGCTCCGACGAGCAGCGGCGTGCTGTAGCCGGAGCGCGCCAGCAGGCCGCCGAGCAGGGAGCCGATCGGCATCGCGCCCCACAGCGCGGTGCGCCACGTGCCGTGCACCCGGCCGAGCAGGTGGTTCGGCACCGCGGCCTGGCGCAGCGACATGACAAGCACGTTCCACGTCGTTGTGCTGCCGAACGTCAAGAAGAGGGCGATCGCCCCGACCCAGGCCAGGGGGAACGCGCCGGCGAGGAACCACGCCCCGAGGCCTACCGCGTTCGCGACCGCCATGACCGGCCCGGTCCCGAAGCGCGTCTTGAGCCGGTTCGTGACCCCGGCCGCCGCCAGGGCGCCCGCGGCGCCCGCCAGCAGGAAGGTGCCGTACCAGGCCTCGGGCACGTCGAGCCGCTCCAGGATGAACAGCACCAGAGTCGAGGTGATGGCTGCCCAGCAGACACCGATGAGCACGCTCACTATCCACAGCGGCCGCAGCATCGAGTCGGCCCAGATGAACCGGAAGCCGGCGACGAGCTCGGCCCGCCAGCCGGTGGTGCGTGCGGTGCCCTGATCGGCGTCGGGCGCGCTCGGCTCGGTGCTCCGCCGTCGGCCGGCGACGCCGGACGCGATGGCGGGCAGCGCCAGGGCGAGCCCGCCCGCCACGGCGTACGCGGCGGTGTTCAGCCCGAGCGCCCAGACCGCAGAGAGCGCGAGCAGCCACGACGTGAGCGGTTGCGAGACGAACTGCTGCACCACGATCTCGGTGGCCTCGATCCGGGAGTTCGCCCGCGGCAGGTCGCGCTTGCCGACGAGCGACGGCACGACGGCGCGGATGGCGCCGTCGTACACCGTCTCCAGTACTCCGTACAGGAGCACGACCAGCAGGAGCCACCAGATGGTGAGCGCACCGGTGACGCTCAACGCGAGGAGGCCGCCCGCGACGAGCGCACGCACGCCGCCCGCGAGGCCGAGGGCGAGACGGCGGTCGATGCGGTCCACGAGCACACCCGCCGGGATGGCGAACAGGAGCCACGGGAGCAGGGCGGCTACCGCGACGAGCGACACGAGCAGCGGGTCGTCCGTGAGCTGGACGGCCAGCAGCGGCGCGGCGACACGCGCGACGCCGTCGCCCAGGCTCGAGCTGAGGTTGGCGGCGACGACCCGCGTGAACGCGCCGCCGAGCGGTCCGGGTTCGGGCGCAGGCCCGGAGGGAATGGCGGCGGAAGACACCCGCCAGAGGCTACCGCTCAGGCTCTACCGCTCAAGCTCTATCTGTATCGCCCGAGCCTGCGGCTCAGGCGAGGACGCGGTCCGGGACGCGTGCCCCGACCGCCCGCAGCACAAACGCCTCCGCGGCGCGGATGGTGCGCTCGCGCGCGACCGGCTCGTCGGGGATGAGGCGCCCGGACAGGCAGGCGTTGACGAGGTGCACCGTCGGCTCGATGTCCTGGGGCGGGAACGTCCCGGCATCGACCCCGGCAGTCAGGATGCGACGCAGGATCGCCTCCACGATGTCGGCGTGCTCGCGCAGGCGCTGCTGCGTGGCGCGGGACAGGACCGTGCGCAGGTCCGGACCGGGGGCAAGATGGAAGACGCGGGTGAGCTGAGCCTGCTGGCGGATATAGGTACGCAGCTGTTCCACGGGATCGCTCACGCCGTCGAGCGCCCGCTCCAGGGTGTGGGCGTACTGCTCGGTCTCGTGCGTGATGAACCCGAGGAGCAGCGCTTCCTTGTCGTGGAAGTGGTTGTAGACAGCGGTCCGGCCGACGTGCGCCGCGGCGGCGATGTCGGCCAGGGTGATGGTGTCGAACCCGCGCTCCGCCATGAGGGTGGACAGAGCGGTGAACAGCTTGTGCCTAGTCATCTGGCGGTGCTCGTGCAGGCTCTTCCCGATGATCTTGGGCATGCTGACATCATATGCCTTCGTCGTCAGGTAACTGGGACGCCGGATCGGTGGTCCGGCAGGGCCAGCGGCAGGCTCCAGCCCGCGGATGGTGTTAAGCCCGGATACACCGTCTTTGTGGTGCTGAATGTCTATGCATTCGCCGTTCCCGCTCTGAGACTCAGTCGCCAAATGTATATTCGCTGGCATATACCTGCGTGCCCGCGGAAATCCGATCGCTATGCGTTGCAGCAGAGTGCGCGCACTGTCACGACCGTGTTTCACCCCTGTAACACGCCTGCATCATCGTGGAAGGTGGCCCGCAGTAAAGTTCCCGCATGACATTTCTGGCGGGTGTGCTTCCAGCGGAACACGCCTCGGGTCACATTCTGATCCTGCCCAGTACCAACGGCCCCGTAGCCGTGAGCGAGCTCGGGGCCGCGTGGTTCTCCGATATCGCGTGGCTCCGAGAACCGGCCCGCACCGCGGGCAGCCGACGTATGGCCGGCGCCCGGTTCCGGGGAATGGCACAGCCCGACGCGCTCATCCCCGGCGTCATGCGCCTGGGGGAGGAGCATGTGGCCACCGGACCCTTTGAGGTCGGCGAGGCGCACCTCGCTGAGCTGCAGATCTCCGCGGGCAACGCGGAGGCGTACTCCGTGGCGCGCGGTGACGGCCTGCGGGACGTGCGCGGCGCGGCACCGACGTCGTACGACGACCGGGACGGCATCGCCCGCGCCTTTCCCCATGCGCTCCCGCAGGGTGAGGAGCTGCGCATCGTGCAGTGGATGGTTGCTGCGGCCCGCAAGACCGGCGGAGGTCTGCTCACCGACGGCCGGCAGCCGCTGATCCCGGACCCTTCCGCATCCGTCAACCTGGCGCTCTACTCCGCGCACGCCGTCCTGGCGGCCGACCTGCTGCCGATGCTGCGGTCCTTCATCGCGACGGCCGACGTGTCCGCCGAGCAGGTCACGCCCGACGGCTCGCCGCGCTACACGCTCGCGGGCAGCACGGCGTACGACGGGGCGCTGGTCGTCGACGTCGAGCGGGTCGACCGGGTGCCGCGCTCGCTCGGGCCGCTGGACTGGCGCAGCTACGGACCGTTTGTGTACCGCATGAGCTGGCTCCCGGCCGACCCCTACGATCTTGAGCTCGAGCACGCGTCCGGGCTGCACGTCATCGCCAGGTCACGTATGCGCGCCTCGCTCGCCCGCCTCGCGGTGACGCTCCAGAGCCGCATCGCGGGCATCCTCGTGGACGACGGCGGCTTCATCGCCACTCCGGAGGAGCTGGACGGGCGCAGCGACCCGACAGCGGGCGGCGCACAGAGTTCTCGCGCCTGGGTCTGACCTCGGAGAGTTTTCCACAGATTTTATCCACAGCCCTGTGTGTGGTACGGGAAATCCGGGGCTTTACCTGTGGATAGAACTGTGGGCAAAGAGAGGGTGAAAATTACAACCCCGGAGCGGTTGCCGGTCGTGCGACACGCGGATAGAAACGTGGCAATGGTTCGACGATTCGGGTGCAGATGCGGTGCGCTGCAGCAGTACCGACCGGCCCGAGCATCGAACACATGGTTGACCGGAGAACGACGGGACGTCCCGTACCGCGGTACGGGCTGTGGATGACGCCACAGGTGCCCGTACGGGGCCGGAAAACCGCCCGCGTCCGAAGTATCCGTGGAGAACAGGCCCGGCGATCCGGGTCTGACGGTTACCTCGGGGTCGTGACGTCGACACGACGCTCTGGTCCTCGTTGAGTGCGGACCAGGGTGCGCGGTTAAGCCAGGGCCCCCGGCCTGCCCCGGGGGCCCTGGCCTTGTCCCGGGGGTAGTCCCGGGACTGCCCAGGAACCTGGACCGGTTCTAGGCTCGGTGTATGAGCAACCTCGAGATCCGGCCGGCCGAGCAGGTCTGCACCGCGGGCGAGCAGGGCGACGGCGTCGAGCTTCTCACCCCGCGCGACGTGCCCCTCGGGGGGCCACGGGCGATGAACGTGCGCCGCACCCTCCCACAGCGTGCGCGCTCGCTCGTGGGGGCCTGGTGCTTCAGCGACCACTACGGGCCCGACGACGTCACGTCCGGCGAGGGCATGCAGGTCCCGCCGCACCCCCACACGGGGCTGCAGACGGTGAGCTGGCTCTTCGAGGGCGAGATCCTGCACCGCGACTCGGTGGGCTCGCTCCAGACGGTCCGGCCGGGCGAGCTCAACCTCATGACAGCGGGCGTGGGCATCTCGCACTCGGAGGAGTCGCCCAAGGGGTCGCGCCCACCCCGGCTGCACGGTGTGCAGCTGTGGACGGCGCTGCCCGGTTCGGCCCTCGGCATCGACCCGCACTTCGAGCACCACGGCGACCTGCCGGTCGCCCGGCACGACGGCGCCGTCGTGCGGATGTTCATCGGGCGCCTCGCGGTGGGTGGTCAGGAGCTGGCCTCGCCCGCGACGACGTACACGCCGCTCGTGGGCGCGCAGGTCGACCTGGAGCCCGGCGCTGAGGTGCGGCTCGACGTCGACCCGGCGCACGAGCACGCCCTGCTCGTGGACAGCGGGGAGGTGACGTTCGAGCAGAGCGTGGTGCCGCCGTCGAACCTCGGCTACGCCGCGCCCGGGCGACCCACCCTCCTGGTGCGCGCCGCCGCAGGGGCGCCGGCCCGGGCGGTCCTGATCGGTGGGCTGCCGTTCGCCGAGGACATCATCATGTGGTGGAACTTCATGGGCCGCACGCACGAGGACGTCGTCCGGGCTCGCGACGACTGGATGGCGCAGATCGCCGACCTCGACGACGGTTCGACGACCTACGCCGACGGCGCCGCCGGGCGCCGGTTCGGCCAGGTGCAGGGCTACCGGAGCGGACCGCTCCGCGCGCCGGAGCTGCCCGACCTGCGCCTCAAGCCGAGGGCGCGGCCGGGCCGCTGATCGGCTCAGGCTCTACCCATGTCGGCTGAGCCTGCGGTTCCGCTCCGGGCGCGTGCCTCGTTCCTCGGCCCCCACCCTGCACTGCACCTCCGGCTCAGCCGATGTCGTAGCGGAGCATGAACTCACCGGCGTCGAGCACGACGTAGCTGACCTCGACCGGCGTGCCGTCCTGCGTGAACGCGGTGCGTGTCACCGAGAGCACCGGGGTGCCGGGTTCGATCCGCAGCTCCTCGATCTCCTCGATCGTCGGCATCCGGCCCACCACGTCCTCGCGGAACCGCACCGGCGCGTGCCCGGCCTCGGTCAGGCGCGCGTGCGTGCCGCCCGGCCCGACCTCCTGGTCCGCTATCGGTGTCCCGCCAGCGATCGACGCGGGCAGGTACGACGTCGCGAACAGCACGGGCTTGCGCTCCCGCAGGTGCAGACGCTCGCGCACGGTCACCTTGTCGCCGTCGGCGAGGCCGAGCGCCGCGCGAACCTTCTCGGACGGTTCGGCCTCTGCCGTGACGGCGAGGGTGCGGACCTTGAGCCCGGCGCCGGTCTCGTCGATCTCGGCGGTCACGGTGGACGCGTCGACCGTTCCGCCCGTGCTGTCCCGCACGATCGGCTCGAAGGCGCGGACGAACACGCCGGACCCGTGCCGGGTCACGGTCAGGCCCTCGTCCTTGAGCATCGACAGGCCGTGGCGCGCGGTCATGCGCGCCACGCCGTAGGTCGACATGAGCGCTGCTTCGCTCGGAAGACGATCGCCCGGTTTGTAGGTCCCGGAGCGGATCGCGGCACGAAGATCCTTGGCGATGCTTGCGGCAGTCACACGTCCCTCTCTAGACACGGAACCCACCTAACCCGCAGCCAGTGCGTATACGCAACTTTTCGGCGTAGCGGTTGCGACTCCCAGTTAACCCGCAACAGGCTGTCTATGCGCCTAGAGGTAGGTGCGGAGAGGTGGGAGGAATGGCGACGATTGCGGGCAGCCTGGCCGATTCTGCGGCCGGCGCGGCGGAGCTGCTGGCGGAGGTGGGAGACGCGAGGGTCAAGTGGGTCGAGGTGTTTCGCGATCATCTGGTCGTGCATCCGGCGCGGCTGATCGAGGGAGCGGACATCGCCGCTCAGCTCGGCATCACCGCCGCGACGGACTATCCGGCCACGCGACCGGGCTTCACGGTCTGGACCGGCCGCTGGAACGGCATGGACATGTTCGTCTACGGCGCTCTGCGCGGGAGCATGCGGGCGCCCCGGTCGTGGCCGGCGTGAGCGCCGGCTCCTGTGACCCCGGCCCCGACCCTGACGACTGCCCGGCGCCGGGCGCGCACCTGGCTGAGCTCGTCGGGGTCACGGCGATGATCGCCCACATCTTCGACATCCATACGCTGGACGTCCGGGCGGGTGTGGACCACCTCGATCTCGAGGACGACGTGGTGCGGGTGCTGACCGTCGAGGTCGTCGCCGCGCGGGTACCCGACGCGCTGAGGCTCGCCAGGATGCTCCATCTCGCCGAGCGCCCGGGGCGGCACGACGACGGGCGGGTGCCCGTGTTGTGGCGCTGCTGGAGCGGCTGGGTGCAGGCCGCTGAGCGCGGGCTCCCGGTCTCGCTACACGTGACGGCGCCGGTCCGGGGTTGAGCACTGCTCCCCACACAGACGAACGCCGCAGTCCGGACGGTGGGTCCGGACTGCGGCGTTCTTGCTGAGCGGGTGACGGGAATCGAACCCGCGCTATCAGCTTGGGAAGCTGAAGTTCTACCATTGAACTACACCCGCATCGTCCGGTTCTGTATGGGTATCTGCTGTTTGAGAATCCCGCTAGGGTTCCCGCAACAGCACCCACGAACCTGGTGCGCGACCCGATCATACCCAACCTCGCCCGGATGCCCGAACCGGTTTCGGAGCGAGTGTCGCCGAGCAGCCGGAGCAGCAGTGACCGAGCACCCCAGCGAGAAGCCGACCGAGCCGATCTACCAGGAGACCAAGCCCCTTCCGCCGCGTCCGCCCAGGCCCCCGCAGTCGCAGCGCGAGACCCGGGCGCTGCAGACGCCGAAGGTGCCGAGGCAGCCGAAGACCGCCGGGGCAGGGCCGGCCGGCGGCAGCAGCCCGGCGAACTATCAGCAGCAGTACGACTACGACCGCCCCTCCCCGCCCGTGGGTCACGTACCGGGGCGCAAGTCCCGCATCACCGCGGGCCTGCTCGGGATCCTGCTGGGTGTGGTGGGCGCGCACCGGTTCTACCTCGGCTACAAGGGCCTGGGCTGGATCATGCTGCTGATCACGGTGGTGTCGCTGGGGCAGGCGTGGTTCGTGCCGGCGATCTGGGGCGCGATCGAAGGCATCCTGTATCTCGTGATGCGCAAGGGCTACTGGTCGGTGGACTCGAAGCTCAAGCCGCTGCAGTGGTGACAGCAGCCCGATGACGACGGCGCTGCCCTACCACCGGGCGGCGCCGCCCGGTAGCGCCCAGTACCGTATCGGGGTGCTCCTCTCCGACCGCGATATCCGTGCCGAGCTCGAGGCCGACCGCGTTGTCCTCGACCCGTACGACGCGTCGATGCTGCAGCCGTCGAGCATCGACGTCCGCCTCGACAAGTTCTTCCGGCTGTTCGACAACCACAAGTACCCGTTCATCGACCCGGCGGTGGACCAGCCCGAGCTGACCCGCCTGGTCGAGGCGGACAACAACGAGGCGTTTGTGCTCCACCCGGGCGAGTTCGTGCTGGGCAGCACCTACGAGGCGGTCACTCTGCCCGACGACGTGGCGGCCCGCCTCGAGGGCAAGTCCTCCCTCGGCCGTCTGGGCCTGCTGACGCACTCGACGGCCGGCTTCATCGACCCGGGGTTCAGCGGGCACGTGACGCTGGAGCTCAGCAATGTCGCCACGCTCCCGATCAAGCTCTGGCCGGGCATGAAGATCGGGCAGCTGTGCTTCTTCCGGCTGTCGTCGGCCTCCGAGCACCCGTACGGCTCGGACCTGTACGGGTCGCGGTACCAGGGTCAGCGCGGCCCGACGGCGTCCCGTTCCGCGAAGAACTTCCACCGCACCGAGGTGTGACCGCCGGGCCCCGGCGGCGTTGCCGACGGGGTCCATCGCGCCGCTGACGGCCTTCGCCGGACGGTAGGCTCCGGATGCCCGGCACGGACCGGGCATCCGGACCTCGAAGGGACCCCGATGGCCGCTCCTGCGCTCCTGCCCTTGCCGCGCACCGTTGCGCAGTCACACCAGGCGAGGCACGTACTGGTCGTGCCGGGAGACGTCGAGCTGGACGAGATCGAGGTCCTCGCGCTCTCCCGGTTCTCCGCCACCCGCTGGGACGTGGTGCCGGTCGGCATCTTCCCGGGGAACGTGGCAGGAGCCCCGCAGGGGCGCCGCGCGCAGGGCAAGGAGGTGGGCGTGCTGCGGGTCTCGCGGCACGCGGTGATGAACGGGCCGTACCTGCCCTCGGGCGACGGGTTCGACCTCGGCGTGCCGCCGGGCGCGGCGATGGCCTTCGACATCGTGTGTCACCGGGAGCGTGGCGAGCCGCCGTTCCCGGCGGGCGACCGCGACGGCATCGGCAGGGCCTTTGCGGTGGGCATGCCCGAGCGTGAGGAACGCCGCCTCGTCGAGTGGCTCGTCGCCGTCGCGCGGCGGCTGGGCGGCTCGCTCCGGCTGGACGTGGGCGGCCTGTGGGACATCCAGGCACCTGGCGGTCCGACGGCGAAGCCCGGGGCCGGCGTAGTGCTCACCCCGGACGCCGGGGCCGCCATCGACATGACCGTGTACTCCGACGTCTGGCTCGACCCGCAGGCCGCCCACACGATCCTGCAGAAGGTCCACCCGCGAGCCCGCCTGCACATGGAGGGCAAGGAGTGGGGCGGTCCGCCGGCTGGCATCGCGGACAAGGCGCTGTACCCGGGCGAGACCCTGGACCCGGTGCTGCGCAAGAAGCTGCACGCGGCCGCGGACGACTACGACATCCGGGCGTTGACCGGCCCGCGCGTCCTGGACGGGTACGGCCTGGTCGTGGAGCTCGGCGTCGACGGGATCGTCTCCGTCGAGATCAGCGGCGAGGAGAAGCTGCCCCGCCTCCTGCGCGGCCTGCCGTGGGCCGAGCAGGGTGCGGTGCGCTATTGGGTGCACTGGGAGCCGCAAGACCTCGCAGAATCGCAGCAGGAGGTCCCCACGATGGAGCTACGGGTGGCGCGCAAGCGCTCGGCAGAGCTGGTGGCCCGGCTCGCGAGCGCGATCCACACCGCCGCCGGAGGCGAGATCGCCGACGAGGATGGCTTTCTGGTAGACCCCTCCGACCTCTGAGGGCTGGTTCAGGGTCAGGTCAGAGGTACTGGCCCGGGGTGCGGCGGTCGCCGCCGGACTCGTCGCCCTGACCACCCGGCAGGGTGGGGCCGCCGGGGCCCGTCGGGTTGAACGCGCCGGTGCCGGGCGGCAGTGCACGGCGCATCTGCGAGAGCTGCGCCTGGGCTGCCATCTGCTGTGCCACGAGCGCCGTCTGGATGCCGTGGAACAGGCCTTCGAGCCAGCCCACCAGCTGCGCCTGGGCCACGCGGAGCTCGGCGTCGGACGGCGCGGAGTCGTCCGAGAACGGCAGCGTGATGCGGTGCAGCTCGTCGACGAGGTCGGGGGAGAGCCCGTCCTCGAGCTCGTGGATCGAGCGCTCGTGGATCTCTGCCAGGCGCGTGCGGGCGGCTTCGTCCAGCGGCGCGTCCCGCACCTCGTCGAGCAGGCGCTTGATCATGCCGCCGATCCGCATGACCTTGGCCGGCTCCTCGACCTGCCGCACGACGGCCTCGGCCTCGTCGACGGCGGCCTTGTCACCGGCGCCCTCGGGTTCTTGCTCCGGCGGCACGGCCGCGCCATCGGGGGTCACCACCTGGGGGTGCACGGTGGGTGCCGGGCCGGTTGCGCGATCGGTGCTCTCGTCGGGCTGGGGGGTGGCTCGCTCGTCGGTCATGGACCCAGTCTTGCCCGGATCGGTGGTTGCCCGCATGGCAGCCAGAGGCAAGGAACGAAATTCTCAGCCATGCCTATATATAGGCACAGGATGATCAGGGGGTCAGGAGCACTTTGCCGAAGGGCTCGCCCGACTCCAGCAGCTCGTGCGCCGACTGTGCCTCGGTGAACGGAATCCGGGCGTGCACGACCGGCCGTACCCGGCCGTCGGCGACCATCGGCCAGACATGCTGTTCGACGTCGGCCGCGATGCGCGCCTTCTCGTCCGGGGGACGGGACCTCAGGAGCGTGCCGGTGACCGTCCCGCGCCGGGCCAGGAGCTCGCCGAGGTCGAGCTCGCCGCGCCGGCCCCGCTGCATGCCAATGACCACCAGGCGGCCACCGCGGGCCAGGGCGCGCACGTTGTCGCCCAGGGCGCCACCGCCGAGCATGTCGAGCACGACGTCGGCGCCGCGACCGTCGGTCGCTCGCTGCACCTCGTTCACGAAGTCCTGCTCCCGGTGGTCGATGACGAGGTCCGCGCCGAGCTCGGCACAGCGCGCGGCGCGCTCCGGCCCGCCCGCCGTGGTGGCGACGTGTGCACCGAGCGCTTTGGCGACCTGGATGGCGAAGGTCCCGATGCCGCCCGACCCGCCGTGGACCAGCACCCACTCGCCGGCGCGCAGGCGGCCGACGTCGACGAGGTTGTTCCAGACCGTGCACGCCGCCTCGGGAAGGCCTGCCGCATCGACCAGGTCGACGCCGTCGGGCACGGGGAGAACCTGCGTCTCGCGGATCGCCACTTCCTCCGCATACCCGCCGCCTTCAAGCAGTGCGACTACTCTGTCACCGGCGCGCCAACGCGACACGCCGGGGCCGACACGCTTCACAGTTCCTGATATCTCAAGCCCCGGCCAGTCAGGGGCACCGGCGGGAGGGGAGTAGTATCCGGCGCGTTGGAGCAGGTCAGCACGGTTCACGCCGGCAGCAGCGACAGTGATCACTACGTCGCTTTGGCCAGCAATCGGGTGATTCAGGGATGAAATGGAGAGTTTCCCTGAGGGGCCCGGTCCGGATATCGTGACGGCTCGCACATCGATGAAGCCTACTTCCGTGTGGCCTCACGAGGGTCGCCAGCGGAAACCGGGTGCCGGTAACTTGTACGCAGCACCGAGGGATGCACGGCGGGCACACGCACGCCACCCCCTTCCGGATCAGTGATGGAGAGAGGTACGCATGTTCCGCAGGTTGGGAGTGCGCGGGAAAGTTCTTGCGACCCTGGTCACGCCTGCCATCGTCCTGGTCATCGCAGCGGCGTACATCATCGGTCTGGCTGTGGTCGACGCGATGCGCGCGCAGCAGACGAGCGATCTCGTCGCCGCGCTGGAGTACCAGGACAATGCAGGTACGACGTTCGCGCAGGAACGGTCGCTCAACATCTTGGCGATGATCGATGACGGGCCGACCGGCGACGGCGCCCGTCTCGCGCTGCTCCAGGGCACGCCCGAGCTGGACGAGGCCGGCAACCCGGTCACGGACGAGGCCGGCAACCCCGTGTGGGCGGCCCCCGCGGCCCAGGCGCAGACGATCACGGCTCTCGACGCACGCGACCGGGCGCTGCTGGACATCGACATCTCGATGCTGGACCAGCGCGTCAAGGACGCGGTCGCGGAGACCATCGAGGACCGCGCGGCCATCACCGACGTGCAGACGAAGGTCGCCCAAGGACGGCTCACCGAACAGACGGCGACCGACGCCTACGGCACCTACATCGACGGCGCCCTCGAGGTGATGGACGCCATCGCGGACACCTCCGAGGACCGTGACCTGGGTACCCGCCTCGAGGCGTACCACTCGATGGACCAGCTGATGCTGACGAACACCTACGAGCGCCCGGTGGTCGCGCTGACCCTCGGCCTGTTCGCGACCCAGCTCGGTGAGGAAGGCGCCAGGACCATGGCGCTGCGCGCGGCGGACCTGGTGAACCTGGGCGACCGCGAGTGGGACTCCACCCAGGACCTCTTCGACCGGATCCCCGGCGACTACCAGGTGCCCGGCATGGACGGCGTCTACGGCACTGTCCGCGGCTACGTGGCCCGTGGCGACCTCGCGTCGATCCAGCCCGCGCAGGCCGCGGCGTTCGGCGACGAGTCCGCCAGGTGGGTCGAGGAGGGCCGCATCGTCCGTGACGCCGTCCGTGAGGACGCCTCGGCCTTCGCGCAGGAGCAGGCCGACGTCGCCGCGAACCGCGCTTACCTCACCGGTGGCATCGCGATCGCGGCCCTCGGCTTCTCGATCATCACCGCGCTCGTCATCGCCCGCCGCCTGGTCTCGCCGCTACGCCGCCTCACGCAGGCCGCCGGCGTCGTCCGGGACCGCCTCCCCACCCTGGTGGAGCAGGTGTCGGTGCCGGGTCAGGGGCCGAGCATCGACCTCGACCCGATCACCGTCGAGTCGTCGGACGAGATCGGCCAGCTGGCCGCCGCGTTCAACGACGTCAACCGGACAACCATCGACGTCGCCCGCGAACAGGCAGCCCTCCGTGGCTCCATCGCCGAGATGTTCGTCAACGTGGCCCGCCGCGACCAGGTGCTCCTCAACCGGCAGCTCGCGTTCCTCGACGACCTGGAGCGTTCCGAGGAAGACCCGTCGACGCTGTCGAACCTGTTCCGCCTCGACCACCTCGCGACCCGGATGCGCCGCAACGCGGAGTCCCTCCTCGTCCTCGCGGGTATCGACTCCGGCCGTCGCGTCCGCCAGCCCATGCCGGTCTCCGACGTCATCCGTACGGCGTCCTCCGAGATCGAGCTGTACGACCGGGTGCGCCTGAACCTCGTCGTCGACCCGATGATGCTGGGCCACAACGCGCTGAACGCCGCACACCTGCTGGCCGAGCTGCTCGAGAACGCGACGATGTTCTCCGAGCCGCACACGCCGGTCGAGGTGACCACGGCCCGCGACGAGCAGTTCGTCACCGTCATCGTCCGCGACCACGGCCTGGGGATGAACCCCGGCGAGGTCGCCGAGGCCAACCGCAAGGTGCTCAGCCACGCCGCGTCGGACGCCGTCGGCGCCCAGCGGCTCGGCCTCTACGTGGTCGGCCGGCTGTCGGACCGGCTCGGCGCCCAGGTGGCGTTCGGCGTGGGCGAGGGCGGCACCGGCACCGAGGTGACGGTCCGCTTCCCGGCGGTGCTGTTCATGCCGGACAACGCGATGCCGCTGCCGATGCCGACGGACCCGCTCGAGGCCAACACGCAGGCGGCCGCCTCGCAGTTCAACGGCGGCGGCTTTGCCACCGGCCCGGGTACCGGCGCGATGCGAAGCGCGGCGGGTGTACCCACCAGCGGTTTCGGCTCGCCCGCCGTCTCCGCGGCAGCACCGGCGACGACCTCGGTCCCGCAGCAGGGCGGCTTGCCGGTCCCGACCGGCACGTCGCAGATCGCCGCGGCGGCGTTCGCCGCACAGCCGGCGCCCACCGCCCAGCAGGTCGACCTCAACGCCCTGACAGACGGCACGACGGCGCTCGGCCTGGCCCGGCGCCGCAGCTCGACCCCGGCGCAGTCCCTCGGCGAGGTCACGCCGACCGGCTCGATCGTGCTGCCGGAGCTCCAGACGCCGTCGCTCCCGCAGGAGTACCAGGGTGACGACAACGCCTGGGCCCCGCCGTCGAACGTGTCCGAGGGCAGCTCGCTCCCGAGCCGGCAGCGTGCGCCTCAGGTCGAGGAACCGATCGCTCCGATCTTCGAGGACACGACGCCGGTCGCGGTGGACGTGGACCAGCGCAGCGCGCTCTTCTCGAGCTTCCGCTCCCTGAACACGATCGACCCGGTCGACGGCGGCACCCAGTCGCTGCAGCTGGACCCGATCACCCAGGACCCGGCCGCGCTGCCGGGGATGTCCGACACCGACGTGATGCGGTTCCCGGCTGCGAGCGGCGCCCAGGCGGCGCCGGCCCCTGCCTCGGCCCGCAGCTTCGGGCGGCAGCAGGAGGGCTTCGGTGCCCCGGTGCAGGGCGACGACAGGCAGGTCCAGGGCTTCGGGGCGGACGCTCCGGGTCCCGACTCGTCCTACGAGGCGCTGCCCGCGTTCGAGGAGCTCATGGCGGACCTGCCGAGCCGCCGGTCGACCGCATCCGGTTCTCAGGGTGCCAAGCCGGCCCAGCAGCGGCGCGGTCTGTTCGGCCGTCGCCCAGGTCAGCCGGCCACCGGCGAGCTGCGCGCTTACCAGCCGCTGGACCGCCCGGCCTCGCGTCCGATCCAGACCGTTAGCGGCCCTGTGGCCGGTGTGTCGCCCTTCGGTGCCCCGGCCGCGCCGAACGTGGAGACGCAGAGCTTCCAGGCGCAGAACTTCCAGCCGCAGAACTTCCAGCCACAGGACTTCCAGCCACAGGACCTTCCCGCGCACAACTTCCAGCCGCAGGACTTCCAGGCCCAGGATCTCCCTGAGCTGACGTACCAGCCGCAGGACTTCCAGCCGCAGGAGCTGCCGACGCAGTTCCGGACGCCGACCAGCCCGCTGCCGAGCGCTCCCGCTCCGCAGCAGGCTGGCCCGGCGACCGGGGCCTTCCCGACCCAGGCCCTGCAGCAGGCGCCGGTCGCTGACCCGACGTACCAGCGGGGCTACCAGGAGGGCTACCAGCGGGCGGTCCAGGAGTCGCTGACGTCGGCTGTGCCGAGCGTCCCGGCGGGCGGCACGGTTCCCGTGCCTGTCGCGCAGACGCAGGCTCCCGCCCCGGCGCACGGCACCAACCCGTTCGTCGACGCGGCACCCCGCGCGGCGGCAGCGCCCGCTCCTGCGCCTGCTCCTGAGCAGGCGCCCACCTCGTTCGCGTCGGGCCCGGCCACTCAGGCCCTCCCGATGGCGACCGCGCAGCAGTCCTTCGAGGCCCCGGTTCGCGAGTTCAGCGAGCCGTACCCGACCGGCGCTGTGTACGACCCGACCTCGTACGGCTCACCGGCTCCGCTCGCCAAGCGGGCCGCTGGTACGGACGGTGACGGCAAGGATCCGCTGGACCCGGAGTACGTGCGGGACTCGGTGGAGGCTCGGTCGGAGTGGACGGCCTCGGCGGTCCTCTACGAGGAGATGACAAGCCTCCTGCGCCGGGGGGCTTACCAGGAAGATGATGTGAAGGAGAACGACTCATACCGTCCGGCAGCCGTCAGCACAGAGGTTGCCAACGGTGGTCTGACCCGCCGCACTCGCGGTGCCTCCGGCACCGGGGCGGACCCCACTGTCGAACGCCTCTCAGCTCGCATCGACCGTGATCCTGAGCAGCTTCGCTCACGTCTTTCGGCATTCCAGTCGGCCACCGCGCGTGGCCGGTCGGAGTCCGTGGACGAGGGCGGATCAGAGCACGAGAACGGTAAGAAGGCCGATGGGGACTCGACGTGGGCACCCTCGACCGTGAATCATGTCCCTGACTCAGCGCCGCAGTCGCGGTGACAAGCGCGTCTGTGGATTCTGACTAGGAGGAACAGAGAGTGACCCTCAGCACCGAAGCAACGAATTTCGGGTGGCTGCTCGACAACTTCGTGCGTACCGTTCCCGGCAGCCGGCACACGCTCGTAGTGTCGGCAGACGGCCTGCTCATGGCGATGTCCGACCAGCTGGACCGCACAAGTGGCGACCAGCTCGCGGCAATCGTTTCGGGTATGTCAAGCCTTACGCGTGGAGCTTCTCGGCAGCTCAACGGCGGTAATGTCCGTCAGGCGATCATCGAGATGGACAACGGCTTTCTTTTCTTGATGAACGTGTCGAACGGGTCAGTGCTCGGCGTGGTCGCAGAGGCTACGTGTGACATTGGCCTGATCGGCTATGAGATGGCTCTTCTGGTGTCCCGCACCGAGGCCACGCTCACGCCTCAGCTGATCTCGGAGATGCGTGGCAGCCTCCCGGTCGATGGGCAGACCCGAGCCGCCAGCGTGGGATGAGGACTCGACCATGACGTACGCACCTTTCGGTTCCCAGGGGCAGGGGGATGTCCGTGAGACGTCCACCGTGCGCCCCTACGCGGTCACCGGAGGCCGAGTGCGGTCGGAGCTGTCCGATCTGCCGCTCGAGGCTCTCGTGGAGGTTCTGCCCGGCGCGGTCAGCAGCTTCGGGCTACCTCCCGAGAAGCGCGCCATCCTCCAGCATGCCGCGCACACGTACGTGTCGATCGCCGAGCTCTCGGCCCTTCTGCGGCTGCCCCTGGGTGTCGTCCGGATCCTTGTGGCGGACATGCAGGAGGAAGGGCACGTCACCGTGCACACCTCGACACCGGTTAACGTCCACACAGGCCACGGCAGCTCGAACTCGGGCCTGTCGCTGAGCGTCTTGGAGAGTGTTCTGAATGGCATTTCCGCCCTCTGACGGCGGGGCCCGCAGCGGTCCCAACTGGGCCCCGGTGTCGGGTAACGCTGGCACTGCGACCGCTTCCTCGAACACGCCCGCGCGCCAGAGCGTGCTGGGTGGTGGCGGTGGAGCCTCGGCGCCCACCGCACAGGCGTCTCGTCCGGCGCAGGCACAACCTGCGCCCCCGGTGATGCAGCAGGCGCCCAGCGGCAACGCTGGGTCGCAGGCGGCTCCGGGCGCGCAGCCCGCGGCTGAGCGCACGGCGCCGACGGTCGTCAAGATCGTCGTCGCGGGTGGCTTCGCGGTGGGCAAGACGACGTTCATCGGGTCGATCTCCGACGTCGAGCCCCTGAACACCGAAGCCGCCATGACCGAGCACTCGGTGGGCGTGGACGACGTCGGCGGCGTCACCGACCGCAAGACCACCACCACGGTGGCCATGGACTTCGGTCGTGTGGAGCTCCCGGGCAACCTCTGGCTGTACCTGTTCGGCACCCCGGGCCAGGACCGCTTCCTCTTCATGTGGGACGACCTGGTGCGCGGCGCGATCGGCGCCGTCGTCCTGGTCGACACCGACCGCCTGGAGCAGTGCTTCCCGGCGATCGACTACTTCGAGTCGCGCAACATCCCGTTCGTCGTGGGCGTGAACTGCTTCGACGGCGTGGCCAAGCACCGGCTCGAGGACGTGCGTGAGGCGCTGCAGATCCCCGCACACGTGCCGATGCTCTACACGGATGCGCGGTCCCGTGCGGCGACCAAGCAGACGCTCATCGCGCTGGTTCAGCTCGCGATGCGGCAGCTGCGGTCCGGCGCACAGGCGCAGAGCTGAGCTACCCTCCAGCACTCCGCGGACGGCGGGCCACCCTGAGGGCGGCCCGCCGTCGCTGTTCCGTTCGACGTTAGACTGTGTCGCCGCGCCGTACCGTCCGTTCCAGGATGGGTAAGGGCGCGAGGAGGGCTGACAGAGCGGCCTAATGTGACGGTCTTGAAAACCGTTGTGCGGCAACGCACCGGGGGTTCGAATCCCTCGCCCTCCGCTCGCTGAGTGACAAGAGGCTGGGCTCCCGGACGGGAGCCCAGCCTTTTTTCGTGCTTGCGCCGCCGAGGTCAGCTGATCCCCACGATGGGCAGGCGCAGTGCGGCCGACGCCGTCTCGGGCACAACCGGCGCGACGGGCCGCACCGGCTCCACCGGCGCGTACCCGGACCCGACGGCCGGCCGCCGGTCGGGGTCACCGGCGTTCGGCCACAGCGCGCATGCGCGCTCAGCCTGCGCGGCGATGGTGAGCGACGGGTTCACCCCGAGGTTGGCGGTCACCGCGGCGCCGTCCATGACGTGCAGGCCGTCGTGGCCGAACACCCGCAGGTAGGGGTCGACGACGCCGTCCGTGGGGTTGTCGCCGATAGCGCAGCCGCCGAGGATGTGCGCGGTCAGCGGGATGTTGAACGGGTCGCCGATGGTGCCGCCCGCGATCCCCTCGTTGTGGTCGTCACCGAGCTTCTCGGCCATCCGCCGTACGGCCTCGTGCCCCTCGGGGATCCAGCTCGGGTTCGGGGCACCCGTGCCCTGTTTCGACGTCATGAACCGGCCGAAGAACCCGCGCTTGGTCACCGTGGTCAGCGAGTTGTCGTGGGCCTGCATGACCAGTGCGATGACGGTCCGCTCGGACCAGCGCCGCCAGTCGAACAGGATGGGCAGCTGCCTGAGGTTCTTGCCGATCTCGCCGAGCCAGCGGGCAAACCGGTGTGGCCCGCCGTCGACGAGCATGTGCTGGAGGGCCGCCATCACGTTGGAGCCGTGGCCGTAGCGCACGGGCTCGATGTGCGTGCTCTCGGTCGGGTAGAACGACGAGGTGATCGCCACCCCGCGCGAGTAGTCCGTGGAGCCGACCCGGTGCGTCATCGCGCCGAGGAGCGCCTCCGAGTTGGTGCGGGTGAGATGCCCGAGCCGATCCGACAGGCGCGGGAGCGTGCCGGCGTCCTTCATCGCGTGCAGCAGGCGCTGCGTGCCGAGCGTGCCGGCGGCGAACACGACCTCCCGGGCGGTGAACGTCCGTCGGCCGCTCAATGGACGGCCCGTGCGACGCGTGCGGACCAGGTACCCGCCGTCGGGCAGCGGGCGTACGACGTCGACCGTCGTGAGCGGGTGCACCTCGGCGCCCGCGCGCTCGGCGAGGTAGAGGTAGTTCTTGACCAGGGTGTTCTTGGCGCCGTGCCGGCAGCCGGTCATGCACTCGCCGCACTCGATGCAGCCGGTGCGCTCCGGGCCCACGCCGCCGAAGTAGGGGTCGGCGGCACGTTCGCCCGGCGACGGCGCCTCGGCACCGCCGGGGCCGAAGTACACGCCGACGCGGGTGGGCCGGAACGTGTGGCCCACACCCATGTCATCGGCGACGCCCCGGATGATCGTGTCGGCAGGAGATCGCCCGTGGTACTGGACGACGCCGAGCATGCGCTCCGCCTGGTCGTAGTACGGCGCGAGCTCGGACTTCCAGTCGGTGATGTGCGACCAGGCCTTGTCGGCGTAGAACGGGTCTAGCGGGCGGTAGAGCGTGTTGGCGTACACCAGCGAGCCGCCGCCCACCCCGGCGCCCGTCAGGCACAGCACGTTGCGCAGCAGCCGCACGCGCTGGATCCCGTAGCACCCGAGGGCGGGCGCCCACAGGAACTGCTTGAGGTGCCAGGAGTTCTTGGCGAACTCGTGGTCCTCGAACCGCCGGCCCGCCTCGAGCACGCCCACCCGGTAGCCCTTTTCGGTCAGCCGGAGGGCGGCGACGCTGCCACCGAAGCCCGACCCGATCACCAAGACGTCGTAGTCCATGAGCGCGAATCTACCCGCTATTGACGCCGTGTGAAATACGGGCGCAGGGCGTTCGTCTGGCTCCGCCAGACGGTCCGTCCGCCGCGGACGACGGCCGCGTTCCAGCCGAGAATCGGCGGGATGACGGCGAAACGAAGCGGGTCGGGGAGCGGTCGGCCCCTCCGCTTTGCTCAGCCCGCCGTACGCCAGGTACCCTGGGCCGCGCGGCATCGACCTGCATGGGTAGAAGCTGTCGCAAGGAGACGTCGCATAGTCAGGTCTAGTGCGCCACCCTGCTAAGGTGGTAACGGGGCAACCCGTTCGAGGGTTCAAATCCCTCCGTCTCCGCCAGGAAGGTCCCGGCCGCGCGCGACGCCCGGGGCCTTTACTGTGGGAGTCTTCTTCAACGCACGGCGACCCCCTGGGGAGCTGTGACGGAGTTCTCCCAGGTTGGCGTGGATTTGGGTTTGGGCCCGCGTCGAACAGGCGGTAATGTTCTCGTCGGTCGGTCGTGTGAACGGCGGGCCGGTAGCATCGCAGTACAGCAGGCGCCCGTAGCTCAACGGATAGAGCATCTGACTACGGATCAGAAGGTTGGGGGTTCGAATCCCTTCGGGCGCACATTGGCCCCCCACTCGGCGACAAGCCGGGTGGGGGGCCTTCTTGCTGTCCGTAATCAGAGGCTGTTCCCTGCCCGGGCCTGGCTGTTACCGTGAGCGTACGCATACGGAACTTGTGTGCGCATTGCGAACGGACAGGGGTGTAGTTCGATGAGGCAGGCATTCGTCTACGACGCGGTGCGCACGCCCTTCGGCCGCTACGGCGGCGCTCTCGCGACGGTACGTCCGGACGACCTCGCGGCGTTCGTCGTCGGAGAGCAGGTACGTCGGGCACCGGGCCTGGACCCGGCCCGGATCGACGACGTGATCCTCGGCAACGCGAACGGTGCCGGCGAGGAGAACCGGGACGTGGCACGCATGGCAGTCCTGCTGGCCGGGTTGCCGCTGTCCGTCCCGGGCGTCACGGTGAACCGGTTGTGCGGCTCGTCGTTGGAGGCAGCGGTCCAGGCGGCGCGCGCCGTGGAGTCCGGTGACGCCGAGGTCGTTGTGGCGGGGGGTGTCGAGTCGATGAGCCGCGCTCCCTGGGTCCTGCTCAAGCCGGAGCGGCCCTACCCAGCGGGCAACACGGAGCTCGTCTCCACCACCCTCGGCTGGCGCCTGGTCAACTCGAAGATGCAGCCCGACTGGACAGTCTCCCTCGGCGAGGCCACGGAGCGCCTCCGCGAGAAGTACGGCGTCACGCGGGAGCGCCAGGACGAGTTCGCGCTGCGCAGCCACCGCCTGGCGCACGAGGCGTGGGAGGCCGGCCGGTACGACGATCTGGTCAGTGCCCATCCCGATTCCGACCTGCAGCGCGACGAGCCCATCCGCCCGGGCGGCACCCTGGAGAAGCTGGCAGCGCTGAAACCGTCCTTCCGCGCGGAGGGCGGCACCATCACCGCGGGGAACGCTTCCCCGTTGACGGACGGCGCGAGCGCCGCCCTGATCGGTTCCGAGTCGGTGGCGGACGACATCGGCCTGGAGCCGCTGGCCCGCATCGCGGGCCGCGCCTCGGTGGGGAACGAGCCGCAGTACTTCGGCTACGCCCCGGTGGAGGCCGCCGACCGAGCCCTCGCGAAGAGCGGCATCGGCTGGGCCGACGTCGGTGCGGTCGAGCTCAACGAGGCGTTCGCCGCTCAGTCGCTCGCCTGCGTCGACGCGTGGGGCATCGACCCGGACATCGTGAACGCGTGGGGCGGCGCGACCGCCCTCGGCCACCCGCTCGGTGCGTCGGGCACCCGGATCCTCGGCACCCTCGCGCGCCGGCTGGTCGCGGAGAACCGGCGCTGGGGCGTCGCGGCGATCTGCATCGGCGTCGGCCAGGGCATGGCCGTGGTCCTGGAGAATGTGCGGGCCGGCGCATGAGTGTCCATCTCGCGCGGACGGCGCTGGAAGCGGTGGGCGACGTCGCCGACGGCTCGACGGTCATGATCGGCGGCTTCGGCCCTGCTGGTCAGCCGGTCGAGCTGGTCGAGGCGCTGCTGGAACAGGGCGCCGGCGACCTCGTCGTCGTCTCCAACAACGCGGGCAACGGCGAGGACGCCCTGGCCCGGCTCATCGGTGAGCGCCGCGTGCGCAAGATCGTGTGCTCGTTCCCCCGCCAGGTCGACTCCTGGCACTTCGACGCCGCGTATCGCGCGGGCGACATCGAGCTCGAGCTGGTGCCGCAGGGCAACCTGGCCGAGCGCATCCGCGCGGCGGGCGCAGGCCTCGGCGGCTTCTTCACGCCGACGGGCTACGGCACGCCTCTGGCCGAGGGCAAGGAGACCCGTTTGATCGACGGCGTCCCCATGGTCTTCGAGTCCCCCATTCGCGCCGACGTCGCGCTGGTCAAGGCACACCGGGCCGACGGCGTCGGGAACCTCGTCTACCGCAAGACCGCCCGGAACTTCGGGCCCGTCATGGCGACCGCCGCGCGACGGACGGTTGTGCAGGTGAGTGAGGTCGTGCCGACCGGGTCCATCGATCCCGAGACGGTGGTGACCCCAGGCATATACGTCGACGCCGTGGTGCCGGTAGACGGCGTCACCGCACTTGCGGGCACCGGGCCCGCGGACCGGGGAGCCGCATCATGAGCGCCGAGATGATCGAGGCCGGCGCACTGGGTAGTGCGCCGCTGTCCAGAGCGCAGATGGCCGCGCGGGTGGCCGCGGACATCCCTCCAGGTTCGTACGTGAACCTGGGTATCGGCCTCCCGACGCTCGTGGGTGACCATCTGCCCGAGAACTCGGGTATCACGCTGCACACGGAGAACGGGCTGCTGGGTATGGGACCGGCACCCGACCCGGAGCTCGCGGACCCGGAGCTCATCAACGCGGGCAAGGCCCCCGTGACGGAGCTCCGCGGGGCCGCGTACTTCCATCAGGCGGACTCGTTCGCCATGATGCGCGGCGGGCACATCGATATCTGCGTGCTGGGTGCGTTCCAGGTCTCGACGTCCGGTGACCTCGCGAACTGGTCCACGGGCAAGGCTGGTGCGGTCCCCGCTGTGGGCGGGGCGATGGACCTCGCGGTGGGTGCCAAGCGAAGCGTCGTCATGATGACGCTGCTGACCAAGGACGGCCGGCCGAAGCTCGTGAGCGAGTGCACGCTCCCGCTCACCGGTGTCGGCTGCGTGTCGCGGATCTACAGCGACGTGGCGGTGATCGACGTGGGACCGGGTCTTCCCGCCGGGGACGGGGCACGGGTGGTCGAGACCTACGGGTTGACGCACGGCGAGCTCGAGGAGCTGCTGGGCCTCCGGCTGCGCTCTGCAGCGGACTAGGCGCCCGCTCGGGACGCTTGGCGAGTGCGATCTGCCTTGATGGCGAAATCTGAATCAAAGATTACGTAGACATGGCCGACCAGGGGAGTTCTTGGCCTGTCCGCGCCCGAGGGAGCGGCCCAGGGGGCCGCAGGGGCCGCTCGGCATGGCTTCGGACCGCCCCGCCCTGAGGTCCTCTTGGAAAAACAGCCGGTGAACTGCGGCTCTGTGTCCGCTGTCACGCGTCCCGGCTTTGACGCACCCCAGAGCCTGACGTATTGTTCTGGATGTCAGCCCGACGGGCCGACGGACACGAGGCCCGGAAACGGATCGAGTGGCCGCGCCGGGGCTGGATCCCATCTCTGATGCAGGGCGATAAACACTGCCCTGCGGGATATCGGATGTGGATCCCTCTCTTGCAGAGCGAGCTGGTTCTTCGAACCAGCGGATTTGCGAGGCGGGTTCCGGTCTGGTAAGTTAAAGAGGTTGCCCCGGATGGGGTCAGCATCCAGCGGATGATGACTCTGGCGGTGTGCGTCGGTTGTTTGAGAACTCAACAGTGTGCTTGATAGTCAATGCCAATGTTTTATGCCCTGTGTGGGTGTGGCTTTGCTGACTTTTCGGTTGGTGGAGTGACGCTTGTAGGGGTTTTGTTTGGTTGGACTGAATCTAGCCAGGTTTAGTCTGGTCGGTATCATTGTTCATGCCTCGTCTTTGGGTGGGGTGTGGATGTTTCTCTTTTACGGAGAGTTTGATCCTGGCTCAGGACGAACGCTGGTGGCGTGCTTAACACATGCAAGTCGAACGGTGAAGCTCAGCTTGCTGGGTGGATCAGTGGCGAACGGGTGAGTAACACGTGAGCAACCTGCCCCCTACTTCGGGATAAGCCTTGGAAACGAGGTCTAATACCGGATATGAACACTTGCCGCATGGTGGGTGTTGGAAAGTTTTTCGGTGGGGGATGGGCTCGCGGCCTATCAGCTTGTTGGTGGGGTAATGGCCTACCAAGGCGTCGACGGGTAGCCGGCCTGAGAGGGCGACCGGCCACACTGGGACTGAGACACGGCCCAGACTCCTACGGGAGGCAGCAGTGGGGAATATTGCACAATGGGCGAAAGCCTGATGCAGCGACGCCACGTGAGGGATGACGGCCTTCGGGTTGTAAACCTCTTTCAGCAGGGAAGAAGCGAGAGTGACGGTACCTGCAGAAGAAGCGCCGGCTAACTACGTGCCAGCAGCCGCGGTAATACGTAGGGCGCAAGCGTTGTCCGGAATTATTGGGCGTAAAGAGCTCGTAGGCGGTCTGTCGCGTCTGGTGTGAAATCCCATGGCTCAACTGTGGGCTTGCATCGGGTACGGGCAGACTAGAGTGCTGTAGGGGAGACTGGAATTCCTGGTGTAGCGGTGGAATGCGCAGATATCAGGAGGAACACCGATGGCGAAGGCAGGTCTCTGGGCAGTTACTGACGCTGAGGAGCGAAAGCATGGGGAGCGAACAGGATTAGATACCCTGGTAGTCCATGCCGTAAACGTTGGGCACTAGGTGTGGGGCGGGTTCCACTCGTTCTGTGCCGTAGCTAACGCATTAAGTGCCCCGCCTGGGGAGTACGGCCGCAAGGCTAAAACTCAAAGGAATTGACGGGGGCCCGCACAAGCGGCGGAGCATGCGGATTAATTCGATGCAACGCGAAGAACCTTACCAAGGCTTGACATGTACGAGAACGCGTCAGAGATGACGAACTCTTTGGACACTCGTACACAGGTGGTGCATGGTTGTCGTCAGCTCGTGTCGTGAGATGTTGGGTTAAGTCCCGCAACGAGCGCAACCCTTATCCTATGTTGCCAGCGGGTTATGCCGGGGACTCATGGGAGACTGCCGGGGTCAACTCGGAGGAAGGTGGGGATGACGTCAAATCATCATGCCCCTTATGTCTTGGGCTTCACGCATGCTACAATGGCCGGTACAGAGGGCTGCGATACCGTGAGGTGGAGCGAATCCCAAAAAGCCGGTCTCAGTTCGGATCGGGGTCTGCAACTCGACCCCGTGAAGTCGGAGTCGCTAGTAATCGCAGATCAGCAACGCTGCGGTGAATACGTTCCCGGGCCTTGTACACACCGCCCGTCAAGTCACGAAAGTTGGTAACACCCGAAGCTCACGGCCCAACCCGCAAGGGAGGGAGTGGTCGAAGGTGGGACTGGCGATTGGGACTAAGTCGTAACAAGGTAGCCGTACCGGAAGGTGCGGCTGGATCACCTCCTTTCTAAGGAGCTCATCTCCATCAGGCCCCCGGACACCGGGGGACGCCAACCGCTGCCAGGTCTTCGGACTGACAGGTCTTCGGATCTGGGTGGCATGGTGCTGGTGGCAGAGGCCAGGCCCAGGCCGTACGCGTCTGGGGTGGTTGCTCATGGGTGGAACATTGACGAAAGACTGCTCGCTCGCGGGTTGGTTGCTAGTACGCCGGTGCTTGTCACGGGCTGGAACGCGGCTGGTCGTGGACGGGGGTCTGCCAAGCACACTGTTGGGTCCTGAGACAACCGGCCCGCTTCCCTGACTGTCCCTCGTGGATGGTGTGGGGGGTGTGTGGGTGTTTCTGGATTGAGGTACGGGTCATTGGGTCGTGGTCATACCAGCCGGCGTGTCCGGTAGTGGTGGTCATGGTGTGCCTGGTGGGTTCGTCCGTTGCTTGAGAACTGCATAGTGGACGCGAGCATCTTTGATTTTTTCCAAGACTGCGACCGTGATGTGTGACCATGGATCTCCCAGGTTTCCTGGGTGGGTTTGTGGTTGTTGTCATGGTTTGTTTCTTGGTTTCTGTGATTGTTGGTTTGTTGAAGTTTTTTAGGGCACATTGGTGGATGCCTTGGCACTAGGAGCCGAAGAAGGACGTTGTAGCCTGCGATAATCCTCGGGGAGTTGGCAGACGAGCTGTGATCCGAGGGTCTCCGAATGGGGGAACCCAGCCGAAGTCATGTTCGGTTACCCGCGCCTGAATGTATAGGGTGTGTGGAGGGAACGTCGGGAAGTGAAACATCTCAGTACCGACAGGAAGAGATATTCCGTGAGTAGTGGCGAGCGAAAGCGGATGAGGCCAAACCGTATGCGTGTCAAGCTGTCAGGCGTTGCGTGTGCGGGGTTGTGGGACCTTCTGGGAGAATCTGACAGTTCTTCAGCCAGTAAGAAAGTCGTGTCATAGTCGAACCGGGTTGAATACCGGACCGTAGTGGGTGGGAGTCCCGTAGACGAAATGGTGCGGCCTGGTGGAGGGGATCCCAAGTAGCACGGGGCCCGTGAAATCTCGTGTGAATCTGGCAAGACCACTTGCTAAGCCTAAATACTACCTAGTGACCGATAGCGGACAAGTACCGTGAGGGAAAGGTGAAAAGTACCCCGGGAGGGGAGTGAAATAGTACCTGAAACCGTGTGCCTACAATCCGTCGGAGCCTTCTTAGCAGGGGTGACGGCGTGCCTTTTGAAGAATGAGCCTGCGAGTTAGTGCTCGGTGGCGAGGTTAACCCGTGTGGGGTATCCGTAGCGAAAGCGAGTCCGAATAGGGCGTCCATAGTCGCCGGGTCTAGACCCGAAGCGAAGTGATCTAGCCATGGGCAGGTTGAAGCGCCGGTAAGACGGCGTGGAGGACCGAACCCACCAGGGTTGAAAACCTGGGGGATGACCTGTGGTTAGGGGTGAAAGGCCAATCAAACTTCGTGATAGCTGGTTCTCCCCGAAATGCATTTAGGTGCAGCGTCGCGTGTTTCTTGCCGGAGGTAGAGCTACTGGATGGCTAATGGGCCTCACCAGGTTACTGACGTCAGCCAAACTCCGAATGCCGGTAAGTGCAAGCGCGGCAGTGAGACTGCGGGGGATAAGCTCCGTGGTCGAGAGGGAAACAGCCCAGATCACCGGCTAAGGCCCCTAAGCGTGTGCTCAGTGGGAAAGGATGTGGAGTTGCACAGACAACCAGGAGGTTGGCTTAGAAGCAGCCACCCTTGAAAGAGTGCGTAATAGCTCACTGGTCAAGTGATTCCGCGCCGACAATGTAGCGGGGCTCAAGCACACCGCCGAAGCCGTGGCACTCATACGTTAGCCCAGCATGCATCCTTGTGGTGTGTGTTCAGGTGTGTGGGTGGGTAGGGGAGCGTCGTGTGGGCAGTGAAGTCGCAGGGTGACCTAGCGGTGGAGCCTACACGAGTGAGAATGCAGGCATGAGTAGCGAATGACGGGTGTGAATCCCGTCCGCCGAATGACCAAGGGTTCCAGGGCCAGGTTCATCCGCCCTGGGTAAGTCGGGACCTAAGGCGAGGCCGACAGGCGTAGTCGATGGACAAGGAGTTGATATTCTCCTACCGGCGAAGTACCGCCCATACCGAGCCCGGTGATACTAACCACCCCAACCTCACACCGTCACCTTCGGGTGACATCGTGAGTAAGGCGTGGGACCTGATCCGGTAGTAGGTAAGCGTGTTAACAGGGGTGACGCAGGAAGGTAGCCAGGCGTGGCGATGGTTGTCCATGTCCAAGGTCGTAGCCCGTTCCATAGGTAAATCCGTGGAACACATAGGGTGAGAGCTGATAGAGACCACTTTGGTGGGAATCTGGTGATCCTATGCTGCCTAGAAAAGCCTCGACGCGAGGGACTAGCCGCCCGTACCCTAAACCGACTCAGGTGGTCAGGTAGAGAATACTAAGGCGATCGAGTGAATCGTGGTTAAGGAACTCGGCAAAATGCCCCCGTAACTTCGGGAGAAGGGGGGCCTGAACTGTTAACCCACTTGCTGGGGGACGCGGGGAGGGCCGCAGAGACCAGGGAGAAGCGACTGTTTACTAAAAACACAGGTCCGTGCGAAGTCGCAAGACGATGTATACGGACTGACGCCTGCCCGGTGCTGGAAGGTTAAGAGGACGAGTCAGCCCTTGGGCGAAGCTCAGAATTTAAGCCCCAGTAAACGGCGGTGGTAACTATAACCATCCTAAGGTAGCGAAATTCCTTGTCGGGTAAGTTCCGACCTGCACGAATGGCGTAACGACTTCTCCGCTGTCTCAACCGCGAACTCGGCGAAATTGCACTACGAGTAAAGATGCTCGTTACGCGCAGCAGGACGGAAAGACCCCGGGACCTTTACTATAGCTTGGTATTGGTGTTCGGTGCGGTTTGTGTAGGATAGGTGGGAGACTGTGAAGTCCGGGCGCCAGCTCGGGTGGAGTCATTGTTGAAATACCACTCTGATCGCTTCGGATGTCTAACCTCGGACCATGATCTGGTTCAGGGACAGTGCCTGGTGGGTAGTTTAACTGGGGCGGTTGCCTCCTAAAATGTAACGGAGGCGCTCAAAGGTTCCCTCAGCCTGGTTGGTAATCAGGTATCGAGTGCAAGTGCACAAGGGAGCTTGACTGTGAGACCGACAGGTCGAGCAGGGACGAAAGTCGGAACTAGTGATCCGGCGGTGGCTTGTGGAAGCGCCGTCGCTCAACGGATAAAAGGTACCCCGGGGATAACAGGCTGATCTTGCCCAAGAGTCCATATCGACGGCATGGTTTGGCACCTCGATGTCGGCTCGTCGCATCCTGGGGCTGGAGTAGGTCCCAAGGGTTGGGCTGTTCGCCCATTAAAGCGGTACGCGAGCTGGGTTTAGAACGTCGTGAGACAGTTCGGTCCCTATCCGCTGCGCGCGCAGGAAACTTGAGAAGGGCTGTCCCTAGTACGAGAGGACCGGGACGGACGAACCTCTGGTGTGCCAGTTGTTCCGCCAGGAGCATGGCTGGTTGGCTACGTTCGGAAGGGATAACCGCTGAAAGCATCTAAGCGGGAAGCCTGCTTCGAGATGAGGTTTCCATACACCCTTGTGGTGTGAGAGGCACCCAGCAGACCACTGGGTTGATAGGCCGGATGTGGAAGCAGGGACTAAAGACCTGTGGAGCTGACCGGTACTAACTGCCAACAACTTCAACACCACCCAACACGGGTAATAATCATCAAATGTTTTGCGACGCGTCCACTATGCGGTTCCCGAGTCACGGGCACCACCCCCACCCCGCCACAACCCCCTTCTCGAAGGGGCGCCTGGTGAGGGCAAAAAGGGGTTGCCTTGTTCTCGATAGCGTTACGGTGGTCTTAGCGTAGGGGAAACGCCCGGTCCCATTCCGAACCCGGAAGCTTAGCCCTACAGCGCCGATGGTACTGCCTTGGAGACGGGGTGGGAGAGTAGGACGCCGCCGGACAACCATTCCCGTAAGGGGGTGGGAGGCTCTTCTCTTGCGATCGTGTGATCGCTCGAGAAGAGACTCCCACCCCCTTACGGCATTTCCCAGCCTTTCCCGCTTGCAGCCCGTGGGCGACCACGCCCTGGGCAACTTGCCGATCACACAGTTGCCGCGACTATCGTGGTCGTGTGAACGCAGAAGCAACCCGCACCGGCGCGGTTCCCACCAGCAGCCAGCCCGCAGGCCGTACCGACTCCGAGTGGCGCCGCGGTCACTTCGTCTCGCTGCTGCGTTTTGCCGAAGGGTCGATCCGCGAGGACGGGGCCGCTTGCTGGCTCGACGACCTGGGACAGCCCGACACCTCGCATCCGGTTGAGACGTGGATTACGGCGCGCATGGCGCACATCTTCGCCGTCGGGCATCTGCTGGGGGTGAGCGGGGCCGGCGAGTATGCCGCGCGGGCGATCAGCGGCCTGCAGGAGGTGCTGGCGGACCCCGAGTTCGGCGGGTGGCTTGCCGCACGCGGTGCGGGCGACGAGCTGGTGGGTAACAAGGAGGCCTATGCGCATGCCTTCGTCGTGCTGGCCGCCTCGACCGGCAAGGTCGCCGGCATCCCTGGTGCGCCTGAGCTGCTCACTGAGGCTCTTGCGGTGCTCGACGCGCGGTTCTGGGAGCCGGAGCACGCCTTGCACCTGGACGAACGGTCGCGTGACTGGTCCACGACGTCGGACTACCGCGGGGTGAACGCGAACATGCACTCCGTCGAGGCACTGCTCGCGGCTCATGGTGCCACCGGGGACCCGATCTGGCTCGAACGGGCGGCCGCGATCGGCGATCGTGTGGTGGGCTGGGCCAGGTCGAACGACTGGCGCATCCCCGAGCACTTCGACGCCGAGTGGAGCCCGCTCCTCGAGTACAACGCCGACCGGCCGCACGACCCGTTCAAGCCGTACGGCGCCACGCCGGGGCACGGGCTGGAGTGGGCGCGGCTGCTGCTGCAGATCGATGCGGAGGCGGGCACTGCCGGACACCGGACCGAGGCGGCGACGAAGCTCTTCGACCGCGCTGTGGCGGACGGGTGGGACGCCGAGGGCGGCGGTGGCTTTGTGTACACCACTGACTGGGCCGGCCAACCGGTCGAAGCCCGCCGGTTCCACTGGGTAGCGGCCGAAGGAGCAGCCACTGCGCACGTGCTGTGGCGTGTTACCG
The DNA here is from genome assembly GCF_041081105.1 of Promicromonospora sp. Populi. Classification (NCBI taxonomy): domain Bacteria; kingdom Bacillati; phylum Actinomycetota; class Actinomycetes; order Micrococcales; family Promicromonosporaceae; genus Promicromonospora; species Promicromonospora sp. Populi. The sequence goes on along the minus strand of NZ_CP163528.1, from coordinate 3,387,823 downwards.
GCGACGCGCGCTACGCCGAGCTCGAGGCCGAGTGGTGGGCCTGGATCCAGGACCACTTGGTCGACGGTCAGCACGGTTCGTGGCACCACGAGCTCGACACGGAGAACCACCCGTCAGGCCGCACGTGGGTCGGCAAGCCCGACGTCTATCACGCCGCGCAGGCGGTGATCCTGTCGGAGCTGCCGCTCACCGGCTCGTTCGCGGCCTCGGCGCAGCTGGCTGGTCACATCCTGGCCTGACGGCCAGGCCGCCCAGCACACCATGGGCGGCACGCAGGAGAGAATGGGCCCATGAGGATCTCCGCACGAGCCGACTACGCCGTCCGAGCAGCAGCAGAGTTGGCGGCCGCCGACCACGACGGACCTGTCCGCGCCGAGACCCTGGCCCGGGCTCAGGACATCCCCCACCGCTTTTTGGAGGGGATCCTGAGTGATCTGCGCCGCGACGGACTCGTCACGAGCCACCGCGGTGCGGGCGGCGGGTACCGCCTGGCGCGGGCGGCCGAGTCGATCACGATCGCCGACGTGGTCCGCGCCGTGGACGGGCCACTCGTCTTCGTCCGGGGAAGCCGGCCGTCCGACCTGGAGTTCCAGGGGCCGGCCGCGCCCCTCCTGCACGTCTGGGTAGCGCTGCGTGCCAACGTGCGTGCGGTGCTGGAGGCGGTATCGCTCGCTGACCTGGTGTCGGGCACGCTGCCGGACGAAGTCCGGGCGCTGACGCAGGGTGACTCGGCCTGGTCCAACCCGTGAGATGTTGAAGGGCCTCGAATCCCTTTGAATATGCGGGCTTATCCGATCCTTGAGATGCTTGTTGTTTCCGACCGGGTGGGGCGGATACCCTGACGCGGGCCGTTTTGTACGGCTTGGCCGTACTCCCCCGGACCCGGAAGGTCACACGACCATGAGAACCCTGATCTTGCTCGCGCTCGTCGGCCTTGGCGCGCAACTCGTCGACGGCAGTCTGGGCATGGCCTACGGCGTCACCTCCACGACGCTCCTGCTCGCGATCGGCACCAACCCGGCCGCGGCGTCGGCCACCGTGCACCTCGCCGAGATCGGTACCACCCTCGCTTCCGGCGCCTCGCACTGGCGCTTCGGCAACGTGGACTGGAAGGTGGTCGCCAAGATCGGCATCCCCGGTGCGATCGGTGCGTTCGCCGGTGCCACCTTCCTCTCGTCGCTGTCGACAGAGGTAGCTGGTCCCGTGATGTCGCTGATCCTGCTGGCGCTCGGGATCTACATCCTCATCCGCTTCACGGTCCGGGGCCTGCCGCCCCGCTCGGACAAGCCGCTGCGCAAGCGATTCCTCGCCCCCCTCGGCCTGGTGGCCGGCTTCTTCGACGCCACCGGCGGCGGCGGCTGGGGCCCCGTCGGCACGCCTGCGATCCTCGCGAGTGGGCGCCTGGAGCCGCGGAAGGTGATCGGCTCGATCGACACCAGCGAGTTCCTGGTGGCTGTGGCCGCGAGCATCGGCTTCTTCGTCGGCCTCAGCGGCGAGGGCATCGACTTCACCTGGGTGCTGGCCCTGCTCATCGGTGGCCTGATCGCCGCACCGATCGCTGCCTACCTGGTGCGGATCGTGCCCCCGCGCATCCTCGGCTCGCTCGTGGGCGGCGTCATCGTCCTGACCAACTCGCGCACGCTGCTCCGCAGCGACTGGATCGCCGCCCCCGAGGGCGTGGCGATCGCCGTGTACGCCGTGATCTGGGTCGCCTGGGCCGCCGCCGTCGCATGGTCGGTGCGCGCACACCGCCAGGCCAAGGCCGCCGAAGCCGCCGAGACTGCCAAGGTTGCTGTGAGCGAGGAGCCGGAGGCCGATAGCGTGTCGGCATGACGTCCGACCGAGTTGCGGTAATCACCGTCTCCGACCGTTGTGCACGGGGCGAGGCAGAAGACCAGTCAGGTCCGACGGCGGTGGGTCTGCTGCGCGAGGCGCACCACACCGACGTGGTCACCCACCTGGTGCCCGACGGCGTCGAGCAGGTCCGCGATGTGCTGCGGACCGCGCTCGGCGCCGGCGCCCGGCTGGTCCTCACCACCGGCGGGACGGGCATCACGCCGCGGGACCTCACTCCCGAGGGCACGCGGCTGGTGCTCGACTACGAGATCCCGGGGATTGCCGAGGCGATTCGTCAGCGCGGCACCGCCGCGGGGGTGCCGACCGCCGCGCTCTCCAGGGGGCTGGCGGGTGTGGCGCACGCCGGAGACGGGACGCGGGCGCTCGTGGTGAACCTGCCCGGCTCCTCCGGGGGCGTGCGGGACGGGGTTGACGTGGTCCTCGCGCTCTGGCCGCACGTGCTCGCCCAGCTCGACGGCGCCGACCACTGACCCACTAACGACCACTGCCCACCACCAAACACTGCCCCACCACCAAAGAGGGGTCAGCCTCCTGCGAAGGGGGGCAGCACGTCGACGGTGACGTTGTCCGGGACCTCCGCCTCGTCCGACGTCGACCGGGCGCCGGCGATCAGCAGGGCGCACTTCGGCAGCACGGCGTCCAGGCGCGGGTGAGCGGCGGTGAGCGCGCCACGGAGGGCGGCGACCGACATCGGGCCGCCGAGCTGTTCAGTGGCGCGGCCTGCGGCCTCGCGGGCGCCGGCGAAGTAGCGGACCGTGATCATTCCGCGCGTTCCCAGTCGCCCGACTTGCCGCCGGTCTTGCGCTCCAGCCGCACGTCGGCGAGCGAGACGGACTTGTCCAGGCCCTTCACCATGTCGATCACGGCCAGGCCGGCGACGGCCACGGCCGTGAGGGCCTCCATCTCGACACCCGTGCGGTCGGCGGTGCGGACCGTGGCGGTGATGGTGACGCCGTCGTCGGTCACCTCGAGGTCCACCGCCGCGCCGTGCACACCGATCACATGGGCCAGCGGCAGCAGCTCCGGCGTCCGCTTGGCCGCGGCGATGCCCGCGATGCGCGCCACTGCCAGCACGTCGCCCTTGGGCACGGCGCCGTCACGCAGTGCCTGCACGACGGCGGATGCGCACCGCACCGTGCCCGAAGCCGTGGCGGAGCGGATGGTCGGCTGCTTGGCGGTGACGTCGACCATGCGGGCCTGGCCGCGGTCATCAAGATGCGTGAAGCTCACGCGACCAGGGTGTCACGACCTACAGACCGGGGCCGCACTCGGTCGCACGGCATTCGGTCACACGGCGTCCGGTCACACGGCTGAACGACGCGCCGCGAACCGTACCGCCGCCTGGTGCGCGCCCTTCGCCGCCAGGCGCTTGGCGAACACCGCGGTCCCGGCCGCGACCGCCGCGAACACGGCGGCCTGCACCAGGTCCAGCTCCGGGTCGTCCGGCTTGTTGGGGGCGTCGTTACCCGTCACGCCCTTCCAGATCAGGCTGACCGCCTTCTGCGCGACCCAGCCGGCCGCGATCGTCAGCGCGAGGGTGCCCACCTTCTCGGCGAGTGTCTGTTCCGTCTCAATCTGAGCCACCTGCACACCGTAGCCCCCGGCGGGCGACTAGGCTCCCTTACGAAACGACAGGGGAGCGCCTGATGGCGCTGAGAGTGCGGAGAGCCGCAGACCCTTGAACCTGATCCGGGTAGCACCGGCGGAGGAAGTCGGAGGCACGATGTCGCGTCCTTCCGGTGCCCACAGGGGCACCATCCATCCCGGCACGGCCGCGAGCATGGTCGCCGGGGCACTCGCCGTGTCGCTGCTGGTCGCCGGTTGTTCCGGCGGCTCCGGCGCAGAAGGGACCGGCGGCGACCCGTCGGCGTCGGGCACCGTGACCCTGGTGACCCATGACTCCTGGGCGCTCGACGAGGAGCTCGTCGCCCAGTTCGAGGAGGAGTCCGGGTACACCCTGGAGGTCTCCGCCGCGGGTGACGCCGGCACCCTGGTGAACCAGCTTGTGCTGACCAGGGACGCCCCGCTCGGCGACGCGGTGTTCGGCATCGACAACACGTTCGCCTCCCGCGCGCTGGAGGCGGGGGTGCTCGACGAGTACACCCCTGCCGAGCTGCCGGACGGCGTCGAGCAGCTCGGTGGGGCGCTGACCCCGGTCGACCAGGGCGACGTCTGCATCAATGCCGACCAGGCCTGGTTCGCTCAGTCCGGCCTTGACGTGCCGGTGACCCTGGAGGACCTGGCGGACCCGCAGTACCGGGACCTGCTCGTGGTGGCCAACCCTGCGACGTCGTCGCCGGGACTTGCGTTCCTCCTGGCGACGATCGGAGCCTTCGGCGAGGACGGGTTCGAGGACTACTGGGCCTCGCTCGTGGACAACGGCGTCCAGGTCGCCGACTCCTGGGAGGACGCGTACTACGTGGACTTCTCGGGGGCGGGCGAGGGCGGCCAGCGTCCGCTCGCGCTGTCGTACGCGACGTCACCCGCGTTCACGGTGACTGAGGACGGCTCGGAGACGACCACGAGCGCCCTGCTGGAGACCTGCTTCCGGCAGGTCGAGTACGCGGGCGTGCTCGCGGGCAGCGACAACCCCGAGGGCGCCCAGGCGCTCGTGGACTTCCTGCTCACGCAGGACGTGCAGGCCGCGCTGCCGGAGTCGATGTACATGTATCCGGCCGACTCCTCGGTGGCGCTCCCCGACGACTGGCAGCGGTTCGCGCCCCAGGCCGACACGCCGTTCGAGGTGGACCCGGACCAGGTGAGCGAGCACCGCGACGAGTGGATCGAGCGATGGACCGAGACCGTGGTCGGTTGAGGGGCCGGTTGAGCGACAGCCGGCTGAGGCGCGGCCTGCGGCCCGCGCCGCTGTTCTGGGCCGTAGCGGTCGCCGTCCCCCTCGCCTTCCTCGCGATCTTCTTCGCGTGGCCGGTGGCCGCGCTCGTCGTCCGTGGGTTCGTGCCCGACGGCGCGCTCGACCTCACCGGCTTTACCGACGTGCTGTCCCGGCCGCGCACGTGGCGGCTCGTGGGGCTCACGCTGACCCAGGCGGCGCTGGGCACCGCCTTCTCGGTGCTGCTCGGCCTGCCGCTCGCCTACCTGCTGTACCGGCGGTCCTTCCCCGGGCGCGGCCTGGTGCGCGGGCTGGTCACCGTGCCGTTTGTGCTGCCCGCCGTGGTGGTCGGCGTGGCGTTCCGCACGCTGTTCGCGCCCACCGGCATGCTCGGCTTCCTCGGGCTCGAGGAGTCCCTGGCCGGGATAGTCGTCGCGCTCGTCTTCTTCAACGTTTCTGTAGTGGTGCGGACCGTCGGCGGGCTGTGGGAGCGGCTTGACCCGCGCGCCGAGGAAGCCGCCGCCTCGCTCGGCGCCGGGCCCGCGCGCGTTTTCCGGACCGTGACGCTGCTGTCGCTGGCGCCCGCCGTCGCGTCGGCCGCCTCGGTGGTGTTCCTGTTCTGCGCCACCGCGTTCGGGGTGGTGCTGGTGCTCGGCGGCGTGCGGTACGGGACCATCGAGACCGAGATCTGGACCCGCACCACCCAGTTCCTGGACCTGCGGTCGGCGTCGGTGCTGTCGATCCTGCAGCTTGTTGTCATCTCCGGAGCGCTCGTCGTCTCCGCGCGGGCCCGCAGGGGCCGCGAGGCCGCGCTGCACCTCGTACCGGCGCGCGGCACGGCCCGGCCGCTGACCTGGCGCTCGCCCCGCGACGTGACAGCAGCGCTGGCGGGCGCGGCGATCGTCATCGGGCTGATGGTGCTGCCCCTGGCCGGGCTGGTCGCCCGGTCCTTCCGGGAGCCGGACGGGTCCTGGGGACCGGGCAACTATGTGGCGCTCGGGACCACCGGCGAGCGGAACGCCCTGGTCGTGACGGTATGGGAGGCCACGGCGACGTCGCTGCGGGTCGCGCTCGTCGCCACTCTGATCTCGCTGGTCGTGGGCGCTCTTGTGGCGCTCGTGGTGTCCCGGCGGCCGCGGTCCCTGGGCGCGCGCCGCGCCGTCGGAGGACTGGACGGGCTGTTCATGCTGCCGCTCGGCGTATCCGCCGTCACCGTCGGCTTCGGATTCCTCATCACCATGGACCAGCCCGTGCTGGGCGTGGACCTGCGGACCTCCGGGCTGCTCGTCCCCGTGGCGCAGGCCGTCGTCGCCGTGCCGCTCGTCGTCCGCACCGTCCTGCCCGTGCTCCGCGCGATCGACCCCCGCCTGCGCGAGGTCGCCGCAGTGCTCGGGTCCGGCCCGGGCCGCGTGCTACGCACCGTGGACCTGCCGATCGCCCTGCGCTCGGTCGGCCTGGCCACCGGGTTCGCCTTCGCGGTCTCCCTCGGCGAGTTCGGCGCGACGTCGTTCCTCGCGCGGCCCGACGGCGCCACCCTGCCCGTAGTCATCTACCGGCTCATCGGGCGGCCCGGCGCGGAGAACTATGGGATGGCGCTCGCGGCGGCGGTGGTGCTCGCCGCGCTGACGGCCGGCGTGATGATGATGGCTGAACAACTGCGCGACGAGCGCGCCGGAGGGGAGCTCTGATGACTGGGTTGGAGATCAGGGACGTCTCGGTGCGCTACGGGAACGCCACCGCCGTCGACGGGGTATCGCTGACCGTCGCGGCCGGCGAGATCGTCGCGCTGCTCGGCCCGAGCGGGTGCGGCAAGTCGTCGCTGCTGCGCGCGGTGGCCGGGCTGGAACCCCTGGCCGGCGGTCAGGTCTTGTACGACGGCGCGGACCTCGCCGGGGTCCCGGTGCACAAGCGCCGGTTCGGGCTGATGTTCCAGGACGGTCAGCTGTTCCCGCACCGGGACGTGCGGCGCAACGTGTCCTACGGGCTGGAGACCCAACCGCTCACCCGCCAGGAACGGGACACCCGGGTGACCGAGCTGCTCGACCTCGTCGGGCTCGCCGGGTACGAGCAGCGGGCGGTGCCCACGCTGTCGGGCGGGGAGCAGCAGCGGGTCGCCCTCGCGCGCGCCCTGGCTCCCCGGCCCCGCCTGCTGCTCCTCGACGAGCCGCTGTCCGCGCTCGACCGGCAGCTCCGGGAGCGGCTGGCGGGCGAGGTGCGGGCCGCGCTGGTCGAGACGGGGACTACCGCGGTGTTCGTGACGCACGACCACGCTGAGGCGTCCGCCGTGGCCGACCGGGTCGGTGTGCTGGACCGGGGACGGCTGCTGCAGGTGGCCGCGCCGGACGAGCTGCGGACCGCACCGGCGTCGGACCGTGTGGCGGAGTTCCTGGGGCTGCGCGGCTGACTGTGGGCATGGCCCCGGCTGGCGAATTGTTACGTCTGCGTCAAATCTTGGGCAAATACGTGCATTGTGGGTAAATAATCCCTACCCTCTCGGGTGAACCGGACAAATCTGACCGGCTTTCACCCTGGGAGGGCGCTTCGATGAGACTCGGGACGAGACTTCGCAGAACGGTGCCAATGGTCGCCACAGTGGCCACGCTCACGCTGGCGACGGGTGGTATGTCCGCCGTCGCCGGGCAGGCCGCCGTAGATCTGGCCGCTGCCGATCCGATCACCCACGAGGAGAACGAGCGGGTGCCCGAGGGCGCCGCGTGGACCGAGGCGTACTTCCCGTCGGCGGGCGGCGCGGAGCTGCACGCCGACATCCTGCGACCCGCTCATCTGGCCCCGGATGCGCAGACGCCGGTGATCCTGTCGGTCGGGCCCTACTTCGCGCACGCCGGGCAGACCGGCTCGGAGGGCTGGGCCATCGTGGGCCCGTCGGCGCGGTTCCAGGACTTCATCAACGGCGCCGACCTGATGGCCAACGAGTACACGTTTGTCATGGTCGACAACCGTGGTTTCGGCGGCAGCACCGGGTGCCTCGACTGGGTCGGGCCCGGCGAGCAGGCCGACATCGCCGCCGCGATCGAGTGGTCGGCGAGCCAGCCGTGGTCCACGGGCGACGTGGGCATGTACGGCAAGTCGTACGACGCCGTCACCGGGCTGGCCGGCAACAACCTGGGCCTGGAGCCGCTCAAGGCGGTGGTGGCCCAGGAGCCGGTGTGGAACATGTACAACTACCTGTGGAGCAACGAGGTGGCGCGGCCCAACGTGACCGGGACACCCAACGCGTACAACGGCATAGCGACGATGGCGCCCATGGCGGGCGACGACGCGCACTACGCCGCGAATGCCCGCTACGAGCGCGCGCACCCGGAGTGCCTCTCGAACAATCTCTCGGACCCCGACGAGCCGGACCTCGCCTCGGCGTACTGGGACGCCCGCAACCTGGCCGACGACGCGGCCGGCACCGACACTCCGCTCTTCGTGACCCAGGGCTTCATCGAGCCCAACACGAAGCCCGAGGACATGCAGGTCTACCTCGACAACCACACGGGCGTGGAGCGCGGCTGGCTCGGCCCGTGGGACCACGTGCGGGGCGGCGACACCGTCCCCGACGGGCGGCTCGCCATGGGCCGCGCGGGCTTCTACGACGAGATGCTGCGGTTCTACGACGAGTTCCTCAAGGGCATCGAGCCCGGCGTCGAGGACCCGGCGTACGCGATCCAGGACAACACCGGCGCATGGCGTGCGCAGGACACGTGGCCCGAGGTCGCCAGCCCCGTTGTGGCCACCCTGGACAGCGGCTCCTACCTGGACAACGGCCGTACCTCGGTTTCCGGGTCGGGTTCCGGTTCGGCTTCCGGGCTGACGACGGCGCAGGTGGGCGGCTGGGACATGGAGAACGCCCCGGCCCTCCCTGAGCAATTGCCAGGGCAGCTGCCCGAGCTGTTGCCCGAGCGGAACGGGTCGCTCCGGATAGCCGCGACGTCGTACCTGACGTACTCGACGCCGGTTGCCGCGGACGTGCGGATCACCGGGACCCCGTCGGTGGAGCTCACCGCCGGCGCGGCCGGAAACGTGCTGGTGCGGCTCTGGGACATCGGTCCGGGCGGCAGGGCGACCCTGTTCGACGAGAACGTGGCGCTCATCGAGCGGGCCGGGCGGCTGGAGCTCGACCTGAAGTCGACCGACTGGACGCTCGTGGCCGGGCACCAGCTCGGTGTGCAGGTCGGGACCATCACGCCCAGCGGCTGGTTGGACGAACCGTCCGGCAACACCGTGACCGTGACGGGCGCGCGATTGTTGCTCGACCTGCAGGACCCGGCCGCCGACGTCGCCACCCAGGGTGAGCCGGCGCCGTACCTGGCCCGGTACCTCACCGCGAACACGACCACGTTGACCGGAGTTGGCGCGGGGAGCTTCGACCTCGAGCTCTGACGTGCGGGGTCTCGACAGGTTCGGCCGGCGGTGGTCGGGCCTGTCGAGACCCCTGTGTCCTACTCCGGCTCGATCCGCTCCAGGACGTCCCGGTGCTTGGCCCCCCACTCGCCCAGGGGCTGCATGGCGGCGATCAGCTCGGCCCCCGCCTCGGTCGGTGTGTACAGGATCTGCACGGGCATGGTCGGTACCACCTCGCGCGTGATGAACCCCTGCTGTTCGAGCTCGCGCAGCCGCTGGGTCAGCAGCCGGTCGGAGATTCCCGCGACGAAGCGGCGGTACTCGACGAAGCGCCGAGCACCCGCGACCGCGGCCCACAGGATGGCGCCTGACCAGCGGCGGCCGGTGAGCTCGACGGTGCGCTGGAAGAGCTGGCAGTCGCCCTCGCTCACGGGGTTCTCGGGGGTGCGGGCCAAGGGCCTCGTCGTCTGGGAAGTCACTTACTAATAGTGAGTTGCTAACCCCGTCCTTGGCAAGCCCTCGCGGGTCCCGGACCATTCAGAGCGTGCCCGATCAGGGCGCGCTCTTCTCGCCGGCCAGGCCCGGCCATCGTCCTCGGAGGACCCGTGTTCGTCGCTCATGTCATCGTCTCTGCCCTGCTTGCCCTCGCCACCGCCGGCAGCGGCTACAACAAGGTGCGGCCCGGCTCGGAGATGCCCCAGCAGATGAACACCCACCTCGGTGTGCCCGAGCGGCTGGTGCCGGTGCTCGGTGCCCTGCTCATCGCGGGAGCGGCCGGCACCCTCGCCGGGATCTGGTGGGCGCCGATCGGAATCGCGGCGACCGGGTGCTTCGTCCTGTACTTCCTCGGCGCCATGATCACGCACCTGCGTGTGAAGGACTGGGCGGGCCTGGTGCCGACCGGCGTGCTGATGCTGGTCTCGGCGGCGGCGTTCACGCTGCAGCTGCTCGTGCTCTGACCGTCGGCGCCGTGCCTCAGGGACGGACGGATACCGTGCCCCCATGGCCTTCGACGAGACTCCCGCTCTGCCCGCCACCGACGCACGGCTCGACGCCGACGCACCACTCGACGTCAACGCGCTGATCGCCGACCTGCGGACGCTCGTCGAGTGCGAGTCTCCGTCGTCGGACCCGGATGCCCTGGCCCGGTCGGTCGAGCTGGTGGCCCGGCTCGGCTCCGCACACCTGGGCGTCGAGCCCGAGCGGCTCGGGATCCACCTGCGGTGGCGGCTCGGCGGCCCCACGCGCGTGCTGGTGCTGGCGCACCATGACACCGTGTGGCCGCTCGGCTCGCTGGAGACACATCCGTTCGGCATCCACGACGGCGTGCTGCGGGGTCCCGGCAGCTTCGACATGAAGACCGGTCTGGCCATGGCGCTGCACGTGCTCGCGTCCCTCGACGACCGGACCGGGGTCACCCTCCTGGTGACGGGGGACGAGGAGGTCGGCTCGCCGTCGTCCCGGGCTCTCATCGAGGACGAGGCGCGCGGGGCGGACGCCGCGTTTGTGCTGGAGGCCTCCGCCGACGGCGGCGCGCTGAAGCTGGAGCGCAAGGGCACCTCCATCTACCGCGTGCTGATCAAGGGCCGGGCCGCGCACGCCGGCCTGGAACCCGAGAAGGGTGTGAACGCCCTGGTCGAGCTGGCGCACCAGGTGCTCGCGGTCGCCGCCCTGGGCGACCCGGAGCTCGGGACCACGGTGGTGCCGACGGTCGCCGCCGCCGGCACCACGCGCAACACCGTCCCGGCCGAGGCATGGTTCGCGGTGGACGTCCGCGCGCGGACCGTCGCGGAGCAGGAGCGGGTCGACGCCGCGGTGCGCGCGCTGACCCCCGTGCTGCCCGGTGGAACGTTCGAGATCGAGGGCGGGATCAACCGGCCGCCGCTGGAGCCCGCGCTGTCGGCCGACCTGTTCGCGCGGGCCTCCCGGATCGCCGAAGCTTCCGGGCTGCCTGCGCTGATCGGCGCTGCCGTGGGCGGGGCGTCCGACGGCAACTTCACCGCGGGCGTCGGTACCCCCACGCTGGACGGGCTCGGCGCCGTGGGCGGTGGCGCGCACGCGGACGACGAGCACGTGCTCGTCGACCGGATCGCCGACCGCACCGCCCTGCTCCGCGCCCTGATCGTGGACCTGGTCGCCACCCGCTGACTAGATCAACGGCCTGCCTGGCCGAAGCCCGTGGTGCCCCAGGGGGAGGCCGGCGGCCGGGGCTGCCGTGCGAGGAACGTGGCGCGTGCCTGCTGCATGAGCCACACCAGGTACTGCCGCTGCTGCTCCAGGCCGTGCGGGTCCAGGTCGCGCTGGGCGCCGGCCCGCTGGTGCAGCAGGGCAAGCTCGGTCGCGGCCTGCTGGTAGTCGGTCATGGCCCGCTCGGCCCCCCGGCCGCCCGCGGATCGCGCCCAGTGCCGGGCCGCCCGGCGCCCGGGCAGGGTGGAGAGCATGCGCAGGTCGTCGGTCGTCACGATGCCCACCGGCCCGTACAGGGGCAGGTAGTGGTCGATGAGCTGGACGATCCGACGGCGGTCCCGGGCCAGGATCACGATGAGCCCGATGAGCACCACAAAGCCCACGAGGTATGCGCCAGCGAGCCCGACGGTGCCGAACTTGGTGGAGCCGTTCCACAGGCTGTGCAGGCCGATCGCGCCGAACAGCCCGTAGACGGGCGCCGTGCGCCGCAGCCGGCCGGGCCCGGCCAGGGCCGCCACCGCGACGCCGATGCCCGTCATCGCCGTGCACAGCGGGTGCAGCAGCGGCGAGACGATGGCCCGCAGCACGAACACGTACCCGAGCTGGTCCGACTCCTGGGCGTCGATGAAGTACTGGATGTTCTCCGTCGCGGCGAAGCCGAGGCCCACCATCGCGGCGTAGATGACGCCGTCGGTGGGGCCGTTCAGCTCCTGCCGCCGCCACCACAGCATGCCGAAGAGGACGGCGCCCTTGAGCAGCTCCTCGACCACTGGCGCTACGAACGTCGCGACGAGGTACCAGCCCTCCTCATCGCCCGTGAGCTCGGTCTCGGTGAGCAGCGACAGCCCCAGCGTGTTCAGGATGCTCGCGAACAGCGCCGCCACGCCCGCACCCCACAGGAACGCGAAGACCAGGGCGTTCACCGGCTCCGGCTCCAGGCGGTCCAGCGCGAGCACCAGCGGCAGCCAGACGGCGACCGGCAGCACCGCGAGCAGCAGCCCGACGATGAACGACGCGCCGCCCGTCACGGCGTCGAACGCCAGGATGACGAGCAGGCAGACGGACGCGAAGACGATCCCGAGGATGACTCCGATCGGGGCACGCCCTGGGGCGCGACCCTGGAGGATCGCACTGGGATCGATGGCCATGCCATGGGACCCTACCGACTCGGCCGCGCCCATGGCGGGCGACGCGGCGAGACCCGGCCGGCGACTCGGCGGGCGAACGCGGCCCTACACCCGACTACGCTGGCGCACGTGCCCCAACGTGTCGCTCTCGAGCTCGCTGTCCAGGACCCGGCCGGGGCGGTGATCGCTGCCGATGTCGGTGCCCGACGCGTCGAGCTCTGCTCCGCGCTCGGCGCCACCGGCGGTATCACGCCGAGCGCCGCGCTCGTCGAGGCGGTGGTCGAGGCCGCGGCGGTAGTTCCGACGTCGGACAGCGCGCCGATCCTGGAGGTGCACGTCCTGGTGCGGCCCCGGCCCGGCGGGTTCGTGTACACGTCCGCCGAGCACGACCTGATGCTCCGCGAGATCTCCCTCCTGGTCGACGCCGGGGCCGACGGCGTGGTGCTGGGCGCGCTGACGCAGTCCGGCCGGGTGGACGAGGCGCGGATGCGCGACCTGGTGGAGGCCGCCGACACCGCCGAGGTCACGTTCCACCGGGCGCTCGACGTCGTCGCCGACCCGATCGCCGCCCTCGACACGCTGGCCGAGCTGGGTGTCGCCCGCGTGCTCACCTCCGGCGGCGCGGCCCGAGCGGCCGAGGGCCTGGACCGCCTTGCCGCCCTCGTCGAGCGCAGCGCAGAGCTGGGCATCGAGATCATGGCGGGGGGCGGCATCACGGCCGCGGACATCCCGGCCCTGGTGAGCGTGGGTGTGGACGCCGTCCACCTCTCCGCCAAGCGCACGGTGGCCGACGCCGGCGGGCCCGGCGGCGGCGACGGTGCCGGCTACGAGGTGACCGATCAGACACTGGCAAAGGCTGCGGCGGAGGCGCTCCGCACTACGGTTGTCTCATGACCTCAGTGCCAGCCCGTCTGCCTGTCGACGCCACCACGACCACCGCCTGGGGCTCGCTCACCGAGCTCTCCAAGAACCTCCAGCCCGACCTGCGCGGCTGGTTCGCAGAAGACCCCGCCCGAGCCCAGCGCCTGAGCTACCAGGCCGCTGACCTGCACGTGGACCTGTCCAAGAACCTGCTCACCGACGAGGTCCTCGCCTCGCTCCTCGCCCTGGCCGAAGAGGTCGGGCTCGCCGAGCGCCGCGACGCGATGTTCGCGGGTGAGCACATCAACGTCACCGAGGACCGCGCGGTGCTGCACACCGCGCTGCGCCGCCCGGCCGAGGACCCCCTGACCGTCGACGGCCAGGACATCACGGCCGACGTGCAGGACGAGCTCAGCAAGGTGTACGCGTTCGCCGAGAAGGTGCGCTCCGGGGAGTGGACCGGCGTCACCGGCGAGCCCGTGAAGACGATCGTGAACATCGGCATCGGCGGCTCCGACCTCGGCCCCGTCATGGCGTACGAGGCCCTGGAGCCCTACGTCCAGGACGGCCTGGAGTGCCGGTTCGTCTCCAACATCGACCCCACCGACGTCGCGCAGAAGACCGCCGACCTGGACCCGACCACCACCCTGTTCATCGTCGCGTCCAAGACCTTCGGCACGCTGGAGACCCTCACCAACGCCCGGCTCGCGCGCGACTGGCTGTGGCGCTCGCTGATCGCGGCCGGTGCCATCGAGGACTCCGAGGAGGGCCGCGCCGACGCCGTCGCGAAGCACTTCGTCGCGGTGTCCACCGCCCTGGACAAGGTGGCGGCCTTCGGGATCGACCCCGAGAACGCCTTCGGGTTCTGGGACTGGGTGGGCGGCCGCTACTCCGTCGACTCGGCGATCGGCACCTCGCTGGCCGTGGCGATCGGGCCGGACGCGTTCGCTGAGCTGCTGGCCGGGTTCCACTCGATCGACGAGCACTTCCGGACCGAGCCGTTCGAGAGCAACGTGCCCGCGCTGATGGGGCTGCTCAACGTCTGGTACGTGAACTTCCGCGACGCGCACACGCACGCCGTCCTGCCCTACACGCAGCTGCTGCACCGGTTCCCGGCGTACCTCCAGCAGCTCACCATGGAGTCCAACGGCAAGTCCGTGCGCTCGGACGGCACCCCCGTCACGTCCGAGACCGGCGAGGTCTTCTGGGGCGAGCCGGGCACCAACGGGCAGCACGCGTTCTACCAGCTCATCCACCAGGGCACACGGCTCATCCCGGCGGACTTCATCGCCGTCGCCAACCCCGCCTACCCCCTGACCGACCCGGTGGGCGACGGCGGCGCCGTCGCCGCGGGCGCCGACGTGCACGGCCTGTTCCTCGCGAACTTCTTCGCGCAGACCAAGGCGCTCGCGTTCGGCAGGACAGCCGACGAGGTGCGGGCCGAGGGCGTCGCCGAGGAGCTGGTCTCCGCGAAGGTGTTCAGCGGCAACCGGCCCACTACGTCGATCCTCGCCCCCGCGCTGACCCCGTCCGTGCTGGGGCAGCTCGTCGCGCTGTACGAGCACATCACGTTTGTGCAGGGCATCGTCTGGGGCATCGACTCGTTCGACCAGTGGGGCGTGGAGCTCGGCAAGAAGCTCGCCCTGGAGATCGCTCCGGCGGTCGCGGGCGACGAGGCAGCGCTGGGAGCGCAGGACCCGTCGACGGCGGCCCTGATCGCGAAGTACCGCGAGCTGCGCGCCTGACCTCTTTGTTGTGGGCGCGATCTTTGCGCCGATGCGTCCGGTTTAGGGCCAACGATCGCGCCCACAACAAACAGACGTGAGAGGTTTCTAATCCCGGTTACAGGGCTTCGGTGGGTACCGGCTGCGAGGATGGCCGGGTGAACACGCACCTCGACCTGCTGACCGGTGACACTGCCGCGGGCCTTCTTGACGCCGCGGTGGCGACCGCCGGCGGTCAGCTCGTGGACTGGCGCGTGCGCCAGGTGGACCACCGGCCGGGCTCCACCACCACCGTGGCCTACCGCGCGACCGTGCGGTGGGACGGGGTGACCCGTTCGGAGACGCTCGGCGCGAGCGTCGGCCGCGCCCGGGACGGGCGCAAGCCGGGTGTGGTCACGCTGTCCGACGGCGACGCGACGGTCGCCGTGTGGCGGTTCCCCGGCGACCCTGCGCTGCCCGCCCTGCCGCGCGCGTTCGACCCGGCGGCCGTCGAGGAGCTCCTGGCCGGCCTGGGAGTCGGGCCCGCGGAGCGCGCCCACCCCGAGCTCAAGGTCCGGGCCTACCGCCCCACCCGGCGCGCAGTGATCGAGGCCAGGGCGGCGTCGTCCCGCGTGTTCCTCAAGGTGCTGCGCCCGCGCAAGGTCGCGGACCTGCACCAGCGGCACGCGCTGCTGTCGCGGGCGGGGCTCCCGGTTCCCCGCCCCCTCGGCTGGTCCGACGACGGCCTGCTCGTGCTCTCCCCGCTGTACGGCACGGAGATGCGCACCGCCGTGCGGGACCGGGGCCGGATCCCGTCCCCGCTGGAGGTGCTGAACGTGCTCGACCGGCTGCCCGCCGAGGTGCGTGACCTGCCCCGCCGGCCCGCCTGGAGCGAGTCGGCCGAGCACTACGCCGGTGTGATCGGGGCGGCGCTGCCCGCGGAGGCCAGCCGCGCCACCGACCTGGCCGGTGCCGTCCAGGAGCGCCTGGCGGAGCGCGGCACCGGCGCGGACCCGACGCACGGCGACCTGTACGAGGCGCAGATCATGCTCACCGACGGCCACATCACGGGGCTGCTCGACGTCGACTCGGCCGGCCCGGGGCACCGGGCCGACGACCTCGCGTGCCTCGTCGCGCACCTCGACGTGCTGTCCCTCGTGCACGCGCCCGATGCCGCGCAGTCGGCGTACGCCGACCGGATGCGCCGGCTCGCCGTGGACTACGCGGCGGGCTTCGTGGCTGCCCCTGGGGGCCGGGGCGCCGACCGCAGCGACCTGGCGGCGCGGGTCGCCGGCGTGCTGCTCTCCCTGGCCACGGGCCCGCACCGGGTCCAGGAACGCGACTGGCAGGCGGCGACGTCGCGCCGGCTGGATGTAGTGGCCGGCTGGCTGGACGGGTCCAGGCTCGCGCTGTCCGGCGTGGGCACCGTATGAGCCTGCGCCGGCCGTCGGTACGGACCAAGGTGGTGGCGGTGGTCGTGGGGGTCACCGCCATCGGCCTGCTCGGGGCGGGTCTGCTCACCCACGCCATCCAGTCCCAGCAGATCATGGACGGCATCTCCGAGGACTTCAACCAGGAGATCGGGGAGCTCCAGCGGCTGGCCAGCGACGGGGTGGACCCGGAGACGGGCGAGCCGTTCCACGGCGCGGGACGGCTCATGAGCGTCGCCATGGAGCGGAACGTTCCCGGCAACAACGAGATCTTCGTCAGCTACCTGGACGGGGTGCACCAGCAGTCGAACCCGCCCGCCCTGGGGCGGTCCGTCGTCGACAGCCCGGTGGTCCAGGCCGTCGTGGACGGCCTCACGCCGCAGTCGGAGCAGACCGTCCAGCGTGAGATCGAGACCGAGATCGGCCGGGTGTGGTTCGTCGTCGTACCGGTCGTCGTGCCGGACCGGCAGGAGGTGGGCGCGTACGTGATGGCGTCCGCCCTGGACCGGTCGCTCGCGGCGGAGACCGCGGTCATGCGCACCTACGCGATCGTCTGCTCCGTGGCGCTGGTGCTGCTCGGGCTGTTCGCGTGGCTCGTGGTGAGCCGCCTGCTGCGGCCGTTGCAGCAGCTGAGCGCCACCGCAACCCGGGTCACCGAGACCGACCTGTCCCAGCGGGTGGCGGTTGCCACCGACGACGACCTCGGTGACCTCGCCGGCGCCTTCAACACGATGCTCGACCGCCTGTCGACGGCGATCGAGACGCAGCGGCAGTTCCTGGACGACGCCGGGCACGAGCTCCGCACGCCCCTGACCGTGCTGCGCGGCCACCTGGAGGTGCTCGACCCGGACGACCCGGCCGACGTGCGCGAGACCCGGGACCTCCTGCTCGACGAGACGTCCCGGATGGGCGAGATCGTCGAGGAGCTGGTGCTGCTGGCCAAGGCGGAGCGGTCCGACTTCGTGACGCTCGCCCCGGTGGACCTGGGCCGGCTCACGGACGACGTGCACGACAAGGCGCGCGCGCTCGGCGCGCGCCGCTGGGTGGTGGACGCGCGGGCCGACGTCGAGGTGGCCGCCGACGCGAACCGGCTCACGCAGGCTGTGCTGCAGCTCGCGGACAACGCGGTGAAGTTCACCGGCCCCGAGGACGAGGTGGGTTTCGGCACGCAGGTGTTCTACGGACCGGCCGGGCGCCAGGTCCGCCTCTGGGTGCGGGACACCGGGCCGGGTGTGCCGGCGGAAGAGGCCGACCGGATCTTCGACCGGTTCGCCCGGGGGAGCACAACAGGCGGGGTATCCGGGTCCGGGCTCGGTCTCGCGATCGTGCGCGCCATCGCGCAGGGGCACGGCGGAGACGTGGCGGTCGAACGGGCCGACGGCGGCGGGGCGCGCTTCGTCATGACGTGGCCCGCGGACGGCGTCGGACATGCCGCGCAGGCCGGGCCGACAGGCCAGGCCGGGGCCGGCTATCCGACGACGGGGGAGGCACGTTGAACCAGATCCTGATCGCGGAGGACGAGGAGCGCATCGCGCAGTTCGTGCGCAAGGGCCTCAAGGCGCACGGGTTCCAGCCCACAGTGGTGTCCGACGGCGCCTCCGCGCTCGCCCACGCCATGTCGGGCGGCTACGACCTCATGGTGCTCGACATCGGGCTGCCCGTGCTGGACGGGTTCACGGTGCTGCAGCGGCTGCGCGACGTCGGCTCCACGCTGCCCGTGGTGATCCTGACCGCGCGGGACTCGTTGTCCGACCGGGTGGCCGGCCTGGAGGGCGGGGCCGACGACTACATGTCCAAGCCGTTCGGGTTCGACGAGCTGCTCGCGCGGATCCGGCTGCGGCTGCGCCGCACCACGGGGGAGGCCGCGCCGTCGGACCGGCTGGAGCACGGCGATGTGGGGCTCGACCTGCGCACGCGCACCGCCACGGTGGAGGGGCGCGAGACGGAGCTCTCCGCGCGGGAGTTCGCGCTCGCGGAGGTGTTCCTCCAGCACCCCGGGCAGGTGCTGTCCCGGGAGCAGCTGTTGTCGCGCGTGTGGGGCTACGACTTCGACCCCGGGTCCAACGTGGTGGACGTCTACGTGCGCTACCTGCGCAAGAAGCTCGGGGCGGACCGGATCGAGACCGTGCGCGGGGCGGGCTACCGGTTCCGGGGCTGACGCACCGCCCGGACAGCACCCGCCTGAATAGGATGAGAGGCGTCTCATCCGGGTCTCCTCGTCGCCTCATCCTGGCGGCACAGACTCGTATCAGCAGGCACCCGAAGGGGGTGCCACGAGACCCGGGAGGTCACTCGCATGAACCCCTCGACCATGAAGAAGCCGACCATGAAGAAGCGCTGGGCCATCGTCGGAGCGGCCGCCGTGATCGGTGTCGCCGGCGCGAGCACCGCGGCGGCGCTGAACGACCCCGCCCCGCGTGCCGAGTCGTCCGCCGCCGTCGCCTTGTCGGGTGGAGAGCAGCCGGCTGACGGCGCCGCGCCGGCCGCGCCCGTCGACTCCTCGCCGGAATCGGCGGACTCGCCGAACGAGTCGGCCCGCGACACCGCGGGTTCCGCGCAGTCGGCGGACTCCCCGGGTGACGCGAACTACGACCCGTCGCCCGAGTCGGCGGACTCCCCGAACGAGTCGGCTACCGACACCGCGGGCTCCGCGCAGTCGGCGGACTCCCCGAACGACGCGAACTACGACGCGTCCGACGACCAGGACGACAACACCCCGAACGACAACACGCCGAACGACGCGGACGACGACGGCGCCGACGACTGACCCCTGCGGGCTCGCCCGCTTGATCGGCAGGACCAGGTGACCGGCGGATCGACCGCCGGTCACCTGGTCTTTTACCACTAGAAGTAGTACAAAGTCGTAACCCGTCCCGCCTACACTGCGCGCGTGACCCGTACCAACCATCGACCGCGGATCGCGATCTGCGGCATGGCCATCGAGTCCAGTACGTTCTCCCCGCACCGCTCGGGCTGGGAGGCGTTCACCCTGCTGCGCGGTAACGAGCTAGTCCGGCGGTACCCGTTCCTCCGCGACGGCACGTCGCTGCGCCGCGAGGCAGAGTGGGTCGGTGTGCTCCGGGCCGGTGCGCTCCCGGGCGGCGCGGTCCTCACCGACGTCTACGAGACGGTCCGCACCGAGATCGGCCTGGCCCTGGAGGCCCAGGGCCCGTTCGACGGGGTGCTGCTGGAGATCCACGGCGCCATGTCCGTGCTCGGGTACACCGACGCCGAGGCGGACCTCGCGCGCGCCGTGCGCGCCGCCGTCGGGCCGCACTGCCTGGTCTCCGCCTCCATGGACGTGCACGGCAACGTGTCGCGGGAGCTCGCCGGGACCGTCGACCTCATCGCCTGCCACCGCAGGGGAGCGCACGAGGACGACGACGAGGCGCGCGAGCGTGCGGCCACCAACCTGGTGCGCCGGATCGACGGCCCCGGGCGCCCGCGCAAGGCGTGGGTGCAGGTACCGGTGCTGCTCCCGGGGGAGAAGACGAGCACCCTGCTCGAGCCCGCGAAGAGCATCTACGAGGACGTGGCGCGGGTCGGCGCGCTCGAAGGCGTGCTGGATGCCTCGGTCTGGGCCGGGTACGCGTGGGCGGACGAGCCGCGCTGCCGGGCCGCCGTCGTTGTGATGGGTGATGACGAGGCGGTCATCACCCGGGAGGCGGAGCGCCTGGCCCGCCGGTACTGGGACGCCCGCGACGAGTTCGCGCTCGTCGCGCCCGCCGGCACCTACGAGGAGTGCCTGGCGGCCGTGCTGGCGAGCGACGCGCGACCGTTCGTCCTGTCCGACACCGGTGACAACCCCATGGCCGGCGGCGCGGGCGACGTCACCTGGACGCTCGCGCGGCTCCTGACGGAGCCCGCTTTCGCGGCCTCGCCCGCCGACGGCGGCCGCACCGCGATCTACGCGTCCCTGCCCGACGCCGTGGCCGCCAACACGATCGCCGACGCCGGGGTGGGCGCCGTCGTCGAGGTGGAGGCCGGAGCCCGGGTCGACGACGGCCCCCACGGGCCCGTCACGCTACGCGGCGTCGTGGAGCACGTCCGCACGGGCGACCCGGTCGCGGGGATCGTGTGCGTCGTGGCGGTCGGGGGGCTCAAGGTGGTCCTGACCGAACGCCGCAAGCCCTATCACCTGGAGTCGGACTTCACGGCGATCGGCCTGGACCCGCGCGGGACCGACGTCGTGATCGTGAAGATCGGCAACCTCGAGACCGAGCTTCACGACATGGCCGAGGACTGGATGCTCTTGCTCACCCCGGGCGGTGTGGACCAGGACCTGCTCCGGCTGCGCCACACCAACCTGGGTGGCCCCCTCTACCCGTTCGACGACGACAAGGCATTCGGGGACGGCCCGGACCTGACCCCGGAGCTGCTCTGACCCCTGCAGCGGGCCCCGGAACTACAGCGGGCCGGAACTACAGCGGGCCCTGGAACTCCGCGCTGCCGCCCGCCGGGACGAAGCCCAGCGCGATGTTGATCCCGAGCATGTGCGGGTTCTCCTCGTTGTTCCAGGTGTAGATGCGCTTGGCCTCGGGCCGCAGGCGCGCGTGCTCCCGCAGGTTCACGGCCTTGACGAGCATCCCGAGCCGGTGCCCGCGGTGCGCCCGGAGCACTACCGTCGCCTGCTGGTCGGTGTGGTCGGGCTTCTCGTCGTTCCACTGGAGCATGGTCATCGCGGCGAGCTCGCCCGTGGCCACGTGCTCCGCGGCGGCCACCACGTACTGGTCACCCTTGGCGGTGGTGATCGCATCCTCGCTCCGGATGCGGTCGGCGTCCCAGACGTCGGACGCAAGGTCGAGGCCGCCACGCGGCTCGTCGTCGGCCAGGGCCTGCATGAGGGCAGCATGCTGCTCGACCAATTCCTCCGGCGTCGGCGAGGTCCACGTGCGCACGCGGTACCCGTCGCCCGCGGCAGCGGCCGCCTCCGCCTCGAAGCGCGACGTAGCCTCCGGCAGGACCGGCAGGTCGATCCGGGAACGGCGCTCCACGAGCTGCAGGGTCAGGCCCAGCTTCTGGGCCAGGCGCACACCCGGCAGGTCGGCGGCGATCTGGCCGGAGCCCGATGCGGGAGTCAGGGCCTCACCTGCGGTCTCGCCGGGCCCGAAGTCGACGGGGGCCAGGACCGACGTACGGCCCTCCGCGCGCCCGGTGCTGCGCAGCCAGTCGGTCAGTGCGCTGCCGATTCCCTGCCCCCGGTACTCCGGGTGCACGACCAAGACACCGATCGCCAGCTCCGGGTTCGACTGGACAAAGAGGCTCAGGAGGGCGCTGCCCACCACCCGCGGCCCGTCGGGAGAGTCCACCACGGCGACCTGGCGCAGCCTGCGCCGGTAGTCCTGGTTGTTCATCGACACCAGGATCCCGAGCGGGGTCGGGGCGCCGTCGCCATTGCCGAGGTCGGCGGTTTCCACCGCGGCGTGCAGGTCCGCGATGCCCCGGTACGCCCACGCGTCGGGGTCGTCGATCGTGGCCGGGTGCGGGGGGTCGAGGAGCCGCCACTCCGCCGTCGTCGCGGCGGGTACTGCAGAGGTTGAGGTCATGGATCCAGAGTGCTCCCGGCGGCCCCGGGGCGCACGGCTTTTATGCGTCACCGATAGCGTGCTCACATGACGAAGAAGCCGCCCGCCGCCACCTTCTCCGCCGCGACGGAACCCGCGACGATCGTCCGGAACCTCACCCTCGAGCAGAAGGCGCGGCTGCTGTCCGGTGCCTCCTTCTGGACCACCGCCGAGGCGCCGGGCGTCCCGTCGGCCTACCTCGCGGACGGCCCGCACGGCGTGCGCCGGCTAGACGCCGACGTCGGCGACATCGAGGGAGCCGTCCCGGCCACCTGCTTCCCGCCCGCCGTGGCGCTGGGCAGCACGTTCGACGTCGGCCTCGTCGAACGGGTGGGGGAGGCCGTAGCGGCCGAGGCGCAGCGGCGCGGCGTCGACGTCGTTCTCGGCCCCGGCATCAACATCAAGCGCAGCCCGCTGTGCGGGCGCAACTTCGAGTACGTGGCGGAGGACCCGCTGCTCGCCGGTGAGATCGGCGCGGCGCTCGTCACCGGGATCCAGGGCAAGGGTGTGGCCACGAGCCTCAAGCACTTCGCCGCGAACAACCAGGAGACGGAACGGATGCGCGTCTCCGCCGACATCGACGAGCGCACCCTGCGCGAGATCTACCTGCGCGGCTTCCAGCGTGTGGTCACCAAGGCGCAGCCCGCCACCCTCATGTCGTCGTACAACCGCATCAACGGCACCTACACCGGCGAGGACCGCCGGATCACCACTGACATCCTGCGCGGCGAGTGGGGCTTCAAGGGCCTCGTCATGTCCGACTGGGGCGCAGTGCACAACCGCATCGCCGGCATCCGCGCGGGCCTGGACCTGGAGATGCCCGGCGGCGGCGAGGGCCGGGTCAAGGAGATCGTCGCGGCCGTGAAGTCCGGGACCCTGGACCTGGCCGACGTCGACCGCTCGGCCACCCGGGTGGCCACCCTGGCGCTCGCGGCCCAGGGGGCGCGCGGCGCGGCTGGCCCGCCCGCGGAACCTGGCCACGACGCCGAGACCTGGCACGACGACGCCCACCACGTCCTGGCCCGGGAGGCCGCGGGCCGCGCGATAGTGCTGCTCAAGAACGACGGCGGCCTGCTGCCGCTGGCGCCGCAGACCCGCCTGGCCGTGATCGGCGAGCTCGCCCGGACACCCCGCTACCAGGGCGCTGGTTCGTCGCAGATCGTCCCGACGCGACTCGACGACGCGCTGGCCGCGATCCAGGACTCCGCGACCGACGTCGTCTTCGCGCCGGGGTACGAGCTGGGTGCGGCGGGCGGGGCTGGCGCTGGCGACAGGGCCGGCTCGGCCAGCGGGAGGAGGCCGGCCAAGGCGGCAGCCGCGGACGCCGCCGCAGCACTCGCCGCAGCACTCGCAGCCGACGCCGTCGCCGCGGCCCGGGACGCCGGCGTGGTGCTGTTCTTCGCGGGCCTGCCGCAGTCCGCCGAGGCCGAGGGCCGCGACCGCGAGCACATCGAGCTCCCTGCGAGCCAGCTCGCCCTGCTCGACCGCGTGCTGGAGGTCAACCCGCGGGTGGTCGTGGTGCTGTCCAACGGCTCGGTGGTGCGCCTGTCGGGCTTCGCCGACCGGGTGCCGGCGATCGTCGAGGGCTGGCTGCTGGGCCAGGCGGGCGGTGGCGCGGTGGCCGACGTGCTGTTCGGCCGGGTCAACCCATCCGGCCGCCTCACCGAGACGATCCCGCTGCGCATCGAGGACACGCCCGCCTGGACGAGCTTTCCTGGCACGGGCCTGCATGTCACCTACGGCGAGGGCATCTTCGTGGGCTATCGCTGGTACGACGCCCGCGACATGGCCGTCCAGTTCCCGTTCGGCCACGGCCTCTCGTACACGACGTTCGCCTACTCGGGGCTGGCGGTCTCGACGGGTTCGGTGGGTTCCGCGGACGGGAAGGGCTCGACTGGTGGGGGCGACCTCACCGCGACCGTGACCGTCACGAACACCGGCGGCGTCGCCGGCCGCGAGGTGGTGCAGTGCTACGTCTCCCTGCCCGGCTCGACGGTCCCGCGGGCCCCGCGCGCCCTGGCCGCGTTCGCGATCGTCGACCTCGCGCCGGGGGAGTCGCGGCAGGTCGAGCTGGCCGTGGCCCGGGACGACCTCGCCTACTGGGACGTTCGCGCCGACCGGTGGCTGGTGGAGGGCGGCGCCTACCGCGTCGAGGTGGGCGCGTCGAGCCGCGACCTCCGGGCCACGGCAGAGGTGGCGGTGCCGCCGGACTCCGTCGTCGTACCGCTCACCGGGCAGTCCTCGCTGGGGGAGGCGATGGTGCATCCCGTCATCGGGCCGACCGTCACGGGAATGCTGCAGGCGGCCGGCCTGTCGGACGACGTGATGGTCATGACCAGAGCGATGCCCCTGGAGCGGCTCCCGTACCAGCCGGGCTCCGGCGTCACGCACAAGCAGCTCAAGCAGCTGCTCGACGTCGCGAACGGCACTGGCGGCCTGACCACCCGCACGGCGAACAAGCTCCTGACCCTGACGGCCCGCCTCCGCCGGCGTCGTTGAGGTCAGAGCTTTTTCTGCAAGGCCGCTTCTGCGCCCGAGGGGCGGAAGCCCAGGGCCACGTTGATGCCCAGCATGTGCGCGTTCTCCTCCGCGTTGAACGTGTGCACACGCTCGGTCTGCGGGTACCGGCCGGCGAGCTCGCGCAGGTTCACGGCCTTGACGAGCATCCCGAGCCGGTGCCCGCGGTGGGCCTTCAGCGCGATCGTCTCCTCCTGGAACACGAACGCCGGCTTGCCGTCCACCAGCAGGAACGACGTGCCGGCCGCGACCTCGCCGGACGGGACGTGCTCCACCACGGTGACCAGGAGCCGCTGGCCGCTGTCGGCACGGTCGGCGAGGTAGACCCGCACGCGCTCGGCGTCCCAGGTCTCCTCGCCGAAGTCGAGCTCACCCTGCGGCACGTCCGTGGACATCCGGGTCATGAGCTGCGCGTAGCCCGCGTGCCAGTCCTCCGGGATGCCTTCCCACGTGTGTGTCCGGTAGTCGTCGCCGGCCTTCGCCCGCGCCTCGGCCTCGAACGCCGCCAGCCTCTCGGGGTCCACCGGCAGGTCGAGCCGCGACATGCGCTCCACCTGCTCGATCGTGTACCCGCGGCGAAGCGCGAACTGAGCGCCACCCGCTGCGGAGGCGGGAGCCGGCCGACGCCGGTCGCCGGCACCAGCGCCTCCTCGCCGTCGGCCGCCTCGCGGGGTGACGGCGACCAGGCGAAGAACGTGGTCCGGCCGGCATCGGCGGCCGCCTGCTCCGCCCGGTCGGCGAGAGCCGTCCCGATGCCCTGGCGCTGGTGGTCCGGATGCACCCCGACGTAGACGTCGGCGGTGTGCGTGTTGTGCTCGCGCGTCATCGCGAGGAATCCGTACCCGACGACGTCGTCGGCGGTCGGGGCGCCGCCGTCCGCGCGGTCGAGCACCGCGACGAACCGCTGCTTGTCCGAGTACTCCTGGTGCAGCATCCCGCTGACGGTCTGCTGCAGGGTGTTGGCGAGGTCGTCGTAGCCGCGGGTCGCGAGCTCCACGGCCTGGTCGACGGCGACGATGCCGTGGTACGCCCAGGCGTCCGGATGCTCGGCAGAGGGCACTGCCGGCACCTCGAGGATGCGCCACGTCAGGTGGCTGGTGGGGGAGCTCATGAAACCAGAGTGCCCGGCCCGCCGTCGGGCGGCGACCTTATTTCGGCGGGCCGAGCCCGCCCGGTCGGGCCGCGACGGAGATCGCCTGCCCGACGGCGGTCCCTAAGTGACTAAGCGCTGGGCGGAGCGGTGCTCGCGCGCTCCACCAGGCGCGTGGGCAGGCGGACGTGGTGGCCCACGGCGGGGCCGGACTCGAGCATCGCGATGACCATCCGGAGCGCCTCTGCGCCCATCTCGTGCAGCGACTGCGCGATGGTCGTCAGCGGCGGGGTCGACCCGGCTGCCTCCGGGACGTCGTCGAACCCGATCACCGACAGGTCCTCCGGGACGCGCAGGCCCAGCTCCTGGGCCACCTGGATGACGTGGAGGGCCGACAGGTCGTTCGCGGCGAAGACGGCGGTCGGCCGGTCGGTGCGTTCGAGCAGGTCGTGTGCTGGCCGGTCGGCCCGGTCGGGGCGGTAGCCGCCCTCGAGCATCAGGCTCGGGTCGGGGGTGAGTCCGGCCGCCTTCATCGCCTCGCGGAAGCCCAGCTCGCGCAGTCGCGCGGACTCCAGGTCCGAGCGGCCGCCCAGGTAGCCGATGCGGGTGTGGCCCAGGCCGATGAGGTGCTCGGTGGCGGCGCGGGCGCCGCCCAGGTTGTCGGAGTCGATGGTGGCCGGGCCTGTCGGCCCGGTGTGCGGATCGATGGCGACGACGGGGACGCCGTCGTGCACGGGCAGAGCGAGGGTAGGCGTGACGATGACGACGCCGTCGATCAGCGTGCCGGCGAGGCGGGACAGCGAGCGGCGCTCCCAGCCCATGTGGTCCGCGCGTCCGGCGTCGCCGCAGTAGGCGAGCAGCTCGTAGCCGGTGCCGGCCGTGGCCGTGGAGATGCCCTTGAGCAGCTCGGTGCTGAACGGCTCGAACTCGGCGACGAGCACGCCGATCACGTTCGTCTGGCGACGGCGCAGGCTGCGCGCGACGAGGGACGACTCGTACCCGAGGTCCGCGACGATGCCGAGCACCCGCTCGGCGGTGGCCGCCGCCACGCCGTACCGGCCGTTGACGACCTTGGAGACGGTGGCCACGGAGACGCCCGCGGCCCGTGCGACGTCGGTGATGGTGGCGCGGCCGGTCGCGCGCTCCGGGGTGGCGGACGGCTCCGGCGGCACCGGGCCGTCGGTCCCGCTGTCATCCGGTCCGGCGGTGGACCCGGTTGAGCCGGTAGCTCTCTGCACGAACGAACAGTACCTCCGGGAGCCCGGTGCGATCGTCAGGCCACGCCGTTTCGAAATCGATATCGAAAACGATTGACGAAAATGTGGGCTGCCTGGCACGCTCGGTTGGACGACGGACCCCGGGTCCGTCCCACGGCAGGCTCCTGCCGACGTCGACGACGACCTACAAGGGGTTCCACGATGATGAGGAAGACGCGGGCCGCGGGCACTGTCGCCCTGGGGGCCACCGTTGCCCTGCTGGCCGCCGGCTGTTCCGGCGGCAGCGCAGAAGGAGGCTCGGACGGTGACGTCACGATGACCTTCTGGCACAACTCGACCACCGGCCCCGGCCGGGCGTACTGGGAGGACACGGTCGCCGCCTTCGAGGCGGCCAACCCCGGCGTGACGATCGAGGTCCAGTCCATCCAGAACGAGGACATGGACGGCAAGCTGCAGACCGCCCTGAACTCGGGCGACGCACCGGACATCTTCATGGCGCGCGGCGGCGGCAAGCTGGCCGACGTCGTCGAGGCCGGCCAGATCATGGACCTCACCGACACGATCGACGATGCCACCAGGACCGCGGTGGGTGACGCCGGGTTCAGCGCCCTCTCCGTGGACGGCGCGATCTACGGCATGCCGACCTCCATCCTCCCCGGCGGCATCTACTACAGCCAGGACCTCTTCGACGAGGCCGGCATCACCGAGACGCCCACCACCGTGGCCGAGCTGGACGACGTGGTGTCCGACCTCAAGGCCGCTGACATCGCCCCGATCGCGCTCGGCGGCAAGGACGCCTGGCCCGCCGCGCACTGGTTCTACTTCTTCGCGCTGCGCGAGTGCTCGCAGGAAACCCTCGAGGCCGCCGCCGTGTCCCGCAGCTTCGACGACGAGTGCTGGCTGGCGGCAGGCGAGGATCTGCAGGCCCTCAGCGAGACCGAGCCGTTCCAGGACGGTTACCTCACCGCGACGGCCCAGCAGGGCGCCGGCTCCTCGGCGGGTCTCATCGCGAACCACAAGGCCGCCATGGAGCTCATGGGCGCGTGGGACCCGGGCGTCATCGCGGGCCTGACCCCGGACCAGCAGCCGCTGGCGGATCTCGGCTGGTTCCCGTTCCCCGCCACTGACGGTGGCGACGGTGACCCGGCCGCGTTCATGGGCGGCGTCGACGGCTACTCCTGCTTCGTCGAAGCTCCGCCGGAGTGCGCCGACTTCCTGAACTTCTTCATGCAGCAGGAGTACCAGGAGAACTACGCCGAGGCGTTCGTCACCCTGCCTGCCAGCAAGGACGCGCAGGGCGTCGTGACGGACCCCGCGCTGCAGTCCGTCCTTGAGGCCTACAACGAGGCCCCGTACGTCTCGGTCTGGCTGGACACCCTCTACGGCCAGAACGTGGGCAATGCGCTCAACGGCAGCGTCGTGGAGCTGCTGGCCGGCGACGGCGACCCGCAGAGCATCGTCGACGCCGTGAACGCCGCGGCGGCGATGGAGTAACGGCCCAGATGACTCACACCCTGGGTGATAGGGGCAGGAGGGCCGACTGGCGCAAGACGCTCGAGATCACCCTGCTCTCCGGCCCCGCCGTCGTCGTGTTTCTCGCGTTCGTCATCTTCCCCGTCTTCCTGGCGGCGTACTACGGCTTCTTCAGCTGGAAGGGCTACGGGCCGCCGACGGAGTTCGTCGGGCTCGACAACTACCTCGTCATCTTCCGGGACTCGGCCTTCCACGAGGCTCTCCTGCACAACGGCTACATAGTGGTGCTGTCCCTGATCATCCAGGGGCCGGCCGCGATCGCTCTGGCGCTCCTGCTGAACCAGAAGATCCGCGGCCGGTCCGTCATCCGCGTCCTGATCTTCGTGCCGTACGTGATCTCGGAGGTCATCGTGGGCACGGGCTGGAGCCTGCTGCTCCAGACCTCCGGCGCCGTGAACGACCTGCTCGACAAGATGGGCCTGGGGTTCCTCGCCGTCGACTGGCTGTCGGACCCCAGGATCGCCCTCTGGTCGCTGATGATCATCATCAGCTGGAAGTACATCGGCTTTGCCGTGATCCTGTTCCTGGCGGGCCTGCAGAGCATTCCCGAGGAGCTTTCCGAGGCGGCCTCGATCGACGGCGCCTCGTACTGGCAGATCCAGCGCACCATCACGCTGCCCCTGCTCGGCCCGACGATCCGCATCTGGGCGTTCCTGTCGATCATCGGTTCGCTCCAGCTCTTCGACCTCGTCTACATCATCTGGGGCCAGTACGTCTCCGCGACGGCGGGCACCTCCACGATGGCGACCTACATGGTCCTGAACGGGCGGCTGGCCGGGAACTTCGGCTATGGCAACGCCGTCGCCGTCGTGCTGTTCCTGATCTCGCTCGTCATCGCCCTGGTCTATCAGCGCTACGTGCTGCGCCGGGACACCGAGGGCGCGCTCACGGAAGGGAAGAACTGATGGCGACGCTGCTCGAAGCCCCCACGACGGCCAGGCAAAAGCTGCGCCGGATACCGAAGGTCGCCTGGGGCAACCCGATGACCTATGTCATCGCGTTCCTCTTCGTCGGCATCTGCATCGCACCGGTGCTCTACATCGTCGTGGGTGGATTCCGGACGAACGCGCAGATCACCGTCGACCCGTCAGGTCTGCCGAACCCGTGGGTGGTCGACAACTACCTCAGCGTGCTCGCGAGCGGGGTGTTCTGGCGCCAGGTCGGCAACTCCGCGATCGCCGGCATCCTCACCACGCTCGGCGTGGTGTCGCTCGGGCTCATGGTGAGCTACGTGCTCGCACGGTACGACTTCCGGCTCAACGGGGCGATGTACTCGCTGTTCGCGGCAGGCCTCATGTTCCCCATGACGGTGGCGATCACCCCGCTGTACATCCTGATCCGCGACCTCGGCCTGATGAACACCCTCGGGGGCATCGTGCTGCCGCAGATCGCGTTTGCGCTCCCGACCACGATCATCATCCTGGTGCCGTTCCTGCGCGCCATCCCGAAGGAGATCGAGGAGGCCGCCTCGATCGACGGCGCGGGCCGCATCGGGTTCTTCTTCCGGATGGTCGTTCCGCTGTCGCTGCCCGGCGTCATCACTACCGGGATCCTGGCGTTCGTCGCGTCGTGGAACTCGTACATGCTGCCGCTGTTCATCCTGAACGACGAGCTGTCGTACACGCTGCCGCTGGGTGTCCAGGCGTTCGCCTCCCAGTACTCGGTCGACACGGCGCGGGTGCTGGCGTTCACGTCGCTGTCGATGATCCCCGCGCTGATCTTCTTCGCGCTGTTCGAGCGGCGCATCGTCGGCGGCCTTACGGGAGCGGTGAAGGGCTGATGAGTCAAGAGAGGAACTTGATGACGGAGCTGCCGGTGGCGGTTCGGGCGATGCCCGAGGTGTCGGAGCGTGTGCGCGCGCTGCACGCACAGATGACTCTCGAGGAGAAGCTGGCACAGCTCGTCGGGTACTGGCTGGACCAGGGCGGCAACGTGGTCGCCCCGATGCAGGGCGAGATGGCCGACGGCCAGGGTTCCGCCGCGCTCCCGGAGATCACCAAGCACGGCATCGGGCACTACACCCGCGTGTACGGCACGCGGCCGGTGGACCCGGCCGAGCGTGCGGCCTGGCTCTGGACCGAGCAGCGGCGGCTGAAGCGCGAGACCCGGCTCGGCATCCCGGCGCTGGTCCACGAGGAGTGCCTGACGGGCCTGGCGGCCTGGCAGGCGGCGACCTTCCCGACGCCGCTCGCGTGGGGCGCGTCGTTCGACCCCGCGCTGGTCGAGGAGATGGGCCGGCTCATCGGGTCGTCGATGCGGGAGCTGGGGATCCACCAGGGCTTGGCGCCGGTGCTCGACGTCGTCCGCGACCCCCGGTGGGGGCGCGTCGACGAGTGCATCGGCGAGGACCCGTACCTCGTCGGCACCGTCGGCACCTCGTACGTCCGCGGGCTGCAGGGGGCGGGTGTGCACGCCACGCTCAAGCACTTCCTGGCCTACTCCGGGTCCCGGGCGGGGCGCAACCACGCCCCGGTGAGCGCCGGCCCGCGCGAGATCGCCGACGTCTTCCTGCCGCCCTTCGAGATGGCGGTGCTCGACGGCGGGGCGCGCTCCGTCATGGCGTCGTACAACGACGTCGACGGCGTGCCGATGCACTCGTCGGTTGAGTACCTCACGGAGCTGCTCCGTGAGCAGTGGGGGTTCGACGGCGTTGTGGTCGCCGACTACTTCGGCGTCGCGTTCCTGGCTGTCATGCACGCGGCCGCGGCCGACCGGGGTACGGCCGCCGCGGCCGCCCTGGAGGCCGGCGTCGACATCGAGCTGCCGTCCGGTGACGCCTACCTCGAACCGCTCGCCGCGCTGGTGGCGGCCGGCACGGTGCCGGTCGAGATCGTGGACCGGGCGGTGCTGCGCGCGCTCCGGCAGAAGGAGGAGCTCGGGCTGCTCGACCCGGAGGCGTACGAGGGCGACCCGCCCGCCGTCGTCGACCTGGATTCGCCGGCGCACCGCGACGTCGCCCGGCGGCTGGCCGAGGAGTCGGTGGTGCTGCTCTCGAACGACGGTGTGCTGCCGCTCGGCGCTTGGCATGACAAGCCGGCCCGGGTCGCCGTCATCGGGCCGAACGCCGGACGCCCCGAGGCGCTGATGGGTTGTTACTCCTTCGCGAACCACGTGCTCGCACACTTCCCGGGGGTCCCGGCCGGGTTCGAGATCCCGTCGGTGGCCGAGGCCCTGGCCGTAGAGCTCGATCGCGCGGGCCTGCCCGCGCCTGAGCTGACGTTCGCGCACGGCTGCGACGTCGAGGGGGACGACAGGTCCGGGTTCCCCGAGGCGGTCGCCATGGCGGCGGCCGCCGACGTGGCGATAGTCGTGGTGGGCGACCAGGCCGGGCTGTTCGGCCGCGGCACCGTGGGGGAGGGGAACGACAGCGAGTCGCTTGAGCTGCCCGGCGTGCAGCGCGAGCTCGTCGAGGCAGTGCTCGCGGCAGGCAAGCCCGTCGTCCTGGTGCTGCTCACCGGTCGGCCGTACGCGATCGGCTGGGCGCTCGACGCCCCTGGCGCGGCGGGCGGCGGCCGGAAGCCCGGCGCGGTGCTCCAGGCGTTCTTCCCGGGTGAGGAGGGCGGCGCCGCTCTTGCGGGCGTGATCTCGGGCCGGGTGAACCCCTCCGGGCGCCTGCCCGTGTCGCTCCCGCGGTCCACGGGCTCGCAGCCGTACTCGTACCTGCATCCGATCCTCGGCGGGTCTTCCGAGGTGACGTCGACCGACTCGACGCCGGTGCGCGCCTTCGGGTTCGGCCTGTCGTACACGACGTTCGCGCGCGAGCTCGTATCCATGGACCGGTCGGTCGAGGCGGGCGGCACCTTCCGCGCCGTCGTGACGGTGACGAACACGGGTGCGGCGGCCGGGTCCGACGTCGTGCAGCTGTACGGGCACGACGTGCTGGGCTCCGTAGCGCGGCCAACGGCCGCGCTGCTCGGATATCACCGGGTCAGCCTGGAGCCGGGCGAGTCGACGACCGTTGTGTTCGACGTGCCGACCACGCGGTTCGGATTCACCGACCGCAGGATGGTGCGGATCGTCGAGCCCGGCGACGTCGAGGTGTGGGTCGGCGCGCACGCCGCCGACAGTGTTGTCCGGGTAGTGGCCGAGGGGATCGCCGACCTCGACGAGCCGAACGACGTACCGGGCGACGCACCGGTCCTCGTTCCGGCGGCGGCCCGCAGGGTCGTCGCGATCACGGGCGAGGTGCACGACGTGACGATCGCGGACGAGCGGTGGGTCCGCGCCACGGTGGCACCGTGACCGCGGTCCACAACCCGATCCTGCCGGGCTGCTACCCCGACCCGACGATCTGTCGGGTCGGGGCGGACTACTACCTCGTCACCTCGACGTTCGAGTACTTCCCCGGCCTGCCGGTGTTCCGCAGCCGCGACCTGGTGCACTGGGAGCAGCTCGGGCACGCGCTGGACCGGGCGGGGCAGCTCGACCTGCGCGGCATCGCGTCGTCCGGCGGCCTGTACGCACCGACGCTGCGGCACCACGACGGCGTGTTCTGGCTGGTCTGCACGCTCGTGGACCAGGGCGACCCGGCGCGCGGCGGCAACTTCGTGCTGACCGCTACCGACCCCGCGGGGCCGTGGTCCGACCCGGTGTGGCTCGACGAGGACGGCATCGACCCGTCCCTGTTCTTCGACGACGACGGCCGTGTCTGGCTGCACGGCACCCGGCTCGCCCGCGAGCCGGAGTGGCACGACCAGACCGAGGTGTGGCTGCGCGAGCTCGACCCGGCCACGATGCGGCTCATCGGGCCTGAGCACGTGCTCTGGCGGGGTGCCGTCCTGGGCGCTGTGTGGGCCGAGGGGCCGCACCTGTACCGGGTGGACGGCACGTACTACCTGCTGGCCGCGGAGGGTGGCACGGAGTTCCACCACGCGATCTCCGTGGCGCGGTCCGAGTCGGTGACCGGGCCGTACGTCGGCAACCGGGCCAACCCGGTGCTGACGCACCGGCACCTGGGGCGGGGGACGGACATCGTCGGTGTGGGGCATGCCGACCTGGTGGAGGCACCCGACGGCACCTGGTGGGCCGTGCTGCTCGCCATGCGCACCTACGGCGGCTACCACTACAACCTCGGCCGCGAGACGTTCCTCGTCCCGGTGACGTGGGAGGACGGCTGGCCGGTCTTCGCGCCCGGGCAGGGGCGGGTGCCGCTGGTGGTGGAGGTGCCGGACGGCGTCCGGGCGGACGGCGGGGCCGGCCGCCTGGCCGATACGCCGCCGGCCGATCCCTGGCCGCCTGCGGGGCCTGTGCTGCCCGGCGACCTGCGGTGGACCGGTCTGCGTGGCCCCGCCGACTTCGCCGAGCCGCACGGCGAGGGCTGGCTGCTCCACATGCGCCCCGACAACCTCACGGACGCGACGACGCCGGCGTTCCTCGGAGTACGCCAGCAGCACCAGGACGTCACCGTCCGGGCTGTGCTGCGGTTCGACCCGGCCGGTCCGGACGAGCAGGCGGGCCTTGTGGTGCGGCAGTCCGAGCGGGACCACGTGCTGCTGGTGGTGACGAGGACTCCCGACGGCGTCGGACGCCGGGTCCTGGCCGTGCACCGCCGGGCGGGTACGGCAACGGTGCTCGGCGATCGTCTGCTGCCGGACGGCGACCACCCGGTCACGCTGGCCGTGCAGGCTCGGGGGCAGGACTATGTGTTGCTCGCGGCGGTCGGGGACGCTCCGCCGACGGCGGTCGGCGTTGCCGACGGGCGCACCCTGGACAGCGTCGCAACCGGAGGCTTCCTGGGCCTGTGGCTCGGGCTGATCGCGACGAGCAACGGCTCGCCGTCGGACACAGTGGTGGTCGTGGAGCGCTTCGAGTACCTGCCGCGTTGAGTGGGAGGATGGGCCGATGCGTATCGACGTCTGGCTGTGGGCAGTGCGACTGACCAAGAGTCGGTCGGTCGCCGCCACCCTGTGCCGTAGCGGCCGGGTCCGGATCAACGACAAGGTCGCCAAGGCGTCGGCGTCGGTCGCGGTGGGTGATCGGGTGACCTGGCGGGACCCGCTCCGGGACCGCGAGATCGAGGTGGTGGAGCTGCTGCTCAAGCGGGTGGGGGCGCCCATCGCCGCCAAGGCGTACCTGGACCACAGCCCGGCCCTGCCGACGAGGGTCGAGCGGGAGGCCGTGGGGCTGCGCGACCGCGGCGCCGGTCGCCCCACCAAGCGCGAGCGGCGCGAGATCGACAAGCTGCGCGGGCGCAACGAGATCTGAGTTTCACCCGGGTGACTTCTCGGCAATTGTGGGTTATTTCCTGACAACGGACGGTACTTTCGCGGCGTATCCCTGCCCCGCGCAGGTCCAGTGCGCCTCGGTAACCGGGCGCCCCAGCCTGGAGAACCCATGCACCCACGCACTCGACGTCGTGCCAGAGCTCTGGCCTCGGCCACCGTCCTGGCACTCCTGGCAACACCGGCAACGGCTCTCGCAGCTCCCGACCCCGACCGCGGCCCGCTCGCGGAGGCCGGCACCGGTGGCGACGTCGCCCCGATGGTGCTGCCCGGCGTCGTCGACCCGGCTGACAAGTTCACCGCTGGTGCGACCCGGGCCTTCCAGGCCGAGGACACCACCGACTTCTGGCTCCGGTTCGCCGGGGAGACCGACCTGACGGCCGCCGGCGGGATCACCAGCTGGTCGGAGCGCGGGGAGTACGTGTACGAGACGCTGCTGGCCGCGGCCGAGTCGTCGCAGAAGCAGGCGATCGCCGCGCTGGAGGAGTCCGGCACCGAGTACACCTCGTACTGGGCCACCAACGCGATCCTGGTCGAGGACGGCTCGCTCGACCTGGCCACGGACCTCGCGGCGGACGCGGAGGTCCTGGAGGTCCGTCCGACGACGCGCCATGCGCTCGAGGAGCCGGAGACGACGGAGGGCGCCGTGCCCAACGCGGCCGCCGACTCGACGTACGGCATCGAGGCGATCAACGCCGACGACATGTGGGGCCTGGGCTACACCGGCGACGGGGTAGTCGTCGCGGGCCTGGACACGGGCGTGAGCGACCATGTGGCTCTGGCTCCGCAGTGGCGAGGTTACGAATCGGGTGACAGCGACTACAACTGGTACAACTCGCTGGACCCAGGCGCCAACTCCCCATCTGACAACAACGGGCACGGCACCCACACCATGGGCACCATGGTGGGCACCGACGACGGTCAGATGAACATCGGCGTCGCGCCCGGCGCGCAGTGGATCGCGACCAACGGCTGCGCCGGGAACTGCCTGGACTCGACCCTCATCGCGTCCGGCCAGTGGCTGCTGGCCCCGACCCGCTGGGACGGCACCGACGTGAACCCCGCCCTGCGTCCGAACATCATCAACAACTCGTGGGGCCTGTCCCTGTCGACCGACCCGTTCATGGAGGACGTCATTGCCGCCTGGGAGGCGGCGGGCATCTTCAGCACCTGGTCCAACGGGAACGACGGCGAGCTCGGCTGCGAGTCGTCCGGCAGCCCCGGGTCGCGTCAGGCGTCCTACTCGGTGGGCGCGTTCACGCCGTCCGGCACCATTGCCGCGTTCTCGTCGCGCGGCCCCGGGCAGAGCGGCACCGTGAAGCCCGACATCGCCGCACCCGGCCAGACCGTCCGGTCCGCGGTGCCCGGCGGCGGCTTCGAGCAGTGGTCCGGCACGTCGATGGCCGCCCCGCACGTCGCGGGCGCCGTCGCGCTCCTGTGGGACGCCGTGCCTGAGCTCATCGGCAACGTCCCGGCGACCCGCGCCATCCTGGACGACTCCGCGGCGGACGTGAACAACACCTCCTGCGGCGGCAACGCCGACGACAACAACGTCTGGGGCGAGGGCAAGCTCGACGTCCTTGCTGCGTACCGGACGGCCCAGGGGCAGCAGTTCACCAGCAAGCCCGCGCCGGTGATCCAGGCTCTCGACCCGGTGGTGGGGGGCGCGATGGTCGTCGACCCGGCCCCGGTCTGGGACCCCGAGGCCACCTTCACCTACCAGTGGCGCCGCGACGGCAAGATGATCTCGGGCGCCACCAGCTTCCTGTACCTGACGCAGCCGGCGGACCTCGACGCGGAGCTCACGGTGACCGTCGTCGGCTCGGCCGACGGCTACATCCCCACCGCCGTGACCAGCGAGCCGAGCGAGCCGATCGGGCCCGGCGACCTCGCCTCCAGCGAGCCGACCATCAGCCCGGCCGCGCAGGTGGGCACAACGCTCTACGCCAAGTCGGGCGCGTGGACCTCCGGCACCACGTTCACCTACCAGTGGCTCGCGGGCGGCGCGCCGATCTCGGGCGCCACCGGCTTCACGTTTGTGCCCACCAGCCTGCAGCGCGGCAAGCAGCTCACCGTGACCCTCACGGGATCGCGCGCGGGCTACAGCCCCGAGAGCCGCACCAGCCCCGCCGTCCCGGTGGACTACGGCACGTTCGCCATGGCCGCACCGCGGATCTCCGGCATGTCCAACCCAGGCGCCACGGTGTCGGCGATCGCCCCGCCGGCCACCCCGGCGCGGACCACCACTACCTACCAGTGGAAGATCGACGGCACGAACATCTCCGGCGCGACGCGCTCGACGTTCACGATCCCGGCGTCGTACGAGGGCCGCAAGCTCACGGTGACGGTGACGGGCCAGCGCCCCGGCATCACCACGAAGTCCGTGACCTCGGCCCACTCGACCGTCGACACCAAGTTCTCGGCGTCCCCCTCGCCCACGATCTCCGGCACCGCCCGGGTCGGCGCGAAGCTCACCGCCAGGGTGGGTACCTGGCGGCCCGCGCCGTCTTTCACCTACCAGTGGCTCGCCGACAGCGTGCCGATCTCGGGCGCCACCGCTTCGACGTACACGCTCAAGGGCGCGCAGCAAGGCAAGCGG
The DNA here is from genome assembly GCF_041081105.1 of Promicromonospora sp. Populi. Lineage (NCBI taxonomy): Bacteria > Bacillati > Actinomycetota > Actinomycetes > Micrococcales > Promicromonosporaceae > Promicromonospora > Promicromonospora sp. Populi. The sequence goes on along the minus strand of NZ_CP163528.1, from coordinate 3,350,740 downwards.
ATCTCCGTGGTGGTCACCGCCCGCAAGTTCGGGTACGCCACCGCCGTCCGCTCGGGCGGGCCCACCGCTGCCGTCGGCCGGGCAGCCACCGCGATCCCCGCGGACGGCGGCTACCTGGTGGGCAGCGACAGCGTCCCCGCGGGCACCTACGTGGCCGCGGCGGGCTCGCGGTTCTGCTCCTGGTCGCGCGAGTCCCGGACGGCCTACCTTGGCCAGGACTTCGGGTACGGGCAGCGGATCGCCACCGTGAAGTCCACCGACTACGGCTTCCGGTCCGCCAGCTGCGGCCCCTGGGTCAAGTACTACTCGGGCACGATGGAGCCGAGGACCAGCACGTCCGTCAACGGGGTGTACATGCTCGGTGACCAGCTCCAGCGCGGTAGCTACGTGACCACCGGGCCGGCGGACCCGGCGGCCGGTTCCTGCTACTACGCGATCATCGGCACCGAGTTCACCGGCCTGGCGGGCGGCGCCAACCTGTTGGCGCACGGCACCGTGACCGAGCCGACGACGATCACGACGCCGGCAGCCGCGAAGGGCTTCGAGACGTCCAACTGCACCTGGCGCCGGGTGAGCTGACCTCTCGACGGGTCGGGCGGTCAGGTCACCCGGGTGACCTGACCGCCCGACCCGTCTGCAGGTGGGCGGCGCGGTAGCGTCGCCTGCATGACGACAGCCGCCCGCCTCACCGCGCTCCTCGAGAAGCACCCCGTCTGGGACGGGCACAACGACCTCCCGTGGGAGCTGCGCGAGCAGGCGGCCTACGACCTCGACGCGGTCGACATCGCGCAGCGGCTCACCACCACCCACACGGACCTGCCCCGGCTGCGCGAGGGCGGCGTCGGCGCCCAGTTCTGGTCCGTCTACGTGCCCTCGCGGCTGGCGGGCGGGGAAGCGGTCACGGCCACGCTCGAACAGATCGACTGCGTGCACCGCATGGTCAACAAGTACCCGGGGACGCTTCAGCTCGCCCGGACCGCCGCCGACGTCGAGCAGGCGTGGAGCGACGGCCGGATCGCGAGCCTCATGGGCGCCGAGGGCGGCCACTCCATCAACGAGTCCCTGGCCGTGCTGCGCATGCTCTACGCGCTCGGCGTGCGCTACATGACCCTCACGCACAACGACAACGTGCCGTGGGCCGACTCCGGCACCGACACCGAGGTGCTGGGCGGCCTCTCGCCCTTCGGCGAGGACGTCGTGCGCGAGATGAACCGCATCGGCATGCTCGTCGACCTCTCGCACACCTCGGCCGGCACCATGCGCCACACCCTGCGCGTCACCACGGCCCCGGTGATCTTCAGCCACTCCAGCGCCCGTGCCGTCTGCGACGTCCCCCGCAACGTGCCCGACGACGTCCTGGCCGCCCTCGCCGGCAATCGCGGCGTCTGCATGGTGACCTTCGTGCCGCAGTTCATCTCGCCCGCAGTCGTCGAGTGGCGGGCCGGTGGGGGCGACGGTCCGGAACCGCGCGCCACGCTGGCCGACGTCGTCGCGCACGTCGAGCACGTCCGCGAGGTCGCCGGCGTCGACCACGTCGGGCTGGGCGGCGACTACGACGGCACGCCCGCCCTGCCGGAAGGCCTGGAGGACGTGACGGGCTACCCGCGCCTGCTCGCGGCGCTCGCGGACAACGGCTGGTCCGATGCCGACCTCGGCAAGCTGACCAGCGGGAACGTGCTGCGTGTGCTCCGGGACGCGGAGTCGGTAGCGGCCCGGACGGAGTCCTGACTCAGCTTGTCGGGAGCTGGACCACCTTGCGCTGGAAGCCCAGGGCCACCTTCTGCAGTGACTCGAGCGGCTCCTGCTCGTTGTGGTAGCTGATCTGCCGCAGCATCGAGCCGGACGAGGCGAGCAGCGCGACGATCACGTCGCGCGCGTCCTCGCGCGTCTCGAGCGCCTCCTGGAGGAGCTCCTGGACGTGCGGCGATCTGAGACCCTCTTCTTCGGGATCGAGCAGGGCTGTCAGGAGCGCTATCGATAACGAGCTTCCGTGAATGCTTGCCATGGTGGTCTCCCCCCGTCGGGGCCCGGGGTCCCCGGGCATCAGGCACCCGCGAGCAAGCCCGCGGGGTACTCGTCCGACGCCCCACCCCCTGTGGCCCCGGTCGTGCAAACCCTTGTGTACCGCAGGTCAGAGCGTCGCGCCTGTTGACCGGGGTGAATAGGGACCAGGTAGCGGCGTGTCGCCGGGAACTAATCCGCCCCGCTCGTAGTTGAGTGAAGTGGACTCAAGTTTGCGGTCCGGGTTTGCTTCCTCGCGATCCCCGGCCTAAGTTGAGTGCAGCAGACTCAATCTGTCGAAGGAAGGCAGCAACATGGCACGCGCAGTAGGTATCGACCTCGGAACCACGAACTCGGTGGTGACAGTCCTCGAAGGCGGGGAGCCCACCGTCATCGCCAACGCGGAGGGCTCGCGGACCACTCCGTCAGTGGTCGCGTTCTCCAAGACCGGCGAGGTCCTGGTTGGTGAGGTCGCCAAGCGTCAGGCGGTCACCAACGTGGACCGCACCATCTCCTCGGTCAAGCGCCACATGGGCACCGACTGGTCCGTCGACATCGACGACAAGAAGTACAACGCGCAGGAGATCTCGGCCCGCATCCTGGGCAAGCTCAAGCGCGACGCCGAGGAGTACCTGGGCGAGCCCGTCACGGAGGCCGTGATCACGGTCCCGGCGTACTTCAACGACGCAGAGCGTCAGGCGACGAAGGACGCGGGCCAGATCGCCGGCCTCGACGTCAAGCGCATCGTCAACGAGCCCACCGCGGCCGCGCTCGCGTACGGCCTGGAGAAGGGTAAGGAGGACGAGCTCATCCTGGTCTTCGACCTCGGTGGCGGCACGTTCGACGTGTCCCTGCTCGAGGTGGGCAAGGACGAGGACGACTTCTCGACCATCCAGGTGCGCGCCACCTCCGGTGACAACCGCCTCGGCGGTGACGACTGGGACCAGCGCGTCGTCGAGTACCTCATCAAGCAGGTGAAGAACTCCTCGGGCGTGGACCTGTCGAAGGACAAGATCGCGCTGCAGCGCCTCCGCGAGGCGTCCGAGCAGGCCAAGAAGGAGCTCTCGTCCTCGACGAGCACCAACATCTCGATGCAGTACCTGTCGATGAGCGAGAACGGCCCCATCCACCTGGACGAGAAGCTCACGCGCGCCCAGTTCCAGCAGATGACGCAGGACCTCATCGACCGGACCAAGGCCCCGTTCCACGCCGTCATCCGTGACGCCGGCATCTCGGTGGCGGACATCGACCACGTCGTGCTCGTGGGTGGCTCCACCCGCATGCCCGCCGTGAGCGACGTCATCAAGGAGCTCACCGGCGGCCGAGAGCCCAACAAGGGCGTGAACCCGGATGAGGTGGTCGCCGTCGGCGCCGCCCTGCAGGCGGGCGTCATCTCCGGTGACCGCAAGGACGTCCTGCTCATCGACGTCACCCCGCTGTCCCTCGGTATCGAGACCAAGGGTGGCGTGATGACCAAGCTCATCGAGCGCAACACCGCGATCCCGACCAAGCGCAGCGAGGTCTTCTCCACGGCCGACGACAACCAGCCGTCCGTCGCGATCCAGGTCTTCCAGGGCGAGCGCGAGTTCACGCGGGACAACAAGCCGCTGGGCGTCTTCGAGCTCACCGGCATCGCACCGGCCCCGCGCGGCGTGCCGCAGATCGAGGTCACGTTCGACATCGACGCGAACGGCATCGTGCACGTGTCCGCCAAGGACCGCGGCACGGGCGTGGAGCAGTCGATGAAGATCACCGGCGGCTCGGCCCTCCCCAAGGAGGACATCGACCGCATGGTCAAGGACGCCGAGGCGCACGCCGAGGAGGACAAGAAGCGGCGCGAGGAGGCGGACACCCGCAACCAGGCCGAGTCCTTCGCGTACTCCATGGAGAAGCAGATCGCCGACAACCGCGACAAGCTCCCGGCGGAGGTCGTGACCGAGGTCGAGACCGACATCGCCGCGGTGAAGGCCGCGCTCGAGGGCGAGGACGCCGAGGCCGTGAAGACCTCGTACGAGAAGCTCGGCGCGTCGTCGCAGAAGATCGGCGAGGCGCTGTACGCCGCCGAGCAGCCCGCAGCGCAGGGTGCTGAGGGTGCACCGCAGACGGCGAACGCCCAGTCCGCCCCCGAGGAGGACGTCGTCGACGCCGAGATCGTGGACGACGAGGACGAGCGCAAGTGACCGAGGAGAACCCGCAGGGGACCCCCGAGCCGGACGGCTCGGGGGACCACGAGCCGACGCCGGCGGCAGAGCCCGTCGAGACCCCCGCACAGCAGGACGCCTCGGGCGACCCGCTGGAGGGGCTCGACTTCGAGCCGTCCGGTGACGCGGCCGAGGACGCCGCCGTCCTGACGGCGAAGGCCGAGGCGGCGGAGCACCTGGACGCGCTGCAGCGTGAGCGGGCCAGCTTCACGAACTACCGCAACCGGGCCCTGCGCGACCAGGAGGCCGCGCGGGACCGGGGCGTGCAGGACGTGCTGGCCGCCCTGCTGCCCGTGCTCGACGACGTCGAGCGCGCGAAGCAGCACGGCGAGCTCAGCGGCCCCATGGCCGCGATCGCGGAGAAGCTCGACCAGAGCCTGCAGAAGTTCGGCGTCGAGCGGTTCGGCAAGGTGGGGGAGGAGTTCGACCCCACCGTGCACGAGGCGCTCATGCACTCGACCGATGCAGAAGCGACGGCCACCACGGTGAACCTCGTGGTGGAGCCCGGGTACAAGATCGGCGAGAAGGTGGTCCGGGCGGCGCGCGTAGGCGTCGTCGGGCCGGAGTAGTCCCGGGCTCCCGGTGGCCGGGCCCGCCCCTCGGGGCGTGGGCCCGGCCACCGGGAGCACAGTGTGTGGAAGGAGGGGCCGTGACCGGTCAGGACTGGATGGAGAAGGACTTCTACGCCGTGCTGGGTGTGGCCAAGGACGCCGACGACGCGGCGATCAAGAAGGCCTACCGCAAGCTCGCGCGCCAGTACCACCCCGACCAGAACCAGGGGGACGCGTCCGCCGAGACCAAGTTCAAGGAGATCGGCGAGGCCTACTCGGTCCTGTCCGACGCCGAGCAGCGCCGCCAGTACGACGCCGTGCGCGCGATGGCGGGTGGCGCCCGGTTCTCCGCGGGTCCCGGTGGTGCCGGGGCCGGCGGCTTCGAGGACATCATGGGCGCCATGTTCGGCGGCGGCCAGGGACCCGCGGCCGGCCGTGGCGGGCCACGGGTCCGCTACTCGCAGGGTGGCAACGGCGGCGCGGGCTTCGAGGACATCCTGGGCTCGATGTTCGGTGGGGGCGCCAGGTCCGCCTACGGTTCGGCGGGTCCGACCGGGTTCTCCGCGCCGATCGCCGGTGCCGACGTGGCAGCACAGGTCACGCTCCCGTTCCGGGCCGCTGTGGAGGGTACGACCGCCGAGCTCCAGGTCAACGGCCGCACCGTCACTACCCGGATCCCAGCGGGGGTCAACGACGGCAAGAAGATCCGCCTGCGCGGCAAGGGCAAGCCGGGTGCCGGCGGCGGCCCGGCCGGCGACCTGGTCGTCACGGTGCACCTGACACCCCACCCGGTCTGGACGCTGGACGGGCTCGACCTGCGGATGAGCGTGCCCGTCACGTTCGCGGAGGCCGCACTCGGCACCACGCTGACGGTGCCGACCCTGGACGGCTCGACCGTGCGGCTGAAGGTGCCCGCGGGGACGCCGTCGGGCCGGGTGCTCCGCGTCAAGGGCCGCGGCGTGCGGACGGCGAACGCGACCGGAGACCTGCTGGTGAGCGTCCAGGTGGTAGTGCCGCAGAAGCTCAGCAAGAAGGCAAAGCAGGCGCTCGAGACGTTTGCCGCCGAGAACGACGGCGATGACGTGCGCGCCGGGCTGGCCGAACGCGCGGCGGAATGATTCTCGGCGCGGTGGGGCGGGTGTCCCGCCGCGCCGGCGTCGGCTAATCTGCCCGGACGCAAAGGCAAACGGAAGAGACATTTAGGAGGGCACATGGTCGACGACGACGCACCTGTGCTCACCGTGTCCAAGGCCGCCGAGCTCGCGGGTATGCATCCGCAGACGCTGCGGCAGTACGACCGCCTCGGCCTGGTGGTGCCCCGGCGCACGCGCGGCCGGGGGCGCCGCTACTCGCGCCGCGACGTGGCGCGCCTCCTGCAGGTGCAGCGGCTCGCCCAGGTCGAGGGCATCAATCTCGCCGGGATCAAGCGCATCCTCGCCCTGGAAGCGCACGTCTCTGTCCTGGAGGAACGCCTCGGTGACCTGCTGATGCGGGTGCAGGAGGAGGGCCGGGTGTTCGCCGCCGGACCCGACGCGGGCGACGTCGTGGTTGTGCAGCGCGGGCAGCGGGTCCGCAGCGCGGCGATACGGGTGGACCTCGAGCATCGCGCCGGCGGGGGTGGCGCAGTTGTGCTCTGGCGGCCGGCGCCGCGACGTGAGGGCTGATCAGCCCCTCTTTTGCCCTTCTGCTGATTTTGGTAATGCAATTCTTTCGTTAATCGAGAATGCCGCCAAAAAGGTAGGTAAGGCATTCCTTCCTCTACGCGTTCTGCGTTTCCGGAATATGATCTAGATATTCTGGATGGCACTGCACCACGCTGAGGAGAGAGTTCATGAGCACACTGATGGAGATGCCCGAGGTCGCCGAGTGCTCGATCGACGGCTGCGGTTACAACCACGACCACGGCTGCCACGCCGGGGCCGTCACCATCGCGGGCCACGCGGGCGACGCCACCTGCGCCACGTTCATCCCGCTGAGCACCAAGGGCGGTCTGGAGAAGGTCATCGCTCACGTCGGCGCGTGCCAGCGCAGCGAGTGCACGCACAACGACAACCTCGAGTGCGGCGCCTCGTCCATCCGCGTGGGTGCGGGCCCCGAGGACCCGGGCCACGCCGACTGCCTGACCTTCCAGCAGGCCTGAGGACACTGCGCAAAGGCCACACCGCGGGCCACATCGCGCAAAAGGAAGAGCGCCCGCTCGACGCTGAGCGGGCGCTCTTCGGTCTTTGGCCCTTGCGGGGCGGAAGTTCAGCGAGCCAGGTGGTCCAGCAGCAGCAGGGCGTCGTCGTGCGTCCCCGGCAGGCGCTCCACCCACACCCGGGTCGGTCGGCGGACCTCGGTCGTCAGGCCGAGCACCTCGGCGTTGCGCTCGACGACGCGGCGGAGCGACTGCCCCAGCTCCGCGGTCGCGGGGCCGCGCTCGCAGAGCACCACGAAGGTGCCGTCACAGACGGCCGCCATCGGGTGGCCCTCTCCGAAGACCTGCTGCAGGGTGCGGCCGATCGCGGCGGAGCGGGCGAGCCGCTGCCACGTGTCGAGGTTGTCGAGGCCGACGTCGAGCACAAGCAGGCAGTGGGTGGCGCCCGCGGTGGTACCCGTGCGCTGCGCCGTGCCGTAGGTCTCGCGCAGCCGCTCGCCCAGGTACTCGCCGGTCGGCAGGCCGGTCGACGGGTCGTGCGTGGCGACCTGGTACGGCATGCGCTCGTGCTCCCCGACCCAGCCGATCGCCGCGGCGCGCAGCGCCCCGACGTCCGTGGGGCGGCCGAACGCGGCGTAGAGGCACGCGACGTCGTCGAGTGCCTCGGTGATGCCGGCGCCCACCGCGGCTCGAGCTGCTCCCAGGCGCTCAGCGGGCGCGATCACACCGCGGTCCTCGGCCAGTGCCTCGGCCAGTGCCTCAGCGGCGGGGTGCTCCCAGTCGTTCGGCCGGATCCAGACCGACGCAAGGCTCGTAGCGCGCCACCGCTCGCGCAGGTCGTGCACACGCACCGGCGCCTCCTGCTGCGACTCGCTCATGATGTAAGGACCCTCACGGGGATACATCATGACGCACCTTCGAAGCAGATATATCAGACTTCACCCGGGCATCACCCCAGAATGTACTTTTCCACCCCCTAAATCGTCGGCGTGGCTCTATAGTCTTGGCAGGACGGCGACAGACATGGGAGCGCGACGACCGCGAGAGTCTGGGTGAATGTGAAGCAAGCCGAGAGCAGCACCGGGGAGACCCCGAGCGACGCGGAACTGATCCTGCAGGTCAGGTCAGGTGACCGCGACGCTTTTGGCGTGCTCTACGAGCGGCACGCCGGCGCTGCACGGGCCCTCGCTCGCCAGTATGTCTCGCCCGCTGACGCCGAGGACGTCGTCGCGGACGCCTTCAGCACCCTGTTCGAGATGCTCCGGCGCGGTGCCGGGCCCGACGCCGGCTTCCGCCCCTACCTGTACACCGTGGTCCGCCACCGTGCGTTCGACGTCTCCCGTGGTGCTGCCCGCACCCGCCCCAGCACCGACGACGAGATCGAGTCCGTGCTGGGCCGCGTGGCCTCGAACGAGGATCCCGCGCTCCTCGGCTTCGAGCGCAGCGTGATCGCCAAGGCCTACGTCGACCTGCCGGAGCGCTGGCGCGAGGTGCTCTGGTACGTCCTGGTCGACGACCTGAAGCCCGCCCAGGTCGCGCCGGTGCTCGGCCTCAGCCCCAACGGTGTCTCCGCGCTGCTCTACCGGGCGAAGGAAGCCCTGCGCGCCGGTTACCTGCAGCAGCACCTGACGCATGCGCCCTCCGACATGTGCCGCACCGTCAACCCGCTGCTCGGCGGCTACGTGCGCGAGAGCCTGTCCAAGCGCGAGACGACGAAGATCGAGGGCCACCTCGCCACCTGCGGTACCTGCAGCGCCCTCGTGCTCGAGCTGCACGACATCGCGCACGCCATGAAGACCGTCATCGCCCCGCTGGTGCTCGGCGCGGGTGGCCTCGCGCTCGTCGGCGCCGGTGCGCCGATCGGCGGCCTGGCCCTCGTGGCAAAGGCAGGGGCCGGCGCGGGCGCTGCGGCCACCAGCGCGCCTGCGGCCTCCGTGCCCGCGGCTTCCGTGCCCGCCGCCTCCGTGACGGTGGGCGCGGCGTCGACCGGCACATTCTCCGGGGCCGTGTCGTCGGCGGTCTCCGTGACCGCAGGCGCCCTCGCCTCGGCCGCGGGCGGCAGCCTGGCAGCCGGCGCGATAGCCGTCGCCGCGGTCGGTGTGGTGGCGGCGCTGCAGATCGCGTCGCCCGCGGACGCCGAGCCGGTGGCCGACTCGGTGGTCACCGACACAGCTACCGGGGACGACCTGCCGGCCGCCGAGGAGGTCCAGGGCAAGCCCGTCCTGCCCACGGACACCGAGCCGCGCGACGAGACGAGCACTTACCTCGTCGTCGACTACACCGATGCCTCGCAGCCGCTGCTCGCGCGCGAGACCCAGAGCCTGGCACTCACCGTCCAGAACTCCGGTGACGCCGTGGCCTCGGGTACGCAGCTCAAGGTCACCCTCCCCGATGGCCTCACGCTCACGACGCAGAACGGGCCGTTCGGCACCGGCGTCGGCCGCGTGGTGTCGACCTCGTCGACGACCGACGACAGCGACCCGGCGTCGAGCCCGGAGGCCACGCCGGGTGCGAGCGCCGGGTCCGACGTCTCGGCGGACGGCGAGACCCAGGCCGAGCCGAGCTCTTCGCCCAGCTCGCCGGCCACGGTGGGGCCGATCACCGCCGACGTACCGGCCAGGTGCCTGCCGACGGAGCAGCAGAACGTGCTGCTCTGCTCGCTCGGCGACCTCGGCCCGGGTCAGGCGCAGTACGTCGACCTGCCGGTGCGGGCCAACTCCGGGGGCGACTACCCAGTTGGCGCCGAGGTCTGGGCCGACGGCATCGAGCACATCGGCGCCAACCTGCCGGACCGCACGGTGGCACCGTTCGGTGCTGAGCTCTCCGCGTCGACCGACGACGTCTCGCTGTCGAGCCCCGGCACCGCCGTGCTGCCGGTCCGCGTCGTCAGCACCGGTGACCAGACAGTGCCCGCCGACTGGGCGGTCGAGGTGACGCTGCCCGACGGCGTCACCCCCGCCTCCGCGCAGCCGGAGCTGTCGTGTGGGGCCGCCGCCATGCCGAACGCCTGGTTGTGCGCGCCGCTCACCGGTACGGACGCGGCGGCCGTGCAGCTCGACCCGGGCCGCACGGTGGAGGTCGCGCTGAGCATCACGACCGCCGCTGCGTCTTCGGGTGCGGCCCCCACCACGCTCGGCGTCGCGAACGTCCGTCCCGTCCTCGAGGGCTACGCGCACTCGTCCTCCGCGACGCTGGTCGCCACCTCCGCCTGGGTCAACGCCGCGGACGGCGTGAGCGGCGTCACCGCCTCCTGCCTCGCGCAGGGCGGCGCGGGCGTGGCGGATGCCGCCGTCGGCGGTACGTACACCAACACGACGCAGCGCAGCCTGCGTGTCGCGCTCGAAGCCGCGGGCGGCAGGGCGTCCTCCAGCGACGACATCGCACCGGGTGAGAGCACCCGGCTGTCGGTGTCCGACGGCCTCCGGCTCCCGGCGGGACAGGCGGTCTTTGTCCTGGCCACCGCAGTGGACGGCCAAATGTACGAGACCCGCGTGGCGGCCGGCGACCATACGCGGGCGGACTGCTACCGGCCGGACTGGACCGCTGACACGACCGTGCAGACCGTCAACCTGGGCGGCACCGTGGGCGTGGAGGGCACGCTGACCAACAAGTCGGGCGAGACCCTGTCCGCCGTGATGTCCGTGCCGGTGGGCGACGGCACCATCGAGTCCGTGCGCCTCCCGGTCTCGGCGGGTAGCGACCAGAAGTTCACCGTGGACACGGGCCGCATGCACGTGCCCCCGGGCGACGTCACCTTCCGCCTCTCGCGGGACGGCGCGGACGCCGACGGCGACCTGCCCGACGGCCCGATCGTGCCGAAGGACAACCCCACGGCGCACCACAACGGCGCGCTGATCGCCCCGGCGTTCGGCGGCGACAAGCCGGTGGACGCGGGGATCTGCACCTTCGACGCGGCGGCGGACCACTCGGTGCAGACGTTCTCCGTCACTGCCGACAACCGCCAGTCGAGCCTGCCCGTGCGGTTCCACGTGGGCGACGTGACGAAGACCGTGCCCGCCGGCCAGGCCATGAAGATCGAGTACCCCGTCGTCTGGGGTACCGAGACCGCCACCCTGACGGCCGGCGAGCAGACCCTGGGCGAGATGGACGTCTCGTTCAAGTCGTGCGCCGAGCTTTCGTGGCCCAGCGAGAACATGGGGGTCAGCGCCACCTCGGAGTGTGTCGAGGCCGACTGGTCAACACACTTCGCGGCCGCGGTGGACAACCGGACCGGCCGCGACTGGGCGGGCGTGCTCGTCCGTGTGGACACCGGCGAGACCGGACCGGAGACGGTGGTCCCTGCCGGTGCGACGACGGAGCTTGGGCTCACCCGACCGCTGCCGATCAGCACAGCGGGGCAGGTCTCCGTGCGGCTGACCCGCCAGCTCGAGGGCGAGGCGCACACCGTGGAGCAATCGTTCTGGGTTCCTGCCGCCGTGTGCGGTGGCGTGGAGTGCGAGCCGTCGTTCGAGACCGCGTCATCCGTGAGCGCCCTGAACTGGTCGTGGACCAGGCCGGAGAGCTGCGCCGAGGTCGGCGAGGGCGACCAGCCCGACGACGACGGCGACACCGAGCAGGCGTAGTCCGCCGGAGGCTTGGCCCCGGCAGGGCCGGCGCGCCCTGCCGGGCCCGTCAGACGATGCCGTACAGCCGGTCGCCGGCGTCTCCCAGACCCGGCACGATGTAGGCCTTCTCGTTGAGGCGCTCGTCCACGGCCGCCACCACGACGGACAGGTTTGCGCGGTCACCCACGTGCTCCTCCAGGGCCTGGATGCCCTCCGGGGCGGCCAGCAGGCAGACCGCGGTCACCTCGCGGGCGCCCCGCTCCAGCACGTAGTCGATGGCGGCGACCAGCGTGCCGCCGGTGGCGAGCATCGGGTCGATGAGGAACACGTGCCGGCCCGTGAGGTCGTCGGGCAGGCGGTTCGCGTACGTGACGGCCTTGAACGTCTCCTCGTCGCGCACCAGACCGAGGAAACCGACCTCGGCGGTCGGGAGCAGGCGGCTCATCCCGTCCAGCATGCCCAGACCGGCGCGCAGGATCGGCACCACGAGCGGCGGCGGGGACGCGAGCCGCGTGCCGGTCATGGTGGTGATGGGCGTCCGTACCTCGTGCGGCTCGGTGGCGATCTCCCGGGTGGCCTCGTAGGCCAGGAGCGTGACGAGCTCGTCGACGAGCAGGCGGAAGGTGGGCGAGTCGGTGGTCTCGTCCCGCAGGACGGTCAGCTTGTGGGCGACCAGGGGGTGGTCAACGACGTGGAGGCGCATGGGGCCAACGCTACCGGCCCTTCCTTCGATGTCAGACGCTCAGGTCATTAAGGTGACCTGTGTGTCTGACATCGAAGGGCTGAGCGCGCTGAGCGTCGTGGAGCGCCGCGCGTACTGGGAGCGCTGGGTCGGTGCCGCGCTCGACGAGGCCCGCCGCGCCCTCGACACCGGCGACGTGCCGGTCGGTGCCCTGGTGCTCGACGGCGCGGGGCGGGTGATCGGCGTCGGGCACAACGAACGGGAAGCGACAGGCGACCCGACCGCCCATGCCGAGGTGCTCGCGATGCGGGCCGCGGCCGCCGTACGCGGCGAGTGGCGCCTGACCGGCTGCACGCTCGTGGTGACGCTGGAACCCTGCCCGATGTGCGCGGGCGCGCTCGTCCAGGCGCGGGTAGAGCGACTGGTCCTCGGCGCGTGGGACCCGAAGGCCGGCGCCACCGGCTCCGTCTGGGACCTGGTGCGCGACCAGCGCGCGCTGCACGAGGTCGAGGTGCTCGGCGGCGTCCGCGAGGACGAGTGCGGGGCGCTGCTCCGGGAGTTCTTCGAGGCTCGGCGGGGCTGACTGTCCGGCGGGGCTGAGCGCCGGGTCAGACCTGGGGCAGCGCGGAGTGCAGCTGGTCGAGCAGCGTGCGCAGGCGCAGCAGGTACAGCCGCTCGTTCGCGAGGCTGGACAGGCTCGACCGGGTGTCCGCGCCGTCCTGGTACTTGATGAGCATGAGCTCGAACTCGGTCAGGTCCCGGCGCCAGTTGTACCCCTGCAGCTGTTCCCGCCAGCGGTGCAGCTGTCCGACGAGCGCGCTGTCCGGCGCCCGGCTCAGGACCCCCGAGGCGAGCGCGGCGTCGACGGCCGACAGCGCCAGCCGCGGGCTGACGGAGAGCGCGCGCTCGCCCCCGGTGCGGAGCCCGGCGAGGCGCCGCTCGACGATTGCGCGGTTCTGCTGCAGCTCGAAGACCACGGAGGCGACCACCTCCGAGCGACGTTCCGTCTCGGCGTTCTGCCGCTCCACGATCAGTCCGGTGACCCCCGCCAGCAGCGTCAGGGAGTTGACCCAGGGTTCCCACTCGGGTCCGACGCCGAGTATCCACAGGATGCCGAGCACAAATGCGACGCCGAGCAGGGCGTAGGTGGTCACGGCGACGGTGACGCGCCGCCGTCGGGCCCAGCGGCGGTTCGACCAGGCCGCCACGAACCGCTGCCACAGCGCGCGCAGCCGCGCTCGGCTCACTTCCACACGTCGAACGTCGGCAGGGTGACCCGGGCGTTCTCGTCGCGGGCAACGAGACGCAGCTCCAGGCCGAACGGGCTGGGCCGCTGCGTGTGCCGGAAGCGTTCGCGCTGCATGTGCGTGGTCCGCAGGCCCGCACCGGCGACGAGCTGGTCGATCCGCTCGGACGTGTACTTCCTGGTCGTGTACAGCCGGATCGTGTCCTGCGGTTCGAGGTGGATCGGGCGGCTGCCGGGGATGAGCATGCGGAGGGCCTCCCCGCCGACGTTCTGCCAGTACACCTTGAGCAGGATGCTCTCGTTCTCGACCGACCCGGCGAACCGGATCTGGTCGAGGTCGATCTTGAGGTCGGTGTTGTAGCGGACGGCGCTCGCGACGAACTCCACGAACCCACGGGTCTGGCGGTACTCGGCCTCGGCGGCGCGCACGGCCTCCTGGGACAGGTTCTCCGTGCTGGCGAACTCGACGAGCATCCGGTCCTGCGGGCGGAGCACCTGGGCAAGACCGTTCAGGAACTCGCCGTCGTCGTCGAAGTTGGCCACCGTGTTGCCGACGAGCGAGTAGAGGATCGCCTCGTCGCCGACGAGGCGGTCGAGGAACAGCTTCAGCTCCTCGAGGTTGCCGTCCAGGGAGAGATCGATCTGCAGGCCGAGGGACCGGTCCAGGGGGAAGTGCGCCTCCCGGACGGCGGTGCGGGAGCCGGTGCGGAGCATCTCGGCGCTCATGTCTATCGGGATGTAGAGCATCGACGGGTTGGCCCGCCGCATCGTCTCCAGGAACATCCCGTCCTTGGCCCCGGTCCCGACGCCGAGGCTGACCAGGTGCACGCACTCGTCCGTGACGAGGGGGAGATGCTGCGCCACTGCCGGCGGAACATCTCGGTGCCCACCTTGATCACCATGTAGGTCGGGTCGTTCGACGCGTTGAACCAGGCGATCGTGGGGCCGATCCCCCAGTAGGCGTACCCCGACGGGACGCGCTTGCCGTCCCCGGTGGTCGAGTGGCCGTCGTCGAGGTGCTGGGCCAGGGTGGCGAGCTTGTCCGACTGGTCCTCGCCGACCAGCGTCACGGACCACGCGAAGTCGTCACCGGCAAGGGTGGCGTCGATCCTGGATATCGCTGAGTCGCCCACGCGGTCCCCTCTTGCTCCAGTGCAGCGAAACCCCAGGCTAGCGGGATGCGGTCGAGTGCGAAATGAAACACACGGCGGTGGCGGACCCCCGCTCTCGGCATACCCTCGTAAGCGTGATCCCACGAGCCCGACCCACCACCTGGCAGCCGGAGGCCGTCGACGTCGCCCGCACCACCGTGGACGACGCCGTCGAGGTGCTCGCCGGCCTGCGGATCACCGCGCTCACGGGCGCCGGGGTCTCGACCGACTCCGGCATCCCCGACTACCGCGGCCCTGACTCCCCGCCGCGCAGCCCCATGACCTACCAGCAGTTCGTCGGCGACGAGGAGTTCCGCCGGCACTACTGGGCTCGCAACCACGTGGGCTGGGCGCACGTGGACCGCACCTCGCCGAACGCCGGGCACCGGGCGCTCGTGCGGCTCGAGGAGCGCGAGATCCTCGCCGGGATCATCACCCAGAACGTGGACCTGCTCCACGAGGACGCGGGCTCCCGCAACGTCATCGACCTGCACGGACGCTACGACCGCGTGATCTGCCTGAGCTGCGGCCGGGTCATCTCGCGCGCGCACCTCGCCGAGCGGCTCGACGCCCTCAACCCGGGTTTCCTGGAGTCGGTCGGTGACGTCGCGGACATCGAGATCGCGCCCGACGCCGACGCCGTCATCGAGTCCACCGCGCACTTCCAGCCCGCGCCCTGCGAGTTCTGCGGGGGAATGCTCAAGCCGGAGATCGTCTACTTCGGCGAGAACGTGCCGCGCGAGCGAGTGCAGCGGGCGTTCGCGCTGGTCGACGGCGCCGGGGCGCTGCTCGTCGCCGGCTCGTCATTGACCGTGATGAGCGGGCTCCGGTTCGTGCGGCACGCGGCCGAGGCGGGCAAGCCCGTCGTCATCGTGAACCGCGGGATCACCCGGGGCGACAAGTACGCGACGGTAAAGATCGATGCAGGCACCAGCGAGATCCTAGAAGACCTCGCCAACCGCCTCTGACAGGTCAGTGGGCCGAGAGGTCCGTGATGCCGGCGTGGCCCGTGGGGGAGAGCGTGAGCACCTGCTCGCCCGGGTGCAGCCGGGTGTCCTCGCGATAGAGCTCGGCGAGCTGGTCGGCGGCCTCACCGTCGCCGCCGTCGGCCGCGACGAGCAGGTGGGCAAGCTCGTCGGCGACGGCGTCGAACTCGGCGTCGGACACATCGGTGCCCGGCAGGCCCGCCTCCTGGACCCAGGTCGCCGCCTGGCCGCCCGCGGCCTCGCGGACGTAGCGCGTACCCAGCTCCGGCCCCCACAGGTCCCAGAGCAGCAGCTCGTCGCGGTGCCGGTGCGCCACCTCGTACAGCACGTAGTAGCGGACGAAGTCCTTGCCGCTCAGGTGCGGCAGGTCCGGACCCACCCCGAACGTCGCCGGATCGGCCGCCCCGGCGCGGATCGCCAGCCACGCCTCGGCGGCCGTGATGTACGGCGCCCCCGGGCCCGTGGGCATGTCGTGCACGTCGAAGTCGAAGTCCTGGTTGTCCAGCTCCGAGTCGAACCGCACCCAGCGCTCGCCGTCCCAGCGCTCGCCCACCACGTGGTCAGCGTGCCAGCCGGGCGTGAAGTACTTGGCGAACCCGATCCGGGACCGCGCGGGGATGCCGTGCGTGCGCAGCACGCCGAGGGTCAGCAGGGTGTGGTCGCGGCAGCAGCCGGCCACCTGTTGCGCGGGTGCGCGCGGCCCGTCGAGCGGCGCGCGTGCCTCGGCCGCATCGAGGATCGACATCACCCAGCGCCGGTCCGGGTCGGGCTTTTGTGCTGCGGTCAGCTGCGGGCCTCCGGCCCGGTAGTGCACGACGGCGGAGCAGACGAACCGGTGCAGGTCTTCCGGATCGGTGCTCAGCTCGCCGAAAAACCCTGCGTGATTTCCGGGGTTCGAGTACGGACTGTGGTCCGAGTAGTCGAAGAGCGTGGGCGCGGGCATCGGTGTCCTCCCTCAGCGGTGCCCGGAACATTACCCCGCATTTCGCCCCGCCGAACAGCCAATTGGGACCACGTCGGTGGTTCGGCGGGGCAGTGTCAGACGGTCAGGTCAGGGCCGCCCGCCACCCATACCGGTGCTCGCCGGCGCCTCGCCCGCCGTCACGGTCGCGACGTCTGCGCCGCCCGCCTGGATGGTGTACTCCTCGCCCGCGGTCACGTCGGGCGAAGCCAGGACCACCGACTGGGTGTCCTTGGCCAGCGTCACCGTGGCGACCGCGGTCCCGGACGCGTCGACCACGGTCAGCTCGGTGCCCGCGCTCAGCGTGTCGAAGGTCGCCGCGACCCAGCCCTCTGAGCCGTCGCCCGGCGTCTGCAGCATGCTCGACGTCCCGATCGCGAGCAGCGTGCCGCCGTCCACCGTGAGCGCGCCAGCGCTGTCGAGGGTGCCGTTGCCCGCGCTTGTCGGGCCGAACACCGTCACGTCACCGCCCGAGACGGTCAGCGTCCCGTTCGAGTCCAGGCCGTCGCCCCCGGCGTCGACCGTCACGTCGCCACCCGTGATCACGAGCGAGAAGTCGCCCGCGGCTTCGCCCGGCATACCGCCGCCCTGCGGCGCCTCGGCCTCGGTGGGAGCCTCGTCGGTGGCGTCCGACGTCGCGGCCTCGTCCGACGTCGTGCTCGTGCCGCCCGCCGCGTTGAAGCCGTCGTCGGACGAAGTGACGTCTACCGTGCCGCCCGCGACCAGGATGTGCGCGGCCTCCAGGCCCTCGACGGCCTCGGAGACCGTGACCGCGGCGCCGTCCACCACAAGCTCGCTCTCGGCGTGCACACCGTCGTCGCCGGACGCGACGGTCACCTCTCCGCCGAGGAGCGCCGCGTAGCCGACGGTCTCGCCGTCCTCGTTGGTCCCGTCCTCGTTGTCCGCCTTCAGGCCGTCGCCTTCCGCGTCGACGTCGACCGTGCCGCCGGTCAGGACCAGGTAGTCCTTGCCGCGCACGCCGTCGTCCACCGCGGTGACGGTGATGTCGCCGTCCGCGATCACGAGGCCGTCCTTGGAGGCGATGCCGTCGTTCGAACGGCCGGTGACGTTCAGCGAGCCCGTGCCGGAGATCACCATGGCGTCGGACGAGAACAGGGCCGCATTGGGCGCATCCTCGCCGGTGTCCGCGTACGTCGTGGCGTCGGTGAGGTTGTTCGACGATCCGTCCGCCAGGACGACCGACACGTCGTCCGCCTGGGTGACCGCGATCGCGGAGCCGGTCGAGCTGGTGATGTCGGCGCCGTCGAGCACGAGCCGCACCACGCCGTCGGCTTCGGAGCTCACGACCACCTGGCCGTCGTCCAGGGTGCCGCTGATCCGGTACGTGCCGGGGGCGGTGATGGTGACGGTGGAGCCGTCGGCGGTGGCGCCGTCCCCCGAGACGGCAGCGCTGTCGCCGTCGAGCGAGACGGTGGTCTCGGTGGAGGTGTCCCAGGTCTCGTCGGCGAGGGCGGCGAGGGCGGTGTAGTCCTCGTTGCCGACGAGGGCGTCGGAAACGGTGCTCGCGACGTCGGAGGTGGTCGTGGTGGTGGTCGTGCTCGTTCCGCTCGTGGACTCGGTGGCGGCCGTGCTGCACCCGGCGAGGACGCCGAGCACGAGGGCGCCGGAGAGTGTTGCGGTCAGGACGGGGTGGGGTCGGCGAATCTTCATGAGGGAGTCCTCTCGCTGGTCAGGTCAGTGGTCGTGGGGATGGGCAGGCTCATCGCGAGCCGCCGTCGGACGAGGCGCCGCCAGGGCGCGTCCGGCAGCTCGGGCAGCAGGACGGCCAGCCCGGTCGCGTACTTGGAGATGCGGTCGGGCCGATGCCCGGCCCGCCAGAGCAGGCGGTCCACGGACGAGGGTCCGGAGCCGTCCGCGGTCTTGGTCTCGACCACCACGAGGTCGCCGATCGCGGCGCTGCGGCGCACGGTCGACGCGGTGTGCGGGTCGGCGTGCGGCCCGGTCTGCGGCCCGGCGCTGCCCGGCATGAGCAGGTCCCAGACGAGGCCGGTGTCGAGGGTGACGCGGGCGTCGTCGAGCAGGAGGGTGGTGCGGCGGTAGCGCGACCGCAGGGTCGGGGTGAGCGTGGGCGCCGGCGGCGCGCCGGCGTCGGCCAGACGGGCCGAGACGAAGGTGGAGGCGACGCCGAGGTGGTCGGCGTCGTCGTGCGGCTGCCGCTCCTTGACCGTGGTGCCACGGCCCGCACGGGTCTTCACCTCGACAAAGCAGGACCCGGTGTCGACATAGGTCCGCGTGCGGACCTTGAACCGACGACGGCGGCGCGTCGCCGAAAGGCGATAGGCGTCGAGGTCAGGGGTGTCGAAGTAGGTGGAGTCGTAGGCGAACGAGCGGGCACCGTCGATCTCCAGCACCCGGGCCGGCGGGAGCACGGCCAGCAGGTCGTCGAGCTCGTCCGGGGTCAGCACGTACTTGCGGTCGCGGCGCGTCTGCAGGGCGGCGACTTCGTTCAGCTCGTCGAGCGTGACGGGGTCGAGGGCATCGATCATCGTGCTGCCGCCAGCTCCGGGCGTCCGCCGGCCACGGTCCCCTCGTGCAGGGTGGTCGGCGCACCGGTGCCGTCGTCGGTCACGATGGGCAGGCGGCGCGCCTCGGAGTAGCGGACGTCCACCACGGTCGAGTCGTTCACAAGGTCCAGGCGCTGCACGGAGACCGCGTGAACGCGCGCCCCCAGCAGCTGCTCCAGATGCCCGACCAGATC
Organism: Promicromonospora sp. Populi; assembly: GCF_041081105.1. Taxonomy (NCBI): domain Bacteria; kingdom Bacillati; phylum Actinomycetota; class Actinomycetes; order Micrococcales; family Promicromonosporaceae; genus Promicromonospora; species Promicromonospora sp. Populi. Next base: position 3,331,540 of record NZ_CP163528.1, on the reverse strand, counting down.
GTCCCGGTCGGTGATGGCACGGTCCAGCACCACCAGCTGGCTGTGGTGCCGGGCGAACAAGCGCGAGTGATCACCCAGCGCCATGACCAGCAGGATCAGGCCGCTGCCCGCGATCCCGACCCAGCCGGTGCTCGTCCCGAGCCCACCCAGCAGGCCGAGTGCGAGCGACGCGAAGTAGTAGGCGACCTCGGTCTGCGACAGCTCCGAGGAGCGCAGCCGGATGATCGACAGCACGCCGAACAGGCCGAGCCCCAGGCCGGCCGCGACGGCGCTCGCGGAGAGCGTGGCGGACACGGCGAGCACGCCCACGTTGACGCCGAGGAGCGCAACGACGAGGTCGCGACGGCGGTGCCGGGGGAAGTACAGGGCGAAGGTCAGGATGGTGACGGCGACGAGGTCGACCGCGTAGAGCATGAGCTGGTTCATCGGTGCTCCGGGGTTTTCGGGTGAACACGAGGTAAACGCACGGACCCGATTGCTCCCTGCGATGACGCTGGGACAAGCCTGGAACTGGCTGGGAGTCGCCTGGACGGGCTGGCTGCAAGTCGACCGGTCCAGCGCGACTCTTCGCCAAATTGTTGAACAACCTAGATACTTATGTCGGACGCCGCTAGCCTGGTTGTGCAGCGATAGCCTGCCCGCCCGCGCCGGAGGATGAACCGACATGGCCGAACCGACAGTGCAGCAGCCCGTGGGGCGCCGGATCGGCGTGCTGGCCCGGGCCGTGCCCCTGTTCCTGCGGAAGGCGCGAGGGGGCGCCGGGTCGTCTGACCAGGCACGGGAGCCGGTTCGGCCCGGCATCATCTCGGTGCAACTGGACCTCGTGGTCACGGACGCCGACGACGCCGCGGCCGCCCTGGACCGCGTCGCCGGTGTGCTCCGGCCGGGCGATCACGCCTACCTCGTGGACCGCCCGGAGGCCGCCGACCCGCGGGTGGACGACCGGCCGTTCACGATCTGGGCCTGAACGTGCCCGGCCTGGGCTGGGTGGTGGAGCGCCACGTCACAGTCGCGCGTGCCACTGTGGCCACAGTCACCTATGTGCTGCTGGCCACCGCGTTCGTGCTCGGCGTCCTCTGGTTTGTGCTTCCCGGCGAGCCGCGCTGGGAGCCGGCGGTCAACTCGCTGACGCTCGTGGCGGGGATGACCGGGCTCATCGTCGAGCGCTTGAGCAGCGAGGCGGAGCGGCATGCCCAGGTGCTGGCCGCGGTCCGGCGCGAGCTGGAGCGGAACCGCGCGGTCCTCGCGGACAACGAGTTTGCGCGGACCGCGGACGACCGCCCGCGCGCCGTCTTCGCGCGGCTCGCGGTCTCGGCGGTCGACGCCGCGCTCGTCTCGGGCGCGCTGGACCGGCGCCGGGACACCGTGCTCGTGACGGGGCTGCACCGGTGGCGCGACACGGTCCAGGGATTCAACCGGCGCCTCGACCTCACCGAGAACATGAGCGTGCTGGAGCGGCAGTCGTCGGGGGAGCGGGAGGTCTGGGACGCGGCCATGCGCCTGCGCGGCGGGTACGTCGCCACCACGAGGGCGCAGCTCGACGAGCTGCTGACGACGCTGCCGGTGCGGTGAGCCGGTGCGTCAGGCTTGTTCGTGCGAGGCGCGCCGGGAGTAGGCGGCAGCGACCGTACGCTCCGACTGGACGAGGTAGTCGTCCAGCTCCGCCGCGGCCGCCGCGCTCTCCCCGGCGAGGGTCATCTCCAGGATTCGGGCGTTGCGCGCCACATAGGGGGCGTGCAGGTACTCCGGGTTCGCGAGCAGGCCGAACGCGAGGCGAAGCTCGGCCGAGACCGTGGCGTAGAGCCGGTCCAGGTGCGCGCTGTCGCAGAGCGCGACGATGCCGCGATGGAACTCCATGTTGGCCGTTCCGGCCGCGCGCCAGTCCTTCTTGTCGCGTGCCCGCTCCGCGCTCGCGACCGCCTCGCCCATGATCGCGGTCGCCGGGTGGCCCGGCAGTGCTCCCCGGAGGGCCTGCCCCTCGATCATCCGGCGCACACGATAGATGTCGAGGATGGACGCGAGCGTGGGCACGGCGACCATGACCCCGGCATGCGGGCGCCGCACGAGCAGGTTCTCGTGCGTCAGCACGCGAAACGCCTCGCGAAGCGTGTTGCGCGAGACGTCGAGGGTTTCGGCGACCGCCTTCTCCGAGAGTCGTTCGCCGGGCTGCGCCGTCCCCGTGATGATCCACGAGCGGATCGCGGCCGCCGTGCGCTCGACAAGGTCGCCGGCCCTGGCCTCCGCCGGTTCGGCCTCTGACGGCGCTGACGGCTCTGACGGTCCGGCCCCCGGCGGCTCTGCCGCGACCTCGAGAAGGGGCTCTTTGTGAGCGGGCGTCGGCATGTACCTACTCTACGGTTGCGCCCTGGACGCCCGACGACGCCGGTCACGTCGTCGGACAATAACGGGCCGAGTGAGACGCCCGCCGCGGCGTGGCAGGCGCGGCGCAACCGATTCGTGGAACCTGGCTTCGACCAGGTATCCTGCTACGGCCCGCTGCTGATGCGGCGGGCATAGGTAGCGTGTCCGAGCGGCCTAAGGAGCACGCCTCGAAAGCGTGTGTGGGTGAAAGTCCACCGTGGGTTCAAATCCCACCGCTACCGCACCCAGAGTGACAAACTGAGCCCCTGACCAGCGCAAACGCTGGTCAGGGGCTCAGTTTTTCTACCGCTGCTCCCGCCTAATTCCCGCTTTTTTCCTCGGCAGGGCTGTCCGTCGTACCCGCGATGAGCATGTCGAGAACCGTCCGAACATCGGGTGCGATGTTCTTCCGCCGCACGTAGTGCCGCAGCGTCGTCGCCTCCGATGAGTGCCCGAGCTGGGCGGCGGCGGTCTTCGTGTCGACTTCCTCGTCAAGGTGGTCAGCGACCGTCCGGCGGAAGTCATGCGGACGCACGGTCACGCCCGTACCGTGCAGCGCTTGCTTCAGTTGCTCGCGCACCCGGCCTGGCGAGCGCACCGTCCCCGCAGTCGACGGGAACAGCAGACCGTCCGGGCCGCCGTCGAGCGCGAGGTCCAGAGCGGTCCGTATTGCGGCGACGACGAACCCGGGAAGGGTCACCGTGTGAACCGAGGAATCGGTCTTGGGCTTCGTCTGCCGAATGAGTCGCCTCTTGGGATCCCCGTTTGCGTCGGGCACCTCGGCGCGAACGACGGTCCCGTTGACGGTCAGCGTTGGAGCCTCGCTGTGGAGGTCCAGGTCTTCCTCGCGGAGAGCGAGAACCTCACCGATCCGGAGCCCGGTGCCGAGCATCGTGTCCACGATTTCGGGTAGGAGCGTGACGTTCCGTACGCCCCGCTTCGCTGGACGATCCTCCCAGACGCGCACCGCCTTCCTGAGGATGGCGACCTCATCCAGCGACAGTGTGCGGATCTCTTTGCGCCGGCGAGGTTTGCGTACCGGCGCGGCGTCGCGGACAGGGTTCGTTGCGATGGCGCCATACCGCACGCACATACCCATGATCTGTGTCAGGACGTTGTTTGCCTGGCGTGCAGTGTCGTACTTCCCGGCGGCGTGGAGCGCTGCGAGTAGTCGGTTCACGGCTACCGGGGTGACCTCGCGCACCCGCAGTTTTCCGAGCCCGGGGCGTACGTGGTTCTTGATCGTGCTCCCGTACGTGATGAGCGACTGAGACGTGATGCCGTCTTCCCCCTCCTGTTTGCGCTCACGAACCCATTCATCGATTGCGTCGGTCATTTTCGTCGTGCTCGTGATGGGCACAACGCCATCGGCGGCGCCGGTGCCGGACATCGCGTGCAGCTTGTCTTCCAGCTTTCGCTTCGCGGCGCCCCTGGACTTACCGAACGCTTCGGGCTCGCTGGTGGCGCCAGTAAACGCGCGGTACTTGGTGCGTGCGCGCCACACGCCGGGACGGACCTCTTTCGGGTTGATCTCGCCCCAGCGTCCGGGCTCCAGTGGCGGACGGCCCCGGCCCATCAGCCGGCCTTCCGCTCGTCGCCGACGCTGTCTAGCCAGGCCTCGACGTCGGTCTCGCGATACCGCAGTCGACCGCCGACGCGCAGCACGCGGGGACCGCCCCCGCGGCTGGACCAGGCGTAGACGCAGTGGAGCGTCACGCTGAGATAGTCGGCGAGTTCCTCGGGCGTCATCAGTCTCTTCTTGAGGGGCGTCGGGAGCGTGTCGGTGCTCATCGTTGGTTCCTTTCGCGGCACTGCACTAGCGACTTTGGGCAGGGGTAAGTGTCAGAAGTGTCAAAGTGTCAGCGGGCAGGTGTCCGCCCAGGTCAGGCGGTGTTTTTTGGGCTGACACTTTGAGATTTTGAAGTGTCAGCGAAGTGTCAGCGGTCGGGCGCTGACACTTCGCTGACACATAGGTCGAGGCGAAGTGTCAGGCTGATTTATGGGGTCTGACCTGCGCTTTCGTTGGTCGGTTGACGCTTTGACACTTCTGACACTTGGGTCCCCTGATCGGGTACCGGCGTCTCGGGGCAGTAGCGGCCCCAGGCGTCCTCGAAGTCGGACCGCAGGTAGCCCCGGGCCTGCCCTGTGGGCAGGTTCAGGACGCCGGCCCCGATGGCGTACTCGCGCAGCAGGGCGCCGAGTTTGTGCGTGGACAGGCCCTTGGGTCCGTAGGTCGCCCACGGCGCTTCCTCGTTGGCGGTGAGGCGGCCCAGCAGCGCGACGGACGGCAGGGCGTCCGCGTCGCCGAACGCGGTACGGATGTCCCTTAGGAGTTGTGTGGTCAGGGATGCCTTGGCGGAGTCGTCGCGGGCCTGGGTGAGCTTGACGGCGGCCCGGCGTGCCTTCTCGGGCCAGTCACCGCCGGCGAGGTCCGCGACAGCGACCAGGGGTTCCCACAGGTCGGCGGGACGGTCCTCGACCGGCATCGGGGGAACGGCCAGCTCCAGGGTCTGCATGTTGGCCCGGACCCACCGGTTCAGTCGCACACGGAGCCGGTCGAGGGGTGCGCCGTCGCGGCGCTTGCGGTAGGGGGCGACTTCCTCGCCGGGCTTGCGGCGGCGCATGCTGATCAGCACGGCCCGGTCCTCGATGGTGTCGGGCATCCGGCCGATGCCTGCCAGGGCGGCCATGGCGAACGTGGAGAGCTTGTCGACGTCGTCGCGGGCGGCGTTGTAGCGCAGCGTGTACGCGCCGCGCTCGAACCCGCCGTTCAGCAGACCGCGCAGGTCCTCGTCTCCGGCGGCCTTGGCGCCGAACACGGTGTCTGCCTCGTCCAGCAGCACGGTGGGCGGGTCGGACTCAGCACCGGAGATCGCCCGGTACATCGCCGACGACGAGACGTTGATCGCCATCAGCTCGCGGTGGCACATGGCCCGGATGAGCTGCATCAGGCGGGACTTGCCGCACGCCTTCTCCGGCGCCCAGATGACCAGGCGGGTGGCGTGGGTCCATGCCGGCATGGCGTGCGTAGCGGCGATCCACAGGACGACACCGGTCATGGCGTGCTCGTCCGGGAGGATCACGTACCGGGACAGGGCAGAACGGACCTGGTCCAGCAGGACAGCACCGTTCTCGGTCGCGGCGTCGTCGGGCAGCTCGGGCTGCACATGGCTCGTGGTGGCAGTCATCGTGTGTCCTTTCAGGCGGCCGCAGCGGCGGCAGCGTCGGGCTGGGTGGTCCGGGTGCGACGGCGGAGGGCTCGGCGCTGGTTGGGGGTGGTGCCGCCCCAGACGCCGTCCCGCTCGTTGCGGGCCAACGCCACAGCCAGGCACCGGGCCGCAATCAGGCACCGGGCCGCAATCAGGCACCGGGCGCATATCGCTTGGGCGCCGCGGGCGCTGGTCCCGGCCTCTGGGAACCACACCTCAGGGTCGGTCTGCGCGCATAGCGCCCTTGCTGCCTCAGCAGGGGTCAGGGCGCGAGCATCGAGCCGTGAGGTCAAGAGCGGGGTGAGGGACATGCGGGTTCCTTCCGTCAGGCTGCGAGGTTGGTGCGGACGCTGGCTTTGCGCTCAGTGAGTTCGTGCTGACCGTTGAGCGCGGCGGCACGGATTTCTAGGAGGCGGTGCAGTGCCTGGGCGGCTTGCTGTGGGACGACGCCGTTGCCCAGGGCTTGGAGCTGTTCGTTGCGGCTGGTGTCGGTGTCGGTGACCCACCCCTCGGGCAGGCCCTGCATCCACTCGACGAACCGCGGTCCCAGGCGCTGCGCACCACCGCGACCGGTCGGCTCGGTGGGCGCCGGCGCGAGTCGTCCGAGGATCGGCTCCCACCGTTCGATGGCCGGGGTGTAGGTCCCGAACTCGGGCCGGTCGTCCCATCCCGGGGTTGTCCCGAGGGCCATGCCGAGGTTCGGGCCGTACCGGTCGGCGCTCTGCCGGTTCTCGTTGTTGCTCGCCTTCGGTGTCGGCAGCAGCGTGACCGCGCTGGGCAGCATCAGGTCACCGGAGGACCCGCGCTGGTTCGGGCCACCCTTGGTGCCGTCCGTGGCCCTCGGCGTGGGCAGCAGTGCTACAGGTGCTCCATCTGGTCGGCCAGCGTCGGCTGATGCCCACCCCGCCGGCGCTTCGCCGGTTCCTGGCTCCCGCCGTTCGTCGCGAGCTGCGCGGTCGGCGTCGCCAGCAGCAGCGGCAACGCCCGCAACCCCGGCTCGGAGCGGCGCAGGTCGCCCGGCGAGGCTCCCTTCGCGTCGGTGGTCTTCGGCGTCGGCAGCAGCGGCTCCCCCGCCCACCCAGGCGGGACCGGCGGTGTCCTCGGTGCGGGTGTCCCAGGCGACGACGAAGACGCGGAACCGGCCGTGCGGGGCGCCGACGTCGGCAGCGCGTAGGCCGACCCATGCAGCGTCATACCCGAGACTGGAAAGGTCTCCGAGTACACGTCCGAGGGCTCGAAGATGGGGAGCATGTCCTGCAGTGGTGTCCGGATCCAGGCATCGCGGGCAGGGTCCCAGCTCGCTATCGACCTCTGACTGTGCGCAGGCTGAATAGGCTCCACGGACGTTCTCCCATACGACGAGTCGGGGGCGGGTAATCGCGATGGCCTCACGCATCGCGACCCACAGGTTCGAGCGGGTGCCCTCGGTCATCCCGAGGCGCTTGCCGGCCTGGGAAAGGTCCTGACACGGCGACCCGCCCGTCAGCACATCGATCGGCGCCGCGGCGGCCCAGTTGACGGTGGTGACGTCGCCGAGGTTCGGCACGCCGGGAAACCGCGTCTCGAGGATGCGGCACGCAGCGGGATCGACCTCTGAGACCCACACCAGGCGCACGGTGCCGAACACTTGCCGCAGGGCCAGCTCCAGCCCGCCGTACCCGGCGAACAACCCGCCCACACGCAACGGTCCGTACGTGATCGAGGTCATCGGGCCACCGCCAGCAGCGCGTTAAGGGCACGGGCCGATGCGCCGTCCCACGCGAGCCCCGTCAGGGCGACGGCGGCCCAGTCCAGAAAGAACGCCGCGCCCCGTTCGTCGAACTCCAGATCGGCCAGGTGCCAGTTCACGCGGCGAGTGGGGTGCAGGGTGGCGACCAGGCGGCACATGCGTGCCTCACCACCGGACATCACGTTCAGCGCTCGGGCGGCCTCGCTCGGGGTCGGGCCGGAGGCCTCCCAGGCCTCCCAGTCCGCGTCGGTCGCGTAGGTGGTCGACGGCGCGGGGTGGGTGTCCTCGTACCGGCGCCACGCAGCGGTGTAGGTGTCCAGGTCGGTGACCGCGTCGGCGAGCTGGTCCAGCCAGTGCGGGTGCTCCGCGCCGCGCAGGATCACGCGGGCGACCAGGCTGCGGGGCCAGTCGTGGCGGGCGACGAGCCAGTCGGCCGCCTCGTACGGGTTGCCCGGCAGTGACGGCAGGGCGGTGGTGTTCGTGGTCATGACGCTCTCCTGAGGTGCGGGTGCGGCGGGTGCGGGTGTGGTGGTGGGCACGGTGTTCATGCGACGCGGCGGAACGTGCCGGCCACGGTGTGGGCGTCGTCCTCCAGGACGGCCGGGGCCCCGTGGATCAGGTTGTCGATCGGCCAGACGGCGGTGACGACGGTGGGTGTGCCGGGGTGGGTGGTGCGCCGCCCGAACGGCCAGGTCCAGCCGTAGGCGGGCTCGTTGCGGGTGGTGATGATGACGTCCAGCTCGGTCACCGCGAGGTCGTTGCCCAGCAGGTCGGTGACGGGACGCACGAGGTAGGTCCCGGACAGGTAGACCCAGGTCGTGACCGTGCGCCGATGGACGCTGCGGCTGGTGAAGTCCGCAGGGACCTCGACCACGAACCACGGGCCAAGATCAGCGGACGGGACAGCGGTCGGGTGCCGGTAGCGGGTGCTCATGGTGGTGTCTCCCTCGGTGACGTGGTCGTGCTCGACGGGGTCGCTCATGCCGCAGCAGCGGCAGAGCCGGAGGTGATGGCGGGCCGGGTGGGTGAGCCGGTGGCGGCCACGACGGCGACGGCGTGCGCGCAGTACCGCTCCGACTCGGGCCAGTTCGGCGGGTAGACGTGCCCGGTCGCGGTGTGCATGGGCACGACGCCGTTGCGCCGCAGGATCTGGCGTTGCCGGGCTGCGCGGGCACGTTCGACGACGGCGCCCTCGGCAAGGCCGCGCTGGACAGCGGCGCTCTTGGCCTCGCGGGCACGTTCGTCGTCCGACGCGGCGCGGCGGTCGCACAGCTCGTCGTACGCGGGCCGGTTCGCGCTGGCCTGGAGGTCTGCCCGCCACCGCGCACTATGCGCGTCGGCGGCAGCCTCCAGCTCGGCGTCCAGCTGACGTCGCCCGGCCTGGATCCCGTCGGTGTGCCCGGCGTCGTAGCCCTGCTTCCAGGCGTCCCGGGTGCCGAGGGTGGTTCCGACGTGCTCGCCTGTTTCGTAGCCGTTCAGCCATGCGGCGAACACCTGCGGGTCGTAGGCCCGACCGGCGGCGAGCGGTGGAGCGGTGGTGGTGGTCATGGCGGTTGTCCTTCCTGTTCAGCGGCCTGTTTTTGGCATGGGTGGGGTAGGGGCACGGCGGTAGCGGTCGCGGCCCGCCGTGCCCTTGGCGGTGGGTTCAGGGGGTGTTTCGGGGGTGCAGCGTCGGGGCTGCTACCCCGCTACTTCCGCAGGATCCTGCGGTTTTCGGGGGTAGCGGGGCCGCTACCGGTAGCGGGGCTCTCGCTACCGTTCGCCGTGGCCTCGATGGGGCCGGCGGGGGTGGTGCGGGCTACCTCGTCGGCCTCGGTGGCGAGGGCGTCGGCGATGACCTGGGCGACGAGCATGGTCAGCATCGTCAGGACTCCGGCCGGGCCGTTGAGGACGATCCCGGCGCAGCCGAGGTCGACCAGCCAGTTCGTGCCGGTGGCCAGCCCTGCGGTGGTCACGGCCAGGGAGGCGAACAGGCCCCAGGTCAGTGCCCGGTTGACGGGCCGCAGCGTCTCGATCACGCGGGTCGGGCTCATGGTGTCGTTCGGGTTCACGGTTCCTCCTGTGTCGGTGACGGGGTGGCGCTGGTCAGGTGGCGGTGGGGTCGACGGGGCGGCAGGTCAGGCCTTGACCGTGGCGAGCAGCACGGCCGGGTCCACCGACCAGTCCGGGATCGGGTCGGTGTGGGGGCGGGCGTCGGCCAGCAGGCGGCGTGCAGTGCGGTCGGTCACGTGGTGTCCGGCCCCAGCGAGGGCGGACAGGGCGTCGGTCGCGGTGGCGTCCGGGTTGGTGTCCAGCAGCCCGGACACGATGCCCAGGCGGACAGTCCGGTCGGCGTTGGTGGGTCCGGCCGGGCGGACGGTCCGGCGCGGCGTGGGTCGGACAGTGGTTCGGACAGCGGCCCGGACACGGGGTGTGTCCTGTCCGGCTGCCGGGGTCGCGGACAGTCCGGCCAGGTCTGCGAGTTCAGCCCGGACAGACTCGGCGGTCCGGTCGGTGTAGTCCGGCCCGGACACGTGCCCGGACGGCGTGGGGGTGGTGAGGTGTCCGGCGACGCGGTTGTTGGCCTCGACGTGCAGGCGGGCTACGTCGGTCACGGCGTCCGCGACGGCGCCCAGCGAGTCCAGCCAGGCGCCGGTCTGGGTGCGCATCTGGGCGGGCGGCACCGACTTGAGCGCGATGGCGCGGGCCTGTCGGCGCCGGGCCTCGGCCTTGGCGATCGCGCGGCGGGCGGCGGGGGTGCCGTCGTCGGCGGCGTGTGCCCGGACAGCGTCCTCGGTGGTGAGGAACAGTGCGTGCATCCGCATGGACTGCCGCATGCCGGACCAGGACGCGCCGGACGCGAGGTGGCGGTCACCGATGAGGGCGAGGTGCCACATGAGCGCGGCCAGCAGGGGCACGATGAACCGGAACGCTGTCGCGCCGCCGGGGTGGCCCATGTAGACCTCGTGGATCGCGGCGAACACACCCGACGCCGTGGACAGGATCCAGGTGAGCGACAGCAGCACGCCGCCGGGCCTGTTGTCCCGGGCAGCCTCACGAGCCAGCAGAGCGACCGTGACCAGCGAGAGCTCGAAGACTCCGACGGTGGTGTAGGCGGTGACGGGGTCCATGCTCAGGACGTCGATGCCGAACGCAACCATCGCGAGGTAGGCCGAGAAGGTGGAGATGAGGGCGACGGAGACGGCGCCGGTCAGGACCAGGCGGCGGGAGCCGCTGGGGCGGGTGGTGGTGTGGTCGGTTGTGCTCATGGTGGTGCTCCTCTCAGGTTGAACGGGTCAGGTCGTGCGGGGGACGTGCGGTTACCACCAGCCGTCGCGCTTGGCGCGATCCTCGGCGGACTTGCGGATCGAGTCGTCTGCCTTGCGGCCCCACTGCTCGCCGCGCTTCCCGGCGACCTTCTTGCCGAAGCCAGACCAGGTGGAGGCGGTGTCGCCCCACTGCTTCGTCTCCTGCCAGCTCTTGCCGCTCTTGCTGTCCTTGCTGCTCTTGTCCTTGGCCATGGGTCAGTCCTCCGTGGTCTCGTCGTGCTCGGGGATCAGTGCGGTGAAGTCGGGCAGGGCGTCCGGCAGGGCGGCGACGACGTCGGCGCGGACCAGGCCGCGTCGGACGTTGTTCGCGCCGGTGCCGTGCTTGACGGACTTGGACATCACGCCGTGGCGCTTGGCGGCGGCGTGGACCTGCGCGGCGTCCCAGCCCTCGTAGAAGGTGGGCTTGTGCTCGGCCAGGCGGGCGGCGAGCTCGTCGCCCCAGACCTTGCCGTTGGGCCACTTGGGGTCATCGGCGGGCCAGACGGCCAGCAGGTGGTCCAGGATCGTGGAGTGGTCGGTGTCGGCGGGCTCGTCGCCGGCGGCCATACCCGTGAGGCGGCCCTCGGCCTCCCGGATGGCGCGAGCGCGGTCGGCGATGGTCTCGGCGGTGGGGGCGTCGATGTAGTCGCCGCGCAGGATGACGGGGTCGTTGCCCTCACCGGCGAGGTAGGCCACGCCCCGGTCGGTGCGGTTGAACATCGTGGCGTTGATCCCGGCCTTGTACGCCCCGGTCCCGAGCACCATGTCGTTCTCGCGCCACCCCATGACCTTGAGGCAGATGCGCAGCACGGCGTTGGCAGACACGGCGGTCGGGATGGACTTGTCGTCGGGGCGCTGGGTGGCGTGCCACAGCATGATCCCGGCGGCCGGACCACGACGGACGATGTCCTCCGCCACGGCCCGGATCTCGGCGCCGTGGGTGGGGTGCTCATACATGACCTGGGTCTCGTCGTAGGCCATGAAGATCGGGTGCATGCCCAGCCGCTTGTCACTGGCCAGGGCGTCGGTGACCTTGCCCTCGGGGCAGATGTCCTTGGGCAGGGTACGGATGAGCTTGTACCGGCGGCGCATCTCCTTCTGCACAGCCTTGAGCCCGGCCAGCAGGGCGGCGATGTCCTCGGGGTCGTCACCGGAGCGGTAGTAGTGCGCGACCTTGGCCAGGGGGTCGAGGTCGGCGCCGCCGCGCAGGTCGTGCGCGTGGATCTCCACCCGCGGGTCCAGCGCGGCCGCGAGCAGCAGCAGGCGCAGCGTGAACGTCTTGCCCATACGCGGGATGCTGCCGACGATGCCGGAGGCGTACATGAGGGTCATGTCCACCTTGCGGCCGCGCTGGTCCACCCCGACCCGGAACGGCTCGAACACGTTCACCGTGCCTTTGCGCGCCAGCGGCCACGGGGTGGGGTCGGACTGCGAGAGCGACTTGTCGCCGACGTAGAGGATCAGGCGGCCCTCGTGGACCTCGGGGTCGCCCTCGGGCCACACGCACCCGATCGGGCGGCGCAGCCCGGACGCGAGCTGGGAACGCTTCTCCATGACCTCACCGGCGGTCGCGCCCGGCGGCAGGTCGATGTCGGCACGGAACCCGGCACCGTCCCGCACGATCGACAGGAACCGGATAGCGCGCTCGTCCTGCCGCACCCCGGAGTTGACCGACCCCAGGCGCAGAGACACCAGCGCTTCCTTGATGAGGTCACCGGTGAGCGGCGGGATCTTCGCGGACGACGTCGCGTTGCCCGCGATCGTGGCCTCACGGTTACGGCCGACGACGCCCAGCACCCCGAGCGCTACGGCGGCGGTGGCGGCCTGCCAGATCGGGTCGGCCGCCACCGCGACACCAGCGACAGCGGCCGACGCCGTAGCGAGGCCGAACACCGCCAGAGCGCCACGACGGCGGGTCACGGAACGGGCGTCGCCACGAACCTTGAGGTACGCCGCCGGGTCGGACTTGGTCGCGGCCAGCAGAGCACGGCGGACCTCGACGTTCTCCGAGTCGGCCGCCCACCGCCATACGGTGGAGGTGATGCGGCCCGCACCGATCGGGGCACGACCGGCCAGCCGCAGCGCATACAGCGGCAGGCGCACCGCGTGGTAGGCGCACACGTGGCTGGAGTAGCCCACGGCCCACCGGGCGGTGGCCAGGAACGCCTCACGCGACTTGAGCCAGTCCGGCAGCACCTCGCGCCGGTCGGCCGGGCGCTGCTCGATCACCCGGGGCCCCTTGGGGGCAGGCGCCGCCTCGGGCTCGGTCGGGGCGTCGATCACCTCGCCCGTCAGCACGTTGTCGTCCTCAGGCTCGGTGCCGTCCGGCTGGACCAGAGCGGTGCCCTGGTCCAGCCCGTAGGCCTCGACCTCGTGACCGGGGCCGAACACCCACGCCTGCAGCTCGTCAGCACCGGGCAGCCCGTCATCGGGGGTGCCAGGCATGGACTCGTTGGGGGTCGTCATGCTCAGGCACCCGCGAACATGGCGGCGATGGTCTCGAAGATCCAGCCCACCGCGGTGCCGGTGCCGTTCTGGATTGCGCCGGTCATGCTCAGGGGCGCGGCCGACATGACGAGCATGATCCACAGCGCGGTCGACACCTTGAGCTTGTTCTTCCAGAACAGAGCCGCCGTGATGAGCAGCAGGAACGCGAACAGTGACATCTGAACAGCCATGGGATTTTCCTCTCAGGCGGTACGGACAGCAGGAAGGATGACGACCCGGCGGGCCGTCCGGAGCGGGTCACCCGGCGCGAACACCGGGGCCGTAGACGTGGCGCGGTTGGTGCGGGTCTCGACAGCGGTCCGCATGGCGACGTTCAGGGCGACCACCGCGCGGCGGTGGGCCTTGACTGCGACCTCGTCGGGCGAGGCCGCAAGGCGGCACTCGGCATCGACTACGGCGACCTCGGCAGCGATGACGGGCTCCTCGGCGGCAATGGCGGCGAGGGCGGTCAACGACGGCTCGGCGGCGAACGCGTCGTAGGCCGTGAATGTGTTCAGCGAGCCCATGCGATCACCGCCGCTCCGAGCAGGACTACCGCCACAACGGCGTACAGGACGACGAGAGCGGCCGGGATCATCGATTGCCCCCAGTGCTCTCGTCGTCCTGTACCTCAGCGGCGCGAGCCGCCTCGTGTGCCTCGCGGACGGTGGCCTTCAGTTCCTCGGTGCGGACCGACATGGCCAGCGCCTCACGGCCGACCTCGGCGGTGCCGTCGTCCTCTCGGCCGTGACCGTGCGTGACCAGGGCCCGGGCGGCCGCACCCAGTGCGTGACCGGCCTCGAACAAGTACTGACGCGCTGAGTCCAGCGCCCCGATGCGGTACCTCGACATGACGTTCTCCTCGATGCCGTGACCTCGGACCGTCCATCGGCCCGAGAACCCTGTCTGTGACGTGGCTCTATGTCGCCGGTCACAGACCTGTTGAGAGGAAAACTAGCAGTTGGGTTGTTCACCATGTCAACTGGTTGGCTCGAACAAGCCGGTTTGGCGGACGCGCGCAGCCAGTGGATGATCCTCACCAACCCAGTTGTTAGGCTGGAACCATCCAGTTGAGAGTTCATTAATGTGAGGTAGGTCACATGCCGCAGTACAGCGCCGAGGACGTGGGCGGTAAGAAGGTCGAACGGGTGGAACGAATCATCCGGAATGACATCGAGGCGGGCAGGCTCCGCGACGGGGAGGCACTTGCCTCGTCCCGCGATCTCGCCGACCAGATGGGTGTAAGCACCTGGGCCGTCAACAAGGCGATGGAGCACCTCGTCAAAGACGGCCTCGTCGAGGCCGTTTCCCGCTCACGCCGGATCGTCCGGAGCGGTATCACCTCGCCAACCGCGAACGGTGAGCCGCACCAGCCGCACACGTTCCTGATCGGTGGCTACGCGGGCTCGGGTAAGTCGGAGCTGAGCCGCGTGCTGTCACGCCTCACCGGCACCGCCATCATCGATAAGGACACGACCACGAGGGCCGTGGTCGAGCGACTTCTCGAAGAGCTCGGGCAACCAGCGCACGATCGCGAGTCACAGACCTACCTTGAGCAGGTTCGCCCGCACGAGTACGAAGCGGTGCTGGCGACCATTCAGGAGAACGCGGATGTCGGCGTCGGGCTGGTCGTCACGGCGCCATTCATCCGAGAGTTCCAGGACGCGGCTTGGATCGAGCGGGTCAACACCCGCCTGAACGCCGCAGGGGTCGGCCTGACTCTGGTCTGGGTCCGCTGCGACGCCAGCACGATGCACACCTACCTCAAGCGCCGCGGAGCCGCCCGCGACACGGGCAAGCTCGCGGACTGGAACCACTACGTCGCGGGAATCAACCTCGACTTCCTGCCAGTGGCAGACCACGTCATCATCGACAACTCCGCATCCAGTGAGCCGCTGCAGAGCCAGGCAACCAAGATGCTCGCCACCGTGACGGCGGCAGCATGACCGCGCGTCCGTCGAGCGCGGCCGAAGCCATCCGAGAAGCCCGTCTCCTCGCGATCCTGCGCGGCGAAGACGTCGATCGCCTTGCCGACGTCGCCGAAGTGTTGGTGTCCGAGGGCATCCGAGCACTTGAGTTCCCGATCGCCGGGCCAGAGGTTCTATCCGTGGTCACCAAGGTCGCAGCCCGCCTCGGCGACACCGCGTACATCGGCGCTGGCACAGTGCGGAACGTCGCCGACGCGCAGCGAGCCATCGACGCTGGCGCGAACTTCCTCGTTGCGCCGAGCATGTCCATGCCCGTGGTCGAATACGCCCGGGAACGCGATATCGCGTTCGTGCCCGGCGTGTTCACACCCAGCGAGATCGACGCCGCCACTCAGGCAGGTGCCGAGGTGGTCAAGCTCTTCCCCGCTAGCTCGCACAGCCCGAAGTTCCTATGGCAGCTCCTGCCGCCACTGCCCGACGCCGGGATTATGCCCACCGGAACGATCACCCGAGAGGATGCCCGCTCCTGGCTCGACGCCGGAGCGGTCGCCCTCGGCGTCGGCTCCGACCTCGTCGGCGACAGCATGGCAACCGGTGACTACGCCACGGTCCGAACCTCGGCACGCGAGTGGTTGGCGATTGTCGGCGCGCTCTCGTAATTGCGTCGATGGCCTACTTGCACGCCCTTCGGTCAAGCGAGAGGCCCCCACTTGATGGAGGTCGGCGCCTCTGTTCTTGACGATGTCTAGCGCTGCTAACGCCGAGCTGCTAGCAGGTGCACGACGGCTTGGGAGGGTGAACCGTCCTGCAACTGCCAGCGCTTCGGCGCCGTGGCCCCCCTGGCCAAGCTACGGTCGGCCGATGACGTGGGAGACCGTGACGCTGAGCCTGTTCGATGGATTTCTCGGCGCGATCATCGGTGGTGCAGTCGCCGCAGTGATCGCACTACGCACCACCAAAACGGCTATCGAGGCCAATGCCGCAGCACAGGATCGGGACCGGGCGTTGACTGCGGCGCTGAGGATCCACGAGTTCGCCACCGAATTTACGAAGGTGGCGGCCGGCACCCCGGATTACGTCGAGTTGCCGGAGGACCTGGTCAACGAGCTCATGCAGGCCGCGCACCTTGCGCTCAAGACAGCCGAGTTTGCCCGTCCCGATGACAGTGAGTTCGTCGCTTGGCTCAGATGGCTAAACACAGAGCTTGTGGACGTGACAACCAACTCGCGTACCGATGTGGCCCATATCGAGTGGGTCAGCGACGCCGTCGGCCTCCTAGAACGCCGGCTACTGGCGGGTGACCCTCTGATCTACCCCGTACGGCCAGCGGGACACTGAGCGCTCCCAGCAACCGATGCTCAAGCATCAGCCAGCCTCGGCCGTCTCGTCTAACAGGTGATCGCTAACGACTGATCGGAATCCGCGATCTCTTGAGGCAGGGATCTCATCGGTCCGCGCGTCCATGACCGCCTGCGCGAGAGTCCTAGAGAGCATGAGCAGGCTCGCGTCGCCGAGCGACACTGCAGTCCGCAGCGCACTGGGAGCATAGCGAAGCGTCTTGAGTAGAGACTTCGCCGCCGCACGGGCAAGCGGCGGGGGGACGCTATTTCCGACTTGGCGATGACCGTGCCAGTTTGTCGTGTGAAACCGGAACCAATCGGGGTACCCATGCAGCCGGGCGGCCTCACGAACCGTGATGACTCGATTCTCCAACGGATGGATCGGTCGCGGTGAGGTATGGGCTCCGCGCTCAGATCCGGTGCCGGCTCGCAGCGTCCTGGATGGTCCTTTCAGAGGCAGCCGATACAGACGACTCTTCTGTTCGACGGCCCCCTGCGCGGTAGCTCCGAAGCGCTCGATGGTCTCTGCGGTGTGCGTCGTGCGGCGCGAACCAGTCAACCGCTGGCTCTCCCACAATCGCGGCCTCGACTTATCCCCCGGCAACGGATCGATGCCAGCAAGCTGGCGCGCATACGAACTCTTGATGGAAGTTCTAAGGAGAGCATCTTCGACACGCAGCTCCACTTCGTCCGCCCCAAGCAGCTCGTCATAGTTGAAAGGCGACGGAAGCCCCTCGAAAGCCTCCTTCACCGTGATCTCTCCCTGCACCGGAATTGGTCGAATCGGGGCGATGCCGCCGAGCGAGCCCAGCACTATCACGCGGCGCCGTGTCTGCGGCACGGCGAAATTCAGACTGTTCACCGGCGCATCGGTGCCGGACAACGTGTACCCCGCAGAGACCAGGCGGGCGAATGCTGCAGTCCGGATTGAATCAAATTTGGATTCAAGGAGGCCTGCAACGTTCTCAAGGCAAAAGGTCTGAGGCCTCAACTCTTCAACCAGGCGAACAAAGTGGAGCAGAAGATTATTGCGCTCATCGCCTTCTTCGCGCTTCCCGCCCGATGAAAACCCCTGACACGGTGGGCCGCCTATGAGTGCGTCAATGCGTCCTGGCCAAGGTATGCCCGGCCGAGAACGCCTGAATCCACGTGCGGCAGCACCCATCACGTCCGTTGCAGAAATGCGGGATATATCTCGGCACAGAACCTCGCTCTGCGGGAAATTGAATGCGTGCGTCGCTGCGTGGACGGGATCGTATTCGACTGCTGCTACGACGTCGAACCCCGCCTGCTCGAAGCCCAGGCTCATGCCACCGGCTCCGGAGAACAGGTCGACGGCGATCGGCCTGGTGAGGCGGTCACGAGCGGGGGTTGCATGCACCTGAGGACGATCGCACATCGGTCGCCCGAACGCCAGCCCCACCGCAGGGAGCCATCGACCCAAGGGGTAGGTTTCGGGCATCATGACTCCATGGTGACATCCGACACTGACACGACCGTGGACGCAGGCGCTGAAAAACGCTTCTTCATCGAGATGTTGACGAAGGACATCGAGCTGCTGCCAGCAGTCGTCGACCTAGTGGACAACAGTGTCGACGGTGCGCGTGACCTCCATCCAGACGGTGATCTCGCCGGCCAATGGGTGAAAATCGACCTCTCGGAGGAGGCCTTCACCATCTCCGACAACTCTGGTGGCATCTCTGCGAGCATCGCTAGGCACTATGCGTTCCGGTTCGGCCGCTCACGCGACTTCGCCGGAGTGAAGCGATCGGTGGGCCAATTCGGTGTCGGGATGAAACGTGCGATCTTCAAGATTGGGAGCGCTTTCGAGGTTGAATCTGCCTATCGTGATCCTAATGCTAGGGGTCAGGACTCGCAGTTCAAGCTGGCCGTCGATGTTGAAGAATGGGCGCAACAGCAGGACTGGACGTTCGAGTTCGATACCGTCCAAGAAGGTATTTCACTTCCTCCCGATGAAGTTCGGGGGACCACGATCGCAATCACGGATCTCCACCAGAGTGTGCAGGATGATCTCTGTGATCCTTCCGTGCAAAAACTGTTGCGAACGGAACTTCGCGTCCGTCATCAGGAGTCGATTCAGCACGGTCTGAAGATCTATCTAAACGGGGGTGAGCCCCTCGCGGCATCTCGGCCGGCGCTTCAGGTCTCCGATGTGGTCAAGCCTGTATTTAAGGAGTTTCAGGTCAGATCAGGAGAAGGTGTCGTCGATGTCAAGCTTTACGCTGGCACCGTCGCGACACGGCGCGAGAAGGACCGAGGTTTTGAGGACGACGGCCAGGCAGAGAACTTCCAGGATCCGGGAGACGCTGGTTGGTACCTGTTCTGCAACGACCGCTTGCTTCTCGTGGCGGACCGAAGCCCCATAACAGGGTGGGGAAACCCTGCGGCTGCGTATCACCCACAGTATCGCCGCTTTCGGGGGTTCGTGTACCTGTCATCGGACGATGCTGGCCTTCTGCCTTGGAACACTACAAAGACAGCGGTGGACAGGGACTCGCCTGTCTTTCGCGCGGTCCAGTCCGAGATGAAGACCACACTTGTTGCTGTACAGGCGGTGCTCAACCGTGAGAAGCAGGTTCGCGCGCGGATCGAAGATGAGGACGAGAAGCCGGAGATTGTTGCTGCATTCGATGCGGCGCCAGAGCAGCCAATTGCGTCCCTCGCTGTTTCGGCTCAGATGGTCGCACCAGCTTCCCCGCCAGCAAAGCCAAGGTCTCCAGCGCCACGAATTCAGCGCGTCCAGTACACCGTGGACCTTGACAAGTTCAAAGAGGTCGCGGATCTACTGGGTGCAAGTAGTGGGTCAGAAGTCGGTCGCTTGACGTTCGACTACTTCTATGACCAAGAGATTGACTAATGGCGCAAACTTACGAGTTCCGGCCGGCCAAGGCTGCGCAGCGGAAGATGATCGTGGACGCCAGTCGACGATTGACGCAGATCGCTCCTTTTGATAGCTATCAGTACGTTGGTTTTGGCGGCCTGGAGTTTATTGACTTTGTTGAATTTCACCGGGCTCTTGGAATTCCAAAGATGACGAGCATCGAACGCGATACCCAGATGCAACATCGCCTGGAGTTCAATAAGCCGTACCGGAGCATTCGTCTGCTGATGGGTGAAGCGCGTGACCAACTACCTGAGGTCGACTGGACGATTCCGAGCATTGTCTGGCTAGATTATACTGATGTGCTTACAACCGGGGTCTTGCACGACGTGGATTTCGTGATTCGATCGTGCTGTCCCGGCAGCGTCGTCATTGTGACGATAAATGGAGCATCCTCGGGCGTCAGGCCAGGGGACCGCCTGGATAATGTACGCAATAATCTAGGCGATCTGGTCGATGATGATCTGTCAGAAAAGGACATGGCGGGATGGGGTCCAGCTAAGGTCCAACGAGGCATTCTTCAGGCTCGTGCTCACACGGCCAGTCGAGAAGCCCACGGTCTCCCAATGCGACAACTCTTCAATTTCCATTACGCGGACGGCGCAAAGATGCAGACATGGGGCGGCATCGTGACGAGTCCGGTCATGGATCGCACAATTGACACTTGCCGGTTCGAGGATCTCGAATTTATCCGAGCCGATGAGGATGCGTTTGAGATCAGCGTTCCTGTGTTCACCGTGCGCGAGATCGCATTTCTGGAAGAAGGGTTGGCGGGCCTTCATGACGGCGCTCTTCCCAAAATCAAGGGCGTCGAGGCGGGTGACATTAAGGCCTTTGCGCGGGTTTACCGATGGCGAGCAGGTGACCGCTGAGCGAAGGGCGTGACGGAGTGGCGTGCGGCTCCCTCACGGCATCCTGTCGGAAGACCGAGCTAGCCTCAGTGCGCGGTCGAGCGCCGGTTCGCGGGTTGGGTGTTCATCGCCAGGTCGGCGGCGGCTTGGTTTCAGGTGGCCGCAGGACCCGTCTTACCCCCGTCTTTCTGATCCTGACGCGTCCCACTCGATCCTGCCCAGTATCAACACGAGCCTGTGTTCTTGCAGGTCAGAGGGGCTGCGTACTGACGCGTGCGAACCCATACAAGGTCGCGGCATAACCCCACCGCTACCGCACACTGAAGGCCCCCAACCGCAGAACTATGCGGATCTGGGGGCCTTCGTCATGCCGTGCCGTCCATTTACCGTCCGAATCGCAGTTCTTCGTCAGCTCGGTGGGGATCGACGAGAACCGCTATGAGCGAAGTGACCGCAGCCATGCTCTCGCTGCTCCGCCGAAGGGTTCTGCCTCCATCTGCACGAGAGGCAGCAACGATTGTGCGACCTCGGTTGCGGTCGCTACCTGGCTGTCGGTGAGGTGTCCGGACAGAGCCAGCTCGTCGAACTCGTCCTGGTCGACGATGCCGGCGCAACCATCGGCGTTGCGAAACAGGTCCAGCTCCAGATCGACGAAGGTCCACACGCCTCCATCGAGCCTCGGCGGTGTGCAGATGTCGATAGTGAGGTCGGTCGAGTCGGTGAACCAGAAGGCGGGCAGGCACCATGCGCCCTCCGCGACAAGCCAGACGGCATCGTGTTCCTGAGCTTCTTCGCGGCGGCCGTCGGGCTGACGGACCGGGTTCCCGCGCCGCGCGCCCAGCCATGTGCCGTGCTCATCCTGCCCGAGGTGTTCGACCGGCCAGCTGAACCGTTCCGCGCAGGTCCCGTCGACCACGGAGATCTTTTCCTTAGACATCCTCAACATGGGATCCAGTCCGTCCAAACTTTCGACGCCCAAGCGGCTCACAGTATGCCGACGAGCCTCGCGAGTGTCAGCAGCTGTGGTGTCCGCATGGACGGCTGTGTGGTCCGTATGGACAGCGTTGTGGTCCAGATGGGGTTCACACGTGTCATGGAACCTGTCATTGTAGATCTCATGAACGAGACAACGACCATCACCATTGCCCGCACCACGCGGCAGCGGCTTGCGCACGTCACGTTCCATGGCAAGCCGCTCAAGACGGCCGACGAGACCGTCACCGCCCTCATCGAGGAGCACGAGCGCCGCCAGTTCTGGGAAGCGATGGACGCCATCGACCCTGACGAGTACGAGGCCCAGGCCCGCGAAGAGGGCGCATGGCCCGCCGAGGGTGAGTACGCCGCCGAAGAGCAGATGATCCGTGCCCAGGAGTCCACCGCGTGAACGTTCAGCGCGGCGATGTCATCTGGCTGTCCATGGACCCCACGGTCGGCCGAGAGCAGGCGAAGCGCCGGCCGCACCTGGTGCTGTCCAGCGCCCGCCAGCACCGAGCCATGCGGCTGGCGATCGTTGTTCCCCTGACGAGCACCGACAAGCCGTGGCCCACTCGCGTCCAGGTAGCACCGAGCTCCTACGCGATCTGCGAGCAGCCCCGCACTGTCTCCCTGGAACGCGTGACCCGCCACGACGCGACCGGACACGACACGACCGCCGTCGTCACCGTCATCCGCACGCTGATCGATCCCGCGTAGCGGTCCGCTTTCACGCCGGTCTGGGCCTGGGAGCGCTCGTCGTCAGATGGACACGTACAGCCGATCGCCCTACGGAACCCGGTAGCGCAGCCACGGCAACGACCCTGACCGGCTGCCGCCCAGGAGGTGGGAGCGGATCACGGCGGCCGTGTGCTCCTGCCAGTCCCGGGTCAGGTACCAGCCGCAGACGCACCGGTACATGCCGCTGGAGGCGTCGTAGTCGTACTGGCTGTGTGCAGCGATCACCCCGGACAGCTCGCTCGGGTCGAGGGCTGCCTCCAGCGCACGCCGCGTGGCCTGGACCCAGTAGGTCTGCCGGGCCGGCGCGCGTCGCTCGAACGGGATGGTCCGGTCCGAGCGGGTGTAGGCGGCCTGGGCAGCACGCCGGAGCGGTGTGCTCGTGCCCTGCTGGTTCACTGGCCGGGCAGGTCGGCGAGACCGGGCAGAACCGCTCCGGGCGTGCCGCGGCACGTTCCTCATCGCTCGGCCTTCCTTCCCGTCCGGCGCCGTGATCCGCTTAGTGTCGACCCGCTCAGCGGTGGACGCCAGGAGCGGTGGTGATCGCCGTCGGGCAGCCGACTGTAAAAAGTGATCGTGACCTGCGCAGATGCTCTTGCGTCCATGCGTGATCATGGGCTGGACTTGGGGCGCGCCCACCCGGCGCTAGCTCCGGTGTCCATCGAACGAGCCTGCAGCACCCTGACGGCGGCTCAGAGGGAGAAAACGATGTCCGAGAACGAGGCGTTGCGCGCAGAGCGGTTCGCATCCGGCAAGGCGGTCCTGGACTCCATCCACGACGACCCCGGCCACAGCGTCATCGACTCTCTGGCGGACATCGCTCCCGAGCTCGGGCACCAGATCGTCGCGTGGGGCTACGGGGACATCTACGCCCGGTCTGAGCTGGAGCCGCAGCAGCGTCAGCTCGTCACCCTCGGCATACTCACCGCGCTCGGTGGCAGCGAGGCACAGCTCGAGGTGCACATCGATGCGTCGCTCAACGTCGGGCTGACCCCTGAGCAGATCATCGAGGTCTTTCTGCACAGCGCCGTCTACTGCGGGTTCCCGCGCGCGCTGAACGCTGTCGGCGCCGCCAGGAAGGTATTCGCGGAGCGCGGGCTGATGCCGCTGGCCTGATCGTGCCGCTCGACCGGCCGCGAGTCAGCCCCGGCCGATGCGCCGGCGCGGGTCCAGGCCGGAGTCGGCGAAGCTCGTCAGCATGCCGCCGGGCGTAAACGCCCGTTCCGCCCGTAGGTCGTGCACAACCGCGCGGAGCAGGCCGGGCAGGAAGTCCCGGCCCCGCCGTAGGCACCAGGGCAGCCCAGCCCGCAGGAGCCAGACCACTCGTTGCCACACGGACGGCGGGTCGGGCGCCTCGGGCAGCAGGGCCGCGAGGGCCGCTGCCCGGGGCGTGCCGGTGCCGACCTCGGCGGGCGAGAATTGCGTTGCCTTCCTGGCGGTCGACGCCGGTGACACAGCGCCGTTCTCGGAGGGCGGGACCAGGGCGGCCAGGTACGCCGGGTCCAGGTCGGCCAGGGCGGTCGCGGCGGCCAGCGCCAGCCGGCGGTGTCCGGCAGGTGACGGGTGCACCCGGTCCACGTGCCAGGCCTTGGCGCCGGCGGAAGCGATCGCCTGCGTCGCATCCACTACGACGACCCGGCCGCGCGCCGACTTCGGTCCGTTGCCCGGTCCCGGCGCTGACGCCTCCGCCGCGCCCACCGCCACCGCGACCTCATCGACCGCCGCGTTGATCGCCGCGACCCGGCGCCGCATCACGTGCCGCACCAGTCGGGGGCTGAGCTCGAAGAGGCCGATCACGGGCAGGCGCACCAGCACGACGTCGGCGCCGCCGCGAACCAGCTCGCTGACGCTCCGGTGCAGGTCCGTGAGCGTGAGCCGCGCGTCGAAGTCGCTGCGCAGCACGTCGTTGCCACCCACCAGCACCGTGGCGACCCGAGGCCGCAGCGCCAGTGCGGCGTCGAGCTGCGTGCGCGCGACGTCGTGGGAGCGTGCGCCGTTGGAGGCGAGGTTCGTGAACGCCTCCATGCCGAGCACGGTGGCGAGATGGGCGGCCCAGCCCGGGCCGTACTCGGCGTCGGGGCCGACGGTGTCGCCCACACCCACGGTGATCGAGTCACCGAGGGCGAGCAGTCGAGAGCAGCGCTCACGTCCCGCCGGTGCCGTCATCTCACCGACGCTCCACGGTGCCTACCTGGATCGGGTCCGCCGTCAGGTCGAAGGCCCTGCGAGAGTGCAGCTCGAGCATTGCGTCCCCGGTGGCGCTCCACGGGAACAGCTCGGCGCGCGCGCGGGCGTCCTTGCGCCGCCGGATCGGATCGCGGTCCAGCACGTCGTGCAGAGCCAGGGCGAGCGCAGCCGCGTCCGGCGCCGCCGAGGCGCCGGCGGTGCCGACCACCTCGGGCAGCGCGCTCGACGAGCTGCAGACCACCGGCGTCCCGGACGCCAGCGCCTCCAGCGCCGCGAGCCCGAAGGTCTCGATCGGTCCGGGCGCGATGACGACGTCGGCGCAGCTGAGCAGGGTTGCGAGCCGGTCGCGGTCGGGGACGAACGAGAGGAACCGGTGCGGCAGACCGGCGGCCTCGGCCCGGTTCCGCATCTTCGGCAGGAGCGGCCCGGAGCCCGCGACGACGAGTCGCACTGGGCGGCCGTCCCGCAGGAGCTGCGCGGCGGCGTCGACCGCGAGGTCCGGCCGCTTCTCCGCGGACTGGCGGCTCGCGAGCACGATCAGCGCGGTCCCGGGCGGCGCGTACTCGGCGCGCGCCTCGTCGGAGTACCGGTCGGGCCGGAACTGCTCCAGGTCCACACCCAGCGGCACGCGGTACAGGGGCGGGAGCGCGGCGCCCCGGGTGCGGGCGGCCAGGCGTTCCACCTCGCCGGCGGCGAACTGGGTGGTGGCCACGAGCCGGTCGAACCGGGTGAGCGTGGCGCGGTTGTACCGGTCGGCCAGAGCGGGTGTCACCGTCGCGCCGAACGCCGCCACGTGACCGCCCTCGGCTGCGCCGGGAATCCAGGAGCGCAGCACGCCGTCGACCCGCTCGTGGAGCATCATCAGGGACGGGACGCCGGCCTCCCGGGCCCAGTCGCCGAGCCCCGCGAGCGTGGTGCGGTCGCTGACCTCGAGCCGGTCCGGCGCGATCGTCTCGAGCAGGCCCCGCATCTTGCCGGGCTGCACCACGGCGCGGTACCCGCCCGAGAACGGCACGCGCGGCGCCGCGAGGCTGACGAGCCTGACACCGTCCACTACGGAAACCCCGTCCCGCTTGCCCGGCACGACGAGCACGGGTTCGTGCCCCCGGGACAGATACTGCCCGGCCATCGCGTGCATCGCAGTTCGGATGCCCCCGGAACGAGGGCTGTAGAAGTTCGCGACGTGGACGATTCGCAAGTTATACCTCCGCTGAGCCGGCTCTCGCGTGCACCCGGATCGCGTCGTCGTAGTGCCCCACGAGCTCGGAGCAGATGTCGTGCCACGTGCGGCCCTCGGCGCGCTCTCGGGCCGCAGTCCCGAAGGCGCGCCGCTTGCGTTCGTCGCCCACCAGGTCGACGACGTGAGCGCGGAGCGCCTTGTGATCACCTGGAGGGTACAGCCAGCCGTCATGGGAGTGCCGGACGATGTCCAGCGGGCCACCAGCGGCCGGCGCCACGACCGGGACGCCGCTGGCGTGCGCCTCCTGCAGCGTCTGGCCGAAGGTCTCCAGCTCGCCCGGGTGCACAAAAACGTCGAGGCTCGCCATGGCCCGGGACAGCTCGGCCCCGCGCAGCAGGCCCGTGAAGTAGGCGCCGGGCAGGTCGTGCTGCAGGTCCTCCCGCTCGGGCCCGTCACCGACGATCACCAGGCGCACGTTCGGCACGTCCTGCAGCACACGCAGCGCCTCGACCTGCTTCTCCGCGGCCAGGCGGCCCACGTAGCCCACAAGGATGTCCCGGCCGGCGCCGATCCTGCGGCGCCAGGCCTCGTCCCGGAACCTCGGGTGGAACACCTTCGTGTCGACGCCCCGCCCCCACAGGCGCAGGTTGGGGATGCCGTGGTTCTCCAGCTGGCGCATGGTCGCGCTCGACGGCGCGAGCGTCATCGTCGCGCGCTCGTGGATGTCCTTGACCCGCTTCCAGAGCAGCGGCTCGAAGCCGCCCAGGCCGTAGCGCGCCGCATAACCGGGCACCTCGGTCTGGTAGACGGCGACGCTCGGCAGGCGCAGGCGCTCGGCGGCGAGGATGCCGCGCCAGCCGAGGATGAACGGCGACGCGAGATGGACGACGTCGGGCGCGAAGGTCGCCAGCGTGCGCTCGGTGCGCCACTTCTTGCCGACGACGACCCGCACGTCCGGGTACCCGGGAAAGCCGATCGAGCCGAGCTCGACCACCGGGGCACCGCTGACGAACGGCGGGACGTGACCGATGGAGGCGTCGGCGTCCGGCGCGAGGACCATTGCCTGGTCCCCCCGTTCGTGGAGGTGCTCAAGGACCCGCAGGACGGAGTTGGTGACTCCGTTGACCTGCGGGAGGAAACTCTCCGCAACGATGGCTACTCGCACCCTACGAACCTGCCGGTCGTCGATGTCCAGACGACGTCTTCCGTGCGGCGAGTCGGGGAACGGGTGGCGTCGAGACGGTAACCGCTGCGCACGATGTCACGTTCCTGACCGTATCGGAGCCATCAGGCACCTGGCTCGGGGAAGAACGTGCGGCAACAGCCTTCAACTAGCTGTGCGGGCCCTCGACGCGCTTGGGGGTGTGCATCCGAGAGCGGGCGACCTGGACGAGCCGGACGATCGCGCCGACCAGGAGCGCCACGAGCAGCGCGTTGCGCAGGGCGCCGATGCTGGTGGCCAGCGGCCAGCCGCCGAGGAACTCGGGGTACTGCAGCGGGTAGATCTCCATGGTCAGCCGCGCGACGATCACGGTGCCGAGCGCGGGCAGGAACCACGTGCGGCGCGTGCCCTGGCTGCGAGTGCCGAGCGCGATCGCCGCCGCGATCGGCGGGCCGATCCACGCGATGAACTGCGGCGAGCCCACCTTGTTGAAGACCATGAGGGCCAGCAGCTCCGCGGCCGCGCCGATCAGCAGGATGTCCCCGACGCGGTCTGGACGAGGTCGGGCCGCCCACCACATGAGCAGCGCGATCCCGATCGCGGCGATGGGGAGGGCGACGTCGAGCGCTTGTGCGACGGCGTCGGCCCTCTCGCCGAGCACCTCGTAGGTGTAGATGACGTCGTCGTACTCGACCTGGATCGAGGAGTCCCAGAGCCGCGCCACGGTGAACGGCGTGGCGGCGACGGCCTCTACCTGCAGCTGGCGCTCGCCCTGCTCGCCGAACACGTCGAGCACGTTGTCCTGGGCCCCGCCCGCGAAGGCCACGCCGATCACGACGGCGCACACCGCTGCGCCGGGCAGCACCACGTTCCGGAGGAATCCCTTGGCGCTCGACGCCGTCGCGGCCAGGGCGAGGGCCACCGCGCCCGGGGCGATCTTGATCCACGCGCCCACGGTGGCCAGCGCCATCGCGAGGGCCGGCCGCTTGGCCGCCACGAGGAGAGCAACGAGGATGATCGGCGCGAGCAGGCCGTCGAGCCGGCCGATCCAGATGGGGCCGAGCGCCACGAGGAAGGCGAGCCAGTACCAGACGGCGACGCGGCCACGCGGGCGGGCCTGGCCGAGCACGATCACGGCGCAGGCGTTCGCGGCCGTCACCATGCCCATCCACACCCAGTAGTAGGCGTGCGTCGACTCGGTGAACAGGGCCGGGACCCACATCGGCGCCAGGGCGCCGAGCGGGTAAACCCAGTCGTAGTCGAAGACTGGCCACGACCCAGCGTTCATGCCGTTGCGGACCCACCACTCGTACAGGTTGACGTCGCCGAGGATCTGCCCGTCGAAGACCCAGGCCTGCAGGATGATCCAGCCGTGCACCAGGGCGAACGCGACCCACAGGGCCGGCCAGGACGAGAGCACACGGGTCACGGACCCCAGGACGTCTTTGCCTACGGTCCTGGGCGTTGTCGAAATGTCTGACGCGCTCGGCACGGGCCACATCCTTGCACGTTCGTGACATATGGCCCTTCGGGTCGCTACTCGCCGAGGTACGCGACGTCCCCGTTCGAGCTGCGGATCTCAACGGTGCGCTCGGCATCCGGGTCGGTCGGGCCCTCGATGATCTCGTCGCCGTTCGAGGTCTCGATCGTCAGGGCCACCGCCTCGCCGTCACCGACCACGGTGACCTCGCCGTTGCTGGACTCGGCAAAGACGTTACCGCCGCCCGCCGAGACCTCGACCGTCCCGTTGCTGGTGCTGGCCCACGCGTCGCCGGTCACCGCGTTGATGGTGATGTCGCCGTTGCTGGA
Organism: Promicromonospora sp. Populi; assembly: GCF_041081105.1. Classification (NCBI taxonomy): domain Bacteria; kingdom Bacillati; phylum Actinomycetota; class Actinomycetes; order Micrococcales; family Promicromonosporaceae; genus Promicromonospora; species Promicromonospora sp. Populi. The sequence continues at coordinate 3,303,398 of NZ_CP163528.1, read as the reverse complement.
GTCCGCGGTGACCGAGCCCGCCACGTCGACGACGCCGATCTCGCCGTTGGAGGTGGTGGTCTCGACGTCGGCCCGGACATCCCGGACGTCGACGTCGCCGTTGCTGGTGTGCGCTGCCAGCGGCCCGCCGATGTCGGTGGCCTCGATCTGGCCGTTGCTCGAGGTCAGCGAGACCTCGCCGGCCAGGCCGCTCGCGACGACGTCGCCGTTGTCCGTGCGGACCACCACCTGGGTGCCGGCGGGCAGGGTCACGTCGAGCTCGCCCGAGCAGCGGGGCAGGCCGAGGGTCCACCCGCACAGGTGCGTGACCACCAGCCGGCTCGCCGACTCGTCCGCCGTGTAGGTGGGCCCTCGCAGGCCGCTGTGGGCGATGGCGTCCACCTCGACGTCACCCTCGGCGGCCTGGACGGTGACGTCGCCGTCGGACACGAGCTCCACCGTCTCGACGGCGTCGTACGACTCGTGGGAGGTGGTGGTCTCGGACATCATCAGGTCGACGAGGAACAGCGCGCCGAGGGCGACGACCGCGGCAGCCAGCACGACGCCGACGGTCGTCAGCACGCGGGCGGTGGGGCCGCGGGGATGGGACTGGTTCATCAGCGGGATCCGTTCTGGTCGAGCCAGCGCAGCACGGCGAGCACCCGGCGGTGGTCGTCGGTGGCGGGCGGTAGGCCGAGCTTGGTCAGGATGTTGGTGACGTGCTTCTCGACGGCGGCCAGCCCCACGACGAGGCGGTCCGCGATGGCGGCGTTGGACCGCCCCTCGGCCATGAGCGCGAGCACCTCGCGCTCGCGCCGGGTCAGGACGTCGAGGCCGGACCCGGGGTGGCGGGCGATGATCTGGGTGACCACCTCTGGGTCCACGACGGTTCCGCCAGAGGACACCCGGGCGACGGCGTCGAGGAACTCGTCGACGTCGGCCACGCGGTCCTTGAGCACGTAGCCCAGGCCGCGCGCGCCGCGCGCGAACAGCTCGCTCGCGTAGCTCTGCTCCACGTACTGGGACAGCACGAGGACCGGCAGGTCCGGGTGCAGGCTGCGCAGGTGCACCGCGGCGCGCAGCCCCTCGTCGGTGTGCGACGGCGGCATCCGGACGTCCGTGACGAGCAGGTCGGGCAGCTCGGCGCCGGGGGTCGAGAGTGCCCGGACCAGGTCGTCCGCCGTGCCGTGGCCCGTCACGGTGTGCCCCTCCGCGGCGAGCAACCGGGTGAGGCCGTCCAGGAGGAGGACGGAGTCCTCAGCGATCACGATGCGCACGGGACCTCCACGGTCAGACTGGTGCCCTCGCTGGGCGGGCTGTCGAGCTCGAAGGTTCCGTCCAGGGCGGCGACGCGGCCACGCAGGCCGTCCAGCCCGCTGCCGGGGTAGGGCTGCGCGCCGCCGCGGCCGTCGTCGGACACCACGATGCGCAGCCGGAGCGGGTGGTCGTCGGGGACCAGGCTGGCCCGCACCCGGATCGACTGAGCGCCGGCGTGCTTGGCGGCGTTGGTCAGCGCCTCGGCCACCACGAAGTAGGCGGCCGCCTGCGCAGCGGAGCTCGCGGGCGCGAGGTCGCCCACTACCTCCACCCGGACCGGGATCGGGCTGCGTCCCGCAAGGGCCGAGAGCGCGGCGTCCAGCCCGCGGTCGGCCAGCACGGCGGGGTGGATGCCCCGCACCAGGTCGCGCAGCTCGGCGAGGGTCTCCTTGATCTCGCGGTGGGCGAGCTCCAGGGCTGCCACCGCGTGCTCGGGATTCCGGTCGGCCAGCCGGCGGGCCACGCCGAGCTCGACCCCGAGGGCGACGAGGCGCTGCTGGGCGCCGTCGTGCAGGTCGCGCTCGATCCGGCGGCGCTCGGTGTCGGCCGCGGAGACCGCTGCCGTGCGCGACTCGGTGAGGACCACCGCCCGCTCGCGGGCGATGTGCGCCTCGGCCTCGGCGAGGCGCGTCCCCTGCTCGGCGACGACGGCGCGCGCACGCGCCACCTCGGTCTCGGACGGACCCAGCAGGTTGTGCGCGAGCCGCACCACGAGGAACGATCCGTACTGCGCAAAGCTAGATGCCACCCACACGAGCACAACCGCACCGGCGACCGCGCCGGCTGCCGTAGCCGGCCACGGCAGGCCGGGCCACTGGGCCAGGGCGCTGTCCCTACCCACCAGCGCGAACACCACCGCCGCGGCTGCGGCCGCCGCCAGGGCCGCCGCGACCGGGAAGAACACGGTGCTCACCAGCATCGCGAGGAAGGCGTAGAGCGCGGCGGCCCAGGCGCGGCCGTCCCGGACCGGTGCCCACAGCCGCGACCAGAAGCCTCCGGGAGTGTGCGCGGGAGCGTGCGGCGCGGGGATCGTGACCCCGGTCTGGGTGTTGATGCGGGAACGCTCGGCGGCGCCGAACCAGCGGGCGGCGATCAGGCAGCCGGCCAGGAGCGGCACCCCGATGCCGAGCGCCGGCACCAGGGCGGCCGACACCAGCACGAGGATCCACAGGACCAGCCCGCCCGTCAGGTGCCAGATCCACCCGACGGCCAGCGCAGCGAAGGCGCGTCCGGTCGCCGGGTCGTACGGCGCGCGGAGAAAACCCGCACCCGAGGTGAGCGCGGGTGCCACGCCGTCCTCGATGCTGCGGGGCCGGGGCGCCGTCGTCGGGCCGTCATCGCTGGTCATGGACACGACCCTAGGCGGGCAGGTGCCCCACGGAAATGAGGTGGCCCCACCGGACCGGGGTGGGGTTTCCCCCACCCCTGAGCGATCAGGCGAACGCGCTGGTGCCCGTGATCTCGCGACCGATGATCAGCGCCTGGACGCTCTCGGTGCCCTCGTAGGTGTGCAGGGCCTCGATGTCGGCGAAGTGCCGAGCCACGCGGTTCTCCAGCAGGATGCCGTTGCCCCCGAGCAGGTCGCGGGCGATCGCGGCGATCTCGCGCGCACCGCGCGTGCACGTGTACTTGGCGAGCGAGGCCTGGGGGCCGGTGAGCTTGTCCTGCTCGTCCAGGAGGGTCATCTGCTTCACCAGGAGCTGCAGCTGCGTCAGGATCGACAGCATCTTCGTCAGGCGCTCCTGCACCATCTGGCTCGCTGCGAGCGGCCGGCCGAACTGCACCCGCTGCTTGGAGTACGCGACGGCGGCCTCGTAGCAGGCGACGGCCTGGCCGACGGCCTCCCAGGCGACGCCGAGCCGGGTCGCGAACAGGACCCGGCCCGTGTCCTTGAAGGAGCGGGACTTCGGCAGGAGGTTCTCGGCCGGGACAAAGACGTCGGTCAGCACGATGTGCGCCTGGTGGATGGCGCGCAGCGAGATCTTGCCCTGGATGGTCGTCGCGGCGTAGCCGGGGGCATCCTGCGGCACGATGTAGCCGTGGACCGCGTTGTCGCCGCCGTCCCCGACGTGTCTGGCCCACACCACCGAGATGTCGCCCATCGAGCCGAAGCCGATCCACTTCTTCTCGCCGTTGATGACGTAGCCCTCGACGCCGTCGCGCGTCTCGCGTACCGCGGTGGTCTCCAGGCCCACGGAGTCCGAGCCGTGTGTGGGCTCGGTGAGCGCGAACGCACCGAGGATCTCGCCGCGGGCCATGGGCCCGGCGTACTTCTCGATCTGCTCGTCCGAGCCCAGCATCACGATCGAGCGCAGTGCGAGGCCGCCCTGCACGCCGCAGATGGTCGAGACCGAGGCATCACCGCGGGCCATCTCCATCGCGGCCAGGCCCTCGGCCAGCTTGGAGACCTTCGGGAAGCCGGGCACATCCACGCCGTCGCGCAGGAAGTCGAGCTCGGCCATGCGCTTGACCAGGTCCATGGGGACCTCGTACCGCTCCCAGTAGCCGTCGATCACGGGGAGAACCTCGTCCTGCACGAACTGGCGGACCGCGAGCTGGTGCGCTCGCGCGTCCTCAGGTACGTCGGCGAACGCGCCCGCGAAGTCGATGTCGAGCGGTTGGGTGAGGTCGTATGCGGGCGCCGTCACTCCTGGGGTCTGAGTCATGCATCCATGGTGCGCTGGTACCGGATATCAGGTCAAGCGAGACTAGGTCTCATTGCGCGACGGCGGCGGCGGGACCGGCGGAGGCGCGCTCGCGCCGGCTGATCCGCCACCACGCGAAGAACCCGAACAGCGTGAACGCCCCGTAGATCACGTACATCAGGGCGGTGGCCCAGTACCCGGCGGAGAACAGCAGGGGCACACCCACCAGGTCGACCGCCACCCAGATCAGCCAGAACTCGACCCAGCCCTTGGCCATGCCGTAGGTGGCGAGCACGGAGCCCATGAAGATCCAGGCGTCGGCCCACACCGGCTCGAACGAGCCCAGGGCGCGGAAGAGCGGGGTCAGGGCCAGCGTGCCGACGATCATCGCGACGACCAGACCCAGGCGAGCCCGCCACGACGCCCAGGTGGGGTGCACGGCCACCGTGCCGATGCCGCCCAGACGCTGGGTCTGCCGCCAGCGGTACCAGCCGTAGATCGAGACCGCGATGAACATGATCTGCCGGGCGGCCTGGCCCAGCATGTCGGCGCGCCCGGTCTCCCCGAACCACGAGCCCATGAAGACCGTGAAGAGCACGATGTTCCCGACAACGCCGACCGGCCACGCCCACACCTTGCGGCGCAGCCCGCCCAGCGCGGACGCCAGCCCGAACAGGTTGCCGATGACCTCGCGCCAGTAGATCTGCTGGTCGCCCAACAGGAACGTCGCCTCGTACGCCGCGCGGAACCAGTCCATGTCTCTGCCCTCTTTCGAAAGTCCGCACACGGGGACTCCGGGGTGAGGGCCGACGCGCCACGAGGGCGCCGACGACGGCGCTCCGCCGCGGCCCCGAGGGGTCGACGGCGCGCGCCGCACGTGCTTCCTCCCATCCGGACTTTAACCGTCGGTCCTGGAGTTTCACCAGGTCAACCGGGACTCTCCTACAAGGAGCGACCCGGGTCGCGGACTATCACCGCCGGCTCGGAATTTCACCGACCCCGGAGCACGTGTGCATCTGCTGCACATTTGTTTAGCGGAACCCAGGATGCCACGGCCTTGTTCCCGCGGGAAAGCTAGACGAGCGCGTCCCGGACGGCGCGAGCCACCTCGTCGGGCCCCGCCAGTCCCTCCACGACGGTGACGATCACGCGGCGGGAGGCAGGGGCGCCGTCGTCGGACAGCGGGTGGCCCGCCGTACCCAGGACCGCGGCGCGGCGCAGGTCGGCGAACGCCTCCTCAAGCTCCGGCCGCAGCTCGCGCGACGGCGTGCGCAGCCAGCGGCGCAGGATCGCGTTGTGCACCGCGACCACCGACGCCGCGAACGCGATCGACGCCGTGGACACCGACCGCTCCGGCGGCAGGGTGTCGCGCAGGTAGTGCGTGAACGCCCGCTCGTAGCGGTGCGTGGTGATCAGCTCCCGGTCCCGCAGGGCAGGGACCTGCTGCAGCAGGGCGTACCGGGCCAGCGAGGTGTCGCGCTGGCCCACGTGGTGGTCGAACACCATGCGTGCGGCGCGGCACACCTCGAGGTACGGGTCGATGTCGGGGTCCCAGGCGCGGCCGAGGTCGTGCCCGGACTCCTCGCTGGACCGGGCGTCGGGGCGGGTGGCGGCCAGCATGACCACCACCTCCTCGAGCAGCAGCTCGTGATCGGCGAAGACCACGTCCTCCTTCGAGCGGAACCGGCGGAAGAACGTGGCGCGACTGACCTGCGCGGCGTCGGCGATCTCCTCGACGGTGGTTCCCTCGTACCCCTGCCGGGTGAACAGGTCCACCGCAGCGTCTACTGCCTGCGCGTGCGTGTGGGTACGAACGGCGGTCATGCCAGGCAGGTTACCGCGTGCCCCCATGACCGCGTGAAGAGTCCTTGGGCGGAGCGTGGGGTTCACGATGCCAATTTTCCCGTGCGGAGATCTTGCCTGAGTGCAGCCTGCGCAGATATCGCACCTCGCGCACGGCCGTGAGCAGGCCGAGCACACCAGGCACCGCAGACCACGGATGACCGAGCACAACGCCCACGAGACACACCAGAAAGATCACCCCGCCGGCGACGACGGCGGCGAGACTTCCCCAGCGGATCCCGGTCACGCAGTGAGCGTAGTCTGCTGCGCGTGACCGACCCCGCCGCCAAGCCCGTCGTCGACGTCTACGTCGACCCCATGTGCCCCTTCGCCTGGATCACGTCCCGCTGGGCCCTCGAGGTCGTCCAGGTCCGCGACGTCGAGCTCACCTTCAAGCTCCTGAGCCTGTACCTGCTGAACAAGGACCGGGACATCGACGGCGACTACCGAGCGGACATCGAGAAGTCGCGCGGGATCGGCCGGGTCGCCGCCGCCGTCCAGACGGACCACGGCCCCGAGGCGTTCTCCGCGTTCTACACCGCGGCCGGCACCCGGATCCACAACCAGCGCGACAAGGACTTCGGCGCCGTGGCGGTCGCGGCGCTCGCCGAGGCCGGGCTGCCCGCCAGCCTCGCCCAGGCGGCGACGTCCGAGGACTACGACGCGGCGCTCGCGGCCTCCCACGAGGCGGGCATGAAGCCCGTCGGGGACGACGTCGGCACGCCGATCATCCACGTCGACGGTGTCGGATTCTTCGGCCCCGTGCTCACGCGCATCCCGCGCGGCGAGGAGGCGGGCGCCCTGTTCGACGCCTCCGTGGCGCTCGCGCGGTACCCGTACTTCTACGAGATCAAACGGTCGCGCACCACCTCGCCCCAGTTCGACTGATCGACCACGCACTAGCACCAGAGGAAACATGACTCTCGACCTGCGTATCTTCACCGAGCCCCAGCAGGGCGCGACGTACGACGACCAGCTCGCCGTCGCCCAGGCGACCGAGAAGCTCGGGTTCAGCGCGTTCTTCCGCTCCGACCACTACCTCGCCATGGGCCGTGACGGGCTGCCCGGCCCCACCGACTCCTGGATCACGCTCGCGGGCCTCGCCCGCGAGACCTCGACCGTCCGGCTCGGCACGCTCGTGTCCTCGGCGACGTTCCGGCACCCCGGGGTGCTCGCCATCCAGGTGGCGCAGGTGGACCAGATGTCGGGCGGCCGCGTCGAGCTCGGCCTCGGCACCGGCTGGTTTGCCGCCGAGCACCGTGCCTACGGCATCCCGTTCCCCGACAAGCGGTTCGGCATCCTCGAGGAGCAGCTCGCGGTCGTCACCGGCCTGTGGGAAACCCCGGTGGGGGAGACGTTCTCCTTCTCGGGCGAGCACTACCAGGTCGTCGACTCGCCGGCCCTGCCCAAGCCCACGCAGGCGAGGATCCCCGTGCTCGTCGGTGGCAGCGGCGCACGCCGCACGCCCGCCCTGGCGGCGAAGTACGGCGACGAGTACAACCAGTCCTTCCCGGCTCTCGACGCGATCGGCCCGCGGATCGGGGTCATCAACAAGGCGCTGGCCGACGCCGGGCGCGCGCCCGAGTCGCTGGTGCAGTCGGTGGCGCTGGTGGCCGCCGTCGGGCAGGACGAGGCGGAGCTCGCCAGGCGAGCCGCGGCGATCGGCCGCGAGCCTGCCGAGCTGCGCGGGCACGGCATCGCCGGAACCGTTCCCGAGGTGGTGGACCGCCTGAAGGCCCTGGAGGCAGACGGCGTCCAGCGGGTCTACCTGCAGGTCCTGGACCTTTCGGACCTGGACCACCTGGACCTGATTGCCCGCGAGGTGCGCCCGCAGCTCGGCTGACGCAAGTTTCCCGGTTTCGGCGGGCCGGAACCGGGAAACCTTCTTATGGTCGTGGTGGCCGCTCGTCGCGTCGCACCACAGGAGAAGACCATGAAGAGTTTTTCTCGTGCCGCCCTTGCCTCCCTGGCGGCTTCGGTGCTCGCCGCCGGAGCCCTCGTCGTCGTGCCGGCCGCCGCCGCCGCCGCAGCCGACAGCTATCAGCGCGGCCCCGATCCGACCGTGGCGAGCATCGAGGCGCCCCTGGGGTCCTTCGCCATCGCGACCGCCATCGTCCCGCGTGCCAACGCCGTAGGGTTCGGCGGCGGCACCGTCTACTACCCGACCGACACCTCCCAGGGCACCTTCGGCGCCGTCGCCATCGTTCCGGGCTACTCGGGCACGCAGAGCAGCATCGCCTGGTTCGGGCCGCGGCTGGCCTCCCAGGGCTTTGTGGTCTTCACCATCGACACGATCCGGACCGGCGACTCGCCTGACCGCCGCGGTGACCAGCTCCTCGCCGCGCTGGACTTTCTCCTGACCACTGACGTCGCGAGCCGGATCGACCCTGAGCGGCTCGCCGTGATGGGCCACTCGATGGGCGGCGGCGGCAGCCTGGAGGCGGCCAAGGACGATCCGGCGCTCCAGGCGATCATCCCGCTGACCGGGTGGAACACGGACAAGACCTTCCCCGAGGTGACGACGCCGGCCCTGATCATCGGGGCGGAGGACGACTACATCGCACCCGTGCGGTCGCACTCCGAGCGGTTCTACGAGTCGCTCCCGGCGGACGGCGACAAGGCGTACCTGGAGCTCCGTGGCGCCTCGCACTCCGCGCCGACCCTGGCCAGCACGACGGTCGCCCGGTACAGCCTCTCCTGGCTGAAGCTCTACGTGGACGACGACGTGCGGTACGCGCAGTTCCTCTGCCCGCCGCCGGTCGCGAGCCCCGAGATCAGCGAGTACCGCAGCACCTGCTGACCGCTATGATCCGCGCGACACTCGGTCCCGTTGCGATCTGAAGGAAAGCACATGCGACTCGGCTGGAAGCTGCACGGCAATGGTGCGCGGATCACTCCCGGTGAGGTGGTCGCCCCCGACGAGCGGTTGAGCTGGCCGCGCACGATCGGGATCGGCCTGCAGCACATCGTCGCGATGTTCAGCGCCACGTTCCTGGTGCCGGTCCTCACGGACTTCGACCCCAGTACCACGCTGTTCTTCTCGGCGATCGGCACCGTCGCCTTCCTGCTCATCACGGGCAACCGGCTGCCTAGCTACCTGGGGTCGAGCTTCGCGTTCATCGCGCCGATCCTCGCGGCCACGGCGTCGGGCGGGCAGTCCGTTGCCCTGGGCGGAATCCTCGCCACGGGCGTGCTGCTGGCGATCGTCGGCGCGGTGGTGCACTTCGCGGGGTCGCGCTGGATCGAGATCGTCATGCCGCCCGTGGTCACGGGTGTGATCGTGGCGCTGATCGGCCTCAACCTGGCGCCGGTGGCGTGGACCAACTTCCAGGAGTCCCCGCTGACGGCGGTGGTCACCCTCGCCTCGATCATCCTGATCCAGGTCCTGTTCCGGGGCATCGTGGGCCGGCTGGCGATCCTGCTCGGGGTTGTTGTCGGGTACGCGTTCGCGAGCCTGCGCGGCGAGATCGACCTCACCGCCGTCGAGCAGGCCGACTGGGTGGGCCTGCCGCAGTTCACCACGCCCACGTTCGACCCGGCGGTGCTCGGGCTGTTCCTCCCGGTGGTGCTGGTGCTCATCGCGGAGAACGTGGGCCACGTGAAGTCCGTCGCCGCGATGACGGGGCGCAACTACGACCCGCTGACGGGCCGTGCCCTCCTGGCCGACGGCGTCGCGACCACCCTCGCCGGTCTGGGCGGCGGTTCCGGCACGACGACGTACGCGGAGAACATCGGCGTCATGGCGGCATCCCGCGTGTACTCGACGGCGGCGTACTGGGTGGCCGCCTTCGGCGCGCTGGTGCTCAGCCTCTCGCCCAAGTTCGGCGCGCTGATCAACACCGTTCCGGCGGGTGTGCTCGGCGGCGTCACGACCCTGCTCTACGGGATGATCGGCATTCTCGGCGCGCGCATCTGGGTGCAGGGCAAGGTCAACTTCTCCGACCCGGTGAACCTGACGACGGCGGCCGTGCCGCTCGTCATCGGCATCGCGAACTTCACCTGGACCGCCGGCGACCTGCAGTTCGGCGGCATCGCCCTGGGTACGGCCGCGGCGCTGGTGATCTACCACGTCATGGGCACTATCGGCCGCTGGCGCGGCACCGCGGAGGGCTGACCCCACACAGGTGTGGACGCCGGGCTGAACACGTGGTTAGCATGTTGAACATGCGTTCAGCCCGGGGTCCAGGCAGTGCCGGCACTGCCGGCGACGAGGATGCCGACCGCACCGCGCGCGCCCGGATCCGCGACGCCGCGGTGCGCCGGTTCGCGGTAGACGGCTTCGGCGCCCCGGTGCGCGCCATCGCGTCCGACGCCGGGGTGAGCGCCGGCCTGGTGATGCACCACTTCGGCTCCAAGGACAAGCTCCGTGCCGAGTGCGACGAGTACCTGCTGGCCACGATCCGCCGGCTCAAGCAGGAGAACATCGCTGCCGCCGCGGCGGACCAGAGCTTCTTCCACCGGTTCGCGGCCGTCGAGGAGAACGCACCGCTGGTCGGGTACATCCTGCGGTCCATGCAGGACGGCGGCCCGCTGGCCCGGGAGTTCATCAGCCACATGCTCGCCGACGCGGAGGGCTACAGCCGGGACGGCGTCGCCGCGGGCCTGATCGTGCCCAGCCGCGACGAGGCCGCGCGGGCGCGCTACCTCACGCTCTCCTCGCTCGGTGCGCTGCTGCTCGAGGTGACCCTCAGCCCGCCGTCGGACCCCGCCGACCTCGTGGGGATCGTCCGCGGCTACTTCACAAACGCCTACCTGCCAATGATGGAGCTGTTCACCGAGGGATACCTCACGTCCCGACGCATGCTCGACGAATACCTCACGTACGTGCCGGACCCCGACGCCAGAGAGCGAACCGACCCATGACCAGCACTACGCCGACCGCGGTACCCGCGATCGAGATCCGTGACCTGCACAAGTCGTTCGGCACCGTCAAGGCGCTCGACGGCCTGAACCTGACCGTCCAGCCGGGCGAGGTCCGCGGCTTCCTGGGCCCGAACGGAGCCGGCAAGTCCACGGCCATCCGCGTGCTGCTCGGGCTGCTGCGCGCAAGCTCGGGCTCTGCGCGACTGTTCGGCGGCGACGTGTGGCGGGACGCCGTCGCGCTGCACGGACGGATCACCTACGTCCCCGGCGACGTGAGCCTGTGGCCCAACCTGACCGGCGGCGAGTGCATCGACTATCTGATCCGGCTGAACGACGGCAGCGACAAGGCGCGGCTCAGGGCGCGCAAGGCCGAGCTGCTGGAGCGGTTCGAGCTGGACCCGCGCAAGAAGGCACGCACCTACTCCAAGGGCAACCGGCAGAAGGTTGCGCTGGTCGCGGCATTCCTGTCCGATGCCGAGCTGTACATCCTCGATGAGCCCACCTCCGGCCTGGACCCCCTCATGGAGGCGGTGTTCACGGAGTACATCCGCGAGGCCAAGGACGCCGGCAAGTCCGTGCTGCTGAGCAGCCACATCCTGTCCGAGGTCGAGAAGGTGTGCGACACCGTGACCATCATCCGCAACGGGACCGACGTCGAGTCGGGCACGCTCGACGAGCTGCGGCACCTCACCCGCACGAACGTGACGGCGCTGGTGGGCGGCGACCCGTCGGCGGTCGCGGCCCTGCCCGGCGTCCACGACCTGGTCACCACGGCTTCCGACGGCGGCACGCGGATCACGTTCGACGCCGACAACGCGCAGATCGGCGCCGTGCTGTCCGCCGTCACCGTGCTGGACGTGCGCAGCTTCACCGCGACCCCGCCGTCGCTGGAGGAGCTGTTCATGCGCCACTACGGCGACGTGCTCGACGCCGACGTCGTGGCCGCCGAGGCCGCGTCGTCGTCGGCGAACGGCGCGCCGGCCAAGAAGGCCGGTGCGCGATGAGCGCGGCCGTCGCGACGCCGTCGGACCCGGTCCTGGCTCGTCCGGCGTTCGGCTCAACCCTCGCCGGGACAGGAAAGCTGCTGCGGTTCATGCTCCGCCGGGACCGCATGCGGATCCTCTGGTGGACCGTCGGCGTCACGCTGCTCTACGCGGGCGGGCTCGGTGAGTACCTCGTGCTCGCCGACGACGCCCAGGCGCGCGAGGCGCGGTCCGTCCTCCTCTCGTCGCCCGCCATGATCTCGATGTCGGGGCCGGGATACGGCCTCGACAACTACCAGCCCGGTCCGGCGGTGGCCAACGAGCTCAGCCTCTGGATAGTGCTCACCCTGGCCGTGATGAGCATCCTGCAGATCGTGCGCCACACGCGGTCCGAGGAGGAGAGCAGCCGGTCCGAGCTGGTCCGGGCCGGCATCGTGGGCCGGCACGCGCCGTCCGTGGCGGCGCTGCTCCTCGTCCTGATCATGAACGTCGTGATCGCCCTGACGACCGGGGCCGTGCTCGCCGCGCAGGACCTCGACGCCACCCAGTCCTTCGCGATGACGTTCTCGATCGCGCTCGGGGCGCTCGTCTTCGGGGCCGTGGCACTCGTCGCCGCGCAGGCCTACGAGCACGGGCGGGGCGCCATCGGTCTCTCGTTCGCCGTGCTCGGCGCAGCCTTCCTGCTGCGCGCCCTGGGCGACATCCAGGAACTGCACGGCAGCGCCCTGTCCTGGCTCTCGCCGATCGCATGGGTCCAGCAGACACGGGTCTTCGTCGACCTGCGGCTATGGCCGCTCGGCCTGTGCCTGGCGGCGGTGATCCTGCTGATCCTCCTGGCGGCCTTCCTGGGGTCTCGCCGCGACTACGCCTCCGGGCTGGTAGCGGTGCGCAAGGGTCGCGCAGACGCCCGGCCCACGCTCACCGGCCCCGTCTCGCTCGCCCTGGTGCAGCAGCGGAGCGCCCTGCTCTGGACCGGGTTCGGCCTCGGCGTGATGTGGCTCGCCTCCGGCACCATCATCCGGGAGGTGCCGAACATGCTGGAGGCAGTCGAGAGCAACCCCATGTACGCCGCTCTCCTCGGCAGCGGCGAGGACCTGGTGCGGACCTTCCTCGGGATCTTCGGCCTGTACATCGCGGCGGGCGCCGCGGCCTACGCGATCGCGTCGTCGCTCCGGGTCAAGGGCGAGGAGGAGGCCGGGCTGACCGAGCTCGCACTGGCGGCACCGGTGTCCCGGCGGCGCTGGCTCGGATCCTCCCTGGCCATCACGCTGCTGGGGACCCTGCTGGTCCAGGTCAGCGGTCCGCTCGCGCTGTGGCTCGGCGCGGCGTCGACCGGATACGACGACATCGCGTTCCGCGAGTATCTCGAGCTGAGCCTCGCGTACCTGCCGGCGCTCGCGGTGGTCGTCGCGGTAGCGGCCGCGCTCTATGCCTGGGTGCCGAGGGCTACCGGAATCACCTGGGTGCTGTTCGGCTACATGTTCGTCGTGGGCATGTTCGCCGACCTGTTCGACCTGCCGGACTGGGCGCGCGGCATCTCGCCGTTCTGGTGGGTCGGCAACCCAATGCTTGAGTCGGTCGAGGTGTCACACATGTGGGGCCTGGGCGGGGTTGCCGTCGTGCTGTTCGCGCTCGCCTTTGTGGGGTTCCGGCGGCGGGACGTACCGGGCGTCTGACCCGTTTGTCCCGACTGTCTTCCATCCGCGCGTTCCGGTAGGGTTCGGGACGCCGTCCGGTGTCAGCAGGCAGGGTTCTCACCGCCGCTCCCGGGCCGTGCACCGCCGAGTCCAGTGAGGATGGACCGATGATCTTCAAGGCCGTAGGGGACGGCCGCCCGTACCCCGAGCACGGACGGTCGCGCACGCGCGACTGGGTCGACGTGCCGCCCCGCCAGGTACGGCTCGACGAGCTGGTGACAACAAAGCGCACGCTCGACCTCGATACGCTCCTGGCGGAAGACTCCACGTTCTACGGTGACTTATTCGCACACGTCGTCGAGTACGAGGGCACTCTTTACCTTGAGGACGGGCTGCACCGCGCTGTGCGCGCCGCCCTCCAGCAACGTCCAGTCCTGCACGCACGCGTGCTCATCATCCGTTGACCTCAGGTAGGTTCGTCGCGTGACATCCCCCGGATACGACCAGGCGCGCGTAGAGCGCCGGCGCCGCGAGCACGAGCGCCAGGCCGTGGTCTTCGGTGTGCTCATCGCGTTCCTGGCGGTCTGCGGGATCTTCGCGCTGGCGGTCTACTCCGGCGCGATCAGCTCCCCGTTCAACCGGCCGTTCACCACGGTGGGTGCGGCCGAGCAGGAGACCTACCCGGTGCCCTGCCTGCCAGAGGTCGAGGGGCAGCCCGACGGCGCCCTCCCGATCGCCTACTCGGACATCCAGGTACGAGTGTTCAACGCCAGCGCGGTGTCCACGGTGGGCGGCGAGGTCGGCGCCGCGGCCGCCTTCGCGACGGACCTGACCGAGCGCGGGTTCGTGGTGATCGACCTTGACAACTTCGAGGGCGCGCAGGTGGTCGTCTCGGAGCTGCGGTTCGGTACGCGGGGTGTCGTCGCGGCGTACACGCTCGCCCAGCATCTTCCGAACGTGCGGTTCGTGCTGGACGCGCGCACCGGCACGTCTGTCGACCTGCTCGTGGGCGAGGACTACGAGGCGCCCTACCCGGCGGACCAGGTGGTCCTCAGCGAGGACCAGCCGCTTCAGAACCGTGAGGGGTGCGTTCCCGTCGCCGACGTGACGCCGCAGCCGGTGGAGTCGCCCTCGGTCGCGTCCGAGGAAGCGTCCGGATAGAACTGGCTCGGCCCTCAGTGCAAGGGGCGCAGGGGTGGTCCGTTCGGGTGCCTGCGGCGCTAGGGTCTGTCCTGTGCTGACGCCGTCCTCGGGAGCTGTGGGCTTCGGCCGCGCGCTCCTCTGGGCGGCGGTCGTGCTCGGGCTCGCCCTGGGCGCGCACCTCGAGGCGGGCGGGCACGTACCGCCGGCCGAGGCGGTAGCGCTGCTCGGCGCCCTGCTGCTCGTGGTCACCGCGGTCGCCGTGCGGCGGCAGATCCGCTGGCCGGGCGGCCTCGCCCTCGTCGGCCTCGGCCAGTACGCCCTGCACCGGGCATTCTCATTCTTGGGTGGCGGCTGTGCCGCACCGCTCCTGTCCGACGGCGGGGCGCGCACCGGGGCGCACGCGCACCTGGGCTATCCCGCCGCCGGGCCGCTCGCGTACGAGACGTGCGCCGGGGCCGAGGCTGCTGCGATCGACCTGGGCATGCTCGCTTGGCACGTCCTGGCGACCGTGGTGACCGTGGCGCTGCTAGTCGGGGTCGAGCGTGGGGTCTGGCTGCTCGCGGCGTGGCTGGTCCGGACCTTCGCGGTTGCGCCGCTGTGGCTCCCCGTGATTGGCCGCGTCCCGGCGTCGGCGGCACTCGACGTGCCGGTGGTCTCCGTGGACGTGCACGTCGCGCCGGAGCGCGGGCCGCCGTCGTCGGCCCTGGTGATGCGCCTCGCGGCCTGACGGATTTGGGCGGGGGTGCGTCGTCGTACGCCCACCACCCCTCGAATCAAAGGACCGAGCACACATGACTCGCTTCAGCCTGCCCGCCCGCCGCCTTCTCGCGGCAGTCCCCGCAACCGCAGTCCTGGTACTGCTGCCCACCGTGGCGTACGCCCACGTCAGCGTGACCCCCGACTCGACCGCCGCCGAGAGCTACACCCCACTGACGTTCCGGGTACCGACGGAGTCCGACACCGAGTCCACCACGCAGCTCGTCGTGGACCTGCCCACCGACACCCCGCTCCTCTTCGTGATGCCGCGCAGCCTGCCCGGCTGGGACGTCGAGGTCGAGATCGAGGACCTCGACGAGCCGTTCGAGGTCGAGGGCGCGACGGTCGACGAGGCGCCCGCGCGGGTGACCTGGACGGCCCAGGAGGGCTACGAGGTCCCGCCGGACGAGTACCAGGACTTCACCATCTATGCCGGCGCGCTGCCCGAGGAAGGCACCGAGGTGGTGCTCCCCGCCCACCAGACGTACAGCGACGGAGCCGTCGTCGACTGGGACGACCTCGCCACGGACGACGGCGGGGAGCCGGAGGCTCCCGCGCCCGCGTTCACGACGACCGCGGCCTCGGCCGAGGGCGCGCACGGCGCCGCACCTGCGGAGGCGGCAGCCGAGGAGGGTGCGGTGGCCGACGACGGACCCGCCGTCGACACCGTGGGCCGCTGGCTCGGGGGCGCCGGGCTGGTGCTCGGGGCCGCGGCGCTCGGCGCGGTGTTCGTCACTCGTCGCAAGGCGTGACGTTCCGCTAGCCCTGCCGTCAGGCTGATCCAGAGCGGGTCTTGACCGGTTCGGTCGAGACCCGCTCGTCGTCAGATCTTCAGCAGAGCCGCGAACCACAGGTGGGTTACGATCGATTCGGAAGTAGGTACTCTCTAGTGCGTTGCACTCCCGACGGGATGGACGGATGGCCACCACAGCGAAGCAGGCACGTCAGATCGAGCCCGGCACCTACGAGGCGTACATGCGTGACTGTCCCGCGGTGGCGTTGCTCTCGACGATCAGCAATCGGTGGGTCAGCCTGACGATGTGCACCCTCGGGTCACACGGCGATGTGATGCGATACAGCCACATCAGCCGAGAGATCCCCGGTGTCAGCCAGAAGATGCTCACCCAAACCCTGCGCATGCTCGAGCGCGACGGCATCGTAAGACGTACGGTCACGCCGACTGTGCCCTTGCGTGTCGACTACGAGCTGACCCAGCTCGGGCAAGGCTTGTACGGCCTGCTGTCCCAAGTACGCGACTGGGCCGTCGACAAGACCGATGAGGTCGACGAGGCGCGTGCACGTTACGACACCGGGGCGACCGACCGGTAACGACAACGGAAGTGCCCGCGCGGGCTGCCTGCCTTCGCTCGACCAGGACGACCGCCGCCGATCAGGGTGTAACGCACTTCAAAGTGCCTACTTACGAATCGATCGTAACTCTCCTAGCGTTCGTATCGTTCAAGTACGCAACGGGAAGAGTGAAAATCATGCGCGCAGCAGTCGTGAGGAAGATCGGTGGACCCGAGGCCGTCGAGGTCGTGGAGGTTCCCCTCCCGCAACCGGGTCCCTTCGAGGTCCGCATCAAGGTCGCGGCCTCCGCGCTCAATCCCGCCGACGCCGCGGTGTGGACGGGGGCCTTCACACCCTTGGAGGAGGTCGACTACACCGGTCTCGGCCTGGACGCTGCGGGGACGATCGACGCGGTCGGCCCTGGTGTCGACCTGACGGTCGGAACACCGGTGATCGCGTTCGATGCCCCCGTGTTCCGTCCGACGAAGGCCCAGGCCGAATACCTTGTGACCAACCTCAACTCCATAGCCCCCGCGCCGGAGGGGATGGATCTGACGCTCGCGGCGACGATCCCGCTCAACGCGATGACCGCCTCGCTGGCCCTGGACCACCTCCCGCTACGCCCCCGCGACAGCTTGCTTGTTACGGGCGCCGCCGGGGCCGTTGGCGGTTACGCCGTCGAGTTGGCCCGGACACGCGGGGTGCGGATCGTCGCGCAGGGACGGCCTGAGGACGAGGAGTTTCTCCGCAGTCTGGGCGCCACCTGGTTCGTGTCACGTGACGAGGAACTGAGCGAGGCGGTGCGCCGGTTCGTGCCGCAGGGCGTGGACGGCGTCCTCGACGCGGCGGCGCTGGGCGCCCCTTCGCTGGCGGCTGTCCGCGACGGCGGGATCTTCGTGAGCGTGCGGGGTGACATCCTGCCGCCGTCGCAGCGAGGCGTGGTGGTGCGGCTCACCACTGCCGGTCCCGAAGCGACCCGTCTGTCGTATCTCTCAGCGCTCGCCGAGGTTGGCGTACTGACCCCGCGGGTTGCTCAGATCTACCACCTGTCGCAGGCAGCTGAAGCCCACGCCCAGCTTGCCCGAGGCGGCCAACGCGGCCGGATCGTACTTGTGCCGTGAACGTCGAGACCGGCACCGAGGGCACCACAAACGAGCCGATCATGAACGAGGCCCCTGTCGTCACCGCGGTGACCAGGATCTCCGCTCCGGCGCAAGACGTGTGGCGCGTGCTCGTTGCGTTCGACCAGTACGCGCAGTGGCACCCGGTTCTGTCCCTCGACGCGAAACCCGAGCAGGTCGTGGTCGGGGCGGAAGTTCCGGGCCACATCTCGGGCGACGACGCCGCCGGGCAGGACGTCACGATGAGGATCGTCGATGTGCAGGCTCCCCGTCGGCTGGTCTGGGAAGGCGGATCGCTTGACGCGATCCTCGGCAGGCACTCGTTCGTGCTCACCCCTCAGCCGGACGGCACCACCGAGCTCACCGACTCCGAGGAGTTCTTCGGCGCTGCTGCTGCCGAACTCATTCCGATACTCGGCCAGCTCAGCAAGCAGTACTCCCGGCACGGCGCCGCTCTGAACGCACGCGTGGAGAGGCTGTCCGGCTGACGAAGTCGTTGAGCTGCCGAACGAGAACCCGGCCGATGGCCGGGCTCCCAGATGTAAACGATGACGCGGGAAATCTATCAACGATGTCCCGCGTCATCACACTGCGGAGGATGGGGGATTCGAACCCCCGAGGGCGTTAACCCAACACGCTTTCCAAGCGTGCGCCATAGGCCACTAGGCGAATCCTCCTCGCGCCCTGCAACAGGGCAGGCGCGCGACCACGGACCGGAGTCTGGCGCGGCCTGACGAGGATACCGGACGCCGTGCTCGGACAACGAATCGGAATCCGAGGCTGGGCTGTGAGGTCGCGTACAGCGGGCGCCACGCGGTTCGGCCGGGCCGCCGAGATCGGTTAGGCTGAAGGCAGACCCCTCGTGCGGCACCACCTCGCCGAACTCCCCCAGGGCCGGAAGGCAGCAAGGGTAAGTGAGCTCTGGTGGGTGTGCGAGGGGTCCTTTAGTTCCCGGGATTCCGCGGGTCCGCCACCATGTGGACGGATTTTCGTCCGCATCGTGGGATTTCCCCGAAGGGATTGGCCTCGACGCCGTGCAGTGCCGCACGATGTCGGAAGTCCCGAGCTCGCCACGTTGCTGATGGCCGTGGCCCGCCGCCGTTGTAGCCGTTGTACTCCGGCCTGCGCCAGACGCCGGCTCCCCGCATCCTGAGCACAGGTATACCCGCGCCCGTGCGCCCCTGAGAGGACCACCCATGTCTCGTTTCTCCCCTGTCCTGGCCACTGGCCTCGCGATCGTCACCACGCTCGCCCTGAGCGCCTGCGGCGCCGAGGAGATCACGCCGGCCACCGGTTCCGCCGAGGACCCGGTACGCATCGGCGTCGTCAACTCCGGCGACGACTACTGGACCACGTTCAGCGACCTGGCCGAGGAGGAGGGCATCACGGTCGAGCTGGTGAACTTCAGCGACTACCAGCTGCCCAACCAGGGCCTGACCGACGGCGACCTCGACCTGAACCAGTTCCAGCACCTGCAGTTCCTCGCGAACTACAACACGGCCACGGAGTCGGACCTCACCCCGATCGCGGCCACCGCCGTCTACCCGCTGGGCCTCTACTCCCAGACGCACGACAGCGTCGAGGACATCCCCGACGGCGGCGAGATCGCCATCCCCAACGACGACACCAACCAGGCCCGCGCGCTGCTCGTGCTGCAGGACGCCGGTCTGGTCACGCTGCGCGACGGCGGCAGCGCGTTCTCGACGCTCGCCGACGTGCTCGAGGACGAGTCTCGCGTGACCGTTACCCCGGTCGACGCCACCCAGACGGCACTGGCCCTGCAGGACGTCGACGCCTCGATCATCAACAACGACTTCGTGGGCGACGCCGGCCTGACCTCCGAGGACGCGATCTTCTCGGACGACCCGGACTCCGATGCCGCCGCGCCGTACATCAACGTGTGGGTCGCCCGTGCGGCCGATGCGGACAACGAGGTGTTTCAGCAGCTCGTCGAGATCTACCACACCCCGGAGGTCGAGGAGGGCGTGATCGAGGCCTCAGGCGGCACCGGCGTCATCAAGGACAACTCGGCTGCCGAGCTGCAGGAGATCCTGGCGGGCATCCAGGAGGACGCCTCCTGATGTCTGCGGCGACCAGCAGCATCATCCGGTTCGACGGCGCCTCGAAGGTCTTCCCGAGCCGCGGGAAAGGCGCCGAGGTGCGCGCCGTCGACAACGTCACCCTCGACATCCGCGAGGGCGAGATCTTTGGCGTGATCGGGCAGTCGGGTGCCGGCAAGTCCACCCTGGTGCGCCTGATCAACGCGCTCGAGCGCACCACTGGCGGCGACGTGGTGGTCGACGGCGTCGCCCTCGGCGCCCTGACCGAGGCGCGGCTGCGGCCGGTCCGAGCCGGGATCGGGATGGTGTTCCAGCAGTTCAACCTGCTTGCCTCCCGGACCGTGACCGGGAACGTCGCCTACCCGCTCGAAGTCGCGGGCTGGACCCGTGCGCGTCGTGAGGCGCGGGTAGCGGAGCTGCTCGACTTCGTCGGGCTCGCGGACAAGGCGGGCGTGCATCCCTCCGCGCTGTCCGGCGGGCAGAAGCAGCGCGTCGGCATCGCCCGGGCGCTTGCTACGAACCCGCGCATCCTGCTGGCGGACGAGGCGACGTCGGCCCTTGATCCCGAGACCACGCGCGACGTGCTGAACCTGCTGCAGCGGGTCAACCGGGAGCTCGGCGTCACCGTCGTAGTGATCACGCACGAGATGGACGTGGTGCGCTCGATCTGTCATCGGGTCGCCGTGATGGACCGGGGGCGCGTCGTCGAGGTGGGCGAGGCGTATCAGGTGTTCAGCGCGCCAGCGCACGACATCACCCGGCGGTTCGTCGCCACCGCGCTGCGCGACCGTCCCTCGCCCGAGGTGCTGAAGCGACTGCGGGCCCGGCACGCCGGGCACATCGTGACGGTGGGCGTGGACGAGGTGGCCGGATCGTCAGCGGTGCTGACGCGCACCCTGCGCGAGCACGGCGTCGACGGGACCGTCGTCTTCGGCGGGATCACCGAGGTCGCCGAGCGGCCGTACGGGTCGCTGACCGTCGAGCTGGTCGGCGATCCGGCTGCGGTCGAGGCGGCGGTGGCGGCACTGCGTGACGTCACGGCGGTGGACGACCACGGGACTGCAGCCCGCCCGCGCGAGGTGAGCCTCCGGCTGGGTGGGGGACTGTTCGGCGGACCGACCGGATACACGGAAGGGAACGAGCTATGAGCTGGGACCTGCTGACGCCGCTGCTCTGGGAAGCCGCGGGCCAGACGGCGTACATGGTGCTGATCACCCTGCTGGTGGGCGGCTTCCTGGGCCTCGCGCTCGGGCTCGGGCTCTACCTGGCGCGGCCGGGAAACCTGCTGGCGAACCGGGTTGTGTTCGCCGTGCTGAACCTCGCCGTGAACGTGGTGCGGCCCATACCGTTCATCATCTTCCTGGTGGCGCTCGGCCCGCTGACCCGTGCCGTCATCGGCTCGACGATCGGCATCGAGGCGTTCACGTTCGCGATGTGCTTCATGGCGACGTTCGTCTTCGCGCGGCTCGTGGAGCAGAACCTCGTCTCGATCGACCCCGGTGTGGTCGAGGCGGCCCGAGCCATGGGTGCGTCACCGTTCCGGATCGTGCGCACCGTGCTGGTTCCCGAGGCGCTCGCGCCCCTGATCCTGGGCTACACGTTCCTGTTCGTCGGTGTGCTCGACATGTCCGCGATCGGCGGGTACCTGGGCGCGGGCGGGCTGGGTGACTTCGCGATCGTGCAGGGCTACCGGCAGTACGACTGGGCGGTTACCGCCGTCGTCGTGGTGCTGATCGTGGTGATCGTCCAGGCGGTGCAGTGGCTGGGCAACGGCTTGGCGAGGCGGGCGCTGCGGCGATGAGGTGCAAGGGTGGGTCGCATGACGGACCAGCAGCCAACCCAGTACCCCGTCCAGCCGCTCGGTGCGCCCCAGGCGTACGTGCCGCCGCAGGCCCTCGCGGTCGGCGCCGGATACCGGCGATGGGCAAACATCCTCGTCTGGGTCGCGGCGGCCATCGCTGTCCTCGTGGTGGTCGGGTTCGTGGCGAGCCTTGTCCTCCTCGCGCAGGCGGACGCGGGCGGAGGTAGCGGAGGCAGCGGTGCCCTCGGCTACCTCGCAATCTTCATCTGGTTCGGGATCGTCGCGGCGATCCCGGTCCTGCTCGCCGTGGGCATCCCCGGTCTTGTCATGAAGCAGCGCGTGCGGCTGCAGCAGCGGCAGGCTCAGGCGTTCGGTGGCGGTACCGAGGCGAGGTCGTCGCGGTCACGCGGCGTACTGGTCGAACCAGGCGACCCTGTTGCTGTATTTCGGGTGGGCCGGCGTCGGGGGTTGCGGAGCGACCGACCGGTACGTGTGCCCGGTTGGTGTGGTGGTGACGACGACGTGCCGCCTGGTGGCGGGGTCGGTTCCGGGGGCCGATCGCCAGCCTGGGGCCTCCTTGGCCTGGTTGCAGGCAGCGCAGAGGCCTTGCCCGTTGGCCAGGCTGGTGTCGCCGCCGTTGGCTGCTGGCTGGATGTGGTCGAGGTGGCGGATCGGGGCGTCGCACCAGGAGGTGCGGCAGATGCCCTGGTCCCTGATCCGCAGCAGGTCGGCCAGCCCGTCGGCGAAGAGCCGGCGTTTGCTGGTCGCGCCGATCAGGTCGCCCTGAGTGGTCGCGTAGACGGTTCGCAGCCAGGCGGCGCCGAGGTCCAGGGCGCCGGCGGTGAGGTTGCGTGCGATGGCTGCGGGAATTGTGCCGTGTCCGGCGCCGGTCGCGTCCAGGATGAGTGCGGGCTCGTGCCCGCCGCCCAGCAGGGCCGCGTCGGACACGACGAGGTTCACCGTGACCGGCACGTCCGCGGCGTGTTCTTGGCCCGTGACCCGTTCGACAAGGGTGTCGGCCATGATCTGGCCGGTGGACCGTTCGTCGCCGCCCGTGTACCGAGCGGACTCTGCGACGAGCTTCAGCGCCGCGTAGACCTGCACCCCTTGTGCGACGGGCAGTAGCGCCGTCACGTACGACATGGTGTCCGGGGCGGGCCGGATCGTCACGCAACGTTCGCTGGTGGCCTTCGCGGCCCGCTTGACCAGTGCCGCAGGGTCGATCTGGTTGGCGCGGTCGGTGATCAGGCCAACCAGCCGCCGAGTGCCCACCCCTCGCAGGGTGTCCGGGTCTGCGCACAGGTCGGCGTCGATCTGCCTGCGGTCCTCCAGGGTGAGGCACGCAGTCTCCTTGACCAGCAGCAACGCCCGCTCTTCGGAAAGCCGGCCCGCCCGCAGTGCCGCCAGCGTGTGCGGCATCTCCTCGTGCCAGACGCGGGCTGCACCGAGCAAGGTTCGGGTGCGATTGGGTGACAGGCGCAGTGCGCGGGCTGCCTGCTGTGCCGCACTGGCAGTGGCCTCACGTTCGGCGGACCTGACAGTGACCGGGATCTGCCGCCCGGCCGAGTCGTGATGCCCTGACGGGTCCGCGGCGTGCTCGCGCGCGGCTCGCAGGGCGTCGTCTTGCAGCTCGATCAGGACCTGGGCCTGCACCGCCACGCAGGCGGCCTTGACCTCTTCCAGGGCGCGCAGAGCGTCGACCCGAGCCGCGTTGTCCCCTGGCTTCGCCGCTGCGAGGAGCCAGCCGTGCAGGGCTGCGATCCGCTCCGCGCTGACGTCCCCGAGGGCCAATGCCGAGTCGTCGTGGGTGGTGTCGGTGGCGGGTGGCAGGCTCGGCACGGAGCGCAGGGCAAGGTTGCTGTTCTGCATGTCTGGCCGCCTCTCCTTCGGTTCGGGATCTGCATCCATCGTATGGCACATGTGTTCTATTTGCGAGTCGAATCCTAACCTGTGGATGGTCGTCTCCCGAGTGTCGGTGAGGCCGTCTATCGTTGCTGGCGTGACCACCGCCCTGTACCGCCGCTACCGGCCCGAGACGTTCGCCGAGGTGATCGGCCAAGACCACGTCACGGGCCCCCTCATGCAGGCCCTGCGCAGCGGGCGGGTGAATCACGCCTATCTCTTCAGCGGTCCTAGGGGCTGTGGCAAGACGACGTCGGCGCGCATCCTCGCGCGGACGTTGAACTGCGCGAAGAACACACCCGAGTCGCCGATCGACACCCCGTGCGGCGAGTGCCACTCGTGCGTCGAGCTGGCCCGCGGGGGTAGCGGGTCGCTCGACGTGGTGGAGATCGACGCGGCGTCGCACAACGGTGTCGACGACGCGCGTGACCTGCGCGAACGCGCCACGTTCGCCCCGGCCCGCGACCGGTACAAGATCTTCATCCTCGACGAGGCGCACATGGTGACGCCGCAGGGCTTCAACGCGCTGCTGAAGATCGTCGAGGAGCCGCCGCCGCACATCAAGTTCATCTTCGCGACGACGGAGCCGGAGAAGGTGATCGGCACCATCCGGTCCCGGACGCACCACTACCCGTTCCGGCTCGTGCCGCCGGACGTGCTGTCGCCCTACCTCGAGCAGCTCTCCAGCGCCGAGGGGATCGAGGTGGGCGGGGGTGTGCTCCCGCTGGTCACGCGCGCGGGCGGCGGTTCGGTGCGCGATTCCCTGTCCGTGCTGGACCAGCTCATCGCCGGCGCCACGGGCGGCGTCGTGGACTACGACCTCTCCGTGGGTCTGCTCGGCTTCACCCACGCGACCCTGCTGGACGACGTCGTGGACGCGCTCGCCGCGCGCGACGGCGGCTCGATCTTCCGGGTGGTCGACCAGATCATCGCGACGGGCCACGAGCCGCGCCGGTTCGTCGAGGACGTCCTGGAGCGGTTGCGCGACCTCATCGTCATCGGCGTCTCGGGTGATGCCGCCAGCGCCGTGCTGCGGGGCATACCCACCGACCAGCTCGAACGCATGCGCGCCCAGGCCGGGCGGCTCGGGGTGGCGGAGCTGTCCCGTGCGGCGGACCTCGTGAACGCGGCCCTCACCGAGATGACCGGCGCCACGTCACCGCGCCTGCACCTGGAGCTGCTCTGTGCCCGCCTGCTCCTGCCCGGGGCCGACGACGGCGTCGCTGGCTTCGCCGCGCGTATCGACCGCCTCGAACGGGGCGGCATCGTCGCGTCCGGAGCGCCGGTGGCGTCCGGGGCGGGCGGCGGCGGCGGTGCGCCGAGCCGTGCGCCGGCTCAGGAGTCGGCTACGGGTGGCCGCGCCGGGGCTGCCGCGGCGCGCGCGGCGCTCGGCGCGCGAAAGACAGCCGGGGAGTCCGGGCCGACGGCGGAGGTTGCTCCTGAGTCTGCCGCGGCCGAGGCGCCGGGCGGACCCGAGGTCGAGGCGCCGGCCGACGAGCCAGCTCCCGGCGCGTCGGCTGGAGCTGCGCCTGCCGTACGGAGCGAACCCGCGCCGGCCGCGCGGGTCGAGTCTGCGCCCGTCGAGCCGAAATCAGCGGCCGCCCCGTCAGGGCCCGACGCGGCTGCTGCATCATCCGCGACCGAGGCATCCGCTCCGGCCGTCCCGGTCGCCGCGCAGGGCGCCGAGGCCGAGATCACCACCGAGACCGTCCGACGGCGCTGGCCGGAGGTGCTCGGGGCCCTCGCCGCCGCTCGTGTGACGTGGTCGCTCGTCAGCCCGAACGCACAGGTCTCAGCACTCGAGGGGGGCACGCTGAAGCTCGGCTTCGCGGCCCCTGGCCTGGCCCGTGCGTTCTCGAACGCGCGGCACACGAGCGCTGTTGAAGAGGCGGTCTACCAGACGCTCGGCATCCGCGTACGGGTCGAGGCAACCCTCGACGAGGGCCCGTCCGGCGGCGGTGGCGCCCCGGGTGGCGGCCCGTTGGGTGGCGGCGCCGGGCCGGCGGCGTCTGCGGGCGAGCCACGGCATGAGGCACCTGCACCCGCCGACGCTCCCGAGCCGGACTGGCCTGACGTGGCTCCGCCGGGTGGCGGCGCCACGGTGTCCGCGCCGTCGGTTCCCGTGGCTACGGCATCCGCGGTGGGCACAGCGGCCACGGCGTCCACCGCGGATGCCGCCAGGCTGGGCGTGGTGGCCCAGGGGAGCGTGGCGGTCGCCGAGCGCCCCGAACCATCACGTCCCGAACCGACCGGCCCCGAGGTCGGCCGCCCGGACCCGTCGAGGTCCACCGCCCGGCCACCGTCAGTCGCGAGCGCGGCGGACGAGGCCTGGCTGTCGGGCGCCAGCGCGAGCGAGCCGCCGTCGGACTACGACCTGCCTGAGCCCGAGCCCGTCTACGAGGAGGAGGCCGCCGCCCCGGCAACGCCCCCGATGTCGGGGGCCGTCGGCGCTCGCGAGGCACTGCGGCAGGCGAACGAGCGCCGCGCAAAGGCGGCCGCCGCCTCCGACGAGCCGCGGGCAGCGGCCTCGGCGGCCCGGGCCCCCGGGGCGGCGCCGTCGGGCGACGGGACCGAGTTCTACGACGAGCAGTCCGCCGACGACCCGGACATCGCGGCGGCCGGGCTGGTCGGGGTGCAGCTCGTGGTGCAGGTGCTGGGCGGCACGGTGATCGACGAGATCGTGGAGCAGTCATGAGCGCGGACGGCGCCATCGGCCCGATCACGACACTGCGGATCGTCGCTGCCGTCGTGGAGCGTGCGGACGGCCGGCACCTGCTTGTCCGCAAGCGAGGCACAAGGTCGTTCATGCAGGTCGGCGGCAAGATCGAGCCCGGCGAGGAGCCGCTGGCGGCACTCCTGCGCGAGTTCGAAGAGGAGATCGGGGTGCGGCTCGACCCGTCCGACGTCGAGAGCCTTGGCCGGTTCGGGGCGCCCGCCGCGAACGAGCCCGACCACATCGTCGATGCGCACGCCTACCGGGTGCGGTTGCGGCCCGGCACGGACATCGCGGTTCGTGCCGAGCTGGAGGAGCTCGTGTGGATCGACCCGGCGGACCCGGTCGCGAACTACCCGCTCGCTCCGTTGTCCCGGGACCTGCTGGTCGCGGCCGGGCACTGAGCGCGGCCGGGCATTGAAGGCGTTAGTGCTCGGCGTGCTCCGCCCGGTACCGCGCTACCCGTTCGGCGCGCTCGCGCTCCATCCGGCGGCGCGGGTCCCGGTCGTCCGACTGCTCGGCGGGTCCGGCCACGTGCAGGAGCAGCCAGTTGAGCCGCCACAGGATGCGGTAGCCCAAGGTCAGGCCGTCGCGGTTTCGCATGCCCTACCTCCATTTAGTTGGTGTACCAATAGTTTGCACACCAACTGTTAGTCTGGTCAAGATCCGAGAGGAGTCGCATGACTGCCACTTCGCGCGACGGCGCCGCGCCCGACCCCGTCGTTACCGACCCCGAGGACCTCCTGGCCCTCGACCGTCAGGTGTGCTTCGCCCTGGCCGTCGCCTCGCGCAGCGTCATCGCGCTGTACCGGCCGCTGCTCGACGCAATGGGCATCACGCACCCGCAGTACCTCGTGCTGCTCGCCCTGTGGGAGCAGTCGCCGCTCTCGGTCAAGCAGCTCAGCGGGCTGCTGCAGCTCGACCCCGGCACGCTGTCCCCGCTGCTCAAGCGGCTGGAGGCGATCGGGTACGTGACGCGGCGCCGCGACCCGCGCGACGAGCGGGCCCTCGCCGTCGAGCTCACCAAGGACGGCCGCGCGCTGCGCGAGCAGGCGCTGCGGGTTCCGCCCGCCATCATGGAGCGCCTGGGTATGTCCGTCGAGGAGCTCGAAGTGCTCCATCGCAGCCTCACCCGCGTCATCGCGGCGGCCGCCCCGTGACCCGCGGGCGCCTCCACCACGTCGAGCTGTGGGTCCCGGCCCTCGATCGCGCCGAAGAGTCGTGGGGCTGGCTCCTCACCACGCTCGGTTACACCGAGCACCAGCGCTGGAGCGCCGGGGTGAGCTGGATCCTCGACGGCACCTACGTCGTCGTCGAGCAGAGCCCAGCGCTGGCCGACGGCGCCCACGACCGCCTTGCGCCCGGGCTCAACCACCTGGCGTTCCACGGTGGCACGAGCGACGAGGTGGATCGGCTCGTCGAGGCCGCACCTGCGCACGGCTGGGCGCTTCTCTTCCCCGACAAGCACCCGCACGCGGGCGGGCCCGACCACTACGCGGCCTACCTGGAGAACGAGGACGGCTACGAGACCGAGGTCATCGCAGACTGATGGGCGTTGGTCGGTGGCTGCTGGCGTCTTCCCCGGATTGAGCGCTCGGCGGCAGATGTCAGTGCCTCGTGGAAGAGTCGGGTCCATGGCCAACCTGCAGCTGGCAGAGCTCACCACGGACAATCTCTTCGGGGCCCTCCGCCTGCCCCCGCAGGCAGACGACAAGGAACCGGTAGCCCCGGTCGCCTGGTCGATCGCTGAGGCCTACGTCAATCCCACCGCGTGGCCACGAGTGGTTCTCGACGGCGATGAGGTGGTCGGCTTCGTCATGGCGAACTGGGACCCGGACGAGGAGATCCCGGAGTTCCGCGCCGGGATCTGGCGCCTCAACGTGGCCCGCGATGTGCGTAGGCGCGGGATCGGCCGGTTCGCCGTGGAGCAGGCGGCCGAGGAGGCCCGGCGGCGCGGGGTCGACCGCATCACGGCCCTGTGGGTCCCCGGACCTGATGGACCCGAGGAGTTCTACCTGCGCTGCGGCTTCCGCAAGACGGGGAATCTACTGTTCGACGAGTTGGTGGGCGAGCTGCTCCTGTGACGCGAGGCCGGTCGAGGGGCGAGTGAGCTACTCACCCAGCCAGCTCTGGATCCCATCGAGCAGCCGCCGTTTCAGCAGGTCCGGCGCGTTCGAAGCCCGGACCGACGTCGCCGCGATCGCGGCAAGCCCAGCGTCAGAGCAGACCTGCCGCGCGACCTCGTACTGCCCCACCATCCCGACGCCGAACAGCAGCGGATCGTCGGTCGCGAGGGCCACGGGCACACCGTCGGCCAGCAGCGCCGGCAGCACCTCCGGAGCGGGCGTGACGCCGAACGGCGGGTACGACGTCGGGCATACCTCGAGCGCTACCTGGCGCTCCGCCAGGAGCGCCACCACCGACGGGTCCTGGATCGCCGTCAGCCCATGCCCGATGCGTGTGGCGCCCAGCAGCTCGACGCACTCGCGGACGTGCCAGGCGCCCGCGTAGAACCCGGCGTGCGGTACCCGCGCCAGCCCGGCTTCGGCCACGAGCCGGAAAGCCGGGACGAAGGCGCGGACCTGCCCGCGCCGCTCGTCGTTGGACAGCCCGAACCCCAGCACACCCTCCGGCGCGTACTTCACCGCGATCCGGGCGATCCGCTCCGCGTGCTCCGGGTCGGCGCCCCAGCTCGCCGCGAGGATCACTCCCACCGGCAGGTCGCGTGCGGCGTCGAGCAGCGCCTCGACCACGGCTTCGAGCGACCCGAGCCACCCCGCGTACGCCGTCGGGTCCACCTGCAGCTCGGTCCAGCCGACGCCGTCGGCGCCGTCCTGTTCCACTGCCTCCCGGACCACCCGCGCGATGTCGTCGGAAGAACGCACCGCCGCGCGGGCCGTGTCGTACCGCGCCTGGAACGCGTCCCAGCCGTGGACGACGCCGGGCTCGATCGGTACGGCGGGGAGCGGCGGCAGGTCGTAGTGCGCGGCGAGCTCGGCCGCGGTCGACGGCCGCATCGATCCCGTCAGGTGCAGGTGCAGGTTGGCCTTGGGCAGCGCGCGCAGGTCGCGGGGCATGCCAGGAGTCTGGCACGCGAGAGTGGTCATCTCATGCGTCGGCGTCGGCGTCGGCGCCCGCCTCGGTTGAGAGGCCGCCCGACTGGGCGTACTCCTCCTCCGGGGACATCACCAGGCGGTTGCGGCCAATCAGGGCGAACAGCGCCAGCCCCACCACGAAGACGACCAGGAACGTCACCACCGCCACCTGGAACGCGGTGTTCAGGACGATCCCGAGGAAGGCCGCTACGGAGATCACGCCGGCCACCACCGCGCCCCAGACGCCGGTCGGGCTCCGATAGGGCCGCACGGCGTCGGGGAACTTTCGGCGCAACAGCACGAACGACACCATCTGCATCACGTACGAGATCACCGCGCCGAACACCGCGATGAAGAGGATCACGCCCGCCGCCGCCCCCGCCGCGTCCGGGCTGACCGCCGGGACCACGAGGAGCACGAGGGTGAGGATCACGAGCCCGAGCACCGCGGTCGCGACCAGCGCCACCCACGGCGTCTTGTGCTTGGCGCCGGTGAGTGACAGGAACGTGGGGTAGTAGCCCGCCCGGGAGAGCGAGTACATGTTGCGGCCGGCGGCGAACAGGATGCCCTGGAGCGAGGCGAGCAGCGCCACGAGGGCGAGCAGGGCCAGCACACCGGCCGCTTCCTCGGGGAGGAACGCGCGGAACCCGGCCAGCAGCGGCTCGTCGCCGTCGCCGGGCGACACGGTGATGGCGGCGGTGCCCGTCACCGCGGGGTTGAGGAACAGCACGGCCAGCCCGAAGATCGCGAGCGTGACGACGCCCCACACCGCGGCCCGGGGGATGTCGCGGGCGGGGTTGTGCGCCTCCTCGGCGGCGAGCGGCAGCTCCTCGATGCCGAGGAAGAACCAGATCGCGAACGGCAGGGCGTAGAGGATGCCGACCGGCCCGAACGGCATGAGCTCGGTACCGCCGTCGGCGGGCACGATGTCGTTGAGGCGCGAGAAGTCGACGGCCCCGAACGCGACGGCGGCCACCGCGAAGAACGCCAGCACCACGAGCGAGATCACCGCAACCACCAGGGCCAGGCGGAAGCCCACGTGCGCCCCGAGCGTGTTGATCGCCACGAAGGCCACGTACAGCACGATCCACCACACCCACTGCGGCAGCGACTGCCCGGTGAACGCACCCAGCGCGGAGTCCGCGTAGACGCCGGAGAACCAGACGATGACGGCGGTGGTCACCACGTACTCGATGGTCTCGGCGAGCCCGGTGACGAACCCGCCCCACGGCCCCATCGAGGCTCGCGCGAACGAGTAGGCGCCGCCGGTGTGCGGCATGGCCGCGGACATCTCGCCGATCGAGAAGATCATCGTGAAGTACATGATCGTGACGAAGACCATGGCGATCAGCATCGGGACCCAGCCCGTGGTGCCCAGGCCAACGTTCCAGCCGGAGAACTGGCCGGAGATCACCGCGGCGATCCCGATGCCCCACAGGCCCCAGAAACCGGCGCTCCGCCGCAGCTGTCGCTTCTCGAAGTACTGGCCGTCGGCCTGCGTGTAGGTGACGCCCGCGGTGCCGGGCGGCGTGCCGGGCGCCGTGCCGGACGCCGTTTCGGTAGTTGCCATACCGTCCTCCAAGTAAGTCAGTGGCCGATGAGTCAGTGGCCGAGCGCCGTGAGCGCGTCGGTGAAGCCGTCGATCAGGCGGTCGAGGTCCTGGTCGTCGAACACGAGGGGCGGGCGCAGCTTGAGCACGTTTCCGGGCCCGCACACCGAGGTGAGGATCCGGCGCTCGCGCAGCGCCTCGACGACGTCGAGGGCCGCGGCGACGTCGGGCGCCTTGGTCTTGGGGTCGGCCACCATGTCGACGCCGACATAGAGCCCGGCGCCGCGCACGTCGCCCACCCGTGGGTGGTCGGCGGCGACGTCGCGCAGCGCGGCGAGCATTCGCGCCCCGACGTCGGCGGCCTGCTCCTGGAGCCTGTCCTCCTGGAGGATGTCGAGCACGGCCTGCGCGGCCGCCATCGA
This sequence comes from Promicromonospora sp. Populi, assembly GCF_041081105.1. Lineage (NCBI taxonomy): Bacteria > Bacillati > Actinomycetota > Actinomycetes > Micrococcales > Promicromonosporaceae > Promicromonospora > Promicromonospora sp. Populi. The sequence continues at coordinate 3,272,280 of NZ_CP163528.1, read as the reverse complement.
CACAGGGTTGCCGCCGTAGGTGTTGAAGTACGGGATGTGGTCGCCGAACGCGGCCAGCACGTCCGCCTGGGCGGCCACCGCGCTGACCGGGATGCCGGCGGCCATCGGCTTGCCCAGGGTGACGAGCTCGGGCACGACGCCGTGGCGGGCGAACCCCCACATCGCGTCGCCCGTGCGGCCGAAGCCCGGCTGCACCTCGTCGGCGATGAACACACCGCCGGCCCGCCGCACCACCTCGATCGCGGGCGCGAGAAAGCCTGCCGGGTCGGGGTAGACGCCGTCGGACGAGAAGATCGAGTCGGCGAGGAACGCGGCCAGGCGCACGCCGTGCCGCTCCAGGTCGGCCACCTGACGGGCGACCTGGTCGGCGAACCAGCGGCCCAGGTCCTCGGCGGGAACGGGCGCCCGGTACGGGTCCGGGGCCGCGACCGTGCGTACGTCGAGCGCCAGGTCTTGCGCGGAGCCGAGGGCGGGCGACAGCGCCGACGTCAGCTCGGTGTTGCCGTGGTAGGCCTCGGCGCTGACGATGACGCCGGTGCCGCCCGTGTGCGCGCGGGCGACGCGGACGGCCAGGTCGTTGGCTTCCGACCCGGTGCACAGGTACATGACGCGGTCGATCTCGTCCGGCATGGTGCGCAGCAGCGCCTCGGAGTAGTCGACGATCCGCTCGTGCAGGTACCGGGTGTGCGTGTTGAGGGCGGCTGCCTGCTCGGCGATCGCCGCCACCACGCGCGGGTGAGCGTGGCCCACCGAGGCCACGTTGTTGTACACGTCGAGGTAGTCGTTGCCGTCGGCGTCGAAGACGTGGGCGCCGCTACCGCGCACCAGGTGCACGGGCTCGCGGTAGAAGAGCCGGTAGGCGGAGCCCAGGACGCCCGACCGGCGGTCCACCAGCTCCGCGGTCCGGGGTGGCAGGCCGCCGGTGGGGTCACCGGGCCGGAAGGCGTTGGTGTCCATGATCGTCGACCGGGTAACCATGGGCAGTGCTCCTCACGCTCGCGTCCACCTTGCGTCCCGGGAGGGATCCACGGCCGCCCGGCCGTCCGCAGGACGGTCCCATAGTGGAGGCGGCGTGTATCCCCTGGAGCAGCCTGGCGATGACGGTCGGGTAACCGTTCGGTGCGCTGCGGGCTCGGGTTATTTCCGTCCGGTGACTTGCGTGAATTTCCCGTTGCGCCCCTTGTGTGCCCCTGACGTGCGACGCACCATGGCAGCGGCCGCCCGCCTCCGCTCCCAGCCCTGACTCCCAGTCATGAGGAGCATCGACATGCCCGTCACTGCCGCAGCGCAGTCCGCGTCCGGTCCGCAGCCGCCCACCTCGTCGGCGTCGCTCGCGGCCTTCGACGCGCTCGTCCCCGGGGACCAGGCGCCCGGCTGGCTCCGCGACGGCGTCGCCGCGTCCTGGCCGCTCGGCTCGGTCACACAGGCGGCCACACAATCAGCCACCGGCGACGTCGCGATGCGCCTCATCACCGTCTCGGAGAACGCGACGTTCCTGGTGACGGCCGACGGCGTCCCGGTCGCCGTCGTGCGGGTCGCTCGCCCTGGGTATCTGGCCGGGGCGGACGCGTTCGAGTCCGAGGTCGCCTGGGTGGCGGCGCTCGCCGCGGACGGCGTCTGCCAGGTGCCCGACGCACTACGGACCAGGTCAGACACGTTCTGCGCGGCGTTGACCGACGAGGCGGGCACGGTCTGGTGGTGCGTGGCCTACGGTTTCGTCGCCGGGCGCATCCTGGAGGACATCTTCAGCGAGGCAGACGCTGGCGACGCCGTCGACCCGACGTCGTACTACCGCGAGATCGGCGCCATCAACGCCCGGCTGCACGAGCACGCCCTGAGCTGGACCCCGCCGGCAGGGTTCGCCCGCCACTCCTGGGACGTCCCGGACATGCTCGGGCCGACGGCGCGCTGGGGACGCTGGGAGGACGCGGTCGACGGCGCGGAGCGCGGACTGCTGGAGGAGGCTCAGGCGGCGGCCCTCGCGGTTGTCGGCCAGGCCCCGCGCGACGATGCAGCCTGGGGGCTGGTGCACGCGGACCTGCGGCCGTCGAACATCATGATCAATGGGGACCAGCTCACCGTCATCGACTTCGACGACTGCGGCCACACCTGGTTCCAGTACGACTTCGCGGCCGCGCTGACCTTCCTGGAGCACACGCCGGAGGCGCCCACGATGGCCCTGGAGTGGCTGGCCGGGTACACGTCGGTGCGGCCGCTGGCGCGGGACGCCGTCGAGCTCGGGTGCGCCCTGTCCATGGTGCGCCGCCTGCAGATGCTCGGCTGGACCACCACCCACCGCGCAGACGCCCTGCCGCCCGACCTCTGGTCGGCGCAGGTGCCCGGGACGATCGCCGTGGCCCAGGCGTACCTCCGCAACCCGACCTGGCTGCTGGACTGAGCAAACGTCATCCCGGGGGGCGACGGCGCAGGCCCGCGCGGCACGCTACTGTCCCCGCATGACACCAGACGGTGGTATTCACGCCCAGGGCGTGCGGCGTTCGTTCGGTCCGGTGCACGCCGTGGCCGACGTCGACCTGGTCGCCGCGCCAGGCCGGGTCACCGCCCTCATCGGCCCCAACGGGTCCGGCAAGACGACCCTCCTGCTCATGCTTGCGGGGCTGCTGGCGCCCGACGCGGGCACGATCCGCATCGCCGGGGCCGACCCGGTGACCCAGAACTACGTGACGCGCTCCCGGACCGGCTGGATGCCCGACGTCTTCGGCACGTGGGACTCGCTGACGGCGCGCGAGGTCTTGACCACGGTCGCGGCCGCGTACCGGCTCGATGCCGCGGCCGGCGCCGCCCGCGCGGGCGAGCTGCTTGAGCTCGTGCACCTCTCCGAGCTCGCCGACCAGCCTGCGCACGTCCTGTCCCGCGGTCAGAAGCAGCGCCTCGGGCTGGCCCGCGCCCTGGTGCACGACCCCGACGTCCTGCTCCTCGACGAGCCCGCCTCCGGCCTGGACCCGCGCTCCCGGGTGGACCTGCGGGTGCTCGTCCGTCGGCTCGCGGCCGAGGGCAAGACCGTCCTGGTCTCCTCGCACGTGCTCACCGAGCTCGACGAGATGGCCGACGACGCGGTGTTCATCTCGCGCGGGCGCACGGTCGCCACGCAGTCGGTCCTCGACGCCGACCGGCCGCGCGAGTGGCGCCTGACCGGCCTGGACCCCGAGGCGCTCGCCGCCTGGCTGGACAACAACGGCTCTGCCTACCGCAAGGAGGCCGAGGGCTCCGGCGTGCTTGTCGAGCTGACCGGTGACACCGCAGCAGCGGCGCTGCTGAGGTCCGCGATCGAGGCGGGCATCGACGTCTCCAGCCTCGCCCCCGCGGGCGGAGTGCTGGAGCAGGCCTACCTGGCCCTTGAGGAGGAGCGACGATGAGCATGGACGTGGAAGTCGTCGAGCCCGCGCCGTCCGCCGGCAGTGTGCCCGCCGAGCGCGGCGCGTGGTCCCTGTCCTGGCACGGCCTGCGCACGGTAGCGGTGCTGGAGCTGCGGCAGCGGGTCCGGTCCACGCGGTGGAAGACCGCGCTGATCGTGTGGTTCCTGATGGTCGGCCTGATCACCCTGCTGACGACCGGGGCGTTCAGCCTTCTGGCGGGCAGCAGCCCCGACACGTCGTTCGGCGGGACCGTCTACAGCATCGTCGTCGGCTTTGTGCTATTCCTCGGGCTGCTGGTGGCGCCCACCCTGTCCTCGGGGGCCATCAACGGTGACCGGAACGCAGGCACGCTCGCGACGCTGCAGGTCACGCTGCTCTCGCCCGCGGAGATAGTGCTCGGCAAGCTTGCCGCGGCCTGGATCGCGGCGCTCGGATTCCTCGTGGTGAGCATCCCGTTCCTCGCACGGGCGCTGGTCGGCGGCGGTGTGCACTGGCTGGCGCTGCTCACCACCGTGCTCATGCTGGCCCTGGTGCTCGGCGTCGTCTGCGCCATCGGGCTCGGCTTCTCGGCTCTGGTGGGCAAGACGTCGGGGTCGGCAGTGCTGACCTACCTCACCATCGGCGGGATCACCGCGGTGCTGCCGATCCTGTTCGGCCTCCTCGTGCCGGTCACCTCCACGCTGGAGAGCGTGCGGGTCTGGGACGTCGAGCCGGGGTACACCTGGGAGGAGACGACGGCGCCCGAGTGCGAGTGGCAGACCCAGGAGATCGAGGTCTGGCATAGCGAGCGCACCTGGTGGCTCCTGGCCCCGAACCCGTTCGTGGTGGTGGCTGATGCCCAGCCGCTCACCGGGGACCCGGAGCTGCTCGCCGACGACGGCAACATGCTCGCGATGCTGCAGTACGGCGTCCGGTACGCCCGGACGGGCGACACCGGTCCGCAGGACTGGTGCAGCGGGTACGTCATGGGTGACGGCAGCGCCGCCGCCGAGTCCCCGGTGGAACCCGTGGTCGTCACCGACCAGCTCGTGTGGCCCTGGGGCCTCGGGTTCGACCTGCTGCTCGGTGCGGCCGGCGTGGTCATCGCGGTGAACCGCCTGCGGGTCCCGACCCGGGACCTCGCGCAGGGCACCCGGGTCGCCTGACCCGGGTCGGTCCGGTCAGGAGTGGAGGGCGTCGTACTCCGCCTCGGCGGCGACGTCGTCCTCCACGTCCAGGCGTACGTGCGCCAGCAGCACCTGCAGCACGCGCAGGGCCGACGCCGCGCGCTCGCCCCACAGCGAGAAGTAGGAGAACTGCCACCACCACAGGGCCTCGACCTCGTGGCCGCTGTCGTAGTGCTGCAGGCCCTTGGCCAGCGCTTCGGCGACACACGCGAGGTCACCCGACAGCGACGCCGAGCCCACATCCTCGCCCAGCACCGGGTCCACTACCTCGGTGTAGTCGTCGAACCCGTCGAACATCTTGGACAGGGCCTCGCGCAGCGGGTCCAGGTCGGTGTCGGGGCCGGCGTCGGGCTCGTAGCGCTCCTTCGGCACCACATCCACGATCGCGGCGAGCCGCGCCCCCGCGGCGAGCAGGTCGGACGACGCGAGGACCAGCAGCGACAGCTCCGCTCCCGGCATCCCTCCGGACGCCACCTGGGTCACCGTCGACAGGAACGTCCGTGCCTGTGCGGACACCTGGTCTGCGACCTCGCTGAGGTCCGAACCGGGGGCTATCTCACTCATCGTGATCCCACCTACTTGTTGTTGCCGAGGCTCTTGTTGTTGGCGACGACGCGGCGGCCTTCGAACGCGCGACCGAGCGTCACCTCGTCCGCGTACTCCAAGTCTCCCCCAACGGGGAGACCCGAGGCCAGCCGCGAGACAGTAATTTCCATGTGACCCATCAGTCGGGAAAGATAGGTCGCCGTGGCCTCTCCCTCGACGTTGGGGTCGGTAGCGAGGATGACCTCCTGCACCCTCCCGTCCGCGAGGCGGGCCAGGAGCTCGCTGATGCGCAGGTCGTCCGGGCCGATGTTCTCGATGGGATTGATGGCCCCGCCGAGCACGTGATACCGACCGCGGAACTCCCGGGTGCGCTCGATGGCGACCACGTCCTTGGGCTCCTCCACCACACAGATCACGTCGTCGCTACGCCGCGGGTCGAGGCAGATGCGGCAGCGCTCGGCCTCGGCCACGTTGCCGCAGAGGTCGCAGAACCGCACGCGCAGCTTCACCTCGGTGAGCGCGTCGACCAGCCGCTTGACCTCATGGTTGTCGGTCGCGAGCAGGTGGAACGCGATGCGTTGCGCGCTCTTGGGCCCGACGCCGGGAAGCCGGCCGAGCTCGTCGATCAGGTCTTGGACAGCGCCTTCGTACACAAGAGATCACCCTACGGGTCGACACCGACATCCGGGCGGGCGCCAGCACGCTCGCGCGGTTCAAGCACAATGCACCAGTGCCCGAACTTGATCTGCTCACCATCGTTCTGCTCCTGCTCGCCGGTCTCGCGGCAGGGTGGGTCGACGCCGTCGTCGGCGGCGGAGGCCTGATCCAGCTGCCCGCACTGCTGCTCGTCCCCGGGATCAGCCCCGTGCAGGCCCTGGCCACGAACAAGCTCGGCAGCATCATGGGCACCTCCACCAGCGCCATCACCTACTACCGGCGGGTCCAGCCGGACCTGCGCACCGCGGGCTGGATGGCGCTCGCCGCCCTGGGCGGCGCGTTCGGCGGCGCGATAGGCGCATCACACATTCCGGACCAGCTTTTCAGGCCGATCATCCTTCTGGTGCTCGTCGGTGTGCTGACCTGGACGCTGCTCAAGCCCAACGTCGGCAGCCACGACAACCTGCGCTGGGTCGGCAACGGGCACAAGCGGATCGCCGCCGTGATCGGCCTGCTCATCGGCGCGTACGACGGGCTGCTCGGCCCCGGCACGGGCACGTTCCTGGTGATCAGCCTGGTGAGCGCCCTCGGGTACTCGTTCCTCCCGGCGTCGGCCATAGCGAAGATCGTCAACTTCGCGACCAACCTGGGCGCGCTCATCTTCTTCGTCCCGAGCGGCGCCGTCATCTGGACGCTCGGCCTCGGTCTGGGCGTCGCCAACCTGATCGGCGCCTACATCGGCGCACGGATGGCGGTGGCCAAGGGCTCGAAGTTCGTCCGCGTGGTCTTCGTGATCGTGGTCGGCGCCCTGATCGCCCGCCTGGCCTGGGACGTGTTCTTCGCCTGACCCTCACTCTCACTCCGCGGAACGCCCTGGGGAGCGGCCAGGCCCCGGCGTACGATCGAGCCGCAAACCCAACCATCCGGCGGGCCGTTGAGACAGACGGAGGCCGGCAACGGAAGGCAGGCGCATGGCACTTGTCGTGCAGAAGTACGGCGGATCATCGGTCAGCGACGCGCGCAGCGTAAAGCGCGTCGCCAAGCGGATCGCCGAAGCAAAGCGAGCGGGCAACGACGTAGTGGTCGTGGTGAGCGCCATGGGCGACACCACCGACGAGCTCCTCGACCTCGCCCAGCAGATCACCCCGCTCCCGCCGCAGCGGGAGCTCGACATCCTCCTGACCGCAGGCGAGCGCATCTCCATGTCGCTCCTGGCGATGGCGATCACCAACCTGGGCGTGAAGGCCAAGTCCTACACGGGTCAGCAGGCGGGCGTCATCACGGACGCGGTGCACGGGCGGGCGCGCATCGTCGACGTCGTGCCGCACCGCATCCGCGAGACGCTCAACAAGGGACAGGTCGCGATCGTGGCCGGTTTCCAGGGCGTCACCCGGGTCACCAACGACGTCACCACCCTCGGTCGCGGCGGCTCCGACACCACCGCGGTGGCGCTCGCGGCGGGCCTGGACGCCGACGTCTGCGAGATCTATACCGACGTCGACGGCGTGTTCACGGCCGACCCGCGGATCGTCCCCGCCGCCCGGAAGATCGACCGGGTCTCCTACGAGGAGATGCTGGAGCTCGCGGCCTGCGGTGCCAAGGTGCTCGCGCTGCGCAGCGTCGAGTACGCGCGCCGGTACAACGTGCAGGTGCACGTACGCAGCTCGTTCAGCGCCCACGACGGAACACGCGTGGTCGCGGCAGACAAGAAGTCGAAGGAGAACCCCATGGAAGCCCCGATCATCTCCGGTGTCGCGCACGACCGTTCCGAGTCGAAGATCACCGTGATCGGCGTGCCGGACGTCCCCGGTATGGCCGCCCGCATCTTCGAGGTGGTGGCCGGCGCGGGCGCGAACATCGACATGATCGTGCAGAACGTGTCGGCAGCGGCCACGGGCCTCACCGACATCTCGTTCACGCTGCCCGACGGCGACGGCCCCGCCACCATGGCGGCCCTCACCGCGGTGCAGACCGAGATCGGCTTCAGCTCCCTGCAGTTCGACGACCAGATCGGCAAGCTGTCGCTCGTGGGCGCGGGCATGAAGTCGCACCCGGGGGTCTCGGCGCGGCTCTTCGGCGCGCTTCGCGACGCGGGCATCAACATCGAGATGATCTCCACGTCGGAGATCCGGATCTCGGTGGTCACCCGCGCGGACACCCTGGACGACGCCGTGCGCGCCGTGCACACCGCTTTTGAGCTCGACGGCGTCGACGGCGAGGCAGTCGTCTACGCGGGAACGGGGCGCTGACATGGTCGAGATCGCAGAGCACGGTGTGCACGTAGCCGTCGTCGGCGCGACCGGCCAGGTGGGTGCGGTGCTGCGCCGTCTGCTGGAGGAACGGGAGTTCCCCGTGGCGGCGGTGCGGTTCTTCGCGTCCGCCCGTTCGGCGGGCAGCACGCTGCCGTTTGCCGGGGTGGACGTCCCGGTGGAGGACCTGGCCGCGACCCCGGTCGAGGACCTCGCCGACATCGACATCGCGCTCTTCTCCGCGGGTGGTGGCACGTCGCGCGAGCACGCGCCGCGGTTCGCGGAGGCGGGCGCCGTCGTCGTCGACAACTCGTCGGCCTGGCGGCTCGACCCCGAGGTGCCGCTCGTGGTGTCCGAGGTGAACCCGGAGGCGATCGGGGAGGCGGCCAAGGGCATCGTGGCCAACCCGAACTGCACCACGATGGCCGCGATGCCGGTGCTCTCGCCGCTGGCGCAGGCGGCCGGGCTGGAGCGGCTGAAGGTGGCCACGTACCAGGCGGTGTCCGGTTCCGGCCTGGCCGGGGTGGCGGAGCTGGCCGGGCAGGCGCGCTCCGCCGTCGGGCAGGACCTGGAAGGCCTGGTGCACGACGGCGGAGCCGTCGACCTGCCCGATCCCAAGGTGTATGTGGCCCCCATCGCGTTCAACGTGCTGCCGCTGGCCGGCAACCTGGTCGACGACGGCTCGGGCGAGACCGACGAGGAGCAGAAGCTCCGCAACGAGTCCCGCAAGATCCTTGGTCTACCTGACCTGGCCGTGGCCGGCACCTGCGTACGGGTGCCCGTGTTCACGGGCCACTCCCTGTCGATCCACGCGGAGTTCGCGCGGCCCATCTCCCCGGACGAGGCCCGCAAGCTCCTGGCCGACGCTCCCGGCGTCCAGCTCGCGGATGTGCCGACCCCGCTCGCGGCGGCGGGCATCGACCCGTCGCTGGTGGGCCGGATCCGGCAGGACCAGTCGGTCCCGGACGGCCGCGGCCTCGTCCTGTTCGTCAGCAACGACAACCTCCGCAAGGGCGCAGCCCTGAACACGATCCAGATCGCGGAGCTGATAGCGGCTGACCTGGCGGAGCTGGCCACCCTGGAGGCGGCCGACGACGCCTGACCTGGCCGTCCGCCACGAGGGGCGGGGGAGTGTGCGCATCACGCACGCTGCCCCGCCCCTCGTTCTGTCTCGACAAAGTGCTTGCGCATCCGGTCCTTGGTATGGTTCATTAGTCAAGTAACGAACCAACGAAGGGGGTGAGCCTGTGTTCGACGGACCCGAGCCGATCTACCTCCAGATCGCGCAGATGATCCGCGCGCAGGTGCTCGCCGGTGAGCTGAAGGAGGAGGAGCAGGTCATGTCCACCACGCAGTTCGCGACGACGTTCCGCATCAACCCGGCCACCGCGCAGAAGGCGTTCGCGGGGCTGGTCGACGAGGGCGTGCTCTACAAGCGCCGCGGTCTGGGGATGTTCGTGGCACCGGGCGCCAGGGAACGTCTCCTGGACGAACACCGCAAGAGCTACTTCGAGGAGGTCCTGGCCCCGGCTCTGCAGCAGGCGGACATCCTCGGCATCTCCACCGACGAGGTCATCGCCTACGTCGTGGGCACGAGAACCGAGGAGGAGTCATGACGACCGCACCATTCGGAGCCCGGCTGGACGACGTCGTAGTCCGCTTCGGCAAGGGCCGCAGGATGCTGCCCAACGGCACCCTGGTCAAGGACGACGCCAGCACCGCGCTCGACGGTGCCACGGTCGCTATCCGGCCCGGAGCCATCACCGGGGTGCTCGGCCGCAACGGCGCGGGCAAGACGACGATGCTCTCGCTGCTCGCGGCGTTCACGCGCCCAACGAGCGGAACCGTCGTCGTCGGGCCGGAGGGCGCGCAGGAGGATCCGTGGGAGAACCCGTGGATCACCTCGGGCACCCAGCTCGTGCGGGAGAGCGGCGACCTGATGAACGACGAGAAGGTCTCCACCTCGCTCAAGTACTACGCCGACATGCGGCCCGACTGGAGCGCCGAGACGGCGGAGCGCCTGCTGGACCTGTTCGAGGTCGACGTCCGCAAGAACCCGTCGGCGCTGTCGCGCGGCAAGCGGTCAGCGGTCGGGGCCACCATCGGCCTGGCCACGCGTGCGCCGCTGACCATCTTCGACGAGGTGTACCTCGGCATGGACGCACCCACGCGGTACGCGTTCTACGACGAGCTTCTCGCCGACTACGCCGAGCACCCGCGCACGATCCTGCTCTCCAGCCACCTGGTCGAGGAGGTCGAGCGGCTCTTCGAGGACGTCATCGTCATCGACCGCGGCCGGGTGCTCCTGGCGGAGCCCGCCGACGAGATGCGGGCCCGCGGTTTCAGCCTCACCGGGCCGAAGGACGCCGTGGAGCAGATCGCGGCCGGCCGCCGGGTGCTGCACCGCCAGCAGCTCGGCGCGACCGTCCAGGTCACGCTGGAGGGCGCGCTCGACGACGACGAGCTGGCCGCGGCTCGAGGGGCCGGCGTCGAGGTGGGCTCCGTGCCGGTACAGGACCTCTTCGTTCGACTGACCGGCCCGCGGAGCGTGCAGTCATGAGTGCCACGACCACCAGTGCGGTCGCCGCGGTCGCCGGCCGGGAGAACCTGGTCCGTGAGGCCGATGCGCGTGCCGTCCGGCGGGCGGCCGGGGTCACGATCCGGGTCGTCCGCACGATCGGCGTCTGGTACTGGGTGATCTTCACGGTCGTGGCCGTGACGATCATCCTGGCCCAGGTGCGGTTCGGCTCCGGGATGGACGAGGGTGTGCTCGACGCGCAGATGGGCGGAAGCTCACGCTGGTTCGTGCTGGTGCTGGGCATCGTCGTCCCGGCCACGTACCTGCGGCTGCACGTCGCCGCGGGCGGCACACGCAGGGCGTTCGCGATCGGCACGGTGCGCGGCGCCCTGGTTGGTGGCGTGCTGATGGCCCTGGTGTCCGCGGTCTACCTGGTCGGTGAGCGTGCCCTGTTCGGTGCGCTCGGCCTGTCCTGGTCGCGTGCTTTCGGGCTGCCGGTGGACGGCTTCGCGGGTATCGCGCTGGGGGTCGTGACCGACACGCTGGTCGTGGCCACCTACTACCTGGTGGGCGCTGCGATCGCGGCCGGCTACTACCGCCTCGGCACGCTGCGGGGCACGGCGTACGTCGTCGTCGCGCTGGTCCCGGCGGCGCTGGTCGACCTGGTGATGCACTCCGGCGTCACGGCCGCGGTCGTAGGGCCTGAGAACCTGCCCGGCGGCGCCCTGGGCATCGTGCTGGGCCTGGCCGGCGGGCTCGCGACGGTAGCGCTGGCGGGCTGGCTGTTCGGCACGCCGCTGCGCTCGATCCCGCTGCGGCCGGCGGTCTGAGGGTGATGACGATGACAACACCGACCGTCGAGGAGACAGCGATGAGCCGCGCCGAGCACGTCCGGACCAGACACCTGCGCGGCGTCGCCGCCGTGGACCGGAGGCTGCGCCGGGCCGGCGTCGTCGTCGGGGTCTGGTTCTGGGCCGTCTACGCGGTGTACGCCGTCGCGATCACCGTCGGGAACGCCGCCACGGGCAACGACCTGGAGATCAGCGCCTTCGACGCCACCATCGGCTCGTCGCGCTGGCCCGTGATCTGGCTCGGCGTCGCCGCGTCGGTCGCGATCCTGGCGCTCCATGTGGCGGCCGGCGGCAGCCGCCGCTCCCTGTTCGAGGGGACGCTGCGCGGCTCGCTCGTCGTCGGCGCGGGTTTCGGCGTCGTGACCACGCTCGCCCTGCTGGGCGAGCGCGAGCTGAGCACGGCGCTCGGGATGACCTGGCGCAGGCTGGGCGCCCTCCCGTTCGACTCGCCCGTGGCCGTGCTCGGCACGGCGGTCGCCGAGTCCCTCGTGATCACCACGTACATCCTGGTCGGGGCATGTGTCGCCGCCGGGTACCTGCGAACCAGGGCCTGGGGCACGCTCCTGATGATCCCGCTCCTGCTGCCCGCCGCGCTCGTCGACGTCGCTACCCGTACCGGCGTGCTGGGCGCCCTCGCCAACGTCGAGCTCCGCCCCGACATCGACCACGCGGAAGTGCCCCCGTCCGAGGGGCTCATGACCACACTCCTCGGCGTCGGCGGAGCGGCGCTTGCCGTCCTCCTGGCCGCCGTAGTGCTTCATGCCCTGCTGCGCAACGCCCCCGTGCGTCCCACCTGACCCGACCTACCCCCAGAAGGAGCACCCATGACTTCCCCAGTCGTGGAGGTGAGCCACCTCCGCAAGACCTACCCCGGCGCCGGTCGCGGCGCACCCCCCAAGAACGCGGTAGCCGACGTGTCCTTCCAGATCGCGGCCGGTGAGATCTTCGGGATCCTCGGCCCCAACGGGGCCGGCAAGACCACCACCGTCGAGTGCCTCGCGGGGCTGCGGCACGCCGACGGCGGCTCGGTCCGCGTCCTCGGACACGACCCGCAGGCCGACCCCACCTCCGTCCGCGAGGACATCGGCGTGCAGCTCCAGGAAGCCGCGCTGCACGACAGGATCACCGTCGCCGAGGCGCTCGACGTCTTCGGCTCGTTCTACGCCCGCCGCGCGGACGCGAAAGAGCTCCTGGACCTGCTCGACCTGACCCCGCACCGCAACCAGCAGTTCGGCAAGCTGTCCGGCGGGCAGAAGCAGCGGCTGTCCATCGCGCTCGCGCTGGTCGGCAAACCGCAGGTCGCGATCCTCGACGAGCTGACCACGGGCCTCGACCCGGCCGCCCGGCGTGCGACCTGGGACCTCGTGGAGCGGGTCCGGGACTCCGGGGTCACCGTGCTGCTGGTCACCCACTTCATGGACGAGGCCGAACGGCTCTGCGACCGGCTCGTCGTGATCGACGGCGGCTACGTGGTCGCCGAGGGAACGCCGTCCGCCCTGATCGCGGGGCTCGACGACGACCGCGGCGTCCGTCTCCGGTTCGCCGACGCCGGCGCCCGCGGGCGGGCCACCCAGCTGCTCACCGCCCTCGCCGCCACCGACGACAACGTCACCGCCGTCGTGCAGGCAGGGGACGAGATCGAGGTGACGGGCACGGCCAAGGTCCTGTTCGCCGTTGTGCAGGCGCTCGCCGCCGCCGACCTCGTGCCAGACGACGTACGCACCGTCGAACGGACCCTGGAAGACGTGTTCGTGCAGGTTACCGGCCGCCAGTACCGCGCAACGGAGAACGAGGAGGTGGCGGCATGAGGTCCCGTGGATTCGGCACGCTGCTTGGCACCGAGCTCAAGGTGTGGCTGCGGGAGCCGAGCGCCGTGTTCTTCGCGCTGATCTTCCCGAGCGTGCTGCTGCTCGGCCTCGGGCTCGCCATCCCCGGCTTCCAGGAGCCGATGATCGACGCCCCGCCGCCGTGGAACGAGGCTCCGGGCATCACCAGCTACCTGCCCACGGTCATCGCCCTGGCCGTCGGGACGATCGCGCTGACCACCATGCCCGTGCAGTTCGCCACGTTCCGGGAGAAGGGCATCCTGAAGCGGCTTGCGACCACGCCGATGCCGCCGCAGAACCTGATCGGCGCGCACATGGTGATCAACGTGCTGGCGCTGATCGTGTCGGCCAGCGCAGCGGTGGTGGGCGGCATGCTGATCCTGGGCGTCCCGTTCGCGGCCGACCCGCTGATCGTCCTGCTCGTCCTCGTGCTCTCGACCACCGCCATGTTCTCCCTCGGGCTGCTCGTTGCCGCGCGCGCCGAGAAGGGGACTACGGCGTCGGGCCTGGGCATGCTGATCTACTTCCCGTCCCTGATGTTCTCCGGGGTGTGGGTGCCGCTGCCGATCATGCCCGACTGGATGGAGCAGATCGGCCTCTACCTGCCGCTCGGTGCGGCGGCCCAGGGGCTGACGATCGGCTGGTTCGGCAACGAAGGTTTTCCGCTCGCGCAGGTGCTCGTGCTGGTCGCGTGGACCGCCGTTCTGTTCCCCCTCGGCGTACGGCTCTTCCGCTGGACCTGATCTCACCTACCCTCTTGTCATGAAGCCGTTTCTCCTGGTGGCGACGCGCGCCGAGGACGTCGCTGCGGACGCCGAGTACGCGGCGTTCTGCCGGTACGGGGGCCTGGAACCGGAGCAGCTCCACCGGGTGCGCCTGGAGCAAGGCCCCCTGCCGGCGGTTGACCTCGACGACTACTCGGGTGTGCTCGTGGGCGGGGGCCCGTTCAACTCCTCCGACCCCGCGGAGCAGAAGAGCCCGGTGCAGCGACGCGTCGAGTCGGAGCTCGCGGGGCTGCTCGATCAGATAGTCGCCCGCGACTTCCCGTTCCTCGGCGCCTGCTACGGCGTCGGCACATTGGGCGCGCACCAGGGCGCGGTGATCGACGGGACGTTCGGGGAGCCGGTGGGACCCATCGAGGTCGAGCTCACGCCGGACGCGGCGGCGGACCCGCTGCTCGCGGGCCTGCCGCAGACCTTCGCGGCCTACGTGGGGCACAAGGAGGCGGTACGCAAGCTGCCCGACGGCGCAGTGCTGCTCGCCTCGTCGGCCGAGTGCCCGGTGCAGATGTTCCGGATCAAGCAGAACCTGTACGCCACCCAGTTCCACCCCGAGCTGGACGTCGAGGGCATCGTGCAGCGGATCGCCGTCTACCGGGACTACGGCTACTTTCCGCCAGAGGAGGCGGAGCTGGTGCGGGAGCGCTGCGTCGCCGTGCCGATCGTCGAGCCCATGCGCATCCTGCGGGCGTTCGTGGTGCGCTACGCAAGAGAGTGACCAACCGCATCCCGGGATCCGGTGGACAGCCCGCGGGGCGGGGGCTACCTTTTTCATGTGGACATTCGTTGGTATTGGCGCTTTACGTCGGCTCCTGGTGGAGCCCGGCGGGCGCACGCCTGACCAACCTTCCACCCGGAGCCAGGGCCTGGGACGCAGATCGCGTCCAGGCCCTTCGTCTTGACCGAGACGGGCCGCTCCGGACCAGGAGTCGGTGGCGGGCCGTCCGGTTCCTCGAACCAGATCCGCCTACCAGGAGCCCCGATCCCGATGAGCATCACCCCCGCGGAACCCAGCACCGAGGCCTCCGACCTCGGTACTCGCACCTCCGACCTGCGCATTCGCGCCCTCGACCCGCTGCCGGCCCCCAACAGCCTGCTTGAGGCGATGCCGCTCGGCACCGCGCGCAGCGACCTCGTCACCACGTCCCGCCGCGAGGTGCGTGACGTCCTGACCGGCGAGGACGACCGCCTGCTGACGATTGTCGGCCCGTGCTCGGTGCACGACCCGGCGGCCGCGCTCGACTACGCCGCACGGCTCGCCACGCTCCGGCGTGAGCTGTCCGACGACCTCGTCGTCGTCATGCGCGTGTACTTCGAGAAGCCGCGCACCACCGTGGGTTGGAAGGGTCTGATCAACGACCCGCACCTGGACGGTTCGCACGACGTGCGGCACGGCCTGAACCTGGCCCGCGAGGTGCTGCTCGGGGTGCTCGACGCCGGCGTGCCCGCCGCGGCCGAGTTCCTGGAGCCGACCAGCCCGCAGTACATCGCCGACGCCGTGACCTGGGGTGCCATCGGGGCCCGCAACGTGGAGTCGCAGGTGCACCGGCAGCTCGCCTCCGGCCTCTCGATGCCCGTCGGGTTCAAGAACGCGACCGACGGTGACGTCCAGACCGCCGTCGACGGCTGCATCACCGCCGCGAGCGAGCACACCTTCTTCGGAGCCGACGGTCAGGGGCGGGCCGCCGCCGTCGAGACCACCGGTAACCCCGACTGCCACGTGATCCTGCGCGGCGGACGCTCCGGTCCCAACTACTCGGCCGAGGACGTCGCCGCCGCGCTGCGCGTGGCCCGCAACTCCGGGCTGAGCGGCGCCGTCGTGAACGGCGTGATCGTGGACGCGAGCCACGGCAACTCGGGCAAGGACCACGTGCGCCAGGCCGGCGTGGTGCACGAGATCGCCAACCGCCTCGCGGACGGCGAGCGCGGGATCACGGGCCTGATGATGGAGAGCTTCATCGAGGCCGGCGCGCAGCAGCCGGGCCCGCTGTCCGAGCTCACCTACGGCCAGTCGGTCACCGACAAGTGCATGGACTGGGACACGACCGAGGACCTCCTGCGCGAGCTGGCGAAGGCCGTGCGCGAGCGCCGCGGCTGACGCGACCCGGCCCGTCTCTGTTTCACCCCGTCCTTTCGTGGACGGTCGGGGCTGAGCCTCCGGGTCAGCGCTCCGCCGGCGCGGCTGACCCGGAGTACGGCTCAGGCCACCGCCGGCTCCAGCTCCGCCTCAGGCTCGGGCTCAGGCTCGGGCTCGATCGACGCGGAGGCCGGGCGCACCAGCGCCACCACCACGTACGCCACCACGGACACGATCGCCCCGTAGATCGTGGGCCAGCCGTCGAACGTGGCCGGGACCAGGTCGTTGGGGATGTACGCGATGTCGTTCGGCACCCCGTAGATGGTGGGGGTGAGCACGAACAGGCCGAACCGCACCACGAGGCCGGTGGTCATCGCGGCGATCGCCGCCGCGGTGCCGCCGCGCTTCCAGAACACACCGAGCAGGAACGGGACGGCCAGGCAGGCCAGCATCAGGTCGAACGCGAGAGTGAGCAGGATGCCGGTCTGCGCCACGGTCAGGGCGATCACGGTCCCCACCACGACGATCGGGAGCATCGCGACGCGGGTCCAGCGCAGCAGGGGGTCGTACGAGCCGTCCGCCGGGGCGACGCGGCGGACGCCGATGATGTTGCGCACCGCTACCGCGGACGTGGCCAGGATCGCGCCGGAGGCGGTCGAGAAGGACGCCGCGACGATGCCCGAGAGCACCAGGACGGCCAGCCACACGGGCGCGTGGTCCGAGAGCAGCGTGAAGAGCATCGGCCCGTCGGCGGCGTCGATGCCGATCGCCGCCGAGCCCAGTGCCACCATCGCGAACGCGACGCCGATCGCGGCGGTGCCGGCGGCGGCGGTGAAGCAGGCGCGCCGCGCGATCTGCGGCGTCCGGGCGGAAAAGACGCGCTGCATGAAGTCGATGGCGACGATGTCGCCGATGCCGAGCGAGATCAGCGTGGCCCAGTTGATCGGCGCGCCGGAGTCGGTGGACGTGAGCTGTTCCAGGTCGAACGGCCCCATCCCCTCGGGCACCTGGAAGCCGATGGTCGTGCCGAACCAGATCACGAGCGCGGCCGTGGCGACCAACGTGATGCTGATCTGGACGGCCGCGGTGTAGGCGTCGGAGAACATGCCGCCGCCCACTGTGTAGATCAGCACGAGGGTCACGGCGATCACGACGCCTGCCCAGTACGGCAGCCCGGCGAAGTGCTCCAGGAGGAACCCGCACGCGACGAGGTTGCCGGCCATGAGGATCGCGAACGCGAAGATCATCAGTACCGAGGCCGCCACCTCGACGCCGCGTCCGTAGCGGTTCCGGTAGTAGTCGGCGAGCGTGTACAGGCCCATGCCGTTCAGCCGCCTGGCCAGGAACAGGCCCGTCAGCAGCAGGCAGATGGCCAGGCCGAGGGCCAGCGACGCCCCCGACCAGAAGCCGAACAGCGATGTCAGGTCGGTGTTGCCGACGGTGGCGTTGGAGTCGACGGCGGCCGCCATGAGCGACGCGCCCACGAGCGGCACGCCCAGGCGGCGCCCGGCGACGAGGTAGTTGGTTGAGTCGCCGTCGACCTTTCGGGCGACGACTATTCCGATGACGACGACGGCGAGCACCGTCACGCCGATACCTGCAATGATCATGGGTGGCTCCTCGAAGGAGGACCGCGTGGCGCGCGGCGGATGGATGGGGTCCGGTAGCAGGACCTATTCATCTCGCCGCGCGTCACACCCGTGTCGCGTGTGTGGAACGAGTGAGTTAATTCTGTCGGCCGACAGGTTTCGGCGGGCGGGCTTCGTCCGCCAGTGCCGAGCCCGCCTCGCGAGCCCGGGCGACGTCGTCGTCGTCCAGCCCCAGCAGCCGTAGCACCAGGTCCGCGTAGCGCTGCCCGGCCTTCGCGGCGTCAAGCTCGGGCTCGTCGCGGCGCCGCAGGATCACACTCTCCACGAAGGTCAGGACCACGGCGGCCGCGTCGTCGTGCCCGGCGTCGGGCCGGACCGCCCCGGCGACCAGCTCGCCGTAGGCGGCGCGCAGCTGCTCGCGGTGCTCGCGGAAGGTCGCGAACCCGTCCCCGGCCACCTCGGGCAGCAGGTAGAGCGCGCCGATGTTGAGCTCGCCCGAGCAGAGCAGCTCGACGTCGAGCCGGGCGAGCGCCCAGAGCCGCACCGCGGGCTCCTCGGGCCGGGCGAGCAGCAGGCGCGCGGACTCGAGCGAGGGCTCGACCGAGTCGAGCAGCAGCCGCTGGAGGATCGCCGCCTTGGTGCCGAACCAGTGGTACATCGAGGCCTGGCGCACCCCTGCGGCGTCGGCGATCGCGCGGGTCGAGGTGGCCGTGTAGCCCACGGTGCAGAAGAGGCGGGCGGCCGCGGACAGGAGGTCCGACTCGGTGCCGCGGCCGGTGGGCGACGCACCGTCCGCGCGGGGGCGGCCGGGGCGTCGGGGCGCGGGTGTGGCGCCCTGGCCGACGATCGAAGTGGTCACTCGCCTGACGCTACCTGGTGTAACTCAGGATTTACCTCGCCGTGCGCCCGGGGGAAACACACGGGCGAAAACCTATTCCTGTCACCCGACAGAAACTCTTGGAGGTGCCATGACCACCGCGACCACCACGGGCGCGAAGGCCCACGCCCGCGAGCAGGAAGGGGCAGCCGCCCCGGGGCTGCCCCGGGTGCTCCACCCCGCGTCCGCCTACCCGGGCGACCTGCCCCAGGGCGTCACCGCGGACGACCTCGTCTGGGCGGAGACCGTGCCGCCCGGCGGGTACACAAGCCTGGTCGTCGCTGCCGGCACGCGTGTGCGGGTGCGGGACACCACCGGCGATGCCTGCGCGCACCTGCTGGCGTTCCACGCCGACCAGCCCACCGAGCGCCTCAACGTCGCGGACACGGTCAAGGTCCAGTGGCAGGCCTTCCTCACCACCGGCCACCTGCTCCTGTCCGACCAGGGCCGCGCGCTCGCGACCATCGTCGAGGACACGGCGGGCAACCGCGCCGACGCCCCGCGCCACGACGCCCTGTTCGGCACGTCCACGCTGGCCCGCAACACGGAGCGCTACGGCAGCGGCGACGCTTTCGGCCCCAGCCCCGCCGGCCGCGAGCTCTTCGCGCTCGCGGCCGCCAAGCACGGGCTGGCACGGCGCGACATCCCGCCGAGCGTCACCTTCTTCGAGGGTGTGTCGGTGTCGGACGCCGGCCGCGCCGCCTTCGTGGGCTCGCCTGGCCCCGCGAGCCTCACTCTGGTGGCCGAGCTGCCGCTGATCGTGCTCCTCGCGAGCACCGCCCACCCGCTGGACTCCCGGCGGGAGTTCGTCGCGGGCCCGCTCGACGTCGTGGCCTGGCCCGGGGCGCCGACCCAGCCCGGCGACCCCAGGTGGGCCGCGACGCCCGAGGGGCGGCGCGCGTACGAGAACTCGACAGCCCACCGCCGCACCCGAGGAGCCGCCCGATGACCGCCGCCAGCCCAGCCGCCGCCGCCCCGCTCGCGGTGGTCCCGCCCGAGGTCGCGGCGGACGCCGTCGTCATCCACGACGAGACAGTGGCCGCCCGCAACCCGTGGACCCGGGTGATCACCGCCGGCGACACGCTCACGCTCGTGGACGTGGGCGGCAACCAGGCCGTCGACTTCCTGGCCTACGACGCGCACAACACCGAGCTGAGCTACAGCGCCCCCGACACCCTGCAGGGCCAGGACACGATCTACCTCACGACCGGGAGCGTGCTCCGCGACGCCGAGCACGGCGCGCTCATGACCGTGGTCGCCGACACCTGCGGCCGGCACGACACCCTGGGCGGCGCCTGCTCCAAGGAGTCCAACACCCTGCGCTACGGCCACCACACGCGGGCGCAGCACGCCTGCGTGGAGAACTTCCTGCTGGGCGGCGGCCGGCACGGCCTGGGCAAGCGCGACCTGGTCTCGAACATCAACTGGTTCATGAACGTGCCGGTGGACCCCGACGGCGCGCTCGGCATCGTGGACGGCATCTCCGCCCCCGGCCTGGCCGTCTCCGTGCGCGCGGAGCGTGACGTGCTCGTGCTGATCTCCAACTGCCCGCAGATCAACAACCCGTGCAACGGGTTCGACCCGACGCCCGTCCGGGTGGTCGTCACCCGTTCGGAAAGCCGCGCATGACCGGCCTGCCCTACGACACGCTGCTCGTCGCGAACCGCGGCGAGATCGCGGTACGGATCATCCGGACGGCGCGCGCCCTCGGCCTGCGCACCGTGGCGGTGCACTCGGCGGCCGACGCCGGGGCGCTGCACGTGCACCTCGCCGACGAGGCAGTGCCGCTGGGTCCGGCTCCGGCCGCCCAGAGCTACCTGCGCGGCGACCTGGTGGTGGCTGCCGCGCTGCGGACCGGCGCGGGCGCGATCCACCCGGGCTACGGCTTCCTGTCGGAGAACGCGGGCTTCGCCCGCGAGGTCGAGGCGGCCGGGCTCGCGTTCGTCGGGCCGACGCCGGACCAGCTGGAGCTGTTCGGCGCCAAGCACACTGCCCGTGCGGCCGCCGACGCGGCCGGCGTGCCCCTGCTCGCGGGGACCGGTCTGCTCGCCGACGTCGACCAGGCGGTGGCGGAGGCCGAGCGGATCGGGTTCCCGGTGATGCTGAAGGCCACCGCTGGCGGCGGCGGGATCGGGATGCGCGCCTGCCGGGACGCCGACGCGCTCGCGTCCGCCTGGGACGCCGTGCGGCGCACCGCGGCGGCGGGGTTCGGCACGGCTGACGTCTTCCTGGAGCGGCTCGTCGAGCGCGCGCGCCATATCGAGGTCCAGGTGTTCGGCGACGGCGCGGGCGGCGTCGTGACGCTGGGCGACCGGGACTGCTCCCTGCAGCGCCGGAACCAGAAGGTCGTCGAGGAGGCGCCCGCGCCGCACCTCCCGGACGCAGTCCGCACCCGGATCGCCGACGCCGCGCGCGACCTGGCCGCGTCCGTGGGCTACCGCTCGGCCGGCACCGTGGAGTACGTCTACGACGCCGAGCGCGAGGAGGCCTCGTTCCTCGAGGTCAACACCCGGCTCCAGGTGGAGCACCCCGTCACCGAGGCCGTCTACGACGTCGACCTCGTGGCCTGGATGCTGCGGCTCGCCGGTGGCGACGCCACCATGGTGCGCGAGTGGCTCGCCGCCCCGCGCGCTCCCCGCGGTGCAGCCGTCGAGGCCCGCGTGTACGCGGAGAACCCGGACCGGGACAACACCCCCAGCGCTGGGACGATCACGCACGCCGCCTTCCCGGCGGACGTCCGAGTCGACACCTGGGTCGAGGCAGGCACCGTCGTCTCGGCCCACTACGACCCGCTGCTCGCCAAGGTGATCACCCGGGGCGAGGACCGCGAGCAGGCCTGGGCCGGGCTCGCGGGCGCCCTCGGCAGCTCCCGGATCGACGGCGTGGCCACCAACCTCGGTCTGCTGGCCGCGCTGCCCGCCCACCCCGACGTCGTCGCCGCGCGCCACGACACGGGGACGCTGGCCGGCGTAGCGGACGTCTCGCCGCGGTTCGAGGTGGTGCGGCCCGGTCTGCTGACCACCGTCCAGGACTGGCCCGGCCGCACCGGGCTGTGGCACGTGGGCATCCCGCCGTCGGGGCCGATGGACGACCTGTCGTTCCGCCTCGGCAACCGGGCCTTGGGCAACCCGGAGGGTGCGCCCGGCCTGGAGTGCACGCTCCAGGGCCCGGCGCTGCGGTTCCGCACCGCGGCGAAGGTCATGGTCACCGGTGCGCCCGCGCCGGTGACCGTCGACGGCGTCCCGGTTGCCCAGTGGGAGCCGCTCGCCCTCGGGCCGGGCGCCGTGCTCGACGTCGGCGCCCCCGCCCGCGGCATGCGCACCTACGTGCTGGTGGCGGGCGGGCTCGACGCCCCGCAGGTCCTCGGCTCGGCGGCGACCTTCGACCTGGGCGAGATCGGCGGCACCACCGGGGCGCCCCTGCGCACGGGTGACGTGGTGCACCTGGGCGACCCCTCCGCCGTCGGGCAGCCGACGCCCGTGCCGCCCGAGGACCGGCCGGACTATCCCGGCCGGTGGGAGATCGCGGCCCTGGAGGGGCCGCACGCGGCGCCCGAGTTCTTCACCGACGCCGACATGGCCGAGTTCTACGCCACCGACTGGGCGGTGCACTTCAACTCGGCGCGCACCGGCGTGCGGCTCGTGGGCCCCAGGCCCACGTGGGCGCGGCCCGACGGCGGCGAGGCCGGCCTGCACCCGTCGAACATCCATGACACGCCGTACGCCGTGGGCGCCGTCGACTACACAGGGGACCTCCCGATCCTGCTAGGCCCCGACGGGCCCAGCCTGGGCGGCTTCACGTGCCCGGCGACCGTCGCGGTGGGCCACCTGTGGAAGCTCGGCCAGCTGCGGCCGGGCGACACGGTCCGGTTCGTCCCCGTGAGCGAGGCGCAGGCGGACGTCCTGCGGGCCGCGCCGCTGTTGCCGGCCGCCGCGGACCGCGACGCGGTGTCCGACGGCGGTGTGCTCGCGCGCATCCCCTCCGTGATCCGGGGTGGTACGCAGGTGTCGCCCGAGGTCACCTACCGGCGCAGCGGCGACGACAACCTGCTCGTCGAGTACGGGCCGATGCAGCTCGACGTCGCCACGCGCATGCGCGTGCACGCGCTCGCCGAGGGGCTGTACAACCGGCTCGGCGTACCCCGCGACGCCGCCAGCACGTACGACCCGGCAGTGACCCGTGTGCTGCGGGCCGCGGGCATCCTCGACCTGACCCCCGGCATCCGGTCCCTGCAGGTGCATCTTGACCCGGCAGTGCTCACCCTGCGGCAGGCGCTGGACCTGGTCCGCGACGTCGACGCCGCGCTCCCGCCCACCGCCGAGCTCGTGGTGCCCTCGCGGACCGTGTGGCTGCCGCTGTCGTGGGACGACCCGGCCACGCGCGAGGCCATCCGCCGGTACATGGCAGGCGTGCGCGACGACGCCCCGTGGTGCCCGTGGAACATCGAGTTCATCCGGCGGATCAACGGTCTCGACACGGTCGAGGACGTCTACCGGACGGTCTTCGACGCCGAGTACCTGGTGCTGGGACTTGGCGACGTGTACCTCGGCGCGCCCGTGGCGACCCCGCTGGACCCGCGCCACCGCCTCGTGACCACCAAGTACAACCCGGCGCGCACCTGGACGCCCCAGAACGCCGTGGGCATCGGCGGCGCCTACCTGTGCATCTACGGGATGGAGGGGCCGGGCGGCTACCAGTTCGTCGGGCGCACCACGCAGGTGTGGTCCACACATGCCCAGCGCGGCTCGTTCCGGCCGGGAACCCCCTGGCTGCTGCGGTTCTTCGACCGGATCCGCTGGTACCCGGTGTCTCCCGACGAGCTCGCGGAGCTGCGCGACCAGGCCGCCGCCGGCCGCCTGGAGCTGCGCGTGGAGGACGGCGAGTTCGCCCTCGCCGAGTACCAGCGGTTCCTCGAGAAGAACGCCGACCCGATCGCCGCGTTCCGCGAACGTCAGGGCGCCGCGTTCCAGGCCGAGCGCGACGCCTGGGCGGCGGCGGGGGAGTTCGAGCCCCGGCCGGAGCCGGTGGCCGCGCCTGCCTCGGCTGGTGTGCCGGTACCGCCCGGCGCGCACGGCGTCGAGGCGCCGTTTGTCGGCACCGTGTTCCGGGTCGACGTCGAACCGGGCGACGCAGTGGCGCCCGGCGACACCCTGATCACCCTGGAGGCCATGAAGATGGAAGCCCCGGTCACCGCGACCGCCCGCGGCGTGGTCAGCTCCGTGCACGTGACAACCGGCGAGCAGGTGGGGCCGGGGCGGGTACTGGTGGTCGTGGCGCAGGAGGAGGCGGCATGACTGGGCTGGATGGGGGCGGGCTGGACTGGTCCGCGCTCCGCGAGCGCGTCGAGGTTGCGTATGCCCGGGTCGCCGAGGTGGACCGCCCGGAGGTGTGGATCGACCTGCGCCCGCGCGCCGACGTCCTGGCCGACGCCGTCGCCGTCGCCCGACGGATCGAGGCAGGGGAGGACCTGCCGCTGGCCGGCCTGCTCGCCGCGGTCAAGGGCAACATCGACGTCGCCGGGCTGCCGACGACGGCGGGATGCCCGGCGTTCGCCTACTCGCCCGACCGCGACGCGACGGCGGTGGCCCGCCTGCGCGCGGCGGGGGCGCTGGTGCTCGGCACCACGAACCTCGACCAGTTCGCGACCGGCCTCGTGGGTACACGCAGTCCGTACGGCGCGGTGCGGCACGCGACGGCGCCGGAGCGGATCTCGGGCGGGTCCTCCAGCGGCTCCGCCGTCGCGGTGGCACTGGGCATCGTCGACATCGCGCTCGGCACCGACACCGCCGGGTCGGGCCGGGTGCCCGCCGCGCTGCACGGGCTCGTCGGGATCAAGGCGACGCGTGGTGTGGTGCCTGCGACCGGCGTCGTGCCCGCGTGCCGCTCGCTGGACTGTGTGACCGTGCTTGCCCGCGACCTCGCCGCGGCGCGCCGGACCCTGCTGAGCCTGGCCGGCCCGGACGGCGTCGACCCGCTGGCGCGCGACCTGCCCCCGGGCTGGGACTCGGTCCAGACCTCCGGGTCCGACGGCGGCCCGCCCGTCGTGGCCGTCCCGGAACCCGAGGCGCTGGGTCCGCTCGCGCCCGGCTGGGCAGAAGCCTTCGAGGCAGCGGTCGACCGGTTGGCCCGGGCGGGTGCCCGGGTGCGCCGGGTCGACGTCGGGCCCCTGCTGGCGGCCGCACGGTTGTTGTACGAGGGGGCGTTTGTCGCCGAGCGGTATGCCGCCGTCGGCGAGTTCGTCGCGAGCCACCCGGACGACGTCGACCCGGTGGTCGGGGCGATCATCAGCCATGCGGCTCAACCCCGGGCGCACGAGCTCTTCGCGGACCTGGAGCGGCTCGACGAGCTGAGCCTGGCCGCGCGCACTGCGCTCGCGGGCACGGACGCGCTGCTGCTTCCTACGACGACACAGCACCCCACGATCGCTGAGGTCGAGGCGGACCCGGTGGGCGTGAACTCCGACCTGGGCCGGTTCACCAACTTTGCCAACCTCCTGGACATGGCCGCAGTGGCGGTGCCTGGGGGAGTGGCCGGGGCGGCCGGGCCAGCCGGCGGTCTGCCGTTCGGGGTGCAGCTGGTGGGCCCCGCGTTCAGCGATGGTCTGCTTGCTGGGGTCGCGGCCATGCTCGCGGGCGACGTGTCCGTCCCGTCTGTCGAGGTTGATGTGTCGATCCCGCCCGCCGGGGGCGACGTATCGATCCCGCTCGCCGGGCGCGAGCCCTCGATCCCGCTAGCCGTGGTCGGGGCGCACCTCAGCGGCCAGCCCCTCAACCATCAGATCCTCGACCGCGGCGGCCGCCTGGTCGCGACGACCACCACCGCGCCCGTCTACCGGCTCTTCGCTCTCGACACCGACCCGGCCAAGCCGGGCCTGGTCCGCGTGCCCGCCGACGGCGCGTCGATCGAGGCCGAGGTGTGGGAGCTGACGCTCGCCGCGTTCGGCGAATTCGTCGCGTCGGTCCCGGCACCCATGACTATCGGCAAGGTGCTGCTCGACGACGGCTCCGAGATCCCCGGCTTCCTGTGCGAGCCCGTGGCGCTCGACGGCGCCCGCGACATCACGGCGTCGGGCGGCTGGCTGGCGCACCTCGCGGCCGAGGCCCGGGTTCCCTAAGTCAGCCTACGAAGCCTTCCAGCTCCGCCGTCGGCACTTTGCGCCCAGACCTGATCAGTTCCTCCACCCGCCCCATCTGTTGCCACACGTTCACGGCCATACCGGCCACCACCTGGCCGTCGACGCGCCAGAACGCCACGAGCTCCCGCTTGCCCGGGTCGCCGGAGACCACCACCTCGTCGTACCCGGCTGGGACGTCCACCCAGCCGGTGTACTCCATGCCGACGTCGAACTGGTCGCTGTAAAAATAGGGCAGCTTGTCGTAGGGGTCGGTGGCGCCGAGCAGCGCCCGACCGGCGTGCTTGCCGCTCTCCTGCGCGGTCGCCCAGTGCTCCACCCGGAGCGGCCGCTGGTAGTGCGGCGAGGGGATGCTGGCTACGTCGCCCGCGGCGAACACGTCCGAGTGCGACGTCGCGAGCGTCCCGTCCACCGCGACGCCGCCGCCCAGCGACGCGGGGCGTAGGTCTAGCCCGGCGGCCTCCGCCAGGCCGACGTTCGGCGTCGCGCCCACGCCGACCACCACGACGTCGGCTCCCAGGTGGGTGCCGTCGGACAGGTCGACGCCGGTGACCCGGCCCTCTGCGCCCAGCAGCCGTGTGACGGAGGTGCGGCTGAGCAGCCGCACGCCGTGCTCGGCGTGGATGCCCGCGTAGAAATCGCCCATCTCCGGGCCCAGCACCCGACCCAGTGGGTGCGACGCGCGGCCCACCACAGTGACGTCCAGCCCCAGGGATCTGGCCGACGCCGCCACCTCGAGCCCGATCCAGCCGTCACCGATGACCACGACCCGCCCGGTACCTTCCATGGACGCATCGAGCAGCGTGCCGGCGATGCGGTCAGAGTCGTCGATGGTGCGCAGGTAGTGCACGCCGGCCAGGTCGGTGCCGGGGACGTCGAGCGGGCGCGGGGTGGAGCCGGGCGCGAGGAGGAGCTTCGCGAAGGGCAGCCTGGCGCCGTCGGACAGCGTCAGGGTGTGTGCCGCCGGGTCCAGCCCGACCACTGTCTCGTTGGTGCGGACGGTGACCGAGTGCTCGCGATACCAGGCCTCGTCGAGCGGAAAGACGGCGTCGCGTTCCGCCTCACCGCGCAGGTAGTCCTTGCTCAGGGGCGGCCGTTCGTACGGATGGTGCGGCTCGCTGGTGACCACCACTAGGTCGCCGTCGTACCCCTCTGTCCGCAGTGCTTCTGCGGCGCGTGCGGTCGTCAGGCCACCACCGACCAGAACGAACGGGTTCATCGGACGCCTCCGGAATCTGGTGAGGCGTCCAGTCTTGCACCAGGTCTCGGGTCAGGGCATGTGCGCCCAGACGAGATCGGCCCGCCGTTGGCGCTGTTGCCGCAGCGGCCCCCGCAGCGGCTGCGGCCGGTCGGACGCTCGACGGCTCGTCGCCGACATTGGCTTCGCCTTCAGCTTGGCCTCTAGCGTCGCGTTCGCCTTCATCTTCCTCGTCGCCTTCGGTCGGTATGCGATCGCCCCGCTGCGATGTGCTGTGCCGCAGCCGATCGAGTAGCGGCTCCGTGGGATGCGTCCGCCACGTGGGCCGGGCATGCCGACGGCCGGGGTCCACTCGGGTACGGGTTGCCTGCCCGGGTCTTGGACCGGTTCTCGCGGGTGCTCGGCCGGTTCCCGCACGGGCGCAGCCGGTTCCCGCACGGGCGCAGCCGGTTCTCGCACGGGCTCGGGCGGTCGGGGCGCGACCGATGTGTAGGTGTGGCCCGTTGGCGTGACCGTCTCCACGGCCTGCCGACCCTCGACATCCGTCGCTTTCTGCGTCCAGTCGGGTGCTTGTTTTGCGTGGTTGCAGCGGGCGCACAGGCCTTGCCCGTTGTCGAGGCTGGTTGCGCCGCCCTGGGTGTGTGGGATGACGTGGTCGATGTGTCGCACGGGTGCGTCGCACCAGGAGGTGGCGCAGATGCCCTGTTCGCGGGCGCGCAGCAGCGCGGCCAGGCCTTGCGGGTGGAACCGTGAGGTTGATGTGGTGGCCAGCAGCCGGCCGTTCGGGTCGACGTAGATCGCGCGCAGCCATGCCGCGTCGGCGTCGATCGCGTGCGCGACCAGGTTCCGCACCACCGGGGCCGGAACGGTACCTGCCCCGGCGGGCATGCCCTCCACGATGACACCGGGTTGCTCGCCGGACCGGTTCCTGCCGGGCTGGTCACCGCCGGGCTGGTTCCTGCCGGGCTGGTTCCTGTTGGGCTGGTTGCTGTGGGGCTGGTGCTCGCCGGCCAGGAGCGCCTGGTCGGAGACGAGGAGGTTGATCGTGACCGGGACCTCGTCGGCGTGTCCGGGTTCGCGGCCGGTGACCCGCTCGATCAGGGTGTCCGCCATGATCTGCCCCGTGCCGCGCTCGTCACCCGTGGCCTTGGCCGCATCCGCGTGTGCCTTGAGCTGGGCGTACGCCTGGATGCCCTGCTGCATGGGCACCAGTGCGGTCAGGTACACCATGAGGTCCGGGGCGGGACGCACCGAGACCCGCCGCTGCGATACGGCTCGCGCGTTGCGCTTCACGCACGCGTGCACGTCGAGCTGGGCGGCCAGCTCCTTGATCCGGGCGATCAGCCGTCGGGTGCCCATCCGGGCCAGCACGGCCAGGTTCGCCGGGCCGCAGACCTCCTCATCGATCCGCGCCCGGTGCTCCGTCGAGAGATGCGAGGTCTCGCGCACCAGCAGGGTCGCGCGCCACTGGGACAGCACCCCGGTGCGCAGGGCGTCGAACGTGTGCGGCATCTCGGTCAGCCAGACCCGGGCGGTACCCAGGAACGAGGTACCCGCATGCGGACTGCACCGCATCGCCAAACCCACCTGGCTCGGCACACCACGACCACGCCGCACCGCCCCAACACCCTGCTCAGCCTCGTCAGACTTCGTAGCCACCTCCAGCGCCACAGCCAGCCGCGCCTGCGTCGCCGTCGCAGCATTCTTCACCGCCTCCAGCTCACCCAGCAGATCCACCCACTCGGCCTGCACCTGCCTCGACACGGAGGACGTTGTGTCGGTACCGCCTGGCAGGATCATGTCGGCCAACTGGTCACGCACCGCCCGGAGTTCGGTTGCGCGAGTGACCGCGCCGAACGGCATCGACGGCACTTGGCCGTCGTCCGTTCGCTGCTTTAGGTCACCGGATGGCTTCATGCCACCAACATATCGCACACCTGTTCTACATGCGCGCTCAAGCGGAGCGATCTGCCGACGGCAGAACTGGCAGGACCTGAGTCGACCGGGGCCGGCCCGAGCGGAGATCGGCTGCGGCGCCGCAGGCTCTCTTAGCTAGTCACTGCGGCTAGCTGGCCACCGCGGCCAGGTCACTCGGTGGACTCATAGGTGCTCGCGGACAGGTCGCCCAGCTCGTCCAGGATCTCGACGGCGACGGTCGTCTGGCCGTCGTCGACCTGGACGTCGCAGTCAAACGTGCGGCCGACCTCGACGGGCACGGACGCGGGGCAAGAAGGAGAAGGGCTTCAGGCAGAAGAGAGGCCCCCTGACGCAGCGTTTCTGCTGGTCAGAGGGCCTTTTCCATGGTCGGGGTGACAGGATTTGAACCTGCGACCTCTTCGTCCCGAACGAAGCGCGCTACCAAGCTGCGCCACACCCCGATGGATTCCACCGCACAACAGGCACGAAGCCCTTCCGCGGAAGCCTGCTCAGAATAGCCGACGCATGGCCCGGAACGGAAACCGAATCCCGAGTGGGACCCGTCACGCCCGTTCCGGGCCGGTGCGAAGCGCTACACCAGCTCGACGACGAGCTCCAGCTCGACCGGCGAGTCCAGCGGAAGAACCGCCACGCCGACCGCGGAGCGGGCGTGAATGCCGGCGTCGCCGAAGATCTCGCCGAGCACCGTGGACGCCCCGTTGATGACGCCGGGCTGGCCGGTGAAGGACGGGTCGCTGGCCACGAAGCCGACGACCTTCACGATCCGTGCGATCGAGTCGAGCGAGCCGGTGACCGACCGGACGGCGGCGAGCGCGTTGAGGGCGCAGGTGCGGGCGTAGCCCGCGGCGTCGTCGGGCGAGACGAAGCCCTCGCCCGCACCGACCTTGCCCGTGGCCGGTAGTGCGCCCTCGATGAACGGGAGCTGACCGGAGGTGTAGACGTAGTTGCCGGTCTGCACGGCCGGGACGTACGCCGCGACTGGGGCCGCAACCTCGGGGAGCTTGATGCCCAGCTCGGCGAGGCGCTGCTCGTGGCTCATGCGTCACCGCCGTTGGGGCGCTTCAGGTAGGCGACCAGCCCGGTGCCGTCGGGCCCGGGCACCACCTGGACGAGCTCCCAGCCGTCCGAGCCCCACTGGTCGAGGATCGCCTTGGTGTTGTGAATGAGGAGGGGGATCGTCGCGTACTCCCACTTCGTTGCCATGGCGTCGATGCTAGCCCGCGATCGGCGAGGACGATTCCGCACGAGACCTGCACACGGGTCGGGCTCGTTTGGGCGCGCTCTGTCAGGGGCAGCCCGTAACCTTGGCCCATGGCCATGGCGAACCCTCGCGAGCCGCGCCGGATCACCCGAACCATTCCCGCGGCTCAGCTCATCGGACTCCTCCTTGCATTCGTGCTGACCGCAGGTGCCGGTGGCCTGATAACTGCCGGACTCGTGATCCCGCTGGCCTCGGGCCTGGACACCGCGGTCGACACCGGGGTCGAGGTCTTCGAGGAGGTGCCGGCGGAGCTGGTTCCCGGGCCGTTGTCGGAGCAGTCGCAGATCTACGCGAGCGACGGCGAGACGAGGCTGGCCACGTTCTACGCGCAGAACCGCATCGTCGTGCCGCTCGACAGGGTGTCCGAGAACATGCAGAACGCCGTCGTCGCCATCGAGGACGAGCGGTTCTACACGCACGGCGGCGTGGATCCGGAGGGCATCTCGCGCGCCGCGCTGCAGAACTTCGGCGGGGGTGCCACGCAGGGTGCCTCGACGCTCACCCAGCAGTACGTGAAAAACGTCCTCATCGAGGAGGCTGATCGCGAGGGCGACACCTTCGGTGTGCTGGAGGCCCGCGAGGACTCGCTCACCCGAAAGCTCCGCGAGGCGAAGCTCGCCATCGCGATCGAGAAGGAGATGTCGAAGGACGACATCCTGCAGGGCTACCTCAACATCGCGCAGTTCGGTGTGAGCGTGTACGGCGTCGAGACGGCTTCGCAGCACTATTTCAACAAGTCCGCCAGCGACCTGTCGATCGTCGAGGCCGCGACGATCGCGGGTATCACCAAGGCCCCGAGCCAGTTCGACCCGGTCCAGAACCCCGAGGACGCCCTGATCCGCCGCAACCTCGTGATCGGCAAGATGTGGCAGCTCGGCTACATCTCGACCCCGGAGCGGGACGAGGCGATGGCGACGACGCTGGAGAGCACCCTCGACGTCCAGCCGATCGAGGTCGGCTGCGACGCCGCCGGCGGTGCGGCCTTCTTCTGCGACTACGTGATCAAGGACATCATGGCCAACCCCGAGTTCGGGGAGACCAGGGATGACCGCTACAACCTCCTGTACCGCGGCGGTCTGCGGATCGTCACGACGCTGGATGTGGGTATGCAGGCGGCCGCACAGGAGACGGTCACCTCAGCTGTGCCCGCCGACGACCCCAGCGGGCTCGAGGCGGCGATCACCTCGGTGGAGCCGGGCACGGGAGAGATCCTCGCCATGGCGCAGAACGTTCCGTACGACGCCAGCAGCGAGCCCGAGCCGCGGCATACCTCAGTGAACTACTCGGCCGACTACCTGCACGGCAACTCCCGTGGCTTCCAAGTCGGCTCGAACTACAAGCCCTTCGTGCTGGCCGAATGGTTGCGCAGCGGGCACCAGCTGAACGATGTCCTGAGCTCGGGCTCGGTCGTGCTTCCGCAGAGCTCTTTCAGCGCGGGATGCGAGGGATCGTCACTTGCCGGCGAGCCTTGGAGCGTGAGGAACGCGGAAGCCGTCGCGAGCACCCGGATGACCGTGCTCCAGGCCACGTTCCAGTCGGTGAACACGGTATATGCGCGCATGTCGCAGCAGCTCAACCTGTGCGACGTCAGGCAGTCCGCCTACGACGTCGGGTATCGCCCCACCCAGCACGCCAGTATCGACGGTGGTGGACCGATCGAGGGCGAGGCCACCGCACGGGACATCGAGGTTCTTCCCTCGATGGTGCTCGGCACGCAGTCGAGCTCTCCCCTGGGCATGGCGTCGGCCTACGCGACGTTCGCTTCCGGCGGGACCTACTGCAAGCCGATCGCCATCCTGACGGTAGAGGACGGTGACGGTGCGGAGATAAGGGTTCCGGAAGCGGATTGCCAGCAGACCGTCGAACCCAATGTCGCCAACACCGTGGCCTACGCGATGACGCAGGTGTTCAACACCGGGCCCGTCTGGGGAACCGCCTGGGGCCTCGGAGGCGGTCTGGACGATGGTCGGCCGGTGGCCGGCAAGACCGGCACGACGAACGGTGCGTACCAGAGCTGGTTCACCGGCTACACCCCGAACCTGTCCACGTCGGTGTGGGTCGGCGAGTCTGAAGGGAACGTCGAACACTTCGACATCACCGTGAACGGTACGTTCTACGAGACCCTGTACGGCGGTGACGTTGCTGCACCGACGTGGAAGACGTACATGGACCAGGCGGTGGTCGGGCTGCCGGTCGTGAACTTCCCCGCAGCCGACCCCGCCCTCGTCGGCAGGGTTCCTGCCTCGCCCAGGCCGGACCCCAGCGACGACGAGGAAGAGACGGAAGAGGGCGGCGACACCGGCGACACCGACACCGGCGACACTGGCGCGACCGACCCGGGCAGCGAGGGCGGCGACACCGGTAACGGTGGCGGCAATGGTGGCGGCAACGGCGGGAACAACTGATCCACATGGGCACGCTGGGTAACGTCGGCAAGGCCCTCGGGATCGCCGGGGCTGTCGCCGTCGCCGGGATCGCCTACGCGCACGTCGAGACGAAGCTCTTCCGCGTGCGGCGGGTCACCGTTCCGCTGCTGCCCCCTGGCCAGCGGCCGATCCGGGTGCTGCACTTCTCCGACCTGCACCTCACGCCGAGCCAGCGCACCAAGCAGGCCTGGGTGCGGTCGCTGGCCGCGCTCGAACCCGACCTGGTGATCAACACCGGTGACAACTTCGGGCACCCGGAGGCACTTGCCCCGCTGCTCGACGTACTGGGGCAGCTGATGGACGTCCCCGGGGCGTTTGTCATGGGCTCGAACGACTACTACGCGCCGACCTTCAAGAACCCCGCCCGGTACCTGCTCTCGGACGCTCGCGTCGAGCGTGAGGACAAGGTGCCGCTGCCCTCGGACTCGCTCGCCAAGGCGTTCACCTACGCCGGCTGGGTGGACCTGGACAATCAGCGGGGCCTGGTCGAGCTGCGCGACGGTCGCACGGTCGGGCTGGTCGGCATGGACGATCCGCACCTCGAACTGGACGTCATGCCCGAGCCGGGCCGGGCGCCCGGTGAGGAGGACGCGGTGCTGCGCCTCGGCGTTGTGCACGCGCCGTACAAGCGGGTGCTGAACCAGCTCAAGGACGACGGTGTCGACGCCATCATCGCCGGCCACACGCACGGCGGGCAGCTCTGCCTGCCGTTCTACGGCGCGCTCGTGACGAACTGCGACCTGGACCGTGGCCGGGCGTCCGGCCTGCACGGCTGGCCCGGCCCGCGGCCGGACCGGGAGGGCGGCGAGGACTCGACGTGGCTGCACGTCTCGGCGGGGGCGGGCACGTCGCCCTACGCACAGGTCCGCTTCGCCTGCCGCCCGGAGGCGACCCTGATGACGCTGACGGCGGCGCCGAGGTAGGACCAGCGGTTCTACCCCGGCGAACGGGTCAGCGCGCCCTGCGCTCCAGCCGGTCCAGGTCCAGCAGCACCACTGCCCGGCCCTCGCGGCGGACCCAGCCACGGGTCGCGAAGTCGGCCAGGGCCTTGTTCACGGTCTCGCGCGAGGCGCCGACGAGCTGCGCCAGCTCTTCCTGAGTGAGGTCGTGCGCCACGCGGATGCCGTCGTCGTTGGGCTCGCCGAACCGGGTCGACAGGTCCAGCAGCGCCTTGGCCACGCGGCCCGGGACGTCGGAGAACACGAGGTCCGCGAGCGTCTCGTTGGTGCGCCGAAGGCGGCGCGCGAGCGCGCCGAGGAGCTGGGTGGCCACACCGGGGTGGTCGGCGATCCAGCGCACGAGCGAGTCGTGCCGCAGCTCGTAGACCACGGAGTCGGAGACGGACGAGGCCGAAGCGGTCCGGGGGCCCGGGTCGAACAGGGAGAGCTCCCCGAACATCTCGCCCGGCCCCAGGATCGACAGCAGGTTTTCGCGGCCGTCGCTCGACCGGCGACCCAGCTTGATCTTGCCCTGTGCAATGACATAGAGCCGGTCGCCCGGCTCGCCCTCGCGGAAGAGCACGTCACCCCGGACCAGCTCCACGGGCACCATGGACTCGAAGAGCGCGCGCGTCTCCTCGCCTTCCATGTCCGCGAAGAGGGGGGCAGAGAGTACGACTTCGTCGTCCACCAGCGGTGTCCTCACGTGTCGGGGACTTTCGTCCATCAGTCTTTCCACCTCTCAGTCTGCCTCAATGTCACGAGATTGCCCGGGTCAGAGGCCAGGACGCCCGTCCGTAAATCCTAGGGGTGTCACCTGGGATTTCGTGACGGGCGTCCCGAACGGGCCTTAGGGAACCTCGCGCTGCTCCGGCCCGACGTACTCGCACACCGGTCGGATCAGGGCGTTCGCGGCGCGCTGCTCCATGACGTGCGCCGTCCAGCCGGTGATACGGGAGGCCACGAACAGCGGCGTGAAGATGTTCGTGTCGAACCCCATGAGGTGGTACGCCGGACCGGCCGGGTAGTCGAGGTTCGGCTTGATGTTCTTGGCCGCGCCCATGGCGTTCTCGAGGGTGTTGTACAGGTCCAGCACCTCGGTCTGGCCGTAGTGCTCGGCGAGGTCGCCGAGCACTGCCCGCATGGTCGGTACCCGCGAGTCGCCGTTCTTGTAGACCCGGTGGCCGAAGCCCATGATCTTCTTCTTGTTCGCCAGCGCGTCCTCGAGCCAGGCCTCGGCCTTGTCGGCCGTGCCGATCTCCTCGAACGTCTCCTGCACTGCTTCGTTCGCGCCGCCGTGCAGCGGGCCCTTCAGCGCGCCGATGGCGCCCGTGACTGCCGAGTGCAGGTCGGCGAGCGTCGAGGTGATGACACGCGCGGTGAACGTGGACGCGTTGAACGAGTGCTCCGCGTACAGCACCATCGAGGCTTCGAAGGCCTGCACGACGGCGGGCTCCGCCTCCTTGCCGAACGTCATCCACAGGAAGTTCGCGGAGTAGCCGAGGTCCTCGCGCGGGTGTACCAGGTCCTCGTTGTGCCGACGGCGCTGGTCCAGGGCGACGACGGCGGGCAGGACCGCCCACAGCCGCAGCGCCTTGGCCAGCTCCGCCTCGACCGAGGAGTCCTCGGCCTGCGGGTCGTGGGCGCCCAGGATCGAGACCGCTGTGCGGCACACGTCCATGGGGTGGCAGTCGGTGGGCAGCTCGAGGATCGCGTTGCGGACGTTGTCCGGCAGCTCGCGGTGCACCCGCTCGGTAGCCGTCTGCTCGGCCAGCTGGGCCGACGTCGGGAGCTCGCCGTGCCACAGCAGGTAGGCGACCTCCTCGAACGACTTCTTGGCGGCCAGCTCCTGTACCGGATAGCCCCGGTACAGCAGCGAGTTGGTCTCGGGATTGACCTTCGAGATCGCCGACGTGTCGGCGACGACGCCAGCCAGACCCTTACGGATCTCCGTGGTCTCGGGCATTGGCACTCCTTCGTGTCCTGGTGTTCGTGTCCGGGTAGTACGAGTCAGGGCTTGTTCTTACGTCAGGGCTTGTAGGTGAAGACGTTTGAGTCGAAGTGGTTGTACGCCGCGTAGTCGGTGAGCTCGTAGAGCCGTGCGCGGGTCTGCATCTGGGGCACCAGGGCATCCTGGGTGCCCGACGCCGAGATCTCCTCCAGCGCACGTTCCGCGGCGCCCATCGCGATGCGCAGCAGGGTGACCGGGTAGATCACGAGCTGCGCTCCGGCGTCGTGCAGCTGCTTGGTGGTGAAGAGCTCGGACTTGCCGAACTCCGTCATGTTGGCGAGGACCGGCACGTCGAGGGCCGAGGCGACCGCCTCGAACTCGGAGAGGTCCTTCATCGCCTCGGGGAAGATCGCGTCCGCCCCGGCGTCGACCAGGGCCTTGGCGCGGTCGATCGCGAGCCGCAGGCCGCGTTCGCCCGGCTCCGTACCGCGCACGTCGGTGCGTGCCATGACCAGGAAGTCGGGATCGCGGCGGCCGTCGACGGCGGCCCGGATGCGGCGGACGGCGTCGCCGAGCTCGACGACCTCCTTGCCGTCCAGGTGACCGCAGCGCTTGGGGTTGACCTGGTCCTCGATGTGGATGCCGGCCACGCCGGCGTCCTCCATGGTCTGGACCGTGCGGGCCACGTTCATGGGCTCGCCGAACCCGGTGTCGGCGTCGGCGAGCGTGGGCAGGTCAGTGACCCGGGCGATCTGCCCGGCCCGGCCGGCCACCTCGGTCAGGGTGGTCAGGCCGATGTCGGGCAGGCCGAGGTCCGCGGACAGCACTGCGCCGGAGACGTAGACGCCGTCGAACCCCTTGTCCTGGATCAGCTTGGCGCTCAGCGGGTTGAACGCCCCCGGGAGCTGCAGGATGTCCGGGCCGGCGAGGGCCTCGCGGAAGGCGCGGCGCTTCGCAGCCGGGGTGAGGTGGGAGTAGAGCATCAGGCACGCCCCAGCTCGAACAGGCCGCGCGGCGCCGCAACGGCCTCCAGCACCCCGGGCGCCGCGACGATCGTGAGCTCGCGGACCTCGGCGGGCGTGAGCTCCGGCAGCCGTTCGGCCAGGCCGAGGAAGCGCTCGATCTCGGCGTCCTCCAGCACGCCCGTTGCGAGGGTGCGGAACTTGCGCACGTAGTTCTCGCGGACGAACGGGCGAGCACCCAGCGGGTGGGCGTCGGCGACGGCGATCTCGCGTGTGACCACCTCACCCGAGGTGAGCGTGATCTCGACGCGGCCGCCGAACGCCTTCTCGGCCGGGTCGGTCGAGTGGTAGCGGCGGGTCCACTCCGGGTCCTCGGCGGTGGTGACCTTGCGCCACAGCTCGACCGTGTCGGCGCGCTGGGCGCGCGCCGGGGCGTAGGAGTCCACGTGGTGCCAGCCGCCGTCCTGCAGCGCGACCGTGAAGATGTAGGGGACCGAGTGGTCGAGGGTCTCGCGCGACGCAGTCGGGTCGTACTTCTGCGGGTCGTTCGCGCCCGAGCCGATCACGTAGTGCGTGTGGTGGCTGGTGTGCAGCACAATCGAGGCGATGTTCGCCGGGTCCCGCAGGTCCGGCCGCTCGTTCCCGAGCGCGCGGGCCATGTCGATGATCGCCTGCGCCTGGTACTCCGCGGAGTGCTCCTTGGTGTACGTGTCGAGGATGCCGGTGCGCGGCTCGCCGAGCTCGGGCAGCGTCACGTCGTAGGCGGCGTCGGGCCCGTCGAGGAGCCAGGCGACGACGCCGTCCTCACCCTCGTAGATGGGCTCGGGGGAGGTCTGGCCGCGCATCGCGCGGTCCACGGCCTCGATCGCGAGCTTGCCGGCGAAGGCCGGGGCGTGCGCCTTCCACGTGGAGATCTGACCCTTGCGGCTCTGCCGCGTGGCCGTCGTGGTGTGCAGGGCCTGGCCGATCGCCTGGAACACGGTCTCGGTGTCCAGCCCCAGCAGCGTGCCGATCCCGGCCGCGGCCGACGGGCCGAGGTGCGCCACGTGGTCGATCTTGTGCTTGTGCAGGCTGATGGTGCGGACCAGGTCGACCTGGATCTCGTACCCGGTCACGATGCCCCGCACCAGGTCCCGGCCGGCGCGGCCGGCGTGCTGCGCCACCGCGAGGATCGGCGGGATGTTGTCACCCGGGTGGGAGTACTCGGCGGCCAGGAACGTGTCGTGGAAGTCGAGCTCTCGCACGGCCACACCGTTGGCCCACGCCGCCCACTCGGGGCTGCTGGTCGCCTCCGGGGCCAGGCCGAAGACCGTGGAGCCGGGCGTGTACGGGTGCGCCTGGGCCTGCGACCGGGCGGCAACGGCGGGCCCGCGGGTCAGGCTCGCGGCCGCGACAGCGGCGTTGTCGATCACGCGGTTGATCACCATGTCGGTGACCTCGGGAGTCGGCTCGACGGCGTCCGTGGCGAGCTCCGCAAGCTTCCAGGCGAGCTGGTCGGTGCGCTTCAGCGGCTCGGCGGAGGGGTAGACGCGGAGGTGGTGCGTATACGGCATGGTGACTCTTCCTCGATTCACGTGGACCGTCGTGGGGTCCTTTGCGGCCTCGACCTTCTCATACTCGCCGTACCAGGTACACGGAGCCAAACCCGGATGGCCCCCACCAGCCCGATGTCAGTGAGGATCGTTAGTGTTGCTTCGGTGACCGTGAGCGAACGCGAACCAGAGAACGACACCAAGGATGAGCCGGAGAACCGGCTGGCGCTCGTGCGCCGGGCGCGGCGCATCAACCGTGAGCTCGCGGCGACCTACCCGGACGCCAGGGCGGAGCTGGACTTCACGACGCCCCTGGAGCTGCTGATCGCGACGGTGCTCAGCGCGCAGACCACCGATGTCCGCGTCAACGCGACCACGCCGGAGCTGTTCGTGATGTACCCGGACGCCCAGGCGTACGCGGAGGCGGACCCGGACGAGCTCGAGGAGATCCTGCGGCCGCTCGGCTTCTTCCGCGCCAAGGCGCGGGCGGTGATCGGCCTGGGCCAGGCGCTGGTGGAGCGGTACGACGGCGAAGTTCCGGGGCGGCTGAAGGATCTGGTGACCCTGCCCGGGGTCGGGCGCAAGACAGCGAACGTGGTGCTCGGCAACGCGTTCGGCGTCCCGGGGATCACCGTGGACACCCACTTCGGGCGGCTGGCCCGTCGCCTGGGCCTCACCGACCAGGAGGACCCGGTGAAGGTCGAGGTCGAGGTGGGCGAGCTCTTCCAGAAGAAGGACTGGACCATGCTCAGCCACCATCTCGTCTGGCACGGCCGGCGGGTGTGCATCGCCCGCAACCCGGCGTGCGGGGCGTGCAGCATCGCGCACCTGTGCCCGTCCTACGGCGCGGGTGAGACCGACCCCGGCAAGGCGGCGAAGCTGGTCCGCCCGGCGCCGCAGCGCTCGGCGTCGGCCGGCCTGCCCCTCGTGGCGCCGCGGTAGCCGGCTACCGCGGCGCGGGTGCGACGCGGGCGAGCCAGTTCAGCAGTAGACGATTGACCTCGTCCGGGGCTTCCTCGGGCAGGTAGTGGCCGGCGCCGGGGATCAGCTCGTAGCGCAGGTCCGGTGCGAGGTACATCGCATCCAGGTCGGCGCGATCGGGCCGCACGATCCCGTCGCGGCCGCCGTGCACCTGCAGGGCAGGGACGCCGAGCGGGTGGCGCAGCGCCGTGCCGAACCGCCGCCCGTCCATCCGGGGGGTGGACCGCACCGCCCAGCGCAGCGCCTCAGCGGCCGAGTGCGCGGCGAACGGGATGCGCATGACGGTCTTGTACAGCTCCACCACGTCGGCGGGCAGCGGGCTGGCCGCGCCCAGCGCGAGGGTGCGTTCCACCAGGTCGCCCCGGAGGAGTGCCCGTTCGGGCAGCGTCGGGACCTGCAGGTAAGCGAGCTCGCGCAGGGCCGCCGTCGTGAAGGCCGCGCGGCTGCTCAGGCGGGTCCGGGCCGGGTGCGGGCTGGACAGCGCGGCAACCGCCGTCGTCGCGCCGGGATACAGGGCGGCCACGGCCCAGGCGAGCGTGCCGCCCGTGCCGTGCCCTACCACCACGGCGGTCTCGCGTCCGAGGGAACGGACCACGCCCGCCACGTCCGACGCCCGTGCCGGCACCGCATAACCTGACGGCGGCTTGTCCGAACCGCCGACCCCGCGCACGTCCATCGCCGCGACGCGGTACCCGGCGTCGGCCAGCGCGGGGATCTGTGCCCGCCAGGCCCACCAGAACTCGGGGTAGCCGTGCAGCAGCAGCACCAGCGGCGCGGAACGGTGGTCGGGGCCGGCAACCGCGACGTGGAACCGCGAACCGCCCGACGAGACGAACTCGTGCTGCCACGGCCCCTCGACGAGGGCACAGGTGTAGTCGCTGGTGGCTGCCGTGCGGACGGCCGGTTTGGCCGAGAGTGCGGTCACGGGTAAGAACCTACGCGCTCGCCGGTTGGTCTGCGCGGCGCTCAGTGCCCCGTTTGCGCGACGCTCTTCTCGCCGGTCCCCGCGCTGGGGTCGTCGGCGGGCTTGGCGTCGTCCGGCGCCGGAGCGACGCTCGCCGCGGAGATCTCGGCCGGAGCGCTCACCGAGCTGATCGCGGGCGCGGCGACGACCGCCGCGGGAACCTCCTCGGTCGGACGCTGCTCCTTGGGCGGGTCGAACCGGTAGCCGACGTTGCGCACGGTGCCGATGAGCTGCTCGTGCTCCGGGCCGAGCTTGGCGCGCAGGCGCCGCACGTGGACGTCCACGGTGCGTGTGCCCCCGTAGTAGTCGTAGCCCCAGACCTCCTGCAGCAGCTGGGCGCGGGTGAAGACGCGGCCCGGGTGCTGGACCAGGTACTTGAGGAGCTCGAACTCCTTGTAGGTCAGGTCGATGGGGCGGCCGCGGAGCCGGGCGGTGTACCCGCCGGCGTCGATCGCGAGCTCGCCCGCGGAGATCTCCTGCTGCGACTCCTCGGCCGGGCCGCGCGCCGAACGCTCGATCACGAGGCGTAGGCGGGCCTCGACCTCGGCGGGGGAGGCGGTCTCCAGCAGCAGGTCGTCAGCACCCCACTCGTGGGTCACGACGGTGAGGCCGCCCTCGGTGAGGATCAGCACGAGGGGCACGGTAAGGCCGGTGGCGTGCAGCAGCCGGCAGGTGGTGCGGGCCGCGACCAGGTCGCGGCGAGCATCGAGCAGGACTACGTCCGCATCCGGGGCGTCGACCAGCGCCGATGGCTCCATAGGGAGCACCCGCACCCGGTGGGACAGGAGCCCCAGTGCAGGCAGTACATCGGCCGACCCGCCGGTGGCGGGTGTGAGGATCAACAGCTCTGCCATTGACGCACCTCCTCTCGGAACCGGCGTCTTGCAACCGTCCCTGGCTCGGGTCTCGCGGTAGCGAGACGTCCC
The DNA here is from genome assembly GCF_041081105.1 of Promicromonospora sp. Populi. Classification (NCBI taxonomy): domain Bacteria; kingdom Bacillati; phylum Actinomycetota; class Actinomycetes; order Micrococcales; family Promicromonosporaceae; genus Promicromonospora; species Promicromonospora sp. Populi. Next base: position 3,231,559 of record NZ_CP163528.1, on the reverse strand, counting down.
GTCGCGTCCAACTGGCTTTGCGGAAGTCTGCCCTGTTGCTTGTTGCGAGCATGTTACACGCCCTTTTCTTAGGCACCACCATGCTGGTCAGCACCCGTGACGCTCACATGAAGCGAGTGGCGCTCGTCTCGTTCTGGCGCGGGATATGGCCGGGATCTAGCGGGGATCTGGCCCGTGCGGTGCTGCGATTGAAGGAACCAGGCCTGTCTCTGGGAAACTCGGGGGCGTGTCCGTATCCACCCGCGCCGTGCTGACCGCTGTGCTCGCAGCCGTCGTCGCCGCTGCGTCCTTCGTCCAGCCCCAGCCGTTGTCCCTCGTGGCGGCGGTAGTGGTCCTGGTGGTTCTCGTCGCGCTGGGCTGGCCGTCGCTGCTGCGGCTGCCCGCGCCGGGGAGCACGCGGGTGGTCGTGGCGCTCTGCGGCGTCGGCGGCGCGGCCGTCACCTACTTCACGCAGGGCGAGCCGGTGCTGCGCCACCTGCCGACGGTGCTGGCGGGCGCGGTGGTGCTCGCCTTCATCGCGCAGATGCTGCGCCGGGACGGGCGGCCCCAGCTGACCGAGTCGGTGTCGGGCACCGTGGCCGGCGTCGTCGCGGCCGTCGCCGCGTCCGGCTGGATAGCCGCCGGCCGGTCCGACGCCGGGGCCGCGCTCGTGGTGACCAGCGCGGTCGCGCTGGCGGTCGCCGCGGCCGTGTCCGCCCTGCCGGTGCGCGGCTGGGTCGCGCTGGGGATCTCCGCGATCGCCGCCGTCGGGGTGGGCGGCGGGGCCGGGACGCTGCTGCCGAACATCGACACCGTGAGCGGTCTCTGGTGCGGGCTCGTCGCGGGTGTCGTCGTGGGGGCGCTGCACCTGCTGCTGGAGCGGTTGCCGTCCCGCGGCGCGCGGCTGGCCGGGCTCTCGGCGAGCGCGCTGCCCGTGGCGGTGTGCGGCATCCTCGTGTTCGTCGTCGGCCGGATGGTCATACTCTGAGACACCACAACCGAACACTTGTCTGGACGAGCAACTCACGGCATCGTGGGCTAAATGCTGGGACAGGTGATAGCACTGGTCGTGCTCGTACTGGGCACGGCCGCGCTCGGGGTGTGGTGGTCAGCACGTCAAGGTGCTGTGCACGCGCCCCGGGAGACGCCCGCCGGGATCGACTGGGCTTCGTCGGGCATCGCACTCGCCGACCGCGTGACCTTCGTGCAGTTCTCTGCCGAGGTGTGCGCCGCGTGCCGGTCGACGTCCCGGGTGCTGGGCGGCCTCACGGGTTCCGGCTCCGGCGTCGGGCACCGCGAGGTGCTCGTGGACGACCATCTTGACCTCGTGCGCACCCTGGGTGTGCTCCGCACCCCCACGGTCCTCGTGGTCGACGGCGGCGGGCGCGAGGTCGCTCGCATGAGCGGCGTCGTCTCCGACACCCAGGCACGGCAAGCTCTGAACCGGGTCCCCACTGTGGTGGCCGAAGCGGACGTGGAGGGTCAGTCATGACGGAGAACAAGGGGATCGACCCGCGTGGACCGCGCGTCGGCGCGAGCATCACGGCGGTGCTGCTGGCCGCCGTCGTACTGCTCGGTGCGAGCACCGCGGGGCTGTGGCTGCTTGCCTTCATCATGCTGAGCTTCTTGCTTGGCACGGTGCGCGGCGCCGAGGGCTCCTGGCAGGGTCTGCTGTTCAAGAAGTTCGTCCGGCCGCGGCTGAGCCCGCCGGCGGAGCTCGAGGACCGGCGTCCGCCGCGTTTCGCGCAGGGCGTCGGCCTCTTTGTCACCGCGGTGGGCGTGATCCTCGGCCTGTTCGGGGTGCTCCCGGCCGTGCCGATCGCGGCGGCGGTGGCGTTCGTCGCCGCGGCGCTGAACGCCGTCATCGGACTGTGCCTCGGGTGCGAGATGTACCTGCTGCTGCGCCGGACGGGCCTGGTCCGCGCCTGAGCGCCTGAGCGACGCGGCGCCCGGGTTCAGTAGACGATCGCCTGGGCGCCGTCCCGCAGGATCTCCTCGGTGAACAGCGCCGATCCCGCTATGCGGACGCCCGGGATCACGTCGGCCTCGGTGATGTCGCGGCGCGCGGCGCACTGGGTGCAGAGCGTGACGGTCCCGGCGGCCAGGACAACCTCCAGCAGGTCGGGCAGCGGCGTCGCGTGGTCGAGCGTGAGGTCGGCGCCCCGGCCGGGCAGGGCGAACCATGCCGACTCCCCGGTGAGCCAGAGACTCACCTCCGCCCCGGACGCCACCGCGGCGGCGGCGACGGTGAACGCCTGGTTGGTGGCCTCGGGCCGGTCCAGGCCTGCAGTGGTCTTGATCACGAGCTGGCGCATGCCGCCGACTCTAGGCCGTCGACGGTTAAGATCGGCGGCATGTCGATCCATGCCCTTGAGCTCATCTTCACCGGCCTCATCGTCGCCGTCGCCATAGCGGTCACCTGGTTCGCCGGCTACGTCGTCTACAAGCTGTACACCGGCCAGCGCTGATGACGTTCACCTTCCCTGACGGCCTCTCACCCGAGGTCTACCCGCTGGCCTGGCTGGTCGGCCGGTGGCGCGGCGAGGGTGTGATCGAGTACCCCGGCATCGGCAGGAAGACGTTCGTCCAGGACCTGGTCTTCGACCACGACGGCGGCCCGTACCTGCGGTTCGAGTCCACGCTGCGGGTGCTCGACGCCGCCGTCCCGGACAAGCTGCCCGACGACGGCGAGTGGCCGGCCCCGTGCCGGACCCGGTCGAGGCCCCGCTCCCGGACGCCGTCGAGGCGCCCGACGTCGCCACGGCCGGAACCGTCTGGTCCACCGAGACCGGCTACTGGCGCGTCTCCACGGACCGTCCCGAGGGGCTCGAGGACGACAAGCACGCTCTTGAGGTACTCGTGTCCGACGCCTCCGGGCGGGTCACGGTCTACATCGGCGCCGCCGGCAACGGGCGGATCGACCTGGCGTCGGACGCGATAGCGCGCACGTCGACGGCGTCCGAGGTGCGTGCGTCGAAGCGGCTGTACGGCCTGGTGCAGGGCCGCCTGCTGTGGGTGGAGGAGCTCGCCGCGTTCGGCGAGCCGCTGCGCTCGTACGCTTCGGCGGAGCTGGACCGGAAGTGATTGACGGACCTGCAGTAATTCTGCACCGGCAGTGAGATCCCGGGTGAGGGAATGCCTCGCCCGTCCACGACGCTGCACCTGAGGTGAGCATGGACTACGAGAGCCCCCTGTTCAGCCGGCACGGCGCGGTTGCCGCCGCCGGCCCGACGCCGGCATCGCCTGGCACTACGGCGACCCGACGGCCGAGCAGCGCGCGCTGTCGCGCGGCGGGGCGGTGGTCGACCAGTCGCACCTCGGTGTGGTGCGGGTCGCCGGGCCGGACCGGCTGAGCTGGCTGCACTCGATCACCTCGCAGCAGCTCGACGGCCTGGCCCCGCGCACCAGCACGGAGCTGCTCGTCCTCTCGCCGCAGGGCCACATCGAGCACGCGGCAGGCGTGGTCGACGATGGCGAGTCCACGTGGCTGATCACCGAGCGCGCGTCGGCCCCCGGCCTGGCCGGCTGGCTGGACCGCATGAAGTTCACGCTCCGCGTCGAGGTCACGGACGCCACGGACGAGTGGGCCGCGATCGGCGAGCCCGTCGCTGCTGAGGGTGCCGAGGGCGAACCGGTGACCTGGCACGACGCCTGGCCGAACGTCGCAGCCGGTGGAACGCGCTACGGGCCGCCCGAGTCCGAGCACCCCGGCGCGGCCCGGCCGTGGCGGCTGGTGCTCGTGCCCCGCGCCGACCTGGAGGCCGAGGTCGCCGCCCGCGAGGCCGCCGGCTGGCCGCTCGCCGGGACCTGGGCCACGGAGGCCCTCCGGGTCGAGGCCTGGCGCCCCCGCTACGCGCGTGAGGTCGACGAGCGCACCATCCCGCACGAGCTGGACTGGCTGCGCACCGCCGTCCACATCAACAAGGGCTGCTACCGCGGCCAGGAGACGGTCGCGCGCGTGCACAACCTCGGCCGGCCGCCGCGCCGGCTCGTCCTGCTGCACCTCGACGGGTCGCAGCACCTGCTCCCGGAGGCGGGCGCGGAGGTGCGCCTCCCGACGCCGGACGGCGGGGAAGGCAAGGTCGTCGGGACGCTCACCTCCATGGCCCGCCACCACGAGCTGGGGCCGATCGGCCTGGCCGTGCTCAAGCGCAACGTGCCCGAGGACGCCGAGCTCATGGTGTCCGGCGAGATCTCGGGCCAGGGCATCGAGGTGTCGGCGGCGCAGGAGATCGTCGTCCCGGGCGACGGTATGTCCGTCGATCGCCCGGAGTCGCACGGCCCGCTGACCCGAGGCCTCCGCGGCCCGACCAGCCTGATCTGACCCCGGGGGCGGGGGATGCGAGGATGCCCTCGTGAACTCCTTGCCGGGGCCAGCCGACGAGATGTGGCGCAAGGCGATGCGCACCCTCATGCTGCGCACCCGGCTGCGGCAGGGCTGGACCCGCGCAAGGGCGAGCCTCATCCCGATCGCGCAGGCATCGCTCGCCGCCGGGGTCGCATACCTGGTGGCGCGGTACGTGCTGGGGCACGAGCAGCCCTTCTTCGCGCCCGTCGCGGCGTGGGTGCTGCTCGGCTTCACCGCGCAGCGGGACGTCCGCCGGGTGTCCGAGATGGCCGTGGGCGTGGCCGTCGGCGTCGCCATGGGCGACCTGGTCGTGCACCTGATCGGGTCGGGCTGGTGGCAGCTCAGCCTCGTGCTGTTCTTCTCCGCGATCGCCGCGCGGTTCATCGACCGGGGTGCGCTCCTGGTCACGCAGGCGGGTGTGCAGGCGATCATCGTGGTGGGCCTGCCCTCGGTCTCCGGCGGGCCGCTCGGCCGGTGGACGGACGCGCTGATCGGCGGTGCGATCGCTCTGCTCGTCGCGCTGCTCACCCCGGGTGACACCCGGCGCCGCCCGCGCGCGCTTGCCGAGCGGGCAGTGACCGAGCTCGCCGAGACCCTGGAGACGCTCGCCCGCGGCATGCGCTCACGCGACCTGGACGACGTCCGCGCCGCCCTCGTGCTCGGCCGGGCCTCCGAACCGGTGCTCGCCGAGTGGCAGGAGGCCGCCCGAGACGCCCGCGAGCTGGCACGGATCTCCGTGGGGCGGATACACCGCGGCGAGCTCGCCCGGCTGGAGGAGCAGGCGGTGCTGGTCGACCGCGCGATGCGTTCCGTACGGGTCCTGGCCCGCCGCGTGGTCCCGGTGCTCGAAGGGGAGCACGACGTCCAGCCCGTGGCCGGCCTGATCGAGGGCTTCGCGACGGGTGTGCGGCAGCTCGCCTCCGACGTCGCCTCCGGGGGCGACGGCGCTCGCGGACGCGAGGCGCTGACCGGCGTGGCCGCCCAGGCGGACCCGCGGACCGTGGGCGAGGGCGACTGGCAGGTGCAGTCGCTGGTCATGCTCCTGCGGTCGCCCGTCGTCGACGCGCTGGAGGCCGCGGGCGCCTCCCCGGGCGAGGCCCGCGACGCCCTCCCCGAGCTGTGAGCTGTCCCGGTCCCGCGCAGAGGAACGCCCGGTCCGTGCCGTAGGCTCGCGCCGTGGGATTCTTGCAGTGGTTCGTGATGGCCGCGCTCGCGCTCGTGGTCTTTGTCGTCCAGGTCGTCGCGTTCGTCGACGCCGTCCGCCGGCCGGACAAGGGCTTCCGGGCGGAGGGACGCCTGTCGAAGGTCGCCTGGCTGGCGATCCTGGGCCTGGCCGCCGCCCTCGGTTTCCTCGGGCTGCCGCAGGGCTGGCTGCAGGGCGGGTTCATGTTCGGCTCCTTCCTCAACATCATCGCCGTGGCGCCCGCGATCATCTACTGGGTGAGCGTCCGGCCCCGCCTGCAGCCGTACGGCACCGGCAACAAGCCGCGCGGTCCCCAGAGCGGATGGTGACCGGCCGCATGTCCTCCCCGATGGCCCGGGCGACCGGTTCGTCGGGCAGTGCGCTCGACGGCGCCGCGCCGCTGGCCGAGGTGATCCGCGGCGACATGGTGGAGTCGGTGCACCTGGGACACCTGGTGGTGCTCGACCCGTCCGGCCGCCCGGTGGTCCAGGCGGGCAACCCGACCACGCCGATCTGGCCGCGCTCGTCGCTCAAGCCGCTGCAGCTCGTCGCGATGCTCCGCGCGGGCCTGGAGCTGCCGGACCGCCTGCTCGCGCTCGCGGCCGCGAGCCACAACGGCGAGCTCATCCACCTGGAGGGTGTGCTGCAGATCCTCGCCTCCGTGGGCCTGGGCATCGACGCGCTGCAGAACACCCCTGACCTGCCGCTGTACCCGCCGGCCGCGCTGGAGTGGCACATGGCGCCGCACGACGGCGGGCCGGGTCCGGCGTCGCTCGCGCAGAACTGCTCGGGCAAGCACGCGGCGATGCTCGCCACCTGCCTCACGCAGGGCTGGGACATCGAGACCTACCTGTCGCCCGAGCACCCGCTCCAGCGGGCCATCCGCGGCACCATCCTCGAGATGACCGGCGACGCCGAGCTTGTCATGCACACCACCGTCGACGGCTGCGGTGCGCCCCTGCTCTCCACCACCCTGCTGGGTCTGGCGCGCGCGTTCTCGACCCTGGGCGCCGCGCCCACCGTCGACCTCCGCTCGCACGAGGCGCGCGTCGGCCGCGCCATCTCTGCGCACCCCGACATGATGGGTGGGACGGGCCGGGACGTCACGCTCGCCATGCAGGCCGTGCCGGGCCTGGTTGCGAAGGACGGTGCCGAGGGCGTCTACGCCGCTGGGCTGCCCGACGGCTCGGCCCTGGCCTTCAAGGTGCTCGACGGCTCCGCCCGGTCGCGCCCGGCGATCCTCGCCGCCGCCCTGCGTGCGGCGGGTGCCGCAAGCCTGCCGGGCGTCTACCCGGGCGGGCTCGACGGGCTGGGCCGTGTGCCGGTGCTCGGTGGCGGGCGACCGGTCGGGGAGGTCCGGGCGGTCTTCGCCGACCCGTACGAGAGCCGCCGATGAGGGCGGTGCTCCAGCGGGTCACCCGCGCATCGGTGGTCGTCGACGGCGAGGTGGTCGGCGCCATCGACAAGCCGGGGATCCTGGCGCTGGTCGGCGTGACGCACGACGACGGCGCCGCCCAGGTCGAGACGATCGCCCGCAAGATCGCCGACCTGCGGATCCTGCACGACGAGAAGTCCGTGGCCGACGTCGGCGCTCCGGTACTCGTCGTCAGCCAGTTCACGCTCTACGGCGACGCTCGCAAGGGGCGCCGCCCCACGTGGAACCAGGCGGCGCCCGGGCCGGTCGCCGAACCGCTCGTCGACGCCGTCGTGGCCGCGCTGCGGGAGCGCGGCCTGACGGTCGAGACGGGGCGGTTCGGCGCCGACATGCAGGTCGAGCTTGTCAACGACGGTCCGGTGACCATCCTGCTGGAGGCGTGAGGCCGGCGCCGGACCGGCGCCGGCCAGCGGCTCAGCCCCTCAGCGCCAGCACCGCCAGCTCCGTGCGGGAGCGCACCCCGAGCTTGCGGAAGACCCGCCCCAGGTGCACCTCCACGGTGCGGACCGACACGTAGAGGTTCGCGGCCACCTGCCGGTTCGTCCGGCCCTGCACCACGAGCCGCGCGACGTCGAGCTCCCGCTCGGTGAGCAGGCCGCTCCACTGCCCGCACGGTTCCTCCTCGGCGCCGGCGCCGGACGAGCCCGGCGCGTGCGGCCCGCTCGCTAGCTCGGCCGCAGCGGACCCGGCCGTGTCGCGACGTGCCCGGGCCGCGAGGTCGGAGACCCGGTTGGTGGTGTCGCCTGCCGCGCCGTTCGGGACCCGGCCGAGATCGCGGACCGAGCCGACCGAGCCGCCGCCCCCGACCCCGCCCGCCGAGCGGGCCGGGACCCGGCCCTCGGCTCCGGGCAGGAACCCCGGTGCCGTCAGCGCCTGCTCGGCGATGTGCTCCCAGGCCTTCGCGCCCGACTCTTCGAACAGCTCGTGCGCGCCGAGCAGGTGCGCCGCCGCCTCGCCGGGCAGGCCGAGGCGCGCGAAGGCGCGCGCCGCGACCAGCTCCGTGAGCCCGCGCTCGAACGTGGAGCCCACGCGGAGCGAGGCCTCGACCGCGCGTTCACGCGCCCGGTTGACGCCGGAGGCGTCGGCCAGGGCGAGCTCGGCGCGGGCGAGGTCGAGCCGACGGCGTCGGACCGGTCCGCCGGCGAACCCGGTACCTGTGCCCGAGCCGGCCAACGCCGAGCTGGACGGCCCGCCCGTGTAGCCGCCCCCCGGATCCGAACCGACCGACGGCAGCACGCGGAGCCGCAGGCGCTCGTGCGCACGGCGAGCCGCGCGGTCCTGACCGGCGAGCACCAGCAGCTCCACCGGGTCGGGGGTGGGCAGCCAGAGGCGGCGCAGGTCGTCGCCCCCACGCTCGGCGGCGAGCCCGAGCAGGGTCGCGGCCTCGACCCAGCGACCGGCGAACACGGCGGTCTGGGCCCGGTCGCCGAGCGTCGCCGCCCGCACCACCGGCGCCACCTGTCCGGAGATCGACGCCTCGAGCACGGCGGTCTGCCGGCTGAGGTGCCCCTCCCGGACCAGGTCGAGGCGGCGCGCGAGCGCGATCCCGAGCCCGCCGAACGCGAGGGCCACCGGCAGGCGTTCGATGGCGTCGTCGAGCACCGACGCCGCCTCGGTGATCTCGCCCAGGCGCAGCGCCAGGTACGCCTGCGCCACCCGCAGGTGCGCCTCCGCGAGCGGGGTCATGGCCTCGTCGGGCCCGTCGAACCACGAGCCCGCGGGGCGCGGGCGCGCGGGGGCCAGCTCCGCGACCTCGGACAGGATCGTCACGGCGTCCCCGGGAGCGCCGTCGAGCAGGCGGAGTGTCTTGCGTGCGGCGGTGAGTGCCGCGCGGTCGGGTCCGCAGGCGTCCTCGGGGACCACCGCGTCGGGGCGGCCGTCCAGGAGGGCGAGCGCGATGCTGAGCGCCCGGGCGGCGCCGGGTGCGCCGCCCGTGGCGCCACCGGGGGGTGAGCCGTTGTCGGAGGTATGGGTGGCCCGGCGCAGGTGCACGACGGCGTCGTGCACGTGCCCCGCCCACAGCGCCGCCCGGCCGGCCACCGCGAAGGCGCGGGCCCGGACGCGGTCGGTGCCGTGGCTGGCGGCCTCGCGCGCCACCTCGTGCGCGCGGTGGACGTCGCCGCGTGCGAGGTGCTGCTCGGCAAGCTCGACGAGGCCGTCCGCGAGCAGGGGGTCACCCGCGAGCGTGCTGAGCGAGGTGTGCCAGATGGCGATGAGTGGTTCGTCGGCCTTGCGGTGCACGGCGGAGAGTGCGACGTGGGCGGCGGTGCGGGTCGCGAGGTCGGCGTCCTCGTGCACTATCGAGCGGATGCGCGGGTGGTGGAACCGGAACCGGCCACCCACGAGATGGAGGTGCCGGCCGGCGGGGCCGGCCATGAGTGTGTCGATGTCGATGCCCGACGCTGCGAGCAGCACGTCGGTGCGGTCTACGACGGCGACAGAGGCGACGAGCAGCACGCGGCGTGCGTCGTCGTCGAGACCGAGTGGGCCTACGGCCTCTCGGACTGCACGTGCGGCAGGCAGCGGGTCCGGCATCATCGCCGTCCCGAGCAGATGCTCTTCGTCGAGCATCCGTGCTGTCTGGTCCACACATCCAGGTTCGTCACCCACCACTCGGCTGAGCGCGGACGCGACGCTGGGCGCCACGGTGCGGTCACCGAGGGAGAGCGGAAAAACGACTTGCTGCGGCAGCGCGGTCATCGTCGAGCCTCCCGGATTCGTTCACGGTGCTCGCAAGTATGACCGCCGAGTGTTTCACCCGCATCAACCTGAGCCCACGACTTTTGCTGCGGTACCGCTTCCGACCTGCCATGCTGCCCCACCGGCCGGACGAGGTACGTGATACCGCAGCAGGTTGTTACGGGTAGGAAGGTTTTGCGCCGAAACAACCCCGTGTGGTTGGCGAGGGTTCGCTACGTAGTCCCACCGTGTGGAATTCCCGTATTAGTTTTAACGCAGGTTTCCTTACTTTTGTCCGATTGGGCCGGATGAGGCCCAGCGGGGCCTACTGAGGCAGGATCGCGGCCACATCGGGCGCATTTTCGACTATCCCGTACCGCACAAGCGCCTCGCCGAGCTCCTCGGCAGCCGCCACGTTGAACTCCGTGCGGAAGACCGGAAGGTTCATCCTGGCCCGGGCGTCCTCGCTGATCTCGGTGTACGTGCCGACCACCGCGCGCACCGCCTCCGGGTCCTCGCCCGCGCGTTCGAGCGACCTGTTCATCGCCCGCGTGAACCGCTCCACGAGCTCGGGGTCCGACTCGATGGTCTCGGTCGTGGCGAAGTACCCGGCGATGTCCATGTCGGGGATCGCCTGATAGTTCCACGCCACGACGCGTGCGCCCTCGTCGCGGACCGCGGTGAGGAACGGCTCGACGATCATCGCGGCGTCGATGTTGCCGCTCGCGAGCGCTGCCGGCATGTCGGGGAACGGCAGCTCGACGTAGTCGATCCCGTTCGGGTCGCCGCCGTCCTGCTCCACCGCATAGCTCGCGGTGGCGCCGGTGATGTTGGACAGGTTGTTCACCGACACGGTCCGCCCCACCAGGTCGGCGGGCTGCTCGATGTCCGAGTCCTCGGGCACCACCACGGCGCCGAAGCCCTCCTCGGTGCCCTCGACCGAGGTCCCGTTGGTCACGTACCGCACGGGGAGCCCCTGGTCCTGGGCCACCATGAGCGACACCATGTTGGAGAACGCGAAGTCGTAGTCGCCGGACACGACGCCCGCCATCGAGGTGGCGCCGCCGTCCGTGGTCTCGATGGTGAGGTCGATCCCCTCCTCCTCGAAGAACCCCTCCTGGTCGCCGAGCCAGAGGGCTGCGGTGTCCGTGATCGGGATGACGCCGACCGTCACGGGCGTCAGGCTGTCCTCCGCGGGCGGCTCCTCACTACCTGAGCAGGCGGCGAGGGACAGTGCGATCGCGACGGCGGCCACGGCGGCCGCCGTCCTGGTTGTCTGGGCCATGAGCACTCCTTTGTGGGATGGCCCGCTCGCGCTAGCTCACGGCGCCAACGGGTCGGTCGGTGTGGTCGGAACCTCGATCAGGGTGGGTGCCTCGCTCGCCAGGGCTTCGGCCAGGGCCTCGCGCAGCTGTCCGACGTCGGACACCCGCCGCGCCGAGACCCCGTATCCCTGGGCCAGGGCGACGAAGTCGATCCCAGGGATGTCGATCCCGGGTGTGCCCGAGACCCCCATGTGGTTGACGAACGAGCGCAGCGCCGCGTAGGTCCCGTTGTTCAGGATCACGAAGACCACCGGCACCCGGTGCTGCGCCGCCGTCCACAGGGCGGTGATGCCGTAGTTGGCGGAGCCGTCGCCGACCAGCGCGACCACCCGCCGTCCTGGCTGGGCGAGCTGCACCCCGACGGCGGCGGGCAACCCGAACCCGAGCCCGCCCGCGGCGGGAAAGTAGTAGCTGCCCGGCAGGGTCAGGTCGAGGTGGTCGAACACCATCGCGGTGGTGGACGTGGACTCCTTGACGAAGATCGCGTCGTGCGGCGCCCCCTGCGCCACGGCGGCCAGAACGGTGGCGGGATCCAGCCGGCCCGAGCCGTCGTCGTCGGGCACGGGCGGCAGGTCGCGCGGATCGGGGGCCGGCCGGGCCGCGGGCGCTACGGCGTCTGACAACGCGCGCACCGCCTGCCCGATGTCGGCCACTATCGCGTCGCCCATCGGTGCCCGGGCCGCCTCGCCCGGGTCGCAGGTGATGTGCAGCAGGCGGGTGCCCTCGGGCAGGTAGTCGCCCGGCTCGTACTGGTGGTACCGGAACACGGGTGCGCCGATCACGACTACCAGGTCGTGCCCGGCAACGGCTCGCGCGATGCCGGCGATCGACGCCGGCAGCACACCCCGGAAGGCGGGGTGCCGCGTGGGGAAGGGGCAGCGGCTCGCCGACGGCGCGATCCACACCGGCGCGCTCAGCCGCTCGGCAAGTTGTACGACGCCGATCTCGGCACCGGCCCGGACCTGCGCCGTGTCGACGTCGGGCCCCAGCACCAGGACGGGGCTGCGGGCCGTGTCGAGCGCGGCGACCAGCTCCGCCAGGGTCTCGGGCGGCAGGCCGCCGGCCGTGCTCGTGTGCCGCGCGGCGAGGTGCGCGGCGGCGGCCCCGGCGTCCTGCGCCCAGTCGTCGTACGGCACCGAGACGTACACGGGCCCGGCGGGCGCCAGGGCCGCCAGGTGCGCGGCCTGGCTGATGGAGCGGGGGACGTCGCGGGCCGCGAGCGGCTCCGCCGACCACTTCACCAGCGGCCGGGCCAGCTCCGGCGCGCCGACGTTCGCCAGCATGACCTCGGCGCCCACCTGGTCCCGGACCTGCTGCCCCGCGGTGATCACCAGCGGGCTGTGCGCCACGACGGCATTGGTCAGCGCGCCCATCGCGTTGCCCGTGCCCGCCGCCGCGTGCAGGTTCACAAACGCCGCCGGCCCGAGGCCTGCGCGTAGCCGTCGGCCATGCCGACCACCGCGCCCTCGTGCAGGCCCAGGACGTACTCGAAGTCGTCTGGGAGATCGGCCAGGAACGGCAGCTCGTTCGAGCCGGGGTTGCCGAAGATGGTGGTCATCCCGTGGGCGCGCAGCACGTCGAGCGCTGCCTCGCGGACCGTCGTCATCCCCTGCTCCTCAGAACGGGTAGCGCTGGATCTGGGACTGCACCGTGACCCACTGGGTCTCGGTGAACGCCTCGATGTTGGCCTCGTGGCCGCCGAACCGGGCGCCGGTCCCGGAGGCGCCGGTGCCGCCGAACGGGGCGGGCGCCTCGTCGTCCACCGTCTGGTCGTTGATGTGCAGCACGCCGGTGTTGATGCGGTCGCCCAGCTCGAACGCCCCGAACGCGTCGCCGCTGAGGACCGCCACGGACAGGCCGTACTCGGAGGCGTTGACCAGGTCGATCGCCTCGTCGACGGAGTCGAACCGCAGCACCGGGGCGACCGGACCGAAGATCTCCTCGGTGAACGCGCGGTGCTCCGGGCGTACGCCGGACAGCACGGTGGGCCGGTAGAACAGGTCGTCGAACGTGCCGCCGGCCGCGAGCGTCGCGCCCGCTGCCACGGAGTCCGTGACAATCGAGTGCACCTTGTCGCGCTGGCCCGCGTCGATGAGCGGGCCCAGCGGGGCGCCCGTCGCGGGGTCGCCCACCGGGATCGCCGCAGCCTTCTTGGCCAGGATCCCCACGTACTCGTCGTAGATGTCCTCGTGCACCAGGTGCCGCCCGGTGGTCATGCAGATCTGGCCCTGGTGCAGGAACGAGCCCCAGGCTCCGGCGGACGCGGCGGCGGTGACGTCGACGTCGGGCAGCACCACCAGCGCGTTGTTGCCGCCGAGCTCCAGGTGGGCCCGCTTGAGCAGCCGCCCGGCCGTCTCGCCGATCTTGCGCCCCGCCGCGGTGGAGCCCGTGAACGAGATGACGGGGACCCGCGGATGCTCGACCAGCGCCGTGCCGGCCGCCACCCCGCCCGGGACCACGCTGAACACGCCCGCCGGAACGCCCGCCTCCTCCAGCACAGCGGCGAGGAACAGGCCGCCGGCCACCGAGGTGCGCGGGTCGGGCTTGAGCACTACCGCGTTGCCGAGGGCGAGCGCGGGCGCGACCGAACGCATAGCGAGGATGCCGGGAAAGTTGAACGGGGCGATGACGCCGACCACCCCGACGGGGCGGCGTCGGGCCAGCGACAGCCTGGGGTGACCCGAGGCGAGAAGCTGCCCGTACGGCATGGTGGCCGTGCCCGACGCGAGGTGGAGCTCGGCGGCGACCAGGCCCAGCTCGAACGCGGCCTTGCCCTGGCCGGACCCGGCCTCCTTGACCAGCCAGTCGACCAGCACGTCCTGGTGGGCTTCCAGTGCTGCCGCGGCCCTGCGCAGGATCGTCGCCCGCTCCTCGGCGGGTCGGCCCGCCCAGTCGTGCTGCGCCGCCACGGCCAGCGTGACTGCCTGGTCGACGTCGGCGGCCGAGCCCTCAGCGACCGTCGCCAGCTTCTCGCCGGTGGCGGGGGAGACCACGTCCACAGTGCTCCCCGTAGTGACCCAGCCGCCGATGTATGCGCGGCCGTCCCAGCCCGCCTGATCGAAGAACGCCATTGTTTCCGCCTTTCTGTGCAGGTGCCTCGCTTCGGACGCTAACAGCGCGCACCCCTGCCGCCGTCGGCGTTTTGTGCACTAGCATCCCCAGCACCGAGAGTGCTCCCGGAAGCGGGGGAGCGCGTGCATGGAGGCACACGGTGGCAGTTCTCGAGGTCGAGACCGCGGACGCGTGGGAGGACGTCGTCAGCAGCTGCTTCGTGCCCCTGAACTGCCTCGGGTTCGAGCCCGCCTTCCACGGCCGGATGGCGCACGCGGCCCTGGACGCGGGGCTGTCCGTGTCGCTCGTGACGACGTCCGGCACCAGCGCCGAGCGGTCCGCCCGGCTCGCGGCGCACGCCGGGAGCGACGACCTGCACCTGTCCCTGCAGCGGTCCGCGACCGGGCTGGTGTGTGCGGGCGGCCAGCGAGTCGCCGTCCGGAGCGGGTCCGTCTCCGTCTACGCGACCGATGCGCCGTACTACCTCGACTACTCGGCCCCGGGGCAGCAGCAGCTCATCGTGCAGGTCTCGCGGTCCTCACTGGGACTGCCGCGCGATCTGCTGGACGCGGCCCGACGTCGGCTCGCCGTGCCCGGCTTGGCGGCGGCGCGGACGCTGTTCGGGTTTGTGGCCGGTCAGGTGCCGGGGGGCGTGGGTGCTGACCTTTGGGTGGCCGACGCCGCCGTCGTCGCCCGGGACCTGGCCGTCGCGATGCTCCGGTCCTCCTTCGCGACGGCGCCCGTGCTGCCCCGGACGCCGGACGGGCTGCGGGTCGCGGTGCTCGACTTCGTGCGGGAGAACGCGGCCGAACCGACGCTCGACGTCGACGGGATCGCGCGCCGGCACTACGTGTCGCGGCGTCGGCTCTACGACCTGTTCGAGGCGCTGGGCACCACACCGGGGGAGCATCTGCGCGCGGTGCGGCTCCGGGCCGCGGCTGAGCGGCTGGCGGACCCGGCTGACCTGCGGACCGTCGCCGACATCGGATATGCCTGCGGGTTCGATGACGCCACGACGTTCACCAGGGCCTTCCGCCGGGTTTTCGGTGTAACTCCGCGAGAGTTCCGAGCGGGTTAAATTGCTCAGTGAATGTCCAGATACGTAGGGGTTTTCCCTCATTTCCGGTTATGCGAGGTGTCCTTACTTTAGGAGGACGCCGGCCGGAGAGGCCGCAGACGAGAGGGAAGCACATGGGACCGACCTACGCTCCAACGTCGGGTAAGAGACGGTTCACCAGACGTGTCCTCGCGGGGGCGGCCGCACTGGCCGTGGCAGCCTCCGCCGCAATCGTGGGCGCGAGCATGAACCAGGCGAACGCGGCAGAGGTAGAGCCCGCGGCGACCGCCGGCACCTCGGCAATCAATGGCTTCCGCAGCGTCGGGTACTTCACGCAATGGGGCGTGTACGGACGCGGCTACCAGGTCAAGCAGATCGACACGTCGGGTGTTGCCGACGAGCTGACCCACATCAACTACGCCTTCGCGAACATCCACAACCAGAGCCTCGAGTGCTTCGAGGCCAACAAGGCCCAGGGCACCGGCCCTGAAGGGTCCGACGGCGCCGGCGACGCCTGGGCCGACTACGGCATGGGCTACACGGCGGCGAACTCGGTCTCCGGCGCGGCGGACACCTGGGACCAGCCCCTGGCCGGCTCGTTCAACCAGCTCAAGCAGCTCAAGGCGAAGCACCCCGACATCAAGGTGCTGATGTCCATCGGCGGATGGACCTGGTCCAAGAACTTCTCGCTCGCCGCGGCCACTGACGCCTCGCGTCAGAAGTTCGTGTCGAGCTGTATCAACATGTTCATCAAGGGCAACCTGCCGGTCATCGACGGCCGCGGTGGTGCTGGTGCCGCCGCCGGTGTCTTCGACGGTTTCGACATCGACTGGGAGTGGCCGGGCTCGCCGAACGGCAACGTCGGCAACCACGTCGACCCCGTGAACGACGCACGCAACTTCAAGCTTCTGCTCGCGGAGTTCCGCGAGCAGCTCGATGCGCTGGGCGCGACGACGGGCAAGGACTACGAGCTCTCCGCGTTCCTGCCGGCCAACCCCGCTGACGTCGAGGACGGCGGCTGGAACGACCCCGAGATCTTCGAGTCCCTCGACTTCGGCAACGTCCAGGGCTACGACCTGCACGGCGCCTGGGAGCCGACGCTGACCGGGCACCAGGGCAACCTCTACGACGACCCCGCCGACCCGCGGGCCGCCGCACGGCAGTTCAGCGCCGACCTCGCAGTGCAGACGTACGTGGACAACGGGGTCGACCCCGCGCAGCTCGGCCTCGGCCTGGCCATGTACGGCCGCGGCTGGTCCGGCGCGACGTCGTCCACCCCGTGGGGCACCGCTACCGGCGCGGCCTCGGGCCAGTGGGAGCCGGGCATCAACGACTACGACGTCATCAAGAACTCCGGCACCGGCTACTACGACCCCTACCTCGGCGCCGCCTGGCGGCACGACGGCAACACCTGGTGGTCGTACGACAACACGCAGTCCGTGACGACCAAGGCCCAGTACATCCGGTCGCAGGGCCTGGGCGGGGCCATGTGGTGGGACCTGTCCGGTGACCGGTCCGGCGAGCTCACCGGGGCGCTGCAGGGTGTGCTCGGCACTGGTGCGCCGGGGCCCGTGGAAGGCGGCGGCCCGACCGACCCGACCGACCCGCCGACCGACCCGCCGACGGATCCCCCGACGGACCCGCCGGGTGCCTGCACGTCGGCCGCCTGGAGCGCCTCGGCGATCTACACGAACGGCAGCACCGTGTCGCACGCCGGGCACGAGTGGCGCGCCAAGTGGTGGACCCAGAACGAGACGCCCGGCACCACGGGCGAGTGGGGCGTGTGGGTAGACCTCGGCGCCTGCTGAGCTACTTGGTGTGATCGGCAAAATGTCAGGTGATCGGCAGCTCAAGTTGCCGATCACCTGACATTTTGCCGATCACCCACGTTTGGGGTGCAAGGGGGGCGACGTTCGCGACAGAGTGGGTGCGTGGAGCATAGAACTGGCTGGGCGCACGATGAACGCTGGTTCAGTGCGCTCTTCGACGCGCACTCGCGCGCCCTCTACTCGTACTTTGTGCGCCGGCTGCCCGACGGCGGCCGCGCCCCCGACGCCGAGGACCTCGCCGCAGAGGTGCTCGCCATCGCGTGGCGTCGGCGCGACGACGTGCCCGACGGCGCCGAGCTGCCGTGGATGTACCGCACCGCCGGGTACGTGCTGGCGAACCACCGGCGCAAGATGCGGGCGCTGCCGGTCGCGATAGTTCCCGACGAGCCGGACGACGTCGACCCCGCGATGCTGGCCGTCACCGACGACGCAGTGCGCCAGGTGCTGTCCCGGCTGGCTCCGCGCGACCGGCGCATCCTGTTGCTCGTCGCCTGGGACGGGCTGTCGGGCGACGATCTCGCCCAGGTGCTGGGTGTATCCAGGGGTGGGGCGGACGCCGCCCTGTCCCGCGCGCGGGCGCGCCTTCGTGACGCGTGGGACGCCCACGAGCAAGCGGTGGACGCATGAGCACATGTAGAGGGTGTGGACGGCGTACTGCCGGGCACGGCACGGAGGGACTGCGATGAACGAGCACGAGCGACTGGGGCATCCGGCGTTCGACCGCCTGGCGGCGGCGGACCCAGCAAAGCACGCGCCCGATCCGGTCCAGGGTGTGCTCCGGGCCAAGGTCGACGCCCTGATCGCGGAGCCCGGGCCGGCCGGGCACGAGCCTGCTGGACCCGGGCCGGCCAAGCCTGAGCCTGCCGAGCCCGAGCAGCGCGACGAGCTTGCGGTGCGGCGCCATCGACGCCGGACGCCGTGGCTGGTCGCGGCAGCGGTGGCCGGGATCGTCGCGGCCGGTGGCGGCGGCTACCTGGCGGGGGAGTCGGGGGTGGGGCCGGCATCCATGGTGGCGGACACCGGGGCCGGTACCGAGTCCGGTCCCGAGATCGCGGCCGGCGAACCCCCGCCGACGATCCTGGGGCAGCCGGGCGAGCCGAGCCCGGAGGTCGCGGCCGAGGCCGGGGCTCTGCAGGATGCTGAGCGGTCCGACGCGGACGGCGAGCTGTCAGCCGCCACAAGGCTCGTGTTCCACGCGGGCGCCGGGCTGTCGGACGTGCCGAGGACGGCACAGGTGCGCGTCGACACCGCGTCCGAGAGCCGGCTCCTGGGCACGTACCCGGTGATCAGCGAGGTGGCGGCCGTCGAGCGCCTGGGTGACCCCCGGTTCGCCGGCGCGGTGGGCTCCCGGCCGGCGGGCGAGCCGCCCGCTTGGGACGCGCCCGCGCTGGACGGCGCGATCCCGTGGCCCGTCGAGGACGTGACCATCGAGTCGGCGTCGCTCACGGAGGTGCGCTACCGGCTGTCCGACAACACGGTGCTGATCGTCCCGGCCTACAACCTCACCGACGGGGAGGGCGGCACCTGGACCGTCATAGCCGTCGACGAGGAGCTGCTCGACCTCGCACCGTAACTGCACGTTACGGCAGGTGACGGACATCGTGATGCAACGGTGGCGCGTCAGTCAGGTGGGCGTCGTAGGGTCTGGCACGCAGGGGGCTAAATCGCTTTCACCAGATCCATCTGACTACAAGGAGCGCACCATGCCAGCACGTACCGCCCGCACCGCCTGGAACGGCACCTTCCAGGAGGGGTCAGGACAGGTCGAGCTCTCGTCGTCGGGCGTCGGCACGTTCGACGTGTCGTGGCCGCGGCGCATCGCCGACGAGGCCGAGGGCGTCACCAGCCCCGAGGAGCTCCTCGCGGCCTCGCACTCGTCCTGCTTCACGATGGCGTTCACCAACGAGCTGGGTCTCGCAGGTGGCACGCCGGAGCAGATCGAGGTCTCGGCCGTCGTGACGCTCGGGCCGGACCCGGCCGGAGGCGTCCGCGTCAACAAGAGCGCGCTGACCGTGCGCGGGTTCGCCACGGGCATCGACGAGGCGGGCTTCAAGGCCGCAGCCGAGGCCGCCAAGGCCGGCTGCCCGATCTCGAAGGCCCTGACCGGCGTAGACCAGATCACGCTGGACGTAACTTTCGAAGCCTGACCAGCCTGTAGTCGAGTGCGGGGTATCTGTGGGGTCAGCGACCGCCGACCCCACAGATACCCCGCACTCGACGAGTGGGCGGACGTTGACCGGATTCTCGCCCCGGTGGTGCAAGAATCGCTGAGTGCCTTCGCAGACCAACGACGCCTCGACCCGCTATGGCATGAACGGCACCGGCATGAACGGCGGCGGTATGACCCACACCGACGCCGACGCCGAGGCCGCCCGCACCGCGCGCGAGCAGGCCGAGGCCCGCGCCGCCGTCGAGGCGGAACGCCTCCGCCGCGAGAGCGAGGAACGGCGCAAGGCCGCGCGGCGGGACGCCGATCATGCCGCCGAGGCCGCCCGGGAGGCGGTCGCGGACGCGCTGCGCACGGTCGTGGACGGCGTCGTCGACACCAGCACGCGCCGCCGCGCCGAGTACTCCACCGACGCGTCGAACTACCGGGTGGTCCCCGAGGGGGTGCTCTTCCCCGAGAGCGTCGACGACGTCGTTGCCGCACTCGGTGTGCTGCGCGAGCTCGGGGTGCCGATCACAGCACGCGGCGCAGGCACGTCCGTCGCCGGCAACTCGGTGGGCCCCGGGGTTGTGCTCGACCTGGGGCGGCACCTCAACCGGGTGCTGAGCATCGACCCGGAGCGGCGCACGGCCCGGGTCCAGCCGGGCACCGTCATGTCCACCCTCCAGGCTCAGGCCAAGGGCCACGGCCTGCGCTTCGGCCCCGACCCGAGCACCCAGAACCGCGCGACGCTCGGCGGCATGATCGGCAACAACGCGTGCGGCCCGCACGCGGTCGCGTACGGGCGCACCGCCGACAACGTGGTCTCGCTGGAGGTGGTCGACGGCGCCGGGCGGCGGTTCACCGCGGGCTCCGGCGACCCCGAGTTCAAGTCCGTCCCAGGCCTCAAGGACCTCGTCCGGGACAACCTGGCCCTGATCCGCACGGAGTTCGGCCGGTTCGGCCGGCAGGTCTCGGGCTACTCGCTGGAGCACCTCCTGCCCGAGAACGGCTCGAACCTGGCCCGCGCGCTCGTGGGCACGGAGGGCACGCTCGTCACGGTCCTGGAGGCGGAGCTCAACCTGGTGGAGACACCGGGCGCGCCCACGCTCGCCGTCCTCGGTTATCCCGACATGGCCACGGCCGCCGACGACGTACCCCGCCTCCTGGACCACAAGCCGCTGGCGATCGAGGGGCTGGACGCGCGGCTGGTCGACGTCGTCCGGCGGGCCAAGGGCAGCTCGTCGGTGCCCGCGCTGCCCGCGGGCGCCGGCTGGCTGATGATCGAGGTCGGCGGCTCGTCGCAGGCCGAGGCCCTGGGCCGGGCCGACGCGATAGTGGCGGCGTCGACGGCGCTGGACTCCGTGGTGCTGGCGGCAGGCCCGGACGCCACCAAGATGTGGCAGATCCGCGCCGACGGCGCCGGCCTCGCCGGCCGCACGCCCGCGGGGGAGCAGGCGTGGCCCGGCTGGGAGGACTCGGCGGTGCCGCCCGAGAAGCTGGGGCCGTACCTGCGTGACCTGCAGGCCCTCATGGACCGCTACGGCGTGGACGGCCTGCCGTACGGGCACTTCGGCGACGGGTGTGTGCACCTGCGGATCGACATCCCGCTGGAGACGTCGGGGTCGGTGCTGCGCACCTTCATGATCGAGGCCGCGGAGCTCGTCGCGAGCTACGGCGGCTCCCTGTCCGGCGAGCACGGCGACGGGCGCGCCCGGTCCGAGCTGCTGCCCCTGATCTACTCGCCCGAGGCGATAGCGCTGATGGAGCAGTTCAAGGCACTGTTCGACCCGAAGGACCTGCTCAACCCCGGCGTCGTCGTGCGGCCACGGGCCGTGGACGTCGACCTGCGTCGCCCGGCCGCGGCCCCGGTGCGCACCAAGCTGCCGCTGGTCGGGAAGGGCTCCGGGCACGGCGTCCGGCGCACGTCCGGGTACGAGGGCTTCTCGTTCTCGCACGACCACAACGACCTGACGACGGCGGTGCATCGCTGCGTCGGCGTCGGGAAGTGCCGGGTGGACCACTCCGGGTCGAACGCGTCTGGCGACTTCATGTGCCCCAGCTACCAGGCCACCAAGGACGAGAAGGACGTCACCCGCGGCCGCGCCCGCGTGCTGCAGGAGGCGATGAACGGGACCCTGGTCGGCGGGCTGTCGGCGCCCGAGGTCCGCGAGTCGCTGGACCTGTGCTTGTCGTGCAAGGCGTGCTCCAGCGACTGCCCCGCCGGCGTCGACATGGCGCAGTACAAGTCGGAGGTGTTGTACCGGACCTACCGCGGCAAGCTGCGCCCCGTGGACCACTACGCCCTGGGCTGGTTGCCCCGCTGGGCCCGGCTCGCCGGGGCGGTGCCGGAGCTGGTCAACGGCCTGCTGGGCGTCAAGTGGATCGGCAAGGCGGTGCTGTGGGCGGGCGGCATGGACACCCGCCGGTCGATGCCGAAGTTCGCCGAGGTGCCGTTCCGGCAGTGGTGGGCCCGCGGCGGTGCCACGCACGGTGTCCCCGGCCTGCAGGTCACGGACGAGGAGGGGCTGGGGGTACCCGGGCGCGAGGGCGCGACGGCGGCCCGGCTCGCGACCAAGCCGAAGGTGGTGCTCTGGACCGACTCGTTCAGCGACACGCTCTCGCCCGGGGTCCCGCAGGCGGCGCTGAAGGTGCTGACCAAGGCCGGGTACTCCGTGATCGTGCCCGACGAGCAGGCCTGCTGCGGCCTCACCTGGATCTCGACCGGCCAGCTCGACGGCGCTCGGCGTCGTCTGCTGGGGCTCTTGGAGGTGCTCGGCCCGTACGCGGTGAACGGCATCCCGATCATGGGGCTGGAGCCGTCGTGCACGGCCGTGCTGCGCTCCGACCTGCTCGACCTGTTCCCGGACGACCCGCGCGCGCAGGCCGTCGCCCGCATGACACGCACGCCCGCCGAGCTGCTGACGTCGTCCGACACCCCGGACGAATGGGAGCTGCCCTCCCTGGCCGACATCACCGCGGTGGTCCAGCCGCACTGCCACCAGCACTCCGTGATGGGGTTCGAGGCGGACCAGAACCTGCTCAAGCAGGGCGGCGCGCAGGTCGAGGTGCTCGCGGGCTGCTGCGGCCTGGCCGGCAACTTCGGCATGCAGAAGGGTCACTACGAGACGTCGGTGGCGGTAGCGGAGAACGCGCTGCTGCCCGCGCTGCGGAAGGCAGCCCCCGGGACCACCTACCTGGCCGACGGCTTCTCCTGCCGCACCCAGGCACTGGACCTGATGGGAGTGGAGGGCAAGTCCCTCCTGGAGGTCATTGCGGAACGGCTGTAGTCCCCCAGGGGCGGCGGAGCCTGCCGACCTTGGTCGTGATGAGGTCGCGGATCGCTGCATGGTCCTCATGCGGGAACATCTGCTTCGGGAGGACGCAGATCGCTGCCGACACGCCCACGCCGGCCACCAGGCGGAAGGCCGATCGGGTCTCGAACGCCTTCCCGACGAGCGGCCATCCGTACGACAGCGTGGCCTGCCGGCCCGTGTAGACGATTCCCTCGGCGTCGAGCCGGACCATCGCGCCCTCCCGGAACGGGGAGGTGCGGTACATGAGCCAGGCGAGCAGGTCAGGGTAGAACCCCATGGCGAAGCAGGGAACGATGACCGCCAACCACCACATGGGGATCTCGGATCTCGTCTCGGTGGACTCGAGCTCGATGAGGACCAGCACCGTGGCGGCGAGTCCGACGATCACGATCGCCAAGCGGATCGCGTTGAGGGTGGGTAGCCGCTCCAGGCCCGCGCGGTAGTCCGACGTCGTCAGGTGCAGCTCGGCCTCGAAGACGCGCTGGACGGAGACGTCAGCAGTTGGTTCGATCACGCCCGGATCCTGCCACGACTCCCGAGCGGGGAGCCGCCGTCGGGCGAAACTGACCGGGTGATTCGGTGGTCCTGGATCGCCCTGAATGGCACGGAGGCGTCACCACCCGCCACGGCGCACTACCTCGTCGAGGGGCTTGCGCTTGCGGCGGGTGGGCGAGCCCTTTGCGCCGCCGTCGGCCGGGTGCCCGATCGCTACGACGCCCGTGATCTCGAACTCGTCCGGGATGCCCAGCTCGGCCCGGACGGAGCCGACCTGCTCCGGCGGGACGCCGAAGAAGCACGCGCCCAGGCCCTCGTCGACGGCGGTCTGCAGCATCAGCAGCGACGCCATGCCGACGTCGATGTGCCAGAACGGCACCGGCCAGCGGGCCTCGTCCTGGTCGGTCCAGCCCTTGTCCTGCTCTGCGTACCGCCGCAGGTAGGCGGCCTTGGACGCGAGCGCGAGGACGATCACGGGGGCAGTGCGCATCCCGTCGAGCCAGGTCGACGGGTCGTGCTCCGCGTCGTCGGGCGTGGAGGCCGTCCAGAACCGATCGCGGTCCTCGGGCGTGTCCAGCACCACGAACGCCCAGCCCTGGCTGAACCCGGCGCTCGGGGCGCGGACGGCGTTACGGGTGATGCGGTCGACGGCCTCGGCCGGGACTGGCTCGCCGGTGAACCTGCGGTGCATCCGGCGCTTGCGGACGACGTCCTGGAATTCCATGGGCCCATTGTCGGCCCTTGCCCGGCGCCCTTCGGCGGGCCACGAATTCGGTTGCCGCCCGGCAGCGTGCCCGCCAGCCTGGGGTGCATGACTCTCCAGGCGATCGAGCAGGCAACGCTGCCGCACGGCAACTTCGAGGGGTACCTCCACGGATCAGAGGTGTCGATCATCTTCGAGCGGGTGGCCCAGGACGGCACGGGGCCGCGGCTGCACCGGCACCCCTACTCCGAGACCTTCGTGATCCGGTCCGGCCGGGCGCTGTTCACCGTGGCCGGCGAGGAGTTCGAGGCCGTGGGTGGCCAGATCCTCGTGGTCGAGGCGATGGTGCCGCACAAGTTCCGGACCCTGGGCGCCGACCTCTACGAGGCGGTCCACGTCCACGCCAACGACCGGTTCGAGACAGAGTGGTTGGAGTGAACCCTCAACAGGTCTGAGTCAACATCTCCTCGAACAGCTCGGACGGGTCGTAGAGCGGCTCGTCGGTGAAGAACGGGTAGACGACGTCGCGCCCCGTGATGCCGACGGAGACCTGCCGCGCGCCGTCCGGCGACGTCAGGTTGATCGAGATGGTGCCGTAGGAGGCCCCGTCGTGCCCGTAGAGCCAGGCCCCGGGGGTGCATGGGTCCGGGATGCGGTAGACGCCCAGGCCGTACTCGGGCGCCCCCTCCTGGCCGATGGTGCGCGGCTCCAGCATGTCGGCGGTGGTCTCCTCGTCGACCAGGCGCCCGGTGACCAGGGCTTCGGTGAAGTCGGCGAGGTCCTCGGTGGTGCTGGTGACGGCGCCCGCAGCGGCAAACAGGCTGGGGTCGAAGTGGTCGAGGTCGTACCAGCCGGCGCCCTCCGGGCCCGTGTAGGCCGACTCACGGAGGAACGGGCCGCGCGTCCCGGGGTCGTCGGGGTAGTCGCTCTGCCGCATCCCGGCCGGGGCGAACACCCGACGCTCCAGCAGGTTCTCGACGCTGCGCCCGGTGACCTCCTCCAGCATCAGACCGAGCACCACGTAGCCGGCGTTCGAGTACGAGTACGCGGCCCCCGGCTCGTTCACCCAGGGCGCGGACTGCAGGGCAGTGATGTGGTCGGCCGTCGTGACCTCCTGACCCATCACGGCGAAGAGCTCGTCCCACGAGTTCAGGTCGGTCATCCGCGAGGCGATGATCCAGTCGGTGGCGGTCGCCGCGCCGGAGCGATGGCTCAGCAGCTGCTCGATCGTCACACCCGCCGGCATGACGCCGGGCAGCACGTCCTCGACCGGGGTGTCGAGGGTCCAGGTGCCCTTCTCGACCTCCTGCAGCACGAGCGTCGCGATCATCGGCTTGGTGTTGCTCGCGACGCGGAACCGGTCGCGCTCCCTGGCCGGTGCATGACCGGTGCGCTCCCGGGTCCCGGCCGCACCGCTCCAGCTGTGGCGCCCGTTCTCCACGCGCGCCGTCACAGCTACCGCGCCGTCGGCCACGAGGGCGTCCACGGCGGCGTCGAGCGCAGAACCGGTCGGCGTCTGCGGGCCGTGCGCCAGCGCCCGGTTCCCCGCGACATCCCGCTGCGCCGCGCGGGCGGCGTCGGCCACCAGGGCGTACACGGAGTCGGGACTGGTGGCTGCCGCGGGCGCCGTCGGCGATGCCTCCGTGCTCACTGCCTGCGCAGAACTTGCGGCGACCAGCGGCGCCGCGAGCGCAAGGGTCGCGCTCAGGGCGAGGGCCGCCCGGCGGGTTGTGCGATCCATGGGAGTCTCCTTCGTCTCGGCTGTGCTCCCATCCTGTCGGCGGAGGCCCCGACACGGATCACCCGCCTGGTGGATATCGCTCCTACCTGGGACGGAGTGGCCATCCGACGTCCAACCCAGGTGTGGTCGCTCCGCTGAGCGACCACACCTACGGTCGGCGGGGCCGGCCGACGTCACACCGCGTCGAGCCGTGCCCGCACGTCGTCGTCCAGCACGAGGTCCAGCGCGCCCAGCGCCTCGTCGAGCTGGGCCACCGAGCTGGCCCCGAACACCGGGACCACGGGCACCTCGCTGCCCAGGAGCCACGCGAGCGCCACCTGGTTGGGCGTCGCCCCGAGGTCCGCGGCGACCGCGCGCAGCACCCTGACCCGCTCGCGCGACCCCGCGTGGTCCGACCCGTCGTAGAACGGCTTGTCGTCTCGCACGAACACCCCCTGGTGCAGCGGGGAGTACGCCATGACCGTCAGCCCTGGGCGTCCGTCCGTACCCGTGGACCGGGCGTAGTCCAGCAGCTCCGGCGTGGCCCAGTTGGTCCGGATCGGCTGGGGGCGCGGGTACACGTAGCTGTAGCACTGCTGCACCGCGCCGTACGGCGCCACCCCCAGCCGCGCGGCGGCCTCCCGGGCCTCGACGACCCGCCACAGTGCGACGTTGGAGATGCCCGGGATACCGACTACCCCGTCGGAGACCAGCTTGCCGAACGCGCCGACCGTCTCCTCCAGCGGCGTCTCCCGGTCGTCCACGTGCCCGTACAGCACGTCGATGTGGTCGATGCCCAGGTGGCGCAGGCTCTCGTGCGCCTCCCGGTCGATCGTCGAGGCGGCCAGGCCCTGGTAGTTGGTGGGTGCTGTGTTCGACAGCGGCAGGTTCGGGTCCTTCTTCGCCGCGCCGAGCTTGGTCGCGATCCGCAGGTCGTCCCGGTTGCCCCGCGCGGCAAGCCAGCGGCCGAGCACGTCCTCGGAGTCGCGGCCGTACCCCTCGCCCCAGGAGTTGTAGTTGTTCGCCGTGTCGAGGAACGTGCCCCCGGCCTCGACGAACCGGTCCAGGATCGCGAACGACGTCTCCTCGTCGGTCCGGGTCCCCATCCACATGGTGCCGAGGCACAGCGTCGAGACCTCGAACGACGTGTGCCCGTTGTCCAGCGTGCGGTACTGCATGTTCTGCTCCTTCGGCCGGTTCTTGATCCCGGGGGTCTCCCGCCCGGCAACTACCACGCTAGGCAGCAATCGGTCTGGTGCTACGGTCCAATGCCATGACGGCGGACCAGACCAATTCCGCGGACGAGGTGCTCATCGTGCTCGCACCCGGCCCGGGCGCGCTGCGGCACCGCCTGGAGGGCGCGCTCCTCGAGGACATCGCCTCGGGTCGCCTCGCGCCCGGCACGGCGCTGCCGCCCAGCCGGGCACTCGCCGACGCGCTCGGCATCTCCCGCTGGGTGGTCACCGAGGCGTACGGACACCTGGTGGGCAAGGGGATCCTCGATGCGCGCACCGGCTCCGCGACCAGGGTCGCGGCGATCGTGCCCGACGGCGGCGCGGCCACCCGGGCGGATGCGCCGCCCGCGCGTCCGGGTCGCCCGGTCCGGCCCCGACTGGAACGGGCGCCGGACCGCGCGACGCACGACCTCGCACCCGGCGTGCCCGACCTGCGGCACGTACCCCGCGAGGCCTGGCTACGGGCGGCTCGCGACGCGCTCGCGGAGGCGACCAACCAGGACCTGGGCGGGCAGCCGCCTGCCGGGCACCCGGCGGCCCGCGCGGCGGTGGCGACCCACCTGCGCCGGGCGCGGATCGTCTCGGCGCCCGACGCCGCAGTGGTACTCACCCGGGGTGCCGTGGACGGTATGTCGCGGATCGCGGCGGCGCTGTCCGACGCCGGGCACACACACCTGCTCGTGGAGGACCCGAGCTGGGCCGCGCTGCGCGACGTCGCCGCCGCGGCCGGCCTCGTCCCGGTCCCGGTACCGGTGGACGACGCCGGGATCTCCGCGGAACGGCTGCGTGCGGAGGCCGCCCGCACGGGCGCCCGCGCCGTGCTGCTCACCCCGGCACACCAGTTCCCGCTGGGCGTGGCGCTGTCCGACACCCGGCGCGCGGAGGTGCTGGCCTGGGCGCGCGAGGCGGACGGGTTGGTGATCGAGGACGACTACGACGCCGAGTTCCGCTACGACCGCCGACCCGTGCCCGCGCTGCAGGGGCTCGACCCGGACCGGGTGCTGCTGCTCGGCTCGACGAGCAAGACGCTGTCGCCCGCGTTCGGGATCGGCTGGATGGTGGTGCCCCAGCGGTGGCGAGCCGCGGTGCTGGAGGTGTCCATTCGCCGCGGGCCCACGCCTGGCCCGGCAACGCTGGACCAGCTCACGCTCGCGCGGTTCGTCGCGGACGGCGCGTACGCCCGGTACCTGCGTGCGGCCCGGACCCGCTACGCCCGACGCCGGGCAGCGCTCCTGGCGGCCCTCGACCGTGAGCTGCCCGGCGCGCGGGTCGGGGGGATCGCGGCGGGGATGCACGTGACGGTCGACCTGACCGGGATCGAGCTGCCTGGGATCGAGCCGGCCGGGATCGACGCCGCCGACGTCGTCCGGGAGGGAGCCGCGCGCGACGTCGCGCTGACCGACCTGCGGCGGTACCAGGCGGCGCCGTCGGCCAGGTCGGCCGTGCTCGTGGTCGGGTACGGGAACCTGGCCGACGCCCGCCTGCCGGAGGCGATCCGGAGCCTGCGCGCGGCGGTCGCCGCCGCCGGTCACCGTCCCGGATAGGCACCGCCCCGGGTAGGTCTCTGCCCCAGGGCGACCAGCCGCGAGCTACAGCAGCCCAGGCACCTGCGCACCGACCGCGGCCCGGACCTCGTCGGGGAGCTGCGACCAGTCGTCGGCGGTATCCAGGTCGACGGCGGTGCCCGGCCGCTGCACGACGGTTGCGCCCAGCCCGAGCCGGTCCGCCTCGTCGAGGTGCGCCGCGAGCGACCCAACGCCGAACCGAAAACCGAACGTGGCCCGGTCGGCCGGCGCCTCCCCTTCGAACCCGAAGTTTCTCCGCTTTGCGGGCCCTGAAAGCGGAGAAACCTCGGACTCGAAGGGAAGAGCAGCTGACGGGAGGAGCAGGAGGTTGGTGCCCGACCGGTTGCGGTCCGTCGCGATCACCACCGGGGCGTCCTCGGCGAGGATCGCATTGACGTCAGCCGGGGTCAGGGCGGGTAGGTCGGCGTGCGCTATGAGGAGGCGTTGTGGCGCGGCAGGGCTGGCGGGGTCGGCGGGGCCGGCTGCCGACAGCACGCTCCGGGCGTGCTCCAGGGCGGCGTTCAGGCCCGGGCGGTCGGCGGGCTGCTCCAGCACTTCGACGTCGAGCCTCGCCAGGGTCTCCCGCGTGAAGACCGGGTCGGCGGTCACCACGACCACCCGCTCGATCCCGTCGGCGGCCAGCAGCGTCGTCACCACGTGCCGGGCGAGCACCCGCACGAGCCGGCGCCGCGCACCGGCGTCGAGCACCGCGGCCAGCCGCGACTTGCCGGAGACGCCGTCCCGGAGCGGCACCACCGCCGTCGTGCCCCGGACCTGCGCCGGGACCGTGCGGGTCACGCCAGCGCCAGCAGCTCGCGGGCCAGGCGCTCGCGGCCCGGCGGGCCGCCCATGATCGTGTCGGTGACGTGCACCGCCAGGCCGAGGTCGGCGACGGGGCCCGCGAGGGCCGCGTCGCGCTCGTCGATCACCATGACGTCCACCAGGTCCGCGTAGATCCGAGCCACACCCAGGGCGGACACCTCGTGCCCGAGGGACTCCAGGATCTGCGCGGCCGGGCCCTTGATCGCCTGCCCGCCCACGATCGGGCTCACCGCGACGCGCCGGCCTGGGGCAGTGGCGAGCGCGTCGCGGACCCCGCGCACCGCCAGCAGCGGCTCGATCGACAGGAAGGGGTTCGACGGCGCGATCACCACGAGCTCGGCGGCCAGCGCGTCGAGCACACCGGGGGCCGGACTGGCGGCGTCGGCCCCGTCGAAGTGCAGGCCGAGCACGGCGTCCGCGTGCTGGCGGCCCACGAAGTACTCCTGGAACCCGAGCCGGCCCGACGGGGTGTCGACGAGGGTGGCGAGCCGGTCGTCCGTGGCGGGCAGGACCCGTGGGCCCACGCCCATCGCGCGGGCGAGGTGCGTCGTGACGGCGGACAGCGGCTCGCCGTCGTGCAGCCGCGCGGTGCGCACGATGTGGGTGGCGAGGTCGCGGTCGCCGAGCGTGAACCAGGTGTCCTCGCCGAGGTCCTTCAGCGCGGTGAGGGTCGCGTAGGACTCGCCGCGCAGGCCCCAGCCGCGGTCCTCGTCGTTGAGCCCGGCGAGGGTGTACAGGACGGTGTCGATGTCGGGGGAGATGGCTAGGCCGTGGAGCTCGGTGTCGTCGCCGACGTTCACGACGACGGTCAGGGCCGGGCTGTCGGCCTGGTGCGGGGTGCTGGTGGGGGTGCTGTTCGGAACCGCGCCGAGTGCAAGATCGAGGCCGTGCGCGAGCCGCGCACCGCCGACCCCGCCCGCGAGAAGGGTGACGTTCACCAGATGAGCCTACGTCTGGAGCCGGTCAGCCCAGCAGGCTGTCCAGGGCGCCCTCCAGGTTCGCGGCATGACTCCTGGAGCGCGGCAGCATCGTCCGCTCGTAGGCCGCGACTGCCTCGGCCACGGTGGCCGAGCGGGCCAGGGCCAGCGCCAGCTCGCAGGCATCAAGCATGGCGAGGTTGACGCCGACACCGATCGGCGGCATGAGGTGCGCCGCGTCGCCGAGCAGCGTGACCGACGGGTTCTGCGCCCAGATGTGCGGCACCGGCAGCGCGTACAGCGGCCGGTCGACGTACGGGCCGTCGTTGTCGAGGAGAAGCCGGCGCATGCGGGGCGACCAGCCGGAGTAGGTCTTGTCGAGGTGGCTGCGGATGGCTTCCGTGTCGTCGATCCGCAGTCCCGCCGCGGCGATCCAGTCGGCGCGGACGTGCTGCAGGGCGTACACGCGGATGTGCCCGCCGCTGCTGCGCTGGGCGAACAGCGCGCGCCTGCCGTCGCCGGCGTGGGCGTTGCCGTTCCCGACGAGCTCGGCGATCTCGGGATGACGGCGCTCGACGTCGTCGAAATGAGCCTCGAGGAACGTGTTGCCGGTGTAGAGCGGGGTGGCGGCTGACAGGACGGGCCGCACGTGGGAGAACGCCCCGTCCGCGCCGACGACCAGGTCGGCCTGGACCGCAGAACCGTCGGCGAGGTGCAGCTCCCCGGTGGCGGTGACCGAGGTGATCCGCGTGCCCCACTGCACCGTGCCGGGGGCCAGGGAGTCCAGCAGGAGCCCGCGGAGCTGCCCGCGGTCGATCTCCGGGCGGCTCGTGTCGCCCGCCGCGGGGACGTTGCGGGAGCGCAGCACGCCGCGCTTGTCGAGGAAGCGCCACTCCTGGCCCTCCGGGCGGGAGAGGCGGTGAAATCCGTCGATCAGGCCGGCCTCGCGCAGGGCGTGCTGGCCGTCGTGGGTGTCCAGGTCGAGCGATCCGCCCTGGTCCCGGGACTCGGGGCCGGCGTCGCGGTCATACACGGTCACGGCCAGACCGTGCCGCTGCAGGATCCGGGCACAGGTGAGACCGCCGGGGCCGGCTCCGACAACAGCGATCCGGGCATCGCGCGGGTTCGGTGAGATCACGCTGAAACCCTATGAACAAGGGTTGTGCGGGTAGTGCGTGACAAGTGCGCGTCGAACCGGCGCGCGCCAGGGGGCAGTATGGGCACATGGCTGTCTTCGCGTTCTCCGTCGCCCCCATGACCGCAGGCGAGTCCGTCGCCGACCAGGTGGCCGAGGCCGTCCGCATCGTCCGGGAGTCCGGGCTCCCGAACCGGACGACCTCGATGTTCACCGAGATCGAAGGGTCCTGGGACGAGGTGATGCCGGTGATCCAGCGCGCTACCGACTCCGTCGCGCGCGGCGGGCACCGCGTGTCGCTGGTCATCAAGGCGGACATTCGCCCGGGCGCCCCGGCCGGCCAGATCGACAGCAAGATCGCCCGGGTCGAGGAGCGCCTGGCCGACGAGCAGTCGGAGACCGGCCACTCCTGACGGGGCCCTCGGGAGGGCCTGACCGAGTTGTCCGGAAGGGCAAGGCACACCACACCTTCACCGGCGTGTTTCCGGTCTCTTGCCCCCGACCTTTAGGCTAAGGCGGACCGATGCCGCAGGACCCCGGGGAGATCACGAGATGCCACTGTTCGAGGTCGATACCCAGCGGCCGCTTCTCGTCACGTCCGCCAACGGTCCAGACGGCGCCGAACCGGGCCTGAAGACGACGGCCAACCAGGTGGTCGACTCGCACATCGACGGGCTGCTCGGCGAAGAGGTCTTCCCGATCGCGCAGGGTTCCGGCCCGGACGAGCCGCACCTGCTCGCGCTCGACGCCTCGGGCTCGCCCGTCGTGGTGGAGCTCGTCGCCGACCTCGACCGGGCGAACCTCGCCAAGGCGCTCGACCACGCCGGCGCGGCCGGGCGGCTGACGCGGGCGGATCTCGCGGCGCGCTACAGCGGCGGGGCGAACTCGTTCCAGCACGACGTCGCCGCGTTCTACGACACCGTGCCCATCACGCGCACGCAGGCCGGGAAGAACAGCGGCAACGGCGCGCGGCTCATCATCATCTGCCAGAACGCACCCGACGAGATCCTGAACGCCGTCGACTTCCTGCGGCAGCCCACGATGCCCGTCGAGGTGCTGAAGATGGGCGTCGTGAACTCGAACGACGGCCGCAAGTTCCTCGACGTCTCTCCGCTGGTGGTGCACCTTCCGCCCGGTCTGCCCGCGGGGAAGTCGGCGCCGATCGGCGGCACCATCACGAGCTCGCTGAAGGGCTCGGTCAGCACCTCGATGGACACGGGTGTCACCGGTGGCGTCGCGGGTGGGTCCGCGGCCCCCAAGGACGCCTTCGAAGAGGGGGTCAAGGTCGGCTACGCGCTCACGGGCAAGATGCCGGTGGTCGCGCAGGCGCCCCAGCCCCGCTCCGAGCGCGCGGCCCGGCCCGCGGCGTCGTCGGACCGGGCCGACGGCGCCGACAACCCGCCCGCCGGAGCGACCAACGCCGCGACCGGCCTGCGATCGAGCCTGCGCGGGGGCACGCCGCGCGGCACGTCCGAGCGCGCTTCGGGCACCCGGGCGGGCCGTCGCGCCCAGGCCGCCGCGTCCGATGTTCCGCCCCCGCCGCCCAGCGCCCCGAGCCAGAGCGCCCCGAGCTCCCCGAGCAGGGAGCGCACGCCGATCAGCCCGGCCGCCCCCGCGCGCCCCGAAGACTCCCGCCCGACGCCGAGCACCCCGCCGCGGCTGGCCGCGAGCCGGTCCTCGCTGGGTACCGTCGCCGCCCCGGCGCGCACCGAGACCCCGGCCGAGCCGACGCCGTCCGTGCGACGCCGCTCGCGCACCGACCGGTTCTCGGCGTCCGCCCAGCCGGACGAGCCGGCGTCGGCCTACGCACCCTCGGAGCCGACCCCGGCCGCGGGACCGGTGTACCCGCCGGCGCCCGCGCCGCAGCCGGAGGCGGAGGAGAACCTGTGGCAGCCGCCGTCTTACGACGACTCGCCCGCGTACGCCGAGCAGCCGGCGAACGACCCGATCGACTTCGACGAGACCCAGCCCCGGTACAACCCGGCACCCGCGTACAGCACCGAGTCGACCTTCGCACCCGCCGTGCAGGGGTACGGGTACTCCTCGGAGGCGGGCGGCGGCTACAGCGACCAGGGCGGTTACGGCTATGCCGAGCAGCCCGGGTACGAGTCGTCCTACGCGGACACGGCCGCGCCGGTCGCCACGCAGCAGAGCCCCTGGGAGTCCGGCGGATACATGACCGGCCCCGACGACGGTTACGGGCAGCCCGCTTTCACAGGCGACCCCTACCCGTCGAGCGCGCCCGAGGCACCGGCCCGTCCCGTGCCGCCGGGCGAGAGCATCCGGGCCAGCACCCCGATGCTGTTCGAGGAGGAGGACGACCCGGACCTCGAGGCGCTCGCGCGCAGTCTGGGCACACCCACCCGGATCGTGTGGTCGCGGCCGCGGCGCAACCAGCACTTCGAGGCGGTGCTCCTGCCGGACGGCTCCATCGAGCTGGCCAACGGCATCCGCTACCGACACCCGGACTCGGCCGCTACTGCGGCGTCGGGCTCGTACACGGCTGACGGCTGGAGCGTGTGGCGCATCGGCGACACCGGGCCCACGCTGGTGGAGGAGTTCTCGCGCCGGTTCTCCTGACCGGTTAAGGGGGCGGGCGTCAGCCCGACGCGCGCACCACGAGCTCGGGCACAAACGTCTCGGACCCGCCCGGCTCCTCGGCCTGTCGGAGAGCATCGAGCAGCAGGCGCGCCATGGCCGCCGCCATGTCCTCGACGGGCTGCCGCACCGTCGTGAGCGGCGGGTGGGCCTGGGCGGCGACGCTGGAGTCGTCGAACCCCACCACCGCGACGTCGCGGGGCACGTCCCGGCCGGCGGCCCTCAGGGCGGTCGACACGCCGTCGGCCATGAGGTCGTTCGCCGCGAAGACGCCGTCGACGTCGGGCCGGGCGGCCAGCAGCGCCCGGGCGGCGGCCTCGCCGCCGGGGCGCGTGAAGTCCGCGGTGACCACCTCGGGCCGCTCCAGCCCGACGGCGCGCACACCCGCCAGGAACCCCTGGAGCCGCGCGTGCCCGAAGGGCGCGTCGTCCGGCCCCGCGACCATCGCGAGCCGCGTACGGCCGGACCCGGCGAGGTGCTCGGCGGCGAGCCGCCCCCCGGCGGCCTGGTCCAGGTCGACCCAGGCGACCCCTGGCAGGGTGGTGTGGGTGGAGAGCACCAGCGGCACGGAGAGCGCCGCCAGCCGGGCGGGCAGCGGGTCGGCCGAGCTGGACGTGATGAGCAGCACCCCGTCCACGTGCCCCTGCCGCACGTACCGCACCACCTGGTCGTGGGCGGGCGGGTCGGCGGGGATGATCGCGAGGTGGATGTCGCGGGGCCGCAGCACCGTCTGCGCGCCCGCGGTCACCCGGCCCACGTAGGGGTCGGTGAAGAGGCGTTCGAGGAACGGCAGCGGCGAGCGCTGCTCGGGCGGCTCCGACACCACGAGGGCCACCGAACCGGTGCGGCGGGTCACCAGCGACCGGGCCGCGAGGTTCGGCACGTAGCCGGTCTCGTCGATCGCCCGGCTCACTATCTCGACGATCTCGGGGTCCACGGTGGGCACTCCGTTGATCACCCGCGACACGGTCGCGCGCGAGACCCCGGCAACGGAGGCCACAACCTCCAGCGTGGGCCGTCCAGAACGCTCAGGATGCACCGACCCAGTTATACCCCCTCACCCAGGTGCTTTGTCGTGGGCGCGATCGTTGCGAGAAAGTGCCCGTTCTGACCGCAACGATCGCGCCCACAACAAAGGGAGGGGCTATTGGTTATTGATAGACGCGGACGTAGTCCACCAGGAGGCGGGACGGGAAGGGGGTGGTGGCGTCCGGCGGGCCGGGCCAGTCACCGCCGACCGCGAGGTTGAGGATCATGTAGAAGTCGTGGTCGTAGACCCACGGGCCTCGGGTGGACTCCACGGTGTCCCGGTCCGCGTAGAAGACGTCACGGCCGTCGAGCGAGAACTGGATGCCTTCGCTGTCCCACTCGGCTGCCCAGGTGTGGAAGCCTTCCGAGATCTTCGAGCCGTCGGGCAGGGTGTACGCCCCGCCGTAGCCGTTGCCGCCGTTGTACGCCGGAGCGTGCAGGGTGGAGTGGGCGTTGATCGGGTCCTGGCCGATGAACTCCATGATGTCGATCTCCCCGTTGTACGGCCACGGACGGCCGTCCAGGAAGTCGGAGCCCATCATCCAGAACGCCGGCCACAGGCCCCGGCCCTCGGGAAGCTCCACCCGGGCCTCGAACCGGCCGTACTGGGTGTTGAACGTGCCCGAGGTGTTCATGCGGTGCGACGTGTACTGCCGGCCCTGGTTGTCCTCGCGGCGGGCCTCCAGCACAAAGTTGCCCTGGCCGTCGTGGAACCCGTTGCCGCTCGGGGTGTAGACCTCCAGCTCGTTGTTGGCCGGCAGGCCGGGGTCGATGGTCCACTTGCTCGCGTTCGCGGGGGTGCCGGCGGCGGCGTTGAACTCGTCGCTCCACACCAGCTCGAGGTTGTCGAAGTCCGGGTCGGCGGGCTCGGCCGGCGGCGTGTTGGGTGCGCCACCGGTGCCGTAGACCTGGAACTCCCACAGCGAGTAGCCGTAGGGGCCGCTCCGGTCGCGCATGTGCACCCGCACGTGCCGGCCGTCGGCGTCGAGCGGGATGGTCTGCTTGAAGCCGGTACCGCCCGTGGTGGTGTGCACGGTGCGCCAGGTGGTGCCGTCGTCGGACACCTCGATGTCGAACGCGGTGGCGAACGCCGGGTCCCACTGCAGCACCACGCTGCTGATGTGCGCGGCCGCACCGAGGTCGACGGCGATCCAGCCCTCGTCCACCCAGCCCGTGTCGGGGCTGACGGCCCAGCGGCTGGCCGGGTCGAGGTCGAGCGCCTTGTCGGCGGCGCAGAGCCAGCACGTGCCGTCGTGCTGCGAGCTGGAGGCGCTGCCGGCCTTGTTGTACGACAGGAGGGAGGTGTCGCCGGGCAGCACGTCGCCCGGGCCGAAGGCCTGCAGCTCCCACAGGGAGACGCCCCACTGGGTGGCCCGCTGGGTGACCCAGAGGCGCAGGTAGCGGCCGCTGCCGTCGACGTCGAGGTTCTGGTCCCCGCCCGTGCCGGTGGTGGTGGAGTAGATGGTGGACCAGGCGGCGCCGTCGGCCGACGTCTCGATCCGGAAGCCGGACGCGTACGCGGCCTCCCAGTCGAGGACCACCCGGTCGATCGCCTGGACGGAACCCAGGTCGACGCGGATCCACTGGTTGTCGGCGGCGGTGCTGGACCAGCGGGTGCCCGGGTCGCCGTCGACGGCGTTGGCACCCGTGCTCCAGTCGAACTCGGTGCTGGACGTGGTGACCGTCCGGCCCTGGGAGAGCGGCGCGTCGGCGGCTGCTGCGGTGGTGACCTGGGTGAGCACACCCAGGGTGAGGAGGGATGCGGCGGTGGCGGCCGCCGCGAGCAGGCGTAGGTGTCTGCGCATCGGACGTGCTCCTTCGAACGTCGGTAGTGCACATGGGCGAGGGCGAGAGAGCGCTCTCTGGAGCCAGAGTCGCGGACCCGGTGAGCCAGGTCAAGGGTTTCGGCGGAACTTGCTGACTGGCCTGTAAGTGAACGGGCGGCTCAGGGCCGGACGACTACCTTGCCGAACTGGCTGCCCTCGTTCAGCCGGGCCATACCGTCGGCGGCCCGGGCGAGCGACACCTCGGCGTCGATCGCGGGGCGCACACCGGTCCGGGCGCAGAACCGCGCGAGCGCGCCGAGGTCCTCGCGCGAGCCCATCGTGACGCCCTGCACGCGGATCTCCTGAAAGAAGATGCGGGTCAGCTCGGCCGGGGAAGCATCACCCGACGTCGCGCCGCAGACCAGCACCGAGCCGCCGGGGCGGACCGAGCGGATCGAGTGGGACCATGTCGCCTGGCCCACCGACTCCAGCACCGCGTCGACCCGCGCGGGCAGGCGCGCACCGGTCTCCACGGCGCCCGCCGCGCCCAGCGCGACGGCCCGCTCCCGCTTCTCGGCGGACCGCGACGTCACCCAGACCTCCAGGCCGGCCGCCGCACCCAGCGTGACCGCCGCCGTCGCGAGCCCGCCGCCCGCGCCCTGCACCAGCACGCGGTCACCCGGGGTGAGGCCGCCGGCCGTGAACAGCATGTTGTACGCGGTGAGCCACGCCGTGGGCAGGCACGCGGCCTCCTCGAAGGAGAGCTCGGCGGGCTTCGGCACCAGGTTCGCCGTCGGCACCGCCACCCGCTCGGCCAGCGTCCCGGGGTAACGCTCCGAGAGGAGCGAACGCGGTTCCTCCGGCCCGACGCCGTGGCCGTCGCCCCCGATGACGCCGTGCACGATCACCTCGGACCCGTCCGGGGCCACCCCTGCGGCGTCGGTACCGAGGATCATCGGCAGCTGCTGCTCGCGCAAGCCGACGCCGCGCAGCGACCACAGGTCGTGGTGGTTCAGGCTCGCGGCCCGGACGTCCACGGTGGTCCAGTGCTGTGCGGCCTCGGGTTCGGGGCGGTCACCGACCTCCAGGCCGTCGAGCGGGCTGTCGGACGAGAAGCGAGTCACGTAGGCGGCGAGCATGCGGCGACCCTACCCGGGGGTCCCGCCCTGCTCCGCCCACCGGGCCTCGGACTCGGGTGTGCCCACGTCGAACATCCAGGAGATGCCGAACTTGTCGGTGAGCGCCCCGTAGCGGTCGCCCCACGGCGCGACCTCGAACGGCATGACGTTCGAGGCGCCGTCCGACAACTTCTCGAAGGCGGCGGCGACGTAGTCCGTGTCGGCGGAGGAGCCCGTGAGGGCTACCGTGACGCCGCTCGTCGCGGCGGCGTACTCCATGCCGGGCGGGGTGTCGGCGGCCATGATGGTCAGGCCGTTCGGGGTCTCGAGCGAGCCGTGCATGACGAGGTCGTTCACCTCGGGCGGCAGGGGCATCTCCTCGGACGGCATCTCGCCGAACGTGCTGATGTTGAGGTCTCCGCCGAGCACGCTCTGGTAGAAGTTCAGGGCGTCCTTGGCACTGTCCACGAAGCTGAGGTACGGGTTGAGCTTGACCATGACAAGCCTCCTTGCGTGTCGGGTTCTTGACCCAAGTCAACACCCGCACGCACCTGCGACAACCGCAGGAGGCCTACCCGGCCAGGAACTCACCCACCATCGGGCCGATCTGGTCCGCCTCGACCAGGAACCCGTCGTGGCCCACGTCGCTGGTGACGATCCGCAGCGTCTCCGCTCGCGGGATCCACTGCGCGAGCCGCGCGGACTGCGTGGGCGGGAACAGGCGGTCGCTGTCCACCGCCACCACGAGCGCCCGGGCGGTGACCTGGCTGAGCGCCGCCTCGACACCGCCGCGGTCGCGGCCCAGGTCGTGCGACAGCATCGACTCGGTGAGCACCAGGTAGGAGTTGGCGTCGAACCGGCGCGCGAGCTTGTCGCCGTGGTGGTCCAGGTAGGACTGCACGGCGAACCGGCCGCCCGCGAACGGGTCCTCGCCGCCCTGCGGCAGGCGCCCGAAGCGCTGGTCCAGCTCGCGGCTGGACCGGTAGGTCGTGTGCGCGATCTGCCGCGCGATGCCGAGTCCGGTGTGCGGGCCGTCGCCGTCGGCCGCGTCGTAGTAGTCGCCGCCGCGGAAGCGGGGGTCCACGCGGATCGCAGCGAGCTGCGGGTGCGCCCACGCGATCTGGTCCCCGCTGGTCTGGGCGGTGGTGGCGATGGCGGCGACGTTCCGCACCTCGATCCCGGCCTCCGGCCCCAGCAGCGCCCACTCGAGCACCCGCAGGCCGCCCATCGAGGCGCCGATCACGAGCTCCCACGACCGGATGCCGAGCGCACGGGTCAGCGCGATCTCCACGAGCACCTGGTCGCGCGTCGTGACGTAGGGGAACCGGCCGCCCCACGGCAGCCCGTCCTGCGCCGTCGACGACGGGCCAGTGGTGCCCTGACAGCCGCCCAGCACGTTGGGCGCCACCACGAAGTACCGGTCGGTGTCGATGGGCCGGCCCGGGCCGACCATCTGGGCCCACCACCCGTCGGTCACGTGTCCCGGTCCGGCGTCGCCGGTCACGTGCGAGTCGCCAGTAAGGGCGTGCA
The DNA here is from genome assembly GCF_041081105.1 of Promicromonospora sp. Populi. Classification (NCBI taxonomy): domain Bacteria; kingdom Bacillati; phylum Actinomycetota; class Actinomycetes; order Micrococcales; family Promicromonosporaceae; genus Promicromonospora; species Promicromonospora sp. Populi. The sequence continues at coordinate 3,192,577 of NZ_CP163528.1, read as the reverse complement.
GCACCAGCACGGCGTTGGAGCCGTCGGCGTTCAGTGTGCCCCACGTCTCGTAGGCCACACGCACGGCGGGCAGCCGCCCGCCGGCCTCCAGGGCGAGCTCGCCGACGTCGGCGAACTGCCGGTGACCGGGGTCGTCGCCCTCCCGCCAGGCGCCGCTCGCGGGGACCGGCGGCTTGCTCCGGGAGCGGGAAGCCTCGACCCGAGGGTCCGGGGATCCGTGAGCGGCCCTCGGGGTGGTGATGGCCATGGCTCCTCCTGCGGATCGGGGTGCTGAGCTCAGGGTGGTGAGCTCGGGCTCGCTGCCTGGTGGGCGGTCGAGGCTTGTGGTCGGGCGATGCTGGTGGGCGGGCGATGTTTTGGCCCGGCGAGGCGCGGGCACGGGACAAGTCTCCCGCGCCCGCGCCAGGTCGGGTCAGGTCGGGTCAGCTTGTCTCGTCGCCCAGAAGGTTCTTGGCGGCGGTGAAGCCGAGCTCCAGGTCGGCCAGGATGTCCTCCACGTTCTCCAGGCCCACCGCGAGGCGGACCAGGCCGGGCGTGACGCCCGACAGGGCCTGCTCGTCCGGGGTGAGCTGCGAGTGCGTGGTGGACGCGGGGTGGATCACGAGCGATCGGACGTCGCCGATGTTCGCCACGTTGGAGTGCAGCTCCAGCGCCGAGACGAAGGCCTGGCCGGCGTCGGCCCCGCCGTCGAGCTCGAAGGCGAGCACCGCGCCCGCGCCCTTGGGGGTGTACTTCTGCGCGTTCTGGTACCAGGGCGAGCTCGGCAGGCCCGCGTAGTGGACCGAGCCCACGTCGTCCCGGGCCTCCAGCCATTCCGCGACGTGCTGGGCGTTGGCGACGTGCCGCTCGATGCGTAGCGACAACGTCTCGATGCCCTGGGCCAGCAGGAAGGCGTTGAACGGCGAGATCGCGGCGCCGAGGTCGCGCAGGAGCTGGACCCGGGCCTTGAGGATGAACGCCAGGTTGGCGCCCAGTGCCGAGCCGACGCCGAGGTCCCGCGCGAAGACCAGGCCGTTGTAGCTCGGGTCGGGCGTGTTGAACCCTGGGAAGCGCTCCGGGTCGGTCGCGTAGTCGAACGTGCCGGCGTCGACGATCACGCCGCCGATCGCGCTGCCGTGGCCGCCCAGGTACTTCGTGGCCGAGTGCACCACGATGTCGGCGCCGAACTCGAACGGGCGGATGAGGTACGGCGTGGCCACCGTGTTGTCGACGACCAGCGGGACGCCCGACTCGTGCGCCACCGCGGCGACACCCTCGATGTTGAGCACGTCGGAGCGCGGGTTCGGGATGGTCTCGCCGAAGAACAGCTTGGTGTTCGGGCGGACGGCGGCGCGCCAGGCGTCGAGGTCGTGCGGGTCGTCCACGAACGTGGTCTCGATGCCGAACTTGGGGAGCGTGTGGTGCAGCAGGTTGTACGTGCCCCCGTACAGGCTCGCGGAGGCGACGACGTGGTCGCCCGCCTCGGCGATGTTGAGGATCGCGAGGGACTCGGCGGCCTGGCCCGAGGCCACCAGGAGCGCGCCGACGCCGCCCTCCAGGCTCGCGATGCGGTCCTCCACCACCTGCTGCGTGGGGTTGCCGATGCGGGTGTAGATGGGGCCGAGGTCCTTCAGGGCGAACCGGTCCGCCGCGACCCCGGCGTCGGGGAACACGAACGACGTGGTCTGGTAGATCGGCAGCGCACGTGCGCCCGTGGTGGGATCCGGCTGCTGGCCGGCGTGGATCTGGCGGGTCTCGAACGACCACTGGGGCTGAGTCATGGCTCTCCTGCTTCCTGTTGATGGTGGCGTCTATCTGGCGGAACTGACCGAGACGTGCCGCGGCACGGCCCCCAGGGGCCTGCACATCAGGAGGTGGGTCCGCGGCGGGTTAGCGCGCACGCGGTGGTTCGGCCGAGCGGCCGAAGGGCAGGCGAACGTGCGCTAGCTCAGCAACAACACATTCGACGAGTCATGTGGTGACCGTAGACGGCCTTCAGCGCCTCCGAAAGGCGTGTCTTATATCGTGAGATGCGAAAATGAGACGGAATTCGAGCCGGGTGGGCGTTCGCCCTCGGCAGACCGCAGACCCACAGGTAGCGCGGATCGGCCGTCTGGGCCACATTGGACGGTGACACGGGAGTGATTCACAAGATCTGTGCAAGGCGACACGCCGGAACGATGCGGATCGGAAAGAGGATCATGGGACGCATCCGAGGTCTGGACGGTTCGGGCGGTCACGCCGGGGTGCTGGCGATCCGTGTGGTCGGAGCGGGGCTGCTCGCGCTCGGCCTGGTGATCCCGTGGGGTCCGGTAGCCGAGGCGGAGCCGCCCGCCGATCCGCCCAGTGCGCAGGAGGCCCAGACGGCCCGGGACGCCGTGGCCGCCGGGACGCTCGACGTGCGGCAGGCCCAGTCCGCGCTCGACACGCTCCGGTCGCAGCTCGACGCCGCGCAGGTGCGCGTGCAGGTCGCGGCGGCCGACTACGCCGAGGCGCAGGAGTCCGTCGGGCGGGCCGAGCGGAGGGTGGCCGCCGCCCGCAGCGCGGCCGAGAAGGCCAGCAAGGGCGAGTCGGTGGCGCGGGCCGGCCTGGCCGAGGTGTACCGGGCCTCGGCGCGCGACGCAGACATGGGTTCCCTGGGCGTCGCCCTCGAGGCCGACTCCATCCCCGACCTGGTGGGCCGCAGCTCGGCGGAACGTGCAGTGCAGCGCAAGCTCGGCGGCGCCCTCGCCGCATACCAGGACGCGCGCGCCTCCTCGGAGTCCGCCGACGCCCGGTGGACGGCCGCGAAGGCGGAGCTCGACGCGGCGGCCGAGCAGGCCGAGGCGGCCTTTGATACCGCCCAGGCGGCGGCCGCCGACCTCACGGCGCGCACGCAGGCCGCCGAGGTCGAGCGGACGGCCCTGGTCGAGCGGCTCGCGCACCTGCGGCAGACCAGCGTTGCGATCGAGCGGGAGCGGGAGGCGGCCCGGGCTGCCGCCGCGGCGGCAGCCCGGGAGGCCGCCGCGCAGGCGGAGCTCGACCGGCAGCGGGCCCGGGACGAGGCGGCGGCCGAGGCCCAGGCCCAGGCCCAGGGTGCCGGGGGGTACGTCGCGCGGGGGGCGAGCGGCGGGCCGGCTCCGCGCCGGTGCCCGTACCTGCACCTGAGCCCGTCGGACCGCCGACCTCGGGTGTGTCCGTCGGGTCGAACGGCCGGGGGCTGGGTGCGGTGGCCTGGGCCCGCGCCAGGATCGGCGCGCCCTATCTGCTCGGCGCGGCAGGCCCGACGTCGTACGACTGCTCGGGTCTGACGATGATGTCGTGGGCGAGCCAGGGGGTGAGCATCACGCGGACTTCGCGGTCGCAGTACCTGGCGGTCGGCAAGGTGGACTACGGGTCGCTGCGGCCCGGGGACCTGATCTTCTACGGTTCGGACCCGAGCGACCCGTCGTCGATCTATCACGTGGCCATGTACACGGGCGACGGCATGATGATCGAGGCGACGCTGCCGGGGTACCCGCTCTCCGAGAACCCGCTGCGCCTGGCGGGCGCGATGCCCTACGCGGGCCGCCCGTAGGCGGCCCGCACAGGATCAGTGCTTGGCGTAGTAGCCGGTGTCCTCGGCGCGCTGGATCGAGCGAACGATCTCGGCCTCGGCGTCGGAGCGGCCCACCCAGTGGGCACCTTCGACGGACTTGCCCGGCTCGAGGTCCTTGTAGACCTCGAAGAAGTGCTGGATCTCCAGGCGGTGGAAGTCCGAGACGTCGTCGATGTCCTGGCGCCACGCGGCGCGCTGGTCACCGGTCGGTACGCAGAGCACCTTGTCGTCGCCGCCGGCCTCGTCGCGCATGCGGAACATGCCGAGCGCGCGGCACTTGATCAGGCAGCCGGGGAACGTGGGCTCCTCCAGCAGGACGAGCGCGTCCAGGGGGTCGCCGTCCTCACCGAGGGTGCCCTCGATGAAGCCGTAGTCGTCCGGGTAGCGCGTCGAGGTGAAGAGCATGCGGTCGAGGCGGATGCGTCCGGTCTCGTGATCCACCTCGTACTTGTTCCGCTGACCCTTGGGGATCTCGATCGTGACGTCGAACTCCACGCCGATGTGCTCCAGTTCTCGAAGATGGTCGCCGAAGTGTCTTGACCTCGGCGGCGGCCTTGCGCCCGTCCAGTGTGCCATGTGTCGTGTTCCCGGACCGTTGGCTGTGGTCAGCGCCACTCTCCTGGTTCGGCATAATTCGCAGCAGGCGCCGAGCGTGGGGGGATCCCGTGCGCGAGCGGGTGAAATTTCCCGCGAGTTTCCGCTGCCGCACCCGTCGCGTGGTTTGCCGCCACTAGAGTTGGTTATGGCTCTTACATGACGATCGAGAGGATGCCCATGGAGTGGGGGTTGCGCTCCGGCGCTGCCATCGCCGCGGTCGTCGCAGTGTTCGGCGGCTACCTGGTCGCCGACTCGTACGACGTCGTTCCCGGCATGCTCACCACAGCCGCCCCGTGGCCCCAGCCCAGCCCCTTCCCGTCCGCGCCCGGCGCCGTCGAGGGACCTGATCCCGCCGCGCTCCTCACCGAGCTCCCGGACGACGCGCCGATCCCGGACAGCATCGAGATGCAGCGCCTGGTGACCAGCCTGGCCAACGACGACCGGCTCGGCTCACGCATCGGCGTGGTGGTCGCCGACGGGAGCTCGGGCGAGGTGCTCGGCTCGTCCAGCCCGGACCAGCTCATGACCCCCGCGTCCACGCAGAAGCTGTTCACCGGCGTCGCAGCGCTCTCGTCGTCGTCCCTGGCGAGCTCGACCCTGGACACCAGGGCCGTCCTCGTGGACGACAACACGGTGGTGCTGGTCGGCGGCGGCGACATGATGCTCTCAGAGGGCGCGGGCGACCCGGACGCGGTCAACGGCCGGGCCGGCCTGGCCGACCTCGCACAACAGGTCGCCGCCAAGGTGCTGGTCACGGGCACCACCGAGGTGCGGGTCGCGCTCGACGACACGCTCTTCACCGGCGACGACGTCGCGCCGACCGTCGCGACCCCCGACATCGCGGCGGGCTACATCGCGCCGGTCTCGTCCGTCGGGATCAACGTCGGCCTGCTCTCCGACGAGTACACCGACAACGGCCCCCGCGCGTCCAACCCAGGCAGCTACGCCGCCGAAGCCTTCTCCGCGGCCCTCGAGGAGCAGGGGCTCACGACCGTCGGCGCCGTGGTCGACGCGAACGCCCCGGACGACGCGCTCCTGCTCGGCGAGGTCAGCTCCGCCCCGCTCGCCGAGGTCGTCGGGTTCGCCATGCAGTACTCCGACAACACGATCACCGAGGTCCTGGGGCGCCTCGTCGCCGTGGACGCCGGCCTGCCCGGCTCCAACGACGGCGCTACGCAGGCCGTGATCGCGAGCGCGCAGCGGCTCGGCATCGACATGACGGGCGCCCGGCTGCGGGACTGCTCCGGTCTCGGGGACGGCTCGTACCTGGGCGCACAGCAGCTGGTGGACCTGCTCGAGGTGATGGTCGACCCCGAGCAACCGGAGCTGCGCAGCGACGCCGCCGGCATGCCGATCGCCGGCCTGACCGGGACGCTCGCCAGCAGGTTCACGGGCACGAACCCCGCCCGGGGCCTGGCCCGCGCCAAGACCGGCAGCCTCCCCAGAGTGCGTGCGCTCGCCGGGACGGTCGTCACGGCCGACAACCGGCTCCTCGTCTTCTCGATCCTCGCCGACGCGATCCCGGCCAACCAGTCAGTGGGCGCCACGTCGATCTACGACGGCTTCGTCGGTGACCTCGCGGCGTACTCGGTCCAGGGCTGACGTGCCGCCGTCGGCGACAGTTACCGTGGTCCGGTGACCCAGGCCTCCACAGCCCCGCAGGTAGTCGACTGGTCGGCGGCAGCACAGATCGCCGGGCGGCTCGCCGCCCCCGGGCCGCAAGCCCCCCGGGACGAGCTGGCCGCCCTGGTGGGTGGTCTGCGCGAGGCGGCGGGGGACGCCGTCGGGCCCGTGCTGGAGACCACCGGCATGACGCCGGCCGCGCCGGGTGATCCGGGTGCAGGCGGCGGCACGACGCTGAGCCCGGTCGCGGTGGTGGACCGGGCGACCTGGGCCCGGGCCAACACGCAGTCGATGGCGGTCATGACCGACGGGATCCGCGCGGTCGTCGCCGAGGTGTCCAAGGGGGCCACCTCGCCCGGCGCCCAGATCGCCGGCGCCGCCGAGATCGGGGCCGTCCTCGCGCTGCTCAGCGGGCGGGTGCTGGGTCAGTTCGACCCCTACACCGGGTCTGGCCGGCTCCTGCTCGTGGCGCCCAACGTGTTCCAGGCGGAGCAGGCGCTGCGTGTCCCGGTGCGCGACTTCCGCCTGTGGGTGTGTCTGCACGAGCAGACGCACGCCCTGCAGTTCGCCGCGGCGCCCTGGCTCGCGGAACACCTCGGCGACCGCACGCGGGGCCTGGTTGCGGGCATGGCCCGGACCTCGGCGGAGCTGGCCAAGGCCCGGTTCGACAAGAAGATCGTCGCCATCGGGCGGAACGTGCTCGCCACCCTGCGGGGTGAGAACGGGACCCTGCTGGACGGCATGCTTGACCACGAGCAGAAGGAGGAGCTCGCCGACATCACCGCCGTCATGGCGCTCCTGGAGGGGCACGCGGACGTGATGATGGACGCCGTCGGGCCGCGGGTGGTGCCGTCCGTGCGCCGCATCCGCGCGCGGTTCGAGCGGCGTCGCGACGGCGAGGGGCGCACCACCTTCGACGTGGTGGTGCAGAAGCTGCTCGGGATGGACGCGAAGCTCGCGCAGTACCGCGACGGTGCCGTGTTCGTGCGCGCCGTGGAGCGGTCGGTAGGCCGCGACGGGCTCAACGCCGTGTGGGCCGCCCCCGAGAACCTGCCGACCGCCCGCGAGATCGCCGACGCCCGGGCCTGGGTGCGGAGGGTGCACGGATGACACAGGGTGCACGGATGAGCCGGGGCAACTGACTGTGGCCCGGGTCGACCCCGCCGTCGCCGCCGCCCGGAACGCGGTCCGGGCGGAGCTGGCCGGGCTCGGCCCGGACGGCGTGGTGCTGGTCGCCTGCTCCGGCGGTGCGGACAGCCTCGCGCTCGCCGCGGTGCTCGCGTTCGAGGCCCGGCGGGTCGGTCGCTCGGTGCGGTCGCGCGGGCACACCGTCCGGGCGGGCGCAGTGGTCGTGGACCACGGCCTGCAGGCCGGGTCCGCCGACGTCGCCGAGCGGGCCGCCGAGCAGTGCCGGTCGCTCGGGCTGGACCCGGTCCTGATCCGCCGGACCGGGCCCATGCTCGACGACGGCGGGCCGGAGGCGGCCGCCCGGGGCGCCCGGTACACCGCGCTGGCGGCGGCCGCAGGGGAGACCGGCGCGGCCCTGGTGCTGCTCGGGCACACCCTCGACGACCAGGCGGAACAGGTGCTGCTCGGGCTCGCCCGGGGCGCCGGGGCGCGCTCGCTGGCGGGGATGCCGCGCGCGCGGGGAATCTTCCGCCGGCCGTTCCTGGGCCTGCGGCGGGCGCAGACCGAGGCGGTGTGCGCGGCGTCGGGCCTGGAGTTCTGGACGGACCCGACCAACCTGCTGCCGGACGACGCCCGGTCCCCGCGACCGCAGGGTCGGGGCGGGGCGCCGTTCACGCCGCTGCGCTCGCAGGTGCGGGGGCGGCTGCTGCCCGTGCTGGAGGAGACGCTGGGCCCGGGCGTCGTCGAGGCCCTGGGCCGCACCGCAGACCAGCTCCGCGACGACGCGGACGCCCTGGAAGCCCTAGCGGCCGACCTCCTGGAAGAGGCGCAGGTTCCCGACCGCCCTGGAGAGACGGTCATTGATGTCGCTGTGCTTGAGGGGGCGCCGGCGGCGGTTCGGCGGCGGGCGCTGCGGATGGCCGCGCTCGGCGCGGGGTGTCCACCGACCGACACCACCGCGCGGCACGTCGACGCGCTGGACGCGCTCGTCGTGTCGTGGGCCGGCCAAGGACCCGTCCACCTCCCGAACGGCGCACAGGCCCGTCGCGCGTATGGCAGGCTTTTCCTGCGCGCCGCGCCGCCGGGGATCCCGGACGGCAAGACCGGCGTCCTGCCCCCCAGCGCAACCCAGGAGTGACTTGTGGACCAGTCCGACGTCGGCCCCGATCTCGCAGAGATCCTGCTCTCCGAGGAACAGCTCACCAAGAAGCTCGACGAGATGGCTGCCCAGATCGACGCGGACTACGCGGGCAAGGACCTGCTCCTGGTCGGCGTGCTCAAGGGCGCGGTGATGGTCATGGCCGACCTGTCCCGCCGTCTGCACCACAAGGCGCAGATGGACTGGATGGCGGTGTCCTCGTACGGCTCGGGCACCAAGTCCTCCGGCGTGGTCCGCATCCTCAAGGACCTCGACTCGGACCTGACCGGTCGTAATGTGCTGATCGTCGAGGACGTCATCGACTCGGGCCTCACGCTGTCCTGGCTGGTGTCGAACCTGCGCTCGCGCGGACCGGAGTCCGTCGAGATCGCCTCGATGCTGCGCAAGCCGGACGCGGCGCAGGCGGACGTGGACGTGAAGTACCTGGGCTTCGACATCCCCAACGAGTTCGTCGTGGGCTACGGCCTGGACTACGCGGAGAACTATCGGAACCTGCCGTTCGTTGCCACCCTGGCACCGCACGTCTACGGCGGCTGACGAAGACTTAAGTTCCTCTACGCTGCTCGACACCGCGGTGCCCGTCCCGGGCGGTTCGTCACATCCGGGCCAGGTGTGCTTTAGGCATGTGGTCCAGGCATCACATGCTCTGGGCGAACACCCGGGGCTCCTGTCAGGGAGACCATGTAGTTTCGACGGAAACATACTGCGCGAGCGGAGGGAAACGGGGCTCGGTCCCCGTCGCCGATGAACATCAAGAAGCTTCTGAGTGGGCCCGTCATCTGGATCCTGGTCGCCTTGGTCGTGGTGACGCTGGCCATCTCGGCACTGAACCAGCCCAATGTCTCGCGAATCGAGACATCACAGGGAATCGAGCTGCTGAACGGCAGCACAGTCGAGCACGCCCTCATGGTCGACGGTGAGCAGCGGGTCGAGCTTGAGCTCTCCGACGCGTACTCGTCGACCGAGGGTGAGGGCGACGCCGCCGAGGAGGTCGACCACGGCACGACCGTGGAGTTCTTCTACACCCTGCCCCAGGGGCAACGGATCGAGGACGCGATAGTGGCGTCGGACCCGGCGAACGGGTTCGACTCGGAGGTGCCGCAGCCCAGCTTCTGGTCCTCCATGCTGTCCGTCCTGATCCCGTTCCTGCTGATCGGCGTCGTGTTCTGGTTCCTGCTCTCGCGGGCCCAGGGCGGCGGCAGCCGGGGGGTCATGGGCTTCGGCAAGTCCAAGGCCAAGCTGGCCAGCAAGGACACCCCGCAGGTGACCTTCGCCGACGTCGCCGGCGCGGACGAGGCGGTGGAGGAGCTTCAGGAGATCAAGGAGTTCCTCGCCGAGCCGGCCAAGTTCCAGGCCGTCGGCGCCAAGATCCCCAAGGGCGTGCTGCTCTACGGCCCGCCCGGTACGGGTAAGACGCTGATCGCGCGCGCCGTCGCCGGTGAGGCCGGTGTGCCGTTCTACTCGATCTCCGGCTCGGACTTCGTCGAGATGTTCGTCGGTGTCGGCGCCAGCCGTGTCCGCGACCTGTTCGAGCAGGCCAAGCAGAACTCGCCGGCGATCATCTTCGTGGACGAGATCGACGCCGTCGGCCGCCACCGCGGTGCCGGCATGGGCGGCGGGCACGACGAGCGCGAGCAGACGCTGAACCAGATGCTCGTCGAGATGGACGGCTTCGACGTCAAGACGAACGTCATCCTCATCGCCGCGACCAACCGTCCCGACATCCTCGACCCGGCGCTGCTGCGCCCGGGCCGCTTCGACCGCCAGGTCGCCGTCGAGGCCCCCGACCTCAAGGGCCGCGAGGCGATCCTCCACGTGCACTCGCAGGGCAAGCCGATGGTCCCCGAGGTCGACCTCGAGGCCGTGGCCCGCCGCACGCCCGGCTTCACGGGTGCGGACCTGGCGAACGTGCTCAACGAGGGCGCGCTGCTCACCGCACGTAGCGGCGCGCAGCTCATCGACGACCGCGCCCTGGACGAGGCTATCGACCGCGTGATCGCCGGCCCGCAGAAGCGCACGCGGGTCATGAACGTCAAGGAGCAGAAGATCACGGCGTACCACGAGGGCGGGCACGCCCTCGTCGCCGCGGCGATGCGCTACACGGACCCCGTGACCAAGGTCACGATCCTGCCGCGTGGCCGGGCGCTGGGCTACACCATGGTCATGCCGCTCGAGGACAAGTACTCGACCACGCGCAACGAGCTGCTCGACCAGCTCGCGTACGCGATGGGCGGCCGGGTGGCCGAGGAGCTCGTGTTCCACGACCCCACGACGGGCGCCTCGAACGACATCGAGAAGGCCTCGGCCATTGCCCGCAAGATGGTCACGGAGTACGGCATGAGTGACGCCGTCGGTGCCATCAAGCTCGGCACGAGCGCCGGCGAGCCGTTCCTGGGCCGGGACTACGGGCACGAGCGGGACTACTCTGAGTCCGTCGCGAGCACCATCGACGCCGAGGTGCGCAAGCTGGTCGAGGCCGCGCACGACGAGGCGTGGGAGGTGCTGAGCCAGTACCGCGACGTGCTCGACGAGCTGGTGCTGGGTCTGCTCGAGAAGGAGACGCTGAACCAGAAGGAGCTCGCGGAGGTCTTCCGGAACGTCGAGAAGCGACCCGCGCGTGACGTCTGGCTGTCCAGCGAGCAGCGCACCGTGCACACCCGCGGCCCGGTGCTCACGCCCAAGGAGCTGGCGGCCCAGAACGGGCACTCCACCGTGCCGCAGGACGAGGCGGTGCTGGACGTGGCGACGCCGTCGGACGTCGCTCCGACCGACTCGCCGAACTGAGCAGTGACGAAGACCGGAGTACCACGATGACCGACGGGGCAGCCACCCGCCTTTCGGCGCCCGCGCGGCGTGCGGCGGACATTCCGCCGTACGACGCCGCGCGGGCCGAGGCGGCGGTGCGCGAGCTTCTCATCGCCGTCGGCGAGGACCCGGCGCGGGAGGGCCTGCGGGAGACCCCGGCCCGGGTTGCCCGGGCGTACCGGGAGATCTTCGCCGGCCTGCGGCAGGAGCCCGAGGACGTGCTGACCACCACCTTCGACCTCGGGCACGAGGAGATGGTGCTGGTCAAGGACATCGAGGTCTACTCCACCTGCGAGCACCACCTGGTGCCGTTCCACGGCGTGGCGCACGTGGGGTACATCCCGAACGTCGACGGCCGCATCACCGGGCTGAGCAAGCTGGCCCGCCTGGTGGAGGTCTTCGCCCGGCGTCCCCAGGTCCAGGAGCGGATGACCACGCAGATCGCCGACTCCCTGGTGCGGATCCTCGAGCCGCGCGGTGTGCTCGTGGTGGTCCAGTGCGAGCACCTGTGCATGTCCATGCGCGGTGTCCGCAAGGCCGGTTCGCGCACCATCACCTCCGCGGTGCGCGGGGTCATGCGTGACGGCGCCACCCGAGCCGAGGCGATGAGCCTCATCCTCGGGAAGTGACCATGTCTTCCACCGGGCGCCGTCCGGCCCGGGACGTTCCCGTGCGCGGCCTGCCGGAGCTCTCGGGAGTGGGCCGCACGCTCGTCATGGGCGTGGTCAACGTCACCCCGGACTCGTTCTCGGACGGGGGCGAGTGGTTCGAGCCGTCGGCCGCCGTCGCGCACGGGCTGGAGCTGCTCGGCGAGGGCGCGGACATCCTGGACGTGGGCGGGGAATCCACCCGGCCCGGGTCGGTGCGCGTGCCGCAGGAGCAGGAGCTGGCGCGCGTGCTGCCCGTCATCGAGCGGCTCACCGCGCACGGCGCGGTCGTGAGCGTGGACACCACCCGTGCGGCAGTCGCCGAGCGGGCGGTGGCCGCAGGCGCACGCATCGTGAACGACGTCTCCGGCGGGCTCGCCGACCCGGAGATGGGCCGTGCCGTCGCCGAGACCGGCGCCGCGTACGTGGCGATGCACTGGCGCGGGCACGCGGACGTCATGGACGACCTCCAGGAGTACAACGACGTCGTGGCGGACGTGCGCGACGAGCTGGCCGCCCGGATGGCCGCGCTGCACGACGCCGGGGTGCGGCACGACCAGGTGATCCTTGATCCAGGGCTCGGCTTCGCCAAGGCCGGGGTGCTCAACTGGCCGCTGCTGGCGCACCTCGACGTGCTGCACGAGCTGGGCCGCCCCGTGCTCGTGGGCGCCTCCCGCAAGCGGTTCCTGGGCCACCTGCTGGCCGACTCGTCGGGGCACACGGCGCTGCCGCGGGCCCGGGACGACGCGACGGCCGCGATCTCGGCCCTGTCGGCGGCCGCCGGCGCCTGGTGCGTGCGTGTGCATACTGTCCGGGCGAGTGCCGACGCCGTCCGGGTGGCGGCCGCGTGGACTGCCGCGGGCGACGAGCCCCGGGTAGGGTCACCGGGTACCTCTCCCCGATCCGCGCAGGGGGCATTGACTTCTACCGTGGCCTTGACCACAGAATCGTGGACGGCCGGGGATCAGGGCGTGCCGACCTGGCAGGATTCCGGTGCACGCAAGGACGACGGGAGGAGACCACGGTGACCACAGCGTTCGGAACGGGCGTTACTGGCTCGGACGGCCGGTCGCTGGATCAGATCCAGCTGAGCGGCGTCAGCGCGCGGGGGTACCACGGTGTGCTGCCTTCGGAACGACAGACCGGCCAGGAGTTCCGGGCCGACGTCCTGCTGTACCTGGACACGCGTGCCGCTGCGGCGGGCGACGACCTGACCCAGACGGTGAGCTATGCCGACGTCGCGAGCGACGTCCACGACATCCTGACGGGCACCCCGGCCGACCTCGTCGAGACGGTCGCCGAGCGCATCGCCGCCGCGGTGCTGGCCCGGCCGCAGGTCGAGGCGGTGGACGTACGCGTGCACAAGCCGCACGCGCCCATCCCGGTGCGGTTCGACGACGTCCAGGTGACGATCCGCCGCGACCGCGTGCACCTGCCCGTCGTCGCGGCCCCGGTCTCGCTGGCCGACTCCACCGCGCTCAACGGTTCCTGGAACGACGCCGGGGAGCCCGCGCGCAGCGGTTCCGAGAGCGTGTCGTTCGCCGCCGAGCCCGAGCCGCAGGACTTCGAGCCCGTGGCCCGTGTGATCCCCGCCGAGCCGGAGCCGCTCGTCGAGCGGGTCGCGGCCCCCGTGGAGCCTGTTGTCGAGGCGCCGGAGCCGACCCCGGTGCCCGAGCTCATCGCGCCCCAGCCGCTGCAGGTGATCCCCGCGTCGTGGGAGCTGCAGGCCGACGTACCCGCGCAGCCCGAGCAGCGGGACCAGCTCGACCGCGGGCCGCTGTTCCAGCAGCCGCAGGAGCAGTTCAGCTCGGAGCCGGTCTTCGAGCCGGTCCAGCAGTACGAGTCGCTCCAGGGCCTCGACCAGCGCCTCGGTGCCGACCAGGGCCAGCCGTTCGAGCCGGTCCAGCAGTTCGAACCGGTCCAGCCGGTCCAGCAGTTCGAGCAGCAGGGTTACGACCAGTCCCCGCAGTTCGACCAGCCCCAGCAGTTTGAGCAGCCTCAGCAGTTTGAGCAGCAGCGGCAGCCGGACCCGGAGCAGAACCACTACGGCCAGCTGTTCGACCAGCAGTACGACCAGGACGCCATGGACAAGACGCTGGTGTCGGCCGCGGTGCCGGACTCCGCCGTCGGGCAGCCGGAGCAGTACGCGTCGGACCAGTTCCAGTCGGAGCAGTTCCAGGCCGAGCAGTTCCCGGCCGAGCCGCGCGACCGGTTCGACGAGATTCCCGCCGGGTACGTGGACGTGGTCGTCGCGATCGGTGCCAACCTGGGCGACCCCCAGGCAACCATGCGCTCGGCCGTCGCCGAGCTGGACCGGGTGCCCGGGCTGCAGATCGTGGACGTGTCGCCGCTGGCGCGCACGGCCGCCGTCGGCGGCCCCGAGGACCAGCCGGACTACCTCAACGCCGTGCTGCTGGCGCGCACGACGCTCTCCGCGCGCGGGCTGTTGCAGGCCTGCCAGGAGGTCGAGAACGCGCACGGCCGCGTCCGTGAGGAGCGCTGGGGCGCACGCACCCTGGACGTCGACCTGATCACGTACGGCAACCTGACCGACGCCGCCGCGGACCTCGAGGTGCCGCACCCCCGTGCGCACGAGCGGGCCTTCGTGCTGGAGCCCTGGTCCCAGATCGCGCCGGACGCGGTACTGCCCGGCCTGGGCGGTGGCCCGGTGGCCCAGCTCGCGGCCACGGCGCCCGACCGGGCCGGCATCCGCTGGCTCGCGCTCGACTGGCTGACCGACCCGGAACCTGAGCAGGACGGCGGCACCACCGCGTCCGACCACCCGGCGACGCCCGACGGCGGCAACCCGGCACCGGAGGCGCAGATGCCCCCGGCCCTGCCCCCGTCGCTCCCGCCGAGCGGCCGTCCGCAGGCCTCGTCCGGCGGTCCCGTGGTCGAGGTGCCCGGCGGCGGTGCTCCGCAGGGGTACCTCAACGGCCAGGTGGACCCGGAGCCCCAGACCCCGGCCGCGCAGCAGGAGGTCTACCCGGGTGGCCTGCACCCGCAGGCCTACTCCAGCGGGCCCGTGCCGGGCCCGGGTGGCTCGGTGCCGATCCCGCAGCAGGTGTCGCAGGCGGCGCCCGTGCCGCCGCGCGGTGCCCCGCCGGTGGGGATGCCGGGGAACGGGCCAGTGGTCCCGCCGCCGGAGGAGGCGCTCGTACCCGCGCCCATCGCGCCCCGCGCGGTCCGGGACACGGCGCGCGAGGCGCCGGAGCACACCCCGCTGCCCTCGGCGGCCGCGCCGGCCATGCCGGTGTTCGCGCCGGTCAACCCGTCGCGGCCGGCGGGGAGCGTGTTCCCGCCGGTGAACGGTGGCGCCGCGGCGGAGCCGGCAGCACCGCTGTTCTCCCCGGTCGGCACGCCGACAAACGGTGCGCCCGGTTCGGCACACGACAGCCAGCCGAACGGGCACGCCAACGGCCACTCCAACGGCCATCACTCCAACGGCCATCACTCCAACGGTCAGCTGGGCGGACAGCACTCCAACGGACAGCGTGAGGCCTACGACAACGACCACACCGTGATCCGGGTCCCGAGCTACGCCACCGAGCAGCACCAGCCGCAGCACCAGCCGCAGCACCAGCCGCAGCCGCTGCCGGACGGTCCGATCGACTCGGTCCCGTCCTGGGTGCCGGTCCGGGACGAGCGGGGGCGCGACACCTGACATGCGGAGAACCCCTGTTGGTTCCCTCGTCGCGGTCCTCGTCGCGGTCGCGATCATCGGCTGGCTCGTGCTGCGTTCCCTCGAGTCGCGGAGCGTGTACCTGCCGGTGGTGCCGTGGCTGGTCGACGTCGCGATCCTGGCGCTGGCCGGAGCCGTGTTCTGGTCAGGGTGGGGCGTGCGGTCGTACCAGAAGGGCAAGCGGCCGTCCCTCGACGGGCTCCGGGCCGCCCGGACCCTCGTCCTCGCGAAGGCCGCCGCCCTGACGGGCGCACTGCTCGGCGGCTGGTACCTGGCTCAGGTGCTGGTGGTGCTGGGCGACCTCGCGATCGAGCCGCGGCGCGACCGTGCCGTAGCGGCCGGGATCGCCGTGCTGTGCTCGATAGTTCTTGCCGTGGTGGGCATGGTCGTGGAGAAGTTCTGCGAGCTGCCGCCGTCCGACAAGGACCGCGCCGGCGCCGACGAGGGCGAGTCTCCGGCCCCGGCCTGAGACCTCGCTACCCAGCACTTGTCCTCTGCGGAACAATGGGCAGCATGACCAGCCCCTTCGAACCGCACGACGTCACCTGGAACCGCGTATCCCCGCGCCTCGTGACGGCCATGGTGGTACCGGCCAGCATCAGCCTGGGCATACCGCTGATCGTCGGTGTTGTTCTTGCCGTGACCGTCAGCCCGTGGTTCTGGCTGCTCGCCGGTTTCCCCGCGGTCTTCCTGCTGTGGTCGATCATCCTGATCCCGCGCCAGGTCAGGGCGATCGGCTACGCCGAGCGCGACGACGATCTCCTCATCCGCAAGGGAGTCATGTTCAAGTCGCTGGTAGTGGTCCCCTACGGGCGTATGCAGTACGTGGACGTCGAGGCCGGCCCCCTGGACCGCAAGCTGGGTCTGGCGAAGGTGCAGCTCCACACGGCGTCCGTCGGCACGGACGCCCAGATCCCTGGCCTGCCCCCGGACGAGGCCGCGCGCCTGCGCGACCGCCTTGCGTCCCGCGGTGAGGCTCGTCTGGCGGGGCTGTGAGCACACCGGAGCACGGTCTCGACAGGCTCGACCAGCAGGGTGCGCCCAACCCGCCGAGCGAGCCGGACCAGCCGGAGGCCGAGGAGCTCGTGTGGCGCCGCGTCCACCCGATCACGCCCCTGGTCCGGGGCTGGGCGGTGGTCGGTGCGGCAGTCGTGATCCTGGGCCAGCAGTCCCTCGACGGCGGTCCTCGCGGCGGCCTCATCGCTCTGGTCACCAGCGAGTACTGGTGGACGCTGCTCGCCGCGCTCGCCGCCATCGCCCTCGTGGGCTGGGGCTACTCGACGCTGGCCTGGCGCATGACTACCTACGCCATCGGCGCGGAGACCGTGCACCTGCGGCGCGGCATCCTGTTCCGGCAGCAGCGGCACGCGCGCCTGGACCGGCTGCAGTCGGTAGACATCCGGCAGCCGCTCGTGGCCCGGTTCTTCGGCCTGTGCGAGCTGACGCTGGAGACCGCGGGCGGTACCGACTCCGGCGTCGCCATCGGCTTCCTGAAGGGGTCCGACGCCGACGAGCTGCGCGCCGAGCTCCTCGCCCGCGCGGCGGGGATCAAGGTTGCCAGGGCGAACCCGGCCGTGGCGGCAGGGTCTCCGGCCGCCGGCGCTGTTACCGCCCCTGTCGGCCCCGGCCCGGACGGCGGGTCCCCGGACCAGGCAGGCGGGACTCAGGGCCCCGGGCTCCAGGACGCCGTCGGGACTGCCGCGCCGAACGCCCCGGCGTCAACCATCGCGGCGTCGCCCGCGCTCGAGGCGCCCCAGGTGCCCGTCCTCACCGTGCCCCTGGGCCGCCTGATCGGCTCGGCGGTGCTCTCCGGCGCGATGATCACGCTCGTCGTCTGGGCCGTCGCGGTGATCGTGATCATGATCCTCACGGGCGAGTTCGCCGTCATGTCCGCCTCGTTGCCCGCGGTGCTGGGCGCCGGCGGGTACCTGTTCAGCCGCCTGACCGGCGAGTTCGACTTCCGGGTGGCCATCTCGCCCGACGGCGTCCGCCTGCGGCACGGCATGCTGGAGACCCGGTCCCAGACCATCCCGCCCGGCCGGGTGCAGGCCGTCCGGCTCATCCAGAGCGCCCTGTGGCGCCGCTTCGACTGGTGGCGGGTGCAGGTGAACGTCGCCGGCTACGGCGGCGAGAACGAGGACAAGAACAGCGTGCTGCTGCCCGTCGGCACCCGCGAGGAGGCGCTGACCGTGCTGTCGCTCGTGCTGCCGGACCTCGGCGTCGCCGAGCCGCGCCGCATCCTCGACGACGGCCTGGCCGGCGACTCCCGCGCGGAGAGCGCCTTCGTCACCGCGCCCCGGCGGACCCGCATCCTCGATCCGGTGGCGTGGCGCCGCAACGGGTACACCGTGACCGGCCGCGCGCTGCTGCTGCGCCGGGGTCGCGTGGTGCGGGTCCTGGACGTCGTGCCGCACGAGCGGACGCAGTCGCTGGCCCTGAGCCAGGGCCCGTGGCAGCGCCGGCTGGGCGTGGCCTCGTTCCAGGTGCACTCCACGGCAGGCCCGGTGCACCCTGAGGTGGCGCACCTCGACGCCGCCGACGCCGCGCGGCTCATGGCGGAGCAGGCCACGCGTGCCCGTACCGCCCGTGCGTCGGCCGGTTCCGAACGATGGATGGAAGACAGGGTGAGTGACCGGTGATGACCGGTGAGTGAGCCCGACGAGCCGCGTCGTCGGCCCGGCCGGCTGGGTGTGGGCGTGATCGGCGCCGGGCGCGTCGGCGCGGTGCTCGGCAACGCGCTGCGCGCCGCCGGCCACGCAGTCGTGGGCGCGAGCGGCATCTCGGAGGATTCCCGGGAGCGGATCGAGATGCTCCTGCCGGGCGTCCCCAACCTCGAGGTGCCCGACGTCGTCGAGCGGGCCGAGCTGGTGCTGCTCGCGGTGCCGGACGACGCGCTGGGCCCGCTGGTCGCCGGCCTCGCCGAGACCGGGGCCTGGCAGCAGGGCCAGCTCGCGGTCCACACCTCCGGCCGTTACGGGACCACCGTCCTGGAGCCAGCGCGGCTGGGCGGCGCCATCCCGCTCGCGGTGCACCCCGCCATGACGTTCACGGGCACATCCCTCGACCTGGCGCGCCTGGAGGGCTGCACGTTCGCCGTGACCGGACCGGCGCCCGTGCTGCCGATCGGGCAGGCCCTCGTGGTCGAGATCGGCGGCGAGCCGGTGATCGTGGACGAGGAGGCCCGCGGCATCTACCACGCGGCCCTCGCGCACGGCGCGAACCACCTCGTGGTGCTCGTCGCGCAGGCCGCGCAGGCGCTGGAGGCGGCCGGGATCGAGGCGCCCGGCCGGGTGCTCGCGCCGTTGTTGTCGGCCGCGCTCGAGTCGGCGACCCGCTCGGCGGACGCGCGCGACGGCGTCGGGCCGGGTGCGATCGCCGCCCTCACCGGGCCGGTCTCCCGGGGCGACGTCGGCACCGTGCGCCGCCACCTGACCGAGCTCAGCGCGCTGGCCGCGGCCAGCGGCGCCACCGACATACCCGACAGCTACACCGAGCTCGCCCGCGGGGCTACCCGCCGCGCGCTGGCCAGCCACCGGATCGACGACGCGGCGGCTCAGGCGCTGCTCGACGCGCTGGACAACGCGACCGGAGAGTCGCGTGCAGAAAGGAACACGCCGTGAGCACCCGGACCCAGACCCCGCCCGATGCGGAACCCACGCAGCGCACCCCGCTCGTGGTCCGCACCCGCTCCGAGCTGCGTGACGCGCAGCTGCGCTGGGCCCTCACGGGCCCCCTGGAGCACGCCGACCCCGACGCCGGCCCGGGGCAGCGCGCCGTCGTCATGACGATGGGCGCGCTGCACGACGGGCACCTGGAGCTGGTGCGCCGGGCGCGCGCGGAGGCCGGCCCGAGCGGCCAGGTGCTGGTCACGATCTTCGTGAACCCGCTGCAGTTCGGGGCGGGTGAAGACCTCGCCACGTACCCGCGTGACCTGGACGGCGACGTCGCCAAGCTGGCCGGCGTCGGGGCGGACGTCGTCTTCGCGCCCACGCTCGACGTCGTCTACCCGGACGGCGACCCCGTGGTGCGGGTGTCCGCCGGACACATCGGCGAGGTGCTGGAGGGCGAGAGCCGCCCCGGGCACCTGGACGGGGTGCTCACCGTGGTGCTCAAGCTGATGCACCTGGTGCGGCCCGACGTCGCGCTGTTCGGCGAGAAGGACGCCCAGCAGCTGCTTGCGGTGCGGCGCATGGTGCGCGACCTGGAGGTGCCGGTCGAGGTGGTGGGGGTGGCCACGGTGCGCGAGCCCGACGGCCTCGCTCTGTCCTCGCGCAACGCCTACCTGTCCGCGGACGAGCGCGAGCGGGCGCTGGCCCTGTCCCGCGCGCTGCGGGCGGGGGCGGCCGCCGCGGACCGCGGCGCAGCAGGTGTGATCAACGCCGCGCAGCAGGTGCTGGACGGGGCCGACGGCGTCGTGGTCGACTATCTCGCTCTCGTCGACCCGGTGACCGTGCAGACGGTCGCCGACGACTTCTCCGGCCGCGCGCTGCTGCTCGTGGCCGCACGGGTGGGTACCACCCGGCTGATCGACAACCAGGCCATCGAGGTCTCGCCAGAGGTCCAGAGGTAAGAACCATGAGCACCACCGAGCACCGTCCCGTCGGCCGCCCTGCGTCGTTGCAGCGGCCCATGATGATCGCCAAGATCCACCGCGCCACCGTCACGCAGGCGGACCTGCACTACGTCGGGTCCATCACCGTGGACGCCGACCTGCTGGCGGCCGCCGACCTCGTGCCCGGCCAGCAGGTCGACGTCGTCGACGTGACCAACGGCGCGCGGCTGACCACCTACGTGATCCCGGGGGAACCGGACTCCGGCCAGATCTGCATCAACGGCGCGGCCGCCCACCTGGTGAGCCCGGGCGACGTCGTCATCCTCATCGCCTACGGCCTGCTCTCGGACCAGGACGCGCGGACCTTCCTGCCGAACGTCGTGTTCGTCGACGAGCAGAACCGCATCGTCGAGCTCAGTGACGAGCCCGGGCACGTGCCGGACGGCTACGGCCTGGCGGAGAGCGGCCTGCCGATCGAGCCGTTCCAGACGGCCGGCCTGGTGCGCACCGCGTCGGGCCGCGCGTGAGCCCCACGCCAGGACCGGGACCCCGGCTGGCGCGCTCCCTCGCGGCCCCCGCGCCCGGTTGGACCGCAGAGGCCGACGCGATAGTCATCGGCTCCGGGATCGCCGGGCTGACGGCGGCGCTCGAGCTCCGCACGCACGTGCCACGGGTGCTGCTCGTGACCAAGGGCCGGCTCCAGTCCGGGTCGACGGTGTGGGCGCAGGGCGGCATCGCCGCCGCGCTGGACCCGTCCGACTCGCCCGGGGCGCACCTCGCGGACACGCTGACCGCCGGCGGCGGCCTGTCCGACCCCGACGCGGTGCAGGTACTGGTCACCGAGGGTCCCGCGCGCGTGCGCGAGCTGATGGCCCGCGGTGCGGTCTTCGACCGGGCGGCCGACGGCGACATCGCGCTCACCCGCGAGGGCGGCCACCACGCCGACCGGATCGCGCACGCCGGGGGCGACGCCACGGGCGCGGAGATCTCCCGGGCGCTGGTCGCGCAGATCGAGGCGGTGCGGCACGACCCGGGTATCGAGGTCGTGGAGAACGCCCTGGTGCTCGACGTGCTCACGACGGCTCCCGCGGCCGACGGCGCGCGGCGTGCCTGCGGAATCACCCTGCACGTGCGGGGCGAGGGCTCGCGGGACGGCGTGGGCGCCGTCCTGGCCCCCGCCGTGATCCTGGCCACCGGCGGGATCGGGCAGGTGTTCCGGTCCTCGACCAACCCGGCCGGCGCCACCGGCGACGGCATCGCCGCCGCGCTCCGGGCGGGCGCGGTGCTGGGCGACCTGGAGTTCGTGCAGTTCCACCCGACGGTCCTGTGGCTCGGCTCGGGCGCGAAGGGCCAGCTGCCGCTGATCTCGGAGGCCGTGCGCGGCGAGGGCGCGCTGCTGCTCGACGTCGACGGGCACCGGTTCATGCCGGGTGTGCACGAGATGGCTGAGCTGGCGCCGCGGGACATCGTCGCGCACGCGATTGTGCGGCAGATGGCCGCCACCGGGGCCGACAACGTGCTGCTGGACACCCGGCACCTCGGTCGGGACTTTCTGCGCACGCGGTTCCCCACGATCAACGCCCGGTTGCTGGAGGCCGGCATCGACTGGTCCGAGGAGCCCGTGCCCGTGGCCCCGGCCCAGCACTACCACTCGGGTGGTGTGGTCACCGACCTCGACGGGCGCACCTCGGTGGACGGGCTGTACGCCGTGGGTGAGGTCGCGTGCACTGGCGTGCACGGCGCGAACCGGCTCGCGTCGAACTCGCTGCTCGAGGGCATCGTGTTCGCCTCCCGCGCGGCGCGCGACGTCGCGGCGCGGTTCGCCGACGGCGAGCTGAAGCCGGGGGAGCCCGCCGAGCGCCCCGGCGGGTCCGCCCTGGTCGCGGCCGCCGCCCGGTCGCGGATCCAGAAGGTGACCTCCGCCGGGTCGGGCGTGATCCGGTCGGCGCGGTCGCTGGCCGACGTCGACGAGCGGCTCCGCGCCGTGCGGGCCGATGCGCACCTGGCGGCGGAGGTCGTCGCGGAGCCCCAGGCGGCCGAGTGGGAGACCACGAACGTGCACATGGTCGCGCGGGCCCTGACGCGCGCGGCCTGGCTGCGCGAGGAGACCCGCGGCGGGCACTACCGCACCGACTTCCCTCGGCCGGAGGACGCGTGGAAGCGCCGCGTCCGGGTCTGGCTGGACGACGCCGGGGTGCTGCAGGCGCGCTGAGCCGGTGGTGCTAGCTGCCGCCGCGAGATCGGTCGGGTGCATGGCTCGCGCGCTGAGTTCGGTCGGTTGCACGGCTTGCGCGTCGAGTTCGGTCGGTTGCCTCGAGATCGGTCAATTAATGGACCGATCTCGAGGCAAGTGACCGATCTCAGTGGCCAGGCTCAGCAAGTGACCGAACTCGGCGGCACAGGCCGGAGCTGAGCGCGGAGCGCGTCGCCGGATGTGTGGCGCTATCGCGCGATGTGGCCGATCGGGTCGCCCGGTGTGATCTGGGTGCCCTCGGCGGCGGTGTGCTCCAGCGTTCCTGCCGCCTCCGTCACCAGCTGGGTCTCCATCTTCATCGCCTCGACAAGGGCGACTGGCTGGCCGTCGGCCACGGTCGCGCCGTCGGGCACCAGCCAGCGCACCAGGGTGCCGGGCATCGCCGCGAGGAGCGGCACACGCCCGTCGTCGGTTCCGCTGCCCGACGGCGGGGGCGTGCCCTCAACCGTCGGGGTTCCGCCGGTGCCGGCGCCGGTTGCCGCACTGCTGGGACCGCCGACCGCCGTCGGGCCGAACCCTGCGAACCCGACCCCACCCGGGGTGCGTACCCGGTGCCGTTGCCCGTCGATCTCGACCCAGGTCTCCACGACCCCGGGCTCGGCGACGGGCGCCGCGAGCGTCTGCGGGTCGATCGAGGCGAGGAACTCCGTCTCTATCCACTGGGTGTGGACAGCGAAGCCGGACCCGCCCGCCGCTCCCGCGGCAGTCGACCCGGCGTCCGCCGCTCCGCTGTCCGCCGCCGTGAACGCCGGATCCGCCAGCACCGCGCGGTGGAACGGCAGCACCGTGGGCACGCCCTCGACCACGGTCTCGGCCGCGGCTCGCCGGGCCCGTGCGAGCGCCGCCTGACGGGTCGGCCCCCAGACGACAACCTTGGCGAACAGCGAGTCGAACTCACCGGGGATCAGCGAACCGGAATCGACCCCGGCGTCCACCCGCACGCCCGGGCCCGCGGGGGCGACGAACCGGTCGATACGGCCGGGCCCGGGCAGGAACCCGCGCGCCGGGTCCTCGGCGTTGAGCCGCAGCTCGATCGCGTGCCCGCGCGGGGCGGGGTCCTCGGTCACGGACAGCGGCAGGCCGCTCGCGACGCGGAGCTGTTCGACCACAAGGTCGAGACCGGTGGTCTCCTCCGTGACCGGGTGCTCCACCTGGAGCCGCGTGTTGACCTCCAGGAACGACAGGGTGCCGTCCGTCCCGAGGAGGAACTCCACGGTCCCGGCGCTCCGGTATCCCGCGGCGGCGCACAGCGCGCGCGCCGACTCGTGCACCCGCGCGCGCACGACGTCGTCGAGGAACGGTGCGGGCGCCTCCTCGACCAGCTTCTGGTTGCGCCGCTGCAGGGAGCAGTCGCGGGTGCCCGCGACCACCACGTGGCCGTGGTCGTCGGCGATGACCTGCGCCTCCACGTGCCGGGGCCGCTCCAGGAACCGTTCGACGAAGCACTCGCCCCGACCGAACGCGGCCTCCGCCTCGCGGCGGGCCGCCTCGAACAGCTCGGGCACCTCCTCGAGGGTCCGGGCCACGCGCATGCCGCGCCCGCCGCCGCCGTGCGCCGCCTTGATGGCCAGCGGCAGGCCGTGCTCCTCGGCGAAGGCGAGCGCGGCCGCGGCGTCGGGCACCGGGCCGTCGGAGCCGGGCACCAGGGGTGCGCCGACCTTCCGCGCCAGGTCCCGGGCGGCGATCTTGTCGCCGAGCAGCTCGATCGTGGCCGACGTCGGCCCCACCCACACCAGGCCCGCCTCCTCGACGGCGCGGGCGGCGGCCGCACTCTCGGACAGGAAGCCGTACCCGGGGTGGATCGCTTCCGCCCCGGACCTGCGCGCGACGTCGAGCAGCTTCTCCACCGACAGGTAGGTCTCCGCGGCCGTGCGCCCGTCCAGGCCCCAGGCCTCGTCGGCGAGCCGGACGTGGGGGGCGTCCGCGTCGCCGTCGGCGTACACGGCGATGGAACGGATCCCCAGGTCAGCACACGCGCGGACCACGCGGACCGCGATCTCGCCTCGGTTGGCGACGAGCACGCTGCGGATCATGGGGTGCCTCCTGGGTGGTTCTGGGCTATGTGGTCTCGGATGACGAAGCGGACGCGCGCGCCCGCGGGCAGCTGCCCGGCGAGCGGCACGTGGTCGGGGGTGACCGCCCCGACCACGGGATACCCGCCGGTCAGGGGATGGTCGGCCAGGAAGAGCACCGGCAGCCCGTCGGGCGGCACCTGGATCGCGCCCGTGACGCAGCCCTCGCTCGGCAGCTCCGCACCGCCCCGCTCCGGGGTCCGCGTGATGGGCTCCCCGTCCAGCCGCAGCCCGATCCGGTTGGAGCGCGGTGTCACCAGCCAGTCCTGCCCGGTGAGCCTGGCGATCGCCGCCGCGTCGAACCAGTCGTCGCGCGGCCCCAGCACGATCGGCAGCTTGGTCACCTCACCGGCCGCGGGCAGCCTGCCCGACGGCGGAGCTGGCGCCGGCGGGGCTGCCGCCGGGAGACCCCGGTCCGGTGCGCCGACCGGCAGCAGGTCGCCCGACGCCAGCGGGTCGGGGCCGAGCCCGGCCAGCACGTCGGTGGCCCGGCTGCCCAGCACGGGCGGCACGTCGATCCCGCCGCGTACCGCCACGTAGGCGCGCACACCGCGGGCGGGGGCAGCGAGGCGCAGCTCGTCGCCGTCGTCCAGGGCGAACGGCTCGCCGGGCCGCGGATGGCGGTCGGGGCGCGGCGGTTGGGGGTCCGCAGGCCGGCCTCGTTGGGCTGCGGCACCGGGTCGCACCACGATGTCGCCCACCGCCCCGGTCACGGCGAGCACCTGTGGTCCGCGGGCGCGCAGCCGCACGCCGCCCACCGACTCGATGGCCGCGGCGTCTGACGGATTGCCGACGGCGCGGTTCGCCGCGCGCAGGCTCGGCCGGTCCAGCGCCCCGGACGCCGAGACCCCGGCCCCTTCGGACCCGGGCCGCCCAAGATCCTGGACGAGCGCCTGCACCCCGGGGCTGACCACCTCAATGCCGGGACCAGGGCCTTGACCACAGCAGTTGCTGCCAGGCCGCCCCCGATCCTGGCAGGAACTGCTGTGCTCAACGGCCGAGGTGGCCGAAGCGGCCGGCCTGGGCGGGGCCGGCAGGTCGCGCACCGCGACGAAGCGGACCCGGTCCCCGGGCAACATCAGCGCCGGCCGCTCCCGCGTCACGTCCCAGACCGGTGCGTCCGTGCGGCCCAGGAGCTGCCAGCCGCCGGGGCTCTCCCGCGGGTAGACCCCGCTGTACGGCCCGGCGAGCGCCACCGACCCGGCCGGCACCCGGGTGCGCGGGCTCGCGCGCCGGGGGACCACCAGCTCGGCGTCGTCGCTGGTCAGGTACGCGAACCCGGGCGCGAACCCGACGAACCCGACGGTCCACGCCGCGGCGGTGTGCCGCCGGACCAGCTCCTCGGTGCTCCAGCCGAGCAGCTCGGCCGCCTCGTCGAGGTCCGCGCCGTCGTACAGCACGGGGATCTGGACCGTACGCGCGGCGGAGGTGGCGCGGCGCTCCAGCGGCCGCGTCCGGAGCTCGGCGGCCAGGTCGTGCGCCGAGATCGCCGAGGGCCGGAATGGCACAAGCAGCGTCCGTGCGCCGGGCACGGGTACGCCGACGCCGCGTACGGGCTCCGCCAGCAGGGACTCGTACAGTGCGACCGCCTGGTCCAGGTCGTCGAGCTCGACCAGGAGGGCGTCGTCGCGGGCGGTCAGTACCCGCATCACGCTACGGGGCCGCCGCTCGCCGTCGGGCCGCCGCCAGCCGTACCCGCTGTCGGGCCGCCGCCAGCCCCGCCTCCCGCCGGCGCGAACGCCGCGAGCGTGATCCCCTCGGCGTCGAACACCTCGCGGATCCGCCGCGCCATGGCGACGGCGCCGGGGGAGTCGCCGTGCACGCACACGGAGTCGGCGCGCACGGCGACGTCGGACCCGTCCACCGCGGTCACCACGCCCTCGGTCACCAGGCGGAGCATGCGGCGGGCGACGTCGTCGGCGTCGTGCAGCACCGAACCCGGCTCGCGCCGCGAGACCAGGCGACCCTCGGGTGTGTACGCCCGGTCCGCGAACGCCTCGGTGGCGGTCGTGAGCCCGGCGGCCGACGCCGCGGCGAGAGCCACGCTCCCGGGCAGCCCCAGCAGCACGAGCCGGGGGTCGACCGCGGCTACGGCCTCTGCCACGGCCCGGGCTACTCGCTCGTCGACCGCCGCCGTGTTGTACAGGGCGCCGTGCGGCTTGACGTAGGTGACGACGCCACCCTCGGCGTCGGCCAGACCGCGGAGTGCGCCGATCTGGTAGGCGACGTCGGCCTGGAGCTCGTCGTCGGGCACATCCATGTTGCGGCGGCCGAACCCGGCGAGGTCCCGGTAGCCGACGTGCGCACCGATGGTGACGCCGTGCGCCACGGCGGACCGCACGGTGCGGCGGATGGACGCGGGGTCCCCGGCGTGGAAGCCGCAGGCGACGTTGGCGCTGGAGACGATGCCGAGCATCTGCTCGTCGTCGCCGAGGCTCCAGCGGCCGAATCCCTCGCCGAGGTCGCTGTTCAGGTCGACGGCGCTCATGGTGCGGGTCCTTTCGATGTCGCGGTCTTCCGGTGGGCTGGAGCTCAGGCGGACAGCAGGTCGAAGATCGGGCCCACCGCGTTGACCGCCATGTACCAGGTGACCACGGTGGCCAGCGTGCCGACCACCAGGAGCCAGCGCGGGTACCTCGCCTTGCCCAGGAGCGATCCGCGGAACCAGCCGATGTACATGAACAGGGTCAGGCCGATGGGCAGGATGAGCCCGTTCACGCCGCCCACGAACACGAGCAGGGTGGCCGGCGCGGTGCCGATCGCCAGGTAGACCGCCAGCGAGACGACGATGAAGCCGACCGTCCACAGGTCGGCGGTCCGGCCGGTGATCCTGGCGGAGAACACCGGCAGGAACGAGACGGACGTGTAGGCGGCCCCGATGACGCTCGTGATCGCGGCGATCCAGAACACGGCGCCGAAGATGCGCAGGCCCGTCTCGCCGGCGGCGGCGGAGAACGCGTCTCCCGCCGGGTTGCCGGCGACGTCCAGCACCACGCCGGAGGCGACGACGCCGAGGATCGCCAGGAACAGCACGTACCGCATGATCCCGGTGACGAGGATGCCGTTGACGGCGGCCCGGTTGACCTCGCGGATGTGCTCCGGTCCCGCGGTGCCGGAGTCGAGGAGCTTGTGCGCGCCGGCGTACGTGATGTAGCCGCCCACGGTGCCGCCGACGATCGTCGTGATCGTGGCGAAGTTGATCGTGTCGGGCAGCACCGTCTGCCGCAGCGCCTCGCCCACGGGCGGGTCGGACAGGACCGCGACGAACACGGTCAGCAGGATCATCACCACGCCGGCGACGATCACCACCCGGTCGACGACGGCCCCGGCGCGCTTGGCGAGGAAGATGGCGATGGCGATGACGGCGCTGATCGCCCCGCCCAGCCGGGGGTCGAGGCCGAACAGGGCGTTCAGGCCGAGGCCCGCGCCGGCGGTGTTGCCGATGTTGAAGATGAGGCCGCCGAAGACGATGAGCACGGCCAGCACGTAGCCGCTGCCCGGCAGGGCGTCGTTGGCCAGCACGCTCGCGCGCTTGCCGGTCAGCGTGATCATGCGCCACACGTTCATCTGCACGGCCAGGTCCAGCAGGATCGAGGCCAGGATGCCGAACGCGAACGCGGCGCCGAGCTGCTGGGTGAACGTGGCCGTCTGGGTGATGAATCCGGGGCCGATGGCGGACGTCGCCATGAGGAAGAGGGCACCCAGCAGGGAGCGTCGTCGCTCCGCCGCGTACCTCCTGACGCTGGGGGGCGGGCCGGTCTGCGGGGTCTCGGCCGATGTGGTCGCGGGCTCGTGGCTCGGGTCGGACATGGTGTCCTCCTGGTCGTCGTGGTGAGCCGGATTGTTCAACAGTCAGGATCGTCTCGTCCGATTGTTTCATCCGCATTGCGGGACCAGGTCGATCATGACACGGCCCAACTGGCCGCGCATAGCCTGGGACACCAGATGTTTACGCGCCCGCCCTTGTTGGATTGTTCAACGAACCCTACGGTCGGTGACTACCCGACCCGAGGGGAAGTAGAGACCACCATGTCGAGATCACGTACCGCTGTCAGGGTGCGAGCGGGCGCCGTCGCCCTCGCGCTCTGCGCCACGACCGCCCTGGCGGCCCCGGCCGTGGCGGCACCAGTCGCCGCTCAGCCCGGATCCAGCTGCCTCGACCCGAGCATCCCGCTCTCGGTCGAGGAAAGCCGCCTGACCGCCTACCTGCCCAGCGCGGCCGACCCGACGGTCCCCGCCGACGACACCTACGCCCGCACCATCATCGAGGGCGGCGGGTTCGGCGGGTACACGGCCGCCTTCACGGCGGCCTTGTGCCGCACCCGCACGCTCGACGGCGCGACGGCGCTCGCCGAGCGCAAGGGTGAGGCCCTGTGGGACGCCGCCGTCCGCCGGGCCCAGGCCGACGACGGCGCCGTCCGCGGTGACCTGCCCGCGAGCGACGACCGCCCGTTGTACTGGACCCGGATCGAGGCCATGGCGGTGCTGCGCCAGTGGGACCCGACGGGCGGCCTCACGCCCGCTGAGCGGGCCGAGCTGGTCGAGACGTTCGACAAGGCCGCGCGCGGGATGTTCGACATCAACCTCCCGCGCGGCGACGACGTCCTGCGGGTGATCGTCAGCGGGTTCGACGTCTACACGCTCGACGGCGGCACCACCGGGCCCGCGCCGGGCACGGTCGGCAACAACATCCGGCACGGCAACCCGTCGGGCGCCACCGCGCTCTCGCTGGACGGCACCAGATACCGCACCGACGACGGCAAGCTCGCCTACGTCGAGGCGTACACGTTGCCCGTGAGCTACCGCGAGTTCGGGGAGGGCTACCTCGAGGACACCGTCGGCCCGTTCATGGAGCCCGGCCCGCGTCAGGTCGACGCGTCGATCACCGTGAGCCAGGCCGGCGGCTCGCAGTTCAACCTGGAGCAGTGGAACGCCCGCTACCACGGCGTCTCGCTGGGCAACGACCGCCTCGCACCGTGCCCCCGGATCGGCGGCGTGCCGCAGCTCGCGATCAACAACGCCGGCTGCAACAGCCAGGTCGTCGACCGATGGGGCGGCGGGGACGGGCTCACCAACCCGCCGCAGTGGACGACGGCGAGCCTGCCGATCGCCGAGATGATCGCCGCCGACACCGGGGCCGACGTCCCGCGTCCTCCGGGCGACACGTGGCCCGACCCGGCGGTGGCCTTCGGCGTCGTCTGGAACACCAGCTACACGCAGTTCCCCGACTGCACCTCGCCCACGCTCCAGACGGTCAACAGCCCGCCGTCCGTCACCTACCCGCCGGCCATGCCGCCGGTGCCGCCGGCCGCAGGTTCCTGCTCCTACAGCGGCGGTGGCGGCAACTACCTGTCCAACGAGAGCGCCTACCGGAACACGCTGCTGCGCGACCGCGCGGGGCTCGACATCCCGGCCGGGCACATCCACACCCCGGACATGCAGCACTACGAGACCACCTTCGGCGTGAGCGACCCCACGTTCGACGCCTGGCGCACCTCCATCGCGGCCCAGGCCACCAACCTGATCCACGCGGTAATCGACACGACCGACTGATTGGTTGTGGGCGCGATCGTTGCGCCTCAACCGGACGCGTAGTCGCAACCATCGCGCCCACAACCAAGGTCTGGATCGCAGGTCCGTAGGATCAGGGCGTGCAGCCCGATCGCGCCGAACGCAGCGCAGACGCAATCCGCGAGCTCATCGTCTCCGGACGCCTGACCCCCGGGCAGCGGCTCTCGGAGCAGGCGGTGAGCGAGTCGCTCGACGTGTCCCGCAACACCCTGCGCGAGGCCTTCCGGATCCTGGTCCACGAGGGCCTCCTGGTGCGGCGGCCCAATGCCGGCGTCGCCGTGGCGCGGCCCGCCCTGGCCGACATCGTGGACATCTACCGGCTCCGGCGGCTCATCGAGGTCCCGGTGCTCGCCGCCGGCGACCCGGCCCACCCGGGAGCCCGGATCATGCGGGACGCCGTCGACGCGGCCCTCGCCGCCCGGCTCGGCGGCGACTGGCGCGACATCGCCGCCGCGAACATGCGCTTCCACGCCGGGATAGTGGCGCTCGCGGGCAGCCCGCGCCTCGACCGCGTGCACGCGAACCTCTCCGCCGAGCTGCGCCTGTCGTTCGGCCTGCTCGGCGACAACGGAGCGTTCTTCGACGGTTTTGTCGACCGCAACGCCGGCCTGCTGCGCCGGTTCACGGCCGGTGACGCCGACGGCGCCGCGGCCGACCTGAACCGCTACCTCACGGACTCGGAGCGGACGCTCCAGGCCATGGTGGACGGCGCCGCCGGCGGCGGTCCAGCGGGTGACGGTGCCACGGACACGGCTCCCGATGGTGCCGCCGACGCTGCGGATACGGTGAGCCCGTGAGCACCCTCCCCGTCTTCGCCACCCCCTCCACGGTCACCCCCGGGCTCGACGCCGCCTGGGTCGCCCGCATCGTCGAGGTAGCCCTCGACGAGGACCTGGGGCCCGCCCCCGGGCGGGACGTGACCTCGCAGGCGACCATCCCGCCGTCGGCCACCGGAGTGGCGGAGCTCGTGGCGCGCGAGGACGGTGTGGTCGCGGGCCTCTTGGTGGTGCCCGAGGTGCTGGGCCAGGTCGCGGCCCGGCTGGGCCTGCCGGCCCCGGAGGCCACCTTCCACGTGCAGGACGGCGCCGCCGTGACCGCGGGCCAGGTCCTGGCGAGCCTCGCGGGCCGCACCCAGGTGCTGCTCGTGGCCGAACGCACCCTGCTCAACCTGGCGAGCCGTGCCTCCGGCGTGGCGACGGCGACCCGGGCGTTCGCCCGCGAGCTGGCGGGGACGGGCGCGCAGGTGCTCGACACCCGCAAGACCACGCCGGGCCTGCGCGCCCTGCAGAAGTACGCCGTGCGCGCCGGCGGTGGCACGAACAAGCGCATGGGCCTGTACGACGTCGCCATGGTCAAGGACAACCACGTGGTCGCCGCCGGATCGGTCGCCGCCGCGATCCGCGCCGTGCGCGAGAACTTCCCCGACGTCCAGATCCAGGTCGAGGCCGACACGACCGCCCAGGCCCTGGAGGCCCTGGCCTCGGGCGCCGACTTCCTGCTGCTGGACAACATGGAGCCCGGGCTGCTTGCCGAGACCGTCGCCGCCGTCCGCGCGCGGGAAGGTCGCGACGGCGTCCCGGCGCACGTCGAGCTCGAGGCGACCGGAAACCTGACCCTGGAGACGGCAAGCAAGGTCGCGGCCACGGGCGTGGACTACCTCTCGGTAGGCGCCCTGACCCACAGCGCTCCGATCCTGGACCTGGCCCTGGACCTCCGGGGCTAATTGAGCTAGCGCCACCGATAGAATCGCACCCGTGACGACCGAGAACTCTGGTGCCGAGAGCGCCGCGACCCCGCCGACCGACGACCTGCCCGAGCAGCTGCGGGTCCGGCGCGAGAAGCGCGAGCGTCTCCTGGCGCGCGGCATCGAGGCCTACCCGGTCACCGTCCCGGTCACGCACACCATCGCCGAGGTGCGCGGCGCATACGAGCACCTCGAGGCCGGCCAGGAGACGGACGACGTCGTCGGCGTCGCCGGCCGCGTCGTCTTCATCCGCATCGGCGGCAAGCTGTGCTTCGTCACGCTGCAGGACGGCGAGGGCAACCGCCTCCAGGGTTTGCTGAGCCTCGCCGTGCTCGGCGAGGAGGCGCTCGCGGCCTTCAAGACCGACGTCGACCTGGGTGATCACCTCTTCCTGCACGGTCGCGTCGGCGCGTCGCGGCGCGGCGAGCTGAGCATCTTCGCCGACAACTGGCAGATGGCGGCCAAGGCACTGCGCCCGCTCCCGGTGCTGCACAAGGACCTCTCGGAGGAGGCGCGCGTCCGGCAGCGTTACGTGGACCTCATCGCGCGCCCCGCAGCGCGCGACATGGTGCGCCTGCGCTCCGGCGTGGTGCGCTCTCTGCGCGAGAACTTCTACCGACGCAGCTTTCTCGAGGTCGAGACGCCGATGCTGCAGACCATTGCGTCCGGCGCGTCCGCACGCCCTTTCTCGACGCACATGAATGCGTACGACCTGGACCTCTTCCTGCGCATCGCGCCCGAGATCTTCCTCAAGAAGGCGGTCGTCGGCGGCGTCGAGAAGGTCTTCGAGATCAACCGGAACTTCCGCAACGAGGGCGCCGACTCGTCGCACTCGCCGGAGTTCGCGATGCTTGAGGCGTACGAGGCCTACGGGGATTACAACACCATCGGCGCCATCACCCAGGATCTGGTGCAGACGGCGGCCCGCGACGTTCTCGGCACCACGCTCGTGACTCTTCCAGACGGTTCCGAGTACGAGCTGGGAGGACAATGGGCAAACCTGCGGATGTACGACTCGCTCTCGGAAAGCCTGGGTGAGGAGATCACCACCGACACGTCGGTGGAGGAACTCGAGAAGATCGCCGAGCGGCTCGATGTCGAGGTCGGCAACAAGAAGATCGTGAATCACGGAAAGCTGGTCGAGTCCCTCTGGGAGCACCGGGTGGGCGACCACCTGTCGGCGCCGACGTTCGTACGCGACTTCCCCGTGGAGACGTCGCCGCTCACGCGTGACCACCGCACGGAAAAGGGCCAGGTCGAGAAGTGGGACCTGTATGTGCGCGGCTTCGAGCTGGCCACCGGCTATTCCGAGCTCGTCGACCCCGTGGTGCAGCGCCAGCGCTTCGAGGCGCAGGCCAGGATGGCTGCGGCCGGCGACGACGAGGCCATGCTGCTGGACGAGGACTTCCTGACCGCGATGGAATTCGCGATGCCCCCTTCGGGCGGAATGGGCATGGGCATCGACCGCCTGCTGATGGCACTGACCGGCCAGGGCATCCGCGAGACCATCCTTTTTCCGCTCGTGAAGCCGCAGGCCTGAGATTTCCAATCGTGAAGATGAGTTTGTGAGGATCTTGTGATGGATACGACGCTCGCGGTGCTCGCCGGGCTTACTCCCTCGGTCGGCGTCGGCCTGTTGTTCTGGTTTGCGATGCGCAAGATCGTCCGCGCCGACCGGGACGAGCGCCAGGCTCTGGACCGAATGGACCGTGAGGCGATCGCGGCAGCGGCGGAAAACACCGAGAATTCCGCGCCGCGCTGATCCTGCGCCGCGTGTGGTTATCCGCGCCGACCTGCGGGATCAAAGCCTCCTACTTCACTTCCGCCGGGTGAATTTTTCGTGATCGGTGTCACACACCCTTAATTGACATGTCAATATTGAGTGCGGCATGCTCGCGAACAACCCCGGAATTAGTGGCGCTGAAGGGAAGTACCCGTATGGTTCAGAAGGTTCAGCTTGTTCTCGAAGATGACATCGATGGCGGTGCCGCCGACGAGACCGTGAACTTCGGCCTTGACGGCGTCTCCTACGAGATCGACCTCAATGCCGAGCACTCGGCTCAGCTCCGTGAGGCTCTCGCTTCGTGGGTCGGCCACGCACGCAAGGTGAAGTCGTCGCCGGTCGCGCGCACTGCCACCACTCGCCGGTCCCGTTCGGGGAGCGACACTGCTGCGGTCCGCGAATGGGCCAAGGCCAACGGCTACACGGTCAGCGACCGTGGCCGTATCGCGGCAGAGGTTCAGGACGCCTACGCGAAGGCGAACGGCTGACGCCGTCGCTTTCCCGACAGCGGATAACGCCCCGGCGCCCCTTCTACGAGGGGGCGGCCGGGGCGTCGTACATTCCGGCAAAGAGCACTGCCCGGACGTCATTAGGCTGACTGCATGAGCATCCCTAGCGCCGCCCTGTGGATCGGCACGTATCCGACGGCCGGGCAGGCGCCGGGAACTGGTGAGGGCATCTGGCGGGTTGCTATCGGCGGACACGGAAAGTTCGCGGGCGCCGAGCTCGTCGCCCCGGTCGCCTCTCCGTCCTACCTGGCGCTGGACCCGTCGGGGCGCACGCTGCTTGCGGTGTCCGAGGTCGACTCCGGCGGTATCTCTTCGTTCCGGGTGCCGGACGACGGCGCGCTCGCCCCCGCAGGAGCGGCCGCCACAGGTGGTTCGAGCCCCTGCCACGTGGTCGCGACGGACACCGCCGCCTGGGTGACGAACTACGGCGACGGCGTAGTCGCCGCGGTTGCGCTCAGCACGACCGGGGCACTCGGGGAGCCGCGGACCCACCGGCACACGGGATCGGGTCCGGTCGCCGGCCGGCAGGAAGGCTCGCACGCCCACTTCGCGCACGTCTGGGGGGACCGGGTCCTGGTGGCCGACCTCGGCACCGACGAGCTGCGCTCCTACCCGCTCGACGGCGCTCTTCTGCTCGACGACGCCGCCACGTCGGGCGGCGAGGTCGCCGCCGTCCTGCCGCCCGGCACCGGCCCGCGCCACCTGGTCGAGCTGCCCGACGGCACCATCCTGCTGGTGGGCGAGCTCGACTGCCGCCTGCACGTCCTGGTCCCTGCGGGACCGGGCCGCCTGGAGCACGTCGGTTCGGTCGCGATCACCGGCCGCACCATGCCCGACGGCGCCGCCGGGTACCCCTCGCACATCACCGTCGCCGGCGACCTGGTGCACGTGGGTGTGCGCGGGCCGGACGTCCTGTCGGTGCTCCGGGTACGCCCGGCCGCAGCCGGCACGGACGACGCCGTAACGGCCGGGCACCTGACCATCAACAACGTCTCCGACGTCGACCTCGGGGCCGGCGCCTGGCCGCGCCACCACGCGCTTCTGGCCGACGGAGGGGTAGTGGTCGTGGCCGCGCAGAACGCCGACGCGCTGATCGCCGTCCGGCTCGACCCCACGACCGGCCAGGGCGAGATCACGGACCGGCTGGAGCTGCCCGTGCCCGCGTGCGTCCTGGAGGCGTGATGCGCGACAGCCTGCCGCCCGACCTCGTCGAGCCGGACGCGGCCCGCCCCTTCCGGATAGCGATGGTCTCCGTGCACACCTCGCCGCTGGAGCAGCCCGGCACGGGTGACGCCGGCGGCATGAACGTCTACGTGCTGGAGCTGTCCCGGGCGCTCGCCCGGCGTGGCGCGCAGGTGGAGATCTACACGCGGGCGACGTCGTCGGCCCAGCCCAGGGTGACCAGCGCCGAGCCCGGCATCTGCGTCATCCACGTGCCCGCGGGACCGTACGAGGGTCTGGACAAGAACGACCTGCCCGGCCAGCTGTGCGCGTTCGCCGCGGGCCTGCTGCGCGCCGAGGCGCACCGCCCCGAGGGCTGGTACGACGTGCTGCACACGCACTACTGGCTGTCGGGCCAGGTGGGCTGGCTCGCCGCGGAGCGCTGGGACGTCCCGCTCGTGCACACGATGCACACCATGGCGCGCGTGAAGAACGCGTCACTCGCGCCGGGAGACGTACCCGAGCCACAGGGCCGGATCATCGGCGAGGAGCAGGTGGTCGCTGAGGCCGACGCCCTCGTCGCGAACACGGACCAGGAGGCCGGCGAGCTGGTGCGCGACTACCACGCCGACCCGGACCGGGTGCACGTGGTGCAGCCGGGGGTGGACCTCGGCGTGTTCGCCCCGCTGCCCGACACCGCGGACCCGGGCAGGCAGGCGGCCGAGCTGCGGGAGCAGCTCGACCTGCCGGTCGACCGCAAGATCGTGCTGTTCGCGGGGCGGGTCCAGCTGCTCAAGGGACCGGACGTGCTGGTACGGGCGCTGGGGGAGCGGGTCTGGTCGCAGGACGGCGGCACACCGCCCCTGCTCGTGGTGCTCGGCGGCGCCTCCGGGCGGCCGACCGCCGTCCGGGAGCTTGAGGCGCTCGCCTACCAGGAGGGTGTGGCCGACCACGTGCTGGTGCGACCCCCGGTGCCCCAGCGGACGCTGGCCCGCTACTTCCAGGCGGCCGACCTGGTGGCTGTGCCGTCGCACAGCGAGTCGTTCGGCCTGGTCGCGGCGGAGGCGCAGGCGGCGGGCACCCCGGTGGTCGCCGCGGCGGTGGGCGGGTTGCGCACGGTGGTCGAGGACGACGTCTCCGGCGTGCTGGTGCCCGACCACGAGCCCGAGACCTGGGCCTTGGTCCTCAAGTGCCTCCTGGACGACGACGAGCGCCGCGCGCGCCTGGCCGTAGGCGCCCGTGCCTCGGCGACCAGGTTCGGCTGGGACCGCGCTGCCGACGAGATGCTGGCCGTCTACGAGCAGGCGAGAAAGCACCACGCAAAGTGCGGCAGGATGGAGCCATGACCTACACCCTCGTGCTGCTCCGCCACGGCGAGAGCGAGTGGAACGCGAAGAACCTGTTCACCGGCTGGGTGGACGTGGCGCTCTCCGAGAAGGGCGTCGAGGAGGCCAAGCGCGGTGGCGCGCTCCTCAAGGAGGCCGGTGTGAACCCGGACGTCCTGCACACGTCGCTGCTGCGCCGCGCGATCATGACGGCGAACCTGGCGCTCGACGTCGCCGACCGACACTGGATCCCGGTCAAGCGCAGCTGGCGCCTCAACGAGCGCCACTACGGCGCGCTGCAGGGCAAGGACAAGAAGCAGACGCTCGCGGAGTTCGGCGAGGAGCAGTTCATGCTCTGGCGCCGCTCGTACGACGTGCCGCCGCCGGAGATCGAGCTGGGCTCCGAGTTCAGCCAGGACGCCGACCCGCGGTACGCGGACGCCCCGGTGGTGCGCACGGAGGCCCTCAAGCTCGTGCTGGAGCGCGCCCTGCCGTACTGGGAGAGCGAGATCGTGCCGGACCTCAAGGCCGGCAAGACCGTGCTGGTCGCCGCCCACGGCAACTCGCTGCGGGCCCTGGTGAAGCACCTCGACGGCGTCTCCGACGAGGCCATCGCCGGGCTGAACATCCCGACGGGCATCCCGCTGGTCTACGAGCTCGACGAGGAGACCCTGGAGCCGGTGAAGCCGGGCGGCACCTACCTCGACCCGGCGGCCGCGCAGGACGCGATCGCGGCCGTGGCGAACCAGGGCCGCTGAATCAGGCCGCTGATCCGGAACGAGCAAGGCGCTCAGGTCACCAGGTGACCTGAGCGCCTTGCTCGTACCAGGGTCACGCCTCCGGGAAGTCTCCCGTTACCAGGAACGTCACGCGGCGGGCGATCGAGACGCCGTGGTCGCCGAACCGCTCGTAGTAGCGAGCGACGAGCGTCACGTCGACGGACTCCTGCACTGTGGCGTGCCACTCGGGCGCCAGGAGCTTGTTGAACGTCTCCTGGTGCAGCGCGTCGATGATGTCGTCGTCGCGCTCCAGGGCCTCGGCCAGCGTGAGGTCGCGCGTGGCGAGCAGCTTGGTGGTGCGCTGCGCCACGCGGACCGCGGCGTCGTGCATGTTCACGAACGTGTCCCTGGCCTCGGGCACTATCGCCTGCGCCGGGTAGCGCCCACGCGCCACCTGCGCGACGTGCCGGGCCAGGTCGCCCATCCGCTCCAGGGAGGCGCTCATCCGCAGCGCGCTGACGACCACGCGCAGGTCGGTGGCGACCGGCGCCTGCTGGGCGAGCAGGTGGATGCACCGCTCGTCGAGCGAGTCCTCGATCGCGTCGATGGTCTTGTCGGAGGCGATCACCTCCTGCGCCAGCTGGAGGTCCGCCTCAAGCAGTGCCGTGCCGGCTCGGGTGATGGCGGACTCCACGAGCCTGCTCATCTCGGTCAGGTCGTCGCCGACCTGCTGCAGCTCGGCCTCGAAGATCTCTCGCATCGGTTTCCTCTCGCACTCGGGGCGCGCGAACGATTCGCGTCCGCTGTCGCGCCGCCGGAGGGCGGGCGGGGCCGACGCACGGCCGGGCCGACCGCCCGGACACGTCCCGGAACGGCGCACGGCACAGCAACCGCCCGCACCCGCCAAGGTTCGACGGTGCGATGTACCGGGAGGTTAACGCGCTTCCTCCCCGACATGAACAGTAAGCGACGCGATCCTCGGAGCACCCGCCGACGTCGTCCCGCGGTTGAAACGTCGACCTACCCTGGGGGTGTGGACGGAATCATCTCCGGGGTACCGGTGCTGGCCGCCGGAATCTTCGGCGTGATCGTCGGCGTGGTGGCCACCCTGGCCTTCCGCGTCTCCGAGCGGCAGCAGCATGCCCTTACCCAGGCCGAACCCGACGAGCTCGACGCGGGTCTCGTCCGTGTGCTCTCGGTGCTGCGCTCCGCCGCAGTTGTGCTCGACGGCGAGGACGAGGTGATCCGCGCCTCCCCGCCGGCCTACGCGCTGGGGGTGGTGCGCAACGACGCGCTCGTGCACCCGGCGATCACGGACCTGGTGGCCCTGGTGCGGCGCGACGGCGTGATCCGGGAGCAGGAGCTGGAGCTGCCACGCGGCCCGGTGGGCCAGGGCACCGTGCTGCTGCAGGTGCGTGTGGCGCCCCTGGGCCTGGAGCGGGTGCTGGTGCTCGCGGAGGACCGCACCGAGGCGCGCCGGGTCGAGGCGATCCGCCGGGACTTCGTCGTCAACGTGTCCCACGAGCTGAAGACGCCGGTGGGCGCGCTGGCGCTGCTGGCAGAGACCGTGGCCGACGCCGCGGACGACCCGGTGGCCGTGCGCCGGTTCACCGAACGGATGCAGCGCGAGGCCGTCCGGCTGTCCGCCCTGGTGCAGGAGATCATCGAGCTGTCGCGTCTGCAGGGCGCCGGCTCGATGCCGAAGCTGACCCCGGTCCCGATCCGTGAGGTCGTGGAGGAGGCGGTGGACCGGGCGCGCACCACCGCGCAGTCCAAGAACATCGCGATCACGATGGGCGGCGACCTGGACACCGAGGTCTACGGCGACCACAACCTCCTGGTCACCGCGGTCCGCAACCTGGTCGACAACGCCGTCGCCTACTCCGGACCCGCCAGCCGCGTGGGGGTCGGGGTCAACGAGCGGGCCGGCCTGGTCGAGATCGCGGTCGTGGACCAGGGGGTCGGGATCGCGGAGGACGCTCAGGACCGCGTCTTCGAGCGTTTCTACCGGGTGGATCCCGCGCGCTCGCGCGACACTGGGGGTACAGGCCTGGGCCTGAGCATCGTCAAGCATGTCGCCGCCGACCACGGTGGGGACGTGACCATGTGGTCCGAGCCCGGCCGGGGCTCGACCTTCACCCTCCGGATCCCGTCCGCGGACCGGCCGGGCGCCGGACCCCTGCCCGATCGGGCAGCGGAAGCAGAGCTGCAGGACCAACAGGACCAGCAGGTTCAGCACAAGGCCACCGACCACGGGGCCGCCAAGAACGAGGAGGTAGGTGCGTGACGCGCATCCTGGTTGTCGAGGACGAAGAGTCGTACCGGGATCCGCTGACGTACCAGCTGACCCGTGAGGGCTTCGAGGTGGTCGAGGCCGCCGACGGCAACTCGGCGCTCGCCGCGTACGACGCGGAGGGGGCGGACCTGGTGCTGCTCGACCTGATGCTGCCGGGCCTGTCGGGCACGGAGGTGTGCCGGGAGCTGCGGGCCCGCGGCGACGTCCCGGTCATCATGCTGACCGCCAAGGACTCCGAGATCGACAAGGTGGTGGGCCTGGAGCTCGGCGCCGACGACTACGTGACCAAGCCCTACTCGTACCGTGAGCTGCTCGCCCGCGTTCGGGCGGTGCTCCGGCGCCGTCAGCCCAGCGACTCGGCGGAGCACGACGAGGACGGCGTGCTCGAGGTCGGGCCGGTCCGCATGGACGTGGAGCGGCACACCGTGGCGGTGGCCGGGGAGAGCGTCGCGCTGCCGCTCAAGGAGTTCGACCTGCTCGAGCTGCTCATGCGGAACGCGGGCCGGGTCCTGACCCGGGGGCAGCTCATCGACCGGGTCTGGGGCGCCGACTACGTGGGCGACACCAAGACGCTCGACGTCCACGTGAAGCGCATCCGCTCCAAGATCGAGCCGGACCCGGGTTCGCCCAAGTACCTCCTGACGGTGCGTGGCCTGGGCTACAAGCTGGCCGACGACGAGGCGTGAGCCCCGCGTGTGCCACCGTCTGGTGGCACACGTCACGGGACGACCGCAGCGCTGGTCACCTTCCGTTCACCTGGTGTTTGCTCACGAGACGGTGCCGGTGAGTACGTTCGCGAACCGTGAGCACCTCCCTCTACACCCGTCTCGTCTCCGCTGCCACCGCGGGCGCCGTGGTCCTGGCGCTCGCGGGCTGCGGCACGATGGGGTTCCCGGGTCTCGGGGCGGACGACGAACCCAGCGCCGACCCGGAGCCCGTCGTCGCCGGTGAGTTTCACGGCGTCGGCGCCTCCTCGCAGGAATCTGCGATGGAGGCCTGGATCAGCGGGTTTCAGGAGCGGCACCCCGACGCGGCGATCAACTACGACCCCGCCGGCTCGGGTGACGGCCGGGAGGCGTTCCTCGCGGGCAGCACGGCCTTCGGCGCCTCGGACGTCGCGCTCGACGACGAGGAGATGGCCGCCTCCGGCCCGGCGTGCGACGGCGGCAACGCCATCGACCTCCCCGTCTACATCAGCCCGATCTCGGTGGCCTTCAACGTCGAGGGTGTCGACCAGCTGAACCTGTCCTCGGACCTGATCGCGCGGATCTTCACGGGGCAGATCACCCAGTGGAACGACCCGGCGATCGTCGAGGTAAACCCCGAGGCGCAGCTGCCCGCGCTGGGTATCACGCCGGTGCACCGCTCCGACGACTCGGGTACCACCGCGAACTTCACCGACTACCTCCACGCGACCACACCGCAGTCGTGGCCGTACGAGCCGGACGGGCTGTGGCCGCTCCCGCAGGGGTTCGCCGCCGACGGGACGGGCGGCGTGACCGAGACGGTCCGCTCCACGCCCGGCGGCATCACCTACGCGGACGCCTCGGCGACCGCCGACCTCGGGCGCGTCGCCATCAGGGTGGGTGACGAGTTCGTGCCCTACAGCGCCGACGCCGCGGCCGCCGTCGTCGACGTATCGCCGCGGGTCGAGAACCGGTACGAGCACGATCTCGCGTTCGTCCTCGACCGGACGATCGACCAGCCCTTCGCCTACCCGCTGGTGCTTGTCTCCTACCTGGTCGTGTGCTCGCGGTACGCGGACCGGGCCGAGGGGACCTTCGTCAAGGAGTTCGTCGAGTACGTTGCCTCCACCGAAGGCCAGGAGCGCGCAGCCGGCGCGGCGGGCAGCGCGGTCATCTCCAGCGACGTGCAGGCCTGGATCACGGAAGCCGCCGAAGCCATCTACCTGACCCAGGAACGTCCGGACGACCAGACGGACGGATGACCCGCAGATGCAGCGAAATGTGGACAGCGCCAGGGCGTGCCAAGGTGAGGGTGTTGCGAATCACCCCCTCCGTGATGGCTTGTTCACCTTCCGTTTACCCATATCTGGGGATCAGGTCACTCCCGCTCCCTAGCGTCCCGACTGACGCCGCGGCGCTCGCCGCGCGTACGAACTTGAACAGGATGGAACGACACGTGAAGATCAGCCGATTCCCCCGCGTTGGCTCCGCTGTCATGGTGGGCGCGCTCGCGCTGAGCCTCGCAGCCTGCGGATCAGACCCGACGACCGGTGAAGAGCCCACGGAGACCGAGGGTGCCGAGCCCATCGCCGGTGACTTTGCCGGTGCGGGCGCATCGTCCCAGGAGTCCGCGATGGAGGCCTGGGTTGCCGGCTTCCAGGGCGCGAACCCCGACTCCACGATCAACTACGACCCGGCCGGTTCCGGCGCGGGCCGCGAGCAGTTCCTCGCGGGTGGCGTGCAGTGGGCCGGCTCCGACTCCGCGCTCGACGACGAAGAGCTCGCCACCTCGACCGAGGTGTGCGGCGCCGACGGTGCGATCGACCTGCCGATCTACGTGAGCCCGATCGCCGTCGCCTTCAACCTGCCCGGCATCGACTCGCTGAACCTCTCCTCCGAGGTCATCGCCAACATCTTCAACGGCGAGATCACGAACTGGAACGACGACGCGATCGCCGCCGACAACCCCGACGCCGAGCTCCCGGACCTGGACATCACGCCGGTGCACCGCCTCGACGACTCGGGTACCACCGAGAACTTCACCGAGTACCTGTTCGCGACCGCTCCGGACGTCTGGACGGACGAGCCGGACGGCGTCTGGCCGCTTGAGGGTGGCGACTCCGCCGAGGGCACGTCCGGTGTCGTCGGCGTCGTGACCGACACCGAGGGTGCTGTGACCTACGCGGACGCTTCCCGGGTCGTCGACCTGGGCAGCGCTTCGATCCAGGTCGGCGAAGAGTGGGTGGCGTTCTCGCCCGAGGGTGCCGCCGCCACGGTGGACGCCTCGCCGCGCGTCGAGGGTCGCGCCGAGCACGACTTCGCGATCGAGGTCGACCGCACGCTGACCGACCCGGCCACGTACCCGCTCGTGCTGGTCTCCTACGCCATCGCCTGCACCAACTACGCGGACGAGACGAACGGCAACTTCGTCAAGGCGTTCCTGGCCTACGTGGCCTCCGACGAGGGCCAGCAGGCCGCGGCCGCGGCCGCGGGCAACGCGCCCATCTCGGCGAACACCGCTGAGCAGGTCGCCGCCGCCATCGAGTCGATCACGGTCGGCTGACGCAACTGATCACCGGCCGGTGGCCGGGCCGACCGGCGCCGCTGGCGCCGCCGGTCCGGCCACCGGCACAGCCATGTCAGCCACAACCGACCCCACACCGAGCGACGAGCATCGAGGAGCTCTTGTGACCACAACCGACAGTCCGCCGGACGCCCAGCCCGGCCGGCTGAAGCCGCCGGCCCGACGGCGCGGGAGCGGCGATACCGAACGTGGCTTCAGCCGGGTGTTCCGCTGGATCACCACCGGGGCCGGGGCCTTCCTGCTGCTGGTTCTCGCGGCCGTCGCGGTGTTCCTCATCGCGCGTGGCCTGCCCGCACTGACCGCCTCGCCGGAGGAGCTCGCCGACCAGGGTGGCTTGCCGACGGGGATGGACTCGCTGTGGGACCTGGTCGGCCCGCTCGTCTTCGGTACCCTCCTCGCCGCGGCCATGGCGCTGCTGCTCGCGACGCCGGTCGCCATCGGCATCGCCCTGTTCATCTCGCACTACGCCCCGCGCCGCGCCGCCGCGGCGATCGGCTACGTGATCGACCTGCTCGCCGCGATCCCGTCCGTCGTGTTCGGCCTGTGGGGCGGGCGCACGCTGGCACCGGTCATCAACGACGTCTGGGTGTGGATCGGCGGGGTGCTGGACTTCCTGCCGTTCTGGACGGTGAACGTGACGAACACCGGCCGGTCGCTGGCGACGGTGTCCGTCGTCCTCGCGGTGATGGTCCTGCCGATCATCACCGCGGTCTCCCGCGAGGTCTTCCTGCAGACCCCCAAGCTGCACGAGGAGGCGGCGCTCGCCCTGGGCGCCACCCGGTGGGAGATGATCCGCACGGCGGTGCTGCCCTTCGGCCGCTCCGGCGTCATCTCCGCGGCGATGCTCGGCCTCGGGCGCGCGCTCGGCGAGACCATGGCCGTGCTCATGATCCTGTCGCCCGGGATCCTCTACTCGTTCCAGATCTTCGACTCGGGCCAGCAGCAGACCATCGCCGCGTTCATCGCGTCGCGGTTCGCCGAGGCCAGCGGGCTCGCCGTGAACGTGCTCATCGCCACCGGCCTCGCGCTCTTCGTCATCACGATGGTGGTCAACATGGCCGCGCGCGCGATTGTCGCGCGCCGCAAGGACTTCTCGGGAGCCAACTGATGAGCGCCACGACTGAGACCCCCGGCTCCGCCGAAACACGAGCACTGCTGACCACCGCCGACGGCGGGCGCAGGCGCGCCGACCGGACCATGACGGTGCTGATCTACGGCGCCTTCGGGCTGGCCCTGATCCCGCTGGTGTCCCTCCTGTGGACCGTCGTGCTGCGCGGCGCCGAACGGTTCGACGGCCAGTTCCTCTTCACCTCGATGCGCGGCGTGTTCGGCGGCATGGACATGGGCGGCGCCTATCACGCCGCCGTCGGCACGCTGATGATCACGCTGTGCGCCACCGTCATCTCGGTGCCGATCGGCCTGCTCGTGGCCATCTACCTGGTCGAGTACGGGCGCGGTGCGCTGGCTCGGGTCACGACGTTCTTCGTGGACGTCATGACCGGCATCCCGTCGATCGTCGCGGGCCTGTTCGCGTTCGCGCTGTTCTCGATCTTCCTCGGCCCGGGAGCAAAGCTCGGCATCATCGCCGCGGTCGCGCTGAGCGTGCTGATGATCCCCGTGGTCGTGCGCTCCTGCGAGGAGATGCTCAAGCTGGTCCCGAACGAGCTGCGGGAGGCGTCCTATGCGCTGGGTGTGCCGAAGTGGCTCACCATCGTCCGGGTGGTGCTCCGCACCTCCGTCGCCGGGCTCACCACGGGCGTGCTGCTCGCGATCGCCCGGGTGATCGGCGAGACGGCGCCGATCCTGATCACCGCCGGTGTGTCGGACTCGATCAACTTCAACCCGTTCGAGGGCCGCATGATGACCCTGCCGGTGTACATCTTCAGCCAGTACCGACAGGGCCCTGTGCCCTGCCGCGAGGGTGTGCTGGACTGCCTGGTGAACATCAACTTCGATCGGGCCTGGGCCGCCGCCCTCCTCCTGATCATCATCGTCATGCTCCTCAACCTCATCGGGCGCCTCGTGACCCGGTGGTTCTCCCCGAAGCTGCGCTGACGCGCAGACCAGCCTCAGCCGCCGCTCACACGAAGGAATGATCCGATGGCACAGCGCATCGACGTGAAGGACCTCGACATCTACTACGGCGACTTTCTCGCCGTAGAGGGTGTCTCCATGACGATCGACCCCAAGTCCGTCACGGCCTTCATCGGCCCGTCCGGATGCGGCAAGACGACGTTCTTGCGCACCCTGAACCGCATGCACGAGGTCGCGCCGGGTGCCCGCGTGGAGGGCTCCGTCGAGCTCGAGGGGGTCAACCTGTACGGCGCCGACGTCGACCCGGTGGCCGTGCGCCGCACCGTCGGCATGGTGTTCCAGCGCCCCAACCCGTTCCCCACCATGTCGATCCGGGACAACGTGCTGGCTGGCGTGAAGCTCAACAACAAGCGGATCTCGAAGTCCGACGCGGACGACCTGGT
Source organism: Promicromonospora sp. Populi (assembly GCF_041081105.1). Taxonomy (NCBI): domain Bacteria; kingdom Bacillati; phylum Actinomycetota; class Actinomycetes; order Micrococcales; family Promicromonosporaceae; genus Promicromonospora; species Promicromonospora sp. Populi. Next base: position 3,147,647 of record NZ_CP163528.1, on the reverse strand, counting down.
CGAGTCGTCCCTGCGTGGGGCCAACCTCTGGAACGAGGTCAAGGACCGCCTGGAGCGGCCGGGCTCCGGCCTGTCGGGCGGCCAGCAGCAGCGCCTCTGCATCGCACGCGCCATCGCCGTGAAGCCGCAGGTGGTGCTGATGGACGAGCCGTGCTCGGCCCTGGACCCGATCTCCACCCTGGCGATCGAGGACCTGATCCAGGAGCTCAAGAAGGACTACACGATCGTCATCGTGACGCACAACATGCAGCAGGCTGCTCGCGTGAGCGACCGGACGGCGTTCTTCAACATCGCGGGCACCGGCAAGCCCGGCAAGCTGATCGAGATGAACGACACCGCGACGATCTTCGCGTCGCCCGCCGAGAAGGCCACCGAGGACTACGTCTCGGGCCGCTTCGGGTGATCTAGGACCGGGTCAGCAAGAACGACCCCAACACTCTGCACGGCGTCGCGTGCATGGTGTTGGGGTCGTTCTTATTACTTCGGTCGGGTCACTCCGTGGCGGACGGCGACGGCGAGCCGGACGGCGACGGCGACACAGCAGGGGACGGCGAGACGACCGGCGACGGCAGCACTGCAACCGGCAGGTAGTCCGCGTACTCCGGCAGGGTGCCGTCGAGCACCGGCAGCTCGAAGTCCCGAGAGTCGGCGCCGACGGTGAGCGTCGCGGTGACGTACTCGCCTGGGGCCGCGTCCACGGTGTCGAGCTGGACGGCCTGCCCGGTCTCGGTGCCCAGGTAGACCGTGCCGCCTGCGGGGACCGCGACCGTGACGGGCGAGGCGCCAGGGGCCTCCAGCGTGAACGAGACGTCGTCCGCCGTCTCGTTGGCGAGTGCGCCCAGGACGTTGCCGGCCTCGCCCTCGGCAGCCGAGATGACCATGAGGTTGATCCCGCGCAGATCCGTCTGCTCCTCGCCCAGCACGGAGACGCCGACGCCGTCGGACGGGTCGTAGGTCAGCGTCGTCGTGGTCGGGGCGCAGGCCGCCAGGAGGAGGGCCCCTGCGGCAGAGACCGCCGCGACGGCGATGGTGCGGGCGCCTCGGGCGGCGGTGGCGCGACGGGACACGGTTGACTCCCTGAAAGTTCGGCTGGTTCGGGTGGGGCGGATCCCCGCCCAATCCTAGTGGCCCCAGCGGTATGCCCGCGCATCGCGAACGGAGGCGATTTGCCCGGTCAGAGCGTGGCTACGGTCACGGCTCCGGAACGATCAGACCGAGGTCCTAGGGGCGAAGACTGCCTCCCATCGCCCCCGTTGCAGGGCCCTGACCTGCGGAAACGCTCGCTCGAACGGCTATCAGGCAATGCCAAGGGCGCAAGTTCTGCTGATCACGCCGTGGTAACCTGGTTTCAGGGAAAGGGGACATCTGCAGATGACGTTCACAGTAGGCGAGACGGTTGTCTACCCGCACCACGGCGCGGCGCTGATCGAAGAGATCAAGGTCCGCAAGATCCGCGGCGAAGAGAAGATGTACCTCAAGCTCAAGGTCGCCCAGGGCGACCTCACCATCGAGGTTCCGGCAGAGAATGTCGACCTCGTGGGTGTGCGCGACGTCGTCGGCCAGGAAGGTCTCGACCGCGTGTTCGAGGTCCTGCGTGCGCCGTACACCGAAGAGCCCACCAACTGGTCGCGCCGGTACAAGGCGAACCTGGAGAAGCTTGCGTCCGGCGATGTCATCAAGGTGGCCGAGGTCGTTCGCGACCTGTCCCGCCGAGACGCCGACCGCGGTCTTTCCGCAGGTGAGAAGCGAATGCTTGCCAAGGCACGGCAGATTCTCGTGTCCGAGCTCGCACTGGCTGAGCACACCGAAGAGGAGAAGGCGGAAGCGATCCTCGACGAGGTGCTCGCTTCCTGACCCACCCACAGGATCCCTCGCACTTCTGATGCACCAATGAAGGACCCGGTGCTCGCGCCCCACGGGATCCTTCGCTTCAATCATGATCCTGTGGGGACCTGCGACGAGATGACGACCCTTGCAATCCTTACGGCTGCCGGTTCGGGATCCCGACTAGGGCGCGACCTGCCCAAGGCTCTGGTGGAGCTGGACGGCTTTCCACTCGTGCTGCACGCCGCGCGACGCCTCGCGGCGTCGGGCGTCGTGGACGCTCTGGTCGTTACCGCACCCGATGGCCTGGTTGCCGTGATGACCGACCTGCTTGCCGATGATCCGCACGTGCGGATCCCCGTCGAGGTGACCGACGGCGGCCCTACGAGGCAGGCGTCGGTAGCCGCCGGCCTGGCGCTCGCCCGGCCCGGCGACGACGTCGTCCTGGTGCACGACGCGGCGCGCCCCCTCGTCCCGCCGGACCTCGTCAAGCGGGTGGTGGGCGCCGTCCGCAGCGGCCACGGCGCCGTCATACCCGGTCTGCCCGTCACCGACACGGTCAAACAGGTGCGGCCGGACGGCGACGCCGAGCTCGTCACCGGCACCCCCGACCGCTCGATGCTGCGAGCCGTCCAGACGCCCCAGGGGTTCGCCCGGGACCTACTGGTCCGCGCGCACCGGATCGGCGCGGCTCGGGCCGCGGCCGAGCACCTGGCGGCCACCGACGACGCCGGCCTCGTCGAGGCCCTCGGCGAGCCGGTGCACATCGTCGCCGGGGACGCGTCGGCCTTCAAGATCACCACCGAACGCGACCTGTTGCTCGCGTCACTCGTGCTGCAGGAGACCAACGCATGACCGACCCGTCGAGCACCCCCGACCCCGCACGGCCCGCACCGGCCGCGTACCCGCTGCCGCGCACCGGTATCGGGGTCGACGTGCACGCGTTCGCGCCCGACGGCTCGGACCGGGAGATGTGGCTCGGGGGCCTGCACTGGCCGGGGGAGCGCGGCCTGGCCGGGCACTCCGACGCTGATGTCGCGGCGCACGCGGCGGCGGATGCACTGTTCTCGGCGTCGGGCCTGGGCGACCTCGGTTCGCACTTCGGGACCGGCCGTCCCGAGTGGGCGGGGGCGTCCGGGACCACGCTGCTGGCGGAAGCCGCGAGGCGCGTCCGGGCTGCTGGGTACATGATCGGTAATGTGGCAGTCCAGGTGATCGGAAACCAACCGCGGGTCGGCACGCGGCGCGACGAGGCACAGGCGGCCCTCTCCGCCGCTGCTGGCGCGCCCGTCTCCCTCACTGCGACCACTACGGATGCCCTCGGTCTGACCGGGCGCGGCGAGGGTGTCGCGGCGATCGCGACGGCGCTCGTGGTGCCTGACGGCGGGGGCGAGGCATGAACAACAAGCGCAAGCCGCTCGACGAGCGGCGGGCCGAGATCGTCGAGGCCGGCCTGAACGTGGCGATGCGGGAGGGCGTCGAGTCCGTCACCGTGCGCCGGGTGGCCCAGGAGGCCGGGATCTCGCTGGGCACCGTGCACTACTGCTTCGACGACAAGGACGCGATGCTGCGGGCCATGGGCCGCAGCATCGCCATGCGGGCCTCGGAGCCGGTGCTCTCCGCGCTCGAGGTGGGGCCGGACCGGGACAAGCTCGAGGTGGCCACCGTCGACGCGCTGCTCGTGGGCCTCAAGCAGCACCAGCACATGCGGCTGCTGACCTTCGAGTTCGCCGTCTCGGGCGCCCGGACGCCCGTGCTGCGCGAGGTCGCGCAGGCACACCTCAAGCAGAGCATCGCGATGACGCGCGAGTACCTGCAGCGGCTGGCCGACGTCGCCGGCGTCAAGTTCCGGACCGAGATCGGCGCGCTCGCGCGGACGACGGCGCTCCGCATCGACGGCATCGAGCTGGCCTGGATGGTCGACCAGGACGACGACGCGGCGCGCCAGGGGTTCGCGGACCTGGCCCACGACGTGTTCGACGACATGCAGCCCTGAGGGCTCAGGCGCTGCGCCTCCTGATCAGCCGAAGACCCCGCGGGTGTAGGGGTTGGTGAACACGCCCTCGGGGTCGGCGCTCTCGCGCACCCGAAGGAAGTCCGGGAAGTGGCGGTACTGGTCGGCGAGGTACTCGGCGTCGCGGGTGTGGATCTTGCCCCAGTGCGGGCGCCCGCCCGCTGCCGTGAAGATCTGTTCGGCGGCCTCGAAGTACCGCGCGTGCGGCAGGCGCCAGTACTGCTGCACCGCCACGTACGCGGTCTCGCGGCCGTGCGCAGTGGAGAGCCAGACGTCGTCGGCGGGTGCGAAGCGGATCTCCATCGGGAAGGGGACGTTCTCGCGGCTGCTGGACAGCCAGTCGTCGATCTCCTTCAGCACGTCGACCACAAGAGCGCGGGGTATCGCGTACTCCATCTCCCGGAACCGCACGCGCCGGTTGGTGCAGAGCACCTCGTGCGACGGCGCACGGTAGTCGCGCGGGCGCAGGGCGCGGGCCGCCACCGCGTTGAGCCTGGGCGTCGTGGCCGGGAACGTGGTGGCCAGGCGGTTCGCCCCCTCGAGCGCCGCGTTCGCCAGCACCTCGTCGTCGAGGAAGCTGCGGGCGCGGGCGGCGGCCCGCCGCACCCGGTGGCCCAGCCCGGGGGAGCTGCTCGGGCCAGGCCCTGCCTCGACCCGGGTGTTGCGCAGGATCTGTACCCGGCGCGTGGTGGGGAACCAGAAGAACTCGAAGTGGTCGTTGTCGTCGACCAGGTGGTCGAGCTCCTCGAAGACCTGCTCCAGCGGCCAGATGTCCTCGACGGCGTGCAGGTCGAAGGCGGGGACCGCCTCGATCGTCACGGTGCTCAGCACGCCCGTCGCCCCGAGGCCCAGCCGGGAGGCCTCGAACAGGTCGTGCCGCTCGGTCGGCGTCGCGCGGGTGACGTCGCCGTCGGGCCCCACGATCGTCAGGCCGCGCACGCGGGTCGAAAGGCCGCCGAACCGGGCGCCGGTGCCGTGCGTGCCGGTGGAGATGGCGCCGGCTATCGACTGCCGGTCGATGTCGCCGAGGTTCTGCATGGCGAGGCCGCGCTCGGCCAGGACCCGGTTGAGCTGGTAGAGCCGCATGCCGGCGCCCACGGTGACCAGGGCGTGCCCGGTGTCGGGGTCGCGCTCGACGCGGTGCAGGGCGTTCATCCGATCGAGGTTGAGCTGCACACCGTCGGTGGCGGCAGCCGGTGAGAACGAGTGCCCGCCGCCGACCACGCGGACTTGGTGGCCCCCCTTGACGGCGCGCCGCACGGCGTCGGACAGCTCGTCCTCGGAGGCCGGCTGTTCCTGGCGCACGGGTGTCACGCTCACGGTGCGCGCCCAGTTCGTCCAGATCATCGGAGCACTATCCCATGTGCTCACGCCGCGAACCAGAGCCTGAGCCGTAGGTGCAGTGCAGGGTGCGGGCCGAGGAACGAGGCACGCGCCCGGAGCGGAACCGCACGCTCAGGCGACAACGGGTAGAGCCTGAGCCGGAGGTGCGGCGCAGGGAGTAGCGTTCGGGCATGAGCTCCGCAGCAGACACCGCCGCGCGGCTGTCCACCGCGACCCGCGGCCTGCCCGCCCCCATCGCCGTTGTCGACCTGGACGTCTTCGACACCAACGCGCTCGACATCCTCAAGCGAGCCGACGGCGTGCCCGTCCGGGTCGCGTCGAAGTCGGTGCGCGTCCGCTCGCTGGTCGAGCGCGCGCTCGGGCACGGGTTCGCCGGCGTCATGGCGTACTCGCTGCGCGAGGCGTTGTGGCTGGTAGGCGAGGGTGTGCGTGACGTGCTGGTCGGTTATCCGACCGTGGACGCCCAGGCGCTGGACGCCCTGGCCGCCGATCCCAAGGCCCGCGCCGAGATCACCCTGATGGTCGACGACGCGGCCCACGTCGGCCTGATCTCGGCCGCGGAGGATCGCGCCACCGGATCGGATGGCGGCACCCCGATCAAGGTCTGCCTGGACGTCGACTGCTCGCTGCGGGTCGGCGCCGGACCGCTGACCGCTCACCTCGGCGTGCGCCGGTCACCCTTGCGCGAGCCCGGCGACGTCGCCGCCCTCGCAACCGTGGCCCAGGCCAAGGGTCTGGCAGTGCGCGGCCTGATGTTCTACGAGGCTCAGGTGGCCGGCCTGCCGGACACGAGCCCCGCCGTCCGGCTCGTCAAGCGCCTCACGATGCGCGAGGTGAACGCGCGCCGGGTGCGGATCCTCGCGGCGGTGCGGGACGCCGTCGGGCAGGACGTGGAGCTGGTGAACGCGGGCGGGACCGGGTCGATCGAGGTGAGCGGCACCGCCCCCGGGGTCACCGAGGTGACCTCCGGCTCCGGCCTGTACGCGCCCGGGCTGTTCGACGGGTACCGCTCCTTCGAGGCGCGTCCGGCAGCGTTCTTCGGGCTCGACGTGGTGCGCGAGCCCGCCCCCGGCTGGGTTACCGCGTTCGCGGGTGGTTATGCGGCGTCGGGCCCGGCGGGAGCCTCGCGGCTGCCGCGCCTCTTCACGCCCGGCTACACGCTGAGCGGCCCGGAGGGCACGGGCGAGGTCCAGACCCCGCTGCGCGCGACGCGCGCTCTTTCGCCCGACGGCGCCCTGCACACCGGGGACCGCGTCTGGCTCCGCCACGCGAAGGCGGGGGAGATGATGGAGCGCTTCGACCAGGTGCACCTGGTGGAGGGCGCCAGGATCGTCGAGACCGTGCCCACCTACCGGGGTGAAGGCAAGAACTTCGGCTAGGCCGACCAGCGCGCCGTCCGGTAGAACAAGGACATGCCCACTCTGCACCACCGCAACCGGCCGATGACGGGCCGCGACCCGCACGAGCCGGCGCGCACCGCCACCCCGCTGGAGCTGCTGTTCGACCTGACGTTTGTGGTCGGGTTCGGCGTCGCGGGGGAGCAGGCCGCCCACCTGGTCGCCGAGGGGCACGCCTCCGCCGGCGTGGTCGGGTTCGCCTTCTCGATGTTCGCCATCTGCTGGGCGTGGATCAACTTCACGTGGTTCGCCTCCGCCTTCGACACCGACGACTGGTTCTACCGCGTCACCACGATGGTCCAGATGATCGGCGTGGTGGTGCTGGCGCTCGGCCTGCCGGACATGTTCGAGTCGCTGGTCGACGGCGACCGGGTGGACAACGGGGTGATGGTCGCCGGGTACGTCGTGATGCGGCTGGCCATGCTCGTGCAGTGGCTGCGTGCCGCCCGGCAGGCGCCCGAGTACCGGGCGACGTGCATGGGATACGTGCGGTCGCTGGTCATCACGCAGATCGGGTGGGTGCTCCTCACGATCGCGCCCGTGAACGTCCCGACCTTCTTTGTGGTGGTCGTGCTGCTGGGTAGCGTCGAGATGGCCGGTCCGTGGCTGGCCGAGCGTGGCCACGCGGACCAGCCCGGCCAGCGCAGCACCCCGTGGCACGCCCACCACATGGCGGAGCGGTACGGGCTGCTGGCCATCATCACGCTCGGCGAGGGCGTGATCGGCACGGTGGCGTCGCTGTCCGCCGTCGTCCAAGGTTCGGACTGGACGCTCGACGCCGCCCTTGTGGCGCTGGCGGGCATCGGGCTCACGTTCGGGCTCTGGTGGACGTACTACCTCACTCCCGATGCCGAGATGCTGCACCGGCACCGGGAGCGGTCGTATGTCTGGGGCTACGGGAACATCCTGGTCTTCGCCGGCCTCGCCGGCGTGGGCGCCGGGCTGCACGTGGCGGCGTACTACCTGGAGGGACACGCCCACATCAGCGCCGTCGGGACCGTGCTGACCGTCGCCGTGCCGGTGCTCGTGTTCGTGCTGGCCGACTACACGCTGTTCTGGGTCCTGACCCGGTCCTTCGACACGCTGCACCTGTTCCTCGTCGTCGGCACCGTAGTGGTCCTCGCCGCGGCCGTCGGCGTCGCCGCGGCGGGCGCCCCCATGGCCTGGTCCCTGCTGCTGGTCATGCTCGCCCCGGTAGTGACGGTCGTCGGCTACGAGGTGCGCGGGCACGAGCACGTGGCGCGCCTGCTCGACGAGGGCGCCCCGTCCGGCGGAGCGCGCTGAGCGGCGGACTACTGACGTCGAGGCAGTAGCCTGCGCCTATGCGAGCAGCAGTGACGGTGCACATGGACGCGGACCCGGCAGCGGTCTGGAACCTGCTCAGCGACGTCACCCGGGTCGGTGAGCTGAGCCCCGAGACGTTCGAGGCCGAGTGGACCCACGGTGCGACGGGGCCCGCCGTCGGCGCGTTCTTCCGCGGGCACGTGCGGCGCAACGGAGTGGGGCCGGTGTACTGGACGCAGTGCAAGGTGACCCACTGCGAACCGGACCGCGACTTCGGCTTCACCGTGTACATGGGCGGCAAACGCCTGAACAACTGGCGCTACCAGCTGGTGCCGGCGGACGGTGGCACCGACGTCACCGAGTCGTTCGAGCTGGAGCCGCGGGGCGTGGCCCGGGTGTACTGGGCGGTGGCGGGCTGGCACCGTCGTCGGGCGAATGTGCGCGGGATGCGCCAGACCCTTGAGCGAGCCAGGGATATTGTCGAAGCGGGAACCTGAAGCGCCGGTACCCTTGACAGGTGACTATCCGCCTGTTTGACACCGCTGCGCGCGAGGTGCGCGACTTCACCCCCATCACCCCGGGCGAGGTCGGCATCTACCTGTGTGGCGCTACCGTCCAGGCACCCCCGCATGTAGGCCACCTCCGCCCGGTGATCGCGTTCGACGTGCTGCGTCGCTGGCTCACCCGCCGGGGCCTGAAGGTCACCCTGATCAGGAACGTCACCGACATCGACGACAAGGTGCTGGCCAAGTCGGCCGCGGCCGGCCGCGAGTGGTGGGCGCACGCCGCGCTGTACGAGCGCGTGTTCACCCAGGCGTACGACGCGCTCGGCGTGATCCCGCCCACCTACGAGCCGCGCGCCACCGGCAGCGTGCCCGAGATGGTCGCGCTCATGGAGCGGCTCGTCGAGAAGGGGCATGCCTACAGCACGGGCGAGGGCAACGTCTGGTTCGACGTCCACTCCTGGCCCGCCTACGGCGAGCTCACGCGGCAGAAGGTCGAGGACCTCAGCCCGGAGGAGGGCACGGAGGTCGTCGCGGACTCTGCGAGCGCGGCCAAGAAGAACCCGCACGACTTCGCGCTGTGGAAGGCCAACAAGCCGGGCGAGCCGGAGTCGGCGTCCTGGGACACCCCGTACGGGCCCGGCCGCCCCGGCTGGCACCTGGAGTGCTCGGCGATGGCCCGCCGCTACCTGGGCGAGACCTTCGACATCCACGGCGGCGGCCTCGACCTGCGGTTCCCGCACCACGAGAACGAGCAGGCCCAGTCGCGGGCCGCGGGCTACGGGTTCGCGCAGCGCTGGATGCACGTCGCGTGGGTCACGCAGGCCGGCGTGAAGATGTCGAAGTCCCTGGGCAACGGCCTGCTGGTCAGCGAGCTGCTGAGCCAGGCCCCAGCGCCCGTAGTGCGGTACGCCCTGGCCGCCGTGCAGTACCGCTCCATGCTGGAGTGGGCGCCCGACACCCTCGACGAGGCCCGCACCACGTGGGAGCGCCTCTCGGGCTTCGTCGCGCGCGCCTCTGAGCGGGTGGGCGACGTCCCGGCGGAGGAGGTCGCCAAGGCGGACGTCCCCGAGGCGTTCGCTGCGGCCATGGACGACGACCTGAACGTGCCGCAGGCGCTCGCCGTCGTGCACGAGCACCTGCGGGCGGGCAACACCGCCCTCGCGTCCGGGACGGACGTCGTGGTGCGTGACGAGCTGGTGACGCTCCGTGCCATGCTCGACGTGCTGGGCCTCGACCCCGCGGACCCGCAGTGGGCGACGTCCACCGACGACCGGTACACCGCGGCCCTCGACGCTCTGGTCGAGGCCGAGCTCAAGGCCCGCGCGGACGCGCGGGCCGCGAAGGACTGGGCCACGTCCGACGCGATCCGGGACCGCCTGGCGGCGGCCGGGATCGAGGTCCAGGACTCCGCCGACGGCGCCCGCTGGGCGCTCTCCTGACTTTTTTCCGGTGGCCGAACTTGTCGCGGCCGCCTCTACCGAACACTGGGTGGTCTCGACAAGGTCGACCACCGGCTGAGAGACGAGACGACGATGGCAGGTAGCAACAACAACAGGCGGGCCGGCGCGGTGCGCAAGGCCGGCTCGAAGAAGGGCCCCCAGGTCGGCACCGGCGGCCACAGCCGCAAGGCGCTGCAGGGCAAGGGACCGACTCCCAAGGCGGAGGACCGCACGTATCACCCCGCGCACGAGCGCAAGCTCGCGGCGGAGCGGCGTGCGGCGGCTGCCGGACGGCGCCCGGGCGGCCCGGGCGGTCGTGGCGCGGGCCGCAAGGACGGATCGGCGACCGAGGTCGTCACCGGGCGCAACGCGGTGCTGGAGGCGCTGCGCGCCGAGATGCCCGTCGAGGGCATCTACCTGGCCACCCACCTGGACGCGGACGACCGCACCCAGGAGATCCTGGAGATCGCGCACACGCGCAGCCACCCCATGTTCGAGGCGTCGCGCCTCGACCTGGACAAGATCACCGAAGGCGCCGTGCACCAGGGCGTCGCGATGAAGGTGCCGCCGTACGACTACAAGGACGCCGAGGACCTGCTCGACGCCGCGGCCGAGGCCGGCGAGGCGCCGCTGATCGTGGCGCTCGACAGCGTGACCGACCCGCGCAACCTCGGGGCGGTGCTCCGGTCCGCCGGGGCGTTCGGCGCGCACGGTGTGCTGGTGCCGGAGCGGCGCGCGGCCGGCGTGACGGCGTCGGCCTGGAAGGTGTCGGCGGGCGCGGCGGCGCGGGTGCCGGTGGCGCGTGCGACCAACCTGGCCCGTGAGCTCGGCGAGCTGAAGAAGTCCGGCTGCTTCGTGGTGGGGCTCGACGCCGGCGGCGACATGCAGGTGGGCGAGCTCGCCTACGCCACCGACCCGCTGGTGCTCGTCGTGGGCTCGGAGGGGAAGGGCCTGTCCCGCCTGGTGCGCGAGGTGTGCGACGCGGTGGTGTCCATCCCGATCGCGGCCACCACGGAGTCGCTGAACGCCGCGGTGGCCGCCGGGATCACCCTGTACGAGGTGGCGAAGCAGCGCGCCCAGGCGAGCTAGGACTCGAAAGCTAAGCCTCGAGCTCGGCCTCTTCCTCTTCCGCTTCGCCGGGAGCGAGGCCGAGCACGGCGTCCTCGTCGGGGCGGTGCCGCAGCACGTTCTCGACGTAGGACTCGGCGGCCTCGGGCAGCGGGATGTCCCGCTGTGCCTGCTGTGAGATGTACCAGCGGTGGTCGAGGATCTCGTGGAACAGCTGCGCGGGCTCCAGCTTGCGGCGCAGCTCGCGCGGCACGGCGTCGATTGTCGGGCGGAACACCTGGCGCACCCAGGCGTGCGCCACTATCTGCTCCTGGTCGTTCTGCCGGTCGGTAGCGGCCTGGTAGCTGTCCAGGTCGTTGAGCATGCGGCGCGCCTGGTTCTCCTGGACGTCCAGCCCCGTGAGGCGCAGCAGCCGACGGGAGTGGTGCCCGGCGTCAACCACCTTGGGCTGGATGCGCACCTTGGTGCCGTCGATGTCCGTGGTGATCTCGAGCTCGCCCACGTCGAAGCCGAGGTCGTTGAGCCGCTCGATGCGGGCGGCCACGCGCCAGCGGTCCCCGCGGTCGAACGCCTCCGAGACCGTGAGGGCCTCCCACAGCTCGTTGTAGCGCTCCACGAGGGCGTCGCCGATCGCCACCTCGTCCACGTCCTCGTCGAGCAGCTCGCCCGCGGCGAGGTCCATGAGCTCGCCGATGATGTTGGTGCGCGCCAGGTCGACGTCGTAGTTGCGCTGGCCGTTCGTCAGGGTGCGGTGCAGGTCGCCGGTCTCGGCGTCGACCAGGTAGGCGGCGAAAGTCTCGGCGTCGCGCCGGAAGAGGGTGTTCGACAGCGACACGTCGCCCCAGTAGAAGCCCACCAGGTGCAGGCGGACCAGGAGCACCGCCAGGGCGTCGATGAGGCGCGTGGCGGTGTCGGGGCGCAGGTCCTGGCTGAACAGGGCGCGGTAGGGCAGGGAGAACTGCAGGTGCTCGGTGACGAGCACTGCCTCGAGCCGTTCGCCATCGGGCGCCCTGCGGCCCGTGATGACGCCCACGGGCACTACCGAGGGCACCTCGATACGGTGCAGCTGGCGGAGCAGCTCGTACTCGCGGTAGGCGACGGTCTCGCCGATCTCCTTGATCGCTATGACGCGGCCGGAGTGGTTCACGAACCGGACCACGTGCCGCGAGATTCCCTGGGGCAGTGCGGCCAGGACGTCCTCGGGCCACTCGGCCAGCGGCACGTCCCACGGGAGGTCCAGCAGCGCGGGGTCAGGTGCGACCGCGGTGATCTGGAGATTCTGCTGGGGCATGGGCACCATTCTGCGCTGGGCCGGCCACTCGGCCGGGGAGGCCGGGGCTTCCGCCGGGGCGGAGCGAAAAAAGGCCTACGGGGTGTGTTGCTGTGCGGGACAGACGTCCATGCACAGCAACACACCCCGAGGAGGTAACCGTTCCCTCAGCGAGCTGAGGAATCAGGCGGTACCTGTGCCTGCTCAGCCGAGACGCTCACCCGAGGTCGCGGAGAACACGTGCGAGTGACCGGACTGGATCGAGACGGCGATGACGTCGCCCTTGTCCGGCACGCTGCGCGGGTCGATCCGCACGATGAGCTGGTTGGTCTCACCGGCGGTCAGGTTGACGTCGGCGGCGTCGCCCTTGAGCGAGCCGTAGACGAACGCGTCCGAGCCGAGCTCCTCGACGAGGTTGACCTCGACGTCGAACGAGCCGGCGGTGCCGACGGGGACGACGTCGAGCGCCTCGGGACGGAAGCCCAGGGTCACCTTGCCGTTGTCGGACTCGGGGATCCCGCTCGCGATGGACCGCTCGAGCGGCACGCTGGCCGAGCCGACCTTGACGCTGCCGTCCTTGACGTCGAACGTGCCGATGTTCATGGCGGGCGAGCCGATGAAGCCGGCGACGAACACGTTGTTCGGGCGGTCGTACATCTCACGCGGGGTGCCGACCTGCTGCAGGATGCCGCCGTTGAGGACCGCGATGCGGTCGCCCATCGTCAGGGCCTCGGTCTGGTCGTGGGTGACGTAGACCGTGGTGACGCCCAGGCGGCGCTGGAGCGACGCGATCTGCGTACGGGTCTGGACGCGGAGCTTGGCGTCGAGGTTCGACAGCGGCTCGTCCATGAGGAACACCTGGGGCTGACGCACGATGGCGCGGCCCATGGCGACACGCTGACGCTGGCCACCCGAGAGGGCCTTCGGCTTGCGGTCGAGGTACTCGGTGAGGTCGAGGATCTTCGCTGCTTCCTCGACGCGCTGGCGGATCTCCGCCTTGGGCGTGCCCGCGATCTTCAGGGCGAAGCCCATGTTGTCCGCCACCGACATGTGGGGGTACAGCGCGTAGTTCTGGAAGACCATCGCGATGTCGCGGTCCTTGGGCTGCACGTCGGTGACGTCGCGGTCACCGATGAAGATGTGCCCGCCGTTGACGTCCTCGAGGCCCGCGAGCATGCGCAGGGACGTGGACTTACCGCAGCCGGACGGGCCGACGAGGACGAGGAACTCGCCGTCCTCGATCTCCAGGTTCAGCTGGTCGACGGCTGGGCGCTCAGTGCCCGGGTAGACGCGCGTCGCGTGATCAAAAGTGACCGTAGCCATGACTAGTACATCCCTCCACCGGCAGGTACGTGCCGGACGATCCGTTGTGGTCGGGTGCCGTTGCTTCCACTCACGTGTCGGCGGTGACACTTGCAGCGCGATCGTACCCCTGTTGGTCAAGGCCGCGGTATCGACCAGGTCACGACTGGGTCAGATCCCGCTCAGGCCTCGTCGCTCAGGGTCTCGGCGAGCCCGGCGAGGACCGCGGCGAGCGCGTCGGGGTCAGGCACCCGGTAGGAGGCGAGGGTGTCGCCGGTACCCACCTTGATCGACAGGTCGCCGGACTCGAGCACGCCGAACGCGTGCTCGTCGGTGGTGTCGTCGCCCGCGTACAGGACGCGCACCTTCTCGACGCCCAGCTCGGCCGCGACGGTGCCGCGCAGGCGGCGCAGCGCCTCGCCCTTGCTGGTGGTCACCACGGAGACCTCGACCACGTCCTTGCCGTGCATGGCGGGCAGGCCCAGGTTGGCGGCCACCTCCTCGGCGGCCACTGTGATGGCCGCGGCGTCGTCCACGCTCGCCAGGCGCGTGTGCACGACGGCGGCGGCGGGCTTGACCTGCACCCACGCCCCCTCGCGGCCGGAGACGGCGGACTCGAAGCCCGCGACGAGCGCGTCGAGCTCGCCGGACTGGGTGGTGGTGAGCTGGAACGGCACCTGCTCGACGCCGGTGGTGGTGGCCCGGCCCGCCTCCGCGCCGTGGCTGCCGACGAGGAACGTGCCCTCGGGGGCCACCGACCGCTCGGCGAGGTCGGACAGGTCCCGCCCGGAGATGAAGGCGAGGCGCACGGGCGCCTCCTGCCCGAGCGTGTGCAGCTGCTCGACGGCGGCGCGCGCGGCGCGCGTCATCGCGGACGACTTGGGGTCGTCCACGAGCGGGGCGAGCGTCCCGTCGAAGTCGGATGCGAGGAGCCAGCCCGTGGTCGGCTTCTTGCGCCGGCCGTTGCCGTTGCCCATGCGGGCGAGCCGGCCCTTCGCGGGGACCTCGTCGGGCACGCTGGTGAACGCCGTCAGGGCGTCCTGGAGGTTGTGGTGGCGGTGCTCCGCGGAGCGCGGGTCCACGCTGAGCGGCCGGGCCGGCACGGCGGTGAGCACCCCGAGGAAGGTCTCGGACCACTTGGCGACGTCGTCGGCCAGGACCTTGCGGCGCAGGCGCCGCATGCGGCGCCGCTGCTCGCGGGGGTCCATGGTCGCGGCGGCCACGATGATGTCCTTCATGCCGTCGATGTCGTGCGGGTTGACCAGCAGGGGGCCGGGGGAGAGCTCGTCGGCCGCGCCGGTGAACTCGCTCAGCACCAGCGCGCCCCGGTCGTCGGAGCGGGCGGCGATGTACTCCTTGGCGACAAGGTTCATGCCGTCGCGCAGCGAGGTCACCAGCAGGACGTCGGCGGCCAGGTAGAGCGCCGCCATCTCCTCGGGCGGGTAGGAGTGGTGCAGGTAGTGGATGGCGGAGTGGCCCAGCTCGCCGTACTCGCCGTTGATCCGGCCCACGAGTCCTTCGACGTGCTCACGCAGCTCCTGGTAGGCGCCGACGTTCTCGCGGCTGGGGCTCGCGACCTGCACCAGGGTGGCGTGCTCGACGTCGAGCCGGCCGTCGTCGAGCAGCTCGCCGTACGCCTTGATGCGGTGCCGGATGCCCTTGGTGTAGTCGAGGCGGTCGACGCCGAGCATCAGGGTGTCGGGGTTGCCGAGGTCGGCCTTGATCTCCTTGGCGCGGGCCTGCACCTCGGGGGTGCGGGCGAGCGTGTCGAACCGGTGGGAGTCGATGGAGATGGGGAACGAGGACGCACGCACGTGCCGGCCGGGGCGCCCGTCGGCGTCCGGGATCGTGATGATGGGGCCGCGGGTCGTGTATCCGGTGAGGCGGCGCGCGGACCGCACGAAGTTCGCGGCGTCACCGTTGCGCTGGAAGCCGACCAGGTCCGCGCCGAGCAGGCCGTCGATGATCTGCCGGCGCCACGGGAGCTGCGCGAACAGCTCGACCGGTGGGAACGGGATGTGGTCGAAGAACCCGATGCGCAGGTCCGGGCGCAGGTCGCGCAGCATTCGGGGGACGAGCTGGAGCTGGTAGTCGTGCACCCAGACGACGGCGCCGTCGGCGGCCTGCTCGGCCGCGGCGTCGGCGAAGCGCTGGTTGACGCGGCGGTACGCGTCCCACCACTGCCGGTGGTAGTCGGGCGGAGCGATGACGTCGTGGTACAGCGGCCACAGGGTCGCGTTGGAGAAGCCCTCGTAGTAGCGCTCGATCTCGACGGCGCTCAGCGTGACCGGGACCAGGAGCATCCCGTCGGCCGTGAACGGTTCGTGGGCGAGGTCGGGGGCGCCGGACCAGCCCACCCAGGCGCCGTCGGCACCCTGCATCACCGGTTCCAGCGCCGTGACCAGGCCGCCGGGTGACCTCTGCCAGGAGAGGTCCCCTTCTGGGCCGACCGTGAAATCCACCGGGAGCCGGTTTGCGACGACGACCAGATCGTATCCGTCTTTACCCGGCAATGTACTGCTCCTTAGTTTTGTATGAGTCTCGCTGTGCAGCGTCAAGAGTACCGAGGTCCCGTACCTGCTCAGAGTAACGAAGGCGTCCGGCGCGTGGTTGCGCCGTGGCCGCGATGCTGGTCACACCGCTGGTCAGAGGGCTGGACTTGGCGGGCATCGCCGGTCCGCGACGACTACCGTGGGCCTCATGAAGGAGGTGCAGGCCTCGATCGCCCCCGTCAACGGTGCCGGCCCCGCTGCAGGCACCCAGCTCGGCGGGTACACCGTGGTGCGCGAGATCGGGTCCGGCGCCATGGGCGCCGTCTACCGCGCCGAGGACGGCGGCGGGAACGCCGTAGCCCTCAAGATCCTGCACCGCCACCTCGACGACCCCGCCGCCCGCGAGCGGCTGCGCCGCGAGGCCGCCGCACTGCAGGGCCTGCGGCACCCCGCGGTGGCCCGCGTGCTCGACGCCGAGCTGGAGGGCCCCGAGGCCTTCATCGTCACCGAGCTCGTCGAAGGCCCCACGCTCGAGGAGGAGATCGACGAGCGCGGGCCGCTCGACGCACGGGACCTCTTCGAGCTCGCCGACCAGCTCGCCGACGCCCTCGAAGCGGTGCACGGCACCGGGGTTGTGCACCGCGACCTCACCCCGTCCAACGTGCTCATCGCACGGTCCGGGCCGGTCCTGATCGACTTCGGGCTCGCACAAGGCCCCGGCGACCCCCGCGCCACCCGGACCGGATATGTCATGGGCACCCCCGGCTACCTCGCCCCCGAGCTGCTCGACGGCGCGGAGCCCGGCCCCGACACCGACTGGTGGTCCTGGGCCGCCGTCCTCGCGTTCTCCGGCACCGGCCGGGCGCCGTTCGGCGTACGGCCCACCGAGCTGGTGCTGCGGCGCTCGCGGCAGGGCGAGGCGGACCTCGACGGTCTGCCCACCCGCACCGGGCGCGCGCTCGGCGCTGCGCTGCGGGCCGTGCCCGCCGAACGCTGGGGCCCGGACGAGGTGGCGCGGGCGCTCAAGGCCGAGTCGGCGGCGTTCGTCGCCGCCGCAGAGGACCAGGACGGTTCGGAGACCGAGGTCTTCGGGGCGTCCGACGACGGCGCGGCGTCTTCCGACCTCGGGTCGACGCGCGTGATGCCCCAGGGCCTCGTGCCGGACCGGCGGCCGGTGTCCGCGGCAGCCGGCGGCGTGGGCGTCGGTGCAGCGGCCGGGGCGGCAGCCGTCGCCGGAGCCGCGCGCAAGGAGCCCGTCGGCGGCGTGACCGACCTGGCCGCCGCACCCGCCAAGGGGCGCTCGGTGACCGGACGTGCGGTCGGCACGGCGCGGCCGTCGTCGTCGACCGCATCGGCCTTCGCCCTGGCGAACCCCGCCCACGTCACCGGCTACCGCGGGCTGTTCGCCGCCGTCACCCTCGCGCTCGTCGCGTTCGCCGCCACCCGGCCCGGGATCGCCGTCGCGACGATGGTGGTCCTGCTGATCCTGACGCGCCTGGCGGGGATCGCCGTCGAGGAGCTCCGCAGCCGCCGCGCGCGGCGCGGACGCAGCCCGAGCGACGTGCTGATCGCGACCCTCGTGTCCCCCTGGCACCTCGTCCGCGCCGTGTTCGGCGTGCTGCCCGCCGCAGCCGTCGGGATCTGCGCCGGGGTGATCGTCGGGCTGCTGGGGATGATTCTGTTCGCGCCGGGCAACTTGATCATCGCCCCCATCCTGACGGTCGAGGCGCGGTCGGTGGGCGGTATGAACCAGCCCATCGTCGACAGCCTCGTGCTCGCCGTCGCGATGCTGGTCACCCTCGTCGTGACGTGGTGGGGACCGGCGTCGTACGGGACCCGGGTCGGGGCCGGACCCACGCTGCGCCAGATCGCCCCCACCAGGGGGCGCAAGATCGTGGTCGCCCTGATCGTGCTGGCGCTCGCGGTCGTCGCCGCGCTGCCGCTGTTCGGCAGCCCGGTGGACGTGCAGTGGTGGCCCCTGGGCAGTCGGCCCGACGTCACCTGGTGACGGCTCGTTCGGGTGCCTGGATCGTAACGAAACGTCCAGTGGTCTCCCAGCGATCGCTAGTAGTCTGGGTGTAGGCGCGCTCAGCGCCTCCTCCCATTGGCCCGCATCTCGAAGGACCTCGATGTCGACGAACCAGACCAAGGCACAGCGCCGAGACGCAGCTCGTGCCGAGGCCCTTGCACTCCAGAAGAAGCAGAAGTCCGCAGAGAAGCGCAGCCGCTTGATCTTGGTGGGTGTGCTCGGGGTCATCGTCATCGGCCTGATCGTGATCAGTGTGATGATCTTCCAGGAGGGTCAGCGGACGCCCATGGAGCGGGTCGACAACGTCCCCGCCGGCGTGGTCCAGGACACCGGCATCCCGGTCGGCGCCACCGGCGCCGCGGGCACCACGAACGAGGGCGCGCCGACGCTCGACGTGTACGTGGACTACATGTGCCCCATCTGCGGTCAGTTCGAGTCGCTGAACGCTGCGAGCATCGCCGAGATGCGCGAGGCCGAGGACCTCACCCTCATCGTGCACCCGGTCTCCATCCTGGACCGCGTGTCGCAGGGCACCGAGTACTCGACGCGTGCGGCCTCGGCCGCCGCCTGGGTCGCCGACCAGGCACCCGAGCAGTTCTCCGCCTTCCACGACGCGCTGTTCGCGAACCAGCCGCAGGAGAACACGCCCGGCCTGTCTGACGAGCAGATCGCACAGGTTGCGGAGGGTGCCGGGGTGCCGGCAGACGTGGCCGCGGGAATCACCTCCGGCGAGGCCATGGAGACCTACGAGGAATGGGTCTCGGCCTCCTCCCAGGTGGCGGGCAGCGACGCGTCCCTGCTGAACGCCGAGGGCGGGTTCGGTACGCCGACCGTCGTGATCAACGGTGAGCGGTTCGAGGGGTGGCAGACCCCCGGCGCGCTGACCGAGGCGATCACGGGTGAGGCGCCGGCGACTGAGGAGTCGACCGAGCCGTCCGCCGAGCCGTCCGAGTAGCCCGGCTGCTCTGACGTGACGACGGCGGGGTCCCGGGCTACGGTCCGGGACCCTGCCGCTTTGCGGGGAGCGGACCGGCGGCAGGAACCGTTAGGCTGTTCTCCGCCTGCCGCCTTAGCTCAGCTGGTAGAGCTCCCGCCTTGTAAGCGGAAGGTCGTCGGTTCGAACCCGACAGGCGGCTCCAGAGGCCCGGGATCCCAAGGATCCCGGGCCTGCTTTACGTTCCGGCTCCGACCGCGCGCACCAGGTGCTCGGCTACCGCCCTGCGCTGGGCCTCCGGCATGGTGCGGTAGGTCAGCGACTCGAACATCCACAGGCCGTCCGCTGCCAGCCGGGCCACCAGCCGGTTCATGGACGCGGGGGCGGCCTCGGCGTCGGGCGCGACGGGCGCCCAGCGCTCCAGGACGGCGCTCCACGGCGCGGCCCACTCCGGGCGGGTGGCGGCCTCCAGCATGAGCTGCAGCTCGGCGCGGGTCGCCGACTGGGTGCTCACGCGGATGTAGGCAGCCAACCGCTCGTCGGCGGTGAGCTGGTCTGCGGGGCGGCCGGCGTCGGCCAGGAGCGTGGCCTCCCACTGGCTCGCCAGGTGCTCGTGGATCGCCGCCAGCAGGTCCTCGCGGGACCGGAAGTGGTACATGATGCCGCCCCGCGTCAGCTCCGCCTCGGCGGCCACGGAGTCGAAGGTGACGGCGGTGACGCCGTCGCGCTGGATGACGCGCACGGCGGCGTCGAGAATTCGGTCACGGTTGCTCGGTCGCACGTTGCCTCCCGCCCCTCAGTGGCCGGAGCCGTAGGCGGAGGACGCCGAACCGGGCCCGTAGTGGCGCAGCAGCACCGTCGTGACGATCGCGCCGACCGCCAGGACGCCGGCGCAGACGATCATGACCGTGGAGTAGCTGTTGCCGAACGCGCGGAAGGCGGCGTCGAGCACCTCGGCGCCGACGCCGGGGGCGGTCAGCGCGTCCGTCATGGATCGGCCGGCCGCGGCGGGAGCGTCGTCGGGCAGGCGAATCGTCAGGGTGTAGACCGTGGTCAGCAGCGAGCCGAGCAGCGCGACGGCGGCCAGGCTGCCGAACTCGTAGGAGACCTCCTCGACGGAGGAGGCCATGCCGGCCCGGCGCGTGGGCACGTTGCCGATGATCGCGGTGGAGGCCACGGACATCGCCGCCCCCAGCCCGAGGCCCGTGACGAGCAGCCCGGCCAGGAGCCAACCCATCCCGTGCTGGACGCCGACCAGGGTCCCGGCCACCCCGAGGGCGCCGACGCCCAGACCGCCGCCGATCAGCACGCGCAGGCCCACGACGTGGAGGAACGCCCCGCCCAGCAGCGACGACGGTAGGGACCCGGCGGCGATCGTGGCCACCAGCAGCCCCGACTCGAGCGGCGTGAAGCCGGCCACGAGCTGGAACCGCTGGGTGGTGGCGAGCTGGAGGCCGCCCATGGCGAACATGGCGAACGCGGCCGCGAGCACCCCGGAGGCGAACGCGGCGTTGCGGAAGATCGACAGGTCGAGCAGCGGGAAGGGCAGGCGCCGCTGCCGACGCACAAAGACCCACCAGCCGACGACGGTGACAAGCGCCGAGCCGATCACGACGGGCCAGGAGCGGTCGAGCTTGGCGACCTCCTTGATCAGGGCCACCAGACCGATCAGGGTGACCAAAGCCTGCACGGACGAGGTGAAGTCCCACTTGGTCGCGGGATGCGGGTCGTCCTGCGGCGCGACGGCGACCCCGACGATCACGGCCAGGAGGACCACCGGCACGTTGATCAGGAAGATCGCGCCCCAGTCGAAGTGCTCCAGCAGCGCCCCGCCGACGATGGGCCCGAGCGCGCCGCCGATCACCGACAGGCTGCCCCACACGCTGATGGCGATGTTGCGCTCGCGCTCGTTGGTGAAGGCCACGCGGATGAGCGCAAGGGTGGCCGGCATCATCGCCGCGGCGCCGACGGCCAGCAGGCCGCGCGCGGCGATCAGCACCTCCGGGGTGGGAGCGGTCGCGGCCAGGAGGGAGGCCAGGCCGAACACGACGAGGCCGGCCAGGAACATGAGCCGGTGCCCGAACCGGTCGCCCAGCGTGCCCGAGCCGAGCAGCAGCCCGGTCATCACGAGCGGGTAGGCGTTGATGATCCACAGGCTCTCGGTCCAGCTCGCATCGAGCTCACGGGTGAGAGTGGGCAGCGCCGTGTAGAGGATCGAGTTGTCCAGGGTGATCAGCAGGAGACCCGCTCCGACGGTCACCAGAAGCGTCCAGCGCCGTCTGGGGCCCAGCCGGGGTGTTTCCACGCTGAGCGAAGAGCTCATCGTCATGGTCGTAACTGTACCATCTAGATTGTTTAGTTGCCCGGTGGCAAACCGGACCGGAACCCGAACCCTAGCGCGTCACGCCCGCGGCCAGGGCTGCGGCTTCGGCCACTTCGCGGAGCGCCCGTCACCGCTGGAGGTGCCCGTCAGGCGGCGCCTGACCCACGGCCCCACGTGCTGGCGCATCCAGGCCGCGTTGGCGCGCGCCGTCTCGCGGAAGGCCGCGGGTGGGGTTGCGTCGAGCGGGGTGTCGTAGTTGGCGTCGTCCGGGTCGAGGCCAAGGGCGACCAGGGCGGCGTTCGCGACCCGCTGGTGCCCCTCGGGAGTGAGGTGGATCCGGTCCTCTGACCAGAGGCGCAGGTCGGCCAGCGGCCGCATGCCCCACAGGTCCAGCACGTGCGCGCCGTGGCGCTGGGCGATGGACCAGACGTTCGCGTTGAAGATTCCCGTGCGGCCGTTGGTCCAGCTCAGGGCGGCGCCGGCCTTGAAGCCGGTGCCCATCAGCACGTCGGCCCCGGAGGCGCGCAGGGCGACGACGGCGTCCTCCAGCGCGCTGGAGATCATCTCCAGGTCCGCCGAGGCGCGCAGGATGTCGTTGCCGCCCGCGACCAGTGAGACGAGGTCCGGCTGGGCGGCGACGGTGACGTCGAGCTGCTCGTCGACGATCGGGCGCAGCTTGCGGCCGCGGATCGCGAGGTTCGCGTACTCGAGGGGTTCCTGACCCGCCGCGATCCGGCGCTCCGCGAGGATGGCGGCCAGGTTGTCGGCCCAGCCGCGCTGGACCTCGGGGGCGTCGGGATACGGGTCCCACAGGCCCTCCGTGAAGGAGTCGCCCATGGCGATGTACCGCGCCCAGCGGACGGGAGCGGCGGTGGTCGGGGGGAGGTCGGTCGTGCGGCCTTCCGGGTCTGGGTTCGTCGTGGCGCTCACGGCGCCATTGTCTCGCTTGTGCTGCCTCCAGTCTCTGCGACGGGGTGCGGGCAGGGTGTGACGGGTGGCACAAACTGGCACTGTCGGAGGGTGCCGGTAACCTCCTGGACGTGGAGACCATCGTGAACCCGACGCCCCCTGTCGACGCCGCTGCCGCCTCCGGGCCGCCCCCGCTGTCGCAGGTCATCGCACCGGACTGGGCCGAGGCTCTGGCCGACGTCGAGCCGCGGGTGCACGCCATGGGTGACTTCCTGCGCGCGGAGGTCGCCGAGGGGCGCACCTACGTGCCCGCGGGGAAGAACGTGCTCGCCGCGTTCAAACGGCCGCTCGCGGACGTCCGGGTGCTCATCGTGGGTCAGGACCCGTACCCGACGCCGGGTCACGCCATGGGCCTGTCCTTCTCCGTCCAGCCGGACGTGCGGCCCGTCCCGCGGTCGCTGGCCAACATCTACCAGGAGCTGTACGACGACCTGGGGATCGAGAAGCCGTCGAACGGCGACCTGCGTCCCTGGGCCGACCAGGGGGTCATGCTGCTGAACCGGACGCTCACCTGCCGGCCCGGCGCGTCCGACTCCCACTCCGGCAAGGGCTGGGAGGAGGTCACCGAGGCGGCGATCCGTGCCCTGGTGGCGCGTGGGGGGCCGCTGGTGGCGATCCTGTGGGGCGCGAAGGCGCGGAACCTGAAGGCGTGGCTCGGGGACGTCCCGGTCGTCGAGAGCGCGCACCCGTCGCCGCT
This sequence comes from Promicromonospora sp. Populi, assembly GCF_041081105.1. Lineage (NCBI taxonomy): Bacteria > Bacillati > Actinomycetota > Actinomycetes > Micrococcales > Promicromonosporaceae > Promicromonospora > Promicromonospora sp. Populi. Next base: position 3,124,755 of record NZ_CP163528.1, on the reverse strand, counting down.
GTCAGCGCGCAACGGCTTCTTCGGGTCACGCCCCTTCTCGCGGGCCAATGCGCTGCTCGAACAACAGGGCGCGCAGCCGGTCGACTGGCGACTCCCGTAGGGCGGCGGGGATGGTGCATGACGGCCAGATACTTCGGGCATACGGTGGCGAGATGAGCGAGACGGTAGTTTCCGGCGCCGATGCCGCGATGGTGGAGGGCGTCGAGAGCGAGCTTTCCGACCGCGACCGGGACGTCCTCGCGTTCGAGCGCCGATGGTGGAAGTACGCGGGCGCCAAGGAGGAGGCAGCGCGGGAGCTGTTCGATCTGACGGCCACGCGGTATTACCAGGTTCTGAATACGCTGATCGATTCTCCAGCCGCTCTCAAGCATGACCCGATGCTGGTCACACGCCTGCGCAGGCTCCGTTCGGCCCGGCAACGGGGACGTACTACACGAAGACTGGCCGATGAGAACCACTGAGCGGGCACCGATCTGTCACAACGACCCGCTACTCTCTCTGCCGTGACGAAGAGTGGCTACCCCTACCCGCCCGACGAGTTCGACATCGCCGTCCCCGGGGGTGCACCCGTGGGTGTGCACCGTGCGCCGCGCAGCGGTTGGAGCTCGGCCTGGCCGTTCCTGCTGGTCGCCGTAGTGTGTGCCGCCGTGGCGTGGGGCGGCATCACCCTGCTCTCCGGGGGTGACGACCCGGCAGATGCGTCGGGTGACCCGTCCTCCTCGCCGTCGACCTCCGCTACGGCCCCCGTGTCTCCGAGCGCTTCGCCCAGCGCGTCGCCGTCGGCATCCCCCTCGGCATCGGCGTCGACGGGTGTGACGGGCGACCCGGCGGCCGCCGACCTGACGGCAGGCGTCCAGGTGCTGAACTCCAGCGGCGTGCAGGGAGCTGCGGCGACGGCAGCCGAGACGATCGTGGCGGCGGGCTTTACCGGCGAAGTGGTCCCGGAGAACGACGAGTCCGGCTTCGGCGAGGGCTACACGGTCACGACCGTGCTGTACGGCGCTAGCCGTGCGGACACCGCGGCCGCCGTTGCCCAGGCGATCGGTGCGACCACCGCAATCGAGTCGGCCGAAGTCACGGCATCCCCGTACGCGGTCATCGTCGTCCTCAGGTAGGTCGGCCGGCAGCTTGATGGGCCGTCCGTGCCGCAATGCAGTCCGTGCCGCAATAGGGCGCGGTAGCGGCGCATAACCTTTTGCGTGTCCGCTGACTCGATACGGCATGGCGGCGCATAACCTTTTGCATGCCCGCTGACCGGGCCGACGGCAGTGTTGACGTCGGGTTCAGGTCAACTTCAGGTGCGCTAGTTCCGGGCTGGATGTGCGGCGAAAATACGGACCAATCCATACCACCAGATTGATATTCGCTTGCGTAGGTGCCTTCGTAGCCCTCTGACCTGCGCGTTCGCCAACCGCTTAATGCCGCATACCGGGCATAGAGGGTTCCCTGGTGTGAGACGGACCACTAGGCTCGAACCACCACGGGTCGACCGAGTGTCCCGTGCAGAGGTACAAGGAGAACTACGCATGGCCCAGGGCACCGTCAAGTGGTTCAACGCCGAGAAGGGGTATGGCTTTATTACCCCGACTGCCGGCGGCCAGGACCTTTTTGTTCACTACAGCGCAATCCAGTCCGATGGCTACCGGTCCCTCGACGAGGGACAGGAAGTTGAGTTCGAGGTGGGGCAGGGACAGAAGGGTCCGCAGGCAGAGCAGGTTCGCCCGCTCTGATCGACGGGACGACGGGCGGGAAGGGCCCGCCCGTCGCCCGCCGCCCCCCAAGGATGCTGGGACCCAGACCCCGGCGTCCGAACTGGATGGTCGACGACGACCGCTGCCGCACAGTCCCGGACGATGACGCCCGGCGCCACCGAGCAGCCGCCCCGTACCGCGGCTGCTCGTTCTGGTCTCCGGCTGTTCCCCCACAGGCCGGATTCCGTGCGGAACCGTCCTCTGTCTGCCGTGCGCCGCCTGGCCGTGATTCGATGGGGGAGTGACCCTGCTCGACGCGGTGGTGGTGGGCTCCGGGCCCAACGGCCTGGCAGCCGCGGTGACGCTCGCCCGTGCGGGGCTGGGCGTCCGAGTCCTCGAGGCCCAGCCGACGATCGGGGGCGGCGCGCGCACCGTCCCGATCCCCGAGCTCGAGAGCGACATGCTCTTCGACCTCTGCTCCGCCGTGCACCCCATGGCCTGGGCGTCGCCGTTCTTCCGCGCCTTCGAACTGCCCGCGCGCGGCGTCGAGCTCGTCGCTCCGGACATCGCCTACGCCCAGCCGCTCGACGGCGGCCGTGCGGGCCTCGCCTACCGCGACCTGGCCCGGACCGCCGACCGCCTCGGGCCCGACGGCGACGCCTGGCGCGACCTGCTTGGCCCCCTCGCCGCCGGCTGGCGACAGGTCACCGCGCTGGCCATGGGCGACAAGCGCACCGTGCGCGGCATGCTGGAGGGGGTGGGGAGCCCGGGCGGGCTGACGCGGCAGGCCTGGGGGCTCGCCTCGGCGATCGGGCCCGGCCTGCGGTTCGGCGCCGCGCTCCTCGAACAGGGTGGCCCGCGCTGGGACCGCCGGTTCCTCACCGACGAGGCAAAGGCGCTGCTGACCGGCGTCGCCGCCCACAACATCACACCGCTCCCGTCGCTCGCCGGCGCGGGCACCGCCCTGCTCCTCGCCGCGCTCGCGCACGCCGACGGCGGATGGGCCATCCCCGTCGGCGGCTCCCAGGCCATCACCCAGGCCATGGTCCGCGACCTGGAGGCGCATGGCGGTACGGTCGAGACCGGCCGCAGGGTCGAGAGCTGGTCGGACCTCCCGCCCGCGCGTGCCGTCCTCTTCGACACCACGCCCGGCACCCTGCTGCGTATCGCAGGTGACCGGGTCCGGCGGACCCGGCGCGCGGCCCTGGGCCGGTTCCGGCACGGGAACGCGGCAGCCAAGATCGACTTCGTCCTGTCGGGTCCGGTCCCCTGGCAGGTGCCCGACGTCGGCCGCGCCTCGACGGTGCACCTCGGTGGCACGCGTGCCGAGATGGTGGTCGCCGAGGACACCGTCGCAAACGGGGTGCACGCCGGTCAGCCGGTAGTCCTGGTCAGTGACCCGACGGTCGCCGACCCGAGCCGGATGCGTGGTCCGGCCCGACCGCTGTGGGCGTACGCGCACGTCCCGGCCGGCTCCATGCAGGACGTGACCGAGGTGGTCGTCCGGCAGATCGAACGCTTCGCGCCCGGGTTCCGCGACGTCGTCGTCGGATCGCGGTGCATCCCGGCCGCTGAGATGGAGCTGCACAACCAGAACTACCCGGGGGGCGACATCTCCGCGGGGGCGGCGACCATGTGGCAGATGGTCGCGCGGCCCACGCTCGCGCCCGACCCGTACCGGATCGCCGAGGGTGTGTACCTCTGCTCGGCGTCCGCTCCGCCTGGCCCCGGGGTGCACGGCATGGGCGGCTGGCACGCGGCGCGGCGGGCGTTGCTGCGGGAGTTCGACATCCGCTCGGCCCCGGATCTCTCGCCGTCGCCCGGGCGGTGAACCGGCCCGCCCACGGCGCTCTGCCCGGTGCAGCACTGCGGTTGCGACGTTGCGGCACTGCGATCGCGCTCACAGCGAAGCGGGGGGCACCGTGCTTGCACTCTCATGGTCCGAGTGCCAATAATGTCTTAGCACTCTCCGTTCGAGAGTGACAGCAGGGTCGAATGGTGAGGCCTCCTGAACCGGCGAGACATGATCGCCGGGGCGGCAGGCCGTCCGTCGCGGGCACCGGCCGGCCTGGACATCGCCACCAGCGGAGGATTCATCCCCATGGCCAAGATCATCGCTTTCGACGAGGTTGCTCGTCGGAGCATGGAGCGCGGGCTCAACCAGCTCGCCGACACGGTGAAGGTCACGCTCGGCCCCAAGGGCCGCAACGTCGTTCTGGACAAGAAGTGGGGCGCCCCCACGATCACGAACGACGGCGTTTCCATCGCCAAGGAGATCGACCTCGAGGACCCGTACGAGCGGATCGGTGCGGAGCTCGTCAAGGAGGTCGCCAAGAAGACGGACGACGTCGCGGGTGACGGCACCACCACCGCCACCGTGCTCGCGCAGGCGCTCGTCAAGGAGGGCCTGCGTGTTGTTGCCGCCGGTGCCAACCCGATCGCCATCAAGCGTGGCATCGAGAAGGCCACCGAGGCCGTCACCGAGCAGCTGCTGAACGCTGCCAAGGAGATCGAGACCAAGGAAGAGATCGCCGCCACGGCCGCGATCTCGGCCGGTGACCCGGCGATCGGCGAGCTCATCGCCGAGGCTCTCGACAAGGTGGGCAAGGAAGGCGTCATCACCGTCGAGGAGTCGAACACCTTCGGCCTCGAGCTTGAGCTCACCGAGGGTATGCGCTTCGACAAGGGCTTCCTCGCCCGTTACTTCGAGACGGACCCCGAGCGCCAGGAAGCCGTGCTCGAGGACCCGTACGTCCTGATCGTCGAGTCGAAGATCTCGAGCGTCAAGGACATGCTGCCGCTGCTCGACCAGGTCATGAAGTCGGGCAAGTCGCTCCTCATCATCGCCGAGGACGTCGAGGGCGAGGCCCTCGCGACCCTGGTGCTGAACAAGATCCGTGGCACCTTCAAGTCCGTCGCCGTCAAGGCTCCGGGCTTTGGCGACCGCCGCAAGGCCATGCTGCAGGACATCGCGATCCTCACCGGCGCCCAGGTCATCACCGAGACGGTGGGCCTCAAGCTGGAGAACGCGACGCTCGAGGAGCTCGGCCAGGCGCGCAAGGTCGTCGTCACCAAGGACGAGACCACCATCGTCGAGGGCGCCGGCGAGTCCGACCTCATCGCCGGTCGCGTGAACCAGATCCGCAGCGAGATCGAGAAGTCGGACTCCGACTACGACCGCGAGAAGCTGCAGGAGCGCCTCGCCAAGCTGGCCGGCGGCGTCGCCGTCATCAAGGCCGGTGCGGCCACCGAGGTGGAGCTCAAGGAGCGCAAGCACCGCATCGAGGACGCCGTTCGCAACGCGAAGGCCGCCGTCGAGGAGGGCATCGTCGCCGGTGGTGGCGTGGCCCTCATCCAGGCCGGCACCATCGCGTTCGCCAAGCTCGAGCTCGAGGGTGACGAGGCGATCGGTGCCCAGATCGTGCGTGCCGCGATCGACGCCCCGCTCAAGCAGATCGCCATCAACGCCGGCCTCGAGGGCGGCGTCGTGGCGGAGAAGGTGCGCAACCTCCCCGCTGGTCACGGCCTGAACGCCGCGACCGGTGTGTACGAGGACCTGCTCGCCGCCGGCGTGAACGACCCGGTCAAGGTGACGCGTTCCGCTCTGCAGAACGCCGCCTCGATCGCGGCTCTGTTCCTCACCACCGAGGCCGTCGTCGCCGACAAGCCGGAGCCCGCTGGCGCCCCGGCCGGCGACCCGTCCGGTGGCATGGGCGGCATGGACTTCTGAGTCCGGCCTGACCCCGTCCGGGCTCCGGTCCGGGCACCTGTCCGACGCCGGTCGGTCACCTTCCGCGAGGAGGGCGACCGGCCGGCGTCGGCCATTTGCCTCAGGAGAAGAGGCGGGTCGTGGCCGCTTCCGCCTCCGCGTAGGTGCGGGCCGCCGCCGACAGAGCGGACTGGATCGTGTCCAGTGCGCCCTCCACCTGGGCCTGCGCACCGCGCCACTGCGCGACGGTGCCGCTGAACGCCGCGGCGGCCGGGCCCTGCCAGCTCGCCTGCAGCGCGTCTAGGTTGCGCATGAGCGCACCCACCTCCGTGCGCACCGTTGCCACCGAGCCCGCCACGGCCGCGCTCGCCTGCGCCACCTGGTCGCTGTCGACCTCGAACCGCATGATCGTCTCCCTCCCGCACGCCGGCCCGTCCGGCGTCGTGCACCGACAGTAGGTACGCGCGATACGACGGCGGGGCGGGGTCGCGGCGGGCTGTGCACAGGCGGGCGGAAGCCCGGGGTGTGGTTGCGCTCGAACCGCTGCGGGGCCGCGTGGAGGGGCTGTCTCAGGTGGAGGCGATCTCAGGCGGAGCCGAGCTTCGCCTGCTCCTTGCGCAGCCGGTGCAGCTCCATGTCGAGGTTCTGCCGTGCGGGTTCTTCCCACGCGGCGCCCATCGGGCTGAGGAACAGCGACTTGCGGGCGAGCAGCCGCTCGATCACGCGGATCCGTGCCTGGAGGTACAGGTCCGTCGGGATGTGCGCGTACTCGGCGCGCACCGCCGCCTTGTAGTCCTTGTAGCGCTGCGGCTCGGCGGCGAGCATCGCGAGATCGGCGTCGTTCAGCACTGCCGCGTCGAAGTCAGTGGGGTCCGGAGCGTGCCGCACTATGGCGTTGACCAGGGCAGCCACCCGGTCGGCGGCCCGTGCGGGCACCCCGAGCCCGGTCAGCTCGTCGTGGGCCAGGATCGCCGAGGCTGTGGACTGCTCACCGCCGTGCGAGGCGTCCGCGACCTTGCGCTCCGCGTTGAACACCGCGCCGTGGTACCAGGCTGCGAGGCGCACCAGGTCGGGCTCGTGCGTCTCCTCGGCCAGCTGGTCCACGCGGTGCAGCACGGCGGCCAGGTGGCGCAGGTTGTGAAAATGCCGGTGCTCGTCGGCCCAGCGGTTCAGCAGCGACTGGCCTATCTCCTCGATCGCCTCGGTATCCGCCGTGGCTCCCGCGCCCACCGCACTGCGGACGAAAGACTTGAGGAACCACTGCGGCGCGTCAGACGTCAGCACGCCCATGTGAATTCTGCCTAACGGTTGAGGTCGGTCACTCCGTGGCCAGCCTATTACCCAACCGGTCAGCGGCGGCTACTACCGTCTTGGATGGTGGTCACCGGTTCGTCGAGGGGGAGGGCGACTCGGACGGTCAGGCCGCCGCCGTCGGTGGGATGCACCTCGACGTGACCGCCGTGCGTGCCCACGATCGCCGCGACGATCGCCATCCCCAGCCCCGAGCCGCCGGACTCGCGGGTCCGCGACGAGTCGGCACGGTAGAACCGCTCGAAGATCCGGCGGCCCTGCTCCTCGGTGAGGCCGGAGCCGTGGTCCCGTACCTCCAGCACGGCGACGCCGTCGTCCGGCCGCGTGCCGAGCGCGATCTCGGCGGGGGTGCCGGCGGGCGTGTGCCGCGCGACGTTGCCGATGAGGTTGGTGACGACCTGGCGCAGGCGGTCGCCGTCACCCTCCACGACGAGCTTGTCTGGGACCTTGCCCGCGGGGTCGTCCGCGCCGGCGTCGGCATCGAGCGGAACCACCGAGACCTCGCGGGTCGGGTCCAGAGCATGGAGGTCCTGGACGGAGTCGCGGGCCAGGGCGACCAGGTCCACGTCCTCCCGGGCGATGGGCCGACCCTCGTCGAGCCGGGCGAGCACCAGCAGGTCGTTGACGAGCATGCCCATCCGGCGTGCGGCGTCCTCGATGCGGAACATCGTGTCGTCGACCTTCTCGGTCGTGTCCAGGGCGCCCATCCGGTACAGCTCGCCGTAACCGCGGATCGTCGCGACCGGTGTGCGCAGCTCGTGCGAGGCGTCCGAGACGAACTGGCGCATCCGCACCTCGGAGGCCTCCTGCGCGGCGAAGGCCCGCTCGATCTGCGTCAGCATCGCGTTGAGCGACATCGCGAGCGAGCCCATCTCCGTGCTGGGTGGCGCCTCGGGCACACGCTGGGTGAGGTCGCCCGCCGCGATCTGGGCGGCGGTGTGCTCGACGGACCGGAGCGAGCGGAGCGAACGCTCCACGAGCACCCACGCGAGGAGCCCGCCCAATATGACGATGCCCAGCCCGGACAGGGTCAGGGTTCGGGTCAGGAGCGAGACCGTCTGGTCCATGCCGTTAAGAGGGAGCGCCACGTAGATGACCGCGCGCTCGCCGGTCGACTGGTCCTTCGCGGCCAGGGTGATGACGCGCCAGCTGTCGCTCCTCGCGGCATCGGTTGTCGCGGGCACTGTGAACGGCTTGCCGCCGCTCTCCACCGCCTCGTCGTACGTCACCTCCGGCAGTTCGGGCCTGCCGAACCGCTCGGCCACCGAGTCGCCGAGCACGATGGGCGCGCTGTCCTCGCCGTCCTCGCTGTCCTCGCGGTCGAGCACGACGTAATAGTCGCTAGGCAGTAGCTGCGTGGCGTCGAACTGGAGGGAAGCGAGGGTCGAGCGCAGCTCGGGCGAAGCGGTGTCCAGCTCGTAGTCCACCTGCTGGACCAGGAAGTTAGACACCACGGTGGTCGTCGCGACCCCCGCGATGCCCAGACCCGCCGCGAGCAGCAGGCAGATGATCGCGACGAGCCGGGCGCGCAGCGGTATGCCGGAGAGGCGCTCCTTAAGCACGGGCGGGCTGCGGAGCGCGCAGCAGGTACCCCACACCGCGCTTCGTGTGGATCAGCGGGGGCAGGGTCTCACCCTCGACCTCCAGCGTGTCGATCTTGCGCCGCAGGTACGAGATGTAGGACTCCACGATGTTCGCGTCGCCGCCCCAGTCGTACTGCCACACGTGGTCCAGGATCTGCGCCTTGGACAGGACCCGGCCGGAGTTGAGCATGAGGTAGCGCAGCAGCTTGAACTCCGTGGGGGACAGGTCCACCTCGACACCCGCGCGGCGCACCTCGTGCGAGTCCTCGTCCATCTCCAGGTCGCCGACGTGCAGCACCGCTTCCTCCTCCGGCGCGGGCACACCCGTGCGGCGCAGCACCGCGCGGATCCGCGCCACCACCTCTTCGAGGCTGAACGGCTTGGTCACGTAGTCGTCGCCGCCCACGGTGAGGCCCTGCACCTTGTCCTGGGTGTCGTCCTTCGCGGTGAGGAAGACCACGGGCGTGTGCCGGCCGGTGGCACGCATGCGGCGCGTCACGGTGAAGCCGTCCATGTCGGGGAGCATCACGTCGAGCACAACGAGGTCCGGCTCGACGTCGCGGACCAGCTGGAGGGCGCCGTTGCCGTCCGCGGCGGCATGTACCTCGAAACCCGCGAATCGCAGGGAGGTGGACAGGAGCTCGCGGATGTTCGGTTCGTCGTCGACCACGACGAGACGCGCCTCAGGAGTAGCCATGCATTAAGTGTGCGGCCGATTCCTGGACGCTGCCTGAGTTTTTTCGGAGAAATTGCCCCTGGTTACGGGTGGCGTACAAGTCCGGTCCGGGACCCGCCCGACGGCTACGCTGGTAGTCATGTCAGCACCGTCCCCGCAGGTTCCAGGGCAGACGCCCCGGCGCACGTATCTCATCGTCGACGGTGAGAACATCGACGCCACGCTCGGTATGAATGTGCTGAACCGCCGTCCGGCCCCGGAGGAGCGTCCCCGCTGGGACCGCATCTCGGCGTTCGCGCAGAAGGTGTGGTCGCAGGAAGTCGTACCGCTCTTCTTCCTGAACGCGACCTCCGGCCAGATGCCGATGCCGTTCGTGCAGGCCCTGCTTGCCATGGGCTACAAGCCGATCCCCCTGGCGGCGCAGGGCTCGGAGAAGGTCGTCGACGTCGGTATCCAGCGCACCCTCGACGCGCTGCTGGACCGCCCCGGGGACGTGCTGCTCGCGAGCCATGACGGCGACTTCCTGCCGCAGATCGAGGCGCTGCTCGACGACGACGACCGCCGCGTGGGGCTGCTGGGCTTCCGCGAGTTCGTCAACGCCCGGTTCACGGACCTGGAGCAGCGCGGCCTGGTCATGTACGACCTGGAGGCCGACTCCGACGCCTTCACCACGATGCTGCCGCGCGTCCGCATCATCCCGATCGAGGAGTTCGACCCGCTGCGGTACCTGTAGCCGGTACTGCCGAAGTAGAGCGCCTGCCCGGGTCTCCATGCCACGAGGGAGACCCCGACAGGCGCTCTACTTCGGCAGTCAGTGCGCGTTCGGCGTCAGTGCGCGAGCTCCTGCTCCACGTCGATGGTGCCCTCGTACACGACGCGGTCGCCCTGCGCCTGGGTCGGCCGCGCGGTGTGGTCGTACGCGTCCTTGAGCACGGCGATCTGCTCCGCGGACAGCTCGATGGGTTCGTGGTAGACGACCCACTCGACGCCCTCGGTGCACGGCGGGGCCGTGAGGCTGCCCGTGTACTCCTCGAACGTCGGGTCGGTCGGCAGCATCGCTGCGACGTCTAGCGGCAGGTCCTCGGTGCCCGGCTCGGCCGCGCCGTCGATGAACGGCTGCCAGGCCTCGTTCTCAGTGCTGCTCTCCTCGGCGAGGACCCCGATGACGAGTGCCTGTCCCTCCTCGGTGGTGTGGACGAAGTGGAACTCGGCGTCCAGCACCTCGCCCTCGACCGTGTGCTCCGACGGCATGTGGAAGTGCACCTGGGCGAGCTCGAACTCTTCGTCCTTCCACTCGACCTCCGACGCGTCGCCGTCGGGCACGAGCTGGATCGTGTGACCGGTGTCCACCGACTCGCCGACGGTGGGCCACGCCGTGATCGTCGGGGGCTCGGTCGTCTGCTGCTCGGCGTGGTCCGGCAGGTCGATGGGGGACTGCGCCGTACCGGCCGAGCACTCGACGAACTCGTCGGAGAGCTGGCCCCACTCGTCCGGGCCCGCATCCCCGGCGTAGGACCAGTGCACCTCACCGGCCGGCGGCGGCGGGGGTGCGGACGTCTCGCCGTCGGCGGAGGTACCCGACGCGCAGGACGCGAGCAACGGGGCGAGGAGCAGGACGGCGGGCAGGGCGAGCTTCTTCACGATGACCTTCCGGAGTGGTTTGGCCGTGTGATCGGCAGAGAATCTGGAGATCGGCGGTTCAAAAATTACCGCTGTTCAGACATTCCGCTGACCACGGGAAAGGTCACGTGAATCGGCTCATCTCGCCGGTGCCGGCCACCAGGCGCGGACCGTGCCCAGCTTCCTGAGCTCGGCGGGGCGTCCGCCGCCGAACCCGCCCCCGCCGAACCCGCCGCCGATGCGTGCCGAGGTGGCGCGCCGGTTGCGGGAGCGGACGAGATGCGGGTCGAGCAGGATCCCGCCGAGCATCATGCCGCCGGTGATCGGCCCGTTCGCGTCGGAGGCCTCCGACTCGGCAGAGCCGGCCGCCACGACGGCGTCGGCATCCTCGCGGGCGAGCCGCGCGGCCTCCTGCACGAGCGTGCTCGCGTGCTGGGCCTCTCCGAGCGCCGCGGCCGGGCTGGTCGGCTGGAGCGAGCGGGCGGCGTCGGCCAGCCGGACCGCCTCCGCGAGCCGCGTGCGCGCCGTCGAGCCCACTGCCCCGCGGCGCGTGGCGACGAAGTCGGCAGTCTGGCGCAGCTGCGCGTCGACCCGGCGGAGGGTGTCGCGTAGCAGCGCGGACGCTCGGGCCGCTACCTCGGTGGTGTCCCGGGTGCCGGCCAGGGCGGCGTCGAGCGCGGCCTCTGCCGCGGCGATGCGCTGCAGCCCGGCGAGCGGGTCGCCGCCGTCGCGCGTCACCTCGACGTGCTTGAGCGAGGCCTGGGCGGCGGTCCGCGCGAGGGTGACCCGGAAGTCGCCCTCGACCGCCCGCGCGAAGGTCACGTTCTGGGTGAGCGACGCAATCGACCTGTCGAGCCGGCTGGTGGCCTCCTCCAAATGGACGGCGGCGGCGTCGACGGCGTCGAGCAGCATGACCGCCTGCCCGAGGGCGTTCTGCGCGCCGCGGGCGTGCGCGACCGCCACTGCCTTCTGCCCGGCCTCCAGGGCCGACCGCCCGGCGGCGACCGCCTCCTTCGCGTTGGCGAGCAGCAGCTCGGCCTGCTCCGGGTTGCCCGACACCATCGCCAGCGTGTCCGCCGGGTACATCTTCGCGATCTGCCCCAGCGTGGTGCGGGCGAGGCGCACCCGGCTGGTGACCTCGGGCCCGCGGGTGCGCACGTCGGCCAGCAGCTCGGGTGCGCGCTGCTGCAGGCGGCGCAGGTCGTCGAAGGCACGGGTGCGGGCGTCCAGCGTGTCCGCGGCGTTCTCGCACAGCGCGACCACCCGGACCAGGCGCGCCCGCCGGTCGGAGTCCTCGGGCTCGGTGTCCAGCTCCTGCCGGATCGCGAACGCCTGCCGGACGTCGTCGGCGGCGTGCGCCAGGATCAGCTCGAAGTCCCGGGTCGCGTCGGCGCCCAGCTCCGCGCGAGCGAAGCCGAGCTCCTGATCGCAGGTCTTCAGCGCGTCGTCGATACCGACGAGGGCGGCGGCCGCCCGCTCGTCGAGCTCGGTGAGAGACAGGCCGGCGAGCAGGTCGGACTGTCCCCCGCCGGAGGCGGGGAGACTGTCCGCGTGCCGCCCCAGGTGCGGCAGCCCGCGTGACGAGAAGCGCGCCGACAGGCGCGCCAGCAGGCGCGGGACGGCGAAGCGCCACAGGGCATACCCGACCGCGCCGAGCACCAGCACCGCGGCCAGGATGATGCCTGCCACCAGCAGCGGGCTGGTCGCGCCCGCGGTGGCCCGGCGGACGGTGTCGGCGGCGTCGATCGCGGCGGGGGTCCACTGCTCGTCCTCGACCGCGGAGGCCACGACGTTGTTGATCCGGCCGATATCACCGGACGTGAGCTGGACGTTGGTGTCCGCCGACAGGCCGAACTCGTGGTCGACGGTGGCGACGGCGAGGAGCAGGTCGTCGGTGCCGAGCCCGGACCGGTTGGCGCTCGCGTTGGCCCAGTCCACGGGTTCGGTGCCGTCGAAGCTCTCGATGTAGACGACGAACATGCGCAGGTCCGACTCGTCGGCGAGCCGGTCGACGGCGTCCCGCACCTCCTGGCGCTCGGCGTCGCTGAGCACACCCGCGCCGTCGGTCACGGAGTCGGTGAGGGTGATCGGCGGCGAGGCCGGCAGCACGTCAGACATGAGCTCTGCCTGCGTGGCCGCGGACAGGCGCGGCGACACGGACGGCATCGGCTCCGTCGGCGGGGACGACTCCGTCGCGTTGGCGGCCTGGGAGGTGGCCGCGAGTACAACTCCGACGAGGCCTGCGAAGGCCACGACGACCCAACCCCCGGAAGCCCGGGGGGCGGGATGATGTGGATGCTCGCGTCTTTCTGGGGACTCGATCACGCCCTGATCGTCACCCCGGGTTCAAGACACCGCAATCCGAGACGGTGGCGCCACGGACCTGCAACGAATCCTCAGGAAAGCGCTCGGCGTGAAGCACATTTTCATACCCTGACCAGGTGCGATGTCAGGGGGCCGGGGAATCGGCCGGCGACCCGTCCAGATCCTCGGCGTCCAGGATCCGGTACGCGTACCCCTGCTCGGCCAGGAACCGCTGGCGGTGGGCCGCGAAGTCCTGGTCCACGGTGTCCCGCGCGACCACCGCGTAGAAGTGCGCGGTGCGGCCGTCCGCCTTGGGCCGCATGATGCGGCCGAGGCGCTGCGCCTCCTCCTGCCGCGACCCGAAGGACCCCGACACCTGGATCGCCACCGACGCCTCCGGCAGGTCCACCGAGTAGTTGGCGACCTTGCTCACCACGAGGCGCGAGATCTCGCCCTCACGGAACGCGCCGAACAGCCGCTGCCGCTCCTTGTTCGTGGTCGCCCCGGTGATGATCGGCGCACCGAGGTGCTCGGCCAGCTCCTCGAGCTGGTCGAGGTACTGCCCGATGACGAGCACCTGGTCGTCCGGGTGGCGCGCCACTATCTGCTCCACCACCTTCTTCTTGCCCGACGCCGATGCGGCGAGCCGGTACTTGTCCTCCAGCTCGGCCGTCGCGTACGTCATGCGCTCGCTCTCCGGGAGCGTGAGCCGGACCTCGACGCAGTCGGCGGGCGCGATGTAGCCCTGCGCCTCGATGTCCTTCCACGGCGCGTCGAACCGCTTGGGCCCGATCAGGCTGAACACCTCGTCCTCGCGGCCGTCCTCCCGCACCAGCGTGGCGGTCAGGCCGAGCCGGCGTCGGGCCTGGAGGTCCGCCGTCATCCGGAAGACCGGGGCCGGGAGCAGGTGCACCTCGTCGTACAGGACGAGGCCCCAGTCGCGGGCGTCGAGCAGCTCGAGGTGCGTGTAGACGCCCTTCCGCTTGGTGGTGAGCACCTGGTAGGTCGCGATCGTGACCGGCTTGATCTCCTTGCGGGCGCCGGAGTACTCGCCGATCTCGTCCTCGGTGAGGCTCGTGCGGCGCACCAGCTCGTCGCGCCACTGGCGCGCGCTGACGGTGTTGGTGACCAGGATGAGCGTCGTCGTGCCCGACTTCGCCATCGCGCCGGCGCCCACGATCGTCTTGCCGGCGCCGCAGGGCAGCACCACGACGCCTGAGCCGCCGTGCCAGAAACCGTCCACGGCCTGCGCCTGGTACGGCCGCAACTCCCAGGTGGCCGCCTGCTCGTTCGGGGTGCGCGGCTCGGTGGTGTGGTTCAGCTCGATCGGGTGCTTCTCGCCGTCGACGTAGCCTGCGAGGTCCTCGGCCGGCCAGCCGAGCTTGAGCAGGACCTGCTTGAGGTGGCCGCGCTCGGAGGGGTGCACCAGGACCGTGGACTCGTCCAGCCGCTCGCCGACCAGGCCCGCGGTGCGCCGCGACTTCAGCACCTCCGCAAGGACCGCCCGGTCGGTGGTGCGCAGCACGAGGCCGTGCGCCGGGTCCTGTACAAGCTGGAGGCGCCCGTAGCGAGCCATCGTCTCGGCGACGTCGACCAGCAGCGCGTGCGGCACCGGGTAGCGGCTGAACTCCAGCAGCGTGCTCACCACCTGCTCCGCGTCGTGGCCGGCCGCGCGCGCGTTCCACAGGCCCAGCGCCGTGAGGCGGTAGGTGTGCACGTGCTCGGGCGCACGCTCCAGCTCGGCGAACGGCGCGATCGAGCGGCGCGCCAGCTCGGCGCTCGGGTGGTCAACCTCCAGCAGGAGCGTCTTGTCGCTCTGCACGATTAACGGGCCGTCGGGCATGGAGACTCCCTCAAGTTCTGCTCTTAGGTCCTGCGCTGCGGCTTATTTCGTGGATGACGTCGGCAGGACCGACGCGATGCGGTGGACGGCGATCGTCAGCTCGGCCTCTCGGTCCGGGTCGAGCGCGCGGAGCCTGCCGCCGTCGAGGTTCAGGGGCTTCAGCTCGCGGCGCTCCAGCCGGCCGGTGTGTCCGGCCACCTCGACGATCACGGTGGAGCCGTCGCGGAGCGCGTCGCGCAGAAGTGCCAACCCGTCAGCGGGGTGCTGTGTTCCCGCGTCGTCGTCCGGGGCGGCGCCGTTCGTCGATGGCGGAGCGGTTGGTGCGGCCGGAGCAGCCGGTGCCGCAGGCGTCAGCGCTGCCGGCGGAGCCGTCAGCGGAGAGCCCGGCCGCGGCGTCGGCTCGGCAGGCGACTGCCTGCCCACCACGCGATAGCCGCGCAGCGGGATGCCGTCGCTCGCCGTCACGGACCGCGCCACCTCGGCGGCGTCCGCGCGGGCGCGAGCACCCGCGCGGGCCGCGACCTCGACGGCACGCAGGTCGGCGACCAGCGCCTCAGGATCGGGGGCACGCGTGGCGACGTCGGACCCGGCACCCATCCGGATGGCCGCCGCCGAGCGGGGGGCGGGCATGGCCCGGCCCGTCACACCCCGGCGGATGACGAGCACCCGGCCGTCCGGCCCTTCGAGGGCCGAGACCAGGCCGCGGTTGCGGAGCGCCTCGTGCAGGGTGGCCGCCGGGACGGACGCCGCGAGCACGGTCGGCGCGAGCCGCACCAGGTTCATGCCGACGAGCGTCGGGTCGTGCTCCAGGCCGGCGAGCACCGTGGCGTCGGCGGCACGCAGGTACGACGACGCCGAGCCCACCCGTACCGCACCGTGCCGTCGCGCGGTGTCCCGGACCAGGTACTCCAGGGGCTGCGGGACGGGTACGGGGGACCGGTGGGACAGCTCGTCGAGCAGGCCGTCGGCGGTCTCGCCCTGGTCGAGCGCCCGGGTGACCGACGCGGGGCTGAACCGCACGGTCGTCGCCGCACCTCGCGACTCGATGTCCGTCACCCGCTCCAGCAGCCGCGCGAGCTCGCGCGACGGGCGGCCCGGGACGATCCCCGTGAGGTCGCCCTGGAGCAGGATCTCGTCCACCTCGTGCGGGAGGACGGCGCGCAGCGCCTCGGCCAGCCGGATGCCCGGCGACGAGTCCAGCACGTAGCGGCCCGGCGTGGAGAGTGCCCCGGCGCCGGTCACGCCCAGCCACTCCGCCTCGGCCAGCAGACCCTCGACCGCGCTCGCGGGCGGCACGGAGCGGGGCGTGTGCCAGGTCAGTACCTCGACCAGCGCGGCGGGCGTCGGCGCCAGCACGCTGTCACCGGCCGGCTCGCTCGTCAGCACCCCCAGCACGCCGTCGCGCAGGCGCGGCACCCACGGCCGCTGCAGGTCCGGGGACAGCGGGGCCCGGAGCGCACCCTTGTCGTCGCGCGAGCCCACGAGCCACGGCGCGCGGCGGGAGGTCAGCCAGGCCTCGACGAGCCGCGCCCAGCGGGTCGCGTCGTCCAGGTCGTCCCAGCCGGTCACGGTCGGCACGTACGACGGCGGCGCGTCGCCGTCGTCCCGCACCAGACCCGCCAGCGCGGCGATCTCGATCACGAAGGCCGCCGCGCGCTCGTCGGTCTCGAGCTGGGAGGCGACCCTGCGCAGGTCGCGCACGCCCAGGCCGCCCGCCCGCAGGACCGACGGCGGGCTGTCGTCCCAGGACTGGCGGAGCAGGCGCACCCGCCGGACCAGCTCGAGCGCGGCGCTCGCGGCCTCGGCGTCGGCGGTAGCGGTCTGCACCGCGGTGCCCTGCGGCCGGGGCGGCCGGGTGCTGGGCGCGCGGTGGGTGTGCCCGGCGCGGAGGGCCAGCCCGACCAGCCGCGGCAGCACCACGTGCCGGGCGTCCGACCGGATCAGCAGATGCTGCGTGACCAGCCAGTTCACGGCGTCGCGCGGCCGGGTACCCGCGGCGGGCACAACGCCGACCGGGGGACCCCAGGTGAGCGCGTCCAGGATCGCGCGGACTCCCGGGGGCGCGCCGGTGAGGAGCGCGTCCAGGGCGGCGACGGTCGCGGACCGGTCCGCGACGGAGCCGGATTCCGAGCCGGAGCCGAGCGTGTGCCCGACCGCGTCGGACAGCCCGGCCGGGACGGGTTCGACGTGCGGCCCCAACCCCGCGGGGTTGGGGCCGAGCAGCTCGTCCAGCCCGGGCACCGTGCGCAGGTCGAGGGGCGCGGCCGGCGCGGCTCCCGGGTCGAGCGGGGCAGCCTCCTCGACGTCGGATGCGGTGCCGGCGTCCCAGAGCAGCGCCTGCTCGACTGCCTGCTGCACTGCGGCCTCGACCCGGGGCCGGTCCTCCGCCGAGCCACCCAGCGCCCAGGTGACCACGGTGGTGCTGAGCGGTCCGGGAAGCGGCGACCCCGCGGCGTCGGGCCGCGGGGAGAAGACCGGCTCAAGGGCGAGCACCGCCTCCAGGACCTGCAGGGTCAGTGCGTCTGCGCGCGCCAGGGCGCGTTCGAGCGAGGTGCGGCTGGAGGCACGGGCCGCCAGCGAGCGGAGCGTCGAGGGAGAGGGGGCGGCTAGATCAGGACGGGCGCGCAGGAGCGCGGCGAGCGCGGAGTCCGAGCGCTGCCGGAGGTCGTCGGCGAAGTGCCGCGTGGCCGCCGCCGGCGCTGCGGGGAGCGAGGAGGCCATCCTGACGATGTTACGCGGGTTTCCTGGGCCGGAGATCAGCGGGTCCACGCCGCGGCCGCCGTCAGCCCTGCGCGGTGCGGCGGCAGACCTCCTCCCACGGCGTCGGGATGATGCCAAAGCGGGCGCGGGCCGCGGCGTCGTCCAGGACGTACGGCCGCTCCCACTGGTAGATGATCTCGCGCATCTCCCGCATGAAGGGGACAGCCAGGGCGACTGCCGCCAGCCCGGCGCCACGCAGGGAGGAGATCCTCACGGGCGGCCTGCCCACGGAGGCGAGCACGTCCGTCAGGGCCTGCGCCTGCGTGACCGGGGCGTTGCTCGGGACGTGCCAGACCCGGCCGTGGGCGCCCGGGTCCTCAGCGGCGGCAACCAGCGTGCGGGCGCCGTCCGCGACGTCGGTGAAGGTGTGGGGCAGGTCCGTGCGGCCCATCATCGTCACGCGCTTGCCCTGGAGCGCTGCTGGGACCAGGCGGGAGATGTGCCCGTTGCCTCCGACGCCCAGGCCCATGTAGTCGGAGCCGCGGATCTCGACGGCGCGGATGCGCCCGGCGTCGTGCGCAGCGCGGGCCTCGGCCCACATCTTGGCGCGCAGGATGCCCTTGTGGTCCGTGGCGGCGTCGGGCCGACCCTCGGAGATGGGGCCGTCGACCGGGCCGTAGGGGTACAGGGTGCCGGTGATCGCGTAGACGGCGCCGGACCGTTCGGCCGCCGACAGCAGCGACGCGGCGAGCGGCGGCCAGACGCGCTCCCACTGGGTGTAGTCGGTCGGGTTGGCGCAGTTGTAGAGGTAGTCGGTGCCGTCGGCGGCGCGGGCCAGGGCATCGGCGTCGGAGGCGTCGAGTGCGAGGTGCTGGACGCCGTCGATCCCGGTGCTGCGGCCCGAGCGGCTCACGACGGTGACCTGGGAACCCCGGTCGGCGAGGAGAGCGGCGACGTGGCGGCCGATGGGTCCGGCGCCGACGATGAGGTGGTTGTCCGACATGATCAATGCTCCATTCCGAGAGCGGTGCTCTCTGTGTGCACTGAGCGTGACACATCCCGGTGCCCGGATGCAAGAGCGGTGCTCTCATTTGTGTGCGGTGATCCGGTATGGCAGCCTGAGGAGCATGAGTCCGGCCCGCACCGCCCGCGCCCTGGCCCGGGAGACCATCACCCGCGAGATCATCGACTCGGCCCGCGCCCGGCTGACCGTCGACGGCGCCGCCGCACTGTCGCTGCGCGCCGTCGCGCGCGACGTCGAGATGGTCTCCTCGGCGGTCTACCGGTACTTCCCCAGCCGGGATGCCCTGCTCACCGCCCTGCTGATCGAGGCGTACGACGAGCTCGGCGCAGCCGTGGAGGCCGCGGAGGCCGCCGTCGCCGACCGCACCGATCACGCCGCCCGCTGGCTCGCCACCTTCCGCGCCGCGCGGACCTGGTGCGTGGCGCACCCGGGCGAGTTCGGGCTCCTGTACGGCACGCCGGTCCCCGGGTACGCCGCGCCCCGGGACACCGTCACGCCCGCGACCCGGGTGGTGCGTGTCATCGTGCGGATCGTGGGTGACGCGTACGCGGCGGGGGCACGGCCGGCTGCCGCGCCGTCGTCCGAGAACGCGCCCGGGACCGTGGCGTCCGCGCTCGTGTTCATCAAGGAGCACGGGCTGATGCGGGAGTCCGACCTGTCCGACGAGGCCCTGCCCGAGACCGTCCGGCGCACCCTGATGGCCTGGACCACGCTCTTCGGCACCATCTCGTTCGAGCTGTTCGGGCACCTGGTCGGATCCGTCGACGATCCTGACGCCTGGTTCGACGACGTGGCGCGGCGGCTCGGCGCGGACCTGGGGATAGTCGGGGCCTCGGGATAGCGGGGTAAACCCGGCGATCGAGCCCCGATGGCCCGGCCCCGGGCGAAGGCGCGCGGGCGAAGAGTGTCAATGCATGCGACGCGGTGGGCTTCCGCCCGGTAACCTGGTACTTCCTGCCCAGGTGGCGCGCTCAGTTCGCAGCAGCCAGGGCAGTCACGAGCAGTTTCCGCGAGCAGTAACGACAAGCACAGAAGAAGGTCGCAGTGCCCACCGGCAAGGTCAAGTGGTTCGACACCGACAAAGGCTTCGGGTTCATCGCCAACGAGGACGGAGGCGAAGTGTTCCTGCACGCCTCCGCCCTGCCCGACGGCGTAGTGCCCAAGCCGGGCGCTCGGGTGGACTTCGGCGTGGCCGACGGCCGCCGTGGTCCGCAGGCGCTGGCGGTCAAGGTGCTCGACGCCGCGCCGTCGGTCGCCAAGGCGAAGCGCAAGGATGCCGAGGACATGGCAGTGATCGTCGGCGATCTCGCGCAGCTGCTGGAGCACGCGGCAAATGATCTGCGCAAGAAGCGTTATCCGAAGAACACGGAGATGCTTGCCAAGATGCTGCGCAAGGTCGCAGACGACTTCGACGCCTGAATCCCCCCACGAGGTCATGAGGAACATGGTCACGACCATCGCGCCCGCCGCCCTAACGTCCATCCGGCGGGTCATCGCACGCTCCAGCCGCGACGCCGTGCTGAACGGCGCCGCCGAGCTGGCGCGCGCCGCCGCCCAGGAGGTGGCCGAGCGACCGGAAGACGTCGGGGAGCACCTCGGCACCCTCTTCGAGGACGAGCGGGTGGTCTCGCACCGCTTCGCCGCGGCCATGCGGGGCTACCGCGGCTGGCACTGGACGGTCACGGTGACGCGCGTGCCGCGCGGCCGGACCGCCACGATCAGCGAGGTCGAGCTGCTGCCGGGCGACGAGGCGATCCTCGCCCCCGCCTGGCTGCCGTGGTCCGAGCGGCTGCGCCCGGGCGACGTCGGCGTCGGAGACGTGCTGCCGTTCCGCGCCGACGACCCGCGGCTCGAGCCCGGCTACACCGCCACGGGTGACCTGGACGTCGACGAGGTGGCGATCGACGAGCTCGCGCTCGCCCGCACCCGCGTCCTGTCCCCGCAGGGCCGGGCCGAGGCCGCCGAGCGGTGGTACCGCGGATCGGGGGGCCCCACGACCACCGGGTCCGTCGCGGCCGCCGCTGAGTGCATGACGTGCGCGTTCCTCATCCCGCTGTCCGGCTCGATGGGCCAGCTCTTCGGGGTGTGCGCCAACGAGTGGTCGCCCGACGACGGCAAGGTGGTCTCGCTTGACCACGGCTGCGGCGCCCACTCGGAGACCGATGTCGAGGAGCACCCGACCGACTGGCCGGCGCTGGCGCCGCTGATCGACGAGCACGAGGTGGAGACCTTCCTCGACGCCGACGGTGGGCTTGTCGGTAGCGAGTCTGGCGGCGGCAAGTCTGGCGGCCGCGAGGGCGAAACCTCGGCGTGACCGACGACCCCTTCGGCACGGGCGCGCTGCGGCGCGCGGTGACCGAGGCGTGGCTCGCCTCGCCGACTCGCTTCCGCGAGGACGCGAACTCCGAGGAGGACCACGCGCGCGGCTACTACCGCGACCGGGTAGTGGTCGAGCTCGCGCAGAACGCGGCCGACGCCGCGGCCCGGGCCGGGGTTCCGGGGCGGGTCACATTCCGGTTGGAACGGCTGGAGCTGGGCGGGGCGGGGTCCGACGGCGGAGTCGACGTTCGCCGTGAGGTCGGCTGGCGCCTGGTTGCCGGCAACACCGGCGCACCGCTCGACGCCGACGGCGTCGCGTCGCTGGCGTCGCTGCGGGCCTCTGCCAAGGTCGGGGAGGTGGGCGGCGTCGACGGGTCCCCGGGGTCTCCCGACGTGGTGGGCCGGTTCGGGGTCGGCTTCGCCGCCGTCCGGTCGGTGTCGGACGAGATCGTGGTCCGCTCGCGTGACGGTGGAGTGCGGTTCTCGCTGGCCGCGACCCGGGCGGAGCTCGGGCTAGGACCGGGTGACGCCGAGATCGGTCCTTTGGTGGAGGCTCACCGTGACTTCGGTCCCTTGCTCCGAGATCGGTCCGACGATGGACCGATCTCGGCGCAACCGACCGAAGTCGGGTCGGCCGGCGGGCAACCGACCGAAGTCGGCGGCGCGGTTTCAGAGCAGGCCGCTCGGCTCGCGGCATCGGTCGGGGGTCGCGGCGACGCGCTTCCCGTGCTCCGGTTGCCGTTCCCCGCGCCCGCGACCTCGCCCGCCGAGCCGGACACCGTGGTCGAGCTTGTGCTGCGTGACGCCGATGCCGTGGTCGCGGTGCGCGCCCAGCTCGCCGCTCTCGACGACGCCCTCCTGCTGGCTCTCCCGGCCCTCGACGAAGTGGTGATCGAGGACGACTTCGCAGGTCAGCCGGGTTCTGAACCTGATGGCGCAGCGCCGCCCGTGACCTCGCGCGTGCTGCGCGACGTCGGCTCGCGGTGGCGCGTGCGCCGGGCGTCCGGGGCGCTGGAGCCGGACGACTCGCTGCCGACCGAGGCACGACGCCCGGACTGGTCGGTGCTCTGGGCGCTACCAACCGCAGGCAGCGCCAGAGCCGGGGCCTCCGTGCTGCACGCCCCGACGCCCACCGACGTGCGCCTCACGTTCCCGGCGCTGCTCATCGCATCGTTCCCGGTCGACCCCGGACGGCGGGGCGTGCTCCCGGGGCCGACGTCGGACCGGGTGGCCGCAGAGGCCGGCCGCGCCTACGCCGCGCTGCTGGGCGACCTCAGCGCCCAGCCCCGCGACGTCCTCGGCCTGGTGCCGACCGGGCTCCCGGCGGGCGAGGTCGATGCCGCGATCCGCCAGTCCGCCGCCGACGCGCTGCGGGACACACCGCTCCTGCAGCCGAGCGCAGCGGGCGAGGTGCTACGGGTCGCGCCACAGGACGCGGCCTTCCTCGCCGGGCTCCTCGGCGAGGACTCGGGGCTGGTCCGGGCGCTGGCCGCGGGCGCCCCCGCCACCCTGGTCGCTGTCCCGGTGCGGCACCAGGCCCTGGTGCGCTCGCTGGGCGCCGAGCCGGTCGACCTCGCGGACCTGGTCGAGGCTCTCCCGCCCGAACCCGACGTGATCCGCACGGCCCTCGAAGCCCTCGCGCCGCACGCCGGGGAGGCGGCGGTGGTGGAGGCCATCGCCGGGGCGCCGCTCCCGCTCGCCGACGGCCGCGTGACCCGCGGCGCCCGCGGGACCGTGCTGCTCGACGCCCCGCATCTCGCCGGGATCGCCCGCGCGCTCGGCGTGCGGGTGGTCCATCCGGGCGCCGCGCACCCGGTGCTGGAACGAGCCGGCGCCGCGCCCACCACCCCGCGCGGGCTGCTCGCCGACCCCGCGGTCCGGTCGACGGCGCTCGCCGCGGCGGAGGATCTGCTCGATGATCGCGATGCCGCCCACCTCGGGTCGGTCCTGTCGGCCCGGCCCTCGTCGGGGTCGGGATCGCGCGCCGAGCCGTTCTACCAGGACCCGACACCGGAAGACCCTGCCGACCCCGCGGAGCCGGTCGACCCAGCCGAGCCGGTCGACCCCGCCGAGACCGTAGCCGCCGTGCTCGAGCTGGTGCACCTCGCCGTCGCCGAGTCCGGCCCACGCGACCTCCCGTTCTGGCTGGGTGAGCTGCCGGTCGTGGCGGACGGCGACGTCGTCCCGCTGCGCGAGGCGGCCCTGCCCGGCACCTGGGCGGCACAGCACCTCGACCTGCCGCTGGTGCACGCCGCCGTCGTCGGACGATGGGGCGATGACGCCCTGACCGCCGCAGGGGCCCGTGCCGACCTGGGCGTCTACCGCGTCGTCGAGGTCGTAGCAGCGGACGACGACGTCGACGTCGAATACGGGCCGGACGACCCCGCCGGCTGGCTCGCCGACTGGGACGAGTACCTCGAACACCTCGCCGACGAGCTCGGACCGGGTGCCTGGGTCGGTGACGTCGAGGCGGTGCCGGACCTCGACGCGCTCCGGGACACGGCAGGTGCCGCCCGGCCGGGTCCGCTCGCCGCGGCGCTGAGGCGCATCTCCACCGACCCCGAACTGCGCCGGGCGCTGCTGACCCCCGTACGCTCGCCGGACGCTCCGGGGCGCGAGGCGGCGTCGTACGCGGCGTGGTTCCTGCGCCGTCGGCTCGGCGCGCCGTTCGCTCTTGGTGACGCGCCGCTGCTGCCACCCGCTCCGGCCGAGACCGCGGGGCTGAGTGAGGACCTCCTGATCGCGCTCGGAGGCCTCCACAACCTGGCTGACCTGCCCAGACACGATTGGCAGACGGTCCTGGACGAGCTGCCCGAGGTGGGCGCGCGGCTGTCCGTAGACGTCGCCCGCGCCGTCTGGACGGGCCTGGCCGCGCTGGCCCGCGCTGACGACAGCGGGCCGCTCACCCCGCCGCGCCTGCCTGCGACCGGGCCCGTGGGCATCACCGTGGAGCGCACCGACGACCTCGCGATCGCCGACTCGCCTCGATGGGCTCAGCTCGGCCCGGTGATCCCTGCCCCGGCCGACGTCGCGGAGGCGCTCGCCGCCCTGCTGGACCTCCCGTACGAGGGCGGCGGCGACGTCGGCCCCGACGAGCCGGGGGAGCCTGCCGAGCTCGACCCGCGGGTCCACGCCCTCGCACCGGGCGCCCCGGCGGCGTGGCGTCGCCACGACACGCTGACGGTCGACGGCGCACGCGTGGCGTGGTGGGTGTCGGAGGCGTCGGCCGATACCGGAGGCCCCGGTGTGCCGCACGCTGCCTCGCCCGAGGGCCTCGCGCGGGCTCTTGCCGAGCTCACCGGGGCGGACGCCCTCCTCCTGGAGGCAGCGCTGCGCGATCCGGAGCGCGCGGAGGAGCTGGCCGCGGAACGCGCCTGGTACTGACCGGAATCAGGTACTGACAGGTAGCGGGGCGCGCGGTCAGCGCTGGCGGCGCGCCCAGAGCAGGCCGAGTCCGCCGAGCACGATGCCCGTGCCGCAGATCGCCACCGCCCCGACGCTGCCTCGCCCGACCAGGAGGAGGACCAGCGCGGCGATCAGGCCGACCCCGAACAGGCCGATGCCCGCGCCGAAGACGCGGAAGAGGTCGGAGTGCAGGGCAGGCGGGCTGGGCCGGCGCTTGTCAGGGTGGGCCAGCAGGGAGCGGATCGTTGGCACCCGGCCAGTCTACGGTGCCTACCTCGCCGGAGGCCTGCCTCGCCGGGCCGGCCAACGGGCCGCGGGCGAGGACCGCCAGAGCGTCCCGGCGGTGTGCTGCCGAGCCACCGGCGGGACCGCTTCCGCCGGCAGCAGCTGCGCGATCTGCCGGGCGGGGGACGCGACCCTGCGGTGGACGTACGGGTAGAGCGCCCGGAGCCGGTCGAGCTCGGCGCGGGTACCGGCGTCGTCGTGCTCGGGGAGGGAGTCGAGGGCTGCCCAGGTGTCGTCGGCCAGCCCACGCAGCGGGGCGGGAACGGGTACGTCGTCCCAGGTGACGTCTGCCTCGGGCGGCGCCGAGCCGATCAGCGCGTCCACCCGGTCCACGGCGGCCAGGTTGTCCGGGTCGATCATCGGCAGGTCGAGCGCGGCCGCGGCGTCGAACACCGGTCCTTCCCAGTCGTGGAGCAGGTCGTGGTGGCGCACGAAGGCCCGCGGCGCTGCCCGGGTCGCGAGCTCGGTCCCGAGCATCAGGTTGATCCAGCCCGCCACCCGGTCCACCGGCTCCGTGCCGTCGGCCGGGTCTTCGGCCGTGCCGTCGCCCACGCGGTCGGCTACCGCCTCGGCCGGCGGGCGCAGCACGGTGATGGACGACGCCGCAGCCCCTACGCCCGTGGCCGCCTCCTGCCAGTACTCGAGGAACCAGAGCAGCCGCGGGTCCTTGATGACGAGGGTTTCGTGCTCCGCGGTCTGCTCGGCGAGCCACGGCCGAATCTCGGCGAGCGCGTTCCCCTCGGCGCCGGCCCGGTCGACGAGGTGCCAGGCGATGGGGCGAGCGTCCGTCGCCTCGACCCCGGCCGACCGCAGCAGCGCGGTGTGCAGGTCCACCACCCACTGCGGCTCGGAGGAACGGGCCTCGGACGAACGCGCCTCGGAGGTGTGATCGGGGCGCGAGCCGGGGGCCGCGACCTCCGGACCCGGGACGTGCAGCCCGAACTCGCGCAGCGCACCGATGAGCGTGCCCGAGCCGCTGCAGTCGGGGCCGGTGACGTAGACGACGCGCGTCGGGGCCGTCATCGAGGGCCGGCCGTCAGGATCGCCGGCGCTCGGAGAACTTGCGGGGCAACCACTTCGCTGAGGCGCGTCTTCGGATGAATCGGCTCCCATTTAGCCGCATAACCCAGCCGACCCGGATAAATGCTCCGAATACGGGCACCGCGGATTGCCGTTTCGTTTCCAGACATTCCGGAAACGCCCGGATCTGTGCCGAAGCCGCTGACGAGCGGCGTGGCGCCACCGCGACGGAGGCCGTCAAGAAGGCCGAGACATCGGTCGTTCCAGGACGTGCCGCTCGTGCTTGTTCCGGACATTGGGAAACCTCAGCTGGTCGGCCTGAAAAAGGGTCGCGGGTGCCTTGCAAAAATATGCGATGAATGGTCCGCGTGCGACCCGAATCGTCCGTTCGCCAGATCGGACGCTCTGGGGTATTCCGTACTGTCGTGATCGCCGGTATTGTCCGGACTCGTGTCTCCAGCACGCAGTACGACGTCGTCCGCGGTCCAGCCGGTGCACGCCCCGCGCAGGGCCCTCGCCCGTGCTGCCCTGACGGTGGTGGTCCTCGCGTGTCTCACGGCCTGCGCCGGCGTCCTCGACCCGAGCGCCGAGCCGATGCCCGCGCCCGGGATCGCTCCCGGCGTCGTGAGCCAGGCGGTGGCCGCGGAGGTGGCCCCGTCACCGCAGCCCAGCTCGGTCGGCGCCATCCACGGGGAGCACACCCTGGAGGCCGCGGCGGTGGAGGTGCAGGCGGCGCCCGGCGATTCGGCGTCGCGCAGCGAGGAGCGTGAGCCGCGCCCCGGAGCGAGCGACGGCACCGACCCGGGCGGCGATGGTTCCGGCGGCGACACCGGAGCCGATGCCGGCGGCGGCACGGGCGGCGGCGACACCACCGAGCCCGACCTCACCGAGGCCGTGCAGTACGCCGCGGCCCTGGAGGACGCGGTCAACGGACACCGCACGGCGAACGGGCTGCCGGCCCTGGTCCACGACACCTGCGCGTACGACGTGGCGCTCGACCGGGCGGAGGCGCTGATCGGCCAGGAGCTGGCGCACGCGCCGCTCGAGCCGATCTTCGAGGCCTGCCCCACCACGACTGTCGCGGAGAACCTGGCCAAGGGCGCGTGGACCCCGGCGGAGGCCGCGCAGGGCTGGATGGAGTCCGAGGGGCACCGTGCCAACATCCTGAACGGCAGCCTGACGCGCGGCGCCGTCGCCTGCGTGCCGGACGGCGGAAGCCCCGCCGCTCCGGTCATGATCTGCGCCCACGTCTTCCTGGGCTAGGGCCACGGCCGCGGCCGTGCGCGACGAGGAACTCCCCAGACCCTCCCCGGTACGCGGCCAACCTGATGTCTGGCGCCCGTTATGGTGTGAGGCGCGAACCAGCCCGGAACGACAGCAGGAGAAAAATGGCGCAGGCGACGACAACCGCCGTCGAGCGAACCGCCGGACCGCCCGCAGAGCCCAGCGGTCTGAGCACCGACCCGGCTGCCGCCACCCCTAGCGCCGGTCACACGTTCCGCACCGACATCAACGGGCTGCGTGCCGTCGCCGTGCTCGCCGTCGTCATCTACCACGCGGGCATCTCGATCCCCGGCGGGTTCACCGGCGTCGACATCTTCTACGTGATCTCCGGCTACCTGATCAGCTCCCTGCTGCTGCGCGAGGTGGACCGCAGCGGGACCGTCGACCTCGTCCAGTTCTGGACCCGCCGCATGCGGCGCCTCGTGCCGGCGCTCGCGCTGGTCGTCGTGGTCACGCTGGTCGCGTGCCTGCTGATCCTGTCGCCGCTGGTCTGGGGCCGCCTCGCCTGGCACGCCGCGTCGGCCATGCTGTTCGTCTCCAACCTCCTGTTCCCGTACCAGGGGCAGAACTACTTCTCCGACTCCGTCATCCCGAGCCCCTACCTGCACACCTGGTCGCTCGGTATCGAGGAGCAGTTCTACATCTTCTGGCCGCTGCTGATCCTGCTGGCCGTGGCCGTCGCGCGGCGCACCCGCGTACCCGCCCGCCGGATGCTGCAGATCCTGTTCGCCGGCACCTTCGTCGTCTCGCTCGCCGCCTCCGTCTGGCTGACGGCGGCCGCCCCCGACTGGGCGTTCTACATCCTGCCGACCCGGGCCTGGGAGTTTGCGGGCGCCGCCCTCGTCGCAACGCTGCCGTGGGGACGGCTCGCCGAACGGTCCCGCCTACGGCCGGTCCTGCTCCGGGCCCTGCTCGGGACCGCCGGGTTCGCGCTGCTGGCGCTCTCCTTCGCCTTTGTGCTCGAGACCGATCCGTTCCCCGGCACCGTCGCCCTCCTGCCCGTGGGCGGCACGCTTCTGGTGCTCACGGCGGGCAGCATCCCGGCGTCAGGCACCTGGGTGGACCGCGTGCTCGACCTGCCGGTGATGCAACGGCTCGGCGACGTCTCCTACTCCTGGTACCTCTGGCACTGGCCGTTCGTGGTGCTCACCACCGCCGCGGTGCAGGACGACGCGATCTGGATCAAGGTGCTCGCCTCCCTCGGCGCGCTCGGCGCCGCGTTCGCGACCTATCACTGGGTCGAGAACCCGATCCGGTTCAGCGCCGCCATGAAGTCCTGGCGGCGCACCGCCGCCGTCACCCTGGTGATCGGGCTCGCCGTCGGCGCCCTCGCGGTCGGCGTCCGCGTAGCGACCGCCGCCGTGCTGGAGCGCGAGCCCTACGCCACGGCCGCCAAGATCGGCGCCGAGCCGGAGTCCTACGGCTGCACCGAGGTCACCCAGCTGCCGTCGGGCAGCGACGTCTGCCTGCTCGGCGACGTCGACGCGGACACCACAGTGCTGCTCCTCGGCGACTCGCACGCCATGCAGTGGATCCCCGCCTTCGACGCCGCGGCGTCCGACGCCGGCCTCCGCCTCGCCGTCCGCTGGCGGCACGGCTGCCCCGCCGCCGAGGTCAACGTCTACCAGCCCAAGGAACGCGGGTCGTGCAGCGACTTCCAGGCGGAGTCGGTGAGCGTCGTCGAAGAGCTGCAGCCCGACGCCGTCGTCGTCAGCCAGGCCCAGATCTACTCCGACCGCATGGAGCACGCCGACGGCACCGGGATGACCGACGAAGAGGTACGCGCAACGTGGGCGAGCGCGAACGACGAGCTGTTCGCGCACCTCACCTCCGTCACGCCCAACGTGGTAGCTGTCCGGGACAACCCGCAGCTCGACATGGACCCCCTCGAATGCCTCACCCGACCCTGGTCCGGCCTCGGCGACTGCAGCATGTCGCTGGCCGAGGCCGAGGAGTCGAACGGGGACCTGCCCCGGATCAGCGCCGAGATATGGAGCAAGTACGGTGTGACGACCTGGGACGGGGTCTGGTCCCAGACCTGCGACGAGCAGACCTGCAGCGTCGGGGACATCCAGGACCCCGTCTACCGGGACTACCACCACCTCAGCGCCGACTACGTTCTGACGCAGGTGCCGTCCGTCGAGCGGATGCTCCAGGCCGCGGTCCTCGGCACGTCGTCAGGCAACATCGGGTAACGAAGGGCAACATCGGACCATGGCTCACGACCAGGCCCAGGCGCGGGGCGCCGTCGACCGGTTCTTCAAGATCAGCGAACGCGGCTCCACGGTCTGGACGGAGGTCCGGGGCGGGCTCGTCACCTTCTTCACGATGAGCTACATAGTGGTGCTCAACCCGCTCATCCTCGGCAACGTGCCCGACGGGACCGGCCAGTTCCTCGGCGGCGACGCAACGGGCGGCAACCTGCCGGCGATCGCCGCGGCGACCGCGCTCGTGGCCGGCGTCATGTCGATCCTCATGGGCGTCGTCGCGAACTTCCCGCTGGCGCTCGCGGCAGGCCTCGGCCTGAACGCCGTCGTCGCCTACTCCGTGGCCGCCCTGCCGGGCATGACCTGGGCCGATGCCATGGGCATCGTGGTGCTCGAGGGCCTCGTCATCCTGCTCCTGGTGATCACCGGCTTCCGGGCGGCAGTGTTCAAGGCGGTGCCGCGCGAGCTGAAGGTAGCGATCAGCGTGGGCATCGGTCTGTTCATCGCCTTCATCGGGGTGTTCGACGCCGGATTCGTGCGCATCCCCGCCTCCCTGGCGACCCCCACGGAGCTGGGCATGGGCGGCTCGGTCGGCACCTGGCCGCTGTTCGTGTTCGCGTTCGGCCTGCTGCTCGCCGCCGTCCTGATGGTGCGGAAGGTGCGCGGCGGCATCCTGATCGCGATCATCGCCGCCACGGTGCTCGCGCTGATCGTCGAGGCCGTCGGCAGCATCGGCGCGCGCGACGGCGACAACCCGGGCGGCTGGGCGCTCAACGTCCCCGCCCTGCCGGACTCCGTGGTGGCGCTACCCGACTTCTCGCTCATCGGCCAGTTCTCGCTGTTCGGGTCGATCGAGGCAATCGGCCCCATCGCCGTGATCCTGCTGGTGTTCACGCTGCTCATCGCCGACTTCTTCGACACGATGGGCACGATGGTCGCCATCGGCGGCGAGGCCGGGCTGCTCGACTCCCGTGGAAATCCTCCCCGGACGACCCAGATCCTGGTGGTCGACTCGCTGGCCGCCGTCGCGGGCGGCGCCGGGTCGGTGTCCTCGAACACCGCGTACGTCGAGTCGGCGTCCGGCGTGGGCGACGGCGCCCGCACCGGGCTCGCCGCGGTGACCACCGGTGTGGCGTTCCTGCTGACCACGTTCCTGGCGCCGCTCGTCGAGGTGGTGCCGCACGAGGCCGCGACCCCCGCCCTCGTGATCGTCGGGTTCCTGATGGTCGTGCAGGTGACGGGCATCGACTGGAAGGACCTCGAGGTCGCCATACCGGCGTTCCTGACCATGGTGCTCATGCCGTTCGCGTACTCGATCACGGTCGGCATCGGGGCCGGCGTGATCTCGTTCGTGCTGCTCAAGATCGCCGTGGGCAAGGCCGGGCGGGTCCACCCGCTGCTGTGGATCGCGGCGGTCCTCTTCGTCGTCTACTTCCTGCTGGGCCCGATCCGCACGGCAATAGGCCTCTGACCTGCCCGGCCGGCGTCGGGGTCGGGTCGGGAGGGGTCCGCTCTGAGCAAGTGGTTGGGCCTGGTTCTGGCGTCAGGACCATGCCCAACCGCTTGGCAGAAGCGGACCTTTAGATCGAGCGCGGTCAGGCCGCCAGAGTCTGCTTTTGGGGGGTTTGGGACATGCCCGGGTAGTCGACCTGGAGGTACGGGCGGGGGATGCGGTGTGCCCGGGACAGGCGGGCGTGCACACGGACGTGCCAGGTTCTGGCCGCCCAGATCGTCGCGATCACCGCGACGAGCAGCGTCGCCATCGCACCGAGGAGCACGGCGTACCGCGGTCCGAACGTCTCACCGATCCAGCCGACCACAGGCGAGCCGAGCGGTGTGGTGCCGAGCAGGACCATCACGTAGATCGACATGACGCGCCCGCGCAGCTCTGGTGCCACGGACAGCTGGATCGCCGCGTTCGCGGAGGTCA
This sequence comes from Promicromonospora sp. Populi, assembly GCF_041081105.1. Taxonomy (NCBI): domain Bacteria; kingdom Bacillati; phylum Actinomycetota; class Actinomycetes; order Micrococcales; family Promicromonosporaceae; genus Promicromonospora; species Promicromonospora sp. Populi. The sequence goes on along the minus strand of NZ_CP163528.1, from coordinate 3,093,844 downwards.
GCATGGTCAGGGAGGCGAAGCCGACGGGGATGCACATCAGCAGGTACCCGAGGTAGGTCGGCATGACCGCCTGGATCCCCATGGCGATCGCGAAGGCGAACGCGGCGCCGAGCACGAGCCGTACCCGCGGCCGCTCGCGCCGTGCCGCCAGCAGCGCGCCGGCGAGCGAGCCGATCGCCAGGACGGAGCCGAGGATGCCGTACTCGCTCGCTCCCCGGCCGAACTCGACGCGCGCCATCATGGCCGATGTCAGCTGGAAGTTCAGGCCGAACATGGAGACCACGCCCATCACGACCATGATCACCACGATGTCGCTGCGCCCGCGGATATAGGAGAGCCCTTCGCGGATCTGGCCCTTGGCGCGCGAGGCGGTGGGCAGGGGGTACAGGTCGCCCATCCGGGAGAGCGAGATGATCACGGCGCCGAACGTGATGCCGTTGATGATGAACACCCAGCCGCTGCCGACGGCGGCGATGAGCAGCCCAGCCACACCGGGACCGATGAGCCGCGCGGCGTTGAAGTTCGACGAGTTGAGGCCGACGGCGTTGGCGAGCCGCGTGGGCGGCACGAGCTGGGCGACGAACGTCTGGCGCACGGGCCCGTCGATGGCGCTCACGACCCCGAGCAGGGTGGCGAACACGTACACGTGCCACAGCTCCGCCGCGCCGGACAGCACCAGCGCACCGAGCCCGAGGCCCAGTACGCCCATGCCGGCCTGCGTCATCATCAGGAGCTTGCGCCGGTCGACGCGGTCGGCGAGCAGCCCGGCCCACGCGGACAGGAACAGGTGGGGGAGGAACTGCAGCGCGGTGACGATACCCACGGCCACGCCGGAGTTGTTGGTCAGGACGGTCAGGACTACCCAGTCCTGCGCCACGCGCTGCATCCAGGTGCCGATGTTGGCGACGAGAGCGCTGGCGAACCAGAGGCGATAGTTACGGAATTTCAGGCTGGCAAAAGTGGCGCTCATTGAGCGGCGATCCGGATGAGGAGCTCGTTGGCTCCTGCAAGGATCTCTCTCTCCTCTACGGTCAGGGTGGACAGCTGTTTGGTGAGCCAGGCGTCGCGCCGACGCCGGGTCTCGGCGACCTCACGCACGCCCGCGGCACTGAGCCGGACGACGACCTGGCGCCGGTCGGTGGCGTGCTCGACCTTCTCGACGAGGCCGAGCTCCGCCAGGGTGTTCACGGCCCGGGTCATCGACGGCGGTCGGACCCGCTCGTGCTCGGCGAGGGAACCGGGGGACATCTCGCCGTGCTTGTGCAGGACGGTCAGGATCCCGAACTGCCCCTCGGGGAGGTCGGCCTCGCCGCGTTCGGCACGCAGGCGGCGGGAGATCCGGGTGAGCGCGACGCGCAGGTCGCCCCCGACGGTGGCCGGGCTGTTACTGGGCCTGCGGGAGCTCGACGACACTGCCGTAGTCTAGTTCATTACCCTTGCTAACGGTACGTGGGTGTGCTCACACCACGGGGGGACGACGAAGCGCCCGCCCCCGCAAGGGGACGGGCGCTTTCGAAAGCTGCTGCCAGCGGTCAGCGCGAGCGATGTGTCTGCGCGAACTGCGCGGGACCCGGCTGCGGTTCCTGCGGGAGCTCCTGCTGCGCGGTCGCGAACCGCTGGCCCTGCTCGCTGTGCGCCTTGAGCCGGTTCTCGAACTCGGCCTGGGTGCGCAGCTCGTCCTCGGTGGGCCACAGGCCGATGCCGAGGATGAGCAGGAACGTCACGACGCTGACAGCCATCACCAGCGGCACGAGCAGCTGCATCGTGGACGCGCCGGGCGGGACGCTGTCGACCGGGTTGATGACCGAGACGCCGGCCATACCCGTGTAGTGCATGCCGGTCACGGCAAGCCCCATGACGAGCGTCGCCACGATCGTGGCGAGCGTGCCGCGGATGTGGACGGTGCACCACAGAGCGGCGGTCGCCGCGACGACCGCGATGACGATCGAGGCGATGACGTAGGTCGGGTCGTAGACGACGTCCGCCGACATCTCCATTGCTTCCATGCCCATGTAATGCATGGCCGCGACACCCGCGCCCGCCAGAGTGCCGCCGACGATCATCGCCGCCAGCTTGCGCTTGCCCAGCTCGGTGATGAAGAGGCCCGCACCGACGACGACGATGGCGATCGCCGCGCTCAGGAGGGTCTCGGGAATGTTGTACCTGATGGTCACGCCGGAGGCGGAGAAACCCAGCATGGCGACGAAGTGCATCACCCAGATGCCGGTGCCGCCGAGGGCGATGGCGCCGAACACGAGCCACGCCGCACGCGTGCCGCCCGAAGCTGCTCGGGCACGAGACGTGCACGCGAGGCCCGTCGCTGCGCCGGTACACGAGATGGCGTACGCCAGCAGAGGCGTCACGATCCCGAATGTGAAGTGGTCGATCACTGGCATGGTGTTGAACAGCCCCTCAGAATGGTTCCCTCTGTTGCGGAAACGTTACAGAGTCCCTGTACCTCGGACAATAGGCAGAACTCCCCGTTCAAGGGATATTGCGGACGTGATCGTGCTGGTCAGAGACTTTCCACGATGTAGTCCACGCAGGCGGTGAGTGCCGCGACGTCGTCCGGCTCGACCGCGGGGAACATGCCGACCCTCAGCTGGTTGCGCCCGAGCTTCCGGTACGCGAACACGTCCTGGATGCCGTTGGCGCTCAGTTCGGAGAGTACTAGTCCGACGTCGATCTCGTCGGTCAGGTCGATGGTGCCGACCACCGTGGAGCGCTCTTCCGGGCGCGCGACGAACGGCGTCGCCCACGGACGGGACTCGGCCCAGGAGTAGAGGATCTGGGCCGATGTCGCGCAGCGCTTGGTCGACCAGTCGAGGCCGCCCTGGGCGATCAGCCACTCCACCTGGTCGGCCAGGAGCAGCAGCGTGGCGACGGCGGGTGTGTTGAGGGTCTGGTCCAGGCGGGAGTTCTCGAGCGCCGTCGTCAGCGACAGGAACTCCGGCACCCAGCGCCCGGAGCTCTCGATCCGGGCGGCGCGCTCCACCGCGGCGGGGGAGAGGACGGCGAGCCAGAGGCCCCCGTCGGCCGCGAACGCCTTCTGCGGGGCGAAGTAGTAGGCGTCGGTCTGGCTCAGGTCGACGGGCAGCGCGCCGGCGCCGGACGTCGCATCGGTGAGCACGAGGGCGCCGTCGGGCCCCGCGGGGCGTAGCACGGGGGCCATGGCCCCCGTGGAGGTCTCGTTGTGCGGGGTGGCGTAGGTGTCGACGTCGGCGGACGCCTGGAGGTAGGCCACCGTGCCCGGCTCCGCCGAGATCACCTGGGACGGCTCGAGGAACGGGGCGCGTGAGGTCGCCGTCGCGAACTTGCCGCTGAACTCGCCGAACGACGCGTGCTGCGCCCTGCGCTCGACGAGGCACAGCGTGGCGACGTCCCAGAAGGCGGTGGAGCCGCCGTTGCCGAGCGCCACCTCGTACCCGTCGGGCGCGCCGAGCAGCTCCGTGACACCCTCGCGAATGCGGCGCACCAGGTCTTTCACCGGGGCGCGCCGGTGCGAGGTGCCGAGCACAGCGGCGTTCGACACGAGATGATCGAGCTGTGCCGGGCGCACCTTGGAGGGGCCGGAGCCGAAACGTCCGTCGGCTGGCAGCAGATGTGTCGGGAGTGTCAGTGGCACAGAACTAGACTAGAACCTGGGCCGACGCCCGGGCCGCACGAGTCCAGGGCGACTGGGCGGCTGCGCGCATGACGGGAGCTGACGTGACGGATCTGATCGACACCACCGAGATGTACCTCAAGACGATCTACGAGCTCGACGAGGAGGGCATCACCCCCCTGCGCGCGCGCATCGCGGAACGCCTCGGGCACTCCGGGCCGACGGTGTCGCAGACTGTCGCGCGCATGGAGCGCGACGGCCTGGTGATCGTGACCGGCGACCGCCACCTCGAGCTCACCGAGCTGGGCCACGACAAGGCGATGCGCGTGATGCGCAAGCACCGCCTCGCGGAGCGGCTGCTGACCGACGTCATCAAGCTGGACTGGGAGCACGTGCACGTCGAGGCGTGTCGCTGGGAGCACGTGATGAGCGACCTCGTGGAGAAGCGGCTCGTGGGCCTGCTCGACCACCCGCACCACGACCCGTACGGCAACCCGATCCCCGGGCTGTCCGAGCTTGGCGAGGCCTATACCGACGTGCCGTTCCTGACGGGCGTGATCTCCCTGCCGGCGGCGTTCGAGGCCGCGGCGAAGAAGGGCGTCAAGGGCGAGCCGCTCGCGGCGTCGCTCACCCGCATCGCGGAGCCGCTGCAGACCGACGTCGAGCTCCTCTCGCGGCTGTCCGACGCCGGACTGGTGCCGGGTTCCCGCATCACCGCCGAGCACCACGACGGCCTCTTCACGGTGACTGTGGACGGCTCCGGTACGGCGCTCGAGCTCAGCGAGGACCTGGCCCGCCACCTGTTTGTGGCGACGGCCTGAGTCTGAGGGTCCGTTCTGACGGGCTGAGCGGGGCTATCGCGCGCCCGTTTTGTCGGAAAGAGGTCACCCTGTTTTCGACACGCTATGGCATTCGTTGCCGGAACGTGACATCGGCCAAGAGGTCCGGTACGTTCAGAGCGCTCCCGCGGAGTTTTTCGTAGGAGTCCTCGGACGGACGCCGAACTCTGTCACCGGCTCGAGGCCCCAAGACGACCGCATGACAGAGGCGGGGGACCCACCAATGGGCGCCAGGGTGCGTCCTCGGGGTGAAGCCGGGTTTTCCTTCGGGAGATCTCGGCCGGGTGATTTCTCCCACCCGAACCCGACAGCTGACCTCGAAGGCGTTCAAGGAGAGGTACTACGTGACTGCACGTACCACCCGCGCACGCCATAGGGCTGCGCGCCGACCCGTGACTCCGCTCACCGAGTTCGCCCAGAACGCCGCAGTCGGTCGCCGTACCGCTGTTGCCGCTGCTGGTGGAGCGCTTCTCGTCTCGACCTTCGGCGGCGCGATGGCCGCACAGGCTGCGCCGGTCGAGGCCAGCCAGGCCAAGATGAACTCGGTCGACCTGAACGCGCTGACGTCGCAGGCTCGCGAATCGCTCACCAACGCTCCTGTTGTGACCGTCGCACCCGACGCCGAGCTCAACGTCGAGAAGGCCGCGGTCTCCGTGGTCTCCGCCGACGAGAACGAGGACTACCAGGCCGAGCTGGCCGCCGAGGAGGCTGCTGAGGCAGCCGAGGCCGCTGCCGCGGAGGCTGCTGAAGCAGCCGAGGCCGCCGCCTCGTCCGTAGACGTCCCCGCGTCGGCGATCGGCAACTCCGTGATCTCCATCGCGAGCCGCTACATCGGCGTTCCCTACGTCTCCGGTGGCGCCAGCCCGAGCGGCATGGACTGCTCGGGCTTCACCCAGTACGTCTTTGCTCAGCTCGGCATCGATCTGCCGCACTCGTCGTCGGCGCAGTCTGGCTACGGCACGCAGGTGTCGGCCTCTGAGGCCCAGCCGGGCGACCTGATGTGGACCCCGGGGCACGTCTCGATCTACGCCGGTGGCAACACCATGATCGACGCGTCCAAGCCGGGCACCGTGGTCGACTTCCGCACCATCTGGCAGTCGAACCCCACCTTCATTCGTCTGGGCTGATCGCAGCCGCGCAGTACCGCAAGACAGAGCGCCTGTCCCGTCCCGACAGGCTCGACCCACGGTGGTCGAGCCTGTCGAGACCGGGCAGGCGTTTTGCTTTGCCATTTTCTGCAGTCTTTTTGCTACCGGTAACCCACAACCAGTGCGTCGCCGGTAGCGTTGGCGTGCAAAGATGCTTGAGCGAAGAAAGGGCTGGCAATGACGCGATCCGAGGTCGTACTGGTCGGGGTGGACGGGTCGGCCGCGAGCCTGAACGCGCTGGACTGGGCCACCGCTTACGCGCATCGTGTGGGCTGGGCGCTGCACATCGTGTGCAGCTACTCCTTGCCGTCGTTCACGGCGGCGTCGCTCGACGGCGGGTACGCCGCACTCGATGACACCACCATCCAGGAGGGCGCCAAGGCGGTCCTCGCCGAGGCCGAGGCTCGGGTGGCCGACAGCGGCGTGCGCGCCACCACCGAGGTCGCCACCGGAGACGCGGCGGGTGTGCTCGTGGAGATGTCCGCCGACTACGGGCTGGCCGTCGTCGGCACGCGCGGCCGGGGTGGGTTCGCGGAGCGGCTGCTCGGTACTGTCTCATCCGCACTGCCCGCGCACGCGAAGATCCCCGTCGTGGTGGTGCCGCTGCGCGCGGAGGCGAACCGCGGCGTCTCGTGGACCGTGCCGGGCGCCGGATCCGGCGCCCCGCCGGCACCCGCCGCTGACGTGTCAGGCACGGCGGCGTCCGGCACGGCTCCCGGGGCGGGCGAGACCCGGGAGGTGCGCCGGATCGTCGTCGGTGTGGACGGGTCCCCGCAGGCCGAGCGGGCCCTGCAGCAGGCAATCTTCCAGGCCAACGCGTGGGGTGCGGAGCTGACCGCCGTCACCGGGGTGCCCGTGGGCAACTCGGGGATGCTGGCGTGGCTGCCGTCGACCATCGACCGCGAGCAGGTGCTTGCCGACATCGGGGCCGGCATGGACGTCCTGATCGACCGGTACGAGGCGGAGAACCCTGGGCTGCGGATCCGGCGGATCGTGCTCGACGGGACCGGCGCCGAGCTGCTCACGGAGTTCTCCACGGCGTCGGACCTCGTGGTGGTGGGCTCACGTGGCCGCGGCGGGTTCCGCGGGCTGCTGCTGGGTTCCACGAGCCAGGCGGTGCTGCACCACTCGGCGTGCCCGGTCCTGGTGGTCAACAAGCACTGCCAGGACTAGCCCGTTTGTTGTGGGCTGGATCATTGCGACTATCTGTCCGGTTCAGGCGCAGCGATCCCGCCCACAACAGTGGGGTGGCTAGTCGGTGGCGGCTTCGGCCGCGGCTAGGAGGACGCAGGTTGCCACGCCGTCCATCGCCGTGCGGACCTCGTCCAGCGGCGGCATCGACGGCGCGAGGCGCACGTTCTTGTTCTCCGGGTCCTTGCCGTACGGGTAGGTGGCGCCCGCCGGCGTGAGGGCGATCCCGGCCTCCTTGGCCAGCTGCACCACCCGGGACGCCGTGCCGGGAGCGACATCGAGCGACACGAAGTAGCCACCCTTCGGCTCGGTCCAGGAGGCGACGCCGTACCTGCCCAGGCGTTCGGCCAGGATCTGCACCACCGCCTGGAACTTGGGCGCCAGGATCTCGCGGTGCTTGCGCATGTGCTCGCGCACCCCGTCGGCCGAGCCGAAGAACATCGAGTGCCGCAGGTGGTTGATCTTGTCCGGGCCGATGGATGCGGCCGACAGGTGCTTCTTGTACCAGGCGATGTTGGCTGCCGAGCTACCCAGGAACGCCACGCCCGAGCCCGCGAACGTGACCTTGGACGTGGACGCGAACAGGATCACCCGGTCCGGGTGGCCGGCCTCCGCGGCCAGGGCGACGGCGTTGGGGCTGGTCACCTCGTCGTCGGTCAGGTGGTGCACCGCGTACGCGTTGTCCCACAGGATCCGGAAGTCCGGCGCGGCGGTGGGCATCGAGACCAGCGCGCGGGCGACGTCCTCGGTGATGACCGCGCCGTCCGGGTTCGAGTAGGTGGGGACCACCCACATGCCCTTGATGGTGGGGTCCGCCGCGACGAGTGCGGCCACGGCCTCGGCGTCCGGCCCGTCCGGCGTCATCGGGACCGGGACCATCTCGATGCCGAAGACCTCGCAGATCGTGAAGTGGCGGTCGTAGCCCGGCACCGGGCAGATCCAGCGCACCTTGTCCTCGCGCGCCCACGGCTTCGGGGACTCGGGGAAGCCGAACAGCTCGGCGTACGCGACGACGTCGTGCATGGTCGTGAGCGAGGCGTTCCCGCCCGCGAGGAGCTGCTCCACCGGCAGGTCGAGAAGCTCGGCGAAGATGCGCCGGATCGCGAGCCCGCCGTCCAGCCCGCCGTAGTTGCGCGTATCCGTGCCCGTGTCATCGGCGTGCACGCCTGCTCCGGGCAGGGCCAGCATGGGCTCGGCGAGGTCAAGCTGCTCGGCCGAGGGCTTGCCGCGCGTGAGGTCCAGCTTCAGGCCCTTGGCCTGAAGATCGGCGTAGGCCTGCTGGAGCTCGGAGATGGCCGGGAGCGCTGTGGTAGCGGGGGACGACGTCGTAGTGGTCACCCCCGGGAGCCTACGCTCAGCCGGCCGTCGGTGACAGTTCTGAGCGGTCGTCGGTGCCCTTGGCGGCGTCGTCTTTCTTGTCGTCATCGTCGACGTCGCTGGTGGCGTCGGCCTTGTCTGCTTTATCGGCAGCGGGTGCTTCCTCGGGGTCGACGGCGGGGGCGTCGTCCGATGCCTCGTCTGCGGCAGGGGTCTCCGGTGCGGCGTCCTCGTCGGCTGCGTCGGCGGTCTGGTCCGCGGGCTCCGCTGGTTCCTCGGAGTCGGCAGGTTCCGCCTCGTCGTCTGCGGCGGCAGTGCTGGCGTCGTCGTTCGCGACGTCCTCCGCGGCTGCGTTGCCTTCATCGTCCGCGACGTCCTCCGCGACGTCCTCCGCGGCTGTGTCGCCCGCGTCCGCGCCGTCGCCGTCGCGCAGCGCCACCAGGGACTCCTCGACGATGTCGAGCGCCATCTCGAGCTCGGGCTGCACTATCGACAGGGGCGGGGACAGCCGGATCGTCGCCCCGTGCGAGTCCTTCGCGAGCACCCCGCGCTCCAGGAGCGCCAAACACAGGTCGCGCCCGGTGCCGAGCGCCGGGTCCATGTCGATGCCGGCCCACAGCCCCACGGTGCGCGCACTGGTCAGCAGGCCCCGCTCCACCAGCTCGTCGAGCCGGGCCCTCAGCAGCTTGCCCGACTCCGCCGCCCGCGCCTGGTACTGGCCGGTCGAGAGCAGGTCGAGCGCCGCGATGCCGACTGCGCAGGCCAGCGGGTTGCCGCCGAACGTCGAACCGTGTGTGCCCGGGGTCAGGATGCCGAGGATCTCCGGCTTGCCGACCACTGCCGAGACCGGGACGATCCCGCCGCCCAGCGCCTTGCCCAGACAGACGAGATCCGGCTGCACGTCCCAGAGCTCGCAGGCGAGCGTGCTGCCGGTGCGGCCCAGCCCGGACTGGATCTCGTCCGCGACCAGGGCGATGTTCTTCTCCGCGGTGAGCTCGCGCAGGCCCGGCCAGAACTCGTCGGGCGGCAGCAGCACGCCGGCCTCGCCCTGCACCGGCTCCATCAGCACAGCCACGGTGGTCTCGTCCACGGCGTCGGCCACGGCTTCGAGGTCACCGAACGGGACGCGCCGGAAGCCGGGTGCGAACGGCCCGAACCCGTCGCGGGTCGCCGGGTCGTCCGAGAGGCCGGCAAGCGTGGTGGTGCGACCGTGGAAGTTGCCCTCGGCGACCACGATCGTCGCCGTGTCCTCGGGCACGCCGCGCACGTCATAACCCCACTTGCGGACCGCCTTGATCGCGGTCTCCACGGCTTCCGCGCCGGTGTTCATGGGCACGACGAGGCTGTCCTCGCCGCCGGTGGTCAGCGGCCCCACTACATCGACGAGCCGCTGCGCGAACTCTTCGAGCCGGTCATGGTCGAACGCACGGGACGTGAGCGTGACCTGGCGCAGCTGCGTCATCGCAGCGGCGATCAGGCCTTGGTGCAGGTGCCCAAAATTCAGTGCCGAGTACCCCGACAGGAAGTCGAGGAACTCGTTGCCGTCCGTGTCCCACACATGCGTACCGTGAGCCCGCGCGATTGTGATCGGCAGTGGGTCGTACGTAGGGGCGAGAGCGCTGTGCGTCGTGTCCGCCATGCCCAGCAGCCTAGAGCGGGACCAAGCATCTTGCCGAGCACGTCGACAATATTTGCCTTGTGACGTGCTCAGCAGGGCATCCCTCGCCAGGCTCGGGACGGCGTGCCGATCGGGCCTACTTCTGCTCGATGACGCGAGGAAAGCGCTCCGGCGGAGCGCCGAACGCAACCCGAGACTGCGCGATCACCGTGTGCCCCAGCGCGCGTGCTCCGATCCAGCCCACGACGGCGCCGACACCGAACGGCAGGATGCGCCCGAGCAGCAGGCTGCCCTGCTTGGCGATCTGCTTCTGGATGAACCGGTGCGTCAGCGCCTTGTTCACGCGGTGCAGCGTGGTGCGCGGCATCGTCGTGAGCAGCACCTTGCCCCATGCGACCCCGGACCCGCCGATGGCGTTCTCGACGTCCTGCGCGCCCTGGTCGCCGAGGACCGTAGCGAGCAGCAGCGCCCGACGCCGCGGGATGTCCTGGACGTCGATCCCGTGCACGTCCGCCACAGCGAGGGAGAACGCGGCCGAGGAGGCGAAGAACGTCGCCACGTCGCTGGTGGACAGCGCCACGCTGACCGCCGTGCCCACCGCGGGGATCGCGGCGGCCGCGCCGACGGCGCCACCCGTGGTCTGGATGACCCGCAGGTACTCCTTCTCCAGGAGCTTGATGATCTCCGCGGGGCTCGCGTCGGGGTTACGCGCGCGCACCTTGTTCACATGCTTGTGGATAGTCGCCGACGGGATGGTCACCGCCCGGTCGACCAGGTAGTCCAGCGGGCCCTCGGGCTTGTAGTTGACCCAGTCCGCGGGTGTGACCTCGACGGAGCTGTCCGCCTTGACGACTGCGTCTCCAGTGCTCGCGCGGCCGTTGGCCTCCGGTGCGGTCAGGTTCTGCTTGCTGTCGTCAGACATATCAGCCCTCCGTCGGCTGGTAGAACTGCGCGTCTGGGATCTGGGCGCCCACCTTGAGCGTACGGCCCACCGTGCAGGCCTTGTCGATAGATCGCTGCGCGATGATGATGAGCTTCGCCTTGTCCTCCTCGTCGAGGGCGGACAGGTCGATCTCGAACTTCTCCGTGAGCACCGGGTACCGGTCCTCGGCGACGAGCTTCGGGTCCTCGACCCGGATGGTGGTCTTGTAGTCGTCACCCAGCCGCCGCGCGAACGCCTTGTCGCTGCTCATCCCGGCGCACGCTGCGAGCGCGATCTTCAGCAGCTCGCCCGGCGTGAACACCGCGCCGGCCTCCGCCGGCCCGATCTCGACGCGCGCGCCCCGGGCCGAGAAGCCCGTGTACGTGCGTGTGCCGTTGCGCTCCACCCACAGCGGGTCGGTGGGCGATGGGGTCACGGCGTCCTCGCTGCTCGCGGCGCCTGAGGTGGTGGTCTGCTCCGTCATGAGGATGATCCTTCCACTGGTCACCGACACGGTCGCGAGCCTGAGGTCCTGCGCGTCCCGGTCGGTCGGCGTAGTTGTCAACGCGGAACGTGCGCGCGACGTTCCCGTTCGCCGCCGTTCCGCGCACAGCGGCCCCGTTCGGCGCGCACGGCGGCCCGGGCGCTGCGACGATCGTGTCATGGCGCAGAACGCGAGCGGCGAGCCCCAGGCGACCGGCCCGACGGCGGGTGGTTCGACAGCGACCGGCCCGACCACGGGCGGCGCGAGCTGGCGGCCGAACTGGCGGGACATCGTGCAGCGGCTGCTCGGCGTCGTCGCCGTGATCGTGGCCGTATGGCTCGTGTACCTGTTCCTGACCGCGTTCCTGCCGCGCTGGTGGGCCCAGGTGATCGGCAACGCCGTGGACGGGTCGTTCACGGCCGGGGCCTGGTGGGGGCTGGTCGTCGGCGCGCTGTTCACGATGGTCCCCGTGTTCTTCGTGGCGCAGGCAGTCCTCACCCGCCGGTCCTGGGGCGTGCGCGGCGGATACCTGGCGCTGGCCGTCCTGTTCGCGGTGCCGAACCTGCTGACGCTCGGGATCGTGCTGGGGACCTCGGCGGCGGCGCACGCGGGCGAGCGGATCCTCGACGTCGACGGGCCCGCCTTCCGCGGCGGTTCCGCGTGGGGCGCGGCGCTCGGCGGTGTGGTGGCGCTCGTGATCGTGGTGATGGGTGTGCTGTACCGCCGTCGTGGGGCGCGGCTCAAGGAGCTGCGGGCGCAGCAGGGCTGAGTCGTGCTCCGGCGTCCTGTCAGTGGTCAGGCTTACGCTTGCCGCATGACCGAGATCGATACTCCGTACGAGGACCTGCTCCGCGACGTGCTGGCCGCCGGCACCCCCAAGGGTGACCGCACCGGCACGGGAACACGCAGTGTCTTCGGGCGACAGATCCGGTACGACCTCGCCGAGGGGTTCCCCCTGATCACGACCAAGCGGGTGCACCTCAAGTCGGTCGTCTACGAGCTGCTGTGGTTCCTGCGCGGCGACTCCAACGTGCGCTGGCTGCAGGAGCGCGGCGTGAAGATCTGGGACGACTGGGCCGACGAGTCGGGCGAGCTCGGCCCCGTGTACGGGGTCCAGTGGCGCTCCTGGCCCACGCCCGACGGCGGGCACGTGGACCAGATCGCGAAGGTGGTCGAGCAGATCCGGACCAACCCGGACTCGCGCCGGCACATCGTGAGTGCGTGGAACCCGGCCGAGGTCGACGACATGGCGCTGCCGCCGTGCCACGCCCTGTTCCAGTTCTATGTCGCGGACGGCAAGCTCAGCTGCCAGCTCTACCAGCGCTCGGCCGACCTGTTCCTCGGTGTCCCGTTCAACATCGCCTCGTACGCGCTGCTGACGCACATGGTCGCGGCGCAGACCGGGCTGGAGGTCGGCGAGTTCGTGTGGACCGGCGGTGACGTGCACATCTACGAGAACCACGTGGAGCAGGTGCGCACCCAGCTGGAGCGCGACCCGTACCCGTACCCCTCGTTGCGCCTCGCGCCGCGGGAGTCGATCTTCGACTATCAGTTCGAGGACATCGAGGTGCTCGGGTACGTCTCCCACCCGACCATCAAGGCCCCGATCGCAGTCTGATGATCGGACTCATCTGGGGGCAGGCTCGTGACGCCGGTGGCCGGCCGGTGATCGGCGCCGGCGGGGACATCCCGTGGCGCGTGCCCGAGGACTTCGCCCACTTCAAGCGGACCACCTCGGGCCACCCGGTCGTCATGGGGCGGCTCACCTGGGAGTCGCTGCCGAAGCGGCCCCTGCCCGGCCGGACCAACGTGGTGGTCTCGTCGCGCGGCCGGGAGGGTGTACCGGACGCGGGGGGCGACGTCGTAGCGGTCGGCTCGATCGGCGAGGCGCTCGAGATCGCGGCGAACGCACCAGGCGGGGACGAGATCTGGGTGATGGGCGGGTCCCAGATCTACAACGAGGCGCTGCCGATCGCCGACGTGCTCGAGGTCTCCGAGATCAACACGGAGCTCGACGGCGACGTGTTCGCCCCCGAGATCGGCCCGGAGTGGACGGTCACCTCGTCCACCGAGTGGGCGACGTCGACGTCGGGCCTCCGCTACCGCCACCTGCGCTACACGCGCGCCTGACCCGGCCGGCTCAGACCAGGTCGCGGACCGCCGCGTACTGCTCACGGATCACCGGCTGTGGGTCGGCGGCCAGGGTGGTCGCGATAGTCGTGGACCACGCGGGCGCGACGACGCCGGCCGCACCGCCCCCGTTCGACGCGGACGCGGCCGACGCGAGGACCCAAGCGGCCTGCCGTGCTGCGCCGTCGGCCACGTACTCCCCGGGCTCAGGGATGCCGATGGGCAGGCCGAAGACCTGCGGGGCGATCCGCTGCACGGCCGGGGACTGCGCCGCGCCGCCGATCAGCATCACGCGTTCCACCGCGACACCCTGCGCGCGCAGCGCGTCGAGGCCGTCGGCGAGACCGCACAGCATGCCTTCGATGTAGGCGCGGGCCAGGTGGGCGCGCGTCGAGGTGACGAGGCGGATGCCGTGCAGGGTGCCGGTCGCGTCGGGCCGGTTGGGCGTGCGCTCTCCCTCCAGGTAGGGCACGAGCACCAGGCCGTCGGAGCCGGGCGGGGCCTGGAGGGCGAGCTCGGCGAGCTCGTCGAAGTTGACGTCGAGCACCTCGCGCGCCGCGTCCAGGACGCGCGCGGCGTTGAGCGTGACGGCCAGCATGAGCGCGTTGCCGGTCGCGTCCGCGAAGCCGTTGATCGCGCCGGACCCGTCCGCGGTGCGCTCGGGCGCGACGGCGGAGACCACGCCCGACGTGCCGATCGAGATGGCGATGTCGCCCGGCGTCATGCCGAGCCCCAGGGACGCCCCGGCGTTGTCGCCGGCGCCGGGACCGATCAGGGCCCCGCCCTCTACCGTCGACCCCGCGACGGTCGGGTGCGCGACACCGCGCGCCTCGGTCACACCGACCACCCGCGGCAGCACGACGTCGGTCCGCCCCAGGGCGCGTTCCAGCAGGTCAGGCCGGTACTGGCCGGTGGCGGCGTCGTAGTACCCGGTGCCGGAGGCATCCGAGCGGTCCGTGAACAGCTTGTCGAGCTGCGGCCCCAGGGGAGCGGCCGGGTCGCCCGCGGGGCCATAGCCCGCGATGCGCCACGACAGCCAGTCGTGGGGGAGCGCCACCGCGGCGACGCGCGCCGCGTTCTCCGGCTCGTTGTCGTGCAGCCAGCGCAGCTTGGTGACGGTGAGGGAGGCCACGAGCACCGAGCCGACGGCGTCTGCCCAGGCCTGGGCGCCCGCCGCGCGGTCGCCGTCGCCCAGCTCGGTGATCAGCGCCTCGGCCGACGGCGCGGAGCGATTGTCGTTCCAGAGCAGCGCGGGCCGGATCACGTTGCCCTCGGCGTCGAGCGTCACCAGACCGTGCTGCTGACCGCCCACGGCGAGCGCGGCGACGTCGGCCAAGCCGCCTGCCGCGGCGGCCGCCTCCTGGAAGGCGTCCCACCAGTGCCGCGGATCCACCTCGGTGCCGTCCGGGTGCTTGGCGGAACCGGTCCGGACGAGCGCGCCGGTCTCGGCGTCGCGCACGACGATCTTGCAGGACTGCGTGGAGGTGTCCACGCCGGCGACGAGGGGCATCGATGCTCCAGAAACGGGATGAGGAGGGAAGGGGGACGCGGCTGACCACGCTACCCGCGCCACAGTTCGGCCTAATCCCCTTCGAGACCTAGGTTTCTTCGCTTTGAGCGCGTCGAAAGCGGAGAAACCTAGGTCTCGAAGGGGATGGCCGGTCGAGGACCGGCGCGTCAGCCGATCAGGTGGGTCAGGGCGAGCTGGTGGAGGCGGACCAGGCCGTAGTCACGTTCCGCCAGGGCCTCGATGTCCGGGTCGGACTCTGCCAGGAACGAGTCGAACGACTCGCCGTCGGCCAGGGTCGGCTGGCCCAGCTCGAAGATCCCGGCGTGCTCGAACGCGGCCTGGACCTCGGGGTCGGCCCGGTACTGAGCGGCCTTGGCCGCCAGCATGTCGTAGGTCGCCATGTTGGCCTTGGCCGACTCCCACACGCCGTCGAGGTACTCGGTGCGCGACGGCTTGTAGTCGAAGTGGCGCGGTCCCTCGTAGCGGGGTCCGCCGTTCGGGAAGCCGTTCTCCAGCAGGTCGACCGTGAAGAACGCGGACAGCAGGTCGCCGTGACCGAACACGAGGTCCTGGTCGTACCGCGGGCCGTGCTGGCCGTTCAGGTCGATGTGGAACAGCTTGCCGAGGTGCAGGGCCAGGGCCAGGCCGTGCGTGTAGTTGAGGCCGGCCATCTGCTCGTGGCCCGTCTCCGGGTTGAGGCCCACGATGTCGGCGTTGTCGAGCGAGTCGATCAGCGCGATGGCGTGGCCGATGGTCGGCAGGAAGATGTCGCCGCGCGGCTCGTTCGGCTTGGGCTCCAGCGCGATGCGCAGGCCGTAGCCCTTCTCCTTGATGTAGGAGGCGACGGTGTCGATGCCCTCGGCGTAGCGAGCGTGCGCGGCGTTGAGGTCCTTCGAGTTGTCGTACTCGGTGCCCTCACGGCCGCCCCACATGACAAACGTGGAGGCGCCCATGTCGGCGGCCAGGTCCACGTTGCGCAGCACCTTGCGCAGGCCGAAGCGGCGCACCTCGCGGTTGTTGGAGGTGAACGCGCCGTCCTTGAACACGGGGTGCGTGAAGGTGTTCGTGGTCACCATCTCGCAGACCATGCCGGTCTCCGCGGCGGCCCGCTTGACGGAGTCGATGTGCTTGGTGCGCTCGGACTCGTCGGAGCCGAAGGGGTAGACGTCGTTGTCGTGGAACGTGAAGCCCCAGGCGCCGAGGTCGGCGAGCTTGCGGACGGATTCGGCGGGGTCCAGGTCGGGGCGGGTCGCCGTGCCGAACGGGTCGGCGGCGGGCCAGCCGATGGTCCACAGGCCGAACGAGTACTTGATGTCGCTCACGCGGGTCTCCTCATCGAGGCGGCCCCGGTGCGCGGCGCCGCATTTGTTGTACGACTGAACTATTGCCCGTGCCTCAGCTACAGTCAAGGCGTGACCACCGCAGGGACCGCACGCGAGACCACCGCACGGACCGGCCCCGGGGCCGCCCGCCAGCACACCCTGCGCGAACGCAACCTGGAGCTGGTCGCGCGCGCGGTGTTCGAGGTGCCGGAACCACTCTCGCGCGCCGGCGTGGCCGCCGCGACCGGCCTCACCCGCGCCACGGTCTCCACGCTCGTCGACCAGCTCGTGGCCGCCCGGCTCGTCCGCGAGCTGCCGGCCGTGTACGGCGGGCGCGCCGGGCGGCCAGCCGTCCCGCTGGTCCCCGCGCCACGGTCCGTCGTCGGCCTCGGGCTCGAGGTGAACGTGGACTACCTGGGCGTGCGGGTACTCGATCTCACGGGCGACGTCGTGACGAACAACGTGGTCCCGGGCGAGTTCCACGACGGCGACCCCGCAGTGGTGCTGCGCCGGCTCGGCAAGCTCGCCCGTGAGGTGTCCGACGACGTCGCGGTGTCAGGCATGCGGGTCGCCGGCGCGCGGCTGGCCCTGCCCGGCCTCGTCGACCCCCGCACCGGGCTCCTCGAGGTGGCGCCCAACCTGGGCTGGTCGTCGCTGGCGCCGGTCCCGCTGCTCGCGCTCGGCGACACCGAGGTGCGCATCGCCAACGAGGCCAAGCTCGCGGCGCTCGCGGAGCTGGCCGGCGGGTCGGACGTCGCCGCCCCCGACTCCTTCATCTTCGTCTCGGGCGACGTCGGCATCGGCGGGGCGATAGTCGTCGACCGCAAGCTCTTCCTGGGTGAGCGCGGGTGGAACGGCGAGATCGGGCACGTGGTGGTCGACCCGGCTGGGCCGCGCTGCTCGTGCGGCGCGTTCGGCTGCCTGGAGCAGTACGCGGGCAAGGACGCGATGATGCGCGCGGCGGGCCTCCCGCCGTCCGCCCCCTTGAGCTCGCTCGTCGCCCTTTTGTCCGACGGCGGCTCCGGGCTGGCCGACGGCGCAGGGTTGCCCGCCGGCCGCGCCCTTGGCTCGGCTCTCGCGGACTTCGTGAACCTGCTCGACATCGGCACGATCGTGCTGGGCGGCGCGTACACCGAGCTGCTGCCCTGGCTGCGGGCCGACGTCGAGGCCGTGCTCGCCGACCGTGTGCTCGCCGCGCCGTTCGTGGACCTGCAGGTCAGGGCCGCCCAGGCCGGCCCCCAGGCGGCGCTAACGGGTGGCGCACGCGAGGTGCTGCAGGCGGTGCTGGCGCACCCGGCAGCCTGGGTCTGACCCGCAGCCAGCCTCCGCCACTGACTCGCCATACCCGATACGGCGAGTCAGCATGCTGGTCGGACCAAGCCACTGACTCGCCTTAGCTGGCATGGCGAGTCAGTGGCTTGGTTCGGACTGCGCCCCGGACTCGGCGTACCCGGTGCGCCGATTCCGGGGCGCAGTCCGGTCAGCACGTCGCTGCTGGCCGGTCCCACTCGCGGGGAGCGGTCAGACCGCGGCGCCGACAGTGCCCAGCGCGCCCACCAGCGAAGCGAGCTCCGGAACCTCTTCCGCCTCCTGCAGCGCCTCCTGCAGGGCCCGGTCGTGCGTGGGGCGCGCCGCGAGGAGGAGCTTCTCGCCGGCCTTCGTGAGCTCGGTGTAGATCCCGCGGCGGTCGTCCTGGCACAGCACTCGCGTCAGCAGCGCGCGGTCCTCCAGGCGGTTGACCAGGCGCGTCGTGGCGCTCGGCGAGAGCGCGGTGGCGCGGCCGAGCTGCTGCATGCGCATGTGCCAGCCGTCCTGCCGGGACAGGGCGTCCAGCACGGTGTACTCCACGACGGTGAGGCCGTGCTCGGCCTGCAGCGCGCGTTCGAGCGCGGTGTCGATCAGACCGTGCAGTGCGGCGAGCGTTCGCCAGCCCTGGGCGCGGATCTCGACGGCGTCGTCGGCGATTCCCATGGGCCCTCCTTGTCGGGCGTGATGTCGGGCGTGATGTCCGTCTCCAAACTATAGCGCTTGTGCAACTAGTGCGCGCGTGCAAGTATCTAGGAGGCGTGTGCAAATAACCGCGTACGCCAGGATGCCGCGCACGCATGAGCTGCGTCGCTCGGAGAACAGCCAAGGAGCCCCATGTCATCCCTCGTCCCCGCCGTCTCGACCCCCGCCGTCGCCCTCCCGAACGCCATCCGTCCCGGCGCGACCATGCCGCAGGCCGGGTTCGGCGTCTTCCAGGTGCCCGACGCCGAGACGACCCGCGCCGTCAGCCACGCGCTCGAAGCCGGCTACCGGAGCGTCGACACCGCGGCGGTCTACGGCAACGAGGCAGGCGTGGGCCGCGCCCTCGCGGAGTCCGGCCTGGCTCGCGACGAGGTGTTCGTGACCAGCAAGCTGTGGGTCGACTCGATGGCGCGTGACGCCGTGCGGCCCGCGCTGGAGCGCACCCTTGAGCTGCTCGGCCTCGACGCCCTCGACCTGTACCTGATCCACTGGCCTGCGCCGGGCCTCGGTCTGTACGTCGCGGCCTGGGAGGGGCTCATCGAGGCCCGCGAGGCCGGCCTGGTCCGCGAGATCGGCGTCTCCAACTTCCAGCCCGCGCACCTCGACGCGATCATCGCGGCGACCGGGGTGCGGCCGGTCGTCAACCAGGTGGAGCTGCACCCCGCGCTGCAGCAGCGCGAGCTGCGCGCCCACCACGCGGGCCTCGGGATCGTCACCGAGGCGTGGAGCCCGCTCGCGCAGGGCGCGGTGCTCGGCGCGGCGCCGGTGACCGCCGCCGCCGAGGCGCACGGCGTAACACCGGCTCAGGTGGTGCTGCGCTGGCACCTGCAGCACGGGAACGTAGTGATCCCCAAGTCGGTCACGCCGTCGCGCATCGCGTCGAACCTCGACCTGTTCGGCTTCGAGCTGACCGTGGCGGAGGTCGTCGCGATCGATGCGCTCGACCGCGACGGCCGCACCGGTCTGCACCCCGACACCTTCAACGGCTGACCCTGCTCGTCCCCGCCTGACCAACGTCCCCGCCTGACCAACGCCCCCGCCTGACCAAGGAGAACTGCCATGCCTGCTGCCCTGTGGGCCCTCGCCATCGGGGGCTTCGGCATCGGCCTCACCGAGTTCGTCATCATGGGCCTGCTGCCCGCGGTGGCCACGGACTTCGGTGTCACCGAGACGGTCGCCGGATACCTCATCTCGGGTTATGCCCTGTCCGTCGCGGTGGGCGCGGTGGGCCTCACCGCCGCCCTGAACCGGATGGACCGGAGGAAGGCCCTGCTCGGGCTGATGGTCCTGTTCATCGCGGGCAACCTGGTGTCCGCCATCGCCCCGAGCTACGAGCTGATGATGCTGGGCCGGGTCGTCGCGGCGCTGTGCCACGGTGCCTTCTTCGGCATCGGGGCAGTCGTCGCCGCTGACCTGGTGGCCAAGGAGCGTCGTGCTGCCGCCATCTCGATCATGTTCACCGGGCTGACGGTCGCCAACGTGCTCGGGGTGCCGTTCGGCACGCTGCTCGGGCAGGCCGCCGGCTGGCGCTCCACGTTCTGGGCGATCACCGCCATCGGCGTGCTCGCGTTCGTCGGCATCGCGCTCCTGGTCCCCGCCCGGATCGGTGTGCCCGACGACGCCGCGGGCGCCAGCGGGCAGGCCGGACCGGGCCTGCGGGGCGAGCTGGCCGTGTTCCGGGCGCCGCAGGTCTGGCTCTCGCTCGCGGTGACGGTGTTCGGGTTCGGCGGCATGTTCGGCGCGTTCACCTACATCGCCTTCACCCTCACCGAGGTGAGCGGGTTCGCGAGCTCGACGGTGCCGTGGCTGCTGATGCTGTTCGGCGCGGGCCTCTTTGTGGGGAACCTGGTGGGCGGCAAGGCGGCCGACCGGAACCTCGGCACCACATTGCTCACCCTGCTGGCGCTGCTCACCGTGGTCCTGGCGGGCTTCGCGCTGACGGCCAACAGCCAGGTCGCGACGCTGGCCGGCCTGTTCCTGATGGGCGCGGTCGGGTTCGCGGTGGGGCCGGGTCTGCAGATGCGGGTCATGCGGCACGCCGCCGTGGCCCCGACGCTCGCCTCCGGCGCGAACATTGCCGCGTTCAACATCGGCAACGCGTTCGGCGCCTGGGTGGGTGGCCTGACCCTGGCCGCCGGCCTCGGCTACACGTCGCCGCTGTGGGCGGGCGCCGCCGTGACCCTGGCCGGGCTGGTGGTCATGGTGGTGGCCACGCGGGTCCGGGGCGGCGAGCGTGCCGCGCGGACCGAACGGCCCGCCGCGGTGCTCGCCGCGCGTTAGGTGCGCCTGGGCAGACTCGAACTGCCGACACCCGCTTTAGGAGAGCGGTGCTCTATCCACTGAGCTACAGGCGCTCGCCCCTCTCGAGACGGGAGGGGCGAGCCCGGCGTCGGGCAGGGCCCGGGCCAGTGCGCACAGCCTATCGTCCGTCCGGGCAGGTGCGCGAAGTGCCGATATCGGCACAGGTGTCAATTTAGCAACATCGGTCACAAACCTTGACTCGATCGACCCCGGCACAGAACGATGCTCAACAACCCGGCGCGACGATGCGTCCGGTCCGCGCGACGGCCGTGCGGGTGGACGAGAGGATCGCTGATGTCCCTTCGACAGACCAGGTCACGGGGCGCGTCGGCCCTGGCGACGGCTGCGGCGGCGGGCCTGCTGCTCGCCGGCTGCTCCGGCGGCGGCGGCAACGAGCCGATCTCCAACCCGTATGCGTCCGCCGAAGGCATGGACTCCGCGAACGAGCTGGTGGGTGAGTACCCCCGCGAGGAGACGCTCTTCACGAGCGGTACACAGTGGGGCCCGCCGTCGTCCTGGAACCCGATCCCCAGCTCGGGCGAGGCGACAGCCACGCGCGGCCTGCTGTATGAGCCGCTGTTCCAGTTCGACCCGATCACGCTCGAGCTGACGCCCTGGCTCGCCGAGGGTGGTGAGTGGATTGACGACGACACCTACGAGCTGACCCTCCGCGAGGGCCTGACCTGGCAGGACGGCGAGACGCTCAACGCGGACGACGTCGTCTTCACCACCGAGCTCGGCCAGATCGACGCCGTGCCCTACTCCAACCTGTGGACCTGGCTGGACAGCGTCGAGGCCACTGGCGACACGACAGTCGAGTTCACGTTCTCCGACCCGCGCTACCAGGAGTGGGACAACTGGCTCTACACCACGATGGTGGTCCCGGAGCACATCATGGGGGACTGGTCCGAGGACGACCTGCTCTCCAACCCGAACGAGGACCCGATCGGCTCGGGCGCCTTCCGGTTCTCCGCCGTCGGGCAGGACCGCATGGTCTGGGAGCGCAACGACGACTGGTGGGCCCGGAGCGAGCTCGGCTACGAGATGCCGATGAGGTACATCGTCGACGTCGTGAACACCTCCAACGAGGTGGCGCTCGGGCTCATGCTGTCCGGCAGCCTCGACCTGAGCAACAACTTCCTGCCCGGCGTCAACACGCTTGTGGACTCCGGCCAGGTCAGCACCTACTACGCGGGTGAGCCGTACATGCTGGCGGCGGCGTCGGCGAACCTGATCCCGAACCAGACGCGGCCGCCGATGGACGACGTCGACTTCCGGCAGGCGCTGGCCCGGTCGATCGACGTCGACAAGATCGTTGCGAACGCGTACGGCGGCCTGGTCGCCAAGGCGCACCCGTCGGGCCTGGTGCCGGCGTTCGAGGAGTACTACGACGAGGACGTCGTCGCCGAGCACGGCTTCACCTTCGACGCGGACGAGGCCCGGTCGATCCTGGCCGACGCCGGCTACGAGGACACCGACGGCGACGGGTTCGTCGAGACGCCGGACGGCGAACAGATCGACCTGACGCTGATCGTCCCGGCCGGCTGGACCGACTGGATGGAAGCGGCGCGTGTCATCGCGGAGGACGCCTCCGCGGCCGGCATCCGGGTCACCGCCGACTTCCCCGACCAGGGCGCCGTCGACGACGCGCGGGCCACCGGCGACTTCGACCTCGTCATCAACGGCAACGCGGGCGTGAGCAACACCCCGTGGACCTACTACAACTACGCGTTCTACCAGCCCATCCACGAGCAGATGCTGGTGGGCAACTTCGGTCGCTACGAGGACGAGGGCGCGTGGGACCTGGTGCAGACGCTGTCCCGCACCGAGACCGGCACGCCTGAGTTCTCCGAGACGCTGTCCCAGGTCCAGGAGAAGTTCCTGACCGACCTGCCGGCGATCCCGCTCTGGTACAACGGCGCGTGGGCCCAGTACAACGAGTCGCAGTGGACCAACTGGCCCAAGGAGGGCCGTGAGGACGCGTACTTCCCGATCATGTGGAACGGGTACACGCAGATGGGCGGCATCAACACGCTGCTCGGCCTCGAGCCGGCCTCCTGACGGATGCGCGGTTACCTCGCCCGCAAGACCCTGGTCTACGGCCTGACCTTCGTCGTCGCGGTCACGCTGAACTGGCTGATCCCCCGGCTCATGCCGGGGGATCCGGTTCAGCGGATGGTGGCCCGCGCCGCCGTGCAGCACCCCGAGACGATCGCGGCCATGACCGAGTACTACGAGCGGACGTTCGGCCTCGACCTGCCGATCTGGCAGCAGTACCTGAACTACTGGGCGGCGCTGTTCCGCGGTGACCTGGGCACGAGCGTGTGGTTGTTCCCCGCGCCCGTGAGCCAGGTGGTGCTCGACGCCGTGCCCTACACGCTGGGCATCATGATCCCGGCCATCCTGCTCAGCTGGGTGGTCGGCAACAGCGTGGGGGCGATGGCGGCGCGCAGCCGCTGGCTCGACAACGTCGCCCTGCCGGTCGGGTACCTGGTCACGGCCATGCCGTACATGTGGCTGGCGATCCTGCTCGCGTGGGGCCTCGGCGTTGTTCTCGGCTGGTTCCCGGTGGCCGGCGGCTACGACTTCGGCATGGTGCCGCGGTGGTCGTGGACGTTCGTGGGCGACCTGCTGCAGCACTGGGTGCTGCCGTTCCTGTCGCTGTTCCTCGTCTCGCTCGGCGGCTGGGCGATCGGCATGCGGAACCTGATCATCTACGAGCTCGAGTCGGACTACGCGAACTACCTCTCCGCGCTCGGCGCCCCGAAGCGGCTCATCCGGAAGTACGCGTTCCGCAACGCGATGCTGCCGCAGATCACCGGGCTCGCGCTCCAGCTCGGCACGATCCTGGGTGGCGCCCTGGTGACCGAGATCGTGTTCGCCTACCCGGGCCTGGGCCGGCTCGTGCTGTCCGCCATCCAGAACCAGGACTTCTTCCTGCTGCAGGGCACCCTGCTGTTCGTGGTGATCGGCGTGCTGGTCGCCAACTTCGTGATCGACATCGTCTACGTGCTGGTCGACCCCCGCACACGGACCGGACTGACGGGGGCGACAGCATGACGGCGACACAACCGACCGCGGGACCCGGGACCGAGGCGAGCGAACAACCCGGCGTGACCGGCGCGACGTCGGGCAGCGGGATGGCAGGCGGCCGCAAACCACAGGGAGACGCACGCGAGACGCTGTACTTCGCGCTGCGCAACCCCAAGGTCCTGATCGGCGGGGTAGTCGTTCTCGGGTTCCTGCTGCTGGGTCTGATCGGCCCGGCGTTCCTGCGGTACGCGCCGATGGACTACGCGGGGCCGCCCATGGCGCCGCCGTCGGCGGACTTCCTGTTCGGTACTACGACGTTCGGCCAGGACGTGTTCGCGCAGTTCGTAGCGGGCCTGCGGTCCACGTTCCTGGTGGGCGTGCTGGGTAGCGCCGTGTCCGCGGTGATCGGCATGACCATCGGGTTCGTCGCGGGCTACCGCGGCGGCCTGATCGACGAGCTGCTGAACATGCTCACCAACGTGGTGCTCGTGATCCCCGGCTTTGTGGTGCTCATCATCATCAACGCCTACCTGGGTGTGCGGAGCGTCCCGATGCAGGCGCTGTACATCGGCGTGTTCAGCTGGCCGTGGGTGGCGCGCGCGGTGCGCTCGCAGACCCTGTCGCTGCGCTCGCGCGACTTCATCGACCTGGCCCGGCTGTCGGGGGTGGGGACTGGCACGATCCTGCGGCGCGAGGTCGCGCCCAACATGTACTCGTACCTCTTCATGACGTTCGTGCTGCTGTTCGGTGGGTCGATCCTCACGGCGGCGTCGCTCGACTTCATCGGGCTCGGGCCCACCAACGCGATGTCGCTCGGCCTGATGATGAACCAGGCAGTGCAGTGGAGCGCGCTCCATCTGGGGCTGTGGTGGTGGTTCATCCCGCCGGGGCTGGGGATCACGCTCATCGTGGGCTCGCTGTACATCATGAACGTGGGTCTCGACGAGGTCTTCAACCCCAAGCTGCGGGAGATGTGATGGCACTTTCCGTGACCGACCTGCGGGTCTGGTACCGCACCCTGCGCGGCGACGTGAAGGCCCTCGACGGGGTCACCTTCGAGGTGGCGGACGGCGAGATCATGGGCATCGCCGGTGAGTCCGGCTGCGGCAAGACAACGCTCGGCAAGGCCCTGATCCGCCTCGACACCCGTATGCAGCACGTGGGCGGCACGGTGGTCCTGGACGAGAACGAGCTGCCTTTGTCCGACGACGGCGCCATGCGCCGGCACCGCTACCGCGAGGTGTCCCTCATCCCGCAGTACGCGATGTCCGCGATGAACCCGACCCGCAAGATCGGCCGGATGATCCGCGACCTCCTGAAGGCGCACAACGTGCGGTACTCGGAGGTGCTGCCCGAGCTCGAACGGCGCCTCAAGCTCGTGGGGCTCGACGCCGACGTGCTGGGGCGCTACCCGATCGAGCTGTCCGGCGGTATGAAGCAGCGGGTGGTGCTGGTGCTCTCGACGCTCCTGAACCCCTCGCTGCTGATCGGCGACGAGGTCACGTCCGCCCTCGACGTGTCCTCCCAGAAGGCCGTCGCTCGGGCGCTGGTCGAGTTCCGCGACCACGGGTTCGTGAAGTCGATGATCGTCATCACGCACGACATCTCGGTGCTGTTCCAGGTCGCCGACACGATCCTCGTCATGTACGCCGGGCACCTCGCGGAGAAGGCGCCGGCGCACACCATCATCGAGGAGCCGCTGCACCCGTACACGAAGATGCTCATCGGGGCGCTGCCCAAGGTCGGCGACCGGTACGAGGTGCAGCGGCTCGAAGGCATCGAGGGGCGGCCGCCGTCACTCCTGGACCCGCCAGCAGGCTGCCGGTTCCGCGACCGCTGCCCCCTGGCGCACGACAAGTGCGCCGAGGCCCCGCCGTTCCGGGAAGTTGCCGAGGGACACCACGTCGCGTGCTGGGCGGTGAGCTGATGCTGACGCTCACCAAGCTCGACAAGGTCTACAAGACCGGCACCTTCGGCACCTCCGACCTGCACGCGGTGCGGCAGGTCAGCCTCGACGTGCAGCGCGGCGAGGTGGTTTCGCTCATCGGGGAGTCGGGCAGCGGCAAGTCGACCATCGGCAAGATGGTGCTCCACCTGCTCGACTCCTCGGGCGGCACCATCACGTTCGACGGGCGCGACGTCACCAAGCTCGGGTTCAAGGCGCGGCGCAACTACTACCGCAGGGTCCAGGGTGTGTTCCAGGACCCGTTCAGCTCGTTCAACCCCATCTACAAGGTGGACCGGGCGTTCGAGACCCTGCGGCGCTCCTACTTTCCGCGGGTCTCGTCCGCGAGCTGGCGGTCGAAGCTCGACGACGCGCTCGCAGCGGTGACGCTCGAACCGGACGACATCCTGGGCAAGTTCCCGCACCAGCTCTCCGGCGGGCAGCTGCAGCGCCTGCTCATCGCGCGCGCCCTGCTGCTCGACATCGAGCTGCTGGTCGCCGACGAGATCATCTCCATGCTCGACGCCTCGACCCGCATCGACGTGCTCAACCTGCTGGGCGAGCTCAAGGCGCGCGGCCTGGGCATCCTGTTCGTCACGCACGACCTCTCGCTCGGCAACTACGTCTCCGACCGGGTGGTCATCCTCTACAAGGGCCGCGTGGTGGAGCGGGGTGACACGACCGCCGTCTTCGACGACCCGCTGCACCCCTACACGCGGGACCTGCTGGCGTCGGTGCCGCACCTGGACCGGACGTGGGAAGAGGTCGAGGCGGCGGAGGCGTCGCGCACCGCGCGCCTGGCGGGGCGGTGCCTGTACCACGAGGCGCAGGTGGCGCAGGGCCGGTCGCTGGGCGGGGAGGCGGCGTCGGAGGAGGGCTCAGGCTCGGGCGAGGTGCCGAACGGCCTCGGCCTGGTCGAGCACGCGCCCGGCCACTTCGTGGGCTGCTTCCGCATGGCGGCCGAGGACCCCTGCCCGACCGCCCACTAGGGCTTGATCAGTACCGGGACGCCCGGGTCCAGGTCGGTGAGGTGCTCGAAGTCTGTGCTCGAGAGCCGGAGGCAGCCGTTGCTCACCGCCTGGCCCTGGCCCACACCCACGTGCAGAGCGGTGGCTGCGTAGTCGGTGCCGTAGAACCCGTCGAGCGACTCGCTCTGCATCGACAGGAACACGGACAGCCCGGTGTTCACCGCCTCCGTGACGGTGAACACCTGGGTCAGGCCCAGCGGCGTCGGCGTCTCGGGAGCGCCGATCGCGACGGCGAGCCGCTCGGTGCCGCCGTCGGCCCGCGTCAGGGTTACCGTGCGGTCCGACAGGTCGACCACCACCGACCGGCTCTCGTGCTCCAGGTGGACGTGGCGCTCCCGGAGCCAGGCGGAAGCGCCGTTCACCCTGCCGGGATCGTCGGACGGCAGTGCGCCACGCCCGTACGGGACGAGCACCCGGACCCACCCGGGCCGGCGCTCCACCACCAGCCAGCGCGCGTCGGCCTCGTAGTACTCGGACTCCAGGGCGAGCACCGGCGCCTCGGTCACGTCGGGTTCGGCGTAGGCGGGGATCCGGGGCGACCGCGGCACGGCGACCACCCCGGGCAGGCCGCGGAGCGTGTCGATCTTGGCCAGCGGGAGCGCGCCGGGGAGCACCTGGTCGATACGCGGCCGGGTCAGGGTGGTCAGGGAGTAGGTGGCGGGCACCGGCCCGGTCGGGCTGGGACTGGCACTTGGGCTGTCCGACGGCGACGGGCGCGCCGACGGGGAAGCCGCTACGCCGGGGGCCGTATCGCCGTCGGGCCGCAGGACCAGCCAGCCCGCCGTCACCAGGAGCGCTACCGCTACACCGCCCGCAACCCAGGCCCAGAGCGTGCGCGACATACATCGACGATACCGGGCCGACACACATGTCCGATATCTTCGGTTTCGCCCACCCTCTGGGCATCCGAACTGTTGTTCGATATTCTCTCGCCCGACAGTCCTCGACCAAGGAGAGATCACCGTGGCACCCGCCGACCGGACGTTCCCCGTCACGACCGTCCCGACGCGCCGATCCCGCAACCTGGTCCTCACCGGCGCGATATCCGTCGCCCTCATCTCGACCGGGTCCGCATACCTGGCGATGGTCCAGTTCGGCATCGACGTCCTCGCCATGAACCAGGGCACGGCCTACGCGACAGCCGGCGTCTTCGAGCTGTCCCTGGTCACAGTCGCCCTCCTGGCGCGCGAGGCCGCCCGGGACAACCGGCCCGGCGGCACGCTGCTCGCCCTGACCTGGGTGCTCTCGTCGGCCTCCGGCGTGTTCGCCGCATGGCACGAGGCGTACATCGGCCACCCGATCGGCGCCGTCCTGTTCCGGTTCATCGTGCCCCTGCTCGCCGCACTCATGTGGCACCTGGCGCTCATCGGCGACCGGCACCTGGCCACCGGGACGTCCTGGTCGGCCATGCGGCAGTCCGCGCGCATGCACGCGCTCTTCCTCACCACCGAAGACCTGTTCCGGGCGCAGAGCCTGAACGACGGATCACGCACCGCCCGCCGTCGGCTCGCCAAGGCAGAGGCCGGACGACGACGGGCGCGCTCCGTGGCCCTGCGCACCGTGCCGCCCACTGACATGCGCGCCCAGGTCGCCGCCTGGTGCGAGGCGCTCGCGGCCGTCGGGGACGGCACCGCCGACGTCGCTCGTCTGCACCTCGCCGACCGGCAGCGGCTGACCGGGATCCTGACCGACGAGTTCCTGGACCCACGGGCGTCGGACTCGCGGGCTTCAGACCTGCGGGCGTCGGGCGCGTGGGGTGCGGTCGAGGCGCCCGAGGTCGGGGTGCCGGAGTACGAGAGGCGCGCCGCCGACGTCGTCGCCGCTCAGTTCGCAGGTGAGTTCGACGCTGCGAGCGTGCGCGACGCGGAGGATGTCCGCGCCGCCGCGAGCATGCTCGACGCCGCGAACGCGCTCAAGGAGGAGTCGGACCGCCGGGCCGTGCGGCGCAGCGTCGCGCTCGACATGCCGCGGCAGTCAGTGAGCGAGCGCGCCCCGGGTCCGGAGACCGATCCGGCGGAGCAGGTTTTTGACCAGGCGTCCGACGCGGATCTGCCGGCCGCGGACCCGGCCGAGGCGGCGGCCCGCGCCACGGCGAACGTCCGGGACGCGATCCCCCCGCGCCGCTCGCCGCGCCGGAACACTCAGCTCGGCACGCAGGACGCCGAGCGCATGATCGACCTGCGCACCAAGGGCCGTACGTATCGGGAGATCGCCGAGGAGGTCGGCGTCAGCCAGTCGACGGTGAGCAAGCGCATGCGCGAGTTCACCGAAACGGGCTCGATCCCGATCGTCAGGGCGCGCTGAAGAAGCTTACCCTTCAGCCGCCGGTCCCTGCGGGTCTAGTCCGTCGCCTGGGCGTGGGCCACGTTGCCCAGCGACTTCCAGACCAGCAGGAGCGTGACGGCGGCTCCCGCGCAGGCGAACCACCACGGGGCCACCAGGCCCCAGTTCTCCGCGATGACACCGCCGATGCCCTGGCCGACGATCAGCCCGCCGAACACGCAGAGCATGTTGATCGACGCCACGCGGCCCTGGAACGCCTTGGGCACCGCGCGCTGCCGGATGGTGGTGGACAGCGTGCCCCAGACGAACGCGTAGACGCCGAACTCGAACATGATGGCGATCGCCACCCAGCCCGTGGTGGTCAGCGCGAACGCGGCGTGCGTGAGCACCTCCAGCGAGAGGCAGATGCGCATCAGCGTCGCCAGGTTCACGTGCCGCTCCAGCCAGCCGTACGCGACTATGCCGACGATCCCGCCCAGCGCGCTCGACGTGGTGAGCAGGCCGAAGCCGATCTCGCTCATGTGCAGGTGGTCCAGCGAGTACTTGACCAGCACGCCCCACGGCGCGGCCCACGTGATGTTGAAGACCAGGATGACTATGCACAGGGTCCGCACGGGGGCGTGGCGCCACACCCAGCGCAGGCCCTCGGCGATGTCCTTGCGGACGTAGGAGTCCGCGTTGCGCTCCGCGGTGAACGACGTGCCGGGCGGGGCCGTGAGGCGGGAGATCAGCAAGATCGCCAGCGCCACGCAGAGCACCTGCACCGCGAACGGCCAGACCATGCCCACGCCGAAGAAGAAGGCACCCAGCGGCGGGCCCACAAGCTGGTTGGCGGCGAGGAACCCGGCCTGCATGCGCTGGTTGCCGGCGCCCAGGTCGGCGGGCGCGACGACCGTCGGCAGGAACGTCTGCTGCGCGGTGTCCGCGAAGACCTCGGCGACGCCGTAGAGGAACATCGCGGTGAGCACCATGGAGATGCTCACGGTCCCGGTCGCGATGAAGACGCACAGGACGCTGATGACCAGGGCCCGGATCGTATTGGCGAGGATGACTACCCGACGGCGGTCCAGGCGGTCGGCGAGCGCGCCGGACCAGAGCCCGAACAGGAGCCACGGCAGCCGCTGGAGCATCGCGGCGAGCGCGACGAGGAACGCGCTGTCGGTCTGCGAGGCGACGAGCAGGGGCCGGCGGCCAGCGCGATGCCGTCGCCGATGTTGCTCGTCCAGGACGCCGAGACGAGCCAGCGGAACGGCCGCCCGAGCCGTCGGGGGAGGAGGGCCTCAACGAGTGTGCTCACAAACGATCGAGTCTAGGAGGCGCGGCCAAGGCTTTTTTCCAGGACCGGATCGGGCCCCGGGGAGGGTGATCTTGCGGGCGCCCGACGAGGGCTCCGCGGGGCCTGGTAGGGCGATTTGTCCGCCGTCGGCGAGATGGCGGCCGCGCGCCGCGCGAACGGCGGAATCTCGGGGATCGAGTGGCTCCCGGGCCGGTGCGGGCGGAGGCTAGAAAACGTTTTTGTGATCGATGGCACAACTCTTGGACAATCGTCCGACTCGGTGTTGACGTCGGCCGGTAACAGGTGCAGAATCTCACGAGACGGTGCGCATCGCCCGCCCCCTGCGCGGTGCGCACTGTCATACCCCGTCGGACTTAGGTCCGTCTGCTGAGCCCCTTCGGACCCCCTGCCGAAGGGGCTTTTGCATACCCCGACACGCCCGGGAGATCTGGGGGCCCGGCGTGTCGCGCGGCGTGGCGTCCGGCCCTTGCGGACACCGCCCGGTTAGCGTGCTGGGTGTGAACGCTGCACGCCGCCAGACCGCAGCCGCCCCCGAGATCTCGGCCAACCTGTCCGAGGAGCTCTCGGCCGCGCTGAAGGACGAGACAGAGGACCCGGCTGACGAGCTGGCCGCGTCGGAGGCACCGGAGTCCACACCGGACACCACCCGGGACCTCATGACCGAGTCGGTCGCGCGCTGGCGCGCCGGGCTGGTCCAGCTCGCCGGGGGATCGTCCCTGGCCGACGTCGGACTGCTCGGCGAGGCCGTCATCGACCTGTCGGCGGCTCACCCCTCGGGCGTCGCCCAGCTCTTCGCCGGCCGGCCCACCCGCCTGTCCAACCTCGTGCGCGAGGCCGGCGCGCTGCCGGCCGCCCGACGTCGGGCCCGGGCGGTCGCCGCGCGCTCCGCCGAGCATGCGCAGCGCTACGGGGTGTCGCCCACCTACCTGGCGATCGGCGTCGCGACCTGGACCGAGCGGCCGGCCACCGGCGGCGATGCGAACGACATGGAGGCCATCACCCGGGTGCTCGGCCCGGCGAGCGCGCCCGCCGCGCCCGCACCCGTGTCCGGGCAGGACTGGGCCGACGGCGACGCCCCCGCCCTCACCGGTTCGGTGCCGATCGTGACGCTGGCCATGCCGGCCGGGCGCCCCGTGCCGTCGTCGGACGACGAGGATGCCAACGAGCCGCGGGTGGTGCGCGCCCCGGTCATCCTGCGGCCCGTCATGCTCACGCCGCGCAGCGACGGCGAGGGCGACTACGACATCACGCTCGAGTCCACCGCCGAGATCAACCCGGTGGTGGCGCGCACGCTGCGCGCCCACGGCGCCCTGATCGACCCCGTCGCGCTCGCCAAGGCGACGTTCACGCTGGCCGGTTTCAACCCGACGGACGTGCTGGACCGGGTGGCGAGCCTCGGCTCGGCGGTGCTGGGCGACTTCGACCTGGACCGGCGCGTGCTGGTGGGCACGTTTGTGCACCCGGGGCAGGTGCTCGTCGACGACCTCGACGAGCTCGGCCCTGCCCTGCGCCAGCACGAGGTCGTCTCGGCACTCGGCGGCGTGGAGAGGTCAGTGACGCGGTTGGGGAAGGTGGAGCTGCCCCAGCCCCGCGTGGGTGACGCCGACCCGGTGCACGAGCGCGGTGTCGGCGACCTGGACCCGCACCAGCGGCACGTCGTGGACGCCCTCGCGACGGGCAGCCACCTCTTCGTTGACGCCCCGGTGGGGTCCGACGTCGCGGGCACGCTGGCCGCCGTCGTCGCGGAGGCGAACGCGAGCGGCCGGTCCGTGCTGTACGTGCCGGGGCACCGCCGGGCCACCGACGCGCTCGCCGCGCGGCTGGACTCGCTCGGCCTGGGCGGGCTGCTGCTCGACATCGCGCCCGTGCCGACCTGGCGCACCTCGACCTCGCGCCGCCTCCTGGAGGCGATGGCGCCCGCGCAGGAGCGGATCAACGCCGACGACGTGGCGCGCGTCCGGGACGCCCTGATCGGGTCCCGGGCCCAGCTCGCGGGTTATATCGAGGCGCTGCACCGGGTGCGCGACCCGTGGCGGGTCTCCGCCTACGACGCCCTGCAGGCGCTCGCCCGGCTCACGTCCGAGCGGCCGGCCCCGGCGACCCGGGTGCGGCTCGGGCCAGAGGCGGTCCTCGCCATGGGCACCGAGCGGCGCGCTGAGCTCGCCGCCGACCTCGTGCGGGCGGCCGAGCTGGGGGCGTTCACCCTGAGGTCGGCGGCGAGCCCCTGGTTCGGTGCGCACATCCTGACCGACGACGACGCGCGCGCCGCCCTCGTGCGGGTCACCCGGCTGGTCGAGCAGACCCTGCCGGAGCTGCGCAAGCAGATCGAGTACGTCTCGAAGGTGACGGGCCTGGTCGAGGCGTCGACGGCGCACCAGTGGGGCGACCAGCTGGCGATGCTCGGCGGCATGCGGGGCACGCTCGACGTGTTCCAGCCGATGGTCTTCGAGCGCACCGCCGCCGACCTGGTGCAGGCCACCGCGTCGAACCGGACGCGCGCCGACCAGGGCATCGAGATGGGCTGGCTGGAGCGGCGTCGGCTCAAGCGGCGCGCCCGCGAGATGGTGCGGCCGGGAGTCCGCGTGCCGGACATGCACGCGGCCCTCGTCGAGGTGCAGCGGCAGCGTGAGGTGTGGCAGACGCAGTGCCCGCGCGGCGGCTGGCCCACGCTCCCCGAGGGCCTGGCCGGCGTCGAGGAGACCTACGAGGCCGTGCGCATCGACCTGGAAGCGCTCGAACCCGTGCTGCGCTCCTCGCAAGCGGGCGGCGGGCTGCTCGACCTTGACCTGTTCGCCCTGCTCCAGCGGCTCGCCTCCCTCGCGGAGACGGAAGAGGCGCTGGCCCAGCTGCCCGAGCGGACCGCGGTGCTGCGGCGGCTGCGCGCGGCCGGGCTCGACGAGCTGGTCGACGACGTCGCTGAGCGCCGCGTGGAGGCCGACCTCGTGGGGCCCGAGCTGGAGCTGTCGTGGTGGTCGTCGGTGTTCGAGCAGATCCTGGCCACCGAGCCATACCTTGCCGGGCAGGACGGCGCCGGGCTGGACGCTCTCGCCAGGCGGTTCCGTGAGCTCGACCGCAGGCACATCGACTCGCTGTCCGCGCCCGTGCGGGCGGCGGTGCGCGCGCACCTCGGTGCCGCGATGCGCGACGAGCGGGAGGACGCCGAGGCGCTCTACGCCACGCTCGTGGAGGGCGGGCTGACCTCGATGCGCGACCTCGTGTCCGGGCGCGGCTCGACCGTGCGGCGGCTGCGGCCCACCTGGGTCTCCACGCCGACGATGGTGCCGCACCTGCTGCCCGCCGAGCGCAGCGCGGACCTGGTGATCCTCGACGCCGTGCAGCACGTGCCGGTCGAGGTGGTTGTGCCCGCGCTGGCCCGTGGCCGGCAGATCGTGGTGGTGGGCGACCCGCGATCGGCGTCAGGCACCGCGGTACGAGACCTTGCGCGGCTGCTGCCGCACGTCACGCTGCGGCCGGAGCCCGCGCAGCGCGACCCGCGGCTGACCGGACTGCTGGCCGAGCACGGTTACGAGGGCATCATGCGGCCGGCGCCGGTGCCGCGCACCGAGGCGCTCGTGCACTTCTCGCTGGTGGACGGGACCGGCATGCCCGACCCCGTCTCAGGCACCGTCGAGTCGACGAACGCCGAGGTGGAACGGGTTGTCGACCTCGCGATCGAGCACGCGATGACCCGGCCGGAGGAGACCTTCGGCATCGTCACCGTCACCGCCGCGCACGCCGACCGCATCCGCGAGCGGCTGCTCGCGGAGGTGCGGGGCAACCCGGCGCTGGCGCCGTTCTTCGCGGGGTCGCGGCCCGAGCCGGTGGTGGTCGCCGACGTCACGGGCGTGGCCGGGCTGGCGCGCGACACGATAGTGCTGACCCTCGGGTTCGGGCGGACGCCGCACGGCCGCGTGCTGCACCGGTTCGGCGTGCTCGGCGAGGGCGGCGGCGACGCGATGCTGCTCGGCTCGCTGGGGGCAGCGCGCAAGCGGCTGCACGTGGTGTCCTGCTTCCCGGCCGCCGATCTCGACCCGGAGCGGTTGCGCGGGCCAGGGCCCCAGATGCTGGCGCGGGTGCTGGCCTTCGCCGAGGAGCGCTCGGGCCTCGCGGACCAGGTGGAGATCGGCAACGGCGTTGACGTGGCGCGGTCCGTCGACCGGCTCGTCGTGGACCTGGGGGAGCGGCTGTGGCGTTCGGGCCTCGTGGTCGAGACCGACTACGGGCTCCCCGGCAGCGACCGGATCCCGCTCGCGGTGGGCCACCCCGACCTGCCAGGCGAGCTGCTCGTGGCCGTCCTGACCGACGACGCCGCCTACGTGGCCGAGCCCTCCATCCGCGTGCGCGACCGGCAGCTCGCCGAGCGGCTCGAACGCCTCGGCTGGGTGGTGGCGCAGGTGTGGTCCGCTGCCGCGTTCCTGGACCCGGACGCCGAGGCCGAGCGGGTGCGGCGTGTGGTGCTGTCCGTGCGGGACGCCCGGGTGGGGCTGGCCGGCGGAGTGGCACCGGCGGCTGAGCTCATCGTCCCGGAGGTCCTGGACGGCTGAGTCCGGCGCTGGCTCGCGTGGGGGTCACAATGGTGGGGTGAGCGAGTCCGAGAACAAGCCGGCCGACCCGGCGCCGGGCGACGACGCCCCGACACTGAGCGCAGCCGCCCCGCGGCGCCGGGGGCCCCGGCGTGTCGTGCGGCGCGGGACCGAGCGCGAGGCCGTGCTGGGCGTCAGCGCCGACGAGCGCCCGGCCGGCTGGACCGAGGGTTCCGACGGCGGAGCCTCGGCCGACTCCGGTCACGGCTCCAACGATGACCAGCTCCGCCGCGACGTCCCGCCGCACTGGGGCTGAGGCCCGGCTGGGTGAGGCCCGGCTGGGTGAGGCCGGTTGGGTGAGGCACCGGGTGATCGGCAAAAGGTCAGGTGATCGGCGGGTTGCCGGTCACCTGACCTTTTTACCGATCTCCTGAAGTTCGCGGCGCGCCCACATTCCGAGGTCGCGCGCAGAACCGGGCGGCTGGGCTCAGCGGGGCTGCGAGCCGGCCTGGCTACGGAGCAGGTCGCGGATCTCGGTGAGGAGCACAACCTGCTCGTCGAGGGCCTCCTCGACGGCTTCCTCCTCCGCGGGCTTGCGCAGGGACTGCAGCTTGTTGATCGGAATGACAACAAGGAAGTAGATCGCTGCCGCGACGATGAGGAAGTTGAGCAACGCCTGGAGGAACAGGCCGATGCTGAAGTCGGCATTGTTGAGCGTGAACTGGCCGACACCGGAGATGTTCGGCTGCCCGAAGATCGCGGCGATCAACGGGTTGATGATGCCGTTGAGCAGCCCCGCGACGACGGCCGTGAAGGCGGTGCCGATCGCGATACCGACGGCGAGGTCGATCACGTTGCCGCGAGCGATGAAGTCTTTGAAGCCGGTGAGCAGGTCGCGCATGGATCCCCCTGGATCTCTTTGACGTTTGGTGTGGTTCGGCGTCAGCCGAGACCTCGAAGGGGATTGTGGCGGAAAATCCGGTTCAGCGCACGTCGACGCGACATTCAGCCAAATTGGCGGCATTGCGCCGCAAATACGCCCGAGTCCTGCCCATTGTATTAGTGGGGTACCAGCACCGCGGTCACCGAGCCCCAGCCCGATATTGCCGACAGCTCCGGCGCGTCCCTCGGGGTTACCGCGACGAGCGTGACCGGCTCGTCTCCGTCCGACGCCGGACCCAGCAGTCCGCCCGCACTTTCCGGCTCGCGCTCGGCCGGGATCGGCAGCACGAGCGCGTTCCTGGCGAGGTACTGGGGCTCCCCGGCCGATTCGATCCCTGGCGTCGCCCCTGCCAGTAGATCCACCCGGTCGCCGGGGCGCAGGAGGGCGGCGACCGCGCCGTCGGACAGCCGGACCGGGACCACCACGGTGCCGCGCGGGGCGGCGGCGGATACGCCGTCGTCGGACACGAGCGAGGCGTGCAGCGGCGCACCCGCCGGGAGTCCGACGACCGCCGCGCGCCCCAGCAGCTCATGAACGGTGCGTACCGCGCCGGGTGGTGCGACGTCGGCCGCGATCGCGCGCACTCGCACGTCGTCCCGGGTCAGCTCCGTGCCCGCCGCGACGGGGCGGGCCGTGACCGCCACGTCGACGGTCGGGGGTGGCGGCGGGCGCAGGACGTGCAAGGTCAGGGCGACCGCGAGCCCGAACATGGCGGCCGCGAGGGCGAAGCGCCAGCGCCACAGCATGCGCCGCGCGCGCCGGAGCCGAGGCGAACGGAGCCCTCCAGGACCGGGCCCTCCCGGACTGGACCCTTCAGGACCTGGTCCTCCTGGATCGAGGGGCCCTGGAAATCCCGGATGGAGCCGCCGTCCCGGTGCGGCCGGCTTGGTGATCGTGTCGAGAAGTCCCATGCCCGCGACGCTAGGCCGCCGGAGTGGGGTCGCCGCGCCGTCGTCGAACAACCTGTGCACGACGACGGGAAGACGCCACCTGTGGTCAAGCTCGCGCCGCTGGAACCCGTCGAGCGGGTCGCTGAACCCGGCCAGGGAATCTCGGATCGACGCGGGGTGGTGGGCCGGCAGGGGCAGTGCATCTGCGGCCATGAAGTTGAGTTCGGTCCGACGCGCCGCGACGATGCCGGCGATCGGCGACTTCGGTCACTTGCCTCATCGCGTTCGCGACTTCGGTCGGTTGCTCTGAGATCGGTCAATTAACGGACCGATCTCAGAGCAACCGACCGAAGTGAGGATCTGGTCGGTAGCAAGGGACCGAAGTCAGCGCCGGTCGGCAGCAACAGACCGAAAAGGGGACCGCTGACCCGGGCACGCGGCCCGACGGCGATCAGGCCGAGGCGGCCTTTGACGTGCTCGACGTGCTCGACGAGGAGCCGGAGGAGCTCGACGTCGAACCGGAGGACGACGACCCCGAGTCGCCCGAGGACGACCCGCCCGAAGTCCCAGAGGATCCCGAGGAAGAAGAGGACGAGTCCGACGAGGACTCAGTCTTGCCGGGCTTGAGCGTGCTGGTCGTCGACGTGCTGCGCGAGTCCGTGCGGTAGAAGCCGGAGCCCTTGAAGGTGACGCCGACGGAACTGAAGACCTTCCGCAGCTTGCCCTGGCACTCGGGGCAGACGGTCAGCGAAGAGTCGCTGAACTCCTGGTGGATGTCGAATGCGTGGCCGCAGTCGGCACACCGGTACGCGTAGGTGGGCACGTGCACTCCTCTTGGACGTCAGGTCGGCCGGGGCGTCGCGCGCTCACCGGGACCGGCTCTGGCAGTCGGGGTTTCCGAGTGCCAATAGTAACGGTCGAGCGACGGGGGATAGTCCCAGCTTCTCCTGAGTGTGTTCACCCAGGTGGGTTCACTCATGTCCAGGGGCGGGCGGTAGTCTCCACTGCGTGTCCGCGACCACTCCCGCCGAGCCCGTAGAGCCCGCCGAAACTGCCACCTCCGACGGTGCGCGACCCACCAAGCGCCGTCGCACTCGAACCACCCGCGTTCGCCAGTTCATCGTCGGTACCACGGTCATCCTGGTGCTCGCGCTGGTAGCGCTGACGACCTTCGGCTGGTTCACCGGTCGCCGTCCGCTCCCGGAGGTCTCCGGGGAGGTGCAGGTCGAGGGACTCAGCTCGGACGTGCGCGTCAGCCGCGACGCCCAGGGCGTGCCGCAGATCTACGCCGACTCGGCCGAAGACCTGTTCCGCGCGCAGGGCTACGTGCACGCGCAGGACCGCTTCTTCGAGATGGACTACCGCCGGCACGTCACGGCAGGCCGCCTGGCCGAGCTCGTGGGCAACAACGCCGAGGCGATCCAGGCCGACATGGTCACCCGCACGTTCGGCTGGCGGCACGTCGCGGAGGAGGAGTTCAACATCCTCGACGACGACACCCGGCAGTACCTGCAGGCCTACGCGGACGGCGTGAACGCCTACCTCGCGAACCGCAGCCCCGCCGAGACGGCCGTGGAGTACACGGTGCTCGACATCAGCGTCGAGGTGAACGAGCCGGAGCCGTGGGACCCGATCGACTCACTCGCCTGGCTCAAGGCCATGGCCTGGGACCTGCGCGGCAACTACAACGAAGAGCTCGACCGCGCCCTGGCCTACAGCACCCTCGACGACGCGTCGCGCGTCGCCGAGCTGTTCCCCGCGTACTCGGGCACGGGCAACGCGACGATCCTCGATCCCGCCGAGGCCGGCGTCCCGCCGGTGACGCCGGAGAGCCCGGCGACCCAGACGTCGTCGGGCACCGGGGACGTGTACGAGAGCCCGGACCTCGCGGCGGCCCTCGAGGCCGCGCAGCGGGCGCTCGACGCCGTGCCCGTGCAGATCGCGCGCGGCGCGAGCACGGGCTCGAACTCGTGGGCGGTATCGGGCGAGTACACGGAGTCCGGTATGCCGCTGCTGGCCAACGACCCGCACCTCTCGCTCGCCGCGCCTGGCATCTGGGCCCAGGTGGGCCTGCACTGCAACACGGTGGGTCCGGAGTGCCCCTTCGACGTGTCCGGGTTCTCCTTCTCCGGGTTCCCCGGCGTGATCATCGGGCACAACGCCGACATCGCGTGGGGCCTGACCAACATGGGCGCCGACGTCACCGACTTCTTCATCGAGCGCGTCCGCAACGACACCTACCTGCGCGGCGCGGACGAGTGGGTCGACATGGAGACGGAGACCGAGGTGATCCGGGTCGACGGCGGCAGCCCGGTCGACCTCGAGGTGCGGCGAACCGTGCACGGCCCGATCATCTCGTCCGTCATGGGCGAGACCGAGATGGATGCGGTGCGCGGCTCGCCCACGGAGACCGGCACCGAGCTGGGCCAGTACGAGATCTCGCTGCAGTGGACCGCGCTCGAGCCCGGCCACACCGCCGACGCCGTGTTCGACATGAACGTCGCCAGCACGCCGGAGGACATGCAGGCGGCGGCCACGAGGTTCGAGGTCCCGGCGCAGAACATCGTGTTCGCCACCACCGACGGGCACATCGGCTACCAGGCTCCGGGCAAGGTGCCGGTGCGCGCCATCGTGCCCGGTGCGGTGGAGTCCGACGGCTCGTGGCCGCGCCCGGGCTGGGACGCCCGCTACGACTGGACCGGCTACGTTGCCCCGGAGCAGATGCCGGGCGTCGTGGACCCCGAGGAGGGGTTCATCGTCGCGGCCAACCAGGCGGTGCTGCCCGGGGGTACCGGGCCCTATCTCACGCGCGACTGGGACTACGGGTACCGGTC
The DNA here is from genome assembly GCF_041081105.1 of Promicromonospora sp. Populi. NCBI lineage: Bacteria > Bacillati > Actinomycetota > Actinomycetes > Micrococcales > Promicromonosporaceae > Promicromonospora > Promicromonospora sp. Populi. The sequence continues at coordinate 3,054,672 of NZ_CP163528.1, read as the reverse complement.
GGAGCGCATCCGCACGCTGCTCACCGAGATCGTCGCCGAGGGCCGCGTGCTCACGGCCGACGACATGTCAGAGATCCAGCTTGACCAGTGGAGCCAGTACGCCGACACCCTGGTGCCGGTGCTACGCGAGGTCGAGCTCCCAGCCGGCTACGACTCGGACGGCCAGGTCCTCCTGGACGACTGGGACAACGTCATGGACGAGGACTCCGCGGCGGCCGCCTACTTCGCGGCCGTGTGGCGCAACCTGCTGGAGATCACCTTCAACGACGAGCTGCCGGAGTCCATGTGGCCCGACGGCAGCAGCCGCTGGCTCGCCGTGATCCAGGGCATGCTCGACAACCCCAACGACCCGTACTGGGACGACGCGTCCACGGTCGCCGTGGTGGAGAGCCGTGACCAGGTGCTCACCGAGGCCATGGTCAGCGCGCGCCAGGACCTCACGGTCGAGCTCGGCAAGGACACCAGCGACTGGGAGTGGGGCACGCTGCACCAGCTCAGGCTGAAGCACCTGGTGCTCGGCGGGCAGGGCATCCCCGTCCCGATCGCCGCGTACATGAACCCGGCGCCGGTCAGGGTCGGGGGTGGCTCCTCGATCGTGAACGCCACGGCGTGGGACGCGGCCAGCGGCAGCTTCGACGTGACCGGCGGCCCGTCCATGCGCATGGTCGTCGACCTCGCTGACCTCGACGCCTCCACCTGGGTGGTCGTGACCGGTGCGTCCGGACACCCGGCCTCCGAGCACTACGACGACCAGCTCGAGGCCTGGGCGACGGGGGAGACCTTCGCGTGGCCGTCCAGCCCCGAGGCGGTCGACGCCGCGCAGGTGGACGAGCTCATCCTCACGCCGTAGGCGCTCGCCAGGTAGGCGCAGGCTCGGTTCGCGATACCCGCTAGCGCGATACCCGCTAACCGAGCCAGCGCCACTCGGCGGTGGTCGCGACGGCGTGCACCAGGATGTCGTGCTCCTCGCGGGGCAGCGGGTGGTCTGCGGCGTCGTACACCTCTTCGGGGAAGACGACGGCGACGACCTTCGCACCCGGGCGCAGGTGGGTGAGCGCGCGGTCGTACCAGCCTCCGCCCTGGCCGAGCCGCACCCCACGGGTGTCGACGGCGAGAGCCGGCGCCAGGACGACGTCGGCCAGCTTGATGGCATCGGTACCCAGCGTGGCGCCGCCGGGCTCGGGCGGGCGGCCGGGCGCGCGTTCCAGGAGGTCGTCCGGGCCGGTGTAGTCGGCCCAGTCGCGGGCCAGACCGGCCCCGAGCACGGGGAGCAGGGCCCGCACACCGCGGCCCGAGAGGCGCTCCAGGAGCGGCAGCATGCCCGGTTCAGCGTTGCGCCCCGCGTACGCTGCGACGCACCCGGCGTCGCGCACCTCAGGAATCGACTCGATGATGTCGGCGAGCGCCTCGGCGGCGTGGGCCCGCTGGCGGGCCGATCGTTGGCCACGCAGAGCGCGGATCGCACGGCGGAGCTCTTCCTTGGCGTCGCCTGTCTCCATCCCGGGATGGACGGGGTACGGCTGTGGCGTCGGGACGGAGATGCCGCTCATGACGCTATTGTGCCAAGACTCCGAGACAAGATTGTTACGAACAGCGTACGAAGAAGGCGGGAACATGGCCGAGCGGCTGCTCGACGGGTCTGAGACCACCGAGCGTGGTAGACCCTCTCCAGTGCCGGGATTCGTCATGGGGCGGGGCAAGGGGCGAACGATGATGCCGTCGAGCAAGTCAGACGCGCCGGAAGGCGCGACCGGAAGATTTGGTAAGGGGTGGACGGTGGCCAAGCCATGGCCCGTGACGCTGCGTGACGACACGTCGGCCGGTGCGGTAGTGCTGCGCCCGCTCCGACGCCGGGACGCGGGAGACTGGTCCCGCCTCCGGGCCGAGAACGCGGCCTGGCTGGAGCGCTGGGAGGCGACGGCGCCTGGTGCGAACCGGTACATCGCCTCGACGTTCGGCGAGTACGTGCGCTCGCTGTCCGCACAGGCACGCGCCGGGACGTCGCTCCCGTTCGGCGTGGAGCTCGACGGCGCGCTCGTCGGGCAGCTGACGGTCTCCTCCATCACCTGGGGATCGCTGTGCTCCGCGAGCATCGGCTACTGGGTCAGCCAGAGCGTGGCCGGCCGGGGCGTGATCCCCACGGGGGTGGCGATGGCCGTCGACTACGCGTTCTTCCTGGGACTGCACCGCATCGAGATCAACATCCGGCCGGAGAACAAGCCGAGCCTGCGGGTCGTCGAGAAGCTCGGCCTGCGGGACGAGGGCGTGCGCGAGCGATTCCTGCACATCCAGGGCCAGTGGCGGGACCACCGGACGTTTGCTGTCACCCGCGAAGAGGTCCCCGGGGGGCTGCTGGCGCGCTGGCAGCGCATCCGGGAAGCGGGCTGACGGCGGGACACGCCGCGCACCCTGCGGCGGCCCGTGGCGATGCTCGCCTAACGTCATGTTGTGGAATCGACTGCAGGACTCACAGCCGTAGCGCTGTTTGTCCTGTGGTTGCTCTACTGGCTGCCGAGCCTGGTGCGTCGTCGGACAGAGCTTGCCGACGCGCGAGTGACCGACCGGTTCTCGGCAGGACTGCGCATCGTCGCGATGAGCGGCTCGGGTAGGAAGGGAGGGGCGATGACTGACCGCAAGCTGCGGGGTGCCGGCCAAGGTGTGCCGCGCGTCGCCCACCCGACCCCGAAGGGGCACCCGCTCCAGATCATGGTCCGCGGCCGGCCGCTGACTGCGGAGCGCATCCGCCGCGTCGAGCGGCGTGCGCGGCGGGCTGCGCGGGCGCGACGTCGGTTCATCGTGTCGATAGTGCTGCTGGTGGGCAGCGTTGTCGCCTGGGCGTTCGCCGGGTTCGGCCAGCTGCACTGGGGGTTCGCCGCTACGTCGTCGGGCATGCTGCTGTTCGTGCTGTTCCTGGGGCAGCGCGCGGCCCGTGCCGCGCGGCGTGCGGATGCCCGGTGGCAGGCGACCGTGCGGGCGGCGCGGCAGCGCGCGACGCAGGCCCGCGCCCTCTCGAACGGCGGCCCGTACGCGCCGCGCAACCGGGCGCAGGTCACCGGCCTGGCGACTCGCGGCTCGAACACTCAGACGCAGGCGATCCCGCGGGTCGGTGGCAGGGACGTGCTCGACGAGATTCTCGACGGGCCGTCGAAGCCCAAGGTCATCGAGGTCCCGGCGGAGGCTCCCCAGGTCGAGCAGGAGGAAGCGGCGAAGCAGGACGAGTTCCCGAACGGGCGCGCCTGGGACCCGGTTCCCGTTCCGCTGCCCACCTACGTGACCAAGGCCGCTGCTCCGCAGCGTCAGCCGGCGGCTCTGCCGCCGTCGATTCCGCCGTCCATCAAGGGGCCGACGACGGCGGGCGGTTCCGGGGCGGTTTCTGCGCCGTCTGGGAGCGAACCCGTTGCCGACGAGTCGCTGCAGGGAGAGCCTCCGCGGACGAAGTCCGAGACGCTGGCCAAGCCGCTGGAGGAGATCCTGGCGCGACGCCGGGCGGCCGGATGACGTCGCTGGTCGGGGTCGCGCGGGTCATGGTCAGTGACCCGCGCGACACCGCATCAAGTTGCGGATCACCTGCGGTGAAGTGCTAGTCTTCTGCAGTCCGAGGGGCTATGGCGCAGTTGGTAGCGCGCTTCGTTCGCAATGAAGAGGTCGGGGGTTCGAATCCCCCTAGCTCCACCGGTAGAAACCTCGTCTGACCAGGGCAAACGCTCCGAGTCAGGCGGGGTTTCTTGCGTCTCAGGCGTGGTTGCGGCCATCTCGCGCACCCCTGCGCGCCGCGGGTTGTACCGGTTCGTCGTCGCGTCCGGTCACGGACCGGATGGCGGGACAACGGCCACTGAGCAAGCAGCGTGTTGGATCAGAGCTTGGCTGGTGGATCCCAGCAGCAGTCCACGGAATCCACCGCGTCCACGCGACCCGACGACGACCAGCTGTGCGCTCTTGGAGTGGTCGAGCAGGATATGGGCCGGACCGTCCCGGACCACGACCTGCTCGACGTGTACGCCCGGATACCGTGCCTGGGACTCGGCCAGCCACTGGCTCAGCAGCTCCGACTCGCGTTGCTGGATCGACTGCCAGCTCGTCGTCATCTCCCAGACGGTCGTGACAGGCAGGTCGCTCCAAGCATGTACTGCTACCAGGGGCGCCTTCCGGAGGGACGCGGCCTGGAAAGCGAACTCGATCGCCGCTCGACTGGTCGGTGACCCGTCGACGCCGACCACCACCGGACCCTCCTGACGGGGCGCGCTCTGTGGATCTGCTCCTCGTACGACTACGACTGGGCAGTGCCCGTGGGTGGCGACAGCTATTGCGATCGACCCCACTACCAACCCGGTGAACCCGCCCAGCCCGCGGGAGCCGAGCACCATCAGGTCGGCCGAGGCGGACCTCCCGATCAGGCGTCCGGCCACCGATCCATTGATCAGCTTGGTGCTCGTGATGATGCCGGGTGCTGCTTCCTGGGCCACCGTCGCGGCTTCTGCGAGCCACTGGCGGCCCTGCTCGATCAGCCCGTCCTCGTAGGGGCCGAGCGTCGCCGCGTGCGGCACGCCCGCGGGGACCGGGGTCCACACGTGGACGAGCGACAGCGACGTGCCACGCCGACTGGCTTCGAGCGCGGCCCACTGCACGGCCTGCGTGGCCGAGACGGACCCGTCCACGCCGACCAGCACCGGGCTCTTCGCGGTATCTGACATCTGAATCCCCTACTTCAGGCGATCGCATGACGGTGTGCGTGTACCACCATGACCGGGCACGGTGCCGAACGGAGCACGGTGTCCGGGACGCTGTGCAGCAGGCGACCCATGACCGGCTGGTGGCGGCGACCGCCGACCACCACCAGGTCATCAGGAGCCAGGCCCTGCAGCAGCAAGGAGGCGCAGTCCCCGTGCCGGAGCACGATCGAGCAGGTCACTCCGGGGTACTTCTCCAACCATCGACCGACCCGGTCAGCCAGGTCAGTCCTCGCGTCCTGGTACCACGAGGCGGCCACGGGGTCGAGCTCGAGCAACGCTGAGGAGAATAGGCACGGCATAGGCCGCTACCACCGTCAAGCGGGCGTCATGCAGGTCGGCGGTGTGAGTCGCCCAATCCAGCGCCGCGAGGCTCTCGTGCGAGCCGTCGACCCCGACGACAACTCCCTGGTACCAGTTGATGCTCATGCTCGTCTCCTCTGCTCTCCACCAGGACACCAGGGGTTGGGGCGCCGAGGCAGGGGCGAGCGGCCCGAGGCGCCAGGACCAAGGTCCCCGTGTGGCCGGGCACCGCGCTACGGTGGCCACGGGAGGTGTCGATGGATCCGACGGGTACCCCGCGCGACCGCACTGACCTGCTGCTCGAAGCAGTCGTCACGGTCAGCCGCGGCCTGGAGCTGGAGACGGTGCTTCACCACATCGTCGAGACCGCGATCGAGCTCGTCGACGCCCGCTACGGCGCGCTCGGTGTGCTCGGTGACGACGGCCGGATCGCCCGGTTTCTCACGGTCGGCCTGACCGACGGTCAGATCGCCGCGATCGGCCCGTACCCGACCGGCCACGGCGTGCTGGGCGAGCTGATCCGTCACCCAGTGCCGCTACGGCTGCACGATCTGTCCGCCCATCACGCCTCGGTGGGCTTCCCCGCACACCACCCGCCGATGCACACCTTCGTCGGGATGCCTCTGCGCGTGCACGGCTCACCGTTCGGCAACCTCTACCTCACCGACAAGCGCGGCGGTGGCGACTTCACCGACGACGACCAGCGGGTTCTGGAGGCCCTTGCAGCAGCCGCGAGCGTGGCAGTGGAGAACGCCCGCTTGTACGACGACACGAGGCTGCGTGAACGCTGGGCCCGCGCCAACGACCAGATCTCCCGCCAGGTCCTGGCGGGCTCGTCTCCGGACGACGTACTGGCATTGATCGGTAGCCAGGCACGAGAGGTGGCCGACGCCGACCTGACGGCAATCTCCGTGCCCGACCCGGCCACTGGGCGCCTGGTACTGCAGACCGCATCGGGGCTCGGCGCCGACGAACAGGTCGGAACGGTGTTCTCCGCCGACGGAACGTTCGCCGCACTCACCTTCCGCACCGGTATACCGATGACCACTGACGACGCGACGGCCGACCAGCGTGCCGGGTTCTCGCTGGACCTGCCGGTCAAGCTCGGCCCGTTGGCCGTCTGGCCGCTCGGCAAGCCGGGCAGTGCCCGTGGTGTCCTGGCTGCGGCGCGCGTCCAGGGCCGCCAGCCGTTCCCCTCGGTCGTGGTGGAGGCCCTGGGCGCGTTCGCCGCCCAGGGCGCCGTCGCCCTGGAGCTGGCCGAAGGACGGGCCAACGCCGAGCGCGTCGCGCTGCTCCGCGACCGGGAACGCATCGCACGCGACCTGCACGACCTGGCCATCCAGCGGCTGTACGCCACCGGGCTCTCGCTCCAGCGTGTGGCACGCACCGCACCACCACAGGTCGCCGAGCAGCTCACCACGGCGGTCGACGACCTGGACGAGACGATCTCCCTGGTGCGGACCACGATCTACCGGCTGCAGCCGGGCGATCGGGCCGGCGGCACGGGGCCACGGAGAGTGGGCCTGCGTTCGCGGGTGATCACGGAGGTCGACGCCACGGTGGTGTCCCTCGGCTTCGCCCCTCGGCTCCGGTTCGAGGGCCCCATCGACACCCTGGTCACGCCGGAGATCGCCGACCACCTTGTTGCCGTGCTGCGCGAGGCGCTCTCCAACGTCGCACGGCACGCGTCCGCATCTCGCGCGGGAGTCCTCCTGGCGGTTGCTGACGATGTGGTGCTCACCGTTGCAGACGACGGCGTGGGGATACCGTCGGTCGCGATCCACAGCGGCCTGCGCAATCTTGCCCGGCGGGCGGACGAGCTGGGCGGCAGCCTAGAGATCGGGCCCGCCGACCCGGACGCAGACCGGACCGGCACCCGCCTGGTGTGGCGGGTGCCGTTGCCGACGGACGCCGTCCTGTCAGGCTGATCCTGGGGCTGCCACTCAGGAACGAGGATGTTCTTCCTGCTCGAGGCGGGCGGCTAGGACGGCAGCCTGGGCCCGCCGTTCGAGCCCGAGCTTGGCGAAGATCCGGGAGACGTAGTTCTTGACGGTCTTCTCTGCCAGGAACAGCTCGGCGCCGATCTGTCGGTTGGTCAGGCCGTGTCCGATGAGCGCCAGGATGCGGCGCTCCTGGTCGGTCAGGTCGGCCAGCGGGTCGGGTTCGTGATGGGCGTCGGTGCGGATCCGCTCCATCACGCGGGCCGCGGCCCGGGGGTCGAGCATCGAGCCGCCCGATGCCACGGTGCGCACGGCTTCCACCAGGTCGGTCCCGCGTACCTGTTTGAGCACGTAGCCGGCGGCGCCGGCGAGGATCGCGTCGTAGAGCGCCTCGTCGTCCGAGAACGAAGTGAGCATGAGGACGGCGAGATCGGGCAAGCGGGAGCGTAGCTCGCGGCAGACGGTGACGCCGTCGCCGTCGGGCAGTCGCACGTCCAGCACCACCACGTCGGGAGCGAGCGCGGGTACCCGGGCCAGGGCCTCGCGGGCGGTGCTTGCCTCGCCCACGATCTGCAGCCCAGGCTCAGTCTCCAGGAGGTCGGCGACGCCGCGGCGCACGACCTCGTGGTCATCCACAAGGAACACACGCACGTCCATACGCCCTACCGTAGCCGTGGTGCCCGTCCCGGTCACGACCGGGACGGGCACCACAGGGTGATCTGTCATCGGAGCACGGGGAACCGCTTGACCAGCGGGAGCTCAGCCCACCACTTGCCGAAGCCGATCGTGTCGCCGGCCAGGAACGCGGCCAGCCCGACGAGCAGCACTGCGTCGACCAGGTGGTAGTCGACGAAGGGATTGTTGTCGAGCGGCAGCACCGCGAGCCACATGAGCAGCATGAGCAGTGCGCCGGTTCCCGCGGCGAGCCGCAGGCCGATGCCCAGGGCGAGCGCCAGGCCGATGCCGAGCAGTCCGAGCATGAACAGCCAGTCGATGACTGCGTTACCGGCCAGCGCCCCGAAGAATCCGGCGAACGGACCCTCGACGCCGCTGAGGAAGCCCTCGGTGGGAGAGCCGCCGTTGATCCAGGCGCGCTCGGCGGGCGTGGCGAGGCCCCAGCCGAAGAGCTTGTCGCCGAACGCCCAGAGGAACTCGACGGCGAGGAGCAGCCGGACGCCCGCGAGGCTGTACCGGGCGACGGAGGTGCTCGTGACGGTCGTGGCGGCCGAGGCGGCACGCTCACGCGCGACCGGCCCGTGCGCCAACGGTGCGGAGTGGTGGCTGATAGAGCTCATGGTCTTCCTCCTGGGTGATGCGCCGGATCTTTTCCTGCGCCTGACTCCACGGTCCCGCGGACCGCGCTGCTCGCGGCAGGGCCACCTGACTCCTGTCGTCGGGACCTTGGTCCCTGAGCGCGGACCGAGCAGTCACCCGACGGTTGCGGCACGCTCACCAGGTGGAGTCGCCCCGGATGACGGCGTCGGATCCGCCGTCGATGAAGATGACCTGACCGCACAGATGGGAGTTCTTCTCGCCGACCAGCCAGGTAAGAAGGTGTGCAGGGACCTCGGGCCGCATGAAGCCGTTCAAGGGCATCGGAACCATCGCGGACATAGCTGCGCGCTGTATCTCCGTCCCGATCATGCCCTCGACCATCGGGGTCTCGACGACTCCTGGCGCGATGGCGTTCAGCGGGATACCCGCACCGGCCCAGTCGCGCCCCGACGCGGCATGGCGCAGCCACCGGCACAGCGCCACCTTGGTGCTGGCATAGATCAGCCCGCGCTGCTCTGCATCGACGAGCTTGGCCGCGCGTTCCAGCGCACCCGGTTCATCACCAGCAAGGCACAGATCTACGAGCTCGCCGTCGGAGGGCATGAGGCTGGCCATGGACGCTGTGGCGACCGCGCGCGGAGACCGCGAGCCGGACAGCAGCGGCCGCAGCCCGTCGAGCGTGGCCACCGTGCCGAAGAAATTCACTGCAACATCCGCAGGGTTCTGGTGCGCCAGGCCGGCGTTGGCCACGATGCCGTCGATGTGCTCTCTTCGTGCCTGCACGGCGTCGACCATCTCGGCGCGGCCCGCCGGGGTCATGAGGTCGGCGACGATCTCCGCGTCGTGGAGGTCTACTCCGATGACGCGATCGCCGCGTTGTTCGAGGAGCCGCAGGGTGGCAAGGCCGATTCCCGAGGCGGAACCGGTGACGACGATGGTGCGCATGATGGGTCCTCCATGAACTTGGTGGGCGGAGCCCGGCACAGCGCCAGGACAGCTTCACGCTAGGCAGCGGGTTCACTCGTGCCTTGTGCCGTCGGTCCTCGTGCTCCGGGTCGTTGGTCCCTGGTGCCGCTGGTGGCACCAGAGGAACGCTGGAAGCACGCTGGGAACGACACAGCGAGAACGGCAGGGGCGAGGGTCACGGATCGACGGGACCTTTGGCCGCTGCCAGATCCGCCGGGGGGAGGATGATCGTGGTGTGGCAGATTCGCGCCGGCCCAGCGGGCCGTCCTCCGCCCAGTCGTCCTCCGCCCAGCCGTTCGCAGACGCGTCCCCCGATCCATCGGTGCGGGCCGCGGGCGACGTCGCGCACGATCTCGGCGTCGACCCCACCACGGGGCTGAGCGACGCGGAGGCCGCGCGCCGTCTGGCGGCGGACGGACCGAACGAGCTGCGGTCCAGGCCGCCCGTGCCCCTGTGGCGCACGATCCTGGACCAGTTCCGTGACCCGCTGGTGGCCTTGCTGCTGGTCGCCGTGGTCATCTCGGTGACCGTCTGGTGGGTCGAGGGCGCCGAGGGTGTGCCCGTGGACGCGGTGGTGATCGCCGCCATCGTCGTGCTCAACGCGGTGCTCGGGCTGGTCCAGGAGAGCAAGGCGGCCAACGCCGTCGCGGCACTGCGGTCCATGACGGAGGCGACGTCCACCGTGCTGCGCGACGGCCGCCGGGTCGCTGTGCGCTCGGCCGCCCTCGTGCGCGGGGACGTCCTCGTGCTCGCGGAGGGCGACGCCGTCGGCGCGGACGCACGCCTGCTGAGCGCGACCGCCCTGCGCGTCCAGGAGTCCTCGCTGACCGGAGAGTCCGAGGCGGTCCTCAAGGACGCGGCAGTCCTGGCGGACGAGGCACCGCTGGGTGACCGGTTCGACATGGTCTACAAGGGCACTGCCGTCGCCCAGGGCGTGGGCCGAGCCGTCGTGGTAGCCACCGGTATGGACACCACGATGGGTGCCATCGCGGAGCTCCTCGATTCCACCGAGGAGGAACCCAGCCCGCTGCAGCGGGAGATCTCGCACATCAGCAAGGTGCTCGGCTTGACGGTGGTCGGTATCGCCGTCGTCGTGATGGTCGCGGCGGCACTGGTCAACGACGTCCGTTCCGCGGCCGACGTCGTCACCATCCTGCTGCTCGGCGTCTCGCTCGCCGTGGCCGCCGTGCCCGAAGGGCTGCCCGCCATCCTGTCGGTGGTCCTGGCCGTCGGGGTGCAGACCATGGCCCGCCGTAACGCCGTGGTCAAGAAGCTGCACTCCGCCGAGACGCTCGGCTCGGCCTCGGTGATCGCCTCGGACAAGACCGGGACGCTGACCAAGAACGAGATGACAATCCAGAGGATCGTCACCGCCTCCGGAGAAGTCTCCCTCACCGGGGTGGGATATCGGCCCGACGGCGAGGCACGAACGGGACCGGACGATGCCGGGCTGCCGCTGACCGACGAGCAGCTCGTCCGAGAGGCGGCGATGCTGCTGGGCGGCGGCTCGCTGGCCAACGATGCCCAGCTCATCGAACGCGACGGTGAGTGGACCGTGCAGGGCGACCCCACCGAAGCGGCGTTCCTCGTGGCGGCGCACAAGCTCACCGGCACGGTAGCCCGCGTGGCCACCTTCGAACGCCGTGGAGAGGTCCCGTTCACCTCCGAGCGCAAGCTGATGTCCGCGCTCGTGGACCCGCCGGGCGACGGTCCCTGGGCGCTGGTCACCAAGGGCGCGCCCGACGTGCTGCTGGGACGCTGCACCGACGTGCAGGTCGGCGACCGGACCGTCCCGCTGGACGAAGACCGCCGGGCGGCGGCGCTCGACGCCGTCGAGCGCCTGTCGAGCCAGGCGTACCGCACACTCGGCGTCGCCTACCGGAGGGTCGCGGAGGGGACCGGTTCGCAGGGGCTGGAGGAGCAGGAGTCGGACCTGGTCTACCTGGGCGTGGTCGGCATCATCGACCCGCCACGGCCCGAGGTGACGGCGGCGGTCGCCGAGGCCCACCGGGCCGGGATCCGGGTCATGATGATCACCGGCGACCACCCGACCACAGCCACGCGGATCGCGAGCGACTTGGGCATCGTGGAGCCGGGTGCCCGCGCCGTCAGCGGCACCGAGCTCGACGGCCTCGACCCCGCAGACCTGCGCGAGACCACACGAACCGTGTCGGTCTACGCCCGCGTCGCCCCGCAGAACAAGCTGCAGATCGTGGACGCGCTCCAGGCAGACGGGCACGTCGTCGCCATGACCGGCGACGGCGTGAATGACGCCCCCGCCCTGAAGACCGCCGACATCGGCGTGGCCATGGGCATCACCGGCACGGAGGTGACCAAGGAGTCGGCCAAGATGATCCTGGGCGACGACAACTTCGCCACCATCGTCGCCGCCGTGCGCCAGGGCCGGATCATCTTCGACAACATCAAGAAGTTTCTGCGCTACCTGCTCTCCTCGAACATGGGCGAGGTCTTCACCGTGCTCCTCGGCGTGGTGCTGGCCGGCGTCATCGGTCTGGAGGGAGCGGCGGGCGGCGAGGCGGTCGTCGTGCCGCTGCTGGCCACGCAGATCCTGTGGATCAACCTCGTGACCGACTCGGGGCCTGCCCTCGCGATGGGTGTGGACCCCGAGACCGACGACGTCATGGCCAGGCCCCCGCGGGGTCCGAACGAGCGGATCATCGACGCGCGCATGTGGACGGGCGTGCTGACCATCGGACTCGTCATGGGCATAGCGACCCTGCTGACCATCGACATCTTCCTGCCGGACGGCCTGGTCGAGGGATCTGACTCGCTGACGGTGGCTCGCACGGCCGGGTTCACCACGCTGGTCCTGGCTCAGCTGTTCAACGTGCTCAACTCCCGGTCGGAGACCAGGAGCGCGTTCCACCGGATGTTCGTCAACCGGTGGCTCTGGGGTGCGATCGGCCTGGGTGTGGTCCTTCAGGTCGCCGTCGTGCAGGTGCCGTTCCTCCAGGTCGCCTTCGGCACCGCGAGCCTTGACCTCGCGCACTGGGGTGTTGCGGTCGCCATGGCGTCCTCGGTGCTCTGGTTCGACGAGCTCCGCAAGCTGCTGTGGCGGTCGCGGCACCGTGATGCGGATGCCTAGGTGTACTCAGGGTGAGGTCGTGAGGGGGACAGACCGGCGAGGCGTGTGCTTCTGCATCGAGCTGTACCCCAGCCGCATGAGCATCTGTGGTGCCCCGTCGAGAGACAGGACCCGGCGCAGGCCATGACGGGTCGTCGGGTTCTCCAGGACGGTGGTTGCGAACGACGCGTGGACGAAGTAGGTGGTGGCGACCAGCAGCACGTGCTGCAACGCCTGGCCCGCCGCCACCCAGTCCCGGGCCGAGTCGCCCGCGGTCGAGAGGACGGCCAACGTCGTCCGGTGCTCGAACTGAGCCTCGCCGGTGCTGGCGTGGAACTGTCGCACCGGAGCCTGGTCGTCGCTGGCGCCAGGACCGAGCAGGTCCTGCGGGATGCCGTCGGCACGTCCAGGATCTGTGGCGGTCCATGCCGCCTCCTCGGCACGAGCCGCGGGATCCTCGCCGGCGATCGCCTCTGCCCTGCGGACCAGCCCGATCACGTCCGCGCGTACGGGCTCCGATGGCTGGATCAGCCGCAGTTCCGCGCCCTCGTCCTGCGCGGCCTGCTGGATGGACATCAGCACGTCCGTGAACAGCGGCTGGTCATCGAACGGAACCCGTGACGTCGTGCGCCGCGCGATCGCCACGGACAGCTCGAGCTCGTCCGTGTTCGGAACAGGGCCCGGTTCGAGCTCGATCTCGGCCACCAGGAGCTCGTCGTCCGGGTCCGGCAGGACCTTGACGACGGCGGTCAGCGAGTCCCGCCGAGCGGCCGTCCTGGCATTGAACAGGAACGCTCCGCAGCTGATCAGCATCTCCCGGCCGTGCGGGTCGGAGTGCCGCAGCTGCCGCGCGGCGTCCGCGCGCAGGGTCACGGTGCTGCCCGTGACATCCACCTGCCACGGCTGGGTGTTGTAGACACTCGGGGCACTTTCCGCAGCCCTCAAGATCCGCTCGACCCGCGAGTCGACGACGTCCATGGTGTCTCTCCCTTCAGATGACCGTCCGGGTCCGGACAGGTCCCCAGTCTTCGTCCCGCGGTACGCACGAGGCAGGGCCGAACGTCCCGCCAGCCCGGGCCGGACGGCCCTGATGCCCCGGGTCCTGGGCGAGGAAGGTGGACTGCACGGGTGGGCGCGGCGCCCAACAACGCCATGCCGGCCGACGTCAAACAGTTGGTCGTCGTCGGGCCGACCCATGCCTTCAGCGTGTGCTGGCGCCGGGGGAGACCTGGATGGTCCGCTGGAGCGTCCCGGACGCGCGCGACCGAACGGAGAGGACATGACCATGCAGATCCTGCGGGCCTTGCGTCGGTATCCAGAGATCACGGTCGCAGTCGTGCTCCTGGCGGCGGTGCTCCTTCTCCACGCCGCGGGCGAGGGCAGCGTCGCGCGCTGGGTCGCCACCGCATACGTCGGCGTGTTCATCGTGTGGACGCTCGTCGGGATGGTGCGCGACGTGCTTCGCGGACATGTCGGCCTCGACGTCCTCGCGGTGGTGGCGATGGTCGCGACCCTGGCGGTCGGGGAGTACGTCGCAGCGCTGATCATCGTGCTGATGCTTTCGGGCGGCAGAGCGCTCGAGGACTTCGCCGCACGACGCGCGAAGCGCGATCTGACGGCCCTGCTCGACCGCTCGCCCCGGGTCGCGCACGTGCTGCGGCACGCGGACATGCCCCGGAACGAAGAGCTGCAGGACGTTGCCGTCGACGACGTGGGCATCGGGGACGTACTGCTCGTGCGCCCCGGGGAGATCGTGCCGGTCGACGGCGTCCTGCTCACCGACAGCGGGACGTTCGACGAGTCCTCACTGACCGGGGAGAGCCTGCCCGTCACTCGCGGGGCCGGCGAGGAGGCGCTGTCGGGCGCCGTGAACGGGGCACGAGCGGTGCGGATCCGGGCCGTACGCCGCAGCGCGGACAGCCAGTACCAGCAGATCGTCGCGCTCGTCCATGCCGCCGAGGACTCGCGTGCGCCGGTCGTCCGGCTCGCCGATCGTTTCGCGGTCCCGTTCACTGCCGTCTCGCTCGCCCTGGCGGGGGCGGCGTGGACGATCTCCGGGGACCCGACCCGATTTGCCGAGGTGCTCGTGCTGGCGACCCCGTGCCCGCTCCTCATCGCGGCACCGGTCGCCTTTCTCGGTGGGCTCTCGCGTGCGGCCAAGAGCGGGGTGATCATCAAGAGCGGCACGGTCATCGAGCAGCTCGCACGCCTGCGGTCCGCCGCCTTCGACAAGACGGGAACCCTGACGGGGGGCCGCCCCGACCTCGTCGCCCTCCGGCCGGCTGACGGGTTCGCCGCCCACGAGCTGCTGCGGCTCGCGGCCTCGGCCGAGCAGTACTCCTCGCACGTGTTCGCCGAGAGCATCCGCCGTGCCGCCACGGAGCGCGGCCTCGACCTGCTGACCGCCACCGACGCCGCCGAGGTCGCGACGAACGGCGTGACCGCCGTCGTCGGGGGCCGGACCGTCGTCGTCGGCAAGCCTGCCTACGTCGCGTCCATCGCGCCGGACACGACCCGCGCAGCCCTCGGCCCGGGCGAGGCCGCGGCCTACGTGGCGGTCGACGGGCGGTTCGCGGGGGCCATCGTCCTCGCGGACGACCCGCGCCCCGAGTCGCCGGCGGTCGTCGCCTGGTTGCGGGCGAACGGCATCGAACACATCACGATGCTCACGGGGGATGCTCGGCCGACGGCGGAGTCGATCGCCCGGCAGGTCGGGATCAACGACGTCCACGCGGAACTCCTCCCGCCGGAGAAGGTGCGGCTTGCCGCAGAGCTGCGCCCACGGCCCGTGATGATGGTCGGCGACGGTGTGAACGACGCCCCGGTGCTGGCGGCCTCCGACGTCGGAGTCGCCATGGGTGCGAAAGGCGCGACCGCGGCCGGGGACGCCGCCGGTGTGGTGCTCCTCGTCGACTCGCTCGCCAAGGTCGTCGACGCCGTCTCGATCGGTCGGCACACGCTGCGTGTCGCGCTCACCGCGATCTGGATCGGCATCGGGCTGAGCGTCGGTCTCATGCTCGTGGCCATGACCGGAGCGATCCCCGCGGTCGCGGGTGCCCTGGTGCAGGAGCTCGTCGACCTGGCGACGATCCTGTACGCGCTCCGTGCGCTGGGTGGCCCGCCCAGCGGGCTCGCCGCCGCCGGGCACGGTCGCGAGTCTCGTGCGGGTAGCCGTCTCGGCCGGTCGCTCCGCCGGCGAGGTGCTGCCGCAGTGCCAAGGAGCTGACTGCGGACTGCGCCGCCGCACGAGCGACGGTCCCGTGAACCCGTGACCGTCAACCCTGCAAGGGGCACAGGTGGTCTCTGGCCCTCGGAGGGGCACGACGTCGCCGACCTGCAGGACCCGGCCGTGCCCGGCTACAGCCGGGTACGGCCGGGTACGGCCGGGCAGTCAGCCTGCGTGCCGCCGGGGCCCCGTCGTGTCCAGGACGTGCAATCGCTGGACGTACTCGTTCTTCCGCTCGAACCGGTTCCGGTCAGCCGACCGGGTGCCGGTGTGCGTGCACGACCAGGACCGGGCACGGCGCGCCACGGACCACGGAGTCGGGCACGCTGCGCAACAGGCGCCCGGCGACCGCCGAGTGGCTGCGTCCGCCGACGACCAGGATGTCGTTCCGGGCCAGTCCGTGGAGCAGGGTGGCAACCGGGTCCCCACGGCGGATCACCACCGTGTATGTGACCGTCGGGTACTTGTCCGACCACCGTGCCAGCCGATCAGCCAGGTCGACGCCGGCGGCCTCGTGCCACGACGCGGCCACGGGATCCATGTCGAGCAGGGCCGACGAGATCGGGTCGGTCCCCGTCACGTGCAGCACCTCGAGCGGGCGCCCCCGCGCGTCTGCCTCGGCGAACGCCGTGCCCAGCACGTCGGGCTCGTCGACGGGGCCTACTCCGACCCGGATCCTTCGAGGCTCGTCGGCTGCAGCGCCAGACGGTATGACGGCTACCGTGCCCCGTGCGGCCGCCGCCAGTGCTGAGGACGTGGACCCGAGCAGTGCGCGGTCGAACGCACCGAGCCCGCGGCGCCCCACCACGACGAGGTCGTCGTTGGTCGACTGCCCGGCAAGGACACGGGCGGCGTTGCCAGGCAGGACGTGTGCCTCGACGTCCCTACCTCCAGGGCGCCATCCACCGAGCCGGTCCCGCGCGGCACGGGCCGCGTGGCGTGCCTCCTCGTGCGCTTCCTCGACGAGACTGCTCATCTCGGGGCCCGCCTCGGGCGGCACGGGGTGAGCGGCTACCACCACCAGACGAGCCCCGTGCAGATCGGCTGCGAGGGTCGCCCAGTTCAGTGCCGCAAGGCTCTCGTCCGAGCCGTCGACTCCGACGATGACGCTCCGGTACCAGGTGTTGTTGTTCATGATCGTCCTCCTTTGCTCACTACCAGGGCACCAAACTGGTCGCTCCTGGCGGCAGAGACGAGCGGCCCCCGCGAGCGGGACCAACGTCCCCTGATGGTGAGCTTGACCGCGCGACGAGAGGGGACGGAGCTTGCAGGACCGTCCGTGCACCCGGCGGCCGCAGGGCTGACATGCCCCTCAGGACCTTCTCTCCCGCACGGGGGACCTTCGTCCCTGCCACGCGCAGGCCGTGCGGAGAGATGTTGGAGCTACCGCCCCTCCGGCGGTTGCCAAGTCCAGCACCACCGTCTGAACGGAGCCGTCATGAGAGCCGCAGTCGTCACCGACTTCACCGCCCCGCTGGAGATCCAGGAGATCCCCGTCCCGGAGCCTGGACCGGGCGAGGTGCTGGTCCGGATCGAGGCGAGCGGGCTGTGCCACACCGACATCCACGCCGCCCACGGCGACTGGCCGGTCAAGCCGTCCCCGCCGTTCGTCCCGGGGCACGAGGGTGTCGGCCGCATCGAGAAGCTCGGCCCCGACGTGACCGCCCGCGCCCTCGGCCAGCGGGTCGCCATCGCGTGGCTCGGCAGCGCCTGCGGCGAGTGCCGCTACTGCATCAGCGGCTGGGAGACCCTGTGCGAGCAGCAGGCCAACTCCGGCTACTCCGTCAACGGGGCCTTCGCCGAGTACGCAGTCGTGGCCGCAGCGTTCGCGACACCCGTGCCCGACGGCGTGTCGTCGGTCGACGCCGCTCCGCTGAGCTGCGCGGGAGTGACCACCTACAAGGCCATCAAGGTGGCGAACGTGGCCCCCGCGGAGACCGTCGTCGTGTTCGGTATCGGCGGGCTGGGCCACCTCGCGCTGCAGTACGCGCGGATCGCCGGCGCGTTCGTGATCGCGGTCGACGTCGAGGACCACAAGCTGGAGCTGGCCACCCGCCTCGGCGCGGACCACGTGGTCAACGCCGCCCGGGAGGACCCGGTCGAGGCCATCCAGCGGCTCGGTGGCGCGGACGTCGCGGTGGCGCTGGCCGCGTCGTCGGCCTCGTTCGACCAGGCCTTCCACTCGCTGCGCCGGGGTGGCCGGCTCGTCTGCGTGGCGCTGCCCGCCGAGGGCAGGATCCAGCTGCCGATCTTCGACACGGTGCTCAAGGGCATCTCGGTGATCGGGTCGATCGTCGGTACGCGGAACGACCTCGCTGACGTGTTCGCGCTGCACGCGGCCGGCCGCACCGAGGTCGTGGCCGTGGAGCGCAAGCTCGACGAGGTCAACGAGTCCTTCGCGGACGTGCTGGCCGGCCGGGTGCCCGCCCGCATCGTCTTCGGCTTCTGAGCCCGACTACCACGCAGGAGCGAACCATGACCACCGTCCATGGCGCACCGGCCCTCCCCGTGCCGGGTACCGAACCGAACTCCGCATGGGCGGGGTTCGCCGGCGGACCCTGGCAGGACCAGGTGGACGTGCGCGACTTCATCCAGCGCAACTACACACCGTACGAAGGCGACGCGAGCTTCCTCGCCGGGCCGACCGCCCGCACCACGCACGTGTGGGACACCGTGAGCGCCATGTTCCCGGAGGAGCGGGCCAAGGGTGTGTACGACGTCGACCCGCACACCCCGGCGGGCATCACATCGCACTCGCCCGGCTACATCGACCGCTCCGCCGAGCTGATCGTCGGTCTGCAGACCGACGCGCCCCTGAAGCGCGCGATCATGCCGAACGGTGGCTGGCGCCTGGTCGAGACATCGCTGAAGACCTACGGCTATGACGTGGACGAGTCCGTCAAGGAGACCTTTACCAAGTACCGCAAGACTCACAACGAGGGCGTCTTCGACGCATACTCGCCCGATGTCCGCGCCGGCCGGCGCAGCCACATCATCACGGGCCTGCCGGACGCCTACGGCCGGGGGCGGATCATCGGCGACTACCGCCGGGTGGCCCTGTACGGCGTCGACGCCCTGATCGAGGCCAAGAGTGCGGACAAGCTCGGCCTCGACGCGCAGCCGTTCAGCGAGAACGTCGTCCGCGAGCGGGAGGAGCACGCCGAGCAGATCCGAGCGCTGGGCGAGCTCAAGGAGATGGCCGCCTCGTACGGCTGTGACATCTCCGGACCGGCCAGGACGGCTCGGGAAGCCGTGCAGTGGCTCTACTTCGCGTATCTGGGCGCGGTCAAGGAGCAGAACGGCGCCGCGATGTCACTGGGCCGCACCTCGACGTTCCTGGACGTGTACTTCCAGCGGGACCTGGCAGCGGGCCTGATCACGGAGGAGCAGGCGCAAGAGCTCGTCGACGACTTCGTCATCAAGCTGCGGATCGTGCGCTTCCTGCGCACACCCGAGTACGACTCGCTTTTCTCGGGCGACCCGACCTGGGTCACCGAGACCGTGGGCGGTATGGGGGACGACGCCCGCACCCTGGTCACGAGGACCTCGTTCCGCTACCTGCAGACCCTGTACAACCTCGGCCCGGCTCCCGAGCCGAACCTCACGGTGTTCTGGAGCCAGGACCTGCCGCGCGGGTTCAAGGACTTCTGCGCCCGGGTGTCCATCGACACCAGTGCCCTGCAGTACGAGTCGGACCGACAGATCCGCACCGCGTGGGGCGACGACGCCGCGATCGCCTGCTGCGTCTCTCCCATGGCGGTCGGCAAGCAGATGCAGTTCTTCGGCGCGCGCGTGAACCTGGCCAAGGCCCTGCTGTACGCGATCAACGGCGGACGCGACGAGATCAGCGGCGAACAGGTCTCGCCGGCCTTTCCTCCCGTCCCTGCAGGCCGCCCTCTTGAGTACGACGACGTCCGCGGCCGCCTCGACACGACCATGAGCTGGCTCGCGGCGACCTATGTGGAGGCGCTGAACGTCATCCACTACATGCACGACAAGTACGCGTACGAGCGGCTGGAGATGGCGCTGCACGACCGCGACGTGCTGCGCACGATGGCCTGCGGCATCGC
Organism: Promicromonospora sp. Populi; assembly: GCF_041081105.1. Classification (NCBI taxonomy): domain Bacteria; kingdom Bacillati; phylum Actinomycetota; class Actinomycetes; order Micrococcales; family Promicromonosporaceae; genus Promicromonospora; species Promicromonospora sp. Populi. The sequence goes on along the minus strand of NZ_CP163528.1, from coordinate 3,035,080 downwards.
CGGGCTGTCGGTGACGGCGGACTCCCTGAGCGCGATCCGGTACGCCCGCGTCACGCCGGTGTTCGACGAGCGCGGCGTCGCGGTCGACTACGAGGTCGATGGATCGTTCCCGACCTACGGGAACGACGACGACCGGGCCGACTCCATCGCCGTCGAGCTCGTCGAGTCCTTCATGGACAAGATCCGCCGCCACAAGACGTACCGGGACGCGCTGCCCACCCAGTCCGTCCTGACCATCACGTCGAACGTCGTCTACGGCAAGGCCACCGGCAACACCCCCGACGGGCGGCGGGCAGGCGAGCCGTTCTCCCCGGGTGCCAACCCGATGAACGGGCGCGACACGCACGGGATGCTCGCCTCGGCGCTGTCGGTGGCCAAGCTGCCGTACGACCAGGCGCAGGACGGCATCTCGCTGACCAACACGGTGGTGCCGTCCGGTCTGGGCCGGACCCGCGAGGAGCAGGTCGTCAACCTGGCGGGCCTGCTGGACGCGTCGGTGGGCCTGGACGGGTACCACATGAACGTCAACGTGCTGAACCGGGAGACCCTCGTGGACGCCATGGAGCACCCCGAGAACTACCCGCAGCTGACGATCAGGGTCTCCGGGTACGCCGTGAACTTCGTCCGGCTGACACGCGAGCAGCAGCTCGACGTGCTGAGCAGGACCTTCCACGGGTCGCTGTGATGACCCTCCAGGCGCCGGCTCCCGTCACTCCCTCCCTGCGGTCGCAGCGGCTGGCCGCGATGCGGGCCGGCGAGCTGGGCTCGGTGCACTCGTGGGAGCTGGTGACCGCCGTGGACGGGCCGGGCACCCGGCTCACGGTGTTCCTTTCGGGTTGTCCGCTGCGCTGCCTGTACTGCCACAACCCGGACATGCTCGAGATGAAGGACGGGGAGCCGGTCACGGCCGAGCAGATCCTCGCGCGTGTGCGCCGCTACCTTCCGGTGTTCCGGGCGACGAGCGGCGGACTGACCTTGTCCGGCGGTGAGGTGCTGATGCAGCCGGCCTTCGCGGCGCGGGTGCTGCGGGGCGCCAAGGAGATGGGCGTGCACACCACGCTGGACACCTCCGGCTTCCTCGGCGCGAATCTCACCGACCGAATGCTCGCCGACACCGACCTGGTCCTGCTCGACGTAAAGTCCGGTGACCCCGACACCTATCGCCGGGTCACGGGCGGTGAGCTGGCGCCGACGCTGGCGTTCGGGCGGCGTCTCGCCCGGGCCGGCCTGCGGGACGCCGGAGGGCGCGCCCCCGAGGTCTGGGTCCGTTTCGTCCTGGTCCCCGGCCTGACCGACGACGTCAAGAACGTCGAACGGGTCGCCGCCTACGTGGCCGAGCTGAACGAGATCAGGCCTGGCACCGTCACCCGGGTCGAGGTGCTGCCCTTTCACCAGATGGGGCGCTACAAGTGGGCCGCGCTCGGGCGCACCTACGCGCTCGACGCGACCCAGCCGCCGTCGGCCGAGCTGACCGAGCGCGTGCGGGACCAGTTCCGGGCGCACGGTCTGAAGACGTACTGACGGCCGGCCATGCCGCTTCATCGGACGGCTCGGCTGCATCGTCTGGCTACGAGCGCGAGATGGCAGGCGAGAGCAGATCAGTGGGTCTCTCGGTCCTTGGCGTCGCCGATGTAGCCGGCGACCTCGTCGGGTCGGCCGTCGAGGTTCATGTCCGCGGTGCGTGCGCGGCGCGCGTCCCAGCGCAGCGAGATCGCGCCGAGGATCGCGGCGAGCACCGAGGCGCCGAGGATCGCGATCTTGGCGCCGTCGGCGTGCTCGGAGTCGCCGAACGACAGCTCGCTGATCAGCAGCGACACGGTGAACCCGATACCAGCCAGGAAACCCACGGGCAGCAGGTCGCGTACGCCGATGCCGTCGGGCAGGCGCAGCGGGGTGAGGCGCGTGATCAGGGCGGTGGCGCCGAGCACGCCGACGAGCTTGCCGAGCACGAGGGCGAGGGTGATTGCGAGCACCACCGGCTGGCCGATCAGGGCGCCGGGCCCGTCGCCGTCGACCAGGGAGACGCCGGCGGCGAAGAACGCGAAAATGGGCAGCGCGAGGCCCTGGGAGAACGGCCGGATGGCGTGCTCGAACGTGTGGGTGCGGGAGTCGGCCTCGCCGTGCCGGGCGATCGCGGGGACGGTGAAGCCGAGCAGAACGCCGGCGATGGTGGCGTGCACGCCCGAGGAGTGCATCAGCGTCCACGCGACCAGGGCGAGCGGGAGCAGGACGAACCACCGGGGTGTGCGCGCCCGGACGTGCCAGGCGAACAAGGCCACACAGACGAGAGCGCCGGCCAGCGGCCACCAGTGGATGGACTCGGTGTAGAAGATCGCGATCACGACGATCGCCAGCAGGTCGTCCACCACGGCGAGCGTGAGCAGGAACGTGCGGATCGCGATGGGCAGGCCACGCCCGAAGATCGCCAGGACACCGACGGCGAACGCGATGTCGGTAGCCGTCGGGATGGCCCACCCGTGCAGGGCGCCCGGGTCGCCGAGCGCTACCAGCACGCCCACATAGACCAGGGCAGGTACGGCCATGCCGCCCACCGCGGCGACCATCGGGACGCCGGCCTCTTTGGGGTTGCGCAGGCTCCCGGCCACGAACTCGTGCTTGAGCTCGACGCCGACCACGAAGAAGAAGATCGCGAGCAGGCCGTCAGCGGCCCAGGTGCTCAGCGAAAGGTCGAGATGGACGGGCAGCGGGCCGAGCATGGCGGGGCCGGCGACGGTGGCCGACAGCGCCGCGTATGCCTCGCGCCAGGGGGAGTTGGCCCACAGCAGCGCCAGGATCGCCGCTCCGATCAGGAGCGCACCCCCGGTGGTCTCGCGGGACGCCCAGGTGCGCAGACGCTGGGTGAAGGGGAGGGCAGAGGTGGTGCGGGGCACGAAGGGCCTCTCGGAAGTGGGGTCGTCTCAACTGGACCGGCCCACGGCCGGTCCACGCCGACCAGACTTCCCGGCACACCTGCGTCCACCTTACCTGCCCACCCAGTAGTCCAGGCCAACCCGGAGGTAGTGCAGGCCAACCCGGAGGCGTCTTCCAGCGCCCGCCCGCTGGTCCGGGGCAGTCGGCGGGCGTTCCTTGCCCAACTATAATGTTAGTGACTAACATTATGGGGTGGTCACACTCCGCACCCTCCGCACCCGGGCTCGCATCCTCGATGCGGCGCTCGACCTCTTCGAGCGCCAGGGCTACGACGCCACCACGGTGAACCAGATCGCCGACACCGCGGGCGTCACCTCCATGACGTTCTTCCGGCACTTCGCCACCAAGGACGCCGTACTCGTGACCGACCCCTACGACCCCCTGATCGCCGAGGCCGTCGGCGCTCAGCCGACCGCCCTCTCCCCGCTGGAGCGCACCCGCCGCGGCCTGCTGGCCGCGCTCGGCGACATCACGCCCACCGAGGACGCGACGGCGAGACGTCGCGTGGCCCTGGTCGCGCAGTACCCCTCGCTTCGCGCCGCGGTATCGGTCGGCACCGGGGCCACGCAGGACGCGATCGTGGAGCGGCTCGTCGCCGACGGGGTCGATCCGCTTGACGCCGCCATTGCCGTCTCCGCCTGTCTTGCGGCCACTACCGCAGCCCTCCTGGCCTGGGGTTCCGCGCCCGTCGACGTCACGCTCGCAGACCTGGTCCGCCGTGCCCTGGCGCTGCTCGCTCCGGCAGGAGCCACCCCGTGACCGCCCTCGTGCTCGACGACGTCTCGCATGCCTTCGGTGGCCGGGTTGCCCTGGACCACCTCTCGCTGACGGTCCGGGCCGGCCGGGTCACGGCCCTGATCGGCCTCAACGGCGCGGGCAAGACGACTGCGCTGCGCGCGCTGGCCGGCCGCCTTCGCCCCACCCATGGCGCGGCCCGCGTCCTTGGCCACGATCCGGCTGATCTGCCGGCCGATGCCGCGATGCGGTTCGGCCAGGCGGTGGAGACCCCGCTGGTCTACCCGGAGCTGACCGTCACCGAGAATCTGTTCTGCGCCGCCCTGCTGCACGGGCTGCCCGGGCGAGCCGCTAGGCCGGGGGTCGCCGCCGCCGTCGGGCGCCTGGGCCTGGACCCGTGGCGGGAGGCGCAGGCCAGGACGCTCTCGATGGGCAACCGTCAGCGCCTGGGGATCGCCTGCGCGACCCTCCATCGGCCGACCGCGCTGATCCTCGATGAGCCAACCGGCGCCCTCGATCCGCAGGGCGTCGTCCTGGTGCGTGAGCTGGTCCGCGGTCTGGCCGACGACGGCGCGGCGGTCCTCGTCTCGAGCCATCACCTCGACGAGGTCGCGCGCATCTCCGACGAGATCGTCGTGCTGCACGCCGGACGCGACGTCGGGCGTCTGGAACCCGGTGGGACTGATCTGGAGTAGCGGTTCTTCGCCATGGTGCTTGATGCCGACATTCGCTCGGCGGCGGGCTCATGACCGCCGTCGCTGCCCTCCGAGCCGCGCTCGCTGTCGAGGCGCTCAAGCTGCGCCGCTCGGTCGTCGCACGCCTGGCGACCCTGCTGCTCGTCGTGCTGGTACCGCTCGGTAGCGTGGGCATGGTGGCGCTGGCCCGGTCACCACGCGCTGTGGGCCCGACGGCAGCCAAGCTGGCGGACTACGCCACCGGCGACCTTGCCACCACGCACCTGCTGGTGTGCGCCCAGGTCCTGTCCGTCGCCGCGCTGGCCGCCGGCGGGTTCTTCGTCGCGTGGTCGTTCGGGCGCGAGCTGGAGAGCGGGACGGCGGGCGCACTGTTCGGCCTCGCCGTGGCGCGCGGCACGATCGCCCTGGCCAAGTGCCTGATCGCGCTGGCCTGGATCTCGGGATGCGTGGTGCTGGCCGTCGCCGTGACCACGGCCGCCTCGGCAGTCGTCGCCGCGGGTTCGGGCGAGCCCTTGGCGGCCTGGGCCGGGGCGCGGAACGCGGTCGTCGCAGGGCTCCTCGGCGGGGGCCTAGCCCTGCCGTTCGCCTGGGTCGCGACGGTGACGCGCAGCCAGCTCGGCACCGTCGGCGCCCTGGTCGGTGTGGTCGCGCTCACCCAGATCGTGGTGCTGCTCGGCGGCGGCTCGTGGTTCCCCTACGCCGCACCCTCCCTGTGGGCAGGCATGGGCGGGGCCGACGCCGCGGCTGCCGTCGGCCTGCCCAACCTGCTGCTCGCCGCGGCGGTCGCCCCGCTGGCCATCGCCGCAGTCGTGCAGGCCTGGCGGCGGCTCACCAATGTCTGAGGTGCCGCTGCTTCAGCCCGTTCCCTGGCTCCACAGGCAGAGACTCCGCTTGACCAGGGCAGATGCTCCGGTCAAGCGGGGTCTCTTCGTTGCTAGGCGCCGTTCAGTGCTGGGTGCTCGCTGCCTCCAGTGCGTTCTGGTACTCCTTGAGGTCCGTCCGCGTCGCGCCCTCGTCGAGGCGCGCGGCCTCGATGGCGTGCAGCAGGTCGCCGACCGTGCGGCCCCCGCCGAGCGGGTCCTCCAGGGAGACCGAGCCCGTCGCGACGTTGAGCCACAAGGTGAGCAGCTGCCGGTCGAAGACGTCGACCCACTCGTCGTGGTTGCGCGCCCACAGCACCTGCAGGGCGTCGTCCAGCGTGGTCAGGTCGACCTCCTCGTCGAACACGTCGCTCTGCGCGCGCGTGATGGTGAGGAAGCACAGCAGCTCGTCGGTCGTGTAGTCCGGGTTCTTGACCTGCCGGTACTCCGACGTCCAATACCCGGCGCCGCGAGCCACGGGCTCCGGCTCGGGCTGCTCGCCGCTCGGCGTGCCGTAGATCTCCAGCTCATAGATGGAGAAGCCCCACTGCGTCCCACGCTCGGTCGCGTAGAGGCGCACGTGCTGGCCCGTGCCTGAGAGGGCGATGTTGTCGAAGAAGCCGTCACCGTCGGCGACGGTATGCACCGTGGTCCAGGTCTCGCCGTCCGGCGAGGTCTGGATCTCGTACCCCGACGCGAACGCGGTCTCCCAGTCGATGACGACGCGGCTGAGGTCGTAGCTCGCGCCGAGGTCCACCGCGATCCACTCCGGCTCGTTCCACTGGCTGCCCCAGCGGGTGCCGGCGTTGCCGTCCACCGCCATGTCGCCGCTGCGAGAGGGGTCGTCGATGCTGGACGTCGTCACCGGTCGGCCCAGCGCGAGCGACTCCTCGTCCTCGTCCTCGCACTGGTCGCCGCCCCCGCCGTCGGACAAGTAGCAGCGCAGGTACTGGTAGGACTCCGCAGAGGACTCGAACGACGGCGCGTAGTCCCACTCGTAGGTGTAGTACTCCACGTACGGCTCGGCTGCGGCGATGATCGCCGGAAGGTCGATGTCGCCGTTGCCGAGGGCGACCTGCCTCGGGTCGCCTTCGGCGTTGACGTTCACGGCGTCCTTGACGTGGAGGAGTTCGATGCGGTCCCCGTACTCCTCGATCCACGCCGGGACGTCGATGCCGGCGTCCGCGGCCCAGCCGACGTCGAGCTGGAACGTGACGTAGCGCGGGTCGGTGTTCGCCTCGATGACCTGCCAGGCGCTGACCATCTCACCCGTCTCCGGGTGGGGGTACCGCGTGGTGAACTCGCTCTGGTGGTTGTGCAGCACGATCTTGTTCGCGCCGTTCTCGTGCGCGTACTGGCCGAGCTGGTTGACGTACGCCGCGGTCGCGAGCGCTTCCTCGTAGGTGCCGTAGTTGCCCGCCATGCCGCCGGTCCCGATGTAGTCCTGGCCCAGCGCGACGGCGTAGGCGACCGTCTCGGGCCACGTGTCCCAGTCCGTGCTGCCGTGGCTCGAGGACACCTCCAGGCCGTGCCTGTCGAGGATCTCCTTGTACTCGTCTACCGGCATCGAGTAGGGCTGGCTGAACGGCTCGACGTTGGTGAAGCCGGCGTTGGCCACCTCGCCGAGCACGCGGTCGATCGTCTCGGGGGCCGGTGTTCCCCACCCGAGCTCACCGACGTGTGTGAAGAGCTGGATGGAGATCTTGGAGTCGGGGAGCCCGTCGTCCTCTCCACATTCTCCGGCTGCTGTGGTGGTCGGTGTGGGGGCTGCGAGGGTGGGGGCTGCGAGGGTGGAAGGAGCGGCGACGGCCGGGGCTCCGGCGAGCGTGCCCGCGAGGAGCGCGCCGCCCGTCAACGCCGCGCCGAGGCGCCGCGCAAGAGCCGAACTTAGCGAGATCTGCATGGATGCTCCGATTGACGACTCTGTCGATTTATAGCGACAACCATCCGACTTTTGCCGCTATGCATGCAAAAGTAGGATGCTGGTCGACCGATGGCGTGTCAAGGGCGGAGCTAATCCCGGTCGCTGCGCTGCAGCAGGAGGACGCTGTTGGTGGCCTTGCCGCCAACACCCCGTCAGCGTCGTCCGTCGAGCTGTGGGATGTCGATGCCTTGGGCGGCGCGCTGCACGTGGGAGCGGGCGTGTGTGACGGCGTCCTCGAGAGTGTTGAACAGGTGGTTCTCGTGCCGTAGCTCGTCGAGCACGCCGACGGTGGTCATGAGTTTGCGGTGCCGAGGTTGTACGCCCTTGACCAGCACCGTGATGCCGCGCTGTTCGAGCGTGGTGACGAGCTCGGCGAGGGCTCGTGCTCCGGTGGCGTCGACCATGCCTAGCTGGGACAGGCGCAGGATGACGACCAGGACGTTCTCGCGTACCGAGGCGTCGGTGACCTCGCCCAGGATCCGGTCGGAGGCTCCGAAGAACATTGCGCCGTCCAGCCGGAAGAGCGCGATGTGCTCGTCGCCCCGGTGCGCTACGCCGGGCAGCGGCTCGCGGTGCACGGACGAGGCGCGGGCCAGACGTCGCAGCGCGAAGAACGCCGCGACGACGAGCCCGATCTGCACGGCTTCGATCAGGTCGAACGCCACGGTGATGACGGCTGTGACGAGGAACGTGGCGGCATCGGACCGGGTCGAGCGCAGCACGGACCGGATGGTGCCGGCGCTGATCATGCGGAACGAGGTCACTATGAGCACGCCGGCCAGTGCGGCCAGCGGGATGTGCCCCACGGGTCCGGTGGCCAGGTAGATCACGGCGAGGATCACCACCGCGTGTATGACGGCGGCCAGGCGGGTGCGGGCTCCGGAGCGTACGTTGACCGCGGTGCGGGCGATCGCTCCGGTGGCGGGCATGCCGCCGAACAGGCCGGACGCGATCGAGGCGAGTCCTTGTCCGACCAGCTCACGGTCGGGTTCGTAGATCGAGCCCCCTGGTGCCATCGACGCGGCGACGCGCGCGGACAGCAGCGACTCGATCGCGGCCAGGGCCGCGATCGCGACGGCCGCGCCCAGCAGGTCGCCCAGCCCGGTGCCACTGACGCCGGGCAGGACCGGGGCGGGGAGGGTATCGGGCAGGGTCCCGATGCGGGTGACCGGCGCGCCGGTGGTCTCGGCGAGCGCGGTGGCGACCACGACAGCCACCAGGGAGACGGGTATCGCGGCGTGCAGGCGGGGCAGGACGAGCATGATCGCGGCGACCAGCGCGACGATCGCGAGCGACCAGAGGGTGGTCGCGTCCAGGGCAAGAGTGTCGAGGGCGCTGGCCGCGTCCGCGATCGCGCGTACCGCGGTCAGCAGTGTGTTGCCGCCGGCGGCGGCGTCCTGGCCGACGGCGGCAGGGACCTGCTGGAGGAAGATGATCGCAGCGATCCCGAGGGTGAACCCCTCGACCACCGGCCATGGGATGAACGCGACCGTCCGCCCCAGCCGCAGCAGCCCGGCTATCAGCACGATCAGCCCGCCGAGCCCGGTGACCAGGGCGACGGAGGCGAGTCCGTGGTCGGCGACGATCGGGGCGAGGATGACGGCCATCGCGCCGGTCGGGCCGGAGACCTGGAACCGGGAGCCGCCGAACACCGCCGCGACAACCCCGGCGATGACAGCGGTGACCAGGCCCGCGGCCGGGCCCACGCCGGAGCTCACGCCGAACGCCAGCGCGAGCGGTAGCGCGACGACGCCCACGGTCAGCCCTGCGAGCAGGTCGGCCCCGATCGTTCGAGGCCGCAGATCGTAGTCATCGCGCCGGGGGAGCAGGTCACGCACGTCCAGCCGGGCAAGCGCGCCGCGGACGGTCACCGCTCCGCCAGCTCGATCGGAGCGGCCTCGATCGGCGCCGTCTCGTTCCGCGCCGTCTCGGCGAGGGCCGCTTCAAGGACGGCCCGGGCGCTCGCCCCGGGCAGGGCGGGCAGATGGCGTGCGGCCACGAGCCGGCTGTCGTCGGCGTCGAGGCCGGCCAGGTGCCCCAACAAGAATGCGCGCGCGACCACGAGCAGCTCCGCGACGAGTGGCTCAGCCAGCTGGTACTGCACGGCGTTGCCCGAGCGGGTGGACTCGACGACTCCCACACGCTTGAGGACCCCGAGATGCTGGGAGAGCGCGGACGGTTCGGTGCCGGTCACCTCCAGCAGGCGCGAGACCGGCGCTGCCAGGCCGGGGTCCGCCGCGAGAACCTCAAGCACCTGGATCCGTACGGGATGGGCCAGGCTCTTGAAGAGCTTCGCCTTGATCGCATAGAGGGGCTGTGTGTCCACCAGATGATTTTAGCATTTGCTAAATCCATCGAGGACCTTCCAAGTTGCCAAACTCGCCCGGCGGCTGGTCATCAGGTGACCGGATGCCGGTGCGTGCACCATCACGACGGGGCACGGTGCGGCCCGGAGGACCGCGTCGGGAACGCTGTGCAGCACGCGGCCCAGGGTCGGCGGGTGTCGGCGTCCGCCGACGATGACGAGGTCGTCCGGGGTCAGCTCGTGGAGCACCATGGAGACAGGGTCTCCGTGCCGGATGGCCATGGTGTAGGTGACCTGCGGGTACTGTTCCGCCCACCTGGCCACCTGGTCGGCCAGGTCCGCAGCGGCTACCGCACGCCAAGTGCCCCCGACCGGGTCCATGTGGGGTAGTACCGAGGAAGTCGGGCCGCTGCTCGTCACGTGCAGCACTTCTAGCGGACAGCCGCGTACTGCCGCCTCGGCGAACGCGGCACCCAGCGGGTCTGGTCCGTCATCGCGTCCTACCCTTACCCGGATCCGGCTGGGGTTCCCGGTGGTCGCGCCGGCTGGGACCACGGCTACCGCCCCAGGGGCGGACGCGGCCAGCGCGGACGAGGTGGAGCCGAGCAGTGCGCGATCGAGCGTGCTCAGGCCGCGTCGTCCGACCACTACCAGGTCGCAGGTCGTGGACCGCTGGCTGAGCGCGTGGGCGGCTGACCCGGGCTGAACGATCATCTCGACGTCCCGGTCGCCGGGACGTTGCTGGCCGAGCCGGGCACGCGCCGCCTGGGCGGCGCAACGCGCTCCTTCTTGCGCACTGCTGGCGAGGTCGCCGTCCCAGGGGGCGAGCGTGGCTGGTACGGGGTAGGTTGCCACGACCGTGAGGCGGGCCCCGTGCAGGTCGGTGGCGTGTGCCGCCCAGTCCAGCGCGGCCAGGCTCTCCTCCGATCCGTCGACCCCGACGGCGATGCCGCGGTACCACGTGCTGTTCATGTCATCCCCCTGTGGTGGTCGTGCCCGTACCACCAGAACACCAGCCGCCTGGTGGGTGGGGCAGAGTCCGGCGGCCCTGGGTGCCGGGACCAACGTCCCGCATGCCGCTGTGGCCCGGCAGGCGTCCGCGTCCAGGGCGGACGTCCGGCTCACCGTGGCCCCTCCAGCGGGCGGGGGACGAAGGTCCCGTAGGCCGGGGGCGCACGGCCCTGACGCCAGAGCGCGCCCGAGGAGGACTGTGGGAGTACCAAACCTCTGGAGGTAACAGCGATGCGTGCACTCGTGGTCTATGAGTCCATGTTCGGCAGCACCCAGGCGATCGCCCAGGCGATCGGGGAGGGGATCAAGACGGCGATGCACACCGACATCCTCGAGGTGGGTGTGGCGCCGGACGCGGTGCCCCGGGATGTCGGCCTGCTGGTCGTCGGTGGGCCGACCCACGCCTTCAGCATGTCCTGGCCCTCGACCCGGCGTGATGCCGCAGGGCGATCCTCAGCGATCATCTCGCGTGAGCGAGGTATCCGTGAGTGGCTCGGGGCCCTACCTGGCCTGATGACCACCACCGAGGCGGCAGCGTTCGACACCAGGGCGATCTCGCGGGCCAGCGGTTCTGCGGCGCGTGCGGTGAGCCGTCGGCTGGACCGCTTGGGTTACCCCCTCGTCTCCGGTCCCACGAGCTTCCGGGTGGCCGGTGTCACTGGTCCTCTGGTCGGCGGCGAGCTCGACCGCGCCCGGGCATGGGGGATGGCCATCGGTGCTGAGGTCGCGGCGCGAGTGCTCAGCAGCACGACCTCCTGATTCTCCGCAGCGATTACCGCGCAGGTTTGCCGGGCACCGTGTCCATACCGTTACTCTTGGGCTCGCCATGAACCTGACCCGCCGCATCAGTTCCCTGCTCGCCGATCCTCGGCGAGGATTCGCGGGTGTGCTGACGGTCATGTTCCTCGTGCTGACCGTCCTCGGCGTGCAGGTCCTGTGCAGCGTCCACCTGGACGAGGCAGGTCACAGCGACGTCGAGCAGCCCGCGATGGTAGCCGCGGTGGGCGCACCAGACCGGGTCGCTGAGGTGGCACCTGGTCACCACGACGGCGAGGACCCGTTCGACTGCTCGGAAGATCGCACGCTGACGGCCCGGTATGACCGGACGCTGTCGCCTTCCACGGACCTGGCCGAGGCACCGGGCCTCGCGCTGCAATGGCTGGTCCCCGACACGGCGCATCACGTCCTGCGGGTGCCGTCGGGCGTGGCCGCTGCGGCCGCGCCGTCGCTGCATGCGCTAGGCATCTCCCGGACGTAGACCACCACATCCTGTCGACACAACCCCACATGGGTGTCGGCCGGTTTTCGCGCGCCCGAACCGGGCCGCGCGTGTGGTTCTACTCCGATCCGAAAGGTCCCAGCTCTCATGGAGCCCAGCTTCAACCCCAACCCGACCGTGCGCGGTCGTGGTCGTCATCGGGCGGCACGCCGCCCCTTCCTGGCCGACGCCGCCCGAGCCGCCACCGAGCAGGCCACCACGTTCGCCAGCCGTACCGCTGTGGTAGCCGCAGCCGGTTCCGGCGTGCTGCTTTCCCTGGTGGCCGCACCCGCTCAGGCCGCACCGGCCAGCGAGCTGGCCAGCACATCGCTGGCCGGCAAGCCGGTCAACGGCGCGCTCAACTCGGCCGACCTCAACGCCCTGACCACCCAGGCCAAGGAATCAGTCGCCGCCGCACCCGTGGTGACCGTCGCCACCGACGCCGAGCTCAAGGTCGAGAGGGTGGCCGTCTCGGTCGTCTCCGCCGCAGAGAACGAGGAGTACCAGGCGCAGCTCGCCGCCGAGGCAGAGGCCGAAGCGGCGGCGGAGGCCGAAGCAGCCGCCGCGGAGGCGGCCGAGGCCGCTGCCGCCGTGGACCTCCCCGCCTCGGCGGCTGGTTCCGCGGTGGTGTCGATCGGGATGCGGTACCTCGGGGTGCCCTATCTGTGGGGCGGGTCTACTCCCGCAGGGATGGACTGCTCCGGGTTCACGTCCTACGTGTACGCCCAGGTCGGCATCAACCTGCCGCGGACCTCGTCCGAGCAGCGGTACGCCGGACCGGAAGTGGCCTGGTCCGACGCGAAGCCGGGCGACCTGATCTGGTCGCCCGGGCACATCGCGATCTACGCCGGCGACGGCATGCAGATCGAGGCCCCGGTCCCGGGCAAGACGGTCCGGTACACGCAGATCTGGCAGTCCAACCCGACGTTCATCCGCGTCGGCTGATCTGGCTCGCGTGAGGGGCGGGCGCCCGCCCGCCCCTCACGCTCCCACCGGTCGGCTCCCTGCTGCCGATCGGACACCTTGGTACCTCTTGAGATGAGACCCCATGCACACCCACGCGACCACGGTGATCGGGATCCCGACACCGCTCGCCGTATCCGTAGGCGCGGTCGTCCTGGTGCTCGTGATCCTCTTCGTGGTCACGGCCCTCACACGGCACCGTGACGAGAGGGATGCCAGAGTCCGTGGTGGTCGTCGCGTCGGTTTAGGAATGAGCCGTCAGCCACCGTCGACGGACTGACCGCATACCCATAGGGGGTAGTATCCCGGGGTGCTCGAGACTTCACCGAACCGCTCGGCCGCGTCGATCCCCGGAGTCACGGCCTGCAGCCTCTGCGTGGGGGAGACGCTGGGTAAGAATGACGCCGAGCCGGGCGGGCAGCTTGCCAGATTGCGTCGGCTGGAGGCTGACGGCATTGCCAACCTGACCCTCTCGGAGTGCCTGGACGAGTGCGAGCGGGGAGACGTCGTGGTTGCGCGCCCGAGCAGCGCTGGGCGGAGCGCCGTGGGCAAACCGGTGTGGTTCGAACGCCTGGCCGGCGACGAGCCAAGCGCGCGGCTTTGCCGGTGGCTCGAGCGCGGCGGCCCGGGAATCGAGGAGATCCCCGCGGACCTGAAGCCTCTGGTCATTAACCGGATGGGGACGGCCGACGCTTGATCGCCTGGCACCTTGCGCCGCCGGTAAATCGCAAGCAAGGCAGGCGTTCTAGGCGTGAGTGCCACAGAACTGTGGTATCCGGGGAGCGTGACGATACTGTCGATCCCGGCGCAAATATTCTATCTGAGACGTGATCGATGTAGCGTTGTCGTGTATCAGTCGTCGGTCAGAGGGGGACCCGAAGATGCCTGAGATCCTGCGCTCATGACCACCGACCTGCCCCCACTCGCCGCGGCGCTGCGCGAACTTCGCACCGGCGCCGGGATCACCGGTGTCAATGCTGCCAAGGCTGCTGGGATCAGTCAGGCCAAGCTCTCCAACATCGAGCGCGGTAAGACCCCACCGACGCCGGAGGACGCCGAACGGCTCGCCGAGGTCTACGGCGTGCCGGCCAAGGTCCGCACCCAGCTCGTCGAGCAGTCCCGCCAGGCGAAAGCTCAGGCGTGGTCGGCGAAGGTCGTGCTGCAGCGCGGCGGCTGGTTGCTGCAGGACCGCATCGGGCGGCAGGAAGACTCTGCCAGTTCCATCCGGTACTTCTGCCCGTCCGGAGTGATCGGACTGATGCAGACACCGGCCTACGTCCGAGCGATGTGGAGCGACGAGGTGCCGGCCGAGCAGGTGGACAAGTTCGTCGAGTCCCGGATGCGCCGCCAACTGATCCTCGGTAGCGATAAGCGTGAGATTGCCGCCGTGCACACCGAGGGTGCGCTGCGCTGGAACCTGGGCGGTCCGAAGGTGATGGTCGAGCAGCTCGACCGGCTGCTGGTCGAGCTGGACCGCCCGCACCTGCGGCTGGGCATCATCCCGTGGACCTCGCAGGTCAACTCGCCCGCTCTGCATCAATTCACCATCTATGACGACGCGGCCGCACTGGTGTCAACGGTTCCGGGCACGTCGCTAGTGACCGACGCCGAGAACGTCCAACAGGTCACGCGGGAGTGGGATCACCTGGAGCGGTACGTCGTGTGGGGCGAGAACGCGCGACCGCATCTGCAGCGGATCAGAGCGGAGTACGCCGCGCTGTGAGCGGCGCTGCCTTTCTGCCGGACCGCCACGACGCACTCGCCAGGGATGGCGTCGGTGTCGACCCAGCGGACTTGGGAGTGCTTGCGTGGTTCGCGGTTCTCGGGTTCGCCGGGTTCGCTCTGGCCAACGGGTAGGTCCCACATGCCCTGGGCGAACTTGGCCTGGTCGCTGCGCTGCAGCAGGATCTTCATGAGCGGGTCCTCGGTCTGGGCCGCGACCCAGTTGATGCGTTCCCCGACGATGTCGGTCAGATCGAGGTAGCCAAACTTGTAGACACCGGTTCGTCCCGCGTGCAGCAGCGTCATGAGCACGTCAGCGAGAGCAGCGCGTTCCTGGCTGTCGGTGCTCTCGTGAAATGCAACGAGCGCCTCCGGAAGCAGCGAAGGCAGGAGCTCGATGACTTTCGTGTTCTGGTCCAGGCGACACAGCGCGCTGACCCGTCGAGCATCAGCGACCAGACCTGCGAGAGGGCAGGGAACTTGTCGATCCTGACCTGTTCCACCGGCTCGTTCAGCGGGTCGCCGAGGAGCACGACCACGACCTGATCATGGCCGGACGGATCGTGGACCAGGCCCTCGCGTTCCTGGGGACCACCGCGACCCACCACGGGCGCCCGCTCTCGCCGTCCGACATCGTGGACCCGGGGTGGATCGCAGCGCGCTGCGCACACTGCTGGAGCGCACGCTCGCCGAGACACCGTAACGGGTGCGCGGCTGACGCGTTCTGTGGACCGCCGCCGGTTTCATGCACACCAGCAGTGGGATAGCCTCCGTGCCGTGCGCGTGATCTCGCTCCTTCGTTCGGCCGTCGCCGGTCCCCGGCAACGTCCGATCGGCGCGCTGGCGATCCTGACGGTGATCTTCGGTGTGGTCACGATGCACTCGATGAGCGGGTCGCCGACGTCGCATCTGCACGCGGTGCCCCACGAGGCCCCTGCGGTCGCCACCGAGCAGGCTGCCACCGAACAGGCTGCCACCGAACAGGCTGCCACCGAACAGGCTGCCACCGAACAGGCTGCCACCGAGCAGGTCGCGACTGAGCGGGTCACCGCATGGTCTGTCGCGACAGACCAGTTCGCCACCGCTGCGACGGCGGACCAGTTCGCCGCCCCCGCCGTCATGCCCGTGGCGGAGACACCCGACGGCCACTCGGCCGACGAAGAGGGCGCCTGCGAGGGGTGTTGTGGGCAGGATCTGGCCACGGCGATGTGCCTCATGATCCTCGTCGGGATCCTGGCCCTGGTCGTGCCCGCAGGCCGACTGCTGTGGCGGGCCCCGCTCAAGCTGGCGATCTCCCTGGCGCCAGCGCTGGCCGCCGTCGGCGCCCTCGCCGCTCCTTCCTTGCACGAGCTCTGCATCTCCCGGACGTAGACCCCGGTCCGGCGCGCGCCCGCGCCGACCTATGCGCGCGACCGTGCCCCAGCGCCGTCGCGCCAGTGAGTGCTACCCCGAGACGAGCTAGAGGAAGAAGACCCCATGAAGCGCACCCTTATGTCTGTCATCGCCCTGACCAGCGCACTTGCCCTCGCGGGCTGCTCAGGTTCCGAGCAGGCGGGGCACAACGACGCGGACGTCATGTTCGCGCAGATGATGATCCCGCACCACGAGCAGGCGATCGAGATGGCGGACGTCGTCCTGGCCAAGCCCGACGTCGACCCCGAGATCATCAACCTCGCCAACGAGGTCAAGGCGGCTCAGGCTCCCGAGATCGAGGAGCTCAGCCAGTGGCTGGACGCGTGGGGCGCTGAGCCCTCCGCAGAGCACTCGGGTCACGCCGGGATGGAGGGCATGATGTCCGACGAGGACATGCAGACGCTCACCGTCGCTGCCGCCCCCGAGGCGAACCGGCTGTTCCTGGAGCAGATGATCGCGCACCACGAGGGCGCGGTCGAGATGGCGCAGACCGAGATCGAGTCCGGCCAGGACGCGGGCGCGGTCGAGATGGCGCAGACGATCGTCGACACGCAGCAGGCCGAGATCGAGACGATGGAAGACCTCCTCACCTCGATGTGATCCACAGGTGGTGCGCCGGCCCGTGGCCGGCGCACCACCCCTGCGGGAAGGAGTGTGCACATGCGCCGAACCCATGCTGGCGTGCGCTCGGGTGCCGTGGTGACCCGCGCGGTCGTCGGGGTGCTCGCGGCGCTCGTGCTCGCGCTGTGGTGCGCGCCGTCCGCCGCGGCACACACCCGTCTCGAATCGTCGGCACCAGCGGCCGGGTCGACGACGAACACCCCGGTCACCGAGGTCACGCTGCAGTTCACGCTGCCGGTGAGCCTGCTCGGCGACGGGATCGTGATCGACGGACCGGGCGGCACAGTCGCGGCCGACGTCGCCGCGGACGAGGACGGCCTCGTCCTGGTCGCGACGCCGTCCGACGCGCTGAGTGCCGGCGACTACACGGTGACCTGGACCGCCGCGGCTCAGGACGGCCACCCGCTGGAGGGAACCTTCGGCTTCATCGTGACCGCCACGGCTCCGAGCGAGCCCGCCGCGGGTGCTGGAACGCCGTCGGCTGGAGCGACGTCGACCCCGGGAGCGACTGACACCGGCGATACCGACGGCGATACCGGGTCGGGCTCCGGCACGGATCACGACATGAGCGGCATGGACCACAACATGGGCCACGACGCCTCCTCGATGGACACCCCGGCGACCAGGACCGCGGGGGCGGTCGCGCGGCTGGGCAGCGCAGCCGCGCTCTGGGGCGCTCTGGTCGCCGCCGGCGGGCTGGCGTTCGTAGCCCTCGTGCTGCGCGGGCGCGACGAGGCCGACGCACCGGTCGTGCTGCGCCTCGCCCGGTGGGCGGGGGTGGTGATCCTTGGCGGGGTCGTCGTCCGAGTCCTGGCCGGATCGGTGCTCGTGGCGCACGGCGATCTCGCGGGGGCCGTCTCGCCGTCCGCCATCAGCGACTCGCTCACCGGCACGGCACTCTGGGACGTCGGCCTCCAGGCCGCCGGCGCTGTCGCACTCGCGTTCGGCGCCCGGCGCACTCTGCCGGGCTCGTGGCTCGCGATCGTCGGCGTCGTGCTCGTGGGCGCCGGGCAGGTCGCCGGCGGCCACAGCAACACGGTCGAGCCACGCTGGCTCGTCGTGACCGCCGACGTGGCCCACCTCGCGGCCGCCGCCACCTGGGTGGGTGGTGTCGTCGCGATGGGGCTCCTGCTCCGCGCCCGACGCCGGGACGGGCGTGACCTCGACGCCGCGCTGATGGGAGCCCGCTTCTCCGTGGTCGCCGCCGTGTCCGTGACGGTGGTGGGTGTGGCCGGGGTGGTGCTGGCGGTCGGCATCCTCGACCGCCCGGCCCAGCTCTGGGAGAGCACCTGGGGACTGCTTCTGCTGGCCAAGATCGGCGTCGTTGTGCTGGTCGCCGTGATTGGTGCGTACAACCACTTCCTGGTCGTGCCGAGACTCACAGCACGACGCCACGAGGTGGTGCGGCATGCCGGGCGATCCGACAGGGCGGCCGGTTTGCTGCGGCGCAGCGCGGGCCGCGAGACCACGCTGATGGTAGTGATCGTGCTGCTCACGGCCTGGCTGGTCGCGGCTTCGGTCCAGGACTGAGCCGACAGCCATCCTCGCCGAACTGGAACGCCCAGCTGCGTCGATCGGCGAGCCGGTCGATGGCCGAGTTCGGTCCATTGCACCAGCCCATCCTTGACTTCGGTCGGTTGCCTCGAGATCGGTCCATTAATGGACCGATCTCGAGGCAACCGACCGATCTCAAGAAACTCACGCGGCAACCGACCGAACTCGCTGATGCAAGCCATGGCGCCACCAAGACATAGTCGGAGCGGACAGGTCCTACTGATCGGAGCAGTATCGTGCGCGGACATCTCGGCACCTTGGCGCTCCTGGTGGGAGCCGTTGTGCTCGCGCTGAGTGCGTGCTCGTCGTCCGCGGGCGAACCCACCGCGGGGTCGACCGTGCAACTACAGGCGGACTACCCCTCCTACGACACACCAGGCTTGATCGCTGAATCGGTGCTCGTCGTGGAGGGAACGGCCGTAGCCACAGAACCGACGGTCCTCACCCCGCGACACGAGGGCGACACCCCCGAGGAGAACCCGCTGCTGGGGCTGTCGGAGGAAGAGGTCGAAGCCGCGATGCAGGACGACGACGCCGTGCCTGCGACAGCGGTCACGTTTCGTGTGGACGTGGTCCACCGCGGAGCCGTGGAGCCTGGACAAGAGGTCACCATCGTCCAGACCGGTGGAGTCGTCGATGGAGTGACCTACCAGGTCGTGGGCGATGTGATGCTTGCCGCCGGTGATGACTACCTGCTGTTCGGCACCGACAGCTTTGACGGCGCCTTCGCCATACTCGGTGGCTCTGCGGGCACCTACATCACCTCGGGTGAGGGCGTGTTCGCTGCTGCTGCCCCCGAGACCGCGCCCGCCCCGGAGTTCACCAGCGTCGAGGTGGCGTCGCTCACCGAGTAGGAGACAAGGCCTCGCCTCTCAGGAGAGTTGCGCTGTCACCTGGCGCCCCCGCGGGGTCCCCGTCGAGACGGTCCCTGTGTACGAGCGCGCCAGTATCCGACCGAAAGAGCGCTTTCTCACCCGTTTTCTCACCCGGGTGCTGCTTGTGCTGGTTTTGCCGTTTTCATTAGGTTCCCCCTTGCCAGTGCGATCCGTGTTTCACGGGCTCCCGCCTGGGGCTTGCCACAACGGTGGTGAGGTTGGTCGCTCGGGCTGGTGCCGGGCTGCTCGTGGGAGTCGCGCCTTATGGCTGTTCTTGTGCCTGTGTTCGGTGTGCCTGGATCGTGGAAGCGCACTGCGGCCGGTATCGGTGTTATCGCGGCGCTTGCGGTCGGGGTGACGGGTGTCGGGGTGGTTACCGCACCGGCTGCTTCGGCAGATGAGTCGGAGCCGGTCTCGTGCTCCGTGGAGCGCACGGCGTCGGACACGGCATCTGCGGCGTTGAACGCGCGGTTGTCGGGTTGCCGCATCGAGGACCTGTCGCAGCGCACGGAGACGTCCAGCACCTTCGCGCGGCCGGACGGCGACTGGGACATCACCTACGCGATGTCGCCGGTATGGGTCCGCACCGGCGGTGACGGCACCGCCGTCGAGGACTGGGCAGCGTTGGACACCGACCTCCGCACAGCGGACGACGATGGCTTCGCCCCGGCCGCGCATCCCGCGGGCGTCTGGATCTCCGGCGCACAGGCCGCGGGTCGCGACGGCGTGTCCGTCGTGGCGTCGCTGACCGACCCGAGCACCGACGTGACGTCCGAGGTGACGTGGCCCGGTGACCTGCCAGAACCCGAGGTCACGGGCCCGCGAGTCCGGTACCTGGGCGTGGAGCCGGGTGTCGACATGGTCGTCGACATGACCGGCGGCGGGATCGAGCAGTACTTCGTGCTCCACGACGTGCCCGCTGATGCGAGCCAGGTGGAACTGCCGGTGGGTGTGCAGTCTCAGGGCGCGACCGTCGTCGACACCAGCGACGACACCGAGGCGGCCGGCCTGGCAGACCTGGTCACTGCCGACGGTGACGAGACAGTGGCCCGCGTGGGTGTGCCGCTGGTGTGGGACGCGACCTACGACGGTCAGCTCGCGCACCCTGTGCTGGCGGACTATGACCCGGCGGACGAGGCTCCGTTGTGGGCCGGGGCGCTCGGCGACCTGGAGGCGGCGGATGTGGAGCCTGAGGCCGAGGAGCCCGGGCTGCTGGACCAGGTCGGTGCGGCGGTCGCTGACGCCGTCAACGGTGAGCCGGAACCGCTGGACCTGGGCGAGGTAGCCGAAGCGACCACGCAGGTCGAGGTCGCTACCGGCGGCGAGAGTGCTGACATCACGCTCGGACTGAGCGACGACTTCGCCGAGGCGGCCACTGCTGGGGCGGTGGTGGTGGACCCGAGTGTGTCCCTGGCGCTGCCGTGGGACACCTATGTGCAGACGGACTCGTCGGTGGACCAGTCGATGGAGACCGAGCTGCGGTTGGGCACGTTCGACGGCGGGACGACCAGGGCGCGCACGTTCATGAACGTGAACGCCTCGCAGATCATCGGCAAGTCGATCCGGTCGGCGACGCTGAGCCTGTGGGAGCACCACTCCTACTCCTGCACCCCTTCGGAGTGGCAGGTGTGGAACGCGTCCCGCGTCCCTGGCCCGATCACGTGGGCAACGCAGCCCACGATCGGTAGCCAGCACGGGTCCAGCACCCAGACCAAGGGGCACTCGGCTCCGTGCGCGGACGGGTGGGTCACGATGGACATGACCTCACTGGCACGTGCGTGGGCGAGTGACACCGCGACCGAGCGGGGCATGCTGCTGCGAGCGGCCTCCGAGACGGACTCCTACGGGTGGAAGCGGTTCAACAGCACGAACGCGGCCACGGGCAAGCCGACCATCACGGTTACGGTCAACACGGCGCCGGCCACGCCGGGCTCGACGTCGTTGGCATCGGGAAGCTACAACTGGTACCCGTCCAGCACGGCGACCAACCGCGAGCTGTACGTCAAGACGACCCAGCCGGTGTTCAGCACGGTGGCATCAGACCCGGACGGTGACCGGGTTCGGTCCTCGATCACCGTGGTCGAAGGGGCCACGACGGTCCTGGCTGACGGCGTCGGCGGCTATGTCGCCTCGGGCGGCACCTCGAAGTACACGACCGCGGCGGGACTCCTGGTCAACGGGCACACGTACTCGTCGAACGTGCGGGCATTCGACGGGCTGCTGGCCTCGGCCCGCAAGAACCTGTGGACGTTCACTGTCGACACCGCGAACCCCGCCACGCCCTCCGTGACGGCTTCTGGATACACAGACGGGCAGTGGAGGGACACCAGGCCCAGCTCGAACACGTTCACCTTCACCGACACCAGCACGGACGTGGTCAAGTTCGAGTACTCGCTCGACGGCGGAGCCTGGACCAGCGTGACGGCCTCGGGGACCAGCCCGAAGACCGCGACGCTGGCCTGGAACCCCGCCAACGGCGCACACACGCTGCGGGTTCACGCCGTCGACAGGGCCGCGCGGTCCTCGGCCGACAGGTCGTTCACCTTCGGCGCAGGCGGTGCGGCGATCTCCGCACCGAAGTCCGGGCTGAAGTCCACGGACGTGTTCACAGTCAAGGCCACTGCGCCGACGGCTTCGTCGGGCACGGTTACACCGCGCATCTTCTGGCGGGCCGCAGGCACCGCAGAGCCTGCGGACTACAACGCGTCGAACGGGTCGACGACCGGATGGACCGAGGGCGCTGCGCTCACGGCGGTCGGAGCGGGCACCGCGGTGTCGGTGAACAGGCAGTGGTCCGCGGCGGCCGCCGCGGAGGCGCTCGGCAAGGCGCGGGTGCCAGTACTGCTGGACGTCCAGGTCTGCTTCCAGTACTCGTCTCCTGCGGTGACGCGGTGCACGTGGAACCAGGACCAGACGTTGCGTTCGACCGTGGTGCGGGTCCCGCACGCATTTGGCGACGACTACCCGACCGCTGAGGCGGGCCCGGGGCAGGTCGCGCTGTGGACCGGTGAGTTCAACACCTCGGCCACTGACGTCTCGGTGCCGGGCTACGTGGGAGACCTGTCAGTCACCCGGTCGTACTCCTCGCAGGCGGGCCCGGGCGATGATTCGGTATTCGGGCCGGGTTGGCAGGCCGGTTTCGACGGGACGGACACCGGGATCGCCGGATTCGAGGTCGTGGACAGCACGGACATCGACGGCACGTTCGCCCTGGTGGACGACGAGGGTGGGGCGCTGGTCTACCGGCAGCCAGGCAACACCAAGTCCTTGATGAAGACTGGCACGTACACCGCTGTGGACGATGACACCGCCGAAGCCGGGGCGAGGCTGACCCTGACCGGGTCGGGTACCGCTGCGCGGTTGACGTTCACCGAAGAGGACGGCACTGTCACCCAGTTCGCTTACACCGGGACTGCCGACTCCTACGGAGACAGGGTTTGGGCGCCGGTCTCGGTCACTGAACCCGGTAGCGCCGGGTCGACCACGTTCACTCGTGACAGCTCGAACAGGGTTACAAGGATCCTGGCTCCGGTCCCTCCTGGAGTCACGTGCCCGGCCAGCGGTGCGTTGAACCCGGGCTGTCGGGCCGTGAGCGTCGCCTACGGCACCACGACGTCGGGGACGGACGTCGCGGGGCAGGTCAGGGAGATCTCCTACACCGCTTATGACCCGGACCGATCCGGCGGCGCCGGGATGACCACCGTGGTCGTGGCCCGGTACGAGTACAACAGCGCAAGGCAGCTGACGAAGGTGACCGACCCTCGGTCGGGCCTGTCAACCACCTACGCGTACAGCGGGACCTCGACCTCGGGTCAGCCGTTGCTGACCGAGATCGTCCCGCCGGGGCTGGCCGGGGACACCTTGACCTATGGAGCTGGGTCGCAGGATTCCATGTCCCTGCTGGCGGTTTCCCGTGGTGCCGCGACCTCTGGCGGGTCGCCGGTGACGATCGCGCGATTTGTCTACGGCATCGACCCTGCTACGAGCGCGTCCGGCCTTCCCGGGATGGCCGCCGCAGCCACGACCGCGTGGGGCCAGGAGACTGCTCCGACGTATGGGGCGGCGGTGTTCTCCCAGGACAGGGCCGGACAGGTGACGGGGTCCGGGGTGGGCAACGTGACCGCGGAGCAGTGGCCGTACGCGGACCTGCAGTACACCGATGCCGATGGACGGGTGGTAAACACGGCCGCCTACGGGGCAGGGGACTGGCAGGTCACCGCCACCAGGTACGACGCTGGTGGATTGGTCACGCACGAGTGGGACCAGAGGGCGACCGCTCAGGTGCGGGCCCTGTACTCCGAGCAGGGTGCGCTCTCGGCGGACGTGGTCGACTCCTACGCCACGATCACCCGGTACAACAGCGACATCATGGCGCCTGCGGCCATCACCTGGAACGGCGGCACCATCGCGGCGGGCACCGTCCTGACCCCAGCTGGCACCCTGGTTACCGACACCTGGGCCCCGGCCCGGGAGACCGACCACGGTCTGGTGCGTGAGCACACGCATACCGACTACGACCAGGGGGCGCCCAACTCGGGGGTGAACCCTGTCACCGGCCTGCCTTACCGGCTGGCCACGACCGTCGCCGTGACCGAGGCGGACGCGTTGACCGGCTCTGCCGCAGCCGAGGTGCCGGTCGCTACGGACGAGTTGGTAGTGAGCCAGGAACTTTCCGGGTACGACCCGATCGACGGCACTTCAGCTACAGGAACGACCTCGGGATGGACGCTGGGTGCAGCGACGACCACGACGCAGGTCATGGAAGCAGGGCAGGAGAACATCGTCACCCGGACCCGGTACGACGCTGACGGACGCGTCCTGGAGTCCCGCAAGCCCGGCAGCACGGGCACCGACGCGGCCACCACCTTGACCGGCTACTACACCGCCGCGGCGCAGACCGGGGTCTTCTCCGGCTGCGGCAGCAGGCCGGGCTGGGCGGGCCTGGCCTGCCAGACACGCACAGGCGAGGCGACTCAGACGCTGCCCGTCTCGACCACTACCTACTCCCTCTACCTGGGAGCACGTACCCAGACTGAGACGCTCGGCGGTGTCACCCGAACCACTACAACCGATTACGACCTGGCCGGACGGGCTGTCCTGGACAGGACCGTGGTGAGCGGCCTGACCGGGTCAACTCCAGTGGACGCCACCCGGACCGTCTACTCGCCCACGTCCGGTGTGGTGACCGCCACCGTCGCTCTGAACAGCTCCGGGGCGGAGACCGGTCGGATCTCCACCGGCTACGACCTGTGGGGGCGCGAGACCACCTACACCGACACCGACGACGCAGTGACCACCAGTGCCTACGATGCCGCGGGCAACCTCGCTTCGGTGACCGACCCGCAGCGCACAGTCGAGTACGAGTACGACACCTCCACTGAGCACCGCGGCCTACCCACCGTGACCCGTATTCCCGGGGTGGGGCAATTCACCGCCACTTACGACGCCACTGGTGCCATGACCACCCAGTCCCTCCTGGGCGGGCGCGTCACCCAGCACCTGGCCTACGACCGAGCGGGCGAGCTCACAGGTCTGACCTACACCGGTGCGCCCCTGCCCGGCGGGGAGGAACAGGACCTGCTGGCCTGGAGCATCGAGTCTGACATCCAGGGCCGCACTACCACCCTCACCTCCCTCGCGGGCACCGGAGCTGACGGGATCGCCCGGACCCAGCACTACACCTACGACCAGGCCGAACGTCTGATCGACGTCGCCGACACCATCGGCGAAACCTGCACCACTCGCGACTACGGGTTCGACCAGCGTGGCAACCGCCTCTCCCAGGCGACTGCTGTTCATATCCCCGACCCAGAGACTGGCGAGATCGCCTGCACCACCACGCCCGTCGACAGCGTGAACAAGGCGTGGGCGTACGACACCACAGACCGCGTTCGCGACGCCGCTACTTTCAACGGCACGTCAGGCGGGGCATACGTCTACGACCCACTCGGTCGGCAGACTCTCCTGCCGGCTGCAGACACCCCTGCGGGCCAGTCTGCTGGCGACATACAGATCGGGTACTACGACACCGACGCTGTCAGGGCCCTGACCCAAGACGGCACGACCACGACGTATTCCCTTGATCCCGCGGGCCGTCGTGGGGTCGCTACTACAGCGGCGGGCGACCAGAGCACGACGCTGACCCGGCACTACACCGACAGCAGCGACAACCCTGGCTACGCGGTCAAGAACACCGGCAACGTTTCGACGTCGACCTGGTACGGGGCATCGATCGGCGGTGACCTCGGGCTCGAGACCACCACGACCACCACGGCCGGCGACACCGGCCAGGCAACCTCCACCCTGACCCTGGCCGATCCCATTGGCTCCGTCGCAACAACCATCGAGCTGCCCGCCGTTACCGAGCCGCTTCAGATCGGCGCGGTCGGCACCTGGGACGAGTACGGCAACACCATCGCCACTGGTGGCACTACGACCGGCGGCACGACAGGCGCGATCAGCTACGGCTGGCTCGGCGCCAAGGAACGCGCGCAGGACAGCACTGGCCTCACCCTTATGGGGGCTCGCCTCTACAACAAGGTCACGGGCCTCTTCACCAGCGTCGACCCCGTCGAAGGTGGCAACACCACCGCCTACACGTACCCCCAGGATCCCGTGAATAGCAGCGACCTGGACGGCAAGAGCGCCAAGCGCTGGTGGAAGAAAAACGGAAAGTGGGTGCTGCTAGGTGCAGCGGTGCTAGCCATTGCTGCAGTGTGTATCTTTGCCACTGCAGCATGTGGAGCGGCCGTGGGAATCGGCGCTCGGGTAGCAACTCGGTACGTAGCGCGCTATGCAGTTAGCGCTGCAAGGACGACGCGATACTATGGCAGCGTTAGTTCGCGAGGATGGGCATTTGGCAACCGCTCGTTGGGGGCGCCGAGGCCCGGAAGATTCAACAATTCACCAAAGGGTTCAGGAAGATCCGCGCTTGGTTGGTCGGTAAAGTCATACGGCAAGGGAAAGCCAGCCTATAAGCAGTTCCGATATAAGTCACGCTCGGGAAGGCACTACGACATTTACCGCGGCAGGAGGCTGTGAGCTAATGGAGCGTGCAATGTACGCGGAGTTTGCCGAGAGCCTGCAGCAAGTGCTGGGGCTTGGCGTTAAGGGTGGTCCTGAGCGGGGCGGTGTTGTGACGTATGAAATCGGCACGCATCCCTACCCGGTCGCGGTAGTGATGAGTTTTGGTTCTAGCGAGTGGAATGACGTAGCCGGAACTATTGTGCCGCCTGGGGGATATGGCGACCATATCAAGGCGGTCGGTCGAGATTCTACTATTGCGTATATTGTCTCGTGGTTGGGTGCATGTGATGATATTGAGTTCACCGCGCCGCATGTTAGTGCGCCCAGCATCGAAATCATGATGGCTGCATGTATGGCCTTGGGTTCGAGAGGTGTCAAGGTACTTGGTATCGAAGACTCGATGGTTCGCGTTGAAGATCTGACGCACCGTACGTTCGAGGTGCTCGACTCGCAGGGGGTGGCGCTGGTTCGGCATGAGGGCCGCGATTACGGTCTGGCTGACAATTCGGTCGAAGGTCTCTCTGCCTCTGTCATGGCTGTTATTGACGCGACCAGCGACGAGTCGGACGACTGAAGGTGATATTTCTCGGCGAGGCTTTATTGTCCCTTAGATCGCGGCAAGTGAGGGCCGGACAATTGCTCGCGGTACTCGCATCCGGCATGGGGAGTCGTCGACTTCGCCAAGATGCTGGGGCCACTGCCGCTGGAAGTGTCGCAGGAACCTCCGTGGTTCACGGCGCTGAGCGAGGAGGCGCAAGAGCAGCTGTGGGATCGCTGGTGGCAGGACCTTGTGTCCTGGTTGTCTCACGAAGGAGCCACCGTCATCATGGTGGAACTCACGACGTTGGACTTCGAGATGGCCAGCGCCGGCGGCTTCAGGCGGGTTGACAGGTGGCGGTGGCGTGCGGACTGGAAGCCGGGCACGGCGGCGGCGCTCTACCGGATGAACCCGGAGTGGGCGGTCGTGAGGAGCGGTACGCGGCAGCTGTTTTCGATGTTCGAAACCTGGGATGGGGTCACAACAGAACAAGACCTGCGCCCGCCCTATTTCGCTGAGGACCCGCCAGAACCAATCGTGCAGGCGGCCGGGGTGGATGCGAGAACGGCACGCGACAACGTCCGAAAGGGCCTTAAGTTCGCACTCGTCTCAACCGCCTTTATCGCGTACCTGATAATAGATCCCGACTGGCCGTTCTTGGTGAGCACAGTGGTCTTCACCATGGTTGTTCCATCGCTTGCGTGGCTTACCGCAGCCATCGTCTACCCGGAGGATGACCAAGATCTGCCCGTCCCGATCGACCGCGGATCGGACAAAGGGTTTGCGATCTACCTCGAGGCCTAACCGACCGGGGAGCTGCAAGCGCCCACCGAGATCTTCCTCATGACAAAGGGTGCCTCTCGTCAAACCATCGAAGAGGCTGCCTTGGGGGACGGGTCGCCGGTATTTATCCGCATGGAAGAGGGCGAGGCGCAGAAGATTCTCGCCGAGTTGGTCGAGTTCGGAATTCCAGCCCGCGTGGAGCGTGACCCCGATCAGGTCCCGTAAACAGCGATCTCAGCAGCCTTGATCACGAAGAACGCCCGTGACCCCGGCGCAAGGTTCAGCTCCGCGGCCGCCTGCGCCGTGATGTCGGCACTGAGCTCTTCCGTCCGGACCCTGATCTGCCCGCCGTACGGTTCGAGGTGGGTGATCGTCACCTCCAGCGCGTTGCGCGGGCTGCCACCGGGGTCGTCGAGGAAGACGGACACGGCGCTCGGCGGGAACACCGCCACAACCGGGTCGCCCTCGTTCGGCAGCGGGTCGCTGGGTTGTCCCGAGACCCGCATACCGGTCGTCGTGAGCACGGCGTGGTCACGCCACGTTCCGGTGACCATGTTCAGGCCCGCGATCTGGGCGGTGAAACGGCTGCGGGGCCGGGCCAGCACCTCTGAGCTGTCGCCCTGGTCGACGATCCTTCCGTCGTCGATCACGATGACTCGGTCGGCGAGGAGCAGGGCGTCGAGGGCGTCGTGGGTGACGAGCACAACCGTGCGGTCGGCCAGTACCCGGCGCAGGGTCTGGCGCAGGGCGGGTGTCACGGCGACGTCGAGGGCGGCCATGGGTTCGTCGAGGAGCAGCAGCTTGGGGTCGGCGGCCAGGGCCCGGGCGACGGCGGCCCGTTGGGCCTGTCCACCGGAGAGCTGGCCCGGCCGGCGACCGGCGAGCGACTCGATCCCGACCTCGCTCAGCCAGTGCCCGGCCGCAGTCCGGGAAGCAGAACGGCCAACCCCCCGGCTCCGCGGCCCGAACGCAACGTTGTCCAGCACACTCAGGTGCGGAAAGAGCAGCGGTTCCTGAGCCAGCAGGGCGACCTGCCGGTCGTGCGGGGCCACATGGACGTCGCGGCCTCCGCGACCCCGGAGGGTCAAGGCCCGTCCGTCCAGGGTGACCCGCCCGGCGTCGGGCCGGAGCAGGCCGGCCGTGACTGCCAGGACCGTGGATTTTCCCGCGCCGTTCGGGCCCAGCAGCGCGACGGTCTCCCCGGGGGCGACGTCGAAGGCGAGGTCGACTCCCCGGTCGACGACGGTGGCCTGGTACTCGAACGTCACAGGCTGCCCTTGCCTTGGCGGGCGAACCCGATCACCAGGACGGCCACCACCACGAGGACCAGGGAGAGGGCCACGGCCGCCTCGGCGTCGGTCTCGCGGCGCAGGTAGATCTCCAGCGGGAGGGTGCGGGTCACGCCCTGGAGGCTGCCCGCGAAGGTGATGGTGGCGCCGAACTCGCCCAGCGACCGGGCGAAGGCGAGCACGGCGCCCGAGGCCAGGCCGGGCAGCACGAGCGGCAGCGTCACGCGCCGGAAGACCGTGGTGGGTCCCGCGCCCAGGGTGGCGGCGGCGACCTCGTACTTCTGGCCGGCGGTGCGTAGGGCGCCCTCAAGGCTGACCACGAGGAACGGCATGGCCACGAAGGTCTGGGCCAGCACGACCGCCGTGGTGGAGAACGCGACCTGGACGCCGAGCACCTCGAACGTCTCGCCGAGCAGACCGCGCCGCCCGAACGTGTACAGCAGAGCGATGCCGCCGACGACGGGCGGCAGCACCAGCGGAAGGAGCACCAGCGATCGCAGGATCCCCTGGCCCCTGAAGCTCGTCCGGGCCAGGACCAGGGCCATCGGGATTCCGAACACGATGCACAGCAGGGTGCTGGTGCCGGAAGTCCGCAGGCTCAGCAGGAGTGCTTCTTGCGAGGCCTGCGATACGAGCAGGTCGAAGAACCGGCTCCAGGGCGTGCGCAGCACGATCGCCAGCAGTGGGAGCAGCACGAAGGCGGCTCCCACTACGGCGGGGAAGAAGATCCAGGTCGGCACACCGACCCGGACGGGCGGACCGGTCATGTCAGGACGCTGGCTGGAATCCGGCGTCCTGCAGGATCGACTGCCCGCCCTCGGCAAGGACGAGGTCGACGAACTCCTGAGCCAGGTCCGCATTCTGGCTGTCCGCGATCGGGGCGATGGGATAGACGTTCACGGCCGACGACGACTCGGGGAACTCGATCCCTTCGACGTCCTCACCTGCGCCGATCACGTCGGTCACGTACACCAGGCCGGCGTCGGCCTCGCCCGTGGTGACCTTGGCCAGCACGTCGGTGACCGACTGCTCCTCGCTCACCGGCGAGAGCTCCACGTCGGCGGACTCGGCGACCCGCTGCGTAGCGGCACCGCACGGCACCTCCGGGGCGCAGATCACCAGGTTGAGGCCCTCGCCGGCCAGGTCGGCGAAGTCCTGCACGCCGGCCGGGTTGCCCGGGGGCACCGCGATCTCCAGGGTGTTGGACGCGAAGGCCACCGGGTCAGCGCCTTCGAGGCTTTCGGCGGTCAGCTTCGCCATGTTGGCCTCGTCGGCCGAGGCGAAGGCGTCGGCGGGCGCGCCCTCCTGGATCTGGGCGGCCAGGTCCGAAGAGCCGGCGAAGTTGAACTCGACCTCGACCCCGTCGTGGCTCGCCTCGAACTCAGCCCCGATCTGCTCGAACGTCGCGGTCAGCGACGCGGCCGCGTACACGGTCAGGGTGGTCTCCTCGGTGCCGCTGCCCTGCGTGCCGTCGGCGCCGTCGGTACCTCCCGACCCGCAGCCGGCAAGGACCACGGCGACCAGCGCCGCCGTCGTGATCGTGAGCTCTCGCCTCATGATTCTCCTTTGGCTGTTTCCACGATCACCGTCGTGGACTTGATGACGGCCACGGCGACCGAACCCAGCTCCAGGCCCAGGTCACGCACCGCTTCGCTGCTCATGAGGGACACGACCCGGAACGGCCCGCACTGCAGCTCCACCTGGGCCATCACCGCATCGACCTGGATGTCCGTCACCAGACCGACGAACCTGTTCCGCGCCGAGCTCGCCACACCCTTGGGCGGCGCAGGCAACGTGGCCTGCTGCCGCGCGACCTGAGCGACCTCGTACCCGTCGACGACCTTGCGGCCCGACTCGTCGGCGCGCTCGGTGAGCAGCCCTCGGCTGATCCACCGGCGCACGGTGTCGTCGCTCACCCCCAGATAGGTGGCGGCATCTCGAATCCTCATCTGCGGCACACAACGGATCCTAGCCGCGAGGAATCGGTCGCTGGAACTCAGAATCTTACGATCTGCGGAACATCAGTCCGCGCCCGCCAAACACAGCATCGCCGGCCCTGCAAGCGTTCGCAGGGCCGGCGACACCGGGCTTCGTTAGGTCCGGGTCCGGCGGACGAGGCCGATGATGAGGCTGGCCACGAGGACGATCACACCGATCCAGATGAGGAACTGACCGATCTCGGTGGCGACCCCCAGGATGACGAGGACCACACCGATCAGGACGAGAATGAGCCAACTAGGCACGTGATCTCCTTCCTCTTTGCGACGCGAGGTGCGCCGCGCTACATCGACATTCCCCCTGGACGCGTTCACTCGCATCCCGAAAACGACAACGCGGTCATAACCCCGGCTGGGTCTTACGCTGGCCCCCGGCCGGGACGTCAAGCACGTCGTCCCACCCGAGCGCACGGTCCGTCTCGAAGGCCCGATGACGCGCGTAGGCGTGGAACCGGTCCAGCATCTCGATCTGCTGGTGCGCCCGGCTGATGAGCTCGTCGAGCTGCGTCGGGTCCAGGCCGATCTCGGCGGCGTGGTCGCGCAGCGTCTGCCAGCCGCCGATCTTGCCCAGCACCGCCGACCGCATGAGCTCCGCCTCGAGGACCGCCGTCATCGGCGACCGCTGGGTGATCCGGCCGTTGAGCTTCAGCCGCCCGACCTTCTCGCCGACCCATGCCGCCACCTGCCGATGACGGCGCCGCGGCACCCCGAGCGCGTCCAGCAGGTCGCGGTAGAGCTCCCGCTCGCCGCGGAGCTGCTCGGTGCTCTCGGCCAGCTCGGCGTGGAAGGGCGTGTCCCGGTAGCTGCGGGTCATGAGCTCCATCCGCTCCAGGCCGGCGGTCGCGCCGGTGAAGTGGTCGGAGAGGTAGAGACCAAAGAGGTAGCTGTCCATCGAGGCCGGGATCCGCACCTTCCCGTGGTGCCGCAGCGGCAGCACGGACCTGCCCGCCGGCCGCGGCGACGCGGGTCGCAGGGGAGCGGACCCCAGGCCCTGCCCGACGGCGATGCCCGCGAGCAGCTCCTCGATCGCCTCGGCGGCCGTACGGCGCGGCGCCCACCCGAGCTCGGACCTGACCCGGGTGGTATCGAGCACGGGAGCGCCCATCGCCATGTCGAGCCAGCCGGGATCGGCACGGACCACACGGCTGTCGTAAGCGGCAGAGAGCGCGACACGGGCCGCGGCCGGCGGTACCTCGATCAGCCGGCCGTGGCCGACGATCCGGGCCAGGTCCGACCCGCGGAGCACGTCGTCCGCCGCGACGTTGAACGCCCCGACGGCCCGCTCCACGACGACGCGCCGGTAGGCGTCAGCGACGTCGTCGGCGTGCACCGCCTGCAGCCGCAGGCCCTCAGGCAGCGGCAGCGCGGGCAGCCGGCCGGTCCTGAGCAGCTGCGCCGGCACCAGCGGGCCGAGGAAGTACCGCACGACGGACTGCGCGGCGTCGGCCTGGAAGATCAGCGCCGGGCGGACCCGCGCCACCGCTACCTCGGGGTGTGCGGCCTCTAGCTCGTCGAGCACCCGCTCCTGCGCGGCCTTGTCCACGCTGTAGTGCGACGTCGGGATGCCCTCGCACGTCCAGTCCTCACGCCGGGGCACGTCGTCGACGACGGGGGAGTACGCACCCACCGACGAGGCGACGACCAGGTGCGGCACACCGGCGCGCACCACGGCCTCGGCCACCCGGCGGGTGCCCTCCACGTTGGCTCGGCGCAGCAGCTCGCGCTCGCGGTTCGGCTGGACGAGCCACGCCAGGTGGACTACGGCGTCGGCACCTTGGAACCGCTCCGCGAGCTGCGCGATGACTGCCTCGTCGGTGTTCTCCGCCGCGATGTCGACCGGCGCCCACTCGGCATGCCGGTAGGGCTCGGCGGATCGGTCCGGCAGCCGCCTGGCCATCCCGAGCACCGAGGTGACCTTTGGCTCCCCGTGCAGCGCGCGCAGGAGCGCGGTCCCGACGTTTCCCGTGGCCCCGACGATGACGATGCGCATGACGTCACGCTTGCACCGGTGCGGGGCACTCGCATCTGGCGTTCTCCCTCAGTGGGACCGCAGCGCCTCGATGAGTTCGCCCTTGCGCATCTTGGAGCGCCCGGGGATGCCGATCTCGGCCGCACGCTTGCGCAGCTTTTCGACTGACCAGTCGTCGTAATCCCCGGCCTTGCCGCCCTTGCGGCCCACGCTCTTGCGCGACGTGGCCGCTGCGGCATTCGCGATGCGTGCCGCCTTCTCCTTCGAGCTGCCCTCGTCACGCAGCTTCTCGTAGAGCTCCTTGTCCTTCACGCTCGGGCCAGGTTGACGCTTCGGCATGGCTTCGCTCCGTCCCCTCGGGGTTCGCTCGGGCTGACCGTTCACCTCCACCATGGCGCGATCCTGGACGGCTCGCATCCCGCGGAACTGCAGGTCGGGATGCCTCCCGACCGCCGCTCGACTGTCCGATTTCTCCGAACCGCCCTACACTCAAGGTCCGGGGTCATGAAGCGGCTCCAGGTCCAGGACGGATCTGGGAGGTCCACATGTCCCCCTACAACCAGACCAACCTTGCCCTCGTCGAGCAGTCCGCGGGTGACACCGCCTCGCAGCCGATGATCTCGGCGATCGAGCTGGCCGCAGCTCTCGGCCTCGGGACCAGTCTGCTGATCGGTCGCTACCGAGTCGGCCTCGCCTCGGGAGACTGGTGGTGGTCCGACGAGGTCTACACGATGCACGGCTGGAAGCGGCACGAGGTGGAGCCGAGCCTGGATGCGCTGCGCTCCCGCAAGCACCCCGACGACCGGGCCCGCGTGCTGCGAGCCGCCGGCGAGGCCCTCCGGACCGGCCGGCCGTTTGCCTGCGCGCACCGCATAGTGGACAAGGCCGGGCGCTCGCGTTCGGTCGTCGTCATCGGCCAGGGCCAACGAGGAGTGTCCGACGGGTCTCCGGAGGTGGCCGGCTACGTGGTGGACGTGACTCCGGCCCAGAAGGAGGCGATGAATCGCCGGTCGAAGGGGCTGGTGGACCGGGCGTTCGTGAGCCAGGCCGTAATCGAGCAGGCCAAGGGCGTCATTTCCGCGGTGCGCGGTGTGGACGAAGGCGCCGCCGAGCAGATCCTGCGCGACGTCGCGGGCACGGTCGGTGTGCCGCTGCGCTCGGTGGCCGACCAGGTGATGGCTGCGCTGCGGGCCGAGGAGCGGCCCGGCGTCACGAAGGCTGCGCTGAGCCGAGCGCTCGACGCCGTCCGGCCGATGGGCCGGCCGCGCGCACACGACGCGATGCTTACCCGGCGGCGGCGCACCGACCCGGTGTGAAACCGGGTCCGCCCGTCGCGGGCGCCGTGCACTGATCTAGCGCGAATGTCGGTAGTGTTCGCAGCGCTGGTTGGCCGAACTCGCCCTGGAAGGTGTTCCGTGAACTCTGCGCAGATGCCTGATGGGCCGCCGCTGGACCGAATGGTCGAGCAATTGCTCGAAGGGGGAGG
Source organism: Promicromonospora sp. Populi (assembly GCF_041081105.1). Taxonomy (NCBI): domain Bacteria; kingdom Bacillati; phylum Actinomycetota; class Actinomycetes; order Micrococcales; family Promicromonosporaceae; genus Promicromonospora; species Promicromonospora sp. Populi. The sequence goes on along the minus strand of NZ_CP163528.1, from coordinate 3,001,125 downwards.
TCGCCCGCCGGTCGGCCGGTACCGACTGGACCTCGCGACGGGCGAGTGGGCGTGGTCGGACGAGGTGTACGTGATGCACGGCTTCGAGCCCGGCGAGATCGTGCCCACGACTCCCCTCATGCTGTCCCACAAGCACCCCGACGACCGGGGGCGGGTCGACGGCGTGCTGCGGCATGCGGCCGCGACCGGACAGACGTTCAGCTCGGTGCACCGCATTCTCGACGCCAAGGGCAACATCCGGACGCTCGCCGTCACCGGGCAGGGTCGGCGCGATCCTGGCACGGGCCGGGTCACCGAGCTGTTCGGCTACTTCATCGACGTCACGGAATCGCACCGGGAGGCGGCAGCCCGGGAGGCGACGGCCTCCATCCGTGCGTCGGCCGAGCGGAGTGCGGTGATCGAGCAGGCCAAGGGCGTGCTCATGGTGGTGCACGGCGTCGAGGAGAAGGCTGCGTTCGACCTGCTGCGCCAGGCCTCGAACGCGGCGAACATCGCGGTTCGCGACATCGCGTACTCGCTGGTGCACCTGTTCGCGGGGCCGGACGTCACGACGTTCCCGACGCCTGAGGCGATCGATGCGTTCCTGGCCGAACCGGTCCCGCCCAGCGACGTCCGAGGCGACGCTGTCGAGGGGGCCGGCTAGATCTCCCTGCCGCCCCGGTCACTGACAATGTTTAAGGTCGAGGTCCGGAAGCTGCGCGGAAGGAGCTGGGATGAGTACTGGTCCGGTGCCCGGTGGGCGAGCGATGTTCTGGACCCTGGTCCTGATCATCGCCGCCGGTCTCGCCGTCATGATCGTCCTGCCGCTGGCGGGGCGGTGACGGGATGATGAGCGCGCGCACCTTCCTTCGCGACAACGGACTCAGCCTCGCGTTCCTCGGGCTCTTCCTCCTGACCCTGGTCGGGCAGTCGATCGCCGGCCACGCGTACGAGACCGAGCAGCTCGCACAGCACGGTGCGGCACCGGTCGGTTATCTCGACTACATCAGCTCGTCCAGCTTCCTCGTCGACGTCGCCGAGAACTGGCAGTCGGAGTTCCTGCAGTTCTTCATGTTCATCTTCGCGACGATCTGGCTGGTCCAGCGCGGTTCTCCGGAGTCGAAGAAACCGGGGGACGAGGGCGTCGGCTCGGATGCGGAGCAGCTCGTCGGGGAGTTCGCGCGCCCCGACTCCCCGTCGTGGGCACGTGTCCGGGGCGTCCGGCTCTGGCTCTACTCCAACTCTCTCCTGCTCGTCATGGGCGGGATTTTTCTGCTGTCGTGGCTGGCTCAGTCGCTCGCCGGGCACGTCGTCGCCAACGAGGAGGCCGCCCTCCACGGCGCTCCCGCCCAGGCCTGGGCCCAGTACGTGGTCTCACCGGAGTTCTGGAACCGCACACTGCAGAACTGGCAGTCCGAGTTCCTGGCTGTCGGCGCGATGGTGACGTTCGCGATCTTCCTGCGCCAGCGGGGGTCGAGCGAGTCCAAGCCGGTGGGTACGCCGCACCACACGACCAGCGTCGAGGCTGACTGACGCGGCCTGCCGGCCGCCGCACTTCATTGTTCGACGCCGGTGGTTCGACGCCGGCTATTCGGCGACGCCGACGACGCCGGCCACGGCGCGCCGCGTCCAGGAGACCTGGCGGATGTCGATGAAGGCGCGGATGCACCCGGGGCAGCTGTCCAGGTGGACCTCGAGGAGGTGCTGGCGGCGATCGTGGAGGCGCCTGTCGAGATAGGCGTGCATCGCGGCGCGGGTGGAGCGGCACTCCGGCTTGCTGACGTCGAGGACGCTCAGCTCGGCGTCCAAGTCGTCTAATCGCACGTCACTGGTGATCGACACGAACCTGCCCCCTGTGCAAACACTGTCCGGTCTTGACCGGCTGTGCACCAGTTTCGCTGTGAATGAGGATTCATCGAAATTTGGGTGTGATACGCCCATCTTCCGTCAGATCCAGCCGCGCTCCTCCGCGAGGAGCACGGCCTGCTGACGGGTGTCTACCGCGAGCTTGCCCAGCACCGTGGAGACGTGGTTGCGCACCGTGCCCGGGGCGAGGGACAGGGTGCGCGCGATCTGCTGGTTCGTCTCGCCGCGTCGGCCGGCGCGCAGCACGTCGAGCTCACGGTCGGTCAGCGGTGAGCGTTCGTCGCTCAGCGCGTCGGCGGCGACCTCCGGATCGATGTAGCGCCGGCCCGCGGCCACGCGACGGATGACTGCCGCTACCTCGTCGGCGCCGCGGGACTTGGGCAGGAACCCGGCGGCCCCCGAGACCAGCGCTCGCCGCAGGACACCCGGTCGGGCATGGCGCGTGACGATCACACACCGGGTGGCGATCGTGCGGTTCAGCCGTGCGGTGACCTCGACACCGTCAAGCTGCGGCATCTCGAGGTCCAGCAGGCAGACGTCCGGCTTCAGCCGCTCGGCCTCGGCCACCGCCTCCGCGCCGTCGGCGCACTCCGCCACCACCTCGATATCCGGCTCCAGGCGCAGCAGCGCGGCCAGCGCCGACCGGATCATCCCCTCGTCATCGGCGAGCAGCACCCGGATCATCCGGCGTCCTCCCCTGTGGCTCCTGCGGCCGGAACCGTGACGACCACGGTGAACGTCTCGCCCCCGCGCCGCACCTCGAGGTTCCCGCCTGCCTCTTCCGCCCGTCGCGCTAGCCCCTCCAGGCCCGCGCCGCCGGCGCTCGCGCCCGCGTCGTCGGCGCCGTCGTCGGCGACATCGTTGGAGATCTCGTAGCGCCACGACCCGCCCGAGTGCGTGAGGGACAGGCGTGCCCACGCGCCGCCGCCGTGGCGCAGCACGTTCGTCGTCGTCTCTCGGATGACCGGGCCGAGGGCCGACGCCGGCGCCCGCGACGCGTCCGGATCCACCGTCGCCTCGGCCTTCGTGCCGCCGGCGCGGAGCAGGTCCACCGCGTTGGCGAGCTCGTCGCGCAGCGGTACGGAGCGGAAGCGGGTGGCCAGGTCGCGGGTGCCCTGCCGCGCGTCGTCCACGCTGGCCCGCGCCGCGCGCAGCTGTTCCATGCCGGCCTCCGGATCCTGGGGCATGACGCGTTCGGCGAGCTCCAGCTGGAGGGCGATGACCTGGAGGTGGTGCCCCTGCAGGTCGTGCACGTCCGTCGCGACCCGCAGCCGCTCCTGGGTCGCCGCGAGCCTGGCCTCCGAGGCGCGCGCCCGGTCGAGCGTGACGAGCACGTCCCACCACCACAGCGAGCTGACGGTGACGACCGGAAGGGCAGCGGCGAGGAAGAGGAGCTGATACCAGCTCGCGCTGCTCTCGCCGAGAGTGAGCCGGAGGTCGACCACCGACAGCGCGACGAGCAGCGCGGTCGCGGCCAGCACCACCCGGAGGCGCACGCCCGGCGGCCAGTTCAGCAGCATGACCAGCTGGACCGCGGGCAGCACGCCCAGCACCCAGGCCCCGGTGGTGATCCCGGCCGTGAGCCCATAGACCACGCCGATCAGCAGCGGCGCGAGGTGGCGCCGCCAGACCACCAGCGGCGTCGTGTCCGTCCGGTGCCGGTAGTCGAACAGCGGGACCAGCGTCGCCGCGAACCACAGCAGCCCGCCGACGCCGACGGCGGCGACGGTGAGGCCGCCGGAGCCGGACTCGCCGAGGGTGTTCACCAGGAGCAGGAGGATCGCCAGCTCGAAGAACACGACCGCCGAAGCCACGTACCACCAGGTCGCGCTGATGCTCCGGGTGAGCAGCAGCGTGCTGCGCGCCTGCGCCGCCGCGGACACGGTGGCTGGACCGGGCTGGCTGCTCATCCGCCCAGGCTACGGGCATGACACATGTCATGGATGGGGTGTGCGAAGCACCCGGAAGGCAGTGACATCCCGGCACTTCTGCGTCGCGCGCCCAGCCGGTGGACTGGAGTCAGACAGCGGGACCACTCCGAGACCCGCACAGACAGGAGCACACCATGACACTCGTCGACAACTTCCAGGACTTCGTTGCCCAGGTGCCCGAGCTTGTCCAGCCGCTCATCGTCGCGGCTGCGGGCGCGGTCCCCTTCATCGAGGGTGAGGGAGGCGTGCTGATCGGCATTGTCGGCGGCGTACCCCCGGTCGTCGCCGCCATTGCCGCCATTGCCGGCAACTTCCTCTGCGTGGCCGTGCTCGTGCTGCTCAGCTCCGGTGCGCGCAACGCCGTCGTGACCCGGCACCGCGCGAAGGTATACGCCCGGGACGGCGTCGGCAGCGGGTCTGCCGTGGAGGCGGCCCCGGTCGAGGCCCCCGCCGAGACCCGGGGCTCCGCGCGCCGGGCGAAGTTCCAGCACGCGTACGAGCGTTACGGCGTGCCGGGCGTGAGCCTGCTCGGCCCCCTGCTGCTGCCCACGCACTTCACGGCCACGATGCTCGCTGCCTCCGGCATCGGCAAGGCCCGCATCCTGTTCTGGCAGCTGATCGCGATCGTCGGCTGGACGACGATCACGGCGGTCATCGTCGGCGGCGTCTTCAACGCCGTCGGCTGACGTGGACGGGTAGTCCGGCCGGGATCGGTGCCCGACGACGCGGCGTTAAGAAACCGTTAAGGTCCACGGAGTCGCACGGCCTCCGCCATAAAGTGCCCCGGTGACCAACCCCGTATCCCGGCCGGCGGATGTCCTGCGCCTCGCCGTCGTCGTCGGCGCCCTCGGTGTTGTGTTCGGCGACATCGGCACCAGCCCGATCTACACCATCCAGACGGTCTTCAACCCGGCAGACCCGCACCCGGTGCCTGCCACCACCGAGAACGTCTACGGCGTCGTCTCGCTGATCTTCTGGTCGGTGATGCTCATCGTCACCGTCACCTACGTGCTCCTCGCGATGCGCGTGGACAACGACGGCGAGGGCGGGATCATGGCCCTGATCACCCTGCTGCGCCGGTGGGCCGCCAAGGGCAAGACGCGGGTGACCATGACGCTGGCGGGCCTCGGGCTGTTCGGCGCCGCGCTGTTCCTCGGCGACAGCATGATCACGCCGGCCATCTCGGTGCTCTCCGCGGTGGAGGGCCTACGGATCATCGACCCCTCGTTCGAGGGCTGGATCGTCCCGGTCACCGCGGTGATCATCGTCATCCTGTTCGCCGCGCAGAAGTTCGGGACGGCGGCGGTCGGGCGCCTGTTCGGGCCGGTCATGATCACGTGGTTCGTCGCGATCGCCGCCCTCGGCGTGTGGGGCATCACGAGCGAGCCCGGGATCCTGCGGGCGCTCTCGCCCACGTACGCGCTCGGGTTCCTGGCCGGGCACTTCGACCTGGCCTTCTTCGCGCTGGCCGCGATCGTGCTGTCGGTCACCGGCGCGGAGGCCCTGTACGCCGACATGGGGCACTTCGGCCGCAGGCCCATCTCCGTCGGGTGGATCTTCCTCGTGTTCCCGGCCTGCACGCTGAGCTACCTGGGCCAGGGCGCGCTGATCCTCCAGGACCAGTCGAACATCTCGGCGCCGTTCTTCCTGCTGACGCCGGACTGGGCACTGATCCCGATGGTCGTGCTCGCCACCGCCGCGACCGTGATCGCATCGCAGGCCGTCATCACCGGCGCGTTCTCCGTGACGGCCCAGGCCGCGCAGCTCGGCTACCTGCCCCGGCTGCGGATCCTGCACACGTCGCGCTCCTCGCACGGCCAGATCTACGTCCCGTGGATCAACTGGCTGCTGATGGTCTCGGTGCTCACCCTCGTCTTCGCGTTCCGCAACTCGGCCTCCCTTGCCTACGCCTTCGGCATGGCGGTCACAGGCACCATCACGATCGCGACGATCCTGTTCTTCTACGTCGCGTGGCGCACCTGGCGCACGCCCAAGTGGTTCTTGGCGACCTTGGCCGTGGTGCTGCTGGCGGTCGACGGCCTGTTCCTCGCCGCCAACCTGACCAAGATCGTGCACGGTGCCTGGCTCCCGCTGGTCATCGCGGTCACCGCCTTCACGGTCATGTCGACGTGGCAGCGCGGACGCCAGGTGGTCACGGCTCGGCGAGAGGCCATGGAGGGCTCGCTGCGCGAGTTCGTGGACGGCCTCACGGACCGGCCCGCGCCCGTGCAGGTGGTCGGCGGTACGGCCATCTTCCTGAACCGCGGGAGCGAGACCGCGCCGCTGGCGCTGCGCTCCAACGTCGAGCACAACCATGTGCGCCACGAGCACGTGGCGGTGGTGGCCGTGGAGATCGCCGTCGTCCCGCGCATCGCCGACGACGAACGCGTGACCGTCGAGCACCTCGGAGAGGGCGAGGACGGCATCACCCACCTGACCGTGCGGTTCGGGTACGGCGAGCGGCCGGACGTCCCCGCGGCCCTCGCGCAGCTCGGGCCCGACGACACCGAGGGGGACCTCGACCTCGAGAACGCCACGTACTTCCTGTCCCGGATCGAGCTGCGGCTCGGCGACGAACCAGAGACGAGGATGCCGACCTGGCGCAGGCGCCTGTTCATCGCGACATCGTTCATCACCGCGGACGCCGCCGAGCACTTCAACCTGCCGCGCGACCGGACCGTGCTGCTCGGGTCCCACGTCGACGTCTAGACACGGGCCCGCTGTGCGATGCGGAGCAGGGCGAGCAGGGTGAAGAGGACCATGCCGTAGACGGCGACCAGGGCTGAGGTCTCGTAGATGTCGGCCGTGTTCCAGACGGCGCCGGTGGCATCGGTGACAGTGGTGTGCTCGTTGGTGAAGTACCCGACGAAGAATGCGAGCGACGTGAGCCCGTAGAGCCCAATGGCCTGCAGGTCGCCCGTCCGGTCGCCGGCCGGGTCACCCGCGAGGCCCGACCCGGCGACGGGCTCCGGACCGCGGCTGCGCAGGTAGAGGGCAAAGACCTGCACGAACAGGTAGACGGTCAAGGTCCAGCCCAGGAAGTTGACCAGGGGCACGCCGAAGTAGCCGCCGCCGTCCTCCCAGATCCAGCGCTGCTGGATCGTCGCGGCGGTCGGATCGACCGCGAGGTCCCAGGCGGTCATCGTGAAGGCCGCGATGACCGGGGTGCCGATGGTGGTCAGCCACGGTGAGCCGCGGTGGACGTCGCCCAGCAGCCTGGTGGCCACGATCCAGGCGAGGTAGCCGGTGGCGAGGTAGAAGGGCCCGATGAACCAGGGGACCTCGAAGATCTTGCCGCCGCCGGTGTAGTGGTAGTTGCCGAACGGGAACCCCGTGCCGATGCTGAGGTTCTCCATGATGTTGCTGATGATCAGGCCCGCCACGACGAAGACGGCGATGCCGTTCCAGCCGTAACGACGGGCCCCGTGCAGGAGCACAAAGGCGATCTGCGCCACTGTGAACGGGACCCTGAGGTCAGGATCGAAGGCCGATGCGATCAGGCCGAGGGCGCTGACGGCGGTGATCACCCACAGGGTGGTCCGCCAGGGTCGGGTGTTGAGGGACATTTTGCTACTCCGGTTTCTCCTCGGGGACGTCGGGGGACGCGGTCGCGATCCCGGCGATATAGATGCCCGCCACGGTTTCGGCATGGGCGCGGATGTCGGCGGCGCTGGGCGGCGACGGGGCGCCGAGCAGCGCGGCCTCGACGGGGTTGGCGAAGATCGCGCCGCCGCCGACGACCACCAGGAAGTGCAGCGTCGCGTAGGGAACGGGACGGATACGCCCGGCCGCGACCAGCCGGGCGAGCAGGTGCTCGACGCCGGGACGCAGCGGGTTGATGAATCGCTCCATCACAAAACGCACGCGCGGGCTGTCGATCGAGCCCTCGCGGCTCATGATCCGCACCACCTGGGGGTGCGCCGCGGAGAGGACCACCTGCAGCACGAGCGCCTGCCGGAGTGCTTCGAGGTCGTCCAGCCCGGGCTTGAGGTCGATGCTCCGCCAGGTCCGCTCAGCCTGGCCCAGAGCGTGCTCCATGGCGGCGAACCAGAGGCCCTCCTTCGACCCGTAGCGGCCGGTCAGCAGGGCGTGGCTGATGCCGAGGCGGCGGCTCAGCTCGCGGACCGACGTCCCGTCGTAGCCCTTCTCGGCGAACGTGTCGAGGGCGCCCTGCAGCAGTCGGTCCGAGTCGGGTTCGGCCCCGGCTCGGGGCCGGCCAGGTCCGCGCGTCGTCGTCGGACGAGCTACCTGAGCACGGCGATCGTCTGGATCTGTCATGTGAGCCGCGCGGTGGGTGGGCAATTATTGGACACTTGGCTAGTTAATCACGACTCCTTCACATCCGGGAGATGGGATCCATATCTGTCACCGGAAGGAGGGGCGCTGCGGAAGAGGTGGGCAAGCCTGCGGCCCTGACTCGGCGTACGTGGTACGCCGAGTCAGGGCCGCAGTCCTCGTTCGGAGATGCGCCTATGACGCGGACACGGTCGTCCGTTCGTCGGATGTCGCGGACGGCGCCGGGGTGAGGTGCTGCTGCGCGATTCGCAGCAGCGCCACCAGGGCAAAGAAGAACATGCCGTAGACGGTGACCAGGGCCGAGGTCTCGTAGATGTCGGCGGTGTTCCAGACGGCGCCGGTGGCATCGGTGACCGTGGTGTGCTCTTCGATGAAGTAGGCGACGACAAAGCCCACGCCCGTCAGCCCGTAGAGCACCACGCCCTGCAGGTCACTGGCCAGGTCACGGGTCCGGCTACCGGCGAGGTCCGGCCCGGCCGCGGGCTGCGGCCCGCGGCTGCGCACGTAGAGCGCGAAGACCTGCATGAACAGGTAGACGGTGAAGGTCCAGCCCAGGAAGTTTCCGAGGGGTACGCCGAAGTAGCCGCCGCCGTCCTCCCAGATCCAGTTGTGGCCGATCGTCGCGAGGGTCGGGTCCATGGAGAGGTCCCAGAGGGTCATCGTGAAGGCCGCGATGACGGGGGTGCCGATCGTGGTCAGCCACGACGAGCCGCGGCGGACGTCGCCCAGCAGCACGGTGGCCACGACCCAGGCGAGGTAGCCGGTCGCGAGATAGGCCGGCCCGATGAACCACGGCACCTCGAAGATCTTGCCGTCGCCGGTGTAGTAGTAGTTGCCGAACGGGAACCCGGTGGCGATGGAGAGATTCTCCAGGATGTTGCTGATGAGCAGGCCCGCGACGACGAAGGCGGCGATGCCGCTCCAGCCGTAGCGCCGGGCGCCGTGCAGGAGCAGGAAGACGATCTGCACCAGGATGAACGGGATCGTGAGCTGGTGCGCGAAGCTCGAGACGACCAGGCCAAGAGCGACGACGACGGTGATCACCCACAGGGTGGTCCGCCAGGGGCGGGTGTTGAGGGACATGGCCTACTCCGGTTTCTGGTCGGCCAGTTGCCTGACCCGACCGTCGGGTGCGAGTTCTCTGGTCACTGCTTTGAAACCAGCTGCCCAGTCGGCGGTGATGACGCCGGCGAGATAACCGTCGGGTCGGACGAGGATCAGGGTGTCGCCGGTGATGCCGTAGATGCTCGACAGCTGACCGGTGAGGTCGATGAGATCGGCGGGGCGATGGTCGTCCCCGCCGTGCTCGGTGCGGATCGCGTAGTGGTGTAGCGCGGCTCCGCCGCTGGGCCAGGTCAGGTCCGGCAGCGACGCGATGGCTTCGGCACCGAACGCCAGCAGGGTGAAGTGCGGTCCCTGGCAGACGTCGAACAGCCGCTTGACCCCGGTCCCCGCGCACGGCGCGTCCGGTGCACGGTCGCCGACCCGCAGCGTCCTGGTCGCCGCGGCATCCGAGGGCGCGAGCGGGCCGCCGTGATACGAGAGCCCGATCTGCCGTTCCTCGTCGCCGCGCTTGAGGCTGGCCAGCCTGTTCTGGTCCATCCCGGAGTACAGCTCGGTGGACCGCCCGAGGACCCGCGCGGCGATCGGCCGTCGTTCGGCGTCGTACGTGTCGAGCAGGCTGTCCGGTGCGCCGGCGAGGACCTGGCCGAGCTTCCAGCCGAGGTTGTAGGCGTCCTGCACGCCCGTGTTGAGACCCTGTCCGCCCGCCGGGGTGTGCACGTGTGCGGCGTCGCCCGCCACGAAGACCCGCCCGGCCCGGTAGCGCTCGACGATGCGGATGTTTGGCCGGAACACCGACGTCCAGGTGATGCCGTGCAGCCGCAGGCCGGTCTGCGCGCGGAACCGGGCGGCCAGCGCGGCCTCGCCGAGGTCCGGCGTCTCGTCCGGTCGTAGCCGGAACATGAGCTGGAACTGGTCGGAGTGCGGCAGCGGGCACGCTCCGACGAACCTGCCCCCCGCGCGGGGCCACACGTGCCAGTACTTGCGGGACAGCCCGTCGATCTCGGCGTCGACGATGAGCATCCGGTCGGACTCGTCGGTCTTCCCGGCGAACCGGAGGCCGGCGGCCTTGCGGACGACGCTCGCACCGCCGTCGGCCCCGACCAGGTACCGGCTGCGCACCCGTTCACCCGATGAGAGCGTGGCCGTCACGCCGTCGTCGTCCTGTTCGAACCCGTCCAACGCGACGCCACCCTCGACCCGGCCGCCGAGGCGGCCGATCAGGCGGTGCAGGACGGCGTCGGTGCGGACCTGCGGCAGCAGCAGGATGTTCGGGTACGGCACGTCCGGGGTGGCCCGGCGGCTGCGCTGCATCCGCCACGGCACCGTGATCGGGCCGAGGTGGATCCCCATGGGCGGGTACGTGCCGCCCTCCGCCAGCGCGTCGTCCAGGACGCCGAGGTCCTCGAAGACCTCCTGGGTACGCGGCTGTACTCCCTTGGCGCGGGACCCTTCGAACGCGCGCGGCGCCTTGTCGATCACGCGGACACGAAGACCGCGCCGCAGCAGGTCGGCCGCCAGCGCGGAACCGACGGGCCGCCCCCGACAACGAGTACGTCGATCTCAGCTCTCCCGGTCATCATCGCTGACCCCCTCTGGTGATTTCATTGTTGCTGCCTTTGTGTCAGACGGTGCGATGGTGATCCCGGCGATGCAGATGTCCGCCACGGCGTGGGCGTGCGCGCGGACGTCGGCGGCGCTGGGCGGCGACGGGGCGCCGAGCATTGCCGCCTCGACGGGGTTGGCGAAGATCGCGCCGCCACCCACGACGCCCAGATAGTGCAGCGTTGCGTACGGGACGGGGCGGATGCGTCCGGCCGCGATGAGCCGGGCGAGCAGGTGCTCGACGCCGGGGCGCAGCGGGTTGATGAATCGCTCGACCACAAAACGGATACGCGGGCTGTCGATCCCGCCCTCGCGGCTCATGATCCGTGTCACCTGAGGGTGCGCCGCCGAGATGATCACCTGTTGCACGAGCGCCTGGCGCAGCGCTTCGAGATCGTCGAGCGCGGGCGAGACGTCGATGTCCCGCCAGGTCTGCGCGGACTGGGCCAGGGCATGTTCCATCGCGGCGAACCACAGTCCCTCCTTGGAGCCGAAGCGCGCGGTCAGCAGGGCGTGGCTGACGCCGAGGCTGCGGCTCAGGCCGCGGACGGACGTCCCGTCATAGCCCTGCTCGGCGAACGCGTCCAGGGCGCCCTGCAGCAGCCGGTCCAGGTCGGGTTCCTGCCCGGCCCTGGGCCGCCCTCGTCCGCGCCTCGTCGTCTTCGGGGTCACCCCGTCACTCCGGTTGTCTGGATCTGTCATGTGGGCCATGCTGGCGGTAGGCTAATAATAGACACATGGATATTTAACCACGAAGTACTACACCATGGAGGCACGAACATGTCTGTCACCAGCACCGTTGTCCCGGCCCGTCTCGGCAGCACGCCCGAGGACTACGCCCGGCTCGGCATCGCGCACCGCCACATCGAGCCCAGGGAGGATGGGATGCGCACCGACGGCAGCCCTGGCACCTTCGAGTGGTGGTACTTCGACGCCCACCTGGCCGACGGCGCCAAGCTCGTCGTGGTCTTCTTCAGCAAGCAGTTCACCGACCTCAAGAAGCCGCTCACCCCGGTGGTCCGCATCGACCTGACCCTTCCCGACGGCACCACGATCGAGAAGTTCGTCGAGTTCGACGCCGATGCCTTCTACGCGTCCACCGAGACCTGCGACGTCCGCATCGGCGACAACGTGTTCTCAGGCGACCTGCACCGCTACACCATCCGCGCCAAGCTGGACGACGTCGAGGTCGACATCACCCTGACCGGGCAGGTGCCGGCCTGGCGCCCCGAGACCGGGTACTGGTTCTTCGGGGACGACGCGGAGTTCGCCTGGCTGCCGTCGGTGCCGCAGGGCGCCGTCGAGGTGACCTACAGCTCGGGCGGCCAGACGGTCACCACCACCGGCGTCGGCTACCACGACCACAACTGGGGCAACGCCTCGATGCTCGACCTCATCCACCACTGGTACTGGGCGCGCGGTGCGGCCGGCCCGTACTCGGTGATCGCCTCCTACATCACCGCGCAGAAGGACTTCGGATACGAGACGCTGCCGGTGTTCATGCTGGCCCGCGAGGGGGAGCTCATCGGCGACGACGGTGACAAGGTCACCTTCGAGGAGCTGGGCCGGTACACCGACCAGAGCACCGGCAAGCCCGTGGGCAACGTGACCCGCTACACCTACACCGACGGCGACGAGCGCTACGTCGTCACCTTCACGCGGCACCAGGACCTCACGGCGGTCAAGTTCATCGACGACCTCAAGGGGCCCAAGAAGGCGGCTGCCAGGCTCGTCGGGTTCGACGGCGCCTACCTAAGGTTCACCGGCGAGCTGCGCGTGGAGCGGTACCAGGACGGGGAGCTGGCCGAGAGCTACACCGACGACGCACTGTGGGAGCTCATGTACTTCGGCAAGGCGCGCCCCTGAGCTGCGCAGGGGGTCTACCGCCCGCCCGGGCGGGCGGTAGACCGACGAGGATCAGGTGTCGTAGTCGACGGTAACTTCGGTGCTTGTCGGGTGCGACTGGCAGGTCAGCACGTAACCCGCATCGAGCTCCTCGGGCTCCAGGGCGTAGTTCTCCGTCATCCGTACCGAACCCGTCGTGACCTTGGCCCGGCAGGTGCCGCACACCCCGCCCGCGCACGCGAACGGGACGTCGGGCCGCACCCGGAGCGCGGCGTTGAGGATCGACTCGACGCCGGGTTCGGGCATGACGACGTTCGAGGTCCGGCCGTCCAGCGTGAACGCGATGGTCGCGGCGTTGGCGTTCACGGTCCGCTCGACCGGCCTGGCCGCGGAGCCGGCGGGCAGGTCCGGGCGCCCGGTCGTGAACAGCTCGAAGTGCACCGTACGCGGGTCCACACCGGCGACGTCGAGCCGCTTGCGGCAGGTCTCCACGAGGTCGAACGGGCCGCAGAGGAACCACTCGTCCACCGTCTCCGGCGGCACGAGGTCGGTCAGGATGCCCTCCAGCTTGTCATCGTCGAGCCGGCCCGAGAGCAGCTTCGAGGTCCGTTCCTCGCGCGAGAGCACGTGGTGCAGCGCGAACCGGTGCCGATACTTGTCCTTCAGGTCGGCGAGCTCCTCGAGGAACATCACGTCGAGCGACGTGCGGTTCGAGTACACAAGGCTGAACGTCGCGCGGCTCGTGCCGCCGAGGATCGTCCGCACGAGCGCCATCACCGGGGTGATGCCCGAGCCGGCGGCGATCGTGGCGAAGTGCTTGCCCTCAGCCGTGGCGAGGTCCGTCGTGAAGGTGCCCTGCGGGCTCATCACGTCGAGCTGCATCCCCGGCTCGAGGTGCTCGTTCGCCCAGGTCGAGAACACCCCGCCCACGTCCCGCTTGATCGCGACACGCAGCTCGCCGGGCAGCGGAGCCTGGCAGATCGAGTAGCTGCGCCGCAGCTCCGAGCCGGGCGTGGCGCGGTCGGTCCGCAGGGCCACGTACTGGCCCGGCGCGTAGTCGTAGTCGTCCCGCAGGTCCTCGGGCACGGCGAGGGTGACCTCGATGCTGTCGGCCGTCAGGCGCCGCACGGCGCTCACCGTGAGCGTGTGGAAGCGTGCCCTCTTGCGGGCCGTCGTCGTCGTCATCACAGGACCTTGAAGTAGTCGAAGGGTTCGGCGCACGTGCGGCACTCGTAGAGCGCCTTGCACGAGGTGGAGCCGAACCGGGAGATCTCGCGGGTGTCTGCGGACCCGCACCGCGGGCAGCGTGCCGCGAGCGTAAGCCGGACCGGTCCGGCGGCGCGCTTGCCCGTCGGCGGTGCGATGCCGTACTCCGTCAGCTTGCGCTTGCCGTCCTCGGTCATCCAGTCGGTGGTCCACGCGGGGGCGAGCACCATTCGAACGACGACGTCGTCGTAGCCCTCCTGCCGCAGCTCGCGGACGACGTCGTCCCGGATCGCGTCCATGGCCGGGCAGCCCGAGTACGTCGGCGTGATGGTCACCTCGACCCGGTCGCCGCGCTGGGCGACGTCGCGCAGGATGCCGAGGTCCTCGATGGTGAGCACGGGGATCTCCGGGTCGACGACGGTGGCGGCGACCTCTCGGGCACTCCTGCGCGGGGCCTCGGTCATCGCGGTCACCAGGTGGCCCCGGGGTGCTCGCGGGCGAGCACCTGCATCTCGGCGAGCAGGAGCGCGAGGTGCTCGGTGTGCCAGCCCCGCCGCCCGCCGCCGCGCGCGACGTCGTCCGGCGGGAACTCCACGCCGGTCTCCGCGGTGAGCCCGGCCATTACCTCGTCGAACGCGGGCCGCAGCTCTGACGGGCGCACGGCGATGCCGTCGAGCCGGTCGATGAGCGGTTCGTCGCGGAACAGCTCGCCGACGTACGGCCACACGTGCTCCAGTGCGGCCTCCAGCCGGCTGCGCGACTCCGTAGTGCCGAGCGCGAGGCGCCTGAACCACTCGACCGTGTGCTCCTGGTGGTACTCGACCTCCTTGACGGCCTTGGCCGCGATGGCGGCCAGGGTCTCGTCGCCGGACGCCTGGAGCCGCGTGTAGAGCTCGAGCATGTAGACGGCGGCGGCCAGCTGACGCACGAGCGTGTGGGCGTAGTCGCCGTTGGGCTGCTCCACCAGCTGGTTCGAGCGGAACTCGCGCTCGCCCCGCCAGTACGCGAGGTCGTCCTCGGTGCGGCCGGTCGCCGTGCCCGCGTAGGACAGGAGCGACCGGGAGTGCCCGAGCAGGTCGAGCGCGATGTTGGCCAGCGCGACGTCCTCCTCGAGCTCCGGCGCGCGCGAGACCCACCACCCCAGCTGCTGGGCGAGGATCAGGGCATCGTCTCCGAGCCACAGGGCGTACTCCGCGATGTCGTCGGTCGCGACGGCACCCTCGCGCATGACTATCTCGTCCGCGAGGCTCGTCTGGTCGACGGAGACGTCACCGTGCGGGTCGTCCTCGCCGATGCCGAGCGTGACCCCGTGGCCGTCCCCGCCGATCGCGTCGGCCGGTCCGCTCACAGGTGCTTCACTCCCTCGGACTTCTTGTAGTAGACGGCGTGCCGGTAGTTCTTTCCGGCGGGCGACTCGAAGTACATCCCCTTGGCGTCCGGGTCGGACGTCGTGATGAACTCGGCCGGCACCACCCAGATGGACACACCCTCGTTGCGGCGGGTGTACAGGTCGCGCGCGTTCTTGATCGCCATCGTGGCGTCAGGTGCGTGCAGCGAACCGGCATGGACGTGGGAGAGGCCGCGCTTCGAGCGGACGAACACCTCCCACAGCGGCCAGGTCTCGCGGTCGTCGGCGGCGCCGGGCGCGCTCATGCGACCTCCTCCTGCTGCGTCGTCTGACGGCGCGCGTAGGCCGCGGCGGCCTCGCGCACCCAGGCGCCGTCCTCGTGCGCCTGCCGGCGGTGGGTCAGGCGCTGGGTGTTGCAGGGGCCGCGGCCGGCCACCACCGCGTGGAACTCTGCCCAGTCGAGCTCGCCGTAGTCGTAGTGCCCGCGCTCCTCGTTCCACCGCAGGTCCGCGTCGGGCAGCGTCACGCCCAGGAACTCGGCCTGGGGCACGAGCATGTCGACGAAGCGCTGGCGCAGGTCGTCGTTGCTGGACCGCTTGATGTTCCACGCCATCGACTGCTGGGAGTTGGGGCTGTCGGCGTCCGGCGGGCCGAACATCATCAGGCTCGGCGCGTACCAGCGGTCCACCGCGTCCTGCGCCATCGCGCGCTGTGCCTCGGTGCCGTTCATGAGCTCCAGGAGGATCTCGAAGCCCTGGCGCTGGTGGAACGACTCCTCCTTGCAGATCCGCACCATCGCGCGGCCGTACGGGCCGTACGACGCGCGGCACAGCGGCACCTGGTTGCAGATCGCGGCGCCGTCGACGAGCCAGCCGACCGCACCCATGTCGGCCCAGGTGAGCGTGGGGTAGTTGAAGATCGACGAGTACTTCGCCTTGCCGTCGACCAACGCCTGGAACATGTCGTCGCGGGGGGTACCGAGCGTCTGCGCCGCGGAGTAGAGGTAGAGGCCGTGCCCCGCCTCGTCCTGGACCTTGGCCATCAGGATCGCCTTGCGCTTCAGGCTGGGGGCGCGCGAGATCCAGTTCGCCTCGGGCTGCATCCCGATGATCTCGGAGTGCGCGTGCTGCGAGATCTGCCGCACCAGGGTCTTGCGGTACGGTGCGGGCATCCAGTCCCGCGGCTCGATCCGGGAGTCGGCAGCGATCAGCTCGTCGAAGCGTCCGCGACCCGCGACGTCCTCGGGGGAACTCTCGACAAGGCTCGGCTCAACGGTGGTGGGCATCAGCGTCCTCCTTGTGTGACTTACCGATCGTTCGGTTAGTATATCTGAATGGAAGACAGCCCGATACCCCTGCGTCCGATGCTGAAGTCGGACCACGCCTCGGCCGCCCTGGGGATGCGCGTACTCGCTGATGAACCCGGACGAGCCGTAGTGGAGATGGTCGTCCGCGAGGACATGCTCAACGGCTTCGGCATCACCCACGGCGGACTCGTCTTCGCGCTCGCCGACACGGCCTTCGCGATCGCCTGCAACGAGGACGAGAAGGTGACCGTTGCCGCCGGCGCCGACGTGACCTTCCTCCGCTCGACCGGTCCAGGCGACCGGCTGACTGCCACCGCCGTGCGCCGGGTCCGCAGCGGGAAGACCGGCCTGTACGACATCCAGGTCCTGGACGGCGAGGGAGCCGTGGTGGCGGAGGTCCGCGGGCGGAGCTTCTCGACCAGCCGGCCGTCACCGCTTTGACGGGTCAGGGCGCCGGCCGTGCGAGACTGAGGCCGATGCCAGAAAAGACCGAGACCCGGCGCGGTCGACCGGGCTACGACCAGCAGGCAATCCTTGAGGTCGCGGTCGCGGTCTTCAACGAGCACGGCTACGAGGCGACGTCGATGGGGATGCTCGCCGAACGCCTGGGGCTGTCCAAGGCCGCGATCTACCACCACATCTCCTCCAAGGAACAGCTGCTCGCCCTGGCGCTCGACCACGCGCTCGACAGCCTGGAAAGCGTCCTCGACGACTCCCGGGACCAGGGCGACGCCGTCGCGCGGCTCTCGTTCCTGCTCAGGGGCGCGGTCCACGTGCTGGTGCGCGAGCTGCCGTCGGTGACCCTCCTGCTGCGGCTGAGGGGAAACTCCGAGGTCGAGCGCGCCGCTCTGGCCCGGCGTCGTACGTTCGACAAGGCGGTGACCCAGATGGTCGTCGAGGCGCAGCGCGACGGGTCGATCCGGAGCGACATCGCCCCAGGTGTGGCCGAACGCCTGCTGTTTGGCATGGTGAACTCCATCGCCGAGTGGTACAGCCCCGAGGGGGCGGAGGCCGCCGACCGGCTCGCCACCGACCTGCTCACCGTCGCGTTCGACGGCCTCCGGGCCGCCCCCGAGACGCCCTCTACCTGAGGTAGCCGCTTTAGACGGCTACCTCAGGCTCAGGCTCAGGCTGCCGCGAGCTCCTTAGCGACCAGCGTGAGCACGTCGTAGGTTGCGGTGACCTCGTCGTCCTGGTTCTTGAGCACCGCGTCCCAGCGCACCTCGCCGTACTCGTCGGTCTCGCGCGGCGTGATCTGCTTGGCGGTGAGCTCGACGCGGATCTTGTCGCCCGGCGAGACCGGGGTCAGGAACCGGAGGTTCTCGAGCCCGGAGTTCGCCAGGACGGGTCCGGGGGCGGGGTCCACGAAGAGGCCGGCGGCCCACGAGACCAACAGGTAGCCGTGCGCCACCCGGCCTGGGAAGAACGGGTTGGCCGCGGCGGCCGCCTCGTCCATGTGGGCGTAGAACGTGTCCCCGGTGAACCGCGCGAACGTCTCGATGTCGTCGAGCGTCACCTCTCGACTGCCGGAGACGACCTGGTCGCCGATCCGCAGCTCCGCAAGGCTCTTGCGAAACGGATGTACGTCGTCCGCCACGGTGCGCGCGCCCGTGTGCCAGATGCCGGTGAGCGCGGTGAGCATGTCCGGCGAGCCCTGCACCGCGGTGCGCTGCATGTGGTGCAGCACCGCCCGGATCCCGCCCAGCTCCTCGCCGCCGCCGGCGCGCCCCGGGCCGCCGTGGACCAGGCCCGGCAGGGGCGAGCCGTGCCCCGTCGAGCTGCGCGCGTCGTCGCGGTCCAGCACGAGGATCCGGCCGTTGTAGGCAGCGGCCCGCTGGATCAGCTCGACGGCGAACCCCGGGTCGTGCGTCGCGACGCTCGTGACGAGCGAACCGCCGCCGCGCGCCACCAGGTCGCCGGCCTCCTCGACCGTGTCGTACGTGATGAGGGAGGAGACGGGGCCGAACGCCTCGATGTTGTGGACCGCGTCGGGCGCGTCCGCCGGGAACCGCAGCAGCACGGGCGCGACATAGGCGCCTTCGGCGGCGACTCCGCGGGATCCGTCGGCGCGCAGCACCTCGGGGGCGTCCGTCGACCCGTACACGATCTTGCCGCCGGCCGCCTCCAGGCGGGCGACCTGGCGCAGCACCTCGTCGCGCTGGTCGAGCGAGGCCAGCGGCCCCATCGTGACGCCGTCCGCGCGCGGGTCGCCCAGCACTGTCTTGTCCGCGATGCGCGCCGCGACGGCGGCAACGACGTCGTCGGCGAGCGTGGTCGGCACTACCGCGCGCCGGATCGCCGTGCACTTCTGCCCGGCCTTGGTAGTCATCTCGGTGACGAGCTGACGCACGAAGGCCTGGAACTCCGGAGTGTCGGCGGTGGCGTCCGGGCCTAGCACGGAGGCGTTGATCGAGTCGGTCTCGCTCGTGAACCGGACCCCGCCGGTCTGTACCGCTGCGTGCGACCGCAGCCGGTCAGCGGTCGACGCCGATCCCGTGAAGCCCACGAGGTCCCCGAGCCGCAGGTGGTCCATGAGTCCCGGGACGCTCCCGGAGACGAGCGAGAGCGACCCGGCGGGCAGGAGGCCCGTCTCGACGAGGATGCGCACGGCCGCCTCGGCGAGGTATCCGGTCGGGGTCGCGGGCTTGACCACCGTCGGCATACCGGCGAGGAAGGCAGGAGCGAACTTCTCCAGCCAGCCCCACACCGGGAAGTTGAAGGCATTGATCTCCACCGCGACACCGGGCAGGCGGGTGAAGACGTGCCGGCCCAGGAAGCTGCCGTCCTTGGACAGGATCTCCACCGGCCCGTCCACGTACACGGACGAGTTGGGCAGCTCCCGGCGTCCCTTCGAGCCGTAGCTGAACAGCACGCCGATGCCGCCGTCGATATCGATCCACGAGTCGGTCTTGGTGGCGCCCGTCCGTGCGGACAGGGTGTACAGCTCCTCCTTGCGCTCGGTGAGCGCCAGGGCGAGCTGCTTGAGGAGGAGGGCGCGCTGGTGGAAAGTCAGCGCCCCGAGCGATCGCTGCCCGGTGGTCCGGGCGTGGTCCAGCGCGCCGGCGAGGTCGATCCCCGCCGTGCTCACGTGGGCCACCGGCTCGCCGGTCGACGCATCGCGGACCTCGGTCGCACCGGACTCGTCCGCCGGCGTCCACCACTCGTCGCGGACAAAGCTTGGCAGGATGGTCGTCATCGGGCTGCTCCTTCGAAGTTGATCTGGCGGACGATCTGTCGTTCGGCGTTCATTGGCTCAGCATTCAGAGGACCGGCGCTCACTGCTCGGGCCAGTCGAAGAAGCCCGAGCCGGTCTTCCGGCCGAGCCGCCCCTCGGCCACCATCCGGCGCAGCAGCGCGGGTGGGGCGAACCGGTCGCCCAGGGTCTCGTGGAGATGCTCGGCGATGCCGAGCCGCACATCGAGGCCGACGACGTCGGTGGTGCGCAGCGGGCCGGTCGCGTGCCGGTAGCCCAGCACCATCGCGGCGTCGATGTCCTCAGCGGTCGCCACGCCCTCCTCCAGCATGCGGATCGCCTCCAGCGCGATAGCGACGCCGAGCCGCGACGACGCGAACCCGGGGGAGTCGCTGACCGTCACCGCGGTCTTGCCGAGCGCCCGCACCCAGCCCTGTGCCTGCCCGACCACCGCGTCCGCGGTGAGCTTTCCGGTCACTACCTCGACGAGCGCCGAGGCCGGCACGGGGTTGAAGAAGTGCAGGCCGATGAAGTCCGCGGGCCGGGCGAGGCCGGCCGCGAGCTCGTCGATCGACAGCGACGACGTGTTGCTCGCGAGGACCGCACCGGCGGAGAGAACGTCCTCGACGGCCGAGAGGGCCGCGCGCTTCAGCTCCGGCACCTCGGGCACGGCCTCGACAACCAGATTGCGGTCGGCGAAGTCCCGGCGGTCGGCGGAGACGGTGAGGGCGGCGATCAGCTCGTCGCGCGCGATCGCCGTCGTCCCCTTGGTGACGCTGCGGTCGATGGCGGTACGGATCCCAGCCTCGGCACGCGCGAGCGCGTCCGGCTGGTCGACAACGACGACGTCGGCGCCGGCCAGCAGGAAGGCGTGGGCGATCCCGCCACCCATGCGGCCGCCGCCCAGCACACCGACGCGTTCGGGGACTGCGGTCATGTTGGCTTCTTCTTCCGTGTCAGGAACTCAGTCATCCGCCGCCGCTTCTCGGGCGACTCGAACAGCAGGGCCTGCGTCTGCTCGTCGATCGCTGGGTGTGCGGACCGCGGCGCCGCGAGCACGGCCTTGGTCAACCGTGTGGCCAGCGGGTCGTTGCGCGCGATCCGGTCCGCGATCTCGTGCGCGGCCTTGAGCAGCTCGGTCGACGGCACGACCCGGGAGACGAGTCCCGCCGCCAGCGCCTCGCCGGCGTCGAGGGTCCGTCCGGTGAACAGCAGCTCGCGGGCCAGGGCGTCGCCGACGATCTCGGGCAGCCGCCAGGTCGCCCCGGCCGCCGCGATGATGCCGAGGCCGGTCTCGGGGTTGCCGATCCGCAGGCCCTCGCCGGCGATCCGGATGTCGGCGGCGTAGGCGAGCTCGGCGCCGCCGCCGAGCGCCCAGCCGTCGATCGCCGCGATGACGGGCATCGGGAGCCGGGCGATCCGGTCGAAGATCCGGGAGTTGATCCCGGCGAGGGCGTCCGCAGCAGTGCGTTCGCGCAGCTCGGCGATGTCGGCCCCCGACGCGAAGACCTCGGGGGAGCCGGCGAGCACGAGGATCCGCGGCTCGGCCTCAAGCTCCGCGCAGACGGCGTGCAGCTCGTCGACCATCGCACGCGATATGGCGTTGCGGGTCGACGGGTGGTCGAGCGTCACCTCGAGACGATCGGGGCGCCGGTCGACGCTCAGCTCGCTCATACGCGCTCCACGATCATGGCCTGGCCCTGCCCGACGCCGATGCACATGGTCGCCAGGCCGTACCGGGCCTTCTCGCGTTCCAGGCGGCCCAGCAGCGTGACGAGCAGGCGGGAGCCACTGGAGCCCAGCGGGTGCCCGAGCGCGATCGCCCCGCCGTCGGCGTTGACGATGGCCGGGTCCAGCTCCAGGCGGCGGATGCACGCGAGGGACTGAGTGGCGAAGGCCTCGTTCAGCTCGACCGCACCGAGATCCCCGATGCTCAGCCCGGCCTTGTCGAGGGCCTTGCGGGTAGCGGGGACGGGGCCGAGGCCCATGATCTCGGGAGCCAGGCCCACCGCCGCCGAGGAGACGATGCGTGCGCGCGGCGTGAGCCCGTAGCGCTCGACGGCGGCGCCGCTCGCGACGA
Organism: Promicromonospora sp. Populi; assembly: GCF_041081105.1. Lineage (NCBI taxonomy): Bacteria > Bacillati > Actinomycetota > Actinomycetes > Micrococcales > Promicromonosporaceae > Promicromonospora > Promicromonospora sp. Populi. The sequence goes on along the minus strand of NZ_CP163528.1, from coordinate 2,979,408 downwards.
CGATCGCCGAGGAGCCATCGTTGAGCGAGCTGGAGTTTCCGGCCGTGACCACCGAACCGCCCTTGACGACGGGCCGCAGCCTGGCGAGCGCCTCGGGGCTGCTGTCCGGGCGCGGACCTTCGTCGATGGTCACGTCACCGCGGGCGGTGGGCACGGGGATGATCTCGTCCTCGAAGCGCCCCGCCTTGATCGCCGCGAGGGCGAGCTCGTGCGAGCGGAGGGCGAAGGTGTCGGCGTCCTCGCGGCTGATCCCGTCGACACGCGCGACCTCCTCGGCGGTCTCCGGCATCGAGAAGGTGGCCTTGTCGCGCGCGGCCAGGCGGGGGTTGGTGAACCGCCAGCCGATAGAGGTGTCGTGGGCCGCGCCCGGTCCCTTCCAGGCCTTCTCGGGCTTCGCCTGGACCCAGGGTGCGCGGGTCATGGACTCCACCCCGCCGGCGACGACGAGGTCTGCGTCGCCGGCGCGGATCGCGAGCGACGCCTGTGCGATCGCGCTCATCCCGGACGCGCACAGCCGGTTGACCGTGATGCCGGGGATCTCGTCGGGCAGGCCGGCGAGCAGCACGCTCATCCGGGCCACGTTGCGGTTGTCCTCGCCGGCCTGGTTGGCGGCCCCGAGGATCACCTCGTCGATGGCGCCTGGATCGATCCCGGCGCGGCGCACCGCTTCGCCCACGACCAGTGCGGCGAGATCGTCCGGCCGGACGCCGGCCAAGGCACCCGCATATCGCCCTACCGGCGTACGGACGCCGCCGATCAGAAACGCATCGCCCATGATGCCTCGCTCTCCTATTACTGACCAAACGTTCGGTCAGCATATCGGGCGGGGCGGCGGAGTCGCAATCGGCCCGACGGCGGCGGCCCCGGCTCAGGTCACGCGCAGCCCGTCCAGGATGATCTGGATCGCCTTCTCGTGGTTGTGGTCGTTGCCCAGGCCGGCGATCGACTGCAGCGCGATGCTGAGCTCGAGGATCACGGACCCGCTCACGTCCGGCCGGAGCGTGCCCTCTTCCTGGGCGCGCTCGATGAGGCTGTTGATGGCGGCCTCCATCTGAGCACCCCACCGCCCCATCGCTGCCCGCAGGCGGTCCGGTTCGCTCCCGCGCGCCCAGCCGAGCGTTCCGCTCACGCTGCCGATCACGAGCTCCCGGAACCCGCGGTCCGTCGCGTACTCCGCGACGGACTGCCGGAACTCGGTGGCGAACGCCTCCCAGGCGTCGTCGGCGTCGAGCTCCGAGGACACGCGGTCGATGATCACCTCGAAGCGTCGGGCGGCGAGCTCCTGGATAAGGTCGTCCTTGTTGCCGAACCGCCGGTAGATGCTGCCGACGCCGACCCCGGCGTGCCGGGCGACGTCGCCGAGGCTAGCGTCGAGACCGTCCGTCGCGAAGACCTCGCGCGCGGCACTCAGGATGCGCTCGGTCGCGTCGTCCGCCTCTACTGGGTTCTCGTCTGACACCCCTCGATACTAGCCCGCCGGAACAACTGTTCCGTTCTGTGTTACCGTGATCGGAATAGCTATTCCGCACTCAGTAGAGCAGGGGACGCATGTCAACCCAAACACCGTCCACGACATCGATCGGCTCGTCGGCGCCACCCCGGCGCTGGTTCGCACTCGTCGTGGTCTCGCTCGCGCAGCTCCTCGTGGTGCTCGACGCGACGATCGTCAACATCGCCCTGCCGGCGGCCGCGGCGGAGCTCGGCTTCGACGCGAGCGGCCGGCAGTGGATCGTCGCTGCCTACTCGCTGGCCTTCGGTGGCCTCCTGCTCGTGGGAGGGCGCATCGGTGACCGTATCGGCCAGCACCGCGCGTTTGTCATCGGCGCGATCGGCTTCGCGCTGGCCTCGGCGGTCGGGGGCTGGGCGCCGAGCCTCGCGGTACTGATCACCGCCCGGGCCGCGCAGGGTGTCTTCGCGGCGCTGCTCGCGCCGGCCGCCCTGGGCCTGCTCACCGTCGCGTTCGCCGGTTCGGCCAGCCGTGAGAAGGCCTTCGCCGTCTTCGGCGCCGTGTCCGGGGCGGGCGCCGGCGTCGGCCTCATCCTCGGTGGTTGGCTGACCGAGTACTTCTCGTGGCGCTGGACCCTGTACATCAACGTGGCGTTCGCGGTCGTCGCCGTCGTCGGGGCGCTGCTCGCCCTGCCGCGTCCGCAGCCGACCGAGCCCAAGCCGTTCGACGTGCGCGGGTCGATCCTCGCCTCGGTGGGCGTGGTCGGCGTTGTGTACGCCGTCGCCACCGCGTCGCTGCAGCCGGTCGTCGCGGGGATCACGCTGGTGGTCGGCATCGTGCTGCTCGTCGTCTTTGCGCGCACGCAGCGCAGCACGGCCAACCCGTTGCTGCCGCCGTCGATCCTGGCGGATCGCCGGCGCTCGACGTCCTCGCTCGTCATGCTGATCGCTTCGGTCGGGATCGTCGCCGTCTTCGTGTTCGCGACCAGCTACCTCCAGGAGATCATCGGGATGCCCGCGTTCTACGCCGGGCTCGCGTTCCTCCCGATGGTCGCTGCGATCGCCATCGGGGCCCAGGGCATCTCGGCGGGCCTGGCGGTCAACGTTCCCCTGCGCGTCAAGGTGCCCGTCGCGGCGCTGGTCAGCGCGCTCGGCATGGTGCTGCTCGCCCTCGTCCACGACGGCGTGGAGTACACCACCGGCATCCTGCCCGGGCTGCTGCTGACGGGGGTCGGCCTCGGCGTCATCTTTGCCAGCACGCTGTCCGCGGCGACGTTCGGCGTCCGGGCGGAGGACTCGGGCGTGGCCTCGGCGGTCCTCAACGCCGCGCAGCAGATCGGTACCTCGGTCGGCGTGGCGCTGCTGACCACCCTGTCCGGGATCGCCAACGGAATCTTCATCGGCACCCACCTCGTCGAGGTCGGCGGCCTCGGCGGCGTTCCGAGCACGCACACGCTCGCCCTCGGGGTGATCGCCGGGTACCAGGGCGTCTTCTGGCTGGCCGCCGCCGCGTTCGTCGCGGTGGCGATCGTCGCGTTCGTTCGCTATCCGGCCACGTCCGCCCAGCAGGTTTCCGCCGTCCCAGAGAACGAGGAGTAGAAGAGTGCGCAAGATATCGGCCCGCAGCGCGGGCATCGCAGCATCGGTCGTGGCGGTCGGCTTGCTCCTCGCCGGGTGCGCCGTCCCGGTGGACACGACAACCCCGTCCGCCGACTGCACCGTTCCCGCAGCGGCCGCCCCCGCAATGGGCGGCGGAGGCGGAGGCGGGCTCCCGCTCTCGACCACGGTCGCGGAGAGCGACCAGAGCACAAGCATCGTGCTCGACGCCGACGACAGCCCGCAGGCCCAGTGCACCGGTGTGGAGCTCACGGAGTACTCGAACGTGGTCTTCTCGGAGCCCGTGCTCGACGACGGGTCGACCTACCTCATCCGGATGGACATCACGGTGCCGCAGGACGTGTCGGGCCCGGTTCCCGTCGTCGTGTACATCCCCGGCGGAGGGTTCATCGTCTCCGACCGCGGCGGCTCGATCGGGAACCGTTCGTACCTCATGGAGCACGGGATCGCCGTGGCGGCGATCGAGTACCGGACGATCGGCGACGGCGGGACCTACCGCGACGGCGTGGCCGACGTGAAGTCCGCCGTGCGCTTCCTGCGGGCCAACGCTGCCGACTACGGCCTGGACGGCGACTCGATCGGTCTCTGGGGCGAGTCCGCCGGGGCGTACCTGGCCTCCATGGCCGGGGTCACGCAGGGTGACGAGTCGTTCGACGTCGGCGAGAACCTCGACGTCTCCAGCGACGTGAGCGCGGTGGTGGAGGAGTTCGGCGCGTCCGACCTCACCCGCATCGCTGCCGACTTCGACCAGGAGACGCAGGACTACTACCGCGAGACCCCGGACAACTTCGTCACCACCTACGTCCTGGGTGCGGGTACCGGCGAGACGCTCTTCGACGATCCGGTAGCTGCCGCCGCGGCGGACCCGGTCACGTACATCGACGGCACCGAGCCCCCGTTCCTCAACTACCACGGCACGAACGACACCCTCATCTCGCCGTCGCAGACCCTGCTCACGCACGACGCGCTCCTGGCTGCCGGCGTGCCGAGCACGCGGTACCTGGTCCAGGGCGCGGGTCACGGGGACCTCTCCTTCCTCGGCGACCCCGAGGGCGGCAGGGTCTGGTCGACCGAGGCCGTGCTGGACCCGATCGTCGACTTCTTCGTCGAGAATCTCTGACCGAACAGGTGGGGCCGGGAGCTTACGTTCCCGGCCCCATCATCGACTATTAACCAACCGGACGATCGGTTAGTATTTGTCCGGGCCGCCCGTCCGGGCCGGCGACCATCCTCGAGGAGTACCAATGACGATCTCCATGCAGTACGAGCCCGTGCTCGACGAGGCCGAACGGCTCTCGCGCGAACAGATCAGAGACCTGCAGCTGGTGCGCCTGCAGTCGGCCGTTCGGCATGCCTACGAGAACGTGCCGTTCTACCGCGCGAAGCTGGGCTATGCAGGGGTGACCCCGGAGGACATCCGCAGCCTCGAAGACGTCCGGCTGCTGCCCTTCACGACCAAGGAAGACCTCCGCCAGAACTACCCGTTCGGCATGTTCGCGGTGCCCATGGACCAGGTCGCGCGCGTGCACGCGTCCTCGGGCACCACGGGCCGCCCGACAGTCGTCGGGTACACCCACAAGGACCTCGACACGTGGGCGGACCTCGTGGCTCGCAGCCTCCGGGCCGCCGGGGTGCGGCAGGGGATGCGCGTGCACAACGCGTACGGCTACGGGCTCTTCACCGGCGGCCTCGGCGCCCATGCCGGCATCGAGCGGCTCGGCGCCACGGTGATCCCCGTCTCGGGCGGTCAGACCACCCGCCAGGTGCAGCTGATCACCGACTTCGAGCCCGAGGTCATCCTCTGCACGCCGTCGTACCTCCTGACGATCGTTGATGCCATGGAGGCCGCAGGCGTCGACCCGCGGTCGACGAGCCTGCGCGTCGCGGTGCTGGGCGCCGAGCCCTGGACCAACGAGATGCGGCACGAGCTCGAGGAGCGCCTGGACATCGACGCCGTCGACATCTACGGGCTGAGCGAGGTCATGGGTCCCGGTGTCGGCAACGAGTGCGTCGAGACGAAGGACGGCCCGCACATCTGGGAGGACCACTTCCTCCCCGAGATCATCGACGCCGAGTCGGGGGAGCCGCTGCCCGACGGCGAGCACGGCGAGCTGGTGTTCACCACGCTGACCAAGGAGGCCTTCCCGGTCCTGCGCTACCGGACCAGGGACCTGACCCGGCTGCTGCCCGGCACCGCGCGGCCTGGTATGCGGCGCATCGAGAAGATCACCGGCCGCAACGACGACATGATCATCCTGCGCGGCGTCAACCTCTTCCCGACGCAGATCGAGGAGGTTGTCCTCGGCATTCCCGAGCTGTCGCCCCACTTCATCCTGGAGCTGACCCGGGAGGGCCGGATGGACTCCCTCTGCGTCCGCGTAGAGCACGCACCCGGCCAGTCGGTCGAGTCCGCGAGCCCGTTCGCCAAGGTGCTCGCCAAGCAGGTCAAGGAGCGGGTCGGGTCGAGCGTGGGCGTCGTCGTCGAGCCCGCCGGTTCGCTCCCGCGCAGCGAGGGCAAGCTGAAGCGGCTGTACGACCTGCGCTGAACCCCAGGACCGCGCGGCGGGTGGTGACCTGTCCCACCCGCCGCGCGCACACCCGCCGGCACACCAACGGCATTGGCTGACTGGCTTGGCGCAACGCGGTCGGACCACCCAACTGACTCGGCGCACCAGTGCGGCGAGTCAGTTGGGTGGTCCGACCAACCCACTGACTCGCCGTATTGGGGCGGGCGAGTCAGTTGGGTGGTCTATGACGCCTTGGCGTCCAGGCCGCCGAAGTATGCGTCGCGCACTTCGGGGGAGTTCATCAGCTCGTCGGGCGAACCCTCGAGCGCGACCCTTCCGTGCGCGACGACTATCGCGCGGTCCGCCACGCGGAACGCCGCCGAGAGGTTCTGCTCGACGAGCAGGATCGACATGTCGCCCGAGTCCCGGAGCCGGGCGAGGACGTCCATGATCTCGACGACGGCCTTGGGCGCAAGCCCGATGCTCGGCTCGTCGAGCAGCAGGGCCTTCGGCCGGGACATGAGCGCCCGGCCGATCGCGAGCATCTGCTGCTCGCCCCCCGAGAGCGACCCGGCGGCCTGCGCGAGCCGCGGGACCAGCCGCGGGAACAGTGCGAGGGTCTCGTCGAACGGCGCGTTGCGGGGCTTGCTCCACGCGCCGAGGACGAGGTTGTCCTGGACCGAGAGACCGGGGAAGACGAGCCGGTTCTCGGGCACGTGCGCGAGCCCGCGGCGGGCCAGCTTCTCGGTGGCCAGGCCGAGGATCTGCTCGCCGTCCAGGGTCACGCTGCCCGACGACGCCGGGATGAGCCCGTCGACGGCGCGCAGGAGCGTCGTCTTCCCGGCACCGTTGGCGCCGACAACGGCGAGGATCGAGCCGGTCGGGACGTTGCACGACAGCTTTTCCAGGACCCGGAGCTGGCCGTAGCCCGCCGTCAGGTCGGTGATCTCGAGGCTCATCGGGCCTCCTTCTTGATGGTGACCTTCTCGGGGGCGGCCGCCTCGGGGGCGACCGTGTCGGTGCTGGCCGGTTCGGTGGTCGCGGTGTCGCCGAGGTATGCGGCGATCACGGCCGGATCGTGCCGTACGTGCTCCGGGGTCCCGTGGCTGACGACCACCCCGTCGTCGAGCACGATGACCTCGTCGGCGAGCGAGAGCACCTGGCCGACGTCGTGCTCCACGAGGATCGTCGTCAGGCCGGCGGTACGGAGCGAGCGCAGCAGCCGGGCGAGCCGGTCGCGCTCGGCCCCGGTGAGCCCGGCCATTGGCTCGTCGAGCAGCAGGACCGCGGGTTCGGACGCCAGCGCCCGGGCAACCTCCATGATCCGCTGGCGGCCAAACGGGAGGTCGCCCGCGGCCATCTGGGGGACGTCGTCGAGGCCGAAGGCACGCAGGAGCTCGTCGGCGTCCGCCAGCTGACGCCGCTGCTCGTGGCCCTGGAGGCCCAGGATGCCGCGCACGAACCCGGCGCGGCCGCGCAGGTAGCGCCCCATGTAGACGTTGCCGCGCACGTCGGTCGAGGTGAAGACCTGGAGGTTCTGGAAGGTCCGCGTGAGCCCGAGCCGGGCGGCGATGTGGGGGTGCTTGCCTGCTATCGACTGCCCGAAGAGCCGGACCTCACCTGCCGTCGGGGTCAGGGCCCCGCTGATCATGTTGAAGCAGGTCGTCTTGCCGGCCCCGTTCGGGCCGATGAGCCCGATGATCCGGCCGGCGCGGACGTCGAAGCTGACGTCGTCGACGGCCACGACCCCGCCGTAGCGTTTGGTGAGCCCGCGGACCTCAAGAACGATCTCGCCGGGGGCGACCGGCGTCGACACGGAGAGCTCCACATCTGCCAGGTCGTCGTCCGCGGGTGCAGCCTGAGCCGTTGCGGGTCTGCCGCGACTCGCCGTGGACCGCACGCGCTTCCAGAGGGAGTCGAGGAACTGGTGGACACCCCCGGGCATCGCGAGGATGACGAGCACGAGCGCGAGGCCGTAGCCCACGAGCTGCACCTCGCCGCTGGCCCCCGGGATCAGGATCGGGATCAGGTCCCGCAGTCCCTCGCCCAGCCACTCCACGATGACCGCACCGATGAGCGCACCCCAGACGGAGCCCAGCCCGCCGAGCACCGCCATGAGCAGGAACTCGACCGAGAGATGGAGCTCCGCGACCGCGGGGCTGACCAGCGAGACGTGGTAGGCGTAGTAGACGCCGCCGAGCCCGGCCAGCCCTCCGGAGAGGACGAAGACGCCCAGCCGGAGCCGGAACGTCGGGACGCCGAGCGACTCGGCGGCGATCCCGGAGTCGTTCAGGGCCGAGAGGGCCCGTCCGGTGCGGCTGCGCGTGAGGTTCATCGCCAGCGCCAGCGCGACCAGGACGGCCGGCGCGACGAACCACAGGAAGAACGCGTTGTTGTCGATCGACACCCCGAACACCTCGGGCCGGGAGAACCCGTGGATACCGGTGTTGCGGCCGGTGAAGTCGTTCTCGCGCACCAGGATCATCACGATGAAGCCCAGGCCGAGCGTCGCGAGCGCGAGGTAGTGACCGTGCAGCCGCAGGAGCGGTACCCCGACGAGGAGCGCGAGCAGCATCGCCACCGCTACGCCCGCCACGGCGGCCAGGGGGCCGGGGACGTCGTAGCGGGTGAGCAGGATCGCGTGGGTGTACGCGCCCGCCGCGAAGAAGGCGGCCTGACCGAGGCTCACCTGGCCCGCGAGCCCCATGAGCAGGTTGAGCCCGATCGCGGGCAGGGCGAAGATCATGGCGAACACCACGATGCCGAGCATCGAGGGGCTGGCGACGAACGGGAGGACCACGATGGCCAGGGCGAGCACGACCAGGCCCACGATCTCGTTCCTGCGTTTGGCCGGACCGAGCAGCGGGATCGGGTTTTTCTGAGCAGCCATCAGACTCGGGCCCTGTTCGGTCGGAGCACCAGGCCCGCGGGCCGGGCGATGAGGACGATGATGAGGATCAGGAAGGCGACCGCGTCGCGATAGCCGGAGGCGATGTAGCCCGCGACGTAGGACTCGAGGATGCCGAGGAGCAGGCCCCCGACGATCGCGGCCCGATAGGACGTGAGCCCGCCGAGCACGGCGGCCACAAATCCCTTGAGCGCCAGCAGCAGCCCCACCGACCAGGCCGACAGGTAGAGCGGGGAGGAGACGACGCCGGCGATGGCGCCGGAGAAGCCCGCGATACCGAAGGCGACCGCGGAGGCGAGCGCGGGCGATATCCCCACGATGCGCGCGGCGATCGGCTGCTCGGCGACGGCGCGCATAGCCTTGCCGAGCCGCGTGCGCTCCGAGAACAGGATGATCCCGACGCCGACCACCAGGATGGCGCCGAGCATCCAGAACTCCTGGGAGCGGATGCTGACCCCGCCGATCATGACGTCGGAGCCGGGGAAGGGGGCAGCCGGCGCGCCGTCGGCCCCCAGGCCAGGAGCATGAGCGCCTGCATGAGCGTCGCGATGCCGAGCGTCAGGATGATCGACGTCAGCGTGGTCATCTTCTTGACCCGGGCGATGACGAGCCGGTCGATCAGGACCGCCGTGACGGTCACGGTGACCACGGCGGCCACGATGGCGAGGACCACCGGGACCCCGACGGCGATGAGCCACGCGGCGCCGAGGCCGGCGAACGACGCGAACTCGCCCTGGGCGAGGTTCACGATGTGTCGCACGCTGTAGATCGCGATCAGGCCGACGGCGAGCAGGGCGTACACAGAGCCCTGTGACAGCCCTGCCGCCGTCAGCTGAAAGAATTCGGTGAGCAAAGGATCATTCCCCGATCAGGACCCAGGCGTTGTCTTCCGCCTCGGCGATGATCACGGAGTCGGCGGTCAGGCCCGAGCGCTGGGTGTCCGAGTAGTTGAAGACACCCGAGACGCCGACGTGGTCGGTGGTGGCCGCGATGGCGTCGCGGAGTGCCTCGGGTTCGGTCCCGGCCGCCGTGATGGCCTCGATCGCGATGTTCCACGCGTCGAAGGCGTAACCGCCGAACGCGTTGGGTGCCTCGCCGAACTCCGCCTCGTACTGCGCGACGTAGTCCTCGATGACGGGCTTCTGGGGGTCGTCGTCGGCGAGCTGGTCGGCCACCAGCATGCGTCCCATCGGCACGATCGCGCCGTTGGCCGCGTCGCCCGCCTGGTCGAAGAACGTCTGGTTGGCGACGCCGTGCGACTGGTAGACGGGCAGGTCGACGCCGAGCTGGACGTACTGCTGCTGGGCGAGGGCCGCCGCCGGGTTGATGCCCCAGATGATCGCCGCGTCGGCGTCCGACGACCGGATGTTGGTGAGCTGCGCGGTGAAGTCGGTAGCGGTCGGCTCGAACGACTCCGTCGTCACGAGTTCGATGTCGCGCTCGGCGCCGAGCTCGGTGATCGTCTCGGCGACGCCCTCGCCGAATCCGGAGGCGTCACGGAGCAGCGCGACCCGGGTGTACCCGGCGTCGCTGGCGTGGCCGAGGATCTTCTCGAGCACCACGCGGTCGTCCTGCGTGGTCTTGAAGACCCACTCGGAGTCGGCGACGATCGCGGCGTTGGCGGCGAGCGAGATCATCGGGATCTCGTTCTGCTCCGCGACCGGTCGCATCGCGAGGCTCGGGCCGGTCCGTGACGCGCCGAGGATGATGTCGACGTCGTCCTGCTCGACGAGGTCGCTCACCGCGCGGGCGGCGGCGTCCTCGGTGGACTGGTTGTCCACGATGGTCAGCTCGACCTCGCGGCCGTCGATGCCGCCGGCCTCGTTCAGCTGGTCGGCGAGCATCTGGAGGGTGTTCTGCTGCGGGACACCGAGACTGGCGCCGGGCCCGGTGACGTCGAGGACCGCGCCGATGGCGATGGGTCCGGTCTCGCTGGGCGTGTCTTCGCCGCCGAAGTTCTGGGACGAGCACCCGGCGAGCACGAGGGTGGCGGCCGCTGCGGCCGCAAGGGGGATGTGAAGTTTCTTCATCGAAATCTCCTGGGTTCGAATTAGTGACCGAACAGTCGGTCACTAATTCGACGACGCTAGCGCGGGGACCGGTCCCGGCGCAAGGTATCCCGGAATACCTGTTCCGAATGCCCGAACAATCACCCGGCGGCGGTTGCCTCCAGCTCGACCAGCTGCCCCGGAATCGCCAGCCGGGTGACCCCGAGCATCGTCGTTGGCGGCGCCACCCGGGCCGCGCCCAGCCGCGACGCCAGCACCCCGTAGTGCTGGAAGAGCACGTCGACGTCGGTGGTGTAGACGTTGAGCCGGACGAGGTTCGCCAGCGACATGCCGGCCTCGTCGAGCACTGCCTCCAGGTTGTCGAGGCTCAACGCCAGCTGCGCCGCCATGTCGCCGTCGTGCAGGGGCTTGCCGTCGCTGCTCATCGCGGTCTGCCCGGAGCAGTACAGGGTCCGGGTGTGCCCGGAGACCACCTCCGCCTGGTTGAACCCCAGCTCCACCGACCACGCCACCGGGTTGACCGCAGTGCGTTCCATCGTCACGTCAGCTCCATTCGTTTCGGGACGACGCCGGTCCGGGGCTCGGTAGCCGCCATCTTCGACGTCGTGTCACCGAGCCTGGCGCCAAATCACGACACCCTGTGTCAGGTATTCCGCTAGAGTTTTTCTGTGCGCGCCGACCGGCTGGTCTCGCTGGTGCTGCTGCTGCGGCAGCGCGGCCGGCTGACCGCGGACACGCTGGCCCGCGAGCTGGAGGTGTCCACCCGCACCGTGCTGCGCGACATCGAGGCGCTGTCCGCGGCCGGCGTCCCGGTCTACGCCGAACGTGGTCGCCACGGCGGGTTCGCCCTGCTGCCCGGGTTCCGGACCGAGCTCACCGGGCTGAACAACGACGAGGCCCTGGCGGTGCTGACCGCCGGGACGGGCCGCGGCGAGCAGGTGTTCGGCCTCGGCTCGGCGCTCGCCTCGGCCATGCGCAAGGTGGTCGACGCCATGCCCGAGAACCACCGGGCCGTAGCGAGCGACGCGGCGCAGCGCTTTCTGGTCGAACCGGAGACCGACCTGCTGGCGCGCCGGCCGGTTGCCGACGATGTGCCCCAAGCCGCGATGGTCGAGATCCGGCGAGCCGTGCTCGCCGGGCACCGGCTGCGCATCCACTACGCGGCAGTGGACCAGGCCCCGCGGTGGCGCACGGTGGACCCGATCGGCCTGGTCACCGTGCGCGACAAGGGCTACCTGCTGGCCATGTCGTCCGGCGCGGACCGCACCTACCGGCTGTCCCGGATCCTGGCCGCGGAGGAGCTGGCCGAACCCGCACAGCGCCCGGACCGGGTCGACCTGGACCAGGTCTGGCAGGAGCGCAGCACCCGCTTCCGCACCGGCGGCAACCAGGTAACCGTCCTGGTCCGGATGGACCCGGCGCGCCGCGAGGAGCTGGTGGGCACGGCGCTCGCGATCCTTGACGAGGAGGCCGACGACGACGGCCGCCTGCGGCTGGAGGTGACCTTCCAGGACGCGCGCCACGCCGAATGGGCGTTGTGGCAGCTCGGCACGGCCGCGGAGGCGCTCGCCCCGCAGTCGCTGCGGACCGCGCTGCGCGACCGCGCCACCGCGCTGGCGGCCCGCTACGGAGACGTGTCCTGAGCCTTTGCGGGCTCAGCCGGGCAGGGCGAGCAGCTGGGCGTGCAGGTCCACCAGGTTCATCGCGTGCAGGTCGAACCCGTCACCCGGACGAGGCAGGTCGCCGCCGGGGCGGGGCAGGTAGGCGGTGCGCATCCCCGCCGCGGCGGCGGCCCGCAGGTCCCAGGCGTGCGCCGCCACCATGAAGGGCGGGTCCGCCGCGGCGGGTGCGCTGGCCAGCGCCAGCTCGTAGATCTCCCGGCCTGGCTTGTAGGTGCCGGCGTCCTCGGCGGAGAGCACCTGGTGCCACCGCAGGCCGCCGCCCGCACTCAGCCCGGCCAGGACCCGGCGGCTCGCGTTCGAGAGGCCGAGCACCGGGAGGTCGCGGCTAAGGAGGTCGAGGCCGGCCGCGGCGTCCGGCCACGGCAGCAGCCGCTCCGACGCGTCGGCGAGCCTGACCGCCGACCCGGGCGGCAGCAGGTTCTCGTGGACGAGCGAGTTCAGGACCTCACGGTCCAGCTCGTGACTGGGGGCGAACGCGCGACGACGCTCGACGATCTCGCGCTCCCGCTCGGCGATGCGCTCGAGCCATCGACGGGCTACGTATGCCGCGGCACCGCTCTTGATCCCGGTCACCTCGGACACCCGAGTGCCGAGGCTTCCTGCCTGGTCAACCAGTGTGCCGAGTACATCGAAGACGACTGTCGGACGGGCAGAGCCCGTCGTCGCAGGCTGCATGCGTCACACCGTAGTGGAACGTCCGAACCGGGTGTCGCGCGTGGTCACGAACCGCTGCGGAGTCCGCGCAGGGTGTGTTCGAAGCTCCTGATGTAACCGTCGCGGTGCTGCTGGTCGCAGGCGCGGGCGATGATGCCGCGCTCCCAGATGAGGATGCCGACGTCCTCCGGCGTCAGGTCGTCCCGGATCGTGCCGGTGGCCCGGGCGTCAGCGAGGAAGCGGGCGGCGACCTCGGCGGCGTGCTCGCACATCGCCGCCAGCGGGGCAGAGCCCGGCAGTGCGCGCAGCAGGACGTCGTTGGCGGCCGGCTCGTCGTACTGGAGCAGCCAGAGCCCGCGCAGGTAACCCTCGAACCGCTCGACCGGGTCGTCGATGGCCGAGACCGAGCTGATGATGCCGCTGATGCGCTCGGCCACGAGCTCCTCGACGACGGCGTCGATCAGCCCCTGCCGACCCCCGAAGCGGTGGTAGATGGTGCCCTTGCTGACCCCCGCGGCGCGTGCGACCTCGTCGAGGGGGCTGTTCAGCCCGTGGGCTCGGAAGACGTCGAGGGCAGCCAGGCGGATGCCCTCGACGTTCCGCTGCGCGTCGGCGCGCAGCCGCGGGGTGTCCGAGCTCATCGCCCGGCCCCGGCGGCGCCGGCGGTCGCGGCCGAGCCGACGGTCTCGTTCCAGCTCGTCTCCAGGGCCTGCGTGAACGCCTCGACCGGCTGTGCGCCCGAGACGGCGTACTTGCCGGCGAACACAAAGAACGGCACCCCGGTGATGCCGTACTCGCGGGCCTGCCGCAGGTCCGCCTCGACGTCGTCGGCGAACTCGCCGCCGGCCAGGGCCGCTAGGGCGGCGTCCCGGTCCAGGCCGACTTCGGCGGCCAGGTCACCCAGGACCTCGCGGTCCGCGACGTTGAGGCCCTCGGTGAAGTACGCCTGGAAGAGCCGCTTGACCATCTCGTGCTGCTTGCCCTGGCCTGCGGCGTAGTGGCTGAGCTGGTGCGCGGTGCGGGTGCCGACGGCCTGGGCCTTGTCGAGGTGGTACTCCAGCCCGATCTGCCGGGCGCGGGCCGAGACCTGCTCGTTCATCGCCTCTGCCTGCTCGCGCGGGAGGCCGTGCTTGGCGGACAGCAGCTCGGCCGGGTTGACCGGGGTGTCGTCCTCGGTCAGCTCCGGCATCAGCAGGAAGCTGTGATAACGCACCTCCACGCCGGCGGCGTGCGGGAACTGAGCCACCGCCTGCTCCAGGAGGGTGTCACCCATGTAGCAGAACGGGCACATCACGTCGCTCCACACGTCGACCACGAGCCGGTCCGCGGACCGGCCGAATGCCTCGCCGGCCATCAGGAGCACACCCCGTCCAGGTCGCAGACGCCGAACGCCTCGCCCGTGGGCAGGAGCTGGAACGGCGATGCGGTGGTGGGGGAGGCGGTGGCCGCCCCGGCGTCGACGGACTCGGGGGCCTCTGCTGCCGAAGCCGCCAGGGCTGCCGGGGCGTCGAGCACCAGGCCCGGCGCGGAGATCGCGTTACTTGACTTCATAGTCAAGAAAGATACGGCGAACTTGAACACTGCGTCAACTTGGGGCCCGATCAGGCCAACGACGTCGCGGACGCCCAGGACAGGGCACGCAGGCAGCCCGAGCGGAGATCGTCGAGATGCGCGGCGAGCTCCCCGGGGCTGTCGCCGTGGAGGCCCTGGCGCACCGCCGTCAGGCCGGGACCCAGGCGAAGGTGCAGACCCCAGGTCAGGTGAGCGATGGCGAAGCCGATGGCGACGGCGGGGCGCAGGTCGGCCCCGGCCAGGTCGCTGAGGGCCCGGCCGTAGACCTCGAGCAGGGCGGGCTCGTCCAGCTCGCCGGATCCGCCGAAGGCCCGGTACATCGAGACAAAGGTGCCCAGGTCGAACCCCACGGGGCCCACGCCCACGTGCTCCCAGTCGATGAGGAGGAGCGCGCCGTGCGGGTCGAGGCCGGCGTTGCGCGGGTGGAGGTCTCCGTGGACCAGAGTGGTGGGCAGCTCCGCGGCGCGTGCGCTCAGCACGGCGGCGGCGTCCAGGCAGGTGTGCAGGGCATCAACCTGCTCAGGGGTGAACAGCGCCCTGAGCTGCGGGTCATGGGCCAGCGCGTCGAGGTTGTCGTGACCGTCTCGGATGTGATGGGTGTATGCGGCGTAGCCCGCCCGCTCCAGCCAGAGGGAGTCGAGCAGGCCGGCGCGCGCGGCTCCCACGGCAAACAGCGGCGCGATCCGCTCGGCGGTGGTCATCGCGGCGGCGGGAGTCCAGCTCTGGTGCAGGACGGCGGCGGCGTCGCGCATCACTATCCAGTCGAGGCCGTTCTGCCGGATCACGGTCGGGTCCGCCGGTGTGGCCAGGCCGCTGGGCAGCAGACCGGGGACGTCGCTGCCGAAGAAGTCGGCCTCCCGGAGGTGCAGCCGCCCGTCCCGCGAGTCGAGGAGGGACGGCTCGCCCCAGCTCGGGATCTTGACGATCCACTGGGCCGGGCGGCTGCCCGGCGCACTGATGCTCACCCGGAGCACCGCCGCCCGGCTCAGCCCGGGGGACAGGTCCCGCACCGAGAGCACTCGTGCTCCGGCACCCCACGCGCCCGGCCGGGAGGCGAGCACGGTCTCGATCGTCTCGGCATCGGGCAGGAGTCGGTCGGTCATCTGTCTCCTCGCGGCAGCGGTGCGGTTTGGAGCCTAGGGCGAGGAGCCATCGGACCACAGGTAGCGGGCGAGGGCATACCACTTTTGACGGTGCGAGCTCTGCGGATGTCGAGAAGCTGGCGCCCGCTCCGTCCCAGGCATAGAAGCGGCCATCCGGGCCGCACGACGAGAGGGAAGACCATGGACACCAACGAGGTCACCGAGATCCTGAACCGCCCGATCAGCCAGGAGCTGCTCGCCCGCGACATCACCCGCCTGGCGTACGTCGCCAAGGACGGCACGCCCCGCAACGTCCCGATCGGATTCTCGTGGAACGGCTCGGAGATCGTCATGTGCACGCCGAAGAACGCCCCGAAGCTGCCGAGCCTGCGCGAGAACCCGATGGTCGCCCTGACGATCGACACCGAGGTGCACCCGCCCAAGATCCTGCTCATCCGCGGTACCGCCGAGCTGGACCACGTGGACGGCATCCCGGACGAGTTCCTCGAGGCGAACACCAGCTACGAGATGACGGCGGAGCAGCGGGTCGAGTGGGAGAAGGGGGTGCGTTCGCTCTATGTCGACGGCATGGTCCGGATCGTCGTGACCCCGACGTGGGTGAAGCTGATCGACTTCGAGACGACCCTGCCGACCGCGGTCGAGGAGCTGGTCCGGGAGCAGGAGGAACGTCAGCGGGCCTGAGTCCTTCCTTCCCGCCGCTCGGCGATGAGCCGCATCGCGTCGCGGACGGCCCTTCGCTGGGCCGGGGCGAGGTCGGCGAAGATGTTGTCCATCAGACCGCCGGCCTTCTGGTCGGAGACGGGCGGCACCAGATCAGCGGGCAGCAGGGCCGTCAGTGCTTCCGCCGCGTGGGCCACTCGCGGATCGCCCGGCTCCAGGTCGGCGAGGGCGTCCAGCAGGTCGTAGAACTGGGCCGCGTGCTCCCGCGTCGCGTGCAGCGTCGCCATCAGCGAGCCCCGCGCTGCCTCCGGGACCACCACGTCGAGGAAGGCCAGGTGCTCCCTGTCGTGCGCGGCCATCGGGGAGTCCGCGACCTCGCCGAGACCCGCGAGCAGCGTGGTGAGCTCCGGCGAGACCGGGCCCTCGGCGGCCAGCCGCCCGGCCCGCGCCTCGGTCAGCAGCGCGGCAAGGTCAGGTGGCGCAGCGTCGAGGTCTACCGCTTCGAGGGCGACAAGATCGCCGAGGAGTGGGTGGCCCCGGACCTGATGGGCCTCATGGCGCAGATCTCGGCATAGCCTGGGGGTGCACCCCACGGAAGGAAGCACCATGTCCCGAGTTCTCATCATCGGTGGCCACGGCAAGATCGCGCTCCGGCTCGCCCCGCTGCTCGTCGAGCGTGGCGACGACGTCACCAGCGTGTTCCGCAATGCCGACCACCAGGCGGAGGTCGCGGCCACGGGAGCGACCCCGCTGGTCGCCGACGTCGAGAACCTCGACATCGCCGGGCTCACCGAGCTCGTGCGGGGGCACGACGCCGTGGTCTGGTCGGCGGGTGCGGGCGGCGGCAGCCAGGCGCGTACCTACGCCGTGGACCGCGACGCCGCGATCCGCTCGATGGACGCCGCGAAGGCGGCGGGTGTCGCGCGCTACGTCATGGTGTCCTACCTCGGTGCGCGGCTCGACCACGGGGTGCCCGAGGACAACTCGTTCTTCGCGTACGCCGAGGCGAAGGCCGCAGCGGACGAGCACCTGCGCGCCGTCGGGCTCGACTACACGATCCTCGCCCCGGGCCCGCTCACGCTGGACGAGCCCACCGGTCTGATCGAGGTAGCCGAGCCCGGCGACGGCCGGGTCTCGCGCGCCGACGTCGCGGCGGTCGCCGCCGCGGTCCTGGCGGACGACAGCACGATCGGCCGCACCATCGAGTTCGGCAACGGCACGACGCCGATCGCGGACGCCGTCGCCGCCCGCTGAGATGCCACGGCAGCTGGTCGCCGCCGCGTTCGTCGTCCTGGCGCTCACGGCCTGTTCGGCCGACGACGGCGGCGATGCCGCAACCGGCGCCAGCGCCGCCGCCGAGGCCGTGACCCTCCCGCCCACGAGCGGGGTGTTCGACTACCAGCTCGGCGCCGCGTACGACCTGGCGAGCGGGCTCGACGTCGTAGTGCGGGACGCGACTGCCGAGCCCGCCGCCGGCGCCTACGGTGTCTGCTACGTCAACGGCTTCCAGACCCAGCCCGGCCAGGAGGACCTCTGGCTCGACGGCAACGAGGACCTGCTGCTCCACGACGCTGCGGGTGGGCTCGTCGTGGATCCGGACTGGCCCGACGAGTACGTCCTCGACCCGTCAACTGAGGCGAAGCGCGACCGGATCCTCGGCATTCTGGGCCCCGTGATCACCGGGTGTGCCGATGCGGGCTTCGACGGGGTCGAGATCGACAACCTCGACACGTGGACGCGGTTCACCGACCCGAGCACGGGCCTGATCGAGCAGGCGGACGCCCTGGCGCTCGCGGGCTCCTACATCGAGCTGGCCCACGGCGCAGGCCTCGCCGTCGGGCAGAAGAATGCCGCCGAGGCGGCTGCCGAAGGGCATGCGCTCGGGTTCGACTTCGCCGTTACCGAGGAGTGTGCGGCCTATGCCGAGTGCGGCGCGTACACCGGCGTCTACGGGGAGAACGTGCTCCAGATCGAGTACACCGACAACCTCCCGGACGGGTTCGACGCCGTGTGTGCCGGCCCGGACCGGGCTCCGCTGACGATCCTGCGCGACCGCGACCTGGTGGGCCCCGACAACGAGGCGTACGCCTACGACCAGTGCTGAGCCGCATATCCTCGATCCATGACCTCCCCCCTCGCGCCGCCGTCGGACCCCCGGGACACGGGGACGACCGGGCGCCGGGGCCTGCTCACCGAGCACATCGCACGCCAGCTTGAGCAGCAGATCCACACGGGTGAGTGGGCGGTCGGCGCCAAGCTGCCGTCGGAGCGGGAGCTCGCGGTGCAGTTCGGCGCGAGCCGGAACGTGATCCGAGAGGTGCTGCGCCGCTTGGAGGCCACCGACCTGATCGAGGTCGCGCCGGGCCGTGGGTCGTTCGTCACCGAGCAGTCGTCGGCGCACGCTCGCGGATACGACGCCCTTTACCGCACCGAGCGCCCGACGGTGCGGCAGCTCATCGAGGCGCGGATCCCGCTCGAGGTGGAGATCGCGGGACTGGCGACCGAGCGCGCCTCCGACGAGCAGGTCGACGCGATAGTGCAGGCGCTCGACCGCGTCGAGTCCGCCGGCGACGTCGTCGACAAGGCGCGCGAGGACCTCCGCTTCCACGACACCATCGCCGCCGCCTGCGGCAACCCGGTGCTGCGCATCATGCTGTCCTCCATCGGCGGCATGATGTTCGAGATGATGCTGCGGTCCAACTCGGACCCGCGGATCGGGGAGCCGGGGGTGCCGCACCATCCCGAGATCGTCGAGGCGATCCAGGCGCGCGACGTCCAGCTCGCGCGCGAGCGGATGCGGGAACACCTCGCGCTGGGGCTGCGCACCTACGGCCCGGACCTCGACGTCGGCTTGGACCTGATGGCCTCCCGCCACATCGAGACGTTGCTAGGCCGCTAGCGACCGTCGGCAATCAACTGCGCTTGATTCAAAATGAATCACCGCGTAGCCTGGTCGCTCAGGAGGTCGTCATGTCAAACCATGTTGCCGTAGTCGGCGAGTCGGATCTGAAGATGGCCTATGTGCTCGCGCGCCTGGCGGAGATCGAGCGGACCCGGCGCGTGTACCTAGCGGCTGAAGGCGGGATGGCGCAGCGCGACATCGCCCGCGCTGTACACATGTCTCAGTCTGCCGTGCATCGGTTGATCGCCAGGGCAAAGGCGGTGGGTGTCGGTGAGTCGGTCGAAGAGGTAGTCCTGGAGCGGTACGCGGGCAAGATCTCGACGGATCAGATGTTCCCGCGCCTTCGTGGGATCGAGGCATGGGTACGTCGCGTCGTCGATCCGGTCGACGGTGTTCTGCCCGGTTCGTCTGAGGAGGACGTCGAGGCGCTTCTCGAAGGCGGTTTTCTCACCGAGGCTGAGGCCGACGTGATCCTCGATGCGCATGAGTGAGCTGCGCGACGAGGTTCATGCTGCGGCTCTGGCGGCAATCTCGGGCGAGCGGTCGCTGGATGCGGTACTTGCATCGGCGCAGCGGCGTCGGCTCGTCCGGGAAGCTCGAGACTGGTATCTGGAGACCTACGCCGGGGGCGTGACGCGAGGCGGGAGCTGTGTCGTGGTCACCGCCGGACCGCCCGGTGCGGGAAAGAGCTCGACCTTGTCGGCTGCGGTGGAGGATGTCCACTCGCGGCTGGTGATCGATGCCGACATCGCCAAGGAGTTCCTTGCCCGTCGGTGCGTGATCGACGGGACCTACGCGAGCGCGCTCTCCCGGGTGCTGCCGGATGGTCGAAACGTCATGCCCCTGGATCTGTCACCCCTGCTGCAGACGATGTCGACGGAGGTGTGCAACGCCGTGCGCCGCTCTGCGTTGGAGGGCTCTCTGGACATCGTGCTCGAGAGCACGATGTCCACGCCGGCGTATGGGGAGCGCTTGCTGCTGTCGCTCGCGAAAGCCGACTGCCGACGGCTGATCATCGTGTCCGTCGAGACCGACCGGGCGACTGCGCACGAACGTGCTCGTGCCCGGTGGTGGGCCGGACGCCTGGACGATCACGAGCTCGGCGGACGCCTGGTTTCTCCCGACGCCATCGACGCAGGCTTCGGAGGCGGTGGCGCCGTCGGCCCCTGTCGCGCTCATGCCCGTGAAATCGTTCGCGTCATTCGGCGGGGCGAGAGCACGCTCGATGCGGTCACGTTGATGGAGTACGACGACGGCATCCTGACCGCGGTCGATGCGGATCCGCCGACGTCCGTGGACAAGGCCGCCTCGATCATCTGAGGTGCGGCGCCATCGCGACGGCACTCCGTCAGTCGACTCCGGGTGGTTTTGGCGTGCCCTCGCGACCGTGCTAGCGTCCAACTGGTCCTACCAGTTGGACCACTTGTCATCCGAGCCACACACGGAGGTGTGACGCACGCATGTCACTGCCCACGAGCCCACGGCGCGCCGGCGAGCTGAGCCGACGGTCGTTCGGCGTGCTCGCCGCGATGTCCGTGCTGGCTGCCTGCTCGCGCGGCCCGCGGACGGCCGACCCGAACGCCCCGCTGCGCGTCCTGGCCATCAACCACGTCTGGACGCAGGCGATCAGCCGCTACCTGCCCGAGATCGAGGAGCGGATCGGCCGTCGCGTCTCCGTGCGGATGCTCACCGCCGACCAGCTCACCTCGACCTTCAACGTCCGGCTCAACGCCTCGGCCACCGATATCGACGTCATGACGGTCCGTCCGCTGCAGGACCAGCTTTTGTTCGCCCGCAACGGCTGGATCGCCGACCTCACCGACCGGGTCGAGGGCGACGCCGCCTACCGCTGGACCGACTTCCAGGAGGCCCCGCGCGAGCGGTCGACCGCCGCGGGCAACGTCGTCAGCGTCCCCGTCGTCACCGAGCGTCCGGCGCTGTACTACCGCAAGGACCTGCTCGAAGACTTCGGGGGAGCGCCGCAGACCCTCGACGACATGCTCGACATCGCCCTGGAGCTGCAGCGGCGCAGCGAGGGCTTCTTCGGGTACGTCGGCCGCGGCCAGCGCGCCGGTGCGGTCACCCAGTGGTCGAGCTTCCTGTACTCGTTCGGCGGCGACTTCATGCACGAGGGCCGGTCCGGCATCGCAACTCCCGAGGCGATCGCCGCCTACGAGTACTACGGGCGCCTGCTGCACGACGCCGGGCCGCCCGGGGCCACGAACATGAGCCTGGAACAGGCGATGCCGATCTTCGCGCAGGGCAAGGCTGCGATGTACGTCGACGCCGACGCGATCTACAGCAACTTCCTCGACACCTCGATCTCGACAGTCTCCGACACCGTGGGGTTCGCGCCGTTCCCGGCCGGCCCGGCCGGCTCGGTCCCGCACAACATCCCGTCGTGGAGCCTCGCGGTCAACGAGTTCTCGCTGCTGCGGGACGACTCGTGGGGGTTCCTCCGCTGGGCCTCCAGCCCCGAGATGGTGGCGCGCCTGCAGTCCGAGGGCATCCCCGGCGCACGGCAGTCCGTCTGGGACGACCCGGCGACGCTGGCGTCCTTCCCGCCCGACCTGGCCGAGGCGATGCGGATCAACGCCGCCAACGGTGTCGGGCACGACCGCCCCGAGGTGATGCAGGTGGGCCGCGCCCGCGACATCGTCGGCCGCCCGCTGGTCTCCGGGATCCTCGGCGAGGACGTCGCGTCCGTCGCCGCGGATGCGGACGCCGAGTTCAACGACTTCCTCGTCCGTGACAACCGTCAGCGGGAGTTTTAGATGACGACGACAACCACCGCCGGCGCCGCAACCGCCCGCCGCACCCCGCCGTCGGACAAGCCGATGGTGACCTTCGAGACCGCGAACCGCCGGCTCAAGTGGGCGCTGCTCGCGCCCGCCCTCGGTTTCGTGGGGCTGATGATCGTGTTCCCGCTGGTGTTCACGATCAACCTCAGCCTCACCGACGCGTTCGGCGCGGTGAACGCGGGCAACGCCTACGTGGGCCTGCAGAACTTCGCCGACGCCCTCACGGACACGCGCCGGTTCTGGCCCGCCGTGGGCCGCACCGTCGTCTTTACGCTCGGCGCCGTCGTGCTGGAGACCATCCTCGGGCTGGCCCTGGCGATGCTCATGCGCAAGGCGTTCCGCGGCATGGAGATCGTGCGCACCATCCTGATGGTGCCGCTGCTGGCCACCCCGGTCGCCATCGGCATCCTGTGGATGCTGATCCTCGACCCGACCAACGGCATAGCCAACCACCTGCTCGGGTTCGTCGGCATCCCGCCCCAGGAGTTCCTGGGCTCGGTCTCGCAGTCGCTGCCCACCCTGATGCTCATCGACGTGTGGCAGTGGACGCCGATGATGACCGTGCTGCTGCTCGCCGGCCTCACCACGCTGCCGGAGGAGCCGGAGGAGGCCGCCCGGGTGGACGGCGCGAGCGGCTGGCAGCGGTTCGTCTACATCATCCTGCCGATGCTGCGCACCACGATCCTCACGGCCCTGGTGCTCCGCGGCGTCGACGCCCTGAAGACCTTCGACCTGATCTACGCGACCAAGGGACCGGGCGGCGGCTCGGACTTCGAGGCCGAGACGCTGAACGTCTATGCCTACGGTCTCACCTTCGACTACCAGGAGTACGGCCTCGCCTCCGCGGTCCTGGTCCTGTTCACGCTGTTCATCGTCGCGATCGTGGTCTTCCTGCGGCGCCGGACCGAGAGGAGCGCCTCGTGAGCGCCGTGACCACCGCCCCAGTCCCCAGCCGTACGCCCGGACGCGTGCCCCAGCGGCTCGTCGCCCGACGGCGGTCCGGCCCGCAGCGTGCGCTCGGCGTCCTGCGTGCGGTCCTGATCGTCATCGTGTGCGCGGTCATCGCGCTGCCGATCGTCTGGATGATCGCGGCCGCCTTCAAGACGAACGTCCAGGTCACCGACCCGACCGTCGGCCTGGTCTTCACACCCACCTGGGACAACTTCCAGGGTGTCCTGGCCGACGGCGCGCTCGGGCACTCGCTGGTCAACTCGCTGGTGGTCGGCGTCGTATCAACTGCGCTGAGCATCGTCATCGCCGTGCCGGCCGCCTGGGCCGTCGGCCGGTTCCGGATGCGCCGGACGGGCTCGGTAGTGCTCGTGGCCCGCATCGTCCCGGCCATCTCGCTGCTCGTGCCCTGGTACTACATGTTCGCGCAGCTCGGCCTGGTCGGTAGCCACCTGGTGCTGATCCTGAGCCACATGTTCGTCTCCGTGCCGCTGATCCTGTGGATCATGATCGGCTTCTTCGAGGGCCTCCCGGTCGAGCTCGAGGACGCCGCGCGGACCGACGGCCTCTCCGCCTTCGGGGCGTTCCTGCGGATCGCGCTGCCGCTCGCGGCGCCGGGCACGGCGGCCGCCGCGGTGCTGGCGTTCATCTTCAGCTGGAACAACTTCATCTTCGCGCTGATCCTCGCGGACGAGCGCACCATGACGATGCCGGTCCTGCTGTTCAACTTCATGTCCTACGCGAGCACCGACTGGGGCGGGCTGATGGCGGCCGCCACCCTCATGACCGTCCCGGTGCTCCTCGCGGCGGTCTTCGGGCAGCGCTACCTCGTGGCGGGCCTGACCGCGGGCGCCACCAAGGGCTGACCCTCTGCACCGCCGACTCCCGCACCACCCCCCGCACCACCAACAAGAAAGTCTCTGCATGAAGATCGTCGACGCGAAGGTCGTCGTCACCTCGCCCGGCCGTAACTTCGTCACCCTCCAGATCACCACGGACGACGGTGTGACCGGACTCGGCGACGCCACCCTCAACGGGCGCGAGCTCGCCGTGGTCAGCTACCTGCGCGACCACGTCGCGCCGCTGCTGATCGGGCGCGACCCGCACCGCATCGAGGACGCCTGGCAGTTCCTGTACCGGGGCGCCTACTGGCGCCGCGGTCCGGTGACCATGGCCGCGATCGCCGCGGTCGACGTCGCGCTGTGGGACATCAAGGCGAAGGTCGCGGGCCTGCCGCTGTACCAGCTGCTCGGCGGTGCCAGCCGCGACCGGATCCGCGCCTACGGGCACGCGAACGGCTCCAGCCTGCCCGAGATCTTCGACTCGGTCCGGTCGCTGCAGGAGCGGGGCTACCGCAGCATCCGCATCCAGAGCGGGGTCCCCGGCCTCAAGTCGGTCTACGGCGTCCACACGACGACGTCGGACGACGCCTCAGCGCCGGACCTGCTCGCTCAGCCCGCCGTGGAGGACTGGGACACGGCCGCGTACCTGCGGTACATCCCGAAGGTCTTCGAGGCGGTGCGCAACGAGTTCGGCCCCGACCTGCCGCTGCTGCACGACGCGCACCACCGGCTGTCCCCGATCGAGGCCGCCCGCCTCGGCAAGGACCTGGAGCCCTACGACCTGTTCTGGCTGGAGGACTGCACACCCGCCGAGGACCAGGAGGCGCTGCGGCTCGTGCGCCGGCACACCACTACGCCGCTCGCGATCGGCGAGGTGTTCAACACCGTGTTCGACTACCAGACGCTCATCGACGAACGGCTCATCGACTACGTGCGCTCCGCCGTCACGCACTTCGGCGGTGTGAGCCCGATGAAGAAGCTGTTCGACTACGCAGGGCAGCGCGGGATCAAGAGCGCCATCCACGGGCCGGAGGACATCTCGCCGGTCGGCATGGCGGCCGCGCTCCACCTGGACCTGGCGATCCACAACTTCGGCATCCAGGAGTACTCGGGGCACACGGACCTCACCAACGAGGTCTTCCGGCACGCCTACACGTTCGACGACGGCTACCTGCATCCGGGCGAGGTGCCCGGCATCGGCGTCGAGCTGGACGAGGAGCTGGCTGCCGCCCACCCCTACAGCCCGGGCTACCTGCCGATCAACCGCCTGAAGGACGGCACGCTCCACGACTGGTGATCGGGATCACCCCATCCGGGAGGGGTTCGGCGCCGAACCTTCTGTGCAGAGACGATCGGGGGTGTTCTTGGGGCAGACTGGGGCGGTGGCATCACCACCAGTCCGGACCTCGTCGCGCGACACCGTCGACGCACTCCTCACGGCGTGCGCCGGGGGAGACCCCGCGGCGTTCGCCCCGGTGTACGACGCGCTGGGGCCGGTAGCCTACGGCGCGTCACTCGGCGTCCTGCGCGACCCCGATCATGCGGCAGAGGTGACCCAGGAGGTGATGGTGGAGGTGTGGCAGACAGCAGCACGGTTCGACGCGACCCGCGGCTCCGCCCGGACCTGGGTCGCGACGCTCGCGCGTCGGCGCGCCGTCGACCGCGTGCGGTCGGAGCAGGCGCGCCGGGACCGTGACCAGCGGGACACGGACCTGCGGATGGGGGAGTCGGTCCGCGACGTCGTGGTCGAGGACGTCGAGCGGAACCTCGAGGGTTCGGCCGTGCGCCGCTGCATCGAGGGCCTGACCCCGACCCAGCGTGAGGCGGTGGTGGTCGCGTACTACGGCGGCCTCACCTACCGCGAGGTCGCCGAGCAGCTTGACGCCGCGCTGCCCACTGTGAAGAGCAGGATCCGCGACGGCCTCAACCGGCTCCGCGACTGCCTGGGGGTGCGTCATGGCTGACGAGATGACTGGCACTGGCCCGCAGAACGTGCGTCCCGACGTCTGGGACCTGCTGCCCGGGTACGCCCTGGACGCCCTCGACGACCTGGACCGGCGCGCCGTCGAGCGCCTGCTGGAGTCGGACGCCGACGCGCGGCGCGAGCTCGACGAGTACCGCGAGGTCGTCGCGGCCTTCGCGATCGAGACCGAGCCCCCGGCCGCCCTGCGGGCGAGCGTGCTGGAACGGGTGCAGAGCACGCCGCAGCTGCCCGCCGTGAGCCTTCCGCCTGCTGCGCCGGGCTTGGAGCCCGGCCCGGCCGTCACGTCATCCGGCGTCTCGGCCCTCGGTTCCGGCCCGACGCCGGACGCCGGCGCCACGCCTGGTCTTGCTGCCGCCCCCGGTGAGGGCACCATGCCGGACGCCGGGAACGACGTCGTCGACCTCGCTTCCCGCCGGCGAAGCCGGCGTTGGGGCGTCGCAGCGGTCTCCGTCGCGGCGGCAGCCGCGATCGCCGTCCCGACGACGATCGCCGTGCAGGTGACCGCCGAGCGCGACCGGCTGCGCGAGCAGTCCCAGGTGGTCGCCGAGATGCTCGCCGACCCCGAGGGCTCGATCCTCCGCCGCGCGATCGAGGGCGGCGGCCAGGCCTCGGTTCTGGTAGCCGACGGCGACCTGTTCTTCCGGGCGGAGGACCTGCCCGACCTCGACCCCGACCGGGCGTACCAGCTCTGGGTGGTCGCTCCCGACGGCAGCGTGTCCTCGGCGGGCGTCCTCGCCGAGGACGACGGCGACGTCTCGTCGCTCGTGCGGCAGGCCGACGGTATCGGCATCGCCGTGACAGTGGAGCCCGAGGGTGGGTCCGAGCAGCCGACGACCGACCCCATCGTCGTCCTCACCACCTAAGCCACCCCAGCAAAGACGAACGGCCCGCCTCGACCGGAAGGTCGAGGCGGGCCGTTGTTGTTCAGTGCCGTCTCACGACGGCGGGGTGCAGCAGATCACATCGGGGGCATGAGCACAGCGTCGATGAGGTAGACGGTCGCGTTCTGGGTCATCACGCCACCACAGATCACGTTCGCGTCGTTCACCGTGAGCTCGTCGCCGCTGCCGGCCACCTCGACGGTGTCGCCCTGGACGGTGGTCAGCTCGCCGACCACCTGGTCGGGGGTGAGCTGGCCGGGCACCACGTGGTACGTGAGGATCGAGCTCAGCAGGTCGGCGTCCGTGGACAGCGTGTCCATGGTCGCGGCGTCGATCGCCGCGAAGGCGTCGTCCACCGGGGCGAACACGGTGAACTCGTCACCGTTCAGGGTGTCGACGAGGTTGACGTCGGGGTTGACCTCACCGCTCACGGCCGCGACCAGGGTGGTCAGCAGCGGGTTGCTGGAGGCAGCCACCGCTACCGGCTCGGTCGACATGCCGGTGACCGACCCGGGGCCGTCCGGCACCTCTTCTGCGTAGGCCGCGCAGCCGGGGCCGACGAGGTTGGCGGCCGGGTCGACCATCTCTTCCGAAGGCTCCTCCGCCGGAGCGCTCGTCTCCTCGCTCGCAGTGGTCTCGCTCGCCGCCGGCTCGTCGCCCCCCGAGCAGGCCGTGAGGCCCAGCATGGTGATGGCTGCGATGCCGACTGCTGCGTAGGACTTGCGGGTTCGAACGTTCATCGGTCTCTCCTCGGTGTGTCGTCACCCCGCGTCTCACGGGGCGTCTTGCCCATGGTTCGGAGCCGACCGACACCCGGATGGGGGTGGATGCGCACGAGTTTTCCGACGGGGCCGTACCCATCCAGGACGGGGCCGTACCCATCCAGAAGGGCCCGCGCGACGAACCCGCCACATGGGAACCCTCATCGTCATCGGCCTACTGGGAGGCCTCATCACCGGAATCTCGCCATGCATCCTGCCGATGCTCCCCGTGATCTTCTTCGCGGGCGGTGTGCAGGGCGCACGGACCCGGAACGCCGACGACGCTGGGGGCACGGGCACCGGAGGTACGGCCACCGCCGTGCGCACCCGGCGCTCGCTGCGTCCCTATGTAGTCATCGCCGGGCTCGTCCTGAGCTTCAGCGTCTTCACACTGCTCGGCTCGCTGCTGCTCAACGTCCTGGGCCTGCCCCAGGACCTGCTGCGCTGGGCGGGCATCACGCTGCTCGTCGTGCTGGGCATCGGCATGATCGTGCCCCGGTTCGAGACCATCCTCGAACGGCCCTTCCAGCGCATCGCCGCCTTCGGGGCGAAGCGCGGCGCCGCCCGGCAGGACCGAGGCGCGTTCGCCCTCGGCCTTGGCCTCGGCGTGCTCTACGTGCCGTGCGCCGGACCGGTGCTCGCCGCGATCACGGTCGCCGGCGCCACGGGCAACATCGGTATCGAGACCGTGGTGCTCACGGTGTCGTTCGCGATCGGCGCCGCGATCCCGCTGCTCGTCTTCGCGCTCGCCGGGCGTCGGGTCGCCGAGCGGGTCAAGGCCTTCCAGCGGCACACCACGGCCATCCGCACGGGCGGCGGCATCGTCGTCATCCTGCTGGCGATCGCGCTGGCCTTCAACCTGCCCGCGGCGATCCAGCGGCTGCTCCCGGACTACACGGGCGCGCTGCAGCAGCGCATCGACTCCTCGGAGACCGTGCGCGAGGCGCTCGACCTCGGTGGCCTCGTCACCGACGAGAACCGCGAGCTGTCCAACTGCTCGAACGGTGCGGCGGTCCTGGAGGACTGCGGCCCCGCACCCGAGATCCGCGGTATCGACCGGTGGCTCAACACGCCCGACGGCCAGGCGCTCCAGCTCGAGGCCATGCGCGGCCAAGTGGTGCTCGTCGACTTCTGGACCTACTCGTGCATCAACTGCCAGCGGTCCATCCCGCACATCAACGCCTGGTACAACAGGTACGCCGACGTCGGCGAGGGCTTCGAGGTGATCGGGGTGCACACCCCCGAGTTCGCGTTCGAGCGCGAGACGCGCAACGTGATCCAGGGCGCCGAGGACCTCGGCGTGACCTACCCGATCGCCCAGGACAACTCGTACGCGACCTGGACGGCGTACCGGAACCGCTACTGGCCGGCCCAGTACCTGATCGACTCCGACGGCACCGTGCGGCACATCCGCCTGGGCGAGGGCGGGTACGAGAACACGGAGAAGCTGATCCGTGAGCTTCTCGCCGACGCAAACCCCGGAGTACAGCTGCCGGAGGCCACCACCGTCCAGGACGCGACCCCGCTCGACGAGATCACGCCCGAGACCTACTTCTCCATCAAGCGCGTCATCAACTACTCCGGCGAGCCGCGGTACGCGGCGGACCGCCAGGAGTTCACGCTCGAGGAGGACCAGCAGCAGGACACCTTCTCTCTCGGCGGCACCTGGGAGGTCGACTTCCAGGGCGCGACAGCGAGGTCCGACGACGCGCGGGTGCGCCTCGCCTACCGGTCGACGGACGTCTTTGTGGTCCTCGGCGGTGAAGGGACCGTTGAATCTACGGTGACCACCGACGGGCGCGAGGACACCCGGCAGATCGACGTCTCCGGGAACCCGCGGCTCTACCCCGTGCTGGAGGGCGACGGGCCGAGCGAGGGGCTGGTGGACCTCCAGGTGCCCGAGGGCGTCCAGGTCTTCACGATGACGTTCGGCTGAGGCCTGCCGGCCTCGTGACCTGGTGCTCCACCTTCCGGGAGGGGTCCCGGTGGTTCTAGGCTTCACTGGGCGCAGACCCGACCAGAGGAGCAGCCATGGATACCCAGAGCGGCACGCCCGAGAATCCCTGGGGCTCCGGCGAGGTGTGGTCAGAGCCGCCCTCGCCGCCCGAGCCGGTCGAGCCGCCCACGGCCGACCGGCTCGCGGTCCTGCTCGGTAACGCGACCCTGCTGGGCCTCGGCTACGTGTTCCTGCGGCGGTGGGGGCTCCTCGCCGCCGCTCTGGCCGGCACGCTGGTGCTGCTCATCATCCTGGCGGCCGCTCCCGGTTCCCCCGGCTGGCTGATCGTGCTCGCGGTGTGGTGGCTGGCGATGATCGCGCACGGCTGGTGGCTCACCCGCCCCGCGCAGATCACCCCGGCGGAGCGCCCGCTCACCCAGCGCATCGTGGCCGGTGCCGTGGTCCTGGCACTGGTGGTCGCCGTCGTCGGGCTGCGGATCAACACGACACGGACGGTCGACGCCGCCGCCGACGCCCACGCGGCCGGCGACTGCGGCCGGGCGACCGAGCTGCTGGAGCGGATCGGGCCCACCGACCGCGTGGTCGACGGCTCGACGGCCCTGGAAGGAGAGGCGGACCTGGAGGCCTGCGGGCTCCTGCTCGACGCGCTCGCGCCGGGTGAGCAGGAGCTTGTGGCCGCCGCGGAGCTGCAGGTGTACATGGACAACCCGAGGGCACTGTGGGACGGCGCCGGGCCCAAGCGCGCCGAGCACCTGCTCAATGCCGCGTATGTTTCCGGCCAGATCGACCAGGAGTCGCTGGAGGCCGGGTTCGAGCAGCTGACGACGACGCTGGACGAGGTCCCGAGCCAGGCCGGTCAGGTGGAGTCCGTCGCTGAGACGTTCCTGGCCAACCTCGCCGAGGACCCGGACAACTGCGCGGCCCGCGACGTCGTCGAATGGGTCGACGCCCAGGGCTGGGAGGCGCCGGCGCTGGCCGAGCCGGTCGCGGCGGCGTCGGGCGAGGTGCCGAGGCGAGTGCTCGAGTGCGCCCGCGACCTGTCCGACGCGGACGAGCTGACGGCGTCGCGCCATGCCTACGAGGCGTTCCTGCACGACTTCCGCGCAGACGAGCGCGCCGATGCCGCGTCCGACGAGCTGTACGACGTGATCACCGGCATCCAGCGCAAGAACGTGCGGGGCCTGCTCACCGCCCAGCGGTACTGCGCCAACCCCTCCCCGTACCGGGGCGCGGAGCCGTACCGGCGCAGCGGCGCCAACCCGATGCGGGTGTACGGCATCAACCCGGAGGCGCACGACTTCCCGGGCTCCTGGCTGGCGGAGAGCCTCGAGGACATGGTGCTCGTGGCGTGCGTCGACGGGCCCAAGGACGGCTCCTACCAGGAGACCTGCCTGTACGAGAGCGACGCGAACCCCTTCGGGGAAGACGTCCGGTTCTACGCGAGCCGGTTCGACGTGAAGCTCTACGAGATCCGTACGGGCCGACAGGTCGCGGCCTTCTCGGACGAGTTCGGCGAGCCGTGCCCGCCGAGCATCGTGGTGGAGTCCTTCCTCGTCGACTTCTTCGTCCCGCCGGACACGAAGCGCTCGTCGTTCACCTCGGCCGAGCTCCGCGGCATGTTCGAGGTCTACCAGAACTGACCACTCAGCGAAGGTCTTCCAAGAGCAGGATGTCCGGTGGGACCAGGGTGCGGGTCTGCAGCAGCTCGGTGATCAGGTTGTGGTTGAGCATGTTGCCCACCGGCTCACCGACCTCCTCGCGGGTCAGCCCCGGCACTCCCGCGCGCGAGAGCCGGCGCCGGACGCCCGACACGAGGTGCTCCACTCGCTTGCCGCTCCACTGCTCGCCGGGCTGCAGCGCGCCCAGGTCCACCGAGACCTGCTGCCAGGTCGAGGGCTGCGGGTAGGCCTCGTGCAGCAGGTACTTCTGCGCGAGCGAGACCAGCGCCAGCCGCTCGTCGGCGCGGAGCTTCCAGGGCTTGTCCCGCAGCGTCGCCGCGTCGGGCGCCGGGCGGGGCAGGCGCCCGTCCTCGTCCGCGACGTAGAGCTCGAGCAGGTGCCGGCGTCGGGCAGTGCCGTTGACGAAGACCGGCGTGTAGCCCGCTTCGACCGGGTAGGGATCGTCCTCGGGGAACAGCGTCATGGAGCGGGGGAGCTGGAGCGCCCGGTGCCCGGTGTTGGCGAGCCACCACCGGCCGCCGCGGAACGTGACGCTGCCCTGGGTGCGGCTGATCCGCAGGTCGTCCTCGCCCACGCAGACGTGCACCTCGGGGCGGTTGCGCCCGAACACCACCGAGCGCTCCTCCCGGGCGCCGAGCCGGACGCCGCCGGACACGGACAGGGCGTAGATGGTGCCCGGCTCCGACGTCGGCACACCGAACGCCAGGCTGGCGTGGCTGGCGGAGAGCGGTGCGGTGCCCTCCATCTGCGGGATATCCGTCATGGCAACCTCCAGGTGTTCTGGCCGCGAGCCTGACATGCAGTCTCGGGGACCCCTCCCGACACCGCACGGTCAGCCCCGGTCAGCTCCCGTCAGCCCCGTCAGGACAGGGCCGGCAGCCGGGCCGCTACCGGCTCGGCGATGTCCAGGGTGAGGTCGCAGAGCTCTTCCACCGGCACGTCGGAGCCAGCCTGGAGGTGGAACCGGATCAGCTCCGCGACGATGTCGCCGTCGCCGTCCGGGCTGACCGTTACCCGGTTCACGACTTCGACCACGCACGAGCTCGCGGACAACAAGGCGCCCTCGTCGAACACCTCGTGCCCGCTGAAGACGTGGCGCCTGCCGTCGTCGTCCGAGGGCGGCTCGCCGTTCCGGAACAGCACGCGCAGCTCCTTGCCGTCGTCCGTCTCCCACCGGCAGTCCCACTCGGCGAACCCGACGAAGGCGGGGTCGGGGTCGACTCCGGGCAGCTGCTCGAGCGGTTCCCCGGCGAGCAGGTCGCACGCGCTCTGGGTGTAGAGCGATCCCGGGACGGGGTCCCGTTCGCGGCGCGGGAGCTGGCCCCCGTTGAGCAGGGTGGTGGCGCGGTCGAGGCTTGCTTCGGCAAACGCGCAGAGGTCGTCGACCTCCGGCTCGTCGAGCGACGTGTTGGCCCACGGCTCGGGCCACGCGTCCAGCAAG
Source organism: Promicromonospora sp. Populi (assembly GCF_041081105.1). Taxonomy (NCBI): domain Bacteria; kingdom Bacillati; phylum Actinomycetota; class Actinomycetes; order Micrococcales; family Promicromonosporaceae; genus Promicromonospora; species Promicromonospora sp. Populi. The sequence goes on along the minus strand of NZ_CP163528.1, from coordinate 2,947,054 downwards.
ATGGTGTAGCGGCCTCCGGGCAGGTACAGCTCGCGGCTGCACTCCTCGGGCAGATCGCTCTCGTCGTCCACCACGGTGATCCCGTTGACCTGCCGATTCGGCTCGGCGGGTTCGTCCGTGTTGCGCAAGAGCGAGACGCCGGCCGCGACCGCCGCGCCGTCGTCGGTCATCACGACCACGTCACAGGTGTTGAGATCACCGTCGTCGGTACGGATCCGTGCCTGGCCGAGCGCGCCGAGCGCCTCGACGTCGTGGAGAGCGCACGGGTCGGCGGTCGCCTGATCCCCGATGGTTGCCGCGCTCGTGGTCGTGCCCTGGTCGGCGGGGGCCGCCGCGGCGTCCACGCTGTTTGTGCCCGGCGCCTCGTCGCCGCGCGCCTGCCCGCGGTCGAGGGAGAACCAGACGGCGGACGAGGCCGCGGCCACCAGGACGACGGCGACACCGGCCGCCGCGAGGGCGCGGCCGCGACGCAGCGGGCGCCGGGCCGGCTCGGGCCCGACGCCGGCCGTCGGATCGCCGGCCAGCGCCGCCAGCTCCTGCCGGACCTGCGCCAGGCGCGGCCGGTCGCCGGGCTTCTTGGCCAGCATCCGCAGGACGACGGGGGCCATGGCGCCGGCCCGCTTGGGCGGGCGGACCTCCTCGGACACGGTCTTCCACAGCAGGGCGTGCGGGTTGTCGTCGCCGAACGGCGTGGTGCCTTCGAGCGTGTAGTAGAGGGTGGCGCCGAGCGACCAGACGTCGGCGGTCTCGGTGAACCGGCCGCCCTTGGCCACCTCGGGCGCAAGATAGCCCGGCGTCCCGGTGAGCGCGCCGGTGGCCGTGACCGTCTCCTCGTTGTGCAGCGGGCGGGAGATGCCGAAGTCGGCGAGCTTCGCGAAGCCGTCGCCGGTCACCAGGACGTTGGCGGGCTTCACGTCCCGGTGCAGGACCCGGTGCGCGTGCACCGCCTCGAGCCCGCCGGCGAGCTGGGCGCCGTAGCGGGCCGCCTCCCCGACGGAGAGCCGGCCGACGTCGGAGAGCGGGCGGCCGGCCACGTACTCCATGACCACCCAGACCTCGCCGTCGTCGTCGACCACGTCGTGCACCGAGACCACGTGCGGGTGGTTGATCCGCGCGAGGGTCTGGGCCTCGCGGCGAACCCGGTCGGCCCCGCCGGCATCGCCGTCGTACCGCGTGCGCTTGAGTGCCACCGGCCGCTCGTGCAGCTTCAGGTCCGCGGCGCGCCAGACCTCGCCGTGCCCGCCGGAACCGAGCCGCTCCTGGAGCCGGTACCGGTCGCCGACCATCTGCCCGGTGTGCACCGCTCGAACTCCCCCTATTAGGTCCCTTGTCTGATAGCGGGTGAAGTTCCCGCGTTGCTGGGGAACGACGCTAGTACAGGCTGATCTGGAGGAACAGGGGGCGCGGACCGAGTTCGGGACCGCTCCCGAGCCAGGGGGGTCGCCTTGGGAACGACCTGAGGTACCAGTCCGGGCGGGATCTGGTACCTCAGGTCGTACTCGAAGCGAACTGCTGATGCCGCGGTCAGGCGACCGTCGTGTCGACCGTCACCGCGATGTTGCCCCGCGTGGCGTTCGAGTACGGGCACACCGTGTGCGCCGTCTCGACCAGCTGGTCGGCGGTGGCCTGGTCCAGGCCGACGAGCTCGACGTGCAGGGCCGCGCTCAGGCCGTACCGGCCGCCGTCCAGCGGGTTCAGGCCGACCTCTGCCACCACTGCGGAGTCGGTGAACTTGATCTTCTGTGCCGCGGCGACGGCCTTCAGCGCGCTGTGGAAGCACGCGGCCCAGCCGGCGGCGAACATCTGCTCGGGGTTGGTGCCCCCGCCCGGCCCGCCCATGGCGGTCGGGATCGCGAGCTTGACGTCGAGCACGCCGTCGTCGGTAACGACCTGGCCTCCGGCGCGGCCGTCCCCGGTGGACGTCGCGATCGCGGTGTAGATGGTGTCAGCCATGTTGTGCTCCTTCTGGTTCCAACCAGGTAGACGAACTAGTACGTCTACCTTAGAGCCGAAGGGTCGGAGAACACAAGCCCGCGCCGGCCGGAGCGGTGCGGCTAGTCGGCGGACTCGGTGCCGTGGGCGGTCACGACGGCGAAGATGGACCGCGCCAGTGCGCTCCCGACCTGCGCCGGGTCGTCGAGATAGCCGGAGAGCATGGCGCCGTCGCGCAGCATCAGCACCTCGTCGGCGGCTTCGCCGGGGTCGATCACGTGCATCTGCCCGAGCATCTCGGTGAAGGTCTGGCGGTACCACGCGCGGTGCTCGGCGACCACCTTCCGGACCGGGCTGTCCGGGGCGGCGTACTCGGCCGCCGCGTTGATGAAGGCGCAGCCCCGGAAGCCCGGCTTGCACATCTCGGTGCCCACACCGTTGGCGAACAGGCGGAACGCCTCGTCGGCGCCGTTCGCGGCCTCGCGCATGGCGTCGAGCGCTCCGCGCTCCCAGGCGCCCTGTCGCAGCAGGTAGGCGACGACGAGGTCGTCCTTGGTGTGGAAGTGGCGGTAGAAGGTGACCTTGGTGATGCCCGCCTGCTGGATGATCTTGTCGGCGCTGACCGCCCGGATCCCGTGGGCGTAGAAGAGGTCGGTGGCCGCGTCGAGAATCCGGTCCCGGGGCGCGCGGAGCGACTCGGTGGTCGATTCGCCGCCACCCGACCCGGCGCCTGCCGTATCGCCGTTCGCTGTCATGGTGCTCACGCCGTGCCTCCCGCTTCCGTTCTCTTGACCGTGCGTCGAGGCCCAAGTCTACGTGGTGGTGGAGTGACGAGTTCGTCTACCGTGATCTGGAGCCGCCGTAATCGATGTCGCGGACCCACCGGGGTTTCCACTTCGTCGTCCGGTGGGGGAGAATGTGATTCGTGGTCATCCGGAACGCCCGATTCGTCCCGCACCACCGACCTGCGTCCGCAGCAGCTTTGCTAGCGGCCGCCGCCCTTGTTCTCGCCGGTTGTACGGTGCCGACAGCAGAGGGCGACGACGGCCGGACCGGGGCGACCTTCCAGGTCCGTGAACCCTCCGGGCCGGCGCTGGTGCTCGACTCGACGGATCCCGCCGAGCTCTCGCTCACCGCGAGCCAGGCCTTCTTCCATGCCTCGCCGGTCGCCGTGCTCGCCTCGGCCGACAACGACGAGGCGCGTGCCACTGCCGCGGCCACCGGCGTCGCCATCGCCGCGCCGGTGCTGCTCACCGACGGGGGCGTCTCGGACAGCAACCTCGCCGCCGAGCTCGAGCGGCTCGGAGCGAGCACCGTCGTTGTCATCGGCGACGAGCAGGCCGTCGCGGACGTGGGGGACGCCACGGGCGAGGCGGAGGTCGTCCGGTTCGATCCCGGTGCGCTGAGCGCGGCCGCGGAAGCAGCCGCTTCCGCCGGCAGCGACGGCAGCGCCGAGGACGAGGAGCAGGACGACGCCAAGGTCGACCTGCCCACCGCCGACCGCCTCGGCGCGGCCGACCTGGACCGGCTGCGCGCAGAGATCCCCGACGTCGCCGAGCCGCAGCTGCTGCAGGAGATCCTCGTCGCCGTGGACCCGGAGCTCGGTCAGGAGGCGGCGATCGGCACCGCGCTCGCCGCCGGCGCCGTCCCGGTGGAGGTTCCCGGCGGCAACATCGCCGCCAGCCCGGACACCGTCGCGACCATCCGCGCCCTCAAGCCGCTCGGCACGGTCGGGATCGGCAGCAGCTTCGGCGCAGCCGACGGCCTCGGCTGGCAGGTAGCGGTGGCGACGTCGGGCGCGACCCTGCCGGACGGCTCGCTGCAGCTGTTCCCGGGCCGGTACGTGTCGACGTCGTACGCGGTGCCGGCCGGGGTGGCGGACCCGGCGGTCGACGCGGTCCGTGCCGTGGACGCCGCCGCGCTCAACGGCGAGACGCTTGGCGGGTCGCCAGTGGTCACCGTCACGGCGAGCCTGCGCTCGACCGCGGCGGGCGAGGACGGCGACTACGTCGACGAGCAGCCGCTGGACCTGATCACGCCGGCGGTCGACACGATCCGCGAGGCCGGGCAGCTCGTGCTGCTCGACATCGCGCCGGGCAACCAGCCGCTGGCCGCGCAGCTCGACGATCTCGAGCCGCTGCTGACTCGGCCGGGCGTGGGCCTGTCGGTGCACCCGGAGTTCCGGGTGGCCGGCAACGGCGTGGCCGAGCCGGGCGCGGTACCGGTCGCGGAGCTGCAAGCGGTCGTGGACCGGCTCGCGACGATCGCCACCTCGAAGGGCCTGCCGCAGGTCATGCTCGAGGTGCACCAGTCGGCGGCGGCCTCCGTGGGCGACCGGGCCGGGCTCAGGATCCCGCCGCAGGTCGCCGTGATCTTCACCGCGGCAGGTCCCGGGGAGGGCCAGGCCACGGCCGCCGGGGTCTGGGCCGACGTCGCCTCCGGGATACCTCCACGGTCGTTCCTCGGCTGGTCAGCGCCGAGCGAGGTGCCCGCCGACCCCACGAGCATCATGCCCACCGAACCACTCCTGGGCCTGGTCTCCGCAGGCTGAACCTGACAAACTGCGGGGCATCCATCGGAGCGAAGGGGCCCTAACAATCATGACTACCGTGACCAGCGGCGCGGGCATCGTCGCCGACGCCGTCATCCCTGTACCTGTCCACCTCGAACGGGGCGAGGGGGCGCTGGATCTCACGACCGTCACCCTGGAGGCGTCCGACGCCGTGGTTGCGCGCCTCGCGGGTGAGCTGCTCACCGCCGCGGGAGCGTCGGTGGCGCCGGACGGCGGGGTGCCCGTCGCCCTGACGCTCGATCCCGCCGCGGGTCCGGAGGGCTCCCGGAACCCCGAGCGCTACACGCTGAGCGTGACCGCCGACGGTGTGACCGTCGCGGCCCCCGAACGGGCCGGCCTGCTGCACGGGGTGCGGACGCTGCGGCAGCTGATCAACGCGGGCCGGCTGAGAGCGGGGCGTGAGGAGGCCGACCGCGAAGGGGTCGACCGCGGGGAGGCGGGCGGACCGCTCGAGGTGGGCGCCGTCGTCGTGCGGGACGAACCGCGGTACCCGTGGCGTGGGCTGTCGCTCGACGTGGTGCGGCACTGGTTCGGGCAGGCGGACCTGCGGGCCGTCGTCGACCTGGTGGGCTCGTACAAGATGAACCGCCTGCACCTGCACCTCACCGACGACCAGGGCTGGCGGCTGGAGATCCCGTCCCGTCCCGCGCTGACGGAGAAGTCGTCGCAGGGTGCCGTCTCGGGCGCGCCCGGCGGGTTCCTCACCGCCGCCGAGTACCACGAGCTGCAGGAGTACGCGGCCGAGCGCGAGATCGTCATCGTGCCGGAGATCGACGTGCCCGGGCACGTCAACGCGGCGACGCACGCCTACGGCGAGCTCACGCCCACTGGCGAGCCCACCGACCCCTACGACGGGATCGAGGTCGGGTTCTCGCGGCTGCACTTCGAGCTGCCGAGCACCGAGCCGTTCCTGCGGGACGTCTTCACCGACGTGGCACGCATGACGCTGGGGCCGTGGGTGCACTTCGGCGGTGACGAGGTGCTGACCATCCGGCCCGACGAGTTCGGCCGGTTCGTGGTGCTGTGCCAGGAGATCATCTCGGGGGCGGGCAAGATTCCCGTCGCGTGGCAGGAGGGCGCCGGGTCCGCGCACGGTGACCAGTCGGCGGTGGCCGCGCTGGCGCAGTCGGCTGCGGCTTCCGGGGAGGGCGCAGCTTCCGGCGAGGTGCACGACGGCGAGGCGTCCGACGTCGTCCGGCCGGGGACCCTGCTGCAGTACTGGGACACCCGCCCCGACCCGGCCCCGTTCCGGCGTGCCGCGCGGGCGGGCGCCAAGTTCGTGATGTCGCCGGCCGACCGGGCGTACCTCGACATGAAGTACACGCCCGACCACGTGCTGGGCCAGCAGTGGGCCGGCTTCGTCGAGCTGCAGGACTCCTACGACTGGGAACCCGCCGAGCTCATCGACGGCCTGCCCGAGTCCGCGATCGAGGGCGTGTCGGCGGCGGTCTGGACCGAGACGATGATCAGCCGCGACGACCTGTTCTCCATGCTGCTGCCCCGGCTCGCCGCGGTGGCGGAGACCGCCTGGGCGCAGCCCGGCCTCAAGGACTGGGAGTCGTTCCGGACCCGCGTAGCGGTGGAGGCGGCCGCCTGGCGCCGCGACGGCGCCCCGTACCACCCGACCCCGCAGATCGACTGGTAGAGAGCTACTTTGGCGGGCGGGCGGCCAGGGCTGCCGCGTACAGGTCCCGCTTCGGGACGCCCGCGGCGTCCGCGACCTCCGCTACCGCCGCCTTGAGGCGCTCGCCTGCCGCTACCCGTTCGAGGACCTCGCCGACGACGTCGTCCACGCCGGCCCGCACCGCCGTCGCCCCGCTCACGACCACGCAGATCTCGCCGCGGAGCTGCTCGGCCGCCGCGCGCTGTGCGAGGTCCGCGAGGGGGCCGCGCAGCACCTCCTCGTAGGTCTTGGTGAGCTCCCGCGCGACGGCGGCCGGGCGGGTGTCCCCGAATACCGACGCCATGGCGGCCAGCGTCTCCGCGATCCGGTGCGGCGCCTCGAAGAAGACCATGGTGCGCGGTTCGGCGACCAGCGCGGTCAGCGTCCTGGTGCGGTCCCCGGCCTTGCGTGGCAGGAACCCCTCGAACGTGAACCGGTCGGTCGGCAGGCCGGAGAGCGCCAGCGCCGTCAGCACGGCGCTCGGCCCGGGGGCGGCGGTCACGCGCAGGTCGCGCTGGATCGCGCGCTCCACTATGCGGTACCCGGGGTCGGAGACGGACGGCATGCCGGCGTCGGTCACCACCACCACGGTGCCGCCCCCGGCGACGACGTCGAGCAGCTCGTCCGCCCGGGCCGTCTCGTTGTGCTCGTGATAGCTGGTGACCCTGCCCCGTACCTCGACACCGAGCCGCCCGGCGAGCCCGTGCAGGCGGCGGGTGTCCTCGGCGGCCACGACGTCGGCGTCGGCCAGCAGGCGGATCAGCCGGGGCGAGGCGTCCTCGGTGTTGCCGATCGGGGTGGCGGCCAGGACAAGAGAGCCGGCCTCGGGCGCGGGCCCAGGCATCGGGGACGGGTCGGTCATGAAGCACAGGGTCCCACGCTCTATGCTGGCCCGGTGTCCGAGCAGCCTGACGCCACTGGAGCGCATTTCGCCGCAACGCAGCAGGCTCTGCCCGGAACCTACGGCGCGCACATGCGCCGGGAGGCCGTGGGCGAGCAGATGACGCGAACCGGGTCGTTCCCCGCCGTCGCGCAGCCGTCGCGGCCCGAGCCGCCCGTGCGCGACCGCTTGCTGCGCGATCTGCTGGGCGAGCGACGCCTCCGGCTCGGCCTGCGGGTGTCGGACCGGTTCTGGGGCATCCTCGGCGCGCTGGTGGTGACCGCGATCGCCGCGGGCGCGCGGCTGTGGGCGCTGGGCCGCCCGGGCCAGCTGGTGTTCGACGAGACGTACTACGTCAAGGAGGGCTGGTCGCTGGCCAGCCTCGGCTTCGAGGCCGCGTGGCCCGAGGAGCCGAACCCGGCGTTCGAGGCCGGTGACGTCAGCTCGTACAACACCGACGAGGCCGAGTACGTGGTGCACCCGCCCGTCGGCAAGTGGATGATCGCGATCGGGATGCGCCTCATGGGCGGTGCCCAGGACCCCATGGCCTGGCGCATCGCGAGCGCCGTGATCGGCATCCTGGCCGTGTTCCTGATCGCGCGCATCGCGCGGCGGCTGTTCTCGTCCACGCTGCTGGGCCTGGTCGCGGGCCTGCTGCTCGCGGTCGACGGCGAGGCGATAGTGCACTCGCGCACCGGCCTGCTGGACCAGTTCCTCATGTTCTGGGTGCTCGTCGCGTTCGGCTGCCTGGTGCTGGACCGCGAGTGGGCCCGGCGTCGGCTCGCGGACCGGGTGGCGCAGATCGTCGAGGCGGGCGGGGCGATCGGGAAGTACGGCCCGCGGCTGGGCTTCCGCTGGTGGCGGCTCGCGGCGGCGGTGTCGCTGGGGCTGGCGTGCGGCGTCAAGTGGTCAGGCCTGTACTTCGTGGCGGCCTTCGGCCTGCTCACCGTCATCTGGGACATCACGGCCCGCCGCACCGCCGGTATCGAGCGGTGGTGGGAGGACGCCCTGGTGGTCGACGCCGTCCCGGCCGCCCTGATCATGCTGCCCACCGTGGTCGCGGTGTACATCGCGACGTGGTCCGCATGGTTCGCGCACCCGCAGTCGTACCTGCGGAACTGGGCGGTGGTGAACGACGCGTCCCCGCCGGGGTGGTGGCCGGACTGGGGCTGGGCGCAGAGCGGCTGGGATGCCGGGCGGTCCCTGTGGGAGTACCACCACATGATGTGGGACTTCCACAACGGGCTGAACTCGGAGCACAACTACGCGTCGCACCCGCTGGGCTGGATCGTGCAGTGGCGTCCGACGTCGTTCTTCTGGGAGAAGTACACGCCCGGCCAGGGGCCCTGCCCCGCGGACTCCGTGGGCGACTGCGCCCAGGCCGTGACGTCGCTCGGCAACCCGCTGCTGTGGTGGCTGAGCGCGCTCGCGATCCCCGTGGTGCTGGTGCTCGTGGTCCGGTACCGCGACTGGCGCGGCACGGCCGCCCTCGTGGGGATCGCCGCGGGCTGGCTGCCCTGGTTCCTGTACTCGTGGCCGCTCGACGACCGCACCATCTTCACGTTCTACTCGATCGTGTTCACGCCGTACGTGATCCTGACGCTCGTGTATCTCCTGGCGGTCGGGATAGAACGGACCCGGCGTGGGAGCGCCGACCGGCGGATCGTGAGCTGGCTGGCCGCGGTGGTGGTGCTGCTGATCGTCGGGGTGAGCGTGCTCTACTACCCGATCTGGACGGCGATGCCGGTGCCTTACGAGTACTGGCAGCGGCTGATGATTCTGCCTAGCTGGATCTGAACCGTCTGACTACGGATCAGAGGGTGGACGAGTCGCGGAGGTCCACGCCGGCCGCCGTCAGCTCCTGCTCGGCCAGCCGGCCCTGCTCGGGCGACACGGGGATGGTGAGGTCGGTCAGCACGCGGGCAGCGAGGCCCGCGCGGCGGGCGTCGAGCGCGGTGTGCTTGACGCAGTGCGACTCCACGAGGCCCACGACGTCGACGGCGGTGACCTCGGCGTCGGACAGGACGGTCTCGAGGGTGCGCCCGTGCTCGTCCGCGCCGTCGAACCCGGAGTACCCGTGCGAGTACTGGCCCTTCTTCAGCCGGGCGTCGGGGTTGAGGTCGGCCAGTGCGGGGTGCAGCTCGGCGTTCGGGGAGCCGGCGATGCCGTGCGGCGGCCACGAGTCGACGAAGTCCGGGGTCTCGCTGAAGTGCTCACCCGGGTCGATGTGCCAGTCCTGCGTGGTCAGCACCGTCACGTACCGGTCGCGGTGGGTCGCGGCGTAGGCGGCGACGCGGTCCGCTATCGCGTTCGCGCCCTCGGTGGCGAGCTCGCCACCCTCGCAGAACGTGGGCTGCACGTCGACGACGATCAGGGCCCGCCGCACGCTCCCGGACTCAGTGAGACTCATGCCTCTACTCTGCCACCGCGGCAGGGGCCGGCCGCGCCCGTCCACCCCAACACACTGCACGCGACACGCCGACAGTGGGATGCCGTGTGCAGGGGTCGCAAAATTCCGCCCGACCGCAGCCGCAGGGTGCTTCGATGGGGCAGTGGATTCCATGACCTCCAGGCTGCGGCGCTCGGGTTCTGTCATTGCTGGGCCGACAGGTGTGGCCCTGCTGCTCCTCGGCTGCACCGGCTCGCCCCAACCGGGCGTCGTGTCGCCGAGCCCGACGGTCTCAGAGTCCTCCCCGGCGTCGGGCTCGGCGTCGGGCGACGACCCTTGGGACGGGCAGGTGACCGCCGACGTCGAGGTGGTCGCGGAGGAGCTTCCGGTTCCTTGGGGCTTGGCTCCGCTGCCGGACGACAGGTTCCTCGTCACGATGCGGGACGACGCCATGCTTGCCGTGGTCTACCCGGACGGTGGTGTCGAGTACCTCGCCTGGTCGAGCGGAGCGCAGGAGCTCGCCGACCAGACCGTGGCCGACGGCGAGGGCGGGCTCCTGGGCGTGACCGTGGACCCGGAGGACGCAGGTCCGCTGATCACGGTCTTCCTGTACCGCACGGGGGAGACGGACAACGCCGTGCTACGGGCCGAGCTGGACCTCGACAGCGGAGTCCTGAGCGACCTCACGACCGTCCTCGACGGGATACCCAAGGCCTCGAACCACAACGGCGGGCGGATCGCGCTGGGTCCGGACGGGTACCTGTACGTCGCCACCGGCGACGCGGGGGACACGGCGAATGCCCAGGACCCGGAGTCGCTGGGCGGCAAGATCCTGCGCGTCACGCCCGACGGCGAGCCGGCGCCCGGCAACCCGGAGGCCGGCTCACCGGTGTGGTCCATGGGGCACCGCAACGTGCAGGGCCTGGCCTGGGACGCGAGCGGGCGGATGTTCGCCGCCGAGTTCGGGCAGGACGCGCTGGACGAGCTGAACGTGATCGAACCCGGCGGCAACTACGGCTGGCCCGAGGTCGAGGGCCCGGGCGACCAGCCCGGTTTCACGGATCCGGTGGCGTGGTGGCCGACGTCGGAGGCCTCGCCGTCGGGCATAACCGTCACTGACGAGGCCGTATACCTGGCCGCGCTCCGCGGGGAGCGCCTGTGGCGTGTGCCGCTGCTCGGCACGGCGTCGGACGTGGCGGATGGGGACAGCCCGGGCTTCGGGGAGCCGCAGGCGCTGCTCTCGGGGGAGTACGGGCGGCTCCGCGCGGTCCACGCGGCGTCGGACGGCGAGCTGTACGTGCTGACGAACAACACGGACGGCCGGGGTACACCGGCGGCCGAGGACGACCGGCTGCTGCGGGTGACGCTGACGCCGACCGAGTAACGGCCTGGGCCGACGAGATCGACCCCGCCGTCGTCCGCTGACGGAGCCCACCGCCGTCGGGCAGGGGCTGTGGACAACGCGGCTTTCGCCGTGGGCGCGCAACTACCATTGACGGCATGCCGGAAGCGAAGAAGACCTTCTACCTCACGACGCCGATCTACTACGTGAACGACGCCCCGCACATCGGGCACGCGTACACGACGGTCGCCGCTGATGTCGTGACGCGCTGGCACCGTCAGCGCCAGGAGAGCGTCTGGTTCCTCACCGGGACCGACGAGCACGGCGAGAAGGTGATGCGCACCGCCGAGGCGAACGGGGTGTCGCCGCAGGACTGGGCGGACCGCCTCGTCGAGACGGCCTGGAAGCCGGTCCTGGGGACCCTCGACGTGCGCAACGACGACTTCATCCGCACCACGCAGGAGCGGCACGAGACCGCGGTGCAGGCGTTCCTGACGGACCTGTACGACAAGGGCGAGATCTACGAGGGCGCCTACGAGGGGCCGTACTGCGTGGGCTGCGAGGAGTACAAGCTCCCGGGCGAGCTGATCGACGGGACGGGGGAGTACGAGGGGCTCAAGCTGTGCCCCATCCACGGCACGCCCGTCGAGATGCTCTCCGAGCAGAACTACTTCTTCCGCATGAGCGCGTACGCGGACCGGCTGATCGCGCTGTACGAGGAGCACCCGGAGTTCGTGCAGCCGGCGTCGGCCCGCAACGAGGTGGTCAGCTTCGTGAAGCAGGGCCTGCAGGACCTGTCGATCTCGCGCTCCACGTTCGACTGGGGCGTCCCGATCCCGTGGGACTCGTCGCACGTGCTCTACGTCTGGTTCGACGCGCTGCTCAACTACGCCACGGCTGTTGGCCTGGACAGCGGCGACCCGGAGCGCAAGGAGCAGTTCGCGCGGACCTGGCCGGCCGACGTGCACCTGGTCGGCAAGGACATCCTGCGGTTCCACGCGGTGATCTGGCCGGCGATGCTCATGGCCGCGGGCCTGCCGCTGCCGAAGACGGTCTTCGCGCACGGCTGGCTCCTGGTGGGCGGCGAGAAGATGAGCAAGTCCAAGCTCACGGGCATCGCGCCGTCGGACATCATCGACACCTTCGGGTCGGACGCGTTCCGGTACTACTTCATGCGGACCATCGCCTTCGGCGGTGACGGCTCGTTCTCCTGGGAGGACATGACCGCCCGGTACAACGGCGAGCTCGCCAACGGGTTCGGCAACCTCGCGTCCCGGACGGCGGCGATGATCGGCAAGTACTTCGGCGGCTCCCTGCCGTCGCCGGGCGAGCTCACCGACGCCGAGACCGGCCTCGCCCAGGTCGCGGCCAAGGCAGTGGCCGACGCCGAGGCGGCGATCGACCGGCTGGCCATCCACGACGCCGTCTCCGCGGTGTGGACGCTGGTGGACGCCACGAACGGCTACCTCGCCGACACGCAGCCTTGGAAGCTCGCCAAGGAGCCCGGCGAGCTCAACGAGACCGGCACGGGCGTCGACGGCGGCCGCCTCGCCACGTCGCTCGTCACGGCCACGGAGGCGTTGCGGTCGCTCGCGGTGCTGCTCAACCCGATAGTGCCCAAGGCGGCCGCCGGGCTGTGGGAGCTGCTCGGCGCGGAGGCTCCGCTCGGGTCGCTGGACGCGCAGCCGCTCGACGGTGCGGCGACGTTCGGGGCGCTTCCCGCGGGCACCACGATCACAAAGGGCGCCGCCCTGTTCCCGCGCCTCGACGAGCAGGCGGCCTGAGCGACCCGATGGCCAAGCGCACACGCGAGCGCGGCTTCCCGGCCGACCCGGAGCCGCTACCGGTCCCAGTCGTGGACAACCACACCCACCTCGACCACATCGCTGCGGTGCTCGCCGATACGGCGCCCGACGGCGAGCCGGACGCCTACGCCTGGCCGCCGTCGGTGGCCGACCACCTGGCCCGGGCCGCGGCGGCGGGCGTGGACCGGGTGGTCCAGGTCGGCTGCGATCTTCCGTCGGCCCGCTGGACCGCCAGCCTCCTCTCCAGCACTCAACGAGGGGTGGTCGGGGCCGTTGCCGTTCATCCCAACGAGGTCACCCTGCATGCCGGCGTTGATGAGGTGGGGCCCGACGGGCTCGCGCCCGAGTTCGAGGAGCGGCACGCCGTCGGAATCGACGATGCGATCGCCGAGATCGCCGACCTGGCGAAGGGCAACGACCGCATCCGCGCGATCGGCGAGACCGGCATGGACCTGTTCCGCACGGGCCCACGTGGTGAGCAGGCGCAGCGGGACGGCTTCCGCGCGCACATCGCGCTGGCCAACGAGCTGGGCCTGGCCCTGCAGATCCACGACCGGGATGCGCACGCGCAGGTCATCGAGGTCCTGCTGGCCGACGGCGCCCCCGAGCGCACCGTCTTCCACTGCTTCAGCGGCGACGCCGAGATGGCCCGCGTGTGCGCCGAGAACGGCTGGTACCTGTCGTTCGCCGGACCGGTCACGTTCAAGGCCAACAATGACCTGCGTGCGGCCCTTGCCGTGGCTCCGCGCGAGCTGATCCTGCTGGAGACCGACGCCCCGTACCTCACACCGCACCCGTACCGGGGGCAGCCGAACGCCCCGTTCGCGGCCGCCCATACGGCCCGGTTCATGGCGACCCACCTGGAGGAAGACCTCGCGGTGCTGTGCGCGGACATATCCGCGAACGCGGAGCGGGTCTACGGCACCTGGTGAGAATGGCGCATTGACGCGAGGAATTCGGCATTTCATTTCATGTCGTGCTGGCTTTTCCTGGGCTGTTAGTTCCGTTACGGTCTGGTGCTCGTGGTGAGGTACGCACGGCCGTGGCTCGCGAGCAGAGCGGCCCGGTGGTTGGTCCGTGGTGCCGTCGTCGGCACGCTCGTCGCTGTGAGCGGGGTGTACGTGGCCAACGCCAACACCGTGACGATCGACTACAACGGCGACGTCCGCACGCTCAGCGTCTACGGCGACACGGTCACCGAGGCGCTCGCCTCGCAGCACATCGAGCTGGGCCGCGACGACGTCGTGCAGCCCGTCGGAAGCTCCGGCGTCGGACCCGGTGGCACCGTGGTGGTCCGCACCAGCCGCCAGATCACGGTCGAGCTCGACGGCCAGATCATCACGCTCCGCACCACCGCCGGCACGGTCGGCGAGCTGATGGCGGCCCTTGGGCCCCGCGGCGACGGCGCGCTCGCCACGGCCTCCCGAACCGCGCGGCTCGACCGCGACCCGGTCCGGTTCTCCACGGTCAAGAAGGTGAACATCGCCGTGGACGGCTCGGCGCTCGAGTTCAACACCACGCAGTCGACGGTGCGCGGCGTGTTCGACGAGGCGGGCATCTCGCTGGCCGACGGCGACGTCACGTCTGTGCCGCTCGACGCCGCGGCCGTGGACGGGATGGTCGTCATGGTCAGCCGAGACGCATCGTCGTCGCGCACGGTGACCGAGGTGATCCCGTTCGAGACCGAGACGGTCGACGACCCGAGCCTTCCCGAGGGCTACGAGTCCATCCGCACCGCCGGCGTGCCTGGTGAGGCCGAGGTGCAGTACTCCGTGAAGACGGTCGGCGGCGCCGTCGTCGAACGGACCGTCGTGGACCGGACCGTGACCCGGGAGCCCGTGAACGAGGTGGTAGTGGTGGGGACGATGGACGTCGCCACCGCGCCCGTGGACCCGGGCTCCGCCCGGGGCCTGGGCCAGGCGATGGCCGCCGAGCGGGGCTGGGGCGCCGACGAGTTCTCCTGCCTGGACCAGCTCTGGCAGAAGGAGAGCGGCTGGCGCTGGAACGCTGACAACCCCTCCAGCAGCGCGTACGGCATCCCGCAGGCCCTGCCGGGCTCCAAGATGGCGTCCGTCGGCAGCGACTGGCTGACCAACCCGGCCACGCAGATCGAGTGGGGCCTGGGCTACATCTCCGGGCGCTACGGCACGCCGTGCGGTGCGTGGGCGCACTCCGTGGAGATCGGCTGGTACTGACCGGCCTTTCACCCTGGGATATATGGGATATCCAGGGTCTTTCCCGACGTTTTGCAGGCCGTATTTCCGGATAGGCTTGCATTCGATAACGGTCGGGTTACGGTCGCGTGGTGACATCTCCCCAGGTGCCCCAGGACGACCCCGGCGATCAATCCACCAATCCTGAGGCCGACGGCACCGTCGGCGTCTCCGAGCTCTTCCAGAACCTCTCACCCTTCGGCCCGCCGCCCTCCGCGGACGAGGCCTTCCCGCCGGCGATGCGTCCCGTACCGCCACCGCCACCGCCGCCCCTACCGACAGCGGGGCGAGACCTCTATCCGGCGCCCGAGCCGCCGCGCCGCCGACGCAGCGTCGTCTTCCTCGCGAGCACCGCGGCCGTCGCACTGGCGGGCACCGGCGGCGTCGCCGCTTACGCCTCGGCGCACAAGACCGTGACGCTGGACGTGGACGGCAAGGTCAGCAGAGTCGAGACCTTCCAGGGCGACGTCGCCGACCTCCTGGTCGACGAGGGCATCGAGGTCACCGGCAGGGACGTCGTGACGCCTGGTACCGAAGGTGCGCTGCACGACGGCGGCCGGGTGGTCGTCCGGTACAGCCATCACGTCACTGTGCGGGCCGACGGCGAGCGGCGGACCGCCTGGGTCGCCGCCGTCGACGCGGACCAGGCGCTCGCCACGCTGTCCGAGGGGAGCCGCGACGTGGTGCTGCTCCCGACTCGTGCCGACGGTCGTGTGTCGCTCCCGATGCGGCTCGACGCCGACGGGCCGGTCAACCTTGTGGTCGGCGGTCAGAAGCGGCAGGTGCCCGACGGCGCCGCGACGCTCGACGAGCTGCTCGCCGAGCGCGCGGTCACGGTCGACGGCGACGACCGGATCAGGGTCGAGCGCGAGGCCTCTGCCCGCCCGGGCGCTCCGACGCTGAGCATCGTGATCGAGCAGGTCCAGACCTCGATCGACCAGACCGTCACCTCGCTCCCGTTCCGCACCCTCACTGCCCCGGACCCGGACCGGTTCGAGGACCTGGCGCCGTACCGGGCGACCAAGGGGGCGGCAGGCGAACGGATCACGTCCTGGGATGTCACCACTGTCGACGGCAAGGTCGTGGACAAGGAGAAGCTGTCTACCTGGGTCGCCCGGGCGCCCGTAGACGAGGTGATCTTGTACGGCACCAAGGCCCGCCCTGATCCAAAGCCGACACCGAAGCCCGAGCCGAGCTCCGAGCCGAAGCCCAAGCCCGCGAAGCCCAAGCCCGGGCCAAAACCGGAGAAGCCGGCACCGAAGTCCGAGCCGGACTGATCCCCCCAAGACTTGGACGCTCGTCCTGGACGAGTGACCGAGAACACAGTTCTTACCCCACAAGATATTTGGCCGGGCGATAACAAATCAGTTACGTTCGGTTGTCCTCGCTGGCGTGGGGGTGTGACGTGGTGTAGGCCACAGCACTCCGACGGCAGCAAGAACGGCACTGAACGCGGAACCTCGCGGTCAGTGTGAGACCGCCGGATCGGCCGGTCGAGACCGCGACGGCTCGTCAGAGTCGCTAGGCCCCCCAGGCCAATTCGCGGTAGGGACTCCCGCCCCAAACGGGAAGCCCGCCTCACCGCCCGTGCCCGGAACGTCCGACGACTGGACACGAGTGAACCCCCGTTTTGAGCAGCAGAGTTCTGGCTCCATCCCCAGCACCAACTCAAACTCCGAGGCCGTAGCACCCCAGGCCGTTACCTCGACGCTTCGCCGTCGCTGGCCGCTCGTCGCAGGCCTCGCAGCCGTCGCGACCGTCGCTTCCGGATCCGTCGCCTTCGCAGAGGCGCACAAGACCGTCACGCTCGACATCGACGGCACATCAAGGACCGTCACCACCTACTCCGGCTCCGTCGAGGGCCTGCTCGAGTCGCAAGGCGTCCGTCTGGGCGAGCGCGACCTCGTGGCCCCCGGAAACGACGCAGAGCTCTCCGACGGCGACCAGGTAGTGGTCCGCTACGCACGCCAGGTCACCATGACCGACGGCGACGCCGAGCGCGACGTCTGGGTCACCGTCACCGACGCGAGCGAGGCCCTGAGCACGCTCGCCGAGCGTGGCAGCGACGTCGCCCTGGTGGCGTCCCGCTCCGGAGACCGTGCCTCGCTCCCGCTCCGGCTGAACGACGACGGTCCCGTCGCCGTGGTGGCCGACGGCGCGACCCGCGTCGTCGAGGACCACGCGGCGAGCGTCGACAGCGTGCTCGACGGCCTCGAGGTCGAGCTCGACGAGGACGACCGCGTGAGCATCGTCCCGGTCGCCACCCTCGCCGAGGACGAGGTCATCGACAGCAAGTCCGCGGAGTCCGCCGAGACGGCGGGCGCAGACGTGGCCGTCCAGGTGCAGCGCGTCGAGAGCAAGAAGGTCACCACGACCACCGACGTGGACTTCGAGACCACTACCGTGCAGGACGACGAGCGCTACGCGGACGAGGGCGACCTGGTCCGGACCGAGGGCGAGCAGGGTGTGCGCACCCGCGTCGTCCTCGTGCGCACCGTCGACGGTGAGGTCGTGTCCCGCGAGGAGCTTTCCGACGAGGTCACGACGGAACCCGTCGACCAGGTAGTCGTCGAGGGCACCAGGGAGCGCCCGGTCGTGGAGGAGCCCGAGGCGGCCGTCCCGACCGAGGCCAGTGCCCCGGTGCCGGCGGGCTCGGTCAAGGAGATCGGCCAGCAGATGGCCGCCGCCCGTGGCTGGACCGGCCAGGAGTGGACCTGCCTCGACCTCCTGTGGCAGCGCGAGTCGGGCTGGAACTACCAGGCGGCCAACCCGTCCTCGGGCGCCTACGGCGTGCCGCAGGCCCTGCCGGGCTCCAAGATGGCTTCGGCAGGCGCGGACTGGGCCACCAACCCGGCCACTCAGATCGAGTGGGGCCTGGGCTACATCGCGGACCGCTACGGCTCGCCGTGCGGTGCGTGGAGCCACTCGGAGTCGGTGGGCTGGTACTGAGTGCACTTTGCACCAGCGCACTGAGTCATGGTCGCTCTCGTGCTCCGCGCACTCTCCAGCGGGACTGGCTTCGCTGCGTCCCACCTCCGAGTGCGCTCCGCACGAACGCTCCGGTTAGGCTCACCTGCATGAACGACACCTCAAGCGCCCTGCTCGGTCCCGCGGAGATCCGCGACCTGGCAGGGCGTTTGGGTGTCCGCCCCACCAAGACGCTGGGGCAGAACTTCCTGCACGACGGCGGAACGGTCCGCAAGATCGTCCGTATCGCGGCGCTGCGGCCCGGCGAACGGGTGGTGGAGGTCGGACCCGGGCTCGGCTCCCTGACTCTCGGCCTCGTGGAGGACGGCGCCTCCGTGGTGGCCATCGAGATCGACCCGGTCCTGGCCGGGCAGATCTCCGAGACCGTGCACGCCCGGTTCCCGGAGTCCGACTTCGAGGTGGTGCTCTCCGACGCGATGGACGTCACCACCCTGCCCGGCGCACCGCCGACGGCGCTCGTGGCGAACCTCCCGTACAACGTGGCGGTCCCGGTGCTGCTGACCATGCTGCAGCGGTTCGACTCGCTGGAACGGGTGCTCGTCATGGTCCAGGCGGAGGTCGCCGACCGGATCGCGGCCGTGCCGGGCTCCAAGATCTACGGCATCCCGTCGGTCAAGGCCGCCTGGTACGCGTCGGCCCGCCGCGCAGGGACCGTCGGGCGCAACGTCTTCTGGCCTGCCCCGAACGTCGACTCGGCGCTCGTCCACCTGGAACGCCGGGATCCGCCGTCGACCACCGCGTCGCGCGAGCAGGTCTTCGCCGTCGTCGACGCCGCCTTCGCGCAGCGCCGCAAGACGCTGCGGGCCGCGCTGTCCGGGCTGTTCGGCTCGGGTGTCGCCGCCGAGACGGCGCTGCGGGCCGCCGGCGTCGACCCGAGCGCGCGTGGCGAGACCCTGGGGGTCGAGCAGTTCGCGCGCATAGCGGAACAGGTCCCGCAGGGCGACGGGTCGCAGGGCGAGGGCGCGGAGGGGGCCGAATGATCCCGCGACTGACCGCGGCCCCGCAGCCGTCGGTCCGCGTCCGCGCGCCCGGCAAGGTCAACCTCGCGCTGCGCGTAGGGCCCGTCGGCGCCGACGGCTACCACCCGCTGGCGACGATATTCCAGGCCGTGTCCCTGTTCGAGGAGGTCACGGCGACCCAGGTGGCGCCCGGCTCGGGCATCTCGCTGACGGTCTCGGGCCCGGGGGCCGACGTCGTACCTACCGACGAGACCAACCTCGCGTGGCGGGCCGCGGGGCTGCTGGCGGAACGCACGGGTCTGGCGGCCGACGTCGCGCTGCACATCACCAAGGGTGTGCCCGTCGCCGGGGGCATGGCCGGCGGGTCGGCCGACGCTGCCGCCGCGCTCGTGGCGTGCGATGCGCTCTGGGAGGCGGGGATACCGCGCCCGGAGCTCGTGGAGATGGCCGCCGAGCTCGGGGCGGACGTGCCGTTCTCCCTGCTGGGGCACACCGCCGTCGGCACGGGGCGCGGTGACCTGCTCACGCCGGCCATGACGCGCGGCGAGTTCCACTGGTGCTTCGGCACGCAGCGCGAGGGCCTGTCGACGCCGAGCGTGTTCCACCGGTTCGATGAGCTGGCCGGTCCGTCCACCCCGCGGGTGGCGCCCACCGACGACACCGCGATCATGCACGCGCTCCGCGCGGGGGACCCGGTGGCGCTCGGCAAGGCGCTGCACAACGACCTGGAGCTACCGGCCCTGGACCTGCGGCCGGAGCTGGCCCCGGTGCTGGAGGTCGCCACCGAGTCCGGCGCGCTGGGTGTGATCGTCTCCGGGTCCGGCCCCACGGTCGCCGCGCTCGGGCGGTCCCGGCAGCACGCCCTGGCGCTGGGCGCCGCGTGGACGGCGGCCGACGTCGTCGACGCCATCTTCTGCGCGACGGGCCCCGCCCCGGGCACCCAGCTCGTGACCGCCGTCGCCCGCTGACCCCAAGAGGGGTTAGTAGGCGATCTGGGGGACGAAGATGTTCTTCAGGTGGGTGTGGCGGGTGAGCCAGTCGGTGCGGCGGGTGGCCTGGTCGGTCTCCTCGGTGAGGACGCACTCGACCACCCGCTCGACCGAGCCCGTCATCGCGCCGAGCGCCAGGGCCGCGTTGAAGCCCCACTCCTCCTGCAGCACCTGGGCGCCCGCGCCCGGCGTGACCTGGAGCGGTGTGGTCGCGCGCCGCGCGAACGCGACCAGGGAGTCCTTGTGCGCCGCGGGGATGTCGCCCTCGACCATGGCGCAGGCGAGGTCGGGCAGCAGGCCCGCCGCGGCGACGACGGCTGCCGCCACCGGGCCGACGCCGAGCACCGCCACGCGGGACGGGTCCACGCTCGGCAGGGTGCGTAGGGCCTGCACCGACCGGACGGCGTCGGTGAAGACGCCGCTGTTGTACGGGTCGTCGAGGTCGTCCCCGGGGATCTCGACCACCAGGTGCGCGAACCCGCTCGACGCGAGCCACTCGACGTCCAGGTCCGCACCGCGGCCGGCCGGTCGCAGCTCGACCACGCCGGGCAGGGTCGCGTCGGCCTCCACCGGGGTGATGAGCCGGCCCCGCACCGGCCGGCCCTCGAACCCGGCGAACGTAGCGACCTCGGCCCGCAGCTCTGGGGACCAGGTGGACGCGGCGGTCAGCACCGGAGCGACGTCGATGTCGAGGTGCGCTGCGATCGTCCGTGACCAGAAGCTGTCGAAGTCCGCGGGCTCGTCGGTGGCGGGCGGCGCTGCCGGTGCGACCGAGACGAGCGGCAGATCGTAATCAGGCACAGGGCTGACCTCCCGTGAGTATCCCGTGAGCAATGCGTGCGCTGGGAGCCTACCTCCCGCATATAACGGGTAAATCTCGCCCGCCCGTTCCTCGGCGAACCCGCCCGTCAGCCGAGCTTGCCCAGCCAGCCGAGCTTGCGCGGGAACCGGTAGTCGCCGCCTCCCTCATGGTTGTTGTACGGGTAGACGTCGATCTCCTTGGTAGGCCCCGGCCCCCAGCCGTTGAACGCGGCGTACACGGTCGACGGCGGGCAGACCTCATCCATCAGCGCCACCGAGAACAGCACCGCGCAGCTAGCCCGCCGGGCGAACGACACCCCGTCCAGGTAGGAGAAGGTGCGCCAGACCTGCGCCTCGACCGCCGGGTCGCGGTACACCGACAGGTACTTCGTGATCTCGCCGTACGGGAAGCTGTCCGTGATCGACACCGCCCGGCGGAAGTGGCTCAGGAACGGCACGTCGGGCATCGCCGCCACGACGTCGGGCACCAGGCCCGCGACCGCGATGGTGATGCCGCCGCCCTGGCTGCCGCCGTGCACCGCCACGCGCCGCGGGTCCAGGCCAGGTATGGCGCGCACCGCGTCGACGGCGCGGACGCCGTCGGTGAAGACCCGCCGGTAGTAGTGGTCGTGCGGGTCGAGCACACCACGGGTCATGAACCCGGGGCTCGCCGGGCCGGACCCCACCGGGTCCGGCGTGTCCCCGCCCGAACCCCAGCCCGACCCCTGGCCGCGCGTGTCCATCATGAGGTGCGCGTAGCCCGCGGCGGCCCACTGGATGCGCTCGTGCGGCAGCCCCCGCCCGCCGCCGTAGCCCTGGTACTCGACCACCACTGGCAGGTCACCGTCCGCGTGCGCGGGGCGCGTCAGCCACGCCTTGACCGGGTGGCCGCCGAACCCGGGGAACGTGACGTCGTCGACCAGGATCTCGGTGAGCCCTACGTCGATGCGCTCCACCCGCGGCGCCTCGTCGAACGTGCGGGCCTCGGCCAGGGTCGTCGACCAGAACTCGTCGAAGTCGGCGGGCTCGTCGATCTCGGGGGAGTACGTCTCAAGATCGGAGAGCGGCATGTCGAACTGGGCCACTTCTGTGCTCCTCGGCTTAGGTCAGCTGTTGGGTCGACGGCGCAGTCCTCGCCTCGGTCGCCGTCGACCGAGCGAGCCTAGCGCCCGACTACCCTTGGCAGGTGGCACATCTTCTCGGCGCAGACGGCATCGCGCTGACCATCGGCACTCGCACCCTCCTGTCCGACGTCTCCCTCGGGCTCGACGACGGCGACCGCGTCGGCGTCGTCGGCCCCAACGGCGCGGGCAAGTCCACCCTGCTGCGCATCCTCTCGGGCACCACCCTGCCCGACGGCGGACGCGTCACCAAGGTGGGCGGCTCCACCCTGGGCATGCTCGACCAGCGCGACGAGCTGCCCGACGCCGCCACCGTCCTCGACATCGTGCACGGCGACGCCGAGACGCACGTCTGGGCGTCCGACGCCCGGGTCCGCAACGTGCAGGACGGCCTGCTCGCCGACCTCGCCTGGGACGCCCCGGCCGCGAAGCTCTCGGGCGGCCAGCGTCGCCGGGTAGCGCTCGCGGCCCTGCTCGTGCAGGACCCGGACGTGCTGCTGCTCGACGAGCCCACCAACCACCTCGACGTCGAGGGTGTGGCCTGGCTCGCGGCCCACCTGCGGGAGCGGTACGGGCGCCCTGGCGCAACCGGCGCGCTCGCCGTCGTCACGCACGACCGCTGGTTCCTCGACGAGGTCTGCTCGCGCATGTGGGAGGTGCGCGGCGACGGCACGGGCGCCGTCGACGGGTACGACGGCGGTTACGCGGCCTACATCCTGGCCCGCGCCGAGCGCGCCCGGCAGGCCGCGACGGCCTCCGAGAAGCGGGACAACCTGCTGCGCAAGGAGCTCGCCTGGCTGCGCCGCGGCGCGCCCGCGCGTACGTCCAAGCCGAAGTTCCGGCTCGACGCCGCCTCCGCGCTGATCGACGACGAGCCGCCGCCGCGCGACTCGATGGAGCTGACCCGGATGGCGACGCGCCGCCTGGGCAAGGACGTGCTGGACCTGGAGTCGGTAAGCGTGCGGGTGGGCGGGGAGGCCGAGGGCCCGGTCAAGGTCCTGTTCGACGACGTGACCTGGCGGCTCGGCCCGGGCGACCGGTACGGCGTCGTCGGCGTCAACGGCGCGGGCAAGACGACGCTGCTCGCGCTGCTCGCCGGACGGCGCGAGCCGGACTCGGGGCGCGTCAAGCGGGGCAAGACGATCCACGTGCAGGAGCTCTCCCAGGACGTCGCCGAGCTGGACGAGTTCGGAGCCCTGACTGCCGTCGGGGTGATCGAGCAGGAGAAGGGCCGGGTTGTCGTCGACGGCAAGGAGCTCACCGCGGCGCAGCTCACCGAGAAGCTCGGCTTCACGCACGAGCGCGCCTACACGTCGGTGCGGAACCTGTCCGGCGGCGAGCGGCGTCGGCTGCAGCTGCTGCGGCTGCTGGTGGCCGAGCCCAACGTGCTGCTGCTCGACGAGCCCACCAACGACCTCGACACGGACACGCTGGCCGCCGTCGAGGACCTGCTGGACGGGTGGCTCGGCACGCTGATCGTCGTCTCGCACGACCGCTACCTGCTGGAACGGGTGGCGGACCGGCAGGTGGCGCTGCTCGGCGACGGCACCATCCGGGACCTGCCCGGCGGCGTGGAGGAGTATCTGCGGCTGCGGGCGGCGGCCAAGGCGGCCGGCGCCTCGGCGTCGGGCACCCCGGGTTCCGGGACCGGAACCGCCGGTGGCGCGACGGCGCCGGCGTCGGGCGGGACCGCCCCGGGCGACGAGCTCTCGCAGCGGGACATCCGCGCCGCGAAGAAGGAGGTCTCCCGAATTGAGCGGCGTCTTGCGAAGATTGCCCAGAAGGAGGCCGAGCTGCACGAGAATATTGCGCAGCAGGCAACGGACTACCAGGCTGTCGCCAAGCTGGACGCGGAGCTCCGCGACCTGGTGAGCGAGCGTGACGAGCTCGAGGCGGCCTGGCTCGAAGCGGCGGAGGTGGCGGGATGACGGACAACGATGTGGGACCGCTCGACGGGGTCGACCGAGCGCTCGTCGACGCACTGCGGAAGGACGGGCGCACCACGCTTGCGGTGCTGTCCGAGATCTCGGGCCTGTCCCTGTCCGCCGTGCAGGTGCGGGTGCGCAAGCTGGAGGCCCGCGGCGTAATCACCGGCTACCGGGCGGTGGTGAACCCTGAGGCGGTGGGTCTGCCGCTCTCCGCGTTCATCGAGATCACCCCCCTGGACCAGGCGCAGGAGGACGACGCCCCCGAACGGCTGCGCGGCATGTCCGGCATCGAGTCGTGCTACTCCGTGGCGGGCAACGCGAACTACCTGCTGTCCGCACGGGTGGCGTCGCCGCGGGCGCTGGAGGAGCTGCTCGGGCGGATCCGGCGTACGGCGAAGGTCTCCACGCGCACCACCGTGGTGCTGCAGACCTACTTCGAGGGGCAGATGACGGACCCGAGCTGAGCGCGGGTGTCAGCGCCCCAGTGCTGGCTCGTCCAGCGTGAGCGTGCCCGCGTCGGCGTCCAGCTCGATGGACACCCCCAGCGGCACGGTGAGCGGGTCGGGCCCGTGGCCGAACCCGAGGTCACTCAGGATCGGGATGCCGAGCGGCCCCAGCAGGTCGCGGACGACCGGCTCGACCGGTTCGCAGTCCTGCCACGACCCCAGCACCACGCCGACGGCGCCGTCGAACCAGCTAGCGCGCAGCAGCTGCGTGAGGCACGAGTCGAGCCGGGAGGTGCGCTTGCCGATGTCCTCCAGCAGGACGATCCCGCCCGCGGCGGACGACTGCGCCGAGACGGCCCCGACGGACGCCGCCAGGAGCGAGAGGCACCCGCCGATGGTGATGCCGCGGGCCGTGCCGCCCACCAGGGCGTGGGCCCGGGGGCCGGTGATCTGGTGTGTCGCCTCCGGCTCGAACAGGGTGCGCCGCAGGTGCTCCCGGGCCGGCTCGGACGTGAGGAACGACGGCGAGCCGGGCATCGGGCCGTACAGCGACACCAGCCCGAGCCGGGCGGCGACCGCCTGGTGCAGCACCGTGGTGTCGCTGTACCCGACGAGCACCTTGGGGTCCGTGGCGGCGAGCGCGTCCCAGTCGACGAGGTCGGCCATCCGGGCGGCCCCGTACCCGCCGCCTGCCGCGACCACCGCGCGGACATCAGGATCGAGCCACGCCTCCTGGAAGTCGGCCGCGCGTGCCGCGTCGGAACCGGCCAGGTAGCCGTGGACCGGGTGCGTGTCCCGGACGTGCGGCATGACCTGCACGTCGAGCCCCCAGGCCAGCAGGCGGTCGACGCCGGCGTCGAGGCGCTCAGCCGGTACGGGACCGGACGGGGCGACGACGGCGACGGTGTCGCCCGGACGCAGTCGCGGCGGGCTGATCAGATGCCGCAGCATGCCGCCGAGATTACCCGCCGGCCCGCGCGGCGCCCGCGGACACGACGGGCCTACCAATGTGAATTCATGAACATCCACGCGGGGTTTAGTCCGGTGCGTCGCTTCCGTCTTGTTAGGGCAGATTGTTACGCTCGGGCAGCAAGTACATCGCCCCGCTTCGGCGTCGGGCAGACGTAAGGAGCGACCAGGGCATGCCCACCACCCGAACCTGGCTGCAGGCGGGCGGTGGCACGGTGGTCGCCGCCCTGATCGTCGCTGCCGTGGTCCAGGCGGTGAACTCCAGTGCGATGTGGCTGTCCAACGACCCGGTCGGCGAGTGCGGTGCGACGTCCGGCGGCGCCGTGGTCGCGGCCCAGAACATGCTGTCGGCGAGCACCGGGCTCGAGCCCGTGGACGGAGCCTGGGACTCCGATTCGGACGTCGCGACCAGGGCGTTCCAGGCCTACAACGGCCTGCCTGTCGACGGCTGCGTCGACACCAGCACCTGGGTGACCATGCGCGCGCTCGCCATCTCCGTGTGCGATCCGGAGTTCGACTGCCAGGGGCCGGACCACCGCGTGCGCTTCGGCGCGGAAGGCGGCTTGCGTGAGGCCTACTTCGCCGAGAACGACTGCGACTGGGGCTCCTGGGTGCTGCCGGGGGTGGCGCAGAGCCCGGTCTCGTCGAGCACGGTGATCGCGCTCTCGCGGGACGCGGTCACCGAGATCGAGTGCGGGGGCTGACGTGGTCACCACCATCGAGGAACCCAGGATCCGCCCGGAATGGCTGATCGGCGGGGCCGTGACGCTGCTCGGCGCCATAGTCATCCTCGTGGTCACGCTCGTGATCGGGGCGGGGGAGGAGGAGCCCGTCATCACGCCGGCGGACGCCACCGAGCTCACGGCAGGCACCTGCGCCGCGGACCTGCGCCAGCCGCACTGGGTGCCCGAAGATGTCCTGCACGCCGTCGCGGAGTGCCCCGCCGAGATCTCGGCCGGGATCGGTCGCACGACGGCTGAGGACCACCTCGGCACCTGGATCGTCTACTCGCTGGACGGGCCTGAGAACGCAGAGACCTTCCGCGGTGGGCCGGGCCTGTCGTGGCCCGAGGAGGAGGTCCGGTCGGGCGCGTACCACCCGGCGGCGACCATCACCTACGTGGCCTACCCAGGATCGCAGGAGCTTGCCGAGGAGCTGTCCGGCGACAACGTGACGGTCGAGTGGCGAGACCTCCAGGAGTCAGGCCTGGAGGCGCGTGTCACCCGCGTGGACAACAACGGGTTCGGTCCGGTGCGCCTCGAATGGACCGACGACGCCGGCTCCTACCTGCTGCTCGGCATCCTGGGCCGGACACCCACAGGAAGCGCAGGCCCGACGATCGCCGAACTGATCAGGATCGCCGACAGCGTCGCCACTGAATAGCCCAGCGTTGGTCGTGGGCGCGATCGTTGCGCCTAGAACGGGCGGGAAGCCGCAACGATCGCGCCCACAACCAATTGGGGTCAGAGGGTTTCCGTCAGGACCTCGTCCAGGGCGCGGACGCCGGCCTCCAGCGCCTCCGCGGTGACCGTCATGGCGGGGCGGAACCGGACCGAGCGCTCGCCGCAGCCCAGCAGCAGGACGCTCCGCTCGGTGAGGGCGGACAGCACCCTGTCGCGGACCGCGCGGGACGGCAGCGTCACCGCGCACATCAGGCCCCGGCCGCGGACGTCGGTCACGCCGTCGTGCCGGGTGGCCAGCTCGGTGAGCGCGTCCTGGAGGCGCTTGCCCATGGACCGGGCTCGGTCGACCAGGCCCTCGGCCTCATAGGTCTCCAGGATCCGGCGCGAGCGCACCATGTCGGTGAGGTTGCCGCCCCAGGTGGAGTTGATGCGCGACGAGACGGCGAACGCGTTGTCCGGCACCTCGTCGACCCGGCCGCCGGCCATGATCCCGCAGACCTGCGTCTTCTTGCCGAACGCGACGACGTCGGGCGTGACGCCGAGCTGCTGGTAGGCCCACGTGGTGCCGGTGATCCCGGCGCCGGTCTGGACCTCGTCCATGATGAACAGCGCGTCGAACTCCTGGCACAGCAGCTGCATGCCCTGGAGGAACGAGGGGCGGAAGTGGTGGTCGCCGCCCTCGCCCTGGATGGGCTCCATGATGAAGGCCGCGATGTCGTGCGGGTTGGCCTCGAACGCCGCGCGGGCGGCCCGGAGCGCGGCACCCTCGGCGGCGTCCATGTCCTTGCCCTCCGCGATGTACGGGGAGGGGATGCGCGGCCAGTCGAACTTGGGGAACCGGGCCACCTTGCCCGGCTCGGTGTTCGTGAGCGACATCGTGTACCCGGAGCGGCCGTGGAAAGCGTGCTCCAGGTGCATCACCTGGGTGCCGAGCTCCGGGGAGCGGCCGTTCGCCTCGTTCAGGCGTGACTTCCAGTCGAACGCGACCTTGAGGGCGTTCTCGACGGCGAGTGCTCCACCGTCGATGAAGAACAGGTGCGGCAGCGCGGGGTCGCCGAGCACGCGCGCGAACGTGTCCGCGAAGCGCGCCATCTCGACCGTGTAGATGTCGGAGTTGGACGGCTTATTGATCGCGGCGGCGGCCAGCTCTGCGCGGAACGCGGGGTCCCCGGCCAGCGCGGGGTGGTTCATACCGAGCGGGGAAGATGCGAAGAATGTGAACAGGTCGAGCCACTCGCGGCCGTCGCGCGCGTCGATGAGCGTGGAGCCGTGCGACCGGGTGAGGTCGAGGACGAGGTCGAACCCGTCGACCAGGAGGTGCTCGCGAAGGGTGGGGAGCACTGCGGTGGGCTCAAGATGTGTCGTCATGCTGGAAAGATAGGCAATGATCCTGCCATCTTTCAATGAGTATGGAAAAGTTCCTGTAGGCGCGGCCTCAGGGTCGCGCGCGGCCAGTGCGTCGCGTCGCGATCAGCTCCGCCGTCCCGAGCGTCAGGGTGGACCCGAGCAGCACCAGGATCGCCGCGTCCCAGCCGCCCGACGCCGCGTGCACCGCGCCGATCACAGCGGGCGCGGTGGCGGCGATCATGTAGCCGAACGCCTGCACGACGGCGACCGTCCGCCGGGTCTGGGCCACCGTGCGGCACTGCTGGGCGACGATCGTGAAGATCACCACGAAGTTCCCGCCCTGGGCGATCCCCGCGAGGCTCACCCACAGCAGCCACCACTGCGGCGCCAGCAGCAGGCCCCCGGGCAGAGCCACCCAGAGCAGGCAGGTGGTCACCGCGGCGGCGCGCATCGGTACCCGAGCGGCCAGCGCGAGCGGGACCAGCACGCTGCCCGCGATGGCCAGCCCCTGGAACGGGGCCGATGCGTTGCCCGCCGTGGTCACGGACACGCCCAGCAGGTCACGCAGGAGCTCCGGCAGCCAGCCCGTCACCGCGAAGTACGAGAACGACTGCCCCGCGAACGCCACCGTCAGTGCCCAGGTGAGCGGGCGGCGCAGCACGCCGTGCCACGTCTCGCCGGGCCGCTCGGCGGCTTGCTCCGACGGGTCGGGCAGGTGGGCCGCCCGGGTGGCCTGAGTCTTGGGCACGGGCCGACGGCGGGTGGTGACCAGCCAGACCACCAGGGCCACGACTGCCACGAGCGCCCACGAGGCGACGGCGCCCTGCCAGCCCAGCAGGGCCGCCAGCGGCGCCGTGAGGGACGTCGCGAAGACCGACCCGAGATTCATCGTCGACGAGTACAGGCCGGTCGCCAGCGCCGCCCGCGCCGGGAAGTCCCGCGCGATGATCACCGGGACCACCACGTTGCCCACGGTGATTGCCGCACCCAGCACCACGGTCCCCGTGAACGCCGCCACGACGCCGGGCGTTCCGGAGCCTGCCGACCGGATCAGGGTCCCGGCGATCACCCCCACGAGGGCGACGGTGACGGCGGCGTAGGGCCCGGCCCGGGCGATAAGGGCTGACGCCGCCGGTGCCACCACGCCGAAGCAGAGCGCGGGGATGCCCACGAGCAGCCCGGCCAGGGTCTGGTCGAGGCCGAGCCCGGCCGCGACGTCGGACATGACTGGCGGGAGCGATGTGATGGGGGTGCGCAGGTTCAGGGCAAAGACGAGGACCGCTACGAGGAGCGCGGAGCCGCCTGCCGCCGTGCGCGTGTTGCTCATGATGCCGTCATTGTGCGGGACGACGGCAGTTGGTCGCTCAGGGTGTTCATCGGATCAGCACAGGGTGTGGTGATCACCATCCCGGTTCCCCAGGAGGGATCGCGGCTTTCCCGTTAGATTGGGCGACCGACCAGCAGGTCCGGGACAACCGAGGTATCGAATGAACCAGCGACAGGCCTTCCTAGGGGTGGGAGTACTCGCCGGCGTGCTCATGCTGTCCGGGTGCACGATCAACTACGCGGAGCCCCAGTTCGTGGGCTCCTACGTGGGTGACGACGCCGCGACCTACGTCGCGCTCAGCGAGGACCGGACGTTCACCGCCGTCGGGATCCCGGACGAGGTGCTCGCCGGCGCGCTCACGGGCGCGGACGACGGCACCGTCGACCACGCGGTCGCCGGCGCGGTCAAGGCGGCTCGCGCCCCCGCCGAGCTCGAGGGCACCTGGAAGTACGTGTCGCGCTCGGCCGACCACGTCGAGCTGACCGTGACCGACGCCGACGGCATGCCCTCGGACCTGGGCGAGCTGCCGCTCTACGTCGCCGACGCGGACGACCTCTTCTTCCTGCCCGACCCGCTCGGCCGCGAGAAGGTAATGGTCACCCGCAGCAGCTGACCGGCCCTAGTCGTCGAACTGGGCGGTGACCGTGCGCAACAGGGCCGCGAGCTGCGGGCGCTCCGCGGGGGACAGCGCGGTCAGCACCTTGGCCTCGATGTCGAGCAGGTCGCTCATGGCGCCGTCGACCTGCGCCAGGCCGTCCGCGGAGAGCTGCACCAGGACACCACGGCGGTCGTCCGGGGAACGGTGCCGCTGTACGAACCCGCGCGACTCCAGCCGGTCGATCCGGTTGGTCATGGTGCCGCTGGTCACCAGGGTCTGCGTCACCAGCGTGCCGGGGGACAGCCGGTACGGCTCTCCGGCCCGGCGCAGCGCCGAGAGCACGTCGAACTCCCAGGTCTCCAGGCTGTGCCTGGCGAACGCGGTACGGCGCGCCAGGTCGAGGTGCCGGGCCAGGCGGGACACGCGGCTGAACACCGTCAGGGGTTCGAGCTCCAGGTCCGGGCGCACGTGGTGCCACGCGGCGACGATACGGTCGACCTCGTCGGCGGGACCTGTGTGCTCCATGGCGCGAGGCTACCGGATATCTCGACATCAAGAATCTCGATAAGGCCCCTGCAGGGGTGTGCCCATGGTCGGGGCGCCCCGGCGACCGTAGGCTCAGCCCCCGTGGGAACAGACATCAGGGTGCACCAGGTCTACGCCGGGCGAGTGCTGCACGGCCCCGGCGCGCGGACGCTCGTGCCGGACGAGATCGAACGGCTCGGGTCGCAGCGGGTCCTGGTGGTGGCGTCGCCGTCGTCGGCCCGGACTGCGCAGGAGCTGGCCGTGGCTTTGGGGGAGCGGCATGCCGCGACCTTCGGGCACCCGGCCCAGCACACCCCGGTCGAGGTGACCGCCGAGGCGCTCGACCTCGCCGGTCAGGTGCGGGCGGACGCGCTGGTCGCGATCGGGGGCGGATCGGCCATCGGGCTCTCGAAGGCGCTGGCGATCCGCACCGGCATGCCGCAGGTCGCGGTCCCCACCACCTATGCCGGCTCTGAGGCGACGCCCGTGCTCGGGGAGACCGCGGACGGCGTCAAGACAACACGGCGCGATCCTGCCCTCGCGCCGGGCACCGTCGTGTACGACCCGGAGCTCACGCTCTCGATGCCCCGCGGGCTCACGCTCACTTCTGCCCTCAACGCGCTGGCGCACGCCGTCGAGGCGCTGTGGGACACCGAGGCGAGCGCGGCGACCCGCGCGTACGCGGTGGAGTCCGCGGACGGCGTCCTGTCGGCGCTCCCCGTCGTGCTGGACCACCCGGCCGACGTCGTAGCGCGCGGCCGGCTCCAGGAGGCGGCCTGGCTGGCAGGCGCATGCCTGGCGCAGGCGCGGATGGGCCTGCACCACCAGCTCGCGCACGTGCTCGGCGGAACTTACGGACTGCCGCACGCGGAGCTGCACGCCCTGCTCCTGGCACACGTGATGCGCTTCAACCTGGTCGCGGCGCCCGACGCGGCAGCACGGCTGGCACGCGTCGCCTACGGCGACCCGGTGCTCGCGGTGTCCGCGCTCGCGGCACGACACGACGGCCCGACGACGCTCGGCGCGCTCGGTGTGCCCCGCACCGCACTGCGCGAGGTCGCGGAGCGCGTGGCGTCCGACCCCTACCCCAACCCCCGGCCGGTCACGGTCGACGCGGTGGAGAAGCTGCTGCTCGCGGCGTGGTGACGTCTCGGCGCACAGGGCCCGTTGGTTGCGGCTCGAAATAGCCGCCTACAGCTCTGGAATATGTCCGGTTTAGCGTGGTGTGCTGCTCGATTTCGGACCTAATATCACAGGGTGAAACTGGGCGCGCATTAAGGATGTATATCCGATTCCCGTTGCAGAGTCCGGGTCGTGTGCTTAATGTATGGAACGCGAACACTGTTCCGCTCGCAGGTGATCATCCTGTGATTCCCGTTTTATGGAAGGAATGGCTCCAATGACTCTCGTGGACATCGTCTCGGAATTGATTCACAACCTGGGCTGGACCGTCAAGGACATCCTCTGCCTCCTGGGTCTCTGACCAGGGAAGTAGCCGCCCGGCGCGTACCGTAGCGGTAGTTGTAGCATCCCCAGCTGAACGAGCACCCCTCGCGGGATTCCGCGAGGGGTGCTCGTTATTTAATTGGCTACGCATACATCTGTGCCTTGACGCAATTTGCGCTGCGCCGGCGCAGGTAAATGGGGGTGAAATCGGGAGTTTCCGACCTTGCCGGGGCATTTCGACGGCCGCTATTGACGTGCCGTCAATGAGCCGCCTTCGGCAGAACTGTCTTGGGGCCGGTGCGCGTCAGTGCGACAGCCTCAGCGCGACAGCTTGGTCAGCGCCGGCTTCTTCTCCATGTTGTGCAGCCCGTTCCACGCCAGGTTCACCAGGTGGGCCGCCACCTCTGTCTTCTTGGGGCTGCGCGCGTCCAGCCAGTACTGGCCGGTGAGCGCGATCATGCCGACCAGCATCTGCGCGTACAGCGGCGCGGTCTTCGTCTCGAGCCCGGCCGCCCTGAACTGGGCCTCCAGGATCGACTCGACCTGGGTGGCGACGTCGCCGATCAGGCTGGAGAACGTCCCGGTCGCCTGCGCGACGGGGGAGTCACGGACGAGGATGCGGAAACCGTCCTCGGACGACTCGATGTAGTCCAGGAGGGCCAATGCTGTGCGCTCCAGCAGCACCTTCGGGTGCCCGCCGGCGTCGAGGGCGCCGCTCAGGGCGGTGGTGAGTGCCTGCACCTCGCGGTCCACGACGACGGCGTAGATGCCCTCCTTGCCGCCGAAGTGCTCGTACACGACGGGCTTGGAGACCTCGGCGCGTGCCGCGATCTCCTCCACGCTCGTGCCCTCGAAGCCTTTCCCGGCGAACAGTCCGCGGCTGACCGAGAGCAGCTGCTCACGTCGCTGACTGGCCGTCATGCGAGGTCGGTGAGTACGTCGGTTTTCGGCGGCCATGGTGCTCATTGTGCCCGAGCGGCGGTTCGGGACGTGCTGCCACGGGCGACGGAGCGAACAGTGTGGCTGACGACTCGGCCGGTACGGCATGGGGCATCCCCCGGAACCTGGCAGACTGTTCACGGACGTGCGACGGTGGCACACGCCCGCTTCGGGTCACGACGGAGCCCTCCGCGCGCCCAATCCGCCTTGGTGTAATCGGCAGCACAGAGGTTTTTGGTGCCTTTAGTCCAGGTTCGAATCCTGGGGGCGGAGCCATCCGGATCTGACGAACCCACCGATCGGAGCACTCGTGACCGAGACACCTCAGCCGGCAGCAGTCATCGTTCTTGCCGCCGGCCAGGGCACCCGCATGAAGTCCGCGCTACCGAAGATCCTGCATCCGCTCGGCGGCAAGCCGATGGTCGGGCACGCGCTGGCTGCCGCTCGTGAGCTCGAGCCGGCGCAGGTTGCCGTAGTGGTCCGGCACGAGCGTGAGCTGGTCGCGGAGGCCGTCGGGCAGCTCGACGCCGGCGCGATCCTCGTGGACCAGGACGACATCCCCGGCACGGGCCGCGCGGTGCAGTGCGCCCTGGTGGCGCTGGACGCCAAGGCCCAGGCCGCGGTGGCAGCCGCGGGTGTCGCCGACGGCGAGGTCGTGGGCGACGGCGTCGAGGGTTCGGTCGTCGTGGTGGCCGGTGACGTCCCGCTGCTCGACGGCGCGACGCTCGGCCAGCTCCTCGCGGCCCACCACGCCGACGGCAACGCCGTCACGATCCTCACGACCGAGGTCGCCGACGCGACGGGCTACGGCCGGATCGTCCGCGAGAAGGACACGGGCGACGTCCTTCAGATCGTGGAGCACAAGGACGCGAGCCCGGATCAGCTCGAGATCCACGAGATCAACTCCTCGGTCTACGTGTTCGACGCCGCGACCCTGCGCCGCGGCCTCGGCGGCCTGGACAGCCGGAACGCGCAGGGCGAGGTCTACCTGACCGACGTCGTCGGGTTCGCCCGCGCCGAGGGCCTGCACGTGCGGGCGCTGCTCGCCGACGACCCGATGCTGGTCGAGGGGGTCAACGACCGGGTGGCCCTCTCCGTCCTGGGCCGCGAGATGAACCGCAGGATCGTCGAGGAGTGGCAGCGCGCGGGGGTCACCGTCCAGGACCCGGCCACCACGTGGATCGACGTCGACGTCGAGCTCGCCCCCGACGTCACGCTCCTGCCGAACACGCAGCTCAAGGGGGCCACCATCGTCGCCACGGGCGCCACGATCGGCCCGGACACCACGTTGACCGACGTCGAGGTGGGTGTGGGCGCGACGGTGATCCGCACCCACGGGTCGCTCGCGGTCATCGGCGAGGACGCGTCCGTCGGACCGTTCGCCTACCTGCGTCCCGGCACCAACCTGGGCCGCAAGGGCAAGATCGGAACGTTCGTTGAGACCAAGAACGCCGAGATCGGCGAGGGCAGCAAGGTGCCGCACCTCTCCTACGTGGGTGACGCCACGATCGGCGAGCACACCAACATCGGTGCGGCGTCGGTGACCGTGAACTACGACGGTGTGCACAAGCACCGCACGGTGATCGGCTCGCACGCGCGCACCGGCGCGGACAACATGTTCGTCGCCCCCGTCACGGTGGGCGACGGCGCCTACACCGCCGCCGGGTCCGTGATCCGGCGCGACGTGCCCGCGGGCGCCCTCGGCGTCACCGCCGGGCAGCAGCGCAACATCGACGGCTGGGTCGCCCGGCGTCGGCCGGGGACGGCCGCGGCCGACGCGGCTGCGAGGACCCAGCGCGGAGTGCTCGGCGACCAGGCGCAGCGACAGCTCGCCCAGCAGAATGCGGCGGGTGCCTCCGTGTCCCCGCAGGCCGCGGCCGACCAGGCCGAGCCGGCCGACCAGGCCCCGGTTGCCGGGGCCGAAAAGGAAGGAAAGACCCACTGATGACCAGCATCGTTCCCGGCCCGAACCGCCATCCGCTCGTCCTCGCATCGGGACGCGCACACCCCGAGCTGGCGACGAACGTCGCGAAGGAGCTGGGCATCGACCTGCTCGGTGTGACCGCGTACGACTTCGCGAACAGCGAGACCTACGTGCGCTTCAGCGAGTCGGTGCGCGGCATGGACCTGTTCCTGCTGCAGTCGCACACCATGCCGGTCAACCAGTGGATCATGGAGCAGCTGCTCATGGTCGACGCCGCCAAGCGCGCCTCGGCGCACTCCGTCACCGTCGTCGCGCCGTTCTTCGGCTACGCGCGGCAGGACAAGAAGGGCCGCGGCCGCGAGCCGATCTCGGCCCGCCTGGTGGCCGACCTGTTCAAGACGGCGGGCGCGGACCGCCTGATGAGCGTCGACCTGCACACCGCGCAGATCCAGGGCTTCTTCGATGGGCCGGTGGACCACCTGTGGGCGTTGCCGATCCTCATCGACTATGTGCGTACCCGCGTCGACGTCGACAACGTCACCGTCGTCTCGCCCGACGCCGGCCGCATCCGGGTCGCCGAGATCTGGGCCTCCAAGCTGGGCGGCGGCCCGCTGGCGTTCGTGCACAAGACGCGCGACGTCACGCGACCCAACCAGTCCGTCGCCAACCGCGTGGTGGGCGACGTCGAGGGCCGGGACTGCGTGCTGGTGGACGACCTCATCGACACCGGCGGCACCATCGCCGAGGCGGTCAAGGTGATCATGGCCGCGGGCGCCAAGTCGGTCACCGTCGCGGCGACGCACGGAGTGCTCTCCGGTCCGGCCAAGCAGCGGCTCATGGACTGCGGGGCGCGCGAGGTCGTCGTCACCGACACCCTGCCGATCGACGAAGACCGTCGGTTCGACACCCTCAAGGTGCTCTCTATCGCACCGCTGATCGCGTCTGCGATCAACGAGGTCCACTCCGACGGGTCGGTGACCTCGCTCTTCGAGGGCAACTCGTGATCTGAGAGACTCTCCTCGCTGAGTTCGAGCCCGTCGTTTATCCCGGGCGAAACTTGACTCGGACGCGGTCAACGGAGGACCGTGTCTTGACATCGATCTGGGAGGGTCAGTGGCCGTCACCGTCGTGGTCCCGACGTTCAACGAGGGACCTAACGTACGGGCGCTCACCGAGCGGCTGTGCGCCGCGTTCGGAGTGCTGCCCGACGGCGGTCGCGCCTCCGGCGTCGAGCACGGTCCCGAGGGCGGCCCGGCACCCGTAGGTGCCCCCGACCTGGCCGAGATCCTCTTTGTCGACGACTCGACCGACGACACCCCGGACCGGATCCGCGAGGTCGCGGCCACCGCGCCCGTCCCGGTGCGGCTGATGCACCGCGAGGAGCGGAAGGACGGGCTGAGCGGCGCCGTCGTGGCCGGGCTGCGGACGGTGCGCACCGAGTGGGCGGTCGTCATGGACGGCGACCTGCAGCATCCGCCGGAGCTGGTGCCCGCGCTCGTGACACGTGGGCGCGAGTCGGGCTTCGACATCGTCGTCGCCTCCCGGTACACCGGCGACGGCGACGCCGGCGGCCTGGACGGCTGGTGGCGGCACGGCGTCTCGATCGCCTCGGCGCTGCTGGCGCGGTCGATGTTCCCGGTGCGGCTGCGCAACGTGACGGACCCGCTCACCGGGTTCTTCGCCACCCGGGTCGACCGGCTGGACCTCGACGCGCTGCACCCGCGGGGCTTCAAGATCCTGCTCGAGCTCCTGGCCCGCAACACCCTGGTCGTGGGCGAGGAGCCGTTCGTGTTCGGCGAGCGGTACGCCGGGCACTCCAAGGCGACCTTCAAGACCGGGCTGCGCTACCTGGAGCAGCTCGCGGCGCTGCGGTTCGGGCGGATGTCGCGGTTCGCGATCATCGGCGGCTTCGGTGCGGTGCTCAACATCGTCATCCTGTGGCTGCTCACCGTGCTGAGCGTGCACTACGTGGTGGGTGCGGTGATCTCTGCCGCCGTGACGATCCTGATCAACTTCCTGCTGCAGGAGCGGTTCGTGTTCCGCGACCTGCGGAACGAGGGGCGCGGTGCCTGGTCGCGGTTCGCGCACTCGTTCGCGTTCAACGGCACCGAGGCGGCGATCCGCCTGCCCGTGCTGTGGTGGCTGGTCGAGTACACGGGCATGTGGCCGGTGCTGGTGCAGGCCGTCACGCTCGTCGTCGCGTTCCTCCTGCGGTTCGTCTTCCATGTCCAAGTGGTCTACAAGCCGCGTCGCACGCAGCCGGCGATCGGCGTCACACCGCCAGTCGGTGCGGACCGGGCCGACGAGCGGGTACAGTAGCCAGGTTGCCTCGGCGAGGGACGCCTGACGGCCGCGGCGGGAGATGATCCCGCAAGCACTCGGCCGGCGTCCGTGATCGACTGGGCGGCCGTCGGTGGCCCTGGATGGAGCTCCTCCACGTGGCCGCTCCGCGTCCGTCACGTGTCCCGCGCCGACGCAGCCGCCCATCGAGTTGCACACAGACCTTCCAGGAGTGAATTGCCATGGCCGAGATCAAGCTCGCCGCTGAGTCCCGTACCGAGTTCGGCAAGGGTGCCGCCCGCCGCATCCGCCGCGAGAGCAAGATCCCCGCCGTCCTTTACGGGCACGGCGGCGAACCGGTGCATGTCACGCTGCCGGGCCACGCGACCATGCTGGCGCTGCGCCAGACCAACGTGCTGCTGAACATCGACCTGGACGGCAAGGGCCAGCTGGCCGTCGCCAAGGACGTCCAGCGCGACCCGGTCCGCAACGTCATCGAGCACATCGACCTGCAGGTCGTGCGCGCCGGCGAGAAGATCACCGTCGACATCACCGTGAACATCGTGGGCGAGTCGGCCCCCGGCACCATCCACCTCGTCGAGGAGCAGACTCTGTCGGTCGAGGCCGAGGCCACGCACCTGCCCGAGTCCGTCGAGGTCTCCATCGAGGGCCTCGAGACCGGCGCGCAGATCCACGCCGGCGACGTCACCCTCCCGGAGGGCTCGACGCTGCTCACCGACCCGCAGGCCGTCGTTGTGCTCGTCACCGAGCCGCGCGGCGAGGCGAGCGACGACGACGAGTCGGCGGCGTCCGCCGAGTCGCCGGCCGAGGCTTCCTCGGAGGGCTGAGCCTCCCGGCGCCCCAAGGGCGTCCTGGCGTGAGCCGGAGCACACCGGGCCGAGGTGGAACCTGCGGACGCCCGCACGAGAAGATCGTGCGTGGCGCCGGGTTCTGCCTCGGCCCGGCCGCTTTCCGCGTGCAGGTCTCTGCTGCCGCGCAAGGTCTCCGTCGTCCTGAAAGGAACGTGACATGAGCGACCGGCCCTGGCTCGTCGTCGGGCTCGGCAACCCCGGTCCCAAGTACGCCGGCAACCGGCACAACGTGGGCCAGATGGTGCTGGACCTGCTCGCCGAGCGCACCGGCGCGCGGTTCTCCAAGCACCCGCGCGCGCAGGCCGTCGTCGCCGAGGCGCGCCTCGGCGTGCTGCCCGGCGGGGCGCCGGGCCCGCGCGTGATCCTCGCCAAGCCGACCACCTACATGAACACCTCCGGTGGCCCGGTCAGCGCGCTCGCGAAGTACTACGACGTCGAGCCCGACCAGGTGGTCATGGTGCACGACGAGGTGGACATCCCCTTCGACACGATCAAGCTCAAGATCGGCGGGGGCGAGGGCGGCCACAACGGGCTGCGCGACACCACCAAGGCGCTCGGGACCAAGGACTACCACCGGGTGCGCGTCGGCGTCGGCCGCCCACCCGGCCGGATGGACACGGCGGACTACGTGCTGCGCGACTTCGCCGGGACCGAGAAGAAGGACCTGCCGATCCTGGTCGACGACGCCGCCGACGCCGTCGAGCTGCTGGTGACGGAGGGCCTGCTGGCCGCCCAGGGCAAGTACCACGTAGCCAAGGCCTGATGCTCGCGGTGGCCCGGCCTGTCGAGACCCAGCTCTCGACAGGCCCGGCCACCGGAGCTGCTCACCCGGCGGACGCGGCTCAGTGCGCCTCCGCCCCCGCCCACGTCGTCAGGTAGCTCTCCGGGCCGCGGGCCAGGTCGTCGATGAGGTCCTGGCCGCCCACGAGGCGCAGGTCCTCGACGAAGTCGGGCACCAGCCCGTAGTGCGGAACACCGTCCACGTTGATGTCCCAGGTGCGTTCGCCGGTCGTCTGCCGGTCGAGCAGCGTCCCGCCGTCGAACGACCGGAACGGGTAGGTGACTCCGGTTCCCGCGGCGTCGTCCCGGGGCGGCGGCGTGCCGCCGAACCCGTTCATGTCGAAGCCGAACCCGATCCCGGCGCCGTACTGGTCGCGTACCGGCGCGGTGCGGTTGTACTCCGCGACGAACTCCTCGGCGGCGTGCCCGTAGATGGTCGCGAACCCACCGAGCGCGTAGAGCCGGTCGAGGTACCTCTCGTCCATCCAGGAGTGCGTCGACAGGACGCCGGGGTAGTCCTCCGCCTCGAGGATGTCGAGGGTCTGGTCGGCGGCCTTCGCGCTCATGTGGTCGATCTCGACCATCATGCCGCGCTCGACCAGACCGCGGACGGCGTAGGCGCCGAGACTGCTCAGCCCCTTCGTGTTGCAGAGGGTCCCGGGCGGGTAGAGGGGGAGCACGGGCGGCAGGTCGTCCTCCAGCGCGGGCGGGAGCTCGCCGTTGCCCGGGTTGTTGTCGTGCGGCTGGTCCGCGGGGCAGGAGCGTGCGTCCCACCAGGTGCCGGTGGAGAGGAACTGGCCGGCGTTGATGATGGTGCCCATGCTCCCGGCGTCGAACCGCACGCCGCACAGCGCGTTGTCGAACTTGTGGCACAGGTACATCGAGCGCACGCCCAGGTCGTAGAGCTCGTCGAGGCCCGCGTCGATGTCGGCGCGCGAGCAGTGCGGGATCCGCAGGGTCTGCTTGCAGCCGAACGGCTCCGACGTCTCGACGCCGAGCACGACGGCGAGCTTGCCCTCCTCGATCACCTGCCGCGCCTGCTCGCTGGTGGTGACGATCCGGAACCAGCCGCGGCCCGGCCCGCCGTACTGCGCGTCGACGT
The DNA here is from genome assembly GCF_041081105.1 of Promicromonospora sp. Populi. Classification (NCBI taxonomy): domain Bacteria; kingdom Bacillati; phylum Actinomycetota; class Actinomycetes; order Micrococcales; family Promicromonosporaceae; genus Promicromonospora; species Promicromonospora sp. Populi. The sequence continues at coordinate 2,907,514 of NZ_CP163528.1, read as the reverse complement.
AGGCCTGCAGGTCGTAGGTGTCCTGCGCCTGGAGCCGGATCGCCGTCATCTCGTCGCAGCTCTGGTAGGTGCCCGGGTTGATGGAGCACAGCAGGCCGTTGGTGACCAGATCGTTGACGAGCACCCGCTGTCCGCCGCGCCAGGCCCGCTCCACCCAGCGGTAGTACATCTGCTGGTGGGTGAGCGAGTCGTAGGCGGGCCAGTCCGTGAAGGTGGGCCAGCCCGTGGTGTCGTGCGTGCCGAACGGCGAGCCGTTCCGGGTCAGGTTCTCCAGCAGGGCGCCGGCGCCGTCCGGCTCGTGCGACGGGCAGTCCTGCAGCGCGGCCGCGACGCCGTCCGCCGAGAAGACCTTGCCGCAGACGGCGGCGCCGCCCATGCCGTCCTGCATGAACATGTGGCTGTGCGCGTCGATGAGCCCGTACACCGTCCCGTCGGGCCGGGTGCCGGTGAAGGGCGTGCCGGTGGCGTTGACCTCGGACTCCGGGCTGGGGAGCACGGGCTCGGCCAGGGCGGCGGGCTGTTGCCCGGCGGTGTCAATGGCGGACGCCGGGGTCACCAGCGTCGTCGCGGTGAGGCAGGTGACCGCCACCGCGGTAACAAGAACGGTCGTTCGTCGGATGCGTCGCAGGCGTTGCACATGACCTCCCGCTGGGCCAGGGCGAGGCCGCGGCTCCGCCGGTCGCTACGGCGTCGTTGCCGTTGCTGACTGCGACACAGTAACAGTCCAGGTCACGCAAAGGGTAGATGTCGGTCACGTTAAGGTTTGGCGCCCGACAGCCATCTCGGCGGCGCGAACAGCCAGCGTGCCCCGATCCGCGGGGCCAGGGCACCCAGCCCCAGCCCGACGGCGATCGCCGCCGCCCAGAGCGCCACCGGCAGCCACTGCGACTGCGGCGCCGGGATCCAGATCGCGTTGCTGTACAGCAGGAAGAGCAGCCCGAGCACCACGGAGGTGTGGGTGACGAACACGGGCAGGGTCCGCGAGCCGATCCACTCCAGCCCGAGTGACCTGGGCAGATACCGGGCGCCGGGCACCCGGGACGCGAGCACGCTCACCGCCACCCCGGCCGGCACACCAGCGATGTTGGCCAGCAGATAGAGCCCGGGGACGTCGGAGAAGCCGAGCTGCCGCACCCCGACCTGGATCCCGAGCCAGACAGCGACGGCGCCCACCGCCCACAGCCAGCCGATCCCGTGGGCGACCCGCTCGGCGAACCGTTCGAGCAGCGGGCGCAGGTGCAGCCCGCCGAGGAAGAACACCACGAACTGCGCGGTGCCCCGCCAAGCGATGCTCTCCGGTTCCCAGCCGGCCAGCGCCCACGCGCTCACGGCCGCGGCGAGCACCAGCTGGATCGGCGCAGGTACCCGTCGTAGCGCCCGCGCGATCACGAAGAACGCCGCCAGCGTCCAGATGAACCACAGCTCGGAGCGGGGGACCAGCAGCGACCAGGCGAGGTGGTGGGCCACGGTGCCCCAGTCGGCGTCGGCCACCTGGTAGTAGCCCGTGAGCAGGCGGACCACGAGGGAGATCGGCTCCCACAGGACGAACACCCAGGCGAAGAAGAGCAGCTTGCCGCGGGCCAGGCGGGACCACGGCACCGTGACCCACTTCGCGGCGAACATGCCGGACACGGCGAAGAACAGGGGCATCCGCAGGCTGCGCAGCGTCTCGTTGACCTCCCGCAGCACGCTCACGTCGTAGCCGGTCGACGCCGTCCAGTTGGTCGCGTGGTAGAGCACGACGAGTGAGATGGCGAGACCGCGGGCGGCGTCGGGCCAGGCGAGGCGCACGGGGGCGTGCCGGTCGACGACGGCGTCGCGCCCCCGTGCCGCCGCACCTGCGTGTCGCGGGGATCCGGAAGGGGTGAACATCGCCGGTCATCGTACGTGCAGCGGCGGACATCGGAAACGAATCCTTACGCTGTCGGTGGCCCGGAGTAGCCTGGGACGAGCCCCCCACAGAGCGACCCCTCACCGGGTCGTGCCCGTGATGGGCCCGTCGTCGTGCGCCCTCGAAGGACTTGCCTCCATGAACCTCACTGGTCTGCTCCCCACCCTCCTGCGTGATCCCGGCGCCTCCGCCGCGATGGAACACGTGCGCACCCGCGGGTTCGTGGACGTGGTGGGGCCGGCGGGCGTGCGCCCGCCGTTGCTGGTGGCCGCCGCCGAGCGGCGCCCGCTCGTGGTGGTCACCGCGACGGGCCGTGAGGCGGACGACCTGGCCACGAGCCTGCGCGGCTACCTGCCGGAGGACCGGGCCGACGACGTAGCGGTGCTGCCCGCCTGGGAGACGCTGCCGCACGAGCGGCTCAGCCCGCGCGCGGACACGGTGGCCAAGCGTCTCGCGGTGTTCCGCCGGCTGGCTCACCCGGCGCAGGGGCACGGGCAGGCGGGCGCGATCCGCCTCCTGGTGATGCCGGTCCGGGCGCTGCTGCAGCCCGTCATCGACGGCCTGGGGGAGCTGGAACCGGTCCAGCTGGAGATCGGCGCCACGGCAGACCTGACCGACGTCGCCGAGCGGCTCACCGCCGCCGCGTACACCCGCGTCGACATGGTCGAGCGGCGCGGCGAGTTCGCCGTGCGCGGCGGGATCCTCGACATCTTCCCGCCCACGGAGGACCACCCGCTGCGGTGCGAGTTCTGGGGCGACGAGATCACGGAGATCCGCTGGTTCTCCGTCGCCGACCAGCGCAGCCTGGAGATCGCGGAGCGTGGGCTCTGGGCTCCGCCGTGCCGCGAGATCCTGCTGACCGACGCCGTCCGGGCGCGCGCCGCGGACCTGGTCCAGACCCTGCCGGGCGCGGTCGAGATGCTCGACAAGCTCGCCGCGGGTGTCGCCGTCGAGGGTATGGAGTCGCTCGCGCCGGTGCTCGTGGACCGCATGCTCCCCGTCCTGGAGCTTGTACCCGAGGATGCGCTGCTCGTGATCGACGAGCCGGAGCGCGTGCGGCGTCGTGCGCACGACCTCGTCGCGACCACCGACGAGTTCCTCGCCGCCGCGTGGGCGGGCGCGGTAGCCGGCGGCGCGACGCCGATCGACCTGTCCGCCGCGTCCTTCGCCACGTTCGCCGAGGTGCGCGAGATCGCCGCCCGGCGCGGCCTCGGCTGGTGGACCCTGTCGGCCTTCACGCAGGACCTGGAGCTCGCCGACGACGACCTGGCCGCCGGGGGTGACGAGTCGGTGTTCACCATCGGCGCGCGGGACGTCGAGTCGTACCGCGGCGACCTCGCGCGCGCCCTGGACGACGTGCACGGCCTGCAGGTCGCGAGCTGGCGGCTCGTGCTGACCACCGAGGGCCACGGCCCGGCGAAGCGCATGACGGAACAACTCTCGGCGGCGGGCACCGCCGCCCGGCTCTCGGTCTCGCTGGAGGAGGAGCCGGAGCCCGGCGTCGTGCAGGTCCTGGCGGGTGGGGCGGGCAAGGGGTTCGTGGCGCCCGAGCTCAAGCTCGCCGTCTTCTCCGAGCAGGACCTGACCGGGCGGGCCGGCTCGGGCACACGCGACATGCGCAAGATGCCCAGCCGCCGCCGGAACGTCGTGGACCCGCTCCAGCTCAAGGCCGGCGACTTCGTGGTGCACGAGCAGCACGGTGTCGGCCGGTTCGTCGAGATGGCCCAGCGCACCATGGGCACCGCCGGCAACCGGGCCACCCGCGAGTACCTCGTCATCGAGTACGCGAGCAGCAAGCGCGGCCAGCCCGGCGACCGGCTGTTCGTGCCCACCGACCAGCTCGACCAGGTCACCAAGTACACCGGCGGGGAGTCGCCGTCGCTGTCCAAGATGGGTGGCTCCGACTGGAAGAACACCAAGGCGAAGGCCCGCAAGCACGTCCGGGAGATCGCCAGTGAGCTGATCAAGCTCTACAGCGCCCGGATGGCGACGCAGGGCCACGCCTACGGCCCCGACACCCCGTGGCAGCGCGAGCTGGAGGACGCCTTCGCGTACGTCGAGACGCCGGACCAGCTCGCGACCATCGACGAGGTCAAGGCCGACATGGAGAAGTCGGTGCCGATGGACCGCCTGGTGTGCGGCGACGTCGGGTACGGCAAGACGGAGATCGCCATCCGGGCCGCGTTCAAGGCGGTGCAGGACGGCAAGCAGGTGGCGATCCTGGTCCCCACCACGCTGCTGGTGCAGCAGCACTTCGAGACCTTCTCCGAGCGGTACACCGGGTTCCCCGTCACCGTGCGGGCGCTCAGCCGCTTCCAGTCGGCCAAGGAGTCCGAGGAGACGCTCGCCGGGCTCAAGGACGGCACGGTCGACGTCGTCATCGGCACTCACCGCCTCATCACCGGTTCCGTCGTCTTCAAGGACCTGGGCCTGGTGGTCATCGACGAGGAGCAGCGCTTCGGCGTCGAGCACAAGGAGACGCTCAAGCAGCTGCGCACCAACGTCGACGTGCTGGCCATGTCCGCCACGCCGATCCCGCGCACGCTCGAGATGGCGGTCACCGGCATCCGCGAGATGTCCACCCTGGCCACGCCCCCGGAGGAGCGGCACCCGGTGCTCACCTACGTGGGCGCCTTCGAGGAGAAGCAGATCGCCGCTGCGCTGCGGCGGGAGCTGCTGCGCGAGGGCCAGGTCTTCTACGTGCACAACAAGGTCGAGACCATCCAGCGCACCGCCTCCCGGCTGAACGAGCTGGTGCCCGAGGCCCGCATCGGCGTCGCCCACGGCAAGATGAGCGAGCACCAGCTCGACCAGGTCATCCGCGGCTTCTGGGAGAAGGAGCTCGACGTCCTGGTGTGCACCACGATCATCGAGACCGGCCTGGACATCTCCAACGCCAACACCCTGATCCTGGAGCGCTCCGACATGCTGGGCCTGTCCCAGCTGCACCAGCTCCGCGGGCGGGTCGGCCGCGGACGCGAGCGGGCGTACGCGTACTTCCTCTACCCGCCGGAGAAGCCGCTCACCGAGACGGCGCACGACCGGCTGGCCACCATGGCCGCCCACACCGACCTCGGCGCGGGCATGCAGATCGCCATGAAGGACCTCGAGATCCGCGGGGCGGGCAACCTGCTCGGCGGCGAGCAGTCCGGCCACATCGCCGGCGTCGGGTTCGACCTCTACGTGCGCATGGTCGGCGAGGCCGTCTCCGCCTTCCGCGGGGACGCCGAGGAGGAGACGCCCGAGGTCACCATCGAGCTGCCCGTCGACGCCCACCTGCCCGAGTCCTACATCGCCACGGAGCGGCTGCGGCTGGAGGCGTACAAGAAGATCGCCACCGCGCACGACGCCGCGGCGCTCGACGAGGTGCGTGCGGAGCTCACCGACCGCTACGGCGCACTGCCCGAGGTCGCCGGCGCGCTGTTCGACGTCGCCGCATTCCGCAACCACGCCCGCCGCGCGGAGCTCACGGACATCACCGCTCAGGGCAAGTACATCCGGTTCGCCCCGATGAACCTCCCCGAGTCGGCGCAGCTGCGGCTCAAGCGGCTCTATCCCGGGACCATCCTCAAGCCCGCCATCCGGGCGGTCCTCGTGCCGTTCCCCACCACCGCGCGGATCGGCGGGCGGCCGCTGCGCGGCACCGAGGTGCTGGAGTGGGCGCGCGGCCTCATCGATGCGGTGATTCTGGCGGACGTTGGTGCGGCGGCTAAGGTCGGCACCACTGCCTGACCGCGGCGGCGCCGCGGTGGGCATAGGTGAAACTCGAATTCACGGCAACTGTCGGGGACCGTATAGGCTCCACCCGCGTAACCCGCTCATCTTGTCTTTTTTGTGTGGAGGACCCCGCATGGCTCTCGGACACCGCGCGCGTGCGGTCATCGGCTCGATCGCGGCAGCGTCCGCGCTCGGAGCGCTGATGGCTGGCTGCTCGATCGACTCGCCGCAGGCGGCTGAGGGCGCAACGCCCGAGGTCGAGGCGCAGGCCGAGCTACGCGCCCTGCTCCCCGGCGAGCTACGGGGGGAGGCCACGCGGATCACCGTCGGCACCGAGTCGGGCTACCCGCCCTTCGAGTACACGAACGAGGCCGGCCGCATCGTCGGCTTCGAGATCGACCTGTTCGATGCCGCCTCGGACCGGCTCGGCCTGAAGTACACGTTCCACGACACGCTGTTCGACTCTCTGCTGGGCGAGCTGTACGCGAACAACGTCGACGTGATCGCCGCGGCGATGTCGGACACCGCTGAGCGCCAGGTGGACTACGACTTCGTGGACTACTACAACGACAGCGACGCGATCATGGTCCCGGCCGGCAACCCCGGCGGGATCACGACCCTTGCGGACCTCTGCGGTCTTACGGTGGCCGTGCTGACCGGATCGACCCAGGACGAGGCGCTCGCCGGGCTGAACGTTGCGGAGTGCCAGGCCGCGCCGGTCGAGGTGCTCCGGTTCGACACCGATGCCGACGCGCTCGCGCAGGTCCAGGAGGGCAACGCGGACGCCGAGCTCACCCAGTGGTCCACCGGCGCCTACAACGCGAGGCAGGTCGGCTCGGGCGACGTCTTCGAGGTGGCGAACGCAGAGGTCATCAACCCGTCGCCGCTGGGCTTCGTGTTCCTGAAGGGCGACGTCGAGCTGGTGCGGGCCTACCAGGCCGCCCTGCAGAGCCTGATCGACGACGGCACCTACGCCGACATCCTCGCGCAGCACGAGCTCTCGGCGGGAGCGCTGGAACGGGCCACGATCAACGGCCAGTGACGTACAGCTGACCCACGCGCACAACGGGCCGTCCCACATCGTGGGGCGGCCCGTTCTGCATGTCCGGAGCCCCGCCCGGGGCCGTCCAGGCGTAGTCCCGAGAAATAGCGGTCAGCCTAGTGACCGTTACGAGGCTCGTCGGTTAACCTGGTAACCGAAAGGAGCCATCATGGCCAGAACATCCCTCCGTACCCAGCGCGACCTCGCCTCACTCGGTGACCACCTCCGCGCCTGGCGCAAGATCCACGGCCTCACGGCCCAGCTCGTCGCCGACCGTGCGGGCATCACCCGCACCACGCTGCGCGCCATCGAGACGGGCACCGGAACGGTCAGCCTCGAGAACACGTTCGCTGTGCTGCGTGTGCTCGGCGTGGCCGATGCCATCGTCGGCGCGAGCGACCCGCTCACCACCGAGATGGGCCGGTTCCACGCGGAACGGGCCCTGCCGCAGCGTGTACGAGTGACCAGCTGAGGAAGTGAGCACCGTTGTCGATACATGTCGAGGTCGAGCTGCCCGGCGGGGGCCAGACCCGCGCCGGTGACCTCGACATGCACCTCAACCGGGGCGGTGCCCTGGTGGGCTGCACGTTCCGCTATGCCGCTGCGTACCTGCGCGACCCGCGCGCGTACGCCCTGTGCCCCGAGCTGCCGCTGACGCCGGGGAACATTCCCTCGGGCAGCGACCGGCCGCTGTTCGGTGTCCTCGCGGACTGCCAGCCCGACCAGTGGGGCCGCACCCTGCTGTTCAACGCGGAGCGCCGCGCCGCCCGCGCGGAGGGCCGGGGGTTCATGACGCTGACCGAGGTGGACTTCCTGCTCGGTGTGCAGGACGAGACCCGCCTGGGCGCGCTGCGCTTCTCCCTCGACGAGGGCAAGACGTTCATGGGGCCGCCGCGCGCCGAGGTCCCCGACCTGGTGGACCTGCCGTCGCTGACCGACGCCGCGGACGCCGTCGCGCAGCACCGGGAGACCGATCACGACGTGCGCCTCCTCGTCGCGGCCGGGACCTCGATGGGCGGCGCGCGCCCGAAGGTGACCGTGAAGGACCCAGCGGGCGACCTGTGGATGGCGAAGCTGCCCGAGAGCAGCGACCGGTGGGACGTCCAGGCCTGGGAGTACCTGACGCTCCGGCTGGCCTCGAACGCCGGCATCGAGGTGCCCGTGGCGCGGCTGCACCGGATCGGCCCGTCCCGGTCGATCCTGCTGACGCGCCGCTTCGACCGGCGGCCGGACGGCGGCCGGATCGGCTTCCTGTCGGCCGACAGCCTTACGCAGAAGGCGTTCTTCGAGGTCATCGACTATCGGACGCTCGCCGAGACGCTGGCGGACCACTCGGCAGGCCCGCCACCGACGGGCACGACCTGTTCCGCCGCGTCGCGTTCACCCTGCTCGTGCGCAACGTGGACGACCACATGAAGAACCACGGGTTCCTGCGCCGCGCGGACGGCTGGTCGCTGTCGCCGCTGTTCGACGTGAACCCCAACCCGTTCGCCGTTGCGGAGTCGACGCCGCTGCGCCCGGGCGGTACCCGCATCGACCGGGACGTGCGGACACTGCTGGCCACGGCGGACTCCTACGGCCTGAGGCAGGACGACGCCCGGCGGGTGCTCGCCGAGGTGGCGGCAGCGACGTCGGGCTGGACCCGCATCGCCCGGGACATGAGCCTGCCGCCCGAAGAGATAGCGCTGATGGCGGAGGCGTTCGAGAACCCGAACCACGCCGAGGCTCAGGCCGCCTGAGCCCGGGGCTAGGCTCGGGGCGTGACTGGTAACACCCGGCCCATCGAGGCCTCCATCCGCACGGACTTCCGCGACGAGATGGACTACGGCTCCTACCTGGGGCTGGACGCGCTCCTTTCCGCACAGCACCCGATGAGCGACCCGCCGCACCACGACGAGCTGCTGTTCATCATCCAGCACCAGACCACCGAGCTGTGGCTCAAGCTGGTGGTGCACGAGCTGCGCGCCGTGCGGCGGTTCCTCGACTCCGACGACCTGTCGCGGGCGCTCAAGGGCCTGGCCCGCGTGAAGCACATCCAGCGCACCATCACCGAGCAGTGGTCCGTCCTGGCGACCCTCACGCCCAGCGAGTATGCCGAGTTCCGGGGTTCGCTGGGGCAGTCCTCGGGCTTCCAGTCGCACCAGTACCGCGCGGTGGAGTTCCTGCTCGGCAACAAGAACGCCGGGATGCTCCAGGTCTTCCGGGACAAGCCCGAGGTGCACGCCCTGCTGGCGCAGCTGCTCGGCGAGCCCACCGTCTACGACGCGTTCCTGCGCCTGCTGGCCCGGCGAGGGCACGAGGTCCCGGCCGAGATCCTGGACCGCGACGTCACCCAGGCCTGGGTCGAGCACCCGGAACTGATCGCGGTCTTCAAGTCGATCTACGAGGACCCGCACGGCAACTGGGAGCTGTACGAGGCGTGCGAGGACCTGGTCGACATCGAGGACGCGTTCCAGCTCTGGCGGTTCCGCCACCTGCGCACGGTGCAGCGCACCATCGGCTTCAAGACCGGTACGGGCGGCTCCAGCGGCGTCGGCTTCCTGAAGCGGGCCCTGGACCTCACATTCTTCCCGGAGCTCATCTCGGTGCGCACCGAGATCGACGGCCCGCTCGGTGCCTGAGGGCACGCCGTCGACGATGCTCCCGGGTGTCGTCGACCACCACGTGCACCTGGGCCTGGTCGACCGAGAGCTCCTGGCCGGGAGCACGGTCACCGAGGTGCACGACCTGGGCTGGGACCCGCGCGAGGCGGTCACCTGGGCCGCCGCGCCGCCGTCGGGCGTCCGGGTGCGTTATGCCGGGCCGTTCCACACCGCGCCCGGCGGGTATCCGACCGGGCGCTCCTGGGCGCCTGCCGCCGCGGTGCGGCACATCGCCTCGCCGCGCGCCGCCGCCGAGGCGGTGGCCGACGTCGCCGCCGGGGGCGGGTTCGCGATCAAGGTCGCCCTGCACTCGGGTTTGCCCCTGCTGCCCGACGACGTGCTGCGGGCACTCGTCGCCGAGGCGCACGCGGCGGGGCTGCCGGTGGTTGTGCACGCCGAGGGTGCGGGGCAGGCCGAGCGCGCGATCGACGCCGGCGCGGACACGCTGGTGCACGTGCCGTGGACCGAGACGCTGCCCGACGCCGTGATCGCGCGGGCGACGCACATGACGTGGATCTCCACCTTCGCGATCCACGACGGGCCGGGTGGCTCGTTCGGCCTGGAGCGGGCGCTCGACAATGCCCGAATGTTCGTCGCGGCGGGCGGCACGCTCGTCTACGGCACGGACATGGGCAACGGGCCGACGCCGGTCGGCGTGAACGAGCGTGAGATCGGGCTGCTCGGGCGGGTGCTCGAAGGGGAGTCGCTGCTGCGTGCGGTTCTCGCCCCGCCGTCGGCCCTTGCCCTGACCGCGCCGCTACCGCTCCCGGAGACGGCGCCGGACCTGATCACCTGGCTCCGCGCGGCCACTCGTCTCCCAGACGCGACCGAAACGGAACCGGGCCACTGACTCGCCGCACCAGGTGCGGCGAGTCAGTGGCCCGGTCCGACCACCGCTCTGACTCGCCGTCGCTGGTACGGCGAGTCAGAGTGGGAGGGTCAGTTGCGGTTGATCGTGAAGGTGGACGTCGTGTTCTCGATGTCGCGGAAGTTGTTCGAGAACGTCAGGCCGTTGAACGTCACCGAGCCGACGGCCGGGCCCTGACCCGCCTCCGGCAGCGGGTTGGCCCAGAGGCCGTAACCGGACTTGGCGTCGTACGCGTCACCGCTGCGCTGAGCACCGGTGATCGACGTGTTGGTGAACACCGTGTCCTGGATCGGGTTGGTCGGTTGGCCACCGACGTAGTTGGTCTGGAACATGATTCCCGAGTACGTCGGATCCACGATGCTGAGGTTGTTCACCCGGATCGCGGTGAACGTCCTCGATGCGGAGAACAGCCACACCGCCGGGAACACCTGCGCACCCCAGAAGTGCCCGCCGGAGCGCACCACTGAGATGTTCTCGAAGGTTGTCGGCGCGGGGCCGAATCCCTCCATCGGGTACCCGAAGTCCAGCGAGCTGATCGTGATGCCCGAGTAGACCAGCGTGTCCGCGATGTAGATGTTGCGGAACGTGTTGTCCTGCCCGCCGTAGACGGCCAGGCCAGCGGCCCGCCAGGTGTTCGTGGACGTGAGGTTCTCGAACACGTTGCCCCGCTGGCCGCTGCCCCCGGCGTCCGTGGCGGCGAACAGTGCGAACGAGTCGTCCCCGGTACCCCGTGCCTGGTTGTTGTGCACGTGGTTGTTCGCGCTGCCGTTGGTCATGTTCAGGGCGTCGGCGAACGTGTTCCGGATCCGCGAGTCCACGATCTCCGAGCCGTCCATGTTGGCGGCCCAGAACATGCAGATCATGTGCTCGACCCAGATGTTGTCGATGGTCATGTTCGACACGTTCGCGAAGTCGAAGACCTTGCCGGGGCCGTCGATCCGTGAGGTGTAGTTGCCGAAGTACGAGAAGTCACGGAACGTCGAGCCGCTCGCGGTGCCCTCGGCCCGGAACCCGATGTCGGTGTTCTCCTGCCCTGCCGGCGCATGGAACTTGGTGAACCACGGCCCGGCGCCCACGATGTCGACCGCCCTGCCGTAGACCTGGAACTTGCTGGCGGTCTGGTAGTCACCGGCGGGGAGGTAGACGCCGGCCAGGTTGCCGGTGGTGTCCATCCGGAACCGGTCGAGCGCGTTCTGCACGTCCTGGTGCGTGAACCCGGTGGGCACCACGTACCGCGCCGGGTCGGGGTTGGCCTGGGCCGAGACCTGCTCCAGGTCGACGAAGTCGACGGTGTACGTGCTGGTGTTGCTCGCCGTCTTCTGCAGCCGGATGGTGTGCCCCGCCGCGACGGTGGTGCCGAGCAGGGTGTTGGCCTCGTCGTAGATGTGCCGCGGGGCGCCCTGGCCCGGCTGGTTGCCGGGGTTTGCCTCGTTGCCGTACAGCCACGCGTACCGCGAGGTCAGGTCGATGTTCCTGAGGAACACACCGTCGACGTAGACCGCGAGCGTGGAGTTCGTGCCCCCGCCGCCAGCGGAGTCGGGCATGGAGAACCGCACCACCAGGGAGTTGGTGGGGGCTCGCGTGGTCCACTGGACGTACTCGCCGGTCGCGTCGAGCGTGACGGCCCGGCGCCCGGACGCCTCGCCGGCGAGGTCGCCGACCACCCGGTTCGGCCCGATGGCGGTAGCCCCGCCGCCGGTCACGCCGTCCTCCGCCTCGTAGGTGTCGAACGGCATGTTCGCGCCGAGGCCGACGAACAGCGACTGGGTCACCACGTTGTTGGCGCGCCTGGCCTCGACCTCCGCCGGGTCGTTGGCCGCGGTGAGGGTGACGTCGTACGAGCCGTTCGCCGCAGGCCAGGTGCCCAGGTTCACGCTCTGGCTGGTGGCCCCGGCCGCGATGGCACCGGAGACCGATCCGGTGAGGGTGCGCACCACCGAACCGCTGCTGTTCCGCATGACAAGGGTGAGGCCGTGCGCGCCGGAAGAGGTCGCGAGGGTGCCCCGATTCGCGATCGTCGCCGAGAAGGTGACGGTCTCGCCCGCCGTCGGGGTGCTCGGTGTCCACGACACGGTCGGGACCAGGTCGGCGCTGGCGGTCTCCGTGACCACCAGCGGGTCCGGCCGCGTGTAGCTGTTGTCGTTCTCGGACTGCTCGGTCACGGTGCCCGACGGGTCGGCCACTGCGCCGAGCTGATACGACCCGGCCGGGCGTGCGCCGATGTTCGCGGTGACCGTGGCCTGTGCACCTGCGGCGAGAGCGCCGACCTGGCCGGTACCCACGGTGTTGCCGTTGAGGCTGAACGCCACGTCGGTGGCCGCGGACGGCAGCGTGCCGATGTTCCGCACGGTGGCGGACAGGGCCACCGGGTTGGACTCGGTCGGTGTCGCCGGGTTCGCCGTGATGCCGGTGACCGTGAGGTTCGGGTTGGCCGCCGGCGCGCCGAACACCTGGAACTCCGCCACCTGGCCGTTACCGGCCCCGGTGTTCCCGGTGAACTGGAGACGCACCTCCCGCGCGGTGCCGGTGACCGGGATGGTCACGGTGTTGCCCGTCGCGGGCGAGAAGGCACGAGCGGCCGACGGCGCGATCGTGGTCCATGCATCGCTCGCTCCAGTGCGGCCCTGGACCGAGAAGGTCTGGGTCCGTGCCCCCCAGGCGGTGGCCGGCGGCAGCTTCACGACGATGTCGCTGAGCTGGGCTGCGGACTCCAGCGTCACCGCGAGCGTGCTCGGGTACTGACCGCCCGCACCCTCCCAGTAGGTGCTGGTGTTGCCGTCGTTGGCGTTCGCCGCGACATAGGTCCACTCGGTCGACGAGGCAACGATGGGACGGCCCGGGGCCAGGTCGATGCCCTCGACCGGCTCCTCCGGGTCGACATCGCCGGGCGTGCCGTGCACCTCGAGCTCCGAGAGCTGGCCCGCGGGCCAGCCCGTGTTGGCCGTCACGGAGACCCGCACGTAGCGCGCCTGTGTGTCCGGGACGTCGATGGTCACCGTGTTGCCCGAAGTCGGGTTGAACTGTCGCTGGGCGCTCGCGGCGAGCGTGGTGAAGGTCGCGCCGTCGGCGCCGGCCTGTATCGACAGCGTCTGCGTCCGGGCCTCCCAGGAGGCGGGAAGCTTGAGCACCACCTGCTCGACGGTGGCCCCGGCGCCGAGGTCGATCTGGGCCCACTGCGGGAAGCTGTTGTTGGTCGACTCCCAGTACGTGGACTGGTTTCCGTCGGTGAGGTTGCCGGCCTGGTAGGAGCCGTTGTTGCTGCTCGCCGCGGCGGGCTTGCCCGCGGAGAGGACGACGGCCGCGACGGCCGCCGTGGCGGAGGTGGGTACGAGCACCGACGCGCCGAGGGCGGCGGCGGTGAGTACTGCCATGAGGCTGGGAGCGAGCCCCGGTCTGAGCGCGTGGCGGTTGGTGGAGCGGAACATCAGCGTCCCCGATCTGCCGTCGTCGTCGACGGTCGTCGTCACCAGATTGACCTTGGGTACTTGCCATGGTTCTGTGCACAAAAGCGCAGGCTCTTGTCGAGTTCTTGCGCTCCGGTGGCATGGACATTACTGACGGGATCGTTGGGGCGTCAAGGGTTCGGGCCGAGCAGCCTGGCGCAGGACGTACGCTCGGGCCGGAACCGAACGACCTGGAGCGCCCGTGACCGATCTCGCCCCCTCTGCAGACCGCCCCGCCGAGCTGCCCGACCTGCCTGACCTGCCCGCTGGCCTGCTTGACCGCGCCGCCGCGCTCGACGCCGCCGATCCGCTCGCCCGCTACCGTGACCTCTTTGCGCCGAGCGAGGGCCTGATCGCCTACCTCGACGGCAACTCGCTGGGCAGGCCGCTGACCGCCACCCGCGAGCGGCTGGCGTCCTTCGTGGACGGGCCGTGGGCGGCGCGCCTGATCCGGTCCTGGGACGAGGGCTGGATGGACGCGCCGACCGAGCTCGGCGACACGCTCGGCCGGGTGGCGCTCGGTGCGGCGGCGGGACAGACCGTCGTCGCCGACTCGACGACGGTGCTGCTCTACAAGCTGGCCCGCGCCGCTGTTGACGCCCGGCCGGGCCGCCGTGTGATCGTCGCCGACACCGAGAACTTCCCCACGGACCGGTTCGTGCTGCAGGGCATCGCCGCGGAACGCGGCCTGGAGCTGCGGTGGATCACGCCCGACGCCGAGAGCGGCGTCACGCCCGAGGAGGTGGCGGCCGCCGTCGGGCCGGACACCGCGCTCGTGCTGCTCAGCCACGTTGCCTACAAGTCCGGGTACATCGCGGACCTGCCCGCGATCACGCGGATCGTGCACGACGCCGGGGCGCTCGTCCTGTGGGACCTGTGCCACTCGGCGGGCTCGGTCCCGCTGGACCTGGATGCCGACGGCGTGGACATCGCCGTCGGCTGCACCTACAAGTACCTGAACGGCGGGCCGGGCTCACCTGCCTTCGCCTACCTGGCCGCCGGTCTGCAGGACGAGGTGCGGCAGCCGGTGCAGGGCTGGATGGGCGCCGCCGACCCGTTCGCGATGGGCCCGGACTACGAGCCCGCCGCTGGGATCCGGCAGCTCATCAGCGGGACTCCGCCGGTGATCGGCATGCTGCCGATGCGCGACATGCTCGCGCTCATCTCGGAGGCGGGCATGCCTGCGGTCCGTGCGAAGTCGCAGGCTCTGACCGGGTTCGCCATCGAGGTCGTCGACGAGTACCTGGCGGGCGTGCGCGTCGCCTCACCGCGGGACCCCGAGCGCCGGGGGAGCCACGTCATGCTCGACCACCCGGACTTCAAGCGGGTGGTCGCGGAGGCCTGGGCGCGGGGTGTGGTGCCCGACTTCCGCCCCCCGCAGGGCCTGCGCGTGGGCCTCTCCCCGCTGAGCACAAGCTTCACGGAGGTGGCGAACGGCCTCTGGGTGATCCGAGACCTCCTGGGCTGAGCCCGATCCCTTTCGAGTCCTAAGTTTCTTCGCTTTGAGGGGCCGCAAAGCAAAGAAACTTAGGACTCGAAGGGGATCGACTGCGGTCCGGTTACGACAGGGCGATCGCCAGGGCGCCCAGGGACTTGAGGGTTTCCTCGGCGGCCTGCTCGTCGTAGCCGCGGGTGCAGACGGCGATCACCAGCGCGTCCGGTCCCGGCTCGCCCACGAATGCGACGTCGTGCCGGATGCCGTCCACCCAGCCGGACTTGGAGCCGAACGGGACGGCGCCGGGCTCGCCGGGGCCCGGGACCGCGGCGGTGAGCTGGCGGTCGGTCTGGCGGCCGAGCAGCTCACACATCCAGGCGGTCCGCTCCGGGCTCGCGACCCCACCCGTCACCACTGCGGACATGAGCAGGCACAGGTCAGCAGCGGTAGTGCGGTGCGAGGCGCCGGCCTGCTCGGCGGCCAGGTCGGAGTACTTGCGGCCGAACGTCGAGCGGGTCGCTCCGGCGTCGGCCAGCGCCTGGTTGACGGCGGCCAGCCCCACCCGCTCGGCCACGATGTTGGTGGCCTCGTTGGAGGAGACGACGATCATCCGGTTGATCACGTCGCCCAGCGGCATGGGGGTGCCGTCGGGCGGGAGGCCGGTGTCGACGTCGTCGGGCTCGATCGTGTACTCACCCGCGCCAGGGACCTGCGAGGTGAAGGTCCGGGTCGCGATGCACGTCTCGTCCAGGCTCGCCGTGCCGGAGTCGAGCGCGCGCGCCGCGGCGACCAGCACGGCGAGCTTCACCGTGGAGGCCGCGTAGAAGTCCAGGTGGTCCTGGCGCGCGGCGAGCACCTCGCCCGACGCCCGCGCGATCCGGTAGGCCAGCGTGGGCAACCCGTCGCTGTGTGTCCCTGTCGACACCATCTGGTCCGTCCTCTCGTCGATCTTCGCCCTACCTCGCGTTCTTGTGCACGACGTCGGTCCAGGCGCGGGCCAGCGCGCGCGACTGCGCCTCGTTCTCGGCGGCGTGGACCAGCGCCGCCTCGGTCAGCTCTGCGCGGTCGATGCCCTGCTCCGAGAGCGCCGCCTCGTCCCAGGCTGCGATGCGCTCCGGCCGCGCCTCGGGGTGGAACTGCATGCCCCAGGCCCGCTCACCCACCCGGAACGCCTGGATCGGGCAGTCCCCGCTCGTGACCAGCAGTGTCGCCGACGGCGGCAGCGTGGTGACCGAGTCCTCGTGGTTCTCGATCATCCACAGGGGCCCGTTCGGCACCCCCGGCAGGTCGCCGAAGACCGGATCGCCGACGGCGGCGGGCAGCACCGTGAGCGGGCACATGCCGCGCTCCGTCTCTCCGGACCGCGCAGTCACACGGCCGCCCGCGACGTGTGCCAGCAGCTGGCCGCCGAGGCAGAGGCCGAGCAACGGCACGCCGTCGTCCAGCGCCTGGCCGGTCAGGGCGCGCTCGCGCGGCAGGAACGGGTGGCCCGCGTCGTCGTCGGGCATGAAGCCGCCGCCCAGCAGGACGACGCCCGCAAAACCGTCGAGACTTTCGGGAAGCTCGGCAGCGGGGGTCAGGACCGGCTCGATGCCGGCCTCCGGGAGCCATTGCTCGAGCCGGCCCATCGAGCTCGTGGGGGAGTTCAGGACCACCAGGACGCGTGTCATGCGCCGACCCCGGGGCTGACCAGCTCCCGCGCGAAGTGACAGGCGGCGACGTGGGCCGCCGTGGACGTGGCTGCGTTGGACCCGGCAGCGTCGGAACCGGCCGCCGTCGACCCGCCTGCCTCGGGGTGCGCGACCAGCACCGGCACCTGGGTCTCGCACACCACGGGGACCCGCCGCGGGGCGGCGTCGGCCTCCGGCAGCGTCGGCGCGAGCCAGCAGCGCGTGTGGAACGGGCAGCCCGACGGCGGGTCGACCGGTGAGGGCGGATCGCCCTCCAGCACTATCTCGCGGCTGGTTGACGTCGATCCGTCTTCGGCCGATCCCGCCGAGCGAGTGGCCGGCACCAGCCGCACCGACGGGTCCGGCACGGGCACCGCCGACAGGAGCGCCTGCGTGTACGGGTGCTGTGCGCCGTCGTACACCTCGGGCTCGAGCCCCTGCTCGACGATGCGCCCCAGGTACATCACGGCGACGTCGTGGGCGATGTGCCGCACGACGCCGAGATCGTGCGCCACGAACAGGTACGACAGACCCAGCTCCTCCTGGAGGTCTTCCAGGAGGTTGATGACCTGGCCCTGCACCGAGACGTCGAGCGCCGAGACCGGCTCGTCGCACACCAGGATCCTCGGCCGCAGGGCGAGCGCGCGGGCGATCCCGATGCGCTGCCGCTGCCCACCCGAGAACTGGTGCGGGTACCGGCCCGCGTGCTCGGGCTCCAGGCCGACGAGCTCCAGCAGCTCGCCCACCGCGGCCCGGCGGCCCCCGGTCGGGGCGATGCCGTGGATCGCGAACGGCTCACCCACTATCTCGCCCACTGACATCCGCGGGTTCAGCGAGGTGTACGGATCCTGGAACACCATCTGGACGTCCCGGCGCAGCCGCTTGCGGCCGGCCCGGGACAGGCGCGTCACGTCCTCGCCGTCCACGAGCACCTCGCCCGACGTCGGCCGCTCGATGCCGACCAGCACGCGCGCGAGCGTCGACTTGCCCGAACCGGACTCGCCTACCAGCCCCAGGGTGCGTCCCCGGTCCAGGCGGAGGGAGACGCCGTCGACCGCCTTCACTGCGCTGCTCGAACGGCGCAGCAGGCCGCTCCGCACCGGGTAGTGCTTGACGAGGTCGCGCACCTCGAGCACAGGCTCGGTCTCCGCCTTCGGCTCAGTCATCGGATCCTCCGGTGTCCGGTTCGGCCGGGGCCGGCGCTTCGGCGTCGGGCCGTGGTTCCCGCCCCGCCATGATGTCCGTCGCGAAGTGGCAGGCCGACGTGCGGCCCGGCGCCGGGGTGACCAGCGGCGGCACCTCGGTGCGGCACACGTCGCGCACGGCGTCGCAGCGCGGGTGGAACGGGCAGCCCGCCGGTCTCGCGGCGGGGCTCGGCGGGCGGCCCGGGATCACGGGCAGGCGCCCCGTCCCGGCAGCCGACGGGATCGAGCGCAGGAGCGCTCGGGTGTACGGGTGCGCGGGGGTGGTGTAGGCGGGCACGACGGGCGCCTGCTCGACGGCGCGGCCCGCGTACATCACCGTCACGTCGTCGGCGACGCCGGCCACGACGCCCAGGTCGTGCGTGATCAGCACCAGGCCCATGTGCCGCTCCGCCTGGATCTCCGCGAGCAGGCGCAACACCTGCGCCTGGACGGTGACGTCGAGAGCCGTGGTGGGCTCGTCGGCGATGAGCACGTCCGGGTCCATCGCCAGCGCCGTCGCGATCATGACGCGCTGCCGCATACCGCCGGAGAACTGGTGGGGGTACTCCTTGATGCGGGCCTTCGCGTTCGGCACCTTGACCAGGTCGAGCAGCTCGACCGCCCGCCTGCGGGCGTCCCCGCGCGACAGCCCGCGCCGCGCCCGCAGCGCCTCCGTGAGCTGGTAGCCCACGGTGTGCACGGGGTTGAGCGCGGCCAGTGCGTCCTGGAACACCATCGCCACCTGCTCGCCGCAACGGGCGCGGTGCACCTTGCGGCTCAGGGCGAGCAGGTCGGTGCCGGCCAGGCGGACCGTCCCGCGAGTGACGCGCGCGTTGTCCGGGAGCAGGCCCAGCACAGCCAGCGACGACACGGACTTGCCTGAGCCGGACTCGCCCACGATCGCGAGCGTGCGGCCCGCCTCCACGCGGTAGGACAGCCCGTCGACGGCGCGCACGGCGCCGTCGGGCGTACGGAACTCGACGGCGAGGTCGGTGACCTCAAGGAGGGGAGTGCCCGACGGCGGGGTCGTGGCCGGGCTCGATGCCGGGCTGGTGGCGGCGCTCATGCCGTGAGCCTCGGGTCCAGGGCGTCGCGCAGGGCGTCGCCTAGCACCACCAGGGACAGCACCGTCGCGAGCAGGCAGCCGAGCGGCAGCAGCAGCATGTGCGGGTATCCGCCGAGCACCCATGACGAACCGTTCTCGATCATGATTCCCCAGGAGATGGCGGGCGGTCGCACGCCGATGCCGAGGAACGCCAGCACGGCCTCCGCGCCGATGACGCCGGCGATCGCCGTCGGGATCAGCGCCGTGACCGGGCCGATCGCGTTGGGCAGGACGTGTCGGAACATGATCCGCAGGTCGGACGCGCCCAGGGCGCGGGCGGCCGTGACGTAGTCGAGGTTCTTGGCCTCCAGGACGCTCGCCCGGACGTACCGGGCGTAGCCCATCCAGCCGAACAGGGTCAGCACGATCGCGGGCAGCATGATCGTGGAGAACGTGCCCGAGCCGAGGTCCACGTTCTTGAACAGGCTCAGCAGCAGCATCGCCGCCAGCAGGTACGGGATCACCAGGAAGACCTCCACGGTGCGCGACACCAGGAAGTCGACCCAGCCCAGGTAGAACCCGGCGAGCAGGCCCAGAGTCACCCCGATGACCAGCGCGGTGCCGACCACCACCAGGGCGAGCAGCAGCGACGGCCTGGAACCGTGCGCGAGCTGGGCCAGGGTGTCGCACCCGAAGGTGTCCGTGCCAAGCGGGAACTGGTTGCCGAAACCCTGCGGCCTGATCTTGGCGTCGCTGATGACGCAGTGCCGCGGGCTCACCGAGGTGAACAGCCCGGGGAACACGGCAAGCACCGTGAAGAACAGGATGATCAGGCTGGAGACGATGACGTCGGGCCGGCGGCGCAGGCTGCGCCATGCGTCCGACGCCAGGGTGCGGGACGCGGCGCCGGCGACGGCCCCGGTCGCGGCGGACGCTGCCTCGCTCATGGTGCCTCACTCATAACGGATCCTCGGGTCGAGCGCGGCATAGGCGATGTCGACGACGATCATCACCACTACCGTCACGGCGGTCAGGATGGTCACGATGCCGAGCACCAGGCCGACGTCGCTGTTCCGCACCGCGTCCCACAGGACGCCGCCCATCCCGTAGATGTTCATGATGCCCTCGGTGATGACGGCGCCGCTCAGGGCCTCCGCGAACGTGAGGCCTACGGCGGTCACCACGGGGATCGACGAGTTGCGCACCACGTGGTGCAGCACGACGCGCCCCTCGGTCAGCCCCTTCGACCGCGCGGTCCGCACATGGTCACCGGTGTACGACTCGAGCTGGCTCGCGCGCACCAGGCGGATGAACGCGGCCGAACCGGCCAGGCCCAGCAGGATGCCGGGCACCGCGATCGTGGCCCACGGGTGCTCCGGGTCGAACGACGGCTTGAACCAGTACGGCGGCCAGCTGTTCTCGCCGAAGGTTTCCTCGGACCAGGTGCTCAGCGGTACGGTCACGATCTCCTTGTAGACCAGGAGCAGCACAAACACCGGCAGGGCGTCGATGAGCACCGACGTCAGGCGAATGCCGTGGTCCGACGGCGAGCCACGCCACCGCGCGGCGACCGAGCCGAGCACCATGCCCAGCAGGAGCCACGTGATCGTGACCATGACAAAGAGGCGCAGCGTGTTCGGGGCGGCGCTGGCGACGATGTCCGTCACCTCGCGCCCCCGCAGGTTGGTGCCGAAGTCACCCTGCGCGTACTGGCCGAGCCGCTCGACGAACGGCCCGAAGCACGGGTTGCCGGCCTGGTCGTAGCAGGGGTCGTCGAGCCCGAACCGCTGCTCGACGGCGGCGAGCTGCGCCGCCGAGGGAATCTTGTCGCCGAAGAACGCGAGGGCGGGATTGCCGTTGAGCTGGATGGCGAGCGTCGTGAGCAGGTGCAGCACGAACATCACCAGGAACAGCATGCCCACCGCCTGCGCGACACGGCGGAGGATGTAGCGCCCCATGTGTCTCCTCAGGTAACGCCGAGTCAGTGCCGTGGTCCGACCGCGGCAATTGTTCAGCCGCCGAGTCAGTGCCGCGGTCGGACCACGGCACTGACTCGGCGTACGGGTTACTCCGTGATCGTGAGGAGGCGGACCTTGACCGCACCGCTGAACGGGTCGAGCACGACGTTGTCCAGGCGCTCGCTGTAGTACTCGGCGCCGACGTTGAACCGGAACGGGATGGTCGGGAACTCCTCGGCGAGGATCGCCTCGGCCTCCTGGTACAGGACCACCGCCTCGTCGAGGGTCGCTGCCCGGTCACCCTCCGCGAGCTTGGCCTCGAACTCCTCGCTGTACCAGCCGAAGTTGCCCGCGCCTTCCTCGCCCACGGCGTAGAAGGCCAGGTAGTTCTCGTTCAGCGGGTAGTCCGGGAACCAGTTGTTCCGGAAGATGCCGTCGAAGCCCTGCGCGGACCGGACGCTGAAGTAGTCCGGGTTCGGCGCGAGCTCGTACGGGATGCCGAGGGTGGCCTCGATGGAGTTACCGATCGCCTGGAAGTACTCGATCTCTTCCTCGTCGTCACCCAGCGAGATGGTCAGCGTCTCGCCCTCGGGCCAGCCGCCGGCCGCCTCCAGCGCGGCCTGCGCCGCCTCCGGGTCGAACGTGCACCACTCGCACGTGCCGGCCACGCCGCCGGGCACGCCGTCCGGCACGACCCACGAGTCCGCCGGGGCGGCCAGGCCGCCCGACAGGTTCTCGATGATGGTGTCGCGGTCGATCGCCATGGAGATCGCCTTGCGGAACTCGATGTCCTGCCACGGGCCGTCCTCGTACAGCGGGAAGCCGATGTAGGTCAGGGCAGCGCCCGGTGCCTGCGCGAGCCGCTCGGAGAGCTCGGGGTCCTCCTGCGCCGCGGCCAGGTCGGCCGGCGCCGGGTAGCTGACGTCGACGTCGCCGGTCTCGAAGTCGGACCAGGACGATGCACCCGAGTACTCCCGCCAGTTGATGGCGTCGATGCTCCCCGGCGTCTCGTCCAGCGGGTAGTCGGTCCAGCGCTCGGCATCGAGGGAGACACCCTGCTCCCACTCCGTGATCTGGAACGGACCGTTGCCGATCGGCATGACAGAGCAGGCTGCGACGTCGGCGAGGCACTCCTCGGCGATGGGGTAGAAGCCCGTGTAGCCGAGCATCGTGGCGAAGCCCGCGAAGGGCGCGTTGAGCGTGACCTCGAGCGTGAGGTCGTCCACGACCGTCAGGCCCGACAGCTCCTCGACGGGGCTCTCCTCGACGGTCTCGCCCTCGTCGTCGAGCTCGTCCTGCATGTCCTCGTAGCCCGCGAAGCGCTCGAAGAAGTAGTTGCTGTACAGCTCGGGGTGGCCGGCCGTGTAGTTCCAGGAGCGGGCGAACGCAGCGGCGTCGACGGGCTCACCGTTCTGGAACGTCAGGTCGGGCTTGATCGTGATGGTCCAGACGGTGTTGTCGTCGGACTCGATCGACTCGGCCACGTAGTTGTAGGGCTCCGTGGTCTCCGGGTCGTAGCGGACCAAGCCGTCGTAGACGACGTCGAGCACCCCGATGCTGTCGTTGATGCCGGAGTCGCCCGGGAAGAGCGTCTCCATGTCCTGGCTGGTCGTCAGGTTCAGGGTGACCGGTCCGTCTTCCTCGGCGGTGTCGTCCGGGGTGCACCCGGTGACGGTCAGGGCCACCACGGCCGCCCCTGCGACGAAGGTGGCGATGCGTGCTTGCCTCACTGATTTGCCTCCCAGTTGGTCTCCCCCGTCTTACGGCGGGGAGGTCTGGACCATATCGCCGCGGGAGTTGGGTCGCTCGGAAACTCCTGTTAATCGTCTGTAACGATTGACCGAGGCTCCTTGCCTTGCGCTCCTGCTCCGACGGGTCAGACCCTCAGGCCACCAGTGTGGCCTGAGGGTCTGACACTGAAGGGGGCGCTCAGGCCACCGGCATCTCCTTCACCGCGCCCTTCGCGATCCGCAGCCGGCGGGGGGCCCGCTTTGCCACCACGGAGTCGTGCGTGACCAGCACGATCGTCAGCCCCTGGTCCTTCCACAGGCCGATGATGAGGTCCACGATCTCGTCGCGGGTCTCCTCGTCGAGGTTGCCGGTGGGCTCGTCGGCCAGCAGCACCTTCGGGTTTTTCACGAGCGCCCGGGCGATCGCTACCCGCTGCTGCTGCCCGCCCGACAGCTCACCTGGCAGGTGGTCGCCCCGGTCGCCAAGCCCCAGCGACTCGAGCGCGGCCATCGCCCGTGCCGTCCGGGTCTGCCGCGCGATCCCCGACGGCACGAGCGCCGTCTCCACGTTCTCCAGTGCGGTCAGCGTGGGGATGAGGTTGAAGTTCTGGAACACGAAGCCGATGGTCTCGGCCCGTGCGGCGGTGAGCTGCGCGTCGCTCATCCCGGCGAGGTCCTGCCCGTCGAGCTGGACCTTGCCCGACGTCGGCCGGTCCAGGCCCCCGAGCATCTGCAGCAGCGTGGACTTGCCGCCGCCCGTCGGGCCCTGGACAGCGACCAGCTCGCCGTCGCCGATCGTCAGGGACACTCCCTTCAGCGCCCGCACCTCGCGCTTGCCCTGGCGGTATGTCTTGGTCAGGTCGTCGATCTGATACATGGGTCTACCTCTTCTCGGTCAGATTCACGCGAGGGAACGGAGGGCTTCGGCGGGGCGCAGCTTCGCCGCGCGCTGTCCGCCGACGACGCCGGCGAGCAGGCCACCCAGCACCGCCAGCCCGATGGCGGCCAGCACTATCCACAGGCTCACCGGTGCCTGGAGCACAACGTCGACGGCGCTGTTCGCGGCGTCGGCCATCGCACCGAAGCCGCCGCCTCCGCCGGCCGGGGGCGCGGCGCCCTCCGGCAGCGTGGCGCCCTCGGCCGCGCCCCCGCCGCCCATCCGCGGGCCGGCCATGGTGAAGCCGCCCGAGGCGCCGCTCAGCGTGATGCCCGCGAGGTTCACCACCCACACCGCCAGCGCGCCGAGCGCGAGGCCCGCTACGCCGCCGATCAGGCCCTGCACGACGGACTCGCCGGCGACCTGCCCCACCACGCGGTTCCGGCTCCAGCCGATCGCCTTGAGGGTGCCGAGCTCACGCGTGCGGCGGTTCACGCCGGAGACGGTGAACAGGATTGCGAGGCCGAACGCCGCCGCGAGCACGATGGCGCTCAGCCAGGTGCCGAGCGTGCCGACCAGGTCGGACGCCGTGGAGAGGGATCCGGTCACGCCCGCGGCGAGGTCCGACTGGGTGCTCACCGAGGCGTCGGGCAGCTCGCTCTCGATCGCGGCGGCCACGGCGTCGACGTTCTCGGCCGAGTCGACCTGTACGTAGACGTCGGTGACCTGGTCGGCGAGGTCCGCGAGGGTCTGGGCCGTGGCGAGCGGCACGTAGACGTCGGACGCCGTCGCGACGCCGTCGCCCGTCGTGGACGTGACGATGCCGACGATGTCCAGGTCTTCACCGCCCACCGTGATCGTGTCGCCGACGGCGAGCTCGGAGGTCTCGGCGTACGTGGCATCCAGGACCGCGACGTTCTCGTCGTCCGCCGCGAGGGTCCGGCCGTCGGCCACCTCGACGGTGGTCAGCGGCCCGACGGCGGCAGCGTCAGGGTCGATGCCCGTGACCGTGAACTGGTCGATCTCGAACGCGGACCCACCGCCCCCTCGTCCGCCGGCGGGCGGGGCCTCCTCCTCTGTGGTGGGTGCCTCCGCTTGTGCAGGCACCTCGCCGGCGAACGACATGTTCTGCAGGTCGAGCGTCGCGGCGACGCCAGACACGTGGTCCAGGCCGGCCACGGAGTCCAGGGCGGTGGCGGCGAACGCCGTCGACCCCATCGCGGCGGTGAGGCGGTCCTGCGAGAGGCTTTCGGTGCCTTCCTCGGTCGTCTCGCCGTCCTCCTGGCCGAACTCGAAGCGGCCGGGTCCGCCCTCGCCGCGCTCAGCGGGCTGGGTCACGGTGACGTCGGTGCCGACGCCGTATACGGACTCGAGCACCTCGGACTGCGCGTCCCTGACGCCGGTCGATACCGAGTTGACGACGATGACCAGCGCGATTGCTACCGCGAGGCCGATCGCCACCACGACGGTCTGCTTGCGTCGGTTGCGCAGCTCTCTGCGCAGATAGGTGAAGAACATGGGCTCCTGCCTGGGGTCCGGAGGGGACGTGCGGGGGAATCTGGTGTCCGCGCAGACCGCCTCGCGGGGTAGTGCCGCTGGGCCCTGGGGTCGTGGGCGAGCGGGCGGAGCGGGTGGCTCCGTGGGGCGGCCTGCGCCGGACAGCGGGAACGCTAGGTACTGCTTCTGTGGCGGCGCTGTTCCTAACCTGTGGTGACCCTGTGAACTGCGGCCCTGTGGACGGTTCCCCGCCCCGTCCCCGGACGTTCTAGGCTGAGGGCCGTAACCTCCGAGCAACATCCTTAGAAGGAGACCCCGTTGGCTAGCATCGAAGCCGTTGGAGCACGCGAGATCCTCGACTCGCGCGGCAACCCCACCGTGGAGGTCGAGATCGTCCTGGACGACGACACCTTCGCCCGTGCGGCGGTCCCGTCCGGCGCCTCGACCGGCGCGTTCGAGGCCGTCGAGCTGCGTGACGGCGACAAGTCCCGGTACCTGGGCAAGGGTGTCGAGAAGGCGGTCGCGGCCGTCAACGACGAGATCGCCCCCGAGCTCGTCGGGTACGACGCCGAGGAGCAGCGCATCATCGACCAGGTGCTCCTGGACCTGGACGGCACCCCGAACAAGGGCAAGCTGGGCGCGAACGCGATCCTGGGCGTGTCCCTCGCCGTCGCGAAGGCCGCCGCCAAGAGCTCGGGCCTGGACCTGTTCCGCTACGTGGGCGGCCCGAACGCCCACGTGCTGCCCGTGCCGATGATGAACATCCTGAACGGCGGGTCCCACGCGGACTCGAACGTGGACATCCAGGAGTTCATGGTCGCCCCGATCGGCGCACCGACCTTCAAGGAGGCGCTGCGCACCGGCACCGAGGTGTACCACGCACTCAAGTCCGTGCTGAAGGAGAAGGGCCTGAGCACCGGCCTGGGCGACGAGGGCGGCTTCGCGCCGAACCTCTCCAGCAACCGTGAAGCGCTCGACCTGATCCTCGTCGCCATCGAGCGCGCGGGCCTCAAGCCGGGCACGGACGTCGCCCTCGCGCTCGACGTGGCCGCCACGGAGTTCTTCTCCGACGGCGTGTACGCGTTCGAGGGTGGCAAGAAGACCTCGGACGAGCTCGTCGCGTACTACGAGCAGCTCGTCGCGGACTACCCGCTGGTCTCGATCGAGGACCCGCTGTCCGAGGACGAGTGGGACGCCTGGGCCGGGCTCATGGGCAAGGTCGGCGACAAGGTGCAGATCGTGGGCGACGACCTGTTCGTCACCAACCCCGAGCGCCTCGCCAAGGGCATCGAGCTCAAGGCGGCGAACTCGCTGCTGGTGAAGCTCAACCAGATCGGCACGCTCACCGAGACGCTCGACGCCGTGGAGCTGGCCCAGCGCAACGGCTTCACCACGATGACCTCGCACCGCTCCGGCGAGACCGAGGACACCACCATCGCGGACCTGTCCGTGGCGACGAACGCCGGCCAGATCAAGACCGGTGCCTCCGCCCGTGGCGAGCGCATCGCCAAGTACAACCAGCTCCTGCGCATCGAAGAGGCGCTCGACGAGGCCGGCACCTACGCCGGCCGGTCGGCGTTCCCCCGCTTCCAGGGCTGAGCCCCGGGGCCCTCGCTGCCCCTCGCCGGGAGTCCGCTTTGATCAAGCGGTTCGGCATGCTTTTCACGCGAAACGCATGCCGGCCCGCTTGGTCGGGGCGGACTTTCGCGTTCCACAGGTTCGACACACGGCGCGCCGGAGGTAATGGCGGTACAAAGGGTCGGCGAATCGGCACAATCGACCCATGCCTTCCTCACGTCGCCCGGCGCGGCCCTCGGGTGCGGCGCGCGACTCGGGTGCGCGCCCGTCGCCGGCGCCGCGCGCCGGTTCGGGCGCGGGATCCTCGGGTTCCTCGGGCGCGAAGGGTGGCGCAAAGGGCAAGGGGTCGACGCCGGCGAAGGGCAAGGGGGCGCCGAAGAAGTCCGGGTCCACACCCGCCGGGTCCGCCTCGGGGACGTCGTCCGCCCGGAAGCCCGCCACGCCGTCGTCGGCGAGCCGCCGTACCCCCGCGGCCCGCACGCCCGCACGGCCCGCCGCGCGTTCGGGTGCGGCCGCTCCGCGGGGAGCGCGTCCGACGTCGGGCAGCGGAGTGAAACGACCTACCCAGCCGCGCCGCCGCACGGTTACCGGCAGCGTGCCCCCGCCGCGCGCCGACCGTAAGCGGGGCAGCTTCGGGCTTGTGCTGCCGGAGGTCCTGACGGTCCGCGCGATGGTGCTGTCCGTGGTGGTGCTCCTCGCGGTGGTGCTGCTGCTGCCGACCGTGCGCGCCGTCGTGACGCAGCAGGCCGAGCTCCGTGACCTGCGGTCCGAGCTGAGCGAGCAGCAGGCCCAGCGGGACGAGCTCGAGACGGAGCTGACCCGCTGGGAGGACCCGTCGTACGTGATCGAGCAGGCGCGGTCGCGCTTGCGGTTCGTCATGCCGGGGGACAAGGTGTGGCGCCCGCTCGACACCGACTCCGTGCAGCCGGAGCAGCCGGAGCCCGGGGTCGTCGAGCCGTCGCCCGGAGCGTCCGAGGACGCGGCGTCGCCCTGGTACACAACCGTGTGGGACTCGCTGCGGATAGCGGGCGGCGAGTAGGCCTCGTCGGCCTGCTCCTGGGCTGGGGGACAATGGTGCGGTGAACTCCGTGATCGACACCGTGTCCGACGACGATCTGCGTGTCCTGGCCGAGCAGCTCGGCCGGGAGCCGCGGGGCGTTGTGGGCATCGCGGCGCGCTGCGTGTGCGGGCGTCCGACCGTGGCGCGCACCGCGCCCCGGCTGCCCGACGGCACCCCGTTCCCGACCGTCTTCTACCTGACGCACCCCGGAGCGGTGGCCGCCGCCTCGACGCTGGAGGCGAACGGGGTGATGAAGGAGATGACAGAGCGGCTGGAGTCCGACGAGGAGCTGGCCGCCGCGTACCGGAAGGCCCACGAGCACTACCTCGCGCAGCGCGAGGCGATCGGCCACGTGGACGAGATCGACGGCATCTCCGCCGGCGGTATGCCTACCCGGGTCAAGTGCCTGCACGTGCTGTTCGCGCACGCCCTTGCCGCGGGCCCGGGTGTGAACCCGCTCGGCGACGAGGCGCTCGCCCTGGCGCGGGACACCTGGCGCCCGGACCGCTGCACCTGCTGACCCCCGCCTTGGGCTGCGGCTGGGGGAGAATCTTCGCGTGACTTCCTCTCGTGTGGCCGCGATCGACTGCGGCACCAACTCGATCCGCCTGCTCGTCGCGGACGTCGACGACGCCGGAAACCTCACCGAGCTCGACCGCCGCATGGAGGTGGTGCGGCTGGGCCAGGGTGTCGACCGCACCGGCGAGCTCGCTCCGGAGGCGCTGGAGCGGACGCTCGCGGCGACCCGCGGGTACGCGGCGGTGATCGAGGCCGCGGGCGCGCAGCGGGTGCGGTTCGTCGCGACGTCGGCCACGCGGGACGCGCGGAACCGCGACGCGTTCTTCGACGGCGTGCGGGCCGCGCTCGGTGTCGACGTCGAGGTGATCAGCGGTGCCGAGGAGGCGCAGCTGTCGTTCCGCGGCGCCACCGGCGCCGTCGCCGAGGCACACGCGGGGCCGTTCCTCGTGGTCGACCTCGGCGGTGGATCGACCGAGCTGGTCCTCGGCACGGGCTCTGTTGAGGCGAGCTTCTCGATGGATGTCGGTTCGGTTCGGATGACTGAGCGGCACCTGCACAGCGATCCGCCGTCGGTGGGCGAGATCGACACGGCCCGCGCGGACGTGCGCGCCCACCTGGACGACGCGGCCCGCGTGGTGCCGCTCGGCAAGACCGGCACGCTGGTGGGGCTGGCCGGTTCGATCACGACCGTGACCGCGCACGCACTGGGGCTGGCCGAGTACCAGCGCGAGCGCGTGAACCAGGCGGAGCTGCCGGTCGCGGCGGTGCTGGCCTCCTGCGCCGCGCTGCTCGCCGCGCCGCGAGCCGAGCGGACCGCCATGGGTTTTCTGCACCCGGGGCGGGTCGACGTGATCGCTGCCGGGGCCCTCGTGTGGTCCGAGGTGATCACGCGGGTCGTGGCGGACGTCGAGGCCGAGGGCGGGACTCTGACCCACGTGGTGACCAGCGAGCAGGACATCCTCGACGGGATCGCCCTGTCCATGGTGTGACGGGAACCTCCGGCGGTGCTCGTCCGTTGGGGAGGCCAGAGGATCGAGGAAGTTCCTGACAGCGGCGACGACGGCGTGGTGTGCCTCACGCACACGCCGCTCTTTGTCGTGTCGATACGGGCAGGCACCGAGCGGTACTCTGGGAATCATGCCTCAGAACGACCTGACCTCGGTCAGCCATGCTTCCGATGCGGCGAGCACGCCGCGCCCGCGGAAGGTGCCGCGCATCGTGGTGCTCGGCGGCGGGTCCGTCGGCCTCTACGTGGCGCGCCGCCTGCGTAAGAAGCTGAAGAAGCGGGAGGCGGCCATCGTGGTCGTCGACCCGCGGCCCTACATGACGTACGCGCCCTTCCTGCCGGAGGCAGCGGCGGGCTCGATCGACGCCCGCGACGTTGTTGCCCCGCACCGCAAGGCCCTCAAGGGCATCGACGTGCTGCAGGGCAAGGTCACCGCCATCGAGCACGGGCGCAAGGCCGTGAAGATCCAGCCCGAGGAGGGCGACGAGTACGAGGTCACGTACGACCAGCTGGTCGTCGGCCTCGGCTCGGTCTCCCGCACGCTGCCCATCCCGGGCCTCGCGGAGGCGGCGATCGGCTTCAAGAACGTGGAAGAGGCCATCGCGGTCCGGAACCACGTCATCAACCGCATGGACGTCGCGTCCTCCACCTGGGACACGGACCTGCGCAAGCGCATGCTCACGTTCACCTTCGTGGGCGGCGGGTTCGCCGGCATCGAGGCCCTCGCCGAGATCGAGGACATGGCGCGGTACGCGACGCGGCAGTACGACACGATCGAGGCGTCCGACCTGCGGTTCGTCATGATCGAGGGCGCCGGCCGGATCCTGCCCGAGGTCACGGAGCCGATGGGCGAGTACGCCCTCGCGGAGATGAAGAAGCGCGGCATCGAGTTCCACCTCAACACGTTCCTCTCGTCCTGCGTGGACGGGCACGTGGTGACCTCGACCGGCGTCGAGTTCGACACCGACACGATCGTGTGGACCGCCGGCGTCAAGGCGAACCCGGTCCTCAAGGAGGCGTCCGACCTCCCGGTCGACAAGCTGGGCCGCGCCATCGTGCTCCCCACGCTGCAGGTCGCGACCCAGGACGGGGAGATCATCGAGGGCGCCTGGGCCGCGGGCGACTGCGCCGCGGTGCCGGACGTGCTCAACCCCGGAAAGTTCTGCCCGCCGAACGCGCAGCACGCGATCCGCGAGGCCGTGCGGCTGGCCGACAACATCGTGGCGCTGTACAAGGACAAGCCCGCCGTCGACTACAACCACAAGAACGTCGGTGTGGTCGCGTCGCTGGGGCTCTACAAGGGCGTCGCTGAGCTTTTCGGCTTCATCAAGCTGCGCGGGTTCCTCGCCTGGGTCGCCCACCGCGGCTACCACGTCATGGCGATGCCGACCGGGAACCGCAAGGTCCGCATCCTGATCGGCTGGATCGGCCAGTTCCTCATGGGCCGCGAGCTGGTCTCGCTGGGCTCCCTGCACGACCCGCGCCAGGAGTTCCGCAGCGCCTCCGTGCCGCCGAAGCCGGCGGGCGAGAAGGTCGAGCAGAAGGCGGAGTCGTCCGCCGAGCGGGCAGAGACGGGCGCGAAGGCCTGACCCGGTTGCGTTTCGCGCCGGTCGTCTGCGGGGTTCGAGTTCGGTCGGTTGCTTCGAGATCGGTCAATCACTTGACCGATCTCGAAGCAACCGACCGAACTCGGCGCCGGCGCCGTGCAACTGACCGAACTCGGTATTCTCTGAGGTGGGCCCCCATAGCCCAACTGGCAGAGGCAGCCGGCTTAAACCCGGCACAGTCCCGGTTCGAATCCGGGTGGGGGCACCCAGCGGAAGACCTTGTGCGCCGAGAGCCTGTTGATGCCACCGTCAGCTGGGAGCGCGGCCTAATTCTTGCCCGTCCGCGTGAGCACGGGTGCGTGCCTCGATGGCGTCGATGACGGCGATCATGTCGCGTCGCCCGTTGCCGTGCTCCACGGTCTCGCGATAGAGGTCGCTGGCCAGGTCGAGCAACGGTGAGGCGATCCCGCTCCCGCGTGCCGCATCCGCGATCAGCCGCGTGCTGGCAAATACGTCGGTCACCGCCGCGCGCACCTCGAAGTCCGCGGTGACGAGCTGCTCCAGCTTCACTCGGGCGATCTCGCTCGCCATCGGCCCCGCCATGATGGCCCTCTGGAACAGGGCGCGGCCTAGGTCGTGGCTGTCGGCGAAGTGGGTGGCCTCGGCGAGGGCCGCGACCGTGACATTGAGGTAGTGGTTCACCGAGAGCTTCATCAGCGCCCCGTTGCCGACCGGGCCGCACCAGATCGTCTCGTTCGTCATCGGGGCGAGCAGCGGGATCGCCTGTTCGACGTCGTCCTGGTCACCGCCGAGAAGGCCGATGAGCGTCCCGGCCTCGGCCGGCCCCGCGAGCCGGAGACCGGCGACTCGACGAATCTGCCTCCCGCACTGTGGATGTCGGCAGCGAGCCCCCGGGAGTAGCCGGGTGAGACGGAGCCGCTCGAGACGACCAGATGACCGGCGACGCGTCGAGCAAAGTCGGGGGTGCCTCGGCCGAGCACCTGATCGGTGACCTCTTCATTCGCAAGCATCAGGAGCACCGTCGGCGCACCGTCAAACACCTCGTCCACAGAATTGGCGACGACGGCGCCGGAGGCGCGGAGCGGCGCCGCCCGCTCAGGCGTACGGTTCCAGACGATCAGCTCGACGCCGGCGCGGGCGAGGTTGAGGGCCATCGGCTGGCCCATGACGCCGAGGCCGATGAACCCGACCCGCTTGTCGGGCAGGTCCGAGGCCGGGCCCGCCGTTCCCGGGGTGTCCGTCATAGGGGTCATGATCGAGAAACTACCCGGCCACGAGCTCCGCGAGATGCCGGCCGGTCAGCGACGCCTCCTGACGCGCCAGGTCGGCGGGGGTGCCCTCGAAGACGACGCGGCCGCCGTCGTGCCCACCACCGGGGCCCATGTCGATCACCCAGTCCGCACGGGCGACAACCGACAGGTTGTGCTCCACCACGATGACGGACCGCCCGGAGTCGACGAGGCGGTCGAGGAGCCCGGCCAGGTTGTCGACGTCCTGCATGTGCAGGCCGGCGGTGGGCTCGTCGAGCACAAACGCCGGGGTGTCGCCGCCCATCTCGATCGCGAGCTTGAGCCGCTGCCGCTCGCCGCCCGAGAGGGTGTTGAGGTGCTGGCCGAGGGAGATGTAGTCCAGCCCGACGTCGGACAGGCGGGACAGCATCGGGAGCACCGACTTCTCCGTGAAGAAGCCGAGGGCCTCCTCGACGGACATGTCGAGCACGTCGGCGATGCTCTTGCCGCGCAGGGTGTAACCCAGCACCTCGTCGGTGAACCGCTTGCCCCCGCAGGCCTCGCACAAGCTGGCGACGCCCGCCATGAAGGCGAGGTCCGTGTAGATGAGGCCCACGCCCTTGCACGCCGGGCACGCACCGGCCGAGTTCGCGCTGAACAGCGCGGGCTTGACCCCGTTCGCGCGCGCGTACTGCTTGCGGATGGGTTCGAGGATCCCCGTGTAGGTGGCGGGGTTGGAGCGCCGCGACCCGCGGATGACCGACTGGTCCACAAAGGTGACGCCGTCGCGCGGCAGGCAGCCGTGGATGAGCGAGCTCTTGCCCGAACCAGCCACACCCGTCACCGCGACGAGCACACCGAGCGGGACCTCGACCGAGACGTCCTGGAGGTTGTGCAGGTTCGCGTGCTCGATCCGGAGCACCCCCGTCGGCGTGCGGGGCGTGGCCTTGAGGGCGACGGCTCGGTCCAGGTGCTTGCCCGTGGCCGTGCCGGAGTTCCGGAGCCCTTCGATGTCGCCCTGGTAGACCACCGTGCCGCCGTGGGTCCCGGCGCCCGGCCCCATGTCGACGAGGTGGTCCGCAGCCGCCATCACCTCGGGCTTGTGCTCCACGACGAGCACCGTGTTGCCCTTGTCCCGCAGGCGCTGGAGCAGGGCGTTCATCTGCCGCACGTCGTGCGGGTGCAGGCCGATGGTCGGCTCGTCGAACACGTAGGTCATGTCCGTCAGGGCGGAACCCATGTGCCGCACCATCTTGGTGCGCTGTGCCTCGCCCCCGGACAGCGACGACGACTCCCGGTCCAGCGAGAGGTACCCGAGGCCGATCTGCTCGAACGTGGCGAGCAGGTCGTTGAGGCCGTCGAGGATGGGCTGGACGTTCGGGTCCGCGAGGTCGTGCACCAGCTCGGCCAGGTCCGTGAGCTGCATGGCCGCGGCCTCGCCGATGTGCTTGCCCTTGACGAGCGACGACCGGGCCCGGTCGTTGAGCCGGGTGCCGCCGCAGTCCGGGCACGACGTGAACGTCGCGAGCCGGTCGACGGCCGCCCGCATGGCGCCCTTCATCGACTCGACGTCCTTGAGCAGGTAGAGCCGCGTGATCTTGGGGACCAGGGACTCGTAGGTGAGGTTGAGGCCGCTGGAGACGATCTTGCGCTCGTCGCCGTGCATCAGGTCGTGCCACTCGATGTCGCTGTAGTCCGCCAGCGGCTTGTCTGCATCGAACAGGCCGGAGTCGGCGTAGACCTTCCAGTACCAGGTGCCGACGCCGAAGTTGGGGAACGTGATGGCGCCCTCGTTCAGCGACTTGCTGCGGTCGACGAGGGCTTCGGTGTCGACCGCGGAGACGCGGCCGAGTCCCTCACAGGTGCCGCACATGCCCTGCGGGTCGTTGAACGAGAAGACGTTCGACCCGCCGACATATGGCTGGCCGAGACGCGACCAGATCACACGCAGCATCGTGTAGGCGTCCGTGGCGGTGCCGACCGTCGAGCGGGCGTTGGCCCCCATGGGCTCCTGGTCCACGACGATCGCCGCCGACAGGTTCGACAGGGTGTCGACGTCGGGTCGGGGGCGCGAAGCCATGAACCCCTGGAGAAAAGCCGAGTAGGTTTCGTCGATCAGCCGCCGTGACTCGGCGGCGACCGTGCCGAACACGAGCGAGCTCTTGCCCGAGCCGGAAACCCCGGTGAACACCGTGAGCTTCCGCTTGGGGATGTCGACAGAGACGCCCTGCAGGTTGTTCTCACGGGCCCCGCGCACCTCGATAGATCCGAACACCACTGTCCTTTCCTGGTCGGTGGTCCAATCGTGCCAGGAGCCACTGACACGCACCCGGCTGCGCCGGGCCGCATCCGTGGCGAGCCCCGCGGCGTTACGCCAGCAGCAGATGGCGGAACGACCCGCAGTGTCAGTGGGGTTGGGTAGCGTGACGGGTACCAACGGCGGGAGTGGGCGGATGGCAATGATCTCAATAGGTACTGCACGTACTGCTGGGCTCGGCACCACGGACGACGGCGCACCGGGAAGCAGACCCGGAACGCTGGAACACACCCGCGAACCACTGTTGCGTGACCTGGTGGGTGGCATCCTGCGGCGTACGCGCCGTGAGCAGCGCCGCACACTGGCAGACGTCGCCACGGACGCCCGGGTCTCGACCGCCTACCTGTCCGAGGTCGAACGGGGGCGCAAGGAGGCATCCTCCGAGGTGCTCGCCGCGGTCTGCGATGCGCTCGGCATGCGCCTCGTCGACCTGGTGGAGCGCGCGTGGGCAGAGCTCGCGCTCGCGTTGGCGGCGCAGGAGGAGAGCCGCCGAGTTCGCGTCCTGTCGTCCGCTGCCCGTCGTACCGCAGGGTTCTCGTCGTCCCGCCACCCCCTGCAGACAGGGCAGGCGGCGCCGGCCAGCACCTCCGCCGTCGGGCGGCGAGGCGAGGCCGTGCTGCTGGCGGCCTGAGGCTTCCGTCAGAACCCTGAGGACCGCGCCGGTCAGAGACCTCAGAGACCGGCGCGCCGCCTGCCGCCCGGCCGGACGTCGTTCACCTGGTCCACGATCTTGTCGATCATCCCGTAGGCCAGCGCCTGCTCGGCGGTGAACCAGCGGTCGCGCTCCGAGTCCGCGGCGATCGTCTCGACGCTCTGGCCGGTGTGCTCGGACTGCAGCCGGGTCACCACGTCCTTGACGTACCGGATGTTCTCGGCCTGGATGACGACGTCGGTCGCCGTGCCACCGATGCCGCCCGCCGGCTGGTGCATCATGATCCGCGCGTGCGGCAGCGCATAGCGCTTGCCCGGGGTGCCCGAGGCGAGCAGGAACTGGCCCATGCTCCCGGCGAACCCGACGGCAACCGTCGAGACGTCGTTCGGCAGCAGCTTCATGGTGTCGTAGACGGCGAGGCCGGCGCTGATGGAGCCGCCGGGGGAGTTGATGTAGAGGCTGATGTCGGCCGCTGAGTCCTCAGCAGAGATCAGCAGGAGCTGCGCGGTCACGCGGTTGGCGACGGCGTCGTCGATCTCGCTGCCGATCAGCACGATCCGCTGGTGCAGCAGCCGTGCGGCGAGGTGGTCTTCGAAGGGCTGGGCCTGGATGGTCTCGGTCATACGCCCACCATGACGGGGCGGCCGCTCGACGCACAGGGATCTCTGCCCGCCGCAGATCTGCTGACGGCAGAGACGCAAGGTCAGCTCCGGACGCGGCGCCTCGACGGCCGCGTCAGAGCGGGTTGCCCTCCGCGTCGACCGCCGAGAAGGCGTCGAAATGGACCTCGAACGGCAGGGCCCCGGGTACACCTTCCTGGCTGCTCAACGGTTCGATGTGCTCGGCGACGAACTGGTCCCACGCCTTGACCACTGCCGCCATCTGTTCGGGTGTGGCCCACTTGTTGCTCGTGAAGAAGGTGGCGGTCCCCAGCCACGAGTTCAGGGTCTCGTCGTCCATGTCCTGTCCTGCGCGGACGAAGGCCATCACTCTCTCGTGGCGCAGGCGCAGGAACTCCATGTTGACGGCCTCGGCGGTCTGCCGGCCGACTGCCGAGTCCTTTCCCGCGCTGGAGATGCTGAACCCGCCAGGTGTGCGTTCCCACCAGCGCTCGCGCGCGGTGCCCTTGCCCTCGACCTCGCGGACAAGGCCGTGCTTGGCGAGCTGGCGCAGGTGATAGCTCGTCGAGCCGCTGGACTCGCCGACGATCTCACCCAGCTTGCTGGCCGTGAGCGGCCCGCGGATCGGCAGGAGGTCGAGGATGCGGATGCGCAGGGGATGGGCGAGCGCGCGCAGAGCCTCGGGGCCCAGCTCCGCGGGCGGGCCCGCGGTCGAGAGGTCGGCCCGGTCCGGTGCGACGCGCAACGCGGGCGGCGCCGACAGGTCTGGAGCGTCCTGCCCTGTTGGCTGTCCCGGTGAGTCCTTGCGTGCTGTCGCCATGGACAGGACGTTACCCACTCCCCGTCAGCGAGACCGGACGCTCACCGCAGGGAGAGGGGGTGGCGCGCCGCCAGGTTGTCCCGTACGCGCTCTGCCTGGGCACGTTGGCGGGCGGCACGCTCGATCTCACGGCGCTGTGCCTCACGGTCGCGCGGGCTCTGCGCGACGGGTCGCCGGGCGGCAGCGGACGGGGCCGTGCGACGCAGCTCGACGGACTGGGGGAAGACGGAGCGGGCGGCCGGTGCGTAGACGCTCATCGAGGTTCTCCTGGCTCGGGGTTGGCTGATATGCCCACCCTACGCACGCCAACACTTCTTTGCAAGGATATGTTTGCAACGAGTTCTTTGGACGGTGCTCAGTCGTCCGGGTCGCGCCGGAAAGCGTCCATGTCCTGGTTGAGCCGCTCCAGCAGCTCCGCGAGCAGGGCGCGCTCGAAGGGAGACCAGTCGGAGAGGATCCGGTCGTACATGGCGATGCGCCGCGTGCGCTCGCGCTCCAGCTGGGCCTCGCCCGCCGGCGTGGCCTCCACCAGCACGGCCCGCCCGTCGTCCGGGTCGCGGTCCCGCCGGGCGAACCCGGCCCGTTCCAGGCTGACCACCTGGCGTGTCACGGTGGACGCGTCGAGTCCCTGGCGCACGGCGAGCGCGTTGATGCCGAGCGGGCCCTGGGTCGTGAGCGCCTGGAGCAGCAGGTAGCCCGATCGCTCGAGCGCGGGGGTGTGGCCCGCGCGGATCGCACCAGCGCGCTCCGCGCGCCGCAGCAGGAGCGCGAGCTGTAGCTCGACCCGGGACAACGTGCGGTCGTCGGGCAGCGCGTCCTCGCCGCCCTCTTCCGTCGTCTTCGACATAGGTGTAGCCTACAGGCATATACCTGCACGGTACAGGTAAATTGATTTGAGGGGGTTTGTGTGGCTACCACGCGCGACGAGCCGAACAAGACAGCCATCTACGCCACGGCAATGACCGCGTTCTTCGCCATCGCGGGGATCGCGGTCGTGGACCCGATCCTGCCCGTCATCGGCGCGGAGATCGGCGCCACCATCTGGGAGATCGAGCTGCTGTTCACCGCGTACATCGCGGTCATGGCGATCGGCATGATCCCCGCGGTGATGGCGACGGGGAGGTTCGGGTACAAGAAGATCCTGGCGGCCGGCGTCACGCTGGTGGCGATCGCGGCGGTGCTGGCCGCGCTGAGCGGCAACATCATCCAGCTCGCGGTGCTCCGTGGGGTGTGGGGCCTCGGCAACGCGATGTTCTTCGCCACCGCCATGGTGCTGCTGGTCTCGCTCGCGAAGGACCGGGAGTGGGTGGTGGGCCTGTTCGAGACCTGCGTGGGGCTCGGGTTCGCGATCGGGCCGCTGATCGGCGGGCTCCTGGGGTACATCAGCTGGCGGGTGCCGTTCTTCGTCTGCGGTCTGCTCATGATCGTCGCCCTGCTGGTCTCCGTCACCCGGCTCAAGGACCCGGCTGAGAAGCCCGCTCCGCTGCAGGTGGGCCAGATCTTCGGGCTGTTCCGCAAGCCGGGCTTCCTGGCGCTCGCGGTCGTGACCGCTGCCTACAACTTCGTGTTCTTCGTGGTGCTCGGGTACGTGCCGGTGTTCCTCGGGCTCGACGTCGTGCCGCTCGGCCTGGTCTTCACCGCCTGGGGTATCGGTGTGGCCGTCGGCATCCTCGCGGTCGGCCACCGGCTGGCGCACGCGATCGGGTTCGTGCAGACGGTCGGCGTCGCCGTCGTCGGCGTGCTTGCCTGCGTGGCTGTGCTCGCGATCGGGGTCGGGACCGCCGGCTCGATCGTCGCGACCATCGTGGCCGGTGTGTTCATGGGTATCGCGAACGCGAACCTCACCGACCTGTCCCTCGCCCTCGGCGACCCGGACCGTCGCGTCACCACCGGCGCGTTCAACCTGGTCCGGTGGGGCTTCGCGGCTCCCGCCCCGGTAGTGGCCGGCCTGCTCGCCGAGGCCGTCGGACCCGCGGCACCGTTCTGGGTCGCGGCGGCCGTCCTGCTCGTCGGCGTGGTCGTTTTCTTGGTGACGGCCCACCTCATGGCTCGCCCACTCGGGGAACGGGTGCTCTGGCAGCGCTGGAACCGGGTCGCGAAGCAGGTCGAGGGCACACCCGAGGAGGCCATGGTCGAGCTTTGACCAACCACGGTTGGGCTTGCCGCGGGTGGAGCATACTGCCCTACTCTGTGACCTCGGTCGGTTTCACCCCGTTGGTCCGTACAGGCCACGACGGCGGCGTCGCTCCGTATGCCCGATCCTCGCCCGCACCGTGGAGTCTTCGTGTTCCATCTCGCTCGGCTGTCCCTCGCGAACCGCGCCGTCGTGGCGTTGGTGACGATCGCGATAGCTGTATTCGGGGTGCTGAGCATGACCTCGCTGAAGCAGGAGCTGATCCCGTCCCTCCAGCTCCCCACGGGGATCGTGAGCGCGCTGTACCCGGGATCGTCGCCCGAGGTCGTCGAAGAGCAGGTCACCGACGTGATCGAGGAGGCCATCACCTCGATCGACGGGGTCGCCTCGGTCCGTTCGACGGCGTCCACCGGCATCTCGCTGACCACTGTCGAGCTCAGCTATGGCACCGACATGGAGACCGCCACCCAGCGCCTCCAGACCGCCATAGCGGGTATCCAGGCCGCCCTGCCCAACGGTGTCGAGCCGCAGGTCACCACCGGGTCCGTCGACGACGTGCCGGTGGTCCAGATGGCCGTGTCGGGCGACGAGAGCCCCAACGCCCTCGCCGACACGGTCGAGAACGTCATCGTGCCGGCGCTGGAAGACGTCGACGGCGTCCGCTCGGTCTCCGTGACCGGACAGAGCGAGACCGAGGTCCACATCGCGCCCGACGACGCGGAGCTCACGGCGGCCGGTCTTACGCCGGAGGACCTGACCACGGTGCTGCAGGACAACGGCGTGGTCATGCCGGCCGGCGAGATCACGGAGGGCGACCGCGCCTGGTCCGTCCAGCTCGGCAACCCCATCGACATGGTCGACCAGCTCAAGCAGCTCCCCGTCATCCCGGGCGGGGCCGCCGCTCCGGGCGCGGGTGCAGGCGCAGCCGCGGGTAACGCGGCTACGGGCGCCCTGCCCACCGAACCGGTCCCGCCGGACAGCCCCGTCCTGCTGGGCGAGGTCGCGGCCGTACAGCTCGCGCCGGTGGAGGCGACGTCGTACTCCCGGCTCGACGGCTCGCCGTCCCTCGGCCTGGCGATCACCAAGACCCCCGAGGCCAACACCGTCGAGGTGTCGCACGCGATCGAGGACGCGCTTGTCGAGCCGGAGGTCGCGGACACGCTGACCGACCGCGACATCCAGACGGCGGTCGTGTTCGACCAGGCCCCGTTCATCGAGGACTCGATCCACGGCCTGGCCACGGAGGGCGGCCTCGGCCTGCTGTTCGCCGTCATCGTCATCCTCGTCTTCCTGATGTCGATGCGGTCCACGCTGGTCTCCGCGATCTCCATCCCGTTGTCGCTGGCGGTGACGTTCATCGTGATGAGCGCAGCCGGCTACACGCTGAACATCCTGACGCTCGGCGCGCTCACCATCTCGATCGGCCGCGTCGTCGACGACGCGATCGTGGTGATCGAGAACATCAAGCGGCACATGTCCTACGGCGAGGAGAAGACTGCGGCCATCCTCGCGGCCGTGCGCGAGGTGGGCGGGGCCATCGCGGCCTCCACCATCTGCACCGTGGCCGTGTTCCTCCCGATCGCGTTCGTGGGCGGCATGGTGGGGGAGCTGTTCCGGCCGTTCGCCCTGACCGTGTCGATCGCGATGCTCGCCTCGCTGGTCGTGGCCCTGACGATCGTCCCGGTGCTGGCCTACTGGTTCATCCGCCCCCCGAAGAAGACGGCCGGCCGCGGGGCGGCGATCGCACGCGCCGCCGCCGAGGAGAAGGAGAGCCGCGGCATCTGGCAGCGCATCTACGTGCCGACGCTAAGGGGCGCGCTCAGGCGGCCCGCCGTCACCATCGTGCTGGCGCTCGCTGTGCTCGGTGGCACTGCCACCCTCGTCCCGAACATGGAGACCAGCTTTCTCGGGGACAGCGGGCAGGACACCGTGACCGTCACGGAGCACTACGCGCCCGGCACGTCGCTCGCGGGCCAGGACGAGGCGGCTCAGCGGGTGGAGACTGCGCTGGCCGACGTCGACGCCGTCGACAGCGTGCAGGCCACCGTCGGCGGCGGTGGTGACATGTCGATGGCGGCGTTCGGCGGCGCGAGCGCCGGGCTCAGGGCGTCGTTCGCCGTCACCCTCGACGCGGACGCCGACGGCGCGGCCGCGGCGTCGGACATCCGCGCCGCCGTCGAACCGCTGGCCGAGGCGCCCGCGACCGAGATCACCGTCTCCGCAGGTGACTCCGTGGGAGCCTCGGCGATCGACCTGGTGGTCCGGGCGCGGGACGATGCGACGCTGGCCGAGGCCACACAGCAGCTTCAGGACGCGATGAGTGCGGTCGACGGCGTTGCCGAGGTGAGCAACGACCTTGCCGCCGCGCAGGAGATCGTCGAGGTGACCGTCGATCGCGAGGCGGCGGCGACGTACGGGCTCACCGAGACGCAGGTCACGGGGATCGCGTCCGCGGCGATGACCGGCTCGCGGGAGATCGGTGAGCTGCAGACCGCGGAGGGGCCCGTCAGCGTGATCCTCACTGCCGGTGCCGTGCCGACCACGATCGCCGAGATCGGCGAGATCCCGGTGCCGACCGCGGCCGGCGTCGTGCCGTTGAACGATGTCGGGGACGTGGTGGTCGCCGATACTCCGACGTCGATCAGCCGGATCGACGGCGACCGCTCCGCCACCGTCTCGGTGACGCCCTCCGGTGACGACCTCGGTGCCGCAACCGAGGCCGTGAACGCCGAGATCGCGTCGATCGACCTGCCGGCCGGCGCCACGGTCTCGGTGGGCGGCGCGGCGGCCGACCAGGCGGACGCCTTCAACGACCTGGGCATGGCGCTGCTGGCCGCGATCGCGCTGGTGTTCATCGTGATGGTGGCGGCCTTCCGGAGCCTCGCGCAGCCGTTCATCCTGCTGGTCTCGATCCCGTTCGCCGCAGTGGGTGCCCTCGTGGCGCTGGTCGCCACCGACACACCGCTGGGCGTCCCCGCGCTGATCGGCACGCTGCTGCTGGTGGGCATCGTGGTCTCCAACGCGATCGTGCTGATCGACCTGATCAACCAGTACCGCCACGACGGCATGGGCCTCGACGAGGCGGTGCGCGAGGGCGCCCGCAAGCGACTGCGCCCCATCGTGATGACGGCGCTGGCCACGGTCTTCGCGCTGACGCCGATGGGCGTCGGCCTGACCGGTGGTGGCGCGTTCATCTCGCAGCCGCTCGCGCTGGTGGTGATCGGCGGGCTCGTGTCCTCGACCCTGCTCACGCTGTACGTGGTGCCGGTGATCTACACGATCTTCGAGCGCCGGGCCGAACGGCGCCGGGCCGCGAACGAGGCGGCCGGCCGGACCGCCCGCAGCCCGCTGACGGGAGCCTTCCCCAGCGTGGCGACGGGTGCGTTCCAGACCGTCGGGCGGCAGGCCGCGGCGCAGCGCCGACAGCAGGCGCAGGCGGGCCGCCTGCAGGCCGGTGGCCCGTACAGCGGCGGTCCGTACGCGGGCAGCCCGCTCGCCGACGGTCCGTACGCCGGCAGCCCGCAGGCCGATGGCCCGTATGGGAGCCCGGCTCCATTGAGTGAGCCGATTCCGGCGGGTGTGGCGGCTCCGATGAGTGGTCCGGCGGGAGACAGCTGGCCGCCGATCAGAGAGCCCGCGCCCGTCTCGTCCGGCGCCTGGACGCAGCCGGAGCAGGGACGTCGGGCCCGGCACAGCAAGCCGACGCCGGCCCAGGCCGCCCAGGCCGCCCAGCCCGCCCAGCCCGCCCAGCCGACGACGGCCCAGCCGGC
The DNA here is from genome assembly GCF_041081105.1 of Promicromonospora sp. Populi. Taxonomy (NCBI): domain Bacteria; kingdom Bacillati; phylum Actinomycetota; class Actinomycetes; order Micrococcales; family Promicromonosporaceae; genus Promicromonospora; species Promicromonospora sp. Populi. Next base: position 2,865,242 of record NZ_CP163528.1, on the reverse strand, counting down.
GCCTCAGGCCTGGCCGCCGCAGGCCGCGCCGACCGGGCAGCAACGGGCGCCGCGGTACGCGCCGGCGCCGCAGCACACGCCGGCGCCCCGGCAGGCACCGGCCCAACAGGCGCCGCGGTACGCACCGCCGCCGCAGTTCGCCCCGCAGCCCCAGCAGTACGCACCGCAACCCCAGCAGCCTGCGCGGCCGGCCCAGTGGCAGCCGGAGCCGGAACCCGAGCCTCAGCCGGAGTACCGGCGTCCGGCCGCGCCGCCTCCGGTCTGGCCGCACCCGCTCGACTGACGGGACAGGCCGAGCGGGCCAACCGAGAACTGGCGTCAGCCCTATGCGTCCTGGAGCTTCAGGCGCGTCGCCGCACCCGCCAGCACCAGCGCCGTGTAGCCGGCCAGCACGCTTATACCTACCCAAGGTTCGAGCGCGCCTTCGAACGTCCCGCCGTTCGGGGTGATCTGCGCGCCCGCGATGCTGGGCAACAGCTTGGTCACCCAGACGACCCAGTCGATGTTGCTGGCGAAGGCGACCACGCCCGCGAAGATCGTGGGTACTACGAAGAACAGCGCAGCCACGGTGAAGATCGCGCCTGCGGTATGGCGCAGCAGCGTGCCGATCCCGAGGGAGAAGAGCGCCACCAGAACGACATAGATGACGACGCCACCGAGCTGCCGCACCTGTGTGCTGTCCGAGAAGTCGACGGTGGAGTCGATACCGTCGAGGATCGGGTAGGTCACTGCCCACGCGACCGCGAGCGACACGATCGTCAGCACGGCAGTGACCCCGGCGAGAACAAGGGCCTTCGCGAAGAAGGCGGTGAGCCGGTCGGGCACCGCGGCAAAGGTGGAGCGGATCATCCCGGTGCTGTACTCGCCCGTGATGATCATGCAGCCCAGCACCGCGACGACGAGCGCGGCGGTGTCGTACCCACCAGCTACGACGGCAGTGCCCGGTAGCAGCCCGCCCGCGGCCTGGGCATCGGGCACATCGGCCATCTGCTCACTGATGAACCGCGCCACGAGCGCCAACGCAAAGGCGAAGCCCACCATCACCACGACGGTCGGGCCGAGCGTCCACCACGTCGAGCGCAGTGTCCACAGCTTGATCCACTCCGAGTGCAGCACCCGCCAGAAGGTCACCCTCTTCACGGGGGTGTGCGTCGTCGGGCCCGAGACCGGTCCGCTCGCCGGAGCGGTGATCGTCGCGCTCATGCCTTGCTCCCCTCAAGGTCGGACGTCGCGCCGGCGTGGGCGGTCATGTCCTCGGACTGGTACTCCACCGAGTCGGCGGTCAGCGACATGTACGCCTCTTCGAGCGTGGACGCGACGGGCGTGAGCTCGTGCAGCACGACCCGGGCTGAGGCGGCGAGCTCGCCGACGGTGGCCGCGTCGGTGCCGCGGATCTCCAGCAGGCCGGGCTCGATGGCGTCCACCTGGGCGTTCGTGCCTTTCAGCAGCTCCGCGAGCACCGTGGCCTGAGGCGACCGCACCCGGATCAGCTTGCGCTCCGCGCCGTCGACGATCTCGGCGACCGGGGCGTCGGCGAGGATGCGGCCCTTGCCGATCACGAGCACGTGGTCGGCCGTGAGCGCGACCTCGCTCATCAGGTGGCTGGACAGGAAGACCGTGCGCCCCTCGGAGGCCAGGAACTTCGCGATGTTGCGCACCCAGAGCACACCCTCGGGGTCCAGGCCGTTGACGGGCTCGTCGAGGATCAGCGTGCGCGGGTCGCCGAGCAGGGCCGCCGCGATGCCGAGGCGCTGGCCCATGCCGAGCGAGAAGCCGCCCACCCGCTTGGTCGCGACGGGGCGCAGACCTGTGAGCTCGATCACCTCGTCGACGCGCTTGGTCGCGATGCCGTGCGTGGCAGCCATGGCGAGCAGGTGGTTACGTGCCGTCCGGCCGGTGTGCACGGCCTTCGCGTCGAGCAGTGCGCCGACCTCCGCCAGCGGACGACGGTGCGCGGCGTACGGCTTGCCGTTCACGGTGACCGTGCCGGCTGTTGGCCGGTCCAGCCCAACGATCATGCGCATGGTGGTCGACTTGCCGGCGCCGTTCGGGCCCAGGAAGCCTGTCACCTGGCCCGGCTGTACGGTGAACGAGATGTCGTTCACGGCCGTCTTGGCGCCGTACTTCTTCGTCAGGCCTCTGGCCTCGATCATCAATAACCCTTCCATCTGACAGGCTCGTGGTCTGGGGTCGCTGGGCGGTCACATCAAGTCTGGTTGTTACTACGAGAGTAGGGAGCCGACGGCGGCCGCCGCACCCTTTACCGGCCCGGATCATCCCTTGGGCGGACCCGCTTCATCCCTTGGAATGACCCGGGAACTCCTGAGCCCGTCCCAGCGTTCCCTAGGATGGTCAGACAGACCAGGAGGAGCAGATGAGCAACCCCGTCTTTTCAAGAAGCGACGTCTTCGGTGAGCCCCGTCGCACCGGTGCTGCAGGCGCACGCCGCGGCGGCACCGCCACCTACCCCAACCAGACTCCCGCATATGGCACCGCGCCGCAGCCTGGCCAGTACGGTCAGTACGGCGCCGCGGGTCAGCAGCCGACTGATGCGGCCGACCTCAACGCGATGTACCAGTCGCCGTCCGCCACCACGGCGGACACGAAGCGGCTGACCTACGACGACGTGATCATCAAGACCGGTGGGCTGCTCGCTCTCCTGGTTGTGGTGGCTGCGGCGACGTGGACGCTTGTTCCGCCGGCGCTGCTGGGCACCGTCATGATCGTGGGCGCGATCGCCGGCCTGGTCCTTGGCCTGGTCAACGCGTTCAAGCGGAACCCGAGCCCCGCGCTCATCGTGCTCTACACGGTGTTCCAGGGTGCGTTCCTCGGCGCGATCTCGCTGTACTACAACACGGCGTTCGAGGGCGCGGTGACGCAGGCCGTCATCGGCACGATCTCCGTGTTCGCCGTGAGCCTGTTCCTCTTCAAGAGCGGCCGGGTGCGGGTCACCGCGAAGTTCACGCGCTGGCTGATGTTCGCCCTGATCGGGTACGCCCTGTTCAGCCTCATCAACTTCGTGCTGCTGCTGACGGGTGTGCTGGACGGCTTCGGTATGCGTGCCGGGCCGATCGGCGTGATCGTCGGCATCATCGCCGTCGGCCTCGCGGCCGCCTCGCTGATCGTCGACTTCGACTCCATCAAGCGGGGCGTCGAGGCCGGTGCTCCCGCCAAGATGGCTTGGTCGGCGGCCTTCGGCCTGCTCGTGACGCTGATCTGGCTGTACCTGGAGCTGCTCCGCCTCGTGGCGATCATCAGCAGCTTCAGCCGCGACTAACACTCCTGGCCAGCTGTAGGTCCTAGATGACTGAGGCGTGAACCCCTTCCGGGGTTCACGCCTCAGTCATGTTCAGCGGGCGAGCTCAGACCGGCCGAGGAGCCCCGAAGTACCCCTTCTCCGCATCGCCGCTCTCCGCCTTGATCACGTGCATGACGGCGTTGATCAGGGCCAGGTGCGTGAACGCCTGCGGGAAGTTCCCCAGGTGCCTGCCGCTGCCCGGGTCGATCTCCTCGGCGTAGAGGTCGAGCGAGGACGCGTAGCCGAGCAGCCGCTCGCACAGCGCCCGGGCCCGCTCCACCTCGCCGATCTCGACCAGCGCGGACACGAGCCAGAACGAGCAGATGGTGAACGAGCCCTCCTCGCCCCGCAGCCCGTCGTCGGTCTCGTCGGTGCGGTATCGCAGCACCAGGCCGTCCTCGGTGAGCTCGTCCGCGATGGCCAGCACGGTCGCCCGTACACGCTCGTCGTCGGGCGGCAGGAACCGCAGGAGCGGCACGAGCAGCAGCGACGCGTCGAGCGCCGGGTCGCCGTAACGCTGCGTGAAGACGCCGCGCTCGTCCACACCCCTGGTGCAGATGTCCTCGAAGATCTCGTCGGCTATCTTCTGCCACGACTTGGCGTAGTCGGGCTCGTCGTACAGCCGGGCGAGCTTGGCGCCGCGGTCCATCGCTACCCAGCACATGAGCTTGGAGCTGGTGAAGTGCTGCGGCTCGCCGCGCACCTCCCAGATGCCGCGGTCGGGCTCGTGCCAGTGCTTCGCGGCCTCCTCGACCTGCCGCTTGAGGATGGGCCACAGCGACTCGGGCAGCTGGTCGCGCGACTTGGCGTGCAGCCACACGGAGTCGAGCACCGCGCCCCACACGTCGTGCTGGCGCTGGTCGTACGCGGCGTTGCCGACCCGCACGGGCTGCGCCCCCTCGTAGCCGGACAGGTGCGGCAGCTCGAACTCCTCCAGCGTCTCCTCGCCGCCCACCCCGTACATGATCTGGAGCTGCCGGTTGTCGCGGCAGACGTCCTGGATGAACGCGAAGAAGTCGTTGGCCTCGCGTTCCAGGCCCAGGGTGTACAGCCCCCAGAGCGCGAACGTCGAGTCGCGGATCCACGCGTACCGGTAGTCCCAGTTGCGCTCCCCGCCCGGGGTCTCGGGCAGGGACGTGGTCGCCGCCGCGATCAGCGCGCCCGTGGGGGAGTAGGTCAGCCCCTTCAGGGTCAGCGCGGACCGCTGCAGGTAGACGCGCCACGGGTGGTCGGGGAACTGGCCCTGCGTGATCCAGTCGCGCCAGAACCGCTCGGTGCGCCACATGGCGTCGAGCGCCTCCTTGTAGCTGGTCGGCGGGTTCTGCGAGCCCCAGGACATCGCGACGAACTGCTCGTCTCCGTGGGTCATCCGGGTACGCGCCGTGGCCCGCTTGCCCTCCAGGCCGAACCGCAGGCTGGAGCGCATGTGCAGGTCCGGGTTGGAGTCGCCGATGTGGGCCACCACCGCGGAGTACCCGCTGTTCTCGTACTCCCAGTCGACGTCGGACCGCGCGTAGTCCGGGCGCGGCTCGCACTCGACCTCGAGGTCCACCGTGCCCGACACGCACTTGATGGTGCGCAGCAGGATGTGCTCGGCGTCGTCGTCCGTAGGCGTGCGGCGGTGCGTGCCGGAGCGTGACTCGAGGTCGTGCCACGGGCCCATCAGCATGGCGTCGCGCACCACGAGCCAGCCGGTCTCCGTCTGCCACGTCGTTTCGAGGATGAGCGTGCCGGGCAGGTAGCGGCGTGCCACGGGCACGCGCACACCGTGCGGCCCCACGCGGAAGTGGCCGGCCCCGCGGTCAAGGATCTTGGCGAAGATGCTGGGCGAGTCGGGACGGGGGATGCACATCCACTCCACGCTGCCCGACGGCGCGATCAGCGCGTTGGCCTCGCAGTCCGAGAGGAACCCGTACTCGCCGATGTGCGGGAACTTGCTGCGCCCGTCCCACACGCGCGAGGCGGCGGGTTCGCTCGACGTCTGTCCCGTCGCCGGGCCCGGGTTCGCGGGCTTGTCCGGCGACTTGCGCCGCCGGCGGGAGGTGGCGGATGTCGGTGGGGCGTCGACGTCGGCCCCCAGCGACTCAATCGATTCGAGCGTCATGAGACTCAAGGGTTCACTACGTTCCGCGCGCGTGGCAAACCGGGCCGACGTGGTGTCCGAAACGCCCGGCCGTGCCCTCGGCAAGAGAGTTTTACGGCCGTGTCGATCCCGGGGTTTCCCGTTCGACCTAGGAGTGAGAAGGTCCCATCAGGGGCCCCAGACCACAGGAGAAGGAACCATGACGAAGTACATGCTGATCATGCGCTCGACAGACGAGACGATGGCCGTCTACGAGGACATGGACTTCGAGAAGATCATGAACGACATGGGCAAGTTCAACGAGGACATGATCCAGGCGGGCGTGCTCGTCGCCGGCGAGGGCCTCACGGACGCTACCGAGTCCGTCGTCGTCGACTACTCGTCCGAGACACCCGTCGTGACCGACGGTCCGTACGGCGAGACCAAGGAGCTGTTCAACGGCTTCTGGATCGTCGACGTCGCCTCCAAGGAGGAGGCGATCGAGTGGGCCAAGCGGGCACCGCTGGCCGGGCCGGGGAGCAAGCTCGAGATCCGCCGGGTACAGCAGATGGACGACTTCCCGCAGGACAACGAGCACGTCCAGAAGGAGCGCGCGTGGCGCGAGTCGACCGGCCAGCTCTGAGCGAGCAGGATCCGGTCCCGGATCCGGCCGACGGCGAGGACGCCGCGCGGCGGGCCGTCGAGGCGGTCTGGCGGATCGAGTCGGCGCGCATCGTGGGCGCGCTCACCCGCTACACCCGCGACTTCGAGCTCGCCGAGGACGTGGCTCAGGAGGCGCTCGCCGAGGCGCTCGTCTCCTGGCCGCGCGACGGCATGCCGCGCGACGGCGCGGCGTGGCTCATCGCGACGTCGCGGCGTCGGGCGATCGACGCCTTCCGACGTCGCTCGGGCCGGGACGAGCGGTACGCCGCACTCGCGCACGGCCTGGCCGAGGGGGAGGCGGTATCGGGTGCCGCCGCCCCCTCGGCACGGCCCGGACCGGGCGTCGTCGCAGGTGAACAGGGTTCTGACCCCGGGATGTTCGATCCCGACCGGATCGACGACGACGTGCTCGCCCTCATGTTCGTGTCCTGCCACCCCGTGCTGTCCCGGGAGGCGCGGATCGCGCTGACGCTGCGTGTTGTGGGCGGCCTGACGAGCGACGAGATCGCCCGCGCCTTCCTCACCCCCGTCGCGACGGTGCAGGCCCGCATCACCCGAGCGAAGAAGACGATCGGGGCGGCCCGGGTCCCGTTCGAGGTGCCCGACGGCGCGGACCGGGCCGCCCGGCTCTCGTCGGTGCGTGGTGTGCTGTACGTGATCTTCACCGAGGGCTCGTCCGCGACGTCGGGCGAGGACTGGATCCGGCACGAACTGGCCCACGAGGCCGCGCGCCTGGCCCGGGTGCTGACCCGGCTCGCGCCCGAACCGGAGACGTTCGGCCTGCTGGCACTGATGGAGCTGACGGCGGCGCGGTTCCCGGCCCGGGTGGGGCCGTCGGGGGAGCCGATCCTCCTGGAAGACCAGGACCGGCGTCGCTGGGACCGGGCGGCGATCATCCGGGGCCGCGCAGCGTTGCGCGGGGCCGTCGGTCCGGCGGGCATGGGCGCGTACGCCCTGCAGGCCTCGATAGCGGAGTGTCACGCCGTGGCCCGTTCGGTGCCGGAGACCGACTGGGAGCGGATAGTCGTGCTCTACGAGGCGCTCGGCCGCCTCGCGCCGTCGCCGGTGGTCGACCTGAACCGGGCGGTGGCGGTCGCGATGGCGCACGGGCCCGACGTCGGGCTGCGTGCCGTGGACTCTCTGGCCGACCGGGGTGTGCTCGCCGGATCGCACCTGCTGCCCGGCGTGCGCGGCGAGCTGCTGGCGCGCCTGGGCCGCACGGCCGAGGCCCGGGGTGAGTACCTCCGCGCGGCCGAGCTGTGCGGCAACGCCGCGGAGCGTTCGGTGCTGGAGCGTAAGGCCCGCTCCTTCGAGTCCTAGGTTTCTTCGCTTTCGGACGGCTGAGAGCGAAGAAACCTAGGACTCGAAAGGGCGGCCGATCGGACGCCTCAGCGGAGGCGGAGCGTCGCCACCAGCACGCCCGCCAGGCACAGCGTGCCGCCGATCAGCGCGACCGGCGTCGGGACCTCGCCTAGGAGGGCCCAGGACATGAGGACCGCTAGCGGCGCGGCCGCGTACGTCGCCGCGCCCAGCCGGCCCGCCGTCGTCCGAGTGAGGGCGAAGCCCCAGGTGACGAACGCGATGGCGGTGGGGAACACGCCCAGGTAGACCACGCTCAGGGTGGCCGACGTCGGGGCCGTGGCGAGGCCGTCGAGGAGCGCCGGCGTGAACGGGAGGCACGCGACCGTGCCGGCCAGGCAGCCCAGCCAGGTCATGGTCAGGGAGTCGACCTTCGGCAACAGGCGCTTCTGCAGGATGGTGCTCCCGGCGTAGACGACGGCGGCGACCAGCCCGAGGGCGACGCTGATCGTGTCGGAGGCGCCGCTGGAGGTGGCCAGGGCGATGCCCGCGACGCCCGCGAACGCGATACCGATGCCCAGCAGGAGTCGCGCGGGGAAGCCCTCGCCGAGCGAGATCCCGGCGAACACCGCGATGAGGATGGGTGCGAGCCCGACGACGAGGGCCGCGGTGCCCGCGTCCAGCGTGCGCTCCGCAGCGTTCAGGGCGAGGTTGTACAGCCCGAACCACAGCACTCCCCAGACGACGACGCCCACCAGCGTCCGGCCGCGCGGCAGCCGCAGCTTGCCCGCGAGCCCGGCGATGATCGTGAGCGCGAGCGTGCCGACGAAGATCCGGCCCAGGGCGAGTGCGCCGGGGGAGAAGTCCTGGCCGGCGGCCCGGATTCCGATGAAGGCGGACGCCCAGAGCACGACGGTCACCGCGGCTGCCGCCGGGACGAGATAGCGGTTCGTGGTGGGCGGGGCGGGTGGCGCAGCCGGGGCCGGCGGGGCGATCAGGGGCATCTCCGAAGCCTCGTCCGCGCCGCGGTGCGTCGTCTGGCGGGTATCGGCCGCGGTGTTCGTCATGGTGCGATGGTGGCCCCGGACCACCATGAAGCACCAGCGACTGTTTCTACATCTGAATTCAGTCTCGCTGTACAGTGGAGTGCATGCTTGACGTCCACCGCCTCCGCGTCTTCCGCTCCGTCGTCGCCTCCGGATCCATCGGTGCGGCGGCGGCCAATCTCGGCTACACACCGTCCGCTGTCAGTCAGCATGTCTCCGCGCTGCAGCGGGAGACCGGGCTCAAGCTCCTGGCGCGGCACGGCCGCGGCATCCGGCCCACCGCCGCGGGCCATGCGCTCGCCGCGCAGGCCGACGGGGTGCTCGAACGGCTCGGCGAGGCGGAGTCCATGGTCGCCGACCTGCGCGCCGGCCGCACGGGCTCGCTCTCGATCGCGTACTTCGCTTCGGTCGGCTCGGCGTGGCTGCCCGACGTCGTCCGCACCTTGACCGTCGAGTTTCCCGGAGTGCGGCTGGACCTGGAGCTGTCCGAGCACATCCCGGACAAGACCGAGGACCGGGCCGACCTGCAGGTGGCCGTCGGGCAGACCGGGTTCGACCCCGGGAGCGGCTTCACCGCGCACCATCTCCTCGACGACCCGTACCTCGTCGTACTGCCGCGGAGCCACCCGTTCGCCGGCCGCGCCGAGATCGAGCTCGCCGAGCTGCAGGACGAGCGCTGGGTCGACAACGACTTCGCCCGAGGCTGGTGCCGCCGCAACCTCCTGGAAGCCTGCACGGCCGCCGGGTTCAGCCCCACGTTCCACGTCGAGGCGCACGACTACCCGACCGCCGTCGCGTTCGTGGAGGCCGGGATCGGCATGACCGTGCTGCCCGAGCTCGGCACCGTCCAGCTCCCGCCCGGCACCATCGCGGTGCCCGTGGTGCGGCCCACCCCGGTGCGCTCGATCTACGCGGTGCTGCAGGACGCCGTCGCGCACACACCGCCCGCCATCGCCGCCCTGGAGGCGATGCGGCGGGTTGCCGTCGCTTCGCGGGCCGCCGTGGTGGCCGCATAGGGTGTTCGGGTACCGACGCCGGGGCGTATCCGGCGTCACCCCGATCGAGAGGTAATCCTCGTGACCACGCTTCCTACCGCCTCCGGCGCCTTCGGTGACAAGCCGGAGCTGACGTTCCCCGAGGGCGATGCACCCTCCGGCCTGCAGGTGCAGGTAATCGCTGAGGGCAACGGTCCGGTCGTCGAGTCCGGGCGCACCATCGTGGTGAACTACCTGGGCCAGACCTGGGGCGGCCACGTCTTCGACAACTCGTACGACCGCGGCACGACCATCGACTTCCCGATCGGCGTCGGCGCCGTCATCGGTGGCTGGGACAAGGGCATGGTGGGCCAGAACGTCGGCTCGCGCCTGCTGCTCTCGATCCCGCCGGAGCACGGCTACGGTGCGCGTGGCGTGCCGCAGGCCGGCATCGGCGGCGGGGACACGCTGGTCTTCGTCGTGGACGTCGTCGACGTCAAGTAGGGCTTGCTGAGTGCGGGGTATCTGTTGGTGCTGTCCCAACAGGTACCCCGCACTCAACTGTCTACGGGTAGGCGATCACCTGTGGGGAGGCGAAGCTGCCCACCGCCGGGGCGCCCGTGTTGTTGATGACGTGGTTCAGGCCGCCCGAGCCGTTGAGGAACACGCTCGTCATGGACCGGAACCGGACGTTCGGCCTGTTCGGCGTCTGGATCCCGGACTCGACCCGGATGTCCACCCCCTGGTTGAAGAACGAGTACACCCCCAGGCCGATCGCCTCGTGGCTGGTCACGTTGTCCGCCACCCGGTACGAGGCGTAGCCCAGCCGACTCCCGTCCATGAAGGCGGCCTGGGACGGCGGGTCGTACGGGATCTCGCTCTGGTAGAAGATCGTGCGCCCGCGCTCACCGTTCCAGATCGTCTGGTTCTCCTGGTAGTGCTCCACGAACAGGCCGGTCGCGGTGACGTCGTCGCCGTTGACCACCACGCCGTGCGCGCCGGTGTTGGTGCCCCACCCGATGCCCTGCCCGTGGTCCCCGCGCCACGCCCAGATGTGGTCGAGCAGCGTGAAGTCGCTGTTCACCTCGATCGAGGTGTCCGCCTTGCCGACCCAGGGGCCGCCCACGCGGACGAACACGTCGCTGAGCGTGGTCGGGTCGGTGGCGAAGCCGGCCCCGTTGCCGGGGGTGCCGACGCGCACCAGGGTGGCGGACTCCGGCACGTTCGCGTCCACGGTGATCCCGGCGACGACGACGCCCGGGACGTCGCCGATCTGGATGGCGGCGTTGCCCGCCGTCGGGGTGAGCGACGCGTAGCCGAGCCCCAGCACCACGGTCCGGGCCCGGTTGACCTGGATCGGGGCGTTGAGGTTGTACACACCCGGCGTGAGCAGCAGGTGCTTGCCCGACGAGACCGCCGCGTTGATGGTGGCGGCCGTGTCGACGCCCGAGCGGGCCACGTACACGTCGGTGATCGGGATGGTGCGGCCCGACGCCGCGCCCGTGCCCCAGTCCACGCCCTGGCTGTTCGTCCTGGCGTTCGGGACGAAGACCTTGAGCTCACCGTCGGTGCCGCGGAACAGGAACGGGGCCTCCCGGCTCACCGGTGTGCTCGCGACGGTCGTCTTGACGCCGCGCGCGTTGTTCGGCAGCACCTGCCCGAAGTCCGTGGCCGGAGCGCCCTGGACGCCGGAGAACACCATGTTCCAGACGCCGCCGTCCCAGACACCCACCTGGCTGTTGCGGGTGAACCACTGCTGCTGCGAGCCGGTGGCGATGGTGCCGGACACCCGGGAGTTGGCGAGATAGCCGCCGGAGGCGAACTCGCCGTACCGGCCGAAGACAGTCAGGCTGCCCCGGATGTCGACCCGGCGCATCGGTGCCGCCTGGGACACGGCCCAGCGCATCTGGTGGGGATCGGCCACGCCGGCCGGATAAGGCAGGCCGGCGTCGGCGCCCACGGGGCGCTGGATCGGGTTGAACGCGAGGTTCGACATGGAACGCCAGAACCGGGTCAGCGAGCCCGGGTCGCCGCACGCCCAAGGGCTGTTGGGGCAGCCGACGACGGGCTCGACGTGCAGGGCGCCGTTGATCAGCACGTCACCCGGCTGCCCGCCCAGGCCCGATATCGACTCGTAGTAGCCCACGTTGGCGTTCACGATGCCGGTCGCGGTGGCCGGGTTGTCCTGTCCGGCGGCGCTGCCGTAGGTGCCGGGCTCGAAGAACACCTGGTGCCGGTCGAGGCTGAACTCCGCCTCGTCGTTCACGGTGTCGAGGAACTGGTTGATCCGGTCAGTGGTCCAGGTCGGGTTGATGAACGTGACGTTGGGCCCGAAGTCCGGGTCGACGGCGGCCTTTCTGGGGCTCTGGTTCGGGTTCTTGTTCGAGGTCGCCGCCTGTGCGGCGTCGGACTTTGTCGGGGAGGCCTTTGCCATGACTCTGCCCTCGACGGTGGCGGTCGGCGCGGCGGTGGCAGGCAGCGCGGTGACCGCGGCACCCGCGGCGAGCGAAGCTGCGACCGCCGCGACGGCGGCGCCGCGCAGGGTGGTGCGAAGTGTCCTCATTGACAGGTCCTTCGGGCTCGGGGCAGGCCCGGTGGAGACCGGTCGCGCTGCCGGTGCGAATGCGCCCGTCCGAGCGCCCAGCCAGGCTAGCCGCGTACCTCGGGTGGGACAGTAAGTGGTCTCCGCAGACTCCGTACCACGGTGAACTTCCGGTCCTGGGCGATGTGCTCCGTCGGCCCGACGGCGCGTTCCAGCGCCGGGCGGTAGTGCAGCCCCGTGTTGAAGACGGTCCACAGCTCGCCGCCGTCGCGCAGGATGCGACCTGCGGCGGCGAACATGCGGTGCGCCGCGTCCGTGCTCAGCGCGGCGCGGTCGTGGAACGGCGGGTTGAGCAGCACGAGGTCCGCCGAGCCGTCGGGGATCGGGAGCAAGTCCCCGGCGTCGCCTCGCACGACCGTGTGCAGGACGCCGTCCGCGGTACGTCTGGGCCCGACGCCGTTCGCGGCGAGCGTCGCGGCGGCCGAGGCGCAGGCGGCCGCGCTCCGGTCCGTCGCGAGCACGTGAGCGTCGGGGAAGCGCAGCGCCAGGACCGTGGCGAGGATGCCGGTGCCGCAGCCGAGGTCGACGGCGACCGGGTGGGCGTCCATGCCGGGGATGGGGGTGCTGGGAGTGTCGGTGGCTCCAGGTGCGGCCTGCGTCTCAGCCGTGGAGGCCGCCGGGGAGACCTGGGCATCTGACAGGTCGGGCCAGCGGTGGGCCTGCGCAAGGAGGAAGCGTGTGCCGTGGTCGAGCGTGGCACCGGCGAAGGCGGCCCCGTGCGCGACGACGGTCAGGCCCGCGGGGGTGGGTTGGGCGGGGTTGTCGCCTCGCGGGGCGATCGCGGCCAGGATCTCCCGGTCGGTCAGCCGGGCCGTCACCGGGTACGTCAGCGGCCCGACGTCGGACCGCGGCTCCCGGGCGATCAGCAGCCGCGACTTCTGCCGCGCGAGCGAGGCGCTGACCTGGGCGAACGATGCGCTGAGCACGTCGTTCATCGCGTGCGTCATGTGCTTGACCCGGCCGCCGGCAAGCAACGTCACCGCCGGGTCCGCGTACCGGGCCACGTGCTCGGCGATCTCGGTCAGCTCCGCCAGCGACGCCGGCAGCTGGAGCAGCACGAGCCGCGCGCCCTTGAGCAGGTTGGGCTCGAACTTGTCGTACCCGGTCAATCCCAGCGGTCCGGGTTCCTGCGGGACCGGCGCGTTCGCTGCGGCCCGTGCATGCCCGTCCCACAAGTCCTTGGACGCCAGTGCGGAGTTGGCGGACAGCGCCGCCTCGGCCGTGATCGCGTCCTGGTGCCCCCGGACGCCGTCGGCGCCGAGCGCGAGGGCGCCCAAGGTCAGGGCGCCGAACCGGTCACCGATCACCACGACGCCGCTCGGGTCCTGCTCGATCAGCGCGGCGGCCTCGTCGAGCAGGAGCCGGTCGGTCGCGTCCACGGCGACGGGGCCGTCTGCTCGCGAGCCGTCCTCGGGGTAGGGGATCAGCCGGGCGAGGACGGCGTCGACCTCGGGACTCACCGCGTGGAGCGGGCCTTCTTGTCCGCGGCCTTGCGCTCCTCCTCGACGCGGTCCTCCTCGGCACGCACCTGTGCGGCGATCTCGCGCTCCTGGGTCAGCCAGGCCGGCGGATCGTCGCGGAGCTCGTTGATCTGCTCGGTGGTCAGCGGCTCGGTGACGCCGCCGCGGGCCAGGCCCGCGATCGAGACGCCGAGGCGCCCCGCAACGACCGGCCGCGGGTGCGGGCCGTTGCGGCGCAGGTCGGCCAGCCACTCGGGCGGGTTGGTCTCCAGCTCCTCCAGCTCCGCGCGCGTGATCGGGGTGTCCTGGAACTCCTGCGGGGTGGCAGGCAGGTAGACGCCGAGTCGCTTGGCGGCGTTGGACGGCTTGAACCGCTGCGAGGAGAAGGAGGAACTCATGGTCCCAGGGTATCGGCGCACGCTCCCCGCGCTCTCCACAGCGGACGTGATCCTCGCCGCTTGCCGACCGGCCTCCTGCGCGGATGCCTCCGGCAGCCCGACGGCCGCCCCGGCGCTGGGCCCGTAGCCTTGGCACGTGAGCCAGCCCGTGCCCGACGTCGGACCGCCCGTCCCTGCAGACCACCCGTCCGCGGAGGTGACCGGCGGCGACGTCGTGACGACCGCCGAGGCCGCCGACGTCGACCCGGACGTGCCGCGCTTCCGCCTCGCCTACGTGCCCGGCGCGACACCCGGGAAGTGGGCGAGCGTCTGGCGTGAGCGGCTGCCCGACGTGCACTTGGAGCTGGTGCAGGTTGAGTCCGCGGTAGTCGCTTCCGCGCTGGAGGCGGGGGAGGCAGACGCCGCTATCGGGCGTCTCCCGGTCAACAAGGACGTGTTCTCCGCCATCCCGCTCTACGAGGAGGCGTCGGTGGTGTGCTTCTCGCGGGACCACGTGCTCGCGGCCCTCGACGAGGACGAGACCGTCTCCAGCGCCGACATCGCCGAGGAGACCGTCTGGGTCCCCGCGGACGACGTCCTCTTCGCCGTCGTCCAGGTCCCGGGGATCCCGCCTGCCGACCCGGACGGCAACCCGCTGGATCCCCTCCCGACCACTGCCGACGTCGTCGCGACCGTCGCGGCGAACGTGGGCCTGGCCGTGCTGCCGTTGTCGCTCGCGCGGCTGCACCGCCGCAAGGACGTGACCTACCGCCCCCTCGTCGACGGGCCGACGGCGCCGGTGGGTCTGGTCTGGCCGACCGACCGCACCACGGACCTGGTCGAGGAGCTCATCGGGATCGTCCGCGGCCGCACCGTCAACAGCTCACGGGGCCGCGGCGGCCCGTCGGCTGCTCGACCGGCCGAGGACGGCGGGACGACCGCGGCGACCGGGAAGGCCGCGCGGAACGGGAAGAGCACATCGGGCGCAACCGGCGGGGCCAGGGCGCGTTCCGGCGCCGGGCGTGGCGGGGCGAAGGCCAGCGGGGCGAAGGGCACCGGAGCGAAGGGCGGCGCTCGCGGCGGTGTGCAGCGGGGCAAGGGCGCGCGCCCGGCGTCGAAGGGCAAGAAAAAGGGCAAAGGCCGGTAGGGCGAGAGCCAAGCCCCGTGTAAGAGATTTTACCGAGATGGACCGATATTGGCGTTCCGCGCCATCGTCGCTACGATCCGGTAGTCGTGCCCGGTATCGGGCGTGACTACCGGACCGTGAGGAGCGCTCAGTGCGCAAGATGACCGTCATGGGAGCCTCTGCGCTCCTCGCCGCCGGCCTTGTCGCCTCGCCGGGCGCCGCACTCGCCACACCGCTGTCCACCGCCTCCGACCAGCGGCTGAGCGTGGACATCGGATACCTCGCCGACGCCGTCAACCCCGTCGAGGCCGACGTCGCACCGTCCGTCGAGGACGAGCGCGAGGAGCTCGCCGCGACCGGGACCAGCTCCGCGATCGGTTTCGCGCTCATCGCGATCGCCCTCGTCGGCGGTGGCGTGACCCTCACTGTGCTCCGGCGCAAGGGCGTGTTCGACGGCTGACGGACGCGCCTACGTGGCCGGCGTGGCGGTCACCTGGCCTGAGCCCCGGCTCGAGGCGTGGCATCGCCCAGGTGCTCGCCCTTCTTTATGAGCGGGTGAATTCTTTCGATCCGGGGTGAATTTCTGCTAGTGCGGTGCTCGTTCGGCCTGGGTGGGTTTAGCCGGGTTTTCGAACCCGCAGCGAAATGGACAGCGCGCCGCGAAGCGCCGCGTTCTGGTCGCGTTCGGCCAGCAATTCTTGGTTTGAAACCATGCAATGGCGCGCGGTGAGCGAGATTGTGGCCGGCGTAGCGAGTGCATCAGCGCTGGTCCCCGGCTCCTGGTAGGCGTGAACACTGGTCGGAGCCGTGCGAGGCGAAAATGGATACGCCAGTGCATTCGTGTGCACGCATTTTGATCCGGCAGCTTGGATGCGGAGCGGATATCGAGCTCGCGACTGTTCTTGCTTACGAATAGATATGTCCGTTTGATTCCATTGCATGGAACCACGGCCGGATCTACCGTCAAAGTGATAGGCGCGCTATACCGGTTATTGCGCGCTCTCCACCGAGACAAAAGGACCACCGAGATGAAACGTATATCCGCGCTGGGAGCCGCTGCGCTCCTGGCGCTCGGCCTCTACGCCACGGCCACGGCGGTGGCGAGTGCAGGACCGGTTTCAGCAGCCGAGGAAAACGTCTGCCCCGCAGACGGCAAGGTTGAGGTGGTCGGGAACCACCCGTCCGTAACCGTCACGGCCCCCGAGGGCATGGTCATCACGGGCTACTGCGTGAAGGCCGGATCCGCCCAGCAGGGAGACGGGCCGGAGTTCATCTACTTCGACCCACCGGTCACCGAGGTGACGATCACGCACTCGACCGGCAAGGACATCAGCCACTACACGGTGATCTACGAGCCGGTGTCGACTCCCACACCGACTCCCACACCGACTCCCACTCCGACGCCGACGCCCACGCCGACGCCATCTGAGGAGCCGACCCCGACGCCGACGCCGTCCGACGAGCCGACGCCTACACCCGAACCGTCCGAGGAGCCGACGCCGGTGAAGACGCCGGAACCGTCCGAAAAGCCGGTGCCTACCAGTGAGCAGAGCCCACCGAACAAGCTCGCTTCGACGGGTTAGGCCGAGGCAAGCGGAACCTGGGCGAGACGGAACCGAACCTCCGGTCCTGTCTCGCCCAGCTTCTGTCTCAAGCTGCTCTGCTTCGCGGTCGTCTACTCCGCCGGCGTGGCGGTCACCTGGATGATCAGCGCCTGCATCGGCCAGAGGGTGGGTAGCTGCAGCCCGACGTCGGTCAGCACCGAGCCGGGGATGTCCGTCGCGTCCTTGCCCAGCCAGCCCGGGGTGATCCCGCCCAGCCACTGCGCGGTGCCCACCTCGTCGCGCACCCGCACGCTGTATCGCCGGGTGGGGTCGAGGCCGTCGAGCCGCAGGCGCTCGATCAACGCGTCCTCCGGCGACGCCACCGACGCGACGGTCCATACGCCCGCCATCCGGTCGGGTGAGACGAACCCTGTGACCCGCAGCGCCGGGTCGACGACGTCGGCGTGCACGACCGTGCCGGTGTGTACCAGCGAGCGGAGCTCCTTGTAGAGCGCGGCGTACGCCGTCACGGTGGCCAGCTCGTCGTCGGTGGTGGCCAGCAGGTCCCATTCGAAACCGGCGTGTCCCTGCAGGGCCGTGGCCACCCGGTAGGAGAGCTCGGTGGTCCGCCCCGACGAGTGCGACGGCGAGGGGCCCACGTGCGCGCCGATCAGCTCGGGCGGCAGCACGAGCGACGTCCAGCGCTGGATGTCCTGCCGCTCCACCGGGTCGTTCGAGTCCGAGGCCCAGACTCGGTCGGTGACCTGCAGGATCCCCAGGTCGGTCCGCGCGCCGCCAGAGGAGCACGACTCGATCTCCAGCCCCCGATGGTCCGCCTTGAGTCGCGCGATCAGGGCGTACGCGGCCAGCGTCTGCACGTGGGTACCGGGCCGCGCCACGCCGTCCGCGCCGACGTGGACGGGCTCGGTGAGGTCCCGGTTGTGGTCCCACTTGATGAAGTTGATCCCCAGCTCCGCCACCAGGGCCGAGATCTGGGCGCGCACGTGCTCCCACGCGTCGGGGTTCGCGAGGTCCAGCACGTACTGCGTGCGGAACGACAGCCCGTCGGGCGACGGCACGGCGGCCGGGTTCGACAGGATCCACTCCGGGTGGGCGCGCGCCAGGTCGGAGTCCAGGTTGACCATCTCGGGCTCGAACCACAGCCCGAATTCCATGCCGAGCTCGTGCACCAGGCCGGCGAGCGGTTCCAGTCCCTCGGGCCAGACGTCGTGATCGACCACCCAGTCGCCCAGCCCGGCGGTGTCGTCGCGCCGGGAGTGGAACCAGCCGTCGTCGAGCACAAAGCGCTCGACACCCACCGCGGCGGCGCGCCGCGCGAGCCGCTCCAGCTTGGCCGGGGAGTGGTCGAAGTACACGGCCTCCCAGGTGTTCAGCACCAGCGGACGCGGGCTCGTCACGTGCTGCGGGCGTGCCCGCAGCCACGTGTGGAACCGGTCCGCGACGCCGTCCAGGCCCGCGGGCGACCAGGCGAAGTACGCGACCGGTGTGCGGTAGGACTCGCCCGGCGCCAAGCGGACCTCGCCCGGCCGCACCAGCTCGCCCGCCCCGAGGAGCGTGGTGTGCTCGGTCAGGTGGTCGACCCGATGGGTGACGTCGGAGCTCCAGCCCAGGTGGGTCGCCCACGCCTCGCCGGTCCGGTTTCGTGGTGCTCCGGAGGACGCCACCGTCACCCACGGCGCGTCGTGGCCCGACCGCCCGCGCCGGGTCTGGCGGGCCGTGCTGCCGGCCGGCATACCCGTGGTGACCGGCAGCTTCTCGCGAGACCAGCGGCCGCTGAACTGAGTCAGCTGGTCCGCCGATCGCGGGACGGGCAGCGTGGCCTCGAGCCAGTGCACGTCCACCGGGCTCTGGCCGTTGTTGGTGAGCTCGTGCCACAGCAGCACCAGCCCGCCCGCGCCGATCTCCAGGCGCGACCGCAGCGTGAGCCCCAGGTCGGTGTCCCGGGCCGTGACCGTCAGCTCCGCGATGTCCCGCTCCGCCTCGTCGACGGTCCAGCGCGGGAACAGCGGGACGCCGTCCGACACCACGAGCAGGCCCGGGCGGCCTGCCCAGCCGTCCGACTCCTGCGGCAGCAGCGACGGACGCCAGGCGGCGTCGAGCGTGCCGGGCGCGGTCTGGCGGCTGGTCGCCGCGTCAAGTGCCAGCAGGTCAGCGGGTGCCAGGGCGCCCAGATCGGCACCCCAGTGGAGCACCAGCGGCAGACCCCGCGCGGGGTGCGCGACCACGAGCGCCACGCCGTCCCGCCGCAGCACCGACCAGCTGGAGCCCTCGTCGATCATGTTCATGCTGTCCTCCCGCCCCTGGACCACACGGTACGCGCGGTCACCGACATCAAGATCTTTGTTGTGGGCGCGATCCTTGCGATCATTCGCCCGGCTTAGGCGCAACGATCCCGCCCACAACCAATCTGGTTGGCTACGACAGGTCGTTTTCCGTGCGGAGCACCGGCCGTGAGGTCAGCGCCGCCGGGTCTCGGCCGGCGGTCGTCACGTGGAACACCGTCGTTGTACCCGCCGGCAGGTCGATCACCTGCTCGTCGACCTGCGCGTCCGGGTCGAGTCGGTCGACCAGCAGCGACACCCCCAGCGCCAGTGACGTGGCGGTCACCTCCACGCGGTAACCGCCGTCCTCGGCGGTGACGGTGGTGCGCACCGGGGCGGGATCGAGCGTGAGGTCCTTGCTCTCCACCCACGTGTGGATCCCGCGCACGTCGCCGAGGGTCACGACCAGCACCTCGTTCGTCACGTCGGCCGCGGTGTTCAGGTCGTCCGCCAACGGGACCAGCGTCACCGAACGTGGCGGTACGGAAACTTCGCTGCCCGACGCCGCCAGCACCTCACCACTCAGCGTGGTCCGGGCGGCGTCCACCTGCCCGGTCCACGGCGCGTCGGTGTCGTTGACCAGCGCGGCGACGAGCCCGTCGCCGCGGGGCTGCACGGTCACCACCCGGTCGGCGAACGCGTGGCGCATCGCGTACCAGAGCGGTTTGCGCCGGCCGTCGCCGTCGATGGCCGCCCAGGAGGTCACGGGCCAGCAGTCGTTGAGCTGCCACACGATCGCGCCCGCGGTCCGCGGCCACCACGACCGGTAGTGCTCCAGGGCGTACTGGATCGCGCGCGCCTGGTTGAGCTGCGTGGCCCAGTGCCAGTCGACGAAGTCGTCGGGGATACCCAGGTGCGGGGCGAGCCCGTGGTCGAGCTTTTCATTGCCGCCCCCGGCCTTCTGGTGCAGCAGGAAGACCTCGGAATCCTTGAAGCCCTCCGGTACGTCAGCGCTGTCAGGAGCGCCGGCGTTGTCAGGAAGGATGGCCCGCGCGGTCGTGGCCCAGGTCGCCGGGCCCTGGAACCCGAACTCCGACGCGAACCGGGGCACGTCGTCGCGGTAGTGCGTGTAGTCGACCTTGTTCCAGACGTCCCACTGGTGGTGCGTGCCGTGGTTCGGGTCGTTGGGGTGCATCTCCTCGGGTGTGAACCCGGGGGAGTAGGGCGAGCCGTTCGAGTAGGGCCGGGTCGGGTCGACCTCGGCCAGGACCCTCGGGAAGAGCTCGTAGTAGTAGCCGGCGCCCCACGTGAGGTCGCCCAGCGGCTCCTTCCAGTCCCAGTCCTCGTGGCCCCAGATGTTCTCGTTGTTGCCGTTCCACAGCACCAGTGACGGGTGCGGCGCCAGGCGGGCCGCGTTCTCCCGCAGCTCGGCCTCGAACTCGGCCCAGTGCGGGTCTTCCTCGGGGTAGGCGGCGCAGGCCAGCAGGATGTCCTGCCAGACCAGGACGCCCTTCTCGTCGCAGACGTCGTAGAAGTCGTCCGACTCGTAGATGCCGCCGCCCCACACCCGCAGCATGTTGAGATTCGCGCCCAGCGCCTGGTCAACGCGCTGTTCGAGGCGCTCGCGCGTGATCCTGGTCAGCAGGTGGTCGTCGGGGATCCAGTTGGCCCCCCGAGCGAATATCGGCTTGCCGTTGATCAGGAACGTAAAGCTCGTGCCGTGCTCGTCGCGGCTCCGGTCCACCTCGACGGTGCGGAACGCGACCCGGCCGGACCATGCGTCCAGCGGCTCCGAGCGGTCCTCACCGTTGCCCTCGTAGAGGGTCACCTCGATCGGGTACAGGGGCTGCTCGCCGTGCCCGGCCGGCCACCACAGGTCGACGTCGGGCACCTCGAGCTGCCCGGTGAAGTCCTTGATGTGGGCAGAGTCGTCGCCGCCGTACGACCCGATGGTCTGTCCCCGGCCCCCGACGGTGACGTCGACGATGAGCGGCCCGGAGACGGACAGGCCAGAGGTCTCGACCTCGACCCGCACGTCGACCAGCCCCGTGCCGTCGTCGGCCACCGTCACCAGCGGCGTCACTCGGGCCAGCCGCGCCACCCGCCAGCGCTGCACCCGCACGGGCTTCCACAGGCCGGCCGTCTGCAGGTCGGGGCCCCAGTCCCAGCCGAAGGAGCAGGCCATCTTGCGCACCATGTTGAACGGCTGGCCGTAGGCCATGGGCCGGGTGCCGAGGCGCTGCTCCTCGGCCTCGGCGGTCTCGAGCGCCGAGTCGAGGTCTACCACGAGGTTGGCCGGCGTCCCGACGAGCTCACGTACGTCGTACCGGTAGGAGCGGTGCATGTTCGCGGTACGGCCCAGGTGGGTGCGGCCCTGGCTGACGCCGGTTCGCTCCACGTCCGTGTCGACGGCGACTGCGGCCACCGTGTCGATGCCCTCGAAGAGCAGGTCGACGCGCTCGTCGGGCGCCGCGGCCGGCTCGTCGAGGACCGTGGCGTACCGCCAGGTGGCGCGCTTCATCCAGGCGAGCGACGTCTCGTTGGTGCCGAGATACGGGTCGGGGATGAGCCCCTGCTCCAGCAGGGCGGTGTGGCTCGTGCCCGGGACCGTCGCAGGGACGGGGACCCCGGCAAGATCCGCCGGGACGGGGCCGCCGGTAGCGGTCAGGGTCCAGTCGGTCAGGTCGCGGCTGATCTTCATCGATCGTCGTCCTCCCAGAGCAATGCCCAGTAGCGTGTGCGAGCGGACCCGAGCATATGGCCGATAAGTGTGTCCGATCGAACCGATATCACTGGGCGGTCCGCACGGCCGTCGGGCCTGGTCAGTCGGGCCGCACAACCAGGCCGAGCATCTCTGCCAGCAGGATCGCCTGGGCCTCGCTGACCACCGCTCCGGTGACGTTCGCCTTGAGCGGGTCGAGCGTGGACAGGTCGCTGCCGCGCAGGTCGGCGTTGGTGAGGTCGGCTTGTTCGAGGTCCGCACCCGACAGGTCGCAGCCGACCAGCACGATCCCGGTCGCCTTGATCCCGGCCAGGTCGGCCTCGCGGAAGCGGACGCCGTCGAACTGCGCACCCGCGAGGGCGGCACGGTGCAGGTCGGTGAACGACCAGTTGCCGCCGTCGACCTTGAGCAGGTCGAACCGGCAGTCGTTGAACTGCGAGCCCACCAGCTTGCAGCGTTCCAGCGTGGCATCGAAGAAGACGCAGGCGTCGAAGACGCACGACGTGAACGCGAACTCCGTGAGGTGCGCGCTGTTGAAGCGCACACCGCGGAACACGCACGAGTCGAACGTGGCGCCCGTCCCCGTGGCCTCCGTCATGTCCACGTCGGCGAACAGCGTCGCCGCGTGTTCCTCGCCGGACAGGTCGCGGGCGTACCAGTCCTCGTTGGTGACGGAGCGCTCGGTAGCGGGCATTCGGATCATGCGGCCGACCCTACGGGGTCACTCTGACACTCCCGCGGGCCGGCCGGGTGCGTCAGGCGGCGCCCGGGAACGGGACAACGCCGGCGAGAGCGGTGGCGGTCCGCCGCTCTCACTCTGGCCTGGGTACGAGTTTCTGCACAAGGAGACGAACTCGTGCCTGCGTGGCAGGTGCTGGCGATGCCCGCCGTGCGCCTGGTGCGCCAGCGGCGCCGAAGAACTGGTGCAGGTACGCCGCCGCCTCGCGCCCGCTCACACGGGGAGGCCAGTCGCTGGCTTCGAGACCCGCGTTTTCCGCGGACTCGAGAAGCCTCCAGACGTCGACGGCGTCCCGGTCCGTGAGGCGTTCCCGGTATGCATACGACTTGAGGATGAGCGCGGCGCGAACGTCGGGGAGCAGCAGGGACAGGTCAACGGTCCTCCCCGTGCTCAGGTGGGCGGCCAGAACCACTTCCGTGGCAGGTAGAGCGAGAGCGAGCGACAGGCCGGGCACAGCATCAACGACCAGGGAACCAAGCTGCTGATTGGGTTGGTGCTTGCCGCCAGACGACGGGACGAGCACATCGATGACGCGTCGCTCGTCGGGGTCGCCGCGGACGAAGCGGTACTCGATACCGAGCGACGCGCTGATCGCGGCGACGTCGGCTGCCGCGAGCCAGGCGCCGTCGGTCGCGACGGACGGCGAAGCTAGTTGGAGAGTGGTCATGTGGAAGTTCCTTGCGCTGCGAGGTGTCGGCGGAGGGCGAGGGCGGCGTCGTCGTGTCCCTGATGGACGAGGTCGATCCACACTCGCCATGGTGGGAGCATTGAGGCACCGTTCTCAGCACGCCTGGCCGACTTCAGGAGGTACGGGTCGTCGGAGACGGCGAGGAAGAGGTTTGCTGCTCCCGCAGTCGTCGGGGTGGCGCTGGTCTCCTGGAGATCGACGGGTGTTGTCGTCCAGATCCAGGCGGTTGCTGGCCGGGACCAGGGTGCGAACGAGTCGGCTGCGACGTCGCCGCCGATCGCATGCTCGATGCCCTGCTCCGTCAGATGGGCCGCGGTGCGTTGGGCGGCGGCCACAGGTGCATCGAGGGTGAGCCAGGAGGTTGCCATCTTCGGTCGCCATGGATAGCGGGACAGGAGCCAGTCGGCGAGTTCGTCAGGTGACTGCGCCTCCCATCCGGTACGGGTGCGTCGAATCGCGGCACCCATATCCCGTAGCGCCTGGCTGACTCGTGGTTGTGTGACGCCGATCCGCTGCGCCAGGGCGTATTGCGACACGTCGGGCGTCTCGAGCAGTTCAAACCCGACGGCGTACGTCGCCCAGGGAACGCGACCCGGACGTCTGCCCGGTTCCGATGCGGTGACGGGATCCGCCAGGTTGCGCAACCCGGCCGACGAGTACAAGAAACCTGTGACAGGAGTTCGTGGTGACGAGGGGACGACGAGTAGCGACACGTTCTCGTCCAGTGCGGCCCGCCTGACACCGGCACTCGCGGTGGGAACGACGACCAGGAGTCGAAGGCCTTGTTTGCGTGCCGCCGCCGCATGACTGTGGATTCCCGCCGGACGGAGCGGCGTGGGAAAGACCTTGATGCGATAGGCGGTGGTCGGCCAGTCGACGCCCCTGAGTACGACGTCAGCGTCGCTCTCCGATGACGGTGCGGTGGCGACCAGCCCTAACCGCTCGGCGATAGTTGACCAGGGTTCGGTGATAAGCATCAGACACCTTTCCTGCCTATTGCTTATACTCTAGATCACTTTCCGCTACGGCGCGAGCGCGTCTGCTCATTCTGCCGACGGCAGATCCCAGTGGTACGGCCGCGAGGCAGGCGCCAAGGTCGGCACATGAACAGCGAGGTCTCAGCGGTAGCCGTCCTGTCGGACATCCACGGGGTCCTGCCCGTCCTGGAGGCGGTCCTCGCGGAGCCCGACGTGGTCGCCGCCGACCGCGTGGTCGTCACCGGTGACCACGCCGCCGGCCCGCAGCCCGTCGAGGTGCTGGACCGCCTCCGGTCCCTGGGCGACCGGGCCCTGCTGGTGCGCGGGAACGCGGACCGTGAGCTCGTGTCGCTCGCCCGGGGCGGCACCACGGACATCCCCGATCCGGTAGCGCCCTGGGCCGCGGCCCAGCTTCGACACGACGACGTCGCACTGCTCGCCGGCCTGCCGTATCCCGCGGAGCTGACCGTCCGTGGTTTCGGCCGGGTCCTGTTCTGCCACGCCACCCCGCGCGACGACGAGGAGGTGGTGCTCGTCGACTCCTCCCTGGAGCGCTGGGCCGAGGTGCTCGGCGGGCTCGACCCCGCCGTCGCGACCGTCGTCATGGGCCACACCCACATGCCGTTCGTGCGACTCGTCGACCGGCGCCTGTGCATCAACCCGGGCAGCATCGGCATGCCGTACGGCCGCGCGGGCGGGTCGTGGGCGCTCCTGCGGGACGGCCAGGTCGAGCTGCGGCACACGCCCGTCGACGTCGAGGCCGCCGTGGCCGCTGTCGCCGCCGGAAGCGCGTATCCCGCTGCGGAGGAGTGGGCGCGGGAGTACGTGACGTCGGCCAACAGCGACGCCGATGCGCTGCGAGCGTTCGGGCCGAGGGACGGCCGCGATGTCAGTGGTCCGGCGTAGCGTCCTCTCCATGGCCGACACCGACCCCGAGCTGCTGATCACCGACGCCGCCGCCTGGCGCGCCTGGCTCGACGAGCACGAGGCGATGTCGGACGGCGTCTGGCTGATCCTCGCGCGCAAGGGGAAGGCCGGGCCGACGAGCCTGACCCGCGACGAGGCGCTCGACGAGGCGCTGTGCAGCGGATGGATCGACGCACAGGCCCGCGGCCGGGACGACAGCACGTCTCTGCAGCGGTTCTGCCCCCGCAGGTCGCGCAGCCGCTGGTCGGCACGGAACGTGCGGATCGTGGACCGCCTGATCACCGAGGGCCGCATGCGCGCCCGCGGCCAGGAGGAGATCGACAAGGCGAAGGCCGACGGTCGATGGGAGGTCGCGTACGAGGGCAGCAAGAACTTCGAAGTGCCGCCCGACCTCACCGAGGCGCTCGCGGCCAGCCCGCGCGCGGCGGCGATGTTCGAGATCCTCACGGCCCAGAACCGGTTCGCGATCCTGTTCCGGATCACGGCCGTCAAGAAGCCGGAGACCAGGGCGCGGAACGTCGCCAAGTTTGTCGGCATGCTGGAGCGGGGCGAGACCGTCCACCCGCAGAAGCGGAAGCTGGACGGCCAAGGCGACTGAGTCTCGACCAGGAACTGCCCAGGAACCGCCCTTGAGATTCACCCGAAAACTCCAATAGAGTCCCCGGGTCGAGGCCGAGACGGGGGAGGGTCGTGGACAGCGAAGTCGTACTGCGGCTGGACACGGGGGACGTGCTCGTCACGTTCGTTCCCACGGCGCCGGAGGTATTGCCCGGAGTCGTCCGCCCCGCTGGCGTTCCGAAGGTCCGCCTCCTGGCCCGGCCGGAGTCCACCCCCGCGACGGCGGTCGGCTCCCTCGACGTGGTGGCCGCGCGACTTGCCGCCGACGGCGTGGCGGTGCACCCCGGCCTCGAAGCGCTGCTCGACCTGCCGGAGGCCGCGCCCCTGCTGCACACGCTGGAGACGTACCTGGAGCTCGCGTGCAGCGCACAGGCGACGGCCGAGGCCCTGCACCTGCACCGCACCTCGCTCTACTACCGGCTGCAGCGCGTCGAGCTGCTAGCCGGGACCGACCTGAAGGACGGCACGGAGCGCCTCGCCCTGCACCTGGCGCTCAAGGTCGCCCGGGCCGCAGGGCGGCTGGCCGGATCCTGAGCTCAGCCCACCGCTAGGTCCGCGATCGTCGTGCTGAGCTCGCGCCCCGTCACACCCTCGGGCCAGCCGCGCAGCAGGCTCCCGTCCTTGCTGACCAGCGCCACGAGCGGCGCCTCGGCGACCGCGTACATGAGCCACGCGTCGCCGGTCGGGTCCACTGCGACGGGGTAGGTGATGTCGTTCTCCTCGACGTAGGCCGCGACGTCGTCGGCATCCGAGAGGTTTGCGACGCCGACGAACAGCACCTCGTCCGTGTACTCCTCGACCACGTTGTTGATCGGGCCCTGCTGAGCCTCGCAACGGGTGCACCAGGTCTCGAAGAACACCAGGACGACGGGCCGCTCGTGCCACTGCTCGGCCAGGTCCAGCGTGGTTCCATCGGTCAGCTCCAGGCTGAGCCCGGGCGCCGGAGGAGCGTCGGCCGGCGCGGCGCGGAACTCGACGCCCGAGGGAACCGGGCCGGGTAGCTGGCCCCGCGGAGTTCCGGCGCAGCCCGCGAGGGAGGTCGCGAGGAGCAGCGCCGTGAGCAGGGCCGCGAGCGCGTTCCTCATCGCAGCACCGCCTCGGGCGCGTCGTCGAAGGCGGGGTTGGGCACGATGGGCACGGGTCCATGCTCGCCGATCATCAGCTCGGCGTCCGCCAGGTCGACCGAGGCCGGCACCACGAGCGACATCACGCAGACCGTGGGCTGCCGCTCGGACCCGAGGTCGATCGAGAACGCCTTCTCGGCCCGTCCCTCGGGGAGCGCTCCGGCGGCGAGCACGACGTCGCCGGCGACCACCTCGTAGGCGGCCTCCGGGTGCGCGTACCGGAAGGCGCGCGCCCCCGAGCAAGGGTCGGACGGCGTGCGGATGTTCGCGTCCGGGACCACCAGGCGCAGCGTCTGGGTCTCGGCGCCGGCGGCGACGCCGGAGCACCCGGTGAGCAGCCCAGCCAGCCCAAGGCCCACAGCAAGGCCAACGCCGCGCAGGACCGCCCGGCGCCCCGAGCTGATGGACCTCAGGGTCACTCCGCGTCCCGCACGTCGCCGGCCGCAGCGGAGAGCGCTGCGGCGGCGAGGTTGCGCTGCCCGACGTCGGCGAGCCCCGCCGCTTCCTGCGCAAACCGTGCGAGCGCCGCGTCCGCCGCGGGGCCGGACCCGTGGCTCGCGGTCCGCAGCAGCGCCTCCAGCCGGCGGGTCTCGCTACGGGTGAGCACGCCGCGGTCCTGGTAGTCGTCCACCAGTCCGGACAGGGAGCGCACGCTCGGCGGCGTGGCCCGCAGCGGCACCCGGACGGTCTTCGTGACGCTCGGGTCGGACTCGCTCGTGACGGTCAGCGTCAGGGTCGCGGTCCGCGCCGCGCCGTCGGACGCCGTCGCATAGGCGGAGACGGGCAGGGTGCCACCCGCCTCTACGGCCGTGACCTCGTAGGGGAGCGTCACGTCCCAGCCCCGGCCCCTGACGGAGGCCGAGATCCGGTAGACGTCCGAGCCGAACACGCCGTCGCCGGCCTCGCCCGTGTTCCGCAGGGGCACGTTCACCAGCGTGGTGCCGTCGCCGACGGGGTGCTGCTCGGCCCGGCCGAGCCGTGCCCCGCGCTCGAACGCCCCCGCGGCCGAGAGGTTACGCACCGCGACGTCGTAGGTCAGCGCGCCCTCGTCGTCGCGCGCGGCGTCCAGCACGTACACGTGCAGGTTGTTGGGCTCGTCCACGTACTCGTACGCGCTGCCCGACCCGGTGCCCGCGTGGAACGTGCCGTCGTCGAGCTGGCGGGGATCGCCGCGCACCACCGGGACGGGGGTGCCGTCCGGGCGGTAGTAGTCGATGCGGTTGATGTTCTCGGGGTTGGCGTCTACTACCCACTCGCTCGGGAAGTCGTTGGGCTGGTTCTGCGCGAGGAGCACACCGTGGCCGGCGGTGAACGAGTCGTTGCCAACCCGGTCGGTGACCTCCATCGTGAAGTCGGTCCAGCTCGTGCCGTCCGGGCACCAGAAGTCCGCGCCCTCCGGGATGTCGGCGGCGCACTGACCGGGGGTGTACCCGCCGTCGAGCGTCACCTCGAGGCCGACCTTGTCGCCGTCCGGCACCGAGGAGCGGGCCTTCAGGGTCGCGACCGCCGGGCCTTGCTCTGCCAGCTCGGACCGGGTCACCAGGACCTGGTCGTCCGCGGTGAGCACACCCAGGTCCTGCTTGAAGTGGAGCATGTGGTGCGGCCCGAGCGCGGAGCCGCCGGCGTTCGGGATCTGCCACCGGTTGTGGGTGCCACCGGGGCCGTTGAACGTGCCGCGGCTCATCATCTCCCAGTAGCCGGTGTAGGCGCGGGTGTTGTCCGCGAACGGGTTGTTGTAGTTGTCCGGCAGGTCGCGCAGGTGGCTGAACTCGTGCGCGAACACGCTGAGACCCGAGCTCTCCGCCTGGGTCGAGGTGCCGTCGCCGGCGTTGGGCCAGTGGTTGGCCGCCGCTCGCCACGAGGTCCAGTCTACGTACCGGGTGGGTGCCCAGTTCGGCATGGGGTCGCCGTTCTGGTTGAGCGGCGGCTCGCCGTTCGCGTCGCGCGGCGGTCCCAGCGCGTCCGGGATCTCCTCGGGGGACTCGAACATCATCTGCCCGAACTCCTCCCACGTGGAGGACTCGTCGTGCCCCGCCGTCACCCAGAAGGCGTTGTCGAAGCCGCAGAGCCGCTCCGCGCAGCCGCCCATGTCCTCGTGCCAGGCTGCGAAACCGGCCGTCCGGATGTCCTTGGTGCAGTCGTCGCCCTGCGGGCAGAACTCCTCGATCGGCGCGTTGAACGAGCCGCTGTACCCGTACTCGTGCAACTTGCCGGGCAGTTCGTACGGGCCGAACACCTCGACGTCGACGCCGATCTTGCCGTGGCTGTCCTCCATCCAGTACCCGTGCAGGGTCTGACCGCCGTTGTACTCGTTCGGCGTGGCGTAGTAGTCGTAGAACCACTGGCTCACGTCCCCGGGCGCTACCGGCTGGAACCCGCTCTGCGGGTTGCCGAACGGGTGCGACTGCGGGTCCTGCGTGATGAGGAACGGCTGGTCCTCGAACTCCACCAGGATCACGGCGGTCCGGTACTGCACCTCGCTGCCCTGCGAGTCCTGAGCCGAATTCCACTCCGCAGGCCGCACCGGGGTGTAGTCCTCCCAGGTCATGTCGGCCTGGTCCTTCCAGTCCTGGGGGTCAGGCGCGGCGATCGGGCTGCCCGACGCCGGGTCGGTCGCCTCCGTGGTCGACGTCGCCTCCGCGAGGGGAAGGGTGAGCGAGACGGCGATCGCGGTCACGGCGGCGACGGCCGCCGTCCACCGGAAGACCGGTCCTGCGGCCAAGGATCCGTGGGTCAGTGGTGAGCCAGATCGGAGCCTCATGCGGGCCGCCCTCCGGGGTCGTCCGGGACACGGCCCGGAGCGGGCCGTGCCGCGAGGCTACGAGCGCCGGGGCGCGCCGTCTTCGGTCACGTGTCGGGTGTTCCTTCCGACATCTGTCGGACCGGTGAGCGCACCGTGTACCTTCCGTGCGGCGCGTGGGCAGGCCAGGGGCGTGTCGGTGTGCTCCCCTAAGGTTTGAACCGTGCCGCAGAACGAGGAGACCAGCGTGACGTCAGACCAGATCAGCACGCCACACAGCGACGAGGCAGGGGCGGTCCCGCCGGCGATCCGCGCTGCCGCCTCCTGGTCGTGGCGCATCCTGCTCATCGGGGCGTTCGTCGCCGCGGCACTGTGGCTCCTGGCCCTGCTCAAGACCATCGTGATCCCGGTCGCGGTGGCCCTGCTGCTGACAATCATGCTGACGCCGGTGCGGCGCCTGCTGAACGAGCGGCTGCGCCTCCCGCGGGCACTTTCCGCCGGGCTCTCGCTGGTCGGCCTGATCGTGGTGGTCGCCGGCCTGATCACCCTGGCCGGTCAGTCGATCGCCAACGGGTTCGCCGACCTGCGCACCCAGGCCGTCAGCGGCTTCAACGAGCTGTGGTCCCAGCTCTCGGCGACGTTCGGGCTGGAGGACCAGCTGCAGAGCTACAGCCAGGACATCCTCGACCAGCTCGAAGCGCAGCAGGGTGCCATCGTGAGCGGTGCCCTCGGCGCCGCCGCCACCGCGGGCAGCGTCCTGGTCGGCGCGCTGATCGCGCTGTTCTGCACGTTCTTCTTCCTGCACGACCCGCGCGGCATCTGGGGCTGGATCGTCGGCCTGCTCCCGCGGTCCTCCCGTGAACAGGTAAACCAGGCAGGCCGCCGCGGCGCCGTCACCCTGGCCGCCTACACCCGCACGCAGATCCTCGTCGCCGCCGTGGACGCCGTCGGTATCGGGATCGGCGCGGTGTTCTTCGTCCCGTCGCTCGCCCTGCCGATCGGCATCCTCGTGTTCGTCGGGTCGTTCGTACCGGTGGTCGGTGCCATCGTCACGGGCGCCATCGCAGTCGTCGTGGTGCTTGTCTCGAACGGCTGGGTCGCGGCCCTCATCATGCTCGGCGTGGTGCTGCTGGTGCAGCAGATCGAGTCGCACGCGCTGCAGCCGTTCCTCATGGGCCAGGCCGTCTCGCTGCACCCGGTGGCGGTGATCCTCGCCGTGGCTGCCGGGTCGTACGCCGCGGGCATCGTGGGCGCCCTGTTCGCCGTGCCGCTGGTAGCCGTGCTGAACACCGTGATCCTGTACCTGAACGGGCACGACAAGTTCCCCGAGCTCGGCGACGAGGACGCCCTGCCGATCCGATGGCGCGCCGCCGACGCGCCACCGATCCGGCTGCGCCGCGGAGCCTCCGCCACCACCGGAGCGGTCACCGAGACGGCGCTCGCCGACGTCGGCAGCGACGAGAACCGGGACGCGCCGGAGGGTGATCCGAAGCGCTGAACGTGCATCTGGGGGCGCAGTCGGGCAACATGCCCGCTGTGCCCTTGGATCCGTTCGACCTGGAGTCCTACGGCGGCCACCTCACGGTGACCGCCGACGACGCCCGCGCTGCCGCCGACCTGCTCGACGGCGTCATCACTCGTACCCCTGTCACCGAGAGCCGTGCGCTCTCCACGATCGCCGGCACAAAGGTGCTGCTCAAGTGCGAGAACCTGCAGCGTGCCGGGTCCTTCAAGGTCCGCGGTGCGTACGTGCGGCTCTCGCGGCTGTCCGCCGCTGAACGGGAGCGCGGCGTCGTGGCGGCCTCGGCCGGGAACCACGCGCAGGGCGTCGCGCTCGCCGCCGGGATGCTCGGCATCAGCACCGTCGTCTACATGCCGGTCGACGCCGCCCTGCCCAAGGTTGCCGCGACCCGCGGCTACGGGGCTGAGGTGCGGATGGTCGGCTCGTCCGTGGACGAGGCGCTCGCCGCCGCCCGGGTCGAGGCCGCGCGGTCGGGCCGGGTACTCATCCACCCGTTCGACCACGTCGACGTCGTGGCCGGCCAGGGCACCGTTGCCCTGGAGATCCTCCAGCAGGTGCCGGACGTCGCGACCGTCGTCGTGCCGCTGGGCGGAGGCGGGCTCGTCGCCGGGATCGCGGCCGTGCTCGCCGAGATCGCGCCGCACGTGAAGGTAGTGGGTGTGCAGGCGGCGTCGGCTGCGGCCTACCCGGGGTCGCTGAAGGCCGGCAAACCCATAGCGGGTGTGCTCGGCTCCACCATGGCCGACGGCATCGCCGTGGGGCTGCCGGGCGACGTGCCGTTCGGGATCGTGCAGAAGCAGGGCGTCGAGGTGCGGACGGTCACCGAGGACCAGCTCTCGCGCGCGCTGCTGGCGGTGCTGGAGCGCTCGAAGCTGATGGTCGAGCCCGCGGGAGCGGCCGGCGTCGCGGGCATCATGGCCGCCGGGCCCGGCGTGTTCGAGGGACCGGTCGTCGCCGTGCTGTCGGGCGGGAACATCGACCCGCTCGTGCTGCTCCGTGTGGTGCAGCACGGCCTCGTCGCGGCGGGGCGATACCTGAAGCTGCAGGTGCGGCTGACGGACCGGCCGGGTGCGCTCGCCCGGCTCGTGGAGACCATCGCCGCGGCCGGGGCCAACATCGTGGCGGTCGACCACACACGCACCGACGTCTCGCTCTCGGTGTCCGAGGTCTCGGTCAACCTGCAGCTCGAGACCAAGGGCACCGACCACCGGGCGGCGGTCGTGGAGCGGCTGGAGTCCGAGGGCTTCGAGGTCGCCGTCGTGTGAGCTTTGCTCGGGGTGTCGTGCAGGCGGATTCCCGTTCGTCGTCAGGGTGACGCGGCCGACCGGTCCGCGCCACCATGAGTCCGGGGACCTCCCCGGAAGGGAGCACACCATGCGTTACCTCATGCTCGTCCTGTCCACCCCCGACGCCCCGGCCGACCCGGGCGACGTACCCACCATCGAGAACTGGGTCCGCGACACCTACGACACCGGCCGCGCGATCATCGGTGACCGGCTGCGGCCGCCCGCCGATGCCGTCGGCGTGCAGGTGCGGTCCGGCGAGGTGGTCGTCACCGACGGCCCGTTCACCGAGACCAAGGAGGTCATCGCGGGCTTCGACATCCTCGACGCCCCCGACCTCGACGAGGCCATCCGGATCGCGGCCGCCCACCCGATGGCGTTCACGGGCGCGCTCGAGCTGCGCCCGTTCTGGCCGCTCGACCTCGACGGCGCCGAGGCGTGACCGACGTCGGGCACGCGGTCACCGTCGCCTTCCGCGACGAGTGGGGCCGCGTGCTCGCCGCCGTCGCCCGCAGCACGGGCGACCTCGACCTCGCGGAGGACTGCGCCCAGGAGGCGTTCGCGATCGCGCTGCGCACCTGGCAGCGCGACGGCGTGCCAGACCGTCCCGGCGCATGGCTCACCAGCACCGCGCGCAACCGTGCGCTGGACCGGTTGCGGCGGCGCAAGGTCGAGGCGGAGAAGGTGATGGCCGCGGCGCGGCTCACCGAGCGGCTCGCCCCGGCGGCCTCCGCCGACCCGGCCGCCGAGGCGGCCGCCGTCGTGGACACCGGCGCCGGTTGGACCGGCGTCGAACCGGAGGATCCCGACGGCGACCTGCTGCGCCTGATCTTCGCCTGCTGCCACCCGGCCCTGCCCCTGGAGGGCCGGGTGGCGCTCACCCTGCGGTCCCTCACGGGCATGACGACGGCGCAGGTGGCCCGGGCCTTCCTGGTGCCCGAGACCACGATGGCCCAGCGCCTGACCCGGGCCAAGCGCAAGATCCGGAGCACGGGGATCACGTTCCGCGTCCCACCGTCCGAGCTGCTGCGCGAGCGGGTCTCCGCGGTGCTGGCCGTGCTGTACGTGCTGTTCACCGAGGGCTACGACGCCTGGGCGGAGCCCGCTGACGACGACGCTGGCGCCGAGGCCCGGCGTGCGCTGGCCGATGACGCGATCCGCGGTGCCCGGCTCGTCGCGCGCCTCCTACCTGATGAGCCGGAGGCGCGCGGGCTGCTCGCGCTGCTGCTGCTCCAGCACGCGCGGCGGCGAGCCCGGCTGGAGGCGGTCTCGGAGGCGACGTCGCACACTCCGGCGGCACCACTCACCCAGGCGACGCCGCGCACGATCGAGGAGCAGGACCGGTCGCTCTGGCAGCACGCCGAGATCGCGGAGGGGCTGGCGGTGCTCGACGACGCCCTCGCGGCCCGCCGCGCCGGGCCGTACCAGGTGCAGGCGGCGATCGCGGCGCTGCACGCGCGCGCGGCGTCGGCCGACGAGACGGACTGGGCCGAGATCGAGGCCCTCTACGACGTCCTGCTGGACAAGACGCGCTCGCCGGTGGTGGCGCTCAACCGGGCGGTGGCGGTGGGCATGTCCAGAGGGCCCGACGCGGGCCTGGCCGCACTCGACGACGTCGCGTCCGCGCCCGAGCTGGCGGCGTACCACCTGCTCCCGGCGATGCGGGCGGACCTCCTGCGGCGCGCGGGGCGACCGGCCGAGGCCGCTGCGGAGTACCAGCGCGCGCTCGACCAGGTCGACCGGGAGGGGGACCGCAGGCTGTTGCGCCGTCGGCTCGCGGAGCTGCGGACGACGAACGAGCCGCGGAGCACGAGCTAGAGCGCCTGGCCCCGTCCATTCCGGGGGGACCGGATCGGACGGGGCCAGGCGCTCTGTCGTGCCGTGCCAGGTCAGCCCTGGAAGGGCTTCGCGCCCGTGATCTCCACGGGGATGTCCCGCCCGTTGGGGGCGTGGTAGCTGGTCTTGGTGCCGATCGACTTGCCGGCGATCGCGGCGCCCAGCGGCGACGTCGGCGAGTAGACGTCGAGGTCCGTGGACCCCGCCATCTCGCGCGAGCCGAACAGGAAGTTCATCTCGTCGCCTGCGACGAGGGCGGTCACGACCATGCCCGGCTCGACGGTGCCGTCGTCGGCCGGAATGCCGACCTGGACGTTCCGGAGCTTCTCGGTGAGCTCGAGGATGCGCAGCTCGTTCTTGCCCTGCTCCTCGCGAGCGGCGTGATATCCGCCGTTCTCCTTGAGGTCACCCTCGTCGCGAGCAGCGGCGATGCGCTCCGTGATCTCCGCCCGGTAGGGGCCGGAGAGATGCTCCAGCTCAGCCTTGAGCTTGTCGTGCGCCTCCTGGGTGAGCCAGGTGACAGAAGTGTCGGCCACGGGGGCTCTCCTTTCGTCGTTGCTCGGTTGAGCCACAGTTACGGCAGCGCGCCAAGCCCGGCCGACGGAGCGGATCGGGCACGCGCGTCAGCCGGTCAACACAGCGTGTGAAACGACCAGAATACCAATTGGCGGGAAAGACTTGCCCGGACATTCCCGGTTTCCGCTGTGAGCGGACGCGGCCGCGCTCGCTGCAGCGGACTGTCAGCGCAGGTCGCAGTGGTCGACGACGCCGGTGGTCGCGAGCTCCGTCGTAGCGACGGTGACGGTGTGCCGGGTGGTCCGAGCGGCGTCCGGGCCGACCTCGACGTCGATCGCGCCGACCTCCGCGAAGCTCGGGCTCAGAGCGGTCAACGTGCACACGGCCTCGGTCTGCGGCGGCATGCTGACGTCGAACGTCACCTCGACCTCCTCCGGGCTCACCACGACGAACCCGACGTCGGTGAAGGTCACGGGGTCGCGCTGGGTGTCGACGATCGTGAACCACGCGGCGATCGCGACGCCGGCCGCGAGGGCCAGAGTGACGGCGATCCGGGCGCCCACGGAGAGCTTCGGCCGGGGCCGGACGCCATCGCTCTCGTCCCACGGGTCGTCCCCGCCGGCCTGCGGTGCTCCCCGCCGGGCGCGGCCGTACCGTTCGGCCAGGTCTGGGGCCGGCGCGGGCGTGGGTACGGCCGGGGCGGCGGGGTCTGGGTCAGTCATCACGGCTCGCTTGGATCGAGGTGTCAGTGGTTCGTAGCAAGATTGTCCCTGGACGATCATGGTCCATGTGATTGCTTGTCTGTGCGCGGACTCTCTGTGCGCAGACTGTCTGTGAGTGATTGTCCCAGCCTCGTTCCATACCCCCGGCACACACAGGAGGACCCAGTGTCCGTACCCGAGCGCGAGCCGCTCCGTCTGATGGCGGTGCACGCGCACCCGGACGACGAGTCGAGCAAGGGCGCCGCCACAATGGCCCGCTACGCCGCAGAGGGGGTGGAGGTCCTCGTCGTGACGTGTACCGGGGGCGAACGGGGCGACATCCTGAACCCGTCGTTCGAGGTGCCCGAGGGTCACGAGTTCGAGTCGATCGAGGGCCGCCGCGCCGTTCGGCAGCTGGAGATGGCCCAGGCCGCCGAGGCGATGGGCGTGCGTCAGCAGTGGCTGGGTTTTGTGGACTCGGGCCTGCCCGAGGGCGACCCGCTGCCCCCGTTGCCGGAGGGGTGCTTCGCGCTGGTCCCGCTGGAGGAGGCCGCCGCGCCGCTGGTGCAGGCGGTGCGCGAGTTCCGGCCGCACGTGATCACCACCTACGACCCTTCGGGCGGTTACCCCCACCCCGACCACATCAAGTGCCACGAGGTGTCGTTCGAGGCGTTCCACGCCGCGGGCGACCCGGAGCGCTACCCGGGTACGGGCGAGCCGTGGGAGCCGCTCAAGCTCTACTACAACCACGGGTTCTCGATGAAGCGGATCCGCGCGGTGCACGAGGCCATCGAGGGCGCCGGGCTGGAGTCGCCGTTCGGCGACTGGGTCGAGTCGCGCGACGCGCACGAGGTCCCGGAGCGTCAGGTGACCACGCTGGTGCCGGTGGCCGACTACTTCACCAACCGCGACGCCGCCCTGACGGCGCACGCCTCGCAGATCGACCCCAAGGGATTCTTCTTCGCGGTGCCGCGTGACCTCGAGGTCGACGTGTGGCCCTGGGACGAGTACGAGCTTGCGGAGTCCCGTGTGCCGTTGCCCGAGCGGGCACGCGGCGAGTACGAGAGCGACCTGTTCGAGGGAATCCGCGCGGAGGTGCCCGCATGAGCCCGCTGCTCGCCGGCGCGCTCGCTCGCGCGACGGAGCCGTCACCGAACCCCACCGAAGGCCAGCTGCGCCCAGGCCTGGAGGAGTGGCAGGTCTCGCCGGGGCTCATCGGCTTCCTCGTCACCTTCGCCCTGGCCGTGGCCTGCGTGCTGCTGTTCCTGAACATGAGCAAGCACCTGCGCCGGGCCGGCTACAACGCCCGTCAGCAGGGTCTGCCGATCGCCGAGCCCGAGGGCATCGCCTTCCGGCGCACGGACGGGGAACCCGAGTTCGGCGCCGCCGAGCCCGCCGGTTCGCCAGACGCGGCCGCCGACACAGGCAAGGACCCCGCCGACGGGTCGGCCACCAGCGGGCCTTCCACCAGCGAGCGCGGTGGTTCGGGTGGCTGAGCGCGCCGGGCCCGACTCGGCGGCCGGCGTGGTCCGGGTGACGGTCGCGCAGGTGGCGATCTCGGACGACCACGCCGCCAACCGCCAGCTTGTGCTGGACGCGTTCAAGGCGGCTGAGCAGGTTCAGGCGAACCTTCTGGTGCTCCCGGAGTACGCCTCCGCCTACAGTTCGCACGGCGTGGGGCCGGAGCATGCGGAGCAGCTCGACGGCCCGTTCGTCACGCTCCTGCGGGCCAGGGCGCGCAAGCACGGGATCGCCGCGATCGCCGGCGTCACGCTGCCGGGTTCCGACGGTGTCCGCGCGGCGAATGCCCTGGTCGTGGTCGATGGCGCGGGCCAGATCGCCGGCGTCTACCGCAAGGTCCACCTGTATGACGCGTTCGGGTACCAGGAGTCGGAGCTGCTCGAGCCGGGCCCTGCCGACGCCGATCCGGTCACCTTGCGCCTGGGCGGGCTCACTTTCGGGGTGCTGACCTGCTACGACCTGCGGTTCCCGGAGTCTGCCCGCCGGCTGGTCGACGCCGGCGCGGACGTCCTGGTGTACCCCGCGGCCTGGGTCGCGGGCCCGCTCAAGGCCGACCACTGGCGCACGCTGCTACGGGCGCGAGCGATCGAGAACACCGCGGTCGTGATCGGCGTGGGCATGGCGGGCAAGACCGTCACCGGCCACACGCTGCTGGTGGGCCCGGACGGCGTCGTGGGCCTGGAGATGGGCGAGGAGGAGGCGTACCGCACCGTCGACCTGGACCCAGCACCGCTCGCGGCGGTCCGCAAGACCAACCCGTCGCTGGCGAACCGCCGCTACACGGTGGTGCCGACGGGCTCCTGACGACTTCGGCGTCAGATCGCGAGGTTCGCCAGGTAGATCGCGACCACGTGGCACGCGAAACCGAGCACGGTGCACACGTGGAAGATCTCGTGGAAGCCGAACCAGGCAGGGCTCGGGTCGGGCTTCTTGGTGCCGTACACGATCGCGCCGGCGGTGTAGGCCACGCCGCCCGCGATGATGAGCCAGACGACGGCCGGGCCGCCCGTGGCCCAGAACGCACCCATGTAGGCGACCGCGACCCAGCCGAGCGCCAGGTAGACGGGCACGTAGACCCAGCGGGGCGCGTTCAGCCAGAAGATGCGGGCCAGCAGTCCGAGCAGCGCGCCGCCCCACACCAGCGCGAGCAGCACCGTCGCCTGGCTCTGGGGCAGGAGCAGCACTGCGAGCGGCGTGTACGTACCCGCGATGATGAGGAAGATGTTGGTGTGGTCGAGGCGCCGCAGCACCGCCTCGGTCCGGGGCGACCAGTTGCCGCGGTGGTACACCGCGGAGACGCCGAACAGGAGGCAGGCGCTCAGGCCGAACACGGCCGCGGACACCTTGCCCGCCATGGTCGGGGCCAGCACGATGAGCACGATGCTGGTGGCCAGGGCGAACGGGAACGTGCCCGCGTGGATCCAGCCGCGCAGCCGGGGCTTGATCTTCTTCTCGATCTCGGACACCGAGGTGGAGATGCCCTGCACGACGTCGTCGACCTTGTTCGTGACGCCCGTCAGGGGGCCTTCCGAGCTGTCCGGCCCGTCAGTTCGAGCTACCACACTGGTCTCCTCTACTTGCGGCAACCGGCGCCGCCACAATGGCCGGGGCGCTACCTACGGTTGCGTAACTTACTCTAGCGTAGGTTAGGGGTTCGGCGGCCCGACAAGGGCCTTGTGAAGATACTGCGCCGGGTTCGCGGGAGTCGCCTCATCTGCCTCCCCGAAGGGCCCAGGCGGGCGGGAACGCTCGGTTTCGAGGGGTACCTTTGTCCACGTCCTGCCGGGTGCTTGAGCCCAGCGTCAGCGCCGTCGTGCGGACCGCACCCTCGCGGCCCCACGGCCCTACACACTGAGGTATCCGTGCGCCTGCCCAGCCCGCTGTACCGC
Organism: Promicromonospora sp. Populi; assembly: GCF_041081105.1. Classification (NCBI taxonomy): domain Bacteria; kingdom Bacillati; phylum Actinomycetota; class Actinomycetes; order Micrococcales; family Promicromonosporaceae; genus Promicromonospora; species Promicromonospora sp. Populi. The sequence continues at coordinate 2,826,706 of NZ_CP163528.1, read as the reverse complement.
CTCTACGAGCGACGTCTGGCCTTCGCCCTGCACGGGGCGACGCTGCCCCGGCACATCGGCGTGATGCTCGACGGCAATCGCCGCTGGGCGCGTTCGTTCGGTGAGACCGCGGCCACGGGACACCGTAGGGGCGCCGACAAGATCACCGAGTTCCTCGGCTGGGCCGAGTCGCTGGGTATCGAGGTCGTCACGCTGTGGATGCTGTCCACGGACAACCTGAGCCGGTCGGCCGATGAGCTCAGCAACCTCCTGGACATCATCGAGGACGCTGTCTCCGACCTTGCCGAGTCCGGGCGCTGGCGCCTGCGGGTCATCGGGCGGCTCGATCTGCTGCCTGCGCGCCTCGCCAGCGCGCTGCGGGCCGCAGCCGACCGGACCGCGGGCGTGAAGGGCCTGCAGGTCAACGTCGCGATCGGGTACGGCGGCCGCACGGAGATCGCCGACGCCGTCCGCTCCTACCTCACCGAGCGCGCGAAGGACGGGGCCACCCTCGCCGATCTCGCTGAGTCGATCGACGTCGAGCACATCACCGAGCACCTGTACACGAAGGGTCAGCCGGACCCGGAGCTGGTCATCCGGACCTCGGGCGAGCAGCGCATCAGCGGGTTCCTGATGTGGCAGAGCCAGCACAGCGAGTTCTATTTCTGCGAGGCGTACTGGCCCGCGTTCCGGCGGGTGGACTTCCTGCGGGCGCTGCGCGACTTCTCTCTCAGAGAGCGCCGGCTCGGGCGCTGACCTCGGGCGTCGCACGGCACCCAGGGATGGCTCCGGGGTGTCTTTGGCGTGCCTCCGGAACGCCGGTGGCACGGCCCGCCGGGCGATGCTATCCGTATGGCGAAATTCGCCACCACGCGCCCGGGTAGGTGAGCGAAAGTTCAGTCGGGTACCGTGCCGAGGATGACGTGGGAGGCGCGCTAGATGACCGAGGGACGTCTGCCGTCGGCGCGAGAGGCAGCGGAGGCATGGGAGTCGCTTTTTCGCGCCCAGGTGGCCGTGATGCGCCGGCTCCTGGCGGATGACATCTGGGGCGACCTGAGCATGCGCGAGTACGACGTGCTGTTCACCCTGTCGGTCGCGCCCACCGAGACGCTTCGGCTGCGCGAGCTCAACGAGAACATCCTCATGGCCCAGTCCTCCCTGTCCCGCATGGTGGAGCGGCTGGAGAAGCGTGGCCTGGTCAAGCGGCACCCCTCGCCCGACGACGGCCGCGGCGTCCTGGTCAGCCTCACCGAGGAGGGGGCCACCACTCAGAAGGAGCTCGGGCGCCGGCACGTGCGGTCGATCGCGCACTACGTGACTCCCGCGATGGACGCGGACGAGCTCCTGGAGCTGCGCCGGCTGACGGAGAACCTGCGAGCGGCCCAGCTCGACATCGACGACTTCTGACCCAGCCCACCCGGCTGGCTGACCCGGCCGACCCCGCTGATCAGGCGGAACGCGCCTGGTGGCGTAGGGCCTCCACCACCACGCGCACCGCTGCCCGGTCCATGGTGGTGCGGCGCGCCAGGATGTGGATGTCGCGGCGGGGCGGGTCGACGAGGTCCAGCGTGCGCACGACGTACCGGTCGTGGACGGCCAGCAGCGGCAGCAGCGTGACCGACAGCCCGGCCTCGACGTGGCTCAGCAACGTGCCGTGACTCTCGAACCGGGCCACCGTCCTGGGCGTGAAGCCGGCGCGCCGACAGAGGCGTTCGGCCAGGTCAGCGAGGTGGGCGCCGGGATGCTCGAACGCCCAGGGCTCGTCCGCGAGGCCGGCCAGGTCGACGCGCCCGGAGCGGTCGCTCGTGATCGTGTTGCGCGCCGTCACGAGCACCACGCGGTCACCGGTCAGGGGCAGGCGCACAAGATCGGCGTCGGGCGGGACGGGCGCGTCCGGGAAGTCCGCGCAGACGGCCACGTCCACCTCGCCACGCTGCAGCGCAGGGCGGCTGACCAGGGGTTCCGCCTCGGTGAGCTCCACCGAGATCCGGGGATGCTGCTGGGTGAGGGCCGCGACGGCCGGCACCACTATGCCGTGGAAGGCGCTGGTGAACGCGGCCAGCCGCACCACTCCGGTGGCCTCCGAGTGCAGGCCGGCGATGTCGGCCTCGGCGGTGGCGATCCGGTCGAGGATCTCGGAGGCGTGGCCGGCGAGCGTGATGCCGGCGGGGGTCAGCCGGATGCGTCGTCCGACGCGTTCGAAGAGCTGCGCCTTCGCCTCGGTCTCCAGCGTGGCCAGCTGCTGGGAGACGCTCGACGGGCTCATGTGGGTCGCTTCGGCGACGGCGCGCACCGTGCCGAGGAGGTGCAGCTGGTGCAGCAGACGCAGTCGCCAGGGGTTGAGCATGCCCTCATCATTGTTCATGAGCGCCGAACAATCTATTCGGGAACGTGATCTGGACCCGCACACCGTCGAGTGATTACGGTCACCTTATGAACGTCGGCGTCCCCACAGAGATCAAGAACAACGAGAGCCGGGTCGCGCTCACGCCCGCCGGTGCCCACGAGCTGGCCCGTCGCGGCCACAACGTGCTGGTACAGGCCGGTGCGGGGCAGGGCTCCGGCTTCAGCGACGACGCGTACCGGCTCGCCGGCGCGCGCACCGTGGAGACGGCCGAGGAGGTCTGGGGCTCGGCCGACCTGCTGATCAAGGTCAAGGAGCCGATCGAGCCCGAGTACTCGCTCATGCGGCCGGACCTGACCCTCTTCACCTACCTGCACCTCGCGGCGTCCAAGCCGTGCACCGACGCGCTGCTCGCCGCGGGCACCACCGCCATCGCGTACGAGACCGTCCAGCTGCCCGACCGCTCGCTCCCGCTGCTCAGCCCCATGAGCGAGGTCGCCGGGCGGCTGTCCGCGCAGGTGGGGGCCTACCACCTGATGCGTCCCCAGGGCGGCACGGGCGTGCTGATGGGCGGCGTGCCCGGCACCCCCAAGGCGAAGGTCGTAGTGATCGGCGGCGGTGTCGCCGGCGAGCACGCGGCCGCGAACGCGCTCGGCATGGGCGCCGACGTCACCGTCCTCGACGTGTCCCTGCCCGCCCTGCGCCGGCTCGAGGCCCGCTTCGGCGGCGCCGTCGCCACCCGCGTGTCCACCGCCTACGAGCTGGCGGAGCAGGTCGAGTCCGCCGACCTCGTCATCGGGTCCGTCCTCGTCCCCGGTGCCGCCGCGCCCAAGCTCGTGACCGACACCATGGTCAAGGCCATGAAGCCGGGCGCCGTGCTCGTCGACATCGCCATCGACCAGGGCGGCTGCTTCGAGCACTCCCACCCCACCACGCACGACGCCCCGACCTTCGCGGTCCACGACACCCTCTACTACTGCGTCGCGAACATGCCCGGGGCCGTACCCGCGACCTCGACGCGCGCGCTGACCAACGCGACCCTGCCGTACGTCGTCGCGCTCGCGGACAAGGGCTGGCGGGACGCGATGCGTGCCGACGCGGCGCTCGCCGGCGGCCTGAGCACGCACGCGGGGCGCATCACCAACCCGGGCGTCGCCGCCGCGCTGGGCGCCGACTTCGTCCCGGTCGCCGAAATTCTGGCTGCCTGACGCCTCCCACAGCCTACGATCGGCGCGTGAAGCCGCTGCGCGTCGTCGTCTGCCCCGACTCGTTCAAGGGCAGCCTGTCCGCTGCCGAGGTAGCGTCCGCGGTCGCGGACGGGGTGCTGGACGCCGCCCCGGACGCCGTCGTGACACGCCTGCCCATGGCCGACGGCGGTGAGGGCACCCTCGACGCGCTGCTCGCCGTCTGGGGCGGGGAAGCGCTGTTCACCGAGACGGTGGACGCGATCGGCCGGCCGACGACGGCCCGGTGGGCGGTCTCGCCCGACGGGCACACCGCGGTGGTCGAGCTCGCCGAGGCCAGCGGCCTGCCAGGTGTGGCCGACGCGCCCCTGCAGCCGTTGCACGCGCACACGCGCGGCACCGGAGACCTGGCGCTCGCTGCGCTCGACGCCGGTGTCGCGGAGATCATCCTCTGCCTGGGTGGCTCGGCCTCCACCGACGGCGGATCCGGCATCCTGACCAGCCTGGGCGCCCGCCTCCTCGGCACCGACGGCGAGCAGGTGCCCGACGGCGGGGAAGGACTCGCCTCGGTGGCTTCCCTCGACCTGTCCGGGCTGCACCCGCGGGCGCGCGAGGTGCGCTGGCGGCTCGCCGTCGACGTCACGAACCCGCTCGTGGGCGAGCACGGCGCGGCTCAGGTGTTCGGGCCGCAGAAGGGCGCGCGCGACGGCACGGCCGACTACCTCGACGACGCGCTGCGGCACTGGGCCGGGGTGCTGTTGCAAGAGACCGGTGTCACGGTGGCCGAGCTCCCTGGCGCCGGCGCGGCGGGCGGTGTCCCCGCCGGCCTGATCGCCGTGCTCGGCGCCGAGACCACCCCCGGGGCGGTCCTCGTCGCCGAAGCCGTGGGCCTGCCTGCCGCGCTCGCGGACGCCGACCTGGTGATCACGGGGGAGGGGTCCTTCGACTCCCAGTCGCTGGGCGGCAAAGTGGCCGACGGCGTCGCACGCCTCGCCGCCGCGTCCCCGACCCGGCCGCCCGTCGTGGTGCTGGCCGGCCAGGTGCTGCTCCCGGAGGCGCAGGCGCGTGCCGCCGGGATCGCCGCGGCGTTCTCGATCGCGCCCGGCCCGGTCGACCTGGACAGCCTGATCTCACGCACGGCGCCCCGCCTGCGCGACCTGGCCGCCGCCGTCACGAGCCTGGCCACCGCCGCGCGGTCGGCAGTTTGACTCACCGGTCGGCAGTTGGCATCGAGATCGGTCCAGCGCTGGACCGATCTCGATGCCAACTGCCGACCACACCGGAACCTGCCGACTTCAGCCACAGCGCCGCCGCGACAGCCGCGATCACCTGGATCAGGCCGGTCACCACCAGGATCGGTCCGGCGCCGAACGCCCCGATCAGGGCCCCGCCCACGAGCAGCCCCGCCGAGGCGCCGCCGTTGTGCAGCACCGTCTCCGCGGTGAACGCGGTCCGGCGCTCGGCGCCCGTCGTCCGATCCACGATGAGCGCATTGAGCGCCGCGATCCCGAACGGCATGGTCAGGCCGCCGACGGCGGACACCAGGCCGACCGCGAGCAGGTTCGGCGCGGCCAGCGGCAGCGCCAGGTACGCGACCCCGAGCATCACCCACGAGACGAGGATCGCCGGGATGCGCGGCACCCGGTGCACCACGAGTGGCACGACGAAGGACACACCGACGGTCGCGGCGCCGTAGCCCGCCATGCCGGCCGCGATCAGCTCGCCCGGCCGGTCGAGCTCGGCGCCGAGCAGCGCAAGGCCCAGCGTGAAGGCGAACCAGGTGATGCCGCCGATCCCCGCAAGCCCGATGCCGACCGCCAGGTCGGGGTGGGCCCGCAGCACGGCGCGCACGGACGGCGCGGGTTCGGCCGGTACGGTCTCGTCAGGTTCCGCCGCCGCCGAAGTTGAGGCGGCCGGGACGGTCAGCATCGCCGCCGCGCTCAGCGCGACCGCCGCGGCCTCGCACCACAGCAGCGGCTCGGCGCCCCAGGTGACCAGCAACCACGCGCCGAGCGCGGGCGCGAAGATCATGGACGACCGGTGCGCGAGGTCCTGCCAGGCCAGCGCCCGGGCGCCGACGCCGGGTGCGTTGCCAGGGAGCTCGGCCAGGTCGGCGGTCAGGGCGCGCTGTGCGGGCGCGAGCATGGCCGCCGTCGCGCCTGTGACCAGCCCCGCCGCGCACAGGACCACCGCGCCCACGCCGACGGTCGCCGCCGCGACCGGCACCAGCACCAGCCCGAGCACCTGGATCGCGAGCACGAGCGCCAGCGACCGCCCCGACGTCAGGCGCGACCGCAGCCGCCGTCCCCACCACGCGGAGGTGAGCAGCGGCAGCCCGGCGAAGCCACCGACGAGCCCGGTGGTCCAGGCGTCGCCCGTCTGATCGAGCGCGACCAGCGGCAGCGCGACGGCGGTGATGCGCTGGCCGGTCCAGGTGACGAAGGTCGTGGCGGTCAGCGTGACGAGGTGTGGGTGGCGCACAGCGCCATCCTGCGGGCCTCCCGGAGCGCCCGGTAGGTGTCGATCGCAGACGGCTCGACATAACCTGGGGCTATGAGCTCATACCCAGCGGTCGACGACCTTCGCCTGGTCGATGCCGTCGCGCGGCACGGCTCGCTGGGTGCCGCCGCGCGTGAGCTGTTGGTCAGCCAGCCGTCCGCGAGCCAGCGGCTCTCCGCGCTGGAGCGCCGTGTGGGGGTCCCGCTCTTCGACCGGGACACCACTGGCGCGCGGCCGACGGCGGCGGGGCGAGAGTTCTGCGAGCAGGCGGCGCACGTGCTCGACCACCTGGGCGCGATCGTCGAGCGGACGTTGTCGGCGGCGCAGTCGCGCACCGTTTCGGTCGGGGCGTTCCCGAGCATCGCGGGCACGCTGTTCGCGGCGCTCGACGTGCTGCTCGACGACGTAGTGGTGCAGCCGGAGGTGGAGCACGGGCCCCGGCTGCTGGAGTGGGTGGAGCGGGGCACGCTCGACGCAGCGTTCGTGTCGATAGCGAAGCAGGTCCCGATCGCGCGCGGCCTGCTGGTCACGGAGGTGGGTCGCCACGACCTGGTCACACTGCTGCCCGACGGCGCCCCCGGACCCAGCGCGGGCCGGCGCCCCTACAGCGGGCAGACCGTGATCTACTGCCCGCTGGATCTCACGGCCGACGCCCTGCACCGGCGGCTCACCGAGCTCGGTGCGCACGCTCGGCCCGGAGCAACCGCGGAGGCGGCGGTGCGGACGGCACGCGAGCGGCGCTGCGCCGCCGTCGTGCCCGACATGGTGGCGCGCTGGTATGCCGCGCCGGGCGACCGGACCGTGCCCGCGCCGACTCGCGGACGGGTGACGCTCTCGATGGTGACCCGGAACCCGGCGCCGTCGAGCCTGGTCGACGCGCTCCCCGGCCTGCGGGAGCGCCTGCGGACGGGAAACGTGCACGCCGGGCGGTGAGTGTCCGACCTACAGGTCACTGGCCCGCGGTCCGGCACGTGCGGGCTGTTCTGACAGGACGTCGCATCGATGTCACGTCCCGTTCGCCTCTCTTCGGGCGGAGCGGCGCCCGCGACGGTGGAAAGATGTGGGCATGCCCGCGAACTCCCCCCAGCCTGCGGCGCACGACGCCGCGCCGTACGACGCCCTGCTGCTCTACTCCTTCGGTGGCCCGAACCAGCCCGAGGACGTGGTGCCGTTCCTGCGCAACGTCACCGCGGGCAAGGGCATCCCGGACGAGCGGCTCGAGCAGGTGGGCGAGCACTACTACGGGTTCGGCGGCAAGAGCCCCATCAACGAGCAGAACCTCGCGCTCAAGGCGGCGCTCGAGGCCGAGCTCGCCACGCGGGGCATCGACCTGCCCGTCGTGTGGGGCAACCGCAACTGGGCGCCGTACACGAACGACGCCGTCGACGAGCTGGAGAAGCTGGGTGCCCAGCGCGCCGTCGCGCTCGTGACCAGTGCCTACTCGTCGTACTCGGGCTGCCGCCAGTACCGCGAGGACCTCGCGACCACGCTGGACAAGCGCGGACAGCTCGGCCCCGATGGCTCGACGGGCGTGCAGTTCGACAAGATCCGCGCCTACTTCAACCACCCGGGCTTCGTGCGGGCCAACGTCGACGCCGTCGTCGAGGCGTACGCCGAGCTCGCGGCCAAGGGCGGCTCGGGGGCCGACGCGAAGCTGGTGTTCGTGACGCACTCGATCCCGGACACCATGGAGGCGGCGTCGCGGATCTCGCACGCCACGTACTCCGAGCAGCACCTGGACCTCGCCGGGGTCGTCGCCGCGGAGGTCGCCGAGCGTCTCGGCCACGAGGTGCCCTGGGACCTGGTCTACTGCTCACGGTCCGGCCCGCCCAGCCAGCCGTGGCTCGAGCCGGACGTGAACGACCACCTGGAGGCCCTCGCGGCCGACGGCCTGCGCAACGTGGTCCTGTCGCCGATCGGGTTCATCTCCGACCACATGGAGGTGGCGTACGACCTGGACACCGAGGCGCTGGCCACCGCGGACGGCCTCGGCATGACCGCCGTGCGGGCCGGCACGGTGGGCACCCGCGAGCCCTTCGTCAGCGGCCTGGTGGACCTGCTGCTGGAGCGCGCGGCGCTGGCCCGCGGCGAAGATGTCACCGAGGCGACCGTAGGCTCGCTGCCGGCCCTCCGCTCGGTCTGCGCGCCGGGCTGCTGCCTGCGCCGCGACGGCGAGCCGAGCGGTATCCCGGCGCTGTGCAGCACTGACCTGTACTCCTGAGTCCTGCGGGACGGCCAAGTTCGAGAGGCACCATATGAACGACATACACGTCCACGGGGACTCCGGCCACGAGATCGACACGGCCGCCATCAACGACAACATCCGGTACACGATGTTCTCGGTCTTCTCCGTGACGGAGACTCTCCCGGCCGACGAGGCCGAGCGCAAGGCGGTCGTGGCCGACGCCGAGGCCGCCGTCGGCGGGGGCTCCGACCCGGCCGCGACCGAGGGCGACCTGGTGACCCGAGGCTGGTACGACGTGGGCGGCCTGCGCTCCGACGCCGACCTGATGCTCTGGACCCACGGCCCGTCGATCGAGGCCGTGCAGGGCGCCTACCAGCGGCTGCGCGCGTCCGAGCTGGGCCGCTCGCTGGAGCCCGTGTGGTCGGTCGCCGCGCTGCACCGCCCCGCCGAGTTCAACCGCGGGCACGTCCCCGCGTTCCTCGCGGGCGAGGCCCCGCGCGGCTACATCTGCGTCTACCCGTTCGTGCGGTCCTACGACTGGTACCTGCTGCCCGACGCCGAGCGCCGCACCATGCTGCGCGACCACGGCATGGCGGCCGCAGGCTACAAGGACGTCCGCGCCAACACCGTCTCGGCGTTCGCGCTCGGCGACTACGAGTGGATCCTCGCGTTCGAGGCCGACGAGCTGCACCGCATCGTCGACCTGATGCGCGACCTGCGCGCGACCGAGGCCCGCCGCCACGTGCGCGAGGAGATCCCGTTCTTCACGGGCCCCCGCACCACCCTGGAGTCGTGGGCATCCCGCCAACCCCTGAGCTAACCCTGCTGCGGGCGGTCCGAAGCTTCTCTTCGAGCCCTAAGTTTCTTCGCTTTGAGGCCCTTGAAAGCGAAGAAACTTAGGGCTCGAAGGGGGTTGGGCGACCGGGTCGTCAGGTCCGGGGGCGGGTGGCTAGCAGGGCCGTCGCGCCCAGGTCGTCGTCCGTCAGGACGGTCGCGATCAGCCCGGCTGTCGTCATGTGTTCGACGGCGGCGCTCACCTGGGTCTCGCCCGTCTCGACAAGCAGGTGGCCGCCCGGGCGCAGGAGGGCCGGGGCCAGGTTGATCACGCGGCGCAGGATCGCTAGTCCGTCGTCCCCGCCGTCGAGGGCTGCGTGCGGCTCGTGCTCGCGGGCCTCGGGCGGCATCATCCCGATCGCCTCGGTCGGCACATAGGGCGCGTTCGCGACGACGACGTCGACGCGCCCCCACACGTCGGCCGGGAGCGGCTGGGCGAGCTCGCCCGTGTAGGTGTGCGCCGTGAGCCGGCCGCGCTCCGGGGTCTCCGGGGAGCGCCCCGGCGGAGCGAGAACACGTGATGCGCTGGGAGCGTTGTCGGCCAGCGCCTTGAGGTTGTCGTGCGCGCAGGTCACGGCTGCCGGGTCGACGTCGGCTGCGTGCACCTCGACGTCATGCCCCGCAACTAGGAGGCGAGCCGCGACCGCGCCGCCAAGCGCGCCGCACCCGCAGCACAGGTCGACCAGGAGCACGCGACCGGCGCCTGTCCCGCCGTCGTCCGTGCTGACCGTGCCGGTCGCACCCGACGTGCCGGTCGCACCCGACGTGCCGGTCGCACCCGCCACCGCACGTTCTGCCGCTTCTCGAACGAGCAGCTCCGAGCGTTGCCGCGGCACGAATACGCCGGGCGCCACGAGCCAGCGGCGGCCGTCGAGCTCGGCCCAGCCGACGAGGTGCTCCAAGGGCAGCCCGCGGACGCGCGCGGCGGTCAGCTCTTCGAGGCGCGCAGCGTCGCCGCCGGCGGCCTCGGTGAGGATCCGCGCCTCGTCCTCGGCGAAGACACAGCCGGCAGCGCGCAGCCGCGCGACAAGTTCATCCACGCCGCGAGCCTAGGCGAGGCCGTCGGACCGGGAACCGGCGGTCCGTCTTGAGAACGACTTTGGGGTACCGATTCGACGTCGAATCGGTACCCCAAAGTCGTTCTCAAAGCGGACTCGGCCGAGCCGAGCCTCAGCTGCGCGTCAGGGGTAGAGGCCCCGGATCTGGTGGGCCTCGGCGACCCGCTTGACGCCGATCACGAGCGCTGCGTCGCGCAGCGACAGGCCTTCGCGCTTGGCCAGCGCGGAGACCTCGCCGAACGCGGTGGTCATGCGGTGCTCCAGCTTGTCTGCGATCTCCTGCTCGGTCCACCAGTACGTCTGGTTCGCCTGGACCCACTCGAAGTAGGAGACGACCACGCCGCCCGCGTTGGCGAGAACGTCCGGGACCACTGTCACGTCGTTCTTCGCGAGCAGGGCGTCACCCGCCGCCGTCGTCGGGCCGTTGGCGCCCTCGACCACCCAGCGGGCCTTGACGGTGCTGGCGGTGGTCTCGTCGAGCACACCCTCGATCGCGGCCGGGACCAGCACGTCGACGTCGAGCCCCAGCAGATCCGTGTTGGAGACCGGGTCCGAGTCGGCGAAGCCCACGACCGAGCCCGTGCGCTGCACGTGCTCCATGAGCCGGGGCACGTCGAGGCCGTCGTCCGCCCGGATGCCGCCGTACTGGTCGCTGACGGCGACGACGCGCGCGCCGCGCGCAGCGAAGATCTCCGCCGCGTGCGAACCGACCTTGCCGAAGCCCTGGATGGCGACGGACACGTCGCCCAGGGCGATGCCTGCCTCGGCGAGCGCGGAGTTCGTGACGTGCACGATGCCCGCCGACGTCGCGGTGCCGCGGCCCAGCGAGCCGCCGACCGCCAGGGGCTTACCCGTGACGACTGCCGGGATGGTGTACCCGCGGTTGACCGAGTAGGTGTCCATCACCCAGGCCATCGTCTGGGCGTCGGTGCCCATGTCGGGGGCCATGATGTCGGTGTCCGGGCCGATCATCGGCATGATCTCCGACGTGTACCGGCGGGTCACGCGCTCCAGCTCGGACTGGGAGTAGGCGCGGGGGTCGATGGCGACGCCGCCCTTGGCGCCACCGTACGGCAGGTTGACCACCGCACACTTCCAGGTCATCCACATGGCCAGTGCCCGCACCTCGTCGACGTCGACCGAGGGGTGGTAACGCAGACCACCCTTGCCCGGACCGAGGCTCACGTTGTGCTGCACGCGGAAGCCGTGGAACAGGACGGTCTCGCCGGTGTCGCGACGCAGCGGCACCGCGACGTGGATCTCACGCCGTGGTGTGGCGAGCATCCGGTGCAGGCCGTCGTCGTAACCGAGGATCTCCGCCGCCGTGGCGAGCTGGGCGTGCGCTGTAGCGAGTGCCGAGCCTTCCGTGGGAGATCCGGACGGAGCGAAGCTGGGTGGTGATGTGGGAGTGGACGTCGTTGTCGTCGTCACGTGGTCCTCCGGGGAGAACGGCGCTTGACCGCTGGGGAGCGGGGCGCGGGCTGCGCGGCGCGGGGTTTGCGCCTCGGTATCACCGTATCGCTTCGATGTGTGGCGGTGCGCTACGGCCAGGGGTCTATCCGGTAATTTTCCGGTAATGATTGGTTCTCCCGGAAAAAGGCAGTGCCCTGCAAACTTTCGGGTTGCAGGGAGAGCGACGTCATGGTGTCGAGGTTATGCGGCTGGGCTGCGCGCCGTCGTGGTCCCGGCCCACCTGTGATCCACAGCGTTCGTTGTGCGGATCGCGCAAGGATCGTTTCGCGCCGGACGCCGCGCGACCGGTCCCGGCGGCTCGGCGCTACATGACTCTCAGCGCTCCACTACGTCGAGCATCCCCTCGAATATCTTGAAGTCGTCGATGTTGCGCGTGACCAGCACAAGCTCGTGGGCCATCGCAGTGGCCGCGATCATGCGGTCGAAGCGGTGAGCCTTCGGTGTGCCGCTGCGCTGTCCGACGCGGACGAGCAGCTCGTCGTACATCTCGTCACAGTCGTCGTCGAACGGGAGGCCCCGACCGAGGGTCTTCTTGAGAGCCTGGATGCGGGCTGCCCGACGCTTGTACTCCTGCAGTGCCTTGACCTGGTGCGTCCCCAATGTCAGCTCGTTCCAGGTGAGCGAGCTGACGAAGAGGCTGTCGAAGTCGCTGAGGTCCGGCGTCGTCTCATCCGAGGCCGCGATCGAGATGAGGATGTTCGTGTCCAGCAGCGCGTTCACTCGTCGCCCCAGGGGTCGACCCACTCGGCGTCGAAGGCGGCGCGGTCCGCCGCGATCTCGTCGGCCCAGGAACCGTCCTCGAGCGGCGTCCGGCGCAATGCGGCCATGACGTCCCGACCGGAGACCGGCCGGCGGTCGACGACCGGCACCAGCCGTGCGATCTCCTTGCGGTATCGCGTCACGACGTACGTCTCGCCGCGCTCGACGGCGTCGAGCACGGGCGTCGGGTTTTGCCGGAGCTCTGCGATGCTGACGCTGTTCATGTCTACAAGCATACAAATGTAGACACTTCTGCGCTACGCGTCAGCCGTGCAGGCGCTCGAGCTCGGTTACAACCTCGTCCGTGGTGAGCTGCGCGGTATCAACCCGGGCGACATCTCGTGTGCGCGCAACGTCCCGGAGCCCGGCCGAGTAATCGGTGAGCTGCTGTTCATCGAGTCCGTCGCGGTGCCGCGCGTCGTCGGACATGACCCTGCGGTGGAGCGTCTCGGGGTCCACGTCGAGCAGGACGTGGACGAGCGCCGCACGAGCGCGCGTCGCGACCTTCTCGAACGGCACCAGGTTGCTGATCCTGGCGGTGAGCTGGGGTACCACCACGTCGTGACCCGACAGGAGATGAGCCTCAGCCATGGCATGGGCGAGCGAGCGTCCCAGGACTGCGGCGTCATCCCCGCTGACCAGTGTCTTGATCAGGTCGATCTCAAGCACCAGGGTGCCCGGACGGTGCGCTGCCCATGCCTGCGCCGCTGTCGACTTCCCGCTGGCGGGCAAGCCGTTGAGCAGGAGCAGGATCGGGCTGCTCACGGTCTCTGCTTGCTCTTGATGTGCGAGATCAGGCCGTCGATTATCCGGGCGAGCCCGAACTCCATCTCCCGGGCGGGGTCCGTGGCCGCCTGATAGGCCTCGCCGGCGGAGGTGCCGACCCGTCCGGCCAGCGGGTACTTGCGCCCGGCCATCACCACGTCGAGCTCGTCGGCGTTCGCCGCCCACCATTCGGCCTGGGTCAGCCCCGACGTCCGCTCGTCCTGCCGCATGCGCTGCTGTGCGCGCACGACGCTGCCGGCGAAGGACGTGAGCAGCGCGACAGTCTGGTCCATCTCGATGTCGTCGAGGCCAACACCGTCGATCCCCGAGAGCTGCCACTCGTAGAGGTCGGACGCGCCCGGCCCCACCCAGGCCCGCAGCCCGTAGACATCCAGCAGCCACGGATGGTCCTGGCAGATCTCGTACTGCACACGCGCGATCAGGGCCAAACGGCCGGGCAGGTCGTCCGGCATGGCGGGCAGCTCCCGGCGGCCGAGCGCCCGGTCCACCATCAGCACGACGAGCTCGTCCCGCCCGGGGACGTAGGTGTACAGGCTCATGGCGCCGAGCCCGAGGTCGGAGGCGAGCAGGCGCATGGTCAGGCCGTTCAGCCCGTCGCGGTCGGCGATCCGCATCGCCCCGTCGACGACGTCGTCCACGGTCAGCCGCTGCTTCCGGCCCCGCCGGGTCGACGGCGCAGCGCCGTCGTCGTAGCGCCACAGGAGGCGGAGGACTGGGTCCGGGTGGTCCGACATGAGTCCACCGTAACTTTTTCGTACGACGTACGGAATAGATGCTACGCTGGCTCGGTTGTTAGTCGTACGCCGTACGGAAATGGAGCACACTGTGTCCGTCCCACCCCTGGTCGCCCGCGGACTGCGTAAGCGGTACGGCGACACCCACGCCCTTGACGGTTTTGACCTCGAGATCGAGACCGGCGCCGTCCACGCGCTGCTCGGCCCCAACGGGGCCGGCAAGAGCACTGCCGTCAACACCTTCGCCACACTCACCCGGTGCGACGAGGGCGAGGTGCGCGTCGCGGGCCACGACGCGCGCCGCGAACCCGCCGCCGTCCGGGCCTCCGTCGGGCTGGTCGGCCAGCACGCGGCGCTCGACGAGATCCTGTTCGGCCGCGAGAACCTCGTGATGTTCGGTCGGCTGTACGGACTGCCGAAGTCCGCCGCGCGCGAGCGGGCCGACGAGCTGCTCGGCACCTTCGGCCTGCTGGACGCCGCCGACCGCAAGGTGTCCACCTACTCGGGCGGGATGCGCCGCCGCCTCGACATCGCCGCCGGCCTCATCCGCCGTCCGGCACTGCTGTTCCTGGACGAGCCCACAACCGGGCTGGATCCCCGCGCCCGCAACGAGGTCTGGCAGACCATCCGCCAGGTCGTGGCTGCCGGTACAACCGTCCTGCTCACCACCCAGTACCTCGACGAGGCGGACCAGCTCGCCGACCGGATCACCGTGATGAACACCGGCCGGGTAGTGGCGGAGGGCACCGCCCAGGAGCTCAAGCGGCGCCTCGGCGGTGATCGGGTGCTCGTCACGGCGCCGGCGCACGCCGACCTGGACCGGCTGGCCGCCGCACTCGGCGGCACCGCCGACGCGGAGCTCCGGCAGGTCACCGTCGAGGCGGGGCCAGACGGCGGGGCGGCGGCGCTGACCGGCGTCGTCCGCGCCCTGGATGCCGCCGGCCTGGTGGTCGACGACATCCTGCTGCGCCGGCCGACCCTCGACGAGGTGTTCCTGGACCTCACCGCCGTGCCGGCCCCGCGCAAGAGACCGCACAAACCGAAGGAGCAAACCGATGAACGCCGTAGCCGCCACCCTGCGGCAGAGCTGGGTGATCACCCTGCGTGACCTCAAGCACTGGCAGCGGGAGCCGTGGACCCCCATCTTCGGGATCGCGTTCTCGATCATGCTCGTGCTGGTCTTCGGCTACCTCATGGGCGGGGCGATCGACCTGCCCGGAGGCGGGGACTACCTGCCCTACCTGCTGCCGGGGATCTTCGCGCTGTCGATGATGTTCGGCATCGAGGCCACGATGAGTGCCATTGCCAACGACTCGAAGAAGGGCGTCACCGACCGGTTCCGGTCGCTGCCGATCAGCGGCGCTGCCGTGCCGCTCGGCCGGGCGGGCGCCGACCTGATGAACTCCGCCGCGGAGCTGGCGGTGCTCATGGTCGGCGGGCTGCTCATCGGGTGGCGCGCGTCCGGCAGCCTGGGTGCCACGGTGCTCGCGATCGTGCTGCTGCTGTGGCTGCGGTTCGGGATGCTGGTGCTCGGGGTATTCCTCGGGCTCTCGTTCCGCGGAGAGGGTGGCGTCACCGCGGTGCAGATCCTCGTGTGGCCCATCGGGTTCCTGTCCAACGTGCTGGTCGCCCCCGAGTCGATGCCCACGTGGCTGGCCGTCCTGGCGCAATGGAACCCGATCTCCGCGACGGCGGCCGCCTGCCGTGAGCTGTTCGGCAACCCGACCGGCATCACCGGAGGAGTCCTGGCCGACAACGCCCTCCTGCTGGCGGTGCTGTGGCCAGCCGTGCTCACGCTGGTGTTCGTGCCCCTGACCGCACGCGCCTATCGGCGGCTGTCCCGCTGACGGCGGTCCGGGCCGGTCGCGGCGCGCTTCAGGCGCGTCGCGACCGGCTCCGGAACGACGACGGCGTCTCGCCCGTCAGCCGCGCGAACGTGCGGGTGAACGACGGCTGGTCGTAGAAGCCCGCGGCGGTCGCGACGTCCGCCAGGGGCACGGCGGACGAGGTCAGCAGGTGTGCTGCCCGGTCGACCCGCAGTCGCAGCACAAGCTGCCGCGGCGAGATGCCGAACACCCGGCGCACCCGCCGGTCCAGGGCCGCCGGGGCCAACCCGGCGAGCGCGGCCAGGTCGGCCACCGAGGGCACCTCGCCGCGCTCCAGCAGGTCCTCGACGGCGCCGCGCAGGCGGGCCATGGCCTGGATGGTCGCGTCGTCGGCGTCGCCGGAGCGCAGGTCCTGCGACACGGACACGAGGCCCACGTAGGCGCCGGACTCGTCGTGCAGGGGCAGCTTCGAGGTGAGGAACCAGCCGGGCGCCCCGCCGACGTGCCGGATCAGCTCCAGCTCGCCCCGGAGCGGCTTGTCGGTGGCGCGCACTCGCGCGTCCTGGTTCTCGTACCGTTCGGCGAGCTCGGGGACGAACAGGTCGGCGGCGCGCTTGCCGATCACGTCGCGGCGCGACCGCTCCCGCGTGCGCCCCACAAAGACCTGGTTGACGAGCACGTAGCGCCCGTCGGCGTCCTTGGCGCAGAACATGACGCCGGACAGCTCGTCCATGAGGGCGACCATGGCGGGGTTCAGTGCGGCCAGCAGGGCCTTCGCCTCAGGCCGAGCGGCACCGCTGTCGGGGTTGCTCATCGAATCTCAGATGCTACGCGGCGCGCCGCCGGTCGCTTGGCCGAAACCAGCGCGGATCGCGAGTGATCCTGCCAATACACACCCCGGGCGCCGGGTGCACCCTGGTGTCATGAAGACCTCTGCCCAGCGCGGGAGCGCTACGACCCTGGTCGAGGACGCCGTAGCCCTCGCCAGGACCTGGATCGACACCGCTACCGGCTCCGGCGCCACCCATGCCGCGAGCACCGGCGGATCGAGCACCGGCGCATCGAAGACCGGCGCATCGAAGACCGACAGGGCCGTCGCCCGCGCCTCCGCCGCCCTGGGCGCCCTCGTGTCCGACCCGGCCGGCCTGGAGCTCGCCGTCGGGTTCGTCGACGACGTCGCTCGCCCGCAGGACACGTTCGTCGCCGCGAAGGCCCTGGCCCGCCTCGGCAAGAAGGCCGGCAGCGCCACGTTCCTCAGCCCGGTCGACCGCACCCTGTTCCGGGCCGGCGCCCTGGCCGCGCCCGTGTTCCCCGGCATCGTGGTGCCCGCCGCCCGCGCCCGACTGCGCCAGCTCGTGGGCCACCTCGTCGCCGACGCCGGCAACGGGCTCACGGCCCACCTCGCCCGCACCCGGGCCGAGGGCTACACCCTCAACGTGAACCTCCTCGGCGAGGCGGTCCTCGGCAAGGACGAGGCCGCAGCCCGCTTGGCCCGCACCATCGCGCTGGTCGAGCGCCCCGACGTCGACTACGTCTCGGTCAAGGTCTCCAGCGTCGCCGCGCAGCTCGTCACGTGGGACCTCGACGGCTCCCGCGACCGCGTCGTCGAACAGCTCCTGCCGCTGTACCGCGCCGCACGCGACCACGGCGTCTTCCTCAACCTCGACATGGAGGAGTACCGCGACCTCGCCCTGACGACCGCGGTCTTCACCCAGATCCTGGCCCTCGAGGAGTTCCGCGACCTCGAGGCCGGCATCGTGCTGCAGGCCTACCTGCCCGACGCCCTGGGCGCTCTGGACAGCCTCACCAACTTCGCCATCGCACGCGTGGCCGACGGCGGCGCGCGCATCAAGGTGCGCATCGTCAAGGGCGCGAACCTCGCGATGGAGCACGTCGAGGCCACCCTGCACGACTGGGCCCAGGCGCCGTACCCGACCAAGCCCGACGTCGACGCCAACTACGTCCGGATGCTCGACCACGCGCTGCGCCCCGAGCGCGCGCACGCCGTCCGCATCGGTGCGGCGTCGCACAACCTGTTCCACGTGGCGCTCGCGATCCTGCTCGGCCGGGCGCGTGGCGTCTCCGAGGCGCTCGACATCGAGATGCTGCAGGGCATGGCCCCGACCGAGGCCGCGGCGGTCCGCGACGAGGTCGCCAAGGACGACGGCCACGTGGTGCTCTACACGCCGGTCGTGCGCGACGAGGACTTCGACGTCGCGATCTCCTACCTCGTGCGCCGCCTGGAGGAGAACGCCACGGAGCAGAACTTCCTGCACGCGGCATTCGCCCCCGAGCGGGCCGAGCTCGTCGGGACCGGCTCCCCGATGGACCGGCAGGAGGCCGCGTTCCGCGCGTCCGTCGCTCTGGGCGTTGACTACTCGCCCGACGACGTCGCCCCGCGTCGCCGCCCGCGCCCCGCGCCGCAGCCGGTGACCGGCCCGTTCCGCAACGCCGCCGACACCGACCCCGCCGTCGCCGAGCACCGCGCCTGGGCAAAGCAGGTCATCGGCCCGCAGTCCGGCTACGTGCCGGCGCTCGCGGAGCCGCTGTCCACGCCCGCGCAGGTGGACGACGTGGTGGCGCTCGCCCGCCGGGCGGGCGCGGCCTGGGCCAAGGTGGACCCGCTGGACCGGGGCCGTGTGCTCCGCGCCGCGGCTCAGCATCTCGAGGCCGCACGCACGGATCTCGTGGCCGCCATGGTGCACGAGGCCGGCAAGACCGTCGCCGAGGCGGACCCCGAGGTCAGCGAGGCCGTGGACTTCGCCGCGTACTACGCGCAGGCCGCCGAGGCGCTCGACCCGACGTCGGAGGCGTGGCCGGGCGCCCACTTCACGCCGGACGGCGTCACGCTCGTCACTCCGCCGTGGAACTTCCCCGTCGCTATCCCCATCGGGGGTGTGCTCGCGGGCCTCGCGTCCGGCTCCGCGGTGATCGCCAAGCCCGCGCCGCCTACGCCGCGCTGCCTGGAGATCGCGGTGGAGGCCGTGCACGCCGCCCTCGACGAGGTCGCCACCGAGATCGGGCTCGACCCGGCGCTCGCCCGCGACGTCGCGCAGTTCGTCCGCGTGCCCGACGGCGACCTCGGCCGTCGCCTCGTGACGCACGACGGCGTGTCCCGCGTGATCCTGACTGGCGCCATCGAGACCGCCGAGATGTTCGCGTCCTGGCGGCCCGAGCTGCCGGTGCTCGCCGAGACCTCGGGCAAGAACGCGATCATCGTGACGCCCTCGGCCGACCTCGACCTGGCCGTCGCCGACGTGGTGCGCTCCGCGTTCGGGCACGCGGGGCAGAAGTGCTCAGCGGCGTCGCTCGTGATCCTCGTCGGCTCGGTGGGCGACCCGCGCACCACCACCGGTGAGCGGTTCCGGCGCCAGCTGGTCGACGCCGTGGCGTCGCTCGCCGTCGGGCCCGCTACCGACCTGGCGACCGTGATGGGGCCGCTGACCGAGCCCGCGCAGGGCAAGCTGCTGCGCGCCCTGACCACGCTGGAGGCGGGCGAGACCTGGCTCGTGCGGCCGCGCCGCCTCGACGCGGTGGCGCAGGAGGCGGGCCTCGGCAAGGGCCGCCTGTGGACCCCCGGGGTGCGCGACGGCGTCCGCCCCGGCTCGTTCTTCCACCTCACCGAGGCCTTCGGCCCGGTGCTGGGTGTCATGACGGCGCGCACCCTGGACGAGGCGCTCGAGCTGCAGAACGCTGTGTCGTTCGGCCTCACCGGCGGCATCCACTCCCTGGACGACGCCGAGGTGGAGCACTGGCTCGACCGGGTCGAGGTCGGCAACGCGTACGTGAACCGGCACATCACCGGCGCGATCGTGCAGCGTCAGTCGTTCGGCGGCTGGAAGGCCTCGGTGGTGGGCTCCGGCGCCAAGGCGGGCGGCCCCAACTACGTCGCGCAGCTCGGCCGGTGGGAGGACGCGCCCGGAGTGCCCTCGCGCACCGCGGATCCGGCGGGCTGGCTCTCCTGGGCCCGGGCCGACGACGACCGCGCGTGGCTCACCGAGTTTTCCCAGGCGCAGGACCCGTCGGCGCTCGGCGTCGAGACGAACGTGTTCCGCTACCGGCCGGTCCCGGGCATCACGGTGCGGGTCGGGACCGGCGCGCCGGACGTCGAGGTGCAGCGCGTGCTCGCTGCCGCCAGGCGTGCGGGGGTGCCGGCGGTCGTCGTCGGGCCGGAGACGACTGACGAGGCGTTCGCCGAGGCCGTCGCCGACGGCCAGGTGACCGGCCGGATCCGCGTGCTGGGTGACGCACCCGGGCTGCGGGACGCGGCCGCGAGCCGCCTGGGCTCGGTCACGGTGCTGGACGCCCCGGTGCTGGCGAGCGGCCGCCGCGAGCTCCTGACGATGCTCCGCGAGCAGGCGGTGAGCCGCACGATGCACCGCTACGGCCACCAGCGCACGGCCTAACGGTCGGGCTCAGGCCGAGTCGCCCTCGATCAGGCGGGGGGCGAAGATCCGGCGCTCGTCGCGAACCGGGCGGCCGGCGACCAGGTCCACGAGCATGCTCGTCGCGGCTCCCACCATCTGCACAACCGGGTTGTGCACGGTGGTGAGCCGCGGCGAGGTGGTCTCGGCGATGCCCAGGTCGTCGAACCCGACCACCGAGACGTCGCCCGGTACGGACCGCCCGCGCTCGGCGAGCACCCGCAGCGTCGCCTCGGCCATGAGGTCGGAGGCGGCGAAGATCCCGTCCAGGTCGGGATGCTGGTCCAGCAGCCGGGCGGCCGCGACCAGCGCCCCGGCCATGGTGAAGTCGCTCTCGACGACGGCGTCGTCGGACAGCCCGGCGTCGCGCAGCGCGTCCTGCCAGCCGACCATCCGGTCCACGCCGGCGGGCATGTCCAGCGGGCCCGTGATCGTGCCGATGCGCCGTCGGCCGCGATCGATCATCCGCTGGGTGGCGATGCGCCCGCCCGTCACGTTGTCGACGTCGACGTAACGCAGCCCGCGCGAGAACAACGGGTCGGGCTCGAACAGGCGCCCCACGAAGACGGCGGGGAGCTGGGCCTGGCTGAGCTGCGACTCCAGGTGGTCGCCCCGGTGGTGCGAGGCCACGATGACGCCGTCCACGTGCCCGCTGCGCAGGTAGCGCCCCACCCGCCCGCGCTGCTCGCCCGGCCGGGCGAGCAGCAGCACAAGCTGGAGGTCCGTGCCGGACAGCCCCTCGCTGACCCCCGCGAGGATGCCGGAGAGGAACGGGTCGGTGAGGATCCGCTGGTCCGGCTCGGGCACCACGAGGGCTATCGAGTCGGTCCGCCGGGTCACCAGCGACCGGGCAGCCCGGTTCGGCGCATACCCGAGCTGGGCGACGGCGTCGTCCACCGCCGCCTGGGCCTCGGGCGAGACTCGCAGGCCACCGTTGATGGCACGTGACGCTGTCGACCGGGACACGCCTGCCGCCTGGGCCACGTCGTCCAGGGTTGGTGGGCCTGAGGTCGTCACGCCTTGGGAACCGCCCTTTCTCCGCCGTCGCCGGGCTCCTGCCCGGGCGTCGTCGACAGCTCAGGAACGATATTGTCCCGTGCAACCTGACCGTACCAGCGGCCCGACGCCTTCACAGTCCGCTCCTGCGTCTCGAAGTCGACCCGCACCAGCCCGAAGCGCTTGCCGTAGCCCCACGCCCACTCGTAGTTGTCGAGCAGCGACCAGCCGAAGTAGCCGCGCACGTCGGCGCCCTCGTCGATGGCGTCCTTGACGGCGCGCAGGTGCACGTCGATGAACGCCAGGCGGTCCTGGTCGTCCACGAACCCGTCCGGGCCGACGGCGTCCTCGTAGGCGCTGCCGTTCTCCGTCACGTACAGCGCGATGCCGCGCGGCCCCGTGTAGTCCCGCTGCAGGCGCAGCAGGAGCCGGGTGAGGCCCTCGGGCTGGACCTCCCAGTTCTGGGCCGTGACGGGCAGGCCGCGCGGGTGCGTGTACGCGCCGTCGCCACCCGGGAACGGGGACGACGACGGCCGGGACACGGGTGCGCCACCGTCCAGCGGGTGCTCGGGGGGCACCGCGGCCACGGCGTTGCCGTGGTAATAGTTCACGCCGAGCGAGTCGATGGGCGCCGAGATGATCTCCAGGTCGCCGTCCTGGATGTGCTGCTCCAGGCCGTACTCGCGCACGTCCTCCAGCACGTCCTGCGGGTACGCACCGCGCAGGATCGGGTCCGCGAAGAAACGCGTGATCCCGCCGTCGAGCCGGCGTGCGGCGTCGACGTCGGCGGGGTCGTCCGGGTCTACCGGGTCCTCGATCTCGAAGTTGAGCGTGATTCCAAGATTGATCGGGTCTGCCTTAGTTGCCCGTTCACGCAGCGCCTCGATGGCCAGGCCGTGGGCCAGCATGAGGTGGTGCGCGGCCGCGACGCCGTCCTCGCGGGACTGCCGGCCCGGCGCGTGCTGCCCGCCCGTGTAGCCGAGGAACGCCGCGCACCAGGGCTCGTTGAGCGTGGTCCACACGTCGACCCGGTCGCCGATCGCCTCGTGCATGGTCACCGCATAGTCGCGGAACCGGTACGCGGTGTCGCGGTTGACCCACCCGTTCGACTCGGCCTCGATCGCCTGCGGCAGGTCCCAGTGGTACAGCGTGAGCCAGGGCAGGATGTCCGCACCGAGCAGCTCGTCCACGAGCCGGTCGTAGTACGCGAGTCCGGCGGGGTTGACCTCGCGCCCCCCGGGGACCACCCGGGCCCACGACGTCGAGAACCGGTACGCCTTGATACCCAGGTCCTTCATCAGCGCGACGTCGGCCGGGTAGCGGTGGTACTGGTCGCAGGCGACCTCGCCGTCCTCCTGGTTCAGGACGGCGCCGGGGACCTTCGCGAACACGTCCCACACGGAGTCCTCGCGGCCGTCAGTGTGGGCGGCACCCTCCACCTGGTAGGCGGCGGTGGCCGCGCCCCACAGGAAACCTTCCGGGAAGGGGACAGCGCCGTCTGTGTTCGACGACGGCGCGGTGCGCGGCGTCGTCGGCGTGTACGGCAGGGCGAAACCAGGGGCGGGCACGCGGTGCAAGCCGGCGCCGGTCTTGAAGCTCAGCGTGGTCATCCCTTCACCGCCCCCTGCATGATGCCCGCGACGAGCTGCTTGCCGACGAACGCGAAGATCACCAGCAGGGGGAGCGTCACGAGGAACACCCCGCCCATGACCAGCGAGTAGTCCACGAAGTAGTTCGACTGCAGCGATTTTACGACCAGTGGCAGCGTCGGATTCTCCGAGTTCAGCACGATCGAGGGCCAGAAGAAGTTGGTCCACTGCTGGACGAACGTGAACAGGCCTAGCATCGCGGCGGCCGGGCGCGCGGCAGGCAGCGCGATGCTCCAGAACGTCCGGAGCATCGAGGCGCCGTCCACCCGGGCGGCCTCGATCAGCTCGTAGGGCAGCGCCTCGGACAGGTACTGCGTCATCCAGAAGACGCCGAACGCGCTGACCAGCGCGGGCACGATGACGGCCTGGAGCTTGCCGATCCAGTCGAGGTCCGACATCAGGATGTACATCGGGATGACGCCGAGCTGGGTCGGGACCGCCATCGTCGCGATGACAAAAACCAGCAGCGGGCCACGGCCGCGGAAGCGGAGCTTCGCGAACGAGTACCCGGCCAGCGTGGAGAACAGCACGACCGCCGCGGAGACGAGGACCGCGATGATCAGGGAGTTGGCCAGCGCCCGCCAGAAGTTGATCTGGGTCGATTCGATGACGGTTGCGAACTGGGTGAACAGCGAGAGGTCGGGCAGCCACTGCGGCACGGGGTTGCGCGAGATCTCGACCGGGTCGGAGGAGCCCAGCAGCAGCGTGAAGTACAGCGGGAAGATCGAGATCAGCAGCGTGATCCCGAGCAGGGCGTAGACCACCCAGCTGGCGCGCCGGGTGGTGCTCCCGGAGGCGGCGCCTCTCCGGCGGCGGGCGGCGACCTTGGCGGCCGCCGGGCCGGCGGTCTGGGCGGTGACGGCGACGGAGCTCATGCATTCCCCCTGCTGGTGCTGGTGCTGGTGCGCTTCGACTTCTTGCCGACCGTGCCCGACGTCGAGATCTGGCGGGTGATCAGGAAGTTCACCATGCCGATCACGACGATCAGGAGGAACAGCATCCAGGCCACGGCCGATGCCCTGCCGAGGCTGTGCTGGTTGCCCCACGCGACGTCGTACAGGTACAGGACCGTGGTCATCCAGTTCCGGTCGGGGCCGCCGAGGCCGGTGGCGTCGTACATGCGGACCTCGTCGAAGATCTGCAGGCCGCCGATGGTGGAGGTGATGACGACGAAGATGATGGTGGCGCGGATCTGCGGCACGGTGATGGAGAAGAACTGGCGCACGCGGCCCGCGCCGTCGATCACCGCAGCCTCGTAGAGGTCGCGCGGCACGGCCTGCATCGCGGCGAGGAAGATCAGCGCGTTGTAGCCGACCCAGCGGTAGTTGACGATGCTCGCGATGGCGACGTGGCTGGCGAGCCGGTCGCCGTGCCAGGCGACCGGGTCCAGCCCGATCAGGCCGAGCAGGGAGTTGATCAGGCCGTACTGGTCGGCGTACAGGCGGCCGAAGATCATCGACACCGCGACGGGCGCCACGACGTAGGGGATCAGGACGCCCATGCGCCAGAAGGTCGCCGAGCGCAGGTTCTGGTCCAGCAGGGCGGCGATGGTGACCGCGACGATCACCTGCGGTACCGAGGACAGGACGAAGATCGACAGCGTGTTGGCCAGCGACTTCCAGAAGTCGGGCTGGCTGAGCACGTCGGTGAAGTTCTGCAGGCCCACGAACTCGCCCTGGCCGCCGAGCAGGCTCCACTCGTGCAGCGACACGAACGCCGTGTAGCCGAGCGGGAACAGGCCGGTCACCGCGAACAGGATGAAGAATGGCGAGATGTACAGGTACGGAGAGAGCTTCACGTCCCAGCGGCCGAGTCGCTGGGAGAACCCGAGCCTGCGCGGTCCGCGCTGTGGTGCACCGGAGCCCGGTGTCGATCGTTGAGGTGTCAGGACAGCCATGTCATCTTCCCGGTCTTCCGCCGCGTCATCGTCGGTTGGTCAATGCGTGCCAAACACGCCAGACACAAGAGCTTGGTTGTGGGCGTGATCGTTGCGCCCATAGCGGGCACGTAGTGGCAACGATCACGCCCACAACCAAGCCTGTGTGGCGGTCAGGTCATTCAGCCGAGGGCTGCGGCCTTCTCGACGGCCTCGTCCCAGGACTCCTGGGTGTCCTGCGACTTCGTGATGTCGATGCGGTTGAGCGCGTTCGTGACCTCGTCACGGATGGCGAAGTAGTTCGCGCCCTTGAACGGGGCGCCGTCGATCGCCTGGGCGCGGGTCGAGAAGATCTGACCCACCGGCGCGTCGTTGAAGAACGGGTTGGTGAAGCTCTGGACGGCCTCGGAGTCCTGCGCCTCGATCTGCGACGGGAACGTGCCGGAGGTCTCGAACGCAGAGGTCTGCTGCTCGGGCGCGGTCAGCCACGCGGCGAGCTCCTTGGCCGCCTCGGTGTTCTCGCCCGAGGCCGGGACGGTCAGGAACGAGCCGCCCCAGTTGCCGCCGCCGCCGGGGAAGACGTCGGCGATGTCCCAGCCCTCGATACCACCGGAGTTCTGCTCGATCGGACCGGTCATCCAGGCCGGGCAGAGCATGGTGGCGAAGGCGTCCGCCTGGAAGCCGGCGACCCAGTCGTCGCCCCACTGCTCCAGGCCGGCCGACAGGTCGTCGTCGACCGAGCCGGCGATCTCGGTGTAGATGTCCTCGACCTCGGTGTTGGTCCCGAGGTCCTTGGGCTCACCGGTCTCGGGGTCCTCGAACGCGGCGGGAAGCTGGTTGATCATGCCCTGGAAGGTGCCGGCGGCACTGTCGTACCAGGCGGCGTCCGACTCGGCCACGAACTCGCGGCCCGCGGCGAAGTAGTCCTCCCACGTCGCGTCGGCGCCGCCCAGGAGCTCGGCGACCTCCTCGCGGTCGGTCGGCAGGCCGGCCTCCTCGAACAGGTCGGCGCGGTAGCAGATTGCCTCCGGGCCGATGTCGGTGCCGTAGCCGATGATCTTGCCGTCGGGCGTGGTGGCCTGCTGGACCTTCCAGTCCACCCAGCGGCCGTCCAGCTCGGGGTCGGCCAGGTCCGTGAACAGGTCGGGGTACTGCGTGAGCTCGGGCAGCCAGTCGACCTCGATGGCCTCGATGTCCGCCAGTCCCTCGCCGCCGGCGGCGAGCTTGGTGGTCATGTTGCTGCGGGCGTCGTCGGTGGTGGCAGCCTTGACGTGCTCGACGGTCACGTTCGGGTGCTCGTCCGTGTACGCGTCGAGCATCTCGTCGGTGTAGCCAAAGTCGTTGAACGTCGCGACAGTCAGCGTGATGGGACCGTCTTCCTCGCCGGATCCTTCGTCAGATCCACCACCGCAGGCGGTGAGGGCGAGGGCTACGGCGGCGGCACCGGCGGTCACCTGGAGGGTGCGGGCGGCGGTGCGCCGCGTGGGTCGGGTAGTGCTCAGCACTGGGGACTCCCTTGTCGTGCGGTCTGGGGCTGCGGCTCGCTGGCAGCGCTTCCACCACCGTGGGTGGGTGTGGTAGCGCTTCCACGGGCGGCACTGATAGTTCCGGTGTCTACCGTGTGGTGTCAAGAGACGGCGGGGGCGAAGACTGCGCCCCTCACTGCTGCACCCGCAGGTCCTCGACCGTCTGCACGGCCTGGTTCCAGGCCGTCTCCGGCCCGACGCTTCCGGTGTCGACAGCGGTCAGCGCGGTGTTCACCTCGTCGCGGATGGCGAAGTAGTACTGGCCCTTGTACGGCGCACCGTTGATGGACTGGGCCCGCTCGGTGAAGATCTTGCCCACCGGAGCGTTGGCGAAGAACGGGTTGGTGTAGGCCTGGACCGTCTCGGAGCTCTGCGCCTCGAGCTGCGACGGGAACGTGCCCGCCGTCGTGAAGGCCTGGGTCTGCTGCTCGGGTGCGGTGAGCCAGGCGGCGAGCTTCTTCGCCTCCTCGGGATACGGGCTCGCGGACGGGACGGCCAGGAACGAGCCGCCCCAGTTACCGCCGCCACCGGGGAACACGTTGGCGACGTCCCAGCCCTGCACTCCGGCCGAGTACGACTCGATCGGCCCCATCATCCAGCCGGGGCAGAGCATGGT
Source organism: Promicromonospora sp. Populi (assembly GCF_041081105.1). Classification (NCBI taxonomy): domain Bacteria; kingdom Bacillati; phylum Actinomycetota; class Actinomycetes; order Micrococcales; family Promicromonosporaceae; genus Promicromonospora; species Promicromonospora sp. Populi. The sequence continues at coordinate 2,799,958 of NZ_CP163528.1, read as the reverse complement.
CGCGAAAGCGTCCGACTGGAACCCGGCGGCCCACTCGGGGGACCACTGCGCGAGGCCGGCCGACAGCCCGGCGTCGATGGCCCCGGTGATCTGGTCGTAGACCGCCCGGACCTCGTTGTTGGTCGCGAGGTCGGTGGGCTGCTGCGTCGCAGGGTCCTCGAACGCGGCGGGAAGCTGGTTGACCATGCCCTGGAACGTGCCGGTGGCGCCGTCGAACCAGGCGACGTCGGACTGCTCGGAGAACTGACGGCCCACCTCGAAGTAGCGCTCCCACGTGGCGCCGTCGCCGCCGAGCAGCTGCGCGACCTCGGTGCGGTCGGTCGGCAGGCCGGCCGCCTCGAACAGGTCGGCGCGGTAGCAGATCGCCTCGGGGCCGATGTCCGTGCCGTAGCCCAGCAGCTTGCCGTCCGGCGTTGTGGCCTGGGCCACCTTCCAGTCCACCCAGCGCTTGGTGACCTCGTCGTCGGTCAGGTCCTCGAAGAGGTCCGAGTGCTGCATCAGCTCGGGCATCCAGTCGACCTCGGCCGCAACGACGTCCGCGAGCTCGGAGCCGTCACCCGTGGTGAACGCCTTGAGCATCTGCAGGCGCGCCTCGTCGGAGGTCGGGGCCACGATGTGCTCGACCGTGACGTTCGGGTTCGCCTCCGTGTACTGGGCGAGCAGCTCGTCGGTGTACCCGAAGTCGTTGAACGTGGAGACGGTGAGGGTGATCGGGCCGTCGTCCCCGGGGCTTGCGGGACTGTCGCCCAGGAGCGAGCCGCAGCCGGTGACGGGCAGGACGACGGCCGCGAGCGTCGCGAGGACCGCGCGTCGGGGGGCGACGGTCCGGCTTCGGACCGGTCCGTGTTTGCTGGGCACTGGGACTCCTCATGATCGGAACGCGTGTGTGTCGATGCGTGAGAGCGATATCAGAGCACAAACTCGTCCACATCCGACACGAATGTTCGCTCAGGTTTGTAGCACTCGCCGCGCGAAAAGGGCAGTGGCTGAAACGAACATCACGTCTCAATTGGGAAACGTTGTCCGAAATGCCAAAGTTGCGCCAGAACGGGAAAGATTTCGTCAGCAGTCGGCCTGGCCACGGTGTCAGGCACTGCTGGCGAGTCAATCCGGAAGTTCATCCATGCAGGTCATCCAGGGTTCGGAGCGGGCCGGCTCAGGCCGTGCCCGTTCGCTTGCCGGCGAGCCAGTCACGTCCGGCTTCCGCCTCGGTCTCGAGGGTAGTGCGGACCGCGCTGACCGCAGCTTCCTCGATCACCGTCCCGAAGAGGGGAACGGTGGCGCGAACTTCACCCGCGTAGGTGAGGCGCGTGCCGCCGTCGGGCAGAGTGGCAAGGGCCGCCGTGGCGGTGACCCGTACCGGGGCGCCGAGGATCTCGACGGCTACTGTGCCCGCGCGACGGCCGTCGGACGCCGCCTCCCAGGCCTCGGCCTGGCGGATCTCGAGGTGCGCGCCCACGAACGGGCGGGCCTGCACGGGGATGATGTCGGTCGGGAGGGTGCGCCGCACGACCACTGTGAAGCCGTCGGCCGCGGTGCCGGTGACGTCGGCCTGCTCGACCGCGCCGTTCACGGAACCGGTGGAACGCTGGGCGCGCCATCGTACGAACGACTCGTCCGCGAGCATCGCGGAGACGTCTTCGATGGTGGCGGGGAACGTCAGGTCCACGGTCAGGTGCACGGGCTTTCCTCCTCGCGCCGACGGGGCATGCCGGTGGTCGAACTCTAACGGACACCTTGCTCGCGTCGGATACGCACGGGTGCCGATGCGGGTGCAGATGAGGCAGGGCGCACACCGCTTCCCCGGCGGGCCATGGGCTGTTCCGGCATAGGCTGGGCGCGTGTCCGCGATGAGTGACCTGATCCTTGAGCACGCCGACCTCGAGCCGGCCGACGTCGAGTGGCTGCATCTCCTGGTCGGCGACTGGCAGGTGGTCTCGGACCTGGCGTTCGCCGACCTTGTGCTGTGGCTGCCCACCGACGACGGGCGGTTCGTCGCCATCGCGCAGTGCCGCCCCTCGACGGGCGCGACCGTGCACTACGACGACATAGTCGGCTCCTTCGCGCCGGAGGGGCAGCGCCCGCAGCTGGCGAAGGCGATGGCCGAGGCCAAGGCGCAGCGCGCCCGCGAGCCGCGCTGGTTCGGCGCGTACGCCGTGCGGGAGGAGGCGGTCCCCGTGGTCCACAAGGACACGGCGGTGGCCGTGATCGCGCGGCAGACCAACCTCGGCTCCGGTCGGACGCCGTCGCGCCTGGAGCTGAACTACGTCGAGGCCGCCGACGACCTGGTGGCGATGATCCCGCGGGGTGAGTTCCCCCTGCCGAACGCGGCGACCGGATCGCGGCGCGGAGCCCCGCGTGTGGGTGACGGCCTGATCCGCCTCAACTCCGAGGGCGAGGTGCTCTACGCCAGCCCGAACGCCCTGTCGTGCTTCCACCGGCTCGGTGTGATCGGGCCGCTGGTGGGGCAGTCGCTCGTCGAGGTGACGGCCAACCTGATCGAGCAGCTCAAGCCCGTGGACGAGTCGCTGCCGCTCGTCGTGATGGGCCGCGCGCCATGGCGCACCGACATCGAGGCGCACGGGGTGTCGCTGTCGCTGCGGGCGATGCCGCTCACCGACCGTGGTCAGCGCATCGGCGCGGTGCTGTTGTGCCGCGACGTGTCCGAGCTGCGCCGTCGTGAACGGGAGCTGATCACCAAGGACGCGACGATCCGGGAGATCCACCACCGGGTCAAGAACAACCTGCAGACCGTCGCCGCGCTGCTGCGGCTCCAGGCCCGACGGATGGACGTGCCAGGCCGCGAAGGAAGCGCTCGAGGAGGCCATGCGGCGGGTCTCGACCATCGCCCTGGTGCACGAGAGCCTCTCGCAGACCCTGGACGAGCAGGTCGAGCTCGACGACATGGTCGGCAGGGCCCTGCGGCTCACGGCCGACGTCGCTTCCGCGTCGTCCACCTCGGTCCGCACGGTGCGCACGGGATCGTTCGGCATGGTGCCCGCCCAGGACGCGACTCCGCTCGCCCTCGTGCTCACGGAGCTGGTGACCAACGCCGTCGAGCACGGGTTCGTGGGACGCGCGGTGGGCACCGTCGAGATCGGTGTGGAGCGGCAGGACTCCGCCCTGCGGGTGATCGTGGCCGACGACGGCGTCGGGCTGCCCCAGAACGGTGGCGAGGGCGGGCGTGGCCCCGGCAGCGGTCTGGGCACGCAGATCGTGCGCACGCTGGTGACCAACGAGCTCGGGGGGACCATCGAGTGGTCGACCCGCGAGGGCGGCGGCACGCAGGTGGAGCTGCAGCTGGTGTTGCGGGTGAACGACTCTTTGCGGATCTGACCGGGCGGGTAGTCCGGACCGGAGCGCGAAAAAAGACGCGAGCCGTGCCTGAGCGAAGGGGGAGTGCTCAGGCGCGGCTCGCGGCGAAACGTCTCGGCTGGATCAACCCGTGCTGGGTCAGCCCGCGCGACGAGCGCGCGCAGTGCGGCGCTTGAGCGCGCGGCGCTCGTCCTCGCTCATACCGCCCCAGACACCGGCGTCCTGACCGGAGTCAATTGCCCACTTGAGGCAGGTGTCTACGACGTCGCAACGACGGCACACTGCCTTGGCCTCCTCGATCTGCAGAAGGGCGGGACCCGTGTTGCCGATCGGGAAGAACAGTTCGGGGTCTTCTTCGAGACATGCTGCGCGGTGGCGCCAGTCCATGGTCACGTACTCCTTGGAAGGAACTACCCGCCGTCCGGCTCGCCATCTGGGAGCGTCGTCATCGTGCGTCTGGGGTGCACAGGTCTGGTTGTGGATCGTTTTCCGATCGCTGTGCGCCAGACGGTGACCGACGGGGGTCAGTTCGAGGTGTGGTGGATTGCTGCAACTAGGTTCACACGCTCGTGAACAGTCGCACAAGGGGTTACGGCGAAGTTTCTCAGCCGTGAACCCTGAGGGATCCGTCACACTGTTGTGAATAGGCCGCTCACCGGTATTCTAGCCCGTCGTGCCAGTACTGAAAGCCATTTTCGCCCGCAGCGTTCCGCCGTTTCTCAGCGCCCTCGTGATCGGTGTCATCGTCGAGGTCATCGGCTTCGTTGCTTTCTCAGTAGTGCTTCTTGGTGAAATCCTTACAGGTGGTTCCACGTCCTTGGGAGTAAGCCTCTTTCTGGTGCTCTTTCTCCTTGGAGTTGCCTGGGTGCTCGTGGTGTCCTGCCGGGCACTTCTCCGGGGCCGCCGTTCCGGCCGCGGTCCCGTCGTGACCTGGCAGCTTTTTCAGCTCATCGGATCCGTCGCCGCGATCGGCAGCGGGACCGGGATCACGGTGGTGGGCGGCTGGGTGGCGCTTGTGCTCGCCCTGCTGGTGGGCGGCCTGCTCATGACTCCCTCGGTCGTCGCCGTGACGTCGGCGACCGGCTCCGAGGACTGATCCCGGACCGCCCCGGAGGGCCGTCAGGCACCAGCACCTGGCACAGCACCGGATCTCCCCGGCCGCACCACGCGGCCCGGCCCGGCGGTCCGCCCGAGCCCGCGAGCGCGACCGGTGCCCCCAGCACGACGTCGGCCGAGCGGTCCGTGCTGAGCAGCACCAGGCGCGGCCCGACCCGTGCCGCCAGACCGCCCAGCGACGGGCCGTCGGCCGAGAGCGCGAACGCGACTCCCGGTCGCAGCGCCGCGGGCGGCAGTGTGCCCCGCACGTCCTCGGCGCCGTCGACGAGGACCAGGGTGCGGGCGCTGCGCTCCTGACTCGCGTCCGGGGATCCGTCGGGCACCGGCTTTCGATCGCCGGCCGGGGCGGCGTCGGACAGCAGGTGGGCTATCGCCGCGGCGTCATCCGGGTGGATGGTCCGGCCGTAGCCGGGGTGGTGCCGCAGGGCGGCGAGCGGTCTCGCGTCGCGGGCGATCCCGTGCACCGCCCATCCCTGGCGCAGGGCGGCCAGAGCGAGGGTGATGAGCGCCGTGGTGCGTCCTGAACGGGCCCGCCCGAGGATCGCGAGATGACCGTCGCGCGGGTCCCAGACGACGGCGGTGCGCCGCTGCAGGTCCGGGTCGTCGCCGAGGGCGAGCACAAGGCCGGCCCGGCTCCGCCGGGTGGCCGGGGGCAGGTCCGCGCCGGTGGCCTGCCGGGGGAGCGGCGGCTGCCATGGCGGGGCGCCCGGCACGTGACCCAGTGCTCGCGCCGCCTCGCGGGCTGCCTCGGCCACGAGCGTGGCGACGTCGGGCAGTGCAGGCACAGCCGGACCGCCGGGCACGTGTCCGCGCAGGGCCGCGGAGGCGCTCACCGGCACAGTCCCGGCCCGATCGGGCCGTGCCGGATCGGGCCGTGCCGGATCGGGCCACGTCCGACCGAGCCACGCCGGAGCGCGCCGTACCAGCGGCGGCTCGGCCATCGGCGGGGCCGTGGCCCGGGCGCACTGGAGCAGCACGGGTGGGGCCGACCCCAGGCGCAGCAGCGCCCGTCCCGGTGTCGCAGTCGAGATGTGTGCGGCCGCGGGGTCGTCGAGCACGTCACGCGACTCCAGCGCGTCGGTGACCCGGAGCGCGACGCGCGCGCTGACGTTGGCCTGCAGGTCGGGCCCGACCGCTCCGCCGGGGCGCTGCGTAGCGAGCACCAGGTGCACGCCGAGCGACCGCCCCTGGGCGGCGACCCGCAGCAGGGCGGGCAGGAACTGGGGCAGGTCGTCGGCCAGAGCGCGGAACTCGTCGATCACCACCACCAGCCGAGGGAGCGTGCCGGTCGGCAGGGCGGCGACGTCGGGCACCGACCGGGCAGCCAGGATCCGCTCGCGACGGCGCAGCTCCGCGCGGAGCCCGGCGAGGGCCCGGGCGGCCAGCCCCGGCTCCAGGTCGGTGACCTGGCCGACCACGTGCGGCAGCCCCGGGCAGACGCCGAGGCTCGCGCCGCCCTTGAAGTCCACCAGCACGAGGGCCAGGTCGTCGGGCGACCGCGTCAGCGCGAGCCCGAGCACGAGTGTCTGCAGCAGCTCCGACTTGCCCGAGCCGGTGGTGCCGGCGACGAGCAGGTGCGGTCCGTCGCGCACCAGGTCGAGACAGACGGGCGCGCCGTCGACGCCGATGCCGAGCGGCACGGCCCACGTGCGGGCGTCGGCCCACCTCGCGGCGACGGCTTCCGGTCCGGGTGCCGTGGACAGGTCGTGCGCCCTGGTCAGGGGCACGACGTCGGGCAAGAGGCCGGGCAGGAGGCCGGGCCGGAGGGCTTGCTCCGCTGGCTCGACGGCGGAACCGTGCAGGGCGGCCGAGGTCCGGCCGAGCCAGGCGGCACCGGCGAGCAGCCGGGCCAGGCGCTCGGCCCAATCGGCCGTGACGCCGACGAGCGGGGTTACTCGCTCCGCGCCGTCGGGCCCGGTGATTCGCACGCGGTGAGCGTCGAGCACCCGGACCACTGCGCGGCAACCGGGCGGGACGGCTCCGACGGAGACCACGAAGCCTGCCGCCGGCGCGTCGAGCGCTGGTCCGGCGAGGGCCGAGGCCGTGGCCGCCCTCGTGTGGTCGTTGCCGGGCGCGCGATCGGTCACCAGGACCAGCGGCCCGCCGTCCGGGAGCCAGCGGGCCCAGCACCAGCCCGGGGCCGCAGCCCCGACCCGCACGGTCGCACCCCGGGCGGCGAGACCGGCGACGAGCGCGCGGGCGACCGAGCGGGCCAGGTCGTCGGGCCCGAGCACGGCGACGGCGCCGTCGTGCAACAGCTGGTCCCAGGCGTCGCCGTCCTGAGCCCGACCCTGAGCTCCAACCGGAGCTCCAACCGGAGCTCCAACCAGAACTCCAATCGCAGATGGAACCGGAGACGGAACCGGAGCCCGGCTGACGGCCTGGGCAGTCGCGTGCGCCTCCCGCGCCGCAGCCCAGGCGCCGGGGGAGACCTGGAGCGCGGCGTGCGCGAACCCCAGGAGCCGGGCCGGGCCGGGAACCTCGCGCGACCGGTCCCGGACGGCGCCGTGGGCCGCGGCTCGCTGTCGGGCGGCACGCAGCTGCGGGACCGCCACAACCAGGCCTAGCAGCGCAAACACCGCCAGGAGCGGTTGGCGCAGGGCCGCGGCGAGGCCCAGGGACGCAATCGCCGGGAGCAGCGCGAGCGCCCAGGGGACGCCGCCAGGCCCCAGCCCAGGCTCGGGACGAGGCGCGAGCCACGTCGCGGGACCGCCCGCTCGGCGGACCGCGAGCCGCCCGCCCGGGCGCAGCCGGACCCAGGCCCGGGCCGCGGCCCACGGACCGTCGACGCCGACCATCGCCCCGGCGTCGGGCCCGGTCACGCGGGCGACGAGCCACGCCCCGCCGGACGCCGTCCACGCCCCGCCGGACGCCGGCCAGGAGCGAGCCGCCGTCGTACGCCCGGGTGAGTCCGTGCTCGCGACCTGCAGGACGGCACCGGGCAGCAGCGGGCGCTCGCCGACCACCTGGTTGTCGGCCAGGCACGCGCCGTCGACCGTGAGCGGCGTGTACCGCAGCTCGGGGCGTCTGGTGAGGGCGGCGAGGGGCGCGCGGACGTCGCCGAGCCGGGCTCCCGGGCGCAGGAGCACGTCCTCGCCCGGGTGCAGGGTCACGCGCACCGCGCCGTCGGACATCGAGGTTCGGGTCATGGCACCCAGCCTCGCCGCGCGCCCACCCGGAGCGGGTCCAGGAGCGGGCGCCCTGTGCACGGACCTGGTTTCCACAGGCGCGGCGTTGCGCTCCCTACGGCACAACCCCTGGGTGAGTGCCCCTACCCCGGGCCGACCAGATGTACGACCAGGGGATGACAGACCCCAGCAAGGATCAGGCCAACGCCCGATGCCCCGGGCCGTCCCGGCTCCGTAGGTTCGTCACTGCCGGCCGTACCGGGGTCCATCCCGGGAAGGCCGGACCACTTCCGGGCAGCACGCGGGGTCATCTCCCGCGAGCACCGCCCGGTGCGGGCCGCCACCGGCGGTCCGCACGTACCACCGGCAGCCTGATCGAACCGAGGAGATTCTCGTGGACACAACTCGTGCTGTTCGTGCTCGGGGTCTGGCGAAGACGTATGGCGGGGGTGAGGCGGTGGTGCGGGCGTTGGACGGGGTGGATGTTGACTTCGAGCAGGGTCGGTTTACCGCGATCATGGGGCCGTCGGGGTCGGGTAAGTCGACGCTGATGCACCTGCTGGCCGGGTTGGACACCGCCACGGGTGGGCAGGCGTTTCTCGGGGAGACGGAGATCACCGGTCTGGGGGACAAGGCGCTGACGCGGTTGCGTCGCGACCGGGTGGGGTTCGTGTTCCAGCAGTTCAACCTGTTGCCGATGTTTACCGCGGAGCAGAACATCACCCTGCCGGTCGAGCTGGCCGGCGGCACGGTGGACCGGGCCTGGTTCAACACCCTGATCGAGACCCTCGGGCTGGGTGGCCGGTTGACCCACCGCCCCGGGGAGCTCTCGGGCGGGCAGCAGCAGCGCGTCGCGATCGCCCGGGCGTTGATCGCGCAGCCGGACGTGGTGTTCGCGGACGAGCCGACCGGCAACCTCGACTCCCGCTCCGGCGCCGAGGTCCTGTCCTTCCTGCGGCGTTCGGTCCGGGAGCTGGGGCGCACGATCATCATGGTCACGCATGACCCGTCGGCGGCCGCGTACGCGGACCGGGTGGTATTGATCGCGGACGGCCGGATCGCGGGCGACATCTCCGACCCGACACCCGAGTCCGCGATGGCCGGCCTGGACGCCCTACGCACCCTCGAACCCGCCATCGTCACCAGAGGGGCGGCTGCCTGATGGCCGGGCCCACACCTGACCTCCCGGTGGCGGCACTCGCGAGGGAGTGACTCGCGTGCCGAGCACCGACCCCACCGTCCGCCTCGCGCTGGCCCAGATGCGCCGCAGCGCCGGCCGGCTCGCCGCCGCAGGTGTCGCCATCGTCATCAGCACCGCGTTCGTGGCCGCGACGCTGCAGGCGGGCACCGTCATCACCCGCACCACGTACGACCAGGTCGCCGCACAGTACGCCGACGCGGACCTCGTGGTCTTCGACCGTGGGGGAAACATGACCTCGGCGGACGTCGACGCGGTACGCGCGGTAGACGGGGTAGCGGCGGCCGACGGGTTCCGCGGCGCTTACGCGGAGCTCAGCCACGGCGGCAGGACCGTCTACCAGTCGCTCGTCGCGACCCCCTCGGACCCGCGGCTGTCGCCGCTGGTCCTGGCCGACGGCGCCTGGGCGGACGGTCCCGACCGCCTGGTGCTCCCCGTGGAGGTCGCCGAGCTCTTCGGGGTGGGCGTGGGCGACACCATCGCGTCGACCCGCTGCCTGCGGGGCGGCCGGCCCGCTACGGACGAGAACGGCGCCGAGTGCTACGGCGGCCAGGAGGTCAGCGAGCAGCTGACGGTGTCCGGCCTCGTCGACGACCCGCTGGGCACCTTTGCCGCGGGCGGCGGCGTCGCCGTCGTCACCCCGGAGGCGCTGGAGAAGCGCCTCGCCGCCGAGGCGGGTGCCGCCGGGCCGCCAGGCATGCGGACGCTGGTCGTCGCCCTCGACCAGCCCGCCGGCGGGGCCGACGGCGCAGCAGACGGCGCGGCCGACGACACAGCCGCCCTCGCCACTGCCCGGGCCGCCCTCGCCGCCGCCGTCCCGACCGCGACCGGGGTCACCACCCCCGAGGAGTACGCGGAGGATGTGGTCTCGGCGATCTCGGGCGGCCAGAACATCCTCTACCTCGTGTTCGCCCTGGCGCTGGCCGCGGTGTCCCTGGTGGTGGCGGGGCTCGTCATCACCAACACCTTCCAGGTCCTCGTCGCGCAGCGGTCGCACACGCTCGCCCTGCTGCGCTGCGTGGGCGCCAGCACCGGGCAGGTCTACCGGAGCGTCCTGCTGGAGGCGGCGATCCTCGGTGTCCTCGCCTCGGTGGCGGGGGTCGTCGTCGGGTCCCTGCTCGTGCAGGCCGGACTCCTGGTCGCGCCGAGCTTCGACCTCGGGGTGGCGCTGCCGCGGACGGTCGTCCCGACCGCCGCCGAGCTCCTCGTGCCGCTCGGTGTGGGCCTGCTCGTGACGCTGGCCGCGGCGCTCGCCCCGGCGCGGGCCGCGTCACACGTCGCCCCGCTCGCCGCCCTGCGTCCCGCTGACGCCCCCGGGGCCTCTGGGACCGGCCGTGCCCGGGCGGTGTTCGCCGGGATCGCCACGCTCGGCGGGCTCGCGGCGATGGCCGTCGGTGTGGCCCTCGGGATGGCCGGCCGGATCGACGCCGGGCTGTTCGCCACGGTGCTCGGCGGCTCCGTGTCGTTCGTCGGCGTCATCGTCGGCTCAGTCTTCTGGCTGCCCCAGGTCGCCGCCACCTTCGGCAGGCTCGCGGGCGTCGGGGGTCCGGCGGCCCGCCTGGCCTCGGCCAACGCGCTGCGCAACCCGCGCCGCACGGCCGCGACGTCCACCGCGCTGCTCATCGGCGTCACGCTCGTCTCCATGATGACGACGGGGGCCGCCAGCGCGCGCGTCGCCATGGACGACGAGCTGGACGCGCGCTTCCCCGTCGACCTCCAGGTCACCAGCACCACGTACGACGACACCGGTGCGGCCACCGCGGTGCCCGCCGCCGTGATCAACGCCCTGGACGGCGTCGACGGGCTCGGTGCCGTGATCGAGGTGACGAACGTGTCCGCCCAGCGGGCGGACGAGGGCCGGCCGGTGCAGGTCGCCGCCGTCGACCCGGCGGACCTGCGGTCCGTCGCGAACACGCCGGTCGACGCCGAACGGCTGCGGCCCGGCACCGTCGTCGTCCCGGAACGGGCGGCCACGCTGTACGGCCTGGAAGGCCTCGACACCCTTGAGCTCACCGGGCCGGGCGGCGAGATCACGCTGGACGTCGCGCACACCGACTCCCAGGCCGACCGGGCCTATGTGACGCCGCAGGACCTCGCGGCCTTCGCCCCGGGACTGGCGGCCGGCGAGGTGTGGGCGGCGGTCGACGACGGCCGCGACGCCGGTCAGGTCGTCTCCGCCGTGCAGGAGGCGGTCTCCACCACCGGGGAGACGGTCGGGATCGCCGGGATCGTCGTCGAACGGTCGGCCTATCAGCAGATCATCGACGCGATCCTCTCGATAGTGGTCGGGCTGCTCGCCGTCGCCGTGCTCATCGCCCTGATCGGCGTGGCCAACACCCTGTCGCTGTCCGTCATCGACCGCACCCGGGAGAACGCCGTGCTGCGGGCCATCGGGCTCTCCAAGGGCCAGCTCCGGGCGACGCTCGCCGTCGAGGGCCTGGTCATCGCGGCAGTGGGTGCGGTGCTCGGCGTTGTGCTCGGCCTGGTGTACGGGTGGGCGGGCGCCACCACTGCGCTGTCCGTCCTCGGCCGGGTGCCGCTCGTGGTCCCGTGGGCCGAGATCACCACCGTCCTGGCCGTGGCCCTGGTCGCCGGCCTGGCCGCCTCGGTGATCCCCGCAAGAGCTGCCACCCGCACCCGCCCGCTGACCGCCCTGGCTACGGACTAGACGGGGCCTACGTGCCCGGGCGGACCAGGCCCGTCTCGTAGGCCGTCACCACCGCCTGGACTCGGTCGCGGGCGTTCAGCTTGGCCAGGATGCGGCCCACGTGCGTCTTGACCGTCGCCTCCGCGACGAACAGGTCGGACCCGATCTCCGTGTTGGACCGGCCGCGGGCCATGAGCACGAGCACCTCGCGCTCCCGTCCCGTGAGCGCGGCCAGCGCCTCCTGCGGACCCGCCGCCTCCTCGGGCGGCAGCGCCGTGACCAGTCGCTCCATCAGCCGTCGGGTGGACGACGGCGCGATCACCGCGTCACCCTGGTGCACCGTGCGGATCGCGGTGAGCAGCTCCTCCGGCTGGGCGTCCTTGAGCAGGAACCCGCTGGCTCCCGCCCGGATGGCGTCGAGCACGTACTCGTCCAGGTCGAACGTCGTCAGCACGACGACGCGCGGGTCGCCCGCCGCGGCCCGGCCGCCGTCGGCCAGGAGCGCCCGGGTGGCGGTCAGCCCGTCCATCCCCGGCATACGCACGTCCATCAGCACGACGTCGGAGACGGTCGTGGCCAGCAGGCGCAGCGCGTCGCGGCCGTCGTCGGCCTCGACGACCACCCGCAGGTCGGGCTGCGAGTCGATCACCATGCGCAGGCCGGCGCGGACCAGCGGCTGGTCGTCGACGAGCGCTACCCGCACCGGTGCGGAGGCGTCAGGGGCGTAGGTCATCGTGCTCCTTGGGTGTTGTCCAGATCGGCCTGGGCCTGGGCGGCCCGGGAGGCTCGGTCCTCGGGCGGAGCGGGTGCAGCGTCCGGCTGCCCGGCGTCGGGTTCGTCCTGGGGCAGGCTGGGCACGACGTCGGACGACCGCGGGATCGGCACGACGAACCGGACCGAGTAGCCGCCGCCCCGGCGGGGCCCGGCGGTGAGCGTCCCGCCGAACATCTCGGCGCGCTCGCGCATCCCGAGCAGACCGTATCCGGCCGAGGGCGAAGGTTCCGCGGGATCCGGCGAGCCGTCGGCCGCCAGGCCGCGGCCGTCGTCGTCCACGCGCAGCTCCACCTGGTCCTCGCCCCAGCGCAGCAGGACGGTGACGGCGGGCCGGGGGCCGGCGTGCTTGCGCACGTTGGTGAGCGCCTCCTGGCACACCCGGAACAGCGTGAGCCCGACGCCGGGCGGCAGCCGCCGCTCGACACCCACCCGCGCCCAGGAGACCTTGAGGCCGTCGTCGCGGGCCTGGCTGACCAGGTCGCCGATGTCGGTGGCATCGGGCTGGGGTCGCAGGGGGGCGGCGCTGCCCGACGACGGCGCTGCCGCCACCGGGTCGTCCCCGAGCCCGGCGCCGCCGCTCGGGGGGCTCCCTGGGGCCGCCGAGCTCGCCCTCGACTCGGCCCTCGTGACCGGCCCGGCCGCCGGCGTCCGGCGTCGGGCGGGCGTGTCGTCCGGCGCGACCAGGCCCAGCGGCGTGGTCACCCGGCCCGGCCCTTCCCGCAGCACACCGAGCAGGCGGCGCATGTCGGCGAGTGCCGCGCGGCCCGTCTCGGCGATCGTGTTGAGGGACCGCTCGGCGGCTGCCGGGTCGGCGGCCGCGGCGTACCGCCCGCCGTCGGCCTGCGCGATCACCACGGACAGGGAGTGGGCCACGATGTCGTGCATCTCGCGGGCGATGCGGGCCCGCTCGGCGGCCGTGGCGATCTGCGCCTGCTGGTCGCGCTCGATCTCCAGCCGGTCGGCGCGGTCGCGCATGGCCACGAGCATCGCGCGCCGGGACCGGCGGAGCAGGCCGAAGGCGAAGGAGCAGGCGAGGAGGGCCATGATCAGGATGATGGCGGGGATGGTGCTCGCCAGTGAGTCCCCGGGGTACCGGGCCCACATCCCGACGCCGACGGTGACGGCGCCGATCATCGTCATCCCGCACGCCATCAGGTATGCCCACCGCGGGCCGTAGACGGTGACGCAGTACATCGACACCAGCACGGCGAGGTCGGCCGGGAGAAACACGGGCAGACCGAGAGCGGTGACCTGCAGCATGCACACGACGAACATCGCTACGCACGAGGCGACGGGCCGCGTGCGGCACCAGGGGAGCGGTGCGAGCACGGCGGCGGCGAGGAGCGCGGACTCCGTACCCGAAAGGCCGTAGGAACCCGACGCCGACAGGACCATGACAAACAGCCACGCGACGACCGTCAGGACGAGGTCGAACACGAACCGGTACCGTTCAGACCATTGCGCCCACCGCTCGTACCAACCCATGCAGGTCAGCGTAGGTGGAACCGTTGCGCGGGCGCGTCATACCGTGGTAGCACTTGCGCCATGGCGGCCTCTGCCGAAAGGATTCGGTGGAGTGGGCATCGTATGCGTGCCCGGGTAGCGCCACAGCGTCGGTTATGCCCTACGATGGCGAAATGACTCACGTACTCCTAGCCGAAGACGACCCGGCCATTGCCGAGCCGTTGGCACGAGCGCTCTCCCGTGAGGGATACGACGTTGTCGTGCAAGGAACCGGCAAAGGTGCGATCGAGAGCTCGACCGGTGCGGACATCGTAGTTCTGGACCTGGGCCTCCCCGATATGGATGGGCTTGATGTCGCGCGCGAGATCAGGGCCAATGGCCTCACCGTGCCCGTCCTGGTGCTGACTGCCCGTGCCGACGAGGTCGACCTCGTCGTAGGCCTTGACGCCGGTGCCGACGACTACGTCACCAAGCCCTTCCGCCTGGCTGAGCTGCTCGCACGTGTGCGGGCGCTCCTGCGCCGCTCGCACGGCGAGACCGGCGAGGAGGAGGAGCTGCATGCACAGGACGTCCGCGTGGACGTGTCCGCGCACCGTGCCTTCCAGGGCGAGCGAGAGCTGCACCTGACCACGAAGGAGTTCGACCTCCTGCGCGTCCTCGTGCAGAACGCTGGCTCCGTCGTCGTCCGCGACACGCTGATGCGCGACGTGTGGGGCTCCGACCCGGTCGGCTCGACCAAGACGCTGGACATGCACGTGTCCTGGCTGCGCCGCAAGCTCGGTGACGACGCGAACGCACCGCGTTACGTCTCCACCGTGCGCGGTCTCGGTTTCCGCTTCGAGATCGGGGCGAGCTAGCCAGATGCGCGCCCGCGTGCTGCAGGCGACGATCGCCGCGGTTGCGGTCGCCGTCCTGCTCCTGGGCATCCCGCTCGCGATCTTCGGTGCCCGGTACATCTACGGCCAGGAAATCCAGCGAGTCGAGACCCGGGCGCAGGACCTCTTGGCCTCCGCCGTCAACTCTTACGAGCGCAACCGCTCGGCCGCCGACGCCGGGTTCGTCGACCAGTCGGTCGTGGACCGCGCGGTGCAACCTCAGCCCAACGACGTCCTCGCCTATGTGACGGTGAACCAGCCGAACGGTGAGCAGCTGATCTCGGGCGAGCCCGTGGCCGGCCCCACCATCGACCGAGGGCTCACGTCCGAGGAGCAGCCCGTCATGGGCGTCGTGGTCTCCGTCTCGGCCTGGCCGGCGTACATCAAGGCGATCAACGTCGTGGTGCTCGTTGTGTTCGGCAGTGTCGGCGCGTTCGCCGCGGGCGCCGTCACGGCCGCCTGGCAGGCGAACCGCTTGGCGCAGCCGTTTGTGTACCTCGCTGCGTCAGCCGAACAGCTCGGCGCGGGACAGGTGCGTCCACGTCTGGACCCGTCCGGCGTCGAGGAGATCGACCTGGTCGCGGCCGAGCTGGCGCGCAGCTCCGACCGGCTGGCGGCCCGGCTCGCGGTGGAGCGGCAGTTCACCTCGGACGCCTCGCACCAGCTCCGCACCCCGCTCACGGCACTGACGATGCGCCTGGAGGAGATCACCATGACCTCCACCGAGCCCGAGGTGCAGGAAGAGGCCCGGATCTCGCTCGAGCAGGTGGAGCGGCTGGTCGGTGTGGTCGACGACCTGCTCACGCGGTCGCGGCGCGCGCAGGGCGGCACCACGGAGTCCGTGGACGTCATGTTGATCTTCCACCAGCAGGAGGAGGAGTGGGGCGAGTCGTTCGAGCGGGCGGGTCGCCACCTGAACGTCGTCGACTCCGGCGGCGCGCGGGTCCTGGCGACCCCCGGTGCACTCGCCCAGGTGCTGTCCACGCTGCTGGAGAACTCGCTCAAGCACGGTGACGGCACCACCACCCTCCGGATCCGGGAGGGCCAGCGCGGTGCGATGGCCGTCGAGGTCTCGGACGAGGGCAACGGTGTGCCCGAGGACATGCAGGGCAGGATCTTCGAGCGCGGCGTCACGTCGGGTGATGGGACGGGCCTCGGCCTCGCCCTGGCCCGCGATCTCGTCGCGGCCGACGGCGGCAACCTCCAGCTCACCCAGCGCACCCCGCCGGTGTTCTCCGTGTTCCTCTCGGGTGTGCCGAAGACGCTCGACCCGCACCAGGTGCTGCCGGTCGGGTCGAAGATCTCCAGCTTCGGCCAGAGGAAGGGCCGCGGCCGCCGGTAGGCTTCACCGACGTGAGCGCAACAACCGACTTCAGTGCAGCAGGTCCCCGCCCGTCCGGTCCGCCCGTCGTCGCGGTTGTCGGGGGCGGGCAGCTGGGCCGCATGATGGCTCCCGCCGCCGGTGAGCTCGGCATCCGGCTGCGTGTCCTGGTGGAGGACCCGGCGTCGTCGGCGGCGCAGGTCGTCACGGACGCGCCGGTGGGCGAGGCGTGGGACGAGGCGGCGATCCGCTCGCTCATCGCGCCTGCCGACGCCGGCCGTCCGGCCGACGTGCTGACCTTCGAGCACGAGCACGTGCCGAATGCCCTGCTCACAGACCTCATCGAGCACGGGACGCCGGTGCGCCCCGGCCCGCACGCGCTCGTGCAGGCGCAGGACAAGATCGTGATGCGGCAGCGGCTCACGGAGCTGGGTGTGCCGTGCCCGCGGTGGGCTCCGCTGCCGTCGTCGTCCCCGCAGGAGGGGCGGACCGCCCTTGCGGCCTTTCTGACGGAGGTGGGCGGCACCGCCGTCGTGAAGACGTCCCGCGGTGGTTACGACGGCAAGGGTGTGCGCGTGGTCTCGTCCGCGGACGACGTCGCCGACTGGTTCGCGGCAGTGGCCGACGGCGGGCCGCCCCTGCTGGTCGAGGAGAAGGTGCCCTTCACGCGCGAGCTGGCCGCCCTCGTGGCCCGGCGGCCGTCGGGCGAGGTGCGGGCGTGGCCCGTCGTCGAGTCGGTGCAGCGCGACGGGGTGTGCTCCGAGGTGATCGCCCCGGCGCCCGGGCTGTCGGCCGGGCTCGACGAGCGTGCGCGGCAGATCGCGACGACGGTGGCCGACGGGCTGGACGTGACCGGCGTGCTGGCCGTCGAGATGTTCGAGGTGACTGGGCCGGACGGGGCGCCGACCGTGCTGGTCAACGAGCTCGCGATGCGCCCGCACAACAGCGGCCACTGGACCATTGACGGCGCCGTGACCAGCCAGTTCGAGCAGCACCTGCGAGCGGTGCTGGACCTGCCGCTGGGTGCCACCGAGCCGACCGCTGCCTGGACCGTCATGGCGAACGTGCTCGGGTCCACGCTGGACGAGCTCACCGACGCGCTGCCGGAGCTGCTCGCCGCGTTCCCCGAGGCGCGCGTCAACCTGTACGGCAAGGGCATCCGGCCGGGCCGCAAGCTGGGGCACGTGAACGTGAGCGGCGACGACCTCGACGAGGTCCGGCGTCGGGCCGTCGCGGCGGCTGCGCTGCTGAGGGGCGAGCCTGTCCGGATCACCATCGAGGAAGAGGCGAAGGCATGAGCAGCAACCCGCAGGTCGGCATCGTGATGGGCTCGGACTCCGACTGGCCGGTCATGCAGGCGGCCGCAGAGGCGCTGGGCGAGTTCGACGTGCCGGTCGAGGTCGACGTCGTGTCCGCCCACCGCATGCCCACCGAGATGATCGACTATGGGCGGCAGGCCGCGGGCCGCGGCCTGCGCGTGATCATCGCGGGCGCGGGCGGCGCCGCGCACCTGCCCGGCATGCTGGCGTCGGTGACGCCGCTGCCCGTGATCGGGGTGCCGGTGCCGCTGAAGTACCTCGACGGCATGGACTCGCTGCTGTCGATAGTGCAGATGCCGGCCGGCGTACCGGTCGCGACCGTGTCGATCGGCGGCGCGCGGAACGCGGGCCTGCTCGCCGCGCGCATCCTGGCCTCCGGTGTGGACGCCGAGGCGACGGCCCTGCGGGACCGTATGGAGGCGTTCCAGGCGGAGCTGAGCAAGGTCGCCCACGCCAAGGGCGCCAAGCTCCGCGCCCAGCTCTGACCGCCCACAACCAAGGAGGGGTCAGGAGCCCGGCATGCCGCCTACCTGCTCGCCTGCCGTGTAGTTGCCCTCGCGGATGTCGGTCCAGAACTGGGGGGTCAGGTTCTCGTCGAGCAGGACGGCCGAGGCGCCGGTGGGTGTCCGGTAGCCGATGCTGGCGATCGGCGGGGTGCCGGTCACGCCGTCGTCGCCGTTCGCGGAGCGGAACGCGAGGCCCAGCCGCACGAGGTCGATGATCCCGGAGTTGGTGTCGGTCACGAGCGCGCCCAGGCCGGCGTCGGCGAGGCTGACCTGCGAGGCCGGGTTGAGCAGGATCGCCGGGTCCGCGACCTTCTGGCCGATCTGCGCGATGACCTGCTGCTGACGCTCGGCGCGGCCGATGTCGCCCGTCGGGTCGGCCTTCCGCATGCGGGCGAACGCGAGGGCTGTCGCACCGTCCGCGACGTTGCAGCCGCCCGGCCATTCGAGCTTCGAGTCCACGTCGTGCACGGGGTCGTCGTAGCAGAGTTCCACGCCGCCGACGGCGTCCACGACGCCCACGACGCCACCGAAGCCGACCTCGACGTAGTGGTCGACGGTCAGCCCGCTGAGTGCCTCCACGGTCTGGACCAGCAGCGGTGCCCCGCCGAAGGCGTACGCGGCGTTGATCTTGTTCGCGCCGTTGCCCGGGATCTCCGTGTAGGTGTCGCGCGGGAGCGAGATGAGCGCCACCGGGCCCGACGTGGGCTCGTGCAGCAGCATGATCGTGTCCGTACGGGCGCCGCTCGTGGAGTCGTCGATGCCGCCGGAGCCGCGCGCGTCCGAACCCGCGAGCAGGTAGGTCGTGCCCGGCGTGTTCGCCGCACCGGACAGGGCCTCGACGTGCTGGATCCTGCCGTCGGCCCAGATCAGGAGCCCGATCGGCCACGCGAGGATCGCGAGCACCACCAGCACCGCGATCACGCCGGCCACCCGGCCCTTGCGGATCCGGATGTTGTTGCCGCCGCGCCCGCCGCGCCCGCCGGAGGCGACGCCCGCGGGGTAGTTCCCGCCCCGGCCGCCGCCTGCCGCTGCCGGCCGCGGCGTCTGCCGCACCGGCGTCGGGCGCACGGGACCCGCGCTCGCCCGGACCGGGCGACCCGGCGGGATCGCCTGGGGCGGCTGGCCGGTCGACGGAGCCGTGCGCGGCGGGATGGATCGCGGGGGTCCGGCCGACTCGTTGCGAGCCGGCATCCCCGACCTCCGCGGTGGGATGGGCGGGGGATTGTTGCGCTGGCCGGACACCGGTACCTCCCGGGAAGACTGTCTACGGATACGTGGTTCGCTGCGCGCGTCGGCCGAGCCCTCCGGCCGTCCGATGCGGTGCGCGCCGCCGACGCCGGGGACCCCGACGCCGGGGGTCTCCGCGTTCTCGAGCGCGCCCTGCTCCCTGTCCGGCGCCGCACCCGGCGCGATGCGCGGACGCTCGCCCGTGTCACCGACCGGGATGGCGTCGTCGGCGCCCGGACGCCCGCTTCCGCCCTGCGGCGTGAAGCTGGGCGGGATCCGGACGCGCGTCACGTCGTCGTCGGCCTCTCGGGCCGAACGGTCCGACGTTCTGGGATCTGACATGGCTAGCCGCAGACCTTTGTGGTGTCGGCGCCGGTGAAGGCCTCTTCACCGGCCTGCTTGATCTCGGTCGGGGTGGGCGTGGGCTCGGGGGCGTCCCCGGTCCCGGTGTCCGTCCCCGTGGTGGAGGCCGTGTCGTCGCCGCCCGTGCCCTGGTCGCCCGTGGGCGCGGACGCCGAAGCGTTCGCCGAGGGGGCGTCGGGGGCGGCTACGACCGGCCGGTCGTTCTTGACGTTGTCCCACAGAGTCACGGCCTCGTCCGTCCACACGACGTTAGCCGCGTTGGTCGGGTCGTACTCGTTGGGGACGGTCATGAACGTGATCGTGTCAGGCCGTACGGCGCGCATGGAGTAAGCCAACCCGGCGAGTCCGTCGATGCTGGCCAGCTCCTCGTTCATGGTGAGCGAGTCGGTCACGGCATTGAGGAAATTGAGGGTCTTTGCCGGGTTGGTCAGCACCTCTTGGCTCAGCACCTTGCGGGCGAGCGAGGCCAGGACCTCCTGCTGCCGGCCGATGCGACCCAGGTCGGACCCGTCGCCCAGGCCCGTACCGGTGCGCGCGCGGGCATAGTCGAGGGCCGTGACCCCCTGGAGCGTGTGGACGCCGGGATCGAGGGTGAGGTTGTTCGCCTTCTCGGAGTAGATCGGCTCCTCGACGCAGACGTCGACACCGCCCACGGCGTCGATCATCGAGGAGAAGCCGGCGAAGTCGACGACCATGAACCCGTTGATGAACACGCCGGTGAGCTGCTCGATCGTCTTGACGGTGCACAGCGCCCCGGATGCGACGTCGCCCCCGGCCTGTACACCCTGGGAGAAGGCGGCGTTGAACTTGGTGCCGTACAGCTCGGCAGTGGTGGCGCCCTCCGACGTCGTGCAGCTCGGTACGTCCACCGTGGAGTCGCGGGGGATCGAGACCAGCTCGACCCGGGACCGGTCGCCCGAGATGTGCATGACGATGGTGGTGTCGGACCGGGCGCCCATCTCCCCGCCGCCGGCGAGGGCATCGTTGGCCCCGCTGCGCGAGTCGCTGCCCATGAGCACGATGTTCAGCGGGGTACCCGCGTTCGGGTCCTCGGGCAGCACCACCTCGGGCCGGTCCGACCCGAGCACCGTCATCTCGGCCGTGTCGATGTTGCCGGTCAGGTTGGTCACGGCCGCAGCCCCGCCTGCGGCGGCGAGCGAGAATGCCGCGACGAGCACCATCCCGACCACGCGGGACGCGCTACCGCCCGCCTGCTTCAGGGTCCGGGCATGGGACGGCCCTTTGACTGGGTTCGTCGCCCCCGGGGCGCTGAAGTCGGGAAATGTCACGACCACCGATCCTAGAGGCTGGGTGTTGCACGGCGGCGCTCCGGCAGGGGGCGGACCGTAGAGGGTTCGTGGAGAAGGCCGGACGCGATCAGGCCTGGGCCTGCTCGGTGCTCAGCAGCCGGGTCAGGCGGGGCTCGTCGCGCTCCAGCTCGGCGGCGGTCGCCGCCGAGGTAAGGACGACGGAGCCGCCGCCCGCCCAGACGCCGAGCAGCTCGCGCAGGACGTCCGCGACAGCTCCCCGGCCGTCCACCATGACGCGCGCCCCGGAGCCGGGCTCGGGCACCAGCTCCTTGTGCCCGACGGCGCCCGCGGCCGTCACCAGGGCGTCCTGGCCTGGGTCGACCTCGGGCACCCAGCCGATCGCGTCGCCGTACGTCATCACCGCGGACGCGGCGTCGATCGCGCCGGCGGGCAGGTCGCCGTCGTACCGGCGGGCGAGGGCGGGCAGGGAGACGACGACGAGGTCAGCTCCAGCGCCGGCCCAGCGATCGGGGCCGTCGGTGACGATCACGTCCGGCTGCGCCGCGTCCCCGGCGTC
Source organism: Promicromonospora sp. Populi (assembly GCF_041081105.1). Lineage (NCBI taxonomy): Bacteria > Bacillati > Actinomycetota > Actinomycetes > Micrococcales > Promicromonosporaceae > Promicromonospora > Promicromonospora sp. Populi. Next base: position 2,778,878 of record NZ_CP163528.1, on the reverse strand, counting down.
GGGCAGCGCCACCGTTACCCCCGCGCGCCAGGCCGCCAGCGCCCACACGGCGGTGCGCCAGTGCACGGGCAGGTCGACGACGATCCGGGTGCCGGGCGCGGCGTCGAACTCCTCGACGAGCAGGTTGACGGTCTTGCTCGCCCAGTTGGCCAGCACCGCGCCGGAGAGCTCGACGCGCTCGCCGTCGTCGCCGTACCAGGTGAGGCGCGGGCGACCGCCGTCGGCGGCGAGGCGGGCGAGGAGGGAGGCGACGTCGGGCACGGGGCCGCCGCTGCGGGGCGCGATCTGCATGAGTTCACCCTAGGGTCGCGGGGCCCCGGCGTGGCGACTCGCCAAGACAATCTGGCTGGTAATTGGCGGGCTACGGGTCAGACGTGCACCACGACCTGCGGAAGGACTCGTGAATTACCCGTGGAACCAGTGGGCGATAGCACATTTCCGCTTGACGACTCCAGGCGACACGCGTGTAATTCCATGTATGCAGTTTTCGTAGCGCATACGCAACGGGGCCACGAAGATGCAAGCCAGTCGGCCGGCACGGCCTCGGAGCACGGACACGGCATGGAGGGACTCGTCATGTGGAACATGCTGGAATCGGACGTGGAGTTCCCGACTGATGCCGAAAACGAGGTGGAACCGGTTGTCGCGCCGGTCCTGCCGCTTTTCGGCGAGCTGTACCTGCTGAACGAGCCCGACGACTCGCTGCTCGGCTGGCAGGAGCGTGCCCTGTGCGCGCAGACCGACCCGGAGGCCTTCTTCCCGGAGAAGGGCGGGTCCACCCGCGAGGCCAAGAAGGTCTGCTCCGGCTGCGAGGTGCGGGCCGAGTGCCTGGACTACGCGCTGGAGAACGACGAGCGGTTCGGTATCTGGGGCGGTCTCTCGGAGCGCGAGCGCCGCAAGCTGAAGCGCCGCGCCGTTTAAGGACAAGCAGAGCCTGAGCGTCGCCCGGCGCGTCTGCGGCGTGTCGGCACCGACGCGCCGCATCATGTGAAGCGAGATGAGCGCTCCACACACCGACAGCCTGTCGGCTCCCAGCCCGGACCGGGGCCCCCACGAGGCCGTGGTGGGACCGGTGTGGGCCAAGGTCCCCGCCCAGCCGTCCACCCTCGCCCCGGTAGCGGTCACGGTGACCGCCGTGGTGGTGACCCGCGGCAGCAGTCCCTACCTCGCCGCAACGCTCGCGGCGCTGCGGAACCAGTCCCGCACCCCGGACTCCGTTGTGGTGGTCGACGTCGACACCGCCCCCGCGACGTCGGGTCACCAGGACCTGCAGCTCGGCGGCGCCCGGTACCTGGCCGGTGCGGGCGCCCGCACCTTCGGTGACGCCATCACGGCCGCGCTCGCCGCGATCGGTACCCCGGAGCGCGGCTGGCTCTGGCTCCTGCACGACGACTCCGCCCCGGCCCCCGGCGCCCTGGCCGCGCTCACGCGTTCGGTGGAGCACTCCAACGCGGTGGCCGTGGCGGGCTGCAAGCAGCGGCGCTGGGAGACGGGCCCGGACGGGGTGCCGCTCGACCCGGAGGTGTCCGACCGGGGGGTGCTCGTCGAGGTGGGCCACACCGTCTCGCCGCTCGGCCGCCGGATGACGGGGATCGACGACACGGAGATCGACCAGGGCCAGCACGACGCGCGCGAGGACGTCCTCGCCGTCGGGCTCGCCGGGGCGCTGGTCCGCGCGTCGGTGTGGCACGAGGTCGGCGGCACCGACCCGGCCTACGGGCAGTTCGGGGACTCGACCGACTTCTGCCGCCGGGTGCGGCTCGCCGGCCACCGCGTCGTTGTTGTGCCCGACGCCGTGGTGCGGCACGCGCAGGTCGCCCTGCACACGCCCGGGTCGGCCGGCGCGCGCCGCCGCGGCCAGCTGCACCTGCGGCTGACGTCGGTAGCGCCCTGGCTGCTGCCGTTCGCGATGCTCGCGATGGTGGTGTGGGCGCCGTTCGCCGCGAGCTACCGGCTGGCCATGAAGCACCCCGACCGAGCGCGCGACGAGTTGTTCGCGCCGCTGTGGGCGGTGTTCCGGCTGGGTCGCCTGCTGCGTACCCGACGCCGGATCGCGCGCACCTCGACGGTGCCGCGCAGCGTGCTGCGGCCCCTGCTGGGCACCTGGCGCGAGGTCGCCGCGGAGCGGCGCGACAAGCGGCTCGCCCGCGGGGAGGCCATAAGGGTCGACGCCGCGCCGTCCGAGCTGGAGCAGGCCGAGCTGCAGGTCCTGGCCGTCCGGCGGCGCTCGGCGCTCGGCGTGGTCGTGCTGTCTGCCGTGGGCCTGGCCGCCGTGCTGTTCGGGCCTGCACTGGGCGCGCTCGCGGCGGGCGGCCGGCTGGTCGGCGGGGCGCTGCTCCCCGCGAGCGGGTCGACGGCGTCCGCCTGGTCGGCAGCGTCGTCCGGCTGGGTACGCGACGGCCTCGGCGCCGCGGCGCCCGCGGACCCGCTGCTGTTTGTGCTGACGGGCGTGTCGGCGCTGGTGGGCGGGTCGCTGCAGCACGCGGTGGACGCGATGCTCCTGCTGGCGCTGCCGGTCGCCGCGATCGGCGCCTGGGCCGCCGCGGGCACCGTGACGCGCTCGGTGTGGCTGCGGGCGCTCGCGGCACTCGCGTGGACGGTCGCCCCGGCGTTCCTGGGGGCGCTGGACGGCGGCCTGCTCGGCGCCGTCGTGGCGCACACGCTGCTGCCCTGGACGGCTGTCGCGCTGGTGCGCGCGGTGGGCGCCCAGGCGGTCGACCGGCTCGGGCCGCCGGACGGCGCCGTCGTGGAGGAGGTCGGCGCCGCCGCGCGTCCGGTCCGGACCGGCTCCGCGTCGCTCGGTGCTGTGGGCGCGGGCGGGCTGCTGCTCGCCTGTGTCGTGGCAGGCGCGCCCGCGCTGCTGCCGGCCGCCGTCCTGGTGCTGGCCGGTGCCACGCTCATCGCGCCGCATCGCCGCGGCTACCTGGCCCTCACGATCGCGCCCGCGCTCGTGGTCGGCGCCCCGCTGTGGTGGACGGCGCTGCGCGACGGCGACCGCGGCCTCCTGACCGCCGAGCCGCTCGCCGGTCCCGGCGTCCCGGCGCAGGGGAACGCCTCGGGTCTTGAGCTGCTGCTCGGCCTACCGGCCTCGCCCACGCCCTGGTTCGACGTGCCCGACGGCGGCGGCGCGCTCCTCGTGGTCCGTGCCGTCGTGGCGGCCGGCCCGTGGGCGGCGGGAGTGCTGCTGCTCGCGCTGGCGGTGCTCGGTCTGGTGGCCGCGCTCCTCGGGATCGGCCGCAAGGAGGCTGCGGGCGCCGCAAGGCATCTCGCGGCCACGTCGCTGGTGGGCTGGCTGGTCGCGGCCGCGGGGCTCGCCGTGGCGGTCGTCGCGAGGTATGACGGCCGGTGGTCCGGCCCCGGGCTGTCGCTGCTGCTCCTCGGCCTGGGCACCGCCGCCCTCGCGGGGGCGGGCCTGCTCGCAGCCCACGGCGTGGCGTGGCGTGGCGCCCGTGGTGCGGCGCGGCGGGTAGCGGTAGTCGCACTCGTGACGGTCGGGGTGCTGCTCCCCGCCGCGCAGGCGGCCGCCTGGCTGTCCGGCTCCGGGAACATCGCGGACGGCGGTCGGGCCGGGATGCTGCACGTGACCACAGACCCGGTGGTGCCCGCCGTCGGTCAGCAGATGCAGGCACCGCCCAGGCAGGCGCGGGTGCTCGAGGTCGGGTTCTCCTCAGAGGCTGACGGCACCGTGGAGTACGCGCTCCTGCGGGCCGACGGCTCGCAGCTCGCCGATACATCGGTGGCGGCCAGGGTGGCCGCGGACGCCGACGCGGCCCAGAACGCCGACGCGGCCCAGAACGCGGACGAGGACCAGGCCGCCGGCCCGACCGGCACGCTGGACGCGGCGGTCGCCGCGCTCGTCTCGGGCACGACCGACGGTGTGCCGCAGCAGCTGGCGGGCCTGGGGATCGGCGCGGTGCAGGTCCGCACCGGCGGCGACACCAGCGCGGGTACGGACGCCGGGTCGGGGCGCACCGCGGGTGACCTCGTGGCGACCCTCGACATGGTGCCCGGCATGAGCCGAGTGACCGAGGGGCAGGCGGTCTCCGTCTGGCGCGTCGCCCCTGCCGACGAGCCCGCACCCGGCTGGGCACGCATCGAGGAGGCCGGCCGCACGCGGCAGCTGCTGCCTTCGGCCGGTACGACGGTCCGGGGCGATGTGCCGGCGGGCGGCGCGGCGCGCGTCGTCGTGCTGGCGGAGGCCGCCGGGTCGGGCTGGCACGCCACCCTCGACGGGCGCCGGCTGGAGCCGGTAGCGGCGGACCGGACCGACGGCCTGCAGGCCTTCACGCTGGGTGCCGACGCGGGGCACCTCGTGGTCCGGTACGAGGCCCCGCACCGCACCGCATGGCTGGTGCTCACGACGTTCACGCTGGTGGTCTTCGCCCTCCTGGCCCTGCCGGTGGGCCGCAGGAGGATTCGATGAAGCGCACGAGGTCCACGGTCCCGCCGGCCGCCCGGCGGGCAGCGGCAGCGGTGGGCGGCCTGCTGTGCGCGATGGCAGTAACGGCCCTCGCCCTTACGGACGGCACCGGGCACGTCCCGGCGCTCGCCGCGGATGACTCGCACGCCGTCCCCGTGGCCGCTGCCGAGACCGGGCTGGTCTGCCCGATGCCGGCGGAGCTGGCCCAGCCGGAGGTCGGCGACGACGAGTTCAGCGCGACGCCGGTCGAGACCACCACGTCGCTGACCGCGGCGGTGCTGGGCGGGGCCGCAGGGGAGGTGCCCTCGATCACCACGCTCGACGGGGCGCAGTCCGCGGAGCTCACTGGCCCGCTGGAGGCGGGCTCCGACGCCGAGGTGCGTGCGGGCGAGCTGGCCGGGGCCCGGCAGCTCCGGGTGACCCCCGGCAGCGCGACCTACGCCACCGGGACGGTCGCCTCCGTGACCACCGACGGTGACCTGCGCGGCCTGGTCGCCGGGCCGTGCACCCTGCCCGCCGTCGAGCACTGGCTGGTGGGTGGCAGCACCTCGGTCGGTTCGAGCGGCCGCCTGGTGCTGCAGAACCCTGGACGCACGCCGGCCACCGTGACGCTGCAGGCCTGGGGCGCGTCCGGGCCGGTGGTGCTCGGCAGCCAGTCGCTCGTCGTCGTGCCGCCGGGGGAGCAGGTGGTCACCATGCTGGAGGCCATCGCACCCGACCAGGGCCGGCTCGCGCTGCATGTCACCGCCGAGGGCGGACGAGTGGGCGCCTACGTGCAGCACCACCGGATCGACGGGCTGGTGCCCGCGGGTGCCGACCTGATCGTGGCCGGTGGCGCGCCCGCGTCCACGACGGCGGTGCCGGGTGTGCTCAGCACCGGCGAGGCGGTCGACGACCCGCACGCGCCACGCCTCGACCTGCTGGCGCCCGGCGCCGAGGCCGGCACGGCGCACCTCGCGGTGCTCGGCCCCGACGGTCCGGTCCGGCTGCGCGGCGGCGAGGAGGTGGCCCTCGAACCCGGCCAGGTCACCACCCTGCCGCTCGGCGGGCTACCGGAGGGTGCCTACACGGTGGTCGTGGACGCCGACGTGCCAGTCGTCGCCGGCGCGGCCCTGGACCGCCAGGGCAGCGCCGCCGGGAGCGAGGGTGTGGCCGCGGTTCTCGACGACGACCCGTACGACCGGGCCTGGCTGCCCGGGCAGGTGGTGCCCGCGACGGGCGCCGTGGCCGACGGCGCGGTCGCGATCCCGTCCGACGCCGACTACGCGGTGACGCTGAGCGGCGTGCCCGACGAGCGCGACCCCGAGCAGATCGAGGACGCGTCGGGCGCCGCCGAGGTGACGCTCCGCGGCGTCGGGCCGGACGGCGAGGAGGCCTGGACGCGCACGGTCGAGGTGCCCACCGGGGGCACGGTCGAGCTGGGGTCGTCCGAGCTGGCGGAGCTCGGTGACACCGTGGCGGTGGTCGCGGAGCAGAGTGCCGCGGGGCCCGGGGTCGTGTGGTCGGTACGCCTGGTAGACACCGGCGACCCGTCGCTCTTCTCGGTGCTGGCACCCACGGCGCCGCTCGCGGCCGGCGGGGACGTGCGGGTGCGCCGCGTGGACGCCGTCGGCTAGGTCTGACCCCGAACCCGGACCCTCAGGACCGCTCGCCGAAGTTCGGGTCTATCTCCTCCGGCGTGCGGGCGAGCAGGTGGGCCACCTGCTCGACCACGACGTCGCGCACCAGGTCGGCGAGGTCGTCCGTGTCGAACGCCCGGACCTCTACGGGGCGGCGGTAGACCACCACGCGCCCGGGGCGCCCGGAGTCCGCGGGGAAGAACCGGCCCAGCGGCACACCGCCGTCCTCCCACGGTGCGGGGTCCGACGGCGGCACGTCCTCCACCGCGAACTCGGTGCCGCGCAGGTGAGCCGCCCACGTGCGGTCGAGGTCGTCGACGACGTCGAGCACGAGGTCGTCGAACCGCTGGGCGCGCGTGCGGTGCGCCGGCGAGCCGGGCGGGAGCATCGGGCCGCGCAGGCCTCTGCCGCGCCGGTCCCTGCGCCGGGGGCCGAACGCCCCGGGCGCCTGGCCGGGCTCACCGGTGGGGGTGGCTGCGAGCCGGAGCAGGTCGGCCTGCGTGGCCTTGGGGCCGGCGGCCGAGCTGCTGGCGGAGCCACTGGCAGGGGCGGGGCCGCGGCCCGACCGCCGGTTCCGGCCACGAGGAGAGAACGGAGGCACCCACTGACGATACGTCCGATCGGCGCAGTGGTTGGTCACCGCCACGAAGTCGGGGCGATACGTGGAGCAATGGACCGGACTCGGTGCAGGTTGTAGCGCAGGGAGGGCGCAGCGGGGGCGGGTCCGGTGCCCAGGCCCCTATCCTGTGCGTGTGCGCGACGATCCTGCCGAGGCGGCGTACCGCCGGGCTCTTGTTCTGATCACTGCGCTCGTCGCGCTGGTCGGTGTGCTCTGGGCGGTCCTGACCCCGGCGTTCCGGGCTCCCGACGAGCCACAGCACGTGAACAGCGTGCTCCGGCTCGCGTACGGCGGCGGCTGGCCCGCGGCCGGCGAGGCGCTGGTGGGACCAGCCGTCACCGAGGCGCGTGAGCAGGCGGCGCTGGCGACGGACGTCCCCGGCCGGCATCTCGACCGAGTCGGCGTGCCCCCGTTCGTCGACGCCCAGCCCACCAGGGACGACGAGCGCGTAGTGGTCACCAGCGAGAACGCCCTCGCCGACCCGCTGCCGCCCGGGACCGACACGAGTGGGCTGGACGTCGAGGTAGTAGACCAGATGACGCAGCACCCGCCGCTGTACTACGCGGTGGCGGCCGGCGTGCTGCACGCCACGGGGATGGCCGAGGCGCGGTGGGACCTGCAGCTCCTGACACTGCGGCTGTTCGACGTCGCCCTCCTGCTTCCCCTGCCGCTGCTGACCGCCGCGGCCGTGCGCCGGCTGGTCGACTCGCGCCCGGCGGCACTCGTCGCGGCGTCGTTCACGCTGTTCGTGCCGCAGGTGGGCCACATCATGGGCAGCGTCACCAACGACGCGCTCATCACGCTCACGGGCGCGGTGACCGGATACCTGTGCGCCCGGGTCCTCACGGGCGACCTGCGGCTGCGGACGGCGGCCGGGATCGGCGTCGCGGTCGGCGTCGGCCTGCTCACCAAGGTCATGGCGGCGTTCGCGCTGCCCGTGGTCGTGGCCGCGTACCTGGTGGCCTCCGGCCCGCGCGGCCGGCGGGTGGCCGGTGTGCTCGTCGCCGGTGCTGCGGCCTTCGCGATCGGCGGCTGGTGGTGGCTGCGCAACCTGCTGGTGCTGGGGACGGTGCAGCCCGTCGGCATCCCGGACCGGTTCCTCGACGACCCGGAGCCGAACGGCCTCTGGTACTTCGTGCGGACCGTGGTCACCAGCCTGACCCGGTCGTTCTTCGGCAACTTCGGCTGGCTGGAGATCCGCCTGCCCGACGTCGTCTTCTGGACCGCCGCCGTTGTGGTGGCTGGTCTGTGCGCGGCAGCGGTGGTGCGGGGTCCCGCGCGGCGCGCGATCGCCGTCCTGCTGCTGCTGCCGGTGGCGCTCTGGTGCGGCGTCCTGGTCAACGCCTGGCCGGACTACGCGGCGCACGGGTGGATCTCGGCTGTGCAGGGGCGGTACCTGTTCGCGGGCCTGCTGGCCCTGGCGGCCGGGACCGGGGTGGGCCTGCTCGCGCTCCTGGGGCCGCGCCTGCGCGAAGCGGTGCCCTGGGTGACCGGCGCGGCGTGCGCGGCCGCGGCGAGCGGGCTCGCGTACGGGTTCTGGGGCTTCTACCAGGGGCCGGGGCAGTCGGTGGCCGACGCCGCGGCGCGCTGGGCCGGGTGGAGCCCCCTGAGCGGCCTTCAGCTCGCGCTGGTCGTCTCGGTGGTCGTGGTGGTGGGTGCCGCCGCGGTGGTGGCGTCCGGACGGTTCGCGCGGGTCATACCGATCTCCCGGACGGCTCTGAGCGCGAGCGCCGCCGAGCAGACAACCGCGGCGGCCGCGGCGACACCCACCACGGCGGCGGGCAGCGGCAGCTCGCTGTAGAGCCCCGGCTTCGCTGGTGTGGCCAGCTCGACCGACAGCCAGACGGCGAGGTCGAGCAGGGTCACCGCGGTCCAGGCGGGTACGAGCAGGCGGGGCCGCACGGCCAGGCCCGCTGCGATCCCCAGGCACAGGGGGACCGACACGACCAGCAGGTATCGCGGGTAGACACCGCCGCTGTTGGCGGCGTACGCGACCTGGACCGAGACCGAGACGAGCACCGCGATGACCGGCAGGGCGCCGGCCAGCGACGCTTCGACCAGCGATGTGCGGCGTCGGACCGCCGTGACCAGCGCGATCACCAGGGGCGTCCAGACGAGCAGCGTCGCGGTGACCACGAGCGTGGTGACCGTGAGCGGTGTGGTCGGCGGCAGGCGCCCGGCCCACCAGAACAGGTCGGGCAGGCGAGCCCAGGTCACCGGGTCGATCAGCACCGCCCACACCGGGCGCTCCGTCCGGTTCTGGTTCGCCAGCGCCCAGTCGAAGTGTGAGCCGGTGATGGTGCCGGTCAGCGCCAGGTTGCGCAGGTAGAACCAGCCGCTTGTGGCCAGCACGGCCCCCGGACCGGCCAGCGCGAGGGCGACCACGTGCCCCCACCTGCCCTTGCCCCGTGCGGCTCGGATCGCCCCCGCCGCCAGGGCGACACCCGCCACCACGGCGGCAATCATGGCGGCGGACAGCCGGGTGAGCGCGCACGCCGCCGCGACGAGGGAGATCAGGGCGATCAGCCGCGCGTCGAGCCCGCGCCGGACTGCCGTCCCGGCCAGCCCGAACAGGACGGTGACCAGGACGGCGGCCAGCAGGTCGTTGTAGGCGCTGCCGCCCACGTGCGCGGCGGCGGCCATGGCGCCCGCGAGGAAGCCGACGAGCGGCGGCAGCACGCTGCCCGGCCGGGCCAGGCGCCGGGCGCTCCACCAGGCCGCGAGCACAAAGACCCCGCTGAGCAGCACGTTCACGCCGCGCGCGGCGTAGACCGCGGCGACGGGTTGCCCGGCGTCCGCCAGCGGGCCCACCAGCGGGGCGATCAGCAGGTAGTACAGCGGCGGGTGCTGGGCGGTCCACTGCACGGGGGCGAGCCACGCGCCGTCGGGCCGCAGTTCCAGGCCCTCCTCGAAGACGGGCAGCTCGCCGTGCCAGACCTGGTAGGCGTAGTCGACGTGTGGCGGCTCGTCGCCGGTCGCGTAGGGCGGGTCGGCGAGCGCGACGGTCAGGGCCAGCAGCAGACCGGAGAGCACCGCGGCGAGGACGGCGAGCCGCTCCGCCCGTCCGTCGAGGCGGGGGGAGAGCTGGGCAAGGAAGCGGGTCATGCGGATCATGCGGCCAGCATCGGGTCGGCGCCCACCGGGGCGGGACTGCCGGGCCGCCGCTCCCCGAGGGCGGTGCGGGCGAGCGACCCGGCTACGACGAGAGTCAGGGCCAGGCCGGCCGCGACCAGTGCCACGAGCACAACGCTCGGGAACGCGTACCAGTGGCCGACGGCGGCCAGCGCCTGGGCGAACGCTCCCGGCCCGTCGTCGCGCGGCATCCAGTACAGGCGCCAGGCGTCGCGCTGGAAGGTCAGGTGCATGCCGGCCGCCAGGACCAGCAGCGCCAGGGGCACCGCCCGGCGCCACGCGGGCCGCAGCACCGCGGCGCCGGCGACCGCGACGACCATCAGGCCCACCAGGCCCGGGTACAGGTAGCGGCCCTGCAGGGCGGCGCCGAAGTCGTGGAAGGCGGCGAACTGCTGCCACGACCCGCGGGCGACGATCCCTGCCAGCGCAGGCACGGGGAACAGCAGCACGAGCGCGACGAGCCGGGGCACCGGGCGGCGCACCAGGGCGGCGACGATCCCGGCGAGGACCACTACCAGCGCCACGCGGGCCATCCACCAGGAGGCATCCAGCTCGGGCTGCCACAGATAAGCGTGCATCGGTCCGGGCGCGTGGTCCTGCACGAAGAACAGCGTAGTCATACGCTCGGCGAACCGCCCGAGCCAGGTGATGCCGCCGTCGGACCACCCGTAGACCGGGGTGAGGTCCGGCGGGGTGGCGTGCGTGCCGTGCGGCTGCAGCATGCCGTGGACCACCACGTTGCGTACCCACCAGGCCAGACCGGGCAGGGTGCAGACCGCGACCACCAGCAGTGACACCGCGGCGGCGCGGAGCCGTTCGCGGTGCGTCCACGCGGCGACGAGGTAGGCCAGGGCGATCCACGCGGGGAACATCAGAGCGAGGCCTTTGGTCAGGAGCGCGAGCGTGGTGACGAGCCCGAGCAGTGCGGCAGTGCGGCGGCTGAGGTCCCCGGTGAGGACCCGGACCACCAGCAGCGTGGCGCACGCCCCGAGGACCACCAGGAGGTTGTCGTTGTTGACCGCCGACTCCAGGTGCGTCAGCTCGGGGACCGCGAGCGGCACGAGCGAGGCGGCGACCGGGAGCGGCTCGGGGAGCCGCAGCCGGCGCGCGGCAGCGAACAGCAGCAGGGGCAGCGGCAGCGCGAGCAGCGCGTTCCACCAGCGCAGGGTCAGCCACACCTGGTCCATCGGCGCGTCCTGCCAGTCGGGCACCAGCGAGACCACACCCGCGCCGAGCAGGTAGTACAGCGGCGGGTGCTGGACGAGCTGGTTGAACACCGGCTGGATGCCGCCCCTGGCCGTCTCGGTGGTCAGCGTTGCGGACCCGCCGGCCTCGAGGTACGAGGGGCGCTGGTCACGCGGCGGCAGGTCCTGGCGGTCCGCCAGGTGGAGCGGCCCGTCGAGGCTGTCGGACTCGACGAACCCGCCCGCCGTCACCCCCTGGGTGACGAACGAGGTGCCCGGCCCGGGCCACGGCCAGGCGTCGCCCTGCCGCACCTGGAGGATGAGGTCCACGTGCTGGCGCTCGTCGGGTGAGCGAACATTGGGGAAGACGGCAGTCGAGACGAGCATGACCGCGAGGTGCAGGAGCATGATCAGCCACACGACGACCGGGACCGTGCGGGGTCGGGTCACGCGAGCAGAGTAGCCGCGCCCTGGGGGCCGGTCGGGGTTGTGTGGTCACGGCCCTATAACAGTCATTCAATGGCACACAGCGTTCACACTCTGGTCATCTGCCGCTTATACGCTTGTGACGCCACTCACTGCTAATTGAAAGCACAGGGCCATGAAGCTGTTTGTGCAGATTCCTTGCTTGAACGAGGAAGAAACTCTTCCTCTGGTGCTTGCCACGATTCCCAGGAATATCCCAGGAATCGATGAGATTGAAATCCTGGTCATCGATGACGGGTCCACAGACGGCACTGTTGAAGTCGCGCGTCGCCTAGGCGTGCGTCACTTCGTGCACCACCCCAGGAACATGGGGCTGGCCCGGTCGTTCAGGGACGGCGTCGACTACGCGCTGCGGCACGGTGCGGACATCGTCGTGAACACCGACGGTGACAACCAGTACCCGCAGGAACGGATCGGCGACCTGGTGGAGCCCGTGGTGCTCGGCGACGCCGACATCGTGATCGCGGACCGGCAGACCGGCACCATCGAGCACTTCTCCCCGCTGAAGAAGACGCTGCAGAAGGTGGGCAGCGAGGTCGTGAACTTCGCCGCCGGCACCGACCTGCCCGACGCCGCCAGCGGCTTCCGCGCCTACTCGCGCTCGGCGCTGATGCGGCTCAACGTCGTCACGCAGTTCAGCTACTGCATGGAGACGATCATCCAGGCCGGGAACAAGCGGCTGCGGATCGAGAGCGTGCCGGTCACCACGAACGCGAAGACCCGCGAGTCGCGGCTCTTCACGAGCATGTGGCAGCACATCGGCAAGTCGGCGCAGGCGATCAGCCGGTCCTACGTGATGTTCAAGCCGCACACGGTGTTCATCACGCTCGGGCTGCTGTTCGCGCTCGGCGCGGCGATCCCCTTCGGCCGGTACGCCGTGCTCCTCGCGGAGGGCACCGGCGGGCAGCACATCCAGTCGATAGTGCTCGGGGCGACCTCCATGGTGGGGGCGCTGCTCAGCTTTGCCCTCCTTGTGCTGGCCGACCTGCAACGCACCAACCGGGTGCTGCTCGAGGAGACGCTGGAACGCCTCAAGGAGGTCCAGTACGGCACGACGGCGGCATCCGACCCCCGCACCGACCCCCGCACCGTCCGTCGCACTGTGCCCATCGACCGGGCGCAGCCCTCCGGGCCTTCCGACACCGGCCTCGCGGACGTCCCGGCGGGCGTGTAGTGATCGCGTTCGGCACCTACGACGCCGCACGGCACCCCCGCATCGCCGTCCTCGTCGCCGGGCTGCGCGCCCACGGGGTGAAGGTCACCGAGCTGAACCATCCCCTCGGCCTGACCACCGCCGAACGCGTGCGTATGCTCCAGCAGCCGTGGCGGCTGCCGGTGCTGGTGGGTCGCCTGCTGCGCTGCTGGGCCGCTCTTGTGCGCGACGCCGTGCGCCTGCGGCGCGCGGAGGGCCGGCCCGCGGCGGTGCTCGTCGGATACCTGGGGCACTTCGACGTGGTCCTGGCGCGGCTGCTCTACCCGCGCTCGGTGGTGGTGCTCGACCACCTCGTCTTCGCCGGTGACACGGCGACGGACCGCGGGGCCGCGGGCCTGCGCGTACGGCTGCTGACCGGGCTGGACCGCCTGGCCGTCGCGTGCGCCGACGTCGTCGTGACCGATACCGAGGAGCATCGACAGATGCTGGCCGACCCGGACAAGGGTGTGGTCGTGCTGGTCGGCGCCCCGGACGCATGGCGGACGGCGGGCGAGGAAGCGACTCGCGAGGGCTCGACCAGCGCGAGCTCGACCAGCGCGAGCGAGCTGTCCGTCGTCTTCTTCGGGCTGTACACCCCGCTGCAGGGCGCCCCCGTCATCGCCGAGGCGGTGCGCGACGCCGTCGCGGCAGGCGCCGCGCTGCGCGTGACGATGGTCGGCGCCGGCCAGGACCTGCCCGAGACGCGCGAGATCCTGGCGCAGACTCCGGGCGTGACCTGGCACGACTGGGTCGAGCCCGACGCACTGCCCGCCCTCGTCGCCGGGCACCAGGTCTGCCTGGGCATCTTCAGCGATACCCCGAAGGGCATGCGCGTGGTGCCGAACAAGGTGTACCAGGGGCTCGCGGCGGGCTGCGTCGTCGTCACCTCGGACACCCCGCCCCAGCGACGGGCGCTGGGGGAGAACGTCGAGCTGGTCCCGGTGGCGAACCCCGGGGCGCTCGCCGCCCGGCTGGCCGAGCTCGGCGACCCCGCCGTGCTCGCGATCGCCCGCGAGCGTGCGGCACGCGGCCGGAGGAGGATCCGTCCTCAGGTGGTCACCGAGCCGCTGGCCGCCCGGCTGCGCGACCGGGGCGCGTTGTGAGCGCCGAGGCCGCGAGCCGTACTGCGAGCCCCGGGCAGAGGCTCGTGCGGGGAACCCTCGCCGTGCTGCGGTCCCGGTGGGTGCGGTGGGGCTTCCTCGTGATCGCGCTCGGGCTGGCCGTCTGGTACGTGCTGAGCAACCGTGCGCCCCTGCTCCGCGCGGCGGCCGACCTGTCCGCGACGGAGCTGGTGGGCGTCGCCGTCCTGGGTGCCGTGTACGTGTGGTGCACGCTGCTGGCCTGGCGCGCGATCCTCGCCGACCTGGGTTCGCCGCTCTCGCTGCGCAGCGCGGTCACGGTGTTCGGGATCAGCCAGCTCGGCAAGTACGTGCCGGGCGGCGTGTGGAACGTCGTCGCCGCCGCGGAGGTGGGAGCGGGCCACAGTGTGCCGCGCAGCCGGTCGGCCGCGTCCATGCTGGTGGCCGTCGCCGTATCGGTAGCTTCCGGTGCAGCGGTGGGCGCGGCGGCGCTGCCGTTCGTCTCCGCCGGCGCGCTGGGCGCGTGGTCCTGGGTGGTGTGGGTGGCGCCCCTCGTCGTTGTTGTGCTCGTCCCGCCGGTGCTGAACCGGCTGATCGGGCTGGCCGTGCGGGTCGCCGGGCGTGGCGCGCTGGAGCACCCGATGACGTGGGGCGGCCTGGGCCGTGCCGCCGCCTGGTCGGTTGCCGGGTGGCTGGTGGCCGGGCTGCAGCTGTGGGTGCTCTGCACCGGGCTCGGTATGCCGCTGACGGCCCGGACCTTCGCCCTGGCGACCGGCGGCTGGGCGCTCGCCTGGACCGCGGGGTTCCTGTTCGTGGTCGCGCCGGCCGGGCCGGCGTGCGCGAGGTGGTGCTCGCCGCGGTGCTCGCTGGGGCACTGCCGGGGCCTGCGGCGGGGCTGGCGGTAATCGTCAGCAGGGTGGTCCTGACGGTGGTCGACCTGGCCTTCGCGGGAGCGGGCCTGCTGCTCGCGCGCGGGGTTCGCCGTCGTGCCGCCGCACCCCCGCCGTTACGCCCCTGATTGCCCGGCGTGTTCGGCGCGTCACGCCCGGTCAGCGGCGTACTCTCGGCGCGTGAGATCGGTGAGACAGTGTTCGCGCTCGGCCTGCACCAACGCGGCCGTAGCGACGCTCACATACGTGTACGCGGACTCGACAGCGGTACTGGGCCCGCTTGCGCACCTGGCTGAGCCCCACAGCTACGACCTGTGCGCGGAGCACGCCGCGCGGCTGACGGCGCCGCGCGGCTGGGAAGTACTGCGCCTCATGCCGGAGTTCGAGGACGCCGGGCCGAGCCCGGACGACCTGTCGGCCCTGGCCGACGCCGTCCGCGAGGCCGGACGGGTGCGCCGCCCGGCGGAGCCGCCGTCGGTCACGGAGACAGCGCGCCGAGGGCACCTAAGAGTCCTCCGCGCGGACGACGACAACACAGCCTGACGCCCACAACCAACGCGACCTACGGGACCCAGGCGCAGACCGCGTGGCCCGCGCCCGAGAGCTCCAGGTTGCCCGCGTCGTGCGGGACGAAGACCGAGTCGCCCTGGGCCAGGCGCTGCGGCCCTGCCTCGGAGCGGTCGGCGGCCAGCTCCAGCTCGCCGTCCAGGCACAGCAGGATGCGCGGGCCCGTTGCGGGCAGCGCGACCGGCTCGGTCGGGTCGACGTCGGCCGTCGTGAGCGCGAACTCCGTAACCGGCACGCGGTAGGTGTGCACCTGGCCGCGGCTGCCCGACGTCGTGATCTCGGGGGCGGACGGCTGCTGCGGGGCGAACGACGTGCAGTGGACGAGGTTCTCCTCGTCGACGAGCTTGGTGGTCAGCCCGGCGCGCAGCACGTTGTCGGAGCTGGCCATGATCTCGATGCCCAGCCCGGACAGGTAGGCGTGCACCACGCCCGCGGGCGTGAACGCCGCCTCGCCCGGCTCGAGCGAGAACCGGTTGAGCATGAGGGACGCGATGGCGCCCGGGTCGCCGGGGTGCTGCTCGGCGAGATCGATCACCGTGCGGTCGGCGCGCTCGAACGGGGAGCCGGCCGCCAGGCGGGCCCGCACCGAGTCGAGGGTGTCCTGGATGTCGGCGGCGCAGGCCTCGTCGGCGCGCGCGGACAGCAGGTGGTTGAACGCCTCGCGCATGCCGTCGTGGCTGCGGTCGTGCAGCAGCGCGGTGCGGACGGCGTCGACCATCTTGCCCGACAGGCCGTCCAGCACGTCCAGGATGATGCGCGGCGTGCGGAAGCCCGCCAGCCCCTCGAACTGCGACAGCGCGACGATCATCTCGGGCTTGTGCTGGTCGTCCTTGAACGACCGCTTCGGCGAGTTGAGCCCCATCCCGGCCTTGTTCTCGCGGGCGAAGCCCTCCCGGGCCTGCCGTGGCGAGGGGTGCACCTGCAGGGACAGCGCCTTGCGCGCGGCCAGCACCTTGAGCAGGTAAGGGAGGCGCGGGCCGAACTGCTCCGCGACCCGGTGGCCGAGCGTCTGCACGGGCGCCTCGCGGACCAGGCGGTCGAGGGCGACCTCGTCAGCTGCGTCGTCGCCGGTGCCCGCGCCGTCGCGCAGGATCCGGCTGACCGACGGCGCGCTGGCGTGCGCGCCGAGCCACATCTCCGCCTGCGGCTCCCCGTCGGGCTCGGCACTGAGCAGGTTCGGGATCGCGTCGACGGAACCCCAGTCGTACCGCTGGATCTTGTTGGTCAGCGGGAGCGGGGCGTGGAATTGGGCGACGGCTAGCACCGCGCAAGGATAGCCCCCAGATACGACCCGGTTCTGGAGAAGGTGTGCGCGGACGGGGTGCGCGGGCGGGCTCCTGCACTGCTCGGCCGACGTCGCGGCGCCGCGTACGCTGACCGTGTGACTGTGGACCTCAGCCGAGTGATCAAGGCATACGACGTGCGTGGCGTCGTCCCCGACGAGCTGTCGCCGGAGGTGGCGCGGGCTCTGGGAGCGGCGTTCGCCAGGGTGGTGGTGATCCCCGACGCCGCCCCGGGCGACTCCGGGCGACCCGGAACCGTGATCGGCCGCGACATGCGGGACTCCGGCCCAGAGCTGGTGGACGCGTTCGCGCAGGGCCTGACCTCGGCCGGCGTGGACGTGACGCTGATCGGGCTGTGCTCGACCGACGGCCTGTACTTCGCATCGGGGCAGCTGGACCTCCCGGGCGCGATGTTCACCGCGAGCCACAACCCGGCCCGCTACAACGGGATCAAGCTGTGCCGGTCGGGCGCCCGCCCCGTGGGGCAGGAGACCGGCCTGGCTGAGGTCCGGGAGCTGGCCCAGGGTTATCTCGACGGCGAGGTCCCGGAGCCGGTGTCCGACGTCGGGCAGATCAGCGAAAAGGACCTGCTCGCGGACTACGCCGGATTCCTGCGCTCGCTGGTGGACCTGTCCGCGGCACGGCCGCTCAAGGTGGTCGTCGACGCGGGCAACGGAATGGGGGGCCTCACCGTGCCCGCCGTCCTCGGCGACGCCGCGGGCCTGCCCGGGCTGCCGCTGCAGATCGTGCCGCTGTTCTTCGAGCTGGACGGCACCTTCCCCAACCACGAGGCCAACCCGCTGGAGCCGAGCAACCTGATCGACCTGCAGGCTGCCGTCGTGGCGAACGAGGCGGACCTGGGCCTCGCGTTCGACGGCGACGCCGACCGGTGCTTCGTCGTGGACGAGCGCGGCGGCGCCGTCTCGCCGTCGGCGATCACCGCCCTGGTGGGGCTGGCCGAGGTCACCAAGGAGCTGGCCGCGGGCCGCACCCCCACGGTGATCCACAACCTCATCACCTCGCGCGCGGTCCCGGACCTGCTGTCCTCGGCCGGCGCGACGACGGTGCGCACCCGCGTGGGCCACTCCTTCATCAAGGCGCAGATGGCCGAGCACGGCGCGGTGTTCGGCGGGGAGCACAGCGCCCACTACTACTTCCGCGACTTCTGGTTCGCGGACACCGGCATGCTGGCGGCCCTGCACGTCCTGGCCGCGCTGAGCACGCAGGACCACACGATGTCCGAGCTGGCCGAGATGTTCGAGCCCTATTACGGCTCGGGGGAGATCAACTCGACAGTGCCCGACGCCGCTGCCGCCACCGAGCGGGTGCTCGACGCCTACCGGGCGGCCTACCCGGGGATCGTCGTCGACACGCTCGACGGAGTCACCGTGTCGCACTGGGACTCCCACCCGCAGTGGTGGTTCAACCTGCGCGCGTCCAACACCGAGCCCCTGCTGCGGCTCAACGTCGAGGCCGTCGACGAGGACATCATGGAGAAGGTGCGCGACGACGTCCTGTCGCTCGTGCGTGAGTCGGCCGACGGCCCGACCGAGGGAGAAGAGGTCCTGTGAGCACCGCCAAGCCCGTGAGCACGACCAAGAGCGAACCGCTGGAGCCGTGGGTGCGCGAGATCCTGCGCTGCCCCGTCACCGGGGCGACCCTGGTGGACGGCGTCGGGCCCGGCGGTGAGCCGGAGCTGCACTCGACCGACGCCGAGCGGCCGCTCGCCTACCCGGTGCGCGACGGTATCCCGGTCCTGCTGGAGTCGGACGCCCGCCCGCTCAGCTAGCGGTGCGCACACGTCAGCCCGCGCGGATGGCCGTGAACCAGGAGGACGGCACGCTGCCCCGGACGGTGCGTGCGCCGACCACTGACCGGACCTTGTCGGCCTTGCCCGAGATGCTCTTGGTGGCCCCGTTCGGTGACTTCGCCACCAGCGTCTTGGCCTGACCGCTCGAGTACCGGTCCGTGACGCGGATCGACGCGACGCTGCCCAGCCCGAACAGCTTCCGCGCCTGGGCCTGCGTGATCCCGCGCTCCCAGCTCGCATACTTGTTGCCGGGCGCAGCCTTCGAGTACGGGTCGGTGACCGACCGCTCGTACCGGACCACCGACGACCACACGTCCTCCGAGTTCGCTGTGCGGCCGCCGCTGGAGGAGTAGTAGTGGGTGGTGACCGTCCTGCCGCCATGCATCAGGACGCTCCCTCTGGTGAGCGAGGTGCTGGTCGAGTTGACCGCCTTGCGCCAGTTCTCGCTCGCGAAGCCGGACGCCTTCTTCCACCCGGAGAACTGCTGGTTCCGCACGTCGTCCACGACGTGGCACCGGCACGTGCGGTTCCAGCTCCTCATCTTCACCACCGCATACGACCGGGCGACGACGGCCTGGGCGCGCAGCGCCTGCTGGCCACCGGTCTTGCCCCAGGAGGCGGGCATCTCGGCGAGCCCGTACAGGTACTGGGTGTTGAGCCGCAGCCGGTTGACGATGTTCGCCACGCCCTTCGACGCGCTCAGCAGTAGCCGCCCGTACCGGTAGGAGCCGTGCGCGCCGGCGATGGTCACCGTCGCCGGGCTCGCGCCGGGCTTGAAATAGGGAGTGCCTGCCCACTGCAGCACCAGCTGGTCGTGTTTATGGGTCACGCCGTCCGGGGTGCGCACCGCGACGTCGCCCTTCGACGTCGAGACGCCCAGCGTGCCCGCCGGGCCGGAGGCGACGGTCCGCTCACCCACGCGCAGCCGCCACCCGCCGCCGCTCACCTTGACCTTCGTGGCCTTGGTGTCGGCGTAGCCCGAGAACGAATAAGGCTCCGGCCCGTAGACCTGGACGTCGATCAGCGCCTTGGTGGTCACCGGCGCAGCCACGGTGTTCCGGTAGTAGTGGGCCAGTATCCCGGTGGCGGAGCTGCCCCGCCGGGACATCTCGTAGGCGCCGTACTGCGGCATCCCGATGCCGTGCCCATAGCCGGAACCCACGATCACGAACCTGTCGGGCACCGCCGCGCTTGCGGTTCCTGGGGCTGCGACGAGCGACGTGGCCGCCAGGACGAGCGCCAGGAGCAGGCGGCCCCAGTGGTGCGATGGGATGTTCATTGTGCTCCCTTTTCCTCCTGCCTACTGTGCATCACGACGGCACAGAAGGCACCCGGGGGCCGCATGTATCCTCGGGGCGTCATCCGTCCCGAAAGGCTGATTCCCGTGAAGCACCTCGTCCTGCACGTGGGCGCCCACAAGACCGGCACGACGCTGGTCCAGAAGGCGCTGCGTGCGAATCGAGAGGCGATCGCCCGGCGCGGCTACGACGTGCTGATCCGGAACGATTTCGACGATCTCACCGAGGGCTACCACACCCGGTGGCGTCGTCGGGGCGCGCGGCTCGGCAACGTGACGAGGGCCTTCGAGATGGTCCGGGACGCGGCGACGCACGAGAGCCTGGTCATCTCACACGAGGACATCCTGGCCTCGGTGCACTCGTTCCGGACCGGCCCGCTGTACGGGCCCGCGGACAGCGTGCTGCGGATCGCCCACGACGTGCTGCAGCCGGAGCGCACCACGGTGCTGCTGTACGTGCGCCGCCAGGACCGGTTCGTCGAGAGCTCTTACCTGCAGACGGTCCGGGTGGGCTCCACAAAGTCCTTCCCGGAGTTCATGGAGCCCGTGATCCCCGAGAACCTGCGGTGGGACCACCTGGTCGAGAAGATCAAGGCGTCGATCCCGGCGGGCTCGGAGGTACGCGTCAACTACTTCGAGGGGATCAAGGAGCTGCACACGCGGCCGTTCGTGCGGGAGTTCTTCCAGCAGACCGGTCTCGACGTCGCGCCGAAGTTCTCCTTCGACACCGAGGCGGTCAACCGCGGGTACTCTGATTCGGCGCTGAAGCTCGCGCTCGTCGGCAACGCCGAGCTCGAGGTGGAGGACCGCCGCAAGCTGCGGTTGTTCCTCGACGCCAACTTCTCTAACGTGACCCATCGGTCGCCGCTGCTTCTGACCACCGAGCAGCGGGAGGAGATGCTGACCGCGCTCGCGCCGTCGAACAAGGCGCTGCACGAGCTGGTGACGAGCGGCCTCACCGAGGGCGCGGCGGACCTAGCAGTAAACAGGGGCGAATCGCCCTATCTCCCCGGCGGGAAGTGACCCGACCCGCCCACGACGTTCCGCCGTCCCGACGGCGGGCTTGGCAGATCTGACCACAGTGATCAAGGATGGTGCCCGTGCATTCCAAGAACCGGCGCGTGACACGATGAAGCGACTTCGGCTGTTCCACTTCGACATCAAGACCTACGGCAACTACGGGGACACCCTGCTGTTCGAGACCGTACGCGAGCTCTTCGAGGGCTTCGCGGGCGGGGACGCTTTCGAGATCGTCCAGAGCAGGCAGCTGCGTGACCCCGTGACGCCGCGCCTTGTCGACTTCATCAACGAGAACGTCGATGCCGTAGTCATCGGCGGCGGTGGCCTCTTCCTCAGCGACACGAACCCGAACCAGCGCTCCGGCTGGCAGTGGAACATCTCGCTCGACCAGCTGCGCCGCATCGAGAAGCCGCTGATCATCTTCGCCGTCGGCAACAACCGGTTCATCGACCAGGCCGACTTCGCGGACCCGTTCCGCGAGCACGTCAACCTGACGCTCGAGAAGTCGGTGTTCTTCGGCCTGCGCAACCACGGTTCCGTCGAGACCATCAAGCCCTACATCGCCGAGGCCAACCGGGACCGGGTCACTTACCAGCCCTGCCCGACGACGCTGTCGTCCTTCCTGTACCCGGACCTGTTCCAGGACGAGATCCCGCACGAGCGCCGCATCTCGGCCGAGTCGATCGTGGGCAAGCGCCAGGCCCGCGCCGGGTTCGACGCCGACAAGATCTACGCGGACCAGGTCGACGTCCTGGAGAAGCTCTCCGGCGAGGGCTGGCGGATCGAGAGCGTGCCGCACGCGCGTGCCGACATGGGCTTCCACGACCGGCTCACGGAGCGCGGCGTCGTCAGCAGCGAGCATGTCCTGTGGGGCAACCGCGACGTCCTGTACCAGGGCATCGAGTACTTCGCCGGCCTGCCGATCATCCTTGGCACGCGCGGTCACGCGCAGATGGTGCCGTTCGGCATGGGCACGATCCCGCTGTCCCTGTACGTGCACCACAAGATCCGCTACTTCGCGACCGACATCGGCCACGCGGAGTGGGCGATCGACCCCCGCCAGGACGACTTCCAGGACACCCTGTACAAGACCATCAACGAGGCCCACGAGCGCCAGCCTGAGCTGCGCAAGGAGCTCGCCGACGTCCGCCAGGGTTTCTTCGACACGTCGCTGGACAACCTCACCGGCATCTACAAGAGCCTCACGGGCGAGACGATCACGCCGTCGTTCCGCGCGCTGACGCCGCCGGAGCGCCGCACCGCGGCGCGCGCGTACGACTCCTCCATGCGGTTCGACAAGCTGGAGCAGGACAACGGCCGGCTCAAGCGCGAGCTGACCAAGGCACGCAAGGACCTCGAGGCCGCCGGTGTCGCCGTCGGCGAACCGCGCAGGTCGGTGACCGCGGGCCTGCGCCGGCGGCTGCGGCCGCTGCGCAAGAAGCTCGCCGGCAACTGACGGGCCAGCCCGGGCGGGCCTTGCCCGGGTAGAAGCAGCCGGAAACGACGCTGGGGCGGTGCGAACCACTTGGTTCGCACCGCCCCAGCGTCGTCTCTCAGGTGAGCTTCTTCTTGATGGAGCGCGCCTGCGCCAGCATCATGTCCCGCATCACGCTGCGGCGCGGGTCGATGGCGTAGGCCTGCTTGAGGACCCGCGCGCAGTCGTCGTGCCGGCCCAGGCGGCGGTACGCCTTGGCGAGCTCGCGCAGCTCGCCCGACGTCAGCTCGCGCTCGGAGACCACTGCCTCGAGGACGCGGACGGCCTCGCTCGCCTTGTTTGTCCGGTTGGCCTGCTGGGCCTGCCGGAACGGGCTGTTGCTGCCCGCCTCCGGCGGCTTGCCGCCCGCCGCGGTGTGGCGCAGCTCGCGCACCAGCTCGTTCTTCTCCCAGTCCGAGAGGTAGTCGAGCCAGGCGAAGTCCAGCTGGTCGTACCGCTCGCCCTTCGACGTCGGCTCCCACGGCTTGCGACCCACGTAGTGGAGGACCTTGACGTCCTCGTCGTTGAACACCTGCGGGTGGTGGGAGTAGATGCGCTTGGTGGTGTTGTACTCCAGGGGCAGCTTGCGCCAGTCGGAGAAGAACTGGTTGAGGAAGCCCTGGTCACCGCCGTCGTACGACGTCGTGTGGCCGAGCTGCGACATCATCTTCTCGAACATCCCGTGCGACGGGTTCACCGCGAAGACGCCGGAGTTGAACACGTTGCCGTCGGGCAGGTCGAGGCCCGCATCGGGCACCGCGGCGAAGTCGTCGCCCTCGAACAGGTCGTCCAGGCTCCCCTTCACGACGGTGTCGCTGTCGAGGTAGACGAGGCGGTCGAAGAAGTCGAGCCGGAACACGTGCAGCTTCGTGTATGTCATCGCGAAGCGCGCCTGGATCTTGTTGCCGCCCGAGTTCATCGGGTTCCGGATGCCGGGGATCTGGATGGTCCGGATGTCGCTGGCTGCCAGGGCGGCGCGGTCTGCGTCGGGCGTCACGAGCGCGATCAGCGGGACGTCCGAGTGCTCGCGCAGCGAGTTCGCCAGGGCGCGCGCGCCGTGGTGGTACGAACCGGAGACCACGGTGACGTACGCGCACTTGCGGCCGTTGATCTCCTTCCACAGCGGGCCGTCGACCTTGGGGACGATGACGGAGGTGTCCTCGCCGACCTCGGGGAGCTCGAGGTCCAGGGTGTCCTTGGACACCGCGAGCGTCGGCACGGCCTCGGGGGTCAGGTGCGGACGCTCGGTCAGGTCGTCGGCCTGCGGCACGAACAGGTGCAGCGTGTCCGACTGGCTCACGGAACGGATGGTCGCGTCCGGGAACTCGGCGATGCAGGAGCGCAGGAACGCGAGGTCCGAGTCCAGGCCGTGCGCGGACTCGTAGCCCGGCGTGAGGTCCTTGTCCTTGAGCGCGGACTCCGCGGCCTGCGTGACCGTGTAGCCGTACCGGCTGTCCTTGGACTCGTACAGGTCGACACCCGCGAGGTAGACCTCGCGGAAGCCGACGCCGAGGCCGAACGCCAGGGCCTGCAGGCCAGTGGTGGGCAGGCCCGGCCGGCTCATGAAGGCACGGGCGAGACGGGGGTGCCGGGCCGGGATGGACCAGGAGTCCAGCTCCTCGACCCCGTGCATCGGCTCCAGGCCGTACTTGTCGCCGTCGCGGTTCGCGGCGTGGCGCATCGGGCTGAGGATCCGGCGTACGTCGTAGCGTCCCGCGCGTACCTCCTCCTGCAGCAGCTTCTCCAGCTTCTCGTTCGGGATGGCGCTGAAGTACGCGTCCACCCGGTCGCCGAAGTGGTAGTTGCTCTCCAGGAAGAACCAGTTCATCCGGAAGACGACCGCATCCGCAGGGATCCGGTGGTAGGGAGGCATAGCCGACGACGGTCCGTTGCCGACGATGAGCAGGGGCCTGTCGATCAGGTCGGCGAACGATGCGATCTCCGCGTCGCCCGGTTCACGGCCGAGCGGCACGCTCCGCATGGTGGGCATCGATAACTCCCTTTCGGTGTACTGGGACCGGACGAGTCTAGCGGCCGGGCGGCCGTCAGCCCTTCGCAAGTTCCGCGGCCGCGGAGCGGACGTGCGGCAGGAGGACCTGCTGCCGGTCGGCGACGTCGGATCGGTAGGCGTCTTCCCTGTTCAGGACGTCGAGAGTGCGTTCGGCGAGCCCTGCACCGAGGTGAAGATCACCCACTTCGAAGCCCCAGTCCAGCCGGTCTACGTCCTGCAGGAAGAACCTCATCTTCGGGTGGGACACGATGCTCAGGACCGGGGTGCCCACGCCGAACGGGATCATCGTCGCGTGGCCGCGCATACCGATCACGAGCGACGCCCGCCGGTAGACGTCCAGGGCGTCGGGCTGGTCCATGGTGTGCAGCTCGTCGACGGGCAGCGAGAGGTCGTGCTCGGCCTCGAGATCCTTGGCGAGCCGTACGTCGCCGCGCGTGTGCGCCGCGATCCGCACGTCCGCGCCACCCTTGCTCGCCTTCTCCACGAACTCGACGATCTGCGTGAGGAACTCCCCGTAGCCGCCGCGGAAGCGCCGCTCGCTGCGGTCGAACGCCGCGTTGAGCAGCACCGTGCCGGAGCCGGGGCTCCCGGCGGACAACCCGGGGCGGATGTGCTCGAGCACGGTGGTGGGGCAGGGCACAAAGCGCACCTTGTCCTGGAGATCAGCGGGCAGCAGGTCGCGCACGCGCTCCATCGAGCCGGTGTTGCGCAGGCCGAGGAACTCGGCCTTGCGCGCGAAGGCGACCAGGCTGCGGTGGAACAGGTCGCCCTTGAACCGCTGCCCGGTGAAGAGGTTGAAGCCCACGGCGAACGCGTAGACGGGGACCGTCACCGCATCGAGCGCGGCGGGCGGTACGTTCCACTGCCAGCCGCTGTTCCCGTTGGGTGACGTGTCCGGGAGGAACAGCCCGCCACCACCGACGACGAGTGCGCGCTGCGCGTTCGCGATCCGGACGAACTCGTCGTCGAACACCTGGTGGGCGTGGAAGGGCACCCAGTCGGTAGGCCCGGCGGGCTCGGTGATCGCGTCCCGGACGGCGTCGGGCAGCACGATGTCGCCGAAGTTCTCCCCGCGGTCCACGTAGAAGGCGACGTGACCGAAGCCGCCCGTGGGAGCGTCCGCCTCCCGGGGCGTCACGGGATGCTCCACCCGGCCCAGGACCGTGCGGACCGTCGAGCGCGGCATGTCGTGGCGCAGCGCGCGGCGCGCGAACGTGTGCGCGGCCTCGTCGTCGTGCACGACCCAGGACACCTGCGCCGCACGGACGGAACCAGGGCCGGGGCTCGCGATCCTGAAGGCACGCACTGCACTGTCGTACCTGCTCAGCGCCGCCATCGAGTTCCCGAGCGCCATGAGGTACCGCTCGGAGACGAGGCCGTAGGTGCGGAACGTGCCCTGGAGCAGGCCGAGGGCGCCCGCGTGGTCGGCGTCGGCCGCGACGAACTCGGCGTTGCCGACGGCCATGTCGAGCACGCCGGGCGGCGCGGTCAGTGCTTCCAGCCGGCCTGCGTCCGCGAACTCGTCCAGAAGATCGGCCAGCGGACCCGTGACGTCCAGGGTGAGGCAGGCCAAGAGATAACGTCCGAAGACGGTGCTGGCGTCCGACAGCTTCGTGACGGGCAACGCCACCGCGACGTCGCGCAGCTCGGCCAGCTCCGCCGGACCCTCGTGGCGGAGCACCTCGGCTCTCAGGTCCATGAACTGCTGCAGCTCTTCGACGGCGCGCCGCGCGTTGGTCTGGCGCCGCGCCACGGAGCCCGTGCCCCGGGACGACTGGTAGAAGGCCTGCTCCGCGGCCTCTGCGTCGCCGGCGAGCACCGCGAGGAGACCGGTGAGGCGGCCCACCTCCGGGTCGGGCGAGTCGGCCCGCAGGAGATCCGTCAGCCGGGTCGCCGCCCGCAGGTCCCAGCGGTCCACCGCGGCGTGGGCGGCCTCCAGCACCGTCGCCCGCACCTTTCGGACCTCGTGCCAGGGCAGGTGACCCTTCGCGAGCTCGCGCGTGATGTACGAGTCGAGCTGCGGCCGCGAGCCTGTCGTCTCCTGCAGCGCACGCATCACCTCGGTGGTGCGCCGCGCGTTCTCCCGCCGCTCAGGTCGGGTGACTGCTCGAGACAAGCCGCCGGTGGCGTGCGGGGCGTTCGCCTTGCGACCTTCGGATTCGGGCACTCGAGCTGTCTCCGTTCTCGGCACGGACGCGCCGGCCTGCGAGGCCGCGCACACCGCTTGGTGGGGAAATCCTGGCAAGGATTCTGAGGAACGCGATCTACCACTGCGCAACGGCAGGATCCCACACCTTGGGCGGGCCCGAGTGCGGGCGCTGTGTGCGTCGCAGTGCGTGGGTAGCGCTACTGTGGACGGCGTATCCATCCCGACTCAACCGCGAGAGTGCCACGTATGTCCCTACCCGGTGAAACCCCGTCCGCCGTTGTCATTATCCCGGCCCGGGGAGGCTCGCAGGGTGTACCCCTGAAGAACCTCGCGCGGGTGGACGGGATCACGCTCGTCGGGCGTGCAGTCCAGGCGGCGCTCGCCGCCCCCTCGGTGGCCGAGGTCATCGTCTCGACCGACCACGACGAGATCGCTGCCGAGGCCCGCTTGCACGGTGCGCGCGTCGTGGCTCGCCCCGCGGAGATCGCGGGCAGCACGGCGTCGTCGGAGTCCGCGATGCTGCACGTGCTCGACCGCGTCGAGGCCGGCGACGGCGGCCTGCCCGCCCAGGAGATCCCGCCCGTGACCGTTCTGGTGCAGTGCACCTCGCCGTTCATCGACCCGGAGGACCTGGACACGGCGATCCGCCGCGTCACGGTGGGGGAGAAGGACGTGGTGGTCGCGGTCTCCGAGACCCACGACTTCCAGTGGCGCGTCGACGACGGCGTCGCCACGCCCGTCGGCCACACCACCGAGTACCGCCCGCGCCGCCAGGAGCGCGCCCCGCACTTCCGGGAGACCGGTGCGTTCTACGTGATGCGCACCGATGGGTTCCGGGAGAGCGGCCGCCGCTTCTTCGGCGACGTCGGCATCCAGCCGCTGGCACCCGAGTGGTCCATCGAGATCGACGAGCCGCGCGACCTCTGGCTCGCCCGCCAGCTCGTCGACCAGGAGAGCGACGCCGCGCCGCTGCCGCTCGACGTTGATGCGCTTGTCACAGACTTCGACGGTGTGCACACCGACGACCACGCCTACGTCGACCAGGACGGCACCGAGCAGGTGCGGGTGAGCCGTGGCGACGGCATGGGCGTGTCCCGTCTGCGCCGTACGGGCCTGCCGTTCCTCATCCTGTCGACCGAGACCAACAAGGTGGTGGCCTCGCGTGCTGACAAGCTGAAGGTGCAGGTCATGCACGGTATCGAGGACAAGGCCACCGCTCTGCGCGGCTGGATCGCCGAGCAGAACCTCGACCCGGCACGGGTCGCCTACGTCGGGAACGACATCAACGACCTCGCCGCGATGGCGGTCGTCGGGTGGCCGGTCGCGGTAGCCGACGCACGCCCTGAGGTCAAGGCTCAGGCCAGGCTCGTACTGTCCCGCGAGGGCGGGAACGGTGCGATTCGTGAGATCTGTGACCGTATACTCGCTGCGCGTCCGGGTGAAGTCACCACAAGTCCAGCAACTGCCCAGACCCCCGTCGTCACCGGTTAGTCCCGACGACACGTAACAGCACTAACCTGTGCTCGACCCTTTCGGAAGGACCTTGTTATGAGCGCGACGAACGCGCAGCCCGCGCCGGTCACCATTGGCGACCTGCAGGTGGGCGCCGACCAGCCCGTGTACGTGATCGGTGAGATCGGCATCAACCACAACGGTGACGTCGAGATCGCCAAGAAGCTGATCGACGTCGCGGTCGAGGCCGGGTGCCAGGCCGTGAAGTTCCAGAAGCGCACTCCGGAGATCAGTACTCCGAAGGACCAGCGCGACAAGATCCGTCAGACGCCCTGGGGCGAGATGACGTACCTCGAGTACAAGTACAAGGTTGAGTTCGAGGAGCCGGAGTACACGGAGATCGACGCGTACGCCAAGGACAAGGGCGTGCAGTGGTTCGCCTCTCCGTGGGACGCCCCGTCGGTGGACTTCCTTGAGAAGATGAACGTGCCGACCCACAAGGTCGCCTCCGCCTCGGTCACGGACCACGAGATGCTTCGTGCCCTGGCCGCGACCGGCAAGCCGATCATCCTGTCGACCGGGATGTCGACGCTGGAGCAGATCGACGCCGCCGTGGAGATCCTCGACACGAGCAAGCTCGTGATCCTGCACTCCACCTCGACCTACCCGCTTCCCCCCGAGGAGGCGAACCTGCGCACCATCACGACGCTGCAGGAGCGCTACGGCGTGCCCGTCGGCTACTCGGGCCACGAGACCGGTCTGCAGATCTCGATCGCCGCAGTGGCGCTCGGTGCAGTCGCCGTCGAGCGGCACATCACGCTCGACCGCTCGATGTGGGGCTCGGACCACGCCTCCTCGCTCGAGCCCAAGGGCCTCGAGAACCTGGTGCGCGACATCCGCATCCTCGAGAAGGCGCTCGGCGACGGCCAGAAGCGCGTCATGCCCGGCGAGTTCTCGCCGATGTCGCGCCTGCGTCGCGTCGACGCCTGAGCCGAAGACGCAGCGCAGGGTGAGGGCCGAGGAGGCACTCGCCCGGAGCGCAGGCTCAGGCGTGATCGATAGAGTCTGAGCCGTAGCTGTTCACTTTCGGAGGCGGGCGCCGCACGCGCGGTGCCCGCCTCTGATGTACCCGGGTCCGGCAGGCCCCGGGACACGTCCGGGCCGGACCGGCCCAGCTATCGCGAGAGGGGGCCTCGTGCCCGAGCGGGTAGAGGCGGCGAGCATGCCGTTGGTGACGGTCGTCGCCGTCGTACGAGACGAGGAGCCGTACCTCGAGGCGATGGTGCGCTCGATCCTGGGCCAGGACTACCCGCACCCGCTGCACATGGTGCTCGCGGTAGGCCCGTCGAAGGACCGGACGCGTGAGATCGCGGACAAGCTCGCGGTCGAGACCGGCCGCGTCACGGTGGTGGACAACCCGACGGGCTCCAAGCCGCTCGGCCTGAACGCAGGCCTGGAGCGCATGCCCGAGGGACACTCGATCTTCGTCCGGGTGGACGGCCACACCGTGGCCGAGCCCACGTACGTGCGCCGTGCGGTGGACGCGCTCCAGGCAGCGGGGGCCGACGGCGTCGGCGGGCGCATGCTGCCCGTCGGCGACACCCCGGTCCAGAAGGCCGTGGCGCGCGCGATGACCCACCCGGCGGGCCTGGGTGCGGCGTCGTTCCACACGGGCGGCACCGCCGGCCCGGCCGAGACGGTCTACCTGGGCACCTTCCGCCGCGAGGCGCTGGAGCGTGTGGGCGGCTACTCGCCCGTGTACGTGCGGGCCCAGGACTGGGAGCTGTGCCTGCGGCTGCGCAACAGCGGCAGCCTCCTGTGGTTCGACCCGTCGCTCGTCGTCGAGTACAAACCGCGCCGGACGCTGGGCGCCATCGCCACGCAGTTCTGGCGTACCGGCATGTGGCGTCGCGAGGTGGTGCGCCGCAACCCCGGCACCGCCAACCCCCGGTACCTCGCCCCGCCGACCGCCGTCGTAGTGCTCGGCGCCTCGATCGTGCTGGCCGTGGCCGGGGCGATCGCGGGCTCGCTGCCCCTGGTGCTGGTCGGCCTCGTGGCGCCGGCCGCGTACCTGCTGGGTGTGCTCGCCGCGTCGGTGCATGCCGCGACGCGGCAGCCGCGGCTCGACCTGCGCTCGGCGCTCGCCCTGCCGGCGACCCTGGTAACCATGCACATGGCCTGGGGCGCGGGCTTCCTCCGCGGCCTGACAAACCGAGTCCGGGTAGACGACGGCGTCTAGCCCCCGCGCCCTCCCGGGCGATCCCGCGAGATCTGGTGTCTGCGGCGAGATCTGGTGGCGCACCACCAGATCTCGCCGCAGACACCAGATCTCGACTGGTCTCAGGCCTTTCGGTCCAGGAGCAGGAGGCGGGCCGGGCGAGTGGTGAGGCGGATCGTGTCGTAGACGAACTTCGGCAGGTACATCTGCAGCGCCATGCGGAGGTAGCGGGTGCGGAGCCACGGCTTGACCTCTGGCAGGTCGGTCAGGGTGCCGGCCCTGCGGCGCTCGGCCAGGTCGCGGACCGTGGCCGGCAGCTCCGACTCGGTGCCGTGCAGGTAGTTGTCCTCGAGCCAGGCGGGATCCGGCTTCGGCCCACCCGTGCGGAACGCCTCGGCGGCGGCAGCGACCGGCAGCACGCAGCCGCTGCCGGCGAACGGTGCGTTGAGCAGCTCGGGGGTCACGCCGAAGTCGTCGATGATGACCGTGGACAGGTCCAGGGCCAGCGACTCCATCGCGGCGGTCGAGCTGACGGTCATGAGCGCCGAGCCGGCCTGCAGCCACTCGGCCATGGGGCCGTCGACGAACCGCAGCGCGTCGCTGCGGTGCCCGAGCCGCTCGTGCTCCGTGTCCCACAGCTCGTCGTAGGGGAAGGCCTCGTTGTGCGTCTGCCGCTCGCCCTTGCGGGCGCGCAGCTTGACGATGACCTCGAAGTCCTCCTCGGCGAGCCGCGCGAGGCGGTCCAGGAGGGTGACGCGGTCGGGCCGGTTGTCCGGCACCTTGGCCTGCGCGGCGAACACGACGCGCTTGACCGGCTCGGTGCCGAGGCTCGTGGCCATGTGCTCGAGGAACGGCAGGCGTGCCAGCGGCACCTCCGGGGCGACGCCGTGCGCGGCGAACGCCACCCGGTAGGCGTCGACCTCGAGGCGGCTGTGCACCACGAACGCGTCGCACCAGCGGCGCCAGCCCGTGCCCTCGGGGGTGGCGGGCAGCGCCATGCCCGGCAGGCCGGTGATGAGCGCGGGACGGTGCTTCCCCGCGGCGGCGACGATGGCGCGCGCCACTACCTCGGCGACCGGGCCGGTGGCGGCGATCAGCACGACGTCGGGCGACTTTTCACGGATGTGCGCGGCGAGCTCCCGGACGGGCAGCACGGCGGGACGGACCACTGAAGACCCCGCGACTGCGGCGGCGATCTGACTGGTGGTCGGCGCGATCGGCGTCTTGACGATCACTGCCGAGCGGTCGAGCCCGGCCTCGTCGGCCGGGCCGAGCCTGTCCAGCGTCGCGCATGCCCACTTCAGATAGGAGTCGCTGTCCGCGACCGCGAGCACGCGGATGGTCATTCGTTCGCCTCCGGGGAGTCTGTTTTCTTAACGTCCTCGGCTGCGGCCCGGGCTTGCCGGGCGAGCTCGACGACGCTGGTCAGGTGTGCTCGCTGGTCGGCCGAGGCGCGCGCGGTCCACCAGTCGGCGGGCACGTCGAGCGCGGTGACGGGGACACCGAGCGGTGAAATGATAGTGGTCAACAGGATCGTCGATGTCGACGGCAGGCTCAGCACCCGCTGGCCGGCCCGCAGGCCGCGCAGCCGGATCTCGACGGGCGCGCCGGGCGCGTCCACGGTCACGCCGTCGGTCTCCGCCAGGGCCGCGAGCAGCTCCGGCGTCTGCCGGCGGTGGGGGAAGTAGCGCAGCGCCGACTCCTTGGCCAGCGACCTGATCCAGTCGATGTACCGGTGGGGATCGATCAGCCCGTCGGCGGCCATCGCCGAGCCGACGACGATCGTGGGCTCGGGGATCGTCTCTTCGACCGGCTGCGTGGTGAGCCAGCCGAAGTCGTTGTGCCGCACGTCGAAGCCCTGCGCCCGCAGGCCGGTGGCCAGGTCGGGCCCGAGGGGGAGTGCGGTGAAGATCGTCACGCGGCCGTCGGCGGCCAGCGACCGCAGGCGGCCGGCGGCCACGGCTCCGAGCCGACGCCGGGGCGCGCGCGCCGGCCGGCCGATCCGGACCAGCGGGTCGCGGCGCACCAGGAGGCGGCACAGCTCGAGGGTCGCCAGGCCGTCGTCGACCAGGACTATGCGCTCCGGGCGGCGCAGGGGGGCAGTGGCCTGGAAGAGGCCGGAGAAGGCGTCGCCTACGAGCCACACGGGCTCGCGCGCAGTCAGGGCGCTGCGCCGGCCCGCCAGGTCGAAGGTCAGCCCCTCGGGCAGGGCGAGCTCGCGGACGGCCTCCAGGGCGTCGCCCAGGGCGGGGACGTCGTCGCGGACGTGCACGTGCGTCTCGGTTCCGCCGTACCCGGCGGCGTGCGCTTCGACCGTGCAGAGCAGCTGCAGCGGCGACTCGACCAGGGCGCCGGCGACACGTGCAGACGCGGCGTGCGGGTCGGGTGTTCGAGGAGCGGGACGGGGGTGCTGCACGCGGTGCAGTCTCTCACGTGACGGGTCTTGCGAGGTCCGTCCGGTGTGGTCTCATGGCCCCGACGAGGATTCCCGATCACGCTGCTAGGGTCTGTGACCCGCTAGGATCGAACGGCCGGATCGTCCCCGGCAGTGCCCCCGACCAGACAGGTATTTCACGCACCGTGAGCACACCTACTACCGATGCGGCGCCGGCAAAGCCCGCCGCTGGCGATGCCAAGAAGCCGCCGCCGCCGCTCGTCTCCAGCATGACGTCTGCGGAGCGGCTCGCTCTCGCGAAGCAGTACGGGCTACGCCCCCTGAACGTCCGCCCGCCGCTCGGCGAGTACATCCGCAGCCTGGCGAGTCGCTGGGCGTTCATCCGGGTCCTGGCGACGTCCACGGCGTACGCCAAGAACCAGAACAACTACCTGGGCCAGCTCTGGGCAGTGCTCAACCCGATCCTCAACGCGGCCGTGTACGTGCTGATCTTCGGCATCGTGCTCCACCTGAGCCGCGGGGTGAGCAACTCGATCGCGTACATCGTGATCGGCGTCTTCATGTTCCGGTTCGTCGAGGCCTCCGTGAGTGGCGGCGCCAAGTCGATCAGCGGCAAGACGCAGCTCCTGCGCTCCCTGCACTTCCCACGCGCCGTGCTGCCGATGTCGACCGTGCTGTCGCTGCTCACCACGCTCATCCCGGCGATCGTCGTGATGTGTGCCATCACGCTGCTCAGCGGCTTCATCCCGACGTACGAGATGGTCCACGTGACGTGGTGGTGGCTGCTGCTGCCCGCGGCCGTCGCGCTGATGTGGATCTTCAACACGGGTCTGGCGTTCATCATGGCGCGGCTGGTGGCCAGCATCCCCGACCTCGACAACATCATCGGGTTCGTGATGCGGGTGCTGATGTACGCGTCCGGCGTGATCTTCCCGGTGTCGCACTACATCGAGGACCTGACTGTCTCCGAGACGACCAAGGCGATCTTCACCGGTGTGCTGGACTACCAGCCCATCGCGGTCTACCTGTACCTGGTGCGCTCCGTGCTGATGCAGGAGGAGGCCTTCCCGCCCAGCGGCCTGATGTGGGTGCTCGGCGGCGTGTGGGCAGTGCTGTTCTTCGTGATCGGTTTCATCGTCTTCTGGCGGGGCGAGGAGAGGTACGGACGTGACTGAGGCCGACGACCACATGGACTTCGACCTCGAGGTCGAGCCCGAGGACGCCGGGGAGGAGGCGCTCGAGACCGATCTCGGCGGCCTGTGCCTCGTGGTGGACGACCTGCACGTCGTCTACCGCGTCATCGGCGGCAGCGCCAAGAAGGCGGCCGAGAACGGCGCCGTCGTCCGCGATGTCAAGGTGAAGGTGCCCTTCTACAAGCGGCTGCTGCGGGCCGGACGCCGGCACGTCGGAGCCGTCAGTGAGGTGCACGCCGTGCGGGGGGTCTCCTTCACGGTGCGGCACGGGGAGTCCGTCGGGATCGTCGGTGTCAACGGCTCCGGCAAGAGCACGATGCTGCGGGCGATCGCGGGGCTCATGCCCCCGAAGTCCGGCA
Organism: Promicromonospora sp. Populi; assembly: GCF_041081105.1. NCBI lineage: Bacteria > Bacillati > Actinomycetota > Actinomycetes > Micrococcales > Promicromonosporaceae > Promicromonospora > Promicromonospora sp. Populi. The sequence continues at coordinate 2,745,029 of NZ_CP163528.1, read as the reverse complement.
GCGTGCACGTCTCGGGCGAGCCGTCGCTGCTCGGTGTGAACGCCGCGCTCATGCCGTCGCTGACGGGTGAGCGCAACATCATGATCGGCGGCCTCGCGCTCGGGCTCACGCCCAAGCAGGTCGACGAGCGGTTCGACGAGGTCGTGGAGTTCTCCGGCATCGGCGACTTCGTCTACCTGCCGATGCGGACGTACTCGTCCGGCATGGGCGCGCGCCTGCGGTTCGCGATCTCCTCGGCGTCCTCGCCGGACATCCTGATGATCGACGAGGCTCTCGCCACCGGCGACGCCGCCTTCAAGGAGCGCAGCAAGTCGCGCATCGAGGACGTCCGCGCCAACGCGGGAACCGTGTTCCTCGTGAGCCACTCGATCTCGACCATCGAGGCGATGTGCACGCGCGTGCTGTGGATGCACCAGGGCCAGCTCGTCATGGACGGTCCTGTGCACGAGGTCGCCGACGCGTACAAGAACTTCGTGCGGGCGCAGCGCCCCGGCATGGGGCCGGCCCGCCGTCGGGCGCTGCAGCGCAAGCGCGCGGCGGAAGAGGCAGCACTGAAGAAGGCCGAAGAGGCAGCGCGCAAGACGGCCGAGGCCACCGCGTAACCGCTGAGGTAGAGCAAAGTCGGACCGGGCTCCTGACTCGGCGTACCAAGTACGCCGAGTCAGGAGCCCGGTCCGACTTTCTACCTCGGCTACCCCCGCGGTTCGGTCAGCAGCGTTGCCAGATATTGGCGCACCGTCTCCACGGCGTCGGGCACCGGGGTGTCGGTGGTGTCGATGACGAGCTCGGCGTCGGCCGGCTCCTCGTAGGGCGAGGAGATGCCGGTGAACTCGGCGATCTCGCCGGCCCGGGCCCGGGCGTAGAAGCCCTTGCGGTCGCGGGCCTCGCACACCGCCAGCGGCGTGCTGACGTGCACCAGGACGAAGTGCGCGCCGGCCTCTTCGGCCAGGGCTCGTACCTTCGCCCGGCCGGCCGCGAACGGCGCGATGGGCGCGGCGACGGCGATCCCGCCGTGCTTGGCCACGAGCGCGGCCACGTACCCGATGCGTTCCACGTTGGTCTCGCGGGACTCGCGGTCGAACCCGAGGCCCTTCGACAGGTGGTGGCGCACCTCGTCGCCGTCGAGCAGGGTGGTGCCCAGGCCGTCGTCGTCCAGCTCGGCGGCCAGGGCGCGCGCGACCGTCGACTTGCCCGACCCCGACAGGCCCGTGAAGAACACGACGGCGCCCCGCCGGTGCGCGCCGCCCGCCGCGCGGGCGACCTCGGCGGCCGACGCCGGCGGGTACAGGGCTCGCACCGCGTCGTCCCGCACGCGGGACAGGGCCGCCACCCGCTCGGCGGTGGCCGGCGAGCGGTGCGCGGCGAGCGTCTCGACACGCGCGGCTCCGTAGGCGGCGGCGACCTCGTCGAACATCGTCCCGCCCGGGCCGTGGTCGTGGCCGGAGTCGGAGCCGGAGCCGGAGCCCGGCCCGGACCTTGAGCCAGGTCCCAGCCCCGGCCACGGCACGACGACGGTGGTCACCAGCGCCCCGACGCGTCCGGCCAGGGTGTCCGCCAGGCCCAGCGCCGCCCGCACCAGCCCGGGGGCGCCGACGACGCCCGCCTCCGGCGCGCGGCGCGCGACCGGCACGAGCAGCAGCACGGTGCCGGTGGAGGCGAGCGCCACCGCGGCGTCGGACTCCTCGCGGGTTGGTACCTCGGTGACGACCAGGCCGAGGCGGCTCCCGGCGTCTTCCAAGGAGGCCGCGTCGAGGGCCGCCCGCACCTCGCGGGCCGGACGGCGCAGCGCGGCGTCCCAGTGCGGACCGATCGCAGCGGCGAGCGGCTTGAGCGGCTCGAGGACGTCGGCAGCGTCGTCGGGCCCAGCGGTGAGGCGGGCCAGCGGGGTGTTCTCGGCGTCGGTCAGCACAACCTCGGCCGGGACGTCCGGCAGGGCGGCCGCGAGGGTCGACGGCGGGAGCGCGCCGCCGAGGGCCAGCTCAAGGAGGTCCAGCTCGGCGTCGGACAGGACGCGGGCGAGGGAGCCGGTCACCGGCGGCCCTCCCGGGTCAGCGCACGGGATCCCCGAATCCCGAGGAATCTCATCGGGATAGTGGGCATTAGCGTCTCCTGGCGTGGGTAGGGGTGATTATGGGCCCACTGGCGCTGGATCGCATGCTGGAATGGTAGCCTCGGCGCGTCCGCCGGACTTTCACCCACGGCATCTTGGCCCTTGTCGGGTGCCGCGCAGGACGGCCGGATCGCCGGAGAAGACGTCCACCCTGGAGATCGATGAACGCCCCGTCCCCCACGCTCCCTCAGGCTTCGCTCGACGACGATGCCCTGGCCCTTGCACTCGCCTCGGGAGCGGCGGAGGTGCTCCTCGCGCTCCGTGCCGAGGTCGACGCAGCCGGTGGCTCCTTCGTCGCCAAGGAGCTCAAGGACGCGGGGGACGCCGCGGCGCAGGCGTGGCTCGCCGCCGCGCTGGCCGCGGCCCGGCCCGCCGACGCGGTGCTCTCGGAGGAGGCCAAGGACGATGCCTCCCGCACCGGTGCGGATCGGGTGTGGATCATCGACCCGCTCGACGGCACTCGCGAGTTCGCCGAGCGGCACGCCGACGGATCCGAGGCCGACGGACCCGACGCAGGGCGGTGGCGCGACGACTTCGCCGTCCACATAGCGCTCTGGGAGCGCGGGGCCGGGCTCACGGTCGGAGCGGTGGCGCTGCCCGCGCGCGGGCAGGTCCTGGCCACCGCGGACGGCGTGCTGCCCTCGGACGACAGCGCGGCGGTCCTGGCCGGGAAGCGCCCGCTGCGGATCGCCGCGAGCCGGAGCCGCCCGCCCGCCTTCGTTGCTGACCTGGCCGAGCGCGACGACGTCGAGCTGGTGCCCATGGGCTCGGCCGGCGTCAAGGTGATGGCCGTCGCCGACGGTACAGTTGACGCTTATGTCCACTCAGGTGGGCAGTACGAGTGGGACTCCGCGGCGCCGGTCGCGGTGGCGCGGTCCCGGGGACTCGTCTGCACTCGGCTCGACGGATCCGAGCTCAAGTACAACCGGGAGAGCCCCTGGCTCCCTGACCTGTTCGTATGCCCCCCGGCTCTGGCTCCGCACCTGCGTGAGCTGCTCGGCACCGTTGGTGTCGTGTCCGTGGCCGGGGCAGATTTCAAGGTAGGTGCTTGAGGAGTGAAGAGTCACGTTCTGAGCCAGCTGCGCAGCCTGGAGGCCGAGAGCATCCACATCATGCGCGAGGTGGTGGCCGAGATGCAGCGGCCCTGCCTGCTGTTCTCCGGCGGCAAGGACTCCATCGTCATGCTGCACCTGGCCGTCAAGGCGTTCGCGCCGGCCCGCGTCCCGTTCCCGATCATGCACGTCGACACCGGGCTGAACTTCCAGACCGTGCTCGACTGCCGGGACCGCTGGGTGGACCGCACGGGTGTGCAGCTGGTCGTGGCCTCCGTCCAGGAGGGCATCGACCGCGGGCTGGTGCGCGAGGAGCCCAACGGCTCGCGCAACCGGATCCAGACCCCGGTGCTGCTGGAGGCCGCGGAGAAGCACGGCTTCGACGCGCTGTTCGGCGGCGGGCGGCGCGACGAGGAGAAGGCCCGCGCCAAGGAGCGCGTGTTCTCCTTCCGCGACGACTTCGGCCAGTGGGACCCGAAGAACCAGCGCCCGGAGATCTGGAACCTCTACAACGGCCGCGTCCACCAGGGTGAGTCCATCCGCGTGTTCCCGCTGTCCAACTGGACCGAGCTGGACATCTGGTCGTACATCGAGGCGGAGCAGATCGACCTGCCCGACCTCTACCTCGCCAAGGACCGCGAGGTAGTCGAGCGCAGCGGCATGCTCTACGAGGTCAACGACTTCACGCCGCTCAAGGACGGCGAGACCGCCCAGGTCGTCTCCACGCGCTACCGCACGGTCGGCGACGCGAACCTCACGGCGTGCGTCGAGTCCAGCGCGGCCACGCTCCGCGACGTCGTCGAGGAGGTCGCGGCCGTGCGCCTGACCGAGCGCGGCGCCACGCGCGGTGACGACAAGGTGAGCGAGGCCGCCATGGAAGACCGCAAGAAGGAAGGCTACTTCTGATGACGACGACTCTTGACGAGGCCACCTCGGAGGGGCGCAACGAGCTCGTCACCGGCGACCTCCTGCGGTTCGCCACTGCCGGCTCGGTCGACGACGGCAAGTCCACCCTGATCGGCCGGCTGCTGTTCGACAGCAAGTCGATCTTCGCCGACCAGCTCGAGTCGGTGGAGCAGGTCAGCAAGGACCGCGGCAACGACTACGCGGACCTGTCGCTCCTGACGGACGGCCTGCGTGCCGAGCGTGAGCAGGGCATCACCATCGACGTGGCGTACCGCTACTTCGCGACGCCGAAGCGCAAGTTCATCATCGCGGACACCCCGGGCCACATCCAGTACACGCGGAACATGGTCACCGGCGCGTCGACGGCGGACGTAGCGCTGATCCTGGTGGACGCGCGCAAGGGCGTCGTCGAGCAGTCCCGGCGGCACACGTTCCTCGCAACGCTGCTGGGTGTGCCGCACATAGTGGTCTGCGTGAACAAGATGGACCTGGTCGACTACGACGAGCAGGTCTTCGAGAAGATCCGCGCCGAGTTCACCGAGTTCGCGGCCCGGCTGCGGGTGCCCGACCTGACCTTCATCCCGGTGTCCGCCCTGGCCGGCGACAACGTGGTGAACAGGTCCGAGCGGATGCCCTGGTTCGACGGCTCGCCGCTGCTCAGCCACCTGGAGCGCCTGCACGTCGCCTCGGACCGCAACCTGGTCGACGTCCGGTTCCCGGTGCAGTACGTGATCCGGCCGCAGCAGAACGACGCGCGCGACTACCGCGGCTACGCGGGCACCGTCGCGTCCGGGGTGCTGAAGCCGGGCGACCGGGTGCTGGCGCTGCCGGCCGGTCTGGAGACGACCATCGCGTCCATCGACACGGCCGACGGCCCCGTCCAGGAGGCCTACCCGCCCATGTCGGTGACGGTGCGCCTGGCGGACGAGATCGACATCTCGCGGGGCGACATGATCTGCCGCCCGAACAACGTCCCCACGGTCACGCAGGACATCGACGCGCAGATCTGCTGGATGGACGAGGCGCAGTCGCTGGTGCAGGGCAAGAAGTACGCGATCAAGCACACCACGCGGTGGGCGCGCGCCCTGGTCAAGAACATCAGCTACCGCGTCGACGTCAACACGCTGCACCGGGACGAGGGCGCAGAAGAGATCAGGCTGAACGAGATGGCCCGGATCACGCTGCGCGTGACCCAGCCGCTCTTCGTGGACCCCTATCAGCAGAACCGGCAGACCGGGGCCTTCATCCTCGTGGACGAGGCGACCAACAAGACGGTCGCCGCGGGAATGATCGGCACCGCCGCCCACCAGTACTGACCCGCCGGCGTTGAGTGCGGGGTGCCCGGCCCGTCGAACCGTCTCGACAGGCCGGACATCCCGCACTCAGCGAGGGGTTACCTGCGGACCGTCACCGCGTCCAGGGCGTCCGTGATGCCGTCGCCGTAGAAGCTGTTCTCCGCCAGCTCGCCCACGCAGACCGGACCGGCCGTGGTGGTGCTGCACGCGTGGTCGTCAGCCTGGGTGCGGACCGCCGCCTCCAGCTTCGCGGGGCTCCAGCGCGGGTGCGCCGACTTCAGGAGCGCCAGCACGCCGGCGACGTGCGGGGACGCCATCGAGGTGCCGCTCTTGGTGTCCCAGGTGCCGTTGAGCTCGGTAGAGACGATGGCGCTGCCCGGGGCAGCGACGTCGATCTTGCCGAGGCCACGGTTCGAGAACGAGCTCAGGGCGGTGGTGGACGTGATGGACGAGACCGTCACCACGCCGTCCAGCTCCGTGGGGATGTCCTCGCAGCCCGAGTTGATCACGCGCTGCACCGCCGCCGAGTCGTTCGGGCTGGCCGCGTCCGTCGTGTTGTTCGCCAGGTCGGTGGCGGCGTTGCCCGCGGCGGCGGCGTGCACCACGCCGCGCTTCGTCGAGAAGTCCACCGCGCGGCGCACGGCCTCCTTCGCGGCAGCCTGGTCGGGCTGGTCCTCGCACCAGTACATGAACGGGTCGATGTAGTACGAGTTGTTCGTGACGTCCATGCGCTCCAGGCCCGCCCAGACGAAGCCGCAGATCGCGTACTCGGGGTAGATGAACCCGTCGTCGTTCACGACCTTGACCGAGGCCATCGTGACGCCCGGGGCCACGCCGACGATACCGAGGCCGTTGTCGGCAGCGGCGATCGTGCCGGCCACGTGTGTGCCGTGGTCAGACGTGGTGGGCAGCCAGCCGGTCGCCGAGGTGTCCGGCTTGCCGCCGTCGGTGCAGTTCACCGACAGGTCTGCGTCGACCTGGGTCGCCAGGTCCGGGTGCGAGGCGTCGATGCCCGAGTCGAGCACACCGACGACGACGTCGGACGATCCCGGGTTGATCGTGATGGCCTGGTCCGCCTTGATGAGGGACATGTCCCACTGCGTGGCCTCACCCGGGTCCGGCACCACGGTGACGCCCGCGTCGTCCGACGGCTCGTCCACCGCGTCACCCGGGGTCTCCTTCTGCGCCTGGCTCGTGACCGACCTGTTCGCCTGGACACCAGCCGCGCTCTGTGCGCCGGGTGTGCCCTCGGTGGGGGACACGGTGCGGGTCGCGCCGACCGACTCGATGACGCCGACGCGGTCGGCCGCGAGCACGTCCTCGCGGAACGAGCCGTTGGCCGAGTGCACCACTACGACGCCGATCTGCGGCCAGCTCTGCACGACTACGCCGTCGGCACGCTTGATCGCAGTGGTGGCCAGCAGCGTCTGGCCGACGCTCGCGCGCTCCGTGTTCACGACGTAGGAGAACAGGGCACCGTCCGGCGTGACGATCGGGACCGGGGTGGACTCGGGCTCGTCGGCCGCCGAGGCGGCGACGCCGCCGCCGAGCGCGGTGAGTGCGAGCGTCGCTGCCGTGACGACGGCGAACGCTCTACGGGAGTGGGAGTTGCGCATGGTTCACGCTCCTGTGGGTGATGACGGGTCCCCGTGCGGGACCCGTAGGGCAACCTACGCGCTCTGACCAGGATCGCCATCACATCCGCACAATAGAAACAGGTGCGAAACACGATCTTTTTCATCCACATTTTTTGTGGCACAGTGGCCCCCGTCCTTGGCCCCGAGACGAAGAACCTGACACTCCATGACGGCTATGACGACGGCAACCGCCGCCACGCCGGACCGGGCCGCCGAGGTTCCTGTCCGCCCACGTAAGTTCCGTGCAGAGGTCCAGGCGCTGCGGGCGCTCGCTGTGCTTCTGGTGCTCTTCTACCACATCGATCCAGCCGTGCTGCCGGGCGGCTACATCGGCGTCGACGTCTTCTTCGTGATCTCCGGCTTCCTCATCACGGGCCACCTGTGGCGCGAGGTCTCGACCACGGGCTCGGTGAGCCTCAAGAAGTTCTGGGCCGCCCGCGCTCGGCGCATCCTGCCGGCCTCCCTGGTCGCGACCGTTGGCGTGATCGTGCTCTCGCTCGTCCTGCTGCCGCCCTCTCTCGTGGATACATGGTGGCGGCAGGCGCTCGCCTCCGTGTTCTACGTCGAGAACTGGGCGCTCGCGGCCGAGGCCGTCGACTACCAGGCGGCCAGCAACGACCCCACCGCGTTCCAGCACTTCTGGTCGCTGGGCGTGGAGGAGCAGTTCTATCTGTTCTGGCCGCTGCTCGTGCTGCTGGCGGTCGGGATCTGGGGCGGGGTGCGCGGCGGCATAGTGGTGAAGAACCCCGAGACGCTGCGCCGCATCCTGCTGGCCATCTTCGGCGCGGTGTTCGTCGCCTCCCTGGTCTGGGGCGTCCGGCAGTCGCTCGCTGACGACCCGGTGGCCTACTACTCGACGCTGACCCGGGTCTGGGAGCTCGCCGCCGGCGGCATCCTTGCCCTCCTGATCCGGGACACGCAGCGGTTCGGGCCGCTGCGCAACACGCTCGCCGTGTTCGGCGCGGCGACCATCGTCGCGGCAGCCTGCCTGTTCGACGACGGCACACCGTTCCCCGGCCTCGCCGCCCTCGCGCCAACGCTGGGTGCGTGCGCGGTCATCCTGGCCGGCCGCACCTCGGGCCCCGGCTCGCTGCGCACGATCACCGAGTCGTGGGGCGTGCAGCGCATCGGCGACGTCTCCTACTCGCTGTACCTGTGGCACTTCCCGGTGATCGTCTTCTTCGGTGTCTACACCGGACGGGACCCCAGGTTCACCGACGTCATGGTGATCCTCCTGGCCTCGTTCTCCATGGCGATCGCCAGCTACGTCCTCGTGGAGCAGCCTGTCCGGACGGTGCGCTGGTTCCGGGCCGACGGGCGTCTGCTCGTGGCCGCCCTCGTCGCGATGGTGCTGGTGGCCGGGCTCGCCCTGACCTTGCCGTGGCGGGTGCAGGGCATCATGGCGCAGTGGGACGAGAACGCCCAGGCCGCCGCGAGCGCGGCGGACGAGACCGTCCCCGAGGGGATCCAGCAGGGCCTCGCGCCGTTTGTCGCCGGGAGCACCGCGATCGCGCCGAACCCGATCAGGGCGGCCGAGGACCAGGATCCTGAGATCGAAGCGTGCCAGTCGACGCAGCGGGACACGGTGACGAGGACGTGCGAGTTCGGCGAGACCGAGAACCCGACGGCGACCGTGGCCGTGGTGGGTGACTCGCACGCCGCGATGTTCACCGAGCCGATCATCGAGGTCGCCACCGAGCGTGGCTGGCGCGTGGTCACCTACCTGCACGCCGCGTGCCCGTACAGCGCGGACAGCCGTGTTGGCGGCGGGCCCGAGATCGAGGCCTGCAACGAGGCCAATGCCCACACGCGTGTCGCACTGCGGGAGAGCCCGCCCGACCTCGTGGTCACCGCCTACCAGGAGTCGTACGTGCTCGAGCCGCGCGGTCTGGAGGAGTACGCGGGCGCGGCGGGCCTCGCCGAGGTCTGGAACGAGCTCGCCGACCTGGGTTCGCAGGTCGTGGTGCTGCGGGACACGCCGCACGCGCGGGACGACATCATCGAGTGCGTCTCCGTGCACTACGCCGACCCGACGCGGTGCGACCAGCCGCGGGTGGACGCCCTGGGCGGCCGGGACACCGTCCCCGCCGCGCTGGAGGCCGCACCGCGGGCCGAGGTAGGGGAGTTCTTCGACTACTTCTGCGACGAGAGGGCCTGCCCCGCGGTGATCGGGAACGTGCTCGCCTACCGCGACCCGAACCACGTGTCCGTCACCTATGTGAACCAGCTCACCGACCGGCTGCGCGAGGTGCTGCCTCAGGAGCCGTGACCGCGTCGTCGGGAGCCGTGACCGCGCCGTCAGGAGCCGCGACCGTATGGTCGCGGCCCTGGCGGCGCCGCGCTCCCACCGGTTCCAGGACGCCCGCCACTATGCAGCTCGCCACGAGGATCGCGACGGTGACGGCGGCGCCGAGCACCATCGAGCGCACCCAGCCGACCTCGGGGGTGTGCAGCGCGTCGGTGACGAACGGGTGCAGCAGGTACACGTACAGCGAGTGGTGGCCGATGGTCCGCAGCCCCTCGCCGACGATCGGCAGCGGCGTGCGCAGGGCGTCGCGGAGCGCCGGCAGACACAGCGACGCGCCCAGGGAGAGCACGGTGAACGCGACGACGCTCCACCAGGGCCCGGCGGCGTCCGACGTGTAGACCCAGCTCCGGGCGACGAGGCCGACCGCGACCACCGGCGCGATCCACCACAGGCTCAGGCGCGGGAACCAGCCGTTGCGTACCGCTACGCCGAGCAGGATCCACACGAAGTACCCGGCGTACCGGGCGTCGACGTTGTCCAGCACGACCTGAGGGACCAGCTCCTTCAGCGGGGTCTGGAACAGCAGTGCCCCCGCGACGGCGGCCACACCGAGCGCCGCTCGAGCCGGGGGTGAGGCGTTGAGTGGCCGGCCCAGCAGGCGCAGCAGCAGCACGCTCAGGAACAGCATCGGCACGTACCAGAGGTGGAACGCCGGGCGCAGGAGCAGCACCTCGAGGAACGCCTGGGGGCTGGCGAAGGCGTCCGGCTCGTGCAGCGCCAGCCACAGCACGCTGACCACGAGCCACGCGGCGATCATCCGCTTCCAGTAGTGGCGCAGCAGGTCGCCCCACGGCCGGGTGCCGAACCGGACCATCGAGATCATGTACCCGGACAGGAACAGGAACATCGGCATGTGGAAGCCGTAGATCATCCACTTGGTCCACGAGTCGCCCACGCCCTGCCAGAACGTGTGCCCGAAGATCACGAGCACCATGAGGATGCCCTTGAGCTGGTCTGGTCCGGGGTCGTGCCGCGTGCTGGTCATCGCCGCAGAGGTTACCCGGATCCGGCGGGTTTCCCGTCGTCGGTTACCCGGATCCGGCGGGTTTCCCGTCGTCGAACAACCAGGGGGCGGCCGACCGCAGCTGCTCGTCGATGACGGGCGCAAGGGTGCGCACGTACGTGTTGGTCAGGTGGTCGTCGTCGCGGTAGACGAGCACGTTGCCGACCACCGCCTCGCACAGCTCGGGTCCGCAGATCGAGTCGGTCAGGTCCAGGTGGACGGCGGCGGCCGGCACCCCGGGCGTGGTCCGCACGGGTGAGGTGGCGGCGAGCTGCTCGGTGCGGGGCCGCCCGCAGGCGGCCGGGATGGTCTCGCCCGTCATGCACTCGGGTACGAACCACTCGAAGCGGGGGTTGTCGCGCACGGTCACCACGCCGACTCCGGCGTCGGCCAGGATCTGCCACGCGTCGACCTGGCCATGCAGCACCTCCTCCGGCGAGCCGTCCTCGTGGGTTCGGGTGCCCACCACGACCACGGCGTCCGGGCGGGCGGCGACCAGGGCGTCCAGCGCTCGCTCGTTCCACGTGGCACAGGTCGGCGGGAGCTCCGGGTCGCCCTCGTCCGACGCCGCGAGGCGACACCCGTGCTTCAGCATCTCCCGCAGCTCCCAGCCGTGCTGGCGGGCGAGCGCGACAAACGCCTCCTCGTACTGCTGCTCGTGCGAGGCCCCGGCGAGATAGACGACGGCCGTCGGTTCCGCCGCTGCCACCACCGTGCACTCCAGCAGGTCGGGCAGCTCGATGCTCTGCGCGCAGTCCGGCCGGTCCGGGTGGTCGTCGAACGCGACCCAGGTGGCAGGCCGGAACGGGACGTCGGACCAGGCCTCGGTCAGCGGCGCGTCGGGGGCGAGCGCGGCGGCGCCCGGGTGGTCGGGCGAGGGATCGTGCAGCGCCGCGAGGTCGTGCCGCACCGCCGCTTCCTGCGCGTTGGCCGCGACCTGGGTGCCGCCCAGCACCAGCAGGGCGGCGCCGGTCAGCACCGCGAGGGTCCGGATGCCCGACGGCGGGGTGGTGGCCGAGGGGGAGACGTCGCCGGCCGGGCGGGCCGGGCGGGCGGGGCGGGTTTCCTGGGCCGGGCGGGCGCGGCGGGCCTCGTGGGCGAGCAGCGGTTCGGCGACGTATCGCGTGGTCAGCCACGCGAGGACCGCAGAGACCGTGAGGACGCTGACGGCGGTGACAGGCCCTGCCCGGTGGAATCCGGTCACCAGCAGCCAGAAGACCAGGACCGGCCAGTGCCAGAGGTACAGGGCGTACGAGACGCGCGCGCCGAACCGGAGCGGGGCGCTGTCCAGGACGCGCTCGACGCCCCAGGCGGGCCTCGTCGGGTCCTGCGGCGCCGCGCTTTGCAGAGTCGGACCCGGAGCGGTCGCGATCAGGACGAGCGCGGCGCCGCCGACGGGGACCAGCGTCCAGGCGCCGGGGAACACGCGGGCGCCGTCGACCAGGAATCCCGAGCCGACCACCAGGGCGAGCCCGGCCCACCCGAGGATGCCCCGCGACCACGCCGAGCTTCGCCACCGTGCCGAGCCCCGCCACCGCAGCCCCGGCCGGAGCGCCAGAGCGAGCAGCGCGCCCGCGCCGAGCTCCCAGAACCGCGTGAACGTGCTGAAGTAGGCCACCGGCTGGTCCACGGCGACGAGCCACAGCGCACCGGCGAAGGACGCCGCCGTCGCGACGCCGGTGACCGTGGCGAGCAGCCCGCCGGGCGTCAGCCGGGTGCGCCCGGCCCGGGCGCGGTGCTGCGCGACGCCGACCACACCCAGCACCACCAGCGGCCAGCCGGCGAAGAACTGCCCCTGGACCGACAGCGACCAGAAGTGCTGCAGCGGGCTGGCGTCGGGCCCGGCGGCACCGTAGGCGAGCGCGGCGCGAGCCAGCTCCCAGTTCTCCCAGAAGGTCGCGGACGCCCCGATCTCCCGCAGGACCCCCGACCAGCGCATCCGGGGTGCGAGCGTGAGCAGCGCCACGGTGACCGCGGCCAGTACGACGAGTGCCGCCGGCAGCAGCCGCGTGAGCGTGCGCGCGTAGTGCGCGGCGAGCCGCAGCCGCCCGGTCTCTGCGCGGCGCAGCAACGAACCCGTGACGAAGAACCCGGACAGCAGCAGGAACACGTCCACGCCGCCGGAGACCCGGCCGTCGCCGAACAGGTGGAACGCGACCACGAGGATCAGGGCGAGGCCACGCAGGCCGTCGACGGCGCCGATCCGCCCTGCCGGTCCTGTGTCGGTCGGGGGCGATCCAGGGCTGGCGCTCGCTGAGTGGGGCAGGGGCACATCGGTACCGTAGAGAGCCCGCTTTACGGCCCGGTTGACCGCAGATAACGGCCAGGTCTCGATGGCCCGGAACGGGCCCGCACGATGGTTCGATGGCACCGTGATCCACACCAGCGACTACCAGATCGAGGACGAGGCCCGCGTGCGGGACCTGGTCCGCACGCACGGCTGGGCCACCCTCGTCTCGGTGGCCGACGACGGCGCCCCCGTCGCCTCCCACCTGCCAGTCCTGCTGGAGGAGACGCCGCCGGGTGAGCCGATGAGCCTGCTCAGCCACGTCGGCCGGCCGGACGAGGTGCTGCACGGGCTCGACAGCGGCCGCGAGTCGCTGCTGATCGTGCAGGGCCCGCACGGCTACGTGTCGCCCGGCTGGTACGACCTGACGCCCGCGGTCCCGACCTGGAACTACGTCGCCGTGCACCTGCACTGCACGGTCGAGCTGCTGGGCCCGGAGGAGTCGTACAGCATCCTTTCCGACACCGTCGACCGGTACGAGTCGGCGCTGCCAGACCCGGTCCGGCTGCCCCGCGTCGAGGAGTATGCCCGGCGTATCGCCAAGGGCGCCGCCGGCTTCCGCCTGCGCGTCACCCGCTGGCAGGGCAAGGCCAAGCTGAGCCAGGACAAGCCGCGCGCCGTCGCCGAACGGGTAGTGGTGGCGCTCGGGTCGGACCCGCACTACGCACAGCCGGCGCTCGCCGCCGAGATGCGCGCCGAGCTCGACCGCCGGGACGACGGCGCGTACGGCGCGGTCACCGCGGACGCTGCGGACGCTGCGGACGCTGCGGACGCTGCGGACGGCCCCACCGTCGGGCGGACCGGGGGCGCGGCATGAGCCCCGCGGCCGCACCGCTGCTGCTCACGAACGCCCGCCTCGCCGGGCACACCGAGCCGGTCGACCTGCTGCTGCGGGACGGCCGGGTGCGCGCGGTCGCGCCGTCGGGCACCCTCGCTGTCGGCGTCGGAGACGTCGCCGGAAACGTCACCGGAAACGTCGCCGGAACCGGGGACGCCGAGCCAGACGCTGGAGCGAGCGCAGGGCCGGTGGAGCGCGTCGACCTCGACGGCCGCACCGTCCTGCCCGGCCTCTGGGACAAGCACGTACACCTCACCCAGTGGGCGCTCGTGCGGCGTCGGCTCGACCTGTCCGGCGCCGGATCTGCCGCCCAGGCAGTCCGGCTCGTGCGCGACCGCCTCGCCGAAGGCCCGCTCGAGCCGGGGACGGCCCTGGTGGGCTACGGCTTCCGGGACGGCCTGTGGCCAGACGTCCCGACCGCCACTTTGCTCGACGACGTCGCGGGCGACACCCCGGTGGTCCTCGTCTCCGGCGACCTGCACTGTGCCTGGCTGAACACCGCGGGCCTGCGGTTCGTGGGCGTCGGCGCGCATCCGACGGGCGTGCTGCGGGAGAGCGAGTGGCTGCCGCTGGCCGCCGCCGTCGACCGCGTGCCGGACCACCTCGCCGACACCTGGGTGGCCGACGCCGCCGCGGCCGCCGCGGCGCGGGGCGTGGTCGGCGTCGTCGACCTGGAGATCACCGACAACCTCTCGGTCTGGCGCCGCCGCTTCGGCGCCGGGTTCGACGCGCTGCGGGTGCGCGCCGGCGTGTGGACCCCCTGGCTGGACGACGTCCTGGCCGCGAGCCTGCGCAGCGGCGATGTGCTGCCCGGCAGCGGTGGTCTGCTGGAGCAGGGGCCGTTCAAGGTGGTCACCGACGGCTCGCTCAACACCCGCACCGCCTACTGCCACGCCCCGTACCCCGGTCTGACCGGGGCCGACGCGCACGGCATCCTCTCGGTCCCGCCGGACGAGCTGGTCCCGCTGATGAAGCGCGCCCACGACGGCGGCCTGCAGTGCGCGATCCACGCGATCGGCGACCACGCCAACGCCCTGGCGCTGGACGCGTTCGCCGCAACGGGCGCTCGCGGCTCGGTCGAGCACGCGCAGCTCCTCGACGACACCGACCTCGCCCGGTTCGCCGCGCTCGGCGTGGTCGCGTCGGTCCAGCCCGAGCACGCCATGGACGACCGCGACATCGCCGACCGGCACTGGGCCGGCCGCACCGGCCGCGCCTTCCCGTACGGGTCCCTGGCCGACGCCGGTGCGGTGCTCGCCCTGGGCTCGGACGCCCCGGTTGCGCCACTCGACCCCTGGTTCGCGATCGCCGCGGCGGTCAGCCGCTCACGCGACGGCCGCGCAGCCTGGCACCCCGAGCAGCGGATCGGGCTCCGGACGGCGCTGGAGGCCTCGACGGACGCCCGCGGCCTGTTCCCGACGGCGGGTGCGCCGGCCGACCTGGCAGTCCTGGACGCCGACCCGCTCACCATCGGCGCCGAGGATGCTGGTGCTCTGCGCGAGATGCCGGTCGCGGGCACGCTGCTGGCGGGCCGCTGGACCCACCGCGCGTTCTGAGGCCTCGACGACGTCCTTGACCGGCCACCCCTACACACTGCACGCGACACGCCGATGACCGGGTGCATTGTGCTGGGGTCGTCTTGATGGGATCCGCGGTCAAGCGGTGAGTGAGGAACAGATCCAGGCGTCCTGCGCGCCGTTGAGGAGCCCGTCTATCGGGCGACTGCTGGAGCTCGTTGTCCTGGCCTTCACGGGAACGAACGTCTATGATTCGATTGTTGCGTTTGCTTCGATTGTTTCGATGGAGGTCCGCTATGAGTGAGGCAACGCCTGTCATCCCCGGACCGGCTGATGCTGAGCTGGCTCGGTCTGCGCTGCGCGCACTGGACGCTGCAGCAGTCGCGGAGGGTCCAGTTCATCTCCAGTTTGACGAGGGCGCCGACATCGTCGTGCCGCGCTCGGCCATCAGTGCGCTCGCGCAGGTGCTTGCCGCGTTTGCGCACGGTGAAGGCGTGACCGTGCTGCCAGCGCAGGCAGAACTGACCACGCAGCAGGCTGCTGATGCCTTGAATGTGTCGCGTCCGTTCCTGATTGGGCTGCTGGAGCAGGGCAAGATTGCTTACCGCACGGTGGGCACGCACCGCAGAGTCAAGGCATCGTCGTTGGTCGAGTACATGCGCGCCGATGACGCGGAGCGCCTCGCTGCGGTCGACGAACTCTCGGCGGAGACCTATGACCTCGGTCTGACCTGATGGCGGTCGTAGCGCTGTGCGACGCCAACGTGCTTTACCCGTCGACGTTGCGTGACGTGTTGATCCGCGTCGGCCGGGCCCAGCTGGTGCGCCCGAAGTGGAGCGAGCAGATCCTGGACGAGACATTCCGGAACCTCCAGGCCAATCGCCCCGACCTTAGTGCAGACCGGCTGCAGAGAACTCGGGTACTGATGAACGGCGCTCTGCGGGACGTGCTAGTCACTGGGCATGAGGAACTGATCAACACACTCGACCTGCCGGATGTCGACGATCGGCATGTGATGGCTGCAGCGATCACCGGTGGGGCGAGGGTAATCGTGACCAAGAACCTCCGGGACTTCCCCGCATCTGCCCTTGTCCCGTACGGGCTGATCGCTGAACATCCGGACGATTTTCTGGTGGGCCTCCTCCAGGACCACGCATCCGTCCTCGCCGCGATCGTTGACGCGATCGCTCGCGCCTGGAAGAACGGCGACACGGAGATTGTGCTGAAGAGCCTTGCGGTTGAGGCTCCGAGAACCGCGGACCTCATTCGCGGTGGGCCGTCGGACTTCTGAGGCGCGCTGCAACGTGATGCGCGAGCTGCCTCCTGACCGCCTTTTTGTCAGCCATGAGCCCAGCGACTACCAGTGCCCCTTCTGCCAGCTGCAGCAGGGTGTGTTCGACGAACGGAACCGGCCCACCGACGTCGTCGGCGTGAGCGACCTCGCCCACGCCCGGATCTCGCCGAAGTGGTGGCCGGCAAATCCCGGCGCGGTTCTGGTGATCCCTCGCGGGCACTACGAGAACCTGTACGACCTACCGGACGACGTCGGGCACGCGGTCTGGGATCTGACCCGTCGAGTCGCCGTGGCGATGAAACAGGCCTACGGGTGCGACGGCGTCTCGACGCGGCAGCACAACGAGCCCGACGGCGACCAGGACGTCTGGCACCTGCATGTGCACGTCTTTCCGCGGTACCGGGGCGACCAGCTCTACCTGCGCCACCTGGACGCGGCCGACGTGCCTGCCTCGGACCGAGCACCCTATGCCGACCGGCTCCGGGCTTCCCTGGAACTCCCGACAGATTTCGCCTGAGCGGGAGAGCGTCGCGGTCCAGGGTCAGGGGTTTAGGGCGCTGAGGACCAGGTAGGTTCCGCAGGCGGCGCCCAGGACCAGCGCGGCGGCGGTGGCCAGGGCTATCGGGGCCGCTCCGTGGTCCAGCGAGCCGGTGCGGCGCAGTGCGCGGTTGGCCCGGCGGTAGCCGATCGCGGCGGCGACGTAGGCCGCGACCGAGAGCCCGGCGCCGACGACCCCCGCGAAGACGGCGAGGACACCGGCGGTCTCCACGGTGAAGCGCATCGCCACGATGCTGGCCACGCCGAAGGCGAGGCACGTGCGGCGCCACGCGAGAAGGGTGCGCTCGGTCTGGAGCCCGGGATCGAAGACGCCCTGCTCCTCGCTCACACGAAGCCCTCGCTCACACGAACACCCCGATGGTGACGAGCGCGACGGCGACCACAAGACCCACCACGAGCAGCCCGCCGACGGCTAGCCCGGGCAGCGGCCGGCCCAGCCGCAGCGCCGTCTCGGTGGCGGACCAGCCCCACCACGCCTGGACCGCGGCGAGCGTGCCCAGGACCAGGAAGACCCCGGCCGCCGCCACGCGCCAACCGGTCGCCGCGGGCAGCGCGAGCGCTTCGAGCGCAAACGCACCCGCGTACATCCCGAGGGCCGTGCGCAGCCAGGCCAGGAAGGTGCGCTCGTTGGCGAGGCTGAACCGGGGGTCGGGCTCCTCGCCGTCGCGGTAGACGCGCTGCGGAAATCTCTTGGCGGTCATGACGATGCTCGACCCTTGTGCACCGCTTCGGCCTTGCCGCTCGTCGTCACACCGGTACCGTAACGGCGCCCGCTGACACCCGCCGCAGGGCGTCAGCGCCCCGCGGCATAACCCTGCGCTCCCCGCGGGTTGGCGGCGGCGCCGAGGAGGCCGGTGGCCGGGTCGCGGGTGACCGCGGACAGTCGCCCCAGCGCCCAGTCTCCGGCCCGCGTCACGACGTGCCCGCGACGCTCCAGGCCCGCGATGATGTCGTCACCGAGCCGGTCCTCCACCACGGCTCCGCCGGGCGTCCAGGTGCGGGGCCAGAACGAGCCGGGGAACGACGTCGTGTGCAGGGCCGGCGCGTCGATCGCCTGCTGCGGCGTGTACCCGCCCACCAGCACCCGCAGCAGGAACAGCAGCTGCCACTGGTCCTGCTGGTCACCGCCGGGGGAGCCGAGCGCGATCACGGGCTCGCCGTCGCGCAGCACGAGGGTGGGGGTGAGCGTGGTCCGCGGCCGCCTCCCCGGGGTCAGGGCCGACGGCGACGCCTCGTCCAACCACGTCATCTGCAGGCGCGTGCCCAGACAGAAGCCGAGGCCGGGCACCGTCGGCGAGGACTGCAGCCAGCCGCCCGACGGCGTGGCCGAGACTATGTTGCCCCACCGGTCCACGACGTCGATGTGGCACGTGTCGCCGCGCGTGGCGCCGGTGCGCTCGGGGGAGTCGGGCTCGGTGGTGGGTGCCGGCACCGTCGGCTCGCCGACTCCGGCCGCGGCCCCGCCCCCGGGCGCGCCCGGCAGCGACCCGGCCGGGGCGCTGGTGGCGTACTCGGTGCGCAGCACCGGCGCGGGCGGCGTCGGGCGGCCGGGCACGTCGCCGGGGCGCAGCTCGCGGCTCGCGGCGTCGGTGATCAGCGCCCGGCGCCCGGCCGCGTAGTCCTCGCTGAGCAGGTAGCTCAGCGGCACGTCGTCCGCGGCGGGATCGCCGTACCAGACGTCGCGGTCCGCCATCGCCAGCTTCTGCGCCTCAAGGACCGTGTGGGCGCCGAGCTCCGTGGACGGGTCGAGGGCGTCGTCGTCGAACCCCTCCAGGATCTTGAGGGCGGCCAACAGTGCCGGACCTTGGCCCCACGCGCCGGTCTTGGCGATCGTGTACCCGCGGAACGTCGCGGTCGTCGCGTCCTCGTAGGACGCCTCGAAGCCCTCGATGTCGGCGGCGGTCAGGACGCCGGCGTGATCGCCGCCGTCCGAGTGCCGGTGGGGCGTGGCGAAGAACTCCTCGACGGCCGCGCCTACCCGCTCGCGCCAGGCGCCGCGGGCGGCGTCGATCGCCTCCTCGCGGCTCGTCGCCGCTGAGCCCGCCGCGACTACTGCGTCCAGCAGGTCTGCGTACTCGGGGTTCGTGACCACCGTGCCAGGGGCCGGTACCTCGCCGTCGGGCAGCCAGCGCGCCGCAGAGCTGGGCCAGTGGTCCCGGAACAGGTCCGCCACCGCACCCAGGGTGCCGCTCACCCGCTCCAGCAGCGGATGGCCGTCGCGGGCGTACCCGATCGCGTAGGCCAGGACGTCCGCCAGGGACCAGGTGCCGTGGTCGCGCAGGAGCAGCAGCCACGCGTCGACGCTGCCCGGTACCGCCGCCGCCAGCGCCCCCGAGCCCGGGACCAGGTCGAGGCCTGCGGAGCGGTAGTGCTCGATCGTGGCGCCCGCGGGCGCGGGCCCCTGTCCCGCCAGGACACGCGGGGCCGACGGCGCCTCGGCGGTCACGAAGACGCCGGTCATGTCGCCGCCCGGCCCGTTCAGGTGCGGCTCCACGACGTGCAGCACGAACGCGCCGGCCACCACGGCGTCGAAGGCGTTGCCGCCCCGTTCGAGCACGGACTGGGCACTCGCGGTGGCGATCCAGTGGGTGGAGCCCACCATCCCGAACGTGCCCGTCAGGTCGGGGCGGGTGATCGGGGCGGTGGGCGGGGTGAAGGGCTCGGTGCGCACTGGAATCCAATCCGGGTCTGAAAGGGACGACTGTATGCAATCACGGCGGTCACTCGGGGTCCGGGGTGAAGATCTCCTCGATCGTCGCGCCGAACGTCCGGGCGATGAGGAAGGCCAGCGGCAGGGACGGGTCGAACCGCCCTCGCTCGATCGAGATGACTGTCTGGCGGGAGACGCCGAGGGCGTTCGCCAGGTCGGCCTGGGTCCACGCGCGTTCGAGCCGTCGGGCTGCCAGGTCGTTCTTCATCGCAGCGCGCGGTGCCGGATCACGGCGTAGCGCGCACCGGCGTCGACCACGCTGAGCCCGACGAGGGCCAGCAGGACCGGCAGAGCCGGCACGTCGAACCCGCCGAGCATGAGCACTACCGCCCCCACGATCGTCGCGACCAGCACGTCGAGGAACGCCCCGGCGCCCGCCTGCTTGAGCCAGAGCGACTCCACGCTCTGAGTGCCGTGCGCATCGCGGGTGACGGTGTGCTCCGAGACGAAGATCCGCGCGCCGAGAGAGACCGCCGGGTAGGCCGTGCACAGTGCGCCGATCCCGGCGGCGAGCCAGAAGTCGCCGGGGTTCGTCGCGCCCACCAGGAGCGCGACGGCGATGGTCGCGACCGCGCCGAACGAGCCGGCCAGCACGTAGTGGGTGACGGGCGCCCGCTGCTTCGATGTCAAGTTTGCTTTACTCATGGCTCTAGTAAAGCACGCTTGACATGGGCGCGCTCCTTCCGGGCGGGTGAAACCCTGGGTACAGTCGCGCCATGGAAAAGGACAATGAGGTCACTTCGCAACCTGTGGCCGGGAGTCCGGCATCCGTCGACGACGACGGCGCCGGGCTGGACGGGTCCATCGAGAAGCCCCGCTGGCGGATCATCGGCCCAGGCCTCGTCGTCGCGGCCACCGGCATCGGTGCCGGTGACCTCGTCGCCACGATGGTCGCGGGCAGCAACTACGGCTACGCCCTGCTGTGGGCGGTGATCCTCGGCGTCGTCGTGAAGATCGCCCTGGTGGAGGGTGCGGGCCGCTGGACGCTCGCCACCGGCCGCACCATCTTCGACGGCTGGAAGGGGCTCGGCCTGTGGGCCGTCGTCTACTTCGGCATCTACGTCGTGGTGTGGGGCTTCAGCTACGGCGCCGCCGCGATGTCCGGTGTCGGCCTCTCGCTGAACGCCCTGTTCCCGGCCGTCGACATCCGGTACTGGGCGATGATCTCCGGCGTCGCGGGCCTGGTGCTGGTCTGGTTCGGCAAGTACAAGCCGTTCGAGAACGTCATGGCCGTCCTCATCGGCGTCATGTTCGTCACCGTGGTGGGCTCGGCGGCGCTGACGACGCCGAACCTCGGCGAGATCGCGGCCGGCCTTGTGCCGATCATCCCCGAGGGCGCGGTGCTGAACACGCTGGGCCTCGCGGGCGGCGTCGGCGGCACCATCACCCTGGCCGCCTACGGCTACTGGCTCACCGAGAAGGGCTGGGTGACACCCCGCTGGATGCGCGTCATGCGCATCGACAACGCGTGGGCGTACTTCATGTCGGGCGTGTTCGTGGTCTCGATGCTGATCGTGGGCGCGGAGCTCCTGTTCTCGGCAGGCATGGCGGTGGCCGACGGCGAGGAGGGCCTCGTCGACCTCGCGGACGTGCTCGCCCAGCGGTACGGGTCCTTCATGGCGCCGCTGTTCCTGGTCGGGTTCTTCGCCGCGACGTTCTCGTCGATCCTCGGCGTCTGGCACGGCGTGTCGCTCATGTTCGCCGACTTCGTCGCGACCATGCGCAACCTGCCGAGCGACGACCGGCGCCGTGGTGCCGGCGGCACCTACTACCGGATCTACATCCTGTGGCTGACGTTCCCGCCGATGGCGCTGCTGTTCCTCGACCGGCCGATCCTGCTCGTCGTGGTCTACGGCGCGCTGGGCTCGTTGTTCATGCCGTTCCTCGCGCTGACGCTGCTGATCCTGATGAACTCGAAGGCCGTGCCGCAGCGGTGGCGCAACCGCTGGTGGGTCAACGTGATCCTGGTCCTGGTGGCAGCGATGTTCCTGGTTCTCGGCGGGAACGAGCTGGTGAAGGCGGTGGCGCCGCTCTTCGGCGGCTGACCCCCTTTACGGGTCGGACCCTTCACACGTCGGACCCTTCACACGTCGGACCCGCAGGCCAGCGAAGGTGGCCTGCGGGTCCGACACGTCTGACGGATCAGGCGGCTGCCGGGGTCTCGCGCAGGGCGCGGACCTTCTCGTAGATGCCCTCGAACGCGTCGAGGGTCCCGTCCACGGCGTGCGCCGCCACCAGCTCCCGGCTGGCCGCGCCCATGCGGCGGCGCAGCCCGGCGTCGGCCAGGAGGTCGCCGAGCCGGTTCGCCAGCTCGCGCACGTCGCCAGGGGTGTAGAGCCAGCCGTTGACGCCCGGCCGCACCAGGTGCGGCAGCGCCATCGCGTCGGCGGCGACCACGGGCAGGCCGGAGGACATCGCCTCGAGCGTGACCAGGCTCTGCAGCTCCGCCACTCCCGGCATGCAGAACACGTCGGCCTCGGAGTAGGCGGTGCGCAGCTCGTCGTCGGGCACGTACCCGCGGAGCCGGACCCGGTGGGCGACGCCGGAGGAGGCGGCGAGCGCCGTCCATTCCTCGGCCTTCGCGCCGGTGCCGATGATCTCGAGCCGGCCCGGCAGGTCCGCGGGCAGCAGGGCGAAGGCCCGGATGATCTCGTCGACCCGCTTTTCCTGGTCTAGCCGGCCCACGAACAGGACGGTCGGCTCGGCGCTGTCCTCCCTGGTCCGGGTCGGGTACAGGTCGGTGTCGATGCCGTTGGACACCGGGATCGCGTGGCTCAGGCCGGCGTGCTGCGCCAGCAGGTCGACGGCGCGCGGGGTGGGCGCCGTGACGACGTCGGCCTTCGCGTAGACCCGGCCGATGTCCTGCCAGAGCCAGCGCCCGACCGTGCGGTGCATCGCGCCGGGCACCAGCAGGTAGCCGACCAGGTTCTCCGGCATCAGGTGGTTGGTGGCCACCAGGGGCAGGCCGGCCTTGTGTGCCGCGTCCACGACCGCGCGGCCGAGGATGAAGCTGCCGTTGGTGTGCACGACGTCGGGCCGGATCTCCTCGAGGATCTGCGTGACCCCGCGGCGCGTCTCCCACGGCAGGCACACCTGCAGGTTCGCGTGCGACGGGTACCGCCGGGAGCGCAGGCCGTGCAGCACGACCCCGTCGCGCTCCTCGCGCACCGGCCGGCCGGTGGGCGACGGTGCGACGACGTGCACGTCGTACCCCCGCCGCGCCAGGCCGGTGGCCAGGCTTCCGGCGAACCGGGCGGCTCCGTTGACGGCGGGCGGATAGGTCTCGGCGCCGATCAGAATCGTGCGGGGAGTACCAGGCAGGTTCACTGTGCTGTACCTCTCGATGGTTCGGGAAGTCTCGAAGGGATCGTTCGGATGGAAGTTCTCAGCGTCCGCGGACATCATCGCGGAATTGCATGGGACAAAGGTGGCCTAAGAATGGCCTTCACCGCCACCAGGTTTCCCCCCGGGATCACATGGGGGTTTACCCCCATCTTTTGGTGATCCCTCCCGCTGCAGCCGTTCGAATGCTTAAGGTCTGCGAGATGAATACCGACACGAGCCAGCGCGCCCACGCGGCGCTGCCGCAGCAGCCGCCGCACGGCGCGACGTACGAACCGTACGCGGCGCTGGTCGCAGGCACACCCGTACGCGACGCGGACGTGGAGGTCGGGGGCGCCCGAGCACACGTCCGTGTGTACGGCGCGGTTGACGCACCGCGGCGTCTGGTGTTCCTGCACGGGCTGCGCGGGGACCACCACGGCCTGGAGCCGATCGTCGCCCATCTCGTCAGGCGACGCCCTGACCTGCAGGTATGGGTGCCGGACTTGCCCGGGTTCGGCGCTTCGGCGCCGCTCGACGACGGTGTGCACGACGTCGCCGGCTACGCCGCGTGGACCGCCGAGCTGCTCGCCGAGGTCGCACCCGAGGGTGACGCCGTGCTGGCCGGGCACTCCTTCGGGTCGATAGTGGCGGCCGCTACCGTGGCCGCGCCGCTCCCCGGTGCGACGGCGCCTGCCGCCCCTCCCGTGCGTGCGCTCGTGCTGGTCAACCCCATCGCGACGGCGGCGCTCGCCGGGCCCAGACGGGCGCTGAGCGCGGTGACGGTAGGGGTGCACCGGCTCGCCGCGGCGCTGCCCGAACGCCTCGGCACGGGGCTGCTTCGTCACCCGTTGTTCACCCGAATCGCGAGTGTGGCAATGGTCACGTCGGACGACCGGGAGCTGCGGCGCTGGATCCATGCGGAGCACGACCGCTACTTCTCCGGCTTCGCCGACCGGCGCACGCTGCTGGAGGCCTTTTACGCCTCCGTAGGCACCGACGTCGGGGCCTACGCGGGGCGCATCAGCGCGCCAACGCTGCTGATCGCGTCCGAGAACGACGACGTCGCGCCGCTCCCGTCCCAGCGGGTCCTGCAGGCGGCGCTCGCCGACGCGCGGCTCGTCGTCGTCCCGCAGATCGGGCACCTCGCGCACTACGAGGCGCCGGACGACGTGGCCCGGGAGACCGCCGAATTTCTCGCGGCTCTGGAGGCCGCGAGCGTGCCGGATGAACAGTGATTGAAGATCAGGTGAAAGGTCGCGTCTGGCCCTGGTAGGGCGATTTTTGACCGTTACCGATCTGTGATCTAAGGTCGGCGGCAATGACCCGTCGTGACAGCTCGCCAGCCTCCGTGCCCGAATCGAGCCCTGCGACCACGGGCAGTGCGCCCGGGAAATCCGGCCGGCTCGTGGCCATGGACGGCCTGCGCTTCGCCGCCGCGGCAGCGGTGCTGCTCTACCACTTCACCGCGACGTCGACCGCTACCGGCTACTGGGGCACCGACCCAGCGGAGGCGTTCCCGCTGCTCAACGAGGTCACGCGGTACGGCTGGCTCGGTGTTGAGCTGTTCTTCGTGATCTCGGGGTTCGTGATCGTGCTCAGCGCCGACGGCCGCGGAGTCGCGGGCTTCGTCGCCTCCCGCGTGGGCCGGCTCTTCCCGGCGTACTGGGCGTGCATCGTGCTGACGGCGGGCCTGCAGCAGGTGTGGTCGGGCGGGCGGCAGACCACCCTGACGGAGACCCTCGTGAACCTCACGATGGTGCAGGACCTGTTCGAGGTCACCGGAGTCCAGGTCGTGTTCTGGACCCTGCTCGTGGAGCTCAAGTTCTACCTGCTGGTGCTCGTGGTGCTGGCGCTCGGCCCGCTGACCCGTAACCGCGTGCTGGCGTTCGCCACGCTCTGGCCGCTCGTCGGCTGGGCCGCGCAGGAGTTCGGCGCCCACTGGCTCGCCGACCTGCTCGTGCCGAACTATGCCCCGTACTTCGCCGTGGGCATGCTGCTGTTCCTGGTCTACCGCGACGGGTTCGACCTGGTCACGGGCGTGCTGCTCGTCGGGGGGCTGGTCCTGTGCGTGCTGCGGGTCCTGGAGGCCGCCGGCCGCGCCTCCGACCTGCAGGGCGTCCCCGTGAACCCGGTGGTCACCGTGCTGATCCTGCTGGCGAGCGTCGCCGCCGTCTGGGCCACGACGCTGCGGGGCAGATCCGCGCCGCCGCGCCGCCTGGCGGCCGTGCTCGGCCTGGTCGGCGGCCTGACCTACCCCGTGTACCTGGTGCACACGCAGTTCGGGTACGCGGTGATCGACCTGCTGGCCCACGAGACCACGCGTATGGTCGCGCTCTTCGCGGCGGGCGTGCTGAGCCTGGGCCTGGCCCTGGCGATCCACTACGGCGTCGAGCGGCCGACGTCGGCCCCGCTGCGCAGGGCGGTGCAGGCCGGGCTGCTGCGCTGCTCGGACATGCTGCGCTCGCGTGGCCTGCTGCCCACCTGGGACTCGAAGGAGTTCGACCCTCAGGTCACCCGGGGGGCCTGACGTACCGCAGTGCTCAACGGCGGCTCAGCGCGGCTCAGCGCGGCGGGTCCGCCACCGCGAACGGCAGGCGGTGCAGCAGCTCCGCCTGCTCCTCGGCCCGCTTGCGCTCCCGCTGGCCGGCGGCGAGCTCCCGCTCGCGGCGCTCGGCGAGGACCGCGTGCAGGAACGCCTCGGGGTGGGTGCCGGCCGGCGGCCCGGGGGCGACGTAGCGCTCGATGCTGCCGGCGAGGTCGTCGGCGAGCCGCGCCCGGGACTCCGGGGCGAGGCGGGCGGCGCGGCCAAGCATCTGGCGGGCGGCGAGCGCCAGCCCGTCCGGCAGGCGGCGCATGTCGGCGGTGTGCGCCCACGCGGCCAGCGACTGCGGCATCACTATCGGGGCCGACGGCTGCCTGCCGCCCCGCACCCGCACGGCGTACGTGCCGGCGGCCAGGTCGCCGAGGCGCTTGCCCTTGGCGTTGGCCAGCGAGGCGATCGCCGCGACGCCGCCGAGCGTCAGCCAGATCTCGAACACCCCGATGAGGGCGCGCACCAGTGCGTGCCGGAACCGGACGGGGCCGCCGTCGTCGCGCACCACCCGGATGCCGGAGGCGAGCTTGCCGATGGACCGGCCGCGCGACAGCGTCTCCACGGTGACGGGCACACCCACGACGATCACGGCGCTGGCCACTGCCAAGACGATCGTCGCGACGTCCCCGCTCAGCGTGGCGACCTCGAAGAACCAGACCCCGGCCACGATCAGGATGATCGTGATGACGACGCCGACCACTATGAAGTCGAGCATCGCGCCCATGGCGCGCGTGATGAACGATGCCGGGCGGGCGTCGAGCACCACGCCCTCGCCGATGACTATGCCGTCCTGCACGGTTCCTCCTTCTGCCGTGTGGGGCCGTGACTCCTGTGCGGCAGACTACCGTCGTGGATATCGACGCCTTCACCGCCGTGCACGCCGCAGAGTGGGACCGTCTCAAGGAGCTCTCGTCCCGGCGTCGCCTGGACGGCGCCGAGTCCGACGAGCTGGTGCGGCTGTACCAGTCGGTAGCCACCCACCTGTCGACGGTGCGGTCGGCGGCACCCGACCCGGCGCTGGTCACGCGCTTGTCGGACGTGCTCAACCGGGCGCGCACCCGCATCGCCGGATCGCACGAGCCCGCGTGGCACGAGGTGGTGCGGTTCGCCGTGGTGTCGCTGCCCGCGGCGTTCTACCGGATCCGGTGGTGGTCGCACGCCGTGACGGCGGCCTGCGTGCTCGTCGCGGTCGTCGCGGGCGTCTACATAGCTACTGACACGGACGCGCTGAACGCACTGATGACGCCGTCAGAGCAGGACGAGTACGTGAACAACGCGTTCGCCTCCTACTACGACCCCGGCATCGAGTTCGCCGGCGTGGTGTGGACCAACAACGCGCGGATCGCCGCGCTGGCCGTGGCCGGCGGGATCACGGGCTTCTTCACCCTGAACGTGCTCTGGCAGAACGCGGTCGGCGTCGGTTCCACCGGCGGCATGATGGCCGCCCACGACGAGCTCGACCTGTTCCTCACGCTCATCGCGCCGCACGGCCTGCTGGAGCTGACCTGCATCTTCGTCGCGGGCGCCGCGGGCCTGCGCCTCTTCTGGACCCTCATCGACCCGGGGCACCGCAAGCGGTCGGTGGCCATGGCCGCCGAGGGGCGCGCACTGATCACCACGGTCATCGGGCTCACCGTGGCGCTCGGCGTCTCGGGCCTCGTGGAGGGATTCGTCACCGGCTCCCAGATGTACTGGTGGCTCAAGATCGTGATCGGCGCAATTGTGCTGGCCGGGTTCTGGGCCTACGTGTACGTGCTGGGCGGCCGGGCCGTCCGGGCCGGGTCCACCGGCGACCTCGCGGAGCACGAGGCCGGCGCGACCGTGGTCACGGCTGGGTGACGGTTACGCGGAGACCCCCGCCGCGCGCCTGATACCGCAGCCTGGTGTCAGTACCGCGTACTAGGGTTGCGGCGCAGGCACGACTTGAGACGAGACCCGGAGCACGCCCCATGACCACGCCCGAGAGCGCACCCGACCAGCCGGCGCCCCCGCAGCCCGCAGGCTCCCAGCCCGCCGGTTGGGGCGAGCCGCCGCGGTACGGGCAGTACGCGCCCGGGTACGACGCGGCCGCGCAGGCGGCCCCGGAGCAGCCCCAGTACGGCACCGCGCCGGGCACACCGGCCACGGGTCAGTACGGCCAGAGCCAGTACGGGCAGTACACCCCCGGCGGCCCCGTCCCGGGCTACCGGCCGCTGGCCGACAAGCCCGGCATCGTCCCCCTGCGCCCGCTCAGCCTGGGCGAGCTGTACGACGGCGCGTTCGGCGCCGTCCGGCACAACCCGGGCGTCACGCTGGGCCTGACGGCGATCGTCGTGGTCGTGGCCGTCGCGATCGGCACCCTGATCAGCATCCCGCTCATCACCTGGTTCACGGACCTGTTCGGCAGCCTGTTCGCCGAGATCGGGGCCGACCCCGCTCTCGACGACATGGGCTTCACGCAGGACATGCTGGGCGTGACCTACGGCTCGGCAATCGGCACCGGCATCCTGCTCACGCTCGCGTCGCCGCTCGCCATGGGCGTCATGGCGATCTCCGTCAGCGACTCGGTCATCGGCCGCAAGATCACGGTCGCCGAGGCCTGGGCGCGCGTGGTCAAGCGTGCCTGGTTCCTCATCGGCTTCTCGCTCCTGAGCATGCTCGCGGGCCTCGTGGCCTACGCGGTCGCAATCGGTATCGCCGTCGGGCTGTTCGCCATCGACCCGGTGCTCGGTGCCATCGGCGCGTTCCTCCTGCTGGCCGCGATCCTGGTGGGTGGCGTGTGGGTGTTCACCCGCGTCGCGCTCATCCCGCCGGCGCTCGCGGTCGAGGGTGGTGGCTTCTGGGCCACGTGCCAGCGCGCCTGGAAGCTGACGCGCGGCACGTTCTGGCGGGTGCTCGGCATCTACCTGCTGACCTCGGTCATCCTGGGTTTCATAGCCCAGATCGTCGCGTTTCCCATCAGCCTCGTCCTGGGCCTGTTCGCGGTGCTGGGGAGCGGCGTGGGCCTCGCCATCAGCTACGGGGTCACCTACGTCATCACCGGCGCCATGAGCGTCCTGTTCCTCGGCGGCGTCATGGCCCTGCTCTACATCGACACCCGGATGCGACGCGAGGGACTGGACGTGCAGCTGCAGGCCGCGGCCGCAGCGGCGGCGGACAAGTGACATGAGGGCTGGTCTGCCCGTTGTCCCGGACCGGGACACCGCACGCGAGTGGCTCGCGAGCGAGCTGCAGCGCCCCGAGTACGCGGAGCGCGAGTCGCTGCTCTCCCGCGCGATCGGGTGGTTCCTGGAGCGGCTGAGCGAGATCGAGTGGGCCGGCGCGTCGATGTCGGGCCAGGCACTCGGGATCACCATCGCGGTGATCGCCGTGGTGGTCCTGGTGATCGCCTGGCTGGTGGCCGGGCCGGTACGCCTTGGGCGCAACCGCACGCGGTCCGCCGAGGTGCTGGGCACCGACGACGCCCGCACGGCAGCGCAGATGCGCTCCGCGGCTGACGCCGCGGCGGCCTCGGGCGACTGGCGCACGGCGGCCGTCGAGCGGTTCCGTGCGGTCGTCCGCTCCCTGGAGGAACGTGTGATCATCGAGCCGCGCCCGGGACGCACGGCCCAGGAGGCCGCCGCCGACGCGGGTGTGCGACTGCCCGCCCAGGCTGCCGGCCTGCGTTCCGGCGCCGACCTGTTCGACGGCGTCGAGTACGGCGACCGGGTCGCCACGGCGGCCGACGACGCGGCACTGCGCGCGCTCGACGCCGAGCTGACCGCGGCCCGGCCCCAGGCTCTGTCTGGCGTTGGTGGGCCGGGCGTCGACGAACCGGCCGACAGCCGGTCCGGGGTGTCCGGATGACGGCCCCGGCCCTGCCCCAGCCGCCTGCCCCGACGCCGCCCGCGGTGGCCACCCGGCCCACGGGCGCCGTCAACGAGCCGCCCGTTGTCATCGGCGACGACACCACCGGCATGTCGCGTGCCGCGAGCAGATGGCGCCGGTCGCGCTGGCCGCTGCTCGTCATCGTGGTGCTTGCCCTCTTCGTCCTGTTCCTCGCGGTGGTGCGGCCGGCGACGTCGGCCGCCCCGTACGCACCGGACAACCCGGAGCCGGGCGGCGGCATGGCCGTGGCCGAGGTGCTCAGGGACCAGGGCGTGCAGATCACCCACGTCACCACCGTGGCCGACGCGGTGGCGGCAGCCGGCCCGGGCAGCACGCTCCTGGTCACGCCCAACCCGTCGTTCTTCGCCGACGACCAGATCGCGTCGCTGAGCGGCACCGGAGCCGACATCGTTCTGCTCCAGCCGGACTTCAGCACGGTCGCGGGCCTGAGCCGGAACACCCTCGACACCACGTACGGCGAGTCGTCCGGCCCGGTCGAGCCGCAGTGCGACGACCCGGCCGCGCAGGCGGCAGGCGCGATGAACCTGGCGCCCGGCCTGTACGACACGTCCACCAGCGCCTCCTTAGTCCACCCGGTCCTGTGCTGGCCCGACGGCCTGGGCGCGTTCGCCTACGCGCACCTGGACTTTCCGGACGGGTCGGTGACCGTGGTCAACGACCCGGCGGTGCTCCGTAACGGCACGGTCCTTCAGGAGGGCAACGCGGCGCTCGCCCTCTGGATGCTGGGGCAGCACGAGAACCTCGTCTGGTTCGTGCCGGACCCGATGGACGTCACCACCGGCGACGACGCACCCACGCCCGCCGAGCAAGGCCAGGTGAACGCGCAGATGCCGCCGGGCTCCGCGCCCGTCGCCCTCGTTGCCTTGCTTGCCGCGGTGCTGCTCGCCCTGTGGCGCGTGCGCCGCCTGGGCCCGCTGGTCGTCGAGGACCTACCGGTGCTTGTCCGGTCGGCCGAGGCCACCAGGGGACGGGCCCGCCTGTACCGGGCCGCCCGCGCGCGCGGGCACGCCGCCGCCGGACTGCGCGCGTCGTCGGCCGACCGGATCGCCTCCCGCCTCGGCCTGGCCCGATCCTCCGGTGCGAACACCGTGGTCGATGCCGTCGTGGCCGCTACCAACCGCCCGTCGCAGCAGGTGGCAGACCTGCTCTACGGCCCACCCCCCGCTGACGACGCCGCGCTCGCCGAGCTCGCGCGCCGACTCGACATCCTGGAGAGCGAGGTCCACCGACCGTGACCGAACCAGCCTTCCCCAACCAGCCCACGCCCGGGCAGCGAGGCGCACAATCGGCCGAGCAGCCCGTGGCCCCCTCGGACGAGGTCCAGCCGAACGGGGCTCCCCAGCCGCCGGTCCCGGCCGAGCCGCGGACCCCGGAGCCGCCGGCCCCGTCGCACGAGCTGCGGTCCGCGCTGGCAGCGGTCCGTACGGAGGTGGGCAAGGCCGTCGTCGGGCAGGACGCGGCTGTGACCAGCCTGCTCATCGCCCTGCTGTGCCAGGGGCACGTGCTCCTGGAGGGCGTGCCCGGTGTTGCCAAGACCCTCCTGGTCCGCACCCTGTCGGCGGCCCTGAAGCTCGACACCAAGCGCATCCAGTTCACGCCCGACCTCATGCCGGGCGATGTCACGGGCTCGCTCGTCTACGACGCACGCACCGCGGAGTTCTCGTTCCGCGAGGGCCCGGTGTTCACCAACCTGGTGCTGGCGGACGAGATCAACCGCACGCCCCCCAAGACCCAGGCGTCCCTGCTGGAGGCGATGGAGGAGCGCCAGGTCTCGGTGGACGGCACACCGCGCCCGCTGCCGGACCCGTTCATGGTGATCGCCACCCAGAACCCCGTCGAGTACGAGGGCACCTACTCGCTGCCCGAGGCACAGCTCGACCGGTTCCTGCTCAAGCTGGTGCTGCCGCTGCCCGAGCGCGAGCAGGAGGTGGAGGTCCTGGCCCGGCACGCCGCCGGCTTCGACCCGCGCAACCTCGCGGCGGCCGGTGTCACCCCCGTGGCCGACGCCGCGGTCCTGGAGCGGGCCCGCGCCGAGGTGGCCCGCGTCCAGGTGTCGCGCGAGGTGCTCGGGTACGCCGTCGACGTCTGCCGCGCCACCCGGTTCTCGCCGTCGCTCTCGCTCGGGGTCTCGCCCCGCGGCGCCACCGCGCTGCTGCGCACGGCGCGGGCGTGGGCGTGGCTGTCGGGACGGTCGTTCGTGACGCCCGACGACATCAAGGCGCTCGCCCACCCGACACTGCGCCACCGTGTGCAGCTGCGCGCGGAGGCCGAGCTCGAGGGCGTCACCGCCGAGGGCGTGCTGGACACGGTGCTGGCCTCCGTGCCCGTGCCGCGCTGAGGGGCGCCCGCATGGTCGTGACGTGGCGGGCCGCCGCCCTGATGGGGCTCGGCGTGATCCCGGTGCTGTTCCTGCCGGCGAACGGGACGGTGCTGGTGTGGGCAGGCCTGGTGGTCCTGCTCTGTGTCGCCGACGTCGTCGTGGCCGCCTCGCCGCGGCGCGTGGCGGTGCAACGCAGGGTGCCGGGCTCGGTACGGCTGCGCTCCGAGGCCATCAGCGAGCTGGTGATCCGCAACGCCTCCGGCCGGCGGCTGCGCGCCGTCGTCCGCGACGCGTGGGGACCGTCGGCGGGTGCCGGTCCGGGACGGGGAAGCACCGAGCGTGTGCGCCCGGCGACGGGCGGAGCCGGGCGCCACCATGTGAACCTGCCCGACGGCGAGGCCGCGCGCCTGCCCACCACGCTCGTGCCGACGCGGCGCGGCGATCGGGCTGCCGGCGGCGTGACCATTCGCAGCCTCGGGCCGTTGGGTCTGGCGGGCCGCCAGGTGACGCTGCCCGTGCCGGGCCGCCTGCGGGTGCTGCCCGAGTTCGCCAGCCGCAAGCACCTGCCGTCGCGCCTGGCCCGGCTGCGCGAGATGGACGGCCGCGCGGCGGTGCAGATCCGCGGCGAGGGCACGGAGTTCGACTCGCTGCGGGAGTACGTGGTGGGTGACGACGTCCGCTCGATCGACTGGCGGGCGACCGCCCGGCGCCGCGAGGTGGTGGTGCGCACGTGGCGTCCCGAGCGGGACCGGCGGGTGCTGATCGTGCTGGACACGGGCCGCACGTCGGCTGCTCGCGTGGGCGCCTCGGACTCGACGGGCGCCCCCCGGCTGGACGCCAGCATCGAGGCGTCGCTGCTGCTCGCGGCACTGGCCGGGCACGCGGGGGACCGGGTGGAGCTCGTTGCGTTCGACCGTACGGTGCGCTCGCGCGTGGCCGGCGCGGCCGGGCCCCGGCTCATGCCCGCCATCGCTGAGTCGCTGGCGACCGTCGACCCGGTGCTGCTGGAGACCGACTGGCCCGGCGTGGTCGCGCAGGTGCGCACCCGCATGACGCAGCGCGCGCTCGTCGTGCTGCTCACGACGCTGGACCCGGCGGCCGTGGAGAACGGCCTGCTGCCCGTGGTGGACCAGCTCGCCCGCGACCACACGGTGGTCGTGGCGTCCGTCGCGGACGAGGAGGTCGCGGAGCTGCGCGCGGGCCGCGAGACGGTCGCCGAGGTCTACGACGCCGCGGCCGCCGCGCGCGGCGACCTGGAGCGCACGGCCGTGACCACGATGCTGCGCCGCTACGGGGCCGACGTCGTCGAGGCGCTGCCGGACGACCTGGCGCCGCGGCTGGCGGACGAGTACCTGGCGCTCAAAGCGGCGGGGCGGCTCTGACCGGCCCCCTGGCCCTGATCAGCTCCAGACCGCATGGCGTCGGCGTAGACCGCCAGCAGGCGCCGCGTCTGCGCCGACTGGAGCAGCCCGGTCGAGAGCGCGGCGGGCACCGGCGAGCCGTCGGCCGAGCGGACGGCGCGCGCGGAGTCGGTCAGGACCCGGGCCAGCGAACCGGGCTCGGGTCCGTCGGCGCACCAGACCCAGGGTTCGGCCCCGGGTTCGGCAGCGCTGGTCAGCTCAGCGGTGCCTAGCTCAGCGCCGCCCAGCTCAGCGGCGATGTCCGGGTCGCAGACCACCACGGGAACACCCAGGGCGAGGGCCTCGTAGACGGTCATCCCCTGTGTCTCGAAGCCCCGGGAGGTCTGCACCAGCAGGTCGGCCGACGCGATTGCGCGCAGCGCCCGCGAGTGGTCGACGGCGCCGTGCAGCCGGACCCGGTCCGTCAGCCCGAGCGCCTGTACCCGGCGTACCGCGCGGTCGAACAGCACGCCGGTGCCGTACAGGTCCGCCTCTATGTGCCGGTCCGTGGCGGCGAGCGCCTCGATGAGCTCCAGCGGGCGCTTCTCGGCGCTGAACCGGCCGAGCCACACGAGGCGCACCCGGTCGTCCTGCCGCGGGGTGGGGCGGGCGGGGCCGGTGGACGCAGCGACGTCGTCGTCGTGGACCCCCGTGGGGATCACGGCGGTGACGGACAGGCCCGCGCGCCGCAGGCGTGCGGCGAAGTGGCCGCTGGGCGCGACCACCGAGCCGACCCCGGCGGCGAGTGCCCGCAGGTAGTCGTAGCCGGTGCCGTTGCCGGACCGTCGGGTCCTCTCGCCCGTCACCTGCCGCTGCCAGGCGGAGACCGCGCGCAGGCCGAGCTCGGCGACCGGTCCGGCAACTGCCCGGAACGATGCGTCCACGTTGGTGTGGGTGGTGAGCACAACCGGGAGCCGGTGGCGTGCCGCGTACCGCTTGCCGAGCCAGGCACCCCAGAAGTCGCCCTGCAGGTGCACTACTGAGACCGGGCCCCGGGCGGCGAGCGCCCGGTCGATCCGGGCGTCGAGCCCCGCGCCGGCCAGGACCGCCGAGTACTGGCCCTGGGCCAGGGTGAGCGCGGGCAGCTCGACGACGGCGGGGTCGGGGCTGCCGGGCGCCGGGTTCCGCGGGGCGACGATCGTCACGGTGTGCCCGGCGCGCTCCAGGAAGGTGCGCTGGAGGACGACGGACGCCTGGGCACCGCCGAGGGTCTGCGGGTGCTGGTCGGTGAAGATGCAGACGTGCAGGCCGTTCGTCACGACCGGCTCGCCTCCAGGGCGTCCTGGGCCTCCATGGCCGGTAAGTCTGTCGCCTTGGGACGCGGCGCCGCGTCCGGGTGGTACTTGGCCAGCGTGATGACGCCGGCGACGGCGGCGGCTGTCGCCACTCCCATCACGAGCCAGAGGCCGACCGGCGTCTGGGTTCCCTCGCCGAGCAGCACCGCCCCGAGCAGCACGGCGACGATGGGGTCCACCACGGTCAGGGAGGCGACGACTACCGCCGGGGCGCCCGCCGCGTAGGCCTGCTGCACGAGCCAGCCGCCACCGACGGTGACGAGGATGACGACTGCGGCCGCCAGCAGCGTGCTCGGGTCGAGCAGCCCGGCCTCGCCCGACGTTACGCTCAGGGCGACGGCGCGGACCAGTGCGGAGACCAGGCCGAACGCGGCTGCCGCCGCGGTGGCGTAGGTGACGCAGCGCAGCCAGCCGCGGGTCGCCAGCCCGGCGAGCGTCAGCAGCAGCACGACGGCGGCCACGACTACGCAGGCCACCACTATCGCCGAACCCTCGGGCGGGTGGCTCGTCACGGATCCGGCGGAGATGATCACGAACGAGACGACGCCGGTCACGGCGAGCGCCGCTCCGATCACCACCCCCGGCGGTGGCCGGAGCCGGACGCGGGCGGCGGTGAGCAGCACCGCGATGGGGACGGCGAGCACACCGACGGGCTGGACCACGCGCAGGGGAGCCAGCAGCAGGGCGATCGCGTGCAGCAGGACCGCGAGACCGCCCAGGGCCACCCCTGCCTGCCAGCGTCGGCGCTTGACCACGCTGAGCAGGCCCCGCAGGGAGAGGTGCCCGTCCGCCTGCTTGTCCGAGACGGCGTGGTGCTGCAGCGTGGCGCTGGCTGCGAAGAGCACGGCGTCGATCAGGGCCAGACCGACAGCGACGAGGGTGACGACCGTGACGGTGTCGTTCACGCTGCCTCCCCGGTGTGGGCTTCCTGAGTCATGCCCGGTGAGTTTAAGGGCTCAAAACCGTTGTCCGGCCTCGGAGCGGTGAACTTGCGGTGTCGATCCGGCCTCAACGCGGTCATGCACACACTATGTCGGGATCGAGCGGAGACCGATATCAGGTGATCCCCCCAGATCACCCCTGGGGAGCCCCGCTTGACCGGGGGGCAAACCCCCACCCCGGTCATACCCCGAGGTGACGCAGCACGGCGAGGACCCGGCGGTGGTCGGCGGCGTCCTGCGGCAGGTCGAGCTTCGTGAAGATGGCCGCGACGTTCTTCTCGACGGCCCCGTACGACAGATGCAGCAGCGCGGCGATCGCTCCGTTGGACCGGCCCTGGGCCATCAGGCCCAGCACCTCACGCTCGCGTGCGGTGAGGCGGTCCAGGTCGTCGTCCTGCCGGGCGGAGCCCATGAGCTGCGAGACGACCTCGGGGTCGAGCACCGTCTCGCCGCGCGCCACGCGGGTGAGCGCGTCGACGAAGTCCCGCACGTCGGCGACGCGGTCCTTGAGCAGGTACCCCACGCCGCGCGCGTCGCCGGACAGCAGCCGGCTCGCGTACCGGGTCTCCACGTACTGCGAGAACAGCAGCACGGGCAGCCGCGGGTGCCGGGCCCGCAGGCCCAGCACGGCCCGCAGACCCTCGTCGGTGAAGCTGGGCGGCATGCGGATGTCCGCGACGACGACGTCGGGCAGCGACTCCTCGCTTACCAGGCGGGCCACCTCCTGCTCCAGGGCCATACCGTCCCCGACGGCGGTCACGGTGTGGCCCCGCCGCGTCAGGAGGGCGGCGAGGCCGTCGCGCAGGATCGCGGAGTCCTCGGCGATGAGCACCCGCAGGCTCGTCGGCGCGGCGTCCGGCCCGGTCATGCGGGGCCAGGGCGGCTCGTGGTCGGCAGGGTCACGGTCACTACCGTAGGCCCGCCGACGGGGCTGGACAGGTGGAACGTGCCGTCGACGGAGCGCACCCGCTCGGCCAGGCCGGCCAGGCCGGAGCGCAGGCCCGAGCCGTCGGGGGCGACGACCTCCGCGCCGCCGCGCCCGTCGTCGCGCACCCGGATCCGCACGGCTTCGCTGGCTTCGCCCGCGGTGCTGCGAGCCTGCTCGACCAGGACGTACACCCCGGTGGCGCGCGCGTGCTTCGCGGCGTTGGTGACCAGCTCGGCGACGGTGAAGTAGGCGATCGACTCCAGGGCGGGGGCCAGGCGGCCGTCGGCCTCCACGCCCGGGTCCACGTCCACGGTGACCGGTAGTGCCGAGCGCGCGGCGAGGGTCTCGAGCGCGATCGCGAGCCCGCTGTCGAGCGCGGGCGGGTGGATGCCGCGAGCCAGCTCGCGCAGCTCCGTGAGGGCCTCCTTGGTGGAGGTGTGGGCGGTGCCGACGAGCTCGGCGGCCTGGTTGACGTCGCCGCCGTCGGCCAGGTGCTCGCGCGCCTCGCCGAGCTGCATGGCGACGGCGACCAGGCGGGCCTGTGTGCCGTCGTGCAGGTCGCGTTCGATGCTGCGCAGGCGGGCGTCGGCGTCGTCCACGGCGCCGGTGCGGGACCGCTCCAGCTCGGCGACCCGCAGGCTCGCCCGGGTGGGGCTCAGCAGGCCGACGGTCAGGACCCGGAAGAGCAGGGCGAACATCCGGGTGATCCACGGCCAGCAGAAGAGCACCAGCAGGCCGGCCAGCGCGGCCAGCGCGATGCGCGAGGGCGTGTCCACGTAGTAGGCCGGGCCGAACTGCGCGCCGACGTGCATCTCGCCGTCGGTCCCGAGCTGCGGCGGCAGGAACCGGTACCAGAACCAGTAGGTCAGGCCGCCCAGGCCGGTCGCCAGGAACGTGATGCTCGTGACGAAGGAGACGATGGCGAGCGGGAACGTGACGAACATGAAGAGCAGGGCGCGCCACCCCGTGGCGTCGCCGAGCAGGGAACCGAGGGTGCGCCAGAACCCGCGGGGCCGCACGTACCCGGCGGGAACCGCCACGTCGACGTCGAGCAGGTCGCGGGCGAGGCCGCGGTACATCGCGCCCCAGCCGCGGCCGCCGGCTACCACGGCGCCGGCCACGAACAGCCCGACCACGGTGACCGCGACGCCCGCGGTGAAGCTCACGGTGAAGACCGCGTAGGTGAAGGCGAACGGGGCGAGCAGGAGCACGAGGGTCAGGTAGCCCTGCTCCCGCCAGGTGCGTCCCGCGAACGGGGCGGTCAGGAAGTTCGGCCCCGGCCGCGCGGCCCTGCTGAGGGCCGTGGGGCCCGCTGCGGAGCCCGCCGCGGGGCTGTCGGCGGTCATGGTTGTCATGTTGCCAGGTTCGCCCCTGGCGGGGTGCGCACAACATGGTGCCGGCCCGTCACTTGGGACGGGGGCTGTCCCCCCGGAGGGGTGAAACGGGGGTGACACCGCGCCGAACCCGGCCGCAGGGCCAGTTTTACTGGACCCGCCTGGCACACTGGAGGGCATGAAGGTACGAGTTCTTGTCGTCGACGACGACACCGCACTGGCGGAGATGATCGGCATTGTCCTCAAGGGCGAGGGTATCGAGACGGTCTTCTGCGCCGACGGGGACTCCGCCCTGGGCATGTTCCGCACCCACCAGCCGGACCTGGTGCTGCTCGACCTGATGCTGCCCGGCAAGGACGGCGTGCAGGTCTGCCGCGAGATCCGCGCCGAGTCGGGTGTGCCGATCATCATGCTGACGGCCAAGTCGGACACGCTCGACGTCGTGGTGGGCCTGGAGTCCGGCGCCGACGACTACGTGTCCAAGCCGTTCAAGCCCAAGGAGCTCGTCGCCCGGATCAAGGCCCGCATGCGCCGCAGCGAGGACCCGGGCCCCGAACGCCTGGTGGTGGGCGACGTCGAGATCGACGTCACCGGGCACACCGTCATGCGGGACGCCGAGCGCATCGCGCTCACGCCGCTGGAGTTCGACCTGCTCGTGGCGCTCGCCCGCAAGCCCTGGCAGGTGTTCACGCGCGAGGTGCTGCTGGAGCGCGTCTGGGGCTACCGGCACAGTGCCGACACGCGCCTGGTCAACGTCCACGTCCAGCGCCTGCGCTCGAAGATCGAACGTGACCCGGAGAACCCGGAGATCGTGCTGACGGTGCGCGGCGTCGGT
Source organism: Promicromonospora sp. Populi (assembly GCF_041081105.1). Taxonomy (NCBI): domain Bacteria; kingdom Bacillati; phylum Actinomycetota; class Actinomycetes; order Micrococcales; family Promicromonosporaceae; genus Promicromonospora; species Promicromonospora sp. Populi. The sequence continues at coordinate 2,706,677 of NZ_CP163528.1, read as the reverse complement.
TACAAGGCGGGCGCGACACGCTGATGCCGTCCGGCCTGGTCGCACGGCTGCGCCGGGTGGTCTCCCGGGCCCGGATAGTCGCCGTCCGGGGTACCCGCCGTGCGGTTGCCCAGTGGCGCTCGTCGCTGCAGCTGCGCGTCGTCACCATTGCGCTCGCGATCGGCTTCGCGGCCATCGCCGTGCTGGGGCTGTACCTGTCGACGTCGGTCCGGGACGGTATCTACGAGCAGCGGCTCGCGGCGATCGACGGGGAAGCCGCGGCCCTGACGGCCCAGGTGGCGGCGAGCTTCTCGGAGACGGCGACGACGTCGGACGGCGAGCTGCAGGTCCTGCTGAACGACACCATCGCGACGCTCGGGGCCACGAGCGGTTCCACCGCGGACGAGTACTTCCTGCTGCAGGAGGAGGGCGGCACCGCCCAGGTCGCCAACGTTGCCTCGCGGGCCGACCTGACGGACGTGGTCATCACCGACGAGCTGCGTGAGGCTAACCTCGCCTCCGGCGACGACCAGGTGCTGCAGGCGGTGGGCATCCCGGCGCCGGACGACCCGGGCACGGTCCGCCCGGGCGTCATCGTGGGCTCCACGATCCAGGCCGCGCCCGACTCCAGCTACGAGATCTACTACCTCTACTCGCTGGAACCCGAGCAGGAGACGCTGTCGTTCGTGCACCGCGTGCTGCTCGCGGGCGGGTTCGGGATGCTGGCCCTGCTGGGCGTCGTCACCTGGACGATGGCACGGCAGACGGTCACCCCGGTGACCCGGGCCGCCACCGTGGCCGAGCGGCTCGCCGCGGGGCACCTGTCCGAGCGGATGCCGGGTGCCCGCGGCACCGACGAGATGGCGAGCCTGGCGCGCTCCTTCAACGAGATGGCCGAGAGCCTGCAGGACCAGATCCGGCGCATGGAGGACCTGTCCACCATGCAGCGCCGGTTCGTCTCCGACGTGTCGCACGAGCTGCGCACCCCGCTCACCACCATCCGCATGGCGAGCGAGATCATCCACGACTCGCGCGACCAGCTGGACGAGGACGCGGGCCGCTCGGCGGAGCTGCTCCTCGGCCAGATCGACCGCTTCGAGTCGCTCCTGTCCGACCTGCTGGAGATCAGCCGGTTCGACGCCGGTGCGGCAGTGCTCGACGCCGAGCGCCGCGACCTGCGCGACCTGGTCATGTCGGTCGTGGAACAGGCCGCGCCGCTGGCGGACACGAAGGACGTGCGGGTCTCGGTCCGCCTGCCCGACGCCGACGCCGCGGCCGACTTCGACCCGCGCCGGATCGAGCGCATCCTGCGCAACCTCATCGTCAACGCGATCGAGCACGCCGAGGAACGGCCCGTCGAGGTCACCGTCGCCGAGGACGACCGCGCGGTCGCCGTCGTCGTGCGCGACTACGGCGTCGGGATGACCAAGCAGGAGGTCGAGCACGTCTTCGACCGCTTCTGGCGGGCCGACCCGGCGCGCGCCCGCACCACCGGCGGCTCCGGCCTGGGCCTGGCGATCGCGCTGGAGGACGCCCACCTGCACGCCGGGCGCCTCGACGCGTGGGGCCGCCCCGGGCAGGGCGCGAGCTTCCGGCTCACGCTGCCGCGCAGCGCCGGCGTCGAGATCGGCGAGCCGCCCGTGACGATGGCGCCCGCTTCGCACGAGCCCGGCGTCCGGACCGGCCAGATCCCGGTAGTGAACCCCTCGACCGGCCCGACGCCGACGGCGATCCCCGACCTGTCCGAACCCGATGTGGACGTTCCCGTGACCAGCGACGTCGAGGTGCACTGATGCGTAGAGCCGCGGCCAGGGCCGTCGCCGTCGTCGTCACGCTGGCAACTGCCGTCGGGCTCGGAGCCTGCGCCCAGATCCCGACGTCGGGCCCCGTGCGGGTGGGCAACGCGAACGTCGATGCACAGGTCGACATCGCGATGCTGCCCAAGGGCCCCTCGCTCGGCGCGGCTCCGGACCAGATCGTGTCCGGTTTCCTGGGCGCGGCACAGGCCGCCACGACGTCCCCCGAAGAGTTCCAGACCGCCCGGGAGTTCCTCACCGACGACGTCGCCGAGACCTGGGACCCGGAGACGTCGGTACGGGTGGTCCGCGAGGCTCCGGTGCCGGAACAGCTCGAACAGGGCACGGGGGACCTCCAGGACCGCGACACGGTGGAGGTCGTCGTGCGGGCGACCACCATCGCGACCCTCGACAGCGCCGGCGCCTACACCGAGGTCGGCGACCCGAGAGAGGTGGCCTACCGGTTCACCCTCGTGAACAACGGCGGCGAGTGGCGCATCTCCGCGCTCGACAACGGCGTGCTGGTGTCCGCCAACCTGTTCGCGAACCAGTACCGGGCGACCCACCTGTTCTTCCCCGACGCGAACGACATCACCAGCCTCGTGCCCGACCTGCGCTGGTTCCCGCGGCGCAGCTGGCGCACCGCGGCCGTGCAACAGGTGCTGGCCGGCCCGCCCGAGTGGCTGCAGGGAGCCACCCAGACCCTCATACCGGAGGGCACGCAGCTCGTCTCGCCGGCAGTCCAGGACGCCAGGGACGGGGAGGCCGCCATCATCCGGCTGAGCGATCAGATCAGCGCCGTCCCCGCCGACCAGCGGGCAGTGATCGCCGCACAGTTCTCCGAGACCCTCTCCGAGGGGTCCGGCCGGACAGTGCCCGTGGACCTGTTCAGCGGCACCAACCGCCTCTCGCTCGACCAGGTCCAGGTAGACCTGCCGGCCACTATCGTCCGGCCCATGGCCATGATCGACGGCCACCTGTACCTCGTGGAGGACGGCGAGGTCGTCGAGTCCGACCGTGCGGTCGACCTGGCGGGCATGGACCCGACGGCGCTCGCGATCAGCCCCGCGACGGAGCCCATCGTGGTGCGGGACGGCACGGACGAGATAGTGGACGTCTCCGGCGACGCCGGCGCGGAGACGATCATCACGGGGTCGGACCTGGCGGCGCCGTCGGTCGACAAGATGGGCGCCGTCTGGACCAGCGGGATCACGGGCCGCCTACGGGTCTACCGCGCGGAGGTCGGCGAGGTCTCGCTGACGCCCAGCTGGCTGGCCGGACGCCGGGTGATCAGCGTGTCGGTGGCGCCGGAGGGCTCGCGCGTCGCGATCGTGAGCGAGGCGCCGTCGGGCACGCAGGTACAGGTGGCCGGGGTCGTCCGGGACACCGCCGGCAACCCGGTCGATCTTGTGTCGCCGATCTCGGTCGGCGCACCCGTCGGCAACATCCGCGAGGTGCGCTGGTCCGGGATCACCACGCTCGCGCTCCTGGCCGACGGCACCGAGGGCACCACCGGCGTCTGGACGGCCGGCGTCGGCGGGCTCGCCGGTACCGGCGGCGAGTCGCGGCAGCTGTCGGGGCTCACCTCCGTCGAGCAGCTCGCGGCCGGGGTGACCGAGCAGGGGATCCTGGTGATCACCGAGGGCGGCGCCCTGGAGCGCGAGGAGACCGGGGTCTGGCAGCCGTTCGCCGAAGACGTCGACCTCGTGGCGTTCCCGGGCTGATCCCGCCTTGCCGGAGGCAGGACAGAACAAGGGCGAGATGCAACCGCGGCAGGTCCGCGGTCGCATCTCGCCCTTGTGCTAGCTCGGCGAGGTCAGCCCAGGTCGGAGACCGGAGCCGCGCCGCACGGGTTGTCGAGCTGGATCACACCGAAGGCCCAGCCCTTGCGCTTGTAGAGCACCGACGGGCGCGACGTCTCCTTGTCGATGAACAGGTAGAAGTCGTGGCCCACCATCTCCATCTCGTAGACGGCGTCGTCGAGGGTCATCGGGTCCGCGTGGTGCAGCTTCTGGCGGATCACCACCGGCGAGTCGCCGATGGTCGTCTCGACCGAGTCACCCGGCGTGGACAGCGCTGCGGGGGTCGAGATCTGCGGCTCGGTCCTACCGGCGGACACGCTGGCGTCCTCGGTGAGGATCTCGGCAAGGGGGCGGACGTCCACCGGTGGGTCCACCTTGTTGTTCCGGTGGTCCTTGCGCCGGTCACGGGCACGGCGGAGGCGCTCGTTCAGCTTGTCGATGGCGAGGTCCAGGGCGCCGAAACGGTCGTCCGCTGCGGCCTCGGCGCGGATCACCGGCCCCTTCGCGCGCAGCGTGAGCTCTACTCGCTCACGGTTCTCGGAGAGTCGCGGGTTGTTCTCGTGCGTGACTTCCACGTCCACCCGACGTACGTACGGGGAGAGCAGCTCGACCTTCGCGAGCTTCTCCTCAACGTGCTGGCGAAACCGGTCCGCCACGTCCGTGTGCCTGCCGACAACGACAATTTCCATGTGCGTAACTCCGCTCCGGGAACACTGGGCCACACCGTCCCTTGCCGGCGGCGTGCACCCGTCTCTACTCGGTATGGCACCTCCTGTTGCCGGTGCCGGGCACAAACCACCTCCCGTCGCGTTCACCCCGTCGACATCGGCGAGGCTCGGATCCTGCGTGGGACCCCCAGGCTAACTCCGGACCCTGGGTAACGACAGCCCCAACAGATAGTGAACGAGACGACATCGACCTGCCACTCGTTCAGGTGTTTGCCAGATTCTCGGCCGGGCCCGACAATGCGCCAACTTTCACCCGCTCTACGCGTGCCGGGGGCGGCGTCGCTGCCAGCACTGTTGCGCCGATAACGTCGTGCCCGTGTCGCTCCAGGGTCCGTTCGGCGGCGGCCAGGGTGGCTCCCGTCGTCAGGACGTCGTCCACAAGAACACAGACAGATCTTTGTTCAAGGGCTCGCATCCCGCGTCTCGTCATGCGGACAGTGCCCGTCAGGTTGCGGCCGCGGGCGCGGGCGCCGAGGCCCACCTGGTCCCGCGCGGAGCCGCGGCGGGCGAGGGCCGGCACCACGCGCGCGGGCAGCCCCGCGTCGCGCAGGCCGTGGGCCACGGCCCGGGCCAGGACCGCCACGGGGTCACGGCCTCGGGCCCGGCGTGCGGCGCCCGTCGAGGGCACGGGTACGACGGCGACCGGTGCGCCACGGAGCGCGGAAGGTAGCGCGAAAGAGAGCGCTGGGGAGAGCGCCGGGCCGAGGCGCGCGGCCGCCCGCTGCAGCGCGGGCGCGAGCAGCCGGTCGAGGTCGGCCCGTCCGCGGTCCTTCCAGTGCACAACGAGGTCGCGCACCGGCCCGGTGTACGGCGTCAGTGCCCACACGGGTACGGGCGGTACGCCGTCGAGCCGGTCCAGGCGGGGCGCGCCATGCTCGGCCCGCACGGGCGGGCCGGCCAGGAGGGCCGCGCAGCGCGCGCACCACGGCACGTCGAGCTCGCCGCACGGACAGGCGACGGGCAGCAGCAGGCGGGCAAGGACACGGACAGGTTGCACCCCACCACCCTCCCCGCCCCCGCCGCCCCGCGCCCCCTGTCCACAACCCCGATCAATGGGTCGGGATGGGAGTGTCAGTGGGTCAGGGCACGATGTTTGTGTGCAGCAGATCTCTCTTTCTCTCGAACAGGCCCGGCGAATCGCCATCGCGGCGCAGGGCCTCAGCCGCCCGCGCTCCGACGGGCCGCGCACCATGCGGCACGTGCAGGCCGTCATCGACCGGCTGGGCCTGCTCCAGATCGACTCGGTGAACGTCCTGGCGCGCGCGCACCAGCTTCCGTTGTTCGCGCGGCTCGGCCCGTACGACACGGACCTGCTGGACCGGGCCACGGTGTCCGGCAAGCACGCGGGGCGCGCGACCCGGTCGGCGGCCGCGGGCCGCCGCCTCGTGGAGAGCTGGGCGCACGTGGCGGCCTACGTCCCGCCGAGCGCCTGGCCGCTCCTGGCGTTCCGGCGGCGCTGGTTCGCGCAGGGGTACGACTGGGGCGAGCTGGACGGCGTGCGCCTGCCCGACGCGCCGCAGGTCCGGGAGGTGCGCGAGCTCGTGGCGGCGGAGGGGCCGCTGTCGGCATCGCAGATCCACGACCGGTTCGTGTCCGACGGGCGCTCGGTACGGCACAAGCGCGGCACCTGGTGGTCCTGGAGCACGGAGAAGCGGGTGGTGGAGCACCTGTTCTTCACGGGCGAGGTGGTCTCGGCGGGGCGCAACCCGCAGTTCGAGCGGCTCTACGACCTGCCGGAACGCGTGCTGCCGGCATCGGCCCTCACGGAGGTGCCCGAGGCGGACGCGAAGCGGGCCCTGCTGGAGCTCGGCGCGCGGGCGCAGGGGATCGGCGATGCGCGCTCCATCAAGGACTACTACCGGCTCAAGGGCCGCGAGACCGATCAGGCCTTGGCCGGCCTCGTCGACGAGGGGGTGCTGCTGCCCGCCCGCGTGGCCGGCGGGTCCGAGCAGTGGTTCCTGCACCGCGATGCTGCCCGTCCGCGGCAGGCCACGGGGCAGGCGCTGCTCGCGCCGTTCGACCCGCTGGTGTGGGAGCGCAAGCGTCTGGAGCGACTGTTCGGCATGCGCTACCGGATCGGGATCTACACACCGGCCGCGCAGCGCGTCGACGGCTACTACGTGCTGCCGTTCCTCGAGGACTCGCAGCTCACCGCCCGGGTGGACCTCAAGGCAGACCGCGCTGCGGGCGTGCTGCGTGTCCAGTCCGCGCACGCCGAGCCGGTGCTCACCGGCGACACCCCGGAACGCCTCGCGGCCGAGCTCGGCGCGATGGCACGATGGCTCGGTCTCGGCGGGGTGACAGTCGAGGCCAAGGGCACACTTTCACCCGCGCTGCGCTCGGCCGCGGCACTTTCCTGAAACAGGCGCCAACTAAACTCCTGCCATGGTCACCGCTGCGATTTTCCTGTTGGCAACGGTTGCGGCCGGACTCGGTGCGGTGCTGCTCCGGCTGCCGCCGCTGGTCGGGTTTCTGGTGGCCGGGTTCGCACTCCACGCGGCCGGTGTCGCGGAGCCGGACTACCTCGCGACGATCGCCGACCTGGGCGTGACCCTGCTGCTCTTCGGCATCGGGCTCAAGCTTGACGTCAAGACGCTGCTGCGCAGGGACGTGTGGTTCACCACCGTCGCCCACCTCCTGGTGAGCGTCGCGATAGCCATCGGGTTCCTCGGCCTGCTCGGCGTGATCGGGTTCTCGATGCTCGCCGGCGAGGGCCTGGGCGTCCTCGCGCTGCTCGGGCTCGCCCTGTCGTTCTCGTCCACCGTGTTCGTGATCAAGGTGCTCGACACGCGCTCCGACCAGTCCGCCCTCTACGGCCGGATCGCCATCGGTGTGCTGGTCATGCAGGACCTGATCGCCGTCGTCTTCCTGTCCGTGGCCTCCGAGCACCCGCCGAGCCCTTGGGCGTTCGCCCTCGTGCTGCTGGTCCCCGGGGCCTGGCTGCTGCGCAAGGTGTGGTCCAGGGTCGGTCACGGCGAGCTGCAGGCGCTGTTCGGCGTCGCGGTCGCGCTGGGCCCCGGCTACGCGCTGTTCGAGGCCGTCGGGCTCAAGGGTGACCTCGGCGCGCTCGTCATGGGCATGCTCCTGGCCGGCCACCCCGCCGCCACGGAGCTGTCGCGCAACCTGTTCACGGTCAAGGAGCTGCTGCTGGTCGGCTTCTTCGTGTCGATCGGGTTCGCCGGTGAGCTGACCTGGCAGTCAGCGGTGGTCGGGCTGCTCCTGCTGCTCATGCTGCCGCTCCAGGCGATCGCGACCGCCGTGCTGCTGCGCCTGCTGCGCCTGCGCAAACGCACGGCGATCCTGTCGGCGCTGGTCCTGACGAACTACTCGGAGTTCGGCCTGATCGTCGTCGCCGTCGGCTCCCAGACCGGTCTGCTGGACGACGAGTGGCTGGTGGTGCTCGCCGTCGCCGTGGCCGCCAGCTTTGTGCTGTCCTCCGCCATCAACACCCGCGGCAACGAGTTCGCGATGGCGCTCGCCAAGCGCTTCCCGTCCAAGCCCAACGAGTGGCTGCACCACGAGGAGCGGCTCATCGACGTGTCCGGCGCCGAGGCGCTCGTGCTCGGCATGGGCCGCGTCGGCCGCGGCGCCGTCCGGCAGCTGCGCGACGACTACGGCATGGACGTCGTCGGCGTGGAGCACGACCCGGGGCGCGTCACCACCCTGCGCACCGAGGGCTTCACCGTGGTGCAGGCCGACGCGACCGACATCGAGTTCTGGGGCCGGGTCCGCAGCGCCGGCGCCGTCCGGCTCGCGATCCTCGCCATGCCGTTCCACGCGGCGAACCTCATCGCGCTGTCCCAGCTGCGAGCGAGCGGCTTCGACGGCACGGTCGCCGCCGTCGCGCGGTACGACGACGACGTGGCCGAGCTCGAGCGGCACGGCGCCGACGCCGTCTTCCACCTGTACGGCACGGCCGGCCTGGCGCTCGCCGACGAGGCGGCCGAGGCGGCGCTCGGCTATGCGGCCGCCGAGCGGATGCGCGACGCGCAGGCGGAACGTCGGGCACGTCCCGCGTCCGACGGCGAGCCGGCCGCCAGCGCCGGCCCGGCCTGACCGAGCCGGCCTGACCGCGCCGGCCTGACCGAGCCGGTCCAACCTGACCGCGCCGTCCGGGCCCCGGCGGTCGGAACGACTGCGCCGGAACCGCCGTGCTGGACCGCAGCTGGAACCCTGCGGGTGTTGCGAGCGTTACCCCTGGAGCGAACCTGCCTGTCTGCTGTCGGTTCTTTGGGCCTCTCGCCGAGGTTTACGGCCTACGATGGACGACGGCGAAACTTGACCGACGACCTGGGAGAACCCGCGTGTCCATCCTCGACAAGGTCCTGCGCATAGGCGAAGGACGTGTCCTGAAGAAGCTGCATTCCGTGGCTGAGCAGGTCAACCGCTTGGAGCCCAGCTTTGTCGAGCTGAGCGACACCGAGCTGCGTGAGGAGACCGCACGTTTCCGGGAACGGCTGGAGCACGGCGCGACTCTCGACGAGCTCATGCCGGAGGTGTTCGCGGCGATCCGCGAGGCGGCTCACCGCACCCTCGGCCAGCGGCACTTCGACGTCCAGATCATGGGTGGTGCGGCGCTGCACCTCGGCAACATCGCCGAGATGCGCACCGGTGAGGGCAAGACGCTGGTGGCGACCACCGCCGCGTACCTCAACGCCTTGTCGGGCGACGGCGTCCACGTCATCACCACCAACGACTACCTGGCCAAGTACCAGGGTGACCTGATGGGCCGCGTCTTCCGGTTCATGGGTATGACGACGGGGGTGATCCTGTCGGGCCAGACCCCGGCCCAGCGCCGTGAGATGTATGCCGCGGACATCACCTACGGCACGAACAACGAGTTCGGCTTCGACTACCTGCGCGACAACATGGCCTGGTCCACCGACGACCTGGTGCAGCGCGGGCACAACTTCGCGATCGTCGACGAGGTCGACTCGATCCTCATCGACGAGGCGCGCACGCCGCTGATCATCTCCGGCCCTGCGGCCGGTGACGCGAACCGCTGGTACAACGAGTTCGCCAAGGTCGTGCGCCGCCTGGTGCCCACCGTCGACTACGAGGTCGACGAGAAGAAGCGCACCGTCGGCGTGCTCGAGCCCGGCATCGCGAAGGTCGAGGACTACCTCGGCATCGACAACCTCTACGAGTCGCTGAACACGCCGCTGATCGGGTTCCTGAACAACGCCATCAAGGCCAAGGAGCTGTTCAAGCGCGACAAGGACTACGTCGTGCTGAACGGCGAGGTCATGATCGTCGACGAGCACACCGGCCGCATCCTCGCCGGGCGCCGCTACAACGAGGGCATGCACCAGGCCATCGAGGCCAAGGAGGGGGTGGAGATCAAGGCGGAGAACCAGACGCTCGCCACGATCACCCTCCAGAACTACTTCCGGCTGTACAAGAAGCTCTCCGGGATGACCGGTACGGCCGAGACCGAGGCCGCGGAGTTCCAGGGCACGTACAAGCTCGGCGTCGTGCCGATCCCGACGAACAACGACCCGCAGCGCCTGGACCAGCCCGACCTCGTCTACAAGGCCGAGGACGGCAAGTACAACGCGGTCGTCGCCGACATCCTGGAGCGGCACGCCTACGGCCAGCCGGTCCTGGTGGGCACCACGAGCGTCGAGAAGTCCGAGCTCCTGAGTGCCAAGCTGAAGAAGGCCGGCGTGCCGCACAACGTGCTCAACGCCAAGGAGCACGAGCGCGAGGCTGCGGTCGTCGCGATGGCGGGCCGCAAGGGCGCCGTCACGGTCGCCACGAACATGGCCGGCCGTGGTACCGACATCATGCTCGGCGGCAACGCCGAGTATCTCGCGGTGTCCGAGCTCGCCGAGCGGGGCCTGGACCCGGTCGAGACGCCCGAGGAGTACGAGGCGGCCTGGCCGGAGGCGCTGGAGAAGGCGAAGGCCCGCGTCGCGACGGAGCACGACGAGGTGAAGGCCGCCGGTGGCCTCTACGTGCTCGGCACCGAGCGCCACGAGTCCCGCCGGATCGACAACCAGCTGCGCGGACGCTCCGGCCGGCAGGGTGACCCGGGGGAGTCCCGGTTCTACCTGTCGATGCAGGACGACCTGATGCGCCTGTTCAACTCCGGTCTCGCCGAGTCGATGATGAACCGGGCCGGGTTCCCGGACGACATGCCGCTGGAGTCCAAGATGGTCACCCGCGGCATCATGTCCGCGCAGGGCCAGGTGGAGTCGCGCAACTTCGAGATCCGCAAGAACGTCCTGAAGTACGACGACGTCCTCTCGCGCCAGCGCAGCGTCATCTATGCCGAGCGCCTGCGAGTGCTCAAGGGCGAGGACCTGCGTGAGCAGGTGCAGCACTTCCTCACCGACACGGTCACGGAGTACGTGACCAACGCGACGGCCGAGGGTTCGTCGGAGCAGTGGGACCTGGACGCGCTGTGGACGGCGCTCAAGGCCGTGTACCCGGTCTCCCTGACGCCCGACGAGATCGCCGATGAGGCCGGCGGCATCGAGCGGCTCACGGGCGACATGCTGCTGGAGGAGATCCTGTCCGACGCGCGGGTGGCCTACCAGGCGCGCGAGGACGAGCTCTCCGCCCCGGCCATGCGCCAGCTCGAACGCCGTGTGGTGCTCTCGGTGCTGGACCGCAAGTGGCGTGAGCACCTCTACGAGATGGACTACCTCAAGGAGGGCATCGGGCTGCGCGCCATGGCGCAGCGCGACCCGCTGGTCGAGTACCAGCGCGAGGGCTTCCAGCTGTTCCAGGCCATGACCGACGCCATCAAGGAGGAGTCGGTCGGGTTCCTGTTCAACCTCGAGGTGACCGTCCAGCAGCCCGGTGCGGAGCAGGCCGACGACGCCGGCTCGGATCTGCCCGCCTCTCCGCCGGTGCCGCCGCGTGGCCGCCTGGGCACGGGACAGCCGGAAGCGCCGCCGACCACGCAGATCCCAGTGGTACAGCCCGCGTCACTGCCGCGGCAGGGCCAGCCGAGTCAGCCGCCCGCGCCGCGCCAGCGCCGCGCGGCGGGCGCCGCGACGGAGCCCATCCTGCTCGCGAAGGGCCTCGACGCCCCGAACCGGCCGCAGTCGCTGACGTACTCGGCGCCGAGCGAGGACGGCTCGGGCTCGGCGTTCATGCAGTCCCCGGACGGCGCCCGTCGTCGGGCCGCGCTGCACGGCGAGGCGACAGCCGCCACGAGCGACGGCCGCACGTTCCCCGGCACGCCGCGCAACGCCCAGTGCCCGTGCGGCTCGGGCAAGAAGTACAAGGTCTGCCACGGGGTCAACGAGGTCTGACGCCGTCCGCGCGACCAACGCGGCGATGAATGCGGTGCCGAACAGAGGTGCCCCCGGCGTTTATGTCGGGGGTGCCCCTGTTTCACGTGGTGTGCGTTCCACGTGATGGTCGCCGCCGTGAGACAAGCCCCCCGGGTGTCAGAGCCTCCGGTTACCCTGATCGAGACGTCCGGAGCTCCCGTGTGGAGGGCACCTGACCGGACCGTTTCCCGGATACGAAAGCAGGATCGCTGTGCCTTTCCACGTCCCCGAGCCCGCACGCGGGCTGCGTGTAGTACTGCTCGGCTGTGGCGTCGTGGGCACGGAGGTGGCCCGGATGCTCCTGGAGCAGGGCCCGGATCTCGCCGCGCGCGCCGGCGCCCCGCTGGAGCTCGTCGGCATCGCGGTCCAGGACGTGGACCGTCCCCGGGACCCGGTCGTCCGGCGTGACCTCCTGACCAAGGACGCCGAGGCGCTCGTGGACGGCGCGGACATCGTCATCGAGGTGATGGGCGGCACCGAACCCGCGCGTACCCTGCTGCTGCGGGCCATCGAGGCCGGCGCGGCCGTGGTGACCGCGAACAAGGCGCTCCTGGCGGCCGACGGCCCCACGCTCTACAAGGCGGCCGACTCCGCCGGCGTCGACATCTACTACGAGGCGGCCGTGGCGGGCGCCATCCCGATCGTGCGCCCGGTGCGGGAGTCCCTGGCGGGCGACCACGTGCGCCGTGTCCTAGGCATCGTCAACGGCACCACGAACTACGTGCTGGACCAGATGGCCACGAGCGGCCTCGACCTCGACGAGGCGGTCAAGCAGGCGCAGGAGCTCGGTTACGCCGAGGCCGACCCCACGGCCGACGTCGAGGGCTACGACGCCGCGGCGAAGGCCGCGATCCTCGCCAGCCTCGCCTTCCACACCCGCGTCTCTGCGGACGACGTCGCCCGCGAGGGCATCAAGGGCGTCACCTCCGACGACGTCGCCTGGGCGGCCCGGACCGGCCACGCCGTGAAGCTGCTGGCCATCGCCGAGCAGACCGGTGAGGGCGTGTCCGTGCGCGTGCACCCGGCCCTGGTGCCGCTGGAGCACCCGCTGGCGGGGGTGAAGGGCGCGTTCAACGCGATCTTCGTCGAGGCCGACGCCGCGGGCCCGCTCATGTTCTACGGTCAGGGCGCCGGCGGCAGGCCTACGGCGTCCGCGGTGCTGGGCGACGTCGTCGCGGCGGCGCGCCACCGGGTGCTCGGCGGCAAGGGCCCCCAGGAGTCCATCTACGCGGCACGGCCGCTGCTGCCGGCCGATGCCGCGGTGACGCGCTACCAGGTCCGCCTGCTCGTCGCCGACCTCCCGGGTGTGCTCGCCCAGGTCGCGGGTGTTGTGGGGGACCACGGCGTGTCGATCGACACGATGCGCCAGACTGGGCCCTCAGAGGGCACCGCAGAGCTGCTCCTGACCACCCACGCCGCCCGCGAGGCGTCGCTGGCCGCCACCATCGCGGCGGTGCGCACGCTCGAACCGGTCCGCGAGATCACGTCCGTCCTGAGAGTCGAAGGCTGAACCCGTGCCTGTACTGCCTGCTGAACCGAACCTTCCCGCCGCGTCCGCCGCGCTCCCCGCCTCGCGCCTGTGGCGCGGCGTGATCGCCGAGTACGCCGACCGGCTGCCCGACCACGTGCAGCAGAAGATCGTGACGCTGGGCGAGGGCGGCACGCCGCTGGTGCCGGCCCCCGCGCTGTCCGAGCGGACCGGCGCCGAGGTATACGTCAAGGTCGAGGGCATGAACCCGACCGGCTCGTTCAAGGACCGCGGCATGACCACCGCGATCTCCGCGGCGGCCGGGCGCGGCGCCCGGGTAGTGGTGTGCGCGTCGACGGGCAACACGTCGGCATCGGCCGCCGCCTACGCGACGCGCGCGGGCATGATCTGCGCCGTCCTCGTGCCGGACGGCAAGATCGCCATGGGCAAGCTGAGCCAGGCGGTCGCGCACGGCGCGCGCCTGCTGCAGGTGGACGGCAACTTCGACGACTGCCTGGTGGCCGCCCGCAAGCTCGCGGACACCCACCCGGTGGAGCTCGTGAACTCGGTCAACCCGGACCGCATCGAGGGGCAGAAGACCGCCGCGTTCGAGATCGTGGACGCGCTGGGCGACGCCCCTGACATCCACCTGCTGCCCGTGGGCAACGCAGGGAACATCACGGCGTACTGGAAGGGCTTCACCGAGTACGCCGACGCGGGCGTGGCGAGCAGGACCCCCGTCATGTGGGGCTTCCAGGCCGCCGGCGCGGCACCGATCGTGAAGGGCCACCCGATCGACGAGCCGGACACGATCGCGACCGCCATCCGCATCGGCAACCCTGCCTCCTGGCAGCAGGCCGAGGAGGCCCGGGACTCGTCCGGGGGCGTCATCGAGGCCGTGACCGACGAGCAGATCCTCGCCGCGCACCGGATCCTCTCGGCGGAGGTGGGCGTGTTCGTGGAACCGGCCTCCGCCGCCGGCGTCGCGGGCCTCCTGGCGCGGCACGAGCGCGGCCTGGTGCCCGCGGGCGCGCGCATCACCATCACCGTGACCGGCCACGGGCTCAAGGACCCGAGCTGGGCGCTGCGCACACCTGACGGCGGCGAGGTGACACCCGTGCGGGTGTCCGCCGACGTCGTCTCGATCGCCGACGCGCTGTCCCTCTGATGCAGCTCGGCGCCGACCACGTGCGGGTCAGGGTGCCCGCCACCAGCGCGAACCTCGGACCGGGGTTCGACTCACTGGGCCTGGCCCTCGCCCTGTACGACGAGGTCGAGGTACGCCTCGTGGCGAGCGACGAGGTGGTGGTGCAGGTCGACGGCGAGGGTGCCGGGGAGGTGCCCCTCGGGGAGGACCACCTGGTGGTGCGGGCCCTGCGCCGCACCATGGACCTGGCCGGCGCGGTGCCCACCGGCATCCACATGACGTGTCACAACGTGATCCCGCACGGCCGGGGGCTGGGGTCGTCGTCGGCGGCAGTGGTGGCCGGGATCGTCGCCGCGCGCGCCCTGCTGGCTGACCCGCGGGCCATCGACGCCGCCACGGTGCTGCGGCTGGCCACCGAGTTCGAGGGGCACCCGGACAACGCCGCGCCCGCCATCCAGGGTGGCGCCACGGTCGCGTGGACCACCGACGACGGCCCGCGCGCCGTCGGGCTGGATGTCGACCCCACGATCGAGGCCACCGTGCTGGTGCCTGATGCCCGGCTCGCTACCGCCCGCGCCCGGGCGGCCCTGCCCGCCCTGGTCTCGCACGAGGACGCTGCCTTCACCGCGGGCCGCGCGGCGCTGCTGGTCGAGGCCCTCGCGCGCCGCCCGGAGCTGCTGTTCGACGCCACGGAGGACCGGCTGCACCAGTCCTACCGCGCGGCGGTGCTCGGGGCGTCCAGCGAGCTGATGCGGGCCCTGCGGGACGCCGGCGTCCCGGCCACCGTCTCGGGTGCCGGGCCCACCGTCCTGGTGCTCGCCGGGCCGGAGCACAGGGAGCGCCGGGATGCCGTCCTGGCCGACCTGGTGGACGAGACCGCCGGCTGGCGACGGATGAGCCCAGGGATCGACCTGACGGGTGCACGAGCCCGGAGAATTTCCGGAAACACAGGTGCGCTATCGTCCGGTCCGTCAGGTGCTACCGCGAGTCGGGTTGTACCAGGATCGCCAGCAGTACGGGGTGGTAGTATGCAGTGAACCTTCGGGATCGCACGTCCTGAGCCATGGTGGCGGGAACTCGGACTGAACTTCGGTTCTCAACCACCTAATCCAGTAACGTCTCTGCCGCTCAGCCGTGCCCGTAGCAGGCCGTGAACAACGGCCACCGCATCTCGCGAGAACGTAGACAACGCCCCCGTCTGCCGTCGTCGTCGTACCACTGATGCGAGGTTTTCCGCGCTTCGGCCACATCGAGCCGGGCGCCCATCATCCCGCGGCCCGCGATCACGCGACCAGCCGCAGTTCGAGGGGGAAGGGTCCTTCGTGACAGACACCACAGAAAACGCTGCTTCAGCTACCGGCCGTACGGCCGGATCGCTGAGCGGCATGCGCCTCGCCGAGCTCCAGGCACTCGCCGGAGACCTTGGCGTGAAGGGCACCTCCAGGATGCGCAAGAGCGACCTCGTGGACACGATCCGCGAGAAGACGGGCGGCGCGACGAAGCGTCCCGTCCGTGCCGCCTCCGCCGTGGAGCTGCCCGCGAACAACGACATTTCCGCCCGTGCCGAGGTGCCGGTCGCTGCCGCCGAGGTCGCCACCTCGGGTGTGCGCGCCGACGCGAGCACGGATGCCGACAAGGCCGCTCGCCTGGCCCAGCTCGCCGACGCCGTCGCCGCCCCGCGTGAGCAGGGTGCCGGACGCCGCTCCGGCCGCGGCCAGGCTGCCCCCGAGGGCGCCGAGAAGGCCGGCGAGGACAAGGGCCGCAACGGCCAGTCCGTCAACGGCCGGCAGAGCGCGCGCGGTGCCAACGCGGAGCGGGGCAACACCCGGACCGCCGACCGTACTGCCGACCGTACTGCCGACCGCACCGCGGAGCGCACCGCCGACCGGAACGTGGAGCGCACCACCGACCGGACCGCGGACCGCAACGCCGCCGAGCTCGAAGAGGACCGCAACTCGCGCCGCCGTCGCGGCCGGGACCGGGGCCGGGACCGCAAGCGCGGCCGCGGTCGCCAGGGGCCGGACGTCGCGGGTCTCGAGAACGTCGAGGTGCGTGACGACGACGTGCTGCTGCCCGTCGCCGGCATCCTCGACATCCTCGACAACTACGCGTTCGTGCGGACCTCGGGCTACCTGCCGGGCAACAACGACGTGTACGTGTCGCTGAACCAGGTCAAGAAGGGCGGCCTCCGCCGCGGCGACGCCGTCGTCGGCGCCGTCCGCCAGCCGCGCGACGGCGAAGAGCCGCCGCCCCAGCCGGCCGGCACCAAGAACTCCCGCGTGAACAAGTTCAACGCCCTGGTGCGCCTGGACTCCGTGAACGGCATGACGCCGGAGGAGGCGCGCGAGCGCCCCGAGTTCACCAAGCTGACGCCGCTGTACCCGCAGGAGCGCCTGCGTCTGGAGAACCCGGAGGCGACCAAGCTCACGCCCCGCGTGATCGACATCGTCGCCCCGATCGGCAAGGGCCAGCGCGGCCTCATCGTCGCGCCGCCCAAGGCCGGCAAGACGCTGATGATGCAGCAGATCGCCAACGCGATCTCGCTCAACAACCCTGAGGTCCACCTCATGGTCGTGCTGGTGGACGAGCGGCCGGAAGAGGTCACCGACTTCGAGCGCTCGGTCAAGGGCGAGGTCATCTCCTCGACGTTCGACCGCCACGCTTCCGACCACACGCTGGTCGCGGAGCTCGCGATCGAGCGCGCCAAGCGCCTCGTGGAGCTGGGCCAGGACGTCGTGGTGCTGCTCGACGGCATCACCCGCCTGTCGCGCGCCTACAACCTGGCCGCCCCGGCGTCGGGCCGCATCCTGTCCGGTGGTGTGGACGCCGCCGCGCTCTACCCGCCCAAGAAGTTCTTCGGCGCCGCCCGCAACATCGAGGACGGCGGCTCGCTGACCATCCTCGCGACGGCCCTGGTCGAGACCGGCTCGAAGATGGACGAGGTGATCTTCGAGGAGTTCAAGGGCACCGGAAACATGGAGCTGCGGCTCTCGCGGTCCCTGGCCGAGAAGCGCATCTTCCCGGCGATCGACGTCAACGGCTCGAGCACCCGGCGCGAGGAGATCCTCATGTCGAAGGACGAGCTCGCGATCGTCTACAAGCTGCGCCGCGTCATGGGCGCGCTCGACCAGACCCAGGCAGCCGAGCTGCTGCTCGGGCAGCTCAAGAAGACCAAGACCAACGTCGAGTTCCTGCTGCACGTGCAGAAGACGACGCCGGGCGGTCTGACGGAGGACGAGAACGTGGGCGAGACCGTCTGAGGTCCGTCTGACCCACGTCACACCAGTCTCCCTCGCCCGCACGGGTGAGGTAGTGGCAGAATGATCGGTTGGCTCGCTGGTTCACGTCTCTGCGGTTCTGCAGGGCGACCCAGCGGCATCTCACCAAGGAGCAACATGAGGGCTGGAATCCACCCCGAGTACGTCGTCACCCAGGTCACCTGCACCTGCGGTAACACCTTCACCACGCGCAGCACCGAGACGTCCGGCAAGATCAGCGCGGACGTCTGCAGCGCCTGCCACCCGTTCTACACGGGCAAGCAGAAGATCATGGACACCGGTGGCCGCGTGGCCCGGTTCCAGGCGCGCTACGGCAAGAAGGACGCCGACAAGTAGCGACCTCGCAGCGCCGGTGGTCCGGCCCGACAACCTCTCCAGGGGCAGTCGGGACCGAGACCACCGGCGCTGCTGCTTTCCCACGGGTTTGTTGTGGGCGCGATCCTTGCGCCTGAGACGGACAGAAACTCGCAAGAATCGCGCCCACAACCAAGGAGAGAGTCCGTGAGCGAAGCGTTTGTCGGGGTTGGGGCGCTGGTCAGTGAGCATGCTGAGATCGAGGCCGTGCTTGCCGACCCCGCCGTGCACGCCGATCCCGGCCGCGCCCGCACGCTGGGCCGGCGCTACGCCGAGCTCAACCAGGTGGTGGGCGCCTACCGCGCATGGGAGCAGGCGCACGACGACGCCGAGGCCGCCGCCGAGCTGGCCACCGAGGACGCGTCGTTCGCCGCCGAGCTGCCCAGCCTCAAGGAGGCCGAGGCGGTGGCGGAGGAGAAGCTGCGCCGCGTGCTCGTGCCCCGCGACCCCGACGACGGCCGCGACGTCATCCTCGAGATCAAGGCGGGCGAGGGCGGCGAGGAGTCCGCGCTGTTCGCCGGCGACCTGCTGCGCATGTACCTGCGGTACGCGGAGCAGCAGGGCTGGTCCACGCAGCTGCTGGAGGCCACCGCGTCCGATCTCGGGGGTTACAAGGACGTGCAGGTCGCCGTCAAGGCGAGGAACGTCCAGGGTCCCGAGGACGGGGTCTGGCACAGCCTCAAGTACGAGGGCGGTGTGCACCGCGTCCAGCGGGTGCCGGTCACGGAGTCCCAGGGCCGCATCCACACGTCGGCGGCCGGGGTCCTCGTGTTCCCCGAGGTCGACGACCCGGGAGAGCTCGAGATCGACCAGAACGACCTGCGCATCGACGTCTACCGCTCCTCCGGCCCGGGCGGGCAGTCGGTCAACACCACGGACTCCGCGGTGCGCATCACGCACCTGCCGTCGGGGATCGTCGTCTCGATGCAGAACGAGAAGTCGCAGCTGCAGAACCGCGAGCAGGCCATGCGGGTGCTGCGTGCCCGGCTGCTCGCCGCGCAGGCCGAGGCGGCGGCCGCCGAGTCCGCCGAGCTGCGTCGCTCTCAGGTGCGCACCGTGGACCGGTCCGAGCGCATCCGCACGTACAACTACCCCGAGAACCGGATAGTGGACCACCGCACCGGTTACAAGGCGTACAACCTCGACCAGGTGCTGGACGGCGACCTGGGTCCCGTCGTGCGGTCGGCGATCGACGCCGACGAGGCCGCCCGGCTGGCAGCTGCGTCCGGTGTCTGAGGGACTGCCTCGGACTACCGGTTCGGTGGCGGGTCTGGCGGCTTTCGGCGCGGTCGGGCAGGCTTTTGTCGTGGCGGGAGGAACGCGGTGAGCGAGCAGCTGTTGAAGTGGGCCCACGAGGAGCTGGTCGAGGCCGGGGTGGCGTCCCCCCAGTTCGACGCGGAGGTGCTGCTGGCGCATGCGCTCGGCGTGGATCGGGGTGAGCTGCGACGGCGGCTCGTGCTGGGACATGACGTGCCCGACGACGTGGCGCTCGTCTACGCCGGCCTGATCGCCCGGCGGGCCGCGCGCGAACCCCTGCAGCACCTGACCGGGGTCGCGCCGTTCCGGCATCTCGAGCTGGCGGTGGGCCCGGGGGTCTTTGTGCCCAGGCCCGAGACGGAGGAGGTCGCGCAGGCGGCGATCGACGAGGCGGTCAGGGTCAACCGTGAGCGCGGCGGCTCGGCTGCCGTCGTCGTCGACCTGTGCACCGGGTCCGGGGCCATCGCGCTGGCCGTGGCCACGGAGGTGCCGGGCGCGCGGGTGCACGCCGTCGAGCTCGACAAGGATGCGCACGCCTGGGCGGCGCGCAACGTCGACGCCGCCAGCGCCGTCGCCGCGGGCCTGGACCCGGGCGCCAGCCCGGAGCCGCCGCCCGAGCGGATCGTGCGGCTCGTCAAGGGCGACGCCCGCACCGCGCTGTACGGGATCGACGGGACGGCCGACGTCGTCGTCTCGAACCCGCCGTACGTGCCGCCGGACGCCGTGCCCGTGGACCCGGAGGTCGCCGAGCACGACCCGGCCGTCGCGCTGTACGGGCTGGGACCGGACGGGCTGGAGGTGCCGCGCGGCATCACTGACGCGGCCGCCCGGCTGCTGCGGCCCGGCGGGCTCTACGTCATGGAGCACGCGGAGGTGCAGGCGGAGGCGGCGCGCGCGATGGTCGCGGCCGCTCGCGACGCCGACGGACGGCCGGTGTTCGGCGAGCCCGAGACGCGCAAGGACCTCACGGGCCGGCCCCGCATGGTGGTAGCACGCCGGATCCCCTGACCGGGCCACCTGATCGGGCCACCTGAGCGGGCCACCCGAGCGGATCCCGACCGGATCGCTGGTTGGTGCGGGCGCAGCCGCCGGATCGTGAAAGACTGTCGCGCGTGAGTGTGCCTGTGCATCCCGTGCTCGACGCCACCGACCCGCAGACGTGGGGACCCGCGATCGACGAGGCGGTTCATGCGATCTCCCGTGGTGGCCTAGTCGTCCTGCCCACCGACACCGTGTACGGCATAGGTGCCGACGCGTTCGACGAGCCGGCGGTGGCTGCCCTGCTCGCGGCCAAGGGCCGCGGCCGGCAGATGCCGCCGCCGGTCCTGGTGGGGGAGGTGGCGACCCTCGACGGGCTCGCCACCGACGTGCCCGACGACGCCCGCCGGCTCGTCGAGGCCTTCTGGCCGGGCGGTTTCACGATCATCCTGCGCGCGCAGCCGTCGCTGCAGTGGGACCTCGGCGACACGGGCGGCACCGTCGCCCTGCGGATGCCGGACCATCCCGCCGCGCTGGCCCTGCTCAAGCGCACCGGCCCGCTGGCCGTCTCCAGCGCGAACAAGTCGGGCAGCCCGGCCGCGCTGGACGTCGAGGACGCAGAGCGTCAGCTCGGCGACTCCGTGGCCGTCTACCTCGACGGGGGCGTGGCGCCGGGCGGCGTCGCCTCCACGATCGTGGACGCGACCGCCGAGACGCTGCGGGTAGTCCGCGAGGGTGCCGTGACGCTGGCGGCGCTGCGCGAGGTAGCCGACGTCGAAGGACTCCCGGTGAAGCCGGAGGACGACCCGAGCGAGCCCCCGGCCGGGGCTGCGGAGGACGACGAGTGAGGGTGTACCTGCTCCTGATGCTCGTGGCCGCCGCGGTCACGTTCCTGACCACACCGTTCGCCCGCTGGGTCGCGCTCAAGACCTCCGCCATCTCGGCCGTGCGGGCCCGCGACGTGCACTCGGTGCCGACGCCCCGCCTCGGCGGTCTCGCCATGCTCATCGGCATCATCGTGCCGGTCCTGCTGGCCTCGCAGATGCCGTTCCTGGCGGAGGTGTTCGAGGATCCCCAGGCGTGGGGCATCATCGGCGGCGCCGCGATCGTGTGCGCGCTCGGCTGGGCCGACGACAAGTGGGACCTCGACTGGATCACCAAGCTCGCCGGCCAGGTGCTGGCGGCCGGCTTCATGGCACTGCAGGGTGTCCAGCTCATCACCATGCCGATCGCGGGCGTGACCATCACTTCGTCGCGCATGTCGCTCGTGGTGACCGTCCTGGTGATCGTGATCGCCATGAACGCGGTGAACTTCGTCGACGGCCTCGACGGGCTGGCCGCGGGCATCGTCGCGATCGGCGGCACCGCGTTCTTCCTGTACACCTACGGGCTCACCCAGCTGGGCTCGCCGGACAACTACGCCAGCATCGCCTCGCTCATGCTCGCCGTGATGGTGGGGGTGTGCATCGGGTTCCTGCCGCACAACTTCCACCCGGCGCACATCTTCATGGGCGACGCCGGGTCGATGCTGATCGGCCTGGTGATGGCGGGCGCCGCGATCACCGTGACGGGGAACATCCCGCCGGGACTCATGTCCGGCGCGCAGGCTCTGCCCGCGTTCATCCCGCTGCTGCTCCCGGTGGCGGTGCTCATGCTGCCCCTGCTCGACATGGGGCTCGCGGTGATCCGGCGGCTGGCCGCGGGCAAGTCGCCCATGGCGCCCGACCGCATGCACCTGCACCACCGCATGCTGGCCCTGGGCCACTCCCACCGCCGCGCCGTCGTCATCCTGTACGTGTGGACCGCGGTGTTCGCCTTCAGCGCCGCGGCGCTGGTGCAGTGGGACTGGGAGATCGTGCTCGTCTGGACCGGGGTGTTCGTGGTGCTTGCGCTGCTGGCCACCCTCGGCCCGCTGCGCCACCGCGGGCGGTTCCTGGACGACGACGTCGCGCTCTCCGGCCAGACCCCGAGGGTGCCCGCCGCCGCCGTGGCCGGGCCGCCCCTGCAGCCCGTCGCGCAGAGCGCTGCGCCGCAGGGCGCCGCTCGTCAGGGCGGCATCCCAAAGACCAAGGAGACCGTCGAATGACCGAGCAGAACCCCGTCGTGCCGCAGCCTGAGAACGACACCATCGTCGCCGAGCGCGCGATGCTGCGTACCGCGGCCCGGGACGGGTTGATCCTGGTGGGTGTCCTCGCGGTGCTTGGGTCGGTCATCGGCTACTTCGTCGCCGGGCTGCCGGGCGTGTGGGGGGCCCTGGTCGGAGCGGCCCTGGCGGGCGTGTTCTCCGGTGCCACCGTGGTCTCCATGATGCTCACCGTCGGCAAGGGTGCCGTGAGCATGGGCGCCGTCGTGATGGGCGGCTGGCTCGTCAAGATGGTCTTCCTGGTCGCGGTGCTCGCCGTGCTGTCCCGGCAGGACTTCTACGACCGCTGGGTGCTCATGGCGGTCGTGCTGATCGGCGCCATCGGCTCCGCCGTGCTCGACTACCGCGCGGTGCGCGACGGCCGGGTCCCGTACGTCCAGCCCGACGCCAAGGCCTGACCGCACCGTCTGGGTCGCTCCGTGACCCCGCGCGGGATTGCGCAATACATCACAAGGGGCCGCGTCATGCGGTTCTACGGCCAAAGTCGCACCCGACATGGGTTAGGCTTACGACGAATCCATGACGGCCAGGCCCGACGGCGCGCCCGTTCCGCCACATTGCGGATACGCGCGCGGGGCCTAATGACCACCTGGGAGTTCTCCTGTCCACGTACGCGACGTCCGTAATCCTCGCCGCCACTGAAGGCCACGAGGGTGAGGGCGGCTTCCACACGCCGTCGATCACCGACTTCTTCCCGTCGGCCATCCTCTTCGAGGGCACCATCTTCCAGATCGACCGCATCTGGATCATCCGCATCATCGCCACGCTGGTGCTGCTGTCGATCTTCGTGATCGCCGCGCGCCGGGCGAAGGTCGTGCCGGGCCGGTTCCAGGCCGGGGTCGAGTATGTGCTGGACTTCGTCCGGGTGCAGATCGGCGAAGAGATCATGGGCAAGGAGAACGCGAAGCGTTTTATCCCCATGCTCACCACTATCTTCGTCACCATCCTGGCGTTCAACCTCACGAGTGTGATCCCGGGGCTGAACCTGGCTGCCACCTCACGGATCGGTGTGCCGCTGCTCCTGGCGCTCTGGGTGTTCGTCACCTACTGGGCCGTCGGCATCCGCAAGCACGGTCTGGGCGGCTACCTCAAGGCGAACCTGTTCCCGCCCGGTGTGCCGTGGCCGATCTACTTCATCCTGACGCCGATCGAGCTGCTGCAGATCCTGATCATCCGTCCGGGCTCCCTGATGGTGCGACTCGTGGCCAACATGGTCGCCGGCCACATCATGCTGGTGCTCTGCTTCGCCGCCACGCAGTTCTTCGTCGTGGACTCGGCAGGCACCGGGCTGATGGTCTTCGGGGTCCTCACGTTCCCGGCGGGCATCTTCGTGACCCTGTTCGAGCTTCTGGTCGCGTTCCTGCAGGCGTACATCTTCGCGCTGCTGGCCGCGGTCTACATCAACATGTCGCTGGAGGAGGGGCACTGACAGCCCCTCCAGGCGACGCTTCATAGCTTCACCTGGCAAACCCGCGACGGGCGCACCAGCGCCTCCGCACACCATGCGACGCCGTACCGACCGGTTCGGCGCCCAACGGAAGGAAGACGCAAGTGGACGTCACCACTCTCGCCGAGGTCACCGGTAACCTGAACGCTGTCGGCTACGGCCTCGCCGCAACCGGCCCTGGTATCGGCCTCGGTATCCTCATCGGCAAGACGATCGAGGGCATGGCTCGCCAGCCTGAGGTCGCCGGCCAGCTGCGCGCCACGATGTTCCTGGGTGTCGCGTTCGTCGAGGTGCTCGCGCTCCTCGGCCTGGTTGCCGGCTTCCTCTTCCCCGCACTCCCGGCGTGATGGCGGCGCTCTCGGGCGCTGCCGGTGTCGTGGTAGCGCAGACAACAGAGGACGAGCCCGCGGGCATCGACCTGTTCCTGCCCGCTGGTTACGACCTCTTCTGGTCGGCAGTGATCCTCGTGATCATCGCCGCGGTGTTCTACAAGCTGGTCCTGCCCCAGATGAACAAGGTGCTGGACGAGCGGGCCACCCTCATCGAGGGCGGCATCGAGAAGGCCGAGGCAGCACAGAAGCAGGCCGACGAGGCGCTGGCGCAGCAGCAGCAGCTGCTCGCCGAGGCTCGCGCCGACGCGGCACAGGTCCGTGAGGAGGCGCGTGCCGAGGGCACCGCCATCGTCAAGGACCTGCGGGCCAAGGCGAGCGAGGAAGCGGCGCGGGTCACCGAGACCGCTCGTCGCCAGATCGAGGCAGACCGTCAGGCAGCGACCGTGTCGCTGCGCACCGAGGTCGGTGCGCTCGCGACCGAGCTCGCGTCGAAGATCGTGGGTGAGTCCCTCGAGGACTCGGCCCGGCAGTCGCGTGTGGTGGACCGGTTCCTCGACGAGCTCGAGGCGAGCGAGGCTGTGGCAAGCAACGCCGCAGCAAGCACCAAGGAGGCGTGATGCGGGGATCGAGCGGTGCATCGCTGACTGCGGCGCAGGAGCGCTTCGAGCCGGTGCTGCGCGCCGCGGGTGCGGACGCGTTGACGCTGGGTGAGCAGCTGCTCACTCTCGTCTCCGCGCTGGACGACTCCGCTGCGCTGCGCCGCTCGCTCGCCGACCCCTCCCGCGAGGGCGAGGCCAAGGCCGGCCTGGTGGCCGACCTGCTGAGCGGTTTCGACGAGCGCGTGGTCGACCTGGTGTCCGGGCTCGTCCGGTCCCGCTGGGCGAGCGACGACGACCTGGCCGAAGCCATCGAGCGACTCGGGGTGGATGCCGTGCTGGCCTCCGCCCAGGCGCGCGGTGCGCTCGAGACCGTCGAGGACGAGCTGTTCCGGGTCACCCGGTCGCTCGTCGGCGAGCGGGAGGCCAAGCAGGCCCTCTCGGACGCCACGACGGCTCCCGAGCGCCGGGTGGCGCTCGTGGACTCGCTGGTCGGCGGCAAGGTCGACACCGTGACACAGCGCCTGGCGCAGCGCGCGACGTCGTCGCCGCGCGGCCGCCGGTTCGTGCAGACGCTTGCCTGGTTCGGCGAGGTGGCGGCGGAGCGCCGCAGGCGCCTCGTCGCCTCGGTGACGAGCGCGACGGTGCTCACCCGCGAGCAGCAGGGGCGCCTCTCGGCGCTCCTGGAGCGCTCGTACGGCAAGCCCGTGCAGCTGAACGTCACCGTGGACCCCGCCATCGTCGGGGGCATGCGCATCCAGGTCGGCGCGGACGTCGTCGACTCCACCGTCCTGTCGCGCCTCGCTGACGCATCGCGTCGTCTGGCCGGCTGAAACGTGAACAAGAATCTTCCGCCGCGGCTCTCGCGGCCACGACAGGAGAAAAGTTATGGCTGAGCTGACGATCCGCCCGGACGAGGTCCGGGCCGCGCTGGACAGCTTCGTGAAGTCCTACGAGCCCCAGGAAGCGGTCGCCGAAGAGGTGGGCCGCGTCTCGTACGCCGCGGACGGCATCGCCCGCGTCGAGGGCCTCCCGGGTGCGATGGCGAACGAGCTGCTGCGTTTTGAGGACGGCACGCTCGGACTCGCGCAGAACCTGGACGTCCGCGAGATCGGTGTGGTCGTCCTGGGCGAGTTCACCGGCATCGAGGAGGGCCAGGAGGTCCGCCGCACCGGTGAGGTGCTCTCGGTCCCCGTGGGCGAGGGCTACCTCGGCCGCGTCGTCGACCCGCTGGGTACGCCCATCGACGGCCTCGGCGAGATCGCGACGGAGGGCACCCGCGCCCTGGAGCTGCAGGCGCCCGGCGTCATGCAGCGCAAGTCGGTCCACGAGCCGCTGCAGACCGGTATCAAGGCGATCGACTCGATGATCCCGATCGGCCGTGGTCAGCGTCAGCTGATCATCGGCGACCGCCAGACCGGCAAGACGGCGATCGCGGTCGACACGATCATCAACCAGAAGGCGAACTGGGAGACCGGCGACCCGAACAAGCAGGTCCGCTGCATCTACGTCGCCATCGGCCAGAAGGGCTCGACCATCGCCTCCGTGCGTGGCGCCCTCGAGGAGGCCGGCGCCCTGGAGTACACGACCATCGTCGCGGCTCCGGCGTCCGACCCGGCAGGCTTCAAGTACCTGGCGCCGTACACCGGTTCGGCCATCGGCCAGCACTGGATGTACTCGGGCAAGCACGTCCTGATCATCTTCGACGACCTGTCGAAGCAGGCCGAGGCCTACCGTGCCGTGTCGCTGCTGCTGCGCCGCCCGCCGGGCCGCGAGGCCTACCCGGGTGACGTCTTCTACCTGCACTCCCGTCTGCTGGAGCGTTGTGCGAAGCTCTCGGACGAGCTGGGCGCGGGCTCGATGACCGGCCTGCCGATCATCGAGACCAAGGCGAACGACGTCTCGGCGTACATCCCGACGAACGTCATCTCCATCACGGACGGCCAGATCTTCCTGCAGTCCGACCTGTTCAACGCCGACCAGCGTCCCGCCGTGGACGTCGGTATCTCCGTCTCCCGAGTCGGTGGTGACGCGCAGATCAAGGCGATGAAGAAGGTCTCCGGCACGCTGAAGCTGGAGCTGGCGCAGTACCGCTCGCTCGAGGCGTTCGCGATGTTCGCGTCCGACCTCGACGCAGCGTCCCGCGCGCAGCTCAAGCGTGGCGCCGTCCTGACGGAGCTGCTCAAGCAGCCCCAGTACTCGCCGTACCCCGTCGAGGACCAGGTCGCACTGGTGTGGGCCGGGACCAAGGGCAAGCTCGACGACGTCGCGGTCGAGGACGTCAAGCGCTTCGAGGCCGAGCTCCTGGACCACCTGCGTCGCAAGTCGGAGGTCCTCGGCAAGATCCTGGACTCCGGCAAGCTGGAGTCCGACACGGAGGACGCGCTGAGCGCAGCCGTGGACGACTTCCGGGCCGGGTTCCAGCGGGGTGACGGCACGGCGCTCGTCGGCGGCGACGTTGATGACGAGCCGGTCGACGTCGAGCAGGCGCAGATCGTCGTCAAGAAGAAGGCCTGACCCGTGGCCGGTGGATCCCAGCGCGTCTTCAAGGCACGGATCAAGTCGACGCAGTCGCTGAAGAAGATGTTCCGCGCGCAGGAGCTCATCGCCGCGTCCCGCATCGGCAAGGCCCGTGCGCGGACGGCGGCGGCGGCACCCTACGCGCAGGCGATCACCCGCGCGGTCTCCGCCGTGGCGACGCACACGAACATCGACCACCCGCTCACCCAGGAAGAGGGTGGCAGGCGTGCGGCGGTGCTCGTGGTCTCGTCGGACCGTGGCATGGCGGGCTCGTACCCGGCGTCCATCGTCCGTGAGGCCGAGCGGCTGACGCAGCAGCTCGTGGCCGACGGCAAGGAGGTCCTCCTCTACGTCGCCGGTCGCCGGGCCATCGCGTACTTCACGTTCCGTGGGCGCAACGTCGTGCAGTCGTGGTCCTACGGCTCGGAGCGGCCGACGCCGGAGATCGCCGAGGAGATCGGGCAGGTCCTGCTCGAGAAGTTCCTCGCGACCGAGGACGAGGACGGCGTCTCGGAGCTGCACGTGGTCTCCACGCAGTTCGTCAACATGGTGACGCAGCGTCCCCACGTGGTGCGCATGCTGCCGCTCGAGGTCGTCGAGGGTGTCGCCGAGGCCGGCGGCGAGGAAATCCTGCCGCTCTACGACTTCGAGCCCTCGCCCGAGGCGGTGCTGGACTCGCTCCTGCCGCGGTACGTGCAGAACCGCATCTATGCGGCACTGCTCGACGCCGCGGCCTCCGAGCTGGCCGCCCGCCAGCGCGCCATGCACACGGCGACCGACAACGCCGAGGACCTGATCCGTACGTACACCCGACTGGCCAACCAGGCCCGTCAGGCGGACATCACCCAGGAGATCAGCGAGATCGTCTCCGGTGCCGACGCCCTGGCCGGAGCCTGACCGCTGAGACCTGACCAGCCTGTTCGGCCTGTCCAGCAGACAAGAATCCCCCGCCGGAGGACCCTCCGGCCCACCGAAGCGAGGCAAGTATGACCGCCACCACCGTGGAAACTGCGGTCGAGCACACGAGCGGGCCCGGCACCGGCCGGGTCGCTCGAGTGATCGGCCCGGTCGTGGACATCGAGTTCCCCGATGACGCGATCCCTGAGATGTACAACGCGCTCACCGTCGAGATCGACCTGTCCGGCCAGGGCGAGGACGAGAACTCGTTCACCCTGACGCTCGAGGTCGAGCAGCACCTGGGCGACTCCCTGGTGCGCGCCGTCGCCCTGAAGCCGACCGACGGCCTGGTCCGCGGCGCCGTCGTCACCGACACGGGCTCGCCCATCACCGTGCCCGTCGGCGACATCACCAAGGGCAAGGTCTTCAACGTCACGGGTGAGGTTCTGAACCTCGCCGAGGGCGAGAAGTTCGAGGTCACCGAGCGCTGGCCGATCCACCGCAAGCCCCCGGCCTTCGACCAGCTCGAGTCGAAGACGACGATGTTCGAGACGGGCATCAAGTCCATCGACCTGCTGACCCCGTACGTGCAGGGTGGCAAGATCGGCCTCTTCGGTGGTGCGGGCGTCGGCAAGACGGTCCTCATCCAGGAGATGATCCAGCGTGTTGCCCAGGACCACGGTGGTGTGTCCGTGTTCGCCGGTGTCGGTGAGCGCACCCGTGAGGGCAACGACCTGATCGCCGAGATGGACGAGGCGGGTGTCTTCGACAAGACGGCCCTCGTCTTCGGCCAGATGGACGAGCCGCCGGGCACGCGTCTGCGCGTGGCCCTGTCGGCGCTGACGATGGCGGAGTACTTCCGCGACGTGAAGAACCAGGACGTCCTGCTCTTCATCGACAACATCTTCCGCTTCACGCAGGCCGGTTCCGAGGTCTCCACGCTGCTCGGCCGCATGCCGTCCGCCGTGGGCTACCAGCCGAACCTGGCCGACGAGATGGGCCTCCTCCAGGAGCGCATCACCTCGACGCGTGGTCACTCCATCACGTCGCTGCAGGCCATCTACGTGCCGGCTGACGACTACACCGACCCGGCCCCGGCCACGACGTTCGCCCACCTGGACGCGACGACCGAGCTCTCCCGAGAGATCGCGTCGAAGGGTCTGTACCCGGCGATCGACCCGCTGACCTCGACGTCGCGCATCCTCGACCCGCGGTACGTGGGCCAGGAGCACTACGACGTCGCGACCCGGGTGAAGTCGATCCTGCAGCGCAACAAGGAGCTGCAGGACATCATCGCGATCCTCGGTGTCGACGAGCTCTCGGAAGAGGACAAGACGGTTGTGGCGCGTGCGCGTCGCATCCAGCAGTTCCTCTCCCAGAACACCTACATGGCCAAGAAGTTCACGGACGTGGAGGGCTCAACGGTCCCGCTGTCTGAGACCATCGAGGCGTTCAAGAAGATCTGCGACGGCGAGTTCGACCACATCGCCGAGCAGGCCTTCTTCAACATCGGTGGGCTTGAGATGCTCGAAGAGAACTGGGCACGGATCCAGAAGGAGTACGGGGCCTGACGCCTCGCACGTCCTCCGTGCGTGATGCCGCCCCGCCGGGCAGCCTAGAATCAGGCGACCCGGCAGGGGCGGCCTCGCGCCCGCTACATCGGAAGGAGCTCTCATGGCAGAGCTGAGCGTGGACCTCGTGTCCAGGGACCGCAAGGTCTGGAGCGGTGCGGCGACCCAGGTGAGCGCGCCTGCTGCCGACGGCCAGATCGGCATCCTGGCGAACCACACGCCGTTCCTGGCGGTGCTTCGCCCGGGCACGATCAAGGTGGAGACGACGTCGGGCCCGGCCCTGGAAGCACGGGTCACCGGCGGTTTTGTGTCCGTGGACAACAACCTCGTCACCCTCGTGGTCGACGAGATCTCCCTGGTCTGAGGGAGAGCGCGAGTGCCGGGCGTCATCTGGATCGCAATAGCGGTGCTCGGTGCGCTCGCGCTCGTGATCGCAGCGGGGATCTCCCGGCTGCGGACCCTCTCCCGCAGGGTGGGTTCGTTCAACTGCAATGCCCGGGCGACCGGTAACCCAGAGGGTTCCTGGACGCCGGGCATCGCCCAGTACGCGGTGGGCCGGATCGAGTGGTGGCGGTGCTGGTCGCTGTCACCCCGTCCGGCCCGCACCTGGTACCGGGAGCGGCTGGCCGTCACCGGCCGCACCCCGCTGGACCCGGACGAGCGTGGTCAGGGTGACCACTACCTCGTCCAGTGCCGGTACGACGGGCTCGACTTCGAGCTCGACCTCGCCGCCGGCGACTACTTCGGCCTCGCCTCCTGGCTCGAGGCCGCCCCTCCCGGACGACAGGATCTGGTTCTCTGATGCGGCTGGTCGTCGCCGACTGCTCCGCCCTCTACACGGGCCGCCTGACCGCGATGCTCCCGCCGGCCACCCGGCTGCTTGTGGTCAAGGCCGACGGAAGCGTGCTCATTCATTCCGACGGCGGCTCGTACAAGCCGCTGAACTGGATGAGCCCGCCGTGCACGCTGGCGGTGCGCGAGCCCTCCGAGGAGGCCACCGAGCGCGGCGTCACCGAGGTGTGGACCGTGCAGCACGCCAAGTCGGACGACCGGCTCGAGGTCGAGCTGTTCACCGTGCACCATGACTCCGCCCACGACCTGGGCATCGACCCGGGCCTCGTGAAGGACGGCGTGGAGGCGCACCTCCAGGAGCTGCTCGCCGAGCAGATCGCGCTGCTGGGCGACGGGCACACCCTGGTCCGCCGCGAGTATCCGACGGCCATCGGTCCGGTGGACATCCTGGCGCGTGACAGCTCGGGCTCCACGGTCGCCGTCGAGATCAAGCGCCGGGGCGACATCGACGGCGTCGAGCAGCTCACGCGGTACCTGGACCTGCTGAACCGCGACCCGCTGCTCGCCCCGGTGCGCGGTGTGTACGCCGCCCAGGAGATCAAGCCGCAGGCGCGGGTCCTGGCCCACGACCGCGGCATCGCGACCCTCTTGCTGGACTACGAGACGATGCGCGGCGCGGACGACCCGACGACCCGCCTCTTCTGACCTGCACCGCGACCCTGGCAGGATGTCCGCATGACTGATTCCGGTGCCTTCGTCGTGCGCGGCCGCCTGGTCCAGCCCACTTCCGTGGTCGACGACGGCGTCGTCGTCGCCTCGGGCGGTCGGGTCACCTTCGCGGGCTCGATGGCCGACGCCGCGGCGACCGGCTACGGACCCGCCGTCGAACAGGTGCCGCCTGCCCCCGAGACGTACGTGCTGCCCGGTCTGGTGGACCTGCACAACCACGGCGGGGGCGGCGCCTCGTTCCCGGACGTGACCTCGGCCGACGAAGCGCTGGCGGGTGTGCTCGAGCACCGCCGGCACGGTACGACCACCCTGCTCGCGTCGCTCGTGACCGCCCAGCCGGAGGTGCTGCTGACCCGGGCCGCGGTCCTGGCCGAGCTCGCCGTGGCGGGGGAGATCGAGGGCCTGCACGCGGAGGGGCCGTTCCTCTCGCACCGCCGGCGGGGCGCACACAACCCGGCTGACCTGCAAGAAGGCAGTGTGGACCTGGTCCGGGACCTGGCCAAGGCCGCCCGCGGGTTCCTGCGCACCATGACCATCGCACCCGAGGTGCCGGGGGTGACCGGGCCCGGCGGTGTCGCCGAGGCGCTGGTCGAGGCGGGCGTGCTGCCGTCCCTGGGCCACACCGACGCCACCACCGAACAGGCCGAGGCCCTGATCGAGCAGGTCGTCGCGGCGCTGGCCGCGGCGGGCGGCAAGCTCGGGCCGATGACGGCCACGCACCTGTTCAACGGCATGCGCCCGCTGCACCACCGCAAGCCCGGGCCGATCGCGGCCTGCCTCGCCGCGGCCGCCCGCGGCGACATGGTCGTCGAGCTGATCGGCGACGGCGTGCACCTTGACGCCGCGACGGTGCGTTCGGTGTTCACCATGGTCGGCGCCGACCAGGTCATGCTCGTGACGGACGCGATGGCGGCGGCCGGCGTGGCCGACGGCCGCTACGAGCTCGGGCCGATGTCGGTGGAGGTGCAGGGCGGCGTCGCGCGGATCGCGACGGACGCCGACGCCGGGGCAGAGGGACCGATCGCGGGCGGCACCGCCCACCTGATCGACGTCGTCCGCCACGCTGTGTCGGCAGGCGTGCCCCTGCCGGACGCCGTGCGCTCCGCGACCGCGGTGCCCGCCGGCGTGCTGGGCCTTGACGGCGAGGTCGGCAGCCTGGAACCCGGCGCCCGCGCCGACGTCCTGGTCACGGACGCGGACCTGCGGCCGCGGCGGGTGCTGCGCCACGGTGTAAACGTGCCCGTCGCAGCCTCGTAACCGACCGCTGTTAGCGTGCCGAGCATGACGACGTCCGACGTGTTCCAGCCTGGCCAGACGGTGGTGCGCCGCGAGATCATGCGGGGCGAGCCGTGGATCGCCATCCCGCAGGTCTGCGTCCAGGACGACGGCGACCTGCTTGTCACCTACACCCCCGGCGGGACGCCGATGGTGTATCCGCGCTCTGGCGCGTTCCCGGTGGGGGAGCACCCGTGGAAGCTCGCGGGCAGCACGCACTGGCGCGGCCACGGGCGGCTGGAGCTGCACTGGGCCGGGGTGGAGCACTCCATCTTCCTGTTCTGGGCGGGGGCCGAGCGCGCGTTCCAGGGCTGGTACTTCAACCTGGAGGACGCGCCCCGCCGCACCGCCATCGGGTTCGACACCCTCGACCACGAGCTGGACGTCTGGTGGGCTGCCGACGCCGAGACGTACGAGTTCAAGGACGTCCCCGAGTTCGAGGAGACCGGTCCGGCGCGCTACCCCGGCCGCATGGCGCAGATCCGCGCCGAGGGTGACCGGATCGCCGGCCTGCTCGACGCGGGCGAGCTCTGGTGGGACAAGGCCTGGGCCGACTGGACGCCCGACCCGTCGTGGCAGCCGCGCGACGTGCCCGAGGGCTGGGCGAGCACCCCGTTCGAGGCGCGTTAGCCGCGACTCGCCGGTGCCGGCGCGCACCCGCGCAAAATACCCCGCATTTCGCGGTGGCATCTCGGGTTCTGGGCATTACGGTCGGATCGTGCCCACTTCCGTTCCGGCTTCCGAGCCCTACCGCGTCGGTCCCGCCTGGCCGGTGACCACCGAGCGCCTCACCCTGCGCCCGGTAGTCCCCGATGACGCCGCAGCGTTCCTCGGCTGGCGGTCGAGCCCCGAGGTGGTGCGGTACATGTACCAGCCGCCGTGGGACCTGGCGACGGCGGAGCAGAAGCTCCGTGCCTGGTCGGAGGCTCCGTTCGAGGAGCCCGGCGACGTGCTGGTGCTCGCGGTCGTGCTGGACGGCGGCGTCGTCGGCGAGACGCTGCTCAAGTGGGCCGCCGGGCCGCGGCAGGTCGAGGTCGGCTACGCCATGCACCCGGGTGTGGGCGGCAAGGGCCTGGCCACGGAGGCGGCCCGCGCCACCGTCCGGCTCGCGTTCACCAGGTACGGCTTTCACCGCGTGTTCGCGCGCATCGACGAGGAGAACCACGCCTCGGTGCGGGTGGCGGAGCGCCTCGGCATGCGCCAGGAGGCCCGCCTCCTGGAGAGCGACCTGCGGGACGGCGTGTGGTCCACCGAGCTGGTCTACGCGATCCTGGACCGGGAGAACGCGTAGCTGAAGGCTGTGTGAGGCTTCGGGCATGAGATTCACCGACGGCTACTGGGAGCTGCGTCCCGGCGTCGAGATGCTCCGTCCCCGCGACGTCGACTCGGTCGAGGCCGGGGCCGGCACCCTGACCGTGCACGCGCCCACGGCGCCCATCACGGGGCGCGGCGTCACCGTGAGCCGCCCGGTCGTGACCGTCACGTTCGACGCCCCGGCGGACGGCGTGATCGGGGTACGCATCGAGCACCTCCAGGGCGGCCGCGACCGCGGCCCGCACTTCGCGATCAACCGGGAGCCGGGCACGGTCAAGGTGGTGGTGCCCGACGGCGAGGGCGCGGGCGACGGTCCTGCCGAGCTCACCTCCGGCGGCCTCACGGCCCGCGTCGCCACCGGTGGCCCGTGGCACGTCGACTTCGTGGCGGACGGCGAGGTGCTCACGTCGTCGTCGCACCGGAGCGTCGGGATCGCGACCACACCCGACGGCGAGTTTGTGCACGAGCAGCTGACGCTCGGGGTGGGCGAGCACGTCTACGGCCTGGGCGAACGGTTCGGCGCGTTCGTGAAGAACGGCCAGAGCGTGGACATCTGGAACGAGGACGGCGGCACCGCGAGCGAGCAGGCCTACAAGAACGTGCCGTTCTACCTGACCGACCGCGGCTACGGCGTGTTCGTGGCCCACCCCGAGCGGGTGTCGTTCGAGGTGGGGTCCGAGGTGGTCAGCCGCACCCAGTTCTCGGTGCCGGGGCAGTCGCTCCAGTACTACGTGATCCACGGGCCTACGCCGGCCGAGATCCTGCGCCGGTACACGGCCCTCACCGGACGGCCCGCCGTCGTCCCCGCCTGGTCGTACGGGCTGTGGCTCTCGACGTCGTTCACCACTGACTACTCCGAGTCCACGGTGATGAGCTTTGTCGACGGCATGGCCGAGCGGGACATCCCGCTGTCGGTGTTCCACTTCGACTGCTTCTGGATGCGCCAGTTCCACTGGTGCGACTTCGTGTGGGACCCGGCGACCTTCCCCGATCCGGAGGGAATGCTGGCCCGGCTGCACAACCGTGGGCTGAAGGTCTGCGTGTGGATCAACCCGTACATCGCCCAGCGCTCCCACCTGTTCCGCGAGGGCAAGGAGAAGGGCTACCTGGTCAAGACCGCCGACGGCGACGTCTGGCAGTGGGACCACTGGCAGGCCGGCATGGCCCTGGTCGACCTCACCAATCCCGAGGCCGCTGCCTGGTACCAGGACAAGCTGCGCGTGCTGCTGGACCAGGGTGTGGACTGCTTCAAGACGGACTTCGGGGAGCGCATCCCCACCGACGTCGTCTGGCACGACGGGTCCGACCCGCAGCGGATGCACAACTACTACGCCGCCCTCTACAACCGCACGGTCTTCGAGCTGCTCGAACAGGAGCGGGGCCGCGGCGAGGCCGTCGTGTTCGCGCGGTCCGCCACCGCGGGCACCCAGGCCTATCCCGTGCACTGGGGCGGCGACTGCGAGTCCACGTTCGTCTCCATGGCGGAGTCCCTGCGCGGCGGCCTGTCGCTCTCGCTGTCCGGCTTCGGCTACTGGAGCCACGACATCGGCGGGTTCGAGGGCACACCCGACCCGGCGGTGTTCAAGCGCTGGGTCGCGTTCGGCCTGCTGTCCTCGCACTCCCGGCTGCACGGGTCGAGCTCCTACCGCGTCCCGTGGGTGTTCGACGACGAGGCGGTCGACGTCACGCGCAAGTTCACCAGGCTGAAGATGCGGCTCATGCCGTACCTCGGCCGGCTCGGCCACGTCGCCGCCGAGGAGGGCCTGCCCGTCATGCGCCCCATGGTGCTCCAGTTCCCTGACGACCGGACGGCGGCGTCCGTCGACACCCAGTACCTGCTGGGGCCGTCGCTGCTGGTCGCGCCCGTCTTCAGCGAGTCCCGCGTGGAGTACTACGTCCCGGCGGGGGAGTGGACCCGCCTGTCCGACGTCGGTGGGGCGGGCCTTGCCCCGACCGTCACCGGGCCGAGCTGGGTCACCGAGGAGCACGGCTTCGACAGCCTCCCGCTGTTCGTCCGGCCCGGCACCGTGCTGCCCGTTGGTGATCGAGATGACCGGCCCGACTACGCCTGGGCCGAGGGTGTGACGTTACGCTGCACCCGTCTGCCCGAGGGGTTCGACGAAGAGGTCCTGGTACCCGGTGGCACCGGCGCCCCGGCGACGTTCCGTGTGCGGTACGCGTCCGGCGTCGTGCACGTGACCAGTGCCGACGCCCCAGGCGGCTGGGGCGTAGAGAACGACGGACGCAAAGCACGGGCCACAGGCCCAGGAGAGGTGAGACTTTGAGTGCACGGAAATTCCCCGCGGACTTCCTCTGGGGATCGGCGACGGCGTCGTACCAGATCGAGGGCGCTGTCACCGAGGGCGGGCGCGGCCCGTCGATCTGGGACACCTTCTCGAAGACGCCCGGCAAGACGCTGAACGGCGACACGGGCGACGTGGCGGACGACCACTTCCACCGGTGGCAGGAGGACGTCGAGCACATCAGGAACCTGGGTCTGGGCGCGTACCGGTTCTCCATCGCGTGGCCGCGTGTGCAGCCGGGCGGCTCGGGCGAGTTCAGCGCCGAGGGCATCAGGTTCTACTCGGACCTCGTGGACGGGCTGATCGCGGCGGGCATCAAGCCCGTGGTCACGCTCTACCACTGGGACCTCCCGCAGGAGCTGGAGGACGCCGGCGGCTGGACCAACCGTGAGACGGCCTACGCCTTCGCGAAGTACGCGCGCCGCATGGCCGAGGAGCTGGGTGGCCGCATCGACGTCTGGACCACGCTCAACGAGCCGTGGTGCTCCGCGTACCTGGGCTACGGCTCGGGCGTCCACGCGCCGGGCCGCACCGAGCCCCTGGCCGCCCTGCAGGCCGTGCACCACCTGAACCTGGCGCACGGTCTCGCGGTCCAGCAGATCCGCGAGGTGCTCGGCTCTGCCGCCAAGACGTCGATCACGCTGAACCTGCACGTCTTCCGGCCGGACGACCCCACCTCCGAGGCGGACCTCGGCGCCGTCCGCGTGGTCGACGCCCTCGCCAACCGGGCCTTCCTCGGCCCGGTGCTCGACGGTGCCTACCCCGCTGACCTGCTGGAGAACACGGCGTCGGTCACCGACTGGTCGTTCGTGCACGACGGCGACCTGGAGATCACCAGGCAGCCGCTGGACGTGCTGGGCGTCAACTACTACTCGACGGCGCGCGTGCGGCACTTCTCCGGGCAGGGCGACCGGCAGCAGGCCGACGGGCACAAGGACGCCGCCGGCACCCCGTGGATCGCCGCGGACGAGGTCGAGTTCCTGCCGCAGCCCGGCCCGTACACCGCCATGGGCTGGAACATCGAGCCCGCGGGCCTCACCGACCTGCTGGTGTCGCTGCACAAGACCTACCCCGGCCAGCCGCTCATGGTCACCGAGAACGGTGCCGCGTTCGACGACACCGTGGTCGTCGAGGACGGCGTGGCGCGGGTGCACGACGTGGAGCGTGTCTCGTACCTGCACGACCACGTCGAGGCCGTGGGCCAGGCCCACGACCAGGGTGTGGACGTGCGCGGGTACTTCGCGTGGTCGCTGCTCGACAACTTCGAGTGGGCCTACGGGTACGACCGCCGGTTCGGCATCATCCGGGTCGACTACGAGACCCTGGAACGCACCTGGAAGGACTCGGCGCACTGGTACCGCCGCCTGGCGACGAGTGGCACGCTGCCGACGACGGACGAGGTCACCCCCGCCTGACCCCTCGTTGAGTGCTGGGTATTCGCCCTCCTGGCCTCCGCCACAGGGCGAATGCCCAGCACTCAACTGGCTTGGTCGGGTGTCCGGCGAGTGTCCCGTGGGTGTCCTGCGGGACACGCCCAAGTGTCGCGACACGCCGTGGACTCAGATCACTTTTTCTGGGTTCGCGGGTCCCTCCGCGGACGTGTGAACTGCCCTTTCTCGCGCCTCGTGGGCACCCGTACGAGCACCCCGCGCAGAGCCCTGCACGCGGCCTACCAGGCGGTGTCAGAGGCTCGTGGCAGCATGGTCTACGGGCGCCTCGGAGGGGTCTCAGAGCGGTCGTGCAGCGGGTTGGGCATAGTGCGCCGTTCGCCCAGAACCACAACATGTCGTAAGCAAGCGAGTGTCAGACACTAGGTGTAGTGTTTGGTTCAGCGGGAGACGCAGACCCGCTGACAAAGCACATCGGTGTAAGTTCACGGGTGTCCTTCCAGGTCAGAGGAGGCGGACATGAGCGTCACGGTCTACAGCAAGCCGGCGTGCGTCCAGTGCGACGCGACGTATCGGGCACTGGATCGCAAGGGCGTCGAGTACTCGGTCGTCGACATCACGCAGGACGCCGAGGCGCTCGAGATGGTTCGCGGCCTCGGGTACCTCCAGGCGCCGGTCGTCGTGGCCGGTGACACCCACTGGTCGGGCTTTCGCCCCGACCAGATCAGCGCGGTCGCCGCCCTTCAGGCCGCTTCGGCCTGACCTGCAGTACAGCAACGTCGGCAAGGAGGCGTGACGTGGTTTCTCTCGTCTACTTCTCCAGCGTGTCCGAGTACACGCACCGGTTCGTCGGGAAGCTTGGCCTCGACGAGCTGGGGATGTCGGTGCACCGGATTCCGCTGCGCCCGGCCGACGGTTTTCTGCGCGTGGACGAGCCCTACGTCCTCATGTCCCCCACCTACGGTGGCGGCAACGAGGGCGGGGCCGTCCCCCGGCAGGTGAGGAAGTTCCTCAACGACGAACACAACCGGTCGCTCATCCGCGGGGTCATCGCCGCGGGGAACACCAACTTCGGGGCTGCGTACTGCATCACCGGGGACATCATCGCTGCGAAGTGTGACGTCCCGTATCTCTACGCCTTCGAACTACTGGGTACGGCGCAGGACGTCACGCGCGTCCGCAACGGATTGGGACGATTTTGGCAGCAACAACGACTGAGCCTGTCAGCCTGACTGAGGGCCTGAGCGAGATCCCCCTGGAGAGCATCCAGATGGATTATCACGCGCTCAACGCCATGCTGAACCTGTACGGACCGGACGGGAAGATCCAGTTCAGCAAGGATCGCGAGGCGGCCCGCCAGTACTTCCTGCAGCACGTGAACCCCAACACCGTCGACTTCGAGACGCTGGACGCCAAGCTCAAGCACCTCGTCGAGGCCAAGTACTACGACCCGACCGTGCTGGCCAAGTACTCGGACACCTTCGTCAAGGAGCTGTTCCAGCTCGCGTACTCGAAGAAGTTCCGGTTCGAGACGTTCCTGGGTGCGTTCAAGTACTACACCTCGTACACGCTCAAGACGTTCGACGGCAAGAAGTACCTGGAGCGCTTCGAGGACCGCGTGGCCATGGTCGCGCTCGGCCTGGCGGACGGCGTCGAGCAGACGGCGCGCGACATCGTCGAGGAGGTCATCTCCGGGCGCTTCCAGCCTGCGACGCCGACGTTCCTCAACGTCGGCAAGGCGCAGCGCGGCGAGCCCGTGTCCTGCTTCCTGCTGCGCATCGAGGACAACATGGAGTCCATCGCGCGCGGCATCAACTCCGCGCTGCAGCTCTCCAAGCGCGGTGGCGGTGTTGCACTGCTGCTGAGCAACATCCGCGAGCACGGTGCGCCGATCAAGCACATCGAGAACCAGTCGTCCGGTGTCATCCCCGTGATGAAGCTCCTCGAGGACTCCTTCTCGTACGCGAACCAGCTCGGCGCGCGGCAGGGCGCCGGTGCGGTGTACCTGCACGCCCACCACCCCGACATCATGCGATTCCTCGACACCAAGCGGGAGAACGCGGACGAGAAGATCCGCATCAAGACCCTCTCGCTCGGCGTCGTCATCCCGGACATCACGTTCGAGCTGGCCAAGAAGAACGCGGACATGCACCTGTTCAGCCCGTACGACGTCGAGCGGGTCTACGGCGTGCCGTTCGCCGACATCTCCATCTCGGAGAAGTACGACGAGCTCGTGGCCGACGACCGGATCCGCAAGACCACGATCAGTGCCCGCGACTTCTTCCAGACGGTCGCCGAGCTGCAGTTCGAGTCCGGGTACCCGTACATCATGTTCGAGGACACGGTGAACAAGGCGAACCCGATCAAGGGCCGCATCACGCACTCGAACCTGTGCTCGGAGATCCTGCAGGTCTCCACCCCGTCGACGTTCAACGAGGACCTCTCGTACAACGAGGTCGGGCGGGACATCTCCTGCAACCTGGGCTCGCTGAACATCGCCAAGGCGATGGACTCGCCGGACTTCGGCCGGACGATCGACACCGCGATCCGCGCACTGACCGCGGTGAGCGACCAGACGTCGATCGAGTCCGTCCCGTCGATCAAGCTGGCGAACGAGCGGGGCCACGCCATCGGCCTGGGCCAGATGAACCTGCACGGCTACCTCGCCCGTGAGCGCATCTACTACGGCTCCGAAGAGGGCATCGACTTCACGAACCTCTACTTCTACACCGTTGCGTACCACGCGATCGCGGCCTCCAACCGCCTTTCCATCGAGCGCAACAAGAAGTTCGGTGGCTTCGAGGACTCGAAGTACGCCACCGGCGAGTACTTCGACAAGTACGTCGAGCAGGAGTGGAAGCCGGCCACGGAGCGCGTCGCACGCCTCTTCGCCGACGCCGGGGTCGCGATCCCGACGCAGGACGACTGGCGCGAGCTGCGGGCCTCGGTCATGGAGCACGGCATCTACAACCAGAACCTCCAGGCGGTGCCGCCCACGGGTTCGATCAGCTACATCAACAACTCGACGTCGTCGATCCACCCGGTGCCGGCCCAGATCGAGATCCGCAAGGAAGGCAAGCTCGGTCGCGTCTACTACCCGGCGCCGTACATGACGAACGACAACCTGGACTACTACCAGGACGCGTACGAGATCGGGTACGAGAAGATCATCGACACGTACGCCGCGGCGACGCAGCACGTGGACCAGGGCCTGAGCCTCACGCTGTTCTTCAAGGACACCGTCACCACGCGCGACGTGAACAAGGCGCAGATCTACGCGTGGCGCAAGGGAATCAAGACCCTGTACTACATCCGCCTGCGTCAGCTCGCCCTGGAGGGTACCGAAGTGGACAACTGCGTCAGCTGCATGCTCTAGAGCATTGACGGCGCGTCTGCCTCGGCGCGCCCGCATCGCCCATGATCAGC
Organism: Promicromonospora sp. Populi; assembly: GCF_041081105.1. Lineage (NCBI taxonomy): Bacteria > Bacillati > Actinomycetota > Actinomycetes > Micrococcales > Promicromonosporaceae > Promicromonospora > Promicromonospora sp. Populi. The sequence continues at coordinate 2,665,871 of NZ_CP163528.1, read as the reverse complement.
CCGACCGCCGTCGTACACCGGAAGAAGAACGAAGATGTCGCCCACAGGGAAGCTCAAGCTCATCGACCGCGTGACCGCGATCAACTGGAACCGTCTTGAGGACGAGAAGGACGTCGAGGTCTGGGACCGTCTGGTCGGCAACTTCTGGCTGCCCGAGAAGGTCCCGGTCTCCAACGACATCCAGTCGTGGAACACCCTCTCGGAGCACGAGAAGACCATGACCTCGCGGGTGTTCACCGGCCTGACCCTCCTGGACACCATCCAGGGCACGGTCGGAGCGGTGTCGCTGATCCCGGACGCCATCACTCCCCACGAGGAGGCGGTGTACACCAACATCGCCTTCATGGAGAGCGTGCACGCGAAGAGCTACTCCTCGATCTTCTCCACGCTGCTCTCCACGCCGGAGATCGACGCCGCCTTCGCGTGGTCCGAGCAGAACGAGAACCTGCAGAAGAAGGCAGAGATCGTGCTCGACTACTACCGGGGCGACGACCCGCTGAAGCGCAAGGTCGCCTCGACGATGCTCGAGTCGTTCCTGTTCTACTCCGGCTTCTACGCGCCGATGTACTGGTCCTCGAGGGCCAAGCTCACGAACACGGCCGACCTGATCCGCCTCATCATCCGCGACGAGGCGGTGCACGGGTACTACATCGGCTACAAGTACCAGAAGGGCCTCGCGAAGCTGACGCAGCCCGAGCAGGACGACCTCAAGGCGTACACGTTCGACCTGCTGTTCGAGCTGTACGAGAACGAGGTGGAGTACACCGACTCGCTGTACGGCGAGCTGGGGCTGACCGAGGACGTCAAGAAGTTCCTGCGGTACAACGGCAACAAGGCCCTGATGAACCTGGGCTACGAGGCGTTGTTCCCCAAGGAGGACACCGACGTCAACCCCGCGATCCTCGCGGCGCTGTCGCCGAACGCGGACGAGAACCACGACTTCTTCTCGGGATCCGGCTCGTCGTACGTCATCGGCAAGGCCGTTGAGACCGAGGACGACGACTGGGACTTCTGACAAGTTTCCAATGCGCAGTTGTCTAGCGCGTTGGGCTAGGACACACAATGACCCCGTCCGGCAGATTGCTGAACACCAAGTGGGTCAGCGGCCGGGCGGGGTCATCGAGGTTCTTCGCAGGAACTCCTCGACCCTATCGTGTTGCCATGTGATCGCATCCCAATGGGTGCGTGATCTGCCTCATGCGGCCGTGTGTGGGAAAGGCCAGAACATGGCTAAGAACATCAGGCCGGGACAGTCGGCCGAAAGGTCCGGGCAGTACGAGATCGTCGGTCCGCGTGGCGGACGTACCGGTGAGGAACGCACGATTCCTCGCGGGCACACCGCCCCTCCGACGCCGAAGCCCGGTCAGACCTATGAGCTCGTCGACCCGACGAAGAACGGATCGGGGCGGGCCTGAGTAAGGGACGTCGGGTTGGTCGGCTAGTTTGCGTCCAGCCCGGCGTCTCGGTCATTGTTCACGGGCGTCCCTGGCTGCGAGGCGGGACGCGTGGGAGACTGACGACATGGCTGCTGAAGCAACCCGTCTCGGTCGGATCGCCGTGGACCCTACGGTCGTGCACGGAAAGCCGCGGATTCGCGGTACCCGGATGACGGTGCAGGTCATCCTGGAACTGCTCGCGGCCGGCGAAACCTTCGAAGAGATCCTGGACGAGTACGACGAGCTGTCCCGGGAGGACATCGTCGCTGCCCTCGAGTACGCGGCCTCGGTAGCCGGTGGTCTCCAGGTTCAGGCCCTTGTCGCCTGAGGCGGGCGAATCGGAGCGATTCATTGTCGATGCTCAGCTTCCGAGGTCTCTGGCTGTTCGGCTGACGGAGTTCGGGTACGACGCGATCCACGTCAAGGAACTCCCGGCTGGAGGCGACACCAGCGACTCCGAGATCACGAGGGTTGCTGATCTGGAGCGCAGGATCGTCGTCACGAAGGACGCGGACTTCCGGCACACGCACGAAACCGGCGGGCACCCTCACAAGTTGCTTCTCGTGACCGTTGGCAACATCAAGAACCGAGACCTGCTTGCCCTCGTCAGCGCTCATCACGTCACGATTTCAGCGGCGTTCGCCCATGCGGACTTCGTCGAGCTGGGATCCAGTGCGCTCACTCTGCACCCTCGCCGAGAGTATTCGTGAGCAGGACATAGAGCCCGCAATCGCGGACTCTCACGAGTGGCACGCAGTAGGCACGCGGCCCGCAAGCCGCCGCAGAATCCCCAGCATTCTGCGTGTCCCGTTAGGCCCGGGTCAGGTATCCCCCGCGCTGGACGAAGGATGCGGCCGGGATGTCGAGATCGACGTGGCAGCTCCGTCCTAGGGATAGATGCGGCCAGCGTGGTCGCAACAGCCCGGCCTCACACGGGAATTCACTCTCCGAGAGGGAGAACCAGTATGACAATCCAGCGGATGGACCATGTAGGCGTCGTTGTCGACGACATGGAAGCCGCCAAGGCGTTCTTCGTCCAGCTCGGTATGGAGCTGGAGGGCGAGGCGCCGGTCGAGGGGGACTGGGTGGACCGTGTCAACGCGATCGACGGCGTCCGAGTCGACATCGCGATGATGCGGACCCCGGACGGTCACGGCCGCCTGGAGCTGACGAAGTTCCACAACCCGGCGGTGTCCAGCGCCGAGCCGGTGAATGCACCGAACACGCTGGGTCTGCGGAACATCATGTTCCAGGTCGACGACGTCGACACCATTGTCGCCGACTTGCTTGCCCATGGCGCGGAACTCGTGGGGGAGGTGGCGCAGTACCAGGACAGCTACCGGCTCTGTTACGTCCGCGGCCCCGAGGGAGTCATCGTGGCATTGGCCGAAGAACTCAACTGACAGCCTGGCCGGCTGCTCACGCCTCGGTCGACCGGGCGCCCGTCACCGGCGGTTCGGCGGACCACGGGAAGGTGATCCACAGGTCGGTGTCCTTCCACGAGTAGTCGGGCTGGATGATGGTGCGCGGCTTGGTGTACAGCACCGCGGAGCGGGCCTCGGCGCCCTGCTTCTCCAGGAGGTCCATGACCAGGGCCAGGGTGCGGCCGGAGTCGGCGACGTCGTCCACCACGAGGACCTTGGCGCCGGGTAGGTCGGACGTGTCCATCAGCGGCGGCAGCACGCGCGGGTCGTCGAGCGTCTGGCCGATGTCCGTGTAGAACTCGACGTTCAGCGTGCCCACGCCCTTGGTGCCGAGCGCATAGGCCATGGCGCCCCCAGGCACCAGCCCGCCGCGCGCGACGGCGATCACCACCTCCGGGACGAACCCGCTGTCCACCACCTGGTGGGCCAGGTCGCGCACCGCGTCGGGGAAGGCCACCCAGGTCAGCACCTCGCGCTCCGGCACTGGAGCGGGCTCAGCGGCGGGCAGGTCTGTCGAAGTCATGTGCCGACCCTACGAGAAGTGGCGGGCACCCGGCTCGGGTGCCCGCCACTTCCAAGTCCCTGTCGGTCAGGCCGCGGCCTCGGCCCCAAGGATGTCGACCACGAACACCAGCGGCGAGTTCGCCGGGATGCCGGCCTGCTCCTGGTCGCCGTAGGCCTGGTCGGCCGGCACGACGAGCAGCACCTGGCTGCCGACCGTCTGCCCGGCGATCCCGTTGGTCCAGCCGGGGATCACGCCGGTGAGCGGGAACGACGTCGGCGCGCCACGGCTCCACGAGGAGTCGAACGACGTGCCGTCGAGCAGGCAGCCCGCGTACTGGACGGTGACGGTCTGGTCCTCGGTGACCTCGGCGCCGTCGCCCTCGAGGAGCGGCTGGACCACGAGCTCGGCGGGCGCGGTGTAGCCCTCCGGGATGGTGACGGTCGGCTGGCCGTCATCGGCGAGCGCGACGGTGGGCAGGCCCGCCTCCGGGGTCACCGCGGTGCCCTCGGCGCGTGTCGGGCCGGGCTCCTGGACCTCGCCGGCCTCGGTGATCTCGACCACCGTGACCTGGATGGTCTGGTCCATGGCGGTGCTGGCCATGAGGATGCGCGTGCCCTCCGTCTGGCCGATCAGCTGGTCGTTCAGGAGGTCGTACTGCGGGTCGCCGAGCGTGAACGTCTCGGGCGATCCGGTCTCCCAGGTGGAACCGCTCGTGGAGCCGTCCGCGCCCGCGAGCACTATGTAGTTGATGGTGATCTCGGTGTCTTCGACGAGCGGGTCGCCGGTGCCCTCGTCCAGCACGCGGAACGTCGGTGCGGAGATCTCCAGGGGGGTCTCGAACTCGACGGTCGGCTCCTCGCCGACCGCGCCGGTGACCTCGATCGCGTCGACGGCTGCGACGTCCGCCTCGGACGGGCTCGGCAGGGGCGACGGCTCGGCGGCCGGCGTCACCTCGCAGACGGCGTCACCGGAGGCGGCAGCGTCGCCGCCCGCGTCGCCGCTTGCGCAGCTCGTCAGTGAGAGGGTGGCCAGCGCGACGGCTGCCAGGCCGGCAGTGGTGCGGTGCTTCACAAGTAGTCCTTCGGTAGGTTTACGCCTTGCTGGGGACCGGCACACTCTAGCGGGCGCAGATGTGTGCGGCTCCCAGGTGATGTGGTGCGCGGCGCGGCCCGTTTTCTGGCATGGTCCAGCCATCCGCTCCGCCCTGCGGAAGAATAGATGGCATGCCGTCGAACCGCCGCTCCAACAAGCGTCCGTATGCCGCGGACCATGTGCCGCTCGATCTCGACCGTGCGACGGGTGGCCGCCGCAGCGAGTCCGCGGCCGACGGCGAGTGGGTGGTGCAGCGGATCCGCTCGTCCGACAAGACCTACGTCTGCCCGGCCTGCCGCCAGGAGGTCACCCCGGGCACGCCGCACGTCGTCGCCTGGAAGACCGACGATCTGCTGGGGCCCGAGGCCGGGCTGGACGGCCGGCGGCACTGGCACAACAGCTGCTGGCAGCGACGCACCAACCTGCGCTGACCCGGCGGCGGGTATAAGGGCAGAGCCCTGGCAGCGGTGGTCAGAGCGAAGCAGGGAGAGAATGGGACCGATGACCACTGAAGCGACGCCGGGCGCGGCCTCCGGCCAGACGACACACCAGATCCGCTCGGGCACGGTCCTGCCCGCGCAGCGCGAGGACGTCGAGCTGCACACCGCCGACGGGCTCACCCTGGTGGGTGAGCTCTCGCTGCCCGAGGACAGCGAGCCGGCGGCCAGCCTGCTGACGTTCCACCCGCTGCCCACGCACGGCGGCTTCATGGACTCCCACGTGTACCGCAAGGCGGCCTGGCGGCTGCCCGCGCTGGCGAACCTCGCGGTGCTGCGGTTCAACACGCGCGGCACCACCTCCCCGCGCGGCACGAGCGAGGGCACCTTCGACGGCGGCGACGCCGAGCGGTACGACGTCGCGGCGGCGATCGAGCTGGCCGAGTTCCGCGGGCTGCCGCGGCCATGGCTCGTCGGCTGGTCGTTCGGCACGGAGCTGGTGCTCAGGCACGGCACCGACCCGAGCGTCGAGGGCGCGATCCTGCTGTCGCCGCCGCTGCACCGCGCGACCGACGAGGACCTGGACCGCTGGGCCGCGTTCGGCAAGCCCCTCGTGGTCCTGGTCCCCGAGCTCGACGACTACCTCCGGCCCGAGGAGGCGAAGCGCCGGTTCGCGCGCGTCCCGCAGGCCGAGGTGATCGGCGTCGACGGCGCCAAGCACCTGTGGGTCGGGGAACCGGCGGTCGCCCGCGTGCTGAACGAGATAGTCGCCCACGTGCTGCCCGACCACCCGCTCCCGCTGCCGACGCACTGGGACGGACCGCTGGGCACGTCCTGAGCCTTACCCACCACGGCACCCACTACAGGAGGACGACGATGACCTCACGATCCGGCGGGAACCTGGCAACCTTCGCGCTGCGCGACGGCGGCGGCGTGCCGCTCGTGCTGCTGCACGGCTTCCCGCTCGACCACCGCATGTGGGCGGTCTGCGCGCCGCACCTGCCGCCGGGCACGCGCGCCATCGGCATCGACCTGCCGGGCGCCGGGCACAGCGACCTGGACGGGCACCCGCCGAGCATCGAGCACTCGGCCGACGCCGTGTACCGGACCATGGTCGCGGCCGGCGAGGGCAACGCCGTAGTCGTCGGGCACTCGATGGGCGGCTACGTGGCGCTCGCCCTGGCCGAGCGGCACCCGGGCTTCGTCGCCGGGCTGGGCCTCGTGGACACCAAGTCCACGGCGGACACCGAGGAGGCACGCGCCAAACGGCTACGGATCGCCGCCGCTGCCGACGCCAGCCAGACGGTGGACGCGGTGCTCGGCATGCCCGCCGACCTCGTGGGCGCCACGAGCACGCGGCGTCGACGGCACCTGTTCCCCCTGCTGGACTCGTGGATCCGGGCGCAGTCGCCGGCCGGCGTGGCGTGGGCGCAGCGGGCGATGGCGGCCCGCCCCGACCGGACGGCGGTGCTGGAGCGCTTCGACGCGCCGGTTGCCGTCGTGGTCGGTACGGAGGACGTCATCACCCCGCTGGCCGACGCCGAGCACATGGTCCGAGCGGCAGGGGCGCCGTCGGTGTTCTCCGCCGGCGACTCCGCGCTCACCCTCGTACCGGCCGCCGGCCACCTGAGCGTCGTCGAGGAACCGCAGGCGGTCGCGGCGGCCCTGGGCCTGCTGCACTCCCACGTGGTGGCTCATCGCTGATCGATACGCCGAGACACAATCACGCCGAGACAGAGCTGGGGCGGAACCAACCAGTGGTTGGTTCCGCCCCAGCTCTGTCCGGCTCTGTTCGGCTCTGTTCAGCTAGGTCAGCTCGAGGCGCCGGCCTTCTCGGAGACCTGCTCCTCGGCGTCGTCCTGCTCGGCGGGGGAGGAGGCCGAGTCTGCAGCCTTGGCCTGACCGGCCTTGGTGCTCGCCTTCGTGCCCTTGACCGACGGGATGACGACGGTCGCCGTGCCCACCGGTACGGGGGACGGGTTGCTCGGCGGGATCGACGCCGGCATTGACGGGTCCGCGTCCGCGGACTCGGGGATCTCGGGCTCGGCCTCGGTCCCGTCGCCGACGACGGCGAAGCGCGCCTGCTGCGCCGGAGTGGCCCCTGCCATGCTCGACGGCTTGGCCGGCGGGCTGGGCAGCGCGGGAGCCGCGGGGGTGCCGTTGCCCGATGCGGGCGGCGTCAGCATGCCGCGCAGCTCGTCCAGGTAGGAGTTGATCGAGTCGTGCTGGCGGGTGAGGTCCTCCAGCTGGTGCTGCGCGGCCGACCGGCTCGACTCCGCCTCGGCGCGAGCGTCGTCGATCGTCTGCTCCGCGAACTCGCGGGCCTCGACCACGATCCGGTCGGCGGACTTGCGGGCGTCGGCGACGAGGTCCTTGACGTAGACGTCGGACTCCGAGCGGATCTTCTCCGACTGCTCAAGGGCCACGGCCACGCGCTTCTCGGCCTCTGCCGCGTGCTCCTCGGCCGTCTTGACCAGCTTCGCGGTCTCGGACTTGGCCGTCTCGTGCCGCTCGGCGAGCTCCTTCTCGACGCTCTCCTTGCGGTGGACGATGTCGAGCTCGGCCTGGGCGAGTGCCGCGCGGGCCTGCTCGCGCAGCTCCTCCATCTCGCTGGTGACGGCGTTGGAGGCCTCGGCGGCCTGACGACGCGCCTCGGACAGGATCTGGTCGGACTCGGCGCGGGCGCTGGCCAGCAGGGCTGAGGTGTCGCGCTCCACGGTCTCCCGCTGCTCGGAGGTCTCCGCGTTGACCTTGGCGCGGAGCTGGGAGGCCTCGCGCTCGGTGTTCACACGCAGCTCGGTGGTCTCGCGCTCCACGGTCGAGCGCAGGGTGCCGAGCTCGCGCTCGAGGCTGGCCCGGCGTTCGCTCTCCTCGGCGTTGATCGCGCTGGCGATCTGCGCGGACTCACGCTCGGCGGAGCCGACGAGCTCCTCGGCGCGGCGCTGGGCGGCCAGCAGGTGGCCCTCAGCCTCGGCGGCCATCGTGGTGCGGATCTCCTCGGCCTCGCGGCGGGCGCTGGCGAGCATCTCGGCGACCTCGGACTCGGCACGCGAGCGCACCTGTCCGCCGGACAGCTTGGCGCGTGCCATGATGTCCGCGGCCTGCTGGTTTGCCTGGTTGATGATGTCGGTCGACTGGTCCTCGGCGGAACGCAGCAGCAGCTCGATGCGGGAGCCGAGGCCGGCGTAAGACGGCTTCTCGGTCTCGCGCAGGTTGCGCTTGGCATCGCTGAGGTCCTGCGTCAGCTGCATGGCGCGGCCGTCAGAGGCCTCCACCTGGCGACGCGCCTCTTCGAGGGCGTGGTTCAGCCGGTCCAGGTGCGCGTGCACCTGGTCGCGGTCGTATCCGCGCATGGCAGTCGGAAAGAGCGAGCGCTCGTCGGACACGGTGCAGACCTCCAGTGTCGGAACTTGGTGAGGCGCGGGTCAGGCTCCCCCCTGGGACGCCGCTTATACGGCTCGTCCGGCGCCCAGGATACGTGCCTTGTGCGGATGTGGATACTCCCGCTAGCGGATGCAATGTACGTATTGCATGGAATACTCTCCGCTGGCCGCGCGGCCCCGGACCCTGATGGCGGTTCAGGCACCCCCCAGTGAAGGAAGGGTGAGAGTCCCTGCCGAACCCCCACAGCACGCCCGTCATTGGACAGGGCTCCACGTACGGTCCTTATTCTGGAACATCCACCTGATCGTGGGCACACGCCCAAAATTCGAAGGGAATCGGTGGTGCAACGCTTTTGGGCGACTCTCCTGATCCTCGCCGGGCTCGGCGGGATCGGTTATGGAGTCGCGACGGCAACCGTCCTGCGCGAGTCCGACACTGTTGTCGCGACCGCGACCCCCAGCGGTGACGGAACCATGGTCGTGACCGATCCCGGCGTGCTCGGGCTCGTAGACGACCAGGTGACCGTCCGAGCCACTGTCCCCGAGGGGCAGACGGTCACGCTCGCGCTCGGGTCCGACGTCGACGTGCTCGGCTGGGTCGGCGAGGACCCCTACGACGCGGTGACCGGGCTCTCCACATGGGAGACGCTGAGCGTCGCCCCGGGTACCGGCCTGGCGACCGGTGACGAGGAGGCCGAGGACACCGAGGAACCGGCCGAGGCTCCGACCACCGGTCCCAACCCTGCCGGGTCCGACATGTGGATCTCCGAGGTGAGCGGCGAGACCGTCGCCCAGATGCGCTGGACCGAGGAGCCGGGCCGTGTGGTGCTGCTGGCCGCCGGCGTCGGCGAGAACGCGGTGGCGCCCACTCTCGAGCTCACCTGGCCGCGTCCGGTCGCCACTCCCTACCTCTGGCCGGGTGTGCTGGGTGGTGGCTTCGCCCTCATCCTCGGCATCTTCATGGCCATCGGCGCGCGGCGCGGCAAGAAGACCGGCGCGGGCAAGGGACGCTCGTCCGCGGTCCGCTCGCGCCGACCGGAATCCGACCAGCCGCATCGCGACGCGGTCTTCGGGGTGGACGGCGAGCAGTCGGAGCCGCTCGGCAACGAGCCCGACGGCGGCTACCCGCCCGCATCGGACGACCCGGTAGAGGGCGGCACCTCGGTCTACCCGCCATCACGCTCCGGGATGCCCGGACGCCGCCCGCCGGTGCAGGGCGCACCACCCGTACCCGACCGGGAGAGCGCGCCCGCCTGGGGCCCGCCCGCCCCCTTCGGCGGTGCAGCCCCGATCACGCCGCCCCCGGCACCTGAGCCGGTTCCCGCCGCCGACCCGGTCGCCGCCCCGGCGGCGTCCGCCCGCGGGCTCAGGCGCAGCCGCCGGAACCAGGGCCCGGGTGCGGGTCCCGCTCAGCCGCCGGTCGCTCCTGCTCAGCCCCCGGCGGGGCGGACGCCGTTCGCCCCCGCCCCGGGGCAGGCACCGGCACGCCCGGCCCCGGGCGAGGGTGCGCCCGCCGCGCAGGCCGCCCCGGCCGCCGCGGCGCCGTCGGGCAAGCCGATGACACGACGCGAGATGCGCATGCGTGAGCAGGCGCAGCGCCGGGCCGCGACCGGCGCGATGCCCACAGTGCCCCCTTCCGAAGCAGAGCCGGAGCCCGCCCCCGATGCGGAGCAGCCGCAGACACCGAGCAGCCGAGCTGCCGCGTGGCGCCAGACCTGGGGCGTCACCGGGGACGGAGACGACAGATGAAGCGCGTGACCAGAACCCGTACCACGGCAGTAGTGACCACCGTGCTCGTCACGGGGCTGCTCGCCGGCTGTGCCGAGGAGCTCCCCACGCCGACGCCGGAGGCGCCCGTCGCGGCGGCCGTCGTCACGCAGGCGCAGGAGCGCGAGATCCTGGACAGCGTGGCGGGCGTCGTCAATGAGGTGACCAAGTCCAGCCAGGCGGGCGATCTCGCCGCGCGCCTGTCCGGGCCCGCGCTCGAGATCCGCGAGACCCAGCTCGACGTCGCCGCGGCGCGCGGCGACACCGAGCCGCTGACCGACCTCAACATGGAGATGCAGCAGGTGATCCTGCCGTCGGACCAGACATGGCCGCGCACCAGCTTCGCCATCACTGTGCAGCCGAAGGACCTCACCACGCCGGTGCTCATGGCCTTCAACCAGGGGGACGCCCGGCAGCAGTACAAGCTGTGGGGCTGGGTCCGCCTGCTGCCCGGTGTGACCATGCCGCAGTTCGCGGAGGCTGACCTGGGGAGCGCCGCCGTAGCGGCGGACGACGAGACTCTCAAGGTGGCGCCAAAGGCCGTCATCGAGCAGTACGCCTCTGTGCTCACTGTCGACAACGACTCGAAGTACGCCGCCAACTTCGGCGACGACAACCTGCGCCAGTTCTTCCGCGACTACGGCAAGCTCCAGGTCGACGCGATCAACAAGGAAGAGTGCGGCGGCGCCTTCGAGGTCGCGTACGCGCCCACGGACGACTCGGTCAAGTCGGTGCGCACGGCCGACGGCGGCGCTCTCGTGATGGCCGCGATGACCAGCACGGAGACCATCACCGCCAAGGAGGAGGGCTGCGAGATCGGCCCGCCGACCGAGACGACGCAGGCGCTCTGGGGCGACGCCGACGTCAGCAACGTCGTCCAGGTCAACTACCGGGACATGGTGGCGATGTACGTGCCGCCCAAGGGCTCGGACGCCAAGATCAGCCTGGTCGGCTACGAGCACGTGCCCAGCTCGGTATCGAACGGCTGACGGAGGCCACCCTTGACGCGTTCCCCAGCTCTCCTCCCGGCCCGAGCCCTGCTCCCGGCCCGACGCCGAGGCGCCGTCGGCCTGGTGGGCATCGCCGCGGCCGCCGTGGTGCTCGCCGGCTGCACCGCCGAGCCGCCCACCCCCACCGCCGAGGCGCCGGTGGTCGCGGCGGTGGTCACCGCGTCGCAGGAACGCAGGATCCTGGACAGCGTCTCCACGGTCCTGGCGGAGGCGGAGCAGGCCGAAGACCTTGGTACACGCCTGTCCGGGCCCGCGCTCGCGATGCGTGAGGCCGAGCTGGCCGTCTCCGCCGCGCGTGGGGACAACGAAGCCCTGACCGACCTGACGATGGAGACGCAGCAGCTCGTCCTGCCGTCGGAGCAGGGCTGGCCCCGCAGCAGCTTCGCCATCACCACACAGCCGGCGGACGGGACCGTGCCCGTGCTCGCGGCCTTCGACCAGGCGAGCGCGCGCGACCAGTACAAGCTGTGGTCCTACGTCCGGTTGGTGCCCAACGTAACCATGCCGCAGTTCGCCGAAGAAGGGCTGGGCAGTGCCGCCGTGGCGCCCGACGACACGAGCCTCCTGGTGACTCCCGAGGCCGTGGTCGAGCAGTACGCGTCCGTGCTGACGGCCGGCGACGAGTCCAGGTACGCCGACAGCTTCACCGACGACGACTACCTGCGGCAGGTCCTGCGCCAGAGCGGACAGGACCAGGTCGCCGCGATCGAGAGCGAGGACGGCGAGGGCACCTTCGAGGTCACGTACGAGCCGACCGACGACCCGGTCAAGGCGGTCCGGACGGTCGACGGCGGAGCCATGGTGCTCGTCGCGATGCTGAGCCAGGAGACCCTGCGGGCCGAGGAGAACTGGCAGCTCGTGCCGGGCGCGGAGTCGTCGGCCAGGGCCCTCTGGGGCGACGCCGAGGGGACCAACGTCATGCAGATCGCCTACCGCAACACGGCGGCCCTGTACGTGCCGCCCGCCGACTCGGCAGGGCGGATCAGCCTGCTGGGCGTCCAACGGGTGCCCTACGCCGTCTCGAACGGCTGAGCCGCAGGCTCAGCCGTCAGACGAGCAACGCCTGACCCGCGTCGTAATCTTCCGCGACGTTCTCGCTGAGAGCGGAGTCGGTGAGGGACCGCCCCCGAGTTCATTAGGATTGGCGCCATGAGCAGTACCACTCCTCCGGCCGGGCCCGCCCGGAACGCACAGCCCGAGTTCGCGGTGCGCGGCGCCGTCGACCTGTCCGCCCTCAACCGTCCCCAGGCGCCGCCGCCCGGCGAGCCCGGTGGTGCGCCCGAAGCCGGCGGCTTTGTGGTGGACGTCAGCGAGGCGAACTTCGAGCAGCTGGTCCGCGACTCGTCCACCTACCCGGTGGTGATCCTGCTGTGGATCCCGACCGACCAGGCGAACGCCGAGCTCGGCGTCACGCTGGGCCGCCTCGCGCAGGAGTACGGCGGCCGGTTCCTGCTGGGCCGCGTCGACGCGCAGGCCAGCCCGCAGGTCGCCGCCGCGTTCCAGGTGCAGGGTGTGCCCACCGTCGTCGCGGTGCTGCAGGGCCAGCCCCTGCCGCTGTTCCAGGGTGCCGCCGACGAGCAGCAGATCCGCGGCGTGCTCGACCAGGTGCTCGCGGCCGCCGAGCAGAACGGTGTCACCGGCCGGGTCCCGGGCGCGGCACCCGCGGCCGACGAGCCGGAGGCCGTGCCGGAGCAGCCGCTGCCGCCCCTGCACCAGGAGGCGTACGACGCGATCGAGCGCGACGACCTGGAGGCGGCCGCCGCAGCCTACGGAAAGGCACTGCGGCAGGACCCCCGGGACGCGGACGCGACGGCCGGCCTGGCCCAGGTGCACCTCATGCAGCGCACGCACGACGCCGACCTCGCGGCCGTACGCCAGGCCGCGGCGGATGCGCCGTCCGACGTCGCCGCGGCGCTCGCCGTCGCCGACCTGGACATGCTGGGCGGAAAGGTCGACGACGCCTTCGCGCGCCTGCTCGACCTGCTGCCTGGGCTGGACGCGGACGGCAAGGAGCTGGTCCGCGTGCGCCTCCTGGAACTCTTCGAGGTGGCAGGCACCACGGACCCGAGGGTAGCGAAGGCCCGCAAGCGCCTGGCCCTAAGCCTCTACTGACGGCAGACCCGGTCTGGCCACCCGGTATCAGTGCTCGGGGCTGGCCGCCGGGGTCAGGATCAGCGCTCCCAGCGGGGGGACGCGGATCTCGGCCGACCAGCTGCGGCCGTGGTGCGGGATCGGCTCCGCCTGCACGCGGCCCATGTTGCCCACGCCCGACCCGCCGTACACCGTGGCGTCCGTGTTGAGCGCCTCGCGCCACACGGGATTCTCTGCAGCTGGGCTCTCCTGGTCGCCCGAGCGATCACCCGGACCGGTCGAGGCCTCGGCCGGTGCGGCGGGTGTGGCCCGGGGGATCGACGGCAGTGGCAGGCGGTACCCCTCGTGCGGCACGCCCGCGAAGTTCACGACGACCACCACCGGGTCCCCGGAGCGTGACCGGCGCACGTACGCCAGCACGTTGTGGTCGGCGTCGTCCGCCTCGAGCCACTCGAAGCCCGCCGGGTCGAAGTCGAGCTCCCACAGGGCCGGCGTCGCGCGGTAGAGCGCGTTCAGGTCCCGCACGAGGTGCTGCACGCCGGCGTGCCCGGCGTCGCCGAGCAGGTCCCAGCGCAGGCCGTCGGACTCGGACCACTCGCTGTCCTGCGCGAACTCGCACCCCATGAACAGCAGCTGCTTGCCGGGGTGGGTCCACTGGTACGCGAGGAACGACCGCACTCCCGCGAGCTGCTGCCACCGGTCGCCGGGCATCTTGCGCAGCAACGACCCCTTGCCGTGCACCACCTCGTCGTGGCTGATCGGCAGCACGAACTGCTCGGTGTAGGCGTACACCATCGAGAACGTGAGCTCGCCGTGGTGGTACCGCCGGTTGTACGGGTCCTCGGCCAGGTAGCGGAGGGTGTCGTTCATCCAGCCCATGTTCCACTTCAGGCCAAAGCCCAGCCCTCCGCCCGACGTCGGGCCTGTGACCTGGGGGAACGCCGTCGACTCCTCCGCGATCATCATGACGCCCGGCGTGCGGCGGTAGGCGGTCGCGTTCGCCTCCTGGATGAAGGCGATGGCCTCCAGGTTCTCCCGCCCGCCGTGCACGTTGGGCGTCCACTCGCCCTCCTTGCGGGAGTAGTCGAGGTAGAGCATGGACGCGACGGCGTCGACGCGCAGCGCGTCGACGTGGAACTCCTCGAACCAGTAGGTCGCGTTCGCCACCAGGAAGTTGCGCACCTCGCGGCGGCCGAAGTCGAAGATCAGCGTGCCCCAGTCCTGCTGCTCGCCCCGCTCGGGGTCGGGGTGCTCGTACAGGGGGGTGCCGTCGAAGCGGGCCAGGGCGAACTCGTCGCGCGGGAAGTGCGCCGGCACCCAGTCGAGGATGACGCCGATCCCGGCCGCGTGCAGCGTGTCCACGAGGTGCCGGAAGTCGTCGGGCGAGCCGAACCGCGCCGTCGGTGCGTAGTAGCTGGTGACCTGGTAGCCCCACGACCCGCCGTACGGGTGCTCCGCGACGGGCAGCAGCTCGACGTGCGTGAAGCCCTGCTCGGTGACGTAGGCGGTCAGCTGCTCGGCGAGCTCGCGGTAGCCGAGGCCCTGGCGCCACGAGCCCAGGTGCACCTCGTACACGCTCAGCGGACCGGAGTGCGGGTCGGTGGTCGCCCGGGCGGTGAGCCACGCGTCGTCGTGCCACTCGTGCGCCGAGGCGGTGACGACGCTCGCCGTCGCGGGCGGCAGCTCCGTCGCCTTGGCCAGCGGGTCCGCCTTGGCCCGCCAGATGCCGTCGGCGCCGAGGATCTCGAACTTGTACCGCAGGCCCGGGCCGACGTCGGGGACAAACAGCTCCCACACACCCGTGGCGCCGAGCGAGCGCATGGGGTGCGTGCCACCCCAGCCGTTGTGGTCGCCCACGAGCCGCACGCCCCGCGCGTTCGGCGCCCACACGGCGAAGGCGACGCCGGCGATGTCGCCGGACGCGCTCGGGTACCGGTGCAGGTTGGCGCCGAGCACCTGCCAGAGCTGCTCGTGCCGGCCCTCGCCGATCAGGTGCAGGTCGACGGCGCCCAGGGTGGGCAGGAACCGGTACGGGTCGTCGGACGTCCAGGTCGCCGTGCCGGAACGGGTCCGGATGCGGTAGTCGGGGGCGTGCCTTGACCCGTCGGGATCCTCCGCGGCGGGCACGACGGCGGCCCAGACTCCGGCGCCCTGGTGCGTCGCTGAGACCTCCGTGTCACCGCCCGAGCCCGAGGTTGTCACGACCACCTCGTCGGCGAGCGGCCGCAGGGCGCGCACCACGGTCCAGGGCCCGTCCAGCAGGTGCGGGCCGAGCACGTTGTGCGGGTCGTGGTGGGTTCCGGACGCGACGGCGGTCAGGACCTCGAGGTCCGCATCGGGCAGGTCAGCCATGGGGCCACCTTTCCATGTCCGGCGTGTGCGGTGCGACACAGCCGCGCCGGACCGGGCTCACGAGGCTCACGAGGCGAGCACGCGCTCCACCGCGGTCAGCGGGATGTGCATCCACGCGGGGCGGTGCCGGAACTCGTAGACCACCTCGTACAGCGCCTTGTCCACGATCAGCGCGCGGAGCAGCAGCTCGGCGGTCGCCACGTCGAGCTCGCTGCCCGACGTCGCCGCTCCCGCCACCGCGTGCACCGTTCCCTCGTGCGCCTCGCCGCTGGCCTGCCGGTACCCCTCGAGAAAGCTGAGCTGGGCGTGCGCCGCCCAGCGCGGGTCCGTGGCCTGCCCGACGGCGGCCGCGTAGTCCAGCGACCGCAGCATCCCGGCGACGTCGCGCAACGGCAGGTCGGGGGCGACCCGTTCAGCCACGGGTCGCTGCGGCTCACCCTCGAAGTCGAGCACCTTCCAGCCGCCCGCCGCGTGCAGGGCCTGGCCGAGGTGCAGGTCGCCGTGGATCGGCTGCAGCGGCACCACGCCGCCGTCGCGCTCGGTGACGGCGGTCAGGCGCGCGCTCACGGCGTCGAACAGAGCGGCGATGCCGGCGCGGTGCGGCGCCAGGTCCGGCACGTCGGCGAAGGCCTCGGCGGCGCGGCGGCGCAGCACGCCCATAAAACCGGCGGGCTCGAGGGCCGGGCCCGGGCCCAGCGCCCGGAGCAGCACGGCGTGGAGCTGCGCGACCACCGCGCCCAGCTCCGCGGCCCGCTCCCCGAAGTCCTCGTTGCGTGCGGCGTACTCGCAGGCGAGCTCGAACCCGTCGGTGGCGTCCTCGACGAGCTCGGACAGCACGGCGAGGTGGGCGAGCGGCTCGGCGCCATGAGAATCGGGCGCGGGCAGCCCGACGGCGCCGAGGAAGCGGGGCACGCCGTCCCAGCCCGCGCGGGTCAGGGCCGCCGGGATCACCACGTCGGGATGCGGGCCGAGCGTCACCGTCCGCAGGATCTTGAGCATGCCGCCCCGGCCCCTGTCGTGCGGCAGGGCCGGGAGCAGCACCGAGGTGTTGGACTGCTCCCCGGAGATCCGCCGCGCCCCCACCAGCTCGGTGCAGCCCTCCTGCTCGCACGTGCCGGGCACGGCCGTGCCGAGGTAGGCCCGCCAGGCCGCGGGGTGCTGGCCGCCGTCGTGCACCGTGACGGTGCCCGACGCCGTGACCACCGTGCCGATCAGGCCGGCCGCCTCGGTGTCGGCGGTGTCGGCCGTCGGCTCGGCCGTGGGGCTGAGGACCAGCGGGACCTGGATCACCAGCGACTCGGGGCCGGCGGCCAGGCCGGGACCGGCCAGCCGCAGGAGGGCGACGACGAAGTCGGCAACACCCGGGAACGTGACGGTGAGCCACGGCTCGTGCACCACGCCGTCGGCGGGCACCGGGTACCAGCGCTGCGCGGGCAGCCACCCTTCGAGCAGCCGCAGCACCTCGGGGGCGAGGTGCGCGGAGCCGGGGGAGACCTGGAGCGGTCGGGGCGGGCTCACGCCCCTCGCGCCTGCCCGGCAGAGACGTCCGCTTGCGCCCGGGCCGGCGGAGCCAGCACCAGCCAGTAGAAGTCGCGCGCGCCCCAGGTCATCGTCAGGATCCCGTCCTCGCCGACGCTCGGGAACCCGGCCCCGCCGAACACGTCCGTAAGGGTCCAGCCGGCGTACCCGGGGAGCTTGATCGTGGACGAGCGCGCGGTCGCGGACAGGTTGGCGGCCACCAGCAGCGTCTCCTGGGACGAGGACCGGGTGAACGCGATGACCGACTCGTCGTTGCAGTCGAGCGCTGTGAAGTCGCCGGTCCCGAACGTGGGGTGCAGCCGCCGGAACGCCAGCATGTTGTGCGTCCAGTGCAGCAGGGAGGTGGGCTGCGCGAGCTGCGCCTCCACGTTCGTGTGCTGGTAGTGGTGCACGAGCGACTGGACGAGCGGCAGGTACAGCTTGCCCGGGTCCGCCGTCGAGAACCCGGCGTTGCGGTCCGGCGTCCACTGCATGGGGGTGCGCACGGCGTCGCGGTCGGGCAGCCAGATGTTGTCGCCCATGCCGATCTCGTCGCCGTAGTAGATGCACGGGGTGCCGGGCATCGACAGCAGCAGCGCGTTGGCCAGCTCGATCTCCTTGCGGGCGTTGTCCAGCAGCGGCGCGAGCCGCCGTCGGATCCCCACGTTCGCCCGCATCCGGGGGTCGGAGGCGTACCAGCCGTACATGCTGGCGCGTTCCTCGGTGGAGACCATCTCCAGGGTGAGCTCGTCGTGGTTGCGCAGGAACGTGCTCCACTGCCCCCCCGCCGGGATGGCGGGGGTGTCCGCGAGGATCTCCAGGAGCTGGCGGGCCCGCTGGTCGCGGATCGCGTAGAAGATGCGCGGCATCACGGGGAAGTGGAAGCACATGTGGCACTCGGGCTCGTCTTCGGTGCCGAAGTACTCCACGACGTCGGCCGGCCACTGGTTGGCCTCGGCCAGCATGATGCGGCCCGGGAACTCGGTGTCGAGCATGCGTCGCACCTTGCGCAGGAACCGGTGCGTCTCGGGCAGGTTCTCGCAGTTGGTGCCCTCGGCCTCGAACAGGTACGGCACGGCGTCGAGCCGGAACCCGTCCACACCGAGCTGCAGCCAGAACCGCGCGACGTCGAGCATCGCGTCCACTACCCGCGGGTTCTCGAAGTTGAGGTCGGGCTGGTGGCTGAAGAACCGGTGCCAGAAGTACTGCCGCCGCACCGGGTCGAACGTCCAGTTCGACGTCTCCGTGTCCACGAAGATGATGCGCGCGCCCTCGTAGCGGTTGGGGTCGTCGCCCCACACGTAGAAGTCGCCGTACGGGCCCTCCGGGTCGGCGCGCGAGGCCTGGAACCACGGGTGGGCGTCGCTGGTGTGGTTCATGACCAGGTCGATCACCACGCGGATGCCGCGCTCGTGCGCGGCGGCGACCAGGTCGCTGAAGTCCGAGATGGTGCCGAACTGCGGCGACACGGCGGTGAAGTCCGCGACGTCGTACCCGCCGTCGCGCAGGGGGGAGGGGAAGAACGGCGGCAGCCACAGGCAGTCGACGCCGAGCCACTGCAGGTAGTCGAGCCGCTCCACCAGACCGCGCAGGTCGCCCGCCCCGTTGTCACCCGAGTCGGAGAACGACCGGATCATGACCTCATAGAAGACCGCCGTCTTGTACCACTCGGGGTCGTGCGCCAGGCCCTTGCGCTGGGCGTCGAGGCGCGGCTGCCGCCGCGGCGGCAGGGCCTGGACCGGCACGGGCACCGACGGCGGGTTGGGCATGCTGGGGCGCTCGGGCTGCGTGTGCCCGGGCTGCGTGCGCCCGGCCGCCGGCTCGGGGTATCCCTCCGGTGGTCCGACGGCGGGGCCTCCCGGCCCGAACGTGGTCATGCCAGCCCCACCTGGAGCACGTGGGCCACGCGGACCTGCGGGTCGAGCCGCACCCAGGGATGCGCTCCCCAGCCGTAGGTCTCGCCGGACAACAGGTCGTGTGCCACGAAGAACGGGGCGGTGTCGTCGCTCTCGGGGGCACTCAGGCCGAGGGCGGATAGATCCAGGTGCACAACAGACTCCTGCACGTTCCGGGGGTCCAGGTTCAGCACGACCACGATCACGTCGTCGTGTCGTGGGGCACGCCGACCGTTGCCCCCAGTACTCATGGTGCGGCCCGGCGGCGTCGCTGTCGCGCGCGACACGTGATCAGCGGCGATCCGGCGGGAGTAAGCGATGACCTGGTCGTTCGACGTGGGGTGGACGGTCAGGTTGCGCAGCTGGGTCAGGGCGGGGTGCGCGCGGCGCACCTGGTTCAGCGTACCGAGCAGCAGGGCGATCCCGTACTCGTCCGCACGCTCCCAGTCCCGGGGCCGGTACTCGTACTTCTCGTTGTCGATCTGCTCCTCGACACCGGGCCGCGGGGTGTTCTCCACGAGCTCGTAGCCGGAGTAGATGCCCCACGTGGGCGCGCCCGTGGCGGCCAGCACCGCCCGCACCGCGAAGGCCGCGACGCCACCCTCGATCAGGTAGGGCGGCAGGATGTCGTGGGTGGTGGGCCAGAACGCGGGGCGCAGCACCGAGCCCTGCGGCCCGCTCACCTCCGCCAGGTACTCCTCGACCTCCTCCTTCGAGTTGCGCCAGGTGAAGTAGGTGTACGACTGGTGGAAGCCGATCCGGGCCAGCGTCAGCATCATCGCCGGCTTGGTGAACGCCTCCGACAGGAAGATGATCTCCGGGTTGGTGGCATGCACCTCGGCCAGGAGCCACTCCCAGAAGTTCAGCGGCTTGGTGTGCGGGTTGTCGACGCGGAACAGCGTGACGCCCCGGTCGATCCACAACCGCAGGATGCGCAGGATCTCCCGCGCCAGCCCGTCGGGGTCGTTGTCGAAGTTCAGCGGGTAGATGTCCTGGTACTTCTTGGGCGGGTTCTCCGCATAGGCAATGGAACCGTCGGCCCGCGTCGTGAACCACTCGGGGTGCTCCTCGACCCACGGGTGGTCGGGGGAGCAGTTGAGCGCGATGTCGAGCGCGACCTCCAGCCCCTCGGACCGCGCCGCCGTCACGAAGTCCCGGAAGTCCGCCTCCGTGCCCAGGTCGGGGTGGATCGCCTCCAGCCCGCCGTCGGGCGAGCCGATCGCGTACGGGGAGCCGGGATCGCCCGGCTGGGCGACCAGCGTGTTGTTCCGGCCCTTGCGGAACGTGGTCCCGATCGGGTGCACCGGTGTGAGATAGACGACGTCGAACCCCATCGCCGCGATGCCCGGCAGCCGCTTGGCCGCCGTCGCGAAGGTGCCCGACACCCACGTGCCGCCCGCCTTCTGGTACGCCCCCTCCGAGCGGGGGAACATCTCGTACCAGGCCCCGGCCAGGGCCAGCCGCCGCGACACCCGCAACGGGTAGGC
Organism: Promicromonospora sp. Populi; assembly: GCF_041081105.1. Taxonomy (NCBI): domain Bacteria; kingdom Bacillati; phylum Actinomycetota; class Actinomycetes; order Micrococcales; family Promicromonosporaceae; genus Promicromonospora; species Promicromonospora sp. Populi. Next base: position 2,645,474 of record NZ_CP163528.1, on the reverse strand, counting down.
GTCCGACGCCGAGACCAGCTCGCGCAGGGGCGCGCGGCGCAGCGCGTCGGCCACCTCGGGCGCCGTCGCGGCCGCGAACCGGGCCTCGGCCGGCCGGGTGTCGTCGGCCAGGGCGCGTGCCGCCGCGGTGAGCACCCGCGCGTCGCGGGCCGTCCGGCCCGCGGCTACCAGCGCGTCGCTGGGCACCAGGCGGCAGATCCGCTCGAAGAGACGGATCCCCTCCGCGAGCATGAGCTCGGTGTCGATCCCCGCGCCGATCTTGATCCCGGCGTCGTGCACCCAGGTGGCGTACGGGTCCGCCCACGCCTCGACGCGGAAGGCCCAGTCGCCCTCGGCGTCGGGCTGCAGCGAACCGCTGAAGTGGTCCAGGCCCGGGGCGACGTCGACCATCGGGGCCCACGAGTGGTCCGAGCCGTCCGGAGCGACGAGCACGGCGGTGGCGGAGACGGCGTCGTGCCCCTCGCGGAACACCGTGGCCTCGATCGGGACCACCTCCCCGACCACGGCCTTCGCGGGCCAACGGCCGCCCTCGACGACGGGGGCGACCTCAAGGACAGGGATGCGGCCGATCGGCTTGTACGCGGTCACGCGCCAACGTTAGCGACTAAAGCGGACGGCGAGGGCGAAGGACGCGTGGGCGGAACGTGGATGGGTTTTGCAGCACGGGCAACAGGTGTGTCGGCCCGGACATGTGCGTAGTCTTCTGCCGGTGAGAGCGATCCGCAGATTTACTGTCCGCACGGTCCTCCCCGAGCAGCTCGTGGCGCTCGACGAGCTGGCCCAGAACCTTCGCTGGTCCTGGCACGTCCCCACGCGCGACCTGTTCGCGAGCATCGACCCCGACCTCTGGTCGGACGTCCGGGGCGACCCCGTCGCCCTGCTCGCCGCGCTCGGCTCCGACCGCCTCGCGGCGCTCGCGGCCTCCGACGAGTTCACCGGCCGGGTGCGCGCCGCTTCCGAGGATCTCCACCGCTACCTGCGGGACCCGCAGTGGTACCAGGGCCAGACGTCGCGGTCCGGCGGCGAGCTGCCGCAGGCCATCGCCTACTTCTCGCCGGAGTTCGGCATCACCTCGGTGCTGCCGCAGTACTCGGGCGGCCTGGGCATCCTGGCGGGCGACCACCTGAAGAGCGCGTCCGACATGGGTGTGCCCATCGTCGGCGTCGGCCTGCTGTACGGCGCCGGGTACTTCCGGCAGTCGCTCACCCGCGACGCCTGGCAGGTCGAGACCTACCCGCTGCTCGACCCGGACGGCCTGCCGCTCGCGGTCCTGCGCGAGGAGGACGGCACACCCGCCATCATCTCGCTCGACCTGCCCGGTGGCCGCAAGATGCACGCGCACGTCTGGGTCGCCGCCGTCGGCCGGGTGCCGCTGCTGCTGCTCGACTCGAACGTGCCGGAGAACGACGACGCGGCCCGCAAGGTGACCGACCGCCTCTACGGGGGTGGCGGTGAGCACCGCCTGCAGCAGGAGCTGCTGCTCGGCGTGGGCGGGGTGCGCGCACTGCGCGCCTGGTCTCGCCTGACCGGCGCACCCGAGCCGGAGGTTTATCACACCAACGAGGGCCACGCGGGCTTCCTCGGCGTGGAGCGGATCCGTGAGCTCGTCGGGTCCGGCCTGAGCGTCGGCGAGGCGCACGAGGCGGTGCGGGCCGCCACGGTCTTCACCACCCACACGCCGGTCCCGGCCGGCATCGACCGGTTCCCGAAGGACCTGGTCACCGCCTACTTCGGCGGCGACAACGCGATGGCGGGCGTGCCGCTGGAGAGCGTGCTGGCGCTCGGCTCCGAGGACTACGACGGCGGCGACCCCACCGTGTTCAACATGGCAGTGATGGGCCTGCGCCTGGGCGGCCGTGCGAACGGTGTGTCGCTGCTGCACGGCCAGGTCTCGCGAGAGATGTTCGAGGGCCTGTGGCCCGGGTTCGACGCGCGTGAGGTGCCGATCACGTCGGTGACCAACGGCGTGCACTCGCCCACCTGGGTCGCGCCGCGGCTGGCCGCCGTCGAGGCGGAGCGCCTCGGGCTCGACGAGATCACGGCGCCCGAGGCGTCGTCGGGCTGGCTCGACCCGAGCAAGGTGTCCGACGCCGAGCTGTGGGCCCTGCGCGGCGCGATGCGCGGCGAGCTCGTGGCCGAGGCGCGCCGCCGGGTCTACGCGTCGTGGCGCGAGCGCGGGGCGTCCCCGGCCGAGCTGGGCTGGGTCGACGACATCCTGTCGCCCGACGTGCTCACCATCGGCTTCGCCCGCCGCGTGCCCACCTACAAGCGGCTCACCCTCATGCTCCGCGACCAGGACCGGCTCAAGGCGCTCCTGCTGCACCCCGAGCGGCCGATCCAGCTCGTCGTGGCGGGCAAGTCGCACCCGGCCGACGACTCCGGCAAGCGGCTCATCCAGCAGCTCGTCCGGTTCGCCGACGACGCCGGCGTGCGGCACCGCATCGTCTTCCTGCCCAACTACGACATCGGCATGGCGCAGTCGCTGTACCCGGGCTGCGACGTCTGGCTGAACAACCCGCTGCGGCCCCTGGAGGCCTCGGGCACCTCGGGCATGAAGTCGGCGCTCAACGGCGGGCTGAACCTCTCCATCGAGGACGGCTGGTGGGCCGAGTGGTACGACGGCGAGAACGGCTGGGGCATCCCGACGGCCGACGGCGTCGAGGACGCTGACCGGCGGGACGACCTGGAGGCCGCCGCGCTGTACGACCTCGTGGAGTCCCAGGTGGCGCCCGCGTTCTACGACCGGACCGACGGCGTGCCGGGCCGCTGGCTAGAGATGGTGCGGCACACCCTGGCCACGCTGGGCCCGAAGGTGCAGGCCACGCGCATGGTCTCCGAGTACGTGCACGGGCTGTACGCCCCGGCAGCAGAGGCCGGGCTGCTCGTGGCCGACGGGTTCACTGCGGCCAAGGACCTGGCGGGCTGGAAGGCCCACGTCCGCGGCGCTTGGCCCCAGGTGCGGGTGGACCACGTGGAGTCCGCGGGCATCGGCGAGGCCGTGCAGGTCGGCGACCGGCTCACGGTGCGCGCCTACGTCTCGCTCGGCTCGCTGTCGCCGGACGACGTGGACGTGCAGGTGGTGCACGGCCGCGTCACGGAGGCCGACGTCATCAACGAGTTCACCGCCGAGCCCCTCGCCCTGGCCGAGTCGTACGAGGCGGGCCGGCACGCGTTCGGCGGTGAGGTCGACCTGGACACGTCCGGGCCGTTCGGCTACACCGTCCGGATCGTGCCGAAGCACTCGCACCTGGCGAGCGTGGCGGAGCTGGGGCTGGTGGCGAACGCCTGAGCCGGTGGCCGATTCGACTGGCCGGATTCGACTAACTGCCTCATTGGTAGGGAGAGTGGTCCCATGAAGATCATCGTGGACCGTGACGCCTGCTGCGGCGCCGGCCAGTGCGTCCTGCTCGCACCCGACGTGTTCGACCAGGACGAGGAGGGGATCGTGAAGCTGCTGAACGAGCGCCCGGGCCCCGAGCACGACTTCGCCGTCCAGGAGGCCGTGAGCATGTGCCCGACCGGCGTCATCTGGGTGGACCAGAACGCCTGACGGGTCTCGGGGGGATCGGCTTGGCGGCCTCGATGTCGGCGGCCGCCACGTCGACCTCCTGCGGCTCGCCGCGGCCGGGCACCGGGTCGGTGCGCAGCCGTAGACCGGCGTCGGACACCTCGACGACAAAGCCGATCAGGTCGGTCCAGCGGTGCGCGGTGCCGCCGTCGGACACGACGGGGCCTGCGGGCGCTAGCCGGCGGCGGACCACTACCCGTGTGCCGGGCGGCAGACCGCGCCAGTCGCCGCCTGACACGCCGCCTGGTACGCCGTCTGGCACGGGTGGTGTAGCGAATGTCACTCGGGTTCTCCTTCCGCTGCGTGAGACCGGTGGGGATCTGGGGGTGTCCCGGGAGATACTAGGATCGCGCCGCAGGGTCCGTCCCGCGGACTGCACGTTGCATGATTCTTTAGTCCGGAAGTGGAAGGACACCCTCGAAGTGACCTACGTGATCGCTCAGCCGTGCGTTGATGTGAAGGACCGCGCGTGCATCGAGGAGTGTCCCGTGGACTGCATCTACGAGGGCAGCCGCTCCCTCTACATCCACCCGGACGAGTGTGTGGACTGTGGTGCGTGCGAGCCGGTGTGCCCGGTGGAGGCCATCTACTACGAGGACGACGTCCCGGAGGAGTGGAAGGACTACTACCGTGCGAACGTGGAGTTCTTCGACGACCTGGGCTCCCCGGGCGGCGCCGCGAAGATGGGCGTGATCAACAAGGACGACCCGATGATCGCGGCTCTCCCGCCCCAGGCCTGACGTGGGCCTGCAAGATCTGTCCGACCTGCCCTACCCCTGGGACTCGATAGCGGGTATCACCGCTACCGCGAAGGCCCACCCGCGTGGCCTGGTCGACCTCTCCATGGGCACCCCCGTGGACCCGACGCCCAACGTCGTGCGGCACGCGCTCGAAGCGGCGTCGAACGCACCCGGGTATCCCATGACGGCCGGCACGCCCGCGCTGCGTCAGGCCGTCGCCGACTGGTTCGCCCGCCGCCGGGGTGTGCCGGGACTTGATCCCGCGGCCGTGCTGCCGACCATCGGCTCCAAGGAGCTTGTCGGCCTGTTGCCCTCGCTGCTGCACCTGGGCCCCGGGGACGTAGTGGTGCTCCCGGCCGTCGCCTACCCGACGTACCTGGCGGGCATCCGCGCGGCCGGTGCCACACCGCTGGCGACGGACGACGTAGCCGACTGGGCCGGCCGGGACGACGTGAAGACGGTCTGGGTCAACTCGCCCGGAAACCCGACGGGCCGCGTCCTGGGGGTCGAGGCGCTGCGCGAGGTGGTCGACGCCGCGCGGGCGCTCGGCGCCGTCGTCGTCTCCGACGAGTGCTACGCGGAGCTGGCGTGGGAGGCCCCGTGGGCCGACGCCGGAGTCCCGTCGATCCTCGACGCGCGCGTGTGCGGGGGCTCGCACGAGGGCCTGCTCGCGGCGTACTCGCTGTCCAAGCAGTCCAGCATCGCGGGTTACCGGGCGGCCTTCCTGGCGGGGGATCGCGCCCTGATCGCCGACCTCACCCAGACCCGCAAGCACCTCGGCCTGATCGTGCCCGCACCGGTGCAGGCCGCGATGACGGCGGCCCTGTCCGATGACGAGCACGTCGCCGCCCAGCGGGCGACCTACGGCGCCAGGCGCCATGCGCTGGCCGCCGCGGTCGGCGCGGCCGGGCTCGTCGTGGACGAGTCTGGCGCCGGCCTGTACCTGTGGGTGGCGGCGCCCGACGGCCGCTCCGGAGCGCAGGTCGCCGAGTGGTTCGCGGAGCGCGGGATCCTGACCGCTCCCGGGCACCTGTACGGCGACGACCGGCACACGCGCGTGGCGCTGACCGCCACTGATGCGCAGATTGCCGACTGTGTGGCACGCCTCACAGAGGCTTGACCGATGGATTGGAAAAACGAGAGCTGGGCGCGATATTGTCGTGGCCCAGGTCGACGCTGCCCGTCAGCTTCCCTCACAGCAGCGTCCCTCGTGCGCCATTCAGGAAGGAAGACATGACCTCCACACCGGTGGACGGCTTGAGCCAAGTCGAGCTCGCCGTCAACGGAACCTCTCACACCCTGCCTGTCGTCGCCGCCAGCGAGGGTAACGACGGCATAGTCGTGACGTCGCTGCTCAAGGACACCGGCCTGGTCACGGTCGATCCGGGCTTCATGAACACGGCCTCGTGCGAGTCGTCGATCACGTACATCGACGGTGACGCCGGCATCCTGCGCTACCGCGGGTATCCGATCGACCAGCTGGCCTCGGGTGCGGGTTTCCTCGAGGTGGCGTACCTGCTCATCTACGGCGAGCTGCCGAGCGCCGCGGAGCTGGACTCGTTCACCGAGCGGGTCAACCGCCACACCCTGGTGCACGAGGACTTCCGCACGTTCATGGGCACCTTCCCCCGGAACGCGCACCCGATGGCCGTGCTCGCGTCCGCCGTGAACGCGCTGGGCACGTTCTACCCGGAGTCGCTCGACCCGGCCGACGACGAGCAGGTCGACCTGGCCACCGTGCTCCTGCTCGCCAAGACGCGCACCATCACGTCCTACCTGCACCGGCGCCGAGTGGGCGAGCCGCTGCTGTACCCGGACTACTCGCGCGGCTACGTCGAGGACTTCCTGCGCATGACGTTTGCAACGCCGTACGAGGCCTACGAGGCCGACCCGGTGATCGTGGACGCCCTGGAGAAGCTGCTGGTGCTGCACGCGGACCACGAGCAGAACTGCTCCACGTCCACGGTGCGCGTCGTCGGCTCGTCCAACGCGACCCTGTACGCGTCGGTCGCCGCGGGCGTGAACGCCCTGTCTGGCCCCGCGCACGGCGGCGCCAACGAGGCCGTGCTGACCATGCTGGAGAAGATCCAGTCGGGCGGCGAGACCGTCGCGACCTTTATGGACAAGGTCAAGAACAAGCAGGACGGCGTGCGGCTGATGGGCTTCGGCCACCGCGTGTACAAGTCCTACGACCCGCGCGCCGCGATCGTGAAGAAGTCCGCCGACGAGGTGCTCGACAAGCTCGGCGTCAAGGACCCGCTGCTCGACATCGCGCGCGGCCTGGAGGAGATCGCCCTCTCGGACGACTACTTCGTGGAGCGCAAGCTCTACCCGAACGTCGACTTCTACACGGGCCTCATCTACAAGGCCATGGGCTTCGAGCCCGCGATGTTCACGCCGCTGTTCGCGCTGGGCCGCATGCCCGGCTGGATCGCCCAGTGGCGCGAGATGATCAAGGACCCGCAGACGAAGATCGGCCGCCCGCGCCAGCTGTACATCGGCGCGACCGAGCGCGCGTACGCCCCGGCGACGCAGCGCTAGCTCCTGCGGGGTGGGCAGCCGGTCCGCTTCGAGAACGTCCTCGGGTACCGATTCCAGCCGGATTCGGTACCCGAAGTCGTTCTCGAAACCGACTGCTCGGCACGGCGTGACCGGATTGTTGCCCTGGGCGTCATTAGTTTTGTCGTGGGTGTCGGACAGCCCGGCTAGTTTTGCTCCGTGAGTCGAGCCACCCTCCTAGCCCGCCGGTCGACGGCGCACCGTGGGCTGCTCGCGCTCGTCTGGCTGTTGGTCGCGGTGCTGACGGGGGCCCTCGGCGTGACCGTCGGCTGGACACAGGCCGCCGCGACGGCGGGCGCCCGCGACGGCCTGGCCGGCACCGAGCCGTCGGGCCGGGCGCTGCAGCTCGCCACCCGTCTCGGGGATGACGCCGGAGTCCAGGACACCGCCGTCCAGCAGGTGCTCGCTGAGCTGCTCGACGGCGTGCCGCACCACGTCGCCTATGACCTACGCACCGAGCCGCAGTACACCCAGGGCAGCGACGGTCAGGACCTGGGCCGCTGGACGGTCGCCGTCCTGCCCGCCCCGTCGCGCGCGGAGGCATTCGCAGGTGGGGGCGCGGACGGCGTCACGCTGGTGGACGGCGTCTGGCCCTCCGGCACCGACGAGGCAGCGGTGCAGGCGGACGCCGCACAGGCCGCCGGGCTCACGATCGGCGACACGGTCCGCCTCGGCATCGACCCGGACGCCCCGACGGACACCGGCACACCCGTCACCGTCGCGGCCACCTGGCGCGTCACCGACCCCGACGCCGCGGTCTGGCTCGGCGACCCCACGGCGCTCACCGGGGCCGACGGCGCCTACCTCGGCCCAGTCGTGGTGAGCCCGGAGGTCCTCGCGGGCCTGGACACCGACCCGTTCGCCCGCTGGACGGTCGTGCCCGACGTCGCCGCACTCAACCCCGCCCACCTGCCCGCCCTGGCGGCGCTCACCGCCGAGGTCGAGCGCACGCTGGGCGAGGACCGTACCGTCGCGCCGCGTGGCCTCACCGTCGCTGGCACGCTGGAGGTGACGGCCGCCGACCTGGAGGCCGCGCTGCGCGCCGCCGATGCCGTGGCGCTGGTGCCGCTGTGCCTGCTGGCGCTCGTGGGCCTGGTCGCTCTCGTCCAGGTGGCGCGGCTGCTGGCCGCCACCCGGGAGGGTGAGGTCGCGCTGCTCGTCTCGCGCGGTGCCGCACCGGGCACGGTGACCGGTGCCGCCGGCGTCGAGGGCGCGCTGCTGGCGCTGACCGCCGCGGCCGCGGGCGGTGGCGCCGCGTGGGCCGCGCTGCGGGTGGTCGCCCGGGCCGACGGCGGTGCGGCAGTCCCCGCCGCGACACCGCTGGCCGTGGCGCTCGCCGTAGCCGTCGTCGCCACCGCGGCGCTCGTGCTGGTCGCAGCGCTGCAGGCACAGGCGGCGGTGCGGCGGCAGGTGACCGACCGCTCCGGGCGGGTGCGCCAGGTGGCCGCCCTGGGCACCGTGGTGCTGACGGTGGCCGCCGCCGCGGTGAGCGTGACGCAGCTGCTGCGTTACGGCTCGCCCCTGCTGACCACCCCCGACGGCTCGCGCACCGACCCGACGGCGGCTGCCGCCCCGGCCCTGGTGCTGGCCGCGCTCGCCGTGGTGGCGATGGCCGTGCTCGGCCCGGCCACCCGCCTGTGGGCGGGGCTCGCGGGACGGTCGCGAGGGATCGTCGGGCCGCTGGCGGCGCGGCAGGTGGCGCGCCGGATCGTCGTGTACGTGGTGCCGGTGGTCCTGCTGGTGCTCGCGGGCGGGGCCGCGACGCTGGCCGGCGGGTACACGGGCACCGCGGAGCGCCTGCGGGCTGACGTCGACGTGCTCGCGAACGGTGCAGACGTGCGGGTCATGGCCCCCGAGAGCGGGCCGCTCGACCCGGCGCCGTACCTGCCCGGCGGTGCGGGGCCCGGCGGCGAGGCCGTGGCGGCCGCGCCGGTGCTGTCCGGGACCGCGTACGCGGACGGACGTCCGGTGACGATGCTCGCGCTGCCCGCGGCGGCGGTGCCGCTGGTGGTGCGAGCGCCGGCGGAGGTGCTCGACGTCGGGCGGCTCGCCGACGACCTGGCGAACGACGCGTTCGCCGGGGCCCCCGCCCTGCCCGACGACGCGCGCGACATCAGCCTCACCCTGACCGGCCAGATCCGCCCGACCGTGGAGATACTCCTGCCCGAGGGCGCACCCGGGCACAAGCTGGACGTGTCGCTGCTGCTCGCGGCACGCGACGGCACCCTCGCCGAGGTTGACCTCGGGCAGCTCGCCGAGGGCGACGGGACCGGCAGCACGCTCGGCCCGGACCGGACGACGCACGAGCTGTCCGGCGAGGTGCCGCCGCCCCCGCAGGGGCAGGCCTGGCGGGTCGCGGCCGTGAACCTGGACACGACCCCCGGCTGGTCGATGGCGACCGCGACCCTGTCCGTCGGGGGCCTGACGGCGGGCGGGGAACCCGTGGACGCCCGGGGATGGACGCTGTCAGAGACGCTCGACGGCCCCGAGGGGCTGGAGCTGGCCACAGACCCCCGGCCCGGCGAGGCCGAGCTCACCATGCCGCTCGGCGGATTCGCGGTCGGCGCCAGCCGGTTGCGCCTCCTGACCACGCCGGACGCCGGGACCATTCCTCTGCTGGCGTCGTCGTCGCTGGTTGAAGCGCTGGACATCGCCGCGGGCGACCCCTTCGAGCTCACCCTCGGCGGCACGCGTCTGCAGGTGGTCGCCGTCGCCGCGTCGGGCACCATACCCGGGGCGCTCGAACCATACGCCGCCCTGCTGGACCGGGGCGCGCTCGCCGCCGCGCTCGTGCGCGGCGTGAGCGACCCGGTGCTCACCAACGAGGTCTGGCTGGCCGCGGCCCCGCCCGGCGCCACGGCGCCCGCCGGCGCCGTGGCGCGCCTGGCCGGGGCCGCGATCGCCGAGGCCGAGGCCTCCGCGACGAGCACCCGGGAGCAGCCGACCGTCACGACCCCGGGCTATGGCTCGACCGACACCGCCGTCCCGGTGCGGGTCTCGTTCTGGCTGGCCGCCGCGGGCGCGACGGTGCTCGCGCTGGCGGGTGTGCTCGCGGTCGCCGTGGCGACCCTGCGCGAACGGCGCGGCGAGGTGATCGTCCTGCGCGCCGTGGGCCTCGGCCCCGCGACGCAGGGCCGAGCCCGGGCCGCCGAGCTGATCGCCGTCTGCGTGGTGGCGCTCGCGATCGGCGCCGCCGCCGGGTGGGGGGTGGCGCGGTTCGTCGTCGGCGGCCTCGCGGCCGCGACCCTCACTGGGATCGACGCCGCGCCGCCGGCCCGGTTCGTCCTGGAGACCGCCGGGACCGGCCTGGTGCTGGCCGCCGCCGTGGCCGGGCTCGCCCTGGTCGCGATCGGCGTGGGCGCGCGCGTGGCTGCGCAGGCCCGCGACACCACCTACCGCGAGGAGGTCCGCTGATGGGCGCGCTGTCCGGGCTGGGCCTGCTCGCGCGGCGGCAGCTGCGCACGTCCTGGGGCGCGACGGCGACGCTCGGCGTGGTCGCGTTCCTCGCGGCCGGGGTGCTGTCGACCGCGCCGCGCGCCGTCGCGACCATGCACGCCGACCAGGTGGCGTACGAGACGGCGGAGTCCTCCGGGCCTGCCCGCGACGTCATCTCCGTGGTCGGTGCGATCCCTGGGCAGCCGCCGGACGTGGGGTTCTACGACCCCGGCAGCATCGAGAGCGGCGTGCCGGCCGAGCCGGACTGGGCGCCGTTCCTCGCGAACCTGGACACCGTGCGCGCCGAGACCCCGGAGCCGCTGCGCTCGGTGATGGGCGCGCCGCAGTTCCATGTGACCTCGACCGACCCCGCGTACACCGACCCGGTGCCGGTCTCCGAGCTGGCCGAGGCCAAGGTCTTCCTCCGTACGGCCACCGACCTGAGCGAGCACGCCGAGCTCGTCGCGGGGCGCTGGCCCGCCGCGACGTCGGGCCCCGTGTTCGGGGACGAGGAGCAGGCCCTGGGACAGCCCACGGCGCAGGCCCCGCCGTTCGAGGTAGCCGTCTCACAAGCCGTCGCGGACACGTACGGCTGGGAGCTCGGCGGCCGGTACGACAACCTCTCGGGCACGGGGGTGATCGCCCTGGCCGACCGCTATCCGACCTTCGTCGTCACCGGCATCTTCGAGACCGGCGACCCCGACGCCGACTACTGGCTGCACCACGCCCTGGGGGCCCGGGCGTCCGTCATCGCCGACCCGAACCGCGGGCTGCTCGGCACCGCTGCCGCCTACGTGGACCCGGCGATGATCACGCCGCTGACGCTCGGCATGGCCGAGACCCGCGTCTGGTACCCGGTGAGCACCGACAGCGTGACGGCCGCGGACGTGCCACTGCTCCTGGCCCAGCTCAACGGCCAGTCGGCCAGGACGATCATCGTCGAGGCCGCCCCGGACGACCCGTTCGCGATCGAGCTACGGCCCACCAGCCGCCTCAACGAGATCCTGGAGCGCCTGCTCGCGCAGCGCACCGGCGTCGACGCGATAGTCGCGGTGCTGGCCGTCGGGCCGCTCGGCGCCGCCGTGGCCGTGCTCGCGCTCGGCGCCCGGCTGGTGGTCGACCGGCGTCGCCCCGCGCTGGCCCTGCTGCGCGCCCGCGGAGCATCCGGAACCCAGCTCCGCGTGCTCATGGGCGGCGAGGGCCTCGTCGTGGGCCTCGGGTCCGCGGTGGCCGGTTTTGCTGCGGGGCTCGCCCTCTCGGCCGGCGTCGGCATGGACGCACCCGTCACCGTCAGCCAGGTCGCGCTCGCCCTCGCCGCCGGTCTTGCCCCGGCGGTGGCCCTGGCGTTCGCCACCTCGCCCGCCGGGCTGCGCGCCACCCGGGCCGACCTCGCACCCCGCTCGCGCAGCCGCGTGCGCTGGGTGCTGGAGGTGCTCGTGGTCGCGGGTGCGGCGCTCGCGACCTGGCTGCTCCTGACCCGCGGGGTCGTCGCGGGCTCGGGCGCCACCACCGGCGCCGGAGCGGGTGTCGACCCACTGGTCGCCGCCGCACCCCTGCTGGTCTCCCTCGCGCTCACCCTGCTCGCCGTGCGCGCCTACCCGTGGCTCGCCCTCGCCGTCGAGCGGGCGCTCGCGCCCCGGCGCGACCTGGTCCCGTTCCTCGGTGCCGCGCGCGCCACGCGCGACCCGGCGGGCGGGCCCGTCCCGGCGGTGGCGCTCGTCCTGGCCGTGGCCGTCGCCGCGACGTCCGCCGTGCTCTACTCCACCGTCTCCGGCGGTGTGGTCCGCGAGGCGTGGCGGGCCACCGGCGCCGACCTGCGGGTCTCCGGTCCGGTCGTCGACGAGCCGGTGGCGGCGCAGATCGCGGCGCTCGACGGGGTCGATGCGGTCACGCCGGTCGGCGCGGTGGGCGACGGTGTGCTGCAGAACGAGGCATCGTCGCTCCGCACCGAGGTCTACACGGTGGACGCCGCGGCGCTGGCCGTCGCCCAGGAGGAGGTGGCCGGTGCCCCCGAGACGCTGGACGCGCTGACCGGGCCGGGTGGGGCGGACGACGCGGTGCCCGTGATCCTCACCAGTGCCGCGGCCGGCCCTGGCGTCAGCCCCGGGAGCACGGGCGGCACCCTCGTGACGCAGGAGGGCAGCGTGCCCGTCCGGGTCGTCGACGTGGTCGACGAGCTGCCCGGCCTGCCCGCGGGCCGAGCCCTCGTCCTCGCCGACGCCGACCGGCTGGCCGAGGGCACGGGCGACCACGCCTACGCGCGGCTCGCGCTCGTCGGCCTGGCCGACGCCGCGGACCGCACCGCGGTGACCGCCGAGATCTCGCAGCTCCTGCCGACGGCGGTGGTCGAGGACCCGGACCAGGAGGCCGCCGACATCCTGGCTGCGCCCGTCTCCGGGGGCCTGGCGGTCGCGTTCGTGCTGGCGGTGCTGCTCGCGGGGCTGCTGTGCGCGGCGGCGGTGGTGATGACGCTGATGCTCGCCGCGCCCGCGCGAGCCCGGCTGCTCGCCGTGCTGCAGACCCTGGGCCTCTCGCCCCGGCAGGGCCGCGGGCTGGTGGGTTGGGAGATCGGGCCGTGGGCCGTGGTGGCGCTCGTGGTGGGCGCGGTGCTCGGCGTGGCCGTGCCGTCGCTGGTGCTGGCCGCGGTGGACGTCACGGCCCTGACCGGCGGAAACATCCAACCCGACGCGCAGTACGACCCGCTGCTGCTGGGCGCGGCCGCCGCCGGGTTCTTCGTGGTGGTGCTGGCCGCGGTGGGCGTCGCGGCGGCGCTGAGCCGGCGCGGCGAGGTCGCCGCCCAGCTCCGGATGGGGAGCAACGACTGACATGACTACTGCAGACGCAGGCGTTCGAGGCCCAGACGTTCGAGAGGAGACCCGATGAGCACGACGATCGAGCTGACGGGTGACGCGCCGGCGTCGGCCGAGCCGGCAGGCGGCGGCGAGATCCGCTGCGGCGACCTGGTGCGGATCTTCGCCACGGACGGCGTCGAGGTGCAGGCGCTGCAGGGCCTCACCCTGAGCGTCGACCCGGGGGAGATCGTCGCCGTCGTCGGGGCGTCCGGCTCCGGGAAGTCGACGCTGCTGACCATTCTCTCCGGCCTGGACACGCCGACCGGCGGGTCCGCGGTGGTCTCCGGTACTGACCTGCTGACCATGGGCCACGCCGAGCGGGTGCGTTACCAGCGGTCCACCGTCGGCTTCGTGTGGCAGCAGACGTCGCGCAACCTGCTGCCGTACCTCACGGCGAGCGAGAACGTGCGGCTCCCGCTGGAGCTGGCGAACACGCTGCCGCGTCGCGAGCGCACGCGCCGCGTCGAGGCGCTCCTGGAGCTGCTGGAGGTCGGGCACGTGGCCGGGCGGCGGCCCGGCGAGATGTCCGGCGGCGAGCAGCAGCGCACCGCGATAGCGGTAGCGGTGGCCAACAACCCGCGGGTGCTGCTCGCGGACGAGCCCACCGGTGAGCTCGACGAGGCCACGTCGGTGGAGGTCCTGGAGGCCCTGCGCGGTGTGAACCGGGAGACGGGCGTGACCACGCTGATCGTCACGCACGACCCGACGGTGTCCGAGCACGTCGCCCGCACCATCCAGATCCGCGACGGGCGCACCTCCACGGAGACGCTGCGGCGCACGGAGACCGATGAGCACGGGCAGGCACGGCACGTGTCGGAGGAGTTCGCGGTGCTCGACCGGGTGGGCCGCCTGCAGCTGCCGCAGGACTTTGTGCACGCCCTCGACCTGCGCGACCGGGTGCGGCTGGCGCTGGAGCCGGACCACGTGGGTGTGTGGCCGGCGGCGCCGGGCCCGGGCCCGGCGGCCGAGCCCGCCGAGACCCCGAAGGAGGAGGACCGATGACCACCACCACACCGGCCCGCACCGTGCTGCGCGCTCAGGGCCTGACCCGCGTGTTCGGCACCGGCGCGGGTGAGGTGCGTGCCCTGGCGGACGCCTCGCTGGAGGTGGCCGCGGGTGAGCTGCTCGTGGTGCGCGGCCCCTCGGGTTCGGGCAAGACGACGCTCCTGAACCTGCTGGGCGGGCTGGACCGGCCGACGTCGGGCAGCGTGTGGCTCGGCGACGCCGAGCTCACCGCCCTGGGGGAGACGGCGGTGCTCGCCGCCCGGCGCGACCGGATCGGCTACGTGTTCCAGTCGTTCGGGCTGGTGCCCGTGCTCTCCGCGGCGGAGAACGTCGAGGTGCCGCTGCGGCTGCGGCGCACGCCGGCGGCCGAGCGGGCGGAGCGGGTGGCGGCGGCGCTGGAGGCCGTGGGGCTGACCGGGCAGGCGAAGCAGCGGCCGTACGAGCTCTCGGGCGGGCAGCAGCAGCGGGTGGGCATTGCCCGGGCGCTCGTGGCCGAACCGGAGGTGCTGCTCGCGGACGAGCCCACCGGGCAGCTCGACTCCGGGACGGCGGCGGTGGTGATGGACCTGCTCGCCCGGGTCGTGCACGAGCGGGGTGTGGCCGCAGTCGTCTCCACGCACGATCCGGAGCTGATGGCCCGAGCCGACCGGGTGGTGGAGCTGCATGACGGGCAGGTGGTGGCCTGAGGCAACGGGTGAATTTCCTGGCCAAGGCCCTCACCGCGCTAGTGTTACGGTCGTGAGAACCACCTGGTCAGAACTGTTACCTGGTGTTACCCACGCATACCGAGATGGTCACAACTCGGTGGCGTTTCCCTGTAGGTGGTCATCGGGACGTGTGGGGACCGGTTACGTTAGGCGTGAAACCACGGGGCGCAACGTTGCGCCCGCATCGCTCCGGACGGCGACCGCCGGGCCGGGGTGTACTGCTACCCAGGAGGACACGTGACACCTCGTAAGCGACTTGTGGGGCTCGGCGCATTCGCACTTGCCTCGTCGCTCGTGCTGACTGCCTGTGGCGGTAGCGGCGGCGAAGATCCGCCCGCCGAAGGCGCCAGCAACGGCATCGTGACGATCAGCAACGGTGAGCCCCAGAACCCGCTCATCGGGTCGATGACCAACGAGACCGAGGGTGGTCTCGTCGTTCAGAATCTCTACTCCGGCCTCGTCTACTACGACGCCGAGGGCGTCGTGCACAACGAGATCGCTGAGTCGATCGAGTCTGACGACAACCAGACCTGGACCATCACCATCCAGGACGGCTGGGAGTGGTCGGACGGTACCCCGGTCACCGCGGACAGCTTTGTCGACGCGTGGAACTGGGCGGGCTACGGCCCGAACGGCGCCAAGGGCGCTGGCTTCTTCTCGCCGATCGAGGGCTTCGCCGAGGCTCAGGGTGTGCCCGAGTTCGACGAGGAGGGCAATGTCTCCGGCATGGCCGAGGAGCCGACGGCGGAGACGCTGTCCGGCCTCGAGGTCGTGAGCCCCACCGAGTTCACGGTCACGCTTGGTCAGCCGGAGTCCGACTTCCCGATCCGCCTGGGCTACTCGGCGTACTTCCCGCTGCCCGAGGTGTTCTTCGAGGACCCCGCGGCGTTCGGCACCGAGCCGGACACCACCGTCGTCAACGGGCCGTACACGCTGGAGAGCTGGGAGCACGAGTCCGAGCTCAGCCTCGTGCCGAACGAGTCGTACGCCGGTCCGCGCCTGGCGCAGAACGGTGGCCTGGACTTCATCGTCTACACGGACGAGAACACCTCGTACGCGGACCTGCAGGGCGGCAACCTCGACATCCTCGAGAACGTGCCGACCACGGCGATGAGCACCTTCGAG
This sequence comes from Promicromonospora sp. Populi, assembly GCF_041081105.1. Taxonomy (NCBI): domain Bacteria; kingdom Bacillati; phylum Actinomycetota; class Actinomycetes; order Micrococcales; family Promicromonosporaceae; genus Promicromonospora; species Promicromonospora sp. Populi. Next base: position 2,629,483 of record NZ_CP163528.1, on the reverse strand, counting down.
GAGGACCTGGGTGACGGAGCGGTCAGCGAGCCGTCCGCCAGCTTCGCCGCGATGACGGTGCCCGAGTGGCTCCCCGAGTTCCAGGGCGAGGCCGGTCTGCTGCGGCGTCAGGCTCTGTCTCTGGCGATCAACCGGGAGCAGATCACCGAGACGATCTTCGCGGGTACCCGTATCCCGGCCACCGACTTCACGTCGCCCGTCATCGACGGCTGGACCGGCGAGATCCCGGGCAACGAGGTCACCACGTACAACGCGGAAGAGGCCCGGTCCCTTTGGGACCAGGCCAACGAGGAAGACCCGCTGCCGGACGACTACGTCCTGACGATCCACACCAACACCGACTCCACGCACCAGGACTGGGTGGAGGCAGTGTGCAACGGGTACATCAATGACCTCGGCATCGACTGCGAGATGACGGGTTACGCGACGTTCGACGAGTTCCTCAACGAGCGCGACGCCGGCCCCGACGGCAGCGTCAACGGTCTGTTCCGTGCCGGCTGGTCGGCGGACTACCCCTCGCTGCAGAACTACCTCGGCCCGCTCTACAGCGAGGCGGCGCTGGCCGGCTCGAACGACGGCCGTTACGTGAGCGACGAGTTCGACGCCGCTCTGGCCGAGGCCGCTGCCGCCCCGTCGCTCGACGAGGCCAACGTGCTCTACAACCAGGCGCAGGAGATCCTCTTCCAGGACCTCCCGGGCATCCCGCTGTGGTACTACTCCACCACTGCCGGACACTCCGAGGCCGTGGAGAACGTGGAGTTCGGCTGGGACAGCATGCCGCTGCTTTACGAGGTGACCAAGGCGGAGTGATAGCGATCACTTCCGGTCCGCCGGATTGACCTATCATCCCAGGTGACGGGCGGGGCGCGTGGACTGCGCGCCCCGCCCTCAACTGTGCGGGACACAGCACCGGAACTGGTCCGGGAGAATGTTCCGCAGTTATCAACAAGGAGACCAACCCATGCTCTGGTACATCGGACGCCGGCTGTTGCAGGTGATCCCCGTGTTCCTCGGCGCCACGCTCTTGCTGTACGGGCTCGTGTTCCTGCGCCCAGGCGATCCCGTGGCTGCTCTCGGCGGTGAGCGCGGCCTGTCGCCGGCTGCCGAGCTCGCGATCCGCGAGGCGTACCACCTGGATCAGCCGTTCTTCATGCAGTACCTGTACTTCCTACGAGGCGTCTTCACGTTCGACATGGGAGTCACGTTCACCGGGCGCCCCGTCGTCGAGGTAATTGCCCAGGCCTTCCCCGTGACGTTCCAGCTCGCCCTGATGGCCATCGTCATCGAGACCGTGTTCGGCATCGGCTTCGGGCTGTGGGCCGGGGTGCGCAAGGGCAAGCTGTTCGACTCGACGGTGCTGCTCTGGAGCCTGCTGCTCATCTCGCTGCCGACCTTCGTGATCGGTTTTGTGCTGCAGGCCGTCGTGGGCGTGCAGCTCGGCTGGCTCCCGATCACCGCCGGACGAGATCCCGACTTCATCAGCCTCCTGATGCCCGCCGTCGTGCTGGCCACGACGTCGTTCGCCTACATCTTGCGCCTGACACGGACGTCGGTCGTCGAGAACATCACGGCGGACTTCGTGCGCACCGCGCGCGCCAAGGGGCTGCCGCAGGGCAAGGTCATGACGCGGCACGTGCTGCGCAACTCCCTCATCCCGGTCGTCACGTTCATCGGTATCGACCTCGGCAACCTCATGGGCGGCGCCCTGGTCACCGAGGGCATCTTCAACATCAACGGCGTCGGTGGAACCCTCTATCAGGCGATCGTCCGCGGCGAGAACGTGACAGTGGTGTCACTGACCACGGTGCTGGTCATCGTCTATATCGTCGCCAACCTGATCGTGGACGTCCTGTACGCCGTCCTGGACCCGAGGATCCGTTATGCCTGACAACCGCTACGAGAAGACCCCGCGACCGGGGCAGGGCCACTTCGTGGCGCCCCCCGAGGAGGTGCGGGTCGGTGTTGTCGATGCTGTCGACACGTCCGAGGCGCCGTCCAGCCTCTGGGGAGACGCCTGGCGCGACATGCGTCATCGGGCGCTGTTCTGGGTCTCCGCGGCCCTCATCGTGTTCGTCATCCTCATGGCGACGGTGCCGGCGCTGTTCACGTCGGCGGACCCTAGAGCGTGCTTCCTGGAGGACTCGCTGGGCGCGCCCGCTGCCGGGCACATCTTCGGGTTCGACAGGCAGGGCTGCGACATCTATGCGCGGGCGATCTACGGCGCACGCGCCTCGGTGATCGTCGGCCTACTGTCCACAGTGTTCGTCGTTGTGGTCGGCACGCTCGTCGGTTCGATCGCCGGATACTTCGGCGGTTGGCTCGACTCGCTCCTGTCCCGGTTCACCGACATCTTCTTCGCGGTGCCGTTCGTGCTCGCGGCGATCGTGATCATGAGCCTGCTGGAGGACCGGAACGAGGTAGTCGTCGCCGTTGTCCTAGCGGCGTTCGGCTGGACGTCGATTGCCCGGATCACCCGCGGTGCGGTGCTCGGGGTGAAGAACAACGAGTTCGTCACCGCGGCAAAGGCGCTCGGCATGGGGCGCCTGGCGATCCTCGGCAAGCACATCCTGCCCAACGCGGCCGCGCCGATCATCGTCTACGCGACGGTGGCCCTGGGTACGTTCATCGTCGCCGAGGCGACGCTGAGCTTCCTCGGTATCGGCCTGCCGACGTCGACCGTCTCGTGGGGCGGCGACCTCGCCAAGGCCCAGGCCTCCATCCGGGTGGCCCCCGAGATCATGGCCTACCCGGCGACCGCGCTCGCACTCACCGTGCTGAGCTTCATCATGATGGGCGACGTGGTGCGCGACGCCCTCGACCCGAAGGCGAGGAAGCGATGACCACCACTATCAGCCTCACCGACGGGACCACCGAGGACGCCCCGGTGCCCGCCGAGCAGCGGGACGACAGCACCCCGCTGCTCGAGATCCGCGACCTGCAGATCTCCTTCACCACTGCGACCGGCAAGGTCGACGCCGTGCGCGGTGTGGACCTCACGATCTACCCGGGTCAGTCCGTGGCGATCGTGGGTGAGTCGGGCTCCGGCAAGTCGACGACCGCGCACGCGATCATCGACCTGCTGCCGGGCACCGGCAGGGTGACCGGCGGGTCCATCTCGTTCGGCGGGCGCGAGCTCGTCGGCCTGAAGCGCAAGCAGGTCGAGGACCTGCGCGGGCGCGAGATCGGCCTGGTACCCCAGGACCCGATGTCGAACCTGAACCCCGTGTGGCGCATCGGCACGCAGATCGACGAGGCGCTGGTCGCCAACGGCTTCCAGGGCAGCAGGGCGGAGCGCACCGCGCGCGTCGCCGAGCTGCTGGGTGAGGCCGGCCTGCCCGATGCCGCCCGGCGCGCCCGCCAGTTCCCGCACGAGTTCTCGGGCGGCATGCGCCAGCGCGCGCTGATCGCGATCGGCCTGGCCTCCCGGCCCAAGCTGCTCATCGCGGACGAGCCGACCTCCGCCCTCGACGTGACTGTCCAGAAGAAGATCCTGGACCACCTGGAGGGCCTGACCGCGGAGCTCGGCACGGCGGTCCTGTTCATCACGCACGACCTGGGCCTGGCCGCCGAGCGCGCCGAGCACCTCGTGGTGATGTACAAGGGCAAGGTCGTGGAGTCCGGCCCGGCGGCACAGATCCTCAAGGACCCGCAGCACGAGTACACCAAGCGGCTCGTGGCCTCGGCGCCCTCCCTGGCGTCGCGGCGCATCCAGTCCGCGCACGAGCGCGGCCAGGAGGCCGACGACCTGCTCGCCGAGCACGCGGACGAGGAGGAGACCACCGCGCCCGACGTCGTCGTGGCGAAGGACCTGACCAAGGTGTTCCGCATCCGCGGTTCCCGGCCGGGTTCGCACACCGACTTCACGGCGGTGGACAGCGTCGACTTCGTGCTGCCCAAGGGCCGCACGCTCGCGCTGGTGGGCGAGTCCGGCTCGGGTAAGTCCACGGCGGCCAACATGGTGCTGGGACTGCTCGAGCCGACGTCGGGCAGCGTCCTGTTCGGCGGCAAGGACATCACCAAGATGACCGCGAGGGAGCAGTTCGCGCTGCGCCGTCGGGTGCAGCCTGTGTTCCAGAACCCCTACGGCTCGCTGGACCCGGTGTTCTCGGTCTTCCGCTCGATCGAGGAGCCGCTCGCCCTGCACCGGGTGGGCGACCGGAAGTCCCGCGAGGCGCGGGTCCGCGAGCTGCTCGACATGGTCTCGCTGCCGCAGGCGACCATGCGCCGGTTCCCGAACGAGCTCTCAGGTGGCCAGCGGCAGCGCATCGCCATCGCGCGTGCGCTGGCGCTCAAGCCAGAGGTGCTTGTGCTCGACGAGGCCGTCTCGGCGCTCGACGTGCTGGTCCAGGCGCAGATCCTGACGCTGCTCAACGACCTGCAGGCCGAGCTGGGGCTGTCCTACCTGTTCATCACGCACGACCTGGCAGTGGTGCGGCAGATCGCCGACCTGGTGGCCGTGATGAAGGACGGCAGCATCGTGGAGCACGCACCGACCGACGAGGTGTTCGACAACCCGCAGCAGGAGTACACGCGGGACCTGTTGGCGGCCATCCCGGGCGCGAGCCTGGAGATCGCCGGCTGACCTCTTTTCCGCACGAAGGCGTCGACGCCCTGGTCTCCTCAGGTGACCAGGGCGTCGACGCGCCCGGAGTGTTTTCCTGGGCGTGATGCGGTCGACACCTGGGGATTTCGATTCGCGGGTAAGATGGGTGATGCTGCGAGACCGGTCCCTTCGGGACCAGAGTCCGCGCCCCTGACCTCCCTTCTGGAAATGAGTGCTTCGTGACCGTGCCTGCAACCGCGCCGACCTCGGCCCGTGCGACCCGCTCCGACCTGCGTAACGTCGCGATCGTGGCCCACGTCGACCACGGCAAGACCACGCTCGTGGACGCCATGCTGCGGCAGTCGGGCTCTTTCGGTGCCCGTCAGCACCTCGAGGACCGCGTCATGGACTCGGGCGACCTGGAGCGTGAGAAGGGCATCACGATCCTCGCCAAGAACACCGCCATCCGGTACTCCGGTCCCGCGGCGGCGGCGAACGGCGAGCCCGGCGGCATCACCATCAACGTCATCGACACCCCGGGCCACGCCGACTTCGGCGGCGAGGTCGAGCGCGGCCTGTCGATGGTCGACGGCGTCGTGCTGCTGGTCGACGCGTCGGAGGGCCCGCTGCCCCAGACGCGCTTCGTGCTGCGCAAGGCCCTGGCCGCGAAGCTTCCGGTCATCGTCGTCGTGAACAAGGTCGACCGTCCGGACGCGCGCATCACCGAGGTCGTCGCCGAGACCACGGACCTGCTGCTCGGCCTCGCGAGCGACCTGTCGGACGAGGTCGAGGACCTTGACCTGGACGCCATCCTCGACGTCCCCGTCGTGTACGCGTCGGCGAAGGCCGGCCGCGCCTCCACGGAGCAGCCCGCCGACGGTGGCCTGCCCGACAGCGAGGACCTCGAGCCGCTGTTCGCGACCATCCTCGAGAAGACCCCCGCCCCGACGTACGAGGAGGACATGCCGCTGCAGGCGCACGTCACCAACCTCGACGCATCGCCGTTCCTCGGCCGGCTCGCCCTGCTGCGCATCCACAACGGCACCCTGGTCAAGGGCCAGAACGTCGCCTGGGCCCGGCACGACGGCTCGCTGCAGACGGTGAAGATCACCGAGCTGCTGGAGACCAAGGCACTCGACCGCGTGCCGACCGACAAGGCCGGCCCCGGCGAGATCGTCGCCGTCGCGGGTATCGCGGACATCATGATCGGCGAGACCCTCACCGACCTCGACAACCCGCGCCCCCTGCCGCTCATCACGGTCGACGACCCGGCCATCTCGATGACCATCGGCATCAACACCGCGCCGCTCGCGGGCAAGGGCGGCAAGGGCCACAAGGTCACCGCCCGCCAGGTGAAGGACCGCCTCGACGCCGAGCTCGTCGGCAACGTGTCGCTCAAGGTGCTCCCGACCGAGCGTCCCGACGCGTGGGAGGTGCAGGGCCGCGGTGAGCTGGCGCTGGCCATCCTCGTCGAGCAGATGCGCCGCGAGGGCTTCGAGCTGACCGTCGGCAAGCCCCAGGTCGTCACCAAGCAGATCAACGGCAAGCTGCACGAGCCGATGGAGCGCATGACCATCGACGTGCCCGAGGAGTACCTCGGCGCCGTCACGCAGCTCCTCGCGCAGCGCAAGGGCCGCATGGAGACCATGACGAACCACGGCACCGGCTGGGTCCGCATGGAGTTCATGGTTCCCGCGCGCGGGCTCATCGGCTTCCGCACGCAGTTCCTCACGGACACCCGCGGCACCGGTATCGCGGCTTCGATCGGTGAGGGCTACGAGCCGTGGCACGGCCCGATCGAGTCGCGCATGACGGGCTCGCTCGTCGCGGACCGATCCGGCAAGGTCACGCCGTTCGCCATGATCAACCTCCAGGAGCGCGGCTCCTTCTTCGTGGACCCCACGCAGGAGGTGTACGAGGGCATGATCGTCGGCGAGAACTCGCGGAACGAAGACATGGACGTCAACATCACCAAGGAAAAGAAGCTGACGAACATGCGGTCCGCCACCGCCGACAACTTCGAGAACCTGATCCCGCCGCGCAAGCTCACGCTCGAGGAGTCGCTGGAGTTCGCGCAGGAGGACGAGTGCGTCGAGGTGACCCCCGAGGTCGTCCGCATCCGCAAGGTGCTGCTGAACGCGACGGACCGCGCCCGAGCGACGGCGCGCGCCAAGCGCAACTGACCTCCTTCCGCCACCGCTGAGTGCTGGATGCTCGTTCGATGACTACCCGTCCTCCGAACGAGCATCCAGCACTCAGTGCGTTCGGGGGGTTGCTGGCCGTGCACGCGCATCCCGACGACGAGACGCTGTCGACCGGCGCTCTGATCGCCTCGTTCGCCGCGGCCGGTCGGCCCGTGTACGTGGTCACGTGCACGCGCGGGGAGCGCGGCGAGGTCCTCGCCCTTCCCGGTACGACGTCGGAGCGGCGGGCCGGCCTCGAGGGCGACGGTCCCGCGCTGGGCGCCTACCGGGAAACCGAGCTGGCGGCCGCTCTGGAGCGGTTGGCAAGGGCCGGCGCTGGCGACACCGATCGCCCGGCCTCGGCTGGGACGATCGAGCACACGTTCCTGGACACCCTCCCGCTGTCAGCTGCACAGGTCGCCGGGGTGACCCACGGGTCTGACGCGGCCGGCACTGACGCGGCGGGCTCTGATGCGGCGGGTGAGGTGCGGTACGAGGACTCCGGGATGGCCTGGGTGGCGCCCGGCGTCGCCGGCCCCGCCCCGGACGCGCCGCCGACCGCATTCGCGCGGGTGTCGCTCGAAGAGTCGGCGGCCCGGCTCGCGGTGCTGGTCCGCGCGCGGCGCCCCGCCGTCGTCGCGACCTATGAGCCTGGTGGAGGTTACGGACATCCCGACCACGTGCGTGCACACGAGGTGACGGTCCGTGCGCTGCAGCTCGCGGCCGACCCGGCCTGGCGGCCCGACGGCGCCCGCCGGGCAGCCGCGGAAGGGCGCGCCGCCGTCGTCGGGCCGGGGGAGGAGCCGTGGGCCGGGGCCGAGCTCTGGCAGGCAGTCGCGTCGGCGTCGGACCTGCGCGAGGCGCGCGCGATGCTCGCCGCCCTGCCCGAGGCGCGGGCGTTGGCCGCCGCCGAGGGCCTCACGTTCGCGGACCCCGACGGAGACCTGCCGCCGTTCGCCAAGGAGAACTTGGAGGCAGCGGGCCTGCGGGTCGTAAGGGTCGACGTCGGACCGGTGCTGGACCGGGTGACCGCCGCCCTGCGGGCCCACGCCACACAGGTCCAGCACACGACGGCGCTGACGCGACCCGAGGGCCTGGTCGCGGGCTGGTACGCCCTCTCGAACGGCGTCCTGTCCCCGATCCTGACCAGTGAGACCTACTTGGCCGCGGACCCCGGCTAGCTCAGCGCTCCTGGAGGGCGTCCAGGGCGATCGCCATGGCCGTTACCAGGCGGCGGTCTAGCTGTGGTTCGTGGATGGTTACCACGTAACGGTCGCGAAGGCCCCACTTCTTCTCGACGGTGAAGCCGGGCCGGCCGTCGATCAGGAAGTCGAAGTGGTACGGCAGCCAGGCCACCTCGGCGAGCCGGCGGATGATGGCGACGGGCAGGCTGCGCTCGGCCCCGGTGACGATGCCCAGCCCGGGCTGGTCGACGTGCCACGTGCTGCGCAGCAGCGACGCCGCGAAGTCCTTGCGGAACGAGCCGATCGGGGTGCCGCCCGCGTCGACCACCTCGTAGGTGGCGCCGAGGTCCATCACCTGGCGGGACTTGAAGCCGAGCAGGGCCTCCCGCTTGGTGTCGTCCGTGTAGATGGTGACCTGCTCGCGGAACGCCATACGCTTCTGCTGAGCGAACGCGTAGAGGTCCCCCTCGCCGCCGTCGGGCCGCGCGCCGTGCACCTCGTACTGGTTGACCATCATGCGGATTCGCTGCCTGACGATCAGCTGTGTCTGGGACTGGAGCGTGTTCACCCGCCGGAGTGTTTCACACGTGCAGTGTGCTCCCAGGGGAATGCTGGACAATGACTGGGTGAACTCACGCGGCCGCCCCCTCGGACGAACGATCGTGCGCACCCTGCTGGCCGTCCTGCTCGGCGCAGTGCTGGGCGCCCTAGGGACCGTGGTGCACCGGTTCGGCGACGAGTCCTGGTATCTCGGTCTGGTCCTCGCGCTGGCGCTGACGGCGGCGGGCGGTGTGCTCGCGCGCGCCTGGGCCGGCTACGGCACGCTCCTGGGATTTGGTGTGGGCTGGGTCGCCATCGTGCAGGCGCTGTCGCTGCCGGGCTCCGGGGGCGACGTCGTGGTCCCGGCCGGCGTGCTGGGGCTGGTCTGGTCGTATGCGGGGGTAGGGATCCTGGCGGTCGTCGCGTTCCTGCCGTCGTCGTGGTTCGCCGAGGTCCCGGCCCGCCGGGACCGGCACATTGCATGAGGTCTGCAGTTCTTCGCAGACTGGTTAAGGATGGTGGGCAGGATTGATACACAACCTCCACCTCGGGGCGCCCAGTACGGGGCCGCAGGCGCGAATCTCGCTGGATAAGATGCCCGGCAGGGCGGCCCCGTCCAGCGGATCCGCCGCAGGCCCGGTGCGCCACTGGGGGACGCGGAGAGTCCGCGTCTCGGGTAGTTGCACGGAGAGTGCCGATGGGTCAGCCGACCGAGCGTGACGAACCGCTCGAGCCGACGTCAGACGAGAACGCCGGGACGCAACCCGCCCCGGCGATGCCTCCCCGCTTGTCTCGGACGCGCCCTGGCAGCGTCCCGCGGCAGGTAGCTAAACCTCCTGCTCGGCCGACAGGCCCCGAGGCGGCGCAGTCCCCAGTACCGGCCGGTCGACCGACCGCTCCGCCGGCTCCCCGATCCGCAGACGAGGCCCAGCCCGTGACCCCTCCGGAGCAGTCCGAGGCCCCAGAGGCCCCGCGTCCGCCCGTCGTGCCGCCTGCGGCACCGCCGGCTGCAGCAGCGCCCGTCGTGCCGGCCGGGACCGGGAGCGACCCGCAGGGCACTGGAGCCGACGCCGAGGCGCCGGTCGCGACGCCGAGTTCGCCGGAGGCGCCGGTCGAGCGGGTGACGCCGAGCGCTCCGGTGGTGCCGACCGTGCCGGTGGTGCCGAATGTGCCGGTGACGCCGGTGACGCCGGTGACGCCGGTGACGCCGGTCGAGCAGGTGGCACCGCGTGAGCCAGTGACCCCGAGCCCACTCGCGGAGCCGAGCACGGACATCCCCGACCCGGTGGCCGTGCTGCAGACCGTCGTCGAGAAGCTCGCGACCCCGCCGGCGAAGGCCGCCGTGGCGCCCAGGAGTGGCTACACCCCGCGCGTCTTCGCGTTCGACCGCCCGCCCAAGTCAGTCCCGGGCGCGAGCAGCACCGAGAACCAGGGCGCACAGTCGCTGGACACTACGCGCCCCGGCACGACACCGGCCGCCTCAACGGCAGGACAGGCCCCAGACGTGTCAGACCCGAGCAAGACCTCCTCGGACGTATCTCCGGACGCTGCAGACCCGAGCAAGACCCCCGACAAGACGGCGGACGCGGCTCCCGTCGAGCCGGTGACGTCAACCCCGGCCGCGCCGTCGTCCGACGTCGGAGCTCCGGCGGCGGCAGCGTTCGGCGCTGCAGCGCTCGGAGCGACGGCAGTCGGAGCGACAGCGGCCGCAGCGGGCGCCGCGGCGGCCCCGGCGGCCGATCCGGTCGCTGTCCCCGGGCCGAAGACGGCCCCGGCCGGCACCACGCCGGGATCGACCGCTCCGCAGACCGTGCCGGACCCGGTGACGCCGGAGAAGTCCCCGGTGGAGGCGGCGGCACCCGCGTCCGCGGCCCAGACGGCCGCGAATGGCCCGGCCGCGACCGGCGCAGCTGCGGCTGGAGCCGCAGCTGGGACTGCAGGGGCAGTCGCGGCCGCCGCCGCAGCCGCGTCGGGCGCTGCAGGCGCAGCCGTCCCGACGCCGGCGTCCGCTCCGCCTTCCGTACCGCCGCGCACGTCGGGCACGCCGTTGGGCGCGGTCCCGCCGACTCAGGGCGCAGTCGCTCCCGCCCCGGGCACGGTGCCGCCGCCGAGCTCCGGCCAGGTTCCGTTCCTCAAGCCGCTGACCGGTGCGATCCAGCGCGTCTCGCGCCCGCTGGCCGGCACCCGCTGGGCGCCGGTGCGTACCGAGGCGCCGCCGCTGGGCGCCGCCCCCGTGGACCCCAGCGACCCGAACGCTCCCCAGGGCCCCGCCGGCCCGGGCGGCCCGAACGCGGGCGACCGGGACGGCTTCTTCGGCCTCGCCGGCGACGGCGCCCCGAGCCGGGGTCCCAGGATCGCGCTGCTCACGGTGCTGGGCGCCGTCGTGCTGTTCGCGATCTACGCCCTGGTGGCGTGGCTCCTGAGCGACACGGCACCGCGTGACACCACGGTGGCGGGCGTCAACGTGGGCGGAATGACGCAGACCGACGCGGCGTCGGCGCTCACGGAGCAGCTCGCCCCGCGGATCAACGAGCCCATCGAGCTCACCGCAGGCGAGGGCACGGCCCAGCTGTCCCCGGAAGCCAGCGGCCTCGCGATCGACGCCGAGGCGACGGCCGCGGAGCTCACCGGGTTCTCGCTCAGCCCGCTGCGGATGTGGGAGCAGATGTTCGGCGGCTCCGAGGGGGAGCTGGTACTGGCCGTCGACAACCAGAAGTTCGAGCCCGCGGTCGCGAGTCTCGAGGAATCGCTCGCGGTGGCCCCCGTGGACGGCACCGTCGCGTTCGTCGACGGGCAGGCGGTCAAGACGGACGCGGAGGACGGCTCGCGGATCGAGGTGAGCGAGACGGCGCGCATCATCCGGGAGCGCTGGCTCAGCGAGACCGGCCCGTTCGACCTGCCGGTCGAGCCGGTGCAGCCGGTCATCACGCAGCAGGAGACCGACGAGACCTTCGCCGTGGCACAGACGGTCGTCTCGGCACCGGTCACGGTGTCCGTGGGCGGTCAGACGCCGGTGCTGGAGCCCGAGGTGCTGGCGGGCCTGTTCCGGTTCGAGCCGCGTGACGCCGAGCTGGTCACGATCGTGGACGGGGAGGCGACCGTCGCGGCCATCGTCGACGGCACTACCGACCTGCTGGAGGTCCCGTCCGACGCGCACTTCGAGTTCGCCGGCGGCCGGCCCACGGTCGTGGGGGGCGAGACCGGCACGACGCTCGACGTCGAACAGACGGGCAAGGCCGTGCAGATCGCCGCGACGAGCGAAGATCGTGAGACGTCGGTCGAGCTGGTCGAGCAGGACCCGCAGGAGACCGTCGAGTCGCTGGAGGCGCTGGGCGTCCAGGAGATCGTCTCCGAGTTCAGCACGCCGCTGACGAACGAGCCGGTGCGCACCCAGAACCTGCAGCGCGGCGCGGAGATGGTCACGGGCAGCCTCATCAAGCCGGGCGAGACGTTCTCCCTGCTGGAGGCGCTCGCACCGATCACGCTCGAGAACGGCTACCAGGACGCCGGCGTCATCGAGAACGGCGAGCACGTCGAGGCGGTGGGCGGCGGCCTCTCGCAGATGGCCACCACCTCGTTCAACGCGAGCTTCTTCGCCGGGTTCGTGGACGTCGAGCACCACGCGCACTCCTTCTGGTTCACTCGCTACCCGCCGGGGCGCGAGGCCACGATCTACGTGGGCGCCAAGGACATGCGGTTCACCAACGACACCCCGTACGGCGCGGTCATGCAGGCCTTCATCTCGGGCGGCGAGCTCACGGTCCGCATCTGGAGCACGAGCTACTACACGGTGGAGGAGAGCACCAGCCCGAGGACCAACGTCGTGCCGACGACCGTGATCCACGACTCCTCGGCGGACTGCGTGCCGTACCCCGGCGGCGAGGACGGTTTCAGCGTCAGCATCTCCCGCCAGGTCCTCCGCAACGGCGAGGTCGTCAAGGAGAACTCCTTCAACCACACCTACAACCCGGACAATCCGGTCGTGTGTGACTAGCCATCCGACCAGCTATGAGGCCCTGACGTACGACCGGCGGTAGGTTTCGCACATGCTTGGACGTAGCGAGCGGGAGTCTCCCGCGCACGCGGTGCTGGCCGCGCGGATGGCGGGCTGGAACGACCCGGTCGAACTGCTGGACCTCGGCACCACGGCGGACACGCTCGCCACGGTGGCGAGCATCGAGGCCCTGGCGGCCGTGGTGCACCTGGGACACCCGGAGCATCCGGCGCCGGGCCTCGAACGGGCGCTCCTGGAGGGTGCGTCGTCACTCATCGTGACGGCGGCGGTGGCCGTGCCCGGCCAGTGGGTGTGGGTCGGTGCGGGCGCCACGGTGGGCCAGGTGGTGATCGACGAGGCGGGCATGCGCGACTGCGCGGCCGTGCTCCGTGGCCTTGGCGCGAGCCTTCGCCTGGTGCCCACGCGCGCGACCGTCGAGGAGCGGGTGGCCCTGGCGGGCGAGGGCGGTTCGCTCGTCATCGAGCGGTCCCGGGTCCCGGCAGGCTTCGCGGAGCTCCCGGACAGCGCGGCCCTCGCCGAGGGCGGGCCGGTCTGGTACGGGCTGCTGGAGTCCAGGGCGGACTGGCCTCCGTTCACGACGCCGGCGCAGGTGTGGCTCGCGTTCGGCCCGGCCGACGACCACCTCGGTTCCCTGCAACCCACCCTCGCGGTCATCGCGGACGCCGGGCTCGACCTGGACCACCTGCGCAGCCAGCCGTCGTCGGCCGGGCCGCACGTGTTCTTCACGTCGTTCTCCTGCCCGACGTCGGACGTGCTGAGCGTCCTGGTCGCCGACCTCACCGCACGCGGGGTGGCGCACCGCACGCTGGCCGTGCTGCCGGGCGAGGCGTTCGTGCCGGGGCCGGACGCACTGACGCCGCGATGGGCATGACGGCCCAGGCTCCGGCCGTGGTGCGCGATCGCGGGTTGCTGCGGTGAGCACGCTGCGCGAGCAGGGCGGCTCGGTGGGCATCGTGGGCCTCGGCCTGATCGGTGGTTCGCTCGCCCGCGCCCTGCAGGGCGCCGGCGTCCCGGTGGTCGCCACCGACCCGTCGTCGGCGGAGGCGGCCCGGGCGGCCGGTCTCACGGTGGCGGACGACGTCGCCGGGCTCGCGGTGCAGCGGCCCGACGTCGTGGTGCTCGCCGTGCCGCTGCGTGCCATGCGGGCCGTCGCGGCGGAGCTCGCCGAGGCGCTGTCCGGCGAGCCCGGCTGGGACCCGACGGTGACCGACGTCGGATCGGTGAAGGCGCCCGTCCGGGAGGCAGTGTCCGACGCCGGGCTGGGCGACCGCTACGTGGGGGCGCACCCGATGTCGGGGACGGAGCGGAGCGGGTTCGAAGCCTCGTCGGTGGAGCTGCTGCAGGGCATCCCGTGGGCGGTGACGTGTGCGCCCGGAACCGACCCGGCTCGCCTCGAGCGGGTGCTGCGCCTGGTCACGGGCCCGCTGGGCGGGACAGCCGCGGTGCTCACCGACGAGCTGCACGACGAGGCCGCCGCCCTCGTGTCGCACGTACCGCACGTGCTGGCCAACCAGCTGCTCGGGGCCGTGGCAGGGGCGCCCGTGCGCGACCTCGCGCTGCGGCTCGCCGCGGGCTCGTTCCGGGACGGGACCCGGGTCGGCCTCTCCGATCCGCGCCGGACCGAGGCGATGGTGACCGAGAACGCCGCCTGGGTGGCCCCCGTCCTGCGGCTCGCGGCTCGCGACCTGGAGCGGCTCGCGGAGGCGCTGGACTCCAACGCCCCGACACACTGGTTCTTCGACCGGCCGGACTCGGTGCGCGAACGGCTCGGCCGCCCGGGCGGCACCCGCGTGACGGGCCTGCACCCGGGCGACGGCGCGGGCCTGTCCGACGTCGGCTCAGACGTCGATGTAGTGCCGCTGACCGGCGACTGGCCGGCGGAGCTGGTGACCCGCTGCGCCGGAGGCGCCGTCGTTTTCGCCCTGGAAGACGGCACGGCCCTGCTCCGCTGAGTCCGCCCTACAGCATCTCCGCCAGGGCGCGGCCCGTCGTTCGGCCCGTGAAGAGGCAGCCGCCGAGGAACGTGCCCTCCAGGGCGCGGTGGCCGTGCACACCGCCGCCGCCGAAGCCCGCGGCCTCGCCGACGGCCCACAGCCCCTCCAGCACGTCGCCGTCCGGGGTCAGGGCGCGGCCCGTCTCGTCGCACCAGATGCCGCCGAGCGTCTTGCGGGTCAGCACCGACAGGCGGACGGCGAGCAGCGGGCCGTCCTTCGGGTCGCTGAAGGCGCGCGGCGGCGCGACCCGCATGACCTTGTCGACGACGAAGTGCCGGGCCGCCGCCGTCGCCACGACCTGCGGGTCCTTGCCGAGCCCGGTGGCGACCTGCTGGTCGCGGGCCGCGATGAGGCCGGCCAGCGCCTCGGCGTCCACGTGCCCCGAAGATCCGGGAGTGGCCTCGGTCAGCGCGTTCATCTTCCCGGCGAGCTCGGCCGGGGTGTCCGCCCAGAGGAACTCTCCCGACCGCTCCGCGAAGGTCCGCACGGGCACCGACTTGCCGCGCGCCCGATCCAGGAGGAGGGGTACCGATTTGCCGGTCAGGTCGGGGTTCTGCTCGGAGCCCGACAGCGCGAACTCCTTCTCCATGATCGCCTTGTTCAGCACGAACCAGGAGTGGTCGTCGCCGCGGGTTGTGACGTGCTGCAGCGCCCCGAGGGCGTCGAAGCCGGGGAACAGCGGGCCCGGCAGGCGGCCGCCGTCGGCGTCGAGCCACAGGGAGGACGGGCCGGGCAGGATTCGGATGCCGTGCTTGGACCACACCGGCGAGTGGTTGGCGATGCCCTCCGGGTAGTGCCACATCCGGTCCTCGTGCACCAGGGCGGCGCCCGACGCCGCGGCGACGCCGAGCAAGAGCCCGTCCGTGGAGTCGGGCACACCCGACAGCATCCGCTCGGGGAGCCGCCCGGCGTCGGCCGACCAGTGGGCTCGCGCCAGGTCGTGGTTCGCGCCGATGCCTCCGCTCGCGATGACGACCGCCTGGGCGGACAGCTCCACCTCGCCGGTCACGGTGCGGCTGGAAGGTTCGCCGCGCCCGGCGTCGTCGTCGGCCAAGATCTCCGCACGGACCCCGGTGACCCGGCCGTCCGTGACGACCAGGGACGTGACCCGGTGCCGGAACCGCAGGTCGAGCAGCCCGGCCCGGTTCGCCTCGTGCGCGGCCTTGACGAACGGCTCGACGATCGCGGGGCCGGTGCCCCACGTGACGTGGAAGCGAGGTACCGAGTTGCCGTGCCCGCCCGCCGGGTAGCCGCCGCGCTCCGCCCACTGCACCAGCGGGAACCAGCGCACACCCTTGGCGTGCAGCCAAGACCGCATGTCGCCGGCGGCGAACTCGACGAACCCCTTGGCCCAGCGGTAGCCGAAGCGGTCCGGTCCTTCTCCCCGGTCGGCTCCCGGCGAGAACTGGGCGGAGCCGAGCCAGTCGGCGAAGGCGAGGTCGAACGAGTCCTTGACCTTGAGGCGGCGCTGCTCGGGGGAGTCCACGAGGAACAGCCCGCCGAACGACCACCAGGCCTGCCCGCCCAGCGACGCCGCCGGCTCCTGGTCGAGCAGGACCACCCGCTTGCCCGCCGCCGTCAGCTCGGTCGCGGTGACGAGCCCGGAGAGCCCCGCGCCGACGACTAAGACGTCGGTGTCGACCGCTGCGGCAACGTCGTTGTTGGAGACAGAGTCAGTCATGAGCGCACTGTAACGGGGTCAGGGGGTGCCCGGGGAGAGGAGGACGTGCAGGCTCAGGGCGTCCAGGGTCACGGAGGTCCGGGGACCGGTCTCGTCGTCGGGCACCACGGGCGCGTCCCACGCGGAGTCCCAGACGAGCTCCCAGGGCGCGCTGCCCGGACGGGTCGGCGGGAGTGTCACCTCGATGTCGCCCAGGCCGCCGTTGACGACCAGCAGCACGTCCGCGTCGCCCGTCGCCGGTCCGGGCCGCAGCATCTGCAGCACGCGCCGGCCCGGCTCGTTCCAGGTCTCGGGCTCCATGGGCGCACCCGTCTCGGCGAACCAGAGCAGGTCGGTGTCCAGCTCGTGCGGCCGAGGCGAGCCCAGGTAGAACGAGTCGGCCCGCAGCGCGGGGTTCTCCCGCCGCAGCCGCAGCAGGTAGCGGGTGGTCTCCAGGAGGTCGGTGCCGGCGTCGTCGATCGCCCACCGCAGCCAGGAGGTCGCGTTGTCCTGCATGTACGCGTTGTTGTTGCCGCCCTGGGTGCGGCCGAACTCGTCGCCCGCGGTCAGCATCGGGGTGCCGGCCGCGAGCAGCAGGGTGCCCAGCAGGTTGCGCTGCGACCTGCGGCGCGGCGGCACGATCGCCTGCCACGGCTCCGTGGTGGCGTCGTCGCCCGACGACGTGTGGCCCTCCAGCCCGTGGTTCCACGACAGGTTGTTGTCCGAGCCGTCGCGGTTGTCCTCGAGATTGGCCTCGTTGTGCTTGTGGTCGTAGGCCACGAGGTCCGCGAGCGTGAAGCCGTCGTGCGCGGTGACGTAGTTGACCGAGGCCACGGGCCCGCGCACCAGCGGCGGGTCGCTCGGCCCGAACAGGTCGGCGCTCCCGGCCAGCCGCGTGGCGAGCTCGCGCAGCCCGCGCATCTCCTGCCCGCGCGCGCCCTGCTTCGGCGCGTTCAGCCAGAACCCGCGTGCGGCGTCCCGGAACCGGTCGTTCCACTCCGCCATGGGCGGCGGGAACGAGCCGGTCTGCCAGCCGCCGGGCCCAACGTCCCACGGCTCTGCCACCAGCTTCAGGCCCGACAGCACCGGGTCGGTCTGCAGCGCGACGAGGAACGGGTGGTCGGGGTCAAAACCGACGTTGCCCCGGCCCAGCGTCACCGCGAGGTCGAACCGGTAGCCGTCCACGCCGACGGTCTCGGCCCAGTACCGCAGCGAGTCCAGCGCGAGCTGGATCACGCGCGGCCGCCGGAAGTCCAGCGAGTTGCCCGTGCCGGTGACGTCGGCGAGAGCGGCGGGCGAGGCGCCGTCGTGCAGGTAGTAGAGGGGGTTGTCGAGCCCGCGCCAGGCCAAGTGCAGGTCGTCGTCGCCGCCCTCGCAGGTGTGGTTGTAGACGACGTCGAGCAGCACCTCGATGCCCGCCTCGTGCAGCAGGTGCACCATGCCGCGCACCTCGTCGAGCACTGCCTCGGCGCCCTGGTCCTGCGCGGCCCGGGTGGCGTAGGCGGCGTTGGGCGCGAAGAACCCGAGCGTGTTGTAGCCCCAGTAGTTCGGCAGCCCGTTGGCCGCCAGTCGCGACTCCGCCAGGCTCTTGTGGATGGGCAGCAGCTCCAGCGTCGTCACGCCCAGGCTCAAGAGGTGCTCGACGACGGCCGGGTGCGCGGCCCCCGCGTACGTGCCCCGTAGCTCGGCCGGGATGTCCTCGCGGAGCATGGTCAGGCCGCGCACGTGCGCCTCGTAGATCACGGTGTCGGCCCAGGGCACCCGCGGGCGCGTCAGGGGAGGGGGCGGCGGCAACGGCCCGACGACGACGGAGTGCGGCACGTACGCCAGCGAGTCGGCGTCGTCCGCGGGGCCGTGGGGGTCGCCCAGCCACCAGCCCGGCTCCCGCTCCGTCGCTACGGACCCCACCACCTCGGGCCCGTAGCGCAGGCGGCCCGCGAACCCGCGGGCGTACGGGTCGATCAGCAGCTTGGCCGGGTTGTGCCGCAGCCCCGCTTCCGGCTCCCACGGCCCGTACACCCGGAAGCCGTAGCGCTGACCAGGCTCGACGTTCGGGACATGCGTGTGCCAGACGCCGTACACCGGCCCCACCATCTCGACCCGCCGCTCGGTGTACCGGTTCGGGTCGTGCTCGTCCAGGGCCGGGTCGGTGACGTCGATCAGGCACAGGTCGACGGCGGTCGCGTGCGAGGCGAGCACCGCGGCGTCGATCCCGCCGTCGGGCGTGACGTACACCCCGAGCGGCGGGACGTGGCTGCGCCGCGCCGTCGGCCGGATCAGCGGCCGGACGACCGGCCGCGGGGCGGGCTCGCCCGGGACGCGCTGCGGTTCTGCTTGTCGTGACTGCACCATGCGCCCAATCGTTGCAGCCTTTGGATGCGATCCGTCCCGACGCCGACGTGGGCGTGGTGGAATGTGGTGGTGAGGTCGTCTTCGTTACCGCCCGTGCTGGGTCCCGGCCGGCTCGGGGCCGCCGAGCGGCGGCGGGTCGCGCGGCATCTCCTGCTCGACGGGTTCGGGCTGGCCGCGCAGGAGCGTCTCGCCGCATCGCGGGTCGTCGTGGTGGGGGCGGGCGGGCTCGGGTCGCCGGTGCTGCAGTACCTCGCGGCGGCGGGTGTGGGCACGCTCGGCATCGTCGACGACGACGTCGTCGACGCCTCCAACCTGCAGCGCCAGGTACTGCACTCGGCGGCCGACGTCGGGCGCGACAAGACGGCTTCGGCCGCGGACGCGCTGCGCGGGCTGGCCCCCGAGGCCGAGGTGATCGCGCATCACGAGCGGCTGACCCGCGACAACGCCGCCGCCATCCTCGGCGGGTACCACCTGGTGGTCGACGGGTCGGACACCTATCAGACCCGCTACGCCGTGTCCGACGCCGCCGCGAGGCTCGGCCTGCCCGTCGTCTGGGGCACGGTGCTGGGCTGGGACGGGCAGGTGAGCGTCTTCTGGTCGGCGGCGCCGGACGGGCGGGCGATCACCTACCCGGACGTGTTCGGCCCGCAGCCGCCCGAGGGGGAGTCGTGCGCGACGGTGGGCGTGCTCAGCCCGGCGTGCGGGGTCGTGGGCTCGACGATGGCGGTCGAGGCCGTCAAGGTGCTGACGGGCACGGGCGAGCCGGCGCTGGGCCGGCTGCTGGCCTACGACGCGCGCACGTCCACGTGGGACACGATCGAGCTGGCCCCGCCGCCGTCGTCGGGCACGGACGGCCCGGACACCGGCGCCGCTGCACGGACCCCGGGAGCCGTAGAGCCCCCTGCCCTGGGCGAGCCGAGCGCGCTGGGCGAGCCGGGCGCGCCGGGGGTGCTGCTGCTCGACGTCGGGCTGCGGCCGGGTGCCGTGCCCGGGGCCGTGTTCGTGCGGCTGGAGGACCTGGCGGCCGGGGAGCTCCCGCCCGAGCTGCTGGACCACCCGGTCGACCGCCCGGTGGTCGTGGTGTGCGAGCGGGGGCTGCGGTCCCGCGGCGCGGAGCAGCTGCTGCGGGCCGAGGGCTGGCACGACGTCACGAGCCGCGCGCTCCTAGGGTGAGTTCTGGGCGCGCGCTGGGTGAGACCCGGGTGAAGTACGCCCGAATCACCTCCCGGACACCTTGCGTTCACCGGGGCGTACCGAGGCTTTCGTGGCGACGACATGGCCCGCTCCTAGGTTGACCACGACCGACCCCCCTCAGTCAGACCGGAGAACTCCGATGACGATCGCCCCCGAGTCGCGCCCGCTGCTGCAGCTGGCGCCCTACGCGCGTGGTAAGCGCAGCCCTGTCACGTGTCGGCTCAAGTGTGCCGACGCCTGCTCCCACCCCGCGCCGAACCAGAGCGCCAACGAGTACTTCAAGGACGTGGCCAGCGCTGCGCTGACCCGCCGGGCGATGCTCGGCACGATGGCGGTGGCGGCGGGCGCCGTCGTCGTCGGTGCACAGGTTGCCGGTGCCCCCGAGGCCGCGGCCACCGGCTGGCCCGGGAGCTCCGGCCACAAGGGCCTGTCCTTCCGGCCCATCGCCGCGACACCCGCCGCCGTCGACGACGTGATCGTGCCCGACGGCTACGAGTGGAACGCGATCATCCGCTGGGGCGACCCGATCATGCCGGGCGGCCGCGCGTTCGATGTCGCGAACCAGACGCCGCAGCAGCAGGCGCTGCAGTTCGGCTACAACGTCGACTACACCGACATCCTGCCGTTCGACCCGACGGACATCGAGGACAACGCCAAGGGCCGTGGCCCGGGCCGCGGCACCCGCGGCCTGCTCGTGGTGAACCACGAGTACACGAACCCCGGCATCATGTACCCGCCCGAGCTGGACGCCGTCACCCGCCGTGCGGTGGACCGCGCCGCACACGGCATGTCGGTGGTCGAGGTCAAGCGCAAGCGCACCGGTGCGCCGTGGACGTACTCGCGGATCAGCAAGTTCAACCGCCGGTTCCACATCGGCACCGAGTTCCGCCTGGACGGCCCGGCCGCCGGGTCGGACCTGGTCAAGACCGTCGCGGACCCGACCGGCAAGCGCGTGTTCGGCACGATGAACAACTGCTCGGGCGGCACCACGCCGTGGGGCACCGTGCTCTCGGGCGAGGAGAACTTCCACGGCTTCTTCCGGACGTCGGGCACCAACCCGCGAGACGCCCGCTACGGCCTGCGCAACGCAGCCCCGGGCACCGGCTGGGACGCCGACGACCCGCGCTGGGACGCCCGCAACCCCGGTTACGAGAACGAGCCCAACCGGTTCGGCTGGATCGTCGAGATCGACCCGTACGACCCGGACGCCACCCCCGTGAAGCACACGGCGATGGGCCGGTTCAAGCACGAGGGTGCGAACGTCATCCTGTCCAAGGACAACCACGCAGTGGCCTACATGGGCGACGACGAGATCTTCGACTACGTCTACAAGTTCGTCTCCAAGAACCGCATGCGCTCCGGCCGGTCCGACTGGGCCCGCGAGCACAACAAGACGCTGCTGTCCGAGGGCGACCTCTACGTCGCGCGGTTCATCGGTGACTCCCCGGCGAGCGAGATCGACGGCACGGGCGCGGTCCCGTCCGACGGCTCCTTCGACGGGCGCGGCGAGTGGGTGCCGCTGGTGAAGGGCGGCCGCAGCATGGTGCCGGGCATGTCCGTCGAGGAGGTGCTGGTCTACACCCGCGTCGCCGCCGACGCCGTGGGCGCCACCAAGATGGACCGCCCCGAGGACGTGGAGCCCAACCCGCACACGGGCAAGATCTACGTGGCGTGCACCAACAACTCGAGCCGTGGCGGCACCCCCGGCGGCCGCATCGCGCCCGCCGACGAGCCGAACCCGCGCAACACCAACCGCTCGGGCCACGTGGTGGAGATCACCGAGGACCGCGGAAACCAGCTGGCCACCACGTTCACGTGGAACCTGCTGATCGTCGCGGGGGACCCGTCGGTGGACGGTTCCGCCTACTTCTCCGGCTTCCCGGCCGACCGCGTCTCCCCGATCTCCTGCCCCGACAACCTGGCGTTCGACCAGGAGGGCAACCTGTGGATCTCCACGGACGGTCAGCCGGGCAGCATCGCCAAGTGCGATGGCCTGTTCAAGGTGCCGCTGACCGGGCGCGAGCGCGGTCACGTGCAGCAGTTCCTGTCGGTCCCGGCCGAGGCCGAGACGTGCGGCCCCGTCGTCGACTCCCAGGACGGCATGGTCTACGTGGCCGTCCAGCACCCGGGTGAGAACGGCAGCTTCGCCGCGCAGCACTCGTACTTCCCGGACTACCTTCAGGACGGCGAGGACGTGCCGGCCGGCGCCTGGCGCGGACCGCGCCCGTCGATCGTGCAGGTCTACAAGGAGGGCCGCGGCGGCCGCCCCGGCTGGTTCGACGGCCCGGGCCCGTTCCCGTGGCAGCGCACGGGCTCCGGCGCGTAACCAGCGCTCGGGCGACGGTAGTACGTCAGGTGGTCGGCAGCCCGGGCTGCCGACCACCTGACGTACTGCCGATCACATAACGCTTTCGCCACCTTCCGGGCGGTGCTGCCCGCGGTCGCGCTAGGTTGCGTGCGACCCGCACAGCAGGCTGCGCCGAACCAAGGAGGATCCGGTGTCACACGTGGACCCGTGGCCGCTCGTCGTCGAGGACGCGCGCCATTACCCCTCCCCGCACAACTCGCAGCCGATCAAGCTCCGGCCTGTCGACGACCGGACCGCCGAGCTCTACTACGACCTCGACCTCGGCCTTCCCGCGGAGTCGTTCGGCATCCCGTTCGGGCACGTCTGCGCGGGAGTCTTCCTGGAGTCGCTCCGCACCGTCGCGGAAGGGCTGGGGTACACGGTGGCGGAGAGCCTGGACCACCGCGAGATGGACTTCGACAGCGCCGACCGGCTGCACAGCCTGGGCACGGTGACCCTCACGCCGCGAGCCGTCTCGGACGCGGCCCGGGAACGGCTGGAGCTGTTCCGCTCCCGCCGCACGTCCCGTCGTCCCTATGACGCCCGGCTCGTGCCCGACGACGTGGTGGTGGGCGCCGCGGCCGTGGCGGACGCCGCTGGCCACACGTTCCGCACCACCGCGGACCGCCGGATCGTGCGCCGGCTCGTGCACATCAACCAGGCGACCCTGTTCTCCGACCTGCGCAACGACGCGGTCTACGGCGAGATCATGACCTGGCTGCGGTTCAGCAAGGACGACGCCCGCGAGCGGGCCGACGGCCTGAGCGCCGAGGCCATGCTCATGCCCGGCGGCCTGCTCCGGTTCGCCATGTCGCACCGCGGCCTGTGGGACGCGCCGGTAGTCGGCGGGGCGATCCGCTGGATGTACCTGAACACCATGCGCGGGGTCCGCCAGCTCGGCTGGCTGGAGGGCCCGTTCGCGGGGCCGGCGGACTACATCGAGGCTGGGCGCACCTTCATGCGGCTCTGGCTCGAGCTCACCGCGCACGGGGTGCGGCTCCACCCCTTCGGCACGGTGATCACCAACCCCGGTTCGCACCTGGCGTTCGCCCAGGCGGTGGCCGCCGACGAGGGCACCGGCCGGATGGCCTGGATGCTGTTCCGGTTCGGCTACAGCAAGACCCCTCCCGTGGCGCACCGGCGTCCCGCAGCGTCGATGCTGATCGGAGCAACCGCATGAAGCGCCTCCTCGCGTTCGCCCTCGTGGGCCTGGTGGATGCCGTCGTCCGCCCGCTCACGCACAGCGTCCACACGCACAAGCTGCTCCTCGGGCCCGGCATCGAGCCGCTGCGCTGGTGGCTGGGCCGGCTGCGCGCGTGGCGCACCTTCGACCTCGCGGCGAACCAGGTGCCCGCCTACCGCGCGTTCCTCGCGGAACGTGACCGGGACGGAAGCCTGACCTTCAAGGGCTCCCTCACCGAAGCGTTCCAGGGGATCCCGGAGATGGACAAGGAGTCCTACGTCAAACGGTGGAGCATCCCCGAGCGCTGCGTCGGGGGAAAGCTGCCCCGCCGCGGCGTCGTGGTCGACGAGTCGTCCGGGAGCTCCGGCAAGCCCACGAGCTGGGTCCGCGGGCGCGAGGAGCGCGCCGCCACGCGCCAGCTGCTCCAGGTGGGCTTCGCCCGGACCGCGTCGAGCCTGAAGAAGAAGCCGTTCGTCCTGAACGCGTTCTCCCTCGGTGCGTGGGCCACCGGGATGAACGTCACGGCCTCGC
Organism: Promicromonospora sp. Populi; assembly: GCF_041081105.1. Lineage (NCBI taxonomy): Bacteria > Bacillati > Actinomycetota > Actinomycetes > Micrococcales > Promicromonosporaceae > Promicromonospora > Promicromonospora sp. Populi. The sequence continues at coordinate 2,605,757 of NZ_CP163528.1, read as the reverse complement.
TCACCGAGGTCACGATGATCAAGTCCGTCGGCCCCGACAAGGACAAGATCATCAGCACGATGCGGGAGTTCGGGACCGACTACACCTACATCATCACCAGCTACCCGCCGTTCCTGAAGTCCCTGTTCGACGACGACCGGCTGGCCTGGGGCGAGTACGACATCGTGGCCGCGTTCGGCGGGGAAGGCATCAGCGAGGACATGCGCTCGCACATCCTCCGGTACGCCCACAGCGCGTTCGGCTCCTACGGGGCCAGCGACCTGGAGATCAACCTCAGCATCGAGACCGACTTCACCGTCGCCCTGCGGCGCGCGATCCACGACGACCCGCGCCTGTCCGAACGGCTGACCAAGACCGGTGAGTACGGCGTGCTCCCGATGATCTTCCAGTTCAAACCCTTCGACTACCTGCTGGAGACCAACGACGACGGCGAGCTGATCGTCACGATCGCCCGGGACCGGAACATCAACCCCCGCATCCGGTACAACATCCACGACCGCGGCCACGTGCTGCGCATGCGCGAGGTCCTGCCGGTGCTCAAGGAGCTCGGCCACGACGCCGTGATCGCCGAGAAGTTCCTCGACCTCCCGCTCCTGTTCCACTACGGGCGGTCCGACCTGTCCGTCGACTACAACGGCGCCGTCGTCGGGCCCGACGCGCTGCGCGACGTCATCCACAGCAGCCCCGAGCTCCTGGAGACGGTCGAGAACCACCGCCTGATCAGCTACGAGGACGCCGGCGGCGATCGGCAGCTCCACATCGCGCTCCAGCTCACCGCGGCCGCGACGGCCGCTGCCGCACTGGACCAGGACCGGCTGGACCAGGACCTGTACCGGGCGCTCGTCGCGGAAGAGCTCCGCCGCCGGAACGGGGACTTCCACAACGCGGTGCTCACCGCGCCGGAGGGCACCCTGCCCACCATCGCGTTCTACGGATACCGCTCCGGACCCTTCGCCACGGACAGCGGCAAGCTCAAGAACGAGTACGTCTGGCAGGTGTCCGGGAGCGCCCTGGCGCAGTGGGACATGGACCTCTCCCACGAGTTCTCCAGGCGGTGACCGTCGCGCGGCTCACACCGCGGGATGCGATCGGGCCTCGACGACGTTCGTAGACTTGATGACCGTGACGACTCCGCCCCCCGATCCCGCACGCACGCCCCTGACGGCGAGCGGCGCGCACGCCGAACCCCCGCGTGCGCCCGAGGGCGCCTATCTCGACCACGCCGCGACCACACCCATGTCGGCTGCGGCGCTCGCGGCGTTCGTGGCCGAGGCGCAGCGCACCGGCAACGCGTCGTCGTTGCACTCCGCGGGCCGCTCGGCCCGGCGCGCGGTCGAGGAGGCGCGCGAGTCGCTGGCGAAGTCGCTCGGCGCGCGGCCCAGCGAGGTCATCTTCACGTCGGGCGGTACCGAGGCGGACAACCTCGCGATCAAGGGCATCTTCTGGGGACGCCGCGCACAGGACAAGAGCCGCACCCGGATCCTCGTCTCCGCCGTCGAGCACCACGCGGTGCTTGACCCCGCCTTCTGGCTCGCCGGGCACGCGGGCGCCGAGATAGTGCTCCTGCCCGTCGACGGCGACGGACGGCTCGACCTCGACGCCCTGCGCGCCGAGCTCGCCGCCCACGCCGACGAGACGGCGCTGATCAGCGTCATGTGGGCCAACAACGAGGTGGGCACGCTCCAGCCCGTCCGCGACGTGGTGCGCGCCGCGCGCCCCTACGGCATCCCCGTGCACACCGACGCCGTGCAGGCGGTCGGCCAGGCCGAGGTCGACTTCACGGCGTCGGGCGTGGACGCCATGACCGTCACCGGCCACAAGCTGGGCGGCCCCGTCGGCGTGGGCGCCCTGCTCGCCAAGCGCGACCTGGCGCTCGAAGCCGTGCAGCACGGCGGCGGGCAGGAGCGCGGCGTGCGCTCCGGCACGCTGGACGCCGCCTCGATCGCCGCTTTCGGCGTCGCGGCGCGCCACGCCGTCGACTGCATGCCGAAGCGCGCCGCCCGGCTGTCCGCCCTGCGCGACGACCTCATCGCGCGGGTGCGCGCCGCCGCCTCCTCGGCCGTGCTGCGGGGCCCGGACCCGGCGACGGGCGACCGGCTGCCCGGCAACGCGCACTTCACCTTCCCGGGCGCGGAGGGCGACTCCCTGCTGTACCTGCTGGACTCGGCGGGCGTGCAGGCCTCCACCGGGTCGGCGTGCCAGGCGGGCGTGCCGCAGCCGTCGCACGTGCTCCTCGCGATGGGCGTCCCCGAGACGGAGGCCCGCGGCGCGCTGCGCTTCACGCTCGGGGCGACGTCCACCGAGTCCGACGTCGACCGGCTGGTCGACGCACTGCCGCACGTCGTCGCGCGGGCGCAGGCCGCGGGCTTGGTGTCCGGCCGCACGATCGGGGGCGGGGCATGAGGGTGCTGGCCGCCATGTCGGGCGGGGTGGACTCCGCGGTCGCCGCGGCGCTCGCTGTCGAGGCGGGTCACGACGTCGTGGGCGTGCACATGGCGCTGTCCCGCAACCGGGACCAGTTCCGTACGGGATCGCGCGGCTGCTGCTCCATCGAGGACGCCGGTGACGCCCGCCGCGCCGCCGACGTGCTCGGCATCCCGTACTACGTGTGGGACCTGTCCGAGCGCTTCGAGGAGACGGTGGTGGCCGACTTCCTCTCGGAGTACGAGGCCGGCCGCACCCCCAACCCGTGCGTGCGCTGCAACGAGCACATCAAGTTCGAGGCCCTGCTCGACAAGGCGACCGCCCTCGGGTTCGACGCCGTAGCGACCGGGCACTACGCGCAGATCGTCACGCGAGAGGTGCCGGTCGCATCAGGAGCGTCGGACGCGTCGGTCGCGGAGGATGGCGGGCCGACGTCGGGCATGCGGCTCGTGCGCGAGCTGCACCGCTCGCCGAACGACGCCAAGGACCAGTCCTACGTGCTGGCCGTCGCCGGGCCGGAGCGGCTCGCGCGTGCGATGTTCCCGCTGGGCGGGTTCGCGTCCAAGGACGAGGTACGGGCCGAGGCCGCGAAGCGCGGGCTGTCCGTCTCGGCGAAGCCCGACTCCTACGACATCTGCTTCGTGGCCGACGGTGACACCCGCGGCTTTCTGCAGTCCCGCCTGGGCTCCCGCCCCGGCTCCGTGGTCGACACCTCGGGCGACGTGGTGGGCGAGCACGACGGCGCCTACGCGTTCACCGTGGGCCAGCGCCGAGGCCTCGCCCTGGGGCGCCCCGCCGCCGACGGCAGGGCGCGGTACGTGGTGGACGTGCAGCCCGCGACGAACACCGTGGTCGTGGGGCCCGCCGAGCTGCTGAGCGTGGACCGGATCGCGGGGGAGAAGGCCCTGTGGTTCGACGACGTGCTGCCGTCGGTGGTCGAAGCGGACGGCTGGTTCGACGCCGAGGTGCAGGTGCGCGCGCACGGGGCGCCCGTCCCGGCACGGGTGCGGTCGATCGCCCAGGTCAGCGACGCGTATGGTGACGAGGAGCGACCGCCGTCGGGCAATGGAGAGACGGACGGATCCGGGCCGGCGATGGAGATAGAGCTGACCGGGACGCCCCTGCGTGGTGTGGCCCCGGGCCAGTCTGTGGTCGTCTACCGCGGTACGCGCGTGCTGGGCCAGGCAACGGTCTCCCGAGCCTGGCGGGCACCGGCGTCGAACATCTGAACAAGGAGAACGATGACTGCTGTGAGCGGGCACGGACCGTGGCCCGGTGGCGAGCGCGACGTGCTCGAGGCGCAGCAGACCGCGCTCGGCGAGCTCGCCGAGCTGCCCACGGGGGTCGACCCGGTGCCCTTCCTGACGCAGCTGCCCCAGCGTGGCCCGGGCGCCGACGCCCTCGGGCGGACGGCGGTGCTCCTGACCGAGATGCCCGTCGAGCTGGGCCCGCACGGCTGGAAGCTCACCGAGCGCCCCGGCGCGGACGCACGGCGGGCCGAGGCGTTCTGGCGCGAGGACCTCGGCGCGCTCGCCATCGCGGCGCACGGCCACGCGGGCCCGCTCACGGTGGAGCTGCTGGGGCCGTGGACGCTGGCGGCCCAGCTGTGGTCGGCCCGCGGGGACCGGGTCCTGGCCGACGCCGGCGCCCGGCGCGACCTGGGTCTGGCGCTCGCCGAGAGCGTCGGCACGCTGGTGGCGGACCTGCTGGCCCAGGTGCCCGGCGCCGAGGTGACCGTGCAGCTCGCCGAGCCGCTGCTCGGCCAGGTGCACGCGGGTGTACTGCCGACGTTCTCGGGTTTCTCGCGGCTGCGGGCGGTGGACGGGCCCGCGATCGTCGAGGGCCTGGAGCCGGTGCTCACGGCGGTCAAGGGCGCGGGTGCGCGCTCGGTGGTGCACCTCGGGAGCACGTGGGTGGGCGTGCCGCCCGTTGTCCTCGCCGGTGCGGACGCGCTGGGGCTGGACCTGGCCGACGTCGGGCCCGGCGGCTGGAACGAGAAGGCCTGGGAGCTGGTAGCCCGCGCGACGGAGCGTGGCACCGGGCTGTGGGCGGGTCTGCCGCCGGTGCGGGTCTCGCAGTGCGCCGGGCCGGCCGTCGGCGAGCTCGCGGACCTGGTGAGCGTGCCGTGGCGCCGGATCGGCCTGCCCGCGGCCCAGCTCGCGGAGGTGACGCTGCTGGCGGCCCCGCGGAAGCTACTCGGATCGACCGACACCCACCGCGCGGAGCTGTCCAACCTGGGCCGAGTAGCGGAAACCCTGGCGGAAAAGGCAGAGGCGTAACGTCTCAACACCACGCCACTGACTCGCCCCCAAACTTCGCCGAGTCAGTGAGGTGGTCGGACCATGCCACTGACTCGACGGCCGCCATGCGCTGAGTCAGTGGTGTGGTTACGGATGGCGTCTTGATATTGGTTGGAGAGTTTTCCACAGCCCGAAGCTGTGATGCCGATCTTTGAGCCAACTTACCGACAACATTGTCAGGTGACGTGTAAACCTGACTACGCCGGCAATCTGCGGCGTATAGCCCGGTGGCAGCAGGCCCGGCGAGACGGGGCTGACCCCACCGCGCGGATGTACTCGGCGGACCGCTCGGACATCCCAACCGTTCCCAGGGCGGTGCTCTACCGGCGGGACGAGCGGAGAAAGCTGGCCGAGGAGGCTCGCGCCGGCAAGATCGACCGGCTGCGCCGCGGCGTCTACCTGCGTCCGTTCACGAGGTCCGGGCGCGCGAGCAAGGACGCGGAGGTGACGGTGATGCGCGGCGTTCGCGGGGTTGTGGACGTGTCGAGCGCGGACCTGTGGTTCAGCCATACGACGGCGGCACTCCTGCACCGCTGCTGGCTCTATCGCGCTTCCTCGACGGTGCACGTCACGTATCGCGTCAAGCCGCACACCGCCATCGAGACGGGGGATGATGTGCGCAAGCACTGGACGACCCTGACCGAGCGAGACCGCGCGGTCGTCGACGGGATCCCCGTCACCGCGCTGGAACGGACCGTCGTGGACTGTGCGCGTCTGCTGTCGTTCGACGGTGGTGTCGTGGTGGCGACATCGGCGTTTCGCCTCGGCGCGGACCCCGCGGTGGTCGGAGAGATCCTCGACGAGATGGGTGGCACACGCGGCATCGTCAAGGCGCGTGAGGTGGTCGCAGCCGTCGAGCCTGGGTGTGCCTCGCCGGGCGAGGCGCTGGCGTATCAGGGGGCCCGCAGCCTGCGGCCCCAGCAACCGGAGACCCAGGTCCGCGTGCCGACGCGGCGTGGTGTCTACTGGGTCGACATCGGGTGGTCGGATCTCAAGATCGGCTTCGAGTTCAACGGCGCCGTGAAGCTGTCGGGCGGTTCCTTCGGCGACCCGGACGTGCGGCGACAGGACCAATCTGCACGGGCTCAGGCGCTCATGGAAGAGGGCTGGTGGATCGTCGACCTGGCATGGGACGACGTGATCGACCCGGAGCGGCTCGACCTTCTCATGCGCCAGGTATTCGTCGACCGCCGTCGACAGCACGAGAAGTGACCCAGGCCGAACCACCCCACTGACTCAACCCCAAGAATTCCACGAGTCAGTGAGATGGCCGGACCACCCCACTGACTCGCCCACCGAGCCTCGGCGAGTCAGTCGCGTGGTTTGGGTGTCAGCCCGCCAGGCGGGTCCAGAGGAAGGTCCAGTGGGTTGCCGCCATGTACGCCGCCTGGGCGTTGTTCGCCGCGCCGCCGTGGCCGCCCTCGATGTTCTCGTAGTACGTCACGTCCTTGCCCGCGGCCAGCATGAGCGCCGCCATCTTGCGGGCGTGGCCGGGGTGCACCCGGTCGTCCTTGGTCGACGTCGTGAACAGCACCGGCGGGTACTCCCGTGCCGCGTCGAACAGGTGATACGGCGAGTACTTCTTGAGGAACTCCCACTCGTCCGTGTCCGGGTCGCCGTACTCCGCCATCCAGGACGCGCCCGCTAGCAGGTGCGAGTACCTCTTCATGTCCAGCAGCGGCACACCCACGATGATCGCGCCGAAGAGCTCCGGGTACTGCGTCAGCATGTTGCCGGCGAGCAGCCCGCCGTTGGAGCGACCCTCCATCCCGAGCCGCTCCGGCACGGTGATGCCCCGGGCGACGAGGTCGCGCGCGACGGCGGCGAAGTCCTCGTACGCCTTGTGCCGGTTCGCCTTCAGCGCGGCCTGGTGCCAGGCCGGCCCGTACTCGCCGCCGCCGCGGATGTTCGCCACGGCGTACACCCCGCCGCGGTCCAGCCAGGCGCGGCCGATCGTGCCGGAGTACCCGGGCAGGATCGCGTGCTCGAACCCGCCGTAGCCCCACAGCAAGGTCGGCGCGGGTCCGGCCTGGCCGGAGACGAGGTCCGACCGTCCGACGACGAAGTACGGCACGCGCGTGCCGTCGTCCGACTCCGTGAACTGCTGGCGCACCTCCAGCCCGGCCGCCTCGAAGTAGGAGGGCGCGGACTTGAGCACCTCGGGAGCCGCCGCCGTCTCGCCGGGGCCCGCAACGGTGGTGCGTCCCAGGGTCGACGGCGTCAGGTACCCGGTGGTGACCACCCAGACGTCGTCGGAGTCGACGACGTCCACCGCGCCGACGCCGACCGTGAGCAGCTCGCCGCCCACGGGGAGCTCGGAGCGGACCCACTCGCCGGCCAGCGCGGTCGGCGGGGTCAGCACGTGCAGCAGGTTCTTCACGTCGTCGAGCACGTTGACCACCAGGTGGTGCCGCGTCCAGGTGATCCCGGCGAGCGACGTCGTCGGCGTCGGCTCGAAGAGGACCGTCAGGTCGCGGGACCCGGCCATGAAGTCGTCGAAACCGGTGGCGAGCAGGGACCCGGCGCGGTAGGTCGTGCGGCCGAGCTCCCAGTCGTCGCGCAGCCGTACCAGCATCCACTCGCGGTGCAGGCCGACGTTCGCCGAGTCCGGCACGTCGATCTTCGTGAGCGTCTGGTCCGGCGTGCCCACGCCCGTGGCCAGGTAGGTCTCGTTCGCGTAGAACCGAAGCGCACGCTGCACCAGGTCGCGCTCGAAGCCCGGGGTGCGCGAGCGGGAGGCGCTGATGTACATGTCCTGCTCGGTGCCCTCGTAGACGAGGGTCGCCTCGGCCAGGGGTGTATCGCGGCGCCACAGCTTCACCTGCAGGGGATAGCCCGACGACGAGACGGTGCCCGCGCCGAAGTCCGTGAACACGTAGACGCTGTCGGCGTCGATCCAGGACAGGCCGCCCTTGGCCTGCGCGCGGGCGAACCCGCCGTCGCTCTCGGCCACGAACTGCTTGGTGACCAGGTCGAACTCGCGCGTCACGTCGGAGTCGGAGCCGCCGGGGGACAGGTCGACCAGCGCGTGCCGGCGGGGTTCGCCGGCGGCGAGCTGCTCCGGCGTCGGGCGCAGGACGCTCGCGCCGTGCCAGACCCAGCTCTCGCCCTCCTGCTCGGCGAGGGCGTCGAGGTCGAGGACGGTCTCCCACTCGGGGTCGTCGGTCCGGTAGGAGTCGAGGCTGGTGCGGCGCCACAGGCCGCGCTCGTGCTCGGCGTCCTGCCAGAAGTTGTAGTAGTGCTCCCCGACCTTGGAGACGTGCGGGATCTTGTCGTCGGAGTCCAGGACCTCGCGCACCGCTTGCTCGGTAGCGGCGAAGGCCGGGCCGCCGAGAGCGGCCGCGCTGTGCGCGTTGCGCTCCCGCACCCAGTCCAGGGCGTCGGTGCCCTCGACGTCCTCGAGCCAGCCGAACGGGTCGGCCGCGGCGGGGTCGAGGGGGGTGTCCGGGAGAGCGGGTCGGGGGGTGGTCTGGGTGTGCTCGACGCTCATGGGAAGCACCCTACGCGGCCGATCAGGACGCCCGCTGCCGGTGGGGTGCGCACCCCGACCCAAATTGCGCCTGCCCGGTTTGGAAGGATTTGGGGTGTTTCCGGTGTTCGTGCTCTCCACATTCGTCACTGGCACTTATTTTCGGCGCCCGCACCACTGCTGTGCCCTTCCACGCCCGGTGCGCACTATGGTAGAAACTGCACTCCAGGGGGTTGTTCGCCCTCTTCAGCCGAGTTCGTGGAGCAGACGGCGGCATCAGCCGTGTGTCCCCAAACTCTGACGAGACAACTCTTAGGGGGATCGGCTCGGTGAGCTCGATGTCTTCTGCTCCTCCGCCTAGCCGGCTGCGTCAGGTCGCACCCTGGGTGTGCGTCGCCGGCGTACTTGCCTACGTGTTCGTGTCACCCGTCCTGTTCACCGCTACCGGAGCCTCCTCCACGTGGCCCGCATGGCTCGTCGGCATCGCCGCCGTCGGGCTCGCGATCGCGGCCGCGCTGATCGCCGCGCGGTCCTCACGGGACGACCTCGCCGCGCACGAGGACCTGGTCCTCGCCCACCGCCGGGCCGAGGAGCGCGCCGAGGCTTCCTTTGCGGCCCTCGACGCCCTGGCGAAGGAGCAGCTGCCCGCGTTCCTCGACAGCGAGCCCGCGCCCCCGCTCCCGCACCTGCCGGGTGACGCCCGCGCACAGGCCCGTCTCGACGAGGCCGCCGGGATGCTCGCCCGGGTGCAGGAGGAGCGCGTCGCGCGTCGCGACGCCGTCCAGGTCGCGGTGGTCGCCCTGAGTCGCAAGGTCCAGGCCGCCGCGCACCGCATCCAGGAGGAGGCGGCGCGCATGGTGCAGCGCCACCCCACCGACCCGGACATCCTGCAGACCTCCATGCGCGTGGACCACGCCGCCGCTCAGCAGGCCCGCCAGGCGCAGAGCCTCGCGGCGCTGTGCGGCGAGTGGCCCGGCCAGCAGTGGAGCGAGCCGCTCCCGCTGCCCGACGTCGTCAAGGGCGCCGCCAGCCGCATCACTGCGTTCCACCGGGTCGAGGTGTCGGGTGACCCCGGCGTCGCCGTCTCGGCGCGCATCGTCGAACCGCTCATCCACCTCGTGGCCGAGCTGCTGTCCAACGCCACGCAGTCCTCGCCACCCACCACACAGGTGCTGGTGGCCCTGCGGCAGGTGCAACGTGGTGCCGTCGTCGAGATCGACGACTGCGGCGTCGGCCTCGACCTCAAGCAGCTTGAGCAGGCGCGCGACATCGCCTCCGGCAAGCGCGAGATCAGCATCACCGAGCTGGGCGAGATCCCGCAGACCGGCCTCGCCGTGGTCGGCACCTACGCCCGCCGCCACGGCTTCCGCGTGGACGTCACCGAGTCGGTGTACGGCGGGCTGCGCGCCATCGTGATGATCCCGGCAGAGCTCACCGAGGCCGTCGTGCCGTCGGGCATGCTCACGCCGACGGCGACCCTGCCCAGCGCTGCGGTCCCGTCCACCGGGGTCTCGGCGCTCGCATCCAGCCGCAGCGCCACCGCCGTCGTCGATGCGCCGCTCGCACCCGAGCTGCCCACCGCGAAGCCCGCCGAGGACGACGAGTGGCCCGCTCCCGCGGCGCCCGACCCTGCGACCGTGGTCCCCGTCGAGCCGCTGAGCGCGCCCGGTGTGGTGGTCGACGACGAGGAGGAGACGCCCGTGGCCGGTGCCACCGTTCAGGCTCCTGGCGAGCTGCCCCTGCGTCCTGGGCGAGCCCGCCCGGAGGACGACGAGTTCCTCGAGCCGTCTGCGCTCCCGCAGCGGCGATCACGCCGTGGAGAGGCAGACCTGCCCGACGGCCGGACCGAGAAGAGCAGGGAGCCCCGTACCGAAGCTCCCGCTCCCACTCAGTCGGCCGAAGAAGCCGGTGAGTGGATGGGCGCCTTCTTCAGCTCGAGCGAGGCGCGGTTCGGGGACTCACCAGACAGCAGCGAACCGTCGGCTGGAGCCGACGGAACTTCGGAGGACCGATGACTACGCAGGCCGACGGCATGACGAGCACCGACGGCAACAGCTGGATGCTCGAGCTCATCAGTGGTGTACGGGGGGTCAGGCATGTAGTGGTGCTCACCTCGGACGGGCTGATGAAAGTTCGGACTGACCAGACCCCGCTCGACGTGGCCGACAAGGTGGCCGCGGCGTGTGCCGGACTAGCGGCACTGGGGATCGGAATGAGCAGGGAGTTCGGGAACAGCGACACGATTCGCCAGGTCATGGTGGAGTTCGACGGCGGGTTCCTGTTTGTTCGCGGGGCCGGCGACGGCTCCCGCCTTGCGGTCATCACCGAGACGGTGATCGACCCGGCCCTGATCGCACAGCAGATGCAGGCCCAGGTCCTCATGATCGGGGAGCGCACGCTGGGCACGGAGCGGATCAACACCTGACCCCGCCTCGGACTCCAGCACGGAAAGCAGTAGCCGAGCCCGGCCGGGCTCGAGAGTTTCAGGCACCACCAGCTCGACCGATACCTGACCGACCGACAGGGGGCGAGGGGATGGAAACCGAGGAGTACCGCGATCACCCGGTGCGCTCGTACGTGCTCACCTCAGGGCGTGCGCACCCGTCTCGAAACACTCTGCGACCCGAGACTCTGGTGCGCGCCGTCGAGAGCCGGCCAGTGCTCTCGACGGTAGGCCGGCTGGAGCGGGAGCTGGTGCAGCTGTGCCGCGGCACGCTCGCTCTCGCAGAGGTGGCGGCGTACCTGCAGCTACCGGTAAGCCTTGTGGCGGTCATGGTCTCGGACCTGGTCGACACGGGAAATCTGACGATCCGTTCCAACCATCAGACGCACGTCCTGCCCGGCAAGGACATCCTGGAGAAGATTCTCGATGGACTCCGCAAGCTCTGACCCTACGGTGCCCGGACAGCACCTGGCGCCGACCGTTGCACGGTCGGTCAAGATCCTGGTCGTGGGTGCCTTCGGGGTGGGCAAGACAACGCTGATCGGTGCGGTCAGCGAGATCGACCCGCTGCGCACCGAGGAGCGCATCACAAAGGCGAGCGTGGGCATCGACCCGGGGCAGCCGAACAAGGAGACGACCACGGTCGCGATGGACTTCGGTCGCATCACCGTGACCGAGGACATCGCCCTGTACCTCTTCGGCACCCCGGGTCAGCGCCGGTTCTGGGATCTCTGGGCCGGGCTGGCCGACGGCGCCGTGGGCGCCCTGGTCATGATCGACACCCGGCACCTCGAGGACAGCTTCGAGGTCCTGGACCAGCTCGAGCTGCGCACCCGGATCCCGTTCGCCGTGGTCGTCAACCAGTTCCCGGACTCACCGGACTACCCGCTCGAACGTGTTCGGGCGGCGCTGGACCTGCTGCCCGAGACCCCCATCGTCGAATGTGACGCCCGGGACCGGGCGTCCTCCGTCCTGACCCTGATCACCCTCGTCGAGCACGCGATGACCTTCCCCGTGTTCCAGAAGGTCAACGCGTGACCCTGGCCAACAGGGTGCACCTGCGGCTGGAGGACATCCCTGACCGGATGCCGCTGTCGGACATCACGAAGGCCCGGGACCCGCACAAGCTCTACGAGCGGCTGCGCGACGAGTGGGGTCCGGTGGCCCCGATGGACCTGGAACCGGGGGTGCCCGCCTGGCTCGTGCTCGGGTACGACGAGGCGAGCAGCGTGATGCGCAACGAGCTGCTGTTCTCGCGCAACTCGCGCAACTGGCGGTACGTCCAGGAGCGGTCCCTGCCCGCGGACTCCGGGGTGTTCGCCGCCCTGGCGCCGCGGGAGAGCGCGTACTACCTCGACGGCATGCAACAGCGCCGGCTGCGCGCCCCGATCGACGACGCCCTGGGCTCGGTCGACGAGAAGCGCCTGGCCCGCACTGTCGCGGTGACGTGCGAGGCAGTCATCGACCGCCTGATGCCGCGCGGCGAGGCGGACCTCGTGAGCGAGTACGCGGTAGCGGTCTCCGTGATGGTCATGACCGAGCTGTTCGGCATGAGTCTGTCCGACGGAAACAAGATGCACGACCTCACCGAGGCGCTGTACGCGGGCAGGGACAAGGCGCGCGCGGCCGCCGTCGAGCAGGAGGCGCTGGTCGCGGTCCTCGTGGCGACGCACCGGGCCGAGCCGGGCGAGGACCTGACCACGGCCCTGGTGAACCATCCCAACCACGAGAACGACGTCGAGGTGATGGCCGCGCTCGGTGTGATGTTCAGCCTGGGGCACGACGCCGAGATCGCGTGGATCGCCAGCACGCTGCACATGATCCTGACCGACCCGGCGTTCGCCGCCCGCGTGCGCCGTGGTCGCCTCGACCTGGACGACGCGCTGGACGAGGTGTCGCGGCGCAACCCGCCGGCGCCGCACGTGCTGCCGCGGTTCGCCCGGCAGGACTGCGAGCTGGGTGGCCGCCGGATCGCCGTCGGCGACGCGCTGGTCCCCGCCGTCGCGGCCGCGAACGCGGACCGGGCCATCCGCACGGACGACCCCTGGGAGGAGCTGGGCAGCCGGTTCCACCTCACCTGGGGCGCCGGCGCGCACGCGTGCCCCGCCCACCGGATCGGCCCGCTGATCGGCCGGATCGCCGTCGACACCCTGCTGCGCCGGATCCTCGACATGGAGCTGACGGTCTCCGCGGACTCGATCAAGATGTCGGTCTCCCCGTGGTCGCGCTATCCGCGCAGCCTGCCGGTCCGGTTCACCTCGCCGCCCACCGAGGGCGGCCCGCGGGTCCAGCGCTGACCGTCGTGACACGTACTGCCGCTGACCGTCGTCACACGTACTGCGGGGCCCGGCCGATCTCTCGGCCGGGCCCCGCAGTGCTTGTCAGCTGACGAGCGTCAGGAGCCGACTCGCTCCTTGGTGTTCCCCAGGCCGATCCGCTCCTTGAGCTGCGGCACCACGTTCTTGTAGACCGACGGATCGATCGGCAGGAGCCACTGCACGACCTTGGCGCCCTGGCTGATGTTCACGCCGGCCTCGTCGAGCGTCTCGTCGATCTGGTGCATCGAGAACGGGATGACGTTGGTGCCCCGGGCGTGTTTGCCGCCCGTGCGCTCCTCCATCCAGGCCACCCGCTCGGCCACGTGCTTGCGCCGCTCCTCGATCGCGGGCAGCTCGAGCGCGCCGGCCAGGTACGCGGCGATCCAGATCGCTCCCGCCTCGGCGGACAGCGGCGAGAAGAACGACGAGTTGTAGCCGGAGAACGTCAGGTTCGGCACACCGTCCGGCAGGATCTGGCGGTAGAGCCGGTAGTTGCCCTGCTCGTCCACCAGGCGGGCGGCGATCGTGTCGTCGAGGAACGGCACCCGCTGGTGGAATCCCGTGCCGCAGACGACGAGGTCGGTGGGGATCCGTGCGCCGTCGCTGAGCACCGCCACCGGCTGGTCCCCGTCGACCTCGAACCGCTCGATCTCGGCATCCCGGTGGACGGCGATGGTGCCGTCGACGACCTGCTCGTAGAACCCGTCCGTGGAGAGCGACACCTGGCTGTTGGCGATGTCGGCGAACTCGCCGTGCGGCACCAGGTCGACCTTCTTGAGCTTGAGCTGCCAGGTGGCGACCGAGCCGATGCTCTCCAGCATCGACGCGCGCACCTTGTCGCCGCGGCCGTGCAGGAACTTCTCCATGCCGCCGGACAGCTCCTGATAGCGGAACAGGGCCTCGCCGAGGCGGGACAGCAGCAGGTACTTCATGTTGAGGACGTTGGCGATGCGCTTGGGCATCTTCCACAGCAGGTGCCGGGCCACGACAGTGGTGGACTTGGCGACCGGGCCGATCTCGGCGGCGACGTCGCACGCCGACTTGCCGTACCCGACCACCACGACGTTCTTGTCGCGGGCGTCCTCCAGGTTGTTGAGCTGGCTGGAGGCGACGAGCTTGCCGCCGGCGCGGACCAGGTTGGCGTAGCCCTCGTACTGCGGGAAGACGGGGTCGGAGAAGACTCCGTTGGCGACCACCAGGTGGTCGAACCGCTCGGGTGCCGAGACGGGGGCGCCGATCCGGCGGGCGGTGATCATCCAGCCGTCCTCGGCGTCGGTCAGCTCGGCGCGGACCACCTCGGTGGCTAGCCGCAGGTACGGGCGCAGCTCGAACTTCGCCACGTACCGCTCCAGGTAGGCCTGGACCTGCTCGCCGGTGGGCCACTCGGGGTAGTCCCGCGGCATCGGAAGGTCCGAGAAGGCGTACGAGTCCTTGTTGTTCTGCGTCCGCAGACCGCTGTAGCGGCGGGTCGCGCTCCACACCCCACCGACGTCGGGCGCCTTCTCGAAGACGGTGACGTCGTGCTCGAACTCGCGGAGTATCTTCGCGGTAGCCAGTCCTGCGAAACCGGCACCGACGACGGCGATCTTCAAGGGGCCCCTGCTCTCAGTAGATTCCTGGTTAGATTCCTGGCAATTTTCTCGAATGGTAGCGGGACGCAACCGGTGTGCGATAGGGGCCGATCGGAGCGAATGCCCAGGTCGGCAGACCTTTTGATACCGGCACGAACGGCTACCCGCCCGGATGTCAGTGGTTCAGTCCATGATTGTGTCTGTGAGTGAGACGACAGGCATCCCGGGAGCCACCGAACCTACCGACGACGAGGCCGCGGCGCAGCGCCGGTGGGCCGATCTGGTCGCCGGGATCGAGGAGGATCGGCGGGCGTACTACGAGAACGACGCGCCCGTTTCGTCGGACGCCGACTACGACGTGCGCCTGCGCGAGCTGGAGGAGCTCGAGGCGGCGCACCCCGGTCTCGTGACGCCGGAGTCGCCCACGCAGAGCGTCGGTGGCGCGGCGACGGCCGGGTTCGCCACCGTCGAGCACATCGAGCGCATGCTCTCGCTCGACAACGCCTTCAGCACCGACGAGCTGGCGGACTGGGCGGACAAGGTGCACCGCACCCTCGGCACCGAGCAACCGGGCCTGCTGTGCGAGGTCAAGATCGACGGCCTGGCGATCTCCCTGGTGTACGAGAAGGGCGAGCTGGTCCGGGGCGTTACCCGTGGTGACGGGCGCGCGGGCGAGGACGTGACGGCCAACGTGCGCACCATCGGCACCATCCCGAAGCGCCTTGCCGGGGAGAGCGCCGATCACCCCGACCTCATCGAGGTGCGCGGCGAGGTCTTCATGGCCACCGCCGACTTCGCCGTGCTGAACGAGAAGCTGGTCGCGGCCGGCTCGGACCCGTACGCCAACCCCCGCAACACGGCCGCCGGCTCGCTGCGCCAGAAGGACCCGACGGTCACCGCGCGCCGCAACCTGCGCATGTACGCCCACGGTGTCGGCGCCCTGCAGTGGCAGGCCGGTGAGCACACGGAGCTGGAGCGGCAGTCCGACGCATACACGCACTTCGAGCAGTGGGGCATCCCCGTGTCCCCGCACAACCGGGTGGTGCCAGGCCTGGACGAGGCGCTCGAGATGATCGAGTACTTCCGCGAGCACCGGCACGACATCGAGCACGAGCTCGACGGCATAGTCCTCAAGGTCGACGCCCTGGAGCAGCAGCGCAAGCTGGGTTCGACCAGCCGTGCGCCGCGCTGGGCCATCGCCTTCAAGTACCCGCCTGAGGAGGTCAACACCCGGCTGTTGGCCATCCAGATCGGCGTGGGCCGCACCGGCCGGGCCACCCCGTACGCCGTCATGGAGCCCGTCAAGGTCGCCGGCTCCACGGTGCGGCAGGCGACCCTGCACAACCAGGACGTGGTCCGCGCCAAGGGCGTGCGCATCGGCGACGTGGTGGTGCTGCGCAAGGCAGGCGACGTCATCCCCGAGATCCTCGGGCCGG
Organism: Promicromonospora sp. Populi; assembly: GCF_041081105.1. NCBI lineage: Bacteria > Bacillati > Actinomycetota > Actinomycetes > Micrococcales > Promicromonosporaceae > Promicromonospora > Promicromonospora sp. Populi. The sequence goes on along the minus strand of NZ_CP163528.1, from coordinate 2,589,796 downwards.
TGGCCGCGCTGGCCGGCGACGGCTACCCGCGCGAGGACTTCGTCATGCCCGCGAACTGCCCGGAGTGCGGCACGCCCCTGCGCCCCATGAAGGAGGCCGACGTCGACCTCCGGTGCCCCAACGCCGAGTCCTGCCCCGCGCAGGTGCGCGGACGGGTCGAGCACATCGGCTCCCGCGGCGGCCTGGACATCGAGGCGCTCGGCGAGGTCACCGCCGCCGCGCTCACGCAGCCCGACGTGCCGGACACGCCGCCCCTGGTCACGGAGGCCGAGCTCTTCTCGCTCACGCTCGACCAGCTGCTCCCCATCGAGGCAGTCGTACGCGACGCGGAGACCGGCCTGCCCAAGATGGACGACGACGGCGTGGTGCGCCGTCGTGCCCCGTTCCGGCGCAAGCTGTCCTACGGCAAGGCGCAGCGCGCCGCCGCAGAGGAGTCAGGCGAGATCCTGCCGGAGTGGGCGCCGTCGGCCAACGCGACCAAGCTGCTCGACGAGCTCGAACGCGCCAAGACCAAAGACCTGTGGCGCATGCTCGTCTCGCTGAACATCCGGCACGTCGGCCCGGTGGCCGCGCGGGCGCTCGCGGGCTGGTTCGGCTCGGTGGACGCGATCGAGGCGGCGTCGGAGGCTGAGCTGGCTGCCGTCGAGGGCGTGGGCCCCGTGATCGCCGCCGAGATCAAGGCGTGGCTCGCGGTGGAGTGGCACCAGGGGATCCTCACGGCGTGGCGCGCGGCGGGCGTCCAGCTCGCCACCCCGGGCCACCCCGGCCCTGCCGCCATGGCCGAGGCCGACACCGGGCCGACCGGCCCGCTGGCAGGCCTGACCGTCGTGGTGACCGGTGGGCTGGTGGACTTCACGCGCGACGGCGCCAAGGAGGCGATCCTCGCCGCGGGCGGCAAGTCCGCCGGATCGGTCTCGAAGAAGACGGACTACGTGGTGGTCGGGGAGAACGCCGGGACCAAGGCGGCCAAGGCCGAGGCGCTGGAGATCCCTGTCCTGGACGAGGACGGCTTCAAGCTGCTGCTGGAGGGCGGCCCCGAGGCGCTGTGAGCAGCGCCGCTTCTCTCAAGGCCCGGCTCCTCGGTGGCCGACTTCGGTCCCTTGCACCCGCAAGTCATGAAGCCGGGATCGTGCGCCTCGGCGTCGTGCCCGACTTCACCCATTAGTTCACCTCGTGTCGTAACGTTGACCAACTGACAACTTTTGCTTGACTGTCGACAAAAGCCCTCGTAGGTTGCTAGCCGCAAGGTCAACGCCGACCGAGGAGAGCTCATGCGCCAACGTGGAACCAAACCCCGCGCGAGACAGGCAGCCGCAGGCGCGACTGCCGTGGCACTGGCAGCGGCGATGCTGGCGGGGGCGGCCACCGCCACCGGTGCGACCGCGACCGCCGTCGACGATCTGCCGCCCCAGGAACCAGGCGTCACCCTCCGCACCTACGACCTGGCTCGCGATCTCAGCGAGCTCTGCACCCTCCGTTCGGGCCAGACGCCGAACGTCGACCAGCTCAAGCCCACCATCGACTACACGACGGACGCCGACTTCGGCATGAGCGAGCGCTTCATCGCGCACGCGCTGGCCAACCTGAACGTCCCGGCGGACGGCAACTACGAGTTCCGGGTCACCAGCGACGACGGGTCGCGCCTCGTGATCGACGACGCCGTTGTCATCGACCACGACGGCCTGCACGGGGCGGAGCCCAAGGACGGCACGGTGGCGCTGACCGCCGGGTTCCACGACCTGCGCCTGGAGTACTTCGAGAACGGCGGCGACAACGTGCTGCGGCTCGAGTGGCGGCCGCCGGGTGCCGCGGAGTTCGCCGTCGTGCCGACGTCCGTCCTGAGCACCGAGGCCGGCGTCGTGCGCGTGACTGCCCCCGGCACCAAGTACTGCGAGGGCCAGGACGAGTCGGCGGGCGACGGTATGCGCCTCGACTCCGTCTACCCCGGCTACACGCTCACGGACCTGCGTCCCGAGGGCTTCGAGCCCATGGTCTCCGGCCTCGGCTGGACCGACGACGAGCGCCTCGCCGTGGTCACGTCCGGCTCGGTGAGCCCCGGCGGCTGGGTCGAGGACCCGGAGCCCGGCGAGGTCTTCCTGCTGGACAACGTGACTGGCGAGACCTCGGCCGACCAGGTCACGTACGAGCGGGTCGCCACCGACCTGTTCAACCCGATGGGCGTCGCCGTGATCGGGGAGTCGATCTACGTCTCCGAGCGCGACCGCCTGACCGAGCTCACCGACCCCGACGGCGACGGCTTCTACGACACCCACACCACGGTGGCCGAGTGGCCCTTCGGCGGCAACTTCCACGAGTTCGCCTTCGGCCTGCTGTACGACGACGAGAACTTCTACGTGAACCTGTCGGTGGCCATCAACAACGGCGGCGCCACCACGGACCCGCAGCCGGCGCCGAACCGCGGCACCGCCATCAAGGTCAACCGCGAGACCGGCGAGGTCGGGTACGTGGCCGGCGGCCTGCGGACGCCCAACGGCATGGTCAAGGGCCCGGACGGCGAGATGTTCGTGATGGACAACCAGGGTGCCTGGCTGCCGAGCTCCAAGCTGGTGCACGTCGAGGACGGCAAGTTCTTCAACCACTACACCAACCCGGACGGCCCGTTCGACGACCAGAGCGTGAGCGCTCCGGCCCTGTGGGTGCCGCAGAACGAGATCGGCAACTCGCCGAGCGCGCCGGTGCTGCTGGAGGAGGGCGTGTACGCGGGCCAGCTCGTGTTCGGTGACGTCACCTACGGTGGCCTCCAGCGCGGGTTCCTGGAGGAGGTCGACGGCGAGTACCAGGGTGCGGTGTTCCGCCACACGGCCGGCCTCGAGGCGGGCGTCAACCGCACCCTCCTCGGGCCTGACGGCGCCCTGTACGTGGGCGGCATCGGTGAGGGCGGCAACTGGAGCGAGCCGGGCAAGCTGCGCTACGGCCTGCAGAAGCTCACCCCGAACGGCGAGAGCGCCTTCGACATGATCAATATGCGAGCTACCGAGTCCGGCTTCGAGGTCGAGTACACGCAGCCGCTGTCGGACGAGACGGTCGCCAAGATCGCCGCGGACCCGAACGCGGCGTTCCGCATGGACCACTGGCGCTACGTGCCCACACCCGCGTACGGCGGGCCGAAGATCGACGAGCGGCCGCTGTTCGTCGCGGGCGCCGAGGTGTCCGCCGACCGGAAGAGCGTGACGCTGACCGTGGACGGGCTCGAGCCGGGCCGCGTGGTGCACCTGCGCAGCCCGCGCCCGTTCACCGACGCGGCGGACCGGGAGCTGTGGAACACCGAGGCCTGGTACACGCTCAACGCGATCCCGGGCTACCCGGCTCCCGCCGGCGGGTACCACGAGGCGGAGGCAGCGACGCTCGCCGGCTCGGCGAACGTCGCCACCGAGCACAGCGGGTACTCGGGCTCCGGGTTCGTCGCCGGGTTCGGCCAGGTGGGTGCCGCGGTGACCTTCACGACGACGGCGGACAGCGCCGGCGCCCAGCCGGTGCACCTGCGGTACTCCAACGGCCCCAACCCGGCGCCGGGCACCAAGTCGGTATCGGTGCTCGTCAACGGGGAGGAGGTCGAGCCGTGGGCGCTGGAGTCCACGGGCGACTGGAAGACGTGGGCGACCGTCACCCGGCCGCTGGAGCTGCGGGAAGGGGTCAACACCATCACGCTGCGCTACGACGCGGACGACGACGGCAACGTCAACTTCGACGTCCTCACGGTCGGCGACGAGCCGGACATCTGCGTACCGGAGGAGTACGAGCCGGGGTACGCGGCCCTGTTCGACGGCACCCTTGCCTCCCTGGACGACTGGCGCCTGGCGGGGGCCGGCTCGTTCGGCCGGCAGAGCGACTGCTCGATCCGCAGCACCGGCGGCATGGGTCTGCTCTGGTACACCGCCCAGGAGCTCCAGGAGTACAGCCTCAAGCTCGACTGGAAGCTCCTGAAGGACGACAACGGTGGCGTGTTCGTCGGGTTCCCGAACCCGGGGACCGACCCGTGGGTCGCCGTCAACCAGGGCTACGAGATCCAGATCGACGCCAGCGACCAGCCCGACCGCACCACCGGTTCGATCTACACCTTCCAGGGTGCGGACCCGGCGGCCGTCGAGCAGGCGCTGAACCCGGTGGGCTCGTGGAACTCCTACGAGATCCGGGTGGTGGGGCAGACCATCAAGGTCCTCCTCAACGGGGTGCTAGTGAACGACTTCGTCAGCACCGATCCCGCGCGTGACCTCGCCCAGGGTTACGTGGGCCTCCAGAACCACGGAGGCGGGGAGACGATCTACTACCGCGACGTCCGGGTCCGAGACCTGACAACCAACAGCTGACCCAACGGACTGCGCCCCTGACTCGCCGCACCAGGTACGTCGAGTCAGGGGCGCAGTCCCGGTCGGACCGAGGTGAGCCGCGGGCGGTCGTCAGCCGACCAGGCGGTCTACTGCCTCCGAGCTGAGGGCCTGGTCCACCGCCATGGCGCTCGCGCCCAGGACGCCTGCCTGCGCGCCGGTCCGGGCGGTGACGATGCGCAGGTGCTGCGTCGCCAGGGGGAGGGACCGCTGGTAGACCACCTCGCGGATGCCGGCCACTATGTGCTCGCCGGCGTCGGCCAGGATGCCGCCGATGACGATCATCGACGGGTTGAGCAGGCTGACGCTCGTGGCGAGCACGGCGCCGATGTCCCGGCCGGCCTGCCGCACCGCCTGGCTCGCGGCGACGTCGCCGGACCGGACCAGCGCTACGACGTCGGCGGGCGTGTGCGCGCCGGGCAGCGCGTTCGCCACGGCCAGCCCGCTGGCGATCGCCTCCAGGCAGCCGACGTTGCCGCACCGGCACACGATGTCGCCGGCGCCGGGCACGGCGACGTGCCCGATGTCGCCCGCAGAACCTTGCGCGCCGCGCCTCAGCGCGCCGTCGGCGATGATTCCCGCGCCGATGCCGGTGGCGACCTTGACGAACAGGAGGTCCGCGACGCCGGGCCAGGCGGCGCGGTGCTCGCCGAGGGCCATGATGTTGACGTCGTTGTCCACGAGCACGGGGACGTCGAACCGGGCACCGAGGATGCCCGGCACGTCGGCGTCGTCCCAGCCGGGCATGATCGGTGGGTTGTTCGGCTTGCCGGTGGCGTGCTCCACGGGCCCGGGCAGCCCGACGCCGACGCCGGCGAGCTCACCGGAGGATCGGCCGGCCTCGCGCAGCAGCTCGGCGCCGGTCTCGGCCACCTGGTCGAGCACGATGGCCGGCCCGTCGGTGATCGCGAGCGGCAGGTCGCGCTGCGCCAGCACGTTGGAGGCGAGGTCGGTCAGGGCGAAGCGGGCGTGGGTCGCCCCGAGGTCCACACCCAGCACCACCTGGGCCGATGGTGCGAACGCGAAGGTCGCGGGCGGGCGCCCGCCGGTCGACGTCGCCTCGCCCGCGGGGGCGATGAGCCCCGCGGCCATGAGCAGGTCGATGCGCGCGGCGACCGTCGACCGGGCCTGCCCGGTCTCCGCCGCGAGATCGGCGCGCGTGCGCGGCCGCCCATCGCGCAAGAGCTGGAACATGTCCCCGGCTCCGGAGACCTTGGGTGCCTGTTGAACCACTTCCCGTGCCACTTCCACCATGTCTCTAGTCAATCATGCAAATCAAAGTTGCGACTTTTGCTTGACCGTCGGCATAAGTCACTCTAAGTTCGTAACATGGTCGAAGCGGACCCCCAGCGGGCTGAGCAAATGGCTGATCAGCCCCAATCACTGCTGCGCATGCGCGGCATCGTGAAGGAATTTCCTGGCGCGCGGGCGCTCGACGGTGTGGACCTTGAGGTCCGTCCTGGCGAGGTGCACTGCCTGCTGGGCCAGAACGGTGCGGGCAAGTCCACCCTGATCAAGATCCTGGCGGGAGCACACCAGCCCACCGCGGGCGAGGTGCTGCTCGACGACGAGCCGGTGACGATCTCGGATCCGGTCGCGGCCCTCAAGCTCGGCATCGCGACGATCTACCAGGAGCTGGACGTCGTCGACGGCCTCACGGTCGCCGAGAACATCTACCTCGGGCACGAGCTGGCCACCGGCGGTGTCACCCGCCGGTCCGATGCGGCCCGGAACACGCGGGAGATCCTGAAGCGGCTCGGCCACCCCGAGATCTCTGCACATCGCGAGGTCGGCTCGCTGGCCGCCGCGGGCAAGCAGATCGTGTCGCTGGCCCGGGCGCTGTCGCGCGACGCGCGCGTCGTCGTCATGGACGAGCCGTCCGCCGTGCTCGACTCCGAGGAGGTCGCCAACCTCCACCGCATCGTGCGCGAGCTCACCGCCGACGGCGTCGCGGTCATCTACATCTCGCACCGGCTGGAGGAGATCCGGCAGCTCGGCGACCGGATCACCGTGCTCAAGGACGGCCGGACGGTCGCGGAGAGCCTCGTCGTGGCGGACACCCCGACCAAGGACCTGATCCACCTCATGACCGGCCGGTCGGTCGAGTACGCATTCCCCGACCGTCCGGGTGTCCCGGAAGCCGCGGCACCGGTGCTCGAGGTCGAGGGCCTCCGGCTCGGGGACGTCTTCGCGGATGTCTCCCTCACGGTCCGGGCCGGCGAGATCGTCGGCCTGGCGGGCCTGGTGGGCTCGGGCCGCTCAGAGATCCTGGAGACGATCTACGGCGCCCGGCGGGCGACGTCGGGCACCGTGCGGGTGGGCGGCAAGAAGCTGGGGTCCGGGGTGCACTCGGCGGTCGCCGCGGGTGTGGGCCTGTGCCCCGAGGAGCGCAAGAGCCAGGGCCTGCTCCTGGACGAGCCCGTGTACCGCAACATCACCCTGTCCACCTTCGCGCGCTTCGCACGTGGGGGACTCCTCGACGAGGGGGCCGAGCGCGCCGCTGCGCGCGAGCAGATCGAGGCCCTCGACCTGCGGCCCGCCTCCGCGGACCGCGATGCGCGCACGCTGTCCGGCGGCAACCAGCAGAAGGCGCTGCTGGCGCGCTGGCTCGTGCACGGCTGCCGCGTCCTGCTGCTCGACGAGCCCACGCGGGGCGTCGACGTCGGCGCGCGCGCCGAGATCTACGCCCTGATCCGCCGCCTGGCGGACGAGGGCGCCGCCGTGGTCGTGGTCTCCAGCGAGATCCCCGAGGTGCTCGGCCTCGCGGACCGCGTCCTGGTCATCTCCGACGGCAAGGCGGTCCACGACGGCCCGGCCGACGACATCGACGAGCACGCCGTGCTCGACCTGGTCATGGAAGGAAGTGCCGCGTGAGCGGACGATCGGCCCTCATGGGCCCAGCCCTGCGGATGGGTGGCCTCGTGTTCGCCCTCATCCTGCTCGTCGTCATCGGGGTGGTGACCGGCGGCGAGCGGTTCGTGAGCTTCGGCAACATCACCACGATCCTGAGCCTCGCGGCCGTGACCGGTGTGGTGAGCATCGGCATGACGTTCGTCATCATGTCCGGCGGTATCGACCTGTCCGTCGGCGCGGTGCTCGCCCTGGCCTCGGTGTGGGCCTCGACCCTGTCCACCCAGTACCTGGCGCAGGACTACGGCTGGTGGATCATCGTGCTGACCGCCCTGGCCGTCGGGCTCGTCGCCGGGCTCATCAACGGCGCGATCATCGCGTACGGCAAGGTGCCGGCGTTCATGGCGACTCTCGCGATGCTGGCCGCTGCCCGCGGCCTCGCCGAGCTCATCGCCGGGCGGCGCACGCAGATCCTTGACGACCTGGACCCGTTCTTCGACGTGTTCCAGGCCCGGCCGCTGGGTGTGCCCGTGATCGTGTGGATCTTCGTGGTGGTCGCCGCCGTCGGCTGGTTCCTGCTGAACCGCACGACGTTCGGGAGGCGGACCGTCGCCATCGGCGGCAATCCCGAGGCGTCCCGCCTGGCGGGCATCAAGATCAAGCGGCACACCCTGTACCTGTACGGGCTCGCCGGCCTGACGGCGGGCATCGGCGCCGTGATCCTGCTGGCCAGAACCACCTCCGGCTCCTCCACGCACGGAACACTCCTGGAGCTGGACACCATCGCGGCGGTCGTCGTCGGTGGCACCCTCCTGGCCGGCGGGCGCGGCACCATCACCGGCACCGTCCTTGGTGTCCTGATCTTCTCGACGCTCACCAACGTGTTCGTCATCAACAACCTCGACAGCTCGGTCCAGGCGATCGCCAAGGGCGCGATCATCGTCGGCGCCGTGCTGCTGCAGCAGTGGTTCGCAGCGCGCGAGAAAGCGACGAGCACGTGAGCCCGTCATCCCCTCGTCGTGCAGGCGCCCCCCAGTACCTTTCCCAGCTCACTCAGAAGCCCCACCTCGGATCAAGGGAGATCACCATGACCTCGTCCAGCACTCCTCGCACGCGCCGTTTGTCCGGCGCCCTCGTCGCCGTCGCGTGTACCGCGCTCGTCCTCACCGGCTGCGTCAGCAACGAGCCCCGCGAGGAGGACACGGCCGCCGCCGGCCCCGTCACCACGACGGAGAACGACGCACCCGGCGACGAGGTAACCATCGGGTTCTCCGCCCCGGCCGCCGACCACGGCTGGATGGGCGCCATCACCAGCGCCGCCCGCGCCGAGGCGGACCAGTACGAGGACGTCGAGCTCCTGGTCGCCGAGGGCACCAACGACGTCAACGTGCAGATCAGCCAGATCGAGGGCTTCATCGACCAGGGCGTCGACGCGATCGTGCTGCTGCCGTTCGACGGCGCGGCGCTCACCGACGTGGCGCTCCAGGCCATGGAGGCCGGCATCCCGGTCATCAACGTGGACCGCGAGTTCAGCAGCCCGTTCGCCGCCCGCACCACGGTGCTGGGCGACAACTACGGCATGGGCGTGAGCGCCGGCACCTACGTCTGCGAGCAGCTCGGTGACAACCCGGACGCGGTCGTCGCGGAGATCGCCGGCATCGACGCCCTGCCGCTGACCACCGATCGCAGCGAAGGCTTCGCCGCCGCCCTGGACGACTGCGGGCTCGACGTCGACGCACGCGTCGCCGCCGACTTCACGGTCGAGGGCGGCGAGGAGGCAGCCGCGAACCTGCTGTCCGCCGAGCCGGAGATCGACGCCATCTGGAACCACGACGACGACCAGGGTGTCGGCGTGCTGGCCGCCATCGAGAACGCGGGCCGCGACGAGTTCTTCCTCGTGGGCGGCGCCGGGTCCAGCAACATGATGGAGCTCATCCAGTCCGGCGACAGCGTCGTGCAGGCGACCGTCATCTACCCCTCCACCCAGGCCGCCGACGGCGTCAAGCTGGCCCGCCTGATCGCGCAGAACAAGACGGTCGGCGACCTCGCCTCCATCGGCGTGCCGCGCACCGTCCAGCTCTTCGCGCCCGTCGTCACGGCGGACAACGTCGAGGAGTACCTGCCCATCGGCTTCGACTCCTGACGCTGTGACGGACCGGACGACGACGCCCGCTGGGGCGTGCAGCACGGCGGGGGAGCCAACAGTGGGGGGAAACGCGGTATGAGCACCGAAGAAAGCAGCGAGCTCGGAGTCGGCATGGTCGGCTACGCGTTCATGGGGGCGGCACACTCGCAGGCCTGGCGCAACGCGCCGCGGTTCTTCGACCTGCCGATCACGCCGCGCATGCGCGCGGTCGCAGGGCGGGACGCCGAGGCGGTCCGCGCCGCGGCCGACCGCCTGGGCTGGGACGACGCCGTCGTGGGCTGGCAGGACCTGCTGACCCGCGACGACGTCGCCCTGGTCGACGTCTGCACACCCGGGGACACGCACGCCGAGATCGCGATCGCCGCGCTCGAGGCGGGCAAGCACGTCCTGTGCGAGAAGCCGCTCGCCAACACCGTGGCCGAGGCGGAGGCCATGGCGGCCGCCGCCGAGGCCGCGGCCGCGCACGGCGTGCGCGCGATGGTGGGGTTCACCTACCGTCGGGTGCCCGCCATCGCGCTGGCCCGGCAGCTCGTCGAGCAGGGCCGGATCGGCCAGGTGCGGCACGTACGCGCGCAGTACCTGCAGGACTGGATCGCCGACCCGAAGGCGCCCATGTCCTGGCGCCTCGACAAGCAGAAGGCAGGCTCCGGCGCGCTGGGCGACATCGGCGCCCACGTGGTGGACCTGGCTCAGTACGTCACCGGCGAATCGCTCACCGGGGTGAGCGGCCTGATGGAGACGTTCGTGCACGAGCGGCCGCTGGCAGCGTCGTCCTCCGGCCTGTCCGGGGTGGCCGACACCGGTCGCACCGGCAAGGTCACGGTCGACGACGCCGCGGTGTTCCTCGGCCGGCTGTCCGGCGGCGGGCTCGCGACCTTCGAGGCGACCCGGTTCGCCTGGGGCCGCAAGAACGCGATCCGGCTGGAGATCAACGGGTCCAAGGGCTCGCTCGCCTTCGACTTCGAGGACATGAACCTCCTGCACTTCTTCGACGCGGAGGACGAGCCGACGACGGCGGGTTTCCGCCGAATTGTCGTCACCGAGCCCCAGCACCCGTACGGTGGCGCCTGGTGGCCGCCCGGGCACGGCCTCGGCTACGAGCACGCGTTCACGCACCAGGTCGTCGACCTGATGGGCGACCTCGCCGCCGGGCGGCAGCCCACGCCGTCGTTCAGCGACGGCCTGGGCATCCAGCGGGTGCTCGACGCCGTCGAGCGCAGCGCCGCCGGCGGAGGGGGGTGGGTGCCACTCTCGTGATCCACCCGCACCAGAAGGCACCAGAACGCACCAGCACCACAGCACGGACCACAGCACGGAACGACCAAGCACCCGCACAACAGCACCGCACAAGTACTGACCCGACTCGATGAGGAGCTCCCGGTGAGAAACGTGCAACGAACCCGTCGTCTACTGCGATCGGTGGCCGCGGCAGCGGCCGTGACCGCCCTCGGCATCCCGATGGCGCTCGCGGCAACCGCCGCGGCACCCGTGGCACCGGCCGCGGCGCCCACCCAACCGAAGGCCGCAGTTGCGGCCGCACCTTTCGACGCCCTCGTCTTCTCCAGGACGACGGGCTTCAGGCACGGCTCGATCCCCGTCGGGATCGAGGCGATCACCCAGCTCGGCGCGGAGAACGACTTCACGGTCACCGCCACCGAGGACCCGACGGTCTTCTCCGACGAGGGACTGGCGGACTACGAGGTGGTCGTCTTCCTGTCCACCACGGGCGACGTGCTCAACGCCGAGCAGCAGGCCGCGTTCGAGCGGTACATCCAGGGTGGCGGCGGTTACGCGGGCATCCACGCGGCGTCCGACACCGAGTACGACTGGCCCTGGTACGGAGAGCTGGTGGGCGCGTACTTCCTCAGCCACCCGGCGAACCAGGACGCGACGATCGACGTCGAGGACGGCGCGCACGCCTCCACGGCGCACCTGCCGACCCGCTGGGAGCGGCACGACGAGTGGTACAACTTCCAGTCCAACCCGCGTGGGGACGTGCACGTCCTGGCCAGCCTGGACGAGGAGAGCTACGACCCCGGCGGCGGCGCCATGGGCGCCGACCACCCGACCGCCTGGTGCCAGGTGTACGACGGCGGCCGGTCCTGGTACACGGGCGGCGGGCACACGGACGAGTCCTACGCGGAGCCGGCGTTCCGCCAGCACCTGCTCGGCGGCATCCAGACCGCTGCCGGCGTCGTCGCCTCCGACTGCAACGCCACGCAGTTCGCGAGCTACGAGCGGGTGCCGCTGGACGAGAACACGGCCAACCCGATGATGCTCGACGTCGCGCCGGACGGCACGGTGTTCTACGTGGAACGTGACGGCCGGGTGCAGCAGATCTCGCCGGACACGAACCTGACCACCACGGCCCTGACCCTGGACGTCACGCTCGCCAACGAGGACGGCCTCACCGGTATCGTGCTCGACCCGGACTACGCGACCAACATGTACATCTATCTGTACTGGTCGCCCGAGAACGTCGGCGCGGACGGGCCGCACAACCGGGTCTCGCGGTTCACCCACGACCACGAGACCGGGACCATCGACCCCGCGAGCGAGGTGGCGGTCCTGAAGGTCCCCACCCAGCGCGACACGTGCTGCCACGCGGGCGGCGACATGCAGTTCGACTCGCAGGGCAACCTGATCCTCGTCACCGGGGACAACAGCAACCCGTTCGAGTCGAGCGGGTTCACCCCGATCGACGAGCGGTCCGGCCGGCAGAACTTCGACGCACAGGGCACGGCGGCCAACTCGAACGACCTGCGGGGCAAGGTGCTGCGCATCCACCCTGAGGCGGACGGTTCGTACACGATCCCCGACGGCAACATGTTCGCGCCGGGAACCGCGCAGACGCGCCCCGAGATCTTCGCCATGGGCTTCCGCAACCCGTTCCGCATCGGCATCGACCCGGCGAACGACAACATCCTGGTCGCCGACTACGGGCCCGACTCGGGTACTGCTGACCCGGCCCGCGGCCCGCGGGGCGCGGTCGAGTGGAACGTCGTGAGCGATCCGGGCTTCTACGGCTGGCCGTACTGCACGGGCGCCAACAACAACTACGTGGACTACAACTTCGCCACGGGCACGTCCGGCGCGTCGTTCGACTGCGCCGGCGGCGTGGTCAACAACTCGCCCAACAACACGGGCCTGACCCAGCTGCCGGCCGCCATCGCGGCGGAGGTCTGGTACACCGGAGCCGGTAACCCCGACATCCCGGAGATCGGTGGCGGCGGGGCGCCCATGGGCGGCCCGGTCTACGAGTTCGACCCGGCCCTCGACTCGGACGTGAAGTGGCCCGAGTACTGGGACGGCCTGGCGCTCTTCGGCGAGTGGAACCAGGGCAAGGTCTACTCGTTCCAGCTCACCGGTGCGCAGCGCGACGTCGTCTCGGACATCAACCAGGTGCTCCCGGGGATCCTCGACCCGACCGCGGGCTTCGACCGGCCCATGGACATGGACTTCGGGCCCGACGGCGCGCTGTACGTCATCGACTGGGGCGCCGGCTTCGGCGGCAACAACGACACCAGTGGCGTCTACCGGGTGGCCTACAGCCAGGGCAGCCCGTCGCCGGTCGCGCAGGCCTCGGCCGACGTGACCGACGGGCACGCCCCGCTGGCCGTCCAGTTCTCCTCGGACGGCACCACCCACCCGGGTGGTGAGCCGCTCACGCTGCACTGGGACTTCGGCGACGGGACGACGTCCACCGAGGCAGACCCCAGCCACACCTACACGGAGAACGGGTCGTACACGGCCCAGCTCACCGCGACGGACGCCACTGGGGCGTCCGGGGTGGCCAACGTGACGATCGTGGTCGGCAACACGGCGCCCACGGTGTCCATCACCTTCCCGGACAACGGCGGCATCTTCGCCTGGGGCGACCAGGTCGAGTACGAGATCACCGTCACCGACCCGGACGGGTACGTGGACTGCGCCGACGTCATGCTCTACACGTCGCTCGGGCACGACTCGCACTCGCACCCCGTCCAGGAGCTGTCCGGGTGCGACGGCGTGCTCCAGACGGCCGCGGACGGTGGCCACGGCGCCGACGCGAACATCTTCTGGACGCTCGAGGCCGAGTTCACGGACGACGGCGGCGAGGTGGGCATCTCGCTGGTCGGCAGCGACCTGCAGGTGCTGCAGCCCAACCGGATCCAGGCGGAGTTCTTCACCGACACCGGCCGCCTGGCCGGCTCGACCAGCGGCGGTGCCCCCGGCGTACAGCGTGAGGGCACCGGCGACACCGCTGGTGGCGGCTTGAACATCGGGTTCATCGAGCCCGACGACTGGTGGGCGTTCGAGCCGATCAGCCTCTACGGGATCGACGCGATCACGCTGCGCGCGGCCTCCCCGAGCGGCGGCGGACCGATCTCGATCCGCTGGGGTGCGCCGAACGGCCCGGAGATCGGCAGCGTGTCCGTGCCGGCCACCGGCGCCTGGCAGACGTACACCGACGTCACCGCCACGCTGCACGACGTCCCGACCGGTTCGGGAAAGCTGTACTTCGTGCAGACATCCGGCCAGTCGAACGTGAACTGGATCGACTTCGTGGGCGACGGCGTGGCAGCCGAGCAGTCGTCCTGATCCGTGTGGCGGGGCGGGCCCCCAGAGCCCGCCCCGCCCCACTCGGCACTACGACGGAGGAAAAAATGGCACGACCGATCACCCTGTTCACCGGCCAGTGGGCCGACCTGCCGCTGGAGGAGGTGGCGCGCCTCGCATCGGGTTGGGGTTACGACGGGCTCGAGCTGGCCTGCTGGGGCGACCACCTGGACCCGTGGCGCTGGGACGACGACGAGTACGTCGCCGGGCGCCTTGAGCTGCTTGAGCGGCACGGTCTGAAGGTGTGGGCGATCTCCAACCATCTCAAGGGCCAGGCGGTCTGCGACGACCCGATCGACCAGCGGCACCGTGACATCGTGTCCGACCGGGTCTGGGGCGACGGCGACCCGGAGGGGGTGCGCCAGCGCGCCGCCGAGGAGATGAAGAACACCGCGCGCCTCGCCGCGAAGCTCGGGGTCAAGACGGTCGTCGGGTTCACCGGCTCCGCGATCTGGAAGTACGTGGCGATGTTCCCGCCCGTGTCCGACGCCGCCATCGAGGCCGGCTACCAGGACTTCGCCGACCGCTGGAACCCGATCCTCGACGTGTTCGACGAGGTCGGCGTCAAGTTCGCTCACGAGGTGCACCCGAGCGAGATCGCCTACGACTACTGGACCACTGTGCGGACCCTGGAGGCGATCGGGCACCGCGAGGCGTTCGGGCTCAACTGGGACCCGAGCCACATGGTGTGGCAGGACCTGGACCCGGTCAGCTTCCTCTGGGACTTCAAGGACCGGATCTACCACGTGGACTGCAAGGACACGAAGAAGCGCATGACGAACGGCCGGAACGGCCGGATGTCGTCGCACCTGCCGTGGGCCGACCCGCGCCGCGGCTGGGACTTCGTCTCCACCGGGCACGGCGACGTCCCGTGGGAGGACGCGTTCCGCATGCTCAACACGATCGGCTACGCGGGCCCGATCTCCGTGGAGTGGGAGGACGCGGGCATGGACCGCCTCGTCGGTGCGCCCGAGGCGCTCGAGTTCGTGCGTTCGAACGCGTTCGACGCGCCCGACTCAGCGTTCGACGCGGCGTTCTCGACCCGCTGAACCGAAGAAGGCTGAACCGAAGAAGACCGGGCCCCGGACGAATGGGATGCGGACGGGGCCCGGTCGCGTGAAGAACTCGACGAGGAGCTGCATCACGTATGAAGGCTATCCACTCTCGCGCCCAGGCGCGTCGAAAGAAGACGTTCGCGGCCCTGTCCGCGAGCGTCCTGGTCGGTGCGGCGCTCCTGGCCACGCCGACGGCGTCCGCCCACGAGGGCCACGCAGCCTCTGCCGCCCCCGACGCCGCCCCTGCCGCCGCTGCCGCGGCCGACACCGACTGGGCCAACTACGAGAAGGTCCTGCTCACCAAGGACACCGGTGAGCCGATCGACATGGCGGTCCTGCCGGACCTGCGGGTGCTCCACACGGCCCGCAACGGCGACGTGCGGGTGACCGACCCCGCGACGGGTGTAACGCGGCTGGCGGGCGACCTCGACGTCTACGCGAACTCCGAGGACGGCCTGCAGGGCATCGCCCTGGCCCCGGACTTCGAGGAGAGCAACGAGGTCTACCTCGTATATGCCCCGCGGGACGCGGACGGCGACGGCGTGGCGGACACGCCGTCGGGCAATGCACCCAACTCGTTGCCCGCAGGCGAGGACGAGAGCTACTGGGACCAGTGGGTCGGTGTGAACCGCCTGTCGAAGTTCACCTGGACCGGGGACGCGCTCGACCCGGCCTCGGAGCAGCCGATCCTCGACATCGAGGTGCAGCGCGGCCAGTGCTGCCACGTCGGTGCGGACATCGACTTCGACGCAGAGGGCAACCTCTACCTGTCGTCCGGTGACAACACCCCGGCCGGGACCCCGGGCGCCAACGGGTACGCCCCGAACAACGACGCCCCGAACATGAACCCGGGGTTCGACGCGCGCCGCGGCGCGGGCAGCACGAACGACCTGCGGGGCAAGATCCTGCGGATCGACGTGCGGGACGACATCCCGGCCGGCGCCCCGCCGGGCGAGGGCACCACCTACGACATCCCCGCGGGGAACCTGTTCGCCCCGGGCACGGAGGGCACGCGACCCGAGATCTTCGTGATGGGCGTGCGCAACCCGTTCCGCATCGAGGTCGACCCCGAGACGAGCTCCCTGTCCTGGGGCGACTACGGGCCCGACGCCGGCGCGGCGAACGCCGACCGTGGGCCGATGGGCTACGTGGAGTGGAACGTCGTCGGCCTCGACGACCCGCACAACGCGGGCTGGCCCCTGTGCCACGGACCGAACGCGGCGTACAACGAGTGGAACTTCGCGACGGCGACGCCGGGCGAGTTCTTCGACTGCGCCGCGCCGCAGAACAACTCCCGCTGGAACACGGGCCTGACGGACCTCCCGCCGGCCCGGGCCGCGACGGTGTACTACGGCGACCAGCCGGGGCAGCAGCCGCGCGACGAGCTCGTGAACTTCGGCTCGGGCAGCGGCCAGGCGCCCATGGGCGGCCCGGTCTACCACTTCGACGCCGACAGCACCGCTCCGGGCAAGTTCCCCGCGGTCTGGGAGGGCAAGGCGTTCTTCGGCGAGTTCTCCCAGGACTACTACGCCGCCCTGACCGTGGACTGGTCGACGTTCGAGGTCGGGGAGATCGAGGACTTCTTCCCGAACGCCGCGGCCGAGAGCGCGGGCATGCCGATCAACGACAACCCGATCGACCTGGAGTTCGGGCCGGACGGCTCGCTGTACGTGCTGGAGTACGGCGACGGATTCTTCCGGCAGAACCCGGACGCCGGGCTGTACCGGATCGACTACGCCGAGGGCAACAAGGCGCCGCAGGCTACGTTCACGGCCACCCCTCGATCGTCGTCGGAGGCACCCCTGGAGGTCGCGTTCGACGCGACTGGCTCCAGCGACCCGGACGGCGACGCGCTCACCTACGAGTGGGACGTCGACGGCGACGGCACCTTCGACCTGACCGGCCCGGAGGTCACCCACACCTATACGGAGCTCGCCGTGTACACCGCCCGCCTGCGCGTCACCGACGGCAGCGGCAAGCGCACGCTGACCTCCACGTCGATCAGCGTCGGTAACCAGGCGCCCGAGATCGTCGTCGAGCACCCGGCCGACGGCGGGTTCTTCGAGTGGGGCGACGAGATCCCGTTCCAGGTGTCGACGAACGACGCCGAGGACGGCACCGAGACGGTCTGCGAACGGGTCCGATGGTCGTACGGGCTCGGCCACGACCAGCACGCGCACCCCGAGGTGTCGGGCACCGGCTGCACCGGCGTCTTCCCGACCGACCCCGACTCGCCGGAGCACGGCGCTGGCGCGCACCTGTACGGCGGCGTGGTCATCACCTACACCGACAACGGGGCGAACGGCCTGCCGCCCGCCACCGCCGAGGTGTCGCTGCGGCTGAACCCGAAGCTGCAGGAGGCGGAGCACGGGACCCTCACCGGCGTCGAGCTGGTCGAGGACGAGGCGGCCTCGGCCGGCGCGTACGTGACCGGCCTGGGCAAGCGCGACTCGGTCGCCCTGGAGCAGGTGAGCCTGTCCGGCATCGACAGCGCCACCGCGACCGTTCGCGGCAAGGGCAAGCTCGAGCTGCGCTGGGGCTCGCCCAAGGCGAAGCCCTTCGCCACGGCCAAGGTGAACGCACGGACCTGGCGGGACGTCGACCTGCGGTTCCGCGACCGGGAGCGGACCGGGACGCTCTACATCACCGCGACCGGAGGGCTCGACCTCGACGCGGTCACCATGGTCGGCGCGGGCGTCGGGACGCCCCCGGCGACGGATCAGAACACGACCGGCCCGTCCGGGGCCGCTCGGACCGAAGGAGAGCAGTGATGGAACCACGCACTGACGTCGACCGCCGGAACTTCCTGAGGCTGGCTGGTGGCACCGTGGCCGTTGGCGCGGCTGCACTCGCCGGCACGGCCTTCGCGGGCAGCGCCGCCGCTGCCACGCTCGCCCCGACGACGACGGCCGCCACCGCGTCCGCCGGCAAGGGTCGCGTGCTCGTGCCACCGGGCAACATCGGCATCCAGCTCTACTCGATCCGGGACAAGGTCTCCTCGCTGGGCTTCCGCGCCGTGTTCGAGCGGCTCTCGGCCATCGGGTACAAGGAGGTCGAGTTCGCCGGGTACTCGCAGGGCGCGGTCGGCGCGATCACACCGGAGCAGATCCGGCAGCTGCTGGACGACAACGACCTGCGCGCCGTCGGCTCGCACCGCGGCATCGGCGACTTCGCGAACAACATGGAGCTGGAGCTCGACATCGCCGAGACCCTCGGCATGAAGCACATCGGCACGGCCCAGGCACCCACCGGCAACAACACGGTCGCCGGATACCTGGCCGCGGCCGACCAGTTCAACGACTTCGGCGCGGCCGCTCGCCGTCGCGGCCTGAAGTTCTACCAGCACAACCACGACGGGGAGTTCGCGTTCGCCACCGACAACCCCGACGTGCGTCTCTACGACGTCTTCTTCGAGAACACCGACCCGAGGACCGTCTTCCTCGAGATGGACGTCTACTGGGCCTTCGTGGGGAAGCACCGCTACCCGGGCTTCGAGCCGGTCGACTACGTGCGGCGCAACCCGCACCGTTACCCGCTCCTGCACCTCAAGGACGGCGAGGTGAACCCGGAGAGCGAGGCGGGCTACAACATGGTCGAGTTCGGGATCGGCGACATCCCGTACCGCGAGTTCCTGTCGGCACTCCCCGGCAGCGGCAAGCGCCACGGCGTCTGGGAGCAGGACAACGCCGCCCAGGCTCCGGCGCCCGGATACCCGGCCGACTCGTTCGGCAACGCCCAGCGTTCGTACGTCGAGGTTCGTTCGCTGCGGAGCAAGCGCTGCTGAGCGCGTGACAAAGGGGGTGGGGCCGACGCCGTCTGGCGTCGGCCCCACCCTCTGCTTCCTCACCGAGGGCTTACCGGGCGTGCAGGAACACCAGGTCGTCGTGTGTCACGCCGCCCACTGCGTAGGTGCGCTTGCCGACCACCTCGAAGCCGCTCCTCCGGTAGAAGGCCTGGGCGCGCTGGTTATGCGTGTTCGTCGCCAGCCAGAGCGGTAGGCCCGGGCCGAGCTCGGCCGCGGCGTCGGACGCGCCCTGCATGAGCCCGCTGGCGACACCGCTGCCCTGCGCGTCGGGCAGGACGTAGATCTTGGACAGCTCGACGTACGGGGCCGCACGCAGGCTTGCCTCGCGGACCACGGCGGACTCGGCCGCACCCTGAGGGGTCCCGAGGGCCAGGAGCGCGTAGCCGAGCAGTCGTGTGCCGTCGTCGTACACGAGCAGCGTGTGCTCGGCGCTGGTGGCCCAGTCACGGAACTGGCCGACGGTCAGCTTCTGCGCGATATGCGTGGCCATCTCGGACCGCGTGGACCGGGGCGGGCAGGCGAGGGGGAACGTGACGGCGGCGAGCCACGCGACCTCGGCCGCATCTTGGGCTGTTGCTCGGCGCACGGCGCCTGGACGGGTGGTCGTGACCGCGTCGGGCGCTGTGTCGCGTCCCGTGTTCGGTGCTCTGTTCGGTGCTGCACTCTGTGCCGCGGGGGTCTCGGTGGGGGCGAACGACGCCGCGTCGGGCTCGGAGGTCACGGCACGAACGTAGTACGCGAGCCGTCCGCGGGTGAGCGAGGCAGCGGAACACGTGCTGACCTGCAGAAACATCGTGTGCCGTAGGCCACTGTCGGCGAAGTGGCGTCCACGCAAGATCGTGTGTAATGTTCTCCAGGTCAGCCCGCCGGGCAGACGGACACCAACTGGAAACGGTTGGGTGGCCGCGCCGGGGTTGAAACCCACATCGCAGGATCGGGATGGCTTCGTGCTCTCCCGAACAGGATGTGGTCGCCGAATTCGGCAGGCAGGTGCAATTCCCTCCAGTTCTATGGACTCGGATGCGAATTTGATCAGCCGAAAGAATCTGGTAAGTTTGCGGAGCTGCCCCGGGCAGAGAAGCGATCGAATGGTTGCGACTCTGGCGGTGTGCGTCGGTTGTTTGAGAACTCAACAGTGTGCTTGATAGTCAATGCCAATGTTTTATGCCCTGTGTGGGTGTGGCTTTGCTGACTTTTCGGTTGGTGGAGTGACGCTTGTAGGGGTTTTGTTTGGTTGGACTGAATCTAGCCAGGTTTAGTCTGGTCGGTATCATTGTTCATGCCTCGTCTTTGGGTGGGGTGTGGATGTTTCTCTTTTACGGAGAGTTTGATCCTGGCTCAGGACGAACGCTGGTGGCGTGCTTAACACATGCAAGTCGAACGGTGAAGCTCAGCTTGCTGGGTGGATCAGTGGCGAACGGGTGAGTAACACGTGAGCAACCTGCCCCCTACTTCGGGATAAGCCTTGGAAACGAGGTCTAATACCGGATATGAACACTTGCCGCATGGTGGGTGTTGGAAAGTTTTTCGGTGGGGGATGGGCTCGCGGCCTATCAGCTTGTTGGTGGGGTAATGGCCTACCAAGGCGTCGACGGGTAGCCGGCCTGAGAGGGCGACCGGCCACACTGGGACTGAGACACGGCCCAGACTCCTACGGGAGGCAGCAGTGGGGAATATTGCACAATGGGCGAAAGCCTGATGCAGCGACGCCACGTGAGGGATGACGGCCTTCGGGTTGTAAACCTCTTTCAGCAGGGAAGAAGCGAGAGTGACGGTACCTGCAGAAGAAGCGCCGGCTAACTACGTGCCAGCAGCCGCGGTAATACGTAGGGCGCAAGCGTTGTCCGGAATTATTGGGCGTAAAGAGCTCGTAGGCGGTCTGTCGCGTCTGGTGTGAAATCCCATGGCTCAACTGTGGGCTTGCATCGGGTACGGGCAGACTAGAGTGCTGTAGGGGAGACTGGAATTCCTGGTGTAGCGGTGGAATGCGCAGATATCAGGAGGAACACCGATGGCGAAGGCAGGTCTCTGGGCAGTTACTGACGCTGAGGAGCGAAAGCATGGGGAGCGAACAGGATTAGATACCCTGGTAGTCCATGCCGTAAACGTTGGGCACTAGGTGTGGGGCGGGTTCCACTCGTTCTGTGCCGTAGCTAACGCATTAAGTGCCCCGCCTGGGGAGTACGGCCGCAAGGCTAAAACTCAAAGGAATTGACGGGGGCCCGCACAAGCGGCGGAGCATGCGGATTAATTCGATGCAACGCGAAGAACCTTACCAAGGCTTGACATGTACGAGAACGCGTCAGAGATGACGAACTCTTTGGACACTCGTACACAGGTGGTGCATGGTTGTCGTCAGCTCGTGTCGTGAGATGTTGGGTTAAGTCCCGCAACGAGCGCAACCCTTATCCTATGTTGCCAGCGGGTTATGCCGGGGACTCATGGGAGACTGCCGGGGTCAACTCGGAGGAAGGTGGGGATGACGTCAAATCATCATGCCCCTTATGTCTTGGGCTTCACGCATGCTACAATGGCCGGTACAGAGGGCTGCGATACCGTGAGGTGGAGCGAATCCCAAAAAGCCGGTCTCAGTTCGGATCGGGGTCTGCAACTCGACCCCGTGAAGTCGGAGTCGCTAGTAATCGCAGATCAGCAACGCTGCGGTGAATACGTTCCCGGGCCTTGTACACACCGCCCGTCAAGTCACGAAAGTTGGTAACACCCGAAGCTCACGGCCCAACCCGCAAGGGAGGGAGTGGTCGAAGGTGGGACTGGCGATTGGGACTAAGTCGTAACAAGGTAGCCGTACCGGAAGGTGCGGCTGGATCACCTCCTTTCTAAGGAGCTCATCTCCATCAGGCCCCCGGACACCGGGGGACGCCAACCGCTGCCAGGTCTTCGGACTGACAGGTCTTCGGATCTGGGTGGCATGGTGCTGGTGGCAGAGGCCAGGCCCAGGCCGTACGCGTCTGGGGTGGTTGCTCATGGGTGGAACATTGACGAAGAGTCCCTGTCCGGGGTGCTCGACGCTAGTACGCCCCTTGTGGGTTGGAACGCGCAGGGTCGCCGGGTAGGGCTTGCCAAGCACACTGTTGGGTCCTGAGACAACCGGCCCGCTTCCCTGACTGTCCCTCGTGGATGGTGTGGGGGGTGTGTGGGTGTTTCTGGATTGAGGTACGGGTCACTGGGTCGTACGCAGATCAGCCGGCTTGCCGGTGTTGGTGTGTGCGGGTTGCTTGGTGGGTTCGTCCGTTGCTTGAGAACTGCATAGTGGACGCGAGCATCTTTGATTTTTTCCAAGACTGCGACCGTGATGTGTGACCATGGATCTCCCAGGTTTCCTGGGTGGGTTTGTGGTTGTTGTCATGGTTTGTTTCTTGGTTTCTGTGATTGTTGGTTTGTTGAAGTTTTTTAGGGCACATTGGTGGATGCCTTGGCACTAGGAGCCGAAGAAGGACGTTGTAGCCTGCGATAATCCTCGGGGAGTTGGCAGACGAGCTGTGATCCGAGGGTCTCCGAATGGGGGAACCCAGCCGAAGTCATGTTCGGTTACCCGCGCCTGAATGTATAGGGTGTGTGGAGGGAACGTCGGGAAGTGAAACATCTCAGTACCGACAGGAAGAGATATTCCGTGAGTAGTGGCGAGCGAAAGCGGATGAGGCCAAACCGTATGCGTGTCAAGCTGTCAGGCGTTGCGTGTGCGGGGTTGTGGGACCTTCTGGGAGAATCTGACAGTTCTTCAGCCAGTAAGAAAGTCGTGTCATAGTCGAACCGGGTTGAATACCGGACCGTAGTGGGTGGGAGTCCCGTAGACGAAATGGTGCGGCCTGGTGGAGGGGATCCCAAGTAGCACGGGGCCCGTGAAATCTCGTGTGAATCTGGCAAGACCACTTGCTAAGCCTAAATACTACCTAGTGACCGATAGCGGACAAGTACCGTGAGGGAAAGGTGAAAAGTACCCCGGGAGGGGAGTGAAATAGTACCTGAAACCGTGTGCCTACAATCCGTCGGAGCCTTCTTAGCAGGGGTGACGGCGTGCCTTTTGAAGAATGAGCCTGCGAGTTAGTGCTCGGTGGCGAGGTTAACCCGTGTGGGGTATCCGTAGCGAAAGCGAGTCCGAATAGGGCGTCCATAGTCGCCGGGTCTAGACCCGAAGCGAAGTGATCTAGCCATGGGCAGGTTGAAGCGCCGGTAAGACGGCGTGGAGGACCGAACCCACCAGGGTTGAAAACCTGGGGGATGACCTGTGGTTAGGGGTGAAAGGCCAATCAAACTTCGTGATAGCTGGTTCTCCCCGAAATGCATTTAGGTGCAGCGTCGCGTGTTTCTTGCCGGAGGTAGAGCTACTGGATGGCTAATGGGCCTCACCAGGTTACTGACGTCAGCCAAACTCCGAATGCCGGTAAGTGCAAGCGCGGCAGTGAGACTGCGGGGGATAAGCTCCGTGGTCGAGAGGGAAACAGCCCAGATCACCGGCTAAGGCCCCTAAGCGTGTGCTCAGTGGGAAAGGATGTGGAGTTGCACAGACAACCAGGAGGTTGGCTTAGAAGCAGCCACCCTTGAAAGAGTGCGTAATAGCTCACTGGTCAAGTGATTCCGCGCCGACAATGTAGCGGGGCTCAAGCACACCGCCGAAGCCGTGGCACTCATACGTTAGCCCAGCATGCATCCTTGTGGTGTGTGTTCAGGTGTGTGGGTGGGTAGGGGAGCGTCGTGTGGGCAGTGAAGTCGCAGGGTGACCTAGCGGTGGAGCCTACACGAGTGAGAATGCAGGCATGAGTAGCGAATGACGGGTGTGAATCCCGTCCGCCGAATGACCAAGGGTTCCAGGGCCAGGTTCATCCGCCCTGGGTAAGTCGGGACCTAAGGCGAGGCCGACAGGCGTAGTCGATGGACAAGGAGTTGATATTCTCCTACCGGCGAAGTACCGCCCATACCGAGCCCGGTGATACTAACCACCCCAACCTCACACCGTCACCTTCGGGTGACATCGTGAGTAAGGCGTGGGACCTGATCCGGTAGTAGGTAAGCGTGTTAACAGGGGTGACGCAGGAAGGTAGCCAGGCGTGGCGATGGTTGTCCATGTCCAAGGTCGTAGCCCGTTCCATAGGTAAATCCGTGGAACACATAGGGTGAGAGCTGATAGAGACCACTTTGGTGGGAATCTGGTGATCCTATGCTGCCTAGAAAAGCCTCGACGCGAGGGACTAGCCGCCCGTACCCTAAACCGACTCAGGTGGTCAGGTAGAGAATACTAAGGCGATCGAGTGAATCGTGGTTAAGGAACTCGGCAAAATGCCCCCGTAACTTCGGGAGAAGGGGGGCCTGAACTGTTAACCCACTTGCTGGGGGACGCGGGGAGGGCCGCAGAGACCAGGGAGAAGCGACTGTTTACTAAAAACACAGGTCCGTGCGAAGTCGCAAGACGATGTATACGGACTGACGCCTGCCCGGTGCTGGAAGGTTAAGAGGACGAGTCAGCCCTTGGGCGAAGCTCAGAATTTAAGCCCCAGTAAACGGCGGTGGTAACTATAACCATCCTAAGGTAGCGAAATTCCTTGTCGGGTAAGTTCCGACCTGCACGAATGGCGTAACGACTTCTCCGCTGTCTCAACCGCGAACTCGGCGAAATTGCACTACGAGTAAAGATGCTCGTTACGCGCAGCAGGACGGAAAGACCCCGGGACCTTTACTATAGCTTGGTATTGGTGTTCGGTGCGGTTTGTGTAGGATAGGTGGGAGACTGTGAAGTCCGGGCGCCAGCTCGGGTGGAGTCATTGTTGAAATACCACTCTGATCGCTTCGGATGTCTAACCTCGGACCATGATCTGGTTCAGGGACAGTGCCTGGTGGGTAGTTTAACTGGGGCGGTTGCCTCCTAAAATGTAACGGAGGCGCTCAAAGGTTCCCTCAGCCTGGTTGGTAATCAGGTATCGAGTGCAAGTGCACAAGGGAGCTTGACTGTGAGACCGACAGGTCGAGCAGGGACGAAAGTCGGAACTAGTGATCCGGCGGTGGCTTGTGGAAGCGCCGTCGCTCAACGGATAAAAGGTACCCCGGGGATAACAGGCTGATCTTGCCCAAGAGTCCATATCGACGGCATGGTTTGGCACCTCGATGTCGGCTCGTCGCATCCTGGGGCTGGAGTAGGTCCCAAGGGTTGGGCTGTTCGCCCATTAAAGCGGTACGCGAGCTGGGTTTAGAACGTCGTGAGACAGTTCGGTCCCTATCCGCTGCGCGCGCAGGAAACTTGAGAAGGGCTGTCCCTAGTACGAGAGGACCGGGACGGACGAACCTCTGGTGTGCCAGTTGTTCCGCCAGGAGCATGGCTGGTTGGCTACGTTCGGAAGGGATAACCGCTGAAAGCATCTAAGCGGGAAGCCTGCTTCGAGATGAGGTTTCCATACACCCTTGTGGTGTGAGAGGCACCCAGCAGACCACTGGGTTGATAGGCCGGATGTGGAAGCAGGGACTAAAGACCTGTGGAGCTGACCGGTACTAACTGCCAACAACTTCAACACCACCCAACACGGGTAATAATCATCAAATGTTTTGCGACGCGTCCACTATGCGGTTCCCGAGTCACGGGCACCACCCCCACCCCGCCACAACCCCCTTCTCGAAGGGGCGCCTGGTGAGGGCAAAAAGGGGTTGCCTTGTTCTCGATAGCGTTACGGTGGTCTTAGCGTAGGGGAAACGCCCGGTCCCATTCCGAACCCGGAAGCTTAGCCCTACAGCGCCGATGGTACTGCCTTGGAGACGGGGTGGGAGAGTAGGACGCCGCCGGACAACCATTCCCGTAAGGGGGTGGGAGTCTCTTCTTGAGCGATCACACGATCGCAAGAGAAGAGCCTCCCACCCCCTTACGGCATTTCCCATCACATCCGCATCTCGCATCCGCATCGCACCGGTGCAGGGGCGCGCGGCGCGGACCTCTCCGACGACTAGACTGGGACCATGTCCACCATCTCCCGTGACGAGGTTGCGCGCGTGGCTGCGCTGGCACGGATCGACCTGCGACCGGACGAGGTCGCCCGCCTCGCCGACGAGCTTGACGTGATCGTCAACTCGGTCGCTCGCGTGAGCGAGGTCGCCACCGCAGACGTGCCCGCGACAAGCCACCCCCTCCCGCTGACGAATGTGTTCCGAGACGACGTGCCGGAACCCGCCCTCCCGGTCGAGGAAATTCTGGCCGGCGCCCCGCAGCAGGAGAACGGCCGCTTCGCCGTCCCGCAGATCCTCGGCGAAGAGTGATGGGAATCAACGACATGACACGTGACATCACGCGCCTCAGTGCGTCGGACCTTGCGTCCGCACTGAGCACCAAGGACGTCTCCAGCGTCGAGGCCACGCAGGCCCACCTGGATCGCATCGCCGCGGTGGACGGGGACCTGCACGCGTTCCTCCACGTCTCCTCGAACGAGGCGCTGGCGACGGCCGCCGAGGTCGACGCGAAGCGCGCGGCCGGCGAGGAGCTGCACCCGCTCGCGGGTGTGCCCATCGCGGTCAAGGACGTGGTGGTGACCAAGGGCCTGCCCACCACCGCCGGGTCGAAGATCCTGGAGAACTGGATTCCGCCCTACGACGCGACCCTCGTGGACCGCATCAAGGCCGCTGGCTTGCCGATCCTCGGCAAGACCAACATGGACGAGTTCGCGATGGGCTCGTCCACGGAGCACTCGGCGTACGGCAACACCAAGAACCCGTGGGACCTCGACCGCATCCCCGGCGGGTCCGGTGGCGGTTCCGCCGCCGCCGTCGCCAGCTTCGAGGCACCGCTCGCGATCGGTACCGACACCGGTGGTTCGATCCGTCAGCCCGGCGCCGTCACCGGCACCGTGGGCGTGAAGCCCACCTACGGCGGCGTCTCGCGGTACGGCCTGATCGCGCTGGCCTCCTCGCTCGACCAGGCAGGCCCCGTGACCCGCACCGTGCTCGACGCCGCACTGCTGCACGAGCTCATCGGCGGTCACGACCCGCACGACTCGACGTCGATCGACGAGCCGGTGCCCGGGGTCGTCGCGGCTGCCCAGCTGGGCGCCAAGGGCGACCTCAAGGGCCTGCGGGTCGGTGTCGTCAAGGAGCTGTCCGGCGAGGGCTACCAGGCAGGCGTCTCCGCTCGCTTCGCCGAGTCGCTCGACCAGCTGCGCACGCTCGGCGCCGAGATCGTCGAGGTCTCCTGCCCGAGCTTCACCTACGCGCTAGACGCGTACTACCTGATCCTGCCGGCCGAGGCGTCCAGCAACCTGGCGAAGTTCGACGGCATGCGGTTCGGCCTGCGGGTCGAGCCGGCCGAGGGCCCGGTCACGGCGGAGCGGGTCATGAGCGCCACCCGCGGTGCCGGCTTCGGCGACGAGGTCAAGCGCCGCATCATCCTGGGCACCTACGCGCTCTCCGCCGGTTACTACGACGCCTACTACGGCAGCGCGCAGAAGGTCCGCACGCTGATCCAGCGCGACTTCGCGGCGGCGTTCGAAAAGGCCGACGTGCTGGTCTCGCCCACGGCGCCGACCACCGCGTTCAAGTTCGGCGAGAAGCTCGACGACCCGCTCGCGATGTACCTGAACGACGTCGCGACGATCCCGGCGAACCTCGCCGGCATCCCGGGCATGTCCCTGCCGAACGGCCTGTCCGACGACGGCCTGCCCGTCGGCTTCCAGATCCTGGCCCCCGCCAAGGCGGACGACCGGCTGTACCGCGTGGGCGCCGCCCTCGAGGCGGCCCTCGAGTCCGGCTGGGGCGGCCCCCTCCTGAACAAGGCACCCGAACTCAAGACCACGGAGCTTGCCCGATGACCGCACCGTCGACCGCTACGGCAACCAGCAGGGCAACCGGCCTGGTCGCCTACGAGGACGCCGTCCGCCGCTACGACCCGGTGCTGGGCATCGAGGTGCACGTGGAGCTCGGCACGCTCACCAAGATGTTCTGCGCGGCCGAGGTCGCGTACGGCGGAGAGCCCAACACCCAGGTCACGCCGGTGAGCCTCGGGCTGCCGGGCGCGCTGCCGGTGGTCAACGGCAAGGCCGTCGAGTACGCGATCCGGATCGGCCTTGCGCTGAACTGCAGCATCTCCGAGAACTGCCGGTTCGCCCGGAAGAACTACTTCTACCCGGACGTCCCGAAGAACTTCCAGACCTCGCAGTACGACGAGCCCATCGCCTACGACGGCTGGATCGACATCGAGCTCGACGACGGCGAGGTGTTCCGCGTCGAGATCGAACGCGCGCACATGGAGGAGGACGCCGGCAAGAACACCCACGTGGGTGGTTCGACCGGTCGCATCCAGGGCGCCGAGTACTCGCTGGTCGACTACAACCGCGCGGGCATCCCGCTGGTGGAGATCGTGACCCGCCCCATCGAGGGGGCCGGCGAGCGCGCGCCCGAGGTGGCACGCGCCTACGTGCAGACGCTGCGCGACATCTTCCGCTCGCTCGACGTCTCCGAGGCCCGCATGGAGCGCGGCAACGTCCGCGCGGACGTGAACCTGTCGCTGCGTCCGACGCCTGAGTCGCCCCTCGGCACCCGCACCGAGACGAAGAACGTCAACTCGTTCCGCTCGGTCGAGCGCGCCGTCCGCTACGAGGTGTCCCGTCAGGCAGGCGTCCTCGATGCGGGCCAGAAGGTCATCCAGGAGACCCGGCACTTCCACGAGGAGGACGGCACTACGTCGTCGGGCCGCGTGAAGTCGGACGCCGAGGACTACCGCTACTTCCCCGAGCCCGACCTGGTGCCGGTGGCACCGAGCCGCGAGTGGGTCGAGGAGATCCGGGCGACGCTGCCGGAGATGCCGGTCGCCCGCCGTCGTCGGCTCCAGGGGGAGTGGGGTTACGCCGACGCCGAGATGCGCGACGTCGTCAACGCCGGCGCCATGGACCTCATCGAGGCGACCGTCGCCGCTGGGACGAGCGCCGCGGGCGCACGCAAGTGGTGGATGGGCGAGCTGGCCCGCCGGGCCAACCAGGACGAGGTCACGCTCGAGGACCTGTCGGTGACCCCGGCGCAGATCGCGCAGCTGCAGGGACTCGTGGAGTCCGGCCGGCTCAACGACAAGCTCGCCCGCCAGGTGCTCGACGGTGTGCTCGCCGGCGAGGGCGACCCGGAGGCGATCGTCGTCGCGCGCGGTCTGGAGATCGTGTCCGACGACGGCCCGCTGCTCGCCGCGATCGACGACGCGCTGGCGGCTCAGCCCGACATCGTGGAGAAGGTCCGCGGCGGGAACCAGGGACCGGTCGGCGCGATCATCGGCGCCGTCATGAAGGCGACCAGGGGCCAGGCCGATGCGAAGCGGGTCCGAGAGCTGGTGCTGGATCGGATCGGGCAGTGACACCGGGGGCAGTGACACCGCGGACAGTGACTCTCCGGGCGGCGTCGCGAGCGGCGGGGCCCGGCAAGTGACCCGCGGGCCTCTCCTGCGCGGCGAGATGATGCGGTTGCGCCCCATCGAGGCGCGCGATGCCGAACGCCTGTGGGAGGCGGTGCAGGATCCGGAGGGCACCCGGCTGACGGGGACCACCGCCGTCTTCACGCGCGACCAGATCGACGAGTGGGCCGCCACGGTCAGCGACCGGCCCGGCCGGTTCGACTGGGCGATCTGCTCGGCCGCGATGCGGGACGGCAAGCCGGTCAGCGACGAGATGATCGGCGAGATAGTCCTCAACGACCTCGACGAGGACGTCCGCTCGGCGAACCTGCGGCTCCAGCTCCTGCCGAACTACCGGGGCCGCGGGTACGGCCGGGAAGCGATCCTCGAGGTCCTGCGCTTCGCCTTCGACGGCGCGGGTGACGACCCCGGACCGGGCCTGCACCGGGTGAGCCTGGACGTGCTCAGCATCAACCCGCGCGCCCAGGCCCTGTACGAGTCGCTCGGCTTTGTCGAGGAGGGACGCCTGCGCGACGTCTACCGGGACGGCGACGCCTGGGCCGATGCCGTGGTGATGAGCGTCCTCGAGGACGAGTACCGGGCGACGCTGGGGGACTGAGCCGAGCTGGGG
The DNA here is from genome assembly GCF_041081105.1 of Promicromonospora sp. Populi. NCBI lineage: Bacteria > Bacillati > Actinomycetota > Actinomycetes > Micrococcales > Promicromonosporaceae > Promicromonospora > Promicromonospora sp. Populi. Next base: position 2,560,004 of record NZ_CP163528.1, on the reverse strand, counting down.
GACTGGACCGAGCTGCGGGACCGAACCGACCGGCCCAGCCCTGGTCTGCGGACCGGTCGACGGGCTGGTCTACGGCCCGCCGGAGATGTAGGCCGTCAGCTGGTCGCGTTCGGCCTGCACCTCGGCGATCCGGTGCTTGACCACGTCCCCGATGCTCACGATCCCGGTCAGCCGGGCGTCGACCAGCACGGGGACGTGCCGGAACCGGCGCTCCGTCATCAGGGGCATCAGCTCGTCGAGCGTGGCCTCGGGCCCGCAGGTGTGCACCTCGGCGGTCATGATCTGGGCCACGGGGCCGTCGAGGACACCGTCGCCGTCCGAGTGCAGCCGGCGCACGACGTCGCGCTCGCTCACGATCCCGTCGACCTGTACGCCGTCGTCGGAGACCACCACGGCACCGATGCCGTGCTGGGCGAGCAGTGCGAGGAGCTCGCGTACGCTCTGCTCCCCGGAGATGGTGACGACCGAGCCGCCCTTGCGTCGAAGTGCCTCTGTCACTCGCATTCGATACCCCCGTCGGATGCATGTCGGAGGCCGCGTCATTGCGGACTCCTGCTACGAAGGTACGGCACCGGGCGGGGTTCCAGATAGGTGTGCCGACCGTGAAGGGTCACCCGAAGGACGCCCGAGGGTCACCCTGTGGACGCGCGCTGTCGGTCGCGCCACGCCGGAGGTAGCGTGCTCAGGCCGCCCCGCCCAGCATCGTGCGCGGCTGTCCAGCATCGAAGGACACCAGCATCGAAGGAGCTGAAGAGTCATGAGTCGTCCCCTGCGTTCCCGGACGTCCACCCACGGCCGCAACATGGCCGGAGCCCGCGCGCTGTGGCGCGCCACGGGCATGGGTTCCGAGGACTTCGGGAAGCCGATCATCGCGATCGCGAACTCGTACACGCAGTTCGTGCCGGGGCACGTACACCTCAAGGACATGGGTGACCTCGTGGCGTCCGCCATCAAGGAGGCCGGCGGGGTCGCCAAGGAGTTCAACACGATCGCCGTCGACGACGGCATCGCGATGGGCCACGCCGGCATGCTCTACTCGCTGCCGAGCCGCGACCTCATCGCGGACTCCGTGGAGTACATGGTGCAGGCGCACACCGCCGATGCGCTCGTGTGCATCTCGAACTGCGACAAGATCACGCCCGGCATGCTCAACGCCGCGCTGCGGCTGAACATCCCGGTGATCTTCGTGTCGGGCGGGCCCATGGAGGCCGGCAAGGCGGTCATCGCCGACGGCGTCGCGAAGACCCCGCTGAACCTGATCAACGCGATCAACTACTCGGCCGACGAGAACGTCGATGACGCGGCCCTCGGCCTGGTCGAGGAGAACGCGTGCCCCACGTGCGGCTCCTGCTCGGGGATGTTCACCGCGAACTCGATGAACTGCCTCACCGAGGCGCTGGGCCTGTCGCTGCCGGGCAACGGCTCGACGCTCGCGACGCACGCCGCCCGCAAGGAGCTCTTCCTGGAGGCCGGGCGCACCATCGTCGACCTGGCCCGCCGGTACTACGAGGACGAGGACGACACCGCCGCGCCGCGCGGGATCGCCACCAAGGCGGCCTTCGCGAACGCGATGACGCTCGACGTCGCCATGGGTGGCTCCACCAACACGGTGCTGCACATCCTCGCCGCGGCGCAGGAGGCCGAGGTCGACTTCACGCTCTCCGACATCGAGGGCATCAGCCGCCGGGTGCCGTGCCTGTCGAAGGTCGCGCCCAACCACCCGGACTACCACATGGAGGACGTCCACCGGGCGGGCGGCATCCCCGCGCTGCTGGGCGAGCTCGACCGGGGCGGCCTGCTGGACCACGAGGTGACCTCGGTGCACACACCCACGCTGCGCGCGTGGCTCGACGACTGGGACGTCCGCGGCGGCAAGGCCACCGAGCGCGCGCTCGGCCTGTTCCACGCCGCGCCGGGCGGGGTGCGCACCACCAAGGCGTTCTCCACGAACAACCAGTGGGAGTCGCTCGACACCGACGGCGCGGGCGGCTGCATCCGCGACGTCGAGCACGCGTACACCGTCGAGGGCGGGCTGGCGGTGCTGCGCGGCAACCTCGCCGAGGACGGCGCGGTCTTCAAGACGGCGGGGGTCGACCCGGACGTGTTCCACTTCGTCGGCAAGGCCCTGGTCTGCGAGTCGCAGGACGAGGCCGTCGAGAAGATCCTGACCAAGCAGGTGGAGCCGGGCCACGTGGTGGTCGTGCGCTACGAGGGCCCCGCCGGCGGGCCGGGCATGCAGGAGATGCTGTACCCGACCTCCTACATCAAGGGCCGCGGCCTCGGGAAGGTGGTCGCCCTGATCACGGACGGCCGGTTCTCCGGCGGGTCGAGCGGCATCTCCGTGGGACACGTCTCCCCGGAGGCGGCGGCCGGCGGCACCATCGGCCTGGTCGAGGACGGCGACGAGATCGAGATCGACGTCGACACCCGCAAGATCCACATCAACGTGCCGGACGAGGTGCTCGCCGAGCGTCGCGCCAAGATGGAGTCGTCGGAGCGGCCGTGGCAGCCCGTGGCCCGCGACCGGTACGTGTCGCCGGCGCTCCAGGCCTACGCGGCCCTGGCGACGTCGGCCGACAAGGGCGCGGTGCGGGACGTGGCGCGGCTCCGGCGCGGCTGAGATCGGGCTGGCGGCACAGGCGGGTGAAGGGTCTGGACAGGATGCGCACACTGACTAGGCTGACCAGGCAGAACAGCGCTACGTCCAAGGAGAAGCGCGACCCATGAGTGATCCGATCACCGCAGCCGAGTTCACTGCCGCCGAGGGCACGGACGACTGGCGGGCGCTGGCCGTCTCGGCGATCGCGCGGTTCACCACCGGCTCGTTCGCCACGGGTCTTGCACTGGTCGGCCGCATCGGTGAGCTGGCCGAGTCCATGAACCACCACCCGGACGTCGACCTGCGCTACGGGACCGTCACGGTTCGGACCTGGTCGCACGACATCGGGGGGCTGTCCGAGCGGGACCTCGCGCTCGCGCGGGCCATCTCCGCGGCGGCCCGCGTGTTCGGTGTCGCGGCAGACCCGGCCGGGGTGCGCGACGTGGCGATCGCGATAGACGTCGTGGTGGGTCCCGAGGTCCAGCCGTTCTGGCAGGCGGTGCTGGGGCACGACCCGCGGCCGCACCCTGGCGGAATCTCGACCGCCAGCCCCCTCCTCGACGGGGACGGGCGGCTGCCGTCGTTCTGGTTCCAGCAGTCGGACGAGCGGCGGGAGCAGCGCAACCGCATCCACGTGGACGTGTGGGTGCCGCACGACCATGCCGAGGCGCGCGTGGTGGCGGCGGTCGCCGCGGGCGGCCGGCTCGTCACCGACGAGCACGCCCCGTCGTGGTGGGTGCTGGCCGACGCCGAGGGGAACGAGGCGTGCGTCTGCACGTGGCAGGGTGAGCCCTAAAAACAGGGTGAACTCTCGCAGGCCGGCGCGTAAGATCTCGCGCTTGTGCGCCCGCTCCCGTCCGTGACCCGGAACCCCTATGCGCGGTTCCTGGCAGCAGGATTCCGCGGGCAGTCGGCCTACCCGCTGGCGACGTTCGCGGGCCTGGTCGCGAACGCGACGTTCGGCCTGCTCAAGGGCGGGATCATGGGCGCGGCGGTCGCGAGCTCCGGCGGTGAGCTGGCCGGCTACTCCGCTGCCTCCATGGCGGCTTTCGTCTGGCTCGGGCAGGGGATGCTCGGATCGGTCAACTTCTGGGGCGGCAGCGACCTGCAGACCCGGATCAAGTCGGGTGATGTCGCAGTCGACTTCCTGCGGCCGGTGAGCGTCCAGGCGGCGCAGATCCTGACCGACATCGGCAAGGGGTTGTTCGCCCTGCTCCCGCGCGGGCTGCCAAGTGTGCTGATCGGGGTGCTCGTCGGGGGCATGGCCCTGCCGCCGTCCGCCAGCGCATACGTGCTGGGCCTGGTCAGCCTCCTGATCGGCATCTCGGTCTCGCACGCCACCGTGTATGTGCTGGCCACCTGCGGGTTCTGGATCGTGGAGACCCGCGGCCTCAGCGCGCTCTACATGGCCTGCTCCGGGTTCTTCGCCGGCCTGTTCACGCCGATCTACCTGTTCCCGGACTGGCTGCTGACCGTCACGCTGCTCACGCCCTTCCCGTCGATGATGCAGTTCCCGATCGACGTGCTCTCCGGGCAGGTCACCGGCGCCGGCGCCTGGCAGCACCTCGGGGTGCAGGTGCTGTGGCTGGCGGTGGTGCTCGCCGTCGGGCAGCTGATGACACGGGCCGGGCGCCGCAGGCTGGAGGTGCAGGGTGGCTGAGCCGGAGGAGCGGAGCCGCAGGCTCAGGCACGGGAGGGCACTGGCTAGAACGCGCCAAACCCTGCGTGCCTACCGGGCCGTGCTCGCGAGCCGCGCGCGCTCGCAGGCGAGCCACCGTGCCAGCTTCCGCATGGACCTGTTCGGGTCAGCGCTCGTGGGGGTCATCGAGTTCACCGAGATCTGGGTGCTCTACTCGGCGACGGACCAGATCGGCGGGTTCACGCTGGCGCAGATCATGCTTGTGTTCGGCCTGTCCGACCTCGCCTTCTCCCTGGCTGACCTGGTGGTCGGGCACTGCGACAACCTCCCGGTGTACGTGCGCGCAGGCACGCTCGACGTGTTCTTCCTGCGCCCGCAGCCGGTGCTGGCGCAGCTGATCACGAGCGACCTCAGCCTGCGGCGCCTGGCGCGCTGTCTGGTGGGCGCGTCCGCGCTCACCGTGGGCCTGGTGCTCAACGACATCGACTGGGGCGTGGGCACGATCGGCCTGCTGGTCCTGGCCCTGGTCTGCGGGTTCGTCATCTTCAGCGCGCAGTTCGTGACGGCGGCCGGCCTGCAGTTCTTCCTGATCAACGGTGCCGAGATGACCAACGCGTTCGTCTACGGCGGCCGGTACGCGGCCACGCAGCCGGCGACCGTGTGGCCGCGGGTGCTGCTGGTCGTGTTCGGCGCGATCTTCCCCGTGGCGTTCGCCGCCTACCTGCCGGTATCCACGCTGCTGGGGATCCCGGGCCTGGCCGGGCTGCCGGCCTGGATCGGCTGGTGTGCGCCGATCGCGGCGCTCTGGGCGGTCGTCGTCGCGGGGCTGTGCTGGCGCTGGGGACTTCGTCACTACCGAGGAGCGGGCGGATGAACGTCATCGAGACCGAGGGCCTGACCAGGGTGTTCACCGGGCGGCCGGACCGGAAGAACCGGCTGCGCCGGCCCCGGCACGTCGCCGTCGACCACCTCGACCTGACGATCGAGGCGGGCGAGTCCGTGGGCTACATCGGCGCGAACGGCGCCGGGAAGTCGACCACCATCAAGATGCTCGTCGGCATCCTGGTGCCCACCAGCGGTGCGGTGACCACGGTGGGGCTGCACCCACTGAAGCAGCGCCGGGCGCTCGCGCGCCGGATCGGCGTCGTCTTCGGGCAGCGGTCGCAGCTCTGGTGGGACCTGCCCGTGCGGGAGTCGTTCTCGATCCTCGCGGCGATCCACTCCCTGTCCGTGGCCGACGAGCGCACCCGGACCGCCGAGCTGGTCGACATGCTGGAGATGGGGGAGTTCCTGGCCACGCCCGTGCGGCAGCTCTCCCTGGGGCAGCGCATGCGCGCCGAGGTCGCGGCCGCGCTGCTGCACCGGCCCGAGCTGCTGATCCTCGACGAGCCGACGATCGGCCTCGACGTGCTGTCCAAGCAGCGGCTGCGCGAGTTCCTCGTGGCGCAGCGCCGCGAGCATGGCACGACGCTGCTGCTCACCACACACGACATGGGCGACGTCGAGCGGCTCTGCGACCGGATCCTGGTGGTGGACCACGGCAGCCTCGCGTTCGACGGCACGCTCACCGAGCTGGCCCGCACCGTGGGCGCGCGACGCGAGCTCGTGGTGGACCTCGCCGAGGCGAAGCCGGACCTGGTGGACCTTGACGGCGCGGAGCACGTCCGCAGCGAGTCAGGTGGCCTGCGGCAGCGCCTCGCCTTCGACCCGCAGCGCACGACGGCGGCGCGGGTGCTCGCCGCGGTGTCCGAGCGGGCCGAGGTGCTCGACCTGTCGATCGCCGAGCCCGACATCGAGGACGTGGTGCGCGAGATCTACCGCGCTACGCGGCGGTGACGCCCGGTTCCGGGTTGGCGGCTCAGCCGTAGAGGCTCTGGACGTCCAGCTCGATAGGGAACGGCAGGTCGACCTTGAGGGTGTCGCGGAAGATACCCGTCGGGACGTAGGTCTTGGTCAGGTCGTCGAGCTCGTAGACGTGGATCGCGGTGACAGAGTCGACGTCCTCGATGCGCCAGAAGTGACGGATACCTGCCTCTGCGTACTTGTGCGGCTTGACGGCCTTGTCGCGGTGTTCGGACTCGGGAGAGACGACCTCGACCGCCAGGACGAAGTCCTTGGCCTCGTACCAGGTGGCGTCGTGCGGGATGGACACGGTCGATGCGACAACATCCGGCTCTGGTCGGTTACGTTCGTCCAGCCGGACGGTCATCTTGCTGCTGACCTCGATCTCGTCCGGCGCCTTTGAGCTGAGGGCGGTGTTGAGTGCGTGGATCACACGGCTGTGCCAATGGCGTTGAGGAAACATCCTGAAGACGAGGGTTCCGTCGATCAGTTCCGTGTTGCGGGGAGCGTCCGGCAGGTTGTCCAGGTCTTCTGCGAACCAGCCTTCGGGTCGCGGCGGGCGCATCCAATCGGGAAGCTCAGCCATCGAACCGCCTACGCCAACGCGCTAGCTCCGTCTTGTGGCTTGTCCTTGCCTCGCTCGATAGCACACCTAGACGTTAATACATCTAGCCGTCATCGGCGCGCGATGAGGGTGCCGCTACTCTGTGCCGGGTGCTTCCCGAACCAGCCGCCGTGCTGACCCCGGCACCCGTCCGATCCACCGAGCCCTCTGCGTCGCCCCGGCCCTCCCAGCAGCCCCGGCAGTCCCCCCGACCCGTCGCCCGCATCGCTGAAGTGGCCGTCCACCTGCCCGAACGCACGCGGGACGTGGCCGAGGCGGAGCGCGACCTGCACCGTAGGAACCCGCGGGTCGCTCCGCGCATCCCGATGGTGTCGCGCCTGACGGGCGTGCGCACGGTGCACGTGGCCGACGACGACCAGCAGGCCTCCGACCTCGCCGTCGCCGCCTGCCGCACCGTCCTGGACCGCGCGGGTCTTGGCCCCGAGGATGTCGACCTCCTGATCTTCGCGTCCGCCACCCAGGACATGATCGAGCCGGCCACCAGCCACATCACCGCCGCGAAGCTCGGCGTCCGCGCGCCGGTGATGGACGTCAAGAACGCCTGCAACTCCGTGCTCAACGGCATCGAGGTGGCCGAGGCGCTCATCGGCACCGGCCGGTACCGCCGCGTGCTCGTCGCGTGCGGCGAGATGCCGACGCGCGGGGTCCGGTGGGACGTGCCCGATCGCCGTACTTACGCGATGTCCGCAGCCGGGTACACGATGTCCGATGCCGGGGCAGCGGTGCTCGTCGAGGCGACCGATCCGCTGTCCGGCGTGGCGTCGTGGACCGGGAACGGCACCGGGGCCGGGACCGGGAACGGCCAGGTCCGTGAGCTCGGCGGCTTCGAGGACGACCTGGCCGCCGAGCTCGCGGACCTGGTCGAGCCCGGGCCGCGGGCCTCGGGCATCCTCGGCTCGGCCTTCTCCGCTCAGTCTCAGCACTGGGACGTCGGCATGCTGCCGGGCGGCGGCACCGTCAATCCGCGCGATCCGGAGCGGAGCTACTTCGAGATCGACGGGTCGCGGCTGCGGGACGCGTTCCTGGCGCTCGGGCCGGAGACCGTCGAACAAGCCCTCGAACGGGCCGGTGTGGCCATCAACGACGTGGCGCTCATCGCCGTGCACCAGGTGGCGGTGTCCTACCTCGCGGACGTGCACCGCGCGCTCGGTGTGCCGGCCGACCGCACGGTCCTCACCGTGGCCGACCACGGCAACATCGCCTCGGCGACGCTGCCGCTGCAGCTCGTGACGGCGCTGGAGTCGGGTCGGCTGAAGCGGGGCGACGTCGTGCTGCTGCTCGGCCTCGCGGGCGGCATCAGCATGGGCGCGATGGTGGTCCGGTGGTGACCCCGCGCTGGGGTCACGGTGCAGGTGCAGGTGCGGTGGCCGGCACGGCGCGCCTCGCCGTCGTCGTGCCCGCGCTGAACGAGGCGCACGACCACGGGATCCTGCGCACCCTGGAGGCGCTGCACACGCAGGAGGACGACAACTTCGACCTGGTGGTGGTGGACAACGGGTCCACCGACGGCACGGCCGACCTGGTGCGCAAGGCGATCGCGGAGTGGGGGCGGCTGCGCTGGCACGTGATCACGGAGGCCGAGAAGGGGACCGGCGCCGCGGCCGACACGGGCATGCGGGCCGCCATCGGGCTCGGGGCCGAGCTGCTGGCCCGGACCGACGCCGACTGCCTGCCGCCGCCGACGTGGACGCGCGCGGTGCGGGACGCGTTCCGATCGGGCGACGAGCTGGTCGCGGGACGGCTCCTGCCGCGCACCGACGACCTGCCGGTCTCGCGCTTCCAGCAGGGGGTGCTGTCGTTCGCGTTGTGGGCGTCGAGCACGTTCGGCAAGGTGCGGCCGGGCAACCAGGACGACGGATACCTCGGGCCGTACGTGATGACGCCGGGCTGCAACATGGCGATCACGGCGTCGCTGTACGAGCGGGCGGGCGGGTTCCCGCGCACCCGGATCGAGGACGTGCACGAGGACCGTGCCCTGGTCAACGCGGTGCGGCGGCTGACGACGCGGTACGCGGAGCATCGTGAGGTCTGGGTGCGCGCGTCGACCCGTCGGGTGCACGCCTGGGGGCTGGTGCGCACGCTCGGCTGGTACGCCGACCACCGGTACCGGCCCGAGGTGGTGGACATCCGATGAGCGCGGTCGTTCAGCCACGCGGCGCCACCGGGCAGGACGGCCCGAAGAGTCGCGGTGCCTCGCCTGAGGCGTTCTGGGAGGAGCGGGTGCAGCGGGCCGCGCACCCGCTCGCCTATCCCGCGCTCCGGTCCGCGCGGAACCGGCCGGTCGTGCGTGTGCCGCGCATCGGGGTGGTGGTGAGCGACGCTGCGCTCGCCCGCGAGGTGCTGCTCGACGTGGAGCATTTCTCAAAGGTGGGCCCGGGGGCGCCGTCGGACCTGTGGACGCCGGTGCTCGGGCAGGCCGTGCTGCTCAACATGGAGGGGGCCGAGCACGCCGCGCTGCGCCGGGCGCTCGGGCCTTTGTTCTCGCCTCGCGCGGTGCGGGAGCTTGTCGCGGCCGACGCTGCGGACTCCGCCGATCGCCTGGGCTCTGCCGTGCAGGTGGGCTCTGCCGTGCTGGTGGGCGCCGCCGGTGGCGCGGGTGTGCTGCCCGACCTCACGCGCCGCCTGGCCGCTGGGCAGACGGTCGACCTCGCAGCGGCCGTGACGGCGCAGGCCGGGGCCGTGATCTGCCGGATGGTCGGGCTGCCGCCGACGGACGACGCCGTGCGCTCGGCCATGTCCGCGGCGCAGGCGATCACCGGGATGGTGCGCCTGCACCGGCACGGGCTCACCCGGCCGCAGGTGGCGCGGGCGCGACTGGTGCTGGAGCAGCTGACCGCGCCCGCCCGCGCCGCCTACCGTGCGGGCGACCCGGCGACGGTGCCCGGGCGGATGCGCGACCTGGGCCTGTCGGAGCGTGAGGCGATGGGCGCGGTCGGGGCGTTTGTGCTCACGGGTACCGAGACCATCCAGTCGTTCGTGCCCCGGCTCGTCGCCATCGCGCACGACACGGGGTGGACCGGGCGCCTGCTGGCGGACGACGCCGAGCTGCGCCGTCGCGCCGTCGAGGAGGGGCTGCGCGTCACCGTGCCGACGCCGGCGATGCTGCGCTCAGTGCGGTCCGACGCCTCGGTGGGCGGGGTGCCGGTCGCGGCCGGCGACCGCGTGGTCATCGCCACCGTGAACTGCTGCCGGGCGTCCGGCGGCTTCGACCCCGACCGGCAGGCCGACCCCGACGTGCGGCACCTCTGGTTCGGCGCGGGCCCGCACTTCTGCCTCGGGATGCCGCTGGCGCTGGCCCAGGTCGACGCCGTGCTGGACGCGCTCTCGGCCGCGGCGACCGACGGCCGCGTCCCGGTGGTGGGGCGCCGTCGTGCCGCGCGTGGCGTGCTCGTCCCGGCGTACCGGTCCCTCGAGCTGACTCTGGAGGCGGCATGACGTTCGTGGACGATCTGCTGGCCGTGGCCCGGGCTTCGCCCGACGCCGTCGCGCTCCGCTGGTTTGGGGGCGACTGGTTCGGGGGCGGCCGGTTCGCAAGAGGTCGGTTCGCGGGAGGTCGGTTCAGTGGGCCCGACGGCGATCGCAGGCACGACGGCGCTCGTGTGCGCGAGGAGGTCACCTTCGGCGAGCTCGCCGAGCGGGTGGAGCGAGCGGCGGGCGGGCTGCGAGCGCAGGGGATGGAGCCCGGCGACCGGGTGCTGTACAGCATCCGGCCCCGGCCCGAGGGCGTGATCCTCTGCCTCGCGATCCTGCGCGCGGGGGGCGTCGTCGTCTTTGTGGATCCTGGTTCGACGTCGGAGCTGTTCGCCGCCCGGATCGCGGCGGCGCGCCCGCGCTGGGCCGCGACGGAGGCGCTGCTGTACGCGGCGTCGTCCGGTCCGCTGCGCGGGATCGCCCGGTCGCGCGGGCTGCTGCTGCCGGACTACGGGCGGCTGCCGGTGCGGCACCTGTACGCCGGCCCGTGGCTGCCGGGTGTGCCGCGGCGCGCCCGCCGGGTGGCGAGCCTGTGGACGGCAGGACTGGGCTCGGCGTCAGGCCCGGTGCCGGAACTGGACGACCGGGAGGCGCTCGTCGTCTTCACGTCCGGGACGACGTCGGACCCGAAGGCAGTGGTGCACACCGCACGCACGCTCGGCGGGATGCTCGACCTGTTCGCGCAGGTCGGCGACCTGCGGCCCGGTCAGCGGGCGTACACCGACCAGCTGTTCCTCGGGCTGCCGGCGATCGTCACGGGCGGCACGTGGGAGATCCCGGCGAGAACCCCCAAGGACGCGCCGGAGGCGTTCGCGCGGGGGGTTGCGGGGGCCGACTCGTCGTTCCTGGTGCCCGCCGACGTGACGGCACTGCTCGACGTCGTCGAGGCGGGCGAGGTGCCCGCCGAGGGCCCGACCGTCCTGGCGGTCGGTGCGGCGCCCGTGACCGTCGCGCTGCTCGAGCGTGGCCGCCGCGTCCTGCCTGGCACCCGCTGGATCGCCGTCTACGGCGCCACCGAGATCCTGCCGGCGGCGATGACCGAGGCGGACGAGAAGATCGCCGCCGCTGCGGCCGGTGACCTGGTGGGCCGCCCGCTCCCCGGCATCGGCGTCCGGATCGACACGGCGGTCGCAGACTTGGACTCTTCCGACCTTGGCGTTCCGGATCCTGGCGTTCCGGATCCTGGCGTTCCGGATCCTGGCGTTCCGGACGGGGACGCTCCGAACCCGGATGCTGCCGACCTGGAAGATCCCGACCCGGGCGCCACCGATCCGGAGCCCCCGCCGGTGGGCGAGCTTGTGCTCACGGGGCCCTCCCTGATGGCCGGGTACCTGTCCGATCTCGACGCCGGCAAGCCCCGGGCGACCGAGCACCGCACCGGCGACCTCGCGTTCCAGGACGCCGACGGGCGGATCGTGCTGGTCGGCCGGAACCGGGACATGATCATCCGTGGCACCGTGAACATCTATCCGGGCCTGTTCGAGCCACGGCTGCGCGACCTGCCCGGCGTGGCCGAGGCCGTGCTGGTCGGCGTCCCCGTGCCCGACGGCGACGAGCGCGTGGTCCTCGTGGTGACGGCCGAGGGCGGGATCGGTGCCGGGGGAGCGGGCACGCCCCAGGTCCGGACCGGCACCGACCTCGCCCGGGCCGTCGCGGACCGTGTCCCGCACGTCCTGGACCACGGTGCCCTGCCCGATCTGGTGGTCGAGGCGTCGCATCTGCCGCTCGCGGGCCGCTCCCGGAAACCTGACCGTCGTGCGCTGGTCAGTCTGGTGTCACCACTGGCCGGTACAGTGCGCGCATGAAGGTGGCTGTGACCGGTTCGTCAGGTTTTGTCGGAGGTGCCGTGGTCCGCGATCTCGCGGCGCACGGACACGAGGTCGTGGCGTTCTCGCGCCGTGTCCCCCGGCTGCCCGACGAGCTCCTCCAGCAGGTCACCCACCAGTTCTGGGACCTGCGGGACGGGCCCCTGGCCAAGGAGGACCGGCCCGAGCACATCGACGCCGTCGTGCACTGCGGCGCGGCAGTGGGCGACGGCGGCAGCCATGCCCGCGCGTGGATCGTCAACGTCGAGGGCACCCGCGCGGTGCGCGAGACGTTCCCGGAGGCGCGGTTCGTGCACGTGTCCTCGGGCAGCGTGTACGACCCCCGCAAGCCGAGCGTCGCCGCGACCGAGGCCGACGCTCCCGCGCACGGCTACGTCAACGCCTACGGTTCCACGAAGGCCGCGGCCGAGCGTTACCTCGCGGGCGACGCCGCACGCGAGGACCGCGGACCCGTCGTCGTGCTGCGACCGCGCGCCGTCTACGGACCGGGGGACACGACCCTGCTGCCGCGGCTCGAGTCCGCGGCGTTCGCCGGTTGGCTGGCGGTCCCCGGCGGCGGGAACGTACGGCAGCACCTCACGCACATCAACACCCTGGCCCACGCGGTGCGCGCGGCGCTGGACGCCGACGTCGGCCCCGAGATCGCGGCCGGCCTGCCGCTCGTGGCGAACGTCGCCGATGCGCGGCCTGTCGACCTGCACCAGACCCTGGAGCTGCTGATGTTCGCCAGGTTCCGGCCCGTGCAGGTGGTGGCGATCCCGATCCGGCTCGCAAACGCGCTCGCGTGGGTAGCGGAGCGCGTGGCCCGGCGGACCGGGCGCGAGCCGCGCCTGTCGCGCTACACCATCAGCCACTTCGCGATGGAGCGCACCTACGACCTCACCGTGCTGCGCGAGCGGCTCGGCGTGGACCCGGCGCCGACCTCGCTGCACGGCGCGATGAGCTGGTAGGTCTCTGTCCGACGGCGGAAGCCGGACCGACGACGGAAGCCGGCCCGACGGCGGAAGATCATCGCTGTCCGTTATGCCCTACCCTGTGCGGGTGATCCCAGGGAGCGACGCCGCGATCGAGACGCTCGGGCTGCGCAAGACCTACCGGTCTGTGCGGGGGCGCGCCGTGGGGATGGACGGGCTGGACCTGCGGGTGCCCGCCGGCGGCGTGCACGCGCTGCTCGGGCTGCCGGGATCAGGCAAGACCACCACGCTCCGCCTGCTCACCGGCCTCGCGCGCGCCGACGGGGGCGCCATCAAGGTCTTCGGCGTCCCCGTCCCGGACGGCCTGCCCGAACTGGCCGGCCGCATCGGCGCCGTCGTCGGCGAACCCGGATTCCAGGCCCGGCTGAGCGGCCGCCGCAACCTGGCGCTCCTCGCGAGCGCGGCAGGCGTGCCGCGTGCCCGCGTCGACGAGATCCTCACGCGCGTGGTCCTCAGCGACCGGGCCAGGGCGGCGTACGGCACCTACTCCGCCGACGAGGCCCGCCGCCTGGCGCTCGCGGCGGCCCTGCTGCGCGATCCCGACCTCCTCGTGTTCGACGAGCCGAGCGCGGGGCTGGACGCAGTCGGCACACGCGAGATCCGGCAGGCCCTGCGCCGCCTCGCGGACCAGGGCAAGACCGTGCTCGTCGCGACCGGAGTCCTCACCGAGGCGCAGCAGATCGCGGACACGGTAACGGTGCTCGACGGCGGCAGAGTCCTCGCGCAGGGCACCGCCGCTGACCTCCTGGGGGACGGCAAGGTCAGCGTCCGGGTGCGGATCGACGAGCCCGCCCAGGCGGTCGCGACCCTCCGCGCGGCAGGTTTCAAGGTCCGGTCCGACGGCGACGTGCTGCACGTCGACGGCGTCGCCGAACCGGCCGACATCTCTCGCGCGCTGGCGAAGCAGAAGCTCTTCGCCGGTGAGCTGACACCGCAGCGTGAGGACCTGGCGGCCGTCGTCGGGCGACTGCGACCGGTCGTGACGCCGGAGCCGAAGCCCGTGAGCCGCGCCGAGGAGCGGGCCGTGCGTAAGGCGGCCGAGGCGCAGGCCGCAGACCGCAAGAAGGCTGCTGACCAGCGCAAGGCCGCCAAGGAGGCGACGGCCCAGGAGGCCGCGGCCGAGGCGGAGGCGGCTGCGAAGCAGGCGGCGATTGAGGAGAGGGCAGCCGCGAAGCAGGCAGCGGTCGACGAAAAGGCGGCGGAGAAGCAGGCGGCCGCCGCGGCCAAGGACGCCGCGAAACAGGCGGCGATTGACGAGAAGGCGGCCGCGAAGCAGGCAGCGATCGACGAAAGGGCAGCCGCGAAGCAGGCCAAGATCGATGACAAGGCCGCGCAGAAGCTGGCAGCGGCCAACGCGAAGGCTGCGAAGTCGGGTGCGAAGTCCGATGCCAAGCCGGCTGGCAAGCCGGATGCGAAGCCGGACACCAAGCCGGACACCAAGAAGCCCGCCGCGAGATCCGCCAAGGAGAGCTGACGATGGGTTTGCTTCTGGCCGAGCTGCGCCGGTTCGGCGTGCGACCGGCGATCCGGTGGATCGCGGCGGCGATGCTGCTGTACGTCGCCCTCGTGGTCGCGCTGACGGCGTTCGATGCGGACCCGTCGACGCTCACCGAGAGGCTCGCGCAGGGTGAGCTCTCGCTGTACGCGATGACCTCCGTGGTCCTGGCCATGGTCGCGGGCGTCCTGCTGGTGACGGGGGACGCGGCGTCGGGTGGGACACGGGCGGTGCTCACCGTCGAACCGCGCCGCGGGCGCGTGTACTGGAGCAAGGTGGCCGCCGCGGGGCTGGCGGTGCTGCCCGGGGTGGCCGTGGCGTACGCGCTGCTGGCCGCCGGTCTGTACGGGGTGCACGCTCGGGTCGACCTGCTCGGTGGTGCGCAGCCGGACCTGGTGTCCGCGCTGGCGTGGAGCGGCGTCCGGGTGCTCGCGCTCGCGGTGTGCACGGCGGTCGGCGGCGCCGCGCTCGGTGTGCTGGTCCGGCGCTGGTGGGTCGCGGTGGCGCTCGTCGTGGCGTGGTTCGTGGCCGAGCTGATCGTGCTGAGCACGACGTCCGTGGCCCCGGACTGGTCCCTGGCCACCAGTGCGGACGCGTGGGTCCGCGGTACGGGGGCGGTCCCGCTCGTGCAGAGCGCGCTCCTGCTGCTCGGCGTCACGGTGGTGCTGGCCGGGCTCGGTGCTGTTGTGTTCCGACGTCGGGACGTACGCTAGGAGCGGGCCAGGTTTGACTGCAGGTTTGACTGCGAGGCCCGGAATCCCGCGGCTGGGCCGCTGCTGCAACTCGGCCGTGTCTCGGATCGTGGGACCTTCGGCCCGCTGGGTGACACCGGCGAAGAATCGGCGTAACGTGCGTCACGTGCAGACGAACATTCTTGTAGTACTTCCTGAGCGCGCGGCCTAAGCCCAGCACAGGCATCGTCCGCGCGCTCACCCTGGCAGTCCTTCTCACCAAAGGACGCAGGGTTTTTTTGTTGTCACGAACGCTCGCTTTCGCCCCGGGACGGGGCGCGACGGCAGGAGAATCGTATGACCGGCACACCGACACCCGCACAGATCGCTGCGCGCGCCGAAGCACGTGACCAGGTGCGCACCGAGCTTCGGTCCCGCGTGGTAGGCGGCAGGACCGAGCCCGAGGCAGCCACGCCTCGCGTCGGGCCGGAAGAAGTCACGGGCGCGCAGTCCATCGTCCGCTCGCTCGAGGAGATCGGCGTCGACACCGTCTTCGGCATCCCTGGCGGCGCGATCCTGCCCCTCTACGACCCGCTGATGGACTCCGCCAAGCTCCGCCACATCCTGGTGCGGCACGAGCAGGGCGGCGGCCACGCGGCGTCGGGCTACGCCCACGCGACCGGCAAGGTCGGGGTGACCATGGCGACGTCGGGCCCGGGCGCCACGAACCTGGTGACGCCCATCGCGGACGCGCACATGGACTCGATCCCGCTCGTGGCGATCACCGGCCAGGTGGGGGCCTCGGCGATCGGGACCGATGCGTTCCAGGAGGCCGACATCGTCGGCATCACGCTGCCGATCACCAAGCACAACTTCCTGGTCACCGACCCGGACGAGATCCCCCGCACCATCGCGGAGGCGTTCCACATCGCCTCCACGGGGCGGCCGGGCCCGGTGCTCGTGGACATCTCGAAGTCGGCGATGCAGGCGCGCACCACGTTCTCGTGGCCGCAGGAGCTGTCGCTGCCGGGCTACCACCCGGTGACCAAGCCGCACTCCAAGCAGATCCGTGAGGCTGCGAAGCTGCTGGCCACGGCCCGGCGGCCGGTGCTGTACGTGGGCGGCGGCGTGATCCGGTCGGGCGCGGCGGAGCTGCTGCGCAAGCTGGTCGACCTGTCCGGGGCGCCAGTGGTGACCACGCTCATGGCCCGTGGCGCGGTGCCGGACAGCCACCCGCAGCACCTCGGCATGCCCGGCATGCACGGCACCGTGCCCGCGGTGGCGGCGCTGCAGAAGGCCGACCTGGTCTTCGCGCTCGGCGCCCGGTTCGACGACCGCGTGACGGGCAAGCTCTCCAGCTTCGCCCCGCTGGCGTCGATCATCCACGCCGACATCGACCCGGCCGAGATCGGCAAGAACCGCGAGGCGGACGTCCCGATCGTGGGCGACCTCAGCGAGGTCATCGGCGACCTGCTGCCCGAGCTGGCCAAGGAGCACGAGGCGCACGGCAAGCCCGACATCGAGGGCTGGTGGCGCCAGCTCGACGAGTGGCGCCGCACGTACCCGCGCGGCTACACCCAGCCGGAGGACGGGCACCTCTCGCCGCAGCACGTGATCCAGCGCCTCGGCGAGCTGACCGGGCCCGACGGCATCTACGTCGCGGGCGTGGGGCAGCACCAGATGTGGGCGGCGCAGTTCATCAGCTACGAGCGGCCCAACACCTGGATCAACTCCGGTGGCCTCGGCACCATGGGCTACTCGGTCCCGGCCGCGATGGGCGCCAAGGTCGGCATGCCCGACCGGACCGTCTGGGCGATCGACGGTGACGGCTGCTTCCAGATGACCAACCAGGAGCTCGCCACCTGCACCATCAACGACATCCCCATCAAGGTGGCGGTGATCAACAACAGCTCGCTGGGCATGGTGCGGCAGTGGCAGACGCTCTTCTACGAGTCGCGCTACTCCAACACCGACCTGCACACCGGGCACGGCACCATGCGCGTGCCGGACTTCGTGAAGCTCGCCGACGCGTACGGCTGCGAGGGCATCCGCGTGGAGCGAGCGTCCGACGTCGACGCCGCGATCAAGCGGGCCAATCAGATCGACGACCGGCCCGTGGTCGTGGACTTCACCGTCTCGCGGGACGCGATGGTGTGGCCCATGGTCGCCGCCGGCGTGAGCAACGACGACATCCAGTACGCACGCGGCATCTCGCCGGCGTGGGACCGAGAAGACTGAGCGAGGAATGAATCCCATGTCGAACCCCGTGTCGAATCCGACGTCGAGGCACACCCTGTCCGTGCTCGTGGAGAACAAGCCCGGCGTGCTCACCCGCGTCGCCGGGCTGTTCGCCCGGCGCGCGTTCAACATCCACTCCCTGGCGGTGGGCCCCACGGAGCACGAGGAGATCTCGCGCATCACCGTGGTCGTCGACGTCGACGAGCACCCCCTGGAACAGGTCACCAAGCAGCTCAACAAGCTGATCCACGTGATCAAGATCGTCGAGCTCGAACCCGAGTCGTCAGTGCACCGCGAGCTGCTGCTCGTCAAGGTGCGGGCCGACGCCGCCACCCGAACCGGGGTGCTGGAGGTCGTCGAGATGTTCCGGGCCCGGGTGGTCGACGTCGTGCCGGACTCCGTGGTCATCGAGGCGACCGGGCCCGCCGCGAAGCTCGACTCCCTCCTCGTGGCGCTGGAACCGTACGGTGTCCGTGAGATCGTCAAGTCCGGGACGCTGGCAATCGGCCGGGGCGCACGGTCCATCACCGACCGCGCGTTCGAACGCTCCGTCCGGTCCGCGTGAGCCGTACTTCCTGGCCCAACTGTATTTCCCCACCCGTCTTCCCATCCTTCTTTCCGACCCGAGCTCGTCTTTCCAACCCGAACTCGTCTTTCCACCTGTAAAACCCAACACAAGGAGCAAGAACCGTGGCTGAGCTGTTCTACGACGACGACGCCGATCTGTCGATCATCCAGCAGAAGAAGGTTGCTGTGATCGGCTACGGCAGCCAGGGCCACGCGCACGCCCTGAACCTGCGTGACTCCGGTGTGCAGGTGACCGTTGGCCTGCGCGAGGGCTCCGCGTCCCGCGTGAAGGCCGAGAACGAGGGCTTCACCATCGCGACCGTGCCGGACGCCGTCCGGGATGCCGACGTCGTCGTCATCCTCGCGCCCGACCAGGTGCAGCGACACCTGTACGCGCAGGACATCGCGCCGAACCTCAAGGAGGGCGCCGCGCTCGTCTTCGGGCACGGCTTCAACATCCGGTTCGGGTACATCAAGCCCGAGGCCGGGCACGACGTGTTCATGGTCGCGCCCAAGGGCCCGGGCCACATCGTGCGCCGCGAGTTTGCCGACGGCCGCGGCGTCCCCGTGATCGTCGCGGTCGAGCAGGACGCGTCCGGCGCCGCCTGGCCGCTGGCCCTCTCGTACGCCAAGGGCATCGGTGGCCTCCGCGCCGCCGGTATCAAGACGACGTTCACCGAGGAGACCGAGACCGACCTGTTCGGTGAGCAGGCCGTGCTGTGCGGCGGCGCCTCGCAGCTCGTCCAGTACGGGTTCGAGACGCTGACCGAGGCCGGCTACCAGCCGGAGGTCGCGTACTTCGAGGTGCTGCACGAGCTCAAGCTGATCGTCGACCTCATGATCGAGGGCGGCATCGCCAAGCAGCGCTGGTCCATCTCGGACACCGCCGAGTACGGCGACTACGTCTCCGGCCCGCGGGTCATCGACCCGCACGTGAAGGAGAACATGAAGGCCGTGCTGGCCGACATCCAGGACGGCTCCTTCGCGGCACGGTTCATCGCCGACCAGGACGCCGGCGCACCCGAGTTCAAGGAGCTGCGCGCCAAGGGCGAGCAGCACCCGATCGAGGCCACCGGCCGCGAGCTGCGCAAGATGTTCGCGTGGATCAAGCCGTCCGACTCGGACTACGTCGAGGGTTCCGCGGGGCGCTGATCCTGGCGCGCTGACCTTGGTGTTCTCGGGTGCTTGACGGCGTTCGGGAGATGCCTACCGATTCGGGGTGGGTAGCGCTGCGTAGACAATGTCTACGCAGCGCTACCCACCCCGAATCCGTTGTGTCAGCCCGGGGGAGGGCGTGCGCTGTCCGGCTGATGACGGGATGGGTGCTTGGTATCAGCGGGTGCTGGCAGGATGTCCCCCGTGACCGATGACACGACGCCCGAGAAGACCGAGCCCGACGCCGAGCCCGACGCCGAGCTTGACGCCGAGCTTGACGCCGAGCTTGACGCCGAGACGACTGACGCCGAGACGACCGGGGCCAAGGCGGCCGACGTTGAGACCGCTGACGCCGAGGCCTTCGATCCCTCGACGTTCGACCCCGAGGCGGTGTCGGTCGAGGACGCCGAGCTCGCCGCCGAGGTCCTCGACTTCTGGGCCGCGACCCGCCAGTACGCGGGCCTCGCGAAGGCGAGCATCGTCGTCGGGCAGACCGTGAGCGAGACCGTGCCGCCTCAGGCCTGGTCCTTCGGCGACGAGCCCGAGCTCGCGGAGAAGCTGCTCAGCGCGGTCCTGGCGGGGGACAAGACGGCGACGTCGTCCGCCTTCTGGGACTACGACGACGAGGGCGCGCCCCTGCCGATGGTTGGCGAGCTGTCGATCCTGCTCGACGGCGACGGCCACCCGCGGGCCCTGATCCGCACCACGAGCGTCGAGACCACGACGTTCGAGGAGGTCGACGAGGACTTCGCGGCCGCCGAGGGGGACCGCAGCCTCGAGTCGTGGCGCGCGGACCACGAGGCGTACTTCCGCCGGAACCTGCCCGAGAGCCGCGAGTTCGCGGAGGACATGCCAGTGGTGTGCGAGACGTTCGAGCTGCTCTACCCGAAGCCCTGACCCGCGCTGACACCTGACCCGTTCGAGTCGATGTCAGTGTCTCGTTCTAGCGTGTGCGCATCGGCCCGGGACTCGGGTCGGAGGTCACAAGCGAGAGGTGATGGCGATGGTGCTGCGCTGGTATTCGACCGTGGTGGAGTCCACCGACCACAAGAAGCTGGCTCGTTGGTGGGCCGAGGCCCTGAGCTGGCAGGTCATCTTCGAGACGGACTCGGAGTCGGTGCTGGTCCCGCCGTGGGCGCTGGAGCTCTCGGAGAAGCTGGACTTCCACCAGGTGCCACCCGGCATGGTCTTCGTCCCGGTCGAGCACGTGAAGGCCGGAAAGAACCGCCTGCACTGGGATTTCGCGCCGCACACGAGCGACGACCGGGACGCCGAGATCGCCCGGCTGGTCGAGCTGGGCGCGAGCGTGATCGACGTCGGGCAGCCGGACGACGCGAGCTGGACGGTGCTGACCGACCCCGACGGCAACGAGTTCTGCGTGCTCTCGGCGCGAGACCAGTAGCGCGCGGGACGAGTAGCGCGCGGGACCATTAGCGCGCGGGACGAGTAGAGCGCGAGCAGTTGGGCGCGGGCCGGGGGTAGGAGCCGTCGCCGGGGCCGGCCGATGAGTTCCGGGCCCCGGCGCCGTCCGACCTGTATGGGCACACACGTGAAGACCAAGAACCTCGCCGACCTCTACGAGCTCCAGCCGCTCTAGTGGGAGCCCGTCGCCGCGGCACTTGCCGACGTTGGCGACCAGGGTCCTGGAGGTCAGGGGCCTGACCGCCATTCGCACTGGCTCACCACGGTGAACGCCGACGGGAGCCCGCACACCACCGGTGTCGGGGGTTTCTGGGACGACGGCGGGTACTTCGTCGTGTCCGGCCGGAGTGCTCGCAAGGGGCGGAACATGGAGCGTGAGCCACGCTGCACGATCGCGGTCGCTACGGACGACTACGACGTCGTCGTGGAGGGCGTCGCCGCGCTGGTGACTGACCCGGCCACGGTCGCGCACATCGCGAAGGTCGCGGCCGAGGGCGGCTGGCCGGCGGGGGTGGATGAGTCCGGTACTGCGCTCACGGCGCCGTACAGCGCGCCGTCGGCGGGACCGGCGCCGTGGCACGTGTATCGGGTTACCCCCACCAGGGCGAACGCGCTGCACGTGCGGGAGCCGGGCGGGGCGACGTCCTGGTCGTTCGACTGAGCCTCGTGACTGAGCCTCGTGACTGAGCATCTTCACTGGGCCTCAGCGCGTCCATTCCGTGAGACCTGCGTCTCAACCGACCGTGCGCGCGGATAGGCTCCGGACATGGCACAGGTGGGTACAACAGGCGGCATCGACCTCGCAGTGGTCGCAGGTGACGGCATCGGTACCGAGGTCGTCGAACAGGGCCTCGCGGTGCTCGAGGCGGCGTTGGCGCCGTCGGGCACCAAGCTCTCCACCACCGAGTTCGACCTGGGCGCGCGCCGCTGGCACGCGACGGGCGAGACCCTCACCGACGAGGACCTCGAGAAGATCAAGGGCCACGACGCGATCCTGCTGGGCGCGATCGGCGACCCGTCGGTCCCGAGCGGGGTGCTGGAGCGGGGTCTGCTGCTCAAGCTCCGCTTCGCGCTCGACCACTACGTGAACCTGCGCCCGACCAAGCTCTACGAGGGCGTCGCCAGCCCGCTGGCGAACCCGGGCGAGATCGACTTCGTAGTGGTCCGCGAGGGCACCGAGGGACCGTACGTCGGCAACGGCGGTGCGCTGCGCGTCGGCACACCGCACGAGATCGCGACCGAGGTCAGCGTCAACACCGCATTCGGCGTCGAGCGTGTGGTCCGCGACGCGTTCGCCCGGGCCGCGGCGCGTCCCCGCAAGCACCTCACGCTGGTCCACAAGCACAACGTGCTGGTCCACGCGGGCCACCTGTGGCGCCGCACGGTCGAGAAGGTCAACGCCGAGTTCCCCGACGTCACCACCGACTACGCGCACGTGGACGCCGCGACCATCTACCTGACGACCAACCCGAGCCGGTTCGACGTGATCGTCACGGACAACCTCTTCGGTGACATCCTCACCGACCAGGCCGCTGCGATCTCGGGCGGTATCGGGCTGGCGGCGTCGGCCAACATCAACCCCGACCGCACCGCGCCGTCGATGTTCGAGCCGGTCCACGGCTCGGCGCCGGACATCGCGGGCCAGGGCAAGGCCGACCCCACGGCCACCATCCTCTCGGTCTCCCTCCTGCTGGACCACCTGGGCTTCGCGGCCGAGTCCGCGCGCGTCCACGACGCAGTCGCCGCGGATCTCGCGGCGCGCGGCGCCGCGGTACGCACGACCGACGAGGTAGGCCGCGACATCGCGGCCCGCGTGACCGAGTAAGCCCGCTGCACGACGGCGGCGCCCAGGGTCACGCAGACCGACCCCGGGCGCCGCCGTCGTACGTCGAAGGCCGTCCGGGTAGACACCCGGCTCGGATGCTCCACTGTTGGATCCTCCACTGTCTTGGATGCTCCGCCGTCCTGCCGGGCGTGGAAGACTGACCAGAGCATTCCGGTGAAAGGCATCGACATGACAACCACGCAGAACCCCATCCTCCCGACGAGGCTCGAAGACCTCGTTGCGCTCTTTGATGTGCGGCCCACCGACGCGCCCACGTCCGAGGAGGAGCGCGTCGAAGCGCTCCGTGCGCCGAAGTTCGGGACCAAGTTCACGGACCACATGGCCCGCGTCTCCTGGTCCAGCGCCGACGGCTGGAAGGACCGGCGGATCGAGCAGTACGGTCCGCTCCAGCTCGACCCGGCGACCGCCGTGCTGCACTACGCGCAGGAGATCTTCGAGGGGCTCAAGGCGTACAAGCACGCCGACGGCTCGGTCTGGACGTTCCGTCCCGACCAGAACGCCGCACGCTTCGCCCGGTCCGCGCACCGGCTCGCGCTGCCGGCGCTCAGCGTGGACGACTTCATCGGGTCGCTGGCCGCCCTGGTCCGCACGGACATCGACTGGGTGCCCGACGGCGAGGACTCGTCCCTCTACCTGCGCCCCTTCATGTACGCCTCCGAGGTGTTCCTCGGCGTGCGGCCCAGCCTCGAGGCCGAGTACCTCGTGATCGCGTCGCCGGTGGGCCCGTACTTCTCGGGCGGCGTCCGCCCGGTGTCGATCTACGTGTCCGAGGAGTACCACCGCTCGGGCCCGGGCGGGACGGGCGACGCGAAGTCCGGCGGCAACTACGCGGCGAGCCTGCTGCCGCAGATGGAGGCCCAGCAGCAGGGCTTCGACCAGGTGTGCTTCCTCGACGCGGTGGAGAACAAGTACCTGGAAGAGCTTGGCGGGATGAACGTGTTCGCTGTTCTTGACGACGGCACGATCCACACGCCTGAGCTGTCCGGCACCATCCTGGAGGGCGTGACCCGGTCGTCGATCCTGCGGCTCGCGGCGGACCGCGGCTACGAGGCCGTCGAGCGCCGCATCCCGCTGGCCGACGTCGTCACCGGGCTGCGGTCCGGGAAGGTCAAGGAGTTCTTCGCTTGCGGCACCGCCGCCGTCGTCACGCCGGTGGGGCGGCTCGCCGGGTCGAACTTCGACCTGGAGGTCAACGGCGGCGAGGCGGGCGAGCTCACCATGTCGATCCGCCAGGAGCTCACCGACATCCAGTACGGGCGCACCGAGGACCGGCACGGCTGGATGCGCCGGCTGGCCTGACCGCTCGTTTGATCAGTTGTGTGGAGGGCCCGCGGCGTCAGCTGGTGGGCCCTCCGCGCATCTCCAGGTCGATCTGCGCCGCGTCGAGGTTGGCCAGCACGTACGCCAGGACGTCCGCGTCGAAGGTGCCGTTGTCGCGGGCGTCGAGCAGCGCCGACCGCTGTGCGGCGATGACCGCGAGGCGGTACTGCTTCGCCCCTGCGAACTGTTCCCGCGTGTGCGGCCCCTCCTGCGTCGCCTCGTGATCGGGCTCGTGCTCACCCTCGTTTCCTGCCTCGTACTCTCCCTCGCGCTCTCCTTCGGGCTCGGGCTCGTGCTCCGGCGGCGCCGGGACCGCCTCGGCGGCGGTCCGCATGAGCGCGAAGATCCGGGCCCGCTCCGTACGGTCCTGCTCGTCGACCGCCGCCTGGTCCACGTCTGGCGTGATGCGGCGCAGCAGCGGGCCAAGCGTGCCGCCCTGGACGAGGAGCGACAGCAGGGCGACCGCGAACGCGATGAGCACGAGCAGCGATCGCTGCGGGGTGTCCTCCGGGAGCGTCTGCGCCGCGGCCACGGTCACCGCACCGCGCATGCCCGCCCAGACGATCGCGGTGCCTTCGCGCCAACCCAGCGGCTCGCGAAGGAAGTAGTCGATGTCTGCGAGCACCCGCGTGACCCGGAGTGCGAACCGGTCGATGTTGCGCTCGTCCGTCCTGCGCTCGTCCGTCCTGCGCTCGTCCATCCTGCGTTGCGGGCGTGCCCCGCCGGCCCGGCCCCGTGACCCGGCCCTGCCCTGTGACCGTGCGCTGACCTCGGCGAACGTTTCCTTCGCACCCTCCGGCGTGGCGAGCTTCTCCTGCATCCCCTGCAGCCGGGGCTGCAGCTGCTCGCCGCGCCGGACCCGGCGGGCGAGGATGCCGAGCAGCGGCGTCACGTACGCCGCACGCACCAGGATCGTCAGCAGGAGCGCGCCGCCCGCGATGAGCACGGCGGTCCCGACCCCGGCGTGGTCCCGTTGCACGCTCGTCACGATCTCCTTGATCTGCAAGCCCATCGTCAGGAACACCGCGCCCTCGAGGACAAGCTCGACCGTGCGCCAGTTCTGCGCGTCCGACAGCCGGTTCTGGGGCGAGAGCTCGCGCGCCGCGCGGATCCCGGTGATCAGACCCGCGACGACGGCGGCCACCAGGCCGGACGCCCCGAGGGCCTCGGCGAGCACGACGGCGACGAACGGCACCGTGAACGAGAGGACGGTGTTGACCGTCGGGTCCGTCAGGCGCCTGCGGACCGTGAGATTCAGCCAGGACACGACCCCGCCGATCGCCACCGCGACAGCCACGGAGTATGCGAACGTGCCGACCGCACCCCAGAACGAGAACGACGCGGCGGTCGCGACGATCGCGGTCCGCAGCAGCACGAGCGCCGTCGCATCGTTGAGCAGGCTCTCGCCGTCGAGCATCGCCACCACGCGTTTGGACACCGGCGTCTGCTTGACGATCGACGTCGCGACGGCGTCGGTCGGGCTCACGATCGCGCCCAGGGCGACGCCCCACGCGAACCCGAGGTCCGGGATGACGAGCATGAAGAACAGGCCGAGCGCGAGCGCGCTGCCGACAACGAGGAGCACGGACAGGCCGCTGATCGCCCCGAACTCGCGGCGGAAGTTCATCGCCGGCATCGACACCGCGGCCGAGTAGAGCAGCGGCGGCAGGACGCCCTCGAGGATCCACTCCGGCTCGATGTGCGTCGACTCGAAGACGGGCAGAAAGCTCGCCGCGACGCCGATGCCGACCAGCACGAGGGGTGCTGCGATGCCCAGGCGCGGGCCGGCGACGGTCGCCGCGGCGATCGCCACCAGTGCGGTCACGATCACGACGAGCGGTTCGGTCATGTGCCAAGACTGGCAGCAAACTACTGCGCGTTCAGCCCCAGAGCCTGCCGATCGCGTCCCGGGCCACCAGGAACCCCACGATCCCGACGACCCACGCGGTGGTGCTCGCCGCGTTCTTCGTGAGCCACGCGTCGAGCCGGCTGAGAGGACGCTCCACCAGCCCTGCGGCGACGACGCGCAGGGTCAGGAACACCAGGGCGGGCGCGATCATGATCGCGCAGTACCCCAGGATCCAGAGCCCCGACATCGGCCAGCCCGGACCCTGCGTACCGATCAGGCCGAGCGCGGCGAGGTACGGAAGCATCGAGGCGATCTCGACCAGGCCGGCCGTGACGGCCAGAGCCACGAGCCCGCGCATCGACCCGGCCTCCGAGCCGACGGCGCGCTCCCGCCAGCGGTTCAGGCGGCCGCCAGCGGGGGTCTGCTGCGCGGCACCCTGCGCGGCACTCTGCGCGGCACCGTCGGCCGTCCCGTCCCCTGCCCGGGATGCAGGCAGCCCCGCTGCGATCCGCTCGGCCTCGCGCTCTGCTGCCTCCTTCGCCGCACGCTTCTGGGCGCTCGCCGGGTCCAGCCGGAAGCTCCACACGAACAGCCCGACGCCGACCGCGAGCTGCGCGATCAGGAACGGACGGGAGTCGGCCAGCCCGGCGAACAGGTCACCCAGCGTCGAGGCGAACAGCAGGATCAGGATGCCCAGCACCGCATAAAAGCCGGCGATCGATCCGAGGTACACGAGGATCCGCCCCGCACGTACCCGGCCGGGCGTCATGAGCAGCCACACCGGGATGAGGAGGGTGCCGAAGCTGGTGGAGTCGATGAGCGCGAGCAGCGCCAGGGCGCCGAACAGCACGGCACCCGTGAGCTCGCCGGAGATGAAGTCCATGGCAGCCAGCCTGGCGGACGTCCCACAGGTCCGCATCGGCCGAAGCGCCGACAGTCGGTACATCGTTCGGATGACCCGCACCGCGCGCCGTCGTGCTGAGATAGGGAGATGTTCCGCACGATCGCCCCGCTGCTCGGCACCCTCGTGGCTGCGGTCCGCGCGGAGGACCGCCGCGGGGACATCGTGACGGCGGCAGGCCTCTTCCTCATCGCGATGACGCTCGGCGCCCTCGGCCTGACCGGGACGTCCTGGCCCGGCCGTCCAGACACACCGCTCTGGTGGTTCACCGGCCCGACGCTCGTCGGCTGCATCGCGCTCGTCTGGCGGCGGACCCGCCCCCTCCTCGTCCTCTGCGTCGTCACCCTCACGTTCGGCGCCGACGTCGCCCTCGGCGGCAGCGTCGGCATGATCGTGCTCCTGTGGGAGGCGCTCTACGCGGTCAACCTGCACGGTGCCCCGACGGCGCGGCGCGTGGCCGCCATCGGCGTCGGGCTCGCCTCCTTCGCCGTGGCCGTAGTGGTGGGCGAGCTCACCCGCGACGCGCGCGCCGCCGTCCTCGGCGGCCTCCAGGCGGCCACCCTCCTGGTCACGCCGCTGTGGTGGGGCGCCAACGTGCGCCAGGGCCGCGAGCTCACCGCCGCCGCGCAGGACCGGGAACAGCTCGAACGGGAACGCGGCACCGCACTCCTGCGACTCGCGGAGGCATCCCGGCACGACGCCGTCCGCGCCGAGCGCACCGCCGTCGCCCGCGACCTGCACGACGTCATCGCCTCCCACCTGTCGGCCATCGCCATCACGTCGGGCGCGGCGCTCGCAGGTCCCGCGGGGGCGGAGCGCGACCGGGCCGCACTGCGCAGCGTGCGCACGGAGAGCCTCGCCTCGCTGGAGGAGATGCAGGCGATGATCCGGGTGCTGAGCGCGAGCCCGGTGCCGGACGAGGACAGCTCCGGCAGGACTGAATCCGGCAGGGCTGACTCTGGCAGGGCTGACTCTGGCAGGGCTGACTCCGGCAGGGCGGGCTCGAACTCGACGGGCTGGGCGGCATCCGGCTCGGCGACATCCGGCTCGGTGGTGGCAGGCTCGGCGGCGGCAGGCTCGGACAGGGCAGGTACGGCCGCGTGGCGTGCGGAGTCCGATCGGTTCGGTGCCGGTGCCGGTGCCGGTGCCGGTGCCGATGCCGATGCCGATGGCGGCTCAAGCCTTGGTTTCGGCGGCAGCATCGGTCTGCTCGCCGCGCCGCGGGCCGCGCAGCTCGCCGGGGTGCTGGACCAGGTGCGGCTCGCCGGGCTGGACCTGACCGTGACGGACCCGGGCGGTCTGCTGACCGGCCGGACGCCGCTGCCCACGGCCGTGGATCACGCCGTGTACCGGGTGGTACGCGAGGCCCTGACGAACGTGCTCAAGCACGGCGGCACCCGGGCCGAGCTGCGGGTCGTCGCGGGGGAGAGACTGGAGCTGGAGGTGCACGACGTCGGTGTGCGTCCCGGTGAGACACCCCGCGCCCGGGCCGACGTCGGCGGCGGCACCGGGATCGGGCTCGTGTCGATGCGGGAGCGCGTCGAGTCCCTCGGCGGCTCGTTCGAGGCGGGGCCTGTGCGTGCTGGGGGCGCCAGCCCCGACAGCACGGGATGGCGGGTCCGGGCAGTCCTGCCGCTGCCCGGCCGCACAGCTGCAGGGTCCGCGCCTGCAGGGCCCGCGCCCGTAGGGTCCGCGCCGTCCGCGCCGTCGGATCCGCCAACACCGGAGGTCCGCGCATGATCCGTGTCCTGCTCGCCGACGACCACGCGGCGATCCGCGCGGGTCTGCGCATGCTGCTCGCGACGGCCGGTGACATCGAGGTCATCGGCGAGGCCGGTGACGGCGCCGTAGCGGTGGCGAACGCCCGGGCGCTGCGTCCCGACGTCGTACTGATGGATGTCCGCATGCCCGGGACCGACGGTGTGACCGCGACCCGCCAGATCGTGGACGAGGGGCTGGCCGAGGTGCTCGTGCTGACGACGTTCGACCTGGACGAATACGTGTTCGGCGCGCTGCGGGCCGGCGCGGCGGGCTTCCTCCTGAAGACCGCCGAGGCGTCCGCGCTGGTCGACGCGGTGCGGCACGTCGCGGCCGGCGACGGCGTCGTGGCGCCGGAGGTGACCCGGCGGCTGATCGCGGAGCTGTCCGCGCCGCGCGACGGGAGTCGCGCGGGCCACCGGGGCGGCCCCGTGACGCCCCTGCCCGCGGACCTGACGCCGCGGGAGCGCGACGTGCTGGCCGGCCTCGGCAGCGGCCTGTCCAACGCGGAGCTCGCCACCGAGCTCACGATCAGCGAGGCCACGGCCAAGACCCACGTGTCACGGGTGCTCGCCAAGCTCGGCGTCACCTCCCGCGTCCAGGCCGCGATCGCGGCCCGCGACGCGGGCCTGGCCTGACGCCGCACTCAACGCCCCGGCACTCAA
The DNA here is from genome assembly GCF_041081105.1 of Promicromonospora sp. Populi. Classification (NCBI taxonomy): domain Bacteria; kingdom Bacillati; phylum Actinomycetota; class Actinomycetes; order Micrococcales; family Promicromonosporaceae; genus Promicromonospora; species Promicromonospora sp. Populi. The sequence continues at coordinate 2,531,141 of NZ_CP163528.1, read as the reverse complement.
CGAGAAAGACGGTCAGGGCGTGCGCTGGACCACCGTGCGGCTCAGGGTTCCCGTCAGGAGCGACCAGACAGCCGAGCCGATGATGATCCAGACGATCGCGGCGAGGATGGCCGGCACGATCTCCGCCTGGCCCGCGAACGGCACCATGGCGAGGATCACGGTGGCCAGGGCCACCACCCAGCCGAAGAACGCCCTCGGACGCGGTGTGCTCAGGACGAGCAGGTAGAGCACGGCCGCGCCGGCGAGGGCGAAGAGCACACCCGCCACTATCCAGGCCACCAGGTCGGAACCGGTGCCGAACAGGTCGGCCTGCGGCTGGACCTCGAGACCCAGAACCTCTTCGAGGATGAAGTCCGCGGCGAACCCGATGAGGGCAGCCACGAGGACCGTCGCCATCGCGCCGGCCCAGTAGCGGCCGACCTCCAGGCCGAGCCGCGGGTTCTCCGTGCCGGACGAGACCGGCTGGACGTGTTCGTGGGCAGGGCTTCCTACGGGCTGGGTGGGCGTACCCGGGGTCTGGGCGGGCGGCGGATAGACCGGCGGGGGCTGCTCCCCGTACTCGGGGTCATAGGGGCGGTTCGGGTCGCTCATCGCGGTACCTCCGGTTGTGAGCCCTATGTCCACTCCACCACGGATCGGGCCAGGTCGCACGGGACACGACCGGTGAACTGGGCTTTCCCGGTGGTGGGCAGTGGTGCCCATGGTCCTCGGCGGGCACGATCGCTAGGTTCTGGGCAGATGTCATTGCCAGATGTGACTGGCACCGGTTCATCGGAGCTGAGGCAGCCCGGACATTCCCGGGACATTCCTGGTACCCCGGATGGACGAGCCAATATCGTGAGCACACGGAGGTGTCGGTATGGGCGAGATGTACGGTGCGGACGTCGAGGCGCTGCGAGCGCTGGGGACCGCGATGGTGCGGCACGGGGAAGCGCTCGAACGTACTGCTGAGCAGCTCACGGCTGCGGTGACGGAAGCGGAGTGGTCCGGGGAGGACCACGAACGGTTCCTCGACGAGTGGCACACGGTGCTTGCCGTGGCGCTGGTGACCGTGGCGCAGGCGGTTGCGGCCGCCGGGGAACGGGCGGTCGCCAACGCGGACGACCAGGCGGGCACGAGCGAGTCCTACGACGGCGTCGGTGGGAGCGCGGGGCCGTCCCCGGAGGGGACCGACCAGAGCTCGTCCGAGGGGCAGGGCAGCAAGGAGAAGGAGCCGGCGGGCGCGCCCGGCGACATGGGCAAGGTCGAGGACATCGGCCTGGTGCCGCTCGACGACGCGGCGATCGACGCGAGCAAGATCGATCAGGGAAGGCTTGCCGACTGCTGGTTCCTCGCGTCCGCGGGCGCCGTGGCCGAGAGCAATCCGAAGTGGATCCAGGACCACATCAAGTACAACGCCCAGGACGGCACCTACACGGTGACGTTCTACGACGACGGCGAACCGGTACAGATCACCGTCGAGGACACCGCCTACGAGAACGCCGCGGGCGACCCGAACGGCAAGGCGTCGTGGATCACGGTCTACGAGAAGGCCGCAGCGGTGTTCATGGGGGGTGACTACGAGGACATGAACTACGACGATCCCGCAAACGCGCTGGAGATGATCACCGGCAAGGACACCTCGAGCGACTCGCTCGACCCGGCCCTGCCGTGGGAGGACCCACCCAGCCTCCAGTCCATCGGCGAGCGCGTGAAGAACGGTGAGCCTGTTGTCGCCGCCACCCCGGACGGCGGTGGCTGGTTCGGCGACCCGCCACCGGACAACAAGGTCGTGGGCAACCACGTGTACACGGTGCAGGGCGTCTCGGAGGACGGCAAGACGATCACCCTGGTCAACCCGTGGGGGCCGACCGGCGGTACCGGGTCGGACGGCGTCTCGAAGCCCGGCACGCTCACGATGTCGGCCGACGAGTTCTACAAGAACTTTGACTCGGTGACCTACGGTGAGCGCACGAAATGACGGACCTTGATATGACGGACCTTGATGCCCGAGCGGAAGGAGCTGCCATGTCCGACGAAGGACGTCCCGCCGTGCCCGCGGACGCTGTGCCAGTGGACTCTGTGCCCGCGGACGCTGTGCCCTCGGACTCCGTGGTCCGGGTGAGGCAGAGCGCTCAGCTGCGGATCGGGACGGCCCGGATCGGCGTGATGATCGCCGGTCCCCGCCACGGTGTGCCGACGGCGCGCCTGCTCGTGCGCGCCGACGACGGCCGGCACGCTCAGTCGGACGTCGAGGTCGGTCAGCGGGTGGACCTGTTCGACGAGGGCGAGCTTGAGCTCGTCGGCGTCGAGGGCGGCCGCGACCCGAAGGAGCAGAGCGCCGTCCTGGTCCGCCACGTCCCCCACCGGCCCTAGAGCCACAACAAGGCCTTAGCGGACCCCCTGCAGGTCCAGCACCAGGCCCTTCACGGCGGACGCCGGGACCTGGCCGGCGGCGTCGTCGACCCAGCGGGCTACCGACGCCGGGACGTCCGCGTCCGAGCACAGCACCAGCGGCGTGTCCGCCGACGAGTCGGGCAGCCGCCCGTGCGTGCCGCGCACGTACGACGCGTCGAGCGGCGTGGTGCTCATCGCATACCGCAGGCCCAGCTTCTTGCGCACCAGGTTAAGGCCCGCCTTCGCCTTGGCCAGGGGGTCCGCGGGGTTGAAGAACAGCTCGGCGGGGTCGTAGCCGGGCTTGCGGTGGATGTCGACGCCGCGGGCGAACTCGGGCGCCCGGTCGTCGTCGAGCCAGTAGTAGTACGTGAACCAGGATCCCGGTTCCGCCACGACGACCAGCTCACCCGCCCGCTCGTGGTCCAGCCCGTACTTCGCCTGCGCCTCGCGGTCGAGCACCTCGTCGACGCCGGGCACCCCGCGCAGCAGGTCCGCGACCCGGGCGACGTCGGAGGGATCGTCGACGTACACGTGCGCCACCTGGTGGTCGGCGACGGCGAACGCGCGCGACGTCCACGGGTCGAGCTGTTCCTTGCCGTCCTGCGTGTAGACCTCCAGGAAGCCCTCGGTACGCAGCAGCCGGTTGATGTCGACCGGCCGGTTCGCCTTGCCGATGCCGTACTCCGAGACGGCGACGACGGTCACGCCCGCCGCCTCGGCGTCCTCCAGCAGGGGAGCCAGCACGGCGTCGAGCTCGGCCGCCGCGCGGTCCGCCTCGGGCGACTCCGGGCCGAAGCGCTGCAGGTCGTAGTCCAGGTGCGGCAGGTAAGCCGTCGTGAGCGCGGACTTCCGCGACCGCAGCAGGTGCCTGGTCACGTTGACGATCCACTGGGTCGAGGCGATGGACGCCGTCGGGCCCCAGTAGGTGAACAGCGGGAACTCGCCAAACCGGCTGATCAGGTCGTCGTGCAGCGCCACGGGCCGGATGTACGCGTCGGGCGACTTGCGGCCGTCGGCGTGATAGATCGGGCGCGGGGTGATGGTGACGTCGGTGGACATGCCCATCGCGTACCACCAGCACACGTTGTCCGCGCTGTACTCCGGGTCGTGCTTGCGGCCCGCCTCCCACAGCTTCTCGCCCGCGACGAGGCGGTTGTGCTGACGCCAGAGATACACGTCGCCCAGCTCGCGGAAGTACCAGCCGTTGCCGACGATCCCGTGCTCGGCAGGCATCAGCCCGGTCAGCATCGTCGACTGCACGCTGCAGGTCACAGCGGGCAGCACGGTGGCGAGCTCGGACTGCCAGCCCGAGTCCGCGAGCCGGCGCAGGCGCGGCATGTGGGCCAGCGCGCGGGCGGTCAGCCCGACGACGTCGAGCAGCAGGACGGGGTTCATGCGTCAGCTCCCTCTGTGACGAGCAGGTTTTCTCCGGCCCAGCGCAGCTCGGCCGCGATCCCGGCCACCAGGCCGGCCTCGCCGGCCTCGCCGGCCTCGCCGTCCGCGCCGGCCGCCCCCGCCACGCCGTCGGGCAGCACGGACCAGGTGTACGTCTCGACGTCGAGGTGCGCCTCGCCGCCGTGCGGCGCGGCCCGCACCGCGGCGACGGCGTCGCGCAGCACCTGGGTGGTCGCCGCCAGCGGCGGCTTCGGCTCGTGGTGCAGCGGCACGTGGAAGTGCACGCGCCAGGGCCCGTCGCCCGGCAGGGCCGGGCGCCGGTCGGCATCCCCGAGTGCTAGCCCTAGCCCTAGCGCCACCGGCAGGTCGTCCGAGGCCAGCACGCTGCCCGACGGCGAGAGCTCGCGCACCTGGTGCAGATAACGCTGCTCGACGAACCGCCCGATCGCCGCCCGCGCACCCGGCGCGGACGGGTCCGCGACCTCCAGCGCCGCGGACGCCTGCACCTTGACCACCCGCAGGCCCGCGTCAGTGATCCGGCGGACGGCGCCGGCCGGGTCCGCGAACGACACCGCGAGGTGGCAGGTGTCCAGGCAGACGCCGACGTGCTCGGGGTCGATCCGCAGGTCGTCGGGCCGATCCGCACGAGTGCGCGGCGCGAGCCACGCGACGACGTCCTCCACCGTGTCCAGCACGCACCCCGGCTCGGGCTCGACGGCGATCCGCACGGTCCGGCCGGTGCGCCGCTTCAGCTCGCGCAGCTCGGCGGACAGCGTGGCGAACGCCCGGGTCGCCTCGTCGTCGTCGGCCTGCGTCCAGGGCGCGCGCCACGCCAGGGGGAGGGTCGAGATCGACCCGGCGATCTGGCTGCTGTTTTCGCCGTCGCCTCCGTTGTTATCACCATTGCTGTCGGGCAGCAGGTCAGCCAGTACCCGGGCGCAGGCGAGCACGTAGTCCAGGCGGGCCCGCTCGGCCCAGGTGGGGGAGTACACCGCGAGCTTGACCACCTCACGGTGGAAACCGCCGTACGGGAAGGCATTGAGGGTGTGCACCTGGAGCCGGTGCTCCGCGAGCGCCGCGCGCAGCCGGTCCCGGTCCGCGGCGGACGCGTCCAGCTGGTGCGCCACCTCGGCGGGCAGCCACAGCCCGACGCCGAGCGTATCCAGGCCCGCGGCCTCACGTACCGGGCCGGCGTACCGGCTGAGCTGGTCGATCACACCGTCCAGGTCCTCGGCGGGGTGCACGTTGGTGCAGTAGGAGAGCAGCATCTCGCTTGCCATCTCAGCCGCCTCAGGCTCGTGCGCCGCGGAGCACGGACGAGCCCTCGAACTCCACGCCGGGCGTCGGGGGAGCGCCCTCGGTGAACCCGGGGACCGGATCGAGCACCAGGTTGCCCGACTGCCCGTAGAAGGCGACGGGGTTGCGCCACAGCACCTGGTCGACGTCGTCGTCGCTGAAGCCCGCCGCGAGCATCGCCTGCGCGGTCTTCGCGGTCTTCAGCGGGTCGGACCGGCCCCAGTCCGCGGCGGAGTTCACGATCATGCGCTCCGTCCCGTACTCCGCCAGCAGCGCGACCATGCGGTCCTCGTCCATCTTCGTGTCGGGGTAGATGGAGAACCCGGCCCACGCCCCGGCGTCGCGCACCAGCGCCACGTTGGTCTCGTTCAGGTGGTCCACCAGCACCTGCTCCGGCGGCAGCCCGGACTCACGCACGACGTCGAGCGTGCGGTGCGTCCCGGCGAGCTTGTCGCGGTGCGGGGTGTGCACCAGGACGGGCAGCTCGGCGTCCCGGGCCATCTGCAGCTGGGCCGCGAAGACCTCGTCCTCCTCGGGGGTCATCGAGTCGTAGCCGACCTCACCCACCGCCACGACGCCGTCCTTGAACAGGTAGCGCGGGATCTCGGCGAGCACCTCGCGGCAGCGCGGGTCGTTCGCCTCCTTGGGGTTGAGCGCGATCGTCGCGTGGTGCCGGATGCCGAACTGCGCCGCCCGGAACCGCTCCCAGCCGAGCAGGGAGTCGAAGTAGTCGGTGAACGAACCCACGCTGGTGCGGGGCTGGCCCAGCCAGAACGCCGGTTCGACGACGGCGCGCACGCCCGCCGCGTACATCGCCTCGTAGTCGTCGGTGGTGCGGCTCGTCATGTGGATGTGCGGGTCGAAGATGCGCATCGTCACTCCTTCGTGCTGCTGAGCTGGGTGCTGCTGAGCCGAGTGCTGCTGGCCGGGGCGCTGCTGAGCCGGTCGAGATCGGTTGGTACGGAGCGGCCCGCCGCGCGGCGCTCGGCCGCGAAGTCGCGCGCCATGCGGGCGAGCTCGTCGTCGGCGCGCGCGCCCAGGTCGCTGACGGCGTCGAGGCTCACGCCCTGGAAGACGAGCTTGAGGATCGCGTGCCGCCACGTGTGCTGGTCCAGGTGCCGGGACCCGAACGGGCCGACGGCGGCCGCGACCAGCCCCGGGTCGTTGGCGCGCAGGGCGTCGGCGGCGAGGTCGACGCCGGCGGCGACCAGCTGCGCTGTGCCGGGATCAGCTGTGCCGGGATCAGCCATGCCGGGATCGTCTGTGCCGGGATCAGCCGTGCCGAGGTCGCCCCGCTCCGTGAGCAGGTCGAGGCCCCGCAGGACGCCCCGCCGCTCGGCCGCGTCCCCCTGCCGGTAGAGGCGCACCAGGCGTTCGGCATAGTCCGGGCCGGTGCCCACGGCGTCGGCCAGCGCGACGACGAGGGCCGCCCGGGCGGCGTCGTCGACCGTGCCGTGCACGACGCCGCCCGGGTCGACGTCGGGCCGACGCGGCGCGCGACCCACCCTGCGGGCCGCGAACGCGAACGCTCGCGTGACGCTGTCCGGGTCGCGGGCGACCTCGGCGCATGCGTCCGCAAGCCAGTCGGACGATGCGTTCGCGTCAGCGGTCATGGCACGGTCCTTTCCCTTGTGACTGGGCCGGTGGCTGGGCCGGTGACTGGGCCGGTGACTGGGCCGGTGGGCAGGCCGGTGGGTGCGCCGGTGACGGCCGCCCACGCGCGCAGCAGGGCCGCGCGGCTGTCGCGGGCGAGCCGCGGCGCGTCGTGGGAGTGGCGAGGCAGCTCGACGGCGGCGACGCCGCGATAGCCGATGTCGGCGAGCGTGGCGAGCACCAGCGGCAGGTCGATGCCCCCCTCGCCGAACGGGCGGTGCTCGTGGTGCGTGGGCGGCATGTCGTCGAGCTGCACGTTGCTCAGGTAGGGCGCGGCGGCACGCAGCGCGCCCTCGACGCCGTCCGGCTCGACGACGAGGCAGTGCCCGACGTCCACCGTGATGCCCAGCTCGGGCGGATCACCTACCTCGGAGCGCAGCCGCAGGGCGTCGTCGACCGTCTCGACAAGCATGCCGGGCTCGGGTTCGATCGCGAGCCGCACCCCGCGCTCCCCGGCGTACTCGACCAGGGCCGGGATGCGGTCGTGGAGCCTGGCCCAGCCGTCGGCGACATCGGCTTCGGTAGCGTCGGCGCCGTCGGGCAGGACCCCCGAGAAGAACGAGACGCAGTGCGCCTCGAGATCCGCCGCGATCTCGATGGCGCGTTCGAGGAACCGCATCCGCAGGGCAGCGTCCCGGTCCACGAGCGTGGGCCGGTGCTTGTGCAGGGGATCGAGGAGGTACCGCGTGCCCGTCTCGACGACGACCGCCGCCCCCGTGCCGCCGCGCATCCGCCCGAGGTGCGCGCGTAGTGCCGCTACGTCGTCGCCCGCGAGGGGGGAGAACGGGTCCAGGTGCGGGAACCCGAGCGTGACGGCGACAGCGTCGTACCCGACGTCGTCGAGCACGTCCAGCGCCGTGGGCAGGGGGTGGTCACCGAACCCGTTGGTGCCGTAGCCCAGCAGAAACGGCGGCCTTGTCTGATGAGCCGTCTGATGAGCTGTGTGACGGCTCATGTGATGCTCACACCCGCGCGGCCGCGGACGCGGCCCAGCAGTCGCAGCCCGTAGCCGACGGCGGCGACCCCGGCCAGCAGCGCCGTCGTACCCAGGCCCCCGGAACGCGCGGCCCACGTGGCCTGCAGGGGCACCATCGCCTGGATCCCGGACCGGGTAGCGGTACGCGCGTTGGCCGCCGTCGGCTCGGCCGCCGCTCGGACCTGCGCCGGCAGGCAGGCCGCGGCGTAGGCGCCCGCGGCCGCGACGGTGACCCAGCGTGCGGCGCGTGCTGGCGCGGCCGACGGCACCACGGACGCCGCGACAGCACCCGCGAGGGTGCCCGCGGCGACACCTCCGGCGATCTGCGCGGTGGTGCCGTGCACCTCGCCGCGGGAGAGCACCGTGACGCCGAGCGTGTGAGCGGTCAGGCCAGCGGCGGCCGGGAGCGCGGACCGGATGCGTCCCGGCGTGGCCCCGAGCAGCACGTCCAGCCCGCGGCACGCCGCCATGACGAACGGCCCGGCCGGCCGGTCCTTCGCCACCAGGTCGTAGGTCCAGATGCAGGCGGCGAGCGGGACGGCGATCGCGAGCGCCCGCCGTCCGCCGGCGAGACCCGCCGCGGCCACGCCGCCCGCGGTCAGCGCGACACCGACGGCGAGCGCATCACTCGGCGTCACCCGGCCCGAGGGGATTGGCCGCTCGGGCCGCTCGACGGCGTCCACGTGCCGGTCGGCGTAGTCGTTCAGCGCCATACCGCCCAGGTAGAGGCAGACCGAGGCGACGGGCAGCAGCACGTGGCGCCCGCGGAGCGCCGTCGGCGTGCCGGCCCGGGCGGCCGCGAGTCCGGCGAGGGAGTCGCCGACCACGCTCAGGGCGGCCGGCGCCCGGACGAGCTCAGCGATATCGGCGACGTCGGCAATGGCGGCTTCGGCTAGGGCGGAGAAGCTGGGCTTCATCGGCGGACCCGCGCCGACGTGCGGCGGACCCAGCCCTCGAGAGCGCCGACCTGCGCGGCGGCGTCGTGCACGTCGGAGCCCCAGGGGTCCTTGAAGAAGAAGCCCAGCTCCGGGACTGGACCGCTGAGCCCGGCGGCGTGCGCGAGCGCGAGCAGGCGGGCGAGGTCGAGGACCAGCGGCGCGGCGAGCATCGAGTCGTGGGCGCTCCACGTGGTCTGCAGGGTGAGCCGCGAGCCGAGGAACCCTTCGACGTGCACGTGGTCCCAGGCGACCTTGATGTCGCCGAGGTCGGGCACGTTGTCGATGTGCAGCGGCGTCGTATCGCTGCCTGTCAGCGCTGTCAGCCCCCGGTTCTTGCTGGCGAGCTTGCTGCGTACGGCCTCCGGATCGGCGAGGGTGGCGCCGTCGCCGCCGCCCAGGAGGTTGGTCCCGGACCAGGACAGCACCTTGAGCCCGCGAGCGGCGAACGCGGGGGCCAGCACGGTCCGCAGCCAGGTCTGCCCGGTCTTGCCGTCCTGCCCGGCCACGGGGATGCCGCGCTCGCGCGCGAGCTGGGTCAGCGCGGGCAGGCCCATGCCCGCCGACGGTGTGAAGGCGGCGTACGCGGCACCGGCCAGGACCGCTGCGTAGGCGGAGACCGACGATGCCGGGAGCACCGCGCGGGCCGGGTCGGCCAGGGCGAGGAGCAGGGCGTCGACGTCGTCATGCTCGGGCACCGGGACGACGGGCGGCTCGGTCGAGGAGAGGTCGACCACCACCACGCGGGCCAGGGCGTGCCGCTCCTGGAAGGACGTGATGTCGGCCGCGAGGCGCTCGGCGGCGGCCTGTTGAGAGAGGTTCTGCTCGGCGGCGTGCGGGTCGTACCCGGGGCGCGCCTCCGCGTCGGCCCGTTCGAGGGCGTCGTGGGTAGCGGCGAGCAGCCGGGGCGGGATCATGCCGCTCTCGACGAGGCACTCCGCGCGCTTGGTCATGGTGACCGACGAGATGTCGTGCCCGCCCACCACGAGGTCCGCGAACGCGGGCAGGTCTGCCGAGGCGAAGGGCTCACGGGCGGTGACGCAGCCTGTGGGGGCCGCCTGACCGTCGGCGATGGCCGCGAGGCCCATGGTGGCGGTACTGGCCACGGACCCGCGGGCTCCGACGAACCAGACACCCGTGCGTGCGGCGGAATGGTGGCGTGCAGAGGCCTGGTGCATCTTTGCTCCCCCGGTTCGACTACGACGACGTCGTCGAACGCACGCTAACTCCCCTTTTGGCGATAAGCAAACAAAAGTTCGGAGTTGTCCGGGAGAAGCGTCCGGCAGCGCCTGGTCACTGCCCGGCGACTTCCGCGGACCGCGCGGCTGTGGCACTATGACCCGCATGACTCAGTGCCTCACCCCGAGCTCCACCCTGCGACAGGTGATCATCATTTCGTAGCGCGTCCGGCGAGAACCCCACCGGACGCGCAGACCTTCCACACTCGGAGGGTCTTTTTTTGTTGGCCTGAATCCCCCACAGCTATACCCCGACAGCTGTACCCCTCAGCCACACAGCCAGATCCATCGTTGGGAGCATCGATGACCACCGCTTCGAACAGCGCCTCGTTCCAGGTGTACGACACGACATTGCGTGACGGCGCGCAGCAGGAGGGCATGAACCTCTCCGTATCCGACAAGCTCGCGATCGCGGCTCTGCTCGACGAGCTCGGCGTCGGCTACATCGAGGGCGGTTGGCCGGGCGCGGTCCCCAAGGACACCGACTTCTTCGCTCGCGCCGCGACGGAGCTGAACCTGAAGAACGCGGTGCTCGCCGCGTTCGGCGCCACTCGTCGTGCGGGCGTCCGGGCCGGGGACGACCCGCAGGTGCGCGCCCTGCTCGACGCGGCCACCCCAGTGGTGGCGCTCGTCGCCAAGTCGGACGTGCGGCACGTCGAGCGTGCGCTGCGCACGACCCGCGCCGAGAACCTCGCGATGATCAGCGACACCGTCGCCTTCCTCGTCGCGGAGGGACGCCGGGTAGTTCTCGACGCCGAGCACTTCTTCGACGGGTACCGGCACGATGCCGAGTACGCGACCAGCGCCGTCGCCGCCGCGTTCGACGCCGGCGCGGAGGTGGTCACGCTCTGCGACACCAACGGCGGCATGCTGCCCAGCTGGGTCAGCGAGGTCGTCGGCGAGCTGGGGGAGCGCATCGCCGTCGGGCCGGAGCAGCGGTTCGGTATGCACGCGCACAACGACAGCGGCTGCGCCGTCGCGAACTCGCTCGCCGCCGTCGAGGCGGGCGCCACCCACGTCCAGGGCACCGTCAACGGCTACGGCGAGCGCACCGGCAACGCCGACCTCGTCACCGTCGTCGCCAACCTGGAGCTCAAGCTCGGCATGTCCCTCCTGGCCGACGGCGGCCTGCGGGAGGCCTCCCGGATCTCGCACGCCATCAGCGAGATCACGAACATCTCGCCGTTCGCCCGCCAGCCGTACGTCGGGGCGAGCGCGTTCGCGCACAAGGGCGGCCTGCACGCCAGCGCGATCCGCGTGGACCCCGACATGTACCAGCACACCGACCCCACCCTCGTGGGCAACGACATGCGCATGCTCGTCTCGGACATGGCGGGCCGGGCCTCGATCGAGCTCAAGGGCCGCGAGCTGGGCTTCGACCTCGCCGGTCAGGGTGAGCTGCTCTCCCGGGTCACCAACCGCGTCAAGCTCGACGAGGCCGCCGGCTACACCTACGAGGCCGCCGACGCGTCGTTCGAGCTGCTGCTGCGCTCGGAGCTCGGCCGCCGCCCGGAGTTCTTCACCGTCGAGTCGTGGCGCATCATCGTGGAGACCGTCCCGGCCGGTGCGGCGCTGCCGCCGGTCCATGCGCCCGACGCCGCTGCCGTCGCCGAGGCGACGGTCAAGCTCCGGGCCGGCGGCGAGCGGATCGTGACGACGGGGGAGGGCAACGGCCCCGTCAACGCGCTGGACCAGGCGTTGCGCACGGCCCTGTCGCGGGTCTACCCGGAGCTCGGCCGGTTCGAGCTCATCGACTTCAAGGTCCGCATCCTCGACACGGAGCTCGGCACGGACGCGATCACGCGGGTGCTGACCGAGACCACCGACGGCGAGCACTCCTGGTCGACCGTCGGCGTGGGGCCCAACGTGGTGGAGGCCGCCTGGGAGGCCGTGACCGAGGCGTACGTGTACGGGTTGCTGAGGTCGGGCGTGGAGCCCCGCCCCTGAGGGCCGACACCGAGATAGCACTGCCGAGACAGAGCTAGGGCTAGACAGAGCTAGGGCGAGACAGGAACCGTAGTGGTCTTGTCTCGCCCTAGCTCTGTCTCGCCCTAGCTCTGTCTAGCCATATCCCAGCGGGAGGGATCAGGCGCTCGGTGCCGCCGGCCGCTCGCCCTTGGGGCTGCCGAAGTCGAGGCGCTGGTCGCGCACGGCGTCGTACGTCGCCTTGATGGCGATCGACGAGCGCTCGTAGGTGCGCTGAGCGACCCGCACGAACAGGTAGTCCACGACCGTGAGCTGCGCGATGCGGCTGGACATGGCGCCGACCCGGAACTGGGTCTCGCGGGCGGTGGTGGCCAGGACGACGTCGGACACCAGGCCGATCGGGGCGTCCGGGAAGTTCGTGATCGCCGCGGTGAGGGCGCCGCGCTTGCGCGCGATCTCCAGGGCCTGGTTGGTCTCCCGCGTCTGCCCCGAGTGCGAGACGGCGATCGCGACGTTGCCCGGCTCGAGCAGAGCCGAGGAGGCGAGCTGCTGGTGCGGGTCGGGCGAGCTGAACACAAAGACGCCGATGCGCTGCAGCTTCATCGCGAGGTCGGCGGCGGCGAGGTTGGACGAGCCGACGCCGTAGACGTCCACCCGCTTGGCCTCGGAGATGGCCGTGGCCACCCGCTCGATCGCGTCGGTGTCGATCATGCGCGCGGTCTCTTCGATGGTGCGCGCCTCGTGGAACGCGATCTTCGAGACGACGGCCTCGATGTCGTCGGTCTGGTTGATCTCGCCCTCGGCGATGCCGGACCGCTCCATCTCGACCTCGCGCCGGCTGGTCGCCTGGGCCAGGTCGATCCGGAACTCCGGGTAGCCCGCGTAGCCGACGGCACGGCAGAACCGCACCACTGTGGCCTGTGACGTGTCCGCGTGTCCGGCGAGCTCGGTGATGGTCGACTGGACGACAGTGTTCGGGTCGTCGAGGACCGTCTGCGCCACTCTCGCCTCTGCTGGTCGCAGGTTCGGTAGTGCGCGCCTGAGTCGGACGAGGACGTCACCTGACATGTCGCATCTCCCGGGATGGGGTGGTGGGGCTAGGGGTCGAGAACATACACCCGTACCGGGGATCCGGGCGCGATGCAGCAGTGAAATGAGCAGCAGCAGTGAAACGAGCAGCGAAGGAACTAGCAGTCACACAGGGAACGGCCGAACGACAGCCGCTCACTGAAGCTCGTCACCGGGCAGCTCGGTCGCCGACAGGCCGGCAGCGAGGGTGTCCTTGGCCCCAAGGTCCTCGGCGGACTCGTGGAGAGTGTGGTGGCCGTCCACCCGGACGGTGAGCCACGGGCGGAAACCCGCCACGGACTGCGGCGCCTCGCGCAGGCGACGGGCCAGGTTCAGCGCGCCGTCGAGCGGCGAGCCGTCGCTCGGTACGAGCGAGACGTCGGGCCGGTCCTCCGAGAGGTGCTTGGTGAGCGACACCGTGAGCGGCGACTCCTCCTGCACCAGTCGGCCGGTGGTCGAGGCGAGCGGCGGGATACCGCGGCCCAGCGCACTGGACAGGGTGTCGGCGAGGTGCCGGCCAGCCTCGTCGAGGATGCGGATCGACGTGGAGTCGCCCTCGGCCGCGGCGATGATGACCTCGGGAGCCATCGAGGCGAGCTGCCGGGCGCGCTCCGCGTTCTTGTAGAACTGGTTGGGCCAGCTCTCGATGAGGCCGAACTTGGCGACGGCCGCCTCCAGGGGGCGCTTCGACGCCCCGCGGGACGCGCCGTCGTGGTAACGACCGGCTGCGCGGAGCGCCTCGCCGCCGACCCAGACGCCAGCGCCCAGGTCGCCGAGCAGGTGGCCCCAGCCGTCGGCCCGACGCCAGCGGCTCACGCCGTCGTACCCGAAGGCGACGGCACCGGTGCCCACCGAGAGCACGGCACCCGCGCGCCCCTTCAGGGCGCCGAGGTGTGCGGTGAGCGCGTCACCGGCGACCGCGGTGCGGTTGGTCCGCAGCTCGCGGGCGAGGATGTCGTGCACGTCGGTCGGCTTGTCGACGAGCGACGTCAGGCCGGTGATGCCGACGGCGGCAGAGGCGACCGGCGCGGTGCTGCCGTCGCTCATCCCGTCGTGGCCCATGCGGGCGGCCCACGCGTTGAAGGACTGGCACAGAGAGGAGACGACCGCCGGAGCGTCGCTGCCGTGGTGGTTCACCTTGACGGCGCGCCCGCTCAGGCTGATGCGCTCTGGGTGGGTGGAGCTGCCGAATTCTGCGACAAGGCGCGAGCCACTGCCGCCTACGTCGAGAGCGACGACCCAGGCGTCTGCCGCCATCCCATCAATACCCTGTGCGAGTTCGGACACCAGGTCATTCTGACACGAAACCAGGGCAAGGTTGTCTAAAGAGAGGAGGAAATTATGGTCTGTTCTACAGCGTCTTCTCGCCAAATAGTCGGATGTGCCCGACGTCGGACCCGCCTTCCGTACCCAAGGTGAGGATCCGACGTCGGACACCACAGGCACCGTCGCCTACTGTGAACACGTGCGCGGAGAGTACAAGGTTCCACTCGGAAAGCTGGTTCGTGTCGAGACCGAGGTGGACCAGACGGCCGGCCCCCGGGGCGACTGACGGGCACCCGGGTCAGCGGGGACTTCTTCCTCGAACCCGACGAGGCGCTGGAGGCCATGGGCGCCGCGCTCGACGGTCTACCCGCCGACTCCTCCAAGGCCCAGCTCGCCGAGGCGGTCCGGGGTGCCCTGGCAGGTGCCACCGCCGTCGGGTTCGACGCCGACGCCGTGGCCGTCGCCACCCGGCGTGCGCTCGGCCACGCGACCGGCTGGGACGACCACGAGTTCCAGGTGATCCGCACCCCCGCCGTCTCGCCCCTGCTCAACGTCGCGCTCGACCAGGTCCTGACCGAGGAGCTGGGCGCGGGCCGCCGCGGACCCACCTTGAGGTTCTGGGAGTGGGACGAATCAGCGGTGATCATCGGATCGTTCCAGTCGTTGCGCAACGAGGTCGACGCCGAGGGCGCCGCACGGCACGGGGCCCGCGTGATCCGGCGGATCTCGGGGGGTGGCGCCATGTTCATGGAGCCCGGCAACACCATCTCCTACTCCCTGTACGTGCCGGGCTCGCTCGTGGACGGGCTGAGCTTCGAGCGGTCCTACGCGTTCCTGGACGACTGGGTGGTCCAGGCGCTGCACGGCCTCGGCATCGACGCCACGTACGTGCCGCTCAACGACATCGCCTCTCCGGCCGGCAAGATCGCCGGCGCCGCCCAGAAGCGGCTGGCCGGGGGCGCCGTCCTGCACCACGCGACGATGGCCTACGACATGGACGCCGACAAGATGACTGATGTGCTGCGGATCGGGCGGGAGAAGCTCAGTGACAAGGGCACCCGCAGCGCGAACAAGCGCGTCGACCCGCTGCGCTCCCAGACGGGACTCAGCCGGGCCGAGGTGATCGACGCGCTCGAGGCGTCGTTCCGGGCGCGGTACCGCACCGTGACCGGTGAGATCACGGACCAGGAGTGGGCTCTGGCCGGCGAGCTGGTCGAGTCGAAGTTCGGCACTCCGACCTGGACCGCGCGGGTGCTGTGACTGCGGGAGTGCCGTAGGGGCCGGTAAAGGGCGCGTGCAATGATGAGCAATCACGGTTTGGTAACACCCCTAGCAGATAGTTCATCCCGTCAGTAATCTCCACGCAATGCCGCGTTTAGGGAAGTTCATTTCTTAGGTATGCCATCTGGCTCCGAATTCCACCTGGATTCCGCCTGGCTTCCAACTGGCTCCTCTCGCGGCAGTGGCGCGTACCCACCAGCGCGTACCCAGCGGAAGGAAGCCGAACTGATGACTCGAACGATGACTCGAACGATGACTCGAGGGATGCGGCGCCCCATAGCGGCAGCCACCGGCGCACTGCTTCTCGCGGCCACGACGGCCGCCTGTGCCGGCGGCGCGGGGACCGAGGGCGAGGGGGACGGCACCCTCAGCGTCTGGATCATGCAGGGCACCAACCCCGAGGCGGACGACTTCTTCGCGGACGTCTCGACCGCCTTCGAGGAGGAGACCGGCGCGACGCTCGACGTCGAGTTCGTCGAGTGGGGCGACGCTCACGACCGGTTCGTCACCTCGATCGCCGGCGGTACCACCCCGGACGTCGCGGAGACCGGCACCACCTGGACCCCCGAGTTCGCCGACGCCGGGGCGCTCGCTCCGCTCGACGAGTACGTCGACGGGGCCGGGGTCACCGACGACCTGGTGGAGGGTCTGGTCGAGGCGGGCACCTACGACGAGCAGCTCTACGGCATGCCCTGGTACGCCGGCGTGCGCTCCCTGGTCTACAACACGGAGATGTTCGAGGCCGCCGGCGTCGAGCCGCCCACCACGTGGGCCGAGCTCGAGTCCGCCGCGGCGGCCCTCCACGAGGAGTTCCCGGACAGCATCGCCGTCGCCGTCCCCGGTGACGCCGAGTTCACGGTCTACCCGTGGGTGTGGGGCGCGGGCGGCGAGGTCGCCACGCTGGAGGGCGACACGTGGACCTCGGGCCTCGACAGCCCTGAGGCGCAGGAGGGCATCGAGTTCTGGACCGGCCTGGCCACCGAGCACGACTTCTCCTCGACCGGCGCCACCACGTGGCGCGAGACCGACGTGCTCGACGCGTTCGCGGCCGGCGACGTCGGCATGGCGATCATGGGCTCCTGGACGCCGGGCGCCATCGTCGAGGCCAACCCGGAGATGGAGGGCAACTTTGCCGCCGTGCCGATCCCCGGCCAGGACGGCGGCATTGCCCCCTCGGTCCTGGGCGGCTCCCACCTGAGCATGTTCCAGACAGCCGAGGACCAGGACCTGGCCTTCGCGTTCATCGAGATGATGACCACTGGTGAGTTCGCGCAGCAGTGGGCCGAGCAGTCCGGGTACTTCCCCGGCCAGGTCTCCCTGCTGGACGAGACGCTTGCGAGCACCGACCCGCTCGTGGCGCCGTTCGCCGAGCAGTTCGTCGACGGCGGCGCGTCCGTGCCCGCCGCGCCCACCTACGGCGCGGTGCAGGCGAGGCTCACCACCAGCACGATGATGCAGTCGATCCTCTCCGGCGACGCCGACGTCGCGACGGCGAGCGCCGCTGCCGCCGAGGAGATGACGAACACGCTGAACGGGTCTGAGTGACTCTGGATGACTCCGAGACTCTGGATGACTCCGCGGTGACACAGACCCTTCCGCGGGAAACCGCTCCCAGGGCAAAGCTGCCACGGCTCAGCCGGGCCAGGGCCGCCTCCGTGCGGCCCTGGCTGCTGCTCGCCCCCGCGCTGGCGGTCCTGGCAGTCCTGATGCTGTGGCCGCTGGTGCGGGTGTTCCTCTTCTCCCTGCAGGACTACGGGCTGCGGGAGATCACCACGGGTGAGCCGAACTGGATCGGCCTCGGGAACTACGCCGAGGTCCTGGCCTCCCCGGAGCTGTGGACGGTGGTGCTGCCCAACACCGTCGGGTTCGCCGTGCTGTCGGTGGCGGGCACTGTCGCGTTCGGCACCGGGGTGGCCGTGCTGCTCGCGTCGCTCGGGACCTTCTGGCGCACCGTCACGTCCAGCGCGATCATGGCGGCCTGGGCGATGCCCGCCGTCACCGGCACGTACGTATGGGTGTGGATCTTCGACGCCGACCGCGGAGTGTTCAACGACGTCCTGATGGGGCTCGGCCTGCTGGACGACCCCACCAACTGGTTTACCGACCGGTGGAGCTTCTACGCGATAGTGCTGCTCAACGTGATCCACCACGGCTTCCCGTTCGTCGCGATCACCGTGCTCGCGGGACTGCTCGGGGTGCCGAAGGAGATGCTGGAGGCAGCCGAGATGGACGGCGCCGGGTCGTTCCGGCGGTTCTTCTCGATCATCGTGCCGCAGCTGCGCCAGGTGTTCGCCGTCGTCATCATCCTGTCGACCATCTGGGACTTCAAGGTGTTCGCGCAGGTGTACCTCATGCCGGGCGGCGCGGGATCGAACCGGTCGGTGCTCAACCTGGGTGTGTGGTCGTACGTGGAGTCGTTCGGGCAGAACAGGTACGGCTTCGGCTCGGCGATCGCCGTGCTGCTGACCCTGCTGCTGCTCGTGGTCACCGTGGTCTACGTCCGCACCGTGCTGGCGGAGGAGGAACGATGAGTTCACGGCAATCGCCGCTGCGGCAGCTCGGCAAGGGAGTGCTCGTCGCCCTGCTGCTCGTGTTCACGCTGTTCCCCGTCTACTGGATGCTGAACAGCTCGCTGGACGCACAGGCCGGGAACACCAGCAGCTTCTGGCCGGCCGAGCCCACGCTGGAGCACTACGTGTTTGTGCTCACCGAGGGCGGGTTCGGCACGTTCCTGCGCAACTCGCTGCTCGTGGCGCTGGGCACGGTTCTCGTCTCGTCGGCGCTCGCCCTGCTGGCGTCCGTCGCGGTGGCCCGCTTCCGGTTCAAGATGCGCACCCAGATCCTCATGATGGTGCTGATCGTGCAGATGGTGCCGCTGGAGGCGCTCGTCATCCCGCTGTTCGTGCAGGTCCGCGACCTGCAGCTGCTGGGGACCCTGACCGGCCTGGTCGTCGTCTACGTGGCGCTGGCCCTGCCGTTCGGCATCTGGATGCTGCGCGGGTTCGTCGCGGCGGTCCCGGTGGAGCTGGAGGAGGCCGCCTACCTCGACGGCGCGAGCTGGGGCCGGATGTTCTGGTCGGTCCTGCTGCCCCTGGTGGCTCCGGGGCTGGTGGCGACGAGCATCTTCGCCTTCATCACCGCGTGGAACGAGTTCATCTTCGCAATGACGATGCTCGGGGGCGCCACGGAGAGCTACACCGTGGCGATCGGGCTGCGCTCGTTCTTCGGCGTCCACTCCAACGACTGGGGCGCCATCATGGCCGCTTCCACGATCATCACCGTGCCCGTGATGGTCTTCTTCATCCTGGTCCAGCGCCGCCTCGCATCGGGTCTGACGGCGGGGGCCGTGAAGGCATGACCGACGAGCCTGCGGGGCTGACTCGTACGGGGCCCACTCGTACGGGGCTCACTCGGACGGGGCCCACTCGTACGGAGCGCGCCGTCAATGGTGTGCTCCTGCCCGGCTTCGAGAGCTCCGGCCCCGAGATTCCCGGCTCCGAGATCCCGGGCTCCGTGAGTGCCGACCACGACGGCGCGCGCGTGCCGTCCTGGCTGGCCGACGCCGCCCGGGCCGGCCTCGCCGGCGTCGTCTACTTCGCGCGGAACACACCCGACGTCGCGACCACCGCGGCGCTGTCCGCCGCCCTGCACACGATCTCGCCCGACCTGGTGATCGCCGTGGACGAGGAGGGCGGCGACGTCTCGCGGCTGGAGGCGACGAGCGGCTCGTCCCTGCCCGGGGCGGCCGCGCTCGGCGCCTACCCGGGTGGCGGCAGCGTGTCGCTCGACGCCGGGCGCGCGCTGGGCCGGGTGCTCGCCGCGGCGGGCATCAACCTGCTCCTGGGCCCGGTGCTCGACGTCGTCTCCGAGCCGGACAACCCGGTGATCGGGGTGCGCGCCTTCGGGACCACGCCCGAGCAGGTCGCCCGGCACGGCATCGGGTTCGCCCGCGGTGTGCGCAGTGCCGGCGTCGGGGTGTGCGGCAAGCACTTCCCCGGCCACGGAGCTACGACCGTGGACTCCCACCTGGGCCTGCCGGTGGTGGACGCGCCGCTCGACGTCGTACGGGCGCGAGACCTCTTGCCGTTCGCACGGGCTCTGTGCCCCGACTCTGGGCTGGCCAACCCTGGACCGTTCAACCCTGGACCGTTCAACCCTGGACCGTTCAACCCTGGTCAGTCCGGGCTTGATCAATCCAGGCTCGACGCCGTCATGACCGCCCACGTCCTGTTCCCGGCGATCGGGCCGGCGCCCGCCTCCATCGAACCGGCCGCGACGCGGCTGCTGCGCGAGCTCGGGCACGATGGCCCGATCATCACCGACGCCCTCGACATGGGTGCCCTGCGCCAGCTCACCGGATCCGTGGGGGAGGCGGCGGTGCGTGCGGTCGAGGCCGGCGCCGACCTGCTCTGCCTCGGGCTCGACCCGGCTCTGTACACCGAGTCGAACGACGCGCTCCACCGGGCAGTGGCCAACGGGCGCGTGACCGTCGAGCAGCTCGAGGCGTCCGGGGTGCGCACACGGGCGCTCGTCGCGGCGGTCCGCATCCGTCGGGCGGCGGCCGGCACGGCGACCGGGGTGGACGCCGCGAAGGCGGCGCTCGCCGAGCTGGCCGACGTCGGGGCCGGCATCGCGGACGCCGTCGTGACCGTGCGTGGCGCCCGCCTGGTGCCGCTCGCGCCCGACGCTGAACCCGATGTAGCGGACCTGCGCACCCGGCTGGACCATGCCGCCGGACGTACGGCGCAGCACGTCCAGACGGCCATCGTGGCCGCGTGGCCTGGGGCGACGCTGTTCCCGGCCCTGCTAGCTGATGGGCTGCCCGAGGGGCTGCTGGAGGGGCCCGAGAGCGCCGAACGGGGCCCTTACGAGCCGGTCGGTGAAGGCGCCGACCCGAAACCCCTACAACTTGGCCTCGATGATCGCGGACTTGCGGTACTTATTGCCCGAATCTCCCGGTACGGTGTATCGGCGGATCTCGACAGGATCGGTACCAAACGTGGCGCAGAGTTTCCTACGGGTGCTCCCGTGTCGCAGCGACCGCTTGTCGTGATCACCCGTGAACCCTTCTCGGGTTCGGCCGAACGTGCCCGGCTGGAGCAGCTCTGGGCCGTGCGGCCGGATCTTGTGGTGGTCCACACGGGCCTGCCCGGACCGGTCGACGGCTGGTTCGGGACGCTGAGCGGTGGTGGTCCAGCTGTGGTGGTGGCGTGCGGGACCGGACGGGCGAACGCGGCTGCCGCCGTGGCTCGGCTCCGGGGGTATGCGGGTGATGGGCAATCGTCATAGAGCAGCACGGTGTCATAGAGCAGCACAGCGTCCAAGAGCAGCACAGCGTCCAAGAGCAGCACAGCGTCCAAGAGCAGCACAGCGTCCAAGAGCAGCACAGCGTCCAAGAGCACAGCGCAAGCAGATGGAAAGGGGTTCGCCGATGATCGCGGAGGCGGGATTCGAACGGCACGCACAATCGGCGCCGCACCCGGTCTCACCCACCGAGGAGCGCAACCCGCGTACCCGTGACATCGACGTGGTCTCCACGGCGGACATGGTGCGCATGATCACCGACGAGGACGCGGCCGTCATCGCCGCGGTACGCGCCGCGCACCCGCGCATCGTCGAGGCGATCGACATGGCGGTGGACGGGATCCGAGCCGGGGGACGGGTGCACTACGTGGGCTCGGGCACGTCGGGCCGCATGGGCCTGCTCGACGCCGCGGAGCTGTTGCCCACCTACGGCGTCGGCGAGGAGATGTTCGTGCCGCACCTCGCGGGCGGGCTGGGCGCCTTCAAGCGGGCGGTCGAGGGCGCGGAGGACGACGTCGCCGCCGGCGGGGCGCTTGTGACCGACGTCGGGCCGGCAGACATCGTGTTCGGGATCGCCGCCAGCGGAGGCACCCCGTACGTGGGCGGAGCGCTGGACATGGGCCGCTCCCGCGGGGCGCGCACCGTCCTGCTCGCATCGAACCCGTTCGCGACCCTGGCGCCGAAGGCCGACGTCCCGATCCTGGTGAACACCGGACCCGAGGCCATCACGGGATCCACGCGCATGAAGGCCGGGACCGCCCAGAAGATGGTGCTCAACACCTTCTCGACGGCCGTGATGGTGCGGCTCGGGAAGACGTACTCCAACCTCATGGTCGAGGTGCTCGCCACGAACATGAAGCTGCGGATCCGGCTGGTGCGCCTGCTCACGCAGGCGACCGACCTGGAGCCAGACGTGTGCGAGAACGCCCTGGCCGCTACCGACGGCGACCTGCGGGCCGCCCTCGTGATGCTCGTGGCGGGGGTGGACCGGTCAGTGGCGACGAGGGCCCTCGCCGTCGTCCCGGGACGGATCGGCGGCCCGTCCGTCCGCGAGGCCCTGGCGACGTTAGGCATCACCCCGGCTTGACGCCGTCCTTGGTTGTGGGCGTGACCGTTGTGACTACGCGACCGTTATAGGCGCAACGGTCACGCCCACAACGGAGGCTGCCCACAACGGAGGCTGCCCACAACGAAGGGCTGGCCACACGGAGGCTGCCCACAACGGAGGGCTGGGTCAGGCGGGGGCCGTGAGCTGGAGGTTGCCTGTCGGGGACGGGGCGGTGGCGACCTCGGCCGCAAGCTTGGCGACGAGGATGTCGCCGCCCTTGGTGAGCTGCTGCCCGCGCTCGGAGAACCCGAGGCGGCCGTGGAAGCGCAGCGAACCGGGGTTCGGCGGGTCCAGGTTGACCTCACAGGTGACGACGTCGTGGCCGGCCGTGCGGGCGGCGTCGAACACCGCGTCGTAGAAGAGCTTTCCGATGCCGCGGCCGCGCGCACCCTCGCCCACCACTATGCGGTCGACGTACAGGTGGTCCAGGCCGCGCTCCTCGAACCAGGCGTAGTTCTCGCCCGACCAGTCCTCGCCGCCGTCGAGCGCGACGACAAAACCGAGGGGGTCCGCGGGGGTCTCAGGGTCGACCGCGACCAGGGCGAGCGACGAGGCGTCCAGGAGCTCGGACATGTCGTCGGCCGGGGTGTCCGGGACGGCGGGGATCGCCGCGTTGTTGAGGCTGACCAAACGAGCGATGTCGGCGTCAGTGGCGGGGCGCAGCAGGGTGGCCGTAGACATGGCGCTATCACTCCAAGAGTTGGCAGGGGAACCCGTGGACCTTAGCCGTCGGGGCCCCCGCACGTCTGTGACCTGGGTCAAACAGTGGCGGCAGTCACGTGGGGCTCGGTCAGGCGGGGCTCGGTCACGCGGGTGCGGGGCGCGGGCCGAAGACCGCCGTGCCGACCCGCACCACTGTCGCGCCCTCGGCGATCGCTAGCTCCAGGTCGCCGGTCATGCCCATGGAGAGCTCGGTCGCCGAGCCCGTCCCTGGCGCGTCCGACGCGAGGACCTCGTCGCGGACGCCGCGCAGCCGGGCGAACCCGGCGCGGACAGTGTCCTCTCTTGAGTCGCCTTCTCTCGAGTTGCCCCCTCTCGAGTCGCCGTGTTCGCCGGACTCGCCCGGCTGCGCGTCGTCGGCAAGGTGGGCGCCGATCGTCATCAACCCGGTCAGGCGCAGGCCAGGCAGTGCGGCGACGGCGGTGGCGAGCGCGACGGCGTCGTCGGGCTCGATGCCGGACTTGGTCGCTTCACCCGTCACGTTGACCTGCACCATCACGTCCAGGGCGCGGGGGCCGGTGCGGCCGTCGCGCACGCAGCGGTCCGAGATCGCCTGCGCGAGGTCCAGTGAGTCGAGCGTCTCCAGGCCCGTGGCCGTGGCCAGCACCTGGTTGATCTTGTTGCGCTGCAGGTGCCCGATCATGTGGACCTGCAACGTGCCGTCCGCCACGCGGTCGGCCACGGCGGGTGCCTTCGCGACGAGCTCCTGCACGCGGTTCTCGCCGATCAGATCGACGCCCGCGGCGAGCACCTCGAGCACGGCGTCTGCCGTCTGCGTCTTCGTCGCGACCAGCAGCCGCACCTCGTCCGGGTTGCGCCCCGCGGCGTCGGCCGCCTTGGTGATGCGCCCGCGGACGGCGGCGAGACGGTCGGCGATCGAACCGGATGCGGGCTGGGGCTGGTCGGGCACGGGGTGAGTCTATTTCGGTGGGTGGCGGGCGCTGTCTCATTCGCCGTCCCGGGCCCTGTCGCAGCTGCTGTCTCGGGCCGTGTTTCAGCTGTGCCTCCGGGTGTGTCTCTGGCCGTGTCTCAGGTTCGGACTCAGGGTCGGTTTCAGGGGGTAACCCGGTTCCGCGGACGGGCCGCACTACGGAAGGATGGGGTCCATGAAGACGCTGCTGAACATCATCTGGGTCATCTTCGCGGGGTTCGGGCTGTGGCTCGGATACATGCTCGCGGGGATCATCTGCTGCCTGCTCATCGTCACCATCCCGTTCGGCGTCGCCTCCTTCCGCATCGCGGGGTACGCCCTGTGGCCGTTCGGGCGCGAGGTCGTCGAGAGCCCGCGCTCCGGTGTGTTCGCCCTGATCGGCAACGTGATCTGGGTGATCGTCGCCGGCTGGTGGCTCGCCCTGGGGCACATCATCACCGCGATCCCGCTGGTCATCTCGATCATCGGTATCCCCATGGCCTGGGCGAACCTCAAGCTGATCCCGGTCTCGCTCATGCCGCTCGGCAAGCAGATCGTGCCCAGCGACGCCCTGCTGCCGACCTACCGCAAGCAGGTCGCGGCCTGATCGGTTCGGCCTGATTGGTTCGGCCTGATCGGGCGCCGCTAGATCCGGCGGCGCCCGGTCGGATGCGGCTTGATCCGCCGGCGCCCGGTCGAATGCGGCTTGGTCCGGCAGGGCTTGGTCCGGCGGCTCAGTCGCGCGCGATCGGCGCCGTCGTCCCGCCGGTCAGGCGCAGCAGGTCGGCCGGCGCGAGGCCCACGTCGAGCCCGCGCCGGCCCCCGGAGACGTAGACCACGTCGTACAGCTCGGCGGACTCGTCCAGCACAGTGGTGTGCCGCGTCTTCTGCCCGAGTGGCGAGATGCCACCCACCACGTAGCCGGTAGCCCGCTCGGCCGCCGCGGGCTCGGCCATGGACGCCTTCTTGCCGCCTGCGGCGCGGGCCAGGGCCTTGAGGTCCAGCTTGCGGTCCACCGGGACGATACCGACCACGAGCTTCCCGTCGACGTCGGCCAGGAGCGTCTTGAACACCTGCGGCGCGTCGACGCCGATGGCCTCTGCCGCCTCCATGCCGTAGCTGAGGTCGCTCGCGGGGTCGTGCTCGTACGGGTGCAGCGTGTGCGGTACGCCCGCCTTCTCGAGCGACACGACCGCGGGGGTCCCGCCGGTCACACGCGAAGCTCTCTTCTCGGATCTCTTCTCCGCGTTTCTGGTCACGACGCGATTCTGCCGCTTCGGGGACGCGAAGGCGCCCGGATTTCGCGCCCGGATTTCGCGCCCGGAACTCGCGCACGGAACTCGCGCGCGAGCCACCGCCGTCGTCGGACCGTGCGGGCTGAAACCCGTAGAACTGAAGCCCGTAGAACCCGGTCGGAAACTCCGCGGTTAGCGTAGGAGCCGTGCTCGTGCTCCTGATCTTCGCCATCCTCGTAGGTGGCTCTCTGCAACGTGTGGCGGGGATGGGCTTCGGGCTCGTCGCCGGGCCGTTCATCGTGCTCCTCATCGGCCCGATCGAGGGTGTCCTGTTCGTCAACCTCGTGGGCGCGATGATGGCGCTGCTTGTGCTCGGGCGCACGATCCGCAGCGTCGACTGGCGTCGTTACGGGTGGCTCGTGTCGGCGTCGATCCTGGTCAGCGTTCCGGCGGCGCTGCTCATCCGCGACGCGAGCGCGTCCGCCCTGGAGATCGGCGTCGGCGGCATCATCGTGCTTGCCATGACGCTCGCCCTGGTCACCGCGCGTCTGCGCGGGCCGCGGCGCCCCTTCGCGCCGGAGGCGCGGCTGCCGCTGCTCATCACGGGTGCGGCGGCCGGGTTCGGCAGTGTCGCGGCCGGGATCGGGGGCCCGCCCATCGCCGTGTACTCCGTGCTCGACCGCTGGGACCCGCGGGCGTTCGCGGCCACCGCCCAGCCGATCTTCCTGACCAACGCGCTCGCGGCGATGGCGGCGAAGCTCTTGGTGGCGGACGCCACCTTCCCGGCTTTCGCCGTCTGGGAGTGGGTGGCGGTCTTCGTCGCGCTGGTTGCGTCCATCGGGCTGGGCGAGCTGCTCGTCGGGCGGGTGTCGGCGAGCGCCACGCGCAAGGTGCTCGTGGCGCTCGCCTATGTGGGTGGGTTCGCGACGCTGGGCCGGGGGCTGCTCGGGCTGGCCGGCTGACTGGTCAGCCCTTGGCGAGCGGCCCCAGGACCATCGCAGGCTCGCCCGACGGCGTCAGCTCGGCCACCCCGAGGTTGCCGACCGAGCAGCTTCCGCTACGCGGGCTGCCGGCGTTCCAGACCTGGCGCAGGCAGTTGCGCATCGCAAGCTGCCCCCAGTAGCTGGGGTGCAGCGACTCCTGGACGAAGTACGGCGAGTCGCCGATCGTGGTGACCGTCCGGATCTGGTTGACCCATTCGGTCCGGTTGACCGCGCCTGCCGACTGCCAGTTGGGCAGGCCCACCTCCTCGTACAGCCCGACGCCGGTCTCGCACAGCCGCCTGCCGTCGAACGCGTGCGTCATGTCGAGGGTGCGGACGTTCGGCATCCCGACGTCGGACGCGGCGCCGAGCAGCGCACCGTTGATGGTGGGCAGGGCCGTGGAGTTGGCCCAGTCGGCGTCCTGGTTCCAGAGGCCGCACCCGCCCGTGGACTGGCGCGTGTATCCGGACTCGGAGTACCGGAACCCGGAGCCGTTCGGCACGGGCGACGGGTAGGTCTGGACCACGAGCGTCCACTGCGAGGTGCTGTACCCGGCGTTGCTCATCGCGGTCGCCACGTTGCGGAGCGTCCCCGCCACCCGGGACCGGATGGCGGCTACGTTCGCGGCGGTGAAGTTGGCCGTGACCGAGCTGTCGTCGTGGCAGTAGTTCTTCCACCAGGTCGGCGAGGTCAGGAAGTTGACCACGCAGGTCTGGACGACGCTCGCGAACTCGAAGTCGTTCCCGCCGATCGAGACCACGACCATGCGGACGTTCCTTGAGGTGGCGGCCTGTTGGAGCGCGAGCGCCTGACCCTGGCCCGCCGAGCCGTTGTAGAAGTCGATGCCGGGCTTGAAGTTCGTGCCGGTCGCGGTGGCGGTGCGGGCACCGCTGCAGGCGAGGTTGAGGCCGTTCACGCCGCCGCCGATGTAGGCCTCGGCGGAGGACGCGCGATGGCAGCGTTCTATGGTCTCGCCGGTGCCGCTGGGGTTGTCGAAGTAGGCGGTCGGCCCGAGGGCGTCCGCGCGCTGGTAGTCGCTGTTGGAGGCGCCGGCCCAGCGGCCGGCCTCTCCGGAGATGTACGAGTCGCCGAGGGTCACGACCCACGGTGTCCCGACGCCGGGGCCGTCGGCGGCTAAGGGTGCTGTGGAGATTGGTGCTGTGGAGGCTGGTGCGGCGGGCGCCGGTGCTGCAGACGCCGGGGTTGCGGTGAGCACGAGGGCGGCGAGCAGGCTGAACGCGCTGAGGCCGGCGGTGAAGAGCGGGGTGAGGTGGCGGAGGTGGCGGTCGGGGCTTGGCAGGTGCGTCGTCATTGGCACTCCTGTGTCCACAGCAGTGCCCGCGCGGCACTGCTGACCGGGACTCTAATAGCAGGAGTCTAAGTCAAGACCGCTTTAAGGTAAATAGTTCGCAAACCTCGCAGTTGGGTGGTCGAATCTGCCCGGTCAGGCCTGCCCGTCAGGTCTGCTTGTCAGATCTGCCCGACGGCGACCACCGTCAGCACGACCTCGCCCGCCTCGTCGCTGGCCGCCAGGTCGATCTGCGCGGTGATGGCCCAGTCGTGATTGCGGTCGGCGTCGTCGAGCACTTGTCGCACCCACCAGGTCCCGGTCGCGACGCGGCCGGTCGTGCCGTCGTGGTCGCTGGCTTGCTCACCGTCGCTTGCGCTGTTCGCGCTGTCGTTCGCGCTGTCGTTCGCGCGGCCGGGCAGCTCCGCGCCTGACTCGAGGATCGTCAGCAGCGCGGCGGACCGCGCCTCCGGTCCGATCCCGATGGCGTCGTCGCCCTGCTCCTCGAACAGCGGGTCCAGGGCGTCGCCCCAGGCGTCGGCGTCCCAGCCGCCGCCCAGCGCGGCCAGCGCCCCGTAGGACTCGCGTGCGGCCAGCTCGACGCGGCGGAACATCGCGTTGCGGACCAGGCGGCGGAACGCGCGCGGGTTGCCGGTGACCGGCCTGACGGGGGCCTCGGCCCCGGCGTCGGCCAGCTCGCCGTCCGTCACGAGGTCTGCATCATCGTCCACTGGGTTCGCCAAGCGTTCCCACTCGTCGAGCAACGACGAGTCCACGCCACGCACTAGCTCGCCGAGCCACTCGATGATCTCCTGCACCTCTTCGGTGCGGTGCTCGTCGGGGACCACCTGGCGCACGGCGCGGTAGGCGTCGGCAAGGTAGCGCAGCACCACGCCCTCGGTGCGCTCCAGCCCGTACACGCTCACGATCTCGGCGAACGTCATGGCCTTCTCGACCATGTCGCGGACCACGGACTTGGGGGAGAGCTCGGCGTCCGCCACCCACGGGTTGGTGCGGCGGTAGGTCTGGAACGCCGGCTCCAGGAGGTCGGCCAGCGGCTTGGGCCAGGTCACCGCTTCGAGGAGCTCCATGCGCTCCTCGTACTCGATCCCCTCGGCCTTCATCGCGGCGACGGCCTCGCCGCGCGCCTTGTTCTGCTGCCCCATGAGTACCTGGCGGGGATCGTCGAGGGTCGCCTCGATGACGGAGACGACGTCGAGCGGGTGCGTCGCGCTCTCGACGTCGAGCAGATCCATGGCCGCCAGGGCGAACGGGGACAGGGGCTGGTTCAGTGCGAAGTCGCGGGGGAGGTCGACCATGAGGCGGGCCGACGGGCGGAGGCTTGCGCCGTCGGACCCTGCGCCGTCGGACCTTGCGCCGTCTGAGCCTGTGCTTGGGACCCGGACCTTCTCGACGACACCCGCGAGCCGCAGCGACCGGTAGATACGGAACGCCTGGCGCACATGCTCGGCCTGCTGCGTCTCGGTGTCGTGGTTCGCAGTCAGGAGGTGGCGCATGGCGTCGATCGGGTCGTCTCCCGTGCCGGACCGGCCGCCGGTGCCTGCCCGGGCCAGGACGTTGAGCACCATCGCGTGATTCACGCGGAACTGGGAGACGAGCTGCTCGGGATCGGCGTCGCGCAGGCGCTCGAAGGTGGCGTCGGTCCAGTTCACGGAGCCGGACGGTGCCTTCTTACGCACGATCTTCTTGAGCTTCTTCGGGTCGTCGCCGGCCTTCGCCAGGATCTTGCGGTTCTCGATGACGTGCTCAGGCGCCATGACGAGCACCTCGCCCACCGTGTCGTACCCGGCACGGCCCGCGCGCCCGGCGATCTGGTGGAACTCGCGCGCGCTGAGGTGTCGCATGCGTTCGCCGTCGAACTTCACGAGGCTGGTCAACAGGACCGTGCGGATCGGCACGTTGATGCCCACGCCCAGGGTGTCCGTGCCGCACACGACCTTGAGCAGGCCCTTCTGGGTGAGGCGCTCCACGAGGCGGCGGTACTTGGGCAGCATCCCGGCGTGGTGGACGCCGACGCCGTGCCGGAGGAACTTGCTGAGCGTCTTGCCGAACCCGGTGCCGAACCGGAAGGCGCCCATCTCCGCGATGATGGCCTCCTTCTCGGACTTGCTCGACACGTTCATCGACAGCATCGACTGCGCGCGGTCGACGGCGTCCTTCTGCGTGAAGTGGACCACGTACACCGGGGCGCGATGGGTCGTCACGAGCTCCTGGATGACGTCCGTGAGCGGTTCGATCACGTAGGAGAAGGTGAGCGGCACCGGGCGCTCGGCGTCCGCTACCTCGGCGACGGGTCGGCCCGTGCGCTCCTCGATGTCCTCGCGGAGGAGGGTCGTGTCGCCGAGCGTGGCGCTCATGAGGATGAACTGCGTGTCCTTGAGCTCCAGCAGCGGCACCTGCCAGGCCCAGCCGCGCTGCGGGTCGCCGTAGTAGTGGAACTCGTCCATGACTACCTGCGAGATGGCGTCATCGGGGGTGTCGCTGCTGCTGGTGGTGCTCGTGCTGCTGTCGCTGGTGGCACTGCTGTCGCTGGTGGCACTGCTGCCGCGGCGGAGCGCGACGTTGGCGAGGATCTCAGCGGTGCAGCAGATGATCGGGGCGTCCGGGTTGACCGCGGAGTCGCCGGTCATCATGCCGACGTTCTTCGAGCCGAACGCCGCCACCAGGTCGAAGAACTTCTCGCTGACCAGCGCCTTCAGCGGGGCCGTGTAGTAGGTGCGGCCGCCCCGTCCTGACCGGTGGGCCGCCAGGGCGGCAAACTGCGCCCCCATGGCGACCATTGACTTTCCGGAGCCGGTAGGGGTCGCAAGCACCACATGGGAGCCCGTCATGACCTCCAGGAGCGCCTCCTCCTGGTGCGGGTAGAGCGTCCGCCCGCCTGCGGCGGCCCACTCGCTGAAGCTCTCGAACAGGACATCGGGATCGGGGTCCTTGCCCGTCGGTGCGGGCAGGTATGGGATCAGCGTCCCGGCGGGCTTCGGGTTGCCCGACGCCGAGCCGGGCTGGCCGGCGGTTGAGGGAGCTGTCGAGGGGGCTGCGGATGGCGTGGAGGTCGTCGAAGAGGGCGCGGTCATGATGCTGCCCATTCTTGCAGGCGGGTGAAGGGCGCTGTCGGGTCGGCGGGCTTCGGGTGGGTGTTGGGGTGAGGCGTTCGGTTGAGGTGTTCGGGGTGAGGTGGGGCTAGTCGGGTCAGGCGGCTCGGGTTCGAGACCCTCGTGCCGTCATGACGCCGAGAGAGCTCGACCACAGGTTGCCTCTCTGAAGTGTTGTGCACAGATCTGAAGTTATGGCTTCCGTGCGGACGGTTGTTCCATATTGTGGGGGCCAAGGTGGGTTGGGCCAAGGCGGGTGTGCCTGAGCGGGTGCGCCCTAGCGGGCGGGCCTGAGCTGGCGGGCTTGTGTGGGGTCTCCTGTGCGGAGGCGCCCGAGTGCGATGTGACCAGGCGAGGGGAGGTGATGGTTGTGGTGATCGAGATGCCGCAGCCTGCGGGTGAAGCGTCCGGTGCCCCGCGTGCGGTGGCCGACGTCGTAGCCGACCTCGAGCGAGTCGTGGACGAGCTGGTGGCGGTAGCGGGCCCGGGAGCGCTTGATGCGCTGGAGAGCGTTGGTGCTGGCGTCGGCGCGGTGGCAGATCGGCTGACGATGCTGTCGCCCGTCTTGCGTCAGGCGGTGCACCGTCTCGATGTCCTGCGAGTGTCCTGGTTGCCGAGGATCGAGGTGCACGGCCTGTGGGCCACAGACGGGTCCCGAACGTTCCCGGCCTGGCTGTCCCGGCGCGAGGGAGTGCGGTACGGGACCGCGAGCAGGGACGTGAAGGCCGGTCGTCGGCTCGCCGCGTATCTGCCGGCAACGCTGGCGGGTGCGCTCGCCGGTCGGGTAGGGCCGGAGCAGCTGCGCGCGATGATCGACAAGGCTCCGACTTCTGAGGCGCGCGCCGAGGCACTGAGCGAGGAGGTCCTGGTGGACCCCGGTGTGACCGAGCTCGAGGTGATCGGGAGCGGCGAGCCCGGGGACGGCGAGCCCGAGCCTGAGGCCGAGGCCGAGGCCGAGACTGGAGCCGGTGAGGGCGAGGGCGAGGGCGACGGGCCGAAGGGCGACGTGATGACGCGGGAGGAGCTGCTGCTCACCCACATCGACCTGAACACCCCGGACGGCTTCCGGCGGATTGTGGACCGGTTCGCCGACCAGGCCGACCCCGACGCCGACGAGCGGGGATACCGGTTCGCCAAGGAGCGCGAGCACCTTGAGCTCGCCAAGACCCTGGACGGCTTCCATGTCCGAGGGTTCCTCACCGACGAGCACGGTCACGCGCTGAGCACAGCTCTCGAGTCGGTGATGGGCAAGCCCACCCCGGGTGACGACCGGACGGCGACCCAGCGGCGGGCTCAGGCGCTCGCCGACCTCGCACGCACGGCGCTCGACAACGGTCGGACCGGTTCTGGTGCCGCGGTGCGACCGCAGATCACCGTCTTGGTATCGCTGAGCGAGATGGACCGGCTCGTCGGTGGCACGAACGATCGCGATTCCGCCGGTGCCGGTGCCGGTGCCGGTGCCGGTGGAGGTGGAGGTGGAGGGGCGGGCGGAGGCCTAGGCGCGGGTGCGGGCGGAGGCGCGGGTGCCGGCACCGGGTCTGCGCCCGTCCGAGCCGGGGCTGCATTCGGGTCGGTCCCGCCGACGTTGACCGGGAACGGGCGGGACAGCGTGCTTCCGCGGAGCCTGTTCCGCCGCCTGGCGTGCGACAGCGCCATCACCCGGGTGGTGTTCGGTCCGGAGGGTTCGGTGCTCGACGTCGGCAGGGCGCACCGAACGGTGACCGGGCAGATGCGCAGAGCCGTGATCGCCCGGGACCGGCACTGCGTGTACCCGGGTTGCGATCAGCCGCCATCACGGTGCGAGGTTCACCACGCGATCCGGCACTGGGCTGACGGCGGCGAGACCTCCGTGGCCAACAGCGCGCTGCTCTGCTACCACCACCATGACCTGGTCGATACGA
Source organism: Promicromonospora sp. Populi (assembly GCF_041081105.1). NCBI lineage: Bacteria > Bacillati > Actinomycetota > Actinomycetes > Micrococcales > Promicromonosporaceae > Promicromonospora > Promicromonospora sp. Populi. The sequence continues at coordinate 2,499,169 of NZ_CP163528.1, read as the reverse complement.
CCGGCATCACCATGCGGTGGCGCGAACGGGTCGGAGGGTGGGCGTTCACGGACCGACACGGCCGGCCGATCGCCCAGCCTGGCTGGCAGACCGAGGCTGTGGTCCGGTCCGGCACGGTTGCACCGCCGGACTGGGCAGGCTGACTGTCGCGTGGTCTGAGATCGAGCGGATCGCACGCCGAAGGTCGAGGGCCTGGGGCTTGGCGCGCCGGCCGCTTTGGGGCAGGCCGAATGGACTGGTCAGTCGGCTCGGGCCGGTGGCCGAGCGGACCGCCGACCACGGACGGTCGGTCGGTCGGTCGGTCGGTCCGCCGGTCCGTCGGTCGGCCCGTGCGCCGGTTGGACCGTGCGTTGGCCGGCCCGTGCGCTGGTTGGACCGTGCGTTGGGCGGACTGCGTGTTGGGCGGATGTGCGTCGGTGGGACTGTGCGTTGGGCGGACTGCGGGCGTGCTCATTCGGGCCAGGTGATCCGCCCGGGCGGCACGCTTAGGGCAGAGGCCGTTCTTCGACGGAAGGCGCGTCTGTGGCCGATCCCTCGGTGACCGGTTCCTCGATCGCTGGTTCTTGGAGACCCGGTTCTTCGATGATCCGGTCTTCGAGCGCCCGCGCCTCGTCGACCACCAGTTCGTCGACCACCACCTCGTTCACTGGCTCGCCGCTTGCCGGTCCTTCCTTCACTCGCTTCTCGCCGGCCTGGACAGCGATCACGCCGGCAAGGATCAAGACGCCGCCGACGAGCTGGATCGTCCGGGGCAGCTCGCCGAGAAGCAGCCAGGCGAACCCGATCGCGGAGACGACCTCGAACAGCCCGACGAAGGAGGACAACCGAGGACCCAGGAGACGGCCCGCGCCGATCCCGGTGACGTAGGCGAGTGCAGCGGTCACCACACCGAGGCCAAGCACCGGTAGCCACCAGGGCACCGCGGTGCCCGCATAGACCGGCGGTGCAGAGCTGTACTCCAGCGGCATGAGTCCAGTCACGCCGAGCAGCCCCAGCGCCAGAGTGGCGGTCGTCAGACCTCCGGCAGCAAGGGCGAGCGGCGGCAGGCCCGTGTCGACGTTGGCGTTGATGACGAAGTATGTCGAGACCCCGAGCATCGCGACCAGGGCCCAGCCGACCCCGACAGGGTTGACGGAGGCTGTCCCCGGAGCGCCGGAGAACAGCTCCAGGACGAGCACCAGCCCGACGGCGGCGAGCAGCGTGCCCATGATGGTCGCCCTGGTCGGGCGTTGGCCGTGCCGCAACCAGAACCAGAGCACCACTACCGCCGGCGCGGTGTACTCGATGAGCAGAGCCGGGCCGATCGACATGTACTGGACGGCGGAGAAGTAGGCGAACTGGCAGCCTGCGACGGAGACCGCTCCGTAGATGGCGATGAGCCCGAGATTGCGGCGAACGGGGCGCCAGTCACCACGCAGCGACACGATGCCGAGCGGGAGCACCACGACCGCCGCGATCGCGACCCGCGCGAGAACCATCGCGCCGGGGCTCCAGCCCGTGTCGAGCAGCCCGGACGCAAACACCCCGGAGAGGCTGAACGTCGCGGCGGAGACGGCGGCGAGCACCAGGCCTGCGGAGAGACGGCGCGCGGACGGCGACTTGGCAGGGCCGAACCCTCGTGTGCTGGTCTGGCTGCGCTGTCCACGCTGTTGCCGACCGACGTCGACGACGCCTGGCCGGCTGGTGTCAGGTGTCACGATGCTCATGACCAATGACGCTAGGGGACCATGGAGTAATGTGTCAACATGGTTTTTGCTCATGACACCGAGGAATCGCTCCAGGCTGCCGTGACACTGGTGAACGCGGGCGAACCGCCGGTCTCGATAGCTACGGTGCGGGACCTCGACGCGTTCTTCGTCGAACAGAACTACACGGGACGGCACGACCGGACGGAGCCCGAGCTGCACGAGGTGCTCGCGCTGCAGCCGAGCTTGCGAGAGCTGCTCACCGCCGACCGGGACTCGGCTGCGGTCCTGGTGAACGGCATGCTGGCCAACGCCGGCGCGGTACCCCAGCTCGTCCGCCACCCGCCCGTCGACTGGCACATCCACGCCGTCCCGGCCGACGCGCCGCTTGCCACCCGCATCCTGGTGGAGACGGCGATGGCGATGATCGACGTCATCCGGGAGGACGAGCTCTCACGCCTTGCCCTGTGCGCCGACAGCGACTGCGAGGGGATCGTCCTGGACCTCTCCCGCAACCGGTCACGCCGCTACTGCTCGACGACGTGCAGCAACCGCAATGCCCAGGCGGCCCATCGGGCTCGACGCGCGGATCAACCGGCGACTGTGTAGCCGCCGACTGTTCAGCGACCGACTGTTCAGCGACCGACTGTTCAGCGACCGACTGTTCAGCCGTTGACTGTTCAGCCGTTGACTGTTCAGCCGCCGACCGTTCAGCCGTCAACCTTGTAGCGGGCCCGCCCGGACGCCACCGCCGCGAGGATCGTGTCGGTCACCCCGGCGACGTCGTCCGGCAGGTCGGTCAGCACGACGCCGGGCGGGTTCGAGCCCGGCGCCGTCGCCCGCACGAAGTCGTCGTGCATGTGCCGAGCGGCATCGAGGTCGGTGAAGCCGTGGCCGGTGCGCGTCGCGACCCGATCCAGGCAGGTCTCGACCGGCGGCAGGATCACCACGTAGTCGATCACGTCGATTCCGGCCAGGGCAGCGAAGGCGGGCAGGAACCACGGGCCGACCACGCCGTCGTACACCACCGTCATGCCACCCGCGGCGAAGCGCCCGGCAGCTGCGGCCGCCGCACGGATCGTCGTGTCGTTCTGGGTGTGCGACTCGGGCAGCCAGGGTGCGATGCTCCCGCGACGCAGGAACGCGAAGAACGCGTCACCCTCCACGAGGACGCTTGGTTCCCAGCGGTCGGCGAGTGCCTCGGACACGGTGGACTTTCCAGAGCCAGGTGGCCCGGTCACGACCAGCAGTCCTGGTGCAGCATTCATGTCAGCCCGGCTCATGTCAGCTTGGTTCATGTCAGTTCCGTTCCTGCCGGCTTGGTTCGTGCCGGTTCCGTTCGTGCCGGTTCCGTTAGTGCTGGTCCCGTTCGTGCTGGTCTCGTTCTGACCGGTCATCCCAGGTCCCACAGGAGCCGGTAGTACGCGACGCGCTCGGGATCTTCGTCGATCCCGTAGGCCTCATAGACCAGGTGCTCGTACCCAGGGCCGTAGTTCCAGTCCAGGCTGTACGTCGCGATAGCGAGGTCGGCCCACCGGTCGGCGACGCCGAGCGCGCCGAGGTCGACGTGCGCGGCCCAGCGGCCGTCGTCGTCGAGCAGGGTGTTGGGGGCACAGGCGTCGCCGTGGCAGACGACGAGCCTGTCGTGGTCCGGGGTCTCGAGGAGGCGGGCACGCGTCTCCACCGCCCAGCCGTCGGCCGCGTGGCCGCGTGCCGCTCGTAGCTCGGCGCCCGTGATCCGGTCGCTGACGCTCCAGGTCCAGGGGCACCTGTCGATGGGCAGTGCATCGTGCAGCGCCCGCAGTCCGGATCCGATCGCGCTGGCCGCAGTCTCGGGATCAGCCAGCCAGCGCGGGTCGACGGCGGAGCGCGCCTCGATCGCGACCGTCGCCAGCCACTCGGCGTTCTCGTCGGCACCGGCTTCGAGCACCTGCGGTACCGGCGTGTACTGCGCCGCCCAGCGCATCCGGGCGGCCTCGTCGGCGAGGTCGATACCCTCGGCCACCGACCGGTCCGTGCGAGGTGCCCATTTCACGAAGAAGGGGCTTTGCCTTGCCGCTCCACCTGGGCCTGGCGCCGCGCTCGGATCGGGTACCGGTTCGTCGGACGGATCGACCCGGAACGTCAACCCGCCCAGCTCGTTGGTCCACACCGGCGTCACAAGCGCATTGCCGGCGAGCTCGCGCACGGCGTCGGGCACGGGGACTGCGCCGGTGGGGATGGTCATAGGGCTAGGTTGTCAGGTTCGGCTGCGCGAAACGACGTCATTTCCGGCCCTTGGCCCGCGCCCCGTCCACCTACCTCCACACCCACCTGGGTGCCTGCCTGCACGGCAGGATCTCCTCCGAACGATGTACGCGGGTCCCGCGTGATCGCCAGTTTGGCCGACGACGTCGCGAGCCGGCGACGGCAGGGTCGGCACATGCCAACCAACACACCAGCTGGTCCGGACACTGCGACGTCGGACACTGCGACGTCGGACACTGCGACGTCGGACACTGCGACGTCGGACACTGCGACGTCGGAACCTGCGACGTCGGAACCTGCGACGTCGGAACCTGCGACGTCGGAACCCGCGCCGTCCGATTTCGGTACGACCGAGCGAGCGACGACCGGCGCGCCCGTGAGCGCCACGGTGAGCCCGGCCGGACGGATCATCGCGCTCGACGTCCTGCGGGGGATCGCGATTCTGGGGACGCTCGCCAGCAACGTCTGGATATTTTCCACGCCTGGCGGTCCCGCCGAGTGGTTCTCCGACGGTTTCGCCATGGCCGACCCCATACAGCGGGTGCTCCAGGCGCTGGCCAACGGAAAGTTCCTTGGGCTGCTCACCCTGTTGTTCGGGGTGGGCCTGGAGCTGCAGTACCGGTCCATGGTCCGGCGCGGCATGCCGTGGCCCGGCCGCTACGCCCTGCGGGCCTCGATCCTGTTCGTCGAGGGTCTGGTGCACTACATCCTGGTCTTCGAGTTCGACGTCCTAATGGGGTATGCGATCGCGTCAGTGCTGGCCGCGTACCTGATCGGGCGCAGCGATCGAGTGGTGCGCGCCTGGGGCGGGGTAATTGCTGCGATCTATGTGACGGCGATCCTCGGCCTCACCGCGCTGCTCGTTGCCATGCCTGATGTCTCCGCCGGTGCGGGCGGCGCTGCAGCGGGTGCTTCGGGTGCTGGGGCTGCTGCGGATGTGTCGACAGCCAGCTGGCTGGACCAGGTGCTGCTCCGGATCACCCATATGGAGGTGTTCCGGATCGAGCTCCTCCTGATCGTGCCGTCGGCCACCGTGCTGTTCCTTGTGGGCTCACGCCTCGTTCGCGCGGGCATGTTCTCCATGACGGAGGACGGAGCGCGGCTGCGTCGTCGGCTCGCGTGGGTCGGGCTGGGCGCGGGTGTGCCGCTCAACGCGCTGACAACCTGGGCCGGGCAAGACTGGTTCCTGGTGGACCGATACCTGGTCCCGCCACTGGTCGCTCTCGGCATCCTGGCGCTGGGTACGACCCTCGTTGACCGGGCACAGAGGCGTGCGCAGGCGCGTGCGCAAGTAGAGGCGCAGGCGCTGGAACGGGCGCAGACCCAGCAACTGGCGCAGACCCAGCAACTGGCGCAGACCCAGCAACTGGCGCAGACCCAGCAACAGACCCAGCAAGAGGGGCAGGAACAAGAGGGGCAGGAACAGGAACAAGTACGGGCGCTTTCACCGCTTCCGTCGCCGGGCCGGAGGCTGGCTGGCCTGCTGCACCGCGGCGTCGAAGGGGTCGGCCGGACTGCGCTGTCGTGCTACGTGCTGCAGAACGTGCTGGCTTCGGCGATCTGCTACGACTGGGGCTTGGGGCTCGCCGGTGGCAGCCCGTGGCAGGTTGTCGCGATCTGGGCGGTCATCTCGACGATGCTGATGGTGGCGGCCCCACTGTGGCTGCGTCGGTGGTCGCGCGGGCCGATCGAGCTGCTGATGCACCGCGTCTATGACACGCGTCGTCGGTGATCTCGCTGATGATGCTCTCGCGGGCTTCGCGGGCTTCGCGGGCTTCGCGGGCTTCGCGGGCTTCGCGGGCTTCGCGGGCTTCGCGGGCTTCGCGGGCTTCGCGGGCTTCGCGGGCTTCGCGGGCTTCGCGGGCCTCGCGACCTACCGCGATGCCACGCGCCGGGTGCGGACCGCCTCTTCGGCGTCCCACAGTGCTCGGTAGTACGTGGTGCGCTCGTGGTCCGGGGCGACGCCGTACGCGGCGAGCACCAGCGGCTCCAGACCCGGACCGTAGCGACGGGTGACGCTGCGCGTGGTCACCGCGATGTCGGACCAGCGGTCCGCGACGCCCAGGTCGCCGACATCGACGTGTGCCGCGAACCGGCCGACCTCGTCGAGAAGGGTGTTCGGTACGGTCGCGTCGCCGTGGCACACGACGAGCCGGTCGACCGGCGGTGGGTTGCGCAGGGCGCTGCTGATCGTGGCAGGCTCAGTGGCGGGCTCAGCATCACGCTCGGTGACTCGATTCGCGATTCGCTCCCGGAGTCGCCCTCGGAGTCGCTTCGTGGCGGTGCGCGGTGCCGTCAGGCCGGCTGCGAGGTCGGCGACCCGCACCTCCGCTGTGCGGAGATAGGGACAGGTGTCCGTGGGGAGCGCGTCGTGGAACCGGCGCAGCCCGACTCCCACCGCGATCGCGGAGCGTTCCGCCAGTGCGCGCCACTGGGGTTCGATGGCCGACGTCGTTATCGCACCGCCGGCCTCGACCGCTGCCGTGAGCAGCCACGAGCCGTGTTCGTCCCAGCCGACGTCGAGCACCCGCGGGACCGGGGTGTACGAGCCGGCCCAGATCAGACGGTCGGCCTCAGCGAGCGGGTCAGGACAGGCCGCGGCGTACGGAACCCACTTGAGGTACGAGCTCCGCGCCCTGCGCCGGACGTTCTTGCGCCCGACGCTGTTCCGTCCCATCGCGTTCTGCTCTGCCGCGAACTGATTTGTTGTGCTCGAGCTGAGCTGGTGCGCGCTGTTCTGGTGCGCGGCGTCCATGTGTGCCGCGTGCTGGTGGTCCCCGTGCGGGTGTTCTGCATGCTGGGGCGCCTCGAACTGGTGCAGGGCGTCTTGGTTCCCGCTGTCGTGGTGTCCGCTGTCTTGGTGCCCGCTGTCGTGATGCCTGCCGTCTCGGTAGCCACCGTCTTGGTGCCTGCTGTCCGGGTACGCCGTGCTCTGACGTGCGGTGCTCTGGTGCGCCGTGTTCTGGAGCGTGGAGTTCAGCTGGGCCAGCCGTCGCACCGTCCCGCTATCGGACCGACGGGCGCGCCCGGGTGCTGGATCGGACGGCGGGTCCAGTACTGGAACGCCTGCTGGATCGAGTCCCGGATCTGGTGCCGCATGGATTGTTGGATCCAGCATCGGCGCGGGTAACTGACCGTGCGCCTGGCCGCCCTGCGCGGTCGGTCCGCTCCGGCGATCCTCGAGCCGGACCGTGAACCCGCCGTACTCGTTGCGCCACACGGGTACGACCGTCGCTCCGGACCGCAACCGTGCGGCCAAGGCAAATACGACGGGCGGTACTTCGACGGGCGTCGGACTGATGCCGACGAGCGCGCTCGACACACCATCATCGTCCCATAGAGCGGGTGAAAAAGGGCTCCCGGTTTGTGGCCTCCTTGGGCACAGGGCGACACGGGAGCAGTCGAGTGGCCAACCCGAGTGGCCAACCCGAGTGGCCAACCCGACAGGGCAACCGAGCGACCGGCCTGAGAGGGCGGCCTGAGTGGCCAACCTGAGAGGGCCGCACGGTTGGCCAACCAGACGGGGCAGACCGAACGGGCAGCATGGAGGCCGGGCGCTCGACGCGCGGATCGGCGTCGGGCACCCGGCCTCAGTGGGCGGTTGGGCTGGTTGCATCGGGTCGGCCGCATCGGGTCGGCCGCATCGGGTCGGCCCCGTCGAGTCAGTCCGTCAGGTCGGCCCCGTCAGGTCGGCCCCGTCAGGTGTCGGCCCCGTCGGGTCACCCGGCCCGAGCGTCAGACGGCCCTAAGCGCGCCCCTAGCGCCCAGGCTCGAGAGCTGTGTCTGCGAAGTCTCTGCCTGCGAGTCGGCCCCCGAGCTCGCCGACGCCGAGCCGGTGACGGTGACGTCCACGCACTGGTAGAAGGCGTTGACGGTGTTGGCGATGTTCCAGCGGGCGAAGATGGTGTGGTTCCCGGCGGGCAGGCCGGTCAGGGTGTGCTCGACGGTCGAGCCGGGCTGGGCGCCGCCGTCGTTCACGGTCTTGACGAGCTGGCCGTCCACGAAGTACTCCCATGTGGACGTGGCGTGGTTCGCAGTGATCTGCCAGCGGAACGTGGTGCTGCTGCTGATGTTGGTGCGTGGCCACGGCAGTGAAGCGTTGTCGACCACGGTGAAGCGGCTGCCGCCAGAGCACTGTGTGGAACCCTTCGGGGCCTCGATGCTCTGCGGCTCGTACTGGAGGCCACCGCAGTCGAAGCTGACGGTGCCCTTGGCGCAGTGGTCCGCTCGGCTCGGCGGGCTGGTGATCCAGCCGTGGGCCTGCGCCTGCGGGACGAGCGCACTCGGGGCGGCGACGAGGAAGGCCGCAGCGAGCGCAAGGGCTGCGAGGGCGGACAGCAGGATTCGGGGCTGGGGGGTGGCGATGCGTGCACGATTCACGGTTATTGCCTTCCGTTGCGCGGGCGGGGCTCGCGGTGTGGGCCGGCCTGAGGGTGAGGGACGACCCGTGCGCGGGTGAAATTTTGCGGGTGAAATTTCCTACACATCGAACATAGGAAATGTTCGCTTTGCTGACAATGAGGGTGAATTCGTACGCGGTTCCTCGTAGTTCGCCGGTACGGCGCCCTGCCCGCCGTCCGGTTGCCCCCAGTCGCCCCGCCGTAAAACCGCCCCGCCGTAAAACCACCCCGCCGTCGGCCGCCCAGCCGCCGGAGAACGCACGAACGGCCGGCGTCCGACGTGGCGGGTTCTACCGATCCCCGCAACACCCTGGATTTCAGGGAGTTGCGGGGATCGTGGTTTCTGAGGAGTTGAGAGCGAGGTTCTTCGAGGCCTTGGACCGGGAGAATGGCAGCATCTCGGGTGCTGCTCGGGTTGTCGGTGTGAACCGCGCGACGGCGGGCGGGTGGGCGCGCAGGGCTGGTGTTCGCGGGCGTGGCAAGCCCGGCAGGGCCGGGCATCCGCGGCGGGCGGAGTACGACCGGCTTCGCGCGGCCGGTGTTCGACGACGTGATGCTGCAGCGCAGGTCGGGGTCCATGAGCGCACGGCCGAGGACTGGGACCACGGGATCCGCAAGGGTAAACACACGCGCCTGCGCCCCGACGGTCGTCTGATCGACTACAAGACCGGTGTGACCACCATCGTCCCCACGTCCTTGGCGCCGTCTCTCGCGGCCCTCGAGGCGCAGCTGCATCCCCGGTTCCTGACGGTGGCGGAACGGGAACAGATCGCGGATCTGCGTCGACGAGGTCAGTCGCTGCGGGCGATCGGGCGGGCGCTGGGCCGGCCGGCGTCCACGATCAAGCGCGAGCTCGACGCCCGCTCGACCCAGGGTGACTACCGGCCGCACCGGGCGCAGCGGGCGTGGGCGACCAGCCGCGCACGGTCCAGGACGTCCAAGCTCGCCCAGGACGGTCCGCTGCGCGACTATGTCGCGGCCCGGCTGGCCGAGCAGTGGTCGCCCGAGCAGATCTGCCACGCTCTGGTGCAGGAGTTTCCCCACGACGAGAGCATGCGGGTGAGCACGGAGACGATCTACCAGGCGATCTACGTCCAGGCCCGTGGCGGGCTACGACGTGAGGTCACCGATGCGCTGCGCACCGGACGCACTCGCCGCAAACCGCACAGGAGCCCAGAGCAGCGCGCGCCCCGGTTCGTCGACGAGATGGTCATGATCTCCGAGCGCCCTGCCGAGGTCGCCGACCGGGCCGTGCCCGGCCACTGGGAAGGCGACCTGATCGTCGGCACCGGCTCCCAGTCCGCGATCGTGACTCTCGTTGAACGCTCGACGCGCTACGTGATGCTCGGGCACCTACCCGGCGGGCACACCGCCGAGGAAGTCCGCGACGTGCTCGTGCCGCTGATCAAGACGTTGCCCGAGCACCTGCGCGGGTCGCTGACCTGGGACCAGGGCTGCGAGATGGCTGCGCACAAGCAGTTCACCGTGGCGACCGGCGTGCCGGTCTACTTCTGCGACCCGCACTCTCCATGGCAGCGCGGCAGCAACGAGAACACCAACGGGCTCCTGCGCCAGTACTTCCCCAAGGGCACCGACCTGTCAGTCCACACAGCCACAGACCTCGAGCGTGTCGCCCAGCGACTCAACGGCCGACCACGCAAGACGCTCGACTGGAGAACTCCAGCCGAGCGTCTGCGTGATCTACTGACAGCCGTCTAGGACCATCAGGTGTTGCGAAGACCGCTAGAAACCGCCCGTTCGGACACCGGCCGTTCGTGCTGCGCGTCCAGTTCACGACAACGCGTACTGCTCAGTCACAACCCGTCACAGGTGCGCCGCCACCAGGCGTCCGCCGGCCACCGACTTCCCGGCGTCGACCGCGGTCGTACCGGTACCCGCGCTCGCGGTGCCGCCGCTGATGTTCACGTCCATGCAGGCGTAGAACGCCATGGCCGTGTCGTAGATGTTCCACCGGGCGAGGATCCTGTGGTTGCCGCTCGGCAGACCCGTGAGCGTGTGCGTGACGGTCGCGGGCGGCGTGGCGCCGCCGTCGTTGATCGTCCTGAAGAGCCGCCCGTCCACGAAGTACTCCCAGCTCGTGGTGCGGTGGAAGGCCGTCAGCGTCCAGCGGAAGGTATGCGTGCTGCCGATGGTCGTGCGCGGCCAGGCGAGGGAATGGTTGTCGACCACGGTGAAGCGGCTGCCGCCGGAACACAGCATCGAGCCCTTTGGAGCCTCGACACTCTGCGGCTCCCACTGGAGGCCGCCGCAGTCGAAGCTGACGGTCCGCTTGGCGCAATGATCCTGGCGGCTCGGCGGTGAGACGACCCAGCCGTGGGCTTCGGCCCGGGGGGTCATGAAGCTCGGTGCGGCGACCAGGGTGGTCACGGTCAGAGCCAGGACGGCGAGAACGCCGAGCAGGACTCTCATGGCGGGCGTACGCAGTGCGGTGACTCTCATGGGGCTCACCTCGGGTGTGAAGTTGGAAAGTTCCTGATGTACTCCTGTGTGCTGAGTGCGATGGTCTCGACGGTAGAAAATGCAGGCCCTGGCGACAAGTAGGGCAACTACCTACGCAGGCGACGGCACGTAGTTCTCGCTACCCGAGCCGAGCACCGCGTCGCCGAGCACCGCGTCGCAGACCGCCAGCAGCCGACGGCGGAGCTCACCGGACCGTCGCGCATAGTCACGCTGCCGCTGCACGTACTCCGCCTTGCCCTGCGGTGTCTCGATCTCGACCGCCGCGACGCCGTACTCGGACACGTCGTACGGGGAGGCGGCCATGTCGGTCCAGCGGATGTCACGGGCCAGCTCGAACGCGTCGAGCAGCAAGTCGCCCGGCACCGCAGGGCCGAGCTTGAGGCACCACTTGTAGAGGTCCATGTTGGCGTGCAGGCAGCCCGGCTGCTCCATCGAGACCTGTGCAGCGCGCGACGGCTGGAGCTGGTTCCGGGCGGTCGCCTCCGGCGTGAAGAAGCGGAAGGCGTCGAAGTGCGAGCAGCGCACAGGGTTCGCCTCGACGACTGCGTCCGTCCCGGCGTGCCCGAGCCGCAGCGGCAGCGGGTGCCGCTGGTCACGACCCGACTCCCGGTCGCGATAGACCATCGCCCACTCGTGGAGCCCGAAACAGCCGAACGTTCCGGGTCGCGACGCCGTCGCTGACAGGAGCTCCCGCACGTACCGCACGGTGTCGCCGCGGTCGGCAAGGAAGGCGTCGATGTCGAGCGCGACGGTCCTGGGCGCGCCGGTCGTGGGCGTTGAGGTCCAAGGCGTCGTGGTCATCCGTGCTGTGGTCCTGAGTGCCGTGGCCGTGTGCCATCGCCAGTTGGTGCGGTCGTCCGGGTCGATGGACTCCGGGTCGATGGTCTCCGGGCCGACGGCGCTCTGGCCGGCGGCGTCGGGGTCGGCGATGCCCCAGTCGACCGTGCCCTGGCCGGCGTCGTCGGCGTCGGCAGTGCCCCGGTCGGCAGTGCCCCGGTCGACAATGTCCCGGTCGACAGGGCCCGAGCCGCCGTCGGGCAGTGCGAGGGCGACCCCTGCCCCCGGGTGCCAGCGTCGCAAGTGCGCGATCCGCGTGGGGTAGTAGGTGAAGAGGAAGTCCTCGATCGCGTGCTTGCGGCCCGCGGCGCGGGCCGCGCGCCAGACGGCGGTCAGCGCGTCGGCTCGATCGGCGTGCGCGGCCGCGACGGGCAGCCACACCTCGGGGCGTAGTGCGTCGCCCGGGATCTTGCCGGCGGGGTTCGTCTCGGACTGGTGCACGACGGCGTCGCGCGCACCGGGCGCCGTCGGCCCGCCGAGGAGTGTGCTCACGGGTCCAGGGTAAGACGGGTGCGGCACACGCCCGGAGCCGTCGTAGGGTGCGAGCATGTCCGATCTTCCCCTGCGCCGCCTCGGGCGCTCCGGCCTGTCCGTTCCCGTCGTCGGCCTGGGGTGCAACAACCTCGGTCGTCCCGGCGCCGTCACCGAGACCGAGGAGGGCTCCAAAGCCCTTATCGACACCGCGATCGACGCCGGCGTGACGTTCTTCGACACCGCCGACCGGTACGGCGCCCGGCCCGGCCTGTCCGAGGAGCTGCTCGGCGCCGCGCTGAAGGGCCGCCGCGACGACGTGCTGATCGCCACCAAGTTCGGCCTCGACATGCTCGGCGTGAACGGGGTGGACTTCGGGGCGCGCGGCTCGCGCCGCTACATCGTGCGGGCGGCGGAGGCGTCGCTGCGCCGGCTCGGCACCGATTGGATCGACCTCTACCAGCTCCACACGCCCGACCCGGCGACTCCGATCGACGAGACCCTTGCGGCGCTCGACGACCTGGTCAGCTCCGGCAAGGTCCGCTACGTGGGGCACTCGAACTTCGCGGGCTGGCAGGTGGCCGACGCCGAGCACGTGGCCCGTTCGCTGGGATCCGGCGGGGCGGGTGCCGCCGGTACCCGGTTCGTCTCCGCGCAGAACCAGTACTCCCTGCTGGCCCGCGGCCTGGAGCGTGAGGTGCTGCCCGCGGCGAAGGCGTTCGGGATCGGCGTCCTGCCGTACTTCCCCCTGGCGGACGGCCTGCTCACGGGCAAGTACTCGGGTGGCGCCCGGCCCGACGGGTCCCGCCTGGTGCTCTCGAAGCGCCACCTGCTGGAGACCGCGCCGTGGGAGGCGCTGGATCGGTTCGGCGTGTTCTGCCGGGAGCGCGGCGTGACCGAGACCACCGTCGCGTTCTCGTGGCTGCTGTCCCGGCCCGAGGTGTCGTCCGTGATCGCGGGGGCCACCCGGCCCGAGCAGGTGCGGAGCAACGCCCAGGCCTGGTCATGGACGCCGACGGCGGAGGACCTCGCGGAGCTGGACGAGATCTTCCCGGCCTGAGCCGGGCCTAGGACGGGCCTGAGTTGGGCCGGGTCTGAGTTGGGCCGGGTCTGAGTTGGGCCGAGCCTGAGTTGGGCCCAGCCTGAGACGGGCCCAGCCTGAGCTCCGTCGACGGCTTCGTTCGGCAGCCCAGGTCGGTAGCGTGGGCAGCATGAGCCTCCCGTTCCGCCAGGTCAACGTCTTCTCGCCGGTTCCGACGGGCGGCAACCCCGTCGCCGTCGTGCACGACGCCGATGGTCTCACCGACGATCAGATGGCCGCTTTCGCGCGGTGGACCAACCTGTCGGAGACCACGTTCCTGCTCGCCCCGACCGCGGCGGGACGAGACGGGGGCGCCGACTACCGCGTGCGGATCTGGACCCCGGGCGGCGAGCTGCCGTTCGCCGGGCACCCGACGCTCGGCACCGCGCACGCCTGGTTGGAGGCCGGTGGCGAGCCTGCCGAGCAGGACGTGATCCAGGAGTGCGGCGTGGGCCTTGTCCGGGTGCGTCGGGACGCCGCAGTCGGCTCTACAGCTCGCGGGCAGCGACTGGCGTTCGCCGCACCACCCCTCGTGCGTTCCGGAGCCGTCGACGACGCCGATGTCGCCCAGATCGCGCGTTCGCTGCGCATCGACGTGTCCGACGTCGTCCGCTCGGCCTGGGTAGACAACGGCCCCGGCTGGGTGGCGGTCCAGCTGCGTGACGCGGAGGTAGTGCTCGGGCTGGAGCCGGACTTCGTGGCGATGGGAGACCTGAAGCTCGGCGTCGTCGGCGAGTACTTGGTTGGTGAGGACACGGTTGGTGAGGACACGGTTGGTGAGGACACGGTCGGTGAGGACACGGTGGGTGAGGGCGTGGCCGGAGAGGGCGTGGTCAGTGAGGAAAAGGTCGGTGAGCACGGCACCGCCGGGAGTCGCGAGCCCAGCGGACCGGCGGTGGAGGTGCGTGCGTTTGTCCCGGCGCTCGGGTCTGCGGAGGACCCGGTGACCGGCAGCCTCAACGCCGGCCTGGGGCAGTGGCTCGCCGGGGACGTGCTGCCGTCGTCCTACGTCGCGTCGCAGGGAACCGTGCTGGGCCGCGCTGGCCGCGTATACGTCGAGAAGCGGTCCGACGGCGAGGTGTGGGTCGGCGGCGACGCCGTCACGACGATCGTCGGTCAGGTGGAGTTCTGAGCGTCGATGTTGGGTCTGACACGGGGTCTGACACGGGGTCTGACACGGGATCTGACACGGGATCTGACGTCGGTTCCGATGCAGGGTCCGATGCAGCGTCCGGCCCGGCGTCCGGCCCGGCATTCGACGCTGCATTCGACGATGCACCCGACGCGGTGTCCGACACGGCATTCGACACGGTGTCCGACACGGCATTCCACGCGCGTTCCGACGTCGGGAACGCCGTCCGCGCGATCCGCGCGAACACTCGCTCCAGCGGCCCGCCCCCGAACAGCGCCCGCCACAGCGTGGCCGCTGCCAGGGCGCTGAGCACCATCACGCTGAGCGGCCCGTTGATCGGGTAGGCAAGCAGGTCGACGTCGGCGCGGGACCACCACCAGATGATGACGACCTGCACCGAGTAGACGGTCAGTGCCATTGCGCCGACGGCGGCCAGCGGGGCTGTCACCGCCCGCACCACCCGCCGCGCGATCTGCCGAGCGCTACGGCTGGTAGCAGCCCCGGCACCCGCACCGCCGCGACCCCCGACAAGCAGGCACAACCCGACCACACCGAGCGCGAACCCGCCGGACCCCAGCGCCTCGAACATGGTGTCGTTGTGCGGCCCGTCCAGGAACAGTCCCGCCAACGGCGGCCAGGGGTCGGACCACGCGGGCACCTCCCCGAGGTACTCGGACGACGTCATGGCGAGCAGCCTGTCGATGGCCTCGATGCCGCCGGCGCTGGCCACCAGGCTCGAAGAGACGATGGCGCTCACGGCGGCCAGCCCGAACCCGCCGAAGACCAGGCCCAGGCGCAGCGTTGGCGACCGTAGGTCGCAGCGCCCCACCGCCAGCCCCGCGAACACGTAGGCCATCCAGACCAGGGCCGGGTACTGCCCGGTGAGGAGAAAGTCGGTGATTGCGCCCGAACCGTCGTGCGGCGCTCGCAGCCCCGCCCGCGCCAGCGCCTCTGTCCCGTAGTACACGAGGAACGGCCCGACCACCGCGACGATCACCGCGGCGACGGCGAGCCGTGCCGGCGGTAGGCGCAGGAACGGCAGGGCCAGCACAAAGTACGCGGCGTAGAACCCGAGGATGAGCATCACGGTCGGCCCGAGCAGGTCGAGCACGGCGACCAACGCCAGCAGCAGGACGGCTCGCACGAGGATCCGGGACCGCGCGGTGCGCATCGCGTCGCCCGTCAACGGGGTGCCTCCGCCGGTGAACAGCGCAAGGGACAGTCCGGCCACGGTGGCGAACAGGATCGACGAGCGGCCGTGCGCCAGGCCCAGCCAACCCTCCAGCGTGCCGATGTCGTCGGAGGTGGTGCCCACGTGCGCCGTGAACATCCCCAGCACGGCGATACCCCGGGCAATATCCGCCCCCGGTACTCGGCCGGGACCGCCGAGCAGGTTGCGGCCCATCCGGTCGAAAGTGCCGCGGACGGCGCCACGTGAGACCGGGGGCGGTCCGGCTGAGGGCTCAGGCGTCGGCATGCGGGCATACTTCCGTGTCGCCGACGCCGGTGCGCGCGGGCCACGCCGTCAGGCTGGACACCGCGCCGTCAGACTGACACCGCCGAAGTGCGAGGTGGGCGGTATTCAGGAGGCAGGGCGGTACTCAGACAGGGCGGGACTCTGGAGACGGGCGGGACTCAGAGGGCAGCGTGGGAAACGCCGTCTGTGCCACCCCGGCGAACAGCCGCTCCAACGGCCCGCGGCCGAACAGCGCCCGCCACAGTGTCGCGACGGCCAGGGTGATGAGCACCATCCACCCGAGCGGCTCGTTGGTCGGGGGGTCGAGCAGGTCCCAGTAGGTGAGGGTCCACCACCAGATGACGACGATCTGCACGGAGTAGACGGTCAGTGCCATTGCGCCGACGGCGGCCAGCGGCGCGGTGACCACCAGCACGATCCACCGCACGACCCGACCGACAACCCCCGAGCCCCCGGCGCCGCCTGCTGTGGTGGCTGCTGAGCCGCCCGCTGCACTGCCCGCTGCTGTGCCGCCCGCACTGCTATCCGCACTGCTATCCGCACTGCCATCCGCAGCGTTGTCCGCAGCTCGACCCGAGGCCCTGCCCACGATGCCGGAACCGATGAGCAGGCACAGCCCGAGGACGCCGAGCGCGAACCCGCCGGACCCCAGCGCCTCGAACATCGTGTCGTCGTGCGGCCCTTCCAGGTAGAGGCCCGCCAGGGGCGGCCAGGGGTCGGACCACGTGGGCGGCGGCATGACGTACTCGGACGACGTCAGCGCGAGCTGTCCCTCGATGGCCTCGATGCCCCCGGCGCCGGCGACGAGGCTCGAAGAGACGATGGAGCTCACGGCGGCCAGCCCGAACCCGCCGGCGACCAGGCCCAGGTGCAGCGCCGGCGATCGCAGGTTGCACCGGCCCACCGCCAGCCCGGCCAGCACGTAGGCCATCCAGACCAGAGCCGGGTAGTGGCCCGTGAGGAGAAAGTCGGTGGCGGCGCCAGAACCGTCGTGCGGCGCGCGGAGACCGGACCTGGCCAGCGCCTCCGGCCCGTAGTACACGAGGAACGGGCCGACCACCGCGACGATCACCGCCATCGCGGCCAGTCGCCCCGGCGGCATACGCAGGAACGGCAGGGCCAGCACGAAGTACGCGGCGTAGAACCCGAGGATGAGCAGCACACGCGTCCCCAAGAGGTCGAGCACCGCGACCAGGGCCAGCAGCAGGACCGCCCGGACGAGGATCCGGGACCGCGCGGTACGCATCGCCGCACCCACCAGCGGGGCGGAGCCGCCCGTCACCAGCGCAAGGGACAGCCCGGCCACGGTGGCGAACAGGATCGACGAGCGGCCGTGCGCCAGGCTCAGCCAGCCCTCGAGCGTGCTGATGTCCGCGGAGGTGACGCCTACGTGCGCCGTGAACATCCCGAGCACGGCGATTCCACGGGCGATGTCCGCCCCGGCGACGCGGCCAGGGCCGCCGAGCAGGTTGCGACCCATCCGGTCGAGGGCTCCGCGGACGGCGCCACGGGAGACCGGGGCCGGCCTGTCGGTGGGCTGGGCAAGCGTGGGCATGCGGGCATCCTTCCGTGTCGCCGACGCCGACGCGCGCGGGCCGCGCCGTCGGGCGAAATTTCCCACGAGTTGCCCGCGAGCTACCTGCTACCTGTCCACGAGTTCACCGCAGACCGCCGGGCGGCTCGTCCCGAGGGATGAGAACGCAGATGTGCCGCACCACACAGCACACATACAGTGCGGCCATGACCGGCAGCGCCAACGAGCACGACACGGCCCGCAGCGACACGTCCACCAATCTGCCCCGGGAGACCCCCGGGAGCACGGTCCGGAGTGTCGTGAGCGGGGGAGCCACGAGCGGCAGCGGCACGTCCCGCGACCGGGCCCAGCCCGCGGGGACCGACCCGATCGATGCGGTCGACGCCCCGAGCAGCCGCTCGAACCTGACCGGCGGCGCGGACAGCCCGGTCGCCGGAACGGACCTGACCAAGGAGTCCGAGTCGTACACGCACGGGCACCACGAGTCCGTGCTGCGCTCGCACCGGCGCCGGACGGCGGCGAACTCCGCCGCGTTCCTGCTGCCGCACCTGCTCTCCGACATGACGCTGCTCGACGTCGGCTGCGGACCCGGCACCGTCACCGTCGACCTGGCCGAACGGCTCACGCAGGGCAGCGTCGTCGGCGTCGACGCGTCCGACGACGTGCTGGAGTCCGCCCGCGGCCTCGCCGACGCGCACGGCACCAAGAACATCAGCTTCGAGCACGCCAACGCCTACGAGCTGCCGTTCGAGGACGGCTCGTTCGACGTCGTGTTCGCGCACCAGCTCCTGCAGCACCTGTCCGACCCCGTCGCGGCCCTGCGCGAGATGAAGCGGGTCGCCAAGCCGGGCGGATTCGTCGCGGTGCGCGACGCCGACTACGAGGCCATGACCTGGTACCCGGAGTCCCCGGAGCTCACCGAGTGGAACATGCTCTACCACGAGGTCACGCACACCTACGGGTTCGAGCCCGACGCCGGACGCCGGCTCGCCTCCTGGGTACGCGACGCCGGGTTCGACCCCGGCTCGATCGAACCCGGCGCGAGCGTCTGGTGCTACGCCACCCCTGACGACCGCACCTGGTGGGGCGGCCTGTGGGCCGAGCGCTGCACCCAGTCGAACTTCGCGGTGCAGGCCAAGGACTCGGCGCTCGCGGACGACGTCGCGCTCGAACAGCTCGCCCAGGGCTGGCGCGAGTGGGCGGCAGCCCCGGACGGCTGGTTCGCGGTGCTCAACGGCGAGGTCCTGGCCCGGGCCTGACCTGCCCCGGCCTGACTGGGCCGGCCTGACTGGGCCGGACCTACCCGGACCTACCCGTGCCTGATCTTCCCGCGCCCGACCTGCACGAGGCGGGCCGCGAGCCCGCCACCGGCGGCTAGGACGAGCGCCAGACCGAGCAGCACGACCGCCGGATACAACCACAGCACGACCCGGTAGGCGGCCACCGGTTCGGAGAGGCCGATCAGAGTGGCGCCCAGCCACGGCAACGCGGCGCCGAGCACGGTGAACAGCGCGAGCGGGATCAGGCGCAGCACCAGTTCGCGCCGCGAGCCGGTCGCTCGGCGGAGTGCCCACCGCCGCGAGCGCACCATCACGACTATCCCGGCCAGCAGGACGAGCACCGCGACCCCGACGACGACTGCGTTGAACGGGTCGAAGGCGTTCGTCGTCGTCAGCGGTGCGCCGCCGTCGATCGCCACGACGGCGTTGTGCGTCAGCACCATGGGCTCCCCGGCGGCGTTGGCGAGCACCACTGCGCCGGTCCCGGTCACCGCAGAGAACTCGATCCCGGAGGCGAAGGTTGCCAGCGTGCCACCGTGCCCGATCAGCGGTTCGCCCTCGGTAGTGGTCCGGTGCCATCCGTATCCGTACTCGGCGGTGTCCGCTGGTACGTCGTGAAACGCGCGGAAGGTCTCCGCCTGGAGCAGGCGCTCGCCCGTGGTGGGCGACGTCCCGTCCCCGACCTGGAACCGCAGCCAGGCCGTCATGTCGTGCGCGGTGGAGACGATGCCGCCGTTCCCGGCGCAGGCCTGGGGGAGCTCCGGTACCGCCACCTGGAGTGGCCCGAGCAGCGAGAACCCCCGGGCGAGGCCGGGCGGAGACGCGTCGCACAGCTCGGTCACCGTGGTGGTGTCCATGCCGAGCGGCGCGAAGACCTGCTGCTCCAGGTACTCGTCGAAGCCGGTGCCAGAAGTGTGCTCGACGACGCGGGCCAGCACCGAGTAGCCCGCGTTGCTGTACATGGTCGTGGTCCCGGGGGCCGCGGCCAGCTCTTCATCGGCCAGCCGTGCGACGGTCTCCGCGGGCGCGGAGGCCGGATCGGACGAGTACTCCAGGGCCGTCACGGCCAGGCCGGAGCGGTGGGTGAGCAGGTCCTCGACAGTGATCCGGCGGTACCGGTCGTCGGCCATCCGTAGCTCCGGGAGCACCGTGGAGACCGGGTCGTCGAGATCGAACCGCCCGGCATCGACCTGCTGCAGCACGGCCAGCGCGGTGAACGCCTTGCTCATCGACCCGATGCGCATCAGCGTCTCCTCGTCGACCGGGTCGCCGCCGCCGGTCACGCCGTGCACCCGCACCTGCACTTCGTCGTCGGCGAGCGTTACCAGGGCCAGGCCCGGGGTCCGCTGGACCCGGACGTACTCGTCCAGGTAGCCGTCGATGTCGGTCGCGCTGTCGGCGGTCGTGCTGTCGCTGGTCGTGTTGTCGGCGGCGTGCACTGCGGCTCCCGCCGGCGCGGTCGGCGCGACAGCCGTCAGCACGGCCATCATCAGCGCGGCCGGCAGCACCGCGTACCGCCACGG
Organism: Promicromonospora sp. Populi; assembly: GCF_041081105.1. Classification (NCBI taxonomy): domain Bacteria; kingdom Bacillati; phylum Actinomycetota; class Actinomycetes; order Micrococcales; family Promicromonosporaceae; genus Promicromonospora; species Promicromonospora sp. Populi. Next base: position 2,479,021 of record NZ_CP163528.1, on the reverse strand, counting down.
CCTGGTCCGATCGATCTTCATCCGAGCTCCTCGTCAGTGCCCGGCGTCTCGACCGGCCGGGGCGTCCCGTCCGAACGCTATGGACCGGCGCGGATCGGGTCATCGGGGATGACCTGGGTCAGGGCCCTGAGCGGCCCCTGAACCGACCCGGAGCGCCCGGGACTGCGGCGTCGGGCATACCCTGACTCCGTGCGCATCGCTAGATTCACCACCGGAGACGACCCCCGTTTCGCCCTCGTCCAGCGGGAGGGTGACAGGACCTTCCTCGCCGTTCTGGGCGGCGACCCCATGTACATGCCGGCCATGCCGACCGGGGAGCGCATCGAGCTGGGCGACGGCGTCCGGCTGCTCGCCCCGGTCATCCCGCGCTCCAAGGTGGTGTGCGTCGGCAAGAACTACGCCGACCACGCCAAGGAGATGGGTGGCGACGTCCCGACCAGCCCGCTGCTGTTCTTCAAGCCGAACACCGCGGTCGTCGGCCCGGACGACCCGATCGTGCTGCCGGACTTCACCCAGGAGGTCTCTTACGAGGCCGAGCTGGCCGTCGTCATCTCGAAGGTGTGCAAGGACGTCACGCCGCAGAACGTGGGGTCGTACATCCTCGGGTACACCGTCGCGAACGACGTCACCGCACGCGACGCGCAACGGACCGACGGGCAGTGGGCGCGCGCCAAGGGCTTCGACACCTCGTGCCCGCTGGGTCCCTGGATCGACACGGACCTCAATCCCGAGGACGTCGGAGTGCGCTCGCGCGTCAACGGTGAGCTGCGCCAGGACGGGCGGACCCGGGACATGGTCTTCGACGTGCCGTTCCTCGTGTCGTACATCTCCGAGGCGATGACGCTGCTGCCCGGCGACGTGATCCTCACCGGGACGCCCGCGGGCGTGGGCAAGATCGACCATGGCGACCGCGTCGAGTGCGAGGTCGAAGGCCTGGGCGTCCTGGCCAACCCCGTGGTGCGGCGCCGTTGAGGGGTGCCGATGAGGGGTGCTGCTGAGGTGACGCCGGACGACGGCGTACCGCTGCAGGGCGCACTGCTGCAGGGCGCACTGCTGCACGACGACGCCCTGCGCGTGCTGCGCTCGTGGACCGGCCCGACGCCGGAGCAGGAACGCCTCCGCGTGCGGTATGTCTGGCACCTCGAGACGCACGACCCTTCTGCGGGGACTGGTGCAGATGCAGGCACAGGGTCGCCCAGCGGGGTGTTCCGCGACTGCGTGCCGGACCACCTCACTGCGTCGACACTCGTGCTCTCTCACGACGGCACGCGGGTGCTGCTGACGATGCACGCCAAGGCCAGGCGGTGGTTCCAGTTCGGCGGACACCTGGAGGCGGGGGACCGCACCCTCGCGGGCGCCGCCGAGCGGGAGGCGCGCGAGGAGTCGGGACTGACGCTGTCGGTCGATCCCGTGCCGGTGCACCTGGACGAGCACGAGGTGCCGTTCTGTCGCCCGGGCGTTGCCGGCGGCCTGGGGACCTCTGCGGGCTCGGACTCTTCCGGGGGCTCTGCTGCCCGTCCGGATTCCGGCGAGGGTGTGGGCACTACCGACAGTCCCGGCGAGGCCGATCGGCCGGTGCATCACCTTGACGTACGGTTCGTGGCCGTCGCGGCTCCTGACGCCGAGCCGGTGCTCTCGGAGGAGTCGCTGGACGTGCGCTGGTGGGACGTCGACGCCCTCCCCAACCGGGACCTGACAGAGCCGGTGAGACTCGCCCGTGCACGAGTCGGTGCACGAGTCGGTGCATGAGCCGGTGCATGAGCCGGTGCATGAGCCGGTGCATGAGCCGATGCATGAGCCGATGCACGAGCCGGTGCACTAGCCGATGCAGTCGGTGCACTAGCCGATGGATGAGTCGGTGCATGTGCCGATGCATGAGCCGTTGCACCGGTCGGTAGAGCCCGATCGACGCGCGATCAGACGTTCGACCGCGCTGGTGCGCGGCCGGAAATGCTCGACGAGCTCCGTGCCTTCGTAGACTAGGCCGGCTGTGCGGACGGCGTAGCCGCCTGCAAGGTGAAGGTCTTCCGGCCGTGCCGGACCCCGTTGACCTGCAGCTCGATCGCGTGCTCGCCGGGGTGGTACCTGCGCGTGGTGATCACGCGGAACGAGTGCTCGCGGGTGATGTCGACGCGCTCACCCGGCGCGAGGTCTCGGGTGGTCAGCTTGAACGTCTTGCCGGTCTGGCCGCCGTTGGCCTTGCGGTGGTGCACCACGTAGTCGATCGCCAGCCGTGCGGGCTCCGGCCCGGTATTGCGCACCGACGCGGTGAACGCCAGGGCCTTGCCGATCCCGACGGTATCGGATGTGAGCACGGGCCCGATCACCTCGACGTCGGCAGGCGTGAAGCCGAGGAGCCCCAGCGCCCCTGGATGCCCCTGTTTCACCAGGGTGCGCAGGCCGTGCCGCACCAGCCGTTGGGTGTCCTCGCGGCTCGCGCCGTCGCCGGGCGCGGCCAGCCAGGCCGTCGCGGTCTCGACGACCAGGTCCGGCTCGCTCCGGCTCAGGTCGTTGAGGTGATTGGCCACCGAGCGGCGTACGTACTCCGAATCGTCGAGGTACAGGGCGTGCAGGATCGGGAGGGTGGAACGCGGGGCGGCCAGGATCCCGGGCACGCGGATCGACCAGGGCAGGAAGGGGCGCGTGCCTTCGGACGCGAGCCGGCGCACGTGCTCGTCGTCGGACGCGGTCCACTTGAGAACGGTCACCAGCGCGCGGTCGAGGTCATGGTCCAGCAGCCCCCGGATCGCGAACTCTGCGGTCAGCCGCGGGGTCAGCTCTGCCAGGAGGGCGAGGGCGTCGTCGAAGGCCGCCGTGGACCCGTCTTCGAGGGCCCGGACGACGACGGCGCTCGTGACCGGCCAGATCAGCCAGCCCGTGAACGAGGGGACACGCTCGGCCGCGACGCGCACGGTCGCGGCGAACGAGGCGTAGTCGCTGGGGAGGTCAGCGAGCAGGGCGTCGCGCAGCAGGTCGCTGCGTTCCCGCAGAGGCAGTGGGTCGAGCACCTGCTCGGTGGCGCGCAGCGTCGTCGGCTCCGTGCCTGGCCGTGCGGTCTCAAGGGCGGCCGCCAGCGCACGCACCGTGCGGGCTCCGATGAGCTCTTCGGCAAACGGCATACAGGTCCTCCGCTGTCACGTTCGTAGTCGCATCCGTCAAGGACATGAGTACCAGGCGCCACTGACACAGACAGTCGGGCGTACAGACAGTCGGGCGGCAGCGTGAGCTGGCCGCAGTGTGCGATGGAGATTGCTGGTCATCGCGCCGCTTGCCGGTCAACATGAACCATGGAGACCGTGCGACGCTTCCTCGTGCTGACCCCCGTGGCGTTCGGCGTCACCGCGGTGGTGCTCGTGATACTCCAGACGAGCTGGGACTTCTCGTGGGCCGGTTTCGGGATCGGCCTCGTGGCCGCGCTCGCTGTGACTGTCGGCGCTTTCTTGACGATCCTCCTCGCGATCGGCCTGCTCCGGCTGCTGGGTGTCCGCAACGACTGGGCCGTGCTCGGTGTTGCCGTCTGCCTGGCCGCCGTCATCTGTGCGGTCATCTACGCCATGATCGCCGCATCCTTGCCGGAGAACGACGAGGGGTGGAACCTGCTTCCCGTCGTGGCGGCCGCTGCAGCGTCGGTCCCTACCTGGGTGGGCTACGCCGTCGGGCTCCTGATCCGTGGCCGGCGGGACCGGAGGTCCCGGAACCGGGCGATGGACGCTGTGGAGTGACCGCGGGAGCACGCGCTCGACGAGCGGGCGGAGATTGCTGGTCATCCTTGCTCCGGCCAGTCACCATTGGCCCATGGAGACCGTGCGGCGCTTCCTCGTCCTGACCCCCGTGGCGTTCGGCGTCACCCTGGTGTTGTCGCTGGGCTATATGGCAATCGTCTCCGGACTGACGCCGGTCTCTGACTTGCTGAGCGGGTTGGGTACCTTCCTCCTGGTCACGTTCGCAGTGACCGCCGTCGTGCTCATAGCGGTCCTCGTCGCCGTCGGCCTGTTCCGGCTGCTGGGTGTTCGCAACGCATGGGCCGCGCTGGGCCTTGCTTTCGTGCTGGTCGCCGTCGTGTTCGTGCTCCGTTACGTCTCCGACGAGCCTTGGCGTAACGACGACGAGGAGTGGGACCTGCTCGTCCTCTACGTGGCCGCGTTCGCGTCGATTCCCACGTGGCTGACCTACGCCGTCGGGCTCCTGGTCGGCGATCTGCGGGCTCGGACAGAGCGTCGTGTCGGTGCCACCGCCTAGGCTTGCCCTCGTGACGTTCCCCGCTCCTGGCAGCTCTCCGATCCGTGTCCGATTCGCTCCATCGCCCACTGGCATGTTCCACGTGGGTAGCGCGCGCTCCACGCTCTTCAACTGGGCGGTGGCGAAGCAGCAGGGCGGCACGTTCGTGCTGCGTATCGAGGACACCGATGCCTCCCGCAACCAGCCCGAGTGGGTGGACGGGATCCTCGCGGCCATGGAGTCGCTGGGGATCAGCACTGAGGATCCGGCTTTCGAGGGGCCGTACTTCCAGTCGAAGAACGTGGAGCTGCACCAGGAGTCGGCGGCGCGTCTGTTCGAGTCCGGCGCTGCGTACTACTGCGACTGCACGCGTGAAGTGCTCGTAGCGCGTACCGGCTCCCAGCACGCCGGCTACGACGGGTTCTGCCGGGACCGTGGCCTGGAGTACGCCGAGGGCCGGGCACTGCGGTTCCGTACCCCTGACGAGGGGGAGACGCACGTAGTCGACCTGATCCGCGGTAACCCCACGTTCCCGAACGAGTCTCTCGAGGACTTCGTCATCGCACGCGGCAACGGCACACCGGTGTTCCTGCTGGCCAACGTCGTAGACGACATGGACGAGCACATCACGCACGTCATCCGCGGCGAGGAGCACCTGCCGAACACCCCCAAGCAGCAGCTTTTGTGGGCGGCGCTCGGCGCGACACCGCCCGTCTGGGCGCACCTGCCGGTGCTCGTGAACGAGAAGCGGCAGAAGCTCTCGAAGCGACGCGACAAGGTGTCCCTCGAGTCGTTCTTCGAGGAGGGCTACCTGCCCGCCGCGATGGTGAACTACCTCATGCTGCTCGGCTGGTCCCCGGGCAACGACGAGGAGATCCTGCCGTTCGACGAGATGATCAGCCGATTCAAGATCGAGGACGTCAACTCCGCGCCCGCGTTCTTTGACATCAAGAAGCTCACGGCCTTCAACGGCGAGTACATCCGCGCGCTGAGCGTGCCGGAGTTCACCGCGGCCTGCGACCCCTGGCTGCACGCCCCGCACGCGCCGTGGAGCGAGGAGCAGTTCGACCAGAAGGTGTTCGACGCCGTCGCACCGCTTGCCCACTCCCGCATCGCTCTGCTGGCGGAGATCACGGACAACGTCGACTTCCTCTTCCTCGACGCTCCGATCACCGACGACGACTCCTGGAACAAGGCGATGAAGGCCGGTGCGCCGGAGCTGCTCGCGGACGTGCGGGTCGCTCTCGCGGAGACGGGGCTCGCCTGGGAGTCCGAGACGCTCAAGGACACCGTCACCGCGGTGGGCGAGGCGCACGGCATGAAGCTGGGCAAGGCGCAGGCCCCGGTCCGGGTCGCCGTGACGGGACGCCGGATCGGCCTGCCCCTGTTCGAGTCGCTCGAGGTGCTCGGCAGGGAGCGCACGCTCGCCCGCATCGACGCAGCTCTGGCCCGCCTCACCGAGATCGCGACCCGAACCGCAGCAGAGGCGCCGACCGGGGCCGAGTGACCGCGCCGGGGTGACGCGGGCTGGGGTGACGCGGGCTGGGGTGAGCGGGGTGTCGGGGACCTGGTCTAACGTGTCGGGCGTGACCGACGCCATGACGCCTGACACCGCGCCGTCCCCTGTAGCGCCGCCTCTCGTTGCGCCGCCTCTCGTTGCGCAGATCCCTGTTGCGCAGATCCCCGTTGCGCAGATCCCCGTTACGACTACCCCGGCCCCGCGCGAGTATCCGCAGGCCCTGCGCGGGCCGTGGCACAGGTGGTGGCGCCCGTTGCTCGGGCTGGCCACGACGGCGGCCGGCCTCGCGGTGCTGACCGGAGCGCTGTTGCTCGTCGTCCTCGCCTACGTCATTGCGGAGTCGCTGGGCGCGCAGCTACTGGACCCGGCGTCGGACGCATTCCTCGTCTCCCCGGTCGGCATGCTCGTGACCAATCTGATCCTCGCGCTCGGCATCCCGCTGGCACTGGCGGCGACCTGGGCGCAGACCCGCCGTGCGGGCCGGGCGTCGGCGGGCCTGGTGTCGTCGGTGCTGGGGCGCGTGCGCTGGCGTCTGCTCCTCGGCGGCCTGGGCATCACGCTGCTGCTCCTGGTGCCGCTCCACCTGGGTAGCGACATCCTCCTGACGCAGCTCGGTTTTCCTGCCGGCGACGACGGCACCGGTTCCGGTGCCAGTTCCGACGACTCCGGCTTGTGGCCGCTCACCCCCGCGTCCGGCTGGGTCGCGCTCTCCCTGGTGGTCCTGCTGACCACGCCGCTGCAGGCAGCAGGCGAGGAGTACTTCTTCCGCGGCTGGCTCTCGCAGTGGATCGGCAGCATGCTGAGGTGGCGCTGGCTCGCCGTCATCGTGCCCGCCGTCGTGACGGCGCTCCTGTTCGCGTTCGCGCACGGCGCGCAGAGCCCGTGGCTGTTCGCCGACCGCCTCGTGTTCGGGCTGCTCGCGAGCGTGCTCGTCTGGCGTACAGGTGGGCTGGAGTGCGCCGTCGCACTGCACGTGGCGAACAACCTGCTGGCGTTCGGCTTCGCCATCGCCTACGACGGGCTCGCGGAGTCGCTCCTGATCACCGAGGTGGCGCCGCTCGACGGCGCGGTCAGCATCAGCATCACGGTCGTCACGACTGCAGTCCTGCTGTGGTGGGCACGACGCCGCAAGCCCGCCCGGATGGTGACCGACCCCGCAACTAGCGGCGCGGTTGAAGTCGGCCCGGTGAAGGGGGAGAACAGATGACGTTGGACGGCATCCTCTTCGACGTCGACGACACCCTCGTCGACACCAAGGGCGCCTTCGCGCTCGCGCTCGCGGTCGTGCGGGCACAGCACCTGCCGCACATCTCTCCCGACCGCGATCCGGAGATCCTGTCGCACTGGCGCACCGACCCGGGCGGCTACTACAGCCGATACACCCGGGGCGAGATGGACCACCTGACGCAGCGCCGGCACCGGGCAGCCCTGCTGCACGAGACGTTCGGCGCCGCGCCCGTCACGGAGTCCTCCTTCGAGGCCTGGGACGAGCTGTTCTGGGGCACGTTCGAGAAATCGTGGACGGCGCACGACGACGCCCGCGCCGCGGTAGACGCCGTCGTCGCTGCGGGAATCCGCGTCGGTGTGGTGACGAACGCCGCCACCGAGCTGCAGGAGCGCAAGCTCAAGCTGGCCGGGCTGGCCGACCTGCCCGTGCTCGTCGGCGTGGACACCCTGGGCTTCGGCAAGCCCGACCCCCGGGTCTTCCTCGAGGGGGCGCGTCTGCTGGGTACGGACCCGGCCAGGACCGCGTACGTGGGCGACGAGCCCACCGTGGACGCGCTGGCGGCCCACGAGGCGGGTCTGACGGGCGTCTGGCTGGACCGAGCGGGCCACAGGCGCGGTCCCGGCTACGGCGGTCTTGCGCTGCCCGTCGTCGGGCGTACAGACGCTGTGCTGCCTGCCGGGCAGGACGCAGCCGTGCGGGACGTGCAGGATCCGGACGCGCTGCGAGCGGCCGGAGTCGTGGTGATCGAGACGCTGGCGGACCTCCCTGCGGCCCTCGATTACGGCGCGTGACGGACGGCACGCTCTTTCCGTTTTGCCCATCGTCCGGGGTCAGGTAGTGTTCTGCAGCGGTAGGGCCCCCACGGAATACCTGTCGGAGACAGGTGTATCCAGGCGGTCATACCCCCATGGGGTATGGTGTAATTGGCAGCACGAGTGATTCTGGTTCACTTAGTCTAGGTTCGAGTCCTGGTACCCCAGCGCAGAGCGCAGCGCACCCGTAGTCGATGTGAGTCGACGGTCCGGTGCGTTAGTGTTTTCACCGAAAACCGGTCCACGACCGGTAGTTCAGGCCCCCATCGTCTAGTGGCCTAGGACGCCGCCCTCTCACGGCGGTAACGCGGGTTCAAATCCCGCTGGGGGTACGCAGATCCATCGGCTTCGGCCGGCGGGTCCGTTCAGGCCCCCATCGTCTAGCGGCCTAGGACGCCGCCCTCTCACGGCGGTAGCGCGGGTTCAAATCCCACTGGGGGTACAGCAGAAGGGCCTGGTCCACACGGACCGGGCCCTTCGCCGTTCCTGGATCTCGCGGGTCAGCGGATCTTTGGGTCCTTGCCGCCCTCGATGAACGGGCTGGGCAGTTGCTCGGCCGTGTCCAGGTCGGCGGTCGGCCCACCGGGCACGTGCCCGCTGTCGGCACTGTCTCGTGCCCGCTCGGTCCGAGCATGGTCGGTCCGAGCACGCTCGGCCCTCGCGTAGTCCGCCCTGGCCCGATCGGCCGATGTCAGGCCTCCCGTTGCCCCAGGTGCTGCCCCAGACGCCGTCCCAGGGGATGCCACAGACGCTGCCGCACCCGTCGGCGACCAGTGGACGCCCGGGGCGTCCTCGCCCTCCTGGGGGGCGTCCTGTGCCGTGCTCCCGCCGACGGCACCGCTCGCGGCGTTGTTCTCGGCATTATTCGCGCTGCCGCTCACGGGCCTGCCCGCAGAGTTGCCCGCAGAAGAACCGCCCCCCGGGGCACCGCTCCGGGCGATCGGGACCTCGATGCGCTGCGTGGGCGGGTTGCTGCGCCGTCCGATCCGCGGCATGAGCGCGGGCGGCGGCGTGACGGTGGGCGGCTCCGCCACCGGGACGGGTTGTGGCTGGATGCCCGGGTTGGCCTGGGCGGCGGCTTCGGCGTCGGCGACGTCGGGGTGGAAGAGCGTCGCGATGATGAGGCGGTACCGGGAGTCGGGGCGCGGGATCCAGGTGACGCGGTCGAGTGCCTGGTCCTGCCCGGCGGTCTCGAAGATGAACGTGCCGTAGCCGAGAATCTGGCCGAGCGGGGTGCGCTCGTACCCGAGGTCGGTCACCTTCTCCGACGGCATCATCGCCACGCGGTGGACCAGGAACCCGGTGAGCAGCATCAGCCGCCGGTCGGTCATGACGAACCACTCGGCCCGCCAGTCCAGCCACTTGTAAAGCAACCGCGCGCCCAGGACGAGGAACGGCAACCACACCCAGGCCAGCCCGTCGCGGACGTCAGGGTCGACGGCGACGAGCAGGGCCACGGCGAGGACGAACGCACCGGACGTCGTGAGGATCGGCTCCCACAGCTTGGCCCAGTGCCGGTGGGTGGCGATGACGATCTTCTCGTTCGCGAGGATGTAGCGCTGCATGGCGCGGTTGCGGATGACAAAGTCCGCTGTAGCGCTCATGCGGGTCTCCCCGGGGGGTGCGTTCGGATTGGCCGGTCTCGTCGCCGACCCTGCTCGTCGCCGACCTTACGTCGTCAGCGGCCGATGGACCCGGTGAAGAGCTCCTCGAAGAACCTGCCGATGTTCGCGATTGCGCCCCAGATGACATCCCAGAGGGCAAGCACGACGTCGGCGGAGCGTTCGGGATCGTTGATGACCGAGTACAGCAAGAAGATCACCACGACCCAGATGATGATGAGCCTCACCCTAGGTGGCATCAGATTCCTCACGACGTACGCGTGCGCCCCTGGTGTGCACACGTCTCGAATGAGGGTACTGACAGGACCCCGACCTGGGGAATCACCTGGCTCGGCGTGGCGAGCCAACACTCACGGACCGCTCACCGGCCGCACACCGGGTGTGCACGGCAATGCCCGCCCGGGCAAGCAGTACGGGCCAAGCGGCAGAGGATTACTCGCCGGACCGGTGCAGAACCTCGGTGAGCTTGTTGGCCGCGGCGACGACGGCGGCCGAGTGCAGCCGGCCGGGCTGCCGGGAGAGCCGCTCCACGGGCCCCGAGACGCTGACGGCGGCCACAACCCGGCCCGACGGCCCGCGGACCGGCGCCGAGACCGACGCCACGCCGAGCTCGCGCTCCGAGACCGACTGGGCCCAGCCGCGGCGTCGGACGCCGGAGAGGATCGTGGCCGTGAAGGTCGCGTCGCGCAGACCGCGGTGCAGGCGGTCCGGCTCCTCCCAGGCGAGGAGCACGTGCGCCGCGGAGCCGGCGCTCATGCTGAGCGTTGCGCCAACGGGGATCGAGTCGCGCAGGCCTACCGGACGCTCGGCCGCGGCGACGCACACGCGGTGGTCACCCTGCCGGCGATAGAGCTGAGCGCTCTCACCCGTGTGGTCGCGCAGCGCGATGAGCACGGGGTTCGCGGCTGCCAGCAGGCGGTCCTCGCCGGCGGCCGTGGCCAGCTCGTTGAGGCGCGGACCCAGCACAAAACGGCCCTGCATGTCGCGGGCAACGAGTCGGTGGTGCTCAAGCGCTACGGCCAGGCGGTGCGCCGTCGGGCGGGCCAGGCCGGTCGAAGAGACGAGCTGCGCCAGGGTGGCCGGGCCGGCCTCGAGCGCCCCGAGTACGGATGCCGCCTTGTCCAAGACGCCGACTCCGCTAGTATCGTCCATACCGCGATATTGCCGTCTCGGAACGTGAGATTGCAAGTCGAGGCCCGAAGTTGTTTCTGACACGTAGTTCTGACGGGCAGTTTTGACAGGGCAGTTTTTTAACAGGGAGGCGATCCGCCATGGCCGGCACGCTGGCAGAGAAGGTCTGGGAAGCGCACCTGGTGCGTCGAGGCGAGGACGGCTCGCCTGATCTTCTCTACATCGACCTGCACCTGGTGCACGAGGTCACGAGCCCGCAGGCGTTTGAGGGGCTCCGCCTCGCCGGACGGCCGGTGCGGAGGCCCGACCTCACCATCGCTACCGAGGACCACAACACACCGACGCTCGACATCGACCGGCCGATCGCCGACGTGACGAGCCGCACGCAGATCGAGACGCTGCGCAACAACGCCAAGGAGTTCGGCGTCCGGCTGCACAGCCTCGGCGACGCGGACCAGGGCATCGTCCACCAGGTGGGACCGCAGCTCGGGCTGACCATGCCTGGCCTCACCGTGGTGTGCGGCGACTCGCACACGTCCACGCACGGCGCGTTCGGCGCGCTCGCGTTCGGCATCGGCACGTCCGAGGTAGAGCACGTGCTCGCCACCCAGACGCTGCCGCTCGCGCCCTTCAAGACCATGGCGATCACCGTGAACGGGACGCTGCCCGCCGGGGCGACCTCCAAGGACATCATCCTGGCGATCATCGCCAAGATCGGCACGGGCGGCGGCCAGGGCTACGTGCTCGAGTACCGCGGCGAGGCCATCCGTGCGCTCTCCATGGAAGCCCGGATGACCATCTGCAACATGTCGATCGAGGCCGGTGCCCGCGCGGGCATGATCGCCCCGGACGAGACCACTTTTGAGTACCTCAAGGGCCGCCCGCACGCGCCCGAGGGCGCGGACTGGGACGCCGCCGTCGAGTACTGGAAGACCCTGCGGTCCGACGACGACGCGGAGTTCGACGTCGAGGTAGTCCTCGATGCGGCCGACCTCGAGCCGTTTGTCACCTGGGGCACCAACCCCGGCCAGGGGCTGCCGCTGTCGGCGTCCGTGCCCGTGCCGGCGGACATCGCCGACGAGGGCGAGCGCGAGACCGCCGCCAAGGCGCTGGAGTACATGGGCCTGACCGCCGGGACGCCGCTGCGCGACATCAGCGTCGACACGGTGTTCATCGGCTCCTGCACCAACGGGCGCATCGAGGACCTGCGGTCGGTCGCGAAGGTGGTCAAGGGCCGGCAGAAGGCCGAGTCCCTGCGCGTGCTGGTGGTTCCGTCCTCGGCGCGGGTGCGACTGCAGGCTGAGGCCGAGGGCCTCGACGTGATCTTCAAGGAGTTCGGCGCCGAGTGGCGCAACGCCGGCTGCTCCATGTGCCTGGGTATGAACCCGGACCAGCTCGCGCCGGGGGAGCGGTCGGCCTCCACGTCGAACCGCAACTTCGAGGGGCGGCAGGGCAAGGGCGGCCGCACCCACCTGGTCTCGCCGCTGGTCGCAGCGGCGACTGCGATCCGGGGCACCCTGTCCAGCGTCAGCGACCTGGACCTGCCCGACGCCATCGACATCACCACGTTCGACGGTTCGCCGCTCGACGGCGTGGGCGCGTCCCCGCTGGGCGAGTCCGTCGTCGACCTGCCCATTCCCGTAGCGATCGGGTCCGCTCCGGTCGGGTCCGCCGCCGGCCAGCCCGCGCTGCGCTGAGAGGAGCACTGATCATGGAGAAGATCACCACCCACACCGGCGTCGGCGTCCCGCTGCGGCGCAGCAACGTCGACACCGACCAGATCATCCCCGCCGTATACCTCAAGCGGGTCACGCGCACCGGGTTCGAGGACGCACTGTTCGCTGCGTGGCGGGGCGACCCGTCGTTCGTGCTGAACCAGGAGGCGTACTCCGCCGGGTCGGTGCTCGTGGCCGGGCCGGATTTCGGTACCGGGTCCTCGCGTGAGCACGCTGTCTGGGCGCTCAAGGACTACGGCTTCCGGGTAGTCCTGTCCTCGCGGTTCGCGGACATCTTCCGTGGCAACTCGGGCAAGCAGGGCCTGGTGACGGGCATCGTCTCGCCCGAGGACATCGAGATCCTGTGGAAGATCCTCGAGACCAAGCCCGGCACCGAGGTGACCGTCGACCTGGAGGCCAAGACCGCCACGGCCGACGACGTCACCGTGCCGTTCCAGATCGACGACTACACGCGGTGGCGGCTCATGGAGGGTCTCGACGACATCGGGCTCACCCTGCAGCAGGCCGACAAGATCGCGGCGTTCGAGGAGACCCGGGAGTCGTGGCGTCCGAAGACGCTGCCGGCCCGGCACCTGCCGTCGGTCGAGATCGAGGCGGCGCGCCCAGTCTGACCTGCGCGGTCGATCAGCGGCTCCGAGCGCGCACAGAGTCTGACGCACAGAGACCTGACGCACAGAGACCTGACGCACAGAGACCTGACGCACAGAGACCTGACGCACGACCGCCCGGACATTGCACGACCGCCCGGACACCGAACGGTGTCCGCGCGGTCGTGTCGTAAGGGGGGCGGTGCTACCGCCCCGGCGGCCGCTGGCGCACCTTCTCCAGGAGGGACTCCGCGGTGTCCTTCGTGGGGTCCCACCAGGACTCGATCCACCAGGTGACCCCGGCGTCCGCCATGGCGCTGACCTGTTCGGCGGCCTTGCCCGGGTCGGTCGAGAGCTTGCCCTGCAGGATCACCTCGAACGGTCGACCGTCCTGGGGGTTCTCCGGTTCGCCTGCGGCCGACGGTCCGTCCCCGCTCGACGGTTCGCCCGCGCTAGTCACGTCCGAACGGTGCGCCTTGAGCCAGTCGACCAGCCCGGCCACGTCGTCCGGCGTCAGATCATCCGCCGTGCCGCGTAGCTGCGGGACTATCCCGTCCCAACGCAGCGCGCGCTGCAGGTTCTTGACGGGCGGTCGCGCCGCGTCCCAGACGCCGACCGGCCAGACCGGGATCCGGCCCTTGACCGGCGGCTCGGGAAACCGGAACGGTCCTGTGCTGATGTGCTCACCCTGGAACTCGAAGTCCTCGCCCGACCAGGATTTCTCGAGCCAGGCCAGGATCTCGTCGAGCTGGGCTGCTCGATCCTTCAGGCTCGTGGCCTGACCCGGAACCGAGGTGAAGCCGCGATCTTCGGCGACGCCCACACCGACAGGCAGTACCAGCCGCCCGCCCGAGATCCGATCCACGGTGAGCGCTCGCTGCGCCAGCTCCCACGGGCGGTGCCGGGGTACGGCGAACACCATCGCCCCAAGCGTGATGCGTTCCGTCACGCAAGCGGCGGCCGTAAGCACGGCGAACGGGTCGTAGACCGGCATCGCCCATTCGCCGCTCAGGTTGATCGCGTCCCAGGTGAAGAACCCGTCCCAGCCGTGGTCCTCGATCTCGGCGGCGAGAGATACGTGCTCGTCGAGCGTGCCGAAGCTGCTGATGAAACCGAACTTCATCGTTCCTCCTCGAATGCTGTCTTCAACGCGGTCTTCCGGGGCCTGTCACACACGCTATGCCGAGCCACTGACACTCGGCGTGCGGCCCCACCGCCGCCGGTTAGGGTGAGGCCCGTGACCAGCGAGAGTGCAGCAGGCCCGACCGTGCAGATGTGGACCGACGGCGCCTGCAAGGGGAACCCGGGCCTGGGGGGCTGGGGCGCGCTGCTGCGTTCCGGCGAGCACGAGAAGGAGCTGTTCGGCGGTGAGAAGGTCACCACCAACAACCGCATGGAGCTGACCGCCGTCGTCGAGGGCCTGCGGGCGCTCAAGGGGCCCACCTCGGTCACCATCCACGTCGACTCGTCGTACGTGATGAACGGGATGAAGACCTGGATCGCCGGCTGGAAGCGCAACGGGTGGAAGACGGCGAGCAAGCAGCCGGTCAAGAACGTCGATCTCTGGCAGGCGCTCGACGCCGAGGTCGCGAAGCACGACGTCAGCTGGGTCTGGGTGAAGGGTCACGCGGGCGACCCGGGAAACGAGCACGCAGACATGCTGGCGAACAAGGGTGTGGACTCGGTCCGCTGAACCGAGTCGTCGAACCGAGTCGTCGAGCCGGTTCGTTGAACCGAGACGGACGTCACGTCACACGCATCCGATACCGCTAATAGGCTGGGCCCATGGCTTCCCACTACGACGTCGTACTCCTCGGCGCGGGCCCCGGCGGCTACGTCGCCGCCATCCGCGCTGCCCAGCTCGGTAAGTCCGTTGCGATCATCGAGGAGAAGTACTGGGGCGGTGTCTGCCTCAATGTGGGCTGCATCCCCTCGAAGGCCTTGCTCCGCAACGCTGAGCTCGCGCACATCTTCACTCACCAGAAGGACTTCTTCGGCATGGCCGGGGACGTCTCGTTCGACTTCGGGAAGGCCTGGGACCGTTCGCGCACGGTCGCGGACGGCCGCGTCAAGGGCGTGCACTTCCTCATGAAGAAGAACAAGATCGCGGAGCTCGACGGCCGCGGCACGTTCCGCGACGCGAACACCATCGAGGTGGCCCTCAACAAGGGCGGCACCGAGACGGTGACCTTCGACAACGCGATCATCGCCACGGGCTCCGAGGTGCGCCTCCTGGCCGGCGTCGAGCTGTCCTCGAACATCGTGACCTACGAGGAGCAGATCCTCACGCGCGAGCTGCCCAAGTCGATCGCCATCGTCGGCGCCGGCGCCATCGGCATGGAGTTCGCCTACGTCCTGAAGAACTACGGCGTGGACGTCACGATCATCGAGTTCCTCGACCGCGCGCTGCCGAACGAGGACGCGGACGTCTCCAAGGAGATCGCCAAGCAGTACAAGAAGCTGGGCGTCAACCTGCTGACCTCCACCGCGGTGCAGACCGTGAAGGACAACGGCTCGTCCGTCACCGTCTCCTACAAGGGCGTCAAGGACGACAAGCCCGGCGAGCTCGTGGTCGACAAGGTCCTCATGGCCGTCGGCTTCGCCCCCAACATCAAGGGCTTCGGGCTCGAGAGCACGGGCGTGCAGCTCACCGACCGCGGCGCCATCGCGATCGACGACTACATGCGCACGAACGTGCCGCACATCTACGCCATCGGTGACGTGACCGCCAAGCTCATGCTGGCGCACGTCGCGGAGGCGCAGGGCGTCGTTGCCGCCGAGACCATCGCCGGCGCCGAGACGCAGACCCTGGGCGACTACCGCATGATGCCGCGCGCGACCTTCTGCTCCCCGCAGGTCGCCTCGTTCGGCCTCACGGAGCAGCAGGCCAAGGACGAGGGGTACGACGTCAAGGTGTCGTCCTTCCCGACCATGGCCAACGGCAAGGCCCACGGCCTGGGCGACACGACGGGCTTCGTCAAGCTCGTCGCCGATGCCAAGTACAACGAGCTGCTCGGCGCCCACATGATCGGCCCGGACGTCTCCGAGCTGCTGCCGGAGCTCACGCTCGCGCAGAAGTGGGACCTGACCGCCGACGAGGTGGCGCGCAACGTGCACACCCACCCGACGCTGTCGGAGTCGGTCCAGGAGACGGTGCACGGTATCGCCGGGCACATGATCAACTTCTAGTTGGTCGCTCGGCCGCCCTTGGGTGGTCGGCCTGGTCAGAGGCCCGGACCCGCGGAATTCCGCGGATCCGGGCCTCTTTTGCGTCCGCCCGACGACGGCGCGGCCAGCACCGGACCGCTCCTACGAGCCCACGTCGAGCCAACTCCGGGTGAACTTGTCGAGTTCACCCAGGTTTCTCCTATAATCGACCCCATGGGACGATAGGTACTGGATACGATCTTGCTCGGCCATCGACAACGACGCGGTAGCCCGAGGCTGCGTCGTTTTCATCCCCGGGACTACCCATGTCTCTAGGGGATAGGTGGACTGCGGATGGACTCGCACGAGCATCTCAAGACTGTCGTGGATCTCCTGCGTCGGCGTGCGCAGGATGAGCCCGACCGGGTGGGTTACCGGTTCTTGACATTCGTCCGGGGCGCCGAGCCCGAGGACACGTCCATGACGTACGGCGAGCTCGACGCCCGTGCCCGGGCCGTCGCTGTCACGCTGTCCGAGTCCGCGGAACCGGGTGACCGCGTGCTCCTGATGACGTCACCGGGCCTGGACTACGTCACCTACTTCTACGGCTGTCTCTACGCCGGCCTCGTCGCGGTGCCGGCCTACCCGCCGACGGCCACTCGCCACCTGCGCCGGATCGAGTCCATCGTCGCGGACTCCCGGGCCCGCATCGTCGTCACTGACGCAGACCTTCCCGCGGGAAGTGTCGACGGGATGCCAGGGGTAACCCTGCTCGACGTCGGCGCGGCTCCCGCCGACGGCCGGGAGCGCGGCTGGCGCCCGCCCGACGTCGCTCCGGGCGACGTGGCGTTCCTCCAGTACACCTCCGGGTCGACGGCGGCCCCTAAGGGCGTGATGGTGACCCACGCGAACCTGCTGGCGAACTCCGTGACCGCCTGCGAGACGTTCAAGATCGACGCCGACAGCGTGTGTGTCACCTGGGTCCCGCCTTACCACGACATGGGCCTCATCGGCGGGATCGTCTTTCCGCTGTACGGCCGCATGGAGTCGGTGCTCATGGCGCCCGCCTCGTTCATCCGTGACCCTGCGGTGTGGCTCCAGACCATCTCCCGGCTCCGGGCCACGCACAGCTCCGGGCCCAGCTTCGCCTACGACCTGTGTGTGCACCGGGTGTCCGACGAGGTCCGCGCCCAGCTCGACCTGTCTACCTGGACCCACGCGCTCAACGGTGCCGAGCCGGTCCGCGCCGAGGTGATCGACCGGTTCGCCGAGCGGTTCGCGAGCGCCGGGTTCCGCAAGGAGGCGTTCCAGCCGTGCTACGGCCTTGCGGAGGGCACGCTCGTAGTCTCCGGCGCCAAGTCCGGCGCGAGATCCGGCGGGGAGCCGGTGATCCGGGAGGTCTCCGAGCCCGGTCTGGGTGAGGGGCTGATGCGGCCGCGATCGGGCGACGAGGCGACGCTCCGGCTCGTCAGCAGCGGCCAGGTCGGACCCGGGGTCGAGGTAGTCCTGGTCGACGAGGCGACCTTGCTGCCGGTCGCCGACGGCGGTGTCGGTCGCCTCTGGGTGCAGGGCGCGGCTGTCGCCGCTGGGTATTTCGACGACGCCGAGCGGACCGCGCAGACCTTCGCCAACCACCTTGCCACCGGTGAAGGGCCGTACCTGGACACGGGTGACCTCGGCGCGCTGATCGACGGCGAGCTCTTCGTCACCGGTCGGGCCAGCGACCTGATGATCTTCACCGGCCGCAACGTCTATCCCCAGGACGTGGAGGCGACGAGCGTGGAGAGCCACCCCGCTCTGGCTGCGCTGCGTACCGCGGCGTTCTCCGTCGAACATGATGGGAGCGAGGTGCTCGTCGTCGTCCAGGAGGTGCCGCCCGCTCCGCTGAAGGATCCTGTCGCCCGGCAGGAGATCGCCGCGGTCGTGCGCCGGGCCGTGCTGCGCGAGCACCGGATCCCGGTCCACGAGCTCGTCCTGGTGCCCCGGCGGAGCCTTCCCGTCACGTCGAGCGGCAAGATCCGCCGTCGCGACACCAAGGCGTCGTACCTGGCCGGCGAACTAGCCAGCGAGCTGGCCGGCGAACTGGCTGGCGAGCGAGCCGGGGAACCGGCCGGCGTGCTGGCCGGCGAGCCGACCGCTCCCGAACCGGCCACCTCGGACGACCGGGCCCCTGCGGGCGCCGGCCTCCCGACCGGCACGCCCGCCGCAGCGCCGTCCGCCGCAGCGACATCAACAGCAGCGACACCCACCGCGGCGACACCAACCCCACCGACGGCCAACGAGATCGAGGACCGCCTGCGCCACCTGGTCGCCGAGCACAGCGGGCTGGACCTCACCAAGGTCGACGCCGGGGCCGACCTGGCCGACCTCGGCCTGGACAGCGTGCGGGCGGTCATGATCGCCGGGATCCTGTCGGACTGGCTCGGCACGGACGTCCCCCCGACGTTCGCGTGGGAGCACGGATCGATCAGCGCCGTGGCCGCGGCGCTGGCCGGGGAGTCCCCGGACGCGGCCGCGCTCGCCGAGACCCCAGACCTCGGCCGAGCGCCCGCTCCTGCCGGTGCGGCCGACCCGCGCGCCGGAACAGGCACAGACTCAGGCACACACTCAGGCACACACTCAGGCACACACACCGACCCGCGCACCGAGCCCATAGCGGTCATCGGCATCGGCTGCCGCTTCCCTGGCGGGGTACAGGGACCCGAGGCGTTCTGGGACCTCCTCGTCCAGGGGCGGTCCGGCGTCGTCGACGTGCCGGAGGACCGGTGGGACCTCGGTTCCGTCTTCGACCCCCTCCCCGGCGCGCCCGGCCGTACCTACTCCCGACACCTCGGCGCCCTGGGCGGGATACGGCGGTTCGACGCCGGCCTGTTCGGCATCCCTGACGCCGAGGCGGTCAAGATCGATCCGCAGCACCGCCTGCTGCTCGAGACGGCCTGGGAGGCGCTGGAGGACGCGGGCATCGCACCCGACTCCCTCCGGGGCAGCCGGACCGGCGTGTTCGTCGGGATGAGCGGGTCCGACTACGAGCGGCTGACCCTGCGCTCGGGCGACCTCGCGCAGATCGATGCGTACACGGCCACGGGAAGCGCCGGGAACTTCGGCGCCAACCGGATCTCCTACACCTTCGGGCTGACCGGGCCCAGCCTTGTCGTCGATACCGCCTGCTCGTCGTCGCTCGTCGCCGCGCACCTCGCGGTGCAGAGCCTGCGGTCCGGCGAGGTCGACTCCGCCCTGGTCGGCGGGGTCAACCTCGTGCTCACCCCCGACTCGACGGTGGCGCTCTCCCAGGGCCGGATGCTCTCCCCGGAGGGGGCGTGCAAGGCGTTCGACGCCTCCGCCGACGGGTACGTGCGGGGCGACGGGTGCGGTGTAGTGGTGCTGCGTCGTTTGTCCGACGTCGGGCCCGACGACCGTGTGGTGGGGGTGATCCGCGGCTCCGCCGTGAACCAGGACGGCCGGAGCAACGGGCTCACCGCACCGAGCGGCAACGCCCAGCAGGCAGTGGTCCGGGCGGCGCTGGACGCCGCGCGGGTCACGTCCGACGAGGTCGGGTACGTCGAGGCGCACGGGACCGGGACGCCGCTCGGCGACCCGATCGAGGTCCGGGCGCTCGCCGCGGCCCTCGGCACGGCCGACCGGCCGCGCCCGCTGCCCATCGGCTCGGTCAAGACCAACATCGGGCACCTGGAGGCCGCCGCGGGCATCGCCGGCCTTGTCAAGGTGCTGCTCGCCGTCGAGCGCGGCATGATTCCCCGGCACCTCAACCTCACGACGCCCAGCCCGCACATCGCGTGGGACGAGCTCGGCGTGACGGTGCCGGGCAACAGCGTGCGCTGGGCGGACCCGGTGCGCGTGGCGGGCGTCTCGTCGTTCGGCTTCGGCGGCACGAACGCGCACGTAGTGGTCCAGAGCCCTCCGGCGCGGTCCAGCGCCGGCGTCGCTACCGGCACCCCGGCGCTGTCGACGGCGGACACCCCGGCCGACACCCCGGAACCCGTAGTGGTCAAGCTCAGCGGGGCTGACGACGCCGCCGTGCGGGCGACCGCCGTGCGCCTCGCCGAGCGGGTCTCGGTGTCCCTCGCCGACGGGACGTCCGACGCCGAACGTCTGCGCGGCTTCGCGTGGGCCGCGGGGGCCGGGCGGGCCGACCTGGCAGTCCGGTCGGCGGTCGTCGCGGAGTCCGGCCCCGAGCTGCTCAGCGGGCTGCTCCGCGTCGCGATCGGCGACGGCGACCTCAACCGCGTCGTCGGCTCGCCGCCCCGGGTCGCGTTCCTGGCCCCGGGGCACGGCCTGCCCGTCGCAGGCTGCCTCGCCGGTCTCTACGGGCGCGTCCCTGTGATCACCGAGGTGATCGACAGCCTCGGCGGACCGGCCGAGCTGCCGCTGTCCGTGCTCGTCACGAACGACCGGTCCGCCACTGAGGCCCTTGCCTCCACCCACGTCACCCAGCCGGCCCTGTACGCGGCCGCGGTCGCACTGGGCGCCTGGTGGCGCTCGGCCGGCGTGGAGCCCTCCATGGTGCTGGGACACAGCGTGGGCGCGTACGCGGCGGCGGCACTCGCGGGTGTGTTCTCGGTTGAGGACGGCTACCGGCTCGTCACCGAGCGTGGTCGGCTCATGGCCGACGACGCGCCCGAGGGCGCCATGGTGCTGTTGCGCTGCCGCCCGGAGGACCTCGCGGGCCTGGGGCCGCTGGTCTCCGGCGCCGTCGAGGTGGCGGTGCACAACAGCCCGCACGACACCGTCGTGTCGGGGGACCCGGACGGCGTCGCCGAGGTGCTGGAGACGATGGCGCGCCGCGACGTGCGGGGCATCCGGCTCGGCGTTAATCGCGCGTTCCATTCGCACCACATGGACCCGGTGCTCGACGGTCTCCGGGCGGCCTTCGATCGAGTACAGCTCCGGTTGCCCGCCGTCCCGATGGTCTCCGACGCGACCGGTGAGCTCGTCGGCCCCGAGGTGGCCACCAGCGACTACTGGGTCCGGCATACGCGCGAGCCCGTGCAGTTCGGCGCGGCGCTCGGCGCCGCCCGCGCCGCCGGAGCTCGGGTGGTCCTAGAGCTCGGTCCGGGCGGCCTGCTCCCGCTCCTCGACCGGAACGAGGCCGGGGGAGAGGCACAGAGCGGGTCGCAGAGCGGGGTACAGAGCGGGATGCAAGGCGGGTCGCAGAGCGGCACACGTGGAAAGGCGCAGAGAGGGCGTCCCATGCGCGGGCTGGCATCGGTCTCGACGACGGGGCCGGCTCGGGCGTTGCGGGAGGCGTACGCGCAGTACTGGCGGGAGGGCGGCCACGTGGACTGGAGCGCGGTGACCCCGCGCCCGGCACACGTGCCGCAGCTGCCGACCTACCCGTTCCAGGGCCGGGACTACTGGCTGCCCGAGGCACCGGCACCGGCACAGGCACTGGCACCGGCACAAGCACCCGCCGTCGCGCCGCCCGCCGCCGTCCACCCGGCCGGTCCGGCCGGACCCGCTGGCCCGGCCGGACCGAGCGATCAGCTGAACGGTCGACCGAGCGATCGCCCGACCAATCATCCGAGCGATCACCCAGCTAATCATGAACCGCACGGCACCCCCGCGACCGCGGCGTGGCCCCCCGCGCAGCCGGACGCCTACCCCGCCGTCGTGCTCCCGGAAGCGGCCGACCGCATCCTCGCGCTCCCGGCGGACGAGGCGCCCCTGACGAGCTCGGTCGAGGTGCTCGAGCTCCTCCAGGAGCGGCTCGCCCCGGCCCTCGGCCTCGACCGGCCCGACCAGCTCGATCCCGACGCGTCGCTCTTCGACCTCGGCCTGACGTCCTTCATGGTCGTCGAGCTGCGCAGCGAGCTGGAGCGACGGCTCGGGCGCGAGATTCCGGCGACCGTCGTCTTCGACCACCCGACGGTCCGGCGGCTCGCCGACCATCTGTCCAGCGGACTCCTGCCCAGCGAGCTCGCCGAAGGGTCGCCCGACGACGACCTCGACGCGCTCGCGAACAGCCTCACGAATGGCCAGGTCGCCAACCGGGCGATCGGCGGTGAGCGCGCATGATCCGGCACCGGGCCCGCAGCCGGCTCACCTTCGTCTACAGCGGCTACGGGTCGCAGTGGCCGGGCATGGGGCGGACGCTCCTGTCCGAGCCCGGGGTCTGGCCCACGCTGCACCGGTGCGAGGCGACCGTGCGCGAACTCACCGGGTGGTCGCTGCTGGAGCACCTGAGCACCGACGAGGCGCCGCCCGAGGTGGGTGAGGCCGTCGCCGCCCAGACGGCGATCTTCACCATCCAGGCCTGCCTCACCGACCTCTGGCGACGTCGCGGCGTCATCCCTGACGAGGTCGTGGGCTACTCGCTCGGGGAGGTCGCGGCGGCGCACGCCGTCGGCGCGCTGAGCATCGAGCAGGCGCTCACGATCGTGGTCCGGCGGGCCGAGGCGGTCCAGCGGTTCGACGGCACCGGCACCATGGCCGTCGCGGGCCTCGACCCGCACACGGTCGACCGGCTGGTCGCGCGCGGCGGAGACGTCCACGTCGCCGCCGTCAACGCACCGGCGGTCGTTGTGGTCGCCGGGAGCGACGACGCCGTCGACGCACTCGGCGCGGACGTCCGCGCCGCGGGCGGCTGGTGGCTCCCGCTCCGCGTGCGGCACGCGCTGCACTCGCCGCGGGCGGCCGTCATGCGCCGGCCGATCGTCGAGGCGCTCGCCGACGTCCCGCCGCCGCGGGGCAACGGGCACATCGTGTCGAGCGCAGTCGGCGGGCGGGTGCCCGTCGCCGCGCTGGACGCCTCGTTCTGGGCCGACACGGTGATCCGCCCGGTCCGGTTCCGGGACGCGATCCGTACGGCGTCGGGCAGGGGGCACGACGTCCTGCTGGAGCTCGGGCCCCAGGCCACGCTGTCGATGGTGGCCGAGCAGTCGCTCGCGGGGCATGCCGCGCGCGTCACCAGCCTTGTGTCGATGCGCCGGGGGACCAGCCTGAACGCGTCCCTCCTGGACGTGTCGCACCGGCTGCGCGAGCTGGGCTACGGCCTGCGGCCGGGCGCCCTGAACATTCCGGCTGCCTCGGTTGCCTCGGTTGCCTCAGCTGCATCGGTTGTCGGGGCCGCCCACGGCGACGCGCCAAGGCTTCCGTCCCCCGAGCCAGAGCTCGTCGCGCCCGTCTGCACGACGCCGGGGGCGGTGGCCTCATGAGCCTCAGCTACGCCGCGACCGTCGCCCGCGAGTACGTGCACCGCACGGCCGTCGCCGAGGTCTTCGTCACCGACACGTCCGATACCGAAGGGACGTACCGGGTGGCAGCTCAGCTGCCACGAGGCCACCTCATGCAGGAGGGGCCCGTCCTCGACTTCTCCCTCCTGGTCGAGACCGTCCGGCAGGCCGCCGTCTGCGTCTCGCACCTGCACCTCGGGGTTCCGCTGGGTCTCGCGTTCCTCTTCCGAGACCTCGACGTGCAGATCGACGACGCCGACGCCCTGCGGGTCGGGGACCGGCAGGCGCACCTGGAGGTCGGCACCGCTCTCGAGGCGCGCCGGACGATCGGCGGCAGGGTGACCGGCGTCGAGTTCACCGGGCAGATCCTGGTCGACGGCCGGGCGGCGCTCACCGGGCGGGGGTCGCTCATGGTCATGACCCCCGCGGAGTGGAAGAGCCTGCGCGGGCTCGGCCGGCGCGAGACCCTGAGCGCCGCCGAGCCGCTCCTGCCGTCCCCGCAGCCGTCCCCGCAGCCGTCGGCACAGCCGTCGGCACAGACATCTGCGCAGCCGTCGGCGCGCGCCGACCCCCGGACTGTCGGCCGGCGGGACCCGCGCAACGTCGTGGTGAGCCAGGTGTCCCTGGTCCCATCTTCGGCCGGCGAGCGTCGGGCGGAGTCCTGGCTCCATGTCGACACCCGTCACCCCTACCTGTTCGACCATCCCCTCGACCATGCACCGGGCAACCTCCTGCTCGAGGCCGCGCGCCAGTCGGCCGCGGCGGCCGTGTCGCTCTCCCACGGCCTGCAACCGTCCGACCTCGTCGTCCTCGCGTGCACGGGTTCGTTCGACGCCTTCGTCGAGCTGGACCTCCCCACGCAGGTCGTCACCCAGGTCGCCGAGCTGACCACGCGTGGCGCGATCGTCGCGTGCTCCACCCGCACTTCGATCCTGCACGCCGGCAGGGTCGCAGCCCAGATCGACCTCACGATGGGAGTCACAGCATGATCAGCGACCAGTTCAGCGGCCAGAGGATCAGCACGCTCGTCTTCGACTACGGCGGCGTGCTGACGAACCCGCTCGAGGAGACGTTCTACCTCTTCTGCAAGGCGGTGGGCATCTCGCCGCTGCAGCTGCGGGAAGCCATGGGCGCCTCCGCGTACGAGCACCGGGCGGAGCCGATGGCCCAGCTCGAGGTGGCCGCCATCACCGAGGACGAGATGATCAAGCGGCTCGCCACCTACCTGCCCGAGGGCACGCTCGACCGCCTCGAGGGCAAGCCGTTCGGCGAGTGGTGGTTCAAGGGGCGGCGCACGGAGACCGCGGTGACCGACGCCATCGCCGGCTTCCGCGAGCGCGGGTACACCACGGCGCTGCTCACGAACAACGTGCGGGAGTGGGAGCCGCGCTGGCGCGCGCAGGTCGACGCCGACGCCCTGTTCGACGTGGTGGTCGACTCCAGCCGGGAGCAGGTGCGCAAGCCTGACCCGGAGATCTACCGCAGGCTCCTGGAGCGCCTCGGCAAGCCCGCCTCGGAGTGCCTGATGGTCGACGACCTCGAGGAGAACTGCGCGGCCGCCCGCGACCTCGGGTTCAGCGCCGTCGTGTGGACGCGCGCGGACGCCTCCCTGCCGGAGATCGAGGCGCTGCTCGCCACGGGTGCGGCGCCGGTCGCCGAGGGCGCGTCATGACCGCGCCGCCGTTCAGTGCACAGCCGGTCAGCACGCTGCCGGTCGTCATAGTCGGCGCGGGCCCGGCCGGCCTGGTCGCGGCCTGCACGCTCGCGCTGCAGGGTGTGCCCGTGCGGGTGTACGACGCGCGGCCGGGACCCGACGACCAGCCCCGCGCCCTCGTGCTGTGGGCCGGCTGCCTGGAGGTGCTCGACCGTCTGGGCGTCGGGGACGACGTCCTGCAGGAGGGCCTGGTCCTGCAGCGGGCGCGCTACTCGTCCGTTACCCGCCCGCTGTTCACCGTCCCGTTCGGTGGGCTGGCGGGGACCCGGTTCACGCGCCCCGTCTGCCTGCCGCAGCCCGTAGTGGTCCGGCTGCTCCTGAGCCGCGCGACGGCGCTGGGGGTGGACGTGCGGTGGAACCACCGGGTCACCGAGGTGCGCCTCGACGAGGACCGCGCGGTGGTCCAGGTCGCCGATACAACAGGTTTCGGCACGACAGGCTCCAGCACGACGGGCTCCAGCACGACAGGCTCCAGCACGACAGGCTCCAGCACGACGAGCGCGACGACGGAGGTCGCGGCCCGGTGGCTGGTCGGCGCCGACGGGTCGCGCAGCGTCGTCCGTGCGGCCGCCGGGGTGGAGATGGAGGGCCGGACGTTCACCCGGGAGTTCCTCCTGGTCGACGGCCGGGTCGTCAGCCCGGACCTGCCGGTCGACGAGGCGCGCTATGACCTGGGGCCGAGCGGGGTGCTCGTCGTCGTACCGCTGCCGGACGGGACCCACCGGGTCTTCGCGGACCGTGAGATCCCGCCGGAGGGCACACCCGACACCGTCTTCGACGACGCGCTGGCGGCGCTGCGGCTGCGCCAGCCGACGGCGACGATCAGCGATGTCCGCTGGGCGAGCCGCTTCCGGGTCCACTCGCGGGTCGCCAAGCAGTTCCGCAGCGGCCCGGTCCTGCTGGCGGGTGATGCCGCGCACGGGCACTCGCCTGCCGGCGGCCAGGGGCTCAACACCGCGGTCCAGGACGGTTTCGACCTTGCCTGGCGGCTCGCCGCCGCATTCGGGGGAGCGGACGCCGCGGTGGTCGACGGGTACGAGGCCGAGCGCAGGCCGGCCGCGCAGCGCGCGGTCCAGCAGGCCGACGCGCAGACCAAGCTGTGGCTCGTGGCCAACCCGGTGCTGCGCACGCTGCGGGACGCCCTCCTGCGGACCGTGGGCGGCAAGGCGCGGTTCCAGGGAGCGGCCGTCGGCCGGCTCGCGCAGCTCGACCTCGGGCTGCGCAACAGTCCCGCCCTGGTCGAGGGGCAGGTACCCCAGGGAATCGGCCTGCCGGCCGTGGGGCGGTGGAGCGGTCTGCCCGTGCCGCCGCGCGACGACCTTGGCTGCGCCGTGCGGCACCGTCTGGTCGTCTCCGGCCTGACGGCGCAGCAGCGTGACGCCCTGATCCGCGAGGCGCCCGCTGGTGTGCTCGTCACCGACCCGCCCGGAGCGGGCGCAACAAGCACAGCAGGCACAACAAGCACAGCGGGCACAGCAGCTACAGCGGGCACAGCGGGACGGCCGACGATCGTCTGGGTGCGGCCGGACGGCGTCGTCGGCGGGGCGACCGACTGGGCCGGGCGCGGGCGGATCCTCCGCCTGCTCGGCGGGCGAGCGCCGGCGCGCTCGGGAGAGCCGGTGATCCCGGCCGAGAGCGAGGTGGCGGAGAGCGACGTGGCCGAGAGCGAGGTGGCCAGGGGCTGACGCGCCACCTCGCTCTCCGACAGGGAAAGCCTGTTCGGTCCGCGGGCGGGCTACTCAGCTCGCCCGCGGCACCGGGGTCAGGCCCAGGAGTACGCCGACCGACTCGAAGAGGACCTGACGTTGATCCGAGGTCAGCACACCGAGGACTTCCTTCTCGGCTTCGTCGAGCAGGCCCTGGGCCTTTGCGAGCGCCGTCTTCCCTTTGGGACTGACCACCACGATATGGCGACGGCGGTCGACCGGGCTCCGCTCACGTCGGGCGAAGCCCTGCCGTTCGAGCTCGTCGATGACGTCGACCATGACGTTCGGGTCGATCCCCAGCGCCGTGCTCAGCTCGCGCTGGGACAGGGTCGCGTCGACCGAGAGGGTGACGAGCACGTTGTACTGCCTCGGCTTGATCCCTGTCGGTGCGAGCACCTGCTCGGCTGTCTCCAGGACCATCTCACCCACCTTGATCAGGCGGTATCCGATGGTCTGTGACAGCGGCGTTCGTTCTGAGATTCCCACTGCCAGCTCCTTTCTGGCGGCGCTGACGGTGACCGCGGCCGTTGCGGTCATCAATACGTCAGGCCTATGATCGATACAGTCTACTATTGGCGCATACGGAGGCCTTCGATGTTCGATAATATCGGTGCCCTAGCAACACGGCGCCCACGCCTGCTCCTGATCGTGGCGGTGGTGTTCATCGCCCTGGGTGGCGTGCTCGGCAGCGGCGTGGAGAGCCGGCTGGGCGCGGGTGGCGTGACTGACCCCGGGGCCGAGTCGTCGCTGGTCGCCACTGCGATCGAGGACCATGCCCCGCAGGCTGCCCCCGACGTTGTGCTCCTCGTCACCGCGCCGGAGGACGTGGCCGCCCCCGGCGTCGCCGCGACGGGCCTGCGCCTGACCGAGCAGCTGGCCGAGACGCCCGGGGTCGAGGGCGTCTCGTCGTACTGGCGTACCCCGATCGGCGCGCTGCGCTCGGCGGACGGTCAGCACGCGATAGTCGCGGCCCGCGTGGCCGGCGACGAGCAGGCGGTCAACGAGGCGGTAGCGAACATCCAGGACCAGTTCGCCGGTGAGCGGGACGGCCTGGACGTGGCGGTCATCGGCCCGGGCGCCGTCTATGCCGAGCTCCAGGCCACGATCCAGGAGGACCTCGCTCGCGCGGAGCTGATCGTGCTGCCCATCACGCTGGTCATCCTGCTCGTCGTGTTCGGCGGCTTCCTCGCCGCGGGCCTGCCGCTCGCCGTCGGGGTCGCCTCCATCATGGGCACCAACGCGATCCTGATGGGCCTGACCCTGTTCACCGACGTCTCGGTCTTCTCGATCAACCTGACCACGGCCCTCGGCCTGGGCCTCGCGATCGACTACGCGCTGCTCGTGGTCCGGCGCTTCCGCGAGGAGCTCGTCGCCACCGACGACGTCCCGACGGCGGTGCGCAAGACCGTGAGCTCGGCCGGCCGGACCGTGCTGTTCTCCGCCATCACCGTCGCGGCCGCGCTCTCGTCGCTCCTCATCTTCCCGCTGTACTTCCTCCGGTCGTTCGCCTACGCGGGCGTCGCCGTCGTGGCCCTGTCGGCGCTCGCCGCGCTGCTTGTGCTGCCCGCGGTGCTCACGCTCCTCGGCGACCGGCTCCGGCCCGGCCGGGGCTGGCGGCTCGGCCGGCGGAAGGCCACGGAATCGTCGTCGGCGCCCATCGTCGGCGAGCCGATCACCATCGCTACGACCACCGGGACGACGACCACCGGGACGACGACCACCGGTCCGACCTCCACCGGTCCGACCTCCACCGGTCCGACCTCCACCGGGACGACGACCACCGGACCGACCGTCGGCAGGTGGGCGTCGTGGACCCGGGGCGTCATGCGGCACCGGTGGGTCGTCGCCCTCACCGTCGGTGCAGCCCTCCTGATCCTCGCCCTCCCCTTCCGGAGCGTCACCTTCGGGGAGGCCGACTTCCGGCAGCTCGCCGAGGACTCGCCGGTGCGCGCGGCACAGCAGCTCCTGCGGGACGAGTTCACCTCCGGGGGCGCGTCCATGGCCACGCTGATGCTCCCGGCGGGCAGCGACACCGACGACATCGACGCGGTGCGTGACGCCGTCCTGCGCATCGACGGGGTCGAGGACGTCGAGCCCGTGCCCGGCACCGGCGCCTCCGTCTCGGCGGTCGTCGGCGACCTCGTCGTCGCAGCCCCTGGCGAGCGGCCGGTGCTGCTCAACGTGACCGCGGACGCCGACATCCCGCTGACCGGCGGCCGCGCACAGGAGATGGCGCGCGAGATCCGGGCCCTGCCGGAGGCCGAGAACTTCCTAGTCGGCGGGCAGCCCGCCACGCTCGTCGACAGCCAGGACTCGATCGGGAGCCTCCTGCCGATCGCGCTCGCCATCGCCATCGGCTCGGCGCTGATCATCGTCTTCCTCCTGACCGGCAGCGTCATCCTGCCCCTGCAGGCGGTCCTCGCCAACGGGCTCAGCCTCACCGCGATGCTCGGCGCGATCGTGTGGGTGTTCCAGGAGGGCAACTTCGCCGGCCTGCTCGGTTTCACGCCCACGGGCTACATCGACACGACGGTCCCGGTGCTCATGGCGTGCGTCGCGTTCGGGCTCTCCATGGACTACGGCGTCTTCCTCCTGGCCCGGACCGTGGAGGAGCACCGGCGCACGGGCGACCTGCAGGAGGCGGTAGCCACCGCTATGCAGCGCACCGGAGGCGTCATCACTGCCGCGGCGCTCATCCTCGCCACCGTGCTCATCGCCATCGGCTCCTCCCGGATCGCCAACACGCAGATGCTCGGCCTCGGCGTGGCGCTCGCCGTCCTGGTGGACGCGACGATCGTGCGCACCACCCTGGTCCCGGCCTTCATGGCGCTCACCGGGCGGTGGACGTGGTGGGCACCGGGCCCGCTGCGCCGGCTGCACGCCCGGATCGGGTGGCACGAGGGGGCGCCCGCCCCCGCCAAGGCGGCCGCGGGACCCGGCCCGGATGCGGACGCCGATGCGGACGCAGGCACAGGCACAGACACAGGCACAGGCACAGGACCGGACGCCGCGACGACCGGCGCCGCGCAGGACCCCCGACCGGACCGGGTCTCGCCCGGCGCCGGAGACCGGGCCGGTGCGGTGCCGGTCCTCGCCACTACCGCGGAGGAACGATGACCGAGTCCGAGTCCGAGTCCGAGTCCGAGTCCGAGACCGAGTTCGAGACCGAGCCAGTCCTCGTCACCGGGGCCACCGGCCTCCTCGGCTCGTCGGTGGTGCGCCGGCTGGTCGAGCTCGGCCGGCCCGTCACCGTGCTCGCGCGCGACGCCGAGCGCGCCGCCCGGCTCCTGCCGTCCGAGGTGCGGGTAGTCGTCGGCGACACCGTCGACCCGGACGTGTGGGACAAGGTCCTGCCCGACGTCGGGTCGGTGGTGCACGCCGCCGCGTACTTCCGGGAGTTCTACCAGCCAGGTGCCGACCCGCACGTGCTGTACGAGACCAACGTGACGGCGCTCGGGCGGCTCCTGGCCGCCGCCGAGCGGCACGACATCCGCACCGTCGTGCACGTCAGCTCCACCGCGGCGCTCGCCAAGGGCGGGGTGTCGGCACCCGCTGACGAGGAGTCGCCGCCGCCCGCCGACGCCGTGAACGGCTACGCGGCCAGCAAGGTAGCCGCCGAGGCGGTGGTGCAGGCGCACGTGGCGCACGGGCGTGGCCCCGCCGTCCCGCTCGTCCTGCCCGGCTGGATGTGGGGCCCGGGGGACAGCGGCCCGACGTCGTCCGGCCGCCTCTTCCTGTCGATCGCCCGAGGTGAGCTGCCCGTCCTGCCCGACGTCGGCAACAGCATGGTCGACGCGCGCGACGTCGCCGAGGTGTGCGTCCGGGTCCTCGACGCGGGGATCAGCGGCATGGCGGTCAGCGGCCGCCGGTACATCGCCGCTGGCCGCTGGGAGCGCCTGCGCGACCTCGCCGCGGTGATCGCGAGCGAGACGGGGCGCCGTGCCCCGCGTGCCCTGCCCGGCCGGCTCACGATCGGCCTCGCGTCCGCCGTCGGCGCGGTCAACCGCCTGACAGGCCGGGAGGACGTCGCAAACCGGGCCGGAGTCGAGGTCCTAGTGGAGGGCGACAAGGCGCGCGTCAGCTCCGACCGGGTACGCCAGGAGCTGGGCATCGAGTTCCGGCCGGCGGCGGAAACCCTCCGCGACGAGGCCGCCTGGTACCGGGCGGAGGGGCTCCTGTGAGCCGCCGCCTGCGCACGAGCACGAGCACGTCGAAGCCGGCGGATCCGCCGGCGGACCGTACCCGAGAGGTGAAGGAACGAGCACTGATGAGCACACCACATCGTGGCAGGAACCTGGCGGTCGCCGTGTTCTGCGCCGCCGTCGTAGGCGCCGTCCTCGTTGTCCCAGCCGCGGTCGGCGCGCCGGCCGACACCAACGCCGCCACCAACGCTGCCGCTGCCGCTGCCGCTGCCAACACAGTGGCCGACACGGCTCCCCGCACGGAGCTGGCGACCGAACCAGTGACCGCGGCCGACGAGCCCGCGCTGGACGTCCCGCCGGGGGTTGTCGACGAGGCGGTCTCCTTCACGGTCGTCAACCGCAACACCTCCGCGCTGGCCTGCCCGTCCGACGGCGAGACCTACACGATCAGCGGTCACCTCACCGGCCCCGCCACCATGCTTGGCGGCGGCCGGGCGGTGACGGTGTACGAGCACGGCATCGCCTCGGGCGAGTGGTACTGGCGGGTGCCCGTCGAGGGCTACCACCACTCGTACGAGATGGCAGAGCGCGGTCACGTGTCGCTCACCATCGACCGGCTCGGCTACGACGCCAGCGACCGGCCCGACGGGCGGCACATGTGCATCGGCTCGCAGGCGGACATGCTGCACCAGATCGTCCAGGCGCTGCGGTCGGGCGAGTACGAGTGGGCGGGCGACACGCCCGCGCCGTCGTTCACCGAGGTGACGACCCTCGGGCACTCCAACGGCGGGCAGGTCGTCCAGCTCGAGGCGATCTCGTACGGCGACGTGGACGGCATGGTCGTCTCCGGCTGGGCCGACGGCGGGCTGACCGACGAGGCGACCGCCCGGTTCCAGGCGGCGCTCGGCTCCTGCATGTCCGGCGGCACGCCGTCCGAGGAGCCGGACGACCCGTCCGGCTACGCCCTGTACGACCTGGGCCGGCGCGAGTTCGTCGAGGGCAACTTCGCGGACACCGAGCCAGAGGTGATCGAGTACAGCGCGGGCAAGCAGAACAAGCACCCGTGCGGCGACATGGTCTCCCAGCTCGCGGGCGTGATGGTCGACGCCGAGCGGCTGCGCGAGATCGACGTGCCCGTCCTGTTCCTCTACGGGGAGCTCGACGCGCGCGTGCAGCTCGGCGGCGTGCACAAGACCCTGCTGGCCGGCGCCCCGTCGACCACGCTGGTCGAGGTGCCCGGCGCCGGCCACTACTTCGACCTTGCTCGCCAGCACGAGGTAGCCCTCGACGGGCTCACCTCCTGGCTCGACGGAGAGGGCTTCTGATGGAACAGAGCAACACGCTCGGCCGGTTCGGCGAGGCCGTCACCCGGCGACCGAAGCGGGTGCTGCTCATCAGCGCCGTTGTCCTCGCGGTCGCCGGGGTCCTCGCGGCGGGCACCCTCCCGCAGCTCCAGCTCGCCCGCTTCGAGACCCCCGGCTCGCCCGCGGTGCTCGCCCAGGAGGAGCTCGCGGGCCTCGGCAGCGGCCCGCCCAACGTCACGGTGCTGATCACGGCGCGCGACGGCGACGTCGACCAGGCCGACGTCGCGCAGGCGGCCGGCGAGGTCGAGGCGGCGCTGGACGCCGAGCCGGGCATCGAGGACGTCTTCTCCTACTGGTCGGCCGACGACTGGGAGGTGCTCCGCAGCGGCGACGGGAGCCAGGCGCTGATCGTCGCGCGGGCCGCGGGCGAGGCGACCGAGGCGCGCGCGCTCGTGGGCGAGCTGTCGGCCGAGTGGTCCGGTGGCCGCGGGCCCGTCACCGTCGCGTTCGGCGGGCAGGAGGAGGTGTTCCGCCAGGTCTCGGACGAGGCGCGACGGGGCTTCACCCTTGCCGAGGCGATAGTGCTGCCCGGTGTGTTCCTGCTGCTTGTCCTCGTGTTCCGCCGGTTCGTCCCGGCGGCGCTGATCCTCGCCCTGGGCGTCGTCACGATCATCGGGTCGATGGGTGCGCTGAGGATCGTGGCCGCACTGACGGACGTCTCGACGTTCGCGGCCAACCTCGTGCTCGTCATGGCGATAGCGCTCGGCGTCGACTACGGCCTGTTCGTCATAGCCCGCCATGCGGAGGGGCGCGCGGCGGGCCTCTCGCCCGCCCGGGCCGCGGCCGAGGCGGTGCGGGGCGCCGGCATGACGGTGCTCGTCAGCGGCGCCGCGGTCTCCGCCTCGCTGCTCGGCCTCCTGCTGCTCCCGTTCCCGTTCCTGCGCTCGTTCGCCTACGCAGGCGTGGCCGTCGTGGTGGTGGCGAGCCTCGGCGCCGTCGTCGTACTGCCTGCCGTGCTGGCGCTGCTGGGGGAGCGGCTCGACCTGTCGCGGGCCGCCCTGCCGACCACTCCGACCGGTTGGTTCGAGCGCGTCGCGCGGCGGACCATGCGGCGCCCGCTCGTGTACGTGGCGCTGGCCGGTGTGTTTGTGCTCGCCCTGGGCGCGCCGCTGCTCGGGCTGCGGGTCGGCCCGCCGGACGACCGGATCCTGCCCGCCGAGACCACCAGCCGCCAGGTCCAGGACGCCATCCGGGCCGACTTCGACAGCGAGGTGGCCGACAGCCTCTTCGCCCTCCCGAGCTCGGGCGCCACCTGGACGGCGGAGCAGTCGGCCTCTCTCGCCGAGGCGTTCTCCACGGTCGACGGTGTCGCGGAGGCGCATGGCGGCGGCGAGCGGTACGTCGACGGCGCTGCGGCCGGTGCGTCGCCCGAGACGTTCGCGGCACCGGTGGTCATCGTCCCGACGTCGGAGCGCCTCGACAGCGACCCGTACGGGCTGGTCACCGACGTGCGCGCCACGGCAGACGTCTGGAATGCGGATGCGGGCGAGGGGCCCGGGGCCGTCGTCGGCGGGTATCCCGCCGTGCTCGACGACTACCGCTCGGCGCTCGTCGAGCGACTGCCGTGGGTCTTCCTGTTCGTCATCGTGGTGAGCACGCTCGTGCTCATGCTGTCGGTGCGCAGCATCGTGCTGCCGCTCAAGGCGGCGGTGCTCAACCTGCTCAGCCTGTCGGTCCTCGGCGGGGTGCTCGTCTGGGTGTTCCAGGACGGGAACCTGAGCAGCCTGCTCGGGTTCACCGCTACCGGAACCCTCGACCTGTCCATCCCGATCCTCATGTTCTGCGTGACGTTCGGGCTCTCCATGGACTACGAGGTGCTGCTGCTGTCGCGCATCCTCCAGGAGCACGATTCCGGTCGCCGGCTGGAGGACGCCGTCGCGCGCGGCCTGCAGATGTCGGCCCCGCTCGTCACGACGGCCGCGGGCATCCTCGCCCTCTCGTTCCTCGTGTACCTGTCGTCGGGGGTGGTGTACCTCAAGATGGTCGGCCTCGGCATGGCGCTCGTGGTCCTCGTCGACGCGACGCTCGTGCGGCTCGTGCTGCTCCCGGCGAGCGTCAAGCTGCTCGGCGAGGCGAACTGGTGGGCGCCGCGCTGGCTGCGGGCTCCGGAGGGACGCCAGGGGGTGCGGCCGCAGGCGGCGCCGGTGCCGGAGCTGGACCAGGCGCCGGACCCGGCACCGGACCCGGTGCCGGAGAATTCACGATAACGAATAGGTCCGTTTGCTCCAGTGCCAGATGATGTCTGCCGTGGACCCCATTGCCGATGCCGCCGCCCTGGTCGCCGACCGTTACCCCGAGGCTCGCTGGGCGCTGCTGGCAGGCAGTGTGCTCGACCCGGGAGCACGGACGGCCGGGTCGGACCTGGACATCGTCGTCTGCGTGCCGGACGACGCCGTCGGGCACCGGGACGCGGTGCGCTGGCGGGGCTGGCCGGTCGAGCTGTTCGTGAACCCCGAGGCCGGACACCGCTGGTTCATCGCGCAGGAGACGGCACGCAGGAAGCCGACGCTGGTACGGATGATCGCCACGGGTGTGCCGTTGGTGGGGGAGGCTGACTCCGCCGGGCTGAAGGCGGAGTGCCAGGCCGTGCTGGACGCAGGCCCGGGGCCGGCCCCCGACACCGCGCTGGAGGACGCCCGGTACGCCGTGACCGACCTGCTGGACGACCTCGCCTACGCGCGCGACGGCGGCGAGGCGGACGTGGTCCGCTCGGTGCTGTGGGAGCGGGTCGGGCACCTGGCCCTGGCGGCGGCCGGGCGGTGGGACGGCGGCGGCAAGTGGCTGCTGCGCGAGCTGCGCGCCTGGGACCTCGGTTACGCCGCCCGCTGGGTGGCGGCTCGGCACGACGACCAGGCGATGGTCGCGGTGGCGCGGGCGACGCTGGACGCGGCCGGCGGGCCGCTGTTCGAGGGGTACCTGCGGCAGGCGCCCGTCGTCGACGAGATCCCCGCGGCCTCGACCCGGCCGCCGGTGGTGGTGCGGCGCGCGGCGCGCGCGATCCTGCTGGACGAGGCGGGCCGCCTCGTGGTGATCAAGCGGACGGTCCGGGGGCGCGCGCCGTACTGGGTCACGCCGGGCGGCGGCGTCGAACCGGAGGACACGTCGGTGGAGGACGGGCTGCACCGGGAGCTGTTCGAGGAGCTCGGAGCGACGGCGAAGATCGTCCGGCAGGTGT
Source organism: Promicromonospora sp. Populi (assembly GCF_041081105.1). NCBI lineage: Bacteria > Bacillati > Actinomycetota > Actinomycetes > Micrococcales > Promicromonosporaceae > Promicromonospora > Promicromonospora sp. Populi. Next base: position 2,443,730 of record NZ_CP163528.1, on the reverse strand, counting down.
TCCTGACCTCCCAGCCCAAGGACGCCGGGGTAGCGGTGCACAACTACTTCCTCGCGCGTGTGGTCTCGATGGACCTGGCGCTGCGGTCCGGCCCGGAGTTCCAGGAGCCGGTCCGCGGCACCTACGACGTCGAGCACGTCGACCTGCGCGACGACGCTGCGCTCGCCGCCATCGACCTGGTGCCCGCCGCGCTGAAGGGATTCATCCGGACCAACCGCGAGGCGCTGCTGGCCGAGGCCGGGGTGTCCTGAGGCCTGTCGTTCTGAGCCCTGTTGTCCTGAGCTCTGTTGTCCTGAGCCCTGCGTCCTGGGCCCAGCTCGTCAGTGGTTGGCTTCCCACTCCGCGATCTCGGACCCCTCGGCCCCGCCGTACATGTTGATGACCTCGCCGTCAGGGTTGTAGGTCACCGTCGCGTCGTAGTAGGGGCCCGATCCCGAGACATCGATCTCGTAGGGGAGGCTGGCGTCGTTGAACGCGCTCGGAGGCACTTCGACAAAGACGATCGCTACGTCGTCAGGCTGGAAGCCGGCCTGCTGCGGCAGCCGGTCGGCGAGGCCCAGGAGCTCGTCCCAGTCGACGTCGGCGGCGTCGAAGGTCTGCAGCGGCAGCTCGTCGTCGCTCGGCTGGATCAACGACGGATCGTGTCCCGAGACCCCGCCGTTCCTCCAGGTGAGGTCGTCCGTAGTGTTCGCACCGGGCGCGGTCGGCATGGTGGCCGAGGCGTGTGTCCAGCCGAGGCGGACGCTCGTGAAGCGGCTGTGCCCCGCCTCGGCCACGAAGTCGTCGATCACTTCTTGCACGCGCTCCGGGTTCAGCGTGCTGTTCTCCCTGGCGACACGCAGCTCCTGGGCCGCGGCGACCTCGGCCAGCGGCGTGCCGGTGACGATCGCGGTGATGTCGGCCCGCACCGGGTAGAGGCGCGCGGCGAAGCCGACGACCAGGAGCAGGACGAGCACCGCTGCGGGGATCCGCAGGATCCCCCGGGCGTCCCGCATCCCGCCGGACGACGGCGCCGGCCCGGACCACTCGGGGGCGTCGCCCAGCCGGCTGATGCGGGCGCTGTCCTCGGCCTTCTCTGCCTTCTCCCGCCAGCTCTGGGGCGGCGACTGGACCAGAGCCACCCGCGGGGCGTCAGCCTTGTCCTGCAGCACCACCACGATGTTGCCCGGCTGGAACTGCGGCAGCCGCACCTGGTCGATCAGCGCGCGGGTCCGGGTCGTGTACGGCGCGCGGGCCGACGTCGCGACGACGAGCCGCAGCTCGGCCACCGGGTTGTTGTTGATCAGGGTCCCGGTGGACTTGATGTCCAGGACCTTGGCCAGGTGCAGACGCCCCTCGCGCTCCGCGGTGGCGATGGTGTCGGCCGACGGCGCGGGGCGCAGCGCACCCATCCCGGCCGCGTTCGCGGCGGCGCCCGCGATTCCCGTCAGGACGATCGTCGAGATGGCGATGATCGCTGCAGTGGGCAGCCACCAGCCGGGGTCGTCGTGGCCCAGCCCGAGGGGCGCCAGCAGGGCGCAGGCCAGGGCGAACCCGACCGACAGGGAGCGCAGGATCCGGATCACGCGGTAAGTATTGCGGTAACCCCCACTGCCGTCGATGACTGCCCAGGTCACCGTTCGATCAAGCCGTGCCGAGTTTGTGGCGGGCGTCACATGCGCGGCGGTACTGTCACGGTCTCAACCGCTTCACCGGATCAAAGCTGATCGGAGACGGACATGACCCCCGCCGGACCCCGGAAGACCGCCGCGCGCTTCGCCGCGCTGGCCGGCCTCGGCATCGTGCTGGCCGCCTGTTCCTCGGGCGCTGACCCCGCCGCGTACCCCGACGGCGACATCGAGGTGATCGTGCCGTTCTCGGCGGGCGGTCCCACCGACACCGTGACCCGGATGATCGCCGAGCCCATGGCCGAGGAGCTCGGCGTGCAGATCGTGGTCCAGAACGTCGACGGCGCCGGCGGCACCGTCGGTGCGGGCCAGGCAGCCACCGCCGACCCCGACGGCTACACCGTGCTCATGCACCACATCGGCATGTCGACGGCGCCCGCCCTCTACGGCGAGAACCTGGCCTATGACCCGCTGACGGACTTCCGCACGATCGGCCTGGTCACCGAGGTGCCCATGACGATCATCGCGCGCCCCGACTTCGAGCCGGACACGCTCGAGGACCTCGTGACCTACGTCCAGGAGAACCAGGACGAGGTGACGATGGCGACCGCGGGCGAGGGCGCCGCCTCCGACCTCTGCGGGCGCCTCCTGACGAACGCCCTCGGCGTCGAGGTGACGACGGTCCCCTATGACGGCACGGCCCTGGCCATCGAGGACCTGATCGGCAGCCAGGTCGACTTCATGTGCGACCAGACCACCAACACGACCAGCCAGATCACGGACGGCACGGTCAAGGCGTACGCGGTCACCACGCCGGAACGCATCGACGCCCTGCCCGACCTGCCCACCACCGCCGAGGCGGGCCAGCCCGACATCGCGGTCTCCGTGTGGCACGGCCTGTACGTACCGGCCGAGACGCCGGACGAGGTGGTGGAGGCGCTCACCGCAGCGCTCCAGACCGCGCTCGCGGACCAGTCGGTCATCGACGATATGGCGGAGCTCGGTACCACCCCCGTAGCGCTCGACCAGGCGACGCCCGAGGCGCACACCGCGCTGCTGACGGAGCAGATCGCGACCTGGTCCGAGGTCATCGGCTCGCAGGGAGGCTGAGATCCGCGCGCTGCGGCCCGGCTCGACGAGCGACCTCGTCGCGGGCCTGATCTTCCTTGGTCTCGGTGCGGCGTTCGCCGTGGGTGCGCTCGGCTACGAGCTCGGCGAGCTGCTCGACATGGGCCCCGGCTACCTGCCGCTGGTCCTCGGCCTGCTCCTGGCGGTGCTCGGTGCGGTGTGCGTCGTCAAGGCGTACGTCGCGCCGGACCCGGCGTCGTCCGACTTCGTCACCGACGCGGCGCCGTCGGACGACGTCACCGACGCGGCGCCGTCGGACAAAGAAGTCGACGAGCGAATCGACGATCGAGCTGATGCGGGAGTCGACGCGGACGTCGTCGACCAACCCGTCGTCGACCACCCCGTCGTCGACCAACCCGACCCGCGCCCCCTCGCCGGGCTGGAGTGGCGGCCGCTGGTGATGATCTCCGCGGCGATCGTCTTCTTCGCCGCGACCATCGACGGGCTCGGCGTCATCCTCGCCACGTTCGGGGCGGTGCTGCTGGCCGCCCTCGCGCGGGACGGGGTGTCGTGGCGCCGGGTCCTGGTGATCTCGGTGGGGCTGACCGCGCTGTGCTGGGTCATCTTTGTGCTGGCGCTGCAGCTGCGCCTGCCGCTCTTCGGCGAATGGCTGGGTGGGTGAGATGGAACTTCTCGACAACCTCGCGCTCGGCTTCTCCCAGGCGTTCGTCCTGCACAACCTGCTGTTCTGCATGCTGGGTGTGTTCCTCGGCACGGCGGTCGGGGTGCTGCCCGGCATCGGCCCGACGGCGTCGATCGCCCTTCTCCTGCCGCTGACCTTCACCTTCGACGACTCGGTGACGGGCATCATCATGCTCGCCGGCATCTACTACGGCGCGCAGTACGGCGGCTCGACCACGGCGATCCTGCTGAACATCCCCGGGGAGTCGTCGTCGGCGGTGACGGCTATCGACGGGCACCCGATGGCCCGGCAGGGACGGGCCGGCGTGGCGCTCGCGGCGGCGGCGCTCGGCTCGTTCTTCGCGGGCCTCGTCGGGACGTTCGTGCTGGCGGCCGCGGCAGCCCCCCTCGCCACCGCGGCGCTGACCTTCGGCTCCGCCGAGATGTTCGCGGTGGTGGTGCTCGGCCTGGTGGCATCCATCGCGCTGGCCAGCGGCTCCACGGTCAAGGCCCTCGCGATGATCGTGCTCGGCATCCTGCTCGGCATGATCGGCCAGGACCTGTACACGGCGGTGCCGCGCTTTACGTTCGGGGTCCGCGAGCTGTGGGCCGGGCTGAGCTTCGTGGCCGTCGCGGTCGCCGTGTTCGGCATCGCCGAGATCCTGAAGAACCTGCACGACCCGCGCACCCGGGTCCGGGTCGCGGCGAAGGTCGAGAACCTGTGGCCCACCCGGGAGGACCGACGCCGGATGGTCGGCCCCGTGCTGCGTGCGACGGGGCTCGGGTCGGTGCTCGGGGTGCTGCCGGGTGGCGGGCACGTGCTCGCCTCCTACGGGGCGTATGCCGTGGAGAAGCGGATCTCGAAGCACCCGGAGCAGTTCGGCCGGGGCGCGATCGAGGGGGTGGCAGGGCCGGAGTCGGCGAACAACGCGGCCGCTCAGACGTCGTTCGTGCCGTTGCTCGCGCTGGGCCTGCCGGCACACCCCGTGATGGCGTTGCTGCTCAGTGCCCTCATCGTCCAGGGCATCCAGCCCGGACCGAGCGTCATGTCGGACCAGCCCGAGCTCGTCTGGGGACTCATCGCGTCCATGTTCATCGGCAACGCGCTGCTCCTTGTGCTGAACCTGCCCCTGATCCGGCTGTGGGTGAAGCTGCTCGACGTGCCGTACTCGGTGATGTTCCCCGCGATCATCGCGTTCGCCTGCCTCGGCACCTACGCGGTCGACCAGAACCCGTTCCACGTGGTCGTCATGGCGGTCCTCGGCGTGGGTGCGTTTGTACTCATCCGATGTGGGTGCGAGCCCGCGCCGCTGCTGCTCGGCTTTGTGCTCGGGCCGCTCCTGGAGGACCATCTCCGCCGGGCGCTGCTCATCTCGCACGGAGACCCCACCGTGTTCCTGACGCGCCCGATCTCGGCGGCGCTGCTCGTGGTCGCCGCTCTCGCGTTGGTGATCGCGATGCTTCCGGCGATCCGGCGCAAACGAGACGAGGTCTTCGTCGAGGACGACTGACTCAGAGGGTGAGCAGGCCCCGGGTCAGGGCCGTCACCGCGCCCGCCACGGCTACCGTCAGCGCGATGATGGATGCGACCCGGGTCGGCACGCGGCGGGCCAGGACGGTGCCGAGCGCCACGCCGGCGAGCACCCCGGCGAGGAGCACCGGCCAGACCCACCACGCCGGTGCGGAGCCGGACGGGATCGCGCCGAAGCCCAGCTTGGTGGCCACCGACATCACGTTCATGACCACGAATAGCGGCTGCAGGGTCGCGGCGAACGAGCGGTGGTCCCAGCGCGTGGCCAGCGCGTACGCCGTCCACGCGGGCGCGGCGACGCCCGACGTCGTGTTCATGAAGCCGGCCGCCAGGCCCGTGATCACGGCGACGGGCCGGCCCTTGATCGTCACCCGCCGGCGCAGCACGGCCGAGGCGGCCAGCGCGATCAGCACCGACCCGCCCACGATCACGTCCAGCCACGAGGAGTCGGCCTCGCGCACGGTCAGGGCGCCCAGGATCGAGCCGACGAGCATCAGCGGCAGGATCGTCAGCACCCGCCGCCACTCCACCCGGTCCCGCAGGGCACGCAGGATGATCAGAGCCGTGACGATCGCCGCGACGTTGCTGATCAGCACGCCGAGCGACGCGCCGAGGAACACCGTGAGCACCGGGGCGGCCACCATGCCGAGGCCCATCCCGGCGATCCGCTGCAGGCCCGCGCCGACGACTACGGCCACGCAGGCTGCGATCAGCGCCGTCGTCTCCACGTCGCCACGCTATCGCCCCGCCCAGGGTCGTCCAGGCTTGCGCCCTGTGACATCGGTCGGTTGCTCAGTCTGCCCGGGGCCAGACGACGGTGAACCGGGCGCCGCCGTCGGGCGACTCGCCGACGGCGACCCGACCGCCCCTGCGCCGGACGAGCACCGCGACCAGGGCCAGGCCGAGGCCGGCGCCGCCGGACGAGCGCGCACGGTCGTCCGAGACCCGGTAGAAGCGGTCGAAGACTTTCGCCCGGTGCTCGGGCCGGACGCCCGGGCCGTCGTCGTCGACGAGCACGCGCACGCCGGTCCGGCTCGTCAGGACCGACACCACCACCCGCGTCCGGGTGTACCGGCAGGCGTTGCGCAAGAGGTTGTCCAGTACGACCTCGGTCTCGGTGTGCGCGGCGGCCGCCCAGGCTTTGCCGGTCATCGCGTTGACCACCATCTGCACCGGCGGCTCCGCCCCGTCTACTACCTCTGTGCGCGCTACCTCCGTGCGCGCCACCGCGGCACGCACCTCGGCGACCAGGTCGACGGAGTCCGCCGGCGGCAGCTCCCCGGCGTCCGAGCGCGCGAGCGTCAGCAGCCCGTCGAGCAGCGCGGAGAGCCGTTCGGCGTCCGCGAGGACGTCGGCGTGCACCTCCTGCGAGACCACCGGATCGGGATTGGCTACCGCGACCTCGGACTGCACGCGGATGGACGCAACGGGGGACCGCAGCTCGTGCGCCGCATCGCCCGTGAACCGCCGCAGCCGTTCCGTGGTGGCCTCCGTCCGGTCCAGCAGTACGTTGAAGTCGTCGGCCAGGGCGCGCAGCTCACCTGCCGCGGCGCCCGGAACCTCCACGCGGGCACCGGGCGCGAGCTGGCGGACGGACTGCCGCATCCGGGCGACCGGGAGCAGCGCGGACCCGACGGCGAACCAGATGGCGACCCCGGCCACCACGGTCCCGACGAGCGCGGTGACGAGCAACCACCGGTCGCCCGCGACCTCGGCGGCGTGCTGGCCCACGAGCCCGGTCCCGGCGACCACGAGCCGCTGGCTCCCGTCGGGTGCGGTGACGACGGTGCCGTGCCAGCGGACCGGCTGCTGGTCGCCCGCGGTGAGCGGGGTACCAGCTTTCAGCGCGCGAACCTGATCTTGGGACAGCGCCGCTGGGGCGCCGTCGTCCACTGGTCCGCCCGCCGTGTCGAGGACGTGCACCTCCATTCCGCCGGGCGCGACGGGTGCCTGGCCGGCGACGACGTCGTGGGCGGCGCCGCTCAGCGCCACCTGGAGCTCGTCGTCCACGGCGTGCGTGAGGAGGGGCCCGAGACCCCGGCTGGCGACCATCGCCAGACCCAGCAGGCAGGCCAGCGTGATCGCCGTGGCGAGGGCGGTGATCCGCAGGCGCAGCGACACGCTGCGCACTAGTCCGGACCCCCGAGCCGGTACCCGTGCCCCCGGACGGTCCGCACCAGGTCGTCGGCGCCGACGGCGGACAGCTTGCGCCGCAGGTAGCCGACGTACACCTCGACGACGTTCCTGGTCGCTGCCCGCTCGTCGCCCCAGACCTCGTCCAGCAGCTCCTGCTTGGTCCACACGGTCCCGGCCCGCGAGGCCAGCGCCGCCAGCAGCGCGTACTCGCGCGGGCTCAGCGGGACGTCGACGTCGTCGTACCGGACCGTCCGCGCCCCGCGGTCGACGGTCAGCGGCCCGAGCCGGATCGGGCCCCGTGTGGTTCCCGTCGCGGCGCGGCGCAGGAGGGCACGCAGCTGGGCGAGCAGCACCACGAAGGAGAACGGCTTGACCAGGTAGCCGTCGGCGCCGAGGTCGAGCCCGTCGGCCTGGTCCACCTCGCCGTCCTTCGCAGAGACGAACAGCACGGGTGTCGCGACGCCGTCGGCGCGCAGCTCCTGCAGCACTCGGTACCCGGACAGGCCGGGGATCATGATGTCCAGCAGGATCGCGTCGAACGACCCGGTGCGCGCCAGCCGCAGCGCGGTCGGTCCGTCGGCGGCGACCGTGACGTCCATGCCCTCGGCGCGCAGGCCGCGGTCCAGCGCCTTGCGCACGCCCGGCTCGTCGTCGACCACGAGTATCTGCGGCCTCATGCCTGCCAGTTTGCCGTACGCGGCGGCACTCCAGTCCTGTTCTCAGCGGCATCTCAGCCTGAGCCGGCTTCTCAGCGCCGTCTCAGCCGACGGGGGGCATCGTTGCAGGTAGACCAAACAGACGGATGCAGCACACTGGATCCACGAGCGAAGGAGCGGGACATGAGGCCGAGCACAAAGGCGCTGATCGCTGCCGGGACGGGCATCGCCGCCGGAATCGCAGGTCTGGCGCTGACCGCGCTGCCCGCGGGCGCGGACGACGATCCGGTGCTTCCCGCCATCGACGCCGAGCAGCTGGTGGCATCGGCTCTGGAGGCCCGGCCGCCCGCGTTCGCGGGGGTGGCCGAGGTGCAGAACGAGCTCGGGCTGCCCTCGGTCCCTGGGACGCCGATCGACGCGGAGCTGCTCGACTTCGACGCGGTGCGGGTGTTCCACGACGGCGAGGAGAGCGCCAGGGTCCAGGTCGAGCGGCAGTCGTCCGAGCTGACGTTCGTGAAGACCCCGGACGAGGCGTGGGCCTACGACTCGCAGGAGAACACCGTGCAGCACGTCACCTGGGACGAGGCCGACCTCGCGGCAGCCCGTGAGCACGCCGGGGGCTCGGCAGCAGGCGAGATGACGAACGGGCTGGCCGACCCGTCGCAGGCCGCGACCGAGATCATCGAGCGCCTGCGCCCGACCAGCGACATCGTCGTGGACGGCACGGCGCGCGTCGCGGGCCGTGCCGCCTACGAGCTCGTGCTGACGCCGAAGCCGGCGGAGAAGACGCTGCTGCGGGAGGTCACGGTGGCGATCGACGAGGAGACGCGCGTCCCGCTGCGGTTCGACGTGTTCGCCAACGGCAGCTCCGACCCGGTCCTGTCGCTCGGTTTCGTCGAGTTCGAGGTCGGTGCGCAGGATGCGGACCTCTTCGAGTTCACGCCGCCGGAGGGCGCCGAGGTCGAGACCACCGAGGCGGGCGACCTCGCCGGGGCGGCGGGTGAGCGCGCCGGCGCCGAGAGCGGTGCCGAGGGAACAGAGCCGGGCACCGAGCAGGGTCTGACGACCGTCGGCGACGGCTGGGACACGGTGGTGATCGGCGCGGCTCCTGCCGACGCACCGGGGGCCCCCGCGGGCGCACTGCCCGAGGGCTCCGCCGAGTCCGGGCAGGATCTGGACGGGCTGCTCGGCCAGATCGGCGAACCGGTGTCGGGCGAGTTCGGTTCCGGCACGCACGTCCCGTTCGCCGTCGGTGGCGTCATCATCGCCGACGACGGCCGGATCGCGGCCGGCGCGGTGCCGCAGCAGGTGCTCGTCGACGCCCTGGGCACCGAGTGACCACAGCGCGCGCCGAGGTGGCGGTACCGGAGGCGAAGGGCGCATCCGGTACCGCCTTCGCGGCGCGTACCCGGGGGCTGCGCAAGGTCTATCGCGGCGCTGTCGCCGTGGACGGCGTCGACCTGGAGGTGCCGGAAGGGGCGGTGGTCGGGATGCTGGGGCCGAACGGCTCCGGCAAGACGACGACCATCCGGATGCTGCTCGGGCTGGTGCGACCGACCGAGGGCGAGATCGAGCTGCTGGGGGTGCGGGTACCCGACGAGGTCGACCACGTGCTCCCGCACGTCGGGGCGCTGGTGGAGGGGCCGGGCTTCCACCCGTTCCTGTCCGGCAGGGAGAACCTGCTGCGGTTCGCCGCCGCCGAGCCGTTGCTGGCCGGCAGGGGACTGGCCGGTGGAGGGCTGGACGGCGTCGTGTCGGACGCGCTGGAGCGGGTCGGCCTGGCGGACGCGGCCAGGAAGAAGTACCGCGCTTACTCGCTCGGCATGAAGCAGCGTCTGGGGCTTGCCTCGGCGCTGCTGGCGCCGCGTCGGCTCGTGGTGCTGGACGAGCCGACGAACGGACTCGACCCGGCCGGCACGCAGGAGGTCCGCCGGATCATCGCCGAGCTGCACGCAGCCGGTGTGACGGTGCTCGTCTCGTCGCACCTCCTGGCGGAGGTCGAGGCCACCTGCACGCACGTGGTCGTGCTGAACCAGGGTGTCGTCGTGGCGCAGGGCGCGCTGGACGACCTCCTGGAGTCCGGCAGCCCCACGCTGCTCGTGTCCACGTCGGACGGTGCGTCCGCCGTCGACACCCTGCGCGACCACCGGATCCCCGCGCGGCTCGCGCCCGACGGCGTGCGGGTGGACCTTACGACGACGTCCCCGGCGACCGTGATCGAGACGCTGGTCCGGGCCGGCGTCGGCGTGGACGAGGCCCGGCGGGAGCGCACGGGGCTGGAGGAGGCCTTCGCGCGGCTTACGCACGACGTCGGCGAGGTGGTCGGCGAGCTGGCAGGCGAGCTGGACACCGACGAGCCGGAGGCGGCCCGATGACGACAAGTGGCCCGATGGCGACAGGTGGCCCGATGACGACAGGTGGCCCGATGGCGACCGGCCCGATGACCCTCCCGGAGGGCACCGTCCCGCCCGAGGTCCTGCCCGCCCGGCGTCGCGCCCCGTTCGGACGCCTGCTGCGGGCCGAGGTGCGGTGGATCTTCCGGCGGCCGAGGACGCTTGTTGTGCTCGCTCTGCTGGCCGCGCTCCCGGTGATCACCGGCGTGGCCGTCGATCTGTCGCTGGACGGTCCGGGGGCATCAGCACCGGTCGGCCCAGGGGCGGCCGGGGCCGGCGGGGAGGCGCCGATCTTCGTGACGATGGCCACCAGCGCCTTTGTGCTGCCGCTTGGGTCGCTGATGACGCTGCTGATGCTCCTGCTGCCGTTGACCGTGGCGATGGCGAGCGGTGACGCGCTTGCCGGCGAGCAGTCCACCGGTGCGCTGCGGGGCTGGCTGCTCGCCCCGGTGGCCCGTGGCCGGCTGCTGGTGGTCAAGTCGGTAGGTGTGCTCGTCGTCGCCCTGGCAGCGTCCACGCTGGTCGTCACGTCCGGTCTGGTGACCGGGCTGGTCCTCGCCGGGACCGACGGCCTGGTGTCGATGTCCGGCACGGAGCTGTCGATCGGGGGTGTGCTGTGGCGGCTGGCGATCGCGATCGCCTGGGCAACGGTGTACCTGATGGCGGTCGGCGCCGTGGCGCTGGCCATCTCGGCGTCCACCGAGCACCCCATGGTCGTGGTCGTGAGCGTGCTCGGCGGACTGATCGTCTCCCAGGTGCTGCTGCAGTTCTCGGCGCTGGACTGGCTGCACCCGTACCTGCTGCCGTCGTCGCTGGACAGCCTGGTCGACCTGATCCGGGACCCGGTGTCGTTCGACGGGCTGGCCGAGGGCGCGTTCCGGGCGCTGTGCTACCTGGTCATCGGTCTCTCGCTGGCTTATGCCCGGCTCACTACCCGCGACGGCTGAGAGCGGGTCCAGTCAGCGAGGTTGAGCCGATGAAGGCCTACCGCCATTGATCCCGATGGTCATGTGCCGCGGCGACGTCGCGAGGGCGAGGTCCAGTAGGGCGCGCGCGTAGTCGGGTCGTGGGAGCTGCCAGTCGCCACCCGTGGCGTTCGGCTCGTGGTCGGTCCAGACGCTTCCGCGCGGAACGTTGTCGGTCAGTCGAGTCGCTCGTGCGATGGTCCACGCCAGCGCGGAGCCCCGGACAAGGTCCTCGGCTCTCGTCAGGTCTGCGTAGACGTGCCTGAACGCGAATTTGGTCGGCGCGACGAAGAACCACGGCCTGGTGGCCACCAGGTTCCTGCTGCTCGTGATGACGAGTCGTCCGGGATTGTCGAGGGCCTCCATGGAGCGAACCAAGTTGCGCGTGGCGTCGCTCACTGCGGTGGTCGGGCCGCGACCGTGAGGGGCGATTGCGGAGATGACCGGCATGCCGTCACGGAGGACGCCACCCGCGATGGGGAATCTGGCGGCATCAGCCTCGACCACTTCGACGTCCGCACGCTGCAGGCGTCGCCGATCACGGACGACGACGGTCACTGCGAGGCCGCGCCCGAGCGCAAGATCGACCAGGTGAGCTCCGGTACGCCCCGCGGCGCCCACGATGCAGACCGCCTCTGGTGGGACATCACTCACGCTCGATCACCGCCACGACTGGCGAGCCAGATCATCAGCCTGTTCTTCTTGCTGTTCTGGAACGCGGAGCAGAGCCATGTCCCGTCCAGCTGACGCTCTAGGACGAACGTCTGCACCTTGTCGAGCGGGATGCGCTTGCCCTTGCTGATGCCACCCTCACTCACCACGATGGCCACGTCGTCGCTGATGAGGCGCGTGCTCGTGACGCGCATGCGCATCCGGCTGCCTCTCTGGAATCGGGTGAGCACCGGCTCGTGATCGCGCGCGATGGCATCCCGCCCGCTGCTCACCGAGCCGGCGAAGGTCACGTACGTCGCGGTCGGGGTGAACAAGCTTGCGTACGCCTGCGCATCGCCGGAATCCCACGCCGTCACCATCTGATCGAGAAGATGTTCTAGACTCTGTTGCATGGGAGCAATAGTTGCATGAACGCAAATACTAGACAAGGCCGGGCCCTGGACCCAGCGGCGTATCGCCGATACCTGGCCGCCTTGACGCTGTTCCACCAGGCCGCTGCCGACTCGGTTGGCCTGTCGGGCACGGACTATCAAGCGAGCAACCTTCTCGACCTGGAGGGGCCGATAACGAGCGGCGAGCTTGCCCGTCGACTCGGCCTGTCGCTTGCGGCTGGATCTCGGCTCGTGGACCGGCTCATCGACGCCGGGATTGCGCGTCGTGGGGACGACCCTGGCGACCGTAGGCGCGTCGTCGTCGAGCACACCGGCATGCTGCCCGGCGATCTGGAACGCACGCTCGAGGCCGTCCGGGCACCCATCGCTGCCGCGTTGGCCGCCATGTCGAGCGAGCAGCTGTCGGGAATCGCTACCTACATCGACGCCGCCAGCCAGGTGTACTCCGAATCTGCGCGCTCGCTCAGGGCCCCATGACTCCGCCGCGTTGCCTGGTCTGGCTTGCATCCAACGTTCGACGCCGTCGCTCGCCTCCCGCTCGGAAGGCGTGCGACGGCGTCGGACGTAGCAGTAAGGGACCTGGCGTTTGGTCCTCAGGCCGTGACGTTGTCGTCGTAGTCGACGTCGCGCGTCTCGCGCGTCAGGAGCAGCGCGACGAGCGTGATCACCGCCATCGCGGAGAGGTAGACGCCGACGAGGACCGGCGAGCCGGCCTGTGCCCACAGCCACACCGCGATGAACGGGGCCACGGCCGCCCCGAGGACCGACGACAGGTTGTAGGCGATCCCGGAGCCCGTGTACCGGACGTTGGCCGGGAACAGCTCGGGCAGCACGGCGGCCATCGGGCCGAACGTGAGGCCCATCAGCGTGAAGCCGATGATCAGCAGGGTCTGCGCGCCGACCTGGCCCGCGGCGAACAGCGGCACGAACGAGCCGCCGAACACGATGATCGCCACGGTGACCCAGATGAGGTGCTTGCGTCGGCCGAACCTCTCCGCCATCGGGCCCGACACGAGAGTGAAGATGCCGAAGAACACGACGCCGACGATCAGCATCCAGAGGAAGTCGATCCGCTCGAAGCCCAGGCCGGCGGGGGCGCCGTCGATCGGCTCGGTCGGGGCGATGCCGTAGTTCAGGGTGAAGGTCGTCATCAGGTAGAACAGCGCGTACGTGGCCAGCATGATGAACGTGCCGGACACGATCTGCCGCCACGAGGTACGGAACACGCTGGCCACCGGCACCCTGGTGATCGCCTCGGCCTCGATGACCTTGCGGAACGCGGGCGTCTCGAGCAGCGAGAGCCGCACCCACAGGCCGACGATCACGAGCACCGCGGACGCGAGGAACGGGATGCGCCAGCCCCAGTCGGCGAACTGCTCGGGTGTCAGGGTGCTCGACAGGGCGATGAACACCGTGTTGGCGAGGATGAAGCCGATGGGCGCGCCCAGCTGCGGGAACGTGCCGTAGATGGCGCGCTTGCCCTTCGGCGCGTTCTCCGTGGCGAGCAGCGCGGCGCCGCTCCACTCGCCGCCGAGGCCGAGGCCCTGGCAGAACCGGCACAGCACGAGCACCGCCGGGGCCGCGAAGGCCCATCCCGGGGTCGACGCCGCGGGGATGAGGCCGATCAGGATCGTCGCGATACCCATCGTGAGCAGCGACGCCACCAGGGTCGCCTTGCGGCCGACGCGGTCGCCGAAGTGGCCGAACAGCACCGAGCCCACCGGCCGCGCCACGAAGGCGACACCAAACACGGCGAAGGACGACAGCAGCTGGGTGGTGGGGTCCTCGGCGTTCGGGAAGAACAGCGCGGGGAACACCAGCGAGGCGGCCGTCGCGTAGATGTAGAAGTCGTAGAACTCGATCGACGTACCGATGAGGGAGGCGACGACGACGCGACCACGCGGGTTCCCGGCCGGCGCGGCGCTCTGCCCGCCGTCGGTGGTGCCGGCTGCCGGCGTTGCAGGGGTGCTCATGCCCGCGACACTAGGCAGCAGGTCCGCGATTCGAAAGGTGCGTCTCATATCGCGGATGGGGTCTTGACGTAGTCTGCCGACACCCGCAACGCGCAGGCGCCCTGGAGCCCTGGAGTGCGGCATCGAGTGCGGCGTCCCGACCTGCGAAGGAGCGCCTCCGCGAGTGCAGGCAGCGAGTGAAGGTGTGGTGAACGGCGAATACTCGCGCCCGTGCACGTGTTGGCACGACCGGCGCTGAGGGGCAGGATCGACCGGGCGCCCCCGGGAGGGTCCGCCAGCGGAGATCCGTCATCGGAGATCCATCGGAACGAATCGGTACCAAGTCATCGGTACGAAATCATCGATACGAACGAGACGACGACGAGGATATGAACGATCTGCTGTATGTGAACGGCGGCAACCCGTTGACCGGGGCCATCACCGTTCGAGGCGCAAAGAACTTCGTGTCGAAGTCCATGGTGGCTTCCCTGCTGGGGGAGACGCCGAGCGTGCTGCGGAACGTTCCGCAGATCCGCGACGTCAAGGTCGTCTCGGGACTCCTGGACCTGCATGGTGTGAACGTCAAGTACGACACCGACGCCGGCATCCTGGACCTCGACCCGTCCAACGTGGAGTCGGCCCACGTGGCCGACATCGACGCCCACGCCGGTTCCAGCCGCATCCCGATCCTGTTCTGCGGGCCGCTGCTGCACCGGCTCGGCGAGGCGTTCATCCCTGACCTGGGCGGCTGCCGGATCGGCGACCGGCCGATCAACTACCACCTCGACATCCTGCGCCAGTTCGGCGCCGTCGTCGACAAGCGGCCGGGTGGTATCCACCTGCGCGCGCCGCGCCGCCTGCAGGGCACCAAGATCTCCCTGCCGTACCCGTCGGTGGGCGCCACTGAGCAGACACTGCTCACGGCCGTCCGCGCGGACGGCATCACCGAGCTGTCCGGTGCGGCCATCGAGCCCGAGATCATGGACCTCATCGCGGTGCTGCAGAAGATGGGCGCCATCATCTCGGTCGACACCGACCGCGTGATCCGGATCGAGGGCGTCGACCGCCTCGACGGGTACACCCACACCGCCCTGAACGACCGGATCGAGACCGCCTCCTGGGCCGCGGCGGCTCTTGCCACGGGCGGCGACATCACCGTCAAGGGCGCTACGCAGGCCGACATGATGACCTTCCTCAACACGTACCGGAAGGTCGGCGGCCGGTTCGAGGTGCAGGACGACGGGATCCGCTTCTGGCACGCCGGCGGCGACCTGAAGTCCATAGTGCTCGAGACCGACGTGCACCCCGGCTTCATGACCGACTGGCAGCAGCCTCTCGTCGTCGCGCTCACGCAGGCCAACGGCCTGTCGATCGTGCACGAGACCGTGTACGAGAACCGGTTCGGCTTCGCCGACGCCCTGCGCAAGATGGGCGCCACGATCCAGGTCTACAAGGAGTGCCTGGGCGGCCGCGACTGCCGGTTCGGCCAGCGCAACTTCCACCACTCCGCCGTCATCTCCGGACCGACGCCGCTCTCCGCTGCCGACATCGAGGTCCCGGACCTGCGCGGCGGGTTCAGCCACCTCATCGCGGCCCTGGCCGCCAAGGGCCAGTCCACGGTGCGCGGCATCGGCCTGATCGACCGGGGCTACGAGAACTTCCAGGCCAAGCTGGAAGCCCTCGGCGCCGACGTCGCCCGCGGCTGACCCGGGGGCGCTACCAGAGGAGGGGGCGCGGCCGAGTATCCTTTCGGCCGTGTCCATCCCTCGTCCTGAGTCGCGCATGTTCCGCTTGGTCGCGTTCATCGTGCGCAACCTCATGTTCGCGCTGTGCAAGTACGACTGGAAGGGCGGGGAGAACTTCCCGGCCAAGGGCGGGTTCATCGCCGCGGCCAATCACGTCACCGAGCTCGACGCGCTGACGATCGCGCACTACCTCTTCGACAACGGCCGGGAGCCGCGCATCCTGGCCAAGCGCGGCCTGTTCACGTCGCCGCTGACGGGGTGGGCCCTGCGGGCCACCAAGATGATTCCCGTCGACCGGGACTCGACGAAGGCCGCCGAGTCGCTGCGGGACGCCGCGAGCCAGCTCGGCGACGGGGCCTGCGTGGCGATCCTGCCGGAGGGCACGCTGACGCGGGACCCCGAGTACTGGCCGATGGAGGGCAAGACCGGAGTGGCCCGGATCGCCCTGACGACGCGCCTGCCGGTGCTCCCGATCGCCCAGTGGGGGGTCACCGAGATCATGCCGCGGTACGGCATGCTGCGCTGGCCGTTCCCGCGCAAGAAGGTGACCATCCAGACCGGCCCACCAGTGGACCTGAGCGACCTCTATGGTCGCCCGCAGGACAACGCCACCCTGCGCGAGGCCACGTCGCGGATCATGGACGGCATCACCGCCGAGCTGGAGCAGATCCGCGGCGAGGTTGCCCCCAAACCGCGGTTCGACCTGCGCAAGCACCCCGACTACGAGGTCAAGATGACGAGCTACCCGCCGGTGGAGCGCCCGTGAGCGCGCCTTCAGGACAGACGCCCGCAGAACAGCCGCCCACGCCCACAGCGCAGACGCCAGCACAGCCGCCAGCACAGCCGCCAGCACAGCCGCCAGCACCGACGAAGGTCGCCGTGCTCGGCGCGGGCTCGATGGGCACCACGTTCGCGATGGTCCTGGCCGACGCCGGGTGCGACGTCACCCTGTGGGGCCGGGACGCCGACGTGCTCGACGCCGTCGACCGGAAGCACCGCAACGAGAAGTACCTGCCGGGTGTGCAGCTGCCCGCTATGCACGGCACTACCGACCCGGCCGTCGCCCTGCGGGGCGCGTCGATAGTGGTCGTGTCGGTGCCGTCCCAGGTGGCGCGCGCGACCCTGGAGTCGATGAAGGACCTGGTGCACCAGGTGGCGGCGCCGGACGCCGTCGTCGTCTCCCTGATGAAGGGTGTGGAGCTCGGCACGGACAAGCGCATGAGCCAGGTCATCGCCGAGGTGCTGGACCTGCCCGACGAACGTGTCGCCGTCGTCTCCGGCCCCAACCTGGCACCCGAGATCGCGGAGCGGCAGCCGACGCTGACCGTGGTCGCCTCGCGCAGCGAGGCCACGGCGCAGCTTGTGGCCTCCGCGTGCTCGACTGCTTACTTCCGCCCGTACACCAACACCGACGTCGTGGGCGTGGAGCTCTGCGGCGCGGTGAAGAACATCATCGCCCTGGCGGCCGGCATGGCCCAGGGCCAGGGCTTCGGCTGGAACACGCTGTCCGCGCTCATCACGCGCGGCCTCGTGGAGATCACGCGCCTCGGCCTCGCGCTCGGGGCCGACGTCGCGACATTCTCCGGGCTGGCCGGCATGGGCGACCTGACGGCGACGTGCGCGTCGCCGCTGTCGCGCAACCACCGGCTCGGCAAGCACCTGGGGGAGGGGATGGCGCTCGCCGAGGCGATCAAGGCGACCGGCGGCACCGCGGAGGGCGTCAAGTCGTCCCAATCGGTGCTGGAGCTGGCCCGCGCCCACGACGTCGAGATGCCGATCACCACCGGTGTGGTCGACGTGCTGGCGGGCAAGCTGCCCCTGTCCGACCTCGCGGCGACACTGCTCGCGCGGCCCAAGAAGTCGGAGATCGCCGGCTGAGCCCGGGCGGTCAGTGCTGAACGCGGCTAGTGCTGAACGCCACGGCTGGATGTCGCTGTCAGTGCTGGACGTCCACCACTACGCGCATGGGGTCCTCCAGCAGGAACGCGCGGAACGGCTGCTCGCCGTCGTCCACCCCGAGGAACGCCGTCGTATAACCCTCGAACCAGTAGCGGTACACGATCTCGTCGATCGACTCCGTGTCCGCGGGCTCGATGCGATCGCCTGAGAACCCCTCGACGCCGCTGTCCGTCGGGGTCGCCGTGCCCGACAGCGACACCCGCAGGATCGCGTCGCCGCTGACGTCGACGGCGTGCCCCGAACCGTCGTCGGTCGCCTCGTCCACGTACTCGACGCGCCAGCCGGGCTGGCCGCTGCCCCTGCCGTCCAGGTCGAACACAACGCGGTCGTAGCCGTCGTGCGTGGCCGCGCGGACGTTCGTGACGGACAGGAAGGTCTCGCCCTCGCCGCTGGGCTCCGCGACGTCGGGCCTGGTGTTCGCCGAGAAGGGCGGACCCGGGGCGGCCTCGGTAGCGGTGACGGCCGGTTCGGGGGTGTCGTCACCCGGGTCTTCGGAGCTTTCGGAGCTTTCGGTGGCCGACGGCGACGGGGCGGCCGGCACGGAGACGATCGGCGCGGGGCTCGTGTCCTCGGGCCCCGGCTGGTCGCCGCCCGCGGTGCACCCGGCCAGCAGCAGCGCGGCGGCGGTGGCGGCTGTCAGGGCTTTCTGTGCGGCGCGTCCCATGTCATTCACTTTAGGCGCTCAGTCGGCCGCGTGGTCGGCGAACTGGCTTCGGTTTGGTGACGCCGGTTTGTTCACGCCGCGCGGTGGAATGTGCGGCGGTAAGCCGACGGCGTCACGCCCAGGGCCGACTGCACGTGGGCCCGCAGGGACTGCGCCGTGCCGAAGCCGCAGTTCCGCGCGATCTGCTCGACCGGTAGGTCGCTCGCCTCCAGCAGCGTCCGCGCGGCTTCGACCCGCTGCCGGGTGAGCCACTGACCGGGGCTCTCGCCGGTCTCGTCACGGAACCTGCGGGTGAACGTCCGCACCGACATCGCGGCGTGCCGGGCCATCGCGGACAGGGTCAGCGCCTCGCCCAGCCGGTCGCCCGCCCAGGCGCGGGTGGCGGCGGTGCCCGTGCCGCGGTGGCCAACACCGTCTGTCCCGAGGCCGCCGGTCCGCTCGGTGCCCGTCACCGGCAGCCTGATGTACTGCGCCTGGCCGCCGTCGCGGTGCGGTGGCACCACGGTGCGGCGTGCGACGTCCTGCGCGACGGCGGCGCCGTGGTCCCGCCGCACCACGTGCAGGCACAGGTCGATCCCGGAGGCGACGCCCGCGGAGGTGAGCACGTCGCCGTCGTCGGTGTAAAGCACACCTGGGTCGAGGTGCACGCGCGGATAGAGCTGCCGGAACCGCTCGGTCTCCGACCAGTGGGTAGTGGCGGGGCGACCGTCGAGCAGCCCTGCGGAGGCGAGCACGAACGCGCCGGTGCAGATCGACATGAGGCGCGCGCCGGGCCGGATGCGGGCAAGCGCCTGGGCGAGCTCGGGTGTCAGCTGCTGGGCTGTGCTGTCTGGGTCGGCGCCGTCCGGGCCGGTCGTGTGCGACGCCGGTACCACCACCGTGTCCGCGGTCTCCAGAGCCTCGGGCCCGTGCTCCACCTGGACCGCGACGTCGGAGTCCGACCGCACCAGGCCGGGGCCGCCGGGGGTGCAGGTCACCACCTCGTAGAGGGGCTGGTGCTCGGTGTCGCGCGCGATGCCGAAGATCCGGTGCGGGATCCCGAGCTCGAACGGGATGAAACCCGGCCGGATCAGCACGGCGACGCGGTGCCTGTGCACGGTCTTGCGCACGGTCTGAGGAGCCATGTCCCGATCATATGGCTCAAACCTAGCGATGTGTGTCCTTCGGGCCACTGGTTCCGACGGCAGCGGCGCCGCATGCTGAGGTCGTGACCCAGACAGACCTCCCGGTGCCCGCGGGCCAGAACGAGCCGCAGGGGCCGGCACAAGGCCAGCCCAGCCGCCCCACTCCGCGCATCCACCCCGCCTGGTGGGTGGCCCTGGTCAGCTTCGTGACCGTCATGTGCGCCGCCGCGTTCACCGCCGCTCCCGGCCTGTTCGTGGACCCGCTGAACGCGGAGCTCGGCTGGTCGCGCGCGACCATCGGCTTCGGCATCGGCCTGCAGGTGGTCCTGTACGGGCTGACGGCGCCCTTCGCCGCCGCGCTCATGGACCGGTTCGGCATGCGGCCCGTGGTCAGCATCGCGCTGGTCGTCATCACGGCCGGCGCCCTGTCGACCGTGTGGATGTCCGAGCCGTGGCAGTTCGTGCTCGGCTGGGGGCTCATGGTCGGGGTGGGCAGCGGCAGCATGGCGCTGGCGTTCACCGCCACCGTGACCGGCCGCTGGTTCGTGGCCAGGCGCGGCCTGGTCAGCGGTGTGCTGACGGCGGCGACGGCGTCGGGCCAGCTGGTGTTCCTGCCGCTGCTCGCGTGGATCGTCGAGAACCAGGGTTGGCGGCCGGCGTCGGTCACCGTGGCCATCGCCGCTCTCGTGGCGATCCCGCTCGTGCTCTTCCTGCTGCGCGACCACCCGGCGGACCTGGGGCTCGCGCCCTACGGCGGCGAGTACGCGCCCAAGCCCGCGCCGGCCCGCGGCGCGGCCCGGCGCGCGGTCACCGCCCTGTTCGACGCCGCCCGCACCGGCCCGTTCTGGCTCCTGGCCGGGGCGTTCGCCATCTGCGGGGCGACGACGAACGGGTTGGTCCGCACCCATTTCGTGCCCGGCGCCCACGACCACGGCATGCCGATCACCGTCGCCGCGAGCCTGCTCGCCGTGATCGGGGTCGTGGACGTGATCGGCACCATCGGGTCGGGCTGGCTCACCGACCGCTACTCGCCCCGCGTGCTGCTGGGGGTCTACTACACGCTGCGCGGCGTATCGCTGCTGTTCCTGCCGTCGCTCATGGCCCCGTTCGTCGAGATGCCGATGATCTTCTTCATCGTCTTCTACGGGCTGGACTGGGTGGCGACCGTGCCGCCCACGCTCGCCCTGTGCCGCGAGTTCTACGGCGAGGACGCACCGATCGTGTTCGGCTGGGTGCTCGCCGCGCACCAGGTCGGCGCGGGGATCGTGGCGTTCGCGGGCGGCCTGGTCCGCGACATGACCGGCTCGTACGACGCCGTCTGGTACGGCGCGGGCGCCCTGTGCGCCGGGGCCGCGCTCATGTCGCTGGTGATCCGGCGAGTCAGGCAGGAGGAGCCGGCGTCCCGGGTGCCAGACGCGTGAGCCACCCGGCGCTCGCACGGACGTATTCTCGCCGTCATGAGCACCACCCCTGAGCACCGCGCGCCGACCGGACCCGCGCCCGCCACCGTCGTCGTCACTGCCGGGCGCCCCGACCGCGCGCAGGGCGGGCACGTGAACCCTTCGCTCCCGCTGAACTCGACGTACGTGTCGCGGGGCGAGGTCACTCCCAAGGAGCTGTCCTACGCGCGCGGCGACAACGACGCCTGGCACCCGTTCGAGGAGGCACTCGTCGCGCTGGAGTCCGGCGCCGGAGGCGCCGCTGGCGGGGCCACCGGCGGGATCAACGGCGGGGTCGACGGCGGGGTCGACGGCGCGGCCAACGGCCGGGCCAACGGGGAGGGCATCGTCTTCGGCTCGGGCATGGCGGCGCTCGCCGCCGTCTTCTCCCTGGTGCCCGACGGCGGCACGCTCGTACTGCCGCTGCACGCCTACCAGGCGGGCATGGTGCTGGCCCGGCAGGTGTCCGAGCGGCACGGCGTGACCCTGCGGCACGTCGACATCGCGGACACGGACGCGGTGGTCGCGGCGCTCGACGGCGCCGACCTGCTGCTGGTCGAGTCGCCCACCAACCCCATGCTGGAGGTCGCGGACCTGCCCGCCGTCCTGGGCGCCGCCCGGGCCGCCGGGGTGCGCTCGGTGGTCGACAACACGTTCGCCACCCCGCTGGGCCAGCGGCCGCTGGAGCACGGCGCCGACATCGTGCTGCACTCGGTGACGAAGTACCTGGCGGGCCACTCCGACGTCGTTCTGGGCGCTCTCGTGACGCGTGACGCCGGGTTGGCCGCAACGCTGCGTGAGCACCGCACCCTGCACGGCGCGATCGCCGGCCCGTTCGAGGTCTGGCTCGCGCTGCGCGGCCTGCGCACCCTGGCGCTGCGCTTCGAGCGCGCCCAGGCGAACGCGGCCGAGCTCGCCCGCCGCCTCGTGGACCACCCCGAGGTCGCCGAGGTGCGGCACCCCTCGCTGCCCGGCGACCCCGGCCACGAGCGGGCGAAGGCGCAGATGACCGGGTTCGGGGCGATCATCGGCGTCCGGCCGAAGGCGCGGGTTGGTGCTGGGTCGGCTGGTTCGGCCGGTTCGGCCGGTTCGGCCGGGTCAGGGGCCGACGCCGCCGAGCGCGCCGACGCCGTCGTCGACGCCGTGCGCCTGTGGCTCCCCGCTACGTCGCTCGGCGGGGTCGAGTCGATGCTGGAGCGCCGCCGCCGCTGGGGCACCGAGGCGCGGACCGTGCCCGAGGACCTGCTGCGCCTCTCGGTCGGCATCGAGGACGTCGAGGACCTCTGGGCTGACCTGGACCAGGCCCTCCGCGCCTGAACATCGCACCTGGTTATGGGCGCGACCGTTGCGACTTCGCGTCCGGTCTAGGCGCAACGATCGCACCCACAGCCACGAGGGGTCAGTCGAGCGGGCCCAGGAGGGACTGGGCGATCGTCGCGTGGGCCGAGTCGTCGCTGGACGGGTGGAACGTGCCCGCGAGCACGTCGCGGTAGAGGCGGCCGAGCTCGGACCCGTTGAAGTAGGTAGATCCGCCCGACACCCGGATCGCCTGGTCCACGACCTCCCGCGCCGTGTCGGTGACGCGCACCTTGAGCCCGGCGGTGGCCCGGAACCAGCCGGCGCCACGATCCAGCGCGGGGTCCGACGCCGCCTCGTCGAGCTCCCGGGTGAGGGCGTCGATCTGGAGCCACACGCTGTCCTGCGCCAGCGCCATGTCCGCGATGCGGCGGCGCACGTCCGCGTCCTGTGCGTAGACCTTGCCGGTCTTCATCGACGTGCGCTTCTGCGCGGCCTCGACCGCCAGCTCCAGCGCGCGGTCGCCGATCCCCGCGTACACCGCGGCCACCAGCACCTCGAACGACGTGAAGATGCCCACGACGTACGGGTCCAGCGAGGGGCCGGGCGGCAGCAGGCGCAGCACCCGGTCCGCGGGCGCGTGGGCGCCGTCGAGCATCGTGGTGCGCGACTGGGAGGCGCGCATGCCGATCGTGTCCCAGTCGTCGAGGATCTCGAACCCGCCGCCGTCCCGCTTGACGAAGGCGTGCACCAGCCGCGGCTCGCTGCCGTTCCGGCCGGCCCGTCCGTTCCGGCCGCCGCCGCCCGACGTCTCGAGCCCGAGCACACCCAGCCGCGTCCAGGCAGGGGAGTTGGACGTGAAGATCTTGCGGCCGTGGAACGTGTACCCGCCCGCGCCGTCGGGCCGCGCCTCCGTGCGCGAGCCGAGCAGCACCAGGTCGTTGCCGGGCTCCGAGTAGCCGAAGCCGAACACCTCGCCCGACGCCGCCTCGGACAGCAGCCAGTCGAGGGACGAGTCGCCGCGTTCGTGCAGGTAGCGGCCCACCCCGACCCACACGTGGTGCATGTTGATCGCCAGCGCCGTCGCGGGTGCGTGGGCGGACAACCGGGCCTGGTCACGGGCGGTCTCGCGCAACGTTCGCCCCCCGCCGCCGAGGGCCGTGGGGACCATCGCGCCGAGATAACCGGCGGCCTGCAGGTCGGCCAGGTCCTCGGCGAAGAAGGCGTTGTCACGGTCGTAGTCGGCAGCGCGCTCGCGCAGGCCGGCGAGCAGCGAGGCAGACAGGAGGTGAGTCACCTCCAGAGGCTAACGCCGGAGGGTGATTCCATGGGTGATATTACCGGCTCGTTTCAGGAGTAACGGGAGTTTGTTTTCCCGATCTCAGGAGTCGGCCGGGCTGTGATGGAGCCGGCGAGCACGCACTGCCGCGTACAGCTCCGCCGCTGCGCGCGGGTCGTTGACGTCCCGGCCGGTCAGGTCCGCGATGCGCGCCAGCCGGTTCAGCACCGTGTTCCGGTGGCAGTGCAGCGCGACGGCGGCCCTGGTGCCGGACCCGCCGTGCTCGAACCACGCCTCGATGGTGCCGAGCAGCAGCTCCTCGTCCCGCGGGTCGCGGTCCTTCAGTCCACCGAGGACGGCGGTCGCCAGCTCCAGTGCGCGTTCGTGGTCGGCCACCAGCAGGGCGTCGAGCGGGCGGTCGCCGTAGCGGGACAGCCCGGCGCGGCCCAGGGGCAGGGAGCGCACGGCCGTGCGTGCCTGGGCAAGCGCCGCGGGCGCATCAACGAGGCTCGTGAACGGCAGGCTCGCGCCGGTCCGGGCGTGCGCGGCGAGCTCGGCCAGGGTGCCGCGGGCGTCCTGTGACGTGGGGGCGGCCACGAGGATCAGGCGATCGCCCTCGTGGGTCAGCCGGCGGGTAGTCACCTGGCCTGGACCGACGCCGGACGCCGTCGCCCCACCGAGACCCCCGGCTCCACCGATACCGCCGGCTCCACCGAGACCGCTGGCCCCACCGATACCGCCGGCCCCACCGAGACCGCTCGCCCCGCCGGGCGCCGTCACCGCGACCACCAGCATCGCGTCCTTCGGCAGGCCGAGGGCTCGCCGCGCAGTCTCGAGATCGTGCACCGCCCCGGTGAGGACTCCGCGCAGGAGCTCGGTGCGGGCCATGTCCTCGCCCAGGTCGGCGTCGGCTTCCAGGTGGGCTTCCAGGTGTTTCCGCACCGCGACGTTGGAGGAGCGGTCGATAGCGAACCAGACGCGCGACGAGGCCCGCAGCAGGGCTGAGGTGTCCTGCCGGGAGCGCAGCCGCCGGGCGAGCTCCTCCCAGATGCGCAGGCCGGCCAGGCGGAACGCGTGCTGCAACAGGTCCGGCGCGATGCCCTCGGCCGCGGTGAGCCGGCCTCCCGGGCCGGGGCGAGCGACGACGTCTCACCGGCGAGCGCGGCGAGGATCTCCGCCATGTTGGCGCGGACCAGGGGCTGGACGGCGTCGACGGGGAAGCGGGCCGCGCCCTGGATCGGCTCGGCGTGCAGGATGCTGTCGGTGACCTGCGTGCTCAGCAGGTCCAGTGCATCGCGGAGGTCGTGGCGACCGGTCACGGCGATGTCCGACATGCCAGGCAGCCTAACCGCGGTGGGCGCGGTGTGCATCGAGGGCTGAGATGTAAAACGAGCCGCAGCGAACCGGCTGGTACTGGGTCTCGCCCTGGCCGCCCCGGACCCCTAGGCTATTGCAGCGCGGGTCAGCGCGGGTCAGCGCCGGTCAGCGCGGATCCGCGCGGGATTGGCCCGCACGGTCGGATGTGATGCGGTCGAGATGCGGTCGAAGATGCGGTCGAGATGCCGTCGAAGGAGACAGCTGATGAGTGTGACGGACACGCAAGCCGCGACGGAGCGCGAGCTCGACCAGGCGGTCGCCGAGCTCAAGGTCGGCGCGGAGCGCTGGGCCCAGTTACCCGTCGCGGACCGGGGGGCGCTGTTCCGCCGGGTCCACGCGTCGATCGCCGAGGTCGCCTACGAGTGGACGGCGGGCGCCGCCAAGGCCAAGAACATCGCGCCGTCCGCGCCGTACCTGGGCGAGGAGTGGATGACCGGCCCGTACGGCGCGCTCGAGAGCGCCGCGATCTACGCGCGCTCCTACGAGGCGCTCGCCGCGGGCCGGTCGCCGCTGGACGGGCTCAAGGTCGGTAGCGCGCCGGGCAACCGGGTGGCGGTGCGGGTGCTGCCGCGCACCGCCAAGGAGTGGGTGCTGTTCAACGGCATCCGGGCCGAGGTCTGGATGCCGCCGGGTGTGCCCGAGCAGCAGGTGCGCAGCGAAGCGGGCCTGGGCGCCGGCAAGGTGGGCGAGTACGGCGGCGTCGGGCTCGTGCTGGGCGCCGGCAACATCTCCTCGATCGCACCGCTGGACGCGTTCTACGAGCTCGTCGCGCACAACCGGGCCTCCCTCGTGAAGCTCAACCCCACGTTCGGCGGCCTGCTCGGGGTGTATCGCAGGGCGCTCGCGCCCCTGATCGAGGTCGGTGTGCTCCGGATCGTCAACGGCGACGGCGCCGTCGGCGCCTACCTCACGGCGCACAGCGGCATCGACAAGGTGCACATCACCGGTTCCGCGGTGACGCATGACGCGATCGTGTGGGGTACCGGCGAGGAGGCCGAGCGCCGTCGGGCAGCGAACGACCCCAGGTTGAAGGTGCCGATCACGAGCGAGCTGGGCGGCGTAGCGCCCATGATCGTGGTGCCCGGCCGGTGGAGCGACGCCGACCTGCGGTTCCAGGCCGAGCACCTGGTCTCGATGCGCCTGCACAATGCCGGGCACAACTGCGTGGCTGGTCAGGTGGTCGTGCTTTCGGCGGACTGGGCGCAGAAGGACGCGTTCCTCGCCGAGCTGCGCCGCGCCCTGGACACCGCGCCGGCCCGCGAACCCTGGTACCCCGGCTCGGACGCCAAGGTCGCGCGAGCGAACCAGACGCATCCCGATGCCGAGCACGTGGGCGGCAGCATCCTGCTGGAGGTCGCGCCGGGCGACCCGGCCTGCACCGACGAGTACTTCGCGCCCGTGCTGGCCTGGACCCAGCTGCCGGGCCAGGGCATCGAGTTCATGCGCGCTGCCGTCGGCTTCGCCAACGACTCCCTCTACGGGACGCTGGGCGCCAATGTCGTGGTGCGGCCCCAGGACCGCAAGGCGATGGGCCCGGCGTTCGACGGCGCCATCGCCGACCTGCGCTACGGCACCGTAGCGATCAACGCGTGGACCGCGGTGGGCTTCCTCCTGCCCGGTGCGTCGTGGGGCGCGTTCCCCGGGCACACGGTGGCCGACGTCGGCTCCGGGATGGATGTGGTGCACAACGGGCACCTGCTGTCCGGGCCCGAGCGCAGCGTAGTGACCGGGCCGTTCCGCCCGTTCCCGCGCAGCATCCTGCACGGGGAGCCCTCGCTCTTCCCCAAGCCGCCGTGGTTCAACCGCTCCCGCAGCGGGACCCAGACGGGCCGGGAGCTGACCCGCTTCGCGGTGCAGCCGTCGTGGGGCAGGCTGGTGCCTGTCCTGCTCGCGGCTTTCCGTGCGTGACGGCGCTCCTCGCAGATGGCCGTGTCGCGGCTGACCGTTTCTATGAGGATGCTCTGTGGATGACGGCGCCCTCGGTGCGCGACCGTGCACCGGGGCGGCACAATGCGAATGCGCCAGACCAACGGAGGTCCGGCGCCCGAACACCGAGATCGAACAGGATGGGGACTGACTGTGGTTATCCGGAGCCCGCTGCCCGACGTGGAGATCCCGCCCGTCAGCGTGTACGAGTACCTGTTCGGCGACATCACCGATGACGAGCTGGACCGTGTGGCTGTGGTTGACGGCGTCAGTGGGGCGGAGACGACGTTCCGCTCGCTGATCGCGCAGATCGACGCGGTGGCGGGTGCTGTGGCGGCGCGCGGGTTCGGGGTGGGTGACGTCGTCGCCCTGCACGCGCCGAACGTCCCCGCGTACATCACCGTGTTCCACGGCCTGCTGCGGGCCGGGGTCACGGTGACCACGGTCAACGCCCTGGCGAGCGCCCCGGAGATCACCAAGCAGCTGGCCGACTCCGGTGCGCGGCTGATGATCACCGTCTCGGCGCTGCTGGCGGCGGGTGAGGGCGGGGCCCTGGGCGCGGGCCTGACGGCTGAGCAGGTGGTGGTGCTCGACGGCGGCGCCTCCGCCGCGGGGGAGACTCCAGGGGACACCGGCGCCAGTCATGCGTCCCTGGCCGACCTGCTGGCCGAGCCGCACCCGGCCCCGGACGTCTCGTTCGACCCGGCGACCCACCTCGCGGTGCTGCCGTACTCGTCGGGCACGACGGGCCGCCCCAAGGGCGTCATGCTGACGCACACCAACCTCGTCGCGAACGTGGCGCAGACCTTCGCGATCGGCGTGCGGCCCGACGACGTGGTGCCGTGCGTGCTGCCGTTCTTCCACATCTACGGGATGACGGTGCTGCTGAACCTGGCCCTGCGGTCCCGCGCGAAGCTGGTGACGCTGCCCCGGTTCGACCTGGCGCAGTACCTTGGCGTGATCCAGGAGCAGCGGGCGTCGTTCCTGTTCGTGGCGCCGCCGATCGCGCTCGCGCTGGCCAAGCACCCGCTCGTCGACTCGTACGACATCTCCAGCGTGCGGGCCGTGCTGTCCGGCGCGGCGCCGCTCGACGAGAAGCTCGCCGGGGCGGTCCTCGACCGGCTCGGCCCCAGCGTGCGGGTGCTGCAGGGTTACGGCATGACCGAGATGTCGCCGGTCTCGCACGTCATCCCGGTCGACCGCCCGGACATCTCGTCGGGTTCGGTGGGCCTGCTGGTGGCCGGCATGGAGGCCAGGATCGTGGATCCGGCGACGGGTGCGGAGATCGAGCAGCCGGCCGAGGGGGTCTCGGGCCCGGGTGAGCTGTTGTGCCGTGGCCCGAACGTGATGGTCGGCTACCTCGGCAACGAGCAGGCGACGGCGGACACGCTGGAGCCGGACGGGTTCCTGCACACGGGCGACATCGTCACGGTCGACGCCGAAGGCGTGTTCTGGGTGGTGGACCGGCTCAAGGAGCTGATCAAGTACAAGGGCTACCAGGTGCCGCCCGCGGAGCTGGAGGCGTTGCTGCTGTCGCACCCGAAGATCGCTGACGTCGCGGTGATCGGCCTGCCCGACGAGGAGGCCGGCGAGATCCCGAAGGCGTTCGTGGTGATCGCCGCGGGGCAGGAGCTGACCGAGGCCGAGGTCATCGGGTTCGTCGCGGAGCAGGTCGCCCCGTACAAGAAGGTGCGGACCGTCGAGTTCATCGACGCGGTGCCGAAGTCGGCGTCCGGAAAGATCCTGCGCAAGGACCTTCGGGCGGCCACCGCCTGAGGGTCGCGTGCCTGAGGGTCGCGTGCCTGAGGGTCGCGGTCTGAGGTGCCTCGCCCGGCCCGTGGGGGCCGGTTCAGGTAGCGTCGAGCGAGATGTCGCACCACACACCTGAGCCGGCCTCCGCCAGGAACCTGAGTCCCGTGCCGACGCCGGACGTCGCCCGCAAGACCCGCGTAGTGATCCTCTTCGGCGGGCGCTCCGGCGAGCACGGGATCTCCGTCGCCACGGCCGGCGGCGTGCTGGGTGCCATCGACCGCTCGAAGTACGAGGTGGTGCCCGTGGGCATCACCCCGAACGGCCAGTGGGTCATCGCCGCGGACGAGCCCGAGCGCTGGGCCATCACCGACGGGAAGGCGCCCGAGGTCCCCGCGTCCGCCGCCGACGTCGTGCTTCCGATGACCGTGGGCGACACCGCGCTGCGGGTGCTGGAGCCGGGCCAGGCGCCGTCCGCCCTGGCCGACGTCGACGTGGTGTTTCCGCTGCTGCACGGCCCGTACGGCGAGGACGGGACCCTGCAGGGCCTGCTTGAGCTCGCCGACGCGCGGTACGTCGGCTCCGGGGTGCTCGCGTCCGCCGTCGGCATGGACAAGCACTTCATGAAGATGGTGTTCGCGGCGCAGGGCCTGCCGATCGGCACTTACGCGGTGATCAAGCCGGGCGACTGGGACGACCGCCGCGACGCCGTGCTGGCGGCCGTCGAGCAGCTCGGTCTGCCGGTGTTCGTCAAGCCGGCCCGCGCCGGCTCGTCGCTCGGCATCTCCCGGGTGGACTCGCTGGACGACCTGGCCGCCGCCGTCGACGAGGCGCGCAGGTTCGACCCCAAGGTGATGGTCGAGGCGGGCGTCGTCGGCCGGGAGATCGAGTGCTCGGTGCTCGGCGGCCGCGGCGGGGGCCGCCCGCGGGCGTCCCTGCCGGGAGAGGTCCTGGTGACCGACGAGTCGAAGAGCGGCTTCTACGACTACGAGGCCAAGTACTTCGACGAGGCGGCGACGGTCCTGTCGTGCCCGGCCGACCTGCCGGACGCCGTCATCAAGGAGATCCAGGAGATCGCTGTGCGGACCTTCGAGGCGATCGACGCCGAGGGCCTGGCCCGGGTGGACGTGTTCGTGACGCCCGACGGCCAGGTGGTGGTCAACGAGATCAACACCATGCCGGGCTTTACCCCGTTCTCGATGTATCCGCGCATGTGGGAGGCCTCGGGGCTGAGCTACCCGGAGCTGATCGACGAGCTTGTCCAACTCGCTCTGGAGCGCCCCACCGGCCTGCGCTGATCGCCTGTACTGTGCCTCTCACAGGGCTCTGAGGAGGCACAATGCTGCGCGGGCCGCGCTACAAGTACGCCGTGCGTGACGTGCGGGTCACCAACGGGATGTTCACGGTCGGTCTCTCCACGTTCGCCCTGAGCGCCGTCATGCGGTTCGAGGTGGTCGGCGTGGCGAAGCCCCAGCCGATCGGCCCCTGGGCGAACCAGGTCGCCTATCCGTTCGCCATCGCCGCCGTGGTCTTGCTGCTGCTGCGGCTGGTGGGTGCCGAGGTGCCGTGGGAGGCCGTCGTCGCCACGGCCGGCGCCGGGCTCGCCTGGCCCGCGGCGCGGCTGTGGCAGCGCACCGAGCTGTGGCAGCCCCTGTGGCGGTACCCGGTCTTCGCCCTGGTGCTGATCACCGCCACCCAGCACGTGCACCGCATCTGCTCGCACGACCCTCGGCACCTGGCCGCCCTCGCCCAGCTCCTGGGCGCGGCGATGAAGGACCCGACCATCCGGTACCACGGGACCATCGAGGTCATCACGAACGCGGACGACCTGCACACCCTGGAGACCGGCAAGGAGTCGATGGCGCGCTGACTTGGCGCACCGTGCGCTGACTCAGCGCACCGTCGGGTGCGGGTCCAGCCCGAACCGCTCCAGCAGCGCGGACACCATGTCCTCGTGGAGCGCTACGTGGTCGCCGAACGCGAACTCCTGGTGGCCGTAGACGGCCATGCACTGCAGCCCGTAGACCTGCCGCCAGCTGGTCACCATGAGGTAGGCGACGCCGAGCGGCAGGTCCGGCCCGCCGACGGCGTCGCGGTACCGGCGTACCTGGTCGGCCAGCTCGGGGCGGATCTCGTCGTCGGCCGGGTACGGCAGGCCGGAGGCCGCCAGGTCGCGGAAGAGAGGCACGTAGTGCCCCCGACCATCTCGGCCATGCGGCGCTGCAGGTCGTGGCTGTCGGTGAGCTCAGAGCGGATCCCCGAGCCGATGACCAGGTCGAACTCGGCCGGGTTGCGGACCGCCCAGTCGAGCGAGACCCGGGTCGAGGCGAGCAGGGCCGCCGCGGTGTCGCCAGGCTCCTGGCGTGCGACGGCTGCGGCGAGCAGCTCCAGCACCTCCTCGACGATCCGGACGCAGAGCTGGGCGATGACGTCCTGCCGGTTGTCGAAGTGCCGGTACAGCGCGGGCGGCGTCACCCCGACCTCCTTGGCGACGGCGGCCATCGTGAGCTTGCTCAGGCCGTGCTGCCCGGCGAGCTGGTGGCGGGCCGCGTCGAGCACCTCGCGCCGCAGCTCGTCGCGCAGGCGTTCGCGCCGGGACTGCACCGGCGGCGCTGGCGCTGCTGAG
This sequence comes from Promicromonospora sp. Populi, assembly GCF_041081105.1. Classification (NCBI taxonomy): domain Bacteria; kingdom Bacillati; phylum Actinomycetota; class Actinomycetes; order Micrococcales; family Promicromonosporaceae; genus Promicromonospora; species Promicromonospora sp. Populi. The sequence goes on along the minus strand of NZ_CP163528.1, from coordinate 2,412,493 downwards.
GCCGGTGCTGCTGTGGCTGGTTCCGCTGTGGCTGGTTCCGCTGAGGCTGGTTCCGCTGAGACTGCCTGGCTCACTGACACTCCTTGGTGGCAGGGACCAGCGTCACGGCGCCGGCGAGGTCAGCGATGAACGACGTCGAGTGGTCCTCGGTGACCGCCGGCGGCACGATCACCTCGACCGCGGGCTCGCGGCCGTAGGTCACGAACGACCAGGTGCCCGCGTCGTCGGTGGTGACGATCCAGTCGACCGTGGTCCCGTTGCCGGTGTCGACGTGCTGGCAGTCAGCGGACGGGCCCTGCTGCTCGACGCCGCAGCGCATGGTCACCGCAGCGCCCGGCTCGCCCCAGGCCGCCGTGGCCTGGGCGTTGGTCGGCACCTTCGGCAGGTCCGGGCCGAGCTCCTCCGGGACGGCGAGGATGACCTCGGCGCACACGGGGTCGGCGGCGTTCGGCGCGACCTCCACACCGATCGTGCGCGCGCACCCACCGAGCGCCACGCTCGCGAGAACGGCGGTGGTCAGGGCGGCAACAAACCGGACGGGAAGCACGGAGATACGTTACCTGTCCCTTAGGGTCGAGCGGTGACCCGCGTCCGTGACCTCTCCGAGGAGCAGATCCTCGAGCGCATCGTGCCCCTGCTTCCCCAGGGGACCGCCACGCTGCTCGGGCCCGGCGACGACGCCGCGGTGCTCGCGGCTCCCGACGGCCGGTTCGTCGTCTCGACCGACGTGCTGGTCGAGGACCGCCACTTCCGCGCCCGCTGGTCCACCGGGTACGACGTCGGACGTCGGGCCGTCGCGCAGAACTTTGCCGACATCGCGGCCATGGGCGCACGCCCGACGGCGCTGGTGACGTCCCTGGTGGTGCCCGGCGACACCGAGCTGGAGTGGGTGACGGGGCTGGCCAGGGGCCTGGCCGACGGCTGCGCGCCAGTCGGCGCCGGCGCCGTCGGCGGTGACCTCTCGGGTGGCCCGTGCCTCGTCGTGAGCATCACCGTGCACGGCGACCTGGAGGACCGCGCGCCGGTGCTGCGGTCGGGCGCACGGCCTGGCGACGTCGTCGCGCACGCGGGGGTACGCGGCTGGTCGGCCGCGGGGCTGGCCCTGCTGGAGGCCGGGCTGGTCCGCGTCCCGTTGTCCTCGGCGCCGCTGGAGGTGACCGACGGTGTGCTCCTGGAGGACGCGTGGGAGCGGCTCGTGACCGCGTACCTGCGGCCCGACCCGCCGCTCGCGGCCGGTGTGACGGCGGCGCAGGCGGGTGCCACCTCGATGCTCGACCTCTCCGACGGCCTCCTGCGCGACGCCGGGCGGGTGGCGCACGCGAGTGCGGTGCGGATCGACCTCGACGCGGGGGCGTTCGCCGCGGACCGGGAAGCACTGCACTCGGCGGCGCGAGCCGTGGCCGCGGCCACGGGGCTCGGCGACCCGGGGTGGGGGCCGGGCACCGCCGACATCGACGGGCTGGTCAACCGCTGGATCTGGGCCGGAGGAGAGGACCACGGGCTGCTCGCCACGTTCCCGGCCGGTACCCGGCTGCCGGAGGCCTGGACCGCCGTCGGGCAGGTGCTGGAGGCTGGGGACGGCGAGGTCGAGGACGGCGCGACCGGGCAGGGCGAGGTTGCAGACATCGCGGCCGGGGACGGCGAGGAGGCCGAAGCCGCCGCGCCGGCCGTCACGATCGGCGGCCGTGCCCCCGCCGTCGGCCCAGGCTGGGACCACTTCGGAGCATGAGGTCGGCAGTTTCGCGTGAGGTCGTGACTTGGCACCGAGGTCGGTCCAGGCCTGAGCCGACCTCGGTGCCAAGTCACGGCCTCAGTGCAGGGTGCCGACCTCAGCGCTTGCGGAAGCGGAGCTGAGTTAGCGGCCGGCCGCCGATGTCGTCTATGCGCTCGGTGCCGTCGGGCTGGAAACCGTGCCGCCGGTAGAAGTGCTGTGCGCGGTTGTTGCCCTTGAGGATCCAGAGGGTCACGACGACGCCCGGGTCCAGGCCGTCGAGCACGGTGCGCATCAGGTCGCGTGCCACGCCGCTGCCCCACGCGCGGGGATGCAGGTAGATCGCGTAGATCTCGAGGTCGCCGGGCTCGGCGTCCTCGTCGCGGGTCGGGCCCACGCTGGTGAATCCGACGGTGCCGCTCGCGTCCTCGGCAACGAGGACCGTCGTATCGGCCGCGGTCACTGCCGCTTTCCATCGGCTGGCTCGCTCGGTGACGTCGAGCGACGCCAGGTAGGAGCTGGACAGTATCTCTGAGTAAGCACCACGCCAGGAGGCGATGTCGACACGAGCGATGGCTTCGGCGTCGGTCGTCGTTGCTGGGCGGATGGTCACGTCTTCCGGTGCCATCATGACCTCACCTTTCCATCACCGGGTGCTGGGCGCAACTACTTCTTTGGTTTTGTATGAAGGTTGATGCGGGTTCTGGAACACCTTGTGGAACGCCAAAGACGCCCGCCGAGTTTTCACCCGGTCGGGCGTCTTCGTCAAGCAGTCTTCGTCAAGCATTGACGGGTCGCGTCAGCGACCCGGCTGCGGCAGCGTCAGGCCGAGGCCTTGCGCGTAACCTTGCCGGCCTTGAGGCAGGAGGTGCACACGTTGACACGCTTGGGAGTCCCGCTCACGATCGCACGGACGCGCTGGATGTTCGGGTTCCAGCGACGCTTGGTGCGGATGTGAGAGTGCGAGACAGAGTGCCCGAAGCCGGGGCCCTTGCCGCAGACGTCGCAGTTGGCAGCCACGGTGTCTCCTGAATGTCGTGCACGCCGGTGCAGAATGACAGCACGACGTGATGGATGGTTGAGGGGTGACCCGGACGCTTCAGAGCAATCAACGCTTCTTAAGCCGACCAGGCAACTTCGACAGAGTACCCGATCGCAGGCCGCGCCCTCAAACCGTAGCCGCGGGGTGGTGCGTCACATCCGCCTGCGTCGGTCGGTTGCGCGGGCCCGGTCGACCCGTGCTTGCGGCGCCGGGCCCGTGGATGGCCGCACGCAACGGTCCCAGCCGCTGGGTACGGTGGGATCCGTTCGGGCCTGCGCGCCCGGGTAACACCGAGTGCAGGGCCGAGTGCAGGAGGGCAGAGCGTGACCGACGTCGACAGCGGCAGCCGGGCAGCCGATTCCGGTCCGGAGCCGTTCCCGGCCGTCGTCCGCCTTGAGGATCCGGGCCTGGTGCGGGCCTGGACCCGCGGAGCGACGGGGGCCCTGCGCCGGGAGCGCGACGCGATCGACCGGGTCAATGTCTTCCCGGTGGCCGACGCCGACACCGGCACCAACCTCTACCTGACCCTCCGCGAGGGGGACCGGGCGGTCGCCGCGGCGCCCGCTGGGACGCCGGGACCCCAGCTGCTCGCGACGCTCGCCCGGGCGGCCCTGCTGGGCGCGCGGGGCAACTCCGGCGTGATCCTCAGCGAGTGGCTGCGCGGGCTCGCGGTCGCGGCCCGGCGCGGGGGCGGCACGGCCGACCTGCTCACGCGGGCGGCGATGTCGGCCAGATCGGCGGTGGCCCGGCCGGAGGAGGGCACCATCCTCACGGCGGCCGACGCCGCGGCGGCTGCGGCGCGGGAGGCCGAGGGTGCTGTCGAGGTCTCGGTCGAGGTCTTGGTCGAGAGCTCGTCGGCAGGGAGCACCGCTGGGAGTGCGCCTGGGGGTGCGGCCGGGCCTGCCGCGGGTCCGCTGCAGGTCGTGACCGCAGCGGCGGCCGCCGCCCGGACGGCCGCGCGGGCGAGCCGGGACGAGCTCGACGTCCTGCGTGCCGCTGGTGTGCTCGACGCCGGGGCGCTGGGCCTGGTCCTCGTGCTCGACGCGCTGGTCGTCGCGACGGCTGGAGCGACGGCTGGAGCGACGGCTGGTGTGGCGGGCGGGCCGGCAGGCTCCGTGACGGGCACAGCGGCTGGTTCAGCGGCAGCCGGAGTGCCAGGGGGCGTGGCAGCCGGAATGTCAGCCGGAATGTCAGTGGCGGACGGCACCATGGATGCCGTGACCCTGGACCAGCTGCTCGACGCCGGCGCACCGCCGCCCGTCCTCGACGCGCCCGGCGTCGGGCCGTCCGGTGCAGGGGCGCCCACCGCAGAGCCGCACGACGCCGGCTCGGGTGCCCTCGAGCTCATGTTCGTGCTCACCGGGCCCGCCGAGGCGGCGTCGGAGACCGTCGCGGCCGAGCTGCGGGGTGCGCTCGGTGAGGTGGGCGACTCAGTGGTGGTCGTCGGCGGGGACGCCGGCACCGGTACGGCTGTCTGGCAGGCCCACGTCCACACCGACCATCTCGACCAGGCGCTCGCGATCGCGGCGACGGCGGCGCGCGCGGGCACCCTGGCTCAGGTGCACGTGCGGCACCTGGAGGCAGCGGGGCAGACCGAGTGGGGAGTCGTGGTCGCGACGTCGGCGCCGGGGCTGGCGGCCGACCTCGCGCACGCGGGCGCCGTCGTGCTCCTCACGGGCGGCCTCGGCAGCACGGTGGGGCCACTCACGGCCGACGACGCCGGCCGCGCCGCCGCGTCGACCGGCGCCCGGCGCGTGCTGCTCCTCGGGGCGCCGGAGGCGCCAGCCGGAGCTGAGGAGCACCTCGACGTCGACGAGCTGGTCGCCGTGCCGGCACCTACAGATGTACATGCCGTTGTGGCGCTCGCCGCTCTCGGGACGCTGCTGCCGATCGGCCTGCCTGCCGGGGCCGACGCACCCGCCGTCGACGCGCATGCGGTCGTGTCCGAGGCGCTCGCCGGGCTGACCGTGACGGTCGCACGGGGCGCCGCTGCGATCGACGCCCTGCGCGAGACGGCGGGCCCGGCGACCACGGTGGTGACGGCCCTGCTCGACGCGGACGTCCCCGCGGACCTGCCCGACCGGCTGGCCGCCGTGCTGGCGGAGCGGGCGCCGGACGCGGAGCTCGTCGTCCTCGCGACCGGCCACCCGGGTGACGGGGTATGCCTGGGTACGGAGGCCGCCGTCGGGCAGGGACCGGACGGGCCGGCACTGGATGGGCAGGGACCGGACGGGCCGGCACTGGATGGGCAGGGCCTGGAGGGGGAGGGATGAGCGAGCGAACGGACGAGCGCCTGGAGCGCACCTTCGACAAGCGGACGGCGACCGCCCTGGGCAAGCTCGGGCTGCACACCGTGGGCGACCTGCTCGGCCACTACCCGCGCCGGTACGCCGACCCGGGCGCGCTCTCGGACATCGGCGCGCTGGAGGTGGGTGAGCACGTGACGATCCTCGCCCAGGTCGAGCAGGCGACCGTGCGGCCCATGCGCAACCGCACCGGCGCGCTCATGGAGGTGATCGTGACGGACGGGAAGAGCCGGCTGTCGCTCACCTTTTTCGGCAAGCACCGCGGCTCGCTCTACAACCACGAGAAGCGCCTGGTTCCGGGAGCAAAGGGCCTGTTCACGGGCACTGTCGGCCTGTACCGGGGGTCGCGGCAGCTCTCCCACCCGGACTTCACGCTGATGGGGGAGGAGTCCGACCTCGACAGCGACGAGGCGCTCCTGGAGCACGCCACCAAGCCAATCCCGATCTACCCGGCGGCCGCGGGCATCCCGAGCTGGAAGATCCAGGGCGCGCTGCGCGTGGTCCTCGACACGCTGTCCGACGACGACGTGCCGGACCCCGTGCCCGACGAGGTGCGCGAGCGCCAGGGCCTGCCCGGACGGGCCGCCGCCCTGCGCAGCCTGCACCGCCCCGCGACGCTGGAGGAGGCCTACCAGGCCCGGCACCGGATGCGGTTCGAGGAGGCATTCGTGCTGCAGGTCGCGCTCGCGCAGCGCCGGGCCCGCACCGCCGCCGAGGATGCCACCGCCCGGCCGCCGCTCCCCGACGGGCAGGCGGGCATCCTCACGGACTTCGACGCGTCCCTCCCGTTCGAGCTCACCGACGGCCAGCGCGAGGTGGGCGACGAGATCGCCACCGAGCTCGCCAGCCCCCGCCCGATGCACCGGCTGCTGCAGGGCGAGGTCGGCAGCGGCAAGACGGTGGTCGCCCTGCGCGCCATGCTGCAGGTCGTCGACGCCGGCGGCCAGGCCGCGCTGCTCGCCCCCACCGAGGTGCTTGCCGCACAGCATGCCCGGACCCTGCGGGCCCTGCTCGGCCCGCTGGCCGACGCCGGGACGCTGTTCGGCGCGGAGCGCACCGGCACCAGCACCCAGGTGGCGCTGCTCACCGGCTCGCTCGGCGCGAAAGCCCGCAAGGAGGCGCTCCTGCAGGCCGCGAGCGGTCAGGCCGGGATAGTGATCGGTACGCACGCGCTGCTGTCCGAGCAGGTGCAGTTCGCCGACCTGGGGCTCGTCGTCGTGGACGAGCAGCACCGGTTCGGCGTCGAGCAGCGGGACGCGCTGCGCGCCAAGGGGCGGGTCTCGCCGCACCTGCTGGTCATGACTGCCACGCCCATCCCGCGCACGGTGGCGATGACGGTCTTCGGCGACCTGGAGACGTCGTCCCTCACCCAGGTGCCCGCCGGGCGGGCGGGCATCACGACGGTCGCCGTCCCCGCGGGCAACACCCGCTGGACGGACCGCACCTGGGCGAGGGTGCGCGAGGAGGTCGACGCGGGTCGGCGCGCCTACGTCGTCTGCGCGCGGATCCACCCGGACGAGGACGACAAGGGGACCGCGCCCAAGGAGAGCTCCGCGGAAGGCTTCGAGGAGAGCAGCTTCGAGGAGAGCAGCTTCAAGGAGGCCCCCAAGGGGAGCCCCAAGGGGAGCAGCAGAGCCGCGACCAAGGACTTCGACGACGTTCCCGAGTTCCTCGACGCCCCCGGCGCGGACGCGGCCGGCCCCGCCGACCGCCCGCCGCTGCGCGCCGTCCTCGAGGTGGTCGAGGAGCTGCGCTCGCGGCCCGAGCTGGCGGGCGTCGAGATCGGCGTGCTGCACGGGCAGCTGCCGCCCGACCAGAAGGAGACCGCCATGGCCCGGTTCGCCACCGGCGAGGCACCGGTGCTGGTCTCCACCACGGTGGTCGAGGTGGGCGTGGACGTCCCCGAGGCGACGGCCATGGTGATCTTCGACGCCGACCGGTTCGGCATCTCCCAGCTCCACCAGCTGCGCGGACGCGTGGGGCGCGGCACGGACCCGGGCCTGTGCCTCCTGGTGTCCGACGCCGAGCCTGGCACCCCCGCCTACGCCCGGCTGGAGGCCATGACGCAGACCACCGACGGCTTCAAGCTCGCGAACCTCGACCTGGAGCTGCGCAGCGAGGGCGACGTGCTCGGCGCCGCGCAGTCGGGCAGGGCCAGCTCCCTGCGCCTCCTGCGGGTCGTCAAGGATGCGGGCCTCATCGAGGAGGCGCGCACGGCGGCCGCCGACGTCGTGCGGGCGTCCCCGGACCTGAGTGAGTTCCCGGAGCTTGCCAAGGCGATCCGGGCGCAGCTCGACGAGGAGCAGGAGGAGTTCCTCGAACGAGCGTGAGCGACGACCGCTCGGGGTTGCGGCCGTGCGGGTGAGGCTGCTCCTGTTCTGGCGCCCGGGTTTCAGCAGGTGAAATCCCCGAGCCGAAGGGCTGACCCGATCCTTACGCCCGCAACACTCAGCCGATAGAGTTCCCGCCAATGACGGTCGACGCGAGGCATGCGATCCACACCGACAGGCCCGCCAAGACCGCCTGGCAGCGCGGGCGGCTGCTGGCGCTCGGTTCCGTCCTGGTCGCCGTCCTGCTCGTGGCGCACGACTTCGTGCCGAACCGCTGGGGAAACCTCGGCAGCCTCGTCCAGTCGTTCCTGCCCTGGCTCGGGCTCGCCGTGCCGCTCGGGATCCTCGCGGCGCTGCTGCGCCGGTCGGCGCTCGCGATCCTCGCCGTCCTGCTGCCGCTCGCTGCCTGGGTCTGGGTCTTCCTGCCGCAGGTGCGCCCGGCGGTCCCCGAGCCCGGTGACCTGACACTGGTGCAGCACAACGTCAGCGACACCAACACCGACGTGGCGGGCACCGCGGAGGTGCTCCTCGCCGCAGAGCCGGACGTCGTGACGCTCACCGAGGTGTCGGACGCCCTGGCCGAGCAGTACACACAGGCGTTCGGCGAGACGCTGCCCCACCACGAGACGCAGGGCACCGTCGGCATCTGGTCGAGGTACCCGCTGCGGGACGCGACGCCCGTCGACATCCGGCCCGAGGGTGTCGACGCCTCCTGGGACCGCTGCCTGCGTGTGGTGATCGAGCGCGAGGACACGGCCGTCGTGCTGTTCGCGGCGCACCTGCCGTCGGTCCGGTTCGGGAGCGGCGGGTTCGAGACGCTGCTGCGCAATGCGAGCGCGCTCGCGCTGGCGGACGCCGTCAACGCCGAGGAGAACGACACGGTCATCGTGTCGGGAGACCTGAACGCCGTACTGACCGACGACGCCATCGCGCCGCTGACCAACCTCGTCACCGCGCCGACCACCGGCTTCGAGTTCACCTACCCGGCGGCCTTCCCGGTGGCGCAGATCGATCACGTGCTGGCGCGCGGTGCCACGGTCACGGAGACTCGCGCTCTCGGTGAGACGGGCAGCGACCACCTCCCGATAGTCGCCCACCTCGACACCTCAGCCCCGTAGCCGGCGCGTTAGGCTCGCGGGCGTGACCAGGATCGTCGCGGGCTCCGTGGGCGGCCGCACCATCGGTGTGCCGGCCAAGGGCACCCGCCCTACCAGCGACCGTGTCCGCGAGGCGATCTTCTCCCGGCTGGAGCATCTCGACGTGCTCGACGGCGCCCGCGTCCTCGACCTCTACGCCGGCTCGGGCGCGCTCGGGCTGGAGGCCGCGAGCCGCGGCGCGCTCTCGGTGACCCTCGTGGACAGCGCCCGCCCCGCCACCGACGTCGCGCGCAAGAACGTCGCGATGCTTGGCCTGACCGGGGTGCGTGTCGCGACGGAGACCGCGGAGCGGTTCGCCGCGGCGCTGGCGGCCGCGGGGCCGCGCCCAGCTCCCGGCCCAGCTCCCGGCCCAGCTCTCGGCGCAGGTTCCGACGCAGGTCCCGGCCCGACGGCGCCGCTGGACCTCGTCTTCCTCGACCCGCCGTACGACCTCGACGAAGCCACGCTCGTAGGGGTCCTGACCCACCTGGCCGCGCCGGGTGTGCTGGCCGCCGGTGCGGTACTGGTGGTCGAGCGCTCTATCCGGACGCCCGAGCCGGCCTGGCCGTCCGGCCTGGCCGCGTTCGCCCGCAAGGACTACGGGGACACGGCCGTCTACTACGCGGAGCCCTCGGACGCACAGCCTTCGGTCGCGGAGCCCTCGGACACGGCCGTCGGATAGCGTGGACGCGTGACCACCGTCGTCTGCCCCGGGTCGTTCGACCCCATCACCCTCGGCCACCTGGACGTCGTGCGCCGCGCCGCCACGATGTTCGACGAGGTGGTGGTCGGCGTCGCGAAGAACCCCGGCAAGTCCGGCCTGCTCGACCTGGAGACTCGCGCCGGTCTCGTGCGCGCGGCCCTGGAGTCCGCCGCTCAGGCCGACCCGGCGCTCGCCCGGGTCCGCGTCGCCGTCGTCCAGGGGCTGCTGGTGGACTTCTGCCGGGAGATCGGGGCGGTCGCCGTCGTGAAGGGCCTGCGCGGCGGCGGCGACTTCGACGCCGAGCAGCCGATGGCGCTCATGAACCGGCACCTGTCGGGCGTCGAGACGATCTTCCTGCCGGGCGACCAGCGGTACGCGCACGTCGCGTCGTCGCTGGTCAAGGACATCGCGCGGCACGGGGGACCGGTCGACGACCTGGTTCCGGCGGGGGTGCCGGAGGCCTTGCGGTCCGCCTTGGGCCAGTAGCCCGCCGGCTCGTGAGGCCTGTCACCCCGTGCGGGCGCGCGTGAGGCCCGATCCATGTCGTAAGATTGGTTTTTGGTCCGCGCCGTGACGTTCTGCGCCGGTCCACCCCCCTCATCGTCCTCTCGGACACTGAACCGACACTGCCCTCATCGGAGCTTGCTATCGCCCGCGAACCGAACTCGCCGCTCGTGCTCGACACGCACGAGCTTTCTCGGCGTGCCGGATCGATGCGTACGCACAGCGCGACCGTGCAGGCGCCGTCGGACCTCGGCACTGCCGTGATCGGTATCCCGGAAGGCTCTGACCTGGAGCTGGACCTGCGGCTCGAGTCCGTGATGGAGGGCGTGCTGGTCTCCGGCACCGTCCGCGGCACGGCCAAGGGCGAGTGCAGCCGCTGCCTCGACGACATCACCCGTGAGCTCACGGTCGAGATCGCCGAGCTGTTTGCCTACCCCGAGAAGACCGCTACGTCGGCGAAGCGCGGAGCGGACAACCGCGGGGCGGACGACACGGAGTCGGACCTGGACGACGAGGAATACGTCCTGAACGAGGACGACATGGCCGACCTGGAGCCTTCGCTTCGGGATTCGGTCGTGACTGCACTACCATTTCAACCGCTGTGCCGGGAGGACTGCCCGGGCCTGTGCTCCGAGTGCGGAGCGCGCCTGGCTGACGACCCCGGTCATCACCATGACGTAGTCGACCCTCGTTGGTCGGCGCTTCAGAGCATGCTCGAACCTACGAGCGTGTCGGACGAGACGAAAGAGAGCTAGCCGTGGCTGTTCCGAAGCGCAAGATGTCGCGCAGCAACACCCGTGCGCGTCGTTCGCAGTGGAAGACCACCGCAGCGACCCTCACCACCTGCCCGCAGTGCCAGGGCAACAAGCTGCCGCACACGGCGTGCCCGACGTGCGGCACCTACAAGGGCCGCACCTACCGCGACGCCCTGAAGACCGTTCACGCGGGCTGACGTGGCCAAGGGCGGGACGTCGCCGGCGAGGCCGGAACCTACCGCGCTGCTTGAGAAGCTCGGGGTCCATCTGGACCCCGAGCTTCTTGTGCTGGCACTGACTCACCGGTCGTTCGCGCACGAGGCCGGGGGCATCCCCACGAACGAGCGCCTGGAGTTCCTGGGCGACACCGTGCTGGGTCTGGTGGTCACCGAGGCGCTGTACCGGCGTCACCCCGACCTGTCTGAGGGGGACCTGGCGCGCATGCGGGCGGCGACGGTGTCGCAGCGTGCGCTCGCCGCGATCGCGCGCACCCTCGGCCTGGGCAAGTACGTGCTGCTCGGCAAGGGTGAGATCCGCACGCGGGGCTTCGAGAAGGACTCGATCCTGTCCGACACGGTCGAGGCCCTGATCGGGGCGACCTATCTGTCGCACGGCCTGGAGACATCGCGTGCCCTGGTGCACCGCCTCGCGGACTCGACGCTCGACGTCGCCGCCGGCCTGGGCGCCGGGCTGGACTGGAAGACCTCGCTGCAGGAGGCCTCCGCCGAACGCGGCCTGGGCTCGCCCGACTACGTGGCGACGTTCGAGGGCCCCGAGCACGCGCGGGTCTTCCACTCGACGGTCGTGATCGACGGCGTCACCTACGGTTCCGGCTCCGGCAGCGCGAAGAAGCACGCCGAGCAGGGCGCGGCCGAGGAGACGTACCGGGCGCTCCTGGAGCAGTTCCCGCTGCCCAAGGACGACGCCTCGAAGAACGACGCCAAGAACGACGCAGCAGCCCCCGGTGCCTGAGCTTCCCGAGGTCGAGACCGTCCGGGACGGTCTCGACCGCCTGGTCGTCGGCGCGGTGGTGCGCGACGTCGAGGTGTTCCGCGAGTACAGCGTCCGGCGGCACGACGGCGGCCCGGGCTCGTTCCGCGACCAGCTCACCGGCCGGCGCCTGACGGCCGCGGTGCGCCGCGGCAAGTTCCTCTGGCTCCCGCTCGCGGATCTTTCGCCGGCGGTCGAGCCGGTCGAGTCCTCTCCTGCCGCGGCCCTGCTGGCCCACCTCGGTATGTCGGGACAGCTTCTTGTGCGCGACGCCGTGGTGGGCGACGACCCAGGGCACGCGTCGAGCGTGGTGCTGGGCCTGGAGCAGTCCGGCGCGGAGGCGGGTGCCGGGCCGAGCTCCGCGCTGGGCACGGCCGCGGACGACTGGCGGCACCCGCACCTGCGCGTTCGCCTGCACCTGACCGGAGCGCCCTCCGGCGCGCGCTACCTCGACTTCGTCGACCAGCGCACGTTCGGGCACCTGAGCGTGCAGGACCTGGTGCCCGACGGTGACGGCCTGCCCCGGGGGAGTGCGGCCCCGGCCGGTCACGGTTCCGACCTGCCGGTGCTGCCCGGGCCGGTGGCGCACATCGCGCGCGACCTGCTCGACCCGAACCTCGACCTTGACGAGCTGGTGCGCCGGGTGCGTCGTCGTCGGACCCAGATCAAGCGGGCGCTGCTGGACCAGACGGTCGTGTCCGGCGTGGGCAACATCTACGCCGACGAGGCGCTGTGGCGCGCGCAGGTGCACTGGGCCCGGCCGACCGACAAGCTCAAGGTCGCGGACGTGCGCCGGGTGCTGGACTCGGCGGCCGAGGTCATGCGCGAGGCGCTCGCCCAGGGCGGCACCAGCTTCGACGACCTGTACGTCAACGTGAACGGGCAGTCGGGCTACTTCGACCGGTCGCTCGCGGTGTACGGCCGCGAGAACGAGGCCTGCCGCCGCTGCGGCGCGCTGATCCGCCGGGACCCGTTCATGAACCGCTCGTCATTCACCTGCCCGGTCTGCCAACCCCGCCCCAGGGGCCCCAGGGGTTAACTGCCCACAACCAAGCCTGTCAGCGCTTGACTACGTTGCGTAGCTCCTCGCCCTTGTGCCAGGACGTCAGCTGGGCGGCCAGGAAGCGGGCCGCGCCGCGGGGGCGTCCGCCCGCCACGTGGGGCGTGAGGATCAGGTTCGGGACGTCCCACAGCGGCGAGTCCGCGGGCAGCGGCTCGGTCTCCATGACGTCGAGCGCCGCGCCGGCAAGAGCGCCGGACCGCAGCGCGGCCACGAGCGCCTCCTCGTCGACGGTCGCTCCCCGCCCGACGTTGACGAAGCGGGCGGTCGGCGGCAGCAGGCTCAGCAGGCGGGCGTCGAGGATGTGCCGCGTGCTGGGCAGGCCGGGCAGCAACGAGACGAGCAGGTCGGTCTCGGCCAGCTGCGCGTCCAGCTCGTCGGCGCCCACCACCCGGTACCCGGAGCGTTCGCCCGCCCGGGAGGCGACGCCGGTGACCTGCGCGCCGAGCGCCGTCAGCAGCGGGGCCAGACGCAGGGCGATGGACCCGAAGCCCCAGATGGTCACGCGGGCGCCGTCGAGCGTGTACTCGCGGCCGGTGACGGGGTCGCCCTGCGCGAACGAGATCTCCTTGGCCCAGCGGTGCTCCCGCTGCGCGGCGAGGGAGACGTCGATCCGGCGCACCGAGGCCAGGATCAGGGCCAAGGCGTGCTCGGTGACGGTGTCGTCGTGCAGGGACTGGCCGGAGGAGATGACGACGTCGGGACCGAACCCGGCGCGCAGCGCGACGTCAGGCCCCGCGGAGAGGGTCTGCACCCAGCGGAGCCCGGTCAGGCGGCGGGCGGCGTCGGCGACGATCTTCGGCGGGCTGGCCCAGGTGACCAGCAGCTCGGCGTCGAGGTGCTCGTCGGGCACCGGCTCGTTCATGCGATAAGCGACCACCGTGTCGGTGCCGCCGGGCGCGAAGGAGGCTCCGCCGTCGGGCAGCAGGGCCGGGAAGTCGAGGTCGAACGGCACGTCCGGTACGAGGATCTTCACGCCGGGGACGTTACCGGACCAGGGTCGAGCGGCGAAGCAGAGCGTCCGGCCTGTTCTTGGGGAAGGGCAGGACAGACGCTCTGCTTCGCAGTACCGGGTGGGTCAGGTCAGCCCGTCACCCGGATGAACACCGGGTTGTCCTGCCACATGGTGCCGTACTGCACGGGGGTGCCCGCCTGCTGCGCCTCGACGACCTTGCCGTCGCCCGCGTAGAGGGCGACGTGGCCCGGCGTCCAGACGATGTCGCCCGGCTGGGCGTTCGCGGCGGAGACCTGGTAGCCGATGGTCGAGATCTGCGCGGAGCTGTGCGGGATGCTGATCCCGAGCTGCCCGTAGACGTAGCTGACCAGACCGGAGCAGTCGAAGCCCACGCTGGGGGACGAGCCGCCCCACACGTAGGGCACGCCCACGTACTCGAGAGCCAGGTTGACTGCCTGCTGGCCCAGGTCGGAGGACTCCGCGCTGCTGGAGACCGCGGCGGCCTCGGCTTCCGCTGAGGCCTCGGCCGCGGCCTCAGCGGCGGCTGCCGCCTCGGCTTCGGCCCGTGCCTCGGCTTCCGCCTCGGCCTTGGCGCGAGCCTCGGCCTCTGCCTTCGCCTTGGCTTCGGCGATGCCGGCCTCGGTCTCGGCGTACGGCGTCACGGTGACGCTTCCACGCTCGGCCCAGAAGTCGGCGTCCTGTGTGACCTTGACCTTGGTCACGAGGTTCTCGGCGAGGCCGGCGCGGGGCGCGGTGTCGACCGTGTTGCTGACCGGTGTGGCGTTGGCCAGTGCGGCCTGGGTGTGCGTCTCGGCGGGCGCGGAGGAAGCGGTCTGGGTGAAGACCGAGGCCAGCATGCCGGACGTGACGACCGCGATGGCGCCGGTACGGGCGGCATTCTCGGCGGCGGTCTGGGTGAGTGCGGTGAAGGGGGTGAGTGCGGGGCCTTCGGCGCGGTGCCGCCCCCGGTTGTTCGGGCGGGCGGTCTGGTCGTCCGCCCGGTTGTGGGTGCGGTCGGTGAGTACGGTCACCAGTGATCTCCTCGGACGCCTACGAAGTGAGCTGTCGGGTTCGGATGGGGAGTTCAGTTCACCCGGCCTCCAAAGGAGGCTTCACCCCGAGGACACTCGCGTGCCCGCTTACTTGGTTCCCCCGCCCCTGTCACGTTCTAGCTGCTCAGATCCGGTGACAGGGCTCGGCGTCCGGACCAGGACCCCGCCGTTGCTGGCGAGGTGTCATGACCGTACCCACCTTTCTCTCAAATGTCACGATTAGGTCACATAGCGTCCTGGGCAGGCACGTTCCTGGCAATGAGTGCCCCCGCTGAGTGCCCGTGCCACCATGGCGGACATGCCCGATTCCACTCGCTCCCGGTACGACGTCGTCATCGTGGGCGGCGGTCACAACGGCCTCACCGCAGCGGCGTACGCGGCCCAAGGCGGCCGATCCGTCCTCGTCCTGGAGCGTGCCGACCACGTCGGCGGCGCCGCCGTCTCGGCCCGCCCGTTCGCCGGCGTGGACGCGCGGCTGTCGCGCTACTCCTACCTCGTCTCGCTCCTGCCGCGGCAGGTGATCGACGAGCTCGGGCTGCCGATCCGCCTCGTGCGTCGCCGCTACTCCTCCTACACCCCCGTGGCCGACGGCGGCCTCCTCGTCGACACCCAGGACGCCGCCGCCACGCGCGCCTCGTTCCGGCGCCTGGCCGGCACTGGCACTGGCTCGGGCTCAGGCACTGGCTCAGGTACCGGCTCGGGGAGCGGATCCGACGCCGATTTCGAGGCCTGGGGGCGCTTCTACACGATGACCGCCGAGGTCGCCCGCCGCCTCGCGCCGACGCTCACCGAGCCGCTGCTCCCGCGTGCGGCCGTGCGGGACCTCGTGGTCGATGGCGTGGGGGAGGCCGCCTGGCGCGCCCTCTTCGAGGAGCCCCTCGGCGCGGTGCTGCGGCGCACTTTCGCCGACGACGTCGTACGCGGCGTGGCCGCCACCGACGGCCTGATCGGCACGTTCGCCGACGTCGACGAGCCGTCCCTGCGGCAGAACCGCTGCTTCCTCTACCACGTGATCGGCAACGGGACCGGCGACTGGGACGTGCCGGTGGGCGGCATGGGCGCCGTCTCGGGCGCCCTGCGCGACGCCGCGGTGGCCGCGGGCGCGACGATCGTCACCTCGGCGACCGTCACCGCTGTGGACCCGGGCGCCTCGGGGGGCCTGAGTGCTTCGGGTGCCCCGGGCGCGTCAGGTGCTTCGGATCCGGAGGTCGCCTGGACCGACGCCGACGGGCGCACCCGGGGTGTGCGCGCCGGACACGTGCTCGCGGCGTGCGCCCCGGCCGAGCTGGACCGGCTGCTGGCCGCCGGCGGGGGAGGCGCCGGCGCGGTTGCACCGGACGTCGCTGGTGCGGCCGCGGCGTCGTACCCCGAAGGCGCCCAGCTCAAGGTGAACATGCTGCTGAAGCGGCTGCCCCGGCTGCGTGACGACGTCGACCCCGTGGCCGCGTTCAGCGGGACGCTGCACGTCAACGAGTCCCTGACCCAGCTCCAGGACGCGTACGCGCAGGCGGCGGCCGGGCGCATCCCGGACCTGCCGCCGAGCGAGATCTACTGCCACACGCTGTCCGACCGGACGATCCTCGGTCCGGCGCTGGCCGGGACCGAGGCCCAGACCATCACGCTCTTCGGGCTGCACATGCCGGCCCGGTTGTTCCGCGCGGATCCTGACGGCGCCCGCGAGCGAGCCCTGGCGGCCACGCTCGCGTCCCTGAACTCCGTGCTGGCCGAGCCCATCGAGGACGTGCTCGCGCTCGACGCCGACGGCGCGCCCTGCCTGGAGGTGCGCACCCCCGTCGACCTGGAGGGCGACGTCGGGCTGCCTGGCGGGCACATCTTCCACCGCGACCTGACCTGGCCGTTCGCCGAGTCCGACGCCGACGCCGGCCGCTGGGGCGTCGAGACCGAGCACCCGCGGGTGCTGCTGGCGGGCGCGGGCGCCCGCCGCGGCGGGGGAGTGAGCGGCATCCCGGGCCGAGCGGCGGCGATGGCGGTGCTGGCCGGCTGACCGATCGGCTCGCATGGTCAAACTCAGGCCGGGAAGTTCTCCTGGGTAGCCGACCACGCGTATCCGGGGTTCGCGGCGAGGAGGTGCTCGTGATCTCCGCGGGCCACGACCCGCGCCGGAGCGCCGGCCGCCGGCGCCGCGTTGGCGCCGTCCCCCAGGAGCAGCACCTCGTCCGCGGCGGCCAGCGGCGTGAGGCGGTGCGTCGCCAGCAGCACGGCCCGACCGGTCTTGCGGGCATGCTCCGCCAGTGCACGCACCAGCGCGTCGGCGGTGTCGCCGTCCAGGTGCTCGGCTGGCTCGTCCACGAGCAGCACTCGCGCGGGGGACAGCAGCGCGCGGGCGATCAGCAGCCGACGGCGCTCGCCGCCCGAAACAGCGGCCGCGCCCGTGCCGACGACGGTGTCCAGCCCCTCGGGGAGCGCCGCGAGCCAAGCACCCAGCCCGACGGCGCCGAGCGCGGCCCGCGCCTCGTCCGGCGTGACGTTGCCGCGCACGACCCGCAGGTTCTCCAGCACTGTCGTGTCGAACACGTGCCCGTCCTCGGCAACGAACAGCGCACCGGTGCGGGCGGTCGGCAGTTCGTCACGTGGTCGGTAACCCGGGTTGCCGACCACGTGACCTTCTGCCGACCGCGCGGACACGGTTCCGGCGACGGGCGGGATCAGGCCGGCCGCCGTCATGAGCAGCGTCGTCTTCCCGACGCCGGACGGCCCGGCCAGCGCCACGACCCAACCCGGCCGCAGCGTGAGGGACACACCCTCGACGGCGGTGCGCGGCAGACCGCCGGCGTCGGGCCAGCCGGCGGCGACGTCGTCGAGCACGAGCAGCGCGTCGCCGTCGGCCCCGGACACACCAGACGCGCCGGACACACCAGACGCGCCGGACACACCAGACGCGCCGGACGCACCAGACGCGCCGGACGCGTCAGACCCTGCGGTCACTCGGCCGACGTCGGCGTCTGACAACTGCCCCGACCCGGGCTCCGCCGAAGTTTCCGCGGGCAGCAGCGCCAGCAACCGCCGCGCGGCCTCGCGCGAGCGGTGCAGCTGGACCGCGGCGGCGGGGAGCGCGGCGGTCGCCTCGAACACCGCGAGCGGCGTCAGCACGACCACCGACAGCGCCTCGGGCGACAACGAACCCGACAACGCCCCCGGGATCCCGAGCGCCAGCGCGGCCAGCACCGCGAGGCCCTGGGCCAACACCCCCAGGGCGGCGGCGAGCCCTGCGGTGCGGGCGCCGTCGTCGGCGACGTCGGACAGGCGCGCGTCAGCGGCCTTCAGGTCGCCCAGCCGCGCGTCGAACCGGCCCGCGACGCGCAGCGGCGCCGACTCCTCCAGGATCTCCAGCGCCAGCGTGGTCACCTCGCCGCGGGCGGCAGCCCCCCGCGCCTCGGTCCTGGCCGCTGCCCGCGCGGCGAGCCACGGCGTCACGATCCCGGCCAGGACCAGGCAGAACGCCAGCGCCACACCCGCAGCCGGCAGCAGCGCACCCAGCAGGATCACCGAACCCAGCGACGTCACGACCGCGACACCGGCGGGCACGATCGCGCGGACCACGACGTCGCCGACGTCATCCACGTCCTGGCCGACCCGCGCCAGGAGCTCGCCGCGCCGCACTGTGACCGGCCGGTCGTCGGCGGCGAGCAGGTCGTACAGGTTGGCGCGCAGGGCGGCCATGCCCCGCAGGGCGACGTCGTGGGAGGCGAGGCGCTCGCAGTAGCGCAGCACACCGCGCCCGATCCCGAAGGCCCGCACCGCGACCACGGCCACCGACAGCGTGAGCACCGGCGGCATCTGCGACGCCCGGGCAATGAGCCAGGCGGCGACCGCCGCGAGCCCGATCGCGCAGGCCAGGGCCAGGACCCCGAGCCCGATCGCGGCGGCGACCTTGCCCGGGCGGACCTCCAGCAGGGGCAGGACGCGCCGCAGCGGGTCGGATTGTGCGACCCGCGCGGCGCTCGACGTCCGGCTCCGCGTCGGGGCGGTCATCGTGCCTCCCGGTCTGTCGCGGGGCCCGACGTCGGGTCCGCGGTCTGCCGTGCCACCGGCCCTGCTGCCGGCTCTGTCGCCGGTTCCGTCGTCGCTCCTCGGTTCCTCGCCGAGTCCGTCGTTGCTCTCGGGTCGGCCATCGAACCCGGGTCCGGCGCAGAACGGACGTCGATCACCTGGTCGGCGAGCTCGAGCAGCGACGCCCGGTGCGCGACGACGAGCACGGTCCGGCCCGCGTCGCGCCAGGACCGGACGGTGTCGAGCACCGCCTGCTCACCCCGCGCGTCGAGGTGCGCAGTCGGCTCGTCGAGGATCACCAGCGGCTTGGTGACCGCGTCGTCGAGCAGGGCGGATGTGAGCGCGACGCGCTGCCGCTGCCCCACGGACAGCCCCACGCCGCCGAGCCCGACGCGCGTGTCCCAGCCCTCGGGCAGCGATTCGACGACGGCGTTCAGCCCCGTAAGCCGCGCCGCCTCGGCAAGCGTCCGACCCGCGTCAGGAACACCGTCCAGGACGACGTCGCGCAGCCGCCCCGGCGGGAGCGACGGCCGCTGCGGCACCCACGTGAGCCCGGCCCACCAGCCGTCCAGCCCGCCGTCCGGCAGCGCCGCCAGATCGTGGAACCCACCGTCGGGAGAGACCAGCCCCACGCGCCCGGCATCCGGCGCCAGCAGTCCGAGAATCGCGAGCACCGCCGTCGACTTCCCCGACCCGCTGGCTCCCCGCAGCGCGACAACCGTCCCGCGGCCACCAGCCCCGGCCCCCAGCGGTACCCGCGCGGACAGTCCGGCAGGAGCAATCACCCCCCGCCCCGCCGCCCGCACGGAAACCCCCTCCAGCACCAGGCCCCAGCCCGCCACCCCTGTCGCAAGCTTCGCCTCTGCAGGAACATCCCCGCCCTCCGACCGGTCGGAACCAAGCAGAGCGAACACCCGAGAAACAGCCGCCACCCCGTCAACTGAAGCGTGAAACTCAGCCCCTACCCGCCGCAGCGGCAGGTACACCTCAGGCGCGAGCACCAGCACAGCGATCGCCGGCTGAAGCAACATGGCGCCCTCGACGAGCCGCAGCCCCACTCCGACGGCGACGATCGCCACCGACAGTGTGGTCAGCAGCTCCAGCACCATCGAGGAGAGGAACGCGATCCGCAGCGTGCCCATCGTGGCCCTGCGGGAGGCCTCGCCCAGCGCGCGCACCCGCTCTCCCGGGCCGAACGACCGCCCGAACGCGCGCAGCGTCGGCAGCCCGGCGACGAGGTCGAGCACTTGCGCGCCGAGTCGTTCCACCGTGGCGAGTCGCCGCTCTGAGGCCCCTGCGGTCAGTCGCCCGACGAGCACCATGAACACCGGCACCAGCGGCAGCGTCACGATCACGATCACCGCCGAGACCCAGTCCAGGCCGAGCACCACGATCACGAGCGCGGGCGTGACCAGCGCCGTCAGCACAAGCTGCGGCACGTAGCGCACGAGGTACGGCTCCAGTGCGTCGAGCCCGCGCGTCGCGAGGGTCGCGACCTCGGCCTCCGGGCTCGCGCCGTGCCCCTTGCCCGACGCCGCTCCGCCCGCCCGGGGCCCGCGCAGCGCCCACCCCTCGACCAGTGCGCGGCGCAGCTCGGCGATCGTCCGGGCGGCGGCGCGCAGCGCGTAGCGTTCCTGCGCCCAAGCGACGCCTGCCCGCCCGGCGATCACGAGCGCCAGTCCCGCGAAGGACCACGTCATCGCGGGCCCCGACACGCCGTCGCCCCGCACGACCGGCGCGAGCAGCGCGGCGATGAGCAGCGCCTGGGCGACGATCAGCCCGGCCGCGGCCACGCCGAGCCCGACCGTGAGCACGACGTACCAGCGGGCCGCACGGACCTCCCGCAGCAGGCGCGGATCGAGGGGCTTCATCCGCTGATGGTCCCGCACCCGCCCGGGCCCTGGCTCAGACCCAGGATCTGGTTCAGAATGCCGACTCCTTGATCTTCTTCCAGGTCAGCCCCGCCGGCGCAGGGATGTGCTCCACCGTCAGCCGACGCCTAAAGACCCAGTACGTCCACCCCTGGTACAGGATCACCACGGGCGTGAGCACCACGGCCACCCAGGTCATGATCCGCAGCGTGTACGGGGTCGAGGAGGCCTCCGCGATGCTCAGCGACGGGCTCCCGCCCAGGCCGGGCATCACGTCGGGGTACATGGACCCGAAGATCAGCACGACGGCGGCGACGATCGTCACGGCGGAGAGGCCGAACGCGTAGCCCTCGCGCCCGGCGCGGTTCGTCAGCACGACGCCGACCAGCGCCAGCGCGGCAGCAGCCACGACGGCCCACGTCCAGGTGACGGAGAACGCGACCTGCGCCCAGACGGCCCACCCGCCGACGACGGCCAGGGCCGCCACCGACAGCACCCCCGCGAACTTCCGGGCGCGGGCCCGGATCGCGCCGTCGGTCTTGAGCGCCACGAACACGCAGCCGTGCAGGAGGAACAGCACGAGGGTCGTGGCGCCGCCCAGCAGCGCGAACGGGTTGAACAGGGCCCAGAACCCGCCCACGTACTGGTGCGCCGCGTCCAGCTCCACGCCGCGGACCAGGTTCGCGAACGTCACGCCCCACAGCACGGCGGGCACCCACGAACCCACCTGGATCGCTATGTCGCAGCGGCGCGCCCAGGCGGCGTCGGCGATCTTGCCGCGGTACTCGAAGGCGACTCCGCGCACGATGAGCGCCACCAGGATGGCGAGCAGCGGCAGGTAGAAGCCGGAGAACAGGGTGGCGTACCACTCGGGGAACGCCGCGAAGGTGGCGGCGCCCGCCGTGATGAGCCACACCTCGTTGCCGTCCCAGACCGGGCCGATGCTGTTCACCAGCACCCGCCGTTCCTTCTCCCGATGGGCGGCGTCGCCGCGCGGCAGCAGGGACATCAGCATCCCGACGCCGAAGTCGAAGCCCTCCAGCACGAGGTACCCGGTCCACAGGACCGCGAGGATGACGAACCACACGAGTGCGAGGTCCACGGTCACGTCCCTATCTTAGGTCTGTTCGAAGTTGGTCAGTAGGCGAACGAGAGCGGCCGGTCTGTCTCGTCGTCGGCCGCCTCGGGTGACTCGTCGCGCACCGACTTGGGCACACCCTCGACCGCGTACCGGTGCATGAGGCGGTACCAGACCACGGCGAGCACGCCGTAGAGCAGGGTGAACACGATCATCGAGGTCAGCACCATGCCGGGACTCACCACCTCTGAGACGCCGCGCATCGTGAGCAGCCGGATCTCGTCGATCCCCGTGGGGTTCGGGGCCACCACCCAGGGCTGGCGTCCCATCTCGGTGAAGATCCACCCGAACGACGAGGCGAGGAACGGGGTCGGGATCGCGGCGATCCCGATGCGGGCGAACCAGGGGTTGTCGCTGACCCGGCCGCCGCGGGTGAACCAGAGCGCGGCCAGGGCGAGCAGGGCGGAGCCGGCGGCGAACCCGATCATGAGCCGGAAGCTCCAGTAGGTGACGGCGAGGTTGGGCGTGTACGAGATGGGGTTGCCGGCCTCGTCGGTCTCGCCGAACCGGTCGGCGTACTCCTCCTGCACGTCGTTGACGCCCGGCAGGAAGCTCTCCTCGCCGGAGAAGTGGCCGGTGCCCAGGTAGCTGGCCAGGCCCGGCACCTCCAGGATGTGCCGCACGCCCTCGCACGAGTTGGACAGGTCCCCGATGGTCAGGATCGAGAAGTTCGCCGCCTCCTCGCCCTCGCAGAGCGCCTCGGCGGACGCCATCTTGCCCGGCTGCTGCTCGAACATCAGCTTGCCCTGCGCGTCGCCCGTCAGGGCAACGCCGACGCCGGCGACCAGCATGACCACGGTGCCCAGGATCACGGCGGGGCGGTACACGGTCCGGGCGAGCTCGATGGACTCTTCCTGCTTGGTCCGGGCCAGGCGCACCATCCACCACGCGGCGATCCCGGCCACGAACGTTCCGGCCGTGAGGAACGCGGCGGCCACCGCGTGCGGGAAGGCCGCCCACAGCGTGTTGTTGGCGAGGATCGCCCAGATCGACTCCATCTCGGCGCGGCCGGTCTCCGGGTTGAACCGGGCGCCGACCGGGTGCTGCATCCACGAGTTGGCCGCCAGGATGAAGAAGGCCGACAGGTTCACCGCGATGGCGGCGGCCCAGATGCAGGCGAGGTGCACGCGCTTGCTCAGCCGGTCCCAGCCGAAGATCCACAGGCCGAGGAACGTCGACTCGACGAAGAAGGCCGCGAGGGCCTCCATGGCGAGCGGGGCGCCGAACACGTCGCCGACGAACCGGGAGTACTCGCTCCAGTTCATCCCGAACTGGAACTCCTGCACGATGCCGGTGACGACGCCGAGCGCGAAGTTGATCAGGAAGAGCTTGCCGAAGAACTTGGTCAGCTTCAGCCACCGCTCGTTCCCGGTGCGGACCCAGGCCGTCTGCATGACCGCTACCAGGGGCGCTAGCCCGATGGTGAGCGGCACGAAGATGAAGTGATAGACGGTGGTGATGCCGAACTGCCAGCGTGCCAGGTCGAGTGCTTCCACTCCGAGCTCCAGGGATGTCTCCGAACGGATCGTTGCCTTGGACGCTAGGCGTGAGCGGGCAGGTCCGCACGGTACGGATGGGGGGTTCCGTCGCTTGTGAATGTCTTCACAAGGCACACTACACGCAGCCCGGACCTCACTCTGCTCATCTGGCGTCCCGCGAAGCGCGTATCGAGTGCCACGTAGGTCACGTTCGGCGTCTCGCGAGGTGAGCGCCGCCTCCTGTGCGATACTGGTCGGAGCCGTGCGGGCCCACATCCCTGCGCGGCCTGCAGAGTCCAACACTGCCCGCGATCCGCACGCGGTGCCGTTGTCACGACAGAACGTGGCCGCTGGCGTCCGCGAAGATCGCAGGAACAGGGCCGCAGCCGAGACTTCCGTTCGGGTGTGTCGCTTCGCCGCGATGCAGCACCGTACGACCGACCGCCTGGCGGTCCGCATGGTGTGGAGCGGACGCCGGCTACAGGAGCACCTCACGTGACGCCTTCCAGCACCACCGGTTCGACCATCGGGTCACAGGATGATCACGACGCACCTGAGGCAGTCGCCCAGGTCACCACTGGTGGGGAGGCTCCGGCAGATACGACGCCGGTCAAGCGCCCGCGTCGCAGGGCCACCCGGTCCGTAGTTTCTACGGCCACCGTCGAGCCCATCGTCGTCGGATCCGCCGCTACCACCGAGGCCCAGCCCGTGACCACCGGCGGTACCGCCGCCGTTGCCACGTCCGCCACCGCCGCGGCGAGCGAGCCGGCCACCAAGCGCCCGCGTCGCCGGGCGACGCGTGGCATCTCTTCGCCCACGGCTCCCAGCCCTGTCGCTGCCGAGCCGACGCCGGTGCCTGCCGCCGAGCTCGCCCCGGTGAGCGAGCCGAGCCTGATCGAGACCAATGTCACAGCCGAGGCCGCTCCGGTCGTCGAGTCGGAGGTCGTCGAGCCCGAGGTTGTCGAGCCTGAGCTCGCTGCCGAGCCTGAGCTCGCGCCCGAGCCGACGATCGTGCCTGAGCCGACGCCCGTGCCCGAGTTCGAGGTCGAGCCCGAGCCCGCCGCCGCGGAGTCCGCTCCGCTCGACATCGTGCTCCCGGAGCCCGTGGTGACCACCGACGCCCCGGTCCACGAGGTCGCCAGCCTCGACGACATCATCCTTCCCGGCGGTCCGACGGCGGACGGCGAGAAGGCCGCCCCGAAGCGTCGTACCCGCAAGAGGGCGGAGCCGGTTTCGGCGGCGCCCGCGGTCGAGACGGCCGACGAGCCGGAAGCGCCCAAGCGCGCGCGCTCGCGCCGCAAGCCCGCCTCGACCGAGCCGGTCGTGGAGCAGGCGGCCGAGCCGACGTCGGTCGAGGAGAGCCCGGTGGCGGCTGCCACCGACTCGTTCGTCACCGACTCGTTCGTCACCGACTCGTTCGTCACCGACTCGTTCGTCACCGATTCGTTCGGCGCCGAGACGCCCGCCGCCCCGGCCGAGCAGGCCCCGAAGACCCGCGCGCGCCGAAGCCGTCGTTCGACGTCGGAGCCGTTCGAGGTCCCCGTGGCCGAGACGCCCGACGCACCCGCGCAGCCCGCGGCGTCGACCGCCTCGACCACCTCGGGCACGCGCGTTCCGCGGCTCGCCACGACGGCGCTGCTCTTCCAGGCGCCCGACGACTCGGCCCGCCGCTCGCGGCGCGCACAGGCTCCCGCCGGGCCGCCGCGTCCGCAGGACCTGACGCCGCAGTTCGCCCGCCCGGTCGCCCGCGCCGTCGAGCCTGTCGCCGAGACGCCCGCGCCCGCCGCAGAGGTTGCGCCGCCGGCTCCCCGGGCCGCCGAGGCCAAGGCGCCCGCGCGGACCCGGCCCGAAGCTCAGGCAGAGGCCAGGACGGAATCCAGGACAGAGGCCCCCGCCGAGCCCAGGGCCCGCCGTTCCGGTTCTCGCCGGGCCGTGCGTCGCACGGGCGAGCCCGCCGCTCGACCCGACGTCCAGGACACCGAGGACGCCTGGCAGGCTGCACCGGCCGTCGAGTCGCCGGCCGACTTCGCCACTCAGGAGCCCGCCGTCGAGGCGGACGCCCCCGAGGCTGACGCCCCCGAGACTGACGACTGGGCAGTACCGCAGTTCCTCGCTGTCGAGCTGAGCGAGGACGACATAGCTGCCGCGGACGAGGTCGAGGCGATCGAGGAGGAGCTGGCCGCCGAGGGCATCGAGCTCGAGGAGCTCGCCCCGGCCGACTTCGAGGAGTACGACGACGAGGACGTGCGCCCGTCGCGCCGTCGTCGTCGTCGGGGCGGACGAGGCCGCCGTGGCGGCCGTGCGAACCGCTCGGACGACATGGACGACTCGGCCGACGAGGACCAGGACGACGACTCCGAGGAGGACGCGCAGGCGTCCGACGACGAGGACGGCGACGTCGAGGGCGACGCCGAGGACTCGGCCCAGGACGCAGGCGATGGGGAGGGCGGCAGCCGCCGCCGTCGCCGTCGTCGCCGGGGTACACGCGGCGAGCGCGCCGAGGCCGCCGCCGTCCGCTCGAGCCGGAGCGACGCCGGCCGGGGCGACCTGGTCCGTAGCGACGAGGTCACCGCGCTCAAGGGCTCCACGCGCCTCGAGGCGAAGCGTCAGCGCCGCCGCGAGGGCCGCGACCACGGTCGCCGCCGCCAGATCATCACCGAGGCCGAGTTCCTGGCGCGCCGCGAGTCGGTGCAGCGGTCGATGATCGTGCGCGAGAAGGACGGCCGCACGCAGATCGCCGTGCTGGAGGACGGTGTGCTCGTGGAGCACTACGTCTCGCAGCAGTCGCAGGCGTCGATGGCCGGCAACGTGTACCTGGGCCGGGTCCAGAACGTGCTGCCCTCCATGGAGGCCGCGTTCGTCGACGTCGGCAAGGGCCGCAACGCCGTGCTGTACGCGGGCGAGGTCAACTGGGACGCCGCGGGTCTGGAAGGTCAGCCGCGCCGGATCGAGCAGGCGCTGAAGTCGGGCGACTCCGTCCTGGTGCAGGTCACCAAGGACCCGATCGGCCACAAGGGTGCCCGGCTCACGAGCCAGGTCACGCTCGCCGGCCGGTACCTGGTGTTCGTGCCGGGTGGCGGCATGACCGGGATCAGCCGCAAGCTGCCCGACACCGAGCGGTCGCGCCTCAAGAAGATCCTCCGCGAGGTGGTCCCCGAGGGTGCGGGCGTCATCGTGCGTACCGCCGCCGAGGGGGCGAGCGAGGACGAGCTGCGCGCCGACGTCGAGCGTCTGCAGGGGCAGTGGGACGCCATCCAGGCCAAGGCCAAGAAGGCGAACGCCCCGGCGCTGCTGCAGGGCGAGCCCGACATGGCCATCCGTGTGGTCCGCGACATCTTCAACGACGACTTCTCGTCGCTGGTGGTGCAGGGCGAGGGTGCGTGGGACGAGATCGCGCACTACGTCGAGGAGCTCGCTCCCGACCTGCGTGAGCGTGTGTCCAAGTGGGCCGAGAACACCGACGTGTTCCACGTGCACCGCGTGGACGAGCAGCTCGCCAAGGGGATGGACCGCAAGGTCTGGCTGCCCTCGGGCGGCTCGCTGGTCATCGACCGCACCGAGGCCATGACGGTCGTGGACGTCAACACCGGCAAGTTCACCGGTGCGGGCGGCACGCTCGAGGAGACCGTCACGCGGAACAACCTCGAGGCGGCCGAGGAGATCGTGCGGCAGCTTCGCCTGCGCGACATCGGCGGCATCATCGTCATCGACTTCATCGACATGGTGCTCGAGTCCAACCGTGACCTGGTGCTGCGCCGGCTGGTCGAGTGCCTCGGCCGGGACCGCACCAAGCACCAGGTGGCGGAGGTGACCTCGCTCGGCCTGGTCCAGATGACGCGCAAGCGTGTGGGCCAGGGCCTCGTCGAGGCGTTCTCCGAGACGTGCGAGCACTGCAAGGGCCGCGGGTTCATCGTGCACGACGAGCCCATCGAGAAGTCGGGCAACGGCGTGGGCTCCGGCAGCGCGCCGGCGGTGTCCGACGAGGGCCCGCGTTCCGCGCGGACGCGCCGCAAGCGCGGCAAGGAGAAGTCGGCTTCGCTGGAGCCGGTGGCTCCGGTCGCCAGCCTGCCCGAGGAGCGGTCCGAGGCCCGCGAGGCCGTCAAGGCCACGCTCGCCACGATCGCCGCCGCGGCGCAGCACGCGCACGAGACGAAGGATCCCGTGGACGACGGCCCCGCGACCCTCGACGAGATCCAGCTGCCTACCGGGGGATCGCCGTCCGGCTCCGCCGGTTCGCCGACGTCGGCCGGGTCGCCCGGCTTCTCTGGTTCGCCGGAGACGGCGGACGCGCCTGACGCGCTGATCGCCGCCGTGCCGTCGACGGATGACGCGCCGTCGTCGAACGGTGAACTGTCGTCGAACGATGCACAGTCGTCGAGCGATGCACCGTCAGCGAACGAGGCGCCGGAGGGGGGCTCCGGCACTGGGCAGCCGGAACCGCCCAAAGGAGCTGGCGACGAGGTCGCCTGAGAAAAAGGGGTTCTGGTCGCGGCTGCTAGGCCGCTGACCTGCACCGACTGATCTGAATCTACGAGGGTCGCCACCGTGAGGTGGCGGCCCTCGTTTTTTCGTGCCGACAGGTCGCTGACAAAACTCTCTTGCGGAACTCCGACGTTCTGTGGTTCATTAGTCGAGTAATGAACCAACGAGGGTCGGGAGACCGAAGATGACAACGCTCGCCGCAAGGCCGACAACTTCCAGGCTGGGGTACGTCGACAACCTGCGGATCATGCTGACCGTGCTGGTCCTGGCGCACCACAGCGCCCTCACGTACAGCGCGCTTCCGTTCTGGTACTGGACCGAGCCCAGCACGAGCCCCTCGGGCATCGCGCTGGTGGTGTTCGCGGTCGTGAACCAGTTCTACTTCATGGGTTTCTTCTTCCTGATCTCCGGCCTGTTCGTCCCCGGGTCGGTCGACCGCAAGGGGCCGGGCGCCTTCGCCCGGGACCGCCTGATCCGGCTCGGGATCCCGCTGGTGGCGTACTGGCTGGTGGCGCGGCCGGTCCTGTCCCTGCGGGAGTGGCCGGCGCGCAGCGCGGAGGGCGAGTCGTTCCTGCACTTCTGGTTCACCGTGGGCGACCCGGGGCCGCTGTGGTTCGTCGAGGTGCTCCTGGTGCTGACGCTCGCCTACGCCGCCTTCCGCGCGCTGCGCGCCCGGGTCGGCGTCCGGTCCGGCGTCGTGGTCGACGGCGGTGTCGGGGCGGAGGGCGTTGCCGGGGCGCAGGGCGTCGCCGCGCAGCCGCGTCCGGTCGGCTTCTGGGCGATCGCCGGGCTCGTCGGGGTGCTGGGCCTGGCGACGTTCCTCTGGCGCCTCGTGGTTCCGGCCGGCACCTACTGGGAGGTCGTCGGGCTGCCGACGCCGGCCTACCTGCCGCAGTACGTGATCCTCTTTGTGGTCGGGCTCCTGGCGACTCGACGCGGCTGGCTCACCGCGCTGACGGTGCGGCAGGGGTGGGCGGCGCTGGTGGTGGCCGTCGTCGGCCTGGGAATGGCGGCCGGTACGACCGCCCTGGCGACGGCGCCCGGCGCCGGAGCCCTGGCGCTGCTGGCCTCCGCCGTCGCCGAGAACATCTTCGCGGTGAGCATGATCGTGGCTCTGCTGGTGCTGTTCCGGGAGAAGTTCTCCGGGCAGCCAGCGTGGGCGAGGTTCGCCGCGCAGAACTCGTTCGCGGTGTACGTCATCCACCCGCTGGTGCTGGTCGGCGTCGCCATGCTCTTCGCGCCGCTGGTGGCCCCGGCGGGCGTGAAGTTCCTGATCCTGCTCGCGCTCGCGATACCGCTCTGCTGGGGCTTCGCCCACCTGCTGCGCCGCATCCCGGGAGTCGCGCGGGTGCTGTAGTGCGGAGGCTAGGCCGGCAGCCGGGGGCGGCTGACTTCGGTCCCTTGCACCAGCCCATCCGTGACTTCGGTCGCTTGCCTTGAGATCGGTCAATCAAACGACCGATCTCAAGGCAAGCGACCGATCTCATAAAGCCTGGCGTGCAACCGACCGAACTCGACGGATCAGGGGGTCCGTCAGACCCAACCGCATCTCGTAATTGCCTTCCGCCCGAGGCATGGTTCCGGAGAGGATCGGGCCCGTGGCACCCGAGATCTACTCCCGCGGCGTGACCGCCACCGGATCGACAGTGGCCCTTCGCGGCTGGACGGCTCCCGACCTCGACGCTTTCCGCGCGTGGCTGCGACCCGAGCACGACTGGCATTGCTGGGACGGCCCCTATTACCCGGTACCGATCGACGCCGAGGCTGACAGCTTGGTCACGTCCCTCGCACGGGACAACGGTCTAATCTGGGCGCCGCAGCCGGAAGGTGACCACAGCAGTTGCTGCCAGGATCGGGAGCAGCCTGGCAGCAGCTGCTGTGCTGAACGCCCGGGCATCCCGCCGTCCGAGAGCCAGGCGGCGCCACCTCGTCGGCTGGTGGTGGACGTCGACGGCGAGCTGGTTGGGACTGTCGCCTGGTACTGGGAATCACGCGAGACGGAGTGGGCCCGGATGGGCGTCACCGTGTACGACCCGGCGGTGCGGGGCCGAGGGATCGGGCGCACGGCGCTCGCCCTATGGACCTCTTTGCTGTTCGAGCGCACGCCATGGGTGCGGTTGGACTTCGCGACCTGGTCCGGCAATCGGGCGATGCTCAGCGTCGGGACGGCGCTGGGCTTCGTTGAGGAAGCGCGGTTCCGGCAAGCCAGAGTGGTCGAAGGCGTCCGTTACGACTCGGTGGTCATGGGCGTGCTACGTGACGAGTGGTGTGCCCGGACGAGGCGTCAGGCCCCGGGTGAGTTCGAGCCGGGCAGCCGGGTGTAGAAATCGGCGATGGTCTGGGAGAAGAGCTCGGGGCGCTCGACGTTCCACGGGTGTCCGGCGCGCGGGACGATCCGCAGCTCGGCGTTGGGGATGCCGGCGGCGAGCTCGCGCGCCGGGAGAATGTTGACGACGTCCAGGCTGCCGCACAGGACGAGGGTCGGCACCTGGATGCTCCCCAGGCGGCCGCGGAAGTTGAGGTCGGCGACCACCCGGAGGGCCCCGAGCCACATCGCCTTGGTCATCCCCATGCGCTCGGCGTGGCTCTCCGGCAGCACCCGGACGACCGTCCTCAGGATCGCCATGAGGGCGGGGTGCGGGCGCACCTGGCTGCCGGAGAGCACGAGCGAGGCGATCCGCTCGGGAAAGTCCAGCGCGAGCTGGGTTGCCGTCATCCCGCCCAGCGACAGGCCGCAGACGTGCGCGCGTTCGATGCCGTGCTCGTCGAGCAGGTCGCGCAGCGCGAGCGCCGCGCCGGCGAACGTGAACCTGCCGGGCGTCGCGGCTTCGGAGAGGCCGGGTATCTCGGGGGCGAGACCCGTGAACCCGGCGGGCAACGCGCCCAGCTGCGCCGCCCACGGATCAACGCCGGCGCCCAGGCCGGGCAGGAACAGTACGGTCTTGTCGTCGGCGGCCATGCCCGTCAACGTAACGGGAATGCTTGACTGACACCCATGGAAGACGGTCTGGGTGCGGGACGAGTCGAAGTGATCGCCGGCCCGATGTTCGCCGGCAAGTCCGAGGAGCTGCTGCGCCGGGTGCGCCGTGCCCGGATCGCGCGGCGCGGTGTGCTGGTCGTGAACCACGCCCTGGACACCCGGCGGGGGACCGGCCGGGTCACGTCGCACTCGGGGGCGGAGCTGCCGTCGCACGCGGTGTCGGACGCCGCGGAGATCCCGGGCTTGCTCGACGCCAGGACCGCGACCAACGCCGGCACCGAGCTCGTCGCCATCGACGAGGCTCAGTTCTTCGGCGTCGGGCTCGTTCCCGTGGTCTCGGACCTCGCGGACCGTGGGCTCGTCGTGGTCGTCGCCGGGCTGTCGGTCACGTTCGACGGCCAGCCCTTCGCGCCGCTGCCCGAGCTGATGGCGCTCGCCGAGTCGGTGGAAAAGCTCACCGCCGTCTGCTCGGTCTGCGGCGCAGACGCCGCGTTCCACGTCCGCATCCCGGGTGCGCCATCGGTGTCCGACGTCGGCCCTGCCCACCCGGGAGCCGCGCTGACACCGGTAGCCGCCCACGTAGGCGGCTCGGAGTCCTACGAGGCCCGATGCCGCCGGCATCGGATCGCGTGATCCCCGCGGCCCCGTCAGAGCTTGCGGAGCGTGTGGTACTCCGGGCAGTCGAACGGGTCGCGGGCCGCTAGGCCCACCCGGTTCAGGTAGTTGACGACTATCAGGTACGACTGCGCCAGGCTCGTCTCCGTGTAGGGGATGCCCAGGGTGGCGCAGTGCTCCCGGACGATCTCGGCGGTCCGGATCAGGTGCGGCCGAGGCATGCTCGGGAACAGGTGGTGCTCGATCTGGAAGTTGAGCCCGCCCATGAGGATGCTCATGAACCAGCCGCCGCGGATGTTCCGCGACGTCAGGACCTGCCTGGACAGGAAGTCGAGGCGGGTCTCCGCGGGGATGATCGCCATGCCCTTGTGGTTGGGCGCGAACGACGCGCCCATGTAGACGCCGAACACGGCCATCTGCACGCCCAGGAACGCGAAGGCCATCCCGAGCGGCAGCGCCCAGAACAGGATCGCGAGGTACGCGCTGAGCCGGACGGTGATGACGACGAGCTCGTTGATGCGGGCCCGCAGGGTCTCGGGCGGGCCGTGGAACAGCGACTGGACCGAGGTGATGTGCAGGTTCAGGCCCTCGAGCGTGAGCAGCGGGAAGAACAGCCAGCCCTGGTAGCGGTTGATCCACCGCTTGAGCCCGCGGTGCTGCCGCACACCGTCCTCGGTGAACGCGATCGTGTCGTTCGCGATGTCCGGGTCCTTGTCGACCTTGTTCGGGTTCGCGTGGTGCCTCGTGTGCTTGTTCATCCACCACGAGTAGCTGATACCGACCACCGCGTTGGCGATCAGGCGGCCCACGCGGTCGTTGCGCGGCCCGGACACGAAGACCTGACGGTGCGACGCCTCGTGCGCCACGAAGGCGAACTGCGTCAGCACGAGGCCGAGCGCCCCCGCCATGAGGAGCTGGAACCAGGAGTCGCCCAGCAGCACGAACCCGGTGATGATCCCGCCGAGCGCGACGGTGAGCGCGGCGAGGTTCCAGGCGTAGTAGTGGTGAGCTCGGCCGAGCAGTCCTGCGTCGCGCACGGTGCGAGCCAGGGACGAATAGGTGCTGGTCACTGGCTGGGCATCGGGGTCGCGGGGCTTGGTCGGGCGAAAGCCGTCGCGGACGGAGGGGGCAGCTTGGGCCATGAGGTCCTCACTAGCTCGGTGTCGACTTCTCAGTCGTGGAGTCGGACGGTCTCGCCCATCGTGCGGATACCCCGAGCCTACGGGACCGTAGGTTACCGTCGCGGGGGGAGATGTGGACGCCTCGCGAAGGGTTCTAGACTTTGTGTTTACCTTTGCTTGTCCATGGCCGGGCGTTTCAACCCTCGATGAGCGGTACGAACCGGTATCCGCCGTGGTCGGTCGCGCGGATGCGGCCGTCCGGCAGGCGCTCGATGAGCACCAGCGTCGTCCGGACGGGGATGACCATGCGGCCGCCGATCCCGACCTGGTCCACCAGTGCGCGCGGCAGCGCGGGAGCCGACGCCGACACCAGGATCCGGTCCCAGCCGTTCTTCCGCGGGTAGCCGAGCACGCCAGGCACCGCCTGCACGAGCGTCGCCCAGCCCATCCCGGCGCGGTCGACGTTGGCCGCACCCCACTCGGCGAGCCGGTCGTCGCGCTCCACGCCGAGCACCGCGCCCTTCGGCCCGGCCAGGTAGGCGAGCAGCGCGGTGGTCCAGCCGGAGCCCGCGCCGACGTCGAGCAGGCGCGCGCCCAGCGGCACACGCAGGAGGCGGAGCATGGCGGCGACCGTCGTCGGCTGCGAGGAGGTCTGCCCGCGGCCGATGGGCAGCGGGCGGTCCTGGCCCGCGAACGGCCGTTGGGAGCGCGGCAGGAACTCACGGCGGGCGACCGCGCGCATGGCGCGCTCGACTTCGTCGTGCTCTGCTGCCGGACCATCTACTGCTGGATCAGAAGCTGGATCAGAGGCCATCGGGATCACCTGGGCCCAGCGTAGGCACAGGATGGTGGTCAAGGCCACGGGCTGTCGGTTTGAACCCGCTCGGAGCATCGCGTAATCTAGATCTTCGGTGTGCTGTCTGCGCACCCGTCCTGCGTGCCCATGGCGCACCGCACTCGACCGCCGCGGCGGAGCGAGTCACAGCAAAGCCGGTGAATCCCGTCGTGCGCGCACGCCAAGACTAGAGAGATGAGTTGAACGTGGTGTACGCGATCGTCAAGGCCGGTGGCCGCCAGGAGAAGGTGTCCGTCGGGACCATCGTCGTCATGGACCGTGTCCAGGCGACCCCCGGTGAGACCGTTGAGCTCCCGGCCCTCCTGCTCGTGGACGGGGAGAAGGTGACCACCGACGCGAAGAAGCTGGCGAAGGTCAAGGTCACCGCCGAGGTCGTTCGGGACGAGAAGGGTCCGAAGATCGTGATCCTCAAGTTCAAGAACAAGACCGGCTACCGCAAGCGTCAGGGTCACCGTCAGTCGCTGACCCGCCTGAAGGTCACTGGTATCAAGTGACTTCCGCTGCGGGCTCCTCGGCTGAGTGAGCCCGCGCGCGATCCCGAAACTTCTTCTTCTACTTCGTCCCGAAAGACAGGTCCTACAGATGGCACACAAGAAGGGCGCGAGCTCCTCGCGCAACGGTCGTGACTCCAACGCCCAGCGCCTCGGCGTCAAGCGCTTCGGTGGCCAGGTCGTGAAGGCCGGCGAGATCATCGTCCGCCAGCGCGGCACCCACTTCCACCCCGGCAACAACGTCGGCCGCGGCAAGGACGACACGCTGTTCGCCCTGACCCCCGGCGCCGTGCTGTTCGGCAACCGTCGTGGCCGCAAGGTCATCGACATCGTGACTGTCGAGGCCTGAGCTCCGGCTTCCGCGTAAAGGGGCGCACCGGTGACGGTGCGCCCCTTTGGCTTTTTATGGAGCGGCTCAGAGAGCTGCTCCACCTGAGCATTACCTGTGCAGTACTTGAGAGGATCGAGACATGGCCAGCTTCGTAGACCGCGTGGTTCTCCACGCCGCCGGCGGTAACGGCGGGAACGGCTGCGCCTCGATCCGTCGCGAGAAGTTCAAGCCCCTTGCGGGGCCCGACGGCGGTAACGGCGGCGACGGCGGCACCGTCAAGCTGGTCGTCGACGCCAACACCACCACCCTGCTGGAGTACCACCACTCGCCGCACCGCCGCGCGACGTCGGGCACCCAGGGGATGGGCGACGACCGGGACGGCGCCAAGGGCGGCGACCTGGTGCTGAAGGTGCCGGACGGCACTGTCGTGAAGGACCTGGACGGCAACGTCCTGGCCGACCTCGTGGGCGATGGTGCCGAGTACGTGGTCGCCGCGGGCGGCAAGGGCGGCCTGGGCAACCGGGCGCTGTCGTCGCCCAAGCGCAAGGCCCCCGGGTTCGCTCTCCTCGGCGAGGAGGGCGAGGAGGCCGACATCGAGCTCGAGGTCAAGACGATCGCCGACGTCGCGCTCGTGGGCTTCCCGAGCGCCGGCAAGTCGTCGCTGATCGCCGCCATCTCGGCCGCGCGGCCGAAGATCGCGGACTACCCGTTCACGACCCTGGTGCCGAACCTCGGCGTGGTGCAGGCCGGCCAGTCGCGGTTCACCGTCGCCGACGTGCCGGGCCTGATCCCCGGTGCGAGCGAGGGCAAGGGCCTGGGCCTGGAGTTCCTGCGCCACATCGAGCGGACGGCGATGATCGTGCACGTGCTCGACTGCGCCACGCTGGAGCCGGGCCGCGACCCGATCAGCGACCTCGACGTGATCGAGGCGGAGCTCGCCGCGTACTCCGGTGACATCGGCCTCGAGGGCGGGCGGGTGCCGATGAGCGAGCGCCCCCGGCTCGTGGTGCTCAACAAGATCGACGTGCCCGAGGCCCGCGAGCTCGCGGACTTCGTCAAGGCCGACCTCGAGGCGCGCGGGCTGCGCGTCTTCGAGATCTCGACCGCGTCCCACGAGGGCCTGCGTGAGCTGAAGTTCGCCCTGGCCGAGATTGTGGAGAAGGCCCGCGCCGCTGCGCCCGCCCCCGAGCCCGCGCCGGTCGTGCTGCGCCCGCGCGCCGTGAACGAGGCGAGGTTCACCGTGCGCCGCCTGGGCGGCGAGACGGACTACTGGTTCGAGGTGCGCGGCGACAAGCCCGAGCGCTGGGTGCGCCAGACCGACTTCAACAACGACGAGGCCGTCGGCTTCCTCGCTGACCGGCTCGCGAAGATCGGCGTCGAGGACGGGCTGTTCAAGGCCGGCGCCGTCGCCGGCGACGAGGTGCGCATCGGCAACCCGAAGAACGCCGTCGTCTTCGACTGGGAGCCGACCCTGCAGACCGGTCCGGAGCTGCTCGGCGGCCGCGGTACCGACCTGCGGCTCGAGCAGAGCGACCGGCCCACCCGTGGCGACAAGCGTCGCGAGTTCAACGAGCGCATGGACGCGAAGACCGCCGCGCGGCAGGAGCTGTGGACCGAGCGCGAGGCAGGGGTCTGGACCGACCCCGACGCCGACTGACAACCAACGGGTCTTGCCCGGGGTTTGAAATGAGTGCGCGTTCTTGGGCGGGCTCCGGAGAGGATGGGGGCGTGAACTCCCTCGCCCCCTCGGGGACTCCCCAGGAAGCCGGCGGTCGCGCGGGCGCTCGCTCCGCCATCGCCACCGCCAAGCGGGTGGTGGTGAAGATCGGTTCGTCGTCGCTGACCGGTCCGGAGGGGCACCTCGACGTGGGCGCGCTCCGCGGGGTCGTCGAGGTGCTGGCCGCCCGGCAGGCCGCGGGCGGCCAGGTGGTGCTGGTCACCTCCGGCGCCGTGTCGGCGGGCATCGGCCCGCTCGGGCTCGGCACCAGGCCGCGTGACCTCGCCACCATGCAGGCCGCGGCGTCCGTGGGTCAGGGCCAGCTGGTGGGCCGGTACCAGGAGGAGTTCGCGGCGTTCGGCATCCAGATCGGGCAGATCCTGCTCACCGCCGAGGACACCGTGCGCCGCGCCCGCTACCGCAACGCCCAGCGGGCGCTGGAGCGCCTGCTCGCGCTCGGCGTCGTACCGGTCATCAACGAGAACGACGCAGTCACTACCGACGAGCTGAAGTTCGGGGACAACGACCGCCTCGCGGCGCTCGTCTCGCACCTGGTGCGCGCGGACGCGCTGGTGCTCCTGACCGACGTCGACGGCCTGCACGACGCACCGCCGTCGCGTCCGGGCGCGCGCCGCATCCCGCTGGTCGACGACCTCGCGGACATCGCGGCCGTCGAGGTGACAGCGCCCGGCAGCGCCGTCGGCACGGGCGGCATGGTCACCAAGCTGGAGTCGGTGCGGATCGCCACCGGCGCGGGGGTGCCCGCCGTCCTCACCCTCACGGCGAACGCCGCCTCCGCCCTCGCCGGGGACGACGTCGGTACGTTCTTCGCCGCCACCGGACGCCGCACCTCGGCGCGCCGCCTCTGGATCGCGCACGCCGCCCGCACGCAGGGCCGCCTCCACCTGGACGACGGCGCCGCGCGCGCCGTCCTGGGCGGCCGCGCCTCGCTGCTGCCCGCTGGGATCACCCGGGCCGAGGGGCAGTTCGACGCCGGAGACCCGGTCGAGCTCGTCGCGCCCGACGGCACGGTGGTCGCCCGGGGCCTCGTCGCCTTCGACGCCACCGACCTCCCCGCGCTGCTGGGGCGCTCGACCTACTCGCTCCGTGACGAGCTCGGGGAGGGGTACGACCGGGTGGTCGTGCACCGGGACGACCTGGTGCTGGAACGGCCGATGAGTTCAACCTCCGCATTCGCCCGCACCCGACGTACTCTCCAAGGATGACGACTGTGAGCCAGGACGAGGCGACACCGGGCACCGTGGACGTCCGTACCGCGGAGGTGGCCGAGGCGGTGCGCGACATCGCCCGGCGCGCAAAGGTCGCCTCGCGCACCCTGGCCACGGCGAACCGGATGACGAAGGACGCCGCCCTCGGTGCCATCGCGGACGCCCTGGTGGCGGCCGCGGAACAGATCGTCGCGGCCAACGCGGAGGACCTGGATCGGGGCCGCGCGAACGGGATGTCCGACGGTCTGCTGGACCGCCTCGCGCTGACCCCCGAGCGGATCGCGCAGATCGCCGGCGCGCTGCGCGACGTCTCGGGCCTGCCCGACCCGGTCGGCGAGGTGGTCCGCGGGCAGACCCTGCCGAACGGCCTGCGCCTGCGGCAGGTCCGCGTCCCGATGGGCGTTGTCGGCATGATCTACGAGGCCCGCCCCAACGTGACCGTCGATGCCGCGGGCCTGGCCCTGAAGTCCGGCAACGCGGTGATCCTGCGCGGGGGCAGCGCGGCGGCGTCGTCGAACGCGGTGATCGTGGCGGTGATGCGGGGCGCGCTGGAAGCCTGCGGCCTGCCGGCCGACCTGGTCCGGTCGATCGACGCCTACGGCCGTGCGGGCGGTGTGGCGCTCATGCGCGCCCGCGGCCTCGTGGACGTCCTCATCCCGCGCGGCGGCGCAGACCTCATCCAGACCGTCGTGCGCGAGTCCCTCGTGCCCGTCATCGAGACGGGTGTGGGGAACGTGCACGTCTACGTGGACGCGACCGCTGACGTCGACATGGCGGTCGCGATAGTGATGAACGCCAAGACCCAGCGGGTCGGCGTGTGCAACGCCGCCGAGACGCTGCTGGTGCACGAGGACGCCGCCGCGGCGTTCCTCCCGGCGGCGCTCGCCGCGCTGGCCGAGGCCGGCGTGGTGCTGCACGGGGACCCGGTGGCGATGGCCTTCGCACCGGCAGGGGCCGACATGGTCCCCGCGACGGACGAGGACTGGGCGACGGAGTACCTGGCGCTCGAGCTCGGGGTGCGGGTGGTGCCGTCGCTGGAGGCGGCGATCGAGCACATCCGCACCTGGTCCTCCGGGCACACGGAGGCGATAGTGACGCGGGACATCACGGCGGCGGACCGGTTCGTGGCGGAGGTGGATTCTGCGGCCGTGATGGTGAATGCCTCGACCCGGTTCACCGACGGCGCCGAGCTCGGCCTGGGTGCCGAGATCGGCATCTCCACGCAGAAGCTGCACGCGCGAGGGCCCATGGGCCTGACCGAGCTGACGACCACCAAGTGGGTAGTCACCGGTGACGGGCACATCAAGCCATGAGGCCCATACGCTTTGGTGCACACCCCGCAATTCGTCCGTGAGAGACTAAAGCCCACCTGAGTACGTCCGACTGGGAGGAATACCAGTGCTGTACAACGCCGTTCTGGCCGCCGAGGCCGCTTCGGAGCACGCCAGCGAGCCGATCGATCCCATCGTGATGGGCCTGATCGCCTTCGGCGCGCTCGTCGCCGCACTCGTCGTCACGTTCGCGTTCCGCAACGTCGGCAACCGGCACTGATCCGCCAGACGGGAGCCTGACGACCAGATGAGCGCACCCACCGTATGAGTGCCCCCACTGGGACCAGGCCGCGCATCGGAGTGATGGGCGGTACGTTCGATCCCATCCACCACGGCCACCTCGTGGCCGCGAGCGAGGCAGTGGCCCACCTGGGGCTGGACCAGGTCGTCTTCGTTCCCACGGGCCGGCCGGGATTCAAGCAGAAGCAGCGGGTCACTCAGGCTGAGCACCGCTATCTGATGACGGTGATCGCCACGGCGTCGAACCCGCGCTTCACGGTGAGCCGCGTCGACATCGACCGCGAGGGCCTCACCTACACGGTCGACACGCTCCGGGACCTGCGTAAGCAGCGCCCGGATGCGGACCTCTTCTTCATCTCGGGAGCGGATGCCATCCAGCAGATTCTTCGGTGGAAGGATGCCGAGAAGCTCTGGGACATGGCACACTTCGTCGCTGTCACACGGCCGGGGCACATGCTCACCGTGGACGGGCTTCCTCGGGACGGTGTGACGACACTCGAGGTTCCTGCGCTTGCCATCTCCTCGACCGACTGTCGTCGTCGGGCCGAGGAGGGTCTGCCGGTCTGGTATCTGGTGCCTGACGGCGTAGTCCAGTACATCGCCAAGCACGGACTGTATCGAGGTCTTCACGATGAGTGACAACAAGGGTCGTCCCATGACGCGCCGCGAGATTCGCGAGCGTGAGGCTGCCGCCGCGGCTGCTGCTGCCGGTGGTGGTGGTAGCGCCTACCCGCCGCAGGGTGGCGCGCCGCAGCAGCCTCCGCACCGTGGCGCGCCCGCGCCCGCGCCTGAGGGGGGCTGGCCGCAGAACCCGCCGGTCGCCCGGCCACCGCAGGCGACGGGCGGCTCGCGTGGTGTGGACGCGACCGGTCGCCTGACGCCCGTGCAGCAACCAGGCGGCAACCCGCAGCCGTACGGGTCCGGCGCGCCCGGTCAGGGCAGGCCCGGCGCCCCGTCCGGTCCGGGCAACCACGGTGCCCCGCCGTCGGCCCCCGGGGGCCGTGGTGCTCCCGGTCAGCGCAGCGCGCCCGGTCAGCAGGGCCCTGGTCAGCAGGCACCGCCCAGCCCGTTCGGCGCTCGTCCGACCAGTGCGCCCGTGCAGCCGGCCCCCCAGCAGGGCCGCTCCGGGCGGTTCGCCAGCCAGAGCGCTCCTCCGGTGACCGGTGCGCCCGGTGGCCCCGGTGGCCCCGGTGCTCCGGGTAACCCCGGCCAGACCTCGCAGTGGGGCGCCCCCGCTCCGGCCCAGCCGCCGTCGAGCCCGCCGTCGCCGTTCGGTACCCGCGCAGGCGCGCCCGGAGCGCCGGGCGCCCTGGGCCAGCAGCGCCCGGGCACGGGCCGTCCGGCCGGTAGCCCGCCCAGCGGTTCGATGTCGGGCAGCGCGCCGGCCCTCCCGTGGGAGGCAGGCGCCCAGTCAGCTCCGCAGTCCCTGCCCCCGGGCGGTGCGCCCGCTGGGCCCGCTTCCCCGTTTCCCGGTCGGCCCGGCGCGGCCGGCCCTGGACAGATCGGTGGCCCTGGCCAGCAGCCCGGTGGCCCCGGCCAGTTCGGTGGTCCGGGCCAGCAGCCCGGCGGCCCCGGCCAGTTCGGCGCCGGTCCGATCGCCCCGTCCCGGGCGTCCCGCCGTGAGGTGGAGGACGAGTGGGACGAGGAAGAGGACGAGGGCCCGCAGTACACCTGGCTGCACTACATCATCCTGGTTGTGGTCGCGTTCGTCCTGGGTCTCCTGATCTGGTACCTGGTGCTCAGGGGCGACGACCCCGGGTACGGGACGGACCAGGCCGCAGTTCTGCTGGGCACCCTGCCGGGTGGGTTACCCGGCTTCCTGGGAAGTGGGTCTGCATGACGGCGACAGAACGTGCCACCGAGCTAGCGATCGCCGCGGCGCGAGCGGCGAGCGACGTCAAGGCGCAGGAGATCATCGCGCTCGACGTGAGCGAGCAGCTGGTACTGACCGATGTGTTCCTCATCGCGTCCGGCGCCAGCGAGCGTCAGGTCTCCGCGATCGTCGACGCGGTCGAGGAGCGGCTCTTCAAGGAGGGCGTCAAGGCG
The DNA here is from genome assembly GCF_041081105.1 of Promicromonospora sp. Populi. Classification (NCBI taxonomy): domain Bacteria; kingdom Bacillati; phylum Actinomycetota; class Actinomycetes; order Micrococcales; family Promicromonosporaceae; genus Promicromonospora; species Promicromonospora sp. Populi. The sequence continues at coordinate 2,372,012 of NZ_CP163528.1, read as the reverse complement.
ATCCGGCGGGAGGGCAAGTCCGAGGCCCGCTGGGTGCTGATCGACTTCGGCGACATCGTCGTGCACGTCCAGCACCAGGAGGACCGCACGTACTACGCGCTCGAGCGCCTGTGGAAGGACTGCCCGGCGATCCCGCTCCCCGAGGACGCGCGCGGCGGCGGCGACACTGCCGAGTACAGCGAACCCGACGACGGCGCTATCCACCTGGCCGGGGACGCGCACCGGTGACGGCGGGGACGGTCGTCCTGCTGCGCCACGCACGCACGGCGTACAACGCGGGCCTGCGGCTGCAGGGCCAGATCGACATCCCCCTCGACGAGGTAGGCCGCTGGCAGGCGGAGCAGGGCGCCACCGCGCTCGCGGCGTCGCACAAGGCGTCCCTGGTGGTCTCCAGCGACCTGCAGCGCGCCCGGGACACGGCCGCCGCGTACGCGCGGCACATCGGCCTTGAGGTCGTGACCGACGCCGGGCTGCGGGAGCGTTCGTTCGGCAGCTGGGAGGGCCTGACCGACGCCGAGATCGCCGAGAGCTGGCCCGAGGAGCACGCGATCTGGCGCAGCGGCGGGGACCTGGCGGCGGACGGGATCGAGTCCAAGGACGCCGTCGCGCGGCGCATGGAGGAGGCGGTGCTGCGGCACGCGGAATCCCTGGGCGCGGGGGAGACCCTCGTGGTGGTGTCGCACGGGTCGGCGATCACGCAGGGGATCACGCGGCTGCTGGGCCTGGACGCGGTGACGTGGCGCGGGCTGCACGGCCTGCACAACGTGCACTGGTCGCACCTGCACGCCTCCGGGCCTGGTGCGACGCCCGCGTGGCGTCTCGTGGCGCACAACGTGGGGGCCGGGTACCCGCTCGACACCTGGCAGTCCGGGCCCGAGTCCCGGCCGTGATCGAGCGCACGCGCTTTTGATTTGGTCTCTGGCGTCGGTCTGCATAGACTGACGACGCTCGCCCGGCTGGATGGCTGGGGGAGACCAATTCGGGGCTGTGGCGCAGCTGGTAGCGCACCTGCATGGCATGCAGGGGGTCGGGGGTTCGAGTCCCCCCAGCTCCACCGAAGTGATGACGCGGGACATCGTTCAGATGTCCCGCGTCATTTTTGTATCTGAGGGCCGAGCCAGTGTCTGTCGGGTGCCTGAGCGGGGTCGCAGGCCTGCCCGACCGGACGATTGACCTCAACCGGGGTTGAGGTCCTAGCGTCGGAAGCATTCGACGAGAGGACGAGGAAATGCCCGTCTACACCCTGCCTGACCTGCCCTACGACTACGCGGCGCTCGAACCGCACATCAGCGGGCGCATCATGGAGCTGCACCACGACAAGCACCACGCCGCGTACGTGGCGGGCGCGAACGCCGCGCTCGACGCGCTGGCCCAGGCCCGCGAGACCGGCGACCTCGCCGCCGTGAACCTGCACGAGAAGAACCTCGCGTTCAACCTGGGCGGGCACACCAACCACACGGTGTTCTGGCACAACCTCTCGCCCGACGGCGGCGGGGAGCCGGACGGCGAGCTCGCGGCAGCGATCGTCGACCAGTTCGGCAGCTTCGCCGCGTTCCAGGCGCACTTCGCAGCGGCGGCCACCGGCATCCAGGGCTCCGGGTGGGCCGTGCTTGGCTGGGACAGCATCGGCGGTCGGCTGCTGGTGTTCCAGCTGTTCGACCAGCAGGCGAACGTGCCGCTGGGCATCACCCCGCTGCTGCTGCTCGACATGTGGGAGCACGCGTTCTACCTGGACTACCTGAACGTCAAGGCCGACTACGTCAAGGCGTTCTGGAACCTCGCCAACTGGTCCGACGTCGCGGCTCGGCTCGACCGGGCGCGAGCGGCAACCGGCAGTCTCAGCCCGGCGGCCTGACCGCCGAGGAGTCCGCCCTGGTCGGCGGCGTCGCGCGGTCGGCTGCTTTGGTCGGACGGGCCGAATCGGTCTAGACTTGCGACGCTCGCCCACCTGGGCGAACACCTTTGGGGCTGTGGCGCAGCTGGTAGCGCACCTGCATGGCATGCAGGGGGTCGGGGGTTCGAGTCCCCCCAGCTCCACCAAAACACTGAAGTTCACGAGGGCCGTTCCCGTACTCCTGTCACAAGGAGGAGGGAATGGCCCTTTGTCGTGAGTGGTCGTGAGTGCGCCAATCCGTGGACCATTTCTTTCGGTTCTCTTTCGGTCATCCTTTCGGGTTTCTTTCGCCGAGTGCGCAGACACGGCATTTCTTGGGCGTGTTCGACGCGCCTGATTCCCTGGGTGAACCCGCACACTATTGTCATCGACGAGCCTGCCAGGCTCTTGATCTTTTCCTGAAAGGACACCCCATGCACCGCCGCCGGAATGTATACGTCTCGCTCGTGCTGGTTGGCAGCCTTGCCGGCTGCACCGCCGGGACCACCGGAGAGACACCACCGGCCGCGTCACCCCCCGCGTCGTCGCAGACGGATCCTGCCGCCGGGATCCCGCTCGGCGAGCCGAGCGTGCTGGCCGAGGGGATCACCGGCACCCCGTGGGAGCTTGTCGTCATGGACTCGGGGTCGAGCCTGGTCAGCTTCCGTGACACCGGCAGCATCGGCGAGCTCACCGAGAACGGGGAGGTCCGCGAGGTGGCGACGATCGGCGACGCCGTCATCCAGGGCACGTCCGGCGTGCTGGGCATCGCCCTCCTCGAGGGCGCAGAGGGTGAGCCGACCTACCTCTACGCGTTCTACACGGCCGACGACAGCCAGCGCATAGTCCGGGCGCCACTGACCGGGACCACCGGGAGCTACGCGCTCGGCGCGTTCGAGACCGTCCTCGACGGCATCCCGAGGGGTGAGCGACACAACGCCGGGCGCATCGCCTTCGGGCCGGACGGCATGCTCTACGCGGCGACCGGTGACCCGGACCAGGAACACGCCCAGGACCCCGAGTCGCTGGCCGGCAAGATCCTGCGCCTGACGCCCGAAGGCGAGGTGCCGGGCGACAACCCGACCGCCGGCAGCTACGTCTACAGCCTCGGCCACCGCAACATCGAGGGCCTCGCCTGGTCGGCGGACGGCACGATGTGGGCCAGTGAGTTCGGCGAGGACGCCTGGGACGAGCTGAACGAGATAGTGCCCGGCGGCAACTACGGCTGGCCCGAGATCGAGGGGGAGGGCGGCGCGCCGGACTTCATCGACCCGGTGCTCACCTGGTCGGTCGCCGACGCGAGCCCGGCCGGCATCGCCGTCGTCGACAACACCGTGTTCATGGCGAACCTCCGCGGCGAGTCGCTCATGGCCATCGACGTGTCCGACCCCGCGGGCGCCACCTTCACCACCTACTTCCGCGGCGAGTTCGGCCGGCTGCGCGAGGTCGATCTCGCGCCGGACGGGGAGTCGCTGCTGGTGCTGACCAGCAACTCCGACAGCAACGGCGAGCCCCGCGAGGGCGACGAGCGACTGCTCTCCGTGCCGCTCGAGACTGCCGCCGGCTGAGGCGCTGCGACGGCCGGTCACGAGGTCGTGACCGGCCGTCACCCAGCCGGGACCGGGCGCTACTCGGTCAGCGTGCCCACGTCGAACCCCGCCGCGCGCCGTTCGTCGGCGAAGCTGGTGACCCCGCCGGTCTCCCAGTTGATCGCGAGGGCCTGGACGGAGCCGTAGGCGGCCCGGGACGCCGTGTCGTCCCCGCTCACGTCGACGGTGTAGCCCATCGCCCCGAGCTCGTCGGCGAGCTGCGGGAGCTCCAGCTGGAGCTCGCCGCCCGTCAGGAGGAAGCGGCCGGAGGGGACCGCGGTCTCCAGCGACTGACCGTGCAGGGCCCAGCGCGCGACGACGTTCGCGATGGTGTTGGGGATCTGGCGACCGCCCGGGGTGCCGAGCACGAGCACGGGGCGTCCCTGGTCGTCGAGCAGCATGGATGGTGAGCTCCAGGTCACGGAGCGGCGCCCGGGCTCCGGTTGGTTCGCGCCCTCCAGGCCGATGTCGCTGAACCGGCCGAGCTGGTTGTTGATGAAGAACCCCGCCACGTACTGCCCGCTGCCCCAGTAGTTCATGATGGTGTTGGTCATCGAGACCGCCACACCGTCCGCGTCGACGACCGAGATGTGCGTGGTGTTGGCCGCGCCCACGTAGCCACCGAGCTCGGCCGAGTTGGTGCTCGTCGCGGTGGCGTCCGGCAGGGTGGCGGCGATCTCGGCGTTCTGCTCGGGGTCGGTGAGCTGTTCCACCGGGACGTCCACGAAGCGAGGGTCGCCGAAGTACTGCTGCACGGAGGTATCGGCGACCTGCCAGGCGCGCGACAGGATGTCGATGTACTCGGGCGAGTCCGGGTCGACGTCGCCGATCCCTGCGGCCTCCGCGATCTGCATCATCTGGATGACCGCCGCGCCGGCCAGGGCTGGTGCCGCCGAGAGCATCGTGAACTCGCCCACCGGGCCCGACGCGGGTTCGGAGACCTCGACCTCGTAGTCGGCCAGGGACTGGCTGTCTATCCCCGGCGTCTCGGTCAGCGCCGAGGAGAGGCTACCGGTGTACAGGGCGTCGGGACCCTCCTCGGCGAGAGTGCGCATGGTCGCGGCCAGCTCCTCCTGGACCAGTGTGTCGCCCTGCTGGAGGACCGTGCCGTCGTCGCGCCGGAACTGCGGCAGGGACGAGGTGACCTCCGGGCCCGGATAGCCGCTGATCTGCGACGCGAGGTAGCGCGAGACCGGTGCGCCGTTCTGCGCGATCTCGATCGCGGGCTGCAGCAGCTCGGCCCAGGGCAGGGTTCCGCCGTCGCTGTGCAGACGCTCCATCCCGGCGACGAAGCCGGGAATCCCCGCGCCGCTGTCCGGGATCTGGCCGGCCTGGTTGACCACCTCGCGGTAGTCGTAGTTGGTCGCGGTCCCGTCCGCCGCGACTATCGCGACGCCGCCGCCGCCAATCCCCGAGCTGGCCGGCTGCAGGACCGCGTCGGCGAACGCGGCGGCGATCGCCGCGTCCACCGCGGTGCCGCCGCTCTGAAGGATCCGGGTGCCGGACTCGGCGGCCAGCGGGTGACCGGCACTGACCCCGTATCCGCCCAGCGCCGGCTCCGGCGAGGGCGAGGGGGATGGCGCGGAGGCCGACGGCGAAGCCGTCGCCGTTGGGCTGGACGACGGCGGCGCCGACGTGGCCGTGCAGGCGCTGAGCACCGTCACGGCTGTCGCAGCCGCGAACGCCGCCACGACGCCCGGCCTCCTGCTCTGATCACTCTTCATCACTGTTACTAGGTCCTTTCGGAGATTCGTACGGTCGGCGTCGGCGTGGGTGCGGGCACGGTCGCGGTGGTTGCAGGAACGGTCGGGGTGGGCGCCTGCACCCTGGAGGGCCGGAGCCAGGTCTGGCGCAGCAGCCGTTCGAGCGGGCCGGGCCAGCTCATCCGATCCCAGATGGCAGCTATCGCGACCACGGCGGTCATGAGGGCGGCGCTCACCAGCACCCCCTGGCGGAACGAGAAGCCCAGCTCGGGCTTGATCAGCGCGAGCACCACGAAGTGGAGCACGTAGAGGGTCAGCGAGAGCCGGCCGCACGCGACCAGCCAGCCGAGGAGCCATGCCCGGTGGAATCGGTGCTGAACCAGCGAGAATGCCGCCACGATGGCCACCGCGCCGCCGATGCTGCTGGCCAGCCACAACGGCATCTGGCCGTGTGCGGCGCCGGTCAGCAGGCGCAGCGGTCCGCTGTCTGCGGCCGGTCCGACCAGCGCGTACGTGAGCTGGGAGAGGGCGAAGGCCCCGACGGTGACGGCCGCACCACCGACGGCGAGCCGGCGCAGAACCACGGTGTCGGTGAGGTCGAGCCGCGCGACGCACAGCCCGGCGATGAACGGCAGCGTCCAGCTCGTCAGCGGGTACCGGCCGGTGAACAGGAGCGACTCCGCGGCTTCCAACGGCGGCGTGCCGAAGGTGACCGGGCCGAGCGGCTGGGTGGCCGGCCAGATCATGTCGTGCGCGACGAGGAGGGCAGGCCCGGCGATCAGGAGCACGCCGCCGATCCACAGGAGGGTCCGGCCGGGCAGGCGCCACAGCAGCGGCGCCAGCAGGAACAGGACGGCATAGGTCGGCAGGATCACGTTGACCCGGTCCGTCAGCCCCTGCAGCGCCACGCCACCCGCGAAGAGGAGCGCTGCGCGCCAGGTGACCGTCAACCACCGTTCCCGCTCCGACTGCCGGCTGAGCAGGTACCCCATCCCGATGCCCGCGACGACGACGAAGAGCACGGATGCCCGACCGTAGGGCAGTACGTAGAGGCGTTGCAGGAGCGACTGCGAGCTGATCGGCCCGACGTTCACGACGATCATCCCGAGAAGCGCCAGCCCACGCGCAGCGTCGAGGCCCACTACCCGGGGACGTGCCGCTACCGCCGCCACCCTCACGGCCGCTCGCCGAGCGAGGCAAGGCGGCTCACGCGTGCGCGCGATCGACATACCTCCGGATTAACGCTTCTCTTCACGTTTATATAACGCGGCCGGGCCCAGCTGGGTTGCTTTCGTTGTGAAGATAGGAGGTAGGCATTCCGTGGGCGTAATGTGAGTGCCGATGTCAGAGAAGACAGATCTCAAGAAGAGCCTCGACGCCTATCAAGCGAAGTCGGGCCGCTTTCGGGTGGTCGACGTCCCGGACCTGCAATACCTCAAGGTGGACGGGCACGGTGATCCGAACACTTCGACCGCCTTTGCCGAGGCGGTCGAGTCGCTCTACCCGTTGGCCTATACATGCAAGTTCGCCAGCAAGCGCGCGCTCGGCCGTGACTACGTGGTCATGCCGCTGGAGGGCCTGTGGTGGGCCGACGACATGGACACCTTCACGGTGGCGCGTGACAAGTCACGCTGGGACTGGACGCTGATGATCCTGCAGCCCGACTGGATCGACCAGGAGATGTTCGCCTCTGCCGTCGAGCAGGTCCGTGCGAAGAGCAGCCCGCCGCGCCTCGACGACGTCCGCCTGGAGACGTTGTCCGAGGGGCGCTGTGTGCAGACGCTGCATGTCGGGCCGTTCGACGCCGAGGCGGAGGTGCTCGCGCGGATGCACGACGAGTTCATCCCGGCGGGTGGGCTGCGCAGGGTCGGCAAGCACCACGAGATCTACCTCAGCGACCTCCGCAGGGTCGCGCCCGAGAAACGGCGGACGATCCTGCGGCAGCCGGTCACGGGCTCGGCTGCCCCGTGATCTCGGCGGCCTCCTGTGTGGCCGCCCAGGAGGCGAGCAGCGCGAGGCCGTCCGCCGCCGGGGTCCCGGCGGCGGCGGTGTAGACGTTGAGCACCAGCCCGGGCTCTGAGGGCAGATCCATCGACTCGAAGTTCAGGTCGAGCTGACCGACCACCGGGTGCCGCAGCCGCTTCTGGCCGCTGCGGTGCAGGCGCACGTCGTGCGACGCCCACCGCTGACGGAACAGCTCGCTCTGCGTGGAGAGCTCACCGACCAGCGCGACCAGGTCCGGGTCGTGCGGATTACGCCCGGCCTCCAGCCGTAGGTACGAGGCGGAGTCCTTGGCGATCCGCTCCCAGTCGACGAAGAAGTCCTGGGCCGCGGGGTCCAGGTAGACGAACCGGGCGGTGTTCGCCGGCAGGCGCGGGTTCGCCAGCACCGGCGCGTACAGGGCGCGGGCCAGGCGGTTCATCGCCACTATGTCGTGACGGCCGTTGCGCACCCACGCGGGTGCGTCGCTGATCGCGTCGAGCACCTGCTGGACGGCGGGCCGCACGCTGTTCGGTGCCCGACGGCGCCGGGTGCGACTGCCGGATCCTGCCGTGCGGGCCAGCGTGAAGAGGTGGTCGCGTTCCGCCTCGTCCAGCTGCAGGGCCCCGACCAGGGCGTCCAGCACGCTCTCCGAGGCACCGGCGAGGTTCCCGCGTTCCATCCGCACGTAGTAGTCGACCGAGACGCCGGCCAGCATCGCGACCTCCTCGCGACGCAGGCCCTGCACGCGCCGGTTGTTGCCGTAGGCGGGCAGGCCTGCCTGCTCCGGTGTGATGCGCGCCCGCCGCGAGCTGAGGAACTCGCGGACCTCGGCGCGGTGGTCGGTCTCTCCCATGCCCTCACGGTAAGCCGGACCGTTCCGGCGTGGGAGGCACTGGTGTTACCCGGGATCTCAGCCGGGGGTCGGCAGTGACCCCGCCGTCGGCCCCCTTATCCACCCTGGGTCTGACCCGGTCCGCCCTGGGTCCGATGCCCGGCCGGGCTTCGGTCGATAGGTTTCTTGTCATGACCACAGCCACTTATGCCGAGACGTCGCCGACCCGTGCCGACGCATCCCGTCTGCTGGTGCGGTTCGGGATCGTCGTGGTCGCGAGCTTCCTGCTGGGCGGGCTGACGTCGTACGCGCAGGGATTCCTGCCGGACGCGCTCGCGTCCTTCGCGAACTCGGCCAGCGGCTGGACCGTGCTCACCGCCCTGCTTGTGTACTGGTCCCGGGCGCGCACCGCGCCCGCCGCGGTGCTCGGCGCGCTGAGCTTTGTCCTGCTCGTGCTCGGGTACATGGTGGCGGCCGACCTCCGGGGCTACGTCTACAACCCGCTGCTCTTCGCGACGGTGGGCTTGGTGGTCGGCCCGTTCGTCGGCGTCGCCGTGTCCTGGCTGCGGGCCACCGGTGTCCGGGCAGCGCTCGGCACGGCCCTGCTGGCGGGCATCGGCGTCGGGGAAGCCGGCTACGGGCTCACGGTCATCCGGGAGACGACCAGCCCGGTCTACTGGTCGGTGATCGGCGTCGTCGGCCTGGTCCTCTTGATTGGCATGCTTGCCCGCCGAGTTCGGGGTGCGCTGCCTGCCACCCTCGCGGTTGGCGGCACGGTAGCCGTCGCGGTCGCCTTCTACGTCGTCTACTCGAGCCTTTAGCCCTCGACCATCCGGTCCAGGAGCCGGTCGAGGAGCTGGTCGGCGCGCCCCGCGGCGCGAATGTCGACGAGGAGGAGCTGGGTCAGCCCGGCGGCGCTCGCCACGATCAGCTCCGCATCCAAGTCGGCCGCTCGTCGCGCGGCTGGCGCCGCACCGGCGCGGGTCCGCCGGAGCTGCTCCGCGATCGTCGTCACGAGGAAGCGTGGCGCGCCCAGCGTGTCCTCGGCGCCGATGTTCTCCGCGCTGACGTCCTTCGCACCGATGTCCGCCGTGCCGACGCCCTCCTGACCGTCGTCGGGCGTTGTGAGCGCCGCCGTGTGGAAGGCGTTCAGAACGATGGCGTCCTGCCGTCGCGCGGCATCCGCCGGGAGCAGTTCCGCAAGGATCGCGCGGATCACCTCGCGCGGCGCGGGGTCGTTGCCGAGCGCGCTGAGGCTGCGCGTGAACCGGGAGCCGGCGCCTGCCACGACTGCCTGATGGGTGGCCTGCAGGAACTGGCGCTTGGTGCCGAAGTAGTACTGGACCAGCCGCACCGAGATGCCGGCCTCCGCGGCCACCGACTGGAAGGTCGCGGCCCCCAGGCCGTCGCCGGCGATGACCCGTCGTGCGGCGTCCGTGATCTGTGCTCGCCGCTGATCGTGGTCGGCCAGTCTCGGCATGCGGGTTCGCCCTCTCGTGCTCGTCGTCGCAGCCCGACGGCCGCCTTGATGGTATGTGTAAACCATCATAAGTGATATGGTCGTACCAACAAGACGGAGGAGCCATGGCCAGGGTCGGACGGTTCAAGAACGGCGCGGCACGCGAGACCTACCTGCGCGCCTACGAGGCGATGGAGCCCCTCTGGCCCCTGCCGTCGATGACAGTCGACGTGCCGACCGCGTTCGGACCGACGCACGTCCGCCAGTCCGGTTCCGGCGACGGGTTGCCGCTCGTGCTGCTGCACGGGTTCGGCGGCACCGGCCTGAACTGGCACGACGTCGTCCTGGGCCTGGCCCGGGACCGTGCCGTCTACGCCCTGGACACCATCGGAACCGCGGGGCGCAGCGTGCAGACCGCCCCGCTGGCCGGCGACGCCGACTACGGCGTCTGGTTCGCGGAGGTGCTGGACGGGCTCGGCCTCGACCGTGTTCACGTGCTGGGGGAGTCCCAAGGGGCCTGGCACGCGACCCTGGCGGCGGTGCACGCGGCGGACCGGGTGGCGAGCGTGTCCCTGATCGAGCCCAACGGGGTGTTCACCAAAGTCCCGCTGCGGGTCCTGGCGAAGATGCTCAGGTTCGGGGCGAACCAGACCGACGCGGGCTGGCGCAGGATGACCGACTGGCTGACGCCGGGGGTCACGTTGACCGACCTCGAGTGGGCGTGCTTGAAGGCTGCGCAGGGCTACCGACCCTCGGGCGGCTGGGCGCGACCGTTCAAGGATGCCGAGCTGGAGTCTTTGGCCCCGCCAGTGCTGGTGATCTTCGGCGCCGAGTCCGTGATCGCGGAGCCGGTCGCGGCGCGGCGGCGGCTCGCGGAGCACCTCCCGAGCGCCGAGGTCGAGATCTTCACCGGCGTCGGGCACGGCCTGCGTGGTCAGATCCCGGAGCAGATCATCGAGCGGATCGTGGCGTTCCTGGCACTGCACGACCGTGCTGTACACGACAGCGCGGCACATCGGGAGCGATGAGTTTCTCCCGAACCCTCGAAGCCTGAGACCTGAAGACCAGCGGGGCCCCACGCCGTCGGCGTGAGGCCCCGCTGTGTGTGCCCGCTACAGGCCCGACGAGCGGCGCGCGTCGAGCGAGAACAGTCCCTCGGGATCCACCCGCGCCCGGACGGCGTCGACCTGCGCCTCGACGTCGGCCGAGAAGGTCCGGCGCGGCGTCGCCGGGTTCTCGATCAGGGTCGGCGCGGTGCGGTCGGTCGTGTACGGCCGGAGCGACTCCCGGAGCCGCTCGAGGTCCGCGCGCACTTCCTTGTGGTCCTCGGGTGTGATCGCGAGGCCGATGCCGAACGAGGCCAGGTCTGCCTCGATGCTGCCGAAGACACCAGCCCCGGCGGGCGCCTCCGCGAACGCCCCGCCGAGCTGGCGCAGCTCGGCGGCGATCAGCCGGCTGCCGGACCCGGGCCCGGCAGCCGCATACCAGCGGTCGATCGTGTCGTGGCCGACGCCGGCCAGGCTGAAGCTGTCGCTCGCGCCAGGCAGCGGGTCCTCGGGGTCGCCGTGCGTCCGCACCGCGTCGGTGACGGGGCCCACGTGCCAGGTGTCGAGGAGCGGGGTGGCCAGCGCGGACAGCGGGTCTACGAGGTCGCGGAGAACCTCCCCGGCGCGCTCCGGGGCGTCGTCGTCCACGATGATCGAGCCATCGATCGCGAGGATCTGCCGACCCTGGAGCGGCTCGGGCGTCATCGGGCCGGGCGGCAGGTTCAGCAGCCGCATCGAGGTGGTCGCCGCACGCGGTGCGGTCGCCGCCCAGTCGGCCCAGGCGCGGGCGACCGGACCGGATTCGGCGGCGTCCCAGACGATCATCCCGGTGAGCACGGTGCGCAGCGGGAGCATCCGCAGCTCCACGCCCAGCACGATGCCGAAGCCGCCACCGCCGCCGCGCACCGCCCGGAAGAGCTCCGGGTCGTTGTTCGCGTCCGCGGTGACGATGCCCCCGTCCGCAAGTGCCAGCGTCACGGAGACCACGCTGTTCGCCGCGACGCCCAGCTGGCGGCCGTAGAAGCTCAGGCCGCCGCCGAGCAGGAAGCCGATCACGCCGACGGTGGGGCTGGAGCCGTGGGGCACGGCAAACCCGTGCTCCGCGGCGGCATCGACCACTGCACCCCACCGGGCGCCGGCCGGGATCCAGACGGTCCCGCGGCCCGGGTCGACGCGGATCGGCTCGTCCAGGACGGTGCGGACCACGTAGAGCTTGCTCGCGACGGGCCCGAGCATGCTGGTCGAGTGGCCGGTGGAGATCGGGGCGATGCGCGCCCCGATCTCGCCGGCCTCTAGGATCGCGTTCTGCGCGTCGGCCACGGTGCGTGCGGTGGTGGCGGCGATAGGGCGCAAGGGGGCGGCGAGGTTGAAGCTGACGGCGGCCTCGTCGTACTCGGGAGTTCCGGGATCGGCGAACGCGCCTTCCGCCAGCGGTCCGTTGGGATTGGTGGTCAAGGTCATGCCGTCGAGGTTAGGAAGCGCCGACGTCGTCGTCATCGGGGGACCCACGTATGCCTCCACGTATCGCCCGCACACCCTTCGCCGGTATCTGACGGGCGGGTGCCGCCTCCCTAGAGACCGTGGGTCCTCCCCGCACCGCCGAGCCCCGACTCCTGCGAGGTGACTGCTGTGACCACCGCCGTCGAAACCCCTGCTGCGCACCTGGAGCCGGGGCGCGAGCTCGACCTGGCCTCGATCGAGGGGCAGTTCGTGCGCGGGGACGTGGAGGGTGCGCTGGCGCGCCTGGACCGCCTCGACCTGACCACCATGCCGGTCCCGCTGTTCGACCGCGCCCTGCCCCTGCTGCTGATGGCGGCGATGGTGGTCAAGGGTGAGGAGCGGGCGCTGCAGATCCTGGACGAGGTAGCGCAGGCCCGGGGTGCTGCCGACCCGGTGATCGTCGCCGTCCTGAAGAACTACCGGGCCGAGGCCGGCGGCGACCCCGTTGTAGCCGAGCGGCTGGCGACGGAGGCCCTCACCGAGCTGCGGGAGCTCGACGCTGCACCCGTCGCGCAGCACCGCGCGCTGACCAACCTGATCAACGTGCGGGTGGACCAGGGCCTGGGGTTCGACCACGAGGCATACCGGGCCGCGGCGGCCCTGGAACCCGGCCTGACGCTGGTCGCGCCGGTCGACAGCGCCGAGGCGCAGCGCGGCCTGCTCAGCTACCAGGTCGGGGACATCGACACCTCGCGGACGTCGCTCCGCCTGCTCTACGAGCGTGCGGTCACCGACGGACAGCTGATGATCGCCGGCCTGTTCGCCACCCACCGCGCGATGGTCGAGCTGTTCGCCGGCCGGCCGCACGCGGCCCGTGCGTATCTCGCCGACGGCGAGCGGCTCGGCGCTCTGCCCGACCCGCCGACGCCGTCGGTGCTCCGCGCTCGCGGCCTGATCGCCGTCCAGGAGGGTGACGAGGGCGCACTGCGCGGGCTGCTCGCCGAGCCGACCTTCCACGGCTCGGAGGCGCACGGCGCGTTCACCCGTGCCGCCCTGGTCGGGCTGGCGGCGGCCCGGCGCGAGGAGTGGCGCGAGGCCGGCTGGCAGCTGCGCAAGGCCGAGAGGCTCGCCGACTCGCTCGGCCTGCATGAGCCGGGCCGGCGCCTGTGGCTGGACTTCCCGCTCGCGCACTCGTACGTGGCGCTCGGGCAGCTGGACGAGGCGGCGGAAGTCTGCGCGCGGCTGCGCGCGATGTCGGGCGGGCGGCGACCGCTGCTCGACGGCGTGGCGGCCCGCGTCGAGGGTCTGCTCGCCGCCGCCGACGACCCGGGCCGGGCGCTCGCCCTGCTGGAGGACTCGGTAGCGATGCTGGCGGGCGAGGCGCTGCCCGACCAGCTTGTGCTCTCGCTGATCGAGCTCGGCCGCCGGCACCGGGCCGACGGCCGCTTCGCCGAGGCGCGGCGTGTGCTGGAGCGGGCGGGTGTCGTCGCCGCGCAGTCTTCCGACCGCACGCTGGTGGCGGCCGCCGGGCGGGTGCTGGACGAGTCCTCGCTGGACTCGCTGCTGGAGCACCTGACCGAGCGGGAGCGGGAGGTCGCGCTCGCGGCGGCCGACGGCGGCAGCAACCGGCAGATCGCCCGCATCGGCAACACGAGCATCCGCACCGTCGAGACGCAGCTGTCCTCGATCTACCGCAAGCTCGACATCTCCTCGCGCCACCAGCTCACGGCGCTCGTGGTGGCGGCTCGGCGCTGACGTCGGGATCGGCCATGACCACGTCGTGAATGGCCGCAGCGCTGGCCACGCGAGCCCGCGACCCACCTCGGCTATTTGAGAATCGTTCTCACATCTGGTTGACTCGCGCCCGGTATGAGAATGATTGTCATTCTAGAAGAGAGGAGCGGGCGGCCCGGGCCGGGCCGTCCGACCAACGATGAGAAACCACACCACTCGCACGGCAGCCGGCCTCGGCGCCGTGCTGCCCCTGCTCCTGCTGAGTGCCTGCGCGGCGGGCGACGGCGCGGCGGGCGGCTCGCCCTCGGGGTCCGCCTCCACCGGCGGCGAGCATGACGCCCCGGACGCCACCGAGGTCCAGTCGCGCACGCCACGCCTCGCGGTCTCGTATGACGGCGGCGTCCTGGTCCTGGACGCGATGAGCCTCGAGACCGTCGGCCAGATCGAGCTGGACGGCTTCACCCGGCTCAACGCCGCCGGCGACGAGCGTCACCTGATGGTCTCGACGGGCGGCGAGTTCCGCGCTCTCGACCTGGGCACCTGGGCCGAGGCCCACGGGGACCACGCGCACTACTGGACGGCGGATCCCGTCCTCACCGACGTCGGGTACGAGGCCGTCGAGCCCGGTCACGTCGTCGTCCACGAGGGGCGTACCGCGCTGTTCGACGACGGCACCGGCCTGGTCCGCGTGCTCGACTCGGAGCACGTGGCCGACGCCGACGCGGCAGCCAGGGAGTACACGACGCCGTCGGCCCATCATGGTGTGGCCGTAGAGCTGACGGACGACACGCTCGTCGTCTCGGAGGGCACGGAGGATGCACGCACGGGCATCCGGGTGCTCGACGGCGACGGCGAAGAGATCGCGGCGTCCGACGACTGCCCCGGAGTCCACGGCGAGGCCGTGGCCGCCGACGAGGCGGTGGTGATCGGCTGCGAGACCGGCGCGGTGATCTACGCGGACGGCGAGATCACGAAGGTCGAGTCGCCCGATGCGTACGGCCGCATCGGCAACCAGGCCGGCACCGAGGATTCGCCGATCGTGCTCGGCGACTACAAGACGGACGAGGACGCCGAGCTGGAGCGTCCGACGCGCGTCTCGCTGATCGACACCCGGAGCGGGGAGCTGGAGCTGGTCGAGCTGCCGTCGTCGTACACGTTCCGGTCGCTCGCGCGCAGTGACGATGGCGCTGCCCTCGTGCTCGGCACCGACGGCCAGGTGCACGTGATCGACCCGGAGACGGCGGAGCTGACGCGGTCGATCCCGGTGATCGACGAGTGGACCGAGCCCGTCGAGTGGCAGGACCCGCGCCCCGCGATCCTCGTCCTGGACGGTTCCGTGTACGTGACCGACCCGGCGACGGGCTCGATCCACGCGGTCGACGTCGAGACGGGTGAGGTCTGGCAGTCGGCCGACCTGGGCGTCACCCCGAACGAGCTGAACGGCGTGACGGGCGACGAGCCGCACACCCACGAGGCCGATTGACGGACCGGCACTGAGAACGGACCAGCACTGAGAAGGTCCGCTTCGACCAAGCGGTACGGCCTGCATTCCGTGACGAATGCAGGCCGTACCGCTTGGTCGAAGCGAACCTTTCTTGGCGCTCGGTCGGCGGGCGGTCAGTTCTTCGGGAAGAAGGCCCGGAGGTCTTCGACCACCAGCTCCGGAACCTCCAGGGCCGCGAAGTGGCCGCCCTTCGGGTACTCGGCCCAGTGCTCGATGCGCGCGTTGTCCCGCTCGGCGAACGCCCGGATGGTCTGGAAGTCGTCGGCGAAGACGGCCACGCCGATCCGGCCGGTGCTCACCACCGGCTCCGCCCCGGAGCGCGGCTCGGTGTAGTGGTACCGCACCGCCGTAGCGGACGTGTTGGTGAGCCAGTAGAGGCTGACCTGCGCGAGCACCTGGTCGCGGGAGACGAGGCTGGTGCCGTTGCCGAAGTTCTCGAACAGCTCGTTGTACGCGAGCTGTGCGACGGGCGAGTCGCTGAGCCCGGCGGCGATCGTCTGCGGTCGCGAGCCGTTCATCGCGTTGTACCCGCCCACGCTCTGGAACCACTGCATGTGGCCGAGGGCGGCGAACTCCTTGGGGCCGAACCCGTCCATCTCGCCCTCCGCGCCGGAGGGGAACGAGAAGAGCTGCAGCACGTGCGCGCCGAGGAAGCCCTCCGGGTCGAGCACTGCCAGCTCGCGCCCGATCATGGCACCGCCGTCGCTGCCGTGGATGCCGTAGGAGTCGTAGCCGAGCTGCCGCATCAGCGTGTCGAAGGTGCGGGCGACGCGGGCCATGGTCCAGCTCCCGCCGTCGGCCGGCTCGCTCAGCGGGGTGCTGAAGCCGAAGCCGGGGGTGGACGGGACCACCACGTGGAACGCGTCCTCGGCCCGGCCGCCGTGGGCCACCGGGTCGGTGAGGGGCCCGATCAGGTCGAGGAACTCGAGGAACGAGCCCGGGTAGGTGTGGGAGAGGAGCAGGGCTCGCGCGCCGGGCTCTGCCGAGCGGACGTGGACGAAGTGCACGTTCTGACCGTCGATCTCGGTGATGAACTGCGGGAAGGAGTTGGCGTGCTCCTCGACCGAGCGCCAGTCGAACTCGTTGCGCCACTGCTCGACGGACTCGCGGAGGTACGCCTCGGGCGTCCCGTAGTCCCACGAGTCGCCGGGGGCGGCCGGGGCGAACCGGGTCCGGGCGAGGCGGTCCGCGAGGTCGTCGAGGTCGGCCTGCGGGATCTCGATCCGGAAGGGGCGGATGTCGGCGGCGGTGGTGTCCTGGGTGTTCTGCGTGGTCTCCATGTCTCAGACATTACGAGCCGTTCAGGAACCGTTCGTTCCTTTATTCTCTTAAGGGTGGAGTAAATTCTCGGACATTTTGGGAGCCGCGATGAGTACGACGGCGGGGCGCCTGCTCGCCCTCCTCGGCATGCTGCAGTCCCGCGCCGAGTGGTCGGGGACCGAGCTCGCCGACCGGCTCGACGTCACCGACCGCACGGTGCGCAACGACGTCGCGCGCCTGCGCGACCTGGGCTACCCCGTCGACAGCGTGCGCGGGCCGGGTGGCCGGTACCGGCTGGGCGTGGGCGGCAAACTGCCCCCGCTGGTGCTCGACGACGACGAGGCGGTCGCCATGGCGGTCGGCCTGCGCTCCGCAAGCGCCGTCGCGGGGATCGAGGAGAGCAGCGCCCGGGCGCTCGGCAAGCTCGAGCACGTCCTGCCCGAGCGCCTGCGCCGCCAGGTGGCGGCGCTGCGTGACGCCACGAGCACGGGTCCGGTGAACACGGACAGCAACGTCGAGGATCCCGTCGTCGACCCGGCGCTGCTCTCGGAGCTGGCCGCCGCGATCCGGGACCATCAGGGGTTGCGCTGCTGGTACCGCGAGGAACCGCTGGAGGTGGAGCCGGCCCGGCTCGTGGCCTGGCAGCGCCGGTGGTACCTCGTGGGGCGGGACGTCGCCTCGGGCCGGTGGCAGCCGTTCCGGGTGGACTGGCTGGAGCTGCGCCACCCCGGCGGACGGCGGTTCGTGCCCACCGAGCCGCCGGTGGACCTGACCGAGCTCGTGGTGCGCGAGGTGGCGCGGACGGGCTGGGCGGTGCACGCCCGGATCGTCGTGCACGCCCCGGCCGACGAGGTGCTCGCCCGCATCAACCCGGCGGTGGGGACCGTCGAGCCGCGGGACGACAGCACGAGCGTGCTCGTCACCGGCGGGGACAGCCTCGAGATGGTGGCCGTGTGGATCGGTCTGCTCGGGCTGGACTTCACGGTGGAGGGGCCGGCGGAGCTGGTCGAGCACCTCGGGGTCCTGTCCCGGCGGTACGCGGCGGCGCTGCCGGGCGCGGCGCTGCCGGGCGCGGCGGGAACGCCGGGCGTGCCGGCCTGACCGGCTGCCGATCAGCGACCCGCTCATCTGTGACCGCCGTGGTGCTCATCTGTTAATCTGGCCGCTGGTTCAACGAAGTCTGAAGGGCGGCGGAGGAGCACGATGACGGCACTCGACGAGGCGACCGTGGGCACCCTGGTGGCGTCCGCGCCGGGCGGCGCGGACCTGACGGTTCCCACCTACGACCGCTCCCGGCTGACCACCGGAATCGTCCATCTCGGGGTGGGCGGCTTCCACCGCGCGCACCAGGCGATGTACCTCGACCGGCTGATGGCGCAGGGCAAGGCGATGGACTGGGCGATCTGCGGCGTCGGCGTGCTGCCGGGAGACGCCCGGATGCGCGATGCGCTCGCCGCGCAGGACGGCCTCTACACCCTCGTGCTCAAGCACCCGGACGGGCGCCTGGGGGCGCGTGTGATCGGGTCGATCAAGGAGTACCTGCTGGCCCCCGACGACCCCGAGGCCGTGCTGGAGAAGATGGCCTCGCCCGAGGTCCGCATCGTCTCGCTCACGGTCACCGAGGGCGGGTACAACATCCACCACGTCACCGGCGAGTTCGACCTGGCCGATCCGGCGGTAGCCCAGGACCTGGCCGACGGCGCCGTCCCGGCGACAACGTTCGGCCTGGTCACAGAGGCCCTGCGCCGCCGGCGGGACCGGGGTTTGCCGCCTTTCACCGTGATGAGCTGCGACAACATCCAGGGCAACGGCGAGGTCGCGCGGCGGGCGTTCACCACGTTCGCCCGAGCCAAGGACGCCGAGCTCGCGGCCTGGATCGAGGCCGAGGTCGCGTTCCCGAGCTCCATGGTCGACCGGATCACGCCCGTCACCACGGACGCCGACCGCGAGCTGGTGGCGACGCGCTTCGGCGTCGACGACGCCTGGCCCGTCGTGGCGGAGCCGTTCGAGCAGTGGGCCCTGGAGGACACGTTCCCGACCGGCCGGCCCCCGTTCGAGGACGCCGGTGTACAGGTGGTGCCCGACGTCGAACCGTACGAGCTGATGAAGCTGCGCCTGCTCAACGCCAGCCACCAGGCCCTGTGCTACGTGGGGTACCTGTCCGGGTACCGGTACGCGCACGAGGTGGCGGGGCAGGACGTGTTCGTCCGGTTCCTGCTCGGTTACATGGACGACGAGGGCACCCCCACGCTGGAGCCGGTGCCGGGCATCGACCTGCACCTGTACAAGCGCACGCTGATCGAGCGTTTCGCCAACCCGCACGTGGCCGACACCCTGGCGCGGCTGTGCGCCGAGTCGTCGGACCGCATCCCGAAGTGGCTGCTGCCCGTGGTCCGCTACCACCTCGCGAACGGCGGGCCGATCGAGCACGCTGCCCTCGTGGTGGCGTCCTGGGCCCGCTACGACGAGGGTGTGGACGAGGTCGGCGAGCCGATCGACATCGTCGACCGTCTTGCCGACCGGCTGCACCAGGCCGCGCTCGCCCAGCAGGCCGACCCGCTCGCGTTCCTGCGCGACCGCGAGGTGTTCGGCGACCTGGTCGACGACGGGCGCTTCACCGCCGCCTACACGACGGCGCTGGCGTCCCTCCACAAGAACGGCGCCCGCGCCACGGTCGAGGCGCTGGTCAGGCGGTAACTGGTCAGGCGGTAACTGGTCAGGCAGTAACTGGTCAGGGGGTAAGGGTCTCCAGGGCCGTCGCCGCCGCGTCGTCCACCACCAGGGTGTTGGCTAGGCCGCCGCGTACCGCGGCTGCCAGGCCCGGGGCGACGGCGGCGCCGTAGCCGATCGCGATGACCTGCGGCGTGGCCGCCAGCTGCTCCAGGGTCACTCCCACTACGCGCTCGTCGAGGCTCGTCCGGACGGGCCGGCCCTCGGCATCGAACAGGCGGCCCGAGCACTCGGCGATGACACCCGCCTCGGTGGCCGCCCGCTGCTCCTCCGCGCTGATCTGCGGGAACACGGTGGACGTGCGCTCGGACCAGTGGCCGATGGCGACGATCGCGACGTCGAGGCGATCGGCCCGGGCCAGCGCGTCGGCGATCTCCGGCTGCCGGCGCATGCCCGCGGCGGTGGCGGCGTCGGCCACCAGGAGCGGGGACCAGACGGGCCAGGTGCGCACGCCCGGCATCTGGGCGAACGTGTTGATGAGCCCTAGGGAGTTGCCGCTGCCCTCGACCGGCAGCGCCCCGACGAGCTGGACGACGTCGCAGTGGGGGAGGCGCCCGATGTGCCGCACGGCGGCCTCGACGGTGCGCGACCAGGACACGCCGACCGTCGTGCCCTCGACGATGTGCTCGTGAGCCGCGCGGGCTAGCTCGACGGCCACGTTCTCCCGGGTCGCCGCGGTGTCGTCGCCGCTGGCGGCGATCAGCACCTCGCGCACACCCAGGCGCGCGGCGAGGCGGGCGCCCCGTTCGCCGTCGACCCGGGGCGGGGTGATCTCGATGCGGACCACGCCCAGATCGCGGGCCTGGGCGAGCAGGCGGGCGACCTGGAAGCGGGAGATGCCGCGGTGGCGGGCTATCTCGACCTTCGACTTGCCGTCGAGGTAGTAGTCCGTGCTCACCTCGACCATGAGGTTCGAGTCGTTCTGGGTCACCTGCGTCCTTAACTCCCGCAGGCGATAGCGGGGGCAGTTGAGCGACTATTGAGCGGGGGGTCTTGCTCACCTGAGCATACCCAACTACTGTGCGGATGCAGATGAGCAAACAAAAATTCTCAGATGAGCGCGGAGTCGACGGCTGCGCCAAGGAGAGGACAAGGATGTTCCGACCTCCGAGAGGTAGTTCGGCACGGCGTAGTTCGGCACGGGGTGCTTCGGTGCGAGCGGCGGCGACTGCAGCGACGGCGGCCGCCGCGCTGGCCCTGGCCGGTTGTGCCGGAGCGGGCGCAGTAGGCGGTGGTGACGGCGAGACGATCGTGGTGGCGATCGTGTCCAACCCGCAGATGCAGGACGCGATCTCGTTGCAGGACGAGTTCCGCGCCGCCCACCCCGGCGTGGACGTGCGGTTCGTGTCGCTGCCCGAGAACGAGGCCCGCGCCAAGATCACGGCCTCGGTCGCGACCGGCGGCGGGGAGTTCGACGTCGTCATGATCTCCAACTACGAGACGCCCATGTGGGCCGAGAACGGCTGGATCGAGGACCTGCAGCCGTACATCGACGCCACCGACGGGTACGACGCCGAGGACTTCGTCCCCAGCGTCCGCGAGTCGCTCTCGTACGACGACGACATGTACTCCGTGCCGTTCTACGGGGAGTCGTCGTTCCTGGCCTACCGCACCGACCTGTTCGAGGAGGCGGGGCTGGAGATGCCCGCCAACCCGACCTGGGACGAGGTGAGCGACCTGGCCGCCGAGCTGAACGACCCGGCCAGCGACTTCTCCGGCATCTGCCTGCGCGGCCTGGCCGGCTGGGGCGAGGACATGGCGCCCATCACCACGGTCATGAACACGTTCGGCGGCGGCTGGTTCGACGAGGACTGGAACGCCACCCTCGACTCCCCTCAGAGCCGCGAGGCCATCGAGACCTACGTCGACATCCTGCAGTCCTACGGGCAGCCCGGCGCTGCGACGTCGGGCTTCGGCGACTGCCTCACGCGGTTCGCCCAGGGCCAGTCGGCCATGTGGTACGACGCGACCTCGATGGTCTCCTCGGTCGAGGACCCGGCCTCGTCGACCGTCGCGGGCTCCGTCGGCTACGTGCCGGCACCCGTCGCGGAGACCGAGTCGTCGGGCTGGCTCTACAGCTGGTCGCTGGCCATCCCGTCCACGAGCCAGCACAAGGACGCCGCCTGGGAGTTCGTGTCCTGGATGACGAACAAGGAGTACATCCAGCTGGTGGGCCAGGAGATCGGCTGGGAGCGGGTGCCCCCGGGCAGCCGGCTGTCCACCTACGAGATCCCCGAGTACGCCGAGGTCTCGCAGGCGTACGCCGACGCCACCCTGGAGTCGATGAACGGCGCCACCCAGGAGTCCGCGATGACCCACCCGGTGCCCTACCCGGGCATCCAGTTCGTCGGGATCCCCGAGTTCCAGGACCTCGGCACCCGCGTGGGTCAGCAGATGTCCGCGGCCATCGCCGGGCAGATCACCGTCGACGAGGCCATCCGTCAGTCCCAGCGCTACGCGGAAACCGTGGCGGAGACCTACCGGGCCCAGGAGGAGCAATGAGCACCTCGACCATCGGCCGGCTCGAAGGCTCGCGCAGGGCAGCCCGCAAGGCGGCGTCCGAACGTGCGACGAGCCGGGCTGAGGGGTGGCGCCGTCGCGCCCCGCTGCTGCCTGCCCTGATCTTCACCGTCATCGTCACGCAGCTGCCGTTCCTGGTGACGATCTGGTACTCGCTGCGCTCGCAGAACCTGCTGCGGCCGGGCGAGGACCTGTTCGTCGGCCTGTCGAACTACCTCGACATCGCGCAGGACTCGACGTTCCGCCAGACCGCGCTGAACTCGGTGGTCATCACGCTGGGCTGCGTGCTGGTGGCGATGGTGCTCGGGATCGTGCTCGCGCTGCTGCTGGACCGGCCGTTCTTCGGGCGCAGCGTGGCCCGCACCATGCTCATCACGCCGTTCCTGGTGATGCCGGTGGCGACGTCGGTGCTGTGGTCCATCGCGCTGCTCAACCCGACCTACGGCCTGTTCAACTGGACGCTCGGCCTGTTCGGCATCGAGGCGATCGACTGGACGTCCACGTACCCGATCGTCGCGATCCTGATGGCGCTCGTCTGGCAGTGGACGCCGTTCATGATGCTGCTTGTGCTCGCCGGCCTGCAGGCACAGCCGAAGGACGTGCTGGAGGCCGCCGCCGTCGACGGCGCCGGGCCCTGGCGTGTCTGGACCTCGATCACGCTGCCGCACCTGCGGCGGTACATCGAGCTGGGCGTGCTGCTCGGTGTCATCTACGTGGTCAATACCTTTGATCAGATCTATCTCATGACGGCGGGCGGGCCCGGTACGGCCAGCGCGAACCTGCCGTTCTACATCTACCAGCGCGCCTTCCTCGGGTTCGACATCGGGCAGGCCGCCGCCATGGGCGTCGTCGTCGTGATCGCCACGATCATCGTGGCCTCCGCCGCGCTGCGCCTCATCTTCCGTAGCTTCGAGGTCAAGGAGTGAGCATGTCCGACGTGACGCGCGCGTACCGCCGCCGAGCAGGAGGTGGCGTGCTGACCACGCTGACCTGGTTGCTGGCGCTGGCATTCTTCTTCCCCGTCGCCTGGATGGCGGCCACGGCGTTCAAGCAGGAGAGCCAGGCGGCGTCCGACCCGCCGACGTGGTTCTTCACGCCGACGCTCGACCAGTTCCGCGCCGTGCTCGAGGGCGGGTCCATGGTCTACGTGGGCAACTCCGTGATCGCCACCGGGGTGTCCACCGTGCTGGTGCTGCTCCTCGGCATACCGGCGGCCTACGCGCTGTCGATCCGGCCCGTGGAGAAGGTCAGCGACGTGCTGTTCTTCTTCATCTCCACCAAGATGCTGCCCGTCGTCGCCGTCATCGTGCCGATCTATGTGGTGGCCGGGCAGCTGCGGGTGCTCGACAACATCTGGACCCTGGTGGTCCTGTACACGGCGATGAACCTGCCGATCGCGGTGTGGATGATGCGGTCGTTCTTCCTGGAGGTACCCGGGGAGGTGCTGGAGGCGGCGTCCGTCGACGGCGCCGGGCTGATGCGGACCCTGCGGTCGGTGCTCATCCCGATGGTCGCGCCCGGCATCGCGGCGACGGCGCTCATCTGCGTGATCTTCGCGTGGAACGAGTTCTTCTTCGCGCTCAACCTCACGGCGTCGCAGGCGGCGACCGTGCCGGTGCTCATCGTGTCGACCATGACGAGCGAGGGCCTGTTCCTCGCCCGGCTGAGCGCGGCGGCCCTGCTCGCCTCGCTGCCCGTGATCATCGCGGGCTGGGTGGCGCAGAAGCAGCTCGTCCGCGGGCTGTCGATGGGTGCGATCAAGTAGGGGGTTCGGTAATTACGTAGATTTACGACATCTGGCAGATTTCACGCGATGTTTACCGGGATCACCGCAGGTCAAAGCCTTCGCATGCCATTTTGATGACGCACCGTTGCCCGCAGGGGGCCGCGGGCCGACTCACACGGAGGTCGACGATGCGCACACGTCTCGGGCGGGCTTGGGGGAGTGGAACAGCGTGGTTGAGCGGACTGTCCGCACTCGTGGTTGCTGCCGGGCTGCTGACGGCACCCGGCGCGGTCGCGCAGGAGGGCGCGGCGCAGGGGGTCGCGGCCATCCCGCCCGGCTACTACAACGGCACGGCGGGCCTGACCGGTGAGGCGCTGAAGTCCGAGCTGAACGACATCATCAGCGTGAGCACCCGGCTGTCCTACAGCCAGGTGTGGACCGCGCTGATGGTCACCGACCAGGACCCCAACAACTCGAACAACGTGATCCTCCTGTACGGCGGCCAGTCGCGCGCGAAGAGCCTCAACGGCGGTGCCGTCGGCAACTGGAACCGCGAGCACGTATGGGCGCAGTCGCACGGCGACTTCGGCACGACGGCGGGCCCCGGCACCGACCTGCACCACCTGCGCCCCGAGGACGTCCAGGTCAACAGCACCCGTGGCAACAAGGACTTCGACAACGGCGGCAGCGCGGTCAGCGGCGCACCGGGCAGCTACACCGACTCGAACTCGTTCGAGCCTCGCGACGCCGTCAAGGGCGACGTCGCGCGCATGATCCTCTACATGGCGGTGCGCTACGAGGGCGAGGACGCCTTCGCCGACCTGGAGACCAACGACACCGCCGGCAACGGCTCCGTCCCGTTCCACGGCCGGATCTCGGTGCTGCTGGACTGGAACGCCGAGGACCCGGTCTCCACGTCCGAGGCCAACCGCAACGACATCATCTACGAGGACTACCAGGGCAACCGGAACCCGTTCATCGACCACCCGGAGTGGGCGGAAGCGATCTGGGGCTGATCGACCCGTCCGCTCACCCCGGTCGCCTCTGGTCGCGACCGGGGTGTGGTCTCTACCCTGGGTGGAGAAGGCCGGTCGCTCAGTGACGAGCGCACCCGGCGGCTCGAACCGAGTGCCCGGAGGGTCACCGTGTCGAACGAACACAAGTCAGTCGAGCAGAAGACGACGCCGCGCGTCGCACCGCGCTGGTTCGTCCGCACCGTGTGGGGGCTGCACCGCCGTCTGTACCGCATCACCGGAGGCCGGATCGGCCTGCGCCGTCCGAAGGGGAAGAGCTGGGGAACGCTGCGCCTGACCACCACCGGGTGCCGCACCGGGTGCGAGCACAGCGTGCTCCTCGCCTACATCGAGGACGGCCCTGACCTGCTCCTGCTGGCGATGAACGGCTGGGCCGACGGCGAGCCCGCCTGGCTGCGCAACCTGCGGGAGCACCCGGAGGCCTGCGTGGACCTCGTCGACGGGGAGCGCACCGTGCGGTCGCACATCGCGCAGGGCGACGAGCGCACCCGGCTGTGGGCCAGGTGGCGCGAGCTCGATGCACACCTGGACGACTACGCCGCGCTCCGGTCTACCGAGACGGCGGTGGTGGTCCTGGCGCCGCGGCCGGAGCCCGTACCGCGGTCGTGACGGCAGGGTCGTGACGGCGGGTCGCGCCAGCAGGGTTACAGCGTCGCCGACGCCAGTGCCTCCTCCTGCCCGTCGAGCGTGATCTCGATGCGGTCCACATCGGTCAGCGGCACGTGCGACGACGCGTCCAGGTCCGCGATCTCGCCGCCCGACCACAACCACGTCCCCGCGACCGTGCGCTCGCCGTCCCGGCCGACCACCACGAGCTCGTACTGGATGGGCTCCTGCGATCCGTAGCTACCGCCCGACGGCTGCCCGGGCACCGGCGGGTACTCGCAGCTCCACTCGAGCTTGGTCCCCCAGCTCGTGGGCGTCGCCACCACCTCGGCGTGCATGTCCGCCTCACCCACGGGGAGCAGCTCGATGGTCTGGGCGTCCGCGACGATCTCCGACGACGGCGTCGTGCCCGCATCGTCCGGCCTCTCGAAGAAGCCGCTACGGGCGACCAACGAACCGCCGGCCACGCCGGCGATCAGCAGGGCGCTCGCGGCCACCGCGCCCAGCGTCCGGCGTCGGAACCGGGACCTGCGCGCCACGCTCGCGAGGTTCGCCAGCGGGATCACCTGTGCCATCCCGGTACCGGAGTCGCCGGCGGGGCCGGCACCGGGCAGGGCCGGCGCGCCGCCGTCGGGCAGCTGAAGACCAGGCTCTTCAGTGACGAGCGACTCCGCGTGCGCCGGGGTCAGCGTGCTGAGCAGGCCCGGCAGGCCGGCCAGCTCGGCCACTGCGCCGCGGCACGCGTCGCACTCGGCCAGGTGATGCTCGAAGGCGCGACGGTCGCTCGGGCTCAGGGCGCCCAGCACGTACGCCGCGTCCCACTCGGCGTACCGGTCGCCGTGCCCGCCTTCTGCCGCCGAGTTCATGACGTGACTCCTTTTTCCTGCAGGGCCAGGCGCAGCGCACGCAGCCCGTAGTGCAGGCGCGACTTCACCGTCCCGGGGGCGATGCTCAGCTCGGTCGCGAGCTCGGCCACCGAGCGGCCGCCGTAGTACGCGCCTACGACGACCGCCCGGTGTGCCGGCGACAGTGATACCAGCGCGTCCGCGACGAGCCAGGAGTCGAGCACGGCCTGGGTCGTGTCTCGCTCCTCGCGGTCGGGGACGTGACCGGTGGCCCGCTCGCGGGTGCGCCGGGCGCTGCGGAGGTGATCGACCGTGAGGTTCCGCGCGACCGTGAACAGCCACGCACGAACCGACTCCTCCGAGCGTTCCAGAACCTCAGGGTGCCGCCACGCGCGCAGCAGGGTCTCCTGCACCACGTCGCGTGCCTCCTCCTCGTCGCCCGTGCGGCGCACGACGTACCGGTACAGCGCACCGGCGTGCGTGTTGTGCACGGAGGCGAGGAGCTCGTCCTCGGCACCCGCGGGCGGGTCACCTCTGCTCACGGTCCGATCACCTCCGTCGTCGTCGGCACTGCCGTCACTTTCGAGCTGTCACTGCTGTCACTGGTCAGGCTGTCACTGGCCAGGCTGGAGCTGCAGCGAGAACTCGATGCTGCCCTCATTCTCCACCGTCACGAACCCGAGGGAGGGGGCGTCCACGTCGAAGTCGGCGAACGTGATCGGGATGCTCCCGATGACCTGCACGACGTCGCCGCTGGCCGCGTCTCCCGCGACCTCACCCTCGAAGGTCGCGGGCTGCGTGACGCCGTGGACGGTGAGGTCGCCCGTCAGCTCGACGGCCGTCGCGCCCTCCTCGATCGTTGCGGGCTCGGTGAGCTCGAAGGTCGCCGTCGGGTACGTGCCGACCTCCAGCGCGTTGGTCCGGAAGAAGTCGTCGCGGTTGGCCTCGTCGGTCGCGACGCTCGCCATGTCCACCTCGACGGTGGCCTCCGTCAGCGAGCCGTCCGCGACGGTGATCGACCCGGTGACGTCCTCGGTCCGGCCGGTGACGGTCACGTCCGCGTTGTTCAGCACTTCGTCGACGCGGTACCCGGCGAACGACCCCTCGCTCACGGTCCATGTGCCGGCAGCCGCCTCGGAGTCGGGCAGCGGTACTGCCGACTCCTCGAGCGTGGGCACCTCCGCCGCCTCGGGTGCCTGAGCCGCGTACAGACCCGGTCCCCAGATCGCGGCTGCCCCACCGAGCACGACTACCGCCGCACCGACACTTACTGCCACCTTTGTCCCTCTGCGCACGCTCCGCCCCTCTCGTTCGCAGGCCGACCGGACGTCGGCCCCTGACCCACACGACGGGTGAAAGGGGCGATCGGTTCAATCGAGTTCAAAATTCGTGTGGAGAGATCTGCTGCCGCGCAGTAGCGGACCTTTCGTCGGTCCCTCGACCAGATGGCGTCTAGCGCAGGGCCCGGCAGGAGGCACCCGGACTAGCCTGGCGGTGTGCGCCTCGACATTCCTGACCAGGTCCGCAAGACGGTGATAGCCAGCGGGCATGAATCCTGGCTGGACGAGCTGCCGGGCATGGTCGACTCGCTGGCCCAGGAGTGGTCCCTGCTGATCGGGCCCAGCCTCGCGGGTGGGCACGTCGCCCTGGTCCTTGAGGTGACGCTGGCCGACGGAGCTCCCGCCGTCCTCAAGATCGGTGTGCCGGGCCGGGACGTCGGGCCGGAGGCCACGCTGCTGCGCCTGGCGGACGGAGCGGGCTGCGCCAAGCTGCTGGGCGAAGACCTGGGTCGGCAAGCCCTGCTGCTGGAGCGCCTCGGGGCTCCGATCTTCAGCGGCGTCTATGCCTGCAGTATCGGCATGCAGCCTTTCGGCGACCTGCTGCTGGCCGAAGCGGACCGCCTCACGGCGTAGGTACCGGATCGCGCCCGTTTCGGGGCCTGGCT
This sequence comes from Promicromonospora sp. Populi, assembly GCF_041081105.1. NCBI lineage: Bacteria > Bacillati > Actinomycetota > Actinomycetes > Micrococcales > Promicromonosporaceae > Promicromonospora > Promicromonospora sp. Populi. Next base: position 2,344,183 of record NZ_CP163528.1, on the reverse strand, counting down.
CGCTCAGCGGGGCGCCGACGTCGTCGGCGTACCTGGCCGCCCTGCTGCTCGACGCCGTCCGGCCCGGGCTCCCGGAGTCCATGATCGTGACCGCGCTCGACGTGCTGCGCGACCCGCTGCCGGCCGAATGACCTGGGGGTGACGTGCGGGGTGAAACGGCCGACGGGCTTCGCGGGATCGTGTGATGATCGAGCCAGGCCGTGCGCACCCTCCGGCCTGCAGGCGACGACGCCTCCGGCTGCGGGTGGCAGTGGCACGTGCCGCCGAGCACTGGAGGCATCATGCGTCGATCTGCAGCCGTGGTCATCGCGGCAGCCGCCCTGACCGGTCTCGTTGCGCCGACGGCGTCGGCCGCACCGGGGGACCCGGCGCCCGGCTGGCCGAACGAGCGCTACGACGTGATGTATCGCGACGTGGACGTGTCCGGGTCGGGCCGCGTGTTCGCCGTCGGGCTGCCCGACCCGGACATCCTGGACTACTCGTTCCTCGAGCACGGCGTGGGGGCGGACTGGTCCTCCGTCGAGGTACCGGTCCGGTCCGAGGGCGGCGTCGTCGCGGGTCCCGACGACTATGCCGTGGCCGTGACCGGGAACGTGTCGCGGGTGTTCAACGGTTCGAGCTGGGGCGGTCCCGTGCAGATCGCCGCGGCGATCGGGGAGTCGAAGCTGGTCGGCAACACCAACGGAGATGCCGCGCTGCTCTGGACGGCCCCCGGCGGTGGGACGCCGCAGCTGAGCCGCTTGATCCGCGGCGGCACCTGGCAGACCGTCCCCCTGGCGAACGATCTGGCCGGCGCGCTGGCGGACGTGGTGATCAACGACGCCGGCAAGGTCACGGTGGTCTGGGCGGACCGGACCGGAGCGACGTCGCAGATCGGACGGGTGGTCCTTCAGAAGGGGTCGAGCACCTGGGCTTCCGCGGGTGACCTCGGCAGCGTGAACAACACCCGGCCGAAGATCTCGATAGTCACTGACGGGCAGGGCCGGGAGACGGTGATCGCGGGCAACAAGCTCTGGCGGCAGACCACCAGCACGACGCTTCCGCGCTACCAGTTCCGCACCAGCACGCGGGCCGTGCTCGCCACCGGCACCACCGGGACGCGCCTGATCTGGGCCGTCAAGACCAGCGGGCGGTACGAGATCCGCACCCGGTTCGCGGATCCGCAGTGGCGTGCCGAGAAGCTGCTCTGGTGGCATGACGCGCCGACCGACCCGAGCTGCGACAAGGGCATCCAGTTCGGCGTCGGCATGGTCCCTGGCGGGCGGTCCTACGTGGCCGTCGGGATCCGGCACGACATCGACGACATCAACCTGGTGTGCGAGGGGGTGGAGATCGCGGACATCCTGACGGTGGACCGGGCCGACGGCGTCCTGAACCAGAGGCACCTCTCCGACTACTCCAACGGCGGGCCGTTCCAGGTGGACGCCAGCTCACGGGGCCCCGTCGTGGTGACGTACGAGTACGAGGACGACGGCGACGGTGTGGGTGGGGAGCCGCCCGCCGACGGGTTCTGGTACATGCGGTTCTACTCGCGCTGACCTGACCGCCTGACCTGACCTGACTGCTTGACCTGACCCGACCGCTGGCGTCCTCCTGGCTCAGTACCGGGTGGGGCCTGCACGGTCCAGGGCCTGCGCGGCCAGTCGGTATCGTCTGCGCATGGTGCGCGCCCGAACCGTCGTCCGTGGAGTGGTCGGGCTTGCCGTGGTCGCGGCAGTGGGTCTGACGTTCCCTCCGTTGTGGTTGCTCGTCGACGAGTGGGCAAAGCCTCCGGCGTCGGCCCTGCCCGCGTTGCCCGACGGCGCGCGGGTGGTCGCCGAGGACATGGGCTGCGGCTCCGGAGGCTGCTGGCGGGAGCTCACTGTGGACGCTCCGGACGGGATGTCGGGGGAGGAACTGGCGGCCGAGGTGATGCCCGAGGGGGAGACAAGCGCGTTCCAGGGTGTGCTCGACCTGCGGCGCGTGGTTACCGGGGTGATGGACACGGGGGCGGGGTCGGCGCGGTTCTACGTGGGGTACGACCGGTTGGTCGACTAGCGATGGCCCCCTGCTCATCTCGACGGGCCGTGCTTGGGAACTGCCGGTCGGACACTATAGAGCGATGGTTCGGGTGCTGGGTGTCGACGCCGCAGGGAAGTACTGGGTCGCGGTCGCCAGTGATCTCCGTGTTTACGCGGATGCGACGCTGACCGGACTTGTTGCTGCAGCAGATGCCGATGGCACGGTCGAGGTGGTCGGTATCGACATCCCGATCGGACTGCCTTCTGGTGCCGAACCGAGGCAGGCTGACGTGTTGGCGCGCAGGGCAGTCGGCCCGCGGTGGCGGTCGGTGTTCATGACTCCGCCGCGCACGGTGCTGGCGGCGTCGGTCTACGCGGAGGCGTCCGCCGAGGCTCGTCGGGTGATGAACAAGGGGATCAGCCAGCAGGCTTGGGCTCTGGCACCTCGGATCCTCGAGGTGGACCAGGTTGTTCGGTCGATCGACCGTCGCATCGTGGAGGTGCATCCCGAGGCGTCGTTCGCTTTCCTCGCGGACCGCCATTTGCCGGCCGCGAAGTCGACTTGGGCGGGGTTGGAAGACCGGCGCGCCCTGTTGGCGGAAGCCGGGCTCGTGTTCCCTGCTGACGTTGGCCTCGCAGGGCTGGTCGCGGGTCCGGACGACGTTCTCGATGCTGCTGTCGCGTGCTGGACCGCACGGCGGGTGGCCGGGGGAGTGGCGGTCCGCTACCCGGATCCGCCTGAGCAGCTCGACGGGATCGCCGCGTGCATCCATGCCTGACCTTGACCCTAGGCCGGCGTAGGGCGGTGGTGGTCGAGGTAGTTCTGCGTGGTGGTGAGACTCGTCATGTCGGGCATGCGGTCGATGTACACGAAGCCGTCGAGGTGGTCCGTTTCATGCTGGACGACGCGGGCGGCGTACCCGGTGAACTCTCTGGTGACCGCCTCTCCGGACTCGGCGGTGTACCGGACGGTGAGGCTCGCTGCCCTGGGGACCAGTCCCATGTAGCCCGGCATGCTGAAGCAGCCTTCCCAGTCGAGCACGGTCTCGCTGGAGCGTTCGACGATGACGGGGTTGAGCATCTGGATCAGGCCGGTCTCGGCGCGGTGGGAGCCTTGAGCCAGGGGTCGCCGAGCGTAACGACGCCGTCGCCGGGGATGCCCTTGATCCAGTCGTCGTTGCTGCGGGGCAGAGTCATTCGTGATCGGTTCCTTCTGAACGGTGGGTCGGGTTGACGCGCGCTCGACGGTTGGTCGGCGTGCCTGCACTGTTAACTATGGGCTCCCTGGTTCGCCGGGTCGTGAGAGGGCGAACGTGACGGCATCCCGCGGTGTCGCCGCGGTCGGCGGTGCGTCGGGCACGGGGTTGCCATCAGCGTCCAGGATCTGCCAGCCGCCAAGGCTGACGACCGGTACGCCGCGCCGCTTGGCCAGGGCGAGCTCGGACAGGGTGCCCCACGAGCCGCCGACGACGATGACCGCGTCGGCCGACCACACCAGGATGGCGTTGCGGGCCTCGCCCATGTTCGTGACCAGTACGGCACTCAGGTCAGGGTTCGCGTCGTCGCGGGTGGCTCCAGGACGGATGCCGATGACGAGCCCGTCTGCCGAGCGTGCGCCCGCCGAGACGGCAGCCATGACGCCGATGCCACCGCCGTTAAGGACGGTGGCCCCAGCCTGGGCGAGCAAGCGCCCCACCTCGTAAGCCTGATCTTTGTCTCGTTCCGTGCAGAAGCGTGGGCCGCACACGGCTACCTGGACGGGCATCGGATCTCCCTACTGGTGAGCATTGACGATCGACACGTTGATGCGGAAGCACGAGCGAGGATCGACGGGGCGCTCAGGCGATGTAGGGCTCTGGTGAGTTCAGCCCGTGGTCGATTCGGGCCCGGAGGGCTGGGTGGATCGGGTAGTCGTCGAGGTGGGCGGGGTCGACCCACCGGACGTCGGCTGCCTCGGATGGTTCGGGTGTGATCTGTCCGCCGATCAGGCGGGCGCGTAGGCAGATGTTGATGGGTTGGCGCACCTCGTCGACCTTGTCGCCGTGCAGGTAGACGATGACGTGGTCCGGGGTGGAGAACACCCCGACCAGGCCGGTGACTTCGACGTCGAGCCCGGTCTCTTCACGGCACTCGCGGACACCGGCCTGTCCGACGGTCTCGCCCTTCTTGACTCCGCCGGTGGGGATGGTCCACAGGTCGTTGTCGACCCGCTGCAGGAGCAGCAGGCGCCCCTGGTCGTCGCGCACGAACACCGAGGCCGAGGTCTTGCGGCTGGTCGGTTTCGGCGCGGCCGGGTCCTGCCAGTAGTCGATCCGGCGGGTGCCTTTGCTCATCTGGATTCCACCAAGGCTTCGGCGGGCCGTGCCGATGCCCAGACCCGCTCGTAGGACTCGACGTAGGTGTTGAAGTATGCGCCGTCGATACGGCGTAGATGCAAGGTCGGCGTGTAGGCGGCGAGCACGCCGTAGACGTGGGTATTGACCATCATCTCGTCGTCGAACCGGTAGATGGAGTTGTACAGCGGGGTGTCATGGAACCGGATCTCGACCATGTCGGGCATCTGTTGTTCGTAGTAGGCCTTCACTGCGGCGACCCGGCCGGCGACCCCGCCTCCGATGCGGTACTCGGTGTCCCGGGCGGCCAGCTGATTGCCGGCGGGGTCACCGAGGAGTATCCGAACTCGTGCTCCCTGTTCTGCCTTCGCGGCGAGGGTGGGCATCCAGTCGGGGTGCTCCTCGGTGAGGAAGAGTCCGGCGAACGCCAGCAGGTCGATGTCCCGTTCGGAGTTGCGCAGCAGCTCGGTCCACAGGTGCCGCGGCACGTCATTGCGGCGGGGGTAGGTCGCGACCACTTCCGCGCCTGCCAAGGAAGCTCCGTTGACTGCCTCCGGCCACAGATAGCTCTCGTCCTCCTGGAGGATCGCGGCGACCCGGTAGCGGGTGCGCGGGTAAGGCAACGAGCCGCTGAGCCATCGCTCTACCGACTTCATGGATACCTCGGCCGCCGCGGCAAGCGACTGGATATCGAGCCCTCCCCGGTGCATCGCACGGCGGAATCGTTCATTGACCATCCCGACAGCCTAGACACCCCACGACGTCCCACGACAGACCCCTGACGGGAAGATGTCGGTAGATGTCTTGCCGTGTCGATGTGCTGTCCGCGCTCACGCAGAAGCATTGCAAGTGCAGGACGGCGACCGTCGCCAGACCGGTGAACGCGCCTTGCCCGGCCGTGGACGCCCGCATGCCGTGCTTTCCAGAACTCTCAGGAGACCGACTCGTGATTACGGCCAACCCGACGCACACCACGACCCGGCGGCTCGTTGCGTTGGACATTGATGGCACGCTCGTCGATCACGACGGGAAGGTGCCGGCGGGGACTGTTGACGCTCTGGATCTGGTGCGGGCGGCCGGGCACCACGTGGTTCTCGCGACAGGGCGGTCGCTTGTCGGTCTGCTGCCGGTAGCCACGAGGCTGGGGCTGGTCGAAGGGTTCGGGGTGTGCTCCAACGGGTCCATGACTGTATGCCTGACTCCGACCACACCCTCGGGATACGTGATCGATGATGCCCGCCGGTTCGATCCTGGCCCGGTGATTCGCCGCGCTGTGGGGCTCGTATCCGGAGTGCGGGTCGGGGTCGAGGAAGTCGGTTGGGGATGGCACGTCAACGCCGCGTTCGAGCCCGGGTTGCTCAACGGCGCCCAGAAACAACTGCCCGTCGCGGACCTGTGTGTCGCACCGGCAACCCGGGTCGCACTCCATGCTCCGGGGACCGGCGTTCACCTGGGCGCCCTTGGCGCTACCGGTGCCACAGCGACCCCTGCCGGACCCGACTGGATCGATCTGACGGCGGCCGGGACGAGTAAGGCCACCGCCATGGAAACACTCCGAATACGCCTGCACATCGTGTCCGAGAACACCGTCGCGGTCGGGGACGGGATGAATGACCTTGACCTCCTTCGCTGGGCCGGACGCTCGTACGCCATGGGCCACGCGCCCGAGGCCGTGCGTCAGTCAGCGGATGAGGTCACCGGCACTATCGACCAGCACGGGGCCGTCACGGTCCTGCACGATCTGGTCCCCACTGACACCACATCGCTGTCCCGGTTGGCAGCCCAGCTCTCCACCGCCGTCCACACCGCGCCCGGCCCGGCCGTGGCGGTCCGGGTCTGGCACGGCATCCGGGCCGGGCTCTCCCGCTGTGAGGTCTGGACCCTTCAGGACGGCACCTGGGTGAGACACGCCCCAGTCCCCGCCGGGACCGGGGCCACCATGCGCGGCATCGAGAACGCCGCCAGGGAGGCCGGGCTCGCTTACCCCAGGGGTGACGAGGGACGTCGTCGGGCGCGCTGGCAAGCCAGCTTCGGTGATGGCGGCCCGGCCGGATTCGAACTGCCGCTCGTCCACTGACGTCCGAGGACCGAGCGCCCGTCGAGGAGGCGCCCGTGCGCCGGCCCTGTCCGGGTGAGGCTATCTGCGCCCTCGTGTCTCAGTAGCGTGTGGGGCTCTTGTCGAGCTCGCCGAACCGGTGGTGCGCGACGCCGTCGACCGTGGCGCCGTTGTAGTGCAGGGTCGGGGCGAGCAGCGCGTTGTTCTCGGCGGGGAAGTTCAGGTGCGGGTTGGACACCTCGTCGAGGCGGAGCAACGCGTCGGCGGGGAGCTCGACCGCGAGCGAGCGCAGGTTCGCTTCGAGCTGCGACATCCGCCGCGCCCCCAGCAGGGTCGAGGTGACTCCCGGCTTCGAGCGGACCCACGCGAGCGATACCTCGGCGGGCGTGAGCCCGAGCTCTTCGGCGACCTCGACGACGCGCTCGATGACGTCGTAGTCGGCCGGGCCGGGCAGTCCGACGAGGGACGCCCGGGACCCGCCCCCCTGAGCGACCTCGCCCCGGCGGTACTTGCCGCTGAGCCACCCGCTCTTCAACGGGCTCCACGGGAGCACGCCCATGCCGAACTCGTGCGCGAGGGGGAAGAGCTCGCCCTCGCTCGTGCGTTCGAGCAGTGAGTACTCGAGCTGCAGCGCGATGATCGGCGGCCAGTCCCGGAAGGCGGTCGTGACGGCCGCGGCGGCGGTCGCCCAGGCGGGGACGTCCGAGAAGCCGATGTAGCGGACCTTGCCCGCCGTCACGAGGTCGTCGAGCGTCGACAGCGTCTCCTCCCGCGGCGTCACCGGGTCGAAGTTGTGCAGCCAGTAGATGTCGACGTAGTCCGTCCCGAGCCGGCGGAGCGAGTCGTCGAGCTGGTGCAGGATCGCCTTGCGCGAGGCGCCGCCACCGTTCGGGTCTCCCGTGTGGAGGTTGGCGAAGAACTTGGTGCCGAGCACCAGCCGGTCGCGTTCGACAGAGCGGGCGGCGAGCCAGTCGCCCACGATCTTCTCGCTGTGCCCGTTCGTGTAGATGTTCGCGGTATCGATCGAGTTGCCGCCCGCCTCGACATAGCGGTCGAGCATGGCCTCGGACTCCGCGACCGAGGCGCCCCAGCCGGTGTCCTCGCCGAAGGTCATGGTCCCGAGCGTGGCCGGGCTGATGCGCAGACCGGAGCGGCCGAGCGTCACAAAATCTGTCAGTGAAGTCATGTCTCAAGCCTCCTGCCGTGACCGCCCGCGCCCTAGTCGCATCGACGCACGTCCTTGCCTGATCCGCTCAATCTTCAGCGGGTGACCCGCCCCAGTCTGATTAACTCAGGACATGTCCGCCCTGCACGAGGCACGAGCACTGGTCACCTCGCTCGGGACTCGTCCCGAGATCATCTCCCTGGCCGACGGCGTGACCGTCCTGGCCACGCCGAAGACGACGGTGCCGCTGGGCGGTGTGCTGAAGCCGAACCTCGCCGTCGTGCTGCAGGGCACAAAACGAGCAGTCCTCGGCACCCACGTGTACGAGTACGGCTCCGCGCAACTCCTCGCCGTCGGCGTTGATCTGCCCCTGACCTCCTCGATCACCGCGGCGTCGACGACCGAGCCCTTCCTGGCCTTCGGCATGGCGCTGCAGCCCGAGATCATTGCCGACCTGCTCCTCGAAGCGCCCGCTCTCGCGCGCAGGGGCCGGCGCGTCGAGGGTCCGGTCGGGCTGGCGATGGGCGACGCCGACGATGAGCTGCTCGATGTCATCGTCCGGCTCCTGCGCTCCGTGCGCTCCGCACACGACTACCGCGTGCTCGGCCCCGGGATCCTGCGGGAGCTGCACTGGCGGCTGCTGTCCGGCCCGCAGGGCCACGTCATCCGCGAGCTCGGGAGCATCGACTCCCGCCGTAGCGTCGTCGACCGGGCCGTGCGCTGGCTCCAGGACAACTTCGACGGCCCGTTGCGGGTCGACGAGCTAGCGCGGTCCGTCGACGTCAGCCCCGCGACGCTCAACCGCCACTTCCGCGCCGTCACGACGATGAGCCCGCTCCAGTACCAGAAGACGCTCCGGCTTCAACGCGCCCGGATCATGCTCCTCGCCGCCCACGACGACGTCAGCCGGGTCGGCTACGCCGTCGGGTACGGATCCGCTTCCCAGTTCAGCCGGGAGTACCGGCGAATGTTCGGCGCGCCGCCGTCCCAGGACGCGGAGCTGCTACGTCACGCGGACGTGACGATTGAGGCGTGAGGGCGTGGCGCTGACCGATAGTCGCTGGTCGGAACAAGGGGATCAGCGGGTGGTCGGCAGTTTGCCCCGCAAACTCGGCAGTTGGCACCGAGGTCGGCTCAGGCCTGGACCGACCTCGGTGCCAACTGCCGACCTCACAGGAGAGTGCCGACATGGAGGCCGCCAGTGGCCCGCGCCCGAACTCATGTCTCGGGATTCCCGTCGCAGAGGTCCTTCGAGGCCTCCGTGCCGCAGATGTGCATCTGCCAATCGCTGACCACGGCGTACCTCCTGCCGTCCGGGGTGGTGTAGCGCACCGTGAAGTCCCCGACGTGGCCGCCGCCTTCGTCGGCCGTGACGGCGACCAGCATCTCGTCCGTCTGGCCCTTGCCATCCATGTTCTCAGTGCAGGAGCGCTCGACCTTGAACCCTTCGACTCCCTCTTGGGTGGTCCCTGACCAGTCTTTGTAGTTGTTGTCGAGCGGGGTGCCGACCATGCTGGCAATCGGGTCGAATTCCGAGTCATCGAATGTCCGGAGGTAGACCCGAACGGAGAGCGGGTCCAAGCCGTCGTCGCTGATCCAGTCGACGCCGTCGATCACGATGGGGCCGGGTCCGTTGGCGATGCAGGGAAAGTTCGAACCGAACGTCGTCGTCCAGGTGCCGTCCGGCGCTCGTTGCTCGGCGGACGAGGCAAAGCCTCCACTGCCCGCGTACAAGGCCATCGGATGCTGATCATCGTCGCTGTGCACAGTGACACCAGAACCAGCCTGACACCCGGTGATCAGAGCAAGCATTGCTACGGCCAGCGCTGCTGCTCGGAGAGAGGACGACATGTCGAGACCCTTTCACGAGGTATCGGCCAGTAGTTCCGCAGGAGAGTCCGTACGGTCGCAGCGCGCCGTGCCCCTTACGCCCGCGCGGAGCGCGCGGCCTCCAGCAGGACGTCGACCAGTCGCTCGGCGGCGTCCGGGCGGCCGTGCACCCGGGCGGCGTCGGCCATGCGGTCACGCCGTCCGGCGTCGGACAGCAGCGGGCCGACCGCTTCGCGGAGGTCCGCCGCGGCGACGTCGCCCTCCAGGGCGAGGGCCGCACCCAGGTCCTGGAGCCGGCGCGCGTTGTGCGCCTGCTCGTTCCCGGCCGACGACGGGAGCGGGACCAGCACGGACGGCTTGCCCAGCGCGGTGAGCTCCGAGATGGTGCCCGCGCCGCTCCGGGAGACGACGACGTCTGCCAGGGCGAGCACGTCGGGCAGCTCGGCTCCGAGGAACCCGAGCACGCGGTAGCGGGCCGCGAGGTTCGCGGGGAGCTTGGCGGTGCGCTCGAACATCTCCTGGAGGTTGTTCGGCCCGCACTGGTGGATCACGTTCGTGCGCTCCAGCAGCCACGGCAGCGACTCGCTGATCAGGTTGTTGATCTGGACCGCTCCCTGCGCGCCGCCCGTGACGTACAGGACGGGCAGGTCGGGATCGAACGAGTCGAGGCCGAGCGCGTCGATCGCCTTGAGCGGTTCGCCGACCAGCACTTCCGCACGGACGGGGTTACCGGTCACGACGGCGCGCTCGCGTGTGCTCTCCGGCAGCAGGTCGAGGGTGGAGGGCGAGGACACCGCTACCCGGGTCGCGCGCTTGGCCAGGAGGCGGTTGGCCAGCCCGAGCCGCACGGTCTGCTCGTGCACCACCAGCGGACGGCGCAGCAGGCCCGCGGCGATCCCGATCGGGACGGCGACGTAACCGCCGGTCGAGAGGATCACGTCCGGCTTGAACTCGGCCACTATCGACCTGGCCTGTGCGACGCCGAGCGGCACGCGCGCCATGTCCTTGATGTTGGTGGCCGTGATCATGCCCAGCGGGTTGCTCGCCCGGCGGAGCTTGCCCGTGGCGACCGGCACGAACCGGATGCCCTCGGACTCCGTGACCTTGGCTTCGAGCCCCTGGGCGGTGCCGGCCCAGAGCACGCTGACCGGGGTGCCGGACTCGGCGAGGCGGGCCTGCAGGGCGCGGAGCGTCGTCAGCGCCGGGTAGGTATGACCACCGGTACCCCCACCGGTGACGAGCAGACGGAACTCGCACGGATGTGAACTCACCAAGACATCTCCCAGGACGGCGTGGGTGGGGGCGCGACGCCAACTGTAGGCGATTCGTGAGGCGTCGAATGCTTCTCGGTCGTGGTCTGGACACGGACAGATGTCCAGGTCACGGTCATCTTCGTATGCTTTGAGGCGTGACCGAGATCAGCTTTCGTGGCAACAGCCCCAGAGTTTCGCCGTCCGCGTGGCTTGCCCCCACCGCGACCCTCATCGGCGCCGTGGAGATCGCGGACCGGGCGAGCGTCTTCTGGGGCGTCGTCGTTCGTGGGGACGGCGATCAGATCCGCGTCGGCGAGGAGAGCAACCTCCAGGAGATGGTCGTGATCCACGCGGATCCCGGGCGGCCCGCGACCATCGGGGCACGGGTGAGCGTGGGGCACGCCGCCGTCCTGCACGGCTGCACCATCGAGGACGACGTGCTCATCGGGATGTCGGCGACCGTGCTCAACGGCGCCGTGATCGGGACCGGCTCGCTGATCGCGGCGGGTGCCGTGGTCCGGGAGAACATGGTGGTGCCGCCGGGTTCCCTGGTCGCGGGTGTTCCGGCGGTCGTGCGGCGGGAGCTCTCCGCGGAGGAGCGCGAGGCGATCGCGCAGAACGCTGAGCACTACGTGCGTCTCTCGGGCGAGTACGCGAGCGTGTCCGACACCTGGTAGGTGGCCGCCGGTTGCCCGTCGGTGGCCCGGCGCGCTGAGACGGCGCTGCTCTCAGCAGAAGCGCCGTCGTCGGACCGACGGGCAGTTCTACGCTCAGGTATGAGCGAATCCGGACGAGAGCCGCTGTTGCGTCATCTGCTCGGCGAACGCCTGCGACATCTGCGGCACCTGCGCGGCGAGACGCTCGACCAGACCGCGCGACGCGCCGGGATCTCCCCGCAGTACCTCTCGGAGATCGAGCGCGGGGTCAAGGAGCCGTCGAGCGAGATGATCGCGGCGATCACCGGCGCGCTGGACATCACGCTGGTCGATCTGGTTGTTGCCGTCGCCGATCGCTTGGTCGTCGTCCGCGAGACCGTATCCGTGCGCGCGACCATCACCGTCCGCCAGACCATGCAGCAGCCGACCTGCCAGGCGGCCTTCGCGCTGGCGGCGTGATGCCCGGGGCCGTTCGCCCCGGGCAGCACGTGCCGGGTCAGCGCTGGTCGATCACGTTGTCCAGCAGGCCGTAGTCGCGTGCGGCGCCGGCCGTGAAGATGCGGTCGCGGTCGGTGTCGGCCCGGAGTGTCTCGACGCTCTGACCGGTGTGCCGGGAGAGCGCGCCCTCCATGTCCGCACGGATGCGGACCACCTCCTCGGCCTGCAGGATCAGGTCCGGGATCGCGCCGCGGCCCTGCGCCGCGGGCTGGTGCAGGATGACCCGGGCGTGCGGGAGCGCCGCCCGCTTGCCCTCGGCTCCGGCGGCCAGCAGCACGGCGCCGACCGCGACGGCCTGCCCCACGCAGGTGGTCGATACCGGAGACCGGATGTAGCGCATGGTGTCGTAGATCGCCATGCCGGCGCTCGGGTCGCCGCCCTCGCAGTTGATGTAGAGCTGGATCTCGCTGTCCGGGTTGCTCGACTCCAGGTGGATCAGCTGGGCGATCAGCGCATTGGCGACGCCCGAGTCGATGGCGGTGCCGAGGTAGATGATCCGCTCGCTCAGCAGCTGGGAGTAGACGTCCATGATCCGCTCGCCCCGGGGGTGCGACGCGATGACGTTCGGGATGGTGTAGCTCATCGTGCGTCCCCCTTGGTTGATGCGCCGGCGGTCGCGGCGGTGAACCCGGTCTGTAGCCGATCGCGCGGCCGGATGCCCTCGAAGCTCTGCACGATCGTGTCGATGAACCCGAAGTCGAGCGCCTCGTCGGCCGTGTACCAGTGGTCGTGGAGCGAGTCCTCGAAGACCCGCTCGATCGGCTGCCCCGTGTCCTCGGAGACCAGCCGCAGGATCGTGTCGCGCGTGTGGCGCAGGTCGTCCGCCTGCAGCTCGATGTCGACGGCGGTGCCCGCGATCCCCGCCGAGCCCTGGTGCATCAGCACCCGTGAGTTCGGCAGCGCGCGGCGCTTGCCCCTGGTGCCCGCGGAGAGCAGGAACTGTCCCGCGCTGTAGGCGATGCCCAGCACGAGCGTGGAGACGTCGTTGGGGATGGTTCGCATGATGTCGCGGATCGCCAGCATCGCCGGCACCGATCCGCCCGGGGAGTGGATCCAGAGGTCGATGTCGGACGACGGGTCCTCCGTGGCGAGCGCGATGAGCTGCGTCATCAGGAGAGTTCCGTTGTCGTCGTCCAGCGGGCCGTCGAGGACCAGGACGCGCCGCTCGTACAGCTCGCGTCGTGCGTGTTCGCCGAACATCGGCGCCTTCGGTGCATCAGTCATGAGCCCACCGTGCACTCCGGAACGGGCTCCACGGGGGCAGATCTGCCGACAGCAGGACTGCTCTGAGCAGCGAGGACGGGCCGAGTCACGCCCTGCCTGAGTTACCGGTCCGGCGGTGTCGCAGACCTACGGAAACAGACGCGTGGGTGAAAAGAAATGTGCAAACACGAACGGGTGAAAAGTGTTTCATTTCTACATCGCACATTAACCTTGACGATGCTCTCAATTCGCTGGCAGGATCTCCGCCACCCATCGAGTTGGGCGCCAAATGGTCACGAGATGAGCGTCAAGTCGATCGGCCCTGGCACGGAATTACTACATGAGAGAGCAGAAGGTTATGGGCGACGCGATCGCGACGGGCGTCAGTGTGAAGGTGACCGGGGTGTCGAGCTTGGAGCGCGGCGCTGTGGGTGTGGTGAAGACCATCCGGCCGGGGTGGACCGGCAACGAGGCCGTGGTGGTTTCTGCCGGTGTCCTGCGGACACGAGAGTTCACCGTTCCGGTGTCGGACCTCTCGCGGGTGTGATCGCTGTGATCCGCGTGGCCCGAGCCCGCGACTAGACGCATACCGTCGTCGATTGTTTCCGGACGGCGTCTTACGCGCGTGGTTCTGACATCAAGAACCGGCCTTTGCTGTCGCCCTGATGCTTTCGAAATGCGTATTCTTGCAGGTCAAGGGACTCTTCCCGGGAATGATTCGGCTTCCGCGAATGGTCAGGACTGCAAAGCCGGCGTTACCGCGCCCCCAGCCTCCGACTGACCTCTCGCGCGGCCCGGGTCGCCTGCTCCGCGAGGCCGGCCCGCGCGTCGTCGTCGTAGGAGTCTGAGCGGAACGTGACCGCCAGCCCCGCCACCGGCAGGCCCGTGTGGTCCACGACGGCGGCGGCCACCGACGCGAAACCCGCTGTCACCTCGCCGTCCTCCACCGCGAAGCCTCGGGCCCGGGCCTCGCGCAGGACCGTCCGCAGCTCCCGCAGCGTCCGCGGCCCCGCCTCGGTCAGGTCGGTGAACGATCCCGGCGTCGGGTACAGGGCGCGGACCTGGGCCGGGGGCAGCAGCGCGAGCACGGCCCGCCCGCTCGCGGTGAGATGGCTCGGGAGGTGGACGTCGACGTCGGTCACCAGGGGCGGACGCCCCGCCGCACGCTGCTCCACCAGGTACAGCACCTCCCGGCCGTTGAGCACCGCGAGGTGCCCGTTCTCGCCGGCGGCCTCCACCAGGCGGGCGACAACCGGGGCGGCCAGTCGCGTGAGCGGCGCCTGCCGCGTGTAGGCGCTGCCCAGGCCGAGGGCGGCCACGCCCAGGCCGTAGCGGCGCTCGTCGGGAAAGTGCCGCACAAAACCCTCGTCGGCCAGCACGGAGAGCAGGTGGTAGACGCTGGAGCGCGGCACCCCGATGCCATGCGCGATCGCCCCCGCGGGCACCGGCCCGGTCTGCGCCGCGAGAAAGCTGAGCAGCCGCGCGGTGGTCCGCGCAGCGGGAACCGCGCTGCTCGCGCCCACTTGCCCTCCCGCGGGATCGGGTGATCGGTAGTTCGTCACCGACCACCTGACGTATTACCGATCGCGCACCTCGTCTGGTATCCCAGACTCTATCCCGGGATTTGGGGGCGCCTGCCGGGGTGCGGCGGGGTTCTATGTGGGCATGAGCACCCTGCACCACGCGGGTCCGACGTCCAAGACCCGCCCGGCCAACCCGGATCTGCCCACGCACGTCGTCCTCGACGGGACGCCGCTCGCCGTCGAGCAGGTGGTCGCGATCGCCCGCCACGGCGCGACGGTCGAGGTCCACGAGACGGCGCTGGGCAGGATGGCACAGAGCCGGGCCGTCATCGAGAACCTCGCCCACGACACCGTGCCGCACTACGGCGTGTCCACCGGGTTCGGGGCGCTCGCCCGCCGCCACATCCCCGCCGAGATGCGGGCCCAGCTCCAGGTCAGCCTCGTGCGCTCGCACGCCGCCGGGTCCGGCCCCGAGGTCGAGACCGAGGTGGTGCGGCCGCTGCAGCTGCTGCGGCTCGCCACTCTGGTCACCGGCCACACCGGCGCCCGCCCCGTCATCGCGCAGACCTACGCGGCGATGCTCAACGCCGGGATCACGCCGGTTGTGCACGAGTACGGATCGCTCGGGTGTTCCGGGGATCTTGCGCCGCTCGCGCATGTTGCGCTCGCCGCCATGGGGGAGGGGCGGGTGCGAGTTGTCCCGACCGGCTCGACCAGCGGTGCGTCCATCAACGAGTCCGGCGAGACCATCGACGCCGCCCAAGCCCTCGCCGCCGCCGGTATCGAACCCCTCGTCCTCGCCGAGAAGGAGGGCCTCGCCCTCATCAACGGCACCGACGGCATGCTCGGTATGCTCTGCCTCGCGATCCACGACCTGCGCGGGCTCCTGACCACTGCCGACGTCGCAGCGGCCCTGTCCGTCGAGGCCCTGCTCGGATCGGACGCGCCGTTCGCCGACGACCTGGTCGGCATGCGCCCGCACCCGGGCCAGGCCGCGTCGGCGTCGAACATGCGCAGGATCCTGGCCGGTTCGCCCCTGATGGCGAGCCACCGCGAGCTGGACGACGCCGGCAACCCCGCGTGCACCCGCGTCCAGGACGCCTACTCGCTGCGCTGCGCACCCCAGGTGCACGGCGCCGCCCGCGACACCCTGGACCACGCGGCCACGGTCGCGGGCCGGGAGCTGGCGTCCGCCATCGACAACCCGGTGGTGACCGCCGACGGGCGTGTGGAGTCGAACGGCAACTTTCACGGGGCGCCCGTCGCCTACGTGCTGGACTTCCTCGCCATCGCGGCCGCCGACCTGGCGAGCATGAGCGAGCGGCGCACCGACCGGTTCCTCGACGTCTCCCGCTCCGAGGGCCTGCCCGCGTTCCTCGCGCACGACCCCGGCGTCGACTCCGGGCACATGATCGCCCAGTACACGGCCGCCGGGATCGTCTCGGAGATGAAGCGACTGGCCGCACCGGCCAGCGTGGACTCCATCCCGAGCTCGGCCATGCAGGAGGACCACGTGTCCATGGGCTGGGCCGGTGCCCGCAAGCTGCGTCGCTCCGTGGACGGGCTCACGCGGGTGCTCGCGATCGAGGTGCTCACGGCGACGCGGGCCCTCGACTTCCGCGCGGAGGCCCCCGCGGCGGGCACGGGGGCGGTGCACGACGCCGTCCGCGCCGTCGTGCCCGGTCCCGGACCGGACCGTTACCTCGCCCCGGAGATCGAGCACGTGGTGCAGCTGGTGGCGACTGCCCGGATCACGACGGCGGCGGTCTCCGCCGTCGGACCCCTCGACTGAAGACCCAACCCGTACCCCTGACTGGAGACACAGCCATGAACCAGCCGTATGACCGGGGCACCCCCGTCGCCGTCCGCGCGCAGCGCGGGACCACCCTGACCGCCCGCAGCTGGCAGACCGAGGCCCCGCTGCGGATGCTCATGAACAACCTCGACCCCGAGGTGGCCGAGCGGCCCGACGACCTGGTCGTCTACGGCGGAACCGGCCGGGCCGCGCGGGACTGGCCGAGCTATCACGCGATAGTCCGCTCGCTCACGGACCTGCGCGACGACGAGACGCTGATGGTGCAGTCGGGCCGCCCGGTGGGCGTGCTGCGGACGCACGAGTGGGCGCCGCGCGTGCTGATCGCCAACTCGAACCTCGTGGGCGACTGGGCCACGTGGCCCGAGCACCGGCGTCTGGAGCAGCTCGGCCTGACGATGTACGGGCAGATGACGGCCGGCTCGTGGATCTACATCGGGACCCAGGGCATCCTGCAGGGGACGTACGAGACGTTCGCGGCGGTGGCGGCCAAGAAGTTCGACGGGACGCTGGCCGGGACGCTCACCCTGACCGGCGGCTGCGGCGGCATGGGTGGCGCCCAGCCGCTCGCCGTCACGCTGAACGGGGGCGTGTGCCTGGTGGTCGACGTCGACCCCGCCCGCCTGCACCGGCGCGTCGAGACCCGCTACCTGGACGTCGTCGCGTCGTCGCTGGACGAGGGGGTCGCGCTGGCGCTCGCGGCGAAGCAGGAGCGCCGGGCGCTGTCGGTGGGTGTGGTCGGCAACTCCGCCGATGTTCTGCCGGAGCTGCTGCGCCGCGGCGTCGAGATCGACATCGTCACCGACCAGACCTCCGCGCACGACCCGCTGTCGTACCTGCCGTCCGGTGTGGCGCTCGAGGACTGGGCTTCGGAGGCGGAGAAGGATCCGGACGGGTTCACCGACCGGGCGCGGGAGTCCATGGCCCGGCACGTCGAGGCAATGGTCGGCTACCAGGACGCGGGCGCCGAGGTGTTCGACTACGGCAACTCGATCCGCGACGAGGCCCGCCAGGGCGGGTACGGCCGCGCGTTCGACTTCCCGGGCTTTGTGCCCGCGTACATCCGCCCGCTGTTCGCCGAGGGCAAGGGGCCGTTCCGCTGGGCGGCGCTGTCGGGCGACCCCCGCGACATCGCGGTCACGGACAAGGCCGTGCTCGACCTGTTCCCCGACAACGACCACCTGGGCCGCTGGATCCGCGCCGCCCAGGACCGGGTCGCGTTCCAGGGGCTGCCCGCCCGGATCTGCTGGCTCGGGCACGGCGAGCGTGACGTGGCGGGGCTGCGGTTCAACGAGCTTGTCGCGTCCGGGGAGATCTCCGCGCCGCTCGCGATCGGGCGCGACCACCTGGACTCCGGGTCCGTGGCCTCCCCTTACCGGGAGACGGAGTCGATGGCGGACGGCTCCGACGCCATCGCCGACTGGCCGCTGCTCAACGCCCTGATGAACACCGCCTCGGGCGCCACGTGGGTCTCGATCCACCACGGTGGCGGGGTCGGCATGGGGCGGTCCCTGCACGCCGGACAGGTGTCCGTGGCGGACGGGACGCCGCTCGCCGCCGAGAAGCTTGCGCGGGTGCTCGCCAACGACCCCGCGACGGGTGTGCTCCGGCACGTCGACGCCGGGTACGACGACGCCGTGGCGGCCGCCGAGCGCGGCGGGCTGCGGGTACCGATGCGGGAGGGGGCGTGACGGGAGTCGGCCCCCTGCTGGAGGCGATTGCCGACGTCGGGCGGGCACCGTCCGGCGGGTACGAGCGGTTCGCCTGGACCGCGCACGACCTGACCCTGCGTGAGTGGTTCGCCGCCGAGGCCGCCGCGCGCGGGCTGTCCCTCGTGGTGGACCGTGCCGGGAACCAGTGGGCGTGGTGGGGCGACCCCGACACCGACGGGCCCGGGGTCGTGACCGGGAGCCACCTCGACTCGGTGCCCGGGGGCGGCGCGTTCGACGGGCCGCTCGGGGTGGCCAGCGCCTTCGCGGCGCTGGACGCGCTGCGGGCCGCTGACGTTGTGCCCGTGCGGCCGCTGGGGATCGTGAACTTCTCCGACGAGGAGGGCGCCCGGTTCGGGCTGGCCTGCCTCGGGTCGCGGGCGGTGACCGGGACCGTGGGCGCCGACCGGCTGCTCGCGCTGCGGGACGGCGTCGGCGACAGCTTCGCGGACGTGCTGGCGCGGGTCGGAGGCGTACGGCTCGAGCACTATGGGCGCGACGACGAGGCCCTCGCGCGGGTCGGCGTGTTCGTCGAACTGCATGTGGAGCAGGGGCGGTACCTCGCCGACCTGCCGCCGGAAGAGGAGGCGCCGGTCGCGATCGGCGCCGCGATCTGGCCGCACGGCCGCTGGCGCGTGGACCTCGCGGGCGAGGCCAACCACGCCGGCACGACACCGCTGGCTCACCGCCACGACCCGATGCTCGACCTCGCGCGGCTCATCACCGACGTCCGCGCGGCCGCCGAGCACGCCGGGGCGCTCGCGACGCTGGCCAAGGTCGACGTCGACCCGAACGGTGTCAACGCGATCCCGTCCCGCGTCCGCGCCTGGATCGACGCCCGCGCGGAGACGGAAGACGCGGTCCTGGCGGTGCTCGGCCCCCCGCCGACTGCAGCGACCAAGTCTGCACTCGGTGGGTCCGGCGCCGGCATTGGCGCCGGTGCCGGCGGCGGGCTTGCCCGGTGGCAGCCGGTTGAGGAGTCCTGGACGCCCGCCACCGTGTTCGACCCGGCGCTGGCGGCGCGGCTGGCCGACGTCGTCGGGCGGCCGGGTTCCGACCTGCCCGCGCCGGTGATCGGGACGGGCGCCGGGCACGACGCCGGCATCTTCGCCGCGGCCGGCGTGCCCACGGCGATGCTGTTCGTGCGCAACCCGACGGGGATCTCGCACTCCCCGGCCGAGTCCGCCGAGGCCGCCGACTGCGCCGCGGGCGTCCGCGCCCTGACGGCGGTCCTGACGACCCTGCTGACGGACGCCCCGGCCCCGTCCGCACTCCCCTTCGAGACCTAGGTTTCTCCGCTTTCAGAGGGCTCAAAGCGAAGAAACCTAGGTGTCGAAGGGGATCGGAGAGTGAGAGAGGGACGATGAGCTACTGGTGTGAGCGGGCCTGGCTGCCCGGGGTCGGCGGGATCGGCGGGGGCGGCGGGGACGGTGGTGTCGGTGGTGTCGGTGTCGTCGGGGCGGGTGTGGTTGTCGAGTCCGTGCGGATCGAGACCGCCGAGGGGCGGATCGTCGCGATCGAGCGGGGTGTACCGGAGTCGGACGACGACGTGCTGCTGGGCGGGCTGGTGCTCCCCGGGCTCGCGAACGCGCACTCGCACGCCTTCCACCGCGCGCTGCGCGGGCGCACCCACGCGGACGGCGGGTCGTTCTGGACCTGGCGGGAGCAGATGTACGCGCTCGCCCGGGCGCTGACCCCCGAGCGCTACGAGCGCCTCGCCCGCGCCGTCTTCGCTGAGCTGTCGCTCGGCGGGACCACCGCCGTCGGCGAGTTCCACTACGTGCACCACCGCGCCGACGGGACGCCGTACCCGGCGGCGGAGGGCGGCCCGAACGCCATGGCCGAGGCCCTGCGCTCCGCCGCGCGCGACGCCGGGGTGCACCTCACCCTGCTCGACACCTGCTACCTGCACGGCGGCCTCGGCGCGGACGGTCACGGCGGGCACGGCCACGGGCCGCTCGCGCCCGAGCAGGCGCGCTTCGGCGACGGCACGGTCGAGGCCTGGGCGCGGCGCGTGGACGCGCTGCGCGCAGCCTGGGCCGCCGACGACCGGGTGCTCGTCGGCGCCGCCGCCCACTCGGTCCGCGCCGTGACGCCGGACGAGCTCGCGGCCGTGGCCCGCTGGGCCCAGGCAGAAGGCGCGCCGCTGCACGTGCACCTGTCCGAGCAGCCGGGGGAGAACGAGGCGGCGCTCGCGGCCTTCGGCGTCACCCCGACGCGGCTCCTGCACGACGCCGGAGCGCTCGGCCCCGGCACCACCGCCGTGCACGCGGTACACCTGACCGACGACGACGTCGCGCTGCTCGGCACCTCGGGCACCGGCGTCTGCCTCTGCCCGACGACGGAGCGCGACCTCGCCGACGGCCTCGCCCCCGGTCTCCGGCTGCTGGCGGCGGGGAGCCCGCTGTCGGTCGGCACGGACCAGCACGTCAGCGCCGACGTGCTCGGCGAGGCACGCGGCGTCGAGGAGCACGAGCGGCTCGCGACCGGGCGGCGCGGCGCATTCGATCCCGCGACCCTGGTCGACCTCGCGACGTCGAGCGGGCACGCCGCACTCGGCCGGCCCGACGCCGGCCGGATCGAGGTGGGCGCGCCCGCGGACCTCGTGGCGGTGCGCCTCGATACGGTGCGCACCGTAGGGATCGACCCCGCGCAGGTGGCCCTGGTGGCGTGCGCGGCGGACGTGTCCGACGTCGTTGCGGGCGACGAGCTGGTGGTGCACGACGGTGCGCACCGGCTGGGCGACGTCGCGTGGATGCTGGCGGAGGCGATCGACGAGATCTGGGCCGCGACGAAGGAAGATGAAGCATGAGTGTGCTGCTGACGAACATCGGCGAGCTGGTCACGAACGATCCCGCGCACGGGGGCTGGTCGGACCCTGCCAGCTCGGGCTCGGCGGCCGCGAGGCCGGTCGGCTCGGGGTCGGACAGCTCGGGCTCGGCCGGGCTCGGCGTCGTGCGGGATGCCGCCGTCGTCGTGGCGGGCGGCCGGATCGCCTGGACGGGGCCGGCGACCTCTGCGCCCGCCGCGGACTCCGTCGTCGACCTCGAAGGGCGGTGCGTGCTCCCCGGGTTCGTGGACTCGCACTCGCACACCGTGTTCGCGGGCGACCGCGCCGCGGAGTTCACCGCGCGCATGACCGGCGAGTCATACACCGGGGGCGGCATCGCGAACACGGTGGCCGCCACCCGCGCGGCGAGCGAGGAGACCCTGCGGGGGCGCGGCCAGGCCCTGGTGCGCGAGATGCTCGCGCAGGGCACCACCACCGTCGAGATCAAGAGCGGCTACGGGCAGGACATCGCCACCGAGGCCCGCACGCTGCGGATCGCGCGGGAGCTCACGCCGGAGACGACTTTCCTCGGCGCGCACACCGTCCCGGCCGAGTACACCGACGACCGCGCCGGTTACATCAGCCTGGTGACGGGGCCGATGCTCGCGGCGTGTGCGCCGCACGCCCGCTGGATCGACGTGTTCTGCGAGCCGGCCGCGCCCACCGCGTTCGACGAGGACGAGGCCGGGACCGTGTTGCGCGCGGGCATCCGGGCCGGGCTCGGCGTCCGGGTGCACGGCAACCAGCTCGCGCCCGGCCCGGGCGTGCGGCTCGCGGTCGAGGTCGGGGCGGCGAGCGTGGACCACTGCACCCACCTGTCCGACGCCGACGTCGACGCACTCGCCGGGTCCTGGGCCCCGGGCTCCGCAGGGCCGGGCACCGTCGCGACCCTCCTGCCGGCGGTCGAGTTCTCCACCCGCTCGCCCTACCCCGACGCGCGTCGCCTGCTCGCGGCGGGCGTGCCGGTCGCGCTGGCCACCGACTGCAACCCGGGCTCGTGCTACTCCTCGTCCATGCCGTTCGTCGTGGCGCTCGCGGTGCGCGAGATGCGGATGAGCCCAGCCGAGGCACTCTGGTCGGCCACGGCGGGTGGAGCGGCGGCGCTCAGGCGCCCCGACGTCGGACACCTGCGACCCGGCGCCCGAGCCGACCTGACCGTGCTGGACGCACCCAGCCACACGTACCTGCCCTACCGCCCGGGCGTGCCGCTGGTAGCGCAGGTCTGGAAGGACGGCGCGCGGGTCTGACGCCCGCTCGGCTCGTCCCTGAGCCGATGCAACCATGCCTGGATCGTTACCTGCAGCGCCTGTCGGACACCATTCCGGTACGGAACATTCACCCTGAAACCCGTAGGATCGGCTCGATGGCGTCAGCAGAGGGCAGGGGTGTTACGGGAGTGGAGTCACAGTCAACCGGGGCTCTGCTCGCCCCGTCGACCCGTCCGACGTGGCGCAGCTCCACGGTGGCGGGCGTCATCGCGGCCCTGGTGTTTGTCTTCCTCATCTGGCAGGTCGTCGTCCGCGGCCCGTTCATCGCCTGGGACTGGCAGTTCCACTACTACGTGGACGCCCACCACCCCGTGGGGTGGGAGAAGCTCTTCCTCGACATCGTCGCCAACATCACGGGCGACCGCTTCTTCACCATCCCGATGGTGGGTGGCGTCGCCTACTACGTGGCGCGGAAGCAGGGCGGCCCGGGCACGGTCTGGCAGATCGGCACGCGCAAGCCCGTGCTGGCGGTGCTGGCGGGCCTCATAACCATCTTTGTGATCGGCTACGGCACCAAGCTCGGCCTGGGCCGCACCGGCCCGCACCACAACATGGACGTGCTGCACGCCGGCGGCCAGGCGTTCCCGTCGGGCCATGCGTCGAACACGTTCTTCACCGGCTTCTTCATCGTGTGCCTGCTGTTCGCGCAGAGCGGCCTGTACCCGAGCATCACCAAGCTGCGCAAGACGATCCCCCTGGTCGCCGTGATCGTGGTGGTGGCCGGCGGGCTGATGTCGTGGCTCGACTACCACTGGCTGAGCGACATCCCCGGTGGCTGGCTGCTCGGGTTCATCGCCTGCATGGTGTCGCTCACGGTGCTGCGGCTGCCACCTCGCGAACGGGACGTCGCCCCTGCTCTTTGAGTCCTAAGTTTCTCCGCTTTGAGCCGTCCGAAAGCGGAGAAACTTAGGACTCAAAGAGGAGAGAGCCGGGCTAGGGACTCGTCGACCAGGTCCCCCACGACTTCGCGCACTGCCGCGCGGTCCGCCGGGACCAGGCCGATGCGGGTGCGGCGGTCCAGCACGTCGTCCGCGTCGAGCGCCCCCTCGTGCGTCACCGCCCACTCGATCTCGGCGCGCGTGATGTCCAGGTGCGCGGTGTTCTTGATGCCCTGCCCGACGGCGGAGGCCGCTCCCGGCAGCGCCGCCGAGGCCAGGACCTCGGTCGCCTCGGAGCCGTACCGCGCGACGAGCGAGCGCGGGAGCTGGGTCGAGACTCGCTCCGCCCCCACCAGGGGCAGGTCCGCCGTCCAGCACGGTCTGGCGGTCAGCCCGGCATGCTTGACCGCCAGGTCGACGGCGTCCTCGGCCATGGTCCGGTAGGTCGTCAGCTTGCCGCCCAGCACGTTCACCGCCCCCGTCCGGGGTGAGACCGCCACGAGGTGCTTCCGCGAGACGTCGGACGACGCGGCGTTCGACCCGTCACCCGCGTCCGCCGAGTCCACCAGGGGCCGCAGCCCCGCGAAGGCGCCCACGACGTCGTCGGGCCCCAGCGGTTGATCCAGCACGCGGGACACGGTGGTGAGCAGGAAGCTGATCTCGGGCTGCGTGGGTACCGGCACGTCCGGGACGGGTCCGGGCGCCTCCTCGTCGGTGAGGCCGACGATCACGCGCCCGAGCTGGACCGGCAGCGCGAACACGTACCGCGAGCCGGACCCGGGCACCGGCACCATGAGAGCGCCCGACGGGTCGCCCAGCCGTGCTGCCGGGACCACGAGGTGTGTGCCGCGGCTAGGCCGCAGCCGCACCGACGGGTCGACCGTCCCGGCCCACACACCCGTCGCGTTGACCACGACGCGGGCGCGCACGCTCAGCATGCTGCCGGTGCGGGTGTGCTCCAGCGTGGCGCCGTCCGCCCGCAGGTCAGTGGCTCGCACGCGGGTCAGGATCCGCGCCCCGCGCCCTGCCGCGGTGCGGGCCAGCGCGACGACGAGCCGGGCGTCGTCGACAAGCTGACCGTCGTGCGCGACCCAGGCCCCGTGCAGGTGCTCGCGCGCCACTGCCGGCACGAGCCGGGCAGCCTCGCCCGCCCGGGCGAGGCGCGGTGCGGGCAGCACCTCGGACGACGTCCCGGCGTCGCGCCGCAGGAGGTCGCCCAGGCCGAACCCGATCCCGGCTGCGAGGCCCTGCCGCCTGCCTACGCCGGGCGCCAGCGGTACCACCTGCGGCAGCGCCCGCACCAGGTGCGGCGCGGTGCGGGTCATCAGGACGTGCCGTTCGCGCGCGCTCTCCCGGGCCACGCCGACGTCGCCCGTGGCCAGGTAGCGCAGCCCGCCGTGGGCCAGCTTGGAGCTCCACCGGGAGGTGCCCCACGCGAGGTCGTGCGCCTCGACGAGGGCCACCGACAGGCCGCGGGCGGCCGCGTCGAGCGCCACACCCGTGCCGGTCACCCCGCCGCCGACCACGAGCAGGTCGACGGTCTCGGAGGCGAGCTCGGCGAGCTCACGCTCGCGACGCCGGGCGGTCAGCGCGGTGCTGTGCATCAGGGACGCAGGTAGCCGTCGAGGGCGCGGGCGAGCTCGGTGCGCAGGGCGTCGGCGTCGATCACAGTGGTGACCGTCTTGTGGGAGAGCACCGCCGACTGCGAGATGAGCAGCACCATGACCGCCAGGTCCGACGCGGACCCGGCCCGGACGGTACCGCCCGCCTGGGCGACCTCGATCGCGGCGGTGAGCCACTCGAGGAACACCCGCTGCGACCGCCCGATCCGCTGGAAGGCGTACTGGGTGAAGACCTCGGTCTCCTGCGCCAGCAGGCGCCCGAACACCGGGTCGGCCCGGAGCAGCTCGCTGAACCGGACCACCTTGTCGACGATTGTTGAGCGGTCGGCCGCCTCGGGACCGATCGCGGCGAGCAGGAGCTGCGCGCGGTGCAGGAGGAGTGCGCGCAGCACGTCGTCGGCCGACTCCCAGCGGCGGTACACCGTGGGGCGGGAGAAGCCGGCGGCCCGGGCGAGCTCGGTGATGGACAGGCCGCGTGTGCCGCGGGTGGCGACGAGCTCGCCGGCGGCGTCCAGCAGGCGCGTCTCCGGGGACGCCTCGCGGGATGTTTCTGGGGATGCATTACGGATTGTCATCTTGTGTAACACTGTAACGCAGATCCGATGGCGGGCGACCGCCGTCGACGGCACCCGATCCAGACGGAGGAAGCGTGGGCACGCACCCGGAGAACGAGCGCATCAACATGCGGTGGGACGGCTGGGGCGACCCGGACCGCGCCCACGGCCTCCCGGGCGGGGTCAAGCTGCTGCTCGCCGGTGTGCTCGGCCGGGTCCCGAAGGCGTCGGCGGCGCCCTCGCTCGCCGGGGTGGTGCTCACCACGCCACCCCTGGACGACGCCGACCTGGCGGCGCTGGCCGACGCCGTCGGCGCCGCGCACGTGGAGACCGGCCACGATGTCCGCCTGCTGCACGCCGGCGGCAAGTCGACGCCGGACCTGTTGCGGCGCAGGCAGTCGGAGCAGGTGGCGCCCGGCGCCGTCGTGCTGCCGGGGTCCGAGGACGAGGTCGCGGCCGTGCTGGCCGTCGCGGGCGAGCGTGGCCTTGCGGTCGTGCCGTTCGGGGGCGGCACCGCCGTCACCGGCGGCCTGGAGCCCGACGCCGGGACGCATCGCGGCGTGCTCAGCCTCGACCTGCGCCGGCTGACCGGGCTGGTCGCGCTGGACGACACGGACCAGGAGGCGACCCTCTGGGCGGGGACCACGGGCCCCGCCGCCGAGGCGGCGCTGGGGGAGCAGGGCTTCGAGCTGGGGCACTTTCCGCAGAGCTTTGAGTTCGCGACCCTCGGCGGGTTCGCGGCCATGCGGTCGTCCGGGCAGAACTCGGCCGGGAACGGCCGGTTCGACACGATGGTCACCGGCCTGCGCGTCGTGACCCCCACGGGCATTCTCGACCTGGGCCGCGCACCCGGTTCGGCCGCGGGACCCGACCTGGTGCGCTGGTTCCTCGGCTCGGAGGGCGCGTTCGGCGTGATCACGCAGGTCCGGCTGCGCGTGCACCCGGTGCCCGAGGTGCGGCTGTTCGACGCCTGGAGCTTCGCTGACTTCGCATCCGGCGCTGACGCGCTGCGCCGCGTGGCCCAGCTCGGCACCGGGCCCACGGTGATCCGCCTGTCGGACGAGGCGGAGACGGGGATCTCGCTGGCGCAGGTCGGCAACATCGGCCAGGCGCTCGCCCGGGGCTGCTCCGCCGTCGTCGTGCACGAGGGGACTGACTCACTGACGCAGGCTCGGCGCGAGGCAACCACGGGCGTGCTGCGGGCGGCGGGCGGCAAGCCCGCCGCCGAGAAGCTGGCCGCCTCCTGGGACCACGGCCGGTTCAAGGCGCCGTACCTGCGCGACGCGCTGCTGGCGAACGGCGTGTTCTGCGAGACCCTCGAGACCGCCACCACATGGTCCAACCTGCACGTGCTGAAGGCGGCGGTCACCGAGGCGCTGACGGGCGGCCTCACCCAGGAGGGCGCCAGGAGCCGCGTGCTGTGCCACATCTCCCACGTCTACCCGACGGGCGCCTCGCTCTACTTCACGGTGATCGCCGGGCTCGGCCCCGAGCCGCTGGAGCCGTGGGGCCGGGTGAAGGCCCGCGTGAACGACGCGATCATGGCGGCGGGCGGCACGATCAGCCACCATCACGGCGTCGGCACGGATCACGCGCCGTGGCTGGAGCAGGAGATCGGGGCGGTGGGCATCCGGATGCTGCGGGCCGTCAAGGCCGAGCTGGATCCAGCCGGGATCATGAACCCGGGCGCGCTGCTCGGCGGGAGCTGACATGCGGGGACTGACTTATGGGCGCTGCCATGACTGAGCAGCCAGACGAGACCCGGCACATCGCAGTGCTGGTCAACCCGGTCTCGGGGCGCGGCGTCGGTGCGGACAGCGCGCACGTCGCGATCGAGCGGCTGCGAGCCCGGGGCGCCGACCTCAGGATCTACCAGGGGGCAGACGCCGCTGAGACCGTCGCGCTCGGCAAGCAGGCCGTCGACGAGCACCCCGACGTGCTTGTGGTTGTCGGCGGCGACGGGACCGTCTTGTCGGTGCTGCCGCCCCTGCTCAGGTCGGGGATCCCTTTGGCAGTGATTCCCGGCGGCACGGGCAACGATCTCGCCCGCGAGCACGGCATCCCCCTGCACGACGCCGGGGCGGCGGCGGACCTGGTGCTCGACGGCGCCCGCAAGCGGGTCGACACGGGCACCGTCACCGCCGAGGACGGCGCCGTGCGGCACTTCGTCACCGTCGTGTGCGCGGGCCTGGACTCGCTGACCAACGAGCGCACCAACCGGATGACTTGGCCGGGCGGCCCGGCTCGGTACCGGATCGCCGTCTACACGGAGTGGCTGCGGCTGAAGCGGTTCGGCTACCGGCTGCACCCGGCCGGAGCGCCGCCGCTGGCGCAGGACGGGTACATGCTCGCGATCGGCCTCACCAAGTCCTACGGCGGGGGCGTACCGATCTGCCCGGACGCCGACCCGACGGACGGCCTCCTCGACGTCACCCTGGTGCACGCGGTGGGCCGGTTCAGGTTCCTGGCGTTCGACTCGCTCATCAAGTCGGGCAGGCACGTCGAGCGGCCGGACGTGACGACCCTGCGGGCGCCCGCGATCCGGCTGGCGGCCCCCACCGGGCTGGTCGCCTACGCGGACGGCGAGCCGGTCGGGTCGCTGCCGCTGACAGTCGAGGCGCACCGAGAGTCGCTGACCCTCTGCGTGCCCTGAGCCCGGTCAGGCGATCGCGAGGTCCTTGGCCGCCAGGCTGAGCTCTCGGCGGGCCGCCACGGGCACGTCCTCGCCCGGCGACGCGAGCACCACTGCCCAACCGGACTCGTCGCCCGCGCGACCGGTCCGGCCCGGGACGAGGCGGGCGGCGCACGCGAGGTCCTCGCGGAACTCGCCGTGCTCCTCGACCACTGCATCGAGCCGCAGGCGGGACAGCTGCGCGTCGAGCGCCGGGACGTCGGCCGCGGTACGTGAGGTGAACCTGCGCATCCCGGCCTCGGCGAGCAGCTCGCGCCGGTCCCGGCGCGGCATGCCGAGCAGGAGCGCCTTGCCGAGCGCGGTTGCGTGGGCGGAGACCTCGAGCCCACGCTCGAGATCCTCCAGGTAGGGCGAACCAGGGCCCTCGAAGTAGTCGACCAGCACGACCCGGCCGGCGCTGAACCGCCCGAGATAGGCGCTGTAGCCGGTGGTCTGGGCGAGGTGGCGCAGCACCTCGCGGGTGCCCGGGGTGCGGCCGAGCGCGCCGAGCGCGTCGTAGAAACGGTGGCTCACCTGCTCGCCGACGTCGTACGTGCCGTCCTTGAGCCGGGTCACGTAGCCCTCGTACGCCAGGGTGCGCACCAGGTGGTACGTGGTGGAGAGGTTGAGGTCGCTGCGGCGTGCGATGGCCTTGACCGGCAGACCGGGGTACCGGGTGACAACCTCGAGGACGCGGAAGGCGCGCGCGACACTCTGCACCAGGTCGTCCGGGCGCTCTCGGCCGGCGTCCAGAGCCACGTGTCCCCCTAAGGCAATAGACAGGGTGGGTCGAGGGTGCGACAGTGTGTGTGCCCTCACAGACATGGTAGCCACCGCTATGGCCCAGGTCACGAAACTAGGTGGGAAGACGGGTGGGTTCACCCCGGGCGATCCAGGATGACTGCACAGATGGGCTGGCCGCATTGCTCGACGACATGCGAAACACGCAGGAACGGCCCTGGCGTGACACCAAGCCTGTCCGGCTGGACGACGTCTCCGGCCTGAAGCCCCTGGTGCACGCCTCGGAGCTGTCCGAGCCGCGCGAGTTCTACGACGCGCTCGCGAGCGAGTGGGGCGACGTGGCCCCCGTCGAGCTGGAGCCGGGCGTGCCCGCCTGGCTGGTCATGGGGCAGCGGCTCGTCTACGACGTCATGCGCAACGAGCACCTCTTCGCTACCGACCCGCGGACCTGGAACGGGCACGCGCGCGGCGGCCTGCCCAAGACGTCGGGCCTGCGCCCGGTCTTCCCGTCGCACCAGCGGTTCTCCGCCACCCACAGCGACGGCGCGCTGCGGCAGCGCCTGCGCGAGCCGCTCGACGACGCGTTCGAACAGCTCTCCGAGGGCATCACCGCGGCCAAGGCCCGCTCCATCTGCAACCTGCTCATCGACCGGTTCCAGGACCGGGGCCGGGCGGACCTGATGCTCGAGTACGCGTCGGTGATCCCGTTCCTGGTCATCGCCGACATGGTCGGCTTCGACCCCGAGGACGGCCAGCGCCTGTTCGACCTGACGCGCCGGGTCGCCGCGGGCGCCCCGGACGCCGCCTCCGCGGCGATCGACGTAGACCAGATGCTCGCTGAGCTCGTCGTGCTGCGCCGCGAGGCCCCGAAGCGGGACCTCGCCAGCTCGCTGGTCGCGCACCCGCAGATGCGTGACGACGTCGAGGTCGCCCACACGCTGCTCACCGTCGCGTACTCGGGCAACCTGACGCTGACGGCCTGGATCGCGCAGACCCTGCTGGTCACCCTCACGGACTCGCGGTTCTCGGCCGGCTGCACGGCGGCCGCATCGACCTCGACAACGCGATGGACGAGGTGCTCTGGCGCTCCACCCCCACGATCAACACCCTGCCGCGGTTCGCCCGCCAGGACGTGATGCTGGACGGCAAGCTCATCGCCGCCGGCGACCCGCTCGTCCTGGGGATCCATGCCGCGAACACCGACCCGCGCATGGACACGGGCGACCCCTGGGACCATGTCGGCAGCCGCGCCCACGTCTCGTTCGGCACCGGCCCGCATGCCTGCCCCGCGCCCCGCACGGCGCGCGTGATCGCCCGCATCGCCATCGAGACGATCCTGCGGCGGCTCGACGTCGTCCTGCGGATCCCCGCCGCGGACGTCACCTGGGACCGGACCCTGTGGATCCGCCAGCCAGTGAGCCTTCCGGTGACGTTCCCTTCGCCGGTGGACTCGGCGTAGACCCCGGGCGGTACCCCCGGACGGGAGGGGGACCGGGACCGTCAGTGGGAGGCGGTAGGTTGCGCAGGTGAGCGAGGAGGATCACATGCGCATCGGAGTACCGGACGACGGCGGGCCGCTCGTGCCCGCCACCCCCGGGACCGCCGCACGGCTGGTCCGCCTCGGCTACGAGGTGGTCGTCGCCACTGGTGCCGGGGCGGGGGCAGGGTTCCCTGACACGGCGTACGAGGCGGCGGGTGCCGTCGTCGTGTCCGACGCCGAGGCGTGGGCCGCCGACGTCGTCGCCATCACCCGGGCGCCCGACGCGCTGGCCACGCCCGGCCCCGCGGGGCTGCGACCGGGCGCACGCGGCCCGGACGGGCTGCGCATCGGCGCCGTGCTGATCGCCCAGATCAACCCCGCCGCCCGGCCCGTCCTGGTGCGCGCGCTCGCCAACCGCGGCGTCACCGCCCTCGCCCTGGACGCTGTGCCGCGCATCTCCCGGGCCCAGTCGCTCGACGTGCTGAGCGCGCTGTCCAACGTTGCGGGGTACCGGGCGGTCGTCGAAGCCGCCGGCGAGTTCGGCGGCATGTTCTCCGGCCAGGTCACCGCCGCGGGCACCACCCCGCCCGCGAACGTCTTTGTGATCGGTGCCGGCGTGGCCGGGCTCGCCGCCATCGGCGCGGCGGGCAGCCTCGGCGCGCAGGTGCGCGCTTTCGACGTCCGGCCGGAGGTCGCGGAACAGATCGAGTCCATGGGCGCCACGGCGGTTCGGGCCGACGCCGCCGCCCAGCAGGTGAGTGCCGACGGATACGCCGCGGCGCAGACCTCGGACCAGGAGGCGGCGGCGCTGCGCGCGTACGCCGTCGAGACAGCCGCGGCCGACGTCGTCATCACCACCGCGCTCGTGCGGGGGAGCGCGCCCACGACTATCACCGCCGAGATGGTCGCGAACATGCGGCCCGGGAGCGTGATCGTCGACCTCGCAGCCCCCGGCGGCGGCAACTGCGAGCTGACCGTGCCCGGCGAGCGGGTGGTCAGCGCCAACGGGGTGGTGATCCTCGGCTGGACCGACCTGCCCGACCGCATGCCCCGGCACACCTCCGAGCTGCTGGGCACAGCGGTCGCCAACCTGATCCAGATCGGCACGCCGGGGCGCGACGGGCGCCTCGCGCTCGACCCCGACGACGTCGTCATCCGCGGCATGACCGTCGCCCGGGGCGGCGAGATCCTGTGGCCGCCGCCCCCGGTAGCGGTGGCCGCGCCCCAGGCACTGCCTTCCGACCTGCCCTCCGCGGAGACCGCAGGGAGCCGTCGGGCCAGACCAGCGGGAGGCCCAGCCCGGCCGACCGCGGCCGAGGCCCGGCGCGCAAGGTTCACCCGGGCCGTGCTCATCGCTCTGGGCGCCGTGCTGGCCGCGCTCGCCGTGGTCTTCTCCCCGCCGGACCAGGCCGCGCACTTCACCGTGCTGGCGCTGGCCGTCGTGGTCGGGTTCTACGTGATCTCGCACGTCAGCCACGCCTTGCACACCCCGCTCATGTCCCAGACCAACGCGATCTCGGGGATCATCCTGGTCGGCGGGATGCTGCAGATCGGGTCGGCCGACCCGGTGGTGACCACGCTGGCCGTGCTGGCGTCGGCAGTGGCGAGCATCAACATCTTCGGCGGGTTCCTCGTGACCCACCGCATGCTCGCGATGTTCCGCCGGGGCGGGCCCGTCCCGGCGGGCTCGGCCACCCGCGGCGTCGACGGAGGGAGCGACCGATGACCGTCGAGTCGGTGGTCCAGGCCGGCTACTTGGTAGCGGCCGTGCTGTTTGTGCTCTCGCTGGCCGGGTTGGCCAAGCAGGAGACGGCGCGCCGCGGCGTCGTGCTCGGGATGTCCGGCATGGGGCTGGCGCTGGCCGCGACCGTAGCGCTCGCCCTGGACCGGTCAGAGCGGCCCGTCGGTGTGACCGCCGGCCTGATCCTGCTGGTGCTCGTGGTCGGCGCCGCCGTCGGCACGTGGCGGGCGCGGACCGTCGAGATGACGCAGATGCCCGAGCTCATCGCGCTGCTGCACTCGTTCGTGGGCGCCGCTGCCGTGCTGGTGGGTTTCGGGTCCTACCTGACCACACCCGCGCCAGCGGACGGGGCCGGGACCGGCTCCGGCGCGACGGTGCACCTCGTCGAGGTCTTTCTGGGCGTGCTGATCGGCGCCGTGACACTCACCGGGTCGATCGTCGCGTTCGGGAAGCTGTCCGCCAGGCTCCGCTCGTCGCCGCTGTTGCTGCCCGGCCGCAACTGGCTCAACCTGGCCGCGCTCGTGGCGTGCGGCGGGCTGCTGTGGTGGTTCATCGTCGCCGGTGACGCGGGCCTGGTCCCGCTGCTGCTCATGACGGTGGTCGCGCTCGCGCTCGGCTGGCACCTGGTGGCGGCGATCGGCGGGGGCGACATGCCCGTCGTCGTCTCGATGCTGAACTCCTACTCGGGCTGGGCGGCGGCCGCCGCGGGCTTCATGCTGGGCAACGACCTGCTGATCATCACGGGCGCGCTCGTCGGGTCCTCGGGTGCGATCCTCAGCTACCTCATGTGCAGGGCGATGAACCGGTCGTTCGTCAGCGTGATCCTGGGCGGGTTCGGCACCGGCGAGGGGGCCGCCGCCCCGGGGGCTGCGGTCGAGCACGGCTCCTACCGGGAGACGACGGCGCCCGAGGTGGCCGACCGGCTGGCCACCGCCCGCTCGGTGGTCGTGGTGCCGGGGTACGGCATGGCGGTGGCGAAGGCCCAGTACCCGGTGGCGGACCTGGTCGCCCGGCTGACTGCGCGCGGTATCACCGTGCGGTTCGGCATCCACCCGGTCGCCGGCCGGCTGCCGGGCCACATGAACGTGCTGCTCGCCGAGGCGCGGGTGCCCTACGACCAGGTGCTCAGCATGGACGAGATCAACGACGAATTTCCTGGCACCGACGTGGTGCTGGTGATCGGCGCCAACGACACGGTGAACCCGGCCGCGCTCGACGACCCGTCGTCGCCCATCGCGGGCATGCCGGTGCTCGAGGTGTGGCAGGCCCGCGAGGTGATCGTCTTCAAACGGTCCATGGCGACGGGTTACGCCGGCGTGCAGAACCCGCTCTTCTTCCGGGAGAACACGGCGATGCTGTTCGGGGACGCGAAGGAGCAGGTGGAGCTGATCGCCAAGGCGCTGTGATCATCGGCGGGGCCCGGAGCGACTCGGTACGGGTCTTCCCGGCCACCACCTGGCAGTACGCTCGTCCCTGTCCGCACCGTCGCGTGCTCGTCGGACTTTTGCGTTCGATAGGTCATGTGTGGGTGAATTGAACGTGACGCGCTGACATTGCGCGGTAACGACTTGGTATAAAGGGTCGCGCCAGGAAAGCCCGGCGTAGTCCCTCAGTGCGGAGGCCGAGTGTTGAGACGCTCTCTCGTGATCGGAACGGTCGCGATCGTAGGGTTCCTGGTCCTGGTGGCAACCACGGAGCTCTTCTACTTCGGGCCCCCCGAGGGCGCCCACAACGCCGGCGAGGCGTTCGCCTCGTTCGCCGGCATCGCGCTCACGCTCCTGACCTGGGCTGCCGTCGGCTGGTTTGTCGCGCGGACCGCGCGGGCGCTGCGCCTGGTGCGGGTGTCCGTGCTCGTCGGGATGGTCGCACCGGTCGCGGCGATCATCGTCTTCGCCCTGAAGGTCGACCTGGACGCGTGGTCCACCGTGTTCGGCGTGCTGTCGTTCGCGGCGGCGTCGGCGGGCGTCCTGGTCACTACCCGGCGCCGCAGGACCAAGGAGCCGAGCGCCGCTCCGCAGCAGAACGGGCACCCGCCGGTCCACATGGCCGCTTGATTGGTTGCGGGCGCGATCATTGCGACTATGTGCCCGTTCTAGGCGCAACGGTCCCGCCCACAACCAAGTGGGTCACCAGAAGCGGGCCGGGAGGCCGTGCCTGGCGTACACGCTCTCCATGGCCGCCTGCACCTGACCGGGTTCACCGAGCAGCTCGATGTCCAGCCCCAGCACCCCGAGGGTCGCCACGCCGTTGTGCTCGGACCACCAGGCGTCCAGGCCGCCGCGCATCTGACGCAGCCGCCCGCGGGTCAGCCCTTGCGTGACCCCGCGCATGAGCACGCTGGAGGCGGGCGTGCCCAGCGGGGCGGCGAACGCCGCGGGCAGCCGGCCCAGGTTGGAGGCCAGGCACAGCGGTGCGGTGGCGTCCCGCGCGGCACGCTTGGCGACGGCGTCGGGCACCATCTGCATGAGCGGCTTCAGCGGGCCCAGGGTGTCCACCCGGGTGCCGGCCGCGAGGCCCCGGAACTCGGCCGCGGTGCTCGCCCGGATCTGGGCCATGTCGGCTATCACCCCGGCCCGCTCGGGCGCGGGGGTCACGGTGGTGTCGACGGCGATCGAGATCCCTGACGTCGCGTTCGACCGCAGGTCGTCCTTGCGGCGCATGCTGACCGGCACCGATACCCGCACCGGCATACCGGCGGTCGCGACGCCGGCGGCGAGCAGGATCTCCGTGCACACCGCGATCAGCAGGCTGTTCGCGGTGCCGCCGGCCGCGTGGGCCGCGCGGTGCCAGGTGGCGGCGTCCGTGTCGACCACGACCACCGGCGGATGGGCGGGCTGGTTGTCGTCGGTGCGCGGCCCCGGCCGGGGCCGGTCGGCCGCCTGCTGGGCCATCATCGGCGGCACCGGGCCCTGCCGGGCGGCCTGCCGCAGGCCGCCCACGGCCGCTCGGGCCTGGCCGGTGGCGTCGCGCAGGTCGGCCACGAGCCCGGTCCGGATGCGCTCGCCCTCCTTGGGCAGGCGGCGGGGACCCGACTCCGAGGCGAACGCGCCGACGTCGTCCGCCCGGAACCCCGCCGCGGCGACGGCGGCCTGGAGCGCGCCCATGTGCATCCCGCCGTCGGCCACGACGTGGGAGGTCACGAAGCTGAGCAGGCTCCCGCCGCTCGTCGTCGGCGCGGCCGCCAGCGCCCAGGTGGGGCCGTTCTCGGGGTCGAGGTTCGCCTGCGCCTGCCGGTCGGCCCAGGTGAGCACGGCGTCGTCGGGTACCGGGGTGGACTCGATCACCGGGTCGAGCGACAGGTCGGAGGCCGACCACCGGGCCCGGGCGCCGGGCAGGCGGCCCGGCCGCACCACCCGCTGCAGGGGGCCGGTCGCGAGGCCGCCGTGCAGGGCGTGCACGGCTCGGCTCTCGAGCGGCACTGGCAGCCGCCAGATGGTCTGGTTGACCACGGCGACGCCGAGCACCCGCCGGGTGCGCAGGAACAGGTCGTCGTCGTAGGTGAGGCGATTGCTGGCCGTTCGGCCGGCTGCGGTCGCTGGGCTGGTCACGGGACCTCCGGGCAGGTGTGTGGGTGGCCTGAGAGCGGGTGGTCTGGGGATGGTCTGCGGGTGAGTAGAGTGCGCGCGTGCGTCACGTCATGGCCCTGGTGGGCAGCAGGGGAGATGTCCAGCCGGCCCTCGCGGTGGCTCTGGAGCTGCGCCGTCGCGGGCACGAGGTGGTGACCGGCGTCGCGCCGAACCTCGTCCCGTTGGCCGCACGGCTGGGCCTGGATCCGGTGCCGCTGGGCATCGACTCGGCCGCGCTGCTGGGCTCCGACCTGGTGCGGCGCGACCTGCGTTCGGGCAGTCCCGTGCGCCGGGTGCGGGCCTTGCGCGCGATCTCGTCGGCGGGCTGGGACGAGCTGCGCACCGGCCTGCTGGCGCTGCTGGACGACGTCGGCGGCGCCGACACCGTCGTGACCGGCCTGCTCGGGCAGGAGGTGGCCGCTGCCGTGGCCGAGTCGCGCGGGCTGCGCATGGCCGCCCTGCACTACTGCCCGGTGCGGTCCAACGGCACCGTGTCGCCCGTGAACGGGGTGCGTGGGCCGGCCGCCACCCGCGCGGCCTGGGCCCTGGGCGAGCGGGTGCGCTGGGGCCTGACCCGCCGGGCGGAGAACGAGCAGCGCGTCGAGCTCGGCCTGGGCTCCACCCGGGTCCACCTGCCCACCCGCCTGCGCGACGCCGGGGCGGTGGAGGTCCAGGCCTACGACCCGGTGCTCGTGCCTGGGCTGGCCGACGAGTGGGGTCCGCGTCGCCCGCTGATCGGGTTCCTCGCTCTGGACGACGACGCCCGGGCTCGCCTCGGGGAGGCCGGCTCGGCGCCGGCGCCGGCGCCGGCCTCGACCCGGGCCTCGACGAACTGGAGGCGTGGCTGGACGCCGGGGACCCGCCCGTCTACGTCGGGTTCGGCTCCATGCCCGTGGCGGACCCGCCCGGGCTGCTCGCCGCCGTCGCCGCCGCCTGCGCGGACCTCGGGGTAAGGGCGCTGGTCAGCGCAGGCTGGAACGACTTCTCGGCGGCCGGCGGCGGGGACGGTGCCGGCAGAGCGGGCCTCGACGAGAAGCGCGTGCGCGTCGTCGGCTCCGTCGACCACGCGAGGGTGCTGCCCCGGTGCCGCGCCGCCGTGCACCACGGCGGGGCCGGCACCACGGGGGCCGTGCTGCGGGCGGGGCTGCCCGCCGTCGTCGGCTGGTACTCCGCGGACCAGCCCATCTGGGGCGAGCTGCTGCGAGAGGCGGGGGTCGGCGTCGCGCGTCGCGCGAGCACGCTCCCGCGCCCGGGTGTGCTCACCACCGCACTGTCCGAGGTGCTCGACGACGCCACCGCGGCCCGCGCCACCGCGCTCGGCGCCCGGCTGGTGCCCCCCGACCGGGCCGTCGCTGCGGCGGCCGACGCGGTCTCGGGAGGTGTCTGAGCCGGAGCCGCCCCTCACCACGGGACCGCCGGGAGCCCCCAGGCGTCCGCCTCCGACAGCACGAGGTGGCGCAGGTGCGCCTCGTCGGCGACCCGGTCGGGATCGAGCCCGGCGACGCTGACCACCGTCGCCTGGCCCACCGTGGTGCAGAAGGCGACCAGCCCGCCGCCCGCGGCGCGCAGCTCGGTGGCGGACGCGCCCTGGTAGTGCGACAGGGTCGCCACCGCGCGCACGGAGCCGCCGGGCGCATGCGTGTACCCGGGCGGCGGCGTGCCAAGGTTGGACGCCATGGCCGCCGCGACGGGCGGCTGCGGCAGCCGGCTCACCACGGTGTCCGGCAGCATCTGGACCAGCTCCAGCGGCACCGGCGCCACGCCCGGCCCGGTCTGCCCGACGGCGGTGTACGCCTCCTTGGCGGCCGCCCGGACCCAGCCGAGGTCGCGCGTGGCGAGCACGTCGGCCGGGATGGTGACCCGGGCGACCTTGGTGGAGTTGGCGCGCGGGTCGTCCTCCCCGCGAGTGGACACGGGCAGCGCGACCGGTACGGGCTCGCCCGGGAACCGGCCGGTGGCATGCACCAGACGCGCGAGGAACGTCACGAACCAGGTGTTCGGGGTTCCGCCGTGCTCCGCGGCCACCTTGGCGACCCGGTCGGCCGGCAGCTCGACGTGCAGGACCGGCGCGCGCCAGGCGGCGTCGTCGGCCGGGGCCGTGACGGTGGCCGTGACCTGCACGACCGGCGGAGCGGGGGCCGCGACCGGCTCGGCTCGTTGGGCTGTCACGACCGGCTCGGCCCGCTGGGTCGTTCGCGCGGCCTGCCGCGCCTTGGCCTGCGCCCAGCGTGCGACGGCGGCGGCCTGGCGGGCGGCGTCGGAGGCATCGGACAGCAGCGCGCGGGTTCCGCGCGCGGAAGCCGGCACGACTATCGGGTCGGCGTGCGTCGAGGCGCGTACGAGGGCGTCGATCAGCGCCGCGCCGTCGGCCACCGCGTGCGCGCAGGTGAGCGAGACGATCGCGCCCACCACCGCACCGGCAGCCTGCCCGCCCCCGGGACGCGCACCGCCCGGCGCCACCAGGACGCCACCGACGATGTTCATCGCCGCACCACCGGCGCCCGCCGACACGGCGCCCGCCGACACGGCGCCCGCCGCCACGACGTCCGCCGCCACGACGTCCGCCGCCGCGAGCCGCCAGGAGCGGCCGCCGGCGGGGTCGAGCGGCAGGTCGGCCTGGGCCTGCGCCCACGTCCCGATCTCGTGCTCGGCCACGCCCGTGGTCTGCAGGTCGACGACGGGCAGGGTCTCAGCTGGTGCCCACCGGTGCCGCGCGCCGGGCACGCGGGCGCGCACCACCCGCCGGTGCAGCGACCCGGCGGCGATGCCGGTGGCCAGGTCGCGCAGGCGGTCAGCGTCGTACGGGCCGTCGAGGCGCCACAGCACCTGGTTCACGGCGGGGCTGGAGTCGCCGTCGTGCCTGCGCAGGAACATGTCGTCGGCGAACTGCAGCCGTAGTGCGGACGGCGGGTTGGGCACGCTCGCCCCTCCATTGTGATCGTGCCCTGTGCGGGGCCTGAAGGTTGTATTTGAGGTGAACCATACCCAGGTGGCTGACTTTAACCCTCTATATCCGGTATAAAGGTCGCCGCAAGGGGACCGCGGAACTCGTCCGACATCGTGCTGGCCGTGCCCACCTACTAAATCTAGGGACCCGCCTGCATGGAATACACCGAGCTTTCGGCCTACGACCTCCCCGCCGGCACCGTCACGTCCTGGACCCCGCGCGCCGACGCCGGGCGCTGGCAGCAGGACCCGCGAGCCCTGTCCCCGGGGCACGAGGCCCACCTGCGCGACTCCGAGCCGGGCTCCTGGATCGGCTCGGTGATGCGCGTTCCCGGGCCGTACGAGCCAGAGCCGCTGCGCCGCGCGATCCACGCCTGGGTGAGCCGGCACGAGGTGCTCCGCACCACGGTCACCCGCGACGCCGGCCAGGGCTGGCGGCGGGTCACGGCCCCGGCCGAGGCCGTCGCGATCCGGGACCTCGTCGTCGGCGACCTGACCGGGAACCAGGTGACCGCGCTGCTGCCCAGCCTGCTCGCCGACGTCTCGCCCACCGCCTGGCCGCACTGCGTGCTGGCGACCGTCGTGCCCGAGAGTGCCGGCCACTTCGTGCTCGCGTTCGGCGCCGACCACTCCGTGATGGACGCCTACTCCCAGCTCCTGTGGTTCGAGGAGATCGTCTCGCTGTACGACGCCGCCCGCCGGGGCGTGCCCGACGCCGAGCTGCGCGTGCTGGAGGTCGGCTCTCACGTGGACTTCTCCGCCGAGGACCGCAAGCTCGCCATGACGCTCGCCGCTGACGGCGAGCCCGTGCGCCGCTGGCTGGACTTCCTCGGACCCGAAGCGGCGTTCCCCCGCTACGGCACCGACGGCATCACACACCCCGCCGCCGACGCCGGCGAGGCCGCCCGCCCCCAGGCCTCCCGGTCCGAACCGCTGGCCACCGTGGAGGAGACCGACGACCTGAGCGCCCGCAGCCGGGCCCGCGGCGCGTCCGCCCAGTCCGGGGTGCTGGCCGCGTTCGCGCAGGCCGCGCGGCGGGTGCACGGGCTCGACCGGCTGCGGTTCGTGCTGCCGATGCACACCCGGTACGCGCCGCAGCACGCCGCCGCCGTCGGCTGGTACGTCGGCCTGTGCCCGGTGGACCTCGACCTCGACGGCGTGGACCCGGTGCTGCGCGAGATCGAGGCCCGCCCGGGCGAGCCGGCTCAGGTGGTCGACGGGAACGCGCTGACCGCGGCGGTCGAACGTGTGCACGCCGCGGTCTCGGCGGGCAAGCACCTGGTGCGCTACTCGTTCGCGCGCATCGCCGAGCTGGGCGGCATCACCGACGGCCCGCACTTCGCCGTTTCCTACGTCGACACCCGGTTCATTCCCGGGGCCGAGCGCTGGTCCTCCTGGGACGCCCGGACCCTGCGCAGCCCCGCGTACGGCCCCGACGAGCTCTACCTCTGGTTCCTACGCACCCACGACGGGCTCAACGTGTCCACCCGCTACCCGGACACCCCCACGGCGCACGCCGCGATGGACGCCCTGATCGAGGAGCTGCGCGGCTTCTTCCGGGCCTTCGGGTCCACCGGCACGAGTGAGGCGGTCGCATGATTCTCGGCGCGATGGGCACCTGGTCCCCGTCACCAGGGCAGGTGCTGCACGTGCGGCCGACGGCGGATGCGCTCGCCGCCGCGCAGGGGGCTCCGGTCGACCCGGGGCCGCCGTCGTTCCTGCAGGGCGACCATCTGGGCGCCTATGCCGCGCGGCGGGAGTCCGGCGGTCGGCACCGGGCCTGGACCGGCACGGCGAGCCGCCTCGAAGGGGAGTTTGACGCCGCCGCGCTGGCGCGGGCCCTGACCCGGCTGGTGCGTCGGCACGAGGGCCTGCGGACCTGGTTCGACGTCGACGGCTGCGCCGCGGGCGGCACCCCGGTGCGGCACCTGGTCTCCCCGGACGCCGTCGACTTCGAGGTGGTGGGGGTGCCCGCGCTCTCCCCGGTGCCCGGCCTCCCGTGGGACGAGTGGGTGACCATGCACCTCAACGCGACGTTCGACGCCGCCTGTCGACCCGACTCGTGGGCGCCGTTCGCCCTCGGAGCCGTTGTCGCCGACGACGGGTTCAGCCTGTTCTGGGGTTGCGACCACGCGTTCACCGACGGCGCGTCGGGGGTGATGGTGCTCAGCGAGATCGAGGAGCTGTACGCGGCGGAGCTCGGCGCCGGACCAGAGCCCGAGCCCCGGCGCGAGACCGCCCGGTCGTGCCTCGACCACGCCCGGGCCGAGCACGAGCTCGCCGCCGCGACCCCGGCGGACGCTCCGGAGATCCAGGCCTGGGTCGACGCCGTGGCCGCGCACGACGGGCGGATGCCGCGTTTTGTCCTCGACCTGGGGCTTGCGCCCGGCGAGACCGCGCCCGTGCGGATCCGTTCCGCGACCCTCCTCGACGCCGACGGCCTTGCGCGCATGGACGAGCTGGCCGCCGCGCACCGCGCCCGCTTCACCGGAGCGGTGTTCGCCGCGCTTGCGCTCACCGACGCCCGGCTGACCGGAGCGACGAACTGGTTCGGGGTCACCGTGGTGGGTTCGCGCGGACCCGGGTTCGAGACCACGCAGGGCTGGCTGTGCAACTTCACGCCGATCACGTTCCCCGTGGCCGACGGCGGTGTCCCGGCGTCCTTCACGACCGTCCTGCCCCGCGCGAGCGCGGCGTTCCGGCAGGCCCGGAAGGTGGCCCGGGTCCCGGTGCACGCCGCGCTCGGTGTGATGCTGGCTGACGGCGTCCTGGACCCCGCATCCCTCGGCAGCCCCCAGCTGGTCAGCTACCTGGACCTGCGGAAGTTCCCGGGCGTCGGCCGCCCGGCCTACGACAACGGCCTGCACTTCACGGGGGAGGGCCGCACGGCAAACGCGTCGCTGTGGATCAACCGCGACGCCGACCGGCTCTACGTCGTCATGCAGACCCCGGACACGCCGACGGCGCAGGCGGCCACCGACCGGTACATCGCCGAGCTGACCGCCACGTTCGAGGCCGCGCTCCTGCCGGTCGCCGAGCCTGAGCCGGCTGGGGAGCTCCTACCGGTCGGCGCACCCGCGCAGGCCGGCCAGGCCGACGGCCGGGACGAGGCCCTGGAGGCGACCGGTGCGGGTCCTCTCGGCTGACCTCTGGGCGCCCGCGCCCGGTCGGGTCCTCACCTGGGACGTGACGCCGGGTGCGGGCCTGGCGCCCGCACCGGCGCCCATGACCTTCAACCAGCGCAACCACCTCCTCGGCGCTCAGGCCGGTGAGCCGAGCGTGTGGATCGCGGCCGCGTTCGACGTCGACGGTCCCGTCGACGTCGATGCGCTGGAGGCCGCCTTCCAGGACCTCGTGGCCGGGCATCCCGGGCTCTGGGTGGAGGCGGTCCGCCGGCCCGCGGCAGGCCCGGCCGCGACCGACGGTCCCGGCGACACCGTGGGTCTGGTGCGGCACGACCCCGCCCGGCTCGTCTGGCGGCGCCAGGACGGAGCCCTTGCCCGCACGGTCGAGGCCACCCGCGAGCACCTGGTGGCTGAGCTCGCCAGACGGTGCGCGCCGTTCGGGTACCCGGCGTTCCTGCCCGCCGCGATCAGCCGACCGGACCGGTCCACGATCGTGCTCGGCCTGGACCACCTGCACACCGACGCGTGGTCCACGACCGTCGTCGTCGACGAGCTGGCCGCGCTCTACGCGGCGCACACCTGGTGTGCAGCACCCGTTCTCGCGATGGCTGGGGCGGCGGTTCTCCCGATGGCTGGAGCAGTGGCTGTGCGTCGCTCGACGGCGTCGCCTCTCCCGATGACGGTGGCTCTCCCGATGACGGTGGCTCGCCCGACGGCGACGACCTTCCCGATGACGACGCCTCTCCCGATCGCGGCGACCTTCCCGAGGGTGGCCGCGGCGCCGACGCTGTCGCTGGACGTCCCGGCCCCCCCGGTCGGCCCTGCCAGAGGCCCGGCGTACGTCGGCGTCGACGACCCGCGGCTCGCGACCTGGCACGGCTTCCTCCGGGACAGAGACTGGGCGCTGCCCGCCTTTCCCCTCCCGCTCGGTGTGCCCGACGGCGAGCGGTTGCCGCAGCGCACCGTGGTGCGCCCGCTGGCCGACGCCGTCACCGCCGACGCCGTCGCCGCGCGCGCACGGGCTGTCGGGGCGTCGACGTCGGCCGCCGTGCTGGCCACGTTCGCCCGGGCCGTCGCCGACCTCGGCGGCCCCGCCGTCCTGGAGACGCTCCTGCCGGTGCACACGCGCGCGGACGAGCCGGCCCGTCGCGCCGTCGGCTGGCACACGACCACGGTGCCGCTGCGCATCGAGGTGGACACACCCGCGCTCGCCGGTGCCTGGGCCTTGGCCCGGGCTGGAGCTGACGCCGTCACGGATGTGGCGCTCGCCGCGACCGGCAAGGCGCTGCGCGCCGCGCGGGAGCTGTCCGCCGTGCCGCTGGAGCAGGTGGTGGAGACGCTGCCGCGCCCCCTGCGGTTCCCGCGGCGGGACATCTTCCAGGTGTCGTACCTGGACTACCGCCGCCTGCCCGGCCACGCGGCGGCCGCCGAGCGGCGGGCGCACCACATCTCGGCCGCGACCCGGGCCGACGACCTGCAGGTCTGGGTATCCCGCACCGCCGACGGCGTAGCGGTCCGGGCGCGCATGCCCCGTACTGCCGTGGCTGTCGCGACGGTGGACGCGCTGCTGGCTCGCTGGGCGACCCGCCTGACGGAGCTGGCGACGGGCTGAGCCGATGTCCAGCAGGGCGACGTCGCTGTTCGCGCCGTCCTACCCTGCCTACATGGCTTCCGACGATGTCCGTACGCTCACCGAGGCCAGGGCCGTCACCGCCCTGGCCAACCCGGCCCGTTCCCGGCTGCTCGACTCGCTGACGGCGCAGGGGCCCGCCACAGCGTCGGTGCTGGCCGAGCGCACCGGGATGGCCGTCGGGAGCATCAGTCATCACATGCGGGTGATGGCAACCGCCGGGCTCGTCGAGGAGGCGCCGGAGCTGGCCCGCGACGGGCGCGAACGCTGGTGGCGCCGCGCGGCGCGGTCCATCAGCTGGGGCCGGTCGACGTTGCCGCAGGACGCCGAGAGCCAGCGCCAGGCGGTGGCGGCCGAGGAGTTCATGCTGGCGCGCCAGGTCGAGCGTGCCCGCACCTGGCTGGGGCGCCCCGAGGGGGACGACGAGTGGGCCCGGGCCGAGCTCTCCACTGATAGCTGGCTGTTGCTCACCCCCGAGGAGCTGTGCGAGCTCCGCGATGAGTTCCACGAGCTGCTGGGGCGCTGGAAGAACCGGAGCAAGGCGGGCGAGGCGGCCGACGACACGGAGCGACGCGAGCACGTCTTCCTGTTCGCGCGAGGATTCCCCTCGCAGCCGTGATCTAACAAGATTACTTGTACAAGATCTCTTGTACGTCTAGTCTACGGGTATGACGACGTCGACAGCGCCTTCCCGCGGCACCGCCCCCGACGCGCAGCCTCTCGCGCGCAACCGGGCCTTCGGCCTGCTCTGGCTGGGCGAAGGGGTGAGTGTCGTCGGCAACGCGACGACCTCCACGCTGCTGCCCCTGCTTGCGGTGACCCAGCTCGACGCCGGTCCCGGCTGGATGGGGCTCATCGCCGCCGCGACGTGGCTGCCGTGGCTGGTGATCGGCCTGCCGGCGGGTGCATGGGTGGACCGGCTGCCCGCCCGGCGGGTGATGATCATCGCGAATCTGGTCTCCGCCGCCGCCTTCGGGAGCCTGCCGGTGGCCTACGCGCTCGAAGTTCTTACGCTGTCCCACATCGTGGTGGTGGGTCTGGTGGGCGGGGCCTGCACGGTGTTCTTCCGGACGGCGTACCAGGTGTTCCTGCCCGAGGTGGTGCCGGCCGAGCAGCTCGAGTCCGCGAACTCGCGCCTGTTCGGCACGGAGTCCGCGGCGAACGTGGCCGGCCCCGGCCTGGGCGGTCTCCTCGCCCAGTGGCTGACGGCGGCGGCCGGGATCGCGCTCGACGCCGTGACGTTCCTCTGGTCCGCCGTGTGCCTCTGGCGCATCCGGCTGCCCCGGCCGGCGAAAGCGCCGGAGGGT
Source organism: Promicromonospora sp. Populi (assembly GCF_041081105.1). Taxonomy (NCBI): domain Bacteria; kingdom Bacillati; phylum Actinomycetota; class Actinomycetes; order Micrococcales; family Promicromonosporaceae; genus Promicromonospora; species Promicromonospora sp. Populi. The sequence continues at coordinate 2,299,785 of NZ_CP163528.1, read as the reverse complement.
TCTGCCGAACCGCTGCTCGCGCGCATCCGGGAGGGTGTGGACCTGGTGCGCCGGGACCGCTACATCCCGTGGCTCGTGGGCATCGGCGGCCTGTCCAACTTCGGGCTCACCGGGTACACGGCGCTCCTGGTCCTGTTCCTCGTGCGCGACCTGCACCTGACCGAGGCGGGGGTCGGCGTGGTCCTCGCCGTGGCGGGCGGCGGGGGCGTGGTGGGCGCCGTCGTCGCCCCGTACCTGAGCCGTGGCCTCGGCAGCGGGCGGGCGTCCACCGTCCTGCTGCTGCTCAGCGGCCCGGCCGCGCTGCTCGTCGGCGCGGGCCTGCCGGGCTGGGGAGCGGCGCTCAGCGCGGCCGGCGGCTTCCTGGTCGGCCTGTTCGTGGTAGCGGGCAACGTGATCCGGAACGCGTGGCGCCTCCGCTACGTGCCGGCCGGGCTGCGCGGACGGGTGATGACGGTGATGCAGGTGGTGAACTTCGGCACCATGCCGGTTGCCGGCGTCGTCGCGGGCTGGCTCGGCGGGGCGTTCGGCGTCCGCGAGACGATCCTGGTCATGGCGGCAGTGCACTGCCTCGCCTGCTGGGGCGTGCTGCTCTCGCCCCTGGTAAGGATGCGGGAGCTTCCGGCGGGGACGCTGGGAAGCTAGGGGGCGGGCTGCCTCGGGAACGACTTCGGGTACCGAACCCGGCTGGATTCGGTACCCGAAGTTGTGATCGAAACAGACCCTGAGGTCAGGCTCCTGCGGGGACCCGCCGGGCGGCGTCCGCGCTGGTGAGCTCCGCGGCGTCGTACTGGGCGCCGCCGCTCAGGCTCGGCATCATCGAGGTGAGCTGCGGCTTCCACGCGTCGTACCGGCCGGGGAAGCAGCGCTCCAGCAGCCCGGTCATGGCGGCGACGGCGGTCGAGGCGCCCGGGGATGCGCCCAGCAGGCCGGCAATGGTGCCGTCCTTGGCCGCGACGACCTCGGTGCCGAACTCCAGCACGCCGCCCTTACCCTTGACCCACTTCATCACCTGGACGCGCTGGCCCGCGGTGATCTGCTCCCAGTCGCCGGGCTGCGCCGTCGGCATGAAGCGCTGCAGCTCGTGGAACTTGGTCTCCGGCGCGGAGACGACCTGGCCGACCAGGTAGCCGGTGAGGTCCATGTTCTTCGCGGCGACGCCGAGCATCGTGCCGATGTTGTGCAGGCGCAGCGACGTGATCAGGCCGAGGTACTTGCCCTTCTTCAGGTAGTTCGGGCTGAACCCGGCGTACGGGCCGAACATCAGGTAGCCCTTGCCGTCCACGATGCGCGTGTCCAGGTGCGGCACGGACATCGGCGGGGCGCCGACGTCGGCCTTGCCGTACACCTTGGCCTGGTGCTGGGCCACGAGCTCAGGCGAGGAGGTGCGCAGGAACTCGCCCGAGATCGGGAAGCCGCCGTAACCGCGGGCCTCCTTGATGCCCGAGGCCTGCAGCAGCGGCAGCGCGCCACCGCCCGCGCCGACGAAGACGAACTTCGCGGTCACGGTACGACGGCGGGTGCCGGCGTTCCAGGTACGGTCGCGCAGGGTGATGCGCCAGCGGCCGTCCCGCAGCTTCTTGAGACCGCGGACCTCGTGGTTCACGTGCAGCTCGGTGTTCTTCGTCGTCGCGAAGTCGATGAGCTGCTTGGTGAGCGCGCCGAAGTCGACGTCGGTCCCACCGGCGGCCCGGGTCGCGGCGATCGGCTCGTCGGCGTCGCGGTCCAGGGTCATCAGCGGGGCCCACTGGCCGATCACGGCCGGGTCCGAGCTGAACTCCATGTCGCTGAACAGCGGGTGCGCGCTCAGCGCCTCGTGCCGGCGGCGCAGGAAGTCCACGTTCTCCGCGCCGCGCACGAACGTCATGTGCGGCGTGACGTTGATGAAGTCCGTGCCCTCCATCAGGCCGGCGGTCAGGAGGTGGTTCCAGAACTCGCGGGAGGTGTGGAACTGCTCGTTGATCGTCACCGCCTTGGAGATGTCGACAGAGCCGTCGGCACGCTCGGGCGTGTAGTTCAGCTCGCAGAGCGCGGAGTGGCCGGTGCCCGCGTTGTTCCACGGGTTCGATGACTCGAGGGCTACCTCATCGAGTCGTTCGTAGATCCCGATACGCCAGGTCGGCTCGAGGATCGTGAACAGCGCGCCGAGGGTGGCGCTCATGATCCCTCCGCCGATCAGCGCGACATCTACCTCTTCGGAGGGACGCGGGGCGCTCTGGTGATAGAAAGTCACGGCAGAAACGATAGCCCGCTTGTGAAAAGCGGAACGAGCGTTGTGGCGTGAATCACGTGCCGGCTTCCGTGACCTCCCTCACGCCCGTCTAGGAGCGCCGTGGGCGGCCCGGGAGCCCGGGCTCACCTGGCCGGGACGGCGGACGGCCACGGCCCCAGCTCGGGCAGGTCACCCGGCAGCGGCGTCGTCGGAACGCGGCCGGCCAGCCAGGCGGTGACGTCGCGGGGGTCGCCCTCGACGTCGTCCACGGCCACGCCGTCGGGCAGCCGCACAGCCAGGAACTCGCGCAGATGCGCGCACAGGGCGTCGTCCCACGTCTCGTAGCCGACCGCCTGGGCCGTGCCGGCGAGCGCGTCGACCGAGTGGATCCGGACCTCGCGCCACCAGGCCTGCAGGCAGCCCGACAGTGGTCCGCCGCGGTACCCGCTCGGGGCGTCCCAGAGCGGTGAGGCGGGCTCGGGCCAGGCCTGCGTCAGGTCGGTGCGCAGGGCGCTCAGGACGCCTCGGTGCTCGGCGACCGTTCGGCCGGCACCCGCCTCGATCCCGGCGGTCCGAGCCTCCTGGCTCGGGTACACGGGCACCACCTCGCCGCGCGCGGCGGCCCGCGCCTGCCCGAGCATCGCGCCGCCGAGCCCCGCGATGTGAGACAGGACGTGCCCGCGCGTCCAGCCGTGCAGCGTCGACGGCCCGGCGGCGTCGTCATCGGTCAGCTGCCCGACGGCGGCCAGCAGCGCGTCCAGCCCCGCCGTCGAGTCGGCCAGGGCGTGGGGGATCAGGTCGGTGCTGGTCACAGGGGCGTCCCTTCGTCGGGCTGAAGCTCTTGGGTGCGGATGCAGGCGGTATGGATCCAGGCGGCCGGTCAGGGCCACAGCAGGCCGGACGTCCAGCCGCCGGCGCCGACCACGTATCGCAGGCGGGTCTGCGGCCCGTTGTCCGGCGCCTGCCAGAACTCGACCTCGGTGGGCGTCAGGACATAGGCGGTCCAGTCCGGAGCGACCAGCTCGGGGTCTGCGGTTACGGCACGCAGCGCCTCGGCGAACGCGCCCACGTACTCCTCCTGGGAGGCGAGTGGTTCGCTCTGGTGGTTCACCAGGCCCGTGGCCCTGGACAGGTCGGACCGCGCGAGAAAGTCGGCCCGGCTCGCCTCTGGCCCGGCGGGCGCCGCGCTGCCCGTGACCTTGACCTGGCGGCCCAGTACCGGCCACAGGAACGTCAGCGCGGCGTGCGGGTTGGCCGCCAGGTCGCGGCCCTTCGGTCCAGTGGACTGCGAGGCGAACCACCAGCCGTCCGCCGTCACGTCCTTGAGCAGCAGCGTGCGCGCATGGACGTGCCCCGCGGTGTCGGCGGTCGACAGGATCGCGGCCTGCGGGAGCAGGACGCCCGCGTCGATCGCTTCGTCGATCCACGTCACGAACAGCTCGTGCGGAGTCGCCGGGGCCGCCTCCGGGTCGAGGGCCGGGAGGCCTGGCCGGGGGATGGTCGGCAGCGCGCGCAGGCGCTCGCGGAACGTCACGGGTTCTCCTTCTGGTTCAGTTCTGGTTCAGCAGGCCGACGAAGCCGCGCACCGCCGTGGTGAGCGCGTCCGGGTCCTGTGTGGCACGGGCCAGGACGTAACCGCCCTGGATGATCGCGAGGGCGGCGTGCGCTCGGTCGCGGGCGACGTCGTCGGGCAGGCCCGACTCCCGGAAGATGCCGGTGAGCACGCCGAGCAGCCGCACGAAGTAGGCGGTCACCACGGGGCGGAGGCCGTCGTCGTCCATCACCGCCTGGTCGGCGGTGAGGCGGCCGATCCGGCAGCCGGCCAGGGCGTCGCGCGGCCGTTCGAGGTAGGCGACGAGGCGGTCGATGGCGGGGGACTCGGCGCCGAGCGTGCGCATCGCCTTGGCGAGCGCGTCGTCGACGGTGGCGCCGACCGCGGCTACCGCGAGGTCGTGCTTGGTGGGGAAGTGGTGGTACAGACTGCCCTGCCCGACGCCGGACGCCGCCAGCACCGCCCGCGGGCTCGTGGCGCCGACGCCCTGTGCGGCGAAGAGATCTTGCGCGGCCCCGACGATCCGACCGCGCGCGCTGTCCGTACTCATGACCCTGAACATACCTACCTCCAGGTATGGTCACAACCCCGCGTAGCCTCCGGGATGACAAGCCTGCACGGGCGCTGAGATCTGGTGGTTGCGCTGAGATCTGGTCGCATACGACCAGATCTCGACGGAAGCGCCAGATCTCGACCGGGGCGTCAGATCAGGGTTAGAGCGCCCAGGACGCCTACCGAAAGGGCCAGGGCCAGTGAGATCGCGATCAGGACGGTGTGCACGGTGAGGAACTTGGTGGCGCGGCCGTCGGCGTCGCGCGACCGGGGGTCGGCGACGATGCGCTGCCAGAACCGCGGCCAGATGAGCAGGTTCCACAGGGCGGTAACGATCAGGACGACGGACCAGGCGACCGGGATGTTCACGTGCCCAGTATCCCGCCGAGCCGCACGGCGTTGAGCACAGCGGCCGCCGTACTGGCGGCAGCTGATGTGCTCAACACCGCTAGGAGTTACGACGGGCGGCCCAGGACCCGGCTGACCCGGCTGACTCGCCCGATCCGGCTGGGTGCCGTCCGCAGCCAAGAGCGGGGATCAGAAGTAGTCGCGGACGTGGAGCTGGCGGCCCGCGAAGAGAGCGGTCAGCACGGCGTCGTGGCCGGGGGTGCCGGTCAGGTGTCCCGCGATCCGGAGGTTGGCCGCGGACTGCGTGCCCGCGTACAGCAGCGCCAGCCCGTTCACGCTCAGCACCGGCCGCTCGTGGTGCGCGTCCTCGGCGAGGACGGCGTCGCGCTCGAGGTGGGTGACGCCGTCGGACACAGTGAGCGTCCAGGCTCCCTCGATGTCCGCCGCGCCGCGGACCGCGAACGGGACACGCACGCCGTCGAGCGGCGACTCCAGGCCGGCCAGCGCGCCGGCGACGTCCAGGATCCGCAGCATGTACGGGTGCGCGGCGTGCACGGTGGAGGTCAGGTCGGGCAGCACCAGCCACGCGGGATCCAGGCCCGACGTCGACACGCGTGCCGCGCCGACCACCGTCGAGAAGCTGCCGAGCGTGCGCCACAGGGCGCGGGCGGCGCCGGGGGTCAGGGCGATGAGGTCGTCGATCTCCATGACCGCGTCGGCGGGCGTGTACCCCTCACCGCGGATCCAGCTCGCGAAGCCGACGACGGCGCCCGCGTCGCCCGCCGAACCGTGCCCGTCGATCGCGAGGGTGACGCCGGTGTAGTCGGCGAAGAACTTCTCCGGCGGGGTCCAGAACGGCTTCTCCGCCCGGGAGATCGGGCCGTTCTGGGCGGCGGCCCAGGTGCGGTGCACGGCGACTATCGAGTCGAAGTCCGCGGGCGTGGCCCGGCGGGTGGTGATCCCATCGGGTGCTGTGACCCGGCTCAGGTTCTGCAGCGGCACGTCGACGTCGTCGAACGAGCCGACCACCTCGTAGCCCAGGCCGCGGTAGATGCCGGGCGCGCTGGGGAAGAGCGTGGAGATCACCTCGCCGTTCTCGCGCGCCTCGGCGAGGGCGGCGCCGAAGAGCCGCGTGAGGTGGCCGGAGCCGCGCCGCTCCGGTTCGACCGCGACGCCGGCCACGCCCGCCGTCGGCACCTGGACACCGTGGAACCAGGACGTGAAGCCGTAGACCCGCAGCCGGGCGGCCAGGCCGTCGTCGTCGTCGAACGCACCCCACTCGCGGAAGTCGGCGGCCTCCCACTCCTCGCGGGTCGGTACCGTGCGGCCGCCCTCGGGCGCGCCGAACGCCTCGCCGCCCAGGCGGGTGTAGTCCGCCTGGGCGGCGTACTCGATGGGGCGCACGGTGAGACTCATGCGGCCGACACTAGGCAACGGTCCCGGGCTCCCGCGAGCTCATTCGGGGCGGCCCAGCTTCTGTTCATGGCGACTTAGCCTGCGGCTCCGGCTCAGTCGCCGAAGTAGGCGACCTGGTCCTCGGCCGGGTGGGGCCGGTGCAACGGGGTGCGGGTGACTTCGAGCGGCTCGGGCGTGAGCAGGCGCGGCAGCTCGGCGTCGGAGGTGCGGTCGCCGGGGGTGATCCCGTCGTCGGGCACGAGATCGCGCTGGAACAGGACGGCGTCGTGCCACTGCCCGTGCTTCCAGCCGATCTTGTTGAACGAGCCCGCCCGCTGGAACCCGGCGGCCTCGTGCAGCGCGACGGCGGGGTCGTTCGGCAGCACGACGCTGGCGACGACGCGGTGGTACCCGCGCCGGGCGAGCCGGGCCAGGAGCGCGTCGTACAGAACTCGGCCGCCGCCGCGCCGCTGGTAGCCCTCCGCGACGTACACGTTGGTCTCGAGTGTCCAGCGGAACGTCGGGCGGTCCGCGAACGGCTTCGCGTAGGCGAAGCCGACCGGGCTGCCCTCGGTCTCGAGCACCAGCCAGGTCTCCCGGCCGAAGAATCGCTCGATCCGGCGTGTCATCTCGCGGGAATCCGGCGGACGGGTCTCGAAGGTCGCCGCCGAGTCGGCGACGAAGGGGGCGTAGATGGCGGCGCAGGCTGCGGCGTCGTCTGGTGTCGCGACGCGGACGATGCTGTCCATGCACGGATCCTGTCCTGAACAGGGCGGATGCGATGATCGCAGCGGCGGGTTGACGGCGGTGGGTCGAGCGGGTAGATCAGCTCGGCTCGCCGGCGGGTGGGGTGTCGCGGCGGTCGTCGGGCGCGAGGTCCTTCTGCAGGCGCATGACGTCGCGCCACTGGCCGTGCTTCCAGCCGACCTTCCGGAGCGTGCCGACCACCTCGAACCCGAGCGAGACGTGCAGGCCGAGGCTGGCGTCGTTCGGGAGGGCGAGTCCCGCAATCAGACGGCGGTAGCCGCGCTCGGCGAGCCGCTCGAACAGCGCCTCGTAGAGCGCGCGGCCCGCGCCGGTCCGGCGTCGGCCCGCCTCCAGGTAGACGCTCGTCTCGGCCGCCCAGCGGTAGGCCTCGCGCGAGGAGTAGGGCGCGGCGTAGGCGAAGCCGACGACGTCGGACCCGCTCGCGTCCTGCGCCACGAGCCACGCGTGGCTGGCCGAGTAGCTCGCGATGCGCTGCGCCATCTCCGGGGCGCCCGGCGGCTCCGACTCGAAGCTGATGTGGGTGTGGCGCACGTAGAAGCCGTAGATGTCGGCGCACGCCGCCGCATCGTCGGCGGTCGCGGCTCGGATCGTCAGGTCCATGACCTGATCGTGCCGGAAATCTGGTGGGATGAACCCGCCCGTTTTTATCCAGCGGCCGATGTCGGTGGCCAGGTCTACGGTGATGCTCGTGACCACGCTTCAGCGCCGGGTGCTCCTCGTCGCAGTCCTCGCCTCCTTCGTGTCCTTCCTCGACGGCACGGTGGTGAGCGTCGCGCTGCCCGCGATAGCGGACGAGCTCGGGGGACCGGGCATCGCCGGGCTGGCCCTGCAGCAGTGGGTGGTGGACGCCTACCTCGTGACCCTCGGCTCGTTGATGCTCGTGGCCGGCTCGGTCTCCGACGTCTACGGGCGGCGCCGGGTGCTGACGGTCGGGCTCGTGGGGTTCGGGATCGCCTCCGTGCTGTGCGCGGTCGCCCCGACGGGCCCCGTCCTCGTGATCGCCCGCGCCCTGCAGGGGGTGGCCGGCGCCCTGCTCGTGCCGAGCTCGCTCGCCCTGATCATCGCGACGTTCAGCGGTGAGGCGCAGGCCCGGGCGATCGGCCGGTGGACGGCGTGGACCACCGGCGCGATGATCGTCGGCCCGTTCGTGGGCGGCATGCTGGTGGACTTCGCGTCGTGGCGCTGGGTGTTCTGGATCAACGTGCCGGTCATCGCAGTGACCCTCTGGATGCTGCGCGCGGTTCCCGCGGCGGAGGGCGAGCCGGGCCGGCGGGTGGACATCCCCGGTGCTGCGCTGGCCGCGTTCGGTCTTGCGGGAGTGGTGTTCGGGCTGATCGAGGGCGAGCGGCTGGGCTGGACCTCGCCGGGCATCGTGGTGCCCGTCGTGGTGGGCGCCGCGATGCTGATCGCGTTTGTGCTCTACCAGCGCCGGGCCGCAGACCCGATGCTGCCGCTGCGCCTGTTCCGGGTGCGCAACTTCGCGTGGGGCAACCTGGCGACCACCGCTATCTACGGCGCGCTCTCGCTGGGCGGCTTTGTGGTCACGCTGTTCCTGCAGCAGGTTGCCGGGTACTCGGCCACCTGGTCGGGCCTGGCGCAGCTGCCGGTTACGTTCGCGATGATCGCGCTGTCCGCCTGGTTCGGCACGCTCGCCGGCCGGTACGGGCCGCGGCTGTTCATGACCGTGGGACCGATCGTGGCGGGGGCCGGGTTCCTCCTGATGCTCGCGATGGACGAGACCGCCTTCTACCCCACGCAGGTGCTGCCCGGCCAGATCGTCTTCGGGCTCGGCCTGTCGATGACGGTGGCGCCACTGACGGCGGCCATCCTGGGTGCCGTCCCGGCGCACGACGCCGGCATCGGCTCCGCCGTGAACAACGCGGTCTCGCGTGTGGCAGGGCTCGTGATGGTGGCGTTCGCCGGTGTCATCACGGGCGGTGTGCTCGACGTCGACTCGTTCCACCGGGCGCTCCTGGTCACCGCGGGGCTGCTCGTGATCGGCGGGCTGTTGTCCCTGGTGGGGATCCGGAGCGTCCCCGGGGCGGATCCGGTGGGTCCGGACGAGAGCGGTCCGGGTGAAGGGCTGGTCAAATCGGCTTAGGTAAGCCTAACCTCAGCGCATGGCATTCAAGGTGCGCAAGGCGGTCGATCCGCACGTCGTCATGGCTGAGGTAGTCGGCACCAAGCAGGTCACGCCGAACATGATGCGTGTGACTCTCGGCGGCGACGAGCTCGCCCAGTTCACGCCGATCGGCTACGACCAGTGGTTCCGCCTCTTCCTGCCGCGCGCGGGCCAGGACATGCTCCGGCTGCCCACGCGCGCGTCGGCGCTCTGGTACGCCGAATACCTCACCACCCCGAAGACCCGGCGGCCCTGGGTGCGCAACTACACGGTCCGCGCCGCGCGCCCCGACCTGAACGAGATCGACGTCGACTTCGTGCTGCACGCGGGGCCCGACGACGAGGCAGAGGATGCCGAGCACCACTCGGGGCCCGGAGCCGACTTCGCCCAGGTCGCAGAGCCGGGCATGCGCGTCGGCGTGCTCGACCAGGGCGTCGTCTACAACCCGCGCCACCCACATGACTGGACGCTCCTGGTCACCGAGGAGTCCGGGCTGCCCGCCGTCGCGGGCATCTGTGAGTCCCTCCCCGAGGAGGCGCGCGGCGTCGCCGTCATCGAGGTCCCCACGGCCGGGGACAAGCAGGAGTTCCGGGTGCCCTCCGGCGTCGAGCTGCGCTGGGTGGTCCGGTCCGACGGCGAGGACCCGCACGCCCTCCCCGGGCAGGCGGCGCTCGCGGAGCTGCGCGACCTGGACCTGACCGGGCTGAGCGGTGACGTGTACGCCTTCGCGGTAGGCGAGTCGGCGCTGGCCACGGGCGCGCGCCGGCACCTGGTGGGCGAGCGGGGAGTGCCCAAGGCGCACGTGGACTTCGTGGGCTACTGGCGGCACGGCCGTTCGGCGCCGGGCTGAGCGTCGCTCGCGTGGAGCTGGCCTCAGCCGAAGATCGGGGGGTAGCCGATCAGACCGCGCAGGGTCGGGTCCGCCGGGTCGTAGGCCGGCAGCAAATAAACCTGGGCGGCCTCGCGCGGAGCCCAGTCCGGCAGATGCATCTCGATCCCGTGCTCGCGGGCCGGGAGGAAGCCGAGCGCCCCGTAGTACCTGGGGCTCCCCTCCAGTACCACCAGCGGCTCACCGGCCTCCTCGGCACCGGCCAGGGCCGCCCGCACCAGGGCTGCGCCGAAGCCGCGCCGCTGGCGGTCAGGGCGGACAGCGAGCGGAGTCAGCATCGCGATCGTGCGTTCACCGGCGGCGCCCGTCACGGTGCAGCCGTCGATCATGACGTGACCGACCACCTCGTCGTCGGACACCTCGCCGCCCGACACCGCGACCAGCGACGTTGCCGGGCGGTAGATCCACGACTCGCGTATCCGGTCCACGCCGTCGGCGACCTCGTCGTCGCCGAAGGCCGCGACCAGGACCTCCCGGATCGCCGGAAAGTCCTCCGGCCGCTCGGGCCGGATCGTCCAGTCGCTCACGCGTCGACGGCGCCGGCCGGCGCGGGCTGCTCCGCGACCTCGGCGAGGGAGCGGACGATGTCGAACTCGTTGCCCTCCGGGTCGGCGAGCGTCACCCAGCCGGAACCGGGGCCGTACTGCCCGCGGTGGTCGCCCACCACCGTGGCACCGTGTGCGATCACCCGCGCGATCTCCGTGTCACGCAGGTCGGCGCGCGGGCGCAGGTCGAGGTGCACCCGGTTCTTGACCGACTTGCCCTCCGGCACCTCGATGAACAGCACGGACACGCCCTTGCCGTCCGGGTCCACGATCATGCACTCGTGGTGGCCGGGCAGGTTCGGGTCGCCGGGGACGTCCTGGTAGCCGAGCACCGGCTTCCACCACTGGGAGAGCGAGTAGGCGTCGGAGCAGTCCACGGTGATGTGCGAGATGAAAGAGGTCATCGTCGGACCCTGGCACAACCCGCCGCGGCCGCCCAGCGAAATTAGGGCCGCCCGCCGGCCGGCTCGGCTCGGCTCGGCCGATCACGCCACCCGGACCACTACCTTGCCGCGGGTGTGGCCCGTCTCGCTGGCCCGGTGCGCGTCCGCGGCGTCGGCCAGGTCGAAGACCTGGGCCACCTCGACCGTGAGCTCGCCCGCGTCGAACAGGGCGGTGAGCGCGTCGAGGCCCGCGACGGACGGGCGCACCCAGACGTAGTGGCCGCCGTGCTCGGTGCGGGCGGTGGCGTCGGTGATCGAGGCGATGGTGCCGCCGTCGGCCAGGAGCTCCGCGCTGGCGGCTACGGCGTCGCCGCCGGCGAAGTCGAGGACCACGTCGACGCCGTCGGGCGCGAGCGCGCGGACCCGGTCGGCCAGGCCGTCGCCGTAGGTGACGGGCTCGGCACCGAGCCCGCGCAGGAACTCGTGGTTCCGCTCGCTCGCGGTGCCGATCACGCGCGCGCCCCGAGCCCTCGCGATCTGCACGGCGAACGCGCCGACGCCACCGGACGCGGCGTGCACCAGCACGGTCTGGCCGTCCTTGACCCCGGCCCGCTGGATCGCTTCGTAGGCAGTGAGGCCCGCGAGCGGCACCGCTGCCGCCTCCTCGAAGCTCAGCGACGCCGGCTTGCGCGCCAGCGTGCGGACGGGCGCGGCGACGAGCTCGGCGAACGTGCCGCCCTGCACGGTGTCCTTGCGCACGTAGCCGTAGACCTCGTCGCCCACCTGGAACTCGGGGGTGTCCAGGCCGACCTGCTCGACGACGCCCGCGACGTCCCAGCCCGGGATCGCCGGGAGCTGCACGTCGACGAGGCCCTGCAGGCGACCCTCGCGGATCTTCCAGTCGACCGGGTTGACCGAGGCCGCCTTGACCCGCACCACGAGGGTGTCGGGGCCGATATGCGGGTCAGGCTGCTCGGTGAGCTCGAGGACGTCCGCGCTGCCGAACTTCGAATACGTGATCGCTCGCATGCTGGCAACGATAGGCCTACGGAGCGTGGCTTTCCTGCGCTCGCCCGTCGCCGGTAAAAGTGTGCCAAGCGGCACGCCAGACCGGGGTCACGGCTGGTTGGGCAGCTCCACCTCGACGTCCGCCGGTGACTTGTCCGGACGCCAGCCGCGCCACACCGAGTGCCGCATCCGCCGCTCGCCCGAGGCCCTGTCGGGACCCTCTGCCCAGTCGGCGTACGTCACCTCGCCCACCAGCTTGGGCGAGACCCAGTGGGCGTCCGACGCGTCTTCCACCGGAACGCCGGACACCCCCGGTGTCTTGCGCTCCATGCCGCGCAGCCGGGTGGTGATCTCCCGACGCTCGTGCTCGGAGAAGCCCGTGCCCACGCGCCCGACGTAGCGCAGGCCGGCGCCGTCCGGCAGGTCCGGGACCGCCATGAGCAGCGAGCCCATCACCGAGGTGTCTGCCCGGCCCGGGCGCCAGCCCACGATGACCACCTCCTGCATCGCCTGGTGCTTGACCTTGAGCCACTCCCGCGAGCGCCGTCCGGCATAGGTGGAGGTGCGGCGCTTGGCGACGACTCCCTCCAGTCTCAGGGAGCGCGAGGTGCGCAATGCGGCATCGAGGTCGCCCTCAAAAGCGGGCGGCAGGTGCACGGGTGCCTCGGGTGTGACCAGGGACTCGAGGAGCTCGCGTCGCTCGGTGTAGGGGCGGCCGGTGACGTCCTCGCCGTCGGCCCGTAGGACGTCGAACAGCATGAGGTCCACCTGGACGAGGGCCCGGGCGCGGGCGACGTCGCGTTCCTTGCGCAGGTTGGCCCGCTGCTGGAGGCGGCGGAAGTCGGGGCGGCCGTTGCGGTCGAGGGCGACGATCTCGCCGTCGAGCAGCATGGGGAGCCGGGCCGGGTCTGCCTGGGCGGCGAGCACGCTGAGCTCGGGGAACGTCGCGGTGAGGTCCTGGCCGGAGCGGCTGACCAGGTGCACCGTCTCCGGGTCCAGGACGTGGGCCAGGGCGCGGAACCCGTCCCACTTCATCTCGAAGACCCAGTCCTCCGGCTTGGTCAGGTCGCCGGGTGTGGCGGCGGTGGCGAGCATGGGCCGTTGCCCCAGGTCTCGCTGAGTGCCGGGTTCTCGCCTGCTCGGGCTCGGGCTCGAGCTCGGGCTCGGGCTCGGGCGGCGCGTGGGCCGGGTACTTGGTGGCTGCGGGGCCCCGGGCTGGGACTTCGTCAGGTGGATGAGCCAGTTGTTCTCGGCGTCGCCGTCGCGGCCGCCCGTGCGGATCAGGGCGAGCCGGCGGGAGCCGCGGTCGGCGGAGTGGAGGGTGGCGATCACCTCGTCGTCGCGCCACTTCTCCAGGTCGTAGGTGCCGGAGTCCCAGATCGTGACTTCTCCGGCGCCGTACTCGCCGCCGGGGATGGATCCCTCGAAGGACCCGTACTCCAGCGGGTGGTCCTCGGTCTGTACGGCGAGGTGGTTCTTGGCCGGGTCGGTGGGCTCGCCGCGGGGGAGGGCCCAGCTGACGAGGACGCCGTCGTGCTCCAGGCGGAAGTCCCAGTGCAGGCGGCGGGCGTGGTGCTCCTGGATGACGAAGGTGGGCTTGGCCTCGGCGCCTGGCGCGGCCTCGGACGGCGCATCGGGCCCGAACGGCTCCGGCGTCTTCGCCGGGTCGCGCTTGGCGCGGTAGGTCTGAAGCTTCTGGAAGGTCGCGAGGCGCTCCGGCGTCGGCTCCAGAGCGGAGAGGTGACCTTCCAGCAGCGGCGCGAGGAGGTCGCCGTCGGCCTCGACGCGGGCGACCACCTCCTCGGGGGTGAGCTGGGCCAGGTCCGGGTCGTCCAGCTCCGCCCAGGTGCGGGGCGCGGCGACCCAGGGCCGGTCGCGACCGCGCAGGGAGTAGGGCGCGATGGTGGTCTTGCTGCCGTTGTTCTGCGACCAGTCGACGAGCACCTTTCCCGTCCGCAGCTTTTTGCTCATGTCGCTGATCACGAGGTCGGGGTGCTCGGTCTCGAGGTAGCGGGCGAGCTCGTGCGCGACGGCGGACACCGCGTCGGAGCTGAGGCGGGTGTCCTGGGCCTTGCCGAGGGCCGCATAGAGGTGGATGCCCTTGGAGCCGGACGTCACGGGGTACGGCTCCAGCCCCATGCCCTGCAGGATCTCGCGAGCCCACCGGGCGACCTGCGCGCACTCGGGCAGGCCCGCGCCGGGGCCCGGGTCGAGGTCCAGCACCAGGCGGTCCGGGTCGAGGCGCGCACCTGTGCGGCCGAACTGCCACTGCGGGGTGTGCAGCTCGAGGGTCGCCGTCTGGCCCAGCCAGGTCAGGGTCGCGAGGTCGTTGACCAGCACATAGTCGTTGGCCGACGTCTTGTGCTGGATCGACCTTCGCTTGACCCAGTCGGGGGTGGAGGCGTCGAGGTTCTTCTGGAAGAACATCTGCCCGCCCGTGCCGTCGGGCCACCGTTTGCGCGTGGTGGGGCGGTTGGCGGTGTGCGGCAGCAGCACGGGCGCGATCTGCGCCAGGTAGTGCAGCACCTCACCCTTGGTGGTGCCCGAAGCCGGGTACAGCACCTTGTCGAGATTGCTCAGGCGCAGGCTGTGCCCGTCCACCGTGACCGTCTGCTGGGTGCCCGCCATCACACCATCGTGCAGCCGGTCGCGCTCCCGTGCCCAGGGGTCGCGGAAATCACGTGACCGGGTGTCGTAGCGGGGCGAGGGACTCGGCTAGGCTCCGGCGAGTGATTTCGGAATCCCTCTCGATCGGCGCGGTAGCGTCCGCGTCGGTCGGCGCGCTCGCGGCAGCCCCGGCTGCCGCTGCCGACGCGCCGTCGATCGGCCGGCCCGACCGGCTCACCGTCTACGGCGCCGCGTGGTGCCGGGACTGCCGCCGCAGCAAGGCGGTGCTCGACGTGCGCCGGGTGGACTACGTCTACGTGGACCTCGTGGCGCACCCCACCCGGGCCGACGAGGCCGAGGCGCTGACCGGGCGAAAGACCCTCCCGGTCCTGGTGTTTCCCGACGGCGAGCACCTCGTCGAGCCCACCAACGCGGAGCTCGCGGCGAAGCTGGACCGCGTCGGCCTCTGACGCCGGCCCTGCCTGCCCGGGCACGCCGCCCGGTACGTCGGCGGAGACCGAAACCTGGGCATGTGGTGCGCTTGGGGCGCACTATAGAAGCATGAGGGCGATCTGGAAGGGTGCCGTGACCTTCGGCCTCGTCAACGTTCCGGTCAAGCTGTACAGCGCGACCGAGGACCACGACGTGCCGCTCCACCAGGTGCATGACGCCGACGGCGGACGCATCCGGTACAAGCGTGTGTGCGAGATCGACGGCGAGGTGGTGCCGTACGAGCACATCGACCGCGCCTACGACGACGGCGAGCGCACAGTGGTGCTCACCAAGCAGGACCTCGCTGACCTCCCCGCCGAACGGGACCGTGAGATCTCCGTCGTGGAGTTCGTGCCGAGCGAGCAGATCGACCTGATCATGCTCGACCGGACGTACTACCTGGAGCCCGACTCCAAGTCGACGAAGGCCTACGTGCTGCTGCGCCGCACGCTGGAGGAGACCGACCGCACCGCCATCGTGAAGTTCGCGCTGCGGCAGCGCACCCGGCTGGCGGCGCTGCGGGTGCGCGAGGAGATCCTGGTGCTGCAGACCCTCCTGTGGGCCGACGAGATCCGCGAGGCAGCGTTTCCGTCCCTCGACGAGCCCGCGAAGATCAGCGACAAGGAGCTCACGATGTCGGCCCAGCTGGTGAGCAGCTTCGAGGCCGACTTCACGCCCGAGGACTACGAGGACGAGTACCAGGTGCAGCTGCGCAAGCTCGTCGACGCGAAGCTGGAGGCCGGCGACAGCGTCGACACGGCGGCGACGTTCGGCGAGGCAGCCGAGGAGGAGACCGGGGGCGCCGAGGTGGTAGACCTCATGGAGGCCCTGAAACGCAGCGTCGCCGACGCAAAAAAATCCCGCCGCAAAACGGGCTGACCCCCTGCTCCGCTGGTCTCGAACGCGGCGGGAGTGGAGTTACCGAGTCAGGTGGGCCGTCAGGCCGCGGGCGCCTGCGCGCATCACTCGGGCGTGGGCCCAGGCGAGCGGGCCCGGGCCGATCCGTGACGCCGCGCGGAACCAGGCCGGGACGGGTGATACCTGCCAGACGAGCAGCACCTCGGTCGAGCCGCCGCCCGGAACCTCCGACACCGTCACGTCCGCCCGGCCCTCCAGGTCGCCCGAGACTTCCAGCAGGGCCCGCCCGGGCACGCCCGCCGACGGCGCCGTCGTCTCCACGAGGTCCAGCCGGAACCGCAGCGCGTACCCGAGCGGGCTGCGCACCCGTAGCCGTGCCCACGCCCCGGGCGCGGCCAGCCCCTGGGGTCCGACGGCGGAGTGGGTCGCCTCCGCGGTCAGCCCCGGCCACCAGTCGGGCCAGCTGAACCGGGGGTCGGCGAGCACCGACCAGACCCGCGCGACAGGGGCGGGCGGACGCCAGACAGACCGGAGCACGAACATCCGCCCATCCTCCCGTGCCCGCCGCGGATCCGACAGGAGCAGGCCCGTCAGCAGCAGTTCCGGCCACGTGCAAAGGTAGAGGTGATGAGTCGTACCAACCCGCCCCGCTGGCTGCGCTGGACCCTCGCCGGAGTGGCCGCACTCCTCGTCTGCCTAGCGTCCGGGATCACTACCGCGAGAGCAGACCTCAGCCTCGGCCCGCACGAGGCCACCTACGCCGTCACCGCGGACGACGAGCTGGTCGCCGACCTCGGCCCGCTCGGCACCGTCGTCACCGACTCCCCGCTGCCGTTCACCCTCGGTGTCCGGATCACCGTGCACGAGATCCCCGCAGACCTCTCGGCCGTGGACGCCGCCAGCTTCGACGCGCTCGCGGGAGACCTCGACGGCTACCTCCAGTTCTTCGACTCCCCGCAGCAGACAGTGCGCACCGTGGCCTGGGCGCTGGTCTGGGACGCGGTCCGCGGCACGGGCACGGCGGCGGTGCTCCTGGTCGCGGCAGGTCTCGGGCTGCGCGCCCTGCTCGGTCCGGCCCGACGGCGCTACCTCGCCGGGGCGCTCGCCGCCCGCACCTGGGCGATCACCGGCGTTGTGCTCGTCGTCGTTCTGGTGGCCGGGACAGTCACGGCCAGCTCGGCACCCGAGCAGCGGGCGACGCTCCCCGCCTCGCCGGTGTTCGCGGGGACCGCGCTGGAGGGCGCCCGCATCACGGGCCGGCTGGCCGGGGTGGTCGACACCTACAGCGGGCAGCTCGTGGACGCCTACCAGGCCAACGAGGTGTTCTACGCGGGCGCCCGCGAGCAGCTCATGGCGGCCTGGGACGCCCGGGTCGCCGAGCAGGAGGCGGCGGCCGCCGAGCCGGGCACCGAGCCAGACGCCGCGGCGTCGGACAGCCCCGAGGAACCCGACTACGTGACCCTGCTCCTGGTCTCGGACCTGCACTGCAACACCGGCATGACGCCGCTCATCAGGGACCTTGCCGACCGGCTCGCGCCCGACGTGATGCTCAACGCGGGGGACACCACCATCAACGGCACGAGCGTGGAGTCCGTCTGCGTGGACTCGTTCGCGTCGGCCGTGCCCGACGGCGTCCCGTTCGTCGTGGCGGACGGCAACCACGACTCGCGGCTGACGACGGCCACCGAGCTGGCGAACCGCCAGATCGTGCTCGACGGCGACATCGTCGAGGTGGCGGGCATCCGGATCCTCGGCGACCGGGACCCGCTGGAGACCCGGATCGGCGGCGGCACCGTCAACGCGCGCGAGGAGACGCCCGAGGAGGCCGGCGAGCGGCTGCGGGACGTCGCGTGCGACGCCGCGGGGGAGGCCGGCCTGGGCGGCTTCACCGCGGAGGACCGGGTGGACCTGCTCATGGTGCACCAGCCCGTCGTCGGCACCGCCGCCCTGGAGTCGGGCTGCGTGCCGTTCCAGATCTCGGGGCACATGCACACGCGGATGGGTCCGGAGGTAGTGGGCTACGGCGTGCGATACGTGAACGCGAGCACCGCCGGCGCGACGCAGGGCAACGCCTCGGTGGGCCCCCTGCGCGACTCCTCGGAGATGACGGTGCTGCGGTTCGACCCGGAGCGGCGCCAGCTCGTGGACTGGCAGCTCGTCGAGGTCACGCCCGACGGCGAGGCGTCGGTGAGCGAGCGGCAGGCGATGCCGCCAGCGGTTCCGCTGCCGGACGAGATACCGGACGGGGTGCCCGGGGGTGTGCTGGGTGGGGTGCTCGGCGGGACGACGTCCGGCTCGGGGCGGACGCCGTCGCCGTCGGGCAACTAGGCTCGGGGCGTGGAGAGCGCAACCGACCCGGCCGAGCTGACGCCCGTCGCCCAGGACTACCTGAAGGCGGTGTGGTCGGCCCAGGAGTGGTCGGACGAGAAGGTGACCACCAAGCACCTCGCCGACCGGCTCGGGGTCGGCGCGTCCACCGTCTCGGAGACGGTGCGCCGCCTGTCCGGGCAGGGCCTGCTGGAGCACGAGCGCTACGGCGCGATCCGGCTGACCGACGACGGCCGCCGCCTCGCGCTCATGATGGTGCGCCGCCACCGGCTCCTGGAGACCTTCCTCGTGGACCAGCTCGGGTACGGCTGGGACGAGGTGCACGACGAGGCCGAGGTGCTGGAGCACGCCGTCTCCGACGTGTTCGTGGAGCGGATGGCCGCGCGCCTGGGCAACCCGTCGCGCGACCCGCACGGCGACCCGATCCCGGCCGCCGACGGCACGGTGGTGCGGCCGGACGCGATGCCGCTGTCGGCCATGCACGCGGGTGACAGCGGCACCGTCGTCCGGATCTCCGACGCCGACCCTGAGGCGCTGCGCTACCTCGCCGAGCTCGGCCTGGACCTCGACATGCGCGTCGAGGTGCAGGCCCGGCGCGAGTTCGCCGGCACGGTCGCCGTCTCCTGGACCTGCCCGGACGAGCGGGTTGCCGACCTCGGCCTGCTCGCGGCCTCCCGGGTGTGGGTGGCACGGGAGTAGGCTTCTCCTCGTTCCCGCTGTTTCGTCGCCGGTGTCGCCGACGGTCTTACCGAATCGATACGACACCCCTGGAGTTCCCATGGCGACCAGCTCTGAGCAGCACGCCCCCGACGAGGTGGCTGGCGAGGCGGCCAAGACCGGCTCGATGCGCCGCGCGGCGCCCGCGCTCGTCGCCCTCGCCGTCGGCGGCTTCACCATCGGCACCACCGAGTTCGCCGCCATGGGCCTGCTGCCCGACGTCGGTGCCGACCTCCTGGCGACCGACCCGCAGGTGGGGCACACCATCACCGCGTACGCGCTGGGCGTCGTCGTCGGGGCGCCGCTGCTGACCGTTGCCGCGGCGCGGATGTCGCGCAAGCGCCTGCTGCTCCTGCTCATGGGCGCCTATACCGTGGCGAACGTGCTGTCGGCGGCGGCGCCGGACATCGGCTGGCTCGTGGCCGGGCGATTCCTGGCCGGGCTGCCGCACGGCGCGTTCTTCGGCGTCGGGGCGGCGGTGGGGGCCGCCGTCGCCGGGCCGGCCCAGCGCGGGCGGGCCGTCGCGACCATGATGACCGGCCTGACCATCGCGAACATCGTCGGCGTCCCGCTGTCCACGTGGGTGGGGCAGGCCTTCGGGTGGCGGGTCTCCTACGTCCTGATCGGTGTGCTCGGGATCGTGACCCTGCTGGGTCTGTGGCGCCTCGTGCCGGCCGGCGCGGGCGGGGCGGGGCGCTCGGTGCGGACCGAGCTGGCGACCCTGCGGAACGTACCGCTGTGGTTCGCGTTCGTAGTGGGCGCCATCGGGTTCGGCGGCATGTTCGCCGTCTACACCTACGTGGCCCCCACCCTGACCGGGGTGACCGGCCTGCCCGGCGGTGCGGTGCCCTGGGTGCTCGCCCTGTTCGGCGTCGGCATGACCGTCGGGATGCAGATCGGCGGGCGGCTCGCCGACCGCGGTGTGCTGCGCGCGGTGGTGATCGGTTTCGTGACGACGGCGGCCTCGCTCGTCCTGTTCGCGCTGACGGGCGGCTCGGTGGTGCCCGCGTTGATCTCCCTGTTCCTGCTCGGCGTCACCTCCCAGGTGCTGGGCCTCGCGTTCCAGACCCGCCTCATGGACCTCTCGCCCGGCGCGCCGTCGCTGGGTGCGGCGCTGTGCCACGCCGGGCTCAACGTGGCCAACGGTGCCGGCGCGTTCATGGGCGGCGTGGTCATCAACGCCGGCTGGGGCTATCTCGCGCCGGCCTGGGCCGGGGCCGCGGTCACCGTGCTGGGGCTCGGCCTGATCCTGGCGTTCGGGCGGCAGCGGGTTGTCCACCAGGCGGCGGAGACAACTTTGTGACCACAAGTCCAGCGAGGTCCCAGCCTGCGCCGGTACCCTGTGCGCGTGACTGAGACCGGGGCGACCACGACGTCGTCGGAAAGCTCGATCGGCAGCTCGACGGAGAGCGTTGCGGGGCCCGGCCCCCAGCCGCTCGGCGCGCGGACCATGGGCCTGCTCCTGGTGGTGCTGGGCGCGATCGGCTTCGTAGCCTCGTTCGCCCTGGCCTGGGAGAAGTACCTGGCGTTCGTGGACCCGGACCGCACGGCGTCCTGCACCATCAATCTGTTCGTCACCTGCAGCGCGGCCATGGAGTCGTGGCAGGGCGCACTGCTCGGCTTCCCGAACCCGTACATCGGGGTCGCGGCGTTCCCCGTCGTCATCACGACCGGCGTGATGATGCTGCTGGGCACCCGCCTGCCGCGCTGGTACTGGACGTCGCTGCTGATCGGGACTGTCCTGGGTCAGGCGCTCGTCTTCTTCCTGATGTACACCAGCTTCCACGTGATCATCGCGCTGTGCCCCTACTGCATGGTCGTGTGGACCATCATGTGGCCGCTGCTCTGGTACCAGGTGGTGCGGGGCGTGGGGTCGGGCGACCTGCCCGTGGGCGCCGGGCTGCGTGACGCCCTGGTGAGCAACCGCCACATCATCCTGATCATCGGCTACGTCGTCGCCGTCGGGTGGTTGATGCTCGCGGTGGGCGGAGACCTGGTCGCGTCGTTCTGAGGTCAGCGGCGTAGCGCCTCGCGCAGCACACGGCCCTCGCTGGCCGACGGCGGTGAGTAGCCCAGCAGCGCCGAGATCGTCGGTGCGATGTCGATGTGCCGCGGCCTGTACGGGTGCGCGCCCGGCTGGACGCCCGCGCCCGCCAGGACCAGCGGGATGCGCAGCTCGGTGGTCGCTCCGTGCCGCCCTGCGGCGTCGGCCGGAGTGGCTCCGAACGACCAGCCCGGCGCGGGTTCCACGAGCAGGTCGCCGTGGTTCGGGCTCATGTGCAGACGCCGCTGGTCGGTCTTGTTGAACACGTTCTGCACTTGCGGTAGTGCGTTCAGCGCCCGCTCCAGGCGTCGGACGGCGGCCCGGTCGCCCGCCTGCTCGCCGATGATCCGGACGTCCGCGACACCGCCGACGACTATGACGACGTCGGTGTCGGGTGCCGGCGACTGGCCGCTGGTCAGGATCTGCGGGGTGAACCCGGCCGCCTCGATCGCGGCGAGGGCCTCGGTGGCGAAACCCTTGTCGAACGTCGTCATGCCGTGGTCGCCGGTGATGACAAACGCCGTGCGGTCGTAGACGCCCGCCTCCTGGGTGGCCGTCATGATGCGTCCGAGCTGCTGGTCGATCTCCTCCAGGGCGCCCGGGATGCGTGGGTCGGCGTCGCCGCCGTCGTGCCCGATCGCGTCGAGCGTGTCGCAGTAGACCGCCATGAGCGCCGGGATGCCGCTGGCGGTGACGAGCTGCCCGCCCGAGCTGACCGGTTCGCCGCGCAGCACGGCGACGGCGTCGTCGGTGCGGCGGGCGCAGTCGCCGCCGGGCTGCGTGTAGAGGCCGTCCGGGTCGCCGTACGTGACGCCGTAGTTCTGCAGGATGAACCACTGCGACGAGAAGACGGTGCCGCCCTGCGCTCGGATCGACTGCGCGATCGTCGGTACGACGAGGTCGCGCTGCTGACCCTTGGCCGTGTTGGTGGCCGGGTCGAACCAGTAGGCGGTGTTGTGGTGGGTCTCCGGCCAGGCGCCGGTCGCGACGGACGACCACGACGGGTTGGTGATCGAGGTCATCACACCGGTCGAGGTCGTGACGCTGCCGCGCCGCAGGAGGCGTTCCAGGTTCGGCATCTCCGCGGCCGGGTCGTCACCGCGCAGCAGGTCGAGGTACTCGACGTCGAACCCGTCCAGCGCCAGGAAGACGACGTGGTCGGCGGCCGGGCGGTGGGTCGCCGGTTCTACGGTGGCGGGCTGGGCGCCGGTTGCCTGCGGCATCGGGACGGCGGCCGCGGTCGAGGCCGTCCACACGGTGGCGGCGGCGATGCTGGTGGCGAGGATCTTTCGCAACAGGGGCATCATGCGAGCCATTCGAGCACCCGGGCATAGAACTTGGGGAGAGGCAGGGGCGAATGTCCGATGAACCTTCGTGCCTGTGGACAACCGAGGGCCGGGTAGCCGCGCGGTCGCTAGACTCGCAGCCGTGACCATGCCCGACGCACCCGAGCGCACCACGTCCCAGGACGAGCCCCGTTTCCGCTATACCCCAGCCCTCGCACAGCAGATCGAGCTGCGCTGGCAGGACGTCTGGGAAGAGCGCGGCACCTTTCACGCGGCGAACCCGCAGGGGCGACTTACGGGGCCGGGCGGGAGCCCGGCGGAGGGCGACCCGTACTTCATCATGGACATGTTCCCGTACCCCTCGGGTGCGGGCCTGCACGTGGGCCACCCGCTGGGCTACATCGCCACCGACGTGACCGGGCGCTTCCGCCGCATGCGCGGCGACAACGTGCTGCACGCGCTGGGCTACGACGCGTTCGGCCTGCCCGCGGAGCAGTATGCCGTCCAGACGGGGCAGCACCCGCGCGTGACGACCGAGGCCAACATCATCAACATGCGGCGCCAGCTGCGCCGCCTCGGCCTGGGCCACGACTCCCGCCGCACTTTCGCAACTATCGACCTCGAGTACGTCCGCTGGACGCAGTGGATCTTCCTGCAGATCTTCGACTCCTGGTACGACGCCGAAGCGGAGCGCCCCGGCCCGTCGACGGGCGCCGGGGACAGCCGCGGCCGGGCCCGCCCCATCGCCGAGCTCCGCGCGGAGCTGGCCGCCGGCACGCGCTCCGTCCCCGGGCACGACGGCGACAACACGGGCGGCGCCGTCTGGTCCGCGCTCAGCGAGTTCGAGCAGCGCGACGTCGTCGACGCGCAGCGCCTCGCCTACGTCGACTCCTCTCCGGTGAACTGGTGCCCGGGCCTGGGCACCGTGCTCGCGAACGAGGAGGTCACCTCCGACGGCCGGTCCGAGCGCGGTAACTTTCCGGTGTTCCAGCGCAGCCTGCGGCAGTGGAAGATGCGCATCACCGCCTACGCCGACCGCCTCACGGACGACCTGGAGCTGATCGACTGGCCGGAGAAGGTCAAGTCGATGCAGCGCAACTGGATCGGCCGGTCCACCGGCGCGAACGTGCGGTTCGACGTCGTCGGGACCGCCGAGGGTGACCCGGCCGGCGCGGCCGGCACGCTCGAGGTCTTCACCACCCGGCCCGACACCCTGTTCGGTGCCACCTTCATGGTGGTCGCTCCCGAGCACCCGCTGCTCGACGAGGTCCCCTCCGCGTGGCCGGACGGGACGCGCAGCAGCTGGACCGGCGGGTACGACACCCCGGTCGCGGCCGTCGCCGCGTACCGGCGCGAGGCGTCCGCGAAGACCGCCGTCGAGCGGCAGGCCGACGCGGGCAAGAAGACCGGCGTCTTCACGGGGCACCTGGCCGTGAACCCGGTCAGCGGCACACAGGTCCCGGTGTTCACCGCGGACTACGTGCTCATGGGCTACGGGACCGGCGCCATCATGGCGGTGCCGGGCGGCGACGAGCGCGACCATGCGTTCGCAGAGGCCTATGACCTGCCGGTGATCCACACGGTGGAGCCCGTCGGGGGCCTGCCGGAGGACCACACCGGGGCGTACGCGGGCGACGGGGTAGCCGTGCGCTCCTCGAACGACGAGATCTCGCTCGACGGCCTGGGCGTGACCGAGGCCAAGGCGAAGATCATCGCGTGGCTGGAGAGCAAGAACATCGGCGAGGGCACCACCACCTACCGCCTCAACGACTGGCTGTTCAGCCGGCAGCGCTACTGGGGCGAGCCGTTCCCGGTGGTCTGGGACGAGAACGACCGGCCCGTGGCGATCCCGGACGCGATGCTCCCGGTCGACCTGCCGGACGTGCCGGACTACGCGCCGCGCACCTTCGACCCCCAGGACGCGAACTCCGAGCCGGAGGCGCCGCTGGGCCGAAACGACGAGTGGGTGCACGTCACGCTCGACCTGGGCGACGGGCCGAAGAAGTACCGCCGCGACACCAACACGATGCCCAACTGGGCCGGGTCGTGCTGGTACTACCTGCGCTACCTGGACCCGGCCGAGACCGCCGCGGCTGCGCTCCCGGAGCTCGAGCAGTACTGGCTGGGGCCGGAGCACAACCCGACGTCCGGCCCGGCCGGCGGCGTCGACCTCTACGTGGGCGGTGTGGAGCACGCGGTGCTGCACCTGCTGTACGCGCGGTTCTGGCACAAGGTCCTGTTCGACCTGGGTCATGTCTCGGGCATCGAGCCGTTCGGCAAGCTCTTCAACCAGGGCTACATCCAGGCGTACGCGTATACCGACTCGCGCGGCCAGTACGTGCCCGCCGACGAGGTGGAGGGCGACGAGCAGACCGGGTTCACCTGGCAGGGACAGACCGTCAACCGTGAGTACGGGAAGATGGGCAAGTCGCTGAAGAACGTAGTGACGCCTGACGACATGTACGAGCAGTACGGCGCCGACACGTTCCGGGTCTACGAGATGTCGATGGGCCCGCTGGACCTTTCGCGGCCGTGGGACACGCGCGCCGTCGTCGGGTCGCAGCGGTTCCTGCAGCGCCTCTGGCGCAATGTCGTCTCGGAGGAGACGGGCGAGCTCACGGTGACGGACGACGAGCCCGACACCGCCACCCTGCGCGCCGTGCACCGCACCATCGCGGACGTCCGCCTGGAGATGGAGAGCATGCGGCCGAACACGGCCATCGCCAAGCTCATCACGCTGAACAACCACCTCACGGGGCTGCCGGCCGTGCCGCGCTCGGCCGTGGAGCCGCTGGTCCTGATGACGGCGCCGATCGCGCCGCACATCGCGGAGGAGCTGTGGTCCCGGCTCGGGCACGACGAGTCGCTGGCGCGCGCGCCGTTCCCGACGGCCGAGGACCAGTACCTCGTCCAGGACACCGTGACCTGCGTGGTTCAGGTACAGGGCAAGGTGCGTGCCCGGTTCGAGGTCGCCCCGGACATCTCGGCACAGGACCTGGAGGCAACGGCCCTGGCCGAGCCGAACGTGGTCAAGTTCCTGGACGGCCGCGGCGTCCGCAAGGTGATCGTCCGCGCCCCGAACCTGGTCAACATAGTCCCGGCCTGACCCGGGAGGGTCAGCGGCGGCGGGTGCCGAACAGGGAGCGGGTCAGCTCCCGGACGAGGACGGTGCCCGCCGTCTTGGCGAGCGAGCCCACCACGCGGTTGCGTTCGCGGGCGGCTTGCTCCTTCTGGCGTGCCTCCGCCTTCTCGCGGGTCGCGGCCTCCTTCTCGAGCCGGGCCCGCTCCTTGGCGAGCGCCTGCTGGTCGGCGCCGGCCGTGGCTTCGCCCCCGGCAGCGGCCTGCCCGGCCGCCTGCTCCTGGGCCTTCGCCTGGAGCAGCTCGAACGCCGACTCCGCGTCGACCGCAGTGCCGTACTTCGCCTGACCGGGTGACGCCGCCACTACCCGGTCGATCTCGGCGTCGCCCGCCGGGTCCATCGAGGCCTGCGGCGCGCGCACCCGGGTCCACGCCACCGGCGACGGCGCGCCCTTCTCGGTGAGCACCGTGACGACCGCCTCGCCGGTGCCGAGCTCCTGCAGCAGGCGCTCCAGGTCGTACGGCGAGGTCGGGAACGTGCGGGCGGCGGCCCGGAGCGCGGCGGCGTCGTCGGGCGTGAAGGCGCGCAGCGCGTGCTGTACCCGGTTGCCGAGCTGAGCCAGGACGTCGGACGGCACGTCCTTCGGCGACTGCGTCACGAAGAAGACGCCGACCCCCTTGGACCGGATCAGCCGGACGGTCTGGACCACCTGCTGCAGAAAGTCCTTCGAGGCGTCCGCGAACAGCAGGTGCGCCTCGTCGAAGAAGAAGACCAGCTTGGGCTTGTCGGCGTCGCCCACCTCGGGCAACTCCTGGAACAGGTCCGCGAGCAGCCACATCAGGAACGTCGAGAACAGCTGCGGCCGGTCCTGGACGGCGGGCAGCTCCAGCACGCTCAGCACGCCGAGGTCGCCCTTGGTCGCGATGAGGTCCGACGACGAGAACGCCGGCTCACCGAAGAACACGTCGGCGCCCTGCCCCTCCAGGCCCACGATCTCGCGCAGGATGACGCCGGCCGTGGCCGCCGAGACACCGCCGATCCCCTGGAGCTCGGCCTTGCCCTCGTCGGAGGTCAGGTGCGCGATCACCGACTGCAGGTCCTTCAGGTCGAGCAGCGCCAGGCCCTTCTTGTCGGCCCAGTGGAAGATCAGGGTGAGGCAGGACTCCTGCGTCTCGTTGAGGCCGAGCACCTTGGAGAGCAGCAGCGGTCCGAAGTCGGTGATGGTCGTCCGGATCGGTACGCCCTTGCCGATGCCGCCCAGCGAGTAGAACTCGACCGGGTACTGGGTGGGCGTCCAGTCCTGCCCGATGCTCGCCGCCCGCTCCGCGACCTTCGGGTTGTCGGGGCCGGGGAGTGTCAGCCCGGACAGGTCGCCCTTGACGTCCGCCAGGAACACCGGCACCCCGGCCAGCGAGAGCCCCTCGGCCATGCCCTGCAGCGTCTTGGTCTTGCCGGTTCCCGTGGCGCCTGCCACGAGGCCGTGGCGGTTCAGCATGGAGAGCGCAAAACCGACCTGGACCTGCGGGTTCGGGGTGGCCTCACCGCCCGGCTCGCCCTCCAGGAGGGCGCCCAGCGCCAGCGTTGCCTCGGCGGCGTAGCCCGCGGCGACCTCGGCCGCGTAGCCCTCCAGGCCACCAGCGGCGGCGCCCGCCGCAGGTTCGGCCTCCGCAGCCGGTACGGGCGCGGCGGCCTGCTCCGCCTCGGCGAGGGCCTTCTGGGCCGCCGCGGCGGCCGCACGCAGAGCGGCAAGGTCTGGCGTCGATTCATCGGACATGTCTCGTACGTTAGGTCGCCTCCCGGCCCGGCGCGCGGGGAGGCCCCGGGCGGTTTAGCGTTGCGGTTCCTCGCGCGGATAGAGTGACGCGGTCATGCGCACCCGACGTCGTCCTTCCCGCCCGGCACCCCAGGAGGTGCGGGTCGTCACCGACTCCACCGCCTGCCTGCCCGCGGGGCTGCCGGGCGGCCCGGTCGTGGTGCCCTTGCGTGTCCTCGTGGGCGACGAGGCCTACGGCGAGGGCGAGGACATCACGCCCGAACGCCTGGCCGAGCTTGTCGCCGAGGGGGTGCAGGTGACGACCTCCCAGCCGTCGCCGGAGGCATTCGCCGCGGTCTACCGCGGGCTCGGTGACGCCGGTGCGAGGTCCATCGTCTCCGTGCACCTGTCGGGCGCGTTGTCGGGCACGGTCGGCTCGGCGGGCACCGCCGCGGCTCGGTCGCCCCTGCAGGTGCGCGCCGTCGACTCGCGCACGGGCGCGGCGGGCCTCGGTTTCGCGGCGCGTGCGGCGGCGGCGTGCGCCGCCGCGGGGTCGGACGCCGACCACGTCGCCGCCCGAGCCATCGAGGTCGCGGGGACCGCCCAGGCCGTGTTCGTCGTCGACACCCTGGAGCACCTGCGCCGCGGCGGCCGGTTGTCCGGTCCGGCCGCGGCGCTGGGCACGGTCCTGGGAGTCAAGCCGATCCTCCGGCTGTCCGACGGCGCGGTGGAGCTGTCCCAGCGTGTGCGCACCCGCGCCGCCGGTGCCGAGCGGCTGCTGGAGCTGGCCGCGGGCTTCGTCGCGGAGGCGGAGCGGCCCGTGGTCGCCGTGCACCACTTCGGCGCCTACGACCGGGCGCACGCCCTCGCCGGCCGCCTGCATACCCGCACCCGGGCCGACGTCGAGGTCACGCCGCTGAGCGCCGTGCTGGGGGTGCACGTCGGCCCGGGAACGCTCGCCGTCGTCGTCGCGGACCTGGGCAACCACACGCACTGAGCCGCTGCTGCGGCTACCGACTGCTCGGCGATCTACCGATCGGCCAGTACCTCACGCAGCCTGGCCGCGAACTCGACGGGCTTGTCCGCGGGCTGGCCGTACTCCCCGCCGCTGAAGCCGCCGTGGCCGCCGGGGAAGACGACCGCCTCCTGGTCGAGCAGGGCGGCGGTCGCGCGGGCGGCGCGGGCCATCATCGCCTCGCCGGTATCCACGCCGACGGCGATCACCACGCGTGGTGCACCCGACTTGAGCGTCTCGTACTGCGGCACGTACGGCGGCAGTACCAGCATGTTGACACCGAACATGAGGTCGTCGCGGGAGCCGTCGTCCTCGGCCGGCATGCCGAAGGCCGCCGGGTCCGGGTCGGGCTGGTTCGCGTAGTCGGCGGGGAGCTCGCCCTCGATCATGAACAGGGTCAAGAACTTGGCCATCGCGGCGCCGAAACCCTTCGCCTGATAGGTGTCGTGCATGTCGGCCATGGCGGCCACCATTGCCTCCCGGTCCGGCAGCACGGAGGCCAGCGGCGGCTCGTGCGCGACGAGGGTCCTCAGGTCCTCCGGGTGCCTGGCTGCGAGGTCGAGCGCCACGATCGCACCGCCGCTGGAGGCCAGCAGGTCCACCGGACCGCCGCCGACCGCCTCGATGATCCGGTGCACGTCGTCGGCGTGGGTAGCGACGCCGGGCTTGTCTTCGCCCGACCGGGTGCTGCGCTCGACCCCGCGCGGGTCGTAGGTCACCAGGGTCCGGTCGGTGAAGTGGCTCGCCAGCGTGGTGAAGCCCTCCGCACCCATCGGCAGGCCGATCAGCACCAGCGGCGGCTCGTCGGTCGGTGCGGCGGCCTCGCGCACGTCATAGGTGAGGCTGGCGCCCGGCGCGTCGAGGGTGAAGGTCTTCTTGTCGGTCATGGTCGCTCCCGGTTTGTCTCGCGCTTGGGCGGCGGGGGTACCGCTCGATTGTCGCGCATCTGCCAGGTCCGACGACGACGCACCGGAGAACTCATCGGCCGATGCCGCCGAATCTCGTAGACGGGGTGCACAGACCCTCGTGGCGACCCGCCGCGGGAACGAGCCCGACCACAACCGACGATGAACCGGGTCTGTGCACAGGCGGGCTGTCGGGTCCTCCCGAGGCGTACGGTGCGCGCCTAGCGTCCTGACTCATGCAGCCAGAGACCGCACAACAGCGACGGCCAGACCCGTGGCCGTTCAGCCCGGTGACCGTCCGGGACGAGGCCGAGACCCGGTCCGACTCCGACGAGCTGGTCGCCCGCCTGCGTGCCCGGCGGTCGACCTCGGGTGTGGCGGCGGCGTACGCGGCCGCGCACGGGCATCCGACCGACCCACGGGCCGAGCACGGCCCCCGCCGGTGGGCCCTGACCGGCACGACGGCGGTGGTCGCCGTTGTGACCGTCCTCCTGCTCGGCGTCGGCGTGGCGGTGGTCTCGTTGGGCGGCGAAACCCTCCAGACCCTGGGCTCGACAGCCGCGGACGAGGCGCCCAGCGGCGGTTCGCCGAGCCCGTTCGTCGGGAGCGGCCCGGCACCAGTCGCATCGGGCCCCGACGGAGGTTCAGGCCCGGCGTCGGACCCAGTGTCGGGACCGGGATCAAGCGCGGCAGCGGGCGGCGGTCTGCTGGTGCACGTGGTCGGTGCCGTCGCCGAGCCGGGTCTGGTCACCCTGCCTGTCGGCGCCCGCGTCGCGGATGCCCTCCAGGCAGCCGGTGGCGCGACCGCCAAGGCAGACCTGACCGCGGTGAACCTGGCCCGCACGGTGGCCGACGGCGAGCAGCTGTACGTGCCGAAGCCGGGGGAGCCGGTGCCCGGGCCGGTTGGGGCGCAGGGCTTGGGCGGGCAGGGCTCGGGCGGACAGATCGCGGGCGGGCAGGGTGGCCCGGGCGCGGGCGGCACG
This sequence comes from Promicromonospora sp. Populi, assembly GCF_041081105.1. Taxonomy (NCBI): domain Bacteria; kingdom Bacillati; phylum Actinomycetota; class Actinomycetes; order Micrococcales; family Promicromonosporaceae; genus Promicromonospora; species Promicromonospora sp. Populi. Next base: position 2,269,947 of record NZ_CP163528.1, on the reverse strand, counting down.
GTCGATCTCAACACCGCCGACGCGGTCGCGCTGGAGGCGCTGCCCGGCGTCGGGCCGTCGATCGCGCAGGCGATCGTCGAGTGGCGCGAGGCCAACGGGCCGTTCGCGAGCGTGGACGAGCTGCAGGACGTGCCTGGTATCGGCCCGGCCACGCTGGAGGAGATCCGCGGCAGCGCGCGGGTAGGGCCATGACCGACCTGCGGATCGTGCCGGCTGCGCTGGTCGCCTGGGTCGCGGCCTGGCTGCTGACCGGCCCTGGGCCGGCTGGACCGGTCCGGCGACGTGGGTGGCTGCGGCCGTCGTCGTGGTGGCCGGCCTGCCTCTGGTGATCGTGACGGTCCTGGCGCGTGGCGGCCCCCGGCCCGTCGTCGCGCATGCCACCCTCGCGCACATCACCCTTGCCGCGGCCTGCGCGCTTGCGGTGACGGTGTCCGCTCACGTCCAGCTCGCGGGTCGCGCTCCGCTGGCTGCGCTCGCCGAGCAGCGGGTGACGGTGACGCTCACCGGCGTCGTCGCGTCCCAGCCGGAGCCCTTCGCCTTTGCCCCTGGAGCCGAGCAGCACCGCTGGGTGCTGGCCGCTCGCGTGGTGGACGCCCGTGGCGTCGAGTCGACGGCACGGGGGCACGTCCAGGTGCTGTCGAGCACCGCACCCCGCTACGGGGCGACCGTCAGCGTGTCGGGCACGCTCCGGTCCGCAGATCCCGGCGCGGCGGAGGCAGCGCGCCTGACCGCCGACGGCCCAGCGGGAACCGGCGGTCCAGACGGAACCGGCGGTCCAGACGGAACCGGCGGTCCAGACGGAACCGCCGGCCCAGACGGAACCCGCGAGATCCGGGCCCCGCCGTCGGTACTGCTCGGGCTCGACGCCCATCGCACGGCGCTCCTGGAGGTCACAGACCCGCTGTCCGCGCAGGCGCGTGGCCTGGTGCCCGGCGCCGCGATCGGCGACACCTCGCGTCTCCCGGACGACCTGGCCGAGGAGATGCGCAAAACTGGCCTGACCCACATCACGGCAGTCAGCGGCGGTCACTTCGCGGTCGTCGTCGCCGTCCTGACCCTGCTCTGCTCCGCTGCCCGGCTCCCGCGATCGGCCCGGGTGGTCCTCATCGCGCTTGCGTCGCTGACCTTCGTGGCGCTCGTCCGGCCCGAGCCCGCCGTGCTGCGAGCGGCGGTCATGGCCGCGTTCGCTCTGACGGGAGTGGCGATCGGCCGGCCCTCGCAGTCGGTGCCGGCGCTCGCGGCGTCGGTCGTCGGGCTGCTGGTGGTCGATCCGTGGCTGGCCCGGTCGTTCGGGTTTGCCCTGTCCGCGGCGGCGACCGCGGGTCTTGTGCTGCTCGCGGCCCCGCTGGCGGCGCGGCTTGCACCGTGGACGGGGGATGTGGCGGCGTTCGCCCTGGCGGTCCCGATCGCCGCGCAGGCCGCGTGCGCACCCCTGCTGGTCCTGCTCGACCCGTCGGTGTCCACGGTGTCGGTCCTCGCGAACCTGCTGGCCGCGCCGGCGCTGGTCCCGGCCACGGTGCTGGGGCTGGTCGCCACGATCCTCGCGCCATGGCTCCCGCCCGCTGCTGGGCTCGTGGCCTGGGTGGCGAGCGGCGCGACGTGGTGGATCGCCGCCGTCGCCCACTGGTGCGCGGCCCTTCCCGGTGCCACCGTCCCGTGGCTGGGCGGGCCGCCGGGTGCGCTCCTGCTGGTCGCTCTCACGGCGGTGGTCTTGTGGGCGGCGCTGCGGCGAGTCCCGCGGCCTGGCTGGCCCGAGTCGTGGCGCTCGGCGATGCGGTCCGGCCTCCGCGAGGCACTCGCCGCACGGCGGCGGAGGCTCACCCGGGGGCGGCTCCTCGTGCTCCTGGCGGCCGCCTCGGCGGCCGCGCTGGTCGTCGCGGTGGCGGTACCGCGCCTGGTGGCCCGCTCCGGGCTGCCGGGGGAGATGCCGGAGGACTGGCAGGTGGCGGCGTGCGACGTCGGGCAGGGGGACGCCTTGGTGCTACGGACCGGGCCGGCGTCTGCCGTGGTGGTGGACGTGGGCCCGGACGGGCCGGCCGCCAGTAGCTGCCTCGACCGGCTCGGTGTCGCCCGGGTGGACCTGCTTGTGCTCAGCCACTTCCACGCAGACCACGTGGGTGGCCTCGGCCCGGTCCTCGCGGGGCGCGAGGTGACGGCGGCGCTCGTGTCCCCGGTAGCGGAGCCCGCGGTGAACGCCGCGGCGACCGAGGCGGCGCTCGCCGCCGCCGGCGTGCCCGTGCGGACGGCGCAGACCGGCGACCGGGGAACGGCGGGGACCCTGGCCTGGCAGGTGCTGCTGGCGGGCGCGGGCGAGGGGGCGAACGACTCGAGCGTTGTGCTCGCCGCCCGGGTCGCCGGGCTGGACGTGCTGCTGCTGGGCGATCTGGAGGACACGGGCCAGGCCGCGCTGGTCCCGCTGGTCGCCCGCACCGACGTCGTCAAGGTCGCCCACCATGGGTCAGCCGTGCAGTCCCGGGCCCTCGCGGAGCGCCTGCGTCCGCAAGTCGCGCTGATCTCGTCGGGCCGGGGTAACGACTACGGCCACCCCACTCACGAGGCTCTCGACCTGTACGCGGGTGTCGGGGCCACCGTGGTGCGCACCGACGAGTGCGGCACGGTTGCGCTGGTCGTGCGCGGAGAGGAGATGTCCCTGGCCGGTTGCTGACCGCAGCCAGCTGCTGACCGCAGCCAGCTCCTGACCGCAGCCAGCTCCTGACCACGGCCGGTTGCCGATCGCGCAGGTCCGTGCAGGTGGCGCCACACTTCGCGAAACGTTGCGGATCCTGAGGGCGGCCCTAACGTGGGTGATGACAGGGAGTTTTCGTCATCACGTAACCAGGGGGCTTCGTGATCGATCTGAGAGTGACCGCCCGGCGATATCGCCGGATCATCGCGGTGACCGCAGCGGTGGTGGTGCTCGTCCCGGCTGCGGCGTTCAGCGCCGCCGGCAGGGACCAGACCGCGGCCGAGCTGCAGCTCCGGCAGGAGCTGCTGGGGGAGTCGGTCGTCACGGACGTCTCGGAGGCCGACCAGGTCGTGCGGGTCGATGTCGGGCAGGACCCGGTGGCCGCGGGGCAGTGGCTCGACGAGTCGGCAGAGGTGCTCGACGGCTGGACCGTCGTCGTGGGCGGGATGGACACGATGTCGGGTGAGGCGCGCGCCGAGCTGGACGCCGAGGCGGTGGCGGGCGACCCGGTGTCGACCGCCGAGGCCTGCCCGGACGTTCCCGAAGGGCCGCGGTCCGACGACGGCGCCACCACGCCCTACCTGGGCTGCGGCCCGAGCGAGCGCGTCCAGGCGACCGCGCGGACGGTTCAGGGCGGCTCGTCCGGCACCACGCTGGCGAAGGCGGTCGACGAGGTCCTGGCGGCCTACCTCCCTGGCGCCGGCCTACCTCCGACGCAGGTGCAGGTCGCCGAGGGCGAGGCGACAGTCGACGTCGCCGCCGGGTTCGAGCAGGCCCTGTCCGACGCCGGGGTCTACCCGGGCGACGTCTGGCAGGCACTCCTGTTCACGGCCCACAGCAACGGGGCCATCGACTCGGTGAGGTTCACGCTCGACGGGGACTGCCTCGCCTTCGCGTACGCGACCGGCGGGGACATGTGCGCCTCGACCGATCTGCCGATCGACCTCGGGTGAGGGGATGACGATGCGCGCGACGATGCGACGGTTCGTCTCCGTCCTCGCGGTCCTGGTCCTGGGCGCTGCCGGGTTCCTGGCCGTGGCCCCGACCGCGGCCGCCGACGTGACGTACGTGCCGGAAACCTGGAACGGCAAGGTGATCTACCTGTCCGAGGCGTGCCATGACCGCGGCGACACGGTGTGCCACACCAACACCGGCTGCGACGGGTTCAGCGAGAATGCGAACGCCTTCCAGGTCGCGGTGTCCACGGCGACGCAGGACGACCCCGACCAGCTGAACCTGCTGGAACGGGGCTACAAGGTGGTGCGTGGCAACGGCCTGACGAGGAGAAACATCGCGAACTCCAACCGGCTGGGCGCGGACCTGCATCTGCCCATCCACTCCAACGCGATCAGCAAGTCGTGCGAGACGGGGTTCTCGCCGGAGCGGTACGGCACCCACGTGATGTACGTGTCGCCGGCCGGCGAGCGGTGCGCGGAGATCATGACCGAGCGCGTTGGTGCCGGCAGCCCGGGCACCAACGACGCCCGCCATTACCGCTCGGACCTGGGCGAGCTCAACCAGACCAACGCGCCGGCCTGTTACCTCGAGCAGGAGTTCCACGTGTGGGACAAGGGCGTGGCCTGGATGCGGAACCACGGCGCCTGGACCTGGCGGATCGCCCAGAGCGTCGACGTCTACATGGGTTATCCGTGAGACGCGCGCGCCTGCTCGCGCCGGTCGTCGCCGTCGTGCTCCTCCTGGCCGCGTGCACCTCAGCCACGGAGGGCTCGGCGGGCCCGGAAGCGCACGAGACAGGGGCGACGAGCACCCCCGAGGCGAGCCCGACGGCGCCGGACACCCCGGGTGACCCGGCCATCACCGTCCAGGCCACCGGGTCTGCCTGGCTGGTGCACGGCACGGGCTTCGCGGGCCGTAACCAGTACCTGGTCCAGTGCACGGGCGGTACGACGGCAGGCGCGAGCGCCCTCGACGACTGCGACATGTCGACCAGCGAGCAGGTGATCGCGGACGCCCGCGGCGGCTTCTCGGCGACCCGGCAGGTCAGGGCGTTCGTCAACGTCGGCTCGGTGTCCGAGGTGGACTGCACCGGCGACCCCTGCACCCTGGCTGTCGCTGACCTTTCGGACCGGGTGCTCGCGGCGGCGCCGGCCCCGCTGCCCGACGGGGCCGAACCGCCGGAGGCCCCGACGCTCGAGCTGTCCGAGCAGGAGCTCGGCGCTTCCGACGGCCGTGTCACCGTGACGGGGCGCGGCTACGCGCCCGGTATGGCCGTGCGGATCGTGCAGTGCGCCACGACGTCGGGCGGCGGCGTGGACGGGGACAACTGCCTGTACGACGAGGGGAAGCGCGTGGTGGCCGACCGTGCGGGCTCCGTGGCCACGCGGCTGCCCGTCCAGCGAGAGATCCGGCTCGTCGGTGGGGGCGCTGCGGACTGCGCCGAGGCGGGCGCCTGCGTGATCGCGAACGCGTGGACCGACGGCGGACGGATCGCGCTGGCCGACCTGCTCTGGGAGTGACTGTCGGTGTCGCGTGGCAGGCTGTGTCCGTGCCTCCAGCGACCAAGCGCCGTACCGCCACCGTTCCCTCCGGCCGTAGCTGGGACGAGCCCACGGTGGCTCCGATCGTGCTGGTGCGCGGGGCCGAGCCGCTCCTGACCGAGCGGGCGGTGGACGGCGTCGTGGCGCTCGTGCGGGAGCGCGACCCCGAGGTCGAGAAGGTCGAGCTGGAGGGCGCCACGTACGGCGCGGGCCAGCTGCTGGTCGCGGCGAGCCCGTCCCTGTTCGGTGAGGCCAAGGTGGTCGTGGTCCGCTCGACGGAGTCGGGCACCGAGGATCTGATGGCCGACCTCATCGGATACGTCGCCGCACCCGACGAGGAGACGACAGTCGTGGTGGTGCACGGCGGCGGGCAGCGCGGCAAGAAGATGCTCGACACGGTCACGAAGTCGGGCGCGCCGGTCATGGTCTGCGAGCCGGTGACGAAGGACGCGGAGAAGGCGTCATTTGTGATGGGGGAGTTCAAGGCGGCACGCCGCCGGGCCGACGCCGAGGCGGTGCGCGCCCTCGTGGACGCACTCGGCAACGACCTGCGCGAGCTCGCCTCGGCCTGCGCGCAGCTGATCGCCGACACCACCGGCACCATCACGGCCGACACGGTGAACCGGTACTACGGCGGCCGCGTCGAGGCCACGGGCTTCCGGGTCGCCGATGCCGCGGTGGCCGGCGACACCGGCGGCGCCGTCGCGCTCCTGCGGCACGCACTGGACACCGGCCTCGACCCGGTGCCGATCGTCGCTGCGCTGGCGCTGCGGCTCCGCAACCTGGCGAAGGTCGCCGCGATGCGCGGCGGCGGGCCCGGCGCGCGGGACCTGGGCATGGCGCCCTGGCAGATCGACCGTGCCCGCAAGGACCTGCGCAGCTGGACGCCGGAGGGCCTGGCGGCGGCGATCTCCGCCGTCGCGCAGGCCGACGCCGACGTCAAGGGCGAGGCCAGGGACGCGGTGTTCGCGGTGGAGCGCGCGGTCATGACCATCGCGCGCTCCCGCCGCTGACGCGGCGCAGCCCGAGCCCAGGCGCACGAAAGACGCCGTTCACCCGCGAGGGGCGAACGGCGTCTGACGAAGTGGGCTCAGAGAGCCGCGACCGACTTCGCGAGAGCCGACTTGCGGTTCGCGGCCTGGTTCGAGTGGATGACGCCCTTGGCGACAGCCTTGTCGAGCTTGCGCGACGCGGTGGCAAGGGTGACCGTCGCGGTCTCCTTGTCGCCGGCTGCGACGGCCTCGCGCACCTTGCGCACGTGGGTCTTCAGCTCCGACTTGACGGACTTGTTGCGCAGACGAGCCTTCTCGTTCGTCTTGATGCGCTTAATCTGGGACTTGATGTTTGCCACGAGTGGACTTCCTGGTGTGTTCGCCTGTCGGCGAGCGGATAGGTCGTAGAGGGCGGTCGCAGTTCCGGGACTGGGGTGGGGACCCGTGGAGAGGAGCTGCGACTGTGCCCGCCGACCTGGGCGGACACGCGACCTCCAAGGTTACCAGAGCACCGGGTGCCTCGCGGAGCGGCTTGGTGTGACACCGACAACGCCCGCCGTCGGCCCCGAAACGTTCTGATCGGGCACCTTAGAATCCGACCCATGAGTACCAGGACGCTGAGAGGCCGCTTCCAGTGGACCGTGGTGGTCCCGATCCTTGCCCTGGTGCTCCTCGTGGTCACATGGAGCAACCACGACCACCCGGCGATCCTGGCGGCGATCGGAGCGGCACTGGTCGGCGCGGTGGTCGCGGCGGTGCACCACGCGGAGGTGGTGGCGCACAAGGTCGGCGAGCCGTTCGGCTCCCTCATCCTCGCGGTCGCGGTGACCGTGATCGAGGTGGGGTTGATCCTCATGCTGATGAGCAGCGGCGGCGAAGCGTCGAGCACGTACGCCCGCGACACGGTCTTCGCCGCGGTGATGATCACGTTCAACGGGATCGTCGGGCTCGCCCTGCTCGTGGGGGCGAGCAAGCACCACCTGGTGAGCTTCAACGCCTCGGGCACCGGGTCGGCGCTGGCCACCGTGATCGCGCTGGCCGCGGTCACCCTGGTCCTGCCCCGCTTCACCACGTCGGCGGACGACGGCGCCTACACCGCCTTCCAGCTCGGCTTCGCCGCCGTCGCGTCGCTGCTGCTGTACGGGGCATTCGTGTTCACGCAGACGGTGCGGCACCGCGACTTCTTCCTGCCGGTCTCCAGCGACGAGCACGGCCGGGTCACGGGACTCCTCGACGCGGACGGCGACGACCACGCCGACCCGCCGGCCACCAAGGAGGCCTGGTACAGCGTCGCGCTGCTGCTGGTCGCGCTGGTCTCCGTGGTGTTCCTGGCCAAGATGCTCTCCCCGACCATCGAGTACGGGGTGGAGGCGGCCGGCCTGCCCTACGGCGTCGTCGGCGTTGTGATCGCGCTGCTGGTGCTCGCGCCCGAGTCGATCGCCGCGGTTCGCAACGCCGCGCGCGACCGGGTGCAGACCAGCCTCAACCTCGCCTACGGCTCCGCGATGGCGTCGATCGGCCTGACCATCCCCACCGTCGCCATCGCGATGATCTGGATGGGCGGGCCGCTCACGCTCGGCCTCGACCCGACCCAGATGGTGCTGCTGGCCGTCTCGGTGGTGGTGGCGATGCTGAGCATCGCGCCGGGCCGGGCCAACACCCTCCACGGTGTGGTGCACCTGGTGCTGTTCGCGGCGTTCCTCGTGGTCTCGGTCCAGCCCTAGCCAGCAGTTCCAGCCCTAACCAGCAGTTCAGAGCGCGGCAGAGACCTGGTCGAAGACCGCCCGGTCCAGGATCGCGCCCTCGCGGCGCACGGCGTCGGGGTGGATCCGGATCACGCGGTTGAGGCGCACCTCGGAGGGGCGCCCGGAGCTGTCCCAGGCGCCGCTGCCGATGTCCATCCAGCGGCGCCCGGCGCGCGTCTCCTGCTTGGCGTCGCGGTCGTGGTCCTGGCTGGTGAGCTGCAGCGCGAGGAGCCAGGGGCCGTCGTTGCCCACGATCAGCACCGGCCGGTCCTTGCCCTGGCTGTGATCTTCTTCATAGGGCACCCACGACCAGACGACCTCGCCCGGGTCTGGCTCGCCGTCGAGCTCGGGGCGGTAGACCGGCGTGACCTTGCCCTCGTAGTCGCCGGGGTAGCCGTCGGTGTCGGGCACCTCCTGGCCCTGCGACGTGCGCCGGCCCGCGGGCTTCGGACCCGGCTTCGGCCCCGGCGCGGGCCGGTCGCCGCTCGGGCGGTCCTTCTGGTCGAAGGCGGCGCGCGCCACGGCCTCGACGACGTCGCCGAGCAGCTTGATCCACGGGTTCTGAGTCACGCACCGCAGGGTAGCCCGGCGTCGTGCCTCAGGTGAGGTCGAGCGCCCGCTCCATGTACTTCACGACGTCGTTGAAGACGTCCTCCGCCAGGACGTCGCCCTCGCGGCGCACGTCGTCGGGGTCGATGCGCACCACCCGGTTGATGCGCACCTCGGAGTCACGCCCGGACGGGTCCCAGCGGCCCGTGCCGACGTCCATCCAGATGCGGCCGGCACGGGCCTCCTGCAGCGCGTCGCGGTCGTGGTCCTGGCTGGACAGCTGGAGGCCCAGCAGCCACGGCCCGTCCTTGCCGACGAGCAGCACGGGCCGGTCCTTGCCCTGGCTGTGGTCCTCCTCGTAGGGCACCCAGGTCCAGACCACCTCGCCGGGGTCCGGCTCGCCGTCCAGCTCGGGGTGGTAGATCGGGTGGACGTCCCCCTCGTAGTCGCCGGGGTAGCTGTTGTCAGATGCGAAGGTCACGCCCGAAACCGTACCGGAACGGTTTAATCCAGTACTTAACCGGCGCACGCCCGCGCGAACTCCGCCAGCTCCGCCGCCATCGGCTCCGGCTCCCAGGAGTGCATAGCGCCCGGCATCTCCTTCTCCCTGCCCTTCTCGACTGCTGCCACGATGCTGGCCGCTGCCACGGGCATCTCCGGGAAGGTCGCCGTGCCGTACATGGTGAGCACCGGAACCTTGACGTCGAGGGCGCCGTCCTCCAGCGCCTGCTGCGCCCAGGCGAGCGACTGCGCGTCGGCCCGCTGGCTGCGCGACGACCGCGCGCTCTCCGGCCAGTCCGGCGCGGACTTCATACCCGCCAGCCACTCCGGCGGCATGTCCTCCATGAACTTCTCGGTGGCGCCCACGTAGTCCTCGGCGTCGAGGTGGCGCAGGATCGCGTCGGCCCAGGTCCGGGTCTTGTCGGCGGGGTCGCCCAGGGGTGCCTCCCAGAGGGCGAGGCCGTCGACGGGCAACCCCGCGGCGGTCGCTGCGAGCGAGATGGAGCAGCCGGAAGAGTGCCCGCACAGCACGGCGGACCCGCCCGCGACCTCGATCATCGTGGCGACGGCCGCCAGCTCGCGGTCCAGGTCGAGCCGCCCGTCTGCGAGGCTCTCCCCGCGCCCCAGCCGGTCGAACACGACGGCGGTCAGGCCGGCGTCGCCGAGGAGCTGCGCCGTGGGTGTGGTGATCGGGTCCACGGCGCGATACGGCCCGGCGCCGGCGACGAACACGAGCGCGGGGCCGGAGCCCCGGTACAGGTCGTAGGCGACGCGGTCGCCCTGGCTGGTGGTTGCGTAATCAGTCATGCCTGTCCGACGACGGTGGCGCCCCGGACTCATCGGTCCGGCCCACCAGGCCGCGCGGTCAGTCGGCCAGCACCGCCGCGATCCGCTCCTGGCTGCCCCGCGCGAACTCGGGCCAGCGGTCCCAGTAGTACGGCAGCGCGATCACCGCCTGGACCAGGACCCAGCCGCGCCCGCGCTCCCAGGCGTCGTCGGGATCGGCCAGCCCGGCGGTCGCCGTCTCGTAGAAGGCCGCGCGTTCCGCGCCCGTGAACTGGGTCCAGGCGGGGATCAGGTCGGCGGCCGGGTCGCCGACGCCCACGCCGCCCCAGTCGATGACGGCGGTCAGGTCCCCGCCGTCGGCCAGCAGGTTGCCGGGCAGCAGGTCGCCGTGGATCCAGCGGCCGTCCGACGCCGGGCGCGCGCCCAGCGCCCGGTCCCACGCCTTGGTCACGGCGGCGCCGTCGATGCGCGTGCCCGACGCGGTGATGGCGGCGCGGACGTCGTCGTCCAGCCGGGCGAGCGGGACGCCGCGGGAGGTGCCGTCCTTGACCGGGGCGCCCACGGTGCTCACGGCGCGCAGTGCGGCGACGAACTCGCCGAGCCCACGGGCGGCGCCGGTCCCGAGCTCGTCGACGGCGGGGGACGCGCCGTCGAGCCAGGGGGTCACGGACCAGCGGAACGGGAAGCCCGCGCCCGGCTCGCCCACCGCCTCGGGTACGGGCAGCCGCAGCGGCAGGTGCGGCGCGAGGTGCGGGAGCCAGCGCGCGTCGCTGACCGCCTGGTCCTGCGCCCAGGCGATCTTGGGCATCCGGACCAGCAGCTTGTCGCCGAGCCGGAACAGGTGGTGGTCGGTGCCGCCGGCCGGACCGGGCGTCACCGGCAGGTGCGCCCACTGCGGGAGCTGGTCCGCGACCAGGCGGTGCACCAGGTCAGGGGTGGAGACGACCTCGTCGTCGTGCAGGCTCATGCGCACACCGTGGCACCGACGCGGAACCCCAGGCCAGCGCTTTACGAGCGGCGCACCCGCCAATACCGACATCGAGCCGAAACATGCCCGGAACCGGCAAGTCGTAATGATCGTCCTAAAGTTCGAACATGGCAGACCTGTTTGATGGTTATCCCCTCCAGCAGGCCTTCGACGAGATGCTGGACCGCGACGGCGAGCTGCGGTCCTGCTACGAGCAGGTGCACGGAAGGCTCACCCGCCTGACGGCCGACGAGGTGGCGTCGCGGGCGGACGCCCTCGCGCGCTCGTACCTGGCCCAGGGGGTGACCTTCGACTTCGCGGGCGAGGAGCGTCCCTTCCCGCTGGACGTGGTGCCGCGCGTCATCGAGCAGGACGACTGGACGGACATCGCGCTCGGCGTCCAGCAGCGGGTCCGGGCCCTGGAGGCGTTCCTCGACGACGTCTACGGCGCGCAGCAGGCCGTCAAGGACGGTGTGGTGCCGCAGCGGCTCGTCCAGTCGAGCTCCGACTTCCAGCGGGTCGCCGCGAGCATCCGCCCGGCCGGGGGTGTGCGCTGCCACGTGAGCGGCATCGACCTGGTCCGCGACGAGGAGGGCCGGTACCGCGTCCTGGAGGACAACGTCCGGGTCCCGTCGGGCGTGAGCTACGTGGTGAGCAACCGCCGGGCCATGGTCCGCACGTTCCCCGAGCTGTTCAGCCGGCTGCGGGTGCAGCCCGTCGTCGACTACCCGCAGCGGCTGCTCGCCGCCCTCGTGGCGAGCGCGCCCGACGGCGTCCCCGACCCGACCGTCGTGGTGCTCACCCCGGGCGTCTACAACTCCGCGTACTTCGAGCACAGCCTCCTGGCCCGGCTCCTGGGTGTGGAGCTGGTCGAGGGGCGCGACCTGTACACCAAGGGCGGCCGCGTCTACATGCGGACGACGGAGGGCTCGCGCCGCGTCGACGTCATCTACCGGCGGGTGGATGACGAGTGGATCGACCCCGTCGAGTTCCGCGGCGACTCGATGCTCGGCGTGCCCGGCCTGGTGGGCGCCGCGCGGCTCGGGAACGTCACGCTCGCGAACGCGATCGGCAACGGCGTCGCCGACGACAAGCTCGTCTACACCTATGTGCCCGACCTGATCCGCTACTACCTGGCCGAGGAGCCGGTGCTCGCGAACGTCGACACCTGGCGCCTCGAGGACCCCGACGCCCGCGCCGAGGTGCTCGACCGGATCGACGAGCTCGTCGTGAAGCCCGTCGACGGGTCGGGCGGCAAGGGCATCGTCGTCGGGCCCCAGGCCACCCGCGCCGAGATCGACGCGGTGCGGACCCGGATCGTCGAGGACCCGCGCGGCTGGATCGCGCAGCCAGTGGTGCAGCTCTCGACCGGGCCGACGTTTGTCGACGGCGCCTTCCGGCCCCGCCACCTGGACCTGCGCCCCTTCGCGGTGAACGACGGCAAGGACGTCTGGGTGCTGCCCGGCGGCCTCACCCGGGTAGCGCTCCCGGAGGGGCAGCTCGTCGTGAACTCGTCCCAGGGCGGCGGGTCCAAGGACACCTGGGTGCTGGAGGCGGGTACCGACTTCCGCCAGGTGGTGCCGACTCCGGTCGAACGCCACACGCCTACCCCTCGGCCGTCCGAGCCGGCGCCCGGCGTGCCGCGTGCGACCAACCCGGACGACGTGGCCACGAACCAGCAGCAGCAACAGCAGCAGCAGGTCTCGACCACGGGAGGGAGAGCGCCATGCTGAGCCGGATCGCGGAGTCGCTGTTCTGGATCGGGCGGTACGTCGAGCGCGCCGACGACACGGCCCGGATCCTCGACGTCCACGTCCAGATGCTGTCGGAGGACCCGTGGGCCGACGAGGCCACGGCCTGCCGGTCCCTGCTGGCGATCATGGACCATCCCGCCCGGCCCGACGACGGCGAGGTGAACCGCGAGACCGTGCTGCGGCTGCTGGCGCACGACCGGGAGAACCCGTCGTCGATCGCCGGGTCGATGCTCGCGGCGCGGGAGAACGCCCGCCGCGCGCGGGAGATCGTCTCGACCGACCTGTGGGAGTGCCTGAACACCACCCGCAACACCCTCCCGTCGCACGCGGGCCGGGGGCCGCACGAGTTCTTCTCCTGGGTGCGGGAGCGGGCCGCCGTCGTAGCGGGGTTGATGGAGTCGGCGACGCCGCGCGACTCGACGTGGCACTTCATGGTGCTGGGCCAGGCGATCGAGCGGGCCGACATGACCGCCCGCCTCATCACCACCCAGGCCCGGCTCGGCACGGGCGGTCCCGGCTGGAACACGCTGCTGCGGTCCTGCGGCGGGTACGAGGCGTACCTGCGCGCGTACCGCGGCCGGGCGTCCGACGCCGACGCGGCGGGCTTCCTCATCCTCGACCGGCTGTTCCCGCGGTCGATCGTCTACGCGCTGCACGCCGCGGAGCGGGCCCTGCGCGAGCTGGAGCCGGTCGAGGGCCGGCACGCGGTCTCCGACGACGCCCGCCGGGCGCTGGGGATCATGCGCTCCGAGCTGGAGTTCGCCCGGCTCGGTGACCTGCTCGCCGACCTGCCGGACGCCATGGAGCGCGTCCAGGTGGCGTGCGCGCGGGCGAGCGGCGCGATCAAGCACCGATACTTTCCAGCGGTGGCCACGACGGCCTGGGTGGAGGAGGCGCTGTGACGCTGCTGAAGGTGGTCCACACGACCCGGTTCGACTACGCGTCGCCGGTCACGGACTCGTACAACCAGGTGCGCATGCGCCCCGTCGAGGACGCACGCCAGACGGTGCGGGGAGCATCCCTGGTGATGGCGCCCACCACGTGGTCCGCCGAGCACACCGACTACTGGGGCACGAGCGTGACGGCGTTCGAGATCCTGCGTCCGCACACCCAGCTCAAGATCGTCGCGGAGTCGCTGGTGGAGGCTTCGGGGTACTCCGCGGGCGGTCGTCCCGCCGGCGACGTGCCCGGGTGGGAGGACCTGGCGAGCGAGCCCGTGCTCGACGCGCAGGCGGCGTTCCTCGCGGAGTCGCCGGTCACCACGCCGCCGCCGGACCTCGCGGCGCTCGCCCTGGAGGCGGCGGGCGGGCTGGACCCCGACCGGGCAGCGGAGGCGATCTGCCTCGCGGTACGGGAGCGCCTCGAGTACGTGCGCGGTGTGACGACCGTGCACACGCCCGCGGTCGAGGCGTGGGAGGCGCGCAAGGGGGTGTGCCAGGACATGGCGCACCTCGCGCTCGGCGCGCTGCGCTCGGTCGGTATCCCGGCGCGGTACGTGTCGGGGTACCTGCACCCCGAGCCGGACGCCGGGATCGGCGAGCAGGTCAACGGCGAGTCGCACGCCTGGGTCGAGTGGTGGACCGGCGAGTGGGTCGGCTACGACCCGACGAACCGGATGTTCGTGGGCGGCGACCACGTGGTGGTCGGGCGCGGGCGCGAGTACGGCGACGTGCCGCCGTTCAAGGGCGTCTACGCCGGCGCCGCCTCGTCGACCCTCGCGGTGACGGTGGAGATCACGCGCCTCGGCTAGCGGCCACGGCACTGGCACTACGGCACGATCGGCTGCGCCAGTGCGGCCTCGAGCCTGGCGGGGTCGCCCTCGATCGTGAGCTCTGCTTCCGCGGGCGTGAGGCGGCGCCACAGCATCAGCGCCAGCCCCTCCGCGGTCCCGGAGACGACGACGCCGGGCGCCACCTCGTCCGCGCGCTCGCCCGGCGCGCCGAGCACCCAGGCAGGCGCGCCGACGACGTCGGTCGCCACGAGGGCGACCGGGTGGCGCAGCGGCGCCATGCGGCCCAGGCCGACCTGGCGCGGCTGGAACATGGTGACCACCTCGTCGATGGTGTCGGCCCAGACCTCGGGCTCCGCCTCGACCAGGCCGAGCGCACCTGCACCCGCGGCGGCGGCCAACAGGTCGTGCAGGTGCACGAGCGTCTCGTGGGTCTGCCGGCGGTGCCAGAACCGAACCGGACCGGGCCCCATGGGCGCGGGATGGGCGAGCACCCGACCGGTCGCGTCGGGGTCGAGCTCGGCCAGGGCCCGGCGCAGGGTCGCGGCCTGGGCGGCGTAGTGCGGTGCCAGGTCGAACGGCCCGTCGCCGAGAGGCACACCCCGCTCGGCCCGCGCCTGCCCCGCGGCCCAGTGGTGCACCCCGGCGAGGTGCTCCACCAGCTCCCGCACCGTCCACTCACCGCAGGCGGGAACCCGCGCGTCGGGGTCGGCGTCGGGCACCGCGGCGAGGAAGCCGCCCTGGAACCGGGCCAGCAGCGACAGGTGGTCGAGGGTCATGTGCCGAAAGTACCGCCCGCCACCGACACCCGGGCGTGCTCCGGATGACGAGCCGCCCGAGCCGTGGAACCGTATGACGATCCCCGTCGTTCTTCGACCGACCACACTCCCAGTGAAACGCTCAGTGAAGGAACATGGACGCCGACAGTCATAGTCCCCGCCCAGCTGTACGCCGATACCTCGCCGGGCGGAGGTGGTGGCGTTGAGCTGGGTGATCTCCCTCCTGCTGGGCGTGCTGGTGATCCTCGCGATCACCGCCGTGACGGGCTACTTCGTGGCGCAGGAGTTCGCGTACATGAGGGTCGACCGCGCACGCCTCGCGACCCGTTCCGAGGCCGGCGACGCCGGGGCGCGACGAGCGCTCGGCGTGACCCGGCGCACCAGCTTCATGCTCTCCGGAGCCCAGCTCGGCATCACGGTGACCGGCCTGCTCGTCGGCTACGTCGCCGAGCCGCTCGTCGGCGCGGCGCTGGGCGAGGCCTTCGGCGGCGTCGGGGTGCCGGTCGGCACCGGCGTCGCGATAGGCACCGTGCTCGCGCTCCTGTTCTCGACGCTCGTGCAGATGCTGTTCGGCGAGCTCGTCCCGAAGAACCTGGCGATCGCGCGGCCGGAGCCGGTGGCGCTGTGGCTCGCCCGTTCCACGACGCTCTACCTCGCCGTCTTCGGCTGGCTCATCAGGGTGTTCGACGCCGCGTCCAACGCCCTGCTGCGGCTGCTGCGGATCGAGCCCGTGCACGACGTCGAGCACTCGGCGACCGTCCGCGACCTCGAGCACATCGTCGCGGACTCGCGCGCCAGCGGTGACCTGCCCGGGGACCTGTCGGTGCTGCTCGACCGCATCCTCGACTTTCCCCGCCAGGACGTGGAGCACGCCATGATCCCGCGCGCCCGGGTCGGGGTCGTGCACTCAGGAGACACGCTCGCGCAGGTCCGCGAGCTGATGGCCGGTGGCCACTCCCGCTACCCGGTGGTGGACGACAACGGCGGCGTGGTCGGCGTCGTGCACCTGGCGGACCTGCTCTCGGCTGGCCCCGGGACGGCGTCGGCCGCGGACCTGCTGCGCCCCGCGCTCGTGCTGCCCACGACGATGGCGCTCCCGGACGCCCTGCGGGAGCTGTCCGCCACGCACAACCAGCTGGCCTGCGTCGTGGACGAGTACGGCGGGTTCGCCGGGGTGCTCACCGTCGAGGACCTCGCCGAGGAGCTCGTCGGCGAGATCACCGACGAGCACGACGACGAGATCGACCCCGTGACCGCCGCGTCGGACGGCGTATGGGTCATGGCGGGCGACGTCCACCTCGACGAGGTGGAGCGCGCCGTCGGGCACGACCTGCCGGACGGCGACCACGAGACGATCGCCGGGCTGGCGATCGCCGTGCACGGCTCGCTGCCCGCGGCGGGCGACGTCGTAGACGTCCCGCTGCCCGCCGACCCGGCCGACCTTGTCGCGCCCGAGCCACCCCCCGCCGAGGCGCTGCGGATCGAGGTGCTGGAGGTGGAGCGGCACGTGCCGTCCCGCGTCCGGGTCACCGTCGTCGAGCGCGAGAACGAGGAGACCCGATGAGCAACCCCTGGGTCGTCCTGGCCGCGACCGTCGTTTTCATCGCGCTCAGCGCGTTCTTCGTGGCCGTGGAGTTCGCGCTGCTCGCCGCCAGGCGGCACCGCCTGGAGGACGCCGCGGCCACCAGCCGCTCCGCCCGGGCCGCGCTGCGCAGCGCGAGCGAGCTCACGGTGCTCCTGGCCGGTTCCCAGCTCGGCATCACGGTCTGCACCCTGGCGCTCGGCGCCATCACCAAGCCCGCAGTGCACCACTGGCTGACGCCGGTGTTCGAGACGTGGGGCGCGCCGTTCTGGGCCGCCGACGTCGCGGGGTTCGTGCTGGCCCTGGTCATCGTCACGTTCCTGCACCTGGTCGTGGGGGAGATGGCGCCCAAGTCGTGGGCCATCGCGCACCCGGAGGCCAGCGCCACGATGCTGGCGCTGCCGATGCGGGCGTTCATGACCCTGACCCGGCCGGTGCTACTGGCGCTCAACGGCGCGGCGAACTGGTGCCTGCGGCGCGTGGGCGTCGAGCCGGCTGACGAGGCCGCGACCGGGCAGAACCCCGACGACCTGCGGCACCTCGTGGAGCACTCGGCCAACGTGGGTGCGCTCTCCGCCGCGTACTCGACGCAGCTCTCCGGCGCGCTGGACCTGCGCCGCCTGACGGTCGAGGACCTGCTGGCCGACCACGCGGCGCCCGCCGCCGTCGGGCACGAGGCCACTGCCGCCGACGTGCAGGAGGCGTCCCGCGCCTCCGGCCACCTGCGGATCATCGTGCAGGGCGACGGCGGCCGGGCGGACGGCGTCGTGCACGTGCGCGACACGCTCCTGATGGCCGACGACGCGCCCGTCGCGGGCGTCACCCGGCCCGTGTTCGAGCTGGCCGCCGACGTGCCGCTGCACAGCGCCCTGACGAGCATGCGGGAGACGGGCAACCACCTCGCCGTCGTACCCCGTCCTGATGGGGCCGCGGCGGACTACGGCGTGGTGACCCTCGCGGACGTGCTCAGGCGCCTCCTGCCGCGCACGGCTGCGGGCCGGACCGTGGGAGAATAAGCCCGTGCCCATCCCGACTTCCGCAGCTTCCGCGCGCATCCAGCCGAATGCCACCGCGCCCGAGCTGATCCGCAACTTCTGCATCATCGCGCACATCGACCACGGCAAGTCCACGCTTGCCGACCGCATGCTCCAGCTCACGGGCGTGGTGAGCTCGCGCGACATGCGTGCGCAGTACCTGGACCGGATGGACATCGAGCGCGAGCGCGGCATCACCATCAAGTCGCAGGCGGTGCGGATGCCGTGGGGTCTGGCGGACGAGGCCGGCGTGGTGACGCCGCACGCCCTGAACATGATCGACACCCCCGGGCACGTCGACTTCACGTACGAGGTGTCCCGGTCGCTGGCCGCGTGCGAGGGCGCCGTGCTGCTGGTCGACGCCGCGCAGGGCATCGAGGCGCAGACCCTGGCCAACCTGTACCTGGCCATGGAGAACGACCTGGAGATCATCCCGGTCCTGAACAAGATCGACCTGCCGGCGGCGCAGCCGGAGAAGTATGCCGAGGAGCTCGCGAACCTGGTGGGCACCGACCCGGCGGATGTCCTCAAGGTATCCGGCAAGACGGGCGTGGGCGTCGAGGAGCTGCTCGACCGCATCGTGCAGCGCGTGCCGGCCCCGACCGGTGACCCGAACGCCCCGGCCCGCGCCATGATCTTCGACTCGGTCTACGACACCTACCGCGGTGTGGTGACCTACGTGCGGGTGATCGACGGTGACCTGAACCCGCGCGAGAAGATCGTGATGATGTCGACGAAGGCCACCCACGAGCTCCTCGAGATCGGGGTCAGCTCGCCCGAGCCGCACCCGGCCAAGGGCCTCGGCGTCGGCGAGGTCGGCTACCTGATCACCGGCGTGAAGGACGTGCGCCAGTCCAAGGTCGGCGACACCGTGACCAACGCGGCCAAGCCCGCCACCGTGGCGCTCGACGGCTACAGCGACCCCAAGCCCATGGTCTTCTCGGGCCTGTACCCGATCGACGGCTCCGACTACCCGATCCTGCGCGACGCCCTCGACAAGCTCAAGCTCAGCGACGCCGCGCTCAACTACGAGCCCGAGACGTCGGTGGCCCTCGGCTTCGGCTTCCGGGTGGGCTTCCTCGGCCTGCTGCACCTCGAGATCGTGCGCGAGCGGCTGGAGCGCGAGTTCAACCTCGAGCTCATCTCCACGGCCCCGAACGTCATCTACGAGGTGACGATGGAGGACAACACCAAGGTCGAGGTGACCAACCCGTCGGAGTTCCCCGGGGGCAAGATCAAGGAGGTCCGCGAGCCCGTCGTCAAGGCCACGATCCTCACCCCGGCCGAGTTCGTGGGCGCCGTCATGGAGCTCTCGCAGTCCAAGCGCGGCGACCTGCAGGGCATGGACTACCTCTCCGAGGACCGCGTGGAGCTGCGGTACAAGCTGCCGCTCGGCGAGATCGTCTTCGACTTCTTCGACCAGCTCAAGTCCAAGACCCGCGGCTACGCGTCGCTGGACTACGACACGAGCGGCGACCAGGTGGCCGACCTCGTGAAGGTCGACATCCTGCTCCAGGGCGAGCACGTCGACGCGTTCAGCTCGATCGCGCACCGCGACAAGGCGTACTCGTACGGCGTCATGATGACCGCCAAGCTCAAGGAGCTCATCCCGCGCCAGCAGTTCGAGGTGCCGATCCAGGCCGCCATCGGCGCGCGCGTGATCGCCCGCGAGACCATCCGTGCCATGCGCAAGGACGTGCTCGCCAAGTGCTACGGCGGCGACATCAGCCGTAAGCGCAAGCTGCTGGAGAAGCAGAAGGAGGGCAAGAAGCGCATGAAGAACATCGGCTCCGTCGAGGTGCCGAAGGAGGCGTTCATCGCCGCGCTCTCCTCCGACTCGGACGGCCCCAAGGACAAGAAGAAGTAGGTGCCCGCACTTCCTCCCGGCATTCCCGTGCCCGACGACGGCGGGTTGCCCGCCTGGGTCCGCCCGACGGCGCCGGCGTCTGACACACGGCCGTTCGGCGTGTACGTGCACGTCCCGTTCTGCACGGTGCGCTGCGGGTACTGCGACTTCAACACCTACACGGCGTCCGAGCTGGGCGGCGGCGCGAACCAGGCCGCCTACGCGACCACCGCCCTGCGCGAGGTGACGCTCGCGCGGCAGGTGCTGTCCGACGCCGGCCGGTCACCCGCCGCGGTCGGAACGGTCTTCTTCGGGGGCGGCACCCCGACGATGCTGCCCGCAACGGACCTCGCCCGGGTCCTGACCGGCATCAAGGACGCCTGGGGATTGTCCGACGACGTCGAGGTCACCACGGAGGCCAACCCGGACTCCGTCACGCCCCAGTCCCTGCGGGTCCTGGCCGACGCCGGGTTCACGCGCGTCTCGTTCGGCATGCAGTCCGCGATGCCCCACGTGCTGGCGACGCTGGAGCGCACCCACGACCCGGCGCGCATCCCCGACGTCGTGCGCTGGGCCCGGGACGCCGGGCTGGACGTGTCGCTGGACCTCATCTACGGCACACCCGGCGAGTCCCTGGACGACTGGCGCACCAGCGTCGAGACGGCGCTGGACACCGGCGTCGACCACGTGTCCGCGTACGCCCTGGTGGTCGAGCCCGGCACCAAGATGGCCGCCCAGGTGCGCCGCGGCGAGATCACGCTGCCCGACGAGGACGACCAGGCGGCCAAGTACGAGCTCGCCGACGACCTGCTCACGGCCGCGGGCTTGAGCTGGTACGAGGTGTCGAACTGGTCCCGGCCGGGGCACGAGTGCCGGCACAACGTCGGGTACTGGCGCGGTGACGACTGGTGGGGCATCGGTCCCGGCGCGCACAGCTACGTGTCGGCGCCGGGGCCGGCGCCGGGGCCGGCTTCGGAGCCGACCGCTGAGGCGCGGCCCGCCGGCGTCCGCTGGTGGAACGTCAAGCACCCCCGCGCCTACGCCACGCGGCTGGAGGCCGGGCACAGCCCCGGCGCCGGGCGGGAGCTGCTCACCCTCGACGAGGCACACCTCGAACGGGTCATGCTCGGAGTGCGGCTGCGCGAGGGGCTCGACCTCGGCGTGCTGTCGCCCGCGGGCCGCACCGCGGTGGCGGGCCTCGTGGCGCGCGGGCTGCTCGACGGCCGCGCCGCGCTCGCCCCCGCACGCGCGGTGCTGACCCGGCGCGGCCGGCTCCTGGCCGACGCCGTCGTGCGCGACCTGACGACCTGATGACCAGCCCCCGTGCTATCCACGGGAGCCGCGCTTGCCGTGTTTTGCCTGATGGGCGAAATCGTTGATACTTGTGGCGATTCACACCGTTTCGAGGCGACACGGGTACGCCTGAACAAGGGGCACACACGCATGAGCAACACCGACGGTGGCTGGCGACCGCAGGACCCATCACGCCGGGACCCGTACGGCCAGGACCCGCAGCCGAACCAGCCGTACGACCCGTACGGTCCGCGCGACCCCTACGGCCGACCCGCCAACCCGTACGGGCGGCCCGACTACCAGCCCCAGCAACGGCCGGAGCAGCCGGACCCGCAGCCCGGCGTGTGGGGTCAGGGGCAACCGCAGGAACAGCAGCAGTGGCCCGGTGACCAGCCGTGGCCCGGTGATCAGCAGGGACTTCCGCAGTACTCACCGGTCCAAGGGGCGGAGCCCCGGCCCGACGACGGGCCGCCCACGGTTGGCCGCGCGTGGCGCTGGGCCTGGAGCGCGTTCGGCGCGAGCTGGGGCCTCTGGGTGCTCATCAGCCTGCTCCTCGGCGTCGCGCAGGCCGCCGTCATCGTCGGTTTCAGTCCGTCCATCCTGGTCGGCCTGACGAATCCGACCGACCAGGCGGCGATCGACGCCGCGCAGGCCGCGGCCCAGACCCTCGACGCTCAGGTCCTCGAGGCCGCCGGCACGGCGGTCTGCTTCCTGGTGCAGGCCCTTCTGTACTCCGGCGCGCTCGCCGCGACCCGGACCCGCCGGATCAGGTTCCGCGACTTCTTCCGGCTGCGCGGATTCTTTGGCCTCGTGGGATACGCCCTGATCACCGGTGCGCTCGCCTTCGTCGGCAGCATCGTGCCCATGGCGGGCCTCCTGGTGCAGGTCCTCTTCACGCTCCTGCTGCTCCCCGTGCCCTTCCTGCTGCTCAAGGGCGTGGGTTTCGGCAAGGCGCTCGGCGGCGGCATCGGGCTCGTGCTGTCGCACCTCGGCACCGCGCTCGGGGTCTTCGGGATCTTTGTCGGCCTGGCCATCGCGTCGATCCCCACGTGCGGGCTCGGGCTCGTCGTGGTGGCGCCGGCGATGCTCCTCATGGGCGCCTACCTCGTTCAGCGCTGGACCGGGGACCAGGTCCAGGCCTGACCCCCGGTAACACCCCTTGGTAACACCCCTTGGTAACAACTCGGCCGTTGCACATGCGCAGATGCGAAGAAAGGGTGAAGGTGGCCTCTGACCACTGATTTAGTCCATAGGGGAACACATGAGCGAGAACACGCCGCAGAACCCGTACGAGCCGAGCGCGGGCGGGCCGACCCCGCCGCAGAACCCCTCCGGTTCCACGCCGCCGACGGGCCCGACGGAGCTGCCCACCGGTCCGACCCCGCCGCCGGGGCCGGCCCAGCCGCCCGTCGCACCGTCGCAGCCGCCGTACGGCGGCCCGGCCCAGCCGCCCGCCTACGCCGGGCCGGAGGGGACCTACGGGACGCAGCCGTCCGGCCCGTTCGCCGTCGGCGAGGCACTGGGTTTCGCGTGGAACAGGTTCAAGGGGAACTGGTTGTTCTGGGTGCTGTTCGTGCTGCTGCTGGTCATCGTGTTCGGCATCTTCAACGGGAGCACGATCAGCGAGTACAGCGACCGGGCGAACGATGTGGCTGAAGCCCAGGCGACCGGCGTGGGGATGGGCATGGGGATCGGCACGGGGGTGAGCTTCGGCAGCACGTCGCTCGGGATCGTCGGCTCCCTGATCCTGTCGGTGCTCTCGGCCCTGGGGATCAACGCGGCGCTGCGTGAGGTCTCCGGGGAGAAGGCGACCTGGGGCAACCTCTTCAAGATCAGCAGCTACGGCATGGTGATCCTCACCGGGCTCCTGCTGCTGGTCGCCAACTTCATCGGCCTGCTCCTGTGCGGCCTCGGTGCCATCGCCCTGGCGATCTTCGCGCCGTTCACCTACCACCACGTGGTCGACAAGAGCCTGGGCGCATGGACGGCCCTGACCTCGTCGTTCCGCCTGGTGGGGCAGAACTTCGGCGCGGTTTTCCTGCTCGAGCTCGCGCTCCTGGGCATCAACATCCTGGGCTCGATCCCGTGCGGGCTGGGCCTGTTCATCACACTGCCGCTGTCGATCGTCGCGATGGCCTTCGCCTTCCGCCGCCTCACCGGCGGCCCGATCTCGGCCGGGCCTGCCGCGGCCTGACATCGCCCCGGCGGCCCGCCGCCGCCGCCGTCGTCGTCCCGCGAAAAATGACCATGCACCTGCTGCCAGAATCACTCGGATCCTGGCAGCAGGTGCATGGTCATTTGGCCGACGACGGCGACGGCGGCCGGGATGCCTACTTGATGAAGCGGATGGTCACCGGGTAGCGGTACGGGGCGCCCTTGCTGTTCGCCACGGCCGCCATGATCATGAACACGATCGCGGCGATGAACGCGAGGTAGACGAACCCGCCGAACCCGAACGTGATGCCCGTGATGATCGCCGCGGCGATCAGCCCGAGGACGACGGTGATCTGGAAGTTCAGCGACTCCTTGCCCTCCTGGTCCACGAACCGGCTGCGGTCCTTGAAGATCAGCCAGATCACCAGGGGCGCGATGAACCCCAGGATGAACGGGCCGACCTGGGCGAGGACGGCCCACAGCCGCTCGTCCGACGGGCTGAGCGGCTGCGGCTGGTACGGCACGCCCGGACCGTAGGCGGGGCCGGGCTGCGGCTGCTGTGGCTGCTGTGGTGGCTGCTCAGGCTGCTGAGGAGTCTCTGGCTGCTGCGGGTTCTCGGACATGATCACAACCGTAGGGGCTGAGGCTTGCACGCGGCCTTACTAGGTGGTCACAAAATCGATAAGTTCCTCCACCCGGCCGAGCAGGGCGGGGTCGAGGTCCCGGAAATCGCGCACACTGCCGAGGATGCGTTGCCAGCCGCGCGCGACGTCGGCCTGGGTATCAGCAGGCCAGCCCAGGGAGCGCAGGATGCCGAGCTTCCACTCGGTGCCCCGGTCGATCACCGGCCAGCGGTCCAGCCCGAGCCGCTCGGCGCGCACCGCCTGCCACACGTCGACGTAGGGATGGCCGAGCACCAGCACGGTGCCCTGCGGGACGTGGCGCAGGGCCTCGTCCGTCAGCCGCTGCTCCTTGGAGCCTGGCACCAGGTGGTCGACCAGCACGCCGACGCGGCGTTCGGCGTCGGGCTCGAACTCGGCGAGCCGCTCGGCGAGGTGGTCGACGCCGTCGAGCATCTCGACCACGACCCCCTCGACCCGCAGGTCGTCGCCCCAGACCTTCTCGACGAGCTCGGCGTCGTGCTTGCCCTCCACCCAGATGCGGCTGCCGCGCGCTACGCGGGCCCGGGCGCCGTGCACCGCTACGGACCCGGAGGCCGTGCGGGTGGGCTGCGCGGGGGCCCGGTTCACGACGGGCGCGGTCAGCACCACGGGCTGGCCCTCGACCCAGAACCCGGGGCCGAGCGGGAAGGTGCGGGTGCGGCCGCGCCGGTCCTCCAAGACCACCACGTGCATCCCGCCCGACTTCTCGACCCGGACGACGGCGCCGACCCAGCCGGTCTCCACCTCTTCGACCACAAGCCCGTGCTCGGCGGGCGTGGGCCGCGACGTAGGCCGCCGCCCCCGCTGCGCGCCGGGAAACGCTGGGGACAGCACGTCAGGCCCATACCGTTCGTCGCGCACGCCGCGAGCCTAGGTCCGCGGACCCGTTGAGTGCTGGATATCTGTCGGTTCGGAGTGTCACGGCCCGGCACTCAACGGCGCACTCAACGGCGGGCCAGGAGGGCGGCTTCCGTTCGCGACGCGACGCCCAGCTTGCGGAGGATCGCCGAGACGTGCACCGACGCGGTCTTGGCCGAGATGAACAGCCGCTCGGCGATCTGGCCGTTGGTCAGCCCCTCGGCCACGAGCGCCAGCACCTGCCGCTCGCGCGCGGTGAGCAGGTCCGGCGCGTTGCCCGACGACGGCGCGGCGAGCCCCGCCCGGTCGGCCAGGCCCTGCGCGTGCTGGACCACCAGGCCCGCTCCCATCTTCTCCGCCTCCGCGACGGCCGAACCGAGCGCCGTCCGCGCCCCCGTCCGGTCCCCGGCCGCCAGCAGGAGACCGCCCTCGCGGTAGAGCGCGTACGGCCGCAGGTGCGCGGGCCCGGGCAGGTCGGCGACGGCCGTCCACGGGCCGGTGCCGAGCTCCGCCTCGAACAGCGCCGACCACAGGGGAAAGGTTCGCCAGTGGGCGCACGTGGCCAGGGCCGCGCGGTAGGGGGCGTCGTCCACGTCCTGGCCGGACTCCCGCAGCCGGGCGATCGCACGGGCGGCGACGCCGAACCGCGGCAGGTCGTACTGCGGGATGTGCGGGTCGTCCGGCGCGATCACCGCCGAAACCTGCTCCAGGGCCTCCGCGGGCTCGTCCCGCAGCAGTGCGAGCTCGGCCCGCGTCACCGCGACCCGGGACCGGATCTGCGCCTCCAGCCGCCCGAACCGGTCCCAGGTGGCGGCCCGCCGCCGCGCCTCGGCCTGCGCGCGCTCCACCTGTCCGCGCCACATCGTGAGCCAGGTCCGGCGCTCGCTGAGGTAGGCGGTGTACACGCTGTCGTGCACCAGGGGGATCGTCCGCTCGTACCAGGCGGCGGCCGTGGCCCAGTCGCCCAGCCCGATCCGGGCCTCGACGACGTTCCCCTCGATCATGATCCGGGCGCCCTCGGCTGCGCCATGCCGCCGTGCGGCCGCCACACCCTCCTGGGCGATCTTCGCGGCGCCGGTCCAGTCGCCCATGGTGAGCCGGGCGTCGGACCCGTTGATGTAGTACCGGACCAGCCCCTGCCACTCGCCCCCTGCCGCGTCGCGCCCGCGCTCGATCTCCGCGAGGCCGTCGGGGTCGCCGAGCTGGAACCGGCTCACGCCCCGCAGGTTCAGCGCGACGGACATGAGCTCGGCGTCACCGATCGCCATCCCGGCGTCGTACGCGGCGGTGGCCGCCTCGATTCCCTCCTGCGACCGACCGTCGAGCATCGCGGTGCGCGCCCGCCGTAGCAGGACCTGACCGCGCACCGCGTCGTCCCGGCCCGGCTCCACGAGCGCGAGGGCACGCTCGATGAGCTCCGGCGCCTCGTCCGAGCCGGCGTGACCGGCGATGAGCGCGGTGTCGGCGAGCATGCTGGCGAGGCCCACCGGGTCGTCGTCGGGCCATTCCGCGATCGCGTCGTGCGCGACCGCCAGGGCGCGAGCCGTGCGGGTCGAGCCGCGGAGCGACTCGGCGACCGTGCGCAGCAGCTCGTGGTGCGGCAGGCCGGCCACCGCCGCGGCGTCGGGCACCTGCTCCCAGAGCTCCAGGGCCCGTTCGCCCAGCGTGACCGCGGCGGCCGAGGCCGCGCCCTCGGCCGCCGCCTGATGCCCGACGACGGCCGCGGCCAGCGCCTTGTCGAGCACCCCCGCGCGCCACCAGTGGTCGGCGATCCGGGACAGCTTCGCCACCGACCGGGACTCCGTGGCGAAGGCCCGCTCCAGAGCCCGCGCGTACGCGGCGTGCAGCCGGCGTCGTTCGCCGGGCAGCAGCTCCGCGTAGACGGCCTCCTGGACCAGCGCGTGCCGGAACGTGTACCCGACGTCGGTGACGACGAGCACCTGCGCGTCGACCGCCTCGCGTGCGGTCTCCTCGTGGCCCGACGGTGCCGGATCCGCCGACGTGTCCGCCAGGACGGCGTCCAGCATCTCGTACCAGACCCGGGTCCCGTTGGCCGCGACCACCCGGCACAGCGCCTGGGCCGCCGGGCTGAGGTTCCAGTAGCGCAGCAGGAGGATGTCGCGCAGCGAGCCGGGCAGGTCGGTGCCGAGGAAACCCACCAGCTCCTCGACGTAGAACGGCACACCCTCGCTGCGGTCGGCGAGGTCGGCGAGCGCCTCCGGGCCGGGGCCAGTGCTCTGCCGGGGTGAGCCGTCGAGCAGGTCCTGCGCCATCTCCCGGACCTCGTCGGCGCCCAGGCGGGTGAGGTCGAGGCGGGTGGTGATCCGGGCCCGGTCGAGCTCGGCCATGACCGCCCGCAGCGGGTGGGCACGGCCGACGTCGTCGCTGCGGTAGCTGAGCAGGAGGAGCAGGCCGGGGGGTGCCGCGCGGGTGAGCCGGACCGCTACGGCGCGGGTGATGTCGTCGGACCAGTGCAGGTCCTCCAAAACGACGACGAGCGGGTGTTGTGCGGCTAGCTCGATGAGCAGGTCGGTGAGGACCTCGGGGACGCGGTCGGCACCGGCGCCGGGCGCCGGTGCGAAGAGCTGGGGTGCTACCGCGGACAGGGCGCCGGCGGCGGGTCCGGCGGCGGCGAGGGCGGCCTCGGGGCCGACGGCCGCGACGAGGGTGCCCAGCAGGCCGGCCAGTGCGGTGTAGGGGACGGGTCCGGAGCCGGAGTCGGTGCACTGCCCGACGAGGACCGTGGTGTCGCCGGTGCGCGTGATGAGCTCGTCGAGGAGGCGGGTCTTGCCGATCCCGGCCTCGCCGGCGATCACGACGGTGCGGCCCACGCCCGTGCGGATGTCGTCGAGAGCGGCCGTGAGCTCGCCGAGCTCGCGGGCTCGGCCCACGAGACGGGAGCGGGGGACCGGCATGGGCTCATCGTCCCATGCCGGTCCGTTCGTCGTTCCGCTCGGCGGCGCGTCGTTCGGCCGCCTGACGGCGGGCCGTGTCCTTCCGCTCGCGCGCCACCCGATTCTGCTCGGTGCGGCGGTCGAGGTCCTGCTCGTTCCTGCGGTACTCGGTGTAGTCGGAGAACCCGAACATCGTTTTGCCTCCTGGCTCGAAGCCGGCCCTTTGCTGGCGTGATTCAAGGTTCGTCCGTGAGGTAGCGGGGGCGGATCGGGCGGTCGCCCCATCTTTCGGGTCGGGTCTGCCCGGCGGTCGGGTGCTGTCTAGGGCATCGCCTTAGACGCATCGGGTAAGCGCGTAGGATTGGCACTCGGTCGGCGAGAGTGCTGGAGGCAGCGCCGGTGAGCGGGCCGGAACCCGGATGCGGGTCCTGGACGTTGTACCCGGGACGGAGGTGAGCGCGGTGAGCGAGGAACGTAGGCTTGATGTCTTGCGAGCGATCGTCGAGGACTATGTCCGTACACGGGAGCCCGTGGGCTCCCGCATACTCACCGAGCGGCACCAGCTCGGCGTGTCCCCGGCGACCGTCCGCAACGACATGGCGGCGCTCGAGGAGGCCGGCCTGATCGCGCAGCCGCACACGTCGGCGGGGCGCATCCCCACCGACAAGGGCTACCGCCTGTTCGTCGACCAGCTGGCCGAGGTGCGGCCGCTGACCACTCCCCAGAAGCGCGCCATCGAGACCTTCCTGTCCGAGGCGGTCGACCTGGACGACGTAGTGGCACGCGCCGGGCGGCTCATCGCCCAGCTGACGGGCCAGGTCGCCGTCGTGCAGTACCCGTCCTTGCGGCGCTCCGGGCTGCGGCACCTCGAGCTGGTGCCCACCGTCGAGGGGCGGCTGCTCGTCGTCGTCATCACCGACACGGGGCGGGTGGAGCAGCGCTTCCTCGACGTGCCTGTCGGGATGGACGACGGGACGCTCGGCGAGCTGCGCGCCCGCTTCAACGCCGCGGCCGCCGGCCACCGCCTGACCGAGATCGGCACCGCGTTCGCACGGGTCACCGAAGCGATGCCGGACGGGCACCGGGCGCTCGCCACCGCGGTGGCGGAGGTCGTCACTGCCGCGCTCGGCGAGGAGAGCGAGGAGCGCATAGTGCTGACGGGCCAGGCCAACCTGGCGCGGGCGAGCATGCGGTTCGAGCAGGGCCTGCGGCCCGTGCTCGAGGCGCTCGAGGAGCAGGTGGTCCTGCTCGGCCTCCTCACCGACATGACCGACGACGCCGGGGTAGCCGTGAGCATCGGCCACGAGAACCGGCTGGCGGGGCTGTCGGAGACGTCCGTCGTCACGTCCGGCTACGGCTCGTCCGACGGCGACACGGTGGCGATCCTGAGCTCGATCGGCCCCACCCGCATGGACTACCCGGGCACCATCGCCGCGGTGCGCGCCGTCGCGCGCTACCTGTCGCGAGTGCTGCCCAGCTGACATCCCCACCTTCCACAAAACTTTCCCACAGAGAGAGACCTGTGACCGACTACTACGAGATCCTCGGTGTTCCGCGCGACGCCTCGCCCGAGCAGATCAAGAAGGCATACCGCAAGCTGGCCCGCGAGCTGCACCCCGACGTGGCCGGCGACGTGGGCGAGGACCGGTTCAAGGACGTCGCGCGCGCGTACGAGGTGCTCTCCAACCCGGACAAGCGCCAGCAGTACGACATGGGCGTGGACCCCACCGCACCGGGTGGCGGCGCGGGTGGCGGGTTCGGGGCCGGGTTCGGTTTCCAGGACATCTTCGAGACGTTCTTCGGCGGCGGTCAGCCCGCCGGGCCGGTCCCGCGCGCGCGGCGCGGCAACGACGCGCTGGTGCGGCTCGACCTGGAGCTGTCCGAGGCGGTCTTCGGCGCCAAGCGGGAGATCCAGGTCGACACCGCGGTGGTCTGCAACACCTGTGGCGGCGACGGCGCGCGGCCGGGCACCCACGCCCGAACCTGCGACGTCTGCCACGGTCGCGGCTCCGTACAGCGGGTCGCCCGCTCGTTCCTGGGCCCGGTCACGACGAACCAGCCGTGCTCCGCCTGCGGCGGCTTCGGCACAGTGATCCCCGAGCCGTGCACCGACTGCTCCGGTGAGGGCCGCGTGCGCTCGCGCCGCACCATCGCCGTGAACGTGCCCGCCGGCGTCGACACCGGCACGCGCATCAAGCTCTCCGCGCAGGGTGAGGTGGGCCCCGGTGGCGGCCCCGCCGGAGACCTGTACGTCGAGATCCGCGAGCGCGCGCACGACACCTTCGTCCGGCGCGGCGACGAGCTGCACTGCACTCTCCAGGTCCCGATGACGGCGGCCGCGCTCGGCACGGTGCTGGAGCTCGACACGCTGGACGGGCTGCAGGAGATCGACCTGCGCCCAGGCACGCAGCCCGGCCAGGTCATGACGCTGAAGGGCCTGGGTGTGGGGCATCTGCACTCGGCCGGTCGCGGTGACCTGAACGTGCACATCGAGGTCCAGGTCCCCACGGCCCTGGACGAGGCGCAGACCGCGCTCATGCAGCAGCTCGCCGTCCTGCGCGGCGAGGAGCGACCCGAGTCGCGGCTCACGTCGGTCAACGGTGGCGTGTTCTCGCGCCTGCGCGACAAGCTCAGCGGGCGCTGATCGACCACCCATGAGCGCACCGGTCTTTCTCGCGGAGGCGTCCACCGCCCATCCGCTGTCCCAGTACGCGCCCGGCACCGTGTACGTGCTCGACGGCGCGGAGGGGCGGCACGCTGGTGTCGTCCAGCGCCGCGGCCCGGGGGAGCGCATCGACGTGGTCGACGGCGCCGGCGTGCGCCTGCGGACCGTCGTCGAGTCCGTGAACGGTGCCGAGGTGCACCTGCGGGTCGAGGAGCGGGACGTCGAGCCGCCGCCCGCCGTCGTCGTGACGCTCGTCCAGGCCCTGGCCAAGGGCGACCGCGACGAGATGGCCATCGAGGCCGCCACCGAGACCGGTGTGGACGTGATCATCCCCTGGCAGGCCGAACGGTCCGTCGTGGTGTGGCGCGGGGACCGGGCCGCGAAGTCTCGGGCCCGCTGGGTCAGCACCGTGCGCGCCGCGACGAAGCAGGCCCGCCGGTCCCGCATCCCCGAGGTCGAGGTGCCGCTGAGCACCAAGCAGCTCGCCGCCCGGACCCGCGAGGTGGTCGCGGCGGGCGGTGCGGTGGCGGTGCTGCATGAGGAGGCGAAGGCCGGCCTCTCGGCCGTGCGCCTGCCTGAGGCCGGCGAGGTGCTCCTCGTCGTCGGACCCGAGGGCGGGATCTCCGAGAGCGAGGTCGCCCTGCTCACCGAGGCCGGCGCGGTCACCGCCCGCCTGGGGCCCCACGTGCTGCGCACGTCAACGGCCGGCCCGGTAGCGATAGCCATGCTGAGCGAGCGCCTGAACCGCTGGTCCTGACCGGGCTTGCCGCCGCAGGTCCGCTTCCAGAACGACCTGAGGTACCGAATCCGGATCGGATCGGTACCTCAGGTCGTTCTGGGGGCGGACTGCTGGCCGTCAGTCCAGGACGTTGAACTCGACCCGGCGGTTCTTCTCCAGGTCGGCGAAGGTCAGCGGGACTACCTCCGGGTCCGACTCGCCGAAGCCCTTCGACGACAGCCGGTCCCGGTCGATACCCAGCTCCACCAGCCGGTCGAGCACCGCCTCGGCACGACGCTCGCTGAGCCGCAGGTTGTCCGCCTCGGTTCCTACCGAGTCGGTGTGCCCCTCGATACGGACCTCGACCTCCGGGTGCTCGGCGAGCACGTCCGCGGCCTCCTGCACCGCCTCGCGGCCGGCCTTGGTCAGCTCCGCGCTGTCCGTGACGAACGTGATGTTCGGGATCTCGACCAGGTCGTCCTGCGCCTGCTCGCGCTCCTCGGTCGTCGGCTCGCCCTCGTCCTCGGCGCCTTCCTCGGCCGGGTCCGCATCGCCCGACGGCGACTCGCTCGGCTCGGGCGAGGGCGTCGCCTCTTCCGACGCTTCGTCGGTCGGCTCTTCGGTCGGCTCTTCGGTCGCGGAGGGCGAGGCGGTTGCCTCGTCGGCGGAGGTGTCGTCAGCCACGTCCGCGCTGCCGTCCGCCAGTGCGGGCCCGGCCGGACCGAACGCGTTCGCGACGCGGATGCCCTCCACGTCGCCCAGTACGTCCGCGGCAGCCAGCGCCTCCGCGTCGGTCGGGGCGGTCACGTCGGCGTCGCGACCCGTGAGCTGGACCTCCAGCCCGTCGAGCCCGGCCGCGGAGAGGGCCCCCTGCGCCCGCTCCGTCAGGTCCGACTCGATCCCCTCGCGGAACCCGCTGTCCTGCACGGCCGACAGCACGCCCAGCCCGAGGACCAGGACGATCACCGGGGGCAGGACCGGCTTCAGGTTCATGCCTTCACCTCGGACCCGGTAGCCCCGGTGGCCCCGGCGTCACCCTCGGCCGCTGCGGCCTTCGCCTCGTCCGCGGCGAGGGCGGCGGCCTTGGCGTCGGCGTCCGCGATCTCGTCGACGTCGGTGTAGTCGACGCTCTCCTTGAACTTCGAGGCGCGGTCCTGCCCGCCGATCAGGTAGTCCTGGAACTCCTGCAGGCCGCTCTCGTCACCGTCCGCCAGGAGCTGCGCCTGCTCGCCCCAGCTCGCGGCCGCGGGCGCGAACTTGATGCCGCCCGTGGCGAGCGCCTCGCGCAGCTCGGCCTCCGAGGCAGCGGCGACCTTGGCGTACGTCGTGTAGCCGGCGGCCTGGAGCGTCGCCTCGATCTTGGGGCCGATGCCCTCGATGCGGCGCAGATCCTGGGGCTCGGGCTCGGGCTCGGGTTCCGGCTCCGGCTCGGCCGCGACGGCCTCCGCCTCGTCCGCGGCGAGGGCCGCGGCCTTGGCGTCGGCGTCCGCGATCTCGTCGACGTCGGTGTAGTCCACGTTCTCGTTGAACTTCGCGCGGCGCTCCTGGCCCCCGACGAGGTAGTCCTGGAACTCCTGCAGGCCGGCCTCGTCGCCGTCGGCCAGGTACTTGGCCTGGTCGGCCCAGCTGGCGGCCGCGGGCGCGAACTTGATGCCCTGGCCCGCGACGGCCTCGCGCAGCTCGTCCTCGGACGCGGCGGCGATCTTGGCGTAGGTCGGGTAACCGGCGGCCACCAGGGCGGACGCGATCTTCGGTCCGATGCCCTCGATGCGACGCAGGTCGTCCGGGGTCTCGGCGGCGGGCGTCTCGGCGGGCGTCTCGACAGCAGGAGCCTCGACAGCAGGAGCCTCGACAGCGGCGGCCGCGACGGCGGCCTCGGCCTCGGCCTTGGTGCCTGCTTCGTCCTTGGCACCGTCCTTGGCGTCAGCCTTGGCGGCGCGCGCCTCGGCGGCCTTGCGCGCGACGGCCTCAGCCTCGGCGACGACGGCGGACTTGGCGGCCTCGACCTCGGCCTCGCTGTCAGCGGTGTCGTCGGATGCGGCGTCGGCGTCAGAAGCAGCGGTGTCGGTGCCGACCGTAGTCGGGGTGTCCGTCTCGTCGGACCCGTCGCTGCCGGCGGCTGCCACGGCGGCACCCGTCGCGACGGCGGCGGGAACTGGCTCGGCGTCGGCCTTCTCCGCCTCGCCGGCCTTCTCCGCGACGCTGCCCTTGCCCTTGCCCTTGGCCTTTGTCGCCTTCTTGGTGGCGGAACCAGACTCGGCGGCCAGGCGGGCGGCCTCGGCCTTCTCCGTGGCGTGCTTGCCCCTGGACCGTCGGCCCCAGACGAGCCAGCCGATCCAGATGCCGATCGCGAGGCCGATCAGGGCCGCGATGATGATGAATGCGAGCGATTGGGCGATGAACCAACCCACGCGAACCTCCAGGTGACTGCTATGTATGTGGTGTGAGGGGCGACGACGAGACCTGCGTGGGGGGCGACCACGAAACCGTGTTGCAGAACGCCAATCTCCATCGAACGTCGCAAACTCTCCCACATCACCTTCACCCGGGCATTTCCAAGTTCGTAACATTCTGGAAAAACCTCGCGAAGCGCACCGGGGTCGGCCGGGCGACCTGCGCGAGCCTCGCCCGGACAGCCCCGGTAGCCTGCGGACCATGACGAGCACTGACAGCCCTGACTGCCTCTTCTGCAAGATCGTGGCGGGCGACATCCCCGCTGACGTCGTGGCGTCGTCGGACACCGCTGTCGCCTTCCGGGACATCGCCCCCAAGGCGCCCGTGCACGTGCTCGTGGTACCGAAGGAGCACTACCCGGACGTGCCAGCGTTCGCAGCGTCCGACCCCGCCGGCCTCGCGAACGTGGTCGCGCTCGCCGACGGCGTCGCGAGCGACCTCGCGGACGGCCAGTACCGGCTGATCTTCAACACCGGGCCCAAGGCCGGCCAGACGGTGTTCCACGTGCACGCGCACCTGCTCGCGGGCGGGGAGCTGCCCGGCTTCGCGTGACCGGCACGACCCTCCGGCGGCGGTCTGTGGAAAGTCCGTGGCGTCACCCGGGCAGGTCGATAGGATGGGGGCGTCGTCATCCCTACCGCACTAAGGAGCGGATCGGCCCGCGAGGCCGGCTCATGACAACTACGCCCAGCACTCAGTCCCAGACCCGGATAGAGCACAAGATCGTCGTTCCGGCCCACATCCCGACGGTCGCGCTCCTCGGGAGCCGGGACTCGGTGCTGCGAGCCGTCGAAGAGGGCTTCCCCGGCGTCGACGTCCATGCTCGTGGCAACGAGATAGTGGTGAACGGACCGGCAGGCGACGTCGCCCTGGTCACACAGCTGCTCGACGAGCTGATCGAGGTCGCGGCGGCGGGCACCCAGCTCACTCCCGAGGTCGTGAAGCGCTCGGTGGCGATGCTGAGCTCAGCATCGGCCTCGCGCCCCGCCGAGGTCCTCACGTTCAACATCCTGTCCAGCCGGGGCCGCACCATCCGGCCCAAGACGGTCGGCCAGAAGGCCTACGTGGACGCGATCGACACGAACACCATCACGTTCGGCATCGGCCCGGCCGGCACCGGCAAGACGTACCTCGCCATGGCCAAGGCCGTGCAGGCGCTGCAGGCCAAGCAGGTCAACCGGATCATCCTGACGCGCCCCGCCG
The DNA here is from genome assembly GCF_041081105.1 of Promicromonospora sp. Populi. Lineage (NCBI taxonomy): Bacteria > Bacillati > Actinomycetota > Actinomycetes > Micrococcales > Promicromonosporaceae > Promicromonospora > Promicromonospora sp. Populi. The sequence goes on along the minus strand of NZ_CP163528.1, from coordinate 2,235,598 downwards.
TCGAGGCCGGGGAGCGCCTCGGGTTCCTGCCCGGCACGCTGTCCGAGAAGATCGACCCGTACCTGCGGCCGCTCTACGACGCGCTGCACGACATGGTCGACCCCGAGCAGGTGCCCAAGCTCATCGAGGCGGGCACCATCGAGGTGGCGCCCCTGGCCTACATGCGGGGCAGGAGCCTGAACGACTCCTTCATCGTGCTGGACGAGGCGCAGAACACCTCCACCGAGCAGATGAAGATGTTCCTGACCCGCCTGGGCTTCGGCTCCAGGATGGTGATCACTGGTGACGCCACGCAGGTCGACCTGCCCGGCAGCACCACGTCCGGCCTGCGCGTCGTCGAGGACATCCTGCTGGGTGTCGACGACGTCGAGTTCTGCCGCCTCACTTCCTCCGACGTCGTGCGCCACCGGCTCGTGAGCGACATCATCGATGCCTACGCACGCTGGGACGTGCTCTCGGACGACCGCCGTCCGGGACGCCAGCCGCAGGACCATCGTCCAGGAAGCAACAAGAGGCAGCGCCGGTGAGCATCGAGGTCAACAACGAGTCGGGGTTCGAGGTCGACGAGGCGGAGTTCGCCGCGCTCGGCCGCTACGTGCTCGACGCCATGCGGGTGCACCCGCAGTCGGAGCTGTCGATCATCCTGGTCGACACCACCGTCATGACCGACCTGCACGTGCAGTGGATGGACGAGCCCGGCCCGACCGACGTCCTCTCCTTCCCGATGGACGAGCTACGTCCCGGGCGGGACGGCGAGGTCACCCCCGCCGGCACGCTCGGCGACATCGTGCTGTGCCCGGAGGTCGCGGTCACCCAGGCCAAGGCCGCCGGTCACTCCACCACCGAGGAGCTCCTGCTCCTGACGACGCACGGGATCCTGCACCTGCTCGGCTACGACCACGCCGAGCCGGAGGAGGAGAAGGAGATGTTCACGCTCCAGCGCAAGCTCCTCCTGACCTTCCTCGCCACCCGGTGACCGACGTGGTCGTCCTGCTGCTGACCCTGTTCGTGCTGGTCGGCCTGGCCCTGGCGGGCATGCTCTCGGCCGGCGAGGCCGCCCTCCTGCGCGTCACCCGCGCCTCCCTCACGGAGGCGCTCGCGGAGGCCGAGCTGGGCCGGACGCCGGATCCGGAGCGTGCCGCCCGCATTCGCCGCGCCCAGGCGCTCGGGGTTGATCCGACGGCGACCGTGGCCTCGTTCGCGCTGGTGCGTGTTGTCGCCGAGGTGGTCGCCATCGCGGCCGGGACGCTGCTGGTCCAGCAGGTGTTCCCGGGCGAGGGGGTGCCCAACGAGCTGCCGGTCATGCTGATCGCGCTGGTGGTGGGTGTTGTCGTCGGGGTCGTCTTCGTGCGGGTGTCGCCGCGTGCGCTCGGCTTCCGCAACCCGGTGGCGGTGCTGCTCGCGCTGGTCGGCCCGCTGTCCGGCGTCTCGCGCGCGGTTGCGTGGCTCACGCGGCTGTCGGTGCCGAGCTACGACCCGTCGCCGCCCACGGAGGCCGAGCTGCGCGACATCGCGGACCGGGTGGGGGAGAGCAGTGCCTTCGAGGAGTCCGACCGGGAGCTCATCCGCTCGGTGATCGAGCTGGGCGGCACCATCACGCGCGAGGTCATGGTGCCGCGCACCGACATGGTGACCGTGCATGCTGATACCTCGCTCGACCGGGTCCTGCGGCTGTTCCTGCGCTCCGGTTTCTCCCGCGTGCCCGTGGTCGGGGAGTCGGTGGACGACGTCGTCGGCGTCGCCTACCTCAAGGACGTCGTGGCAGCGGTGGTCTGGCCCGTGGACGACGGCGCGCGTGGCGCGCGCGAGCCGTCGCGACGGCCCGCCTCCGACGTGGCCCGCGACGCGGTCTTCGTGCCCGAGTCCAAGCCGATCGACGACCTGCTGCGTGAGATGCAGGCCTCGGCCAGCCACATCGCGCTCGTCGTCGACGAGTACGGTGGCGTCGCGGGCCTGGTGACCATCGAGGACGTCCTGGAGGAGGTGGTCGGCGAGCTCACCGACGAGCACGACACCGTGCCGGTCCAGGAGGTCGAGGACCTGGGCGGGGGCGTCCTGCGGGTACCGGCCCGCCTGCCGGTCGACGAGCTCGGCGACCTGTTCGACCTGCGCCTGGACGACGACGACGTGGACACCGCCGGTGGCCTGCTCGCCAAGGTGCTGGGCAAGGTGCCGCTCGCGGGATCATCGGTAGTGGTCCGCGGTGTACACCTGGAGGCGGAGCGGGTGGAGGGCCGGCGCAAGCAGATCTCGACGATCCTCGTGCACCGCACCGAGCCGGCGGCCGAGCCGGACGACAGCAACGGTGGTCTCGACCAGCACGACCACCGTGATCAGAAGCGTGACCAGAAGGAAGTGACCTCGTGAGCGACACCCCCACGGAGCACCGGAGCGGGTTCGCCTGCCTGGTGGGCCGCCCCAATGCCGGCAAGTCCACCCTGACGAACGCGCTGGTGGGGCAGAAGGTCGCGATCATGTCGGCGCGGCCCCAGACCACCCGGCACACCATCCGCGGGATCGTGCACCGGCCGGACGCCCAGCTCGTGCTGGTGGACACGCCGGGCCTGCACCGGCCGCGCACGCTGCTGGGCGAGCGGCTCAACGACCTGGTGCGCGACACGCTGTCCGAGGTGGACGTCATTGCGTTCTGCCTGCCCGCCGACCAGAAGGTGGGACCCGGCGACCGCTACATCGCGGCCCAGCTGGCCGAGCTGATGACGGGGCGCCGGCGGGTGCCGGTCGTCGCCGTCGTGACGAAGGCCGACCTCGTGCCGCGCGAGGTCCTCATGGAGCACCTCATCTCCGTCGACAAGCTGGCGACGACCGTGGACCGCGAGTGGGCCGACATCGTGCCCGTGTCGGCGAAGGACGGCTACCAGGTCGAGGAGCTCGAGGCGGTGCTCATCTCGCACCTGCCGGAGGGGCCCGACCTGTACCCGGACGGCGAGCTGACCGACGAGCCCGAGGCCGTCATGGTGGCGGAGCTCGTACGCGAGGCCGCCCTGGAGGGCGTGCGCGACGAGCTGCCGCACTCGCTCGCGGTGGTCGTCGACGAGATCGTCGAGCGCGAGGGCACGGGCGATCCCGAGAAGGGCAAGCCGTCGCTCCTGGACGTGCGCGTCAACCTGTACGTGGAGCGCGACTCCCAGAAGGCGATCATCATCGGCCGCGGCGGGTCCCGGCTGCGGTCAGTAGGCACCGAGGCGCGCCAGGGCATCGAGAAGCTGCTCGGCCACCGGATCTATCTCGACCTGCACGTCAAGGTTGCGAAGGACTGGCAGCGCGACCCGAAGCAGCTCCGCAAGCTGGGCTTCTGAACGCTGCCGGGCGTTGCCCCTGTGTCCGGCCTGGCTTAGAGCAAACAGAAATAAGTAACTCTAAGAAAGGGCGTCCGGATGGCGGTGTCGAGGAACCCGTTCAAGCCGTCGGCCGGCGCCACCCCGCCTCATCTGGTCGGGCGTGACGACCAGATAGCCGCGGTGGCCGACGGGATCGACGAAGGGCCCGGATCGCCGGGGCGGCTCACCATCTTCACGGGTGCCCGTGGTGTGGGCAAGACCACCTTGCTGAACGCCGTCGATGACGTAGCCCTCGAGCGCGGTTGGCTGTTCGTCGACGAGACGGCGACTGCGGGCCTGATGGGACGGCTCGATGAGCACGTCAGTCACATGCTGGAGGAGCCCCGGCCGCGACCGAAGCGGAGAGTGACGGGGATAGACCTGCCAGGACCTCTGGGGGGCGTGTCCACCGCGCTTACGCCTGAGCTGTCCGCCGGGATGAGGCGCAAGCTGAACGCGCTCCTCGACGACTTGGAGCACCACGACTCGGGTTTGTTGCTCACGGTCGACGAGGTGCACGTCTCCGTACCGGATATGCGTGAGATCGCCGCTCTGGCCCAGCACATGGTCCGGGAGCAGCGTCAGTTCGCGCTGGTGATGGCAGGGCTGCCGTCTGCCGTGTCCGACCTGCTGTCCGACGATGTCCTCACGTTCCTCAGGCGGGCCGACAAGCATGTTCTGGGCGATGTGAGCATCGATGAGGTGCACGACGCCTTGGTCGCGACGTTCGAGGAGAATGGGCGAGCGATGACAACTGAGGCGAGCGAGCTCGCGCCGAGGCGACGTTTGGCTATCCGTTCCTGATCCAGCTCGTGGGCTATCACGTTTGGCGGGCCACGGGAGGGGACCTCGCCGACCTGGCTGCGGCTGAGACGGGGATCAGCGCCGCGCGTCGACGTCTGGGGGGCCTCGTCCACGAGACGGCGCTCGCCGACCTCTCTGACCTAGACCGGACGTTCCTCGTGGCCATGTCCGTCGACGACGGACCATCGCAGATGGCGGACGTTCGCCGGCGCATGGGGGACATCACCCCGCAGCACGCCAACACATACCGCCGCCGCTTGATGGCGGCGGGCATGATCCAGCAGGTGTCGCACGGCAAGGTCTCGTTCGCCCTGCCGTACCTCCGTGACTTCCTGCGCGAGCACGGCGCCGCGTACGGTCTGGGACCCGACGAACTCTGACCTCGACTGATATCTCAGCTACGACCACGGGCAATCCGGACGCTGTGTTGTGATGGGGCGCATGGAGACAGTGGCCGCTAGGACGGCACCCGTCGAGCTCACGCGCCTGACCGGGCTCACGCCCCTGTCGGCGACGACGGGGGGCGCGGACTCGCAGGAGATCTACAACGTGCTGCGGGCCCGATGGGGCGTCGTCGCGCCCGTCGAGCTGGAGCCGGGTGTGCCGGCGTGGCTCGTGATGGGGCATGCCGAGATCTGCGACATCTCCCGGAACGAGACGCGGTTCTCCCGCGACCCGCGCAACTGGCGCTGGCACTACGACTCGCTGCTGTCGGAACGGTCGGCCCTGCTCGCGATCTCGCCGCGCGAACCGCGCAGCTCCTCCTACCATCACGACGGCGAGACGCGGCGCCGGCTCCGCAAGCCCCTGGACGATGGGCTGGCGACGCTGCCCGAGAAGGCGGTGGTGGCCCAGGTCGAGGAGGTCAGCATGCGGCTGATCGACGACCTCGGGACCGACGGCGAGGCGGACCTCGTCCCGGCCTGGGCCAAGAAGGTCGGCTTCCTCACCATCACGTCGCTCTTCGGGTTCGACCAGGAGACCGCGGACCAGATGATGGTCGACTCGGGGCACATCATCGACCACACGGGTGAGGCTGCGCAGGCGCGCGAGCGCATGGGCCGCAGCCTCATGGCGCACGTCCTCAGCCGGCGCGCCTCGGGCGGGGCCGACCTGACCGCCGCCTTTGTGCAGCACCGGAACTTCGAGAACGACCGCGAGATCGCCGACTCCATGGCGGTGCCGCTCATCGCCGCGAGCGAGTTCCTCACGGCGTGGATCGCGCTGACCCTGCGGCTGCTGCTCACGGACAAGCGGTTTGCGGCGCGCTGGACCGGCGGCCGGATCGCGCTGGACGAGGTGCTGGACGAGGTGCTCTGGCGCGAGGCACCTGCCGCGAACACGCCGCTGCCCCGGTACGCGATGCAGGACGTGGTGCTGGACGGAAAGCTGGTCCGCAAGGGCGATCCCCTGATCATGGCCGTGGCCGCGGCGAACCAGGACCCCCGGGTGCACACCGGGGACAGCTGGGACGAGGTCGGCAACCGGGCCCACCTCGCCTGGGGCGTAGGCCCGCACCGCTGCCCGGCGTCGCGGCAGGCGCGGATCATCGCGCGGGTAGCGATCAACCGGCTCCTGTCCGAGCTGGACCTTGAGCTCGCGGTCGAGGACCACGATCTCGCCTGGGTCCCGTCGCCCTGGGTGCGCCACCCGCAGGGCCTGCCCGTCCGCTACCGGCGCGCCCGCTCCACCGGCTCCGAGATGTGACCGCACGCCGGAGTGAACGTCGTACGCGCCGGGCGTAGCATCCGAAGGTGTTCTTTCGGACGGTCGCCGCATCTGCAGTGATTCTTGTCGCGCTCGCGATTACCGGCGCGGTCGCGGGCCCGGCCTGGGAGCCGGAACCGGTGACGGCGCACCTGCGCCTCGGGTCGGAGTCGACGGCGATCGGCGGCACCTCGGCCGGGGCCGGTGAGCCGGGCGACTACGAGGTCCGCGAGACCGCGGTGACCATCCCGCTCGCCGACGGGCTGGAGGTGGGCGGGCTCCTCAGGGAGCCGGTCGACGCCGACGGCTCCGGCCCCGACGCCGAGCACCCCGGGATCGTGTTCATCCATGGCGCCGGCACCGGCAAGGCCGTCGACGCGTTCACGCTGGCCGCCACCGCGCTGGCGAGCGCCGGGATCACCACGCTGGTGCCGGACAAGCGGCTGGACAACTACTCCACCCGGCACCGGGACTACGAGGCCATGGCGCGCGACTACGAGCACTCGGTGGGCTTCCTGCGCGACGTCCCGGGCGTCGACCCGGACGACGTGGGCCTGTACGCGGAGTCGGAGGGCGCGTGGGTGTCACCCGTGATGATGGTGAACGACCCGCGGCTCGCGTTCCAGATCCTGGTCTCCGCCCCGGTCGTGCCGCCTCGGCAGCAGGCCGCGTACGCCGTCGACAACTACCTGCGCAACACGGACGTGCCGGCCGGGGTGTTCCGCGCGATCCCGCGCGCGGTGGGGATGAAGGTGCCGGGCGGGGGCTTCGAGTACGCGGACTTCGACGTGCGGCCTTGGCTGCGGGAGCAGCAGGACCCGATCCTCGCCGTCTTCGGCACGAACGACGCCTCGATGCCGCTCGAACAGGGCACGCGGGAGCTCATCGCCGACGCCGACGACGTGACCGTCCGGTTCTACGAGCGCGCGAACCACGGCATCAACGTGGAGACGCCGCAGGGCCTGGTGCTGCACCCCGACTTCGCGACCGACGTCGCCGACTGGGTGCTCGGGCTGCCCGGTACGGCGTCCGCCGCGCCGCAGATCGCCGGGGCCCAACCTCGCCAGCTCTACCTCGCGGCGCCCGTGCCGCAGCCGCAGTGGTACGGCGACGGCGACTGGCTGGTCGGGGTGGTAATCACCGCCGGCGCGCTGCTGGTCGCGGGTCCGCTGCTGGTCGGCGGGGCGGCCTTGGCCGGCAGTCTTGCCCGACGTCGGTCCGGCCGCCTGGGCGCCCGCCTTGCGCCCGGCCTGCGCGGACCCCTGGCGGGGCTGGGGGTCGGCGCCGTCGTGACGACCGCCGGACTTGTTGTGTACCTCGCGGCCGTCGCGCGCCTGGCCCTGGACTACGAGCGGAACGCCCTGGTGGTGCAGGGCGGTTGGATCGCTGTCCGGCTGCTCGGGATCGTGACCGTCGTCGCGGCGGCACTGCTCCTGAACCGGGTCCGGGACCTGCGGGGACGGGTGGTGCAGCCCGCGGGGGTCGGCCCCGAGACGCACCGCCACGGCGCAGCCGTCGTCGTCCTCCGGACCGGCTTCTGGGCCATAGTGCTCGGCGCGACGGTGCTGCTGGTAACCCTGGCCTACTGGGGCGCCTACCAGCTGGGCATCTGACGGGTAGCTGCCAGGCGGGCGGGCCGGGTCGGCCGGAGCAGGTCCGGGACTTCCTCCGGGAGGCGTAGGTGGCGGACCTGGTCCACGTGTGTGGTCGTGGCCAGCGCCGCGCTGTAGCCGGCCGGCGCGGGCAGGTGGGTCAGGTACGGGCGCGGGTGGGGGAGCCGCACCGCCGGGTCGGCCGATACGAGGGTCGGCCGCGGCCCCGTCACGTCGAGGTCCCGGAGCGGGATCGCCAGGCCGTGCCCGATGAGCTTGGTCGTCGCCTCCTTGCGCGTCCAGGACGCGAGGAGCGCGTCGGCACGGTCGCGCGCGGGCAGACGGCGCCAGGCGCGGTGCTCGGCAGGCGTGAGGGCGGCCGCCGCGAGGTCGTCCAGGTCGCGGTCCGCAGGCCGGGCGTCGAGGTCCGCACCGACCCGGCCGTCGCCCACCACGGCGACCAGCACCCAGGCCCGCGTGTGCGAGACCGAGTAGTCCAGCGCCGAACCCGGCACGTGGGGGCGTCCGTGCTGTGGGTCGCCGCAGCGGTCACACCCCCGGTCGACGACGATGTCCTCCGGCGCGAGGCCGAGATAGCGGGCCAGGATCAGCCGCTGCGCGGCGCGCGACGTCAGATGCACATCGGTGGCCACGGCGTCGAGGCCCACGAGCTGCTCCCGATCCGGTACGGTCAGCAGGCGCGTCCAGGCTTCCCGGCGTCGTACCGGAACGAGCCAGACGTCGCAGGTTCTGGGGGCTGGTGCGGCGCTAGCGTCCACTTGAGTTCTCCTGTGACCTCGACGTGCTGACGGCTCCCGCCGTCAGCGGTTCTTCCACGCACGCCTAATGTGATGGACGTGCGCAGAAATGCAGGTGTGACCGGACTCGCCGCAGCAGGGCCTGACAGGGCACGTTCCCAGCGGGTAGAAACGTCGTGGACCCCAGCGCCGCCTGCCACGCACCCAGTCTCGACCAGCGGCGTTATCGAGGAGTGAACGGATGATGGACCAGCACGCTTCCGAGCGTGACGAGAGAGCATCGGACGACGGCGCCCAGGACGCGAACGGCGCCCCGACCGAGAACCTCGGCCACGAATACCTCGGCACGATCTCGCCACCGGCGACCGACGGCGCGCACGACGGCTCCGCGAGCGCCAGACCCTTCGCGAACATCGAGGTGGCCGACTACATCCGGGACGCCATCGCCGCGCTCGCGCTGCTCGTCTCGCTCGCGCTGCCCTGGAACCTCGCCGACCGGTCCGCGGACCGCGTCGAGGTGGTCCTGGCCGTCGCGCTGTCGCTCGCCTCCCTGACGCTGCCGTACCTCGCGCGCCTCTCCGTGCTGCCCGTGACGTGGACCGTGCACTCCACCAGGCGCGCGCGCCTGGTCGCCGGGCTCCCGATCGCCGTGATCGGCCTGATCCACCTCGTGCTCGACCTGCGCAGCGGCGCGGGCGTCGGCACCGGCCTCGGCCTCGCGCTCGCCGGGGCGGCGCTCGCCGCCACCCCGCGCGACAGCGAGCTCGGCCCGGTCGAGGAGGACGGCGCAGTGGTGCGCGGCTGGCGGCTCGGCCTCGCCGGCGTCGGCGTGCTGATCGCCCTGGGCGCCCTCATCTCGACGGCGCTCGCCGAGTTCGCCGCGGACGCGACGCTGGGCGACCGGCTGCTCGCGCCCGTGTGGCTGGTGCTGGTGGTCGGCCTGGCGTGGCTCCTGGTGGGCGGCACAGTGCGGCACGACCGCCCCTCGCGGCTCGTGCTCGTCGCCGCCGGCCTGGTGCTGGCGCTGCTCTTCGTCTTCACCTCCGGCGACTCGCTGACCGGGCTGGAGTCGATGCTCCCGGGCATTACCGACCCGAGCCGGTTCGGGCTGGTGCTGCTCCCGCTCGCGGCGGCTGTCGCCGGTTCGCCCGCTGTGCGCCGTGACCCCGAGGCCGACGCGGAGGCCAGCACCGAGCAGGCCGCCGGCGTCTGGGTGCGGGTGGCCATGCGTGCGTTCGACGTCATGGTGCTGCTCGCGGTCTGCAGCGCGCTCGCCGCGCTCGTGCAGCTGATCGACCCGGGCTTCATCGGGTCCGGCGCCGGCGTGACGCTGGTGCTGCGGCTCGTGCTCGGCGTTGTTGTCGCCGGCATCGCCTGGTTCGCGCGGCGCTCGCTCCAGCGTGACCCCAACACCGGGCACGTGCCCGCCGTCGGCGCCGCGTGCGTCGCGGGTGTGCTCGGGCTCGTCGTGGTCATCGCCACCTCGGGCGCGAGCCTCGGCGTGAACCTCGGCGACCTGCTCATGGCGCTCGGCATGCCGGTCGTCGCGGCGTCCGCCCTGATGGTGCCGAAGGCCGTGCGTGAGCACTTCCAGACCTCCGGCATCGGCGGCGAGTCCGACGTCGACCGCAGCCAGGCCTACGTGTGGGCACCGCCGCGCCCCAAGGCCGACAAGGCCGCTCCGGTATCGCTCCCGGAGCAGCCCGTGCGGGAGGCCCCGGAGCTGCGTCGGCCGGTGGAGCCGCGCCGGATCACCTCGACGGGTGCGGTCCGCACCGTAGCGGGTGCGGCGGCGGCCCAGCGCGGTGTGGTCCCGGTTCAGGCCTCGGGACCGGACTCGTCGCCGGACTCGAGCCCCGCCTCGGGCCCTGCCTCGGGCGAGGTACCGCTCGGCAGCATGCGCACGGTCGAGGAGATGCCGGCTGCCGCAGGCCGGCCCGGTCCTCGACGAGCGAGACCGCGAAGATGGCTCCGATCGGCTCGGGTGCGACGCCGGTGGCGTCCGCGCAGAACCAGGCCCAGCAGAACCAGGCCCAGCAGAACCAGGAGCAGGTGACGCGGCGCGTCGTCGTCGGTCAGGGGCAGGCCGCCGCGGCGTCGGGCAATGCGGCAAAGTCGGGGCACACTGCCGTCATGCCGCCCGTGGGCGGCAGGTGGACCGCCGCCGTGGCGCTCGACCCGGCTACTCCGCTGGCGGACCTGGCGAAGATCGTGCAGGAGGCGCCGCACCTGCGACCCCAGGTCGCCGCCAACCGGTCGACCTACCCGGCCCTCCTGGACTGGCTGGGCGCCCTGGGCGACCCCCAGGTAGACGCGGCGCTCCGCAGCCGTAGGTGAGATCAACTGCTGCCCGGCGTCCGGATCGTGAGCCGGACTGGCGCTCCGATCTGGGCCTGGGAGTACAGTGACCGCGTGCGCATGACGGTGATCCTTCTCCTTCGCTGCCGCGACGAGGCCTAGACAGGCCGGTCCCTCGTCGCGGAGGCTTGGTGTGCCGGCCAACCTCACCGAGCGAAGGAAACAACATGGAGAACAGCATCACCGCCACCACCCCCGGCGGAGTTCACGACCAGGAAGTGCGCGGCACAGCAGGCGGGATCATCGAAGACAACCCGCAGCAGACGTCGGGCATGCCGACGAGCAAGTACCGGCCGTTCCACGAGCAGATCCGCCTGGATCTCCCCGACCGGACCTGGCCCGCCAAGCGCATCGAGAAGGCGCCGCGCTGGTGCGCGGTCGACCTGCGTGACGGCAACCAGGCCCTCATCGAGCCGATGGACGCGGAGCGCAAGCTGCGTATGTTCGAGCTGCTGGTGTCGATGGGCTACAAGGAGATCGAGGTCGGCTTCCCGTCGGCCAGCCAGACCGACTACGACTTCGTGCGCAAGCTCATCGAGGAGAACCGGATCCCCGACGATGTCGTGATCCAGGTCCTCACCCAGGCTCGCGCCCACCTGATCGAGCGCACCTACGAGTCGCTGACGGGTGCCAAGCAGGCGATCGTGCACCTGTACAACTCGACGTCCGTGCTGCAGCGCGAGGTCGTGTTCCGGACCGACCAGGACGGCATCGTCGACATCGCGCTCGACGGCGCCAAGCTGTGCCGCAAGCTGGAGGAGACCCTGCCGGACACGCGGATCTACTACGAGTACTCGCCGGAGTCGTACACGGGCACCGAGCTCGAGTTCGCGGCGCGGATCTGCAACGAGGTCATCGAGGTCTTCGAGCCGACGCCGGAGCGCAAGGTGATCATCAACCTGCCTGCCACCGTCGAGATGGCCACGCCCAACGTGTACGCCGACTCGATCGAGTGGATGAGTCGGCACCTCAGCCACCGCGAGAACGTGATCCTGTCGCTGCACCCGCACAACGACCGGGGCACCGCCGTCGCGGCCGCCGAGCTGGGCTACCTGGCCGGCGCGGACCGGATCGAGGGCTGCCTGTTCGGCAACGGCGAGCGCACCGGCAACGTCGACCTGGTGACGCTCGGCCTGAACCTGTTCTCGCAGGGGATCGACCCGCAGATCAACTTCGGCGACATCGACGAGATCCGCCGCACGGTCGAGCACTGCAACCAGATGCCCGTGCACGAGCGGCACCCTTACGTGGGTGACCTGGTGTTCACGGCGTTCTCCGGCTCGCACCAGGACGCCATCAAGAAGGGCTTCGAGCACATGGCCGGGCGGGCCGAGGCCGCCGGTGTCGGCATCGACGACCTGGACTGGGGTGTGCCGTACCTGCCGATCGACCCGCGCGACGTCGGACGCTCCTACGAGGCGGTGATCCGGGTCAACTCGCAGTCCGGCAAGGGCGGGGTGTCCTACCTGCTCAAGAGCGAGCACAACCTGGACCTGCCGCGCCGCCTGCAGATCGAGTTCTCCCACGCCGTGCAGGAGGTGACCGAGACCGAGGGCACCGAGGTGACCGCCGAGGACATCTGGCGCATCTTCACCGACGAGTACCTGCCCGTCGAGGAGGGGGCACCGTCCGGCCTCACGCCGTGGGGGCGGCTGCAGCTGCGCGGCACCCGCGCCGTCTCGGCGGAGGGTGAGCAGGACACCCTCGAGGTCGACGTCGTCGACCGTGGTGTGCTGCAGACGCTGACCGGGACCGGCAACGGGCCCATCGACGCCTTCGTGAACGCGATAGCGCAGGTAGGCGTAGAGGTGCGCGTGCTGGACTACGCCGAGCACGCCCTGTCCGAAGGGGGCGACGCCAGCGCCGCCGCCTACGTCGAGTGTGCAGTGGGCGACGATGTCCTGTGGGGCGTCGGCGTGGACCCGTCGATCACGCTCTCGTCCCTGAAGGCGATCGTCTCCGCGGTGAACCGCGCGGAGCGCGCGGCCAGCTGACCGGACTGACCGGAGGATCGGCCCGGCCGGTCCCGGGGCGACCAGACGAATCTGGGGTGGGTTGCTCTCCGTAGACAACATCTACGCAGAGCAACCCACCCCAGATTCGTGGTCAGTCGACGCGGGTGAACGTGGCCTCGAAGTTGTCGGCCCACTGCGTGTGCGTCGTCTCGTCGCAGGTGTACTCCAGCGGCTGGGACAGGCCCTGCGGTTCGAACGTCCGGCGCTCGTCGCCGAGCTCCCGGGTGACCTCCGTCCGGCCGAAGTCGACGTCCTCGAACGTGAGGATGCCGGCGTCCGTCGAGACGGTGTAGGTCGCCGTGCCGGTCCAGGTCTCGATGTACTCGCCGGCCGAGGTCGTAGCGCGCAGCGGTTCGGCGTCGTCGAAGGTGACGAGCTGGGTGCCGTCGGCGCGGTACTCAAGCATCCGCCCGTTCCAGCCCGTGGTCTCGACGGTCTCGTCGCCCGCCTGCAGCTGCGTGGCCAGGTCCCGCTGCTCCCAGCGGCCCAGCAGGCACTCGTCGACGACGGGCGGGGGATCCGCAGACACGGAGGCCGACGGCGACGCCGTCGGCTCGCCCACACCGGACGGCGCCGAAGAGGGCCCGGCTTCGGCCGAGCCGCCGCGCATACCCAGCACGACGGCGGTTGCGGCACCGCCGACGATCAGCACTCCGGCGGCCGCGAGGAGCCAGACGACCGGGCGGGACAGCCGGCGTCGGCTCGGCGCGGCCTGCTCCGGACCGGGTTCCGGGGTTGTCGGGGCCGTCGTCGCCTTGAGCACCGTCTCGTCGTTGCGCAGCGCCGTCGCGTCGTCCTCGTAGTCGAGGGGGTCGATGTCTGGGATGCCAGGTCCCGGGACGATCTTTGTGGTCGCCGTCCGCAGGCCGGCCGGGACCTCGTTCAGGAAGTCGAGGACCTCCTGCAGGTCCGGCCGGTCTGCAGGATCCTTGGCCAGGCAGGCGCGCACCAGCGGGAGCAGCCACTCGGGGCACCCGGTCAGGTCCGGTTCCTCGTGGACCACGCGGTAGTAGACGACGGTGGTGTCACCCTCGCCGAACGCGCGCTGGCCGGTCGCGGCGTAGAGGGCTACGGCGCCCAGCGCCCAGACGTCGGCCGCGGGCGTCGCGAGGCTGCCGCGGACCTGCTCGGGGGCCATGAAGGCGGGCGTGCCGACCTTCAGGCCCGTGCGGGTCAGCGACGTCGTGTCGGACACCTGGGCGATGCCGAAGTCGATGACAAACGGACCGTCCTGGCCGAGCAGGATGTTGGACGGTTTGAGGTCGCGGTGCACGATGCCGACCTGGTGCACGGCCCGCAGGGCCTCCGCCACGCCGGCCAGCACGCTGCGCACCTCGGCTTCGGGCAGCGGGCCTCGCGCACGTACGACGGCGGACAGGCCGGGACCCGCTACGTACTCGACGGCCAGCCACGGCTGCGCCCCGTCCGGATCGGCGTCGATCACGGTGGCGAGGAACCGGCCGCGCACCTTCATGGCCGCGGCGACCTCCCGGCGGAAGCGATCGCGAAACTCCGGGTCCTGGACGTGCTCCTTCAGGATGGCCTTGAGGGCCAGCTTCCGGCCGGTACGGGTTTCTGCGAGGTAGACCGCACCCATCCCGCCGGATCCGATCCGGCCGAGCAGCGGGTAACCGCCCAGCTCCTGCGGGTCGTTCGGCTCGAGCGGATGGATCTGCGGGGCTTCCCCTGAGCCTGGCACGATCATGGTGGAAACATACCGGATTTCCTTGAATTCACCCGATATTTCCGTCAGGGTGATTCGCGTCTGCTCCCCAGACGCCGGGTATGCAGGATCACCAGATACAGGGGGACACATGAAGAGGAAGTTCGTGAGCCGTGCGCTCCCGTCCGTGCTGGTCGCGGGCGGTCTGATCGTCGCCGGCTCGACGTCCGCGATGGCGGCTGGGGAGAACACCACGGCGAAGGTCGAGCAGTCGACCGGCGGCCTGGGGGACGTTCTCACGGGCACTGTCGACGCGGTGGTCGGCAAGGGCGGCGCGGTCGACAGCACGCTGAAGCAGGTGACGGAGACCGTCGGGCAGGTCACCAAGGAGGACGGCGCCCTGGACGACACCGTCAAGGGCGTCACCGGGGTTGTCGACTCCGTGGCGGGCAAGGACGGCGCCGTCGACGACGTGGTCAGCGGCGTGACGGGCAGCGCCTCGGCGCCGGCCGTCGAGGACGCCCCCGAGACGCGGGCCAACGAGGGCGGCCCCGTGGAAGACGTGGTCAGCGGCCTCTCCGGTGCGGTCAACGCGGTCGCCGGCGAGGACGGCGCGGTCGACGACGTGCTGGGCGCCGACGCGCCCACGCGGGGCCTCACCGACAACCTGGTCGGCGAGCTCATCGACGACGTGGGTTCCGTGGGCGAGAACCTGGGCAACGGCGACGTCCCGGGCACGATCGGGACGGTCACGGGCGAGGACGGCATCGTCGACGACCTCCTCGAGAGCCCCGGGTCCGGCGGCCCGGGTGACCCCGGGAACCCGGGCAACCCTGGGGACCCGGGGACCCCCGGGCCAGGGGACGACGGCTCCGGCACGATCCCGGTGGGCAACCCCGGGGGCGGCCTGGAGGGCGGCTTCGGCCTGATTCCCGGCACCGGGCTCGTCCCGATCACGCCCATCCAGGCCATCGGAGAGGCAACGGCGCCCGAGGCGCTGGCGCAGACCGGCGGCCAGGCCGGCATGGTCGCGATCGCCGCCCTCGGCCTGACGGCCGCGGGAGCGGCGATGGTCCGGATGCGCCGCCGGATGCTCGAGGTCCAGGACTGAGCTGCCCCTGACGTCAGACGCTCGGGCCACTTTCCGTGGCCCGAGCGTCTGCGTGCGGGCCGCCAGGTAGCCTCCGGGCATGGACTGGCCGGTCACCATCGATGGCCGACGCCGACACCGCGGCCCGCGCTCACGACCTCCTGGACGGCCACGTCGAGGCCTAGGTGCACGGCCCGATCGTCCTGTCCGACGACGTCGTGGGCGGTCGCCGTCGTGCCGCCGCGGGCGCTGCTGCCGGGCTAGCCCATCGGCCGGCTGTGTACTCTCGGCCCGTGCACCAGCAGACGATCCTCCAGCCCGGCGCCAACGTCCCCGGCGGGGCTGCCTACCTGCCCACCTCCGTCGAGACCGCCTACTGGGGCCGCCTGCCCTGCGCCGCCGACCACGCGGTGCTGGCGGTGGACCCGGGGCAGGAGGTGGTGGTCGACACCCTGTCCCACGAGGGCATCCTTGAGGATCAGGGCGGTGACCCGCACGCGTACTTCGCGGAGCGCGGCGTCGGCCAGGATGCCGTCCTGGCCGACGCCGTAGAGCTCACCGCGGCGGCCCGGTCCGGTGCGCGCGCGTCCCGCCTGGGTGTGCGCGCGCCAGGGTTGCTGGACGTCCCGGGCGCGCACGGCGGCCACGTCGTCACCGGGCCCATCGAAGTGCGCGGCGCTCGGCCGGGCGACCTCCTGGCGATCCGCGTGCTGTCGACCGAGCCCCGGGTGCCGTACGGCGTGATCTCCAACCGGCACGGCCGGGGCTCGCTGCCCGGCGAGTACCCGGCCGGGGGCGCGGACATCGTCAGCGTGTTCGCGGAAGTTGAGTCCTGGGCCGACGGCGCGGGGCGCGGCTCGATCCCGCTGGCCGAGGGCGCCGCGCGCCGGGTGGGGTTCGACCTGCGCCCGTTCCTCGGCATCATGGGCGTCGCCGCCGCCGGGGACGAGCGGCCCCACTCGGTGCCGCCCGGGCCGTTCGGCGGCAACATCGACATCAACCTCCTGGGCGCCGGCTCCACGCTCTACCTGCCCGTCCAGGTCGCGGGGGCGCTGGCCTACGTGGGCGACCCGCACTTCGCGCAGGGCGACGGCGAGGTGGCGCTCACCGCCTTCGAGGCCTCGCTGCGGGTGCGGCTGGGCTTCGACCTGATCCCGGCGTCCGACGCCGTCGCGACGTTCGGAGAGCTGGCCGGTCCGCTCGCGGAGACCGCGGAGTTCCTGGTCCCGACCGGGCTGGACCGGGACCTCGACGTCGCGGTGCAGAACTGCGTGCGCGCGGCGATCGCGCTGCTGGGGGTGCGCTACGGGATGTCGCCGGCGCACGCCTACGCCTACCTGTCGGCCGCGACGGACTTCGACATCTCGCAGGTCGTGGACGTCGTCAAGGGTGTGCACGCGCGGATCCGCAAGGCGGACTTCGCGCCGAGGTAGGACCCGGCCGCCTGGTGGAGGTCCGCTTCCAGAATGCGATCCGGCATGTTTCTTGGTTCCGAAGCATGCGTCAGGCCTTGCTGGAAGCGGACCTCCGCACTGGTTCTGTCTCATGGCGGCTCGGTATTGCATTGGATCCAGATCTCGGCGACTTCCAGGCCTGGCAGCATGTGCGCATGGCTTCCGACCCCAGCGTGTGGCGTGTCCGGCCCGAACCTGGCCCGCTGACACCCCCGACCGGTTCCGGCGTGCTCGACGGCGAGACCGTCGCGGTCAAGGACCTGTTCGCGATCGCCGGGCAGCGAATCGGCGCCGGGAACCCGGCCTGGCTCGCGGCGGCCCCCGTCGAGAGCACGCACGCCGACGCCGTCGCACGGCTGCTGGAGGCCGGGGCGGCGCTCGCGGGCATCGCGCAGACCGAGGAGTTCGCGTACTCGCTCACGGGCGCGAACGCCCACTACGGCACGCCGCCCAACCCGCGGGCGCCCGGGCGGATCAGCGGCGGTTCGACGTCGGGCCCGACGTCGGCGGTGGCGGCCGGCGAGGCGAGCATCGCGCTCGGGACCGACACCGGCGGGTCCGTGCGTGTTCCCGCCGCGTACCAGGGGCTGTGGGGGATCCGCCCGACGCACGGCGCCGTACCGGCCGGCGGGCTGCTGCCGCTCGCACCGTCGTTCGACACGGTCGGCTGGCTTGCCCCCGACGCCGGGACGCTGGCCCGGGTCGGCGAGGTGCTGCTGCCCGCGGACACGGCGGGCACGGGCACGGGTCGCGGCCTCGTCGTGAGCGCCGCCCTGCTCGAGCTGGCGGCGCCCGAGGTGCGCGACGTCGTCGACCAGCTTGCCCAGGATGCCGGAGCCGAGCCGCTCGACTGGGCTCCCGAGCCTACCTGGCTCGCCGCCTTCCAGACCGTGCAGGCCGCCGAGGCCTGGGCGGCGCACGGCGCGTGGCTCGCCGACCGGATGGACACGCTCGGGCCCGCGGTCCGCGCGCGGTTCGAGCGGGCCCGCTCGATCGGCCCGGCCGACGCCGAGGCGGCGCGCATCGTCGTCGCGCAGGCCAGGGCGCAGATCCGGGAGCAGCTCGCCGACCGCGTGCTGGTGCTGCCGTCGGCCGCGACCGTCGCCCCGCTCGCCAAGGACGCCGAGGCCGCCCGCGCGGCCACGATGCTGCTGACCTGCATCGCGGGGATCGGCGGGCTGCCGGCGGTGTCGGTGCCGGTCGCGACGGCGTCGGGCCTGCCGGCGGGCGCCTGCCTCGTGGGCCCGGCAGGCGCGGACCGGGCCCTGCTCGCCCTGGCCGGTGGCGTCGGGAACTGACCGGCAGAGATGTCCACGTACCGTGACATTGCAGCGATGTCACGATACGTGGACATCGCCGCAATGTCACGGTACGCTGACATGGATGACGACGGACAAGGTGCTCAACGCACGATCGCTGCCGCGACTGGGCACGGCTGTTAGAAGGCTGCGGCTGGATCGGGGCCTCTCCCAGGCTGAACTTGCCGAGGCGGCAGACGTTTCCCGCCAGTGGATCATCAACCTGGAGCAGGGACGTACCGAAGGGCTCGAGGTCGGACGTCTGATGCGGGTGCTCGACGAGCTTGACGCCAGCCTCGCCGTTCGTGATGACCGGGAGGACTCCTGAGATGGTTGCCGTGAAGCAGCTCGCGGTCATCCTCGGTGGTCGGCACGTCGCGGAGCTCACGCGGACAAGGGCCGGCGTGCTCCGACTCACCTACCTAGATGACGCGCGAAGCGTGGGCGCCACACCCTTGTCCTTGTCCCTGCCTCCCGGCATCGCGTCGCACGCGGGGGCTCCCGTCGTGACGTTCCTCCGAGGTCTGCTTCCCGAGAGTGACCCAGCACTGGACGCCATCGGCCGCCGGTACCGCATCGACACCAGGGATGAGCTTGCCCTGCTCTCGGTCGTCGGCAAGGACTGTGCTGGTGCCGTGCAGTTCTGCGTGGAGGACGAGATCGAGGCAACGATCCGTCGTGAGGGAAGCCTGCAGGAATGCAGCGCCGGTGACATCGAGATCCGGTTGGACGAGATGGACACGGACGAGAGTGCCTCGTGGACCATGCCCGGAGAGCACTGGTCGTTGGGCGGCACTCAGCAGAAGTTCGCGCTGCGTCGACAAGATGATCGGTGGTATGTGGCGCAGGGTGCCGAGGCAACGACGCACATCATCAAGCCTGGCATCCGCAAGATGAAGGCGCAGGCTCTGGACGAGCATGTCAGCATGCGTACGGCGCGCATCGTGGGCATCGATGCAGCGCACACCGAGTACACGTCCTTCAAGTCGCAAGATGCGATCGTGGTCAGCCGATTCGATCGTCTCCGTGTCGACGGCGACCAGGTGGTCCGTCTACATCAAGAAGACCTCTGCCAGGCGCTCGGCGACAACGAGAAGTATGAGTCCGAAGGCGGCCCGTCCGCGCTCGGCATCATTCGGATGCTGCGGGAGGTGTCCGAGACCGCGGGCAGTGCTCGCCGCAACGTCGAACGGTTTGTCGACGGGCTGATCTACAACACCGTGATCGGGGCCCCGGACGCGCACGCCCGCAACTACGCGGTTCTGCTGGACGGCGACTCAGTGGACCTGGCGCCGATCTACGACGTCGCCTCCGGCTTCGCCTACGACCCGCCGACGGGTGGGCGGCGCGTTGTGTCGATGAGTGTCGGAGGGATGTTCGAGCTCGACGAGATCGGGCGCGATGCCTGGAGCCGGTTCGCCGACGCTGCCGGTCTCGACGTGGATCACACCGTGGGACGGGTCGCAGAGCTTGCAGCACTGGTTCCTGATGCGATCGAGACTGCGCTGGAAGACCTGGATGACTACGAGGGGCATGTCGCGGCGCTCGGGGAACGACTCCTGGGCGAGCTGGCCGCGCGCCGTTCCCGACAACCCGCTTCGTAGAGGCACCTGTCGGCTCCCGGACGGATCGCTCCTGGTCAACCCGGGCAGCGTGGGCTGGCCCGCCTACGAGGACGACAACCCGCCACACCGGTTCGAGGTGGCCGCGCGGACATCGCCCACGTGCCGCGGACCGGTCGCCTCGCCTGACGGCTCGGAAAAGTTTTACCCATCTGAAACGCGTGTCTCACCGCAGTGGGCAGATTGAAACTAGGTTTGTCCCCATGGACCTCGCGACGTTCAACGCCCTGCCCGCCGCCGATGCCGCGGAGACGGTCCGGCCGTGCGCCGACATCAGTTCCTGGGTGGACGAGATAGTCGGCCAGGCCCTACCTCCGCCGCGACCAGCTGCTGCTGCGCGCCATGCGCGCCGCCGCCGAGTGGGACGCCGCCGACGTCGAAACCGCGCTCGCGCACCACCCGCGGATCGGGGAGCGTGCCGCGGGCGACAGCACCGAGGCGCGCCTGTCCCGCACCGAGCAGCCCACCGCGGCCGAGGCGACTGCCGCCCGGATCGCCGAGGGCAACGCCGCGTACGAGGCGAGGTTCGGCCGGATCTTCCTGGTCCGGGCCGCCGGGCGCACCGCAGAGGACATCCTCGCGAACCTTACGGAGCGCCTGACCAACGATCCCGCCGTCGAAGCCCTGGTCACGGCCGAGCAGCTGCGCCAGATCGCGCTGCTACGGCTGGAGACGCTCGTCGAGGAGCCCGCCCCGGACGCGGAGACCGCCCCGGACGCCGTCGAGGTAGCGCAGTGAGCACCGCCTCCACCCACGTGCTCGACGCCGCGCGCGGCCTCCCGGCCGCGGGGCTGACGGTCGCCCTGGGCACGCAGCAGGCGGTGACCGACGACGACGGCCGCGTCTCCTGGGGCGAGGTCACGCCAGGGCGGCACGTCCTCACGTTCGCCGTCGGCGACTGGTTCGGAGCCCAGGACCGGGAGACGTTCTTCGGGCAGGTGGTGCTCGACGTTGTGCTCGGCGCCGACCACACGCACGTCGCCCTGCTGCTGAGCCCGTTCGCCTACACCACCTACCGGGGGAGCTGAATGTCGATAGTCCTGGGACCCAACCAGTACGGCAAGGCCGAGGTGCGGCTGGTGCGCGTCGACCGGGACACCCCGCGGCACCACATCACCGACCTGAGCGTGACCTCGCAGCTGCGCGGCGACTTCCGGGCCACGCACGAGTCCGGGGACAACGCGGGCGTCATCGCCACCGACACGCAGAAGAACACGATCAACGCGTTCGCCCGCGACGGGGTCGGCTCGCCGGAGACGTTCCTGCTGCGGCTCGCGCGGCACTTCCTCACCTCGCCGCAGGTCACGGGCGGTCGCTGGGCGGCGGAGCAGTACGGCTGGGAGCGCATCCCGCCCGGTCCGCCGACGGCGCCTGGACCGGACGGCGCCGCCCCCGCCGTCGGGCACGACCATGCCTTTGTGCGGGGCGCGGCCGAGCGCCGCACGGCGCTCGTGCACGCCGACGACTCGGGCCTGACCGTGCTGGCCGGCCTGCGCGACGTCACGGTGCTCAAGTCGACCGGCTCGGAGTTCTCCGGGTTCCCGCGCGACCGGTACACAACCCTGCCCGAGGTCGACGACCGGATCCTCGCGACCGACGTCACCGCCTGGTGGCGGTACACACCGTCGTTCACCGAGACCGCAGGCCCGGCGGAGTATGACGAGCGGTTCGCGGCGGTCCGCGCGATCCTCCTGGAGGCGTTCGCGAACCTGCACTCCCTGGCACTGCAGCAGACCGTGTTCGCGATGGGCAAGGCGGTGCTGGAGGCGTATCCCGACATCGCCGAGATCCGGCTGTCCTGCCCCAACAACCACCACTTCCTCGTCGACCTGGAGCCGTTCGGCCTGGACAACCCCGGCGAGGTCTTTTTCGCCGCCGACCGGCCGTACGGGCTGATCGAGGCAGCGGTCCAGCGGTCAGGCCCGGCCGTCCCGGAGCACCCCGTCTGGTCGACGATCGGAGGATTTGTATGAGCGACAGGCTGATCGGGTCCGAACGGGTGCTGGTCGAGGGGGAGCTGCGCCCGGCGGTGCTGCGGACCGAGGGCGATCGGATCGCCCAGGTGTGGTGGGGCACTTCCGACCCCGACAAGGTCGCGGCCCACGACGACGGGATGCTCGGCGCCCCGCCCTCCCGGTCGGCGGCGGTCTGGAAGCTCGGCGATCGCGTCGTCCTGCCCGGTGGTGTCGACACCCACGTGCACGTCAACGAGCCGGGCCGCACCCACTGGGAGGGGTTCACGTCGGCGGCACGTGCCGCGGCGTACGGCGGGGTGACCACGATCGTGGACATGCCGCTCAACTCGATCCCGCCCACCACCAGCGTGGAGGCGCTGCGGGTCAAGCAGGCGGCGGCCCGGGCCGCGTCGGAACGACTGCCGGACGACGAGGAGTGGCAGAGCGGTCGCCTGCCCTGCGACGTCGCCTTCTGGGGCGGCGCCGTGCCCGGCAACGCCGACGACCTGGAGCCGCTCTGGGACGCGGGCGTCCTGGGGTTCAAGTGCTTCCTCGCTGACTCGGGCGTCCCCGAGTTCCCGCCGCTCGGCCCGGACGAGCTCTTGGTCGTCATGGACCGCCTTGTCCGGTTCGACGGTCTGCTCGCGGTGCATGCCGAGGACCCGGCCGTCCTTGCCGCGGCGCCGCACCCGCAGTCCCGCGCCTACTCCGACTTCCTGCTCTCCCGCCCGGACGAGGCCGAGACGACGGCGGTCCGGACGCTGCTCGACGCCGTCCGCGAGACCGGCGCGCGAACGCACGTGCTGCACGTGTCCTCCGCCCGCGTGCTCGACCTGCTCCAGGAGGCCAAGGAAGAGGGCCTGCCCGTCACCGCCGAGACCTGCCACCACTACCTGGTGTTCGACGCCGAGCACATTCCCGACGGCGACGCCGCCTACAAGTGCTGCCCGCCGATCCGCGACCGGGGCAACCAGGACGCGCTCTGGGACGGGCTGCGCGCCGGGATCCTCGACTGCGTGGTCAGTGACCACTCGCCGTCGTCGCTCGCGGAGAAACGGCTCGGCGGACCGGTCGGCGAGACCGACCTGCAGGCCGCCTGGGGTGGCATCTCTGGTCTCCAGACCGGCTTCGTCGCCCTGGCCGACGCCGCGCGACGGAGGGGCGTACCCCTGCCGGAGGTGTCCCGCTGGACGTCGGCGAACACCGCGGCGCTGGTCGGCTTGGACGGGGGTGACCGGCCGAAGGGTGTCATTGCCGAGGGTGCGGCCGCGGACCTCGTCGTCTACGACCCCGAAGCCGGCACCACGATCGACGCCGCGCAGCTCGCACACCGCAACCCCGTCAGTGCCTACGACGGCATGACGGTCGTGGGCGCGGTGACTGACACGGTGCTGGGCGGGCGGATCGCGGTGTGGTCGTTCGGCGAAGCAGTGGCGCACGGCAACATCGACGGTGGCACCTGGCGACCAGCGAACGACGTCGAGCACATCCGCGGCGACGGCCGCTTGATCGCCCGGCCCGGCAGCGCCGCCGCCGAGCGGGCGGGGAGGTCCGCATGACGCAGATTCATCCGCCTGCGCGGCTGCTCATGGGCCCCGGGCCCGTCGACGCCGACCCGCGGGTGCTGCGGGCCATGGCCGCGCCGCTCGTCGGGCAGTTCGACCCGTTCATGACCGACACCATGACAGAGGCCATGGGGCTGTGGCGCACCGTCTGGGACACCGCCAACGAGCAGACCCTCCTCGTGGACGGCACCTCGCGCGCCGGGATCGAGGCGGCGCTGGTGTCCCTGCTGGAGCCGGGCGACCGGGTGCTGGTCCCGGTGTTCGGCCGGTTCGGGCATCTGCTCGCCGAGATCGGTGCCCGGGCCGGCGCCGAGGTGCACACGATCGAGACGGGGTGGGGCACGGTTTTCGACCCGGGGCAGATCGAGGACGCCGTCCGCCGCGTCCGGCCCCGGGTGCTCGCCGTAGTGCACGGGGACACCTCGACGACGATGGCGCAGCCGCTCGCGGACCTCGGCCGGATCGCGCACGAGCATGACGCCCTGCTCTACGTCGACGCCACGGCCACGCTCGGCGGCAACCCGTTCCACACCGACGAGTGGGGCATCGACGCGGCGACGGCCGGGCTGCAGAAGTGCCTGGGCGGCCCGTCGGGCAGCGCGCCCGTGACGCTCTCGCCCGAGGCAGTCGCGGCTGTCAACAGACGCAAGCAGGTAGAGGCGGGGATCCGTACCGCGGACGACGCCCCGCCGTCGGGCACCCCGATCCGCTCCAACTACCTCGACCTCGCGCAGATCATGGACTACTGGGGGCCGCGCCGCCTCAACCACCACACCGAGGCCACGTCCATGCTCTATGCGGCGCGCGAGTGCGCCCGCCTGCTGGCCGCCGAGGGTTTGGGTAACGCGGTGGACCGGCACGCCCGGCACGGCGTGGCCATGGCCGCCGGAGTGCTCGGGCTCGGCCTGGAGATCTTCGGCGACATGGCCCACAAGATGCACAACGTCGTGGCCGTGCGCATCCCCGATGGCGTGGACGGCGACGCCGTGCGCGGCGGGCTCCTGGACAACTTCGGCATCGAGATCGGCACGTCGTTCGGCCCGCTGCACGGTGTGGTCTGGCGCATCGGGACCATGGGCTTCAACGCCCGCCGGGACGCGGTGCTCACCACGCTGGCCGCCCTGGAGCACGAGCTCCGCCGCGCCGGCCACGCGCCCCCGTCGGGTGGTGGCGTGGCCGCCGCCCTCACCTCGTACGAAGACGTCGATGAGGAGGGGCGACCGTGAGTGAGATCGGGTCCAGTGGGTGGGTTCTCGAGCGGTGCGATGAGCTGACGCGGTACTCGTCGCGGGGGGACGGGCTGGAGCGGGTCTATCTCTCGCCCGAGCATGCTGCCGCCAACACCGCGGTCGCCGCGTGGATGCGGGAGGCCGGCCTCGACACCGAGACCGACGCCGCGGGCAACGTCTGGGGCCGCCGCGCCGCCGACGGCACACCCCAGCGCCCCGCCACCCCGGGCGAGCCCGCGCTAGTGCTCGGGTCGCACCTGGACACCGTGCCCGACGCCGGGCGGTACGACGGGATGCTCGGCGTGGTGCTCGCCATCGCCGTCGCGCACCGGCTGCGGGACGAGGCCCTGCCGTTCGCGCTGGAGGTGGTGGGCTTCTCCGACGAGGAGGGCACCCGGTTCGGCAAGGCGCTGCTGGGCAGCTGCGCGGCGTCGGGCCAGTGGGACCCGGCCTGGTGGGACCAGGCCGACGCCGACGGCGTGCCGCTGCGCGAGGCGTTCCTGCAGTTCGGGCTCGCCCCGGACCGGGTGGGCGACGCCGCCCGGGACCCGGCCGACCTGGTCGGCTACCTGGAGGCGCACATCGAGCAGGGGCCGGTGCTTCAGGAGCGGGGCCTGCCGCTCGGGTACGTGACCACCATCGCGGGGGCGCGGCGGTTCGTGCTGACCGTGACGGGCGAGGCCCGGCATGCGGGCGGCACCCCGTTCGCCCGACGCCGGGACGCGCTGGTCGCCGCCGCGCACCTCGTCACCCGCATCGAGGAGCTGGCCATCGCCGCCGACTGCCTCGCCACGGTCGGCGACATCCGCGTGGAGCCCGGGGCCGTCAACGTCATCCCCGGCCGGGCCGAGCTCACGCTCGACCTGCGTGGCCGCACCGACGCCGGCCGCGACGCGCTCTGGGAGCAGATCGTGACGGCCGGCCGCGAGATCGCCCAGGGGCGGGGCGTGACGTTCGAGTTCGCCGAGACCCATCGGGCGCCGTCGACCGCCTGCGCCCCGCGGCTGAGCGAGGCCGTGGCGGCGGGCATCGTGTCCGCGACCGGCACGACGTCGGACACCAGCGCCGCGGCGCCATTGGACTCAGCGCTGGGGCTCTGGAGCCCCGCCGGCCACGACGGCATGGCGATGGCCGCCGTGACCGACGTCGGCATGCTGTTCCTGCGCTGCCGCGACGGGATCAGCCACCACCCGGACGAGCACGTCGAGCCCGCGGACGTGGGCGTGGCCCTCGACGCGTTCACGGCGGCGGTGCTGGCGCTGGCCCGCGCCGCCGTCCCTGAGGAGGCCCGATGAAGTCGTTCGCCACCAAGCCGCTCGAGGACCGGATCGCCGCCGGCTACCGCGACCTGTCGCCGCAGGAGCGCCGCGCCGCCGACGCGCTGCTCGACCACCTCGGCGACCTGGGGACGTACCGCGCCACGGAGCTCGCCGAGCTGGCCGGGGTGTCCAAGGCGACGATGAGCCGCCTGTTCCGCAAGCTCGGCTACGAGGACTTCGAAGGGCTGCGGGAGCACCTGCGGGCCCAGCGCGGGCGTGGCCTGCCGATAGCGGTGGACCCGTCGCCCGGCCTGCGCGAACGGCTGGAGCAGGAGGTCCGGAACCTGGAGAAGGTCTACTCGGCGCTCGACGACGCCACGCTCGACCAGATCGCCTCCGCGCTCGCCACCGCACGCGACGTAGTGGTGGTCGGACGCCGGGGATCGCTCGGGCAGGCTACCCAGCTGCGGCGCAACCTGACCCAGGTGCGCGGCCGGGTGCACCTCGCGCCCGCTCCCGGTCAGTCGCTCGCCGACGACCTCGTGGGCCTCGGCCCCGAGGACGTGGTCGTTGTGGTCTCGATCCGCCGGCACGCGTATCGGGTGGCCGAGATGGTCGAGGCCCTGCTGGCCGACGGCGTGCGTGTGCTCCTGCTCGCCGACTCCAGCCTGCGGCACCTCGCCGGCAGCGTGACCTGGTGGATCGAGTGCCCCATCACTACCGACGGTGCCTTCGACTCGATGGTGGCGCCGGTGAGCGTGGTGGCCGCCCTGTCGGACCGGGTCCACGAGGTGCTCGACGGCGCCGGCGCCCGCGTCGAGGCGATCGACGCCCGGTACGCGCTGCTGCGCGAGATCGACGAGGGGTGAGCCTTAGGTGGATCTGGACATCAACACCGTGCGCATGGCCCGGACCCGCGCCGACTGCGCGCTGCGGCCCGGGGAGGCCTTCCTGGGCGGCGGCACCTTCCTGTACTCCGAGCCGGTGCCCGCCGGGGTGACGGGCCTGGTGGACCTCACTGGGTTGGGCTGGGAGCCATGGTCCGTCGACGGGTCGGGGCTCCGGGTCTCCGGGACGTGCACGCTCGAGGAGCTGGTTGCCGGGCCGGGTGCGCTCGGTGCGGCGTCGGGCACGTCCGACGTGGGGTCCGGGCCGTACCGTGCGCTCGGGATCGTCGGTGAGTGCGTCTCGGCGCTGTCGCTGTCGCCGAAGGTCGCCCGGACCGCGACGGTCGGAGGGAATCTGGCGCTAGGACTGCCGGCTGGGTCGATGGCCGGGCTGTTCGCCGCGCTCGACGCGTTGGCGGTCGTGTGGACGCTCGACGGCGGCTGCCGCGAGGTGCCGGTGTCGTCCCTGGTCACGGGTGCGGGGGTCGTCGACCTCGCGCCGGGGGAGGTGCTCCGGGAGATACGGGTGCCGGCGGCGACCCTCGGTCAGCGCACGGTGTTCCGCCGCGCGTCCCTGACTCCGACGGGCCGGACGGCGGCGATGGTGACAGGTCGGGCACTGTCGTCGTCGAGGCTGGATGGAGACGTGCCGCCGCGCGTGCGGCTGGTGCTGACCGCCTCGGTGCCCGCGCCCATAGTGCTGGAGCTGGGGCCGGGCGAGCACGGGGAGCTGGACCGGTTGATCGACGGGATCGACGCCTCCGCCTGGTACGAGGACACGCACGGCATTCCCGCGTGGCGCGCCGCGATGACGCGGCGGCTGGCGCACGAGGCGTTCGAGGAGCTAGGCGGGACCGCATGAGGATCGACGGCGCAGACGTCACGGCAGAGCCGCGCCCCGGTCAGTGCCTGCGTACCTACCTGCGTGAGCAGGGCACCACCGCCGTGAAGAAGGGCTGCGACTCGGGCGACTGCGGCGCGTGCACCGTGCTGCTCGACGGCGCGCCCGTGCAGTCGTGCCTGATCCCGGCGCACAGGGCGACCGAGTCGGAGGTGGTGACGGCCGCCGGGCTGGGCCGGTTCGGACCGGGCGGCGAGCCGGACGCCGACGCCGACCACCTGCATCCCGTGCAGCGCGCGTTCGTCGAGGCGGCCGGGTTCCAGTGCGGTTTCTGCACGGCCGGGATGGTCTGCACGGTCGCCGGCACGCCGGCGCTGAGCGCGCTCGCGGCGAACGGGCCCGATGCCGCCCACCCGCACGGCACCGCCGAAGAGCTCAAGGGCAACCTCTGCCGCTGTACCGGGTACCGCTCGATCCGCGATGCGCTCGCCGGTCGCGTGAACACCGAGGCCGCGGAGCCGGGGGACGCGTTCGGCCGGGCCGTCGTCACGCCTGCCGCCGCACGGATCGTGAGCGGACGCGAGGCCTACACCCTGGACGAGCCCGCGCCGCCCGGGCTGCTGCACGTCGCGGTGCTCGGCAGCCCGCACCCGCACGCCCGGATCATCCGGATCGACGCGACTGCGGCCCGCAGCGCGCCCGGTGTGCACCTGGTGCTCACCCACCACGACGTCCCGGACATCCTCTACTCGACGGGACGGCACCAGAACCGGCTCGACGACCCCGACGACACCCGCATCCTCGACCCCGTCCTGCGGTTCGTGGGGCAGCGGGTGGCGTTTGCCGTCGCCGAGACGCTCCGCCAGGCGCGCGACGCGCTCGCCCTGGTGGCGGTCGAGTACGAGCCGCTGCCCGCCGTCTTCGACCCGGAGGCCGCCCGGCGGCCGGGCGCGCCCCTGCTACACCCCGGCAAGACGCCCGACATGCACCGGGTCGAAGAGGCGAGCCGCAACGTCGTCGTACAGATTCATGAGGAACATGCCGAACCCGGGAACGACGGCGTCGAGGCGGCCTTGGCCGCCTCCGCCGCGACCGTGACCGGCACCTGGACCACCGACCGCGTGAACCACGTGGCCCTGGAGACGCACGGCGCCCGCGCCTGGGTGGAGCCGGGGCCTGGCGGCGCCCCGGAGGCCGCCGTCCTGCATGTGCGCACCTCCACCCAGGTGCCGTTCCTCGTGCGCGACGAGCTGGCTCGGATCCTGGACCTGCCCGCCGACCGGGTCCGCGTGGTCGCCGGGCGGGTTGGCGGCGGGTTCGGGGGCAAGCAGGAGCTGCTCGTGGAGGACATCGTGGCCCTCGCGACCCTGCGCACCGGCCGGCCCGTGCAGTGGGAGCTCACGCGTGAGCAGCAGTTCACGATGGTGCCGTGCCGGCACCCGATGCGCGTCACGGTCCGCGCGGGAGCCTCCGAGACCGGGGAGCTGACGGCGCTCGCCATCGACGTCCTGGCCGACACCGGCGCCTACGGCAACCACGCGCCCGGCGTCCTGTTCCACGGCCTGCACGAGTCCATGGCCGTCTACCGCGCCCCGAACAAGCGCGTCGATGCCGAGTCGGTCTACACGAACAACGTGCCGTCCGGGGCGTTCCGCGGGTACGGCGTGGGGCAGATGCAGTTCGCTATCGAGGGCGCGATCGACGAGCTGGCCGCGCGCCTCGGCATCGACCCGGTGGAGATGCGGCGGCGGAACGTGATCCGGCCGGGTGACCCGTTCGTCGTCGGTCAGCCCGTGGAGGGGGACCTGGAGTTCGGGTCCTACGGGCTCGACCAGTGCCTCGACCTCGTCGAGAACGCACTGGCCACGGGGCGGGGCGACGCAGTCCCGGACGGCTGGGTCGAGGGGAGCGGCGTCGGGCTCGCGATGATCGCGACCATCCCGCCGCGCGGCCACCACACGCACGCCCGCGTGACTGTGGGAGCCGACGGCGACTTCGTGGTCGACGTCGGCACCGCCGAGTTCGGCAACGGCACCACTACCGTGCACGCCCAGATCGCCGCCACGGAGCTCGGGGTGCCGATGGCGCGGGTGCGGGTGCGCCCGTCGGACACCGCGACCTCGGGCCACGACACGGGCGCCTATGGCTCGGCCGGCTCGGTGGTGGCGGGCCTGGCGGTCCAACGAGCGGCGGCGGCCCTCAAGACCAAGCTGGACCAGTCGAGCGCTGGACAACAGGTGGGGTTGAGCGGGGAAGCCACCCATGACGGGTCGCCTCGGTCCGTCGCGTTCAACGTGCACGGGTTCCGGGTGGCCGTGCAGCGGGAGACCGGGCAGGTGCGGATCCTGCGGTCGGTGCATGCCGCCGACGCCGGAGTGGTGATCAATCCCGAGCAGCTGCGCGGCCAGATCGAGGGCGGCGTGGCCCAGGCGCTCGGCTCGGCGCTGACGGAGCGGATGGTGGTGCGCGACGGCGTCGTCGTGACGCGCGCGCTGCGGCACTACCGGGTGCCGCAGATCGCGGACGTCCCGGACACGGAGGTGCTGTTCGCCGACACGTACGACGCTCTCGGCGTCCGCGGGGCCAAGTCGATGAGCGAGGCCCCGTACAACCCGGTCGCCCCGGCGCTGGCGAACGCGATAGCGGACGCCACCGGTGCGCGCCCGCGCGACCTGCCGATGCAACAGGACCGGCTGTGGGAGCTGCTGCGCGCGAAAGCAGCCGCATCGACCGGCCGTGCGGGTCACGACGGGTGAAACGAACGTTTCGTGCGGGTGACCTGCCGGGAACGCAATTGAAATCCGGTGGTGCGAGCATCGGGGAGTGACCAGCCCTACCGAGACGTCCGGCACCTCCGTCGGCTCCGACGACGAGACGTGGCTCATCCGCGCCGTCGAGGTCGCCGCCCAGAACGTGGCCGACGGCGGTGGCCCCTTCGGGGCCGTCGTCGTGCGCGAGGGTGTCGAAGTGGTGGCGGCCGGGAACCGCGTGACCCGCGACCTCGATCCCACGGCGCACGCCGAGGTGGTGGCGATCCGGGGCGCGTGCCGGGCCCTGAACACGTTCTCCCTGGCCGGGACCACGCTCTACGCCTCGTGCGAGCCGTGCCCGCTGTGCCTGTCGGCGGCGCTGTGGGCGCGCGTTGACCGGGTCGTGTTCGCCGCAGACCGGCACGACGCCGAGCGGGCGGGCTTCGACGACCGCGAGTTCTACGAGCTCCTCGAGCGCGACCGGTCGACGTGGCCCAACCCCGTCGTCGAGCACCGGATCGCGCGGGCCGGGGAGCCCTTCGAGGTGTGGCAGCTGCACACCGCCCGCGTCCCGTACTGACCAGTCCCCACTCTTTAGCACTCAGACACAGCACCCACCCAGCACACCTGGAGAACCACTCATGATGCTTTCCCGTCCTGGGCGCGCGCTGCGCCTGACGGCCGTCGCGGCCGCTGCCTCGCTCGCACTCGCGGCCTGTGCCTCCGGCGACGACGCCCCTGCCGAGGGGGAGGGCCTCGGCGACCTCACGGTCCAGCTCTCCTGGATCAAGAACGCGGAGTTCGCCGGCGAGTTCATGGCCGACGACCAGGGCTACTACACGGACGCCGGCTTCGGCGCCGTCACGTTCAACGCGGGACCGGGCGCGACCGAGAACCTCGTGGCCTCCGGTGAGGCCGACTTCGGCCTCACCAACGCCGTGACGGTGGGCCAGGTAGTCGCCAACGAGGACGCGCCCATCAAGATCGTGGGCACCACGTTCCAGAAGAACCCGTTCACGATCCTCTCCCTGGCCGACGGCGGGAACATCGCGACCGTCGAGGACCTCGTGGGCAAGCGGATCGGCGTGCAGGACGGCGGAAACGGCCTGTTGTTCGCGGCGTTCCTCGCGGCCAACGGCCTGACCGAGGACGACGTCGAGATCGTGCCGGTGCAGTACGACCCGCAGCCGCTGGTCAACGGCGAGGTCGACGGGTTCCTCGCCTACCTGACCAACGAGTCGATCACCGTCGCCGCGCAGGGCGAGGAGGTCACCAACCTGCCGTTCGCCGACAACGGCCTGCCGTTCGTCGCGGAGTCGGTCATCGCCACCGACGAGACCATCGCCGAGCGCCCCGAGGTCGTCAAGGGGTTCCTCGAGGCCGAGATCAGGGGCTGGACCGACGCCTGCGCGGACCTGGAGGCGAGCGCGCAGCTCGCCGTCGAGGAGTACGGCGCCGACCTGGACCTCGACCTGGCCAAGGAGGTCGAGCAGAACACCGTCCAGTGCGAGGAGCTGATCCACTCCGACGAGACGGCCGAGAACGGCCTCTTCACGATCAGCGACGAGCTGCTGGCGCAGAACATGGCGACGTTCGAGGCCGCCGGGATCGACGCCGCCCAGGAGGACGTCTTCGACCTGTCGCTCCTTGAGGAGCTGCTGGCGGAGAAGCCTGAGCTCAGGGGCTGATCGTGTCCGTCACCGATACCTCGACCAACGCCGGCCCCGCCCAGGAGGGCGGGGCCGGCACCGGCCTGCACATCGCCGGCCTGTCCAAGACGTTCGGCTCGGGCCGCAAGGCGGTGCCCGCGCTCGACGACGTCACGCTGCACACCGACCAGGGCAGCTTCCTGTCCCTGCTGGGCCCCAGTGGCTGCGGCAAGTCGACGATCCTGCGGATCCTCGCGGGCCTGGAGCTGCCGACGTCGGGCACCGCAAAGGTGGACGGCAAGGACCCGAAGCAGCTGCGCGCGGGCCACGAGCTCGGGATCGCGTTCCAGGACCCGGCTCTGCTGCCCTGGCGGTCGGTCGAGTCCAACCTGCGGCTCCCGTTCGAGGTCTCCGGCGAGAGCGTGGACCGTGCGCTCGTGGCCGAGCTGATCCGGCTCGTGGGCCTGACCGGCTTCGAAAAGGCCAAGCCGGGCCAGCTCTCGGGCGGCATGCGCCAGCGGGTGTCGATCGCGCGTGCCCTGGTGGTCAAGCCGTCGGTGCTGCTGCTCGACGAGCCGTTCGGCGCGCTGGACGACATGACCCGGCAGCGCCTCAACCTGGAGCTGCTGCGGATCTGGACCGAGAAGCCGGCCACCACCCTGATGGTCACGCACGGCATCTCGGAGGCGATCTTCCTGTCGGACCAGGTGGCGGTCATGAGCCCCCGCCCCGGCCGGATCAGGGAGGTCATCGAGGTGGACCTGCCGCGCCCGCGCCTGCCGGAGATGATGCGCGCCCCCGAGTTCCACGCCCTGCACGACCGGGCCTCGGAGCTCCTGTTCGCGGGCGACGATGCCTGAGCGCGCCCGGGCCCGGCTGGGCGGCTGGCTGGGCGGTGTGGCGGGCCTGGCCGGTCTGGTCGTGCTGTGGTGGCTGCTCGCGGTCACGGTGTTCGACGGTTCGTCGATGCCGACGCCGCCCGGTGTGCTGCGCCAGTACGCCGCCGACGGCTGGGCGTTCTACACGAACAACTTCTCCGGCACCGTCGTGGAGGCGCTGATCGGGTTCGCGTGGGGCAACGGTCTGGCGCTCGTGCTGGCGGCCCTCGTGCTGCTCACGCCCCGGCTGGAGCCCGTGATCTCGCAGATCGCCGTCATCAGCTACTGCGTGCCGACCATCGCGGTCCTGCCGATCCTGTACATCGTGCTCGGCCCGCCGGACGCCGGGGAGCCCTCGCCGACAGCGGTTGTGCTGGCGGCCCTGTCCGTCTTCTTCACCACCGTCGTCGGGGCCGTGCTCGGCTTCCGGTCGGCGGACCGCGCGGCGCTCGACGTCGTGCGCGTCTACGGCGGCGGCCGCTGGAAGCAGCTCGTCACGGTGCAGCTCGTGTCCGCGCTGCCGGAGATCATCAGTGCGCTGAAGATCGCGGCGCCAGCCGCGTTCCTGGGCGCGATCCTCGGGGAGTACATCGGCGGGGTGGACCGCGGCGTCGGGCCCGCGCTCATCGCCGCGGGCCAGGGCCTCATGGTCGAGCGCGCCTGGGGAATCATGTTCGCCTGCGCGCTGGTGGCAGGGCTCGGGTACGCGGCGTTCGGCCTGCTGGGCCGGGTAGCGGTGCCGTGGTCGACCGGAGGGGGACAAGGATGAGGGGGCTGACAGCAGGCCTCGGCAAGGCGCTCGGTACCGCGCTGCTCATGCTGGCGATCCTCACGACGGTCTGGGTCGTGTCGGTAGCGCTGGTCGACAACACGTTTGTCGCCAAGGGCCCCGCCGAGGTCTACGAGTTCCTCTTCACCGCCGACGACGCCGCCGAGACCCGCGCGCAGCTCGCCGCGGCCCTCGGCGTCACGCTGGGTGACGCCGCGATCGGGTTCGTGGCCGGGATGCTGGCCGCGACCGTCGCGGCTGCCCTGATCGTGCTGTCCAGGCCGATCGAGACCGCCGTTTTGCCGGTCGCCCTGATCCTGCGCGCTGTGCCGCTCATCGCGCTCACGCCGATCATCCGGCTGCTGTTCTCCGACGAGCTGGTGCGCGTCGCCGTGGTCTCCGGGATCGTGGTGCTGTTCCCGGCGCTGGTGAACATCGTGCAGGGGCTGCGCTCGGTGTCCGCGCAGATGTCCGACGTCGTGCACGTGTACGGCGGCGGTCCCCTGGCCCTGCTGGTCCGGGTGGCGTTCCCGTCCGCGCTGCCCGCGCTGTTCGCGTCGTTGAGGATCTCCGTGCCGGGCGCGATCACGGGCGCCCTGCTGGCGGAATGGCTGATCACCGGCCGGGGGATCGGCAGCCTGGTGGTCAACGCCGTCGGCCGCTCCGAGAACAACCTGGTCTGGGCATGCGTGCTGGTGGTGACGCTGGCCTCCCTCACCCTGTACCTGCTGGCCCAGATAGC
This sequence comes from Promicromonospora sp. Populi, assembly GCF_041081105.1. NCBI lineage: Bacteria > Bacillati > Actinomycetota > Actinomycetes > Micrococcales > Promicromonosporaceae > Promicromonospora > Promicromonospora sp. Populi. The sequence continues at coordinate 2,201,375 of NZ_CP163528.1, read as the reverse complement.
GGAGTCCCTCATCCTGTCCCGCCGCCCGTGACCGGCCGGCGCGCCGTCGGGGTGGTGCTGGCCGCGGGGGCCGGGTCCCGGTTTGGAAAGGCCAAGGGCTTGGTCCGGGCCGACGACGGGGTTCCGTGGGTCCAGCTTGCCTGCCGGGCCCTGGTCGACGGCGGGTGCGCCGAGGTCGTCGTTGTGCTGGGGGCGCAGGCCGAGGAGGCCGAGGAGGCCGAGGCGCTGGTGCCGGCCCGCGCCACGGTGGTGGTCGCGGCCGAGTGGGCGAGCGGGATCTCGGCGTCGCTGCGCACCGGCCTCGCGGCAGCCGGGGAAACCGAGGCCGACGCCGTCGTCGTCTCCCTCGTGGACCTGCCCGGACTGCGGGCCGCAGCCGTGCGCCGGGTCCTGGACCGGGCCGAGGACCCTCTCCGTCGCGCCCTCGCCCGCGCCACCTACGGCGGCAAGCCGGGGCACCCCGTGCTGATCGGGCGCGCGCACTGGTCGACGCTGGCCGCCGTCGTACACGGGGACACGGGCGCCGGGCCCTACCTGCGCGCGCACGGAGCGGCCGCCGTGGACTGCACGGACCTGGGCGGCGGGGACGACGTCGACCACAGGATCGACCACAGAACCGACCACAGGTAGGGCTATCCCCACCCGGCCGTTCGGGGTCTCCCCTGACCTTTCCCCGGTCTTCCTCCTATTCCGTCCAAATCCGTCGCCGCGAGCGATCCGCCTACGTAGTGTCGGAGTCGTGGAGGCCACCGAGCTCGCTCGTCTGCAGTTCGCCCTGCTGGCGGCTGTGCACTTCCTCTTTGTGCTGCTCACGCTCGGCCTCGGTCCCGTCGTCGCGATCTTCAACACGCGCTGGGTGCGCGCGAGGGAGCACCGCTTGCTCGTCTTCGAGAACGCCACCCGGTTCTGGGGTCAGCTGTACCTCGTGAACTACGCACTCGGCATCGCCGCCGGGATCGTGCTGGAGCTGCAGTTCGGCCTCCACTTCCCGGGTCTGCTCGACGTCGCGGGCGAGGTCTTCGGCGCGCCGCTGGCCGTGGAGACCCTCGTGGCGTTCTTCCTGGAGTCGACCCTGCTCGGGCTGTGGGTGTTCGGCTGGCACCTGTTCCCGCGCGCGCTGCACGCGGGCATCTTCTGGGCGGTGGTGCTGACCGGCTACGCGTCCGCGTTCGCGGTGATGGTGGCCAACGGGTTCCTGCGCAACCCCCTGGGGTACGTGCTGGAGGGGCCGCCCGACGCGCAGGTCGCGCGCATCACCGACGTCGGGGCGCTGGTCACCAACCCCGCCGCGCTGCTGTCCGGGCTGCATGTCGTGGGGGCGTGCCTGATGGCCGGCGGGTTCGTTCTCGTGGGGGTCTCGGCGTGGCACCTGCGCCGCACCGGGAGCGGCTTCCGGCTGCCGACCGGGCCCGACGAGGACCTCTGGCGGCACTCCATGCGGGCCGGTATCTGGACCGGTGTGTTCGGCGTGCTGCTCACGCACGGGTTCGGCTACGCCCAGTTCGCGTACTACGACACGGACTCGCTGGACGGGAACGCCGCCATCGCAGTCCTCTTCGGGCTCATGGTCATGATCGCCAACCTCACCATGCTCGCCGCCCTCGTGCTGCCGTTCCTGCTGATCGGCGGGGCGATGTTCCGGATGCGCGGCCGCCGCGCCCTGTACGTGCTGCTCACGGTGCTGCTGCCCCTGCCGTTCGTCGTGGCGCTGATGGGCTGGCTCGTGCGCGAGCTGAGCCGCCAGCCCTGGATCATCCAGGGTGTCCTGCGCGTCGACGAGGCGACCTCCGACCAGTCCAGCCGGGCCGTGCTGGCCTCGCTGGTGCTGCTCGTGGGGCTCATGGTCACGCTCGCGGTCCTGGACTGGTGGGTGCTGGGCCGGCTTGCCCGGGCAGGCACCAGCCGCCTCGTGCTGGGGGCCGCGGCCGCCGACGTCCTGCGTGAGGACGACGCCGGAGCCGACGTGCTGCTTCGCTTCAGCGACGCGCCCGGGCCGGGGGCGGCCCGATGAACGCCGCCACCTGGGCAGTGCTCCTCACCGTCCTGGTGACCGGGTGGGTGGTGCTCGACGGCGCGGTCCAGGGCGCCGGCGCGACCCTGCTGCACGAGCGCGCCCCCGACGGGAGCGACAGACGGCGCGAACCGGTGGAGCGCCGGGTGGTGCTGGCCGCCGTCGGGCCGCTGCTGCTGGCCGGGGAGGTGTGGCTCGTCGCCGGGCTCGGCGTGCTGGTCGGCGTGTTCCCGCATGCCGAGACGGAGCTGGTGAACGCCGGGTACCCCGTTGCGGTCACGCTCATCGCCTCGTGGGCGCTGCGTGATGCCGGGATCTGGCTGCGCAGCCGACGCCCCGGGCGGGTGTGGCGGGACGGGTGGGACGTTGTGCTCGTCGTAGCGAGCATCACGCTCGCCGGAAGTTGGGGCGCGCTGCTCGGCGTGGCCTGGGGGAGCGGCCTGGCCGCGCTGGCCATGGGTGTCCTGGCGGTGGTGGTGACGCGTCTGCACGGGGCCGCCGTCGTCGCCTGGCGCCTGCGCCGTACGGGGCCGCTGCCGGTCGCCGTCACCTCCGTGATGATCGCGGCCCCCGTGGTCGGGACGGCGATCGCGGCCTGGCCGCGGCTGGTCGACGGCGGGATCTCCGCCGACGCCATGGCCGCGCTCGGCGTCGTGGCGCTGGTCGCGCTGCCGATGATCCTGGTGCTGCAGGTCGTCGCCTGGTGGCTCGTGTCCCGCCCGCTGGGCCGGCGCGACACGGTGTTCTTCTGAGGCCGGAACTTCAGTCTCGAAACGGACTTATCGCTCCAATGCGTCCCGAGATGCCGGTAAAGTCCTGCTCACCATGACCATGAAGAACCGCATCATCTGTGCGCTGCTCGGCGCGCTGGCCTTCGCTGCCGCAACCCTGCTCCTGCCCTGGGTCCCGGATGCGCTCGTTGCGCTGCTGGGCACCGGTGGTGTGCTGTTGTTCCTCTCCGCGCTCGTGCTGCCGACGAACACCCGCCAGCCGCCCGTACACAGCCTGACGATCCTCGACAAGGGCTACCTGACGCCCGCGGAGATCCATCAGGTGCTCGGGATCTGGCTGCCGTCGGGCAGCTCCGACCTCGACGCGCGCGGCGCGCAGTGGACGGTGGCCCGGCACGTCGCCAAGTGGCGGGCGGACCACGTGGTCAACGTGATGGACTTCCACGGCGTCGTCGCGGAGCGGCGGATCGATCTGTTGTCGGTGGTGCAGTGGGTCGGGGTGCAGCTGCTGCCCGCGTTCCTCGGCCTGCTGTTCCTGATCCCCACCCTGGCGCTGACCGGGTTCGAGCTGATCGCGAACAACTTCTTGCAGACCCTCCTGCTCTTCGCGATCTGGGGCACCGTCGCGCTGATCGTGCGCGGCGTCCTCGAGAAGCACGTGATCCACCGGTTCGTGTGGGAGCCGGAGCTCACGCCGGACGGCACGCGGTTCGTGGAGCGCTGACGGAGCGTTGACGGAGCGTTGACGAAGAGTGTCGTGGGCTGACGAGGAGTGTCGGTGACTGGGGGCAGAATGGCAGCGTGCCCCTGTACCGAGACGACGCGATAGTGCTGCGCACCCAGAAGCTGGGCGAGGCGGACCGTATCGTCACGTTCCTGACCCGCGAGCACGGCAAGGTGCGCGGGGTGGGCAAGGGCGTGCGGCGCACGTCGTCCAAGTTCGGGGCGCGGCTGGAGCCGTTCATGGGCGTGGACGTGCAGCTGCACACGGGCCGCAGCCCTCGGCCCGGCATGGGGCTCGACACGGTGACGCAGGTCGAGACCATCGGTGCGTACGCCCGCACCATCAGCCAGGACTACGCCCTGTACACGGCGGGCACCGTGATGCTGGAAGCGGCCGACCGGCTGGTCGCGCAGGAGCACGAGCCCGCGGTGCAGCAGTACTGGCTGCTCGCCGGGGCGCTGCGGGCGCTGTCCGAGCGGCACCACGAGGGCGGCCTCGTGCTCGACTCGTACCTGCTGCGTGCGCTGGCGGTGGCGGGCTGGGCGCCGTCGTTCGAAGACTGTGCGCGGTGCGGCGAGCCCGGGCCGCACCACTCGTTCAACGTGGCCCAGGGTGGCGCCGTCTGCCCGCGCTGCCGGCCGCCGGGCTCCACCGCGCCCGCACCCGAGACCTTCGCCCTGCTGTCCTCGCTGCTCGCGGGCGACTGGGCGACCGCCGACGCGTCCGTCGCACGGCACCGTAAGGAGGCGAGCGGCATCGTCGCTGCCTATGGCCAGTACTACCTGGAGAGAACGTTGCGATCGTTGAAGATGGTGGAGCGCTGATGGCCCGGACCCCGAGCCGGCAGCTGGTGGCGCCGTACCCGCACCCGTCCGGCGCGGTCGCCCCGCGGATCCCGAAGGAGTTCTTGCCGCGCCACGTCGCCGTCGTCATGGACGGCAACGGGCGGTGGGCCAACTCCCGGGGCCTGCCCCGGATCGAGGGGCACCGCGCCGGTGAGCACTCGCTGCTCGACGTGGTCGCCGGGGCCGTCGACGTCGGCGTCGAGTACGTCTCGGCGTACGCGTTCAGCACCGAGAACTGGAAGCGCTCGCCAGAGGAGGTGCGCTTCCTGATGAACTTCACGCAAGAGGTGATGCAGCGTCAGTGCGACGTCATGGCGTCGTGGGGCGTGCGGATCCGCTGGGCCGGGCGCCGTCCGAAGCTGTGGAAGTCGGTGATCGGGGTGCTCCAGGAGGCTGAGGAGCGCACCAAGGACAACGACCTCTGCACCCTGACGATGTGCGTGAACTACGGCAGCCGGGCCGAGCTGGCCGACGCCGCGGCGGCCATGGCGCGCGACGTGGCGGCGGGGAACCTGGACCCGAAGCGGATCAGCGAGAAGACCGTGCAGAAGTACCTCTACCTGCCCGACCTGCCCGACGTCGACCTGTTCCTGCGCTCGTCCGGCGAGCAGCGCACCTCGAACTTCATGCTGTGGCAGGCCGCATACGCGGAGATGGTGTTCCTGGAGGAGCCCTGGCCCGACGTCGACCGCCGGCACCTGTGGAACGCCGTCGAGGAGTACGCGAAGCGCGACCGGCGCTACGGCGGGGCGCTGGATACTCCAGAGACCGCAAAGTAGTCCGGGGGAGACAGTACGAATTCGGGGTCGGTTGCTCTGCGTAGAAGATGTCTACTCAGCGCAACCGACCCCGAACTAATGGAGTCTTACCGACGGACCCTACTCGGCGAGCGTCGCCGTCAGGGACTCGATCAGCTTCGGCATGCCCTCGGGGTACTCCACCGAGAGCGCCGTCGGGGGCGAGACCGCGGAGACGGCGATGGTGCCGACCTGCTGCACAACCATGCCGTCCGCGACGGCGGGCAGGGCCTGCAGCTCCTCCTTGTCCGGCAGTGCTGCCGCCTCCTCCTCGGTGTAGGTGTAGGCGACGACGATGTCCGAGTCGAGCTGGTCGAGCTCCTCGTAGGAGAGCGAGTAGTAGAACTCGTCGTCCGGCGCGAGCTCTTCCACGGCCGGTGCGGTCTCCAGGCCCAGCTCCTCGAGGAACCCGGCGCGCGGGTCACCCGCTCGGTAGACGTACACGAGGCCCTCGCTGGGCGAGTCGACGATCGCGGCGAACGTCTGGCCCTCGAACTCGGGGTGCGCGGCGGCCTGGTCGGCCAGGTACTGGTTGATCTCCTCGACCTTGGCGTCGCCCGCGGCGCTGCGGCCCAGGGCGTCGTCCGTGGCGGTGATGATCTCGTCCCACGGCGTCTGCCACGGCGTCTCCGGGTAGGCGACGGTCGGGGCGATCTCGCTGAGCAGGTCGTACTGCTCCTGCGTGAGCCCCGAGTAGGTGGCGATGATGACGTCGGGCTCGGCGGCCGCGAACTCCTCGTAGGGCACGCTCGCGCCGGACTCGGCGTCCGTCAGCACGGTGGGATGCTCCACGCCTGCCTCGTCGTAGGCCTCCTCGACCCACGGCAGGAGGTTGCCCTCGCCTACCGTCCAGGTCTGCTCGGCGACGGCCACGGGGTAGACGCCAGCCGCGATCGCGGCCTCGGTCGAACCCCAGCCCCACGTGGCGACGCGCACGGGCGCCTCCTCGATGGTGGTCTCGCCCAGGGCGTGCTCGATGGTCAGGGGGAACTCGTCGGTCGCACCGGAGGCTTCGGCCGACGGCGTCGTGTCGCCCCCTGCCGGGGCTTCGGACGCGCAGCCCGCGAGGGCGAGGGCGGACGCGGCGACAAGGCCGACGGCCGCCGTGAGGGAACGGCGAGGGCGCACGGTTTCTCCTGGGGTGGTCAGACGAACGACCGGCGAGTGCCGGTCGAGATGAGGTAACCCTAACCAGATTAGGTCACGGCGATGTTGCGGAATTGGGGTGGTCTTGGTGACGTGGGTTACTTCGGGTGGCAGCTAGCTCGAGTGGTAGCGGCCCACGGGTACCACGAGCGGCGATCCGGAGACCGGGTCGGGCACCACCTGGGACTGCAGGCTGAACGCTTCGCTGACCACCTCGCGGGTGAGCACGTCCGACGGTGCGCCCTCTGCGACGATCCGTCCCGCCGACATCACGACCAGGTGGTCGGCGTACCGGGCGGCGAGGTTGAGATCGTGCAGCACCATCGCGACCGTGGTGCCGCCCTCCCGGTTCAGCTCCGTGAGCAGGTCCAGCAGGTCGAGCTGGTGGCGCACGTCGAGGAACGTCGTCGGCTCGTCGAGCAGCACGATGTCCGTCTGCTGCGCCAGGACCATCGCGATCCACACGCGCTGGCGCTGCCCGCCCGACAGCTCGGCGACCGGCCGGTCCGCGAGGTCCGCGACCCCGGTGGACTCCAGCGCGGTGGTGACCACGGCGTCGTCGTCTGACGAGTGCCTGCCGAACCAGCCCTGGTGCGGGTACCGGCCGCGGGCGACGAGCTCGGCGACGCGGACGCCGTCGGGCGCGATCGACGACTGCGGCAGCATGCCGACCCTGCGGGCCAGCTCCTTGCGGGGCATGGCCGTGACGTCGGCGCCGTCGAGCGTGACGCGGCCGCTCTCCAGCGGGTGCAGGCGGGCCAGCCCGCGCAGGAGCGTGGACTTGCCGCAGGCATTCGGCCCGACGACGGCGGTGATCTTGCCGTCGGGGAGCGTCAGGTCGAGATCCTCGATGACCCGCAGGCCGTCGTAGCCCAGGCTGACGCTCTCGGCGCGCAGGGTGGTCATCGGCTCCTCTTCTCGTTGGTGGCGAGCAGCCACAGCAGGTAGGGGGCGCCCACGAGCCCGGTGACGACGCCCACGGGTGCGGCGACCCCGAGCAGCCCGTGCTGCCCGATGACGTCCGCCACCAGGGTCAGGGCGGCGCCGGTCGCGGCGGATGCGGCCAGCGCCGCGCCGCCGTCGTTCACCAGGCGGCGGGCGATGGCGGGGGCTACCAGGGAGACGAACGCCAGCGGGCCCGCGGCGCTCGTGGCGAGTGCGACGAGGGCTACGGCGAGCAGCAGGGAGCCGACCCGTGCAGCGTCCACGCGCACACCGAGGGCGCGCGCATTGTCGTCCCCGAGCGAGAGCGGCCCCTGCGTCCGCGCGACGATCGTGACCGCCACGCCCAGCACGAGCGTCCCGGCGGCGACAAGCGCGAGCTGTTCGCCGCGGATGTCGGAGACGGAGCCGACGACCCAGAGCAGCACGGCCGCCGCCTCGTGCTCCTGCGACCGGGCCATGGCCCAGGCCAGCAGGGATGAGCACAGGTAGGCGAAACCGACGCCGACCAGCACGAACCGGATCGAGTGCAGTCCCTTGCGCCAGGCCAGCAGCCAGATCGCAATCGCGACGGCGACTGCGCCCGTGAACGCCAGGCCAGACAGCGCAACCCCGCTCAGCCCCAGGACGAGCAGGCCGACCACGGCCCCGAGGCTCGCGCCGCTGGAGATGCCGAGGATGTCGGGGGAGGCGAGCGGGTTGCGCAGGGTCGACTGGGACAGGGCGCCCGCCAGGCCGAACGCGGCGCCGATCACGACGGCCGCCTCGATGCGGGGCAGGCGCAGCATCTGGATGATGAAGACGTCGCCCGGGTCGCCGAGGCCCAGGGCGCCCGCGATCGCCTGCCCGGGGGTCAGCCCGGCGGCCCCGACCAGCAGGGCACCGGTCCCGGCGGCCAGCACCAGGAGGACCATCCCGGCCACGACGACGATCTGCCGGCGCCGCCGGGCGGTACGCAGGCCCGCGACGACTGACGCGGTGGTGGCCGCGGTGGTGACGGTGCTCATCAGGCCCCCACCACGTTGCGGCCGCGGGCCACGGCGATCAGCACCGGCGCGCCGATCAGCGCCGCGACCACACCGGCGGGGAGCTCCGACCGGGGCAGGACAAGCCGCCCGAGCACGTCGGCCGCCAGCAGCATCACCGGGCCCAGGAACGCGCTGATCGCCATGATCCAGCGGTAGTCCGTGCCGACGAGCCTGCGGGCCGCGTGCGGCACCACGAGCCCGACCAGCGCGATCGGCCCGGCGAGCGAGGTCGCCGTGCCGGCGAGCAGCACGATGGCGATCGCTGCGAAGGTCCGCGTAGTGCCGACCCGCTGCCCCAGCGAGGCCGCGACGTCGTCGCCGAGGGCCAGCATGTTGAGCCGGTGCGCGAGCACGGCGGCGAGGACCAGACCGACCACGATGAACGGCCACAGCCAGAGCACCGTGTCCAGGCCGCGGCCGGTCAGGGAGCCGACCGACCAGAACCGGAACATGTTGAAGGCTCCCTGGTCGCGAAGCAGGACCAGGGTGATGAGCGGCGTGATGAGCCCGGTCACGGCTGCGCCGACGAGCGCGAGGCGCACCGGCTGGCCACGGCCCACCGAGAACACGATCGCGGCGGCGACGGCGGCGCCGAAGAACGCGAACCACACGTAGCCGATGGGCGACGTGATGCCGAGCAGCCAGACCGCGCAGACCACCGCGAGCGACGCGCCGGAGTTCAGGCCCAGCAGGCCCGGGTCGGCGATCGGGTTGCGGGTGACCCCCTGGATCAGGGTGCCCGACAAACCGAGCGCGACCCCGGCCGCGAGCCCCACGATGGTGCGCGGCAGACGCTGCTCCAGAACCACGTCGTGGTCCATGAACCCGGCGACCGGCGCCGTCAGGGCTCGCCACACCTCGGCCGGGTTGATGTCGCGGACGCCGAGCGCAAGACTCGCCAGGACGACGAGCAGCAGGGCGGCGACTGCAGTGAGCGACGCGAGCGTCCGACGTCGGGCACGGTGAGCTACGGCTTCCGCACCTTCACGGCGCCCCGCAGGCGCAGCCGCAGGTGAGGTAAGCATTGCCTAAGCATTCCACAATGCGCGAGATGGTCGGTACGCCCGGCTCGACCTCGCCCGGGTGATGATCTGGCCGTCGCGGATCGCGGCGGGCTGGGAGAGTGCCTACATCTGCCAGGTCCGTTGCTCTGCGTTGACATCGTCTACTCAGCGCAGCGCACTTCGGATTCTTACTGTTGCCCCGACCGGTGACCCCGACCCCAATGCGTCGGCAGCGGTTTTCCACAGGCTGGACCCGGGTGCTCCGCATCGGTGCACCGCACCGGGCACGATGGGTCTTGTGGAACTCGAAGGCGCGCAGGTGAACGTAGCTCAGCTCGTGAAAGACGCTCGGTTTGCCGCTCAGCAGACGCAGGCGAGCCTGGCCGAACGCGCTGGCGTCTCGCGGGGCACTGTGGCGGCGATCGAGACGGGGGCGCGCTCCCCGTCATGGGAGATGCTGACGGTTCTCCTGGCCGCTACGGGCAAACAGATGAAGATCGAGCTCGAGCCGCTCGACGACGATATTCGCCGCGCCGTCGCGACTCGTGCCGACGACACGAGCGCCGCCGACAGCCTGAGCATGACCGTTTCGCTCATGGAAGGGCTGGTGGACCTTGAGTACCGGTTCGAGGGTCTCGCGGCTGCGGCGGTGCTCGGAGCGCCCATCTCCTTGGCCGAGCCTGTCGAGCTCGCGTTGCCCGACGGTCCCGAGGCGGTGTCGTGGCTCGCGGACCTTGTCCGCACTGGCGCCGCCGCAGTTACGCCGGTGGGGCGGTCCTACCCGTTGGGCGGCGTCACCTCGCCCGAAGGGGTTGCTCGGCTCGTCGAGCTCGGCGAGGGCGGGCGGTTCTTGCTCGAGATCTGGTTGCGTACCTTCACCGTGCAGTTCGTGCCTGCAGAGGGCAGCAGGCGCGCGGTCCTCGTCGTCGGCGAGCATGCGCCGCTGCGGGTCCAGCCGCTCCACGAGATCGACACGACGGACCGGCATGCCGCGCGCGTCCTGCGGCTGCTGCGGGAGCAGGCGCAGGACGCGCGCGAATGATGCGGTGATCGAGCCTGAGCGTCAGGCCCCGACGAGGTGACCGGCGAGGTAGCCGACCACCTTGTCCAGCGACACACGCTCCTGCTCCATGCTGTCGCGGTGCCGGATCGTCACCGCCTGGTCGTCGAGGGTGTCGAAGTCGACGGTGATGCAGAACGGCGTGCCGATCTCGTCCTGCCGGCGGTACCGCTTGCCGATGGCCTGCGTCACGTCGTAGTCGACGTTCCAGTACTTGCGCAGCTCGGCGGCCAGGGCCTCCGACGCCGGGAGCAGGTCCGCCGTCTTGGACAGCGGCAGCACCGCCGCCTTCACAGGGGCCAGCCGGGGGTCGAGGCGCAGGACCGTGCGCTTGTCGACGCCGCCCTTGGTGTTCGGCGCCTCGTCCTCGCCGTACGCCTCGACGAGGAAGGCCATGAGGGACCGGGTCAGGCCCGCGGCCGGCTCGATGACGTACGGGAAGTACTTCTCGTTCGTCACCGGGTCGCGGTACTCCAGGTCCTTGCCCGAGCTCTCCGTGTGGGTCTTCAGGTCGAAGTCCGTACGGTTCGCGATGCCCTCGAGCTCGCCCCACTCGCTGCCCTGGAAGCCGAAGCGGTACTCGATGTCCACGGTGCGGGTCGAGTAGTGCGACAGCTTGTCCTTCGGGTGCTCGAAGTGGCGCAGGTTGTCGGCCGAGATGCCGAGGTCCGTGTACCAGTTGGTGCGGTAGTCGATCCAGTACTGGTGCCACTCCTCGTCCTCGCCCGGCTTGACGAAGAACTCCATCTCCATCTGCTCGAACTCGCGCGTGCGGAAGATGAAGTTGCCCGGCGTGATCTCGTTGCGGAACGACTTGCCGATCTGGCCGATGCCGAACGGCGGCTTCTTGCGCGCCGCACCGGCGACATTGGCGAAGTTCACGAAGATGCCCTGCGCGGTCTCGGGGCGCAGGTAGTGCAGGCCGGACTCGTCCTCGACCGGGCCGAGGTACGTCTTCAGCATCATGTTGAAGTCGCGGGGCTCGGTCCACTGGCCGCGGGTGCCGCAGTTGGCGCAAGCGATCTCGGCGAGGCCGCCCTCGGGGGCCGGCCCTTCTTCTCCTCGAACTCCTCGATCATCTGGTCCTCGCGGAACCGCTTGTGGCACGAGAGGCACTCGGTCAGCGGGTCGGTGAACACGCCGACGTGGCCGGAGGCGACCCACACCTGACGGGGCAGGATGACCGCCGAGTCGAGGCCGACGATGTCGTCCCGGCTCGTGACCATCGCACGCCACCACTGCCGCTTGATGTTCTCCTTGAGCTCCACACCGAGCGGGCCGTAGTCCCACGCAGAACGCGTTCCGCCATAGATCTCACCCGACGGGAAGACGAAACCTCGTCGCTTGGCGAGCGAGACGACGGCGTCGAGCTTGGCGGTCTGCGCAGAGCGCACTGACTTGTCGGACACGAGGGTCTCTCCAGGGGAACAGGCGGAAACAATGTCCGCCCAGCCTACCGTCCGGGCCGGTTGCAGCCCGCGCGAAATAAGCGGCCTACCGACCGGTGACGCACCTCTCGCAGCCGATCTTTGACAATCGTTCTCAACAAGCGTGAGAATCGTTCTCATGACTTCGACTCGCGTCTCCGGCGCAGCCCTGACCAGCCTCGTCCTCGCCGCCACGGCGACCCTCGCGGGCTGCTCGGCTCAGGGACCAGGCGGCTCCGCGGCGCAGGACGACGGCGTCACCGTGCTCGCCTCGTTCTATCCGCTCCAGTACGTGGCGCAGCAGATCGGCGGCGACCTGGTCACGGTCGACAACCTCACGCCGCCGGCCGCCGAGCCGCACGACCTGGAGCTCTCCCCGGCGCAGGTCCGCGAGATCGGCACCGCCGACCTGGTGGTCTACCTGTCGGGCTTCCAGACCGCCGTCGACGAGGGCGTCGAGTCCCGCGCCCCCGAGCACGTGGTCGACGCCGCGGACGCCGCCGGACTGGTGGAGCACACGGAGGAGACGGAAGAGACGGAGGAGGAGCACGCCGAGGAGGGCGACGAGCACGGCACCGCCGACCCGCACTTCTGGCTGGACCCGAGCAAGCTGGCCGCCGTCGGCCAGGCCGTGGCGGACGAGCTGGCCGCAACCGACCCGGAGCACGCCGACGAGTACGCCGCCGGGGCCCAGCGCCTGGACCAGCAGCTCGGCGACCTCGACCAGGAGTTCGCCGACGGCCTCGCCGCCTGCCAGGGCGCGACCCTGGTGACCAGCCACGCCGCGTTCGGCTACCTCGCCGACCGGTACGGCCTGGAGCAGGTCGGCATCTCCGCGCTCGACCCGGAGGCCGAGCCCTCCCCGGCCCGCCTGCGCGAGATCGGCGACCTGGTCGAGGAGCGCGGCATCACCACCCTCTATTCGGAGACCCTCGTGAGCCCGAAGGTCACCGAGACGCTCGCCTCCGACCTGGGTGTGAGCACCGCCGTGCTCGACCCGCTGGAGGGCCTGTCCGAGGAGGCGACCGCCGCCGGCGAGGACTACGTCTCCGTGATGCAGACCAACCTGGCCGCGTTGGAGGACGGACTGGTCTGCGAATGACGGACACTAGGCAGGTGACCGAGTCGAGCGAACCCGTCATCGAGGCCCGCGACCTGCACTTTCGTGTGGGCGCGAGCCACATCCTGCGCGGGGTCGACCTGACGGTCCTTCCCGGCGAGGTCGTCGCGCTGCTCGGCGCGAACGGCTCCGGCAAGTCCACCCTCGTGCGGACGCTGGTCGGCATCAACCCACCGTCCGAGGGCACCGTGCGCCTGCTCGGCGCGCCCCTCGGGGGCTGCCGGCGCGCCGCGGCGGTCGACTGGAGCCGGATCGGCTACGTGCCCCAGCGGGCGGGCGCGGGCGGCGGCATCCCCTCGTCCGTCCAGGAGGTCGTCGCCTCCGGCCTGCTGCACGGCCACCGCCTGCGGCTGCCGCGCGGCTGGCGCGACCGGGTGGCGGCGGCCCTCGAACAGGTGGGCCTCGCCGACCGCGTGCGCGACCCGGTGCACCTGCTCTCGGGCGGGCAGCAGCAGCGCATCCTCATCGCGCGCGCTCTGGTCCGTGAGCCGGACCTGCTCGTCCTGGACGAGCCCGTCGCCGGCGTGGACGTAGCCAGCCAGGAGGCGTTCGCCGCCACCATGCGGCGGCTGGTCGACGGCGGCCTCACGGTGCTCGTCGTGCTGCACGAGCTCGGTGAGCTCGCACCGCTCGTCACGCGCGCCGTGGTGCTGCGGCACGGCCAGGTGGTGCACGACGGCGCCCCGCCGCCCGCCCGGCACGACCACGACCGGGCGGGTCACCAGCATCAGCACCCGCACACCGACGACAACGCTCTGGAGACCACCGAGTCCCGGGCCCTCGACCTGGAGGTGCGCCCGTGATCGCGCTCATGCTGACCGACCCGTTCATGCAGCGCGCCCTGGTAGCCGCGCTGCTCGTGGGCGTGACCGCACCCGTCGTCGGCACGTACCTGGTGCAGCGCCGGCTTTCCCTGCTCGGTGACGGGATCGGGCACGTCGCCCTGACCGGTGTGGCGCTGGGCTGGCTCGTCGGCGCGGGTATGGGCCTGACGCCGAACGACGCCCTCGCGGTGCCCGGCGCGGTGGTCGCCGCGGTGGTCGGCTCGGTCCTCATCGAGGTGGTCCGACGCCGCGGCCGTACCTCCGGCGACCTGGCCCTGGCCATCATGTTCTACGGCGGCATCGCGGGCGGCGTCCTGCTCATCGGGATCGCCGGCGGCTCCTCCGGGAACCTCATGCAGTACCTGTTCGGCTCGATCTCGACGGTGTCCGACGGCGACCTCTGGCTCACCGTGGTGCTCTCGCTCGTGGTCCTGGCCATCGGCGTCGGACTGCGGCACGCGCTGTTCGCCGTGAGCCACGACGAGGAGTTCGCGATCGCCTCCGGGCTGCCCGTGTGGGCGCTGAACATCGTCGTCGCGGTCGTCTCCGCCCTCACCGTGACCGTCGCGATGCGTGTCGTCGGGCTGCTGCTGGTCAGCGCGCTCATGATCGTGCCGGTGGCCGTGGCGCAGCAGGTCACGCACGCGTTCGGCCGCACCATGCTCACGGCGTGCGTCGTCGGCGTCGTGGTCTGTGTGACCGGCCTGAGCATCACCTACTGGTACAACGTCTCGCCCGGCGCGACTATCGTTGTGCTCGCCATCGCCGTGTACGCGGTGGTCTCCCTGGTGGCACCGCTCCTGACCCGACGGCGCCCCGCGCACGACCCGCATCCTGACCTGCCCGACGACGTCGAACTGCCGGCCGCCGCAACGGAACGTGCGCTGGCCGCCGCGAAGGAGTGCCGCTGATGGCCGCTCGTATGACCCGCCAGCGGACCGCCGTCGTCGAGGCGCTCGACGAGCTCGCCGACTTCCGCTCCGCCCAGCAGCTGCACGAGACCCTGCGCGCCCGCGGCGAGTCCGTGGGGCTGGCGACCGTGTACCGGGCGCTGCAGGCGCTTGCCGAGGCGAGCGAGGTGGACGTGCTGCGCGCGGAGGACGGCGAGAGCCTCTACCGCCGGTGCGCGCGCCGCGAGCACCACCACCACCTGGTGTGCCGGATGTGCGGCCGGACCGTCGAGATCGACGGCCCCACGGTCGAGGCCTGGGCCTCGAAGGTCGCCGCCGCCCAGGGCTTCGACGACATCGAGCACACGGTCGAGCTGTGGGGCACCTGCGCGGACTGCCGCGCTTCTTCCGCCGGCTGACGGCGCCCGCGGGGTCACTCAGCGGCGCGCTCCCCGGGGTGGCGGCGTGGCGAGGGTCCGGGGAAAGACCGCGTCCGGGGAACGTGTTGCGCTGAGTAGACGATGTGCACTCTCCGCAACACACTCCGATCGGCAACTGTTTCCCTGGGTCGTGGCACCTGTTTGCAGGAACAATTCCGGTGCGGGTCAACATTGGCCGGAGTGCGTGGCAGGATGCGTGCATGACCTCAGCACGGCAGCCCGCCGACCGGCGCGGGCCGCTCCCCGCGCGCGCCGAGGTCGTTGTGGTCGGCGGCGGCGCGATCGGTGCTTCGGTGGCGTTCCACCTCGCCGAGGACGGCGTCGACGTGCTGCTCCTGGAGGCCGACGAGCTCGCCTCGGGCAGCTCGGGCAAGCCCATCGGGGGAGTGCGCGCTCAGTTCTCCGACCCCGCGAACGTGGACCTCGGCAACCGCAGCCTGGACCTGTACGAGGACTTCGTGAACCGCCCCGGTGCGGACATCGGGCTGCAGCAGCCGGGCTACCTGTTCCTCCTGCCGGCCGCCGAGGACGTCGCCCTGTTCGAGGAATCCGTGGCCATGCAGAACGAGCGCGGCGTCGTCAGCAGCATGCTCGGCCACGACGCCGTGCGCCGGTTGAACCCGTACGTCGATGTCGACCGCTACGCCGGGGCCGCCTATGCCGCGCGGGACGGGTTCGCCCACCCGAAGGCCGTCGTCGAGGGCTATGCGGCCGGCGCGGAGCTGTACGGCGCCCGCGTCCGCACCCACGTCACGGTGACCGACGTCGAGGCCCGGGGCAACGAGATCACCGCGGTCTGGACGGACCAGGGCCGGGTGCGCACCACCGCCGTCGTGCTGTGTGCCGGGGCGTGGACCAGGGACGTGGCCGCCAAGGCCGGGCTCGACCTGCCCGTCGACCCGTTCCGGCGGCAGATCGGCTTCACGCCGCCGCTGGACCCGGTGCCGTCCCGCGTCCCGTTCACCATCGACTACGGCACCACCTTCTACTTCCACAACGCCGAGCCCGGCGGCCTGCTGCTCGGCATCGCCGACCCCGAGACCCCCATCGCGTTCGAGCGCACCTACGACCCGGACTGGCTGCCGCTCCTGCGCGGGGCGATCGGAGCGTGCGCCCCCGCCTTGGCCGACGTACCCGTCGCGCGCGGCTGGGCCGGCCTCTACGAGATGACGCCGGACCACAACGCGCTGATCGGCGAGGCCGCCGGCGTGCCCGGTCGCGTGCTGTACGCCGCGGGCTTCTCCGGGCACGGGTTCCTGCAGGCCCCCGCCGTCGGCGAGGCGGTCCGTGACCTGTACGCGGGCCGCACGCCCCGGGTCGACGTGTCCGGGTTCACCGCCGACCGGTTCGTCGTCGCAGACTCCGCCGGCCCCACCCAGCCCACCACGAGCTCGGGGCGACGAGGCCCCGAGTCGAACATCATCTGACCGACAGGAGAGAAGAGATGACGGCAGTGACGTTCCTCGAGCCCTGGCAGCTGAGAGCCGCGTTCGCGCGCAGCCTCTCGGACATGTACGGCAAGGAAGTACCCGCCTACACCACGCTGCTGGACGTGTCGCACGAGGTCAACGCCGACTACGTGACCCAGCACGGCGCCGATGCCGAACGGCTCGGCTCCATCGCGCGCGTCACCGCGGAGCGGCACGGCGCCATCCGGGTGGGCACCCCCACCGAGATGTCGCAGGTGGCCCGGATCTTCGGCGCGATGGGCATGCGCCCGGTCGGCTTCTACGACCTGCGCGACGCCTCGTCCAGCTCGGTCCCCGTCATCTCGACGGCGTTCCGCCCGATCGAGCGCGACGAGCTGGCCCGCAACCCGTTCCGCGTGTTCACCTCCATGCTGGTGACGGCAGACCGCCGGTTCTTCACCGCGGACCTGGAGCGGCGCCTGGAGAACTTCCTCGGCGCCCGCACCCTGTTCGGCCCGGAGCTGCTCGCGCTCGCGGACCGCGCCGAGGCCGAGGGTGGTCTCCCCGAGAACGAGGCCGCCGAGTTCCTGCGCCTGGCGACCCAGGCGTTCGAGCTGTCCGACGAGCCCGTCGACCAGGCCTGGTACCGCGAGCTGGAGGCGGTCAGCGCCGTCGCGGCCGACATCGGCGGCATCGCGTCCACGCACATCAACCACCTCACGCCCCGTGTCCTGGACATCGACGACCTGTACGCCCGGATGGAGGCGCGCGGGATCACCATGATCGACGCGATCCAGGGCCCGCCGCGCTGGGAGGGCCCGGACGTGCTGCTGCGCCAGACGTCCTTCCGCGCGCTCGCCGAGCCGCGCACGTTCCGTACCGCCGACGGCGAGATCGTGCACGACTCCCTGCGGGTGCGGTTCGGCGAGGTCGAGGCCCGCGGCATCGCGCTGACCCGTGAGGGCCGCGCCGCCTACGACGCCGCAGTGGTCGAGATCGACGAGGTAGCCGCGGCGGCCCGTGCTGACGACCCCGGCTTCACCGAGGCGCAGCGCCAGGAGCTCGCACGCGCCGTCTGGCACAAGACCTTCCCCACCACCGAGGCGGCGCTCGCCGACCAGGGGCTGGGCTGGTTCACCTATGAGCCCGTCGACGCGAGCGGGTCGCCCGCCGTCGCCCGCGAGCCCGTCGTCTACGAGGACTTCCTGCCGCGGTCCGCGGCCGGGATCTTCCAGTCCAACCTCACGTCCGACGGCGCCAAGGACGCCAGCCAGGAGGGCACCGACCGGGACGCCGACTGGATGGCCGGCGCCCTCGGCCGTGAGCTGAACGACCCCTTCGACCTGTACGCCGACCAGGTGTCCAGGTCGCTCGCCGGCGCCGCCGAGACCCTTGGCGTCGACCCGGCAACCCTCACCACCCCACACCGCACAACGGGAGCACCGCGATGACCAGCACCACCACCCACAGCCCGCTGACGACCGAGCTGCGCGACACCGCGCTGGCCGCCCTGGAGCGGCTGGGTGCCCGCCTTGAGCGGTACGCACCGAACCCCGGCGGAACTCCTGCGGACGCGCTCCCGGCGGTCTCGCCGCTTTCCGGCACACCGATCTTTCACGTCAAGCGCGACGGCGCCCCGGAGGCAGCCGCCGCCGTCGGGCAGGCCGCCGAGGCCTTCACGACCTGGCGCTCGGTGCCCGCGCCCGTGCGCGGCCAGGTGATCAAGCGCCTGGGTGAGCTGCTCACCGAGCACAAGACGGACCTGGCCGAGCTCGTCACCATCGAGGCGGGCAAGGTCACCAGCGAGGCCCTGGGCGAGGTCCAGGAGATGATCGACATCTGCGACTTCGCCGTTGGGCTGTCGCGGCAGGTCGGCGGCCGAACCATGCCGTCCGAGCGCCCCGGCCACCGCCTCATGGAGACCTGGCACCCGATGGGCGTGGTCGGCGTGATCAGCGCCTTCAACTTCCCGGTAGCGGTCTGGTCCTGGAACACGGCCGTCGCGCTGGTCTGCGGCGACACCGTGGTGTGGAAGCCGAGCGAGAAGACGCTGCTGTCCGCCGTGGGCGCCTCCGCGCTGCTCGACCGGGCGCTCGCCGAGGCCGGGTTCCCGGCCGGTGTGTCGCAGCTGCTGCTCGGGGACCGCGAGGCAGGCGAGGCCCTGGTGGCCGACCCGCGCGTGGTGCTCGTCTCCGCCACAGGCTCGGAGCGGATGGGGCAGCAGGTCGCGCCCGTCGTCGCCGCGCGTGGCGGCCGCTACCTGCTGGAGCTGGGCGGCAACAACGCGGCGATCGTCGCGCCGTCGGCGGACCTCGACCTCGCGGTGCGCGGCGCCGTGTTCTCGGCCGCCGGCACGGCGGGGCAGCGCTGCACCTCCCTGCGGCGCCTGATCGTGCACGAGTCGATCGTGGACGACGTCGTCGAGCGGCTCGCCAAGGTCTACACCGGGCTGCCGGTCGGCGACCCGCGTACCGAGGGCACGCTCGTCGGCCCGCTGGTCGACGCCGGAGCGCGCGAGCGCATGCTGGCCGCGATCGACGAGGCCGTGGCCGCGGGCGGCGAGCTCGTGGTGGGCGGCACCGCGGTGACCGTGTCCGGCGCCGAGGACGCGGCGTACGTGCACCCGGCGATCGTGCGCATGCCCGAGCAGGCCGACGTCGTCAAGCGCGAGACCTTCGCGCCGATCCTGTACGTGCTGACCTACTCGGAGCTGTCCGAGGCGATCGCCGTGCAGAACGACGTGCCCCAGGGGCTGTCGTCGTCGATCTTCACGCTGGACGTGCGCGAGGCCGAGACCTTCATGTCGGAGGTCGGCTCGGACTGCGGCATCGTGAACGTCAACATCGGCACCTCGGGTGCTGAGATCGGCGGCGCGTTCGGCGGCGAGAAGTCGACGGGCGGCGGGCGCGAGTCCGGCTCGGACGCCTGGAAGCAGTACATGCGCCGCGCCACGAACACGGTGAACTACTCCACCGAGCTGCCGCTGGCGCAGGGCGTCAACTTCGGCTGACCACCGACACGCACGGCCCGGCCCCGCGGGGCCGGGCCGCGCGTGTCAGGGTCAGAGAGCCGCCGGAACGGCCAGGAAAGAGCCGGTCTCGGTGGTCGGGACGTCCGTGCTCGGGGCGTACCTGTTCACGTCGCTCACGGAGACGCCGACTCGCCCCGCGACCTCTTCGAGGCTGAGGTTCTGCTCCCACCGGAGCACGCGGATGTGGCTGATCTGGTGCGTGGTGAGCGGCGCCGACGGGCTGGCGACCGCGGGCTTCGGCACGTCGGCGGACAGGGAGTCCCAGTCCGTGACGGGGTCCGGGTCCCGGGGCGCCACCTGAGCAAAGCTCGGCGCTGCCGCTGCCGCTGCCGGCACGGGCGCGTACTTGCGCTGCAGGAGCGCGCGCTCGGCGGCGTCGGCCAGGGCAGGCTCGGGGTGCGGTTCGGGAGCGACCGGCTCGGGAGCGACCGGCTCATATGCGACCGGTTCATATGCGACCGGCTCGGGCGCGACCGGCTCGGGTCGAGGGCTGGAGAGCTGGGTGAGCTGGGCAGGCTGGGCCGCCGCGGCAAGCTCGGCAGCGGCCTCGGGCAGGACGACGGGCAGGACAGGGTCGGGCAGTGCGACGCGGGTCGGAGCGGTGCCGGCAGCGATCTGCTCAGTTTTCATCGGGACCGGCATCCATTCGCCGGCTAGCGCGGCGGCCTCCTGGACCACGTCGCGGATCGTGCGCTCCGACTCGAGATGTGGGCGCGTCACCTCCGCGGTGACGCCGGCGGGCACGTGGCGGTGGACCCGCGTCACGGCGGCGTTCACATCGGCGATGCGCGCGTCGCGCTCCTCCTCGGGGGCGATCTGCGCCAGCCGCACCGCGTCGAGCATGTCCAGCACTGCCGTCTCACGGTCGGCCTCGATCTGGGCCAGCCGATCGAGGTTGCGCGCGCTCGACGCCGACTGGAAGAAGAGGTGTACCGCCACGGCGGCGAGGACGGGGGCCACGGCGCGCGAGGCGGCGAAGATGCCCTCGCCGAGCAGCCAGCCGTGCCATGCGGCGAGCGCGCCGGACAGGATGCCGACGATGATCGCGCCGCCGAGCCAGCGTCCGTGCCCGGCCGGCTGACGGCCGCTCTCGAGCGCTCGGTCGGCCCTGCGCCGTCCCTCCCAGGCCAGGCCGATCACCAGTGCCTCGTAGGCGACGCCGAGCGCGTAGCCGAGTCGCGGCCCCTCGTAGGCGGCGATGGTGTGTGACATGCCGATGTAGGCCCAGGCCGAGAGGCCGAAGGCGCCCAGGAAGAACCCGGGGTTTCTGCGCGTATCAGCGATGACCGCAGGAACGCGTCGACGGCGTTTCTCCGATGCCATGATGGATTTATCCCTCTCGGTCGGTGCAGTGGGTGAGGCTGGACAGCGAAGTGCAAGGCTGATCTTGTACCACGTTGGGTACTTTGTGCTCTTTACGCACGAGGTAGACGGAAAGATAGCCCCGCTCGCGGCGTCCGGTCACTCGATCGGGGCCGGCTCGTCCGGCAGGGTGAAGGTGGTGGCGAACTCGGCCGAACGGTAGCCCGCCCGCTCCGCCGTCACCGTCACTCGCACGCGGTGGCCTTTGTAGGCCCCGCGGAGCCAGTAGCGGGGACCGGGCTCGTACTCCGCCCAGGTGACGGCCTCGCCGGTCTCGACGTCGACCCATGCCCACGTGTAGCTGACGTTCGGGTCCTGGTCGACCACGCAGTAGGCCATCCAGCCGAGGTGCGCCTTGCCGTTGTCCAGCTCGATCGTGCAGCTCGGCCGCGGCACCGACGGCTGCTGCACCATGCCGGTGGCGTTGGAGAGCAGGCTCGCCTCGGTGTATCCCGACCGGGCGGCGGTGAGCCTGACCTGGACGGCCTTGCCCACGTCGTCGAGCACGACGGTGTAGGTGCACGACCCGAGGTTGTCCCGTTCCTCGCCGCCGATGCTCCACAGGCACGCGGTGTCGACCGGCTCCGGCGTCCAGCCGGTCGCTTCCGCGGTGATCTTCTGGCCCACCTGGACCTGCGCCGGGATCGCCACGGCGCCCGGCTGGAACTGAGCCGGGGCCGCGTCTTGCTCACCGGCGTCCTGCTCGTCGACGGGCGTGGCGACCGGAGAGTCCTCGGGTGTCGAGGACGGCGACGCCGTCGGGCTCGGGCTGGGGCTGGGTTCTTCGGACGGCTCGCCCGACGTCGATGCCTCGTCCTGGGGCGCCGCGATCACGCCAGGCGTGTCGTCGGGAGTCATGAAGTGCACGACCGCCGCCGCGACGCCGCCGCCGGCCAGCACCAGGCCCGCCGCGACCAGACCGGTCAGTACCCGGCGACGTACCCGGTCCGACGCCGCCGGTGCCTCCGGTCCGTCCGGCGCGGCCGGGGCAGCGGACGACGACGTTTCCTCCGCGCCCAGCATCGTGTCGGCGTCGGACAGGCCCGGGCCCGCCAGGCCGGTGTCGGCGGCTTCGACGTACGGGAGGTCGACGAGCGACGCGAGCACCGCCGCCGTCGTCGGACGAGCGGCGGGGTCCTTGGCCAGGCAGGCGCCGACCAGGTGCCGCAGGCCGGACGGCAGGGCGTCGAGGTCGGGCGGTTCGTGGACTATCCGGTAGGTGACCGTCGCGAGGCTGCCCGTCCCGAACGGTGCGGTGCCGGCGGCCGCGAGGTGGGTGACGGCGCCGAGCGACCACACGTCGGTGGCGGTGGTGACGGCCTCGCCCCGGGCCTGCTCGGGTGACATGAACTGCGGCGTCCCGGGCTGGATACCGGTGGTGGTCAACGACGTGGCGTCCGACTCGGCGACGATGCCCATGTCGATCAGCACGGGCCCGTCGGGGCCGAGCAGCACGTTGGCGGGCTTGATGTCGCGGTGGACGAGCCCTTCCCGGTGGATCGCCTCGAGAGCCTCGGTGAGACCGGTGACGAGCTCGCGGACCGCCGGCTCGGGCAGGCTCCCCAGCTCGGTGATGGCCTGCGCCAGGGTGGGTCCGGGAACGTACTCGGTGGCCAGCCAGGGGGTGTCCGCGTCGACGTCGAAGTCGACGACCGCCGCCGTGCGGCGGCTGCGCACCTTTGCCGCGGCGGACACCTCGCGGCGGAAGCGGGTCCGGAACTCGCGGTCGTCGATGCGTTCCGGGTGGATGACCTTGATCGCGAGCAGGCGGCCGCTCCGGGTGGCGCCGAGGTACACCATGCCCATGCCGCCCTGGCCCAGCCGGCCGCGGATCTGATAGCCGCCGATCTCGGGCGGGTCGGCGGCCGTGGGCGGCGCGATCTCGGGTGCGGGGACGCGTCGTGCCACGTCGGACAGCACGGGAACTCCTCGGGTCGGTTGCACGGCGGAACGCGCAGCGTATCGGAACCGCGCCGAGTGCTGCCCATTCACTGTTATCCACAGATGCCTCGGTTTGAGGCTTGCTGATACTGGTTAGCCGCCAATGATAGTCGCATGACATCAACACCTACCTCCCGCCAGCACTCCCTCCACGACCGCCTCGACCTCGCGACCCGGCTGGAGCGCCGCCTGGTCGCGCACGTGCGACGGCCCGGCAATACCGAGGCCGTCCGGCGCCAGGTCGCGTACGTGCACTCGGAGTCGCTCGTGCCGCACGACGCCGACGACGAGCTGCGCGACGCGATGACGCGCGACTGTGCGGTGGACATGCTGGTGCACACCGGTCCCCGGGAAGCGGGCGGCTCCCTGGTCGCCGAGCTCCTTGATGATCCGTCGCCCGTGCTCGCCCTGGACACCGCCGAACGTGCGCTCCTCGAACGGTGGCGCGACGGCGGTGTGCTGGGCTACTTCATCGTGACCGACCTGGTGGACGAGCACGTGGTGCTGCACAACCTCGAGGACGACCTGGAGTACCGGGTCTACACGGGGCGTTCGGAGATCCGCGCGGTCGCGCTGGTCCCGGGCCTGCCGTTGTCCGGGCGGATCCTGCCGGTCGGGGCCGCGTGGATCTTCGCGGACACCCCGATGGTCTACTCGCCGGACAGCATCGTCGACGTCGTGCGGGGCGTCGTCGGGCTGCTGGTGTCCTCGCCGTGCCCCGCCTACCGCAACCCGCGCACCCTGGCCCGGGCCCGTGAGCTCGTCACCGACCACCACCGCGCGTTCCGGGACCTCTTCGGGGACGTGCTGGTGCAGGGCACGGCGTCGCACGTCATGGACTGCTACCTGCGGTTCAAGGACCGGATCGGGGCCCCTGCCGAGGAGTTCGCACTGTTCCCGTCGCTCCGCGACGAGCACTGGCTGCCCGACGACGCGGCGGACCCCGACGACCCGGCGTTCGCCCTGGTGCACCACCCCGTCAAGGGGCTGCGCCTGCTCGACTGGTACGGGCAGCTCCGCGAGGTGCACACCGCGCCGCTCGAACCGTGGAAGCCGCAGCGGCTGGCGCAGGTGCTGGCCGACCCCGACGCGCCGTCGTGGGTGCTGGCCCTGCTCGCCGAGCGGCATCCGGACCACCTGGACGCGCTGTACCGGGCGGCTTCGGGCAGGCCGGGCCTGAGCTGGGCGCGGGACGGGGCGGCGCTCCTGCAAGGCCGCGAGCCCGCGGCGGGGCGGGACGATCCGGGGATCGTCATGGCGTCCTCCATCATGGGGCGGGTCCTGCCGCCGGAGGAGCCGTAGCGGGCGCTCAGCCACTGAGTCTTCTAGCGGCTTCCTCGTGTTCCGCTCCGGGCACGTGCCTCGTTCCTCGGCCCGTACCCTGCGCTGCACCCTTCGTCAGCCGCCGCTGACGCTCAGCTCCGCCTCGCGCAGCTTGGCCTCGAACTCCTCCGACAGGTCCCGGGAGTCGAGCCAGCCGTACGGCAGGTGCGGGGTCTTGGGGAGCCGGCGCGGCCGCGGGGGCCTTCGGCGTCCTCCCCGGGGTACGGGGCGTCCAGGTCGAGGCCGTCGAGCCGCTCGCGCAGCTCGGCCAGGGTGCTGATGAGCGCGAGCGAGTGCCGCGCCTCGCCCCCGACGGCGTAGCCCTTGAGGTACCAGGCCATGTGCTTGCGCAGGTCGCGCATGCCCTTGCCCTCGTCGCCGTCGAAGTACTCGACCATCAGCTCACCGTGGCGGTAGATCGCGTCGGCGACCTCGCGCAGGCCCGGCCGGACCCGCACGGTGGCGCCGTTGAACGCAGCGGCCAGGTCGGCGAACAGCCAGGGGCGGCCCTGGCAGCCCCGGCCGACGACGACGCCGTCGGCCCCCGTCTGCTCGACCATCCGCAGGGCGTCCTCCGCGGACCAGATGTCGCCGTTGCCGAGCACCGGGACCGTCCGCACGGCCTCCTTGAGGCGCGCGATCGCCTCCCACTCGGCCTGCCCGGAGTAGTGCTGGGCGGCGGTGCGGGCATGCAACGAGACGGCGGCGACGCCGAGGGACTCCGCGATCCGGCCGGCCTCCAGGTAGGTCAGGTGGTCGTCGTCGATGCCCTTGCGCATCTTGATCGTGACGGGCACGCCGTACGGCTCGGCAGCCTGGACCGCTGATCGGACGATGTCCGTGAACAGCTGCTTCTTCCACGGCAGCGCCGCGCCGCCGCCCTTGCGGGTCACCTTGGGCACAGGGCAGCCGAAGTTGAGGTCGACGTGGTCGGCCCGGTCCTCGCCCGCGATGATCTTCACCGCCGCGCCGACGGTGGCCGGGTCCACGCCGTACACCTGGGCGGAGCGCGGCGTCTCGTCCTCGCCGAACGT
Source organism: Promicromonospora sp. Populi (assembly GCF_041081105.1). Lineage (NCBI taxonomy): Bacteria > Bacillati > Actinomycetota > Actinomycetes > Micrococcales > Promicromonosporaceae > Promicromonospora > Promicromonospora sp. Populi. Next base: position 2,176,286 of record NZ_CP163528.1, on the reverse strand, counting down.
CACGATGCGCAGCGCCTCGACGTTGCGCTCCACGAGCGCCCGGCTGGTGACCATCTCGGCCACGTACAGGCCGGGGTCGAAGCCGGTAGACCGGCCGGCCTCGCGGCACAGCGTCCGGAAGGCGCGGTTGGTCACCCCCGCCATCGGCGCGAGCACCACCGGCGTCGAGACGGTGATCGGACCGATCTGCAGGGGCTTGAGCACAGGGGTGTCGAGGACGGAGGTCACGGCCCTATTGTCCCACCGGTGCCAGCTCTCGGTTTTCCGGTGCCCAGACCGGCGTCAGGTGCAACAATCTGGGGGCATTCGTCCCCTGGAGGTCACGTCCGATGATGCGCCCAGCCCGGCTCGCCCTGCCCGTAGCCGCCGCCCTCACCGTCGCGCTCGCCGGCTGTGCCGCCCCGAGCGCGGACCCGGGCGCGGAGGAGAGCAGCGGGTACGTCACCGACGGCAAGCTGACGATCGCCACCGGTGAGCCCGCGTACTCCCCGTGGGTCGAGGACGACGACCCGGCGTCGGGCGAGGGGTTCGAGGCCGCTGTCGCCTACGCCGTCGCCGACCGGATGGGCTTCGCCCCCGCCGACGTCGAGTGGGTCCGCACCACGTTCGACGAGGCCATCGCGCCCGGCCCCAAGGACTTCGACCTGAACCTCCAGCAGTTCTCCGTCACGGACGAGCGCCGTGCGGCAGTGGACTTCTCCACGCCCTACTACGTGACCACCCAGGTAGTGATCACCGTCGAGGACTCCCCGGCGGCGTCCGCCACCGGTATCGACGACCTCAAGCCGCTCCGGGTCGGCGCTGCCACCGGCAGCACCAGCCTCGACGCCGTCGAGGAGATCATCGCGCCCGACGACGGCGCCCAGGTCTTCAGCTCGAACGACGACGCCAAGCTCGCCCTGCAGAGCGGCACCGTCGACGCCCTGGTCGTGGACCTGCCCACCGGGTTCTACCTGACGTCCGCCGAGCTCGACGGCGGCAGCATCGTCGGCCAGCTGCCCGGGTCTCAGGGCGGTGACGAGTTCGGCATCGTGCTCCCGAAGGACTCGCCCCTGACCGCCGACGTGACCGCCGCCGTCGACGAGCTCCGCGAGGACGGCACGCTCGACACGCTTCAGGAGGAGTGGCTCGGCGGCCAGGGCGCGGCACCGGTCCTGGAGTGAGCGCTGGAGCGAGCGGCCACCCGCCCAGCGCGATCGAGCTCGACCGGCGCGCCTACCGCCGTCGGCAGACCACCAGATCAGTCCTGACCGGCCTGGTCAGCACCCTGGTCCTCGCGACCGCCCTCGTGCTCGGCCTCGGCGCGACGCCCGGCTGGGAACGCGTGCGGGAGACGTTCCTCGACCCGGACGTCGCCTGGGAGGCCCTGCCCCGCGTCCTGGACGGCCTCTGGCTGAACGTCCGGGTGCTGGCCGTCGCGAGCGTCGGCGTACTGCTGCTCGCCCTGGTGATCGCCACCCTGCGCACGCTGCGCGGAGCCGTCTTCTTCCCGGTGCGGGCGCTCGCGGCCGGCTATACGGACCTGTTCCGTGGGACGCCGCTGATCATCGTGCTGTACGTGATCGGATTCGGGGTGCCGGGCCTGGAGCTCTTCGGCCGGATGGACGCCGCGTTCTGGGGCACCGTCGCGCTGATCCTGACGTACTCGGCCTATGTCGCGGAGGTGTTCCGGGCGGGCATCGAGGCGGTGCACCCGTCGCAGCGGCTGGCCGCGCGGTCGCTGGGCCTCACCCACGGCCAGGCGCTGCGCCGGGTGGTGCTGCCGCAGGCGGTGCGCAAGGTGGCGCCCGCGCTCATGAACGACTTCGTCGCCATGCAGAAGGACGTCGGCCTCATCTCCGTGCTCGGTGCCGTGGACGCCGTCCGGGCCGCGCAGATCGAGACCGCGCGGCACTACGACTTCACGCCGTACGTGGTGGCCGGGCTGCTGTTCGTGCTGCTCGCGCTGCCGATGATCCGGCTGACCGACTGGTACTCGGCGCGGCTGCGCGCCCGCGAGCAGACGGGGAGCCTGGTGTGAGCCTGGACCAGACGGACGGCAGGACGGTCCTGGAGCTGCGCGACGTGTGGTGCGCGTTCGGCACGCACGAGGTGCTGCGTGGCGTCTCCCTGAAGGTGGCCGAGCACGAGGTGGTCGCCGTCATCGGAGCCTCCGGCGCGGGCAAGTCGACGCTGCTGCGCACCGTCAACCTGCTGGAGCACATCGACGACGGCCGGATCCGGCTGTCGGGCGAGGACATCTCCGACCCGCGGGTGGACGGCGATGCCGTGCGCGCCCGCATCGGCACGGTGTTCCAGGCCTACAACCTGTTCCCGCACCTGAGCGTGCTGGAGAACGTGACCCTCGCGTCCCGCCTGGTCCACCGGGTCCGGCGGGCCGACGCCGAGGCGCGCGCCATGGAGCTGCTCGAGTCGATCGGGCTCGGTGCCAAGGCGCGCGCCTACCCGGACACCCTCTCGGGCGGGCAGCAGCAGCGCGTGGCGATAGTCCGGGCGATCATCGACCGGCCCGAGCTGCTGCTCCTGGACGAGATCACCTCCGCCCTGGACCCCGAGCTCGTGGGCGAGGTGCTCGCTCTGGTACGACGGGTCAAGGCCGACGGCGCGACGATCCTCATGGCGACCCACGAGATGGCGTTCGCCCGCGAGGTGGCGGACCGCATCGTCTTTCTCGACGCGGGCCGCGTCTGCGAGGAGGGGCCCACCCGACGGGTCCTCAACGACCCGCGCGAGCCTCGTACCCGCGAGTTCCTGTCCCGGCTCCTGACCTAGCCCGTTCGCTCAGGCCCCCGCGGCGCGGCAAGATACGGCCTGACCTGACCTTTGGCCATGGGTAGTCCAATCGTGGACGCACCTCGGGCGCGGAGATACGGTTCGGCTGCGGTATGCCGCGGGATAGTTTTTTTATGTGTGTAGGGAGAGGGAGTGCTCATGGCCGGCCGGATTCTGGAGCTAGACGCGAAGCAGTGGGCCGCGGTGACCGCCGAGGCGCGAGACGGTGGCGGCGCGACCGCCGTCGGCACGGCTCTTGCCGAGCACCTGGGCGCGCCCGTCCGCGCGTCCCTGATCTCGACGTCCGGTTCGAGCGGCACGGTGACCCGGCTGACCATGGTCGGGGAGCGGGTGCTCCTGGTGATCCAGGTGATCGCCGAGCGGGACGGGGAGACGTTCCTCGCGCCCGGGGCCGAGCTCCGGTTCGCCACAGTGGACGAGCTGTGGCCTGCGCTCACCCCCGCGCTACCGCCGTTCGAGGCGCTGCGCGCCCCGGCGTCGTCCGTCCCGGCCCTCGGCACGCCGCCGGCGGCGGGCTCTACCTCGGACCGCGCGGAGCTGATCCGGCTGCTCGACGACGAGCAGGCCAACCTGCAGGTCACGGTCGAGGCGTGGCGCGACTCTGACGCGCCGTCGGTGGTGTGGCCGCGGCTCTGGTCCGTCGTCGACGGGAAGCTGCTGGACATCCGCACGGACGACGGCGAGATCGCGCCCGTCGTGCGCCCGGCCGGATCGGTCGCGGCGGAGCTGCGGTGGGCCCTGGTGGGTGCGGTGGACGCGACGACCCCCGACCGTGACGCCACGCCCAACGCAGCACCCGAGGCGGACGACGAGGCGGATCAGTGAGCGAGAGCATGTGGGGGCAGGACCCGGAGCAGGTCCGCCTCCTCGCCCAGAAGCTGGAGGACGGCGCGGCGGAGCTGGAGTCGATCAGGCAGGTCGCCACGGCCGCCGTCGGCTCGTTCGACGGGTGGGGCCCGGTCGTCGAGTACATGCGGGACGAGTGGGGCAGCCAGCACGCGCCGGTGCTGAGCCAGGTCGCGGAGTCGCTGACCTCCTACGCGCAGAAGGCCAAGGCGAACGCCGACGCCCAGGACGAGGCCTCCAACACGCTGGACGGCAACCCGTTCGCCGGCGTCTCGACCCAGGGGTCGTCGAACACCGACGACGGCGGTGACGACGACGGCGGCGGCCCGCTGGGCTGGCTCGGCGACAAGGCCGGGGACCTCTGGGACGCAGGCGGCGACGCCGTCGACTGGGCGGGAGACAAGGCCGACGACGCGGCCGGCTGGCTCGGGGACCGGGCCGGCGACCTCTGGGACGCCGGCAAGGATGCGGCCGGGGACGTCTGGGACGCCGGTGAGGATGCCGCCGGGTGGCTCGGCGACCGGGGCTCCGACGCGCTCGGCTGGCTCGGCGATCGCGCGAGCACGATCGACGGCGCGTTCGAAAACGTGGGCGACGCCGGTATGCAGCTCTGGGACTCGACCGGCGGGGCGATCCTGGACGGCGAGTGGCCGCGCACCACAGAGGTGATCGCGTCCACGATACTGCTCGGGGGCGCAATAGTCGGTGCGAACCTAACTCTGAGCACGGGCGGCATGTGGGACCCCAAGGTCTTCGACGACGGCAACCCCTACGCGGGAGACCCAAGGCCGGTCGAGGGGATCGAACAGCCCAAGGTCCTCGGCGACATCACACGGAGCGTGACCGACGCGTACGAAGCGGGCGACGGTGTCGTACGCATCACGACCTCCGAGGGCCCGAACGGGCCGACGGCGATCGTCAGCATCCCGGGCACAGAGACCTGGAATCCTCTCGCGGGCAGCAACGCGATGGATGTCACGGGGAACCTCGTCACTGCCGGTGGCGGCGAGTCGACCATGACCGAAGCCGTGAAGCTGGCGATCGAGAACGCCAACCTGCCCGAGGGAACCGAGGTCATGCTTGCGGGGCACTCGCAGGGCGGCATGACGGCCGCGGCGATCGCTGCCGACCCGGCCTTTGTCGCCGAGCACAACATCACGAATCTCATGACCTTCGGCTCACCGATCGACAGCACGCACGTCGCACCAGGTGTGGACGTGCTGGAGCTGCAGCACTCGGGCGACGCGGTGCCGCGCCTCGATCTCGGCGACGACCGGGTAGGCCCGGTCGGCGGATACCCCGAGAACAACTCCAGCCACACGACGGTCACCATGGGCAACCCGGATGAGCAGAACGCGTGGTGGGGCAACCTCGGCGTGGTGCCGGCGCTGGCTGCGGAGGCTATGACCAACCACGACCACGGCAACTACTCGGACTCGCTCGACAACAACAGCACCAACCCTGAGCTGGCCGCCTACCAGCAGCAGCTCATCCAGCGCGGCTTCCTCGGCGGGGACTCGGTCAGCGCGGTGGACGTCAGCGTCGGGAGAGAGGACTAGCCATGGGTGTCGAGACGACGAGGCAGGGTCGCCCCCGCCTGGCAGGGGCAGTGGCGGCGCTCGGTGCTCTCCTGCTGGGTGGCACGCTGACCGCCTGCAGTGTGACGGACCGGGCGTGCGAGGAGCGCATGGCCGAGATCGCGCTGTCGATCGACGGGGTGGTCTCCGCTGAGTTCGACTGCGAGGACAACCCCAGCGGCGGCTGGGTGCGCTCGGAGGTCGTGCTCGACGCTGCGACCGAGGACGAGGGAGCCCTGATCGTCGACGAGGTCTTGCGGGCGTATGCCGAGGCCCCCGACCTCGATCCGGAGTGGTCGACGCCGCAGGAGTACCAGCTCGAGGGTTCGTCGGAGAGGGTCAGCGCGAACGACGTGGGCTTCGACGGATCGCCGACCGTCGAGGAGGCGCGCGAGTTCTACGGCATCGAGCCGTGAACCTGCCGAGGTAGAACGGAACGCGACGGGCTGGTCCGTCGCGTTCCGTTCTACGTCGGCATTGACGTTCGTCAGGCGCGCAGCCAGACGGCGGTGTCGGTGGGCACCGCGCCGTCGATGAGGTCGCCCGAGGCCAGCAGCACCTCGGACCCGGCAGGCAGCACGACCGGTGCCGCGCCCAGGTTGGCGACCACCACGACGTCGGCCACGCGGAAGGCGAGGACGTCCGGGCTGTCGGCCAGGGCATCGACCCAGGAGAGGCTGCCCGCACCCAGGCCCTCGGCCCGGCGCAGGTCGAGCGCCGTCCGGTAGAGCTCGTAGGTCGAGCCCTCGACGCCGTACTGCCGGTCGGCGGCAAGGTCGGTGTAGATCTCGGGCTGCGGCAGCCAGGTCTCACCGGTGGGCCCGAACCCGTTGCCGGGCGCCCCGCCGACCCACGGCAGGGGCACGCGGCAGCCGTCCCGGCCGGGCTCGGCGCCGCCGGTGCGGATGAAGGCCGGGTCCTCGCGCAGCTCGTCGGGCAGCGTGGTGTGCTCGGGCAGGCCGAGCTCCTCGCCCTGGTAGAGGTACGCCGAGCCGGGCAGGCCGAGCATGAGCAGCGTCGCGGCGCGGGCCCGGCGCAGGCCGAGCGGCGCGTCCGGCTGGACGTCGTTGATGCCGATGCCGTTCGGCCCGGCCCCGCTGGTGTCCTCGAGGCCGAGGCGCGAGACCGCACGCACGACGTCGTGGTTGGACAGCACCCACGTGGTCGGTGCGCCGACGGCGTCCATCGCCGTCAGCGAGCGCGTGACCACCTGGCGCAGCCGCGCCGCGTCCCACGGCGTGGTGAGGAACGAGAAGTTGAATGCCTGCTGCATCTCGTCCGCGCGCACGTAGTTCGCCAGGCGGGACAGGGGCTCGACCCAGGCCTCGGCCACCAGGCAGCGGTCGCCGTCGTACGCGGAGAGCACCTTGTGCCAGGACCGGTAGATGTCGTGCACGCCGTCCTGGTCGAACATGGGGCCGCTGTCGCCGACGCCCGTGGAGCCGTCGTCCTGCGAGCCGACGATCATGATGCGCTCGCCGTTCGGGCCCCGGCCCGCCCAGTCGGGCAGCCCGGGCTCCTTGACCAGGCTGTGCGCGACGTCGATGCGGAACCCGTCCACGCCCCGGTCGAGCCAGAACCGCAGGACCGCCTCGAACTCGTCGCGGACCTCCGCGTTGTCCCAGTTCAGGTCGGGCTGCGAGGAGTCGAAGAGGTGGAGGTACCACTGCGGGCCGAGCGGGCCGTCGTCGGCGCCCGGGGCGAGCCGCGTCCAGGCCGGCCCGCCGAAGAGCGACGGCCAGTTGTTCGGCGCCTCGTCGCCCGCTGGGCCTCCGCCGTCGCGGAACATGTACCGCTCGCGCGCGGCCGAGCCCGGTGCGGCGGCCAGGGCCTCCTGGAACCAGACGTGCTGGTCGGAGGAGTGGTTGGGGACGAGGTCGACGATGACCTTGAGGCCACGCTCGTGGGCGCCGGCCAGCATCTCGTCGAAGTCCGCCAGCGTGCCGAACAGCGGGTCGACGTCGCGGTAGTCGGCGACGTCGTAGCCCGCGTCCTTCTGGGGGGAGCTGTAGAACGGGCTCAGCCAGACGGCGTCGACCCCCAGCTGCTTCAGGTGGTCCAGCTTCGAGGTGACGCCCGGCAGGTCACCGATCCCGTCGCCGTTCCCGTCGGCGAACGAGCGCGGGTAGACCTGGTAGATCACCGCGTCGCGCCACCACTCGCTCCCGGTGGGGGAATGGATGGGTGCTCCGGCGGTGAGGTCGGCTGTGGTGAGCGGAGTAGTACTGGTCACGTGTCGCGTCCTCAGGGCTGAAGGGAATGTCGGTTGTAACGCTTGCAACAAGCGTAGGGGAGGAACTCGGCTCCCTGTCACACGCTGTCATGCGTCGGTCACGCGTGCGGTGCCGCTCCGGTGGAGCCGCGCACCACCAGCTCGGGGGTGAACAGCAGCTCCGAGCGGGGCGCGCGCTCACCGTGGATCTCGGTGAGCAGGGCGCTCACGGCGGCGTGCGCCATGTCGGCGACGGGCTGGCGCACGGTCGTCAGCGGCGGGTCGGTGAACGCCACCAGGGGTGAGTCGTCGTAGCCGACCACGCTCACGTCGTCGGGCACGGACAGGCCGCGCGTGTGCGCGGCGCGGATGGCGCCGAGCGCCATCAGGTCGGAGCCGCAGACGACGGCGGTGTGCCCCGAGTCGAACAGGTCGCCGGACGCGGCCTGGCCGCCCTCCAGCGTGTAGAGGGTGAGGCTGACGTGCTCGCGGGCCTCCTCCTCGGTGGGCGCGAGGCCGTGCCGCACGAGCTGCGCGACGAACGACTCGATCTTGCGCTTCGCCGGCACGAACCGGTCGGGGCCGATCGCCATGCCGATGCGGCGGTGGCCCAGGGACACCAGGTGGCGCACCGAGAGCTCGATGCTGGCCGCGTCGTCGGGGGAGACGAACGGCGCGTCGATGCCGGCGGCGTACCCGTTGATCAGCACGATCGGCAGCCCGCGCCCGCGCAGCCGCTGGTAGCGCTCGGTGGAGGCGCGGGTGTCGGCGTGCTTGCCGGACACGAAGACGATGCCGTCCACCGCGTGGTCGATCAGGGTCTCGACGTACTCGTCCTCGGTGGTCCCGCCGGGCGACTGGGTGCACAGCAGCGGTGTGTACCCACGCGAGGCGAGCTGCGACTCGATGGCCTGCGCGAACGCCGGGAACACCGGGTTGGACAGCTCGGGCACCACCAGGCCGATCAGGCCGGCGGGCCGGGCGCGCAGGGCCGACGGGCGCTCGTAGCCGAGCACGTCCAGGGCGGCGAGCACCGCCTGGCGCGTCTCGCCTGCCACGCCGGGCTTGCCGTTGAGCACGCGCGACACGGTCGCGGTGGAGACCCCCGCCTGTTCGGCGAGGTCGGTCAGTCGGGTGCGCACGCCTGGCAGCCTAAGTGACATGTCACTCCTACGTCCGCAGGTCGTCCGGGAGTCTTGCAAGCGTTGCTGAAACTTTACCGCAACTTCTTGCACAATCGGTGGGTGCGGCCGTACGGTTCGGGCATCCGAACCAGGCCCGACGTCGGGCCGCGAACCAACTGGAGTGACGATGCGACGGAGCATCCTGACCGCCGCCGCGCTGACCGCGACGCTGGCGCTGGCCGCCTGCTCGGGCGGCGCGGAGGAACCAGCCGGCGAGGAGTCGGCCGCACCGAACGGCGAGGGCAGCACCCTCACCGTCTGGGTCGACGAGACCCGCCAGGCCGCCGTCGAGGACGCGGCCGCCGGCTTCGAGGAGTCCACGGGCGCCGAGGTCGAGGTGGTCCTGAAGAACTTCGAGGACATCCGCCCCGACTTCCTTGCCCAGGTGCCGACGGGCCAGGGCCCGGACATCACCGTCGGCGCGCACGACTGGCTGGGTGAGCTCACGACCAACGGCGTAGTGGCCCCGATCGAGCTGGGCGACACCGCCGCCGCGTTCGAGCCGGTCTCCGTCCAGGCTTTCACGCAGGACGAGCAGGTATACGGCCTGCCCTACGCCGTGGAGAACATCGCGCTCATCCGGAACACGGAGCTCGCCCCCGAGGCGCCCGCCACCTGGGACGACGCGATCGCGGCCGGCGAGGAGGCCGGGACCGAGTACCCGCTGCTGATCCAGACCTCCACCGAGGGTGACCCCTACACGTTCTACCCGCTGCAGATGTCGTTCGGCGCCCCGGTGTTCGAGCAGAACGCGGACGGCACCTACGCCCCGGAGCTCGCGCTCGGCGGCGAGGGCGGCACGGCGTTCGCCGAGTGGCTGGCCGAGCAGGGCGAGGCCGGCACGCTGAGCACGGACGTCACCTACGACATCGCGGTCGCGGCCTTCGCCGCTGGTGAGTCGCCGTTCATCGTGGGCGGCCCGTGGATGCTGGAGCAGTTCGCGGACCTCGACCTGTCGATCGACCCGATCCCGAGCGCCGGCGGCGAGCCCGCCCAGCCATTCGTGGGCGTGGCCGGCTTCTACGTGAGCGCGCAGAGCGAGAACGCGCTGCTCGCCAACGACTTCCTCGTCAACCACATGGCCACCCCCGAGGCGCAGCTCGCGCTCTACGAGGCGGGCGACCGACCGCCGGCCCTGATCGAGGCCGCCGACACCGCCTCGGAGGACCCGATCACCGCCGGCTTCCGTGCGGTCGGCGCTGACGCCGTCCCGATGCCGTCGCTGCCCGAGATGGGCGCCGTGTGGGCGTACTGGGGCGTCACGGAGGCCGCGATCGTCTCCGGTCAGTCCGACCCGGCCGAGGCCTGGGAGAAGATGGTCGCCGACATCCAGGGCGAGATCGGCTGATGTCGTCGCCTGCGACCCGGGGCTCCGGTCGGACCGGCTGGAGCCCCGGGTTTCTTGTCAAGCTCGTCCTGATCGCGCTCGTTGACGCCCTCGGCGTGTACGCGGTCCTGGCCGCGTGGAGCGCCGACTCGTGGGGCGTGCTGGCCGCGATGGTGGCGCTGCTGCTCGTGGCCAACTGGGCGTACTTCACCAAGCGCGCCCTGCCGCTGAAGTACATCCTGCCGGGCCTCGCGTTCCTGCTCGTCTACCAGGTGTACGTCGTGGCCTACACGGGCTACGTCGCGTTCACGAACTACGGCGACGGGCACAACTCCACCAAGGAGCAGGCGATCGAGGCCCTCCTGGTGCAGAACGAGCGCCGGGTGGAGGGCTCGCCGTCGTCGCCCCTGACGGTGGTGTCGGACGGCGGCGCGCTGGGCTTCGCCGTCGTCTCGCCCGACGGTGAGGTGCGCGCGGGCACTGCCGAGCGACCGCTGGAGCCGGTGCCAGACGCCGTGGTTGACGGCGGCCAGGTCACCGCGCTGCCCGGGTACGACGTGCTGGAGTACGCGGCGGTGCTGGAGCGCCAGCAGGAGGTCACCGACCTGCGGGTCCCGGTCTCGGACGACCCGGCCGACGGGTCGATCCGCACCCAGGACGCCCGCACCGGCTACGTCTTCACGTCCACGCTGACGTACGACCCGGCGTCGGACACCATGACCGACACCACTACCGGGGTGACGTACGAGCCGAACGACGACGGGCAGTTCGAGGCCGCCGACGGCACGATCCTGCCGGTGGGCTGGCGCGTGCTGGTGGGGTTCGACAACTTCGTCACCGCGTTCGGCGACGACCGGTACGCGGGGCCGTTCGTCCAGATCCTCCTGTGGACGTTCGCCTTCGCCGTGATCTCGGTGGCGTCCACGTTCCTGCTCGGCCTGTTCCTGGCGATCGCGTTCAACGACGTCCGCCTGCGCGGCCGCCGGGTCTACCGGACGCTGGTGATCCTGCCGTACGCGATCCCCGGGTTCCTCGCGGCCCTGCTCTGGTCGGGCCTGCTCAACCGGTCGTACGGGTTTGTCAACGAGGTGCTGCTCGGCGGAGCCCAGATCCCGTGGCTCACCGACCCGGTGCTCGCCAAGCTTGCGGTGCTCGGCGTGAACCTGTGGCTCGGCTTCCCGTACATGTTCCTGATCTGCACGGGCGCGCTGCAGTCCCTGCCGACCGACGTGCTGGAGGCCGCGAAGATCGACGGCGCCGGCCGGTGGCGCACCTGGCGGTCCATCACCCTGCCGCTGCTGCTGGTCGCGACGGCGCCGCTGCTCATCTCCAGCTTCGCGTTCAACTTCAACAACTTCACGCTGATCTACATGCTCACCGGGGGCGGTCCGCGGTTCGACGACGCCTCGGTGCCGCTCGGGCACACCGACATCCTGATCTCGATGGTCTACTCGGTCTCCGGGCTCGACGGGACCGCGGCCAAGGACTACGGCCTGGCCAGCGCCCTGTCGATAGTCATCTTCGTGGTGGTGGCGACCATCTCCGCCCTCGCGTTCCGGCGCACCCGCTCGCTCGAGGAGATCGCCTGATGAGCACTGTTTCTCCGGCTCGCCGGCCCTTGCCCCGCGGACGCTGGTTCTCCGAGATCGGCTGGCGCCACCTGGTCGGCGTCCTCGCCGTCCTCTACGCGGGCTTCCCGCTGGTCTACGTCGTCTCGGCCTCGCTGGCCGACGTCGGCACGCTCACGGGCTCGAACGACCTGTTCGGCACGGTCTCGGGCGCCAACTACGCGGCGCTCGGCGGCACGCGGTTCTGGACCTGGATGGGCAACACCCTCGTGGTCGCCGTCGCCACCGGGGCGGGGACGGTGCTCATGGGCGCCGCCGCCGCGTACGCGTTCTCCCGGTTCCGGTTCAGCGGACGCCGCGTGGGGCTCACCGCCCTGCTCATCATCCAGATGTTCCCGCAGATGCTCGCGTTCGTGGCGATCTTCCTGCTGCTGATCTCGCTCGGCAACGTAGTGCCGGTGCTGGGCCTGGACTCCAAGCTGTCGCTGATCTGCGTGTACCTGGGCGGCGCGCTCGGCGTGAACACGTTCCTCATGTACGGGTTCTTCAACACCGTGCCGCGCGAGATCGACGAGGCCGCGAAGATCGACGGCGCCTCGCACGCCCAGATCTACTGGACCATCGTGCTGCGCCTGACCGCGCCGATCCTCGCCGTGGTGGGGCTGCTCAGCTTCATCAGCACATTCGGTGAGTTCATCATCGCGCGCGTGCTGCTGCAGTCGGAGGAGAACTGGACGCTCGCCGTGGGCCTCTACGGCTGGGTGTCGTCGCTGCAGGAGGCCAACTGGGGCCTGTTCACGGCGGGCGCCGTCGTCTCGGCAGTGCCGGTGCTCGCGCTGTTCCTGTTCCTGCAGAAGTACATAGTGGGCGGCCTGACGGCGGGCTCCGTCAAGGGGTGATCAGGGTCAAGGGGTGATCAGCCGGCCGTGCAGCGCGATCGCCGACAGGTCCGTAAGAGAGGCGACCTGGTCGACGACGACGCGCAGGCGGACGGCGTCGTCGGACGCCGCCCGCCAGTCGGCGGCGAACGGCGGCTCCAGCTCGGCGGGGCCGCGGTCGGCCAGGACGCGCACGAGGTCGGTCAGGATCTCCCGCTCCCGCACGTAGCGGGGCTCCTGGCCGCGCGGCGCCATCACATAGGTCACCGCGATGCCCTTGAGCGCGAGGATCTCGTGCTCCGTGTCGGCGGGCACCACCAGCCGGGCGGCGTACCGCGTGAGGTCTCCGTCGCCGTACTCGGCGCGGGTCGCGTCGATGGCGGCCCCGATGAACCGGCCGATGAGCTGGCTCGTCATGTCCTTGAGCGAGGCCAGCGACCGGCGCGACCCGTCGAAGGCCCGCACGAGGTGCCCGGCGCCGCGCAGGTACTCCTGCAGGCGGCCGAGCGCCGCGTCGATCGCGTCCGCCGAGTACCACTCGCCGTACCAGGACCGCACGTACTGCGCCACGCGCGCCCGCTCCTCGGCGTCGGCCATGAGGTCCAGGTCGATCCGGCCGGCCACAACGCCGTCCTCGACGTCGTGCACCGAGTAGCTGATGTCGTCGGCGAGGTCCATGACCTGGGCCTCCAGGCACTTCACGCCGTCGGGCGCGTCCTTGCGCAGCCAGGTGAACACCGGCAGGTCGTCGGTGTAGACACCGAACTTCCGGCTCGCCGTGCCGTCGGGCCGCGCGGGGCCCGCGCCGTATGCCCATGGGTACTTGACGCTCGCGTCGAGGCTCGCCCGGGTGAGGTTGAGGCCGGCGGGGAGGCCGTCGAGGCCGATCACCTTGGGTTCGAGCCGGGTCAGCAGGCGCAGCGTCTGGGCGTTGCCCTCAAAGCCGCCGATCGGCTCCGCGATCTCGGCGAGCGCCGTCTCGCCGTTGTGCCCGAACGGCGGGTGGCCCAGGTCATGGGTGAGGCAGGCGGTGTCGACCACGTCGGGGTCGCAGCCGAGCGACCGGCCCATGCCGCGGCCCACCTGGGCCACCTCGAGGGAGTGGGTCAGGCGGGTGCGCACGAAGTCGTCGTGCCCTGCGCCGAGCACCTGGGTCTTGGCGCCGAGGCGGCGCAGCGCGGAGGAGTGCACCACGCGGCCGCGGTCGCGCTCGAAGGGGGTGCGCGCCTGCGACTTGGGCGGTTCGCTCACCCAGCGCTCGACGTCCTGTGCGCTGTACGACGGCGGGATGCTTTTCCCGAGGGCTTGCTCCACACGGCCACTCTAGTGACGCGCGGTGACAACCCGGCACAAGAACGGCCTGGGCGCAGCCGCACCCAGGCCCGTTCCGTCGCGGCCGTCCTACTTGTTGTTGCTGTACCAGCTCAGGCCGCCGGGGAGGTTCAACGAGTGCTTCTTCGTCTTCGAGTTCCAGGTCCAGGGACCGATCTTGAAGCTCATCGACGACAGACCCCGCTGGGTGATGTTGAACTTGAGCGGCCCGAGGCCCAGCCTCTTGCGATAGCGAATAACCATGGTGCGTTGTTCCTCCCTGAGTCGGCCCAAATCGTACCGAACCGCACGACTCGGGCAAACCAAAACACACCGGTGTTGCTGGGGTCAGTCGCGGGCCGTGGCCCAGGCGTCGCTCGCGCGCTGGACGTCGTCCTGCGTGACCGTGTCGGACACCGTCACGAAGTACCAGCGGTGCCCGAACGGGCAGCGGACGGCGGCCTGCCGGAACCCCTCGAACCAGTCGCCCGGCTCGGCCGCGCTGGTCGCGCCGGCAGCGATCGCGCGGGCGTACGCGGCGTCGGTGTCCTCGACCGGGACAGTGAAGCTCGCGTGCGTGGGCGCGTCCGCCTCGGGCGCCACGGAGTCGGGCGGGAACGCCGGGGCGACAGTGAACGTGGACTCACCCGCGGCGGACCGCAGGACCAGGTCGGCGTGGATCACGACGTCGCCCGCGGTGATCACGTAGAGCGTCTCGGCGCCGAGCGCCGCCTCGTAGAAGTCGATGGCCGCGCGGGCGTCGGACACGGCGATGTTGGGGTGCAGGGCTGAGTTCTTCATGTATCCATGCTCCCGCGGCCCGGGTGTGCCAGTCTTGGAAGAATGCGACAAGCGTTCGACGGGCCCACGCTCGGCATAGTGAACCCCGCACGTGCGCGCGCCGGGCTCTCGCTCGTGCACGTCGCGCCGGCCCCGGACCTCGCCGACCTCGTGGAGCGGCACTGGATCGTCACCTGGGACCTGCCGCCCGGTGCGGCGTTCACGCAGACCGTGATGCCCCACCCCGTCGGCCACGTCGTCGCGGAGGACACGGGCTTCCTCGCCTACGCCATGCCCGCCGGGCTCTTCGTGCGCACGCTCTCCGGTACGGGCGGTGTGGTCGGCACCAAGCTGCACCCCGGCGGCTACCGGGCGCTGCTCGGCCTCGCCCACCCGGGCGAGCGCGGCGCCGTCGAACCGGCAGCCTTTCTCGGCCCGACGGCGGCGCTCGCCTCCGCAGAGGCGCTCGCCCAGGCGGTCGCCGGGCGGGCGGACGACGCCGTCCGGACCGTCACCCCGCTGCTCCAAGCGGCCGCCGATCGGGCCAGGACCCCGCGATCCACCGCGGCCATGGCCGAGCTCCAGGAGGTGTTCGCGGCCATCGCGGACGCGGTCCCCGGCACCACGGTCGCTGCGCTCGCAGACGGGCTCGGCACCACCCCCCGCTCGCTGCAGCGCCTGTTCGCTCACTGGGTGGGTGTCAGCCCTAAATGGGTGCTGCAGCGACACCGGGTGCACCTGGCCGCCGAGCTGCTGGGTCGTGACCCGGGGCTCGACCTGGCGGGGCTGGCGGCCGCCGTCGGCTACTACGACCAGGCGCACTTCACCGGCGACTTCGTCCGCGCCGTCGGCGTCACCCCGGGGGAGTACGCCCGGAGCTGCGCGGCGGCGCTGTGGACGACGGCGTCGGGGCCGAGCCCGCGAGCATAGACTTCGGGACGTGGCCGGGCTGATCAAGCGTGAGGATGTGGAGCTTGTCCGCGAGCGCGCGCGGATCGACGAGATCGTCTCGGCGCACGTGACCCTGAAGCCCGCCGGGGTGGGCGCGCTGGTGGGCCTGTGCCCCTTCCACGACGAGCGCAGCCCGAGCTTCAACGTGCGGCCCAGCGTGGGGCGGTATCACTGCTTCGGCTGCGGTGAGGGCGGCGACGTCATCGAGTTCGTCATGAAGCTGGACGGGCTGAGCTTCACCGAGGCCATCGAGTACCTCGCGGGCAAGACCGGCGTGCAGCTCCGTTACGAGGAGGGCGGCGCAGCCCGCCCTCGTGACGAGCCGGGCAAGCGGCAGCGCCTGCTGGAGGCCAACCGGGTGGCGGCGGACTTCTACGCCGAGCAGCTCATGGGCTCCGAGGCTGCCGCCGCGCGCGCGTTCCTCGCGGAGCGCAGCTTCGACCGGGCCGACGCCGAGCTGTTCGGTGTCGGGTTCGCCCCCAAGGGCTGGGACGCGCTGCAGCGTCATCTCCAGGGCCGGGGCTTCACGCAGGCCGAGCTGGTGGCGAGCGGCCTGATGTCGGAGGGCCGGCGCGGCATCTACGACCGGTTCCGCGGGCGGGTCATGTGGCCCATCCGGGACGTGACGGGCGCGGTGATCGGGTTCGGCGCGCGCCGCCTGTTCGAGGACGACCAGGGGCCCAAGTACCTGAACACCCCCGAGACCAGCCTCTACAAGAAGTCGCACGTGCTGTACGGGATCGACCTCGCCAAGCGGGAGATCGCCAAGGGCAAGCGCGTGGTGGTGGTCGAGGGATACACGGACGTCATGGCCGCGCACCTGTCGGGCGTGACGACGGCGGTGGCCACGTGCGGCACGGCCTTCGCCGCCGACCACGCCAAGGTGGTGCGGCGCCTGCTCGGCGACACGACGGCGGGCGGCGGCATGCAGCTCACGTCCGGTGCGACGGTGGGCGGCGAGATCATCTTCACGTTCGACGGCGACGCCGCGGGGCAGAAGGCCGCCGAGCGTGCCTACGGCGAGGACCAGCGGTTCTTCGCGCAGACGTACGTGGCCGTCGCGGACGACGGCATGGACCCGTGCGACCTGCGCATGGCCAAGGGGCCCGAGGCGGTGCGCGCGCTCGTCGACAACCGCAAGCCCCTGTTCGCCTTCGTCATCCAGGCCAAGATCGCCCAGTTCGACCTGAACACCGTGGAGGGGCGCGTGCTGGCCGTGCGGGCGGCGGCGCCGGAGATCGTGGGCATCCGGGACCGCAGCCAGCGCGACGGATACACGCGGCAGGTCGCGGGCTGGATCGGCACGGAGGTCGACGAGGTGCGGCGCGAGGTGGCCCGCGCGGCGTCGACGCCGTCGCGGCGCAGCGCGCCCGGCCGGTCCGACGGCGCGGCGACCCCGGGAGACGACCGGCCGCCGTCGGGCAGCGTGTCGCAGGTGCCCGCCCCCGACCCGAGGGACCCCGTGGCCCGGGACGAGCGCCTCGCGCTCGTGGCCGTGCTGCAGTACCCGCAGCATGTTCCGGCCTCGTTCGACGCGCTGGACGAGAACGCGTTCGCCGTGCCCGCCTGGCGGGCCGTGCACGCAGCGATCCGGGCGGCCGGGGGAGCGACGGCCGGGCGTGAGATGTCCACGGCACAGTGGGTGGCCGCAGTGCTGGAGCAGGCGCCCGAGACCGTGGCGAGCCTGGTCACGCAGCTCTCTGTGGCCTCCCTCCCGGAGGACCGGGAGGCGGCCATCGCGGCGTTCGTCGAGGGCGTGGCGCGCCGCGTCGTCGACCTGGGCCTCACCAGGCGCGTCGCCGACGCGCGCAGCCGCCTGCAGCGCCTGGACCCGGCGGACACGGAGCCCTACCAGGCGGCGTTCGCCGAGCTCCTGTCGATCGAGAACGAACGCCGCCAGCTCCGCGACAGCGCGAACGCCTAGCTTCGGACCGGCTTGTCGCGGGGGAGCAGCAGCACCGTCCCGATCATCACCGCGGCGCAGCCGACCACGCACCAGAAGACCAGGTGCATGGCGTTCGCCAGGCCGGCGCCGTCCGGCGTGCCGTCCGCGCCGACGGTGGTCAGGGCGTTCACCACCGCGCCGAGCGCGGCGACGCCCACGGCCTGCCCGATCGACCGGGCGAACATGTTGGTGCCGGTCACCGCGCCGCGCTCGCCCCAGCCCACGCTGTGCTGCGCGGCGAGCAGGGTGGGCACTGCCACCAGGCCCATGCCGAGCCCGATCACGAACACCGGGATCGAGATCTGCCACACCGCGGTGCTCGCGTCGAGCCCCAGCGTGAGCAGCGCACCGGTCAGCACGACCAGCGCCCCGATGACACTCGTCCAGCGGAACCCGATCGACAGGTACACCCGCCCCGACAGCGTGGCCGCGATGGGCCAGCCGAGCGTGAGCGACGCCAGCGCGAACCCGGCCACGAGCGGCCCGACGCCGAGCACCCCCTGCGCATAGATCGGCACGTAGGTGGACAGGCCGACCGTGATGACGCCGACCATGAGCGATGCCGCCGTCGACGCGCCGACCACCCGGCGGCGCAGCAGCCGCAGGTCGAAGATCGGGTGCGGGTTCCGGCGGGCCGCCACGGCGAACGCCGCGAGCAGCACCACCCCGCCGCCGAAGATCAGGATCGACTGCGGGGACGCCCAGCCCCACGCGTGCCCGCCCTCCAGCAGGCCGAGGACCAGGAGCGCGCTGCCACCGGTGAGCAGGACGGCGCCGAGGTAGTCGATGGGCTCGCGCTCGCCGTCGCGCTCCTTCTCCTGGAACCGGCGCCAGAGGGCCAGGAGCGCCACGGCGCCGATCGGCACGTTGACCCAGAAGATCCACCGCCAGCTCACGAACTGGCTGAACACACCGCCGAGCGTCGGGCCGAGCACGGAGGAGACGGCCCACACGCTGGCCATGTAGCCCTGCGTCTTCGCGCGCTCGGCGAGCGTGTAGATGTCGCTGGCGATCGTCATGGACATCGGCAGGATCGCGCCCGCGCCGAGCCCCTGCAGCACCCGGAACCAGATGAGCGCCGGCATGCTCCACGCGACGGCGCACAGCACGGAGCCGAGCACAAAGAGCGCGATGCCCGCGAGGATCACGCGCTTGCGGCCGAACACGTCGGCCAGCCGCCCGTAGAGCGGGACCGTCACTGCCTGCGCGAGCGTGTACGCGGAGAAGAGCCAGGGGACCTGCTCGAACGAGCCGAGCTCGCCCGCGATGGTGGTCGAGGCGGTCGCGAGGATCGTGGCATCGAGCGCCACCAGCGCCGTGGAGAGCATCAGCGCGCCGAGGATCGCGCCACGGGCGCCGCGCAGGCCGAGCCGCGTGTCGACGGCCGTAGGGGACGATGCGGTCATGCCAGGGGCTCCAGGGTGTGCTGCACGACACATACAAGGTTGCCCGGGGCAGCACATATTCCCGCCCGGATCATCAGACCGGCCTGTTTCCCGGCCAGCCCTCCGGGACGATGTCGCGCCCGCCGTCGGGCACCGAGTCGGCCAGGCGGCAGAGCGTGCCGAAGAAGGAGTCGACGCCCGCCTCGCCGTCGCCGATCGCGTGCCGCAGCCCGCGGTCGAACTCGATCGCCGCGGACTTCAGCCGGCGGTAGAGCGCCTCGCCCGCCTCGGTGACCTCGATGCGCTGCACCCGGCGGTTCGACTCCTCCCGGGTGCGCACCACCAGCCCCTTCTCCTCCATGCTCCGCAGGTGGTGCGTCATCGTCGCCTCGCGGATGCCGACGGCGCGGGCGAGCTCGCGCTGCGTGGCCGGCGTGCCCTGGTGCAGAGCCAGCAGGATGTGCCAGACCTGCCAGCTGCCGCCCTGCTCGGACAGCAGCGCGTCGAACGCGCGCATGACGCGCTGCACGGACTGCCACATCGCGACCGCCACGGGTAGTCCTGGTTCGCCGCTGGGCTGCCCGTTCGGTTGCATGGACGCAGCGTAGTTCGACGTTCGCCAAAATGCGTTGACGGCTAATGCTTAGATGTCTAACGTTCGCGATGGAAGCGCGGTACCTACCCCGGAGGCTGACGCCATGCAGAAGACAAGCGACACCACCAAGCTCGCGGCCATCCTCGGCGACCGCCTGCTCACCCCGGAGTCCACCGGGTTCGCCGAGACCGCCGAAGTGTTCGTCGGCGGACCGACCCGGACCCCGGCCGCCATCGCCCGCGTAAGGACCGCTCAGGAGGTCGCGGCGGTGCTCACGGTCGTGCGCGAGACGGGCCTGCCGCTCGCGGTGCGCAGCGGCGGCCACCACCAGGCACGGCACGGGCTGGTCGACGGCGGGGTTGTGCTCGACCTGCGCCTCATGGACGGCGTGGAGATCGACGCGGCAGCCGGCGTCGGGCGGGCGCAGGGTGGAGCACTTGCCGGGGAGTACATCGCTGCGGCCGCCGCCCACGGCCTGACCACCGGGTTCGGGGACACGGGGACGGTCGGCGTCGGCGGCATCACGCTCGGCGGCGGGATCGGCTACCTGAGCCGGCGCGACGGCCTGACCCTCGACAACCTGCTGGGCGCCGAGGTGGTCCTCGCGGACGGCCGCGTGGTGGAGGCCAACGCGGAGGAGAACCCCGACCTCTACTGGGCGCTGCGCGGGGGCGGCGGCAACTTCGGCGTAGTGACTCGCCTCGACCTGCGGCTGCGCGAGCTGGGCACCGTGACCGGCGGGCTGATGATGTGGACGCCCACACCGGCCGCGCTCGGCACGGTCCTGCGAGCGTTCGCCGAGGGCCCCGAGGAGCTCTCGGGCATGGTGAACGTGATGCTGGCGCCGCCCGCGCCCTTTGTCCCCGCCGAGCTGCACGGCAAGCCGATCATCATGGCGCTGCTGGTCCACTCGGGCACGGCCGCCGAGGCGGCCGACGTGCTCGCGCCGCTGCGCGCGCTGGACGTCCTGGTCGACGGCGTGCGGGAGCTGCCGTACGCGGCGATGTTCGAGGGCCCGGGCGGGCCGCCGTCCGGCGCGATCGGCGACGCGCGCACCGGGTTCCTCGGCGCGGGCACCTGGTCACCCGACGAGGCCTGGGCGGCCGCGGCGATCGAGGCGGTCTCCGGAGCGGCCGGCCCGAGCGCCGTGAACATCCGGCCCATGGGCGGCGCGATCGCGCGGGTAGATCCCGCGGCGACCGCGTTCGCGCACCGGGACCCGGCGTTCATGATCACGATCGGCGGGTCAGCGCCGAGCCTGGAGGCGCTGCCCGCCGCCGAGGCGTGGGTGGCGCGGACCGCCGAGGCGCTCGGCGTCACCGGGCGCGGGTACGTGAACTTCATGGGGACCGCCTCGGAGCAGGACGTCCGCAACGCCTACCCCGAGGCGACCCTCGCCCGGCTGCGCGAGGTGAAGCGGGCTTACGACCCGGCCAACCTCTTCACCTCGAACCACAACGTGGCGCCCTACGGGACCGAGTAGCCCGCCGTCCGGAACATCTCGTACCACTCGGCGCGCGTGAGCGGAACGTCCGAGCCCAGGGCGGCGCCCGCGACCCGCTCCGGGCTGGTGGTGCCGAGCACCACCTGCATCTGCGCCGGGTGGCGCGTGATCCAGGCCGTGGCGATCGCGATGGCCGGCACGTCGTACTTCTTGGCGAGCCGGTCGATCACGGCGTTCAGCTCCGGGTACTCGGGCGAGCCGAGGAACACGCCGGTGAAGAAGCCGGCCTGGAACGGCGACCAGGCCTGCACGGTGATGTCGTTCAGGCGGCAGTAGTCGAGCGTGCCGGAGTCGCGGCTGATCGACTGGTCCAGGTCCTGCATGTTTGCGGCCACACCCTGCGCCACCAGGGGCGCGTGCGTCACCGAGAGCTGGAGCTGGTTGGCCACGAGTGGCTGCGACACGGACTTGCGCAGCAGCTCGATCTGGCCCGGCGTGTGGTTCGAGACGCCGAACGCGCGCACCTTGCCCGACGCCGACAGCTCGTCGAACGCCCGCGCCACCTCGTCGGGCTCCACGAGGGCGTCCGGGCGGTGCAGCAGCAGGATGTCGATGTAGTCGGTGCCGAGCGCGGCCAGCGACCCGTCCACGGACTCGACGATGTGCTCGTACGAGTAGTCGAAGTACGGCCCCTCGCGCACGATGCCGGCCTTGGTCTGGAGCACGATCTCCGCGCGCTCGGACGACGTCAGCTGCATCGCCTCGGCGAACCGCGTCTCGCAGCCGTGCAGGGCCGAACCGTAGACGTCGGCGTGGTCGAAGAACGAGATGCCCGCGTCACGAGCGGTCTTGACGAGGGTGCGTACCTCCTCGTCCGTCTTCTCCTGGATGCGCATAAGGCCCAGGACGACGTTCGGGACGGTGAGCTCGGTCCCTGGCAGGGTAAAGGTCTTCACGGGAATTCTCTCCTGTGGTGGGTGGGGTGAGTCGGGCGGTTCAGGCGGCGGCCGCGCTGAGGCGCGCCACCTCGTCGTCGGTGAGCTTCAGGTCCACGGCGGGCGCGGAGTCCTGGATGCTCTCGGGGCGTGAGGCGCCCGGGATCGGGATGACGACGGGCGAGAGCGCGAGCTCCCAGGCGAGCGTCACGCGGAAGGGCGAGACGCCGTGCGCGTCGGCGACCTCCTGGAAGGCCGAGAACGCGGCGCCGAGCTCGCCCGAGCGAGCCAGCTTGATGCCGCCCAGCGGGCTCCAGGGCAGGAACGCGATGCCCAGCTCGGTGCACAGCTCCAGCTCGGGGAGCGAGGAGCGGAAGCGCGGCGAGAACTGGTTCTGGACGGAGACCAGGCGGCCGCCCAGGATCTCGTTCGCCTCGCGGATCTGGTCCGGGTCGGCGTTCGAGATGCCGGCCATCTCGATGACACCCTCGTCGAGCAGGTCGCGGATCGCGCCCACCGAGTCGGCGTAGGGCACCTCCGGGTCGGGGCGGTGGAACTGGTAGAGGCCGATGGCGTCGACGCCGAGCCGCTTGGCCGAGGCCTTGGCGGCCTCCTTGAGGTACTCCGGCCGCCCGTCCTTGGTCCAGGACCCGTCGCCCGGGCGCTTGTGCCCGCCCTTGGTCGCGACGAGGACGCCGGAGGTGTCGCCGCCGTAGGACCGCAGGGCCCCGGCGATGAGCTCCTCGTTGTGGCCTACCTCGTCCGCGTCGCGGTGGTAGGCGTCCGCGGTGTCGATCAGGGTGACACCGGCGTCGAGGGCGGCGTGGATCGTGGCGACCGAGCGCTCGGCGTCGGGCCGTCCCTCGATCGACATCGGCATACCGCCGAGGCCGATCGCGGAGACCGTACGGGTGCCCAGACTGCGCTGCTGCATTGTTTCTCCTCGTCTCGCATCAGGTTCAACCTGAGACTAGGAAGCGATAACCTAGAAGTCCAACAACTCCTCATCATCATTCCTAGAACCGGTGCTGATAAATGGAACTGCGTCAGATGGAATACCTGGTCGCACTTGCCGACGAGCGGCAGTTCACCCGGGCCGCGGAGCTCACGGGTGTCTCGCAGTCGGGCCTGTCCGCTGCCATCCGCAACCTCGAGGACGAGCTGGGTACCAAGCTGTTCACGCGGACCACCCGCAAGGTCGAGCCCACCGAGGCGGGCCTGGCGCTGCTGCCGTTCGCTCGTTCCATGGTCTCCTCTGCGACTGAGGCGCGCGACGCGGTCGTCCAGGTCTCACGCGAGCTGTCGGGCACGCTGCGGATCGGAGCGGAGCAGTGCCTCGGCCTCGTCGACGTCGCGACCGTGATGGAGCGGTTCCACCGCCGCTACCCGCGGGTGGAGATCGCGTTCACCCAGGCGGGCTCGCACGAGCTGATGGCAGGGGTGCGCGACGGCGATCTCGACGCCGCGTTCGTCGCCACTGCCGACCATGTGGGCGTGCTGCCGCGCACCGTCCTGGGCCAGGAGCCGGTGGTGCTGCTGTGCCCGCCGGAGCACCCGTTCGCGTCCCGTACGGCCGTGGACCGCGCCGAGCTCAGCGGCGAGAGCTTCATCGACTTCCACCCGTCCTGGGCGGTCCGGCAGCTGAACGACGACGCCTTCGGCGCGCGGGGCGTGCGCCGCCGGGTGCGGTTCACCGTCAACGACGTGCACACGCTGCTCGACCTGGTGGACCGCGGCCTCGGCGTTGCGCTCGTGCCGAGGCACGTCGCGGCGAAGCCGCAGGCCGCCCGGCTGGTCGCCGTCCCGGTCCTGCCGGACGGCGCCTCGGACTGGGTGGTCTCGGTGGTCACGGGCACGGGGGAGCGTCCGGACTCGCCGGCCCCGCACCTGATGGAGCTCCTGGAGGACGCCCCGGTCCCGGTCGGCTGACGAAGTCGGCACTTGGCGTCGAGATCGGCCCATCACTGGACCGATCTCGACGCCAAGTGCCGAACTCGGACGTCGCCTTCGGATCAGGCGCAGGCCGCCGTCAGGGAGAGCCAGTCGGCTCGGTCGTTGTAGCCGCCGTCGCCCGCGTCGCCTACCCGCAGGGACAGGTCGCGGACGCCGGTGACGTCGACGTCGAACGTCACCTCGGCGCCCCGCTCGACGGTGCCGCTCGACCAGAGGGTCGCGCCGTCCCCGACGACGTCGAACGTCGCCGTGCCGCCCTCGGGACCTACGGTGCCGACCACGTCGTCGATCCCGACGCCGCCGGTGAGTCGTGTGCACGCCCCGCCGAGGTAGTACCGGACCTGGGACGGGGTGGCGACGCCGATCCCGGTCGGGTGCACGGTGCCCGCGACCGTCAGCGGTGAGCCGCCGCCCACGCTCTGGTCGACCGTCGGCTCCATCCACCCGCTGCTCGCGCTCACCCACGGGTGCTGCGACAGCACAACGCCGGCGCCACCGGGCGCACCGGGCGCGATCGTCACGCGTGACGGCGGCGTCGTACTGATCGAAGCGTTGCCGTGCGAACCGCCGCGATGCGCGCTGCTGGACGAACCGCCGCCGAACGAGGCCGTCGCCGTGAGGTCGTAGCCGCCGGTCTCCGCCCCTGCCGGCACGTCGACCGTGAAGGTGAACGTGGCCGAGCCGCCGGGTCGCACTTCCCGCGGAGCCCGGCCGGACGGTGTGACGGCCCACCCCTCGGGCGCGTCCAGCACAACCGCAGGCCGCCGCACGGGCGTGCTCCCGTCGTTGTGCAGCGTCACCTCGGTCGTCAGCCGGTCGCCGGCCGCGGCCAGCAGGTCCGTCGTGGGCGCGACGTCGTCGGCCCCGACCGCCGTGAAGGTGGGCGGCGCGGCGACCAGGCGCGGCACGCCGTCGGCCCGCGACGGTGTGACCCGCAGCAGCGCGGCGCCGTGCGCGGGGACCGCGGCACGGATGGTGCCCGCCGACTGCGTGCGGCTGTCCGTCCACGTGTCCAGGACGGAGAACGACCGGCCGCGCAGGCCCAGGTCGCGGGCCGTGGTCGAGACCTCGGCGGGCCGGTCGCCGCGGTTCAGGAGCGCGACGGCGACCGAGCCGTCGGCCAGCGGCTTGGCCCACGTCTCCGTTGTGCCGGCCGCGCCGATCCGGGTGCCCTGGAGGCCGAGCCGGTCCTGGTCGATCGCCAGGACGTCGTCGTCGAGCAGGATGTCCAGCGACTCCTGCTTGAGGACGCGGGGGTCGCTCGCGATGACGAGCGGCGCCGCCGCGATGGTCCAGAGCGTCATCTGGGTGCGGAACTCCTCGGTGCTCATGCCGAGCTCCGGGCCGAGGTAGTCGGGGTCGCTGAAGTGCCCGGGGCCGGCCGACTCGGGGTGGCGCGCGTTGGCGTCGAAGTTGCGCAGCACGTCCTTGAACTGGATCTGCCCCACGAACCCGACGTCGGTGTAGGTGCGCCAGGACTCCGCGATGTCGGGCGCGTAGGTCCAGGACCAGGTGGACTGCTGCTCCTCGGGGTAGTCGCCCCAGTCGGGGGAGGTGACCGGGTTGCAGAGGTTGAAGATCATGTCCCGGCCGGAGCTGTTGTTGCGCAGCGCCTCGGCGAACGCGGTGAACGCCTCCTGCGGGTCGAGGTCCGCGGTGATGCCGCACAGGAAGTCGACCTTGACGGCGTCGTAACCCCACTCGGCGAAGGTGTCGGCGTCCGTCTGGTAGTGGTCGCCGCTGCCCAGGCCACACGTCCCGGGGATGTACGGCCCGGCGTCGGTGTAGATGCCGGCGCGCAGGCCACGGTCGTGGATCGCGTCGGCCAGCGCCGCCATGCCGTCGGGGAACCGCTCCGGGTCGCCCTGGAGGCGTCCGTCGACGCCGCGCGGCACGTCGGCCTGCCAGCCGCCGTCGAGCCACACGATGTCGTAGCCGGCGTCCGCGAGGCCGGACGAGACCAGGAAGTCGGCTACGTCCAGCACCTCCTCGGTGCCGAAGTCGCCGCCGAGGCCGTAGTAGGTGTTCCAGCCCTGGTAGGGCGTGGGGCTCGGGCTCGCGGCTGGTCGGTCCACAGGCAGCGCTGCCGCCGTCGTGACCAGGGTGGTCGAGACAAGAGCTGTCGAGAGCAGGGCTGTCGAGAGCAGGGCGGCACTCGTTCTCGCCGCCCAGGTGCGTACGGGGAACATCCAGGTCTCCTGACGTCGTCGTCGTCCGGCGGGGGTGCCGGAGGGGGGACCTGCCCAGCAAAGCGTGCCGGGTCGCCGGTACGGAATGCAGGAGACGACGCACCTGCCTGGACGATCCGACGCCCGACGTCAGTGGTCGTGGCCGTGGATGCCCCGCCGGAAGTCGCTCGGGCTGCAGGAATGCACGCTCCGGAACTGGCGCGAGAAGTAGAACGGGTCGGGGTAGCCCACGGAGCGGGCGATGTCCGCGACGGGCAGCTCGGTGGTGATGAGCAGCTCGCAGGCGCGCGCCATCCGCAGCCGTTTGACGTACTCGACCACACCCCCGCCGGTCGCCGCCCGGAAGCGGGCGGAGAAGTGCGAGGTGCTCAGGCCGAACCGCCGGGCGAGCGCGGCCACCTCGACGACGGCGTCCAGGTGCGTGCGCAGGTACTCCTGCGCGGCGCGGACGGGCTCGCCCCGGACGGGGCTGCCCGCGGCGGCGTCGGCCCCGACCTGGGCGAGCACCGACCAGGCGGCGCCCGCGCAGCGCAGCAGGCTCGGGTAGGTCTCGTCGGTCTCCAGGGCCTCGACCACCCGTTCGAGGTCGGCGACAACGCGCACCAGGTCGTGCACCTCGACGACGGCGACGTCGTCCGGGCCGGCGTGCGCGGCCAGGTCACGCTCGAACTCGCCGGCGTCGGGGCCGCGGGCGTGCATCCACCAGATCGTCCATGGGTCGTCGTCGTCCGCCCAGTACTCGTGCGGGACTCCGGCGGGGATGACCAGGGCGTGCGCGGCACCGATCCGGTGCAGGCCGCCGGGGGTGCGGCACCAGCCGCGCCCGGCCGAGGACACGATGACGATGGTCCCGATGGCACCCCGCTTGCGTACCCGCCCGTGGTTCGCGGCGTGCGGGAAATAGCCCGCGTCGGTGACCAGCAGGCGCGAGGCGGGACCCGCCTTCGACGCCGCGTGGACCACCGCCGTCGGCAGCACCCGCAGGCGCTGTCCGGGGAAGCCGTCACGGATTCGCACCCCTGGAGCGTAACGCCACGGGCCGGGCCGCGTCAGCAGGCAGGGCTGACGGAGGAATCGTCGGATCGTCCAGGCAACTACATCGATACGTCGCTTCCCGAGGCACCCCAGGGGTTCATACCGTCGGTCCCATGCTCGATGTGGAGTCCCTGCTCGACCTTCCCGACCGCCCCGACGACCTGGCCGGCCGGGCCGCGGCCGCCTGGGCTGCGCCGCTCACCCTGACCACCTACGAGCCCCTGCCGCCCGACCGGTTCCCCGCGTACCTGGACCGGCGCGTCTACCAGGGGTCGTCCGGGAGGGTGTACCCGCTGCCGTTCCACCACCAGATCGCCGACGAGCCCCACCAGCGCGAATGGCAGGCGGTGCACCTGGAGAACGAGTGGCTGCGCATCGTCGTGCTGCCGGAGCTGGGCGGGCGCATCCACGTGGCCCGCGAGCGTGGCAGCGGCCGGGACTTCTTCTGGACCAACCCGGTGATCAAGCCGGCGCTCGTAGGCCTGGCGGGCCCGTGGGTGGCGGGCGGCGTCGAGCTGAACTGGCCGCAGCACCACCGCCCGGCGACCTACCTGCCGGTGGACGTCGAGATCGAGGAGGAGCCCGACGGCGCCGTCGTCGTCTGGTGCTCCGACCACGACCCGTTCACCCGGATGAAGGGCATGCACGGGGTGCGGCTGCGCCCCGACAGCGCGGTGCTGGAGCTGACGGTGCGCCTGTACAACCGCAGCGAGCTGACGCAGTCGTTCCTGTGGTGGGCCAACGTTGCGGCCAAGGTGGACGACAACTACCAGTCGTTCTTCCCGCACGACGTGCAGTTCGTGGCCGACCACGCACGGCGCGCGATCACCGCGTTCCCGCACGCGGACCGGCCGTACTACGGCGTCGACTACCCGGCGCGGGCGGGCGACGGCGACCGCCTGGACTGGTATCGCAACATCCCGGTGCCGACGTCGTACATGGTGCTGGCCAGCGACGAGGAGTTCTTCGGCGGCTACGACCATGCGGGGGGCCTCGGGTTTGTGCACGTCGCCGACCGCGCGCTCTCGCCCGGCAAGAAGCAGTGGACCTGGGGCAACGCCCCGTTCGGCCACGCGTGGGACGCCAACCTGGCCGACGACAGCTCGCACTACGTCGAGCTGATGGCCGGCGTGTTCACGGACAACCAGCCGGACTTCGCCTACCTCGCCCCGGGCGAGACCAAGGTCTTCTCCCAGTTCTGGTACCCGTTCCGCGACGTGGGCCCGGTGGACCGGGCCACGCTGGACGGCGCGGTGCGCCTGGAACGGTCCGGGTCGTCCGGTGGGTCGACGACGGCGCGGGTGGGCGTCGTCGTCCCACGACCGCTGACCGGGGTCGAGGTGACGCTGTCGGCCGACGGCGAGACGCTGGCGACCGACGTCGTCGACATAGACCCGACGACTCCTGCACGCCTGACGCACGACCTGCCAGCCGGGACCGGACCGCTCACGGTGACGGTGACCCACGAGGGCGGAACCCTAGTGACGTGGGAGGAACTTAGGGCTCGAAAGGGCAGCACCGGGGCCGAACCCGATCCCGCCGAGGAGCCGCCCGCGCCTCGGGAGGTCGGCACCGTCGAGGAGCTGGCGCTCATCGCCGGGCACTTGGAGCTTTACCGGCACGCGACCCGGTCGCCCGAGCCGTACCGGCGCGAGGCGCTGCGCCGGGACCCTGGGCACGTCGACAGCCTGGTGGGCCTTGCGCGGCACGCCTATGCCGCGGGCGGCCCGGAGGAGGCGAGGGAGCACCTCGAACGCGCCGTCAGCCGGCTGACCAAGTTGCACCGCAGCCCACGCGACACCACTGCGCTCTATCTGCTCGGCCTGGTCCGCGAGGAGCTCGGCGACGACGCCGGTGCCTACGAGGCGTACGCGCAGGCCGCCTGGTCGCGGGCCTGGCGGGCACCCGCGGGCTACCGGATGGCGCGCCTCGACGCGCGCGCTGGCCGGTACTCCAAGGCCCTGGAGCGGCTGGCCGACGTACGTCGCACCGAGCCCGAGCACCTGCAGGCCCTCGCACTGACGGTGGTGTGCCACGGGCGGCTGCGGCAGCACGCCGCCGCCGACTCCGTGCTGACCGCGGCCCGCGTGCTCGACCCGCTCGACGCCTGGCTGCGGCACCTGGACGGCCTGCCCGCGAGCGGTGACGCCCAGGTGCTGCTGGACGTGGCGATCGAGCTCGCGGGGGTGGGGGAGCACGACGCCGCACTGGCCTGCCTCGCGGAGGCCGAGACCTGTGAGGACCACCGACCCGCGGGCCAGACCGCCGTCCGTCCGCTGCTGGCCTACCATCGTGCGCACGTGCTGCGGCTCGCAGGCCGCCCGGGCGACGCCGCCGCCGAGCGGGCTCGGGCCTGCACCATCAGCACCACCTGGTGCTTCCCTGGCCGGCTCGCGGACGTGGCGGTGCTGCGCGAGGCGGCCGACGCCGACGCGCACGACGCCGTCGCCCGGTCGCTGCTGGGCCACTGGACGTACGCCGCAGGTCGCCGGGCCGACGCCCTCGCGCTGTGGCGGTCCGCCGTCGCGCTGGACCCCGACGACGCCGTGGCCTGGCGCAACATCGGCCAGGCCGCCGTCAACCACGAGCGCGACCTGGCGGCGGCTCGCGACGCGTACATCCGGGCCCGCGCCGTAGACCCGGGCGACGCCCGGCTCCTCTACGAGAGCGACCAGCTCGCGGCCCTGACGGGGACGAGCCCGGCGGATCGGCTCGCGGCGCTGCTGGCGGACAGCCCCGTCGTTCCGGACCGGGACGACCTCCTCGTCGAGGTGCTGCACCTGATGATCACGGAAGGCCGGTCCGACGAGGCTCTCGCGATGCTCGCGGGCCGCCGCCTGCACCCCTGGGAAGGCGGTGAGGGCCAGGCACTCCTGGCCTGGGACCGTGCGCACACCCACTGCGCCCTGGACGCGCTCGCCGAGGGCCGGCCGCGGGACGCCGTCGGGCACGTGCGGGCTGCGCTCGCGCCACCACAGAGCCTGGGGGAGGCACGGCACCCCCTGGCCAGCACCGCCCACCTCCACCTGCTGCTCGGGGACGCGCTCGCGGCCGGCGACAGCACGCCCACGACCGCCGCCGACGCATGGCGCACCGCGGCCGCCCAGCGTGGCGACTTCGTCGAGATGAGCACGCAGGAGCACGGCGAGCAGACCTTCTGGACGGTCCTCGCCCTGCGCCGAACCGGCCAGAACGCGGCCGCGGCCGAGCTGACCGCGTCGCTGCGCGCCTACCGCGACCGGTACGCCGTCGAGGTCCCGCGCGTCGACTACTTCGCCACGTCCCTGCCCGACCTTCTGCTGTTCGAGGACGATCCCCTGCGGGTGCGCGACCGGCGCGTGCTCTTCCTCGACGCGCAGCTCGCACTCCTGGCCGACAACACAACGGCGGCCGAGAGCCTGCTGCGGCAGCCCGCGCTAGCGGCGTCCCGCCACGCGGCGGACCTACGGCACGCGGTGACGCGGCTGGGTGCGGGGCTTGTCGGATGACCACCCACCGGATGACCACCTACCGGATGACCACTGAACCAGGTGCGCCAACGAGGGCGCACGGAGGAGGAACCAAGATGTCGAACCGAACCCCGATGTTCAACGCAGGACTGACCCGTCGCGAGCTGATCGCCGGCGGCATGACCCTGGGCGCGGCGAGCCTGCTGGCCGCGTGCGTGGGCACGACGTCGGGCGGCGGCGGTGGCGGCGGGGCCAGCACCGGCACGCTCACGCTGCAGAACTCGATCCAGGACGCCGACCCCAAGGCGGCGCTCGAAGCGCTCGTCCGGGCCTACCCGGGCGGTGAGGTCACGCTGAACTCGGTGGCGACCGAGCAGTTCCGGGCCCAGCTGACCAACTACCTGCGCTCCGGCGACGCGCCCGAGGTGCTGAGCTGGTACGCCGGGTCCATCGCGCGGTCGTACGCGGAGGAGGGGCTGCTGCTCGACGTGTCGTCCCTGTGGGAGGGCGACGGTCCCTGCGCCGGTTACTCCGACGCGCTGCGCAGCCTGTCGTCGGACGCCTCCGGCAAGCAGATCTTCGTGCCCACCAGCTACTACTGGTGGGGCGTCTTCTACAAGCGGTCGGCGTTCGAGAAGTGGGGCGTCGAGGCGCCGACCACCTGGGACGACTTCCACGCCCTGTGCGAGAACCTCAGCGGGCAGGGCATCGCCCCGCTGACGAACGGCCTGTCGTCCACGCCGTGGATGGCCTCGGGCTGGTTCGACTACCTGAACCTGCGGGTCAACGGCGCGCAGTTCCACCGGGAGCTGCTGGCCGGGGAGCACGCGTTCAACGGCCCGGAGGTCGTCGCCGTCATGGAGGAGTACGCGCGGCTCATCCCGTACTTCGACCCGAACGCGGCCTCCTACACCGCCCAGGACGCGGCGACGCCCGTCGCCCAGGACGAGGCGGCCATGTACCTCACCGGGACCTTCGCCACGCAGTACTTCCCGGAGGACCAGCGCGACGACATCGACTTCTTCTCGGTCCCGGTCATCAACGACTCGGTGCCCACAGCCGAGGAGGCCCCGACCGACGGCTACTTCGCCGCCGCGAACAGCGACGACCACCAGGGCGCGCTCGACCTGCTGTCCTACCTCGCTTCCAGCGAGGCGCAGCAGCAGTTCATCGAGCAGTCGAAGTCCGCGAACCTGCCGACGTCGCCCGACGTCGACACGTCGACCTTCAGCCCGCTCGTCCAGAAGGGCGTCGAGCTGCTGAACAACACCGAGGAGATCACGCAGTTCTTCAACCGGGACTCCTCCGACGCGCTCCAGGCCACGGCCGACACGGCCCTGACCAAGTTCCTCGCCCAGCCCGACTCCGTGCGGAGCATCCTCGACGAGTGGCAGACGGCGGCCGAGGGGGTCTTCGCGTCGTGAGCACCCGGTTAGCGCGCGTCCCGCTGCTGGTCTGGGTGTTCCTGCTGATCCCGTTCGTGATCGAGCTGTTCTGGGTGTTCTGGCCCGCGGCCAACTCGTTCTCGCTCGCGCTGACCCGGTGGGACGGGATCGGCGTGGCCGAACCCGTGGGCCTGCAGAACTTCCGCGACATGGCCGCAGACCCGATCTTCCTGACCGCCCTGCGGAACAACGTGATCTGGGTGCTCGGGTTCGGCGGCCTCTCGGTGATCGGCGGGCTCGTGCTCGCAGTCACCCTGAACAAGCCGGGGCCGATGGTGAGCCTCTACCGCAGCGCCATCTACCTGCCCATGGTCGTGTCGCTCGCCGTCAGCGGCCTGTTCTGGCGCGTCATGTACGCGCCCGAGGGACCGATCAACGGCGTCCTCGGCGCGATCGGGCTCGAGCACCTCGAACGCCAGTGGCTCGCCGACCCCGCCGTCGCGCTCTGGGCAGTGCTGATCGCCGCCGTCTGGCGCCAGGTCGGCTACATCATGGTGCTGTACCTGGCGGGCCTCAAGGGCACCGACCCGACCCTCGAAGAGGCCGCCGCCGTCGACGGCGCGAACGCGTGGCAGCGGTTCTGGCGCATCGTCATGCCGCAGCTGCGCGGCGTGAACACCGTCATCTTCGCCGTCACCGTCATCGACTCGCTGCGCACCTTCGACATCGTCTGGGCCATGACCCGCGGCGGCCCCTACAACGAGACCCAGCTGCTGAGCACCTACATGTTCCAGCAGGCGTTCACCACGGGAAACCTCGGCTACGCCTCGGCGATCGCCGTCGTCATCTTCGCCCTGGCGGTGGGCTTCATCATCACCTACCTCGCCCGCCAGGCCCGCACGGAGGACTGACATGTCAGCACGCCCCGCCCGCTCCCCGTGGCTGCACGTCGCGATGGTCCCCGTCACGCTCCTGTGGCTCAGCCCCATCGTGTTCGTCCTGTTCGTCGCGGTCCGCTCCTACGACGACATCGCCGGCCGCGGCCTGGGCGCCTTCCCGGCGTCGTTCAGCCTCGACGGCTTCACCACCGCCCTGACCGACGGCGGTGTGCTCGAATCGCTCGGCAACAGCGTGGTCGTCACCGCCTGGGCGGTCTTCCTGTCCCTGGCGCTGTCGTCCGTCGCCGCCTACGCGCTCAGCCGGTTCGACATCCCCGGCCGCCGCACCATCCTGCTGACCATGCTCGCCGGGAACCTCCTGCCCCCGCAGATCCTGCTCGTCCCGGTCGCGTCCATCACCGAGGCCCTCGGCATCGCGGACACCCGCACCGCGCTCGTCGTCGTCCAGGTCGGGTTCGGCATCGGCTTCTACACGTTTGTGCTGCACGGCTTCATGCGCAACCTCCCCACCGAGGTCTTCGAGGCCGCACGGCTCGACGGCGCCGGTGCAGGCGGCATCTTCTGGCGCATAGTGCTGCCCCTGTCCCGGCCGTCGCTCGCGGCGCTCGCGGCACTGTCCACGACGTGGATCTTCAACGACCTGATCTGGGCGATGACGGTGCTGCGCACCGAGTCCAAGTTTCCGATCACCGCCGCCCTGCTCAACCTGCAGGGCGGGTACGCGAGCGCCTGGAACGTGGTCGCGGCAGGATCTCTCATTGCCGCCGTCCCGACGGCGATCGTGTTCTTCATGTTCCAGAAGCAGTTCGTTTCCGGACTTCTCGTGGGGGCCAACAAGTGACCTGGATACTCCCGACCCGGTCGGGTCAGTACGTCGTGGCCGAGGCCCCGCGCGGGGCCGGGCTGGTCTTTGTCGGCTGGGGTCCTTCGGCCGGGGAGGCGACGGCGCCGGTGGCGGCGACGTCGTCCTTCGAGGCCGACCTGGACCTGCTCCCGCTGGAGGCCACCGCGCTCGGCACGCGTAACGTGCACGGCGCCGAGCTGGTGGTCCGCCGGGCCGACGGCGTGCGGGGCGCGCGCCTCGCCGTCTCCGGTGAGATCACCCTGGAACGGGATGACGACGGCGCGACCCATCTTGTGGCCCCGCTGGCCGACGACGTGCTGGGGCTGAGCGTGCGCCTGCACATCCGCACTCACCCGGGCCACGACGTCGTCGAGAAGTGGGCAGACCTGCACAACGACTCCGGGGAGTCGATCGAGGTGCTCCGGGGCTGGGGCGGGGCGTTCAACGTGCCGGTCGACGGCGGGGCGTCGGTCGAGCTGCTCGGCGGGGCATGGTCGCGGGAGTTCACGCCGTTCACGGCGGAGCTCGCTGCGGGCACGCTGAGCGTCGGGAGCAGGCAGGGCATCACGTCGCACACGTACTCGCCGGTGGTGACGGTGGCGCCCGCCGGAGCGGACTTCGGCGTCCG
Organism: Promicromonospora sp. Populi; assembly: GCF_041081105.1. NCBI lineage: Bacteria > Bacillati > Actinomycetota > Actinomycetes > Micrococcales > Promicromonosporaceae > Promicromonospora > Promicromonospora sp. Populi. The sequence goes on along the minus strand of NZ_CP163528.1, from coordinate 2,142,173 downwards.
CTACGGTGTCGCGCTCGGCTACAGCGGCTCGTGGCGCATGGCGCTCGACGCCGTCCCGTTCGCCGACCACGTCCGGGTCTCCGCCGGCCCCGACGACGAGTCGGGCATCCTCACCCTGGCGCCCGGCGCCGGGCTGACCACCCCGACACTGGCTGGCGTCCGCGTCGAGGGCGACGCCGACGACCTGGCGCACGCCTGGCACACCTACCAGGCGACGCTGGCCCGCACGCGCGGCCCCGAGCACCGTCCGGTGGTCTACAACTCGTGGTTCGCCACGACGTTCGACATCCGCACGGAGCACCAGCTCGAGCTCGCGCGGGCCGCGGCCCAGGTGGGTGCCGAGGTGTTCGTGGTCGACGACGGCTGGTTCCGCGGGCGTACCAGCGACCACGCGGCCCTGGGCGACTGGGAGGCCGACACCGACCGGATCCCGGGCGGGCTCGGGGCTTTGGCCGAGGGTGCCAAGAATCTCGGCATGCGGTTCGGCCTGTGGGTCGAGCCGGAGGCGGTGAGCCCCGACAGCGACCTGTACCGCGCGCACCCCGAGTGGGCGCACCACGTGGCAGGCCGCCCGCTGGAGACGCTCCGCCACCAGTACGTCCTCGACCTAGGGCGGCCCGACGTCGAGGAGTGGGTGCTCGGCACCCTGCGCCGTCTGCTGACCGAGAACGACATCACGTACCTCAAGTGGGACATGAACCGCTCGATCGCCGACGGCGGGCAGAGCGCCGTCGGCGGCGACGACTGGTCCTGGCGGCACACGCAGGCCTACTACCGGGTTCTCGACGCCCTGCGCGCCGAGTTCCCGCAGGTCACCGTCGAGGCGTGCGCCGGCGGCGGCGGTCGGATCGACCACGCGGTGCTTGCCCGGACCGACGTCGTCTGGCCGAGCGACGAGTCCGGGCCGCGCGACCGCCTCGCGATCCAGCACGGGTTCCTCGGCGTGCTGCCCGCCTGGACCATGAGCTCGTGGGTCACCGACCTGCCCGACCAGCTCGACCGGGACCGGGCGAGCGGACCGGCGAGCCTCGAGTTCCGGTTCGTGGTCGCGATGGCCGGCGTCCTCGGCATCGGCGCCGACCTGCTGGCGTGGGACGCGCCGACGCGTGAGCGAGCGGCGTCGTTCGTCGAGCTGTACCGCTCGATCCGGCACGTGGTGCACACGGGGCGGGTCCGCCGGCACGGGACTCCCGCGGATGCGGCGTGTGCGGTGCAGTACACGGGTTCGGAGGGTGCGGACGTCAGCGACCTGGGCCTCGGCGACGCGGCGGACACGGTCGTGGTGCTGGCCTGGAGGCGGCCGGGCGTCGCGCCGCTTACGGTGCACCTGCGTGACCTCGACCCGGACGCCCGGTACCAGGTGCGTGGCGGCGACGAAGTGCGAACCGGCAAGGAGCTGGACCGCGACGGGCTCGCCGTGTCGTGGACGTGGCGAGACTGCGACGTCTTGATCCTGGATCGGGTGTGACGGGTGTGACGGGCGAGACGGGCGAGACAGGACTCCGCGGGACAGGAACGGATGCCGTCGGATCGGGCCGGGCCGGAACGGATGCCGTCGGATCGGGCCGCCCCGCGCGGCCGCTGACCGTCCGGACCGACCTGGCACTGGGCGGCCGCTGGACCTCGCTGGCCACGCCAGAGCGCGAGTGGCTCTGGCGCAACGAGCGGATCCCCGACACGACGCGGGCCGAGGTCAAGCCCGGCGACCCGTTCGTCGACGCGGGCGGCGTCGAGGAGTGCTTCCCCACCCTCAACGGCCCGAGCGATCACGGCGAAGTGTGGTCGCGGCCATGGGCTGCGGACGGAAGTGGTCCCAGCGGTTCCATCGCCCGGATCGCTGCGGGCAACCTCACCCTGCGCCGCAGCCTGACCGCGGACGACGGCGTGGTCCGCGCGTCCTACAGGATCGAAGGCCCACCCGGTGCCAGCGTGCTGCACGCGGTGCACATGCTGCTTGACGTCGGACCCGGCGCCCGGCTAGAGGTGTCGGGCCGGCCGGAGGTGCTGGTGGTGGAGTGGCCGGAGCGGGGCGCGACGAGGTCCACCACCTGGCCCGACGGCGGGGGACTGCCGCTCGACACCCTGGGCCCGGACGACGGGACCGCTCGGTGCGCCGTCGTCGCGAGCGACCGGGTCGACGTCGTGGACGGCGCCGACCGCCTCTCGTTGACCTGGGGCGTGGAGTCGGGACAGGCGGCGCCGGTGTCGTTCGTCGTGTGGCGGAACCTCGTTGGCTGGCCAATGGGTGCGCCGTACCGGTCGATCGGCGTCGAACCGCTGCTCGGAGCGGAGAGCAACCTCGACCGGGCCGCGCCGGAGCAGCTCGCGCACCTCGACGAGGCCGGGCGGCTCGGTTGGTGGCTGGAGATTCGCGCGTCGCGGTGAGTCTTGTCAGAACGGCGGTTCGTTGAGGTCGGACGGGTCGGACGAGTCGGACGGGTCGGACGAGCCGGGCGGGTTGGTGGGTTGGCCCGGTATCGCGTCTGGTTCGGTGGTGGTGTAGCGCCGGGGTAGGCGTTGGCCGGTCAGGGCATGGTGGGTGAGGTCGTAGCTGGTGTCGGGGTCGATCTGGTCGATGTTGATGTGGGTGTCCAGGACGGTCGGTGGTCGGGTGTGGGTGCGGCCGGTGGGGGTGGTCCAAGTGGTGATCCCGGTGGTGGGGTCGCGGACGATGCCCCAGCCGGCGTGGGTCTTGAGCAGGTGGTGGCGTCGGCACAGGGCGTGCAGGTTCCATGCGTTGGTCTGCCCGCGCCCACGCCTGTCACCGTCTGTGGTGCTGCGCTGGTCGTGGTCGAAGGGTTCGATGTGGTCCAGGTCGCACCGGGTGGCCGGGGTGTCGCACGACAGGAACATGCAGGTGCCGTCCCTGGCCTCGACCGCTGCACGCAGTACCTTGCCGGGCTGGTAGGCGGTGGTGGAGTAGTCGGTGAGTACTCCGGTGACCGGGTCGGTCAGGAGTCGCTGCCAGGTTGCGTCCTCGGCGATGATGCGGGCGGTCTCGGCCGGGATGGGTCCGAAGCCGTGCAGGTCGCCGGGTGCGTCGTCCAGGCCCAGGAGTGTGGTGGCCGGGATGGTGACTCGTACGACCGGCCGGGTCGGCACCACCCGGATCACCTGCACTACTTCCTGGACGGGTGCCCTGCCACCGCACGTGCACACCGGCACGGTCGTGTCGATGCTGGCATCGCTCCCGGAATCGACGGCGCCTTCCAGGCCGCTGTCGGCCCGCGTGCCCGCGTCGGTGTCGCTGGCGGGGTCACTGCCGGTCTCGGTTTCCGCTTCCGTGCCGCTACCGGGGCCGGTGTCGGTGTCGGTGTCGGTGAACCGGTCGGCGGGCAGCAGGCGGCCGGTGACGATGCCTGTCAGGGAGTCTGCGCGCAGCTGTGTCAGGGTGCGGTCCTCACCGGTGGTGTGTCGCAGCTGGTGGGCCATGTCGTCTACGACTCCCCAGACTGCGGCGGCGTCGGGGGCCGGTAGGTAGGCCGTGAGCCAGCCCATGTCGTTGTCTGCACGGTCGAGCTGGACATTGCGTTGCTGCGCTGCAGCTTTGGCTGTCTTGGCCGATCCGTGTCGGTCCTTGGCGAACGCGAGCATCTTGGTCTGCAGCCACCGCCAGGTCCGGGCCGGTGCTTGGGGCAGGTACTTCGCGATCGCCTCGGCCCGCTCTGTGAGCGTGAGCTGTGCCGCGCTACGCAGCAGGGTGTGTGCCTTCTTCACGTCGATCCGGCCCTGGGTCAGTGCCGTGATCACCGTGGGGTGGTCCGTCCCGGACTCCGCACGCACGACGACTTCGCAGGCTTCGGCCTCGGTCACCACGAGCTCGCCGGTGACCTGTGCGACCAGGCAGTTGTGGGCCAGCGGGTTGCTCTCCCGGGCGGCGCGTTCGGCCACGACCTGGGCCTGGATACCCGCGGCCCAGGACTGCAGGCGTCCGGAAGCGACAACCAGGTCACCCAGTGCGTCGTCGGGCAGCTCGGCCAGCAGGCCGGTGTCCGGGTCCAGTGCCTCGGCCACCACCCGCGCCAGCTGCACGCCCGGCGCACCCGTCAGTGCCCGCTGCAGTGTCTCGACGGGCCACAACGCGACCGGCACCACCTCCGGCGGCCAGTCCGGCATCGAATCCAGCCAGGCAGGCACCTCCGGCAGCCAGCCTGATCCGGGGGCTGCTTCCCACTCCTCGACCGGCATCGTGTCGTCGAGCGGCGCACGGTCAGGCGCGCCGTCGTCGGGCAGAGCTCCTTGCATGCCAGCACACTCCTCACCGGGTATCGGACGCCATACGGCCAGCCGTGCACGCCATTACTGCGGACGTTTGTTCGATCCTATATCCAGCCACCGACACCCGCCCGCCCTTCTGCCATCCGCGTAAGGGCTCGACCCACGTGACCCCAAGGCCCATCCGAAACTGCCTGCACTAAAATCTTCCACTGTAAGAATTTCTGAGTACGATCGGACGTGGCCGCAACGAGGTGGCCTACGAGGCGGCCGAACAGGCGCCGTGCCGAACGAAGGGGTTCCCATGCCGACAACATCCGTGCAGCTGTACTCCGTCCGAGACGTGATCGCCGCTGACCTGGAGGGCGCCGTCGCACGCCTGGCCGAGATCGGGCTCGAGCAGGTGGAGCCGTACGCCTTCCACGAACGCACGCAGGAGTACCGGCGCGCGTTCGAGGCGGCGGGTGTGACCGCGCCGTCGGGCCACGCAGCGGTGATCAACTCGGCGAACCCCGAGGCGATCTTCGACGCGGCAGCCACGCTGGGGATGGCGACGGTGATCGACCCCTACATTCCCGCCGAGCACTGGCAGACCACCGAGCAGGTCGCCGAGCTGGCCGACCGCGTGAACCAGCTCGCGTCGCTGGCCGCCGAGCGGGATCTGGAGTTCGGCTATCACAACCACAACTGGGAGCTGAGCATCCGCTTCGAGGTCCGGCACGCGCTGGACGTGTTCGTCGATCACCTGGACCCGGCGGTGGTGCTGGAGGTCGACACCTACTGGGCGCAGGTCGGCGGCGCCGACACCCCGGCGCTGCTCAAGGCGCTGGGCGACCGCGTCCGCCTCATCCACGTCAAGGACGGCACGCTGGACGGCGACATCAACAAGCAGCAGCCGGCCGGCTCCGGCGAGGTGAGCCTGCCCGCGATCCTGGCCGCCGCCCCGCAGGCGACCCGCGTGATCGAGTTCGATGCGTACGGCGGCGACGTGTTCGCCGGGATCGCGCAGTCGCTGGCCTGGCTGCAGGAGAACGACCGATGACGGCACCCGGCGCGCGCCCCGCGGGCGTCGGCATCATCGGCGCCGGCAACATCTCGACCCAGTACCTGGAGAACCTGATCCGGTTCCCCGACGTCGAGGTCCGGTTCGTCGCCGACCTCGACCTGGCACGCGCGGCCGCCCAGGCGCAGGCGTACGGGGTGGCGGCGTCGGGCAGCGTCGACGAGCTGCTGGCCCGCGAGGACATCGACGTCGTCGTCAACCTCACGGTCCCGGTGGTGCATGCCGACGTCGGGCACCAGATCCTGGCAGCGGGCAAGCACGTGTGGAGCGAGAAGCCGCTCGCCCTCGAAAGGGACGCGGCGGTCGCTCTGCTGGCCGACGCCGAGGCGCGCGGCCTGCGCGTCGCGTGCGCGCCGGACACGGTGCTTGGCGCGGGCATCCAGACGGCGCTGCGGGCGATCGCGCGCGGCGACATCGGGGAGCCGCTGACGGCGACCACGATGTTCCACTTGCCCGGACCGGAGTCGTGGCACCCGGCCCCCGAATTCCTGTTCGCGCTCGGCGGCGGACCTCTGTTCGACATGGGTCCCTACTACGTCACCACCCTCGTACACGTCTTCGGCTCCGCGACCCGGGTCCAGGCGGTGGCCTCCACCTCCCGCCCCACACGCACGATCGGCAGCGGCCCCCGCGCCGGCGAGGTCTTCGACGTACAGGTGCCGACGCACCACGCCGCGCTGATCGAGTTCGGCCCCGGACGCTCGGCGCAGTCGACCTTCTCGTTCCAGCACGCGCTGCCCCGGGCGGGACTTGTCGAGGTCAACGGCACCGAGGGCACCATCGTGCTGCCCGACCCGAACAGGTTCGACGGCGCCTCCGCCCTGTGGCACTACGGGCAGGACGAGCCGACGGCGCTCCCCGCCGTCGGACCCGAGCTCGGGCGCGGCGTCGGGGTGGTCGACCTGGTGCGCTCGATCCGGGCGGGCGGCACCGAGCGCGCATCGGGCGCGGTCGCCGCGCACGTGCTGGACATCCTGCTCGGCGTCCGGGACGCAGCGGACGGCGGGAAGCCCGTTGAGATCGCCTCGGTCGTCGGCCCGGTCGCGCCGCTGCCGGAGGGCTGGGACCCAACCGTCGCCGAGGCGAGCTAGCCGGTCGATCCAGCAGCCGATCCGCCACCGGGCAGGAGCCGCTCCAGCACCTCCAGCGAACGGCGCACGTCGACGGCGTCCGGGTCGAGCAGCCACTGCAGCTGCAGGCCGTCGGAGGCGGCGGCGACGAGCGCGGCGGCGTCGTCCGGGTCGATGTCGGCAGCGATGGTGCCCGATCGCTGCCCGGCCCGGATGCGCCCCGCCAGGTCCGCCCGCACCCACCGGAACCGCGCCTGGACGAACTCGCGTGTCGCCGGGTGCTGCTGCTCCTGGAGCGCGTCCGTGGTGAGCGTCGCGTACAGCTCCACCAGCCCGGGGATGGAGCGGTTCCGCTCGGCGCTGCGCTCCATCAGGGCCACCGCGGAGACCTGGTCCGGCTCGGCCCGCTCGCCCACCTTCTTCTCGTGCACGCGCTCCTCGTGCGCCCGGTAGACCTCGACCAGCAGCTCGTCGCGGTTGGCGAAGTAGTAGCGCAGTGCGGCGTGCGACACCCCGATCGCCTCGCCGATGGCGCGCAGCGAGGCGCCCACGCCGCGTTCCGCGAACAGGGTGATGGCGCTCGCCAGGATCTGCGCGCGGCGCTCCGGGCCTTTCCGGTACGACCGTTCCTGGGGTTCCGCATCACCGTTCGACATGGACGCCATGGTACGAACCGTCTGGAACCTGTCGCCCCGAGACGGCCGCCGGAATGCGGCGGTGGTCGCCGGGGTTGGCGACGGTATGACTACCTTCGGCATCATCGGAGCAGGCAACATCGGCAGCCAGGTCGCACGCGTGGCGATCGCACAGGGCAACGAGGTGGTGATCGCCAACTCGCGCGGTCCCGAGACCCTCGCCGACCTCATCGCGGAGCTCGGGCCGAAGGCCCGCGCGGCGACGGTCCAGGAGGCCGCGGAGGCAGCCGACGTCGCAGTGGTGTCCGTGCCGCTCAAGGCCTACCGCGACATCCCCGTCGAGCCGCTGGCGGGGAAGATCGTGCTCGACTCGAACAACTACTACTGGGAGCGCGACGGCCACTTCGAGGCCCTCGACCGCGGCGAGGCGACCACCTCCGGCCTGCTGCAGGAGCACCTGCCCAGCTCCAAGGTCGTCAAGGCGTTCAACCACATCACGGCGCCCACCATCACCACCGACGGGACCCCGGCAGGCTCGGAGAACCGCCGGGCCCTGGCCACGGCGAGCGACTACCCGGAGGCCGTCGAGTTCGTCACCGGCTTCTACGACGCGGCGGGCTTCGACACCGTCAACATCGGCCCGCTCAGCGAGTCCTGGCGCGTCGAGCGCGACCGCCCGGCCTACGTGGTCCGCCAGAACGCCGACGAGCTCAAGGCCAACCTGGCCGAGGCGCAGCGCGTCATCTGACCTTCCTCGGTAACCTCCCGGCATGACGACGACCGGCCCCGACGACCCCTGGTCTGCCGTCGCCGACGACTGGGGGCGGTACTGGGGCACCTTCGCCCGGCCCGCGTGGGAGCCGCTGCTGCGCACCGCACGGGTCGGGCAGGGCGCACGGGTGCTCGACGTCGGCTGCGGCACCGGTGAGCTCCTCGAACACCTCCAGGAGCTCGGCGCGGTGCCCAGCGGCGTCGACCCGGCGCGCCGGATGGCCGAGCTGGCGCGGGCGCGCGCCGTCGGCGCGGACGTGCGGCCCGGCGACTTCGAGCGGCTCCCGTTCGACGACGGCGTCTTCGACGCACTGCTCGCCGTGAACGCCCTCCAGTTCGCCGAGGACCAGGAGCACGCCCTGGCCGAGGCCGCCCGCGTGCTGGTGCCGGGCGGCGTCGTCGGACTGGCCGGGTGGGCCGAACGCGCGCGCAACGACCTGGACGCGATCAATGCCGCGCTCGCCGAGGCGGACGACGAGGACCCGCCCGAGGACGGCCCGCTGCGCGTCGAGGGCGGGCTGGCCGCCGTGCTGCGCGGCGCCGGCTGGGCGGTGCTCGACGACGGCGTGGTGCCCGTGCCGTGGATCGCCCGCAACAACACCGACCTGGTGCGCGGGATCCTCTTCGGCGAGGAGCCCTCGACGATCGCGGACCTCGCACCCGTCGTCCTGGAGGCCGCGGCCCCGTACCGCACGCCGGACGGCGGCTACCGGCTGGTGAACGCCTTCCGCTGGGCCGTGGCGCTGGTTCCTGACACCGAGCGGACCGCCGCGGTCTTGGGGTAGTCCCCGGGGACCCGAGGGCCTGCGGGGAACTCGAACAGGTCGATCATGAGCTGCAGGGGATAGTCCAGGACCTGGGCCGACGCCCAGATCGGCGCGCCGTCCACGAACAGCCGGACGCCCGTGGCGTCCCATTCGGCCGCGTAGGTGTGCGGGGTGGTGGCGTCGATCGGCAGTGCGACGTCGGCCAGGTCGGTCTCCAGGCGCGGGTCGTGGTGCGCCTTGAGGCCGAGCCGAACGGTGGAGCCGCCGGGCCCCACCCGGTCGCCGAAGAGCTCGGCCAGGCAGATCTCGCCGGAATCCTGCGGCGAGGTCTCCTCGAACCCGACGAGCCAGACCCCCACCATGCAGGTGGGGTCGGGCGACGCGCTCACCACCACCTCCACCTCGCCGGACGACGGCGTCCACAGGCGGCGCGTCGGCGTCGAGGTCCGGACGACCAGCCCGTCCGGCCGGTGCCGGTGCTGGCCCAGTGCGGCAGGTAGTGGGACACCCAGCGGCCGGCGTCTAGCGCTTGCCCCTCGAAGGTCTCGTCGAACCTGTCGCCGGTGTGCGGCCGGTCGGCCATCGCTCACCTCTCCTGCGCGCGGCCTGCGACGTCGACGACCACCTTGCCGAGGGCATGCCCCTCGCCGTGGAAGGCCAGTGCCTGGGGCACCTCGTCGAGCGGGAAGGTGCGGTCGATATGGATGCTGATCTCCCCGGCCAGGCACTGCAGGGCCAGCGGCTCGAAGTGCTCCGGGCCCGGGCGCACCACCAGGATCCCGATCCGGCGCCCGGTCAGCAGGCCGATGACGGTGCCGGCGGTCAGGATCGCCAGCAGCGTCCGTACCGGCCCGCCGACGCACAGGTACCGGCCGCCGGGCGCCAGCGCGCGGCGGTAGGCGAGCACGGAGCGGTGCGCGACTAGGTCGAGCACCAGGTCGTACGGCCCGATCCGTGTGAAGTCCTCGCTGCGGTAGTCGATCACGTGGTCGGCGCCGAGGGACCGGACATAGTCGAGCTTGCCGGCGTTGTCCACGCCCGTCACGTGGGCTCCGGCGAGCTTGGCGAGCTGGACCGCGAAGGTTCCCGAACCGCCGCCGGCCCCGTTGACCAGTACCCGGCTTCCTGGCCGCGCCGCCGCCGTTCCCTGGAGCGCGATCGGGCCCGCCTGCGGCAGCGTGGACGCCTCGGCGAACGTCAGCGCCGCCGGCTTGTGCGCGAGGGCCGACTCGGCCGCCAGCGCGTACTGGGCGTAGCCGCCCAGCAGGGCGAGATTGTCGCCGTACACCGCGTCGCCGGGCCGAAACCGGGTGACCTCGGCGCCGACGGCAGCGACGCGACCGGCGATGTCCGAGCCCAGCACGCGGCGGCCCGGCCGGCGCAGCCCGCCGAACCGCGCATAGAACGGGGTGCCGTGCAGCCCCTCCCAGTCGGACAGGTTGATCGACGTCGCCAGGACCTCGACCAGCACCTGGCGCGGGCCCGCGGACGGCGTCGGCACGTCCTCGATCCGCAGCATCTCCGGCGACCCGTACTCGTCGTAGACGACTGCCCGCATCCCGATCTCCCGTCGACCTGTCCGGTGTGCTGCCCGGTCTACACGCTCCGGGGGCGGGCGACAAGAGCAGCGGCGGTCAGCGTCCCGGGTCTGCGTCGCTGGCGGGCACCAGGCGGTAGCCCTGCTCGGCGAGGGCGCGGGCCATGTGCTCGGCGTACCACTCGGGCCAGCCCTCGTCGTATATACCGCCGAGCTCTTCCTTCTCGTGGATGCCATGCGCCGCGGCGGCCTGCTTGAGCAGGTCGAGGAGGATCTCGCTGGGCTGAGGGTCCATGTCGGTCAGCGTCCGGGGAGGCGCTCGACGATCTGCTGGAGCACCCACTCGTTGCCGTCGGGGTCGGCGAACGACGCGAACGAGGCGTAGCTGTCGTGCTCGGGGTGTGCGCCCGGGATGCGGTGCGCGGTGCCGGCCCAGTGGAAGACGCCGTCCTCGTCGTGCCACACCTCGCTGATGTCGGCACCCCGCTCCGCGAGCTCCGCCCGCGCTGCGGCGATGTCCGGGACGACGACGTGCAGGCCCCGCACGGAGCCCGGCGCGGCGTCGGTGAGGTGCTCACCGAAGATGATCGAGGCTGCGGAGCCGGGCGGGGTGACCTGCACGACGCGCAGGCCGCGCTCGGTGGAGAAGTCCGCGTCGAGCCGGAAGCCGAGGGCCTCGTAGAAGGCCTTGGCACGGTCCACGTCCGATACCGGCAGGACGACTACTTCGAGCTTGAGCTCCATGATGACTTCTCCCTGATCGCGAATGGTTACGTGAACCACGCCTACCCCTGCGGGACCCGCGCGCTCGACTTCCTGGGCACGCTGCGTGCCCGCCGCAACCCGGCACCGACCGAGATGCTCGCCTCGCCCGAGCTGCTCCACTCGTGGTTCGTTGAGTCGGGGATGCTCGACGACGGGCCGGACGCCGACCAGGCGGACCTCGAGGCGGCCGTCGAGCTTCGGGAGTCGATCTATTCGCTCGTCGAGGCACGGCTCGCCGGTAGGTCCCTCCCTGCCGACGCCGTCGGCGTCGTGAACCGGCGAGCCGCGGACGCGCCCATCGAGGTCCAGCTCGGCGCGGACGGCACGCGTCGCTCCGGCTCGGCGGTGCAGGGGCTGGCGACCGTCGCACGCGAGGCCGTCGAGATCCTGGGCGGCACGGACGCCGCACTGCTGCGCGAGTGCGGCCGCCCCGAGTGCACCCAGGTCTACCTCGACCGTTCCCGGGGCCGCCGGCGCGAGTGGTGCGCGATGCGTACCTGTGGCAACCGGGTCAAGGTCTCCGCGTACCGGTCACGGCACCGCACCGTGCCCTGACGCACCGATGAGAACGTGGTCGCTTCGTCGTCGGAATGTGCGGGCGCGGTACCGCGCCGTAACCAACACGTCGGAGGAAGACCGTGACCGAGACGCGCACCACGACCAGCCTGCCCGGCCGCCCGCCCGTCGTCGACTGGGCCGCCTGGCAGGCCGCGCGTGACGACTTCCTGGCCCGGGAGAAGGCGCACACCCGCGAGGGTGACGCGCTCGCGGCCGCTCGTCGTCGGCTGCCGATGGTGGAGCTCGACGGCACGGTCCAGGTCACTGGCGCCGACGGCCCGGTGCCGTTCATCGACCTGTTCCAGGGGCGGGACGAGCTGGTGGTCTACCAGCACATGTGGCACGACGGCGACCCGGTCGAGGGTCAGTGCCCCGGGTGCACCATCAACGCGTGGCACATCCAGCAGGCCGCGCCCTACCTCGCCGCGCGCGGGGTCTCGTTCGCGATGCTGACCGAGGGGCCATGGGCGGAGGTCGCCCCGTTCCTGGAGTTCATGGGCTACACCGAGCCTTGGTACTCGGTTCGCGACCTGCCCGCGCCGATCGGCGTCGACATGGGGCACATCGTGTGCTTCCTGCGCGACGGCGACCGCGTGTTCCTCACCTACCGGACCACGGGCCGGGGCAACGAGTCAGCCTCGGGCGTGTTCGGTCTGCTCGACATGACGCCCTACGGCCGCGGCGAGTCCTGGGAGGACATGCCCGACGGCTGGCCCGAAGGCCAGGGCTCCTGCTGGTACTGGGCCACGGACGCCGACGGCGCGGCCACCTGGGGGCCGACCCGCCGGCCCACGCCGCAGTGGACCCGCCCTGGGGCGACCCCGGTCCGGGAATCGACGCCTGGCTGACGGGCGCGCGAAACCTGGCGTTCCCGCAGAGGCCACCTGGGTGTGCAAGCCTCCGGCGTCACCTTGAGCACCTCGGCAGGAGGACCCTGTGCCCGCTCCGTTCCGCGCTACCGATCTGCCCGACTGGGCCGACCCCTCGGTGCCGGCCTCGTCCCTCGACCCGCAGGGCGCCTCGCGGCGCACGTTCCTGCGCCTCGGCATGGTGGGCGGGCTGGCGCTCGCCGCGGGTGTGCCCGCCGCCGCGGCTGCCGCCTCGGGCAGCGGCGGTGGAGACCCGCAGCTCGCGTGGCTCGTCGGCGACCATCACGTGCACTCCCGCTACAGCCATGACGCCAAGTACAACTTCGACCAGCTCGCCCGGAAGGGCGCCCGGTTCGGCCTCGACTGGATGGTCTTCACCGAGCACAGCAACTTCGGGCACGCCGACAAGGGCGCCGCCGCCGAGCACGCGGAGATCATCGCCGCGCGGTCCCGCAACCCGCGCCAGCTCATCTTCCAGGGCCTGGAGTGGTACATCCCTGCCGCCGAGCACGGCACCGTCTTCGCTGCGCCCGGTCCGCACGAGGTCGAGCTGCTGCGTGAGTTCGAGCGCCTGTGGGACGGCAAGCTGAACGGCTGGGCCGCCGACCTGCCCGAGAACGAGGCGCGCGCGGTGGAGGCGCTGCGCTGGCTCGCCGCTCGTAAGGGCGAGCGGTACGTCGACGACGTCGTCGTGCTGGCCAACCACCCATCCCGGCTCGGCATCGACTCTCCAGGCGAGATCCGGGCGTGGCGCGACGCCGCGGCCGGCATCTGCATCGGTATGGAGGGTGCGCCGGGCGCCCAGGGTGACGCGGACCCGGCGTGGGTCGCCTACCGCGGCAGCACGCGGGCCCAGCGCGGCGAGTACGTCAACGCGCCGCGTCCGGACTCCTTCCCCGGCTACCCGGTCGAGGCCTACCGCACTTTCGGCGGCTTCGACTGGGTGACCGCCACGGTCGGCGGTCTGTGGGACGCGATGCTGGCCGAGGGCACGCTCTTCTCGATCACGTCGAACTCCGACAACCACCGCACCATCTGGGACACCTGGCGCGACGGCGACATGCCGCCCGGCGAGACCTTCGACTCCCTCGGCTGGAAGCCGTCGCCCGTCGACACCGGCACGCCCCAGCCGGGAAGCGACTTCTGGCCGGGGGAGTTCAGCCGCACCCACGTCGGCGTGACCCGGCACGGTTACCTCGACGTTTTGGCCGGCCTGCGCCGTGGCCGGGTCTGGGTGGACCACGGACACCTCGTGGACGGGCTCGACGTGCGCGTCGCCCGCGCCGGTCGCAGCCGCGCCACCGGTGCCACGCTCGGCGGCCGGCTCGTCGTGGAGCGCGGGACCTCGGTGGACCTGACCGTCAGGGTGCGCAGCGCGCACCGGCCCAACCCGCACGGGGTGCTGCCCCGGCTCGCCCACCTCGACGTGATCCGAGGCGCCGTCACCGGGCCGTCGGCCGACCCGGACACCTGGCGGGCGCCCGAGACGCGTGTGGTCGAACAGGTCGACACCAGCCGCCGCCGCGGCACCTACGACCTGCGCATCCCGCTCGGCCGCATCACCGAGTCCTGCTACGTCCGCCTGCGCGGCAGCGACGGCAACCGGCACGGCGCCGGCTACCTCGGAGCGTCGATCGACCCGGCCGGTCCCCAGATGCACGAGGACAACAACGGCGACCCGTGGGCGGACACCTGGCTCTACACCAACCCGGTCTACATCGACGTGCGCTGAGCCCTGCCCCCGCGAGAACGACCGGTACCATCACGGGATGCCAGTTCCCAAGGGGGCGACGCTCGACCCGGCCAGGACGCGCGCGCAGATCATCGAGCGGGCCGGGCCGCTGCTCTATGCCCGGGGCATCGACGGGATCGGCGTCGCAGAATGCTGCTCCGTCCTCGGGATCTCCAAGATGACGCTCTACCGGCACTTCGGCTCGAAGGACGGCCTCGTCGAGGCCGTGCTCACCGAGCGCAGTACCCGGGTCCACCGCTGGCTGCGGTCGGCGGCGGAAGGCGCCGGACCGGCGCCGGCCGAGCGCCTCGACGCCGTGTTCGCGGCGCTCGGCTCCTGGTACCAGGACGACGCTTTTCGCGGGTGTGCCGTCGTGAACGCCGCCACCCAGAGCCGCGGCGAGCACACCCTGACGATCGCGGCGGCGCACCTCGGCCGGTACATCGACCTGTTCCGCGAGATCGCGGCCGACGCCGGTGCGGCCGACCCAGATGCCCTGGCGCGGCGCCTCCTGCAGGTGCTCGAGGGGGCGACCGTCGTCGCCGCCATGGACCCGGCCCGGGCCCGGCAGGCCGGTCAGGACGCGGGCGCGACCGCGCGGCTGGTCTTCGACCAGCTCACGCGGGACGCCGTCGGCTAGCTCACGCCCGACACTGCCGCCCAGCTCACGCGGGGTGCGGTCGCCTCGCGGCCAGGACGACGGCGCTGAGGAGGCTCATGGTGGCAGCCACCTGGAATGCCGCGCTGAACCCGGACCACTCGACGACGAGCGCGCCCACCATGGCGGCGGACAGGAACCCGAGGTCCCAGAACGACGTCATGATGCCGACGGCCGCGCCGGGTGAGCCGGTGTCGCGCGCGGCGAGCGTGCGGGCCGCGGCGCTCGGGTAGGCGAGCGCGACGCCGGCCCCGCTGCGAGGACCGTCACCACCCGGAACGGCGTCGGGTCCACCGGCAGGGCCGCCAGGGCGAGCGCCTCGACCACCGCGAGCGTGACCCCGGTCCGCACCGGCCCGAACCGGTCGACGAGCGGGCTGCCCAGCACACGGACCGCGAGGAACCCGCCGGAGAACAGCGTGAGCGACAGCCCCGCGAGCTGCTGGTCCCGCGCCAGGTACGCGACCAGCAGCGCCGCGACGGTCCCGTAGGCGTAACCGGCCAGGCCGAGGTAGGTCGCGGGGGCCCAGGCGGGCCGGGCGAGGCGGGGCCGGGCCGTTTTTGCCCGACGGCGCGGCTCCGGCCGGGCGCCCAGGACGAGCACGGCGGAGACGAGGGGCGCGACCAGGATCGCCCACCACGCCGCCGTCGGACCGCCCACGACCCGTGCCGCGACCGCGACCGCGGGGCCGGCCGCCAGGCCGGACCACATCGCCAGGCCGAACCATCCGGAGACCCTGCCGTGCCGGTCGGCGGGCACGCCACGCAGCACCCAGGGCAGCGCGCCCGAGAAGAGGGCGGCCTCGCCGACGCCCATGGCGAGGCGGCCGACGACGACGGCGCTGATCGTCGGGCCGAGCATCTGGCTCACCACGCCCGCCGCCACGAGCAGGCCGCCGGTGGCTACGACGGCCCGCGCCCGGCCGGCGTCGGCGAGCACACCCGCGAACGGGCGGGCGAGGGCCGTCGCGAGGAACGCGACGCCGGTCACGGCGGCCGTCGTGGAGGCGCCCGCGTCCAGCCGGTGCGCGAGGTCGGTCGGTATCAGCTCCAGGGTGGCCCCGAGCGCGACGTACCCGAGCGCGACCGCTGTCCACAGCCGGGCGACCGGCGGCCTCACCGCAGGTGCCGGTCCAGGAATCCCGTGACCTCCCGGGCGAGGCGGAGCCGGTGGTCGGCGAGCGCGTGGTCCGTGTCGAGCACCGTGTGCTCGAATCGCGGGGCGCCGGCCGTTTCGAACGCCCGGACCAGCGGCCAGTGGTGTATCTCGGCGGGCGTGACGGTGTCCCGTCCGGTGCCGACGAGCAGGACCGAAACACCCGCGACGGCGGGGGCCAGCCTCGTCAGGTCCCAGGCCTCGCCCGCGGCCAGCAGCTCCTCGATCAGCGCGTCCGCGCTGGTCCCGCGCAGTGGTGCGAGCTGGCTCGCCCAGGCGTCGTGGTAGACGCCGCGCGCCGCCGGATCGTCGCGGATCTCCCGCTGTGCGACGCCGAAGTCGAAACCCGCGACCGAGACCACGGCCCGCACGCGGGACTCGGTGGCCGCCACCTGCAGCGCGACGAACCCGCCGAGACTGTGGCCGAGCACCGCTACGCGGCGGGGGTCGAGGCGGGGGAGCGACGGATCGTCGTCGGCGAAGATCTTTCGGCAGACCGCCAAGGCGTCCTCGACGCAGTTCCACCACGACCAGGCGCCGCCCACACCCCAGGACCCGCGGTAGTGGAACACCACCGCGGCGTAACCCGCGCGGCGCAGTCCCTGCGCGAGGTCCTGGTTCGCGTCGTGCCCGGGGAACCCGTGCAGCAGGACGACGACCGGGTGCGGCCCGGGCCCCGCCGGCAGGTAGAGCACCCCGATGAGGGGGACACTGCCGCTCTCGACCTCCACGGCGAGGTTGGCCGCACGCACGCCAGACGCGGTGCTCGGGTCCCTGTCCAGATCGTCGACTGTCATGGGCCAGACCGTAGCAGCAGATGGAACCGCTCGGTACCATCAGGGTGTCCGCTTCGATCAAGCGATTCGGCATGGAATCGTCGCCCGGAGCATGCCGAACCGCTTGATGAAGGCGGACCTTTATGAGCGGCCGTAGTGCGTGACGAAGTTCTCCACCGCGCACGCCGCCGCACCGCGGGCCCAGTCCACGAAGCGCAGCGGACGCAGCTCGATGGCGGCGCTCGCGGCCGAACCAAAGGCCCGCTCCGCGAAGGCGCGCCGGACGTGCGGGTCCATGACGTCGTAGTCGTGCTCGTCGCTGATGGCCTCGCCGGTGATCACTATGTGCTGGGCGCCCACCAGGTTGGCGATCGTGGCGATCCCGATGCCGACGGCGCGGCCGGCGTCGCCGAGCACCCGCACGGCGTCGGACTGTCCGGAGCGGGCGAGGTCGGCGACGTCGCCGATGCCCAGAGCGCCGAACCCGGCCTGCGCCATGCGGTCCAGGATCCCGGCGGACCCGGCGATCGCCTCGACGCAGCCCCGGTTGCCGCAGTGGCACAACGGGCCGTCGGGGTCGACGAGCACGTGCCCCACCTCGCCCGCCACGCCGAAGCTGCCGTGCACCACCTGCCCGTTGACCAGCAGCGCGCACCCGATCCCGGCGCCGACCGTGACGAGTGCCAGCGACGACAGCCCGCGGCCGACGCCGTACCAGCGCTCGCCGGTCAGCAGCGCACGCACGTCGTTCTCTACGGTGGTCGCCAGCCCGGTGCGCTCGGCGACCTGTGCACCGAGCGGCACGTCGTGCCAGCCCAGGAATGGCGAGTAGGCCACGTGACCCGAGCCCGCGTCGACGTCGCCGGACACGGCCAGCCCGACGCTGCCCACCGTGGGGCGGTCGGCCCGCAGGCCCGCCACCAGATCAGTGATCTGCTGGATCAGGGCCTCCGGGCGGCGGTCCCCGACCGGCACCGTCACCTCGTCCAGCACCTCGCAGCGCAGGTCGCAGACCACGCCGAAGAGCTGGTCGCCCGTGACCTTCACGCCGATCACCTGGTGCGCCCCGGCCTGGACCGTCACCATCGTCGCCGGCCGCCCCAGGGCACCGTCGGTCGACGCCCGGTCACCGGTCTCGTGCACCAGTCCCGCCGCCAGCAGCGGGCGCACGGCGCGCGTGATCGCACCCGGCGTCAGCCCGGTGTCGTGCGCCAGGGCAGTGCGCGACGCCTCGCCGGTCATCACCAGCTGCTGGAAGACGCGCGTCCCCGCCGGACTGAGCACAGGCGCTTCTGGTCTGCCGGTCATGCGGCGACTCTAACCGCGAGAACCGGACGACTTAATTGACTACGGCAAGGAAAGACGGTTGAGTGGCACCGCACCCAGCAACCACCCAGCAATGACGCCGGAGGGGCCTTCATGTCAGTCAAGCCATCCACCCGTTCGCGGTTCGCGATCGCCCTGGCGCTCGCGGTTGTGGCGACGACGGGGGCGCTGCCGGTATCGGCCGCTCCGGCCGCCGTCGTACCGAACGCCGCAGCGCCGACCGCCGTCGAGCCGAGCCCCGCCCCGGCCGTCATCGAGGCCGAGGCGCCCCAGGTGGTGCTGGACGGCGCGAGCCGCAACGGCTGCTCCACCTGCTCGGGCGGCAGCAAGGTCGGCAGCGTCGACCCGGACTCGACGATCCTGGTGCCCGGCATCGTCGCGCCGGAGGCGGGTACGTACGACGTCACGCTGCACTACCTCAGCGGCGACGACTCCCGCGCGCTCACGGTCACGCCCGACGGCGGCGAGACCGTCGTCTTGCCCACAGGCTCCACGGGCGGCTGGGACCAGGTCGGCACCGTCGTCGTC
Organism: Promicromonospora sp. Populi; assembly: GCF_041081105.1. Taxonomy (NCBI): domain Bacteria; kingdom Bacillati; phylum Actinomycetota; class Actinomycetes; order Micrococcales; family Promicromonosporaceae; genus Promicromonospora; species Promicromonospora sp. Populi. The sequence goes on along the minus strand of NZ_CP163528.1, from coordinate 2,123,748 downwards.
CCCCTTCCGCTGCACGCGGGCGAGAACCGGCTGACCTTCAGCGCCCCGGAAGGGGCGCTCGGCCCCGACCTCGACCTGATCGATGTCGCCGGCGCGACCGGGACCGACTACGCCCTCACCGACCCCGACGCGTCCGATCCGGTCCCCGTGGACCCGACCCGCGCCCGACCGGGCGGGCAGCGCGCGGTGCTCCGCGGCGGCGACGTCACCATCGAGTACTCGCTCCGGAGCGGCACCGCCGACGCCCGCTGGGGACGGCAGGAGGCCGTCACCGGTTTCTACAGCGGCGTCCGCATCGGCGACGAGTTCGTCACCACCAAGCAGTACGACGGCGCCTGCCGGGTCACCGCCCGGAACGTCGTCACCTGCGCAAAGCCCGGGCTGCCCACCCTGAGGCAGGTCTTCGTGTTCGACGGCGACCGCTCGTTCTCGGTGCAGCTCGACGTGACGGGTACCGACGGCGCCGTCACGACGTCGATGATGGTGCCGATCATGACCGACCAGCGTCGCTCGGTCGATCTCGGGACCGATGGCGACAACCGGATGGTGCTCGTCCCGTTCGACAACGACCACTGGGTCCGTTACGAGACCCCGGCCATCGAGGACGTGACGCCCGCGCGGCGCAGCTTCGAGGTGACGGCGTTCATCGACGACACCTCGCGCCGCGGTCTCGTTGTCGGCTCGCTGGACCGGGACACCTGGAAGTCGGGCATCGTGGCCGACGGCAACTCGCGCGGCGGCCTGGACCGGCTGCAGGCAGCCGCAGGGCTGACCGACTGGAGCTACGACTACGGCGACGACATGAACAAGTACCAGTTCAACCGCGAGCTCAAGCCGCACGGCGACGTCAGCGGGGCCACGGTGAGCTCGCCGCGTATGTTCGTGGGCTTCTACCCGGATTGGCGCACGGGCATGGAGACGTTCGGGCGGGCCGCGGCCGAGATCGCGCAGTCCCGCACGTGGTCCGACGGCACACCGTTCGGGTTCAACACCTGGGGTGGCCTCGGCGCCCGCGGGGGCGACGCCGCCGTCATGGACGAGGTCTCCGAGTTTCTCGCGGAGGAGACCCCGGCCTTCCGCAACACGGAGTCGGCCATGGGCCCGTACGTCGGCGTCGACTCCTACTGGGACAAGATGCTCGCGCCCGAGTACTCGTTCGAGGACCCGGAGACCTCGTGGTCGGAGCTGGAGCAGTACGTAGCGGACGTCCGGGCCCGGGACCAGGAGCCGGCCCTCTACTTCCAGCCGTTCGCCAACTTCTGGCGCGAGGGTCTCGACGAGCCCATCGGCGGGACGGCGCTGTGCCCCACCTGCGAGAACCAGACGTTCCGCGAGATGGCGCTCAAGGTCAACGGCATCCCGGTGAACATCGACGGCGCGTGGGCGCTCGACCCGACCAACCCTGGCGTGCAGAACCGCGCGCGGATCGCGCTGAGCAAGTTCCGCGAGCTCGGGGTGCGCTACGTCAAGCTGGACTTCCTCACCCACGGCTACGTCGAGGCCGACAGCTGGTACGACGCCGACGTGCACACCGGCCAGGAGGCGTTCCGCCAGGGCATGGCGCAGGTCGTGGACTACGTGGGCGACGACATGTTCATCGACCTCGCGATCTCGCCGCTGTTCGCCTCGGAGTTCGCCCATGCCCGGCGGATCTCGTGCGACGTGCACGGCGCGCTGAACAACTGGCACCCCACCGAGCCGGACCGCTACCAGAAGAGCACCGAGTACCTGCTCAACTCGCTGACGTACGGCTGGTGGCTCGACGAGGTCTACGCCTTCAACGACGGCGACCACATCCAGTTCGGCAACTACGAGTACGACAGCAACGCGAACGCCTACCTGCTCGACGACCCGTACCCGAGCATCTGGCCCGAGGGGCAGAACCGCGCGCGCGTCACGTCCGCGGTCATCACGGGGGTCTACCAGGTCAGCGAGGACCTCACCGCCACCGGGAACGCAGTCATCAAGCAGCGGGCACGCGACCTGCTGCAGAACCCGGACATCAACCGGATTGCGGAGCTCGGCAGGTCGTTCGCGCCGGTCCAGGCCGGCCCGGACGCCTTCACGGCGTCGGACACGTTTGTGCTGCACGACGGCGGGACCACCTACGTGGCCGCGTTCAACTACGGGTCGTCGGCCCGGCGGGTGGACCTGCCGCTGCGTGAGCTCGGCCTCGGCGGCGGCCGGTACGACGTCACCGAGCTGTGGACGGGCCAGGAAACCCGCGTCACGGGCAGCCTGCGTACGACCGTGCCTGCCGAGGACGTGCGGGTCTACGCGATTACGAAGTAGTACGGGAGGCCGCACCCAGCGCTCAGCTGGGTGCGGTCTTCCGGTTCTCCAGCACCCCCGACAGAAGGACGATCAGGATTCCGGCGATCGGCACGACTAGCAGGCCGTAGCGCAGCCCGGCGTTGTCGGCCACGAGCCCGACCAGCGGCGGGGAGGCCAGGAAGCCCAGCCGCATCAGCCAGGACACGATGGTCAGGCCGGTGCCGGGGCGCAGGCCTGGCAGCTCGTCCGCCTCGTGCATGGCGGCGGGCACCAGGGTCGCGCTGCCCAGCCCCGCGACGGCGAAGCCGGCGATCGTGCCGGGCACGGTCGGGAAGGCCAGCGCCAGCCCCATGCCGACGGCGATAAGAACGCCGCCGCCGCGGGCCACCATCCGCTGGCCGAACCGGTCGACCATCCGGTCGCCGAGCAGCCGCCCGACGAACTGGGCGCCCACGAGAGCGACGAACCCGGTGGCGGCCAGCGCGGCGGGCGCACCCAGGGAGTCGGACAGGTACAGGGTCGCCCAGGAGCTGCCGGCGTCCTCCACGAGGGCGCCGCCGATGGCGATCAGGACCAGCGCGGTGACGATGAGCATGATGCGCGGGCTCACGCCGGCGCTGCGCACGTCCGCGGCCGGGGTGGCGCGCGCCGCGGCGTCGTCGGCGTCGCCGTCGAGCCCCGGGAGAGTGAACCGCAGCGCTACCAGCGCGACGATCGCGAAGACCACGGTCGAGATGGTCAGGTGCGTGCCGAGCGGCAGGCCGAGCGCGATGGCGCCGGCGGCCATGGACCCGCCCAGCACGGCGCCGATCGACCACACCGCGTGGAAGCCGTTGATGATGGAGCGCCCATACCGGCGCTGCACACGCAGACCGTGGGCGTTCTGCGCGACGTCGGTGATGGCGTCCATCGCGCCGCCGAGCAGCAGCGCCAGCACCAGGAAGCCGAACGACGGCGCGAGGCCGGCCGCGAGCACACCGAGCCCGGTGAGGATCGTGCCCACCACCGCTGCGCGTCCCGACCCGAACCGGCGCACCAGGAAGCCCGCGCCCAGCCCGGCGAGGATCGCCCCGGTCGGGAACGCGGCGATGGCCAGGCCGTACGTCGCGTTGTCGAGGCCGAGGGCGGCCTTGATCTCCGGGTAGCGGGGGACCAGGTTGGCGAACAGGGCGCCGTTGGTGAGGAACAGGGCGGCGACGGCGGCGCGGGCGCGCCGGTCGGCCGGTTGCGGGCCGGAGCCTGGTACTGGAGCCATACGTACGAGCGTACACATCATGCGTACGTTCGTACACAACGCCCGCTAGGGTGGGCACATGGCACAGGACTACTTCGCCGGCGACCCCCGGACCAACCGCGAGCGCATGCTCGCCGGCGACCCCTACGTCGCTGACGACCAGGAGAGCGCGCGGCTGGCCCAGCGGGCCCTCGCGCTCGCCGACGCCTACCACCGCGCGGTGGTAGGGGGCGACGACGGCGCCCGGTCGCTGCTGGCGGACCTGCTCGGCACGCTGGGCGACGGCGCGTTCATCAAGCCGCCGCTGTTCGTGGACTACGGCGAGAACATCCACATCGGCCCGCGCACGTTCGTCAACTACAACCTCACCGCCCTGGACGTCGCGACCATCGTCATCGGCGCGGACTGCCAGCTCGGCCCGGGGGTCCAGCTCCTCACGCCGACGCACCCGGTCGAGCCCGAGCCGCGCCGGGACAAGCTGGAGGCCGCGCGGCCGATCACCATCGGGGACAACGTCTGGCTCGGCGGGGGTGTCATCGTCTGCCCGGGTGTCACGATCGGGGACAACACGGTGGTCGGGGCCGGCGCGGTCGTCACCCGGGACCTGCCGGCGAACGTCGTCGCCGTCGGGAGTCCCGCCCGTGTGGTCCGCGAGATCTGAGGGCGGGCAGAGTGACCGCGCGCAGGCACGACCCCGACCGCAGGAACCGGATCATCGACGCGTGCCTGGACCTCATCGCGGAGGTGGGGGTCGCGGGGGTCTCGCACCGCAAGGTGGCGGCCGCGGCGGATGTGCCGCTCGGGTCGATGACGTACCACTTCGCCGGGATGGACGAGCTGCTGCGCGAGGCGTTCAGCCGGTTCTCGCGGGGCGTCAGCGACGGGTTCGAGCAGCGGATGAGCGAGGCCACCGACCTCGCGAGCGCCCGCGAAGCCGTCATCGCGATCATCACGCAGGACGTCTTCGACACCAACCGGGACCTCGTGCTGACCCACGAGCTGTACACGCTCGCGTCCCGCGAGCCGGCCTACCGCGAGCTGACCAACGCGTGGATGGCCCGTTCGCGTGCGGCCCTCGAACGGCACTTCGACCCCGTGACTGCCCGGATGCTCGACGCCCTGATCGAAGGGCTGACCATCCACCGCGCGCTGGACACCGAGGCGCCGCGGCACGAGACGGTGGTGGAGGCGGTGCGCAGGATCACGCTGGGCTGACCGCGCCCACCCGGAAACATCTGCGCGATCGCGGTGTTGTGCCCGGTGTGAACGAGCAGCTGCAGCGGGCGACGGTGGTCGTGATCGGGGCCGGTCAGGCGGGCCTGTCGGCGGCGTACCACTTGCAGCGCAGGGGTTTTGTGAGCGCCGTCGACCAGCCGGACGCCGAGCGCACCTACGTGGTCCTGGACGCCAACCCGGCGCCGGGCGGGGCCTGGCAGCACCGCGGGGAGTCGCTGCGGATGGCGACGGTCAACGGGATCTTCGACCTCCCCGGCCTCACCCAGCCCGCCGTCGACACCACGGAGGCGAGCCGCGTCGCCGTCCCGCGGTACTTCGCGGGCTTCGAGCGGACGTTCGCGCTCCCGATCCTGCGCCCGGTGCACGTCGTGGCGGTCCGGCGCGCGGACGACGACCCCGACGGCGACCTCGTCGTGACGAGCGACCGCGGCTCGTGGACCACGCAGACCGTCATCAACGCGACCGGCACCTGGACCAACCCGGTGCTGCCGAGCTACCCGGGTCGGGAGACGTTCCGCGGCCGCCAGCTGCATACCCGCGACTACGGCCGGGCGGAGGACTTCGCCGGGCAGCGAGTGGCGGTCGTCGGGGGCGGGATCTCGGCGATCCAGCTCCTGGAGGAGATCTCCCGCGTGGCGACCACCCTCTGGTACACCCGCCGCGAGCCGGTGTTCCTGGACCGCGAGTTCCTGCCCGAGACCGTCGGCCGGGAGACCATCGCCAAGGTGACGGCCGACGCCGAGGCAGGGCGGCCGACCGGCAGCGTGGTCTCCTACACCGGGCTGATCTGGACGCCGTACGCGCTCGCGGCCAAGGCCCGCGGCGCGCTGGAGCGGCGGCCGATGTTCACCGCTGTCGAGCCGCTGGGCGTGCGGGAGGCCGACGGCAGCTTCACGCCGGTCGACACGATCCTGTGGGCCACCGGGTTCAAGGCCGACCTGGCGCACCTGGACCCGCTGCGGCTGCGTAACGAGCTGGGCGGGATCGCGGTGCGCGGCACGCAGGTCGCCGACGAGCCGCGGGTCCACCTCATCGGCTTCGGGCCGTCGCAGTCGACCATCGGCGCCAACCGGGCCGGCCGGGAGGCGGTGACGGCCGTGGTGCGGCGGCTCCGCCAGCCGGTGGGCTGACGTGGCGGCTCAGGTGTTCGCGAGCCCCGCGACCAGGTTGATCAGGAGGGCCACGACCACCGTGCCGAACAGGTACGCGAGCAGCGCGTGGACCTGCGCGATCTTGCGCATCGCCGAGGAGCCCAGGTCCGTGTCGGAGACCGCGAAGCTCATCCCGACGGTGACCGCCAGGTAGGTGAAGTCGCTGTACCGGGGCGGTTCGGTCTGGTGGAAGTCGATGCCGCCGGCCGGTGCCGTGTAGTAGGCGCGGGCGTAGTGCAGCGCGAACACCGTGTGCACGCTGGCCCAGGAGACGAGGACCGAGGCGAGGACGGCGCCCATCGTGACGTCGTCGTCGTCCAGCCCGCCGCCCACGAGGGCGACCGCGACGCCACCCAGGCTGGCTACGGCCGCGAGGAGCACTATCAGGTTCGCGATGCCGCGCGCTGGTTCCTCGCGCACCGCGTGCTCGCTGGTCGCCTCCGCGTCCATCGGGACGATCACCAGCGTGGTCCAGGCCACGAATACCAGCCCGGCACCTGCCCAGCCGCCCAGGACCGCAGCCACCACGGAGTCCCACGACAGGAGCCAGCCCAGCAGCACGCCGACGCCGAGCGCCGCGCCGATCCGTACCCCGGTCGGGCTGTCCAGCACCCGGCTCAGCCGTCGCATCCCCGTCATGAGCCCAGTCAACCAGCCGTGCGGTCAACAGGCCGCTCGGTCAAACAGCGCTGGTGACGAGTCTCTCCACCTGTGCCGGGCCGGAACGGCCCGGGGTGTGCCAACATGGCGGCAGAGCCCGCAGGGGTTCCCGGACGAGGGTTGCCGTACCCGGTGTGCGACAAGACGGCATCTTGAGGAGCACACCATGTCCTGGATCATCCTTGTCGTCTCCGGCCTGCTGGAAGCCGTCTGGGCCACCGCCCTTGGTCGTTCGGAGGGCCTCACGCAGCTCACGCCGAGCCTGGTGTTCGGCGGTGCCCTCGTCGCCAGCATGGGCGGCCTCGCCTACGCGATGCGCGACCTACCCGTCGGCACGGCCTACGCCGTGTGGGTCGGAATCGGCGCCGCGACCACGGTCGCGTGGGCCATGCTCACCGGCGCCGAACCGGTCTCTGTCGTCCGCGTGCTGCTCATCGCCGGGCTGATCGCCATCGTCATCGGGCTGAAGCTGACCCACTGACCGCCTCGTCATCGATGGCCGCGTCCTGGTCGGCACGGAACGCCTCCAACGACAGGCGGGGACTTGCCTGAGACATGGCAGCGAACTCCGCGTGCAGGACGAAGCGGCGCCGACGCTGTAGCGGGACCGATTCACCGCTCTGCTTACCACTCACGGGATCAATGGTGCTACGCGATGCCATGTGGTGCCATCGCCCGGGGAAACACATGCTCCCCGGGCGATGTTGCATGTTGTAGACAACGTCCACTCTGCGCAACACAACCCCCGCACGTGATGTCTCCACGCCGCACGAGAGCCACTGAGCGAGAATGGCTCGATGAACGACCTTGCCGAGTGGTCCCCGACCGAGTACACGCGCCACGGCGCCGTTGAGATCGCCTACGACCGGTTCGAGCGCGGCGGAGGTACGCCGCTGCTGCTCATGACAGGGCTCGCGCTCTCCCGGACCTGGTGGCCGGACGGGCTGTGCCGGGCCTTCGCGAACGAGGGCTTCGACGTAGTCCGGTACGACCAGCGTGACTCCGGGGAGTCAACCCGGTTCGGCCAGGCCACGCGGCGGGGCCGGTGGGCAGCGCTGCTCGGCACGGACCACGTGCCGTACACCTCCGAGGATGTCGTCGACGACGCGGCCGCCGTGCTCGACGCCGTCGGCTGGGAGCGCGCGGTCGTGTTCGGGCACTCGCTGGGCGGCATCGTGGCCCAACGGTTCGCGCTGCGCCATCCGCGGCGTGCCCTCGCGGTCGTCTCGTGCGACGCCCCGCCGAGCGACGCGGCCGGGTTCCGGGCGTTGCGCTACCTGCGGCTCGGGCTGCTCGCGAGGCTCGCCGCCCAGAGCTTCCCGGACGGGCACGACGGCGACGTCGCCGCGTCCCTGGCCGTCGCCCGGAAGATGGCCTCACCGGTGAATCCCTGCGACGAGGAGGAGGCGCGCGCCCGGATCGAACGCGGGCTCGGCAGCGGGCCGCGCGACGTGAGCGGGCTCGGCCGCCAGCTCCACGCCCGGTGGCGCGGCCCGCGCCTGCGTGAGCTCGACGCGCCCGCGCTCGTGCTGCACGGTGAGGACGACCCCCTCATCCGGACGTCGGCCGCCCGCGACACAGCGCGTGCGATCCGCGGGGCGCGACGCACGATCCTCTCCGGCGTCGGCCACGACCTGCCGACGGTGGCCTGGAAGACGCTGGCTGAGCAGACCCGGCAGCTCGTCGAGGGGGCCGACGTCGGTAGGGTCTCCGCGTGACCCGGCTGTCGGAGCTCCAGGACCGTGAACGCTCGGCGCTCGCCGACGACCTGCGTCGGCTGACGCCGGAGCAGTGGCGAGCAGCGACGCTGTGCGGCGCCTGGGACGTGGAGGACGTGGTCGCGCACCTGGGCGCAGCCTCCACACTCTCCCCGCTGGGCTGGATCCGGAGCATGATCGGGGCGCGGTTCGACGCCGACCTGCACAATCAGAGGCGCCTCGAGGAGTTCCGCGGCCCGACGCCGACGGCGACCCTCGACCGGCTCGCCGGCGTCGGGTCGATCGGGCTGCCCCGCAAGGAGAGCGCCGCAGGGCTGGGTGAGGTGATCGTCCACGCCGAGGACATCCGCCGTCCGCTGGGCCTGCGACACGAGCCAGAGGCCGAGGCGCTCGTGGCGGTCGCGCGGTTCTTCGCCACCAAGGACTTCGCGGTCAACAGTCGGTCGCTGGTCAAGGGCCTGCGCCTCACAGCGACCGACGCCGACTTCCAGGCGGGCTCGGGGCCTGCGGTCGCCGGGCCCCTGCTCTCCCTGGTCATGGCCATGGCGGGACGGGCGGCCGTCCTTGCCGACCTGCGCGGCAACGGCCTGCCGGAGCTGACACGGAGAATCTCTCCGGCGGGTGAGGAGGCGCCGTAATTCCCTGGGCGTGCTGAGCAACAATGCTGAGATGAGCTCGATCACGCCAGAGGTGCTGCTGAGCGGTTGGCGCGGGCGCAGGTTCCTGCTGGGGCTCGCGCTCGACGCCGAGTCCTTCCTTGCCGAGCGCGACGGGACGGAGGCGCCGCTCGCTCAGGCCGTGATGTCGGCGGCCTACGCGCTCGACCCCAACCCGGGCCAGATCCTCGTGGCGTACTCCGGTCCCGGCCCGCACGTCCCGGTGGCGGTCGCCACCCGGGAGGCGGCCGCCACGCCAGGGACCGTGGCGTCCCTCCTGGACGCGGTTCGCCTGACCGACGTCGACCAGGACTCCGCGCTGCACGCCCTCGCCGGCGCGGTGGACAACGCCCGCTACTGGCAGGAGCCCGACGGCGACGACGTGCTCGCCGCCACACCCGTCGTGCGTGCCGCACTGGAACGGGTCGCCGAGCACGTCGCCGCCGCGGCTGCGGCCGTGAGCTGGTGGAGCGAACCGATCGCCCGCGAGGACCAGCACGTAGTCGAGTGGGACGACGACGCCGAGCCCGTTCCCGGGCGAGCGACAGGCGTGGCGAACCGGCTGGCACTGTGGCGCGCCGACGTCGTCCAGGCTGAGCGGCAGGCGGCGCAGCACGCGGCGGCAGATCCGACTGCCTCCTTCAGCGGGGCCTGGTGGTCGACCCCGCCGTCGGACCTGATCCGCACCACGAGGAGCCTGGACACGTCCGGGCCGGCGGGCCTCTGGCTGGTGGAGGACGGTTTTGGCTGGGAGCGGGCGGTCACGCGCCCGGTCGAGGTCCCCGCCGACGCGCGCGTACGCGAGATCGACAGCGCCGAGGCGTGGGCCGCGCTGTGCCGGGAGTACCCGCTGGAGGTGAACGCGAAGCGGCATGACTGGTACCTCACGACCGGCCGCGTGGGGCGCTGGGTGGTGCCCGACTGGGCGGCGGTCGCCGTCGACCACGATGCCGTCCACCTCACCGCCGCCGCGTACGTCGCCGCCGCGGGCACGGCGATCCCGGTCGACGACGACGCTGCCGGCGACACGGCCAGTGTCATCGCCGGGTGGAACCCGGACGAGACCTACTGGCTCGTCGACGGCGCACGGCCGGAAGCCGGTGGTACGACGTGGGTCCGCGACGACGAGGACTGGATGCCCGAAGCTCAGCCCGCGTAGAGAGACATCTCCCGCGCCTGGCTCACGAACCAGGGCGAGAACGCCCACGGGGTGGCCCGGAGGGCGGCGCCCAGCGCACCGGCGTCGGCCCACCGGGCATCCATGACCTCGTCCGGGTTCAGGTGCGGCTCCTCGTCGGCGACCGCCACGTAGACGGGGCACACCTCGTTCTCCACGATCCCCGAGGCGTCGGTGGCGCGGTACCGGAACTCGGGCAGCACGGGCCGCAGCTCACGCAGGGTCAGCCCGACCTCGTCCTGCGCGCGCCGTGCGACGGCGTCCTCCATCGGCTCGCCCGGCTGCGGGTGGCCGCAGAAGGAGTTGGTCCACACGCCCGGCCAGGTGCGTTTGCCCAGGGCACGGCGGGTGACCAGCACCTGGCCGGCCGCGTTCAGCACGTGGCACGAGAACGCCAGGTGCAGCGGAGTGTCCGCGGTGTGCACAACACTCTTGAGCTGCGATCCGGCGGGTGCCCCGTGCTCGTCCAGCAGGACAACTCGCTCTGGTACCTCGGTGACGTCCACGGCACCGACCCTGTCTCACCAGGGAGCTCCCAGCAAGCTCGGCGTCAGGGCGCAGGGACCAGGACGTCCCGTACGAGCTGGTCGAGCTGGGCGTCGGCGTCGAGGAACTGGCGCAGCGTGCGCAGCGACGGGCCGAATCCCGCGAACTCCTCGGGCGCGAGCCCGTCGGGCTCGTAGGCGGCCCGGAAGTCGGGCAGCGTGCGCGTGAGCGTGTCGAGGATCTCCGGGTCGACGGGGGCGTCGATGCGGGCCGGCAGGGCGAGGCGATTGCGGTTGATCGAGTCCTGCCACTCGAACGGCGGGGAGATCACCAGGTCGCCGCCCACCAGCTCCGACAGGTGCAGGTGGGTGCGGAACGCCGCCGACAGGACCCGGGTGCGGTAACCGCGCTCGGTGAAGATCCGGTACGCGTTCTTGATCGCCGCCACGCCCGCCCAGTCGAGGACCCCCGGCGGCAGGAGCAGGCCCTCGCGCGCGGCCACGACCTTGAGCCAGTCGTCGAGCCGGCCGACCATGATGGTGGCGACGGCGCCCATCTCCTCGACGGGCAGGCCCGCGGCCGCACGGCGGTCGAGGCCCCGCTCGATCGCCTCGGCGACGGCGACCGCCTGGGCGACGGTGAACGAGACAGTTGCGTTGACGCTCACGCCGCGGAAGGTCGCCTCTTCGATCGCCTCGACGCCGGTCTTCGTCGCCGGGATCTTGACGATGACGTTCGGCGCCAGCGCGGCGAAGCGTTCGGCCTGAGCGACCAGGGCGGCGGCGTCCCGGTGCAGGCGCGGGTCGGTCTGGACCGACAGCCGGCCGTTCCGGCCGGCAGAGGCCTCGAAGGCGGGCTGCAGCAGGCGGGCGGCGTCGACACTGAGCTCCTCGACCACCGCCCAGCCGAGGTCGGACTCGGTGGCGGTCGGGCGCTCGTCGGCGAGCTCGCGCAGGCGGGCCGTCCAGCGCGGGAGGTCGGCCTGGATCGCGGCGAGCGCGATCACCGGGTTGCAGGTGGCGCCGACGGCGCCCCAGGAGATGGCGCGGCCGAGCTGCTCGGGGTCTGCCGAGTCGTTCCACAGGGCCGTCTGCGGGTACTCGCGCGTCATGCGCCCCAGCGGGGTCTCGCTGCCGGTGACGTCGGTCGTGGCTGCGTCGAACGTCTGGGTCACGGGATCCTCCGGTTAGGCCGACGGCGGTGTTCGGCGTGACCCATTCGACCCCGGGTCCGGGCAACCTGTCAACCGAATGTCAGGACAAATGCGATCGCGGGTGTCAGGCCGCGACTGCGGGGACGTCGGTCAGCTCGAGAACAGCGTCGTGTCGAACATGTACCGGGAGGCACGGTAGATGTGTTGCCCGAACTCGATGCCGCGGCCGCTGTCGTCGTACGCCGTGCGCTCCATGGTCAGCAGGGCCGCACGCGGCCGCTCGCCGAGCACGCGGGCCTCGGCCGCCGTCGCGCTGCGGGCCCCGATGCGCTGCCGGGCCACCTTGGGCTTGGCGCCGCGGGAGCGCAGCAGGTCGTACAGGCCCTGCGTCGCGAGCTCCTCGCTGCTGGGGGCGATCTCCGGCGGCAGGTAGTTGGTGAGCACCGCCAGCGGTTCGCCGTCGGCCAGCCGCAGGCGCCGGATCATGACGACGTCGCTGGCCTCCGGCACCTCCAGCGCCTCCGCGACCTCAGCGGTCGCCGGCACCACGCGGCGCTCCAGCACCTCGGTGCTGGGCTCGCGCCCGGTCTTGGCCAGGTCGTCGTGCAGGCTCGTCAGCTCGACCGGCCGGCGCACGCGCGCGGGGGCGACCTGCGTCCCGACGCCGCGCTGGCGCACCAGGCGACCGCGCTCGACCAGGTCCTGCAGCGCCTGGCGTGCCGTGGGGCGCGAGATACCGAGGCGGGCGGCCAGTGCCACCTCGTTCTCCAGGAACTCGCCCGGCTGCATCCGCCCGTCCTCGATCGCCGCGTCGATCGCGGTGGCCACCTGGTGGTACAGGGGCACCGGGCTCGACCGGTCGAGGTCGATGCGCAGCGGCTGGGGCACGGCGGGCCTCCTGGTGGTCACGGGCGTGGTCACTGTTGCGGTCGGCTTTCTGTAGGCGGAGTCTAGCGGTGAATGAATTTCAAGACGTGATGTTCAAATGTCAGGACAAAGTATTGACAGCGGGGCGGGTCGGGTAGGAGGGTCGAGCTACTCGCCGTACGGGTGTGCGCGCGGATCCGCGACGATGTGGGCCGAGCTGGGGGCCGAGAGACGGGGGACATGATGGGGGACGAGGCCAGGGCGCCGGACGTGCTCGCGATCGGCCGCATCGGCGTCGACGTCTACCCGCTGCAGAGCGGCGTCGGGCTCGAGGACGTGACGTCGTTCGGCAAGTACCTCGGGGGCAGCCCGACGAACGTCGCGGTGGCCGCCGCCCGGCTGGGCCACACCACCGCCGTGATCACGGGTGTGGGGGAGGACCCCTTCGGCCGGTACGCCCGGCGTGAGCTGAGGCGGTTCGGCGTGGACGACCGGCACGTAGTGGTGGTGCCCGAGCTGCACACCCCCGTCACGTTCTGCGAGATCTTCCCGCCGGACGACTTCCCGCTCTGGTTCTACCGGTCGCCGTCCGCCCCTGACCTGCGGATCACGCCCGAGGACATCGACCTGCACGCCGTGCGGTCGGCCCGCCTGCTCTGGCTCACCGGCACCGGCCTGAGCGAGGAGCCCAGCCGGTCCGCGCACCACGCCGCACTGGCCGCGCGCCGCCGGGGCGGCCACGGCGGCCACACGGTGCTCGACCTGGACTACCGCCCCATGTTCTGGCCCGACGTCGATGCGGCGCGCGAGCAGCTCAGTGCCGTGCTGCCGCAGGTGACCATCGCCGTGGGCAACCAGGAGGAGTGCTTCGTCGCCGTCGGCGAGCGGGACCCCGACCGCGCGGCCGACGCGCTGCTGGCGGCCGGTGTGCAGGTCGCGGTGGTCAAGCAGGGCCCGCACGGGGTCCTGGCCAAGACCCGCGACGAACGGGTGGTCGTGCCGGCGGTCACCGTCGACGTCGTCAACGGCCTCGGCGCCGGCGACGGGTTCGGCGGGTCGCTGTGCCACGGGCTGCTGCGGGGCTGGACGCTGGAGCGGACGCTGCGGTTCGCCAACGCGGCGGGCGCGATCGTCGCCGCTCGGCTGGAGTGCTCGACGGCGATGCCGACGCCTCCCGAGGTAGAGCACCTGCTGGCCACGGGCGAGGTCCCGGAGCAGCTGACCAAGGCCGCGGTCGAGGTCCTCGTCGAGGTCCGCTCCAGGGCCCCCATCGAGGTCCGCGAGCGCGCGGGCGGCCCGGTCGCGACAGAAGCCCCGACTGTGCACGAGGCCCTGACCGTGGACGACGTCGTCGAGCTGCGGGTGTCCGACCCGGGGGCGCTGCGCCGGCGGGTCCTGACCCGCCCGCGGCATCCGGGCCCGGTGTCCGGCGAGCGGTTCCTCGTCATCGCCGCCGACCACCCGGCGCGCGGCGCCGTGGCGGTGGGTGACGAGCCCATGGCGATGGCCGACCGGCGCGACCTCCTGCGCCGCACGGCCGTGGCCCTCGGCCGGCCGGGCGTCGGCGGGTTTCTCGGCACCGCCGACCTCGTCGAGGAGCTCGCCGCGCTCGGCGCGCTGGACGGCAAGCTGGTCTACGGGTCCATGAACCGGGGCGGCCTGGCCGGCTCGGCGTTCGAGATGGACGACCGCTTCACCGGTTACGACGCCCGCGGCGTCGCCGAGGCGGGCCTCGACGGCGGCAAGATGCTGCTGCGCATCGACGCGCAGGACCCGGCGTCCGTTGTCACGATGGAGGCGTGCGCCCGTGCCATCGACGAGCTCGCCGACCGCGGTCTGGTGGCCATGGTCGAGCCGTTCATCTCCCGGCGCGTGGATGGGCGGGTGCAGAACGACCTGACGCCCGACGCCGTGATGCGCGCCATCGCCGTCGCCTCGGGGCTGGGGCGCACGTCGGCCTACACCTGGCTCAAGCTGCCAGTCGTGGACGACATGGAGCGGGTCCTGTCGGCCTCCACCCTGCCCGCGCTCATCCTCGGCGGGGAGGTCTCCGGCGACCAGGACGCTGCGATGGCCGGCTGGGCCAAGGCGCTCGCCCTGCCGTCCGTGCGCGGGCTGGTCATCGGCCGGTCTCTGCTGTACCCGCCGGGCGGCGACGTCGCGGCGGCTGTCGACGGGGCGGTGGCGCTGTTGTGAACGACTCTGCTGTTTACTCTGCTGCTGTTTACTCTGCTGCGAAGGACGACGCCGTGACTGACCTTGTGCTCCGAGCAGGCCTCCCCGACGCGAGCATCGGCGGCCCCGTCGCCGAGATCACGCCCGAGCGGGCCGGCTGGGGCTACAGCGGGCTGCTCGTCCACGAGATTCCCGCCGGCGGGAGCCTCGACCTGGAGCTCACCGCCGACGAGGCAGTAGTTGTGCCGCTGCGCGGGGGCCTGCGCCTGGACGTGACCGACCCCGGCGGGCAGCGGCACGACCTGCGGCTCGCCGGGCGGGCGGGCGTCTTCGCCGGGCCCACGGACACGGCCTACCTCCCGGTCGGCTCGACCGTGACGCTGCGGCCCGACGACGGAGCGTCCGCCAGGGTCGCCGTCGCCACCGCGCGGGCCGGGCGGGTGCAGCCGGTGCAGGTGCTGCGCGCAGACCAGGCGACCGTCGACCTGCGCGGCGCGGGCCGCGCCAGCCGGCAGGTGCACAACTACACCATCGGCACCGGCATCGAGGTGGACCGCATCCTGGTGTGCGAGGTGCTCACCCCGGGCGGTAACTGGTCCTCCTACCCGCCCCACAAGCACGACGCGCACAGCGACGTACCGGGCCACGAGGAGCGGGAGCTGGAGGAGATCTATTACTTCGAGGTCGCCGACGGCCCTACCGGCCCTGGCCTGGCGTACCACCGCGTGTACGGCACACCGGAGCGGCCGATCGACGTCTTCGCCGAGGTCCGCACCGGCGACACCGTGCTGGTGCCGCACGGCTACCACGGGCCGTCCGCGGCGGCCCCCGGTTACGACCTGTACTACCTCAACGTCATGGCAGGCCCGGCCGACGACGGCACCTGGCTGTCCGTCGACGACCCGGCCCACCACTGGGTGCGCGACACCTGGGCGACGGAGACCGTCGACCCGCGGCTGCCGCTGGGGCCCGCGTCCAGCACCTCCCCGACCACGGATCTCACCGAGGAGACCGCATGAGCACTGTCCGACTGACCGTGGGCCAGGCGCTGGTCCGCTTCCTCGCCCACCAGCACACCGAGCGCGACGGAGTGACCCAGCGCCTCTTCGCCGGCGCGTTCGGCATCTTCGGGCACGGCAACGTCGCCGGGTTCGGGCAGGGGCTGCTGCAGGCGCACGTCGAGGCCACCGAGGCCGGCGTGCCCGCGGGCGAGACCGGACCGGACGAGCTGCCCTACCTGCTGGCCCGCAACGAGCAGGGCATGGTGCACGCCGCCGTCGGCTACGCACGCACCAAGGAGCGGCTGCAGACCTTCGCGTGCACCGCCTCGATCGGCCCCGGCTCGACCAACATGGTCACCGGCGCGGCGCTCGCGACCATCGACCACATCCCGGTGCTCCTGCTGCCCTCGGACGTCTTCGCGAGCCGCATCCCGGACCCCGTGCTGCAGCAGCTGGAGCACCCCGGCGGCCCCGACGTGACGGTCAACGACGCGTTCCGGCCGGTCTCCAGGTACTTCGACCGGATCTGGCGGCCGGAGCAGCTTCTGGGCTCCGCGCCCGCGGCCATGCGGGTGCTCACCGACCCGGCCGAGACGGGGGCCGTGACCCTGGCGCTCCCGCAGGACGTGCAGGCCGAGGCCTACGACTGGCCCGTCGAGTTCTTCCGCGACCGGGTATGGCACGTGGCTCGCCCGGTGCCGGAGCCGGCCGCGCTGGCCCGCGCCGTCGAGGTGATCCGCGCGGCGAAGCGGCCGCTGGTGGTCGCGGGCGGCGGCGTCGTCTACTCCGGGGCGAGCGAGGCGCTGTGCGCCTTCGCCACCGCCACCGGCATCCCCGTGGCCGACACCCAGGCGGGCAAGGGCGCGATCGAGTGGGACCACCCGCTCGCCGTCGGGGGAGTGGGCGCCACGGGCAACGACGCCGCCAATGCGCTCGCGGCGACGGCCGACGTCGTCATCGGCGTCGGGACCCGGTACACCGACTTCACCACTGCCAGCCACACCGCGTTCCGCGACCCCGGCGTGCGGTTCGTCAATCTCAACGTCGCCGCCTTCGACGCCGCGAAGCACTCCGGCGAGATGCTGGTGGCCGACGCCCGCGAGGGGCTGGTCGCGCTCACCGAAGCCCTGGCCGGCCACCGCACCGACGACCAGTACCGCGCCGAGGTCACCCGGCGGGTCGCCGACTGGCAGGTCGTCACCGACCGTGCCTACCACCTGGGGCACGGCCCGCTGCCCGCGCAGACCGAGATCTTCGGGGCGCTCAACGAGCTGATGAGCGACGAGGACATCCTGATCAACGCCGCCGGCTCGATGCCCGGTGACCTGCAGGCGCTCTGGCGGGCCCGGACGCCGTCGCAGTACCACCTGGAGTACGGGTACTCCTGCATGGGTTACGAGATCCCGGCCGCGATGGGCGCCAAGCTGGCGGCGCCGGGCCGGGAGGTCGTGGCGATCGTCGGGGACGGCACCTACCAGATGCTCCCGCAGGAGCTCGCGACCATCGTGTCCGAGCGGATCAAGGTGATAGTGGTCCTGCTGCAGAACCACGGGTTCGCGTCGATCGGGGCCCTGTCGGAGTCCCGCGGGTCGCAGCGGTTCGGCACCAGCTACCGGATGCGAAACCCCGAGTCCGGGCTGCTCGACGGCGAGCCGGTGCCGCTCGACCTGGTGCGCAACGCCGAGAGCTTCGGCGTCGACGTGCTGGTCGCCAAGAGCGTCGACGACTTCCGGGCAGCCTTCCGCACCGCCGCCGCGTCCGACCGCGCGACCCTGATCCACGTCGAGACCGACCTCACCGGGCCCAACCCCCCAGGCTCGAACTGGTGGGACGTACCCGTGAGCGGCGTCTCCACCCTGTCCAGCACCCGGGCCGCGCGCGCCGAGTACGACGCGGCCCGCACCCCGCAGCGGCACTACCTGTGACCACCGCCCTGAAAGGTTTTCCCATGTCCCTGACCACCCAACCCTTGATCACCCACTGGATCGACGGCAAACACGTCGAGTCGACCGGCGAGCGCACCCAGCCGGTCTTCAACCCCGCCACCGGCCAGGAGATCGCCCGGCTCGGTCTCGGCACGGCCGCCGACGTCGATCGCGCGGTGGCGGTCGCCGTCGCCGCCGCCGAGACCTGGTCGCAGCTCTCCCTGGGCAAGCGCGCGGCGGTCCTGTTCCGCTTCCGCGACCTGCTGGCCGCCCGGACCCCGGAGCTCGCCGCGATCGTCAGCCGCGAGCACGGCAAGGTGCTGTCCGACGCGGCCGGTGAGGTGGCGCGCGGCCTGGAGGTCGTCGAGTTCGCCACCGGCCTGCCGCACCTGCTCAAGGGCGAGTACTCCAGCGAGGCCGCTTCGGGGATCGACGTCTACTCGTTCCGGGAGCCGCTCGGTGTGGTCGCCGGCATCACGCCGTTCAACTTCCCCGTGATGGTGCCGCTCTGGATGAGCCCCGTCGCCATCGCCACCGGGAACGCGTTTGTGCTCAAGCCGTCCGAGCGCGACCCGTCGGCGTCGCTCTTCCTGGCCGAGCTGTGGCAGGAGGCCGGCCTGCCCGACGGCGTGTTCCAGGTGGTCCAGGGCGACAAAGAGGTGGTCGACGCCCTGCTGCACCACGAGGACATCGCGGCTGTCTCGTTCGTCGGCTCGACGCCGATCGCCCGGTACATCCACGCCACGGCCTCGGCCGAGGGCAAGCGGGTGCAGGCCCTCGGCGGGGCCAAGAACCATGGGGTTGTGCTGGCGGACGCCGACCTGGACGACGCCGCCGACCAGCTCGCCGCCGCCGCGTTCGGCGCGGCGGGGGAGCGCTGCATGGCGCTGTCCGTCGCGGTTGTCGAGGACGCCGTCGCCGACGAGCTCGTGGCGCGCCTCGCCGAGAAGGCGCGGTCGGTGCGGGTGACCGCGGGCGACCAGCCGGGCGCCGAGATGGGCCCCGTCATCACCGCCCAGGCGAAGGCCCGGATCGAGGGCCTGATCTCGTCGGCCGAGCGGGAGGGCGCCGAGCTTGTCGTGGACGGCCGCGGCCGCACCGTGCCGGGCTACGAGGAGGGCTTCTTCGTGGGCCCCACGGTGATCGACCGGGTGGCGGCCGAGCACGAGGTGTACCGCGAGGAGGTCTTCGGGCCGGTCATCGACGTGGTCCGCGTCTCCGGCCTCGACGAGGCGATCGACGTCATCAACGCCAACCCCTACGGCAACGGCACCGCGGTGTTCACGTCGTCGGGCGAGGCTGCCCGGACCTTCCAGCGCCGCGTGCGGGTCGGCATGGTGGGGATCAACGTGCCGATCCCGGTGCCCGTCGCGTGGCACTCGTTCGGCGGCTGGAAGGACTCGCTGTTCGGCGAGAGCCACGTCTACGGGCCGGAGGGCATCCGGTTCTACACCCGCGGCAAGGTCGTCACGCAGCGCTGGCCGCACAGCGCGCAGCGCACAGCGGCGTCGTACCACTTCTCGGGGGACGCCCAGAAGTAGCGGTTTGACCGGTCGTACATATGTCTTGACATGGCTCCGGGCGACGATAGCCTGGGCAGCCTGGCCCTTCACAACGATGTAAGGAGCTCCGCTCGTGAACCGACGACCCCTCGTCCGCGCGCTCGCCCTCGGTGGCGCGCTGGCCATGATTCTCACCGCTTGCTCGGGTGGCGGGCGGCAGCAGGAGGACGACGCACCCGACGCCGCCGCCGAGCCGACCATGACCGCCGTGATGGTCACCCACGCCGGGCCCGGGGACACGTTCTGGGACATCGCGCGGCGGGGCGCGGAGGCAGCTGCCGAGCGCTACGGCGTCGACCTGCAGTACTCGAGCGACCCGGACGCCGCACGCCAGAGCCAGCTCGCCCAGCAGGCCGTCGACCAGGGCACGGACGGCCTGGCCCTGACCTTCTCCAAGGGGGAGGCGATGCAGGGCGTGACGCAGAACGCCGTCGACGCGGGCATTCCCGTCGTCGGGTTCAACGGCGGTATGGACGACGCGCTCGACTTCGGCGCGTTCACCTTCATCGGCCAGGACGACGGCCTTGCCGGGGAGGCGCTCGGCGACCTGCTCGTCGAGCAGGACTTCACGCACCCGATCTGTGTCATCCACGAGCAGGGCAACGTCGGCCTGGAGGCGCGCTGCGCCGGGGTGCAGGACCGGCTCCCGGACACCGAGGTGCTGTACGTGCAGGGCACGGACATGACCCAGGTGAGCTCGACCGTCACCGCCAAGCTCCAGGCCACCCCCGACGCCGACGTCATCATCGGCCTCGGCGCGCCCTTCACGGTGACCATCGTCGACGCCGTCGCGGAGACCGGTTCCGAGGCGCAGGTCGCCTCGTTCGACCTGAACGCCGAGCTCGCCCAGGCGGTGGTCGACGGCGACGTGCTCGCCACCGTCGACCAGCAGCCGTACCTGCAGGGCTACCTCGCCATCGAGTCGCTGTGGCTGCAGCACAACGGCGGCTTTGTGCTCGGCGGCGGCCAGCCCGTCTACACCGGCCCGGCGATCGTCGACCAGGACAACGCCGAAGACGTCCTTGCGGGTGCCGAGGACGGCATCCGCTGATGACCACTGCCACCACCCCGGCGCCGCCGGCGTCGCCGCCCGCCGCCGATGAGCGGCTGGTGCGCCGCTCGGCGGTCGCGCGGCTGCTCGCGCGGCCCGAGATGGGCGCCGTCGTCGGCGCCGTGGGCGTCTTTGTGTTCTTCGCCGCGGTCGCGCCGGTGTTCACGCAGCTCCCGTCGGTAGCGACGGTGCTGTACGGGGCCTCGACCATCGGGATCATGGCCGTCGGCGTCTCGCTGCTCATGATCGGCGGCGAGTTCGACCTGTCCACGGGGGTCGCGGTGGTGTTCTCGGCGCTCACGGCCGCCCAGTTCTCCTGGTATCTGGGCACCAACGTGTGGGTGGGGGTCGGCATCGCCCTGGTCGTGTCGCTCGGGCTCGGGCTGCTCAACGGGTACCTGCTGGTCGTGACGAAGCTGCCCTCGTTCATCGTCACGCTGGCGACGTTCCTCATGATCGCCGGGGTCAACCTCGGCGTCACGAGGATCGTGGCCGGCGGGGTCTCCAGCCCGTCGATCGCCGAGATGGACGGGTTCGAGTCCGCGCGCTCGTTCTTCGCGGCCGAGATCAGCTTCCTCGGCGTGAACTGGGACATCACCATCGTGTTCTGGCTGGCGCTCGTCGTGATCGCCACCCACCTGCTGGTCCGCACCCGCGTCGGCAACTGGATCTTCGCCGCCGGCGGGGACGAGCTGGCGGCCTCGGCCGTCGGCGTCCCCGTGGTGCGCACCAAGATCGGCCTGTTCATGGGGGTCGGGCTGTGCGCCTGGCTGCTCGGCATGCACAACCTGTTCGCGTTCGGCACCGTGCAGTCCGGCGAGGGGGTGGGCAACGAGTTCCTCTACATCATCGCTGCCGTCATCGGCGGTTGCCTGCTGACCGGCGGCTACGGCTCCGCGGTCGGCGGGGCGCTGGGCGCCCTGATCTTCGGCATGGTCAGCCGGGGCATCGTCTACGCGCAGTGGAACCCGGACTGGTTCAGGTTCTTCCTCGGCCTCATGCTCCTGGTGGCCACGATCGTCAACCTCGTCGTCAAGAAGCGGGCGGAGCAGCGATGAGCGCCACTGAACCGGGTACCCCCCTCGTGCGGATGCGCGGGGTCGGCAAGCGGTACGGCAACATCGTCGCCCTGCACGACGTCGATCTTGACGTCGAGGCGGGCCGCGTCACCTGCGTGCTCGGCGACAACGGGGCCGGCAAGTCCACGCTCATCAAGATCATCGCCGGCCGCCACCAGCACACCGAGGGCTTGCTGGAGGTCGACGGCGAGGAGCTGACCCTCGGCTCGCCGCGTCAGGCCCTCGACCTCGGCATCGCAGCCGTCTACCAGGACCTCGCCGTCGTCCCGCTCATGCCGGTGTGGCGCAACTTCTTCCTCGGCTCCGAGCTGACCAAGGGCGTGGGGCCCTTCCGGATCCTCGACGTCAAGGAGATGCAGCGGATCGCCAAGCAGGAGCTGCTCGACATGGGCATCGACCTGCGCGACGTGAACCAGCCGATCCACCAGCTCTCGGGCGGCGAGCGGCAGTGCGTGGCGATCGCGCGCGCCGTCCACTTCGGCGCCCGGGTGCTCATCCTCGACGAGCCGACCGCCTCGCTCGGGGTCAAGCAGTCGGGCATCGTGCTGCGCTACGTGCTGCGGGCGCGCGACCGGGGCCTCGGCGTCGTCTTCATCACCCACAACCCGCACCACGCCTACCCCGTCGGGGACCGGTTCCTGCTGCTCAAGCGCGGCAGCCCCATCGGTTATCACGAGAAGAAGGACGTCACGCTCGACGAGCTGACGTCGCAGATGGCGGGCGGCGCCGAGCTCGCGGAGCTGGCCCACGAGCTCGAACAGACGGGCGGCGACAAGTCGCTCATCGCGGACGTCCGGGCCGCCGAGGTATGAGAACAGCTCAAGGAGACACCATGCGTTTTGCGCTCATCGGCGCCGGCCGGATCGGGGCCGTCCACGCCCGTTCGGTCGCCGCCTCGCCCGACGTCGAGCTCGCGCTCGTCGCCGACCCGGTCGACGGCGCTGCCGAGCGCCTGGCCTCGGCGTACGGGGCGGCGGCCACCACCGACGTCGCGGACGTGTTCGCCGACGACACGGTGGACGCCGTGATCGTCGGCTCGCCCACGCCGTACCACGTGGACCAGATCGTGGCGGCCGTCGACGCGGGCAAGGCGGTGCTGGTCGAGAAGCCGGTCGACCTCGACCTGGCGCGCGCCGACTGGTGCCTGGCCCAGGTCGGCGGCCGCGCGGACCGCGTCATGCTGGGGTTCAACCGCCGCTTCGACGCTGCCTTCGCGGAGGTCCGCAGCCGGGTGGCGGCCGGCGAGATCGGCGACGTCGAACAGCTCACCATCATCAGCCGCGACCCGGCACCACCGCCCGTCGCGTACCTCGCGTCCTCGGGCGGGATCTTCCGCGACATGGCCATCCACGACCTCGACATGGCGCGGTTCTTCCTCGGCGACATCGTCAACGTCCACGCCGTGCCGCAGCGCCTGGACCCGGCCCTCGCAGAGGTCGACGACTACGACGCCGCCGTCGTGACCCTCACCGCCGCCTCGGGCGCCGTCGCGACGATCATCAACAGCCGGCACAACGCCGCCGGGTACGACCAGCGCCTGGAGGCGTTCGGCCCGCGCGGGGCGCTGCGGGTGGAGAACCACACGGCGACCTCCGTGGTGCTCGACGCCGCCGGGGTGTCCGGCGCCCGCGGACCGCACCTGGACTTCTTCCTGGAGCGGTACGCCGACGCGTACACGCGCGAGCTGGCCGCGTTCGTGGCCGCCGTGCGCGAGGGCACCGCGCCGACCCCGTCGCTGCTCGACGGGCGCCAGGCGCTGGCACTGGCCGACGCCGCCACCCAGTCCGCGCGCACGGGGCTCAGCGTGGCCCCGGCGCCCATCCCGGCGTCGGCCGCCGTCTGAACCACAACCACCAGGTGAGAGAGAGCGAAATGACGAGCAAGGCGCGCAACACCGACCCCCGGTTCAGCAAGCTCACCATCGGTGTCTGCCCCGACCAGTGGGGCGTGTGGTTCCCCGAGGACGAGAAGCAGATCCACTGGGAGCGGGCGCTCGCGGAGATGGCCGAGGCCGGCTTCGAGTACATGGAGACCGGCCCCTACGGCTACTTCCCCACGGACCCGAAGCTCCTGCGCAAGGTCATGGACGACAACGGCTTCACCGTGGTGGCCGGCACCGGCTGGGGCATCCTGCACAAGGCCGAGGCCTGGGCCGAGACCGAGCGGACCTTCCGGGCCATCGCGGAGACCCACGCCGCCGTCGGCGCGGAGTACCTGGTCCACCTGCCGCCGCTGTTCCGCGACGACAAGACCTGGGAGTGGACCGACGACCGTGTGCTGACGCCGGACGCCTGGAAGCTCTACATCGAGAACGCGAACCGGCTCGGCCAGATCGTCAAGGACGAGTACGGGCTGAAGATGGTGCTGCACCCCCACGGGGACAGCCACATCGAGACGCCGGAGGACATCGCCCGCGTGTTCGACGCCACCGACCCCGACTACGTGAACCTGTGCCTCGACACCGGGCACATCGTCTACGGCGGCGGGGACCCGCTGGAGATGGTGCGCACCTACCCCGACCGGATCGCCTACGTGCACATCAAGGCGTTCGACGTCGAGCTGACCGAGCAGGCGCACCGCGAGGACTGGCCCTTCGGCGAGGCCGTGGCGCGCGGCGCGTCCGTGCGGCCCCCGGCGGGGGCGCCCGACATGACGGCTCTTGTCGCTGCCTTGGCCGACCTGAACAAGGACCTGTACGTGATCTGCGAGCAGGACCTGTACCCCTGCGACCCGCGGCTGCCGCTGCCGAATGCGGTCATGACGCGGCAGTACCTGGCCTCGTGCGGGCTGGGGTTGCTCTGATCGGCGTAGGGCTGATCTCGGCGGGCTGGATGGGCAACGTGCACTCGCACGCCTACCGGGCGCTGGGGGAGAAGTACCCGGAGCTCGACGTCGAGGTTGTGCCGGTGATCGTGGCCGACCCCTCCGTCGACAATGCCGAGGCGGCGCGCCGCCGCTTCGGCTACCGGGAGGTGACCGTCGACTACCGCGACGTGCTGGCCCACCCCGACGTCGACGTCGTCTCGATCTGCGGACCCAACTACGTGCACCACGAGCACGCGCTCGCGGCGGCGGCCGCCGGCAAGCCGTTCTGGATCGAGAAGCCCATGGGTACCTCGGTCGGGCAGTCGCAGGACATCGCCGACGCCGCACGCGACGCGGGGCTGGTCACCGCCGTCGGGTTCAACTACCGGCACGCACCCGCGGTGGAGCACCTGCGGTCGCTGGTCCGCTCGGGTCGGCTCGGTCGGGTATCGAACGTGCGGGTGGTGCTCGACGCCGACTACTCGGCGTCGCCTTCTGGGCCGCGTACCTGGCGGTTCGTGCGCGAGACGGCGGGGTCGGGGGTGCTCGGCGACCTGCTCAGCCACGGGTTCGATCTGGCGCAGTACGTCGTCGCGCCGGTGCTTGAGGTCACCGCGCTCACGGAGACGTTCATCCGGGAGCGGCCTGCGCCGTCGGGCGGGGGCTTGGGGCACCCTGCTCGCGGCGACGTGGGTGGGGAGCTGCTGCCCGTGGAGAACGAGGACTATGCCGCAGTGCTCGCGAGGCTGGACGGCGGCGCCGTGGCGACGTTCGAGTCGTCGCGCGTGGCCGTGGGTCCGCGGTGCGCGTACGGGATCGAGGTGTTCGGCAGCTCGGGGTCCGCGCGGTGGGACTTCGAGCGGATGAACGAGCTGGAGGTGTGCCTGGGGTCGGGTGGGGCTGGGTCGGGCTCGGCTGGGTACGGCTTTACGCGGGTGCTGACCGATACCGAGCACGGGGAGTTCGGTCGGTTCAACCCCGGCGGGGGTATGGGGCTGAGCTTCGAGGACCTGAAGGTCATCGAGGGTGCGCGGTTCATCACCTCGGTGCTCACGGGCGAGCAGGTTGCGCCGTCGGTGGCCGACGGGCTGCAGGCCGCGCGGGTGGCGGCCGCGGCGGAGACTTCGGCCGTGGACGGCAGGTGGCACGAGGTGGCTGCGGCTTACTCGAAGTAGACGGGGTAGTGCGCCGCGCAGCGCGGGTTGAACGGGGCGCTGCACTCCGGGCAGGAGGGCACTACGCGGTACTCGGCGATGGTGAGCTCTGTCCGGCACACCCCGCAGAGCACGGCGCGTTTGTGGTCGGATCCGGTCGGCCACGGGCGCGAGTCGTGGTCCGCCTCGCCGTCGTGGCAGAGGTGGCACGGGTAGTAGCGGCCGCAGCAGGCGAACCGGATCGCGATCACGTCGAGCTCCGTCCGGTAGTGGACGCACCGTGTCTGGTCGTCCACGGTCGGCCCGTGCACGGTCGGTCCATGCACGGTGGGCGCGGGCACCGCCGTCGTCATCGCACCCCTCGTGCCGTGAGCGCGTCGCCGAGCGCATCCGCGTGCTTGAGCGCAACAACCAGGAACGGGATGGCGAAGAGGCGCAGGCTCCGCCCGCCGCCCCGGGCGCGCTGTGCCTCGCGGACCTCGCGCTCGAGCCGCGCGAGCACAGGCAGGGTGCTCAGGGTCACCGCGATCGTGAGGGCTGCGCGTTGCGGATCGATCCCCAGCCACCGCAGCGGCCGCAACGCCCGCTCCAGTACGTCCAGCAGCTCGCTGACCGGTGTGGTCAGCGCGAGCAGCCCGCTGATCACCACGGCCGCGCACACCCGGACAGTGTTGGCGACCGCGTCTTCCGGGCCGAGGAACACAAGCTGCCCGGCGAGCGTCACCAGGAGGATCCATCGAATGGTGACGACCTGTCTCAGGAGGTCGCGCATCCCCGCGCCCCGGACCGCGTAGCAGGCGAGACAGACGCCGGCTGCGACCGCAGCGGACCACCAGGCGGCCGGGAGCAGGCTGACGCCCAGCACGATCAGCGTGAGCACCAGCGACTTCGGCCCTGCTGACAACCGGTGCCAGGGGCCGTCGCCGGGCCGGTACAGGGTCAGCATCCGAGCCTCGCCTCGTACTCGGCGACGATCGCGGCGGGCGTTCCGGCCGCGACGATCGTCCCGTCCTGCACCAGGACCGCCTTCTCGCAGCGTTGCGCGAGGGTCAGGTCGTGGGTCACCAGGAGCAGCCGGTGCTGTCCCTCCTCGAAGAGGTGGTCGGCGACCCGACGGGCGTTGCGCGCGTCCAGATAGGCGGTCGGCTCGTCGGCGATCACCAGGTCGGGACTGCGCACAAAGGCGCCGCACAGCGCGAGCAGCTGCTTCTGCCCGCCGGACAGGTCGTGCGACGCGCGGTCGGCGACGTCGGTGAGGCCGAACCGGTGCATGGCCTCGTCGACCCGCCGGGCCTTCTCGTCGCGCGACAGCTTCTCGGACCGCAGCGAGAAGGCGACGTCCTCCGCCACCGTCGGCATGATGATCTGGGTGTCCGGATTGCTGAACACCACGGCTACCCGACGGCGTAGCTTTGCCGCTTCACGAGCCGGGTCGAGGCCCAGGACGCGGATCGTGCCGCTCGTCGCGTGGGCGAGCCCGCCGACCAGTCGCGCGAGCGTGGACTTGCCCGAACCGTTCTCACCGACGATCGCGACGGTGCGCTCGTCCAGCGAGCACGTGACATCGCGCAGCACCTCGGTGTCCCCGAGGCGCACGGAGACGTCGTCCAGCTCGAGGTAGCTCATCGCAGCACCTCGACGACGGCCGCCACACCCATGCCGCCGCCGACGGAGGCTGCGGCGACTCCGAAGGTTCCGGTTGGTGCGCCCGCGCGGACCAGGCGGCTGAACAGCCGCACCAGGGCGACCGCGCCGCTCGCGCCCCACGGGTGGCCGAGCGCGAGCGCCCCGCCGTCGGCGCAGACCCGCCGATCGTCGTCGTCCAGCCCGAGCCGGCCGAGCACTGCCAGCGACTGCGCCGCGAACGCCTCGACGATCTCGATCGCCGCGACGTCGCCGATCCTGACCTCGGCGGAGGCGAGCGCCGCGAGCACTGCCGGGGCCGCGCCGATCCCGGGCAGGGCCGGGTCGCACCCGACGATGGCATGCCCGCGGACGACGAGGCCTGCGGCCCCGCCGCGCAGCCGGTGTGGCACGACGGCGACCGCCGCGGCGCCGTCGCTGATCCGCGTCGCCGTCCCCGCGGTGAGCGTGCCGCCTGGGAACAGGGGGCGCAGGCGGGCCAGCAGCGGTTCGGCGACGCCGATCGAGTCATCGGTGATGGTGGGCCCGAGGGGCACAAGCTCGGCGTTGAACCGTCCGGCATCGCGGGCCGCGCGTGCTCGCTGGTGGCTGCGTGCCGCGTGTGCGTCCTGCCGTTCTCGGGTGATGGTGTCGGCCTGGGCCAGACTCTCGGCCGCTTGGACCATGTCGGGGTCGGGCCAGCCCTGGGGTGCGAACGGCGCGCGGTCGTAGGGCACGCCGTCGACGGACCTGGTCGGGGCGGTCGACGCACTCTCGACGCCGCCTGCGATGCGCGGGCGGTCGTCCCCGGCTCGGATCGCGGAGACCGCGTCGAGGACCGCGGCGAGGCCGCTGCCGCACTGCCGGTCCACGGTCACGCCCGGCACGCCGACGCCGAGCCCGGCCGCGAGCGCGGAGATGCGGGCGGGGTTGCCGCCCGGCCCCATGCAGTTGCCGAGCACGACGTCGGCGATGGTGAGCGCCGAGCCGGTGGCGGCCTCGGCGTCGGCGAGGGTGGCCCGGATGACGGGGCCGGCGAGCTCTTCTACCCGGAGCTGGGCGAGGGCGCGGCCGCGGGTGCCGATCGGGGTGCGG
Source organism: Promicromonospora sp. Populi (assembly GCF_041081105.1). Classification (NCBI taxonomy): domain Bacteria; kingdom Bacillati; phylum Actinomycetota; class Actinomycetes; order Micrococcales; family Promicromonosporaceae; genus Promicromonospora; species Promicromonospora sp. Populi. Next base: position 2,095,666 of record NZ_CP163528.1, on the reverse strand, counting down.
CGCGCGGCGACGATGACCGGTTCGTCAGGCAAGCCGGGTCACCTCGCCGGTGGCGACCTGGCGCCGGACCTCTGCTCGTGCGGGTTTTCCGGACGCGGTTCGGGGCAGCCGTCCCGCGAACCAGACGCGGGGTCGGTGGGCTGGAGCGAATTGTCTTGCGGACATTGCGCGCAGGGCGCCCGCGGTGAGCGTCGGGGCGTCGTCGTCCACCTCGACCATCGCGGCGACGAGCGCGCCGATCCTGCCCGTGGGGATCCCGAAGACCACGGCGTCGGTGACGCCTGGGAGCGTTCGGAGGCCCGCTTCGACCTCGTCCGGGATGACGGTGGCCGAGGCGGTGAGGATGGCTTCGTCGCCGCGCCCGCGCAGGGTCAGTACCCCGTCGTCGAGGGTCGCGAGGTCGCCGACCGTATTCCAGGCCCCGTCCTTGCGCAGCGGCCCCGGCTGACCGAGGTAGCCGAGGGCCGTGTATCGGGAGCGGACCCACAGCTCGCCGTCCCGCACGTCGATCTCCACGCCGGGGAAGGCGCGCAGGCCACGCCCGTCGTCGAGCGCGACGAAGGAGAGCTCTGCCGCCCCGTAGTACGAAAGGACGCGGACGCCGCGAGACTCGGCGTCGGCGCGCAGCCGTGTGTCGAGGTGGGAGCCGCCGACGAGGGCGGTGCGGAGGCGGGGGAGAGCTCCGGCGTCGAGCAGGGTGCGCAGTGCCTGTGGGGTGCCGTGGAAGAGGGTTGCTTCCCTGGCTGCCGGATCTCCCGGGAAGACCGGTTGCGGGCCGCCGGCGAGTGCGTGGGCCATGGAGAACAGGGTCAGCGATGAGGCCGGCGGGGACGGCAGCATGATCAGCTCGTCCGTCGCTGTCCGGTCCGTCGTCGTACGACCGGTGAGCAGCTCGGTGACCGGGCCAAAGGACCGATCCCACGATGCGGCGGTGCGCAGCACGACGCGCGGGGTGCCGCTCGTCCCGGAGGTGAGCGTGGCCCAGGCGGCGTCGTCGGGCACCGGTCCGACGTCGGCGAGCTTGTGCACCGCAGACCACTGCGCCGCGGGCCACCGGTCGTCGCCGACGAGCGGGACGTCCCCGGCGGCGCGCACGGCACGGATGCGGTCGAGAAGCTCGTCCGGTGTGCCCCTGAGTACCGCGATCCGTGCGGTCATCGAGGTGCTTCCGTGCCCGTCGCTTCCGTGCCCGGGACGTCCACCTCGTTCTGCGCGGCCTGTTGTCCGGGGGAGAGCCACGTGCGCCGGAACGCGCGGGGGTATGCGCGCAGGAGAGTCGTGACGGTCAGTGTCGCGAGCGTCGCCTTCACCAGGTCCCCGGGGAGGAACACGAGGCTCGTGAGGGCGGTCTCCTCGAGGGGCAGGCGGGTCACCAGGCTCTGGACCGGGATCCCGAACGCGTAGACGACAAGGATGCCGCCGACGACGGTCGCGAGCGCCGTCCGCCAGATGGTCGGCTTCCGGGCGGAGGCGTGCACGATCAGGCCCGTCACGAAGGCCCCGACGACCCAGCCGATCAGGTATCCCGCGGACGGCCCGACGAACACGCCGACGCCACCCCGTCCGCCGGCGAGCAGCGGGATCCCCACCGCGACGAGGGCGAGCAGCACGACCATGGCCAGGGCGCTCAGCCGCGGTCCGAGGACCGCGCCGGCAAGCATGACGCCGAACGTCTGCGCGGTGATCGGTACGGCGCCGAGCACGCTGAAGCTGCCCGGCAGACCGAGCGCGGCAACGAGCGCTACAAAGACAGCCAAGCGCGCGATGTCGGTCGCGTCGAGCGCCCGCATCCGTGGCCTGAGTTCGTTGGACATCCAATCGCCTCCCACCTGAACACTGTTCACCTGAACAGCGTTCGCCAATATAGTGGGGACATGGTCGTTTCGGGAACCTCGCGTCGACGCAGCCGCGACGACGTCGCCGAGATGGCCCTGCGCCTCCTGGACGAGTACGGCCTGCCTGATCTGACCATGCGGCATCTCGCGACTGCCCTCGGGGTCCAGCCGAGCGCGCTGTACTGGCACTTTCCGAACAAGCAGGCGCTTCTCGCGGCGGTCAGCGAACGGATTCTCGCGCCGATGGGTGGCGTGCCGATCGATGGCCTGTCCATGCACGAGGCCGTACGCACGGTGGGGGCAGAGATGCGCGAGTGCCTGATCGCGTACCGGGACGGCTCTGAGCTTGTGTCGAGCTCACTCGCCCTGGGACTGGTGAGCTCACCCGTCCGGCCGAAGCTGCTGGCTGTCGCTGGTCTGCAGGGCGTGCCCGTCTCGCTGGCCGAGGTGGCTGCCGAGGCGGTGATGCACTTCGTTGTCGGGTTTACGTTCCATGAGCAGCAACAGTTGGCTGCGGAACGGCTCGGGCTGCTGCAGGAGCCAGCCAGTGCTGGTTCCGAGTTCGGTGTCGGTGGTGGGTTCGCCGAGGCGCTGACGATGATCGCGCACGGGCTTGAGGTGTCGATCGCGCAGTACAGGAGCCGGTAGCGCCAGCGGTTTCGAGCCGTCAGTCAACGACAGCGGCGACCACTTCGAGCTCGACCAGCTGATCGTCGTATCCGAGCACCGTGACGCCTATCAGCGTGCTCGGCACGTCATGCTCACCGAACGCATCGCGCACGACCTTCCACGCCGCGACGAGATCGGTCCGCGTTGACGAAGCCACGAGCACACGCGTGCTGATCACGTCCTCGATCGTCGCTCCGGCAGCAGCCAACGCGTGCTTCATTGTCTCGACACACGCAGCAGCCTGACCTGCGTAGTCGCCGACAGCCACGGTCGTCCCGTTGTCGTCCAACGGGCATGATCCAGCGAGGAAGATCAGCCGGGCGTCCTTTGGCGCGGTCGCGGCGTACGCATACTCGGCGTTGGACAGTGTCGTGGCACGGATCAATTGCACAGAGCTTGGCATGCATCGATCTTCCCAGGCCATCGCTGACGCCCTGCGCACTCGTGCCACCTCACGGAAGCAGCCCTTCCTCCCAAGCCCAGGTGACGACACTCTCGCCGGACTCCAGCGGCAGGTACATGCCCGTGTCCAGCAGATCATCGACGACTTTCGCCGTGATCGCCCTGTCCCGATCGAACAGCACCTTGTATGCCTCGATCACGATCCAGAGCGTGTCGTGGGTCGTCACGCCAAGCCGATCAGCCTGTGCGATCGCTGCGCGTTCGTCGAGGATTGCGATCAGGCCGCGGTGGTGAGCGTAGGAGATGACGGCACATTCACCGAGATGCTGGTGAGCGTTGCCGCCCATCTGGGCCTTGATCTCGAGTTCGGTCCAGACCTCGTCCTCAGTCAGGACGGCGATCTCGGCCCAGCCGACGTCACTGACCGAGGGGATCCCCGAATGGTGCTGGCGCCCGGCCTCGATCTCCGTAGCGACCTCGCTCGGCACAACGACGATGCCGCCTGGGGCGAGCTGCCCGATGAGGTCGGCATGGCCGGCACGGCAGAGGTGGGTGTAGGTGCTCGTGTCCATGACCCACCGAGGCGCGTCAGTCATCGTGTCCGGTGAATGAGCGCCGCAGGTCTTCCAGTCCCGATCGGTCCTGCCGCGGCAGGCCGGCCTCTGTCAGTGTGCCCCTAAGCAGTTCTAGCGCCCGGTCGGCAGTGAGCTGACCTGAGGCGTAGGCGTTTATGCAAGCTGCCGCGAACCCGGGAGACAGGTAAGGGCCGGCAAGATCGTCCGGCCAGGACAGGCCAAGGCGAAGGTAGTCGCCTGCGCGAGGCTCGTCCTGACTCAATGCGTCGAACTCGCCGCGCTCGATCAGATTGAGGTTGCTCAGTTGGCCCACCGTTGCTGACCAGCTCAGGCGATACTCGGCTCCGACGGCGAGGGCGCGATCTCTCGTTGACCAGTAGTCGTACTGACGCCATACATCTGCGACGCCAGCGCGTGGCGCCACGAAGTGAATCGCGAACGAGTTGATCATGCGTTCGTTGTCCCCGGAGCTCTGCGCATCGTAGGCGTCGCCCGTGAGCCAGTGCCCCAGCTCGTGGGCGAGCGTCATGCGACGTCGGCCTGTTGGTGCGTCGCCGTTTACGACAGCCGCCCCGGCTGCCGGAATGTCGGCACGAGTGATCGGGGACGTCGCTACGACTTCTACACAGCCACCATCTGCTCCGGAACGGCCGAGAGACGCTCCATAGGTGTAGAGCCCAAGCTTCTCGCACACATCGCCAAGATTGGAGATGGGCTGCGTCCCTAGATCAAGTTGGCGGCGAACCCGCTCCGCCATCCGCTCGGCCTCGGGATGAGTGCGGGGAGTCCTGGCGTCTGCGGCCCGCTGTGCCGGGTGGAGCAAGCCCATGTCCATGAGCATTCGCAGATCGTCGGCGAACTGTTCGAGCTCCACGTCGAGAGTCTGTGTGGAGTCGTGGGTGGTGGCGTCGGACCTGCGGCTGACCACCGCAGGGACAACCGGCGCGACGAAGTAGGAAAGCGGCCGTCCAACCGCCTCAGCGATCTCGACCAGTTCGGGGACGCTGAGCTTGCGCTCCCCCTTCTCCAAACGAGTCACAGCTGTACGGTCCAGGCCTACGGCCCGCGCGAGGCTGTCTTGCGTCATCCCCGCAAGTTCGCGTGCCTGAGTGAGCCGCCGTCCGAGCGCCACCTTGTCCATGGTGTGATTTTCGCACATCCACCGTGCGCGCTGCACCCTTGGGTTAGGTCCAGGCTGTCGCGGAACGCGATTCGTCGTGAAGTTCAGAGCCTACGATCACGGCGTGGATGCACTCGCGCTTGGACTGCAACGGCTTGATGCGGCGCAGACGAATAACGAACTCGTGGAGGCTCTCTGGGATCTGCGTGACTCGGCCAACGACCAATCTGCGGTCTGGAGTGCGCTCACGGCCGAGGTGGTCTTGCAAGGCCTGGCGTACGAGCTGGAGCAGACGTCTGCTGACGACGACGGCGAGATTCCGGTGCGGGTCCTTGCGCAGGTACTTGGAAAGGCGCTCGACCCCCGGCTGCGTGAACCTTAAGCTGATCGTCATGGATCCTGCCGGGCCGCCCGAACTAAGGCTCGGCCACCCAAGGTAGAGCGGCCACACGCAGTTCGTCGACGAACCGAGGCGGGGATGAACGGCGCGCCGCACAGTCCCGACTTCGCCGCCGACGAGCGGGCGATCGGCCACGGCGTGCGGGCCATGACTGGCCTGCTCACCTACCGGCTGGCAGCCCTGGCGGCAGCAGGTGACAACTTCAGGACCGTTCCGCAGGCTCGGCTGCCCTGACGCAGGCTCAGGAGATGCCACGGAAGAAGGCGCGGATGTCGTCCGCGAGCAGCTTGGGCTCCTCCATCGCGGGGAAGTGGCCGCCCTCGGTGAACTCGCTCCAGTGGCTGATCGCGTTCCACGGGTCAAGCACGCGGCGCATGAGCGGGTGGGTGTCGAACACGACCCAGCCCGACGGCACGTCGGCGGCCAGGGCCCAGGCGAGTCCCGAGTGCTCGCCCTCGTAGTAGAACTGCGCGCTCGACGCGCCGGCGCGGGTGAACCAGTACAGGCTGACGTTCGTGAGGAGCTGGTCTCGGTCGACCGACTCGTCCGGCGTCCGGTACCCGTCGCTGGTCCTCGTCCTGAACTTCTCGGCGATCCACGCGAGCTGACCGACCGGCGAGTCGGTGAGCGCCGCGCCGATCGTGTCCGGACGGTGGTTCTGCATCTCGAGATACCCGCGGTCAGCCGCGACCTCGGCGCGCACTGCCTCGACTTGAGCGATCTCGTCGTCGGACAGGCCCTCGGGGTAGGGGAGCTTGTCGCCGACAAACCCGAGCAACCGGCTATCGGCGCCGACATGCGTGCCGATGACCCGCTCCGGGTAGCTCGCCGCGAGCTGACCGGTGATGCCCGAGCCGATGTCCGTGCCGTGGGCCGCGAACCGCTCGTACCCAAGCCGCGTCATGATCTCGGCGTAGGCCCCCGTCGTCCGCGCCAGCTCCCAGCCGGTCCCCGACAGCGGGGTGGAGAACCCGAAGCCGGGCGGCGACGGGATGACGATGTGGAACTCGTCGGTCAGCAGGGGGATGAGCCGCTGGTACTCGACGAACGAACCCGGCCAGCCATGGCTCAGGATCAGCGGGGTCGCCTCCGGGTTCACCGATCGTGCGTGGACGACGTGGAACGTCTGCCCGTCGACGACTGTCGTGAACTGTTCGTACTCGTTGAGCTTCGCCTCCTGCTCGCGCCATTCGAACCCGTCGCGCCAGTACTCGGCGAGCTCGGTCAGGTACGCCTGCGGGATGCCGCGGCTGAAGTCCGTGCGGTCGTCCCGGCCCGGCACCGGGTTGGGCCAGCGGGTGTGCGCCAGCCGGTTGCGCAGGTCGTCGACGTCGGCCCGCGGGACGTCGATGCGGAACGGGGTGAGTGCGTTGTTCTCGTTCATGACATCCACGTTCCCGGTTAACGCGGCAGGTTAGCTTCCGCAATTGCTGAGATGATCGAGAACATGTTGGAGACCTCGGCCCGTCTGCTCGAGGTGCTGTCGTTGCTCCAGCTCAAGCGCGACTGGACGAGCTCCGAGCTCGCCGGCCGGCTCGGTGTGAGCACGAGGACCGTGCGCGCCGACATCGGCAAGCTGCGGTCGCTCGGCTATCCCGTGGACGCGCGCCCCGGGGTCGCGGGCGGGTACCGGCTGGCCGCCGGGACGGCGATGCCCCCACTGCTGCTGGACGACGACGAGGCGGTCGCCGTCGCGGTCGGACTGGGCGCGGTCGCGACCCGGGGGCTCGGGGTCGAGGAGACGTCGCTCACCGCGCTGGCGAAGCTGGAGCAGGTGCTGCCTTCGCGCCTGCGGCGGCGCGTCGAGGCGGTACGTGAGGCGACGAGCGCCGTTCCAGGGGTTGAACCGCCGCTCGATCTCCCGGTGCTCGGCGGGATCGCTGCCGCGATCCGCGGCCACGAACGGCTCCGGTTCGGGTACACGAAGCCCGGGGGCAGCGAGACGGCGCGCCACACCGAACCGCAACGGCTGGTGAGCTGGGGGCCGCTCTGGTACCTGCTCGCGTGGGATCTCGACCGCAACGACTGGCGGGTCTTCCGCGTCGACCGCATGGTTCTCCACGGACCGACAGGTGCGCGGTTCCGACCGCGCGTGATCCCGGAGGACAAGGTCGTCGAGTACGTCGTCGGCAGCGTCAGCAAGGGATCCTGGAAATACCGTGCCCGGATACTCGTGCATGCTCCCGCCGCCGAGGTCGCCGCGAAGATACACATCCCCGTCGACATCGTGGTGGTCGACGAGGCCACGTGCCGTGTCGAACTGGGTGCCGACGACCCGGACCGGCTCGCGCTGTGGATCGCACAGCTCGACGTCGACATCGAGATGATCGAGGGAGACGGGCTCGCGACGGCGTTCGATCGCCTCGCGACGAGGTTCCGCCGCGCGGCGGGTGCGCCCCCTTGAGCGCTCAGAGGCGGCGCCGGTTGCGGACAGTGGTCACCCGACCTCCAGGTGAGGCTCGGCGACACCGAGTTCGTCGGCGAGGCGGGCGAACCGTTCCCATTCGGACTGGTCCTCGGTCCGAACCTCGTACAAGACGGTCCCCGGCATCCCGGTGACGACGACCTGCACGTGCCGGGCACCGGCGTCGGCCAGGGAGAACGCGTCCACGACATGCTCGGCCGTGACCGGCTCCGCCCACACCACGGACACCCGCTCGACGCCGTCGGCATCCTCGCCGACGGGGTGTACGTGGGCATCGCGGTTCGGCCCAAGGGGCCCGCCCGTCCGGACGGCCACCTCGCCGGCATCCTCGGGCGAGAACCCCGAGTCCAGGTGGACGGTCGTCACCGACCAGGTTGCGCGCTCGTGGTGCTCGGGCGAGTACTTGTCGTGCCGATCGACCTGCACTGAGGCGACGCCCTCCACCTGCTCGAGGCGCTGTGCCGTCAGGCGCACGGTCAGCGGTGCTGCCCACGGTTGCCACACCAGCATCCCTCCTACGGCGACGACCAGCACGGCCAGGACCGGCGCACGAGGACGAGTCACGGCTCCGATCGTGCCGGTCGGCGGGCATCCATGTCCACCACGTGCACTAACGCCGCGACCGATGTCACCCCGATCCGGCCGGTTGGTCTTGCCCGCACACCTCACCCGATCAGGGCTGGCAACGAAAACAGCGAGACCCTGAATCCCCACGTCAAGAAGGGATTCAGGGCCTCGTTCCGGCTCCCGCGGTTGGACTTGAACCACGACCATCCGATTAACAGCCGTTCTTGGCAGCGGTCGCAACCGGCCGGAACGACAATTTTCTTGGGCGTGGTGTTCATACCCATCCATCGCGGGCGTCTGTTGCAGGCTGGCGTGCACCTCATTTCAGCCCTCAGTGCCACCACAACTGCTGCTGGGCGGCCATGGGGACGGCACTACACGGGCGACGCACCAACAATCACCCGGCCGTAGGGGTGGTTCACCCATCGAAGACGCTCGTGCGGGGTAAGAATCCTGGCATGACTACCGCGCTTGAGACCGCGATCGACGCACTGTCCGAACCGGCCGTCGCCCTGCCTGATGCTCTGCGACGCCTGCTGGTAGTGAGCAGACGGATCGGAGCAGACGAGCTCACTGAATGGCTCCGAAGCGAGTTGGGTGGGTATCCCACCGCCAGTGACGTGCCTGCCTACCGAGACGGCAGCCACCTGCCTATCAAGATTCGCTTCGACGGGCCGATGGGTACGTCGGACACTCACTCACTTCGCAGGTTTGAACTCCCTGCCAAGCTCTCCAAAAGAATGCCTTCCCTCGCACTCCGAGCCCCAGTCGCAGAACTCCATGCACTGGCATCGGGTGACGGCGATCCTCAGATTCCACTCCCTATTACTTGGGTGACCGAGTATCGACGCTTGGCCGATGCACGCCAGGCACCGTACATGGAAATGATGACTGCGAACTACGCCGCTATCCACACGCCCAGGACGCATTTACTGGGAATCCTCGATCGAGTGAAGTCAACAGCGCTGGACCTGGCCCTAAGCCTGGAGGACGTCTCGCCGAACGTCGGCGGGGCGGGCGGCCCTACGGTCGAGGATGAGCCAAGGCTCGGCCAGGAGATTCATCTCCACCTTACGCGCGTCTACGCCAACAATTCGAGCGTCGCGATTGGGGGTGACGCGACCACCGTGTCCGGTGATGGTGTAACCCTTACCTCCGGCGACCATGCGACTGTGGCAGCGGGTGAGGACGTGGCTCTCGCCGGTGACCACGCGACTGTAGCGTCGGGGAAGGGGTCGGTCGCGATCCACATTGAGCAGGGTGACGTCGAGAGCCTGCTTCGTGAGGCTGAGGCGTTCCTCCAGTCTGGTCAGGTTGAAGAGTTATCTGAAGCTCTCCAAACTGACGGAGGTCAGCCCGGAACGGCCACCCGAGGCTTCTTGCAGCGAGTCAAGTCAGGCGCATATGCGCTCGCAGGAGGCGTCGGCACGAACGCTGCATACGATGGGCTTGTCGAGTTGATTCAGCAGGCTTTTCCTGGATTTCTCTAATGGCCAGGAGCCTGTTCTCTGCGCCTTCTGCTCAGCCGAAGGGTTTGTCGCCACGCGCCGAGAGTCTCGACTCCGCTTTCGAGGTGCCCCCTCGACGTGTGGCGTCGTGTGGTCAGCGGATGGTGGCGACCAAGTATTCCTGGACTGCGGGCGCAAAGCCGTATGGCACGTAGTTGCTGAACTGGTCCGGCGCCGCCCACGCGAAGTCTGACAGCTCCTCTGTGTCAGCCACGTGTGCAGTGCCGCTCTTGACCTCGCAGTCCACGTAGCTCATGAGCCGCCCGGTCTTGGGGTGGACCCGCTCACCAAGCACGGCTTCACGGCGTCACCGTTACATAGGCCCCGGAACCGGGATCTCCGATGGGTTCGTCAAGAATGCCGCAGTTGAAGGACACTTGCGTCAGGACGTCGTTGCCGCCGTTCGGGCGGAAGTAGAGCTGGTTGTGGAGTCCACCGTTGGAGTCACAGGCCTCCTCACGACCATTCGCCCAAGTGATCGTCGCCGAAGGCTCGAACGATCCGTCCGTCTGTGAGGGCGCCACAGTGATCGGCACGATGACGTCACGAAGGATGGCACCCCCGAGGTCAGCCACCTGCTCCCGGACAGTCGCGGACGCTCCCCATGAGTGGGAATCGGGGTTCGCCGCCGTTTGGACTTCGAGGTCCCAACTCCCAAGAACCGTGCCCGCTTCGGGCTCCGGTTCACTACACCCAGCAGCACCAATCGACAAAGTGACTGAAACAAGTACGACACCGATCCGGGCCCTCGCGCGGGAAATCATGCGAGCAGTCTGGCCCACACGCCGTTGCAGCTGGCCGGTCGCATGAAGAAATCACCCTTGCCGTCTGGCTCAGTCAACGCCGTGACCAGCACTTCTGAAACGGGCCCTAGGCTTCGTTCGGGCGGTAGATCGATTCTGGATCTGAACCCGAATGCGGCTCGCGCCGTTGACGTCGTCGAGCGCGCTCCTCTAACTCCGTCGCGACACGAGCATCTTTGGCGCGACCGTCTCGCGTGTACACAGTTAGCCCTCGGCTGCTATCAGTCCACCTGCCCATGACCGTCGCGATCTTGCCCAGGGACTGTGCCGCGTGGTGCACCGTCTTGCTGGTTATGAAGATCCCACCGACGTAGGCGCCCCAGTCGAGGATCGACTCAGATACCTGCTGAGGCGAGCGCTCCACACCGTCGTAAGTGACTGTCACAACATGGCGGTTCTCGTCTGCAAGAACCGGGTGGTCGAACCGCTCTGCACCAGAATCCCAGAACGTACGCCATTCTTGCTGCGGTGCGAGGACGGGGATATCGGTCGGCAGCCACACGTCTTCCGCCTTGGCTCCGTCAGCCCGTCGGATCGTGGGAGTCGAGGTGACCGTGATGTTGCGTGCCGCGGTCGTCCCAAAGTTGCGGATGACGAGCTCTACCAGCACCGGCGTGTTCGAGTTCTGTTTCATGTAGGCGACTACGTATGGCTGGGCTTGCTCAATGCGAAGCCGACGAGCTTCGGCAGCTTGCGTGAACGCGATCACCGCTGCGACCGCCGCAATGATCAACGTGCCGACGGTGCCGAACGCTGCCCACTCGTCCGCCGTCTGGGCGAGCACGTGAGCGCCGCTGTCTGGTCTGAGTGCGTACCCCAGACTCATTCCGGCACCGAAGGCGATACCGGCAACGAGGATGCCACCGCCGGTCACCCACATAGTCCGCCGCGCCATGCTCCTCCTGTGCGCCTCGTCCGCGAGTGGTCTCGGCTTCCGTAGTCTCTCCTGTGGAGGCTGCGAGTAGCACTCCCGTTGAGTCGTGCACGAGGCCCGACGGACGCCAACCGTGTGTTGTGCACCGATGTGTGGCCTGTAGACCCTCAGTTCGACCCTCAACAGCGTTGATACGCCCAGAAATAGCACTGCAGGCCAGCGCCCTAGGGCGCTGGCCTGCGGATTTATGGCTCCCGCGGTTGGACTTGAACCAACGACCGTCCGATTAACAGTCGGATGCTCTGCCAGCTGAGCTACGCGGGATCGTGTTCGCCCGGCCCCGTAACCGGGTGGGCGACCGGTGAAAACTCTAACAGGTTCGAGCGGGTTGTCCTGACCTGAAATCGGCCCCCGTCACAGCGAAGTCGATCACACCTGCACCACGCCGGTCAGCCGCCCCGCCGACGCCGATCTTTCACCCACCAGGTGGTGCGGGGCCAGGCCTGCGATGATCGGCCACATGGTCGATGTTGTCGGTGATCTGCTCCCGTACGCCGTCGGCGTCGCGCTCAGCCCGGTCCCGCTCATCGCCGTCTTTCTGGTCCTTGGAGCGCCGGCCGGGCGGGCCGCCGGCGCGGCCCTCGTCGGTGCTCGGGTCGGCACCGTCGCGGGTGTCGCGGTGATCGCGGCATTCCTGGCGGACCTGCTGCCCGAGTCGAACGGGACGTCGCCGATCGGCCTGGTGCTGCGGATCCTCCTGGGTGCGGTGCTGATGGTCTGGGCAGTCGTACTGCTGCTCCGCCGGGCGGATCAGAGCGAGAGCAGCGACCAGCCGGCGTGGATGGCGACCATGGGAAACGCATCCGTGCCGGAGGCCGCGCGGATCGGCGTGCTGCTCTCGGCCGTCAACGTGAAGGAGCTGGCCTTCGGGGCCGGCGCCGGGCTCACGATCGCGGCCGCCGAGATCGGGGCGGGCGCCACGGTCGTCGCCGCGGTGGGCTACGCGGTGATCGCGTGCCTGGTGAGCGTCGCCGCCGTCGTTGCCTTCTGGTTCGCCGAGGACCGGGTGAGCAGGCCGCTGGACCGGACGCGCGTGTGGCTCGCCCGGAACAGCACGGTGCTGGTCGCGATCGTCCTCCTGGTGATCGGCGCTGTCCTTGTCGGCGAAAGCCTCCAGGACTTCTGATCCCTCACGGCCGACCCGTCACCGCCCCACCAGCCCCATACCCCTCTCGTTGTACCGGTCGCCCTGCACCCCGACCCGCGCGGCGAGCCCGTCCAGGTCGGCGACGTCGTCCGCGCTGAGTGCCACCTGCGTGGCGCCCACGTTCTCCTCGACCCGCTCGATGCGGCGCGTGCCGGGGATCGGCACGATCCACGGCTGGCGCGCGAGCAGCCACGCGAGTGCCACCTGCCCCGGCGTCGCACCCCTGGCCTGCGCGAGCTCGCGGACGTGGTCCACGAGCACCTGGTTGGCCGTCCGGTTCTCGCCGGTGAAGCGGGGGATGCTGGCTCGCATGTCGTCGGCGGTGAACGACGTCGACGCGTCGACCGCGCCGGTGAGGAAGCCGCGCCCGAGCGGGCTGAACGGGACGAACCCGATGCCCAGCTCCGCGAGGGTGGGCAGCACCTCCGGCTCGGGGTCGCGGGTCCACAGCGAGTACTCGCTCTGCAGGGCCGTGACGGGGTGCACCGCGTGCGCCCGCCGGATCGTGTCGGGACCCGCCTCCGACAGCCCGAAGTGGCGCACCTTGCCCGCTTGGACCAGCTCGCCCACCGCGCCCGCCACGTCCTCGATGGGCACGTCCGGGTCCACGCGGTGCTGGTAGAACAGGTCGATCACGTCCGTGCGCAGACGGCGCAGCGAGGCGTCGGCGACGGCGCGGATGTGCTCCGGCCGGCTGTCCAGGCCCACCGAGGCGCCGCCCTCGATCTTCCAGCCGAACTTCGTGGCGATCACCACCTGGTCGCGCACCGGCGCCAGGGCCTCGCCGACCAGCTCCTCGTTGACGTAAGGGCCGTACACCTCGGCGGTGTCGATCAGCGTGACGCCGCGGTCCACGGCGCCGCGCAGCACACCGATCATCTCCTCGCGGGTGCCGGGGTTGGGGCCGTAGCCCTGGGACATACCCATGGCGCCGAGGCCGATCGCGGAGACTTCCAGACCTTGGCCGAGCGTGCGGGTGTGCATCGTGAGGGGGCTCCTTCGAGGTGGAACGCGGTAGGTCGTGCCCAACACGCTAGCCCCAGGGTCTGACACGTAGGGGGACCTGTCATTACCGGTCACACCAGGGACTCCCCGGCGGCCCCGGGGTGTTGCACCGTGGTGTGACGGGCCGCGCAGCGCGGTCTATCTAGGTCTATCGGCACGGGCACCGGCGGTGCCCGGGAGGAGCGCACGATGAGCAGCTGGACCGAGCAGGAGCTGGAGCAGGTCGACCGCACGGACGAGCTGCAGATCTCGTCGTACCGGCCGGACGGCACCCTGCGCCCGTACGTGACGATCTGGACCGCCCGAGTGGGGGACAGCGTCTACGTCCGGTCGGCGGCCGGGCCGGAGAACGGCTGGTTCCGCCGCGCCAAGCGCTCGGGCAGGGGCCGGGTCCGGGTGGGCGGTATCGAGCGGGAGGTCCGGTTCGAGGTCCCCGAGAACGAGGTCCACGCGCCGCTCGACGACTCCTACCGCGCCAAGTACGGCCGGTACAAGAGCATCGTCGGCACGGTGCTGGGCCCGGCGGTCGTCGGGGCGACGCTGCGTGCGGTCCCGGAGGACTGAGCCCCAGCAGCAACCGCCACGAGGTCAGGCAGGCAGCCCCGCCGCGCCGCGCACCCGCGCCTCGGCGGCGTCGATCAGGCTTGCCGTGCGAGGGTCGGTGACGTCGACGTCGCTTCCGCCGATCACCTGGGAGAACAGCTCGCCGTCGGCCCGACGTCGGACCGCGACGCGCGCGGACCGACCGCCCGGCAGCTTGACCGGTTCCGCCAGGACCACCGACCACTCGACCCGCTCGCGCAGCACCTGCGGCAGCACGGAGCGGCGGCCGTCGAGCGCCAGCGCCGTCGGCTCGTCGCCGTCGACCCAGTGCACCCGCAGGACGTTGGCCTCCGCCTCATAGGTGGCGCGGTCGACGTCGGCCCACTCCCTTTGCACGACGACGGAGGGCGCGCCCCGCGACTCCGGGTCACCGCCGCCCTGGTTGTCCGCGCCCCCAGGCGCCTCCGGCGCCGAGATCACCAGGAGCTCGGCGCGCGTGGCGAACGCCCACGCCTCGCCCGCGGACGTGACCAGCGGCGCCTGGGTCAGCACCACATCGGTGCGGTGCGAGCGGACGACACGGCGGACCGCCTTCTGCGGGCCGTGCCCGAACCACGATCGGAACCCCATGTGCCCCACCGTAGTCGGCTGAGTCGCCAGGTCAGCCCAGCGCGTCCTCGATCAGCGGCGTGAGCTCGTCGAGCGCGTACAGCTGCGCGGCCGGCGTGCCGAGCGAGTAGGCGGCGGACAGGTCGTCGGTGATGACGACGTCGCGCCCGTCGGCGACCGCCGGGATCTCCTGCCAGCCGGCGTCCTCGGTGATCTCCTCGACGTCGATCCAGATGGGGAACGCGACGATCAGGTCGGCGTCGAGCAGGTCGAGCTGCTCCTCGGAGATGCTCACGCTCCAGCCGTTCGCCTCGACGGGGAGCTCGGTGATGGTCGGGTTCGCGACGAAGCCGAGCCGTTCCATGAACTCGGTGCGCCCGTCGTTGACGTAGGCGCCCCAGCCCTCGCTCGTGCGGGTGGCAGCCGTGATGGTCTGGCCTGCCCAGTCGGGGTGGGCCGCGGCAACCTCCTCGAACGCGGTGTCGACCTCGGCGAGCAGCTCGTCGCCCCGCTCCGTCTCGCCGAGCGCGGCGGCGATCATCGTCACCTGGTCAGCGCGGGGCGTGAGGTACGACTCGCCGCCCTCGGGGACACCGACGGTCGGCGCGATCGACGACAGCCGCTCGTAGCGCTCCTCGTCGCCGGAGCCGCGCACGTCGAGGATGAGGTCGGGCTCCAGCGCGGCCACCGCCTCGTACGACAGCTCGACGGTGCCGAGGATCTCCGGCGCCTCGTCGTAGAGGCCCTCGGCCCACGGGCCCACGCCGTCGCCGCCGAAGGCCAGCCAGTCGGCGGCACCGACCGGCTGCACACCGAGCCCGAGCGCTACCTCCGCGTCACCCCAGCCGAGCGCCACCACGCGCTCCGGCCGCTCCTCGATCGTCACGTCCTCGAACGTGGTGGAGATGGTGACGGGGTACGCCGCGTCGGTCGACGAGGCGCCCTCCGACGACGCGGCGTCCGCGCCGGTGGAGCACGCGGTGAGCGCGAGGAGGGGCACTGCCAGGACGGCGGCAAGCAGACGTGGGGAACGCATCGGGTAGTGCTCTCTTCCGGTGGGGATCCGTTGTGGCCTTTTTAGGTTAGCCTAACCTCCGATATGTCCAAGCCATCTGTCCAGCGCCTCGGCCGCCCCGGCGCGGCCCGCTCCCTCGCCCTCGGCGCAGGTCTTGTGGCGCTCCTCGTTGTTGTGCTCGCCAGCCTCGCGATCGGGAGCAGGCCCGTCCCGCCCGACGTCGTCCTGGCGGCCCTGCTCGGCCACGACGTCCCCGTGGGCGACCAGCGGGCGGTCGTCGAGCTGCGCGTCCCGCGCACCGTCATCGGCCTGGTGGTCGGGATCGGCCTCGGCGTCTCCGGGGCGCTCATCCAGGCGGTCACCCGCAACCCGCTCGCCGATCCCGGGATCCTCGGCGTCACGGCCGGGTCGTCGTTCTTCGTGGCGCTCGGCGTCGTTGTGCTCGGGCTCAGCAGCCCGGACCAGTACGTCTGGCTGGCGCTCGCGGGTGCCCTCGTCGCGACGGTCGCGGTAGCGCTGGTCGGCGGCTCGGGGCGCGCGAGCGTCGACCCGGTGCGGCTGACCCTGGCCGGCGTCGCGCTCACCGCGGTGCTGGCCGGCATCGTCTCGGGGCTGCGCATCGCGGACCCGCGCACGTTCAACGCGCTCCTGGTCTGGGAGACGGGCTCGCTCGTGGACCGCGGCTGGCAGATGGCCGGCCCGGTGCTGCCCTTCGTGGCGGTCGGGCTCGTCATAGCGCTGCTGCTGGGCGGCTCGCTCAACGCCCTCGCGCTGGGTGACGACGTCGCGACCGCGCTCGGCTCGACGGTCTGGGTCACCAGGATCGCCGCCATCCTCGCGGTGACCCTGCTGGCCGGCGGCGCGACGGCGATCGTCGGGCCCATCTCGTTCATCGGGCTGATGGTGCCGCACGTCGCCCGGTGGATCGCCTGCCCGGACCAGCGCTGGATCATCGCGCTCACCGTGCTCCTCGCGCCCGTGCTGCTGCTCACCGCCGACATCCTCGCCCGCGTGGTGCTCTGGCCCGGCGAGATGCCGGTGGGCATCGTCACCGCGTTCGTCGGCGCGCCGGTGCTCATCTGGCTGGTCCGCCGGCAGAAGGCGTTCGCGCTGTGAGCGCCGCCCGCCCGCGCAGGGGTGACACGAGCCGTGCCGCCGTCCTGCCGCGCTCCGTGACCGTCGCTCTGCTGCTCGCCGCCGCGACCGCGGCGCTCGCGATAGTGGCGCTCATGCTCGGCGACTACCCGCTGACCGCGGCGCAGGTGCTCCACGCACTGACCGGCTCGGCCGGCTTCGAGTCGACGGTGGTGCTCGAATGGCGCCTGCCGCGGGTCACGGCCGCGGTGCTGTTCGGGGCGGCGCTCGCCATCTCGGGCGCGCTCTTCCAGACCCTGACCCGCAACCCGCTCGGCTCACCCGACCTGATCGGCTTCGCCACCGGCTCCTACACCGGGGTCATAGTGGTCACGGTGGTCCTGGGCACCGGCGTCGTCACGACGACGGCGGGCGCGCTGCTCGGCGGATTCGCCACCGCGATCCTGGTGTACCTGCTCGCGTACCGGCGCGGGGTGCAGGGCTTCCGGCTCATCGTGGTCGGCATCGGCGTGACGGCGACCCTGCACGCCATCAACACCTGGCTCCTCCTGCGTGCGCAGGACGAGGTGGCCATGGGCGCGGCGATCTGGGGCACCGGGTCGCTCAGTCTTGCCTCGTGGGCCGACGTCGTTCCCGCCGTCGGCGTGCTGCTGATCACCGCACCGCTGGTGGTCTGGGCGAGCCGGCCGCTGCGGCAGCTCGAGCTGGGCGACGACGCCGCGGCGGCGCACGGCGTGCGGGTCGAGCCGGCGCGCCTCGCGATCATCGGGCTCGGCATCCTGCTCACCGCCCTGGTGACCGCCGCGACCGGACCGATCGCGTTCATCGCGCTCTCCGCGCCGCAGATCGCGCGCAGGCTCGGCGCCGGACCTGGGATCCCCCTGCCGCACGCCGCGCTCACCGGCGCGTTCCTGCTGCTCGGCGCGGACCTGGTGGCGCAGTACGTGCCGCCGAACCCGGTGCCGGTCGGGGTCGTGACCGTCGTGCTCGGCGGCGCCTACCTGCTCGGCGTGCTGGTCCGGGAGGCGCGGCGCTCGTAAGCCCGTCTTCGGACGCTCACGCACCAGGACGCTGACGCTCGGAGAGTTCACCCACCGCTCGTGCGACGCGCGCCCGCTGGGTGCCGTAGGTTCTGGCATCGTGACCTCCACGACCGCCGTTCCTGCCACTGATCCGCCCGGCATGCAGGCCGGCGGGTCCTCCGGCGGGACGGCACGGGAGCGGCGCGAGGCGAAGGTCCGCCGTCGGCGCACCATCCGTACGGTCGTCGTCGCGGCGGTGGTCGTTGTGCTCACGGTGACCGGAGGCGGGGCCGCCTGGTACCTCACCTCCGAGGTGGGCACGCTCAGGGCGCAGAGCACCACTGCCAAGGACCTGTTGACGACCTCCGACCGGAAGGTCGCCGACGAGGCGACACGTGCCGCCCTCTCGGCGCAGATCAGCACCGTCGACCAGCTGCTGGCCCAGCCGTTCTACACCCGGTTCCCCACCGAGACGGTCGACGCGCGGCAGCCCCTCGCGGCGGCGTCGGACGCCGTCCGGGGCTCCATGGTCGAATTCGCCCGCAACGCGGTGACCACGGGCCGCCGGGGCTTGGCGGCCGCCGACGCCCGCGGGCAGAAGATCTTCACGGCGACGGAGGGCAAGGGGGTCGCCGACGCAATCCGCTCCAACCTGCGGTCCGCCCTGGACACGTCGGCCGCGGTCGACGAGGCCACGAGCGACGTCGTCGCAAGCGAGAACCTGGCGGAGCTGGAGAAGGCCGTGCTCGACATGAGGACGAGCATCTCGACCCTGACCGTGTCGACCGACGCGCTGTCGGAGGCGCAGGACGCTGTGACCTGCCCAGCGCCCGACCAGGTGTGGGACCCGGACAGCGGCGTCCTGCCGAGCTCGGCGCTGGTGGCGATCCCGTGGGCGCCCAAACACTTCGTGCGCGCCGACGTGCTCGACGGGCTGGTCGAGCTCGACGCCGCCTATCAGCAGGCCTTCGGCGAGCACCTGACGATCAACTCGGCGTACCGCACCCTTGTGGAGCAGAAGGCGCTGTACGACCCGGCGTCGGCCACCGCGGCGGCGCCCGGCTGCTCTACCCACGGCCTGGGGCTCGCGGTCGACATCGGCGGCGGTGTGCAGGCGTTCGGCACCGAGCAGTACAACTGGCTCAAGGCGAACGCGAGCACCTACGGCTGGGCCCACCCGACGTGGGCCGAGCCGAATGGGCGCGTGCCGGAGCCGTGGCACTGGCAGTCCGTGCTCGCGCCTGCGAACGCCGCCTGACTCCGGGTGGCTCGACATCGGCCTCGGTCTCGGGTCAGGACCGCCCCCCGGCGGCGAGCCGCATGAGGTCGGTGGTGAAGTCGACGTCGGCGGCCGATCGCTCGGCTCGCGTCGCGTTCCCGGAGAACTGGTGCTGGTACCCGTCCCAGGCGCCGTCGGCGATCTCCCGCCCGACGCCGCTGCGCAGCAGCAGCGCGAGCTCGGTGGCCGCACGTGCGATCCGCCTGCCGAGGTCGGGGGAGCCCCAGTCCTCCGGTGTGGCGTACACGGAGGTCGGCACGGGGATGGCGCGCAGGAAGGCGAAGAGCGGGCGCAGCTGCTCGTCGGGAACCATCGCGTGCCGGGCGCTGCCGCCGGTGGCGGCGAGGACCACGGGCTTGGCGACGAGCAGGTCGTTGTCGAGGACATCGGCGAACGACTTGAACAGGCCGCTGATCCCGGCCTTGTAGACCGGTGTGCTGGCGATCACGGCGTCCGCGGCCGCTAGCCGTTCGATGACCCGGCGCAGGTCGTCGCCGGGGAAGCCCGACACGATCGCCCGGGCGACGTCGACCGCGAGCGGGCCGAGGTCGATGACGCTCGCGGCCGCGGGTGTCCCGGCGTCCTGCAGCGTGTCGAGCGTCTTCTGCGTGATGCGGTCGGCGAGGAGCCGGGTCGACGACGGCTCGCTCACGCCGGCGCTGATCACCACGAGGCTGAGGGGGGTGGTGCTCATGGGTTGCTCCTTTCGAGCAGTGCGGTGGTGAGCTCCCGGAGGGTCTCGAGCTGCGTCCGGTCGAGCGTGCGGGTCATGGCGCGCGCGACGTGCCGGGCGTGCGCCGCGCCCACCCGGCGCTGGACGGCGACGCCGTCCTCGGTGAGCCGCAGGCGGCAGGCGCGGCGGTCGTCGGGGTCGTCCTCGCGGGCGATGAGCTCACGCCGCTCAAGACGGGCTACCAGGCGGGAGACACCCGCCTGGGTCAGGAGCACGTCGTTCATCAGGTCGGTGATGCGCAGGCCGTCCGGGGCCGTGGAAAGGGCATAGAGCACGCCGTACTCCCGGGGCAGCAGGTCGCCCCAGATGTCGGCGTCCTCGAACTCGCGGGCGATGGTGGCCTGGGCGCGGAAGAGCGCCTCCCAGGCCTCGTTGGCCAGCCGCAAGTCGCCGGCCATCGTCACACCGCCGCCGGGAAACGGGCCTGGAAGGCCGAGTCGCTGTCCTGGTAGGGCGACGGCCCCGAGAGGTTGTCGCCGCGGTTCGGGTTCGGTCGCGGCTGGCGCGGCTCGGCGTCGCCGTACTTGGCGGTGACGAGGCTCGTGTGCGTGGGCGCGTCGGGGACGCCGGGCGCCCGGCGGGAGGCCATCTCCTTACGCAGCACCGGGACGACCTCGGTGCCCAGCAGCTCCACCTGTTCGAGCGCCATCTCGACGGGCAGCGCGAGGCCGTCCATGGCGAACAGCTGGCGCTGGTAGTCGCCGAAGCCCTCCTGGAAGGTCATCGTCTTGTCGATGATCTCCTGCGGGCTGCCGACGCTCAGCGGGGTGTCCCGCATGTAGTCGTCGAGCTTCATCCCGCGGAACAGCGGGTAGTTCTCGAAGTACGGGCGGAACGTGTTCACCGCGTCCTGGGAGCGCTTCGCGATGAAGGCCTGGCCGCCGAGCCCCACGATCGCCTGGTCGGCGCTGCCGTGGCCGTAGTGCTCGAACCGCTGCCGGTAGAAGTCGACGAGCGGCTTGAAGTGGAAGTTGGGCGCCAGGACGTGGTTCGCGAAGTAGCCGTTGCCGTAATAGGCCGCCTGCTCCGCGATCTCGGGGGTGCGGATCGAGCCGTGCCAGACGAACGGCGGCACGTCGTCCAGCGGGCGGGGCGTGGAGGTGAAGCCCTGCAGCGCCGTGCGGAACTGGCCCTCCCAGTCGACGACGTCCTCGCGCCAGAGCTGGTGCAGCAGGTTGTAGTTCTCCAGCGCGAGCGCCACGCCGTCGCGGATGCTCTTGCCGAACCACGGGTAGACCGGCGCGGTGTTCCCACGGCCGACCATGAGGTCGAGCCGGCCCTTGGCGACGTGCTGGAGCATCGCGTAGTCCTCGGCGATCTTCACCGGGTCGTTGGTGGTCATGAGCGTGACCGACGTGCTCAGCACGATGTTCTTCGTCAGCGCCGCGATGTGGCCCAGCAGGGTGGTCGGGGACGACGGGATGAACGGCGGGTTGTGGTGCTCGCCCAGTGCGAAGACGTCCAGGCCGACCTCGTCGGCGCGCTGTGCGATGCGCACGAGGTTGCTGATGCGCTCTGCCTCGCTCTGGGTGTAGCCGGTGACCGGGTCGGGGGCGATGTCGCCGACCGTGAAGATTCCGAACTGCATGGGTTTGCCTTTCGCGAGATCCTTCGGATGCATGACTGGTTATGTATCTGTCAACAGCATGACCAGTCATGTATTCCCGATCGGCCGGCGACGGAGGACGGCGAATGGTCCAAGGCAGCGACGATCCGCGACCCGTTCGGCGCCGAGCTCGTCCTGTCGCAGTTCGACCCGCCGGAGGAGTTCCTCAAGGCCGAGGCAGAGGCCGGGAAGGATTGATCCCGCGGTCAGGAGAACCGCGTGTAGAAGGCGTTGCGGAACAGCTCCTCAGGGTCGTGCTGCCGCTTCAGCGCGAAGAACTCGTCGAGGGTCGGGTACGCCTGCGCCACCTGCTCGCGCGTGTAGTGCGGCTGGTACGGCAGGTAGAACGTGCCCCCGTGCTCCAGGGCGAGCGCCACCAGCTGCCGTGTCAGCCCCGCCATGTCGGCGTTCCCGGCGTCGGACAGGTCCTGGCTGAGATACAGGACCACCGACAGCCGGTCGCCCTGCGCGTACGACAGCAAGACCTCGTCACGGTGCACCACCCGGACGGACGCGCTCAGCAGCTCGGCGTCGTGCTCACGCAGCACGGGCGCCGCGGCTTCGAGGAACTCGCCGAGCCGGTCCGGCTCCACGAAGTACTCGTGCAGGACGTCGGTCCGGTCCGGCAGCTTGTGGTTGAGGAGCCCGAGACCGTTGTACGTGGCCTGGGTCCGGGCCACCAGGCAGGCCTCGGCGTCGCGTAGCGCCGCGTTGCGCGAGGTGGCGCAGGGCTGGAAGCTCGGTAGCACGTGCTTCTGCGCGGCCCAGCGCACCTCCTGGAAGACGCCGCCGTGCCTGGCGAGGTTGAGTGCGAACCGTCCCACACGGGAGTTCTGCGTGTCCTTCAGCGGCGGGATCGGCTCGGCGACATCCCCGGGCGTCCCTCCGGTGTCGCTGTACGTGTAGAGGATGGCCTCGGAGAGGAAGGACGACGGTGCCGTGGACAGGTGGGCGTACATCAGGCGGGCGTCCTCGTCGGGCACGACCTCCTCGAGGTAGGTCCGCGCGAGGTCCCCGCTCGGGATCACGCGCTGCTCCAGCTGGTACATGGTGTCCTGCACGGTCTCCAGCTCGACCTCGGTGATCACTCCGAACAACCCGTAGCCGCCGATCACCGCGCCGAACAGCTCCGGGTCGCTTGCTCGGTCGATGTCGCGGACCGTGCCGTCCGCGGTGACGAGCCGCAGGGACCGGACGGTCCCCGCGAGCGAACCGCGCCGGAAGTCGACCCCGTGCGCGTTCACCGACACGGTCCCGCCCACACTGAGGATGTCGATGCTCGGCATCGCGGTGACGGCCCGGCCCTCGGCATGCAGCGTCTCGAGCACACTGCGCCACGTGGCACCTGCTCCCACCCGCACCGTGCCGGCTTCCGCGTCCACGGTCACGGCGTCGAGCCCTCGCATGTCGAGCACGAGGCCGCCCGGGTAGGACGCCTGCCCGCCCATCGCGTGCCGTGTCCCCGACACGGATACCGCCAGGTCGTTCTCCCGCGCGTACGCGACCGCCTGGACGACGTCGTCCTCGCTGCCGGGGCGTGCGACGCCGTGCACGGGGACCTCGTTCAGGCAGCTCGCGTCGTTCACGACACCGCCGATCTGGGTCAGGCCCGGGGCGGTGTGCGGCAACGGCGGCATGGCGGGGACGGTGCCCGTGGTCCCGAACGCGACGGGACGCACCTCGGCGGTGCACTCGCGAGGTCCCGCCGGTGCGGAGGAGTACCGGTCCCCCGCGGCGAGGCCGACGGTGAGGACAAGAGCCAGGGTGGCGCCCAGGACCCATCGCCGCGCCCGGTGTGCCCGGCGTGCCGGGGCTGGTCTGGCCATGGGAACTCTCCTCCGTCAGCATGCGGGGCGGCGGTGTCCGTCACCGTGGACATGGCTGTCCTCCGGTGCCAAAGAGGCCCGGAATCGGCGGGATTCCGGGCCTCTGGTGCCCCGTACAGGACTTGAACCTGTGACCGAGAGATTATGAGTCTCCTGCTCTGACCAACTGAGCTAACGGGGCCTGCAGCACGAAGCCGCGGTGAGGATCTTACTGCCTCGCGCCGGGAATCCAGGTGCCGGCCACGCGCCCGGCGCCGCAGGGCGAACCGGAAATGTCCTGACGCCGTGCTCGCCGCCCAGTCCGACCTCGTCGAGGTCGTGGCCCGCCTGCGGACGGTGCTCTGCGTCAAGGGCTGATCGTCGCTGTCGGCCTCGACCGGGACAGTTGCGGCGGGCTGGAACGAAGCGGGCGGCTCTGGCACCCTGTGCGCGGTGAGCAGCGCACAGGGTGAGGGAGTCGCCCGCCGATCCCCGGTGGGCTCGCCGGAGGGGTCGCCCGGCGACCTCCCGGCCGTCTCCCCGCGCGTCCGGGCACTGGTCAGCACGGTCTGGGCGCTCCTGCTCGTGCACTTCGTGGCTACTTTCCTCTGGGCGGCGCCGACCCAATGGACCGGCCGGCCCGACGACGATTCGAGCGCCGATACACCAGCCACCGGCGTAGACCTCGCGGTGCAGACCT
Source organism: Promicromonospora sp. Populi (assembly GCF_041081105.1). Taxonomy (NCBI): domain Bacteria; kingdom Bacillati; phylum Actinomycetota; class Actinomycetes; order Micrococcales; family Promicromonosporaceae; genus Promicromonospora; species Promicromonospora sp. Populi. Next base: position 2,071,869 of record NZ_CP163528.1, on the reverse strand, counting down.
ATATGAACCCGGTCTTCGCGCAGAACTGGTCGATCTTCGCGCCCTCGCCCCTGCACGTGGAGTACGCGCTGCGCGTGCGCGGCGTCTACGCGGACGGGACCGACGGCGTCCTGGTCCCCGGCCCCTGGATCGACACGACGGCGGTCGAGGTCCGCGCGCTGACCGGCCACATCCTCCCCGCCGCGACCGAGCGGCCGTCCCGCCGGCTCGCCTCCGAGACCCGGACGGCCTACCTGGCGCTGCCCGAGGCGGGCCGCGCGATCGTCCTGAGGTCGCCGCTGAGCGCCCCGGACCAGCCGGCCGCGGCGTCCGACCCCTGGCCCACCCTGCGGACAGTGCTGCTCGACGAGGGCGTGGCCCCCGCCGTCGTCGACGACTACCTTGTCAACGACCGTGCCCTGGTCGCCTACGCGACCCAGGTACTCCGGGCCGACGCCGGCGCGGCCGGGGTCCCCGTGTTCGTCCAGGTCAGCATCGTGCGCCACGAGGTCACGCCGTACGGGACCGGTGAACGACCCGCGCCGACGGAGCTCACCCTCGGCGCCCGGCCGCCCGAGGTCGTCCCCGGCCAGGACGACGCCGCGTTCCGCACCACCTGGGACGCACTGCAGCGCACAACTCCGGCAACCGGCGGGGGTGCAGGGTGAGGCGCGCAGCGGCCCCGCGGACGGACCGTTCGCCGACGAAGCTGCTGGTCTCCGCGCTGGACTCCGGTGTGCGCTGGATGACTCGCTCCGCGCACGCGACGTACGGCGTCGCGCTGATGCGCATCGCGTTCGGTGTGGGCATCGGCGGATACGTGGCGGTGAACTTCCCGGCGCGGCACGCCCTGTGGGGTGGGGGAGCCCGGTGGACGACGCCGCTCGGCGGGCACGCGCTCGCCAGCGGCCCGCTGCTCACTGCGGGGCTCGTGGCGCTGCTCCTGGTGGCCGCCCTGGTGGCGCTCGGCTGGCGCGCGCGCTGGACCGTGCCGCTGCTCCTGCTCGGCTGGTCGGGGCTGACGGCGATCAACCCGGTGATCGCCGACCAGGGGGAGAACATCTCGCGGATCCTGCTGATCTACCTCTGCTTCGCGGACACCTCCGCGCGCTGGTCCCTGGACGCGCGACGTCGGGGGAGTGGGCCCGGCGCTGCGCCGTCGTCGGCACGCGCCCACGCACCCACGCAGGCACCGCCACGTTCCGAACGCACGCAGGTGCTTAACCTGGTCCACAACGCCGCCGTGCTGGCGGTAGGCGCGCAGATCTGCCTTGCATACGTGCTGGCGGGGCTGTTCAAGCTGCAGGGAGCCGAGTGGCGCGACGGGTCGGCGGTCTACTACCCGCTGATGCTGCCGCAGTTCCGGCCGTGGCCCCCGCTGGCCGACCTGGTCGCGGGCACCGGGTGGCTCGTGGTCGCGGTGACCTGGGGGACGCTCGCGCTGCAGCTCACCTTCCCGCTCCTGCTGCTGCAGCGACACCTGCGGACGGCGGCCGTGGCCGGCGCCCTCCTCATGCACGCGGCCATCGCCGTCCTCATGGGCCTACCGTTCTTCTCGCTCTTCATGATGGCGGGAGACGCCATCTTCCTCGGCACCGCACCTATCACCAACTGGTCAGCGAGCAGACGAGAACGGGGTTGTGTTCGTCAGGAGGCTCCTGACGAACACAACCCCGTTCTCGTCGACCCGTAGATCAGCCGACCTGGTGGAGCCAGCGGACCGGGGCGCCCAGGCCCGCGTAGCGGAACGGCTCCAGCTCGTCGTCCCACGCCGCGCCCAGCGCCAGGTCGAGTGCGTCCCGCATGGCACGCGGGTCGGCGAGCTCGATGGCGGCGCGGACGCGGTCCTCCTGGACCACGACGTTGCCGTGCACGTCTGTCATGGCGTGGAAGATGCCGAGGTCCGGAGTGTGCGACCAGCGGGCGCCGTCGGCCCCGTTGCTCGCGTCCTCGGTGACCTCGTACCGCAGGTGAGACCAGCCGCGCAGCGCGGAGGCCAGCTTTGCGCCCGTGCCCTGCTGACCCTGCCACGAGTACTCGGCACGGTAGAGGCCACGCCCGGCTGGCTGCGCGGTCCAGTCCATGGAAACGCGCACACCTAGGACGTTCCCCGCGGCCCACTCGATGTGGGGGCACAGGGCACGAGGCGCGGAATGCACAAAAAGCACACCCCGCGTGATGACACCGGCCATGTCTTCCTCCCTGGGTCGAGGTACGTCTTCCCCTACGTCCTCACCAGGGCGGTGACGCTGTGGTCGGTAACACAGCGGTGCTTCGGACCACATCCTGCCTGATCCGACGACGAGATGCGAGGCGAAACCGCGCGCGAGCATCGAAATAATCACCACGTACGACAAGTACGTGCGGCACATTCTTGCCTAAAAGGGAGCAGTAACACTAGTGCCCCATAGGAGATTCTTGAGATTCATCCCACAGGGGCGATGTGTACTAAACGGGCGGTGCCGACCCTCACAGGCGCGCGCGAAGCTCCCGCATCGCCGCGCGGCGCGCATCCTTCTGGAGGCGGTCCAGGTAGACCATGCCGTCGAGGTGGTCGCACTCGTGCTGGAGGCAGCGGGCCATGATCCCGGTGCCCTCCACGGTGATCGGCTCGCCGTCGAGGTCGATGCCCTCGACCCGGGCGTAGTTGGCGCGCACGGTGGGGTACCAGAGGTTGGGCACGGAGAGGCAGCCTTCTCCGCCGTCCTGCAGCTCCTCGCCCAGCTCGACGATGCGCGGGTTGATCACGTAGCCGATCTCGCCCTCGATGTTCCACGAGAAAGCCCGCAGGGAGACGCCGATCTGGTTGGCGGCCAGCCCGGCGCGCCCCTCGTCGTCGACCGTCTCGACCAGGTCGGCGACCAGACCGCGGACGCGGTCGTCGATGGTCGTCACGGTGTCGCACGGGGTGCGCAGCACAGGGTCGGGAACCACACGGATCTCACGCATAACCATGCCTACATTCTCCCATGTCAGAAGGAGGGGGTGCGGGCGCGACAAGCCCACACTTCGTCATATCCCTGGCAAGGGGGCCGCCGACGGCGGCAGGGTTCAGCTGTTCTGGACGACCAACGCTACGTTGTGACCGCCGAAGCCGAACGAGTTGTTGATCGCGGCGACGTCGCCGCCGGCGAGCTTCGAGGGCTCGTTGCGCACGAGCGGCACCTGCAGCTCGGGGTCCGGGTTGTCCACGTTGATCGTGGGCGGGGCGAGCCGCTCGGAGATCGCTTTGACGGTGAACAGGGACTCGAGGGCGCCCGCGCCGCCGAGCAGGTGGCCGGTCATGGACTTGGTCGCCGAGAGCTGCACGTGGTCGGCGTCGGAGCCCAGGAGGTTCCGGATGGCGCGCGTCTCGGTCAGGTCCCCCACCTTGGTCGAGGTGGCGTGCGCGTTGATGTGCACAACGTCGGCGGCGGTGATGCCGGCGTCCTCGATCGCGAACCGCATGGCGGCCATCTGGCCGGTGCCCTCGGGGTCGGGGGAGGTGATGTGGTAGGCGTCCGACGACAGGCCGACACCAGTGATCTTCGCGTAGACGCGGGCGCCACGGGCGGCCGCGTGCTCGGCGCTCTCCAGCACCAGGACCGCGGCACCCTCGCCGAGGACAAAGCCGTCCCGGTCGATGTCGTACGGCCGGGAGGCGCGCTGCGGGTCGTCGTTGCGCAGCGAGAGCGTGCGCGACGCCGCGAACGCGCCGAGCGGCATGGGGTGGATCGACGCCTCGGTGCCACCGGCGACGACGACGTCGGCCCGGCCGTTCCGGATCATCTCCACCGCGTACCCGACGGCCTCCGCGCCCGAGGCGCACGCCGACACCTGCGCGTGCGTGCCCGCGCGGGCACCGAACTCGAGGGACACGTACGCCGAAGGCGAGTTCGGCATGAGCATGGGGACGGTCATCGGCAGCATCCGCCGGGCGCCGCGCTCCCGGAGCGTGTCCCAGCCGTCCAGGATGGTCTGGATGCCGCCGATGCCGGAGGACACCACGGCGCCGAGGCGGGCGCCGTCGACCTCGGGGCTGCCGGCGTCGGCCCAGGCCTCGCGCGCCGCGACGACCGCGTACTGCGCGGACGGGTCCATGCGCTTGGTCTCGGGCCGGGAGAGCACCTCGGCCGGGTTCACCTTGATGGTGGCGGCAAACTCCACGGGCAGCCCGTACTTCTCCGCCCAGTCGTTCTCGAGCGTGCGTGCTCCCGATTCGCCTGCGAGGGCGGCCTCCCACGTGGATGCCACGTCCCCGCCGAGGGGTGTGGTGGCGCCGAGGCCGGTGACGACGACTTCGCGTGCGGAGGTCATGATGATGCTCCCGGGGATGGTGGGACGAAGGGGGCAGATGCGAAAGGTTGCTGCCTCGTGGGCAGTGAGTGCCCGACGGCGGCGCGGGGCCTGTGGATCACAAGGGGCCGCGCGACCGCCGTCGGGGGGCGGCTCAGGCCTGGGCGCCCTTGATGAAGCTCACGGCGTCGCCGACGGTCGCGAGGTTCTTGACCTCCTCGTCCGGGATACGAACCCCGAACTTGTCCTCGGCGTGCGTGACGATGGTCATCATCGACAGGGAGTCGATGTCGAGGTCGTCCGTGAAGGACTTCTCGAGCAGGACGTCGGCCGTGTCGAGGCCCGTCTCCTCGGCAACGATCTCGGCGAGGCCCTCGAGGATCTCCTGGTCCGTGTTGGCCATGGGACTTCCTTATCTTTCGTAACGGTCACCGGCGCCGTCGGGCACCGGAGTCTTGCTGGTCAGATCTTGCCGCATGCCACGGGCGGCAACGGTCACGGCAGCACCACTACCTGCGCGGCATACACGAGGCCGGCGCCGAACCCGATCTGGAGGGCGAGGTCGCCGGACTTGGCCTGTCCCTCGGACAGGAGCCGGTCGGCGGCCAGCGGGATCGACGCGGCGGACGTGTTGCCGGTCTCGGCGATGTCGCGCGCGATCACCACCGTATCCGGCAGACCGAGCTGCTTCTTCATCTGGTCGATGATTCGCATGTTCGCCTGGTGCGGGATGAAGACCTGGATGTCCTGTGCGGTCACGCCGGCCTCGGCCATGGCCTTCTCCGCGACGGGCGCCATCTGGAAGCTCGCCCACTTGAACACCGTGGGGCCGTCCTGGCGCAGCGTGGGCCAGCCCAGCGAGGGGTCCGCGCGCAGCTCGGTCCACGAGTGCGTCTGGCGGATCGCCGTCGCCTTGGAGCCGTCCGAGCCCCACACCGTGGGGCCGATGCCCGGCGTGTCCGACGGGCCGACGATCGCGGCGCCCGCGCCGTCGCCCAGCAGGAACGAGATGGAGCGGTCGGTCGGGTCGATGATCTCGCTGAGCTTCTCGGCGCCGATCACCAGCACGTGCCGGGCCAGGCCCGAGCGCACCAGGGCGTCCGCCTGGCCGATGCCGTACGCGTAGCCGGCGCAGGCCGCCGACACGTCGTAGGCCGCGGCCGGCGTCGCGCCGATGCGGTCGGCCAGCATCGCGGCTCCCGACGGCGTCATGTGCATGTGCGTGATCGTCGAGAGGATGATCGCGTCGATGTCGGCACCGGTGAGGCCCGCGGCCTCCAGCGCCTTGTTCGAGGCGGCCTCGGCCAGGTCGAGCACGTCCTTGTCTGCCCCGGCCCGACGGCGGGTGATGATGCCGGTGCGCTGGCGGATCCACTCGTCGGAGGAGTCGATGGGACCCGCGATGTCGTCGTTCGTCACGACGAGCTCCCCGCGTTCCGCGCCGATGGCGAGGATCCGGGAGAACTGCGTGGGCTGGGCCTGCTGCAACTTGGTCACTGGGCTGCTCCGTTCGCGCTCGTGCCGCTGGAAAGGACAGTGCTGTGGGCTGCTATCAGCTCGCGAGCCGCGTCGAGGTCCGCGGGCGACTTGACCGCCAGCGTCTCGACACCCTTGAGGCCGCGCTTGGCGAGCCCCGTCAGGACGCCCCCGGGGGCGAGCTCGACCAGGCCGGTGACGCCGCGCTCCGCGAGGTTCGCCATGATCAGGTCCCAGCGCACCGGCGCCGTGACCTGGCGTGCCAGGTTGGTCAGCACGTCCGCGCCGGTGCCGTGGCCGTGGGCGCCGCCGGTATAGGCGGTCCCGTCGAGATCGGCGAGGAAGGGCAGGGTCGGGTCGGCGGCGGCCCAGCCGAGGGCCACCGGCTCGAACTCGGCGCGGGCCGCGTCCATGAACGGGGTGTGGAACGCGCCGGCGACCTGCAGCGGGATCACGCGGGCCCGGGTCGGCGGGTTCTCGGTCAGCTTGGCGAGGTTCTCCAACGCGCCGGCCGCTACCGTCTGGCCCGCGCCGTTGACGTTGGCGGGCCACAGGCCCGCGGCCTCGATGGCGGCCAGCACCTCGTCCGGGTCGCCGCCCACCACGGCGCTCATGCCCGACGGCGCTGCCGCCGCGGCGGTGGCCATCGCCCGGGCGCGGCGTGCGACCAGGCCGGCCGCACCGTCGTCGGACAGTGCGCCTGCGACCGCGGCCGCCGACAGCTCGCCGACGGAGTGACCTGCGGTGACGTCGATGACATCGGCGGCGGCGCGGCCGTCCAGCAGGGCGCGCAGCGCGAGCAGCGAGGTGGCGACGATCAGCGGCTGGGCCACCGCCGTGTCGCGGATCGTGTCCGCGTCCGACGTCGTGCCGTGCGCCACCAGATCCAGGTTCGAGGCCTCGGATGCTGCAACGAGGCGTTGTTCGGTTCCGGGCAGCTCCAGCCAGTCGCTGAGCATCCCGGGGGTCTGAGAGCCCTGTCCAGGGCAGACGACGGCGAGCACGCGTCCACTCTGCCAACCCGTTGGGCTCCCAGGACGTCGCGACCCGTACCAACCTCATCCAGGCGCCTTGTGGGGAACCTACAAGGCGCCGACCTCGCTAAAGATCCGTGTGACGCACGTCTCCTTGCTGGCCTCTGCCGCTAGCCCCTGCCGAGCTGGCCCAGCGCCAGCGCCACCTGCAGCACAAACGACTCCCGGGCGTCCAGCGGGTCCCAGCCCGTGATCTCCGAGACCTTGCGCAGGCGGTAGCGCACCGTGTTGGGGTGAACGTACAGATGGCGCGCGGCGGCCTCCAGGGAGCGGCCGGTGCCGAGGTAGGCCGACAGGGTCTCCAGCACGGCCCCGCCGGCGTCCTGCAGCGGGGTGAACGCCTGGGCGATCAGCGTGGCGCGGGCCGTGTAGTCGCCGGTCAGGACGCGCTCGGGCAGCAGGTCGTCCGCCATGACCGGGCGCGGTGCCTGGGGCCAGGCCGGGGCTGCCGTGAGGCCGGCGAGCGCGGACCGGGCGGACCGCGCGGCGTCGGTCAGGCTCGGCACCTGGGTGCCGATGACGACCGGGCCGGAGCCGAAGCGCGACAGGAGGGAGGTCGCGGCGGACACGAGGTCGCCCTCTCCGCCGAGCACCAGCACCAGGCGGTCGCCGTGGATGCCGACCAGCGCGTCGCCCGCGGCGCGCCTGGCGACCCGGCGGATCTCGGCGGTGCGGATCTCGTCGAGGCCGTCGGTCGCGAGCCCGACGACGACGAGCGCGTTGCCCCGGCCGCTCCAGCCGAGCGCGGAGATGCGGGAGCGCAGCGAGTCGTCGCCGTCGCCGCGCACGAGGGCGTCGACCACCAGCGCTTCGAGGCGGGCGTCCCACGCGCCGCGCCACTCGGCGGCCCGGGCGTAGACCTCCGCGGCGGAGAACGCGACCTCGCGGGAGTAGCGCAGCACTGCCTCGCGCAGGTCGCGCTCGCTGCCGGGCGCGGCGATCCGGTCGGAGTGCGTCTCGACGACATCGACCACCACGCGTACGAGCTGCAGGGTGTGCTGCAGCGAGATGGAGCGGGTCAGCTCGGTGGGCGCCGCGGCGAAGATCTCGCTGACGCCGTGCGGCGGCCGGTTGGGATCCGTGAACCAGGAGGTGAACGCGTTGATACCGGCCTGGGCGACGAGGCCCACGTACGAGCGGTCCTCCGCCGGCAGGTCGCGGTACCAGTTCAGGTCCTCGTCGAGGCGGCGCATCGCGGCGGCGGTCAGGAGGCCGCTGGCCTCGCGGACCCGCTGGAGGTTCATCGGGAAACCGGCGGGGTCGAGGGCCGGGTCGGCCTCCCGGTCGGTCTCTTTGGCGCTGGCTCGAGCGGCCCGTCGCGTTGGTGGCACACCGGCAGCATACGAGCCCGAGTTGTGGAGAGTCCACAAACGGACTTTCGAGGCAGCGTGACCCCAGTGCGCGCCGGAGGAAAACTGTAGGGTCGAGGGCATGGCCCTGATGCATCGGCTCCGCCGCCTCATCCGTCGGCCCCTGTCTGCGTCCACGGTCGGTGCTCGCCGTCCGTCGCCGTCGGCGCCCCGACGTGGGGACGCGGGGCACGAGGACGCGCTGCGCGCACAGCTGACCGACGATCCCAACAACGAGGAGGCGTTCGCTGCCCTGGCGGAGATCGTCCGCCGTCGGGCTGCAGAGGACCCGACGCTGGAGGACCCGCTGCGGGACTCCGACGAGATCCCCGAGTCGAAGCAGCAGGACGCCGACAACGCGGTCTGGGCGCTCGCCGAGGAGCTGGCCGGGCACCCGCGCGGCTGGTACCCCCTGATCGAGCTCGGCCGGCTGTCGCTGGCCGACGACCCGGAGGGCGCCGTCCGGCGGTTCATCACCGCTGCCGAGCGGGATCCCGACGGTCGTGCGCTGGCCGAGGGCCTCGCCATCCTGCGCGGGGCGGGGATGCCCGTGGAGGCCCTGGGCCTCGGCGTGGGGCACTGGCGGGTGCGGGAGCACGCGCCGATCGTCGGCAAGCACCTGGTGCTGGCCGCGCTGGAGGCGAACCGTGTGTTCGAGGCGAGGCAGCACCTGCGAGCGCTGGAGCTGCACCCGGACACAAAGGCGGTCAAGCCGCTGCTGGTCGAGCTGGAGAAGGCGATAGAGGCGGCCGAGCAGGCTCCGCCGCGCGCCTGACGGCTCGCGCCGCGAAGCGTGCTGTACCCAGCGATCGGGCCCGAAACTCGTGTGAGTTTCGGGCCCGATCGCTGGCTAGAAGCGCACTAGCTCAACTGTCGCCGCCTGTGTTGCCCGACGTGCCGGCGTTGACGTCCAGCAGGCGGTACTTCTCGACCGCCTTGGCGACGACGTCGGCCGGCACCTCGCCGCGGCGGGCGAGGACCTGCAGCGTCCGGACCACCATCGACGGGCCGTCGATCAGGAAGTAGCGCCGTGCGGCGGCGCGGGTGTCGGAGAAGCCGAAGCCGTCCGCACCGAGCACCGCGTAGTCGCCGGGTACCCACGCGCGGATCTGGTCGGGCACGAGGTGGTCGTAGTCGCTGGTGGCGACGAACGGCCCCTGGGCGCCGGACAGCTTCTCGGTGAGGTACGGCGTGCGCGGCGGCGCCGTCGGGTCGACGAGGGAGTCGTGCTCCGCGGCGAGGGCGTCGCGGCGCAGCTCGTTCCAGCTGGTCACGGACCACACGTCGGCCGAGACGCCCCAGTCCTCCTTGAGGAGCTGCTGCGCCTCGAGCGCCCACGGCACACCCACGCCGGAGGCGAGGAGCTGGGCCTTGGGGCCGTCGTCGTCCGAGGTGCCGACCGAGATGCGGTGGATGCCGCGCTTGATGCCCTCGACGTCGACGTCGTCCGGCTCAGCCGGCTGCACCATCGGCTCGTTGTACACCGTGATGTAGTACATGACGTCCTGCGGCCGGCCGTCGGGCGTGAGCCCGTTCTCGGCAGGGCCGTACATGCGCTCGATACCGTCGCGCATGATGTGCCGGATCTCGTACCCGAAGGCCGGGTCGTACTGCACGACGGCGGTGTTGGTGCCCGCGATGAGCGGGCTGTGCCCGTCGGCGTGCTGCAGGCCCTCACCCGTCAGCGTGGTGCGGCCGGCGGTGGCGCCGATGATGAAGCCGCGCGTGAGCTGGTCGCCGGCGGCCCAGAACTGGTCGCCGGTGCGCTGGAAGCCGAACATCGAGTAGAAGATGTAGACCGGGATCATCGGCTCGCCGTGCGTGGCGTACGACGTGCCCACCGACTGGAACGCGGCGGCGGAACCGGCCTCGTTGATGCCGGTGTGCATGATCTGGCCCTGCTCGGACTCCTTGTAGCTCAGCATGAGCTCGCGGTCCACGGCCAGGTAGTTCTGCCCGAGCGTGTTGAAGATCTTGGCGCTCGGGAAGATCGAGTCGAGGCCGAAGGTGCGGGCCTCGTCCGGGATGATCGGCACGATCCGGTTGCCGAAGTCCTTCACCTTGAAGAGGTCCTTGAGCAGCCGCACGAACGCCATGGTCGTGGCGATCTGCTGCGTGCCGGAACCCTTCTTCAGCAGCTCGTAAGACTTGTCCTCCGGCAGCGGCAGCGTCTTGGTACCGGGGCGGCGCTCCGGCACGAACCCGCCGAGCTGACGGCGGCGCTCCAGCATGTACTGGACCTCCGGCGAGTCGGCACCGGGGTGGTAGTACGGCGGCAGGTACGGGTCGGCGTCGAGCTCGGCGTCCGAGATCGGGATGCGGAGCGAGTCGCGCAGCGTCTTGAGGTCGGCGCCCTTGAGCTTCTTCATCTGGTGCGTCGAGTTGCGGCCGGCGAAGCCGGAGCCCAGGCCGTAGCCCTTGACGGTGTGCGCCAGGATGATCGTCGGCTGGCCGGTGTGCGCGCGCGCCGCGGAGTACGCCGCGTAGAGCTTGCGGTAGTCGTGCCCGCCGCGCTTCATGTTCCAGATGTCGTCGTCGGTCATGTTCTCGACGAGGGCCTTGGTACGCGGGTCGCGCCCGAAGAAGTGCTCGCGGATGAACGCGCCGGACTCCGCGCGGTAGGTCTGGTAGTCACCGTCGGGGGTGATGTTCATCAGGTTGACCAGCGCGCGGTCCTTGTCGGCGTTGAGCAGGGCGTCCCACTCGCGGCCCCACACGACCTTGATGACGTTCCAGCCGGCGCCCTTGAACTGGGCCTCCAGCTCCTGGATGATCTTGCCGTTTCCGCGCACCGGCCCGTCGAGGCGCTGCAGGTTGCAGTTCACGACGAACGTCAGGTTGTCCAGCTGCTGCTGAGCGGCGTGCTGGATCATGCCGCGGCTCTCCGGCTCGTCCATCTCGCCGTCGCCCAGGAACGCCCAGACGTCCTGCTGGCTCGTGTCCTTGATCCCGCGGTTGTGCAGGTACTTGTTGGTCCAGGCCTGGTAGATCGCCGACGCCGGGCCTAGGCCCATGCTGACGGTCGGGAACTCCCAGAAGTCCTGCATCAGGCGCGGGTGCGGGTAGGACGGCAGGCCGCCGCCCGCGTGCGACTTCTCCTGGCGGAACCCGTCGAGCTGGTCCGCAGTCAGGCGGCCCTCGAGGTAGGCCCGGGCGTAGACGCCGGGGGAGGCGTGGCCCTGGAAGTAGATCTGGTCGCCGCCGCCGGGGTGGTCCTTGCCCCGGAAGAAATGGTTCAGGCCCACCTCGTAGAGCGTCGCCACGGACGCGTACGAGGAGATGTGGCCGCCGACGCCGAGGCCCTCACGCTGCGCGCGGGTCACCATGACCGCGGCGTTCCAGCGGATCCACGAGCGGTAGCGCCGCTCCATGGCCTCGTCACCCGGGAAGTACGGCTCCTCGTGTATCCCGATGGAGTTCACGTAGGGCGTCGCCATCGACGCGGGAATGCTCACATTCCGCTCGCGCGCGCGCCGCAGCAGGTTGAGCATGACGTACCGGGCGCGGGGTCCGCCCTTGTCGTCGATCAGCCCGTCGAAGGACTCGACCCATTCCGCGGTCTCGGCCGGGTCGATGTCGGGTACGGCGCTGAGCAGACCGTTGATCAGCGGTCCGGTCTCGTCAAACGAAGCCACCAGCAACCTCTCTCGGTGTCGCGCGGCGTGGTCGCGGTTCGCGCTCCTCGCCGCCTCGTCAGAACCCGTCGCGTCGGCGGTTGCGTCGCCTGGGGTTGCGACTGTGCACGCCCACGCACAGGTGGTCCTAGACATTCTGTCCCCTCACAGCGTGCGCTCACACCATAGGGCGGTCAAGAGTGCGTGATCTGCGTTACGTCTGTGGAGGTTCGCGGCACAATTGATACGCGGTATCGCAATGCTGAGACTCAGTGCATGACCTGTGCGTTGCCGACGTCTCATCGATTCATCAAAAAGGCACCACACGACCTGGTTGCGAGGCATGGCAGGGGTGCGTGCACTACCTTTGGCGACGGAGGGCCCGAAGCAGGGCCGACAGAGCACGCATACGACTCATGCATACGACCCGGCATCAGTGCCGGACAGAGAGAGGGACGATCAACCAAGTGAGCACGGACACCCAGGGCGCGGGGCGCCTCGGTTTCGAGGCCGGCCAGGTGGTGCAGGAGTTCGGCTGGGGAGACGACGTCGACGATGCACTGCGGGCCGACATCGAAAAGATCATCGGCAGCGAGCTCGAGGACGAGGACTACGGCGACGTGTCCGATGGTGTCGTCCTCTGGTGGCGGGAGGGCGACGGAGACCTCACCGATGCAATGGTCGATGTACTGACCGTCCTGGACGACGGCGGCCTCATCTGGATCTTCACGCCCAAGCCCGGCCGCGACGGCGAGGTGGGCCACGGCGACATCCAGGAGGCCGCCACCACCGCCGGCCTGCAGACCACCAGCACCTTCGCCATCGCGGAGGACTGGTCGGCAACTCGGCTCGGCTATCGGGGCCGCGGTAAGTGACAGGGCTGGTGACGCTGGAGCCGGGTGATCCCGCACCCGACTTCACGCTCCCCGACACGCACGGGACCCCGACGACGTTGTCGGACCTGCGTGGCGCGCCGGTGCTCGTGGTCTTCGTCCCGTTCGCGTTCTCGGGTACGTGCACCAGCGAGCTGTGTGAGCTGCGCGACAACATCGAGGACTTCGAGACGGCCGGCGTGCGACTGCTGGTGATCTCGACCGACGCCGTCTTCACGCTCAAGGCCTGGCAGGCGGCCGAGGGCTACCAGTTCGACCTGCTGTCCGACTTCTGGCCGCACGGCGCGGTCGCGCGTGACTACGGCGTGTTCGACGAGGGTTCGGGGATCGCGCTGCGTGGGACGTTCCTGATCGACGCTGACGGGATCATCCGCTGGTGCGTCGTCAACCCGCGCGGCCAGGCGCGCAGTCTCGAGGACTACCGGTTGGCGGTAGCGGAGGTCTGACGCCGGCCGCGTCCGAAAACCAGGCACGATTCTGGTGCGGGCCAGGTATTGTGGTCCGCTGCCGGGGCTTATAGCTCAGTTGGTTAGAGCGCCACGTTTACACCGTGGATGTCGGGGGTTCGAGTCCCTCTGGGCCCACCTATGGATGACGCGGGACATCGTTGACCGATGTCCCGCGTCATCTCCTTGTACCTGCTGCTGTATGTCCGCTGTGCCGCTCAGGCGGGCCGCGACCCGGGCTTGACGGCGAGCACGGGGCACTCGGCCGTCAGGAGGATCCGCTGCGCCACGGAGCCCATGAGCAGCTTGCCCACCGGGCTGCGGTGCCGCAGCCCCACGACGACGAGTCGCGCGGAGAGCTCGTCGGCGACGTCGAGCACCTGGTCCGCGATGTCCCGGCCGATCTCCTGCCGAACGACGTGCGGCAGGCCGGTAGCCCGGAGCCGCTCCGCGAGGTCGGCGAGGCCGGTGGGTGCCGCGAACCGTTCGTCCACGAGGGCGTCGCCGCGCGTGCCGTTGACCACCGCGATGCCCCGCCCGCCCTCGCGGGCCCAGGCGATGCCGTGCTCGAGGGAGGCTTCGCCGAACTCGTCGGGGGTCCACGCCACGACCACCCAGCCGTCGGCAGTGCTCTGGCCCTGCCCGGCGTCGTGCTGTGCGTCGTTCGTCACCGCTGGTCCCCTTCCGTCTTGACGGCGGCGCCGTCGTCCGCTGCGTCGGCGTCCCCTGCCACGTCTGGGTCGGTGGCCTCGGCCTCGATCCGCGACTCCGTCCGCGCCCGCCACCGCGAAAGCAGCGGTCGGGTCACCAGCACCAGGATGAGCACCACGTAGATGGCGATCGCCAGCGGCTCGCTCCACAGGATGGCGGGCTCGCCGCCGGAGATGGTGAGCGCCTCGCGCAGCTTGGTCTCCATGAGCGGGCCCAGGATGACGCCGAGGATGAGCGGCAGCACCGGCAGCCCGAACCGCCGCATCGCGAGGCCGAGCAGGCCGAACACGAGCAGCAGGCCGATGTCGAACGGGTCGAGGTTCGTCGCGTAGGCGCCGAGGCTGGCGAAGAAGATGATGCCGGCGTACAGCTGGGGGCGCGGGATGCGCAGCAGCCGGGCCCACAGCGGCGCCAGCGGCAGGTTGAGCACGAGCAGCAGGACGTTGGCGATCAGCAGGCTCGCCAGCAGGGTCCACACCAGGTCGGCGTGCTCGGTCATGAGCTGCGGGCCGGGCTGGATGCCGTAGCCCTGCAGCGCGGACAACATCACCGACGCCGTCGCCGTGACGGGCAGGCCGAGCGCGAGCATCGGCACGAGCATGCCCGCGGCCGACGCGTTGTTCGCCGCCTCCGGCCCGGCCACACCCTCGATGGCGCCCTTGCCGAACTCGTCCTTGCCGCGGCCCTTGACGCTGGCGCGCTTCGCCAGCTTGCGCTCGGTGATGTACGACAGGAACGTGGGCAGCTCGGCGCCGCCGGCCGGCAGCGCGCCGAACGGGAACCCGAACGCGGTGCCGCGCAGCCACGGGCGCCACGAGCGACGCAGGTCCTCGCGGCCCAGCCACGGTTGCCCGACCGGCACTACCCGCACGGGCTTGCGACGCAGGTGCGCCGCGACCCACAGCGCCTCGCCGAGGGCAAAGATGCCGACGGCCACCACCACGATGTCGAGGCGGTCCACGAGCTGGGCGACGCCGAACGTGAGGCGTGGTTGCCCGGTGTTGAGGTCCAGGCCCACGAGGCCGACCGTCAGGCCGACCAGCAGGGCGAGCAGGCCGCGCAGCGGGCTCGCGCCCAGCACGGTCGCGGTCATGACCAGTGCCAGCACCATGAGCGCGAAGTACGACGGGGCGCCGATCTGGACGGCGACGTCGGCCAGCGCGGGCGCGAACAACGCGACCAGGAGGGTGCCGATCGTGCCGGCGACGAACGACCCGACGGCGGCGGTCGCCAGCGCCTGCGCGCCCCGCCCGACCCGGGCCATGAGGTTGCCCTCGAGCGCCGTCATCACGGATGCCGACTCGCCGGGCGTGTTGAGCAGGATCGACGTCGTCGACCCGCCGTACATGCCGCCGTAGTACAGCCCGGCGAACATGATGAACGCCTGCGTGGGTTCGAGCCCGAACGTCACGGGCAGCAGCAGGGCGATCGCCATCGCCGGCCCGATACCGGGCAGGACGCCGACGAACGTGCCGAGCAGCACGCCGATCGCGGCGTACAGGAGGTTCATGGGGGTGAGGGCGGCGCCGAGGCCGTCCCACAGCAGTCCTAGGTTCTCCATCAGGTCACCGCCTCACAGGATTCCGTCGAGGATGCCGGGAGTGAGCGGGATGCCCAGCCCGACCACGAAGCCGTACCAGCTGCCCACGGCGAGCACGAGGCCCACCAGGATGTCGCGGATCAGCGTGCGGCTGCCGAGCGACCACGCCGCGCCGGCGAAGAGGATCGCGCCGGAGATCGCCCAGCCGAGCCAGGAGACGGTGGCGATGGTCAGCAGGAGGACGCCGATCAGCTTCAGCACCGTGGGCCAGTCGGCGGGCGTCGTGACATCGACGTCCTCGCCGGCTTCCGGCTCGGGGCGCGAGCCGCGCGCCGTCGCCACGGCCAGCAGCACGCTCGTGACGACGAGCGCCGCGCCGATGGCGAACGGGAAGACGCGCGGACCCACGGGGTCGGCGAACCCGACCTCCAGGGTCGTGGCGTCGTACACGGTGTACGCGCCGACGAGCAGCAGCACGGCAGCCAGCCCGTATTGGGCGGCGTCGACGCGCGGGGCCTGGGCTTCTTCGCCCGCGGCCGCCGCGTCGGGGGTTTTCGCTTCTGTGCTCACAGCAGGTTCAGCTCCCTCAGGGTGGCGGACACCCGTTCGTCCTGCTCACGCAGGAACTGCTCGAAGTCGTCGCCCGTGATGAAGGCGTCGGTCCAGCCGTTGTCGGCCAGGGCCTGCTCCCACTCGGGCGAGTCGTGCATCTCGGTGAGGTACTCGATGAGCTCGCCGCGACGCTCCTCGCTGATGCCGGGCGGGGCGACGACGCCGCGCCAGTTGGTGAAGACGAGGTCGATGCCGGACTCGGTGAGGGTCGGGACGTCAGCCAAGGCGTCCCCGGTCACACGCTCCTCGCCGGAGACGGCGAGCACCCGCAGCTCGCCGGCCGCGATCTGCCCCTCGAACTCGGCGAGCCCGGAGAACCCCACCTGGATCTTGTTCCCCAGCAGGGCACTGGTCAGGGGGCCGCCGCCGTCGTAGGACACGTACCGCACGTCCACCGGCTCGACGCCGACCGTCTCGGCGAGCTGCATGGGGAACAGGTGGTCGGGGCCGCCGGGCGACGAGCCGCCGCCCACCACCACCGATCCCGGGTCCTCCTGCCACGCCGCCACGAGGTCGTCGATCGTCTGGAACGGGGAGTCGGCAGGCACGAGCACACCCTCCTGCTCCTCGATGAGCTGGGCGAGCGGGGTTGCGTCGTGCGGGCGGGCGTCCACACCGAACGAGTACGTGGACCCGACCACGCCGAGGCCCAGCGTCATCATGAGCTGCTCGTTGCCCGCCTCGCCCATGAGCCGCGACATCGCTACCGAGCCCCCAGCACCCAGGATGTTCGTCACCTGGATGTCGCCGCCGGTGATGTTGTCGCGGTCCAGGACGCCGACGGCCGCGCGGCCGGTCTGGTCGTAACCGCCGCCGGGGCTGTTCGGGATCCACATGTCGAGGTCCGCGGAGTCGTCGCCGCGTGTGACGCCGCACCCGGCGGCCACCGCAACCAGGGCTGCGGCGAGCGTGGCGGCGAGGGCCACACGAGCGCCCCGACGGGGGCCGGTACTGCCGGGGCGCCCGGGTTCCAAGGGCGCGGACGGACGGCTCGGGGGGCCGGATGTCGTCGACGACATCGGTTCCTCCTCAACTGGTTCGGTGCTGCGGGGCGGCTCTGCCCTGGTGCCAGCGTCACAGACGCCCGCCGGGCGCGTCATCATTGGGTAACCAAAGGAGGTTGTGGAACTTGCGGTCACGCGGTCCAACTATGCGCCCCACCCGCCACCTCACGCTCGGCGGGCAGGTGCTGGCGCTCCAGCTCGCCGTGCTGCTTGTAGTCGTCGCCGCGGCCGCGGTCGTCTTCCTGGGGCAGGCCGACGCCGCTTTCCGCGCCGACCGTGCCGACCGGCTCGAGGTGGCGGCCGAGGGCCTGGCCGGCATCCCGGCCGTGCAGGCGAGCCTCTCCGAGGCGGCACCCGACACCCTGGCCCTCGTGTTCTACCTCCAGTCCCGCGCGGCGTACGTCGACGCGCGCAACGCCTACCTCACCGACCTCGACGGGCGCATCCTGGTCGCCACCGACCCGACGCGCACGGGGGAGCAGCTCGACCTGCCCGACGACGCCGCCACGCGCGCCGGCAGCGGCGACATCGCGGACGTCGCGGGCAGGTCGATCGCGGCCTGGGTACCCGTCTACGGCACCAGCGAGCCAGTGCCCGAGCCGAGCGCCCCGCAGCCGGTGGCCGTCGTCGTACTGGCCGACCCGTACCCGCCGCTGGCCGAGCGGCTCTCCAGCGCCGGCGGCGACGTGCTCGTGGTGCTCGGCATCGGCACCGCGCTCGCGGCCGCCGGATCCTGGCTGCTCGCCCGCCTGGTCAAGCGCCGCACCCGCGGCCTGGAGCCGGCCCAGATCGCGGCGCTCGCGGACCACCGGGAGGGGGTGCTGCGGTCGATCCGCGAGGGCGTGGTCGTCGTGGGCGACGACGGCCGGGTGAGCCTGGTGAGCGACAGCGCTCACGAGCTGCTGGGCCTGCCCGCCGACGCCCCCGACCCCACCGGCCGCCGGCTGGAGGACCTGGGGCTCGACCCCGCCGTCCTCGACCTGCTGCGCGGCACGGACGAGGTGCACGACGCCGTGCTCGTCGCGGGAGTCACGGTGCTGGTGCTCAACCGCCGCCGGGTGCTGCACGACGGCCGCCCGGCCGGCACGGTGACCACGCTGCGCGACCGTACCGAGCTGTTGGCGCTGCAGAGCGAGCTGCACGCGCGCGAGAGCGTCACCGAGACGCTGCGCGCGCAGACCCACGAGTTCAGCAACCAGCTGCACACCGTCTCCGGGCTCATCGAGCTGGGGGAGTACGACGAGGTGGGCCGGTTCGTAGACCGGCTCACGCGGCGGCGTGCGGACCTCAGCGACGTCGTCACGGCGCGGGTCGCCGACCCGGCGGTAGCGGCGCTGCTCATCGCCAAGGCGACCCTCGCGGACGAGCGGCACGTGGAGCTTGTCGTCGACCCGGGCAGCTCGCTGCCGCGCCTCGACCCGGACCTGTCCGCCGACGTCGGCACCGTGCTCGGCAACCTGGTCGACAACGCGGTCGACGCGGCGGCGTCTTCTGCCGGGTCTGTGGCTGGGTCTGCTGCCGGGTCGGCAGCGTCCGACGATGGCGGTGTCCGCCCGGCGCGGGTGCGGGTGCGGCTCGCGGTCTCCGGGGTGCGGCACGACGTCGTCGTCGAGGTCGCCGACAGCGGCCCCGGGGTGGCGCCCGAGCAGGTGGACACGATCTTCCGGCGCGGCTGGAGCACCAAGCCCGCTGGGGCGGCCGGCCGCGGCGTCGGGCTCGCCCTAGTGCACGTGCTGACGCAGCACCGCGGGGGCGGCATCGAGGTGCGAGATGATGAGTCGCTGGGCGGCGCGGCGTTCACCGCCAGGCTGCCGCAGGCGATCGTGGTGGACGAGATCATGACGGACGAGGAGGTCCGACCGCAGTGAGCGTGGACGTACTCGTGGTGGACGACGACTTCATGGTCGCCTCGATCCACCGACGCTTCGTGGAGCGGGTGCCGGGGTTTCGCGTGGTCGGCGAGGCTCACACCGGCGCCGACGCGCTCGCCGCCGTCGACCGGCTGCGACCCGACCTGGTGCTGCTGGACGTGCACCTGCCCGACGTGAGCGGCATCGAGGTGCTGCGCCGGCTACGGGCGGCGGGGCATGACGTCGGCGTCGTCATCATCACCGCGGCCAGGGAGGCCGACACCGTCCGCGCCGCCGCCGCAGGCGGAGCGGCGCACTATCTGGTCAAACCGTTCGCGTCGGAGGACCTGGCCGCGCGGCTGGCGGAGTTCCTCCGCACGCGGCAGGCCCTCGCCGGTCTGGGTGGCGCCGACGCCGACCAGGAGGACGTCCAGGCCGACATCGACGCAGTCTTCGCGCGGTCACCGCAGGGCGCACCGCGCGCCCCGCTGCCCAAGGGGCTCAGCCCGGAGACGGCCGACGCCGTGCTGGCCGCGCTCGCGCACGGCGGCGAGGTCAGCGCCACCGAGTGCGCGGACGCCATCGGCGTCAGCCGGGTGAGCGCGCGCCGCTACCTGGAGCACTTCGCGACGACGGGCCGCGCCGCCGTGCGCCTGAACTACGGCACGGCGGGGCGGCCCGAGAGGCGCTACCGGCTCAGCTGACCTTGCTCGCTCAATCGCCCTGCTCAGAACCGGCCTGGTCAGAACAGGTCGCGCGGGTCGAATCCCTGGGCGAGGTCGGAGAGCGACTGGCCTGCTCCGGAGACCTGGTCCCCGAGCCCGGAGACGGCACCCTCGGCCGAACCTGCAAGATCCTCGACGCCCGCGGTGGCCTCGCCGAGAGCGCCGGTGCCGAGGTCACCGACCGAGGATGTGAGCCCTTCGACGTCGACGCCCGACGCGAGCGACTCGAAGTCGACCCCGAGGTTCGCCGCGTTCTCCAGGAGCGGGCCGGCCACGCTGCTCACCACGGCGCCGGCCGCGACCGCGCCCAGGATGCCCACCGCGCCGACGGCAACTCCGGCGATGGCTCCGCCCGTGCCCACCTTGGCGAGCATCGACCGCATGGTGCCCGGCTGGCGGGCCTCCGTGCGTGCCGCTGCCCGGGACAGGTCGGCGACGTCGGCCGAGCGGGGCTGCTCGTGCGGCGGCAGCTCCGACTGCATACGGTGCAACACCGCCTCGCGCTGCGCCGGCGTCAGCCGCGCGAACGACTCGGCGTGGATCTGCTCGATCTGCTGCGGCTCGGCGGTCTGCATGAGGTAGTCGTAGCGGGCGATGGCCTGCCGGTCGGCATCAGTGGACGCCGGGGCGGCCGGCCGGCCTTGCGCCGGGTACCCATGCGATGCGGGCGCATGGCTCGGTGCCTGCGTGGCCTGGTTGCGCCCGCCCACCGCGGCGGCGACGTCCTGAAGCGTGGACTGCCAGGACCTCTGGCCCGTTGAACCGCCCTGCGGCGTCCCTTGCTGTTGCTGCCCGGTCTGGGAGTCGAGCACCTTCTTGGCGAGGCCGATCATGTTGGAGAGCTTGGACATGCGGTCCGTTCCTTCCGTCGGTCTGGCGGACCACACTTCCAGGCCAGCATGAGAAGTTTGTGAGAGGGGGATGAGAGCGCCCGCCAGCGGCCGAAGCTAGCCGGCGGCGGCGCAGCCGATGCAGGTACGGGCCGTGGGCCGGGCCAGCAGGCGGTCACGTGCGATTGCTTGTCCACAGCGCTCGCAGTAGCCGTAGTTGCCGGCAGCTATCCGCGCGAGCGCTGCGTTTACATCGGCCAGGTGGTTTCTGGCCGCAGCGAGCAGCGTGCTCGCCTGTGAGCGCTCGAAGGCGATCGTCGACCCTTCGGGGTCGTGCTCGTCGTCGGCCGTGGTGAGCTGCGATGCCTCCACCATCGAGGCGATGTTGCCGGAGAGAGAGGAGATCAGGTCGGCCGTGCGCTCGCGATCGGCGATCAGCAGCCCGCGGATCTCACTGATCGGAGCCACTCTCCCGCCGCCTTCCTCATGAGCATCGGGCAGGTTGCCTCTCGCAGGCTCACACCAGTTCGACGCTGTCGGCCTGCGGTCCCCGGTCACTCTGACGCACCTTGAAGCGGACCCGGTCGCCCTCCTCCAGGGCCTCGACGCCATGCACGACCGACACGTGCACGAACAGGTCCACGCCCCCGGCGTCGGGGGTGATGAAGCCGAAACCGCGGTCCGCGTCGTAGCGCGCGACGGTGCCCTCACCTCCGCGCACAGGCCCGCCCGATGCAGCGGGCCGGCTCGACCGACCGCGGTCCGTGGTCGCGCGCGCACTCCCGGAGCCGCGCACGAGCTGCACGTTGCGGGCATTGGGCCCCTTGTCGCCGTCGACGACGTCAAACGTCACGCGTGCACCCTCGGAGAGCTCGGTCAAACCCCGCCCGAGCGCATTGACGTGGACGAAGACGTCCTCGCCGCCCGAGTCGCGGGCGACGAACCCGAAGCCCTTGGTGTCGTCGTACCAGGAGACCGTGCCGTCCGCACCGTCGGATGCCGACTGTGCGGCCTCCGCCCCGAGCGGTAGCAGGTGGTCCGCCTGCGGCCCCTTCTCCCCGTCCACGACGAGGAACGCCACCCGCTGCCCCTCCGAGATCACGCTGCCCCCGACGATGGCCGAGCTGTGCACAAAGATCTCGGCGCGACCGTCGTCGGGCGTGACGAAGCCGTATCCCTTGGCCGGCTCGTACCAGGTGACGGTGCCGAGCACGCCCACGGGCGCGTCGGCGGCCCGGTCGCCCGTGACCCGGACGCGGCGTGCCTGCGGGCCACGCTCGCCCTCGCCCACCTCGAACTCGACGGCCTGCCCCTCGCGGAGAAGCTTCGGTCCGTCGTCGCCGACGATCTCGGACGCGTGCACGAACAGGTCCTCGGCCTCGTTCCCGAGGTCGATGAAGCCGAAACCTCGGTCGGCGTCGAACCATCGGACAGTTCCCTGGGGCACCTAATACTCCTCACTCGGCAGACATTGCTGTGCTCCAGTGTCCCTGACAGAACCTCAGACGCGACCAGCGGACGCTTCGGTCACGCGGAGCGCAGTGCTAGTGCCGTGCGAAAGAGCTCGGTGATCTTCTCGACGGCGGGGGTGACGTACTCGTCCTTGTCGTAGAGGTCGACGTGGCTGGCGCCGTCGATCCACTCGATCTGCTTGGGCTGGTGCGCGTCGGCGAAGGCCTCGGTGGTCATGTGCTTGGTCACCGCTTCGGTGCCGACGACCATCAGCAGGGGGCGGGGCGCGATCAGGCTGATGAAGCGGAACGGGTCGAAGGACACGATGCGGTCGATGCTGTTCCACGTGAAGGTCTTCGCGGAGCGCGGGTGCTGCGCGCGGCCGGTGCAGTAGTACTCGAAGCCCTCGAAACCGTGCTGGCCCCCTGCCGCGCGGGCCTGCTCGGCGGTGTCGGGGAAGATCTGGAACGAGCTCATGCCTTCGCCGCGAGCTTCGGCAGTACGGGCCGTCGCGGCCGCATCGAGCATTCCCTGGATTACGGCGTGGTCCTGCGTGCCGTCGGCGCCCTCGCGGAACTGGCGGCCGATGTCGGCGGCGCTGACGGTCGCGACGGCCTTGATGCGGTGATCGGTCGCGGCCGCGGGGATCACGTAACCACCGGAGGCACAGATGCCGAGCGCGCCGATCCGGTCCGCGTCGACCTCCTCCCGGGTGGTCAGGAACGACACGGCGGCCTTGAGGTCCTCGATGCGGTGGGCTGGGTCCTCCAGCCCGCGCGGGCTGCCCTCGCTCTCGCCCTGGTAGGCGGCGTCGAAGGCGAGGGCGACGAACCCGGCGTCGGCCAGGCGCTGGGCGTAGAGTCCCGCGGCCTGCTCCTTGACGCCGCTGGCGGGATGTCCGACGACGACGGCCGGGCGCGGCCCGACTTCACCGTCTGTCGGGGTGTAGAGCTCGCCGGCGAGCTTGAGGCCGGCGCTGTCGAAGGTCACTGATGTCTTCATGACCCCAGGCTCCGTCCCTTCGTCGGGGGGCAACAGAGCCGGGTTCTTGCCGGGGAAGGATCCTGCCCTCCCACGGCGCGCGGCGCAGGCAGACAATGGACGACATGACCGCTACCGACCGCCGGACGAACGAGCTCGGCGACTTCCTCAAGGCCCGCCGTGCGGAGCTGACGCCGCACCAGGTCGGGCTGGTGGACACCGGCGGACGCCGCCGCAAGGTCGCCGGGCTGCGTCGGGAGGAGGTCGCCCAGCTGGCGGCGATCAGCGTCGACTACCTGACCCGGCTCGAGCAGGGCCGGGTGCAGGCGTCGGCCGCGGTACTCGTGACGCTCATCAGGGCGCTGCGCCTCGACGACGACCAGCAGACCTACCTGTACGAGCTGGCCGGCAAGACACCCGTCCGGTCGCGCCGGCGTCCGGCACAGCGGGTGCGTCCGGCTATGCAACGCCTGCTCGACCAGCTCACCGACACCCCGGCGATAGTCCTCGGACGCCGCATGGACGTCCTGGCTTGGAACGCTGGTGCGGCCGCGCTGTTCACCGACTTCGGCAGCATCCCGGCGGGCCACCGCAACTATGTGCGGCTGCTGTTCACGGATCCGGCGATGCGCAGCCTGCATGTCGACTGGGCGGACGCGGCTCGCTCCGCCGTCGCCTCGTTGCGGATGGAGGCGGCCCGCGATCCCGGCGACCCTGAGCTGGCCGTGCTCGTCGGTGAGCTGTCGGTCAAGGACGCCGACTTCCGAACCTGGTGGGCATCACATCACGCGGCGAGCGCCAGCAACGGCACCAAGCACTACCTCCACCCGGTAGCGGGTGCGCTCGTGCTCGACTGCGACGTCTGGGACAGTCCCGACGGCAGCGGGCAGCGCCTCATGGTGCTGACCGCCGAGCCGGGACTGCCCTCATATGAGGGCCTGCGCATCCTCGCTTCCTGAGCTGTGCCGGGGTGCCATTCCCCGCATGTGGGAGTTGCGGTCATCGCTGAGCGCCTACGACGCTGCCTATGTCGCCGCCGCAGAGTCCCACGGCCTGACGCTCGTGACCGCCGACGCCCGTATCGCTCGCTCTGGCGCGGCCCGCTGCGACGTCCACGTCATCGCCCAGCACTGAGATGAGACGGCCAATCGCCGGCGGCCTGACGTCAGGTGCTGGGCTTCTCGATCTCGTTGCCCGCTGCGTCGCGCGGCACCTTCCTGCCGTCCCGGTACAGGCCAATCAGGCCTACAAACCCGAAGAACGCAGCCGGCGCCCATAGCACCCAGGTACTCGCCATGGCCCACCAACCAAAGCTGGTGGCGAGGATGAGAAAGAACATCGCCAAGCCCACCCCGAACGGATTGCGGCGCGCCTCACTTGCCTTGTCGACCGACCCCGCGATCTGGCGAACCCTGGCATCGATCGACTTCTGCAGGGTCGCTCGCATGCTCGAATGCTCGGGCAGATTCGCGAGGATCCTCTGGTCCTGCTCGACCTCGTCGCGCACGTGGGATCGCCCTGTACGGCCCAGCCAGAGACCGATCACACCGAGTAGTGAGGTCAACGCCGTTCCGACAAGTTCCCAGGGCACTGATGACGCAGCTTCCGTCTCCACGGATAGAGAGTACGGCTGCCATCCACGCCCCAGAGGGTGACCAAGAGATTAGGAGTCTCCTGCTCCGAACGACGAGAGCCCGGCCACTGGCCGGGCTCTCGTCGTTGCTGCGGGCGGTTCGGTCAGCTGACCGCTTGGGCGGCCTGCTTGATCAGGTCGGCGACGACGGCCGGCTGCGAGACGTACACGGCGTGGCTGCCGGGGGACTCGACAGTGGTTGCACCCGCACGTTCGGCCATGAACCGCTGGGCGGGCGGCGGGATCATGTGGTCGTCGGCGGCGACCAGGTACCAGCTCGGCTTGGTCTGCCACGCGGGTGCGGTGACGGTGCCGTCGAGTGCCTCGACGCCCCACGGGAGCTGGGAGTCGGCCATGAACGCCGACTGGTTCGCGGGCAGGTCGGCGGCGAACGACGCGGCGAACTGCTCACGGTCGAGCAGCAGGAAGCCGTCGACGGGCGGCAGGATCGGCGGCACCGGTGCGCCGGGCGGCGGGTCGGCGATGAGCGTGCTCACCGACTCGCCCTTGTCCGGGGCGAACGCGGCGATGTACACCACACCCGCCACGCTGTCGTGGGTGCCGGACTCGGTGACGACGACTCCGCCGTACGAGTGCCCGACCAGGATCGTGGGGCCGTCCTGGGCGTCGAGGACCCGGTGGGTTGCCTCGACGTCACCGGCGAGCGAGAACGTGGCGTGCTGCACGACGCTGACTCGGAAGCCGTCGGCGGTCAGCAGGTCGTAGACGCCCTGCCAGCCGGAACCGTCGGCAAATCCGCCGTGCACGAGAACAACGTTGGTCACGCTCATAAGAACCTCCGGGGAGCTCGGATGCTGTTCGGGACAGTATGTTCCGGACAGTGTGGTGCGGTGGGAGTTGTGCGGTGGGAGTTGTGCGAATTTGAACTGTGTGGAGGTCAGTTGTGCGACGAGGGCCTATCGATGGATCGACTTGACCTCGAGGAACTCCTCCAGCCCAGGCCTGCCCAGCTCCCGGCCGTTACCGCTCTGCTTGTACCCGCCGAACGGGGCGGCCAGGTTGTACTCCCCGCCGTTGACGATGACCTGGCCGGTGCGCATGCGCCTGGCCACGGCCAGCGCATGGTCCGGCTCGCCGAACACAGCGCCGCCCAGGCCGAAGATGGAGTTGTTGGCGATGGCGACGGCCTCCTCCTCGTCGGCGTAGGGAATGATCGACAGCACTGGGCCGAAGATCTCCTCCTGGGCGATGACGGCGTCCGGCTTGACGTTCGCGAAGATCGTCGGACGGACGTAGGCGCCTCCCGCCACGTTCTCGGCCAAGCCCTCGACCGGGCCTGCGCCGCCGAACGCGACGGTGGCCCCGTCGGCGATCCCGCGCTCGATGTAGCCGGCTACCCGGCGCTGCTGCTTGGTCGAGCACATCGGGCCGATCCGGGTGGCCGGGTCGGCCGGGTCGCCCACCGTGAAGGAGCGGGCGGCGGCGACGGCGAGCTCGACGATCTCGTCGTGACGGCTGGCCGGCACCAGCATCCGCGTCCACGCGGCGCAGGTCTGGCCGCCGTTCACCCAGGCGTACTCCATGCCGATAGCGACGGCCTTCTGCAGGTCGGCGTCTTCGAGGATGATGTTGGCGGACTTGCCGCCCAGCTCCAGCGCCACCCGCTTGACGGTGCCGGTAGCCGCGATCGACACCTGCTTGCCGGCGCCGGTGGATCCGGTGAACGACACCATGTCGATGTCCGCATGGTTGGAGATCGCATCGCCGATCACGCTCCCGGCGCCGTGCACGATGTTGAAGACGCCCGCCGGGATTCCCGCGGCTGCGGTGATCTGGGCGAACAGGTCACCGGTGAGCCCCGTGAGGACGCTCGGCTTGAACACCATCGTGTTGCCCGCAAGCAGGGCCGGCGCTACCTTCGCGACCGTCTGGTAGAGCGGGGCGTTCCACGGCGTGATCGCGCCGACGACACCGACCGGCTCGCGCACGACCAGAGCGTTCCCCAGCTCCTCCTCCCAGGCGAACTCGCCGGCCAGCGCCGCGAAGTTCCGCACTATCTGCGCGGGAACCTCGGCCTGCGCGGCCTTGGCGTACTCGACCGGCGCGCCCATCTCCGAGGACACGGTGGCACCGATGTCATCGATGCGGGCAAGGAGACCGTCGGCGATCCTGCCGAGGGCGGCGGCCCGCTCGCTGACCGGCACCGCCGACCACTGCGGCAGCGCTCGCCGCGCGGCGGCGACAGCCCGATCGACGTCGGCCGCGGTGCCGGCCGGCAGGTCGCCGATCACGGCGGAGGTGGCCGGGTTCACGACGTCGATGCGCTCGGTCGCGTCGCCGGCGACCTCGGCGCCGTCGATCCAGTGGTGGACCGCTCGTTTTGTGCTCATGGTTGCGTTACACGACCTTGGGCAGGTCGGTCAGGGTGCCGGCGTCGTGATAGAAGAGCTGGTTCTGGACGATCTTGCCGTCCTTGAACGTGTACAGCTCGATGAGGTGGGTCAGCTTTCCGGTCGCGCGGTCCGGGATGCCCACGATCGCCGCGACACGGTCGCCGTCAGCGATCGTGTAGTGCACCACGATCTCGTCGACGGCGAGGTAGTTCGACAGGACCGGGGCGAGGTCCCGGAACTCGCCGAGGCCGTGGTAGACCTTCCCGAAGGGCAGGAAGGTCGGCTCGTCGAGGATGAAGTCCTCGGCGAGGTTGGCGAAGGCTCCCTCGAGGTCGCCCCTGTTCGCCGCTGCGTACAGGTCTTCGACGATCGCGCGGTGCTGCTCGGTCAGTGACTTTTCTTCGGACATGGTTCTTCTCTTCTCTGGAACGATGAGTTGGGCCGTGGTGCGTGCGCTGCGGGGCGCGCTACGCGATCTTGGGCTGGTCGGCCAGAGTGCCCGCGTCGTTGTAGAACACGCGGTTCTCGACGATCTTGCCGTCCTTGACGGTGAAGTGTTCGAGGAAGTGGAGCAGCTCTCCGGTCGCGACGTCCTTGATGCCCACGACCGCCGCGACGCGCTCGCCGTCGGCGAGGGTGTAGTGCACCGTGATCTCGCTGCTGTCGAGGTAGTTCGGCAGGTGCCCGGCGAGCTCGAGGAACCCGTCCTTGCCGCTCCAGGTCCCTCCGAAGGGCATGAACGACGGCTCGATGCACGCGAACTCGTCGTCGGACAGGAAGGAGAAGACGCCATCGACGTCGCCCCTGTTCGCGGCCTCGAACATGCCCAGTACGACTGCGCGGCTCTGCTCGGACAATGATGTTTCTGCAGACATGACGGTTCTCCTTGGAGGCGAAGGCGGTCTCGATCCCGCCTTCGCTCAGCCAACATCCGTTCATCACCCCCGGGCAGCCCCTGCGAAAAGGGGTACTCACAGTGACCCCTTCCCGGATGGGCGGCGCTCCCGACCGGCCTATCCTCGGTTTCATGGATGAGAAGGAGGCCGCACGGGCAGCGGTGCGCGAGTTCCTCACTACTCGCCGCGCCCGGGTGACACCCGCCGATGTCGGCCTGCCGGCCCACGGCGCCCGCCGTCGGGTGAAGGGTCTGCGCCGGGAAGAGGTCGCGCTGCTCGCCGGGGTCAGCCCGGAGTACTACGTGCGGCTCGAACGCGGCCACGCGACCGGGCCCTCCGCCGGGGTCGTCGAGGCCGTTGCCGACGCACTGCGCCTGGAGGACGACGAGCGCGCTCACCTCGACCGGCTGCTCGCAGCCCTGACGCCCGCGGCCCGCAGACGCAGCCGTGGTGCGGCAAAGGACCAGGTCACCCCCGGGATGCGGGTGCTGCTGGACTCCCTGGACCACCTGCCGGCGATCGTCTTCAACGGCCGGTTCGACATCCTCGCGGTCAATGCGCTGGGGCGCGCGCTCCTCGCGCCGGTGTTCGACATGCCCGGACGGCCGAACAGCGCCCGGTTCATGTTCCTCGACGAGCCCAGGGCCAAGGACCTGTACCCCGAGTGGGACCTGATCACCGGGGACGTCGTGGCGATGCTGCGGACCGAGATCGGCCGCAATCCCGACGATCACGAGCTGACCGAGCTGATCGAGCAGCTCACCGCCCGCAGCACCGAGTTCCGGACGCGCTGGGCGACCAACGACGTGCGAACCCAACGCGCGGGCTCGAAGAGCTTTCGGCACCCGCTCATCGGCGAGGTCAGGCTGCCCTACGAGACCTTCCGCGTCGAGGCCCACTCCGGCCAGCTGCTCACCGTCTACACGCCCAATCCCGGCAGCCCTGAGGCCGACGCGATCCGCCTCCTGGCGAGCTGGTGCGCCGACACCCAGCGCAGCGAAAGCTCGACGGCAGCAGCGCGCGGCGGGACCGTCGAGGACTGACGCCGGGGCCGTGCTGCCGGGCGAGGGCTGACAGCACCCACCCGTTATCCGCTCCCCGTCCTGCGGAACGGCGATTTGCGGCATACATTTCGTCGGTGCTGACCGAGACACACATCTGGCCGGAACCTCCGCCCCGGCACGCCCGGTTGTCGGAGCGAAAAGTTCTGCGCCGGCGGCGGACGATCGACGTCCTGGCCATGGTCGCGGTGGTAGCAGTGGCGACCGGCGCCGCGTACCTGCTCGGGCCCTTCCAGCCGGGCGCCGAGGTAGCGGCGTCGTCGGCGGTGGTCGGCGGCGGCGAGGCAGCTGCCGGAGGCTCCGGGGCCCAGGGCAGCGGGGCGGGCGCGGGCGGTTCGGCTCCAGGGGATTCCGGGGCACGCACCGATCCGCAGGACCCGGCGGGCACCGACGAGCTAGCGGGGAACGTCCCGGGTACGGGTGCCAGCGCGCCCGGCTCGCCCGGCGCGTTCACGGGCGACGCCGGCTCGGACGCCGCGACGGGCGAGATGGGCGTCGCACCGACGGCCACCGCCGACGACGGCACGAGCACCCCCGCCCCGGACGCCACGGCCGGCACCTGCCCCGAGGCCGACCAGGTGTGGTCGGCCGAGAACGGCCACCTGGACTCCTCCGAGCTGGCAGCGATCCCGTTCGCGCCTGAGCACTCGGTCCGCGCGGACGTCGTCGACGGGCTGGTCGCGCTGAACGACGCGTACGCGGCCCAGTTCGGCGCGAACATGATCATCAACTCCGCCTACCGCAGCTACGAGGAGCAGGAGGCGCTGTACGACCCGTCGTCCGACACTGCCGCCCCGCCCGGCTGCTCCAACCACGGCACGGGGCTGGCGATCGACATCGGCGGTGGTGTGGAGTCGTTCGGGTCGGCCGAGTACGACTGGCTCAAGGCCAACGCCGAGGGCCACGGCTGGGTGCACCCGCCCTTCGCGGAGCCGGACGGGCGCAACCCGGAGCCCTGGCACTGGCAGTCGGTCCAGGCGCCCAACAGCTACTGACAGCGGCTACTGACGCGTCGGCTCCCACGCGAACCCGTCCGGGTCCGTGAACTGGCCGAGGTCGCTGTGCACCGCGAGGCGGTGGGAACCCGTGCCCTCCGGCGGGACGCCGGCGTCCTTGGCGAGCGCGCGGTGCTTGTACAGGCCGAACCCGATCGGGCTGGAGCCCATGTCGAAGTCGACGTAGGAGCCGAAGCTCTTGCCCACCTTCAGGCCGCGCTCCACGTAGAACTTCTTGGTCGCCGACACGTCGTCGGCGCCGACCAGGAGCACGATGCTGTCCACCTTCCGGGAGACCGGTTCCGAGTCCTTCTTGGCGGATGTCGCGAGCTTCCAGATGGCGCCGTCCGGTGCCTGGACCACACCGCCGTGGCCCCACATGGACTTGACCACCGGCTTGAGGACGGTGGCGCCCGCGGCGACCGCGGCGTCGAACCTGGCCGACCTGATCTACCTGGCCGACCTGATCTACCTGGCCGACCTGATCTACCTGGCCGATCGGGCCGAGAGGCGGGTGAGGCCGATACGCAGGGGACTGCTGAGCGTCATGAGCAGCAGCCAGTAGTACGAGGGCACCAGCAGCGCGAGCAGCAGGGTGAGCGTAAAGAGCAGCGCCATGGCCAGCGGCGTCGCCCCGTTCGTCGTGTCGACGGGCAGCCCGGCGGCCGTGCGGGTACGCCGTTCGACGACGGCGATCGCGAACAGCAGCCAGGCGCTGACCGCGAGCGTACCGACGTAGGACGCGACGAGCGGCCGGTCGGTCTCCAGGCCGCCCGTGAGCGCCGTGACGACCGGCATCAGCGTGATCGTGAACAGCCACGCGAACTGCACGGTCGTACGCGCCCGGCTCGTGGGAGTGTCCGGCAGCAGGATGGCGTGGTGCAGGCGCCAGAACATCGAGATGATCATGAAGCTGATCGTGAAGGCCAGCAGCTGCCAGCCGTGCTCGTCGACGTACTCGACGACGGTCTGCTCCTCGGTGGTCGCCTCGGACACACTCTCCATGAGCGGCAGGATGAGCAGCGTCAGCGCGATGGCGATCGCGGCGTCGAGGAACGCGATGAGGCGCTCGCTCGACCGCTCCGGCGGTGGGGCGATGGTCATCCGTGGAGCTCCGCGGTCCGCAGCGTGACCTCGTCCTCGTAGCACCAGCCCCAGGTCTCGCCCGGCTCGACCGATCGCATCACCGGGTGGCCGGTGGCCAGATAGTGCGCCGTCGCGTGCTTGGACGGGGAGCTGTCGCAGCAGCCGACCTCCCCGCACACGAGACAGCTGCGCAGGTGCACCCAGCTCCCGCCGACGGCGACGCACTCGGCGCAGGCCTCGCGGTTCTCGGGTTCGAGCACGGCGACCTGGTCCAGGTGCGTGCAGCCGCTGCTCGTCGTCTCGCTGGTGGTGTCGCTCATCGTCCCGGTCCTCACGTCGTGCCGGCGTCTTCGCCCGGCAATCTTTCCTGCCAGCCTTCCCGCCAGGCAACCTGGACCTCGCGGCGTGGAAAGTCTAGGACTCAGGGAACGCCGGGTGCTCGCTCCGGGCAGCTGCCAGGCAGGTGATCGCCGCTGCCGCCGACCAGGCCTGCGGCCGGCAGGCCGCCGGGTAGGGCGCGGGGACGCCGGCGCCGGTGGCGGGATCGCCCGAGTGCAGCTCGGGGACGCGGTAGGCGAAGCCCTCGGCGGCCGCGAGCAGCCCCTCGACGGTGCGTCCGGCCTGCTCCGTCAGCCCCGCCCGGTGCATACCGTGCACCGCGATGGCGGTGTCGTGCGTCCAGACGCTGCCCCCGTGGTACGACAGCGGCCAGTAGCCCGCCGCGCCTGTCGACATGGTGCGGATGCCGAACCCGCTCGACATCGTCGGGCCGAGCAGCAGCTCGGCGACGTGCTGCTCCTCCGTCGCGTCGAGGATGCCCGTGCCGAGCAGGTGCCCGATATTGCTCGTGAGCGTGTCGACCGGGCGCTTGTGCCGGTCCAGCGCAACGGCCGGGTACCGCCCCTCCGGCGTCTCGACCCAGTACGCCTCGGCAAACCGCGCCCGCAGGTCCGCGGCCCAGGCCCGCAGGGCGGCTGGGTGCAGGGGGTCGCTTTTGGTGTCCGACGCCGCTGTGCCCGACGCCGGGTCGAACGCGTCGAGCAGGTCAGCGCCTGCGAGCGCTGCCTCGTAGGCGTATCCCTGGACCTCGCAGAGCGCGATCGGCCCCTCGGCGAGCGTGCCGTCGCGCCACTGGATGGAGTCGCCGGAGTCCTTCCAGCCCTGGTTCGCCAGTCCCCGCCCGGTGCGGTCCACGTAGTCGAGGAAACCGTCGCCGTCGCTGTCGCCGTGCACCAGCAGCCACGTCAGGGCGCCCCGGAGGGCGGGCAGCAGGGCGGCGACCTCGTCGTCGGGCATCCCGGCGCGCCAGGCTTCCGCGAGGAGGCAGACCCACAGCGGCGTGGAGTCGACGCTGCCGTAGTACAGCGGCGGCAGGACGACGCCCTCCCGCGGGATCTCGAGCGGCGTCGCGCGCAGCTCGTGGAGGATCTTGCCGGGTTCCTGCGCGGTGGCGACGTCGTCGGCGGTGCCCTGCAACCGTGCCAGGACACGCAGGGTGGAGGCCGCGATGCGGCTGTCGAGCGGGAGCGCGAGTCGGGCCGCCCACAGGGCGTCGCGGCCGAACAGCGTGAAGAACCAGGGCGCGCCGGCGGCGAAGAACTCGTCCTGGTGACCGGGGAGGGTGAGCCGTAGGGCGTCGAGGTCGTCGAGTGCAGTGTCGAGCCAGCGGGCGAGGCGGGGGTCGGCGCCGTCAGGGACACGCGCTGTGTCGACGTCCGCGGGCCAGGTGCCGCGTGCGCCGCGGACGACGAGGGCGTCGTCGTGCAGGGCGAGGGACCAGGCGGCCGTCGTCTCGCCACGGGCCGGGACGTCGAGCGGCCAGATCGCCTCTATCTCGCCGTAGGCGCTCGCGGTCACCGTGGCGCCCGCGGCCGTCAGGGTGAACGAGCTGCTGCCGGAACGCGCGGTCGCGGAGCCCGGCGTAACGCTGACGGTGAGACCGGGGTCAAGGCGACCGGAGTCCGTGAGGCCCGCCCGGACCACCTGCAGGGGCACGAAGTCGGGGCGCAGCCGCAGGCGCAGCGTCACCCGGATGGCCTCGGGCAGGTGCGAGCGCACGGTACAGGTCTCGGCCAGCGAGCCGTCGGCGACGCGGCGGTCGCGGATCAGGCGGACCTTGGGGTCGGGCTCGACGTCGTCTGCCCCGCGCAGGAGGCCGCCGAACACGACGTGCGAGGCGCCCTCCGGGGCGACGGAGATGTACTCCACCGCCGACTCGGCGCACTCCAGGGTCAGCTCGCGCACGTGCCGGACGTCGCCGTGATAGACGCCGTCGATCGGCGCGCCGCCGAGGTCGCCGTCGCGGCCGGACCACACCTGGGTCGGGGCGCGCAGGGCGATGACGGAGTCGCTGAGCAGCGGCTGCACCGGCTGCGGCGGCGTAGTGCGCTTGGGGGAGGGGGTCACTCTTTGACGGCTCCTTCGCTGGTGTTCATGATGCGTCGCTGGAACACGAAGAACACGAGCGCCACGGGGACGGTCATGAGCGCCGCGGCGGCGAGCTTGATCGGGTACTGGCTGCCCTGGCTGAGCTGTCCGCTCGCCAGCGACGCGACGCCCTTGGTGAGCGTCGTCAGGTCGGGGGACTGCGCGGAGACGATGAAGTGGCTCAGCTCGTTCCACGACCCCTGGAACGACAGGATCACGATGGTGACGAGCGCCGGCCGCGCCATGGGCAGCACCACGGACCAGAAGATCCGGAACGGTCCGGCCCCGTCGATGCGCGCCTGCTCCTCCACCGACGCGGGGATCGACTCGAAGAAGTTCTTCATGATGAACACGCCCGCCGCGTCGACGAGGAGCGGCAGCACCATGCCCGCATAGGAGTCGTAGATGCCGAGCTGGTTGATCACGAGGAACTTGGGGATCAGCAGCACGACGGTCGGCACGGCCATGACCGCCACCAGCGCCGCGTAGACGACGCCGCGCCCGCGGAACCGCAGCCGGGCCAGCGCGTAGCCAGCCAGCGAGTCGAAGAAGACGCGCCCGGCGGTCACGAGCACCGTCACGATCGCGGAGTTGGCGAACCACACAGGAAAGTCCGACCGGAGGAACAGTCGCCCGTAGGCGGCCCAGGTCAGGGGGTCGGGGGCCAGCGAGACGGGGTCGGCGGCGGCGTCGGCCTCGGTCTTGACCGACGTCGCGAGCTGGACC
This sequence comes from Promicromonospora sp. Populi, assembly GCF_041081105.1. NCBI lineage: Bacteria > Bacillati > Actinomycetota > Actinomycetes > Micrococcales > Promicromonosporaceae > Promicromonospora > Promicromonospora sp. Populi. Next base: position 2,037,920 of record NZ_CP163528.1, on the reverse strand, counting down.
AGGAACGGGTACACGTAGACGAGTGCCAGGAGGATCAGCAGCCCGTAGAGGGCGACCTGCCAGGCGAGCGCCTTGCGCGGCAGCCGGCGGGTGGTCCGGTTCATCGCCGCTCCCGAAGGATCCAGCGCTGCAGGATCGTGAGCAGCACGATGATGACGAACAGGATGAACGCGATCGCCGCGCCCTGGCCCCAGTCCTGGGACAGGAACGCCGACTGGTAGCTGAGGTAGGCGGGCGTCAGCGTCGTCTTGCCGGGCCCGCCCTGGGTGCCCGTGTAGATCTGGTCGAACACCTGCCAGCAGCCGATGAGGCCGAGGGTCAGCACCGTGAACAGCGTGGGCCGCAGCTGGGGGAGCGTGATGCGCCAGAACCGCTGCCAGGCGTTGGCGCCGTCCATCATGGCGGCCTCGTCGATGTCGGGGCCGAGGTTCTGCAGGCCCGCGATGAACAGCAGCATGAACGTGCCGCTGGTCGTGAAGATCGCCATGATCACGAACGCCGACATGGCCACCGAGGGTCCGGCCAGCCAGTCCCACCACGTCACCCCGAGAAAGCCGTGCCCCGTCAGGGCCTCGGGGCCCGACCGGACGCCCAGCGCGCCCAGCAGGTTGTGCAGCACACCGCTCGGCTCGTTGAACCAGTTGGGCCCGGCGACGCCGACGCGCGCGAGGATCGTGTTGACCACGCCCGACGTCGAGAACAGGAACAGCCACAGCACCGTGATCGCCACCGAGCTGGTGACCGACGGGAAGTAGAACGCCGTGCGGAAAACACCGCGGCCGCGCAGCACCGCACGGTTGACGAGCACCGCGAGGAACAGCGCCAGGGCGGTCTGCAGCGGCACGACCAGGAGCACGTACCAGGCGTTGTTGCGCAGCGCGATGCCGAAGTCGCGCTCGGCCAGGGAGCCGCTGGTGGTGACGGCGGCGTAGTTGTCCAGCCCCACGAATCCGACGTCGGACGACAGCGGGCTGCCCCGCCCGGACCAGTCCGAGAAGCTGACCCACAGGGCCATCAGGACGGGGACCAGCAGGAACACGCCCAGGATCAGCAGCACCGGGAGCGTGAAGAGCCAGCCGGTGACGGCCTCGCCGCGCCGGATGCCGGCTGGTCGCGATGACACGGCGGGCTACTCGGCGATCGCTTCGAGGTTGGCCTGCGCCGAGTCGAGGATCGCCTGGGAGTCACCGGTCCGGAGCGACTCCAGCTGGGCGTTGAGGTCGGTGATGACGTCGGTGGTGCCGGCCCAGGTCGGTGGGAACTGCGCGTACTCGGCGCCGTCCAGGAACGCGGTGAGGTCGGGGTTCGCGCTCGTCCAGTCGCTCGCGGCCGACTGGATCGACGGCATCGGGCCGAACGCATCCGAGAACGCGAGCTGCTGCTCGGTGCTCGTCAGGTGCTCCACCAGGCTCAGGGCCGCCTGCTGGTTGGGGCTGTCCGCGGCCATGCCCCAGCAGTTCGTGAACTGCAGGGTGCCCGGCCCGGCGGGGCCTGCGGGCAGCTCGGCGACCGTGTACTCGACGTCGGGGAAGTCGGCGCTGAGGCCGCCCGTGATCCAGTTGCCCTCGATGACCATCGCTGCCAGCTCCCGGCCGAACGCCTCGCCGCCCCAGCCCGCGCCGAGGTCGGCGGCGTACGCGAACGTGCCGTCCTCCAGGTGGGTCCGCACGTAGTCGAGGCCCTCGACGCTGCCCGCGCTGTTGGCGACCGCAGCGCCGTCGACCACGAGCCCGCCGCCGGCCTGCGCCATGAACGTGCCCACGCGCTGGTACTCCGCGCCGAAGGCGAGGCCTACCTGATCGTCGGTGGTGAGGGTCTCGGCCACCGCGGTCAGCTCGTCCCAGGTGGTGGGGATGTCAGCGTCGGTGAGCCCGGCGTCCGCCCAGAGCTCGGTGTTGATGACGAGCCCGAGCGTCGAGAAGTCCTTGGGTGCGCAGTAGAACGTGTCGTCGACCGTGAAGTTCTCCACCAGCGAGGGGTAGAAGTCGTCCCGGTTGGTCAGCTCGTCGCCGTAGGCCTGGAGCGACCCGTTCCCGGCGTAGCCGGCGATCGCCTCGGGCGCGAGGTAGAAGAGGTCCGGCGGCGTGCCGGCCGCGAACCCCTGGGAGAGCTGCTGGGGCAGGTCGCTGGCGACCTGGACCTCGGCGTCCACGCCCGAGTCCTCGGACCAGGCGGCCACGGCGTCCGTCACCGCGTCGGTCTCGGCGTCGCCCGAGGATCCGATGAGGATCGTCAGCGGGTCGTCGGAGCTGGTGAGCTCGACGGCGCCGGCCGACGAGCCCTCGTCGGCAGGCTCGTCGAAGCCGGAACCGCCGCAGGCGGTGAGGGCGAGCGCGCCGGCGACGAGGAAGGCCCCCGTGCCGAGCAACCGCGAGGTGGGGGGTGTCATGTGTCTCTTCTCCTTTGATGAGGCAGCACGCCGTGGTGACCGGTCTGGGTCCGGGTTAGGCTGAGCGAGTTTGAACGATCAAATTTTGCCCTTGGTCAGGAGGCTATGGAGAGCCGGGTGCCATGTCAAGGTAGGGGGCGGCCCTAGGATGACGCTTTCCGCATTCGACCACAGCAGGCAGGAGGGGGCCATGGCGAAGTTGCCTACGGTGCAGGACGTCGCCCGGATCGCCGGCGTCTCCCGCCAGACCGTCTCGAACGTGCTCAACTCCCCGGCCATCGTGCGCGGTCCCACCCGGGAGCGCGTCGAGCGGGCGATCGCCGAGCTCGGGTACCGGCCGCACGCCGCCGCGCGTCAGCTGCGCACCCGGCGCAGCTCCACCATCGGGGTGCGCCTGGACCCGTACGCGGGCGGCGTCTCCGGGGTGGTGCTCGACCGCTTCGTCCACGCCCTCACCGAGCGCGCCAGCGAGCGGGGCATGCGGATACTGCTGTACACGGCGCGGACACCGGCCGACGAGATCGAGCGGATGGGCGACCTCGTGGACGGCGGCGAGATCGACGCCGTCGTCCTGACCGGAACGTCCCACGAGGACACCCGCACCGCCTGGCTGCAGTCCCGCAGCATCCCCTTCGTATCGTTCGGTCGCCCCTGGCGGTCCGACGACGGAGCCGAGCCCGCCCACCCCTGGGCCGACGTCGACGGCGCCGCCGGGACCCGCGCCGCCACGCGCTACCTGCTCGACCACGCCGGGCCGCGGATCGCCTTCCTGGGCTGGCCGGCCGGATCGGGAACCGGGGACGACCGCGCCCGCGGCTGGCAGGAGGAGCTGTCCCGCGCCGGGGCCTCGGGCCCCCGCTGGTACAGCGAGGAGAGCGTCGGCCTGGCGCGGGAGGCCGCGGGTGCGATGCTCGCGGGGGGTTCGGCGGGCGGCTCCGCCGGCGACCCAGGCGTCGACGGGATCGTCTGCGTGAGCGACGCCCTGGCGATCGGCGCCCACCTGGCCGCCACCGCCGTCGGGCGGCCGGACCTCCCGGTTGTCGGGTTCGACAACACCCCGGCAGCGGAGGCCCTGGGCATCAGCAGCGTCGAGCAGCTACCGGAGCAGGTCGCCGTCGGTGTGCTGAACCTGCTGATGGGCCCGACGGGCGGCGTGGTCATCCGCCGCAGCGCGGACGAGGACGCGCACGTCCTGGTCGAACCCCGCCTGGTCCTCCGCTGACGAGGGTTTGGTTACGGCGTCTCCCACAGCAGGTCCGCGAGCATGTCGCCATCGCCCCGGGCGAACATGGTCACGCGGTAGCTGTCAGCGGGCCCGCTTGGGGTCACCAGCCACCAGCCGTCGCCGAGCGGTTCGGTAACGGCCTCGACCTCGACCGTTCCGTCCGGGTCGTCGGCGGTACCGGAGAGCTGCATGACCGTGAGCTCGGAGTAGCGGTCGGCGGGCACCCGCACGTAGATCTGCTCAGGGGAGCCGATCGAGGGCGGGTCGTCGTCGAACCCGTCCGCGCAGACGCTCTCGGCGCAGAACGAGTAGGGGTACAGGACCAGCGCATCGTCGTCGTACCGCACCTCGAACGGGGACAGCGAGTCCTGGTCGCTGCCGTCGGACCACCTGCCGTGCGTCGTCGTTGTTGCGGGGGTAGCTGTGGGGATGGTTCTGGGTGTGTCTGCGGGCGGTGTCGTAGGTGCCGTTGCGGGCGTCATGACGAGCGGGAAGGCGGCATCCGGTGGCGAACCTGCCGCGCCCGCGGCGCATCCGGTGAGCAGTACGGCCAGCAGTACAGCGGGGACGGCGAGACGTGGCCAGGTCATGAGGGCTCCTCGGGGATGGCGACGTTGGAGGTGATCGCCGCTGGATGGGTTCGCCCCTTGTATGTCGCGCGGGCACTCCCGCTTGCACCCACCGGATCTGGCCGGAGCGCCAACCCCCTCGCTGAGTGCGGGATGTTCGCCCCTGTCGAGCCGCCAGCAGGGCGAATATCCAGCACCCAGCGAGGGAGAGGGGCGGCTACTCGACCAGCTTGCCGACCGTCGAGACCTCCTGGATCAGGGCCGCGATCTCGTCCGGGATCGGGGGGATGGTCTCGCGCACCACGCCCGCGGTCGGGGACCAGACCAGGTTTACCTGGAGGGCCGGGTCGAGGTCCGGGTAGTCGCTCCGGTTGTGGCACCCGCGCGTCTCGCGGCGCTCGCGGGCGGCCTCCAGCGTTGCCCGCGCGGCGATCAGGGAGGCCTTGAGGTCGAACGCGTGCGCCAGGTCCTGGAACCCGGCGATGTCGGGGTGCACGCCGATCTCCTTGGTGCGCGCCTCGATCTCGTCCAGCTCGCGCAGGCCCGCGGTCAGGCCCGCCTCGTCCCGGACGACGCCCGCGTGCTCGGTCATCGTGTTGCGCACTGCCCGCTGCAGCGCGCGCACGTTCTCGTGCCCGTCGGCGACCAGCAGGTCGGCGACCTCTGCGCGGGCCCGGGCCTCGGCGTCGTGCGACCGGACCTGTGCCTCCAGCCCGGCGGAGTAGGCCGCGGCAGCGCGGCCGACGATGCGGCCGAACACGAGCAGCTCGATCAGCGAGTTGCCGCCCAGGCGGTTGGCGCCGTGCAGGCCGCTGGACGCCTCGCCGATGGCGTAGAGGCCGTCGACCTCGGTGCTGTGGTCCTCGGGCCGCACCCACACACCGCCCATGGAGTAGTGCGCGGTGGGGGCGATCTCGATGGGTTCGGCAGTGATGTCGAGCATCTGCAGCTCGAGCATCGTCTGGTAGACGCGCGGCAGGCGCGTCATGATCGTCTCCCGGGGCAGGTGCGAGACGTCGAGCCAGACGCCGCCGTTCTCGGTGCCGCGCCCCTCCTTGATCTCGGTGTACGCGGCGAGCGCCACCCGGTCGCGGGTGGACAGCTCCATCCGCTCGGGGTCGTAGTTCTGCATGAACCGTTCGCCCAGCGCGTTGCGCAGGATGCCGCCCTCGCCGCGGGCCGCCTCGGAGATGAGTGTCCCGGCGGCGTTCTCCGGTTCGAGGATCCCGGACGGGTGGAACTGGACCAGCTCGGGGTCGCGCAGCCGGGCGCCGGCCTCGACCGCGAGCCGGAACGAGTCGCCGGTGTTCTCGTCGCGGCGGGACGAGGTGCGGCGCCAGATGCGGTTGTGCCCGCCGGCGGCCAGGATCACGGCGTCGGCGTGGATCAGGTACGGCGTGCCGTCGGTGAGGTCGAACCCGTAGGCGCCGAACACGGCGCCGTCCTGCACCAGGATCCGGGTGACGTACACCGAGTCGAGGACGGGGATGTCGAGCTGTACCGCCCGGTTGACCAGGGCCCGCTGGATCTCCAGGCCGGTGTAGTCGCCCGCGAACGCGGTGCGGCGGTACTTGTGCGCGCCGAAGAACCGCTGGGAGATGCGCCCGTCGGTCTCGCGCGCGAAGGCCATGCCGTACCGCTCGAGGTCGGCGATGCCCCGGGCGGCGCCCTGGGCGACGATCTCGGCCGTGTGCGGGTTGGCCAGGAAGTAGCTCTCCTTGATGGTGTCCGCGGCGTGCTGCTGCCAGCTGTCCTCCGCGTCCATGGTGCCCAGCGCGGCGTTGATCCCGCCCGCCGCGAGGGAGGTGTGGGTGTCCATGCGTGGCCGCTTGCCCAGGGCCAGCACATCGACTCCCTGTTCGGCGAGCTCGATCGCGGCGCGTAGGCCGGACCCGCCCGTCCCGATGACCAGCACTGTCGTGGAGATTCGACGTTCGGTGGTGTTCATACTTCATCCGACAACACGTCAGCGGGAAACGTGACAGTCGGGCGCTGTGATCATCTGCATTGTGAATTGAGTCATCGCGCGGTGTCATGACATCCCGTCATGACACCGCGTGACTACCCAGCGTGACGGTCCAGCCTCAGCAGTGGATCTTGGCGAGCTCCGTGAACACCGCACGGTTGAGGTGGAACGCGTGGTGCGTCTCCGCGACGGTGGTGGACACCTCGTCCTGGTCCAGGTCGAGCTGATCGAGCTCGTTGCGGTACGCGTCCTTGAACACCTTGACCTTCGGGATGTCGGGGAACGTGTAGAAGGCCAGCCCGTCCTCGTCCAGGCCGTAGTGCTGCTTCATCATGCGCTTGACGATCTGGCCGCCCGACAGGTCGCCGAGGTAACGCGTGTACGAGTGCGCCGCGTAGTGCGGCAGGCTGCCGCCGATCTCACGCATGCGGTCCGCGTACAGGTGCGTCGCGGGCAGGATCCGGATCTCCTCGCGCCATGCGGGTCCGTACAGGAAGGCCAGGTCGCGCTCGATGGCTGGGACACGCGTGAGCTCGTTGAAGACGAGCCCGGCGCCACGCTCGTCGTCGCGAACGGCAGCGCTCGCCTCTTCGAGCGCCTCGTAGACCACGAGGAGCTGAGCCGAGAGGTCGGCGTAGGCGGCCCTGGTCAGCGCGCCGGCCATCAGCTCCTCGATGAACTGTTCGGAGTTGGCGGCGTTGTGCTCGTCGCGCGTGCTCTGACGCAGCAGGGCGGACAGTGGGACGGGGACGTCGTGCTCGACGGGCAGGCTCACTCAGGTCTCCTCCGACGCGGCGCTGAACATGCTGACAAAGTGTCAGCACGTCGCGATCATAGCAACGAAAGTAAGGCCAACCTAACCTCGTGTCGAGGGTCTGGGGTAGGTTCGCGCACCGCGAAACCGGCGGGTCAGTCGGGAGGCCGCGCGAAATCGCCAGGTCACATAGGCGGCAAGTTCGGAACCGGCCCGAAACGACACCCAAGGACGGGTGAAACACGGCGCTGTTTGACTCCAGCAGGTCGTCGCGGCCATCTGCTGTCGCGGCAGCGAAGGAGTGAGGTTTCCTTGGGAGCGTTGCTGCAGGTCAGAGGAATAAAGGCCGAGTTCGGATCGGACGCCGGCGCTGTCGTAGCGGTCGACGAGGTGAGCTTCGACCTGAACCGCGGCGAGACCATCTGCCTCGTCGGGGAGTCTGGCAGCGGCAAGTCGGTCACCGCGCTGTCGATCATGGGCCTCCTCCCGCGAAATGGCCGCGTGTCCGACGGCGAGATCGTCTTCGAGGGTCACAACCTCCTCGACCTGACCGAGCCGGAGCTGCGCCAGCGACGTGGCAACTCGCTCGCCATGATCTTCCAGGAGCCGATGACGTCGCTGAACCCGGTGCTGACCATCGGCGACCAGCTGACCGAGACCCTGCTGCTGCACCTCGGGATCTCCCGCCGGGAGGCCGCGGAGCGCGCCGTCGAGCTGCTGGAGCTGGTGGGTGTGCCGCGCGCGGGGCAGATCGTCAAGGACTTCCCGCACCGGCTGTCGGGCGGCATGCGCCAGCGCGTCATGATCGCCATGGCGCTGAGCTGCTCGCCCGTGCTCCTGGTGGCCGACGAGCCCACCACCGCCCTGGACGTCACTATCCAGGCCCAGATCCTGACGCTGATGAAGAAGCTGGCCGAGGCCTCGCAGACCGCGACGATCCTCATCACGCACGACCTCGGTGTCGTCGCGGAGATGGCGGACAAGGTGGCAGTGATGTACGCGGGCCAGGTCGTGGAGGAGGCCGACGTCTTCGAGCTCTTCGACCACCCCAGGCACCCGTACACGGTCGGCCTGATGAAGTCGATCCCGCATCTCGGCGCCGACGACGACGTTCGGCTCGAATCGATCCCAGGCTCCGTGCCGTCGCCGTCGAACATGCCGAGCGGCTGCCGGTTCCAGGACCGCTGCCCGTCGGTGATGGACCGGTGCCGTGCGGAACGGCCCGAGCTGCTGGAGACGAGCGCGCAGCGAAAGCACCTGGTCCGGTGCTTCCTCTACGCGGACGAGCACGCGGCGGTTAGCGGTACGACGACGGCGGTGACCCCGTGACCGTCACTGACCTGACCAGCCGCAAGGCGCGCGAGCGGGCCGGGGTGCCCGACGGGCAGCCACTCCTGAGCGTGCAGGACCTCAAGCTGCACTACCCGATCCGGGGCGGCGTCGTCTCCCGGCAGACCGGCGCGGTGCGCGCCGTCGACGGCGTCAGCTTCGACGTGTTTCCCGGCGAGACCCTCGGCATCGTCGGGGAGTCCGGCTGCGGCAAGTCCACCACTGGCCGGGCGATCATCCGGCTCGAGAACCCGACAGCGGGCGCCGTCGTCTTCGGCGGCCGCGACCTGGCGGGCCTGAACACCCGCGAGCTCCGGCGCGCGCGCCTCGACCTGCAGATGGTGTTCCAGGATCCGTACTCCTCACTCAACCCGCAGAAGCGGATCGGCGACGTCCTCGCCGAGCCGCTCGTCGCCCATGGCCGAGCCTCGCGCAAGGAGGCGGGCAGGCGCGTCACGGAGATGCTCGAGCGAGTGGGCCTGTCGGCCCAGTTCAAGGGCCGGTACCCCCACGAGCTGTCCGGCGGCCAGCGGCAGCGGGTCGGCATCGCCCGGGCGCTCATGCTCGACCCGACCCTGCTGGTCCTTGACGAACCCGTCTCCGCGCTCGACGTCTCCATCCAGGCCCAGGTGCTCAACCTCCTGCGGGACCTGCAGGCGGAGCTCGGCCTCACCTACGTCTTCATCTCCCACGGCCTGGGCGCCGTGCGCTACATCAGCGACCGGATAGTCGTGATGTACCTGGGCAAGGTCATGGAGGTCGCGACGACGGCGGAGCTGTTCGCCGGCCCGCGCCACCCGTACACGGAGATCCTGCTGGAGGCCTACCCGGCGCCCAACCCGCACCTGCGGGACAAGCCGCGCACCGTCGTCGAGGGCGACGTGCCGAATGCGGCCGCGCCGCCGTCGGGCTGCGTCTTCCACACGCGGTGCCCGTTCGCGCAGGAGAAGTGCCGGACCGAAGAACCCCGGCTCGGGGGCGGCGGGCAGACGGGCGGGCACGCCTTCGCGTGCCACTTCCCGCTCGACGTCGCCCGGGAGGGCGCGTGACCACCTACATCATCCGGCGGATCCTGATCTCGATCCCGGTCCTGCTGGGCGTCACGATCCTCGACTTCTTCATCATCCAGCTCGCGCCCGGCAGCCCGGCCGACCTCTACCTCGCTGCCGACGCCTCACCCGACTACGTCGAACGTGTCGAGGCCTCGCTGGGCCTGGACCAACCGATCATGGTCCAGTACGTCAACTGGCTCGGCCAGCTCCTGCGCGGCGACCTCGGCCTTTCCTACGTCTCCCGCACCCCGGTCGCCGAGGTCATCGGAGAGCGGATCTACCCGACCGTCCTCCTGATGGGCGCGGCCATGGTGGTGGCCTACGCGGCGGCCATCCCGCTGGGCATCCTCGCCGCCAAGCGCAAGGGCACCTGGGCCGACTACACGGTGGTCGGCGGCGCGTTCTTCGGCGTCTCCGTGCCGAACTTCTTCCTCGGCCTCGGCCTGATCTACATCTTCTCCCTGCAGCTCGGCTGGCTGCCCACCGGGAACATGGCCACGATCGGCGGCGACACCGGGCTGTGGGACAGCCTGCTCCACCTGATCCTGCCGGTCACGGTCCTGGCGACGGCGATCGCCGGGAACATGGTCCGCTACGTGCGGTCCTCGATGGTCGACGCCTTCTCCGAGGACTACATCCGCACCGCGCACGCCAAAGGGCTCGCACCCGGCGTCGTCACCCGCAAACATGCCCTCCGCAACGCGCTGATCCCACTCGTCACCGTGCTCACCATCGACCTCGGCGGCCTGCTGGGCGGCGCGATCGTCACCGAGCAGATCTTCCAGTGGCCCGGCCTGGGGATGCTCACCATCCAGGCCATCTCGTCCCGTGACTACTCCGTGCTGATGGGCATCAACCTCATCGCGGCGCTCGCGGTCTTCGCGGCGAACCTCCTCGCCGACATCTTCTACGCCGTCGTCGACCCGCGGATCGAGTACACATGAGCGACCCCACGACCCTGACGAGCCCGTCGGCCCAGACGGCGGCCGCCCGCGCCGTCGTCGCGAGCCTCGGGAAGGAGGAGTCCTACCTGCGGACCGTGGTCCGCAGGTTCTTCCACCACCGCCTGGCCGGCGTCGGGCTGTTCGTCTTCGTGGTGATGATCCTCGTCGCGATCCTCGCCCCGCTGCTCGCGCCGCACGACCCGAACCAGATCTTCGACCAGTTCCAGGCCGCGCCGTCGTCTGCCCACCTGCTCGGGACCGACCCCGTGGGGCGCGACGTGCTCAGCCGGCTGATCTACGGCACGCGCGTATCGATCACGGTGAGCGTCGGCGCGGTCACGGTGTACGTGGTCATCGGCGTCTGCCTCGGCCTGGCGGCCGGGTACTACGGCAAGGTGGTCGACGCCGTGCTGATGCGCGTCGCCGACGTCTTCATGTCGTTCCCGTACTTCATGGTCATCCTGATCCTGGTGGCCGTCATCGGCCCGAGCCTGACGAACATCACGCTCGCGATCGGCCTCCTCGGCTGGCCGATGATCTCGCGCCTGGTGCGCGGCTCGGTGCTGTCGATCAAGAACCAGGACTACGTCAAGGCGGGCATCTCGCTCGGCTACAGCACGCCGAAGATCCTGTTCCAGCACATCCTCCCGAACGCGCTCTCGCCGATCATCGTCAACGCCACGTTCGGGATCGCGAACGCGATCATCCTCGAGTCCGGCCTGAGCTTCCTCGGCCTGGGCGTGCGCCCGCCCGCCGCGTCCTGGGGAAACATGCTCAGCGACGCCCAGTCGATCACCGTGACGACCAGCCAGCCGTGGCTGTGGCTACCGCCCGGCATCGCGATCTTCGTGACCGTGCTCGCCATCAACTTCGTCGGGGACGGCCTACGGGACGCGCTGGAGTCGCGCGAGACCAAGGCCCATCGTTAGGGACACCCGAGCACACCCGAGCACACCCGTGCTCATCGAGACTGAGGGAGACAACCGTGGGCTTCGTCGACGACGCCGCACTCATCCATGACGACCTGGTCGCCCTGCGGCGGCGGATCCACCAGCACCCCGAGCTCGGCCTGCACCTGCCGCTCACGCAGGCCGCGGTCCTCGAGGCGCTGGACGGCCTGCCGCTGGAGATCACCACCGGCAAGGGCCTCAGCTCCGTCGTCGCCGTGCTCCGCGGGGACCTCCCGGTGCCGGCAGGGCAGGTGCGGACCGTGCTGCTGCGTGGCGACATGGACGGCCTGCCCATCGTGGAGGACTCGGGGGAGCCGTTCGCCTCGACCACCGGCACCATGCACGCGTGCGGTCACGACCTGCACGTCGCCGGCCTCGTCGGCGCCGCGCGGCTGCTGAGTGCCCGGAAGGCCGAGCTCGCGGGCAACGTCGTCTTCATGTTCCAGCCCGCCGAGGAGGGTCCGGGCGGTGCGCTGCCCATGATCGAGGAGGGTCTCCTGGACGCGGCCGGCACGCCCGTCGACGCCGCGTTCGGCATCCACGTCTCCGGCCTGGAGGACAAGGGCCTCTTCCACACCAAGCCCGGCACCTCCATGGCCGGCGCGAACGTCCTGCGCGTGACCATCCACGGCAAGGGCGGCCACGGCTCGTCCCCGTGGAAGTCGGTCGACCCCATACCGGTCGCGGCCGAGATCGTTGGCGCGTTCCAGTCCTACGTGACACGCCGGCACAGCGTGTTCGACCCGATTGTCATCACCGTCGGCCAGCTGCACGCGGGTACCGCGTTCAACATCATCCCGTCCACCGCCGAGATCGCGGCGTCCGTCCGCACCCTCTCGCGCGAGTCGTTCGAACAGGTATCGGTCGAGCTCCCGGCGCTGGTCCACAACATCGCCGCCGCGCACGGCTGCACCGCCGACGCCGACTTCCAGCAGCTCTACCCGGTGACCGTCAACGACCCGGAGATGTGGGACCACGCCAAGGACGTGCTCGCCGGCCTGTACGGCGCGGACCGGGTGGCCGAACGGCCCGACCCGATCATGGGCTCCGAGGACTTCTCCTACGTGCTCGAACGCGTCCCGGGCTGCTTCATCCACCTGGGCGCCCGCCCGGACGACGTCGCGGAAGAAGGCGCGCCGTCGAACCACTCGGCCAAGGTCCGGTTCGACGACTCCGTGCTCGGCGAGCAGGCGGCGGCGCTCGCGGAGCTCGCCGTATCGACCCTGGCAAATCCAGCACGATGAAAGAAGGAACGACGTGACACGTTCGACGATCCGGACCAGGCCCGTGCTCAGGCCCGTGCTCGCCCCTGTGCTCGCCTCTGTGCTCGCCTCCATGACAGCGCTCGCGCTGGCCGCCTGCGGCGGCGGCTTCTCCTCGGAGCAGGCGGACGACGGCGGTGGCTCGACCGACGGCGGGGCCGACGGCGAGACGCTCATCATCGGGAACATCAACCCGGTGGCGAGCTTCAACCCCATCAACCAGACGGACGTCGGCGGCCAGTGGGCCAACGAGTTCGTCCTCGACTCCCTGCTCGACCAGCCCGAGCTGCTCGAGTTCACGCCCGAGCTGGCTACGTCGTTCGAGACCGAGGACAACCAGACCTACACGGTGACCCTCAACCCGGATGCGACCTGGTCCGACGGCGAGCCCGTCACGTCGGCCGACGTCGCGTTCACCCTGAACCTCATCGCCAACCCGGACTCGCTCACGGCGCTGGGCACCAGCATCTCCTCGCTCGAAGGCGTCGACCCCGTCACGGGCAAGCTGCCGGCGGGGGAGACCGAGATCCCCGGCGTGACCGTCGTCGACGAGCAGACCATCGAGCTGCGCACCGCGCAGCCCGTGGACCCGAACTACATCTACGAGATCATCGGCAGCCGGCTGCTCATCCTCCCGGCGCACCACCTGGCGGACATCCCGCCGGCGGAGTTCGGCGAGAGCGAGTTCGCCCAGCTCCCGGACGTCACGTCGGGCCCGTACACGTTTGCGAGCTACACCGACGACGTCTCCATCGAGTATGCGGCCCGCACCGACTACTACGAGGGGACGCCGGAGATTCCGAACGTGGCCGTGCGCATCATGCCCGCCGCGAACCTCGCCGGTGACCTGCAGGCGGGGGCCATCCACATGAACTCCGGCGGCGGGATCGGCAACATCCCGGTCCAGGACCTGGCCACCGTCGAGGGCCTGGACAACGTCACCACCCGGCTCGACCCGACCCTCGGTGTGCAGTTCATCGAGTTCAACACCGAGACCGTCCCGGAGGTCGAGGTGCGCGAGGCGATGGCCCACGCCATCAACCGCGAGCAGATCGTCGACCAGCTCCTGCAGGGCAACGGGGAGATCGTCGACGGCCCGTACACGAGCCAGAGCCCGTACCTGGACACCGACCTCGAGCAGATCACCTACGACCCGGACCTCGCACGCGAGCTCCTCGAGGGCACGGACTTCGACGAGGAGACCACGCTCCGTTTTGTGGTCCCGACGGGCAACGCGATCCGGGAGCAGTCCGCCGACATCATCCTGCAGAACCTCGAAGCGGTCGGTTTCACGGTCGAGCAGACGAACGTGGACTTCCCGACGCTGCTGACCATGGCGGACGACGGCGACTACGACATGCTGCTGATCGGCAACACGTTCAACATCGACCCCGACGTGACGTTCATGTACGGCTCGCAGGGCTCCAGCAACTACACGGGCTACTCGAGCGACGTCGCGGACGAGCTGCTGGCCGAGGGCAAGAGCGAGCCCGACACGGCGGCCCGCGAGGAGATCTACGCCGAGCTCCAGGCGGTGCTGCAGGAGGACCTGCCGCAGCTCGGGCTCTACTCCGACAGCGCCGCGTCCGTCGTGAGCAACGACGTGGCCGTGGGCGGGGCGGCGCCGTTCTGGCGGGGGACGCTCGCGAACCTGCCGTTGTGGTCGTTCGGGGCCCAGTAGCCCTGGGCTCCCCTCAGAGGTGCGCTTCTACCCAGTGATTGGGCCGGTATTCCCGCGATTTCCGGGCATAATCGCTGGGTAGAAGCGCACCAACATGCGACGCGGGTCTCATCGTTTCCGGCGAACAGGGGCGACGATCTCGACGAGGTGGTCGAAGGGCTTGAAGTCGTCGATGTTGGCAGTCATCACAGCGGCGCCGTGCCGATGCGCCTGCGCTGCGATGAGGGCGTCCTTGCTGCGGACCTTTGCGCCAGTGGCTCGTGCTCCGGCCGCCACGATGCCGTAAGAACGAGTCGACTCGATGTCGAGCTCGACCCAGGCGAACCGCTGGTCGAGCTGGTTGATCCGACGGGTGCGCTCGGCGGCGTCGTGCGGGTTCTTGGCCGCGTGGATGCCGAACTCGAGCTCGGCTCGGGACAGGATGCTGGCGCCGTACTCCTCGTGTGAGCCGAACTCGTACAGGTCGAGGTCGATGAGGATGTTCGTGTCGAGCAGGATCACGCTCGCTCCCAGGGGTCGGTGACCTCGTCGGTCATCGCGCTCTCGACGTCCGCGCGCCAGTCGGCAGCGTTGCGCGGACTCATCGGCGGGATGTCCGCGAGATTGCCTCCCGGAACCCAGCGGCGAGGAGATGGGTGATCAGGGACGATCCGCACGCCGGTCGGGCGGCCGTAATTCGTGATCTCGTACTCGTCCCCGGTCTCCAGGACATGCTGGATCACCGTGTGCGGGTTCTGCTTCAGCTCGCGTGTGCCAACGGTCTTCATGGTTCCATCCTAGGTTGGGTGTAGACGCACGTCTACACCCAACGGTCGGGCCGATCGCTAGGCCGGTTGTCACGTCTGTTCCGTCCTGCCCGTCGTCGTGGTGAACGACAACCGACCACAGGACGGAATCCATCATGACCAAGACCTGGTTCGTCACCGGCTCGTCTCGCGGCCTGGGCCGCGAGTTCGTCGAGGCGGCCCTGTCTCGCGGTGACCAGGTGGCCGCGACCGCCCGGAACACCAGCAGCCTCGACGATCTGGTCGCCGCCTATGGCGACGCGGTGCTCCCGATCGGGCTGGACGTGACCCACAAGGCCGCGGTCTTCGCGAGCGTGCAGCAGGCCAGGGAGCACTTCGGCCGGCTCGACGTCGTCGTCAACAACGCCGGCTACGCGCAGATCGGTGCGATCGAGGAGCTGACCGAGGCGCAGTTGCGCGACCAGCTCGAGACCAACCTCTTCGGTGCGGTGTGGGTAGTCCAGGCCGTGCTGCCCCACCTGCGCGAGCAGGGCGGCGGGCACATCATCCAGATGTCCTCGGCCGCCGGGCTCATCGCGATGCCGCTCGGCGGCGCCTATCACCTCTCCAAGTGGGCCCTCGAAGCCCTGAACGACAGCCTCGCGCAAGAGGTCGCTGGCTTCGGCATCAAGGTGACCTTGGTGGAGCCAGGCGGCTTCGCCACCCGGTCCGGCAAGAACCCGGATCCGCTGGCCAACGGTCACCTGGCCGAGACCAACCCGGCCTACGACGGGCTCCGCAAGTACCTCGGCGGGCTCGCGGGGAAGCAGCCCGCCGGTGACCCGGCCGCCGCGGCCCAGGCACTCCTCAAGGTCGTCGACTCCGACAACCCGCCGCTGCGGGTGCTCTTCGGCCAGGGCTTCTACCCGATGATCCAGCAGGTGTACGCCGACCGGCTCAAGACGTGGGCCGACTGGCAGGACCTCTCGGTGGAGGCGCACGGCCAGCTATGAGGTGGCGGGGGGTTCGTCGTCGGGCATAACGTTCGTGGTGGTGAGCGTGAGGCGTGACGAACCTCGGCCCGGACCTCCCGGCGAACGCCCTGCCCGCGCGTGCGGCGTACCGACGAGAGGCCGGGTCTCCCGGCAAAGGAGTGGTGGCACCGCGACCTAGCCCCCGCCCGCTCCTCCAGGGCCTTCGCTCTCTGGAGGAATGATGAGACCACCCTTGCCGTACCCGAGCACGGTTGCGAGCGTGCCTGTCCGTACCCTCGCCCGCGACCTGTCGGCAGTCCCGCCGGGTTCGGTCGTCCGGCTGCAGGGCTGGGTGCACCGCCGTCGTGAGCTGGCGACCGTGACGTTCCTGGTGCTGCGCGACCGCACCGGCCTCGCCCAGGTAGTCGTGCGGCCGTCAGGGACGCCGTCGCAGGTGCCGCCCGAGGAGACCGTCGTCGAGGTGACCGGCACGGTCTCCGCGAACCCGCAGGCACCCGGCGGCGTGGAGGTCACCGAGCCCGTGATCACGCCACTGACCGACGCCGCCGAGACCCCGCCCGTCGAGCTGTGGCGGCCGGCCCTGAACGCCGCGCTGCCCACGATGCTCGACCACGCGGCGATCGCCTGGCGCCACCCCGCGCAGAAGGCGCGCTGGGAGATCGCGGCGGCGAGCCTGCGCGGGTTCCGCGGGACGCTCGACGCGGCGGGCTTCACCGAGGTCTGCACACCCAAGCTCGTGGGCACGGCCACCGAGTCGGGGGCGAACGTGTTCGTCGTCGACTACTTCGGTCGGCCCGCATACCTGGCGCAGTCGCCGCAGTTCTACAAGCAGCAGATGGTCGGCGTCTTCGAGCGGGTCTACGAGGTCGGTCCCGTGTTCCGGGCCGAGCCGCACGACACGGTGCGGCACCTCGCGGAGTACCGCTCGCTCGACGTCGAGCTCGGGTTCGTGCGCGACCATCGCGACGTCTTGGCGGTGCTGCGCGAGGTGGTCGCTGGGATGGCTGACGCCGTACGCAACTCGGGTGCCGCCGGGCGGCTGGGCGTCGAGGTCCCGGAGGTCCCTGCGCAGTTCCCGGTGCTGCACTTCGCCGACGCCCTGGAGCTGGTCGGCGCGCCGTCGGACGAGCCCGACCTGGCCCCCGAGCACGAGCGTGCGCTCGGGGAGTGGGCGCTCGCCGAGCACGGGTCGGACTTCGTCGCGGTCGAGGGCTACCCCATGGCGAAGCGGCCGTTCTACACGCATCCGGAGCCGGGCTCCGGCCCGGACGGGCAACCGGGTGGCGAGCGGTGGAGCAACAGCTTCGACCTGTTGTTCCGCGGGCTCGAGCTGGTCACCGGCGGGCAGCGCCTGCACCGGTACGCCGACTACGTCGCGGCCATCGAGGCGCGGGGCGAGGACCCGGCGTCGTACAACTCCTACCTGGAGGCGTTCAAGCACGGGATGCCACCGCACGGCGGGTTCGCGATCGGGCTGGAGCGGTGGGTGGCGCGCCTGGTGGGGGCGGCCAACATCCGCGAGGTGACGCCGTTCCCGCGGGACCTGCACCGGCTGGTGCCGTAGGGCCGGCTCCCGTCGAGTGATCGGTAGTCCGAGCTACCGATCACTCGACGGTGCGAACGTGAGCATCCAGACCAGGTAGGCGCCGCCGAGTGCGGCGGTGACCAGTCCGACGGGGATCTGGAAGGGCGTGAGGAGCCGCTGCGCCAGCAGGTCGGCGCAGACGAGGATGGTGGCGCCCATCGTCGTGGAGGCGAGGACTGTCACGCCTGGGGAGCGGGCGACACGGCGGGCGAGCTGGGGCGCTGCGAGGGCGAGGAAACCGATCGGGCCCGCGGTGGCGACGGCGATAGCGGCCAGGCACACGCCGAGGGCGAGGGCGACGATGCGGGCGCGGGCCACGTTGAGGCCGACAGCGGCTGCCGTGTCGTCGCCCAGCTCGAGAATCCGCAGCGATCGGGAGACGAAGAACACCGCGGGCGCCGTGATGACGAGCACGATCGCAAGCGGCACCAGTGGCGGCCAGGAGATCGCGTTCAGGCTCCCGTACTGCCAGGCTCTCGCCGCCTCGGCGGTCTCGATGCTGGCGCGGCTGATGAGGTAGTCGTTGACCGCGGCCAGCATCGCCGCGACGGCGATCCCGGCGAGGATCAGTCGGTCGCCCGTCGCCCCGCGTCGTACTGCCAGGGCGATCACCGCTGCGGCAGTCGCGAAGCCGCCGAGGACGGTGCCGACCAAGATCGTGCTTGCGGTCGAGGCGCCGATGACGAGGATCACGACCAGTCCGCCCGTAGCTGCCCCCGTGGTGAACCCGATGATGTCGGGACTACCAAGGGGATTTCGCGAGACGCTCTGGAAGATGGCGCCAGAAGCACCGAGCGCTCCGCCCACGAGCAGCGCCGCGGTGGCACGAGGGAGGCGCTGATCCAGCACGATGAAGCGGTCGAGATCCGACCCTCCGCCGAGGACCACGCGAAGAGCACCGGCCGGTGAGAGGTCATAGGCGCCCGTCGAGATCGTCAGCGCCGCTAGAGCAAGGGCGACCAGGAGCAGTACCGCGGCCGTGATCGCCGAACGGCGGTGCACGAGGAGGGCGTTGCCCCGGGGCATCCGTAGCCGGGTGTAACCGCGCGGCAGAAAGCGCCCGCCGTTGCGGGTCACGATGACCGCCTGCGCAGCAGCAGGACGATGAGGACGGGGGCGCCGACGAAGGCCGTGACGATGCCCACTTCGAGCTCTCCCGGCCGGGCGACGACGCGGCCGATCACATCGGCAGCGAGCACAAGGCACGGCCCCACGACCGCGGAGAGGGCGAGAACGGTGCGGTGATCCACGCCGACGACAAGACGGAGCAGATGCGGAACCATGAGCCCGACGAATCCGATCGGCCCGGCCGCAGCGGTGGCCGCTCCGCTAAGGAGCGTGATGGTCGCGATGGCGAGCACGCGGATCACTGCGAGCCGCACGCCTAGCGCGGTGGCCTGTTCGTCGCCGAGCGCGAGGGCGTTCAGCGACGATCCCGAGATGAGTGCGACGACGAGGCCCGCGACGACGAAGGGGAGGATCTGGACGACGGTGTCGATACCGCGGTCGGCGACGGAGCCGATCACCCAGAAGCGGTACGAGTCGAAGGTGTCAGCATCGAACATGGTGACGATGCCGGTGCAGGCGCTGAGGCTGGCCGTGAGCGCCGCGCCCGCGAGCACCAGGCGGGCGTGGTCACTGGCGTGGGTCCTGCGGACACTGATGACGTAGACGAAGGCCGCGGCGGAGCCTGCCCCGAGAAACGCGAACCAGAGGTACTCGTCGATCGTCGTCGCACCGAGCACCGAGAGGGCGAGCACGACGGCGAAGGCGGCCCCGGCGTTGACTCCGAGCAGGCCGGGTTCTGCGAGCGGGTTGCGTGTCAGTGCTTGCATGAGCACGCCGGACACCGCGAGAGCTGCGCCGACCAGTATCGCGAGTGCGGTGCGCGGCATCCGCAGCTGCCAGACGATGATCGACGCGCGCGACCCGTCGGCGGTGGTCAGCCCGGTCCACACCTCCCCGATGCTGAGGTTGTTCGAACCTATGGAGAGGCTGAGCAGGCCGAGGACGACTATCGCCCCGATCCCCACGAGGAGGGCGCCGGTGAGACGGAATCGACGTCGGCGGTCAATGGCGGCGGGGTCGGCGAGCTCGTGCTCACCGATTTCGGACTGCATTTAGGTAAGCCTATGCTTCGTTCGTGCTGAACATCGAAACCAGGCGAATCGTCGCCTCGGCCTCCGTTCTAATCGCCGCTCTCGCTCTCGCCGGTTGCTCCGCCGAAGCGTCGGCCGGGGCCGCCGCGCCGACGGCATCCGCCGATGCGAGCGACTACGTCACGCCACGCACCATGCCCGAGGGCAAGGGGAGCGGAGCCGCTGACGGGGTCTTCCCCCGCACCGTCGTGCACTTCGGCGGGGAGACCGCCATCAACACCGAACCCCAGAACATCGTGGTGATCTCCACCGGCCAGGCCGACGCGCTGCTGACGCTCGGCATCGTGCCGACCGGGTCGACCTCCGGCGACGGAGCCGAGATGGTCCCGCCCTACCTGTATGACGCGTTCCCGGCCGAGGAGGCCGCGCTGGATGCCGTCACCTACGTCGGCAGCCGCGTCGAGCCCGATGTCGAGACCATCGCCAACCTCGCCCCCGATCTCATCCTGATGAACAACGCAGGAAAGGATGCCGCAGCGCTCTACGCGAGCCTGAGCGCCGTCGCACCGACCGTCGCGACGCAGGGGACGGGCCTGTACTGGAAGCAGGACTTTCTCCTGCTTGCCGACGCCGTCGGCAGGACTGCGCAGGCGCAGCAGTGGCTGGACGACTACCACGCTGACGCCCTGGCCTTCGGCGAGACCGTCGAAGGCGCGCCCACGGTGTCGTTCCTCCGCAAGAACGCTGATCGCACGCGGGTGTTCGGTGTCGCCTCGTTCAGCGGCTCCGTCGCAGAGGACTCGGGCCTGGCCCGTCCGGAGAGCCAGCAGTTCGTCGACGACACCTCGGTGGACATCAGCGCGGAGCAGCTCGATCTTGCCGACGGCGACTGGATCTTCTACGGGGTGCAGGGCGGCGATGATGCGGAGCTGACCGGGCTTCCCCTCTGGCCGACTCTGGTGGCGGTCGACGACGGCCAGGCGGTCTCCGTCGACGACGACGTGTTCTACCTCAATGTCGGCCCCACCGCGGCCCGTGGCGTCCTGGCCGACCTCGAGACCTCGCTCGGCGGCTGACCGCGGACGACGTGCCGCTCAGAGCACGAACCTGACCGACGCCGACGGCCATCGTGCTGCGCCCGGCGCCGACTGTCAGTGGTGCGCGGCAGACTGAGCCCATGCACACGGTGGTCTCGCGGGAAGGTGCGGACATCGGCCTACGGCCGGTGTCCGACTCCGGTACGCCCGCCGGGGAGCCGCGCGTCATCGGGGCGGCCCGCCTGGCCGCCGACGTCGCCACCGGTGAGGCGTCCCAGGCCCGGTGGACCTGGGACGACACGAACAGGTGGTACCCGGCGCTCCTCGCGGACGGCGTCCGGGTAGACCGCGCGCACGACCTGCGGCTGGCACACGCGGTGCTGCGAATGTCCGCGCTCGCGGCACGCACCGCGCTTGCCGAGGCGGGTCCTACCGCCTGGGACCGGCTCGCCCAGGTCCCACCCCCGGGCGGCCCGACGGCGGCCGCGCTGGCCCGTCCCGAACGCCATCCCGGCGCCGAGCCGCTGTTCGACCTCGGCGAGATCGCCGTACCTGCGGCCCGGACTGACAACGAGATGGACGGCAGTTCGGGCGGCAGAGCGAGCAGCAGAACGGGCAGGGGAATTGAAGCGGACGATTCGCTCGACCCCGTCGCCGAGCTGGTCGCCCAGATCGGGGCGATCAAGGAGAGCGCCGACCCCGGGCGGCTGCGGCTCCTGCTCGCCGCCGAGTCGGCGGGGGCGCTCGCGGCCGCGGAGATGCACCACGCCGGGCTCCCGTGGCGGGGCGACGTCCACGACGAGATCCTTACCGAGGCGCTGGGGCCACGACCCCGACCGGGCACACGCCCGGCGAAGCTGGAGGCCCTGGCCAAGCAGATCCGGGACGCCCTCGAAGCCCCACCCACGCTCAATCCCGACTCTCATCCGGACCTGCTGCGCGCCATGGAGTACGCGGGCGTCGGCGCGCGCAGCCTGCGCAAGTGGGAGCTGGAGAAGCTCGACCACCCGGTGATCGCGCCGCTCCTGGAGTACAAGAGCCTCTACCGGCTCTACACCGCGAACGGCTGGAACTGGCTCGACACCTGGGCGCCCGACGGCCGGTTCCGCATGGAGTACGTGGTGGGCGGCGTGGTCACCGGCCGCTGGGCGAGCACGGGAGGCGGCGCGCTCTCGCTGCCGCACAACGTCCGGCGGGCGGTGGTCGCCGACCCGGGCTGGACCTTCGTGGTGGCCGACGCCGCCCAGCTCGAGCCGCGTGTGCTCGCAGCTCTCGCCCGTGACGAGCGCATGGCCGCCGCCGGGCGCAGCAAGGACGGCGCGAGCACGGACATGTATGCGGGGATCGTCGCGGCCGGCGTCGTCGAGTCCCGCGAGCACGCGAAGGTGGGCATGCTCGGCGCCATGTACGGGGGCACCACGGGCGTCAGCGCGCAGGTGCTGCCCCGGCTCGCCCGTGCGTTCCCGCAGGCCATCGCCCTGGTCGAGCGCGCGGCACGCGCCGGTGAACGCGGTGAGGTGGTCACCACCCGGCTGGGCCGCAGCTCGCCCCTACCCGGGGAGTCGTGGGCCGCGGTGCAGGGCTCCGCGTTCGACGAGGACGCTGGGGCCGACGCGCAGTCGCGCGCCCGCAGCCAGACCCGCTCCTGGGGCCGGTTCACCCGGAACTTCGTGGTCCAGGGCACCGCTGCCGAGTGGGCGCTGTGCTGGATCGCGTCCATCCGGCGTCGGCTCTGGGCGTTGGGGGAGATCTCGCCGTGCTCGGCCGACGAGGGCGCGGCCGGCGACGGGTCGACCGACACCCCCATACGCGGCCTCGCACCCGCGCCGTTCGACGTACGCCCTCACCTGGTGTTCTTCCTGCACGACGAGGTGGTGGTGCACGCCCCGGCGGCGCTCGCCGACGTCGTCGCGCAGGAGGTACGGGCCGCCGCCGAGGAGGCCGGCTCCTCTTCGGCGACTTCCCGGTGGACTTCCCGCTCAGCGTCGCGGTGACGGAGAGCTACGCCGACGCGAAGGGCTGAACCCGCCGCCAAACCTCACGCGCCCTGCCCGTCCAGCACCGCCCCGAGCGACGCCTCCAAGATGTCCAGCCCGGCGTGCAGGTCGTCCTCGCTGATCGTCAGGGGCGGCGCGATGCGGAAGATACCGCCCATCCCCGGCAGCTGGACGATGTTCATGTGCAGGCCCCGCTCCAGGCAGGCCGAGGTGACGGCGCTGCCCAGCGCGTCGGCGGGGGCCTTGCTCTCCTTGTCCCTGACGAGCTCGATCCCTTGGAGCAGTCCGCGGCCGCGCACGTCGCCCACGACGTCGTACCGCTCGCGGAGGGTCAGCAGGCGCTCGGTGAGCTGTTCGCCCAGCTTCGCCGAACGCTCGACGAGGTGCTCCCGCTCGATGACGTCCAGGACGGTCAGCCCGACGGCGGCGGCCAGCGGGTCGGAGACGTGCGTCGTGTAGAAGAGGAACCCGCGGTCGAAGCAGGCCTGCTCGATCTCGGCGGTCGTGATCACTGCCGCCACCGGCAGCCCCGCACCGAGGGTCTTCGAGAGAGTCAGGATGTCGGGGGTGACGCCGTCGCGCTCGAACGCGTACATGGTCCCGGTGCGGCCGAGACCGGTCTGCGCCTCGTCGAGGATGAGCAGCATCCCACGCGCCTCGCACATCTCCTTGAGGCGGCCGAGGTACCCGGGTGGCAGGTCGATGATCCCGCCCGAGGACAGGATGGGTTCGACGAGGCACGCGGCGAGGCTCCCGGACGACTGCTGGTCCACGAGCGCGAAGCCGTATTCGAGCTCGGCCGCCCAGTCGTAGGACCCGTCGGCCGCCCGGAACGGCGACCGGTACGCGTTCGGGGTGGGCAGCGCGAGGTTGCCCGGCGTCGGCGGACCGTAACCGTGCCGCGCCGCCGAGAAGGTAGCGGACGCCGCACCCTGGGTCATGCCGTGCCACGAGCGGTCGAACGAGACGATCTCGTAGCGGCCGGTCGAGAGCTTGGCCATCTTGATGGCCGCCTCGTTCGACTCGGCGCCGGTGCTGAGCAGCATGGTCTTGCTCAGCGCGGGCGGCAGGGTAGCGGCGAGCCGGCCGGCCAGCCCCAGGACCGGGGCGCTGAGCATGCCGCTGAACAGGTGGTCCAGCGAACCGATCGCCTTCGAGACCGTGGCGACGATGTCCGGGTGGGCGTGCCCGAGGATCGAGCTCATCTGCCCCGAGGTGAAGTCGAGGATCGCTGTGCCGTCGGTGTCGTAGACGTACGCGCCGGCGGCACGTTCGATGACCCGCGGGTTGAAGCTCGGCCCGTAGCGGATCAGGAGGCGGTCCGCCTCGTCCCAGAAGGTCGCATCCATCGTCATCAGCCGGCCAGCAGCCCCACGGCCGATGCGACCAGGCGGGCGGAGCGCTGCGCGGCGTCGTCGACGTGTGTGAGGAACTCGGTGCCGTCGGGCGCGCACAGGTCTGAGACGGCCCGCACCGACACGAAGGCGACGCCGAAGTTGTGGCAGAGCTGGGCCAGCGCCGCCGACTCCATGTCGACGGCGAGCATGTCCGGGAAGTCCGCGCGGAGCTGCGCCGCCAGGTCAGCGATCACGAACTTCTCGCCCGACCCGATGGTGCCCTCACGAAGGACCTGGGCCCCGGGAGCATCCGCCGCAGCCCGCCGGACGGCGTCGGTGAGTCCCGGATCGGCGTCGTACGCCTCCGGCATGCCCGGGACCTGGCCGAGCACGTACCCAAAGGCACGGGCGTCGGCGTCGGCGTTCACGAGGCGCGTGCCCAGCACGACGTCGCCCACCGCGATGTCCTTGGCGAGCCCACCCGCGCTGCCCGCGCTGATCAGCGGCACGCCGTCGCCGTAGCGCAGGATCGCGGTTGTGCCCGCGGCCGTCGTGTTGACGAAGCCGATGCCGGTGCGCACCAGCACTACCGGTTGTCCGGCCAGCGTGATCCGCCGGTGCTCGGCGCGGCCCACGCGTTCGGGCTCGCCCACGTCGGAGGCGAGTTGGAGGAACGGCGTGGCCTCGTCGTCCATCGCGACGAGCACGACGGCGACGGGCACCTCCCCGCTCACTGCTCGACGCCCGGCAGCGACGTGCCCGGCAGCGGCGAACCCGGCCGGTGTATCCCGGCCGCCGCGTCCCGCGCCGCAGCCTCCCGAGCCGCCGCGTCCCGGGCGGCGGCGTCGCGTGCCGACGCCTCGCCGGAGGCGCCGTCACCGAACACCTGCGACCACACACCGCGGGCCGACAGGAATGCGGACGCGGCCTCCTGGGCGCCGGCCAGGGAGTGGTTCGCGCCCCAGCCGCACTGCACCTCGTTCGCCGCGGGCACCTCGGTGGCCGCGACGATGTCGCGCATCGTCGCTGCGATGAGGGCGAGGACGTCCTCGTAGGGCGGTTCGCCCTGCAGCATCAGGTAGAAGCCGGTCTGGCAGCCCATCGGGGAGAAGTCCAGGACGGCGTCGGAGTGGTTGCGCGAGTGCTCCGCGAACAGGTGCTCCAGGGAATGGACGGTCGGCATCTCCAGGTGCGCCACGTTGGGCTGCGTGAACCGCACGTCGTACTTGACGATCACGTCCCCGCCCGCGAGCTGCTTGCGGTCGGCGAGCCGCACGTACGGGGCGGCGACGGCGCGATGGTCCAGGTTGAACGACTCGACGTTCATGCGTGGCGCTGGTGTGCTTGCTGCTGCACTGGCTGCTGACTCGGTCACGGTGAAAGCCTATGCGCGCCAGGTCCTCCGCGGTGTGACGGCGGGGTGTGACGGCGGTGTGAATCTAGGTGGCGTGAATCCAGGCGGCGTGAATCTAGGTGGTCAGCGTCCGCCGGACGTGGTCTGCCGGATGTGCGACCGGGCAAAGGCGACAGCGGCCGGCAGGGCGGTGAAGAGGTGGCTCTCGTGCCGCAGCTCCCGGTGCAGGCCCACGGCCTCCAGGATCCGGCGGTGCTGCGGCCGGATGCCCTTCACCAGCACGGTCACGCCGCGCCGTTCGAGCTCCGCCACGAGGTCCGCGAGGGCGCGCGCCCCGGTGGCATCCACCAGCTGCAGGTGCGAGAGCCGCAGGATCACGACGTCGACGGACCCGGGTGTCAGCGCGGTGACCTCGCCGAGGATCCGGTCGGACGCCCCGAAGAACATTGCGCCCTCCAGCCGGAACAGCGCGATCCGCTCGTCGCCCTCGTGCGCAACACCGGGCAGCGGCTCCAGCCGCACCGACGTCGACCCGGCCACTGCCCGCAGCGCGAAGAACGCCGCGATCAGCAGGCCGATCTGCACGGCGTCGATGAGGTCGAACGCCACGGTGATCACCGCGGTGACCACAAACGTGAGGGCGTCCGGGCGGGTCGAGGTGAGCACCGACCGGATGGTCGCGGCGCCGATCATCCGGAACGACGTCACCATCAGCACACCCGCCAGCGCGGCCAGCGGGATGCGCCCTACCGGGCCGGTGGCCAGGTAGATCACTGCCAGGATCACCAGCGCGTGCACGACGGCGGCCAGGCGGGTGCGGGCCCCCGAGCGCACGTTGACCGCGGTGCGGGCGATCGCACCCGTGGCGGGAATGCCGCCGAACAGTCCGCTCGCCAAGGACGCGAGGCCCTGCCCCACGAGCTCCCGGTCCGGGTGGTACGGCCCGGTGCCGGTGGGTGTTTCCGTAGGCATGGATGCCGCGACCCGCGCCGAGAGCAGCGACTCGATGGCGGCCAGCGCGGCGATCGCGAGGGCCGCTCCTACCAGGTCTCGGACGGCGCCCGGGGTGGCGTCGGGCAGCACGGGGAAGGGGAGCGAGCTGGGCAGCTCACCGATGCGCGGCACCGGTGCGTCGGACAGCTCCGCGATCAGGGTCACCAGCGCGACGGCGACGAGCGACGCCGGCAGGGCGCGCGCCACACGGGGCAGCAGCAGCATCACGGCGGCGACTACCGCCACGACGGCGAGGGTCCAGACCCAGGTGAGCATGCCGCCGTCGACCGCACCGCCGTCGACACCACCCCTGCTGAAGTGGCTCTCGAC
Source organism: Promicromonospora sp. Populi (assembly GCF_041081105.1). Taxonomy (NCBI): domain Bacteria; kingdom Bacillati; phylum Actinomycetota; class Actinomycetes; order Micrococcales; family Promicromonosporaceae; genus Promicromonospora; species Promicromonospora sp. Populi. The sequence continues at coordinate 2,011,347 of NZ_CP163528.1, read as the reverse complement.
GACGGCGCCCCACGGCCACAGCGCCGTGCCGATCGAGCGGATCGCGGTGAGCAGGGTGTTGTGCCCGGTCTCGTCGGTGACACCGAACGCGGCCGGGACCTGCTGCAGAAAGATGATCGCCGCGATGCCGAGGGTGAAGCCCTCGACCACAGGCCACGGGATGTAGGTGACGACGCGGCCCAGCCGAAGCAGGCCGCACGCCAGCACCATCACCCCGCCGAGCAGCGTCACGAGTGCGACGGAACCCAGGCCGTGCTGCGCCACGATGGGGGCGAGGACCACTGCCATGGCGCCGGTCGGGCCGCTGACCTGGACGTTCGACCCGCCGAACACGGCGGCGACGATGCCGGCGACGACGGCGGTCACGAGGCCGGCCGCCGGCCCGACACCGGAGCTGACGCCGAAGGCGAGCGCGAGCGGCAGGGCGACGACGCCTACGGTGACCCCCGCCAGGAGGTCGGAGCGCAGGGTCCGGGGACGGAGGTCGTAGTCGGCGCGGGACGGGAGGAGATCCCGGATGTCCACACGGTTACGGAGAGCGGTCAGCAGGTGTGCCCTGCCGCTCATGCGGGGGTCTCGACGCGCTGGCTGGGGAGGAGGTGGGCAAGGATGTCGTAAAGCGGCTCGGTGTCCACGTTTCCGGACGCTAGCAAGGTCCGGATCGACCCGCCTGAGGGAACCGGACAACCCCGCCGCAACCGGCGCCCCGTACTACGCTGCCGGGTGTGAGCAGCAATGATGTCCCCACGCTGGCGCAGGTCGTCGGCGCCCTGGACGGCCTCTACCCGCCGTCGACGGCGGAGGGGTGGGACGCCGTCGGACTCGTGGCCGGTGACCCCGCCGCACCCGTACGCAAGGTGCTGTTCGCGGTGGACCCCGTGACCGCCGTCGTCGACCAGGCACTGGACTGGGGCACCGACCTGATCGTCACCCACCACCCCCTGTTCCTGCGGGGGGTGAGCTCCGTGGCCGCCACCACGTTCAAGGGCTCGGTGGTGCACCGGCTGCTCACCGGCGGGTGCGCCCTGCAAGTGGCGCACACCAACGCCGACGCCGCCCCGCGGGGTGTCGCCGACGCCCTCGCCGACCTCGTCGGCATCACCGACCGGCGACCGCTCGAGCTGAGCGACGCCGGCCAGGCGCCCAGCGCGGCATCGGCCGAGTAGGCCGCCTCGCCGAGCCCACCACGCTCGCCGACTTCGCGCGCCGCGTCGCGGCCGCGCTGCCCGCCACAGCCCAGGGGATCCGCTTCTCGGGCGACCCGGACGCTGTGGTGACCACGGCCGCCGTCCTCGGCGGATCCGGCGACGGCTACTTCGACGCCGTACGCGCCGCCGCGGCCGACGTCTACGTCACCTCCGACCTGCGCCACCACCCGGCCTCCGAGCTGCGCGAGCGGGCCGAGTTCGAGGCCCGGGCTGCCGGCAAACCCGGGCCGGCGGGCACACCGTTCCTCGTCGACACGGCCCACTACGCCAGCGAATGGCCCTGGCTGCGCTACGCCGTCGAGGACCTCGCCGCGGCGCTCGCGGCGGACGGGCTGAGTGTCGAGGCCCGGGTGAGCGAGCTGGTGACCGACCCCTGGACGGACCAGGTTCCCTCGCGCTGAGCGCACGGTCCCGCTGAGCCGTTCGTCCCGCCGGTCACGCCGTTCCCGGTTGTCCACAGGGCGTGCCCCGGGCCGTCGAGCGCGAGGTAGCGTTGGACCACCGCCCGCCCCCCACCGAACCCGACCGAGAGGACGCCTCCCGTGGCTACCGCACCGCCCGAAGACCAGCGCAGGCTGCTGGAGGTCCAGGCGCTCGACACCCGGGCACAGCAGCTCGCCCATCAGCGCAAGAACCTGCCCGCGCTCGCGACGCTGACCGAGCTCGACGGCCGGATCGCCGACCTGCGCGCCTCGCTCGTCGAGTCACGCACCCGGGTGGCCGACCTGAAGCGTGAGCTCACCAAGGCGGAGAACGACGTCGAGCAGGTGCGCAACCGCGCCACGCGGGACCAGCAGCGACTCGAGTCGGGTGGCGTGAGCGCCAAGGACGCCGTCGCGCTCACCGACGAGCTGAGCGCGCTCGCCACGCGCAAGGCGGCGCTGGAAGAGGTCGAGCTCGACGTCATGGAGCGGCTCGAGGCCCACCAGGACGCGCTGGCCAAGGTCGAGGAGGCCAACGGCGAGCTCGTGGCGGAGAAGTCCAGGGTCGAGGCGGAGCGCGACGCGGGCTGGGCCGACCTCGACGCCCAGGTCGAGGCGCTCACGGTCAGCCGTGCGACGGCGTCCGAGGGGCTCGACACCGCTCTGGTCACGCTCTACGAGAAGATCCGCGCGCAGCTCGGCGGTACGGGTGCGGCGGTGCTGAACGGCAACCGCTGCGAGGGCTGCCGCATGGACCTGCCGCCCACCGACGTGGCGGCGATCAAGGCAGCGGCACCCGACGCGGTGGTGCGTTGCGAGGAGTGCGGCCGCATCCTGGTCCGCGTCGCGTCCGGCGCGACGACGGGCGCCGCCGCCGGATGAGCGAGGCTCCCGGGTTCGACACGCACCGGCGCCCGCCGGCGGCGATCACCCGGTTCGACGGCGCTCTGCCGCTCACCGTGGTGCTCCTCCGGCACGGTGTGACGCCCATGACGGAGGCTGGCGGGTACTCCGGGTCGGACGTGCCGGGCCCGTCGCTGAACACCCGCGGCCGGCTCCAGGCGGCGCAGGCCGCGGACGCCGTGTACCGCATCGGGCGCCCGGCCCGGACCGGCGCAGGGTCCTCGGGCGGGGTGCGCGTCGGCGGCCTCTGGCCGGACCTGCCGCGTCCGACGGCGCTCGTCGCCTCGCCGACGGTGCGCACCCAGGAGACGGCGGCCGCCGTCGGACGACGTCTCGGGCTGAACATCACGACCGACGACCGGTTCGCCGAGTGCCGGTTCGGGGACTGGGAGGGGCTGACCGCCCCGGAGATCGAGCAGGGCTGGCCGGGCGAGCTGGCGCAGTGGCACCTGACCGGCACCTTTGTGCCGCCCGGCGGTGAGTCGTACGCGCAGCTCGGCGCCCGGGTGTGGGACGGCCTCGCCGACCTGCTGGCCGGCGGTGTGGACCGCACGGTCGTGGTGGCGGGGCACGCGGCGCAGATCCGGACCGCCGTCGGGCAGGCAATGGGGGCGCCGGCCTCGCACTGGGCGCGGCTGCGGATCCCGCCTGCGTCGCTGTCGGTGCTGCGGCTCTGGGAGGACGGCACCACGGAGGTCACCGCCGTCGGGGTTCCTACTGACGGCTGACTGGTTCGTCGCCCGGCCCGGTGACCGGCTCGCTCTCCGGACGGCGCAGCGTTCCCCGGGCGAAAGCCGGCGCGAGCGGGATCAGGGCCAGCACCAGCACGGCGGACAGGAAGAACCCGGCCCGCAGGCTGAACGCGCCGACAAATCCGGTGAGCACCGCACCGAGCAAGGCGCCCAGATAGTTGAACTGGTTGAAGCGCGCGATGACGGTGTCGGTGCGGGCGCGGTCGGGCTCCGTTGAGCCGCTTGCCGAACCCGCTGCCGGGCCGGTTGCCGAGAGCGCAGCGATGCGCCCCGCCGCCGAGAAGCTGAGTGGCGCCACCAGGGCGATCGAGCCGCCGAGGATCGCGAAACCCGCCACCGCCACTGGCCAGGACGGCGCGAGCGCCACCAGCGCCAGTGCCCCGAACGCCACGACGGCCCCGACCCGCAGCAGCACCACCACACCGAACCGGGTCACGAGGGCCCCGCCCGCCAGGCGGACCAGCATCGAGGCCACGAGGTAGGGCAGGGAGGCGAGCGCGACCAGGTTGCTGGGAGCGCCGAGATCGAGCGCGAGGAGGACGGGGCCCCACGCGGCCGCGGCGGTGTCGGCCATGTAGAACACGACCAGCCCGATCCCCACGAGCCAGATGGGCCCCCAGGGGATCGGCCCCGCCGCAGACGTTCCGGCGCCCACCGTCCCAGCACCCGACCCGGTCGCCGTCGTCCCAAGGCCTGACGGTGTAGTCACCACCGGGTTCACGACCGGCCGCGTCAGACTGGCTCCGCCGTACGGCATCCCGGGAACACCCCGGGACTCGCGTGCGACCCGCGGCAGGTACGGCGCGAACGCGATGACCAGCGGCACCACGGCGACGAACACACCGATCGTGGGGGAGAGGTGCCCCGTGGCGAGCGCGACGACGGCGGCCAGGATGCCGCCGGTGGTCCAGTACCCGTGGGACGACGGCAGTATTGGTCGGCCGTACCGGTGCTCAAGGTCGACGGCCTGCATGTTGGTGGTGGCGTCGACCAGGCCGAGCGCGAGGCCGTAGACCGCGATCCCGCCCACGAACACGCCGACCGCGGGGGCCAGCGTGAGCGCCGGGACGGCGAGGACCATCAGCCACAGCCCGAGCCGGAGCATGACCGCGCTGCCGGAGTGCCGCACCACCCACTCGGTGACGAGTGAGCCCACGCCGGCGAGCAGAATCATCATGAGCAGCAGCAGCGAGAGCGTCACCTCGTCGAGCCCCCACCGCTCCAGGAACGCTGGCAGGCGGGTGGTGAGGCTGATGAAGACGAAGCCCTGTGCGAAGAACGCCGCGGCCACTGCGATCCGGGCGCCGGTAAGGCCACGACCTTCGGCGACGCCGCTGTCGCTGGTTCCGATGATGCTCATGAGCCGCTATCCAACCGCTCTATGGACGCGGGCGCCACCCTCAGGCGAGGACGAGCTCCAGGGTCCTTGGACCGCGCGGTCTGCCGGTCAGGAGGCTCGCCTCGATCAGCGTCTGGTCCTTGCCTGAGCCGATCTCGGTGAGCACCACGGATCCGACCAGCTCCTGCGCGGCTTTGAGCACGTCCTCGCTGGTCCGGGCCTCGTTCTCGCGGCGCAGCAGGTGCCCGGCGAGCACGCCTCGCGTGTGCTTGGCGTTGTGCGACACCACGGTCCGCTTGCCGTCGGTCTCGCGCAGCACGCGCACCTCCACCCATTCGGTGGCCTTGGTTCGGTCGGTGCCCGTCGTCGTCGGTCGCCATGCCGCGACGTACGTCGCGGACCGGCAGTCGACGACGACGTCGCCGGCGGCCCGTGCGTCGAGCGCCGCGGAGAGGGCGGGCTTCCAGAACGTGGCGAGCCGGCCGACGTCGGGCAGGGCGATGCCCATACCGAGCCGATAGGCGGGGATGCGGTCATCGGGCGCGACGACGCCCCACAGGCCGGAGAAGGTGAGGACGCTCGCCTGGGCGCGCCGCGCGGCGGCGTCGGGCAGGGCGGCGAGACCGGCGGCCGCGTACAGGACCCCCGTGTAGACCTCGGCCGCGCGGGCTGCGGGCGCTGCGTGCAGCGCGGTGTTCCGCGCCACCTCCTCGGCGAGCCCGTCGCTCACTCCCAGGGCCGACGTCGCTCCGGGGCGTGCGCTGACCTGTGCGAGCGCGGCCAGCACCTGCTCGCGCAGCGCCGTGAGCTCCGGGTGGGCCAGAGCGTTCAGGTCGAAGGGGGCGGCGCCGTCGGGGGCGGGCGTCTTGCCCTCGGAGGGCGGAAGAAGCAGGAGCACCCGCCTAGCCTAGGTCGCCGCCAGGTTTGACGGGCGGTGTGATCACTTGGCGGCAGGTACTCTTCTACCTGCGGACGAGTCGGTCGGACGGTCGCGTTGGGTGCCCTCGGGCGCCCGCCGAGGAACGTCCGGGCTCCACAGGGCAAGGTGGTGGTTAACAGCCACCCGGGGTGACCCGCGGGACAGTGCCACAGAAAACAGACCGCCCACGGTCTTCGGACCGGGGGTAAGGGTGAAACGGTGGTGTAAGAGACCACCAGCGCTGCCGGTGACGGTAGCGGCTAGGTAAACCCCACCTGGAGCAAGGTCAGACAGACTGTGTTTGAGGGCTGCCCGCCCGATTCTCTTCTGAGAAGCACAGTCGGGTAGACCGCTCGAGCCCTGCGGCAACGCAGGGCCTAGATGGATGACCGTCGCCCGCGCGGGGGTAACCGCGCGCGGGAACAGAACCCGGCGTACAGGCTGGCTCGTCCGCTTTTAACGCTCTGACCTGCAGCGGAGCACTGGCCGAAGGTGACCGGTACACATTGGGTACACATGGCTGTGTACCGCGCTGGCCTCAGCCGCAGGTCGTTTACCTCTTGTGGGAGTTCTATTTGGCGACGCGGCACGCGGGATCGCTGGAGCAGCTGCAAGTTTCGGGTGGGTTGGGTCGCTGTCAGTCGTGTGGTGAGTCCTTGGAGCGGGGTCCCGCACAGGCGGCGTCACACCGCGCAGAATGGTCCCCATGGAGGATGTGGATCAGTCGGGCACGACTGCGCCGCGCAGAAGTAGCGCCAGTGGCGGGGTTGCCGACAAGCTCGGCAACCAATATGAGCTGTCCTGGGCCATACACCATGCCTTGCGGTGCATCCAAGACGAGCGGCGCAGCATCACCTTCGAGGATCTCGATCCAGACCTTGCCGAAGGCTCTGAGTTCACGTTCGTTGACGAGCGCGGCTCCGTGGCCGTCACGCAGGTGAAGCGCCAGCACAGCATCAACGATCATTGGACGGTTGCCGCTCTGCGCAGTCGCGGGATCTTCACGGCAGCGTCGCGGCACGTGGCGGCCGGCCGCGAATATCACTTCAGTTCGATGACCCCGTGCGCGCCGCTACGCGTGCTTAGCGAATGGGCTCGACAGTCCGTCGATGTCCAGCAATTCATGACGCGCCAGCTCACCAACCAGTTGAGCCCGGTCTTCGATCAACTCTCAGCCTCGAACGTCTTTGGCAGCGCGGAAATCGCTTGGCAGATGCTTCGCGGCATGTGGTTCGAGGTCGGGGATGAACAACAGCTCATCAAGACGAACGCCATGCTCGCCGACACGATGCTGGAGGGCGCCATCGCCTCGCTGCTACCCATCGCTGTCGGCAATGTGCTGCTCGAAAGCCTCCGCCAGCGTCTCAGTAAGCGCGAGCTACTCGAAAGACTGGCCCGTCACGGCATATCCCCGCGCCACGGCACGGCGAAACGGACTGCTCACGACGAGGTGCACGCCGCGACCAAGAGCTGGCGCCATACCGTGGAGCGAGAATTGCTCAGCCCGCCCATTCCACGAACCGAGTCCGCCGATCTCATCGAGCTGATGAGCACGACGCGTTTGGCGCTGGTCGTCGGCACTGGCGGCGGCGGCAAGAGTGCGGTCGTCTATCAGGCAGCGAGTGGACTCGAATCTCAGGGCGCAGAGGTGTTGGCGTTCCGGCTCGACCGTCGCGGGGGGTTCAGTTCGACAGCCGGGTTGGGAAAGCAGTTGGGCCTATCTACCTCGCCAGTAGCCTCGCTGCGGATGGCCGCCGATGGCCGCGATGCCCTCCTGATTATCGACCAGCTTGATGCCGTTTCACTCGCATCGGGGCGCCTGTCCGAGCGCTACGACGTCATCGCCGACCTGATCGACGAAGCAATGGCAGTTGATGGGGTCCGGGTCATCTTGGCCTGCCGTCTATTCGACGTCGAAAACGATCACCGCATTCGCAGGCTCGACGCTCGGCCGGACGTTGAGCGCCTCACCGTCAAGCCCCTGCCTGACGGAGCTGTTACTGGTGCCGTAGAGGCGATGGGTCTCGACGCCGCAGCGCTCACTTCGACGCAGCGGGAGCTGCTGAAGTCGCCGCTGAACCTCGTGCTGCTCGAAACCGTCGCCTCCCAGCCTGGCGCGCTCAACTTCACCTCCCGTGGATCGCTGTTCGAGGCGTTCTGGCAGCGCAAGCGCCAGACCATCAACGACTATCGTCCAGAGGTTCGCTTCAATGATGTGTTGGCGCGCATTGCCAACACTGCGAGCGATCAGCAAACCCTCTCTGTGTCCATCGATATTCTCGACGCAGATGACTACATCAGTGACGCCCACGTGCTGGCGTCCGAGCAAGTCCTGGCCATCGACGGCGATCGCGTCTCGTTCTTTCACGAAACGTTCTTCGATTACACCTTCGCGCGCCAGTGGTTGTCGCGACAGCAGTCAATGGTCGAGTTCCTCTGCGCACAGGAGCAAGAGCTGTTCCGGCGGGCCCAGGTGCGTCAGATTCTTGAACTCCTGCGCGAACGTGATCCAGCGCGTTTCCGAACGGAAGTCGGGGCGGTACTGGCAGAATTCGACATCCGCTTCCATATCAAAGAGACGGTCATGATCGTCTTCGCCGACGTAAGCGCGCCGACGGACGAAGACCTCGACCTCGTCCTGCACATCAGTGAGGCCGACTCGCCCCTGACGAGACGCCTATGGCAGCAGATCGCCCGCTCGAGTTGGTTCGATGTGCTCCACGACCGAGGATTGATCGAGGGGTGGCTTGACAGCGACGATCAGGCGCTGCGCGAGCGAGGCGTTACATGGCTAGCCAACGCCGGAGCCGATCGCGGCGCGATAGTGGCGGAAATCCTGACGTCGCGCCGCCATGCACCCGAGTATCTGATATGGCTCGGTTGGCTTATGCAGCGCGCCGAACTGCATCAGAACCAGCCGGTGTTCGATCTTATGCTGGACGCGGTGCGATCTGGCGGCTTCAACCCAGTCGAGCACAATATATGGTTGTCGGCGCATGACCTTGCTTTGCACGAGCCACTTTGGGCGATTAAGCTTCTGAAGGCCAGTTTCGTTGATAGCCCGTCTGCTCTGTTGACGGACGCAGACGGCAAGGTCAGCATGCTTGCTTTGAGCGATTACAGTGCCATTCAACTCATCGAACAGTCCAGCAAGTCGGAACCCCGGGCATTTGTTGAGGTAGTGGTGCCCTATCTCCTCGTTGTGATGCAGCAGACGCACTTTGAACGCCAGGGCGATGCGCCGCTGTACGACCGACACTTCAGCCTCCGAATGCGTTCAGAAGAAGAAGGTTCTCGCGAAGTTGAAGACGCGCTTTACAACGGCGCGGCCAACGCGCTCGCCAGGTTGGCGTCGACCACACCAGAGTCGGTCGAGTTGCTGCTGCGCACGCTGGCTGCGGACGAGCACGACGCAGCCCAAGCTCTACTTTTCCGAGCGCTTATCGCCGGTGTCGAACACTTCACTGTCTGGGCCTCTGAAGTGATCCTCGAAGGTGGTAACCGACTTAGGAGCGGATATCTCTCAGACGGCACCTGGCTCTCGCGCGAGGTTGTCGAAGCCATCGCGCCACGTGTCTCCGACGAGGTCCACGCACTGCTCGAAAATGAACTGCGTGACCTGAGTGTTCCGTACGAACGGGGGCGGTCGTTCGGGTACACAGCATTCAAATTCTTGTCGGCACTCGATCATGGCCGACTGAGCCTCACGGCCTCGCGACGACTTGCCGAATACCAACGAAAGTTCGGCATCGAAGCACCGCCTCCACCAACCGGCATCATCACCTACACCGTCGGCTCACCAATCAACGCCAACGCGACAGGCAAGATGTCCAACAAGCAGTGGCTCCGCGCCATGGCCAAGCACGACAACGACGACCGCGAGTGGGCTGGTCCGCGCGGCGGTGCTCACGAACTGTCGCAGGCACTCAAGGAACGTACTGTCGAGGATCCGCTGCGGTTCGCCGGTCTAGCGATGCAATTGTCTGCCACGACGAACGCGGCCTATCCCAACGCCATACTGTGGGGCTTCGGTGAGGCGACGATCCCGACTGAGGCGCAGCCAGCCGTCTTCGATGCCATCCGGCACATCACGAGTCTCGGGCTGAGCGAATGCGATCGCTGGCTCGGATGGTCCCTGCGGCGCCTCCTTGACGACACACCGCTCGACCTAGTCGAGATGGTCAGAGACCGCGCTCTGCACGCACCGGACCCGAAGGAAAACCGGCCAGTCTTTACCCGCCAGGACAACGATCGCCCCGGTCGCGATCTGCGCCATAACGGCATCAATACCGCAAGAGGCGGCCTCGCCGAGGAGCTTGGCGACCTCCTGATCCATGACGCAGACGGTTCGCGCACCAGCCTGGTCAGCCCTTACTTGGTCGTGCTCGCCAGCGATCCGGTCCTGAGCGTGCGATCCTGCGTCGCCCACACTATTGCCGCCTGCCTTCGACACGCACGGCCAACGGCATACGAGGCTTTTGAGCGCCTGATTGACACCGACGACATCCTTCTCGCATCAGACCTCGTTGACAAACTGATGCATTACATCGGCAACGCCGACCCAGAGCAGATCGACCCAGTGATCGACCGCATGCTTGAGTCAGAGAACCCGGAGGTCAAGCACGCGGGCGGCAGCATGGCTGCGTTCGCGGCGCTCCAGTGGGAGCGTCCGCACCTCATGGAACGAGTGCTCGCCGGTGACATCGACGTTCGGACTGGCGCGGCCAGTGTGTGCAGCGCCAGGGTGGATCGCGCCGCAAACTCCGAACTCGTTCTCGCGACACTACGCCGGCTGAATGCACGACGATGACGATGAGATTCGCAAGGCAGTCGGTCAGCTCGCCATTCACCTCAGAGGGCACAACCTGCGTCCGCTTGCCAGCCTTCTTGCGGACCTGATCGCATCGCCGAGCTATGTCCACGCTACCCCACAACTGCTGATCAGCTTGCAAGATGCACCCGACAAGGTGGATGACCTGGTCGACCTCGCTGCACACCGCTTCCTCGACATCCATGGCAGCGACGTAGCGGACATCCGGACCGGCGCAGCTGGCGATGCGCACTACATCTCGGAGCTCGTCGTTCGAGGTCTTGCGCAGACACGTGACAGGAAGCGCGTCTCGGCGCTGTTGGACATTCTCGATCGTCTGGTCGAACTGGGCGTCTACGGCGTCGACCGAGCAATAGAGCATGCTGAACGTCGCTAACCGTTGGCTCCAATCAGCCGCTGTTGCCGATGGCCAACCGGTATCGGGTCGTCTGCCATCCTCTTCCCATGGATCTGTCCTCACTTCCCGACTGGGTGCTGTGGTACGCGCTCGGGTCGCCGCTCGTGGTCGCACTCGTTGCCCTGGTGGGCGTTTTCTTCACTAACTGGCGCACGACTGTCAACATCGAGAAGGCTGCGGCTGCGGCGCGCGAGTCGAAGCGCCTTGAGCGGCACCAAGATCGAATCAGTGACGCCTATGTCCGAATCGAGGTCGCTCGCAGAGCTCTGGAAGACATCCTGAGCGACACGGTGTACGACCAGCGGCCTGGAGCCTTTCGCAATGAGGTTCCGGACAATCACGAAGAAATCCGCAGCCGATTCGCAGTGCTGCGCGAAGCGCATGCATTTGGGTCGCTATACGTCACAAACGATGTCAGCGGACGTCTCGGTAGGCTGACTCTGACAGTCAACCAAGCAGCACGGGCAGTCGAATTGCTGAAGCAGCGGGACGACGATGGCAGCGTCCAGGCGGTGCTAGACAAGGTGATGGACGCTCTGGAAGGTCTCAGCGACATACGAACCCAAATGAGGATTGAACTCGGCACCGCTGACCCGGACGAGCTGCGCTAGCCGGGAGGGCGAGGGGGTTGAGGACCAGGGGAGAGGCCGGTGTCGTTCCCGCGTGAGCTGTGGTGACCGTCGCTTCCAACAGGCCAAGGCCGCTCACGCGGCTTTCGACGCTGCGGACTTGGTCGGACGAGTGCTCAGGACGAGGTCAATCGCGGTACGCGTCTGATCGTCCTCGTCGGGCCACAGGTGCGAGTAGGTGTCCAGCGTCTCACTGGCGTTCTTGTGGCCCAGCCGGGCCTGGACCGCCTTGACGGACGCGCCGTGACGGATGAGCAGGCTCGCGTAGTAGTGGCGCAGATCGTGGAAGGTGAAGCCTGAGAGCTTCGCCACCTTGAGCGCGCGTCGCCAGGTATCCCAGAACGCCGAGCGGCGCAGTGCGCCATTCTCGGTGTTGGTGAAGACCAAGCCGTCAGGTCCCGGTGGGAACTTGCCCATGTACTCCTTCAGGGCCTTGACCGTGGACGCCGACAGCGGCACCTCTCGATAACTTGCTTCGGTCTTGAGCGGCCCGAATGTCGGCTTGCCCGCAACCGACCCGGTGATCTGCCGGTCAACGTGCATGATCTTGTTGTCGAAGTCGAGCCGATCCAAGGTGAGGCCGAACGCCTCACCCTGCCGGAGTCCCGTGCACGCGGTGAACAGGATGAGGCCCCGGAACCTCTCGGGGAAGGCGTCGATGAGCGACCACAGCGACTCGGTCGGAATCGGCTTGACGCGCTTGGGCGTCTTCTTCGGCAGGCGTGTGCCCGCGCACGGGTTCGACGTGATCCGATTCGTCGCGACGGCGGACTTGAAGATGCCGGACACGATCCGATGGGTCACACCTACGGTGGCTGGGGCGTACCCCTTGGTCTTGCCCTCACCCAGAGTGATCGCGGCGGTCGAGAGCCACTTGACCCATGACTGGATGTCCTCGGAGTCGATCGAGGCGAGAGACAGGTCTCCGAGCCGTGGGTACGTCCGGATCTCAAGGACCACGTCGATCTGGTCCTCCGTGTTGCCGCGATGGACCTGGAGCTTGCGCCAGTGTTCGGCGTACTCCTTGAACGTGACCTTGCCGGCGTCCGGATCGACGAAGCGGCCCATCAGAATTTCGGCTGACAGCTCGTCGCGGCGGCGCTCGGCGTTGGTCTTGAGCTTGTACGACTCGGCGCGCAGGCGCTTGCCCGGGTCGCGATAGCGGACCCGCCACCGCTTGCCTCGCCCGAAGTCTTTGGTCTTCTCGCCGTCGCTGTCGAGCCAGCGATCTTCGACCCATGCGGTCGCCATGTCAGTTCTCCTCGGGTGCGGGAGGTTGGGGGCCAGGGTCGGACGGTCCGACGCTGGCGTTATCCGTCTTGCGGTCGGGGCGTGCCGCATTGAGGGCGTTCTCGATCCAGCGTCGGCTTGCGGCGTTCAGATCTGATGCGTCGCGGAGGAATTCCTCGGCCTCGTTGCAGATGTCGTTGAGGCCGTCCCCGGCGGCCTCGTAGGCCTCGACCGCATAGGTGATGTCGCGTGCGAGCTTGGCGGCGTCACGGTCGACGTCGGCTTCGGGGTCGAGGTCGTAGAGCGCTCCGGGCTCGACGTCGAGGACGCGTGCGGCGACGAGCCCTTCGAAGAAGCGCAATGGTCGCTGGCCGCGTTCGATCTTCTGGATGGTCTGCGGGTACATGCCGCCGACGCCGTTGCTCATGAGTGCCATGGCGAACTTCGCCTGGGTGATGCCTCGGTCCGTTCGGTACCGGCGCAGGTTGGCGCCAATGACTTCGTCTTCGTCCATGTCCCCAGAGTAACCGTTGTGGTGCGCACTGTCTCGGAACGTCAAATTGGTGTGTGATAAATTGGTGTGCTACGGAGGCGGCGCGCAACCGTGGTGACACCGGGTCATCCCGTGCCGACATCGTCGAAGGAGGGCGGTGCTTGTGGTTGTCACGACGGACGCCGGAACGGATACGGCTGCGCAGAAGGACGATCCGATGCTGCGCACCCGGGAGGTCTCTGACCTGCTGGGCGTGCCGGAGAACACGCTGCGGTGGTGGCGGTACATCGGGACGGGGCCGGTCTCGTTCCGGCTCGGTCCGCGCCGGGTGGTCTACCGGCGCTCGAAGGTGATGGCCTGGTTGGCTGCGCAGGAGGCGGCTGGTGCCAAGCACACAGCGGCCTGACTCCTCTGGCAGGGGCAGACTAGGGAACGGGGCTCGGACACTTCGGTGTCCGGGCCCCGTAGTCGTTGACGGCAACGCCACCAGCCCGCACCAGCACGCGCTGGCGATGCGCCCCGAGACGTCCGACGACGCAGCGGAGTGGGTCATCGCCCGGGGGTCCCGCCCCGCTGTTCCCTCCTGCCCGGTTCACGTGACTGAGCAGCGGCACGTTGCAGCGAGCTTGACACATGCAGCGTGTGCACCGAGCGACGGCAGCGGTACGGACGACGGCGCGCGGCTGGCAAGTCACAGGCGGGCGACGACGTACGCGGGGTTCGTCACCTGGAAACGCAGCACACCTCAGGCAGTTGAGGAGCGACAGGAACGTTGGCGTTGGCCCGCGACGGCACCGTTGGCGCACCGGGTACCGCACACCTCGCCCGCACACCCCAAGGCCGGTGGTTGGTCGTGGCGGTGAGCGTGCACGCGATGGGCGTGGGCAACGGGACCGAGTACCTGACCAGGTCCGTGGTCAACGCCGACTGCGATTTCCCCAGCCCCGACGACGGCGCGGGCATGGACCCGGTCATCGCGTACTACACCGAGGCCGGCACCCCGCCCGGGTACTGGCTCGGACGCGGAGTCGACGACCTCGGCGGCGGAGGAGTGCTCGCCCCCGGGCAGCGCGTCACCACCACGCAGCTCCAGCGGCTCTTGGAGGCGGGCCGTGACCCGGTCACGGCCGAACCGCTGGGCCGTGCGCACGCCAAGATCGTGCCCCTGGCTGAGCGGATCGAGAAGAGGGCCGCAGCCCTGGACCCGAACCTGAGCGCGGAGGACCGGCAGACCGCGGTGGACGAAATCGTCCAGGACGAGAAGCTAGCCGGGAAGAGAGGCCCGGTCGCAGGGTTCGACCTGACCTTCTCACCACCGAAGTCGGTCTCGGTGCTGTGGGGCCTGTCGGACCGCACCACGCAGGCGGTGATCCTGGGCGCACACCGTGCCGCGATGGCGGAGACCACCCGGTTCATCGAGGACCACATCGCTGCCACGCGGACGGGTACCGATGCCGGGGACGGGTCCATCATGCAGGTGGACGTCACCGGTGTGATCGCGACCGCGTTCGATCATTGGGACTCCCGCGCGCACGACCCGCAGCTGCACACGCACGTCGTGATCGCGAACAAGGTCCTGGCCGTGACCGACGGCAAGTGGCGCACCCTGGACTCACGGGCGTTGTTCAACGCGAACGTGGCGTTCAGCGAGCACTACAACGCGGTCCTGGCCGACCGTCTCACCGGCACCTTAGGCGTGAAGTGGGAGCGACGAGCGCGCGGCAAGGACCGCAACCCGAGGTTCGAGATCGTCGGCGTCAGCGACGAACTGATCGAGGAGTTCTCCTCCCGGTCGGCCGAGATCGAGCACTGCGCCGACCAGCTCATCGACGAGTACCGCGAGAAGCACGGCCGCACCCCCACACCCGGCACGATCAACCAGTTGCGGGAACAAGCGACCCTGGCCACGCGCCCGCCCAAGACGATCGAGTCCCTGGCCGACCTGGCCGAGCAGTGGCGTCAGCGTGCCGAGCGCATCTTGGGCCAGGGCCCGAGCGAGTGGGCGCGCGGACTACTAGCCGCTGCTGCCAATGAACCGGGGCGCACCTTTGCGGCCGACGATGTCCCCCAGGACGCGGTCACCCAGGCTGCCGCGCTCGTGCTGGCCGTGGTGGGGGACAAGCGGGCGACATGGAAGCACTGGAACCTGTGGGCCGAGGCCGAACGCCAGATCATGGAGCGGCGCTTCACCACCCACCAAGACCGTGTCGAGGTCGTGGCGCGGATCGTCGCCCTGGCCGAGGGCGGCTCGGTCACCCTGACCCCGCCGGAGCTCGCCCCCACACCCGAGGCCATGCAACGCGGCGACGGCAGCAGCACCTTGCGTCCCAAGTACGCCACGGTGTTCACCTCCCAGGCCGTCCTGGACGCCGAGAAACGACTCCTCGGACTCATGGACGACCACACCGCACCGGCCCTGAAGACGGCCCGGCTCCGGACGGTCCTGGACCAGGGTGTGCGGCAAGGCGTGCTCGACGCCTCGCAGGCCGAAGCCGTCACAGCGGTGGCAGGCTCCGGCCGCCGTCTGGACCTGTTGGTCGGTCCGGCCGGGACCGGTAAGACCACCACCCTGCGTGCGCTGCGCGCCCTGTGGGAACAGCGGTACGGACCCGGCACCGTTGTGGGCCTGGCACCCTCCGCCGCCGCTGCTGACGTCTTGGGCACCGAGCTGGGTATCGAGTGCGAGAACACCGCGATGTGGCTCACCCGCCACCACCACGGACGGGCACAGTTCACGGATGGGCAACTGGTGATTGTGGACGAGGCATCCCTGGCAGGGACGCACACCCTGGACCGTCTGACCCGGGCCGCCGTCGAGGCCGGCGCGAAGGTGCTCCTTGTTGGTGACCCGGCCCAGCTCCCCGCTGTGGAGACCGGTGGCACCCTGACGCTCCTGACTGGCGAGCGGGCCCGGACGACTGGTGACGTCCCCACCCTGACCGAGGTTCACCGCTTCCGCGCCGACTGGGAGAAGCGCGCCACACTCCGCCTGCGCGATGGCGACCCCGACATCCTGGCCACCTACCAGGAGCACGGGCGTATCCAGGCGGGCACCACCGAGGACATGACCGACGCCGCCTACACGGCGTGGAAGTCCGACACCGAGAAGGGGTTGTCGTCGGTGCTGGTCGTGCCGGACACCGCCACGATGAACGACCTCAACCGTCGCGCCCGCGCCGAACGCGTCCTGACCGGACGTGTCTCCGACGGCAACACGGTCCGCCTGGCCGGGCAGACCCGCGCCTCGGCCGGAGACCTGATCCTCACCCGCCGCAACGACCGCACCCTGCGCCACGGACACGCCGGATGGGTCCGCAACGGCGACCGCTGGCAGATCACGACCGTCCACCACGACGGATCAATCACCGCACAGCGGATCGACCCCGACGCGCACACCGATGCCCGGAACGTCGACCGCCAGCAGCTCAGTGGTCAGATGGTCCGGCTGCCCGCCGCTTACGTGGCCGAGCACGTCGACCTTGGGTACGCGATCACCGCACATCGCGCCCAAGGCCTGACCGTGGATACCGCGTACACGGTCGCGAGCCCGAGCATGAGCCGGGAGAACCTGTACGTCGCCCTCACTCGAGGCCGCGCGACGAACACCGTGTTCGTGCCCGTCGACCAGCCCGACCGCGACCACAACCACGAACACACCATCGGCGCAGCGATCGACCCCGACCTGCCCGAGCAGGCCGCAGCACACGCCGTCCTGGCGGGCATCCTGCACCGGGTCGGCGCCGAACCCTCCGCACACCAGACCCACCGCGACGAGGAGCACCGGTGGGGATCGATCGCGCAGCTCGCTGCCGAGTACGACACGATCGCCGCCCATGCTCAACGACCGCGCTGGACGCGACTGGTCGCGCACACCCTGGCAGGCGAAGGCTTCACCGCCCGGGACATCGCCCAGGTCGTGGAGTCCGCCGCGTTCGGGCCGCTGTGCGCCGAACTGCGCCGGGCCGAGGGCGACGGTCATGACGTGGCACGTCTGCTACCCAGGCTTGCGGCAGCCCGGAGCCTGTACGACGCAGACGACGCCGCAGCTGTCCTGTACGACCGGCTCAGCCGTGCAGCGACTAGCGCGTCCACCGGGCGGAACAGGATCGCCGGACTTGTCCCACGCGCACAGGGCCCCGTCCCTGACGATGTCCGCAAAGCCCTCGACAGCCGCGCCGAACTCATTGAGCAGCGCGCCCGCACTATCGCAGAGAATGCCCTTCGCGATCGCCAACCCTGGACCCGACACCTGCCGCCACGTCCTCACGGCCCGGCCGAACGCGCCTGGCAGGACACCGTCATCGCCGTGGCCGCCTACCGCGACCGCTACACCGTGACAGGGGGCGGCCTGCTGGGTGCCCCGCCCACCACCATCGCCCAGCGCGACGATGCCCACCGGATCCGCGCCCTGGTGCAGAAGTTGATCCGTGTCAGCCACGTACCCCACGTGCCACCTTCAAGTCACCCAGCCGGTCCGGTTCTCGGCTGAATTGCTGCACGAAGGTCGCCTTCTGAAAAGCCACAGGTTTGAGGTTGCGTCCAGAATGGCCTGGCGCTCTCGGCACTTCTACTATGCGGGCCCCAGTTCACGAAGCCGCTGGCCTCGAACTGCGAATCAATCAGGCCCTAGTCCCACCGCATCGCCAGCGAGGGCTGGATGCGCATTGCGATCACAGCAGGGACCGCTGACGCGATCGCGCCCGACAAGACGCCTACGGCGGGAGCCACGAACGCGACCAGTGGGGGTGAGAAGTCCCAGTCGTTCAGTGCCGAGACAACGAGCGTCACGCACATGCCCGCGCCTGCACCTGCCATCCCGCCGAGAAACCCGAGCAGGACGCCTTCATTGACCAGCAGGCGGGCAACCGACGCTCGCGTTCCACCAAGTGCCCGCCGGACGCCGATTTCAACTGTCCGGGCCACGACGGAGGTGAGCAGCGCATTTCCGATGACCAGGGTGGTGAGCACAATCAGGACGACCGAGACCGCCGTAGCCAGCCTGGTCAGCTGTACGTCGACGCCCGTCCGCACCTCCTGCATGGTCGCTACCCGGGTTACTTGGAGAATCTCTGGTCGGTCAGGTCGGGCTGCCTCCCGGGCGACTGCGGCGACGGGACCGCCGCCGCCGGGTTCTGTGGCGACAAGCAGTTGAGCCGATCCATCGCCACCTGCCACCTCAAGACCCATCGCGTACGGAATGACGACAACGTTGCTGTAAGCGCGAGTGTCGGCCTCTGAGCTGATCAGCCCGACGACTTCAACTGGCCGCCCGGCAACGTTGATCTGGTATCCATCGGTCACAGTGGCTGTAGGTGGAATCCCAAGCGCCTCGGCGGCTTCCGGACCAACGAGAGCCACATCAAACGGATCCTGCGCGTCCAGTAGCTGACTACCGTCGCTCGCCACGATCTCGTCGGCGCTTAGGTATCCCGACTGTGCGGCGATCGTAACGACGCTGGTGGCTTGCCCGGCAAGCGTTGAAACGCGGGCGAGGGAAGCGTCGATTTCGATTCGCAGCCCACAGGCGGTGACGAGCTCTAACCTGCAAACAGCTTCAGCAGAGCCTTCCTGGAAGAGCCGAGTATCACTCGCGCCTGCGTCGCCGGCCGCCGAGATCGAGACCTTGTTGAGTACCGCGGCGGCGATGTCGGCGCGGATCTGCGAGCTCGCCGACGCGCTCACGCCGATCGCTGCAACAAGGGATCCAGTGCTGAATGCAACGGCCAGGAGAAGGAGTAGCGTCCTGCCGATCCGATCGGTCAAGTGCCCGGCCGAGTCGTCGATCTCGTCTCTGACACGGTCAATTGCTCGGCGCAGCGCCTTCATTCGAGCACGCCGTCTATCAAGGTGAGGCGCCGGTCGGCCCACGCCGCCATATCGGGGTCGTGGCTGATGACCAGGACTGCGATGCCGGTCTCCGCAAGCGTGGACAACAAGGTGCGAACCTCTGCGGCTGTCTCAGGGTCCAGATTGCCAGTAGGTTCGTCGGCGAAAATCACCCGCGGTCGGCCCACGATCGCTCTGGCGATGGCGAGGCGCTGCTTCTCGCCGCCGGACAGGAGGCGTGCGGGAGAACTAATGCGATGCGCAAGACTCACCTGCGAAAGAGCCGCTTCGATTACCTCGCGCCGAACTGCACGAGGAGTGCCAACCGTTGCAAGTTTCAAGTTGACATTCTCATACACACTCTTGTGCCCCAGCACATGGAACGCCTGGAACACGAATCCGAGGTCACGAGCTCGAACACCGTCGAGGCCTCGGTTGCTCAACGTCGAAGTGTCGACGCCTCCTAGGTGGTACTTGCCACCATCTGGGGCGTCGAGAAGCCCCAATATGTTCATCAGCGTAGATTTCCCGGACCCCGACTTTCCCAGGATTGTCACTCTCTCGCCAAGATCCATCGCCAGCGACGCCCGCCTCAGCGCCTCGACCTCCGGCGGCCCGGGGAATGTGCGGGATATCCTTTGCGCCTGCAGGAATGCGCGCGTCATCCTGAGCCCTCGAGTATGACGTTCATGCCCTCGGTGAGCTCACCCTCCTCGAGGATGACGAATCCACCGTCCTGGAGGAGGGGCTGAACGGCCACGTGGCGAGGCTCCGAGCCCTCAGAGGACTCGGGATGAGAGGGTGGAGCGACGAGGACGTACGGGCCCTCTGCGTCTTGCCGCAAGGCGGTCAGTGGCACCGATGGACCGCTGACTTCTGCCACCTTCTGTTTGGGCCTGATCAAAACGCTCTCCCCCTCGGAGGGGATCTCGCCATCGTTCACTGAAACTCCTAGTAAATAACCCGGGAACGCCGAGTCGCCCTCCACCTCGCTTCCATCGGTGAATTCTCCAACTCTTCTCACCGTCCCATTCAGGGGCTCCGATTCGTTGCCGACTAGTGCAACAGATACTGGACTTCCCTTAGTGAAGTCGGGAGCTTGATCGACACGAATCCGAGCCTCGATGTAAGGAATTCCTGCGGCGAGTGAGATGACGGGAGACTCTTCTTGGTCGAGGATCGTACCCAGGGGCTGTACGGAAGCAACCGTGCTAGTTCCAGCCGGGATCGCTAGAATTTCCGATTGTGGCAGCCAGGTCAGCGTGGCGGTACGGGCGTCGGAGAGGTCTTCCTCGAGTTGTTCGACGGCGCGCTGTGCTGCGGCGCGCAACTCCACCAATACGTCGGTAGTGGTTGCGTCTGCCTCGTCCTCTGATGCCTCGGAGAACATGGGATCGTCCGTAGCCATCGGTTCGGGTACGCCCTGCTCCGGCGTTGCGGCCCGCTCGATCTCTACTTCGATCTGGGTGAGCTCTTCCCTCTTTTGCTTCAGTTCAGCCTCAAGCTGTTTCACCGCTTCGACGCTCTCCTCTGCTGGCGAGGGCGGCGTGGCATGGTGCCGCTCGTAGAGGCTCTTGACCGCGACAGCTGTCCTTGCGCCGTACTCACCATCCGCCGTTCCGGCGTACAGACCCAGATCCCTCAGCGCCTGCTGCAGGTCGGTGACGTCTTCGCCAACATCGCCAGGGTGCAGGTCCCGGTAGAGGGGCACCCGCAGGGCAAGCAAGATCAAGGGCCGGCTGGAAACGAAGACGGGCGCGTCGCCCGAACTCACCCGGTCGCCAACTGCGGCGCTGGTTGCAGTAACGACCTCGCGTGTGGCCTCTTCCCCGGCGCCTATGCTTGCACCGGCTTCGATTCGAGCACCTGATCTAACAGAACCCTCGATCGGCTCAACTTCCGGAGCGGCAGACCGCAATTCGACGGCCCACGTCGCTTGGATTTCTCGCTCGGAGTTCTGGACGGCATCCTGCAACGGGCTATCGACGAGCGTGCCGCCGAGAAATGCCACGGCCATCAGTAGGCCGCTGACCACGAGCCACGCCGGAAGCCACCACTTGCTGTGAGTCGTGCTTAGCTTCATCTCGTCATACCGCTAGGACGCGGGCCTGTGCGCTGAGAGATACTGCCGCGCCCGTTCGACCAACGCGTCAAAATCTGCTCGGAGCTCTGCGAGCTCGTACTCGTATTTTTCCACGACCGGTGCCTGATACTGGGCCTCGATGGCGGCGAGACGTGCGACAAACTCGACGGACGTCTTGCACTCGACCTCCTTGAGCGCGGTCTGGATATTCTGCTCCGTGATCTCCTGTGACGTTCCGCGTATCAAGTAGCGATCCACGTGTGGCATGCGCTCGAGGCCGGCATCTTGCAAGCACACGTCCAAGTCCGCGAACACGCGTTGGCCCTCAGCGCTGTCCAGGGCTGCGTCCGATACTCCGGTCATCTCTGTGCCCAAGGGGATCGTCAGAGGGATGGCTTCCTCGGACAGCTCCTGGATTTCTGGCCGCGCGTAGCACTCGTCCAGTATCTGGAGTTCTCCATCCGTGTAGGGCTCCGCATCTGCATCCCTCGCGAGAGCAGCATCGCGTTCAGGCGTCGTCGGCACCGCGTAGCCAAACTCCGCGACGCTGTCGGACAGCCAAACGCCATACAACCTGCTGCCCCCGATCTCAGGGATGCCTGGACGCCACGGCACTTCCATTCCACTCTCCGCAGCGCACGCAGCCATCGCCAGTCCCCGGGCATCATGAACCGTGCGAAGCTCGCCCTCCGTAGGGAAGTAGCGATCCACTGGCAAGGTGATAGTGCCCGACTCGGGATCGACATCGGCCTTCGCGAACGGGCTATCCGGGTTGGGGACGTAGTTTGCCGTGCCCTTCTCGGCTGAGCCGGAGGGATCCGGACTCTGGTCGCCCAGCGCGGTGCATCCGCCAAGCGCGAGCAGTGCAGCGACACCTGCCCCCAAGGCCATGGCCTTGGGGGCAGGCGAAATGAGGCGGCTGGGCATCAGGCGCAGTACCACCGGTTCGACGACACCCGGTTGTCCCAATCTTCTGCTGCGTATGGTCCCCAGCCTGCACCGTTGGAGTGGTTGGGGTCGCGGTAGGTTCCACCGATCGAGGGGCGGTGGTAGTTGAAGTAGTGCCCGGACTGGTTGGCGCTCTCGTAGAGGCTGACGTTGCACTCGTTGCCGTACCCGGCCGACGACGACGAGTTGTTGCCGACGAAAGCCGACCGTCCACCGACTGACCAGCGGACGGCATCCATGTTGTTGGCCGTGCCGTAGATCCCGTAGTAGCCGGGTACGTAGGAGTCGTCCTCCCACAGGCAGACCTGTCCGGGAGCGCACTGGCTCAGGTCGGCGCTTGCCGGTGCAGTAGACAGTGCCAAAGCAGCGATGACCCCTAGCAGGACTGCCACACCTCGCCACGCGCTAGCGAGCAACCTCGGCTTGCTTCTCATAGAGATGTCCCCTCTCGCCGATGCGGCCCGACTGGGTTCGGACCCAGCGAGATGTCTAACAGGGCAAATAGGGCCGTGTCACCATAAGTCCGGGTGAAATGAAGCCACGCCTCGGCTGCAGCGCCACCCGCGAGCCCGAGTACTGCTCCCCACGACGCTCGACACTTGCCGCGGTCCGGCGCTGCTGGGAGAGGTCCGTGAGGCCATCCGAATTTAGGGAGGAGGCTACGACGTGTCCCTCAGCCACGCGTTGGCCCGCGGCATGAGAGAGACCTCCGGTTCGAGGCGGTCCCTGGACGGTTCCGACTCGACCCGGAGGCCTTTGGTCATCTCGCGACTAGCCCTGGTCCGTGTCCCTAAAGGGCCGGGCCACCCGTGCGAGGGCTGGTGAGGTCGAAGCGTTCGAGTAGCGGGTCATGCGGTCCGACAAGTTCCAGGTCGCTTGCGAGCTCGAGGACCTCAGCCTCTGAGAGGTTGGCCATGAGCTGAACCTCGGCGCCGGTATCGGTTGTCCAGGTTGCATACCTGAACCCCCCGTTGTCGCCGCTCCGCACGGCAGTGCCAGCCGGTGCCGGAACTGAGAGCCCGTCGTCCGGGATCGGGTTGACGCTTGCATGAGCAGCCCAGGGTGCCCCGCTCAGCTCGACCTGGATCTGAACCCAGGGCTCGCCGTCCTTCTCCGTCGGATCGGGGTTGCCGTACTGGGCGTACCAGGTCGCGTCGCGATCGGACGACGGCAGCGGTGTGATGGCCTCAAGGCCAGGAGGAGCAAGGGCTGCTGCTTCCGCGGACGTCTCACCGTCGTATGAGCGCGCGACCGACATAACCGTGTCGCGATCCAGGCCGGCGGACGTGACGAGGTAGCTGTCACTATCGGTACGCCACTCGACCCAGACACCCCAGCCAAGGTCGACGAGCCAGGCGTCATCTGTCCCTGAGGAGAGCGAGACACGTTCCGCGCCCTCGAAGTTCTCAAGCGGGCCCAGGGGGGTCTGCGCATCGCCACTCCAGATGGTCAGCACAGCATCGTCCGGAGACCCATCTGCCCTGTAGTAGGCCGCGACAGGGGTGGCACGAGGACACTCGTCAACGGTCATCCACACGTCGCTTAGCGCGGCGGGCGTCGGCGCCTGAAGGAGATAGGTGGCGCCCTCCAGGGCACTCGGATCCGTCGTTTCAGCAGGTGAACACTCCGCGATGGACACCGGCACGCTTCCGGCCGCCGCGGCGAGCGGGACCAAGCTCTGCTGATCACGCAGGACGTTCGTCCCGATCACCACGCCGACTCCTAGCACCGCCACGGCTACCATCGCGCCACCGATCTGCGCCACATGGCGGCGCGATGAACGCTCCGGCCTGGCGCTGATCCCCTCAAGGACCGCGGTCCTGATCTGTTGGCGGCGGTCCGCGGACAGCGGCTCGACGTCCGGGGCAGAATCAAATCGATCATTCATCATGACTCCTTTGCGATTTCCTCGTCGAATAGGTTCTGCAGTCGGGTGCGAGCGCGCGAGAGCCGACTCTTCACCGTGCCTACAGGCACTCCAAGAGAGTTCGATGCAGATGCGTGATCGAGGCCCTGCCAGAGGCACAGTTCGATGACGTCCTGATCGATCTTGCGGAGCCGCCGGAACGCGGCCAGCACACGCCTCGCGTCCACCTCACGGTCAACTGCCTCAGCGACGCCATCTGCATGATCGGCCTGGTCAGGTTCAGCGGTGAGCCTCGCGAAGGCCCGACGTGCACGCACAGCGGTCCGTGCGTTGCGCCGCAGGGTCATTCTCGCGATTCCGAACAGCCATGGCAGTGGAGAGCCGTTCTCGAGACTGGCTCGAGCGCGGCAGCGCCACGCCTCGAGGAAGACGGTCGACATGAGGTCCTCGGTCAGCTCACGGTTGTCCAGGCGTCGAGCGAGGTAGCGATAGATCGAGTCGCAGTGGCGGTCATAGATCGCACCGAATGCTGCCGCGTCGTTCTGCGTGACTACGGCCCGCCACAAGGCATCATCCGCAGCCTCCATGTGCAGATCCTCGTGGGTAGCAGCAGTCGTGACGGACGGTCGAGAGCGCACGTTGATCGAGTTTACGGAGCGGATCGGCTGCGAAGACGCGGCCGCAGCGGCTGGAGCACTGGTCACACAGACTAAGTGCCCGCAGCGAGCCTCGGGTTCCATCTGGGTTTCACGTGGCCGACACCGCTCGTGAGAAAGGGGACGCGAGCGTGGCGAGCCCTTTCAGGAGCTCACCATGTGACGTTCGCACGCCACGACATGGCCGCCGCCGTCGCACGCCGTGTCTTCCGTTCCGATAGGTCGCCGAGCGCGTCAAGAGGTAGATCGGATCACCCGTCACATCCGAGTTCTCAGACGCAGCCGTCACCCGCTTGGGTCACTCGGGTATGCGTCAGGACGCGAGCTGCCCGCGAACGAACTGCTCAGTGGGCCGCGACTGTTTAGAGGCTGCTGAGGGGTAGCTCGAACCCGGCCGTGCCGTGTCCGGTGACGCTGCGCCACTGGGCGCGGCGGCGACCCTCGTCCCCACGTGGGTAGGGCAACCCGGCTGCCAGGGCGGCAGTCTCAATCGCACGCATCGTGGTGCCGACGCCGGACGGGATCGGCGCGTGCCTCACCCAGTGACCGGTCTGAAGCGTCCAGGCTTCACACCGAGACAGGTCCGGCCCTGCGCCGTGCCACACTCGCAGGACCACAGGGCCCGGCGCACTGGCCTCAGCGGTAGCGATCTGCGCAGCCAGCGGCGACAACGAAGCATCCACGGTCGGGACGAGCGAGGTTAGGACGGACAGGGCTCCAGCCTGGTCGATGGTGCCGGTGGTTTCGTCGGCGGCGCTGCGCACGATCGCGGGCGCGTGCCCCATCGCGACTGAGCGTGCGGCCCAGGTGAGCATGTCGAGGTCGTTGACGCCGTCTCCGATCGCCAGTGTGCGCTCGGCCGGGATGTCCAGACCCATTCGCACGCCATCGAGCGCGACCGCCTTGTTCACGTCCCGTGCCCCGACGTCCAGCCAGTCCGGCCCCATCGGGGTGACCGTGACCCCGGTCGCCTGCAGCGCGTCCGTGAACCGGCGAATACCCGGCCCGACGAGCACGACCCGGGTGGCGGGTTGGGCCACCAGATCGCCCAGTGGGACGAGTTTCTGCTGACCGTTGAGTTCGCCGGGCTCGAACGGAGTGTTGGTGCGCCAACCCCAACCGACTTCTTCGACCGCGATCCGCACTACCGGAACCATCTCCATTGCCCGGCGGATCACCGGCCCCGGATAGAAGGTGCGAGCCGTAACGACGTCGAAGCCGGAAGGTGCGGAACGGTCCAGCCGCACGGTCAGAGCGCCGTTGGAGCACACACCCCATCCATCGGTCAGCCCCAGCCGGACCGCGATCGGCATCAGTCCGATCAGTGATCGACCGGTGGCGAGCACGATCTCGTGTCCGGCAGCACGGACCAGGTCCAGGGCGTCGACTGTGCCGGATGGGATCTTGTTCCCGTCATCTACGAGCGTCCCATCGATGTCGAGCGCCACGAGCGTGCGGGTGCAAGTAGTGGTCGCGGCGTTCATCGGGTCACTGCTCCGCGCAGCACCGATCGGACCTGGACTTCCAGGCCGTGGCGTTCACCGGTCCACAGCGTGTTGCCGGGCACGAACATTCGGTGATCCATGGGGTTGTTCAGCCCCAGTGCGCGGGCGATCTGCTCGCCCTCGTTCAGGTCGGCGGGCTGGAGGCTGACACGGTTACTGGTCACGGTCACCAGTTCGATGTGGTCAGCCCCGACGAGGTCGAGAAACCGTGACGCCGCTATGAGTCCGTCGTTTATGTCTATCAGGAGCCGCCGCTGGCTACCGGTCGCGCCCTGCGTTGGAGTGTGTGATTCAAGGCGTCGCGTCCTTGCTGCTATCCGGTTCACGGGACTCTCCGAAGTCTGCCTGGCCGTCTGGGATCGGTCGCGGGGATGTGTCTCCTCGCTACTCTTGTTGCGATTCGCTCGCCCGGGCAGGGCAATCAACGGGACAATCTGCAGAACGTCCGCCCAGACAGACTGCTAACGGGGGAGGGGATCGAGCGATGGGCAACGATTTGCTCCGCGACTTGCGCGCGGCCCTGCCCTCGCACGTGCGCCCCGGCGAACCCATGTCACGTGGCGAGCTCGCGGAAGCCGTGAACGCCCATGTCTGGGCGATGACCGGGCAGCGCATCGCCCTTGATGCCCATGCGATAGCTCGCTACGAGCGCGGCCAGTCGCGCTGGCCTGGGCAGCAGTATCGCGACGGTCTGCGTGCCGTCCTCGGTGTCGCGACGGATGCCGAGATCGGGTTCTACCCGACCAAGCGCGGGAGCGCGGCGCGAGAAATTGGTCATTTGTCGACGTGGGAGATGGATACGCTAACCGGGCTGGCCGACCTGGGGAGCAAGTACGTGGACCTCACTCGACGGGGCCTGCTCGGTCTGGCGGCCTACTCGACGGTCGCCGCCGCACTGCCCAATGAGTCGTGGTGGACCGAGGTGGTTCGCCGCTCCGCCGAGCGTGCCGCACGCGGCGTCCGCTCGGTCGGAAATGGCGACCTGGAAGCAGTCCGTGAGTCGGTCGCGTTCTTCTCTCGGATGGACCAACGGCACGGTGGCGGGCACGCACGGGCGGCCGCCATGCAGTACCTCACCGATGACGTGCAGCGGCTCCTGAACGGCTCCTTCGCGAACGATGCCCTCAGGAGCGAGATGTTCTCTGCCGCTTCCGAGTTGGCCTACGTCGCCGGCTGGATGGCCTTCGACAACGCTGAGCACGGTATCGCCCAGGGACTGTTCACCTCGTCGGTCAAGCTGGCGGCTGAAGCCGACGATCCCGCGATGGCAGGGCACACTCTGCGCGCGATGGCGCACCAGGCGATCGACCTCGGCCACCCGACCCAGGCTCAGGAACTTGCGGCAGCCTCGGTGGACGGTGACCGTTACCAGGCCGCCGCGCCACGAGAACGTGCACTCCTCGGCGTGGTCCACGCCCGCGCTCTTGCCGCGACCGGTCAGAAGAGCGCGGCGTCATCCGCGCTGCTCCTGGCCGAACGGGACCTTGCCGCCGCGACGCCTGGCGGCGACGAGCCCACGCGGGTCTTCTTCTTCGGGGAAGCTTCCCTCGCGCACGAGACCGGCAATACCCTCCGGGATATCGGAGACCTTGCCGGAGCTGAGCAGCAGTTGGAGCACTCCGTCGTGACCCGCAAGGCGTCTACCTTCAAGCGGACCCACGCCGTCACGCTGGGATATCTCGGCGACGTGCAGGCCAGGCGCGGGGAACTTGAGCATGCAATCGCGACCTGGAACGTGGCGCTCGACGCGATGGACGGGGTGCAATCGGCCAGGGCTCGCCAGACCATCATCGAGATGCGCTCTGCACTGGCGACCTACAGAGCGACCAGTTCTGACGCGGCTATCCTCGACGAGCGCGCCAGCGCCTATCTTGCAGCCACGAACTGATCCGCGGAGGAACGTTGACCGACCCCATCGTCATGACCCCAGTCGCTCACGTTGTTGGCGGGCGCGTCGAGCCGACTGATGACTACTGGGGCGGAACTCGTTCGATCCTCCGGATCGACCCGGACGCCTATACCGAGGCGTCAGTTGCTGGTCTTGATGAGTTCTCTCACCTCGAAGTCGCGTTCTTCTTTCATCTGACTGACCAGTCCGATCTCGATCCCGGTGCGCGTCGTCCGCGTAACAACCCGGACTGGCCCGAGGTCGGGATCTTCGGACACCGCAACATGCGTCGCCAGAACTGGATTGGCGTTTCGCGCTGCCGACTTGTGTCGATCGACGGCCTGGACCTGCACATCGAAGACCTTGATGTTGTCGACGGGACGCCTGTCCTCGACATCAAGCCCTGGTTCGCGGAGATGGGACCGCGCGGGGAGGTTCGCCAGCCGTCATGGGTCTCGGAGATGCTTGGCGACTATTTCGCCCCCGCCAGGAGCGAAGAGCCTCAGTCCTGACTTTGCATGGGCGGTCCGCTCTTCCACGACCGTCCGCCGCAGCGACCTAGGACAGGATGAACTTCGCGCACGGCCGAGACTGGCATCGGCAGCCCGCCATAGAGTGCGGCGATGGAGCCGTCCGAGGAGTACCAGCAGCTGGCCCGAGAGATCCTGCTTCTCGGCGCGGCTCAGGATGAAGACCCTGGCGGCACCGCGTCTGCCGTACGGGCGCTGGTTTCACAGGTGGAGCAGACAGCCATTGTGGTCGAACGTGCGGCGTTGCTCTTCATGTGTTCTTCGGTCGTGATCAATTGCGGCTCCCGGCTCGACAGTGAGCCTCTCTTGCAGGCCGGGAAGCAGATCGCTGAGGGCGCGCTCGATGGCACGCCAGAAGACGAACCTCTTCGTTTCCAGATTCTATACAACATCGCAAATGCCATATCGGCCCTCGCCGACATGGGCCTTGAGGGTGGCGAAAACGCCGAAACCGCGGTCCATAGAGTTGCGAACCGGCTTGATAATCGTGCGGCCCTTCGGGCGGCAAGGTTGTACTACTACGAGGTCGCGACCTCCGAAATAGCCGATGCGTCCACACGGTCGCGCGCCTTCTGCAATCTGGCCAACAGCCTGGACCACTCTGGTAGGTGGGCAGAAGCTTTTGACTATTATCTTAGTGCGCTCGACGTCGATCCCAGAAACGGAAACGCTGCTGGTAATCTGGCGCGGCTGCTTCTGACTCGAATCGAACTAGGGATTGGGCAGACAGGGCACATCGCTGCGGTATATGACAAGTACGTCAATCTCGCGAAACAGTTGCGAGCCGGGACGGTTGAATATGCAGGCGCCAGTACAGCCGAGCGCTGGGATGCCCTGGAGCTTACCGAAAGCGAGGGCCATCTCTCGCACGGTCTGGACGGTCCGCCCGACGCATATCGGTCGTGGGTTGCTGGCCACAGGTTGGCGCTGTCTCCCGCTGTTGAGGGTTTGGGCACCGACGATCCGCACTGGGACAACGCCGTCATCGAGGTCTTGTATGGCGGCCCGGATGACGATATAAACCCGCCGATCATAGCGCACATGAATGTCCTCAAGGCGGACTTTCTCGTCTCACGTCGCCTCGCATTCGAAGGCGTCTCGGAAATTTTGTCGTCGGGTCTCGTGCAATTGGATAGCGATACTGGATTCTATGTCGATGCCGAGGATTTCTCACTGTTTGGCACTCAATATGCGAAACTGATTCTCGCCCAGAGGTCGACATTGGATGTGCTGGATAAGACGGCGGTTGTGGCGAACGAGTACTTCAAGATTGGCGACAGCCCGAGCAGTGTTTCTTTCCGGAAATTCTGGCACGCCGGTGGCGTATTGCGCGCTGGCCTGGCGAAGGCCCCAGAGCAAGCCGTTCCAGTGCTCGCACTCGCCGAACTTGCGATGGATATGGAGCCGGGAGGAATGTACGCGTCCTCCCAGATCTTGCGGAACGCGGGCACGCATAGGATTGTGCATGCAGCGCTACTCGATGCGACGGGGGCCACGAAGCAGTCACGAAGTTCCGTGGACGTCGACGGCCTCGTGTGGTCGGCGATCCGGGCACTTCAGGTGACTCGTTCGGCATATCTGTACCTGATTGATCTTGTGGCGACATGGAATATTCCAGAGGACCATGAAGGTGAATACGTACAGATTCCTTCGCTCGAATACGGGGCCTTGTGGAGTGAGCCTGTTGGAGAGGGCGAGGCGGAGCCGCCAGCGGACCTGTGATCCACGGACAGACAATGGAGACTGCTCAGACTGGACCCGTCTAAATCGACACATCAGTTCGGTCGATCGATATTTCCATGCAGGCGACTTGTGTCGGTCGGGAGCCGGCAGCGATTAGCGCCTCGTTCACTCTGGCTTCACGTAGATGACCTCAATCGATAGAACGCTTGACTCGGGCAGCGTCACCAAGCCGACCTGGCGAACGACTTTAAAGCCGCCGCTCTCCTCGGGTGACCTGCGCCGGAGCGGCGGTTCGAGAGCGAGGTTGCGGTGTGCGTCCTCGGGGTCAGAGTCGAATGCGGCGAACTTTCCTTGCCAGATCGTTCCATTGTGGAGGACAACCGTCAGCATCGGCGGAGTGTCGCGATGCGGGCGAAGGCCGACGAACGCACGTTCCCAGACGCGAGTTCCTGTAATCGGCCGTCGACCAGACCATCTGACCCAGGACAGTCCCAAAACGAGGGCACAAGCAACGCCGGATGTTGCGATCGCAGCGCCGATGTAGGGAATGCTGGATACGGGCGACTCGAAGTTCTCTGTGCGCGCTGACTGATAGAGACGCAACCAAACCCAGGACATAGCAACACTAGCGGCGCCGGTAGCTGTCAGGGATGCGAGGACGATGCGTGACGCCTCAATGAGCGTCGTCTCTTTGACTGCCGTTTGATACCGGCTCCGCTGCAGTTCCCAAACTATGCCGGGGGCAAGGAGGAGGAGGAATGACAGGACGGCTGAGAGACTACTTGGCACCATAGTCAGGTATTAGCCCCTTAGTCGTCGCTCTCATCCTTGTCGAAATCGCTGAAGCCGAGACTGCTCGCCTGTGCGGCATCGATCTCGGAGTACGACGAGCCTGTCAGGCTCTTCTCCTC
The DNA here is from genome assembly GCF_041081105.1 of Promicromonospora sp. Populi. Lineage (NCBI taxonomy): Bacteria > Bacillati > Actinomycetota > Actinomycetes > Micrococcales > Promicromonosporaceae > Promicromonospora > Promicromonospora sp. Populi. Next base: position 1,980,327 of record NZ_CP163528.1, on the reverse strand, counting down.
GTGCTCGATGATCTCTCTGCGGTCGGTGATCGGGCGCTGCACGGGTCGATCCTCAGTCATGGTCGTGGTGTCCGTTCTCTCTGGATTTGGGTCTACGTCTAGATCGTCCCACGCCGCCGTAGTTCGGCACCCTGAACTTGGTGGCCCGTGGGGTGAAGAAGTCCTTCGATGCGCTTGGCAATTGAAGTTGCCGTCTAGACCAGGCCTACGCCGCACCAGGTGCCCGCGGATTTCGGGAGTCGAAATGTCGATTCGCAGCGGCCGTCGGAGTCGGATCCGATGGGCACCCGGGTGCCCATCGTCCTGGGGCTCATGTGGCCAGAGGGCGTGGTTGTAGCGTTCTCACCGCCTCGTCGCACCGGAAGGGCGGTCCGCACCCAGTCCGCAGGGAGTCCGCAAGAGCCCCACCAAACGCCGTCGGACCCCAAAGCTGCCAACGCTCGCGAGCCGCAGAATTCCAACGTTCTCGGCTGATCCCGCCAGGTACCCCGACAGGCCGTAAAGCCTGCCGAGGAAACCGGGCGTACAAAGCGGCTCATAGTTCGCATTGGCCTGATCGGACTACCGCGCGGATCCTGCTCGTCCCCAAGGCGTTAGGGTGCAGCGTGGATCGCGAGCACCTTCAGAACTCGTTCGACGAGATCTTGGACCAGGCCCTGATCTTCCATGGCTTCGCCGATCACATGAGGGACTACGACCTCTACGTCTACGCGACGGCGGATCCACGCACCGGAATCTCGCCGGAACACCTGCGCTACCGCTTCACTCACTGTGTTCGCGCGACCGTCACGACCGCTGTGCGGCACGATTCCTGGGCAGTGTCACTCGGCGACGAGTTCACCGACTTCTCCGAGTGGGAGCGGGCCGGCGAGCCGGACGGGTACGTCTGGGGTGTGCGGTGGCAGGCCCTCTACCCAGGAATCCGTCTCCTACCGGAGTCCACGGAGGCGGGACACTGGTCGTCCGAGTTGGGCGTCCCGTTCCATACGGCGCGCGTGGAGACGAACGCTCACGACATCGAGCTCGTCTTCTCCGATCTCCGCATCGACCAAATCGCCACCGGTCACACCGTCCTCGTCATCGACGAGACCGGTCCCGATGGCAAGATTCCGCTGAGATGACACAGCCCCGGTGGGCTGGGCTGGGAGTATTCGACTGTGAAGGACCAGGATTCATCGGTGCCAGCAGCATGGACCCACGCGGACGCATGGGTCATGACCGCCGTCGCAGGCGCGGGACACACGCTGACTGACGTGATCGCTTCCGGCGACGCGTGCAACCACGCGATCTTCACCGACGAGGAACTTGCCGTTGGCGTTGGGCGGCTGGTCGCCTCCGGCCTGATGCAACACGCAACGCCCGATCGACTCAAGCTAACACCCGCGGGCGTCAAGCTTGCACGTCGGCGAAAGGGTGGCCTGATCGAGCAGGTGGGCTCGGTATTGCGGCTCCTAGGCAGCGTTGAACTAGTCGAGGGCCGCTGGGATGTCCAGGCCGACAGCATTGCCGCTGCCGTCCGCGCATACCAAGACCGTTCCCGACGTCGCTGACCACAGCGCGATCATCGAACCATGCGCAACATGCAGTCCGCAGATAGTCCGCAAGAGGTCCGCACGAGCCCATCCGCCCCCAGCACGACCAACGGCCGGGACAGTTGGAATTCCAACGAACCTAGCCTTTGTCACTCCTGCCACACTGTGCCAAAGTCCGGACTGCAATCCACCAACTATCGTCGGCATCGGTGGCGATAAGGGGCTCTGCGCCGATGGGCGTGGTCAGGGGTTGACGACGCCGTCGAGTGCGTCGGTGTACTCAACCGGCTTTCCGGTCTGATGTGCGTAGCGGATCTCGCGTCGCATGGACTCCCCGATGTACCCGCCTGGGTTGACCACCATGACGCGGTCGGCAAGGTCGATCTTCGCGAAGTGCAGCGCACTGAGCGCAGCCTTCTGCTCGTTGGTGATCTGGTCGCCGGCGTGCTCGAACTCAGCGGGCGCGACGACGATCGTCCCGGCGAGGGTGAGATCACGATTCACCGTGCGGAACTCGTCGGTGAATCGAGTCGAGCCGCACAGGCACACAATCTGCGGGCGGGCTTCCGTCACGGCCGCAGGATTGAACTGTCATCGCTGACCATGGCGACAGCTACTCCGTGCTTGGCGGCCAGCGCGGTGAAGGTGACTCGCGCCGTCCTTGCCTGGCTCCAGGAGAACGCCACGTAGACCAGCGAGGTGCCGATGCTGTAGTCCGACATCCGGCTCAGGAGCTCGACGTCATGATGCCAGGCTTCCTCCGTCGGTGCGCCCGGACCGTTCAACGGTGGGTAGGTCCCGATCAATTCGTAGTAGAAGGACCTGAGATTCACCGTTGTCACTTCTGGGTAGTCATACGAGTGGTCCTCGGACCACTCGGACTGCATCTCCCACCATTCGGGGAAGTCGGCGTCGGCGACCGCTGCCGGGTCGAATGCGAGGATGTCGTAACTCATGGGGGCACCGTAGCCGCCTCATTGGCGCGTTGATCGTCACGTGCCGTTGGCGGGTAATAGCCGAGTCGGCCCGAGGCTGGGGTGCCCCGTGCGATGACGGGCACCCCCGGACTCGGCCCGGCTTGAACGGGCTGCCACCCTCTCCAATTGGGCGCGGTCATCCGGAGCCAGCGCGCCTTGAGCGAGGACCGGGGGAGAGCCTACTGGCGAAGTTGGCGGCGGCGTCGGCTACGGGTGCGCGGTACACATTGGGTACACATGACCGCCGTCTGAGCCCATCTAACGCCAGCCTCGCCAACGCACTGTGGACCCGGCAGAACCGCGAAATTTCAACGTTCTCGCGGTGCCCAACGAACTCGTCGGACACCGCGAGACAGAGCGGTACACCCTCCGGGAGAACCCGGCGTACAGACCGGCTCGTCCGCTTTCCTGGCTACCGCTTGGCGCGGGACCGTTTGTTGCGCTGATAGGCCTGGACGGCCTTTCGGCTCGATCGCCAGATGCCGTCGGGTCCTTGGATTGCGTCGAGTCGGCCACGCTGTGCGGCCTGGCGTAGTGCGGCCAAGCTGAAGTCCTTGTTTACCAGCGATGCGAGTGGTACCAGGCGGGCCGGGCCTGCCACGGCCGGGACGATGAACCGGTTGAGGTTGTCGTACATGGCACGCGCGAGGAGCTCGCCTAGGGGCCCGTGCTCGCCCCCGTCCGATCTCTGCATCGCCGACAGGTAGGCGGGACGTTCGCGCTTGAGCACGATGACCGGCGGGTAGCCAAGACGGACCAGGATGAGGTTGAGCAGGAGGCGACCCGTGCGTCCGTTGCCGTCGATGAACGGGTGGACGCGCTCGAACTGGTTGTGGATCTCTGCGAGGCGTTCGGGCCACGGAGCTTGGCTGGTCCGGTCTCGCAGTTCGTCCCGTGCGGCGTTCACGGAGTCGACCCAGTCCTGGACCATGACTGGGACCAGTGGCCAGTCGGGGGGCTGCATGCCAGCCCCGAACGGGTGGATGTCGTGTTCCCGGAACTGCCCCGGCGCCTCGCGGGGTGTGGCATCCGGATGTGGTGCGACCTCCCACACGGGGCTCATCGTCCGCTGATGCACCTGGCGCACCTCGAAGATGCTGATCAGGTTGCCGTCGTGCCAGTCCCCGGGTTCCAGCGCGTGCCCGTAGACCCACTGCGCGGCGTTGCCGTACCCCTGGACTTCCATGTACTCCTTGAGGGGCTTGGCTCCCACTGCGCGGCCGTCGTCCAGCAGTGCGGTTACCTCGCGCAGAACGAGGGTGTTGCCTTCGAGTGCAGTCGAGTGGTGCGCCTCGAGGTGCCAGATGTCGGACCAGACGAACTCCGACTCCTTCGGGGAGGGAAGGCCCCCGAGGCGCTCGTTGAGCTCGCCGATCGCGCCTTCAAGCCGTGCGTACACCGTTGCCCGTGAGGGTCTCCCGCGCGCCATGTTTCTCCTGACTGATACACCAGATCGCTACCCAATGGATCTTATCAATGACACCTCCGGTTGATACACGAGGAGCCGACCCAATCGAACTTATCAGCGGCGAGGCGAGGGAGGGGTGAGTACGGCGATCCAGCCCATCATCCGGCTCTTGGGCTCGGACCGGGTACGAGCTCACCGGTGAGGTCGGCATCGGCATCGACTGCGGGCGAGCGGTAGCGATGTCTGACGACGAAGCTGAGTCACGGCCAGTGCGCGCGGACGACGGCGGCACTACACACACGCAGGTCCGCGGCCTGGCACTGCGTTGAATTCACCGTCGCAGTCGCTTGAATTCTCTGGCGAGTCACGGCAGGATTGACGTGACGTTGCGTCACACCCATGATGGAGGCCATCATCGCCAGTCCGGAGCCGACCGCAGGCCTACTCCTGAACACCGGGTCGTCGAGACGGACGAGAGTCCGTCGGAAGATGAAATGAAGGAGGAAACTACATGTTCGCATCATCGATCAACCGCGTTCGAATGGCAGCGGAAGTCGCAATCACGGCAGTGATTGCTCTGTCCATGTCGGTGTTCGTCGGGGCCCCTGCTAGTGCCACTATTCCAGGCGGCCTCATGAACGTCGCGACCTCGCTGTGCCTGGATGGAAGTATCTCCCAGGGTGTGCGTCTAGTTGCGTGCAACACGGACGGGTATCAGGACTGGAGCACAGAAGAAAGCGGTCCCTATGTCGTGTTTCGCCACGACGCGACTGGGAAGTGCCTGGACGCGAGTATTTCGAACGGGGTGCGTCTCAATGCCTGTAACGGCAGCGAGTATCAGGAGTGGCAGTGGCGAACCGGGTCTACCGCGTCTGCATTTCTCCATGTAGGTACGAGAACGATCGATGAGGCGCAGTGTCTTGACGGCAGCATCAGCGAAGGCGTGCGCCTCAAGAGGTGTAACAACAGCGAGTATCAGAGGTGGTTCTGAGCCGTAGATGGCGCGAGCCCCCCAGTTGTGCGGCCCGAGAGTCGGGCCGTCGAGACGGACGAGAGTCCGTCGGAAGATGAAATGAAGGAGGAAACTACATGTTCGCATCATCGATCAGCCGCGTTCGAACGATAGCGGCAGTCGCAATCACGGCAATGATTGCTCTGTCCATGTCGGTGTTCGTCGCTGCCCCCGCTCGTGCTGCTGGTTACCCGTTGACCAACGTGGCGACGCTGCAGTGCATGGACGCAAGCATCTCCGCGGGTGTGCGTCTCAATGGGTGCAACGGGAGCAACTATCAGGAGTGGAACGTCACAGGTTCCGGCGGTATCTACACTTTTCATCACGATGAGACTGGGTTGTGCCTGGACGGCAGTATCAGTCAAGGGGTGCGTCTCAACACCTGTAACGGCAGCGAGTATCAGCGGTGGGAGTTGGCGCTCGGGTCTACCGGGTACCGGGTGCTCAACGTAGGTACGAGAACGTGTCTCGACGGCAGTATCAGTCAAGGGGTGCGTCTCAACACCTGTAACAACACCGACTACCAGAGGTGGTACCAGTCGTAGATCGCGGGCGGCCATGCCTCTGGCGTGGTCGCCCGCCGCTACGCATGCGGAGGTTGGTCGAGCTTGTCGAGACCTGTCCCGACCGACGAGCAGACGACTGACGTTGCCGGCGGTGGTTGCCGGGAACACCGATGGCCGCCCGCTCGCGGGCCGCAGAATTCCAGCGTTCTCGGCTGATCCCGCCGGGTTCCCCGACAGGCCATAGAGCCTGTCGGGGGACCCGGCGTACAGGCTGGCTCGTCCGCTTCTAACGCTCCGGCCTGGGCGTCATGCTCACGCTGCTAAATAGGGGTCAGAGTCGGTCGAACGCTGCGGCGTAGCGGAACCGTCCCGCGTACTCCGCACGCCACGCGCTCAGTGTGCGTGCCTGGAAGTAGTCGCCATAGGCAGGGTCGGGTGCCTCGATCCCGAGACTGCGCGCAGGTACGAAGCCGAACCGCGAGTAGAGCGCCGGCTCGCCGAGCAGCACCACCACCGGTTCGCCCAGGGCATCAGCGGCGCCGAGGATCGTGTGCATCAAGGCGGACCCGATCCCGCGGCCCTGGTGTTTGGGATCCACGCTGAGCGGCCCGAGCCCGAGCGCGGGCCGATCCGCGAGCCGTCCGTGGGTGGCGATCACGTGACCGACCACCTCCGTGCTGGAAAGCCCGGGCCCGGCGACCAGTGACAGCTGCGGCACCCACCCGGGGTCGTCGCGCAGCCATCCGACCAGGGTGGCCTCGCCGGGTGCACCATCGGGCTCGATCGGTGGCGCGGCGTGCGCGACCCTACCGAAGGCCGCCGCGGTGACTGCCCGGATCGCTTCGGCGTCGGACGGACCTTCTTGTCTGATCAGCATCCCGACACTCTCCGGGGAACCTCTGCTGAGGATCAACACAAATTCGGAGCGCGCTGGGCCTGGTTAGCCTCCACCGTCCGATCGCCTGAGTGTCGAGTTTCGCCAGGGCTCCAGCGGCGTCGATAGATGATCGATAGTCGTGCCGGGCAGTAGGCACAACCATGCCGAATGATCTCCGGGTTGCCGCCTACGAAAGGCCGTTCCCTTCGGCGGTTTCTAGCGGTCTTCGCAACACCTGATGGTCCTAGACGGCTGTCAGTAGATCACGCAGACGCTCGGCTGGAGTTCTCCAGTCGAGCGTCTTGCGTGGTCGGCCGTTGAGTCGCTGGGCGACACGCTCGAGGTCTGTGGCTGTGTGGACTGACAGGTCGGTGCCCTTGGGGAAGTACTGGCGCAGGAGCCCGTTGGTGTTCTCGTTGCTGCCGCGCTGCCATGGAGAGTGCGGGTCGCAGAAGTAGACCGGCACGCCGGTCGCCACGGTGAACTGCTTGTGCGCAGCCATCTCGCAGCCCTGGTCCCAGGTCAGCGACCCGCGCAGGTGCTCGGGCAACGTCTTGATCAGCGGCACGAGCACGTCGCGGACTTCCTCGGCGGTGTGCCCGCCGGGTAGGTGCCCGAGCATCACGTAGCGCGTCGAGCGTTCAACGAGAGTCACGATCGCGGACTGGGAGCCGGTGCCGACGATCAGGTCGCCTTCCCAGTGGCCGGGCACGGCCCGGTCGGCGACCTCGGCAGGGCGCTCGGAGATCATGACCATCTCGTCGACGAACCGGGGCGCGCGCTGCTCTGGGCTCCTGTGCGGTTTGCGGCGAGTGCGTCCGGTGCGCAGCGCATCGGTGACCTCACGTCGTAGCCCGCCACGGGCCTGGACGTAGATCGCCTGGTAGATCGTCTCCGTGCTCACCCGCATGCTCTCGTCGTGGGGAAACTCCTGCACCAGAGCGTGGCAGATCTGCTCGGGCGACCACTGCTCGGCCAGCCGGGCCGCGACATAGTCGCGCAGCGGACCGTCCTGGGCGAGCTTGGACGTCCTGGACCGTGCGCGGCTGGTCGCCCACGCCCGCTGCGCCCGGTGCGGCCGGTAGTCACCCTGGGTCGAGCGGGCGTCGAGCTCGCGCTTGATCGTGGACGCCGGCCGGCCCAGCGCCCGCCCGATCGCCCGCAGCGACTGACCTCGTCGACGCAGATCCGCGATCTGTTCCCGTTCCGCCACCGTCAGGAACCGGGGATGCAGCTGCGCCTCGAGGGCCGCGAGAGACGGCGCCAAGGACGTGGGGACGATGGTGGTCACACCGGTCTTGTAGTCGATCAGACGACCGTCGGGGCGCAGGCGCGTGTGTTTACCCTTGCGGATCCCGTGGTCCCAGTCCTCGGCCGTGCGCTCATGGACCCCGACCTGCGCTGCAGCATCACGTCGTCGAACACCGGCCGCGCGAAGCCGGTCGTACTCCGCCCGCCGCGGATGCCCGGCCCTGCCGGGCTTGCCACGCCCGCGAACACCAGCCCTGCGCGCCCACCCGCCCGCCGTCGCGCGGTTCACACCGACAACCCGAGCAGCACCCGAGATGCTGCCATTCTCCCGGTCCAAGGCCTCGAAGAACCTCGCTCTCAACTCCTCAGAAACCACGATCCCCGCAACTCCCTGAAATCCAGGGTGTTGCGGGGATCGGTAGAACCCGCCTTCAGGGAACGGCCTTTCGGGGAAGCGGTGGTTGTAAAGGCGGCCTCTATCACCGCAGACAGATCAGGAGGTCAGTCGCGGTAGTAGGGCTGTACCTCAGCCTTGCTGGCGCCGATCCTCACGTTCCGGTAGTCGGCCCGGAACGTCGCGCCCGGCTGGTAGTCCTTGTACATGCCGTACTTGATCCGGAAGGAGTCGTCGTAGTAGATGTCCTCGCCGTCGTCGCACGTCGTGTTCGGTCGGTAGCCGAAGTAGTCCTCCTGCTCGAGGATCTTCGTCTCGACGGTGGTCGCTCCGACCCTCCTGTGCCAGACCTCGATGAGCCCCTTGGCCCCGCCGGCGCTGTACGGCGTCACGTGGTACTTGATGACGAAGGAGTGCCACTCGTCGGTGCCGATGCTCTGGGTTGCCATCGACGTGTTGTAGTACGTGTCGCTCACGGTCGGGTCGTCGCCCCGGCGTGTGAACTGGAGGTTGTGCCCGTTGCCGGCGCCCGACTGGATGCGCACGCCGCCGATCGGGTTCGCGTTGCACTGCCACAGCTGCATCACGTACGCCCCGCTGCCGGTCACGTCATCGACGCCCGCGGGGATGCGGATGTCGAACCCGACCCACACGTTGGTGTTGAACGGCAGAGTTCCCCTCGTCGTCGCGAGCTCGGTGCGGTCCCGGAGCCGCTTGCCGTCGGAGCCCACCCAGGTGTTCATCTCTGCGTTCTCAAGGATGGCGCCCGGGTACCTGAAGTCATGCTTCGTGCGGAACGTCAGCGCCGGTGCTTCCGCGGTCCCCGTGATGGTGGGCACCTGGCCCGCACCCTGACACCTGCCGTCGTACGTCCGTCCGTTCTCAAATAGGTTGCCGCCGGCGCCGATCTCCGCACCGCACAGGGAGGGCTTCTGGATCTCCCAGGTCCTACCTGGGATACCCATCGCGTAGCTGGGGACCTCTACTACCGCACTGTCTGCCGCGCTGGCGGGTTGCGTGGTCGCCACCGCGGCGACGCCCAGCGAGGCGGTCAGGGTTGCCGCCAGGGTGATGGCCGTCATTCGTCGAGCACGTTGACTCAGGGTCGAGGTCTGTGATCGTGTCATTCCTGCCGTGATTGCAACTGCCGCTGCCATTCGAACGCGGCTGATCAATGATGCGAACATGTAGTTCCCTCCTTCATTTCATCTTCCGACGGACTCTCGTCCGTCTCGACGGCCCGGCTCTCGGGCCGCACAACTGGGGGGCTCGCGCGAATCAACCGCTCGAGCGCGAGCAGGACCGGGTCACGGACAGGTCGTCAAAGACGCTCGGCGTGAAGACGTAGAGCCCCGCGGTGGCCGCCTACCTGTTCGCCAAGTCCTGGGTTGCGTTTGTTCAGAAGTAGGCCTGCGGTCGGCTCCGGACTGGCGATGATGGCCTCCGTCACTGGTGATGACGCAACGTAACGTCAATCCTGCCGTGACTCGCCAGAAAATACAAGCGACTGGCCGGCCAGCGGGTGGCATCCGGCGAACGCTGGAATTCTGCGGCCCGCGAGCGTTGGCGGTTTGGGTGTCGACGGCGCGTAATGGGGGTTCTGGCGGGGTCGTACGACGCGCATGGCAAAGTGACCGCATGCCCACGCCACGCATCGTGATCACCTACTGCACCCAGTGCCGCTGGCAGTTGCGCGCCCAGTGGTACGCCGGGGAGCTGTTGCAGACGTTCTCGGACGAGATCGGTGAGGTGGCGATCGTGCCGTCCTCGGGTGGAGTGTTCCGGATCGAGGTCGGGGACGAGCGGGTGTGGAACCGCAAACGCGACGGCGGGTTTCCTGAGATCACGGAGCTCAAACGCCGCGTGCGGGACATCATCGCTCCCGGCAGATCCCTGGGGCACTCCGACAGGACAGACTGATCTCAGAGCTCACGAAAGACTGCGTGAGCTCGCCAGTGACAACGCTTGATCTGATACTGCGTCTCAGGCATACTCGCCAAAGCCCGGTGGCGGCGCGACGCCGACGCACGAGACGCTCGACGACGAGCAGGACGCGCCGGGCACCACAGCCGCCCGGCCCAACGAAAGGCGAAGCCATGCAGCGTGACATCTACGACGAGGACCACGAAGCGTTCCGCGAGGTCGTGAAGGAGTTCGTCAAGCGTTACGTCACCTCGGAGAAGGCGAAGCAGTGGGACGCCGACGGTGAGGTCGACCGCGCCACCATGAAGGCCGCGGCGGAGCACGGCATCGTCGGGCTCTCGGTGCCGGAGGAGTTCGGCGGCGCCGGGATGCTGATGGACTACCGCTTCCGCAGCGTGGTGAACGAGGAGCTCATCCGCAGCGGCCACGGGTCGGCGCTGGCCGGGGCCGCGGGGATCCAGGACGACCTCGCGGTGCCGTACATCGCCCACTTCGGCACCGACGCCCAGAAGGCGAAGTGGCTTCCGAAGATGGCCACGGCCGAGGTGCTCGGCGCGCTCGCGATGACCGAGCCGGGTGCGGGCAGCGACCTGCGGGCCGCGCGGACCACCGCAAAGAAGGTGGACGGCGGCTACATCGTCAACGGTGCCAAGACGTTCATCTCCAGCGGCAAGACGGCGGACATCGTCGTCACGTTCGTCAAGACCGGTGAGGGCAACCGCCCGGACGCCTTCAGCCTCGTCATCCTCGAGGACGGCATGGAGGGCTTCGAGCACAGCAAGAAGCTGCACAAGATGGGCTTCCCGGGCCACGACACGGCCGAGCTGAGCTTCAGCGACGTCTTCGTGCCGGACGAGAACCTGATCGGCGGCGTCGAGGGCCGCGGGTTCGTGCATCTCATGATGAACCTGCCGCTGGAGCGCCTCTCGATCGGTGCCGTCGCCGCCGCGGTGGGCGAGGCCGCGGTGGAGTGGACGATCGACTACACGACGAGCCGCGAGGCGTTCGGCAAGCCGGTCATCGACTTCCAGAACACCCGGTTCCGGCTGGCGGAGATGGCCACCACGGTGGACGTCATGTGGGCTTACATCGACCGCGCGATGAACCTCTACCGGCAGGGCAAGCTCAGCGCGGACGAGGCCGCGAAGGTGAAGTTCTGGTGCACCGAGCGGGAGTGGGAGATCCTCGACCAGGGCGTCCAGCTGCACGGCGGGTACGGCTACATCCTGGAGTACCCGATCGCGCGTGCCTTCCTCGATGCCCGCGTGCACCGCATCTACGGTGGCACGAACGAGGTGATGCGCGAGATCGTCGCCCGCAGCATCACCGGCCGCAAGTAGTCTTCCCACGTCAGTAGTCCGAGGAAAGAGCAGAGTTCGCCCATGAGGATCGTCGTCCTGGTGAAAGTCGTGCCCGACACCAACGTTGAGCGGACGCTCAGCCTGGAGACGGGGCTCGCCGAGCGCGCTACGGCAGCTCTCGTAGCCGACGAGATCGGGGAGCGCGCCCTCGAGGTCGCGCTCACCTACGCCGACGCACACGAGGGCACTGACGTGCACGTGCTGGCCGTCGGTCCCGAGGAGTCGACGACGTCGATCCGCAAGTGCCTCGCGATGGGTGCGGCGAGTGCAACGCACGTCGTCGACGGCGGGCTCGTCGGCGCGGACCTCGGGCTGACGGCCGAGGTGATCGCGGCGGCGCTGGGCCGGGTCGGGTACGACCTGGTGCTCGCCGGCAACCAGTCCACGGACGGCATGGGCGGGGTGCTGCCGGCGATGGTGGCCGAGCACCTGGGCCTGCCGAGCCTGACGAACCTCACTGCGGTGACCATCGGGGACGCCGAGGTCAGCGGCACGCGTCTGTCGGAGGACGCGGCGGTGGGCCTGAGCGCGCCGCTGCCGGCCGTCGTGTCGGTGACCGAGGCGCTCCCCGACCCCCGGTTCCCGGGCTTCAAGGGGATCATGGCGGCGAAGAAGAAGCCGGTGGAGGTGCTCTCGCTCGCCGACCTCGGCATCGACGCGGACGACCTGAGCACGTCGCGCTCGATCATGCTCGCGATCGACGCCCGTCCTCCGCGAGGCGGGGGAGTGAAGATCACCGACGACGACGGCGACGCCGCCGTCCGACTGTCGGCCTTCCTGGCCGAGAACCACCTGATCTGAGAAGGACGACGATGACTCACGCTGCTGACTCGATCCTGGTACTGCTCGACACGACGCCCGACGGCGGACTGGCGAAGTCCTCGGCCGCACTGCTGGGTGCGGCCTCGACCGTGGGGACGCCGGTCGCGCTCGTCCTCGGTGACGATGCGGCTGCCAAGGCGGCCGCCGAGCTCGGGGCCGCCACGGTGCTGCGCGCTCCTGCGCCGGCCGACGGTCAGGTGGGCGTGGTCGACGCCCTGGTCGCCGCTGCGGCCCTGGTCCGGCCCGACGCCGTCCTGGCGTCCCACTCGGTCGACGGCCGGGAGGCCGCCGCCCGCTTCGCGGTACGCGCCCGCTCGGGCCTGGTCGTCGACGCGATCGCGGTGGCCCGCGACGACCAGGGCGTCATCGCCCGTAGCTCCGCCTATGGCGGGTCGTACGCGGTGACTGCGACGGTGACGCACGGAGCGCCGGTCATCACGGTGCGTCAGGGCGCGGTCGAAGCACGTGCCGAGGCGCGGCCGCTGGCCGAGATCATGCTGGAGGTGGCTGCGAGCGGTGTTGCCGCCGCCACGATCGGTTCGGTCGAAGTTGCCGAGAAGACCGCCGGACGCCCCGATCTGCGAGGTGCCGCGAAGGTCGTCTCGGGCGGCTGGGGCCTGGGATCGAAGGAGGACTTCGCCCTCGTCGAGCAGCTCGCTGACGCACTTGGCGCCGCGGTCGGCGCGTCGCGTGCCGCGGTCGACGCCGGGTTCGTGCCGTCGTCGGCCCAGGTGGGCCAGACGGGCGTGCAGGTCGCGCCGCAGCTCTACATCGCCCTGGCGATCTCCGGCGCGATCCAGCACCTGGCCGGCATGCAGACCGCCAAGACCATCGTCGCGATCAACAGGGACGAGGACGCCCCGATCTTCGAGATCGCCGACTTCGGGATCGTGGGCGACGTGTTCACCGTCGTGCCGCAGCTCATCGCCGAGATCGAGAAGGCGAAGGCTTAACCACCGTGGCGACGTTCACCCAGGGTCTTCGTCAGGGGCTGCCGCGTCATCCCGGTGGACCGGCCTGGCCGCCGGCCGACGAAGCCGCGGCGCCTGCTCCGGCTGGGGCCGTCGGCACCGCTGTGCAGGAGGCCGCGCCCGCCGTAGCAGCTGCTGAGCCTGCGGTCGCTGTGGCGGCTGTCGAGCCCGCGATTGGTGTGGCGGCAGCTCCTCGTGCGGCGGTCGCCGAGCCCGCGGCTGGTGCTGCGCACGTCCCGGCTCCGGACAGCGCCGTCGAGGTCGCGCTGCGTCGCGGCCTGCCGCGTGTCGCCGGTGGTGAGCCCTGGCCTCCGGCCGCTCTGGTCCGGGTGGACCGCTCCCCGGCTCCGGCGGTAACCCCGTCCGTAGGCCTGCCTGCCGTGGGCGGTACCGCCGTCGTAAGCGAGGGGGCGGACGCCGCGACCGCGGACTCGCCCGCCGCTTCGGGCGCCCCGGCCGCCGCCGTGCTGGCGACCGCGGAGACCCCGGCCGCACCCGCGCCAGCTGGGTTGACCGCCGACACTGTCACGGAGGAGGTGGTGCTGCGCCGCGGCCTGCCACGGATCGCCGGTGGCGAGCCCTGGCCTCCGGCGGAGACGGTCGCGGTCCAGCGACGACTCGCCGTCGCTCCCGATGTGGCCACTGCGCCTGCCGCGGCTACAGCGCCGGCCGCGGTCACTGTGCCGGCCGCGGCCGAGCCCTCTCGCGCCGAGGTGATCGACAGCGGCTCACTCGCGCCCGAGCCGGCGCCGGTAGCCCTGGCACCGAGCACTCCCGCCGCCCAGGGCGAGAGCGCGCCGGTCGTCCAGCCGCCTGCCGCCGTCGAACCCGCCCCGGGGGCCCCGGCCGCGCCGGTGAGCGTGAGCACGCCCGCACGCCCGACCGCCCCCACACGACCCGCCGAGCCCGCGCGGGAGCCGCGCAGGATCGGCTCGCGCACCCTGGGTGGGTGGGCGCGGATCCTCGGGTGGGGGCTGGCCGGCGTCGTCGCCGCTGCGGGGATCATCGTGCTGGCCGCTCGTGGCGTGACCACGCTGCCGGGCGTGCCCGGGTTCCTGGAGCGCTACCCCGGGTCCTACGAGCTGCCCGAGTCCGCCCCGGTCGGCTTCCCCGTCTGGGCGAACTGGATGCACTACCTGAACTTCTTCTTCATGGTGCTGATCGTCCGCACGGGTCTGCAGGTGCGGTACCAGAAGACCCCGCCCGCCTACTGGACGCCCGCGAGGGGCGGCAAGAAGATCAGCATCAACCTGTGGCTGCACACCGGCATCGACCTGCTGTGGCTGGCCAACGGGGCCGCGTTCGTGGTCCTCCTGTTCGCGACCGGGCACTGGGTACGGATCGTGCCGACCTCGTGGGAGGTGTTCCCGAACGCGGCGTCGGCGATGCTGCAGTACCTCACGCTGAACTGGCCCACTGAGCACGGCTGGGTGAACTACAACAGCCTGCAGCAGCTCATGTACTTCACGGTGGTGTTCGTCGCAGCCCCGCTGGCCGCGATCACCGGGCTGCGCATGAGCGAGTGGTGGCCCAAGGACGCGGATCGGCTGAACAGGCTCTACCCGGCGCCGGTGGCTCGGGCAATCCACTTCCCGACGATGCTCTTCTTCGTGCTGTTCGTGATCGTGCACGTCACCCTGGTGTTCGCCACGGGAGCGCTGCGCAACCTGAACCACATGTTCGCGGCCTCTGACACGGTCAGCTGGGTGGGCTTCGCCTGGTTCGCGGGGGGTCTCGTCGTCGCGGTCGCGGCGGTCGTCGCGGCGAGGCCGTTGGTGATCGCGCCGATCGCGTCCCTCGTCGGCAAGGTCAGCAGCCGCTGAGCGGTCCCGTCCGGGTATTCGTGGTCATCCCGACGAGGGCCCTTCATCATGTGACCATGCAGACCATGCGGCGGTTCCTCGTCCTGACCCCGGTAGCACTCGTCGTCACCACGGTGGCGTACTTGATCTACATCGGGGCGGGCGACGCCGGTAGTCGCATCTGGTCGGCAGTCGGCATTGCCCTGCTGGTGGCGCTCGTCGGGGCGGCCGCCGTGCTCGCGGCAGTCGTCATCGCCGTTGGGCTGCTCCGTCCACTGGGTGTCAGCAACGCCTGGGCAGCACTTGGCCTTGCCTTCGGGCTGGTTGCAGCCATCTTGGGGATCCTCTACCTCGGCATCGAGGGTGACGATTGGGACATGCTCTTCTTCGAGGTGGCCATCGGCGTGCAGGTCCCCACCTGGCTGGTATTCGCCGTCGGGATCCTGGTCGGCGACCTACGGAACCGTGCAGCGCGAAATCGCGCAGATCTCACCGCTTAGTCTGGCGGGCCGTAGCTGGACCCTGCATCGAGCCCTACTTCCGTCGATTCTCGGGCAGTTCAGTGGCACCCTTCACCTCATGAGCGACGAGATCGCACAGGTCCGGCCAGGTGTCTTCGGCTGGCCCACGTTCTGGTTCATGTACGTCGCGGCCGCGGTTCTTGGCGGCATGGTTGGCACACTCGTTACGGCGCTGCCGCTGGTTGCGGTCCGAGAATCGTCCGCGCAACCCGTGTTCGCGGTGGTCGGCACCGTCGTCTGGATCGCAGCCGTGGTTCTGGCGATCTGGTGGGCGCATCCGAAGATCACGCGCTTCATCGACCGGGCGCACTTTCGCCTGACCGATGACCACCTCCACCTCGGCCGGGGTGACAAGGTCACGATCAACCTCAGTGAGGTGACCGACGTCTGGTTCGGCGACCGGACCTTCGGTGCCTCCGCGACCAGGCCGGCGACCCGACAGCACTTCAGGGTGGCGGTGCTCGGCCTGGCGAACGGGCGGTTCGTGCCCGTGTCGCCACCGCCGGGGACATTCGTCGGCGGCCAGAGCGCGGAACCGGTCGTCGCGCCCGTAGGGGCCTTTGTCGTTGGCGTGGACGACTTCATGAAGGCACTGCTCGCCAGGCTGGAACCCGTCCTTCGCGACGGGGACGAGATGCCGTGGCGGATGCGCGCCCTCTCCGGACCTGCCCACGTCAACTGGGTCTACGGCCCAGGAGCGCCGCCGCTACCGAAGGGCTCGATGCTGCCGAACTGGACCTACATCTGACGGCAAGCAGGGCCGGGTGGTCACCCGAGCAGTGCCTCAAGCTCCCCAAGTCGGCCGAACATGGCGGGCAGCCCGCGAATGCCGTTGCGCGCGGCCTCGTGCGACAGGGCAAGGTCAGGACCGGTGAGCGCCCCGACTCCGGCGAGGCAGCGCAGGATGTTCCATCTCGTGTGCCCCAGCCAGCCGCCGATCATGAAGACGAACCAGCTCGGGCCCGACGGCGGCAGCGTCCCGCCCCCTGCGACGTACCCGTCGAGCACCGACCGGAAGATGACAGGCTCGATGCTGTCGAAGCCAGATCCCTTCGCGAGGCTCAGTGCGGTCGAGCCGAGCTCACCGGACAGGTCGAGCATCCCCGAGAGCTCCCAGTCGAGCAGGACCGGCCGACCATCCCGGGCGAGCAGGTTCCATGGCTGGACGTCCTTGTGGGTCAGCACAACGGGCCCCGGCCTGTCGCAGGTCTCGACGAAGCGGGCGATCGCGAGGAACGCCTCGACGTGGGCAGCGAGCTCCTCGGCCCACGGCTGTCCGGTCGCCGCCGCCCGGTCGGCGAGCTCGGGCCAGTCGTGCGCCGTCGGCTCCTCGATCGACGCGTGGTTCCACTCGACGTCGAGCGCGTGGATCCCCGCGAGGATCTCACCGACCTCAAACGCATACGCGGCCGGCACCGGCGCCTCGGGCAGCGCCCGCCCCTCGACCCACCGGTGGACAAGCGTGTCGGGGGCAGCCGAGACCGGCTCCGGCATCGGGATGCCGGCGGCGAAGGCCGCCCGCTCGAACCGGAACACGTCCTCGACGTGGTAGATCGAGCGGCGGTCGACGAGGTTGAGCTCCTTCACCGCGAACGACCCCAGGTCGGTGTCGAGCCGGTACATCCGGTTGGCGTACCCGCCGTGGACGCGGGTCATCGGCTGGATCGGCGTCCCGAGATGCGAAAGGTCCACGCCACGCAATCTAGGGCTCGCCCCTCATTGACGCACCGGGATTAACCGGGTCGGCTCAAGTGTGGAAATTGCGTACTGCTGTCATGTATTTGCACCTTGACGTCCGGTATGTGGCAGATGTTGACTGCCTGTGAGACGCCCCATTTCACCTTCACTCCTGCCTCGGAAGGTGCACCATGAGGTTGATTCGCCTGCTGCCCGTTGTCGTGCTCGCCGGCTCGCTCCTCGTCCCCGCCCTGCCCGACCCGCCCGCGGTCGCGTCGCCGACCGACGCCGCCTTCTCCGGCTCCTCCGGGCGGCTCGACGTCGACTACGCCAGCTACCTGTCGAAGCACGACGTCGTCTACAACCGGCCCAACACCAACCCCGCCCACGGGCTCACCGTCGGCAACGGGCGCACGGGCGCGATGGCCTGGCAGCAGAACGGCCTCACCATGCAGGTGTCCAACGTGGACTCCTCGCAGCAGACGGCGTTCGGCGCCGGCCTGGTCAACCTCGCCACGACGCCCGCGATGGACTCCGGTTACAGCACGTACGAGCAACGGCTCTCGCTCTACGACGGCACGCTGACCACCAAGTACGACAACAACCGCACCGTGACCGTCATGGGCAAGCCCAGCTCGGAGGTCATGGGCATCCACGTCGAGGACACCCGCAGCAACGTGTCCAGCGTGACCCTTGAGCTGTCGCTGTGGGACGTCGCGAACCTCGGCAACTCCGGCGACGTGCCGGACATCAACACCTGGCGCACGGTCAGCAGCTACGCCGACTCGACGGGCGCCGGGATCAGCCGCGGCCAGACCGACGCGCAGAAGTTCGGCTACACGCTCGCCGCGACCGTCGAGGGCGCGAGCTACACCGCGAGCGTGGTCAACAACAGCCGGGTGCGCCTCACGATCACACCGACGTCGAGCTACACGGTGTGGTTCACCGCCAGCACGCGGCTCAACGCGCCGGGCAACAACTCGATCACCGAGGCCAGGAATGCGCTCGCCTCGGTCAGGACCACCGGCTACGCCTCCACGCTTGCCGGCTACCAGAACTGGTGGCACTCCTTCTGGGCCAGGTCGTTCGTGCAGTACGGCGGCCTGGGCGGCGACGCGGACTATCTCGAGAACGTCTACTACCTCAGCACCTACATGATCGCCGCCGGCGGTTACGGAAACTACCCGTTCCACTTCATCAACGGCGTGTTCCGCGCCACCGGCGACGCGACCAAGTGGAGCAACTCCTACTGGTACTGGAACCAGCGCGACGTCTACAACTCGTTCCTCGCGTCCAACCATGTAGACCTGCTGAACACCTTCAACAACCTGTACAGCCGGAACTACCCAGCGCTGAAGTCGTACACGCAGACGAGGTACGGCATCGACGGGCTGTGGGTCCCGGAGACCATGGGCTGGGACGGCAACGCTCGCGGCACGATCAACAGCGACTACACCAAGAACATCTACACGACCGGCTATCAGGCCGCGTACAACATGTACCTGCAGTACCGGTACACCAACGACGTCGACTACCTCCGCAACACTGCATACCCGTATCTCCGTGAGGTCGCGAAGTTCTACTCGCAGATGCTGTCGGTCGACGGCGCGGGCAAGTACTACATGGCGACCTCGAACTCGCACGAGACGTACTGGAACGTGCCCAACGCGATCACGGACCTCGCGGCCGTGCGGAGCCTGTTCCCGATCGCCATCCAGGTCTCCGAGCAGCTCGGCGTCGACGCCGGCCTGCGGCCGCAGTGGCAGAACATCCTGAACAACCTCGTGCCGTACCCGACGGCGAACAACGCGTATTTACCGCACCAGCCGCCGATCGCGCAGACGCGCAACAACGAGAACGTGGCCTCCGAGCTGATCTGGCCCTACAACCTCACCGGCATCGGCGCCCCCGACTACCAGACCGCGGTGAACACCTGGAACAGCCGGCCGTTCCCGTACGGCAACGTGTGGGCCAACGACGCCGTCCAAGCCGCGCGGCTAGGGCTCGGCGACCAGACCTTCAACGGTATGAAGCAGATGCTGCGCCAGTACCAGAACTATCCGAACGGGTTCACCAACAACACCAACGGGGTATTCGAGTACCACGGCGTGAACCTGTCCGCGATGAACGAGGCGCTGCTGCAGTCGTACAACGACAAGATCCGGGTGTTCCCGGCCGCGCCGACCAGCTCGTCGTTCGTCGGCAAGTTCACGCTGCTCGCCAAGAACGGGTTCCTGGTGAGCTCGGAACGCGAGGCGAACGAGACCAAGTACGTGGGGCTGCGCAGCCAGTGGGGGGCCACCGCCCGGGTGGTGAATCCGTGGGGCACCGAGCAGGTGCGGGTCCGCCGGGTTGCGGACAATTCAATACTGCTGACGACGACGGCGGCCGAGCTCGAGTTCGCGACCACCGCCAACACGGCGTACGTGGTGGAGCGAACGGCCAAGCCGCTGACGTCGTACACGACCACCCGCCTGACGGGCACGCAGAACCAGGGCGAGAAGTCGCTGAGCGGTACGGCGTCGACCCTTGGCCTCAACGCCACGGCCAGCGGGCTCGTCAACAACACGGCGGCCACCTACGACAGCAACTGGCACCTCACCACGCCCAGGGGCTACGGCGACTACAACGACGACACGCACCACACCACGGTCCTGGACGCCGCGGCGTCGTACACCTTCACCGGCACCGGCATCCAGTACCTGTCCGAACGCTTCAGCGACATGGGCAATGTCGACGTCTACCTGGACGGTGCCTTCCAGGCGACGGTGAACCTGAACGTGAGCGGCGCGCGGCAGGTGCAACAGGTGGTGTGGCAGAGGTCGGGCCTGGCCCGCGGCGAGCACACGATCCGCGTCGTCAACCGCAGCACCCGGGTCGGCATGATCGACGCGTTCCGCATCACCCCGTGAACCTCGACACGTAGAATCTCGCACGACACGACCGCGGCACGACCGCGACATGACCGGGCGGGAGCGCTGATGGTGAGCGAGGAGGGTGTGGACGACCGGGTCCACGCCGTGGTGACGAAGGGCCGCTTCGAGAGCATCGAGGCGGCCCATCTGGTGCTGGAGCCCGTCATGCGGGCCATCGCGGCCGCTGTCGGCGACCACTGCGAGGTGGTGCTGCACGATCTCAGCCGGCCCGACTCCAGCCGGCCCGATTCCAGCCAGCGCGACCTGAACCACACCATCTACGCGATCATCAACGGCCACGTCACCGGCCGGAAGGTCGGCGGCCCCTCCACAAATCTCGGCCTTGAGGCGATGCGCGACGAGGACGCCGAGCACAACGAGTTCGGCTACGCGGGCCGCACGGCGGACGGGCGCGAGCTGCACTGCTCGTCGGTCTACTACCGGGACGCGTCGGGGCGGATCATCGCCGCGCTGTGCATCAACATCGACCTGACGCCGTTGCAGACCGCGCAGAACATCCTCGGCACGCTGCTGCCGTCGGCGGCGCCGGAGCAGCGCGACCGCGAGGTGCACACCCACGACATCGCGGGTCTGCTCGACACGATGATCGCCGACGCCGTCTCGGCGGTGGGCCGCCCGGTGGCGATGATGGACAAGGCCGACCGGATCGCCGTGCTGCGGACGCTGGACGGCCTGGGCGCGTTCCACGTCAAGCGCTCGGTCGAGACCGTGGCCAAGCGCCTGGGGATCTCCAAGGTCACCGCCTACGCCTACCTGGACCAGATGCGGTCGGAGCGGGGCTGAGGTTTTACCTGAACGAAACGTTCGCGCCATAGACGTTATGTTCAGAAGGTGGTCAGACTACACAGGTTGATCTGACTACCCGGAGGTTCCAGTGACTGGGACGGCTACACCGCCGCTGAGCGGCACGCAGAAGCGCACCATCGCCGGTGGCGCTATCGGCACGCTCATGGAGTACTACGACTACTACCTGTACGGCCTGGCGTCGGCCGCGATCTTCCCCGCGGTGTTCTTCACCGGCGAGGACCCGATAGTCGCGCAGCTCTCGTCGTTCGCGACGTTCGCGGTCGGCTTCTTCCTTCGCCCCGTCGGTGGCCTGGTGTTCGGCCACATCGGCGACCGCGTCGGCCGCAAGACCACGCTGATGATCACCGTGGTCGGCATGGGCATCGCCACCGCCGGCATCGGGCTGATCCCGCCGGAGGCGTCGATCGGCATCGTCGCCCCGCTGCTGCTGATCTTCTTCCGCATGTGCCAGGGCTTCTTCGTCGGCGGTGAGATGGGCGGCGCGGCGACGATGGTCGTCGAGCACGCCCCGGTGGGCAAGCGCGGGATGTACGGCGCGTTCCTGATCAGCGGCGCGGGTATCGCGAACGTGGCGTCCGCCGGCCTGATGGCCGGCCTGGGTCTCGGCCCGGAGTCCTGGTTCATGACCTGGGGCTGGCGCATCCCGTTCGTTCTCGGCCTGGTGCTCGCCATCATCGCGCTCGTGCTGCGCAGCAAGCTCGAGGAGTCCGACGAGTTCAAGGAGACCAAGCAGGCCCAGGCCGACGCCGGGGTGAAGAGCAACCCGATCAGAGAGGTCTTCCGGCACCCGAAGAACGCGATCATGGGCATCCTCATCGGCCTGCCGCAGAGCATCGCCGGGTACGTAGTCCTCACGTTCGGCATCGCCTACATGGTCAACCAGAACAACATCCCCGCCTGGCAGGGCTTCGCCGGGACCATGATCGTGGGCATCCTGCAGGTCTTCGTGGCCCCGGCGTACGGCGCGCTGTCCGACCGGATCGGCCGCCGCAAGGTGTACATCGCCGGCTGCATCGGCTTCGCGCTGCTGGTCTGGCCGACTTTCCTGCTGTTCGACACGAGCAACCTGGTGCTGATCTGGGTCGGCATGATCCTCGGCTTCGTGATCCCGGGTGTGGCCATGCAAGCGACGCTGCAGACCATGCTCGCGGAGATGTTCGACCCCGAGGCCCGCACCACCGGGGTGAACATCGGCTACCAGATCTCCAACACCCTCGGTGGCGGGCTCGCGCCCTTCATCTGCACCGCCCTGGTCGCGGTGGTCGGCGGACAGATCTGGCCGGTGGTCGTCTACTGCGCGGTGATCTGCCTGATCGGCGCGATCGCCACCGCCACCGCGAACATCAGCACCGACGGCGCGCGCCTGCACGAGCTGAGGATCGTGCAGGCCGCGACGCCGTCGACACGGGAGGCAGAGAAGGCCTGACGCCTACCCGCCGAGCACACCCTCGACCGCCTGCACCAGGCCTTCCGGACCGGTGAGCTCAAGCTGCTCGCCGTCGAGGAAGAACGTGGGTGTGCCGCTGACGCCGAGGGCCCGCCCTTCGTTGAAGTCGCTCTGGACGCGTTCGGTGGTCGCGGGGTCGGCGACGGCGGCGTCGAACTGGTCCATGTCCAGCCCGAGCTCCAGCGCGAAGCCGCGGAAGACGTCCGCCCTGGACTCCTGCGCCTCGCCCCACTCGGCCTGCGTCTCGTACATCCGCTGGTACATCGGCTCGAGCTGTCCCTGTGCGGCGGCGGCCTCCACCGCGACGGCGGCGTTGGTCGAGTTGGTGTGGCCGGCGATCGGGAAGTAGCGCATCACTACGGTGAGCTCGTCGCCATGCTCCTCGCGCAGCTGTTCGACGGCGGGGTAGTACGCGCGGCACACCTCGCACTCGAAGTCGAGGAACTCGACGAGCACCGCCTGCTCGTCGGCCGCCTGGTTCAGGACGTGGCTGTCCTCGCGGATGACCTCCGCGTTGGCGGCGTCCCGGTCGGGGGTGGCGAGGATGAACGAGACGAGGAGGCCGAGCAGGCCGAGCACCCCGACCAGGAGGACGAGCTGGAGCAGACGCTGGGTGGTCAGTCGCTTGGTCTTTGGGGGCTGAGCCTTGGGGCTCCGGGTCTTTGGGCGCTGGGCAGCAGTGCGCTGGGAGGTCATGGGATTCCTTTGGGACGAAGTCAGATGGGGCCACGCGGTCCGCACCCGATGTCAGGGGTGCGCGAAAAGCGCCGACGCGGTCCGCGTCGGCGGTCTGCGGGCGGTCTACGTCCTGGAGATCCCTAGGGCGTGCAGCGACGGCCTGGTCGCTTCCGCCGTGTTGGCGGGGGCCGGTGCGTCGTCGGGCACGGGGATGAGTGCGGGCTGTCGGACGGCGGGCTCCGGCGCCGCGGCCGGTCCCGGGGACGTCACGGGCGGGAGC
This sequence comes from Promicromonospora sp. Populi, assembly GCF_041081105.1. Lineage (NCBI taxonomy): Bacteria > Bacillati > Actinomycetota > Actinomycetes > Micrococcales > Promicromonosporaceae > Promicromonospora > Promicromonospora sp. Populi. The sequence continues at coordinate 1,957,145 of NZ_CP163528.1, read as the reverse complement.
GGAGCGCACTGCGCCGCCGGCGGGTGGCGGTCGGAGCAGTCGTGCGCGCCGTCGCCGGCCGGCGCGCCGACCAGCACGGAGTGCACCGGCTGGCCACCGTGCAGGTGTTCGCCGAGAAACGCCTCGTCGAGAAACCCACTGCACAGCCCGCTCGTCCCGATGAAGGTGAGCACGACGAACAGAGCCGTCCACACGCTCGCCAACCCGCGCCGGGGACCGGCGGCGAGGGCGCGTGTGCGACGGGTCGGGTTCATGGCGAGCCCCACACTAGCTTTTGATATGCCCGCGATATGCACCGGCTCGTAGCATCGGGGGTGTGCGTGTCTTGATCGTCGAGGACGAGCCCTACATGGCGGAAGCGATCCGGGATGGCCTGCGCCTGGAAGCGATCGCGTCCGACATCGCCGGCGACGGCGACACGGCCCTGGAGCTGCTGAGCGTCAACGCCTACGACATCGCCGTCCTGGACCGCGACATCCCCGGGCCGAACGGTGACCAGATCGCCACGAGCATCGTCGCCTCCGGCAGCGGCATGCCGATCCTGATGCTCACCGCCGCCGACCGGCTCGACGACAAGGCCACCGGGTTCGGCCTCGGCGCCGACGACTACCTCACCAAACCGTTCGACCTCCGGGAGCTGGTGCTCAGGCTCAGGGCGCTCGACCGCCGGCGCGCCAACAACCGGCCGCCCGTGCGCGAGATCGCCGGCCTGCGGGTGGACCCGTTCCGCCGCGAGGTCTTCCGGGACGGCCGGTACGTCGCGCTCACGAGGAAGCAGTTCGCGGTGCTCGAGGTCCTCGTCGCGGCCGAGGGCGGCGTCGTCGGCGCGGAGGAGCTCCTGGAGCGGGCGTGGGACGAGAACGCCGACCCTTTCACCAACGCCGTCCGGATCACCGTCTCGGCCCTGCGCAAACGGCTCGGCGAACCCGCGATCATCGCCACCGTGGCCGGTGTCGGCTACCGCATCGACGTGGCGTCCGACGTCGGACCTGCGCTCGCGGACCGTGGACCTGACGGAGGCAGTGGCCCGGGTGGAGACCGTGGATAGGCCACCCGGTCCGAGCGTTCGCCTCAAGCTCACCCTCAGCTATGCCGGGTTCCTCATGCTCGCGGGTGGCCTGCTGCTCGCGACGGTGTGGGTGTTCCTGCTGCGGTACGTGCCCAACGACGAGGGCATCTACGGCCCCGGCGGATTTGTGCCCAACCGGAACGACCTCCAGGCCGCGTTCGCTCCGCGGGCGGCCGCGGCGATGGTGTTCCTGCTGGTGCTCGGCCTGGTGGGCGGGTGGATCCTCGCCGGCCGGATGCTCGCTCCGCTGAACCGGATCACGGCGGCCACCCGCAGGGCCGCGACCGGGTCGCTCACCCACCGGATCCGGCTGGAGGGGCCTCAGGACGAGTTTCGCGAGCTTGCCGACAGCTTCGACACCATGCTGGCGCGGCTCGAGTCGCAGGTCGCCGAACAGCAGAGGTTCGCGGCCAACGCCTCCCACGAGCTGCGCACGCCGCTAGCGATATCGCAGACGCTGCTCGACGTGATCCGCAACGATCCCACCCGGGACACAAGTGAGCTCCTGGACCGCCTCCACGTCGTCAACGCCCGGGCGATCGCGCTGACCGAGGCGCTGCTCGTGCTCAGCCGCGCCGACCAGCGGTCCTTCACCCGGGAGGTCGTCGACCTGTCCCTGGTCGCGGAGGACGCCACCGAGACGCTGCTCCCGCTCGCCGAGAAACGCGGAGTCGCCCTCGAGACGTCCGTCGGGTTCACGCCCACCGTCGGCTCGCACGCGCTGCTGCTGCAGCTGGCCACGAACCTCGTGCACAACGCCATCGTCCACAACCTGCCCGACGGCGGCACCGTGTGGGTCTCGACCAGTGGCCACACCGGGACTGTGCTGCTCACCGTCGAGAACACCGGCGAGAAGCTCACCCCGGCTCGGATCTCCACGCTGGCCGAGCCGTTCCAGCGCGGCACCGAACGGATCCACACCGATCACGCGGGCGTCGGGCTGGGCCTGGCGATCGCCAAGAGCATCACCCAGGCCCACGACGGGACCCTCACCCTGACCCCGCGCACCACCGGAGGGCTCAGCATCACGGTGCGGCTGCCCGCCGCCCCGTCGTCGCGCACCGACAGCTAGACGCCGAGCTCCGGCGGCAGGTTGTCGTCGTGGCGGACGACTAGGGACGTGACCGCCCGGGTGAGGCAGACGTAGAGGCGGCGCAGGCCGGTGGCGTGGGTGGGCTCGGCCGCGACGATCCCGGCCGGGTCGTGAAGCACCACGTGGTCGAACTCGAGGCCCTTGGCCAGCGTGGCCGGCACCAGGTCGAGGTGCGCGTCGAACTCGGAGGAGTCGAGCCCGGCGTCGTCGAGCCCGTCGTCGAGCCCGGCAGCCTCGGGCCCGGCGTCGTCCTGCTCGCCGACGACGGCGAAGGTCAGCCCCGCGGCGGTGAGCGTCGTGCGGGCCTGCGCCACGGCGTCGTCTGGCACGATCAGGCCGACCGATCCCTCCAGGCCCGCGACGCCGGCGAGGACCTCGCCGAGGGGCGCGGTGGTGATGGTGAGCCGGCCGCGGGCGCGGCGGACCGCCGTCGGCGGCTCAAGCCTGGGCGCGATGCTCGGCAGGAGCCGGGCGGCGAGCTCGATCACGTCGCCGGGTACCCGGAATCCCGCGGTGAGCTGCTCCACGTGCCCGTCGGGCTTGGCCAGGTGGCCCAGGACGTCCGCCCAGTCGCTCGCCGCCCACGGCGTGGTGGCCTGCGCGAGGTCGCCCAGCACGGTGAGCGAACCGGTGGCGGCGCGCCGGCCGAGGGCGCGCAGCATCATCGCGGACAGGTCCTGCGCCTCGTCGACGACGATGTGCGCCACCGACTCGGTCCGGTCCAGCAGGTCGGCGATCTCGTCGAGCAGCACGAGGTCCGCCGTGGTCCAGCGGGCGGAGCCGAGTGAGCGCGGCGGCCGGTCCCAGGCGAGCAGGCGCTGCTCGTCGTCGGACAGGATCTCCGCCGCGCACTCGGCGAGGAACTGCTCGTCGGAGAACAGGCGGAAGAGCAGCCTGCGCGGCTCGACCGTGGGCCAGACCGCCGTCGCGTAGTCCCGGACGGGCTTGGTCCGGGCCAGGACGTCCCACGCCTTGTCGTCGAGGGCGTCGCCGGTCTCCTCGATCTGCACGAGCACGCGGTGCGCGAGCGCATGCCGGAGCTGGGCCCCGCCCAGGTTGTACCGCACGTCGCGCGCCGTGATCTGCTCGACCGCCTCGCGCGCCTCGTAGGCCGGCACCCGCCAGCGGAACGAGCCGCGCGGCAGCACCAGCGTGTCCTGCGGGGTGCCGACGTGCGACCAGACGGCGCGCCGCAGCACCTCGGCCATCCGCCCGTCGCCCTTGAGGGTCGCGACGTCCGCGGGCTCGGTGGCGCGGACCGGGGCATGGTCACCGACGATCTCCTCGATGGTCGCCTGCCTGGCGTGGATCTCACCGAGGGCGGGCAGCACGTCGCGGATGTAGCGCAGAAAGCTCTTGTTCGGCCCGACGACGAGCACCCCGCGGCGGGTGAGCTGGTCGCGGTGCGCGTACAGGAGGTAGGCCGCGCGGTGCAGCCCGACCGCCGTCTTGCCCGTGCCGGGCGCGCCCTGGACCACGAGCGTGCGCTCGAGCGGCATCCGGACGATGACGTCCTGCTCGGGCTGGATGGTCGCGACGATGTCGCGCATCGGGCCGGTGCGCGGCCGCTCGATCTCGGCCTCGAGGATCTCCGAGTGCGCGAGGCCGTCGGCTCCCGCCAGGTCGGCGAGGGACTCGTCCTCGAACCCGGTGAGCTGGCCGCGCGCAAACCCGTACCGGCGTCGGGCCGTAAGACCCATCGGCTCCTTGGGCGAGGCTCGGTAGAACGGGGTGCTCACCGGGGCGCGCCAGTCGATGACCATCGGCTCGCCGTCCGGGTCGGAGACGTGGCGTCGGCCGATATGAAAGGACTCGCCGACGGTGTTCTCGGGCGCCAGGTCGATGCGGCCGAAGAAGAGCGGGATCTCCGGGTCGTCGGTGAGCTGTTCCATCCGGCGCGCGAGCGTGGCCTCCAGGACCTCCGCACTCACCCAGTTGCCGGCGTTGCTGCCGTCGAGGGCGGCGACCCGGTCGCGCATGCGCCCGAGCTGTGAGCGGGCGTCGGCGAGAAACTCGCGCTCCTGGGCAAGCTCGGACACGTCGACAGGTGTAGCAGAGACCATTTGTCCTCCGAGTCCGTTTCCACTGTCGCGTAAACCAGCCCCACGGTACGGTCGGTGGACCGTCCGGCCAATCGAGGAGCCCCAGTGTCGTCCGACGAGCTGCCCCAGGAGTTCCAGATCGATGTACCCGACGAGATGGAGACCGGCGTGCCCGCCGACTTCGCCTCGGTATGGCACACACCGACGTCGTTCATCCTGGACTTCATCGCTGTGAAGCAGCCGCCGAGCCCAGTATCCGACCCGGAGTCGGGCGAAGTCACATCCATTACGGTGCCGGGCCGGGTGGTCTCCCGTGTGCGTATTCCTCCGCAGCAGGTGTTCGAGCTTGCCAAGGCACTCACTATGCAGCTCGATGCGTGGGAGAAGGAAAGCGCGCCGTCCGTTCGCAATCCGGGGGTCTCAGAAGGGCCCGACGGCCCGAATCGGTCGGCTGACAAATGAATTCGGTGAATTTTTTTCTTGGACATATGACCAACTCGGCGCCTATATGTCCGGTCTGCCCGGGTGAAATATTGCAGTTTGCCGGAGTAGAGGTGTTTATAACAGTCCGGAGGGAGAAAAGTAAGCCTCAGAGGCTGTTCCACTTGCGATCTTCACGGATGTAGGCTGCCCGTGATCGCGACGAAGGCGTTGCAATCTCCCAGAGTTGCCCGGGGGGTCGGGCGACCCGTTCCGGCGGCCATGTCGGGGAGCAATGAACAGGGGCGATGCAAGTGAGCAGCACTGAATTCGATAACAGGGGGCGCACGGGCGGGATCATGTTCGAAGAACAGTCCCGCACGAGTGTCGTGAGCATGTGGGGAGAGATCGATGTCTCTTTGCGCGGTGAGTCGAGTGCTGCGATAGCCAATGCCCTGGAACGGGCCAAGGCGGTAGTGATCGACACGTCGAAGGTGACGTTCATGGACTCGACAGGTGTCGCGTTCCTCATGCAGATGTACACCTATGGGACGCAGGACGGGCTGACCGTCAGCCTGCCCGAGCCGCCGGCAGTGGTCCGGACGGTCATCGAGATGCTCGGCGTCGACGCGCTGTTCGCGCAGCCGACCCACACCGCTCTCGCGCAGGAAGCCTGACCGGCCCTCGCGCAGGAACCTGCCTAACCCTGCGTCAGCGCCCCGCGGCCAGCGCCGCGGCCCCCACGATGCCCGCCGCGTTGCGTAGCTGAGCCGGAACGATCGGCGCCCGCAGGTGCAGGTGCGGCAGGTACTTCTCGTGGTGCTTGCTCACACCACCGCCCACGACGATGAGGTCGGGGGACAGCAGGTCCTCGACCACCCCGAAGTAGCGCTGCAGGCGCTCGGCCCACTCCTCCCAGGACAGGTCCTCGCGCTCCCGCGCCGAGTCGGCGGCGCGGGACTCGGCGTCGTGCCCGTCGATCTCGAGGTGCCCCAGCTCGGTGTTGGGGACCAGGACGCCGTCGACCACCAGGGCCGAGCCGATCCCCGTGCCGAGCGTGGAGACCAGGACCACACCCTCGGAGTCGCGCGCGGCCCCGTAGCGGACCTCGCCGACGCCCGCGGCATCGGCGTCGTTCACCGCGATCACGGTCCGGCCGGTCGCGCGCTGGACGAGGGCCGGCAGGTCCACACCGGTCCACGACTGGTCCAGGTTCGCGATGGACCGGACCACGCCGTGCTGCATCGGCGCGGGGAAGGCGACGCCGACGGGAACGTCGCCGTGCAGGTGGTAACCCTCGACGAGCTCGGCGAGCACCTCCGCGACGGCCTGCGGGGTGGACGGGCTCGGGGTCGGGATGCGGGTGCGCTTGTCCGCGTACGCGCCCGTCGAAAGATCGACGGGCGCACCCTTGATCCCCGAACCTCCGATGTCTATGCCGAACGCCAGGTCACTCATGTCAGGATCGTCTCATGAGCAACCAGGAGCAGTACTGGTACAACACCGCGACCCGCGAGGTCGAGGAGGGGCATCGTTCCTCCTGGACCAACCTGATGGGGCCGTACAGCACTCGCGCCGAGGCCGAGCGGGCGCTGGCCAGCGCGAAGGCGCGCAACGAGTCCTGGGAGCAGGACGACAAGGACTGGCGCAACAAGTAGGTCACTTCTCGAACGAGTGCGCCTCGTCCGGGAAGGAGGCGTCCTTGACCTCGGAGACGTAGTCCTCCGCGGCTCGGCGCAGCGCTGCGCCGAGCTCGGCGTAGCGGCGGGCGAAGCGCGGCGACCAGTCCGTCATCCCGGCCATGTCCGTCCACACCAGGACCTGGCCGTCGCAGTGCGGCCCGGCACCGATTCCGATGGTCGGGATGTGCAGGATCTCGGTGATCCGCGCGGCGACGTCGACCGGCACCATCTCCAGGACGACGGCGACAGCGCCCGCCTCCTCGATCGCCTGGGCGTCGGCAGCGAGCTTCTCGACGGCGTCGTCGCCGCGGCCCTGCACGCGCGGACCGCCCAGCAGGTTCTCCGACTGCGGCGTGTACCCCAGGTGCGCGACGACGGGGATCCCGGCGTCGGTCAGCGCCCGGATCTGTGCCGCGGACCGGATGCCGCCCTCGAGCTTGACGGCGTCGGTGCCCGTCTCCTTGAAGATCCGCACGGCCGTCTCGAGCGCCTGCTGCGGCCCGGCCTCGTAGGAGCCGAACGGCAGGTCGATCACCACGAAGGCGCGTTGCGCGGCCCGGGCGACGGCGCGGGCGGGCGGGATCATGTCGTCCACGGTCACGGGGATCGTGGTCTTGTGGCCGTGCATGACGTTCCCGATGGAATCGCCGACGAGCAGGATGTCCAGACCGGCCGCGTCGAAGATCGCGGCGGTCACCGCGTCGTACGCGGTGAGCATCGCGAGCTTCTCGCCGCGGGCCTTGGCTTCCGCGAGATGGTGCACGCGGACGCGCTTGGGACCCTGTGTGGGCGACGTGTGGGCGGACATGGTCCTCCTGTGGTTCGGGCGGCATCGGTGCCGCAGGAAAGCCTACGACCGGGCGTCCATGCCCGGTACACGCGCCTGTAACAGGTTTAGTGCAAGATGGGCCCATGGACAGGCAGCAGGAGTTCGTGCTCCGCACGGTCGAGGAGCGCGACATCCGCTTCATCCGGCTCTGGTTCACCGATGTGCTCGGTGTGCTGAAGTCGGTAGCCGTGGCGCCCGCGGAGCTCGAGTCGGCGTTCAGCGAGGGCATCGGGTTCGACGGCAGCGCGATCGAGGGCCTCACCCGCGTGTTCGAGGCGGACATGGTCGCGAAGCCGGACCCGACCACCTTCCAGGTCCTCCCGTGGCGCGGCGAGCGGCACGGTACAGGCCGCATGTTCTGCGACATCCTGACGCCGGAGGGGCAGCCGTCGCTGGCGGACTCCCGGAACGTGCTCAAGCGGACCCTCGCGAAGGCGAGCGACCGCGGGTTCACCTTCTACACGCACCCTGAGGTCGAGTTCTACCTCTTCAACCAGCTGACCAAGACCGACTCGAAGCTGGAGCCGGTGGACCAGGGCGGCTACTTCGACCACCTGGCCCGCGGGTCGACGCACGACTTCCGTCGTGCCGCGATCACCATGCTGGAGTCCATGGGCATCTCGGTGGAGTTCTCCCACCACGAGGCCGGCCCGGGCCAGAACGAGATCGACCTGCGGTACGCCGACGCGCTGACCACCGCGGACAACCTCATGACGTTCCGCACGGTGGTCAAGGAGGTCGCGCTGGAGCAGGGCGTGTTCGCCTCCTTCATGCCCAAGCCGCTGGCCGACCAGCCCGGTTCCGGCATGCACACCCACGTGTCGCTCTTCGAGGACGACCGCAACGCGTTCTACGAGCCCGGCGCCCAGTTCGAGCTGTCCAAGACGGCGCGCCAGTTCATCGCGGGCCTCATGGTGCACGCGGGCGAGATCACCGCCGTCACCAACCAGTACGTCAACAGCTACAAGCGGCTCTGGGGCGGGCAGGAGGCCCCGAGCTACGTGAGCTGGGGCCACAACAACCGGTCCGCGCTCGTGCGGGTGCCGATGTACAAGCCGGGCAAGGGCAACTCGGCGCGCATCGAGTACCGCGCGCTGGACTCCGCGGCGAACCCGTACCTGGCGTTCGCCGTGATCCTCGCCGCCGGCCTCAAGGGCATCGAGGAGGGCTACGACCTCCTGGACCACACCGAGGACGACGTCTGGGAGCTCACCCAGGCCGAGCGCCGCGCGCTGGGCATCGCGCCGCTGCCGCGCGACCTCGACGAGGCCATCCAGTTCATGGAGAAGTCCGAGCTCGTGGCCGAGACCCTCGGCGAGCACGTCTTCGACTTCTTCCTGCGCAACAAGCGCGAGGAGTGGGAGGCGTACAGCGCGCAGGTGACGCCGTTCGAGATCAAGCGGTTCCTCCAGCTCTGAGTGGAGCTCTGAGTGCCCTCTACTTCGGCGCCTTTGCGTCGTAGGGTCAGGGGGTGCAGAGCCGCCGACCCGAGACCCTGACGACTCACCTGATCCGGGCTGGGTTCGCCGACCTCACTCGGTCGGCCTCGCTCTGGTGGGATCCCGACCTGGTGTCGGTCCTGGACAGCCGGCCGAAGGGCGGCCCGGCAGCGGACCGCGCGGCCGGTCCGGACCGGGGCGCGGTGGTCCTCGACCCCGCACCCGCGGCACTGCTGCGCTCGCTCGCCACCGTGGCCGACCCCGACCTCGCCCTGCTGCAGCTCGTGCGCCTCGCAACGGCCGCACCGGACCGGCTCCGCCCGGTCCTCGCGATCGCCGACGGCGAGGGCCTGGGCCCGCCTGGTCCCAGAGCGCCGGAAGTCGGCGAACAGGGTTCCGGCGAGCGCCGTTCCGGTGAGCGCGGTCCCAGCGAGCGCGGCCCCGACGCCGACGCGCCTTGCCCCTCCGTGGGGGACCGTCTGCTGCGGGTGCTGGGCTCGTCGTCCGCGCTCGGCGACGAGCTGGTGCGGCACCCGGCCCTGCTCGACCTGATCGGTGACCCCACCCCCGGCACGGGCGTGCCGGCCCGGGCCGTCCGCGCCGAGCTGCTGCGGGCGATCGACGCCGACCCGGAGGCGGACGATCCCGTCGCGGGGACCCACGTGCCCGCGGCCCGGCCCGGGCAGGCGACGAGGAGGCCGGAGGACGCCCCGCCGTCGTACACGGACCAACTGCGCCGTGCCTACCGGGCGCGGCTGCTGCGGATCGCCGCCACCGACGTGACGGCGCCCGACCCCACGGCCGTGCTGCCCGCCGTCGCGGCGGCGCTCGCCGACCTGGCGGCCGCCGCGCTGGAGGGCGCGCTGGCGATCGCGCGCTCCGAGGAGGAGGACCACGCCGTCGGCGTACGCCTGGCGGTGGTGGGCATGGGCAAGACCGGCGGCCGGGAGCTCAACTACATCTCGGACGTGGACGTCATCTACGTCGCCGAGCCGGGTGTGCTGCCCGACGGCGCGCCGGCGTGCGACGAGGACGACGCCCTGCGGGTCGCGGCCCGGCTCGCGGGCCGGCTCGCGCAGGTCTGCTCCGGCGCTTCGGCGGAGCCGGCACTGTGGCAGGTCGACGCGTCGCTCCGGCCGGAGGGCAAGCAGGGGCCGCTCGTGCGGACGCTGGCCAGCCACCTCGCGTACTACGAGCGGTGGGCCGTGACCTGGGAGTTCCAGGCGCTGCTCAAGGCCCGGCCTGTCGCGGGCGACCTGGCGCTGGGCGAGGCGTACGGCGCCGCCGTCGGGCCGCTGGTGTGGCAGGCCGTGGAGCGGCCGAACTTCGTCGAGGACGCGCGCGCGATGCGCAAGCGCATCGAGGACAACGTTCCGGTGGCCGAGGCCGACCGGCAGATCAAGCTCGGCAAGGGCGGCCTGCGCGACGTCGAGTTCACCGTGCAGCTCTTGCAGCTGGTGCACGGTCGCGCGGACGAGGACATCCGGTCCCGGACCACGCTCGACGCCCTGGCCGCGTTGTCCCGCGGGGGCTATGTCGGGCGCGAGCACGCGCGCCGGATGGGGGAGTGCTACCGGTTCCTGCGGGCGCTGGAGCACCGGATCCAGCTCTTCCGGCTGCGCCGGACCCACCTCATGCCGACCGCGGAGGCCGAGCTGCGGCGGCTGGCCCGCGGGCTGGGCCAGGGCGGCGCGGACGACCTCGTCAAGACCTGGCGGCTGGTGCGGCGCGAGGTGCGCGACCTGCACGAGGCCGTCTACTACCGGCCGCTCCTGCCGGCCACCGCGCTGCTGTCCACGGGCGAGGCGTCCCTCGCGCCGAAGGCAGCGATGGCGCGGTTCGCCGCGACCGGCTATCGCGACCCGGCCGGCGCCATGCGCCACGTGCATGCCCTGACCGACGGCGTCTCGCGGCGCGCGGCCATCCAGCGCCAGCTCCTGCCGGTGCTGCTCGGCTGGTTCGCCGAGGGCGCGGACCCGGACGAGGGGCTGCTCGCGTTCCGCAAGCTGTCCGACACGCTGGGCTCCACCCACTGGTACCTCCGGCTGCTGCGCGACTCCGCCGAGGCGGCCTCCCGGCTCGCCCAGGTGCTGTCCTCCTCGCGCTACCTCGCCGACGCGATCGGGCGGTCCCCGGAGTCGGTGCGCTGGCTCGCGCAGTCCGAGTCGCTGGCGCCCCGCGGGGCGCGGCGGCTCGCGGCGGAGGCGGACGCGCTGCTCGGGCGGGCCCAAGAGGTGGACGCCGCCACCGTGGCACTGCGCGCGCTGCGTCGCCGGGAGCTGGCCCGCACCGGGGTCGCGGAGGTCCTGGGCGCGCTGGGGCCCGTGTCCGCAGCGAAGGCGATCTCCGACGCGGCCGACGTCGTCCTGGCCGGCGGGCTGCGCATCGCGGAGCACGAGGCGCGCACCGCGCGGGGGATCGCGCGCGGAGACGAGCCCGCGCGCCTGCTCATCGTCGCGATGGGCCGCCTCGGCGGGCAGGAGATGGGGTACGGCTCGGACGCCGACATCATGTTCGTGTACGAGGCGGTGGGCGCCGCGCCGGACAAGGCGGCCAACGACTACGCCCTGACGGTGGCGAAGAACCTGCGGCGCATCCTGTCCGCCGTCGGGCCCGAGCCGGCCCTGCCCGTGGACGCCGACCTGCGGCCCGAAGGCCGCAACGGGCCCCTGGTGCGGTCCTTCGAGTCGTACGTGAAGTACTACGGGCGCTGGTCCTCACCCTGGGAGGCGCAGGCGCTGCTGCGCGCCCGGGCGCTGTCGGGCACGCTGAGCGTGGTCGCGGAGGGCGGCCCGGACGAGGGCGCGGTGGCCGAATCGCTCGACCTGGGGCCCGGCGCGGAGGGCGGCCTGTCCCTGGGCGCGCGGTTCACGGCGCTCATCGACCCGCTGCGCTACCCGGAGAGCGGGCCGGACGCAGCGGTGCTGCGCGAGGTGCGCCGCATCAAGGCTCGCGTCGAGTCGGAGCGGCTGCCGCGCGGCGCGGACCCAGCCCGGCACCTGAAGCTCGGGCGCGGCGGGGTGTCCGACGTCGAGTGGACCGTCCAGCTGCTGCAGCTCCAGCACGCGTTCGAGGTGCCGGGCCTGCGCACCACCGGCACGGTGTCCGCGCTGAAGGCCGCCCGGGACGCCGACCTGCTCACCGACGACGACGCCGAGGTGCTGCTGGAGGCGTGGCGGCTCGCGTCGCGGCTGCGCTCAGCGATCGTGCTGTGGTCGGGGCGCACCACGGGCGCCGGCGTGGACATGCTGCCGCACGACAGCCACGCGCTGACCGGCGTCGCCAGCCTGCTCGGGGACGTCGGCACCGGCCCGGAGCTGGAGGAGCTTTACCTGCGCCTCGCCCGGCGCGCCCGGGCGGTGATGGAGCGGTTGTTCTACGGCGCGGAATGAATCCCCGACACGCACCCGGACCTGGCGATAAGGTATCGGCGGCTTCGTCGAGATCGCCCCTCGGGAGGGGTCCCGAGCTGCGCGTGCCACGGTTCGGTCGACCAGCGTCGTAGGAGGGAGACCCAGTGCGCCTGCTCAGCGAGGGCAGCCGGATCGGCGACACGTACGAGATCGAGCGCTACCTCGGCCAGGGCGCCTACTCCGAGGTCTACCGGGTGCGCCACCGCTTCCTGGGACGCCAGGCCATGAAGGTCCTCAAGCGCGTCGGCACGCTGGCCGAGACCCGCCGGATGCTCGGCGAGGCCACCCTGCTCTCCAAGCTGGGCCACCCCAACATCGTGCGGGTCTTCGACGCCGGGACCGTCCCGACGCCGGCCGGAGAGCGCGGCTTCTTCACCATGGAGTACGTGGCCGCCGGCAACCTCGACGACTACCGGCGCTCGCGGCCGGACGGCTCCGTCCCGGTCGACGACGCGGTAGAGATCCTCGTGCAGCTCTGCGCCGGGCTCGCCGTGGCCCACCGGTCGGACCCCCCGATAGTCCACCGCGACATCACACCCTGGAACGTCCTGGTCGGGTACGACCAGCACCGCCTGCGGGTGCGGGTGGGCGACTTCGGACTGGCCCGGCGGGTCGATGCCACGTCCGGGCTGACCAGCTCCGAGGGGACCCTCATGTTCATGGCGCCGGAGGCGTTGCGGTACGGCCAGGGCGCCTCCCCGGCCGGGGACGTGTACGCCGTCGGGACCGTCGCGTACCTGCTGCTCACCAACCTGCTGCCCTACGAGGACGTGCCGGCCACGGTGTTCGGCGCCCAGCACCGGCCGCCCCCGATCTCCCCGCACGACCTCAACCGCCGCGCGGACCTGGACCTGGCGCAGATCGTGCTCGGTGCGCTCGAGCCCGACCTGGCCCGCCGGCCCGCCGACGCGGCCGAGCTGGGCAAGGCCCTGACGACGTGGCAGGCCGGCCGGGACGCAGCAGGGGAAGGGGCGGACCGTTGAGCATCACCTCCGACGTAGCGCGCGACATCGACCGGGTGCTGCGCCCGCTCGAAGGGCACGGCCTGTACCGGAACAACGCGTTCCGGGTCACCGGGCTGCCCACCGACGTGTCGAACCGGCAGGTGCGCCGGCACCGGGAGGAGACCCAGAACCCGTACTACGTGACGCCGGTGCCCGACGGCGAGGTGCCGCTGCCGCCGTCGGACGACCCGGACGCCTTGCGCGCCGCGTTCGAGGTGCTGCGCGATCCCCTGGCCCGGCTCGTGCACGAGCTGTTCTGGATCCGGCCGGACCAGAACAGCCGGCACAAGCGCGCGGTCTTTGTGCACTCCCGGGCGCTGGAGGCGACCACCCCCGACGGGCGGGTGGCGCAGGAGGAAACCTGGGACGACTGGCGGGTGGGCCTGCGCCTCCTGGCGGAGGCATTTGTCGCCGAGGAGACGTGGGAGCGGGTCCGCCAGCGCGCGGCGGAGATCGACGACCCACGCCTGTCCGTCGCGGTGCTCCGCGCACTGCGTGACCGGCTGCCGGAGCACGTCATCGGGGTGTCCGTCGGGCTTGTGGTGCGGGCCGCCGGCTCCGGCCAGGAGCTTGCGGAGCCCCAGATGAAGGTGCTGCGCGGGGCGGGTTTCGAGCCGAGGCTGGTGCGGGACGTCTCTCGCGGCGCCGTCGAGCCGTTCACGGACCGGGTGCGGAACGCCTGCGAGACGGCACGGCAGACCGTGCCGTCCGCAGGGCTCTCCGCGGCGACGGAGCTGCTGGAGGAGACGACGCCGGCGCTGGCGACCTGCGCGGCTGTCCTGGGGAACGACGACGACGTGGTCGGCGCCTGCCGGGACGAGGTGGCGCGCGCCGTCAACAACTGTGTGCTCGGGTTCGTGAACGTGTACGTGGAGAAAGCGCCGGGCGCGCTGTCTTCGGGCCCCGTCCTGGACCTGCTCCGCGAGGCTCGTGCGCTGGCGTCGTCGCCGTCGGTCACGACGCTGCTGGACAACAACATCACGGACATCGAGAACTACCGGGCGGGGCGCCGAGCCGGGGTTCCGGCGGAGGCCAACCTGGGCTGCGCGCCGCTCCTGATCTCCTTCCTGATCGGTGGTGCGCTGTCCTGGTGGCTCATGTACAACGTGGTCGACATCGGACCGATCTGGTCCACCTTGGTGGCCATCTTCGGCGGATTCGTGGCGATAGGCGCCGTCGCGCAAGTCGTCGAGTTCTTCCAGGACCTCGGCCGCTGATGAGGGCATCATCGAGACCGGTACGCACAACACATGCACCACCGAAACAAGGAGTGGATGGGTGAACGCCGCACCACGACGCCGGCCCGGCGCCGGCAGCCTGTCGGCCTGGTCCCGGCAGCACCGGTTCCCGGCCGAGTTCCGGATCGCGCCGCCTGCGGTGGCCTCAGTTCCGGCCCCTGGTCCGGCCTCTGACCCGGCCCCTGTCCCGGTCTCCAACCCGGTAGCTGCTCCGGCGTCGTCCGCTGCATCCGGGCCGACGGCGCCGCAGGCGCCGGACTCGCTGCTCGATGCACGCCCCGAAGGCCTGTCCGACGACGTCGTGGCCGGCCTGGTGACCGAGCTCTGGCGGGCCCGCAACAAGGTGGACGGTCCGGGGGCCGAGCAGGACCCGCCGCGCGCCGTGCGCTGGGCCAACCGCTACCTGGCCGCCGCCGACGACCGCCTCGTGCGTGCAGGGATCGAGGTGGAGGGGCACGACGGGCTGCGGTTCGACGTGGGTATGGACCTGCGGGTGCTGGCCTACCAGGACGACCCGGACGTCACCGAGGAGACCGTGGTCGAGACGGTCCGCCCGTCGGTCCGGCGTGCGGGACGCATCATCCAGGAGGGTGAAGTGATCGTGGCTGTGCCTGAGCGGGCAGACGCCGAGAAGAGGGGGCAGGACGATGCGTGACACGATCGACATCGGGATCGACCTGGGTACCACCAACAGCGCCGTCGCCGAGGCGAAGGGCGCGAGCGCCGAGGTGGTCCGTAACGCTCAGAACGTGGAGTTCACGCCGTCGGCGGTGTATGTGAGCCGAACGGGCAGCGTGCTCGTCGGGCAGAAGGCCGGCGCCCGGGTGGTGGCCGACCCCGACAACGCGTGCGCCGAGTTCAAGCTCCGCATGGGCCGCCGCGACCAGGACAAGCTGTTCGAGGCGTCGGGCCGCACCATGTCGCCGGAGGAGATGTCGGCGGAGGTGCTCAAGTCGTTGCGCGGCGACGTGCAGCGACGCACGGGCGAGCCGGTCGAGACGGCGGTGATCACCGTCCCGGCCGCGTTCACCGCGGACCAGACGGCCGCGACCAGTCGCGCCGCCGAGCTCGCCGGTCTGAAGGCCGCGCCCCTGCTGCAGGAGCCCACCGCCGCCGTCTGGGCGTACACGGCGGATGCCAAGGCACCCGACAAGGGGTTCTGGCTGGTCTACGACTTCGGCGGCGGCACGTTCGACGCCGCCGTCGTCAAGATCGAGGACGGCGAGTTCATGGTGGTCAACCACGCGGGCGACAACTCGCTGGGTGGCAAGCGGATCGACTGGGCCATCGTCGAGGACTACCTGCTGCCCCGGCTGCAGCAGGACCACGGCCTGACCGACGTCACTGCGGACAACCCCCGGTACCGGGGGGTGCTCGCGCAGCTCAAGGGCCTGGCCGAGGCGGCCAAGATCGAGCTGGCGCAGCAGGACAGCGTGGAGATCGAGGCGGAGATCAGGGTCGAGGCCGGCCGCGACGTCGAGTTCTACTGCGAGCTGACGCGGGACAACCTGGCGGACATCGCGCGGCCCCTGGTGGCGAGCTCGATCCGGCTGTGCCGCCAGTCGCTGTCCGAGAGCGCGATCCCCCCGGAGGCGTTCGAGCGGCTGCTGCTGGTCGGCGGCTCGTCCCAGCTCGCCCTGGTGCGCGAGATGCTGGCCGATCCGGTCGAGGGCCTCGGCATCCCGCTCGACCACAGCCTGGACCCGATGACGGTGGTGGCGCGCGGCGCGGCGATCTACGCCGCGACGCAGCGCATCCCTCAGGAGGTGCGGGCAGCGGCCCCGGTCGTCCCGGGCCGTGCGCTGCTGAACCTCGAGTACTCGGCAGCCGGGCTGGATGCCGACCCGTTGCTCGGCGGGCGGGTCCAGGCCGACGACATCGCCGACTGGACCGGCGGGACCGTCGAGATCCGCAACACGACGACCAAACCCCCGTGGACCACGGGCGCCGTGGCGCTGCGCCAGGACGGGTCGTTCTCCGTACGGCTGCGTGCCACGGAGTTCGCCACGCACTCGTTCACGGTGACCGTGCACGACCCGGCGGGCACGGAGCAGGCGACCTACCAGCCGGGCTTCACCTACCAGCGCAAGAGCGGCGGCATGGGCGGCGCCCCGACCATGAGCCACTCGATCAGCGTCGGCCTCGTCGGCAACACGCTGGTGCCGCTGGTCCGGCGCAACACCGAGCTGCCGAGCACGGGCCGCGTCAACGGCCTGCGGACCACGCAGGCGGTCGACCGGAGGTCCGGCAACGGCCTGATGCGCATCCCGATCCTGACGGGTGAGCACGCGCGGGCCGACCGCAACACGGTGGTGGGCCAGCTCGTCGTCCGCTCGGACGACATCGAGCGCGACCTGCCCCTGGGCACGGAGGTAGAGGTGGTCGTACGCGTCGACAGCAGCTTCCGGATCGAGGCCGAGGCGTACGTCCCGTTCCTCGACGCCGAGTTCGCCATCGACGTCGACCTCAGCCGCCCCGTGCTGCCCGAGCTCGCCGACCTGCGGGCCGCCCGCACGGCGCTCGACACCAGGTACCACGACCTGCGCAGCCAGGGTGAGCAGATCCGGGCCACCGAGGCGCTGGCCCGGCTGGACCGGCTGGACACGGACAGCATCATGGAGGAGATCGACCGGCTGCTGCGCCAGTCCGAGGCGGACCCGGACGCGCTAGCGACCTGCCAGGCGCGGCTGCTCGACGCCGACTCCGCCCTCGACGAGGTGGACGAGCTCCTGGAGCTGCCCAAGATCGTCGAGGAGGGCAGGGAGGCACAGGGGATCGCCAACGAGGTCGTCGCGGAGGCCGGCAACGGCCGCTACACGGACGAGCTGCGGCGGGCCGAGGCCGAGCTGGAGGACGCCATCGCGGAGGGCAACCGGACGGTGATCGAACGGCGGACCAACGAGGTTCGGTCCATCGCGATCCGCGTGTTCGAGGAGAACGGGCAGCTTCCCCTGATCCGGTTCGCGGCCCTGGAGAACGAGCTGGACGGCGACCCGCGCCGGGAGGTGCAGCGCCTCCTCGGTGACGGCCGCTCGGCGGTCGCCGTCGGCGACCTGAACCGGCTCACCGGTATCAACGCCCGGCTCGACCGGTTCGTGGACCGGAGCGGCGGGGGTACCAGTGCGCCGTCGATCCTCGGGGACGGCCTGCTGGGCAACGGGGGTGCGCAGTGAGCCGCGTCGCCGAGGCCTCAGTCCAGGCCGCACTGGCCGACGCCGCCCTGCAAGCCCGGGCCGGGCGGTACGACGACGCGCGGCGCCTGCTCGACTCGATCGGCGGCCAGCACAGCGACGACGTCGCGGTCCTCGACCTGCTGGCCCGTGTGCACGCCCAGCGCGGCGACCTGGCCCGGGCCGACGCGTGCTGGGCCCGCGTCGAGCACCTCGACCCGGAGCACGCCGGGGCCCGCGACGGGCGCCGCCGGATCCGCGCGATGTGGGGCGGACGGCGCACCGGCGGGGGCCTCGTGCTGGGCGCCGCCGCAGCCGCCCTCCTGCTCGCCGGGGGCGGGGCCGTGGCCGGGTGGGGCTTCGCGAACCGCTCGGCCGAACAGCAGGCGGACCCCGCGGTGGCCCAGGAGCTCGCGCAGCTGAGGCACGACCTGAATCAGATCCGTACGGCCACACCGCCGCCGCCGCCGCCGCCGTCGTCGTCGGAAGGAACTACGTCGCGCGAGACAGCCCTGCGGGAGGTGCGGGACGCGCTGGGAGACCAGCGCTGGACCACGACGCTCGACGCGCGCTCCGTCCTCGTCACGTTCCGCGACCCGGTGTTCCAGGCCGGTGGCGCCGAGACGTCCCGGAGCGGGGCGGATGCTCTTACGGGCCTCGCCGGGCTGCTCGGTGACCTGACCGACGTCGAGGTGACGGTCATCGGCCACACGAGCAACACCGCACCCGTTCCGGGCAGCCGCTACCTCGACAACGCCGAGGTGAGCCTGGCCCGGGCGCTCGCGGCGGCGCAGGTCATCTCGGCGGACAGCGGGATCCCGCTGAGCGCGGTGGACGTGGCCGGCGCGGGCGCCGTCGACCCGCCGTACCCCAACACGAGCGACGCGAACCGCGCCAGGAACCAGACGGTGACGGTGGCGATCGAGGTGGTGCCGTAGGGGATCTGTTCGAAGATCCGTCCGGATCCGGGAGGCCACGGTTACGATATTTGTATGTCCCGCCTTGAGCGCATCACGTCCGATCCACAGGTCTGCCACGGCCAGCCGGTCGTGCGCGGGCTGCGCTACCCAGTACAGATGGTCCTGGAGCTGATGGCGTCCGGGATGTCTCCTGACGAGATTCTTGAGGACTACCCCGATCTGGAGCGAGAAGATCTGCTCGCGGCCCTGGAGTACGGGGCGCTCGCTTCGGGCGGGCACACTGTCGTGTCCGTCAGCGCAGCGTGAAGTTCCTGGTCGACGCGCAGCTGCCTGCACGGCTCGCGCGTGCGCTGATCAAAGCCGGGCACGACGCGAAGCACACGACCCAGCTGCCGAACGGCAATCGTTCCTCGGATACGGACGTGACGGCTTTCGCTGACATCGAGGACCGGGTGGTGGTGTCCAAGGACGCCGACTTCCGCATTTCGCACCAGTTGTACGGGCGACCGCGTCGGCTGCTGGCGGTCGCGATGGGAAACGTGCCGAACAACGACCTGCTCGCAGCGTTCGACGTGCATCTTGACGTGATCGTCGCAGCCTTCGAGGACGCGGACCGGGTCGAGATGCGAGCGACCCAGATCGTGGCCTGGACGCGCAAGTCACCCGAGACCGACGGCGCCTGAGCGCGGGCGGGAAATCCCGCGACGTGTGAGCGCCCGCTCGCTACGGTCGGGATCGTGACCGCCCGTGTCCCGTTCCGCGCCCTGCCGCTCGACCTCGACGACGTCCGCTATGAGCACGGCCCGGACTCGTCGGTGCGCCCAGGTGTGCCCAGGGGCGAGACCGTCGAGCTGCGCCTGAACGACAGCGCCGTCTTCCCAGGCACGGCTCGCACCGTATGGATCCATGTCCCAGCGGCCTACGACCCCGCCGATCCCGCGGGGCTCCTGGTGTTCCAGGACGGCTGGTGGTACCTCGACCCGGACGGCGAAGTCCGGGGCGGGATCGTGCTGGACAACCTGGTCCACGCTGGCGAGATCCTGGTGACCATCGGTGTTTTTGTCGACCCAGGAGTCTTCGAGGACCAGCAGGACCCGGCGCGGCGCAAGAACCGCAATACCGAGTACGACGCGGCCGACGACCGATACGCCACGTTCCTGCTGACCGAAGTCGTCCCGGAGGTTCGACGCCGGTACGCCGTCAGCGACGACCCGGACCGCTGGGGAATCGTGGGCGGCAGCAGCGGCGGGAACTGTGCTTTCACCGCCGCCTGGCACCGCCCCGACCAGTTCCGCCGCGTCGTGGGCTTCCTGTCGAGCTTCGCGCAGATGCCCGGCGGCAATCCCTACCCCTCCGCGCTGACGGCCGAGCCTCGCAAGCCGCTGCGGATCTTTCTGCAGGCCGGCCATCGAGACATCGGCTGGGACCGACCGGAGCACAACTGGCTCGCGGAGAACCTGCGGACCGCCGCCGCCCTGGCGGAGGCCGGCTACGACTTCCGGCTCGTCCTGGGCGACGGCGGTCACAACCCGAACCACGCGGGCGTGCTGCTGCCCGACGCGCTCCGCTGGGTCTGGCGCGCGGGCGACAGTCTCCGCTGAGAGTCCGGTGGCGCCGCAAGCGGTCACGCCGCCGTCGGCGGAAGCCCGATCGCGTCGAGGAAGGCAAGCGTCGCGGGCGAGGGCCCGGGGCTGGCCCACACCACATGCTCGACGCGGCTCGGGGCGTCGCTCACGGCGACGGTGGCGAGGCCGCCGAGCTCCGGGGCCCGCTGGAGGTAGGCCGCCGGGAGGAAGCCGATCGCTAGCCCGTGGCCGATCACCTGGGCCATGAGCGCCGCGTCCGTGACCTCGAAGGCAACATCGCGGCTGACCCCGGACCGGGCGAAGGCCTGATCTGTCTGGGCCCGGCCGGCGGTCCCGTACGGGAAGTCGACGAACGCCTCGGTCGTGAGGTCCGCGAGGCTGACCTTCCGCGCACGCGCGAGGGGATGGTCTGGCGCGAGCACCGCGACGAGGCGGTCGCGGCCCAGCTCGTGGCTGCGCACGCCCGTGGGCCGCGAGCCGCTCGGGAGACCGAGGAACGCCACGTCCAGCTTGCCGTCGATGACCTCGGCCGTCAGCTCGTCGCTCGCGCCGGAACGCAGGGTCACGCGTACGTGCGGATGACGACGGCGCAGGTCGCGAAGGGCCGCGAGCACGTCCACGGCGGCGACCGTCGGGATGACGCCGACGCTGAGGCGCCCCCGCACCTCCCCGACGGTGGCCGCTGCGTCGGCGGCTGCGCGCTCCGCGGCCTCTAGCGCCTGCCGCGCGGCGGGCAGGAAAGCCTCGCCCGCGGGCGTCAGGCGGACCCGGCGGCTGGTCCGGGCGAAGAGCGCGGTTCCGAGCTCGTGCTCCAGCCGCTTGATCTGGTGGCTCAGGGCGGACTGCACCACGTGGCAGCGCTCGGCGGCCCTGGTGAAGTTCGCCGTCTCGGCGACGGCGACGACGTACCGCATCTGCTGGAGCTCCATGGATCAATCGTCTATCACGATTGATCAAATGAAAAGGATGTGTTGGACTCATAGCTGGCTAACGCGAAGACTGGTCTCATGGACACCACGACGCTCCTGCCGGGCCGGACCCGGGGCCTCGGTAGCACCGCGGCGCTGACCGCCGTCACCGCGCTCGCCCCGATGGTCTGGGGCACCACGTACTTCGTCACCACCGAACTCCTGCCCACGGGGCACCCGCTGTTCGCCGGGCTGGTGCGGGCGCTGCCCGCGGGGCTCGTCGCAGTGGTGATCGGCATGGTGATCAGCGGGCTGGCCGGTAGGGCTCGCGGTACGGGGACCAGCACGGGGATCGGTGCGGCGCTGCCGAAGGGCTCGTGGTGGTGGAAGAGCGCCGTGCTCGGCATCCTCAACATCGGGCTCTTCTTCCCGATGCTCTTCATCTCCGCCGAACGACTGCCGGGTGGCGTGGCGGCCACGCTCGGCGCGATCGGCCCGCTCGTCGTCACCTTCCTCGCGGTGCCGGTGCTCGGTCAGCGCCTGGCGGTACGGCGGGTCGCGTGGGGCGTCGCAGGCGTGGCGGGCGTAGGCCTCGTCGTCCTGGGGCCAGGCGCGCGGCTCGATCCGGTGGGCGTCGTCGCCGGGCTTGCGGGCGCGGTCTCGATGGCCCTCGGCGTCACCCTCACCAAGCGCTGGGGGCGGCCGGAGGGGGTCGGCCCGGTCTCCGCCGGCGGCTGGCAGCTGATGGCTGGCGGGCTCTTCCTCCTTCCCGTCACCCTGCTGGTGGAGGGCGCGCCACCCGCCATCGACGGGCGGGCGGCCCTCGGCTACCTCTGGCTCGGCCTGGTGGGCGGGCTCATCGCGTACGTGCTCTGGTTCCGGGGGATCGGACGGCTGCCGGTCACGTCTGTCGCGTTCCTGTCCCCGCTGTCGCCGTTGGTGGCGGCGGTGATCGGCGTCGCCGTGCTCGGCGAGAGCCTGTCGGCCGTCCAGGCCGCCGGGTTCGCGCTCGCGCTCGCCGCCGTGCTCGCGGGTCAGCTTCCGGAACGTGGCCGGCGGGGCGGGGTTCCGGTCCCGACGTCGGTTGCGTCGCCCGCGCCGTCGTCGTCATCCGCAGTGACCGAGCGTTCCCTTCCGTCTGACCTGACCGAATCGCCCCTGCCGGCTGGACTGCCCGCCGCCCTCGCACCGCTGGAGGTCGCACGATGAGGATCGTGACCTTCGGGGCCACCGGCATGGTGGGAACCCGCCTCGTCAGTGAGGCGTCGGGGCGCGGCCATGAGGTCGTGGCGGCATCCCGTGGGAACGCCGGGAGCGGCGGCAGGAACGCCGGGTACGGCGGCGCGAGCGGCGAGGCCGGAGCGGGCGCGATCTCGACGGTCGCCGTCGACGCCCGGGACCAGTCGCGGGTCGCGGACCTGCTCCGGACCGCCGACGTCGCGATCAGCGCCGTCCGCCCGCGACCGGGCGAGGAGGCAAGCGTCCCCGAGGCAACCAGGGCCTTGCTCGACGCCGCCGCCGAGACCCAGACCGCCCTGTTGCTCATCGGCGGCGCCGGCCCGCTGATCAGCGCTCTCGCACCCGCAACTCTGGTGCTCGACGATGAGCGGTTCGTGCCGGCCCAGTGGAGGTCGAGCGCCGTCGCAAGCCTCGTCCAGCTACGAGTCTGCGAGGGCCATGGCGCAGCGTGGACCTACCTCAGCCCACCGGCGGTGCTCGAACCGGGCATCCGGACCGGCACCTACCGCCGCGGCACGACGACGCTCCTGCTCGACGCCGCCGGCCGGTCGCGCATCTCGGCCGAGGACCTGGCGGTCGCGGCCCTGGACGAGGTCGAGCACCCGGGCGAGGCGCGGCACTTCACCGTGGCCTACTGACCAGCGCTGGTCAGGAACAGTGGCAGAACCTCTGGCGTCACGCAGGAGGGTGATGTTCCTTGAGGAAGCCGACCACGGTCGGCCAGACCAGACCGGGGTCGCTGAACGGGGCCGCGTGCCCGAGACCGGGGAACTCGACATATTCTCCGCCCGGGATCACCTGCGCGACCTCGCGTGCCCGGGAGACGAAGGTGTCGGTGTCGAGCTCAAAGCCCATGATCAGACGGGGCATCGCGACGCACGCGAGGTCCTGAAGCCGATCCTGGTATGTCGAGATGAAGGTGGCTGCTCGTCGTCTCGCGTGTGGATCGAGCGGGCCGGCCCACGATGACTGCGCGTCCCGCATGCTTCGCACGAAAGAATCGTCAGCAAGACGATCTGGCGGGAAAGCGGTCAAGAGTCCCAGCGCAAGCCGCAGGGAGTCCGATCCGGCGTCCGTCAGGACGTCCCAGGATTCTTGCAAGACCTTGTCGATCTCGTTCTGCCGCCCGTAGGTGGCAAGCAGCGCGGCCACCCGCACACGCTCAGGGGCAGCGAGCGCTACCTCCTGTGCGATCGCCGCTCCCTGAGACCACCCCACGAGGGCGACCGGCTCCCGCCTACGAGCGAGGAACGCCTCGACGCAGGCGACGGCGCTGCGCCAGTCCAGGCCGCTCGGCCGGTGTTCGAAGGTCGTTACCCGATAGCCCAGAGCGAGAAGGTCGTCGCGGACGCGGCCCGACCACTCAACGGGGTTCGCCAGCGGGTTACTCAAGAAGATCACCTCAGTGCCTGCGCCCCACGTGTGCGCCACACCCAGCTCGTCCACGGTGCGTCGGTGCATGCGCGAAGCCTTCCATGACGACGGCGTCTTGTTCATCCGGCGTACTGACTCCAGTCGGCAGAAAATCCGTTGCCCCGATCGCGCCCGGCGGTCCATCGTGGGGCAACCCGAGAGATTGGAACACCGATGACAGCTGTCACGCCCCGTGCCCTGACCCACCTGACCACGGACGTGACTGCACTTGTCGTACCTCAACCTCGGGATCGTCGCCCATGTCGACGCGGGTAAGACCAGCCTGACCGAACGCCTGCTGCACCACGCGGGCGTGATCGACCGCCCCGGTAGCGTGGACCGCGGCGACACCACCACCGACACCCTTGCGCTGGAGCGCGAGCGCGGTATCACCATCCGCGCGTCGGTGGCGTCGTTCCCCGCAGGGAACGTCACCGTGAACGTGCTGGACACGCCCGGCCACCCGGACTTCATCGCCGAGGTGGACCGCAGCCTCGCCGTGCTCGACGGCGCGGTGCTCGTGCTGTCCGCCGTCGAGGGGGTGCAGGCGCAGACCCTCGTCCTGATGCGCGCCCTCCAGCGGCTCCGACTGCCGGTGATCGTGTTCGTGAACAAGATCGACCGCCGCGGCGCGCGCCCTGAGGCGGTGGCCGACGCCGTCGCGCGCCGGCTGAGCCCGGACGTGCTGCCCGTGCAGCGGGTGCTCGGCGCGGGTACGCCCGAGGCCCGGGTCGAGACTCTGCCCGACGACGGCCTTCGCGCCTGGTTGGCAGGCGAGTCGCGCCGGGGCGCCGCTCACCCCGTGCTGTTCGGGTCTGCGATTACGGGTGCCGGGATCCCGGATCTGATGGCGGCGCTGGGCACCTACTTGCCGGTGGTGTCGGACGGCGGCCGCACGGCCGCGCGCGGGGGTGTGGCGGACGGCGTGGCGGGCTCCGGCACGGTCGATCTTGGCGTGATCGACCCCGGTGCGATCGACCCCGACGTGTCCGGCCTGGGAGCGCTCGACCCGGACCTGGACCCGGACGCGGGCACACCCTCCGGTGTCGTGTTCGCGATCGACCGGGAGGGCGGTCGCAAGCGGGCGTTCGTCCGGATGCGGTCGGGCACCCTGCGGGTCCGAGACCGGATCGACCTGCGGCACGGGAAGTCCGAGCGGATCACCGGGCTGCGCATCGCCTCCCGCGGGGCGCTCGAACCTCGTTCGACGGCGGGGCCGGCCAGATCGCCGTCGTCCAAGGTCTGACGACGGCGCGGGTGGGCGACGTTGTTGGGCCGAAGCTGCCGGGAGACGAGCGCGGAAGCCAGTTCCCACCGCCGTCGTACGAGACTGTCGTGGACGCGGACCCTGGTGACCGTGGCCGGCTCTACTCCGCGCTCACCGAGCTCGCTGAGCAGGACCCGCTGATCCGGGTCCGGCGGCGGGACGAGGAGATCACGGTGTCGCTGTACGGCGAGGTCCAGCGCGAGGTGCTGGCCGCGATCCTGCAGCGGGACTACGGGGTCGAGGCGCGGTTCGGCGAGGTGCGGACGGCGCGCGAGGAGCGGCTCGTCGGCGTGGGGCATGCGCTGGAGGTGATCAAGCAGGGCGACAACGAGTTCCTGGCCACGATCGGGCTCCGGGTCGAGCCCGTGCCGGCCGGGACCGGCGTGATCTTCGAGCTGGAGTGCGAGCGCGGGTCGATGCCGCCGGCCTTCTTCGACGCGACCGAGGACACCGTCCGTCGGGAGCTGGTCCTTGGGCCGCTGCGGTTCCCGGTCCCGGACGCCCGGGTGGTCATGACCCATTCGGGCTACTGGCCGCGGCAGAGCCACATGCACCAGAAGTTCAACAAGGCGATGTCCAGCACCGGGGCCGACTTCCGCGGGCTCGCGCCGCGCGTGCTGGCCGCCGCCGTCAAGCGGGCGGGGACTGTGGTGTGCGAACCGGTGCACCGGTTCGTGATCGAGGTGCCGGACGACGTCGTCGGACCTGTGGCCTCCCTGGTGGGGCGGCTGGGCGGGGTGCTGCTGGAGTCGCGCGCGGCGGGCGCGGGGGTCGCCGGCGCCGGAATCGTCGTGCTGCGGGGCGAGATCCCGGCCGGGGTCGTCGTGGCGCTGCAGCGGGACCTGCCAGGCCTGACGCGCGGGGAGGGGATGTGCCGCACGGAGCACGACCGGTTCGAGCCGGTGCGTGAGCCGGCGACCTCGACCTGAGTCAGGTCGGAATGAGGCGGCCGTTGTGCAGGCGGGTGCCGGCCTGCTTGAGGCGGCGCAGGACGGGGACGACGTCGACCTGCTGGACCGCGTCGAGGGCGCCGACCTTGGTGGTGACGTACGTGTACAGGTCTTCCAGGGTGCGGCACGTGACGGTGACCAGGAGGTTGGCGGACCCTGTGACGGCGGCGGTGAAGGTCGTCTCGGGGTGGGCCGAGAGGGCGTCACCGGTGGCGGCGAGGCGGCCGGGCGCGACGGCGATCCACAGGTACGCGGCGTCATGGAAACCGAAGCGTGGGTAGGCCAGGTCCACGGCGACGTGCAGGGCCTGGCTGGCGAGCAGCTCCGTCAAGCGGTCCGATACGCGGGACTTGGACCAGCCGGTGGCGCGGGCCAGCTCGACCACTCCGGCGCGTCCGTCGATGGCGAGCTCGGCCAGCAGGCGGCGGTCGCGCTCAGGCAGCGCAGCCGTGTCCGAGGGTTCCTGGGCGGCCTGCGCCGTCGGCTCCTGATGTGGATCGGGAGAGTGGAGCAGAGCAGCCTGCTCGCTGGTGAGGGGATCGTCAAAGGCGAACCACTTGGCGGTGTCGCCGAGGTGCATGTGCAGGACGGCGTACGCGTTGTAACCCAGCACCCCGGCCGTGCGCGGCAGGCGGTGCAGGGCTGATCCGCTCTGGTGACGAGGGTCGGTGCGGGTCTGGCAGACGATCTCGGAGCCGCCCGAGGTGACGCTGACGTAGGCGATGTCCTCGCGCGCGGCCAGCGCGTCGGCCAGGGCGCCGGTGGCATCGGGCCTGCACTGGACCCGGACGAACCAGACCTGCTCGCCGAGCCGCTCGTGGCTGGGCAGGGTGCGCACGCGCACGGCCCCGTCAGCGACCAGGGCACGGTAGCGGCGGGCGACGGTCTGCTCGGACACCTGAGCCACCTGCGCGATCCGCCGGAACGAGGCCCGCCCGTCACGGAGCAGGCACTGCACGATTCGCCGGTCGATCTGGTCCACGGTGGAAGTATAGGAGCCAAATCCGGCGAACTGTGGACCTTCCGCCGTCATTCAGAGCTCCTGATGGGCCGCCCGAGCTATCCGGAGGGACAGTGGGTCTACCGCACCGCGCCGGTCCGCCCGGACCGACGTCGTGCGACCGAGACATCTGAACGAAGGAATCCCTGATGACAATCACCCTGCCTGGCGGCGAGCTGAACCTGTCCGAGAACCTGTCGGTGACGCGCGTCGGCTACGGTGCGCTCCAGCTCGCCGGCCCGAACGCATACGGACTCCCGCGTGACCGCGACGAGGCGCTCGCGGTACTGCGCGCGGTTGTCGAGGCGGGCATCACCCACCTGGACACCAGCGACTACTACGGCCCGCACGTCGTCAACGACCTGATCCGCGAAGCCCTGCACCCCTACCCGGAGCGGCTGCACATAGCGACCAAGGTCGGTGCCCGTCGCACCGCGGACGGCGGCTGGCCGGCCGCGCTCTCCCGCGACGAGCTGGTCCAAGCCGTGCACGACAACCTGGAGCACCTCGGGCTCGACGTGCTGGACCTGGTGAACCTGCGCATGACCGACACCCTGGAGGCGGCCGACATCGTCGAGCCGTTCACGGTCCTGTCCGAGCTGCGCGATCAGGGCTTGATCCGCAACCTGGGGGTCAGCAACGTCAGCACGGCCCAGGTCCAGGCCGCCCAGCAGATCGCCCCGGTGGTCGCGGTGCAGAACCACTACAACGTCGCCTTCCGGCAGGACGACGCCCTGGTGGACTGGTGCGCCGAGCAGGGCATCGCGTTCGTGCCGTTCTGGCCGCTGGGCGGCTTCCGCCCCCTGCAGGCCGAGGCGCTGGAGCACGTCGCCGCGGACCTGGGCGCCACCACCCGCCGGACCGCGCTGGCCTGGCTGCTGCACCGGTCCCCGACGATGCTGCTGATCCCCGGCACCGCCTCGCGCGCCCACCTGGCCGAGAACATCGCCGCGGCGAGCCTGGAGCTGCCCGAGGAAGCGCTGCGCACGCTGGATGCCCTGGCGGGCGCGGCTCGCTGACCGCCGTCGAACGCGGGGAAGCCCCGGAATCCTGAGGATTCCGGGGCTTCCCAACCACAGGGTCGAGCAGCTACGACTCAGATGTCGTAGTAGAGCTCGAAGTCGTACCTGGGGGACGGCCAGGGCTGGCCGCGTTGGAATCGTTGGAATCTGGCGGTTTCTGCGTTGGCCAGCGCCGGTCAGTTCCGGCGGCTGCCGGACGTCTTGTGGACTTTTCTTGGACTCGACGAGAGCCGACAGCACCCCGCCACCGTCCTGGGATCGGAGGGGCGAGGTCGTGGGAACGCTGCCTGCCGTGCTTTCCACTCACCCGCATCGATAGCACTCGGGGACTATCGATGTATGACGCTGACCACAGCAATTTGCACAGCAGATTGGGTCGCGCTTGCCGCCGACCGACGGATCACCGCAAGCACCCGTCGAGGCATAACCTGGCAGGTAGACGCAGATAGCAAGATCGCAATTGTCGACGGCGAACATCTCGTTGCCTACACATCTTTGCGCTCAAAGTCAGGTTGGCCGGCGAGCAAGTGATCGGTGAGCGCGGAAGGGAACATCTGGCTAGGGCCCACCAGTCGTCCCCGTACCGGTAGGTCAGCTGCCACTCGAACTGGAGCTGTCTCGGCTCGTAGTTTGTGGCGTACAGTCCGGCGGGTTTGCCGTCGAACAGCCGACGTTGAAGGAGACTGGCGGCTTGCATGCAGTCGTAGTCGGACGCGGTCAATCTGGTCCGGCTGCGCAGCGACACCCGCAAACCTGCAGGTCAGACCCACACGCGCTCCAACGGCGACGCTGCTGCTGGCACCCCGGCTGTCATCCGAGACGAATCCCCTCACTCAACAATGAGGAGAGAAAACCTCACTGCGAGCCGCTGAGGTACTGGCGAGTGTCTACCGGGCGAGCACCTGCGGCGACACCGTCTTGTTGGCCGGAGTGGTTGTATCTGGACAGGGATCATCGTGTTTGCACGAGGCCACGAAGAACGCCAGTCGCAAGAGTACTGACATGTCCTGAGCAAGCAGGGCGTGGAAAGGCCGATCTTGCTCTGCTACACCGCAAGCGGAATGATCATTAAGATCACCATGGCAGCAAGAGTCGCAAGTGCGATAATCCTTTCCTTCCGGGTTCCCCAAAATTGAACTGCGCAGGTGATTAGAAACCATCCCGCAAGGAATATCCAGGCCACTTGTGGGCTATTGAAGACGAATAGCGGAATTGCCTGTGCGAGAACGAACAGTATCGCGGCGGTCAGTACCGCAGAACCATTCCACTTGCTCGAATCGGGAGTGGCGGTCAATCTTCCTCCATAGAGCTCTCAACGTTCTGGCCGACAGGGCGGCGCTCACAGCCTGGTTGATGCCATAGCGGCACCAACCAGGCTGCTCGACTCGCTCGCTACACGCTGCAGTGCGACAGATAGTACTCCTGGTCACTACCAGGCAGGAATACTTCGTATGACCCTTCGCCATGAACGGCTATTTCGATCTCAGGTGTCCAGTGAGCGTCGTTGTAGTCCGCAAAATCGCCAACCACCTGACTGAAGTGCTCGGTATAGTCGGGCCCTCGCCAACCAGTGTTGGCTACGAGGTTGCCCCTGTAAGCCCAGCCACCAAGGTAGCCAAGATCAGATGCCCAGCCACGCCAGGACGTCGAGGTGCCTACAACCCTGCCGTCTTCGGCTTCAAACCACTTGTTCAATTCATAATACGCCAGGTCATGACCGAATACATTCTCAAATGTCTGCAAAGCGGTGACCTCGCAGTCAATGACGGCCGGGGCATTAACTTCGGCACTTGAACCTGAATCGCGGCTCGGGGCAGCGCTGCTCCCGACTTGCGTGCTCACTTGAACCGGAACAGTAGCGATTGCCTCAGGGTCGGCGTAGGCGGCATGCGCCTCGCTGGCGGTCAGCCCGGCGTACTTGACAGCTCCGGCGACGAAATCCGCTTCCGACATTGGGATTGCTCCCGGGCCATCCGTCGGCACTGCGTGCGCTACAGCCGAGGACATCGTCCCGAAACCCAGAATCAGGGTGAGGGAAACGAACATCCACCCTACTCTCTTGAATAGCGAATTCACTGGCTTTCCTCTCGTAGTACTCTCGGGGCCATGGCTCCGAGAGGCTGAATGAGTTGCGATGCCGTGAAACGAACTTTCGTGACTAATAGTTGCAGAGCACATTAAAGCGGTCAACTTGGACAAATGTCCAAGGCTCGCCCTGCGGTGGGCGCCCTTCCAGGCGGATGGCTAGACAATTCTCACCCTCGACGCCTCTTGAGCGGGTGAAGTGGCAGTCAGGGTACGAATTTCACCCGGCGTGTTGGCGTGGAGTCACATGTGGCATAAGTCACATTCGATCGCGGCGCGGGGTCCCAAGAAGCCGTCAAGCGGCGGGATCTGTCTGGGCCCAAGGTCCTACGGCAGCACGGCGAACGGTGCTCGCGACATTCGCGTGGCTGGACGCCTCACCTGAGGACCGGGTCGGATCGGTCGCGAAGGCTCTCGGGACGTCAACCGCCAAGGCGGGTGCGCTCGTCGTCCAGGCGCGAGCAGCGGGTCTCGTCCCGCCCGACGATGCAAGCCCGACCCTGATGTTGAGCGCCACTCACTATGCGCATGATCTGGGGTCGTGGCGTCGTTCACTGTGAGCATGGTTCGTGCTCATGATGGCGCCGCGACACCGCGATGACGTGTCGGACCTGGGCGGTCGGCGCTCGGCGCCGAGTTCGTCGTCGTGGTGTCGCCCGGGTTGCCCGTGCGGGCTGCGGGCGGGCATCGTGCAACACGAGCTGCCCACTGCCGGCCTGGTCGTGGAGCAGGGATCATCGGACGCGTGGGAGGGAACCGTGGTGCTGCTCGTGGCCATGACCAGCGACGTCGAGGACGTGCTGACCGCTGGCACCATGTCGTGCCCCTCGTGCTCTGGGTCGCTGCGACCCTGGGGCTACGCGCGGATGCGGGTGCTACACGGGAGCGGCGGGACCCGTCGCAGGGTCCGGCCGCGGCGGGCCCGCTGCCGGGGGTGCGAGGTCACGCACGTGCTGGCGCCCTCGGACAGCCTGCCGCGGCGGGCGCACCTGCTGGAGCTGGTCGTGGCCGGGCTGCTGGCCCACCACGGCGGCGTCGGGCACCGGAAGATCGCCGCACGGGTCGGCGTCTGTCCGGACACCGTGCGCCGCTGGATCCGCCGGGCCACCGCGAACGCACCAGGGCTGATCGGGCGGGCCAGGCTGTGGTCGTTCCAGATGGGCGACGACACCGTGGTGAGCATCCCCGCCGGGACGGTCGTCGGCGACCTGCTGAACGCGGTCGGCCGGGCAGCGACAGCCGTGCGCCGACGGTTCGGAGTGCGTCTGCCTGCCGGGCTGACGACCTGGGAGATCGCCGGCCGCGTCCTGGCCGGGCGACTCCTGGCGCCGCCCTGCGTACCTGAACGGTCGAGCCGTTCCCGGGGGCTCGTGCGTCCTCTTCGCGCCGACGTCGTGACCAGCACCGCGACACCACGCCCACGAACACCCCGAGATCCACAACTTCGTCATCACCGGGAGTGTCGTTCGGGCCGATTTCATGCTCACCAAGAGTGACGCCAACGTGCTCATCCAGAGCGTCGGTCAACACCCTGATCGAGACAGCACGAGCAGTGCTCGGCGACCTGCCACGCGGTGCCATGGTGTTCCACGACCTGAGGCACTACTACGCGAGCCTGCTCATCCGGCGCGGAGCGTCGATGAAGGTGGTGCAGGCCAGGCTCGGACACAAGTCCGCAGCCGAGACGCTGGACACCTACTCGCACCTGTGGCCGGACGACGACGACCGGACCCGCGAGGCCGTGGACAGTGTCCTGGGCGCAATTCCTGCGGACTCTCTGCGGACTGCGCACTCCATCGCAGCCTGAATGCCCAGGCCAGAGCGTTAAGAGCGGACGAGCCGATCTGTACGCGGGGTTCCTCGGCAGGCCTAATGGCCTGTCGGGGAGACCGGCGGGATCGGTCGAGAACGTTGGAATTCTGCGGCTCGCGAGCGTTGGCGGTCTTGGGCCCGGACGGCGCTTGGTGGCGCTCTTGCGGACTATCTGCGGACTGTGCACGGTCGAGGCCGGCGTGCTCGCGCTAGGTGTCGGTGCTGCCCACCAGAGCCACATCGGCCGCGCGCCGCGATTAGTCATGATGCCAATAGGCTCGGCGAGTAGAGCGAGGACATGTGAAGCGATTGTGGAACTGACCTCTACGAGATCGAGACGGACGAGTCCAAGACGCCCATCCCGGTAGCGCGCGAACTCGTCGAGGCGTTGTCAGCCTCGATGGTCGGCCGACCGGCGTCGGCGTGGATGATCGCCGACGACGCTGGCGGGCAAGTCGGACCGTGGCAGGTCCAGCGCGCGGTCCGCGCGGCACGCGAGGCTGCGACGTACAAGGACGCCAAGGGCGAGAAGGTCGAGGGCCTGCCGGAGGAGTTCCGGTTCCACGACCTGAGGCACTACTACGCCTCGCTCCTGATCTCGGAGCGGGCGGACGTGAAGGTGGTCCAAGCGCGTCTCCGGCACGCGAGCGCAAAGACGACGCTGGATACCTACGCGGATCTGTGGCCGGACACAGAAGAGTCCACGCGGACCGCCACCGGGAAGGTGATCGCGGCTCGCGTGGACTCTTCATGGACTAAGGGGTCGAAGAAGGCCCCGAAAGCCCGGAATCTAGCCGATCAGGCTTAGATGTCGTAGTAAAGCTCAAACTCGTGCGGGTGCGGCCGCAGGCGGATCGGGTCGATCTCGTTCTCGCGCTTGTACGCGATCCAGGTCTCGATCAGGTCCTCCGTGAACACGTCACCGGCGGTGAGGTACTCGTGGTCGGCCTCGAGCGCGTCGAGCACACCCGGGAGCGACGTCGGAACCTGCGCGATCTGCGCGTGCTCCTCCGGCGGCAGCTCGTACAGGTCCTTGTCGACCGGCGCGGCCGGCTCGGTGCGGTTCTTGATGCCGTCCAGGCCGGCCATCAGCATCGCCGAGAACGCCAGGTACGGGTTGGACGACGGGTCCGGCGCGCGGAACTCGATGCGCTTCGCCTTCGGGGACGTACCCGTGATCGGGATACGGATCGAGGCGGAGCGGTTACGGGCCGAGTAGACGAGGTTCACGGGAGCCTCGAAGCCCGGCACCAGGCGGTGGTACGAGTTCACCGACGGGTTGGTGAAGGCAAGCAGCGACGGCGCGTGCTTGAGCAGGCCGCCGATGTACCAGCGGGCGAGGTCGGACAGGCCGCCGTAGCCCTTCTCGTCGTAGAACAGCGGCTCGCCGTTCTTCCAGAGCGACTGGTGCGAGTGCATGCCCGAGCCGTTGTCGCCGAAGATCGGCTTCGGCATGAACGTGGCCGACTTGCCGGCCTCGAACGCGACGTTCTTGATGACGTACTTGAACTTCATCAGGTCGTCCGCGGCGTGCAGCAGCGAGTTGAACTTGTAGTTGATCTCCTGCTGGCCGGCGGTGCCCACCTCGTGGTGCGCGCGCTCGACGGAGAGGCCGACCTGGGCGAGGGTCTTGACCATGTCGTCGCGCAGGTCCGCAAAGCGGTCGCTCGGCGAGGTGGGGAAGTAGCCGCCCTTGTAGCGGGTCTTGTACCCGAGGTTGCCACCCTCCTCCTCGCGGCCGGTGTTCCACGCGGCCTCGACGGAGTCGATGGAGTAGAAGCTCTCGTTCGCGGACGTCTTGAAGCGCACGTCGTCGAAGACATAGAACTCGGCCTCGGCACCGAAGAAGACGGTGTCGGCGATGCCGGTCGACTTGAGGTAGGCCTCAGCCTTGGCCGCGATGTTGCGCGGGTCGCGAGCGTAGGCGTCGCCCGTGAACGGGTCCACGATCGAGAAGTTGACGATCAGCGTCTTGGCCTTGCGGAACGGGTCGATGAACGCCGTCGCAACGTCCGGCACAAGCTTCATGTCGGACTCGTGGATCGCCTGGAATCCGCGGATGGACGAGCCGTCGAACATGAGGCCCTCGCTGAAGGCGTCCTCGTCGAACTGCTCGACCGGGATGTTGAAGTGCTGCGTGACACCCGGCAGGTCGATGAACCGGACGTCGACGAACTCCACCCCCTCGTTGCGGGTGAAGGCGATCGCCTCCTCGGCGTTTTTGAACATCTGCGCTCCTTGCTCGCTCGATAAGTCCAGGGGAGTCCGTCGGACCACGCCGCGATGGAGCGGGGCACAGTCACACGCGGATCGCCACGAACCTAAGGGCAGGTGGTTTCTCTCGGGTTACTGATTGTTGCCAGGGTGTTTCTCACGCCTCTCGACCGTGTAACCGTGGGGAGATGCGCTGGTTGTAGCCCCGGCAGCGTTCCCCAGCGTGCCAGAACTCACACGAGGTGGCCCGGCGGCGTCCGTCCATCGGACGGTCGCATCGGCGGTCGAAAAGCACTCTGCAGCGGCCGGTCAGCGGCCGCGCATGCCCTTGCGGTCGGGGCGTGCGCGGGTCGGGTCGACACCCTTGGGGATCGGCAGCTTCATGCCGCCGATGGCCTTGAGGCGCTTGCTGATCTCGGCCACTTCGGCCCGGGTCAGGGTCGACTTCAGCCGGCTGACGGAGCGCGCCACCTTGGTGAGCGTCACCTGTCCCTCGGCGTCGCCGCACTGGATCAGCGTGACCGGCACGTTGGACAGGATGCGGCTGACCTTCTTGCGCTCCTGCTCCAGCAGGCGCCCCACGCGGTGCGGCGGCCCTTCGGAGACGAGCACCACGCCGGCCTTGCCGACGCCGCGGAACACGAAGTCCTGGTTGCGCGCGTCGACGGCGACGGGCTCGTCCTCGAAGGTCCAGCCGCCGCGGACCGTGCCGAGCGCGGCACGTGCCGCGCCCGGCTGGCCGGCGATCTGCGTGTAGGCGGCCTTCTCGGCGCTGCGCGACAGGATGAACATCGCCGCCAGCAGGCCGAACGGCACACCGATGACCAGCGCGTAGACCCACGCGCCCGCGAGGACGCCGATGAGCAGCGCTACCGCTACGACTCCGAGGAACGCGGCGAGCATCCACCAGGTGACCAGCGGGTTCTGCTTGCGGGTCATCTTGTAGACGTCCCACAGCTGGTGATACCAGCGGCGCTTCTTGGGCTTCTTCTGCTTGGCGGCAGACGCTGCTACATCGTTGCGCGCGTCGCCTCCGGACGAGGTTCGGGCCATGGTCGTCAATTCTACGGCGCCGCGAGCGGTGTGGTTGCCGGATCAGCGAGCCAGCAGGCTCGCCGCCTCCTGCCGGGAGGTGGTGGGCTGTGCGAGGTGCGCGAGCGCCTCGGGGATGGCGCGGCCGTGCTTCGTCATGGCCTGGCCCCACAGCCGTCCCGCGCGGTACGAGGAACGCACCAGCGGCCCCGCCATGACGCCGAGGAAGCCGATCTGCTCGGCGGTCTCGGACAGCTCCACGAACTCCTCGGGCCGCACCCAGCGGTCCACCGGGTGGTGGCGCAGCGAGGGCCGCAGGTACTGCGTGATCGTGATGATGTCGCAACCGGCGTCGCGCAGGTCCTGCAGGGCCTGCTTGACCTCGTCGACGGTCTCGCCCATACCGAGGATCAGGTTCGACTTGGTGACCAGGCCGGCGTCGCGAGCCGTGGTGATCACCGAGAGCGACCGCTCGTAGGTGAACGCCGGGCGGATCTGCTTGAAGATGCGCGGCACGGTCTCGACGTTGTGCGCGAGCACCTCGGGGCGCGACTCGTTGACGATGTCGAGCAGCTCGGGGATGGCGTTGAAGTCCGGAATCAGCAGCTCGACGCCGGTGCCCGGGTTCAGCGCGTGGATCTGGCGGACGGTCTCCGCGTAGAGCCAGGCGCCGCCGTCGGCCAGGTCGTCACGGGCGACGCCCGTGACCGTCGAGTACTTCAGGCCCATGGTCCGCACGGACTCGGCGACGCGGCGCGGCTCGTCCTTGTCGAAGTCGGCGGGCTTGCCCGTGTCGATCTGGCAGAAGTCGCAGCGGCGCGTGCACTGGTCACCGCCGATGAGGAACGTGGCCTCGCGGTCCTCCCAGCATTCGAAGATGTTGGGACAGCCGGCCTCCTCGCACACCGTGTGCAGGCCCTCGCCCTTGACGAGCGATTTCATGTCGCGGTACTCGGGACCCATCACCGCCCGGGTCTTGATCCAGTCGGGCTTCTTCTCGATGGGCGTGGCCGAGTTGCGCGCTTCGATGCGAAGCATGCGTCGGCCTTCAGGTGCGATGGTCACGCTGTTTCCTCTCCCAGGTCAGCGGGGTGTGCCGAGCCTATGCCGAGGGCGCCCGCCTGTGCGCGGTCGTCCCGTGGGTGGTCAGTGGTGTTGGTCACGCCGTGGCTGCGACGGGTCGGGGCGCGTGTGCCAGGAGGGGTGCGAGGCGCTCGATCAGCGCCGCCTCCAGGAGCGGCCGGACCTCGTCGACGGTGACCTGCCGGCCGAGCTCCGCCGTCAGGGACGTGACGTCGGCGTCCTCGGCCGGGATGCCGCAGGGGACGATGTGGTCGAACGCGGTCAGGTCGGCGTCGCAGTTCAGGGCCAGGCCGTGCATGGTGACGCCCTTGGCGACGCGCGCGCCGATGGCGCACACCTTGCGCTCCAGCCGGGGGTTCGCGACGTCGGGGGAGTCGGCGGCGACCCAGACGCCCGAGCGGCCCTCCACGCGCTGGGTCGTGACCCCGAGCGCGGCGCAGACGTCCATCACGGCCTGCTCCAGCGTGCGCACGTACTCGACGACGTCGAACGGCTTGGCGAGCTTGACGATCGGGTAGGCCACGATCTGGCCCGGCCCGTGCCACGTGATCTTGCCGCCGCGGTCGACCTTGATGACCTCGGTGCCGTCGGTCGGGTACTCGTCGCGGTTGGTGCGGGCACCCGCCGTGTAGACCGACAGGTGCTCGAGGAAGAAGACCGTGTCGGCCAGCTCGTCGGCACGCACCCCCTCGTGCGTGCTGCGCTGCAGGTCCCAGCCCTCGTGGTACTCGACGTGCCCGGTGAGGTGGCGGATGTCCATGCCCGTCACCCTACGTCCCCGCCGGCACCC
This sequence comes from Promicromonospora sp. Populi, assembly GCF_041081105.1. Lineage (NCBI taxonomy): Bacteria > Bacillati > Actinomycetota > Actinomycetes > Micrococcales > Promicromonosporaceae > Promicromonospora > Promicromonospora sp. Populi. The sequence goes on along the minus strand of NZ_CP163528.1, from coordinate 1,920,425 downwards.
CCATCCACGCCCGTCGTGGCGGGGGCCGGGCGGGGGCGTCAGGAGGTGGGGAGAGGTTCTGAGGGGCAGCTTGTCAGGACGTCTTCCATGGCGTCGTGCTCGGCGGGCGTGACCCACAGCTCGTACTTGGCCTTGACCGCTACCTGCCGGGCGATGTACTCGCAGCGGAAGGCCTGGTTCTCGGGCAGCCACTCCGCGGCGTCCCGCGCGCCCTTGCCCATGTTCGCGGGGCCGTCGGAGGCGATGAGGTTCAGCGGGTCGTTCGCGATCTGGACGCGCTGGGCCTCGTCCCAGTCCGCTGCGCCGGTGGTCCAGGCGTTCATCAGGGCCACGACGTGGTCGATCTGCACGTCCCCGGAGTTCTCGCCGCGCTCGAACGCGATGGTCTCGCCCGTGTACGGGTCATCGAGCGTGCCGGACGCCACCTCGCACGTGTCGCCGTCGGTCAGCTCGAAGTCCTCGAGGTCGCGCTGCAGCATGTCGTTCCGGGTGTCGCAGCCGTTGTCGTCGACGTCCTGCCAGGCGCTGCCGAAGTCGGCCTCACGGTCGTAGCCGTCCTCGGTGGCGGCGTCCTGCACGGTGAGGGTGTCGAGCGTGGCGAGGGCCGAGCCCTCAGCGCCCTCGGCGGGGGCGACGTCGTCCCCCAGGGACTTGATGATGAAGTTGCCGGCGAGCACGAGTGCCGCCACCGCGATGAGCACAAGCTGCAGGGTCTTGCGGGTCTGGCTGGACTTCTTGGCTGTGGCGGACACGAGCCCCTCATTCTGTGCCGGTGTGGTCCGGACACGTGGCCGGACTCGCGAAGAAAGTGTGAAACGTACCTCTTGCCCCAGTCTGCCAGAGTTGTGTTACGGCAGTTAACCCGCTGACCAGTGATGTCGCATTGCTGCGCCGCGCGGGGCACCATGGGGCCATGGCTCTACGGATCGGGATTGTTGGGTACGGAGGTGCGGGCCGGCAAATTCACGCTCGCCTCGCGCGAGCAGCGGGAATGGCGGTAACGGCGGTCGTCGCCCGGGACTCAGGACGGCGCATGCAGGCCGCCGGCGACTGGCCCGGCGCACGGCTGTTCAACGACCTGCCGTCGATGCTTGACGAGTCCGGTCTCTACGACCTCGTGGTCGTCGCCAGCCCCTCTTTCCTCCACGCCGAGCACGCCGCCGCCGTGGCCGCGGTGGGCAAGCCCTTCGTGCTGGACAAGCCGATCGGGACCACCGCGGCGGAGGCTCGACGGGTCGTGAGCGCGGCCTCGTCGTCGGGCACACCGTTCACCGTGTTCCAGAACCGGCGCTGGGACCCTGAGCAGCTCACCCTCGCGGCCCTGCTGGAGCGGGGCGACCTCGGCCAGGTGCACACCTTCGAGCGGCACTGGGAGCGCTGGCGGCCCAAGCCGCAGCAGCGGTGGAAGGAGAACGACGTCAGGGGCGGCGGGCTCCTGCTCGACCTCGGCCCGCACCTCGTGGACTCGGCGACCCAGCTGTTCGGCCCCGTCGTCGCGGTGTACGCCGAGACGCGGGCGATCTCGACCCCGACCGAGGACGACGTGTTCCTGGTGCTCCACCACGCCGCCCAGGACGGCAAGCAGGTCGGCCAGCAGGACGGCAAGCCCGGCCGCGCGGCCGCCGCCGACGTCCTGTTCGGGGCGGAACCGCCCGCCAAAGGCGTCGTCTCCCGGCTGTGGGCCGGCTCCCTGGTCGGCGCGCCCGGTCCGCGCACGCGGGTGCTCGGTGACGGCGGCGCGTACCTGGTGAACTCGTTCGAGGGCGACCCCTCGCCCTTCGACGTGCTCGACGCCGAACAGCCCGAGGGCACCCTCGGCTGGCTCGTGCGCGGCCGGGAGCGCACGGCGGTGCCGCAGCCCCGCGGCGGACACGACGACTTCTACCCCGCGGTCGCGGAGTGGCTCGCCGGCGAGGCCGAGGTCCCCGTCGACCCGGCGGACGCCGTCCGCACGGCGGAGGTGCTGGACGCCGCGCGGCGCTCCGCCCAGGAGGGGCGGCTCGTCGACGTGTGAGCTGCTCCCCGCACGGGGCCAAAGCCCTGGTCAAGCGCTCGCGTTGCTCACCCACAGGGCAGGAGATTCGGCAAATCCTGTGGATAAAGAGCGGGCATCGGACGCCGGGGTTCTTATGAACGTGTGCACTACATCGAATCAGCGGAACTGGTCCGCGTGGCCGTCCCCACGGAGGCCGCAGCTCGCGCCCTCCTGGTGCGCCGTCTAGACACGCTCGCGACACTGGACCACCCCCATCTGGTGCCGCTCATCGCCATCTCCCCGAACGGCCCGGACAACCTGGACGTCCGGCTGTCGCGGACGGGGGCTGTCGACCTGCCCACCGCCGTCGGATCGCGGGGTCCCCTGACCGCCGCGGAAGGCGCCGGGATCACTGTCGCGATCGCACAGGCACTCGCGGCCCTGCACAGCGTGGGTCTCGTCCACGGCGGCGTCCGGCCCACCGACGTGCTGCTGCGCACCGACGGGAGCGCAATGCTGCGCCCCCGCGTGACGCTCCCGGACCACAGCGACGACCCGGTCGACGTCACGTCCCTGGCCACGCTGGTGGAGTCGGTGCTGGGCTTCCCCGGCCCGAGCCTGAACTCCGAGGCCGACGAGGCGCTGCGCGCCGTGCTGGCCCGCGCCCGCGCCGAGGACCCGCGCGACCGGCCCGAGCCGGGTACGCTCGCGGCGCTCGCGGAGAAGGCGGTCAAGCCCGAGCCGGTCCGGCTCCCCGCGGGCTCGGCGCTGGTCTCGGCAGCGCTCAGCGGTCCGGTGCCCATCGCGGGCCATGTGCCGCTCGGCGCCCACACGCCGTCGTCGTGGCGCTCGGCGGCCAAGACCCTGACCGGCTCCATCGCGGCCGTCGACGGCAAGGCCTGGGCGGCCAGCGTGCGGCGGCGGGCGACGATGCCGCTCTCCGGGCGCTCCGGCGCGGGGGTGCAGGGTGTGAAGGTTCCGGTGCGGACCACCGCCGTCTCCGTGTTCGCGACCGTCATGATCGCGGCGGGTGTCGTCGCGGGGATCGCGGCCGGCGTCTCGGCGCTGCCCCAGGTCTTCGGCGGGGACGAGCCGGCCGCCGCGGCGCCCTCGCCGACGGCGTCGGCCGAGCGGCTCGGCGGGATCAACCCGGTGAGCAACGCCAAGGACCCGGCGGGCGCCGCCGCGGAGCTCACCGAGCGCCGGCTCGCGCTGCTGGCGGGTGCCGTGTCCGACATCAGCACAGTCAACGTGGAGGGCTCGCCGGCCTACCTGGCCGACCAGCGGATCCTGGACGAGCTCAAGGCGACCAGAGCACAGGTGGTCGGCGCGTCCGCGGATGTGCAGTCGACCGAGGTCGTGACGCTGGGCCCTGGCGCGGCGTCGGACCTGGATAACGCGACCGAGGCGTCAAGCGGTGGGACGGCGACCGACGTCGACGTCGAGCAGGTCGGCGAGGAGGACCAGCCCATCGAGGCAGTGGTCCGGATCGAGTACACGATCACCGCGCACATGCAGGTGTCCGAGAGCGGCGAGACCGCCGTCCCCGCGTCGCAGGAGTCGGCGGACCTGACCCTGGTCTGGACACCGCGTGGCTGGCGCGTCAGCGAGGTGCGCTGACGCCGCCCGCCTCCACGACCCAGCGGGCCGCGTCCTGAGGTGTGACGTGCGTCCAGGTGAAGCCGGTCCGCGAGAGCACACCGGGCACGACCCGCTGGGAGGCGACCAGATCGCCCGCGAACTGCCCGAGGGCGATCTGGAGCGCGAAGCGGGGCACTGACACCGCGGCGGGCCGGTGCAGCGCCTGCGCGAGCGCGCGGGTCAGTGCTCGGTTCGTCGCGGGTTCCGGGGCGACGGAGTTGACCGGCCCGCGCACGTCCGCGCCGATGACGTGCCGGATCGCCGCCACCTCGTCGGGCAACGAGATCCAGCTCCACCACTGGTTGCCGTTGCCGAGCGGCCCGCCCACGCCGAGGCGGATGAGCGGCAGCAGCTTGCCGAGCGCACCGCCCGACGGCGCGAGCACCAGGCCGTTGCGCAGCCAGACGACGCGTGCCCCGGCCTCGGCGGCGGGCGCCGTGGCGCCCTCCCAGGCCTTGACCAGCCCCGCCAGGAAGTCGTCCCCGCGCTCCGACGCCTCCGTGAGGACCTCGTCCCCGCGGTTCCCGTATGCCCCGATCGCCGAGGCGTTGACCAGCACGGGCGGGGTGTCGAGCCGGGCGATGGTGCGGGCGAGCAGGCTCGTGGTGGTGGTGCGCGAGCCGAGGAGCGTCTGCTTGTATGCCGGGGTCCACCGATGGTCGCCGATCCCGGCGCCCGCGAGGTTCACGACGGCGTCGGCCCCCTCCAGCGCGGCCGGGTCGAGCTCGCCGGTCCGCGGGTCCCAGGGCACCTGCCGGACGCCTCCCCCGGCGCCGCCCGCATCGTCGGCCGAGGGCTTGGCGCCGCGCCGCACCAGGCGCCGCACGCTGTCCCCGCGCGCCAGGAGGTCCGCGACGAGCGCGGTACCGATCAGTCCGTGCGAGCCGGCCACCACTACGTCCATACCGCGAATCTAGCGTGTCGACCTGGACGGCAGCGGTGAACCGCCGGGGACACGGCTGTGGCCGGTTCCGGAACCCGGAACCGGCCACAGCCGATGCTCGCCGCCGACCGCGCAGCGCGGGCCGGCATCAACGAGGTGCTACGTCAGAGGCCGACCTCGGCCTCGAACGCGCCGTCCTCGATGCGGTTCTTGATCGCGGTGAGGAAGCGGGCGGCGTCCGCGCCGTCGACCAGGCGGTGGTCGTAGGACAGGAAGATGTACGACATCGAGCGCACCGCGATGCTCTCGTTGCCGTCCGGGTCCGTCACGACGACCGGGCGCTTGGTGATGGTGCCGGTGCCCAGGATGGCCGCGTGGCCGACCGGGACGATCGGCGTGTCGATGAGCGAGCCGCCCGAGCCCGTGTTCGTGATGTTGAACGTCGAGCCCGACAGCTCGTCCGGCGTCACCTTGTTCGCCCGGGTACGGGCGCCCAGGTCCTGGATCTGGCGCGCGATGCCCGCCAGGTTCAGGTCGCCGGCGTTCTTGATGACCGGGACCACGAGGCCACGCTCGGTGTCGACGGCGATACCGACGTTCTCCGAGCCGTGGTAGGTGATCTCGCCCTTCTCGGTGTCGATGGTGGCGTTGATCTTCGGGTACGCCTTGAGCGCCTCGACGGCGGCCTGCGTGAAGAACGGCAGGAACGTCAGCTTGGCACCCTCGCGCGCGGCGAAGGACGTCTTGGCCTTGGCCCGCAGCTGCGCGACGCGCGTGACGTCGACCTCCATGACCGTGGTCAGCTGGGCCGACGTCTGCACCGCCTCGAGCATCCGCTCGGCGACGATCTTGCGCAGGCGCGACATCTTCTCGGTGGTGCCACGCAGCGGCGACACCTCGAGCTTGGCCGGGGCCGACGGCGCCTTGGCCGCCGCGGGTGCGGCAGCGGCGGGTGCTGCCGGAGCCGGGGCCGCCTTGGCCTCGGCGGCTGCGAGCACGTCCTCCTTGCGGATACGTCCGCCGACGCCGGTGCCGGTCACCTCGGCGACGTCCACACCCTTGTCCGCGGCGAGCTTGCGCACGAGCGGGGTGAGGTAGGAGCCGATGGTGCGGCCGGTCGACGTCGGGGCGGCGGGCGCGGGGGCCGGGGCGGCCGGAGCCGGTGCGGGAGCAGCCGGAGCCGGAGCCGGGGTGGCCGGTGCGGGAGCAGGCGCCGGGGCAGCCGGGGCCTCAGGCGCCGGGGCAGCAGCCTCGGCGGGCTCCGCGGAGTCCGCGGCCGGGTCCGGAACCTCGGACGCGGGTGCGGCGGGCGCCGGGGTCTCAGGTGCCGGGGCGGCGGGAGCGGCAGCACCCGAACCGACCAGCGCCAGGATCGCGCCGACCTCGACGGTCTCGTCCTCCTGGACCAGGATCTGCTGGAGCGTCCCGGCGACGGGCGACGGGATCTCGGTGTCGACCTTGTCGGTCGATACCTCGAGCAGCGGCTCGTCTACGGCGACATCGTCACCGACGGCCTTGAGCCAGCGCGTCACGGTGCCCTCGGTGACCGACTCGCCCAGGGCGGGCAGCGGGACCTCGGTACCGCCACCGGCGGGAGCCTCGGCAGGTGCCTCGGCCTCAGCGGCGGGTGCCTCGGCCGGAGCGGGCTCGGCCGCCTCCGGCGTCGGCTCGGGAGCCGGGGCCTCGGCCGCCTCGGCGGCGGGCTTGGCCTCGGCAGGCTCAGCGGCCGGCTCGGCCTCAGGCGCGGCCGGTGCGGCGCCCGAACCGGAGCCGTCGCCGATGACGGCGAGGGTGGCGCCGACCTCCACGGTGTCGTCCTCCTGGACGAGGATCTGCTCGAGGACGCCGGCGATCGGCGACGGGATCTCGGTGTCGACCTTGTCGGTCGACACCTCGAGCAGCGGCTCGTCGACGGCGACCTCGTCGCCGACAGCCTTGAGCCAGCGGGTGACAGTGCCCTCGGTAACGGATTCGCCGAGGGCCGGCAGCTGCACGTTCTCAGACATGACCTGTGGGGTCTCCTTATTCGTTCTGGTCAGTTGTGGGCGTGCAGAGGCTTACCGGCCAGCGCCATGTGTGCCTCTCCGAGTGCCTCGTTCTGGGTGGGATGTGCGTGCACGAGCGAGGCGACGTCCTCCGGGAACGCCTCCCAGCCCACGATGAGCTGCCCCTCACCGATCAGCTCGCCCACCCGCGAGCCGATCAAGTGCATGCCGACCACGGGCCCGTCCTTGCGGCGCACCAGCTTCGCGAAGCCCTGGGTACCCAGGATCTTGCTCTTGCCGTTGCCCGCGAGGTTGTACTCGATGGTCTCGACCTGGTCCGGGCCGTACAGCTCCGCTGCCCGCGCCTCGGTGACACCCACGGACGCCACCTCGGGCTCGCAGTAGGTGACCCGCGGGATCGTCGCCTCGTCGATCACGACGGGCGCCAGGCCCGCGATCTGCTCGGCCACGAAGATGCCCTGCGCGAACCCGCGGTGGGCCAGCTGGAGGCCGGGCACGATGTCGCCCACGGCCCAGACCTGTCCGCCACCGGGGGTCGCGACGCCGGTCCTCAGCTGCTCGTCGGTCAGGACGAACCCGCGCTCGGTGCGGACGCCGGCCGCCTCGAAGCCGAGGTCGGCAGTACGCGGACCGCGTCCGACGGCGACGAGCAGCAGCTCGGCGTCGAACGTGGTGCCGGACTCGAGCTCGACCTGGACGCCGTCGTCCGTCTGCTTGACCTGGGCGAAGCGCTCGCCCAGGGAGAACTTGATACCGCGCTTGCGGAACGCGCGCTCCAGCGCCTTGGAGAGCGCGACGTCCTCGTTCGGGACGAGGTGGGGCAGCGCCTCGACGATCTGCACGTCGGCGCCGAAGGACTTCCAGACGGAGGCGAACTCGACGCCGATGACGCCGCCGCCGAGCACCACCACGGACTTGGGCACGGTCTCCAGCGTGAGCGCCTGGTCGGAGGTGATGACCTGGCCGCCGAGCTCCAGGCCCGGCAGGCTCCGCGCGTACGAGCCGGTGGCGAGCACCACGTGGGTGCCGGTGTAGGCGGCCTTGGCGCCGTCCGCGGCAGTGACCTCGACGACGCCGGGCGAGACGAGCGTGCCGTGCCCCTCGACGACGGTGATCTTCCGGGAGGCGATCAGGCCCTGCAGACCCTTGTACAGGCCGGCGACCACCGAGTCCTTGTAGGCGAGCACGCCCGGCATGTCGATGCCGTCCAGCGAGGTGCGGACGCCGAACTGCGCGCCGTGGGCGGCGGCGTCGGCCACCTCGGCGGCGTGCAGCAGCGCCTTGGTGGGCACGCAGCCGACGTGCAGGCAGGTGCCGCCGAGCCGGTCCTTCTCCACGAGGGCCACGCTCAGGCTCAGCTGTGCCGCCCGGAGCGCGGTGGCGTAACCGCCGCTTCCCCCGCCGAGCACGACGATGTCGAACGTGGCCGGATTTTCATGCGTAGGCACGTGCTGGCTCCTCGTTGACCGGGTGTGGGTTCTCCACCGCACGCCATCTTGACACTTCAGCGGGCGTGGCCCCAATCGTGTACCCCGCTTGACGGGTGTGACCGTGGCGACATTAACGGGTACTTGGGGCTGTGCGCGGTCAGTGGGCAGTTCGATGAGTCTGTGCGGGCAGGTGGGCGGCGTGTAACAGGAATGTGGGATTCCCTGGAGTTGCGCTCAGTTGCCTAGGCCGGTGCGGAACTCGCTAGTACTCTCGTTCCATGCCTCGCCAGTCCCGTAGCTCGCTTGCGCGATTCTTCCAGCGGCACTCGTCGTCCGGTGGCGGATCGCGCCCCAGCGGGAACGACGCGCGCCGTCAGACGCTCGAGCACCTCCGTGAGTTCATCGGGTCACGCGTCGGGGTCGAGGCCTACGTGGAGCCGCCGACCACGGACATCCCGAGCACGATCCTGCTCGTGGCGAGCACGGGGGAGTGGACGCGACGCCGGGTGCCGGACGAGCGCACCGCGTTCGACATCGCGAACCAGCTAGGGGTGCCGGTGTACAACGTCCGGTTCACCGGCTACCCCCAGCGGATGCGCGACTGGAACAGCGCCCAGCGCAGGTCGAAGTAGCTAGAAGTAGCTAGCTGACCTTCGCCCGGCCCTCGAGGAAGCCCAGGAGGGTGCGGACGCCGACGCCGGTGCCGCCGTAGGGCGTGTAGCCGTGCGCGCCGCCCTCGTTGAACGCCGGGCCCGCGATGTCGAGGTGCGCCCAGGGGTGGTCGCCCACGAACGTCTGCAGGAACAGGCCGGCGTTGAGCATGCCGCCCCAGCGCGGCCCCGAGTTGGCGACGTCGGCCACCTTGGACTTGATGTTCGTCTTGAGCTCGTCGGGGAGCGGCATCGGCCAGAACAGCTCGCCCGAGGCGTCCGCGGCGGCCTTGACCTCGTCGCGCACCGCGTCGGTGCCCATGACGGCGGAGGTGCGGGTGCCCAGCGCGACCATCTGGGCGCCGGTGAGGGTGGCGATGTCGAGCACGACGTCGTGGCCGTCCTCGATCGCGGACGCGAGGCCGTCGGCCATGACCACGCGGCCCTCGGCGTCGGTGTTCAGGATCTCGACGGTCTTGCCGCCGTAGATCGTGATGACGTCGGCGGGGCGCTGCGCGTTGCCGCCCGGCATGTTCTCGGCGAGGCAGAGGTAGCCCGTGACGGCGACCGGCAGGTTCAGCTTGGCGGCGGCCACGACCGTGGACAGGACGGCGGCGGCGCCGGCCATGTCCGACTTCATGGCCTCCATGCCCGCGGCCGGCTTGATCGAGATGCCGCCGGAGTCGAACGTGATGCCCTTGCCGACGAGCGCGACCTTGCCGTTCGGCTTGGCCGGCGTGTAGGCGACCTTGACGAGCCGCGGCCCGCGGGAGGAGCCCTGCCCGACGGCGGTGAGCCCGCCGTAACCGCCGGACGCGAGCTGCTTGTCGTCCAGGACGGTGACGCGCACGTGGCGCACGTCCTTGGCGGCGGCCTTCGCGGCGTCGGCGAACGTGGCCGGGTAGAGCTCGTTGGGCGCCGTGTTGACGAGGTCGCGGGCGGCGTGCACCGCCGCGGCGAGGATCTCGGCACGCTCGGCGGCGACCTTCGCCTTCGCGTTCTTGTGCAGCGGCGTCAGGATCTCGATGGCGCCGACCGGGTCCTTACCGGATTCCTTCGCTGTGGACTTGCCTGCGCTGCGGTACTGGTTGAAGGCGTAGGCGCCCAGCAGGGCGCCCTCCGTCACGGCAGTGATCTCGGCGTCGTCGGAGGCGGGGAGCGCCAGCGCGGCGGTCTTGATGCCCGCCAGCTCACGGGTCGCCGCGCCCGCGGCGCGGCGCAGGGTCTCGATGGCGAAGGTGCCGTCCTCGGCACGCTCGCCCAGGCCGGTCAGCACCAGGATCTCGGCGGCGAGCTTGGGGCCGGCGGGGATCTTGCGGACCTCGTCGCGCGCGCCGGTGACGCCGAGCTGCGGCGCGAGCGACTCGAGCTGCGTCAGCAGGTCGGTGGGGAGCTGGTCGGACACGACGGCTACGCCGTCCGACGTCTGGGCGGTCGCCACCACTAGCGCTTCGGCCTTTACGGCGGTGGGATTCTTGCTGGAGAGGGTCACGTCGGTCACGGGGCCGATCGTAACCCGGGCCTCTGACGGCCCCGATGGAGGCGCAGGTCACGCACGATCCGATTGCCGCTCGGTGGGCGGTGCCCGGTAGTCTGCGAGACGTGATCCTTGCCCTCCTGCTCCTCGTGATCGCGCTGTGCGTGGTCCTGACCGGGTGGGCCGGTTGGTTCGTGGCCCGTGACCGCGCGGTCATCCTGAACCAGCTCTGGGGCGGGGCCGTGATCGAGGTCTTTGTGCTCGTGCAGGGTGTCGTCGCGATCGTGCGGGGCGCCACCGGCGCCGGCGCGGACGACCCGCTGCTGTTCTGGGGCTATTTCGCGACCACCCTGGTGATCCTGCCGGTCGCCGCCGCGTGGGCCTTCGCGGAGCGCACCAAGTGGAGCTCGGTGGTGCTGCTGGTGGCGTCGGTGACCGTGGCCTTCCTGGAGTGGCGTATGTGGCAGATCTGGACGGGGGCGTGATGTCGGAACAGACGGGTGCACGGCAGGCGGGCACACGGCCGCTCGCTGCACGGCCGACCGGGCGGGGCTTCGGCCGGGTCCTGGTGACCATCTACGGGATCCTGGCGTTCGCCGCCCTCGGCCGGTCCTCCTACGAGCTCGTCGTGAAGTTCGGCGAGGCGCCGGTCGCCTACACGCTCTCCACGCTCGCCGCCGCCGTCTACGTGGTGGCCACTTTCGCGCTGGCGATCGGTACGCCGGCCTGGCGCGTCACCGCGTGGATCACCGTCGGGATCGAGGCAGTGGGCGTCGTGACGGTCGGCGCGCTGTCGCTCGCCGACGCGGGCGTGTTCGGCGAGTCGACCGTCTGGTCCGGGTTCGGCCAGGGCTACGGTTACGTGCCGCTGGTCCTGCCCTTCGTGGGGTTGTGGTGGCTGTGGCGGACGTCGCGCAGCACGTCCGAGGAGAGGACTGCATGAGCTGGCCGTACTCGTTGTTGTTCAGCATCGCTTTGCGCCGGATGGACCCCGAGCGCGCGCACGAGCTCGCGTTCTCGCTGATCGAGCGGGCGGGGCAGGTGCCGGTGCTGCGCGACGTCGTCCAGGGCGCCGTCGCCCCCTACCTCGGCCAGCGCGCCGGGGGGCCCGGGAGCGTGCGGCTGTTCGGCCGGGTGGTTCCGGCGCCGTTCGGCCTGGCCGGCGGGTTCGACAAGAACGCACGCGCGATCCGGGGCCTGACGATGCTCGGCTTCGGGTTCATCGAGATCGGCACGGTCACCGCGCGCCCGCAGCCCGGCAACGAGCGGCCGCGCATGTGGCGCGAGCTCGACGTGCGCGGGGTGCGCAACCGGATGGGCTTCAACAACGAGGGCGCCGCGGCCGCCGCGGACCGGCTCCGCGAACTGCGCCGGACCGCCGCGGGCCGCGCGATCGTCGTCGGCGCCAACATCGGCAAGTCCAAGGTGACGCAGCCCGAGGACGCCGCCGCCGACTACGCGACCTCCGCCCGCCTGCTGGCCCCCTGGGCCGACTACCTCGTGGTCAACGTCTCCTCCCCGAACACTCCCGGCCTGCGCGACCTGCAGTCGACGCAGGCGCTGCGCCCGATCCTGCAGGCAGTGCGTGCCGCCGCCGACGAGGCGAACGCAACCGTGTCCACGGGCGGCGGCCGGCGCGTCCCGCTCCTGGTGAAGATCGCCCCCGACCTCGCGGACGAGGACATCGACGCCGTCGCCGAACTCGTCCTCGAGCTCGGGCTGGACGGCGTGGTCGCCGTCAACACCACCATCGGCCACGACCGTGGCCCGGGCGGCCTGTCCGGGCCGCCCCTGCTGGGCCGGGGCATCGAGGTGGTCGCGCGGCTGCGCGAACGGCTCGGCCTGGGCCCGGTCATCATCGGCGTGGGTGGCATCACCCGGGCCGACGACGTCCGCGCCTACCTGCGCGCGGGGGCCGACCTGACCCAGGGCTACACGTCATTCGTCTACGAGGGGCCGTTCTGGGCGTCGGAGATCAACCGCGCCCTGACCCGCTCGGCCGGCTCGACAGCAAGTGGGAGGTACGAATGATCCGTCCGCAGTGGGAGTGGTCTCTGGACGACGCCGAGGGGCGTCGCCTGAGCGAACCCGTCACACCCGTCTTCACCGCGCAGTACGACGCCGAGCAGTGGCTCGGCGAGCACTGGCGTTCGCTGGCCGAGGCCGGTGCGGTGCAGGCCCGGTTGCTGCACGACGGCACCGAGGCGGCACCGGCCGTGGACCTGCGGACGCCCTGAGCCGAGATTCCTGGAACATCGGCTGAACCTTCCCGCGAGGGGGCGCGTCATGGGGGACATGAGCATCCACGCACCCGAGCGGGCCGAGGTCCGCGTGGTCCGTTCCAGGGACCAGGAGTTCGTCGCGTTCGTCGGAGACGCCCGCCCGTACCTCTTCCGCACCGCCTACCTGCTGTGCGGCGACCCGCACCGGGCCGAGGACCTGGTCCAGGGCACCTTCGAGCGGGTCTTCCGGTCGTGGCACAAGGTGCGTTCCGAACCGCGTGCCTACGCCCGGCGGATCCTCGTCAACCTGCGTACCGACACCTGGCGCCGTACCAGCCGCACCGACCTGCCCGGCGACGACGTGATCCGGCTTCCCGACACGCCGGACCACGCCGCGCGCGTCGCCGTCCGGGACGAGCTTGTGCAGGCGTTGGCGCAGCTACCGCCGCAGCAGCGCCGGGTGGTGGTCATGCGGCACCTGCTGGACCTGTCCGAGGCTCAGGTCGCGGATGAGCTGGGGAGGTCGGTGGGTACGGTGAAGTCGACGAACGCACGCGGCCTGGAGAACCTGCGCAGCATCCTGGAGCGTGCGGACCTCGCGGACATCCCCGTGCCGCACCGCGACGCGGCAGAGACGCTCGGCGCGAGCCGGGCCGCGCTGCGCAGACGGCGCGCCGCGCAGGCGGTGCTGGGTGGCGTGGCGGCAATCGTGGTCGCGTTCTTCCTGGCGGGCCCGGTCCCCGTCCCGGGCCTGGGCCCGGTCGCGCTGCCGGGCAGCGAGTGGTTCCGCACGCTCGTGGGCCTGGAGCAGCCCGACGCCGACGCGCTGCCCGGTGACTGCGCGGCGGAGCCGTCAGGTCCGGGAGGCTCTCCCTGGCCGGAGGGGACGTGCGTGGTCCGGATCGAGGTGGGGGCCGCGCCCGACCCCGTCGAGGCGGGCGCCGTCGTCGACGCGAACATGGTCGACGACGTGCCCTGGACCACTGTGGGTAGCGGTCAGACGGACACGCTGGCGGCGGACGGCTCGATCGTGACGATCACCGAGATGTCCCCTGGCCCGGACGACGGCGACGTGTATCCCGACCGGATGCTGGTGCTCGAGCTGCTCGCGGCCACCGGGGACCGCACAGTGCTCGCCCACAACGGCACTGTCGACGGCCACAACGCGGAGATTGCCCACATCGTGCGCCAGGGTGACCGGATCGCTTGGCTGGAGGTGGCGACGCCGGAGAGCGAGCTGTCACCTTGGGCGATCCGTGTGGTCGACGACGTGCGGGACCCCGAGGTGCGCACGCTCGTGGAGTCGTCGGGCGAGCCGGTGCCGGTGGGGTACCAGATCGGGCTGAGCGGTTCATATCTGCACCTGCAGCGGCTGGCGGACCAGGGTGAGATCGAGCAGGTCCGGGTCCGGCTGGCGAACGGCGAGGCTGAGACCGTGGTCGGGGGCGCCACCGGGTTCACCGCCATGTCGGACGGGGTGGCGTGGGCGGCGAACGACCTGGGAGCCGGCGTCGAGCTCTCGGCGCGTTCGGACGACGGCCTCGTGCGGCCCGTCATGACGCTCCCGCCGGTGGCTGAGTACCGGGCCGAGACGGTGACGCGGATGGCGTCGTCGGACGGGGTGCTGGCGTGGGGGCTGGCAGGTGACCTGTACGTGCTCGACCGGGCGTCGGAGGCCGTCACGCTGGCCGAGCTGGAGGGCGACGTGACCGGGATCGACGCCGACGAGCGGGCGGTGGCGTGGATGAGCGGGCCGGCGGGCTTTCTGCTGCTCGACGGCCGGGTCTATCGGCTGGAGGGCGTGGTCGCCGACGTGGCCGTGGCAGGGGAGCGGGTGGCATGGGTGTCCTCGGGTCCCGGAGCGTCCGACCCGCAGCTGTACGTGGCGTGGATCGGGCAGCCGGACCGCTGACCGAGCCCCTACGCGCGGGAGCCTGCCGGGCGCTGCCGGCCGGCGACCCGTCCCCAGGCTCGGACGAGGCGCGGGACGGCGTCGGACAGCTCGGCGGGCGACCGCGTGAAGGTGAGCCGCACGCGGGAGGTGGCACCGGCGTTGTCCGGCGTGAACATCGGGCCGCCCCCTACCCGCACGCCCTCGGCCGCGGCAGCGGCGGCGAACGCCTGCGCGACCGGGAGGCCCAGGTCGACCCAGCAGAACAGCCCGCCCTGGGGCACCGGGACGTCCCAGGGAAACGCCTCCTGGAGCCGGCCCACCAGGACGTCGCGCCGCTCGCGCAACATCTGCCGGCGGCCCGCCATGACCTCGGCGCGGCGCCCGAGCAGCTCCGTCACGGCGAGCTGCTCCAGCACTGCGGTCGCGATGTCCACCGACTGCCGTGCCCGCGCGAGCTGCGCGATCACCTGCGGGTGTGCCCGGACCCAGCCGACGCGGAGCCCGCCCCAGAACGCCTTCGAGGCCGACCCCACGGACACCACGTGCGGCGACGTCCCGTCGCCGGCGAACGGGGGCGGCGTGCGCTCGTCCGACAGCCCGAGCTCGACGAGCGTCTCGTCGCCCACGACCGTGACGCCGTGCCGGTCGGCGATCTCCCGGACCGCCGCCCGCTCCTCGGCGGACAGCACAAAGCCCGTCGGGTTCTGATAGTCCGGCACGAGGTACACGAGGCGCGGCCGGGCGCGCCGCACCGTAGATGCGAGCTGGTCGACGTCGAGCGGCCCGGCGGGCACCCCGACCACGCGGCCCCCGGCATCGCGCATGGCCTCCATGGCGTGGAAGTAGGTGGGCGACTCCACCACCGCACGCTCGCCAGGGCGCAGGTGGGTGCGCGCAAGGAGGGCGATCGCCTGCTGGGCGCCCGTGGTGACCAGGATCTCGCCGGCGGTGGTGGGCACGCCGCGCTCGCGGTAGCGCGCCGCGATCGCCTCGCGCAGCGGCGTCAGGCCGTAGGGCTCGTACCCGCCCGAGTCGAGGTAGGCGGGCAGCCCGTCCAGCGCCCGGGCGAAGGCCCCGTGCAGCTCGGGCGGAGCGGGCGGCGTCGCCTGCCACAGGTCGAGGTGCCCGACGGCGGCCGGTGCACCCGCGTGCGTCCCGCCCCGCAGGGGGTCTGCGGACAGCGGGGCGTCGCCGCCGGCGGGCCGGTGCAGCGGGCCGGGTTCGATCGCGCGCTGCGGCAGCGTCGTCACGGTGCCCGACCCGACGCGGCTGACCGCGAAGCCCAGCTCCCGCAGCCGTGCGTATGCGCCCGACGTGGTGGTGCGCGAGACGTTGAGCGTCGCCGCGAGCTCGCGTTCGCTGGGCAGACGGGTGTGCGGCGCCAGGGTGCCCGACAGCACCGCGGCCCGCAGCGCGTCCGCGAGGGCGATGTAGGCGGGTCCGCCGGCGTGCCAGGTGCCCAGCAGGCGGGCGGTGGTCGCGGGGGAGAGCTGGCGCAGCACTGTGGGAGACGCGACGGGCATGTGGCCACTCTTGCGTGATTGGCCATGGATGACAAGGCCAATGGCGGTGATCATGGATGCATGACGACGACCACCGGCCGCCCGGCCGACCCCCGCCCACAACCCACTGCCGCACCTGCCCCGGACGTCGCCGCCGTCGCTGCCGCCCCTGCCGAGCGGGGGTCGCGGGCCGTGCTGATGCACCCCGTGCGCCGAGCCGTCCAGCTCTTGCTGGGACTCGTCGGCTTCGGCGTCGCCACCGCGATGATGCTGCACTCGGGGCAGGGCGCGATGCCGTGGGCGGTGCTGGACCAGGGCCTCGTGGACCGGACGGGTCTCGCCTACGGGTGGGTGGTGCTCGGCGTCGGGCTGCTCGTGATGCTCGCGTGGATCCCGCTGCGGCAGAGGCCGGGCATCGGGACGATCGCCAACATCATCGTGATCAGCCTCGTGATCGACCCGGCCCTGTGGGCGCTGGAGCGCCTGCTGCCCGAGCCGCACCTCGTGGTCGGCATCGGCCTGGCCCTGGGCGGGATCGTGCTCCTCGGGGTGAGCACCGCCGCGTACGTGGGGGCCCGCCTCGGGCCGGGACCGCGCGACGGGCTGATGACGGGGGCAGTGCGGCTGACCGGCTGGCCCGTCTGGGTGGTCAAGACCGCCATCGAGGTCACGGTGGTGCTGATCGGCGTGCTGCTGGGTGGCACGTTCGGCTGGGCGACCGTCGTGTTCGCCTTCGGCGTCGGCCCGGTGGTGCAGGTGTCCGCGCGATGGCTAGCGCCGTCGGGCCTGACCGAGCGTCGCTGACGAGCGGAAGCCGGCTCTCGATTCGATTCGATGAATTGTCATAGGGTGTCCACATGGTCAACTTCCGGTACCTCGGCAACAGTGGTCTCAAGATCTCGGAGATCACCTACGGCAACTGGCTCACCCATGCCTCGCAGGTGGAGAACGACGTCGCCGCGGCCTGTGTCCGCGCCGCCCTCGACGCCGGCATCACCACGTTCGACACCGCGGACGCGTACGCGAACACCGCTGCGGAGCAGGTGCTCGGCGACGCGCTGAAGGGCGAGCGCCGCGCCTCCGTGGAGATCTTCACGAAGGTCTACTGGCCCACCGGGCCCAAGGGCCCCAACGACACCGGCCTGTCGCGCAAGCACATCATGGAGTCCATCAACGGCTCCCTGACCCGCCTCGGCACCGACTACGTCGACCTGTACCAGGCCCACCGGTACGACGTGGAGACCCCGCTAGAGGAGACGATGCAGGCGTTCGCCGACATCGTCCGCCAGGGCAAGGCCCTCTACATCGGCGTCTCCGAGTGGACCGCCGACCAGATCCGCGAGGGCGCCGCCCTGGCCAAGGAGCTCGGCTTCCAGCTCATATCGTCGCAGCCGCAGTACTCGATGCTGTGGCGCGTCATCGAGGACGAGGTGGTGCCCGCCTCGAAGGAGGCCGGCGTCTCGCAGATCGTGTGGTCGCCCATGGCCCAGGGTGTGTTGTCCGGCAAGTACCTGCCGGGGCAGCCGGCGCAGGCCGGCTCGCGGGCCACGGACGAGAACGGTGGTGCACAGACGATCAAGCGCTTCATGAGCGACGAGACGCTGACCGCCGTGCAGAACCTCAAGCCGGTCGCCGCCGAGCTGGACCTGACGATGGCGCAGCTCGCCGTCGCGTGGGTGCTGCAGAACGACAACGTGGCGGCGGCCCTCGTGGGCGCCTCGCGCCCGGAGCAGGTCGCGGAGAACGTCAAGGCGTCGGGTGTGACCATCCCCGCCGAGCTGATGAAGCAGATCGACGAGGCCCTCGACGGCGTCATCGAACGCAACCCGGCCAAGACCCAGGAGGGCATGCCGAAGACCCGCCCGGCCTGATCTGGTCTGGTCTGCGGGTAGCTCTTTGGAGCGGGACTGGCGGGTGACACTACAAATCCGAGGTCGGTTGCTGTCAGTAGACAACGTCTACGCAGAGCAACCGACCTCGGATTCGTAGTGTCGCCCCGGGAGCCGGGCGTCGCACCCGAGTTCCCCGGGAGCCGGGCTACTCCGGGTAGACGCCGCGCTTCTTGTTCATCGGCTTCGGGAGACGCGAGCGGCGCAGCTGGTAGGCGCGCGTGATCGTGTACAGCAGGAGCCCGCGCGGGACCTCGCCGAACTTGGCGGTCAGCCGCTTCTTCAGCGACCGCCAGAGCAGCCACACGTCGATGATCGTCAGGAACAGGAACCCGTACAGGCCGAGCATCACGACGATGCTGAGGTCCGGGTACTGCGTGGTGAAGAACGTCGCGAACAGGAAGATGAACGCGACGGGCAGGAAGAACTCGCCCAGGTTCCAGCGCGCGTCCACTAAGTCGCGCACGTACCGGCGGACCGGGCCCTTGTCCTTGGCCGGCATGTACTTCTCGTCGCCGGTCTGCATCGCCTGGTAGGCGCGCTCGCGGTCGACGCGCGACTTCTCGCGCTGCGCCTTGCGTGCAGCCTTGCGGTCGTCCGGGACGAGCGGGCGCTTGTTCGCGGCCTGCGCGACGTTGCGCTTCGGCGTGGGCCGGCCCTTCTTGGCGGCGGCCTCGGACGCCGCGGTCACCTCGTCGGGGGAGTCACCCACGGGGGTCACGCCGTCGGGGGTCGAGGTCTTGCTGCGGGAGAACACCGCCCCAGCCTAATCGCTCGCGGCAGTGCCCCGCTGCGAGCCGTTAACGTGGGGCGGTGACCACCGATACATCAGCGGCCCTCCGCGCCCGCGTCGCCGAGCTCTTCCCCGCCCTGCAGGCCGACCTCGAAGCGCTCGTGCGCATCCCGAGCGTCTCGGCCCCCGCCTTCGACCAGGCGCACGTCGCCACCAGCGCCGCTGCCACCGCGCAGCTCCTGCGCGACGCGGGCCTGCCCGAAGTCCAGATCCTCTCCGCTCCGCGCCCCGACGGCACGCCGGGCGCGCCCGCCGTCGTCGCCCGCCGGCCCGCGCCCGAGGGCGCGCCGACCGTCCTGCTCTACGCGCACCACGACGTGCAGCCGCCGGGCGACCCCGCGACGTGGGACACCACCCCGTTCGAGCCCACCCTGGTGGGGGAGCGCCTCTTCGGCCGCGGCGCGGCCGACGACAAGGCGGGCATCGTCGCCCACCTGGGTGCCCTGCGGGCGCTCGGCCTGCCCGACGGCGCTGACCTGCCCGTCGGCGTCACCGTCTTCCTCGAGGGTGAGGAGGAGTCGGGGTCGCCGTCGTTCCGCGCGTTCCTGGAGGCGCACCGCGACCTGCTCGCGGCCGACGTCATAGTCGTCGCCGACTCCACGAACTGGAAGGTGGGCGTACCCGCCCTGACGACGTCGCTGCGCGGCCTGGTCGACGGTTTCATCGAGCTGAACGTCCTGGAGCATGCCGTGCACTCCGGCATGTACGGCGGCGCGATGCTGGACGCCGTCACCCTGATGTCCCGGCTCGTGGCGACGTTCCACGACGAGGCCGGCAGCGTTGCCATCGACGGCCTGGTCACCGCGCCCGAACCGGAGGTGGACTACGACGAGGCGGCCTACCGGTCTGACTCCTCGCTGCTCGACGGCGTGGCGCTCACCGGCACCGGCTCGCTCGCCGGGCGGCTGTGGGCCAAGCCCGCGCTGTCCGTGATCGGCATGGACGTGACCTCGGTGGCCGAGGCCTCCAACACGATCGCGCCGAGCTGCACCGCGAAGATCTCGCTGCGCCTCGCGCCCGGCCAGGACCCGGTCGCGGCCGACGCGGCGCTGGCCGCGCACGTGGCGAAGCACGCGCCGTTCGGCGCGCAGGTCACCTGGCGCAACGGCGAGCAGGGCAAGCCGTTCCTCGCCCCGGGCGACACCGCCGCGATGCGAGCGGCGCGTGCGGCGTTCACCGAGGCGTGGGGCACCGCGCCCGTCGACGTCGGCGTGGGCGGGTCCATCCCGTTCATCGCGGACCTGCTCGAGGTCTACCCCGACGCGGCGATCCTCGTCACGGGCGTCGAGGACCCGGACTCGCGCGCCCACGGCGCAAACGAGTCGGTCCACCTGGGCGAGCTGCAGAAGGTAGTCCTGGCGGAGGCCCTGCTTCTGACGAAGATCGCGGAGGGCCTCTAACTCCTCGGCTGCCTCTTCGAGCCCTAGGTTTCTTCGCTTTGAGGGGGCTCAAAGCGAAGAAACCTAGGACTCGAAGAGGGGGCCGTCGAGGGCTGGCGCGGAGCTATGTCCATGGCCCGGGCCCACGCCGCTACGTCGGCGGGGAGGTCCGGGGACGGGACGTTGTCGCCGGTGACCTCCTGCACCACGTCCAGTGGCGAGATGCGGTTGTTCTGGCGGTCCAGGAAGCGGCTCGCGATGATCCCGCGCGCGTAGAGCAAGCCGTCGCGCGTGAACACCTGCTCCATGTAGAACATGCGCTCGTCCCAGCCCAGGATGCGGCTGGTGATCTCGAACCGCTCGAACGGCCGCAGGGACCGGCGGTACTTCACGGTCGACGCCGCGACCACCGGCGCCCAGCCCTTCGTGCGGGCGATCGAGAACATGCCGAGATCGGCGATCTGGTTGTTCCGGGCAACGTCCATCATCTGCAGGTACGTGCCGTTGTTGACGTGCAGGTTGGAGTCGAGGTCCTGGAGCGCTACCCGCATCCGGGTGACGGACGGGTCGAACAGGGACTGTCCGGGGCGGGCCTTGCGGGGGAAGAGTCCGGTCCAGGTGAGCTGGAACATGCGAGCCATGGAGTGAAGGTTATACCGAGAACCGGAAGTATCAGATACCTGTCTGGTCAGCGGGGCTGGTGCTGGATCTCGTTGCGCACCGACCTGGCCACCGCCGCCGACTCGAGCCGTTCGACGAGGTGCAGCGCCATGTCGATCCCCGCCGACACACCCGCGGAGGTGACCACGTCGCCGTCGTCCACGTACCGCGCCTCGGTGTCCACGAGGATGCTCGGGTCCAGGTCGGTCAGCTCGTCGTAGTGGCTGTGGTGCGTGGTGGCGGGCCGCCCGGCCAGGAGGCCGGCGGCGGCGAGCGGCAGGGCGCCGGTGCAGACGCTGGCCATGATCGGGGTCTGCTTGCGGATCTGGCGCAGCCACTCGAGGTGGCCGGGCTGGGCCAGCAGGGGCCGGGCACCCATCCCGCCCGGATAGACCAGCACGTGCAGCGGCCCGACGTCGTCCGCGCCGTGTGCCGGCAGGATCCGCAGCCCCTTCGCGAGCCGCACGCCCGAGCCGTCCCAGGAGAAGGTGCTCACCGTCGGCCGCAGCTCCTGCGAGTGGGAGCCCCACTCCGCGAACACCTCGAAGGGCCCGACGACGTCGAGCTCCTCCGCCCCGTCGAAGACAAAGATCCCGATGCGCAGCCCGCCGTTGCCGCTCACACGCTCACACCCGTTCAGATTCCGGGAAGGGCCAGCATCTGGTCGAGCGCCACGCGGGCCCAGTGCGCGTCATCGGCGTCCACGACTATCCGGTTCACCACACGGCCCTCCACGAGGGACTCCATGGCCCACACCAGGTGGGGTAGGTCGATGCGGTTCATGGTCGAGCAGAAGCACACGGTGGAGTCGAGGTAGTGCACGTTCTTGTCCGGGTGCGCCGCTGCGACCCGGCGCACCAGGTTGAGCTCGGTGCCGATCGCCCACGAGGAACCCGGCTCGGCCGCGTCCAGCTGCTTGATGATGTATTCGGTGGAGCCCACGTAGTCGGCGGCCGTGACCACCTCGTGCTTGCACTCGGGGTGCACCATCACGTTGATGCCCGGCACCGCGGCGCGGATGTCCGTGACGTTCTGCTCCGAGAAGCGTCCGTGCACCGAGCAGTGGCCGCGCCACAGGATCATCCGGGCGTCGCGCAGCTCCTGGTCGGTCAGCCCGCCGTTCGGCTTGCGCGGGTCGAAGATCACGCAGTCGTCCAGGGACAGCCCGAGCTCCAGCACCGCGGTGTTGCGGCCCAGGTGCTGGTCGGGGAGGAACAGCACCTTCCCGGTGCCCGCCGCGACGTCGTCGGTGCCGCCCGCCTTCTCGAAGGCCCAGCGCAGCGCGACCTCCGCGTTGGAGGACGTGCACACGGTGCCGCCGTGCCGCCCGGTGAACGCCTTGATGGCGGCCGACGAGTTCATGTAGGTGACGGGGACCGTCGAGTCCGCGATGCCCACGTCCTGCAGCACCGCCCAGGCCTCCTCGACCTGGCCGATCGCCGCCATGTCCGCCATTGAACAGCCCGCCGCGAGGTCGGGCAGCACCACCTGCTGCTGGGGCGAGGTCAGGATGTCCGCGCTCTCGGCCATGAAGTGCACGCCGCAGAACAGGATGAACTCGGCCTCGGGCCGGGCAGCTGCCTCGCGCGCGAGCTTGAAGGAGTCGCCGGTGACGTCGGCGAAGTTGATGACCTCGTCCCGCTGGTAGTGGTGCCCCAGCACAAACGCCCGGCTGCCCAGGGCGGCCCGTGCGACGCGGGCCCGTTCGACGAGGTTCGGGTCGCTCGGCGCGGGCAGGTCGCCCACACACTCCACACCGCGCTCGGAGGCCAGGTCACGGCCCTGACCGAGCAGCAGCAGCGGGGACGACGCGGGCTCGGAGAAACCGGAGAGTTCAGCCAGCAGAGTGCTCACGCTCCCCATGATGACACGCGGTGGTGACACGCAGTCAGGACGTGCCACGATGCCTGGTGTGCACGTGCTGCTGCTAGCCGAGACCCTGCCCGACGCCGAGCGACTCGCCTCCGCGTGGCGCGACGCCGCGCCCCACACCGCGACCGAGACGCGCGCGGTCCGGGTCCCTGGCGCCGTCGGGGTGTCCGCGGTCGGACCGGGGCCTGCGCTGGGCCACGCGCCGAGCGGCGGGGGCGTGCTGCTGGCCGGTGCGGCGATCCCCGTGGGCCGCCCGGACGCCGTCGGGCCGCAGGATGCCGGGCCCGCGCACCCGGGCCCGAGTGCGCCTGGGCCCGCGTCGTCCGCCCTGCCCCGCGCCGAGGGCGCGGCGCTGGCGGAGGCCGCCGCAGGCGCCGACGTCGTAGTGGCGTACGTCACGCGGCTCGACGGCGAAGGCCTGCACCGCGGGGTGGTGGTGGAGGCTGCCGCGGCCGCCGCACCGCACGCCGTGCCCGTCGTCGTGATCACCGGCCGCAGCGAGGTGAGCAGGCGCGAGTGGTCGACTGCGGGCCTCAGCGGGGTGCACGAGGTGACCGACGGCGACGTCGCCCGCATAGCCCGGACCTGGACGCCCGGCTGGACGCGCTGAACCCCGGACGGTGATGGGCACGGGCGTTGCTTGGGCGTACGCTTTGAGAACAGACCGGTACACGGGAACAGACGGGCCGATCGATGGGTTGGCACCGCTGAGACATCGACTACCGGTATGTCGAACACGATCGGGAGATGACATGACCGACACCACCACGGACATCGGTACCCACGGCGTCACCGTCACGGACGTCGCCGCGGGCAAGGTCCGTAGCCTGCTCGAGCAGGAGGGCCGCGACGACCTGCGCCTCCGCGTAGCGGTGCAGCCTGGTGGCTGCTCCGGGCTGATCTATCAGCTCTACTTCGACGAGCGGGTGCTCGACGGCGACGCGCTGCGCGACTACGACGGCGTAGAGGTCGTCGTGGACAAGATGAGCGTGCCCTACCTCGACGGCGCGACCATCGACTTCAAGGACACCATCGAGCAGCAGGGCTTCACGATCGACAACCCGAACGCAGGCAGCGCGTGCGCTTGCGGCGGGTCGTTCTCCTGATCGAAGCCTGAATTCGGCTGTACGACGGCGGGCCGGTCACCTTTACGGGTGACCGGCCCGTCTGTCGTCGGTGAAGTTGTCGTCAGTGGAGGCGGACCGTGACCGCCCAGCCGTCCTCGTCCTCGACGGTCGCGACGTGCTCGTGGCCGCGCATGCGGCACCACGCCGGCACGTCGAGCTTGGCGGCGGGGTCGGTCGACAGCACGGTCAGCTCCGTGCCGGCGGGCAGGCCCTTCGCGGCCGCCGCGAGCCGGATCACGGGCAGCGGGCAGCGCAGCCCGCGAGCGTCCACCAGCGTCACAGCCCGCCCACCCCGAGCATCTCGCGCACCCGGGCCACGGCGTCGGGCAGGACCGCGCAGAAGCGGTCCACCTCCTCGGCAGTGGTCGTCCGGTCCAGGGCGATCCGTACGTTGCCGTGCGTGAGCACCCCCATCGCCGCCAGCACGTGCGAGGGCTCCAGCGTGCTCGCGGTGCACGCCGAGCCCGACCCGACCGCGAACCCGTGCTGGTCCAGCTCCGTCACGAGCGCCTCGCCGTCCACGTAGAGGAACGAGAACGTGGCCACGTGGGGAAGCCGGCCCTCCGGGTCGCCCACCACCTCGACGTCGGGGATCCGTGCCACCTGGGCCCGCACCCGCTCCACGAGCGCCCGGCGCCGGGACTCCTGCGCCACGCGGTCGGCCTCGACGGCCTGCAGCGCCACCGCCGCGGCGAACGCGAGCGGCACGCTCACGCCGCCCGGCGCCCACGGGTCCTCGTCCTGGGGCCCGACGGGCGCGGTGCGGACCCGCTGCCGGGCGGCGAGCACCCCGACCCCCGCGGGGCCGCCCCAGTCGGCGGGGTCGGCGGCCAGGAGGTCCCAGGTCTCGGGTACCGCGACGTGCCCGACGCTCGCCCCGGCGTCGACCAGCAGGGGGACTCCGGCCGCGCGGGCGGCGTCGTGCACCGCCTCGACAGGCTGGATTGTGCCCACCTCGCCGTTGGCGTGCTGGAGCGCAGCGAGAGCGACACCCGGCGCCCGGACGGCGGCGGACATGGTGTCGGCGTCGACCCGGCCGAGCCGGTCCACTTCCGCTGTGCGGCGCTCGCCGGCGACGTCGGCCGCGTGCAGGACCGCGGCGCGCTCGACCCCGCTGACGACGACGCCAGCGCCGGCCCGGCGCCGGGCGGCGGTGGCCGAGGCGACCGCCGCGTGGAGCGAGGCCGTGTGTCCCGGAGTGAAGTGCACCTCCTGGGTCCGCGCGCCGAGCGCGGCGGCGACCGCCTCGCGGGCGCCGTCCAGCAGGCGGGCGGCGCGCCGGCCCTCGGCGTGCAACCGGCGCGGGTCGGCCCAGCCGTCGGCGAGGGCCTGCTCGAACGCCTGCCGGGCGAGCGGGTGCCACGGTGCGCGCCCGCCGTTGTCGAGGTGCACCCGGCCGGGGGTACTGGGAGTGCCGGGGGTGGCGTGGCTCACACATCCTCCTGCTGTCGCGGTGGTCCAGCTGATCCTCGCACCCGCGCGTGCCGCCGTCCGCGAGCATCGTTCTGACACGACTCAGGTGGGTGTCCTGAACAGCCGCGATGCGCGCCCCGGGTGCGGAATGAGTCACGTCCCGCGGGGTCCCTTCCGGGCATCATCACGGCCCGGGGCGCGCTAGGCTGCATCCCATCGAGGACGAAGGTTCTGCGTGGAGCTCGGGAGGAAACCGGTGCGACGCGCCGGACGAGACGTGAAAGGCCTCCCTTGCACTCGCAGCGACCTACCCGCACCAGGCGGGCCATCTTGCGCGCGTCGGCTCTTGCCGTCGGCGTCGCACTGCTGGCTTCCGGCTGTGCCAGCGAATCTCTTCAGCGCGGATACCTGCCCGGCTATTCCGACGGGGAGGTGACTAACCAGACCGGACGCATCACGGACCTGTGGGTGGGCTCGTGGATCGCCGCCCTTGCCGTGGGCATCCTGACCTGGGGCCTGATGCTGTGGTGCATCGCGGCCTACCGGAAGCGCAAGGACGACCACCAGCTCCCGATCCAGACGCGCTTCCACCTGCCGCTCGAGCTGATGTACACGGCAGTGCCGATCATCATGGTGCTCGTGCTGTTCTGGTACACCGACCGCGACATGACGGAGATCAGGGCTGTCGACGGCACCGCGACCGAGCACATCCAGGTCGTCGGCAAGCAGTGGAGCTGGGACTTCAACTACCTCGACGCCGACGTCTACGACTTCGGTGAGCACGAGGCCGACCCCGGTGGGGTCACCGCGGAGGACGAGCTCGACGGCGCCGTCGGAACCTCGACGTCCTTCCCGACGCTCTACCTGCCGGTGAACGAGACGGTGGAGTTCACGCTCGACTCGCGCGACGTCATCCACTCGTTCTGGATCCCTGCGTTCCTGTACAAGCAGGACATGATCCCGAACCGGACCAACACCTTCCAGGTGACGCCGACCCGCGAGGGCACGTACGCGGGCAAGTGCGCGGAGCTCTGCGGTGAGTTCCACTCCGGCATGCTCTTCAACGTGAAGGTTGTCTCGGCGGAGGAGTACGAGGCCCACATGGCGGATCTCGCCGCCAGGGGCCAGACCGGTGCGCTGGGCATGGACCTGGCTCGCACGGCCGGCCCGGTGGACAACCCGTCGGAGACCGAGGAAGAGGAGGCTGACCACTGATGGCCGCAGCGACCACCCACGAGCTGGTCCCGGGTCTCGCGCCCGGACGACAAACGCTCGGCCGGACCGTCGTCAAGTGGATCACCTCCACTGACCACAAGACGATCGGGTACCTCTACCTGATCACGTCGTTCCTGTTCTTCTGCATCGGCGGCCTGATGGCGCTGCTGATCCGGGCGGAGCTCTTCGAGCCCGGCATCCAGCTCGTGCAGAGCAAGGAGCAGTACAACCAGCTGTTCACGATGCACGGCACGATCATGCTGCTGCTGTTCGCCACCCCGCTGTTCGCGGGCTTCGCGAACGTGATCATGCCGCTCCAGATCGGCGCGCCCGACGTCGCCTTCCCGCGGCTGAACATGTTCGCCTACTGGCTGTACCTGTTCGGCGGCCTGATCACGGTGGCCGGGTTCCTGACCCCGCAGGGTGCCGCGTCGTTCGGCTGGTTCGCCTATGCGCCGCTGTCGACCACCACCTACAGTCCAGGGCTCGGTGGAGACCTATGGGTGTTCGGCCTCGCCCTGGCGGGTTTCGGCACGATCCTCGGTGCGGTCAACTTCATCACCACGATCATCACCATGCGCGCGCCGGGCATGACCATGTTCCGGATGCCGATCTTCACCTGGAACACGCTGGTCACCAGCCTGCTGGTGCTGATGGCGTTCCCGCCGCTGGCCGCCGCGCTGTTCGCGCTCGGCGCCGACCGCCGGCTCGACGCGCAGATCTTCAACCCGGAGAACGGCGGCGCCATCCTCTGGCAGCACCTGTTCTGGTTCTTCGGGCACCCCGAGGTCTACATCATCGCGCTGCCGTTCTTCGGCATCGTGTCCGAGATCCTGCCGGTGTTCAGCCGCAAGCCGCTCTTCGGGTACACGGGCCTGGTCTACGCGACCATCGCGATCGCCGCGCTGTCGGTGACGGTGTGGGCGCACCACATGTACGTGACCGGTGCGGTCACCCTGCCGTTCTTCGCCTTCATGACGATGTTGATCGCGGTGCCGACCGGTGTGAAGTTCTTCAACTGGATAGGCACGATGTGGCGAGGGAAGCTCACCTTCGAGACGCCGATGCTCTGGTCCATCGGCTTCCTCGTGACCTTCCTCTTCGGTGGCCTGACCGGCATCATCCTCTCCAGCCCCGCCCTGGACTTCTCGCTGTCCGACTCGTACTTCGTGGTGGCGCACTTCCACTACGTGGTCTTCGGCACGGTGGTCTTCGCGATGTTCGCCGGGTTCTACTTCTGGTGGCCGAAGATGACCGGCAAGATGCTGAGCGAGCGGCTGGGCAAGCTGCACTTCTGGCTGCTCTTCATCGGCTTCCACACCACGTTCCTCATCCAGCACTGGCTGGGTGTCGAGGGCATGCCGCGCCGGTACGCGGACTACATGCCGGCGGAGGGCTTCACCTGGGAGAACCAGGTCTCCACGGTCGGTGCGTTCATCCTCGCGGCGTCCACGCTGCCGTTCCTCTGGAACGTGTACGTGACCGCCCGCAAGGCGCCCAAGGTCACCATCGACGACCCGTGGGGCTACGGCCGCTCGCTGGAGTGGGCCACGTCCTGCCCGCCGCCGCGGCACAACTTCTCCTCGCTCCCGCGGATCCGTTCTGAGTCGCCGGCGTTCGACCTGCACCACCCGGAGGTCGTTGCGATGGAGCACCCGGAGTACGACCGGACCGCGCTCGTCAACATCTACGGCGAGGCGGACCGCCGCGGCCAGGACACGCAGGGCCAGCGCCGCGCCGCGGGCGACGGCGGCGCGCCGGAGCAGAGCAGCACGACGATCGTTGCCGAACCGGACGAGGGGACCAGCAAGTGAAGAACGAGACCCGGCTGTTCCTCTGGGGAACGCCCTTCTTCGTCGGTGCCGGGGTCGTCTACGGCTTCATGACCAACTGGACCGAGCCCGTCGGCTACCTCGGTATGCCGCTGGTCGGCGGCCTGGTCGCGATGATCGGCGCGTACCTGGCCCTGACGGCCCGGCGCATCGACGCCCGCCCCGAGGACGACCCGAACGGCAACATCGAGGACGCCGCGGGCGACCAGGGTGTGTACGCGCCCTGGAGCTGGTGGCCGTTGGCGATCGCAGGCTCGGCCGCCATCTGCTTCCTCGGCCTGGCCGTGGGCTGGTGGGTGCTGTACATCGGCTTCTGCGTGGCGGTTCTCGCGCTCGTGGGCTGGGTCCTGGAGTATTCGCGCGGCATCCACGCGCACTGAGCGCACTGAGCGCACTGACAGTTCTGCTTCACTGCCCGACGTCGGGGCGCGCCTCTCGTGAGGTGTGCTCCGGCGTCGGGTTCGTTCGTTTCACCCTTGATTCACCCGCTGGCGGTGGGGGCGCCGGGTACACGCCGTGGTGAGATCGAACGTTCCCTGACCGGTTTCCGGGCGCAGCGTGTGCGCCAGCCGAGACGGGCGGCAGAGAGGCAACAGTGCGTTACTCGAAGATGATCGTTGTGGCTACGGCGGGCGTGCTCGCCCTGGGGCTGAGCAGCTGCGGAACTTCCCCCGCTGGTTCCAGCGAGCAGGCCGGTCCGACGTCGTCGCCGTCCCCGTCGGTGGAGGCTCCGGTCGAGCTGACCCAGGCCTCGTTCGTCGAGGAGCTGACCGCAGCGCAGAGCGAGGCGGAAACGGTCCACCTGACCATGACCTACTCCGGTGCGGGCGCCGAGGCCGGCGGCCTGACCGGCGCGCCGCTGGAGGCTGACATCAACGTCGCCGACCCGGAGAACCCGGCGATGGCGATGCAGATGGACATGGAAGGCGAGACGACCGACACGATCCTGGTCGACGGCGACTTCTACATGAACATGGGTGAGATGACGTCGGGCAGGTACCTCAGCCTGGCCGAGGCCGCCGAGAGCGACAACCCGATGGCCGGAATCTTCGGGGCCATGGGCGAGATCATGCAGAGCAGCCTCAAGGACATGGACCCGGCCGCGCAGCTGCAGGGCATGGACGGCGCCATCACGTCGTTCGAGAAGACCGGCACCGAGACGGTCGACGGCGTCGAGACCGACGTCTACACGATGCTCCTGGACCCGGCGAAGATGACCGGCCCGCAGGTCGACGACCTCCCGGAGGATGCTCTGGCGCAGGTCGGCGAGATGGAGATGGTCTACAACGTGGATCAGGACAACCTGGCGCGCAAGCTGGTGCTCACGATGGACCTCGAGGGCCAGCCGCTGGTGATGAACGGCGAGTTCAGCGCCTGGGGCGAGCCCATCGACGTCGCGGCGCCGACCGGGGACCAGCTCGTCAGCCTGGACGAGCTGATGGAGGGCCTCGGCGGCTGACGCCGGCGACTACCTCGCGGCCTCGGCCCAGCGCCGCAGGGTTTCCTGCGCCGCACCCGAGTCCACGGCCTGGGCCGCGAGGCCCAGGCCGGCGGTGAGCCGCTCCACGAGCGTTCCCGAGCCCGTGCCGGGCAGCGTGCCGTCGGCCACCAGACCGGAGGCCGCGTTGAGCAGCACTGTCTCGCGGACCGGGCCGTCCTCGCCCGCGAAGACCGCCCGAGCCACGGCGGCGTTGTAGGCGGCGTCGTGGCCGCGCAGGTCCTCGACCTTGATGCGGGTGAGCCCCAGGTCCTCGGCGGGGTCCAGGCGGTGCTCCGTGACCGCGCCGTCGGACACCTCCCACACCGTGGCGCCCGCGGTCGCCGCGAGCTCGTCCAGGCCCTCGTCGCCGCGGAACACGAGCGCCGACTTGCCGCGCTCGGCGAACACGCCCGCCATCAGCGGCGCCATCCGCGCGTCGGCGCAGCCGACGGCGGCCGCGCGCGGCTGGGCGGGGTTCGTGAGCGGTCCCAGAAAGTTGAACGCCGTCGGCACACCCAGCTCCTTGCGGGCCACGCCGGCGTGCCGCATCGACGGGTGGAACACCATCGCGAAGCAGAAGGTGATGCCCACCTCGCGCGCGATCTGCGCCACCCGCTCGGGGGTGTGGTCCAGGCGGATGCCGAGCTCTTCGAGCACGTCCGCACTGCCCGACGACGACGAGGCCGCCCGGTTGCCGTGCTTGACCACGCGCAGCCCCGTACCCGCGATGACCACGGAGGCCATCGTGGAGATGTTCACGGTGTGCGCACGGTCGCCGCCGGTGCCGACGATGTCCACCGACGGCCCGGGCACGTCGATGAGGGTCGCGTGCTCGACCATGGAGCTGGTCAGGCCGGCGAGCTCGTCGACGGTCTCGCCCTTGGCCCGCAGCGCCACGAGAAAGCCGCCCAGCTGCACGGGGGAGACCTCGCCGGTCATCACCCGGTCCATGGCCCAGCTGGCCTCCGCCTTGGTCAGGTCGGTGCCGGTGATCAGCCCGGCCAGCAGGCCGGACCACGTGGGTGCCTCGAGGTTCACGCGGTACCCGCAAGCAGCTTCGCGACAGCCTCCTGGACCTCGATGGCGTCCAGCGGGCGCGACACCACGCCGTCGGCCAGGGACCAGGAAGCGAGCCATGCGTCCGCGGGACGGCCGGTGAGGATGAGCACCGGCGGGCACTCGTAGATCTCGTTCTTGAGCTGGCGGCACAGCCCCATGCCGCCGGTCTGGTCGGCCTCGCCGTCGAGGACGAGCAGGTCCCACCCCTCGTTGTCGGCCTTGTCCACCACGGCGGCCGGGGTGGCGACCTCGACCCACTCGATGTCGGGTGCGCCCGCGCGCAGGCGCGGGCCGACGGCGAGGCGTACCTGCTCACGCACCGTGCGGTCGTCGCTGTACAGGAGGACCCGTGGGCTGACCGTCGACCCCCCGGCCTCGATACCGCTCGTACCCGTGTCGGTCACATCCGTCGTCATGCCGCTCATGCGTCGATCGTGGCACAGTCCCCGCCTTGACGGCAGATTTGTCCGC
Organism: Promicromonospora sp. Populi; assembly: GCF_041081105.1. NCBI lineage: Bacteria > Bacillati > Actinomycetota > Actinomycetes > Micrococcales > Promicromonosporaceae > Promicromonospora > Promicromonospora sp. Populi. Next base: position 1,889,555 of record NZ_CP163528.1, on the reverse strand, counting down.
CGCCTTTTCATGGCACTCTGCGCAATCGCGTCAGCAAGAGACGTCGCAGGTTAGGCGTTGAAAGGAGTTTGTGAGATTCACCGCGAGCGGTGCTGGTGCTTCGGCGTTCGGGACTCTCCAACGTCGGCCATAATGGCTGTCGTGTCGACCGCAACGGCTGCAGCCAACCCCACACACCAGCACGTGACAGTCAATCGTCCGAACCCGGTCTCGGTGGGGACGATCGTCTGGCTCGCGAGCGAGCTCATGTTCTTCGCAGCGCTCTTCGCGATGTACTTCACGGTCCGGCAGACGATGCCGGCCGAGGACTGGGCGCGTGACGCGGAGAGGCTGAACCTCACCTTCTCGACGATCAACACGCTTGTCCTGGTGCTGTCCTCGTTCACCTGCCAGGCGGCGGTCTTCAAGGCAGAGCAGTTCAAGCCGTCGCGCAGCGGCAAGCTCTACCAGCCGTGGACCTGGGGCATGCACGAGTGGCTCACGCTGACGTACCTGATGGGCGCGTTCTTCATCGGCGGCCAGATCTTCGAGTACACCGAGCTGGTCCACGAGGGCCTGACGATCTCGTCCAGCGCCTACGGCTCGGTCTTCTACATGACCACCGGCTTCCACGGGCTGCACGTCACCGGCGGTCTGATCGCCTTCCTCTTCGTGCTGGGCCGCTCGTTCGCCGCCAAGCGGTTCGGTCACCACGAGGCCACCACCACTATCGTCACGTCCTACTACTGGCACTTCGTCGACGTGGTGTGGATCGCGCTGTTCGCGGTGATCTACCTGCTGCGCTGACCCGACGCACTTACGCCCCAGGGCGTGTGCGCATCGCGGCCCCGCGCGGTGGTATTAGGTTCAACAGAAGAAGCCCCCCAACACTTACAGCGAGACGAGGAAATTTTCGTGAAGGCACTCGCCGCCCGCAGGCACCACCGGCTGGCGCCGGTCGTGCTCCTGCTGCTGGCGCTGCTGACCACGGGCGGCATCTATGCCGTCCTGGCTCCGAGCACGGCTAACGCCGACACCGTCAGCACCGCGGACATCGAGACCGGTAAGAAGCTGTTCCAGGCCAACTGCGCGACGTGCCACGGCGCGAACGCGGAGGGCACCGCCGGCGTGCCGTCCCTGGTAGGTGTCGGCGCTGCCGCCGTCGACTTCCAGGTGTCGACCGGTCGTATGCCGATGCAGATGAACGGTCCGCAGGCGGAGGCCAAGCCGCCGCAGTTCGACGAGGAGCAGACGGCGGCCCTGGCCGCGTACGTCTCGTCGCTGGGCGCCGGTCCGGCGATCCCCACGGACGAGCAGGTGGACGCCGCAGAGGGCGACCCGTCCAACGGTATGGCCCTGTTCCGCACCAACTGCGCCATGTGCCACAACGCCGTGGGCGCCGGTGGCGCACTCTCGGAGGGCAAGTTCGCCCCAGCGCTGTGGGACACCTCCGAGCGGAACATCTACCAGGCGATGCTCACCGGCCCGCAGTCGATGCCGGTGTTCAACGACGCGAACATCACGCCGGAGGAGAAGCGCGACATCGTCTCGTTCCTCGTCGAGCAGCGCGAGGGTTCGGCGGGCGGTAACGCGCTCGGCGCCCTCGGCCCGGTGTCCGAGGGCCTGTGGGCCTTCGCGATCGGCCTCGGCCTGCTCATCGGCGCCGCAGTGTGGATCGGAGCGAAGTCCTCGTGAGCGAGAACCAGAACCCCCCGGCCGACACCTCGCACGAGGTGACGGTCTCCCCGGAGACGGGCACGGAAGTCGGGCCGGCCGACCGGTTCCAGGACCCCGGCATCCCCGCGCACAAGCACCGCCTCACCGACACGGACCCGGCCGCGGCCAAGCGTGCCGAGCGGACCGTGACGTTCCTGTTCGTCGTGTCGATCCTCGGCACCATCGGCTCGATCGTCGCCTACGTGCTGGTCCCCCCGGACGGTACGACGTCGGGCGTCCGGCTCTCGACCCTGCTGATCGGCCTCGGCCTCGCGGTGTCGCTGCTCGGCATCGGCGTCGCCGGCATCCACTGGGCCAAGGCGCTCATGGGTGACAAGGAGATGGTCCAGGAGCGGCACCCGCTCGCGTCGGACGCCGAGACCCGCGCGGACGCGGTCAAGGACCTGAACGACGGCCTGGAGGACTCGGGTGTCGTCGGCCGCCGAGGTGTGCTCAAGGGCGCGTTCTTCGGCGCGCTGGCCCTGTTCCCGCTCGCCATCGCGGTCCCGCTGATCGGCTCGGTCGGCGGCGACTGGAACGTCGCCGCGTTCAAGCACACCATGTGGCGCAACGGCACCCGCCTCGCGATCGACCCGTCGGGCCGGCCCATCAGGGCCGCCGACGTCACCGTGGGCTCCGTGTTCCACGTCATCCCGGAGACCACCGAGGAGTTCCGGGCGACGCACGAGTGGATCACGGAGAAGTCCAAGGCCGTGGTCCTGATGGTGCGCCTCAACCCGGAGGACCTCCGGACCGACCAGTCGCCCGAGGGTGAGACCTGGTCGCACGAGGGCATCGTCGCCTACTCGAAGATCTGCACGCACGTGGGCTGCCCGGTGGCGCTCTACGAGCAGCAGACCCACCACCTGCTGTGCCCGTGCCACCAGTCGACGTTCGACATCGCCGACAGCGCGAGGGTCGTCTTCGGCCCGGCCAACCGCCGGCTGCCGCAGCTGCCCATCACGGTCGACGACGAGGGCTACCTCGTGGCGCAGGACGACTTCGCCGAGCCCATCGGCCCGAGCTTCTGGGAGCGCCTGAAGTGAGCACCGCGACCCACGACACCAAGCACGAGGCGCCGGCCAAGCCGACGACCCCCGTCGGCAAGGCCGCTGACTACCTCGACCAGCGCACCAGCATCGGCGTGCTGGTCAAGGAGTTCGCGCGCAAGGTCTTCCCGGACCACTGGTCGTTCATGCTGGGCGAGATCGCCCTGTTCTCGTTCGTCGTGCTCATCGCGTCGGGCTTCTTCCTGACGATGTTCTTCGAGCCGTCCATGGCGCTGACGACCTACGAGGGCGAGCACCCGGCCAACATGCACGGGCAGCTCATGTCCGTCGCGTTCGCCTCGACCCTGGAGATGTCGTTCGAGGTGCGCGGCGGCCTGCTGATGCGGCAGATCCACCACTGGGCGGCCCTGATCTTCATGGCCTCGATAGTGGTGCACATGATGCGCGTGTTCTTCACCGGCGCGTTCCGCAAGCCGCGCGAGCTCAACTGGATCGTCGGCATCATCCTGATGATCCTGGGCCTGGCGGCCGGCTTCACCGGCTACTCGCTGCCCGACGACGTGCTCAGCGGCAACGGCCTGCGGATCACCGACGGCGTGATCAAGTCGATCCCGATCATCGGCTCCTTCATGTCGTACTTCGTGTTCGGCGGCGAGTTCCCGGGTCACCACATCGTCCCGCGGCTGTTCACGCTGCACATCTTCGTGGTGCCGGGCATCCTGCTCGCGCTGATCGCGCTGCACCTGTTCCTGATGGTGCTGCAGAAGCACACGCAGTACCCCGGCGGTGGCCGCACGGACAAGAACGTGGTCGGCTACCCGGCGGCTCCGGTGTACGTCGCCAAGATGACCGGCAACTTCTTCATCGTCGCCGGCGTGCTGGTGCTCATGGGCGCCACCATGGCGATCAACAACGTCTGGAACTACGGTCCGTTCGACCCGTCGCCGGTGTCAGCGGGCGCCCAGCCGGACTGGTACATGCTGTTCCTGGAGGGCTCGCTGCGACTGATGCCTGGCCAAGGCACGGAGTGGGTCATCGCCGGGTTCACGCTGCCGCTGAACGTCCTGGTGCCGGCCGTCGTGATCCCGGGGATCCTGTTCACGTTCCTGATCGTCTACCCGTTCCTCGAGGCACGGGTCACGGGCGACAAGAAGGAGCACCACGTGCTGGACCGGCCGCGCAACAAGCCGGTGCGGACCGCCCTGGGTGTTGCGTTCCTCGCGGCGTTCATCATTCTGGCCCTGGCCGGGTCGAACGACCTCATCGCCACGCACTTCGCGTTGTCGATCAACGCGATCACGTGGGTGTTCCGCTTCCTGTTCTTCGTCGGCCCGGTGTTCGCGTACTTCGTCACCAAGCGCATCTGCCTCGGGCTGCAGCGCAAGGACCGCGAGCTGGTGCTGCACGGCCACGAGTCGGGCCGCATCGTGCGCTTCGCCAACGGCGAGTACATCGAGGTGCACACCCCGCTCGACGAGCAGGAGCGCTGGCTGCGCGTCAACTACGAGGCGGACGCGCCGCTGGCGATCGCCCCGAAGACGGACGCCCGCGGTGTGAAGCGCAAGGGCTACGCCGCCGACAAGCGGTGGCAGGGTCTGTCCCGGTTCTTCTACGAGGACCGCGTGGAGCCCGTGACCCCGGCCGAGGTCGAGGCAGCGCACTCGCACGGCGAGCACGATGCGATCGAGTCCAGAGACGGGCACGGCGTCGGTCCAGGGAGCGAGACGCCTGCCGTCTCGGCTGGTGCCGACCGGGGCCACTGAGCGACCCTGAGCCCATGACGGTGGCCCGTGTCACGATCTCCTCGCCGCGTGCGAGGGACTGCGGCACGGGCCATAGTCGTTGTTGGTGAGTGGGGCGTCGTCCTGCACGATGCGATGCCCCCGTCCGATGTACGAACAGGCCGCCAGATCGACGGCCTAGCAATCCAGGAGGAAGTTGATGGCTGTCTACACGCTCCCCGACCTGACCTACGACTACGCAGCGCTCGAGCCGCACATCTCGGGCCGGATCCAGGAGCTGCACCACTCCAAGCACCACGCCACATATGTCGCCGGGGCCAACACTGCCCTCGAGCAGCTCGAGGAGGCTCGCGAGAAGGAGAACTTCGCCGCGATCAACCTCTACGAGAAGAACCTCGCGTTCAACCTCGGTGGCCACGTCAACCACTCCGCGTTCTGGACCAACCTGTCGCCCGAGGGCGGCGGCGAGCCCACCGGCGAGATCGGTGCCGCGATCGACGAGCACTTTGGCTCGTTCGAGAAGTTCAAGGCGCACTTCACGGCTGTCGCCACGGGTGTGCAGGGCTCGGGCTGGGCGATCGCTGCCTGGGACTCGATCGGCTCGCGGCTGATCATCACCCAGCTGTTCGACCAGCAGGCCAACATCGCGCTCGGCCTCACGCCGATCGTCCTGCTGGACGTCTGGGAGCACGCCTACTACCTCGACTACCAGAACGTGCGCCCGAACTACATCAAGGCCTGGTGGAACATCGTGAACTGGGCCGACGCCGAGGCGCGCCTGCAGCGCGCGAAGACGCAGACCGCGGGCCTCATCGTCCCGGCGGTCTGACGCCGCGGCGGTCTGAACGCCTGACCGGCTGACCAGATCCGGTGCACCGGGGGCGACCCCAGGGTGCACCGGATCTTCTCTGTCACGGATCGGCCCCCTGATTCGTCGTCAAGGGTGGAAGCGGCAACCGGTCCGGTGTCTACTGGTGGTGTCTACCGGAACGGCCCGGGCCTCCTACCCCAGGGGTGATGACGTGGCACTGCAGCAGCGTCCGACAACGACCGTCGGCAAGGCGGCCGACTATCTGGACCAGCGCACCAGCATCGGTGTGCTCGTCAAGGAGTTCGCGCGCAAGGTCTTCCCGGACCACTGGTCCTTCATGCTCGGCGAGATCGCCCTGTTCTCGTTCGTCGTCCTGATCGCCTCGGGCTTCTTCCTGACGATGTTCTTCGAACCCTCGATGGCGCTGGTGCGGTACGAGGGCGAGCACCCGGCGGCGATGCACGGCCAGCTCATGTCGGCGGCTTTCAGCTCCACCGTGGAGATGTCCTTCGAGGTGCGTGGCGGCCTGCTGATGCGCCAGATCCACCACTGGGCGGCCCTGATCTTCGTGGGCTCGATAGTGGTGCACATGTTCCGGATCTTCTTCACCGGCGCCTTCCGCAAGCCGCGCGAGGTCAACTGGATGGTCGGCGCCATCATGCTGATCCTGGCGTTGGCGGCCGGCTTCTCCGGCTACTCGCTGCCCGACGACGTGCTGAGCGGCAACGGCCTGCGCATCATCGACGGCGTGGTGAAGTCGATCCCGTTGATCGGGTCCGGCCTCTCGATGGTGGTCTTCGGCGGCGAGTTCCCGGGCGAGCACATCATTCCGCGGCTGTTCACGCTGCACATCTTCGTGATCCCGGGCCTGCTGATCGCGCTGATCGCGCTGCACCTGTTCCTGATGGTGCTGCAGAAGCACACGCAGTACCCCGGCGGTGGCCGTACCGACAAGAACGTGGTCGGCTACCCGGCGGCTCCGGTGTACGTCGCCAAGATGACCGGCAACTTCTTCATCATCGCCGGCGTGCTGACCCTGATGGGCGCCACGATGGCGATCAACAACGTGTGGAACTACGGCCCGTACGATCCCTCGCCGGTCTCGGCCGGCACGCAGCCGGACTGGTACATCCTGTTCGTCGACGGCGCGCTGCGCCTCATGCCGGGGCCGGGCTGGGAGTGGGTCATCGGCGGGTACACGCTGAGCATGAACCTGCTCATCCCGGCGCTGATCGTGCCGGGCGTGCTGTTCACGCTGCTGTTCGCGTGGCCGTTCATCGAGGCCCGCGTGACCGGGGACCACCGCGAGCACCACGTGCTGGACCGGCCGCGCAACCGGCCGGTGCGGACAGCGATGGGCGTGGCTCTGCTCGTCGCGTTTGTGGTCTGCGCCCTGGCCGCCACGAACGACCTCATCGCCACGCACTTCTCGCTCGACATCTTCGCCATCACCTGGGCGCTGCGGGTGCTGCTCTTCGTGGGCCCGGTGTTCGGGTTCTGGGTGACCAAACGCGTGTGCCTGGGGCTGCAGCGCAAGGACCGCGAGCTGGTGCTGCACGGCCACGAGTCGGGTCGCATCGTGCGGTTCGCCAACGGCGCGTACGTGGAGGTGCACACCCCGCTCGACGACGAGGAGCGCTGGCTGCGCGTCAACTACCAGGCGCCCGCACCGCTGGAGATCGACCCGGCCATGGACGCGCGCGGGGTCAAGCGTCCCGGCTACCGAGCGGACCGCGGATGGCAGCGGGTCTCCCGGTTCTTCTACGAGGACCGCGTCACGCCGGTCACACCCGCCGAGCTCAAGGCCGCGCACTCGCACGGCAACCACGACGAGCTGGAGGCGCCGGCGCGGTCGTCGGCGGGGACTGTCGGGGGGAGTGCGTGAGCTAGTCGTCCAGGCCTAGGGCGAAGGCCTGCTCCAGGTCCGCCTTCGAGAAGGCGCGGAACGCGATGAGGGTCTCGGTGTTCTGCACGCCCGGCACCTTGTTCACCGCGTCGGACACAACCCCGGCGAGCTGGTCGTGCTCCGGCACGCGGACGATGGCCACCAGGTCGGTCTTGCCCGTCACGGAGAAGACCTCGCTCACCCCGTCGATGTTCGCGACCTCCTGCGCGACCTCGGGAATGCGGGACGTCTCGGCGTCGATGAGGACGATCGCGGTCAGCATGCAGCCATCGTAGCCACGATCTCGGAGCGCACATCAGCGCTGGCCTCTGTGCTCGGCTCCGGGTTGGTGTCGGTGCCGATCTCGGTGCGCACCCGGTCCGATGCCCACGTGAGGTCCGCGTGCGCACCCGCCGCGCGCACCGGGCACGCCCACGTGTCGCTGAGGTGCACCAGGCGCACGCCCGGGTTGTCGAGCCAGGCGAGCAGCAGGTCGGTCTCCTCGGGGTGCGCGGCGGGGGCCGGCGGGACGGGTGGTTCCACGTGCTCCGCCGTCGTGCGCAGGGCGGCGACAAGGGGGAGGGGGTCGGCGCCCGGCCCGGACACGTCGGTGGCCGCGAGCCGGCCGTGCTTGATGACCACGATCTCCCAGCCGCCGGGCCGGCCCGGGGCGTCACCGATGCCGGACGGGCGCGCGGCGACCAGCTCGGCGCAGCCCGCCAGCGGTGACAGCTTCTGGGCCCGGTGGGCGCCCGAGACGAAGGCGCGCAGTCGCCGCGTGACCTCGCCCGCCTCCTCGTACCGCTCCTGCTGGGCGAGCGCCGCGATCCGGTCGGAGAGCGCGCGCACCACCGGCGCGGGGTCGCCCGTCAGGGCGTTGCGGGCGGCGTCGGCCACCTGCTCGTAGGAGATGTCAGGCGTGGACGTTGCCACGCAGGGAGCCGAGCAGCGGCCCATGCCCGCCAGGGCGCACGGGCTGCCGGGCTGCTTGGAGACCAGCGGGATGCGGGCGGTGCACTGGCGCAGGTTCAGGGCGTCGTGCAGGGCGTGCACGGCCTCCTGGGCGGTACGCCGGGACCCGAACGGGCCGATGTGGGCCGCGCCCGCCACCACGCCGCCCACCACCGACAGGCGTGGGTAGGCCTCCACGGTGAGCCGCACCCACGAGTGCCGCTCCGGGAACTTGGAGCGCCGGTTGTAGCGCGGGGCGTGCTCGGTGATCAGCCGGAGCTCGCGTACCCGCGCCTCCAGCGGCGTGGCGCACACGACGGGTGTGACCCGCTCGGCGATGCGCACCATCTCCGTGATCCGCTTCCGCTTCTCGGCCGCGGTGAAGTACGAGCGCACCCGCTTGCGGATGTTGACCGACGTGCCGACGTACAGCACCTCGTCGCCCGGCCCGCGGAACAGGTAGACGCCGGGTGCCTCGGGCAGGTCGTCCGCCAGGTGCCGCTTGCGGCGCACCTCCGGGGGCACCGGGTCGGCCGCCGTAGCCAGGTCCTCCAGGTGCGTGATGCCCATCGGCGCGAGCCGCTCGAAGAGGGCGTGCAGCACGTCGACGGTCGCGCGAGCGTCGGCCAGCGCGCGGTGGTCGGGGGAGACCGTGGCGTGGAACAGGTTCGCGAGCGTGGACAGCTTGTGGTTGGGCGCCTCGTCCCGCGTGACCAGGCGGCGCGCCAGGGGCACCGTGTCCACCACGTCGAACCCTGGCCACTCGTAGTCGAGCCGGGCGCACACCGCCTTGAGGAAGCCGACGTCGAACGGCGCGTTGTGCGCCACCAGCACCGTGCCGCGCGCGAACTCCAGGAAGCTCGGCAGCACCAGTGCGATGTCCGGCGCGGTGGCGACCATGGCGTTGGTGATGCCGGTCAGCCGTGCGATGAAGGCCGGGACGGGCTGCCCGGGGTTCACCAGCGACTGGAACTCGCCGAGCACCTCGCCCCCGCGCACCTTCACCGCGCCGATCTCGGTGATGCCACCCTCTTTGGCATTGGTGCCGGTGGTCTCCAGGTCGACCACCACAAAGGTGACGTCGCGCAGGGGCGTGCCAAGCTCCTCGAAGGTGGCCTGGTAGGCGGACGCGGTAGTGCTCACGGGGCAGAGGCTAGCCCGAGACACTGACACGCTTGTTCGAGCCGCGCCGTCAAGCCGCGAAGGCGGCTACCTGGCCCTGCCGGAGCCGCTCAGCCCCAGCGCTCGCCGGTCAGCGTCTCGTAGATCTCGACATAGCGGGCGCGAGTCTCCTTGACCACGTCGTCCGGGATCTCGGGGCCGGGGTAGGTGCGGTCCCAGTCGGTGAGGGTCGAGGACCAGTCGCGCACGAACTGCTTGTCGTACGACCACTGCCCGCGGCCCGGCTCATACTCGCTCGCCTTCCAGAAACGGGAGGAGTCCGGGGTGAGCACCTCGTCGGCGAGCGTCAGGACGCCGTCGGCATCGGTCCCGAACTCGAACTTCGTGTCGGCGATGATGACGCCCCGCTCGCGGGCGATCTCGGCGCCGCGCTCGTAGATGGTGAGCGTCAGGTCCTGCAGGCGGGCGGTGGTCTCCTCGCCCAGGCCTTTGGCGATCTCCTCGACGGAGATGTACTCGTCGTGTCCCTCGTCCGCCTTGGTCGACGGCGTGAAGACGGGCTGCGGCAGCCGGTCGGCCTCGACCAGGCCAGGGGGGAACGCCACACCGGACACGCTGCCGGTGGCGCGGTAGCTGTCCAGGCCGCCGCCCGCGAGGTACCCGCGTGCGATGCACTCGACGGGGACGATCTCCAGCCGCTTGCAGCGGATGGCGCGCCCGGCCCACTCTGCCGGGACGTCCTCGCTGATCACGTGGTTGGGCACCAGGTCGGCGAACTGGCGGAACCACCACAGCGAGAGCTGGGTGAGGATCGCGCCCTTGTCCGGCACGGGCGTCGGCAGCACGACGTCGTACACCGACACCCGGTCGGAAGCCACCAGGATTACGTCGTCGCCGTCCGCGTAGACCTCGCGAACCTTGCCCTTACGGATCAGTTCCACGCGGCCAAGGTTAACGGGCCAGGTCGAGCACCGCGTAGCCATGTCCAGCGAGATGCACGACGTCGGGGCCACCCTCGCCCGCCTCGACGTGGTACCCCCTGGTGACGAGCTCCTGGGCGCCCGCGGCGCCGTCGAGCGGGAGGCTTGCCGCCGAGCGCCCCGGGTTGAGCACCACCGCGAGGTTGCCGCCCCGGACGTACGCGAAGGGGTACCCGGTGGCCAGCACCTCGACGGGCGAGGCGACGTCGAGCCGGTGGTCGCCGTGCCGCAGGGTGATGAGCTCGCGCACCAGGTGGAGCAGCGAGTCGTCGTCGCCCACCTGGTCGGCGACCGTGGGGCGGTCCGGGTCCGGGTCCTGCGGCAGGTACGTGGACGGCGCGGGGGCGCCGGGACCGAAGGTCTCGGCAGGGAGATCACCCCACTGCATCGGGGTGCGCGAGCCCGCCCGGTCGTACGTCGGGCTCAGCCGGGAGCCCTCCAGGGTGGGGGTGCCCGGCACGTACCGCATGCCTATCTCGTCCCCGTAGTAGATCGACGGCATGGCGGGCCACGTCATCGTGAGCACGTGGGCGACGCGAGCCTGCTCGGCGTCGCGCGCACCCGCCACGAGCCGCGTGAAGTCGTGGTTCGACGTCGGCAGGCCCACCACTCCGCCGCGGCCGTCCGCGGCGATGGCGTCCGCCGCCGCCTGCCACGCCCGGACGAACGTGGCTGCTTCCCCCGCCCCGGAATCGTCGGCCCAGGCCGGGACCTCGCCCCAGGACGGGTTCACGGTCCCGGCGCCGTTGTTCCACAGCGAGCGCAGGGGGAGCCCGTCGTCGTCGCCCCCGAACTGGAGGAAGAAGTCGGCGTGGAAGCCCGCTGGGACGGCGACCCGCGGGTTGCCCCACTCGCTGATGAGCACCCGGCCGGGGAAGTCGCGGTCCAGCCATGCGCGCATCTCGTGCCACAGCTTGGCCGTCTCGACGTGCCCCGGGTCGTCCTTGACCAGCGACGACGCCATGTCGACACGGAATCCGGCGACCCCGAGGCCGAACCAGTGCGCCATGATCTCGCGCAGCGCCGCGCGGTTGGCCAGCGGGCCGGGAGCATCGACCGGCTGCCGCCAGGGTTCGGCCGGGTCCAGACGTGCGTAGCCGTAGTTCAGCGCGGGCTGGATGGGGAAGAAGTTGGGCCGGTAGTACCCGCCGCGCGCGCCCCGCCCCGGCTCGAAGCCCTCGACGGGCACGTCGCTCCACACGAACCGGTGGTCGTCGGGGTCGTCGGCGGACGCGCGGAACCACGGGTGCTGGTCGGAGGTGTGGCCCGCGACGAGGTCGAGCAGCACCGAGATGCCGCGGCGGCCCGCCTCTTCCGTGAGCCGCGCCATGTCCTCGTTCGTGCCGTAGCGCGGGGCCACGGTCATGAAGTCCGCGACGTCGTACCCAGCGTCGGCGAACGGGGAGACGAAGCACGGGCTCAGCCAGATCGCGTCCACCCCGAGCCACGCGAGGTAGTCCAGGCGCCCGGCGATGCCGGCGAGGTCGCCGATCCCGTCCCCGTTGGCATCCGCGTAGGACTGCGGGTAGATCTGGTAGAGCACGGTGCGCCCCAGGCGCGAGGCGAGATCGACGGCGGTCACCTGTCCCACCCTACGGCGAACGTCTCCATCGCCATCAGGGGGCGGACCTCCCGCTCCAGGGCGCCGCGCGAGACGTAGCGGCGCATCGCGTCATCGGCCAGCTCGTTGCCGAGCGCGGCCATGATCATGCCCTGGTCGAGGGCCAGGTAGCGCTGGGAGACCTGGCCGCTGCGCACGGCCACGGCGTCGTAGAAACCGCCCGGGCCGTAGGCGTCGAAGTCCCGGGTGATGGCCCGCAAGTTGGTCATCGCAGCGCCCGGCGCGTACCGCAGCGCGAGGAACGACGCGTGCGGCGTCACGACACCGTCGCCGTACTCCGTCGGGGCAGGCGAACCCTCGCGGCAGCCCTCGTAGGGCTGGTCGACGGCGGTCCGTTCCTGGTCCGTGGTGTAGCCCGGACCGTCGAGCCCGAGCTGGTCCACGCCGTACTCGCGGTACCCGCCGGCCGGGTTGTTCGACGGCGAGAAACCCCAGTACCCGTAGCCGGCCTCCTGCATCCCGTGCTCGATCTGGCCGCGCACGTACAGCGGGTGGTTGCGGCCCCACGACCGCGGCCCCCACTTCTCCTCCGGCACGAACAGCGGCACCATCAGCGCCTCGAACATGCTCCCGCCCCAGGTCGGCACTATCCGCATGCCGCGGTACGGCAGGGCACCCTCGAAGACGGGCACACCCAGGTACTCGGCCCACTGCCCGGTCGGCCGCGTCTCGGTCCAGTCCCAGTCGCACGAGTCGGGGAACGTGCGGTACGTGCCGAAGTAGTGCTTCGCCGGGATCTGCCCCGCGGCGATGCCGAGGTAGGACGCGATCCGCGGCTCGGTGTTGAACGCGCCGTAGTGGTGGCCCGTGTACCAGACGTCGGTGCCCATGCCGCAGTAGTCGTCCGCGACCGGCGCGGGCTCCTGCGGGTCGTCGTCCCAGAACCCGCCGCGGATCTGGTTCTGCGCCGGGTCGTAGTAGCAGCCGAAGTTCATCTGCTCGCGGACGGCGTCCGCCTCGCCGGCCAGCGACGGCTCCGCGCGGGCGGTCAGGAGCAGGCCCGTGGCCAGCCAGCCGTTGTCCACGCTCGACAGGAAGGGCTTGACCGGGTCGCCGCTCGTGGGGAACTCCAGGAGCTTGGCGCCCGTGGCCGGGTCGTACCAGTTGTAGAACATGCCGCTCGGCTCGTGCTTCTCCAGCCCGGCGACGGTGTCCAGCGTGGTTGCCAGACGGCGGCGCGCCTCGCGAGCGCTGATCAGGCCGGTGTCGCGGGCCACCACCGTGCTCCACAGGTACGCGCCGATGTTGGTCGGCGAGGTATAGCCGCCGCGGCTGTCCGGGTTCAGGTCGCCGGCGATGTTGTCGTCGGGCAGCCCCGTCTCCTCGACCACCAGCGCGTCGAGCGAGCGCCAGGTGTCTGCCGCCCAGGTGCGGAGCTGACGGCGGTCTGCGCCCTGGTCCGACGTCGCGCCGGTGGCGCTCGCCGGGAGCGCGCAGAACGCCAGGGCAGCGACGGCGGCCGTCGCGACCGCTGTGTGGAATCTCCTCATGATGTGTCTCCTCTACGTCGTCGTAGTCAGGACAGCTGTCCGGTGCGCGCGACCTTGCCCAGCCACGCGAGGCTCGGCTTGGGGGTGCGCTCGAACGTCGTGCGGTCGACGGCGATCAGCCCGAACGTGGGGGCGAACCCGCTCATCCACTCGTAGTTGTCGAGCAGCGACCAGTGCAGGTATCCCTCGACGCGGCAGCCGGCGGCCATCGCGCGGGCCATGCTCTCCAGGGCGCCGGTGGTGTAGTCGATGCGCCGGGCGTCGTCGGCGGTGGCCATGCCGTTCTCGGTGACGATCATCGGCACGCCGTCGGTGATGCGGTGGGTGTACTCCAGCGCCTCGCCGAGCGCCTGCGGGTAGTACTCCCACCCGGTCAGCGTCTTCTCGACGTCGTCCCCGAAGGGCACCGGCTCGCCGTCGGGCCCGATGATGGTGCGCAGGTAGCTCTGCACGCCGATGAAGTCGTCGCCGCGCGCGACCTCCAGGAAGAAGTCCTCGCGCGGGTAGGCGTAGGCGTCGCGTGCGGCCTCGGCTCCGGGCGCGGCCTGGAAGACCTGGTTGGCGATGGTCCAGCCCGCCTGCACGTGCCCCAGCCCGTGCAGGATCTCGACGGCGCGCCGGTGCGCCGTCGCCTGGACCTCGGACGCCGCCTGGTCCGGGGCGGCCAGCCCGGCGGCGTCGAGGTTGGTGCGTCGGCTGGCGCCCAGCATCATCGAGGTGATGTTGGGCTCGTTGATCGTCACGACGTGCCCGACGTCGCCCAGGATCTGAGTTGTGGTCTCGACGTAGCGGCTGAACGTGTCGACGGCGTCAGGTGCGAACCAGCCGCCGCGCTCGGCGAACCACCGCGGGAGCGTGAAGTGCAGCAGCGTGACCATCGGCGTGACGCCGGCCGCCAGGCAGGCGTCGATCATGCGCCGGTAGTGCGCGAGCTGCGCCCGCGAGATCTCGCCCTCGGCGGGCTCGATGCGCGCCCACTCGATCGAGAAGCGGTACGCGTTCAGGCCGGCGTCCGCGAGCAGGCGGATGTCCTGCGGGTAGCGGTGGTAGCTGTCGACGGCGTCGCCCGAGCTCTCCGTGCACAGCGTCCCGGCGACGTGCTCCTTGGCCCACCAGTCGCTGTTGACGTTGCCGCCCTCGGTCTGGTGCGCGGCCGTCGAGGCGCCCCACAGGAAATCGGGCGCGGTGGGCAGCGTGATCGGTTCGGTCACGGATAGCTCCTACTTCAGTCCGGTGGTGGCGATGCCCTGCACGATGTGCCGCTGCAAGACGAGGAAGACGATGAGGATGGGCAGCACGATGACGGTGGCGCCCGCGACCAGCAGGCCGTACTGCACGGTGTTCTGCCCCGTCGAGTAGAGGGCCAGCGCTACGGGCAGCGTGTAGAGGTCGGCGTTCTGCACGGCGACCAGCGGCCACAGGAAGTTGTTCCAGGACCCGAGGAACGTCAGGATGCCGAGCGTGGCGAGCGCCGGCCGGGTCTGCGGCAGCACTACGGCGAAGAACGTGCGGAACTCGCCGGCGCCGTCCACGCGGGCGGCGTCGAGCAGCTCGTCCGGGATGTCGAGCATGAACTGCCGCATCAGGAACACCCCGAACGGCGCCGCCAGGAACGGCAGGATCAGCGCCGCGTAGGTGTTGATGAGATCCAGGTTGGCCACGAGTACAAAGAGCGGCACGAACGTGACCATGCCCGGCACCATCAGGGTGCCCATGACCAGCGCGAACAGGGCACGCCGTCCGGGGAAGTCGAGCTTCGCCAGGGCGTAGCCGACCATCGCGCTGAACAGGACCGACCCGACGGTCACGAGCAGCGCCACGACCACCGAGTTGACGAAGTACCGGGGGAAGTTCAGGGAGGCGAACAGGTCCGTGTAGTTGGACCACGTGAACTGCTCGGGCAGCAGCGTGGGCGGGAACTGCCGGATCTCGCCCTCGGGCTTGACCGAGGAGACGACCATCCACAGCAGCGGCCCGATCGAGGCAGCGAGGCCGATCAGGAGCGCGACGTTGAGGAGGATCGAGCGCGGTGTGAACCGCCGTCTGCGGTGTGTCTCGGCCAGGGGCGCGTCGGTGGTGGTCATCACTTCTCCGGCCATCATTTCTCCGTCCTGAGCAGGCGGAACTGCAGGTAGGACAGGATCACGATGGCGATGAAGAGCACGTAGCTCATCGCGGCCGACAGGCCGTAGTTGCCGAACCCGAACTGGTTGAAGATCTCGTACGCGACCGAGTTGGTGGCACCCAGCGGGCCGCCCTGCGTCATCACGAACGGTTCCTCGAAGAACTGCAGGTAGCCGATGCCGGTGATGACCGCGCAGAACAGCAGCGTGGGCCGCAGCAGCGGCACCGTGATGGACCGGAACTGCCGCACCGCCCCTGCGCCGTCGATCGCGGAGGCCTCGTACAGGTCGCGGGGGATGCCCTGGAGACCGGCCAGGAGGATCACCATCGTGTACCCGACGTTGCGCCAGGTGGCCATCATGATCAGCGACGGCATGGCCCAGACCTCGTCGGTGAGCCAGCGCGGCCCTTCGATCCCGATCACATCCAACGTGGAGTTCACCAGCCCGAAGTCGGGCTGCAGCAGGAACCGCCACACCACCGCCACGGCGACGATCGAGGTGACCACCGGCGCGTAGAAGCCCACGCGGAACACGGACCGGAACCACGCCAGGCCGGAGTTGAGCAGCACTGCCAGGAGCAGCGCTATCGCCAGGGTGAGCGGCATGGCGACGCCGACGAAGTAGAGCGTGTTGCCCGCGGCCTGGTGGAACTTCGGGTCGCCAAGGACCTCGACGAAGTTGTCGAGGCCGACGAAGTTGACCGCCCAGGGCGTCCGGAGGTCGGCCCCCTGCATGTCGGTGAACGCCATGTACAGGGAGGAGGCCACCGGGACCAGCATGAACACGGCGAACAGCACCGTGAACGGCAGCGCGAAGCCCCAGGCGGCCAGGCCCGTGCGGCGGCGGCGTGCGGAGGCGACCACCGTCAGTCCAGGCCCGTCCCGATCGAGGTGGCCGCCTCCTGCATCTGCGCCGCCGCCTCCTCGGGGGTCAGGTCGCCCGCGATGACCTGCTCGATGATGAGGTCGAGCTCGTGCTCGATCTCCGACCAGGCCGGGATCGCCGGGGTGGATCGCGCGGTCTCCAGCGCACCCTCGTAGACGGCTACCGACTCGTTGTCGGCGAGCGCCGGGTCGTCCCAGGAGGCCTGGACGGCGGGCAGGTCGTTCGAGGTCCCGAACCAGTCGACCTGGACGGCCGGGTCGGTGGCGAACTGGACGAACTTCCACGCGGAGTCGGGGTTGGCGGCGTCGGCGAGGACGGCGAGGTTGGAGCCGCCGATGAAGGACGCGGTTGTCTCGTCCGACGGCAGGGGCACCACGCCGAACGAGTCCGCGAAGTCGTCGCCGGCGGTGGTGAGCAGGTTCGCGCGCTCCCACGGGCCCGAGACGAACGAGCCGAGGTCGCCGTCGATGAAGTTCGCTACCTTCTCGTCCTCGACGAGCACCGGCGGGGCGAGCCCGTCGCGCATGAACGAGGAGTAGTACGTAAGGGCCTTGACCTGGGCGTCGCTGTCGAGCGTGAACTCGTCGGCGTCGTCCATGATCTCGCCGCCGGCCTGCCAGTAGAACGGCAGGTACATCAGGGCGGTGGAGTTGCCGCGGGTCTGCAGGGCGATGCCGTGCTCGGCCCCGGCGTCCTGCAGACCGGCCGCGAAGTCCGTCAGGTCCGCCCAGGTCTGCGGCGGCTCCTGGCCGGACTCCTCGGCGAGGTCGGTGCGGTAGTACAGGACGCGTGTCTCGACGTACCAGGGCACGCCGTAGGAGGTCCCGTCGACGACGGTGGTGTCCCAGGCGCCCGGGAAGAACGCCGCGGAGTCGATGCCGTCCGGGGTGGGGGCGAGGCCGTCGAGCCCCACGAAGCCGCTCATCAGGGTGGTGCCGACCTGCAGGACGTCGGGCACCTCGCCCGTCGCGATGGCCGTGTTGATCTTCTCCGTGGACGACTCCCACGGGACCGGGGTGACGTTCACCGTGACGTCCGGGTTGTCGGCCTCGAACTGTTCGGCGAGCTCGGGCAGCAGCTCGCCCTCGGTGCCCATCGCCCACACCTCGAGGGTGCCGGTGGCGGGGCCGTCCGTGATGCTGCCGGCGCTGTCTGCCGGGGTGCCGGCCTCGTCGCTGCGTCCGCAACCCGTCAGGGCGAGGGCCAGCGTGAGGGTCGACGCCGTCGCCGCGACGACGAGGCGAGGTGTCCTGTTCACGATCACTCCTTTGTTGATCTACCGCTGTTGATCTACCGCTGTCCGATCCGTGCCTCCGAACCGA
Organism: Promicromonospora sp. Populi; assembly: GCF_041081105.1. Lineage (NCBI taxonomy): Bacteria > Bacillati > Actinomycetota > Actinomycetes > Micrococcales > Promicromonosporaceae > Promicromonospora > Promicromonospora sp. Populi. The sequence continues at coordinate 1,871,915 of NZ_CP163528.1, read as the reverse complement.
CCCACACCTCCGAAATTTCGGAGCGGGATCTCGGAAAGGCCTCCGGAGGTTAGACGTGCTGCCGGAGAGTGTCAATGGCCTTGCGGTTGGGATGCGAACGCATCCAGCAGGTTCGGCTACGATCGGCGTTTTCGGAAACTCATGCCCGACGACGCCCGACGGAGGACCCATGGCACAGGACCGGCCGCACATCCCGCTCGCGGTCGTCGCCGCCGAGGCGGGCGTCTCGGTCCCCACGGTGTCCAAGGTGCTCAACACCCGGCCCGACGTCGCCGGCGCCACCCGCGCCCGTGTCACCGAGGTGCTGGAGCGGCACGGCTACGTGGTCCGCCCCCGGTCGGCTAAGGCCACCGGCATGATCGACGTCCGGATCGTCGACTTCGAGGGCACATGGTCCGAGGCCGTGGTGCGCGGCGCCGTCGCGGGCGCCCGCCGGCTGGGCCTCGACGTGGTCCTCGCCGTCGAGCCCGACCCCGACGACTGCAGCGCCTGGGTGCGGCACGCCCTGGACCGCGGCACGGACGGCCTGGTCAGCATCGTCGCGGTGCCCGACGCCGAGGCGCGGCGCGCGCTCACGGAGACCGGCACGCCGCTCGTCGTCGTCGACCCGCGGCAGCGGCCGCCCGAGGGGATGCTGAGCGTCGGGGCCACCAACTTCCAGGGCGGGCTGGAGGCCACGGCGCACCTGCTGTCGCTGGGCCACCGGCGCATCGCCACCATCACGGGAGCGCTGGAGCAGGACAACGCCATCGCCCGGCTCGCGGGCTACCGCGCCGCCCTGATCCGCGCCGGGGCGCCGACCGACGACGAGCTTGTGTACGTCGGTGCCTACGGTGTGACGTCCGGGTACGAGGGCGCGCAGCGGCTGATGGCGCTGGACGAACCGCCCACCGCGATCTTCGCCAGCAGCGACGACACCGCGCTCGGCGCCCTGCGCGCGCTGCGCGAGGCGGGGCTTGTGGTGCCGCGTGACGTCTCGCTGGTCGGCTTCGACGACCTGCCGATCGCCCCCTGGATCGACCCGGCGCTCACCACCGTGCGCCAGCCGCTGACGGAGATGGGCGCAACCGCCGTCGACCTGGTGCACCGCGCGCGCACGGCCAGCGGCCACACCCTCCGCACGGAGCTGGCGACAAGCTTGGTGCTCCGGTCCTCAACAGCCCCACCACAGGTCGGGATCGCGTGAGGTCGGCAGTCGGCACTGAGGTCGGTCCAGGCCTGAGCCGACCTCGGTGCTAACTGCCGAGTTGGTGGGGCAAACTGCCGACTGTGCGGCGCAGGAGCGGTCAGCGCTTGGGGCGTTGCGGCTTCTCTACCTCCGGGAGCGGGAGCCCGCCCGGGCCCTCCTCGGCTGCCTCCAGCGGCGGCTCGCCGCGGGCCGCGCGCTCCTTGGCGCTCGCCGCGTACGCGTCGACGTACTCCTGGCCGGACAGCGCGAGGATCGCGTACTGGATCTCGTCGGCCACGGCGCGCAGCACGAACTTGTCGGTCTCCATGCCCTTGTACCGGCTGAAGTCGAGGGGCTCGCCGATCACGGCGCCGAGCGGCATGAAGGTGGGCAGTCCGCGTCCGGGCGGCTGGGCGACGTCGGTGTCGACCATGGCCACCGGGATCACGGGGGCGCCCGACTCGAGCGCCATCCGTGCCACTCCCGTCTTCGCCTTGTAGAGGCGGCCGTCCGGGCTGCGGGTGCCCTCCGGGTAGATGCCGAACAGGTTGCCCTCGCTCAGTACGCGCAGCCCCGTGCGCAGCGCGGCCTCGCTCGCCGCGCCGCCGGAGCGGTCCACGGGGATCATGCCGATGCCCCTCATGAACCACGCGACGACCTTGCCCTTGACGCCCTTGCCCTCGAAGTAGTCGGACTTGGCGAGGAAGGTCACCCGGCGCGGGGTCAGGAGCGGGAAGATGAACGAGTCGATCACCGCCAGATGGTTGCCGGCCACGATCGCCGGGCCTGTCCGCGGCACGTTCTTGCCGCCGATCACCCATGGCTGGTACGCGAGGCGCAGCAACGGGCCCACCAGCAGGTTCCGCATCACCCAGTAGAACAAAGTTCCTCCTCAAGACCCGGCCCCGCGGGCCCTCCGACGACAATAGAGTGTGCGCATGGCCGCATCGAACACCGACGACCGAGACGACGACGTGCCCGGCGACACCCCACGCGAGCTGGGCGACGACGACGTGGCCTCGCGCTGGGCCGACATCGTCGCCACGCTCGGCGACATGGACCCCACCCGGGCCGACGACCCGGTGAAGCCCGCCGAATCCTCTCAGACTTCGCGGCCCGATGACGAGAGCACCGCCGCCGACCACGCGGCCGACCACGCCGCCGGGCGGGCCGACGACCTCGCGGACGAGCCGGGGAGCGAGACGCGCGTGCTCCCAGCTGCCGGCCCTCGGGACTGGCCGCTGTCACCCGAGGCCGAGGCGCTCGAGGAGGCCGAGTCCCACTTCACGCCGCCGGTGCCGCCGCCGCTGCTGTCCCGCGACCCGCTGCTCACCATGGCGTGGAGCTTCGTCGTGGGCATCCCGGTGCTGGCCGTTATCGGGGTGGTCGTCGCCGCCGCGGCGCCGTCGATAGCGATCCCGCCGCTGGTCGGCCAGATCGGCCTCGGTCTGTTCGTGGCGGGCCTGGGCGTGCTGATCTGGCGCATGCCGCACCAGCGCGACCCGGACGACGACGGCCCGGGCGCCGTCGTCTGAGCCGGAGCGGAACCGCAGGCTCAGACGACCAAGGAAATCGTCTGAGCGGCTAGCGTCGAGCCAGGTCCGCCGCGCCGACGATGCCCGCCTCGTTGCCGTGTTCTGCCAGCTCGATCTTGGCTACCGGGCGGTGGCCCATCGCGGACAGCTGGGCCTCGAAGCCGCGCCGCACCGGGCCGAGCAGCAGGTCGCCGGCCGCGCCGACGCCGCCGCCGATGACGATGAGCTCCGGGTCGAGCAGGGCGGCGACGGACGCCGAGCCCTCGCCGATCCAGCGCCCGAGGGTGGCGAGCAGCTCGATGGACAGCTCGTCGCCCTCCTGGGCGGCCTGCGTCACCATCTTGCCCTCGATGCCGGCCGCGTCGCCGCCGGCGAGCTCCAGCAGCCGACCTGCCTGGTCAACGCGGGCGACGGCGGCGTGCTGGGCGTCGCGCTCGAGCGCACTGCCCGACGCGTACTGCTCCCAGCAGCCCTCGTGGCCGCAGCCGCAGTAGTGCCCCTCCGGGACCACGCGCATGTGGCCGACCTCGGCCGCCATGCCCCACTTGCCGCGCACGAGCTTCTGCTCGGAGATGACGGCGCCGCCGAGGCCCGTGCCGACCGTGAGCATGAGCATGTCGGTGGCCTCGCGGCCCGCGCCGAACCGGAACTCGGCCCAGCCCGCGGCGTTCGCGTCGTTCTCCACCACGATGGGCAGATCGGCGTCGACCAGCTCGGCCACCTTCGCGGCCAGCGGGTACTCCCGCCAGGCGATGTTGGGGGCGAAGTTCACGGACGTGCGGTCAGGGCTGACGAAGCCCGCGGCGGCCAGGCCGATCGCACTCACCTCATGCTCCCTGACGAGCTCGTTGCAGGCGTCGGCGATGGCCTTGTCGATGTGGGCCACGTCGTCGGCGTCGGTCTCCCGACGCACCTGGGCGAGGATCTTGCCCTCCTCGTCGACGACTCCCACAGCGATCTTCGTGCCGCCGATGTCGACCCCGATGGCGTGCATTCGTCCTCGCGTTCTCTGGTTGCGCGACGGTCTAGGGACCGTCAAAAAGGAGGCGACACCGAGCCGGTGCGCACACCCAGGGTAGCGACCGCGAGCGCTGCACCACGAAGAGTCCGATTCCCGGTATCTTTGCAGGCACGGTCAGTACTGCCACTGGAGTCAGAATGGACGAGATCAACAGCCCGATCCTCATCGAGCTACCCCTAACCTCGAACCTCAACGATGTTCTCGCGGGGCGGGTCGGCGCCGGTGCCGGCAAGCCGATGATGGAGGTACCTGCCGGCAAGGGTGAGCCCTGGCGCGTCGTGAGCGCGGGAGAGTTCGACGCCGAGGTGGTCGCCGTGGCGAAGGGCCTCGTGGCCCGCGGGATCGAACCCGGTGACCAGGTCGGCATCATGTCCCGCACGCGTTACGAGTGGGCCGTGCTGGACTTCGCGGTCTGGGCCGCGGGCGCGGTGCCCGTCCCGGTGTACGAGACGTCCTCGGCCGAGCAGGTCGAGTGGATCCTGTCGGACGCCGAGGTGAAGCTGATCTTCGCCGAGAGCGCCGGCAACGCCGCAACGGTCGCCGAGGTGCGCGACGCCTGCCCGCTGGTGACCGACGTGCTCGTCATCGACGACGGCGCGCTGGGCGCGATAGCGGCCGAAGGCGTGGACGTGCCCGACGCCGAGATCGTGCGGCGCCGGGGCCTCGCGGGCCTCGACGACCTCGCCACGATCATCTACACCTCGGGCACCACGGGCCGGCCGAAGGGCGCGGAGCTGACGCACCGCAACTTCGCGTCGCTCGCCGTGAACTCCGTCGAGGTCGTGCCGGACGTGTTCTCCAGGGAGGACGGACGCACCCTCCTGTTCATCCCGATGGCCCACGTGTTCGCGCGCTTCATCCACGTGCTCGCGATAGCGGGCGGCACGGTCACCGGGCACTGGGGCGACACGACGACGCTGGTCGACGGCCTCGGTGAGTTCAAGCCGACGTACATCCTCGCGGTCCCGCGCGTGTTCGAGAAGGTCTACAACACGGCCGAGCAGACGGCGGCGGCCGGCGGCAAGGCAAAGATCTTCCACTGGGCCACGGCGACGGGTATCGCGTGGTCGAAGGCGCTGGACACGCCGTCGGGCCCGGGCCTGGGGCTGACGCTGCAGCACAAGGTCGCCAGCGCCCTGGTGTTCTCCAAGCTGCGCGCCCGGCTGGGTGGCAGGGCGGAGTTCGCGGTCTCCGGCGGCGGTCCGCTGGGCGAGCGCCTCGGCCACTTCTACCGGGGCCTGGGCCTGAAGGTGCTGGAGGGTTACGGCCTCACCGAGTCCACGGCCCCGACCAGCGTGAACCGTCCGGAGGCGACGAAGATCGGCTCGGTCGGCCTGCAGCTGCCGGGCTGTTCCGCCAAGATCGCCGAGGACAAGGAGATCCTGCTCAAGGGTCACCACATCTTCCGGGCGTACCACAAGAACGAGGCCGCCACGGCGGAGGCGTTCACCGAGGACGGCTGGTTCCGGACCGGCGACCTGGGCGAGCTGGACGACGATGGGTTCCTCAGGATCACCGGCCGCAAGAAGGAGATCATCGTCACCGCGGGCGGCAAGAACGTGGCGCCCTCGAACCTCGAGGACCGCATCCGGTCCCATGCGCTGGTCAGCCAGTGCGTGGTGGTCGGCGACAACCGGCCGTACATCGGGGCGCTCGTCACGCTCGACGCCGAGGGCCTGCCGGGCTGGCTGAAGATGCACGGCAAGCCCGCGCTGTCCGTGGAGGAGGCCCGCAAGGACCCCGACGTCCTGGCCGCGCTGGACGTAGCTGTGCAGCGGGCCAACAAGGCGGTGTCCCAGGCGGAGTCGATCCGCAAGTACGTCGTGCTGGCGGGTGACCTGAGCATCGAGAACGGGTACCTCACGCCGAAGCAGAGCGTGAAGCGTGCGGTGTTCCTGAAGGACTTCGACGCCGACGTCGAGCGCCTCTACGCGGACAAGAACAAGGACAGCCTGCACCTGATCGGCTGACCCTCACCTCGGTTGCTGACCTCGGTCGGTTGCACGTGGGGCACGGCGACTTCGGTCCGTTGCTCTGAGATCGGTCAGTTAAACGACCGATCTCAGAGCAACGGACCGAAGTCGTTTCAGGGCCCGTGCAGGCCGGGTGCTCCCTAGGCGGTCGTCAGCGAGATCCAAGTGTCCGGCGGGGTCTCCGGGCGTCCGGGCACGGCCCGGTGCTCCTCGGTCCATCCCTGCCCGACGGCGGTCGTGGCGACCGTTCGCCAGAACCGCACGGCCGGCAGGTTGGCGTCCTGGAACGCGATCTCCCACCGGCCGGGGAGGCTCGCCAGCACGTGCGCCGCGAGCTGTAGCCCGACGCCGGCCCGCCGCGCCCCGCGCACCACGAAGAACGAGCTGAGCACCCGGGTCGGGCCGTCGAGCCCGCGGACCAGCGCGAACCCGACGGGAGACGCAGGGGCGCCGTCGGCGGGCTCCAGGTGCGCGAGGACACCGTGCCAGGCCGGGTCGGTGAACGCGGCGTCCAGCCGCTCGCGCCGGAACTGGCCGCTCGGGTCGGGCAGCGCCCCCGAGACCTCGGACATGTCGTGCCGGAACAGGAGCCAGAGCCGGTCGAGGACCGGGCGGTCGGCGGGTGTTGTGGGCCGCATCGTGAGGCGGGCGGTCCGGGAGCCCGGAGGGTTCGTCAGAAGAGGGTTCGTCATAACGGAAAGCCTCCCGGGCCATTAGGCACCGGGAGGCTCGCATTAAGTATCTCATGTGCGGTATGCCCGAGTCGAGCCCCGGGTTCGTCGGTGGCCGCCGGCGTCGTCGGGCGGGATGCTCATTCACCGGACGCGCCGAGCAGGGGCGGCGGGCGTCAGTAGGATGACGACGAGGGAGCCGCGCGGGCGATCGCCGGCCGCGGTGCCCGCTAACTTTCCCCCATGAGAGGTGCACTTCCGATGGCTGTTCGTCGTGTGGCCCTGCTGACCGCCGGCGGCTTCGCGCCCTGCCTGTCGTCCTCGGTCGGCGGTCTGATCGAGCGTTACACCGAGCTCGACCCCGAGATCGAGATCATCGCCTACCTGCACGGCTACCACGGCCTGCTGACGGGCAACAAGATCCTGATCGACGACGAGGCCCGCAAGCAGGCGCCGATCCTGCACCGCTTCGGCGGCTCGCCGATCGGCAACTCGCGCGTGAAGCTGACCAACGTCAAGGACGCGGTTCGGCGGGGTCTGGTCCAGGAGGGTCAGGACCCGCTGCACGTGGCCGCGGAGCAGCTCAAGGCCGACGGCGTGGACGTGCTGCACACCATCGGTGGCGACGACACCAACACGACGGCCGCCGACCTGGCCGCCTACCTGCACGAGAACGGCTACGAGCTCACCGTGGTGGGCCTGCCGAAGACCATCGACAACGACGTGGTGCCGATCAAGCAGTCGCTCGGCGCGTGGACCGCCGCCGAGGAGGGCGCGAAGTTCGCGGCCAACGTCATCGGTGAGAACCGGGTCGGCCCGCGCATGCTGATCGTGCACGAGGTCATGGGCCGGCACTGCGGCTGGCTGACCGCCGCGACGGCCGGGAAGTACCGGGAGTGGCTCGACGAGCAGGAGTGGGCACCGGCTCTCGGCCTGTCCCGTGAGCGCTGGGACGTGCACGCCGTGTTCCTGCCGGAGCTCGAGATCGACCTGGAGGGCGAGGCCAAGCGCCTGCGCGGCGTCATGGACGAGATCGGCAACGTCAACATCTTCCTGTCGGAGGGCGCCGGCATGCACGAGATCGTGGCGCAGCTGGAGGCCGCGGGGGAGACGGTGGAGCGCGACCCGTTCGGGCACGTCAAGCTCGACACGATCAACCCGGGCCAGTGGTTCGCCAAGCAGTTCGCCGAGAAGCTGGGCGCGGAGAAGACGCTGGTGCAGAAGTCCGGCTACTACTCGCGTGCCGCGGCCGCGAACGCCGACGACCTGCGCCTGATCAAGTCCATGACGGACTACGCGGTCGAGTGCGCGCTGCGCGGCGAGTCCGGCGTGATCGGCCACGACGAGGAGGACGGCGACCGGCTCAAGGCCATCGCGTTCCCGCGCATCGCGGGCGGCAAGGCGTTCGACGTCTCGCAGGAGTGGTTCGGGCAGATCCTCGCGGACATCGGCCAGCCGCTCGTGCCGGCCGCCCCGGCGGAGCACTGAGCCCGGTGCAGGCTCTGGACCACTTCCGCACGCTGGAGGCGCGCCAGCAGCCGACGTGGCCTGACCAGGCCGCGCTGGCGGCCGCGACCGGCCGCCTGGCCCAGGCGGCACCCATAGTGGTGCCCGCACAGGCCGACACCCTGACCGAGCGGCTCGCCGCCGCCGGTCGGGGCGAGGCGTTCCTGCTCCAGGGCGGGGACTGCGCGGAGACGTTCGCCGAGGCGAACGCCGACCGCATCCGCAACAAGATCCGCACCATCCTGCAGATGGCGGTGGTGCTCACCCACGGGGCGAGCACGCCGGTGGTCAAGATGGGCCGCATGGCCGGCCAGTACGCCAAGCCGCGCTCCAGCGACACGGAGACGCGCGACGGCGTGACGCTGCCCACCTACCGCGGCGACATGATCAACGGTTTCCCGTTCACGCCGGAGGCTCGTCTGCCCGACCCGGAGCGGCTGGAGCAGGCCTACCGGATCTCGTCCGCGACGGCGAACGTGGTGCGGGCCTTCACGCAGGGCGGGTTCGCCGACCTGCGGCAGGTGCACGAGTGGAACCGCGGCTTCATGACCAACCCCGCCTACGCGCGGTACGAGAAGACGGCGGACGAGATCGACCGCGCCATCCGGTTCATGCACGCCTGCGGAGCCGACTTCGACGCGCTGCGCTCCGTCGAGTTCTTCCTCAGCCACGAGGCCCTGGTGCTCGACTACGAGCGGGCGCTGACCCGCACCGACCAGCGCACCGGCAAGGCCTACGACACCAGCGCGCACTTCCTCTGGATCGGGGAGCGCACCCGCCAGCTCGACGGCGCGCACGTCGACTTCATGGCGCGCATCGCGAACCCCATCGGCGTGAAGCTGGGCCCGACGACGACGCCGGCCGACGCCCTGGCCCTCACCGAGCGGCTCAACCCGGAGAACGTCCCCGGGCGGCTCACGTTCATCACGCGCATGGGCACCGGCCGGGTCCGGGACGTCCTCCCGTCCATCGTCGAGGCCGTCACCTGGTCCGGCGCGAACGTCACCTGGGTGACCGACCCGATGCACGGCAACACCATCACCTCCGACAGCGGGTACAAGACCCGCCGGCTGACGGACGTGCTCGACGAGGTGGCCGGGTTCTTCGAGGTCCACAAGGCGCTGGGCACCGTGCCCGGCGGCCTGCACATGGAGCTCACCGGTGACGACGTCACCGAGGTTCTTGGCGGAGCTGAGGAGATATCCGACGCCGGCCTGGCGCTGCGCTACGAGACGCTCGTCGACCCGCGCCTGAACCACCAGCAGTCCCTGGAGCTGGCCTTCCAGGTCGCCGAGATGCTGCGGTCCTAGGCGACCTCGGCCGGCAGCACGAGTGCGGTGACCACCACGCCGTTCCCCCGGACCCAGCGCCCGGTGACCGCCCGGGGGAGCGGGGCGGTCTCCGCCCGGTGGATGCGGGCCAGGAACGTGCCGTCCGTGCGCAGCTCGATGCTGGCCTCCTCGAAGCCGAGCCATTCGTGCCGCAGGGGGTACCACGCCTTGTAGAGCGACTCCTTGGCGCTGAACAGGAGCCGCCCCCACGGTGTCGCCGCGTCCTGCGCCGCCAGCCGCTCGATCGCACTGGCCTCACCGGCGTCCATGACGGACCTCGTCACACCCCCGGGCAGGGGAGTGTCGGTCTCGACGTCGATCCCGATGGCGAGCGTGTCCGTGGAGCGGGCCGCCACCGCCGCCGCGAGACCCGGGCAGTGGCTGATGCTCCCCACCACGCCGTCGGGCCACAGCGGCTCCCTGCGCGGCCCGGGCAGCAGCGACCAGCCCGGGTACCCGAGCTCGTCGAGCGCCGCGTGCGCGCAGGCGCGCCCCGCCGCGAACTCCCGGCGGCGCGAAGGCACGGCAGCGGCGACGGCGCGTGCCTCCGATTCCGTCAGCGATTCCGTCAGCGATTCCGTCAGCGACGACGGCGTGCCGGTGCCCCAGAGGGCGTGGACCGCGGGCCCGGGGCCGACGGCCCGCCGGACGAGACCCGACGACACGGTCAGAACAGCGACTGCGCCACCCGGCGCACCGCGGCGCGCTTGCCGTTGATCAGGGAGTCCACCGGCTGCTCGCCGAGCTCGTCGTTCGGCGTGAACAGCCACTCGAGGATCTCCTCCTCGGTGAACTGGGCGTCGGACAGCACCATGACGGTGCCGCGCAGGGTCGGGATCACGCCCGGCCGGCCCTCGACGTCGGGCAGCACGAACTTGGCGGGGACCTGGAACGTCTTGGGCTCGCCGCGCTTGATACCCACCACCTGCCGGTCGCGCACCATGCCGCGCGCCTTGCCGACCTCGATGTCGAGGATCTCGGCAAGGTCGGGCAGGGTCATCCACTCGCCCACGAGGGCGTCGAGATCAGTCACAGCAGAAGCGTACGGTGTGGCGCGGGTTCGGGGCACGGCAACGATCCGGCAACGGCCTCTCGTCCGGTATGCGCCTTTCACCCAGGGCGTCGGTGGTCACCCGTACACTCCCATCCGTGGCTCAGGTGACGACAGACGCGCTCATCGGCCGCCTGGTCGACGGGCGGTACCAGATAGTCGCGCGCGTAGCGCGTGGCGGCATGGCCACGGTCTACCGTGCGCAGGACACGCGCCTGAACCGTGAGATCGCGCTCAAGGTGATGCACCCCCACCTGGCCGAGGGCGAGCAGGCGGAGAGCTTTCGCCAGCGCTTCGAGCGCGAGGCGCGCTCGGCGGCCGGCCTCCACCACCACGGCGTCGTAGCGGTCTACGACCAGGGCACCGACGGCGACATGCGCTACCTGACCATGGAGTACGTGCCGGGCACCAACCTGCGCCAGCTCATCCGCGACGGTGACCTGACGCTGCGGCGCTCGTTCGCCATCCTCGACGTGGTGCTGTCCGCGCTCGCGGCCGCGCACGCCAAGGGGATAGTGCACCGCGACATCAAGCCGGAGAACGTGCTGCTGGAGCAGGGCACTGGCCGGCCGAAGGTGGCGGACTTCGGCCTGGCGCGCGCTGTCTCCGAGGTGTCCAACACCACGACGGGCACCGTGCTGGGCACGGTGGCCTACCTCGCGCCCGAGACCATCTCGACCGGGCACGTGGACAAGCGCGCCGACGTGTACGCCGTGGGGATCCTCGCCTTCGAGCTGTTCACCGGCCGCCTGCCGCACGAGGGCGAGGGGCCCATCCAGGTCGCGTTCGCGCACGTCAACACCGACGTGCCGCCCGTCAGCGCGTTCGCCGGCCACCTGGGCCGTCCCCTGGACCTGCTGGTGCGCGCCCTCACGGCGCGCGACCCGGACCGCCGCCCGCACGACGCCGCGGTGGCGCTCGACGCGCTGCGCAGCACGTTCCGGCAGATCCCCAACGAGGTGCTGGACATCCCCGCCAAGGCGGCGCCACCGCCGTCGTCGGCCGCCGTGAAGGCGGCGCGCACCGCCGTGGTGGAACGGCCGCCGGCCGGCGGCTGGGCAGCCCAGCGCCAGCTGGCCCAGGCACCACCTCCGCCGCCCCCGCCGCCCCGGCGGAGCGGGCGCGGCGCCAAGATCTGGCTGGCCGTCGCGCTGGTGGCGGTCCTGGTCACCGCCTGGTGGTACGTCGAGCAGGGCCCGGGTGCGTACGCGACCGTGCCCGACGGCGTTGTGGGTGCCACTGTCGAGCGGGCCGAGGAGGCGCTGACCGAGGCGGGGCTGACGCCGTCGACCGAGGAGGAGTACAGCTCTCAGGTGCCCGACGGCGAGGTGATCTCCGTAACCCCCGACGAGGGCCGGCGGTGGCTGCGCGACGATCCCGTGCGCCTGGTGGTCTCGCTCGGGCCCGACCTCGTGGAGGTACCGGCCGGGCTGGTCGGCATGTCCGAGGAGGAGGCGCGGTCGGCCCTGGGCAGCGTGGGCCTGACGGATATCGAGGTCTCGCGCGAGTACTCCGAGGACGTCGCGCGCGACACGGTGATCTGGGTGTCGGTCCGCGAGGCCGCCCAGGTCCCGACCGACGAGCAGGTACGGCTCACGGTGTCGGACGGCCCGCCGCCCGTCACGGTGCCCGACGTGGCCGGCCTGGGGCCGGAGGAGGCCTCCGCGGAGCTGGCCGCCGAGGGCTTCGACGTGGCTCGGGAGGACCGGTTCGACGAGAACGTGGCCGCCGGCACGGTGATCGGCACGAACCCCGGCGGCGGCAGCGGCGCCGAACAGGGCGGCACCGTCACGATGGTCGTGAGCATGGGCCAGGAGGGCACCGTGCCCGACGTCGTGGGGATGTCCGTCGAGGACGCCCAGGCGCTGCTGGAGCGGGCCGGTTACACCTCGGTGGTGCGCGGCTTCGGCGAGATCTTCGGCGAGGGTGTCACCGCGACCGAGCCGACCGCGGGCACGGAGCTGGAGCAGGGCGCCGAGGTCACGATCTGGACCCTGTGACCGACGGTTCAGGCCGTGCGGTCGACGGCGGCGTGGGCCAGGTCGGTCAGCACGCTCCGGCCTGGCTCGGCCAGGTCCGCGAGGCCGAGCATCGCGTCGGCGCGGACGGCCAGGTCGTCGATGAGCTGCTCGACGGCGTCCAGCGCACCTGAGTCGACGATGATCCCGCGCACCCGCGCGACGTCCTCGTCGGACAGCCCGGGGTCGCCCAGCGCGGCGGACAGCGCCGTGGCCTCCGGCCCGTCGACGTCGGGCCTATCACCATGGGGCAGCAGCGCGAGGGTGCGGGCCACGAGCACCGTGCGCTTGCCCTCGCGGAGGTCGTCGCCGGCCGGCTTGCCGGTCACCGCCGGGTCGCCGAAGACGCCGAGCACGTCGTCCCGGAGCTGGAACGCCTCACCAAGGGGCAGGCCCGCCGCCTCGATCCCCGCCGCGGCCTGCGCACCCCCGCCGGCCAGCAGCGCGCCGAGCGCGAGCGGCGCGGCCACCGAGTAGCTCGCGGACTTGGCGCGCAGCACCCGCCGGGCCCGCTCCTCGTCGGAGGCCGGGTCGTCGCCCCAGGGCTCCGCCTGCACCAGCACGTCGAGGTACTGCCCTACGACCACCTCGCTCTGCATGGCGTCGAAGCGGGCCCGGACCGCCTCCGCGACGTGCGCGGGCAGCGGTGCGAGGGCCGCCGACAGCTCGCGCTGCGCTGCCACCAGTACGAGGTCGCCGAGCAGGATCGCCGCGGCGTCGCCGAACCGCACCGGCTCGCCGGCCCAGCCCGCGCCTGCGTGCCTGGCGGCGAACGTCCGGTGCGCGGTGGGGCGGCCCCGGCGGGTGTCGGAGTTGTCCATCACGTCGTCGTGCAGCAGCGCCGCGGCCTGGAACAGCTCGAGCGCGGCGCCCACCCGGACCGTGGCGGTGCGGGCCAGGTCGGTTGGGTCGGCACAACCCCCGTGCGCCCGGAACGACCAGTAGCAGAACCCGGCCCGCAGGCGCTTGCCGCCCAGCAGCAGCCCGGCGACCTCCCCGACCATGGCCTCGGCGCTCGGGCTGATCGCCCGCACCTCGGCAGCCAGCTCGTCGAGGTGGGCGGTCACGGCAGTGTCGACGTCGGCGCGGAGGTTCTCGGCGTCGAGCAGGGCTGCGGGGTCGAGAGCGCCGGGACGGGCGGATGAGACGGGCACGGGCCCAGCCTATGGGGTGCGGACGGTACCGCTGATCGAAGCGAGGCGCCGGTCGCCGTCGTCGAGCACTCCGATCACGAGCGACTCCTGCACCTCGCCGGCCTCGGAGTCGGAGAGGCGCAGGAACGCGGTCTGCGCGGCGAGGCCGCTCGCGTCCGGCGCCTCGATCTGCCGGAAGCCCTGGTCGACCAGGATCTCCTCGACCTGGTCGACGACCTCGTTCGCCGACAGCCGCGACGACAAGTTGAGCGTCACCTGCGTCATCGGGGTGCCGCCGTCCTCCGTGGCCGGAATGGCCTGGGCAGACGAGGCGAGCAGCGTGGCCCCCTCCGGCATCGGGAACAGGTCCGCCGGAAACCCGTCCGCATACGTCGCGACCGCCGACGACGGGTCGAAGGTCGGCAGCTCGGTGGGCCCGCCAGACGCGGCGACCCGCGGCTCCGGGGTGCCCACCGCGGTGCTGGCCGAAGCCGGCTGCTCCGTACCCGTGCCGCAGCCCGCGGTCGCGAGCGCCAGTCCGACGACAGCGGCGAGCGCGGCCGTTCGGCGGGCGGTAGCGAGGTGGGGCACGTCGCACACGTTAGCCGCAGGGTGCGTCCGGACGACAGTGCACGGCAGTGCACGGCAGTGCACGGCAGTGCACGGCAGTGCACGGCAGTGCACGGCAGTGCACGGCAGTGCACGGCAGTGCACGGCAGCGTTGTGACTCGCGGGAGACCCTCGTGGCGGAGCCGGGCGGGAGGGAACGTAACCACAGGAATTCCGTTGTCCACACTGCCCTCCCGGGCCTGCCGCCGCGTCGCGGACGGGCTGGGATCGTCGGTATGAACCCCAAGGACATCACCTCCCAGCACCCCCGCCGCCGATCGGCGGCGCCGAACGCCACGGTGGTCCGCGTCGCCGGACCGGAGGACCTGCTCGCCTACATCCCGTACCGGCTCGGCTTCGAGCCCGCCGAGTCCGTCGTGGCCGTCAGCCTGACCGGGCCACGCCAACGGGTAGGGCTCGTGGCGCGGGTCGACCTCGACGATCTCCGCCTGCGCCAGCCCGACGAGCCGGACGGGCCCGACGGCGCGGCCACCGCCCGCTGGCTGACGGACCACGTGGTCGCCGACGGCGCGGACCGCGCGGTGGTGGTGCTCTACACGGCCACGGACCCGACCGCGCCGTCGGGCATCGCGCGGCGCGCCGTTGAGCTCCTGCGGGCCCGGCTCGAACGCCGGCTGCCCGGGACCGAGGCATGGCTCGTGGCACCCACGGGGTTCCGCGCGCTCGACTGCGCCGACCCGATGTGCTGCCCGGCAGAGGGCAGGCCGCTGGGCGCTCTCAAGGGCAGCCGAGTCGCCGCACACATGGTGCTGGAGGGCCGCACCGTGGCCGGCACCCGCGAGGAGCGGTACGCCCTGCGACCCGCGCCCGAGGTGGCCCGCACCCAGGCGCGGCGGGCAGCGGCCCGCTGGAGCGAGACCTGCCGGCGCCTGAAGAACGCGGCCAGGTGCCCGGGCGGCGGCGGGCCCGTCGACGCCGGGGCGCGGACCAGCACCGCCACCCAGGCGGAGCGTGCCGACCGGGCGCTCGCGGAATGGGGCGCCGAGAGCCTGGGCCTGTGGCGCTCGGCGGTGCGCCTCGCGGCAGGGGTCCGCCCCGGGCAGCCCACCGTGCTCTCCCCGGCACTTTCCCCGGTAGACCTCGGCAAGATCGGCGCTGCGCTCGCGGACACGCCCGTGCGGGACGCCGTCCTGCTCAGCCTGGCCCCGGGCACCGAGGAGACGGCGTTGCGCACCGCGCGGCGCGAGGTGGACGGCGACACGGATGCGGCCACGGGGGCCGTGATGGCGCGGATCATCGACCCGGAACAGGGCGTGCCGCCCGACGAGGAGCTCACCCGGGCGGCTCGCCGGGTGCTGGAGGCCGTCGTCGTGCACGTGCCACGCAACCGACGGGCACCGGCCTACCTGCTGCTGGCGCTCCTCGCGTGGTGGCACGGCGACGGCGGGCTGGCTGCCGAGCGGGTGTCGGACGCGCTCGGGGTGGAGCCCGACTACCGGCTCGCCCTCCTGCTGCGCGGCGCGATCGTCGGGGGAGTGCCGCCGGGCTGGGCGCGGCGGGAGCAGGTCTCGTTCCACGGGGAGCCGGAACCCAAGGAGGCGGCTGCCGTGTGAGGGGCGGCACGGCCGTGTGCGGCCGTGTGCGGGACGGAGTGGGGTCGGGCGTGGGGTAGCGTCGTCAGACATGACGATCGTCGTGGGCCACTTCGCCACGCCCGAGGGCCAGGAGGCCCTCAGCACCGCTGTCGCCGAGGCCAGGGAGCGCGAGGTCCCGCTCGTGGTCGTCACCAACGGGAAGCGACCCGCCGAGGAGTGCCAGGCGGAGGGCGAGGAGCTGGTCAGCCAGCTGGCCGGCGAGATCGACGTACGGATCGAGCCGGGCACCGGCGACCTCGCCGAGGACCTGATCCGGGCCGCGACGAACGCTGGCGCCGAGCTGATAGTGATCGGTCTGCGCAAGCGCAGCCCTGTCGGCAAGCTGATCCTGGGGGCCGGTGCGCAGCGGATCCTCGTCGAGGCGCCCTGCCCGGTGCTGGCCGTCAAGGTCTGAGCGACGGAGCCGGACAGGCGGAAACCCGGGGCCGACGTCCGGATCAGCCGATCCGGGAATGGTCGGGCCGTCTCGCTCGTTGACTCTTGGCACGCGAAATTCGTGCACGCAAGATCTAGTGACTGCGGGGCAGCCCCGCTCGACGTGACTTCGCACTGACTTTGCCCATATCACCGCGTCCGTCGCGGTGTACAGGTAGGCCGACGGTACAATATATATGTTCGCCGGTGGAAGAAGAAGGTCCAGTGACGGCCCCGCCGGCGGTACACCGCCCCCTCGAATGCCGAAAGGTCGGTTTGTGGCGCCCACTCCGCTGAAGACCCCCCAGGACACTGTTCCTGTCCCTGCACGCGACAACCTGCCCCGTGAGTTCGAGCATCCTGCCCTGCAGGAGCTCCTGGCTCGCGGCGCCGCCGACGGCTCGGTCGACGCCGAGAACTTCCGGCGTGCATGCGAGACCGCGGAGGTCGGTGACGCCAAGCGGCTCAAGGCGGTGCTGCGTGCGCTGGCCAACGCCGGTGTCCAGGTCGGTCTGCCCACCGTGACCAAGGTGGCCGCCGCCGCGGCCACCCGCTCCACCGCTGTCGCTGCGAAGGCCCCCGCCGACGGCGAGGCCGACGCCTCCGCGAAGCCCGCCCGGCGCACCCGCTCGACGACCGCCGCGAAGGCACCCGCCGCCAAGAAGGCCCCGGCGCGTGGCACCGCGAAGCCGAAGGAAGCCGAGAAGGACGTCGACGAGGTCGACGACATCGACCTCGCCGATCTCGAGGTCGATGTCGAGATCGAGGACGGCGACGAGCCGGCCGTGAGCGCGCGGAAGAAGCCCGCGGCGAAGACCGCCGCCAAGAAGCCCGCCGCCCGGGGCAAGTCGAAGTACGACAACATCGAGCCCGACGGCGTCGCCGTCGAGGAGCCCGAGGAAGAGGCCGACTCCGGTCCCGAGATCGTCACCAAGGCGACCCGTGGCCGCGGTGGCAAGGCCGCGAAGGAAGCCGACGAGAGCGCTGGCTTCGTCGTCTCCGACAAGGACGACGACGACCAGCCCGCGCAGCAGGTCGTGACCGCGGGCGCCACGGCGGACCCGGTCAAGGACTACCTGAAGCAGATCGGCAAGGTCGCGCTGCTGAACGCGGAGCAGGAGGTCGAGCTCGCGAAGCGCATCGAGGCCGGCCTGTTCGCGGAGGAGCGTCTCGCCACCACGGAGTTCAACCGGGACGACAAGGACCAGCGCCGGTTCGAGCGCGACCTCAAGTGGATCGCGCACGACGGCAAGCGGGCCAAGAACCACCTGCTGGAGGCCAACCTCCGCCTCGTGGTGTCGCTGGCCAAGCGCTACACGGGCCGCGGCATGCTGTTCCTGGACCTGATCCAGGAGGGCAACCTCGGTCTGATCCGTGCGGTCGAGAAGTTCGACTACACCAAGGGCTACAAGTTCTCGACGTACGCCACCTGGTGGATCCGGCAGGCGATCACGCGTGCCATGGCCGACCAGGCCCGCACCATCCGTATCCCGGTGCACATGGTCGAGGTCATCAACAAGCTGGCCCGCGTGCAGCGCCAGATGCTCCAGGACCTGGGCCGCGAGCCCACGCCGGAGGAGCTGGCCAAGGAGCTGGACATGACCCCCGAGAAGGTGGTCGAGGTCCAGAAGTACGGTCGCGAGCCCATCTCGCTGAGCACCCCGCTCGGCGAGGACGGCGACAGCGAGTTCGGTGACCTCATCGAGGACTCCGAGGCCGTCGTCCCGGCGGACGCCGTGTCGTTCACGCTCCTGCAGGAGCAGCTGCACCAGGTCCTCGACACCCTCTCGGAGCGTGAGGCCGGCGTGGTCTCCATGCGGTTCGGCCTGCAGGACGGCCAGCCCAAGACGCTCGACGAGATCGGCAAGGTCTACGGCGTGACGCGTGAGCGCATCCGCCAGATCGAGTCCAAGACGATGTCGAAGCTGCGCCACCCCTCGCGTTCGCAGGTGCTGCGCGACTACCTCGACTAGTTCTTGGTCGGAGACCGACGCCTACGCCGGGCGAGTGAACTTCTTGAGGAAGCTCACTCGCCCGGCGCCGTCATGTGGACGGCAGACACCGGGCATGACTGCGGCGGTGGTTCACCTCGTGAGGTGAACCACCGCCGCAGTCGTCAGGGTCTGGTGGGTTTTCCGGCTGAGGACTCAGGCCTGGCCGTGCTCCGCGTGGAGCCGGTCGGTCTCGTCCTGGACATGGGTGGCGATGTCCACGTAGGCGGCAGCGTGTGCGCGAGCGTGGTGGCCGCAGAAGAGCAGCTCGCCCACGGGCAGAACGACACGCACGTAGGCCTGGGCACCGCAACGGTCGCAGCGGTCGAGGGCGGTGAGCGGTTCGGTCGTCAAGGTCGTCACGTCTCCATCCAACCATTCGCTCGCGCGGTTCATGCCAGCCCGGGTGGCCGGTTCGCTGCGAGCATAGCGGCGTGCCTCACAGTTACGGGCCCCATCTGCCCCCAATTGCGCTGAAAGGGTAATTTCCGTCATAGGGTGAATTCGAGAGCCTGTGCGGGACCGTTGTCAGGCACCTCACGGGGAGCCTCACCTGCGTTGTCGGACTCCTCGTCTACGCTGTCGCCGTGACCGCAACGTCCGAGTCGTACACCGCTCGCCACCTGTCCGTCCTCGAGGGTCTCGAGGCGGTCCGTAAGCGTCCCGGCATGTACATCGGGACCACCGACTCCCGTGGCCTGATGCACTGCCTCTGGGAAGTCATCGACAACTCCGTCGACGAGGCCCTGGGCGGCCACGCCACCAAGATCGGCATAGTCCTGCACGCCGACACGTCGGTGACGGTGACGGACGACGGGCGCGGCATCCCGGTCGACATCGAGCCCAAGACGGGCCTGAGCGGCGTCGAGGTGGTCTACACCAAGCTGCACGCGGGCGGTAAGTTCGGCGGCGGTTCCTACCAGGCGTCCGGCGGCCTGCACGGCGTCGGCGCCTCCGTGGTGAACGCCCTGTCCGCGCGCCTCGACGTCGAGGTGGACCGCGGCGGCAAGACGTACCGCATGACCTTTCACCGGGGCGAGCCGGGCACGTTCGCCGACACGGCGGCAGGCCCCAACCCGGACGTGGCCTTCCAGCCGTTCGTCGACCACTCCGAGCTGGCCGTGGTTGGCAAGGTGGCGCGTGGCCGCACCGGTACGCGTGTGCGCTACTGGGCCGACCGGCAGATCTTCCCGAAGTCCGCGGTGTTCAGCTACGACGAGCTGGTCACGAGGGTCCGGCAGACCACGTTCCTGGTGCCGGGCCTCGAGATCCTGGTGCGGGACGAGCGCGGGCTGCCGGGCACGCCCGGCGAGGACGGGCCGCACGAGGAGGTCTTCCAGCACACCGGTGGTGCCGCCGACTTCGTGGAGTTCCTGGCACCCGACGCGCCGGTCACGGCGACCTGGGTGCTCCAGGGTGCCGGCGCCTTCAAGGAGACCGTCCCGGTGCTGGACGAGCGCGGCCACATGTCGCCGCGCGAGGTGGAGCGCGAGTGCGAGGTGGACATCGCTCTGCGCTGGGGGACGGGCTACGACACCGAGGTGCGCTCGTTCGTCAACATCATCTCGACGCCCAAGGGCGGCACGCACCTGGCGGGCTTCGAGCAGGGTCTGCTCAAGGTGATCCGCAAGGGGGTGGAGACCAACGCGCGCAAGCTCAAGGTCTCCACGAAGGACGGCGCCGAGCGCATCGAGAAGGACGACGTCCTGGCCGGCCTCACGGCCGTCGTCACCGTGCGCCTGTCCGAGCCGCAGTTCGAGGGGCAGACCAAGGAGGTGCTGGGCACCGGCCCGGTCCGCCAGATCGTCTCCGCGGTGGTCGAGAAGGAGATCCAGGCGCGCCTGACGTCCGCGAAGCGGGACGAGAAGACGCAGGCCTCGCTGCTGCTCGACAAGATCGTCGCCGAGATGCGCGCGCGCATCACGGCCCGCAAGCAGAAGGAGATCTCGCGCCGCAAGAACGCGCTGGAGACGTCGTCGCTGCCCGCCAAGCTGGCCGACTGCCGCTCGAACGACGTGGACCGCACCGAGCTGTTCATCGTCGAGGGGGACAGCGCGCTCGGTACCGCCAAGCTCGCTCGCTCCAGTGACTTCCAGGCGCTGCTGCCGATCCGCGGCAAGATCCTCAACGTCCAGAAGGCGTCGATCAGCGACATGCTCCGCAACGCGGAGTGCGCGGCGATCATCCAGGTGCTCGGCGCCGGTTCGGGCCGGTCCTTCGACGTCGAGGCCGCGCGCTACGGCAGGATCATCATGATGACCGACGCCGACGTGGACGGCGCGCACATCCGCACGCTCCTGCTGACCCTCTTCTACCGGTACATGAAGCCGATGGTGGAGGCCGGGCGCGTGTTCGCCGCGGTGCCGCCGCTGCACCGGGTCGAGGTGATCGGCAACGGCCGCCGCAAGAACGAGTACATCTACACGTACTCCGAGGCGGAGCTGAACGTCACGCTCAAGAAGCTCGACAAGGCCGGACGGCGCTACAAGCCCGACATCCAGCGCTACAAGGGTCTGGGCGAGATGGACGCCGACCAGCTCGCGGAGACCACCATGGACCCGCGGCACCGCACGCTGCGCCGCGTCACGGCGGAGCACGCCGAGGCGGCCGAGCGCGCGTTCGAGCTGCTCATGGGCACCGACGTGGCGCCCCGCAAGGAGTTCCTCATCGCGAGCGCGAACGAGCTGGACCGGTCCCGGATCGACATCTGACCCGGACGGGATCGAAATCTGACCCGGACGGGTGAGACGGAGGCGCCGTGCGGCGTCCGCCGACCTACACTCGCCAGCGTGAACACGTATCTGGACCGCCCGTTGCGGGCTGCCCGCACGGCGGCTGCCGCCCTTCTCGTGACCGGCCTGCTCGCGGCCTGTGGTGGCACCGAGGAGCCCGAGGGAATCGTCCCGGCGACCGTGAGCGTGCCGTCGGACGCAGCGTCGCCGTCGGGCACTGCTTCGCCGTCCGACACTGCGTCGCCGACAGGCGCGGCCGACACGTTCGCCTACCCGGGGCGTACCGGCGCCACGGCCCTGGAGCTCCTGCTGGAGGCGGATCTGTCCGCCGAGGTCTCGGGTGAGGGTGAGAGCGCGTTTGTGACCGCAATCGGCGGTCGTGCGGCGGACGACTCCAAGAGCGAGTTCTGGTCGCTGTCCGTGGACGGTGAGCTCGCGCAGGTCGGGGCGGGATCGCTGGAGACCGAGGACGGTCAGGAGATCACATGGACGATCGACACCTACTGACGCCTGCGTCGGGTCGGCGCGACCAGAACGCTCGGGCCCTTAACGCCCGCGCCCAGAACGCCCGCGACCTGACCGTTCGGGAGCTGGCCCGCCGTTGGTGGCGTCCGGCGATCGTGGTGCTGGTCCTGTCCGCCGCGGTGGTCTGGCGGCTGGTCGCCCCGGGGCTGGGCGCGCCGCCGAACCTGGAGATCGCGACGGCGGCGACGTTCCTCGCGGTGCTGCTGCTGCGCAACCGCTGGGCGGCCGTGGTGCCGTTCGTGGTGGTCGCCGTGAGCGATGCCCTGATCGGCAACACCCAGATCATGTGGTTCACCTGGTCGGCCTGGGCGGTGGTGGGGGTCGGTGCGATCCTCGCCCGGCGCCTGAAGGGGCCCGGCCGCTACGCCGCCGCGCTCGGCGTGGGGGTGGGCGGCTCGCTGTGGTTCTTCGCCTGGACCAACTTCGGTGTCTGGCTGCTGGACGGGATGTATCCGGCAACCCTGGACGGGCTGCTCGCGAGCTACGTCGCGGGCCTGCCGTTCCTCCGCACCATGCTGCTGGGCAACCTGGTGCTGGTGCCGCTAGCGGCCGCCGTCGCCACCTTGGTGGAGCGCGCCGAAGCGCGTTCCCCGCTGCCCGCCCTCCAGGCCTAGTCCAGAAGCGAGAGTCGCTTCTCTTCGAGACCTAAGTTGCTTCGCATTGAGCCGCCTCAGAGCGAAGCAACTTAGGTCTCAAAGATTGTGCGCAGCCGTCGGGTGAAATCCCCGGCTCGGTGCTATTGTTGAGCGAGTCAGTAGGGGCCCGTTCGCGGGCACGGGCACTCAGCGCTGAGTGTTCGAGGACCTCAACGAGGAGATCCGATGCCGATCGTCACCGACTCGCACGCCCTGCCCACTTCCCCGCCCCCGATACCCAGCCCTCGTCGGCCCCGGGGGCGCTGGACCGCCTCCGCCGTCGCGACCGTGGCCGCGCTCGCGCTGCTGGGGGCAGGCGTGGGCCCGGCCGCTGCGGCAGACGCCGCGCCGGTTGTCCCCGCCGCAACCGAGACCGGAGCTGCCAGGACCGAGGCCCGACTCGCGACGACCGAGACCCGACCCGACATGCCGGACGTGTCGAAGCTCGGGCCGTCGACCGAATCGGCCGCCGCGCTGGCCGATGACGCCTTCTACACCCCACCGGCCCCGCTCCCCGACGGCGCGGACGGCGAGGTGGTCCGCTGGCGCGAGGAGCCCCGGCAGCTGAGTGCCCGCAACTACCTGCTCATGTACCACTCGACGAACGCGACCGGGCAGGACGTCGCGGTGACCGGGCGGGTGCTCGTGCCGAACACGGCGTGGCGCGGGGAGGGTCCGCGGCCGATCGTGTCGGTCGCGAGCGGGACGCGCGGCATCGGCGACTCCTGTGCGCCGTCGCGCTGGCTCGACTACGAGCGGCCGCTGATCGAGCCGATGCTCCTTAAGGGCTGGGCAGTGGTCGTCACCGACTATGAGGGCCTGGGGACGCTGGGTGTGCACACCTACGTCGTCGGGCAGTCGGAGGGGCGTGCTGTCATCGACATGGTGCGTGCCGCCACTAACCTGCCCGAGGCCGGACTGGAGGCCGGGGGCAAGGTCGCCTTCTCCGGCTACTCGCAGGGCGGCGGCGGAGCGATGTGGGCGGGCGAGCTGCAGGCGACCTACGCGCCGGAGCTCGACCTGGTCGGCGTCGCCGCGGGCGGTGTGCCTGCCGACCTCAACGAGGTGGCCGAGGGTCTCGACGGACAGGTCGGTTTCGGCTTCCTCCTGTTCGCCGCGTTGGGGCTCGACGCCGCCTATCCCGAGCTGGACCTGGAGTCCTACGTCAACGAGCGCGGGCGCGAGACGTTCGAGCGGTTGCGAGACGCCTGCGTGGACGCCACGCTCGCGTACGCGTTCCAGAACATCGGTTCGGTCACGACGACCAACCCCCTGCAGTCGCCCGCCTGGCAGGCTCGGCTCGACGAGAACCGGCTCGGGGCCAACCCGCCGGACGTGCCGATCCACCTCTTCCACGGCACGCTCGACGAGATCGTCGCACCCGCCCAGGCCCGGGCGCTGCGGAACGAGTACTGCGCCGCTGGGGCGGAGGTCCGGTGGGAGTGGCACCTCGGCGAGCACGTCACGACGGCGGTGACCGGCGCACCCGGCGTGATCGCATTCCTGGACGGGAGGTTCAAGGACCGCCCGTTCCTTGTGCACTGCTGAGGCGCAACGCTGGGGCGCACGGTTGAGGCGCACGGTTGAGGCTCGCGGCTGAGCGGGACGCCCCGCTCAGCCGCCGCCCTCGCCACGCTGGTGAGGCGCGCCGAGGTATCACGGGCAGCGGTCGCCGCCCGATGCCGCTGAACCTAGTTTCAGCAGCGGCCCGCTCGCGGGCACGGGTGCTCGATGCGAAGTGCCCGAGGACCTCACCCAGGAGATCCGATGCCCTTCACCAGCGGTTACACCCTGTCCGTGTCCCCTCGTGCAGCGACGGCTCGACGCCGGACACCGCGCCGTCGGACCGCCGTCGTCGCGGCCCTGGCGGTGCTGGTACTACCGGCCCTGGAGGTCTTGCCGGCCGGGGCAGCCGCCGCGTCCGCGGCGACGTCGGACTCCGCGACGTCGGACTCCGCGACGTCCCACTCCGCGGCGGCGTCCGACGCCGAGGTCCAGACGGCGCCCACCGTCGCCGACGACTTCTACACCCCGCCGGACCCGCTGCCCGACGGCGACGACGGCGAGGTGATCCGCTGGCGCGAGGAGCCCGAGCAGCTCAGTGCCCGCAACTACCTGGTGCTGTACCACTCGACGAACGGAGGCGGCCAGGACATCGCCGTGAGCGGGCGCGTGCTCGTGCCGAACAGCCCCTGGACGGGCGAGGGCCCGCGGCCCATCGTGTCGGACGCCAGCGGCACCCGGGGCCTCGGCGACAGCTGCGCGCTGTCGCGCTCCCTCGACTACCGGGGGCCGACCATCAGCGCCATGCTGGGCAAGGGCTGGGCAGTGGCGCTCTCCGACTACGAGGGGCTCGGCACCCCCGGCGGCCACGCGTACGCCGTCGGGCAGTCGGAGGGCCGGAGCGTCATCGACGTCGTACGCGCCGCCACCAACCTGCCCGCCACCGGCCTTGCGGCCGGCGGCAAGGTCGCCTTCTCCGGCTACTCGCAGGGTGGGGGCGCGGCGCTGTGGGCCGGCGAGCTGCAGCCCACCTACGCGCCGGAGCTGGACCTCGTCGGTATCTCGGCCGGTGGGGTGCCCGCCGACCTCAGGGCGGTGGCCCGGGGGCTCGACGGGCAGCTCGGGTTCGGCCTCCTGCTGTTCATCACGTACGGGTACAACACCGCCTACCCCGAGCTGGACCTTCAGTCCTACCTCAACGAGCGCGGGCTCGCGACGTTCGAGGCGGAGCAGGGCGCGTGCGTGGGCGTGACGTACGCGCACGCGTTCCAGAACATGCGTCTGTTCACCACGTCCGACCCGTTGGACTCGCCCGCCTGGCAGGCGCGCCTCGACGAGAACCGGCTCGGGGCCAACCCGCCCGACGTACCGATCCGGCTCTACCACGGGCTCATCGACGAGCTCGTGGCGCCCGGTCAGGCCCGCACCCTGCGCAACGAGTACTGCGCCGCCGGCGCCGACGTCCAGTGGGAGTGGCACCTCGGTGAGCACGCCCTGGCCATGGTCACCGGCCGGCCGGGTGTGGTGACGTTCCTGGACAAGCGGTTCAGGGACGTGCCCTTCACGGCAAACTGCTGAGCGTCACCGGGGAAGGGTGAAACCCCTGGTGAGGGGTGATTTTTGCGCGAATTGCGACGGGTCCGGGCGATGCTCCGGGCCCGTCGTTCTTGCGCCGTGCGTCGTTCGCCGTCCGTTCACGCACGCGTCGCTGTCCGGTTGGTCCGATTGATGACGATTACGACGCACGGCGACCCAGTCCGCACGAGCGAGAGGTTCTGTCATGGCCGACCTCGTAGTCACCTCGGTAGCCGTTGACGAGGCCGCCGACCAGCTCGCGGCGATCGTCGACGAGTTCAAGAACATGGACAAGCTGTGGGAGGGCGGCGCCGTCTTCGGCCACGACACGGTGAAGTCGGCGATGGACGACTTCATAGACAAGTGGTGGGTCAAGCGGGAAAAGCTGACCACCAACCTCTCAGACCTCCAGAAGAAGATGGAACAGGCTGCGGAGCAGTGGAACAACCTGGAGATCGAGCTGGCCGCATCGTTCGACGAGCAGTAGGGGGAGAACGATGACCGAAGTCAGGGCCGGGGAGTGGCAGCTCCTGGACTACGACTCCGATCCCGTGCCGGCCGCCGTCGGCGACCTGGACCCGGTGATCAAGCACTACGAGGCCATCGCCGAGGTGATGACCACCCAGGCGAAGCTGCTCAAGAAGATCGGTGACGGCGACGAGACCCTGCTCAAGGGCAAGGCCGCCGACGCCATGCGCAAACGCTCCCGGGAGAGCGCGGACGCGCTGAACAAGGCCTCCGCCCGTTACACCGACGTCCGGGACGCGCTGCGTACGTTCCGGCCGGAGCTGGAGTACGCGCGCTCGGAAACGGGCCTGGCTCTGGCAGACGCCACGGACGCGGCCGCCGCCCAGAAGGGCGCCGAGGGTCTGCCCGACCCCGTGACCGCCGACCGGCCGGACAACGCGCCGCCGCTCACCGACGCGGAGAAGCGCGAGTCCGAGAGCCGCACCGGCAAGATCGACGAGGCGAAGGGCGACCTCGAGGCGGCGAAGGCGAAGGCCCGCGCCGCCATGGAGCGGTTCGACGGCGCCGCCCGGGCCGCGGCGAACAAGATCCGGGAGAACTGGGGCGACGACGGGCTGAACCACAGCGGCTGGGAGGCGTTCCTGCACAAGCTGAACAAGTTCCTGAAGAAGCTCGTCGAGATCCTGATGTACATCGGGATGGCGCTGGCGGTGCTGAGCATCCTCATCCCGGGCCTGGGCATGCTGACCCTGCTGAGCGTGATCGTCACCGTGGTCTCGGTGGCGGCCAGCTTCATCCTGGCGGTCCAGGGCGAAGGCAGCTGGCTGAGTGTCATCATCGGCGTGCTCAGCCTGGGCCTGATCGGGGTGGCGGCGAAGATGGCCGGCTCGCTGAAGAACATCCAGGGCTCGCTGCTGGCGAAGGGCGGGTCGACCTGGTCCAAGGACATGGGTCGCCTGCAGGGCATGATCAACGACCGCGAGTGGATGCGGGGCCTGCTCCAGATCGGCCGGAACCCGGACATCGCCCGCAGGATCAACGACATGACGGTGTCGATGACGCCGTGGGTGAAGAACCTCCAGGGCTGGTCGACGTTTGCCGGCAAGACCAGCGTGTCGCCCGGCTGGTGGCAGATCACCAACCCGAAGTACCTCGCGACGGACTTCAGCCGGTTCATGGACCGCATCGGCGGCGGCACCTGGCGCTGGGACCGCCTCATCGGCATCAGCGACATCAAGGACGTGCAGAAGATCACCGCGGCTCTCGGCCAGCTTGGTGTCACGGGCTTCGCTATCAAGCCGTGGATGTACATCGGCCCCATCTCGTACACGTTCGGCTGGTCGATGCGGCCGTTCAGCCTCGTCAACCCGTCGAACTTCAACCCGAACGACCTGCGCTGGGACCTCCAGGGCTGGCGGGACGCCGACTACAGCGGTCTGTACGGGGAGAACCCGGTCCTATGACGACGACGATCAACGGCGCACCCGGTACCGACCTGGCCGGCTGGACCTGGCGGGTGGACCCGCCGGACGGGTGGCTCGTGGTCCCGGCGACCGGGCTCGACACGCCCGACAGCATCACGCTGTGGGAGCGCGAGTCCACCGCGGCGGTGCGGGAGTCGATCGAACCGCGGCCGGCGGACCCGGGGGACCTGCAGGCGTCGGCGAGCCCCGCGGACCCAGTTGAGCTGGACGACGAGGCGCGCACGGCCCTCGACCGGATGGCCGCCGAGGCGGTGGCGAACCTCCGGGCGTTCGCCGACGGCATGGCCCCGGACGGCCACCGCGTGGCGGCCCGCCTCGGGGTGCTGGGCCGTGGTCCGGTTCCGGTGCTCGTCGCGGTCGGGGTGAGCGACCCGGCCGAGCCCGACGACGGCCTGCTGGCCGCGCTGGGTGCGACGGGCGGCTATCCCATCGCGCCACCCACCGTCGAGTACCCCGAGGTGCCCGACGGCGACGGGGTGCGGGTGGTCCGCCTCGACATCGGCGAGGAGACCGGGGGCGCCTGGATGAGCGTGGGCCTTGGGCGGCGCACCGAGCACCCGGACGCCGTGGTGGACACAGTGCTGGTCTGGCGCACCCAGGACCTTCTGCTGGGCGCCGCCATGGTGGAGTGGCTCGACGAGCTGCTGGCCGCCGTGCTGATCACGCGGAGCGCGGCATGACGCGGTCCGTAGCGGGGCCGATGGGCGAGCGTCGGACGGCCGAGCAGACCGGGGGCAAGCCGACCGACAAGTGGGCCTTCCTGCTCCCGCCCGGCTGGGCGCGGATCGCTACCGATGCGGGAGCGATGTACCTCCCGACCGAGCCGATGGCGGGCATGACGGTCCCCGCCTCCATCACCGAGACCGAGCTCTTCGGTGTTGTCGGCCGCAGCCCGGTCGAGGTCGCGACGAGCATCCTGGGCGACTCGGACGAGGAGAACGAGCTCGTCGAGCTCGACGGGCGCCCAGGCGTGCGGGTATCCAGCACGGTGCAGGAGCCGCCGGCCGCAGATGGCGGGCCTGCGGTCTTCGCGCGCGAGGTGACGTATGTCGTCTCCCGGCACGAGGCCGACGGCGACTGGCTGGTGCTCAGCTTCCGCACCACCTGGAACAGCCCGGGCACCGAGCGGCTCGCCGAGGTGCTGGTCACCTTCTTCGACGCGGTGCTGACCACGTTTCGCTGGACCGGGCACGGTGCCCGGCCGGTGAGCCTGCCGGAGCGGGAGGTGCCCGGTTCGGCGTGAACGAGCGGCCTGAGTGCGCCGTCCCGACGGCGGCCGCTGGCCGTGACAAACGGTTTCCAGGGATTCACTCCATGGAAGTCCGGTTCGTGTACGATCCTGCTGTTTTCCACGAGGCAAACCGAGAGGACTGATCATGGCCAACATCAATGTGACCTTCCAGCAGATGGAAGACGCGGCCCAGCGCATCAAGCAGGAGTCCGACGACATGCAGCACAAGCTCGACCAGCTGCGTTCGCTGGTCGACAACCTGGTGCAGGACGGCTACGTGACGGACAAGTCCTCCAAGCGGTTCGACGAGTCCTACAAGGAGCTCGACAAGGGTGGCAAGCAGGTCATGGAGGGTCTGACCGGTATCGGCGAGTACCTCAAGCAGGCTGCCGAGGCGCTGCGCAAGACCGATGAAGAGCTCGCCAACGCGCTGAACAAGTAGTCCCGTGGCAGACCTGGTCGTCACCTCGATCGCGGTCGACGACGCTGCCACCCAGCTCAAGTCCGTCGTCGACGAGCTCGACAACATGAAGGAGCTGTGGGACGGCGGCGACATCTGGGGCCACCGTACGGTGAAGAACGCCATGGGCGACTTCGTCGACAGCTGGTGGGTCAAGCGGGAGAAGCTCCAGGAGAACCTCAAGGACCTCCAGGGAAAGATGGAGCAGGCCGCCGAGACCTGGAACAACACCGAGATCGAGCTGGCGAAGTCGCTCGAGAGCGAGTAGAGCCTCAGTGAACAGAAGGAGACTCGATGAGCGCCGCCCGCGTGGGTGAATGGCATCTGCTGGACTACGACGACGACCCTGTGCCGGCCGAGGCGTCTGGCCTGGACGCGGTGATCAAGCACTACAAAGAGATCGCCGAGATGATGACCACGCAGGCGGCGCTCCTCAAGAAGATCGGCGACGGCGACGAGACCCTGCTCAAGGGTGAGTCGGCCGACGCCATGCGCGGGCGCGCCGAGGAGAGCCACGAGCACCTGGCCGCGGCCGCCGGTCGTTACGAGGACGTGCATGCCGCCCTGGCGGCGTACCGGCCGGAGCTGGAGACGGCGCGGTCGGAGACGGGCAAGGCCCTGGCGAAGGCGGAGGACGCCGCCGCGGCCCAGAAGGGCGCGGAGGGCCTGCCGGACCCGGTGAACGCGGACCGGCCGGACGACGCGCCGCCGCTCACCGACCAGGAGAAGCAGGAGTCCCAGAACCGGACGAGCAAGATCGAGGGCGCCAAGGGCGAGCTGGCGGCGGCGAAGGCCATCGCGGTCGCGGCGATGTCGGCGCTCGATGGTGCCGCCGAGCGAGCGGCGACCAAGATCAAGGAGAACTGGGGCGACGACGGGCTAAAGCACAGCGGCTGGGAAGCGTTCGTGCACGGGTTCAACAAGTTCCTCAAGGCGCTCGTCGAGATCCTGGGCTACATCGGCATGGCTCTCGCGGTGCTCGCGATACTCCTGCCGGGGGTGGGCGCCCTCGCGCTGGCCGGCCTGATCGTCGGAGTCGTGAGCGTGGTCGCCTCCATCGTGCTCGCCGCTCAGGGCGAGGCGAGCTGGATGGGCGTCATCCTCGGCGTCATCGGCGTCGCCGCTGCCGGGGTCGGGGCGGTCGTGGCGAAGTCGATCACGACGTCCCTGAAGGCGGCCCAGGGCGCTGTGTTCGCCGGAAAGGCTGGTGGGACCAAGTTCATCGGCACCATGGGCGGCCTGATCTTCAAGCCCCTGCAGCTCCAGAAGATCTCGATCATCATCTCGACGAAGCTCCCCGGCTGGGCGTCCATCGTCGCCCCGATCAAGTCCTGGTCGCTCAGCGGAGCGTTCGGTCTCGGCGGGCTCAAGGAGCTCAGCCTGCTCGGACTCTGGGGGGCCAACTTCACCATCAAGCCGTGGGTGTACGTCGCCGGTCCCGGTGCGATGCTCTCCGGCTTGATCAGCGGTCTGTGGGGTGCGGTGCCGCCGACCAGCTTCCCTGGCGAGGATGCCCGCGGGAACTGGACAGGCGAGACCGACTACGAGTACAACCACCTCACCACCTGAGCCGGGAGCCGATTTCTTGACAACGACGAGATGTAGGGGCGGGGCATGACCGCCGTCGACGGTCTGGCCTGGACCTGGACCATCGAACCGCCGGCCGGCTGGCTGGTGGTGCCCTCCACAGCGACCGAGCCGGCCGAGTCGGTCAACGCATGGCAGGGGGAGGTCGTCGAGCTGCTGCTCGAGTCGTTCCTGCCGGGGGCCGCCGACGAGTCCGCGACCGGGCCCGAAACCGAGCCCGATGCGGGCCAGGTGGGTGCGGTGCGTAGCTCGCTCACGCAGACTGTCAAAAGCCTGGTGCGGTTCGCTGACGAGGCCGCGACCGAGGGTGCGCGCGCCATGGCCGGTTTTGATCTCCTGGACCGCGGCCCGGTGCCCGTGCTCGTCACGGTCGGTATGAGTGACCCCACGGAGTCGGACGACGTGTTCATGACTGTGCTCGGGGCGACGGGCGGGAACCCGGTGAGCCCGCCGAGCATCGAGTATCCCGAGCTGCCCGACGGCGACGGGATCCAGGTCACCCGGATCGACATCGACGAGACGACGGGCGGCGCATGGGTGACCGTGGCCGCGGGCCGGCGCACCGAGCTCCCGGACATGGTGGTGGACACCGCGTTGGTCTGGCGTAGCCAGGACCTGGTTCTCGTCCCGACGATCCTCGAAGCGATCGTCGGTCTGCTGTCGGCCGTCAAGGTCACCCGGAGCACACAGTGAGCGAGC
The DNA here is from genome assembly GCF_041081105.1 of Promicromonospora sp. Populi. Lineage (NCBI taxonomy): Bacteria > Bacillati > Actinomycetota > Actinomycetes > Micrococcales > Promicromonosporaceae > Promicromonospora > Promicromonospora sp. Populi. The sequence goes on along the minus strand of NZ_CP163528.1, from coordinate 1,840,979 downwards.
AGCCAGTGAACGAGCAGACCGCCGAGCCGACCGAGGGGCAGGAGCAGAACGGTAAGCCGACCGACGCCTGGGTCATGCTCCTGCCGCCGGGCTGGGCCCGGTTCCCGACCGGTGAGGGGCGCCAGCGCGAGCTGGACCAGGCGGTCGAGGAGGTCGTCGCGCGGGCGCTGCCGGACTCCATGCCCCGCGACAAGGTCGAGCCCTTCCGGCACATGCTCCGGGACGAGCTGCACAAGACCCTCGGCCAGGCGCGCGACGCCGGTACCGGGGCGGTCTACCTGCCGACCGAGCCGATGGAGGGTGTGATCGTCCCGGGCTCGATCGCGGAGATCGAGGTGGTCAGCGACGTCGGCACCGACCCGATGCGGATCGTGACCAGCATCCTGAGCGACGGGTACGAGGAGAGCGAGCTGGTCGAGGTTGACGGGCGTCCTGGCGTCCGGGTGCTGCACACCGAGCACGGCATGCGGAGCGAGGACCTGGAGCTGTCGACCCGGCAGGTGCTCTACGCGATCTCCCGGGACGAGGCCGACGGCGAGTGGCTGGTCCTGTCCTTCACGACGATCTGGAACAGCGAGAACACCGAGCGACTGGCGGAGGCCATGGTGTTCTTCTTCGATGCGGTGATGACCACCTTCCGCTGGGCCGGTCCGGGAACCAATCCCTTGAAGCTGCCGGAGCGGAGCGTTCCCGGCTCTGCCTGAGCGCGTCTGCTCCCGCCCGACGCAAGAACAACCCGACTGACGCGACACACCTGAAGACGGAGCTACCGTGCACCACGCCTACCGCGCCATAGCCGCCCTGGTCGCGGCCACCCTCTTGACCACAGCACTCGCGGGACCCGTGGCTGCCGCCTCGCCGGCCGGCACGGGTCCCGCGCTGGTGCGCACCGTGTCCGGCTCGGCCCACGCCGGCCCGGCGCACGCCGGCCTCGCCATGGACGAGACGGGCGAGGCGGTCCCGTACTACGTGATGCAGCTCGACTCGGACGGCACGCCGGAGTTTCTGTTCGAGATCGCCCAGCGGTACCTCGGCGACGGCAACCGGTACATGGAGATCTTCGAGCTGAACGAGGGCCGCGTCCAGCCCGACGGGGGCGTCCTGACCGACCCGGAAGCCGTCCTGCCGGGCTGGGTCATGCAGCTGCCGGCCGACGCCGAGGGTGAGGGCGTCGAGATCGGCGTGCTGCCCACGGGCCCGGCGGATGGCGGCCCCGCGGCGGAGCCGAGCGCGTCGGCCGACGGCGCTTCGGCTGAGCCGTCCGCCGACGCGTCGTCCGCCGCGCCGTCGGACGCGTCGTCCACCGCGCCCTCCGGCGAGGCCGCCCCCGCCGAGGACGCGGCGAGCGGCTCGTCCTGGCTGACGCCCGTGCTGGTCACCCTCGGCGCCGTCGTGGTGCTGGGTGCCGTGGCCTTCGGCGTGCTGTTCCTGCTGCGCCGGCGTCGGGCCGGGCGCGAGGCGCCGTTCGACGACAGCCTGCTGCGCACCGACACCTCGGCGTCGTGGATGGTCGACCGCGCGTTGCGCGTGCTGATCGCCGCGTGCGAGCGCGACGGCCTGGACCTGCCCGGGGTCACCGGTGTGTTCATCGAGGGCGGGGCGATGCGCCTGCGCCTGGCGAGCCCCGTCTCCCCGGCGCCCGCGCCGTGGGTGGCGAACGAGGACGGGCAGAGCTGGTCCGCGCCGCTGGCGAAGCTGCAGTCTGCGCCGGCGTCGGAGGAGTCGACGGCGCGGTTCGCGCGGCTGGTGACCATCGGCGTGGCGGAGACGGGCCGGGTGCTCGTGGACTTCGCCACGGCGCGCGGCGTCATCAGCCTGGACGGACCCACCCGCGCGCGGCACGAGGTGCTGCGCCGCTGGCTGGGTGAGCTGACCGGCAACCCCTGGTCGAACGACCCGCGCGTGGTGATGGTCGGCAACGGCCTGCCCCAGCCCGAGCAGGTGGAGCACCTCTCGGCGATCGAGCAGGTGATCCCTGCGCTGGACGCCGCCGACGGTGGGGTGCTGGTGCTGTCGCAGGCGCCGTCGGCCGTGCAGCAGGACATGCTCGCCGAGCGGTTCGCGAACCCTGCCTTCGGCTGGGTGGTCATCGTGCTGGGCGAGTCGGCGTCGGCCAAGTGGCGGATCACCGCAGGCGACGACGGCTGGCTGCGCAGCGGGTTCCTCCCTGATGTCCGGTACACCGAGCAGATGGCGGTGCGGCGTGCCGGTGAGTGAGTCACCGGCCCGCGGCCTGCTGCGGGTCTTGGCGATCACCGCCCTCACGGCGCTCCTCGCGGCCGTCGCCCTACCGGCCAAGGCGGGGGAGGCCGAGGTGGTGCTGCTCTCGCAGGGCCAGCCCGCGGTGGCGTCCTCGCTGGAGAACAGCAACTTCCCGGCGCGCAACGCGTTCGACGGCAACCCGGAGACCCGGTGGTCGAGCGCCTTCGCCGACCCGCAGTGGATCCGGATAGACCTGGGGCGCAGGACCACCGTGCACCGGGTGGAGATCGACTGGGAGGTCTCGCACTCGACGGGTTTCTCGATCCAGCTCTCGGACGACGGCGAGACGTGGGAGACGCACTGGTTCGGTGAGGGTGACGGCGGCCGGGACGTCTTCAACATCCTCGGCGAGGGCCGGTACGTGCAGATGTACTCCACGCAGCGGTCCGGCACGGCGGGCAACTCGATCTGGGAGATGCGCGTCTTCGGTGAGCCCGAGCCAGAGCCCGTCGAGGCCGCTCCGGACCCGACGGACACCGCGGAGCCAGAGCCGAGCGCCGAGGCGAGCGAGACCACCCCGGCCTCGCCAACGCCGTCGGACGAGCCCGAACCCGAGCCGAGCCGCAGCGGGCCGCCCGGCTCCGTCCTGTACTACGTCGTCAAGGCCACGGCGGACGACAACGTCGAGAAGCTGAACGACATCGCCGAGCGGTTCCTCGGCGACCGGGACCGGTACCCGGAGATCGCGGAGCTGACCCAGGGGCACCGGCAGCCGGACGGCGCGTACCTGACCGACCCCCGGACGCTGCAGGCCGGTTGGGTGCTCCGGATGCCGGCGGACGCCACCGGCGAGGGCCTGGAGTTCGGTCCGTTGCCCGGCTACGAGCCGTCTGCCTCGCCCTCGTCGTCCGCTTCGGCCGCGCAGTCGGCGTCGCCGGAGCCCTTGGCGGAGGTGGCGGACACCGGGCCGGCGATCAGTCCCGGCGTCTGGCGCACCATCGGCGCCGTGGCGGCCGCGGTGCTGGTGTTCGCCCTGCTCACCGGGCTGGGGTTCTGGCTCCTGCGGCGTCGCAAGCGGAACGAGCCGTTCGACGACAGCCTGCTGCGCACCGACACGTCGGCGGCGTGGACGGTCGACCGCGCGCTGCGGGTGCTCATCGCGGCGTGCGAGCGTGACGGCCTGGAGGTGCCCGGCATGACCGGGGTGTTCATCGAGGGCAGCCTGATGCGCCTGCGGCTGACCAACCCGGCGTCACCCGCGCCGGAGCCGTGGACGGTGAGCGACGACGGGCAGAGCTGGTCGGCTCCGCTGGCCAAGCTGCAGTCGGGGGCGGCGTCGGAGGGCTCGACGGCGCGGTTCTCCCGGCTGATCAACCTCGGCATGGGGGAGACGGGCCGGGTGCTGGTGGACTTCTCGGTCGCCAGGGGTGTGGTCAGCCTGGACGGGCCCACCCGGGTGCGGCACGAGGTGCTGCGCCGCTGGCTGGGCGAGCTGACCGGCAGCCCGTGGTCGAACGACCCGCGGGTCGTGATGATCGGCAACGGCCTGCCCCAGCCCGAGCAGGTGGAGCACCTGGCCGGGATCGAGCAGATCTTCCCCGAGCTGGAGGTCGGCGACGGCGGGGTGCTGGTGCTGTCGCAGGCGCCGTCGGCAGCGCAGCAGGACCTGCTCGCGGCCCGGTTCGCGAACCCGGAGTTCGCGTGGGTAGTGATCGTGCTCGGCTCCGCGCCGTCGGCGAAATGGCGGTTCACCGCTGGAGACGACGGCTGGCTGCGCAGCGGGTTCCTGCCCGACGTGCGCTTCGACGAACAGACCGCCGTGCGGCGGGGAGGCGAATGACATGCACGCTCTGATCACCACGCGGCACGGGGTCCGTGAAGCGCTCCTGTCTTTGGAGCTGGACGAGCGCACCAAGGTCGCGGACCTGGCCGAGCGGCTGTCCGCCGAGGTGGGTGCCCCCCGGGGCAGCACCATGTACGTGGACGGCCGCCCAGTGCGGGATCATGCCGGGCGGGACGCCGGCCGCACGAGCGACGAGCTGCTCGCCGCCCACTCGGGCATCCGGGACGGCGCCGTTGTCACGTTCACCGACCCCGGTCCGGGGAGCGGCCCGTCGGGCGGCCCGGTCGACCTGTGTGTCACCGGCGGCCTGGGCACCGGTGCGGTGGCGCGGCTCGGCGTCGGGGAGTCCGTGCTGCAGGTCGGCCCCGACGGCCGGGTCCGGGTGGACGAGCCGCGCGAGGGTGGGCTGCCCGCGATCGCCGTCGTCGTCGCGCTGGACGGCGGGGTGCGGGTGCGGCGCCTGCCGGATCCCCGGTCCGCCGGGCGACCGGTCCACCTGGACCGGTCGGAGGAGCCGCTGGGCGAGGACGAGGCGCCGTGGCCCGCGGGCACGCAGGTACGCATCGGCCCGAGCGTGCTGACGGTCCAGCCGGCCACGCGGCCCGACGCCGACCTGCGGCCCGCCGCCGAGCCGGGGCACCTCGACTACAACCGGCCGCCGCGGCTGCTGCCGCCGATGCCGGCCACCCACTTCCGCCTGCCGTCCGAGCCGGCGGCCCCCAGCCGCAACCCGCTGCCGTGGCTCGGCATGGCCATGCCCGCGGTGCTGGGCATCGTCATGGCCATCGTGTTCCAGCAGCCGTACTACCTGATGTTCGCGCTGGCGTCGCCGCTGATGGGCCTCGGCAACTGGTGGATGCAGAAGCGCAACGGCGTGGTCACGCACAAGGACCGCCTCAAGCAGCACGCGGAGGAGCGGGCCGCGCTGGAGGAGGAGGTCCTGGACGCCGTGCGGCGCGAGCAGCACCGACGCCGGGTCTCCAGCCCGGGCGCCGCCGAGCTGAGGATCATCGCCACCACGCCGACGCGCCGGCTCTGGGAGCGGCGCAGCACGGACACGGACCACCTCACGGTCCGGCTGGGCCTCGCCGACGCGACCAGCCGCGTCGAGGTGGAGGACAACGAGGAGCCCGAGCACCGGCGCAAGACCCGCGCGACCGTGCGGTCCGTGCCGGTCACGGTGCCGCTGCGGGAGGCGGGCGTGGTCGGCCTGGCCGGCCCGGGGGACTGGCCGCGCCGGCGTGCCCGGTGGATAGTGGGCCAGCTCGGGGTGCTGCAGAGCCCGCGGGACGTGCAGATCTACGTGCTGACGAGCTCCGAGCACGTGCAGGACTGGGCATGGGCGGCCTGGCTGCCGCACGTGCGGCCGTCGTTCGGCCAGGAGGCCGTGGCGCTGATCGGGACCACCACGGAGACGCTGTCGGCGCGGGTCGCCGAGGTGAACTCGCTGATCACGCAGCGCCGCGCCGCCATGGAGGGTTCGAGCGGCAAGGTCCTGGCCGGCGCGCAGGTCGTGGTGGTGCTCGACGGTGCCCGCCGGCTGCGCGCGCTGCCCGGCGTCGTCTCCATCCTGCGCGACGGCCCCGGCGTCGGCGTGAGCGTCGTCTGCCTGGACGGCGACGAGCAGCTGCTGCCCGAGGAGTGCACGGTCGTGGCGCTCGCCCGTGGCGACGGCGGTATGACGCTGAGCAGGCAGGACGCCGACGACCTGCGCTCCATCCTGGTCGACGAGGTGCGGGACGACTGGTACGAGCCGGTCGCCCGCGCCGTCGCAGCCCTGCACGACGTGACGGCCTCCGAGGGCGCGGGCCTGATCCCGGACTCGGCACGGCTCGTCGAGGTCCTCGGTATCGAGGAGGTCAGCGCCGAGGACATGGTGACCCGGTGGCGCATGATCTCGAACGGGGGCAAGGGCAGCACCAACGCCGTCGTGGGGGTGTCGCTGGACGGGCCGTTCGCGCTCGACATGGTGCGCGACGGGCCGCACGCCCTGGTGGGTGGCACCACCGGGTCCGGCAAGTCCGAGTTCCTGCAGACCGTCGTCGCCTCGCTCGCGGTGGTGAACACCCCCGAGACCATGAACTTCGTGCTGGTGGACTACAAGGGCGGCGCGGCGTTCAGCCAGTGCGAGCAGCTGCCGCACACGGTCGGCATGGTCACCGACCTGGACTCCCACCTCGTGGAGCGCGCCCTCGACTCGCTCCGCGCCGAGCTCACCTACCGGGAGCACATCCTGGCCGCCGCCGGGGCGAAGGACCTGGAGGACTACCTCGACGCGCAGTCCCGGGGGCACGTGGGACCCACGCTGCCGCGGTTGATGATCGTGATCGACGAGTTCGCCTCGATGGCCCGCGAGCTGCCCGACTTCGTCGCCGGGCTGGTCAACATCGCCCAGCGGGGCCGGTCGCTCGGCATCCACCTGATCCTGGCCACCCAGCGCCCGTCCGGCGTCATCTCGCCGGAGATCCGGGCCAACACCAACCTCCGGGTCGCCCTGCGGATGACGGACAAGAGCGAGTCCAAGGACGTCATCGACGCGAACGACGCGGCCGATATCGCCAAGTCGCAGCCCGGCCGGGCCTACGCCCGGCTCGGGAGCACCTCGCTGATCCCGTTCCAGTCGGCCCGGGTGGGTGGGCGGCGCCTGTCCTTGTCCGACGTCGTGCAGGTGGAACCGCCGTTCGTCGGCCGCGTTGCGGTGGGGGACCTCGGGGCGCCGGCGCCCCGCCGTCCCCGGACGAAGCGGCAGGAGAACGTCGAGACCGACCTCGCCGCGCTGGTCGAGACGCTGCGCGAGACCGCGACCCTGGGCGACTGGCCCGTGCCGCGCCGGCCGTGGCTGCCCGCCCTGCCGGACCTGCTCGCGTTCTCCGACCTGGTCCAGCCCTCGGCCCAGTCGCAGTTCGGCTGGGCCATGGAGGACTCGCCGTCGGACCAGCGGCAGGGCCCCGCGATCATCGACCTGGACGAGTTCGGGCACCGGTACGTGATCGGCGCGCCGGGCAGCGGCCGGTCCACCACGCTGCGTACGACGGCGTTCGCCGCCGCGAGCGGCATGGCGGTCTCCGACCTGCACCTGTACGCGATCGACTGCGGCAACGGGGCGCTGACAGTGCTCAACGAGCTGCCGCACACGGGCGCCGTCGTGCAGCGCGGGCAGGCCGAGCGGACCAAGCGGCTGCTCACGCGCCTGCAGGCCGAGCTCGGCCGGCGGCAGCAGGTTCTCGCGGCGGGGAACTTCGCCAGCGTCACCGAACAGCGCGAGCTCGCCGAGCCGGGCGACCGCCTACCGCGCGTCCTGCTGCTGATCGACCGCTGGGAGAGCTTCATGAGCACCTACGGGGAGATCGACAGCGGCACGCTGGTCGAGATCGTCCAGGAGCTGCTGCGGGACGGCGCGAGCGCGGGCATCCACCTGCTCGTGGCCGGGGACCGGAGCCTCATGTCGAGCCGGATGAGCGTGCTGACCGACGACTCCCTCGTGCTGCGCCTGACCGACCGGTTCGACTACGGGATGGCGGGCATCGACCACAAGAAGCTACCCGAGGAGATCCAGCCCGGGCGCGGCTTCCGGTCGGGCAGCGGGCTCGAGGTGCAGGTGGCGATCCTCGGGGACGACCCGGCGGGCCGGGCCCAGACGACGGCGGCACGCCAGCTCGCGGCCGGGATCCGCGAGCGCGAGGACGTGGCGCCGGGCACCGGGCCGTTCCGGGTCGACGACCTCCCGTCCACGATCACCGTGGACGCGGCCTACCAGTACGTGGGGCCGGAGGCTGCGCGGCCCATGTGGGCGCTGCTCGGCGTCGGCGGTGACGACCTGACGGCGTTCGGCATGGACCTGGCCGGGGACGCGCCGTCGTTCATCGTGGCCGGGCCCGCGCGGTCCGGGCGCTCGACGATGCTCGCCGTGATGACGGAGTCGCTGCTGCGGGGCGGCACCCAGGTGGTGCTGCTCGCGCCGCGCGCGAGCGTGCTGCGCGACTTCGAGGGCCGGGCCGGCGTGCGGGCCGTGCTCAGGGGCACGGAGATCACCGAGGAGGACCTGGCGCCGCACCTGGACCCGGACGGCACGCCGGTGGTGCTCGTCGTCGACGACGCGGAGCTGGTCGCCGACGTCCCGGCGAAGACCTGGCTGCGCGCCTACCTGCGCACGGCCGCCGACAACCAGCGCGGGCTGATCATCGGCGGCGACGCCTCCGAGGTGGCCAAGGGGTTCTCGGGCTGGCAGGTCGACGTCAAGAAGAGCCGACGGGGCGCGCTGCTCAGCCCGTCCGACCGGTTCGACGGCGACCTGGTGGGCGCGAGCCTGTCCCGCTCGGCCGTGGCAACCCAGGTCACGCCGGGCAAGGCCATGGTCCACCTGGGCTCGGGCGAGCTGACGACGCTCCTGGTGCCGACCCTCTAGCGCCGGGTCAGCTCTCGCGGGCGGTCAGGGCCTCCTGGTACTCGTCGCGGATGGTGTCGCCGCCGCCGCGCTTCCAGGCGTCGACCGCCGTGGTCCAGGCGCTCACGGGCTCGCGGCCGCTGATGATGTCGTTCTCGACGGCCAGCAGCGCGGTGTTGATCTGGGCTCCTCGCCGGCTGCCGGTCTCGCTGAACAGGCCCTCGACCGGGTTGCGGAGGGCGGTCGGGACGACGCCGGTCTGCGCGTCGTACTGGTCCTGGGCGACCTCCGGCAGGCCCGCCTGGTAGTTCACCCACGGGCCCTCGGCCATGTACTTCAGCGAGAGCTGCGCCTCGGTGCGGCCCTTCTCCGTGAGCACGGGGTCGGTGCCCTCCAGCGTGTGGTGCACCCCTTCGAGGCCGTAGTTCTTGAAGAGGTGCTCGGCGCTGCCGAAGGGGGCCGCGAGGTAGTTGAGCACGTCGAGCAGGGCCTCGGCCCGGTCGGCGGACCTGGCGCTGATGGAGGTGAGGTTGTGCGTGGCGCCGGCGAGCCAGAAGTTGCCCGGTCCGCCGCCCTCGGCGAGCGGGGGCGGGATCACGGCGAGGCGGAACTCGTCGTCGATCGGGTAGTTGAAGAAGTCGGTCCAGGCGCTGAACGTGTCGTCGAGCAGGGTGACCGTCCTGTTCACCATCCACGTCTTGCGCTGCGGTCCTTCGACGGCGAACGCGTCCGGGTGGACCACGCCGTCGGCCACGAGCCGGCGGCACGCCTCCAGCGCCTCCGCCTGACGCTCGTGCTCGTTCACGCTGGTGAGGCTGCCGCCCTCCTCCGCCCAGACGTTCGGGAGAGCGAACATCTCGCGCAGGTACGTGATGGGCGCCTTGCCGAGCGCCCAGCGGTTCGCGCCGGTCAGCTCGGTGCAGAGGGACACGAAGTCGTCCAGGGAGCCGACCTCGGCGGAGAGGCCCTCGGCGTCGAGCACGTCCTGCCGCGTGTACATCACGGTGCTGCTCATCGGCCCCCGGGGGATGGGCACGCCGTAGATCTTTCCGCCGTAGACGCTGGACTGCCAGCTCTGGGTCGGGATGTTCGCCAGGAACGGGTACCTGGAGACGGCGTCGCCGGACAGCAGCTCGGTGAGGTCGGTGGCGCGCTCCGCGAGCAGCCCGGGCAGGCCGGGCACCTCGACGGGGAAGTACGTGAACAGGTCCGGGAGCTGGTCGCCGGCGACCGCAGTCTGGAACCGGTCGGTGAAGTCGCCCGCCAGCACCTGCGACACGGCCAGGGAGAATCCGAGGCGCTCGTTCAGCGCCTGCCAGTACTCGTTCCGGTCGACGCCGGGCGGGGCGGGCGTGTTCGTCAGGGCGAGCACACCGACGTCCTGCCCGTCCCCGGGCGGGCCGTCGGTCACCTGCTGCGGGTTCGCCGGGTACTTCAGCATCGTGTTCGGCACGCCGTCGGCGCCCACGATGTCGATGGGCACGCCGTCGTACGGTATGTAGGTCGGCAGCGCCACGCCGGCGTTGCTGGCCAGGGCACCGCCGCCGCGGCCCTCGTTGCTGCAGCCGGCCAGGCCGAGCACGGCGAACGCGCCCAGCCCCAGCCCGCCCACGAGCAGGTTGCGCCGGGTGATGTGGGGGTCCGGGAAAAGGGAACCGGTCATGACTACTCCTCGTCGAGCGGTGCGATGGTTGGTGTGCGGGGTCAGCCCTTGACGGCGCCGGTGAGCATCCCCTGGGCGAAGTGCCGCTGCAGGAACGGGTAGACCAGCAGCACCGGTACGACGGAGACCACGAGGATCGCCATCTGCAACGAGGTCTGCGGGGGCAGGGACCCGGCGGCGATGCCGAGGTCCTGCGTGCCGAGCTGGGTGCCGTCCACGACATACGTGCGCAGCACGAGCTGCAGCGGCCACTTGCTCGCGTCCGACATGTAGAGCAGGGCGTTGAAGAAGGCGTTCCAGTAGCCGACGCCGTAGAACAGCCCGACGACGGCGAGCACGGGCTTGGACAGCGGCAGCGCGATCCGCCGGAAGAGCTGCCACTCGGTGGCGCCGTCGATCCGGGCGGCGTCGATGATCTCGCTCGGGAGCTGCACGAAGAATGCCCGCACGACCACCACGTTGAAGGCCGAGACCGACGTCGGGATGATCAGCGCCCACAGGGTGTCCAGCAGCCCGAGTCGCTGCACGACGAGGTAGCTGGGGATGATCCCGGGGCTGAAGAGCAGGCTGATCAGCACCAGGAGCAGCATCGCGCGGACGCCGAAGGCACCTCGCCGGCTCAGCGCCCAGCCGAGGGTTGTCGTCAGGGCCAGGCTGAGCACCGTGCCGACGGCGGTGACCACGACGCTGATCCACAGCGCCTGCGTGACGACGCCCCCGGCGAAGATCATCCGGTAGGCGCTCAGGTCGATCCCGGTCGGCAGGAGCACAAAGCCCCCGGCGTCCGTCACCTGCTCGGGAGTGGCCAGGCTGGTGGAGATGATGCCGACGAACGGCAGGATCACCAGCGCGCAGGCGATGGTCAGGACGATGCCCTTGATGGTCCGCTCGGACGGGCCGGGCATCGCCACGCCGTCGATCACGGGGCGGGTCTTGCGGGCTTGCGTCGGGCGGTCTTGCGCCCTGCGGCCCGGCGTCGGGCGCAGCTTGGTGTCGCTCATGTTCGGTAGACCCCTTCCTCGCCGAACGCGTGGGCGGTCTTGTTCGCGACGAGCACCAGGATCAGCCCGATCACGCCCTTGACGAGCCCCACGGCCGCCGCGACGCCCCAGAACCCGCCGACGACGCCCTGGTTGTAGACGTAGGTGTCCAGCACCTCGGACACGCCGAGGCCCACGGCCTGCTGCTGGAGGATCAGCTGCTCGAACCCGACGCTGAGCGAGTCGCCGAGCTTGAGGATGAGCAGCATGATGATGATCGGCCGCATCCCTGGCAGCGTGATGTGCCACGTCTGCCGCCAGCGCGACGCGCCGTCGACGGCCGATGCCTCGTACAGCGACCGGTCGATCCCGGCCAGCACCGCGAGGAACAGGATGGTCGCCCACCCGGTGTCCTTCCAGATGACCTGCGAGGTCAGCAACGTGTAGAAGGCGTCGGAGTTGCCGATGATGTCGATGGGCTCCCACCCGTTCGACCGCAGGAAGTTGTTGATCAGCCCCGCCCCGCCGAGCACCTGCTGGAAGACGGCGACGACGATCACCCAGGACAGGAAGTGCGGCAGGTAGAGGATCGACTGGACGACCTGGCGGACGCGGTTGGAGACCAGGCTGTGCAGCAGCAGCGCCACGATGATCGGTGCGGGGAAGACGAAGACCGTCTGCAGCAGCGTGATCACCAGGGTGTTGCGCAGCGCGCTCAGGAACGCCGGGTCGCCCGAGAACAGGATCTGGAAGTTCTCCAGCCCGACCCACAGGCTGCGGCCGATGCCGAGATAGGGCTGGTAGTCCTGGAACGCTATGACGTTGCCGCCCAGCGCCAGGTACTGGAAGACGATGATGACCGCCATCCCGGGCAGGGCAAGGAGGAGCACCGCCCGGTCGCGCACGAGCCTGCGCCACCACGGGAGGGGTCTGACTCGTTGTTCCACGTGCTGCTCCGTTGCAGAGTGATCGATCACCGATTGCGGGGCTAGGCTAGGAGGTGATCGATCACTTCGCAAGGCCCAGGTACTGACCAGCGAGGACGGGGCATGACCAACCAGAGCTCGACTTCGGACCGGGAATCGGCACCGGCGCCGACGCGGCGCGCGACGATCTGGGAGGTGGCGAAGGTCGCCGGCGTCTCCCACCAGACCGTCTCCCGCTACCTGCGGCAGGACACGAAGATGCGCCCCGAGACGGTGGCCCGCGTGCGCCAGGCCGTGCACGACCTCGACTACCGCCCGAACCTGACCGCGCGGTCCATGCGCACCCGGCGCAGCGGCCGGGTGGCGGTGCTGCTCCCGGCCGTGGCGACCTACGGCCCGCCGCAGATCCTGAGCGGCGTGATGGAGGTGGCCCACGAGCACGGCTACACGATCGAGGCGTTCAGCGTCGAGGGCACCCCGGCGGACCGCTTCGAGCGGGTGCTGCACCTCGCGGACTCCGGCCAGGTCGAGGGGGTGCTCGCCCTCGCGCCGCTGCCGCCCGGCTCCGGGGACCGGTTCCCCGAGCGGGCGGCGATCGTCGTGTCGCCCGACTACGACGACAAGTTCCGCGGGGTGGGTGAGCTCGCCGACGGCTCACCCGTAGCGGAGCTGGTCGAGCGGCTCGCCGAGCTGGGCCACCGGCGGTTCCTGCACGTGACCGGCGCCCTGGACTACGCCTCCGCCCGGGGCCGCCGCGACGTCTTCGTCGCGACCGTCGAACGGCTCGGGCTCGGCCCGGCGCTGGTCCACGAGAGCCGGGACTGGTCGCCCGAGACGGGGCTGGCGGCCGTGCGCGCCCTCCCGGAGGCCGGGCGCCCCACCGCCATCGTCGCGGCGAGCGACGCCGTCGCCGCGGGAGTGGTCGAGGGGGCCCGCGAGCGCGGCTGGTCCATCCCCGGGGACCTGAGCGTGACGGGCTGGGACAACCACCTGCTCGGGGCATACCTGGAGCCGACGCTCACCACCGTGCACGTCGACCATCGCAAGCTCGGGCGGGCCGCCATGGCGCGCCTGGTCGCGACGCTCCGGTCGGACTCGACGACGCCGTCGTCCGAGGAGCCGTTGAACACGATCATCTGGCGGGGGTCGACGGGCGCAGCGAGCTAGGAACCGTCGAGCTAGCTACTGGATGACGGGGACGAACCCGCTGCGCCCCTGCCACTCGCCGTGCTCCGACAGCGGCCGGAACCGCAGCGTGGCGAACTCGTGGTGAAAGTCCCGGCGCCGGCGCTCCGCCATTGCGTCGGCGTGCCGGTCGGGCTCCGGGACGGTGCTGTGGCCGTGCACCATCTCTTCCATCTGCCGCACGGACCGCCAGACGGAGAACGTCGAGATCGTCCGGGGCGGGCGCATCGCGGCCAGCGCCAGCGTGGTCCCGGGATGGTCCCGCACCAGCCGCTCCACGGGCTTGCCCCACCTGAGGAACCTCGGCACCTCCGCCAGCCGCATCCGGGCGAGGGTCACGGCCACCACCGGTTCTTCGGGGTCCCACTCGCCCGCTCGCGCGGGGAGGTCGGGCAGCGCCGCGAGCCGCGACCAGCGCCGCAGGAACTCCAGGCGCACGTGCCAGCCCGTCGCTAGCTGCCGGCCCAGGGCGTGCTCCGCCAGGAACGCCTCCGCCGCCGCCTCGTCCTCCCACCGCGCGAACATCGCCATCCGGCGCAGCTGCATCCGGTCCGGCGAGACGGTCGGGGCGCCGAGCCGCATCAGCGCCAGGCACTCGGCGTGCCGCAGCCCGGGTGCAGAGTCAGCGGTCGGTGCGCTCCACAGTGCCCGCGCCGTCGTCGTCGGACTCAGCTCTGCGAGATGGAACGTGAAGATCGTCATCGTGGCGTAACGATGCCACGACCCGGGAGCCGGGCGGGCCTGGACAGGCGCGCTCACCTGCGGTGAGGTTGCGGGCATGAGGTGGCGCAACGGCGAGCAGGGGTACGGCATCGTCACGAAGGTGCTGCACTGGTCGACGGTCGCGCTGCTGCTGGCGCAGTTCTCGGTCGGCTATCTGATGGAGTCGGACGGCGACGTCCCCGACGTCGACTGCGACCCGCCGGGGGAGAGTCGCAGCGGCGGTGACACGTCCGACGCCGAGGAGGACCGCCTCGACGAGCTGGAGGACCGGTGCGAGTCGGCGCAGGACCTTACGCAGCAGGACGCCGACGACGCCGTCGGCTCGGCCTGGTCGGACCTGTGGACGGGAGATCTGCCCGCCGAAGGGCTGACCCTGCCGGGGTGGCACGTGCTCCTCGGGCTGGCGATCGTCGCGGTGGGCGTGCTGCGGGTGGTGTGGCGCAGCACCACGCCGCTGCCGCCCTGGGACGCGCGGCTCACCAAGACCGACCGGAAGGTGCTGCACTGGGCGGAACGGATCCTGCTCGCGCTGCTCTTTGTGGTCCCGGCGACCGGCATCGCGCTGGTGGTCGGCAGTGACGACCTGGTCCCGCTGCACATCGCCGCGCACCTGTGCTTCTACGCCGCACTGGCCGTGCACGTGACCGTGGTCGTCCGCCGCCGGGTCGTCGCGCGAATGCTGTGACGGAGCGGCCCGCCTGCGTTCGGACTATTCGAACGTATCGAAAGCGCGTACACTTTGTTCGTAGAGCCGATGGAAGGGGCCCGCATGTCTGCTCTGACTGCGCAAACGTTCGTTCCCGACAAGTCAGCGACCGGACTCGCCGAGGTGCACAGCTTCCTGACCGCCCATGCCGAACGGCGGGGCCCGGTTGCCGAGCCGCGATACCTGCTGGTGGGGTCCGGCGAGGGAGAGCAGATCGAGCTTCCTGAGACGGTCTATCAGGCACTGGTGCAGGTCGTCGACGCCCTCGCAGCAGGCAAGGCGGTCACGGTTTCCCCGACCGAGCCACAGCTGACCACCCAGCAAGCGGCTGACCTGCTGGGCGTGTCCCGGCCGACGGTCGTGCGACTGATCGAGTCCGGTGAGCTGGCGGCTGAGCGCAACGGCAACCGCCGTCGGCTCGCGTTGGGCGACGTGCTCGCCTACCGGGAACGACGCCGCGCCCGGCAGTATGCCTTCCTCGCAGCCACAGCGGCGGATATCGACGACGAGGAAGACCCGGCCGTGATGATCGAACGACTCCGCGAAGCGCGCACGCAGGTCGCCGCCGAACGCCGGAGGTGAGTGAGTGTTCACCGCACTTCTCGACACGTCGGTCCTATGGCCGAGCCTGCAGCGTGACTTCCTCCTGAGTCTGGCCGTGCAGAACATCTACCGGCCCATCTGGTCGCAAGCCATCCTGGACGAGCTCGTGCGAACAGAGGCGGACAAGCGGGTTCGCCGAGGTGCCGAGCCCGAGCAGGCCGAGCGCGCAGCGCGCCGGTTGATCGAGCAGATGGAGTGGGCGTTCGACGACGCACGCGTCGTCAGCTGGGAACCCCTGGAGGGCTCCTACGGTCTGCCGGACGCAGATGATGAGCACCTGGTCGCGGCCGCTGTGGTCGGTGGTGCCGGGGTCATTGTGAGTGACAACGTCAAGGACCTGCCGGCCAAGCTCCTGCCGGTCGGGCTGGATGTCGTGCCCGCCGCGAAATTTGCCGCCGACGCCGTCTCGGTGTCGCCCCAGATCGCCCGGCAAGCCTTGGTCGAGATCAGTCGCCGCTATGGGAACCCGCCTCGAACGGTCGACGACCTTCTCGAGCTGCTCGTCCACCGGTACGGCATGGGAGATGCGGTCGCGATGATCCGCGACGCCGCCGCTGACGGGTGACTGACTCCGTTCGTATCAGGCCGGTTCCGGCTCGAACGTCACCGGGAGGTGGGCCGGTCGCCGGTTGGTGATCGACGGCGTCCACTCGACCTCGTCGGGCCTCACGGCAAGCCGCGCTGCCGCCGTTGACGTTCAGTACCTGACCGGTGACCCAGCTCGACTCGTCGGACACGAGGAACCCGATCACGTGCGCCAGGTCGGCCGGCTGCCCGAGCCGCCCAGGGGGACACCCAGCAGGGCCAGCTGCTTGAACTCGTCGGTCAGGTTTGCCTCGACCGACTCGCTCAGGACCAGGCCCGGCGCCACCGCGTTGGCGCGGATAGCAGAGTGTTCGTGAAAAAACGGGACGGAGCCTACTTAGCGGGCGTGCCGTGGGCCAGGGGTTGCTCTGATGATTCACCCGGTGTCTCGACATGCGCGCCGCCCGGAACGCGCCGACGATCGGGGGATGAGCACGCCGCCCTCAGGACCCGTACCGGAACCGACCCCGGCAGTCGCAACGGGCGACAGACGGTTCTTCGGGCACCCGCTCGGCCTGATGACCCTGTTCACCACCGAGCTGTGGGAGCGATTCAGCTACTACGGCATGCGCGCGATCCTGGTCTTCTACCTGACCGACACCATCGCGAACGGCGGCCTCGGCCTCGACCAGACCCTCGGCGAGGCCCTGGTCTCGATCTACGGCACTGCCGTCTACCTGCTGTCGGTGGTCGGGGGCTGGCTCGCCGACCGCGTGATCGGCGCGCGGCGCTCCATGCTCTACGGCGGCGTGATCATCGCCGCCGGCCACGTCTGCCTCGCGGTCCCCGCCGCCGGGTTCTCCTACCTGGGGATCGTGCTCGTCGCCCTCGGCACCGGCCTGCTCAAGCCCAACGTGTCCTCGATGGTGGGCGCCCTGTACGACCGGGAGGACCCCAAGCGCGAGTCCGCGTTCTCGATCTTCTACATGGGGATCAACATCGGCTCGTTCTTCTCGCCGATCATCGTCGGCGCCGTCCGCGCCGTCTGGGGTTACCACGCGGGGTTCTCCGTGGCGGCGGTCGGCATGGCCGCCGCGCTCGTGTTCTTCGTGCTGGGCCGCCGGAACCTCGGCGGCGCGGGCGACGACGTCCCCAACCCGGTCCGCCCCGGCGAGCGGACGGCGGTCGCGCGAACGTTCGCGATCATCCTCGCCGCGGTCGGGGTCGTGTACCTGATTGCCCGGCTCGTATCGGGGGAGTGGGGCGTCCACGCCCTCATCGACACCCTCAGCTACATCGCGTTCCTCGCGCCGGTCGCGTTCTTCGTCGTCATGTACCGCTCGCCGCGCGTGACCGACGCCGAACGCCCCCGCCTCATCGCCTACATCCCGCTGTTCGTCGCGGCCATGCTCTTCTTCATGATCTTCGAGCAGGCGGCGACGACGCTCGCCACCTTCGCCGCCGACCGCACCTCCCGCGAGGTGCTGGGGCTCACCGTGCGCCCGGAGTTCTTCCAGTCCATCAACCCGGCCTCGATCATCATCCTGGCGCCCGTGTTCGCCTGGCTGTGGCTCCGGACCAGGGACCGCCCGCCCACGCCGTACAAGTTCGCGATCGGCCTGGCGCTCGCCGCCACCTCGTTCCTGGTCCTGGCCGGAGCCTCGGCCGCGGCGGGCGACGGCCTGACCCCCGGCTGGGTGCTGGCGGCCGTGTACGTGATCCAGACCCTCGGCGAGCTCTGCCTCTCGCCGGTGGGCCTGGCCGCGACCACCCTGCTGGCGCCGCGCGCCTTCCAGGGGCAGGCCATGGCGCTGTGGTTCCTCGCGCCCGCGGCCGGGCAGGCCATCACCGCCCAGCTTGTCCAGGCCACCGACGGCGTCTCGGACACCGCGTACTTCGGAGGCATCGGGCTGGTCGCGCTGGCCTTCGCCGCGGTCCTCGCGCTGCTCGGTCCGTGGGTCACCCGCCAGGTGCGCCTGGCCGACCGGCTGGAGGGGGTGCGCACGGCCGGCCAGTGAGCGGCGTCAGACCTGTGCCTCGCCGCCGTCGACGAACATCTCCGTGCCCGTGACGAAGCTGCCCTGGTCCGAGGTCAGGAACAGGACCGCGTTCGCGATCTCCTCGGGCTTGCCGAGGCGCCCGAGCGCCGTGTTCCCGGCGAGCATGTCGAACAGGCCCTGGGGCTGGGCGGGGTCGGGCGCGAGGCCGCTGAGCCCCGGCGTCTCGGTCGGTCCGGGAGCGATGGCGTTCACGCGGATGTTGCGGCCCGCGAGCTCCGCCGCCCAGGTCCGGGTGAAGGACCGGAGCGCGGCCTTGGTCGCGGCGTAGACGCCGAAGGCGGGTGTGCCCTTGCTCGCGGCGGTCGAGCCGGTGATCACCACTGACGCGCCGTCGTTGAGCAGCGGGAGCGCCTTCTGCACGGTGAAGACCGTGCCGCGGACGTTGGTGCCGAACGTCTCGTCGAAGGCCTCCGGGGTCAGCTGGTCGAGAGTGGCGAGCTTGCCGCCGCCGGCGTTGACGAACAGCACGTCCAGCCCGTGGCCGTGCGCGGCGACCGCGGCGAACGCCCGGTCCAGGTCGTCGAGGTCGGAGACGTCGCCGCGGACGCCGGTGGCGTTCTCGCCGATCGCGGCCACCGCGGCATCCAGCTCGGCCTGCCTCCGGCCGGTGATGAAGACGTGCGCGCCCTCGGCCGCGAACCGCTTGGCGGTGGCCAGGCCGATGCCTGACGTGCCACCCGTGACCAGCGCTGTCTTGTTCTGCAGCTGTCCCATGATGATCTCTTCCTTCGGTGCTGGTGCTGGATCGACGCGGCAGCGGGCGCCACGCGCGAGGAGCTGCTCGAGTCCGCCGCCATCGCCCTCAAGGCGTTCGGGCAGGTCCTCGCGCCCCGGGGCTAGTCGGTGACGAGCACTACGCCCGACGGCGCGTCCAGCAGAGCGACCGTCAGCTCGGCGGCCCGGTCGATCTGGACCCGCGGCTCCGCGGGGACCGCTCCCTCGTTGTACGTGCCGGGGCCGTAGAACTGCCCGTAGCTCAGCACGACGCCGCCCTCTGCGAGGACCGAGCTCTCCAGCTCCTTCACGGCCAGCGCGTCCGGCCCGTCCGCAAGCTGCCAGGCCACGGTCTGCGCCAGGATCTTCGGCGACCCGCTCTGCCGGGCCGCCTCGATCAGGTTCTGGTTGCCCTCGGTGCGGATGCGGGCGTTCAGCTCCGCGTGGGCGCCGATGCTCGCCACGTCGTCGGGCAGGTCGGTGAGCTCATTGAGGATCACGTCCGGGGCGAAGTCCCGGACGGCCTGGATCAGGGCCTCGCGGTCGAAGACGTCGCAGAGGATCGGCTCGGCGCCGAGCTGTCGCAGGAGGTCGATCTTGCTCGCGGACCTGGTCATTCCCCCGACGACGTACCCGGCCGCGACGAGCCGGGGGATCAGCCGTTGGCCGATCACGCCGGACGCTCCCGCGAGGAACACTCGTCGGCCCTGGGTGGTGGTGCTGGACATGTACCTACCTGCTTTCGTGTGCGTACTTCTGGGTGGGATCTGGGATCTGGGTTCGAGGAGGGGGGCTCAGGCGTGGGCGAGCTCGCTGTTGCTGGTCGCGCCCTCGCCGTCGGGCCGGCGTGCGCGGCGCCGCAGGCGCTGCTGAGCGCCAAGGCTGAGCAGGGCGAGGACAACGACCACCGCGCTGTACCAGCCGACCGTCGGCACAACACCGAGGGGGCCGGTGAGCTGTCCGGCGAGGACGACGGGCAGTCCGAGGCCGAGATACGAGACGACGTAGATGCCCGCGACCACGCCAGCGCGCTGGTGCGCGGCGACGAGCGGGATGATCAGGCCCAGGGCCGCGGTGAACGCCGCACCGAAACCCACACCGGCGACGGCCTGCCCGGCGAACATGGCGCCGAGGCTGCCGACGACGGCGCCGCCGATGATCCCGACGGAGCCCAGGATCGTGGCGTAGATGCCGACGGCGATCGCGGTCCTGGGGCGCACCCGCGCGAACGACAGGCCGATGACCACCGAGACGGCCGGCGCGATGAACCCGGCGAGCCCGTCGAGCAGCCCGGAGTCGAGGTGGAACACGGTGTGCACCATGCTCGGGGCGAGCCCGCCGGAGAGCCCGGCGAGCATCCAGACGGCGGCGACCACGGGCGCCGCGGCGAGAAACTCGGCCCGCGCCGAGGCCGGGATCGTGACCTGCGGGATCATCGACCGGAGCGCGCCCGCGCCCCTCCGGATGGTCTCCGGGGACACGGCGACGGCGACGCCGCCCACAACGGTGAGCGCGCTGAGCGTGACAAAGACGATGGTGTTGGCCGCCGGTGTGAGCTGGATCGCGAGGCCCGCGAGCAGGGAGCCCAGGGCGAGGCCGCCGGTGAGCCCGACGCTGCCGAGGACCGGGCCCAGGCCCTTGCGGTGGGCCGGCGCGTGCTCGACGAGCGCGGCGGTGAAGGCCGCGGTCGCCGCGCCGCTCGCGATGCCCTGCACGACGCGGCCCGCGATGACCCAGCCGACGTCGGGCGCGACCAGGAACATGATGTCCGAGGCGAGCTGGACGACCAGGGCGCCGATCAGCACCGGCCGCCGGCCGAGGTGGTCCGACAGGGGACCGAGGACGAGCGCTGCGGCGAGGAAGCCGGCCGCGTAGACGGCGAATGCCACCGTGAGCAGGGCCGGGGCGAAGTCCCACTGGGCCTGGTAGACCACCAGGAGCGGGGTGAGGGCACCGGCCGCGAGGTACATGCTGGTGAAGGCGAGGGCCGTGCCCGCCAGAGCCAGGCCCGTGGGAAGCGACCGCCGCCCTTGGTCAGGCCCGGCCGCGGTACCGCGGGTTGTATCTAGCATGCCTCGACTGTACGAATGAAAAGGTCTGGGTATACCGTCCACTTCTATGGCCGTTTCGCAGACCAATTCTGGAGTCGAGTTCCTCTCGGCGGCCGGGATCGACCTGCTCCTGGAGCTGCGCGGGCCCGGGCTGCGCGCCGCGCTCACCGACGCGCTCCGGGTGGCGGTACGCACGGGGCGGCTCGTGCCCGGCGCCCGCCTGCCGGCGTCGCGGACCCTGGCGGGAGACCTGGGGATCGCACGGAGCACCGTGACCGAGTCCTACGCCGAGCTTGTCGCCGAGGGCTGGCTCACCGCGCAGCAGGGCTCGGGTACCCGGGTGGCCGATCGGCCCGACCCCCGGACGGCCGTGCCGAGCCCGGCCCGGCGTCCCGGCCCGCGCCGGCCGCCTGCCCAGGGGCTGGTGCCGGGCGCCGCGCAGTTCGCCGAGTTTCCGCGGACCATGTGGGTCACCGCCGCACGGCGCGCGCTGACCGCGGCGCCGCACGACGCCTTCGGGTACGGCGACCCGCTGGGGCGGATGGAGCTGCGCTCCGCGCTGGCGGAGTACCTCGCGCGGGTGCGCGGGGTCGACGCCACACCGGAGCGGATAGTCATCAGCTCCGGGTTCCACCACGGGCTGGGCCTGCTGGCCCGTGCCCTCAGGACGCAGGGTGTGCGGGCCATGGCGGTCGAGTCCTACGGCCTCGATCTCTATCGTGACCTGCTGATCGGCGTCGGGCTGGAGACTCCCGCGCTGCGGGTCGACGCCGACGGCGCCCGGACGGGCGACCTATCGGGCTTGCCGGGCGTGGGCGCCGTGCTGCTGACGCCGGCGCACCAGTTCCCGACCGGTGTGGCGCTGTCGCCCGAGCGTCGCGCGGCGGCTCTCGACTGGGCGCACCGCACCGGCGGCCTGGTCGTGGAGGACGACTACGACGGGGAGTTCCGGTACGACCGGCAGCCCATCGGGGCGCTCCAGGGGCGGGATCCCGCGCGGGTCGCCTACTTCGGCACGGCGAGCAAGTCCCTGGCCCCGGCGCTCCGGCTGGCCTGGATGGTGCTGCCCGAGGAGTGGGTCCCGAAGGTCGCGGCGGCCAAGGGCCCCGTCGACGGCGTGAGCGTCCTCGACCAGCTGACCCTCGCCGAGCTCATCACCTCCGGCGACTTCGACCGGCACGTGCGCGCCATACGGCAGCGCTACCGACGGCGCCGCGGTCAGCTCGTCGCGGCCCTGGCCGAGCGCGCGCCCGGCGTCCGGGTGACGGGCATGGCCGCCGGCCTGCAGGCGGTCGTGGAGCTCCCGGCGGGGACCGAGGCGCGGATAGTCCGGCGGGCCGCCCGGCACGGCCTCCTGGTGGGCGGCCTCAACGAGTTCCGGCACGAGGTCCCGGCCGATGGCCCGGACCGGCGCGAGCGCGACGCGCTCGTCGTCAACTACTCCGCTGTGTCGGACAGTGCCTGGCCTGGTGCTTTGGATACCCTGTGCCGCATCATGCCCGACGGCGGTGCGGCCCGGGCGGAGCTTAAAGGGGAGCTGTGATGAACCGTCAGGCCAGGCTGATGGCAGCGGGGCTGGTGCTTGTCTTCGTGGTGTCCGGCTGTGGCCTCTTCGAAGATCGCCGTTCCATCCGTGTCCCGCGCACCCAGGTCGAGCTGGTGGCCGCGCCGGCCGACGCCGAGTCGGTCACGCCCGAAGCGATGGCCGACGCCGCCGGGGTGATCCAACTGAGGCTGGAGGCGGACGGTCGCGACGTGTCCGACGTCGTCGTCGACGATGCCACGATCACGCTGGAGCTCGCGGGCAGCGGGGACCCTGACCAGCCGCTCGTCACGTGCGGCCAGGAGGGGGACGCCAAGTACGTGCTGGGACCGGTCGAGGTGGCGGGCACCGAGCTCACCGAGGTCAGCTCCGGTCTGCAGGCCAACTACGACGGCGCCGCGGTGAACCTGCAGTTCGACGAGCGCGGCACCGAAGGGTTCCGTGCGGCCACCGAACGACTGCAAGCGCTGACCGAGCCGCGCAACCAGATCGCCGTCACGCTGGACGACCTGGTGGTGTCAGCGCCGTCGATCATGGAGGGCGTGGTGATCACCACGGGCGAGGTGCAGATCACCGGGGCCTTCACCGAGGAGTCGGCGGCCACGCTGGCCCACCAGCTCTCGACCGACCCGCTGCCCTACCCGTTCGAGGTACGGGACGTCGCCCCGACCGAGTAGCCACGCCGCCGAATCTCCTTCGACAAGTTTGTGACGAACTTGGAGCCGCACGCGTCTCACCAGTGTCGCCAGCTGTGGCGGCTCGCACCCCAGGGGGGCGCGACGCGAGCGAAGCACGAAGGAGCTCATCATGGCGAACGTTACGGGCGGGACGCAGCCGAAGGCCCAGACAGATGTCTTGGGGACACCTGAGGGAGCAGGCCGGACCACCATCGAGGACGCCGTCGTAGCCAAGATCGCGGGGATCGCGGCCCGCGAGGTCAGCGGTGTGTACGCACTCGGTGGCGGCGCCGCACGCGTGGTCGGCTCCATCCGCGACGCGCTCAACTCGACCGACCTGACCCAGGGGATCAGCGTCGAGGTCGGGGAGAAGCAGGTGGCCGTCGACGTCACGATCGTGGCGGAGTACCCGGTCGCGCTGCAGACCGTGTCCGACAGCGTGCGCGCCGCGATCTACCGCGCGATGCGTGACCTGGTCGGCATGGAGGTCGCCGAGGTCAACGTGACCGTCAACGACGTGCACCTGCCTACCGACGACGACCAGGAGAGCGAACCGCAGACGGGCCGGGTCCAGTGACCGCCACGACCGCCGGTGCCGCCGCGGGCGCGGTGCTGGCCCTGACCTGGATAGTGCTCGGGTTCTGGGCGTTCGTCCTGGTGGCGATAGCGATGCTGATCGGTGCAGCCGTCGGACGCGTGGCCGAAGGACGGCTCGACGTCCGGGCACTCGCCGACGCCTTCCGCGGCAGGCGTTCGTCGCTATGACCGCCACCGATCGTCCCGTGGCGGCGCCGGCCGTTCCCGGGACCACCCGGGTCACGGCACGGGCGCTGGAGCGCCTTGCCGTCTACCTGGTCCGGGACTCGGCGCACGTGCACCAGCGCGAGGTCGCGGTGCAGCTGGCCGATGCCGGCGGCGCCCTGCGGGTGTCGGTGACCGTGCCGGTCGCCGTCGGCGGGGGCGCCACCGGGTCGATCAAAGACCGTGGCGACCGGCTCCGCCGGGACGTGATCGCGGGCATGCGCGACCTGGGGAGCCGCACGGTCGACACCGTCGACGTGCGCTACTCGGGCCTGCGGCGAGTCACGGAGCGGAGGGCGAGATGACCAAGGAGCAGGCGGTATACCGGCGGGTCCTGCGCCGGGAGACCCACTCCCCGCGCACGGGTGCCGCGGTGGTCGTCGCGACGGTCCTCGCCGTGCTGCTGGTCGCCGTGGTGGCGCTGGGCGTGTGGTGGCTCGTCGACCCGGGGTCCCATGACCTGGTCGCGGACCGCCTCGCGTCGGTCACCTCGTTCGCCGAGGACGACGGTGCACTGACGGCCGTGGGTGTTCTCGCGGCGGTGGTCGCCCTGGTCCTGATCGTCCTCGCCGTGCTGCCTGGGCGGCTCCCGCGACGCGCCCGGAGCACCGACCGGCTGGCGTTGCTCGTCGACGACGGCGTCCTCGCGGATGCCGTGGCCGACGCCGTAGCGCTGCGCTGCGGCATCGACGCGCGGCAGGTCTCCGCCACGGTCGGCCGGCGGAGCGCGACCGTCCGGGTCACGCCGACCAGCGGCGTCGCGGTCGACCACGACGCGGCGACGGACTCCGTTGCCGCCGCGCTCTCGGCAGTCGGCTTCTCCGCCGTTCCCAAGCTGTACGTCGCGCGTCAGGGGGTGGTCTCGTGAGCTCGACCAGCAGAGTGCTCAATCGTGGTCTGCTGCTGGTCTGCGGGCTGTTGCTGGCCGCGGCCGGCGCGGCGGCAATCCTCGCCGGCATGCCGGCGCGGTGGACGAGCTCCGTGCTGCCGGCGGAGCTGGTCGGCACGGCCAGATCGCGGCTCAGCGCCGCGGCAGCCGGGTTGCCAGAGGTAGGCGGTGCGCCCGGCGCCGTCGTCGTCGGACTTGCCGCGGCCGCCGTGCTGGCTGTCCTGCTGGTGGTGTTCGTCTGCACGCGCGGTGCGCGCAGGACGGCTGCGGTGCTCGACCTCGACTCCGTCGGCGGGCGCACCCGCGTCGCCCCGGACGTCGCTGACGCCGTGCTCGCGGGACCGCTGGGCCAACGGCCCGACGTGCTCTCGGCCCGCACCGGCGTGTACCGCGTGAAGGGGGCACCCGCGATCAGCCTGGTGCTGACCGTGCGGCGCGGCGCCGACCTCTCCCGGGTGCTGTCCGCGGCGGAGGCGGCGCTGGACGAATGGGACGCGCTGGCCGGGGTGCGGGTGCCCGTCATGGTGCACCTGTCCGACCGGAGCTGGCTGGACGGGCTCCGCGCGTCCGTCCGGGTGCGCTGACCCGGACGACTGTGGAGACGGCCCGAGGGGCGCGAATGCCCCAAAGGCTCCACGCTGGGTAGCAAGAGCGAAGTTCTCACATATTCGGTTCCCCATCCCGGGAGCCGTGAAGAAAGGAAATCAGATGAGTGCAGCGGACAAGG
Organism: Promicromonospora sp. Populi; assembly: GCF_041081105.1. Taxonomy (NCBI): domain Bacteria; kingdom Bacillati; phylum Actinomycetota; class Actinomycetes; order Micrococcales; family Promicromonosporaceae; genus Promicromonospora; species Promicromonospora sp. Populi. The sequence goes on along the minus strand of NZ_CP163528.1, from coordinate 1,815,777 downwards.
TCAAGAACGCAGCGGAAAAGGCCCTCGGCAAGGCGAAGGAGGCCGTCGGAGACATTACCGACAACGACAAGCTTGTCGCCGAGGGCAGGGCCGACCAGGCCAAGGCCGAGGTCAAGGACACGGTCGAGGACGTCAAGGACGCATTCAAGAAGTAATCCGCTCCAGGGGTGAGGTCGCGGTCCGCGACCTCACCCCGCCGCAAGATCTCACTGCAAAGGACTTCCATCATGGGTTTCTTCAGCTTCCTGCTGCTCGGCCTGATCGCCGGCGCCATCGCAAAGCTCATCCTTCCCGGCAAGCAGGCAGGAGGATGGTTCATCACCCTCCTGCTCGGCGTTGTCGGCGCCTTCCTCGGCGGCTGGCTGGGCGGGCTCCTCTTCAACGCGGACATGGACTCCTTCTTCTCCCTGTCCACCTGGCTGCTCGCGATCGCGGGATCCATCATCGTGCTGCTGGTCTACGGAGCCGTCACCGGTCGCGGGCGCAGGAACGCACACTGAACCCCGACCCCATCCCGACCCCGCTCGACGGCGCGGACGACCGGATAGTCGCCGGCCGCGCCGCCGACGGGGACGTCACCGCGTTCGCGGTGCTCGTCCGTCGGTACACCCCGATGATGCGCGCCTACACACGCCGGATCCTGAACGCCAGCGCGGACGTGGACGACGTGGTGCAGGAGGCGTTCGTGACCGCCTGGCAGCGCCTGCCCGAGCTGGAGGACCCGGCGAAGGTGAAGAGCTGGCTCATGCGGGTCGTCAGCCGCAAGGCGATGGACCGCATCCGTGCGCGCCGCCCCCAGGTGAGCGTGGACGACGTCGAACCGCCTGCTCCCGCCCAGACCTTGCCATCGCGCGTGGCGGAGTCGCACGCCGGGGTCGACGCGCTCGGCGCGGCGCTCCAGACGCTTCCCCACGCGGAGCGGGAGTGCTGGGTGCTGCGCGAGGCGGGCGGCTACTCCTACGACGAGATCGCCGAGGAGATGGACGTTCCTGTGACGACCGTCAGGGGACTGCTCGCTCGCGCACGGAAGCACATCATCGTGCGGATGGAGGAATGGCGATGACCCCCCAAGACGACGCAGCAGGTCCTCGGCGGCTCGACCTCGGGCCCGAAGGGCTCGACGGGCACACCATCGAGGAGCTCACCGACTACCTCGAAGCGGGCCGTGTCCCGGCCGACCCGTCGATCGACGGCTCACCGGCCTGCCAGCTCGCCCTCGATGCTCTCGAACGGCTCCGGGGACTGACCCCCGCGCTGATCGCCGCCGACACGGCCGCTGAACCGGAGGCCGACGACGGCTGGGTGGCCAGGGTGCTCGGCGGCATCGCGCTGGAGGCCCATGCCGGACGCCGCATCCCGCTGACCCCGCCCGAGCCCCACGCCGACCTGGGCATCACCGAGGGCGCCGTGCGGGGGCTGATCCGTGCGGCCGAGAACGCCGTCCCCGGTGTGCTCGTCGGCCGGTGCCGCTTCGAGGGCGACGTCACCGAGCTCGGGGCGCCCGTCCGGGTCCTGGTCGACGCGAGCGTGCCCTACGGAGAGCCCCTCCCACGCCTGGCCGACGAACTGAGGCTGGAGATCGCCGCCCGGCTACGGGTGCACACGGAGCTGAACGTCACGGCGATCGACATCACCGTCCGCGACGTGCGGCGGCACCTCTCATGATCCGAGGAGACTCATCGATGAGCACGGCACAGGGCGCGCAGGTCGCGGCCGAGATCGAAGCGGCCGTCCGGGCGGTCCCAGGTGTGGCGGACCTGTACGGCCCGGGGTCGCTCGTGTCCAACGTCGTCGACGTGACCGCGCGGCACCTCGGCCTGCGGGACACCGCGGCGCCGCTGGTCCTGGTCCGGCAGGACGGCTCGGGGATCCAGGTGGAGATCGCGATGGCCGTTCACTCGACTGCCGGTGCTACGGTCACGTCGCATACGGTTCACCGGGTTGTTCGTGACCTGCTCACAGCGCGTGAGCAGCAGGACGCGCGGATCGTCCTCACAGTCGTCCACGTCCCCGACATCCCCCTGGCGACGGAAGCAGGCCCCGCATGACCGCACGCCACATCGGCGTCATCTGGAACCCCGCCAAGACGAGCAGGGAGAAGCTCGGGTCCGCGCTGGACAAGGCGGCCGCCTCCGCGCAGGCCGAACCCGAGGTCCGATGGTTCGAGACGAGCAAGGACGACCCCGGCCAGGGGGCGGCCGCGCAGGCGATCGAGGCGGGCGCCGACGTGGTCGTCGCGGCCGGCGGGGACGGGACGGTCCGGGCGGTCGCCGAACATCTCGCGGCGGCCGGAACTGACGTCGAGCTGGGGATAGTCCCGCTCGGGACCGGCAACCTCCTGGCCCGGAACCTCGGTGTTCCCCTGCTCAACCTGCCCGCGGCGTTCAAGCGGGCGCTCACTGGTGAGGCACGGGCCATCGACCTGGGCTGGCTCGAGATCGACCTCGCCGCGGGGACCGAACGGCACGCGTTCGGGGTCCTGGCGGGATTCGGGCTGGACGCGCACATGATCGTCGAGACCGACGACGACCTCAAGGACAAGGTCGGCTGGCTCGCGTACGTGGAGTCGCTGGGCAGGGCGCTGTCCGCCAGCGACACGCTCGACATCCGGTACACCGCCGACGACGGCCCGCAGCGCGACGAACGTGTGCACACGCTGATCGTCGGCAACTGCGGCACCCTCCAGGCCGGCGTGACGCTCCTGCCTGACGCCGATCCCTCCGACGGCGAGCTGGACCTGCTGGTCCTGGGCGCGGACGGCGCTGCGGGGTGGGCCGACACGCTGCGCAACATGGTCTGGGACAACGGCATCAAACGGCTCGTCACGCCCGGTGCGAAGGCCGAGAGCAGCGACAACGTGACGCACGGCCGCCTGAAGGGCCTGGAGCTGGAGCTGACGGAGCCGCGCATGTTCGAGATCGACGGCGAGGACCTGGGGGAGACGACCCGGGTCACGTTCACCGTCCAGCCGGCTGCGGTCCGGGTGCGCTGATCCCTGATCCGCCGAGTTCGGTCCCTTGCACGCCCGGCTTCATGACTTCGGTCGGTTGCTCTGAGATCGGTCAATCAAACGACCGATCTCAGAGCAACCGACCGAAGTCGCTGCTGGGCTGGTGCAAGGGACCGAACTCGGCGACCGCTGCCGCCGGAGGCTCGGCGCTCCGTCAGGAGATCTTGCGCCGGTACGCCGTCGTCGCGAAGCCGTACGCGATGGCGAGGATGCCGACGCACCAGGCCAGCGCCACCCAGATGTCGTTGCCGACCGGCTGCTGGGCCAGCAGGTCACGGATCGTGTTCACGATCGAGGTGACCGGCTGGTTCTCGGCGAACCAGCGCACCGGGCCGGGCATGGTCTCGGTGGGCACGAAGGCCGAGCTGATGAACGGCAGGAAGATGAGCGGGTAGGAGAACGCGCTCGCGCCGTCCACGGTCTTGGCCGACAGGCCGGCGATGACCGCGAGCCAGGTCAGGGCCAGGGTGAACAGGACCAGGATGCCCGCGACGGCGAGCCAGTCCAGCACCCCGGCGCCCGAGCGGAAGCCCATGAGCAGGGCCACCAGCACCACGATCGCCACCGAGACCAGGTTGGAGACGAGCGAGGTCAGCACGTGCGCCCAGAGCACCGACGAGCGAGCGATTGGCATGGACTGGAACCGCTCGAAGATGCCGCCCTGCATGTCCAGGAAGAGCCGGTAGGCGGTATAGGCGATGCCCGAGGCGATGGTGATGAGCAGGATGCCGGGCAGGAGGTAGTTCACGTAGTTGTCGGTGCCGGTGTTGATCGCACCGCCGAACACGTAGACGAACAGCAGCATCATGGCGATCGGCGTGACCGCGGTGGTGATGATCGTGTCCGGGCTGCGCAGGATGTGGCTCAGGGACCGCCCCGTCAGTACGGCGGTGTCACCGAAGAAGTGCTTGGTCATTTTCTCTCTCTCCTCAGTTGTCCGCGCGGGCGGGGTCGGTGGTGGTTGTCTCTTCGGTGACGTCTTCGCCCGTGACTGCGAAGAACACGTCCTCCAGCGTCGGCTGCTTCTCGACGTACTCGACCTTGGCGGGCGGCAGCAGCGCCTTGAGCTCGGCCAGGGTGCCGTTGACGATGATGTGGCCCTTGTGCAGGATCGCGATCCGGTCGGCGAGCTGCTCGGCCTCGTCCAGGTACTGCGTCGTGAGCAGCACGGTGGTGCCGCCCTGCGCGAGCTCCTTGACGGCGTCCCACACCTCGATGCGGGCCTGGGGGTCGAGACCCGTCGTCGGCTCGTCGAGGAAGATGACCGGCGGGTTGCCGATCAGGCTCATGGAGATGTCCAGGCGGCGGCGCATGCCGCCCGAGTACGTGGCGGCCTTGCGCCCGCCGGCGTCGGTCAGCGAGAAGCGCGCGAGCAGGTCGTCGGCGATCTTGCCGGGGTTCTTGAGGTGCCGCAGCCTGGCCACGAGCACCAGGTTCTCGCGGCCGGTCAGGACCTCGTCGACGGCCGCGAACTGCCCGGTGAGGCTGATCGACTCGCGGACGTCGGCAGCCTGCGTGGCGACGTCGAAGCCGTGCACGCTCGCCTTCCCGCCGTCGGCCTTGAGAAGTGTGGACAGGATCTTGACGACGGTGGTCTTGCCGGCGCCGTTCGAGCCCAGCAGCGCGAAGATGCTGCCTCGGGCCACGTCGAAGTCGACGCCCCGCAGGACCTGCAGCTCCTTGTAGGACTTCTCCAGGTTCTGTACCCGGATGGCGGGCTCGTGGCCGCGTTCGGTGGGGATGCTCACTTTCGTTTCCTCTCGTCTCGTGAAGTGCTCGAAGTTTCGGATTCCGGGCAGGGGGTAGCTCGGAAGTGGGTTGCGGGGTTCCGGCCGGTGGCGCCGGTCCGGTAGTCGGGTCAGGCCGGCGGGACGTCAGGGGCGGCGGACGATGATCTCGCCGTAGCCGGTGCTGGCGTGGATCTCGGCGGTGGCCTCGTCGTCGACGGGACCCTCGGTGGGGGTGAGCTGGTTGCGGACGATGCCGTGCTCCGAGGTGACGTCGAGCCAGGCAGCCGTGCCCTCGGGCACACCCACCTCGATCGAGCCGTAGGACGTGTTGAGCGTGACGCTGCCGGTCTCGACGTTGGCGACGCGGATGCCGGCGTGGGCGGACTTCGCGGTGAGGGTGCCGCGCACGCGGCCCACCTCGATCTCGGAGTGCGCCCCGACGATCTCCAGCGACCCCGTGACGGACCCGACGGTGGTCGTCCCGTTGCTGGCACGGATCGTGCCGTCGCCCGCAAGCTCGGTGACGCGTACCGAACCGGCGCTCGCCTTGAGGCTCATGGGGCCGGTGACCTTGCCGAGGGCTATGTTCCCGGCCGAGACCTTGAGGTCCACGCGGGCGGCCTCGTCGATGCGGGCGTCTCCGCTGTTGAGGTTGAGGTCGACGGTGCCGAGCCTGCCCTCCGCGTAGAGCGTGCCGGTCTTGCCGCTGAGGTCGGAGCCCGCGGGCAGCTCAACAGTGATCTTCGCGCCGCCGGCGGCGAAGGGGAGCACCCACTGCTTCCAGGCCGCGGGGTAGGTGATGGTGATGGCGTCACCGTTACGTTCGACGCGAGTCTCCTCGGCGGCGCGCACGGAGCCCGACTTCGACGGGTCGGCGGGCAGGACGGTGACGACTACGTCGTCGCGCTCTCCTGCGACGACGTTCAGGAAGCCGAACGGCACGTCGATGACGACCGGGACGGGGGTGGGGGCGGGGAAAGTAGGCATGAGAGTCTCCTTGAGTGGTGTCAGGTTGGTGTCAGGTCGGGATCTGGCTGTCGGGGGCGCCGCCGGTGCGGTCAGCGCACCCAGCCGGTGTGACGGTTGGTGCCGTGCTGCACCGTGCCGGGCTGCGGCGCGGAGGTGCCGGTGGTCTGCTCGAGCGCGGCGGCGACCGCGCGCACGAGCCAGGTGTTGACGGAGACGCCCTGGTGCGCTGCGGCGACCTCGACCTGTGTCTTGAGGTGGTCGGGCAGGCGCAGGGTGGTGCGGGTGGTGGCGCCGTCTGCGTCGGCGTTCGACGGCGTGGCGGGCGGCGGCGCCTGCGTAGGCGCTGGTGCGGCCGTCGCAGTGGGCTCCGCACGGACGGCGGGCGCCGAGACCACGAACTCGGGTTCGCCGCCGCGCAGGCGCACGTCGACCGAGCCGGGTGCGAGCTCGGCGGAGATCTCGCCGGCCGCGGTGGAGAGCGCGTCCAGCAGGACGAGGCGGACGGCGGCGTCGAGCGGCGCGGTCAGGCGCCCGGCAAGCTGCCGGGCGTCGTCCCCGGCCGCGTCGGCCGCGATGGCCAGGCGGTGCTGGAGGTCGTCGACGTAGTTGGTGAGGTCCATGACGCCATCATGACACCATGAGTGGTGTCATCGCAACCCCTAATGTGGTGTCACTCTGACGCGGGTGACGTCAGCGGCCATCTGGCCGCCGCAAGCTACGCGAGCACCGCACCCTTCGACGCCGACTGGACGAGCTTCGAGTACTTGGCCAGCACCCCGCGCGTGTAGGGGTGCGAGAGGGGTGCCCAGCCCTCCTTGCGGGCCGCCAGCTCGGCCGGCTCGACGAGGACGTCCAGGGTCTTGGACGCCACGTCGAGGCGGATACGGTCGCCGTCGCGCACGAACGCGATAGGACCGGCGTCGACCGCCTCCGGGGCGATGTGGCCCACGCACAGGCCGGTGGTGCCGCCGGAGAACCGGCCGTCGGTGACGAGCAGGACGTCCTTGCCGAGGCCCGCACCCTTGATGGCGCCGGTGATGGCGAGCATCTCGCGCATGCCGGGGCCGCCCTTGGGGCCCTCGTAGCGGATGACCACCACGTCGCCGGCCTGGATGGTGCCGTCCTCCAGGGCGTCGAGCGCGCTGCGCTCGCGCTCGAAGACCCGCGCGGTCCCCTCGAACACGTCGGAGTCGAAGCCTGCCGACTTCACGACGGCGCCCTCGGGCGCGAGCGACCCGGAAAGGATGGTGATGCCCCCGGTCTTGTGGATCGGGTTGTCCATGGCGCGCAGGATCTTGCCGTCCGGGTCGGGCGGGCTGATCTGGGCGAGGTTCTCGGCCATGGTGCGGCCCGTGACCGTCAGCACGTCGCCGTGCAGCAGCCCGGCGTCCAGCAGTGCCTTCATCACCACGGGCACGCCGCCGATCCGGTCCACGTCGTTCATGACGTAGCTGCCGAAGGGCTTGAGGTCGCCCAGGTGCGGCACCCGGTCGGCGACGCGGGAGAAGTCGTCGAGGGTCAGGTCGACCTCGGCCTCGTAGGCGATGGCGAGCAGGTGCAGCACCGCGTTCGTGGACCCGCCGAACGCCATGACCACGGCAATCGCGTTCTCGAACGCCTCCTTGGTCATGATGTCGCGCGCGGTGATGCCCTTGCGCAGCAGGTTCACCACTGCCTCGCCCGACCGGTGCGCCCACGCGTCCCGACGGCGGTCGGCCGACGGCGGGGCCGCCGACCCGGGCAGCGACATACCGAGCGCCTCGGCAGCGGAGGCCATCGTGTTGGCGGTGTACATGCCGCCGCAGGCGCCCTCGCCCGGGCAGATCGCCCGCTCGATCCGGTCGACGTCGCCCTGGCTCATGAGCCCGCGCGAGCAGGCCCCGACGGCCTCGAAGGCGTCGATGATGGTGACCTGCTTCTCCGTGCCGTCCTCGAGCTTGACCCAGCCCGGCATGATCGAGCCGGCGTAGAGGAACACGCTGGCCAGGTCCAGGCGGGCGGCCGCCATCAGCATGCCGGGCAGCGACTTGTCGCACCCGGCCAGCAGCACCGAGCCGTCCAGCCGCTCGGCCTGCATGACCGTCTCGACCGAGTCGGCGATGACGTCGCGGGACACCAGCGAGAAGTGCATGCCCTCGTGGCCCATGGAGATGCCGTCAGACACCGAGATGGTGCCGAACTCCAGCGGGTAGCCGCCCGCGGCGTGCACCCCCGCCTTGGTCGCGTCCGCCAGCCGGTCGAGCGACAGGTTGCAGGGCGTGATCTCGTTCCAGGAGCTCGCGACGCCGATCTGCGGCTTGACCCAGTCCTCGTCGCCCATGCCGACGGCGCGCAGCATCCCGCGGGACGCCGTCGCCTCCAGGCCATCTGTCACCTGGCGGGAGCGGGGCTTGATGTCGACCGGATTCTTGGCACTGGACATGTCTGCATTGTGCCCGGCCCGCGTGTCTCCGGCCTGTAGAACGGGGGCGAGTCGGCGGGTCGGGGTCGGGTCGGCCAAGGTGACCCTCCGTACGAGGAGTCGCGGCGGCCCGGTCAGGGCCACCGCGACCGCTCGTGTCAGGACCTACGGCGGTGCAACCGGAGGCTGGTCACGATGAGACCGGCTCCGGCCAGGATCGCCGCGATCGCGATGGTGAGCAGCGGCATGTTCACGGACGGGCCGGTCACGGCCAGGATGTCCGGCCCCTGGTCACCGCCGCCCGGAGTCCCATCGCTGCCGCCGGAGTCGTCGCCGGGGCCGCCGCTTTCCCCGGGTCCGCCGGGTCCGCCTGGACCGCCGGGTCCGCCTGGACCGCCGGGTCCGCCGGGTCCGCCTGGACCGCCGGGTCCGCCGGGTCCGCCTGGACCGCCTGGTTCGCCGGGTCCGCCGGGCGGGCTATCAGTCGGCGTCGGGTTGCCGGTGGGAGGTCCCGTCGGGTTGTCCGTCGGCGTCGGCGTCGGCGTGGGTGTGGGCGACGGCGTCGACGACGGCGGGGCCGTCTCGCACTCGCTCTGGGTGAAGACGTTGCTGTCGAGGGTGACCGACCCGTTGCGCGCCAGGGCGCGACCGTCCACGGTGGTGCCGGTTGTAACGCTGATCGAGGTCAGCGCCATGATCGTGCCCACAAATGTGGTGTTCGTGCCCAGCGTGGCGGAGCTGCCGATCTGCCAGAACACGTTGCAGGCCTGCGCGTCGTTCAGGAGTGCGACGGTGCTGGCGCTCGCGGTGGTGAGAGTAGAGCCGACCTGGAAGATGAAGACGGCGTCGGGGTCGCCATCGGCGTCGAGGGTGACGGTCCCGGTGAGCCCGATGGAGCTGGACGCGTTGTAGACGCCCGGCTGGAGGGTGAGCCCGCCCAGGTCACCTGAGACGCTTTCGTCGGGAGCCTGCCCCGCGGCGTTGTTGTACGCGATGGTGAGGTCGCTCTGCGCCTGGAGCGCGTGGGCGTCCGCCGAGTGGGTGTCGCCGAGGGCGATGCCGGGCGGGAATCCCGGGATCGCCGTGCCCGGGCTGACGCCGACGTTGTCGGAGAGCACCGAGGGGCCGGTGTTGGTGACGGTCTGTCCGCCGAGGACCGAGTAGGTGCCGGCGGTGCCGAGGTCGACAGGGGTGCCGATCGCCCAGGCTGGCTGGGTCGCGAACACGAGCGCGGCAGAACCGCCCAGAGCAAGTGCCGTACCCAGGGCGCCGCGTCGAGGTGCGGGTGGCCGCGCGGACCTTTCGGCATGGTGGACTTTATGATTTCTCATGGAATACCTCTCTGATCCTCCGAATCGCGGAGGTGCAATCTTGCATTGTGGATACGTTTTACAGTACGCACCGTTCGCCGATCATGTGCAAGAAATAAAAGTCCATCCAAAATCATACTCTGCTTTGGCATGATTTCGAACGGTCTGCACATTGCAGCATTTTTGGCAGCAATGAACGCCGTCATTTCACCCGAGACGGGGCCCGGATTGTCGGTTGTGTCGCCGAGGAGCGATCCCCTGACCTGCTCACCTATGACTTCGGACGTGTTCACCATTTGAAAACAATTCACCCGGGGAGTGCAGGGCCGTCGCGGAGCCCCGTGACATTACGGCTCATTTCGATCAATCCTTTGGCAGGGGGTGAAATTTCGACTGATACGTTGCAGATTGTGGCTCCCGCTCTGGGGGCGGGGGCCGCAATCCCATCGCGTCGAGACCCCATGTCAAAGGGCCGACAAACTTGAAGGAGCCCGTCATGGAGAATGCCCAGAACCGTGGGAAGAAACGCGCTGTCATCATTCTTACGGCCGCATTCACGCTGACCGGAGCCGGAGTCGCTTTCGCGTACTGGACGTCCACCGGCACCGGTACCGGCGCGGCGACAACCGGTGAGAGCGTCGCCTTCGAGATCACGAGTGAGCCCGGCGAAGGTGAGCTCGCGCCGGGCGGCGCCGGACAGACGGTTGACTTCACCGTGTCCAACCCCGGCGAGGGGACGCAGAACCTGACTGAGGTCACCGTCGAGATCGCCGAAGAGGGCGGGGAGGCATGGGAGCCGACGGACGAGTGCCTGGCTGCCGACTACACGGCCGAGGTCACCACCGGGCCGCCTGCCGGGGAGATCGCCCCCGGTGACTCCGTGGACGGGACCGTCACGGTGACGCTCGACAACACCGCCGTCAACCAGGACGACTGCCAGGGGCAGGACGTCCCGCTGCTCCTCACCGCCTCCTGACCCATGATCGACGTCCGACGGGTGTGCTTCATCCCCTGCATATCCGTCGGACGTCACTCCGCTGACGCGATGCCGGACACCGCCCACCGCGGTCGTGGCCTCACGCGTGCGCACGGCCCAGCGACGGTCCTGCTGGTTCTGCTCGCCCTGGTCGGGTCCGTCGCGACCGGGACCGCGCCCGCATCTGCCTACTGGAGTGCTTCCGGTTCGGGGGCGGCGACGGCAACGACCTCGACGCTCTCCGCGCCCGTCGATGTGACCGTCCCAGTCACGTCCTCCGGGGAGATCCCGGTCAGCTGGACCCAGGGCGACGGCGGCGTGCAGCCAGCCGGCGACTACGTCGCCCGGAGCGACGGCGACACGACCGTGCCGGCGTGCGAGAGCAGCCCCACGTCGCTGGTCGCTGAGGACAGCTGCACCGACGCGGACGTCCCCGTCGGGGAGCACACTTACGTCGTGACCGCCGTCTACGCATCGTGGACGGCTCTCAGTGCGCCCAGCGCGACCGTCGCCGTCACGGCTCCCGCCCTGCTGGGCGCCGCGCGGAGCTACTCCGTCCTCGCTGCCACCGCGGTGGTCAGCACCGGCGTCACGACGGTCAGCGGAGACCTCGGCGTGAGCCCCGGCACGACCATCACGGGGATTGATCCGAGCAGGGTTGGCGGTGACATCCATGCGGGCGACGGGCACGCCGCCGCGGCGCACGCCGCCCTGGTCGACGCCTACGAGGACCTGGCCGCACGGCCGGCCGACGGCGAGCTCGTCGGCGACCTCGGCGGTCGCACCCTGACGCCGGGCATCTACCACAGCACAGCCGCGATGGCCGTGACCGGGACACTCACTCTTGACGCCAACGGCGACGCCGACGCGGTGTTCGTCCTCCAGACCTCGGCGGCGTTCAACACCGCCGCCGCCAGCAGCGTCACCCTCATCGACGGTGCGCAGGCGTCGAACGTGTACTGGGTGGTCGCCGGCGCCGCGGGGACCGGAGCGAACTCGTTCCTGTCGGGCTCGATCGTCGCCCAGGGCGCCATCACGCTCGGCGCGAGCACTGCGCTCATCGGTCGGGCTCTCTCGCTCGGCGCCGTGACCCTCGCGTCCAACTCCATCAGGTTCACCGACGCCCTCCCGCCCGAGGTGAACCCGCCCCCGGTCGTCACCCCGGCGCCACTGGCCCGCTGGGCTCCGACCGACAGCGAGACCTACGACGAGGCGACGGTGACACCATGAACTGCGACACCCTGCCGAGGACCGGCCCTGACGATCTGGGCCTGCTCCTGATCATCGCGCTCGCCTGCCTCGTCGCCGGAGCCGCGCTCGTGGTCCTGGCGCGCAGGCGCTGCCAAGCGCCGGCCACGTCGGCCGCCGTCCTCCTCCTCGGCCTCCTCGGCGCGGCACTCCTCCTCGGCCCCGGAGCTGCTGCACCCGCCGAGGCCGTGGACTGCGTCGCCGCCGACAACTCGCTCACCGTCACCCAGACGTCCACCATGTCAGGCCTCGCGCCCGGCGTCGCGCCAGTGCCCATCACAGGGCGGGTCGTGAACAACGGGCCCGACAGCACCTACATCGACGTGGTCGCCGTCGAGATCTCGGCCGTCACCACCGCGCCCGGAACGCCCGCCGCGGCCTGTGACGCCTCGGACTACCTGCTGCTGGACAGCACGATGGCGGTGGGCAGGACCCTCCGGCCCGACGGCGGTGCGACGCCGTTCAGCGGGGCGTCGATCGGCTTCGCGAACAAGGCCGTCAACCAGGACGCCTGCCAGCGCGCTACCGTCCACCTCCGGTACACCGTCAACCCGGACGGACAGGGCTAGGCACTGTCGCCTCCCGGCATACGCTCACCTGAGGCTCAGCGCCAGTCCTCCTCGACCAGGATCAGGGCGAAGATGTCGCGCCCGGGCTCACGCTCGACGAGCGGTGCCTCCGCCAGCCAATCCTGCACCGCCGTCCGGGCGGTCGACTCGTCCGAGGTGACCTTGGTGTCGCTGATCCTGCCGCCCGCCCAGGTGGTCCACGACCACAGGTGCGTCATGGCGTCCACCCGGACGTCCTCCATCATGAGGCGGTGGTCGTCGTCGGCGGCCAGCATCGCACCGGCGAAGCGTTCGTACCTGCGCACCGTGATGAGCTCGACCAGGCCCGAGGTGATCTGCTCGGCCGCGGTGGTGCTCAGAATCTCCTTCGCGGAAGTCATCGGCACTCCTTGGGGCTCGGGGCGGGGCGCGGGACGGGCAGGTAGCGGTTCATACGGCGACGCCGCGCGAGACGTAGCCGTCGATGAACGTGCGTTGCATCGTGAGGAAGAGGATGACGACGGGCAGCGCCATGATGAGGCCCGCGGCACTGACCATCGACCAGTCGGTGGTGAAGCCCTGCTGGAACGAGTAGAGGGACAGCGCTACCGGCCTGAAGTCGCTGTCCTGGATGAAGGTGACGGCGAGCATGAACTCGTTGTAGGCCTGGAGCCCGGAGACGAGTGCCGCGGTCAGGACGGCGGGCTGGATCATCGGCAGGACGACGCGGGAGAACACGCGCAGCTCGCCGGCGCCGTCGATGCGTGCCGCCTCCTCGTACTCCTTCGGCAGCCCGAGGAGGAACGAGCGGACCAGCAGGGTGGCGAACGGGCTGAACACGGCCCAGTAGATGACGACCAGGCCGAAGGGCTGGTTGTAGAGGCCCAGGAAGGACCACCAGCTCACCAGGGGCACGAGGAAGAGCTGGATCGGCAGCGACGACGCCACAAGCAGCCACAGGATCCATCCGCCCTCGCCCGGCAGGCCGAGCCGGGTCATGGCGTAGGCGGCGGCTGTCGCGATGATCGCTACGCCGACGGCGGTGGCGAGCGCGATCAGGACACTGTTCAGCAGGGCGCCACCCATCTCCGCCTGCTGCCAGGCGTAGGCGAAGTTCGACCAGTTCCAGGACTGAGGCAGGCCGAGCGGGTTGCTGTCGATCTCGCGAGCGGACTTCAGCGAGTTGGTCGCGAAGACCAGCAGCGGGGCGAGCGCGTACAGGCCGAGCAGGCCGAGGACCACCCAGGTGACGACCTGGGGTCGCTCACCACGGCGCTCCACGGGGACGGGCTTGGGCGGGGGTGTGTACGCGTACGTGTACAGGCTGTGCTGTGTGTTGCTCATCAGATATCCCATCCCAGCCGTTTGCGCAGAGCCAGGTAGCCGAGCACCGTCGCGGCGCTGATGGCCGACAGGAGCATCGCTACGGCGGAGGCGTACCCCTGGCGCTGGTTCTGGAATGCCTCGCGATACAGCACCGTGCTGAGCACGTCGGTGGATCCGGCGGGTCCCCCCTGGGTCAGGACGTAGATGTAGTCGAAGACGAGGAACGACCAGATGATGGTCATCAGCCCGAGGAAGACCAGCGCCGGGCGGATCGAGGGGAGCGTGATGTGCCAGAACTCGCGCACGGGTCCCGCGCCGTCGAGCCGCACGGCCTCGTAGAGCTCGGGGTCCACCGCGCGCATCGAGGCCAGGAAGATCACCAGGAGGAAGCCCCACCACTGCCAGGTGTTGATGAAGGCCACTGAGCCGAGGGCGAGCGCCGGGTTGCCGAGGAAGTTCACGTCGGAGAGGAACGGGATCCCGAGGCCCGCGAGGGCGGCGCCGATCCCGGTCTCCGGGTCGAGGATCTGCCGCCAGATCGCTGCCGAGACGACGGTGGCCAGCACGTAGGGGATGAAGTAGAGGACGCGGAAGAACGCCTGTCCCCGCCGCAGCCGGGACAGCAGGAACGCTCCGACCAGCCCCATCGTCATCGGGACCACGAGGAAGAAGGCGGTCCACAGGAGGTTGTGGATCAGCGCGTTGAGCACCGCGCCCGAGCTGAGTACCTCGGCGTAGTTCGCCAGGCCGACGAACGCGGGCGTGTTCAGCCCGTCCCAGTCGGTGAAGGAGTAGAACACCGAGGCCAGGCCCGGGCCCGTGATGACCAGCAGGTTGACCGCGAGCAGCGGTGCCACGAAGAGCCACGCCAGGAGCCGTCGGTTCGCCCTGGCCCCCAGCCGCCGGCCCTGGTGGGCCGGCGGGGGTCCCGTCGGGTCGGGGCCGTGGTCAGGAGGGCCCCGGGGATCGCGGTCTCAGTGGTCACTGCTCAGTCCCGACCCTGCGGCGTGAACGGGACCAGCGTCGCACCGGCGTCGAACTCCTCGTCGAACGCCTCCTGCATCCCCGCGAGGTACTCCGCAGCGGTGATGTCCCCGGTCACTACCCTGTCGAACTCGCTGATCAGGTACGCGTCCGTCTGCGGCGGGAAGAACGTCCACGTCGCGTAGCCGACGTTGGTCGTCTCGGGGATCTGGGTGTACAGCTCCACGGTGCGCTCGTCGATGTCCTCCGGGAACTGGTCGGCGCTCATCGCCAGCGGCGGCGGGTTCTCGCCGGTGCGCGCCGTGTACGACAGCGCTCGGTCCACGTCGCCGGCCAGGTAGTCGAGGAACGATGCAGCGGCGTCCGGGTCAGCGGCGTCGGTGCTGATCGAGAGCTGGGTGCCGATCGCCAGCGGGAACACACCCGGCTCGACCGCGTCGTTCAGCGACGGCAGCGGGGCCCAGCCCCAGACGGACGGGTCCTCGAAGACCTCGGAGAGCGAGCTGAACGACCACGTGCCGCTCAGATACATGGCGGTGGTGCCGTTGGCGAGGCCGGTCACGTTCGCCGTGTCGTCGGTGGTGAAGTAGGACTCCGAGCCCCCGGCCAGCCAGCCCCTGTCGATCCAGCTCTGGATGAGCTCGATGGCCGAGACGAACTCCGGGTCGGTGAACGAGGCCTCGCCCGTAAGCACGTCGTAGATCTTCTCGGGGCCGACCGCCGCGTTGAAGACCGCGGTGATGAGCCACTCGGTCATGCCCTGGTAGCCCGCGTTGCCGCCGCCGAGCGGCACCAGGCCGGCCGCGTCTGCCTCTTCCGCGATGGTCTCGAACTCGGCCAGAGTGGTCGGCGGGGTCCAGCCGTGCTCCTCGAACACCTCGGTGTTGTAGTACAGGACCATCGACCCGTAGCTGGCCGGCACCGACGAGAACTCGCCGTCGACGGTGCTGAGCTCGTAGGCCCAGGGCAGGAACGCGTCCTGCCAGCCGTACTCCTCGGCGTACTCGTCCAGCGGGACGGTCCGGTCGGCGCGGGCGAAGTCGGAGGCCGACGTCGGCCCGTCCGAGTAGATGATGTCGGGCGCCTCGCCCGCCGAGACGGCCGTCTCCGTGAGCTGGCCGATGGTCGTCAGCTCCTGGACCTCCATGTCGACGGTCGCGTCGCTGTCGGCGTTGAAGCCGTCGATGAAGATCTCCTGGAACGCTTCCTCGGTGCTGGGTGCGTAGAACGCCCCCCAGTAGGTGACCTGGCCGGCCGCGCTGGCGTTGCCGCCTGCGCAACCGGCCAGGGCGACCGTGACCGCGGCGACAGCGCTGACAGGGACCAGTGCGCGCTTCGTGATTCTCAAGGGGGTGTCTCTCTCGCGTCGAGGTTTTCGGGAGGATGTCATGGGAAGGACGTGGGTCAGCTCGAGTCACGGACTACGAGCCGGGTGGACAGGGCTATGGCGCGGGCCACGTCGGTGGCCTCGCCGTCTAGCCGCTCCAGCAGGAGGCGGGCGCAGGCGCGCCCGATCTCGCGAGCGGGGTTGAGGATGGTCGTCAGCGGCGGGCTGACGAGGGATGCCGCGTCGATGTCGTCGTAGCCGGTCAGCGCGAGGTCGTCCGGGACCCGGAGCGAACGGGCGCGGGCCGTGTCCAGGACGCCGATCGCTATCAGGTCGTTGGCAGCGACTATCGCGTCGGGGCGGTCGTCGCGGTCGAGCAGGATCGCGGCACCGGTGCGGCCGCCCTCGCGGGTGTACTCCGCGAACACCACGTCGTCGTCCCGGAGCGGGTGGCCGGCCGCCTGCAGCGCGGCCCGGTAGCCCTCCAGGCGCTGCTGCGTGGGGATCAGCGGTTCCTCCCCGCCGAGGAAGGCGATCCGACGCCGGCCCCGCTCGATCAGGTGCGTGGTGATCACGCGGGCACCGCTGACGTCGTCGGTGTGCACGAAGTCGCCGCCGCCGGGCGGCTCCTTGCCGAGGGTGACGAACGGGACGCCGGCGGCGCGCAGGTCGTCCAGGCTCGCCTCGGGCAGGCCCCATGGCGCGGCGACCATCGCGTCCACCCGGCGCGACAGGAGCCGGTGGATGGCTTTCGACGAACGGTCCATACCGCTGGAGTCGGTGATGGTCAGCAGGATGTCGTGGGGCACGAGTATGTCCTGCATCCCGGCGGCGACCAGCGGGTAGAAGGGGTTCTCCAGGGTCGGCACGATCAGCGCGATGGTGCCGGTCCGGCCTCCGCGGAGCTGTACCGCGCCGGGGTGGGCGCGGTAGCCGAGGCGGGTGATCTCGGCCTCCACGCGGGCTCGCGTCGCTGCCGAGACGGGACGCTTGCCGGTCACGACCTGCGAGACGGTCGACACGCTGACGCCGGCGGCCTCGGCCACGTCACGGATCCCGACCATCGCCTTGCTCCTTGCCCCCTCGTAGGCCCCCTGCGCTTTAAGATGCGCGCAAAAGGTTTTGCAGTATCATCCTCCAAAAGCCCCCTGTGACGCAAGGCACAAGCGCCATCACCTGGGCAAACACCCGGTTTATCAACGATGCTCCGGGTGCGGGGGTTACGCAAAACGTTTCGAGTGCCCGGGGACAGATAGAGGCGGAGGACGATGACCAACGATCGTGCGCGCGGAGCGCTGCTCGGCCTGGCGATCGGCGATGCGATGGGCGCGCCGACCGAAGGCATGACTCTTCCCGCGATCCGCGAGAAGTGGGGCCGGGTCCGTGGGTTCGTCGACCAGGACGCCGCCGGCACCGACGACACCGAGTACGCGGTGCTGTGCGCGCGCGGTGTGCTCAAGGCCGGCTCGGGCCTGACCTCGCAGGTGGTCGCCGAGACCTGGCTCGAAGCCCTGCAGACACAGCGCGCCGGGTTCAACCGGGCGGGGTTCAGCGAGATGATCGCGATCGCCAACCTCCACGCCGGCATGCAGCCGCCCACCAGCGGGCAGCGCAACGCCGAGACCTGGAGCGACGGCGCAGCGATGCGCGTCGCGCCGATCGGCGTCTACGCGGCAGGGGACCCGGAGCTCGCCCGGCAGATGGCCCTGGCCGACGCCCAGGTCAGCCACTCCCGCGACGGCATCTACTGCGCCCAGGCGATCGCCGCCGGGGTCGCCGCCGCCATGGTCGAGGACACCATCGACCCCGTCCTCGACGCCATGCTCGCGGCCCTGCCCACCGACTCCTGGTCCTACCGCATGGCCCACCGGGCGCTCGACATCGCCGCGCACGGGGCCTCGGTGGAGCAGATCGAGGAGAAGCTGTTCGAGGCCATCCCGCTGCGGCACTACATGTGGGCCGACGTCGCGCCCGAGGCGGTGTCGCTGACCATCGGCCTGCTGCGGGCCAACAACGGGGCCACGAGCGTCATCGAGTCCGGGGTCAACATCGGGCGGGACTCCGACACCATCGCCGCGATGGCCGGCGCGGTCGCCGGCGCCCTGCACGGCGCGGACGCGTTCGACCCGGACCACGTCGACCAGGTGCGGTCCGTCACGGGCCAGTGCATCCAGGCCACGGCCGGCACCGACCTGATCGGCCTGGCCGACGCGCTGGTCGAGCGCGCGAACCGCGACAGGGCGACCCTCGGCACGGCGACGAGCGACGAGGCGACCCTCGACAAGGAGACTGAAGCATGACGGACGACCGCCTCGACCGCGCGATCGGCGCCGTCCACGGGCTTGCTCTGGGCGACGCGCTCGGCGCGCCGGCCAGCGAGCACCGCACGGTCCGCGACCCCTGGGTCCGCGAGATGCTGCGCAAGGGGGCGCTCGGGCTCGACGAGTCCCGCGTCCTGCGCCCGGTAGTGCCGTTTGTGCTCACCGCCATCGACTCGCCGCCGCTCGTGGCGACCGACGACACCGAGTCGTTCGCCGCCACCGCGCGGGTGCTGCTCGACGCGCCGACCTGGGACGACGACGACCTCTTCGACACCTGGCGGGCCCTCGTCGACACCCCGGAGACCTGGACCGGCCCGGCGCAGCGGTCGGCGCTGCTCAACGCGGCCGCCGGGCTCCGCCCGCCCCACACCGGCAGTGACAACCCGGCCTTCTACGACGACACCGCGCTCCCGGGGGCGCTCGCGATCGCCCTCGCCGCCGCCGACCCGGCGCAGGCAGCTCAGCTCGCCCGCAGGTACGCGTCGATCACCCACGACGGAGTAGGGGTGCACGCCGCCGTCGTCTTCGCCCGGCTCGTCAGCGGGCTCCTGGCCGGTGCACCGCTGCGCGACGGGCTCGACTCCGTCACCGAAGACCTCGCCGTCGACGGCCGCGCCGCTGACGACTGGCTCGCGGACGGCGTCCGCGACGCGCTCCAGATCGTGGATCAGGCTGCCAGCCCGTTCGCCGCGCTCCCGGCGCTGCTGGGCCGGTTCGCCCCCCGCACCTACAGCCACCCCGGCACCGTGGCCGAGACGCTGCCGCTCGCCCTGGCCATTACCACGGTCACCCGGGGTGACCACGAGACGGCCCTGCCGCTGGCCCTCGCGGTCACCCGGCACCAGGACAGCCTGCCCGCGCTCGTCGGTGCGCTCTGCGGCGCCAGTGGCAGCGCGCCGGCGGCCGCAGGCCTCGACGTGCTGCACGGCGTCACGATCCCGGCGGTGGCAGGGGAGTCGCTCGAAGGACTGGCAGCGGCTCTTGCCCTGAAGGGTGCGGCTGTCTCCTAGGCGACCAGCGTGCCGCCGTCGACCACGGACACCGTGCCGGTGACGTAGTCCTGGTCCATGAGCGCGAGGTAGACCTTGGCCACGTCGTCGACGGCGGCGACCCTGCCCAAGGGCAGGGTCGCGCCGGTGGCGCGATACATCTCCTCGCGGTCCTGCTCGCTCATCCCCGACCAGAGCGGGGAGCGGACGACGCCGGGTGCTACCGCGTTGACGCGGACCGGGGCGAGCTCCACCGCCAGCGAGCGGACGGCGGACACCGTCGCTCCCGAGGCGGCGGCGCCGAGCGTCCAGCCGGGCCCGCCCTTGAACGCGGCGGTGCCGCTCGTGAGCGTCACAGATACGTGGTCCCTGAGGTGCGGGACGGCGAGCCGGACGGCGTCGAGCGCGTGCACGAGCCGCAGGTCGAAGAAGGAGCGCGCCGCCTCGACCGTGTAGTCCGCGAGCGTGAGGCCGGCGAGCGGGTCCGCCGCGGTGTAGGCGAAGTGGTCGAACGAGCCGGCGCCGTCGAAGAAGGCCGCGAGCGAAGCGCCGGAGGTGGCATCTACGACGTGTCCAGAGACGGTGTCGGGCAGCTCGGCGAGCGCCCGCTCGACGGAGGCCGGGTTGCGCGATCCGATGGTGACGGAGGCGCCGGCCGCTGCGGCGGCGTGTGCGATGGCGAGGCCGATGCCGCTCGTGGCGCCGAGGAGGACTACGCGGGTGTTGCTGGTGATGGTCATGCCACCACCCTCACGCCGACGCGGGTCTACCGTCCAAGACCTCTTCGCCCACCAGTGATGCCCGCAGGGTATGAGCGTTCGCGAGGGTATGCGCCTGCGCGACCGTGACGTCGAGGGCCGGCGAGGTGCGGTGCGCCGGCCAGGCGAGCACCACCTCGTTTGGTGGAAGTCCGTCGACCGGACGGTAGACGACGTCCGGCCGGCGGTAGAAGCGGGTGGTGGACTCCGGCAGGATGGTGATTCCCCGGCCCGCGGCCACGTGCTCAAGCTTCTCCTCGACGGCGTGCAGCGTCGGCACACCCGCCGCACGCACGGGCGGCAGGCCCAGCCGGAGCCGTTCGGCACGCCACTCGGGTACGGCGTCCGGGTCCTGGAGCAGCTCCAGCGGCGCGAGGTCGGCGACGGTGATGCGCTCGGCCGCTGCCAGCGGATGGGTAGCGGGGAGCGCGACCAGCCGGGGCTCGCTGAACAACGGGACCGACCGCAGGCCGCGCAGCGACACGGGCAGCCGGACGAGGCTCACGTCAAGCTGCCCGTCGTGGAGCTTGGTGACCTGGTCGTCCCAGCTCGTGCGCACGAGCTGGACGTCGAGCCCGGGGAGCCGGTCGGTGAGCACCTGCACGAGCGGCGAGACGACGAGGCCGGGCATGAACCCGATGGCGAACCGGTCCACCCCGCGGGCGACGAACCGCGCGCGCTGCTCTAGCGTGTCGGCGGCCGCGAGCAGCGCCCGGGCGTCCTCCAGGAGGGCACGTCCAGACTCCGACAAAGCCGTGCCGCGCGTGGACCGGTCGAACAGAGAGGTGCCCAGCTCGCGCTCCAGGACCGCGATCTGGCGGCTGAGCACCGGTTGGGCGAGATGGAGCAGCTCGGCGGCGCGGCCGAAGTTGAGCTCCTGCGCCACGGTCACGAAGTACCGCACCCGCCGCAGGCTGAGATCCGACACCCTCTCAGGGTACGACCGGCGCAGGGAACGGCCCGGCTCAGGGGGCGGCCGGGCCTGCCTCGCCCGGCGGTCCGGCCCGCCGGTCCCGGTCGGCCTTCCCGGTCCAGTGGCCCACCCAGATCGCGCCGGCCAGCGCCAGCACCCCGATCAGCACGGGCGCGGCGGCCAGCGGCGCGACAGCGGCCACCGCCGCGACGAGCAGCGGCCCGCCCGTGTTGCCGAGGTCCCCGCACAACCGCCAGCCACCGAGGAACTGCGACCGGCCTTCCACCGGCGCGGCGTCGGCGCCGAGCGTCATCACGATCCCCGAGCCGAGCCCGTTGCCCGCCGCGATGAGGGCCATCACCAGGCCGATCGTGAACGCCGTGTCCGCCAGCGGCAGCAGCAGGCAGCCGACGCCGACGGCGAGCACCACCGGCACCGCCACCACCTGGCGACCACGGGTGTCCAGCAGCCAGCCGCCCGGCAGAGTGAGCAGGATGTCGATGGTCGCCGCGACCGCGAACAGCAGGGAGACGACGGCGGCCGAGATGTGTACGTGGTCGGCCCACAGCGGCAGCAGGCCCGTGCGCACCGACCGGGAGGCGCCGATGATGATGACGGCCACCCCGAGGGTGAGCAGCACCCGCCGGTGCTGCCACAGCACCGAGTGCACGGCCAGCGGGACGACGCCGCGGCGCACCCGCCCGAAGTCCGGCATCCGGGTCACGATGAGCGTCGAGGCCAGGGACGCGCACGCGGCGAGCACAAATACCCAGCGGGTCCCGACCAGGTGGATCAGCAGCGCACCCAGCAGCGGGCCGATCAGGACCCCGAGCCGCCCCGAACCGCCCAGCAGCGCCATGCCTCGCGCCCGGTGCGTGATCGGCACGGCGTCGATCAGGAACCCCTGCCGGGCCAGCAGGAACGCCGTCCAGCTCATGCCGCTGACGAAGACGCACACGCACAGCAGCCAGACCGAAGGCACCAGGAACGCGACCAGCATCGCCGCCGCGTCCACCAGCCCGGCGATCACCAGGGTGCGGCGCTCGCCGAGCCGCGCCACGAGCGCGCCCGAGGGCAGAGAGTTGGCGAGCTGCCCGATCCCCAGGAGGGCGACGACGAACGCCGCCATCGCCGTGCCGGCGCCCAGGTCGCCGGCGTGGATCGCAAGGACCGGCATCACGGCACCGTGGCCGATCGAGCTGACGACGGACGGCAAGTACGCGATGACGGCGATGTCACGGAAACGGAACTCTGGATCGCCGGCCGCGTCTCCCGTTCCCGTCACACCGCGATCATCTCAGATGGTTAGCCGCGGCAACGAGTCTGTCTCACGGGGCGCAGCGCACCGCGAGTCGATTGCTCACCGCCCACGAGCGGCCCGGCGCCGACGACGCGCCTCCGCCGCGCGCTCCACCGCGTCGTCGAGCTGGTCCTCCACCGAGTCCAGCTCAGCACGGGCCTCCTCGGCGCTCAGCTCAGCCTTCTTGACGGAACGGCGGGCCGTGTCGCGCTCCGCGGTCAGCCGCGCGAGCTCCCGGTCCAGGCGCGCCGCCTCGCTGCGGCTCTGCTTGGCCGCGGCGTCCGCGGTGCGCAGGCGCTCGCGGACCTCGTCCCGGTCCGCCTCCAGCCGGTCCACCTGCGCGGACGTCTCCTCGACCGCTCGCTCGGCGGCTTCAGCATCTGCGTCCGCATCGCCCGCCTCCGTACCGGCAGCATCTGAACCGGCAGCATCTGAACCGGGCCCGCCCGCCCGCGCCCCGTCGTCGGACCCCGTGACAGACGCTGGGCGCAGCGCGACCAGGTCCGCCTCCTCGCCCTGCTCGTCGACTATCCCGAACCCGGCGTGCTGCAGCGCCCGCGCGAGGCGGCCGGCCCGGACTGCCGCGGCGGCGTCGGCGTCCATGACGGCTGCGGTCAGGGTCTCGGTGAGGCGGTCGAGCACGGCGGCCGAGACGGCTCGGCCGCCCACCTCGCCGGCGTCGCGCACGGCGCGGACCAGGGCGTCGGTGCGTTCGCGGCGCAGGTGGTCAAGCGCCCGGAGGCGGGCGCGGTCCCGGTCCTGCGTCGCTGCCCGCAGCTCGTCGCCGACGGCGGTGAGCGCCGCGACGTCGTCGGCATGGTCCCGTGCCACCTGGTTGACCACCCAGGCCGCCACCGACGGCTTGGGCAGGCGCTTGATCCGCTCGGCGCCGAGCTGGTCGCCGCTGTCGGCGACCTGCCGGGCGGCGTCGTCGCGGGCCGCGATGAACTCGTCCAGCGGCCGGGCGTAGAGCGCGTCGAGGACTGTGTCCAGGACTGTGTCGAGGTCGGCAGGTCCGGTCGGGTCACTCGGGTTGCTTGCTGGCACGGTCCCACCGTGGCACGGTGGGACGCCTCGTGCACAGCCTGCTGCACAGCTTGCCGAGCAGGCGCTCCACCGGGATAAACGTCTGACCTATCGCCGCCGGGAGCGTGCCGAACGGGAACGGATCGGTGTCGATATGCCCTAAGGCCTTGAGATGCATCGGATGTCTGGGGTTGAATGCGAGGCACGTAGGCAAGGGAGCGATACGTGACGGACCATGCAGTCCTTCTCCGTGCCACGGGGATCAGCAAGTCCTTTCCAGGCGTCCGCGCGCTTGACGACGTCCACCTCGACCTGCGGCACGGGGAGGTGCTGGCGCTCGTCGGTGAGAACGGAGCGGGCAAGTCGACCCTCCTGAAGCTGCTCTCCGGCATCTACCAGCCGGACTCGGGGTCCATGGAGCTCGACGGCGCGCCGATGAGCCCCGCCGGCCCCCGGCAGGCGAACGAGCTCGGCATCAGCGTGATCCACCAGGAGTTCCACCTGATGCCCGACCTGACGGTCGCGCAGAACATCTTCATCGGCCGCGAGACCCGGCGTGCCGGCCTGATCCGCGACGACGTGCTGGAGAGCCGGGCGGCCGCCCTCTTCGAGCGGCTCGGGATCCCGCTCGACCCGAGGCAGCCCGTGTCGCACCTGAGCGTTGCCGGCCAGCAGATGGTCGAGATCGCCAAGGCGCTCTCGTTCGACGCCCGCGTGCTGATCATGGACGAGCCGACGGCGGCGCTCACGGAGACCGAGGTAGCCACGCTGTTCCGGATCGTCCGCGACTTCGTCTCGCCGCGCACCGGCGTCATCTACGTCTCGCACCGCATGGACGAGATCAAGGAGATCTCCGACCGCATCACCGTCCTGCGGGACGGCCGCTACGTCGACACGCTGCCGACGGCGACCACGGACACCCAGGAGGTCATCGGTGCCATGGTGGGCCGGCAGCTCGAGACGAGGGTGCGGCCCGACCCCGCCGAGTCCGGCAGCGCTCCCGGGTCTGCTCCCGGGTCGGCGGAGCGCGAGGTGGTGCTCGCGGTCCGCGGACTGAGCACCCGCAAGCTGCTCAAGGACGTGTCCTTCGACCTGCACCGCGGCGAGATCCTGGGCTTCGCGGGCCTGATGGGCGCCGGACGCACGGAGGTCGCACGAGCGATCATCGGGGCGGACCGGTCGACCGGCGTCGTCGAGGTGAATGGCCGGCCGGTCACGGTGCGCAACCCCGCCGACGCCGTGCGGCACGGCATCGGCTACCTCTCGGAGGACCGCAAGCGCTACGGCCTGCTCCTGGACCAGGACCTGGTGCGCAACGTCATGCTGTCCTCGCTGCCCGGGATGACCCGCGCGGGCTTCGTCCGCGATGCCGACGGGCGCCGGGTCGCGGCCGAGATGGTGGACCGGCTGGCGATCAGGACGCCGTCGGTCACCCAGATAGCCAAGAACCTCTCGGGCGGCAACCAGCAGAAGGTGGTGCTGGCCAAGTGGCTCGTTCGCGACTGCGACGTGCTGATCGTCGACGAGCCGACGCGCGGGATCGACGTCGGCGCGAAGGACGAGATCTACGGCCTGCTCACGAGCCTGGCCGAGCAGGGCAAGTCGATCATCGTGATCTCGTCCGAGCTGCCCGAGGTGCTGCGGCTGGCCGACCGGATAGTCGTCATGTGCGAGGGCCGCGTCACCGGCACCCTCGCCAACGCCGAGGCGACCCAGCACAAGATCATGGAGCTCGCGACGCGGTTCGGTGCCGACCGCTCGCTCGTCACGACCGGAGACCCAGAATGACGACGACGTCCAGCACGACCACCGGGCCGGCCAAGCGGTCCGCCCCGCGGTTCGGCAACCGGCAGCAGCTGCAGCAGCTCCTCGCCTTCGCGGGGCTCGTGGTGATCTTCGGATTCTTCTCGTTCGCCAGCCCGTACTTCCTGGACTGGGCCAACGTGAAGGGCATCCTGCTGGCCACCGCCGTCACGGGGATCATGGCGCTGGGCGCCACGTTTGTCATCGCCACGGGCGGCATCGACCTCTCCGTCGGCACCGGCATGACGCTGTGCTCGGTGATGACCGGTGTGTTCCTGGCGAACATGGGTCTGCCGCTCTTCGTGGGTGTGCTGGGCGGCCTCGCCATCGGTGCCCTGATCGGGCTCCTGAACGGGCTGAACGTCTCCTACCTGCGGCTGCCGCCGTTCATCGCCACGCTGGCGATGATGATGGTCGCGCAAGGGCTCTCGCTGGTGATCTCCGGGACCGCGCCCATCTACTTCAGCGAGGTGGGCGGGTTCGACCAGCTCGCCGGCGGTGAGCTCATCCCCGGGCTGCCCAACGCCGTCCTTATCTTCTTTGTCGCCGCCGCCATCGCGGCAGTTGTGCTGAGCAAGACGCTCACCGGCCGCTACGCGCTGTCCATCGGCTCCAACGAGGAGGCGACGGCGATCTCCGGCGTCGACGTGCGGCGCTGGAAGGTTGTCATCTACACCGTGGCCGGGCTGTTCACCGGCCTGGCGGGCATCGTGATGGCCTCCCGGCTCAACTCGGCCCAGCCCGGTCTCGGGCTCGGCTACGAGCTGGAGGCCATCGCCGCCGTCGTCATCGGCGGAACCTCCCTGCGGGGTGGCAAGGCGACGATCCTGGGCACCGTGATCGGCGCGCTGATCATGGCCACGCTCACCAACGGCCTGCGGATCATGTCGATCCCGCAGGAGTGGCAGAAGGTCGCCGTCGGCATAGTGATCGTGCTCGCCGTGTACGCCGACATCCTGCGCCGCGGCAAGGAAGCCTGACCCGACCCCGCTCGACCCCACCACGTCTGATCCGACCATCGAAGGAGCTGGACCGGTATGAACGTCAACACCACCACGCGCACGCGGTTCGCCAGGGTGGCGGCGGCCACCGCGGCCGCCGTTGTTGTGCTCGCGCTCGGCGCGTGCGCCTCGGGCGGCGGCACCGAGCCCGGGGCCGAGGGGGACCGGCCCTACGTGGCCCTGGTCTCCAAGGGCTTCCAGCACCAGTTCTGGCAGGCGGTCAAGCAAGGGGCCGACGACGCCGCGGCCGAGCTCGACGTCGAGGTCACGTTCGAGGGGCCCGAGACGGAGACCGAGGTCGAGAAGCAGCTCACCATGCTGCAGACCGCCCTGGACAAGAGCCCGGACGCGATCGGCTACGCGGCCCTCGACTCCGAGGCGTCCATCCCGATGATGACCGACGCCTCCTCGCGGGGGATCCCCGTGATCGCCTTCGACTCCGGTGTCCAGTCGGACGTGCCGGTGACCACGGTGTCCACGGACAACCTGGCGGCGTCGGCCGAGGCAGCCAGGCACATGGTGGAGCTGGTCGGCAGCGGCAAGATAGCGATCATCGGGCACGACCAGACCTCCCAGACCGGGCAGCAGCGGGTCGAGGGGTTCACCGCGTACATCGAGGAGAACGCGCCGGACATCGAGATCGTCGACACGCAGTACGCCGCGGGCGACCAGCTCAAGTCGGCCGACGCCGCCAAGGCGATCATGCAGGCCCACCCCGACCTCGCGGGCATCTACGGCACCAACGAGGGCTCCGCGATCGGCGTGGTCAAGGCAGTGGAGGAGACCGGCCGGTCGGGCGAGCTCACGGTGATCGGCTTCGACTCCGGCCAGGCGCAGATGGACGCGATTCGCGACGGCCTGATGGCCGGGGCCATCACCCAGGACCCGATCCGGATGGGCTACGAGACCGTCGCGGCCGCCGTGGCGGCGATCAACGGCGAGGAGGTCGAGCCGGTGATCGACTCGGGCTTCTACTGGTACGACGAGACGAACATCGACGACGAGGAGATCGCCGCGGTCCTCTACGAGTAGGCGCCGCAAAGTCGGAGCCCAGGAGGGGGCCTACCGGGCCGCGTGGGCCAGCACCGCTTCGGCCACGGCGTCCGGGGCCTCCTCCGGGATCCAGTGCGAGACGCCTGCCAGCTCGACGAACCGGTACTCGCCGGTGACGTGCTCGGCGCACCGGTCCACACCGGCCCGGCCGACGGCGCTGTCGTCCGTGCTCCACACGAAGGTCGTGGGGACGGGGCACGGCGGGGCGCCGTCGGCGGCGAGGTTGTTCGCGCGGTACCAGCTCAGGGCCCCGGTGAGCGCGGCGCGCTCAGCCAGCGGCCCTGCGTACACGTCCGCCTTCCCGGCGGGCAGCGTGGCGCGCAGGCGAGCCGCGTCGTCGGCCAGCAGGAGATCTTCTGCAACACCCTCGGAACGGAAGATGTCCATGTACCGCGACCGGTGCTTCTGGTCCGGGTCGTTCGTGATGGCCCAGCCGAACGCTGACAGGTGCGGCACGGACAGCGCGGTCAGGCTCGCTACCCGTTCGGACTCCGTGCCGGCGAGCTGCCAGGCGACGCCCGCGCCCCAGTCGTGCCCCACGACGTGCGCGCGCTCGATCCCGAGCGCGTCCAGGATCCCGACGGCGTCCGCCACGAGGTGGGGCAGCGCGTACGAGGCGACGTCGCTGGGCCGGGCCCCCGGCGAGTAGCCGCGCTGGTCGGGCGCGATGGTGCGCAGCCCGGCGGCGTGCAGGCGCGGTACGACGGCGTCGAACGCCCGGTGCGACTGCGGGAACCCGTGCAGCAGCAGCACGGGCGGGCCCTCCTGCGGCCCCGAGACCTCGACATCGAACGTCAGCTCACCCAGCGCGATCTCCATGGCGGGAACGATACGTCGCCGGCTGCGTCCGACCTAGCTGCGTCCGACCTAGCTGCCCGACGATCGCCCGCTCGATCAGGCGCGACGCTGCTCCCACAGGGTCCGCAGCGCGGCGACCTCGTCGTCGAACGACGACTCCAGGCTTCCCGAGTCCAAGTTCGGCAGGCGGAACTCCTCGCCGGCGGCGTCGGTGACGAAGACCCGCCGACCCGTCGCGGCGCCGCCCTTGACCTCGATGGACTGGATGTCCCGCCAAGCGGTCTGCCGGGTCTTGGTCAGGGTCCGCGTTTCGATGTGCTCGGGCGTGGTGATCGTGGCGCTCCGCTTGCTCGAGAGGTAGCCGAAGGTCAGCGACGCCACCACGGCCAGGCTCAGCGGTGTCCAGAGCCAGGATGCCTGGCCGAACCGCACGAGTGTGTAGAGGTTGACGAGCAGGAGGACGGCAAAAGCTGCCCCGCCGATCAACCACATGGGGTAGAGACGCTTGATCGCCGGTCCCACCAGATACACCGGATACCGAGCTTCGCTGTTCATGCCCGGGATGTTAGCGGCCCCGGTCCGGGACCGCTCCCGAGCTGGAGGCTCCGGCTCGGGAGTGGGCTCACGGGCGGATCGTTACCGACTGCCCCGGCTGCAACCGGATCTGGCGCCGCCACTGTCCGGCGCGCACCTCTGTCTCCCGCCCGCCGACGCTGCGGATCGTCGCGCTCGTCACCGCGCCGTCGCGCCAGGTGACGTCGACCTCGAACCCGCCCCGGGCGCCCACCCCGGTGACGCTGCCGCGGTCCGCCCAGGCCGCCGGCAGCGCCGGCAACAGCTCGATGACGCCGGGGCGCGAGTAGAGGATCATCTCCAGCGCGGCCGCCGCGCCACCGAGGTTGGCGTCGATCTGGAAGATCGTGTAGCTGCCCTGGCTGTACATGTCGAAGAAGTTTGCCGAGGTCCCGTTGCCGTTGTTCACCGAGGGGCGCAGGACGGTCAGGTAGAGCTGGTACGCCCGCTCCGCGTCCTTGAGCCGGGACCAGCACAGTGACCGCCAGGCGGTGGCCCAGCCGAAGCTGTCCATGCCCCGGGCGATCAGCAGGTTCCGGACGCCGTCGATCAGCTCGGCCGGGCTGGTGTCCGTGGAGATCCGGTCGCCCGGGTAGAAGCCCATCAGCGGGGACAGGTGCCGGTGGGTGACCTCGCCGAGGTTGCCGGGCGTCATCCACTCCTGCAGCCAGCCTGTCTCCGGGCTGACCTCGGGCAGGTAGAGCCGGGACTGGAGGTCCGCGAGCTCGGCGGCGAACCCCGCGTCCCGGCCCAGGTCGCGCGCCGCCACCTGCACCTGCTGGAACAGGTCCCAGGTCAGCTCCTGGGCGTACGTGGTGCCCTTGGCGTCGGGGCCGTGCTCGGGTGACCAGGCCGTGTCGTCGATCAGCACCTCGCGCTGCGCGCCGGTGGCGGGGTCGGTCACCGTGGTCGGGATCAGCCGGGCCTGCCAGAACTCGGCAGCGCCACGCAGCACCGGGTAGATCTTCTCCAGGTAGGCGATGTCGTGGCTGTACTCGTAGTGCCGCCACAGCGAGCCGCACAGCCAGGCGTTCCCGGACGGGTGCCAGGCCCAGCCGCTGCCGCCGTGGATGTTCGTGGAGAACGCGACCGCCCAGCCCGCTATCTCGCCCGTCGAGTTCCGGAACCGGTTGCGCGGGTCGTTGAAGAGCCGGCGGGTCACGTCCGTCCAGGCCGGTAGCTGCGCCACGCAGTAGTCGGCCAGCGGCATCCCGAGCTCGCCGAGCCCAGCCGGGTCTGCGAGCCAGTAGTTCATCTGGATGTTGATGTCGGTGTGGTAGTCCGCGTACCAGTCGGGGGTGTTGTTGTGCACCCACAGCCCCTGCAGGTTCATCGGCAGCGCGTCGCGCGAGCCGGTGATGGTCAGGTAGCGGCCGTACTGGACGTAGGTGGCCTCCAGCTCGGGATCGGGGGTGCCGGGTTCCGCGTTCCGCGCCTTCAGCCGCGACCACGAGTCCAGCGCTCGCTGCGCGGGGGCCGAGGCGCCCAGGTTGATGGTCATGCGGTCGAAGAGCCGCCGGTAGTCCTCGACGTGGGTGGCGCGCAGCCGGGAGCTCCGCACCCGCGCCGCGGTGGTGACCTTCTCGATCGCGAGGCCGAGCGGGTCGGCCGACGGGTCACGGAAGTCGCGCGCGGCGTCCGGCGCGTAGTCGGTACCGGCGCACACCACGACGAGCAGGTCCTCGCAGTCGGTGAACGACACGGTGCCGCCGTTGATGCCGCCGTCGACGACTACGCTGCCGGTGCTGCTCACGGCGGTGAGCGCAGCCGCGTACCGCAGGCCGTTGTCGAGCGCGCCCGCGAACGACAGGTGCTTCCCGCCCCCGACCGTCGACTCCTCGTGCGTCCCGTCCAGCGTGATCGTGCCGGTGTAGCGTCCGCCGGAGAGCCTGATGACCACGACGTCGTCCGGGTGGCTGATGTAGGTCTCGCGGCGGAGTCTCCTGCCGCCGTGGCGGTAGGAGGCGGAGACGATGCCGTTGCTGAGGTCGAGCTGACGCCGGTAGTCGCTCACCGCCGCACCGGTGTGCCCCGGGACCGTGATGCGGACCTTCGCGAGCAGGCCGAAGCTGCCGAAGTCGTCGCGCCCGTAGGGGAGCTGCCCGTCGTCCTGCAGCACGTCGTTCAGCCCGCCGCTCCAGAACGAGCCGTCGGTCAGGTAGAGGGCGTCGTCGCCCGGGTCGCCGGTGACAAGGCCGCCGAGCCGGCCGTTGCCGATGGGCAGGCCCTCCTCGATGATCCGGCTCTCCACCGCTGGGTCCGGATACCAGAGCGTGGTGGCTGCGGGGCCTGCCGGGACCGCCGGGATCGCTGGGCTGGCGACCGGCCGCGCCGGGGCCGCATGGGCCGCGAAGGGGCGTCCGCCACCGAGGGCGAGCCCGGCCCCGGCCACACCGGTAAGGCGCAGAAAGTCGCGGCGGCTTGATTCGCGAGTCATCGAGGTTGCTCCGTTCGTCATTGAGCGAGCCCAACCAGGCGTCGGGAACCTAACACGAACAGGGCCGATATGGGAGCAATCCAGCCGAAGCGTCCAGGTGAAACAACCGAAACATCCAGGTTGCGCCCGATGAATCTCGAGAAGTCGGACAGTCTGTCTTGCACCGGGGGCTTTCAACGATGAAAGACGAAGGAGAGCACATGGACAGGATCGAAGGTTCCGCCGCGGCCGATCTCGACATCCGGCGTCCGGGTGACGCCGGGTTCGACGAGGCGCGCGCGGTGTGGAACGCGATGGTGGACCACCGGCCGGCGCTGATCGTCCGCTGCCGACGGACCGCCGACGTCGTGGAGGCGCTCGCGCTGGCCCGGCGCGAAGGCCTGGAGGTCGGCGTCCGGTGCGGCGGCCACAGCGTCGTCGGGCACGGTGTTCCCGACGGCGGGCTGATGATCGACCTCACCCCGATGGGCGCCGTCCGCGTCGACCCGGAGCGCAAGCGGGCGTGGGTGCAGGGTGGCGCCCTGCTGGGCGCGCTCGACCAGGCCACGCAGCCGTACGGCCTGGCCACGACGGCGGGCAACGTCTCGCACACCGGCGTCGGCGGGCTCACCCTCGGCGGCGGGATGGGCTGGCTGGCCCGGCAGTGTGGCCTGGCCTGCGACAACGTCGTCTCCTACGAGGTCGTGACTGCCGCGGGGGAAGTGGTTCGAGCCTCGGCCGACGAGCGGCCAGACCTGTACTGGGCGCTGCGCGGCGGTGGCGGGAACTTCGGCGTCGTCACCGAGTTCGAGTTCCGCCTGCACGACGTCGGCACGCGCGCCCTGAGCGTCGGGCTCGACTTCCCGATCGGCACCCTCCTGCCGACCGCCCTGATCGCCACCCGCCGGTGGCGAGACCTCAGCGAGAGCGCCCCGCGGCAGGCCACGTACACGGCCTCCGTGCACGACGGCGTGGTCACCCTCGGCTTCGTCTGGGTGGGCGACCCGGCCGAGGGCCGGGTGCACGCCCGGGCACTCGACTCGCTCGGCAGGCCGGCGGACCGGCGGGTGACGGAGCTGTCCTACCTGGACCTGCAGACCCAGGAGGACACGATCGAAGGCCACGCCCTGCGGCGCTACTGGAAGGGCCACTACTTTCGCGAGCTGCCCGACGCCGCGCTCGAGGTGCTGCTCGCCCACGGTCCCAAGGTGCATGCCGGCCTCCAGGCGTACGGCGGCGCCATCGCCGACGTGCCGGACGACGAGGCCGCGTTCAGCCAGCGTGAGACCCGGTTCGAGTACGTCGTCGCGACGGGCTGGACCGACCCGGCCGAGGACGAGGCCCTGATCGCGGCAGCGCGCAGGAGCGCGGCCCGGCTGGAGCCGTTCGCCAGCGGGGTCTACGTCAACGTGCTCGCCGACGACGGCGTCACCGGCGTCCGACGGGCCTACCCGCCCACCAAGCTGGCCCGGCTCGCCGCGGTCAAGAGCGTCTACGACCCCGACAACGTCTTCCACCTGAACCAGAACATCCCGCCCGCGCCGTCTTGATGGGCTGGGTCGCTGTCGTCAGGCCATCTCGGGCACGTGCAGGTGTGCGAATCCGATCTCCATCTCCTCGACGTTGTCGATCGTGGCGCCGAGCTCGCCGACGACCCGGTCGCGGAGGGCGGCACTGGCCTCCCGGCTGGCCTCTACGGCAGCGAAGGTGTCGAACGCTGCCGTGCTGACGACCCGGCCGGTCTCCCGGTCCACCATCAGGCTGGCGCTGCAGAACCCGTCCAGCTCCTGGATCTGCGGCAGGACGACCATCCGGTACATGTCGATGGCGTCCTCGACGGTGCGCTGGTCGCCGTGCAACCAGGTGAGGCGCGCGCATGCACCGTCGGGCGCGGCGTGGTCGCGGTGGACGACGGCGGCCTCCCACTGGTGGACGTACCTGCCGGAGGTGCTGCCCAGGGCGCGCTCGGCGCGGTCCCGCAGCGGCCGGACGGCGGCGGCGCTCGCCTGCATGGCGTCCTCCGACGACCACGCCGTCGTGGTGATGCACCGGCCGGACTGCCGGTCGACCAGCATCGACATGCCGACGCAGCCGTCCATGGCGCTCACGGCCGGGAAGATCTCCTCACGAACGAGGCTCAGCCCGTCGTCGATGCTGGCGGGAACTCCTTGGACTTCGGTGGTGCGGATGTACATGGCTGACTCCCGGGCTCGGGGCAGCGTCCGGACGGCGCTGCCGTCCCTGTTCACGTTGCGCCGCTGTGTGGCCCAGGTCAAGGGGAGCGAGGTGTGGATCACCAGTCGCGGGTCGCGTCGAGGCCGTCCAGGAGCGCGTCCTTCTCCGAGGTGAGGTCAAGGCCCCGCTCCCCGGCCGCGGCTTCGAGCACGCCGATGACGGCCTGATAGAGCTCCTCGCGTTCCTCGGTCATGATGAAGTGATCGCGTGTGGCGAGGTCGATGGCGTTGAAGGCTTCGCCGTACTCGGAGCCGATGGTGGTCAACGACGCCGCCCTACGACTGGTCGGGTCGTCGAGAGCCTCAATAATCTGGCGGCGGGTCCTCGTGAACTGCGCGAGCGACTTCTTGTAGGCAGTCTTGCTGATGCCCTCGCGGTCGTCCCAGTCACGCAGCGGATTGTCCTTGTTCTCCGTGACCCAGTCGGGCTTCCGCGCGCCCGTCACGCTGAGGTGGGTGCCGTTGGCCGCTTCGGGCCGCCAGACGCGTCGCATCGCGGTGGCGTACTCGTGCGGGATGTTGTGCAGGTCGACGTACTCCAGCTCAGGCGTACCTTCGACGGTGAGGCAGTCCGCTGCTGCCATCCCGAAGTAGCCGGTGATCGTGAGCTCGCGCAACCTCGTGAGCCGGTTGAGGGCGCCGGCGTTGGACATCGTGCCGAGGTCGCCGTAGATGAACAGGTCCGCGAGGTTGGGAAAGGCTGCGACGAGGATCGCGGCGTCCAGATGCTCGACATCGCTGACGTACAGCTGCCTGGTTGTCGGGTCGACTTCTTCGGGGACCTGAAACCCGGGCCCCTTGATCGATGCCTTACCAGGTTCGTCGTCCTCATCGGCCCGACCGCTCGCGTCGAGCCGCTCCCAGGACAACGCGTCGCCGATGCCCCACCGCAGGCCGAATGTGTCTGACGAGCGCCTGATCAGCGGGTCCGCGCCGCCGATGACAGTGCAGCTGCGAGGCAGCACCCACGGGGCATGGGAGTGGCTGTGTTGACCGTTCCAGTTCCCGCGGTGCCGTCGTAGCGGGCGGAGGACTCCCAGATCTGCGAGCGAGTCGGGCCGGGTCGGGCTGGACCAGTCGAGGTCGAGCACGTCAGCCAGCTCCTCGTCCGGGTCCAGACGGGTGACCTGCGCAGCGGTCCACTCGCCGAGGCCGTCATGAAAGGTCACGACGACGTCGCCTGGTGCGAGCGGACGGGGTGGAGTCTTCGGGTGCCGGGGAGCCATGGCCGCAAAGGTAGCCGCGACCACTGACAACGAGTGCTCCAGGCCATCGCGTATGAACGCGCCGCCCGTGTCGGTGGGCTGCTGTACGGTCCCGACATGCCCTCGCTCCCGTTGCGCCTCCAGTGCCGTGGCCTCGTCGTTGATGCCGAAGACCGCATCCTGCTGGTCGCGCATGCGATCGACGAGGGAACCCTCTGGATCGGCCCGGGCGGCGGCGTCGAGGAGGGCGAGACGCGCGAGGAGGGGCTGCGGCGCGAGCTCCTCGAGGAGGTGGGGCTGGACCTGCCCGACGACCATCCCCTCGTGCTGGTCTGGGCGCGTGAGGTCGACTACCCCTGGGCAACACGGAACGGGTTCGCGGGGGTGGACGAACAGTTCTTCCTCTTGCGCACCGACTACTTCGAGCCGTCGTCGGGTGTCGCACCCGGGACGCCCGGCCACCCGGACGAGGAGGGCATCATCGAGGCGCGGTGGTGGACGCCGTCCGACCTCGCGGCTGCAGGCGACGACGTCCTGTTCGGGCCGCGCGTCCTGCCGACGCTTCTGGCCACGACGCTTGCCCGGGAACGGTCGGGCGCGCTGCCGAGCGAGCCCGTCCGTATCGACCTTTGAGCAAGAGGAGTGGTCTCCGCGATGACGTTGGAACGACACGGTCTGGTAGTCGACGTGGTCCCCGAGAAGCGTGAGGAGTACCTCCGCCTCCACGCGGCCGTCTGGCCGCAGGTCGAGGCGACCCTTGGTGCCTGCAACATGCACAACTACACGATCTTCGTGCTGGAGAACACGCTGTTCGCCTACTACGAGTACACGGGCGCCGACCATGCCGCCGACGTGGCCCGGATCGCGCAGGACCCGGTTACCCAGGAGTGGTGGACGCACACGGATCCGTGCCAGACGCCGTTCGGGAAGGACGCCGAGCCTGGCGAGGGCTGGCGGGACATGCGCGAGGTGTGGCACCTGGCGTAGGAGACTGGCGCCGTGTCTGATTTTGCCGTATCCGATAACGCTGCCTCTTCGCCTCCTGACATTGACGACACCGTCCGCCTCGCCGCCGCGGCTCTGGGGCGTTCTCTGACCGATCCGGTTGACCTCGGCGGGTCCCGGCGCTCGCGGGTGCTGCGCTGCCGCACCGAGGACGGCGGCAGCGTCGTCGTCAAGCACTTCCTCGTGACGGGTTCGGAGCTTGCGCGCGAGAGCGTGGGCCTCACGCTCCTGGGCAGGACCCCGGAGCTGCTCGCCACGGACGACGAGCACCGGGTCATCGTCATGTCTGATCTCGGCGACGGCCTGCCGACCCTGGCAGACCTGCTCCTCGGCCCGGACCGGGACGCGGCGTGGACCGGGGCGGTGTCGTGGGCGCGAGACCTCGGCTCGATGCTCGGCGCGTCGCGGCTGTTCGCCGGCGAGGCCCGCCGGCAGATCGTCGCCGGCTCGCCGGGTGGCCCGACGCACTGGGACGCGGCCGCGGACCTCCGGCGAGGTCTCGAACGACTTGCCCTGCTCGTGCCGGAGGCTACCGACGTCGGGGCCATCGAGGCCGAGCTCGCCGACGTCACCGCGCTGCTCGAGGCAGGCGAGGACGCCGTCGTCTGGCCCACCGACACCTGTCCGGACAACGCGATCCTGGCGAGCCTGGCTGACAACGAGCCTGCGTGGTGGTTCCTCGATCTGGAGGGAACGGACGTGAATCATCCGGCCCTCGCCGCGGCGTACACGATGCTGCCGTTCGCGACGTGCTGGTGCGTGTACGACCCGCCCGGAGGCCTCACCGAGGATCTGCTCGCGGCGTTCGCCACGGGTCTGGGCACGCACATGCCAGAGGTTGTCGCTGCACCGGACTGGGACCGGCAGGTCCGGCTCGCCTGTGCGGCCTACGTGGTGCTGGTGACAGGCTGGCTGCTCGACGGCGCGATCGCGGCGCGCCCCCTGGTGGGGCCTGCCGGCAGGTCGCCGTCGTACCGGCAGCTGGTGGCGTCGCGCTGGCGGTGGGGTGCGACGAACCTTCGCACCGAGTTCCCCGCCCTGGCCGAGGCGCTGGCCGGAACCACCCGTTGGGCCTGGGAGAACTGGGGTACCGATGCGGAGACGACCGGCTACCCGGCGTTCGTCTGACGCCTCTCACCCTGCTCGGCGATCTGTCCGCTGCGAGTGGAGACCTTGTCGCCAGGTCAGGCCTTGTCGCGACGCGCTCCTGACGCCGGGCGGCTGATCGGCTGCTGGACGCCTGTCCGAGTCGCGCGCCTATGAGGTTAGGCTTACCTTTTGTGACTCCTACTGTGCTCCGCGGCGACGACCTCGTGCTGGGCTACCAGCGCACCGCCGTCGTGCACGGCGTTGCTGTGCACCTGATGCCGGGTGTCGTGACCGCGCTCGTCGGCCCCAACGGGTCCGGCAAGTCCACGGTGCTCCGCTCGCTCGCCCGCCTGCACCCGGTGCGGCAGGGCTCCGTCAGCCTGGGGTCCACGCCGGACGACGCCGTCGACGCCGCGCCGCTGTCCGCGCGCGAGTTCGCCCGTCGGGTCACGCTGCTCGCCCAGTCCCGCCCGCACCCGGCCGGGCTGGAGGTGCGCGACGTCGTCGCGTTCGGCCGCCACCCGCACCGCCGCCGGTTCGCACCGCTGACCGACGCCGACCACACCGCCATCGACCGGGCGATGACGATCACGGGCGTCACCGACATGGCCCGCCGCGGCGTCGACCAGCTCTCCGGCGGCGAGGTGCAGCGCGTCTGGCTGGCCACCTGTCTGGCGCAGGAGACCGGCGTCGTGCTGCTGGACGAGCCCACCAACCACCTGGACCTGCGCTACCAGGTCGAGACGCTCGACCTGGTGCGCGACCTGGCCGAGGAGCACGGCACCGCCGTCGGCATCGTGCTGCACGACCTGGACCACGCAGCGTCCGTCGCCGACGCCGTCGTGCTGCTGCACCAGGGCCGGGTGCTCGCCGCCGGACCGCCCGCGCAGGTGCTCACGGCCGAGCACCTGTCGCTCGCCTACGGCCTGCCGATCGACGTCACCACCGACCCCGAGACCGGGCGGGTCCGTGTGCACCCGCGCGGCCGGCATCACGGCCGGACCCGCTGAACCGTCCCACAGGAGCGCCGACCGCCGTCGACGTCCGAACCCTCGCGCCCGACGCGACCGAACTGCCGCTACAGAACTGCTGTTACCGAACTGCCGCTACAGAACTGCCCAGACACGACCTGTCACGAACCCAAGGAGACCCATGTCCCCGCGCACAACCGCGTCCCTGGTAGGCGCCGCCCTCGTCCTGCCGCTGGTCCTGGCCGCCTGCGGCACCACGGACCCCGGCGCCTCCGCGTCGCCCCCGGCCGAGGCCGCCTCCGGCGACTGCGCCGACGTCACCACGGAGACCGGCCCCGTCTCCCTGACCGACTCGTTCGGCCGCACGGTCGAGCTCGACCAGCCGGCCGAGCGGGTAGCGGTGCTCGAGTGGCAGCAGGTCGAGGACACCCTCACCCTGTGCGTGAACCCGGTGGCCGTGGCCGACGTCGCGGGCTACACCAACTGGGACAGCGCCGAGGAGCTCCCGGAGGGTGTGGTCGACGTCGGCACGCGCGGCGAGCCCAACCTCGACGCCCTGTACGCCACGGAGCCGGACCTGGTGATCATCGAGGCGTACACCGCCGAGGACGAGATCATCGCCTCGCTGGAGGAGTACGACGTGCCGGTGCTGGCCACCAAGGGCGCCGACGTCGCCGACCCGGTCGCCACCATGTTCGACACGTTCGATCTGATCGCGGAGGCCACGGGCCGCACGGAGCGCGCGGCGGCCGTTACCGAAGAGTTCGAGCAGCACCTGGCCGACGCCCAGGCGCAGGTCGCCGAGCTGGCCCCGGAACAGACCGACTTTGTCTACTTCGACGGCTGGATCGACGGCAGCAACGTCTCGATCCGGCCCTTCGGCCAGGGCTCGCTGGTCGGCGAGCTCGGCGAGGAGCTCGGCCTGACCAACGCCTGGACCGGCGAGGTCGACCCCGCCTACGGCCTGGGGCAGTCCGACATCGAGGGCATGACCGACGTCGGCGAGGCGACCCTGCTCTACACCGGCACCCAGGACGGTGACACCGACTGGATCGCCGAGCTGACCAACAACGACATCTGGGCGAACCTGCCCGCCGTCACCGAGGGGCGCGCGCACGCGTTCCCGGCACACATCTGGACGTTCGGCGGCCCGCGCTCCGCGGAGCAGATCGTCGACGCGTACGTCGACGTCCTCACGAACTGACTCGATGACCGGCCCGATGACTGATCCGATGACTGGCCCGATGGCTGACCCGATCACCGCCACGCAGACGCCGCCCGAGCCGGACACGCTGCCCCAGGCGCCGGCGTCGCGTCCCGCCGTCTGGGCGACGGGCGCCGCCAGCCTGGCGGTGCTCGTCCTGGCCGTGCTCGCCGTCGGCGCCTGGCACCTGACGCAGGGCACGTCCGGCGTCGGGCTGGGCGAGCTGCTGGGCTTGGTCACCGGGCAGGAAGTCACCGGGCAGGACGCGGGCGACGCCTCAGCCGTCCGCGACATCCTCGTCGGCTCACGCCTGCCTCGCCTCGCGGCGGGTGTGGCCGTCGGGTTCGCCCTCGGTGTGGCCGGCGCGCTCTTCCAGTCGATCGCCCGCAACTCCCTGGCCTCGCCGGACACGCTCGCGGTGACCGGCGGCTCCTACCTGGCGGTCGTCGCCGTGGCCGCCTTCGGGCTGGCCGTGCCCGTGTGGGCGTCGGGCGCCGTCGCCTTCGCCGGCGGCCTCGCCGCCGCCGGGCTCGTGCTCGGGCTCGCCGGGGAGCCGGCACGTCCACCACGCGCCTGGTGCTCGCCGGGTCCGCCGTCGCGCTGGCGCTGCAGGCGGCGGCCTCAACGCTGCTCATCCTGTTCGAGGCCGAGACCACCGGGCTGTTCGCGTGGGGCAGCGGCTCCCTGAGCCAGCTCAACCTCACGGCGTTCTGGCGGGCGCTGCCCGTCGTCGTGCTGGCGACGGCAGGCGGGCTGCTGCTCTCCCGGCGGCTGGACGTGCTCGGCCTCGGCGACGACACCGCCGGCGCGCTGGGGGTGCCCGTGCGCTCGACCCGCGCGATCGGCGTGCTGCTGGCGGTGGTGCTCACCGCCGGGGCGGTGACCCTGGCGGGGCCGATCGGGTTCGTCGGCCTCGCCGCGCCGGTGGTTGCCCGGCTGCTCGCCAAGGTGGTCCCCGCTCTGCACCGGCACGCGATCCTGCTGCCGGCCGCGGGGCTGCTCGGCGCCTTCGTGGTGGTGCTCGCCGACGCCGTCGTCCGCGCCCTGCTCGGCGCCGACGAGGCGCTCGCCGTGCCCACGGGCGTAGCGACGACGATCGCGGGCGCCCTGATCATGGTGCTGCTGGCGCGGCGGCTGCGCGATGCCGGTCCGTCCCGCACGCCACCCGCCGCAGCGACGGGGCCCCGCAGCGCCCGGCGCTTCGTCGTCGTGCTGAGCGTGTGCGTGGCGCTCGCGGCCGGGGTGGCGCTGCTCGGCCTGCTCGCCGGGTCCACCTGGCTCCGCACCGGTGACATAGCGCTCTGGCTGCAGGATCAGGGCCCGGCAGTGGTCCGGTTCGCGCTCGACGAGCGCGCGCCGCGTGTGGTGGCCGCGATAGTCGCCGGGGCGGCCCTGGCGCTGTCCGGGACGATGGTGCAGGCCACGGCGCGCAACCCGCTGGCCGAGCCCGGCATCCTCGGCATCACCGGGGGAGCGGGCCTGGGTGCCGTGATCGTGGTGACCGCTGCGGCGGGCACCGCCTGGGGCAACGGGATCGCGGCGAGCAACGGCGCGATGCTCGTGGCGGCCGTCGTCGGCGGACTGCTGGCCTTCGGGATCGTCTACCTGCTGGCCTGGCGGGGCGGGCTGCACGCCGACCGGCTGGTGCTCATCGGCATCGGCCTGGGCTACCTGACGACGGCGCTGACCACATTCCTGCTGCTCAACTCCGACCCGTGGAACACCCCGCGGATCTACACGTGGCTGTCGGGCACCACGTACGGGCGCAGCTTCGACCAGATAGTGCCCGTCCTGGTCGTGCTGGCGCTCGCCCTGCCGCTGGCGGTAATGGTGCGGCGCGAGCTGGACCTCCTCGCCGTCGACGACGACACCCCACGCCTCGTGGGTGTCCGGCTGGAGCGCAGCCGGCTGCTGGTGCTCGCCGTGGCGGCCGTGCTCGCTGCGGTGAGCGTGACCGCCGTCGGCGTCGTGGGGTTCGTCGGTCTGGTGGCCCCGCACGCCGCGCGCGCCCTGGTGGGCGGGCGGCACTCGCGGGTGCTGCCCGTGGCGATGCTCATCGGGGCCGTGCTGCTCGGCCTGGCCGACACGCTCGGCCGCGTTGTCATCGCCCCGGCCCAGGTGCCGGCGGGGCTGGCGGTCGCGCTGCTGGGGGCGCCGTACTTCGTCTGGCTCCTGGCGCGCTCGCGGGTGTAGCTGACGGCGATTTGACCACGCACGTGCTGCCAAGATCGACACCATCCTGGCAGTAAGTGTCCTGAGCCGACCGTCCGGCGCCAGCGCTGCCGACCGAACTGCGTCGGGTCTAGTCTCGGGCCCATGGCTTCCTCACCGGTGTCCGACGACGTCGTGGCGTGGCTGCTGGACAGCGATCCCGCGCTGCGCTGGCAGGTCGAGAAGGACCTGCTGCACATGCCCGAGGATGTCTGGCGGGCCACGCGTGCTCGCATCGCCACTGAAGGTTTCGGGGCTCGCTTGCTGGCCCTGCAGGACGAGGCGGGAACCTGGGCGGGCGGGGCGTTCTTTCCCGCCGGCTTCGACTTCAACGGTCCGGAGGCCCGGCCGGGGGCGGGGCAGCCGTGGACGGCGACCACCTGGTCGCTCAACACGCTCCGGGAGTGGGGCCTGGACGCCCTCGGTGCTGCGCGAGCGGGACACCGCGGCACTGATCGCGGCCAACACCCGCTGGGAGTACGACGACCTTCCGTACTGGGGCGGAGAGGTCGACGCGTGCATCAACGGGTTCACGCTGGCCAACGGTGTGTGGCTCGGGGCGGACGTCGGCGGGATCGCCGACTGGTTCGTCGAGCACCAGATGGCCGAGGGCGGCTGGAACTGCGAGTGGGTGGAGGACGGTTCGACCCGCGCCTCGGTCCGCTCCACGCTCAACTCGCTCAAGGGGCTGCTCACGCACGAGGAGGCCACGGGCGGCACCGCCGCCACCCGTCAGGCGCAGGAGCGCGCCGAGGAGTACCTGCTGGAGCGCCACCTGATCCGGCGGCTGTCGACGGACGAACCCTTCGGCGACTGGGTGTTCCGCCTCGCCTACCCGTTCCGCTCGTTCTACGA
The DNA here is from genome assembly GCF_041081105.1 of Promicromonospora sp. Populi. Taxonomy (NCBI): domain Bacteria; kingdom Bacillati; phylum Actinomycetota; class Actinomycetes; order Micrococcales; family Promicromonosporaceae; genus Promicromonospora; species Promicromonospora sp. Populi. Next base: position 1,774,223 of record NZ_CP163528.1, on the reverse strand, counting down.
CGTGCTCAGCGCCGCCGACTACTTCCGTGCCGCGTCTGTGCTGCGCGGCACGCCGCCCGACGAGCGCATCGGCGAGGCGATCGAGAAGATCCGCGAGCAGCGACAGCCGGACGGCACGTGGTTGCAGGCGCGGCGCCACCCGGGCCGGGTGTGGTTCGAGTTCGACGTCGACGCCGGGCAGCCGTCGAAGTGGCTGACGTTCCATGCCGCCCGGGTGCTGGGCTGGTGGGACGGGGCGCGGGGGACCGCGGCCCACGCCTGAGCGCTTGAAGAAGGTCAGCGTGGGTCGGTGACTTCGATGGTGCCGTCGAAGACGGTCACGGCCAGCACTCCGAGTCGTTTCTCTGGCCCACCTCTCCGGGCCCTCTGCGCGGGCGCCTTACCGGCGGGGCTTTCTGGGGCGGACCTCAGGGGCGCCTCAATTGTGTCGTGAAGGGTTATCCACAGATTTCAGATCGCACGTGCATGCCGTACGGATGTTCGAGACAATGGTGTCAGTGAACAGGAGTCAGTGAATGACGAGCCGGGCGGGGGTGGTGACCAGTGGAGCAGCCGACGAACAGCACGGCCGCCGGTGGCCTGCCTCCCGCACGGTCGATCGAGGAGGCGCTGGCCCGGATCGAGGCGGGGGTCGGTGACCTGGCGGGTCTGGTCGGTCCCGAGGTGCTGGACGGGTGGGATGCTCCGAGTGTCGGACGCCTGGTCGAGGCGCATGCTCGGGTTCGTCGGGTGACGGGCCGCCTGGACGGGGTGCGGTACACGGTGTTGCCGCGGATCGAGGATGATGGTTCGTGGCGCTCGGGCGGGGCAACGCGCACGTTCGTGTCCTGGCTGCGGGTGCGCGAAGGGGTGGCGGCGGCCACGGCGCGCAAGGACGTCACGACTGCGCGCCGGCTGGCGACCGCGCTGCCCGCGACCCGGGAGGCCCTCGTGGCCGGGACCGTGGGCGCGGATCACGCGCGGGTGATGACCGAAGAGGCGCCCACGAGCTCGACGCGTCAGGACGCCCTGGCGTGGCTGGTCGATACCCGTACCGGGGAGCCGACCACACCGGAGCAGTTCGTGCAGAGCGTTGCGGTGGACTTCCCGGACCCGGCCCAGGACCCGGACGGTGACCGGACGCGCGTACTGGTCACGCAGGTGTTGGAGGGTGCGGTCGCGGATGGCACGCTGGTCACCGGGGAGGGCCTGGTCCTGCGGGAGGCGGGCGTGTTGAACGCGGACCAGTTCCGTATCGTGGCGCGCCGGTTCGCGTCGGTGACCGACCCGGACAGCGACGACACGGACGACGACAAGGCCGCTGCGGGTGAGTTCCTGGACCTGGCCAAGACCTTTGGCGGGTATCACGTCGCAGGGTTCCTGACCGACGAGCACGGCCTGCTGGTGACCGCGGCCGTGAACGCCGTCATGGGCGCACCCTCCGCGGAGGACACCCGCACGCCGGGGCAGCGCCGCGCGCAGGGCCTGGCCGACGTGGCCCGTGTGGTGCTGGACACCAACCAGGCCTCGCCCGGGGCCGCGATTCCGCCACACCTGAACGTGACCGTGTCCTGGACCGAGCTGGTCACCCAGATCACTCGCACCCGTGACGGTCTGTGCCTCACGTGCGGGCAGGCGGCGCCCGGTCGCAGCACCCGGCCAAGCGCGGCAGGCGTAGGCACAGGCAGTGGAGGCGTGGCGAATGGGAGCAACCCCGGTGCAGTCGGCGGCGGTCCAGCAGCTTGGGGTGCGGCAGGCGCGACGGTGTCTGGGCTGCTGGGCTCGGGTGGTGCGGTGTTCACGGAGAGCGGTGGACGCGCGCCACGGGCGCTGCTGCGCCGGCTGGCGTGCGACAGTGCGGTCACCCGCATCGTGTTCGGCCCCGACGGTGCCGTGTTGGACGTCGGACGCGCGCAGCGGACCGTGACCGGGCAGATGCGTCGCGCGGTGATCGCCCGCGACCAGCACTGTGTCTATCCGGGATGCGATCAGCCGCCCTCGCGCTGCGAGGTCCACCACGCCGTCACCCACTGGGCCCACGGCGGAGACACCTCGGTCACCAACAGTGCGCTGTTGTGCTGGTTCCACCATCAGCTGGTGGACGCGCGTGGCATCGTCATGCACTGGACCGGCAAACCCACCACCGACACGACCGGTGTCAGCACCGTCGGAGCCCTGGTGGAGACCGGGTGGGCCTTCACCGACGCCCGCGGACATCGCATCCGCCTGCCCGAAGCCCTCGACCCACTACCGGACACCAACCCGGCCCACCCGACTACGGACCCACCGGCGACCGAAGCCGCCTGACCGCCTGGCCGGCGGACCGGCGGACCGGCGGACCTGGCGGACCGGCGGACCGGCAGACCTGGCGGACTGGCGGACTGGCGGACCGGCGGACTCGGCAGACCGGCGGACCTGGCGGACCGGCGGACCGGCAGACCTGGCGGCCTGGCGGACTGGCGGACTGGCAGATGGACTCTGTGGCGCCGGCATATCTGTCCTTTCCAAGGTCTAAGAGGCCGATACCGGCGCCGCCGTTTCTGACGCATTGCCGACCACTCTGCTCAGCGGCATGGGCGGCGCGTCCTTGTGGTCCTGGAGATCCACGCGATGGGTGCCGCACGCCGTGCACCGCACGTAGAGCACGTGGCCCGCCGAGGTCGGGTGGCGCGACTCCGTCGTCCACGAGTGCTCGTGCGGGGTGTCGCGGGCAGAGTCACGGGCGGAGTCGCGGGTGGTATCGCGAGTGGCGCCGCGCGGTGCGGGACGGGCGTTGGTGGAGACAGTGCCGATGGAGACGCTGCTGGTGGAGACGCTGCTGGTGGAGACGCTGCTGATGGAGACCATGCGTCCCACGATGCTGTAATGGTCTTATGCAACTCAACCCTTACGGTGAGTACGCGGTCCTGCTGGCCGCGTCCCTGGCCAACGACTGGCCGCACGACCGGGCGGGGATCGAGGCTCGGACGCGCGAGTTCGGCATGACGATGGAGTTCCAGGAGGAGCCGGAGGACCACGCGCTGTCTCGCCTCGCCATCGACGACTGGCTGCGCGTCGTCGACGCACCCGAACCCGCGGAGCGGGCCGCGCTGCTGAACGCCCAGATGGCCGCCGTCGCCGCCTACCCGCGCCTCACCGACCACGACGGCGAGGGCTGGCACCTGCACTACCGCGAGAAGAACCAGGTGCTGTCGTCGGTGCTGCGGGCCGTGATCAGCGTGGGCACCTCGCTCCACCTCGTCACGCGCGGCATGCACCGGCTGGGGCGCTGCGCATCCGAGCCGTGCACTCAGGTGGTGGTCGACGTCACCCGCAACGGGCGGCAGCGGTATTGCTCCGTGCGCTGCGCCAACCGCGCGGCAGTGCGCCGGCACCGTGAGCGGACCACGGGTTCACCCGGGTGAATCTGGGCCCGGGCGTGCTGTTCGCCGGTTCGAGCGTCCGCGAGGCTCGTAGCCTTCTGCGTCATGGGGGATGAGCAGCAGACCGAGACGACGCCGGATCCGTACCGGGCGCCGCTTCCGCACACGCCGACGCCGGATCCTTACCGAGCACCGCTCCCGCCGAACCCGGATCACTACCAGGCGCCGCTCCCGTACACGTCGTACGCGCCCGTGAACGGGTCGCCGGTTACCGGGTCGCCAGTTGCCGGGTCGCCGGTTACCGGGTCGCCCGTCGCCGGGTCGCCCGTCGCGGGGCAGGCGGCTCCGAGCAACCCGCAGGCCACCGCGAGCCTGGTGCTCGGGATCGTGTCGATCGTCGCGAGCATCGTGTTCCTGCCGGCGATCGTCGGCGTAGTGCTCGGCATCGTCGGGGTGCTGCGATCTGGCCTGACCGATCCGCCGGTCGGGCGCGCCAAGGCGATCGTCGGCATCGTGCTGTCCGTGCTCAGTGTGCCCATCGGCGTCGCGCTCGTCGATCAGATCGCAACGGGTGTCCGGTCCGGGCTGGCGGGACTGGAGCAGGCCATGGAGGAGGGCACGGAGGAGGGCGCACCCACGGCCCACGCCTCGCAGAGCGCGTCGCCGGTACCCGATCTGGCGGAGTTCATCGAGGTCGACGCGGCGGAGTGGGAGTCCATCGTGGATGACCCCAACCAGGCCAGGGACCGTCCCGTCGTGGTGTTCGCCGAGGTCATGCAGTTCGGCGGCAGCACGGGGTCCGACAGGTTCCTCGCCAGCACCGGCGTCGACCAGCCAGGCGAGCTCGAGCTGCAGACCGACACGCTCCTCATCGGCGACGAGGCGCTGCTCGACGGCGTGGAGACCGGCGACGTGCTGAAGGTGCACGCGGTGGTGACCGGGTCCTTCGAGTACGAGACCCAGGTCGGTGGTACCGCAACGGTTCCGGTGCTGGTGATCGCGCAGCTGGAGGACGTCGGCTATGCCGATCTGAGCAAGGACGTCACGCTCGGCACGACCGTGAGCACCGAGATCGGCTGGGCTCAGATACCGGCCACCGTGACGAACAGCAGCCAGCGGACATTCACCTACGCGGTCGACGTCGTGGCGGAGAGCAAGGACGGCTCGACCTCCTACGCCACCGGAACGGGGTTCGCGGAAGACCTCGAGCCCGGACAACAGAAGGAGGTCACGGTCGACTTCTTCGAGGACCTTCCGGCCGACGCCGTCTTCCGCATCGAGAAGGTGGAGCGGTACCCGGAGTGATCGCCACCTGCTACCTCGCCTACCCGATGCCTACCCGATGTACGACTCCGCGAGCTCCGTCACGTCGTTGGCGTATGACACCGAGCGGTTGTAGGCCGCCAGCGCTGCCGTCCAGCCGTCGTCGGTGGTGACGTCGTCGCCGCTCTGGCACAGGTACCGGGCGGCGGTCAGGGCCGCGTCGTCGATCTGCTGCGGATCCGCCTGCCCGTCCAGGTTTCCGTCCTGGGCGTAGGCCGCCCAGGTGGAGGGGATGAACTGCATCGGTCCGACGGCGCGGTCCCACTGGGTGTCGTCGTCGAGCGCGCCGTCGTCGGTGTCGAGGATCTCCATGACGCCCGCGCTGCCGTCCAGCGCGACGCCGATGATCGGCGGCGTCACCGTCCCGTCGGCCCCTGCGCGCGCTCCCTGGTAGCTGCCGTGCACCGACTCGACGGCGCCGATGCCCGCCAGCGCGTTCCACCCGATGCCGCACTGCGGCTCGGTCTGCGCCAGCCGGAGGGAGGCCCCGGCATACGCGGCCAGCGCCCGCAGCGGGATCTGCGTGCGCTCCGCGGCGTCCTGGAGCCAGGCCGGATCGGCCAGCTCGGCCAGTGGCGCCGGGTTGGTGACGGGCTCCGCGGACGGCTCGGGCACCTGCTGCTGCGGTGCCGGCGGGTAGTCGCGGTCCAGTCGCCAGTTGCTCTGGCCTCCCTGGCCCGCACCACAGCCGGACAGGAGCAGCCCGGACAGGAGGAGCCCCGTCGTGAGGGCAGCGGCCCGAGTTCGTCTTGGTGTCACGGTCTTGGTGTCGCGGTCTTGAGTGTCACAGTGATTGCGGGTCTCCGTGGTCGGGGATTTCAGGCTATGGCTGGTCAGCCCCGATCTGACGGTCCCCGACAGGACCTCCCACAAACGTGCGCGTTCCGAAAGGCGCCTTTCGGTGGGCGCCTATCGCAGGGCTCATGCAGCCGCTCAGGACCGGTCGCTCAGGACCGGTCGCTCAGGACTGGCCGCCCCGGACTGGCCGCCCCGGACCGGCCGCCCCGGACCGGCCGCTCAGGACTGGCCGCTCAGGACTGGACGGAGAGCATGCGCGCGGGGACGCCGGACGCGCCGTCCGATCCCGTCGGCTTGGTCGCCGCGAGCCGGCCGAGCACGGACAGCCCGGAGCACTGGGCGCGGAGCGAGTCCAGGGCCGCCGTCTCGCGGTCCTGGTCGAGGTCGGCGACGAAGAGCAGGAACACGTAGTCGGCGCTGTCCCGCACCGGCCGGGCGACGATGTTCTCGAGGTTGCAGCCCAGCGCCTCCAGGGGCGTGAGCAGGGCCGCGAGGCTCCCGGGGGCGTTGTGCTTCGGCAGGGCGGCGAACACGGTGGTCCACCGGGCCGTCGTCGGCTGGGTGTCGCCGCGCTGCAGGGTGTCGCCGCGCTGCAGGGTGTCGCCGCGCTGCAGGGTGTTGTCACGCTGCACTGTGTCGCCGCGGCTCACCAGGCCGAACTGGGTGATTGCGCCGGCGCTGTCCTCGACCTTCGTAGCGATGGTCGCGACGGGGTACAGCTCGGCACACACGGGCGCGGCGATGGCCACCTCGCCGGGCGCGAGCGACGCGCAGGCCTCGGCAGTCGACGAGGCCGCACGGCTCGGTACCCCGAGCGAGCTCACGTACCTCGCGCACTGCGCCAGGGCGTGCGGGTGGCTGACGACGACCTCGGGGGTCACGTCGCCCGAGAGGGCATAAGCGTTGAAGGTCACCGGGACGAGCACGTCAGCGACGATGCGGCTCGCCGTCGTGCCCAGGAGCGAGTCCCAGGTGGGCAGCACCACGCCGTTCACGGTGTTGTCGATGGGCACGACGGCGCCCTCGATCGCGCCGTCCTCGACCTGGGCGATCGCCTGGGCCTGCGTCGTCAGCGCTACGAGGTCAGCTCCGGGACACAGGTCCCGTGCGGCTCCGTGCGTGAACGTTCCTTCTGGGCCGAGATAGCCGATGGCCACTAGTCCTCCTGTGTTGTCTTGCTTGTGTCAGCGGATGCCCTGTGTCAGCGGATGCCTTGGGTCAGCGGTTGCCGGGCTCTGCAGGTGGGGCGCCGTCGGCGCCGTCGACGTCGGCGGGGAAGAGAGCAGCCCACCGGTCGGACGTCGTGGCCAGGAGCTCGCGCAGCGTCGCCGGGTCGCCGCGTTCGACCTGGTCCGCGACCAGCTCGACCTCGTGCGCGTAGCGCCGCATCGTCTCGACGATGTGGCCGGTGTTGGTGAGCAGCACGTCCCCCCACATGTCGAGGCTGTCCGTGGCCCTCTTGGTGCTCTCCCGGAAACCGCCGGCCGGAAGCGTCGTCAGCATCGGGTCCGGGTCCTTGACCACGAGGTCGAGGAGCGGCACGGGAAGCATCCGGGGCAGGTGGCTGACGACGGCGACGAGCCGGTCGTGCCGGTCCGGGTCCAGCACCTCGACCCGGGCCCCGATCCCGCGCAGGAGGTCGGTGCACCACCTCGTCACGGCGGGGTCCGTGCGCTCGGTCGGCGTGAGCAGGAAGACCCGCCCGGCATAGATCCGCGCGGTCGGGCTGTCGACCCTGGCCGTGGCCGGTCCCGTCATCGGGTGGCCGCCGATCGGCACCACGCCGTCGGGCAGGATCTTGACCATCGCCTCGGTGACCGCGACCTTGGTGCTGCCGATGTCCATGACAATCGCGCCTCGGCGCAGCAGCGGTCCGAGCTCGGTGAGGTCGGTGATGATCTGCTGTACCGGCGTGCACAGGACGAGCAGGTCCGCCGCTCGGGCGACGTCGGCGGCGCTGTCCAGGACCTCGTCGACGTACGACTCGGCGTCGGCCCGGGCCCGGGCGTCCGGCGAGCTGTCGTACCCGACGACTCGCTCGATCCCGCCCTCGATACCGCCCGCGCCACGGAATGCCGCGGCGAGCGAGGCGCCCATGAATCCCAGGCCGATCACACCGGCCGTCTTGCCGTCCGTCACGGGCTGACACTATCTCGCGGCGGGGAACCGGCCCCCTGATGGCTGCCGCAGGCGCGGAACGCTAGGCTGGCTCGGGGCACTCGATGAGCCTGCCGCCCGCGCCGAGATCGCCAGTCCGGTGAATGCTCGGTCCGGTGAATGCATCGACGACGACGTCCTGTCAGAGGTTCTCGTGGCTCCCACGGTGCCCCGGACGGCAATGCGGGCACCGACCAAACTCACGGCACCGGGATTGCGATGAAATCGTGGACCTGACCCTCAACGACGCCAAGGCGTCCGCCCGAGCACTGCGCCGCACGCTGGCCGACGCCGATGTCACGATCAGCCACAGCCACGCGCTGGAGATCGTCTCGGGGCCGCGGTTCCGGTGCTCCGGATCCAGGACGAGACTTACGCCCGAGAGTTCTACGTGGACTACCTCGGGTTCAGCGTCGAGTGGGAGCACCGCTTCGAGCCGGGGCTGCCGACTGACGGCCTGTAGCGCCCGGGACCAAAGCCCGGGACCAAAGCCCGGGACCAAAGCAATCGTCTGCAGCGTTGTCTCCAGTGACGCCACCACCAGCGGCGTCGAAGCAAGCACTAAGTCAAAACAAGCACGAAGTCAGAACAAGCACGAAGTCAGAACAAGCACGAAGTCAGAACAAGCACTAAGTCAGAACAAGCACTAAGTCAGAACAAGCGCTTAGGAGTACGGATCATGACCAGCGGGATTCACGACACCGGACAGATCACGCGCGAGCCGGGCACCGAGACGGCCGTCCTGGCCGGCGGGTGCTTCTGGGGCATGGAAGACCTCATCCGTCGGCAGCCGGGAGTGCTCGGCACGCGCGTCGGCTACACCGGCGGGCGGAACGACCACGCGACGTACGGCAACCACCCTGGGCACGCGGAGGCGGTCGAGATCACCTTCGACCCGGGACAGACGACCTACCGGGACATCCTGGCGTTCTTCTTCCAGATCCATGACCCGTCGACGCTGAACCGCCAGGGCAACGACGTCGGTACGAGCTACCGCTCGGCGATCTTCCCGCTGACCCCCGAGCAGGAGACGGTCGCTCGCGACACGATCGCCGACGTGGACGCGTCCGGTCTGTGGCCGGCCAAGGCCGTGACGACGATCGAGCCCGTCGGGCCGTTCTGGGAGGCCGAGCCCGAGCACCAGGACTACCTGATCACCTACCCCAACGGGTACACCTGCCACTTCCCGCGCCCGGGCTGGGTGCTGCCCCGGCGCACGTCCGCCACGGCGTGACAGTTCGGCAGGGTTTCACAGTTCGGCAGGTGTGACAGTTCGGCAGGGTTTCACAGTTCGGCAGGTGTGACAGTTCGGCAGGGTGTGACAGTTCGGCAGGGTGTGACAGTTCGGCAGGGTGTGACAGCTCGACAAGGAGGGTGCGCCCATCGCTGAGGCGGTGGGCGCACCCGCACCCAGTACCGACGCCGGTGGCTACCTCGCTGGCTACCCTGCAGCGCGGGCGACGTGCTCGCGGGCGAGCATCAGGTAGGAGCTCGCCGTCCACGTGTACGCCCGGTCGCGCAGGCCCGCTCCCGTCGTCGCATCGAAGTTCTCGGCGAACCCGGACCGCTCGCACGTCGCGCGGAAGCGGGCGCTGACCTGGTCGGCGAGCTCTGCCGCGCCTGCGCGGCGCAGGCCGTCCTCCAGGAGGACCGTGGACGGACCCCAGACCGGTCCGCGCCAGTAGCCGTCGGCCCGGTAGTGCGGGGAGTGCAGCTCCTCGGTCGCCGGCCCGACGGCGGTGAGGTAGTCGGGAACCCGGGCGATCAGGGCGTCGACGACGTCGCGCGGCAGGAACTCGGCGGCCACCAGCGGCATCAGCCCCAGCAGGCTCTTCTGCCCGTCGGGCTCACGATCGGTGACGCCGCGGGCCACGAACCGCTCGCCGTCCCACAGCTGGTCGACGAGCGCCGCCGCCAGCTCGTCCCGCTGCTTGCGCCACGAGTCACCCCGTCGGGTGTCGAGGCGCTCGGTGACACGGTCGCCGAGGCGGTCGGCCAGCTGTCCCAGGGTGTCGAGCTGCAGCACGAGGTAGGCCGCGAGGTCGGGCGCCTCGATGACGGTCTCCCGGAGGAACATCGTCGAGTTGTCCCACCCGGAGTCGTTGCCCTGCTGGTAGTAGGGGAGCGCGTGTCCGGGTGCCCGGCGATGGGTCAGCCAGAAGTCCGTGAGCCTCGCGAGCTCCTCGGTCACGCGCTCGAGCGCGGGGCGGTCGAGGTCGGGCAGCAGGCGGGCCAGCCTGGCGAACGCCCACCCGTGCACCGGCGGCTTGACGCAGGCGAACGAGACGATCGCGTGGCCGACCAGGTCGGGCAGCGCACCCAGCTCGTCCTGGTGGTCGAAGGGCATCTCGAAGGCGTCGAGCGCCTCGTCGGGCAGGCCCGGTGCGAGGGCGAGGGCGTTGAAGCAGTGGTCCCAGCTCCACACCCGGTCCATCCAGTGCTTCGACATGAGCACCGCCTCGCGACGGATCATCCCGCTGGGCGCGACCGTGGCGGACCACAGCACGTAGGCCGCCAGCGTGGCCGCGGGCGTCTCGGGAGAGCGCCAGGGGGCGATCGCGTCGACGTAGGCCGCGAACTCGCGGCGGACGTGCTCGGCGACGTCCGGGAAGCTGTCGGTCGCGCGGTACGCGGCCTTCGCGCTGCCGATCTCCTCGATCGCGATCTCCCACCCGTCTTCGGAGGTCCTGCTTTCGGAGGTCCTGCCCTCAGGGGTCCCGCCCTCGGCCCCGCCCGTGGAAGCCCCACCCTCGGGGGTCACGACCTCGGGGGTCACGACCGGGCGGCCTCCCCGGTCCGCAAGGCGGAGAGCAGTCCCCTCAAGCGGAGTGATCCGCAGCCTGGCGCCGATGCGGTCGTCCGCGAGCAGGACGGCGCCCGTGGCCGGGTCGGTGAAGGCGTGCGGCGCATACTCGTCGGACGACGATCCGCCACGCAGCTCGACGTGGGCCCCGTGCCCGCGGACGCGAAGCGACTCGGCGTCCTCGAACGCCACCTCGAACCACCCGGGCGCGCGCTGCCCGGGCGCGCCCTGCGCCCGCAGCCTCGACGGCGTCGCGGCGACGACGGGTGCCAGCTCTCGGCCGGCGTCGTCGAACAACACGATCTCCGCCGCGGCGTGCATGCCGTGGCGGTGCGAGACCAGGTGCAGATGGCGTGCCGATGTGTGCGGCCCGACGACGGTCGAGACGTTGAGCCAGGACCCTCGTCTGCTGAACGGGACCTCAGCGACGTCGACCCGTACCTCGTCCTGAACCTCGTCTAGTACCTCGTCTAGCGCGTCCACGCGCACGATCATCGCACACGCCATGACCTATGCGTGCCCGATACTTGCAGGCCATCCGGCACACTTCCTGGCACACTATGGAGTGCCTGTGGCGGGTTTGCCACAGGGCTGTCGAAAAACAGGGCTGTCGAAAAACAGGGCTGTCGAAGGAGATGGGGTTGACGGTGGCGAAGGTTGGCATAGCCGATGTCGCGCAGGCGGCGGGGGTCAGCGAGGCGACGGTCAGCCGGGTCATCAACAACCGCGGCACCGTGGCCGCGGGTACCCGCAAGGCCGTCGAGGCGGCGCTGCGCACCGTCGGATATGCCCGCACCAACGTGAGCAACGTGGTTCTGCTCGTCACGCCGGGTCTCGACGAGCCCTTCTTCGCCCGGACTTCCGAGCGGATCATGAGCGCACTCGGCATGCACGGGCTGCGCGGTGTCGTGTGCTCCGCGCCGGTGGGCGGGACGCAGGAGCTGGACCTCGTCTCGGCGATGGTCGACGCCGGGATCGTAGCCACGATCTTCGTCTCGGCCAGCAACACCCTGGAGGGGGCGGACCCGGGGGTGCACCGGCTCCTGACCCGCGAGCACATCCCGTTCGTCTGCATCAACGGCGCCTTTGATCAGGCCGATGCGCCGGTGCTGTCGACGAACGACGCCCTCGCGTCCCAGCTCGCGGTGGAGCACCTGTGGGGCCTGGGGCATCGCCGGATCGGCCTGATCGCGGGGCCCACTGGCAACCGGCCCAGCGACCGGCGGGTCGCGGGCTTCCGCGAGACCATGGCGGCGCTGGGCGCCGGCACGGGCGATGGCACGGGCGATGGCACGGTCGACGCCGCTGTCTACGCCCCTGTCGTGCGCATCGCCTACAGCATGGAGGGCGGCGTGTCCGCGGCGACAACGCTGCTCGGGGCCGCAGAGCCACCGACCGCGATCATCGCGGCGAGCGACGAGATGGCGCTCGGCGCGATCCGCGCCGCCCGCCGGGCCGGGCTGTCCATTCCCGGAGACCTCTCCGTCGTCGGGTACGACGACGCCCTGCCGCTCGACTTCGTGGATCCGCCGCTGACGAGCGTCCGTCAGCCGGTCGACCGGCTGGCCGCTGCCGTGGCCCCGATCGTGCTCGCGCAGGTCAGAGGCCGCCACCCCGATGCGACCGAGCTGATGTTCGACCCTGAGCTGATCGTGCGGGCTTCGACGGCCCCGGCGCCCCGGTGACGGCCTGAGCGGCGCCCCGGTCGTGACGGCACGCTGCAAGGGCTTGCACAAAGTACGTCACTGAGCCTACGGTGCCGCTGTGACGATGACGCACCGTGCTGGCCCCCGAGACGAGGCCCGAGACCCGGCTCGAGACGAAGCCCGAGACGGGGCCCGAGACAAGGCCGGCCTGCCCTCGCTCGCCAGCTCCGACACGTCGCTCGGCGAGATCTTTGACTGGGCGTGCCGGGAGTCCCTCGGGTTCGTCCGGACGGGCCGCGCCGGGGAGGTCCCGTCGTACTGGGCCGGTCTCCAGGACCGCCCGATGTTCTACTCGCGGGACGTCTGCCACCAGGCTCTGGCCGGGCACCTGCTCGGTCTCGGCGCCGAGAACTTCGTCATGCTGGAGCACTTCGCCCGGTCGGCGACCGAGCGCCGGGGCTTCTACCCCCTGTGGGCGTTCCTCTTCGACGGCACCCCCGCACCGATCGACTACCACGACGACGACCGGTTCGTGCGCGAGACACCGGCCGCCTTCGAGCTCGCCGAGACCGCGCTGCGCCTGTACCGCTGGACGGGGGACGAGCGGTACCGCACCGGTGCGGCCTTCGCGAGCTACTACCGCAACCTGGTCCGCGAGTTCATCCCGCGGCACGACATCCTGGGGACTGGGGTCGCGGGGGAGCGCGGGACCGAGGACATCTTCGCGGGCAGCCCCAGCTACAACGAGTCGCGCGAGGGCGCGGGGTTGCAGGTCGCCGGGGACGGGCTGTCGTCCCAGTGGGCGGCGCTCACGGCGATCGCGCGGCTCGTCCCCGATGCCGCCCTGGCCGCGGAGGCCCAGCAAGCAGCCGACATCACGCGGCGCGTCTTCGAGGACTCGTGGTGGGACGCGGACGCGCAGCAGTACCTGACGGGCGTGTCCGCCGACCGGCGGTTCACCGACTTCGCGTACGAGCCGTCGTGGTTCCCCGCGGTCAAGGGCCTGCTGCCTGCGGGCGAGCGGGCTACCGCCCACCTCGACTTCGTCGCGCGCGGGATGGCCACCAGGCCCCCGGCCAACATCGAGGCGTTCACCTACCTTCCGGAGGCTTACCTCGCGTACGACGACGACGCGACGGCCATGTCCTGGATCCGGCACCTGGCCGACTCCCGGTCCGACTACCCGGAGGTGCCGTTCACACTCGTGCAGCACCTCGCCCTCGGCCTGACGGGCCTGGAGCCGGCGTGGGACGGCGCCCTTCAGACCCGGTCCCACGTCCACGACCAGTGGATCCAGGTCGACGACGTGCCCGTGGGCCCGGCCCGGGTGAGCATCCGGCACGAGGGACAGGAGGCGTCCACGCTCACCGTCGTGGCCGGTCAGCCCGTGCGCTGGTCGGCACTCGTCGGCGGCCGCACCGAGCACCACGTGGTGCGGGCCGGGGAGAGCGTCCGTGTCACTGCCTGAGGTGTCACTGCCTGAGATGTCACTGCCTGAGATGTCACAGCCTGAGGTCTCGCCGACCGTCGGCGAGGCCCGCACAACCAACCCAGACATAGGAGGAACTTCGATGAGGAAGATCTCTGTGGTGCTCCTGACCGCTGCTTTCGCGGTCGGGCTCACCGGTTGCTCGGCCCCGGACTCCGGTTCGGGCGCGACGACCATCAGCTTCGCCCACTGGGGCAACAACGAGGAGAACGCCACGATGGAGGCGATGGTCGCCGCCTTCGAGGCGGAGCACCCCGACATCGACATCGAGGCCGAGTGGATCCAGGCCGACTACGAGCAGCGGCTCCAGACGACGATCGCCGGTGGCAGCCAGGCGACGGTCGCCCAGATCGGCAACACGATGCTCGCGGCCTTCGCCAACGCCTTCCGCCCCGTCGAGGTCGACCCGGACCTGTACTACTCGGCCAACACTGCGCGCAGCATGCAGTTCGACGGCGAGTACCTGGCCGTCCCGTTCGTGGCGAAGCCCAAGGTCATGGCCGTCAACGCCGCGGTGTTCGAGGACGCGGGCGTCGAGCCCCCGACGGCGGACCGGGCTCTGACCATCGACGAGTTCGACGAGCTCGCGCAGCAGGTCACCTCTGGCACCGCGCCGGACAAGACCTACGGTTCGGCCCGCCTGTGGTTCAACGGCTGGCTGGTCGCCGAGGGTGGCGCGTTCTACAACGACGACGCGACCGCCTGCACGCTCGACAGCCCCGAAGCCCTCGAGACGACAGAGGACCTCATCGCGGCCCAGTCGCCCGACGGGTACGCCCCGACCCAGCTCGACGCCGAGGGCCAGGACATGTTCGACTGGCTCGGCATCGGCCGGCTGGCCATGCAGCCCGACTTCGGGCCGTGGGACATCGCCAAGCTCGTGGCTCTCGACGACCCGGCGATCGACCTCGTCCCGGTGCCCGGCGACGGTTCGCTGCTCGAGTTCAACGGCCTGGGCATCTCGGCGTCCGCCTCGGACGAGGAGGCGGAGGCCGCGCAGACCTTCGTCGACTTCATGAGCACCGCGCCCGCCGCGCAGGACCTCCTGACCACGAGCGAGTCCTCGCTCGGCGTGCCGATCATCGAGGAGTCGCTCGCGGCCTTCCTGGACGCGGCCCCCGACAAGAACCTGCAGGCGTTCGTCGACGCGCTGGACCAGTCGACCATCGACCCGTCGGTCGCGAACGACAACCAGATCCGTACGGCCTTCGACGACGTGATCTACTCGGACACCGCGCTCGGCGCAGGCGACGAGGACCCCGCCACCGTGCTCGCGGACTTCAACGTCGAGTGCCAGAGCATCCTCGACAGCGAGTGACGGGCGCCGAGTGACGAGAGCACACCGACATGTCTGACGCGATCGAGGCCCTCTACAGCCTCTTCGAGACGATGCGCCTGCACGAGGACCTGCGGCCGCTCGCCGTGTTCCTCGTCCTGCTCGCCGTGGGGTACGCGCTGTTCCTCGGCCCGTTGTTCCTCGCCGTCCGTAGCGGACGGGTCAGCAGGAGCACGGCCGCCTTCTGGGTGTTCGTCTCACCGTGGATCGCCGGGTTCCTGATCTTCACCGCGGGCCCGATGCTCTACTCGCTCGCGCTGTCGCTGTTCGACTGGGACCTGCTGAACCCGCCCGAGTTCATCGGGCTGGCGAACTACGCCGAGGCCGCGCAGGACCCCCTGCTCGGCAAGGCGCTCCAGGTCACCCTGACGTACGCGGCGATCAGCGTGCCGTTGCAGACGGCCCTGTCGCTGGGCGTGGCGCTGCTGATGAACATGCGCGTCGCGGGGATCCACGTGTTCCGCACGGTCTGGTACCTGCCGAGTCTGGTCACCGGGGTGGCGCAGGTGGTGCTGTTCCTCTGGGTCTTCAACCCCAACTACGGCCTGCTCAACGGTGTCCTGTCGCTCTTCGGGATCCAGGGACCGCCCTGGTTCGCTGACCCGAACTGGGCACTGCCGGCGGTGATCATCATGAGCCTGTGGACCGTGGGCGGGAACATGGTGATCTACCTCGCGGGCCTCCAGGACGTGCCCACCGAGCTGTACGAGGCCGCCGCGCTCGACGGCGCCGGCCGGGTGCGCACGTTCTGGAACATCACGCTCCCGCAGATCAGCCCCGTCGTCTTCTTCAACGTCGTCACGGGCCTCATCGCGGCGATGCAGACCTTCACCCAGGGCTACGTCGTCATGCAGGCCGGCGGCGGGCCGTCCAACTCGCTGCTGTTCTACGTCCTCTACCTCTACCGGAACGCCTTCGAGTTCTTCCGCATGGGCTACGCCTCGGCCCTGGCCTGGATCCTGCTCATCATGATCCTGCTGCTGACCCTGCTCGTGTTCCGGGGGAGCACCTTCTGGGTCTACTACGAGTCCGCCCGACCCGAAGGGAGACGTCGTGCCCGCTCCCGCTGACACCGAACCCCGCCCCACCACCTCCGCCGGCCGCCGCCCGGGGCGCGGCGTCACCCAGCCCAGACCCGCGGGCCAGGTCGGCGCATTCATCACCCTGCTCCTCGGCTCGCTGGTATTCGCCTACCCGTTCCTGTGGATGATCTCGACGTCGCTGCGCACGCGCAGCGGCATCGCCGAGGCGGGCGTCTCCCTGTGGCCCGTCCAGTGGCAGTTCTCGAACTACGTCGACGCCCTGACCGCGTTCGACTTCTGGCGCTACCTCGGGAACTCGCTCATCACGACCCTCGTCCCCGTGGTGCTGACGGTGCTCGTGTCCTCGCTCGTCGGGTTCGCCTTCGCCCGCGTCCCCGCCCGCGGCGCCGGGATCCTCTTCGGCATAGTCCTGGGCACGATGCTCCTGCCCGGGGAGGTGACCCTGGTCCCGCAGTTCATCCTCTTCCGGACCCTCGGAATGATGGACACGCTGTACCCGATCATCCTTCCGGCTGTCTTCGGGTCCCCGTTCTTCATCTTCCTCTTTCGCCAGTTCTACCTGCGGCTGCCGCAGTCCCTCACCGACGCCGCCATCGTGGACGGCGCCGGATGGTTCCGAATCTGGAGGTCGATCTACCTGCCCCTCTCCCAGCCCATCGTGGTCGCCGCCGCAGTGCTGCAGTTCATGGCCTCGTGGAACAACTTCATGACCCCCGCCATCTACCTCTCGTCCGACCGGTGGAAGACGCTCCCGCTGGCGCTCGCGGGCTTCAACTCCGCGAACAGCACCGACACGGGCCTGCTGATGGTCGTCTCGATCGTCGTGATCCTGCCCTGCGTCGTGCTCTTCTTCGCCGCGCAGAAGCACATCGTCGGCGGCATCAGCTTCACGGGGTCCAAGTGACGGCGCCGGTCGGCCTGCCGACCCTCCCGTGGGTGCCCGGCATCGAGTACGGCACCATCACGTCCGTCGTCGAGCTGCCGGGAGCGCCCGACGGCGCGGTAGCCGTGCTGGCCTCGGCCGCACCGCGAGCTGCCGACGTCCAGGCGACGGTCACGACGTCGCCGTCGGGCAAGGTCGTGGTGCATATCTCGGCGCCGGTACCCGTCGAGACGAGCTTTGTGGCGCTCGTCCCGACGCGGGACGCGGTGGCGCTCTGGACGCCGGGGAGCGGCACCGACCGCGGCGGGCTGACGCCGTCGTGGGCGGGCGAGCACGTCGTGTCGCCCTTCGAGGGCATCCCGCTGGGCTGCGTCATCGGCCGCAGCGACACGGCCGAGCTGACGTTCGGCGTCCGCACGGACCTGGACTCGGTGCGGCTGCGGGCCGGGCTGGTCGAGGAGACGGCGCAGGTCCAGGTCGCCTGCGACCTGATCGCCGACGAGCACGGGACAGACGTCGTGCTCGACTTCGAGCGGCAGCCGTTCACCCAGGCGGTACGCGCAGTGGGCGCGGAGATCGGCCTGCACGTCGACGCCCCCCTCGATGCCTCCCTCGACGCCTCAGCCGAGGCCAGCGGAGCGCGCCACGAGGAGCCCGTGCTCTGCACCTGGTACGCGCTGCACCAGCACGTCGACACGGCGTCGCTGACCGCCGAGGGCCGGCTCGGCGCGGAGCTCGGGTTCGGCACGATGATCGTCGACGACGGCTGGCAGACCGCCGACAACGGGCGCGGCTACGGCTCGTGCGGGGACTGGGCGGTCGAGCCGACGAAGATCCCGGATCCGGCGGCGCTCGTCAGCGAGCTGCGCGAGCTTGGCCTGGAGACCATGTGGTGGATCGGCTCACCGTTCGTCGGCCTCCGCTCCGCCGCGTACGCAGCCACCAGCGGGTTGCCGCTGCCCGTGCTGTACGAGGACAAGGGGCTCGATGCGTCGGTCCTCGACCCGCGCTCCCGCCGGGTGCGCGAGCACCTGCGCGAGCGGCTGCTCGCCCTGATGCGGACGACGGGCGCCGCCGGTCTCAAGATCGACTTTCTCGAGCGCTGGGGACGCACCCCCGAGACGCCGGCGCCCGCCGACGCCGTGAGCGGGTCCGTGCCCGACGCCGCGCTCAGCCTCCTGGACGAGCTGATCGCGGGCATCAAGGAGACGGTCCCGGACCCGCTCGTGGAGTTTCGTGAGCCCTACACGGGGGCGCGGGCCATCCGGCGCGCGACGATGCTCCGCGTGGGGGACTGCCCGATGTCTCCCAGGCGCAACCGCATGGGGATCACCGACCTCCGGCTGGTCACGGCGGGGATCGCCGTGCACGCCGACCCGGTCATGTGGGCGCCGCACGACTCGCCGGAGCGGGTCGCCCAGCACCTGCACAACACGATGTTCGGTGTGCCGCAGGTCTCCGTCCTGCTCGACGGCCTGCGGGCCGATCACCGTGCGGTGCTGGCGCACTGGCTGGACACCTGGCACCGGGTGCGGGACGTCGTGCTGCACGGGACCCTGACTGTCTCCGGAGTGAGCGACGGGTACAACGAGGTCACGGCAACGGGCTCTCGCACAGCCGACGGCGAGGCTGTGACGGTCCAGTACACGCCGGTCGTCTCGTCCCCGCCCGCCGGCGCCACGTCCTGGCTCCTGGTCAACGCCCACGACGAGGACGCGGTGCTCGTGCGCACGGCACCCGACGTCGTCGCCGACGTGGAGGTCGTCGACTGCCAGGGCCGTCAGCTGTCGAGCTCCCGCGTGACCCTGGGCGAGATCACCCGGCTCCCGGTACCGCCGGGCGGCACGGCCCGGATCACCCTGGAGGCTTCCTAGTCCTCGCGCCCGGCTAGTCCTCGCGCCCCGGCTAGTCCTCGCGCCCCGGCTTCGACGAGCGCAGCCGCTTGGTCGCGCCCTGCTGCTTCTTGGCGGCCAGCCGCCGCTCCTGCGAGCCCCTGGTGGCCCGCGTGGCGCGGCGGGTACGCGGGCCAGGGGCCAGGGCCTCGGCGACGAGGGCGGCTAGGCGTCGCCCGGCGGCGTCGCGGTTGCGCCGCTGCTCTCGATGTTCCGAGGCGACGACGGTGAGGGCGCCGTCGACCAGGCGATCCGCGAGCCGCGCCATGATCCGCTGGCGCTGCGCGTCGCTCAGGACGGCGGACCGGCCGACGTCCCAGGTCAGCTCAACACGCGAGTCCGTCGTGTTCACACCCTGGCCGCCCGGGCCGGAGGAACGGGAGAACCGCTCCGTGAGCTCGGCCCGGGGGATCGTCAGCGCAGGGCTGACCACAAGACCGGGGCGGACGGGTGCGGGCATGTGCTCATCGTCCGGGGTCACAGGTTGGGTGTCCAGCGGCAGAGGCGGGCCCCGGCGTCGTGCCGGGACCCGCCTCCGCTTAGTTCACTCGCAGGTCAGGGCTCGATCGTGGGCACGAAGTTGTCCAGGAGGAACTGGCCCTCCGCGCCCGCGGGCAGCTCGCCCATGAACCGGGTGACGGCGTCCGTGCACTCCGACTGGACGAAGAGCTGGAAGTCGATCGTCTCGACCGACGGGTCTGCCCAGTGCCCGGTCTGCGCGGCGACGAGCACAGCCTCGGAGGCACCCTCGACGTCGATGTACGAGGCGTAGAAGCCGAGCTCGTTCAGCTCCTCAGGGTCCGGCATCTCCTGGTCCACGAAGGGCGACTGGACGAGGATCCGCCAGTGCAGGTCGCCGAACTCGTTCGAGACGGCGACCTCCGGGGACTCCCACTCGTGGCCGGGGCCGCCGTCGCCCACGACGGCCCGCCCGGTCCAGTCGGCCGGAACCTTGTAGCCGACGCCGTTGGTCTCGCCGGCCTGCCAGGTATCCGTTGCACCGTCGGTGGGCTCGCCAAGCTCGATCGGGAGGCCTACCGGATCGCAGCCGGGCGGGTCCGCGACGGTGCTGGGGGCGAGCGCGGCGGTGCTGAGCGCGGCGGCGGAACAGGACACCTGCGCGGGGGCGGCGACGGCGGTCGTCGCTGAACCCGCCGTTAGGCCGACGATGAGGCCGGCCGTGAGAACGATGGAACGTGCCTTTGTCTGTGTTTGTCTCATACCTTCTAAGACGCGGCAGGCGTCCGGACGGTTGTGCCCGTCTTAGAAGTCGCCGTGACGTTCAAGCAGGTCGGACGGCGTTTCCGCGGAGCGGGCGGCCAGATCTCTACTCAGTGACTGCGGATAGTGGCTGCGTCGGGTAGACGGCGGCGTCCACCAGGGTTCGGTTGCCGAGCGGCTCGTCCAGCTCGATCGTGAACGGCGTGGGCGGGTTGGAGGGGCAGGTGTGATCCCCCGACTGACCTTGGACCCCGATCACGAGCTCCACCGAGTCCTCGAGCTCGACCAGGCGCTCCAGGGTGACCCTGCCCTCAGCCGGCTCGCCGCCCGCGCACGCGGTCTCGGTGACGAGCAGGTGCACCTGCGAGGACGCGGGGTCCGGCGGGTTGTCGGGGTCGAGCGACACTATCGCGTCGCCGAGCCCGTCCAGGTCGGCGCGCAGCGCACAGTCGCTGCTCTGCCAGAGCTGCCAGCCCGCGCCGCCCTCCTCGGTCTCGTCGACCCACTCGATACCCATGAGCTCGTGCGTGCGTTGCTCGCCGGCGTTGTCGCGCGGCTCGGGCAGCTCCCGGATCAGGTAGACCTGTGTGCTGCTCTCGGTCAGCACCCGCCACTGCTCGGGCTCGATGTCGGGGATGCTCGCCCCGTCCAGCGCCGCAGCGGCCTCGTCGCCGAGCTCGTCGGCGGTCAGGCCGTCGGTCAGCACATCCGCCGGGACCGGTGTGCCTTGGCACAGGTATTCGCCCGGGTCACTGGGCGTCTTGTGGGCGGGCGCCCCGCCCACCGCCCCGCCAACCGCCCCGCCAACCGCTCCAGCCTGGGCGCAACCAGCGACCAGTGCTACCAGGCCGATCGTCCAGCCCTGCATCAACCTGCTCCGTCGCATCTTGGCTCCTCGGGCATGTGCCGCGTCGCTCGCGGCGTCTACCCGGCATGTGTCCTCCGCCGGTCAGCGCTTGCACGCCAGGCTGGGTAGACGTCTCTGGGTAGACGTCTCTGGGTAGGCGACTCAGCGGAGACGGCGTCGGTTGCCGCCGGTGCCGCGCTCCCGGGACAATGGTCGACATGACAGCGCCCTCGGTACCCGGTCCGGCACGCGCCGTACGCGTCGTCCTTGTGGCGCTCTTCGTCATCGGCCTCGTGCTGCTGGGCGCCGCCGCCTGGGTCGAGAGCCGTTCGACGTCCTATGGCTGGTTCGCGTACGCGCCACTGTCAGAAACGACCTACGTTCCGGCCGGCGCCTATTCGCTCGGCACCGCAGCGCTGCTCGCGGGCGCCGGCACACTTCTCATCGGCGGTGCGATCGGCTTCGTCGTCGGACGGCGCAGCCGGCCTGCCGGGAACGCGCCCGCCGGCGACGAACCTCCGCCTGCCGCGTGAGCGCGCGGTAGGTCCACTGCGACTCAGCGGCTCCCAGCCGTGAGGAACTGGTTGGGCCGCAGGGCGCGGGAGACGATCCGGGTGTCGCCGATCCAGCCGTAGAACCCCTGCCCGTACTGCTCGGCGTACTGGGTGCCGCCGATCGTGAACGGCTTACCGAGCGTGGAGATGCCTCGTGACTCCTCGGCTGCGTTGCGCACGATCTTCGAGCCGTCGACGTACATCACCGTGTGCCGGCCGTCGTTGACGAGCGCGACGTGCATCCAGCGGCCGACCGGGATCGCGTGGCTCCAGGACGTGGGGTCGGCGTCGACCGGCACGGGGTAGACGACGAACTGCAGGAACCGCTCGCCCGACAGGTTCAGGCTGCACGTCGGCTCGTCGTCGGACCAGCCGCTGTGCTTGCCGGCCTCGCCCGCGCGACCCTCCCAGCTGAGGATGCCCATCCAGGCGTGGTCGCCCGCAAACGGCTCGGGCAGCTTGAGGAACGTCTCGATCGTGTAGCCGGACTCGAACTTCGCGCTGTTGATCGGCGAGTCGGGGCCGGTCCGCAGCACGGCACCGCGGTCGGGTCCCTGGCCGCCGTCGAACCTCAGGCTCGCATGGGCCGGCTGGGCGTCATGGTGCTCGGCCGACCAGGTCAGCGCCTCCGCGGCGCTCGCGTGCAAGAGCTCGGAGGTGAGGTCGTTCCCGTTGCCGGTCAGGTCGCGGGCGATCGTGCCCGGCGCCACAGGGGCGCCGTCGGTCCCCGCCATGGCCAGCCCTGCCGTGTCGAACCCTGCGTCGTCGAACCGCCAGTACGCGACGGTGCCGCGCGGCATGACCGCCGACGGCGGACGCGGCGCCGGCTGGAGCGGCGGTGCGAACGCGGCGAACCGCTCGGCGAAGTTGATCTCGACGGTGAACCGGTCGACGTCCCCGCTGAGCTCGACGTGCTCCGCCTCCAGCGCCGTGCGGTCGTCCTTTGCCAGCAGCCACGGCGAGAACGTCTCGACGTCGATCACGCCGCGGGCCAGGTCGAACCCGTAGTACCGCACCATGCCCGCGCCGCCGTAATAACGATCCTGGTAGTTGGTGATGTGCAGGTGCACGGGGTGGCCGGCGTCGTTGGTCAGCGTTGTGCGGCCGGACGGCCAGTAGTGTCCGCCGAGCGCGAGGAAGATCTGGTCGTTGCCCTTGATCAGGCGGTCCCAGAGGCGCTGCCCGTTGTCGGACAGGTGGGCCGCGCCGTCGTCCTTGGCCCAGACGAGGTCGTGGGTCGTCAGGATCGCCGGCAGCGCGGCGTGCTCGTCCAGCACACCCTGCGTCCACGCGAGCCCGGCGTCGGACACCCGCCAGTCCAGCGCCAGGATCAGCCAGTCCAGCCCGCCGCCGGTGACCACGTGGTAGCTGTTGTAGCCGTCGGGGGATGAGCCGCGATAGGTCGCCATCCGGGCGAACCGCTGCGGCCCGAAGGTGCGCAGGTAGGGCGTGTCACCCCGCTGGTCGTCGCCGGAGACGTCGTGGTTGCCGCCCAGCACGCTGTACGGCAGCGGGCCGGCGGCGTCGAACGCGCGGCTCGCCTCCCGCATCTCGGTAGCCGTGCCGTGCTCGGTCACGTCGCCGAGGTGGGCCATGAAGACGATGTTGTCCTGCGCCCGCTCGCGCACCAGGTGGCGCAGCGTCGCGCGCACCGGCTCGGCGTCGGATCCGCCGTCGTCCAGGAGGTACTGGGTGTCGGGCAGGACGGCGATCGTGAAGCGAGCGGCGGCCGTGTCGGGGCGGCCGCCGCTCGTCGCAGCCGACGGGATCGCGGGCGCCGGCATCGCAGCCGCCGACGTTGCAGCCGCCGACGTCGCCCCGACAGCAGCGGAGGCGGCTGACAGGATCGGGACGGACGCGGCTGCCTGGAGCAGGGACCTGCGGGAGAGCTTGTTTTCCACGGTGGCATCGTGGCGGCGCTTGCTGGCGCCAGGGTGACGCGGAGCCGAACGGGGGTTGACGATCAGCTCTGAACGGGAGCGGGCCTCGGGCCGTCGGCGAGCTTGAGCCAGACGACGCCTCCGATGATCACCGCGAGCCAGAATCCCTTGGCGAGATTCAGGGTCTCGTCGAAGAAGACGGGACCGAGGAGAGCCGCTCCGACGGCGCCGATCCCGGCCCAGACGGCGTAACCGATGCTGACGTCGATCCGCTTCAGCGCCACGCTCAGGAAGAACAGCGTGAACAGGAAGAAGACGAGGGCCGCGATCGACCAGGTGAGCCTGGTGAAGCCTTCGCTGCCATTGACGCTGAGGGCGTAGCCGACCTCGAACGCGCCCGCGAGGAGCAGCGCGAGCCAGGCACCCGACTTCGAGCGGGTCGTTGTCGCGCCTGTGGTTGCTGGTACGGAATTCTGCGGGGTGGTCATGGATGTCCTTCCGGCGGGTGGGGGCGGGTGAGGGAGAAGGGCGGGGCGTGCTCAGACGGTTCCGGCGAGGTTGAGGCCGACGACGCCGGCGATGACCGCTCCGATGCCAACGAGCTTTCTCCAGGTCAGGGACTGCGAGAAGAAGAGCGCCCCAACGACGACGATCCCTACGCCTGCGGTGGCGGTCCAGATCGCGTACCCCACCCCGACGTCGAATGTCAGCAGGGCGAGGCTGAGGAAGTAGGTGGCGACTCCTCCGCTGAGGAGGGTGGCGACCGTCCACCAAGGCCTGGTGAATCCAGCGGCCTTTCCGGCGGTGAAGCCGACGGCGACCTCGAAGACGACGGCTATGGCGAGATAGATCCAGCTCACGATGGTTTTCCTCTCGGAAGTGATGAACTCGGAAGGGGTGGACATGTCAGTGCCTGTACATGCAACTACTCGCATCGGGTTCGCCGGCGAGGACGGCGGATACCCCGGGTGCCCCGGGGGGGCGTCAACGTGCGATGAACGCCTGGACCTCGGACATGGCCGGCGCGATCGGGCTCGCGTTCGCCGAGGGTAGATGGGTGTCGACCGTGTCGAGGAGGCTCTGCAGCTGGGCCTCGTACGGTGCGCGGACCTCGCGCAGCACCTCTTCCCCATGGTCTTCGATGACGGCGTAGACGCCTCGGCCGTCGTCGGAGCAGACATCGCGACGTGCGAGCCCCTTCGCCTCAAGGCGACTCACCAGGCGCGTCGTCGAGCTGGGGTTCAGGCCGACCTGCTGAGCAAGGTCGCTGACGCGAAGCTCCTTGTCCGACGCCAGGCTCAGGTGGCCGAGTGCGCGGTACTCGGTGAGCCCGATCCGGTACGAGTCCGCGAGCCACTTGTCGAGGCTCGCGTCGACCGCAGAGGCGAAAGCGGTCACGCGCGACCAGGCCTCACTCACGCTTGGTGCGGTCGTGCGATCTAACTGTGTGCGCATGCAGATAACCTAGCAGACCCGTGTTCGGAAGTGGAGCGTCAAGATCCTGACGACCGGAGCCGCGCGCGAGCTCAGCGCACCAGGCTGTTCCCCTGCATGGCCGCCAGTCGTGACTTCACGCTGAGCAGGGTCTCGATGATGAGATCTTCGCGCCCGTCGCCGAGCCGGCTGATCGGCACGGCGACGCTCATGGCGTCCACGGAGTCGTGGCTCAGCGGGAGCGCGACGCCGAAGCAGCGCACACCCATGCACGACTCCTCGCTCTCGGTGGCATAGCCCTGGTAGGCGGCGCGGTCGATGATCTCGAGCACTGCCTCCTTGTCGGTGGTGGTGTGCGGGGTGATCGCGGTGATCGACTCCGGCACCAGGTCGCGCCGGGCCTCGACCGGCATCTCGGCGAGCAGGGCGCGCCCCAGGGAGGTGGCGTACGCCGGGAGCCGTCGCCCGACGGCGGAGTGCATGCGCAGCGGGTGCACCGACTCACGCTTGGCGGTGTAGATGACGTCGGCGCCGTCGAGCCGGCCGATGTGGACCGTCTCCTCGGTGGCCGCGGCCACCTCGTCGAGCACGGCGCGGGCCCGGGCCAGTGCCGGGTCGCCGTCGAGGTAGGCCGAGCTCACGACCAGCGAGTGGATGCCGAGCTGGTAGACGGTCCCGGTGGGGTCGGTCTGCAGCCAGCCCCGATCGGTCATGGTCCGCAGCAGCGCGTGGAGGCTGCTCTTGGGGATGTTCAGGCGCGTCGAGAGCTGCAGCTGGGTGCCGGGGCCGTTGGCCGCGATGTTGTCCAGCAGGTCCAGGGCACGGGCCGCGGACTTGACCGGTCCGGCGTCGCCGGCGCCGTTCGTCTCCCGCTGGAGCTCCTTCTGAAGCTGCATGAACGCTCTCCTCTGGTCCTTCTGCCGGTCCTTCTGCGGGGCACCTGGTCCTTCTACAGAGCACCGGAACCGCCCCCGGGGTGAATCCGAGCCTACCTTGAGTTCGCATACATGGACAGGTTTCGGCCCCTTGACCCGTGAGCTGGATCACGTCTATCGTCGGTCAAGTTCACATAGACGAACGCAGTTCACAAAATGAGTTCAGAGACGAGCTCACCAAGCGAGCTCACAGACGAGCTCACAGAACGAGGGGCGACCTAGTGATCCAGGTTCGATACTCGACATCTCCGTCCAGTGCGGAGACGGCCACTACTGCGGACCTGCGGGAGAACTTCCTCGTCAGCGACCTCTTCGTGAGCGGCGAGGTCCGGGGCACCTACACGCACGACGACCGGATGGTGATCGGCGGGGCGGTTCCCGGCACCGGCCAGGTCGGCCTGCCGGCCTGGGCCGACGTGCTGGGCACCGAGACCCACCTCGAGGGCCGCGAGCTCGGTGTCATCAACGTCGGCGCCGCCGGCCACGTCGTCGTCGACGGCGAGAAGTTCGAGCTCGAGCACCTCGACGGCCTGTTCGTCGGCCGGGGGAGCGAGGTGTCCTTCGTCGGCGCGGAGGCGGCCTTCTACTTCGTTTCCGCCCCGGCCCACGCGACCTACCCGACCCGAGCGCTCAGCCACAGCGAGGTGGTGCCGGTAGCGCTCGGTTCGCCCGAGGCGGCCAACGAGCGCAACCTCTTCCGCTACGCCTGGGGCGAGGAGCTGGAGACCTCCGTGCTCCAGTTCGGCGTGACCGTCGTGTCCAGGGGTTCCGTCTGGAACACCTTCCCGCCGCACCTGCACAACCGGCGCACCGAGATCTACTGCTACATCGACCTCGACGAGCAGGACCGCGTCTTCCACTTCCTGGGCCAGCCCGGCGCCACCCGCCACCTCGTGCTCCGGAACCGCGAGGCCGTCATCTCCCCGCCGTGGTCGATCCACTCCGGGGCCGGCACCGGTTCGTACGCCTTCATCTGGGCGATGGCCGGTGAGAACAACGCCTACACCGACCTGAGCCCCGTGGCGCTGGAGGACCTGTGACCACCTATCCGGCCCGTTCACCCTTCGACCTGCACGGCAGGTGCGCGGTGGTGACCGGTGCGGGGCGCGGCCTCGGCCAGGCGATCGCGCTCGGCCTCGCCCGATCAGGGGCGGACGTCGTGCTGCTCGGCCGGCCGGGCAACCAGGACGCCACCCGCGACCTGGCCGCCGAGCTCGGGGTCGAGGCCGACGTCGTCGACCTCGACGTGAGCGACCTCGACGCGGTCGAGCGGGTCAGCGCCGAGCTGACCGGCTCGCGTCAGGTCGACATCGTGGTCAACAACGCCGGGATCATCGACCGCGAGGACTCCGTCGCCGTCAGCCGCGACTCCTGGCAGCGGGTGCTCGACGTCAACCTCAACGGCCTCTTCCTCCTCACCCAGCAGCTCGGGCGGCCGATGGTCGAACGAGGCCACGGCAAGATCGTCAACATCGCCAGCCTGCTGTCCTTCCAGGGCGGCGTGCGCGTGGTCTCGTACGCGGCGAGCAAGCACGGCGTCGCCGGCGTGACCAAGGCCCTGGCCAACGAGTGGGGGCCGCACGGCGTCCAGGTCAACGCCATCGCGCCGGGCTACATGGTCACCGACAACACCACCGCGCTCCGCGCCGACGCGGACCGCTCGCGCTCCATCCTCGAACGCATCCCGGCCGGCCGCTGGGGCACCGCCGAGGACATCGCCGGAGCTGCAGTTTTCCTCAGCTCCTCCGCCGCCGACTACGTCAACGGGCACATCCTGGCCGTCGACGGAGGCTGGATGGCCCGCTGACCCGCTCCTCCTACAACCAGTCCGCCGGACACCGGCATCGAACGAGATCGAGGAAGACAATGAAGTTCACCTCTCGAAACACCGCCGCTCGCCACTCTGCCTCTCGATACACGGCCACCGTCCTCGGCGTCGCCCTGGCCGCCGCCACCCTCACGGGCTGCACCGAGACGGCCGCCGGAGGCGACGACGCCGCCGCGGCCGGCGCGTGCGAACCCTCGGACGTCACCCTGGTGGGCCAGGTCCGCAACGAGTCCAACCCCTACGAGGCCTCCTGGCTCGACGGCGGCGACGCCTTCGCCGAGCAGGTCGGCCTCACCCAGGAGCGGCTCACCTACGACGGCGACTCGACGCGGCAGCAGGAGCAGATCAGCCAGCTGCTCGCCGGCGACACCGAGTGCCTGGTGATGAACATCCTGCCCAACGGCGACTCCGACACCCCGCCCATCGTCGAGGGCGCCGAGGAGGCGGGCGCCTACCTCGTCACCCAGTGGAACAAGCCGGCCGACCTCAACGTCACCGACTACGGCTCCTGGCTCTCCCACATCACCTACGACGGCGTGGAATCCGGCAAGCAGATCGGGGATGCGCTCGCCGAGGCGATCGGCGGCTCGGGCGGCGTCATCGCTCTGCAGGGTGTCCTGGACACTGCTGCCGCCAAGGACCGTTTCACCGGGCTCGAGGAGTCGCTGGCGGCCAACCCGGACGTCGAGCTGCTCGACGACCAGACCGCCAACTTCTCCCGCGCGGAGGCCCTGGAGGTGACCAAGACGCTGCTCACCAAGCACGGCGACGACGTCAAGGGCATCTGGGCCGCCAACGACGACATGGCGCTCGGCGCGCTCGAGGCGCTCCAGCAGGCGGGTCGTGACGACGTGGCGGTGGTCGGCATCGACGCAGTCCCGGACGCGCTCACGGCTATCGAGGACGGCACCATGACGGCGACCGTCTCCAGCGACGGCCCGTGGCAGGGCGGCATCGGCCTGGCCATCGGCTACTGCGTGGCCACCGGTGAGCTCTCCGCCGAGGACATCGCCCACGAGGACCGCGCCTGGTTCGCCGAGCAGTTCCTCATCGACCAGGACAACGTGGCCGACTTCGCCAGCCCGGAGACCAGCGAGGCCGACTTCGCCTGCGACAACCTCTTCAGCCGTTCGCAGGGCACCCTTTCGTGACCATGACATCCCCCACTGAGGCTGGCACAGAAGCCGACACCGACGTCGTGCAGACGCAACGCCCCCGGCCTCGGCGGGGGGTGTCGCTCACGGACGCGGGTCCGCCGATCGCCCTGGTCGTCATCTTCGGAGTCTTCGCGGCCGTCAGCCCCGGCTTCCGGACGCTCTCCAACGTGCAGAACATCGCGGACGCCGCGGCGGTCCTCGCCGTGGTGACCTGCGGCATCAGCTTTGTGCTGATGATGGGGTCGATCGACCTCTCCGCCCCGGGGATCATGGGGGCGTCGGCCATCACCGTCGCCCTCCTGGTCGCCAACAACCGCAACGACAACGACCTCGGGCTGCTCGGGGTCGCCGTCGCCGTGCTCCTCGCGGCCGCGCTCGGCTGTCTCAGCGGGATCGCCCTGGTCGTGCTGAAGGTGCCGTCGTTCATGACCACCCTCGGCATCTCCGCGGTGGGACTTGGCGTGGCCACGCTCATGTTCGCCGGCGTGCAGCCCAATGTCTCCGACCCGATGCTGCAGGGCTGGGCGGTCGAGCGGTTCGGTGGCCTGGCGCACCTGACGTGGATCGCGCTGGCCTGCGTGCTCCTGGGCGCTCTGATCCAGCGCTACTCGCGCCTGGGCAGGTACGCCTTCGCGATCGGCGGCGCCGAGGAGGTGCTTGCGCTCTCCGGGGTGCGGGTGGCGCCCTACAAGGTGGCGGTCTTCACGATGGCCGGCGCGTTCTACGGTCTGGCCGGCGTCATGGTGACCAGCCAGCTCGGCGCCGGCCTCGTCCAGGCGGGCCGGGGCTACGACTTCTCCGCCATCACGGCCGCCGTGGTCGGTGGCACGCTGCTCATCGGTGGCCGCGGCGGCATCCTGCACTCCACGGTCGGGGTGCTGCTGGTGACGGTCCTGACCAACGGGCTCGTCCAGGTCGGGGTGAGCCCTTACTGGCAGGGCGGGGTCCAGGGCCTCATCGTCGTCGCGGCGGTCGCGGCCGCCGTCCTCCCACAGCGTCGTAGGAACCAGGTGACCAAATGACCACCAACCTGCAGACCCAGCCCGAGTCCCGGGTGCCCGCACCCGTGCCTGCGCTCGAGGTGCGCGGCCTGGTCAAGAGCTACCCGGGCGTCAAGGCGCTCGACGGCGTCGACCTTGTTGTGCACCAGAACGAGGTGCTGGGCCTGGCCGGCGAGAACGGCGCCGGCAAGTCCACGCTGCTCAAGGCGCTCGTCGGGCTGGTCAAGCCGGACGCCGGCGAGATCTGGGTGCGCGGCGAGAAGGTCCGTCTGCGGAGCATCGTGGAGGCCGCCGACCACGGCATCGGCATGGTGTTCCAGGAGCAGTCGCTCGTGCCCAACCTCACCGCCGCCGAGAACATAGTGCTCGGCAGCGAGGGCCCGGGCGTGCGCCGCGGCATCTACCGCTGGAAGACGATGCGCAGGCTCGCGCAGGAGCAGCTCGACAAGATCGGGTCGCACATCGATCCGCTCGCCCGCACCGACACTCTGACCTTCGCCGACCGGCAGATGGTCGAGATCGCCAAGGTGCTGCGCATCGAGGAGCGCACGTCCCACCCGCCGGTGATCATCCTCGACGAGCCCACCTCGGTGCTGGAGTCGAAGGAGATCGAGACCCTCTTCACCCAGGTGCGTCGGCTCCGCGAGTTCGCGTCCGTCGTTTTTGTCTCGCACCGGCTCGACGAGGTGCTCGACGTCTGCGACCGGGTAGCCGTGCTGCGTGGTGGCCAGTCGGTGGGCGAGGTGCCCGCCGCGGGCGCTGCTCCCGCCGAGCTGCACCGGATGATGATCGGCTCGACCGGGTCCGACGACCACTACCACGGCGGGGCAGGCGAGCGGTCCGGCGAGCGGTCCGGCGAGCGCTCCGACGAGCAGTCCGACGAACCCCGTGAGCCCCGCCTCGTGGTGCGCGGCCTGTCCGGCAAGACCTTCCGCGGCGTCGACCTGGACGTGCACGCCGGCGAGATAGTCGGCATCGTCGGAGTGCACGGCTCCGGCCGCGAGGACGTGTGCCGGGCGCTCTTCGGTGCCGAGCCCACCACCGCCGGCGAGGTGCTGCTCGACGGCCAGAAGCTCGACCTGTCCGGCACCCGCGCGGCGTGCGCCGCCGGCGTCGGCTACGTCCCGGCCGAGCGCAAGACCGAGGGCATGGTCGGTCCGATGTCGGTCGCCGACAACATGACGCTCGCCAAGCAGCAGTCCCGGACTACCGGCCCCCTGGTCCGGCCGCGCAAGCAGGCGACGCTGGTGGACAAGTGGATCGAGCGGCTCTCGATCCGCACCCCGCACCGGGGCACTGCGATCCAGCGCCTGTCGGGCGGCAACCAGCAGAAGGTGGTCCTGGCCCGCTGGCTCGTGGCCGGCGACGTCCGGCTGCTGCTGCTCGACCACCCGACCCGCGGCCTCGACATCGGGGCGCGCTCGGAGGTGTACCGCCTGATGCGTGAGCTTGCGGGCAGCGGCGTGGCCACGGTGCTGCTGGCCGACAGCCTGGAGGAGGCGATCGGCATGTCCGACCGGATCATCGTGATGAGCGACGGCCGTGCGACCACCGAGGTCGCCGCCCCCGCCGGCGGCAAGCCGACTCCGCTCGACCTCGTCAAGGAGATGGTCTGAACATGTCCGCACCCGCCATCGCCAAGCCGGCCCCGAGCCGGCCGCCGAGCCGGCCGCCGAGCTCGCAGCCAAGGCCCGCCCCACCACGGGCCAGCGACTCACGTCGTTCATGCCGGTCATCGCGCTCGTTGTGCTCCTCGCGGCGCTGACCATCGCCGACCCCAGCTTCCTGACCCAGAGCAGCCTCACGGCCGCGGTCCGCACCTCGGCGCCGCTCGTGGTGCTCGCGGCCGGCGCCACCCTGGTGGTCCTGTGCGGTGGCATCGACCTGTCGATCGCCGCGCTCTGCTCGCTGGCCACGGTCTTCTTCGCGCTGTGGCTGCCCGACCTGGGCGGGCTCACCACCCTCGCGATCATCGCGGCCACCGGTGCGATCGGGACGCTGCAGGGCGTCGCCCACGTCATGCTCCGCATCCCGTCGTTCATCGTCACTCTCGGCGGGATGAGCATCTTCGCCGCGGTCGCCCTGGTGATCTCTGAGGCCGGCCCGATCCCGGTGGCCGACCGGGAGGCCACGAACTGGCTCACGCTCTACGTCGGCGGTGTGGTGCCGATGGCGTTTGTCGTCGCCCTGGTTGTCGTCGCCGTCATTTCCCTGGTCCTGAGGCTCACCCCGCTCGGCACCTGGATCCGCGCCACCGGCTACTCGGAGTCGGCGGCCCGGCTGGCGGGCTCGCCGGTCGACCTGGTCAAGGTCGCGGCCTTCACCGTCTCCGGCGCCTGCGCCGGCCTGGCCGCGGTCATGCTCGTCTCCCGGAACTTCAGCGGCAGCCCGACCATGGCCGACAACCTGCTGCTGCCGGCGGTGGCGGCCATAGTGGTGGGCGGCACCGCCATCACCGGCGGTCACGGCTCGCTGTGGCGCAGCCTCGCCGGGGCGCTCGTGGTGACGCTGCTCCGGGTGGGGCTGCCGATCGTCGGCGTCCCGTCGGCCTGGGAGCAGATCCTCTACGGCGCGATCATCGTCGCCGCCGTCGCGCTCACCCTTGACCGATCGAAGGTGCTGATCATCAAGTAGCAGCGGCGCCTGCCCACCACAGCCCACCCCACATCCCGAAGCTCCGAACCCACGGAAGGTTCCCATGTCCGAGAATCCCCAGCTCCTGCCCGCCGTCTCCTCGTTCCTCTCCTCTCCCAAGCAGCTGCTGATCGACGGCGAGTGGGTCGACTCCAAGGACGGCCAGACCTTTGCCACGGTTAATCCAGCGACCGAGGAGGTCCTCGTCCAGGTCGCCCAGGGCTCTGCGGTCGACGCCGACCGGGCGGTCGTGGCCGCCCGGAACGCTTTCGAGACCGGCCCGTGGTCCAAGATGACCCCGCGTGACCGTTCGCACCTGCTGTGGCGCATCGGCGACATGATTGACGAGCGCACCGAGGAGTTCGCGCAGCTCGAGTCGCTGGACAACGGAAAGAGCCTCGCGTCCGCCCGGGGCGACGTCGGCGTGGCCGCCGAGCTGTTCCGCTACTTCGCGGGCTGGGCCACCAAGATGGAGGGCACGACGATCCCGATGTCGGTGCCCGGCCGCGACTTCCACGCCTACACCCGGCGCGAGGCCATCGGCGTCGTCGCCGGCATCGTGCCGTGGAACTTCCCGCTCACGATGGCGGCCTTCAAGATCGTCCCGTCGATCACCGCCGGCAACACTGTTGTGCTCAAGCCCGCCGAGCAGACGCCGCTCACCGCGCTCCGGCTCGGCGAGCTGCTGCTGGAGGCCGGCGTCCCGGCCGGCGTCGTCAACATCCTGCCCGGGTTCGGGGACGCGGGCGCAGCGCTGGTCGACCACGCGGGCGTCGACAAGGTGGCCTTCACCGGCAGCACCGAGGTCGGCAAGAAGATCGCCGCCGGCGCCTCCAAGAACCTGAAGAAGGTGTCGCTGGAGCTCGGCGGCAAGGCGCCCAACATCATCTTCGCCGACGCCGACCTCGACGCCGCGATCGCCGGCGCCGCCCTGGCGGGCTACTTCAACGAGGGCCAGTGCTGCGTCAACGGCTCGCGCCTGTACGTCCAGCGCGAGGTGTTCGACCAGGTGATCGAGGGTGTCGCGGCGGCGGCCAGGGCGATCAAGGTGGGCGACGCCTTCGACCCGGCGACCACCATGGGTCCGCTGGTCTCGCAGGAGCAGCACGAGAAGGTCATGGGTTACGTCCGTGGGGCGGTCGCCGACGGCGCCACGCTCGCCGCGGGCAGCCCGGACCCGGCCGCGGACCGCGGCTACTTCTTCAACCCGACCCTCATCACCGATGTCACCGAGCAGATGGCCGTCCAGACCGACGAGATCTTCGGGCCCGTCATCACCGCCATCCCGTTCGACACCGAGGACGAGGTGGTCACGGCGGCCAACAACACGGTCTACGGCCTGGCCGCCGGCGTCTGGTCGCGCGACCTCAGCACCGCCCACCGGGTCGGGAGCAAGCTGCGGGCCGGCACGGTCTGGCTCAACACCTGGCACGCGGACGACGTCACCCTCCCGCGGGGCGGCTTCAAGCAGTCCGGCTGGGGTCGCGAGCTGGGCTCGTTCGGCCTGGACGACTACACGGAGCTCAAGACCGTGATCGCTGAGCTTCGGTGATCACTGGGCTTCGCTGATCGCCCGGCCCTGCTGCGCGCGCAACGCCGCGCGCGCCGCAGGCGCCTTCCTGTCCATCACCAGTGCGAAAGGGATCAATGATGAACCTCCTCCGCAGACCTGACCGACGGCGCACCGCGCGCCGCTCCCGCCGGGCGCCCGCGCGCCTGGCGGCCATGCTGGTCGCCCTGGCGGTGGCCGTACCCCTCGGGGGCGCCGTCGCGCAGGCCGCGCCCGCGCAGGCCGCCGTCGGCTCCGTCGACGACGGCGTCCTGCGTGTCCTGCTGTTCTACAAGCCCAACTTCCACGCCTCCCACGTCCAGGCCCGCCAGGCCGTGCGCGACCTCGCCACGCAGCT
This sequence comes from Promicromonospora sp. Populi, assembly GCF_041081105.1. Lineage (NCBI taxonomy): Bacteria > Bacillati > Actinomycetota > Actinomycetes > Micrococcales > Promicromonosporaceae > Promicromonospora > Promicromonospora sp. Populi. The sequence goes on along the minus strand of NZ_CP163528.1, from coordinate 1,740,114 downwards.
GGGCACGGAGTACTCCCAGCCGGTCGAGATCCAGGAGACCGAGGACGCCGCCGCGTTCACCACCGAGAACCTCGCGACCAAGGACACCGTGGTGTTCGCCCAGACGGGTGGTGTGCTGTTCAACGTGGCCCAGCGCGCCGCGCTGGAGTCCTACATCCGCGGTGGTGGCGGCTACATGGGCATGCACTACGCCGGCTGGTCGGTCGGCCAGAGCGAGCACGACGTCAACCCGTTCTACGCCCGGCTCGTCGGCGCGATGTCCGAGGGCCACCCCGAGAACCCCGCCGTCCGTCCGGGCCGGGTGGTGGTCGAGGACTCCGCGCACCCGCTGACCCAGGGTCTGCCGGCCGAGTTCACGCGCAGCGACGAGTGGTACGACTGGCTGGTCAACCCGGCGCCAAACGTGCGCACCCTGCTCAATGCCGACGAGTCGTCGTACGGCGGCGGCAACAACGGCACCGACCACCCGATCACCTGGTGCCAGGAGATCGACGCCGGCCGCTCCTGGTACACCGGGATGGGGCACGAGGGCACGGCGTACGCCGAGGCCCCGATCCGCGCGCAGATGAAGAACGGCCTGGCCTACTCCTCGGGCCTGCTGCCGGCCGACTGCTCAGCCCCGGACAAGGCGGAGCAGGGCGCCTGGAGCGGGGTCACCCCCTGGCCGCTGGTCCCGATCAACGCGGCGCTGACCTCCGACGGCAAGGTCCAGTCCTTCGGCAGCGTCTCCTCGGGCTGCACCGACAACACGCCCTACGACTTCGGCGGCAACTCTTGCGTCACGCAGGGCGGCCAGATGGAGATCGACGTCTGGGATCCCGCCGAGCCGCGCACGGCCGCGAACGTCGCCGACAACGTCGTCGCGAACACCACCTACACCGACCTGTTCTGCTCGATGCAGGTACAGATGCCGCACCGGCGAGCCACGATGACCGTCGGTGGTGACGACACCCTGGGCGGCAACGCGCCCAACGACGGGTCGCTGGGTGTCACCAGCTACACGACCAACCAGGGCCTGCGCACCGAGGCCCCGATGAACTTCGCGCGCTGGTACCCCACCGGGACCACCCTTCCGGACGGCTCCGTAGTGGTGCAGGGCGGAAGCCTCGAGGGCGGCCCCGGCGGCGCCGGTGTGCTGACCCCGGAGATCTACACCCCCGACGAAGGCAGCTCCTGGAAGCTCCTGAACGGCGCCACCAGTGCGGCGGCGTACGGCGACGGCGGTGGTGTCAACGGGCCCGACGAGAACCGCTGGTGGTACCCCCGCGCGTTCGTCGCGCCCGGCAACGGCAACGTCTTCAACATCACCGGCACCCAGATGTACGAGCTCGACCCCTCCGGCGACGGCGCGGTGACCCTCCGCGGCACCCTGCCCGCCGACGTCGCGAACCAGGGCGGGCTCGGCAACCCGGTCGGCGCCACGTCGACGGCGACCATGTACCGCCCCGGCAAGATCCTGCAGGTCGGCGGCGGCTGGTGGGCCAACGGCGGCGGCCCGGCCGGCGCCGCGCCGGCTTCACCGTCGACATCACCGGCGGCACCGACGCGCCCGTGGTCGAGGCGACCGAGCCCATGCAGTACCAGCGGCACTGGGCCACCTCCACCGTGCTGCCCGACGGCGACGTGATCGTCACCGGCGGCTCCCGCGACAACAACGGCAACGGTGGCTACGTCACCACCGCCGAGATCTGGGACCCCGACACCGGCGAGTGGAGCACGGTAGACGTTCCCTACGAGCACGCCCGCCTCTACCACTCCACGGCGCTCCTCCTGCCCGACGGTCGCCTGATGGTGGGCGGCGGCGGTACGCCGGGCCCGCGCAACTACACGGACGTGGAGTTCTACTCCCCGGCGTACCTGTTCGACGGCGACGAGCCCGCGGTGCGCCCGGAGGTCACGGGCGTGCCGAAGAAGGTCGGCTACGACGGCACGTTCGACGTGCAGACCAGCAGCGCGGTCTCGCGCGTCACCCTGGTCCGCAACGGCTCGGTGACACACGGGTTCAACAACGACCAGAACTTCCAGGACCTGGCGTTCGCCCAGGACGGCGACGCCCTGACCATCGAGACCCCGGTCGACGGCACGTACGCCCCGCCCGGTGCGTACATGGTCTTCGTATTCGACGAGGACGGCACACCGTCGGTGGCCGACATAGTCCAGATCGACCCGACCGTCGAGATGGACGCCCGGGCCCCGCACCTGGTCGACCAGCTCGAGTACCCACGGATCCCCGCGGAGTGGCGCTCGGCCAACCCGCCTGCGGTCGTGGACGTCGAGCCCGGCAACGGCCGGATGTCCCCGTGGGAGGTCGACAGCGAGGTCCAGCTGGTCCGCGCCGCGGCGCCCAGCCAGGGCGGCCTCGGCGGCACCGGTTACCATCTCGGTGTGGGCAGCGCGGGCAGCCTGACCCGCAAGGTTGAGGGCCTCGACCCGGGCCGTGAGTACCGCCTCTCCCTGCGTTACGCCCGCGACAGCCGGTCCGCCGGCGCCGCACCAGGCACCGCCAACCTCTCGGTCGGTGACCTGTCGACGACCCTGACGGCGGCGACGGACCTCTCGTCGCAGAGCCGGTTCGGCAAGTACGTCGGCACCTTCGTCGCCGGCGCACGGTCGCAGGACCTGACCATCTCCGCCGGGGACTCCGGCGCGGGCGTCATGATCGACGACCTGGTGATCACCGGCTCCGACCCCGGCGCCTCCGACGTGCCGGTGCACTACGAGTTCGACGACGGCGACGGAGCCCGCGCCGCCAACACCGGCACCGACGCGTCGGTCGGCGCGGCCACCCTTACGGGCGCGACCGGGTGGAGCGAGAACGGCGTGCACGGCGGCGCCGTCGACCTCACCGGCGGAACCAACGCCAACGCGGTGGACCTGCCCGACAACCTGCTCCAGGGCGAGGAGGACTTCACCACTTCGTTCTGGGTGCGGCCCGACACCAAGGCGGACTGGATCGGCCTCTTCCACATCGGGGACGGGCTGGAGGGAGCCGGCAGCTTCTTCCAGATCCAGATGCAGACCAATGCAGCCGGTGCCACCGGGCTGGCGGCGACGTTCAAGGCCAAGGGTGCCGCCCTGCAGGAGCGGGTCTACGCCACGCCCACCCGGGACGTGGTGGCGGGCGAGTGGAACCACGTCGCGTTCACCCGGCAGGGTGCCACCGGCACGCTCTACCTCAACGGCGAGCCCATAGCGTCCCGCGACGACCTGACGATCGACATGACCGACGTCGGGCCGACGGCCAACAACTGGCTGGGACGCAACGGCTACCCGGACCCGGCCTACGACGGTCTGATGGACGACGTCCGCGTCTACTCCTCGACGCTCGGCGACGCCGACATCGCCGCGCTGTACGACGACGGCAGCGCGGTCGCCACGACCACGACGGTCACCGTCGAGCCGGGCTCCCCGTCGCCGTTCGCGGAGCCGGTCACCGTCTCGGCCGCCATCGCGGCCGATTCCGGCGGGGCTCCTGCGGGGGTAGCCGAGCTGTGGGTCGACGGGTCCCGTTTCGGCGGGCAGGTCGACGTAGCCGACGGCGCGGTGTCGTTCACCGACGTCGCGCTCTCGCCAGGCGAGCACGACCTGGAGGTTCGCTTCCTCGCCGACGACGGGTGGCGCGACTCCGCACAGACCGTGCAGCACACGGTCGAGCGGCCGCCGCCGGGCGAGGGCACACCGATCCACTACGCCTTCGACGAGGGCACGGGCACGACGGCGGCCAACACCGGCCTGGACAGTTCCGTAGGGTCGGCGACGCTCACCGGGTCGGCCGGCTGGAGCCCCGGCGGGCAGTTCGGCGCGGCGGTCAACCTGCCGGGCGGCGGTTCCGCGACGGGCAACCAGGTCGAGCTGCCCGACAACATCGAGGCGGGGATGGAGGAGGACTTCAGCGTCTCGATCTGGGCCCGCCCGGACGCGCTGCCCACCTGGGTGCCGCTGCTGCAGATCGGGAGCAGCACCGACACGTTCTTCCTGCTGCAGTCCAACACCCAGACCAGCGGGGCAACCGGTTTTGCCGCGACGTTCAAGGCGCCGGGCACCCCGGGCAGCGCCCAGGAGCGTCTGGTCCTGGGCCAGGGCAACGACCTGCCGCTGAACGAGTGGACGCACGTGGTGTTCACCCAGAGCGGTTCGGTGGGGAAGATCTACTTCGACGGCGAGCTCCAGGCCACGCGCGACGACTTCACCATCAGCATCGGGGACGTCGGGGTGGGCGGCCAGACGACGACCAACCTCATCGGCGGCACCAGCTGGCCGGACGCCCGCTGGGACGGGCTGGTCGACGACTTCCGGATGTTCGGCTACGAGCTGACCGCCGAGCAGGTGGGCGATCTGCACGCCGGGCCGGCGGCCAACACGGCCCCGGTGGGCGCCGCCGACGCCTACGGCACCGTCGAGGACGAGGGGCTGGAGATCGAGGCGCCGGGCCTCCTGGGCAACGACACCGACGTCGACGGCGACGACCTGACGGCGACCGGACTCACGCAGCCGGCCAACGGCGACGTCGTCATGCAGGCGGACGGCTCGTTCACCTACACACCCGACGCCGGGTTCTTCGGCACGGACACGTTCACCTACCGGTCGTCCGACGGCGCAGCGACGTCCGCGGCGACGACGGTGACCATCACCGTGGAGGAGGGGGAGCAGCCACCGGTCAACACGGCCCCGGAGGCGGGCAACGACGCCTACGCGGCAGTGGGCGGCCAGCCGCTGACGCTCCCGGCGCCGGGAGTCCTGGCCAACGACACCGACGCGGACGGCAACGTGCTGACCGCCACCGGGGTCACCCAGCCCGCCAACGGCACGGTCACGCTGGCGGCGGACGGGTCCTTCACCTACACCTCGGAGGACGGGTTCTCCGGCAGGGACGTCTTCACCTACCGGGCCGACGACGGTCAGGACCGCTCCGCGCCGGCCACGGTGACCATCACGGTGAAGTCACCGGCCGTGACGGCGGTGGCCGGGGTCGCCCTGCCCATCACCTACGGCACGGCGGGCACGGTCTCGGTAGCGGTGTCACCTGACACGGCCACGGGGACGGTGACACTGAGCGACGGCGGCACCGCTCTCGCGGAGGCCACCATCGCGGACGGGCGAGGAACCCTCGTCCTGCCGGCCACCTCGCTGAAGCCAGGGGTCTACGACCTGAACCTGCGCTACGGGGGCGACGTCGATCACCGGGCGTCGTCGTCGAAGGTGCGGGTAGTGGTGGAGAAGGTGGTGCCCACCATGGAGATCACCGCGAAGAAGGGGTCGGGCAAGAAGGCGATCGTCGACGTGTCCTTCAGCGCTCCGTACGAGGTCCCCGTGACGGGGGAGGTGCGGCTCGCGGTCAAGGATGGCCAGACCCTCCGCGGGACCATCGAGAACGGGCGAGCCCGGTTCGAGGTGGCCCAGCCCAAGGGGAAGGACCTGACGCTGACGGTGACCTACCTCGGCAGCGAGCTCGCGCTCGCGGCAGAGACCAGGGTGACGCTCAGGCCGAAGTAGCAGAAAGACGGCGGGAGCCCGGAATCCTCCGGGCCCCGCCGCCTTCCTTCTCTTCGAGACCTAGGTTTCTTCGCTTTGGACCCGCTCAAAGCGAAGAAACCTAGGTCTCGAAGGGGAGTCGGCCGTCAGTCGTCGGCCAGCGCGGCGACCACGCCCGCGCGGCTCTCGTCCTCGCTGGCGAGCACGCCACCGTTGGCGACGATGTCGGGGGTGATCTCTTGGAAGACCATGCGGACGTCCTGGCGGCGTGCGCCCAGGATCTCGACGGCGCTGTCCGCCACGGCCTTGGCGAAGTCGCGACGCTGCTCGACGGTGCGGCCGCGAAGCAGCTCGACGGTGATGTTGGGCATGTCTTCCCTCCGGAGATGGTCGCCCCGCACAGATATCAGTTCACGGAGGCGACCTTGATTCAGTGACGTGAACCAAGATACCAGTTCACATTCTTGACAGGGGTTCAGCAGGCTGATTTGGTGTGCGAGCCACCTCCAACGTCGGGGAGTCGTTCATGAACCGCAGGACTGTCGTGCGCCGCGTGACCCTGTCCGGGATCTCCGCAGCCGGCCTCGTGGCTCTCGGGGCGACGTCGGCGATGGCCCACGTGACGATCACGCCGTCCACCACCGCGGCGGGCGCAACGGCCGTCCTGAGCGTCGAGATCCCGCACGGCTGCGAGGAGTCCGCCACGACCGCGATTTCCATCCGGATGCCCGAGGAGGTCGTGGACGCGACCGCCTCCGGCACGGACCGCTGGGCGGTCGACCAGACCGCGGACAGCCTGACCTGGACGACCGAAGAGCCACTCCCGGACGGGGAGCACGCCGAGGTCGAGTTCTCCGTACGCCTGCCCGACGACGTCGGCGCGACGCTCGTCTTCCCGGTTGTCCAGCAGTGCGTGGAGGGCGAGGCCGCCTGGACCGAGGTCGCCGAGCACGCGGAGGGCCACGACGCGCTCGACCGGCCGGCGCCGGTCGTGGTCGTGACTGCCGGGGAACCCGAGGCGACCGGCGAACCCGAGGCGACCGGCGACCCCGAGGAGACCAGCGCTACCTCCGGCGACCCCGAGGCGCGCGACCCCCTGGTCACGTACGGTGCGGCCGGCGTCCTGGCCGCTGGCGTCCTAGCGGGCGGAGCAGCGCTCCTGTGGCGTCAACGACGCCGGTGACGCCGACCCAGGTGAAGCGCCGGGGCCCGGGAGGGCGCGCCGCGAGCTGGTTGCTCCTGTTCGCCGTCGTCTGCGCGCTCGTCCTCGGCCCGGCAGGCAGCGCCGCGGCCCACGCGACCCTCGTCAGTACCGACCCGGCAGAGGGCGCGGTGCTCGACGTCGCGCCCGAGCGGGTCACGTTCAGTTTCAACGAGTCAGTGATCGGCGTCCCGGCGGGGATCAAGGTGTTCGATGCGACCGGGACCGAGGTGGCCTCCTCAGCCTCGGTCCGTGAGTCGCAGCTCCTCGTCGACCTTGACGAGGAGGTTGCCGACGGCACGCTGGTGGTCCTGTGGCGGCTCGTGTCCGAGGACGGGCACCCGATCGGCGGCTCGCTGAGCTTCGCCGTCGGCGCTCCCAGCGACGTCGTGGACGTGCCGACGACCAGTGCGGACTCCGCCACCGACGCGCCCGTCCTGCTCGGCCTGGTCCGCGGGCTGGGCTACGTGGGCCTCCTCCTGGCCGCCGGTGTTGCGGCCTTCGCGGTCCTGTTCCTTCCCCGGGATCGCGGCGCCGACCGCTCGCGTGCCCGGCTGCGTCCGGTCGCCCGCGCGGCGGCAGGCGTCGCGGCTCTCGGCTGGCTGGCCGCCGTGCCGCTGGTCGCGCTCTACCAGCTCGGCCTGCCGGCCTCGGCGATCTTCGCGGGCTCGACCTGGTCGTCGCTCGCGCCGGCCGAGTATGCGGTCCCCGCCGTCGTGGTCTTGGGGCTCGCCCTGACAGCGTGGTCACTCCCGGCGGCGGTAGCCCCCAACCGGACGAGGGTCGCCCTCGTGCTGACCGGCTGTGTGCTGGCGGTCGCCGCGCCGGCGTTCACCGGCCACACGCGGGCCGCCACGCCCGAGGCCCTGGTGGTCGGCGTCGACGTGCTGCACCTGGCCGCGGGAGCCTTGTGGCTGGGCGGCCTGGTGGCGATCGCCCTGGTCCTCAGAGGCCTCGCGCGCGGGGATGTTGCGGGCGGGGACCTCGTACGTGGGGATGCTGCGCGCGGCGACTCCGGCGCCGTCGTGCTCGGCCGGTTCTCGACCTGGGCCGCCGGCCTGCTCGCGGTGCTCGTGGTAGCCGGGACGTTCCTGGCCTGGCGGATCGCCGGATCCTGGGACGCGCTCCTCGACTCCGGCTACGGGGCCCTGCTCCTCGTCAAGATCCTCGCCGTACTGGTCGCGATAGCGATCGCCGCGTGGAACCGGTTCTCCCTGCTGCCGCGGCTCCGCGACGCGCGCCCTGCCCGCGACGTTTCTCGTCGCCGCGGCGTTTCCCGCCTCCGCGACGCGCCCCATACCCGTGACGCTCCTCGCCTCCGCGGCGCTTCCCGTCCCCGGGACCGCGCGGTCCCGACCAAGCTGCTGGTCCGCACGGCGCTCGCGGAGGCGGGCGTGCTGGTCGTCGTCCTCTTCGTCACCGGCTTCCTGGTGGACCGGAGCCCCGAGCCTGAAGCGGCCGTCACCTCGGTAGACAGAGCGGGGGAGAGCGCCCAGGAGTCGGTGCAGCTGGACGACATCTCGGCGGAGGTCACCCTGGCCCCGCTGAGAGTCGGCCCGGCCACCCTCACCATCACGATGACCGACCAGGCCGGGGAGCCCGCCGAGGGTTACGAGGCCCCGCAGCTCAGCCTGACGACGGGCGACGTGGACCTCGGAGCGGTGGAGGTCAACTCGCTCGGTCCGGGCGTCTACGCCGGCGACGTCGTGCTGCCGACCACGGGAGAGTGGGAGGTGCAGGTGTCGCTGCGCACCACGGAGTTCGACAACCCGGTGGCCACGGCGACGTTCCGGGTGCCCTGACGGGTTCAGGACGGCGCGATCGTCGACACTGGTCATCATGGCGAAAACGAGTGCTGGGCTCCTGCTCTACCGAACCCTGCCCGACGGCGGGCTCGAGGTGCTGCTCGGCCACATGGGCGGGCCGTTCTGGGCCCGCAAGGACGCTGGAGCGTGGACGCTGCTCAAGGGCGAGCTCGAACCCGGCGAGGAGCCACACGCCGCAGCGCTGCGTGAGGCCGGAGAGGAGCTCGGGCTGGAGCTACCTACGTCGGCCGCGCCGGACGTCGAGCTCGGTGAGGTACGTCAGCGCACGGGCAAGCTGGTCGTCGCCTGGGCGCGCGAGTGGCCTCATCCCTGGACCGACCTGGCGGAGGCGCGGAGCAACACTGTCGAGATCGAGTGGCCGCCGCGGTCAGGGAAACGCATCGAGATCCCGGAGATCGACCGCGTCGCCTGGTTCGGACCGGACGAGGCAAGCCGTCTCGTCGTCAGCGCGCAGGCGGTGTTCGTCGATCGGCTGGCGGAGGCCTTGGCGAGGTGAGCCGTGGCGCTTAGGTGATGACCGGGTTCTAAGCCCAGGCGAGGTCGGCCCGGCGTGGCCGTCGGGACGGTCGGCGCCCAGGGCCCCGGTCTCGGCGGGGCCGGTAGGCGATGGCGCCGTGGGCAGGCGTCGTCCGACAGCCGATGGAGTATCTGCTGCGTGACGCGCGAGCGCCGGGTTCGCCCATGCCGACGGCCGGGGTCCACTCGGGTACGGGTTGCCTGCCCGGGTCTTGGACCGGTTCTCGCGGGGGCTCGGCCGGTTCCCGCACGGGCGCAGCCGGTTCCCGCACGGGCGCAGCCGGTTCCCGCACGGGCGCAGCCGGTTCTCGCACGGGCTCGGGCGGTCGGGGCGCGACCGATGTGTAGGTGTGGCCCGTTGGCGTGACCGTCTCCACGGCCTGCCGACCCTCGACATCCGTCGCTTTCTGCGTCCAGTCGGGTGCTTGTTTTGCGTGGTTGCAGCGGGCGCACAGGCCTTGCCCGTTGTCGAGGCTGGTTGCGCCGCCCTGGGTGTGTGGGATGACGTGGTCGATGTGTCGCACGGGTGCGTCGCACCAGGAGGTGGCGCAGATGCCCTGTTCGCGGGCGCGCAGCAGCGCGGCCAGGCCTTGCGGGTGGAACCGTGAGGTTGATGTGGTGGCTAGCAGCCGGCCGTTCGGGTCGACGTAGATCGCGCGCAGCCATGCCGCGTCGGCGTCGATCGCGTGCGCGACCAGGTTCCGCACCACCGGGGCCGGAACGGTACCTGCCCCGGCGGGCATGCCCTCCACGATGACACCGGGTTGCTCGCCGGACCGGTTCCTGCCGGGCTGGTCACCGCCGGGCTGGTTCCTGCCGGGCTGGTTCCTGTTGGGCTGGTTGCTGTGGGGCTGGTGCTCGCCGGCCAGGAGCGCCTGGTCGGAGACGAGGAGGTTGATCGTGACCGGGACCTCGTCGGCGTGTCCGGGTTCGCGGCCGGTGACCCGCTCGATCAGGGTGTCCGCCATGATCTGCCCCGTGCCGCGCTCGTCACCCGTCGCCTTGGTCGCATCCGCGTGTGCCTTGAGCTGGGCGTACGCCTGGATGCCCTGCTGCATGGGCACCAGCGCGGTCAGGTACACCATGAGGTCCGGGGCGGGACGCACCGAGACCCGCCGCTGCGATACGGCTCGCGCGTTGCGCTTCACGCACGCGTGCACATCGAGCTGGGCGGCCAGCTCCTTGATCCGGGCGACCAGCCGCCGGGTGCCCATCCGGGCCAGCACGGCCAGGTTCGCCGGGCCGCAGACCTCCTCATCGATCCGCGCCCGGTGCTCCGTCGAGAGATGCGAGGTCTCGCGCACCAGCAGGGTCGCGCGCCACTGGGACAGCACCCCGGTGCGCAGGGCGTCGAACGTGTGCGGCATCTCGGTCAGCCAGACCCGGGCGGTACCCAGGAACGAGGTACCCGCATGCGGACTGCACCGCATCGCCAAACCCACCTGGCTCGGCACACCACGACCACGCCGCTCGGCACGAATGCTCTGCTCAGCCTCGTCGGACTTCGTAGCCACCTCCAGCGCCACAGCCAGCCGCGCCTGCGTCGCCGTCGCAGCATTCTTCACCGCCTCCAGCTCACCCAGCAGATCCACCCACTCGGCCTGCACCTGCCTCGACACGGAGGACGTTGTGTCGGTACCGCCTGGCAGGATCATCCCCGCCAGCACCTGGCGCATCGCCCGCACCCCTGCGACGTCGACGACCCCGCGGAATGCTGCACTACCGCCGGGCAGCACCGACTCGGCAGGCTCGTCGCCTGCCCTAGTCGTCGCTACACCCGTTCGCGTCATGACATCAATCTATCGCACACACGTTCGTATCGCTCGTCGAACCAGTTCTGTCTGCCACGAGCAGAATCGACGGTCGCCGCCGGCTGGACCCGCCGGCTGGACCCACCGACTGGCCAAGGCGCTTCGGCGATTGCCATGCGGCGACGGATCCATCCGGCCTCGCACATGGTTGACGCCCGGCTGCCGACCTGCCATGGTGTGAGAGCGCTCCCACGGTCTGGCCGGCAGGCGCGCGCAAGTCTCCCTCACCACCCCTCGAAGACGCGGGAACGACGTGAGCCGAACACCCCAATGACGGGGCGGTTCAGAGAGGACGACGATGTTCCATCCCTTTGCCAGCACAGGTTCTACGGAGCGACTAGGCCGGGAGCGGCGTGCGCGAATCGCCGTCCTCACAGCGGTCGTGCTCGTCGCCTCCACGATCACCGCCATTCCATCCGTGGCGGCCGACCCGATACCCGAGGGGGCCGGGAGCTATACGACCGATCAGGTCGGCCCAGCACCCGAGGGGTGCGCCCCGCTCGCAACCGATGCTCGCGCGTACATCACCGACTCGGCGCCGCAAGGGGCCGTGCCGACGAACGACTGGTGGTCGTCGCTGAGCTTCAAGAAGTTCGACTGCTCGATGAGCGAGCCACTCCACGCGCACCCCGTGTCGTACAAACCGACGCCGGGTGGCCTCGGCCTTTCCTACACGCAGCAGCCCACCCTCTACGGGACACCCGGCGGGATCGGGGAGTTCCACTACCCGTACAGCCAGGACCTCGTCGTCGGGGTCGCGGGACTGAACGCCTCCGTCGCCGAGGTCGCGGACTGGAGCGACTGGACCGTCACCCCGTCGTGGAGCGACGGGGCACGCTCCATGACGGCGACGATCGGGCACGGTCTACCCATGACCTGGTTCGAGATGGCGGGTGGGGACGCGCTCCTCACCGGCGGGTCGGACCTGCGCGTGTGGCTCCGCGACGGCGCCCGCATCGGCTTCAGCACGGGCGGCGCCGACTACGTCGCGTTCGCGCCGACCGGATCGTCCTGGACGACGTCGGGCAGCGTGTTGCGCAGCAACCTGAATGGCAGGGGCTATCTCTCCGTCGCCGCCCTTCCCACGACCCCGGCGGACAACGACGCGGCGCGCACCGCCCAGGCGAACTCGTTCACGCCGTATGCCTATGTCGAGGTGACCGGGACCCGCGCCGATTACGTCTACGACGAGGCGACGAGCATCGTCCGTACGACGTACTCGTTCGAGACCGAGGCGCACGAGGGCACAAACGAGGGCACGATCGTCGCGCTCTACCCGCATCAAGAGGTGTACCTCGAGGGGTCAGCCGGCGACGGACCGGGCGACGGCGCAGCCGGCAACCGCGACTACGTGTCGGCACGCGGCGCGATGACCACGCTGATCGGAGCGACGTCGTTCACGACCGACACCCCGTTCACCGGTGTGCTGCCGGAGGTCCCCTCGGTAGCTACCGCGGACGGCGACGCGAACGCGCGGCTTGATGCCCTTCTGGACGCCGAGGCCGGTGACCCGATGAGCATCGACGCCGCCGACACCTACTGGACCGGCAAGGCGCTCGGCCGCGCGGTGCGCATCGCGGAGATCGCGGACCAGCTCGACCGCACGGGCGTCCGCGACACGGCGCTCGCACAGATCGAGGCCGCGCTCACGGACTGGTTCACAGCGAGCCCCGGCGAGACGGAGCAGGTGTTCGCCTACAACCAGAACTGGGGCACCCTGGTGGGCTTCCCCGCCGCGTACGGGTCGGACAGAGAGCTGAACGACCATCACTTCCACTACGGGTACTTCATCCTCGCGGCCGCCACTCTGGCGCGATTCGATCCGGCCTGGGCCACCGACCAGCAGTTCGGCGGCATGGTCGACCAGCTGATCGCGGACGCGAACAACTTCGACCGCACCGACACGCGCTACCCGTACCTGCGGGACTTCGACATCTACGCCGGCCACGACTGGGCGGCCGGCCACGGCGCCTTCGTCAACGGCAACAACCAGGAGTCGAGCTCGGAGGGCCAGAACTTCGCGAACGGCCTCATCCAGTGGGGTGTGGCCACCGGCGACGACGCCGCTCGTGACGCCGGGATCTACCTCTACGCCACGCAGACTGCGGCGATCCAGCAGTACTGGTTCGACGGGTCCGGCGCGATGCCCGATGCATTCGGCCACTCCACCGTGGGCATGATCTGGGGCAGCGGCGGCGCCTACGCGACCTGGTTCAGCGGCGAGGCCGAGATGATCCAGGGCATCAACACCCTGCCGGTCACGGGCGGCCACCTCTACCTGGGCCTGCGCCCCGACGACGTGGTCGCCAACTACGACGAGATGGTCGACGTCAACAACGGCAACCCGACCGTCTGGCAGGACATCCTGTGGTCCTACCTAGCGCTCGGCGACGGCGACCGGGCGCTCGCCGCCCTCGACGCCGACCGCCAGTACCCGGTGGAGGAGGGCGAGAGCCGCGCGCACACCTATCACTGGATCGCCAACATCGCCGCGCTGGGCACCCTCGACTCGACGGTGACCGCCGACTCTCCCGTGGCCGCCGTGTTCACGAAGAACGGGGAGCGCACCTACGTAGCCTCGAACATCACGCGGTCGCCCCTCACGGTCCGGTTCTCGGACGGAACCTCGCTCGCGGTGCCGGTCGGTAGGACCGTCACCTCGGGTGCGCATACGTGGAGCGGGGGCGGTGCGCCGAGCGGCCCCGAAGACCCGACGGACCCGACCGATCCACCCGATCCCGTTTCGACGACGTTCTACCTGACCGCGGGCGGCGCCCTGACCCCTGCCCCCGGTTCTGCGGCCACGGCAGTGCTGGGCGCGCGTTCGGGACCTGACGCGGTCGGCGACCCGAGCACCGGGCTCACCGCCACCGTCGAGCACGTCACTGGCGAGTTCGGCGGCCTGCGCACGGCGTTCGATCTCGGCCTGGACGCAGGAACGAACGTCGGCAACGGCACGCGCCTGCGCGTCTCTTACGACCTCGACGGCAACGGTTCCTTCGACCGGGTGGAGACATACCGCTACTTCGCCACGGATCCGGTGCCCGGCTTCGAGCGCTACACCTCCACGAACAACGCGCTGGAGAGCTCCGCGGGCACCCTCGGTGACATCACCAACGGCACGATCAAGGTGGAGGTCTGGAACGTGCTCGGCAACGCGACCTCCCTCCTGAACCTCGCGAACTCCGTGCTGGAGGTGCCGTTCGGGCCGTCGGCGGTGAGCTGACGAGCACCTCGGGACGTCCGGGCGCTAGGCCCGGCATGTTCAGTGGGCTGGGGAGGATGTTGCCCCGACCTCCAGAACATGCCGGGCCAGGGCGTCGAGCACGGTTAGCCCGTCGGCCGAGAGCACCGACTCCAGGTGCCCCTGGACCGACGCGACACGGGGGCCGCGCAGCGCCGTGAGCACGCCGTCCGTGTCCACTGACGGTTCCAGGGCGAGCCGTGCCACGGGGTTGTCGGCGTCGGCCGCAGTAATGGTCGTGAGCTGCGCGCCGAAGGTGTTGTAGTAGCCGACGGCGGCGGTGGTGCCGAACACGTCGGCGTCGAGCCGCACACCCTGACGCGGAGTGGGCAGCGCGCGGAGCGGGAAGCCCGCGAGCCCGGCGAGCACCTGGTGGCTGAGGCAGACCGCGAGCAGCGGCCGGCCCGCGGTCACCCGCTCGTGGATCCGCCGGGTGATGGCGGCGATGCGCGGGTCCTCGTGGTCGCGCGGGTCGCCTGGTCCCGGTCCGAGGACGACGAGGTCGTCCGCAAGGACATCGTCGACGGCGTCCCACCGGACCACGCGGGCGTTCATGCCCAGATGGCGCAGCTGGTGGGCGAGCATGTTCGTGAACTGGTCCTCATGGTCGATCACGAGGACGTTCCGCCCGGTCAGCGGCGAGGCCTCGGCCTCCTGCGGACGGACCCAGAACTCCGCGAGCTGGCCGTTACGCGCGGCCAGCGCCTCGGCGACGCCGGGCTGCGCATTCAGGTCGACGACGGCGTCGGGGCCGGCGCCACGCGGCACCAGCCCGAGCGAGGCGAGCACCCCCGCCGCCTTCGCTCGCGTCTCCGCGACCTCGTGCTCTGGCACCGAGTGGCGCACGAGGGTCGCTCCGGCCGGGACGGACACCCGCCCGCCGTCGTGCAGATAAGCCGTGCGGATGAGGATCGGGGCGTCGAGCGAATAGCTCGCGCCGTCGGGCTCGAAAAGGGCGAGGAAACCCGAGTAGTAGCCGCGCGGGCGGGTCTCGTGACGGGCGATGACCGTGCAGGCGTTCTCCATGGGGGACCCGGTCACGGTGGGCGCGAACATTGTCAGGCGCAACGCCTCGCGCGGGTCGAGCGTGGTGCGGCCCTCCAGGAGGTACTCGGTGTGGCTGAGGCGGGCCATCTGCTTGAGGTACGGGCCGACGATGCGCCCGCCGTCGGGGCACAGGGCGCTCATCATCTTCATCTCCTCGTCGACCACCATGAAGAGCTCCTCGTTCTCCTTGATGTCGCTCAGGAAGTCGAGGACGCCGTCGCGCGTGGGGCCCGACGCCGGGTGGCGATAGGTGCCGCTGATCGGGTTCATCCGGGCCACGCCGTCGTGCACGGTCAGGTGCCGCTCGGGAGTGGCACCGGCCAGAGACAGCGGCTCCCCGGCCGGCCCGGCGCTCGCCGAAGGCGCCGGGGCGTGCACCGCGAAGGTCCAGTACGAGCCGATCTCGTGCGTGAGCAGGGCACGGAACCACGAGGTCAGCGTGGGAACGGGCGCGGCTTCGGTCCGGGCCTCGAAGCGGCGCATCACTACGAAGTTGGCCCCGGCGCCCTGACCGATCTCGTCGTCGATGACGCGGCGCACGGTGCCCGCGTACTCGTCGTCGGGAATGTCGAAGCCGAGCGGCTCGGCGGCGACGGGCTCGGGCGGGAGCGCCGCGACGGCGTCGGACAGCGGGACCCGCTCCGACTCGCGCACGACTATGCAGCGGAGGGGAACGCCGTCGTCGTGCACGGTGAAACCGCGCTCGCGCGCCTGACGGAACGGGACGACGGCGAGCACCGGGGCGCCGTCGAGCGGGATGTCGCGCAGCAGGTCGGCGTCGACGACGTCGCCGACAAGTACCTCGACCTCGGTGTCACCCTCGCGGCGCAGGAGCGCGAACGGGAGCGATCCGTCGGAGGCCAGGACCCGGTCGAGGAGGGGATGGCTGGTGGGTGTTGAGGCGAAGGCGGAGCTGGGGACGGCGGACATGGGAGCCTCTCGGTTCGGGGTGCCCGCCCCGGACCGAAAGTCTCGTGACAACACGAAACGACCGCCTCGGGGCGAGGCGGTCGTGGACGTGTGAATGGATGCGTCGCGAGCCCGCCTACTCGGCGGGCCACCAGTCCAGGCAGATCAGGTGCGACGTCATGGCCGGAACGTTAGCCGGGTCGGGGCGGGGTGTCCACAGGTCGGTGAGATCACTCACCGGATCGCACCGACAAGCACCGTGCCAGACTCGGAGCGTCGATGCGGCGTCCGCTCGGCACCTTCACGATCAGCTGGTCCTGAGAGGACGATCCCATGCTCCCGCACGTCAACATCGGCAAGCAGTTCGCTGACCCCTACAAGGCCTTCGTGGCCTTCGGCAAGCAGGTCGACGCGGCCGGGACGTCCGCGGGCCTGCCGGCGATCCTGATTGAGCTGATCAAGATCCGGGTGTCACAGCTCAACGGCTGTGCGTACTGCCTTCGGATGCACACCCGCGACGCCGTCGCCGCGGGCGAGACGACCGATCGGCTCGCGGTGCTCCCGGCATGGTGGGAGTCGCAGTACTTCACGGATCAGGAACAGGCGGCGCTGACCCTGGCGGAGCGGGTCACCCGGATCGCGGACGAGCACACTGCGCCGGCGCCCCAGATCGACATCGAGGCTGTGCTCTCCGCACCGCAGATCGCGGCCGTGACCTGGCTCGCGGTCGCGTACAACGGCTGGAACCGGATCGCTGTCGCTAGCCATTACCCGGTGGGGCCCTGACTGATCGGTTCTGCAGCAGGCCCGTTGGGGCCCCGCCGACGACGGCGCCTGAGCAGTAGTCTCCCGTCCTATGTCATACAGCGAGGTCTCAGCGACCGGTGCTCAGGGCGCCGGGGCGATCGCGGAGCGGGTAGTCATCACCGGTGAGCAGCGGCCGCTGGCAGGGTCCGGGGTCGAGTGGCACCACTTCCCGGACAAAGCCTCCGCGCTGTATGTGATCGATCCCGAGCTGCGGGGCAGCCGCTTGGGGGCGGTGCACGAGCGGATCGCCTCCGCGCAGGCGGCCCGAAGGTCTGCGCTTCGGGTCCAGGATCGTTGGATCGCGATCGCAGTCATCTCGGTCTTTGTGGGGCTGAGCCTGGTCGGTCAAAGCCTGTTCGCGCCGATAGCTGACGGGCAACGATGGTACGGGTCGATCATCGGGGTCGCGCTGGCCGGGTTTGGAGTAGGAGCCTGGCGTCTCGGTAGCCGAGCCGGCGAGCGGGCCACGAATGCCCTCGGAGAATTCAGGGAGCAAAGTCCAACGGTCCGACGGATCATGCTCGACGACGACGGAAACGACGTGGATACCCCAGATACGGTGTATGACGTCATCACCTTTCTCGACGCGGCCGCGAGGGACACGTCGCGACCGGCTCAGCGCGAGGCACTGGACCTCCTGTGGCGTTACGTCGGACTGATCTGGGAGGTCGACAAGGAGATGCGCGAGCTGCGCGAACGAGGTGACGACGTCGGTGATGGTGACACCGCCGAGTCCGCTCGGGTCGACGACATGTTCGAGCAGATCACCAAGATCGAAGAGAGCTTCAACGCGCGAGTGGCTGAGGTGTTTGGCTGAGGGGTCGTGGAATTGATGCGGGCCGACGCCTCGTCATCGGGCACGATGACGCCCATGAACACCGTGACGTTGTGGCGGCCGACCGGCCCAGCCGAGCTGGCGCTGGTCGAGGAGTCGGGCTGGACGGCGTGGCCGCCGCGCCTGGCCGATCAGCCGATCTTCTATCCGGTGCTCAACGAGGACTACGCGACCAGGATCGCGCGGGACTGGAACGTCAAGGCATCCGGGGTGGGCTTCGTGACCCGGTTCGAGATCGAGAAGGTGTTCCTCGACTGGTACGACGTCCAGCAGGCGGGCGGGCAGACCATTCTGGAGTACTGGATCCCTGCCGAGGACCTGGAGGAGTTCAACCGACACATCGTCGGCAAGATCGAGGTCGTTGCTGAGTTTCGGTGAGCCTCTATCTGGTGCGGCACGGTCGACCGGCTGCCGACCCGTCTGTGCCCGCCTCGGAGTGGGCGTTGGATCCTGGGCGTGGGCACGAGATCGTTGCGCTCCGCGCCAAGGGGCCACAGTCGGCAGGTGCGACCTTCTGCTGGCAGGCGTTCGGGCGTATCTGCGGGGCCAAGCCGAAGCCTGAGTTGGTCGTCTCCGGTCCCGGCTTCAACACCCCGGCGTCGATGCATCGTCCTCTTGTTCTTCGGGCGCCACTGCGTTCGGTTGGCGGTGTGACTCGCGCTCGCGTTGCAGTGATCGAAGATGCCGAAGCGCCGACTGCCATAGCGCGAGCCGGTCTCCTGATCCCTGGGGCATGAGTTCTCGGATGATCTCGCGGACGGAGCGCGCCAGCATGACGGTCACGATCAGTCCCGTTGATGCCCCCAGCGACTGGTACAGGGCGTTCGCGCACTGGTCCATACGTGAATTGCATCAGCGATCCCGGCGGGCGGGGAGGGCATTCTGAAGTGCGTTGTCCGGCATTCTGGACCTAGCTGAGGTCCCGTCGAGGCTCGTGCTCAATCACCGAACATCGCCTTTCGAGACTTAGCCGCGCCCGGTGTACGCCTGCTGTGTGTCATCGCTTGTCGAGCCCTCTTGCCAGGTGAGCGTCCACTCGCCGGTGTTCATGTTGAGCTGGCGACCGAACCCGAGCCACATCCCATCCATGCTGTGCCCGCTGGGGTCGATGACCAGTTGTAGAGCGCCATGAAAGGTAGCTCCCTGGTACTCCCCGTTCGGAGCCGTTGTTTCACGCCAGGTTCCAGTAGCCACCGGTGCTTCAAGCGTGAGTTCGAGGCTGACTCGCGAACCTGAGGAGTGCGGCAGGCTCGTGCCGATCAGGCGGTCACCTTCTTGACGGATCACGAGGTAGTGCTCGTAGTCCTGTTCCTCGGATCGGCTGGAACTGCGATGCCTGTACCGCGAGAGCCAAATTCCTTCGAGGCTAGGTTCGTCCGTCGCCATCACCGACTCCTTCGCCGCTGGGTGTCTGTCTGGCCCATCGCACGGTACCTGAACGCGCCGCGTTCCTCGATCACTATCGGTATCTGTGCAGCGCACGTCGTGCCGTCAGTCAACTCCAGCTTCGATCGGGCTTCTGTCGTAACGGTGAAGCGTCGCGTCGGCCGTAGAGGTGTCCACGAGTTCGAGTGCCCAGGGGCCCGAGTCCACGCGGAACTCCTTGTCGAATCCGACCCACTTGCCCGCCATGCTGCGTCCAGTGGGATCGACGATTACCTGTAGCGCCCCGTGGTACACAGCGCCTTGGTAGTAGCCGTTGACGGCAGTGTGCTCGGTCCAAGTGCCTGTTCCGATCGGCCCACGCATGGTGAGGGACAGGGACACGGGGGAGTCGTTGGAGCTGGGGCGGCTCTCAACGGTCAGGCGGTTGTTCTCCTGGCGGATGACCACGTAATGGTGGCGCGTGACAGGTCCGCGCTCAGTGCTCTCGTACGTGTAGTAGCTGTGCCAGACGCCGCCGAGGGCCATTCCGTAGGCCACTGGTGCGTCCGGCGACGCAAGTTCTTCCTGAGTTACCCCCACAGCCTTGGCTATGAACGGCAGCCACTCGCGCGGTGTCCGTTTCGCTTTCTCCCACCGATAGATCTCCTGGCGCCCCAGGGTGCCTATCTCCACTCCTGCTGCTCGACATACCTCCGCAGCCAATCTGTCCTGGCTCCAGCCAAGGTCGAGCCTGCGCTGGCGAATCCGATCCCCGATCCCCATGGGTCCAAGTCTGGCCTACACATGGCCTACAGACAGGGCGACAGCAGGCATCTAGTTCCTGGCTTGCCTGAGGGAGACCGTGGTGGCATGACATCGGAGGCGACAAGGCTGGATAGTGCGGCCACAAGCATCTCGGAGAGCAGGACGGTTCTGGCCGCGCTCGACATCGACGGCACCCTTGCGCCATCGGGCACCATGCAGATCGCACACGCGGTGCAGGACGCAGTGTCCCGCTTCCGGGCCGCCGGGCACCACGTGGTCCTAGCCTCAGGCCGATCCCTGGTCGGAGTTCTGCCGATCGCCCGAATCCTGGGCCTGA
Source organism: Promicromonospora sp. Populi (assembly GCF_041081105.1). Taxonomy (NCBI): domain Bacteria; kingdom Bacillati; phylum Actinomycetota; class Actinomycetes; order Micrococcales; family Promicromonosporaceae; genus Promicromonospora; species Promicromonospora sp. Populi. The sequence goes on along the minus strand of NZ_CP163528.1, from coordinate 1,719,979 downwards.
CCGACGGGTGGGTGATCGCCTCCAACGGTGCGATCACCGCACGCCTGAACCAGCGAGCACTGCGCGGCTACGAGCTGGAGGACGTGCAGAATTTCGACCCGGGACCGGTGGTGCGGCTAGCGCGTGCCATGTTCCCGGGCGTTCAGATCGGTGCTGAACGAGTCGGGTGGGGATACGACGTCACCCACCTGTTCCCGACGGGGCAGCTCAACGGCGCCCAGCAGATCGTCTCGCCCGATTATCTGGGGGAGCGGTCCACGACCCGGCTGGTACTGCGCGGGCCCGGTGTCGAGCGCTTGGCCGGCCCCGTACGCGCCGCAGGTCTGACTGCGCTCCTGTTGGAACCGGGCTGGGTGGACGTCACTGCACCGGGCCTGAGCAAGGCGACTGCCCTGGAGAAGGTGCGGGCGAACCTGGGCATAGACCCGTCGCGGACTGCCGCAATCGGCGACGGAGAGAACGACCTGGAGATGCTTCGCTGGGCCGCACACGGAGTCGCGATGGGGCATGCGCCCGCCCGAGTGCGCGAGATGGCGGACGGGGTCACCGGAACTCTCGACCAACACGGTGCCGCGAGCGCGCTCGACGCACTCAGCGTGTAAGCGATGCCGCGACACCGATCAACAGCACGGGCAAGATCCTGGATAGCGACCGCCCATGCAACCTGTAAGAAGGCCTGAATGACCCAGCCCGAACTTGCCGCGGCAGAACCGACTGACGCATCGGGCCCGCCCGAGCCCAGCCCCGAGGAGCTCCGCGGGCGGATGGTCAACCAGCTCATCGAGGAGGGCATGCTCGACGATCCGGCGATCGAGGCCGCCTTCCGCGCCGTCCCGCGCGAGGCGTTCGCACCTCTGGGAACGCCGGCCGAGCTGCCGTACGCGATCCGCGACGTGGTCAGCGTCACCGTCGACATCGACCAGGGCGTCACGGCGCGGGCCACGGCGGGCCTGGATCAGATCGGCCTGGGCGGCCGGGTCGAGGTCATCACCGCCGACGCCGGCCGGCACCAGCTGGCCTGCCGCGGGGCTGTCCGACGAGTTCACCCGGGTGACTCCGTTGTCAGCGGGGCTCTGACCTGCGCATTGATTGCGTATGGCTCGTAGCCTTCGCAGTGGAGATCGTTGCCGATCTGTCGGCCGAGGTGGCCGTCGGCTGCCGCCGATGAGGGCGTTGCGGTCGGGTCTTGCCGATGTGGCAGACGGACGGGAACCGAGATGGCACAGGATCTTCGTTTTAACTCACCTCCAGGCTGGCCGATACCACCCGCGAATTGGAGGCCCGAGCCGGGATGGAAGCCGGACCCGTCGTGGCCCGCGGCACCGCAGGACTGGGTCTTCTGGGTACCTGTGGGTGCTCCGAGCCCTGTGGTGGTGCAAGCGGTCGCGCCTCCCGCGCCTGTGACTGTCTCCGCGCCGCCGCCGTCAGCGCCCGAGTCGCCGTCAGGCCCTGCACCAGTGAACGCGGGTCCAGCCCGAGGCAAGGTGCCGATGTTCGGTGCGCGGCGGGTGGCTCGTGAGCTAGGTACCGAGGTCGACTCGTTGCGGGCTGAGGCTTCCGCGTTGCGTGCCGAGCTGGAGCGGGTCGGTGCCATGGACGCCATCCAGATCGAGGCGGAACGGCTTTCGGCGCAGCAACTGTTCCAGGCACAAGAGCGCGAGCAGGAGCAGAGCCGTTCAGCATCGCTGGACAAGTTCGCCGCGGAGGCTAGCGGGCTGACTGCCCGGCGCGATGCTCTGGCGGCAGAGACGGTGCTGTTGAAGTCTCAGGTGGCGCAGCTGGAGGAGACCCTCCTGCTGCAGGAGGTCGGTATTTATGAGTATCAGCATCCGCTGGAGAACGCCGACGCCTACCGGGCGAGCCTCGATGCAATTCGGGTCCGGATCAAGGAGATGGCCAAGAAGGACGGTGGAGCTGTTACGGGGGTGAAGGGCTGGACGGTGAACGGCTCGAAGGCCGAGGGCACCCGAATGATCACCCAAACGTCGAAGCTGATGCTGCGTGCCTACAACGGTGAGGCTGATGCTCTGGTTCGGGGCATGAGGCCGTACCGGCTGGAGGCGAGTCTGGACAAGTTGAACAAGTCCGTGGCGCTGATCGCGAAGCTCGGGGCGTCGATGCAGATCGCGATCGCGCCCCAGTACCACGGGCTGCGAGTCGCGGAACTCAAGCTCACCGCGGACTTCCTAGCCAAGCAGGCCGACGAAAAGGAACGTGAGAAGGAAGAGCGGGCACGGCTGCGCGAGGAGCGGAAAGTTGAGCAGCAGCTTGAGCGTGAGAAGGAGAAGCTGGAGAAAGAACGCCAGCACTACGAGAACGTGAGAGCGGCGCTGCTTGCCAACGGCGACGCAGAAGGTGCGGCCCGGTTGGCCGAGCAGATCGAGGACGTGGCCAAGAAGATCGAAGACGTGGACTATCGTGCGGCGAATCACCGGGCCGGATACGTGTACGTCATCTCGAACCTCGGGGCGTTCGGTGAGCGCATGATCAAGGTCGGTATGACTCGCCGCCTTGACCCGATGGACCGAGTCCGGGAACTGGGGGACGCTTCCGTCCCGTTCAACTTCGACGTCCACTCACTTTTCTTCGCTAACGACGCCGTCGGGATCGAGGCAGAGATGCATCGTCGCTTGGCCGATCGCCGCGTGAACCGCATCAATCTGCGACGCGAGTTTTTCTATGCAACTCCGCACGAGGCGCTGGCGCAACTTCGTGACCTAGCCGGTGACGTGCTGCAGTTCGAAGAGATCCCTGAGGCGATTGAGTACCGGCAAAGCTCAGCCCTGCAGCAGAGCCCGTAATGGTCGCGCCTCACGTGGCGCCGAACCGCGTCCGGTACTGACTCGGCGACACTCCCAGCCGCGCGACGAAGCGCCGCCGCATCGTCTCGGGGCTGCCGAACCCGGCGGCGCTCGCCGTCTCGGTGACGCCGTGCCGCGCGTTGAGCAGCGTCTTGGCGTGGTCCAGACGTGTGTCCTCGACGAACCGAGCCGGGGAGATGCCGAGCTCGGCCTTGAACAGGCGGGCGAGATGCCGCGGCGTGACACCGACGACGGCGGCGAGCGACGTCGTCGTGTGATCTAGTGCGGGCTGTGCGGCCACGAGGTCGACGACGGCCCGCAGGGCCGGCGAACGCGGCTTGGCCAGCTCCAGCGGCGCGGAGAACTGCGACTGGCCGCCGGGCCGCTGCATGAACATCACGAGGTTGCGGGCCACGTCGCGGGCGAGGTCGGGTCCGTGGTCCCGCTCGACCAGCGCGAGCGCGAGGTCCATGCCCGCCGAGACCCCGGCCGAGGTGAAGACGCCGCGGTCCTCGACGAACAGCGCGTCCAGCTCGACCTCGATGCCGGGGTACGCCCGGGCGAGCAGGGGTGCGTGGCGCCAGTGGGTGGTGGCGCGGCGCCCGTCGAGCACACCGGCCGCGGCCAGGACGAACGACCCGGTGCAGATCGAGACCAGCCTGCGGGTTCGCGGCCCCAGCTCGCGGACAGCGTCGGTCAGCTCGGGGGGAATCGGCCGGCCGACGAGGGCGTCCCCGCCCGAGACGATGAGGGTGTCGACGTCGCCCAGCGCGGCAGCGGCGACGTCGACGGAAAGGCGTGTACCGATCGAGGTGAGCACCGGCTCCCCGGACACCGAGGCGTACCTCAGCGTGTAGTCGGCACCGAACGTGCGGGCCTCGGCGAAGACCTCGGCGGGGCCGGAGACGTCGAGCATCTTCATGCCGTCGAACACGAGGAACACGACGCTTCGCTTCGTCGCCACCGGCTCACCCCCAGGTCGGATCGTGCTCGGCGAGACCTACGCCTCGCCCGGCCCACTCAAGCACGCCCAGAAGAGTGTCACTCGGGCCAGTTGCTGTCCCGGATGATCCGTACGAAGTCCTCCCGCCGGAAGGCTGGGTCGAACGCGGCGAGCACGTCGTCGTTCATGGTGCCGAACGTGGTCTGCGGCCGGTCCGCCATACCGTCGTAGAACGCCTGCAGGATGCGGTTCTTGAAGTCCGGCCGCGGGTGGGCGGCGACCGTCTCGGCGCGCTGCCACTGCTCGATCTGGTCGAGGCCGAGGCCCAGCACGTCGGTCTCCACGCCGAGCGTCACTACTGCCACCTCCGGCGCGAGGTGCATCGGGACCTCCGGCGTCGTATGCAGTGCGATCGCGAGCCAGACATTGCGCGCCTCCTCGGCCGAACGGCCGTGGTCGCGCAGGAACGTGTACGCCGCCTCGGCGCCGTCGAGCTCGAACCGGCGGTCCTTGGTGCCGTAGGCCGTCGTTAGACCGAGATCGTGGAACAGCCCACCCACGTAGGCGAGCTCTGGATCCACCTCAAGCCCGCGCGCGGCCGCCTTGAGCATCCCCCAGACGAAGACCCGCCGCGAGTGGTGGAAGAGGGTGTCGTCGGCGGCGTCGTGCACGAGTGCGGTCGCGTCTCGGACGAGCTCGGTGTCCGGGATGGTGATCCCGGCGACGGTCTCAGGCATGTGCGTCTCCTCGTTCGGTGTCGCCTCCAGGCTCTCGGTCGGGACGACGACGTCACACCGTCCGGACGGACCGCTACCCCACAGATCCGGACATCGCCGGGCGACCCCTCAGGTTCAGGTCCCTACGTCTGCGGCGCCCTCCGGCTCGTGGCGGATCAAGTCGCCCGGCTGGCAGTCGAGGACCTTGCACAGGGCGTCCAGCGTTGTGAAGCGCACTGCCTTGGCGCGGCCGTTCTTCAGGACGGCGAGGTTGGCGGGCGTGATCCCTACCCGCTCCGCGAGCTCCCCGACCGACATCTTGCGGCGTGCGAGCATGACATCGATGTCGATGACGATCGGCATCAGATCACCTCGTCGAGCTCGGCTCGCAGGTTGGTCGCCTCGCCCTTCAGCCCGACGGCTTTTGCAAGGAGGGAACGCAGGACGCCGACGAGGAGCGCGATACCTCCCGCGAGGACCGAGCTTCCGATCAGCATGAGGGCGATACCTGGCTGCACGCCGGTCTCCGCGGTCTGTCCGCTCAGCCAGAGCAGGAGACCGAGGGCCAGCACGCCGGCACCAGCGGCGGCGGCGATGATCACGTCGACCCAGCGGAAGGCTGCGGGCGAGAAGACGGCGTCGCGACGCACCAGGGTGAGCAGCCGCCACACGCAGACGAGGACCAGCTGAGCTGCCGCCAGGCCGATGATCGAGGTCACCAGGATCGGCGTACGGAGCTGCGCAACCTCCGGGTACTGGTCGGCGAGCGACCTGGAGATGTCGGGGAGCACCCACACCTGGGTCAGCAGGACGCCGAGGAACATGAAGACGAGCATCACCCGCAGCAGGCCTGTCGCAAGACTGTTCACAGCAACCAACTCCTATCGATTAACGGTAGGCATCTATCGTATATCGATAGATGCCTACCGCGCTAGGGCATAGAGTTGGGCCATGGCCTTCAACGTCGCGGCCGACGCTTACGCACGGTTCATGGGCCGGTACGCGGAGCGATTGGCGGATCAGTTCGTCGACCTCGTCGACGCGCAGCCCGGTCGGCGGGCGCTCGATGTCGGGTGCGGTCCGGGCGCTGTCACCGAGCAGCTGTCGCATCGGCTGGGGCCCGACGCCGTCGTCGCCGTCGATCCTTCCGCGCCGTTTGTCGAGGCGGCCCGCTCGCGGTGCCCCGGTGTCGACGTCCGCGAGGGGGTGGCCGAGGCTCTGCCGTTCGACGACGACAGCGTCGACCTGGCGCTCGCGCAGCTCGTGGTGCACTTCATGACCGACCCTGTAGCGGGGCTGCGGGAGATGGCCCGGGTGACGCGTCCGGGCGGATCCGTGGCCGCGAGCGTCTGGGACTTCGGCGGCGAGAGAGCGCCACTGTCTACCTTCTGGCGCGCTGCCCGGGATCTCGCCCCGGACGCGGTCGACGAGTCGGCGCTTCCCGGTGCGCGTGCGGGACATCTCGCGGGCCTGTTCCAGGAGGCCGGGCTCGTTGACCTGCGATCCCACGAGCTGGCCGTCACGTCGTCGTACGCCGGATTCGCCGAGTGGTGGGAGCCGTACACCCTTGGCGTGGGGCCTGCCGGTGACTACGTCGCCGGCCTGGAGTCCGATGCCCGACGGGCGGTCGAGGTGCGCTGCCGCGAGCTGCTCCCGGACGGCCCGTTCGAGGTGACCGCTACGGCGTGGACGGTCGTGTCGCGTACCTAGATCGTCGTTTCAGGAGCAGTCGTCGAGTGTCGCGGAATCGGCCGGTATTCCGGTGGGGAGACCGGCTCGTCCGGTGGGGAGTCCGGTGCGTCCGGTGCGGAGACCGCCGGCCACGTGCGCCTGGCCTCCATTACCCAGAAGGCACAGAACAACCCGATCTCCCAGAGTTCGAGCACGAGCGCGGTGTAATCCGATCCCACGCGGAAGAGTATGAAGCCGACCAGAATCCCAGCGAGCATCAGGCCGAATATTATGCGATAGGCCGCCACGCCTGGTTCGCTTCCGCCGAATGGACCGGGCCAGGCGTGGCTGGCCACGGCGGCCGCCAGGCTCACGAAGAATAGAACGGACGCCGCAAAATGGACGCCCTGAAAACTGTCGTCCACGAATCCGGTGATGATAACGAGAATGAGAAATCCGATACCCAACACATTTGTCACCCTGAATACCCACTTGGTTGCCTGCCGCTGCAGCAGGCTGGGAATAGTCCAGTGACCAAAGCGTCGCTCTAGCAGCACAAAGACTGTGCCGATCGCGATGACGGCACCGATGGAGATGCGAAGCGCGCCTACCGCCTCCTGCCGTTCCGCGGACCCCAGGGAGGCGAAGCTCTCCGCGAGGCCTGTGGGTACAAAGGCCACGAAGATCGCGTAGAAACCGGCGACGTTGAGCGTGTAGTCCTCGAACGGCGGCGAGCCCCGATAGACGATGAGGCACACGGCTGTGCCCACCATGGCGCCCACAAAGATATCTCGGATCGGACCAAGGTAGTAAGCGCTGATAGACCCTTCGAACTGTGCGGTGACGGCAAGCACCAGGATCGCCAGGACCATCAGCGCCGGCAGCGTTACCAGCATGAGCCGCAAATGGCGGTACGTCTCGCGCGCCAGAATGCTGGCTGCTGCGTCAAGCGGGGGTGAATTCACAGCTCCATTGCTGTTTCTCATATATTGATGCTCACCCCGGCCGGAGGCTTTGTCCAGCCGGATCGGATTAATCACCCATAAGTCCTGTGGTGATATTTGCGCCCGGCTGGTACGTCGGCCGCCAGCTGAGGTGGCGCTGTCGCCCGCGTCCCGGTGCGGGCGGCAGCACGGGCCCGTTGTCCGGCGGTAGACTCCGGCTTCTCCGGAGATCAGGCAGGGCCACGGATCGAGCAAGGTAACGTCCGTGTCCCGCCGTGATTCACGGAGATACCCGGCGGCGTGTCACTATCGGCATGAGCACGGGGGCCGCGGGCGGCGCATGCGGGGACGCTGCGCGGTGACCCGGCGGCCGGACGACCGTCCTGGCCCGGGCTACCTGCCGCACGGGCCGGCTGTCCGACGTCGGGCAGGTCCCGGGTGTGTGGGCGTGACACGGCGCGTAGCGCCGCTGTCGCGGTTTGGGTGTGTGACGAAGGAGGAAATGTGGCACGACCAGGCCAACGCCGGTCAGGTCGCGCGCGGACGGGTTCCGGCGCTCAGCGCCGCCGCGCCCCGCGCCCCGCCGAGCAGGGGATCATCCCGGTGCTCGCGGAGGTCGCCCGCGAGGTCGACGGCGCCGTGCGGCGACCGCCGACGCGCCAGGCGGTACGCACGAAGTTCCAGGTCGTCGCGCTGCTCATGCGGGAGGAGCGGGCCCGGGTAAGGGCCGACGGCGACCTGACCGAGCCCCAGCGGGCCAACCAGCTCAAGCGGCTCGACGGGGTGGGGACGCTCCTGGCGAGGATCGCCGCCCGGGACACCTCGCTGCTGGAGCTGCTCGCTGAGGATGCCCGGGTCTCCGACGCGGCGCGCGAGTACAAGGCGACGATGATGCGCGCCGGCGGGCTGGAGCCGCCCGAGGAGCCCCCGCCGCCCCCGCCCGCCGCGCCGGCGCCCGGCGCTGAGAAGCGGGTGGTGCCCCGCTCGGTGATCTCGCGCCAGCTGGCGAACCCGTTCCTCGCCCCGGACTTCTCGGCCGCGGCCGAGCGGCAGGCTCCGCGGGTCCGCCTGCTGGCCGGCTGGGAGCTGCTCGATCCGCTCTTCCGCTCCTTCGAGCACGCGAGCCCCGGCGCGCCCGCCTGCATGCCGCTGCCCGAGCCTCGCTCGGTGTCCGTTCCCCAGGGCCGCGAGCTGATGCCGTACCAGGCCCAGGTCGTCGAGGCCACGGCCCGCGGGCACCGCACCTTCCTGCTCGCCGACGAGCCCGGGCTCGGCAAGACCGCCCAGGCACTGCTCGCCGCCCAGGCGGCCGATGCCTACCCGCTGCTGGTCGTGGCGCCCAACGTGGTCAAGACGAACTGGGCGCACGAGGTCGAGATGTGGACGCCGCGGCGTACACCGACCGTGGTCCACGGCGACGGCGACCGGATCGACGGGTTCGCGGACGTCGTCATCGTGAACTACGAGATCCTGGACCGGCACGTCGGCTGGCTCGGCGACCTCGGCTTCCGCGGCATGATCGTCGACGAGGCGCACTTCATCAAGAACAAGGGCTCCCAGCGCTCCCAGCACGTGCTCGCCACCTCCGAGCGCATCCGCGAGCGGACCGCCCGTCCGCTGCTGATGGCGCTCACCGGCACCCCGCTGATCAACGACATCGAGGACTTCCGGGCGATCTGGCAGTTCCTCGGCTGGATCGACGACGCGAAGCCGCTCGGCCCGCTGCTGGCCGCCCTCGAGGACAACGGTCTCACCCCGGCCGACCCGGGGTTCTACCCGGCCGCCAGGACCAGCGTGATCGACATGGGCATCGTGCGCCGCCGCAAGGCCGACGTCGTCGCCGACATCCCCGCCCGCCGGGTGGCGGACCTGCCGGTCGAGCTCGACGGCGCCGCGGGCCGCTCGATCCGTGCCGCCGAGGCCGCGCTCGCCAGCCGTCTGGTCGGTCGCTACCGGTCAGCCGTGGCGGCGCGCGCCGAGAGCTCCGTCGTGGACGACGTCGTCGTGGACGGGGTCGACCTCGACCTCGCCCGCCGTGTGGCGGCCGCCGAGCTGAAGGACTCGAGCTCGAAGGCCAAGGGCGAGAACGTGTTCACCATGGTCCGGCGGATCGGCCAGGCCAAGGCCGGGCTGGCCGCCGACTACGCCGCACAGCTCGCCCGGAACGTCGGCAAGGTGGTGTTCTTCGCCAAGCACGTCGACGTGATGGACCAGGCCGAGCAGACCTTCGCGGATCGCGGCATCGGCTACGCCTCGATCCGCGGCGACCAGACGCCCAGGACGCGCGAGAAGAACATCGCCGCCTTCACCGACGATCCTGACGTGTCGATAGCGGTGTGCTCCCTGACGGCGGCCGGCGTGGGGCTGAACCTCCAGGTGGCCTCCAACCTGGTGCTGGCCGAGCTGTCCTGGACGTACGCCGAGCAGACCCAGGCCATCGACCGGATCCACCGGATCGGCCAGGCCGAGCCCGTCACCGCATGGCGGATCATCGCCGCGCAGACCATCGACGCCAAGATCGCCGAGCTGATCGACAGCAAGTCCTCGCTGGCCGCGAGGGCACTGGACGGGGCGGGGGAGGACGACGCCGCATCGTCGACGGACGTTCAGCTCGAGGCCCTGGTCGCGCTGCTCACCGACGCGCTCGACGCCGAGGGGATCTGAGCCTCAGCTCAGCTCGAGCACGATCCCGTCCGCCGACTGCTGGCCGCCAGGTCCGTGGTCGCGGATGATGTCGACGATCTCGTCGAACAGCGTCGGGCCCTCGCCGCGCTGCGCGTCGTCGAGCCTCGCTTCGAAGGCAGCGCGGTTAGACGGGTCGACGCCGGGCAGGAGCCGCTCCAGCCGCCGGGCCGTCTCCGCGTGACCGAGCGCCGTCCGCGACGTCTCCGAGCCGACCCACCTCAGTATCCAGCCGTCCTCGGGGGTGCCGAACCCCCCGCGGAGCACGTCGTTGAAAGCATCCAGGTTCCCGCGCCAGGTGTACCCGCTCAGCAGCCCGGAGAACTCGCGGGCGAAGCCGTCGAGGTCGCTGAACCGCGTCCCGTCGACGATGAGCACGGGCAGTTCACGAGTCATGGTCCGAGGCTATCCGTCTCGCTCAGGGCCGAGCCCCTGCGCTGCGTCCGGCCGCTGACCGGGGCGAGACGCAGCGCAGGGGACCGGGTCACATCCGGTAGAAGTCGGTGTAGTGGTTGGGCGAGAAGTAGGTCACCCCGGTGGTCTGGTCCAGGATGAGCCGGTAGGCCTGCCGAGCGGCGCCGCAGGCTCGCGGCGTGACGTCGAACTCGAGGTACGAGTGGCCGGCCGGGAGCTGACCCTCGGCGTTGCGGTGCACACCACCCGCGTAGTTGCACTGGCCGTTCGGCCAGCTGACCCAGCCGCGGGTGCTCGGGTAGCCCAGCGAGCTCCAGGTCGACCTCGAGGAGTACGCCTCCGCGCAGCCGCTGTGCGTGCAGGAGTTGAAGACGGCCGCCCCGGCAGCGGGTGCGGTGGAGACGTCGACGGCGGTGACGCCGACCATGGCGGACAGGACAAAGAGCAGACTGACCAGCCCGGACACGATGCGGTTCTTCTCGGACACCTTCTCGGACACGATGATCTCCCTCTCGGTTGGGAATGCCGGGGGGAATCCTGACCCGCCAAGTCGACGTGCACCCGACGGCGACCCCACCGTCGGGTGAATTTAACCTGTCCGCTTTGTCCAGCCGCAATACGTGAGACCCACATGACCGGTCACGTGTCCGGCCGGCCGGTCAGCCTCAGGGCGAGCAGGGGGCACAGCGCGACGGCCTGCTCGGCGTCGGCGGCGTGCCTGGACGGGATCTCGACGAGCGTGCGGCCTGGTGCAGTGGTTCGGGTGTCCTGGTGCGGCTGGGGATAGCCCCACTCGTCGCGGGTGAGGAGCCCGGGCAGCAGCTCCGCGCAGAGCCCGCGGCCGTCGCAGCGGGTCCAGTCGACGTGCAGTCCGTCGCGGCTCATGAGCGGCTCATAACTGGTTCTCCAGGTCGACGGTGCACCGGCCGACGGCGTGCGCGGCCGCGTCGTCGGCGAAGACGTCCAGGGCGCTGAGCACGAGCCGGCTGGTGCCGTCGGGGTGGTGGCACGCGCCGCGCCCGGCGACGGTGGTGGCGAGCCGGCGGATCCGGTCCGCGGTGCCCGCGGGTGGGTGACCGGCGGCGAGCAGGTCGAATGCGCCGGCCAGCGCGGGCAGCCCGAACAGACACGGTCCGCACTGCCCGGCGGACTGGTCGGCGAGGTAGCGCACGAACTCCGCGGTGGTGCGCAGGCCGCAGTGGCCCCTGTCGAGCACGACGATGACGCCGGCTCCGGGTGTGGCCCCGCCGGACGGCGAGAGCGCGGCGCCCAGCTCGGCAGCGGGCAGCCACTGGCCGTGGTACCCGCCGACCAGGACGGCCGAGACCTGCGCCGGATCGGCGTGGCAGGCCGCCAGCACGTCGGTGACCCGGACCCCGCCGCCGACCTCGAGGACCCCGCCGGCGGGAACGTGACCGGAGACGGTCACCAGCCGGGTCCCGGGGTCGCCGGGTGTGCCGGCGCCGCGGAACCAGTCCCCGCCGTAGCGGGCCACCAGCGCGACGTGGGCGAGCGTCTCGACGTTCTGCACCAGGGTGGGCCTGCCGCGCAGCCCGGTCTCGCTGAGCCGGCGCGTCCGGTCGGTGGGCAGCGCGATGCTGTGCTCGACTGCGTTGACGACGGCGCTGGCCTCGCCCGAGACGAATGTGTGCACGGCGAGGACGACCTGGACGCGGGCGCCGTCCGGGCGCTCGGCCAGGGCACGCTGGACCGGGGCCGCGCTGTCTGGGCGCAGATACAGGTAGACCTGGTCGGCGGCCAGGGCGCCGCCGGCGGCCAGCAGCCCGTCGATGACCAGGTGCGGCGCGTGCTGCAGCAGAGTGGCGTCCTTCTGGCTGCGCGGCTCACCTTCCGCACCGTTCCCGATGATCACGGGGCGGCGCCCGGCCGCGGTCGCGGCCAGCTTCCGCGCCACGGGGAACCCTGCGCCACCGCGCCCGGTCAGGCCCGACAGTTCAAGCTCGTGAGCCAGCCCGGCTCCCGGGCCGGACGCCGGGAGCGGCCCGTAGGCGGCCAGGTGGGCCGCGAGGCCGGCCTGGCCGCCGGCGACGAACAAGCGCTGCCCGCCGGCGAGCGGTGCCCGCCGCCGCGTGTCGAGTGCGGTTGTCTCCGCCGTGCTCATGACGCCTCCTGGCGGGCCCGGGACGACTCGACGAACCAGCGCGACAACCGCCACCAGACGGCGCCCGCCACCGCGGCAACGCTCACCGCCGCGATCGCGAGGAACCAGGCGGTGGCTGCGTCGGTGCCGTTGCCGATGGCGTGCAGGAGCGCGACGGGCCACATGGCGTACACCAGCCAGTGCACCGTCCGGTAGGTCCGCAGGCCCACCCACCGGCGCAGCAGAGCGGTGACGACGACGGCCAGCAGCAGGTCGAGCGCCACTGTGCCCAGCCCCTGCCACAGCGGCCGGAACTCACCCAGGAACGGCACCACCAGGTCGAGGAGCGTGAGCTGTGCCTGCGGGTCGAGCAGCAGCGTCACCACGTGCAGGCCGACGAACACGGTCCCCGCCAGCGCGACGTCCCGGTGGACCAGCACGATGGAGAACCGCGGCAGCCCCGGCAGCGGCAGGCCGGACCGGGTCAGGATGCCGAGCACCACCGAAACCGTCAGCAGCACCAGGGCCGTCATGCCGCTGGCCCGCCCGGCTGCCCAGAGTGCCTCATCCATGTCAGGACCCTGACGACTGGGCCTGCGGCGCGGTGCTCAGTCCCGGCGTCACCGGGGACGTGCCGGTGGTGCTGTCGGTGCTGTCGTCCGTGGTTCCGGACCCGGTGTCCGAGGGCGCGCTGGACTCGGTGTCCGACGGCACGGTGGACTCGGTGGCGAGGGCCGCGTCGCCGGCCTGGGTGGACGCGGACCATATAGCGGTGGCGGTGACGGCGGTGACAGCAATGCTGGTCAGGCCGATGGCTGCGGTGGTGGTGGCGGCTCTGCGTCGGCCGCTGGCTGGGGAAACCATGTAGTGACCTCTTCCGGGGGACTTGGTGCTGCTCAGTCCAGGATGGGTCGCGAATCTTCCAGGATCCTTGGAGCCGGTCAGGCCTGACGTGGCAGCCGCACGGTGACGACCGCGCCACCGGTCGCCGGGTCGCGGCCGGCGCGCACGTCTCCGCCGTGGCGGTGGGCGACCTCGGCGACCAGGGCCAGTCCCAGGCCGTAGTGCCGCTGGTGGCCGGGCGCCTCGTCGGCCCGGCGGCCGCCGGCGAACCGTTCGAAGGCCTGCCGCTCCGTGCCGGGCGCGAACCCGGGCCCGTCGTCGCTCACCCGGATCTCCGCGTCGCGCGCTGCCGTGGTGACGTTGATGGTGACGTTGATGGTGACGGTGGTGCGGGCGTGGTCGAGCGCGTTCCAGACCAGTGCCGAGCAGAGGCGGGCCAGCGACACGCGTGAGCCGCGGACGGTGACCGGGGTGGTGGCCCCCGTGCGCTCCAGCCGCAGCTCGCGCCGGTCGGCCTCCGCGCGGTGGCTGCGGACGGTCTCGTCCGCGAGCGCGGCCAGGTCCACGGGGGCGTCGTCGACCACCTCACGTGGATCTGCGGCGAGCAGCAGGTCCTCGAGGATGTCGGTGAGGCCCTGCGCGTCGGCGGCGATCTCGTCGACGCCGGCGCCGACGTGTTCGTCCCGGTCCGGCCGCTCGCGCAGGCGTAGTTGGAGCAGCTGCGCGCGGGTGCGCAGCAGGGTCAGCGGGGTACGCAGCTCGTGGCTCGCGTCGGCGATGAACCGCCGCTGCAGCGCGAGCGACGCGGCCAGGGGTGCCATCGCCCGCCGGGCCATCCACTCGGCGATCAGCGCGGCGGCCACCACGGCTACCACGCCGGTGATCGCCAGCGCCCAGGCGACCCGGCTCAGCTCCTCGGCGTTGTCGTGCTGGTCGAGGGCGACCTGGACGATGCGGTCGCCCTCCATGGAGGTCCGCACCAGGAACTGGTCCCCGTCGGTCTCGGTGGTCCCTTCGACCGAGTGGCCGGTGCGGGCGACCTCGTCCAGCGCCGCTTGGTCGGGCAATCCGTCCGGCATCCCGGGCGAGAGGAGCAGCTCGCCGTCGCTCTCGACCGCGACGTACGTGCCCTGCGGCACGTCGTCGACCGACGCGGTCCGCGCGGTCTCGCCGATGATGTCGCGGTTGCTGTCCGCCTGGCTGCCGGCGACGATGACCAGCACCGACGCCGCGACCCCGACCAGCAGGACGACGATCAGCAGCGCGAGGACGGCGGCCAGCCGGCGTGCTGGGCGGCGGACCTGCTCGTCGTCGCGGCCGTTCATGCGGGTGCGCCCAGGCGGTAGCCGAGCCCGCGCACGGTCTGGACGGTTGCCCGGCCGAGCTTGCGGCGCAGGTAGTGGACGTAGGTGTCCACGACGCCCTGGTCGTCGGCGTCCGGGAACACGGCGGCGAGCAGCTCGTGGCGGCTCAGGACCTGCCGCGGATGCCTGGCGAGGTGTTCGAGCAGGTCGCACTCGCGCTCGGACAGCGCGACCTCGCTGCCGTCGTCGAGCTGCACGCCGCGCACCGTCACGTCCAGCACACCGCCCGGGACCCGCAGGGCGGGTGCCGTCTGCTCGTGCCGGCGCAGCAGGGCACGCAGCCGGGCCAGCAGCTCTGCCACGTCGAACGGCTTGGCCAGGTAGTCCTCCGCGCCGCGGTCCAGGCCCTCGACCCGGTCGGCCGGGTTGCCGAGCGCCGACAGGACCAGCGTGGGCGTGGTGATGCCGGTGCGGCGCAGCCGGTTCAGCACGTCGAGGCCCTCCAAGGCCGGCAGCCCGCGGTCCAGCAGGATGAGGTCGAACGAGCCGGTCAGGCCCTCGTGCAGGGCCCGCTGACCGTCGCGCGCGACGGTCACGTCGTAGCCCGCGCCCTCCAGCAGCTCGGTGAGCATCGCCAGCAGGCGGGCATCGTCCTCCACCACCAGAACCCGCGGTGCACCCACCGCTGCAGCATACCGACGGGCCGCCCGATGGCACCGCCGCCCGACATCATCTCGATCATCTCGGCGCGACGCCGAGTTTTAACACCAAGTCACATGTTCGTATTCCTAATGAAACCAATCGGTAAAAACTGGCCCCTGTACTTGGCTTCATGACGCCGACGGACAACCTCTCGACCCGGGTGAGCATCTCGCTCCTCGGTGTACGTAGCGATGCTCCGGTCCGCCGTGCGGGTGGTGCGGGTCCGAGCGACGACGGACACTTCGTCATCGGTGGTGCGGGGGCCGCGATACCGCTCAACCCCGACAGCCCGTATGTCGTGTCGAAGGGTCGGCTGACCCTCGACGGTGCTGATCTCGGCATGGATGTCGAACCGGTGGTCCGCCCGCGATTCTATGACCTGACCACCGCGGACGGGACCCCGTACGACAAGATCGCGAAGCTGCACGGGAAGGATGTCCTGGCCACGACGGTGGTGCAGACCTGCGTGCGTTACGACGAGAGCGAGCGCTGCCGGTTCTGCGCTATCGAGTCGTCGCTGCGGTCCGGGACGACCATCGCCGTCAAGACGCCCGCCATGCTCGCCGAGGTGGCCAGGGCCGCCCGGGAGCTGGACGGCGTCTCGCAGATGGTCATGACCACCGGCACCTCCAACGGCTGGGACCGGGGAGCCAAGCACCTCGCACGCTGCGTCCGTGCGGTCAAGAAGGCCGTGCCGGAGCTGCAGGTCCAGGTGCAGTGCGAGCCTCCCGCGGACCTGCGGGCCATCACGGACCTGTACGACGCCGGAGCCCGCTCCATCGGCATCCACGTCGAGTCGATGGACGACGCCGTGCGCCGGCGCTGGATGCCGGGGAAGGCCACCGTCCCGCTCGACGAGTACCGCGCCGCCTGGCGGGAGGCAGTGCGGGTGTTCGGGCGCAACCAGGTCTCCACCTACCTGCTCGTGGGCCTCGGTGAGGATCCCGACGAGCTGGTCGGGTCCGCCGGGGAGCTCATCGAGATGGGCGTGTACCCGTTCGTCGTCCCGTTCCGGCCGCTCGCCGGCACCCTCGCGACCGACGTCGACCGTGTGCCGGCGCCGCACCGCGCGGTGCTCGCCGACGTCACCCAGCGGGTCGGCCGCCTGCTCGTCGCCGCGGGGATGCGCGGTTCCGACCAGGCCGCGGGCTGCGCGGCGTGCGGGGCGTGCAGCACGCTCGCGACGGTCGGAGGCTGACATGCTCGACGTCCCCACCCTCACCGGCCGGTCGCTGCCGCCCGTCGCGCCCTGGACGGTGCGCCCGGCCGAGGGGCGGCACCTGGCTGCCTACCGCGGGCTGCGCCGCGACGCGTTCGTCGTGGAGCAGGGGCTGTTCAAGGGGCAGGACCTGGACCGCCTCGACGACGACGAGCGCACACAGGTGCTCGTCGCCCTCGACGCGGACGACCGTGTGCTGGGCGGTGTCCGCATCGCCCCGGCGCCCGAGGCGGTCGACGCGGCGGGTCGCGACATCGGCTGGTGGACCGGCAGCCGGCTGGTCGTCGCCCCCGGTGCGCGCAGGGCCGGCGGGATCGGTGCCGCGCTGGTCCGAGCCGCATGCGCCCGGGTCGCCGAGCTCGGTGTGCTGCGCTTCGACGCGACTGTGCAGACGCGCAACCGCGTGCTGTTCGAACGGCTCGGCTGGTTGCCCTCGGGCACCCGCGAGGTGCAGGGCCAGCCGCACGTGCTCATGCGCTGGCCGATGCCGCGGATAGCCGACCTGGTCGCCGCCACCAAGTCTGCGCTCGCCGGGCTCGTCGAGCCGCTGCTGGAGCACACCGGGCCTGCCGCGCTGGGCGGAGCCGGGTTCCTGGGCGACGACGGCGCGCCGGTGCCGGGCACCGATGTCGTCGCCGCGTGCGACGCGATCCTGCCGACCCTGATCGAACGCGACCCCGAGTGGGCCGGCTGGTGCGCGGTGCTCGTCAACGTCAACGACCTCACGGCGATGGGCGCCGACGCCGTCGGGCTGACCGACGCGGTCGGCGCGCCGACGGCGTCGTTCGCGCGCCGGGTGCTCAACGGGCTGCACAGCGGGTCCCAGGCGTGGGGCGTGCCGGTGCTCGGCGGGCATACCCAGCTCGGTGTGCCCGCGTCGCTGTCGGTCACCGCGCTCGGCCGCACCGACCACCCGGTCCCCGGCGGCGGCGGGCAGGCGGGGCACGCCCTGTCCCTGACCGCGGATCTCTCGGGTCGCTGGCGCCGGGGGTTCGAGGGCCTGCAGTGGGACTCGACGTCGTCGCGCTCGGCCGCCGAGCTGCGCCACCTCGCCGGCACCGTCGGCGCGGCCCGCCCGCACGCCGCCAAGGACGTGAGCATGGCCGGGATCGTCGGTACGACGGCGATGCTCGCCGAGGCATCGGGCACGGGCGCCACCATCGACGTCGCCGACGTACCGGCGCCGGACGACGCCGCGCCGGGGGACTGGCTCACCTGCTTCCCGGGCTTCGCGATGCTCACCGCGGACCCGTCCGGTGCCGGGCGGATGAGCTCGCCGCTGGCGGCCACTGCCGAGTGCGGCGAGCTGACCGCCGAGCCCGGCGTCCGCCTGCGCTGGCCCGACGGCGTGACCACCGTGGCGGTCCCCGGTGCCGCGACGGGCTTCGGACCTGCCTGAGACCACCACCCAGACCGCACCACCAGCTTGACCGCCCCACCCGGCACGACAGCACCATCCACCACCACAAGGAGCCAAGGAACATGTCCTACGACGAGCAGATCCAGGCCAACATCGACACGTCGCTCGCGGAGATCCCGCACCCGTCGCTGCCCAAGGGCAGCAACCTCTACGGCTCGACCAAGATCTTCCCCGACTACCAGGCGGAGCCCGGCCAGGCGTACTTCACGCTGGTGCACGGCATCGCGCACGAGTCGTCGGTGAGCTTCGTCGCGATCCTCCAGGCCACGCGCGCGCTGCGGAAGGGCTTCGAGTCGGCGATCTACTTCTACGGCCCCGGCGCGATCAACGCGCTGGACACCCGCGGTTTCCCGACCACGGGCGACAGCGCGTTCCCGGGTGAGCAGAACATCAACGACGCGCTCAAGACGTTCATCGGCGAGGGCGGCACCGTGTTCTGCTGCCGGTTCGGCCTGTCGCTGCACGGAGCCCGCGAGGAGGACCTCATCGCGGGCGTGATCCCGGCGCACCCGCTGGACGTGCAGGACGCGGTGATCCACTACGCGCGCAAGGGCGCGATCATCAACTCCACCTACAACCTGTAGGAAATACAACCTGTAGGAAACGGCCGGAGGGAGCAGCTGCTGTGCGCATCACCGTCGCCGCCGTGTCGGCAAACTTCACCCGTGACCTCGACCAGAACTATGCCCTGATCGAGGAGCTCCTGGGCGAGGCGCGTGCCGAGGGCGCGCAGCTCGTCGTCTTTCCCGAGGCGTCCATCGGCGGTTACCTGTCGTCGCTCGGCAACCACGGGGACACCGTGCGCACCACGCGGCGCTCGTTGCCGCCGGCGATCCGGCTCGACGGCCCGGAGATCGGGCGGGTGCAGGAGCTCGCGGGACAGACGGTGGTGTGCATCGGCTTCTGCGAGCTCGACGAGGACGGCGAGACCCGTTACAACGCGGCCGTCTGCCTGGACGGGGAGCGGATCTACGGCTCCTACCGCAAGGTGCACCAGCCGCTGGGCGAGAACATGTCGTACGCCGCGGGCGACACCTACGAGGCGTTCGACACGCCGGTCGGGCGCGTCGGCCTGCAGATCTGCTACGACAAGGCCTTCCCGGAGGCCGCGCGAGCGCTGGCCCTCGACGGCGCGGAGATCGTGGTGAGCCTGTCGGCGTGGCCCGCGGCGCGCACCGCGACCGCCGAGGATCTGCAGCAGGACCGGTGGACCTACCGATTCAACCTGTTCGACGCCGCCCGCGCGCTCGACAACCAGGTGTTCTGGATCGCGTCCAACCAGGCGGGCACGTTCGGGTCACTGCGCTACGTGGGCAACGCCAAGGTGGTCGACCCGGGCGGGAACGTGCTGGCCACGACCCAGCTCGACGCCGGCCTCGCCGTGGCCGAGATAGACGTCGAGCAGACGTTCCGTGCGATGCGCGGTGGGATGTTCCACCTGCGGGACCGCCGCCCCGACGTGTACGGGGCGATCACCGCATGAGGAGGGCGCGGGTCGTGGACGGGGCCCATCACGAGGTGCTGGTCGTCGGCGGCGGGCAGGCCGGGCTGTCGCTGAGCAACCACCTGGTCGGCTCCGGCGTGGACCACCTCGTGGTGGAGCGGGACACCGTGGGGCACGAGTGGCGCGACGGCCGCTGGGACGCGTTCACCCTGGTCACGCCGAACTGGCAGTGCCGGCTGCCCGGCTACGCCTACGACGGCCCGGAACCGGAGGGCTTCATGCGCCGGGACGAGGTGTACGAGTGGGTGGTCCGGTACGCGGGCACGTTCGACGCGCCGGTGGCCGAGGGGGTCGCCGTCACGCGGCTCGCGCCGCGACCGGGCGGCGGGTTCGTGGTGACCACCGCGGCCGGTACCGTCACCGCGGACGCGGTGACGGCGGCCGTGGGCGGCTACCACGAACCCGTGGTGCCGTGGTGGGCCGACGCCCTACCGGGCAGCGTCACCCAGGTGCACTCGCACGAGTACCGCAACCCCGGCCTGCTGCCCCCGGGGCCGGTGCTCGTGGTCGGGACCGGGCAGTCCGGCACGCAGATCGCCGAGGACCTCCTCCTCGCGGGGCGCGAGGTGCACCTGGCTGCGGGGCGGGCGCCACGCGTGGCACGCCGCTACCGGGGCAAGGACTGCATGACCTGGCTGGCCGAGATGGGTGTCTACGACGTGCCCGTCGCCGCACGCGGCCTGGCCAAACGGGAGTCGACCAACCACTACGTCACGGGTCGCGACGGCGGGCGGGACATCGACCTGCGGGACTTCGCCCGCCGCGGGATGCACCTGTACGGGCGAGCGGCCGGCGTGGTCGACGGCACCCTCACGTTCGCCCCGACGCTCGCCCGCGACCTCGACCACGCCGACTCGGTGGCCGAGTCCATCAAGGACGACATCGACAGGTGGATCGAGGCGCAGGGCATCGAAGCGCCCACCGAGGACCGGTACGTCCCGGTGTGGCGACCCGAGGTCGAGCCGGAACGGCTTGACCTCGGCGAGATCGCCGCGGTGGTGTGGTCGGTCGGCTTCCGGGCCGACTGGTCGTGGCTCGACACGCTGGCACCAGCGGTGCTGGACCACGAGGACCACCCGCGGCACGTGCGCGGACTGAGCCCGGCACCCGGCCTGTCGTTCGTGGGTCTGCCGTGGCTGCACACCTGGGGTTCGGGCCGGTTCCTCGGCATCGCCCAGGACACGGCGCACGTCGCCCGCGCTGTGCGGGACTGGCACGCCGGCGGCCCGTGGGACGGGCCCGTGCAGGACCCCCTCACGCCGTCCTCGGTGGCAACACGATGACGCACGATCTGGCAGGTGAGGCATGCTGTGGGACATGTCTACGACGACCATGGGTGCGGTCGCGGCGCACTTCGGCCGCGACATCGATCGCACACTCGCCAAGCTCCCCGGGATCATCGAACAGGCCCGCGAGCGCGGCGTCGACCTGCTCGTGCTCCCGGACGCCACCATCGGCGGGTACCTCCACGACATGTACCACCCTGCGGACCAGGGGCTGCCGGCCGCCGTCGACCTCGACGGACCAGAGGTCGCGGCGGTCCAGCAGATGGCCGGGGACATGGTGGTCTGCTTCGGCATCGCCGAACGCGCACAGGCCGATCAGATCGACGTGCGGTACAACACGGCTGTGTGTGTCAACGGCGACGGCATCCTCGGCACGCACCGCAAGGTGCACCTGCCGCTGGGCGAGTCCGAGGCGTACCTGCCCGGAACGGGTTTCGACGCCTTCGACACCCCCGTCGGCCGGCTCGGCATGCTCATCGACTTCGACAAGACCTTTCCCGAGTCGGCCCGCTCGCTGGCCCTCGACGGCGCCGAGACCATCGCGTGCCTCAGCGCCTGGCCCGCGAGCGTCACCGACCGGTCCGACCGGCTGCGCAACGACCGGCAGGCCCACCTGTTCGACCTGTACGACTGCGCGCGGGCGGCGGAGAACCAGCTCTACGTGGTGTCCTCCAACCAGACGGGCGTGCTCGGCGGCCTGCGGTTCCTCGGGCAGGCCAAGGTCGTGGACCCGGCCGGGGAGATCGTGGCCAAGACCTGGGCCAAGGGCGGGCTCGCCATCGCGACGGCGGACGTCGGGGCCGACGTCGCCCGCGCGCGCCGCACCATGAACCACCTGCGGGACCGCGTCGAGGGTGCCTACACCCTCACCGAACGGCCGACGCCGAGCCGAACCCCCGGCTGAGCCCCCGGCAGCACTCCCGGCCGAACCTCCGGACGAACGGAGCACCGTGCGCATCGCCCAGGTCACCTACTCGACCAAGCCCCGCGGCGGCGTGGTGCACACCGTCGCCCTCGCGGAGGCGCTCGCGGCCCGCGGCCACGACGTCACGGTCTGGACCCTGGGCCGGGACGGGGACGACGCCTTCTTCCGGCCGGTGGCCCCAGCGGTCCAGGTGCGCGTCGTCCCGTTTGCTGCCCGGGACGACGAGAGCGTCGGCGACCGCATCGAGCGGTCCATCCAGACCATGGCGGCCGCCTTCGATCCCGTCGCCTACGACATCGTGCACGCACAGGACTGCATCTCGGCCAACGCGGTAGGCCCGTGCGTGCGCACCATCCACCACCTCGACGAGTTCACCACGCCCCGGCTGATCGAGTGCCACCACCTGGCGATCACCGAGCCCATCGCGCGGCTGTGCGTCTCGCGCGCCGTCGCCGAGGAGGTGCGCGACGGCTACGGCCTACGGCCCACCGTCATCCCCAACGGCGTGGACGCCGCCCGGTTCGCGCGCGCGGCCGGGCCCGACGGCGCACCCGCGCGCGGCCAGTGGCGGTCGGAGCTCGGCCGGTACGTCCTCGCGCTGGGCGGCATCGAGCCGCGCAAGGGCAGCATCGACCTGCTCGACGCCTTCGCGCTGCTGCGCGCCGACCACCCGGACCTGCGCCTCGTGCTCGGCGGGGGAGAGACCCTCTTCGACTACCGCCCCTACCGCGCCCGGTTCGACAAGCGGTGCGCGGAGCTCGGCATCGAGCCGGTGGTGCTCGGCACGCTGGCCGACGACGACGTGCCCACCCTCGTGGCCGCCGCCACGGTCCTGGGCTTCGTCTCCACCAAGGAAGGGTTCGGCCTGGCCGCCATGGAAGCACTCGCCGCCGGTGTGCCCGTGGTGGCCCGCGACCTGCCCGTCACCCGCGAGGTCTTCGGGGACACCGTCACCTATGCCGCCGACGTGCCGCAGATCGCCGCGGCGCTCGCCACCGCCGTCGAGCACGCCGAGCCGGCTACGCACGGCGCGGCGGGCCGGGAGCTGGCTGCGCGGCACAGCTGGGCGACGGCCGCCCGGGCACACGAGCGGTTCTACGAGCACGTCGTGCGCGTGGGAGGTGACGATGGCCAGGAGGTCGATCTCACGGATCATCAGCGCGCTCGCCGAGGATGATCCCGGCCGGGTCGTCGCCGTCACCGGCGACCAGCGCCTCACCGCCGCAGCCCTCGACACCGAGAGCAACCGGTACGCACGCCTGCTGCTGGACCACGGCGTGCACCGCGACGACCTCGTGACCGTCTCCCTGCCCAACGGGCTCGGGATGCTCGTGGCCTGCGCGGCCATCTGGAAGGCGGGCGCCACACCTCAGCCGGTCTCCCGGGGCCTTACCCCGGTCGAACGGGCCGACGTCGTCGCCACCGCCCGCCCGGCGCTCGTGATCGGGTTCGAGGCAGACGCCGTCCCCAGCCTGCCAGGCCCCGGACCGGACGGCGCATGCCCAGCGGCCGCCGCTGCCCCGACCGGCCGGCTGCCCGACACCTGGGCCCGGTCATGGAAGGCCCCGACGTCGTCGGGCAGCACCGGCCGGCCGAAGGTGGTGCTGGCCACCGCGCCCGCGCTCCTGGACCCCGAGCGGCCAGTCGCGCCGTTCCTGCCGCTGCGTGCCACACAGCTCGTCAGCGGGCCTCTCACCCACTCGGCGACCTTCACCTACGCCTTCCGCGGGCTGCTCACCGGGCACACCCTGGTGCTCCTCGACCGGTTCGACGAGCGGGTGGCGCTCGCGGCGATCGAGCGGCACGGCGTCACGTGGGCGCTGCTGGTGCCGACCATGCTGCACCGCCTGCTGCGCCTGCCGGCCGGCGAGCGTGCCCCGGACCGGCTGCGCACGCTGGAGACGGTGCTGCACCTGGGGTCCCCGTGCGCGCCTGCGCTCAAGCGAGCGGTCCTGGACTGGCTCGGCCCCGAGCGGGTGGTCGAGGTGTACGCCGGCAGCGAGTCCAACGGGCTCACGATGATCCGCGGCGACGAGTGGCTGGCCCGCCCGGGCAGCGTGGGCCGGCCGGTGGGTGGCACTCAGGTGCGGGTGCTGCGCGAGGACGGGACGGACGCCGCGCCGGGCGAGACCGGCCAGGTCTGGCTGCGGCGCGGTGCCGAGCCGGCGTACGCGTACCTGGGGGCGTCGAGCCTGCGCCGGTCCGACGGCTGGGACACCCTGGGCGACCTGGGGCATCTCGACGCCGACGGATGGCTGTGGCTGACCGACCGCGCCGACGACGTCATCGTGCGCGGCGGCGAGAAGGTGTATCCCGTCGAGGTGGAGCGGGTGCTCGAGGAACACCCGGCGGTGCGGGGCGCGCTGGCCTTCGGCGTGCCCGACGACGAGCTGGGCCAGCACGTGGAGGCGGTGGCCGACGTCGCCGGGGCCGCCGTCTCGGGCGAGGAGCTACGCAGGTTCGCGGCCGCCCGGCTGGATGCCGCCCGCCGCCCGGTCCGGGTCCGGGTCACGCACGAGCCGGTGCGCGACGACGCCGGCAAGGCCCGGCGATCCGCCGCGCGGGGCTGATCGTGCCCACCATTCGTCTTTTCGCACAGAAACTCTGTTCAATGTGACGTATGGCTGGCACCGACCGACTGAGGCAGATCACCGAAGCCGTGCGCAAGGCGGAACGGATGAGCGTCGCCGAGCTCGCCGAGCTCACCGACACCTCGGAGATGACGATCCGCCGCGACCTGGAGGTCCTGGCGGCCCAGGGGATCGTCGAGCGCTATCGCGGGGGAGCCAGGAGCCTGCTGCTGCGTGGCGAGGAGCCGCCCTTCGCGCTGCGGAGCCAGGACGGTCTGGAGAACAAGCGGCTCATCGCCGCCGCGGCCGCACGGATGATCGCGGACGGCGAGTCCGTGGTCATCGACAGTGGCACCACCTGCCTGGAGGTCGCCCGCGCCGTGGCCGGCCGCAGGCTGACGGTGATGCCGCTCTCGCTGCACGCCGCAAACGCACTGGCCGAGGCCCCGCAGGTGACCCTGCTGATCCCCGGCGGCCATCCGCGAGCAGGCGAGCTGGCCCTCACCGGCCCGCTGACCCTGGCGTCCCTGGCCGCCCTCCGGTTCGACACCGCGATCATCGGCTGCTGCGGGCTGGACGCGACCAACGGCCTGACCGCCTACGACCTGGACGATGCCGCCGTCAAACGCACCGCCATCGGCTCCTCCCGCCGCGTCATCGCCGTCACCGAGGGCGCCAAGCTCTCCCGCACGGCCCTGGCCTTCGTCGCGCCGGCCTCGTCCATCCATACCGTGGTCACGGACGCCGACGCCGACGAGGACCAGGTCTCCCGCCTCGGCACCGCCGGTGTCACGGTCGAGCAGGTCTGACAGACGCAATTCCAACAGGCGGCGTGACCCTGCGACGGCCTTACGAACAGCATTGACGTTCGGAGTGTTCGAAGATAGCGTTCCCGCGTCTGAGTCACCCTCCTGGGAGCCCCTTCTTGTCACGAGCACTTGTCGCCGACGGCGTCACGCCCACACCGTCCGCGATGCACACCGTGTGGGGCTCGCCGCTCTACCGCGGAGCGACCGTCGCGCTGTTCCTGTCCGGACTGGGCACCTCGGCCGCCGCACCGCAGATCACCCTGTTCCTGGTGGACGAGCTGGGCGTCTCGTTGACGACGGCCGGCCTGTTCTACCTGACCAGCATCACCGCCCCGGTTGCCGGATATCTGGTCGGCGCCCGCTCGGACCGCACCGGGAAGCGGCTCGGGCTCTTCCGGCTGGCCGCCGTGGCGGGGTTCCTCGGCTGGATCGGCATAGCGCTCTCGGACCAGGTGTGGATGCCGTTCGTGATCAGCGCAGTGGTCCTGGCCTTCGCGGGCGCCGCCGGGTCGCAGCTGTTCGCCGCGGTCCATGACGAGGTGCAGGCCACCGCCACCCCGGCCGGTGACGGGATCGTCTCGATAGTGCGGATGGCGCTGACGGCCGGCTGGATCGTCGGCCCGGTCGCGGGCTCCCTGCTGGCCACCGCTGCCGGGCCGCGCGTGATGTTCGCGGCCACCGGGCTGTGCACGCTCGCGCAGATCGTTCCGATGGGCTTCAGGGGCATCCGCTCAGCACGGCCGGCAGGCGCCGGCGTCGTCGGGCAGGAGGCGGCCGAAGCCCACAGACCACGCCCGGCACTGCGGACCATGCTGCCCCTGCTGGCCTTCACCGGGCTGTACGTGCTCGTCTACGCGGGGGAGCCGATCAAGTACGGCTACCTCATGATCTACATGGACAACAACCTGCACCTGCCGACGGCGGTCAGCGGTGCCGTGATCGGCATCCAGCCCTTCATCGAGCTGATCCTGATGCCGGTCGCCGTCGTCGTCGCACGCCGGATCGGCCTGATGCGCCTGATGATCCTTGCCGCCGCCTTCGGCGTCGGCGCCAATCTCTGCTTCGCCCTGACCGGCAACGCGCTCGGCATGTTCGCCGGGCAGATCCTCATGGGCGGGGTGTGGGGTGTCTTCGCCGGCTTGGGAATCATCGTCGCCCAACGCCTGCTGCCCGACGCCGTCGCCACGGCCTCAGCAATCTTCATGGGCTCCACCGCCATCGCCAGTGCCCTCGGCGGCCTGACGGGCGGCCTCGGCGTGGCTGCGCTCGGGCTGCCGCACGTGTTCCTCGCGCCAGCCGCCTACAGCCTGGTGGCCGCCGTCGGCCTGGCCGTCATGAGCCGCTCCCGGCACTTCGCCGGCTAGAAGCGTGCTGCTTCGCGTCCTCTTCGCTCCTGGCGACCAGGCTGTTCACACCCGGGGGCTCGGGTAGGGAGCCCTTCGGCAGGGGCGCCAGTCCGTCCCTGGCGCGCATCCCGTCCAGCAGCAGGTGGAGGTAGCGCCGCCACAGGTCGGGCTGGCCCAGGTGGTCGGTGACCGCGCCGAGCATGATCTGGATGATCGCGAAGTCGGGCGGCTGTACGTCTTGCCGCAGCTCGCCCTGTGCCTGTGCCCGTGCCACGAGCTGGTTCAGCAGCGGCACTACCCGGTCGCGCATCTGTGCCTGCCGCTGCGGACCGCTGCCGGTGCCGAGCAGGACTTCGCGCAGCCCGCGGTCCATCGCCTGGACCTCGCAGACCTTCTCCAGGCAGACCGTCAGTCCCACCCAGGGGTCCGGCTCGTCCAGCGCGCCGGCCGTCGCGGTCTCGACGGTCTTGACCATGTCGTCGAAGAGGGCATCGATCAGCGCCTCCTTGTCGGGAAAGCGCCGGTAGACCGTGCCCACCCCGACACCCGCGTGGTGGGCGACGTCGTTGAGGGTCGCCGCCACTCCGCGGTCGCGGAACACCTCCCGCGCGGCCGCGATGATGCGGCGCCGGTTGAGCTCGGCGTCTTTGCGCAACCGCGGTTGCTCCGTGGACACGTCGGGTCACCTCGTCAGCTGTTCGGAACGTCCTCGATCAACCGCATCGTAGTTCGGGCCAGGGCCGGCCGAGGCGTGACCTCCGGCACAAAGTGGATACGAGTTATCCACTTATGCTAGCGTGCCGTAAGTGGATAAGACGTATCCACTTACCCGGGAAAGGACCAAGCACATGTCACTCAGATGGCTCGGCGCCTCGTTCGCCGCCGTTGCCCTGCTGGGAGTCCTGTCGGCGTGCTCCGCCACCGACACGACCTCCAGCTCGGCCTCTCCGAGCAGCTCTTCGACGTCCGCCGCGGAGGACTCGACCGCGTGCCCCAGCTCCGCGGTCGCGCCCGGACAGGAAGGCGCGGACGCTACGGAAGGTGAGGGTGCCCCAGAGGGTGCTCCAGAAGGTGAGGGCGAGATGCCGGAGCTTGTTGGCGCGACGACTATCGCGCCCAGCGACAACAGCACCAGCACGATCCTCGAGGGCACGGGCCCGTCGATCGAGTGCGGCCAGGTGGACCTGACCACCGAGACCGACGTTCAGTACGACGAGACCGACGACGGCCGGGCCTTGCGGTTCGACATCCAGGTGCCCGAAACGGACGGCACGAAGCCGCTGGTGGTCTACCTCACCGGCGGCGGCTTCCAGTCCGACAACAAGTCCGGCAACCTGGACCAGCGCACCTATGTCGCCGAGCAGGGCTTCGTCGTGGCCAGCATCGAGTACAGCACCATCAGCGACGGCGCCACGTACCAGGACACGGTCGCCGACGTGAAGTCAGCCATCCGGTACCTGCGCGCACACGCGAGCGAATACTCGATCGACCCCGACCAGGTGGCCGTCTGGGGCCAGTCCGCCGGCGGGTACCTGGCCGCGATGACCGGTGCCACCAACGGCCTGGAGGAGTTCGAGGGCACCGGCAACCCGGGGCAGGACAGCACAGTCCAGGCAGTGGTCGACGAGTTCGGCCCGTCCAACTTCGCCGAGCTCGCCGCCGACTACGACACCGCCATGCAGGACGCGATGTACGCACCGGGCAGCTTCCTCGCCCAGTACTCCATCGGCACTGACACGACGGAGTCCGTCCTGGACAACCCGGACGCCGTCGCCGCGGCCGACCCCAGCACCTACGTCACCTCGTCCGGCCCGGCCTACGCCTTCTATCACGGTACGGCCGACAACCTCGTCTCCCCGAGCCAGACGCTGCTGGTGCACGACGCGGTCCAGGCCGCGGGCGGTGACAGCACCCGTTACGTGGTCCAGGACGGCGGCCACGGAGACCTGAGCGTGCTCGACGACCCGACCGCGGCCACCCAGTGGGACTCCCAGGAGGTGGTGGGGACCATCGTCAGCTTCCTGCAGGAGAACCTCTCCTAGCCGAAGCGCGCCGCCGAAGCGCGCCGCCGAAGTGCCGCGTCCGCGAGGCGTGGCACTTCGGCGGCGTGCTTCGTTGCCGAGGCTCAGGTGACTTGCCCGTCAGCTTCGGACCCGGCGGTCCACGGCAATCCAGTTGGTCTCCCACGTCGTCCCGCCGTCGGCCGAGAATGCCTGCTCGAACCTCGCCACATCCCGGCTTGTGCGGGTGATGAGGAACCGCACCTTGATCGGCTGGCCGCCGAGCTGGTCGTCGCCGTAGAACTCGCCGACGCCGTCGCGGAACCCGCCGTACACCGCCGGGGTGAGCAGACCGTCCCGCATGTTGACGAAGGTCAGGCTCCACCGCTGCGCCTGCGGCTCGTACAACCGCAGGTTGAGCGCGTCGATCCGGCCGTTCGGCCCCGACACGTTGAACTCGACGACGTTGGCTCGCCGATCCTGGAGCGGACGCACGGTGCTGGTGCCGGCGAACTGGAGCCACTCGTCCGGAGATTCTGAGAGCGGGTCGGCGAGGACCTGCACGGAGGTGCGCCAGGTGCCGATCTCCCAGTCGAAGTCCCGTTGGCCATCGGCGATCGTCGATGCCGGGGGAGGGGGTGCAGCGTTGCCAGATGCCGCCGTCGCAAGCAGCATGAGGGCGGAAAGGCCTACGGTCAGGAATCGCCGGTACGGAATTCGTCGGTATTGAATGGTCATGGTTCGACTATTGAGCGGAGCGTCGCCGTGAACAAGAAGGCACCTTCGGGTAACCCCTCTCGTCCCAACCCGCTGCCGGGCTGCCCGATGGCGGCAGCGTTCACGGCGATCGGCGGGAAATGGAAGCTGACCCTGATCTACTGGCTCGGCCACGGGGAGACCCACTTTCCGGCCTGCGCCGCAGGGGTGCGCCGATCACGCCCAAGGTGCTGGCCGAGCAGCTGCGCGAGCTCGAAGCCGACGGACTCGTCGAACGCCTGGTGACCGGGCCGGTTCCGGCGCGCGTCATCTACCGGCTCACTCCGTACGGGGCCACTGTGCTGCCCGTCGTCGAAGGAGTCAGGGTCTGGGGTGAGGCGCACCTGGAGCGCACCGGGGGCGAGGTTGCGTCGGACGCGGCGATGGGGTGTGTCAGCGCGATCGCGTAGGCGGTGCCGCCCGGGTTGGGACGCTCAGCGCAGCGTCGGCCCTTCCACGGCCACCGGCCCGTGTGCGACGGGGTGCTCGATCTGCAGGTTGACGGTGCTGCGCGAGGTCGGGATCACAGCGAGCTGAGCCTCGTTGCCGCTGGTGTCTATCGCGCGCACGTGCAGGTGCCCGTCCTTGAGGCGGATCGCGAACTGGTCGGCTCCGGCGACGAAGCGCACCTCGCTGTCGTCGCTGATCACGGTGGGGCCAGTGGGCAGGGTCTTCGGCATGGGTACAGCATGCCTGGTGCGGCGGGTAGGGCGCATCGGCGCCAAGCCTTGACACGGCTGCCTGATCGACCAGACCATTGTGCGACTGGGAGCGCTTCCACAATGTTCCAGTCCGTGCTCACCGTAGCGAACCGCAATGACGCGTTCAGATCTTGGAGACCCCCACATGACACGACCTACCTATCGGCGCCGGCTCGTGGCCGCGCTGACGGTGTGTGTTCTCGGCATGACCCTGGTCGGCGCCGGCCCAGCCTGGGCGGGCAACGACGTCCTGAGCCCCGGGACGGTGCTCTTCAACGACCCCAAGAGCTCCACCAAAGAGGCGGCCCACGCTCTGCGCGGGCAGGCCAGGCGCGACGCGCTCCAGCTCAGCAGGATCCCCAGCTCCACCTGGTTCACGGACGGCAGCCCTGCCGAGGTGAAGAACGACGTCCGGAAGCTCGTGGGGCGCACGGGCAACAAGGTGCCGATCCTGGTCGCGTACAACATCCCGTTCCGCGACTGCGCGCTCTACTCGGCTGGTGGCGCCGCCGGCGTCGACGAGTACAAGGCGTGGATCGACGGCTTCGCAGCCGGGATCGGACAGGAGGAAGCTGCTGTCGTCCTCGAGCCGGACGGGCTCGGGATCATCCCCTGGTACACGACGCTGAACGGGGATCTTGAGCACTGCCAGCCGCCGGAGCTTGACCCCGCGACCACCGACAGGGACGTCGCCGCTGAGCGCTTCGAGATGCTCAACTACGCGGTCGACCGCCTGGGGCAGCAGCCGAACACCGCCGTGTACCTCGACGGAACAGGTCCGTCCTGGCTGGCCGTTGGGGAATCCGCCGACCGTCTGGTCAAGGCAGGCGTCGAGCGCGCGGACGGGTTCTTCCTGAACGTCTCGAACTACGAGTTCACCGAGAACAACGTCACCTTTGGCACCTGGATCTCCCAGTGCATCGCCTACGTGACACAGGTTGTGCCCGGGGACTTCCTGGGCTGCGGCAACCAGTACTGGAGCGGCGGTCCCGCGAACGACTGGACCGGCCAGGCGCTGTCGAACCAGGGCATCTGGAGCCCGACCGCAACGGACCCGGCGTTGAACACCGCGGGCATCGAGTCCCGCTACGACCTTGTCCTCGGCGACGTCCAGCCCACCACGCACTTCGTCATCGACACCAGCCGCAACGGTCAGGGCCCCTGGGCCGCACCGGCCGGTGCCTATCCCGACGCCGAGACGTGGTGCAACCCGCCGGACCGCGGCCTGGGCCTGCGGCCGACGACCGACACCGGCAACGAGCTCGTCGACGCCCTCCTGTGGATCAAGATCCCGGGCGAGTCCGACGGGCAGTGCTTCCGCGGCCTGGGGGGACCCGAGGACCCGGAGCGCGGCATGGTCGACCCGGCCGCCGGCCAGTGGTTCGTCGAACAGGCACGTGAGCTGATCGAGCTCGCCCGGCCGGAGCTCGATTGCCCGGGGAGGCGGTAGCGACCCGGCTCGACGGGCGACCAGGCCCCGGCTCGATGTCCGGGGTCCCGTGCACCACCGGTACCAATGGAGGTACTCATGCGATCAATGACGACGCATCACCGCTCGGCAGGGCACCGCTCGACGAAGCACCGCTCGACAAAGCACCGCTGGCTCCTGACCGTGGCCGTGCTGCTCGGCCTGGCGGCATCACCGGGACTGGCGCCCCCTGCCGAGGCCGCCATCGGCGGCAGCTTCGTCGACAACTTCGACGGGTACGACACCGGTCGGTGGCACAAGGCCGACGGCTGGACCAACGGGGGCATGTTCAACGCCGGCTGGCGTGCCGACCATGTCTGGCACAGCGGTGGGGTCACGGGCCTTAACCTGGACAACGCCTCCTGCCCGGGCGGCTGCTCGGGCAGGCCGTACGCCTCCGGCGAGTACCGCACGAACGACCTGTACTCCTACGGTCGCTACGAGGTCCGCATGAAGGCCGCGGCCGGGTCCGGGATCGTCACCTCGTTCTTCACCTACACCGGACCGGGCGACGGCCAGCCGTGGGACGAGATCGACGTCGAGATCCTGGGCAAGAACACCTGGCAGATGCAGACCAACTACTTCACCAGCGGAGTCGGAGGGCACGAGACCATCATCAACCTCGGCTTCGACGCCGCGGCCGGCTACCACGACTACGCCATCGAGTGGTGGCAGGGGGGCACGATCAACTGGTTCGTCGACGGCCGCCTGGTCCACCAGGAGAACGGGTCGCGCGGACCGCTGCCCACGCATCCGCAGCGCATCATGCTGAACCTGTGGCCGGGGATCGGCGTCGACGGCTGGCTCGGACCGTTCAACTACACCGGACAGCGGACTGCCACCTACGACTGGGTCCGGTACACGCGGTACTGACCGCACCCGACGCCCGGCGGGAGGGTCACGCCCTCCCGCCGGGCGCCGAGCCCCGCACCACCAGGCGCGTAGGCAGGATGATCGGCGACGGGGACTCGCCGTCGATCAGGCGCACCAGCATCGTGGCCATCTCCTGACCGAGACCACGGATCGGTTGGCTGATCGTGGTCAGCGCCGGCTCCGTGCGGCGCGCGATCTCCAGGTCGTCGAAGCCGACGACGGCGACGTCCTCCGGAACGCGGCGCCCAGCCGCCTTCAGGGCACTCAGGGCCCCGGCGGCCATGTTGTCCGAGGCGGCGAAGACGCCGTCGATGTCGGGGTGCGCGGCGAGAAGCCGCGTCATCGCCCGGGCGCCACTCTCGTAGCTGAAGTCGGCGTGCTCGATCCAGTCGGAGGGCAGGCGCCCCACCGCCATGGCGTCGACAAATCCCTGGTACCGGGCGACCGATGCCTGCAGGTCCGCCGGTCCGCTGATCGTGGCGATACGCCGGCACCCCGAGCCCAGCAGATGCTCGGTGGCGAGACGGGCACCGCCGCGGTTGTCCACGTCGACGTACCAGCGGGCATCTCCGTGCAGCGGCCGGCCGCCGAGCACCACCGGCAGCTCGGTTGCCGCCGCGACCCGGTTCAGCGGGTCGTCCCCGCGCAGGGCCATGAGCATCACCCCGTCAGAGCGACGCGACCGCAGCACCCGCTCAAGGCGGGCCTGGCCGCGCGCCGAGGACGCGAGCATGAGCGTCAGGTCCAGCTCCGACCGGTCCAGCGCACCGGCTACACCGATGAGCACCTGCGAGAAGAACGGGTCGCCGAACAGTGCTGGGTCGTCGCCTGAGACCGCGAGGACCACCGATCCCACCGTGCTCGTCGCCAGGGCTCGCGCCGTCGCGTTCGGGACGTAGCCGAGCTCGCTCGCCGCACGGGCGACCGCCTCGCGCTTCGCCGGACTCACGTTGCGGGCGTTGTTCAGCGCGCGGGACGCGACGGACCGCGAGACCCCCGCCCGGGCGGCGACCTCCATGAGGGTCGGCACATCAGGAACCCGGCCCGGATCATCTCCCGGCGCTCTCTCGCGATGGCGATCCACGGGATCAGCCGTCGTGGGGTCTGACATGCGGCCAAGCCTAGTGCCGGACGCCCAAGGGGCCGGATTCCGGGCCCCAGCCCGGAATCCAGCCCCTGCCCGAGTACGAGCCCAGCCCCCTACTCGGGTCCCGACCCGAGTCGAGACCCGGGCCTCTGCCCTACTTGGAGGGTACGTCGGACGTAGAAGCCGAGTCTGGTCGAGAGGAGGCGAAATCTGAATTCACCCTCTCGCCGGCTCACCGCGTGGCGGCGACGGTCACGAGGACGAATGCGGCGACGATCAGGGCGAGACGTACCAGGTGCAGGCGGTCCCAGCGGCTCTTCTGCTCGCGCCAGTCGGCCGGCACCGTCTCGGGGGTCCAGGTCTTCGACCGGTTGTTGATCGGGACCAGCAGCGCGACGGACATGACCACGCTGACGAGCAGCAGCCCCACCGCGGTCCAGGCCGGCCCTGCGGCGGCGGGCTCCGCCAGCGCGGTGCCGGCGACCAGGAGCGTCGAGCCGATGTACCAGAACGGCATGGCCCGCCCGAGCATGCGTCCGCCGTCGCCGCGAGCGGCGATCCCGGCGTCCTCGGGCAGCCGGTCGAAGATCGGGTTCATGACGAACGCGACCGACAGCTCCACCCCAACCATCAGTCCGACAACAACCACGGCGACGATCGACAACCACTCCATGACGCGCTCCTTCTTCTTCATTGGTGCTGTGACTTCTTCGCTGGCACTGCGAATCTAGCAGCGCTAGGAAACATATCAGCGATCGTCTAGCAGTGCTAGAGTCTCTTGCATGACGACTCCCGCCGCGGCACGCCGAGCCCGCCAACTCGAGGAACGCCGGTCGCGGATCGTCGGTGCGGCCCGCGCCCTCGCGGAGGAGCAGGGGTGGGAGGCCGTGACGACCCGCCGTCTCGCGGACGCGATCGAGTACAGCCAGCCGGTGCTGTACGGGCACTTCCCGCAGGGGCGGACGCAGATCGTCACCGCTGTCGCGCTCGAGGGCTTCGAGGAGCTGGCGGCCGCGCTCGCGCCGTCGGCGCTCGACGACGCCGGAAGCGATGCCGAGCGCGTCCGAGCGCTCGTGACCGCGTACCTCGACTTCGCCGAGCGTCAGCCCGCGACCTACGACGCGATGTTCCTGCTCCCCGTCCTCATCCCGTTCGCGTCGGACGAGACCCCGGCGGTCGTGCGCGCCGGGTTCGAGGCGATCGAGGGCACGCTGCGTCGCCTCGACAACCCGCCCGCCGAAGCCCCCGCGACGGCGGAGGTCCTCTGGGGCGCCATCCACGGCGTCGTCGCCCTAGGGCGCGCCGGGCGCTTCCCGGCAGCGCACCAGAAGGAGCGGGTCGAGACGCTCGTGCGCCTCGTCGCCCACTGACCACCCCGGACCCGCATTCCAGCAGAACGGATACCGTCTCAACCTGCGACAGTTCCGGCGCGTGGGTAGGGGTATGGAGACACTTTCTGGAAAGCGGGTCGAGGTCCGGGTGGGCAGCCGGTCGCGGGACGAGGAGTTCGTCGCGTTCGTGGAGGCGGACGGCCCGTACCTGTTTCGGACGGCGTTCTTCCTGGTCGGCGAGCGTGCCTTGGCCGAGGACCTGGTCCAGGGCACCTTCGAGCGGGTCTATCGGCGCTGGGAAACGGTCCGGGCCGGTGCACCTCGCGCGTACGCGCGAAAGGTGCTGGTCAATCTCAAGACCGATTCGTGGCGCCGGACCCGGTTGACGGATGTCCCGGGTGACGACAACCTTCCGGTCACGCACACGGACGATCACGCCGCACAGATCGCGCTCCGGGACGAGCTGGCCCGGGCGCTGGGGAGCCTGTCTCCGCAGCAGCGACGGGTAGTGGTGCTGCGGCACGTCCTTGATCTGCCGGAGGCACAGGTCGCCCGCGAGATCGGGCGGTCGGTCGGCACCGTCAAGGCCGCCAGCTCTCGGGGCCTCGAGCGGCTTCGCTCGCTCCTGACCGACGCTGCCCCGGAGACCGCGGACGAGCCGGCCTTCGACGGCCGCGAGACGTTGACCCGCAGCAAGGCCGCGGCGGCACGTCAGGTCCGCCGCACCGCCGCGCTCGGCGCCGCCGGGGTGGCGGTGTGCGCGTTCATCGCCCTGGTCGTGCACGGTCCGGTCGGTGTACCGGTGCTGGACGCCGTTGCGGGTCCGGCACACCGCTGGCTGGTCGAGACCTTCCACCTGCCCTCGGACGAGACCAGTCGTGATGACGGCCCGGTCCAGGACGACGACGCGATGACCGGGCAGGACGCCGCCGTCGGGCTGGGCGACATCGACATCCCCGAGATGGCGCTCCCCACCGACCCGTGCGTCGGGCAGGATCTCCCCACGCCGGACGCGACCAGGACCATCCCGGTCCCCGCGGACGCCCCGACCGGGGACTACACGATCATCCAGGCGCTCGACGCCGAGGACGCGCGCCCAGCTGTCGAGTGCGTCGACTACATCCCCGAGCACAGGGTGAGCCTCGGCAGCCCTCCGGAAGCCATGGTCGGGTCTGGGATGGGGACGGACCCGAACGTTCCGTTCGCGGTCCGTCGCGACGGGACGCTGCTCGCCGCGCTGGTTCTGCCCGACGTCGGACCTGGCTCCGAGCCGATCACCGCACTGGCCCGGCCCGCGGCCAACGGGACGGCCGGCGAGTCCGCGCTGGACTACTGGCAGCTCACGACCGGCTCGCCCGACGCCGACGCCGACGCCGACGCCGAGCAGCGCAGCTATGCCGGGGTCGGCAGCCCGGTCCTCACCGAGACGCACGTCGCCTGGATCGAGGGGTCCTCCGACAGCGGGCCGGTAGTGGTCAAGGCGCAGGGACCGGACGGCGAGGTCCGTACCGTCACGAGCTACCAGCCGGATCCCGCCCGGCTTGTCTGGAGGCTCGCAGCAGGAGGCCGGACCCTGGCGATCTTGCACGTCACGGACGGGACTCTCGCCGACCCGGACCGGTGCGCGGGGCGCATCGATCTGGTCGACCTGGGCGAACCCGAGTCCGACATCGTCCGCGACGCGGTCACGGACGTCTGCGCCATCTCCGACAGCGACGACGGCGTAGTCGTGTCACGCAATCCTGCTGAGGGGCCCAGCACGATCGGACTGCTCTCGGCCGGCTCCGGCCTGCGCGACCTCGTGCGGCTCGACCAGGACACGGCGTGGAACCACTACGCGTACCTGTCCGGCAACACGCTGCTGTTCGAGTCGGGCCAGTGGGTCGTGGCGCTCGACACGGACTCGCGCGAGGCCACGGTCGTGCGTGAGGATGCGGCGTGGACGGTCAGCGCGTTCGACGACGGCATTCTCTGGGCGGACGGCGAGAACATCTACTTCCTGCGGCTGGACGCGCGGGACGGAGTCGCCGTGCCGGCCCTGACCACGCTCGGGCCCGGACCGAACGAGGACGGGACCGCGTGGCGGGACGTCGCCGGTGCCGCGAACCGTGTCGTCTGGACCGAGTACAACAGCGCCGAGCTCGAGCGTCTCCAGAACCAGGATTCCTGGAACTACGGCGAGCTGGGACAGACGCTCGTATACGCGCGGACGTCGTGGTGACGCCGACGGTGAGGCCCGGATCGTGTGCCGTCGCGTGCCGGCCGGTCAGGCGAGGTCGGCGCGGACGAACGCGATCTTGTCGCCGGCGAGTGTGACGTCGAAGATCCCGCCAGTCTGCCCGCCGGGAAAATTCCCGGTGAAATCGACGACGACGTGGATGTGGTCACCCATGGGCTCGATGCTGACCAGGCGGGTGGTGGTGTTGTAGCCGATGAAGTAGCTCCGGTAGTAGTCGGCGATGCGCTCCTTGCCGGTGAACCGGTCGCCGACGGACGGATCGTCAAGCTCCGGGGTCGCGCTTGTCAGGCGACGGGGTCCAGCACTAGGTTCTGGTGGTTAGGTTAGGCAAGCCTCAGGCGTGACCACTTGGCCACCGATGCCTGTTCTCTGGAAGGGCAGCTGTGTTTGCCACGTTTCTCATCGGTCTGCGCGAGGGGCTGGAGGCCGCGCTCGTCGTCGGCATCCTCGTGGCCTACCTGCATCGCAGCGGCCGTGCCGACGTGCTACCGCGCTTGTGGCTGGGCGTAGGCATCGCCACGGTCGGCTCCCTCGCCCTGGGTGCGGTCCTGACGTTCGGCGCCTACGGGCTGAGCTTTCAGGCGCAGGAGGCCATCGGGGGGACCCTCTCGATCGTCACCGTTGCGCTGGTCACCTGGATGGTGTTCTGGATGCTCGGCGCGGCGCGCGGCCTGAGCCATGAGCTGGAGGCGGGTGTAGATCGCGCGGTGCGCCGGTCGGCCTGGGGACTGGTGGGCGTCGGCTTCCTGTCCGTCGGACGTGAGGGCATCGAGACCACGCTCTTCCTCTGGTCCACGGTCCGTTCGTTCGGCGCCGGACCGGAAGCCGTGGTCGGCGCCGTTGCAGGGCTGCTGTGTGCTGTCGGGCTCGGCTGGCTGATCTACCGCGGCATGGTGCGGATCAATCTCGCCGTGTTCTTCCGGTGGACCGGAGCCGCGCTCGTCCTGGTCGCGGCGGGGGTCCTGGCCTACGGCTTCCACGACCTGCAGGAGGCCGGGCTCGTCCCCGGTCCCTTCACCGCGGCAGCTCCTATCGATCCCGCCACTGGCGCGGTTGCCGTGGGCCTTGCGGCCTTCCCGTTCGGCTGGGCGTTCCAGCTCTCCGACGTGATCGCCCCGAACGGCGTGCTCGGCGTCCTGCTCAAAGGCACTGTCGGGTTCTCCCCGGACATGACCTGGGTCGAGGTCGTCGTGTGGGCCGGGTACATCGCCGTCGTCGGCACTTTGTTCGTCCGTCGCGCTTTCGCGCGGCCAAACCCGGCGCGGGCGCAGGCACCGGCCGTCGAAGGAGCATCATGACCAGCCCTTACCGTGCGGTCCTCGGCCTTGGCGGGACCCTCGCCATCGTGGTCGGCCTCACCGCGTGCGTCCCAAACGAGCCGGCCGCAGACGGCGCCATCACCGTCACGTCCACCGCGTCGGCGTGCGACGTGAGCGCCGAGCAGGCGACCAGCGGGACGCTCGCGTTCGACGTGACCAACTCCGGGGACCAGGTCACCGAGTTCTACCTCCTGGCGGCCGACGGCCTGCAGATCGTCGGCGAGGTCGAGAACATCGCGCCCGGCGCGTCCCGCACCCTGACCGTCACGGCTCAGCCCGGGACGTACTCCACCGTCTGCAAGCCCGGCATGGTCGGCGACGGCGTCGGCCATACCGAGTTCACTGTGACCGGTGAGCGCGTTGAGCTCGCCGGTCCCGACGCCGAGCTCAAGCAGCAGGCCGTCGACCTGTACGCCGCGTTCGTGAAGGAGCAGGTCGCCCAGCTCCTACCTGCCACCGAGGAGTTCGCCGGCCAGTACATCGCGGGCGAGGACGACGCGGCCAAAGCCGCGTTTCCGCTGGTCCGCGCCTACTACGAGCGCATAGAGCCCGCCGCCGAGGCGCTCGGCGACCTCGACCCGCGCATCGACTACCGCGAGGTCGACGCCGTCGCCGAGGGCCTGGACTGGACCGGCTTCCACCGCATCGAGAAGGACCTGTGGCAGCCCGAGGAGGGCGCACTGAACTCGGACGGCGAGACCGACGCCTACGAGGACTGGGCTCCCTCCACGCCCGAGCAGCGCGCCGAGCTCGGTGGCCTCCTTGTCGACGACGTGACCGAGCTGTATGACTTCGTCCACTCCGACGACTTCACCACCTACCTCGACGACCAGGGCGTCGACTGGATCAGCAACGGCGCGATCGCCCTGCTCGACGAGGTCGCGACCGGCAAGATCACCGGCGAGGAGGACTGGTGGTCCGGCACCGACCTGTACGACTTCGCCGCAAACGTCGAAGGCTCCAAGATGGCGTTCTCGCTGGTCAGGGACCTGACAGTGAAGCAGGGCGCCGACGGCGAGGAGCTGGCCGGCCAGATCGACGAGGGCTACACGGCGCTCGAGGACCGGCTCGCCGACTTCGGCTCCCTCGAGTCCGGCTTTGTCGCCTACGCCGAGCTGACCGACGCGGACAAGAAGGACCTGGCCGACCTCATCAACGCGCTCGCCGAGCCGCTGTCGCAGCTCACGAGCACGGTCCTGGCCTAGGTTGGGCTCCGTGACCGCCGTCTTGCCCTCCGATCCGGGCCAGGAAGGCGACCTGCCTGCCGCGCCGGCCCCTGGCCCCGAGGCGCGGGGCGGGGTCTCGCGGCGGGCCGTGCTGGGCCTCGCGCTCGGCGCGGCGGGAGCCGCGGGTGTCACCGGGGCGGCCGCCGGACGCCTGACGGCCGCCGGCCCCGGACCGCTGCCCCTGGGCCGGGCGGGGGCCGAGCCCCACCCGTTCTTCGGGGAGCACCAGGCGGGGATCACCACAGCGGTGCAGGACCACCTGCACTTCGCGGCGTTCGACCTGTCGGAGCGGACCACCCGCGAGGAGCTGATCGCGCTCCTGCAGGAGTGGTCCTACGCCGCGTCGCGGCTGACGCAGGGGCTGGACGTGTCCGCGTCGGGCGCCGTGAGCGGGTCGCCCGACGCCCCGCCGGACGACACGGGCGAGGCGATCGGCCTGGGCGCGTCCAACCTGACGATCACGTTCGGGTTCGGCCCGACCCTGTTCGAGAAGGACGGCGTCGACCGGTTCGGGATCGCGGACCGGCGTCCGCCCGGGCTGGCGGCGCTGCCGCCCTTCGTCGGCGACCGGCTGCGCACGGAGTGGTCGCACGGCGACCTGTGCGTGCAGGCCTGCGCCGACGATCCCCAGGTGGCGGTGCACGCCATCCGGAACTTCAGCCGGATCGCGTTCGGCCGTGCCGCGGTGCGGTGGTCCCAGATGGGCTTCGGGCGGACGTCGCGCACCACGAGCGACCAGGCCACGCCGCGCAACCTCTTCGGCTTCAAGGACGGCACCGCGAACATCTTGTCCGACGACGGCGCGGCCCTGGCCGACCACGTCTGGGTGGACGCCGCCGACGCCCCTGCCTGGATGACGGGCGGCTCCTATCTCGTAGCGCGCAAGATCGAGATGCTGCTGGAGTCGTGGGACCGCACCTCGCTGACCGAGCAGGACACCACGATCGGGCGCGACAAGGCGCAGGGGGCCCCGCTGTCCGGTGGCGTCGAGCTCACCGAACCCGACTTCGCCGCCCAGCACGACGGCGCACCCGTGATCGACCTGACCGCTCATGTGCGGCTCGCGCACCCGACCACCAACGGGGGAGTGCGCATGCTGCGGCGCGGGTACAACTATGTCGACGGGACCAATCCGCTCGGCCGGCTGGATGCCGGCCTGTTCTTCCTCGCGTACGTGCGTGACCCCGACCGGTTCGTCACCGTGCAGAAGTCCCTGGCTACCGACGTCCTCAACGAATACATCCGGCACATCGGGTCAGCCGTGTTCGCAGTACCCCCGGGTGCCGCAACCGGCGGCTGGGTAGGGCAGACGCTGTTCACGTGACGCTGCCCTACCCGAGCTGTTGCGCGGCTAGGCCTGAGCCTGCACCTGAGCCCACCACGCGTCGAAGTTGATGCCCCTCTCCTTGGCCAGTTCTTCCAGACCAGCCTTGGTCGGGGGCTGGAAGAGCTTCGGCTTGATGTTGCGGTCGGCGTCGGCGTACCTCCGCTGTAGGTCTGCCTGCGCCGCAGCGCTGTCCTGGGCCTCGGCGAGCACTTCGCTGGTCACGCTGACGCTCGTGCCGGTCAGGACGCCGCTGACCAGCGGGGTGTAGCCGTTGGCGTGACCGAGGCGGTTGGGGTGGAAGGACTCCTGCTGTGGGTTCGAGTAGCCGTTGATCCACTCGGTCGAGTCGCACACGGCGTGGCCGGTGAACGCGTTGACCGGGTTGACGAAGGTGAACCCCCTGGCGGAGGCGGCCGTCGCGGTGACCGAGTTGATGAGCACTGAGGCGTTGTTGAGTGCTGCCTCGTCCTCCGGGCTGAAGAAGGTGGCCAGGTTGCAGTCCTCACCGTTGAAGAGCTTCGGGTAGCCGACGACGACCACCTTCGCGTTGGGCGCCCTCGTCCGGATGGCGGTGTAGAGCGTGCTGAGCCGGCCCGGGAGGGTGTTGGAGATGAACGTACGCGCCGCGGCGACCGTCCCGGCACAGTCGCTGGCCCAAGCCGGGAGGGCGCACTCGGTGAGCACGTCGGCGAATCCGGCGTCGTTGCCGCCGACCGTGATGGTGACATACCTCGTGCTCGAGCTCAGGGCGCTGAGCTGGGTGTTCGTCACGTCGGCCACGACAGCTCCCGAGCAGGCCCGGAAGTTGAGGGTGTAGCTCCTGGCCGCTGCGGTGAGGCTGGCATAGGCGTAGACCGAGCGCAGGCACTGGGTGCCATCGTTGATATAGGCCCTGGTGCCGGTGCCCGAGGAATAGGAGTCGCCGAGGGCGACGTAGGACTCGCCGGCGGCGTACGACGGCAGGGCCGTAGTCGTCACCAGCCCGACCGTGGCAAGGCTCGTCGCTGCCATGACGGCGACGATGCGGAACAGGCGTTGCTTCATGAGGACGCCCCCCGAGGGTCCGTCGAGCCACTCCGATGTGACCCGATCACTCCATTTATAGGGTGTTTCACCCATACTGCACAATGTCTAACAAATGAACGCTTAATATTTCGCCAGTCAAGCGCCAAGTAAGTTCCAACGGCGCCCGATCGTGTGCGGGGTGCTGTGACCCTGGCAGATCGAACGTATGTTCGATTACACTCGAACCATGTCCGTGCCCGGGGCCACGATCCTGCACGCCGACCTGGACGCGTTCTACGCGTCGGTCGAGCAGCTGCTGGACCCTGCCCTGCGCGGGCGGCCGATCGCCGTCGGTGGCGGGCCGCACGGGGGCGTGGTGCTCGCGGCCTCCTACGAGGCCAAGGTCCACGGGGTGCAGGGCGGGATGCCCGGCTGGCGGGCGGCCCGGCTCTGCCCTGAGCTCTTGTTCGTCCGGGGTCACTTCGGGGAGTATCAGCGGCTGGGTGATGCCGTGATGGCTGTCCTGGCGGACGTCACACCGACCGTCGAGCGGATCTCGATCGACGAGGCGTTCCTCGACGTGTCCGGCGCGACGCACCTGTTCGGCCCGCCCGTGGCGATCGGTGCGCGGATCCGCGAGCGCGTCCGCGCCGAGGTGGGGCTCCCCATCTCGGTCGGCGCCGCGCGGACCAAGCACCTCGCGAAGATCGCCTCCCAGGTGGCCAAGCCGGACGGCCTGGTCGTTGTCGACCCCGGCGCTGAGCGGTCCTTCCTCGACCCGCTCCCCGTCGCCCTGATCTGGGGTGTGGGCCCCGTGAACGAGCAGCGCCTCGCCGACCTCGGCATCCGGACGATCGGTGAGCTGGCGCGGACCCCGTCGTCGGCGGTCGAGCACATCCTCGGGGAGGCCGTCGGCCACAAGCTCAAGTCGATGGCGCAGGACGAGGACCCTCGCCGGGTGGTCACCAGTCGCCGCGCCCGCTCGGTCGGAGCACAGTCGGCCCTGAGCCGGCGCCGTCCTGCGCCCGACGACGTCCGGGCGGTGCTGGCGCACCTTTCCGACC
Source organism: Promicromonospora sp. Populi (assembly GCF_041081105.1). Classification (NCBI taxonomy): domain Bacteria; kingdom Bacillati; phylum Actinomycetota; class Actinomycetes; order Micrococcales; family Promicromonosporaceae; genus Promicromonospora; species Promicromonospora sp. Populi. The sequence continues at coordinate 1,677,383 of NZ_CP163528.1, read as the reverse complement.
GGGTGTCGCGGCGGCTGCGTGCCAAGGGGCGCGCCGGGCGCACCGTGACGGTCGCTGTGCGTTTCGCGGGCATGCGCCGGGCGACGCGGTCGCTCACGCTGCCGGTGCCGGCCGCGGCCACGCTCACGCTCACCGAGGTCGCCGAGCGGCTGGCCTGGTCCGCGATCGAGGACGCCGCACCGTGCGAGATCACGCTGCTCGGCGTCTCCGTCTCGAACCTCGCGGACCAGCGGGCGATCCAGCTCGAGCTCGACCTTGAGCCGCCCGACCCGTGGCGTCCCGGCTCCGCGCCTGGCGCGGCGCGGAGCGCCGTCGACGAGTCGATGGACGCGATCCGGACGCGATTCGGTGGGGATGCTGTGGGTTATCTGCCTGTTGTGCTGCGCCGCGGCGGGGCTGTGCCCGACGAGTTCCGCGAGCTCGCCGAGCACGATCTGTGAGCCTATCTGTGTGACGTGCGGGTCCCGTCGTCGCGGTGCGCGAGCGTGGCGAGTGCGTCCCGCCAGTGTTGCTCGGCGTCGCCGGCGTGCCGGTCGGTGTCGATGTTGTCCTGGACGACGGTGACGAGCGTGCCGCCGTCGTCGGGCTCGAGGGTGATGCGGATCTCGTGGTAGTTCTCGGGGAGGTCCTGGAGGCCGCTCGTCGGTGCGAAGTGCGTGAAGTGCAGCAGCCGTGGCCGGTCGACCGCGATGACCTGGCCCTTGTCGGCGAACACGCGGCCGAAGAAGTGACCCTCGAACGTGATCGGGCTGCCCGGCTGATAGTCCGTCTCGATGTTGGCGCCCAGCACCCACCGTGCCCCGGGGTGGGTGAGCTCGGCCCAGACCCGTTGGGGCGGCTCGGCGATGTGTGTCGTTGCGGTGACCGTGTGGCGCGGGATATCGGTGCTCATCGCTGGCCTCCGTGGTGCTCTGGGTAACGACCGTACCGCGCCGGCCCGATCCGGCTCGCTGGGACGCATCGCACGAGACGTCCCTGCCGAAGACGAGGTCAGAACTCGAACAGGACGGTGAGCTCGTCCGTCAGCAGCACCCGGTAGGGCAGCTCGCGCAGTGTCGCGCCGTCGACGTCGACACCCCGCCTCCGGGCCGCTTCCGCGAGGTCCTCCCACGGATGGGAACCAGGGTTGTGGCGGTCGTCCCCCTGCACCAGATCCAAGATCTCCGCGATCAAGTCATCCGCTGTGCGCTTCCAGGAGACGTCCTCGCCGGCACCGTTCCTGACCTCGGTGAAGCCGCGGTCCATGTCGAGACGGATCAAGGACTCATCGGACAGTCGCACGTACTGCGTGATATTGACGCTGATGCTCGGCCCGACGTTGGCTGTCGTCGGTGTCTCGTCGACGTCGCAGATGGCAAGCGTCCCGATCGCACGAAGGCCGGACAGGTCGAACGGCAGACGCTGAGGGGGTTCGCCGTCCCCCGGACTTCCATGCAACGGGGCGTAGCGAGACCGTTCGCGCTCGCCGGTCATGCCGGAGCACATTCGAGATCGCGCTCGACCGAGTACTGATAGCCGAACGGATCGACCTTGCCCGTAAGGTCCACGTCCACGCGACCACGCCATCCGACCGAATCCGTACTTGCGCATGCCTTGTGCGGTGTCGCCCAACGACCAGTGCCACTTCCAGGCGAGAACGTGCCCTTATCCGCGTTCTGGGTGACCCAGATGCAGCCAATGCTGCTGCACGCGTAGGCCTGCAGATCGACCGTGACTGTGGCTGTCGACGGGCAAGGGCCGGAGAGGCGCACCCAGTAGCCGTGGACGGGGGTCGAGGCTGATGCGTTGGACGGCGAGTTCGAGACCAGTGATGTCCTTTGGGCCGTTGGAGGCTATGCCTGCCAGGACCTTGACTTGTGCGCTCTTCCCTGGGCGAATGTCGAGCGAGTGGAGGGTCAGTTCGGGTCGGTCTACCGCTTGGAGCACGAGCGCCCGCACACGGGGTTCGCTCTTTTCGCTCGTCACGACTTCGAGGATGTAGTCGTTGTTGAGGTCGTCTTCTGCTTCTTCTGCGCCGACGGTCGTTTCGTGGCGGTCGCGCCCGAATCGTCGGTTGACAAGCTTGCTCAGAGGCCGGAGGAGTGTGTTGGTGGCAATGATCGCGACAGTTCCGACGAGCGCCAGGTCTTCGAGACCGGCACCTGCGAGGGTTCCGACGGCGGCGGCACACCACAGAGTTGCTGCTGTGGTGAGTCCGCGAATGTTGAACCCGTCACGAAGGATGACGCCGGCGCCAAGGAAGCCGATTCCGGAGACAACCTGTGCGGCCACGCGGGTGGGGTCGGCGCCGGGGCCTGCTCCGAGACCAACTGCGCCGACGATGACGAAGAGTGCGGAACCCACTGAGACGAGGGCGTTGGTGCGGATGCCCGCGGCGCGAGTGCGCCATTGCCGCTCGAGACCGATCGCAGCTCCCAGCCCAATGGCGATCAGGATTCGGAGTGTCAGGTCAACAAGCTCGAAGAAGGGAACCATTGTGGCGTCCTCGTCTAGCGATGCGCGGACGGGTGAAAGCACGTGGGGTGAGCGACGACGTGCCGCTCACCCCACATGGGCTGGTGCAACTTAGTCGTCGAGAGCGGGCTGGCCGAGGGCTGCGGCGTCCTGGAGGGCGTCGGCGGGTGACTTCTGCAGGAGCATCGCGCGCTCGAGTTCTGCCCCGAGCGCGGCGCTGACCTCGGCATAGTTCAGGATCGACGGCCGCGACTTGGCGTAGGTGAGCTGGTCGACGAAGACCTGCAGGTCCGGGTTCGCTTCGAGGTAGGCCCGGAACGCTTCGGTCTCGGCGGTTCCGAGGTTGGTCGGCAGGTAACTAGCGGCGATGTCCCACTCCGTTTGCTGCTCGGGCTGAAGGAACCATGAGAGGAAGGCGTAGGAGCCGGCCTCCTGCTCGTCGGTGCCGTCGATGATGTAGGAGACATTGGTTCCGGTGTTGGCTGCCGGCTCGGAGACCTCCGGGAAGGTGAACACGCCGACGTTTTCTGCTCCGAGGGCCTCTTTTGTCAGCGCGACGTCCCTGGGCTGACCGATGAACATCGCGAAGAGTCCGGCGTTGAACGCGGGGAATCCGGTCTGCTGGTTGCTGTCGGCGGCGCTGGAAGGGTAGGCGTAGCCGTCCTCGACCAGGTCCGTCCACACGGTGAGCGCTTCGACGCCCTCAGGGGAGTCGAACCGAACCTCGGTGTTGTCCTCGTCGAGGAACTCGCCTCCCGCGCTCCACAGCATGGACTGCCAGGTGTAGACGGGCCATTCGTTGCTGCCGATGGGCAGGTAGATGCCGTAGCGGCCGCCGGTGGTGAGCGTCTCAGCGGCAGCGCGTACCTCGGCCCACGTTGTGGGGAGTTCGTCGATGCCGGCCTCGTCAAACATCTGCTTGTTGTAGATGATCGCGTAGTTGCCGCCTTCGGTGGGTACCGCGTAGGTGGTTCCGTCGAAGATGCCGGTGGCGAGCATGCCTTCGGGGATGTCCGTCGCTTCTAGCGGGTAGTCGCCTGTGCCGAAGAGGTCATCGAGCGCGACGATCTCGCCTGTCTCGATGGCCTCGCCCAGCTGCGAGGGGTTGCCGTCAGAGAGCACGACGTTGGGGGCTTGGTTGGAGTTGATGGCCTGCAGAACGCGGACGTTGAATCCGTCTGCGGGGATGTACTGGGATTCGACGGTGTACTGGTCCTGTGAGTTGTTGAAGCGTTCGACGAGCTCAGTCAGCTTCTCTGCCGCCGGACTCGTCGCACGGTTCCACAGCGTGATGGTGGTGCGTTCGCCGCTGCCTCCTGTGGCGTCGTCTGATCCCGGATTGCCGGAGCAAGCGGCGAGCGCGGCCACGGTGGCTGCGGCCACGCCGACTACCACCGCCCGGCGGATGGTCTGGTGGGTGCGGTGTTCCATGACTTCTCCTGTTGCGGGTTGAGTCGTGCTTCGAAGGGGAGCTGCTGGAATTAGCGCAGGCCGCCCGAGATCGCTTTGACGATCTGGTTCTGGAACAGCAGGAAGACAATGATGACGGGGATTACGGCGAGGGTGGACCCGGCCATGAGCAGGTTGAAGTTTGAGGCGCCTTCCTGGTCCTGTAGGAAGGTCAGCCCCAGTTGTACGGTGAACATGTCCGTCCGATTCACGGCGATCAGCTGGAAGAAGAAGTTATTCCAGTTGTAGACAAAGGAGAGGATCGCGAAGGAGCCGATCATGGGGACGGCCATGGGCGCCATGATCAATCGGAATCGCTGCCAAACATTCGCGCCGTCGATGCGACTGGCGTCCTCGATCTCAGAGGGGAAGTTCGAGAAGAACTGCCGGAAGAGGAAGACGCCCAGGATCGACGGGATGTTGGGGACGATCAGACCCTGATAGGTGTTGATCCACCCGAACGAGGAAAGCATCGAGATCAACGGGGTGAACACGATCTCGAACGGCACCATCAGCGCGGCCAGGAGGATGACGAAGATGATGTTGCGACCGCGGAACTTGAGCCGTGCGAAGGCGTAGCCGGCCATCAGGCTGGTGGCTACCTGTCCGAGGGTCGAGAGCCCGGCCACGACCACGGTGTTCAGGTAGAACCGGCCGAATGGCGCGATCTCGAAGAGCCGCGTGTAGTTCTCCCACCGCCACTCCGTGGGCAGGAACGTCGGCGGGATCGCCAGGGCCTCGGGGGCGGATTTGAGGCTGACGAGCGCCATCCAGACGAAGGGGCCGAAGAACACCACTGTGGCGAGGATGAGTACGAGGTGGCGAAGAGCTGCGGGAACGCGGCTGGCGAGCGGTCTGCGGCGTCGCGCGATTTTCGCGTAAGGAGCGGCGGGAGTAGTGCCGACTGGCGCGGGGTCCAGTGCGAGAGAGAGTCTCATGGTCGTCCTTTCAGACCATCTCTGTGGCGTCGCGGCTAGACAGCAGTTTCAGCTGCAGCACGGTGATCACGATGCCGATTAGGAGAAGCACGACGGAGGCTGCGGTCGCGGCGCCGCCGTTGAAGAAAGTGAAGCCCTGCTCGTAAATCCAGAAGACGACTGTCTTGGTGGATCCGACAGGGCCTCCGCCAGTGAGGACGTACACCTGCGTGAAGATCTGCATTGTGTTGATGAGCCCCGTGATCACGAGGAACCCACTGATCGGTGTGACGAGCGGCAGGGAGATGGAGAAAAATCGCCGCACAACCCCGGCGCCGTCAAGCTTGGCCGCTTCGTGATAGCTCGGAGGAATGGTTGCCAGGGCAGCCGCGTAGATGATCATCGTGTATCCGACCTGTTGCCAGATCACGAACATGATGATCGCGATGATGGCCCAAGGCTCGGTGGTCAGGAAAGGAACGGGCGGGAAACCAAGTGGCCGCAGCGCTGCGTTGACCAGCCCTCCGAGGGGCGTTAGCAGGTAGGAGAAGATCAGGCCACTGCCGACGACGGGTGCGATGTAGGGGGCGAAGATCATCGTGCGATAGAAGGCCCGTCCGCGGACAGGCCCGTCGAGCAGTGCGGCGAAGATGAGGCCCAGGAGCATCGATCCGGGTACGACGATCGCGGCGATGAGTGCGGTGTTGCCGAGGGCTGCGACGAAACCGTTCGTTGGGTTGAACAGCCCGATGAAGTTGTCGAGACCCTGGAACTGGAGTTCACGGCCGTCGGTCGGGGACCAGTTCGTGAAGCTGAACACGACCGTCTGTGCCAGCGGGAACAGGTAGAACACCGACAGCAGGATGGTCGTGGGAGCGACCAGCGCGTAGCCGGCGCGGTCTTCTTTCTCGTGCATCGACCGGCGGACCTGCCAGTCGTTGCCGCGCACATCGCGATTGCTGCGCATCCGCACGGAAGTGCGCAGCGCGGCAGGCAACGCGACCTTACGAGTGCTACTCACGCGGCTCACCGCCGATCGTGTGGGAGAGGCGGCGACAGCGCCGCCCGGGGGGCTGCATCTCCATGTGGGGCTCCTGTTCGGATTCCAACCTCGCTGGATGGAAGCCAGTCGTTCGGGCTACTTCCTCGTCCGGTGTCAACTCGTGGAGAGCTCGACTTCGACTGAAGCCTACACGGTAGCGTTCGATGATCGAAAAAAGTAGTGCGATGACTGGACCACTTAGTTCGATCATGTAGTCTGGGGCCATGGCGACCCTGCAGCACTTCCGCGAGCTGGACCCCTTGCCGGGTTCCGTCGGTGATGTCTTCCGTCTGATCCGCTCGGACATCGCGACTACCCGTTCCGCGCTAGCGCGAAAGACCGGACTGTCTCCGTCGACGGTCGGCCTGCGCGTCGAAGCCCTACAACGGCTCGGCCTGATCGCTGAGGACGGGGAGCATCGCTCGGAAGGCGGGCGGCGCGCACGCCTGCTTCGGATCGTTGCCGACAATGGCCATGTCGTCGCCATCGAATCCGGCGTCCGCTACCTGCAAGTCTTGGTAGCCGACCTGGAGGGAAACGTTCTGGGCGAAGCCCGCCACGACGGCGTACTCGAACTCGCCCCTCGGGAAGCAATCTCCGCGATGTGGGAGCGCATCGGCGAACTGCGAGAGCAGATCGGGGGCGCTTCCGTTCCTCTACGGGGCGTCGTGGTGAGCGTGCCGGCGCCAGTGGACTACGCGACGGGGCGGATCGCGACACCGTCCTACATGCCCAAGTGGCACGGCGCGAGCATCGTGGAACTGTTCTCGACGTTCACGGACGCGCCCGTTCTCGTGGAGAATGACGCCAACCTCATCGCCTTGTCGGAGCTTCCCGCTCGTGGCCACTCGCGCGAGAACCTCCTCGCTGTGCTGCTAGGAACCAGGATCGGCAGCGGCATCATCGCGAATGGCCAGCTGCTGCGGGGCGAGAACGGGGCTGCGGGAGAGCTCAGCCACACTCCCGTGAATGCCGAGCCGACGATTGCGTGCGTGTGCGGCTTGGAATCATGCCTCGAGTCTGCAGCCAGTGGCGCTGCGGTCGCCTCACGGTTGAAGGTTCTGGGCCACGACGTGCGCAGCATGACCGACATCGCCATTTTGGGCCGCGGCGGCGACCCGGAAGTGCTTGCCGTCCTGCGCGACGCGGGCACGCTCATCGGATCGGTGCTTGCCTCCTCGGTCAATTTCATCAATCCCCGCAGCATCGTGCTGGGCGGCATCATGTCGACCTCCGCCCCGCTGGTCGCGGCCATCCGAGCCGAGTTGTTCCAGAAGTGCCTTCCCATCGCCAGCGAGGGCCTCGAGGTCAGAGCGATCGAAGCGCCCGAGACCGCAGCCTCACGGGGTGCGTTCCGGCTGCTGCTGGACGAGGTGCTGGCGCCGGCGCGGGTGGATCATCTCGCGCGACAGGCAGATGCCGCAGCCCAAATCGCCTAGCGGGGATCGATGCTCAATCCCAAGCCTGCCCAAGGCGGCGCCCGACTGGCAGTCGACGTCGGAGGCACGGCTCTGAAAGGCGTGGTTGTCGATGATTCTGGCGCTGTCGTCCATCAAGCTTCGATAGCCACTTTCGGGGTACACGCCACACCCGGTGACGCTCTGATCGGATTGCTGTCGGATATGGCCGACAAGGCGATCGGCGTCGGACTGCGTCCGACTGGGATCGGGATCTCCGCACCGGGTCTCATCGACTCGGCGAATCAGGTCGTGACCTATGCCGCAAACCTCGGGTGGATCGACTACCCAGTCGGCCGCGAGGTCGGACGGCGCTTCGGTCTCCCCGTCGCGATCGAGCACGACGCCCGGGCCGGAGCGATCGCAGAACGCGCGGCCCACGCTGATCATCACGAAAGATACGACGACTTCATTTTCGTACCCATAGGTACAGGCGTCGCGGCTGCTATTACGACAGGTGGGCGGCTGATCAATGGCGCCCATGGCGGGGCTGGCGAGTTCGGTCACATGCAAGTCAAGCCCGGTGGCGAACAATGTGCTTGCGGGCAGCTCGGGTGCCTCGAGGCCTACGCCTCAGCAGTCAACGTCGTGCGGCGATATCGAGAGCATGGCGGCTCAGATGCGTCCGACGCACGCGAGCTCGTCGAAGTCCTCGCCAGAGATCCAATCGCCCGCCATGTGTGGGACGACCTGATCGACGCCCTTGCAACAGGCCTCGCCTCCCTCACCGCCGTGCTCGATCCCGAACGAATCGTCATTGGCGGAGGGCTGTCAAGAGCGGGCCCCGCCCTGTTTCAGCCTCTGACCACAGAGCTGGCCACGCGACTGCGCTGGCGCACCTCTCCCGCGCTGGAGCAGTCGACGCTCTCAAGCCACGCAGGGCTCATCGGCGCCGCACTGATCGCGCACGGAACGGCTGCACCGAGACGGCGATTCGTTCAAAGGGCGCTGCACGGACTGAACGTGCCTGATCACGGAGAACCTCACCCTGCCTGATCTCAGTTCCCATCCCATTTCAACGAAGCGAGAGAGAACATGCCCTCCATCCCTCTACGCGTCGGCCTCGTCGGCGCTGGCGTGATCACCAAACATCACCTCCCCAACCTGTTGGCACTCGGCGCTGAGGTCTATGTGTACTCCGAGAACGGTGCCGAAGAACTGGTGCAGACCCACGGCGGCGGCACAGTCGTCCCCACCTTGGACGATCTGCTCGCCCGCGTCGACGTGGTGGACATTGCCGCACCGACGTATGCGCACGCCGACATCGCCCGTCGTGCGCTCAAGGCGGGCAAGGACATCATCTCGGAAAAGCCCCTGACCCGAACTAACGGCGAGGCGTCTGAACTGCAGCGCCTGGCCGAAGCGACCGGTCGCCGAATCTTCCCTGCGCACGTCGTGCGCTATTTCCCGGAATACAAGCGTCTCAAGGACGCCGTAGCTTCCGGTCTACTCGGAGATCTCGCCGTGCTCCGCTTCGCCCGGTCCGGATCGTTCCCCACGCGCAGCGCATGGTTTGCCGACCCGACCCTGTCGGGTGGGATCATCATGGACCAGATGATCCACGACCTCGACGTCGCCCGTTGGGTGGCGGGAGACGTAACAGCAGTCTCCGCTACCTCGGTGCGTACCGGCCCCGACGAGGCACCCATCGAAGCGGCGCACGTTCTTCTCACACATGAGTCCGGCGCGATCAGCCACGTCGCCGGGATCTGGGGGCCGGCGCACCTGAAGTTCACCACCGAGTACTCGGTGACCGGAACCGCGGGCACGCTCTCGCACTCGTCATCAGAGGAGCGCAACTACACCACGGACTACCCCGACGCATCCATGTCAGTGCAACTGACACCGGCGTCCGACCCTGTCGCCAGCCCATACTTCCTCGAGCTGCAGGAATTCGTGCGAGCCCTCGACGGTGGCCCCAATCCGCGAGTATCGATCGCCGACGGTGTCGCGGCCGTTCGAATCGCCAACGCCGCCCTCCAATCCCTCCACAGCGGTCAACCCGTCACCATCGCAGCGGCAGAAAGGTCGCTCGCATGACCGCCGCTCGGCCGAAGCCCGGTACACCTGCCCGGATCGCCGTTATGTCCTTCGCGCACACCCACGCGAAGACGTACATCCAGATCCTGAAGAACTACCCCGACGTGGAACTGCTCACCAGCGACCCCGGAGCACACCCAGCCAAGGAACTGCGCGGAAGGGCCGCTGCTGAGGAGCTGGGTGTTTCGTACGTCGAGACTTACGCGGAGCTCCTGGCATGGCGGCCCCACGGTGTCATCATCGCCAGCGAGAACGCGCGCCACCGCCAAGACGTGGAGGTCGCCGTCGCGGCAGGAGCGGATATCCTCTGCGAAAAGCCGCTTGCGACCACCCTTGAGGACGGTCTGGCAATCCGAGACGCTGTGGAGCTGGCCGGCGTTCGCCTGATGGTCGCTTTCCCCGTCCGGTTCGCGACAAACTTCGGCAAGCTCAAGACCGACCACCAGGCCGGCCTGCTGGGAACCGTCGTGGCCGTTCGCGGCAGCAATAACGGCAAGCTACCGACCGAACGCGCCTGGTTCACCGACCCCCAGCTAGCGGGCGGGGGCGCCCTGGTCGATCACATCGTCCACATCGCCGACCTTATCGAAGGTCTCACCGGCGCTACCCCAACCTCGGTGACAGCCATCGCCAACCGCAAGCTTCACAGCGAACGCGCACACGCCGAAACCGCCGCACTGGTGACCATCTCCTACGACGACGGCTCGATCGCCGCGGTGGACTGCTCGTGGAGTCACCCGAATACAGCACCAACGTGGGGTGGGCTGCGAGTGGTCGTCGCAGGCACCGAAGGCGCCACCGAGATCGACTTCTTCGCCCCTCGTGCACACGGCCTGCAAAGCGCCACCGGGCTACCCGTCGAGTTGCCGTACGGACCAAATTTCAATGAACCGCTGCTCAAGACGTTTATCGAATCGGTCCGTACAGGCACCTCTGCGCAGCCAGACGTCGAGGTCGGATTGAAGACACTCAAGATCGTCCTTGCCGCGCAAGAGTCCGCCGATACCGGCCGCACCGTCGCCATCCACTGACCGGTGGGTGCGCGAGGAGCTCCCGGCCCCGCGCACCCGGCCATCACCACACAACAGAGAAACAACCACCATGCAGGTCGTCATACTCGAGACCGCCGAACACCTCGGGGACTATGCCGCGTCCCGCATCGTCCCGCAGATCGGCCGCGAGATCCGTGTCCTCGGCGTCGCGACCGGCTCATCTCCGTTGCCGATCTACCGCAGCCTGCAGCAGCAGCGCACGGCAGAGTTCGACAACCTGTCCGTCTTCGCGCTCGACGAGTACGTCGGGTTGGATACGACACATCCCGAGGGCTACCGCGCCGTCGTGGACCGAGAAGTTACCCAGACCTTGCGCATCGCCTCCGAGAACGTACACGTTCCGGACGGGAGCCTCAATGGCATCGACACCGCGGGAGAGAGATACGAGGCGCTCATCCGCGCGGCAGGCGGTATCGACCTTCAGCTTCTTGGCATCGGCAGCACCGGACACATCGGCTTCAACGAACCGACATCGTCGTTCGCGTCGCGTACCCGAGTGAAGACCCTGACTCATCAGACGCGAGCGGATAACGCGCGATTCTTCGGCTCGCTCAGTGCCGTCCCGACGCACTGCGTCACTCAAGGCCTCGGCACAATCATGGCCGCACGTGAGCTCTTGCTCATCGCAACAGGTGCAAGCAAGGCTGGTGCGATCGCGCAAGCTGTCGAAGGCCCGGTCGCGAGCATGTGTCCCGCTTCGGTGCTGCAGTTGCACCAACGAGCCACAGTGCTCCTCGATCGTGCCGCTGCCTCCCAGCTGCAGCTCCGCGACTACTACGAATTCGCTCATCAGAATCGACCCAGCTGGCAGGCCTAAGCCCCCATGGCTTCAAGAGATCCCTCATCACGGCTCACTTCCGCCAACTTCGTGATTTCATCCAGCCGACCGGTTGGGCTGCTCCTGTGCTGTGTAATCCACTCGCCTCGCTGACGCGCGTGGAGGTCGTTGAGATTCTCGGTGCGGATTAGCTTGTCGACGTAGGTCGGGAACGTTCTGCCCGATGCGCGGACGTGGGCGAGCGCCGCCGAAGTCGGTTGCTCTCTCGTCGAGCATTGAGCCGAACCGAGAGATCTCTCGACCCACAGCGGCTTGTCCGGGTCGGCGTCGTATGCCGGAGTGCGGTCGAGGACGTCGGCTAGGAGCGCCTCGGCCCTTGCGCGGGTGATCGGTTTGAGGAACGAGGCTCCGGCGAGAGCGCACGGATAGGTACGCTCAGATACGTCTGGATGCGGTCTGACCTGGTCGGACGGCCATCGGCCCAGAAGTCACACGGAGAAGTACTTCGCCTCCGGGTGATGAAAAACAAACGCATCCGTCGACTGCTCCGGATGTAGCTGCAGCTCATCGGAGAGCGTCACCCCGACCCGCTCCGGCCGCAGCAGCTCCACGACCTTGCGCCGGTCCTCCATCTCCGGGCATGCGGGGTACCCGAGCGAGAACCGCGCCCCGCGGTACTGCAGTTTGAACATGCCCTCGACGTCGGCGGGCTCCTCCGCAGCGAACCCCAGCTCGGCCCGCACCCGCGCGTGCCAGAACTCCGCCAGCGCCTCGGTGAGCTGCACTGACAGCCCGTGCAGTTCCATGTACTCCCGGTACTTGTTGGCCTCGAACAGCCGGCCGGTGTGCGCAGACACGGAGTCCCCAACAGTCACCAGCTGCACCGGCAGCACATCAAACCGCCCCGTCTCCTCGACCCAGGACCGCGGCCGCACAAAGTCAGCAAGACACAGATGCCGGTCCCGCCGCTGCCGCGGGAACTCAAACCGCAGCCGCTCAGTCCCAACGGGCCCGCCAGACCCGCCGTCGGGCGCCCCGATCCCAGCCAGCTCTCCGTGGTGCGCAACAACAACGGAGTCGCCCTCGGACCACACCGGGAAGTACCCGTAGACAATCGTGGGATCCATGATCTGGTCGGTCAGGATGCGGTCCATCCACTCCGCGAGCCGCGGCCGCCCCTCGGTCTCCACCAGCTCCTCGTACGAGGCCCCGTCCGAAGACCGTCCAGGCTTCAATCCCCACTGCCCCATGAACGTCGCCCGCTCGTCCAAGAACGCTGCGTATTCCGAAAGCTGCACGCCCTTGACGATCCGCGTCCCCCAGAACGGCGGCTCCGGCACAGGATTGTCCGCGGCGACATCGGACCGCGCCGGCAAGTCCTCGGGGGCCGTCTGAGTCACGGTCACCACGGCGTGCCGCCGCTTCTTCAGTGCAGGCAGCCCGACGTCGTCCGGCGAAGCGCCCCGAGCAACACGCACGAGCGGCTCCATCAGCCGCAACCCCTCGAACGCGTCCTTCGCATACCGAACGACCCCAGGGAACGCCGAGGCCAAGTCGTCCTCCACGTAAGTCCGAGTGAGCGCAGCCCCACCCAGCAGCACCGGCCACCGCTTCTCGTACCCCCGCGAGGCAAGCTCCTCCAGGTTCTCCTTCATCACCACCGTCGACTTCACCAGCAGCCCCGACATGCCGATCACGTCGGCGTCGTGCTCGATAGCGGCGTCGATCATGGCGCTCACCGGCTGCTTGATGCCGATGTTCACCACCTTGTAGCCGTTGTTCGTCAGGATGATGTCGACGAGGTTCTTGCCGATGTCGTGCACGTCGCCGCGCACGGTCGCCAGCACGATCGTGCCCTTCGTCTGCTCGCCAGAAACGCGCTCCATGTGCGGCTCCAGCAGCGCGACGGCGGCCTTCATCACCTCCGCCGACTGCAGCACGAACGGCAGCTGCATCTCGCCCTTGCCGAACAGCTCGCCCACCACCTTCATACCTTCCAGCAGGTGGTCGTTGACGATGTCGAGTGCCTTCATGCCGTCACCCAGCGCCTGCTCCAGGTCCGGCTCCAGACCCTTGCGAGCACCGTCGATGATCCGCCGCGCCAGCCGCTCACCAACGGGCAAGGCCAACAGCTCCAACGCCCGCGCATCCCGGATCGCCCCGGCGTCCACACCCTCGAACAGGTCCAGCAGCTTCGACAGCGGGTCGTAGGTCAGGTTTCCCTCGGCGTCCCAGACCCGCCGGTCCCACACCAGGTCCAGCGCCGTCTGCCGCTGCTCGTCGGGAATCGAGGAGAGCGGCAGGATCTTCGCCGCGTGCACGATCGCCGAGTCCAGCCCGGCCGCCGTCGCCTCGTGCAGGAACACCGAGTTCAGCACCGCGCGCGCCGCCGGGTTGAGCCCGAAGGACACGTTCGAGACGCCGAGTGTGGTGTGCACCCCGGGATATTTCCGCGTGATCTCCCTGATCGCCTCGATCGTCTCGATGGCGTCGCGCCGCGTCTCCTCCTGGCCGGTCGCGATCGGGAAGGTCAAGGCGTCGACGATGATGTCGTCCACCCGCATGCCCCACTCGCCCACCAGGGTGTCGATCAGCCGGGACGCGATCCGCACCTTCTCAGAAGCAGTCCGCGCCTGCCCCTCCTCGTCGATCGTCAGCGCGACGACGGCGGCGCCGTGCTCCATCACCGCCGGCATGATGCGCCCGAACCGCGACGTCGGTCCGTCGCCGTCCTCGAAGTTCACCGAGTTCACCACGCCGCGCCCGCCCAGCAGCTCCAGGCCGGCCCGGATCACCGCGGGCTCCGTGGAGTCGATCACGAGCGGCAGCGTCGAGGCGGAGGCCAGCCGGGACACCACGGCGCGCACGTCCTCCACCCCGTCGCGCCCCACGTAGTCCACGCACACGTCCAGCAGGTGCGCGCCGTCGCGGGTCTGCGCCCGCGCGATGTCGACGACGTCGTCCCACCGGCTCTCCAGCATCGCCTCCCGGAACGCCTTGGAGCCGTTGGCGTTGGTGCGCTCGCCGATCGCGAGGAAGCTCGTCTCCTGCCGCAGGTCCGTCGCGGAGTACAGCGAGGCGACGGCGTTCTCCCGTACCGGCTCCCGCTCGGCCACGGGAAGCCCGCCAACGGCTTCGACGACCAGCCGCATGTGCTCCGGCGTCGTGCCGCAGCAGCCGCCCACCAGGCCCAGGCCGAACTCGCGCGCGAACTGCGTGTGCGCCGCGGCCAGCTCCTGAGGGGTCAGCGGGTAGTAGGCGCCGTCCGGCCCCAGCACCGGCAGGCCCGCGTTCGGCATGCACACCACCGGCATCTCGGCGTGCTGCGACAGGTGCCGCAGGTGCTCGCTCATCTGCTCCGGGCCGGTCGCGCAGTTCATGCCTATCGAGTCGATGCCCAGCGCCTGCAGCGCCACCAGCGCCGCGCCGATCTCCGAGCCCATGAGCATGGTCCCGGTGGTCTCCACGGTCACCGACACGATGATCGCCACCCGCTGCCCGACCCCGCCATCGGACACAGGGGCCATCGCCTGGCGGCAGCCCGTCACCGCGGCCTTGGCCTGCAGCAGGTCCTGGCTCGTCTCGATCAGCAGGGCGTCCGCGCCGCCCTCGATCAGGCCCGCGGCCTGCTCGGCGAACGTGTCCCGCAGGTGCGCGTAAGTGGTGTGTCCCAGCGACGGCAGCTTGGTGCCCGGGCCCATGGAGCCGAGCACCCAGCGCGGGTGCTCGGGGGTCGCGTACGCGTCCGCACGTTCGCGGGCGATCCGAGCCCCCTCGCGGGCCAGCTCGCGGATCCGGTCGTCGATCCCGTAGTCCGACAGGTTCGACCAGTTGGCCCCGAACGTGTTGGACTCGACGGCGTCCACCCCCACCTCGAGGAACGCGTCGTGCACCCCCGCGATCAGGTCGGGCCGCGAGACCGTGAGGATCTCGTTGCAGCCCTCCAGGCCCTGGTAGTCGTCCAGGGTCGGGTTCGCCGCCTGGATCATGGTGCCCATCGCGCCGTCGGCCACGACCACGCGCGTACGCATGGCCTCCAGCAGGGCGGCGGAACGTGCCTCAAGAGCGGGCAGGGCGGCGGGGAGCGGTGTCACCTCGGCAGCGTAAGCCTTGGCCCGACGACGGCGCGGTGGGTGACCGCCCGGCGGAACCGGCCCGCCTGCCCAGCGCGACGTCGTGCCGCGCGAGATAGGTATCGTCCCCGCATGACAACCCGCGACTACCTCGCCGCCCTGTTCTCCCTGGAGGGCCGCACCGCGGTGGTGACGGGCGGCAGTTCCGGCATCGGGCGCGGCATCGCCGAGGCCCTCGCCCAGGCCGGGGCGCACACCGTGCTCGTGGCCCGCACCGCCAGCCGGCTGGACGAGGTCACCAGGAGCCTGCGCGACGACGGCTGCGACGTCACCCCGGTGGTCGGGGACCTCTCGACGCGCCACGGCATCCGCACCGCCGCCGACCGGATCGTCGAGGCCGCCGGCGAGCCCGACATCCTCGTCAACAGCGCGGGCATCAACCTGCGCCCGCACATGGACAACCTCGACGAGGACGTCTGGGACGCCACCATGACCGTCAACCTCGAGGCGCCGTTCCTGCTCGGACAGCGGTTCGGGCCCGGCATGGCGCAGCGCGGCTTCGGTCGGCTCATCCACATCTCCTCGCAGCAGGCCCACCGGGCATTCGTCGACAGCGGCGCCTACGGCGTCTCCAAGGGCGGCCTCGAATCGCTCGCCCGCTCCCAGTCCGAAGCCTGGTCAGCGCGCGGCGTCACCGCCAACACCCTCGTGCCCGGGTTTGTCCTCACGCCCCTGAACCAGCGTCTGCAGGACGACGCCGAACGCATCACGGCGCTCGCGGCCCGCACCACGGTGGGCCGCAACGGTGTGCCCGAAGACTTCGCGGGCGCGGCGATCTTCCTCGCCAGCGGCGCGTCGGCCTACGTCACGGGACACTCGCTGTTCGTCGACGGCGGCTTCTCGGTGCACTGAGTTTCGGTGCGCTGGGCGGCTCGGCCCACAACACTGGCGCTCGTGACGACGAAGCGCAGGCATCAGGCGAGGCCAGCAAGGCACGGACGGCGGCTGGTACGCGGCCTGGTGGTGCTCGCGACGCTGGCGAGCCTCACCGGGTGCGGCGGCCCCGGTAGCTCCGGCGTCGTCGAACCGCCGGAACCGACCGGTCCCGCCGAGTCCGCCGAGTCGATCCTGGGCGACGCCCTCCCGCCCGGCTCCAGCGGCGCCCTCGTCGCGGGCCGGGGCACGACGATGGACGTCTGCCAGGGCTGGGGCGACCCGGACGAGGGCTCAGGGGAGAGCGCGGGCTGCGACACCGTCTACGACATCGGGTCGATGACCAAGCAGTTCACCGCGGCGGCGATCGTGCGGCTGGACCAGGACGGCCTGCTCGACGTCTCCGACCCGCTCGGGGACCACCTCCCGGGCGTCCCGGCGGACAAGCGGTCCGTCACGATCGAGCACCTGCTGACCCACACCTCGGGAATCCTGGACTCGCTCGGGCCCGACGACGAGCCGCTGACCCGCGACGCGTTCCTGCGCGAGGCGCTGGGCTCGGAGCTGCTGTCCCGGCCCGGCACGACGTACCTGTACTCCAACGTCGGCTACAGCCTGCTGACCGCCGTCGTCGAGGAGGCGTCCGGCCAGGACTACGAGGCCTACCTCGCGGAGCGCCTCTTCGCGCCGTCGGGCATGACCCGCACGGGCTACGTGCAGCCGGACTGGTCGACGGCGCAGGTGGCCGTCCAGTACGACGCGGACGGCCGCGATCACGGCACACCCCTGGACCAGCCCTGGGCCGAAGACGGCCCGTACTGGAACCTCCGCGGCAACGGCGGCCTGCTCTCCACCCCGCGCGACATGTTCCGCTGGCACGTCGCGCTGCTCGGCGACGCCGTCCTGGACGACGACGCCAAGCGTGAGCTGTTCGAGCCGCGGGTGCGCGAGGAACCCGACGAGACGTACTACGCCTACGGCTGGGTGGTCGACGACCCGGACGACCCGAGCATCCTGTGGCACAACGGAGGCAACGGCTGGTCCTACGGGGAGATCGCGCGAGCCCCGGCGGGCGACACGTTCGTGTTCTGGGTGGCGAACCGGTCCGCGGGAGACGGCTGGGACCTGGGCGAGGACGGCGGCGACATCACCTCCAGGCTGTTCGAGCGGCTGGCCGCTGACGGCGGGTAGAGCCGCGGTCAGCCCCGCACCGGCACCGCCAGCCGCACCTGCCGGCCGGGCTCGTCCTGCCCGTCGAGCTGGCGCGTGAGCAGGTCCATCGCGGTGCGGCCCAGCTCCTCGCCGTCGACGTCGATCGCCGGCGTGTGCTCCAGCCCCAGGGCCTCGATGACCGTGGGCTCGGTGCTCACGACCAGGTCGCGCGGCACCTCCACGCCGCGCGTGCCCAGCGCGAGCAGCAGGCCCAGCCCGATGGACGTGGCATACGGGACGACGGCGGTGGCCCCCGTCTCCAGGACGGCGGGCGTCACTCCGACCCCCGCGGCGAAGGTCGCCGGGCAGGGGCCGAGCACGGTGAGCTCGCTCCCGGCCAGGCGCGCGGCCTCCTGCACGGCGGCCGTGCGCTGCCGGTCCTGCCAGGACCCCTCGGGGCCGCCCACGTAGACGATCTGGTTGTGCCCCTCGGCGGCGAGCCGGGTGGTCAGGGTGCCGAAGGCCGTGGCGGTATCGGCAACGACCGACGTCAGACCGTCGATCTCGCGGTCGACCAGGACGGCGGGCTTCGCCGCGCTGGTGCCCACGACCAGCGTGTCGCTGCCGCGCGGGGCGACGACCAGGAAGCCGTCGACCTGGGCGGCGAGCCGCTCGAACCCGCCCGGCGAGTCCAGGGCGTGCACGGCGACGGTGAGCTGGAGGCCGGCCTCCTCGGCCCGCGCCTGTGCCCCGGCGATGATCGGCGTGAAGAACGTGTTGTCCAGCGTGGGCACGACGATGGCGATGATGCCGGTACGCCCGCGGGCGAGCTCGCGGGCCGCACGGTTGGGCACGTAGCCGAGCCGGGCGGCCGCGGCCGTGACCCGGGCGGCGGTCTCGGGGGCGACCAGGCCGCTCCTGTTCAGCGCTCGCGACGCGGTCGCCTTGGAGACGCCGGCCACCGCGGCGACGTCGGACAGATCGGGCACCGTACCTCCTTAGTCGGTGGGCACACTCTAGACGTTCGCTGCAACCGTTTCCGCCATCGTCGTCACCCGATGTAACACGAAGTTAACCTACGATTGCCAGCGCCATGCCGCCGATGGCTTAAGGTCCGATGGAACCGGTTCCATCAACGAAGGACGGCTCGTGCGAGCTCGCTCCACCCTCCTCCTGCTCCTGCCGGGGCTGGCATTCCTGCTCGTCGGTTTTCTGCTGCCGGCGGTCGCGATGCTGTTCGCGCCGCCCGGCGTGACCTTCGCGCAGGTGCTCGACCGCCTGGGCACGATGCTCACCGACCCCTATGACCTGGGGATCATCTGGCGCACTGTGCGGATCGGTCTGATCGTCACGGCGCTGTGCGTGGTGCTCGGGTTCCCGATCGCGTCGCTGCTGGCCCGCTCGCAGTCCCGGTGGGCCGGGGTGCTGCTCGCGCTGGCGATCTTCCCGCTGCTGCTGAGCAACGTGGTGCGCACCTTCGGCTGGCTCGTGGTGCTCGGCTCGAACGGCGTCATCGGGCAGGTCCTGACCGGGCTGGGGATCGTCGAGGAGGCGCCCCAGCTCCTGTACACCGAGCTGGCGATCGTGCTGGGCCTGACCCAGCTGTTCCTGCCGCTCGCCGTCATCACCTGTTACTCCGCCGTGGCGCAGGTCGATCCGGGGCTCGACGAGGCCGCCCGGGGCCTGGGCGCCAGCCGCACCCGCGCGTTCTGGACGATCCTGGTGCCGCTGTCGCTGCCCGGCACCGTCGTGGCGGCCACGCTCGTCTTTGCCGGGTCCGTGACCGCGTACACCACTCCGTACCTGCTCGGCGGGTCCAGCCAGCGGCTGCTCTCCACCCAGCTGTTCTCGTACGCGAGCGTCACCGTGGACTGGGCGGCCGCCTCGGCCACCGCAATTGTCATGACGGTGCTGGTCTTCCTCGTGTCCGGGATCTCGACGCTGGTCGGCCGCAAGGGGGCAACCTCATGAGCCGCGGCAAGAAGCAGGGCATGGGGCTGCGCCACCCGGTAGCGGGCACGCTAGCGGTAGCGGGCTACGTGGTGATGATCGTGCCGATCCTCTTTGTCGTGGCCACCGCGTTCACCGCCGGCAGCACGCTGCGCTTCCCGCCCGAGGGGTTGTCCCTGCGCTGGTTCGGGGAGGCCGTGAGCTACTCGCCGTTCATGGAGGCGGTGGTCTCCAGCCTGGAGCTCGCGATCCTGGCCACCGGGCTGGCGCTCCTGCTGGGGGTGCCCGTCACGCTCGCGATCCAGCGCGGCCGCATCCCGGGCAAGGCGCTGCTCGAAGGCCTGTTCCTGTCGCCGCTCGTGGTGCCGGAGCTGGTGGTGGGCCTCGCCCTGTACCAGCAGCTCATGATCGGCCTGCGCCTGGAGAACTTCACCACCCTGCTGCTCGGCCACACGGCCCTGCTGCTGCCCTATGCCGTGCGGGTCACCGGGGCCTCGCTGGCGCTGGCCGACCCGGCGCTGGAGGAGGCGGCCCGGGGTCTGGGCGCCTCGCCGCTGCGGGCGTTCGTCACGGTGACGCTCCCGATGCTGCGGCCGGGCCTCGTCTCGGCGGGCCTGCTCGGGTTCGTGACGTCGTTCAACAACGTGCCGCTCTCGCTGCTGCTGCAGACGCGCGACTTCCGGACGCTGCCGGTGACGATGCTCGACTACGTCCAGCAGAGCTACGACCCCATGGTGGCGGCCGCGTCCACGCTGGTGCTCGCCGCGACCGTCGTCGTCGCCATCGTGGCGGAGCGCACGGTCGGCTTCGCCAAGATCTTCGGAGGAATCAACCGATGACCACCCCCGCCGCCGAGCTCGTCGGCGTCTCCCAGCGGTTCGGCGGCTTCACCGCCGTCGACTCGATCGACCTGCGGATACCCCGCGGACGCCTCACCACGCTGCTGGGCCCCAGCGGCTGCGGCAAGACGACGACGCTGCGCCTGCTCGCCGGCTACGGAGCGCCGACGTCGGGCCGAATCCTGATCGACGGCCAAGACGCGACCCGAACCCCGCCCGAGAAGCGCAACCTGGGCATGGTCTTCCAGTCCTACGCGCTGTTCCCGCACCTGACCGTCGCGGACAACGTGGCCTACGGGCCCAAGATGCGGGGTGTGCCCGCCGCGGAGCGCCGCACGCGGGCGGGGGAGGCGCTGGACCTCGTCGGCCTGGCGCACCTGGGCGACCGCAAGCCCAAGCAGCTCTCGGGCGGCCAGCAGCAGCGCGTCGCACTGGCCCGCGCGATCGCCATCCGCCCCCGGCTGCTGCTGCTCGACGAGCCGCTGTCCAACCTGGACGCCCGCCTGCGCGTGCAGATGCGGGCCGAGATCCGCCGCATCCAGTCCGAGACCGGGCTGACGGTTGTGCTCGTCACGCACGACCAGGACGAGGCGCTGGAGATGTCCGACGAGATGGTGGTGATGCGTGCCGGGAAGATCGTGCAGAGCGGCGCGCCGCGCGACGTCTTCCCCGCGCCGGCCGACCGGTTCGTCGCCGAGTTCCTCGGCTACGAGAACTTCCTGACGCTCGCCGACGGCCGGCTGGCCGCGGTGCGGCCCGAGCACCTGCGGATCGTCCCCGAGGACACGCCCGCGGGCGAGGCGGTGGCGCTCGACGCCGTCGTGCGCGACGTCGCCTACCGCGGCGTGGACCTGCTCGTGACGCTGGACGCGACCGACCCGGCCGGCGCCGCCGTGCGCCTGCTGGCCGACCACCGCGCCGACCCCGCTACCGGGCCGACGCCGTCGTCCGGTGACCGTGTGCGGCTGCTCGCGCCGCAGGCGCGGCTCGCCGTCCTCACTGAACCCACTGCACCCGCTACCGAAGGACTCTCATGATTCCCAGCCTGAAAGCCCGCCGCGCCGCGGTGATCGTCTCCGGCCTCGCGGCCACCTCGCTGCTGGCCGCGGGCTGCTCCGCGGGCGACGACGCGGCAGCCGAGGACACCATCGTGGTCTCCACGTTCCCGTTCGGCGTAGAGGAGTTCCAGGAGGCGGTGATCGACCCGTTCACCGAGGAGACCGGCATCGAGGTCGAGGTGGAGACCGGGTCGAACGCCGACCGGCTGTCCCAGCTCCAGGCCGCGGGTGGTGACTCCGGCATCGACGTGATGCTGATCTCGGACTACTACGCCGCGCTCGGGCAGGAGACCGACCTGTTCCAGGAGGTCGACGCCGCCCAGGTGCCGTCGCTGGACCAGGTCGCCGACTTCGCGCTCGAGGACGGCTACCTCGGCCCGGCTTACAGCTACCAGCTCAACGGCACGCTGTACTCGACCGAAGCGCTCTCCGCCGACGAGGCCGCCGAGTGGGACCTGTACGGCGACGCCGCGCACGCGGGCGAGCTCGCGCTGCCGGACATCTCCGTGACGGCCGGGCAGCTCATGATCTCGGGTGTGGGGGAGACGTACGGCGACGGGCCCTACGACATCGACACGGCCCTCACGACCCTCGGTGAGTGGGCGCCGGGGATCCTGCAGTTCTACTCGTCGTCGACCGAGGTGACGAACCTGCTGACGCAGGGCGAGATCGTCGCCGCCGACTCGCTGAGCGGCTTCGCCACCGACCTGGTGGCCTCGGGCGAGCCGTTCGCGTGGACGCCGCCGGCCACCGGCCGGTACATGGCCACCAACCGCGCGATGATCCCGGCCGGCGCCCCGAACGTCGACGGCGCGCACCAGTTCATCAACTACCTGCTCTCGGCCGAGGCCCAGACCAGCTCGGCCGAGCTCGTGGGCGACCTGCCGGTCAACCCGGAGGCGACCGTGCCGGACACCATCTCCGCGGTGGTGGGCGACATCGCCGCCGACCCCGTGGCTGCCGGCTACTCGACGCTCGACCCCGCCGAGCTGGTGCCCACGCGCACCGAGTGGGTGGACCGGTTCGCCCGCGAGGTGACGGCCGGCTGACCCCGGGCTCCTATGGACACCCTCGCTAGCTTGAACACGCCCAACACCGCCCTCGACCTGATGCCCAAGGTCGACCTGCACTGCCACCTCATCGGCACCGTCCGGGCCAGCACGTTCGCCGAGCTGGCCCGCCGCGAGGGGCTCGACCTGCCCGCGGAGCCCGAGCGCATCTACGCCGACATCAACTCCCTGCCGCCCGACCCGGACCTGTACCGCGACACGCGCATCCCCGTGCCGCAGGGCCGCGGCGCCGACGAGCCGGCCGTCTCGTACTCGCTGTTCCAGGTCTCCCGCTGGGTCACCGAGGTGCTGCGCTCCGCCGACGACCTCACTCGGATCACCTATGAGGCGTTCGAGGCGGCGCACCGCACCAGCGCGACGCGGCACCTGGAGGTGTCCTTCGACTCCGTGCCGGAGCACCTGGCATCGCTCGGGTACTCAGGCTCCGTCGAGGCGTACGCCGAGGGCATCCGGCTGGCCGAGCGCGACTTCGGCATGACCGGCCGGCTCATCGCAGCCATCGACCGGTCCGGCTCGGGTGAGGATGCGCTGGACCGGGTGCGCACCGTCGTCGACCACCCGCACGAGTACGTCGCCGGGATCGGCCTGGACAACCTGGAGACGGCGGGCCCGCCCGAGCGGTTCGCCGCGGCCTACCGGCTCGCGGGAGAGGCGGGCCTGGGCCGCACCGCGCACTCCTCCGAGCACGCCCCGGTCGCGATCAACACCGTGACCTGCCTCGATGTGCTGGGCTGCGACCGCATCGACCACGGCTACTTCGTGCTGCAGGACGACGACGTGGTGGCCCGCGTCCGCGACGAGCAGGTGCCGTTCACCGTCATCTCCACGACCTCGCGTCGCTCGTGGCGGCCGTGGCGGCGGGCGTCCATCGCGGCGATGCTGGAGGCCGGGCTGAACGTGATCCCGGCGTCGGACGACCCGGGCATGTTTCCGACGACGCTGGCCGGCGAGTACCGCATCCTGGCCGACGACCTGGCGGTGCCGGCCGAGCGCCTGCGCGCGATGGCGCTGGCCGGGGTCGAGGCGTCGTGGTTGCCGCCGGCCGAGAAGGCCGCCCTGCGCACCCGGTTCGAGAAGGAGCTGGCGGAGCTGCCCGGACCGGAGTGACGCGGCACCGGGTGAGGTCGCGAAATGCCTTGGCCCGCGCTGGGGGGCGTCACCTAGCGTGGACAGCATGGCCAGCCTCCACGACGTCGAGCCCGAAACCGCGCCCATCGCGGAGCGCGCCGCCGCACCCGCGGCACTCCCCGGCCCCACCGCGGGCGGGCTGACCTGGCGCGCCTGGACCCGCGACGACGTCACCGCGCTGGCGACGCTCATGCGTACGGTCCAGGAGGCCGACGGGCGGGACTGGTTCACTCCGGCCGACGAGGTCGCTGAGCTCTTCGATGCCCCGGCGTTCGACGTCGCCGCCGACACGCTCGCGGGCCTGGACGCCGACGGCGCGCTGCGCGCCTACGCACACGTCGAGCGGTTCCCCACCGACGGCGTCAACATCCTGCGCACCTCGCTGTCCGGCGGCGTGCACCCCAGCCATCGCGGCCAGGGCATCGGCACCGAGCTGCTGGCCTGGGCCACGGGACGGGCGCGCCAGGCGCTCGCAGCGTCGGGCACGGACCCGGTACTGGACCGTCTGCCCGCGCGGATCTCCGCGCACATCGATGACACGGACCCCGCCGAGCGCCGCGAGCTGCTGCGCTCCGGCGGGCTCGAGCCCGTCCGGTACTACGCCAACCTGCTGCGCGACCTGAGCCTGCCGGTGCCCGCCATCGGGCTGGAGGCGCCGCTGCGGCTGGTGCCGTGGTCCGCAGCCCTGGACGACGCCACGCGGCTCGCTCGCAACGACGCGTTCCGCGACCACTGGGGCAGCCAGCCCCGCACGCCGGAGTCGTGGCGGGCGTACCGCAGCTCGTTCGCGCCGGAGTGGTCCTTTGTGGTGGTGGACGAGTCCGTGCGGTACGCGGGGTCGGAGCAGGAGCAGCCGGGGGACGGGACGGTCGCGGCCGGCACGCCGTACGTCGTCGGCCTGCACATGGCCGGGCGGTACGAGCACGACTGGGAGACGCAGGGGTACACCGCGGGGTACACCGACCTGCTGGGCGTACGGCGCGACTACCGCGGCCGCCGCATAGCGGCGGCGCTGCTGACCCACGCCATGCGCGTCTTCGCCGACGCCGGCATGCAGCAGGCCGAGCTAGACGTCGACACCGACAACCCGACCGGCGCCACCGGCCTGTACGCGCGGCTCGGCTACACCAAGAGCGACGGCTCCACCATGTACTCCATCGAGCTGTAGAGGAACTGCCATGACCGCCGAGACCCACCCCCTCGCCCCCATCGCGGAGCGCGCCGCCGCCCCGGCGGCCCTGACGATCCCCACCGCGGGCCGCTTGACCTGGCGCGCCGCCACCCGCGAGGACGTGCCGGTGTGGCTGGCGCTGCGCAACCACATCATGCGGGTCGACGCCGAGCCGTACGTCGAGACCTTAGAGGAGATCGACGAGCTGTTCGACGGCGCCTGGCGCGACATGGCGGCCGACTCCCTGCTCGGCTTCTCCACCGAACCAGCCGACGACGGCGCGCTCGTGGCCTGGGCCCAGGTCGACTCCACGCCAGGTGACACGACCGCGGTCCGCGCCTTTACCTGGGGCGGCGTGCACCCGGACCGCCGCGGCGAGGGCATCGGCCGCGAGCTGCTCGCCTGGAGCATCGGCCGGGCCCGGCAGCTTCTGGCGGCGTCGGGCAAGGAGGTGCCGGCGCGGATCGTGACCTACGCGGAGGACGCTGCGCCCGCGTCCCGCCACCGGCTCTACGAGCACGCCGGGTTCGGGGTGCGGCGCTACTACTCCGACCTCGCGCGCCGGGTCTTAGGACCGGACGCCGAGCCGATCCCCTCCGTCGAGCTCACGGGCTCGCTGCGGCTCGCACCCTGGTCGGAGGATCTGGACGAGGCCGTCCGCCTGGCCCACAACGACGCGTTCCGCGACCACTGGAACAGCCAGCCCCGCACGCGGGAGCAGCACGCCGAGCGCGCGGGCTTCGCCCCGCACCTGTCGTGCGTGGTGCTCGACGACGCCCCCGACGTCGCCGCCCTGCTCGCCTCCCCGGATACCGACCCCGAGACGGCCGCCGCGCTGCGGGCCGGCGAGCCGCTGGTGGCCGCCTACGCGATGGTCGACCTCTTCCCGTCCGACTTCGAGGTGCGCGGGTACTCCTTCGCCATCACGGACATCCTCGGCTCGCGCCGGGCCTACCGCGGCCGCAAGGCGGCGCTCGCGGCGCTCACCGCGAACATGCGGACGTTCGCGGACGCCGGCCTTCAGTACGCGGTGCTCGACGTCGACACGGCCAACCCGAGCGGCGCCTACGGCCTGTACGCGAGTCTCGGCTACACCAAGACGACGGGCTCCAGGATGTACTCGATCGAGCTCTGAGCCCTACTTCGCCAGGCGCTGGCGGCGGGCCTCGTAGAGCACCACCGTTGCCGCGTTCGCGGCGTTGAGCGAGCTGGCCGAGCCCGTCATCGGGATGCTCAGCGTCACGTCCGCGGCGTCACGCCACGCCTGGGTCAGGCCCGCGGTCTCGTTGCCGACCAGGAGCAGTACCGGCTGGGTCAGGTCGAAGGCCGACACGTCGGCGTCGCCGACCTCGTCCGTGGCGACGACGACCACGGGGAGGCCCCCGGCGCGGCGTTCGCCCACCCACTCCATGACCTCGGCAGCGGAAGGCGCCCGCACGACGGGCATCGCGAAGAACGACCCCGTCGTGGCCCGCACGGCCTTGGGGTCGTAGGCGTCGGCGGCGTGCCCGGTGGTGATCACGCCGTCGGCCCCGAACGCGTCGGCGGAGCGCACTATCGCGCCGACGTTGCCCGGCTGGGTGGGCCGGTCGAACACGACACCCAGGAAGTCCGGGCCCGCCTCGATGCGGTCCAGGATGTCGGGGCGCATGGCGATCACCGCGAGCAGCTCGGCGTCCTCCTTCTCGGCCAGCTCCGCAAGCAGGTCGGGCGCCATCTTGATGTGCTCCACGTGCGGGTGAGCCGCGAGCAGGTCCCGGGCCCACTGCGAGAGCCGGCGCTCGCCGTCGTACAGGAGGGCCTGGACGTCCCAGCCGTGCTCCACCGCCATGGTGATGGGCCGCACGCCCTGCACCACGAACTGGCCGGCGCGGTGCCGCTTGTTGCGGTTGGTGAGCAGGGTCTGGAGCTGCTGGAAGCGAGCGTTGCGCTGGGAGATCCGGGTGGCCACGCCCCCATCCAAACACGCCCGATCCAAACACCTAGCGCCGCAGCAGCCTCGACATCGCCGCGCGGGCGGGCTCCGAGCCGAACAGCTTGGCCGAGGTGGTGACGGCGTCGTCTACGTTGGCGTCGAACCGGGTCAGCAGGTCCGCGTTGAGCAGGGCCTTGGTCGCCGCGAGCCCCTGCGGTTCGGCAGCGGCCAGGTCCGCGAGGACGGCTTCGACCTCGTGATCGAGCCCTTCCAGCGGGACCGCGCGGGTGATCAGGCCCCAGTCGGCCGCCTCGGCGGCCGTGAACTGCGCTCCCGTGAGGAAGGTGCGCGACGCCGCGCGCGGCGTCATCCGCGGCAGCACCGCCAGCGAGATGACGGCGGGCGCGAGCGCGAGGCGGGCCTCGGTGAACGCGTAGGTGATCTGGTCGGCGCTGATGGCGACGTCGCACGCGGCGACCAGCCCGATGCCCCCGGCCCGCACGGGGCCGTGCACGCGCGCCACCACAGGCTTGGGCAGGGCGAGGAGGGTGCGCAGCACGTCGGCGAGCCTGCGCGCGGACTCGGTCATGCCGTCCCGGAGCGCCTCGGTCAGGTCTGCCCCGGAGCAGAACGCGGGGCCGTTCGCGGCCAGCACCACGGAGCGCACGTCGTCGTGCGCGGCGCGGTGCAGCGCGGCCTGGAGCTCGTCGAGCAGGGCGAGCGAGAGCGCGTTGCGGCGCTGGGGCGCGTCGAGCGTGATCCGGGCGTACGGGGCGGACTCCGCCTGCTCTACGACGTCGTACAAGACCTGGCTCCGGCTGGTCATCAAGAAGTCCTCCTCGTGGGGCATGGCGCACATAGGTTAATGGTTGTTAACCTCTGTGGCATGCCTAACATGCATACCTCACCAGAGAACCCGGGGCACACCAAGCTCCGGGACGCGGTACGGAACTTCGCCGACCGCGAGATCGCGCCCCACATCGGCCGTTGGGACAGGGAGAACCGCCTGCCCGTCGAGCTGTTGCACCAGATGGGGGAGCTGGGCCTGTTCGGCCTGACTGCCCCGGAGGAATACGGAGGGTCCGACCTGGGACTCACCGGACTCAGCATCGCGGTCGAAGAGCTCGGCCGTGTGGACCAGTCCGTCGGCATCACGCTCGGGGCCGGTGTCGGCCTCGGGGTGGGCACCATCCTCGACTACGGGACCGAAGACCAGAAGA
Source organism: Promicromonospora sp. Populi (assembly GCF_041081105.1). NCBI lineage: Bacteria > Bacillati > Actinomycetota > Actinomycetes > Micrococcales > Promicromonosporaceae > Promicromonospora > Promicromonospora sp. Populi. The sequence continues at coordinate 1,649,685 of NZ_CP163528.1, read as the reverse complement.
ACACCTGGCTGCCCGACCTCGTGGCGGGCCGGCGCATCGGCGCGTTCGGCCTCACCGAACCGGGCGCGGGCAGCGACGCCAACGCCATGAGCACCATTGCCGAGCTGGTCGACGGCGAGTGGGTCATCAACGGTGCCAAGCAGTTCATCACCAACTCGGGTACGCCGATCACCAGCATCGTCACCGTCGCAGCGCGCACCGGCACCCTGCCCGACGGCCGTCCCGAGCTCAGCGCCATCGTCATTCCCACCGACACGCCGGGGTTCATCGTGGAGCCCCTGCACGACAAGATGAGCTGGCGTGCCTGCGACACCCACGCGCTGCGCTTCGAGGACGTCCGCGTCCCCGAGGCCAACCTTCTGGGCGTGCGGGGCAACGGGTTCAAGCAGCTCATGCTGTGCCTCAACTCGGGGCGGGTCGCCGTCGCGGCCCTTGCTACCGGCTGCATCCAGGCGATGCTCGACCTCACGGTTGAGCATGCCGCCGTGCGCCCCACGTTCGGCGGGCCGATCGGCCGCAAGCAGGGCGTCGCGTTCCAGATCGCCGACATCGAGGTCATGCTCCAGGCGAGCCGCGCGCTCACCTACCGGGCCGCCGCGATGAAGGACGAGGGCGCGCCGCTCGACGACTTCCGGCGGGCCTCCTCGGTCGCCAAGCTCTACGCCACGGAGTCGGCAGTCACCGCCACGCGCATCGCGGCGCAGGTGTTCGGCGGCTACGGCGTCATGGAGGACGGGCCGATCGCCCGGTTCTACCGCGACGCGAAGGTGCTGGAGATCGGCGAGGGCACCTCGGAGCTCCAGCGCATGCTCATCGCGCGGGGGCTCGGCCTGCCGGTGGAGTAGCTCCAGCCCCGGAGGGGTAACGCTGGGTAGTCAGCTCAGCGTTACCCCTCCGCGGTGCTGGGGAGCAGCGCCGCGCGGGCCATCGTCGTCAGGAGTGAGTGCATGGTGGCGCGGCCGATGCGGGCGCTGTGCGGGGTCGAGTTGAGCAGGCCGAACGCAGCCTGCACGGCGGCGCGCGCCTCGGCGGGGCCCAGGTCGGGGCGCAGGGGACGCAGCGCGTCGGCCCAGACCTCGATGTAGGCGAGCTGGTGCTTGCGCACCTGCGCGCGCGCCTCCGTGCCGAGCGCGCCCCACTCGCGTTCCTGGATCACGATCAGCGCGGGGTTGTCGAGCGCGAAGTCGGCGTGCCGGGCGATCAGCGCCACCAGCGCCCCGGCGGGCATGTCCGAGAGCAGCTCCCGCGCGCCCGCGAGGAGCTGGTCCGAGGCGTGCAGCAGGCACTGGCCGAGGATGTCGTCCTTGCCCGCGAAGTGCTTGTAGAGGGCAGGGCCGGAGATGCCTACGGCCGCGCCGATGTCTCCCATGGAGACGCCGTGGAAGCCACGGGCGGCGAACAGGTCGGCCGCCGTGCTCAGGATCTGCTGCCTGCGCGGAGTCACCGCAGCAGTCTAGAGCGGGTCGACGCCACACCGCCGGATCCGCGCCAGGGGTTAACGATCATTAACCAGCGGACTATGCTGCGGAGGTGACCATCAACGTCGACGTTGGAACGGATCTGCGCACACTCACCGCGCAGCTACGGGAGCGGATGGCGCGCGTACGCCAGGGCGGATCGCCCGAGGCACGCGCCCGCCACACCGGACGGGGCAAGCTGCTCGCCCGCGACCGCGTGGACCGGCTGCTCGACCCGGGCAGCGCACTCCTGGAGATCGGGGCCCTGGCGGCCTACAACATGTACGGCGGCGAGTGGGCGGTGCCCAGCGCCGGCCTCGTCACGGGGATCGGCCGGGTGGCGGGGCGCGAGTGCGTGATCGTCGCCAACGATGCCACCGTCAAGGGCGGCACCTACTACCCGATGACGGTCAAGAAGCACCTGCGCGCGCAGCAGGTCGCCGCCGAGAACCACCTGCCGTGCGTGTATCTCGTGGACTCCGGCGGCGCGTACCTGCCGATGCAGGACGAGGTGTTTCCCGACCGCGAGCACTTCGGGCGCATCTTCTACAACCAGGCCAACCTGTCCGCGCGGGGGATCCCGCAGGTCGCGGCAGTGATGGGCTCCTGCACCGCGGGCGGCGCGTACGTGCCCGCGATGAGCGACGAGGCAGTCATCGTGCGGGACGAGGGCACGATCTTCCTGGGCGGCCCGCCCCTGGTGCAGGCCGCCACGGGCGAGATCGTCACGGCCGAGGAGCTGGGCGGCGGCCTGGTGCACACCACGACGTCGGGCGTTGCGGACCACCTGGCCGACGACGACGCGCACGCCCTGCGCATCGTCCGCGAGATAGTGGCCACCACCCGGGCCGGCGTGCCGACCCTGGATCGCGGGGTTCCCGAGGAGCCGGAGCTCGACCCGGACGGCCTCTACGACGTCCCCGCCGACCCGCGCACCCCCTACGACGTGCGCGATGTGATCCGGCGCATCGTCGACGGCTCCCAGCTGCAGGAGTTCAAGGCCCGCTACGGCGAGACCCTGGTGTGCGCCTTCGCGCGCATCGACGGCTACCAGGTGGGCATCGTCGCGAACAACGGCATCCTGTTCTCGGAGTCGGCGCTCAAGGGCGCGCACTTTGTGCAGCTCTGCGACCAGCGGCGCATCCCGCTCGTGTTCCTGCAGAACATCGCCGGGTTCATGGTCGGCAAGGAGTACGAGCACCGCGGCATCGCCAAGGACGGCGCCAAGCTGGTCACCGCCGTGTCCTGCACCTCGGTGCCGCGGTTCACCGTGGTGCTCGGCGGCTCGTTCGGCGCCGGCAACTACGGCATGAGCGGCCGCGCTTACGACCCCCGGTTCCTCTGGATGTGGCCCGGCGCCCGCATCTCGGTCATGGGCGGGGAGCAGGCGGCGTCCGTCCTCGCGACCGTGCAGCGCGACCTGGCGCCCGAGGACGTCGAGGCGTTCAAGGACCCGATCCGCGCCCAGTACGAGGCCCAGGGCAACCCCTACTACGCCACGGCCCGCCTCTGGGACGACGGCGTGATCGACCCCGCCGACACCCGCCGCGTCCTGGCCCTCGGCCTGGCCGCGGCCGCCCACGCTCCGATCCCCGAGCCGTCCTACGGCATCTTCCGGATGTGACAACGATGCCCACCCCGATCCACACCCTGCTGGTCGCCAACCGCGGCGAGATCGCCCTGCGGATCATCCGCACCGCGCGCCGCCTCGGGCTGCGCACCGTCGCCGTCTACTCCGACGCCGACCAGGCCGCCCCGCACACGCGGGCCGCCGACGTCGCGATCCGGATCGGCCCGACGCCGGCCGCCGAGTCCTACCTGTCGATCCCCGCGCTGCTCGCGGCCGCGAAGGAGACCGGGGCCGACGCCGTCCACCCCGGGTACGGGTTCCTGTCCGAGCGGGCCGAGTTCGCGCGCGCCGTGATCGGCGCCGGACTGACCTGGGTGGGGCCGCCGCCGGACGCCATGGACGCGATGGGCCGCAAGGACGCGGCACACACGATCGCCCGGAAGGCCGGCGTGCCCGTGCTGCGCTCGTTCGGGAAGTTCCAGGGCGGGTCGTACGCAATGGTGGGGGGCCTCCCCTTCCCGCTCCTGGTCAAGGCCGCGGCCGGCGGCGGCGGCAAGGGCATGCGCATCGTCCGCAGCCAGGACGAGCTCCTCGCCGCGATGACTGCCGCCGGACGCGAGGCCGCGGCCGCGTTCGGCGACGACACCCTGGTGCTGGAGCCGTTCGTCGAGCGCGGCCGGCACGTCGAGGTGCAGATCCTCGCCGACGAGCACGGCAACGTGCTGCACCTGCACGAACGCGACTGCTCCGCCCAGCGCCGGTACCAGAAGGTCCTGGAGGAGGCGCCCGCGCCCGACCTGGACCCGGCCCTCCGCAAGCACCTGCACACCTGGGCCGTCGACCTGGCCCGCGAGGTCGGGTACACCGGCGTGGGGACCGCCGAGTTCCTGGTGGAGGTCGGCGCCTCGGCCGATACGGCCAGCAGTGCGGGCTGGGCCGAAGAGCGGGTCGGCGCCTGGTTCCTCGAGATGAACACCCGCCTCCAGGTCGAGCACCCCGTCACCGAGGAGGTCGTCACCGTGCACGGCGAGCGCATCGACCTCGTCGAGCAGCAGCTCCGCGTCGCGGCCGGCGAGGAGCTGGGCTTCGCGCAGGACGACGTCGCCGTCGTCGGGCATGCGATCGAGGCACGGATCTATGCCGAGGACGCGTTCGGCGGGTTCCTGCCGCAGGCCGGGACCGCCACGAGCGTGCGCTGGCCGGGCTCGGGCTCCACCACCGTGCGGGTCGAGGCCGGCATCGAGGACGGCTCCGTGGTGCCCGCCGCCTACGACCCCATGATCGGCAAGGTCATCGCCCGCGGCGCCGACCGCGAGGCCGCTCGGAACGCCCTGGTCGACGCGCTGGACGCCACGGCGATCGGTGGCCTGGTCACCAACACCGGGTTCGTGCGGGCGCTCGCGGACTCCGCCGCGTTCCGGGACGGCGAGGTGCACACCGCCTGGCTGGACACCCACCCGCTGCCCGCCCCGGACCCGGGTTCCGCGCTCGTCGCGGCGGCCTGGTCCATAGCGGCCGGGGCGCGCGACGGCGGCGATGGGTGGCGGCTCGGCGGCCCGCCCGCCGACACCTGGGTCGAGCTCGACGACGCCGTGCTGCGCGTGAACATCGTCCGGGGCGAGGTGCGCCGCGACGGCGAGCCGCCGACGTCCTGCCGGGCCGTCGGGAGCACCGCGGGCGGCAATGCGGGCGGCAATGCGGGCGGCACGGCCGGCGGGCCGGGCGGCGAGCTGCTGCTTGCCCTGGACGGCCTGACCGCGCGGTTCGTGGTCGACGTGCGCGAGCGGTCCGTCGAGGTGAGCACCCACGGGCACACGTTCCGGTTCGCCCGCCCGGGCGGCTCGCGCCAGGCGGAGGCCGAGGTGTCCGACGGCGTGGTGCTCGCGGTGATGCCGGGCGCGCTGGCCCGCGTCGAGGTGTCCGACGGCGACCGTGTGGCCGCCGGGCAGGTGCTCGGCGTGCTGGAGGCGATGAAGATGGAGGTGGCGCTCGTGGCGCCGTCGGACGGTGTGGTGCGCGTGCGCGCGGCGGCCGGCGAGCAGGTGGCGGCGCGCCAGGTGCTCTTCGAGATGGAGGAGAGAAGATGACTGAGCAGGTGGACCGGCTGGTCAGCGGCCCGCAGGTCGTCCGCGACCCGAGCCTGCCCGACCGCGTGACCATCTACGAGGTGGGTGCGCGCGACGGGCTGCAGAACGAGGACGCTTCTGTCCCGACCGCGGTCAAGGTCGGCCTGGTCGAGCGGCTGCTCGACGCCGGCCTGCCGTACGTGGAGGCCACCAGCCTGGTGCACCCGCGCTGGGTGCCGCAGCTCGCCGACGCCGAGGAGGTGCTTACCGCGCTGGTGAAGCGCCTCGGCGACCGGGCCCGCGACCTGCCGGTGCTCGTGCCGAACGAGCGTGGCCTGGAGCGTGCCTACGACCTGGGGCTGCGGCACATCGCGGTCTTCGCCAGCGCCACCGACACGTTCGCGCGCAAGAACCTGAACCGCTCCCTGGACGAGCAGTACACGATGTTCGAGCCCGTGATCACGCGGGCGCGCGCCGCCGGGATGCGCGTGCGGGCGTACGTCTCCATGTGCTTCGGCGACCCGTGGGAGGGGGACGTGCCGCTGGACCAGGTGGTCGCGGCGGGCAAACGCCTGATGGACCTCGGGGCCACCGAGCTCTCGCTCGGCGACACGATCGGCGTCGGGACGCCGGGGCACGTCGTCGCGCTACTGGACGCCCTGAACGACGCCGGCCTGCCGGACGACGTACTGGCCCTGCACGCCCACGACACCTACGGGCAGGCGCTCGGCAACGTGGCCGCCGCGCTGCGGCACGGGGTGACCACGTTCGACACGTCGGTGGGCGGGCTCGGCGGGTGCCCGTACGCGGAGTCGGCGACCGGGAACCTCGCCACCGAGGACCTGGTCTGGATGCTGGACGGGCTGGGGATCAGCACTGGGGTGTCCCTGCCGCGGCTGGTGGAGACCAGCGCCTGGCTGGAACCGCACCTGGGCCACGCGCCGGTGAGCCGTGCGTACCAGGCGCTGCGCCCTGCTCAGCCAGCGGTCTCGACGACGTCGCGCACGTAGAACATGTACCAGAGCCGGACCGGTGTGCCAGGGCCCTCGCCCACGGCCATGCTGGGCTTGATCGCGGTGGACACCTCGCCGTTGGCGCCGTTGTAGTTGGCATCCGTGCGTGACCGGTTGGTGTCGGCGGTCTCGGCCCATCGCGCGGTCTCGGCCCACTCGGCGACCCGGGCGGCGTCGACACCCAGGAGCGCCGCGTCTGCCACCATGCGGTCGGCGGCGGCCTGCCCGTCGGCCTCGGTCCAGAACAGGTCGACCGAGTCGACAAAGCCGCGCCGGGTGGTCACCGTCATCTCCTCGGTGCGCCCGGACCAGGTGCCGCTGGGGAGCGTGAGGCTCACCGTCGCGTCCTCGGGCACGGTGACGATCACCATCTTGTCCGCCGGGAGTCCCAGCGACTCCGCCTCGAGCGGTCGTGTCAGGTCCCACTGCATGCTGTTCTCCTCTCCGAACACCTGGGCGCCGTCGTTGTCCTCGTCACCACCGACGCGGACCGTGCAACCGGCCGTCAGCGCGAGAGCGACGACCGTGCTTGCCGCGAGAATCACCTGTCGTAGTGACATCGGTCCACCTTGTCATGTCGGCGTCGTAAGACCCGGACGTCACTGGTCGACATCGACGTCCCAGTTCGTCGCGAGGTCGTCCACGATGCGGCCGATCCGCGACGGGTTCGTCAGCCGGTACTCCGCGATGCGATCGGTCACGTCGGTCTGCAGGATCTCCTGGACACGACCCGGGTCGTTCGCGAGCAACTCCTGGTACGCGGGGAGCGTATCGGCCTCGATGTAGTCCCAGCGCTGCGCGGTGTCCGCGATGTTCCCGTCAGGCAGGGGAGTGGTGACGGTGACCGACCCCTGGGTGGGGTTGTCGAAGGATATGTCGGTGAACGGGATGCCCACGTTCTCGGGCCCGGGTGTCTCCGCGGTGATGCTCAGCGGGTTGTAGTCGGCGAACGTGCCCGCCCCGGGGATCGAAGCCTCACCCACCACCGTCATCATGTAGGTCATCGCCTCACCCGTGACCGGGTGGTTGCGCATGTCCTGGTAGTTGTCCGCGATGATGTCCTGCTGCTCACGGCGCAGCATCTCGACGTTGCCCTCGGTGACCTGTTCGGGGTTGCCGGACGCGATGTTCTCCCAGGCGTCGTACGCCTTCTCGTCGATCGCGCCGGACTCGTACAAACGCTCGATCTCCGCCATGCCGCCGTGCTCGTACGCGGCGTGCATCGAGGCCTGATCGTGGAAGATCTCCTGCTGCATCTCCAGGAACGTGGTCTCGTAGAAGCGCAGCTCGTCGTCGGTCAGCGCGGCGACCTGCTCGATCAGGACGCCCTCGGGCAGCCCGCCGGGCAGGTGCTGGATCACCTCACCGCCGATCTCGAAGCCCTGCGCGACGTCGCGGAACAGGGCCAGGTCGAGGAACCCCGCGGCGAACGACGGCCCGATCATCGCGGCCATCCCGGCCCACTGCAGGTCGGGGTTCTCGAGGTAGAGCTGGGCGTAGTACTCGTAGACGGCCTCGATGTTCTCGCGGTTCGCCTGAGCCCCGAGGCTGGGGTCCCACCCGAGGTAGTCGATGCCGGCGTCCCTCGCGGCCTGCCGGGTCCAGTGCTCGCTGGCGACCGGGCCGGCGTCGGGCCCCGGGTACAGGCCCTGGGCCTCCATCGCGGCCAGGAGGGCTGCGATCTCCTCGTCGGTGGCGTTCGCCAGCCACTCCGCGCGCTCTCCCTCCGAGAGGTCCGTGTACTCGTCGGGGGTGAGGGTCGGCGTCTGGGGAGCGGTGGGGGCACCGCCCGGCGCGGACTCGGTGCCGGTACCGCCGGGGCCGCTGGACCCCGTGAGGCCGGCGTCCTCGCTCGTCTGCTCCTGGGCGTCGGCATTCCGGTCGAGCGCGGCACCGGCCTGCTCCAGCGTGTCGATGGCCGCGGACATGTTCCCGCGGTGCATGCCCGTCCACTCCGCGTGGAACTCCTCGGAGTTCGGGCCGAACCAGGCCAGGCCGTCCATCAGCGAGTCCACCTGGGCGCGCGCGGCCTCGAGGGTCTGCGTCTTCTCGCGCATCGTGGCCGCGAGGGTGCGCAGCTGGGCGATGTCGGAGCCCCATACCTCGCCCATCGGTCCCCCTGCTCTGTGCTGGGCCGGTCGTCCCGGCGCCGGCCGGTCGTCCGGCACAGTGAACGTAACCGCCTCCGGCGTCGTCGGCCATGGGGAGAACTACCCCCCGCCGTTTTCGCTGTGAGCAGGAAAGATGTGACGTGCGAGACCACTGGGTTCGCGCGCGGGTGATCGAGCGTAGGGTCTGAACCGTGACTCTGAAGATCGGTTACAAGGCGTCCGCCGAGCAGTTCGGGCCGCGCGAGCTGGTTGAGCTCGCAGTACGCGCCGAGGAGGTGGGACTGGACAGCGCGATGGTCTCCGACCACTTCCTGCCGTGGCGGCACGAGGGGGGTCATGCGCCGTCGGCCCTGGCCTGGCTCGCCGCGGCGGGGGAGCGCACCTCCCGGATACAGCTCGGCACGAGCGTGCTGACCCCCACCTTCCGCTACAACCCCGCGGTGATCGCGCAGCAGTTCGCGACGCTCGCGCTGCTCACCGAGAACCGCGTGATCCTCGGTGTCGGGACGGGTGAGGCCCTGAACGAGATCGCCGTGTCGGGCCGCGAGTGGCCCGAGTTCAAGGAGCGGTTCGCGCGCCTGCGCGAGGCCGTGCAGCTCATGCGGGCCCTCTGGACCGAGGGCTCCGTGGACTTCAAGGGCGACTACTACCAGCTGGTCGGCGCCAACATCTACGACCGGCCGGAGAACCCGGTGCCGGTGTACGTCGCGGCGGGCGGCCCGCTCGTGGCGAGGTACGCGGGGCGCGTGGGCGACGGCTTCATCTGCACGTCCGGCAAGGGCATGGACCTGTACACGGAGAAGCTGCTGCCGGCCGTTGCCGAGGGTGCTGCCAAGGCGGAGCGGGACGTCAGCGGCGTCGACAAGATGATCGAGATCAAGATCTCCTACGACCGCGACGCCGCCACCGCCCTGGAGAACACCCGGTTCTGGGCGCCGCTGTCGCTCACGCCGGAGCAGAAGCACAGCGTCACCTCGGCCGAGGAGATGGAGCGGCTCGCGGACGAGCTGCCGATCGACCAGGTGGCGAAGCGCTGGATCGTCGCGTCCGACCCGGAGCAGGCCGTCGAGCTGATCAAGCCCTACGTCGACGCCGGGCTGAACCACCTCGTGGTGCACGGCCCCGGCCAGGACCAGGAGCGGTTCCTCACCCAGTTCAGCGAGGACGTGCTGCCGCGGCTCCGGGAGCTCTGAGCTCTTGCCTGCTGGTGGGCCTCAGCCCCGAGATCACGGCGTGACCAGCCCGGTCTCGTAAGCGAGGATCACCAGCGCCGCCCGGTCGCGCGCGCCGAGCTTGGCCAGCAGCCGGCTCACGTAGGTGCGGGCGGTGGCTGGGCTGAGGTAGAGCTCGCGGGCGATCTCGTCGTTCGTCAGCCCGCGGCCGAGCTGCTCCAGCACCTCGCGCTCGCGCTCGGTCAGCCCGGCGATCCGGTCGACGCCGGTCCGCGGCGCCGGGCGCGCGGCGACGGCCCGCAGCACGGTGGCGGTGACCGCCGGGTCGAGCAGCGACTCGCCGGCGGCGACGACCCGCACGGCCCGGCGCAGCTCGGCGGGTGCGACGTCCTTGAGCAGGTAGCCGGCCGCGCCCGACCGGATGGCCTCGAAGACGTGCTCGTCCTCGTCGAACGTGGTCAGGATCAGCACGCGCACGCCGGCCAGGTCCGGGTCGCTCACGATCTGTCTGGTGGCTGCCAGCCCGTCCAGGCGTGGCATCCGGATATCCATGAGCACGACGTCGGGCCGCAGCTCCCGGACCCGGGCCACACCGGCCTGCCCGTCGGCGGCCTCGCCGACCACCGTGATGTCGCCCTCGCTCTCCGCGAGGGCGCGCAGGCCTGTGCGGACGAGCTCCTGGTCGTCCACCAGCACTATGCGGATCATGGGCGTCACTCTTCCAGCCGGAGAGGCAGGTCGGCGGTGACGACGAAGCCGCCGCCATCCGGGTCGCCCGTGCTGAGGCTGCCGCCGAGCAGGGCCGCCCGCTCGCGCATCCCCGTCAGCCCGGAGCCGGGTGCGAGGCCGGCGCTGGCGCCCCGGCCGTCGTCGGACACGCTCAGGGCGAGACGATCGCCCCTGACCCGCGCCGAGACCGTCACGCGTGTGGCCGCGGCGTGCCGCAGCACGTTGGTCAGGGATTCCTGCACTATCCGGTAGGCGGCGGCGTCGATGGCGCCGTCGAGCCGGCCGGGCGGCACGTCCAGCGTGACGTCGACGGTGAGCCCCGCCGCCCGGGCCGACCGCACCAGGGTGTCGACGCCGGCCAGGCCGGTGGGCGCGGGGGAGTCCGGGTCCGGCACGGCACCGACGGATGCGGCGCCGACGGGCCCGCGCAGCACCCGCACCGTGGACCGCAGCTCGCGCAGCGTGCCCGACGTCGCCTCGCGCACGTGCCCGAGCGCGCGCCGGGCGCCGTCGTCGTCCCTACCCACGGCCTCAGCAGCGACTGAAGAATGCAGGGCGATCACGGACAGGTTGTGCCCGACGACGTCGTGCAGGTCCCGGGCGATGCGCAGGCGCTCGGTCTGCAGCCGCTGCTCGGCGGCGCGGGCCTCGTGCACCCGGGCCTCCCGGCGCAGCCGGACCGCGACGCCGAGCGCGATCGCTGCAGCGGCCAGCGCCAGGTTCGTGACCAGGTCGTACGGCGTCAGCCGCGCCTCGGTGTCGTCGCCCACCACCCGGAAGTACGTCGAGACCGCCACCAGGACGGCGCCCCCGCCGACCGCCCAGCCGGTGTGCCGCAGCTCCGCCGCGGAGTACAGCGCGGCGATAGCGGGCAGCGCCATGCCGATCGGCGGGAACTGGAACGTGTAGTAGACGAACACGGCCAGCACCGTGACGACGAGCACGGTGCGCGGCGCCCTGCGCCGCAGCAGGACCAGCGCCCCGAAGCCCGCCGCGAACAGGTAAGCCCCCGTGCCGGTCTGCCGCACGGCGTCGGGGTCCGCGGCGATGACCACCGCGACCACCAGCGCCATGGCGAGCGCCAGCGCGACGTCGGTGACGCGCGGGTCGACCGTGCGCGGGACTGAGTCGCGCTGCTCGGGGCCGGGCTGCTCTGGCACACCGCCACCCTACGGAGGATGGGACCCTGAGGCATCAGCCCGGGGGCGTCAGGGTGGTGTCGCCTGGAGGCGACAACGGGAGACGATCCAGGGCCGATGTGGGGCAGGGCCCTGCGCGGGAGTGTCTAGGTATGACCTCACCACACGTTCCAGCTCAGCCCTACTCCGTCCCCTGGGCGCTCGTCGCGGGCCTCTCCGCGATGGCCCTGCTCTGGCCCCTGACCGGGCTCACCGGGATCTTCGGCACCGGCGCGCCGCGCGCGTTCCTCATCATCGGCATCACCGCCGCCGTCTGGATCGGGGTGGTCGGTCTCGGCAGCGTGCCCCGGCCCGTGCTCACCCTGACGCTCACCGGCGTCGCCTACGGGCTCGTCGCGGCCGCGATGGGCCAGCTGCTCCCTGCGCTCGGGGGCTTCACCGGCCCCGGCGCGCCGGCGTGGACCGTCTTGCCGGCCCTGCTGTTCGACGCGCTCTGGGGCGCGGTCGCGGGTCTGGCTGCTGCTGGCGTGCAGCGGCTGCGGGGGGCGGGACGATGAGGCGGGCGGGCGCCGTCGGCTCGATATTTGCAGGCGTTGCCGCGCTCGCCCTCGCGGGCTGCGGCGCGATCACCGGCTCCGTCACCCCGGTGGACGAGGTGGAGTTCACCAAGGAGCTCGCCATCCCGCCGCTCGCGCCCTCGCGGGTCGTGGACGGCACCCGGGTGTTCTCGCTCACCGCGCAGGAGGGCGTCACGGAGTTCCGGCCCGGCGTCGAGACCCGGACCTGGGGGTTCGACGGCGCCTACCTCGGGCCGACGCTCCGCGCCGAACGCGGCGAGCAGGTCGCCGTCGAGGTCACGAACGACCTGGACGAGCCCACCAGCGTGCACTGGCACGGCATGCACCTGCCCGCCGCCATGGACGGCGGCCCGCACCAGGCGGTCGAGCCGGGCGCCACCTGGCGCCCCACCTGGCGGATCGACCAGCCCGCCGCCACCCTCTGGTACCACCCGCACCCGCACGGGGCCACGGAGCAGCACGTCTACCGCGGCCTGGCGGGCCTGTTCCTCCTGGACGACGACGCCTCGCGCGCCGCCGACCTGCCGCAGACCTACGGCGTCGACGACATCCCGGTGATCGTGCAGGACAAGGTGCTGGACGACGACGGGCAGCTCGAGCTGACGGACGACGGGAGCGAGCCCGGCACGCTCGGCGGCGTCGTCATGACCAACGGCACAGTAGGCGCCTATCAGGAGGTGACCACCGAGCGGGTGCGCCTGCGCCTGGTCAACGGGTCGACGGCGCGCACCTACCAGCTCGGCTTCGCGGACCGGGACGTCGACCTCGTGGCGACCGACGGCGGGCTCCTCGACGCCCCGGTCCGGCTCGACGAGGTACGGCTCTCGCCCGGCGAGCGGGCCGAGGTGATCGTGGAGCTGGCCCCGGGGGAGACCACCCGGCTGCGCTCGGTCGAGGCCGACCTCGGCAGCCTCGCCGCGCCCTTCGCGATGGGGGCCAACGACGAGTTCGACGTCCTGGAGCTGCGCGCCGCCGATCGTCTGGCGCCGTCGCCCGAGCCCGCCTGGGGGGCCGCCCGGGACGCGTCGTCCGACGAGCTGCACGAGGACGACGTGACGGTGACCCGCACCTTCGAGCTGGACGAGGACCAGATCAACGGCCAGTCCATGGACATGAGCCGCATCGACGAGGTGGCCGACGTAGGCGCCACCGAGGTGTGGAAGCTGCGCAGCACCGTCCCGATGCCGCACAGCTTCCACGTGCACGACGTGCAGTTCCGCGTCCTGAGCATCGACGGCCAGGCACCGCCGCCCGAGCTCGCGGGGCGCAAGGACACGATCTACCTGGAGTCCGGGCGGGAGTACCGGCTCCTGATGCGGTTCGACGACTACGCCGACCCCGACACGCCCTACATGTACCACTGCCACATGCTCATGCACGAGGACGCCGGGATGATGGGGCAGTTCGTCGTCGTCGAACCGGGCCAGGAGGCCGGGACGGTTCCTGAGCGCGGCGCGGGGGCCGGGGCAGCGTCGGACGGCGGTGCGGGCGCCGGGTCGGAGACCGGGCCGGACGGCGGGGCAGCCGCGGACGGCCACGCGGGACATCACTGAACGTGTGGCACGCTCGCCGGGTGACTCTCTCGCTCCCGCACCGCATCACGCACGTCCTGCTCGACCTCGACGGCACCCTCACCGACTCCGCGCCCGGCATCATCGCGTCCCTGCGCGCCGGCTTCACCAACACGGGGTTCGAGGTTCCGTCCGACGAGGTCCTGCGGACCTTCGTCGGCCCCCCGCTGGGCGCGAGCATGACCGGAGTCGGTCTGTCCGACGCCGACGCCGCCACCGTGATCACCGCCTACCGGCAGGACTTCGAGGTGCACGGCATGTTCGACAACTCCGTGTTCCCCGGCATCCCCGCAGCGCTCGCGGACCTGCGCGAGGCGGGCGTGACCCTCCTGGTCGCCACGGCCAAGCCCGAGCACTACGCGCGCCGGATCGTCGAGCACTTCGGGCTCGACGCGTACCTGGCCGACGGGCTGGACGGTGTGCACGGCGCCGCCCCCGAGAGCTTCATGGAGGTGCAGGGCAAGGAGGTAGTGGTGGAGCGCGCGGTGGCGCACGCGGTGGCGTTGGGAGCCGTTGTGGGTGCTGCTGCGGGGGCCGGCGGCGGGCAGGTGGTGATGGTGGGCGACCGTGAGCACGACGTGCACGCGGCCGCCCACCACGGCGTCCCGACTGTCGGCGTGACCTGGGGTTACGCCGAGCCAGGCGAGCTGGCGGCGGCGGGCGCGGCCGCGATCGCGACGACACCGGACGAGCTGCGCAAGCTGCTGACAACCTGAGCGCCGTCAGACCGGCCGCAGCGCGGCGTCGAACACGTCCCGGACTCGCTCGTCGAGGACCACGAACCGCACCTCCTCCGGGCTACCGTCGGGATGCTCGGCGAACCAGGCGCGGCAGGTCATGACGGCGATGCGCGCGACGTCGGTCATCGGCCAGCCGTAGGCGCCCCCGCTCACCGCAGGGAAGGCCACCGAGTGCACGTCGAGCTCGGCGGCGACGTCGAGCGACCGGGCGAAGCAGGAGGCGAGCAGCGCCGGGTCGTCCTGGCCGCGGTGCAGGTTGGGCCCGACGGTGTGGATCACCCACGACGCCGGCAGGTCGAACGCCGGGGTGGCCACGGCGTCGCCGACGTCCAGACCGTCGCGATGCGTGGTGTTCCGCAGGCGGCGGCAGGCCTCGAGCAGGCGCGGGCCGGCCGCGGCGTGGAGCGCGCCGTCGACCCCGCCGCCGCCCAGGAGGGTCGAGTTGGCGGCGTTCACGACGGCGTCGGCCTCGACGCGGGTCAGGTCACCGACCTCGACGGTGATGTTCATGTGCCTGCTCCTCGTGTGTTGACCGGCGTGTCGACCGGCGTGTTGACCGATGTGCCGATCGGTGCGCCGGCCGATGTGCGCGCCCCGCTGCCTGGAAGCTCCATCCAGGAGTACTCCGGGTTGACCGGTACCCAGCCGAACTGCTCGTAGAGTCCCTGGGCGTCGGCGGTCGCGAGAAGCGTGCGGCGCAGCCCGAGCGGCTCCAGGTCCGCGACCACGCCCGCGACCAGCAGCTTGCCGACACCTTGCCCGCGCGTAGCCGGGTCGACGACGACGTCGGCAAGCCACGCGAACGTCACGCCGTCCGTCACGACGCGCGCGAACGCCACCTGCTCGCGTGTGCCACCGCGGTAGACGCCGTAGGGCCGGGAGCCCGCGATGGCCGCGTCCATGACCTCGCGCGGGCGGCCCGCGCCCCAGTAGGTGTTGGAGATGAGCTCGTGGACACGGGCGGGATCGATTCGGGCGGGGTCGGTCGAGAACTCGTAGGACAGGTCGTCGTTCATGGACTCGAGTCAACCACTGGCCGCTGACACTGTCCGAGGGTAATAACGGCGCGGGGCTGTGCCACGCGACTTCGGTCCAACGTATGACCGAACTCAGCGACTTCGGTCCAACGTATGACCGAACTCAGCGACTTCGGTCCAACGTATGACCGAACTCAGCGACTTCGGTCCGTTGCTCTGAGATCGGTCAATCAACCGACCGATCTCAGAGCAAGCGACCGAACTCGCGGATCTGGACGTGCAAGGGACCGAACTCGGTGCGCTGCGCGCCACCAGGTCCTATGCACCACCCGCGTACCGGCGGCAGAACTCGCGTAGGGGCCCGGCGGGTACTACGTCGAGCAGCTCCCGGTAGCGGGCGGCGGCCTCGTCCGTGCGGCCCGTGCGTCGGGCGAGGTCGGCCAGGGTGAGGCTGGCGTCGCGGGCGGCGTACGGCGGGCCTTCGGCGACCACGTCCTCGAGCTCTTGCTCGATCGCGGCGAGGTTGCTCCTGGCGAGGTCATCGCCGTCGCGCAGTGCGAGCCGGCCGAGCACGACGAGGCGCGCGACCCGCGTCGCTGGGGACGGCCACTGCTGCAGCAGGGCGTCGTAAAGCTGCGCCAGCCGGGACCAGTCCGTGCTCGCCGCGTCGCGCGCCGTGGCGTGCACACCCGAGACCGCCGCCTCCAGCGCAAAGCGGCCGGGTCGTTCAGTCGCACCGGCACCGGCACCGGCACCGGCACCGGCACCGGCACGCGAAAGCGCCGCCGCAGCGTCGTCCAGGCCCGCTGCCAGCAGGCGCCGGTCCCAGGCCGATCGGTCCACCTCGTCGAGGGGGAGCGCGACGCCGTCGCGCACCCGGCCGGGCCGCCGGGCCAGGCCGAGGCGGCACACCGCGCGCAGGCCGAGCACCTCCGAGGCGTCCGGGTACTCGGCGGCCAGGGCCTCGGCGAGCGTGAGCGCGTCGCGGGCCGGGTCCTGGGTCGCGTCGGCGGGCTGCAGCCCGTCCCGCTGCCCCACGGTGAACAGGCCGGCCACACAGGCGAGCACCACGGGCAGCCGGGCGGTGCGTGCGGCGGCGTCGGGCACCGCGAACTCGCCGCGGGCGCGGGCCAGCGCGGACTTGGCCCGGGTCAGCCGCGCTGCGGCGGTGGCCTCGGCGATGCCGAGGTGCCCGGCGATCTGCCGGATGGTGAGTCCGCAGACCACCCGCATCGCGAGCACCAGCTGGGCGCCGGGGGCAAGGGCGTCGTCGCAGGCGACAAAGAGGAGCGCCAGGCGGTCGTCCAGGGCATCGCCAGGCCCGGAGGGCACGTCCACTGCGGCCTCCTCCGGGCGGGCGAGCTGGGGCTGGATCCGGGTGAATACCGCCTGGTGTCGCACCGTGTCCAGCCACGTACGACGGCCGACCTGGACGCACCAGCCGACCAGGTCGCCGATCGCGCCGTCGGGCTGCGCCGCGGCGCGCGCGAACGCCTCCGCGGCGTACTCCTCACCGCTGTCCAGGCTGCGCGTGGCCACGGCGAGCGACCGCACCACCTGGGGCCAGGCGGTGCGGAACGCCGCGGGGTCGATCGGCACTGTCAATCAGCGCTCAGGAACCGAAGTGCAGGACCTTGCGCCACTCGACCACGTTCCCGCTGGGGACGAGCGCGGCGATCTTGCGTGCCATGGCCTCGTCGCAGTCGACCTGGTAGAACCCCGTGATCACCTCGTTGGTGTCCGTGTACGGGGCGTCGGTGTAGACCGGCTCGGCGCCGTCCGCCCCGACGGCGACCGACCCGCCGTACTTCGCGTTCTGCAGGGCCGCGGCGCCGGTGATCTTGACGCCGAGGGCCGCGACGGCCTCCTGGAAGCGACCGTGGGCGGCCATGTCCTCGTCGGAACCGTCCCGCCCGTTCTTCACGTTCTCCGGAAGGTAGGCGTCCGAGTTCCAGTCGTTCTCACGGATCAGGAATACCCAGGTGTCGGTCATGTCGAGCTCCTCTTTTGGCGATACTGACATGCCTTGGACGGGCGAGCCACGCCAGAATCGACAGCCCCGGGGAAACGCGTCAGCCGATCACCGCGACCGGCGCCGCGATCGGCGTGCCGGACCCGTCGCGCCGCTCGTCCACCGCGGGCAGCTCGACCGGCTGGCCGCCGGCGCCGAGCGCGCGCGGGGGAGTGGGCCCCACCCAGGCCAGGATGAGGCCGTCCTCGCCCTTGAGCAGCCGCTGCGACCGCACACCGCCGGTCGCCCGGCCCTTGCCCGGGTACAGCGCGAACGGCGTGACCTTGCCCGCTCCGGGCTCCACGCCCGGCAGCGAGTCGGCCGAGCCTGCGATGGTCACCACTGAAGCGTCCGTCCCGGCGGGAACCGCGCCGAAGAAGACCGCCCGCCGGTCCGCGGCGAGCTTGATGCCGGCCATGCCACCCGCGGCCCGGCCCTGCGGCCGGACGGCGGAGGCGGGGAAGTGCAGCAGCGACGAGTCGTCCGAGACGAAGACCAGCTCGTCGTCGTCGGACACGACGGCGGCGCCCACCACGATGTCACCATCCTTCAGGGCGATCACCGGCCACTCGTCGCCCTTGGCCGGGGCGTCCGACGGCGCCACGCGCTTGACGATGCCCTGCGCCGTGCCGACTGCGACGGTCGGCGCGTCGGGGCCGAGCCCGGTGACAGCCTGCACGGTCTCCCCGCGTTCCAGCTCCACGAGCTCGCTGACCGGGATGCCGCCCGAGAGCGACGGCGCGCCGTCGGTCGGCGGGAGCGCGGGCAGGTCCAGCACCGAGATGCGCAGCATCCGGCCGGCGGACGTGACGAGCCCGACCTGGCCGCGAGTGGTCGCGGCGGTGTCGCCCCGCAGGGCGTCGTGTGCGGCCCGGTTGCCGTCGCGCTGCACGGGGACGTCGTCCGGGAGGCGCGCCAGCAGGCCCGTCGCGGACAGCACAACCCGCGTGGGCAGGTCCTTGATCTGCAGGTCGATCGGCTCGGCGCCCTTCTTGCGCCCGTTCGCGGGAGCGACGGCGACCGAGCCGACGGAACCGCCGGCGGCGTCGAGCAGCACCGTGCGGCGCGGCGTGCCGTAGGTCCGGGCGACCTCGCCCATCTCGGTGCTGACGAGGCGGCGCAGCAGCTGCTCGTCACCGAGGAGCTGCTGCAGCTCGGCGATCTCGCGGCGCAGCTCCTCGGCCTCCTTCTCCAGCTCGATGCGGGAGAACTTGGTCAGGCGGCGCAGCTGCAGGTCCAGGATGTACGACGCCTGCGGCTCGGACAGGTCGAAGACCTCACGCAGGCGGTCGCGGGCGATGGCGGCGTCGTCGGACGAGCGGATCACCTGGATGACCTCGTCGATGTCGACGATCGCGATGAGCAGGCCGTCGACCAGGTGCAGGCGCTCCAGGCGCTTGTCGAGGCGGTACTGCGACCGGCGCCGGACCACCGAGATGCGGTGGCCCACCCACACCCGCAGCATCTCGACCAGGCCGAGCGTGCGCGGCTGGCCGTCGACCAGCGCCACGTTGTTGATGCCGAACGAGTCCTCGAGCGGCGTGGCGCGGTAGAGCTGCTCCAGCACGGCGTCCGGGTCGAACCCGGTCTTGACCTCGATGACCAGGCGCAGGCCATGCGTACGGTCGGTGAGGTCCACCACGTTGTTCACACCCTGGATGCGCTTGGCCTTCACCAGGTCGGCGATCTTCTCGATCACCTTCTCCGGGCCCACCAGGTAGGGCAGCTCGGTGACGACTATCCCCTTGCGGCGCGGGGTCACGTTCTCGATCCGGGCGGTGGCCCGGGTGCGGAAGGTGCCGCGGCCGCTGCGGTACGCGTCGCGCACACCCTCCAGCCCCACGATCTTGCCGCCCGTGGGCAGGTCCGGGCCCGGCACGAACCGCTGCAGGTCCTCGAGTGTCGCCTCGGGGTTCTTGATCAGGTGCTGCGCCGCCGAGACGACCTCGATCAGGTTGTGCGGCGCCATGTTCGTGGCCATCCCGACCGCGATGCCCGACGCGCCGTTGACCAGCAGGTTCGGGATCGCGGAGGGCAGCACCTCGGGCTGGGTCAGCTTGTTGTCGTAGTTCGGCACGAAGTCCACGACATTTTCATCGAGCCCCGTGGTCATCGCCATCGACGACGCCGCGAGGCGCGCCTCCGTGTACCGGGGGGCGGCAGGGCCGTCGTCGAGCGAGCCGAAGTTGCCGTGCCCGTCCACCAGGGGCAGCCGCAGCGAGAAGTCCTGCGCGAGGCGCACCAGCGCGTCGTAGATCGGGGCGTCACCGTGCGGGTGCAGCTTTCCCATCACCTCGCCGACGACGCGCGACGACTTCACGTGCGCGCGGTCGGGGCGCAGCCCCATGTCCGACATCATGTACAGGATGCGACGCTGCACCGGCTTGAGACCGTCGCGCGCGTCCGGGAGAGCCCGCGAGTAGATGACGGAGTAGGCGTACTCGAGGAACGAGGTCTCCATCTCCGCGGCGACGTCGATGTCCACGACAGTCTCGTGGATCTCGCTCTCTTCGAGCGGCTGCGACGGCTTACGCGCCATGGTTCGTGGGGCTCCTGGATTCTGGGGTGGACGGGTGGATCGGACAGGGCAAACGGTACCTCGCACCGCTGACAGTCCGGTGGCACCTCGCGGGACATCAGGTCAGGTCACAGGCTGAGACGTGTGCGCTTTTTGCTGCGCACCTGGCACTATTCGCGTATGCCCGAATTGCCGCAGGTCAGCAGGCAGACCGTCCTGCCGGCTTGGCTGGTCCGCATCGGGCTCGCCTACGGCGTCGTCGGGATCAGCGTGATTCCCGTGCTGGTACTGGGCGCGCTCGTGACGTGGTGGATGCAGGCCTGGCAGTGCGCCCAGCAGGAGGGCTGCCTCGAGGAGGGCATCACCGTGTGGGCCGGCCTCGTGGTGGTCGCCGCAGTCCTGCACGTGGTGGTCTCGATGCGGATCGGGCTCGGTGTGGTGCACGGCCTGGTGGTCGTCGCAGTCGCCGCGCTCGCCGTGAACATGGCGCCCGCGCTCGGCGCATGGTTCCTGCTCGCGGCAGGGCCGGCGCTCGCGGCGATCCTCACGGCGTCAGGCCCGAACCGCAGGCAGCGCCTGGTGCTCGTCGGCTTCGCCGTGATGCTGCTCATCGGCATGGTCCTGATCAGCTAGCCCCGATCGTTAGCCTTGGTCTTGTGGACCAGCCAGAACGGGCCGAGCGACCGGTGGGCACGGTGCGCCTGCCCTACTCGACCGACTACCCGGTCGAGTGGGAGGCCGACGTGGTGCTGCGCGACGGCTCCACCACGCACGTGCGGCCCATCCGGCCCGACGACGCCGACTCGCTCCAGCGCTTCCAGATGGCCCAGTCGGAACGGTCCACCTACCTGAGGTTCTTCGCCGCGCTGCAGCGCATCCCGGACCGGCTGCTCACCCAGCTCGTCACGGTGGACCACGTCCGCCGCGCCGCGCTGGTCGCGGTCCGGCCCGGCGCGGGGCAAGAAGCCGCGGGGCAAGAAACGGGGCAAGAACGGGAAGAGGACGTCGTCGGCGTCGCGCGCTACGACGTGATCGACGACCGGCCCGGCCGGCGCACCGCCGAGGTCGCGTTCAACATCGCCGACGAGCTCCAGGGCCAGGGCCTCGGCTCGGTCCTGCTGGAGCACATCGCCGCCGCGGCCCGCGAGCGGGGCGTGCACCGGTTCGTCGCCGAGGTGCTGCCGCAGAACCGGGCGATGCTGGGCGTGTTCCGCGAGGCGGGCTACGCCGTCGAGCAGCATCTCGACGACGGCGTGGTGACCGTCTCCGTCGACCTCGACCCGACCGACCGGTCCCGCGAGGTGATGGCGGACCGCGAGCACCGCACCGAGGCCCGGTCCATGCAGGGCCTGCTCTCGGCGCGGCGGGTGCTCCTGGTGGGGCCCGCGCAGGGCGGCACCGTGGACGAGCTGCTGGCCGCCCGCATCCGCGACGCGCACGCCGCGGACCCGGGCGACACCGAGCTGCTGGTGCTCGGCGACGACGTGACCTGGGCCGACCTCCCGGGGGAAGAAGTGGACCTCGCGGTGGTCGCCGCCCCGCCGGACGAGGTGATCGACACGGTCCTGCGCCTGCGCGGCACGGGTGCGCGCGGCGTCGTCGTGCTGTCGGCCGGCTGGGCCGAGGCAGGGCCTGACGGCGTCGCCCGCCGCCGCGAGCTGCTGCGCACCGCCCACGGGCAGGGCATGCGGGTGGTGGGCCCGGCGAGCTACGGCCTGCTCACCAACGTGCCCGGGGCGAGCCTGCGCGCGAGCCTCGCGCTCGACGCGCCGCGGCCGGGCCGGGTCGGTCTGTTCAGCCAGAGCGCCCCCGCGGCCGTGACGGCCGCCGCGACGGTGACCCGCCGCGGCCTGGGGCTGTCCACGCTGGTCTCCGCGGGGCACCGGGCGGACGTGTCGGGCAACGACGTCATGCAGTACTGGCAGGACGACCCGCACACCGACGTCGCCTGCCTGTACCTCGAGACGCTCGGCAACCCCCGCAAGTTCTCGCGCATCGCCCGGCGCCTCGCGCTGGTCAAGCCCGTGATCGTGGTGGTGGCGGGTCGGCACGGCAGCGTGGTGCCGCCCGGGCACACGGTCCGCGCCACGCGCGCGCCGCGGCGGATGCTCGACGAGGTCCTGCGGCAGTCCGGCGTGATCCGCGCGGAGAACACGCACCAGCTCATGGACGTCGCGCAGGTGCTGGCGCACCAGCCGCTCCCGTCCGGCGGCCGGGTGGGGGTGCTCGCGAGCTCGCCGTCGCTCGCGGCGCTCGTGGCCGACGCCGTCGCCGCGGCCGGCTTGCGCGTCGTCGGGCCGCCGGAGCCGCTGTCCGCCGGAGCTCCCGACGACGAGATCGCAGCCGCCGTCGACGCCCTGTACGCGCCTGGTGCGTGCGACGCCGTAGTGGTGGTCTCGGTGCCCGTGGTGCTGCCGCGCACCGACGCGATAGCCCGCGCCGTGGCCGAGGCCGCCGCCCGCACCGGCCGCACCACCGTCGTCAGTGCGCTCGGCCTGCACGGCATGCCCGACGAGCTCGCGTCCGGCGACGTCCGCATCCCTGCCTTCTCCACACCCGAGGACGCCGTCTGGGCGCTCGGGGCGGTGGTCCGCTACGCGCAGTGGCGCACGCAGGACCACGGCACGCCGGTCCGCCCCGCGCTGCAAGAGGGTGTCTCCGACGGCGTGGCCCGCGCCCAGGCCCGCACGCTCGTGGAGACCCTGCTCGGTGCGGAGCCCGACGGTCTTGTCCTCGACCAGGCGGCGGCTACCGAGCTGCTGGCCTGCTACGGGCTGACGCTGTGGGGGTCCCGGAGCGTGCGCACGGTGGACGAGGCGGTCGCCGCCGCCGAGGAGCTGGGCTGGCCGGTCGCGCTGAAGATCGCCGCCCCGGCCCTGCGGCACCGGGCCGACCTGGGCGGTGTCCGGCTCGACATCGCCGACGCCGAAGACCTCCGGGAGGACGCCGAGCGGATGCTCGCCGCGGCCTCCACCCTGTTGCCCGCACCCGACCCCGTGCTGGAGGTGCAGGCGATGGCGCCGACCGGCGTCGCGTGCGTGGTGCGCTCCGTCGAGGACGAGCTGTTCGGGCCCGTGGTGTCGTTCGGCCTGGCGGGCGACGCCGTCGACCTGCTCGACGACGTGACCCACGGCGTGCCGCCGCTGACCGACGTCGACGTGGCCCGCATGGTGCGCGGCGTGCGCGCCGCTCCCCGGCTGTTCGGGTACCAGGGCGCGCCCGCCGCCGACGTCGCGGCGCTCGAGGACGTGCTGGCGCGGGTCTCCGTCATGGCGGAGGACCTGCCGGAGCTCGCGTCGCTGGAGCTGTACCCCGTCGCTGTCGCGGAGCAGGGCGCCTCGGTGCTGCACGCGCGGATCCGGCTGCGGCTCGCAGAACGCCGGACGGACGCCCCAAGGCGGGCGCTGCCGGAATAGGCGTGTGGACCTGAGCGCGGCCCGGATGGGATGATGACGCCCGTGCCCCATGCCCCTACCGATGCCCGCGACGACCTGACCGCCCACCTGCACCGGGCCGGCTACTACCCGGAGCTCGTCGCGGACGTGCTCGATGTGGCGCTGGCCGACGAGGAGGTGGTGGCCCACCTCGTGCAGGCCGAGACCACCTTCGACTCGGAGGTGCGCCGCCACCTGACGGTCCTGGTGCTGACGCCGACCCGCCTGGTCACCGCACACGTGGACGACCACTCTGGGGAGGACCCGGCGCGGCCCGGCTCGGCGTCCGCCACCACCGAGGTGGTACCGGTGCGCGAGATCCGGTCCGTCGCGCTCACGCACGTGATCGCAGACCCGGAGCAGTACCCGCGCAGCGGGGCGACGCGTGAGGTCACGCTAGCGGTGGGCTGGGGCGCGGTGTCCCGCGTCGACCTGGAGCCCGCCACCTGCGTGGACCCGAACTGCACGGCTGACCACGGCCTGACGGGCCAGGTGACGCCCGACGACGTCGTGGTCCGCGTCTCGGGCGAGGCGGAGGGTGACGCCGCGGTCCGCGCCGCCGTCGACTTCGCCCGCGCACTGTCCCGGGCCACGTCCACGCCGAAGTGACGGCGCCGAGCCTCCCTGACGGCCTGGTCGCGCCGTCCTACGACACCGCGAGCCTGGCCGCGGTGCTGCCGGCGGCCGCGGGCGCCCTGGGCCACGAGCTCACCACCGCAACGGGACTGACCGCGGCCGGCTGCCGAGCGGCCCTCGGCCTGCCCGACGCCGATCGGGTGGTCGTCGTGCTGGTCGACGGCCTCGGTTACCGCAACCTCGCGGAGCGTGGCGGGCACTCGCCGTTCCTGCGCGGGCTCATGCGCGAGCGCGACGAGGCGGCGGCCACGCTGACCTCCAGCTTTCCGTCCACCACCGCCGCGGGCCTGAGCATGTTCGGCACGGGCACCGCCCCGGGCCGGACCGGCATGCTCGGCTACACGCAGCGCAACCCGGCGACGAACAAGCTGGCGGCCCTCGTGCAGTGGCGGGAGCTCGGCGACCCCGCCGACGTGCAGCGGGAGCCCACGATCTTCGAGACGCTCGTCGCGGCCGGTGTCCAGGTCACGGCCCCCGGACCGGGAAAGTTCGCCGGGTCCGGCATGACCCAGGCCGCGCTGCGCGGGCCCGCCTACGTCGCCGCCGAGACGTTCGAGCGGCGCGTGGACGCCACCGCTACGGCTCTCAAGCGGCCCGGCGCCGCACAGCGCCTCGTCTACCTGTACCAGGGTGACGTCGACAAGACCGGGCACGCCCACGGCTGGGACTCCTGGCAGTGGGGCGACGCCCTGGAGTCCACCGACCGTGAGCTGCAGCGGCTGGTGCGCAGCGTCCCGCGCGGCACGCTCGTGCTGGTCACGGCGGACCACGGGCAGATCAAGGCCGACCTGACCACGCAGTGGGACGTGTCCTCCGACCCGGAGCTCAAGCCCGGTGTCGCGATGGTCGGTGGGGAGCCGCGCGCCCTGCACGTCTACACCGACGCCGGCATCGACCCGGCCGACGTCGCGCGGCGGTGGGCCGGGCGCCTGGGTGACCATGCAGTCGTCGTGCGACGGGAGCAGGCCGTCGCGGACGGCTGGTTCGGGCCGGTCGCCGAGCACGTGCTGCCCGCGATCGGGGACGTGGTGGTGGCGATGACGGGTGCCGCCACCGTCGTCGACTCCCGGGTGCACTCCGCCGGAGCCCGGAGCCTGCCCGGCGTGCACGGCTCCTTCACGCCGCACGAGATGCTCGTGCCCATCCTTCTGGCCGTCGCATGAGCGAGCTGATCTTCTTCTCCGGGACCATGGACTCCGGAAAGTCCACCCTCGCCCTCCAGACGGACCACAACTACCGTGCCCGTGGCCGCGAGGGGCTCATCTTCAGCCGGGGCGACCGCGCGGGCGCGGCCCGCGTCTCCAGCCGGCTCGGGCTCGAGGTATCGGCCCTGGAGGTCACGGACGACACCGACTTCTGGACCGAGATCAGCGGCCGTCGCGCCGGCGGCGAGGCCGTCGACTACCTCGTGTGCGACGAGGCGCAGTTCTACTCGCCCGGGCAGGTGGAGCAGCTCGCCCGGCTGGTGGACGAGATGGAGATCGACATCTTCGCGTTCGGCATCACCACCGACTTCCGCACCAGGCTGTTTCCCGGGTCGGCCCGCCTCATCGAGCTCGCGGACCGCATCGAGGTGCTGCAGGTGCAGTCGCTCTGCTGGTGCGGCGCGCGCGCCACGCACAACGCGCGCACCCTCGACGGCGTGATGGTCACCGAGGGCGAACAGGTCGTCATCGGCGACGTCGGCGCGTTCGAGGCGGCCGAGGTCGCGTACGAGGTGCTGTGCCGGCGCCACCACATGCGCCGCATGACGGCGCTGACCGCGCGCCGCCGGTCGGTGGACGAGTCCCTCTGGGGCTAGACCGGCGGCGCTAGACCTCCGGGCGCGAGCCAAACACGATCTCGTCCCAGCTCGGCACCTGTGCACGCGACTTGCGGCCGCGCTTGGCCGCGGGGCGCTTGGGCGGCGTCGGCTCGGCCGGCGGCTTGTCCGGCACCTGCTCCGGCGCGGCCTTGGGCGCGGGGTTGTCGGCCGGTGGGGCCTCGGCCGTGGGGGTGCGCTCCGCCTGGGTGCGCTCCGCCGGATCGGGGATGTCCCACTGGCTCGGCGCCTCCCACTCGAGGCCGGCAGGGGAGTCGGGCACCTTCACGGCAGGCATCTTCGGGCGCGACCCACCGCGCCGCGCCCCGATGTCGACGACGGCGGCGGGCTTTGCGTCCGGCTCCGGCTCCTCGGGCGGCGGCGAGTCGGGGCTGTCCAGGTCGTCTAGCTCCAGCATGTCCGGCAGGTCCGTGTCCGGGGCTGAACGCCGCGTCGGCCGCTGGCCGCGCCGCTCCGACAGGTTGTCCAGCAGCAGGTCGGTGTCGTCGGGCTCGGGCGGCGCGGGCCGGGACGGGTGCTGGTTGCTCCGGTGCGGGGCCAGGGTGGACACCGCGGCCAGCGCCGGGCCGCCGTCGTCGTCCGGGAGACCGAGCCAGCGCGCCTCGTCGTCGAGCGCCGTCACCAGGCCCCCGCGGGGCTCCAGGGACCAGCGTGCGACGCGGGGCCGCTCGGCGGCGTCGAACTCCACCTGCACGATCCATGGGTGGGTGCCCTCCCGGGTGGCTGACCACCGGGCGTCGTCGGGCCGCACACCGCGCGAGCGCAGGCGCTCGTCGGAGACCTCGCCGAGCGTGGTCCCGGCGTCGTCGTCGGACAGGACTGCCTTGGCCCGGACCCGGGCGATCGAGTGCTCCCGCTCGGAGATCACCGGGTACTCGAACCGGCGCACGTGGTCGAGCGGCAGGCCCGAGGCCTCGGCCAGCGCCTCACAGGTCTCGCCGGCACGCAGGCGCGCCTGGATCTCCCGCGGACGCAGCGCCGACTCCTCCTGTGCGCGGATCGACTCCAGCCGGGGACGGTCTCCGCGGATCGCGGCACGCAGGGCATCGGTGATGGGCAGACTGCTCTGGGTGCCGTCGCGGGCAGCGAGGACGAGTCGTTCACCGTCCTCGTGCAGCCTCACGAGCTCCAGCTCGTCCATGCCAGTCCTCCCGGGGTAGTCCTGTGGGCCGAGCCTGCCACCGCGGGGCCGCAGCGCGGCGCAGGCGCGTCGGTGTGCCGCCGGATCGTAGCCTGGCTGCGGTTGCGGCAGGATGGGTGCGTGATATCACCCGCACCGCCCGAGCTGCCCGACGGCGTCACCGTCACCGCCCTCCGCGACCTCGCCCTCCGCCTCGCGACGGCCGCCGGGGCCCTGGTGCGCGAGGGCAGACCGGACCGGGTCGAGGTCGCGGCCACCAAGTCGAGCGACGTGGACCCGGTCACCGTCATGGACCGCGCGTCGGAGGACCTGCTGCGCGAGATGATCGCCGCGGAGCGGCCCGACGACGCGATCCTCGGCGAGGAGGGCGACGACGTGGCCGGCACGAGCGGCCTGACCTGGGTGCTCGACCCGATCGACGGGACCGTGAACTACCTGTACGGGATCGCGTCCTGGGCGGTGTCCGTGGCGGTGGTGGCCGGACCGCCGGAGCCCGCCACGTGGACCATCCTGGCCGGGTGCGTGCACAGCGTGGCCGACGGGCGCACCTGGTCGGCGGGGCTCGGCGAGGGGGCCACCCGCGACGGCGCCCCCGTGCGGGTGGGCGCCCCCGCGTCGCTGGGCAGCTGCCTGGTGGGCACGGGCTTCGGGTACGACGCCGAGCGCCGCGCCCAGCAGGCGCAGGTGCTGACCCAGGTGCTCCCGAGGATCCGGGACATCCGGCGGCTCGGCTCGGCGGCGATCGACCTGTGCCTGCTCGCCGACGGCTCGCTCGACCTGTACTACGAGCGCGGCCTCAACCCCTGGGACATGGCTGCGGGGGCGATAGTGGCCACCGAGGCGGGCGCCACGGTGACCGGCCTGCGGGGCGGGCCGGCCGGGAACGCGATGACCGTGGCGGGCCCATCGGGCCTCGTCGCGGAGCTCGCCGAGATCCTTGAGGCGGCGGACGCCGACGGTGTCCGCTGACTCCGGTCAAAAGGCGGAAATCGGTACGTCTTCGCAGGTCAGAGCGTACGTGACCGGGGTTACACCGGCATATGTAGCGTGCCGATGCGAAATGGTGCACAATCCGTGGGCCGACTACGGGAACAAAACCGGGGTCGTGTGCATTAACTGCGCGTACACCCTCAGGCGGTCGCTGTTCGACGGCGCTTGCGGTGACCCGGCCGGGGCGGCGTCGAACCCCGGAATTCCCGAACCCTCCCGGCGCGACCACCTACCGACGGAGAACACCACATGGCAACTGACTACGACGCCCCACG
The DNA here is from genome assembly GCF_041081105.1 of Promicromonospora sp. Populi. NCBI lineage: Bacteria > Bacillati > Actinomycetota > Actinomycetes > Micrococcales > Promicromonosporaceae > Promicromonospora > Promicromonospora sp. Populi. The sequence continues at coordinate 1,621,735 of NZ_CP163528.1, read as the reverse complement.
TAAGACTGATGAGGATGTCGAGCAGGACTCGATCCAGGAGCTGCAGGCGCGTCGATCTGACAAGTCCTCGGGCGTTGTGGACGAGGACGAGACCGAAGCGGCCGAGGGCTTTGAGCTCCCGGGCGCCGACCTGTCCGGCGAGGAGCTTGCAGTACGTGTGCTGCCGCGACAGGCGGACGAGTTCACGTGTTCCAGCTGCTTCCTCGTGCACCACCGCAGCCAGCTGGCCTACGAGAAGGCCGGCCAGATGATCTGCACGGAGTGCGCTGCCTGATCCACCGGGCCCCACGCCACTTGAGCCACTGACGACACGACCGGGCTGTCATGCGACGCATGGCAGCCTTCGTCGTGTCCGGGACCGCTTCTGGCTCAGCTCCCCAGCGCCTGCACCAGCAGCTCCGGGCGGCGTGTGGAGACGAGCCAGTACGGGGTGGGGTCGGCCGCGTCGTCGAGCGGCACCCGCACCCCGGTCCGGGCCCACGCGCGCAGGCACACGTACGCCCGCGCGTCGAGCCCCGGGCCCAGCTCGTGCCGCATGGCCGCCCCGTCGAGGGCCTGCGCGGAGCCGAGCAGCGCGACCGGGATCCGGGCGCTCCCGGCCCGCAGCACGCCGTCGGACACCTCCACGACGGGGGAGGTCACCGCCAGGGCGACCGCGGATCCCACGCACACCACGAGCCCGGCGACCACCGCGGCGGGCACGTGCACCGGCCACAGCGCGATCGCGGCGATGACGCCCAGACCGACCGTGCCGAGCCAGCCGCCGGGACCGGGCAGAAGACGCTCGTGGAAGGTGAGGGTGGTCGCCGTCATGAGGACATCATCCCAGCCCCGAGCACCCGGCCGGGCCGTGCGACAGCGCGGTCCGCGCTGGTGGCGTACTCTTCCGGCGTGCCCACCCCTGTGCCATCGGACGAAGGCAGCACGGTCGACGTGCTCATCCGCCTCCTCGACGACGTTCCCGTACCTTCCTACGCGCACCCGGGTGATGCCGGCGCCGACCTGGTGACCACGGTCGACGTCGAGATCCCGCCGCAGGGCCGGGTGACGGTGCCCACGGGGGTCTCGATCGCGCTGCCGGACGGCTACGCGGCGTTCGTGCACCCGCGCTCAGGCCTGGCCGCGAAGCACGGTGTCACCATCGTGAACGCGCCCGGCACGGTGGACGCGGGCTACCGCGGCGAGATCAAGGTCACGCTGCTCAACACCGACACCACGCAGGCCGTGAAGCTGGCCCGCGGCGACCGTGTGGCGCAGCTGGTGATCCAGCAGGTCGAGCGGGCGCGGTTCCTGCCCGCCGAGACGCTGCCCGGGTCGCACCGGGGCGACGGCGGCTTCGGCTCCAGCGGCGGTTTCGCCGGACGCTGAACGCGTGTCCAAGTCGGGCCCGGACGGGTCTAGGCTGTAAGTAACGAGTGGATAACGCTGTCGTGCGAAGCAACTGGCTGGCGCACGCAGAACGACGAACTACCGAAGGAGCGTGGCTGTGGGTCTGTTCAGCCGACGAGGCACGGCGAATGAGCCCGCCCCGGTCGAGTGGGCGTCGGTGGAGGCCGAGCTGCAGAAGCGGCCGCACGGTCCGTTCGACCGGTCGCAGGTGCCCGAGATGGGCCCGCGCGTCGACCTCGGCGCCATCTGGCTGCCGGTGATGCCGGGGCTCGAGCTGCGGATGGAGATCGACAAGAAGACGCAGAAGGTGACCGGGGTGACGGCCGCGCTGGAGGGGTCGAACCTCCAGATCCAGGCCTTCGCCGCGCCGCGCACCGAGGGCATCTGGGACGAGATCCGGCACGAGATCGCGCAGTCCGTGAGCGGTCAGGGCGGCATCGTGGACGACGTGCCCGGCGTGTTCGGTCGCGAGCTGCTGGTCCGGATGCCCGTGACCGGCCCGGACGGGCAGGCCGGCCAGCGGCCGGCTCGGTTCGTCGGGGTCGACGGCCCGCGCTGGTTCATCCGGGGTGTGCTGGCGGGCAAGGCTGCACTGGACGCCGAGTCGGCCAAGAACCTGGAGTCCGTGTTCGCGAACATCGTCGTGGTGCGCGACCAGAGCCCGCGCCCACCTCGTGACCTGCTGCCCCTGGCGCTGCCGAAGTCGGCGCGCAAGGATGGTGCACAGCCGGCGGAAGCCACCGCCGGCCCGGCGGGCGCGGTACCTCCGCTGTCCGACTTCAACCCGCTCCGCCGCGGCCCCGAGATCACCCAGATCGGCTGAGAAGGTGAACCGCTGATGTCGTTGCGTACGGCTATCGCGTCCCGCATAGCGGCGACGCTCGCCACCAACGAGCAGGTCGAGGACACCGAGGAGCGCGCCGACGCCTCCCGGAACGTGGGCTGCGCGGCCGTCACGTCGCTGCCGCTGCGCACCCGCGGCAAGGTGGCGGGTGTGGTGCGCTCGGTGGTGCTGCGCCCCCGCGAGGGTGTGCCCACCCTGGAGGCCGAGCTGTTCGACGGCTCCGGCACGCTGGACCTCGTCTGGCTCGGCCGGCGGACCATCGACGGCGTCGAGCCCGGCCGCCGCATCCGGGTCGAGGGCATGGTGTGCGACGTCGACGGGCGCCGCACCATGTTCAACCCCCGTTACGAGCTCCGGCCCCGGCCGGGGGAGTGCGGGTGAATCAGGACCCCGGCGAGCACGGCAGAATGAGCCCCATGAGCGAACCAGCACGTCAGACACCCGCGCGCGGTATGCGCGCCCTAGCTCGCGAGGACTTCTCCGCGGCCGACGCCGTGGGCGGTGTGCGCGGCCTGGTGGAGGCGATCCTGCCCGGCCTGGTGTTCGTGGTCGCGTTTGTCATCTTCCCGGACAACCTGATGATCCCGCTGATCGCGTCGGTCGCCGCCGCCGTGGTGCTCGTCGTGGCGCGCCTGGTGCAGCGCACCCCCGTCACGCAGGCGCTGGGCGGCCTGCTCGGCATCGCCATCGGCGTGGTGTGGGCGTGGACGTCCGGCGACGCCGAGAACTACTACGCGGGCGGCCTGCTGCTCAACGCCGGCTACCTCGTGGTGCTGCTCGCCACGATCCTCGTGCGCCGGCCCGCCGTCGGTTACGTCGTGGAGGCGCTGCGCGCCGGTCTGACGCCGGACGCCGTGCGGGCCGAGGCGAACCGGGACCACGACGGCGATCGCGGCGATGCGCCCTCACCGTTTGCCGCGCTGACCGCGTGGCGCGACGACCCGGCCAAGATGCGCACCTACGCCATCGCGACGTGGCTCTGGGTGGGGTTGTTCGCGCTGCGCCTCGCGGTCAAGACGCCGCTGTACTTCGCGGGCGACATCGCGTGGCTCGGCACGTTCCACCTGCTGCTGGGCGTGCCGCTCTGGGCGCTGGTGCTGTACCTGACCTGGTACGTCGTGCGGCGGCCGAAGGCCCAGGCGCAGGCCTAGCCCTTCGGGACCAGCAGCTTCTGGAGCGCCTCGGTGTCGGCGTCCGCCCCGGCGACCAGCAGCAGCTCGTCGCCGGCCTCCAGCGTGTCGTCGCCGCTGGGCGCCAGCGGGCGGCCGTCACGCACGATGGTGGCGAGCGTGACCTCGGCGGGCCACACCACCTGGCCCACGCGTGTCCCGGCGACGCGGGAGTCGGCGGGCAGCGTGAGCTCCAGGATGTTGGCGTTCGAGTGGCTGAAGCTGAAGATCGTCACGAGGTCGCCCACAGCGACGGCCTCCTCGACCATCGCGGTCATGATGCGCGGCGTCGACACGGCGACGTCCACGCCCCACGACTGGTCGAACATCCACTCGTTCTTCGGGTTGTTCACACGCGCGACGGTGCGCGGCACCCCGAACTCCGTCTTGGCCAGCAGCGAGAACACGAGGTTCACCTTGTCGTCGCCGGTGGCGCCCACCACGACGTCGGCCTGCTCCATCTCGGAGGCCTCGAGCGCGGGGAGCTCGCACGCGTCGGCGAGCACCCACTCCGCCTCGGGGACCTGCGAGACCCGCATGGCCGAGGCGTTCTTGTCGATCAGGGTGACCTCGTGCTCGTGGCTGAGCAGCTCCCGGGCGATCGAGCGGCCCACCGAGCCGGCCCCGGCGATGACGACGCGCATCAGTCCTCCTCGGCGGGGGGCGCGGCGGTGAGGATCCGTTCGACGTTGGCGGAGGCGTCCGCGGTCATGAGCAGGTGCAGCACGTCGTTCTCCTGGAGCACGAGGTCGGCAGTGGGGAGCACTGCCGAGGTGTAGCGGGTCACGAACGCGACGCGCGCGCCGGTCGCGGCCTCGATGTTCAGCACCGGCAGGCCCACCCAGCGCCGGTGGTAGTCGATCTGCGCCAGCCGGACCGTGCCGGACGGGTCGCGGTATTCGTCGGTGGAGCCCAGCGGCAGCATGCGGCGCAGCACCTGGTCGGCGGTCCACCGCACGGTGGCGACCGTGGGGATGCCGAGGCGCTGGTAGATCTCCGCGCGGTGCGGGTCGTAGATGCGGGCCACCACGTTGTCCACGCCGTAGGTCTCGCGGACCACGCGGGCGGACAGGATGTTGGAGTTGTCGCCGTCGGACACCGCGGCGAACGCGTACGCGTCCTCGATCCCCGCCTGGACCAGCGTGTCGCGGTCGAAGCCCACGCCGGTGACCTTCTTGCCCGAGAAGTCCGCGGGCAGGCGCCGGAACGCGTCCGGGTTCTGGTCGATGACGGCCACGGAGTGCCCGCGGCTGTCGATCTCCTGGGCGAGGCTGGACCCTACGCGGCCGCAGCCCATGATCACGAAGTGCACGGACGGAACGCTACCGCGCCACGGCGTCATTGGTGTGCTCCTTACCATCCGCGGGCATAGAGTCAGCCAACGTGTCGGACATCGTCGATGCGGCCAAGCGACTACTTGTCGGCCGCCCCATGCGCAGCGAGAGCCTCGGGCACACGTTGCTGCCCAAACGGATCGCCCTGCCGGTCTTCGCCTCGGACGCCCTGTCGTCGGTGGCGTACGCGCCGGACGAGATCCTCCTGACCCTCTCGCTGGCCGGGATCGCCGCCATGGCGTTCTCGCCGTGGGTGGGCCTCGTGGTGGTGGTCGTGCTGCTCATCGTGGTCGCGTCCTACCGGCAGAACGTGCATGCCTACCCGTCCGGCGGCGGCGACTACGAGGTCGCCACCACGAACCTGGGGCCGTCGGCGGGCATCGGCGTCGCGGCCGCGCTGCTCGTCGACTACGTGCTCACCGTGGCGGTGTCCATCTCCTCGGCAGCCCAGTACGCGTCGGCGGCCCTCCCCGGGCTGCGCGGGTACGAGGTGCCGGCGGCGGTCATCGCGGTGGCGCTGCTCACCCTGGTCAACCTGCGTGGCGTCAAGGAGTCCGGGACGGCGTTCGCGATCCCCACCTACTGCTACATGGCGATCATCGGGGCCCTGGTGGTCACCGGTGCGTTCCGGTTCTTCTCCGGCACCCTGCCGCAGGCGCAGAGCGCGGAGTTCGAGCTCACCGGGGAGGCCGCGTTCGACCAGGGCCTGGTCGGCGTAGCGGGTGCCTTCCTGCTGGCCCGGGCGTTCGCGTCCGGCTGCGCCGCCCTGACCGGCGTCGAGGCCATCAGCAACGGGGTGCCCGCGTTCCGCAAGCCCAAGTCGCGTAACGCCGCGACCACGCTCCTGCTGCTCGGCGCCATCTCCTCGACGATGATCATCTCGATCCTCCTGCTGGCCCAGGCCACGGGCGTCCGCTTCGCCGAGAACCCGGCCCACCAGCTGACCGTGGACGGGCAGCCCGTCTCCGAGGACTACGTCCAGATCCCGGTGATCGGCCAGCTCGCGGAGGCCGTGTTCTCCGGCTTCCCGCCGGCGTTCTACGCCGTCTCCGCAGTTACCGGCCTCATCCTGGTGCTCGCCGCGAACACGGCGTTCAACGGGTTCCCCGTGCTGGGCTCGATCCTCGGCCGCGACGGCTACCTGCCCCGTCAGCTGCACACCCGCGGCGACCGGCTCGCGTTCTCGAACGGCATCATCGTGCTCGCCGTCGCTGCCATCGTCCTGATCATCGTGTTCGAGGCCTCGGCGACGCGCCTCATCCAGCTCTACATCGTTGGTGTGTTCGTGTCGTTCACGCTCTCCCAGCTGGGCATGCTGCGGCACTGGACCCGGGGGCTGCGCACCGAGCACGACCCCGCGGTGCGCGGCCGCATGAAGCGTTCGCGCGTGGTCAACGGCGTCGGGTTCGGGCTCACCGGGACCGTCCTGATCATCGTGCTGGTCACCAAGTTCACCCACGGCGCCTGGATCACGCTCCTGGCGATGGGTGTGCTGTTCCTCCTCATGCGGGGGATCCGCAAGCACTACGACCGGGTGCGGGACGAGCTCGCGCTCGACGACGTCTCCGCCGCCCGCGCGCTGCCGAGCCGGGTGCACGGCATCGTGCTGGTCTCCAAGATCCACAAGCCGACCATGCGCGCCCTGGCCTACGCGCGAGCCGCCCGGCCCAACGTGCTCGAGGCCCTCACCGTCGGCGTGGACCGGGAGGACATCGAGAGCCTCACCGCCGAGTGGGAGGCCCTCGACCTGCCCGTGCCGCTGCGGATCCTCGACTCTCCGTACCGCGAGATCACGCGGCCCGTGCTCAAGTACGTCCGCTCGGTGCACCGGGAGTCGCCGCGCGACCTCGTGATCGTCTACATCCCCGAGTACGTGGTGGGTCACTGGTGGGAGCAGCTGCTGCACAACCAGTCGGCGCTGCGACTCAAGGGCAGCCTGCTGTTCACCCCCGGCGTGGTCGTGGCGTCCGTGCCGTGGCAGCTCGCCTCGTCGCGGGGCCACACCGGCCTGGAGGACGACGCGTACCTCCGGGGCCGCCGGCTCTGAGCCCTAGACTTGGGCCCATGCCCCGTACCCCCGACCGTCGCTCCGCGCCCGCCGACCCCGAGTCCGGCGGCCGCCCGCGCCGCCGCCCGCAGCGTTCCCCGCGGCCGGACCGTACCCGCCGGGTGAGCGACGTACCCGCCGCCGAGGTGGGCACCGAGATCGAGCTGGAGGTCGGCCCCGTCGCGCACGGCGGCCACTGCGTGGCCCGCCTGGACGGCCGCGTCGTCTTCGTCCGGCACACCCTGCCCGGGGAGCGCGTCCGCGCCCGGGTCACCGAGGGCGGGCCCAGCTTCTGGCGGGCCGACGCCGTCGAGGTGCTCGAGGCGTCGCCCGACCGGGTGGCACCCGCCTGGCCCGCCGCCGGGGCCGACGGCGCGGGCGGCGGCGAGCTCTCGCACGTCGCACTGCCCGCGCAGCGCCGCTGGAAGCGGGACGTGCTCGTCGAGCAGCTGCAGCGCCTGGCCCGCATCGATCCCGAGTGGCTGGCCGCCAATGTCACCGTCGAGGCCGCGCCCGGCGACGACGAGCGCCGGGGCCTGCACTACCGCACCCGGATCGAGCTCGTGGCCGACGCCGACGGGCACGCCGGCATGCGCAAGCACCGCTCGCACGACGTCGTGGCGCTGAAGAAGATGCCGCTCGCCAGCGCGGAGGTCGTGGCGTTCGCGATCGCCGAGGACATCTACAGCCGCGTCTGGACGCCTGGCGCGCAGCTGACGCTCGTGGCGCCGTCCGAGGGCGAGCCCGTACTTCTGGTCGACGGCGAGCCATGGAGCCGCGGCAAGCCCGACAACCGGCCCAACGCCCGCCGCGCCGTGAGCGAGGTCGTCACCGGGCCGTGGGGCACGCACCGCTACCGCGTGGCCGCGGACGGGTTCTGGCAGGTGCACCGCGAGGCGCCGGCCGTGCTGACGGGCGCTGTGCTGGCGGCTGCTGGAGCGGCGTCTGGTGAGCTCGCAGGGGCCACCGTGCTGGACCTGTACTCCGGCGCGGGGCTGTTCACGCTCCCGCTGGCGGACGCCGTCGGGCCGGACGGGCGGGTGATCGCGGTCGAGGGTGACGAGCAGGGCGCGAAGGACGCGCGCCGCAACGCGCACGCGCATCCGCAGGTGTCGCTAGAAGTGGGCGCAGTGGACCGGATCCTGACCAGCGGGGGAGAGTCAGGTGTGCTCCCGCACGCCGACGTCGTGGTGCTGGACCCGCCGCGGTCGGGCGCCGGGCGAGCAGTGGTCGACGCGATCGCCGCCCGCGCCCCGCGCCGCATCGTGTACGTGGCGTGCGACCCGGCGGCGCTCGCGCGCGACATCGGCTACCTCGCCGCGCACGGCTACCCGCTCACGAGCGTGCGCGGATTCGACTTGTTCCCGCACACGCACCACGTGGAGGCGGTAGCGGTCCTGGATCGTCAGGACTGACCGATCTACGGAGAAAACTCCCAGGTCGCAGCGCATAGGATGCGCATCGTGAAGCGGTGGTTGGTGAACGGCGGGATCGCCGTGTCCGTGGTGGTGGCCATTGCCGCTGCCCTCCTGGTAGGCATGAGCCTGGGGTCCAGCGGCGTCGCCGTCGGGCGTACGGAAGGGTCGTCGCCGGCGCCGCGGGCGGCGCCGTCCCCGTTCGTGACAGGCACGGCCGCGCCGTCCACGGGCGCGCCCGCGTCGGTGACCACGGTGGTCGAGGAGCAGGAGGAGCAGGCAGTGGCGCTCTTCGTCGGCGACTCCTACACCGTGGGGGAGGGCGCGTCGTCACCCGAGCAGCGCTGGAGCACCGTCGTGTCGCGCGAGCTGGACTGGGTCGAGGTGAACGTGGCCCAGGGCGGCACGGGCTACGTGAGCAACAACCCCGACATCCCGAAGCTGTCCTACGAGGAGCAGCTCAGTGCGGCGCCGACCGACGGCGTCGACTTCGTGGTGATCGCGGGCGGCCAGAACGACTTCCCCGAGCTGCGCGACGACCCCCAAGAGGTGTACCGCGCCGTTTCGCGGACCTTCCGGTTGGCGGCCGAGCGCTTCCCGGAGGCCGAGCTCGTGGCCGTGGGGCCGTCCACGCCGTGGGACATCGGGCTGGAGGTGCACGCCCTGGACAGCGCCGTGCGGGCCGCCGCCGAGCGGTACGACGCGACGTACGTCTCGCTCGTCGACCCCGACGTCGTGCTGGACCGGTTCGTCGACGAGGACAACGTCCACGTCAACGACGACGGCTACGCCGCCATCGCCCGACGGGTGATCGCGCAGATATCTTGACGTCAAGATAAATGCGATATGCTGGCCACAGCAGCCCGGCCTAGGCTGGGTGAAGCCCCCTGGAACCCATGCGACGGCTCCTTTGCGCGACGACCGCGCCTGTGAGAGCCGACGCGCCGTCAGCCCCGCAGAAGGAGCCACAGTGAGCACCGTGGACACGTTCGGATCGAAGGGAACGCTGGAGGTCTCGGGCAAGTCCTACGAGATCTTCCGGCTCAGCGCGGTCGAGGGAGTGGACCGACTCCCGTACTCCCTGAAGATCCTCGCCGAGAACCTCCTGCGCACGGAGGACGGCGCGAACATCACCGCCGACCACGTGCGCGCCGTAGCGTCCTGGGACCCGGACGCGCAGCCCGACACCGAGATCCAGTTCACGCCGGCGCGCGTGATCATGCAGGACTTCACCGGCGTGCCCTGCGTCGTGGACCTCGCCACGATGCGCGAGGCCGTCGCCGCGCTCGGCGGCGACGCCACGAAGGTCAACCCGCTGGCCCCCGCCGAGATGGTCATCGACCACTCCGTGCAGATCGACGTCGCCGGCCGCGCCGACGCGTTCCAGCGCAACGTCGAGTTCGAGTACCAGCGCAACCACGAGCGCTACCAGTTCCTGCGCTGGGGCCAGACGGCGTTCGACGACTTCAAGGTCGTGCCGCCGGGCACCGGCATCGTGCACCAGGTCAACATCGAGTACCTGGCGCGCACGGTGATGACGCGTGAGGTCTCCGTGAACGGGGAGGCACCCGTGCTGCGGGCCTACCCCGACACCTGCGTCGGCACCGACTCGCACACCACCATGGTCAACGGCCTGGGTGTGCTGGGCTGGGGCGTCGGCGGCATCGAGGCCGAGGCCGCGATGCTCGGCCAGCCGGTCTCGATGCTCATCCCGCGCGTGGTCGGCTTCAAGCTGAGCGGCTCCATCCCCGCCGCCGTGACCGCCACCGACGTCGTGCTCACGATCACCCAGATGCTGCGCCAGCACGGTGTGGTCGGCAAGTTCGTCGAGTTCTACGGCGAGGGCGTGGCCCAGGTGCCGCTCGCGAACCGCGCCACCATCGGCAACATGTCGCCGGAGTTCGGCTCCACGGCCGCGATCTTCCCGATCGACTCCGTCACGGTCGACTACCTGCGCCTGACCGGCCGCACCGAGGAGTCGCTCGCGCTCGTCGAGGCGTACGCCAAGGAGCAGGGCCTGTGGCTCGACGCCGACTCGCCGGAGCCGGTGTTCTCCGAGTACCTCGAGCTCGACCTGTCGACCGTGGTCCCCTCGATCGCCGGGCCGAAGCGCCCGCAGGACCGCATCGAGCTGACGAACGCGAAGTCGGCGTTCCTGCGCGACCTGCCCAACTACGCCCCCGAGGTCGGCGCGGGCGCGGACGAGACCGGTGGCGAGTCGTTCCCCGCCTCCGACTCCCCGGCGCCGTCCAGGAACGGCCGCAAGCACGTGCACGTCACGAACAGCGAGGGCAAGGAGTTCGAGCTGTTCCACGGCGCGGTCGCGATCGCCTCGATCACGTCCTGCACCAACACCTCGAACCCGTCGGTCATGATCGCCGCGGCGCTGCTCGCCAAGAACGCCGTCGAGAAGGGCCTCGTGTCCAAGCCGTGGGTCAAGACCTCCATGGCGCCCGGCTCGCAGGTAGTGACCAACTACTACGAGAAGGCCGGCCTCTGGCCGTACCTCGAGAAGCTGGGCTTCCACCTGGTCGGCTACGGCTGCGCCACGTGCATCGGCAACTCCGGGCCCCTGGACGAGAAGGTCTCCGAGGCCGTCAACGAGCACGACCTGTCGGTCGTCTCCGTGCTGTCGGGCAACCGTAACTTCGAGGGTCGGATCAACCCCGACGTGAAGATGAACTACCTGGCGTCCCCGCCGCTGGTCATCGCGTACGCCCTGGCCGGCACCATGGAGTTCGACTTCGAGCACGACCCGCTGGGCCGCGACGAGGCCGGCAACCCGGTGTTCCTGCGGGACCTCTGGCCCTCGCCGGACGAGGTCGAGAAGACCATCGCGTCCTCGATCGACCGCAAGATGTTCGAGGCGGACTACGCCGACGTGTTCAAGGGCGACGAGCGCTGGGCCGCCCTGGAGACGCCCGAGGGCGACACGTTCGCCTGGGACCCCCAGTCCACCTACGTGCGCAAGCCCCCGTACTTCGACGGCATGGGCATGACGCCGGAGCCCGTCACCGATGTCCGCGGAGCCCGCGTGCTCGCCAAGCTCGGCGACTCGGTCACGACCGACCACATCAGCCCCGCCGGCTCCATCAAGGCGGACAGCCCGGCGGGCAAGTACCTCGCCGAGCACGGCGTTGGACGTCGCGACTTCAACTCCTACGGCTCGCGCCGCGGTAACCACGAGATCATGATCCGCGGCACGTTCGCGAACATCCGCCTGCGCAACCAGCTCCTGAACGACGTCGAGGGTGGCTTCACCTTCAACTTCGTCAAGGGCGCGCAGGACACGATCTACGACGCCGCGCAGGACTACGCCGCCGCGGGCACCCCGCTCGTGGTGCTCGGCGGCAAGGAGTACGGCTCCGGCTCGTCGCGCGACTGGGCCGCCAAGGGCACCGCGCTGCTGGGCGTCAAGGCCGTCATCACCGAGAGCTTCGAGCGCATCCACCGCTCCAACCTCATCGGCATGGGTGTGCTGCCCCTGCAGTTTCCGGCCGGGCAGAACGCCGCGTCGCTGGGCCTGGACGGCACCGAGACGTTCGACGTCACGGGCGTCACCGCGCTGAACGAGGGCGTCACGCCCGAGACGGTCAAGGTGACGGCCACCAAGGGTGACGGCTCGCAGGTCGAGTTCGACGCCGTCGTCCGCATCGACACCCCGGGCGAGGCGGACTACTACCGCAACGGCGGCATCCTGCAGTACGTGCTGCGCTCGCTCGTCGCCTGATACAACAAGAGCTCGGAGCACCGGAAGGTGCCCCGAGCTCTTGTTGTGTCTGCTACACCCCGACGTCGGAGCGCTTGGCCACGTTGATCAGCTTGACGCGCTTCGTCTCGGTGATGACGCCGTCCGCCCTGAGCTGGTCGGCGATCTGGGTCACGTGCCGCACGAACGCCCAGTGGCTGAACCACTGCCCGTCCGCGTCGATCAGGTCGGCGATGGTGCACCCGTTACCCGTGTCGACGTTGGCCACCTTGCTGTCCACGTTCCCCATGATGACCGTCGGCCGCTCGTCCGAGACGGGGCAGGCGTCGATCCCCTCCCGCGAGACGGAGAACCTGAGCGTGCCCGTCCGGGTCACGTTCCCGGCGTTGTCGGTCGCCCGGTACTGCAGCGCGTGCGCGCCCCCGACGGTGACCTCGATCGGGCCGGTGTACTCCCGGAAGATGACCGAGTCCAGGGCGTACTCGATGAATGCCACCCCCGACTCCTCGTCCCGGGCGTTGATGGTGATCGTCGCCGAGTCGATGTAGTTGCCGTCGTCGTCCTGCTCACCGTCGACCTGTGCCGAGGTGATCGGCTGGCTCGTGTCCGGCGGGTCCGTCCCGTCGACCACCACCAGGTTCACCGTGCCGGGCGTGGAGACGTTCCCGGCGTTGTCGGTGGCCCGGTAGGTCACCGTGTGGGCGCCGTTGAGCTCGATGACCAGGGCGGCCGTGTAGGCCGCCCAGCCGGCGCCGTCGAGGTTGTACTCGACGCTCGCCACGCCCGAGCCGGCGTCCTCGGCCAGGAGCGAGACCGTGGCCGCGGCGACGTAGTTGCCGTCGGCGTCCTGCTCGCCCGTGACCTCGGCGGTGACCGACGGCGCGGTGTTGTCCTCGTCGGGCCGTTCGACGACGGTGAACGTCGCCGAACCCTCCGTGGACGTGTTGCCCGCGACGTCCGTGGCCCGGTAGGTCACGGTGTGCTCGCCGAGCGTGTCGACGACGACCGGATCCGTGTAGGGCGCGTACTCGGCGCCGTCGAGTGCGTACTCGACGCTCGCCACGCCCGAACCGGCGTCCGTGGCCGTGAGGTTCACGGTCGCGGACCCGAGGTAGGCGCCGTCGGCATTCAGGTCGCCGGTCACCTCCGTGGACACGACGGGGGCCGTCGTGTCCTCCCCGTCGCTGGGCACCACCACCAGGTGCACCATCCCGGGCTCCGAGACGTTGCCCGCGTTGTCGGTGGCCCGGTGCTCCAGCATGTACATGCCCGGCTCGTCGAACACGACGGGCTCGGAATACGGCACGTACGCGCCGCCGTCGACCGAGTACTCGATGCTCGCGACGCCGGAGATGTCGTCCTCCGCCGCGAGGTTCACGGTCGCCGAGCCGATGTAGGCGCCGTCGGCGTCCTGCTGGCCGGTGACCTCAGCAGTCACTACCGGTGCCGTTGTGTCCGGGCCCGGGTCCGCGGTGACGACGAGCTCCCCGGACATCGTGCTGTGGCCCGGGATCGCGCAGAAGTACCGGTACGTGCCCGGAGTCAGGACGACCTCGGCCTCGTACCGCCCGCCGTTGGCGTCCAGGGGGTTGGCCAGGATGTCGAGGGTGACGTCCGAGTTGTAGCCCGGCGAGTCGGTCGCGAACGTCAGGGTGTGGGACATCCCGATGGTGTTGCCCGTGGCCCTGCTGTTCTCGAAGATGATCGTCGTCGGCCCGGCGACCGCCGTGGCGGGCGCCGACTTGTACGCCGAGACGCCGCCGTCGGCGGTCCAGGTCAGCACCTGGTCGGCTGCGACGTCCGCCACGGCCTGGTCCGCCGTGACTGCTGCCGGGTACTGGACGGCGGACGCCGTGGCCGGAGCCAGCGGGACCGCCACGAAGGCGCTCACCGCCAGCCCCGCGAGAACACGGGACAGCTTCTGTCGGAACACGGAGGCTCCTCTCTGCGCAGATCTCTGCGCGGACCTGGTCACAGGTCACGCACCCGGATGTTGCGGAACTCCATGGCGTCCGCGTTGCCGTGGTTCTGCAGGCCGATGTACCCCTCGAGGAACTGGCGCAGGTCGGTGGGCGGGTCTCCCGGGCGCGAGGACTGCTTGCCCGGCGAGTTCTCGAACTCGTTGATGACCACGCCGTTGCGGATGATCGTGTACTGCTGGCCGACCACCTGGATCTCGTAGTCGCTCCACTCGCCCTTGGGCGTGGCCCCGGCCTGCTCCAGGTTGTTCGGGTCGAAGTTGTACACCGATCCCGTCTTCTGGGGCTCGCCGGCCGGCCCGTCGTAGATCTGGATCTCCTGGCCGCAGTAGATCGCCACCCAGGCTTCCTGGTCGGTGAGCTGACCACACTCCGGCCGCTCGTCCTGCGGGATCCGCGGGTCGGGGAACCGGGTGAAGACGCCGCTGTTGGCGTGGACGGTCCCGGCCGACGAGTCCTTGAACTGGAGCCTGAGCGAGAAGTCACCCAGCTCCTCACCCGGGTACCAGAGCATGCCCAGCCCGCCGGTGGAGAGGATCGACCCGTCGGGCTGGAGCTCGAAGCTCCCGCCCGGCGCCTGCCGCCAGTCGGCCAGCGTCTCGGCCGTGCCGTCGAACAGCCACCGGTACCCGGTGCTGCCCTCCGCGCCGATGCCGGACGTCTTCGCGGCCTGGACCAGCTTCGTCTGCGCCAGCTTGGTGATGACCTTGTCGGCCACGAGCTGCTTGGCGACCGCGGTCACGTGGTTGACGAACCGGCCGTTCGTGTCCCACTCTGCCTCGTCGTTGATGAGGTCGTTGATGGTGCAGCCGCCCAGGTCGACGCTCACGACGCTGGTCTTGGTGGTACCGAGCCAGACGTTCTTCCGATCGTCCGGGATGGTGCACGTGGTCTCGGCCGGCACGTCGATAGTCGTCGTCTCGCCGTCGGCGTAGGTCACCGTGAGCGTCGCGGCGTACTCGCCGACACGCTTGTAGGTGTGGCGCGGGTTGGCCTCGGTCGAGGTGGTCCCGTCCCCGAAGTCCCAGGCGTAGGAGACGCCGCCCGAGCTGTCACCGGTGAAGGCGACGGTGAGCGGGTTGCTCTGCACGCTGGCCCCGGATGCGGCCGCTACCGGCGTGGCCGGACCGCCCGTGTACGAGATCCGGACGAGCTTCTGGTTGTCGGTCAGGGAGAAGAAGCCGGTCGCGTAGTCGAGGAGGTACAGCGCGCCGTCCGGACCGAACTTGGCGTCCATCCAGCTCTGGACCTGCTGGTTGCCGCTGCCGCCCTGGATGATCTTGCGCAGGTCCTCGGCGAAGACCGGGGGACCAGCCTCCTCGACGGTGTCCGGGTTCACCGTGACGGCGATCCGGTTGGTGGAGTTCGACTGGTCGCCGATGAACCACTTGTTGTCCCAGTACGCCGGCCACGCGACGCCGCTGGTGGTGTCGACCTCGGACCGGTGGTAGGTCGGGCCGTTCATGATGGCCTGACCGCCGCCGCGCAGGTACGGCTGGGTGTAGGTGGCCTCGTCGTCGGCATAGGACGGGATGCCGTCCTCGCCCACGGGGAAGACCGGGCCGCCGCCGCTCGGCGAGTACCAGATCATGTTGTCGCGCACCGGCGGGAGGTCGACCAGGCCGGTGTTGCGCGGCGAGGTGTTCTTCAGGTTGTCGCAGTCGTACCAGCCGGTCAGGACCGACGCGTCGGTGTTGCTGCGATCGCGGTAGGGCTGTCCGTTACCCATGCAGTAGGGCCAGCCCTGGTTGCCCGCCGACGTGATGATCGTGGCGGTCTCGTACTTGGCCGGGCCGAGCTCAGGGTTCGGCAGGCCCGCGTCGGGCCCCACCCAGGCCGCCGTCAGCCAGTCGTTCTCCAGGTCGTACTCCAGCCGCGAGATGTTGCGGACACCCATGACGTAGATCTCCGGGAGGGTCTTGTCGCCCGGGTCGTCCACCTCTGGGAACAGGTTGCCCTCGGGGATCGAGTACGTGCCGTCGGGCTCCGGGTGGATCCGCAGGATCTTGCCGTTCAGGTTGTTCGTGTTACCGGCCGTGCGGCGGGCGTCCTGGAACGAGATGCCCGCGTACTCCAGCGTCCAGTTGTTGCCGGAGTAGCCGCTCGAACCGCCAGAGGAGTTGTTGTCACCCGACCCGATGTAGAGGTTGCCCTCGTTGTCGAAGTCCATGCCGCCGCCCGCGTGGCAGCAGCTATGGATCGGCGTCTCCCACTCCAGCAGGTCTTCGCGGGTGGACTGGTCGATCGTGTCGGCCTCGGCGTCGTACGTGAAGCGCGACACCGTCCGCAGACCGACCCGGCGTTCGCGGTCGATCGACTCGTGCGGCATCCAGTAGGCGTAGATCCAGTTGTTCTCCTCGAACTGCGGGTCGAGGGTGATGCCGAGCAGGCCCTCCTCGTTCTTGACCAGCTCGCTGCCGCTGCCCCGGTTGCCCATGACGTCGAGGGTGGTCAGGAGGTTGGTCTCGCCCTCCTCCGGGTCCCAGCGGTGGATCGTGCCGCAGCCCAGGCCGACGTTCGGGTCGTCCCAGGAGACGATCGGCCCGGTCGGGCACGCGCCCCGGCCGATGTAGAAGACGCCGCCGTCGGGCGCCACCGTGAGCCCGTGCGGCTCACCCATCTGGTCGAGCATGCCGGCGGCGTTCACGTCGGTCAGGCGCTCGGTCTCGTAGTTCGCCGCGATGGTCGCCTGGCAGTCGCCGCGCACCATGCCGGTCGACCAGAGCAGCCCGCCCAGCAGGTGGTCGCGGAACTCGTCCTCCGCGTAGCTCTCGGCGGTGCCGCCCATGCCGGTGTAGAACGACCGGCCGCCGTCGTAGTCACGGCACCAGGAGATGGGGTGGAACGGGCCGTTCGCGCCCTCGCCGGCGTCGTAGTCCCACTCCTGCACCTGCGCGACGGTGTGCACGTCGCCGATGGGGTTGGGCGCCCAGTTGAGCCAGCGGTCCGAGCGGGTCCAGTTCTGCGGGAGCCCCTCGTTGGCCGGGTGCGCGGGGTCGAGGACGTTGACCGTCGCCTCCTGCACCGGGATCTCGGGTTCGGGCTCGCCCTCGCCGCTCGCGTCGAAGAGCTGGATGTCGGCGAGCTGGGTGAGGCCGTCACCCGCGTTCGCCGTGATGTCGAGGCGGTAGTGCTGGTAGGCGACGTCGTTATCGAACGAGTAGTCGAGCGTGGCGAACCGGTCGGGGAACTCCACGCCCGTCTGCGCGTCCAGGTCCGTCCAGGTCTCGCCGTCCGCGGAGCCCTGCAGCGTGAAGTCCTGCGGGTCGCGGCCGGCGGAGTCGTTGGCCGAGGTGAGCGCGTACCGGCTGGCCACCAGTGGCTCGTCCAGCTCCAGCTCGATCCAGGCCGTCGGCTCGAACGCCAGCCACTTGGTGGCGGAGTCGCCGTCGATCAGGTTCGAGGCGATCTCGTTCGGCGGGTTCTCCGCGCTCGCGGTGGCGCTCGCGATCGGCAGCGGGTCCGGCAGGTTGCCGGCCGGGCGCGTGCCGATCAGGCCGGTGAACCACTGCGAGCGCGCCTGCGCCCGCGCGGCGTCGCGGACCCCGAGGAACCCGCCGCCGCCCTGCACGTACGCCTTGAGCGCCGCCTCCTGCGCCGTGGTGAGCTCCACGCCCTCGGCCGAGAGGAAGACCACGCCGCGGTAGTCCGCGAGGTTCTCGGCGGTGAAGGCCTGCGGGTCGGTGGCGGTGTGCACGGTGAAACCGTGCTCCGCGCCGAGCTCCCGGATGGTCTTGCTGGCCAGCGTGACCGGGTCGGTCTGGTCGGCGGCTGCTCCGTGGAACACCAGCACGTTGATGTCTTCCGCGGCCGCGGCCACGGGGGCGGTGTCGACGACGGCGCTCCGCTGGGCCTGCGCCGGGACTGCCGCCAGCGAGACGACGAGGGCGGCGCCTGCGACTGCTGCGAGTGCGCTGCGCGCCGTCCTGCGCGAGGCGGCTGCCCCGCGGGTCGTGCCTCTTACTGTCCGTTCCATCACTGCTCCTTTGCGCGTGAGTGTGTGGCGATCAGTGACCGGTGTGGTCGGCTGCCTCGGTCTCGCCCGTGCTGACGGCCGCGTGGTCGTGCTCGTGGAAGCGGTCGATCGCTTCCTGCGCTCCCGCAGGCATGGTGCCGTCGGCGTTGCGGACCAGGAAGATGCCGGCCATGCCGGTGTCCGAGTGGAGCTGGACGTGGCAGTGGTACATCCAGGCGCCCGCGCCGACCTTCTCTCCGGCCTTGACCTGGAACCCGAACGAGTCGCCCGGGTTGAGGTCGCGGGTGTCGATGGCCCGGCTCGGGTCGTCGGGGCCGGTCAGGTAGCCGGTGCGGTTGTCCGCCCAGCGGTGGGCGTGCAGGTGGAACGTGTGGAACTGGTCGCCGTGCCCGATGGCGAGGAACTCGACCTTCTCGCCGAGGTTCGCCTCGAACATCGGGGTGTCCGGCGCCACCTTGTTGTTGATGGACATGTCGTTGAACGCGACGGTGTACGTGCGGTCGGGCAGGACGTCGCCCAGGCGCCGCACGATCAGCCCGCCGTAGAGGCCCTTGCGCAGGCCGACGGTGCCGTGCTCCCCGTCCATCGAGTGGTCGTGGTAGTGCCAGTAGCCCGCGGTGCCGGGCCGCCAGTGGCCGTCGTCGAGCTGGGTCTGCTTGTGGCTGCTCCAGGTGTAGGTACGGGTCTCGCCCGGCTCGTTGAACGAGTCGTTGAACGGGCTGCCGTCCGAGTCGGTCTTGTAGTCGACGCCGTGGGGGTGGATCGACAGGCGCTTGGTGGTGTTGTTCACCAGCTCGATCTGGAGCGTGTCGCCCTCCCACATCTCCAGCAGGGGGCCGGGGATGGTGGCCTTGCCGGGGGCGAGGCCGTACCCGAACTGGCCGCCGGGGAGCGGCTCCGCGTAGATGGTGATGTGCCGGGTGGTGGCCAGCGGCCGCACGGCCCCCGGCGCGACGGCGGCCGCGGTGTCGGCGCCGAGCGAGAAGGCCGCCGCCGGCACCATGAGCCCGGCGAGGGTCCCGGTCAGGACGGTGCGGCGGGACATCCCGCCGGGGAGGGTCTGGGCATCAGTGCTGTTCTCAGGCATGAGTCTCCGTTCGACACCATCGGGCCGGCGGGTCGGGCCGTACCGACGAGACAGGGGATCAGGAGGGAGCGGGTGTTGACAGCGTTGTCACGACCTCATGACCCATGCGGCCGCCTCGTTCGGAAATGCCCATGTCGGGAAGACCTCGGATGGCTCGCATGCGTGTTGTGCACCACAAAGTGGCGTTGTGAACCTATGGCGACTTCTGCCGAGTGTCAAGCAAAAGATGAAGGAACAGCGCCATACTTCATTGGCCCGCCCAGGTAAAGATTGCGGTGCACAGCAGGGTCACCCCGGTCAGCAGCCCGGTCAGCGGGTGCACGAGCGCCGCCGTCGGGCGCCGGAACCGCCGGCCGCCGGCCGTGCGGAGCAGCCAGCCCAGCGGCCACGCCAGCCCCGCGACGAGGAGCCCGGCGGCGGCGCCCAGGTACAGGACGGGTACGTCCAGGGTGTTGGCGATGATGCCCACCTGGATCGCCGTGGAGGCGGAGACGACGGTCGGGATCAGGTGGATCCGCGCCTTGCCGACGGTGACCCCCGCCTTGTCCTCGTCCTTGGCCACCGCCACCGCGTGGCGGTACCGGCTCGCGATGAGCCCGGTGCACAGCCGCGTCAGGACGCCGTGGGCGACGAGCGCCGCGGCGTAGATGCTCACCACCCGCCCGGTCACCACCGTGCCCTCGGGCCAGGCGCTCGCGGCCGTCAGTGCGCCGAGGATCACGACGACCACGGCCAGCGCCAGGCCGACGACGGGCGTGAGCCGCGTCCAGGGGCTCGCGTGCCGCAGGGTCCAGGCGAACCAGAGGGCCGCCAGGACGCCGACCGCCGTCGCCGCCAGGGCGTGGTCGCTCGGGTAAGCCATCGTCGTCCTTCCACAGAACCGGAACAAACCGGACAGCACCCTAGGGTTCTTTCCGCAGGTCAGGGAAGGATTGCTTGTGATGTGC
The DNA here is from genome assembly GCF_041081105.1 of Promicromonospora sp. Populi. Taxonomy (NCBI): domain Bacteria; kingdom Bacillati; phylum Actinomycetota; class Actinomycetes; order Micrococcales; family Promicromonosporaceae; genus Promicromonospora; species Promicromonospora sp. Populi. The sequence goes on along the minus strand of NZ_CP163528.1, from coordinate 1,601,839 downwards.
TCCGTGCTTGCCGGTGATACCGGGGGCTAGGCCGACGCGGGCGCCGCCAGGTGGTCCAGGATCCTGGACCGCACCACGGGGTCGCCGAGGATCTTGTTGTGCCCCAGCCCGGTTGTGGTGAACAGCTCGCTCGACGTCGCGTGGGCCTCGTGGAGCTGCTCGGACAGGCGGTGGGGGTTCATCGGGTCCCCGGCGTCGTGCACCCACAGGGCGGGGATCGACGCCGGCAGGGTGCGGGTCCGCAGGTCGAAGCGCTCGTAGACGTCGGGGTGGTCGGGCAGGCTGTATCGCTGCACGGCCGTCGCGAAGCGGTCGCCCAGCGCCCAGGGGATCCCGGCCGCCCGGACGAACTCGTCGGTGGCGGCGCGGACCGATGCGAGGCCGGCGATGCTGGTGAACCGCTCCGCCGCGACACCCTCGTGCAGGGCGATACCCGCCGCGAGCACCCCGAGCGAGTGCCCGACCACTGCCGCCCACGGCGCGTTCTCGGCGTCGGACAGCCGGCGGATGATGGCGACGTCGTCGAGCGCGGTGCGCCGGCGCCCGTCGGAGGCGCCGTGGGCGGGCGCGTCGTAGGCGACTACTCGGAGCCCGGCGCCGGTGAGGTCCTCGATGATCCGGCCGAACGCCGAGGCGCGGGTCTGCCAGCCGTGGACCAGCAGGACGGCCGGCGCGCCGGGGTCGCCCCAGGTGTACGTGGCGACCGTGATCGTTCCCCGGCTGCCGCGGAACGTGGGGCGGTGGGGGAGCGAGCCGCGGCGTGCGGCCTCATGGATCGCCTGGTCGGCCGGGCGGACCTGGGCCGGCGGGCCGACCCGCCAGTAGGTGGCGGCGCCGAGGGCCAGGGCGACCGGCGGGACGGTGCGGGAAAGGGTGCGGAACATGGCGCGGGTCGCGCGCTGTGTCTGGGGCACAGGAACCTCCGACGAGGACACGGGATATCTGTACGATCGTTCGCACACTATCGCATGAGCGAACGGTCGTACACTTTCTTTTATGACCGAGCTTCCGGAGCCGACCGACCTGCGCCGCGTCCGCGGCGACCGCACCCGCGGCGCCGTGCTCGACCACGCGGTGCAGCAGGCGTCCGTGCGCGGGCTGGAGGCCCTGTCCTTCGGCGGCCTCGCCGAGTCCGCCCCCGTGAACAAGAGCGCGATCGCCGGGCTGTTCGGTTCCAAGGAGAAGCTGCAGCTCGCCGCCGTCGAGCGCGCGGCGGAGATTTACCGGGAGCACGTGGTGGTCCCGGCGCGGTCCGCGGAGCGCGGCCTGGCGCGGGTGTGGGCGCTGGTGCTCGCCTGGACCGAGTACTCGCGCTCGCGGGTGTTCCTGGGTGGGTGCTTCTTCCGTACCGTCGAGATGGAGTTCGACATGCGGGAGGGTCCCGTACGCGACGCCGTCGCAGAGGCGCAGCGCTCCTGGGAGTCGTACGTGGCGCACCAGGTGCGGACCGCGGTCGACGCGGGCGAGCTGGCTCCCGGCGTTGACGCGCTCCAGGTGTCGTTCGAGCTCAACGCCATGCTGAACGCCGCGAACGACCGCTCCCTCCTGTTCGACGACGACGACGTGTACGACCGCGCGCTGGTGGCGATGCGGGCGCTCCTGGTGGCGCGCGGCGCGGATCCGGCCGTGCTCGGTGCACCGGGCTAGCGCGATGTCCGGCGGCTCCGCGGCCGGGGTTAAGGTCGCCTCGTGAGCTCCTCCGCATCCGCACGCAAGCAGCTGGTCGCCCTCGCCGAGCAGGGCTTCGAGGGGCCGTGGCGGCACGCGCGCGGTGACTTCTCGGGCGGAGCCCGCCCGGCGTCGGTCCTGGTGCTGTTCGGGGTGCTGGACGCTCTTGCCGCCGACCGCGGCGCGGCCGACCTCGCGGTGCCCGCCGACCTCGACGTCCTGCTGCTGGCACGCGCCGCGACGCTGCGCAGCCACGCCGGGCAGGTCGCCTTCCCGGGCGGCCGTGCCGACGACGGGGAGGACGCCGTAGCGGCAGCCCTGCGCGAGGCCGTCGAGGAGACCGGCCTGGACGCGTCGGGCGTCGAGGTGCTCGGCACGTTCGACGAGCTGCCCATGCCGGTCAGCAACCACGTGGTCACGCCGGTGCTCGGCTGGTGGGCCCATCCCACACCCGTGGGCGTGGTCGACACCGCCGAGTCCGCGCACGTCTTCCGCGCCCCCGTCGCCGACCTGCTCGACCCCGCCAACCGGTTCACCACCGTGCTGCACCGCGACCGCCAGACCTGGCGCGGCCCGGGCTTCCACGTGCACGACGGCGACGTGACCCACCTCGTGTGGGGATTCACCGCCGGGATCCTGGACGCGATGTTCGACCAGCTCGGCTGGACCGAGGACTGGGACCGCACGCGAGAGCTGGCCATCACGCCGTGAAGCTCGCCATGCCGTTCACCCGACTCAGGAGGACCCGATGACCGAAGTGACCCGCGACGCGATCCGCGCCGCAGCGGACCTGATCCGCCCGCACGTGCGGCACACCCCCGTGCTGGAGGTCGACCTGGCGGACTTCGGCCGCCCGGCGCAGCCCGTCGCGCTCAAGCTCGAGTGCCTGCAGCACTCCGGCTCGTTCAAGGCCCGCGGCGCGTTCACCAGCCTCCTGACCCGCGACGTGCCCGACGCCGGCGTGGTCGCCGCCTCGGGCGGCAACCACGGGGCCGCCGTCGCCTACGCCGCGGCCCGGCTCGGGATCCCGGCGACCATCTTTGTGCCCAGCGTGACCTCCCAGGCCAAGGCCGAGCGCATCCGCGGGTACGGCGCCAAGCTCGTCGTGGGCGGCGACCGGTACGCCGACGCGCTGGCCGCGAGCGAGGAGTTCGTGGCCGGCACGGGCGCCATGACGGTGCACGCCTACGACCAGCCCGAGACACTCATCGGCCAGGGCACGCTCGGGCTGGAGATCGCGGGCGACCTGCCCGACGTCGACACGCTCCTGGTCGCCGTGGGTGGCGGCGGGCTGATCGGCGGCATCGCCGCCTGGTACCGCGGCGACGTGCGCATCGTCGCCGTGGAACCCGAGGGTTCGCCCACCCTGCACCGGGCGCTCGCGGCCGGGGAACCGGTCGACGCGCCCACCGAGGGGATCGCCGCGGACTCGCTCGCGCCCCTGCGGGTCGGACAGCACATGTTCCCGCTGGCCCAGCAGTTCGTTGCCGAGTCGCTGCTGGTCACCGACGACGCGATCGTCTCCGCCCAGGCGTCCCTCTGGGACGCGGCCCGCGTCGTCGCCGAGCCGGGCGGCGCGACGGCGCTCGCGGCGCTGCTGTCCGGGAGGTACGTGCCCGAGCCGGGGGAGCGCGTGGCGGTGCTGGTCTGCGGGGCGAACACTACGGCTGTGCGGTTCTGAACCGGTCCGCGACGCTCAGTCGAAGAGCTGCTCCACCGCGTGCTCCCCGACGCCGACCATGATCGGGTGTGTGTCCGGGTAGGCGAAGCAGATGGCGGCGTACAGCAGCCCCCAGCCGTGCGCCCGGTCCCACATCCCGGCGTCCCACCCCTGCCCGTCGCGGGCCTCGGCGTCGATCACCCCGCGGAACTTCTCGCGGCCCTCGGCGTCGAAGGTGAGCCACATCATGCCGAGGTCGGACGCCGGGTCGCCGCTGGTCACGTCCCCGAAGTCGATGACGGCGGCGAGCCGGCCGCGATCGGCCACGAGGTTGGCTGGGTGCGGGTCGCCGTGCAGCCACACGGGGGCGCCGTCGTACGCCGGGGCGGCCAGGGCCGCGGACCAGATGGCGCGGGCGCGCTCGTGGAGCCGGTCCGGCAGGAGCTGGAGCCGCTCCTCGAAGCTCTCCGATCGCGTCTCGATCGGCACCCCGCGAAACTGGTTCCCGGGGGCGTCGTCGGGCGCGGGCCGGTGCAGCGCCACGAACACGCGCGCCAGGTGCTCGGCCCACGGCGTGCGCTCCGCGGCGGGGACGCTGGCCGCCGGGACGCCGTCGACCCAGCGCACGACGCCCCACGGCCACGGGTAGCCGAGCGCGGCGCTCGGCGCGCCCGTGCGGACCGGGTCCGGGATCGGGACCGGCAGGCGCGGGGCCAGCAGCGGGAGCGTGCGGTGCTCGTTGCGCATGAGCCGGCCCGCGAGCGCGCGCCGGGGCAGGCGCAGCGCGAGGTAGTCACCCAGCCGGAACATCACGTTGTCCCACCCGTTGGCGACCAGCGTGAGGGAGCGGTCGGCGAGGTCGGGATGCTGTTCGGTCAGTAGGGAACGGGCGAGGTCGACGGTGACGTCGAGGTCGGCGGCGACCAGGGCGGGCCTCCTTGTCTTGTGCTAACCAGGCTTGTCTGCGCATGTCAGCGCTGCGCAAGCGGTCAACGCTACCGGCCCGTCCTGGGACTGCGATCTGCATCTGTTCACCTGAGTGTCGGTGGCTCCGGCTACCTTCCTCGCATGACCTACGACGAGCCCTTCTTCGCCCTCCTTGACGGCACGCCCGACGGGACCCCGTACCCCCAGACAGTGCACGGCCTCGGCATCCTGCACGTGCCCTCGGGGCGGCTGGAGGCATCCGACCCGTACGTGGGCCTGGGCGACGGCATCGTCACCCAGATCCCGCCGGGTTCCTACCCCGCGTTCGTGACCGTCGCGGACGTCTCCGACGCCCGTGACGGGAGCCATCTGCGCGAGGCGTACCTCTCGCTCGTGGTGTCCGACGCCGCACCGGTCGCCGAGGTTCGGCTTGTCACCCCGGAGGACACCGAGCCGCTCGGCGACGGCGAGTTCTACGGTGTCCCGGTCGATGCGGGAACCGTCGCCTTCGTGGATGCCGAGGCGATCGAGTCCGGCATGCCCCCTGAGGACAGCGACGGCGACGACACCTGGTATGACGACGTCTTCGACAACGGCACGCCCGACTCGTGGTTCAGCCTCATGGACAGCCCCGACCACTACGTGGAGGGGAGTGCCAACGTGACGATGCCGCTGGCCGTCGACGGCGAGAACGTTGTGCTGAGCCACTCCGGCTGGGGCGACGGCTTCTACCCCGTCGTCACCACCCACGCCGCCGACGGGTCGCTCCTCGGTGTGCACATCGACCTGCTCGTCGCCGGCCCGGACCTCGACGAGGACGACGAAGAAGACGCGGCCGAGGCGGTAACCACCGCGCCGGCGACCGTCTGACCAGCACGCAGTCGAACCAGCACAGGGAGATACTGGCTCCATGGCCACCACCTGGACCGACGGCGATCCGGCCGCCTACCTCGACGCGGTGACGCCTGCCGTGCGGCGGCGGGACGCGCACACCCTCCGCGACCTCATGGAGCGGGTCACGGGCGCGGCGCCGCGGATGTTCGGCACCTCGGTCATCGGGTTCGGCGAGTACCACTACGAGTACCCGAGCGGCCACTCCGGGCACGCCGCCGCCGCGGGGTTCGCGCCCCGCAAGGCGGCCAGCACGGTGTACCTGCCCGAGGGCGTCGGCGCGCACGCGGACCTGCTGGCCCGGCTCGGCCCGCACACGACCGGCGTCGGCTGCCTGTATCTGAAGGACCTCGAACGGGTCGACCTCGCGGTGCTGGAGGAGATCGTCCGGCGCTCGTGGGCGACCGTCACCGACGGGACGTTCGGGCAGCGAGCCTCAGAGTCTTGACAGGTTTCGCTCACCCTGCGTTCATGTGTACGCCATCAACGCCGCCCCCTCGGTTTCACCCGTCGGGTTAGCGTCCGCGCGGGTGCCACTCCGGCGCCCGAGATCGGAAGAGGAGTACATGCGCACCAGCTCGCAACGCAGCGTCAGCCGCCGTGTCATGGCAGCAGCCGCGGTCGCCCTGGCCGTCGTGGCCGGCTCGGTCGTCACGACCGCCGCCGCCACCGCTCAGCCGGACAGCAACCGCGCCAAGAACGTCATCTACCTCGTGGGCGACGGCATGGGCCGCAACCACGTCGACGCCGCGCGCATCCGTTACTACGGCGCCGACGGCAGGCTGGCCATGGAGACCCTGCCCGTCGTCGGCCAGGTCACGACGTACGCCATCCAGAAGAACTCGGGCCAGCCGGGCGAGGACGACTTCGTTCCCGAGTACGTCACGGACTCGGCATCGTCGGCCACGGCCTGGGCGTCCGGTGTGAAGTCGTACAACGCCGCCCTCGGCGTCGACGGCAAGGGTGAGGTGGTGCCCACGCTCATGGAGCTCGCCAAGGACGCCGGCTACCGCACCGGTAACGTCTCGACCGCGGAGATCACTGACGCCACGCCCGCCAGCCAGGCGAGCCACGTGATCGCCCGCGGCTGCCAGGGACCGGACTACTCCGCGGCGGCCTGCCAGGACCTGGCGATCACCGGCGAGCCGCTGCCCACCGACGACGTGCGTGTCACGCCGGTCGCCGACCAGATGGCCCGCAACGGCACCGCCGACGTGGTGCTTGGTGGTGGCCTCGCCCGCTTCGACGCCGCCGACCAGGAGGCGCTGGAGGCGCAGGGCTACGACGTGCTCGGCTCGTTCGCCGACCAGACGGTCGCCACCAGCGAAGAGCTGGAGAACGCCGAGGGCCGCAAGGTGTTCGGCCTGTTCAGCAGGGGCAATCTGACCATCGAGAAGTTCAAGCGCGAGAACCCGGACTCGGTCCAGGCCGAGGAGCCGAGCGTCGCCGAGCTGACCACCGAGGCGATCAGCCTGCTCAAGGGCAGCCGGAAGGGCTTCTACCTGCAGGTCGAGGGCGCGCTGATCGACAAGCGCACGCACGCCAACGACGCCGCGCAGGCGCTCGAGGAGATGAAGGCGTTCGACGAGGCCGTGCGGGTCGCGCTGAACTTCGCCAAGAAGGACGGCAACACGACAGTGATCGTGACCGCCGACCACGAGACCGGTGGTTTCAACATCGTCGGCAAGGGCATGGTCACCAACCCCGAGACGCTCACCCCGCCCGCGAACGTCGATTCCGGCAACCCCGCGAACAGCTCGACCCCGAGCCGCGCGTCCTCCGGGGCGCTGGACCCGACCCGCTCGACGGGCCCGATCAACGGCTCCGGCTCCTCGGACCCCGGCAACTTCGCCCCGGCCACGTTCCGTACCGCTGACGACCCGGAGGGAGTCGAGGACGGTTCGCCGGAGGCCAGCCTGTGGCTGACGTTCCTGACGGGCCATCACACGGGCGCGAACGTGCCGATCTTCGCGTACGGTCCCGGCACGCAGTCCCTCGCCGCGACCGTGGACAACACGGACCTGTTCGACGTCATGGGCCGCGCCCTGCGCGTGACCCGCTGACCGGGCCCGGTACATCATCGTGAGCGTCCGCGCCGTCGTGCTCTGGATCGTCGTCCTGCTGGCTGCCGGTGCAGTCGGCGTGGCCGCCACGCTGCTCGTGCGCGGCGCCGGGTCGGAGGCAGAAGCCCTGCCCGACCCGGCGTCCGCGCCCCGCACCGAGTTTCCTGGCCTCACGGCCGCCACCGGCGACCCGGACCTGCCCGGGCTCGCCACCGCCCACCCCGAGCCGGGCAGCGTCGGGGTGGTGGCCGGACCGTTCGACGACCGGTTCGAGCTCAGCGGCCTGGGGCTCGCCGACGACGGCACCGTGACCGGCACCGTGACCATCACCAGCGACGTCAGCACGCTGATCGAGCTGGAGGTGCTCGCCGGCTTCTACGACGCCGACGGCGAGCTGCTCGGCACCGGCCGGTTTGTCCACCACGAGGCCGAGGGTGCGCACAGCCACGAGGGCCCGCCGACCCCGGAGGAGGAGTTCGAGATCGCGGTCCCCGATGACATCGAGGGAACGGTGGCCGCGGCCGCCGTCGGGGTGCCGGTCCTGGTGAACGAGTAACAGTGAACGAGTAGCGCGGGAACGTTTTGCGACGTCGTCGCGTTGACACCAGGCCTCGACAACAAGGAGACCCGGTGCAGCCAAGCCAGACCCAGCAGTCCGCCGAGCAGGAGCACGTCGACGCGCTGTATGCGCGGCTGGACGGCGAGGTGGCACGTGTCCGTGCCGACCTCGACGCCGCGGTACGCGCCTCGTCGTCAGACCCCGACGAGGCGTACACCCGGGAGGTGCGCGTCGCCATGCTGGGCCGGCGGGCGCGCACCCTCGGCGCCGCCGAGCACCACCTCTGCTTCGGCCGGATCGACCGGGCGGACGGCAGCTCGCTGCACATCGGCCGCACCGGCCTGAGTGACGACGACGAGCAGCTCCTCGTCGACTGGCGCGCGGAGGCCGCGCGCCCGTTCTACGCCGCCACGGCCGCCCACCCGATGGGCCTGCGCCGCCGCCGGCACCTGCGCCTGGACGACCGCAAGGTCACCCGGGTCAGCGACGAGCTCCTGGACGGCGCCGAGCCTGGGCCGCACGACGTCGTCGGCGACGGGCCGCTCCTGGAGGCGATCAGCGCGCGGCGCACCGGCCGCATGCGTGACGTCGTCTCCACGCTGCAGGCCGAGCAGGACGCGATCATCCGCTCCCCGCACCGCGGCGTCACCGTCGTGGAGGGCGGCCCGGGCACGGGCAAGACGGTGGTCGCCCTGCACCGCGCCGCCTACGTCCTGGCGGGCTTCGACGAGGCGCGGGCCGACGGCGTGCTGGTGCTCGGCCCGGGCTCCCGGTTCCTCGACTACATCGCGGAGGTGCTGCCGTCCCTGGGCGAGAACGACGTGGCGATGAGCACCGCCGACCGCCTGGTCGCCGACGCCCTGGGCCTGGCCGAGGCCCCCGCGGCGAGCCACGAGCTGCGCCGCGCCGCGGGCGACGTCGCCCTGGCCGACGAGCTGGCGGAGGCCGTGCGACAGCACCAGGCGCCCGCCGGCACGCTGACGGTCCTGGTCGACGGCGATCCCGTCACGCTGGACGAGCACGCCCTCGCCGAGGCGCGCGTGACCGCCGGCGGCTCCGGGCTGCCGCACCACCAGGCCCGGTCGCTGTTCAAGGACCTCGTGGTGGACTTCGTGGCCGACGAGGTCCAGGCGCGGGCCCGCGTGTTCCTCGCCAAGCTGGACGAGGACATCGAGGTGCTCACGGGCGGCGTGAACGTCGACAAGGCGGCGGCAGCGGACCTGGCGCGGCTGGGCTTCGCCCCGGACGACGGCGGGGCCTTCGGGCACGCCGCCGCCGTGGCCGAGCTGGACCCGGGCGCACTGCGGGCCGAGCTGGTCGAGGACCTTGCGCTGGAGCGGGCCGTCGAGGCCGCGTGGCCCCGCCTGACGGCGGACGACGTGGTGCTGGACCTGCTGGCGGGGCACCCGGGGCTTGCCGTCGATGGCGCTCCCGGCGAACCTGCCTGGACCGCCGCCCACCTGCCGCTGCTCGACGAGGCCGAGCACCTGCTGAACGGGCCACCCACCCGGAGCTACGGGCACGTGGTGGTGGACGAGGCCCAGGAGCTGACGCCGATGCAGTGGCGGTCCGTGCTGCGGCGCTGCCCGGGCCGGTCGATGACCGTGGTCGGCGACCTGGCGCAGGCCGGCCCGGCGACCGGCGCTGGCTCGTGGGCCGACGCCCTGGGCAGCGACCTGGCGAAGCGCGCCGACGTGCGCACCCTGACGGTCTGCTACCGCACGACCGCCGAGGTGCTGGACGCGGCGGCGCCGCTGCTCGCGCGGATCGCTCCCGACCAGGCGGCGTCCGTCGCGGTGCGGCACGGCGACGAGCCGCGGCGAGTGGTGGCGGACGGCGATCTGGTGGCCGCCGTCGTCGCGGAGGCCAGGGCCCAGGCAGCCGCGGAACCGGACGACCTGGTCGCGGTGGTCGCCGCCGATGCGACTGTCCCAGGGATCGCCGAGGCGCTGGCGGGCACCGAGGTCCGGGTGGTGCCCGTCTCCCAGGTGCGCGGCCTGGAGTTCGACGCCGTGGTGGTCGCCGACCCGGACGGGATCACCGCCGCCCGGCCAGGCGGCGAGCGCGACCTCTACGTGGCGCTCACCCGCCCGACGCGCCGGCTGGCCATAGTCGGCTGAGTCGGCTGAGCCGGCTGACGGGTCACCAGCTCGTCTCTACCGGCTTGCCCTCCTGGTAGCCGGCGGCCGACTGGATGCCGACCACCGCGCGGTCGGCGAACTCGGCCAGCGAGCGGGCGCCCGCGTAGGTGGCGGCGGACCGCAGGCCCGAGGTGATCTCGTCGAGCAGGTCCTCGACCCCCGGCCGGGCGGGGTCGAGGTACATCTTGCCGGTGGAGATCCCCTCCTCGTAGAGGGCCTTGCGGGCCCGGGCGAACGCGGTGCCGGACCCGGCGGTCCGGGCCGCGACCGCCCGGGCCGAGGCCATGCCGAACGAGTCCTTGTAGAGCCGGCCCGAGCCGTCCGACTTCAGGTCGCCGGGCGACTCGTACGTCCCGGCGAACCAGGAGCCGACCATCACCTGCGACGCGCCCGCGGCCAGCGCCAGGGCGACGTCGCGGGGGTGGCGCACGCCGCCGTCGGCCCAGACGTGCTTGCCGAGCTCGCGTGCGGCGGCCGCGCACTCCAGGACGGCGGAGAACTGCGGGCGCCCGACGCCGGTCTGCATGCGGGTGGTGCACATCGCGCCGGGGCCTACGCCGACCTTGAGGATGTCGGCGCCGGCGGCCACGAGGTCGCGCACCCCGTCGGCGGTGACGACGTTGCCGGCCACCACCGGCACCGTCGGGTGCACGGACCGGACGGCGTCCAGGGCGGCGAGCATCTTGGTCTGGTGCCCGTGCGCCGTGTCGACCACGAGCACGTCCACGCCCGCGGCGAGCAGGTCCTTGGCCTTGGCGGCGACGTCGCCGTTGATGCCGACGGCGGCGCCGATCCGCAGGCGCCCGGACGCGTCGAGCGCCGGGGCGTAGATCGAGGAGCGCAGCGCGCCCTTGCGGGTCAGGACGCCGGACAGGAGCCCGTCGCGCACCACTGGCGCCAGGTCGAGGCGCGCGGAGTGCAGCACGTCGAACGCGGCCTCCAGCCCGCCCGGGCCGTCCAGCAGGGCGGCGTCCAGGAGCAGGGGCTCGGCGGACATCACCTCGGCGACCCGGGTGAACCGGTCGACGTCGGCGCAGTCCGACTCGGTCACGACGCCCACGGGCCGGTTGTCCTCGACGACGACGGCGGCCCCGTGGGCCCGCTTGCCGAGCAGGTTCAGCACGCTGTGCACGGTGTCCTGGGGCGCGACGACCACCGGCGTCTCGATGACGGGGTCCTTGGCCTTCACGTTCGCGACCACCCCCGCCACGACGTCGGCGGGGACGTCCTGCGGGATGATCGCGAGGCCGCCGCGCCGCGCGACGGCCTCCGCCATGCGGCGGCCCGCCACGGCGGTCATGTTGGCGACGACCACGGGGATGGTGGTGCCGGTGCCGTCGTCGGACGCAAGATCGACGTCGAACCGGGACGTGACGTCCGAGCGGGACGGGACGAGGAACACGTCGCCGTAGGTGAGGTCGGTGGCGGGGGTCTGCCCGGGGAGGAATCGCACGTTTACTAATGGTAAAGAGTTCTTCTCGCCGTGCCTATGAGCCTGGCCACATCGTTGTGGAGGTATCGGAGACAGGCGTGGGAGGCGGATTCTCCGTGGCACAGTGGAGAGGTCGGTGCCCCTAGAGTGGGGCCCCGATTCGCCCTCACCGGGCACGACGAAAGGACGCGCATGGGTCTGCTGAGCGATATCCGCATCCCCGAGGACGTCCGGGCGATGACGCCCGGCCAGATGCCGGAGCTCGCGGAGGAGATCCGCAGGTTCCTCGTGGAGAGCGTCTCGCGCACCGGCGGCCATCTCGGCCCGAATCTTGGTGTCGTCGAGCTGACCATCGCCATGCACCGCGTCTTCGACTCGCCGCGCGACACCATCGTGTTCGACACCGGCCACCAGGCCTACGTGCACAAGCTGCTCACCGGCCGCCAGGACTTCTCCGACCTGCGCAAGCGCGGCGGCCTGTCCGGCTACCCGAGCCGCGCCGAGTCCCCGCACGACGTCGTGGAGAACTCCCACGCGTCGACCGCCCTGTCCTGGGCGGACGGCATCGCCAAGGCCAACCAGGTGCGCGGCACCAACAACCACGTGGTGGCCGTGATCGGCGACGGTGCGCTGACGGGCGGCATGGCCTGGGAAGCCCTGAACAACATCGCGGAGAGCCGGGACCGCAAGCTTGTCGTCGTCGTCAACGACAACGGCCGGTCCTACTCGCCGACCATCGGCGGGCTCGCCAACCACCTCGACACGCTGCGCACCACCAGCGGCTACGAGTCGTTCCTGAGCTGGGGCACGCGGGCCCTGAACCGCTCCGGCCCGCCCGGACGCTTCGCGTGGCGCTGGCTGCACGGCCTGAAGAAGGGCCTCAAGGACGTCGTCGCCCCGCAGGGCCTGTTCGAGGACCTGGGCATCAAGTACATCGGCCCCGTCGACGGCCACGACACCGAGGCGCTCGAACGGGCGCTCGGCCGCGCCAAGGCTTACGGCCGCCCCGTGATCGTGCACGCCATCACCGAGAAGGGCCGCGGCTACAAGCCGGCGGAGGAGGACATCGCCGACCGGTTCCACGCCGTCGGCGTCATCCACCCCGAGACCGGGCTGCCCGTCGCGGCCAGCCGGTTCGGCTGGACCAAGGTGTTCGCCGACGAGATCGTGAAGATCGGCCGTCGCCGGCCCGACGTCGTCGCGATCACCGCCGCGATGCTGCACCCCGTGGGGCTCGCGCCCTTCAAGGAGCAGTTCCCGGAGCGCACCTTCGACGTCGGCATCGCCGAGCAGCACGCCGTGACGTCCGCCGCTGGGATGGCGTTCGCCGGCCTGCACCCCGTCGTCGCCGTGTACGCGACGTTCCTGAACCGGGCGTTCGACCAGGTCCTGATGGACGTCGCCCTGCACAAGGCGGGCGTCACCTTCGTGCTGGACCGCGCGGGCATCACCGGCGAGGACGGCGCCAGCCACAACGGCATGTGGGACATGGCGATGCTGCGCATCGTCCCCGGCCTGCGCCTGGCCGCCCCGCGTGACGAGACGACGCTGCGCGACGCGCTGCGCACCGCCGTCGACGTCGACGACGCGCCGACGGTGGTCCGTTACCCCAAGGGCGCCGTCGGCGAGGACATCCCGGCCGTCGAGGCGCTCGACGGTGTGGACGTCGTGGGGCGGTTCTCCCCGGACGCGAACCGCCCGCAGGGCCCGGTGCCCCGCCGCGTGCTCGTGGTCGGTGTGGGCTCGATGGTGGCCTGCGCCATGGAGACCGGTGCGGCGCTGGCGGCGCACGGCATCGAGGCCACCGTCGCGGCGCCGACCTGGGTGCTGCCGGTCCCGGAGAACCTGGTCAAGCTGTGCGGCGAGCACGACCTCGTGGTCACGGTGGAGGACGGCGTGGTCGACGGCGGCATCGGCGACATGCTCGCGCAGCGCGCGGGGGAGCAGGGCATCACGACGCCGCAGGTGCACATCGGCCTGCCGGTGGCGTTCCTGGACCACGCGAGCCGCGACCAGATCGTCGGGGCTCAGCGCATGACCGCTGCCGACGCGACCCGCGACGCGCTCGCGGCGCTCGCCCTCCTATGACGGGTTCCGGGGCACTGCGGACCATCGGCGTCGAGGAGGAGCTGATGCTGGTCGGGCACGACGGGGCTCCGGTCCCGCGCGCCCAGGCCGTGCTCGACAGCGCCGAGCCCGGTGACGGGCCGCTCGAGCCTGAGCTCATGGAGGAGCAGATCGAGACGGCCACGCCGCCGCACGCGACGATCGAGGAGGTCGCCGCGTCGATCCGGGCCGGCCGGGCGGGCGCCCAGGCGGCGGCCGATCGGCACGACGCCCGGATCGCCGCGCTCGGCACCTCGCCGCTGCCGTTCGACGGCACGACGGTCGGCAAGCTCCGGTACCTCTCGGCGCGCAAGGAGTTCGGCCTCACCGCCCGTGAGCAGCTCACGAGCGGCTGCCACGTGCACGTATCGGTGGCCGATGACGCCGAGGGCGTGGCGGTGCTGGACCGGATCGGGCCGTGGCTCGCACCGCTGCTGGCCTTGTCGGCGAACTCGCCCTACTGGATGGGTGTCGACTCCGGGTACTCGAGCTTCCGCTCCCAGGTCTGGGCCCGCTGGCCCACAGCCGGTCCGACGCGGCTGTTCGGCACCCCCGAGGCGTACCACGCGGCTGTCGACGGCCTGGTCGCGACCGGCACGATCCTGGACCAGGGCATGGTCTACTTCGACGCGCGCCTGTCGGCGACGTACCCCACCGTGGAGATCCGCGTCGCCGACGTGTGCCTCTCCGCGGACACGGCCACGCTGCTGGCCGCGCTGGCCCGCGGCCTGGTGGAGACGGCGGCGCGGGCGGCCGACTCGCCGCCGCCCGACGCGCCCGTCGAGATCCTGCGCACCGCGCACTGGCGGGCCGGGCGCTCGGGGCTCGCCGGCGACCTCGTGGATCCCCGGACCTGGCGGCCGGCCCCGGCGCACGACGTCGTCGGCGCGCTGGTGGACCACGTACGCGACGCCCTGGTGGACTCCGGCGACCTCGACACCGTGACCGAGCTGCTCGGCAACCACTGGGCCGGGGGCGACGCCGCGGCACGCCAGCGCGCCTGGGCTCTCGAGGCCGACGGCGACCTCGGCGTCGTAGCGCTGCGAGCGGCGGACGCAACCCTGGCGTGAGCCGGGGCTTGAGCGTTACTTCTTGGCGACCGCCCACCAGATGATGCCGGCGATGAGCAGCAGGAAGCCCAGCCCGCCGACCAGGAACCCCAGCCCCACGACGAGCGCGCTGCCGCCGAGGCCGGCGACGCTGCCGATGTTGATGGGGCTGCTCACGGCGAGGCTGACGTCGTCGGCCGCCAGGGCCGGGTCCACGACGAGCGTGTGGGGGCCGCTCTCCTCCGGGACGAGGATCCCGACCGCGAACACCGACCAGCCGTTGGTCGGCAGCGGCGTGGTCTGGTCGGGCGGCTCGATGCTCACCGGGCCGGACGGTCCCTCGGCGGTCACCGCCGAGAAGGGCAGCCGGGCCGACTCGCCTCGCGAGACCTCGAAGACGAGGTAGGCGCCCACCTGCGGGACGTCGAGGGTCAGCGGCTCTGTGCTCGGCCCGAAAGCGACGGCGTCGCTGCCCGCGGTGCCCTCGGTCGTGACGAGGTCGGTGGGGAGCAGGTCCACGACACCCCTGGTAGCTCCGACGACACCCACGATGCCCGTGATCACACCCGCCAGCAGGATCGCGATGCCGGTGAACGTCAGGATCTTGGGCCCCGTCTTTCGCGCCCGGGGTGCCTGGTACTGCGGTGCCGGGTACTGGGGAGCGGGGTAGCCGTACGCCGCGCCGCCCTGGGGAGGTGTGCTCATCCGTAGATCGTCTCAGCGTACTGCGGGCCGTAGTACGCCTCGACCTGCGCGAGCGTCTGTTCCGGCCGCTCCAGGGTGTGCGAGATGACGGCCCGGCTGGGCACCGTCTCCAGGTCCCAGGCCTCGGGGTCCCAGGTCTTGGAGCGCAGGAACGCCTTGGAGCAGTGGTAGAAGACCTCGCTGATGTCGACCTCCAGCGCGAGCACCGGGACGTTGCGGCGCACCTGGAGCCCGGCGAGGTAGGGCGCGTCGCGCACCAGGCGGGCCGCACCGTTGATCCGCAGCGTGTCCCCGCGGCCGGGGACCACGAAGATGAGCCCCACGTGCGGGTTGGCCAGCACGTTGAGGAACCCGTCGACGCGGCGGTTGCCGGGGCGCTCGGGGATCGCGATCGTGTGCTCGTCCAGCACCCGCACCAGGGAGCCGGCCGGGTCGCCCTTGGGGGAGACGTCGACGTTGCCGTCGGCGTCCGAGGTCGCGACCAGGCACAACGGCGAGGCCTCCAGCCACTGCCGGTCGAGGTCGTGGAGGGCCGTGCGCACCTTGCCCGCGGCCGGGCCGAGGGGCGGGGGAATGATCTCGCGGAGCTCCTCGACGGTGGTCACCGGAATCCCGCCGAACCTGCTCGGCCGGCCGGTCGGCTGGTCGCTCGCCTGGTTGGTCATGCAGTCACGATAAGCCGGGCACGATGTCAGCGACCAGCAAACTGTGCACGATCAAGATGCGCGCGGCGCGAATGGGGCATGTCGGACCATCCGGGTACGCTCGCAACGCCATGACCGAGCAGACGACCCTCCCCAGCCCAGCCGCAGCAGACGCCCCCGCCAGCTCGCCCCGCCCCGGCCCGCCCCGGTCGTGGAAGCCCCGCGCGGCCCGCCGGGTAGTGGAGCAGGCCCAGGCGCTGCTCGACGACGCCAAGCTGCTCACCACCGCCGACCACGGCCTGCGCGAGCGGGTCCGCGACGCCTACACGGCCACCCGCGAGGTGCGCGTCCACGCCGTCCTGCGCACGGTCGGTGTCACGGCCCTGGAGGACCGGCGCAAGAAGCTGCGCGTCGCCGTCCTGGAGAAGGCCGGGTACAAGAGCGCCACCCAGGTCCTCGTCGCGGGCACCGACCGGCTCGTCGAGGCGGGCATCGGCGCCGGCACCGCCAAGCTCGCTACCTCGGCGGTCCGCGAGCTCGCCGACGAGGTCGACGCCGACCTGCGGTTCCGCATCGACGTCGACCCCGACGACCCGTACGCCACCGTGCTCGTCCAGACCCTGTACGCGTTCGGGCTGGCCACCGACGCCCGGCACCGGCACCTCGACGAGGCGCGCCGCGTGGCCGCCGTCGTGCCCGCGCACCTGGAGCCCGCCCGGACCGCCACCAGCGTCTGGCGGCGGCTGGTCGCGCCCGCCGACCGCAAGGCCGCCGCGCTCAGGGCCGTCTCGGCGCTCGCGGACCAGGTGGCCGGTGCGCGGCTGACGGACGACGCTCGCGCGGTACGCGCCGCCGTCGGGCAGCCGCCCGAAGGGGCCGAGGTGTGGGCGGACTTCGAGGCGCGGTCCGCGGAGTACTACGGCCTGTTGTCGCAGGTGGTGGACCTGGGTGACGACCACGAGGCCGCCGAGGGCGGCCTGCCCGCCGACGTCGTGCGGCGGGTCGAGGCGCAGCCGCTGGACCGGACCCTGCTGCGCGCCAACCTGCGTGGCTACCAGCAGTTCGGCGCCAAGTACGCGCTGGTGCAGCGGCGCACGATCCTCGGTGACGAGATGGGCCTGGGCAAGACCATGCAGTCCATCGCGGTGGCCGCGCACCTCGTGGCCACCGGCAGCACGCACGTGCTGGTGGTGTGCCCGGCGAGCGTGGTGACCAACTGGAAGCGCGAGGTGGAGCAGCACTCCGACCTGACCGCCGTGGTGATGCACGGGAACGACCGTGAGCAGGCAGCGGCGGGCTGGCTGGACGGCGGCGGCGTCGCCATCACGACGTTCGAGGTGCTCGGCCGGCTCGACCTGCCCTACGACCTGCGGCCCGCGCTCCTGGTCGTCGACGAGGCGCACTACGTGAAAAACCCCGAGACCATCCGCGGCCGCGAGGTGCGGCGCTGGGCCGACCGGTCCGACCGCGTCCTGTTCCTTAGCGGCACCCCGATGGAGAACAAGGTCGCCGAGTTCAAGAACATGGTGGGCTACCTCCAGCCGGAGGTCGCGGGCCAGCTCGACCCCAACGCCGGCCTGTCGGGCGCCAAGGCGTTCCGCCGGATCGTCGCGCCTGCCTACCTGCGCCGCAACCAGGAGGACGTGCTCACCGAGCTGCCCGAGATGGTGCAGGTCGAGGAGTGGGAGCAGTTCGGCCCGGTCGACGGCGCCGCCTACCGCGCCGCCGTGCTCGCGGGGAACTTCATGGCGATGCGGCGGGCCGCCTTCGCGGTGTCCGACGCGGAGGAGTCGGCGAAGCTGGTGCGCCTGCGCGAGCTTGTCACCGAGGCGGTCGACGGTGGCCGCCGCGTCATCGTCTTCTCCTACTTCCTGTCGGTGCTGGAGCAGGTGATGGACCTCCTCGGGGATCTCGCCGTGGGACCGCTGAACGGATCGGTGCCCGTCTCCGAGCGGCAGGCCATGGTGGACGCCCTGTCCGAGCCCGGCGGGCCCGCGGTGCTGGTCAGCCAGATCACAGCCGGGGGAGTCGGGCTGAACGTGCAGGCGGCGAGCGTCGTCATCTTCTGCGAGCCCCAGGTCAAGCCCACCATCGAGGCGCAGGCCGTGGCACGGGCGCACCGCATGGGCCAGACCCGCACGGTCCAGGTGCACCGGCTCCTGGTCGAGACCTCCGTCGACCAGCGCATGATGGAGATCCTCGGCTCCAAGGCGGCCCTGTTCGAGGAGTTCGCCCGGCACTCGGAGATCACCGACGCGTCGCCGTCGGCCGTGGACGTCGAGGCACCGGCCGAGGCCTCGCTGTCGCGCACCATCCTCGCCGAGGAGAAAGAACGGCTCAGCCGCGCTATCTGACGCACTTCTACGCATATTTGCGCAATCTGAAGCGCATCTGCGCGCACCATGAAAGCACCAAAGGCGACCTATTTGAGTGTGATACCCCGTTGAGGCGGGATTGGGGTTCACTGAAGTTGTGTCCATGCTGACGTCACAACCCGGCGCGGCGGTCGCTCGTCTTGTCTCGCCAGGACGGCTGCTCGCCCCGGAACGACGCATCGTTCCGTTCCTCGGACGCACCGCCGAGCTGGCATCGCTCGTCGAGTGGTGCAACGGACCCGACACCGTCGCGGTACGCCTCGTCAGCGGCGCGCGCGGCGTCGGCAAGACGCGGCTGGCCCGCGAGGCCGCGTACGCCATGGCGCGCGCCGGCTGGACCTGCCTGAACGTGCCCGACGGCGCGGAGCACGCCGCCCTGGCCATGGTGCCCGACGGCGCCCCCGCACTCCTGATCGTCGACGGCGCCGAGACGCGCGGCTCAGCGCTCGCGGAGCTGCTGCGGTCCGCCGCGCGCGGCCGGAACGGCGCGCTGCGTGTGCTGCTGGTGTCCCTCGGTGCGGGGCAGTGGTTCAACCGGCTCACCACGACGAGCCTGGCGGCCCGGGCGCTGCTCGAACCGGCGCGCACGGGGGAGGACCTCGGGGCCGAGGTGCTGCCCGGGCAGGTGGACGGGCGGCTCGTGGCGGCCTTCGTGGAGCCGTACGCGCTGGCGCTCGGCCTCCCCGTGCCGCAGGTCGCGGTCGCCGCGCAGGCGGGCGGGACCCCGATGCTGGACCTGCAGGCCGCGGCGCTCTGCGCCGTCCTGCGCGCGCAGGCACCAGATGCGCAGGACGTGCTGCCGGTCGACGTGTCCGACGCCCTCGACGAGCTTCTTGAGCACGAGCGCTGGACCTGGTTCCGCAGTGCTGAGGAGGCCGGTGTGCTCGGCGAGGCCGGTTTCCTGCCGGAGGCCGTCGACGCTCTGGTCGCCGCGGCGACGCTGACGGGGGTGCGGACCCCGGACGCCGCCCAGAACCTCGTGAGCCGCGTCGCCGCCGTCGTACCGGGGGTGCAGCCGGGTGCGGCAGCCGCCGTCGGGCAGTGGCTGCTGGACCTGGATCCGCACCGGGCCCTGCCCGGGCGGCTGGTGGACCCGCACCTGCTGGCCGAGCTCACGGACATCCCGGGGCTGCTTGGGGCGTGCCTGTCGGGGGCGAGCACGGCGTTTGCCCGGCGGGCCGCGCAGCGCGCGGCCGCGATGGTCGTCGAACGGCTCGCCGGACGGTCCGAGGGCCTGAGCCCCGCGCTCGACCAGCTCGGCGCTGCGGTCGCCGCCCTCCCCGACGACTACGACGCCCTGCGCTCGGTCTCCGGAGTGCTGCCCCACCCGTCGCTCGCGCTCGGCGAGCTGCGCGTAGAGGTTGCCCTGCGCACGCTCGCGGTGACGCCGGAGGACGACCCGGCGTGGCGCGCCGAGGCCCTGCGCGACGTCGGGGTGGCGCTCGTCGACGTGGGCCGCGCGGCCGACGCCGAACGGTACGTGGGGCCCGCCGTCGTGCTGCTGGGCGAGCTCGCCGAGGCGGACCCGCAGCGGTACCGATCCCGGCTGGCCGCGCTGCTCGTCACCCTCGGCACCGCCTGCTCCGACCAGGGGCGCCCCTGGGACGCGCTGCGCTGCGAGGCGGAGGCGGTGGACCTGCTGCGGCTCGTCGAGGCGGACCACCCGGGCGTTGTCACCCTCGACCTGACGATGGCGCTGTCGAACCTGGCCGTGACCCTGGCCGAGCTGGGGCAGCCACTGGCTGCGCTCGGCCCCGGCCGGGAGGCGGTAGGGCTCTGGCGGAGGCTCGCGGAGGCAAACCCGGTCCGGTTCTCCTCGGGGCTGGCCCGGTCCCAGCTCAACGTGGCCCGGCGGTTGCTGGAGCTCGGCCGGGGCGCGGAGGCGCTGGAGCCGGCCGAGGAGTCGCTGGAGGTCCGACGGCGCCTGGCCGCCGCCGATCCGGACGAGCACATCTGCAGCCTGGGCAGCTCGCTGCAGGTCATGGGCAGCGTGCTTGCCGATCAGGGCCGCACCGAAGAGGCGGTGGGGTACATCGACGAGGCCGTCCGGATCCGGCGGCGGACCGCCCAGGAGAACCCGGGCCGGTACCTGGCAGGACTCGCGGAATCGCTCCAGGCGCTGGGCACGCAGCTCTCGGCCCTCGGCCGGTGGGAGGAGGGCCTCGACCTGCAGCAGGAGGCGGTCGGCGTGCGACGCCGGCTCGCGGCCGACCGTCCGGGGCAGTACACCGCGGAGCTCGCCGAGGCGCTGTCCGACCTCGGTGTCACCTGCTCCCGGCTGGACCGGCCGCAGGACGCCCTCGACGCCGAGCGCGAGGCGACCCGGACCTGGCGCGAGCTGGTCCGCTCCGACCCCCGCCACCGCCCCCGGCTGGTGCAGTCCCTGGAGAACCTCACCTCGATCCTCTCCGTCCTCAAGCTCGGCGACGAGGCGACGCTGCCGGCCGGCGAGGCGGTCACGCTCCTGCGGGAGCTCGCCGTCGAGCACCCCGGGGTGTACCGGGAGCGGCTGGCGGGGCGCCTGAGGAAGCTGGCGCTCCTGCTGCACGACCAGGAACGGTTCGACGAGGCGCGAGAGGCCAGGGCGGAGGCGGGGGCGCTCGGCGTCGATTGATCGCTTTGCATAACTGATGTTTCGTTAATATCTGGACTTGACCAATTTGTTGACTTAGCATCGAATCACTGGAACCAGGTCGTTGTGCGCGGATCCTGGGGGTGGTCGACATGCAGAACTGGGCTCGGGGAAGTCTCCTGGTCGTCGCACTCGGTGCGATGTCGAACCTCGCTCTCACCTTCATTCCCGATGTGATGCCGCGCAGCGTGACGATCCCGATC
This sequence comes from Promicromonospora sp. Populi, assembly GCF_041081105.1. Taxonomy (NCBI): domain Bacteria; kingdom Bacillati; phylum Actinomycetota; class Actinomycetes; order Micrococcales; family Promicromonosporaceae; genus Promicromonospora; species Promicromonospora sp. Populi. The sequence goes on along the minus strand of NZ_CP163528.1, from coordinate 1,580,784 downwards.
GTCTGGTGCACGGCCGTCGCGACGGTTGTCATCGCCGTCGTCTACCTGTTCGAGCAGACCATCGCGGCCCGCCAGCGCCTCGAGCGCGACGCCGAGCTGGAACGGGCGCGCCTGCTGAACGAACTGCGTCAGTACCGGGGCATCGAGTGGGTGAGCGCAGACCGTGAGCACCGGAACGCCTCGCTCGACATCTGGAAGGCCGCGCGTCATCAGGTCGTCGTGTTCGGCTTCGGCATGACGAGCGTGGCGCGCGACCCCAACCTGATCTGGGCGATGGTCAACCGTGGCGTGGACGTCGACGTCATCAAGGTCGACCCCGGGTGGCTCGTGGACCACCCGGCGATCGCCTCGACCATCGACGGGTACTACGACCGGGACGAGGCGTTCATCGGGCAGGTGCTGCAGGCGCACGACCGCCTCGAAAGACTCGCCCTTCAGATCAACGCGGCGGGGCGTGGTCAGCTGAACATCCACACCTACCGGACCACCGTCCAGTACAGCGGATCGATCCGGGATCCCGGAACGTCAGAGGCCTCTGGTTACGTGGAGTTCCACCTCTACCGGAAGTCCATCGAGCGCCTGGGCATCGGTCTGAAGCAGTACGACGGCGACGACGATCTGAACCCGCCGATCCTGCAGCACGTCCTGCACTCGCTTGCTCTGGCAGTGGGGCATCCGGTGCCGGCCGAACGCAGGCCGCCGGCCCTGGGGCCGGGCGAGGAAGGCGGACGAGCGGGGATCGGGATGTGGCACTATCCAGAGCGTGTCTTTGGAGCGGATTGCCCTGATCAGTGATGTCCATGGCAACCTCACCGCGCTCGATGCGGTGCTCGCTGATATCGAGTCGCGTGGGATCGAACGGATCATCAATCTCGGTGACTTCGTCGGAAAGGGGCCGCGGGGGAGTGAGGTCGTCGACCGGTGCGACAAGGCGTGCGAGGTAAACATCCGGGGGAACTGGGACGACCACCTACCCGTGTGGAGCGACGAGTCGGCCCCGGAGATGATCTGGTGGCGCGACGAGCTGCGTCAGGACCAGCACGACTGGCTCCGGATGCTGCCGCTGAGCCACGACCTGTTGATCAGCGGGCGGCACATCAGGCTGTTCCACGCCTCCGCGACGAGCCCGCACGTGCGGGTGCACGCGCACCACACGACCGAGGAGTTCGACGGGATGTTCGCCAACACCCCGATGACGGGTGGTGGGGCGCGACCGTCGATGGTGGGCTACGGCGACATCCACGACGCCTTCGTCGAGGTCGAGCGCGGCAGGACTCTCTTCAACGTCGGGAGTGTCGGCAACCCGCTGGACGAGCCGATCCCCAGCTATGCGATTCTCGAGGGCCTGGTCGACGAGCCCGACCCGGCGCCGTTCGGCCTGCACCTCATCCGGGTGCCGTACGACATCGAGGCGGAGATCGATGCGGCCGCGAGGCTCGGGATGCCGGCACTCGCGCCGTACGCGATCGAGCTGCGCACCGCGGTGTACCGCGGGTACCAGGGGACGTGATCAGAGGGTCCGGGCCGTGATCAGGGCCGTGATCTGGCCGGCCGGGTCACGACGACGTCGACCCAGACCTTTCCTTCGGCGTCCGGGTCGACGACGACCCAGGGCTGGACCGGGACCCTGACGCCGTACACGTCGCGGGCGGCCTCACGAACGAGCCAGACGAAGTACTCGAGCGTGTAGTGGTTCCGCCAGCGGCGGGCGACCTGCCCGCCCGCTCCCGCCTTCGCCTCGAGGCCTTGCCGGTTCGACAGGGCGGCCGTCGTCGAGATCAGGGCGGTGCCGCCGGTGGCGACATGCCTGAGCACCTTGCGCACGGCGTCGTCGTCCGCCTCGGGAGGGAAGAGATGGACGAAGGCCGTGGCGAGCACCAGGTCGAAGCGTGCGCCGTCGAGCGGTGCGTCCGCCCCGTCCTCGTCGACGTACCGGCCGGCCAGGAACTCGCCGAGCAGCAGGGACGGCTTGTTCGGTAGGGTCGGGTCGGCCGCGAGCTCACGCGCCGCGCAGATCATCTGCGCCGAGAAGTCGATGCCGGTGACGGCATATCCGAGTGCGGCCAGGACGCGGGAGTGGGTGCCGTCCGCACAGCCGACGTCCAGTGCCGTCGGACGTCCTGCGGAGGTGATCTCCGGCAGTCGCTGGGTGAGCCATTTCTTGGCACTCTGTTGACGGACCTCGGTAGTGCCCTTGTATGTACCGGCGAGCATGTCGTACGCGGCGCGATTGATATCAAGAATTGACTGGAGATCGGGCGACAGCGCGGTCATCCATACCCCCTCGCGCGCGATGGATCGTCTCGATCCGCTGGTTGGCCATGAAGCCGCCGATTCGCAATCTGGATCGGCCGAATGGCGCCAATCGTGTCACAACTTGAGTGCCCTTGCTTTCACTCGTTCGACCCTTCTGTGCGAGATCAATTACCTCGACCCCGGGTCTCGCGAAGAAAAGAATCACCGAAAGATTAGTGAAACTCGCAGCGATTCGACTGGACTCTGGCCGTCCGGACGCGCAACACTTGCCGTGTGAACGAAATCACATTGGAAGCAGAAGCCAGGCAGCACCAGGACCTCACAGTGCTCGAAGCAGCGCGGCTGCTGGGAGTCTCGAAGCTGCACGTCATCGATCTCCTCGAAGCCGGTGAGTTCGACTACCACATGGTCGGCGCCGACCTCATGTTCAACGCAGCGGAGATCGAGTCCTACAAGTCGGACCGCGAGCACCGCGACACGGAGTCCCTCGTATCCGCATGACCCCCGCGTCGCGGCCGGCGCCCTGGCGCTTCCGCTGACGCAGTGCGTGCAGCTCGCGAACCTGCGAAGCCACGCACACTGACGCCTGAGCGCACGTTCATCACCTGCGAACGTGCGCTCTTGTCATGTCCCGACCAGTCTGCTCAGGACCAGCTCAACGGGGCCAGCTCGCGGGGACCGTCGGCGATCAGTCCCGCGATCGTCTCAGCGGGTACGGGCCGCCCGCCCCAGGCGTCGACGCCGACGTTGATCTGCCGCCCACGCTGACGCCAGGTGTCGTGCACGTGGCCGTGCACGACCCAGCCACCCTGGTCCGCCGGCCGGTACTCGACGTACCGGTCCTCGCCGTGCGAGTCGCCCTGGTACGGGAAGTGCGACAGCACCACCTTCTCGTCGCCGATGACGACCGGCTCCGGCCGGTCGTGGATCTCGGCGAAGCCCGCGGCCAGGTAGCGCTCCCGGGCGATCGCCCGACGCCGCTCCCGCGCCTCCGGCTCACCCTTGCGCAGGGCGCGCTCGCCCTCCCAGCAGCGGTCGTGGTTGCCCGGCACCAGGATCTTGTGCCCCGCGAGCCGGCCGATGCTGGCGAGGGACTCCTCCAGGACGCCGAGTGCGACGTCGCCCAGCACCCACACGGTGTCGTCGCCGGCCACGCTCTCGTTCCAGAGCTCGACGAGCCGGGCGTCCATCGTGGCGACGTCCGCGAAGGGGCGGTCGCAGAAGCGGATGATGTTCAGGTGTCCGAAGTGCAGGTCGGACGTGTAGTGCGTAGTCATGTCAGGACGTATTCAACCGCTCCCGCGCCGCCGAGGGGAATCGAATTCGGCGGCGCGGGCCGGGGCCCCTGTGGTCAGGATTCAGGGGTCCAGGTGCAGAGCCCGTAGTCGGCGGTGTAGCTCTCCTCCTGCACTCCGTCGTCGCGCCAGCCGTACACCGTGCCGTCCTCCCGGGTCGCGGTGAGGTAGTCGCCCGCCGGGATCGTGACCGTCGTGCTCGGAATCGTCAACGAGTAGCCCACGCAGTCGGGCGAGTCACCATCCGCGTAGTAGGTGCAGTCATCGCACGCGTCGATCGCGACGACGCCGGTCGCCGGCCCCGTGTAGACCATCTCGAACGGATCGGGGCTGTAGTTGAAGACGGTGAGGGTGACCGTCCCCTCCGGCTCGTCGCGTGCCGGCAGCCCGACCTCCACCTCCGGGTCCGCCAGCGCGATGCCGGTGGCGATCTGGATCCGCTCGGCGTAGTCGGTCTCCTTGGCCCTCGGGTACGAGTCGAGGAGGCCGTTCAGGATGCCCTGCGTCCTGAGGTGATCACCGTCCTGGAACTGTTGCACGGCGCACTTCAGCAGCCCCGCCGGCACCTGTGTGCGCGCCTCGTCCGCGAGGGCGCTGACCTTGCCGGAGTCGAAGCTGGCGAGGAACGCCTCCGAGCCCGTGGCCACCATCGGGCTCAGGCAGCCCTGCTCGCCGGCCAGCTTCTTGATCACCGTGTCACGCCAGGTCGTGAGCTCCGCAGGCAGTGCGGCGGCCTGCTCGCTGGCGGGGTGGTCGGTCAGCAGGTCGGTGAGCGTGCTCTCCGCGAGCTGGAACTCGCCGGCCTCCGTGTACTGCATCCCGCAGTCGTGCAGCGCACCGGGCAGCTCGCCCTCCGCGACGCTCTGCAGCGGGCCGTCGGTGCCGGGCTGTGCGAAGTGCCGCACCACGGTGAGCGCGTTGCACACGCCGTCACCCTTGGCGCGCGTGTACAGGTCGTCGACGAGGCCGGGCACCCGGTCGGCGGCGCGGGTGCCCGGGTGCTCGGACGCGGTTCGCACGTAGGTCGCGTACGCGGCGTTGTAGACGTCCTTGTACGGGGCGAAGCTGCTGGCAGTCTCGTCCAGGGTCGCCTCGGCCTGGTCCAGGTCGTACGCGAGGTACTGCTCCAGCACCTCGTGCTGCGTCACCACGTACGCGGCGCCCAGGAGGGGCACCACCGCGAGCGTCGCCCACGCCACCCGGCCTGCCGCGCGGGGCGACCACACGGTGCGACGACGTTCCGGCCGCCGGGCCCGGCGTCGGGCGAGGAGTGCCGCGTCCAGCGAGAACAGGACCAGCGCACCCAGGTAGCCCAAAGGCCACCAGACGGCGATCGGCTCGCGCCCGATCGGCAGCGCGACCCACACGAGGCCCGCGGTCGCGGCCAGTGCAACGACCAGGCGGACCCAGGCGCGCAGGTGCAGGTAGCCCAGCCCTAGGCCGCTCAGGTTGAGCAGAGCGGCGGTCAGGGGGTGGGGCGGAGCGGGCTGCTCAGTCGGCGGCTCGTCAGTCGGCGGCTCCTCGATCGGCGGCTCGCCAGCAGGCTGCTCGACCGACAGCTCCTCGGTGGGCGACTCGATCGGCAGTTGTTCGGTCACCTGTTCGGCCGGCGGCGTCAGGTCGGCGGTCGCGTCGGTGGGTTCCTCGGTGGGTTCCTCGGCGGGCGCCGGCGGCGCGGCGTCAGTGCTCATGAGCCGGATGTTAGGGCCGATAACTACCGAGAAATCCCGAAAGCGCCAGTTCGGGCCGGGTGAAGTGTCCGGATGAGTCCGAACTGTAATGCGAGGCCTGATGAGTCATGATCGGCGGGTGGACCTCGCCGTCGATCTCAGCCAGCGCACCGGACGCACCGACGCCATCTATCGTGCGCTGCACACGGCCCTGACCACGGGCCGGGTCCCGGCGGGGGAGCGGCTGCCCTCCACGCGTGACCTCGCCCGCGACCTCGGCGTCGCGCGCGCGAGCGTTGCCACCGCGTACGAACGGCTGATCGCGGAGGGGTTCCTGGAGACCCGGACCGGCGCGGGCACGTTCGCGACCGCGGCGGCGAGCGACACGCCGCCCCCGCGCCGCCGGACCCCGGGGGCACTGCGGCCGCGGGCGGGCTGGCGCTGGACCGTGCGGCCCGCGAGCGGCGACGCCCCAGCCCCGGCGCACGACTTCCGCGTCGGCATCCCGGACGCGAGCCTCTTCCCGTTCGACACCTGGCGGCGGCTGCTGGCCGCCGAGTCCCGGGCCGGCGGCCCGGCGGCGGGCTCGTACGGCGGCCCCGCGGGTCTGCCCCGGTTCCGCGCGGCCGTCGCCCGTTACGTCGCCGGCTCCCGCGGGGTCCGCGCGGGGGCTGACGACGTCATCGCCACCACCGGTGCCCAGCAGGCCCTCGACCTCGTGGCGCGCGTCCTGCTGGAGCCGGGGGACGTCGTCGCCATGGAGGACCCGGGGTATCCGGAGGCGCGGGAGCTCTTCGCGCTGCACGGGGCGCGAGTGGTACCGGTGCCGGTCGACGCCGAGGGCCTGGTCGTAGACCGGATTCCCGCGGGCGCCCGGCTGGTCTACACCACCCCGTCGCACCAGTTCCCCCTTGGTATGCCGCTGTCTCTGACCCGGCGGCGGGCTTTGCTGGCGCACGCGGCGCGGCACGGGGCGGCAGTGATCGAGGACGACTACGACAGCGAGTTCCGCCGCGCCCGCCGCCCGCTGGAGTCCCTGCAGGCGCTCGACCGGGACGGCCGGGTGGTGTACGTCGGCACCTTCTCGAAGTCGCTGCTGCCCGGCCTGCGTGTCGGGTACCTCGTGGCGCCGTCGTCCCTGCGCGACGCCCTGCTTGCCGCGCGCCAGCTCACCGACGGCCACGGGGCAGTGCACGTGCAGGCGGCGCTGGCGCGCTTCATCGACGACGGCCTGCTCGCCCGGCACGTCCGCAAGGCGTCCGCGCACTACGCGGAGCGGCACGAGATCCTGCTGGACGCGCTCGCGGAGCTGCCGGTCGAGCCGGTCCCGTCCGCGGCGGGCCTGCACCTGGCGGCTTACCTGCCGGCTGACGCCCGGGTGGCCTCGCCGGCCCTCGTGGCCAGTGCCCGACGGCGGTCGGTCGCGTGCGAGTCCCTCGGCGCCTTCGCGGTGGGTCCCCACCGGGACGGGATAGTGCTCGGGATCGGCGGTGCGGTCACGAGCTCGATCCGGCCAGGCATCCGGGCTCTGGGGCGGCTGCTGGAGCCGTGAGGGCGGCCGCTGCCGCGGTTGTGGCCGCAGCAGCGGCCACCCGCGCCCGGCGTCGCCGCCACGTCGCCCAGGCGAGCCCGCCCAGTGCAGCGACCACGGGTCCGGCCATGTGCGCCCCGGTCATCACGAGCAGGCCCAGCGCGGCCACCAGCGACACCGCCGCGCACCACCAGGCGATGCCCCAGCGGGGCAGGAGGCGCAGCGCTGCGGCCGTGCCCACCACGTAGAGCAGGGAGAACGTAGCGGTCGCCATGAGCAGGATCGCGTCGGTGGACAGGTGCAGCAGCGCGAGCACCGCCGTCGTGCCGAGGGCGACAACCGTGATCAGCGCGAGCGAGCGGCGGGGCGTGCGGCCCGGCTCGGCGGCCAGCCAGGCCGGGAGCGCGCCGTCCCGGGCCAGCGCCGCGCCCATCCGGCTGCCGCCCGCGAAGTAGACGTTGATGGCGCCGACGGTCAGCAGCACGGCCACCACCGCGGTGACCGGCCGCGCGCCCTCGCCGAAGCCGAGCACCAGCAGGTCCGAGAGGGGCGCAGGCCCCGGCGTCGGGCCGAGCACCGCGACCGTGGCGAACGCGACGCCCAGGTACAGCACACCCACCACGGCCACCGCTATCGCCGTGGCCCGCGGGATGTCCCGCGCCGGCTGCCGGTACTCGGCGGACAGCGAGCCCAGGATCTCCCACCCGGCGAAGGCCCAGACCAGCAGCGCGGCGGCCGAGCCGACGGCCCCCCAGCCGTGCGGCGCGAACGGCGTGAGGTTGCCGGCCTGCGCGTGCGGCAGCGCCACGACGACGGCGACAGCCAGCAGGAGCGCGACCGCTCCGGCGATGGCGAGCTGGGCCGTGCCGGAGACCCGCAGGTCGAACCAGTTCATGACCGCGCACAGCGCGATGATCGCTACCGTCGTGGCCAGGGCGGTGCCCGGTCCGCCGCCGGTCGCGTCGGCGACGTAGGCGCCCGCGAAGCCCGCCGCGGCGGGAGCGCCCACGGGGATCGTCGCGTAGAACGCCCAGCCCACCATCGTGGAGGCCCGCTCGCCGAACGCGAGGCGCGCGTAAGTGGCCACACCGCCGCCGTCGGGGTGCCGGGCGCCGAGGGCGGCGAACGTCGTGGCGAGCGGGATCGACAGGAGGACGAGCCCTGCCCACGCCACGAGCGAGGCCGGGCCAGCGACGCCGGCGGCGAGGGCCGGGAGCGAGATGACGCCGGTGCCGAGCATGGCACCGATGGTGAGTGCCGCACCCTGGGGAACACTGAGACCGTTCTTCATGGACCTCACGCTAGGCGCCGGGTGGACCGTCGAACGGGCCGATCTGGGCCCGGATGTTCAGGCCAGTCATACCGGCTGTCGCGTGCTCGCCAGCTCGCGCAGCCGGCGCAGCCCGGCGGTGGTCGCGATGACGAAGAGCGTGTCTCCGGCGTGCAGGAACCGCCCGTCCGAGGGCTCGATCATCAGCCCCCCGCCGCCGCCCGGCTGGGCCTTGGTGCGGATCGCCAGCAGGCGGCTCTTCGAGTCGCCCTCGTCGGACCTCCCGACGGCCTCCTCGTCCGCCCCCATGGCGCCGTCCAGGTCGACGTCGTCGGGCTGCATGCGGGCGAGGCGGCTGTTGTTCGCGATCACGATCTCGGCGAGCACCAGCACCCGGTCCCGGTAGGGGATCGTGGCCTTGACCTCCTGGCCGATCATCGCGGCGGCGAACCACGGCGCGGCGAGGAACGAGGAGCTGAGCCCGGCCGAGTCGGGGATCTCGCGGCGGATCCGGCGCGCCAGGTCCCTGTCGTACACCCGCAGGACCGTGCGCAGCTGCGTGGGTGTGGCCCGCTGGATCGCCCGAGCCGCGAAGCCGATGCCGATGGTCATCGCCCCGCCGCTCGTGACCACGACGATCGCCTGGGCGGTGTCCACGTACGCCGCGCGCAGGGTCGCCGCCCGGCGGGCGTCGCCGATCACGACGGGGACGTCCCGCGCGCGCGCCACCGCGATACCGCGCGCGGACTCGTTCATGTCGACGGCGACCACCGGCACGCCCCGCCGGTCCAGGGACCGCACGATGCGGGTGCCGAGATCGCCGAGCCCGACGACGACCACGTGGTCGGCCATCGCGTGCAGCGGGGAGCCCGCGTCGAGCAGGCGCTGGGTCCGCACCACGCCGTCGACCACCACACCGGTGACCCACGGGATGACGGCGACGCTCACCACGGTCAGGGCCACCTGGGTGGCCTTGACCACGGGGTTCGCTTCGTGGTCCGGGTCGCTGCCGGCCAGGGCGGGCAGCACCGCCTCGTACAGCGCACCGCCCCAGGAGGAGCCCGTGGCGAGCATCATCGTTGTCGCCCCGATGACCACGACCACCAGCAGCACCCCCGCGGCGAGCAGGAGGTTCCACCCGGACGTGACCGCGAGCGTGCGCACGTACTCGCCGAACCGGCGGCGGCGGTGCGGGTCCACCTCGTCCTCGTCGGGCTCGAGCTCGGCCTTCACCTCCGGCAGGACGTCGGCCTCGGCGGCGTCCGCCAGGAGCACCTTGGGGGTGAGGCCGCGCAGCTGCTCGTCGCTCGGGAGCGCCGTGACGGTGCCGTCCTCGGCGGTCGCGAACAGGACCATTCGGGTCGGCAGGGGCGTCGCCTCGTCCGACACGGCCACCAGGCGGCGATGCTGCACCGGGAGACGGATCAGGCGGCCCAGCGCGGCGCCGACGATCTCAGGTGCCGCAAACGCCGACGAGGACAGCACAGTGCAGTTGTCACGCTCCAGGTGCCGCCCCAGCGACTCGTCGAAGATCCGGACCACAACGTGCAGCTCGGGCCAGGCCTCGCGGAGCAGGAGCGCCAGCGAGACGTTGCCGCCGTCGTCCTGGTCCACCAGCGCCGCAGCCACTGCGCGGTCCGCTCCGGCCGCGGTGAGGACCTTCTCGTCGACCCGGTCCGCCACCACGAGGTCGACCCGGTCGAGGGCGTCCATCTCGACGGCGTACCGGAAGTTGCGGTCGGGCACGACCACGGTCACGGTGCCGCTGAAGCGCGTGCTGAGCGCGCGGGTCAGGCGGAAGGCGAGCGCGCCGGCACCGACTACGACGTAGTGCGCGTTCGTGCCAGGTCCGGGGGCTGTCATGGTCGCCGAGCGTAGCCGGACCCTCCGACATCGGGCACACAAAGTGCGCTCGTTGCCGGAGGGTCCGGGAGGTCAGGCTCAGGCTCTGTCCGATCCGCCTGAGCCTGCGGTTCCGCTGCAGGCGAGTGCCTCGTTCCTCGGCCCTCACCCTGCGCTGCACCTCCGGCTCAGGCGGGGACGTTCGCCACGCCGTCGGGCAGGAACCGCCTGCCCAGGACCTTCTCGCTGTAGCCGGTGCGGTCCAGGTACGGCGTGATGCCGCCCGTGTGGAAGCCCCAGCCGGCGCCGAGGATCATCGCGAGGTCGATCTGCTGCGGGCCGGGCACCACGCCCTCGTCCAGCAGCAGCCCGATCTCGGTGGTCAGCGCCGTCAGCACCGAGTCGAGCACACCGTCGGCGTCGAGCACGACCTGCCCGTGCCTGCCGGGCTCACCCGGGGTCAGCGCCGGGCCGAAGTACTCCTGGATGGCCGGGTTGACCGGCTTCGGCTGGCCCTTGGGGGCGTCCAGCACCACGCGGGTGCCGTCCTCGACGATCCTGGCCAGGCCCTGCGAGGCCGGGATGCGGTCGCCCAGGTTCTCGCGGAGCGAGGTGAGGACGTGCTGCGCGACGGCGGGGCCGACCAGGTCGGTCAGCTCGAACGTCGGCATCGGGAGGCCGAGCGGCGCGAGCGCCCGGTCCGCGATCTCGACGGCCGTCCCGCCCTCGATCGCGTCCACGACCTGGCCCGCCACGAGCAGCAGCAGGCGGTTCACGATGAAGCCCGGGCGGTCCGCCGACATGATCGCCGTCTTGCGGAGCTTCTTGGTGATGGCGAACGCCGTGGCGAGGGCCTCGTCGGAGGTGTGCTCTGCGTTGATCACCTCGACCAGCGGCATCTGGGCCACCGGGTTGAAGAAGTGGATGCCGACGACGCGCTCGGGGTGCCGCAGGTCGGCTGCCATCTCGGTGACGGACAGCGCGGAGGTGTTGGTCGCCAGGATCGCCTCGGGGGCGATGATGTCCTCCAGCTCGGCGAACACCTTCTTCTTGAGCCCCATGACCTCGGTGACGGCCTCGATCACGAAGTCGCACGAGGCGAACTCGCCGATGTCCGTGGTGCCGGAGACCGACGCCACGATGCGGGCGGCGGCGTCGGGCGTCAGCCGTCCGCGGCCGGCCAGCTTCTCGGCGGTCTCCTGCACGAAGGCCAGGCCCTTGTCCACGCGGTCCTGGTCCAGGTCGCGCATGACGACGGGCACGCCGAGGCGCTGTGCGAAGAGGAACGCCATCTGGGCGGCCATCAGACCGGCGCCCACGACGCCGACCCGGGTGACCGGCCGGGCGAGCTTGGGGTCGGGCGCGCCCGCGGGCTTCTTGCCGCCGCCCACGAGGTTGAACGCGTAGATGCTGGCGCGCATCTCGTCGGTCATGACCAGGTCCGCCAGCGCCTGGTCCTCCGCGGCGAACGCGTCGGTCTTGGTGGCGTTGCGGGCCGCGGCGATGAGCTCCAGCGCGCGGTGCGGCGCGGGCCGCGAGTTGCCGACCAGGGTGTCGAGCTGTGCCTTCGCGGCCGCTACGACGCCGTCCCACACGGGCTGCGGGTCGAGCTCGCGGCGGGGCACCTCGATCTCGCCGGTGACCACCTTGGCCGCCCAGATGATGGACTGCTCCAGGAAGTCGGCGGCCTCGAACAGCTCGTCGACCAGCCCGATCTTCAGGGCCTCCGCGGGCTTGTACGGCTTGTTCGCGGCCGGCCGCGTGAGGATGACCTCGACACCCTTCTCGACGCCGACCAGGCGTGGCACGAGGTAGGCGCCGCCCCAGCCGGGGATGAGGCCGATGCCGGTCTCGGGCAGGCCGAGCGCCGCGGCGTCGGACGCCACCGTGCGGTAGTCGCAGTTCAGGGCGACCTCGAGGCCGCCGCCCAGCGCCAGGCCGTTCACGAACGCGAAGGTCGGCACGCCGGTGGCCGCGCGCAGGTCGCCGAGGATCGTGTAGGCGGCGTGGCCCATGCGGGCCAGCTCGACGGCCTCGGCATGGCCGCTCACCGACGTGATCCCCTTGAGGTCGGCGCCCGCGGCGACGAAGTACGGCTTGCCGGTTACACCGACGGCCGCGATCTCGCCGGCCTCCGCGCGGGTGCGGATGCCCTCCAGGGCGGCCTTGAGCTCGGCCATGCCGGCCGGCCCGAGCGTGTTGGGCTTCGTGTGGTCCAGGCCGTTGTCCAGCGTGACCAGGGCGAGCACACCGGCGCCGCCGGGCAGGGTGACGTCCCGGACGAGCGAGTGGGTGACGCGCTCCGTCGGAGCGGTGGGGGTGGGGGTCTCAGACACGGGTCAGTTCTCCTCGTCCGTGTGGCCGGAGTAGTCGGCGTGGTGCGGGTTCTCCCAGATGACGCTGCCGCCCTGGCCCAGGCCCACGCACATGGCGGTGAGGCCGTAGCGGACCTCGGGGTGCTGCTCGAACTGCCGGGCGAGCTGTGTCATCAGCCGCACCCCGGAGCCGGCCAGCGGGTGGCCCATGGCGATCGCGCCGCCGTACTGGTTGACGCGCGGGTCGTCGTCGGCGATGCCGTAGTGGTCCAGGAACGAGAGCACCTGGACCGCGAACGCCTCGTTCAGCTCGAACAGGCCGATGTCGTCGATCGTCAGGCCCGCGCTCTTCAGGGCCTTCTCCGTGGAGGGCACCGGGCCGTAGCCCATGATCTCCGGGGGCACGCCGGCGTAGCCGTAGGACACCAGGCGCATCTTCGCGGGCAGGCCCAGCTCGGCGACGACGTCGCCTGAGGCGAGGATCGCGGCGGTCGCGCCGTCGGTCAGGGGCGACGACGTCGCGGGGGTGACCCGGCCGCCCGGGCGGAACGGCGTCTTGAGGCCCTGGATGGACTCGAAGGTGGTCTCGGGCCGGGCCAGCTCGTCGGTGGTGGCCAGGCCCCAGCCCAGCTCGCTGGAGCGGATCGCTACCGGGACGAGGTCCGGCTCGATGTTGCCGTTGGCCAGCGCCTTGGCGTACTTGGCCTGCGACTCGACGGCGAACCGGTCCGCGCGCTCCTTGGTGAGGTGCGGGAACTTGTCGTGCAGGTTCTCGGCCGTGATGCCCATGTTCAGGGCCTGCGGGTCCACGAGCTTCTCGGCGACGAAGCGGGGGTTCACGTCGGCGGCGAAGCCCATCGGGTGGCGGCCCATGTGCTCCACGCCGCCCGCGATGACGACGTCTGCGGCGCCCATGGCGATGCCCGCGGCGGTGGTCGTGGCGGCCGTCATGGCCCCGGCGCACATGCGGTCGATGGCGTAGCCCGGCACGGACTGGGGGAGGCCCGCGAGCATGCCGACCGTGCGGCCGAGCGTGAGCCCCTGGTCGCCCTGCTGGGTGGTGGCGGCGATGGCCACCTCGTCGATCCGCTCCGGGGGGAGCTCGGGGTGCCGGCGCAGCAGCTCGCGCACCACCTTCACGATCAGGTCGTCGGCGCGCGTCTGGGCGTACTGGCCGTCGGGCTTGGCCTTGCCGAACGGCGTGCGGGCGCCGTCGACGAAGACGACGTCGCGAACCGCACGGCGGGCACGCGGTGTTTCCGGGGCTGCGGGCATCAGCAGAACTCCTGGTTTTGGGGACGGCGGCGTCCGGTGAGCGACGCCGCTGGATCGAGATACACGCTACCGCGAGTACCGGTAAAAAGCACGCACGAGATGAGACCCGGTCCGCCAGATCTGGCGCCGGACCCGAGACTGAGTCCCAGATGTGACGCACGCCTCTCGGCTCGCGACGGATGATCGGCAAAAGGGTCAGGTGATCGGCAGCCCGAGCTACCGATCACCTGACCCTCTACCGATCACCCGGGCGCCGCCCGGGATACGCGCTCAGCCGTTGCCGCGGAGCTTGCGGACTACCTTCTTGGCTGCCGGCAGCGCCTGGTTCCAGGTCGAGTACCAGCGCGAGAACGGCACGTCGATGCTGCCCACCAGCTCGTCCTCGTGGTCGGCGAAGCCGCGCTTGAAGTTCGAGATGCCGTCGTTGAGCAGGCCGTTGACGTCGTAGCGCACCACGCCGCGCTCCTTCATGCGGGTGATCGCGTACCACTTCAGGCCGTAGTTGGCGCGCAGGTTCATGCCGTCGTCGTTCATGCCGCCGTACAGCTCGAACGACGTCGTGCTGGAGGCCGCGAACCAGACGAACGAGACCGGGCGGTCGTGCGGGCCGCCCTCGACCGAGCGGGCGAACGCCGCGTACACCGGGGAGGCCGGTCCCAGGGCCGACTTCACCAGCCGGTAGTAGTCGTCCGAGTGCAGGCCGAACCCGGCGCGCTCGGCAGTCTGGCGGTAGATCTCCAGGCACGCATCCAGCTCCTCGGGGAGCGTGACCTCGCGGAAGTCCAGGTCCTCGCGCTGCGACTTGCGGATGTACTGGCGCGTCTTCTTGGACATCACCGACATCAGCTCGTCCTCGCTCTTGAGCAGGTCGAGGATGAGCGTCGAGGGGTACAGGATCGGGTTCGGCGCGAGCCGCTTGTCCTCGAGGGTCACGGTGGTGCCGACCGGCCAGTCCGGCTCGATCGTGATGCCGACGCCGCCCACGTTCTCGCGCGCCCACTCGACGACGGCGTTGGTCACGGCGTTGCGGGTCGCGGTGTCGCCGACGCCGAAGACCGCCTGCGCCGTCTTGCCTTCGTGGTGCGCGACGACGGGGCCGCGCGGCACGTAGGAGAGGGCCTTGAACTGGGCCGGCAGGGGCCGCACGAGCAGCTGCGCCAGGCCGACGGTCGAGCCGTCCTCGGTCACCCGCAGGCGGTGCGCGCGCCAGCTCCCGGCCGCCTTGACCTCGCCCCATCCCCACAGCTGGAGCGGGTGTCCACCCAGGGCGAGCACCTCGCGATCCCAGGTCGAAGGTTCGGTGACGACGTCGACGGCGAGCGTGAGGGGCTCCGACAGGGCAGACATGGGGACGACTCTACTGGGGTGCGCGTGCCGCGTTCACACCGGTTCGTGCGCTGCGTCGGCGAACGCCTGCTCCAGGCCCTGCGCCAGCAGGTCGATCTGCCACTCGCGCGCACCGCGGCTGAGCAGGAACTCGGCGATCCCCGCAGCGTCGGCCGGCGTCGGCGGTGTCCAGCACAGGCGGCGCAGCGCGTCCGGCTGCAGCAGGTTCTCGACGGGCACGGACCGCTCCTCGGACAGCGCGGTGACCAGCTCGCGAGCCGTCGCGAGCCGGCGGGCCGCCGCGGCGTCGCGGTCGCCCCAGGTCCGCGGGGGCGGCGGGCCGTCGGAACGAGGGCCACGCACGCTGGGCAGCTCGGCGTCGGGCAGGGCCCGGGCCTCGTCGATCGCCTTCTGCCAGTAGCCGGCCCGGCGCTTGGTGCCCTTGCCGGCGAACTCGGGCAGCAGCACGAGCTGCCCGGCGGTCTTCGGCATGGCCTTGGCCGCCGCGACGATTGCGCGGTCGGGCAGGACGCGGCCGGGCGAGATGTCCCGCGTCTGGGCGCTGGTGTCCCGCGCGACCCACAGCGCGCGCACGGCGGCGACCTGGCGAGGGTTGCGCAGCACGTGCATGCCGGAGGTACGCCGCCAGGGATCGACCCGCGCGGCCGGCTGGGGCGCAGTGCGTACGGCCTCGAACTCCTGCGCCGCCCACTCGGCCTTGCCCGCGGCCTCCAGTCGCTCGGCGAGCCGGTCGCGCAGCTCGACGAGCACCTCGACGTCGAGGGCGGCGTACCGCAGCCAGTCCTCGGGCAGGGGGCGGGTGGACCAGTCGACGGCGGAGTGCTCCTTCGCCAGCCCCAGGCCGAGCACCTCGGCGACGACGGCGGCGAGCCCCACCCGCTCCATGCCGAGCAGCCGTGCGGCCAGCTCCGTGTCGAAGACCCGCGCGGGCCGCAGCCCGTGCTCGGCGAACCCGGGCAGGTCCTGGGAGGCCGCGTGCAGCACGAACTCGGCGTCGCCGACGGCCTCGCCCAGCGGCGACAGGTCCGGGACACCTACCGGGTCGATCAGGGCCGTCCCCGCGCCCGCCCGCCGCACCTGGACCAGGTACGTCGCCTGGCCGTACCGGTACCCGGAGGCACGCTCCGCGTCGGCGGCCACAGGCCCGGAACCGGCAGCGAACGCCTCGACGACGCGCGCGAAGGCGCCCTCGGTCGCGACGACGTCAGGCAGCCCGTCGGCAGGCTCGGTCAGGGGTGTGACTGGGGCCGGCACGGGCGGCGATGTCTCCGCAGGGACTCCTCGCTCCGTGGTGGTCATGGACCTACCGTATGGCGTTGCCTGGAACCGTCGGTAAAACGCCTGGTGAGCGCTGCGACGCCCTCGGGCAGCGGAGGCACCCCCGCCGCCGTGGTCAGCAGCGCCGCCCACGCGTGCAGGTGCGGGCCGAGGTGCGTGCCGAGCGGCGTCCACGACGCGCGGATCTCGAGGTCGACGGCATCCGGGCTGCCCTCCAGCGCGCCGTAGCTGTGCGACAGGACCCGGGTGACCGTGCCGCCGTCGGCCACGGTATCCGTGCCGGGGGCGAGCCCCGCGGCCTGAAGGCTCTCGCCCACCCAGGACCAGGCGACGTCGGCCAGCATGGGGTCGGCGGCCATCTCCGGCTCCAGCGTGGCGCGCACCAGCGTCACCACCCGGAAGGTGCCGTGCCAGGCCTCCTGGCCGGCCGGGTCGTACAGGACGACGAAGCGGCCCGTGGCGAGCGGGTCCTCGTCGTGGTCGTGGTCGCCGTCGTCGGCCCGGCCCGGACCGGCGCCGCGGCCTGGCCGAGCCGGTGGCACGGCGGGGAGCACGTCACCCGAGAGTGCCACGCTGTAGGGGGCCACCCTGCGCGGAGCCGGGATCTCCGTGAGGCGCACCTCGGCGCGCAGGGCTGCCGCACGCAGGTCGGCGAGAGCCGCTGCGAAGTCGACGGGAACGCCGGTGGGCGGGCCGCTGGTCACCACTTCACGGTACGTCCGCAGGTCTGCCGCAAGAAGGAGGCGCGCGGCAGACGCTCGATGGTGACCTGCGTCGTCGTCCCCGGGTGGGCACTAGGCTGGCCGGGGGTCACCGCGCGCCACGCGCGCGGCGCCCGTTCCCACTGCAGAAGGAGCAAGAACGTGTCAGGCACAGCACAGATCGGCGTCACCGGGCTGGCGGTGATGGGTCGCAACCTCGCGCGGAACTTCGCACGTCACGGCTACACGGTGGCGGTGCACAACCGCTCCTACGCCAAGACCGAGTCGCTGATCGCGGAGCACGGGAGCGACGGCGAGTTTGTTCCCAGCGAGTCGATGGCCGACTTCGTCGCGTCGCTCGAGCGGCCGCGCAAGGTAGTGATCATGGTCAAGGCCGGCGGTCCCACCGACGCCGTCATCGACGAGCTGGTGCCCCTCCTTGAGGAGGGCGACATCGTGGTCGACGCCGGAAACGCGCACTTCCCGGACACGATCCGGCGCGAGGCCGCCCTCAAGGAGCACGGCCTGCACTTCGTGGGCACCGGTGTGTCCGGCGGCGAGGAGGGTGCGCTCAACGGCCCGTCCATCATGCCGGGCGGCACGCCCGAGGCCTACGAGTCGCTCGGCCCCATCCTGGAGGACATCTCCGCGAAGGTGGACGGCACCCCGTGCTGCACCTACGTGGGCTCCGACGGCGCCGGGCACTTCGTCAAGATGGTGCACAACGGCATCGAGTACGCCGACATGCAGCTCATCGCGGAGGCGTACGACCTGCTGCGCCAGGGCCTGGGCGCCGGCGCGGCGGAGATCGGCGAGATCTTCGCGCAGTGGAACACGGGCGACCTGGAGTCGTTCCTCATCGAGATCACCGCCGACGTGCTGCAGCACGTCGACGCGGCCACCGGCCAGGCGTTTGTCGACGTCGTGCTGGACCAGGCCGAGCAGAAGGGCACGGGCCGCTGGACCGTGCAGAACGGCCTGGACCTCGGTGTGCCCATCACGGGCATCGCGGAGGCCACGTTCGCGCGTGCCCTGTCCGGCTCCGTGCCGCAGCGCACGGCGGGCCGGGCGGCCCTGCCGGCGCACACGCAGGAGTGGGAAGTCAAGGACCGGGACGCCTTCATCGAGGACGTCCGCCAGGCCCTGTACGCCTCCAAGGTCGTCGCCTACTCGCAGGGCTTCGACCAGATCGCGGCGGCGGCGGCGGAGTACGACTGGGCGATCGACCGCGGCGCCATGGCCCGCATCTGGCGCGGCGGCTGCATCATCCGCGCCCGGTTCCTGAACCGCATCACGGAGGCGTACGAGCGCGACGCGGACCTCCCGCTGCTGCTCGCGGACCCGTACTTCACCGACGCCGTCGCGAGCGGCCTGCCCGCCTGGCGTCGCGTCGTCGCCGGGGCGGCACAGAACGGCGTGCCTACGCCCGCGTTCTCCTCCTCGCTGGCGTACTACGACGGCGTCCGTGCCGAGCGGCTGCCGGCCGCCCTGGTGCAGGCGCAGCGTGACTTCTTCGGGGCGCACACCTACAAGCGGGTCGACCGCGAGGGCACGTTCCACACCGAGTGGTCGGGCGACCGCGCGGAGGTCGAGGCGTGAGGGGATACCCCGCGGACAAGGGGCCGGTGGACGGCGGCGGCGAGGTAGCCGTCCCGGAGATGTTGGTGGTGGGGATCGGCGGCGACGTCGGGGCGTACGCCCTGGTGCGTGCGTTCCACGAGCAGTACGGCACCCACGGGGTGGTGCTCTCCAAGGTCGCCACCCGCGCGATGCAGGACTCGGCGATCATCGAGAACGTGGTGGTGCCCGGCATCGACGAGGTGGACGTGCTCCTCTCGACGCTGGAGGGCCTTGCGCAGCAGCACCGGGACAAGGTGCTGGTGCTGCTGACGAACGCGGACTGGCACGTGCGCACCCTCATCCTGCACCGGGAGCGGCTGGAGGCGGCGGGCTACGTGCTGCCGTACCCGTCGCTGCCCGTGCTGGAGCAGGTGAGCAGCAAGGAGGGCTTCGCGCAGGTGTGCGCCCGCCTCGGCATCCCGACGCCGCGCACGGTAGCGGTCGACGTCGCCAAGCTGGTGGCCGACGGCGGCCGGGCGGCCGTCGGGGCGCTGGAGGTGGACCTGCAGTACCCGGTGGTCGGCAAGCCGTCCAACAGCGCCGAGTGGTACTACGTGGACTTCCCCGGCAAGAAGAAGATCCACCACATCGATTCCCGCGCCGAGCTCGACGAGCTCCTGGGCCACCTCGCGGACGCGAAGTTCCCGGGCACGTTCCTGGTGCAGGAGTTCATCCCGGGCGACGAGACGCAGATGCGGTCCCTGACCGCGTACCGCGACACGACGGGGGAGGTGACCTTGCTGGCGACGGGCCGCGTGCTCCTGGAGGAGCACACGCCGGGCACGCTCGGCGTCCCCGCCGCGATCCTCGTGGAGGCGTACGACGACGCCATGGATGCCGCGACGAGGTTCCTGCACACTACCGGCTACGTGGGCTTCGCCAACTTCGACTACAAGCTGGACCCGCGAACGGGCCAGCACGTGTACTTCGAGGTGAACCCCCGGATCGGGCGGAACAACTACTACGTCACGGCGGGCGGGGCCAACGTGGCCCGCGTGCTGGTGGAGGACCGGGTGCTGCACCGTCCGATCCGCCCGGTGCGGGCGGTACAGGAGGTGCTGTACACGGTGGTGCCGTTCGGCCTGCTGTCGAAGTACGTGCTGGACCCGGAGCTCAAGGCCCGGCTCAAGGCGCTCAAGGCGCGCGACGCCGTGGTCAACCCGCTGAAGTACGACGCTGACTCCGGCCTCAAGCGCCGGCTCATCGTCGAGGCGATCACCCAGAACTACCGCCGCAAGTACGCGCAGTACTACCCGGAGCCCACGGCGACGGGCTACTGACCGTCAGGAGCCTGATGTCGGCACTTGGCATCGAGATCGGTCCAGCCCTGGGCCGATCTCGACGCCAAGTGCCGACTTCGTGCCCTGTGTGTCAGGGGGTGGGGAGTTTTACCCATTTTCAGCCTTGCGTGTTGTGTGGCGTATCGGGACACTGTGTGCGCACTTGCTGGAGATTTCCGGCATAAGACGTGAGAGAGGTTTTTCCCGATGTCGTTCATCGAGTCGATCCGCACCGTGCTGTCCAAGTACGCGGTGTTCAACGGGCGCGCGAGGCGTTCCGAGTACTGGTGGTACGCCCTGGCCGTGACGATCCTTCAGACGATCCTCTACGTGCTGCTGATCGTGCCGGGCCTCAGCGCGTACTCCGCGGCCCTGTCCGAGGCCATGGTCACCCAGACGACGACGCCGCCGGCGATGCCTGGTTCCCTCCTGACCGGCTACACCGTGCTGTCCCTCATCAGCCTCGCCCTGCTGCTGCCGGGCCTGGGCGTCACCGTCCGCCGTCTGCACGACACGGACCGGTCCGGCTTCTGGGTCTTCCTGGCCCTGGTCCCGATCGTCGGTGGCATCATCCTGATCGTCTGGGAAGCGACCGAGGGCACCCCGGGCCCGAACCAGTACGGCCCGGACCCGAAGGCCGTGGAGCAGGCCCCCGCCGTCTGACCTAGCCTGACCGCATGAACAACCCACGCCCCGTCCTCGTTGTCGGGGCGAGCGGGTACGTCGGCAGCCGGGTCGTACGCGGCCTGGCTGCCGACGGTCGCCCCGTGCTCGCCGCCTCCCGCTCGGCGCCGCCGGAGGAGCACGACGACGCCGTCGTGCACGTCACCTACCGGAACCTGACCACCCTGCCCGACGCCGTCCGCGCCGCCTGCGCGCGTACCGGGCTCCCGCTGCCCGGGGCCGTCGTCGCGTCGATCGGCGGCTGGCACAAGGGCGAACCGCTGCTGGCGGCCGACCCGGACCAGTGGTCCGCGACCCTGGCCTCCCACCTCACCGCCCACCTGGAGGCCGCACGCGCGCTGGTGCCGCTGCTGGAGCCGGGCGACCCGTACGTGGTGCTCAACGGCGCCGCGTCGCGCGAGCCGATGGCCGGGGCCGGCGCGATCTGCGTGACCGGGGCCGGACTGGCGATGCTGGTGCAGGTGCTGCGGCTGGAGGCGGGCTCGGACCGTTCGGCCGGCTCGGTCGCGGGGAAGCCGGCACGGTCCGTGCGGTTCCACGAGCTCGTCGTCGACCACGCTGTATCCGGCGACGACCGCAATGAGAACCCGGCCCAGACCCGGACGCCGGCCCAGGTCGTCCATGCCCTCGGCGAGCTGCTCGACCACGCCGACGCACCCACCGTCGTGCACGTGTGACGTTGCTCTCCTGGCCCGCCCAGCGGGCCGCCCCGCCGGTAATCTTTTGCCTCGTGACAGTCTTCACCAGCGACACACAGATCGCGACGACCGCCCTCTGCGCGGTCCGACCGCAGGTCCCCGTCGACAGGCTCGTCACCGACCTGGTGCCGCCGCGCCACTTCGCGCAGGCCCGGTTCGCCACCTACCGCGCCAACCCGGCCCACCCCAGCCAGGGCCGCGCCCTGGCCCGGCTGCAGGAGATCGCCCAGCAGGTCTCGGCCCCGAGGCGCGGCCTGTTCGCCCGCCGCCAGGCCGCACCGGCGGTCTACCTCGACGGCGGCTTCGGCGTCGGCAAGACGCACCTGCTCACCTCGCTGGCCCACGCCGTCGGCGAGGCGCTCGGCACGGACAAGGTCGCCTACGGCACGTTCGTCGAGTACACGAACCTCGTCGGGGCGCTCGGGTTCCTCCCGACCGTCGAAGCGCTCGCCGCCAAGAAGCTGGTCTGCATCGACGAGTTCGAGCTCGACGACGCGGGCGACACGACCCTCATGTCCCGCCTCATGCGCGAGCTCGCGGACCGGGGCGTGGCGCTCGCCGCGACGTCGAACACGCTGCCCGACGCGCTCGGCGAGGGCCGGTTCGCCGCTGCGGACTTCCAGCGCGAGATCAAGGCCCTGTCCGACCGCTTCGAGACCCTCCGGGTCGACGGCCCGGACTACCGGCACCGTGATGTCGTCACCGACTCCGAGCCCTTGACCGAGGCCGAGGTCACGGCGGCCGGGGCCCGGCCGGGCGCCACGCTCGACGCGTTCGACGACCTGCTCGACCACCTCGCCACCGTGCACCCCAGCCGCTACGGCGCGCTGCTCGACGGCGTCTCCGTGGTCGCCCTGACCGGTGTGCACCCCGTGACGGCGCAGGAGGTGGCACTGCGCCTCGTGGTGCTCGTGGACCGCCTCTACGACCGCGACGTACCGGTCCTGCTCAGCGGCGCCGGCGACACCCGCGGCCTGTTCACCGACGAGATGTTGACCGGCGGCTACCGCAAGAAGTACTACCGCGCCCTGTCCCGCCTAGGCGCTCTGGCTGAGGAAGGCCGCAAGCTCACCACCCCCTTGGTCGTGGGCGCGATCATTGCGCCCAGGACGGGCGCTTAGTCGCAACGGTCGCGCTCACCACCAAGACTTCCGGTCAGCTCGCCGCGAGGCGGGCCTTTTCTGCTTCGATGTCGAAGGTGGCTGGGGGCCAGTCCAGGTCGAGGGAGCGCAGGGCGCCCGTCAGCAGCTCGGTGACGGCCAGGCGCGCGTACCACTTGCGGTCCGCCGGCACGGCGTACCAGGGCGCCACCGGTGTGGACGTCCGGTCCAGCATCTCCTGGTACGCCGCCAGGTACTGCGGGAGCTTCTCGCGCACGTCGATGTCGCTCGGGTTGTACTTCCAGTGCTTGTCCGGCCGGTCGAGGCGTTCGGCCAGGCGCTTCTTCTGCTCGTCGGGGGAGACGAAGAGCGCAACCTTCACGATCAGGGTGCCCGACGCCGCGACCTCGGCCTCGAAGTCGTTCAGCTCGCGGAAGTGCTTGCGCCACGTCCGCACGGGTTCGAGCCGGTCCACCCGCACCACCAGGACCTGCTCGTGGTGGGACCGGTCGAACACACCGAGATATCCGGGGCGGGGCAGCGCGTTCCGGACGCGCCACAGGTAGTCGTGCTCCCGCTCCTCCTCGGTGGGCACACCGAACCCGCGGTGCTGCACCCCCTGCGGGTCCACCATGCCCACGGCGTGCCGCACGATCCCGCCCTTGCCCGAGGTGTCGAGGCCCTGGAGCACCAGCAGGACCGACCGGTCCCCGCCGGTGCGGCCGTGCGCGAAGAGCCGCTCCTGCAGCTCCGCCAGCTGAGGCGCGCGCGCCGCGAGCAGGGCCTCGCCGTCGGCCCGCTTGCCGGCCCAGCCGGGGGTGGACGTCTCATCCAGGGTGCTCAGGTCAGTGCCGCGGACCCAGCGCAGGGCCTCGTCCGCCGGGGTCTTCCAGAGCGTGTCCGGCTTCGCGGCCTTGTCCGGCTTCGCGTTTTCCGGCTGCTTGGCGCTGTCGGGCCGCTGCGCCTTCTCCGGCCGCTTCGCCTTCTCGGGCTTTGCCTTCTCCGGCTTCTTCGCCATCGCCAGCCTCCTTAAGCGGTCCGGCGGGTGCCGGTCTCCACCTCAGGCTCCCAGGTCAGCGCTCCGCCCGCAGCACGGCGGTCATCCGGGGCGGCACCGTGAGGGTGTCGCCGACCAGCCGCGTGGCCCCCGGCTCCCACGCGGCGGCGAGCCGGTACGCGCCGGGCAGCGGGGCCTTGGTCGCTCCCTCGGCGGGTCGCAGCAGGCTACCCAGGCGCAGGGCCGCCAGGCCGTGGCCCGTGTTGAGCACAAACGCGAGGCTGCCGCGCAGCACCGCGATGACCGAGCGGTCGGCAGTGGACCGGACCTCCAGCGGGAGGTCCAGCTCGTCGGAGATGTCGTGCCGGACGGCGATCAGCTCGTGCGCCCAGCGCGCCAGCCGCCGCTCGCTCTCGTTGCGGGGGGCGACGGGGGCATGCACGGTGTCCAGGACGAGCGGGTTGCCCGCGAGGATGACGGAGGCGAGCACGCTGGCCCGGATGTCGACGTCGTCCACCCCGAGCAGGGCCGTGGCGGGGCTGTCCTCACCTGCCCACGGGACGGTGAGCTGGGCGGCGGGGAGCCGCGTGATGTCCTCCACCACTGCCGCGCCGGCCCGGACCTTGTTGCGGCGCCCGCCGTTCTGCCGGGTGGCCCGCCGCACCGACGGGTGCACCAGGTCGGCGAGCATCTGCAGCGCCTGGATGTCCTCGGTCTTGCCGGGGCCGGACAGGAGGCGCAGCAGGATGGTGGTGAGCCGGTCGCTGCGCCCGGGGCCGTCCACGAGCAGGCTGAAGCGCCGTTCGAGCTGCTCGCCCATGCCGACGACGTAGTCCGCGAGCTCGCCGAGGAACGGCGTGGGCGAGCGGTCCACGAGCGCGTCGACGTCGAGCACCAGGCCGTCCACGTGGTACTCGCGCAGCCAGTGCCGGGCGTCGTCGACGAGGAAGTCGCGCGGGCCACGGCTGCCGCTGCCATCGAGGTTGATCCGGTCGCCGACGTAGTCCGTGCGGACCGTCGGGGCGGACGGGACCTTGCCCGCCCGCGTGCCGATCGAGGGCACCCCGCCGCTGCGGAGCTGGATCGGGCCGGTGCGCGGCCGGTCCAGGGGTACCTGCCCGGTCCGGGGGCGCATCGCCTGCAGGGCGTGCTGGCCCGGGTCGCCCAGCTCGGGGCGCGGGGTGCGGGTCCGGCCCCCGCCGCCCATGAGGTACGGGCCGTAGGCCTCCAGCCCGAGCTCGTCGGCCACCGCCCAGCGGTAGGGGATGTCCAGGACGACGGCGAGGCCCAGGGCGTGCGCGGCGTCGATGAACCGCTGCAGGGCCCGCGGGCCGCCGTAGGGCTCGTGCACCGAGTAGAGGCGCACCCCGCGTGACGGACCGAGCGCGGGGTCGAACGCGGCGACGGGCGCGAGCTCGACACCCTGCACCCCGAGCTCGGCGACCGACGGCAGCACCTCGGCCGCGGCGTCCAGGGTGCCCTGCGGGGTGAACGTCTCGACGTCGACGTGCATCAGCACGCTCGTGGAGAGGTCGGGCGGGGACCAGGCGCCGTCCGACCACTCGAAGGCAGGGTCGAAGACCCTGGTGGGCCCATGGATGCCCTGCGGCAGCCACACGCTGCGCGGGTCGGGCAGCAGCGGGCCGCCGTCGACGGAGTAGCCGTAGTCGGTGCCGTGGCCCAGCACGCTGTCCGCGCCCCAGTACCCGGGCTCGCCCGCGCCGACCAGGCGCAACGGCATGTGCTCGGGTTCCTCGTACGGGTCGTAGGGGACGAGTACCTCGATGATCCGGGCACGCGGGGCCCACACCACCGGCCTGGGCCCGGGAACAGGCATGTCAGGCCCGGGACGGGGCGGCGGTGTGCTCCCCCCGGCTCCACTCCTCGGTCCGGTCACGGCGGACAGCCTAGCCCGGTGTTCCGGATGGGCGAGTCAGTACGACGACGCTGTGACCTGTGACGGCGAGCCGGGTGCCGGCATCGAGCACGTCTCCGGGCTCCGCGCTGCCGTCGGTGTCCAGCACCACGGTCCAGGCTTTTCCGTAGGTCGCGGGCGGCACGGTGAAGTCCAGGGCCCCGGAATGGGCGTTGAGCAGCAGCAGGAACGAGTCGTCGACCACCGCCTCGCCCCGGATGCCGGTCTCCGTGATCGCGTCGCCGTTCAGGAAGACGGTCACCGTCCTGGCGTAGGACTGGTGCCAGTCCGTGTCGTCCATGCGTGCGCCGGTGAGGTCGAGCCACTCGACGTCGGCGGGACCGTCCGCGGCCTCGGGCGCGACCTTGCCGTCGAAGAACCGGCGGCGGTGCAGGATCGGGTGGTCGCGGCGCAGCCGGACCGCGTGCCGGGCGAACTCCAGCAGTGCGGCGCGCTCGGCGTCGAGCCCTCCCTTGCCGCCCCAGTCCATCCAGGTGAGCTCGTTGTCCTGGCAGTAGGCGTTGTTGTTGCCCTGCTGGGTGCGGCCGATCTCGTCGCCGTGCGCGATCATCGGCACGCCCTGGCTCAGCATGAGCGTGACCAGGAGGTTGCGGCGCTGCCTCGCGCGCAGCTCGGTCACCGCCGGGTCGTCGGTGGGACCCTCGACGCCGCAGTTCCAGGACCGGTTGTGGTTCTCGCCGTCCTTGTTGTCCTCACCGTTGGCCTCGTTGCGCTTCGTGTTGTACGCCGTGAGGTC
Source organism: Promicromonospora sp. Populi (assembly GCF_041081105.1). Classification (NCBI taxonomy): domain Bacteria; kingdom Bacillati; phylum Actinomycetota; class Actinomycetes; order Micrococcales; family Promicromonosporaceae; genus Promicromonospora; species Promicromonospora sp. Populi. Next base: position 1,554,953 of record NZ_CP163528.1, on the reverse strand, counting down.
GGCGAGCGTGAAGCCGTCGTGGGCCGTGACGAAGTTGATGGACGCGCTGGGCATCCGGCCGCTGTGCTCGTACAGGTCGCTGGAGCCGGTCAGCCGGGAGGCGAACTCCGGCAGCGTGGCCGGCTCCCCGCGCCAGAAGTCGCGGACCGTGTCGCGATAGCGGCCGTTCCACTCGGTCCACAGCGGCGGGAAACCGCCCACCTGGTAGCCGCCGTCGCCCAGGTCCCAGGGCTCGGCGATCAGCTTGACCTGGGAGATCACCGGGTCCTGGTGCACGATGTCGAAGAACGCGCTCAGCCGGTCGACCTCGTGGAACTGGCGGGCCAGGGTGGCCGCCAGGTCGAAGCGGAACCCGTCCACGTGCATCTCTTCGACCCAGTAGCGCAGCGAGTCCATGATGAGCTGCAGCACGGCGGGGGAGCGCATGAGCAGCGAGTTGCCGGTGCCGGTGGTGTCGAAGTAGTGCGCCTCGTCGCCGTCGACCAGCCGGTAGTAGGCGGCGTTGTCGACGCCGCGGAAGCCCAGGGTGGGGCCGAGCTGGTTGCCCTCGGCGGTGTGGTTGTAGACGACGTCGAGCAGCACCTCGATGCCCGCCTGGTGCAGGGCCTTGACCATGGCCTTGAACTCCATGACCTGCTCGCCGCGCCGGCCGTAGCCCGCGTACGCGTTGTGCGGGGCGAAGAACCCGATCGTGTTGTAGCCCCAGTAGTTCGTCAGGCCTTTCGCCGCCAGGGACGGGTCGGTGACGAACTGGTGCACCGGCATGAGCTCGATGGCGGTGACGCCCAGCTTCTTCAGGTGCTCGATCACCGCCGGGTGGGCCAGCCCCGCGTAGGTGCCGCGCAGCTCCTCCGGCACGTCCGGGTGGCGCATCGTCAGGCCCTTGACGTGCGCCTCGTAGATCACGGTCTCGTGGTACGGCGTGGCCGGCGGGCGGTCGTGGCCCCAGTCGAAGAACGGGTTGACGACCACGGAGACCATCGTGTGGCCCAGCGAGTCGGCGGGGTCCGGCGTCGTGCCCGTCGTCGCCTGCTTCACGTCCGAGAACGGGTAGGAGAACAGGGACGGGTCGCCGTCGAGGTCGCCGTCGATGGCCTTGGCGTACGGGTCCAGCAGGAGCTTGGCCGGGTTGCAGCGATGGCCCGACGCCGGGTCGTACGGGCCGTGCACCCGGTACCCGTACCGCGTCCCGGGGCCGACGCCGGGCAGGTACACGTGCCACACGTGCGCGTCGGTCTCGGTGACCTCGATGCGCGTCTCGGCGTCGTCGTCGGCCAGCAGGCACAGCTCGACCCGCTGCGCCACCGAGGAGTAGAGCGCGAAGTTGGTGCCCGTACCGTCGAACGTGGCGCCGAGGGGGTAGGGGCGCCCTGGCCAGGTCTGCATCGCATGATCATCACACCCTGGCGCGGTGCGTGGGGGGAGATCTGCGTGCTGGGCGTGCCGTCTGGGTGGAGGCTTCGCACGAATCCGAAATACTGTGTCAAGCGGATGCGCCAAGGTCCTGGCGCCTGCAAGGATGGGGCAATGATCACGGGGGAACCCCAGCCCGCCTCTGACCCGCTCGACTCGCTCGACCCGCTCGGCTCGGTACCGACCGATCTGATCGACGAGTCGAATGCTTCCTACGCCCACATCGCGCCGCCGGCTGTCCGCCGCGTCGCAACCCGCCGCGGCCTGCTGGGCGGCGGTGACGTCTCCAAGGCGCCGCGCAATCTTGCCGGCTGCGAGCTGGAACCCATCTCGGGTTCGTCGAGCGGGGTGTCCTGGGACGACCCGGACGAGCTCTGACTCCTCGGCTCTTCGCTTCGAGTCTCAAGTTTCTTCGCTTTGAGCCCGTCGAAAGAGGAGCAACCTAGGTCTCGAAGGGGAGGGTCAGCGGGGTCGGCGAGCCGGGTCGACCGGGATGAGCCGCGGCATGCCCGGCGGCGCCACCGTGCTCAGGGCCAGGTAGCGCGCCTCGGCGCGGTGCAGGCGGATGTGCTCGTCGAGCGACCACTGCGGCCCGTTGGTCAGCGTCATGCCGCAGGAGCAGTCGATCTCCTCGCGGTCGCCGGCCAGGTGCCGCACGAGCCCCACGGTGACGTGAGAGGCGCGAGCATCGGCCTTGGCCCGGTGCATCGCGGAACTGACGGGCGCATGTTCGGTCACGCGCCCCAGGCTAATCCGTGAGATCGCCTGCTTGCGCGCGCCCGGGCCCGCGCCCGGGTCAGCGGGGGATGCGGTCCAGGGCCTGGAGGACGTCGTCCAGCAGGTCCGTCACGTCTTCCAGACCCACCGAGAGGCGGACGATCGACGGCGGCACCTCGGCCTCCGTGCCGCGCACCGAGGCGTGCGTCATCTCGCTCGGGTAGTTGACCAGCGACTCGACACCGCCGAGCGACTCGGCCAGCAGGAAGACCTGCGTCGACTCGGCGAACGTGCGCGCCGCCTGCTCCCCGCCCGCGAGGTCGAGCGAGATCATGCCGCCGAACCGCGACATCTGGTGCGCCGCGATCTTGTGCCCGGGGTGGTCGGGCAGGCCGGGGTAGAGCACGCGGGCCACGGCCGGGTGATGCACCAGGCGCTCGGCGAGCGTCTGGGCGGTCTCCGAGTGGCGCTGCATCCGCACCGAGAGCGTCTTGATGCCGCGCGTGGTGAGGAACGCGTCGAACGGGCTGGAGACGGCGCCCGCGGCGAACTGCACGTAGCGCACCTGCTCCGCGAGCTCGTCGGCGCCGTTCGCCACCACGACGGCCCCGCCGACGACGTCGGAGTGCCCGCCGAGGTACTTGGTGGTGGAGTGCACGACGACGTCCGCGCCGAGGTCCAGCGGGCGCTGGAGCGCCGGCGAGGCGAACGTGTTGTCGACGACCAGGAGCAGGCCGGCGTCGTGCGCCAGCTGGGCCAGCGCGGGGATGTCGCTGATCTTCATCAGCGGGTTCGACGGCGTCTCGACCCACAGGATCTTCGACTCGGGCCGCACGGCCGCGCGCACGGCGTCGAGGTCGGCGGTGTCGACGGTCGTGTGCTCGATGCCCGACTTCCCGTGGATGGTGCGCACCAGGCGGTGCGTGCCGCCGTAGACGTCGTTCGGCACGAGCACGTGGTCGCCCGGCGCGAGCGTCGCCCGCAGGAGGGCGTCCTCCGCGGCCAGGCCCGAGGCGAACGAGATGCCCTGGGCGCCGCCCTCGATCGCGGCTAGCTGCTCCTCGAGCGACGTGCGTGTGGGGTTGCCGCCGCGCGAGTACTCGTACCCGCCCCGCAGCCCCCCGATGCCGTCCTGCGCGTAGGTGGAGGTGACGTGGATCGCGGGGATCGCGTCGCCGGTGGTGGGGTCGGGCTGCTGTCCCGCGTGGATGGCGAGCGTGTCGAACCGGCTCGGTCGTGCGTCGTTCATGGTTCGTCTCTCTTCGAAGTTTGTGGTGTGCGGGTCAGACCGCGAGGTATTCGAGCAGGTCGGAGCGGGAGACCACGCCGAGCGCCTTGCCGCCGTCGGTCACGAGCAGAGCTGTCTCGCCGGCGAGCGCCGCGCGCAGCGTCCCGACGGGCTCGTTGACGCCGACGAGCGACAGGGACCGGCCGATGAGCCCGCCCACCTCGTCGGAGAGGTTCACCTTGCCCGCGAACACGCCGTCGAGCAGCTCGTCCTCGTGCACCGCGCCCGCGATCTCGCCGAGCACCACTGGCGGTTCCGCGGTGAGCACGAGCAGCTGGGAGACGCCGGAGCGGGTCATCCGGTCGATCGCGTCGCGCACGGTGTCGGTCTTGTGCACGTAGAGCAGCGCCGGGGTGCGGTCCGCCTTGGCGGCCAGCACGTCGGCGACGGTGTGGTCCTCGATGGCGGGGGAGAAACCGTAGGACCGCATCCAGGTGTCGTTGAAGATCTTGCCGAGGTAACCCCGGCCGCCGTCGGGCAGCAGGACCACCACCACGTCGTCGGGACCGAGGTCGCGCGCGGCCCGCAGGGCTGCGACGACTGCCATGCCGCTCGACCCGCCCACGAGGATGCCCTCCTCGCGGGCCAGGCGCCGGGTCATGGCGAACGACTCGGCGTCGCTGACCGCGATGACCTCGTGGGGCACGCTCGGGTCGTACGCGGTGGGCCAGAAGTCCTCGCCGACGCCCTCGACGAGGTACGGGCGGCCGGTGCCGCCCGAGTAGACCGACCCCTCGGGGTCGGCGCCGACGATCCGCACCCGGTCGCCGGAGATCTCGCGCAGGTAGCGGCCGGTGCCCGTGATGGTGCCGCCCGTGCCGACGCCGGCGACGAAGTGCGTCACCTTGCCCTCGGTGTCCCGCCAGATCTCGGGGCCGGTGGTCTCGTAGTGCGAGCGCGGCCCGTTGGGGTTGGAGTACTGGTCGGGCTTGAAGGCGCCGGGGATCTCACGGACCAGGCGGTCGCTCACCGAGTAGTACGACTCGGGGCTGTCCGGTGCGACGGCGGTGGGCGTCACCACCACCTCGGCGCCGTACGCCGTCAGGACGTTGCGCTTGTCCTCGCCCACCTTGTCCGGCAGCACGAATACGCAGCGGTAGCCCCGCTGCTGGGCGACCAGGGCGAGGCCGACGCCGGTGTTGCCCGACGTGGGCTCGACGATGGTGCCGCCCGGGAGGAGCTTGCCCTCGCGCTCGGCGGCCTCGATGATGCGGCCCGCTATGCGGTCCTTCGAGGAGCCGCCCGGGTTCACGTACTCGAGCTTGACGAGCACGGTCGCGCTGGTCACGCCCTCGGTCACCCGGTGGAGCCGGACGAGGGGCGTGTTGCCGACAAGCTCAACGACAGAATTGGCGTACTGCACCTGTTTTCACTTCCTGTTTCTGGGCGCGCGGTATGCGCGAAGGACTGACGGGCCTGCGACGAGGGGAGTCAGCGACAGCAACAGGAGAGTGCGAGCACGTGCCCAACTGTAGCGGCGCGCGCCGCTCAGTGCGAGTGTGCGATGCCTAACTCGTGCATGCGCTCGTGCTCCTCGCGGTCCTTGATGCGTTGCGCGATCCGCGCCTGCACCTCAGGTCGGCGCAGCGGCGGCACGTTCTTAGGCGGCTGACGGCGCTCCGGCAGCGCGTCGAGCAGGCGCGTCACGATCTCCGAGATCTCGGCGGTGGCCCGCTCGACCGGCTCGCGCGTGGCGTCGCTCACCATTGTCACGCCCGTGACCTTGCGCACGAACTGCAGGGCCGCGGCGGTGATCTCCTCGTCGGTGGCCGCGGGCTCGAGCCCGCGCAGCGTGGTGATGTTTCGGCACATGCACCGACCGTACGCCGCTCAGCGGACGTGCGGCAGGCCCTTCTGGTCGCCGAGGAACGCCGCGTAGCCGTCCAGGAGGCGGGCCAGGCCGAACTCGAAGAGCGAGTCGAGGGTGAGGTCCACCTCGGTCGCCGTCGCCACGGCGAGGTGCGGGAACTTGCGCCGGTCTGCGGCGGCCTTCAGGTCGGGCAGGGTCCGGTCCATCCACTCCTCGTCGGTCAGGCCGTCGTCCCGCCGGGCCAGCACCGCGGGCTCGATGCTCACGCCGAGGCCGCGCACGAGCTGGAAGACGGAGACCGCCAGGTGCATGCGGGTGTCGATGTCGAGGGGCCGGCCCGGGATCCCGTCGAACGCGCCCAGCATCGCCTCCGTGTGCGCCAGCCCGTGCGGCACCACCTGCGGCCGCGTCATCGACATGACGTGCGCCGCCCACGGGTGGAGCTGGAACGCGCCCCACAGGGTGCGGGCGCAGGTCTCGGCGCGGGCCCGCCAGCCGTCGGGCAGCGGATCGGGAAGCGGCGACTCGGCGTACACGGTGTCGAGCATGCGGGTCAGCAGCTCCTCGCGGCCCCGCACATAGCGGTAGAGCGACATCGTGGGGATGCCCAGGTCGGTAGCGATCCGCCGCACGGACAGCCCGCCCAGCCCCTCGGCGTCGGCGGTCGCCATGGCCAGGCGCACGACGTCGTCGACGGTCGGGGCATTCGCGGCCCCACCGGCGCTCGCGGCCCCCGCGGCGACGACCGTGCCGACCCCGCGGCGCACCTCGACGAGCCCGTCGCGGCGCAGCGCCTCCAGGACCCGGCTCGCCGTCGCCATCGCGACGCCGTGGTCGGCCACGATGCGGCGCGTGGACGGGACGGGCTCGCCAACGGCGAGCTCGCCCGACCGGATGCGGGCGCGGATCTGATCGGCGATCCGCTCGGCGGTGGTGGTCATCCTGGCTCCCTGTACTAGTGCACTCGGCGGGCTCAAGCAGTGCGTTCCACGTACCGCAACGGCGGCCAGTCCGGTGCACTACCTGGCGCACTAGCCGGTGCTTTGCCCAGCATAGGACGGCTCGTACGGTGTACGAGACACCAGCGCACCACTCGAACCAGGGAGCAGCCATGACCCACGTCCTCATCTCCGGCGCCAGCGTCGCCGGACCCGCCCTCGCCTTCTGGCTCCGCCGCTACGGCGTCGACGTGACGGTCGTCGAGCGCGCGCCCGGACCCAGGCCGGGTGGCCAGGGCATCGACGTGCGCGGCGCCGCCCGGACCGTCCTGGACCGGATGGGCATCATCGACCAGGTGCGCGCCGCCCACACCGGGGTGCGCGGGCTCGCCTACCTCGACGCGGCAGGCCGGCGCCGGGCCGAGATGCCGGCCGAGCTGTTCGGCCACTCCGGCGGCGTGATCGCCGACATCGAGATCCTCCGCGGCGACCTGATGCGGATCATCATGGACGCCACCGAGGGGGTGGAGTACGTCTATGACGACACGATCACGGCGCTCGAGCAGCTGTCCGACAGCGTAGCGGTCACCTTCGAGCGGTCCGCACCCCGGCGGTTCGACGCCGTCGTCGGGGCGGACGGCGTCTTCTCGACCACGCGCCGCCTGGCCTTCGCCGGCGCGTGGCGCGCCGTCGACTCCGGGTACCACCGGGCCGTGTTCACCGCCGAGCCGGCGCACGCGGCCGGGCGCGACTCCTGGGGCCTGGACGGCTGGGAGCTGATGTACTCGATGCCGAAGGGCAACGGCGTCGGCGGGCGCAACGTCCTGCTGTACCCGGCGCACGGCGGCGCGCGCGGGATGGTGCACTTCGCGGGCGCTCCGGTGGACCACGACCGGCGCGACATCGCCGGGCAGAAGCGGATAGTCGCCGACGTCCTGGCCGGCGAGGGCTGGGAGGTGCCGCGCCTGCTGGACGCCATGTGGCGCGCCGACGACTTCTACTTCGACCGGCACGTGAAGATCGAGGTGGAGTCGTGGCACCGCGGGCGGGTCGCGCTCCTGGGGGACGCCTGCACGGCGGGCTCGGCGGGGATGGGCACCTCGCTGGCGCTGGTGGGGGCGTACGTGCTGGCCGGCGAGCTCGCCCGGGCCGACGGCGACCCCGCGGCCGCCTTCGCCGCGTACGAGGCGAAGGTGCGCCCGTATGCCGCGCTGAACATGAAGCAGATCCCGGGCGGCGCGCGCGGATTCCTGCCGCCGACGAGGTTCGAGCTCCAGGCTCGCATGGCGACGATGGTGGTGCTGCTCAAGACCCCGGTGGCCAAGCTGATGATGGGCGGCCTGGACAAGGCGGTGGACTCGATCGACCTCCCGGACTACTCCCTCAGCCTTGACGGGAGATTCATCAAGTGATTTAGTCACTTTCCATGACTCAAGGTAGAGCCTCCTTCTCCGAGCAGCTCGCGGACGACATAGTCCAGCTGATCCGCTCCGAGAGCCTCGGACCGGGCGACGTGCTCGAGTCCTCCCGCGACCTGGCCAAGCGGTTCGCCGTCACTACCCCGACCGTCCGGGAGGCCCTGCGCCGGCTGGAGGCCACCGGCGTGGTCGAGCTGCGGCACGGCTCGGGCACCTACATCGGGCCGGGCCTGGAGCGGTCGGTGCTGGCCAACCCGCACCGGCCGCACATCACCCGCTCGTCGGTGATCGAGCTCGTCCAGGCCCGCCTGGTCATCGAGCCCGGGATCGCCGCCCTGGCCGCGAGCGCCCGCGACGCCGGGGGGCTGCAGCGTCTGGAGGCCGCAACGGCCACGGCGCTGCAGCCCCCGGTGCACGGCCATCGCCCGGCGCTGAACTTCCACGTGGAGCTGGCCGCGGCGTCGGGCAACGGCCTGCTGCGCGAGACCGTCGAGGCGCTGCTGCACGTGCGTGCCACCGAACAGACGGAGATCCGGTTCCGGTACGACGACCGGCAGCGGGACCATGCCGAGCACCTGGAGATCCTCGGTGCGGTGCGCGACGGCGACGGCGCGGCCGCCGAGCGGTTGACGCGGGCGCACCTGACGACCATCCGGGAGTCGCTGGAGGCGGCTGACTTCGATGACGCCGGCACCGCGGGCGCCGTCGGGCAGGAGGCACCGTGACCGCGCCGGACCGCCTCGCGGAGATGACCACCCTGGAGGCCGCGGACGCCGTCGGGCGGGGCACGATCGTGCTGATCCCCGCGGGCGCGCTGGAGCAGCACGGCCCGGGCATGGCGCTCGGTACCGACCTGGTGCGGGCCGAGGCCGTGGTGGCCGAGGTCGCCTCGAACCTGGCCGGCCGGGTGGTGGTCGGGCCGTCGATCCCCGTGGGGGTCTCCCCGCACCACATGGCGTTCCCCGGCACGGTGACCCTGACGACGGGCACGTTCGCCGCCGTCGTGCGCGAGTACGTGACGAGCCTGCACCGGCACGGCTGGACCCGGTTCCTGGTGGTCACCGGGCATGGCGGCAACAACGCGACGCTGACCACGGTGGCGCAGGACCTGCTTGTCTCGCACCCGGGGATCCAGCTCGCGTGGTCGCCCCTGACCGCGCTGGCGGGTGACGCCGTGGCCGCCATGCGGCCGAGCGCGGTGTCCGGGCACTCGGGTGAGGCCGAGACCGCGCAGATGCTGCACATCGCACCGCACCTGGTGCACACCGACCGCCTCGAGCCGGGCACCACCACCCCGGACCAGCTCGACGACGTCTCCCGGACGGCGCGCCACCACGCGCAGCCCGCGCTCACCCTCCCGTACGACCGGCTCAGCCCCAACGGTGTGCTCGGCGACCCCCGCCGCGCCACCGCGGAGGACGGCGCCGCGATCGTGAAGGCCGTCGTCGGCCGGATCACGAACTTTCTGGAGGAGTGGCTAGCCGCGTAGCGGCGCCCGAAACCTGCACATCTTTTCCCTACCCCCCGACGCACCTGGCCCCCCAGGCGCCTGATCCGTCATGCCCGCACCCGTGGGCAGGATTTTCGAAAGGACTCGCATGTCAACGACGACAGCATCACCCGCCCACGCCGGCCCCGGAGGTGCCAGACGCCGGCCCGGCCGCCGTGCGGCGCTGCTCACCGCCCTGGCGCTGGCGGTCCCCGGCCTGGCCGGACCCATCGGCGCCACCTCGGCGTCCGCGATACCCGTGCTGCCCGACGCCGCGACATCGCCGTCGGGCAGCACGATCCAGGCCCTCGGCCGGTCCGAGGGCTGCGGGACCGACCCGGGCCAGGAGCCCGGGAGCAGCGTGCTGCGCACGCTGACCAGCGACGGGCGCGAGCGCACCGTCCAGCTGCACCTGCCCGACGGGTACCGCAGCGACCGCGCCTGGCCCGTCGTGCTGGTGTTCCACGGCCGCGGCAACACGGGCGCCGGCACCGAGGCGTTCTCGGGGCTGGACGCCCTGCCCGCGATCGTGGCCTACGGCAACGGCGTGATCGGCACCGGCGACGGCGACCGGCAGGCCTGGGAGGGCGCGCCCTACTCGGCGCCCGGGGTCGACGACGTCGCCTACACGAACGACCTGCTGGACACGCTCGAGTCCGAGCTGTGCGTGGACCCGCGGCGCGTGTACGCGACCGGCAAGTCCAACGGCGCGGGCTTCACCGGGATCCTCGCGTGCGAGCTCTCCGACCGGATCGCGGCGATCGCACCGGTCGCGGCCGCGCTCTACGGCACCGGGCACCCGGACTGCGACCCGGAACGTCCCGTGCCGGTGATCAGCTTCCATGGCACGCAGGACGCCACCATCCCGTACGACGGCGACGCCGATCGCGGGCTGCCGGCCATCCAGGACTGGGTCGGCGGCTGGGTCGAGCGCAACGACTGCCGCGTGCGGCCGCGGGTCGAGGAGACGGCGTTCGACGTGACCACGTCGAGCTGGACCCGCTGCGACGACGGCGCCGAGGTGACGCACGTGGCGGTGCTCGGCGGCGGCCACACCTGGCCGGGGGAGGACAGCTACTCCGGCGGCGGGTACGCCACGCACAGCATCGAGGCCCACGAGGTGATGTGGGACTTCCTGCGCGACGAGCGGCTGCCCACCCGGTTCGTCTGCGAGCGCGCTGGGCTGGGGGTGTCGTCATGACCACCACGTCCAACCCGGCGGCTCCCGGCACCGAGCCGGACCGCCTGCCCCGCGTGCTGCGGGCGCTCGCCGTCGTCGAGCGCATCGGCAACGCCCTGCCCCACCCGTTCTGGCTGTTCTGGCTCCTCGCGGCGATCCTCGGCGTGACCAGCGCCGCACTTGCCGCCGCGGGTGTCTCCGTGATCTCCCCGGCCGATGGCGAGGAGGTGGTGGTCCAGAACCTGCTCAGCGGTGAAGGGCTCGCCATGGCCGTCTCGACGGCCATCGACAACTTCGCCACGTTCGGCCCGATGGGCACCATCGTCGCCGTCATCATGGGTGTCGCGATCGCGGAGCGCACCGGCTTCCTGTCGGCGGCCATGAAGGTCTCCGTGTCCCGCGTGCCGGTCGGCTGGGTCGTCTTCGCCGTCGCGTTCGCCGGCACCGTCTCGCACGTCGCGAGCGCCGCCGCGTACATCATCCTGGTGCCGCTGGGCGGGCTCGCCTTCCGGGCGGTCGGCAAGTCGCCGATCCTCGGCGTCGTCGTGGCCTACACGTCCATCGCCTCCGGGTACGACGCGAGCCCGATCCCGACGCCGAACGACGCGATCTTCGCGGGCATCACCACGGAGGCCGCGCGGATCATCGACCCGACGGCGTACATCTCGCCGGTCAGCAACTGGTACTTCAACATCGGGTCCTCGCTGCTGCTGGCGATCGTGATCACCCTGGTCACGAACCTGGTCCTGGCCAAGCGCCCCGACCTCGGCGCCGACCCGGACGCGGACCTGGAAGACGTCGAGGGCCTCGAGCTCTCGCCGCGTGACCGGTCCGCGCTGCGCGCTGCGCTGCTGTCCGGCCTGGGCGCGATCCTGGTGGTCGTCGCGGTGGTGCTGCCGCCGTCGTCCCCGCTGCGCGGGGAGAACGGGAGCCTGACCGAGTCGCCGTTCCTGGACGGGATCGCGGCCATCGTGGCCGTGCTGTTCGCCCTGGTCGGCATCGTGTACGGGTGGCGGTCGGGGGCGATCACCAAGGCGGGCGACGTGCCGAAGCTCATGGCCGAGGGCGTGCGCCAGATGGCGCCCGTGCTGGTGCTGTTCTTCGCCATCGCCCAGTTCCTGGCGTACTTCGACTGGACCCACATCGGCGACGTCATCGCCGTGAACTCGGCGGAGGCGCTGGAGACCAGCGGTGTGCCGATCTGGGTGGTGTTCCTGGCGATCCTCGCGCTGCTGTCCCTGGTCAACGTGCTCGTGACCAGCGGTTCGGCGATGTGGGCCATCGCGGCACCCGTCGTCGTGCCGATGCTGATGCTGCTGGACGTGCCCGCCGAGACCACGCAGGCGCTGTTCCGCATCGCTGACTCCGGGTCGACCGCCATCACGCCGATGAGCCCGTACTTCATCATGGCGCTCGGCTTCCTCCAGCGGTATCGGAAGAACGCCGGCATCGGCACCCTCGCGTCGTACACGCTGCCGCTCGCGGTCTGCATGACGATCGCCTGGACGGCGCTGTTCTTCGCCTGGTGGGCCCTAGGCATCCCGCTGGGGCCGGGCGCCCCGGTGCGGTGAGCACCCGGTGACTGGAGGAGCCCGGTCCGCTTCGGCGGGCCGGGCTCTTGCCGTCATCCATGTGAGGGAGTCTCGTCGACATCTGATAAACATCAGAGTAGGCTTGGTCGTATGAAAAGGACGGCGACACTCACGGAGCTCCTTCGGACTCCGAAGGACGTCATAGCGATGGTCGAGAACGGGACCGTGCGCATCACCAGGCGTGACGCAGCGGACCTCGTGATGATGCGAGCAGGCGACCTCGAGTTCCTCGAGGAGGGCATCGGGCTGGCGAGCCGCATCATGCGGTCGGCGCTCGCGGCGAAGGGGGCGATGGCGGACGGTCTGAAGGACACGTTTGCGTGGGTTGCGCTGTTCTCCGACGGCGAGCGGGCGCAGTTCGCGGCCGAGATGGACCGCCTCGTGTGGAGCGCTGCTGAGCTCGGCGCCTACCAGGCGCTCCTGGACGAGTTTCGCCGGTGGGAGGGCACCGCGGAGGCTTACGCGGAGGGGATGCCGCGTGGCACCGGTGACGATCTGACCTGGCTCGATGAGTCGGTGAACGTGGAGCGCCCCTGACGATGGCAAAGAGCAGGGGGAACCTGGAAAGGCCGCTCAAGAGGGCGGAGTTCGCGATTCGATTCGCAACGCGGGATGCCGAGAAGGGTTGGCAGGACCTCTTGGCAACCGCACGAAACGCTGCCGTTGACGCCTGGGACTTTCTTACCAGGACGCCGTTGGAGCATGGAGCAGCCTGCTATCACCTCGCCGGTGAACTGAGCGTCGTCCGCATCGACGGACTGGACCACGACCGGTGGCAGTACAAGCCGACCAGCGGCGGCCGCATCTGGTACGTCGTCGTCCCGTCGGCCAAGGGATCCAAAGAACCGGGGCTCGTGCTGCTGGAGCGCGTCGTCACCGGGCATCCGAACGAGACGATCAAGAACCACCGCTGATACGAAATACCGAGGACCCCGGCCCGCTCCGGCGGGTCGGGGTCCTCGTATCTGACGCTGTGTACCGGCCTCGCGGAGTCCGGCGTCAGCGAACCGTGGTTCAGCCGCAGTTGCGCCAGCCGGTCACGAAGCTGTCGTAGTACCCCTGGCCCGACACCTCGCCCTTGACCATCACACAGTGGCCGTCCGTGCTGTTCCGGTACGACGCGCCGGCGTACGACGCGTAGGTGTCGTAGTCGTAGGAGTTGCGGTCGCCGCTGTCGAGCACCCGGTTGTTGTTGTCGTCGACCCAGAGCGAGACCCCCGTCGGCACGCTACCGGTCAGGTAGTTGTACGTGATCACACAGTTCTGGCCACCGCTGACAGACGAGTACCAGAGCTCGGTCCGGCCGAGCGACACGCCGCCGTCGGTGAGTTGCCACGTCGCTCTCAAGGTGCCGGAGCACGACGACTTGATCGGCCCGAACGACTCGGCGCTCGCGGGCGTCGCCAGGAGAGTGAGGGCGGCGAGCGCCCCGATCACGACGGCGATGGGTCGGCTGAATCTCATGGGTTGTCTCCTTTGACTGAACCTGATCCGTGCGCGTCAGGTCCGGCGCGCTCCTACGGTCGTAGGGAGCGACCGGTCCGGGCGGGGATACACGGCCGAGCCTGCCCAGGACCTGCCTAGGATCCGTCGTGTGACCGCTGCGCGTCGGAAGAGGAATCACCAGATCGCCGTGCTGGTGCTGGAGGGGGCCAAGCCGCTCGACGTCGGGATTCCTGCGCAGGTGTTCTCCAACCGGCCGAGCATGCCCTACGAGGTGCGGGTGTGCGGTGCGGCGCCGGGCCTCGTGACGGGCGGCGACGGGCTCTCGTACCACGTGGCCGAGGGCCTGGCGGCGCTCCAGCGTGCCGACACGATCTTCATCCCCGGGTATCGGACGCCGGCCGCCGCTGACCCGCCCGCCGTCGTCGTCGACGCGCTGAAGGCCGCGCACGCGCGGGGTGCGCGGCTCGCTGCCATCTCGACCGGGGCGTTCGCACTGGCGGCGACTGGTCTGCTCGACGGCAAACGAGCCACCACCCACTGGCACTACACCAAGGCGCTCCGGGAGCGGCACCCAAGGGTGCAGGTGGACGAGAACGTGCTGTTCGTCGACGAGGGCGGTGTGCTGACGTCGGCGGGAGCGGCGTCCGGCATCGACCTGTGCCTGCACCTGGTGCGGCGCGACCACGGCGTCGGGCTGTCCAACCACGTGGCCCGGCGGCTAGTGGCCGCGCCGTACCGCAGCGGGGGACAGGCGCAGTACGTGCCCCGCAGCGTGCCCGAGCCGCTCGGCGACCTGTTCGCCGAGACGCGCGAGTGGGCGCTGGCGCATCTGGCCGAGCAACTGACGTTGGACGGGCTCGCGCGCAACGCGCGGGTCTCGGCGCGCACCTTCTCGCGGCGGTTCGTCGAGGACACCGGCTACACACCGATGCAGTGGGTGCTCCGGGCGCGCGTGGACCTGGCGCGCGAGCTGCTGGAACGCAGCGACCTGAGCGTGGAGCAGATCGCGCACCGGGCCGGGCTCGGCACCGCGGCCAATCTGCGCCTGCACTTCCACCGGATCCTTGGGACGTCGCCGACGGAGTACCGGCACACGTTCTCCGCCTGAGCCGCAGGCTCAGGCGGCAACAGGCAGAGCCTGAGCCGGCTCCGCGCAAAGGAGTGGCGTGATCCTTGCGGGTGGTGGCTATATGTCTGGCGTGATGCTTGCGCACCATGGCCTTCCAGCCGCTGTCGCCGCGCGGGCGGTCCGCAGAGCATGGAGTCATGACTCGCATCGCCATCAACGGCTTCGGCCGCATCGGCCGTAACTCCCTCCGCGCCCTGCTCGAACGCGACAGCGACCTCGAGGTGGTCGCCGTCAACGACCTCACCGCCCCGGAGTCGCTCGCCCATCTGCTCAAGTACGACAGCGCGCTCGGCCGCCTCGGCCGTCCCGTCGAGGTGGACGGGACCGACCTGGTGGTCGACGGACGACGCATCAAGGTGCTCGCCGAGCGCGAGCCCGGCAAGCTGCCCTGGGCGGAGCTCGGCGTCGACATCGTGCTGGAGTCGACCGGCCGGTTCACCTCGGCCGACGCCGCCCGCGCGCACCTCGACGCCGGCGCCAGGCGCGTGCTGGTCAGCGCCCCCGCGACCGGCGCCGACGTCACGCTCGCCTACGGCGTGAACACGGACGCCTACGACCCGGCGCTGCACACGATCGTCTCGAACGCCTCGTGCACCACCAACGCACTGGCCCCGCTGGCGTCCGTCCTGGACGACCTGGCCGGGATCGAGCACGGCTTCATGACCACCGTGCACGCCTACACCCAGGAGCAGAACCTGCAGGACGGGCCGCACCGCGACCTGCGCCGGGCCCGGGCCGCCGCCGTCAACATCGCGCCCACCACCACTGGCGCGGCCAAGGCGATCGGCCTGGTGCTGCCGAACCTGAACGGGAAGCTGTCCGGCGACTCGATCCGTGTGCCCGTACCGGTGGGCTCCCTGGTGGAGCTGAACACCGCGGTCACGCGCGAGGTCTCCCGCGAGGACGTGCTCGCCGCCTACCGTGCCGCGGCCGACGGCCCGCTCCACGGCATCCTCGACTACTCCGACGAGCCGCTGGTCTCCAGCGACATCACCGGCCAGCCGGCGTCGGCGATCTTCGACGCCGCCCTGGTCCGCGTGGATGGCAAGCACGTCAAGGTCGTGGCCTGGTACGACAACGAGTGGGGCTTCTCGAACCGCGTGATCGACACGCTGGAGCTGCTCGCGCGGGTGTAGTGGAAGGATCGCCGCATGATGAACGGCCTGCCGTACCTCACCGCCGGAACAGGATCGCCCCTGGTGGTTCTGCTCTTCACGCCGGAGGCGGCCAACCCGACGGGCCTGGCCCGCTGGTCGACGATGCGGATGCTGCGCCCGTTCATCGAGCACTTCACCGTGTACGTCGTCAACCGCCCGCCCGGGCTGCCATCGACCACGACGATGGCCGACCTTGCGGCCGTCTACGCGGCAGCGCTCAGGTCCACGTTCGAGGGCCCGGTGAACGTGCTGGCCATCTCCACGGGCGGATCCATCGCCCTCCAGCTCGCGGCCGACCATCCCGACCTGGTCGGCCGCCTCGTCCTGGCCGGGACGGCCTGCGCGCTGGGCCCGGTCGGCAAACGGGCCCAGCGCGCCTACATCGAACGAGCGCGCCAGGGCAGGCGGCCGAGCCCCGCGCTGGCCGAGGTGGTCACCGAGTCGGCGATCGGTCAGCGACTGCTCAGCGGCCTGCTCTGGCTGTCGGACGGCGGCCACAAGGACCACACCGACGCCGTCACCGTGCTCAATGCCGAGGACGGCTTCGACCTGCGTGGACGGCTGAACGACATCAGGGCGCCCACGCTGCTGATCCAGGGCGACAAGGATCTCGTCTACCCGGTGGAGCTGGCCCGGCAGACGGTCGAGGGCATCCCCGGTGCCCGGCTCGTCGTCTACGCGGGTGTCAGTCACAGCGGCACGTTCAACGACAACCGCTTCGCCGTCGACGCACTCGCGTTCCTGAAGTAGCCGCGCCGCGCAAGCGGGCGGTGTCAGTCGCCGAACGCCGCCTGCGAGACCTCGTCCCAGGCCTCCCACTCGGCGAGGCGGGACGCGTACTCCTTCTGCATCAGCGGCAGCGCGCCCTTGCCGAAGAAGATCCGCCGCGGGGGCTCCTCCGCGTCGACGACGGCGAGGATGGCCGCGCGGGTCGCGGACGGGTCGGCACGCCGGGCCGACGCCGAGATCGGCGGGTTCGCGCGGAACTCGTCGTAGGCCGGCAGCTGCTCGGAGCGGATCGCGGAGCCCGCGGCCCAGTCCGTCGCGTAGCCGGCAGGCTCGACGAGGGTGACCTTGATCCCGAAGTCCTTGACCTCCATCGCGAGGCTCTGGGTGAAGCCCTCGACCGCAAACTTCGAGGCGATGTAGATGCCTACCCCGGGCAGGGCGAAGACGCCGGCGACCGACGAGACCTGGATGATGTGCCCGCTGCCCTGCTCGCGCAGGAACGGGAGGGCCGCCTGCGTCACCCAGAGGGTGCCGAAGAGGTTGGTCTCGATCTGGTCGTGCGCCTCCTGGGCGGTGGCCTCCTCGACCATCCCGAACAGGCCGTACCCGGCGTTGTTGATGACCACGTCGAGGCGGCCGAAGTTCTCGTGCGCCTGGGCGACGGCCGCGAAGGCCGCGTCGCGGTCGGTGACATCCAGCTGGATGGGCAGGATCTTGTCGCCGTACTTGGCCACGAGCGGGTCGAGGGTCTCGAGCTTGCGAGCCGTCGCCGCAACCTTGTCGCCGCGTTCGAGGGCTGCCTCGGTCCACTCGCGACCGAAACCGCGCGATGCGCCGGTGATGAACCAGATGCGCTCAGTCATTGTTACCTCCGTGGGTCCTGGGTCTTCGTTGCCTGACACCTACGAACCTAGGGACGGGCACTGCCCCGCAAGTGCGCGGAAAGTGCGCACCGGCTGACTACACATCCCGACGGCGCCGAGGGCGCCGGAACTGGCCACCGAGCCGTACGCTCGGCACGTGCCTGTCGTCCCGATGCCGCCCGACGCGACCGACCGAGGCGTCCGGTTCGCGCTCTACGGCGGCGTGCGCGTGTGGCGCGACGGGGTAGAGGTCGAGCTGGTCCAGCCCAAGCAGCGGGTGATCCTCGGCCTGCTCCTGGCGACCCCGGACCAGCAGGTGCCGCTGGGCGAGCTGATCGACGCCGCGTGGTCGGACCCGTCCGCCCCTTCGGTCGTGAACCAGGTGCGCCGGCATGTCGGCGAGCTGCGCCGCCTGTTCGAGCCGGACCTGCCGCGGCGCGACGTCGGCTCGTGGCTCCTGCCCACCGGCGGCGGCTACCGGCTGGCCCTGACCCCCGGCACGTCGGACGTGCTGGCCTTCCGCGAGCTTGTGCACCGGGCGGAGCAGGAGGCGGCGTCGGGGGCGGCCGACGGCGGCGTGGACCGCTACCTCGAGGCGCTCGCCATCGCGCAGGGCCCGGCGGGCGACGAGCCGCTGCGCCACCTGCCGGTGTTCGTCGGCCTGGAGGACGAGCGGCGCCGGGTCCTGACCGCCGCCGCACGCCTGGTGCGCCGGCCCGAGCAGGTCGCCGCCCTGCTCCCGCCCCTGCGCCTCGCGGCGACCCGCGACCCGCTGGACGAGGCCGCCCACGCGGGACTGGTGCGGGTGCTCACGCGCGCCGGCCGGCCCGCCGAGGCGCTGGCCACCTATGCCGCCGTCCGCACAACGCTCCTCGACGAGCTCGGGGCGTCTCCCGGCCGCGACCTGCGGGCCGCCCATGCGGAGGCGCTGCGGGGCGACGGCGACGGCGACACTGGCGCCGAGACCGGCGCCGACGGCGACACCGACGCAAGCCCCGCCGCGCCGTCACGCACCGCGACCCAACCGCCGTCGGCACCAGTGATCCCGCGCCAGCTGCCCTCGCCGCCGGCCGCGTTCGCCGGGCGGCACGAGGCGCTCGCGGCCATCGACGCCGCTCTGGGCGAGGGTGCGCTGGGGGCGGACCCGGCAGGGGAGGGCGCGCAGGTGGTCGTCGTCGCCGGGATGGCCGGCGTCGGCAAGACCTCCCTGGCCCTGAAGTGGGGCGGCCTGCACACCGCCGACTACCCGGACGGCCTGCTCTACGTGGACCTGCGCGGGTTCGACGCCGTCGCGCCGCCGCTGGACCCGGCCGAGGCGCTGCGGGACCTGCTGGAAGCACTCGGCGTCGCGCCGCAGGCACTCCCGGACTCGGCGGACGCCCGGTCCGCCCTGCTGCGCAGCCTCCTCGCTGGCCGCCGCGCCCTGCTCGTCCTGGACAACGCGCACGACTCGGCGCAGGTCGAACCGCTCCTGCCCGGCGACGGCCCGGCAACCGCCCTGGTGACCAGCCGCAACCAGCTGCGCGGGCTCGCCGTGCGCCGGCAGGTGCCGCTGGTCCGGCTGGAGCCGTTCGACGACGACGAGATCCTGGATTTCTTCGACCGCCGGCTCGGCGCCGCACACCTGACCGGTGGTACTCAGCCGCTCCTGGCGATCGGCCGGCACTGCGGCGGCCTGCCGCTCGCCGTGGCGCTCGTGGCCGCGCGGGCCGCGGCCAACCCCGGGTTCCCGCTCGACCTCTTCGCGCGGGAGGTCGGCCAGTCGCGCGCCCTCGACGCGCTGAGCGATCCGGACGCCGGTCCCGACCTGCGCAGCGTGCTCACCTGGTCCTACGAGGGGCTGTCCGACGGCGCGGCCCGGCTCTTCGCCCGGCTGAGCGTGGTCCCGGGACCGCAGATCTCCACGGCGTCCGCGGTCAGCCTCGCCGGCCTGCTGGCGCACGAGACGCACAAGCACCTGACCGAGCTGACGTCGGCGAGCTTGCTGCGCCAGTCGGCGCCCGGCCGGTACGTGCTGCACGACCTGTTGCGCGAGCTCGCGACCGAGCTGCTCGGCGACGAACGCGACCGGGTGGTCGCCCGGTACGTCGAGCACTACGTGCGCTCCGCCCGGGAGGCGGTCCTCAACTTCGGCCGCCCGCCCGTCGCGCCGCTGGGCGAGGTGGACCCGACGGTCGTGCCGGAACTGTTCCCGGATCGCGCCCAGGCGCTGCGTTGGTACGTCGCCGAGCGCGCCGGGCTGCGTGCGGCCTTCGCCGCCGCGGTCAGCCGCGGTGACCATCGGTCGGCCGTGCTCCTGTACCTCGACTGCCGTCCGATCAACGATTCGGTCGACTCCACCGCGGACACCCTGCCGCTGGCCCGCGCGGCGGCCGAGTCCGTCGAGCACGTCGACGACGTCGTGCTGCGCGCCGAGTGCCACCGCGCCGTCGCGGCCAAGTACGCCCGCCACGGCGACCAGGACCACGCGCGGACCTACTACGACCTCGCCGAGCAGGAGTACACGAGCCTCGACGACCGGTCGGGCCAGGCGAGCGTGCTCAGCAGCCGGGCGATGACGCTCGACCTCGACCCGGAGGAACGGATCAGCCTGGTCGACGACGCCGTGACGCTGCTGCGCGAGACCGGCGACACCGGCCTGCTCGTGGCCGCGCTCCACGCCCAGGCCCTCGCCCTGTGCTGGGCTGGTCGGTACGACGACGCCCTGCGCCCCCTCGGCGAGTGCGTCACCCTCGCGACGCCCCACCCGGGCTCCGGGCACGTCGAGGCGCGCGCCATGGCCGAGATCGCGACCGCCCACTTCGGTGCCGGGCGCCCTGAGGACGCCATCCTGGCCGCCGAGCGCGCCTTCCCGCTGCTCGCGTACGAGGCGGACACCCTGGGCGAGGTCGGGCTGCAGCTGGTCTACGGGGACGCGCTGGCCGCGGTCGGACGCCGCAAGGACGCGCGGCGCGCCTGGGAACGCTTCCTGGCCCTGGCGACCAGCCCCGGTCTGGTTGACGACGTCGTCGCCCGGCGCGGCATCGGCGACGGCGCGACGGTCATCGCCCGGGTCGAGCGTGAGCTGGCCGAAGGCAGGCACGCCGCCCGCTCATGACCCATACGCTCAAGTGGCATGGATGAGCGAGCGGCGCGCCCGTGGGGTCAGAAGGTCCAGCGCTGCCCCTCGGTGCCGGAGCAGGCGCGGATCTCCAACCGTTGGCCCTCGTGCAGGGGTGCGCCGCCGACCGCCGTCAGGCACTTGCCCGACTGCGGGTTGACGATCGCCTGGGTGGCGGACCGGTAGGTCCAGCCCTGCGCCCCGGTGCCGTTGCAGTCCCAGAGCTGCACAACTGCGCCGTCCGCCGTGCTGCCCCCGGAGATGTCCATGCACCGGCCCAGCGCGCTGAGCGTCGAGGCCGACCGGGCCCAGGTCTGCGCACCGTTGCCGCTGCAGTTCACGATCTGCAACGGGTTGCCGTTGACCGAGCTGGCCCAGGGCACGTCCACACACATGCCGTTGGCCGCACGCACCGCCCCCGTACCCGCCGGGAGCGCGTCGCCGCCACCGCCACCGCCACCGGTGCCGGCGATCGGTGTCGCCGCGCCCTGGAACGGGTCGAGCTGCATGTAGGCGGCGGTCGGGTTGCCGTCGTGCACCAGGGACTCCTGCGCCACCACATCGTCGAACGCGAAGGCGTAGGCCTTGCCGTTCGCCATCTGCTGGTGGATGAACTTGGCGTAGTAGTCGGTCATGGAGTCCAGGTAGTACCCGGAGGTGTCCGTGCCCGGCTGCGTGGTGGTGGTCAGCAGGGTCGAGCGGTGGAACCCGGCGCACAGCGTGCGGGCGATCGCGCCGATGTCGTTGTTCGGCGCCGCGAGGTCGTTGTAACAACCGAAGATCGAGTCGCTCGACGGCTTGCGGAACTCGGTGACGTACCCGCCGGAGGCGTTGGTGAACCGCATGACGCCGTTCACCACTCGGCCCGTGAACCGCGCGGCCGGGTCATAGGAGTACGGAGCGACGATCAGGTTCTCGTTCGTGTACTTGGCCCACACCCGGTCGACATAGCTGGACAGGATGTTCGGGTCCATCTGCCCGGTCCCGATCCCGTGGCTGGGGGCCAGGATGCGCAGCAGGGAGCCGTCAGGGGCGCGCTGCGCGAGGTTGCTCCAGCCAGGCGTCGCCGCCAGGGCGTTGACGACGTTCTGGTAGCCGTCGGGCTTGAGCATGCCCGTGCTGAGCACTGAACCGCCGCCCGTGCGCAGCCCCGTCTGGTACGGCGCGGAGAGGAAGTCGACCTGGGTGCTGTTGATCCACAGACCGGCGTCGTTCAGCGTGAACTCGGTCCAGGCGAACAGCTTGTTGCGGTTCGGGTCGCTCGGGTTCTGCACGGCCGGCTGGACCAGCCGCCCGTTGTTGACGACCTTGAACGACAGCTTGCTGCCGTACGAGAAGTACACCCGGCCGGACAGCTTGGGCAGCTGGATGGTCATGGACTGCCCGTCGGCCGGTCCGGCGATCGACGCGTCGGGCGCGTCCACCGGCACCCCGCCCACAGTGGGCCACTGGTGGAACACGCCCGCGGCGTCCGACCAGCCCAGCCGGTCCTCGCCGGGCGTGCCGAGCACGTAGATGAACACCTGGTCACCACGGCCGGAGTCGTTGGTGATGGTCAGGGGGATCGTGGCGGGGACAGCGCTTGCGGGGGCAGGCTGCGCGACGACGAGCGCGGCCGCCGTGATGGCGAGCACGCCGAACGCGGCCACGCCGTTGAGCAGGGTGCGGAGTCGGGGCCTTCGAGCCCGGGAATGGGTAGGTGACATGGGGATCTCCTCGTTCCGTCTAGTACGTCGTTGTACTTGCTGGACCTTCCGCCGGAGTAGCAGCAAACCGGATGTTAGTGAGGAACCCTGCCAATGTCACTAGTTGGACACGACCAATTTGGGAGCGCTCCCACACCGCGCGCGGCCTTCACCCGCTGGGCGTGTGGCGGGACGGCCGCGCTGACTTCGGTCCCTTGCTTGCAGGGGGCGGCGAGATCGGTCCGTTGCTCTGAGATCGGTCCAACGATTGACCGATCTCAGAGCAAGCGACCGATCTCACTGACTTCGGTCATACGTCCGACCGATCTCAGGCCCAGTGCGGGCCAACGCGAGGAGGCGCGTGGTGAACAGTCGGCGTAGTCACCCACTTTGTCCCCCACTGGCTGTCCGGGCGGTGCTCGGGGTAGCGCAAAAGGCCCTCCGCTCAGCGTTTCCGCTGGTCGGAGGGCCTTCTCTCACGGTGGGCGATACTGGGATCGAACCAGTGACCTCTTCGGTGTGAACGAAGCGCGCTACCCCTGCGCCAATCGCCCGTGCTGCTCACCCCGCAGGGCGTGCGTGGACGATATTAGCCTGGTTCGAGCGCGGATGCGAAATCCGAATCGCCGGATCGAGCGGTAGCCGGGCGGGATCCGGGTCAGGGATCGAGGCGCTCGCGCATGAGCCGCTCGAACACTTCGCGCGCGGTGCTCGACAGCTCACCGATCGCCAGGTCGGCGCCGTCCAGCCACACCGTGGGCTGCACGTTCCGTACCGACCCGGTCAGCAGCATCTCGGCCTCTCCGGCTGCCACCTGGTCGAGCACCGAGAACGGAAGCTCGCCGTCCTTGGCCTCCCGCACCGGCAGCCCTTCCTCGGCGCCCCACTCGAGCAGCAGCTCGCGCGTGATCCCGGCGAGGCAGCCCGAGCTCAGCGGGGGAGTGACCAGCTCCCCGTCGAGCTCGAGGAACACGTTCGAGCCAGTGCCCTCGCACAGGTCGCCCTGTGTGTTCGCGAAGACCGACTCGTCGGCGCCCTTCCTGATGGCGTCCGCGAGCGCCACGACGTTCTCGGCGTACGACGTCGTCTTCAGCCCGGCGACCGCGCTGCGCTCGTTGCGGGTCCAGGGGGAGCGCGCGGCCCGCCCGGTCGGCACGATGACGGCGGCGCTCGCCGCGACGATCACGGTCTGCGGCCCGTCCGAGCGCCCGGAGGCGAGCGGCCCCACGCCGTCGGTCACCGTGATCCGCAGCCGCCCCGCGTCGGGGGCGGCGGCCAGGACGGCGGCGACGCCGTCGCGCACCTTCTGCTCGTCGGGTGCCGCCATGCCCATGCCCGACGCCGAACGCCCCAGCCGCGCGAGGTGCCGCGTCAGGGCGAACGCCTGCCCGTCGAGGACGGCGCAGGTCTCGAAGACCCCGTCGCCGACAGTGATGCCGTGGTCGACCGCGCTCAGCGCGGCCTCGTCCGGGGCGACCAAACGCCCTTCTGTCCAGATGACCGTCATGTCGCTCAGTCTGTCATCGGCGCAGCGTCACGTGCGTGACCTCGGGTGTGTGCCGCACGGTGGTGGAGGCGAACTCGATGGGCGGCACGCTGTCGAACACGCGCGTGCCCGAGCCGAGCGTGAACGGCACGACGTGCAGCCGCAGCTCGTCGACGTGCCCGGCGGCGAGGTACTCGTTCAGCGTCGTGGCCCCGCCGGTGATGGAGATGTCGCCGTCCCCCGCGGCCTCCCGCGCCTGGGCGAGGGCGCTCTCGATGCCGTCGGTGACGAAGTGGAAGGTGGTGCCGCCCTCCATCGGGACCGGCTCGCGTTCGTGGTGGGTGAGCACAAAGACCGGCCCGTGGTACGGCGGGTTGTCGCCCCACCAGCCCGTCCAGTCCAGATCCCACGGCCCGCGCCCGGCGGTGAACATGTTGCGCCCCATGATGTACGCGCCGGCGCCGACGATGGCGTCCACCTCGGCCTTGTGCGCGTCCCCGTGCTCGAACATCCAGGTGTGCAGGCGTTCGCCCGCGACCGGCCCGAACGGGTGCTCGAGGCTCTGGTCGTGCCCGGCGGAGTAGCCGTCGAGCGAAACTGCCAGGTCTGCTTTGACGATTCCCATGCCTGTCCGACGGCGGACGCGGCCCGGACTCATCGGTCGCCGGTGCTCGCGCCGTCGGACGGGTCGGCAGGCGGGCCCGACGGCGCGGACGCCAGCGCGACCAGCCGCTCGGCCTTGAGCTCGGTCTCGAACCACTCCGCCGTCGGGTCGGAGCCCCAGGTGATACCGGCGCCGGTGCCGAAGCGGAGAACGCCGCCGGTCCCGTCGTCGGCCCACCAGAAGGTGCGGATGCCGACGGCGAGCGACGCGCGGCCGTCCTCGACCCACCCGATCGCCCCGCAGTACGGGCCGCGCGGCACGGGCTCCAGCTCGCGGATGATCCGCAGCGCGCTCGACTTGGGCGCACCCGACACGGAGCCGGGCGGGAACGTACCGGCCAGCAGCCGGCGCCACAGCTCGCCGGAGCGGACGACGTCGTCGGACAGCGTGCCCCGCACGCGGGAGACCAGGTGTACCAGGCCGGGGTGCTCCTCGACGGCAAGCAGGGAGGTGACCTCGACCGTGCCCGGGCGGCAGACGGTCTGCAGGTCGTTGCGCACAAGATCAGTGATCATCACGTTCTCGGCGCGGTCCTTTTCGGTGAGCCCGTCGGGTGTGCGGGCTGTGCCCTTGATCGGGCCCGACTCGACGACCGGACCGTCCGCGCCCGGCCCCACGGAGAGGTACAGCTCGGGGGAGGCGCTCACCACCCACACGGGGTCCAGCCCGGTCGTGGCGGGGACGTGGACGGCGGCGGCGTACGGCGCCGGGTTGCCCGCGGCGAGCCGGGCGGCGAGCGCCCGGGCGTCGGGCTCGGCGGGGCCCTGCAGCGGCGCGGAGAGCACGCGGCAGATGTTGGCCTGGTAGACGTCGCCGTCGTGCACGTAGGCGCGGACCCGGTCGACGGCGGCCTCGTAGGTGGCGCGGTCCATCGAGGAGGTCCAGGCGTCGCGGGCCGGTCCGTGCCAGGTGGTGGCGGGTGGCGCTCCGGCGTCGTGCACTTCTGTGAAGCGCCATGCGCGCGTCCGGCCCTCGAACTCCGCGACGACGAACCAGGTGCCGGTCTCGAGCCGTTCGGGTTCGGCAAGGACGTCGATGCACTCGACGGCGTCGGTCGCGAAACGTCCGGCGAAGCTTGCCCAGCCGGTGTCTCCGGTCACGTCGGGCGGCGGGGCGGGCGGACCGGGGTGGGGCCGAACCAATGGGATCGTGCGGTTTGCGGGCGGATGGGCCGATCTGGATGACACGAGACAACCGTACGGGCGGCGCGCGCGATTGGACGGTTCGCCCCCCGTTCGATTAATGTTCAGATCACGCCGGAACACCGGGGGAAGACCCCAGGATGCCCGGCTTCGCGGATGTAGCTCAGTGGTAGAGCATCACCTTGCCAAGGTGAGGGTCGCGGGTTCAAGTCCCGTCATCCGCTCGGTACGTCGCTCTCGTGATTGTTCGGCTGATGAGAGCAGCCGCAGGTCGTACGTTGGCCGGGCGGTGGGTTGGCCGAGTGGCGAGGCAGCGGCCTGCAAAGCCGTATACACGGGTTCGAATCCCGTACCCACCTCGTTGCACGACGGGCGATTGGCGCAGCGGTAGCGCGCTTCCCTGACACGGAAGAGGTCACTGGTTCGATCCCAGTATCGCCCACCCGGAACGCAAGGCCCTCTGACCAGCGGAAACGCAGGTCAGAGGGTTTTTTGCTGTGCCACAGAACGTGAGCCGGTAGACCAGACCGAGGTCATCGCGGCGGAGGTCCGGAGGATTCTCGTACCACCAGCTGGACCGAAAGCGTCTCGCTCGGCGCGGCTTCATCAGGGGCGCCGTCGAGCAGCGCCATCAGAACCTCGACGCTGCGCTCGGCGAGCTGGCCGCGCGGGGTGCGGACGGTGGTGAGCGGGGGAGAGGTTCCCGCAGCTGCGGGAACATCGTCGAAGCTCACGACGGAGATGTCGCGTGGAACGTGGACGCCGAGCTCGCGCGCGGCGGTCAGCGCGCCGAGGGCGACCTCGTCCGCGCCGATGAAGACCGCGGTCGGCCGCTCGGCCGCATCGACGCTCATGATCGACGAGAGCACCTCGTAGCCGAAAGCTTCCGTGTAGCGGCCGCTGTACCGGAGCTGGGCGTCGGGGTCCAGCCCGGCGCCCAGGAGTGCATCGTGCCAGCCTCGGCGGCGTTCGCGCACCGACGAGAGGTCTTCCGGGCCTGTCGCGACCGCGATGCGCCGGTGTCCCAGCGAGACCAGGTGCTTCACCGCCTGCCAGCCGCCTGAGTAGTCGGCCACCGCGATGCGTGGAGCGTCGCCCGCGCCGTCGACCGCCTCGTCGACGAGCACCAGCGGGATACGCGCCTCGGCGATGCGATGTACCGCAGGATCGCGGCGCCGCTCCGCGAGGTAGAGCACGCCGTCCGGTGCCAGCGCGAGCAGCCGCGCCACGGCGTCGGCGTCGGCGGGGGTCGCACCGCGCGCCGAGACGATGAGCGCGGTGCGTCCCTGGGCGCGCAACGACGCCGAGACGGTCTCCGCGATCGTGCCGTAGTACGCGTTCGCGAGGTCGGGAACCACTACGCCGACCAGTCCTGTCCGTCTTGCCGGGCCCCGGAGCGGCGCCACGTAGCCCAGCCGCCGGATGGCCCGTTCCACGGCGACGAGGGTCTCGCCGCGCAGGGTGAGCGTGCCGCGCAGGAACCTCGACACGGTCGACGGCGAGACGCCCGCCGCGGCCGCGACGGCCCGCAGACTGACTCGCTCGACGTCCCTGTCGTCGTCCATGCGCGGCCTCCCAGAACGTTGCGCAACACTACGGCCTTTCAGCTCGCTCGCTGCACTTTTCGGCTCAACCGTAACGTTCCTTTTACTTCGCACGATGCGCAACGAAACGCAACACGCCCAGGATGGCGCGAAATCGAAGCCCGCGAGGAGAGCATGATGGCACCGTCGAACCGCCGCCCGCCCGTCCGGATGAGCGCTGCCGGCGGCGTTGTGATCGCCGCCCTGATCCTGACCTCATGTGTCGGCGGTGGTGCGGCGGCTCCTGACGAGGCTGTGGATCCCGCCGACTTCGAAGGGCTCGAGCTGACCATGTGGTCGGGTGTGCCGTACGAGCCGTTCATGTCGTTGAACCAGGAGCAGCTCAGTGCCTGCGCCGCGGAGATCGGTGCGACGGTCACCGCCGAGGCCTACCCCAGCGCCGAATTCGGCACGCTTGTCCTGCAGGCCGGGGCCTCCGACGGTCTGCCCGACCTGCTCATGGTCCCGTCGAGCGACCTGCCGCAGTATGCCGAGGGCGGCATCCTCACCGACCTGGCGTCGTCGTACGAGCTCGCGCCCGACGACCTTGCCGACTCGACGGTGGATATGGGGATGTATGACGGCACGCTCTACGGGATCGCCTCGCACGTCGAGGTGGGCGCGCTGCAGTACGACACCGCTCTGGTCGATACACCGCCCACGACGTTCGAGGAGCTGCGCGCGCAGGCTGCCGAGCTCACGACTCCTGATCGATACGGCATCGCCCTGCCCGGCAACTCCGATGGTGCCGCCTCGTTTTTCCTGCTCGGCTTCATCCTGAGTGCGGGTGGCGACCCCGGCGACTTCGAGTCGCCGGGAACAGTCGCCGCGATCCAGCTCTACAAGGACCTCGTTGCCGACGGCAGCATGTCGCCGGAGATGGTCAGCTGGGGCTGGGACTTCCAGGACCAGTTCGACTCCGGCGCGGCGGCGATGACGGTCAACGGTCCCTGGGCGGCGATGCCCGAGGACGGGGAGCCGACGCCGGGCTTCGCCCCGTACCCCACATCTGCCGGCAGTGAGGCCCGGCAGGCGATCACCGCCTCCGAGTGGACGATCCCCGTCACCGATCCGCTGCACCAGGCAGCCGCGGCCGAGATCCTCGAGTGCCGCCTCGCGGCGGACAACCAGCTCGAGGTCGCCCAGGTCCAGTACTACATCCCGGCCCGGCTCGAGGTGGGCGCGCAGTGGGAGGCCGACGTCCCCGAGGTGGAGGCGTTCACCTCGGCTGTCGCGGATGCGTACAACCAGGGTGGCGAGCTCGGCGACGAGTGGTACACGACCAGCACCCAGCTGGCCAACGCCATCCAGTACGCGGTCGTCGGGGACCTGTCGGCGGCCGAAGCGCTGCAGCGTGCGGCCTCGGAGTAGCCCGGTGAGCCGCACCACCAGCCTTGGACGAAGGGTTCGGCGCGGGTACCTGTGGCTGCTGGCCCCTGCCCTCGTCTTCATGGGGGTGTTCTTCGCCTACCCCTTGGGCTACGGCGTTGTCATGAGCGTCTCGGACTTCACCGCCGCCACGTTCATCAGCGGCGACGCCCCGTTCGTCGGCTTCGACAACTTCGCGGCAGTAATGTCCTCGCCGTTGTTCCTCGTAGCGCTCCGGAACACCCTGCTCGTCACCGTGTGCTCGCTCGCGGGACAGCTCGCCGGAGGTATGGCGCTCGCCCTGTACTTCGAGCGGCGGTTCCCTGGCCACACCTGGATGCCGTCGGTGATCTTGGTGTCCTGGCTGATCCCGCTGGTCATCACCGCCACGACCTGGAGGTGGATCCTGCAGGAGAACGGCGCCCTCAACCAGGTGCTGGGCCTGGTCGGGATCGACGGCCCCGCATGGCTCTCCGACCCGTCGCTGGCCATCTGGGCCGTCATCGGGGTGAACATCTGGGCCGGGCTCCCGTTCACCGCGACCATCCTGTCGTCGAGCCTGCGTGGTGTTCCGCTCGAGCTGCACGAGGCCGCGGTGCTCGACGGAGCCGGCTACTGGCGGCGCGTGCGGTCCATCACCCTGCCGCAGCTCCGTCCGGTGATATCGGTCCTGGTCGTGCTAGGGATCGTCGGTACGCTCAAGCTGCTCGACCTCGTTCTCGTCCTTACCGGAGGCGGGCCCGCGAACTCCACGCAGACCTTCGCGATGCTCAGTTACATCCGCTCGTTCCGGGAGTTCGACTTCGGAGCGGGTGCGGCCCTGGGCAACATCCTGCTCGTGATCACCGTCGTCTTCGCCGTCGTGTATGCGCGCGGCATCCGAGGGGAGCAGCGAGGATGAGCGTGCTGAACACCGCGAACCCCCGGCGCGCGTGGCTCTGGACACTGGGTGGGGTCGCCATCCTGGTGGTCTTCCTGTTTCCCGTGTACTGGATGGTCTCGGCCTCGCTGCAGCCGGACGTCGACTCGGTCAGCGTGTCGTGGTTCCCGGCCCCGGCCGACCTCGGCAGCTATGAGCGTGCCTGGAGCACGCTCCTGCCCGGCCTGCGGAACTCGATCATCGTGAGCCTGGGCACCGTCGCCGTCACACTGCTCGTCTCGGTACCCGCAGCGTTCGCACTCAGCCGCCTCGACGGGCGCGTCGTGAACTTTTCCCTGCTGGCGATCCTCGTGGCGCAGATGGTCCCGAGCATCACGCTGCTGAACGCGCTCTACGCGATGTTCTCGGCGCTCGGCATCCTCAACACGTATCTGGCGATGATCCTGGCCAACTCGACGTCCGCCATCCCCCTGGCGATCATCGTCCTGCGGTCGTTCATGGTGTCGCTCGACTCCGAGGTCCTCGAGGCAGCGACCATCGACGGCGCCACGCTGTGGCAGCGCATCACGCGGATCGTGCTGCCGCTCAGCCGGAACGCCGTCATCACGGCCTCCGTCTTCGCGTTCATCTTCACCTGGGGTGACCTGCTGTTCGGCCTGATCCTCACGACGCAGAGCAGCATGCAGCCGGTGGTGCTCTCGGTGTACCGCCTGCTCGACCAGCCCACCATCGACTGGTCGACCGTGATGGCCGCGTCCTTCCTGACGAGCCTGCCGGCCATCGCGCTGCTCGTCTTCTCCCTGCGTTACGTGCAGGCCGGCATCGGCGCCGGCGCAGGCAAGTGAACGATGCGAGCAAACGATATGGAGCCTGCGATGCCCCCTGACCTAGGACGTCCGCTCTGGTCGGAACCGGAAGAGCCGTACCTCGCGTTCCCCAAGGTGACGTTGCACGACCACCTCGACGGTTCGCTGCGCCCCGACACGATGCTCGACCTCGCCGACGCGCAGGGCGTGACCCTGCCGTACGACGACGGCGCGGTGCTCGGCGACTGGATGGCGCGCGTCATCAGTGATCCACCCGAGCCGTACCCCCACTACCGGTTCGCCGTCACGACATCGCTGATGCAGGACGCCGACAGCATCGTCCGCGTGGCCCGGGAGTGGGTCCGCGAGGTTGCCGCGGACGGCGTGCTGTACGGGGAGGTGCGCTGGGCTCCGGAGAAGCACACCGCCGGCGGGCTCAGCATGGCGGACGCCGTCGATGCGGTGGCCGAAGGGCTGAGGCAGGGCGAGGAGGACGTTGCGGCAGCGGGCGGCATGATCATGGCGCGACAGCTCCTGTGCGGTATGCGCGAGACCAGGCTCAGCTCACGGGTTGCGGACCTGACCATCGAGAAGTTCGGCAGCAGTGTCGTGGGCTTCGACATCGCGGGGCCCGAGGAAGGCTGGTCGATCCTCGATCACCTGGACGCGTGTCTGAAGCTCGAACGGGCCGGCGTTCCCTTCACGATCCACACCGGTGAGAGCGACGGCCTGCGTAGCATCGGCGACACCCTGAATCACGCCCGCGCACTGCGCCTCGGCCACGGCGTGCGCATCATCGAGGACGTGTCGCTCAACGGCGTCCCGCTGGACGTGCGCACGTGCGTGCACGACGTCGCGGCCGCCCGCGCAGCCGGGCGCGCTGAGCTGACGGTAGGGCGCATCGCGCGATCGGTGATCGACCTCGGCGTCCCCCTGGAGGTGTGCCTGACTTCGAACGCCCGCCACGTCGTCGACGACAGGCAGAACCATCCGGTGGACCTGCTGTACGAGCTGGGATTCGCGGTGACGATCAATCCCGACAACCGCATGATGTCGCGCACCTCGATCTCGTCGGAGATGCGTCACCTGCACGAGCTCTTCGGCTGGGACGTGTCCCAGCTGGCGAAGGCCGAGCGGGTGGCCGTCGATGCTGCATTTCTCGGCGAGGCGGAGCGTGCCGCGCTGCGCACCCGGGTCGAGGCGGGGATCGCTGCGGTGACCGTCCCCGCCCACCGCACGTCTGAGACGTGAGAGCGCCGGGCCGGCGCGGACTCGAGCAGAGCCTCAGCAGGACTCAGAATCCCGTGGGCAGGTGGGGGACGTACCGCTCCTCAAGCCGCTTGATCTCGTCGTCGCTGAGCGAGAGTCCCTCGGCGGCGACGGCGTCGGCGACGTGTCCGGGCTTGGTGGCGCCAAAGATCGGCGCGGTGACGGCGGGCTGGTGCAGGATCCACGCCAGGGCGACCTGCGCCCGCGAGACCTCGCGTTCGCCGGCGATCTCCGCGACGGCGTCGGCTACCTTGCGGTCCGCGTCGTCCGTCTGCCCGTACAGCGTGGGCGCGAAGCGATCGGTCTCGCTGCGATCGGTGGAAGCGTCCCAGTCCCTGGTGAGCTTGCCTCGAGCGAGCGGGCTCCACGGCAGGACGCCGATGCCCTGATCGACGCAGTAGGGATGCATCTCCCGTTCCTCCTCCCGCTGGATCAGGTTGTACTGGTCCTGCATCGAGATGAACCGGGTCCACCCGTTGAGGTCGGCGGCGTGCTGGGCCGTGACGAACTGCCACGTCCACATCGAGGAAGCCCCGATGTAGCGGACCTTGCCGGCGCGGACGACGTCATGCAGGGCCTGCATGGTCTCCTCGATCGGAGTCGCCGGGTCGTGCCGGTGGATCTGGTACAGGTCGACGTAGTCGGTGCCGAGCCGGCGCAGGCTGTTGTCGATCTGGGTCATGATCGCGCCACGCGACAGCCCGGCCCCGTTGGTGCCGGGTCCCATCTGGCCGTTCACCTTGGTCGTGATGACCACCTCGTCGCGCTTGGCCAGCTCCCCGAGCAGCTTCCCGGTGACCTCTTCGCTGCTTCCAAGGCCGTAGACGTTGGCGGTGTCGAAGGTGGTGATGTCGGCCTCGATCGCCTCGCGAAAGAACGGCCGGGCGTCGTCCAGGCCGAGGGTCCATCCGCCGTTGTTCGCTCGCGGTGTGCCGTAGCTCATGCAGCCCAGGATGATCCGGGACACCTTGAGGCCGCTCTGGCCCACGTTCACATATTCCATGGCGCTTCTCCCACGTCGGCTCGACTCGACACGTCTCAGTCGGACGGTACGGGACGTCGTCGGTGCATGCTGCTCAGCCGGCGCCGGGCGGCGCGTCGAGCACGGTGGGCACGTACTCAAGGAGCTGGAGCCGGCCGTCGAACGTGTGGTGCTCGACCAGGTCGAGCTTGACGTCGGGATACCCGTCGAAGATGCGCTCCTTGCCGGTGGCACCCGTGATGACCGGGAAGACCACCACCCGGAACCGGTCCACCAGGCCGGCCTTGAGCAGCGACCGGGACAGGCTGACGCTGCCGATGGTGCGCAGGGGCCGCGAGGAGCGCTGCTTCAGGTCGCGCACGGCCTCGACGGCGTCCCCGCTGACCAGCTCGGTGTTGGCCCACGAAAGTGGTGCCTTCAGTGTGGAGGAGAACACCACCTTGGGCACTGCGGCCATCGCGGCGAAGCCAGGATCGTCGGGCATCTGCGCGGCGAACTCGCACATCAGCCGGTATGTCGTCGCACCCATGAGCATGGTGTGCTCATTCTCGGGTCCATCGCTGACCCGAGCCAGGTACTCGGGCCCCTCCATGCCCCAGTAGCCGGGCCAGCCGTCTGCGGCCCCGTAGCCGTCGAGCGAGATGATGAAGTCGATCATGAGGCTTGGCATTTCGTCTCTCCTTGAGCTCGGGATATGCCGTGCCAGTGCTGACGGAACACGGGGTGGAGACTCATCGGCGGCGGGCGGCGGGCGGCGGGCGGCACGCGCTGCGCCGCCGCCCGATGGCTACTTGGCCGAGTAGTGGTCGATGCTCATCACCAGGATCACGCGGTCGGCGCTGTCCGCGGGCGGCTGCTGGTCGGCCTTGCCGTAGCGCTTGCCCAGGTGCACGTAGTACTCGCCGGTCGGGTCCGGGATCACCTCGATCAGCTTGCCGCGGACCTCGATGTACCGGAACACGCTCTCGGGGTGGGGGACCAGGAGGCTCATCGCCGGGTTCTGCTGCAGGTTGCGGTACTTGGCGCGTGTGGTGGTGTGTGTGAAGCGCAGCGTCTTGCCGTCGAACTCGAACCACATCGGGTTCACCTGGACGGTATCGTCCGGGCGGATCGTGCCGAGGTACGCGTAGGTCGGCGCCTCCAGGAGGTGGATCAGATGGTCGGGGATGATATCTGTAGCACTCATAACCCAGAACATAACCCGGCTCCGGCCCGACGGCGGCCGATCGCCGCGCCGGTCGACGTCGGGTGAAAGTGCCCGCAACGATGCAATTTAATCTCTGGCCGGTTAGATCCGGTTTGGGTCTTGTGGGTGAAATGTTGGGAGGCTTACTCTCGGCCCGCGAGACGGTGAGCGACGGTGCTCCGTCCTTGCCGAGCAGGGCTCGCGACCTGCGGGCCCCTCACCCCAGGAGGATGCAATGGGATCCATTCGCACCACGCTCCGCACGGGCTCCGCGAGACGGGGCCGGCTGATCGCGCTCGCAGCAGGGCTCGGGGTCGCGGTATCCACCCTGGCCGGGCCTGCGGCTACTGCCGCGCCCGACGAGGTGATCGCCGCCGAGCTGGCCACGGTGCACGCCGCCGTCGGTGCGGCCGACGTCGTGGGTGTCGCCTGGTACACCGACCGGGCCAGCGGCAAGGTGGTCGTCACCGCCGACTCCACCGTCTCTGCCGCCGAGCTCGACACGGTCCGCAAGGCGGCCGGCGAGGACGCCGACGCCCTGACCATCAGGCGCGCGCCGGGCGAGTTCCGGCCGCTGCTCGGCTCGGGCGACCCCATCTACGGTTCGGGGTACCGCTGCTCGGTGGGCTTCAACGTCCGCAGCGGCAGCACGTACTACCTCATCACCGCCGGGCACTGCGGCAACTCGGTCCCCAACTGGTACACGGACTCGGCGCAGACCACGCTGGTCGGTCCCACCGTCGCCTCCAGCTTCCCCGGCAACGACTACGCGCTCGTCCGGTACGACAACCCGGCAGTGAGCCACCCGGGTGGGTACACCGCCGGGAACGCCTATGTCGGCCAGCGGGTCACCCGGGACGGCTCCACCACGGGTGTGCACACCGGCACCGTCACGGCACTGAACGTCACCATCAACTACGCGCAGGGCGCCGTCGGCGGCATGATCCAGACCAATGTCTGCGCGGAGCCCGGCGACTCGGGCGGTGCGCTGTACAGCGGCTCGATCGCCCTCGGCATTACCTCCGGCGGTAGTGGCAACTGCTCCTCGGGTGGCACCACGTTCTACCAGCCAGTCACCGAGGCGCTCAGCGCCTACGGCGTCTCCATCTACTGACGATCGACCGCACCTGACCTGCGCGGGCGGTGTCGCCGGACGGTTTCGGCGGGGCCGCCCGTGCTGTGTCTGGGCTGAGTTTGGGGCGGGCTCGGGGCGGCTGGGCGCGGCCCAGGTGGCGGGGCCTTTTCGATTGGACCGGCACGCCGTTTGTGAACTACTCTTCCGGAGCGTCACCACGGGGGCCCGAGAGGGTTCACGCTGGCCGTAGCGCGGATGTAGCTCAGTGGTAGAGCATCACCTTGCCAAGGTGAGGGTCGCGGGTTCAAGTCCCGTCATCCGCTCGAAACCCGCTTTTGGGTGGGGAGCACGGTGGGTTGGCCGAGAGGCGAGGCAGCGGCCTGCAAAGCCGTACACACGGGTTCGAATCCCGTACCCACCTCGGGCGATTGGCGCAGCGGTAGCGCGCTTCCCTGACACGGAAGAGGTCACTGGTTCGATCCCAGTATCGCCCACCAGCAAAGTAAGGCCCTCTGGCTAGCGGAAACGCTGGTCAGGGGGTCTTTTGCGTGTCTGGTGCTGGTGGACTGGTGAGGACAGGAGGAGCCTGTTTGGACTCCTGCGGCCCAAACTCGCGGGTTACACCCAACACGAGTTCGGCGACTGGGGTGCATGAGCATAGTTGGGGGTAGGGGTGTCTTTGGCGAACGAACCGTCACACAGTGATACCGAGCTTTCCGAAGGAGAACGGGAAGCTCTTGTTAGAAGGATGCTCATCGCGCGGCGATCAGCCGGTGTAGGAATAGCGGTGGCCGTGCTACTCATCATCGCGGCGAGCTTCCTCGAGCACGGAGGCTTCGCGGCGATCCTCGCCCAGGTCGCAATCGGCGGCTTCCTGGTGGCTTGGGCCGGCGTCGTCCTCGCGACGCATCCGTTCTTGCTCTTACCGCGCCGTTATGGTCGATGGTTGCGCACTATCCCGCCTTACGAACCCGAGACGTTCTGGGGCCAATCTCTCCAACGCCTCGTCTCATGGTCAGGAGCGTGCCTTGCACTCATCCTGGGAAGCATCGTCGGGGCGGAACTTGGCACTCAACAGACACCGGGTCAGCTCGCCGACGCCGCATGGGAGTGGGCAGGGCTCCTCCTGCTCGGCGGCTTCGTGTACGTGTGGTGGACCAGGTTTCTCGTCGAACTGGCCGACACCCACCGACGAGCACTCAGGCACGGCGAGCTACCCACGCATGCGGCGAGCGGTAACTCGGTCTGGCTGCTCTTCACCACGGTCTGGCTGCTCGGGTTCATCGCGACGACTGTGGCAGTAGTTGCCGCGCCCTACGCATGGCAAGCACTTCTGCGGTTGACAGGGTTGGCCGAGGTCCTGCCCTAGTCGTACAGCCGGCGTACACCGATGAACGCCGTGCGTGGCGGTCTCGCTCGACCGGCCCGTACGCTGCCGATCAGTGAGCACTGAGCCGAGCAATTCGACACCCAGCACGCCGGCGCCAGTGACCTCTGCACAGACCTCTGCGACACCGAGCAAGTCGACGCAGTGGGAGATCCTGGGCGAGCGGCTGGTGGACGACACTCGCCGGGCGAGCGTGAGTATCGCGAGCGGGCGGCTGCCTGACGGCGTCGAGTTCGAGCAGTGGGTGCTGCGAGTGCCAGCCGCGATCATGGTCCTGATGCTGGACAACCGGGACCGCGTCCTGATGATGTGGCGGCACCGGTTCATCATCGACTCCTGGGTTTGGGAGCTGCCTGGCGGCTACCTCGACGCGAACGAGGGACCCCAGGCCGCTGCTTTCCGCGAGGCCGAGGAGGAGACCGGGTGGCGGCCCACCGAGGTCCGCGAGTATCTGCGGTTCCAGCCGATGGTCGGCACCGTGGACCAGCCCAACATCATCTACCTCGCCCGCGGTGGGCACGACACCGGTGCTGCACCGGACATCAACGAGGCGCAGGAGATCCGGTGGATCCCGCTCGCGGAGATCCCGAGTCTGATCGAGTCCGGGCAGATCGTCGGTGCGGCGTCGGTGACCGGGTTGATGAAGGTGCTCCTGGACCGCGCCGAAGGCCGGCTCTGACAGGGTCAGCCGGGCAGACTCTCGTCCTGGCCGGACTCGGCCAGGGTTACGCCGCCTACTCCCCAGTTCGCGCGTGGGATCGCCTGGATGACCACCCGGATCGTGTCGGGCTTCATTTGCATAACCCGGGCGTATGTCTCGGTGAGTTCTGCTACGAGCTGTCGCTTCGTTTCGTCGTCACGCGGCGACGCGTTCAGGACCTGGATCAGGGGCATGATTCACATCTCACCACGCCCAATGTGGCTGGAGGACCACCGCAGCCTTCTACGGCACCGGTACCGCTAACACTTCACGAGACGCTTGCCGACACCGGAGTGCAATGCACAGTCGCAACCAGATCAGTAACCTCACTAGGTCATTCCCGAAGACCAGATCTACCCGCCGATCCTTGAAGCGCTGGGAGCAACGAATGTCTGACGCCGTCACCGAAGCCAAGCCCGCCATCGCCGCAGCGATCATCGTCCAGGACGGCAAACTGCTCCTGGTCCAGCGTCGCGTTTCTGAGGGCTCGTTGTCCTGGCAGTTTCCCGCCGGCGCTGTCGAGGCCGGCGAGACGTTCGAGGATGCCGCGGTGCGGGAGACAGTCGAAGAAGCCGGGCTCACGGTCGAGGCCGTGAAGATGCTCGGCGAGCGCGTGCACCCCAACACAGGGCGGCTCATGGGCTACGTCGCGTGTGAAGTCAAGAGCGGCACCGCCTACGTCGCCGATACCGAAGAACTTGCCGACCTCGCGTGGGCCACGCCGGACAAGTTCAGCGACTACGTGCCCTACGGCTTCGCACCAATGGTGCAGGACTACCTCGCAACGGCGCTCTGACGCAGGAACGGAACAGCTCCCGCCGAACGCAGAAGCAAGCGTGGAGACCGGCGCCCGGGAGGGGTCCCGGAGTGCCAGGACCACTATGTTCGGACGAATTCAATGAGCGTTCCGACCGGGAGGGCGGCCATGGAACATGCAGGCGCGCGTCGACGCCGTGCCATGGAACAAGAGCGGGCAGCCGCCCCGGTTCCGCCAGATCGTCCTGTGGCTGCCCTTGCAGCCAAGGTCCGCGACACCTACCGCGTGGGCTCGGACAGCTGGGACGGTAACGCTGCTGGCGTCTACCGCGAGTTGACCAAGCGGAGGTTATGGAGGTCGCCTCAGACAGGGCCAAAGACTGCAGTCTGGATTCTTGAGCGGTCCCTTGCCGACTTCCGGTGGGACGTTGCCTTCTGGTCAGCTGAGCAAGGCGGCAGGCGTTCACGATCCGTCCGTGAGGCGGTAGCCGCCATCGACTGGACGGGATGGATGGGCGTGAATCCGGCCGATGGCGTCAGCGGTTTCCACCCGTACATCCACCTGATGGCTGCACTCAAGGTTCTCAGCGAGCAACCGCGTCCTGAGTCGACCGAAACCCTCACGAGTCTGCTCGAGTACTGGCTCGCCCTCGCTGAGCATCGGGCAAGGATCAGGAGCAACGAAGTCGCTCTCTTGGAAGCGCTCGTCAGGTGCTACCAGGCCACACCGGCGACGACTCATTCCCGAGCGCTCATCGGCTTTGCGCACGACGGTGTGACGTGCAAGGTGACCGACTCCAAGAATGTGCCAACTTACGTAGAAGGCGACATCACGTACGTGACGCCCGTGTCTCTCGACCGGGGTGCCTACGACTTGAGCGCTCTGGCGCGAGCGGCTACGAGGCGTTAGCCGGCATCGTGGACCAGCCCAACATCGCCTACCTCGCCCGCGGCGGGCAGGACAGCGGTGCTGCCCCGGAATGTCGGTGCGACAAGGGTGCGTCGGTACCGCGTCCGCCGTGCGCTACAGATCAGTTGATGCTTTGGGTTCGATGGGAAAGGTACGAGAGCCCGCGCTCCAGCGGGCTCGCACCGGACTCGGAGCGTGAACGATGCAGACCCAGACCAGACCCCCAGGCCGCGAGTCGTTGCACGGCATGTTCGTCGCCCTCATCGAGATCCTGGAGACCCTCGGCGAGGAGCGCGTGGCCGGCCTGACGATCCTGCGTCAGCTCGCCGTCGCTGTCGAGTCTGCGTCGGGTGTTGCCAAGCTGCGGGTCTGGCACGGGTCCGGCGCCGATCTCGCCGGAGCCGAGATCCATTCCGCTATCGCTCGGGCCTGGGTCCGCCACGCACCGATCCCCGCCGCCGACGGCGGCGTCACGATGTTGGACCTCACCGATGCCGCCGACCTGGCTGGTCTCTCGTACCCGACCACGGATCTAGGGCTGCGTGCCCGCTGGACCAGGAGCGATCCCGCCGCCGGCGCGACCCTCTACGAGCTGCCGCTTTGGCGGCGGGGATGAACTCGCGTCTGGACGTCCCGATCTGGATGCGGACCTGCCACGCACCGCTCTCGGTAGGATCGTGGCCCAGGTCGTACGGCAACTCTGCGGCAGCCGTGCCGCGCTGCTCGCACTGATGGGGTACTGCTCGGCAAGCGCTTGATGAATGTACCGCCCTTGGAGTCCTCGACGGCGAACTGGGCGAAGGGTGCACGCGGGCATGGCCCGACTGTTACCCCGGTGATGGCCCTACGAAATCTTACGCACCTGGTAGTCATATCGTTCTTGGATATGATCCTCCTTCACCTTCCCATTGCGAGCTTGGCGGAGGAAGGTGAGCAGGTCCTTCTCTGTTAGCATAAGGACGAGGCCCTTACTATCGCTGTGAATTCGGCCCGCGTGTGCGTGATAGCCAGGACGGACCTCTCCGCGGAAGGCCACTATGACGAACCTGCCGCCAGCATCCGACATGTAGTACGACGTCTGGTGGAAGTCATCCGCTGAAAGCTCGTCATAGTTCTTGCATTCCCAAACCACTTGCGTCGCCCCGTACCGTGTGCGAATCAGTTCCCAGAAGCCAGTTCTGGCACGGTTTGATGCCACCCAGTCTCGCACGACCTTTCCATCGTGGGTGCGATTCTTGGGTTCGATGTTGTCGAGAGATCTGAAAAAGCATAGCCGAATCACGTCCCCAACGATCTCCTCAAAATCACCAGCCCCGGTAACGCCGCGGGGGAGTTCTTTAAGCGCTTCGGTGATTAGGTCTAGATGGTCGACGTATTCGGCTGCGCTTACGCCTCCGGGAAGGTTTCGCACGAGACCGACCCGCCCGAATTCGAGATCCTCGTCCAGTACACTCACAAGAATATCTTGTAAATCAAGGGCGTCCCAATAGCAAGGATGTATTGCGATATCTGTGCTATCAGAGACTGGAGGGGGACTCGTGTCCTGAGGGCCCAAGGTTCGGAATCGAGCGGCACCAGCCTGAGATCGCAGACCGGCGAAGCCGATGTTGTAAAGCAATCTTACAAACTTCTCCGGAGCGGCCATCTCGAATATCCAGGGTCCGCACACTCGGGTCAGTTCGCCATCCCCGAGCAACTTGCGCGTGAATGCCTCAATTCCGCTGAGAGTAAAGACGCGGCCGAGGTTGTAGAACCGTCTGATTACCTCGTCGAGGCGTGGGTAATTTTCGGCGTACTCGTCGCCGAGGTCCCGTAGCCGGTTATCTGAAAAGCGCCGCCGAGCGTTTCGGACGTCCTCAAGGAGGATCCGGCTATTACCTGCTGCCTGAGCGCTTTCGGCAGCATGGCTGAGATAAATCAGGACATCGCGGGGGCGTCGTTGGCAGTACTCCATTACGTCGGCCCAGGCTTCTTTCGGATCTTCAAAGTAGGCGTTCCAAGTAGCACCACTGAGTGGAAGTTTGGCGGTCAGAGTCCGATTCAGTCTCCGCTCGACCAGTTCTAGGAGCTGGCGCTCGTTCCACTCCATAGCAACAATCGCCGTTTCTAACCGGGACGATTCGGGATCCCCTGCACGGACGCGCTCGAAGATATTCTCCCTTAGGAACAGGATCGTGCGAGCCCAAGGTATTTGCGCGGAGATCTCCTGACATGCATGCATGAACGCGGTTAGGTATATGAGCCCTTCATCGGTGCCTTCCCAGTAGTCGTCAATCGAATCAATCAGAAGCGTATGGACAGCCTGGGCCGACCCCATGGTTTTCATTTGATCTGCTATGAGCTTTGCGGCCTTATTCTCCTGCAGCCATCGCTCTTCATCGTCGCGCAGGAGTGGCTCAGTCACTCGTCGGATGGCGAGTAACGCGCGTGAGTCAAAGTCAAGCGCTCCTAACTCGTCCACCTCGTCCAGAACAGAGCGGGGTACCTCTGTTCTTGCGGGATGTGATTCGAGGTACATAAGTAAGAGTTCTACTTGTAATACCCGGCGGAAAGCGGAGACAAGTGACTGGAATGGTTTGCGGCGAGTGTTGTACTGTCCTGCCTCTTGCGCTATCGTCGAGGATGGGCTGGAGATCTCTGGGGTGATAATGCGAACATTTCCAGAGCTCTCTCCGCAGTAGCGGCGAATCGCCGTTTTGCCAGTCCCTCGGCGGCCTACAAAGAAGACCTTGCCGCTTTGCGGGTCCTGTGCCGCTGCGAGGGCGGGCGTGTGCACGTAGACAGTTTCATCATCGAGTGCCCCGTCGTATTCCGCAAATGACTGACCGATATTGATCCGTCGGACTGCGTCTCTCGGTAGGCGTGTCTCAGCAGGTTTCGCAGGGCTTGGAGTCGTGGACTGAGTTGCTCGCTTCTTTGCGTCTCGCGCCATTCGATCTCCCTCAGTGCACGCCCGTCGTGTACCCGAGGGCGGGCTTGGTGACCAAGTCCATGAGACTAGAGAGTGCAGTGCAGTTTTTGCCAGGGCCACGTGGGGTGAATCTGTGGGGCCTCTGGAATAGGGATGCCGGATCCGGAGTGTCGCCAACCTGGGGCCTGAGCCGTAGCATGGAGCCCGGACGCCGTCGCACCCGCGTCGTCGTCCCCGGCTTGTGGCAGCACCATCTGCATAGCCCGCCGTCCTGCGAAGGCCCCAGTCCCACTGGGTCCCACGCTCGGCTCAGAGACCACGCCGTCGCTGGTGAGAGCAGGTACTGGAACAGTTTCGATCCCAGTATCGCCCACCAGCAAGTAAGGCCCTTTGGGCTGCGGAGACGCAGGTCAGGGGGCCTTTGCGTGTCTGGTGCGTCCCGGATTCCGACTCAGACGTTGAGCCTCACCGATTCCGCCGAGCTGAACGAGGGGCCTTCGGCTGGTTGATGGTGCGCTCGACAGCGAGGGCGAAAGCCCTATCGGCCGACGCAGCCGACGACTTCGTCCGCCTGGCCACCCTGCCTGACGACGGCCCTACCGGTCGGCTCTACCACAACGACCACGCGATCGACTGGTAGAGCCACCTCTCCACCGACCGAGACACAACACGGCACACGAGCGCACCGAGGTGCAAGAGTTGGCTCGTGACGGAAGATCCAGGTGTCCCGATGACCAAGGTCCACGGCGAGCGAACTCTGTACGACAACCCGTGGGTGCGGCTGGTGCAGATGGACATCGAGCCGCCGAACGGGCGCAGGTTCTGGCACCACGTGATCCGACTGCAGACCGTGTCGGTCGCGATCGTTCTGGATGGCGCCGACCGTGTGCTCCTACTTCGTCGGCACCGCTTCGCCACGGCACAGATCGGTTGGGAAGCGCCGGGCGGGATCATAGAACCAGGGGAGTCCCCGCAAGTAGCCGCCATGCGGGAGACCGTTGAGGAGACAGGCTGGCAGCCGACCGGGCCGGGAGTGAGGCTTGCCGCTTTCCAGCCGATGCCGGGGATGGTTGACACACCGCATGAGGTGTTCCTGTTCCGGGGCGCGCTGCGTGTGGGTGATCCGACGGATCTGGAGGAGGCGGCGGTCATCGAGTGGGTACCGCTGGACCGAGCACGTGCGCTGGTCGACGCCGGCGAAGTCCTAGGTTCCGCGACCATCATCGGGCTCCTCGCGCTGAGCGCCTCTCACTCCGAGCCGTAGCTCCAACGAGGCGACCCGGCGCAGCTGTCGAACAGACGCAGCTTGGGTCGCCAAGTCGCGAGCAATGCGAAGAACTACCACCGCCTGGTCAGCGTGCCCCGCGGCCAGCAGCGAATGGCAGAGGTCGACGTTGGCCTGAGCGGCCGCTCGCAGGTGCCCGTCTCCCATGGTCTCCAGCGCGTACTGCAGACTTGCGATGGCGTCCTCGTCACCGAGCCGAGCCAGCGCCGCGCCGCGCCACCTCGCCAGCCCTCGGTCGTCGAGCACGAGGTACGGTGCGTCTGGATCGTACCCGTCGGGCGGCAAGAGAGCCGTCGCCTGGTCGAAGTGGTTCATGCTGGTCGTCTTGCTGCCGGCAATGGCCGCAATCTCGCCCATCACGGCATGGAGCCAGGCTCTGACCAGCGGAGACGCCGACCTCTTCCCGACCTCGACAGCATGCTCGGCGAGCCCCAGCGCGTCCCGGACCTGGCCGGCGTCGACGAGCACGTACGCCTGCTGCGCGATCGCGTGGACAAGGTCGGCCGGGACGTCGCTTTCACGGCCGGCGTCTTTCGCGACCTCGTGGAGACGCCAGGCGCCGTCCAGGTCACCTGCGTCCAGACGTACCCAGCCAGCCAGCGACGCGGCATCGCTGTAGACGCTCGCGATACTCGCCCGCACCATCGGCTGGACGCTGTAGGTACGCAGCGATGCGAGCGCGTCAAGGTGCTTACGCAGGAGCTCGCTCGTACGGACGCCGGACTGGGCGGGCTCGTGGAACCGGATCTCGTCGGTCTTGCGCGCCAGCGCGAGGACGTCGCCAGCGCTGAGCTTGGACGCTCGTTGCAGCCAGCCCGTCAGGTCACTCGTCTCCGGGGAGGCTGACCGGCCTCGTGGCGTGGGCGAGAACCCTAGTTCTGCGTCCGTCGTTGCTCCGAGCACGGCGCGCAGTGCAAGGCGGTAGGACTCTTGCGGCCATCGGACGACCCCGCGCTCGTACCGGGCGATCGCGCGGGCATCAAGGTTCGTAGGCACTTTTCCGTGCCTGAGCCACTGGTTCGCGATCTCCGCGAGTTCGGCGCGGCTGACCGGACGGCCGGAGCCAGACGGTGATCGCAGTGCTTGCCGTGCGGCGCGCAGGCGTGTGTTCGGCTCCGGCATAGCACCCCCCA
This sequence comes from Promicromonospora sp. Populi, assembly GCF_041081105.1. Classification (NCBI taxonomy): domain Bacteria; kingdom Bacillati; phylum Actinomycetota; class Actinomycetes; order Micrococcales; family Promicromonosporaceae; genus Promicromonospora; species Promicromonospora sp. Populi. The sequence continues at coordinate 1,511,476 of NZ_CP163528.1, read as the reverse complement.
GTTGTTCTGCTTCGTCGTCAGCCCTCGCTCCAGATTGCCCCTCAGATTGGTCTCCCATAGGCACGACGCATCGGAGACGGTAGTCCAGGTCGAATATCGCAGTCGGTCGACGCGCGATGGGCGACGCCGAGCTGGGAGGAGGCGAGGTGTTCGCAGTTCGAACGCCACGGCTACATGACCCCACCGACTTCCTGCTCCTCACCAAGACCGCACGTTTCGGATCAAGGACCGCGAGAACGAGGAGGTCGTATGAGGCCCGTCCACAAGCTCTGGCGACGAGCGGCACCGCGCGAGGATGGCGACGTTCGTGCAACTGTTCTTGCAGCGACACCGCTGCACGGGGTCGGTCGCGTACCCCTGGTGACGCCTCACGGTGTTCTCACCGTCGGCTACGACGATCAAGCCAAGACGTTCGACTACAGGCTGACGTCCGACGACCACGAGGAACGTTGGCGGCGCTCGTTCCCGATGGGGTCCTACGCACAGAGCATCTACAACCCTGAGACCGATGAGCTCTGTGTCCCGAACTCGTTCACCAAGTACACGGCGTTGGATCCGCACGACGGTCGCGTGCGGTGGGAAGCCGACCTTGGATCACGTATCCGGTCGACCGCGATCGCGGTCGGCGACCGGTACATCATCTTCATCGGGAATCACGTCCTCGAGTTCGGTGCTGACGGCGTCACCGAACTTGCTGTGCTCCCGGGCTCGATCTTCTTCGGCAAGCCAGTTGCCTCCAGCGAAAGGCTCTACTCGCTCGCCGGCCTCCGTCGTGGCGAGAAGACATCGCTGGCGATCGTGTGTTTCGAGCGCTCGTCGGCCCAGATCTGCTGGGCAACGTCGATCGGCCGCGACTACGTCGTCGCGTCGGATACGGCCGGCCCCGGCCTCGACGACGTCAACGGCTTGGTGGTCGCCGGTACGAGCGACGGCCATGCCGTGGCAGTCGACGTCGATACGGGCGTGATCAGGTGGAAGACCGAGTTGCCGGATCGGGGCGTCGCGGTGCGGTCGGCACCAGGGGTCGCGGACGGCATCGTGGCCGTAGGCACCCTTGAAGGCGCCCTGCATCTGTTGCGGTCCGTGGACGGGAGCATCTTGCGCTCGTCGGAAGTGGATCCGCTCGGTATCTGGTCCACGCCGGCGATCCACGAAGGAAGCATCTACGTCCACGGCGGCGCTTGGCTGAGCCGACGCAGCATCGCAGACCTCTCCGTGGATTGGGAGGTCCCGATCGGGTTCAATGCCTACTCCGCACCCATTATCGCCGAGGCAGATCGAGTACTCATTTGTGGTGGCGACCCGCCCGCTGACGGCTATCTGGTGTCGGTATCCCTGACCGACACCGAGGCCCCGGTGCGTGTCGAGTCCAAGTACGTCACAGGGATCGATCGCGATTTTCTCCGGGTGGAGTATCAGACGGACGCACCTGCCGATGAAATCGACCTGGACCTGCGGCACTTTGGACGCACCGGCCACGAAAGAATGCTGCGCAACGGTCCCGGGTCGTACTACTGGGCGGGCGAGGTCGACCAGGGCAAACGCTATGCCGAGGTGGCGATCTTGGGGCGCTTGTATTCCGGCACAGATCGGCGCGTCCTGACCTTCGTCGTCGACACCGGAACAATGCAGCGCCCCGAAGCCCCACAGGCCCGGACGCTCGGCGACGCCGAGCTCCCCGCCCCAGCCGAGTCCCGCGCAAACTCGGGTGGTCCCGTACTCGCAGCCGTTCTCGCGTCGCACGGAAAGTCCATCGAGCCGAGTCGGGCCGAAGAGGCCGCGCAGTACATGCGCGCACAGGGCATCGACCCTCACCACATCTGGCGAGGCGGATCCGCCCGGATCATCGCCTCGTCCTCACTTCCACTCCCCGAGATGCAAGGCCGGACGACGACACGATCGGACGTGATCAGCGTTCTCGAAGAGTGGGAGAAGGGCGGTCGAGACGACGCCTAAGCGCAAGGGCCGGCAACAACACGAGGGAGAGGACACACAATGCTCACTGTCCGTGACATCAGCACCGGCGCTCTGGACGGCGCAGGTCTCTTGCCGATCGGCAGCTACGACCCGTTCCAACCACGGTTCGTCGCCAACCTGAAAGAACACCTCGCCGCCGGATACTCGGCAGTCGTCCGGCTCCACCCAGGAGTCGCCTACCCGATGCCCGACGCCGACCTGGTCCACAAGGTCGACCGCGAAGGCCACGTCGTAGCGATCGTCGGCTACGACGACGACGCCGACACGTTCCTCATCGGTGACCCATGGCGCCATGAGTGGGGCGGAGAACGCCACGGCCTCACCACTCTCACCGCGCAGGACGTGGCCCTGCTGCTGTGCAACACGACCGCAGACTTCGCAGCGATGGCGGCACCTATGAAAATGGCGGTCCACATCGAGGCCGTCGGACCCACGACCAGCGAAGTGGTCGTCACCGTCGGTGCGCCGCGGCACCCGCACGCCAAGTGCGAGCTGCGGTCCATCACCGAACTGAACGCAAGCATCAAGCTCCCCGACGGGCTCTCGTGCGATGAGGTCCGTCAGTCGGCGGACCTCATCACCCCGGAGAGCGACGCCCGTTTCACCTGGGCGGTCCAGGAGCACAACCCCGTCGACGGCGAGATCGAGATCGCAGTGGCCGGCCTTGGTCTCGGCTACGACCCGTACCCGTTCCGGGACGTCGTCGGAAGCCGAGCGCGGATCGCGGTGCGCTCGGTGCTGGACGCTCAGGTCCGAGAGCGCCAGTTGGCCTGATCCAGCCAGACGGGAGCGGTGCTCGGGAGACTTACTCTCCCGAGCACCGCTCTCGTCTCCGAGCCGCAGGTTTCAGTACGTCACTCGACTGCGGCCCGATCATTGACGACGTCGGCGGCGGGCCACCATCGGGTACCGCTGGCGGTGTCCTCGATGAGGATCCCTCGGCTGGCGAGTTCGTCGCGGATCCGGTCTGCACCAGCAAAATCGCGCGCGCGACGCAGGTCGGCTCGCCGTGCGAGCTCGGCCTCGATCTCGGTGTCGTCGGTGGCACGGTCGTCGAGGTCAAACATGTCGAACAGCTCGTTCACCCGGTGCAGGAGACGGCTTGAGGACGGCCCAGCCGGCAGCCCGCCGCGGTTCTGCTCGCGGACGTACTGGAACAGCGCGGCCAACGCGGTCGGCGTGTCGAGATCATCGTCAAGACGCTCGACAATGGCTGCCCACGTGGCGTCGGCAGCGGCCACGGCCGTGAGGGATTCGTCTGCGGTCTGGTCGATCTGACGGGCGAAGTTCTCCACCCGACGACGGGCGCTGCGGGCTTGCTCCAGCGTGGTCGTCGAAAGTTCCATCGAGGACCGGTAGTGCTGGGACAGGAACGCGTACCGCAGTGTCCGGTAGTCCGTCATGGCGAGCGCGTCGCGGACGGTCAGGAAGTTGCCCGAGCTCTTGGACATCTTGGCGCCGTCGACCCGCAGCAGACCGGTATGTACCCAATGCCGTACCAGCGGTGCCTTACCCGAGGCCGCTTCCATCTGGGCGATCTCCGCTTCGTGGTGCGGGAAGATCAGGTCGACTGCTCCTCCATGGAGGTCATACTGCGGGCCGAAAAGGGCCTCGGTGATCGCGGTGTCCTCGATGTGCCAACCCGGGCGCCCGGGACCTAGCGGTGTGTCCCAGGACGGGTCGCCCGCCTTTCGGGCCTTCCACAGCGCGAAGTCTCCTCGGTTGCGCTTGGCATCGTTCTCGTCGATCCGCGCCACCGAATCGCCCTCGGCCACCTCGGTCCGACCGGAGAGTTTTCCGTAGCCAGGGAATGTCGACAGGTCGAAGTACCAGCCGTCCTCCAGCTGGTAGGCGTGCCCCCGATCGACGAGCGCCTGGACCTGGTCGACGATCTGCCCGATGTGGTCATGGGCGCGGGCGTAAACGTCCACACCCGTGTTACCGAGCGCCGCCATGTCCTGTCGGTAGGCGTCCTCGAACTCCGCGGCGAGGTCTCGCGGTTCGCGGCCGAGTTCGTTGGCTCGGCGGATGATCTTGTCGTCGATGTCGGTGATGTTCTGGGCATAGGTCACCTCCAGACCGCGAAGCCGGAGGTAACGGGCGAGGAAGTCGAACTGGGTATAGGTCTTGGCGTGCCCGACATGCGCCAGGTCGTACACCGTCGGTCCACAGACGAACATCCGCACGACACCCGGCGTCATCGGCTCAAGCGGCTCGACGCGTCTTGTCAGAGTGTTGTACAGGGCGATCGCCATGCGTATCTCCAGATCTGTCCGAATGGGGCGGGGCGGCGATTCGGTAAACCTGCGAGCCGATGCCAGGCCCGTGCGTCCAAGGCTCGCGACCCTCGCCGCTGGCATCCTTCCAGACCGACGGCACGTAGTCGTCCTGACATCGCGTTGAAGCCGAGCGTTCTCAGCCGAACGCAAGATAGGTTCCCGGCTTGCCCGGCTCGACCAGCTCGAATCTGCGCGTCAGATCAGTGCGCTCGATGAGGTCGACCTGCTGCGTGAACTGTTCGTTGGTCACGAAGACGGTGCGCTCAACTCCCCATGCCTCGGCGGACCACGGCCGCAGCGCGGCGAGCAGACGTCCGTCGAAGCCCGTCTCCATGGGCGACCGCCGCACCCAGAAGTAGACAACTGCCTGCACGTCCGCCCACAGGGCGTCGTCGACCGGCGTCACCGTGGCCTTCGTGAGGAAGGGGGCGCTCGTGGGGAACACGTAGACGCAGCCGAGGCTCTCGGTGCCGAGCAGATTGAGCACCGCGTAGGTGTAAGCGCGACCCGCCACATGGCGCTCTTCGAGGTCGACGAGGTCCGCGTGGTTGGCTCCGACGCTGAAGTCGTCCTCCGGCCACGATGACTGCTTCCACAGCCGCAGATGCTCCCGGGTCTCCATGACGGCGTCGTAGTCGAGCGCGGCGTCGTCGGCAGTGATCGGGTGCAGGACGCTACGCGATCGAGCCGAATACCGCGTCCAGGACGTCGAGCCCCTCGGTCAGCAGAGCGTCGGAGATCGTCAGCGGCGGCAGGAACCGCAGCACGTTGCCATAGGTCCCGCAGGTCAGGACGATGACGCCCTCAGCACGTGCAGCGGCGGCGATGGCCCCCGCGAGTGCCGCATCAGGCTCGGTCGTGTCGGGCCGGACGATCTCGATCGCGACCATCGCTCCCCGTCCTCGGACGTCGCCCACGCGCGGATCGCGCTCGACGAGAGCACCGAGCCGGGCCTTCATCAACGCACCCACCTCACGGGCGCGACCGAGGAGCCCGTCGGCTTCGATGCTCTCGATCGCGGCCAGCGCTGCGGCGCAGGCGATCGGGTTGCCGCCGTAGGTGCCGCCGAGGCCGCCCGCGTGCGGCGCGTCCATCAGCTCGGCCCGGCCGGTAACGGCCGACAGGGGGAGTCCGCCGGCGATTCCCTTTGCGGTCACGATCAGATCGGGCACCACACCTTCGTGGTCGCACGCGAACCAGTCGCCGGTGCGGGCGAAGCCGGTCTGGACCTCGTCGGCGACAAAGACCACGCCGTGCGCGCGGCACCAGGCGGCCAGTGCTGCCAGGAAGCCTGGCGCCGGCACGATGAAGCCGCCCTCGCCCTGGATCGGCTCGACGACGATCGCTGCCAGGTTGGTGGCGCCGACCTGCTTGTCGATCACGTCGAGGGCATGCCGCGCCGCGGCCTCGCCGTCGAGCCCGCCGTCGCGGAACGGGTACGACAGCGGCGCGCGGTACACCTCGGGGGCGAAGGGACCGAAGCCGTGCTTGTAGGGCAGGTTCTTCGCTGTCATCGCCATCGTCAGGTTGGTACGACCGTGGTAGGCGTGGTCGAACACCACTACCGCCTGACGGCCGGTGGCCGCACGTGCGATCTTGACCGCGTTCTCGACAGCCTCGGCGCCGGAGTTGAACAGCGCCGTCCGCTTGGCGTGGTCGCCGGGCGTCAGCGTGTTGAGCTGCTCGGCGACCGCGACGTAGCCCTCGTACGGCGTGATCATGAAGCAGGTGTGCGTGAAGGCCTCCACCTGCTGCCGCACGGCGTCCGCGACTCGCGGGTTGCTCGCGCCCACCGTGGTCACGGCGATGCCCGAGCCGAGATCTATGAGGCGGTTGCCGTCGACGTCCTCCACGATGCCGCCCGCGGCGCGGGCGGCGAACACGGGCATCGTCGTGCCGACTCCGGCGGCGACCGCACCGGTCTTGCGGGTCATGAGCTCCCGCGAGCGCGGCCCGGGCAGTGCGGTCGCCAGACGCCGCGACTGCTCGACGCCGACGCCGACGCCCCCGCCGTCGACGGCGGCCCCAGGCGTTCCGGAAGTTCCCACGGCCGACCTCACCCGATTCGGATCAGCTTGTGGTTCGCGAACTCGTCAGCGGCGAGCAGCCCGAGCTCGCGCGAGGTGCCGCTGCGCTTGACCCCGCCGAACGGCAGCTCGGGGGAGTCGGCCAGGACGAGGTTCACGTAGACCATGCCCGCCTCGATCCGGTCGGCGACGCGCTCGGCCTGGGCGGCGTCGACGGTGTAGACGTACGAACCCAGGCCGAACGGGGTGTCGTTCGCCAGCGCGACGGCGGCGTCCTCGTCCGCCACGCGGTGGACTACCGCGACCGGTCCGAAGAACTCCTCGCGGTAGGCGTCGTTGGCGGGGGTGACGTCGGTCAGCACGGTGGGCGCGAAGAACGCCCCGTCGCGGGTGCCGCCGGCGACCAGGGTCGCGCCCTGGCTCACGGCCCGGTCGACCTGATCCTGCAACCGCTCCGCCGCGGCGAGCGAGGACAGCGGTCCGACCTCGGTGCCCTCGGCGGTCGGATCGGCGGGGGTGGCCGCGGTCAGCGCGGCGGTGAACTTCTCCAGGAACGCGTCGTAGAGGTCGCCGACGACGATGAACCGCTTGGCGCCGTTGCAGGACTGCCCGGAGTTGTCGAGCCGGGCGGCCACGGCGGCGGCGACCGTGGCGTCGAGGTCGTCGGTCGAGAGCAGCAGGAACGGGTCGGAGCCGCCCAGCTCGAGCGCCACCTTCTTCAGGTGGCGTCCGGCGATCTCGGCCACGGCGGCCCCGGCACGCTCGGACCCCGTAAGGGAGACCCCCTGGACGCGTGGGTCGGCGATGATGCCGGCGACCTGCTCGTTGCTCGCGCGGACGTTGACGTAGGCGCCGTCGGGGAATCCTGCCTCGCTGAACAGTTCGGCGATGAGCTCCGCGGACTCGGGGCACTGCGGGGCGTGCTTGAGGAGGATGGTGTTGCCCAGCATCAGGTTCGGGCCCGCGAAGCGAGCGACCTGGTAGTAGGGGAAGTTCCACGGCATGATGCCGAGCAGGGGACCGATCGGACTGCGGCGGACCACGGCGCTGCCGGTGCCGCCGAGCAGGGTGATCGGCCGGTCGCGCAGGATGTCCAGGGCCCGGTCGGCGTAGTACTCGTAGATGTCGGCCGCGAAGTCGACCTCGCCCAGCGCGGCCTCGCGCGGCTTGCCCATCTCGCGGACGATGACGTCGGCCAGCTGCTCCCGCCGGTCCCGATGCCGCTGGGCGGCGCCTCGGATCAGGCCGGCGCGCTCGGCCGCCGTCGTATCGCGGCTCCACGGACGGTGCGCTGCCGCTGCACGGCCGATCGCTTCGGAGACCTGCGCGTCGGTGAACGTCGGATACTCGGCCACCAGCTCGCCGGTGGCTGGATCGGTGACGGCGTACTGGGTCATGGGTTCGTCCTCTCGGTGTGACATGTCAGCGGACCGCCTCGACGTCTCCGGACAGCTTCTGGGCGATCCAGATCGGCACTATCGAGACGATGATCAGCACCACGGCGACCACGGCCACCACTGGCGCCTGATTGGGCCGGAACATGTTCTGCAGGATCCAGATCGGCAGCGTCGTCGTGCTGCTGCCGGCCGTGAAAGTCGTCACGATGATCTCGTCGAAGCTGAGCGCGAAGGCGAGCAGGCCGCCCGCGAGCAGGGACGAGCGCAGCTGGGGCAACGTCACGAGGCGGAACGTCGTCCACGGGCCCGAGCCGAGGTCGGCGGCGGCCTCCTCCAGGCTGCTACCCATGCGGCGCAGGCGGGCGACCGCGTTGTTGAACACCGTGACGATGCAGAACGTCGTGTGCGCCACGATGACGGTGAAGATCGACATCCGTAAGTTCAGGATCCCGGCGAACGCGTTGTTGAGCGCGATGCCGGTCACGATGCCTGGCAGTGCGATCGGCAGGATGACCAGCAGGTTGACGGCGCTCTTGCCGAAGAAGTCGAAGCGTTGCAGGGCGAACGCGATCAGGGTGCCGAGCACCAGGGCCAGCACAGTCGCGGCCAGGGCGACCTCCAGGCTGGTGAGCAACGCGTCCCGGGCGCCGGTGCTGCGCCACGCGCGCCCCCACCACTCGGTGGTGAACCCGGTGGGCGGCCAGGTCATCGACGAGTTGCGGTTGAAGGAGTTCACGACCACCAGCAGCAGCGGCGCGTACATGCCGAACAGGATCAGGCCGGTGACACAGGCCAGCGCTCGTCGGACCAGGGGACTGAGAGTCACGGCAGCTTCCTCACAGGTTGTCCAACGCCCCGGTGCGCCGCACCACGGCCATGTACACGAGCATGATGACGATCGGGATCAGCGCGATCGCGGCGGCGAGCGGCAGGTTGTTGGCGGCGCCGACGTTGACGTACACGAGGTTGCCGAGCAGCTGGCTCGCCCCGCCGACGATGTTGACGGTGATGTAGTCGCCCAGGGTCAGCGAGAAGCTGAAGATCGTGCCGGCGGCGATCGACGGCGTCAGCAGCGGCAGCACGACGGTGCGGAACGCCGTCGTCGCCGTCGCCCCGAGGTCGCTCGCGGCCTCAAGGAGCGAGTCCGGTACGCGCTCGACCCCGGCATAGATCGGCAGGATCACGTACGGCAGCCAGATGTAGGCCTGGGTGATGACGACGGCGGTCAGCCCGTAACCCGGGCCGTCCACGCCGAGCAGGTTGGCGGCCCAGTCGATGGGGCCGGAGTTGGACAGCAGGGACCGCCAGGCGAAGGCCTTCACGAGATAGCTGGCCCACAGGGGAGTGAGCACCGCGACGACCAGCCAACGGCGCGCCCGGGGTGAGGCGACCTTGCCCATGTAGAAGGCGATCGGCAGGGCGATCAGCACGTCGATCACGGTGACCAGCGCCGCTACCGAGACCGTGCGCAGGGTCACCGTCCGGTACAGGTCCTCGGTGAACAGGCTCGTGATGTTGTCCAGCGTGAACGAGCGGTCGATCTCGCCGGTGAAGGCGTCGACCGACCACAGCGCCGAGACCAGCAGGGCGGACAGCGCGACGACGTAGACCAGGACCAGCCAGGTCAGCGGTGCCGCGAGGAACAGGAGCAGGCGAGCTCGCGCATGGGTCGCGAGGTAGGACGAGACGGCTCCAGGCGGCCGCCCGCCGGTGGCCCCCCGACTCTGGGGGGCCACCGGGTCCAGCTCGGTGGGTGAGGCGGTCAAGGTCAGCCTCGGACCTCGGTCCAGGCCTGCGTCCAGTCCGAGTAGTCAGTGCACTCGACGTCGGTGCGGCCGTCGAGGCACTCGGCGATCGGCGTGCGCCAGTACCAGATCTGGTTGGAGTACTCCTCGTCGCCGGCGTGGAACGCCTCGCAGAAGCCCTCGCTGGCGAACTCGCAGGCCTCGGCGCTGTTCGGGGACTCACCGAAGTACTCGGTGGCCTGGGCGTTGATCTCGGGGTCCTCGATGTGGTCGAGCCACGCGTAGGCGCAGTTCACGTTCTCGGACTGCGACGAGATCATCCACGTGTCGTTCCAGCCCGTCACGCCTTCCTCGGGCACCGTGACCTCGATGTTGTCCTGGTCGATGACGTTGGCGATGACCTGCCACGTGGTGCCGACGACCGAGTCGCCGGTCTGGAACGCGGAGACCTCCTCCAGGTAGTCCGCCCAGTACTCGCCGACGTTCTCCCGCTGGACCTCGAGCAGGTCGACGGCCGCGGCGAGCTGGTCCTCGTCGAGGGCGTAGGGGTTGGTGATGCCCAGGTCGGGGTTGTGCGCCATGAGGTACAGCGCGGCGTCGGCGATGTAGATCGGCGAGTCGTACGCGGTGACCTGTCCGGCGTACTGGTCGCTGTCCTCGAACACGACGCTCCACGACGTCGGAGCCTCGGTGAGCACGTCGGAGTTGTACATGAGCAGGTTGGCGCCGTAGCCGTGCGGAACGCCGTAGTTCACACCGTCGACGGTGTTCCACTCCTGGTCCTTGAGGAAGTCGTAGACGGCCTCGTAGTTCGGTACGAGGTCGGTGTTGATCTCCAGGGCCTCGTCGGCGGCGATCATGCGCAGGGTGAGGTCACCCGACGCCGCGATGACGTCGTACTCACCGGACCTGGCGAGGTTGAAGGCTTCGTCGGACGTGCTGTAGACCGTGCTGGACACCTGACAGCCGGTCTCCTCCTCGAAGGAGCTGACCCAGTCGACCTCCGGGTCGTTGCTGCCGTCCTCGACGTAGCCGGGCCAGGCCAGGATCGAGACCTCGCCTTCCATATCGCCGAGCTCCGTGAGCACATCGGCTGTCGGTTCCTCGCTCTGGCCGCAAGCGGCCAGGGCGAGGCTGCCCAGCACGCCTGCCGTGATCAGAGCGCCGAGCCGGCGCTTTCTGAGGTGTGACATGGTGTTTCTCCATCCTTATGGGTTGAGGGCCACTGGGCTGGGGACCATGGAGCCCGGGTGGGGAACTTCGCCGGAGCGTCAGGGGGAGGCGGCCGCCACCGGGGTGGCTTCGCCGAGGGCGACGAGGTGGTCGGGGCGCCACCACGCCGTGATGCGGTCGCCGCGGCCGACCGGTCTGTGGCTGGTGCTCGGCTCCAGGACGACGAGCTGCTGGCCGCCGTCGAGGTCGACAACGACGCGCCGGCCGGTGCCGAGGTAGATGGTTTCGACGACGACGCCGGGAGCGGCGAGGGCGCCGTCGGGCACCGGCCCTGTCAGCCCCACCCGCTCCGGGCGCAACGCGTGCCGTCCCGCGCGCCCCAGCAGGGTGCGCGAGGACTCGTCGTCGAAGATGTTCGACGTCCCGACGAAGGTCGCGACGTACTCGGACTCCGGCGCCTCGTAGATCTCGCGTGGCGTTCCGAGCTGGACGATGCGGCCCTCGTTGAACACGGCCACCCGGTCGCTGAGGGTCAGCGCCTCCTCCTGGTCGTGGGTGACCAGGACGAACGTGATGCCCAGCTCGCGCTGGAGCCCCTTGAGCTCGACCTGCATCTGCTCGCGGAGCTTGAGGTCGAGCGCGCCGAGCGGTTCGTCGAGCAGCAGCACCTTGGGCCGGACGACGATCGCCCGGGCCAGCGCGACCCGTTGCCGCTGGCCACCGGAGAGCTGCGTGGGCTTGCGATCGGCGAGGTGCTCAAGGCGCACCGTGGCCAGCGTCTCCAGCGCGGCCCGACGGCGCTCCGCCTTGCCCTGGCCGCGCACCCGGAGCCCGTAGGCGACGTTGTCGAGCACCGACATGTGGGGGAACAGGGCGTAGTCCTGGAACACCGTGTTGACGTCCCGCTCGAACGGCGCCGATCCCGTGACGTCGCGTCCGGCCAGCACGACGCGGCCCGTGGTGGGCTGTTCGAAGCCCGCGATGAGGCGCAGCACCGTCGTCTTGCCCGAGCCCGACGGGCCGAGCATCGAGAAGAACTCGCCGTCCGCGATGTCGAGGTCGACGCCGTCGACCGCCCGCACGCTGCCGAAGTGGCGGGCAAGCGCCTTGAGCCTGATCGCAGGCGTGTCGGTCGTCATGCGTCTCCTCCTGCGTGCCGCATCGAGGGATGTGGCGTACGTCTCGTCTGGGGTAAACATATGAAGCCAGATGTTAAATGTCTAGGCTGGCTGTGTTGCGAATCCGTAAGATCTGGAAGCCATGCGGTTCTCGCGTGGCGCGACGAGAGGGAGGCGATCCGGTGGCTTCGGTCCGTCGTATGGGTTCACGCACCCGATCGGCCGTGTTCACGCCGATCGGCGACGCCGGCCGTGCCGTCCGCGTCGAGAAGCGGCTGGAGGAGGCGATCCGCTCAGGCCTGCTCGACGACGGAGAACGGCTGCCGAGCGAGTCGGACCTCGCCACGATGTTCGGCGTGGCGACCGTCACCGCTCGTGAGGCGCTGGTCGCGCTGCGCGCCCAGGGGCTGGTGACGACCACACGGGGGCGCGGCGGCGGATCGTTCGTGTGCCGCCCGACCGTCGACGACGCCGAGGCGATCCGGGTCCGGCTGACGTCGATGACCCGGGTGGACCTCGCCGACCGGGGCACCCTCTATGCGACCCTCCTGGCGGGATGCGTGGAGCTTGCCGCCGAACGAGCCGACGCCGAGGACGTCGAGGACCTGCGCGCCATCCTCGTCGACCCGGACGAGCCGGACCTCGGCGCCTGGCGGCACGCCGACACCGAGCTTCACCTGGCCTTCGCGGCCCTGACCCAGTCGGCCAGGCTCAGCCGCGAGGTGATGCGGCTGGAGGCAGACTTCGGTACCTTGCTGCGTTATCCGCTGGCGTTGCTGCCGCACCGCGCATCCGTCCACGAGAGCCAGGTCGCCGTGATCGCCGCCATCGCAGCGCGCGACCCGGGGGAGGCCCGTCGGCAGATGCGTTCGAGGGTGCGCTCGGCCCTAGGTGACCTCGCAGAACTACAGAACCAAGGACGGTGACCCACGTGTCCAGAGGTGAGAGCCCGGCTGTGGCCGCGTGCGTCGAGGCCGTCGAGGGGCTGTTCGGCGGCCTGGGCCGCCGGCTCTCGGCGAGCGCCGAGTCAGCCGCGCGCGCGTTCGACGAGACCCCCGTCGTGACGTCGGAGCGGGTCATGGAGATCGCCCGCCCCTTGGCCGAGGAGCTGCTGGCCGACGACGACCTGATCGGCGCCGGGCTTGTCATGACCCCGGGCCGGGTGGCCGACGAGCTGCACCTCCTGGCGTGGTGGCAGGGCGAGGACCGCCGGCCGATCGTCTGGCCGACCCCGCTGGAGCGTTCCGCGGACTACAGCCGGCAGGAGTGGTTCCGCACCCCGATGCAGACCGGATCGGCCCACGTGACCGGCCCCTACATCGACTACGTGTGCACCGACGAGTTTGTGCTCACCACGACGGTTCCCGTCCGGGGAGCCTCCGCGGGCCTGATCGGCGTCATGGGAGCTGACGTGCTGGCCGAGACGTTGGAGCGGCTGCTGTCGGACGTGTTCCGCAAGGCGGGCGCGACCCTGGTCAACCATCACGACCGCGCCGTGCTGTCCGGGGACCCGCGCACCTTCGCGGGTGACCCGATCGACCGGAGCGAGTTTCCCGTCGTCGTGCCGTGCACCGGCTTTCCCCTGACCGTCCTGGCCCGGCAGCCCGACTAGGGAGCCTTCGCCTCGGTCACTGGGTCGAGCGCCGGCCACGGGGCGCCCTCGCGCAGCAGGCGCAGGAGCGACTCCCCGAATCGTCGCCCGTTCGGGAACTGGTCGTCACGATCCCAGCGCCACGCGGCGATCATCGCGACAACCAGCCCTCGGCACTCGTCCAGCAGCTCGTGGTCAACACCCGGGTAGTGCTCGGCGACCGCCTCGGGAGCATGGGCGAGATCGAACTCGACGGGTCCGCGGCAGCACGTCTCGAAGTCGATGAACAACGGGCCCTGCTCCGTGCTGAGCAGGTTGCCCGGATGCGGCTCGCCGTGGAGCAGCTGCTCCTCGGCGCCGCGGTCCTCGATCGCTCGGCGCAGGCTGGCCAGCCTGCCGCTGAGGAGCACGCGGTCCGCGTCGGCGAGCTCCGGCGAGCGGGCCGGGTCGGCAACAGTTTCTTCAGCGCTCGTGATCCGGTCCGTGAACCTCGGGCTCGGTATGTCGACCTTGCGCATGCCGGCGTGCAGCTGCTCCAGGGCCTTGGCGTACTCGGCAGGCGAGCTGGGCGGCGTCACGGGCTCGTAGTAGGTCCACAGCGTGACTGCGAAGCCATCACGTGTGTACACGCGCGGGTCCACCCGAGGCTCCAACGCACCCACGGGGGATCCGACCTCGGCGAGCCGCTGAGCGATCTCGATCTCAAACTGTGCGCCCTCTTGTCCGTCAGGATTGACCCGGGCAAGGACGTCGCACGGCGTCAGCCGCAGTGACAGCTTGTTCGAGTTGTGGAGCACGATGGCGTCGTCGGCCGGCAGGTCGAGCGATGCGGCGACCGAGGTCGCAACTGCTATCGCGCGCTTGACTTCGGTTGTCTCCACGCTTGCATCCTGTCTGGACGAGCGAGGGTGCGCCAGCTATTTCTGGGGCCGTCCGTTCGCAGCGGTGCCGTTCCCGCCGGACCACTGTAGGCGACATACATCGGATCTCTTGGCACACGGCTGGGCCGAATATCCCCTAATCGACTCGTCAGTTCAGCCACTTCCCGGATAAACATCAGGTGTCTTGTTGACACCGCTCAGGGCGGTTGTTTGAATGCTCGCGAGCACTGTCCGGCGCGCAAGCTGGCGCGGGAGACGACGACGTCGACCATCCGGAGGCCGAAGATGACCCGCTGCTCGATCCCATTCCTGCTGCGCCGCCCCGGGCGACGGGCCGTCGCGGCGGCGCTGGCGCTGCTGCTCGCCGCACCCATGTCGGCCGCGGCGGTGGTCCCCGCGGCGGCCGCGCCGCACGCCGCTACCGCGCTGCGCGCCTCCGTCGTCCCGCAGGACACGACAGTCCAGAACGACACAACAGCACCGATGGCCCCAACCGCCCCGGAGGACACCACCGTGCCGGACGACCGACCGCGCCTCGACGGCGCCCCCGACACGATCTGGTTCGACGAGCCGCTGTCGACCGAGGGCAATCACCAGCGCAACTGGGAGCAGCGCGCCCTGCCGATCGGCAACGGCGCCATGGGCGCCGTCGTCTACGGCGGGGTCACCGACGAGAAGATCCAGCTCAACGAGAAGTCGCTCTGGACCGGGGGACCTGGCGCGCAGGGCGGCTACGACTACGGCAACTGGACCGACGGTCGCGGGCCTCAGACGATCGAGGAGGCCCGGCAGCTCATCAACCAGTCGCCGACCGGCGGCATCGCACCAGAGACGATCGCCGACCTGCTGGGCAAGCCGAAGCTGAACTTCGGCTCATACCAGACCTTCGGCGACCTCGACCTGACGATGACCGGCATCGGGGAGGCGAGCGACTACCGCAGGCAGCTCGACATCTCCGACTCGGTGGTGACCACCACGTTCACCGCCGACGGCGTCGGCTACACCCGCGAGTACTTCGCCTCGGCGGCCGACGACGTCGTCGTCGTGCGACTGACTGCCGACCAGCGTGGCCGGATCGGGTTCGACGCGCGGCTCAACCTGCCGGCCGGGCGCACGGAGGTGACCCAGACGGCCGAGGGCGGGCGGCTCACGACGGCGGGGCGGTTGGCAAACAACGGGCTGCGCTTCGAGTCGCAGCTGCAGGTGCTCAACAGCGGCGGGTCGGTGACGAACGGCGACGGGACGATCGGCGTCCGGGGCGCGAGCTCCGTGACGCTCGTGTTCAGCGCCGCTACCGACTTCGCGATGGACTACGCGGCCGACTACCGCACCGGCGTCGACCCCCACGAGCAGGTCACCGAGGCGGTGGACTCGGCGTCGGACCGCGGGTTCAAGAAGCTCCTGAAGCGCCACCAGAGTGACTACCGGGGCCTGTTCGACCGCGCGGAGCTCGACCTCGGCGCCCGGCTTCCCGACATCCCCACCGACGAGCTGCTGGCGGAGTACCGGTCGACCATCGACGCCGAGAGCGCCCGGGCGCTCGAGGAGCTGTACTTCCAGTACGGCCGCTACCTGCTGATCTCGTCCTCGCGCGGCGGCTCGCTCCCGGCGAACCTGCAGGGTGTCTGGAACCGGGTGAACAACCCGCCCTGGGACGCCGACTACCACGTCAACATCAACCTGCAGATGAACTACTGGCCGGCCGAGACGACCAACCTCAGCGAGACCACCGAGCCGTTCTTCGACTACGTGGACTCGATGGTGGCGCCAGGAACGGTGTCGGCGAGCGAGATGTACGGGGCGAGCGGGTGGGCCGTGGGGAACGAGACCAACCCGTACGGGTTCACCGGGTTCCACCAGTACCCGCAGTCGTTCTGGCAGCCCGACGCCGCCGCGTGGCTGGCGCAGCACTACTGGCAGCACTACCTGTTCACCGGGGACGAGGAGTTCCTGCGGGAGCGCGCCTACCCGATGCTCAAGTCCGTCTCCGAGTTCTGGATCGACTTCCTCGTGCGGGACACGGACGGCACCTACGTGGTCACGCCGAGCTACTCGCCCGAGCAGGGCGACTTCACGGTGGGCGCGTCGATCTCGCAGCAGATCGTCACCGAGCTGCTGACCTCGGCCTCGGCGGCCGCCGAGCTCACCGGCGAGGACGACGCCACCTACCTCGCCGACCTCGACGAAAAGCTGCAGGGCATCTACCCGGGCCTCGCCATCGGGTCGTGGGGACAGCTCAAGGAGTGGAAGGTCGAGCAGGCGCTCGACAACCCGACGAACCAGCACCGGCACGTGTCCCACCTGTACGCGCTCTTCCCGGGGACGGCGGTCTCACCCGCCGCGACGCCGGAACTCGCCGAGGCCGCCCGCACCACGCTCGACGGGCGCGGCGACGGCGGTACCGGGTGGTCCAAGGCGTGGAAGATCAACTTCTGGGCGCGGCTGCTCGACGGCGATCGTGCGCACAAGCTGCTCTCCGAACAGCTCAAGGCCTCAACCCTCGACAACCTGTGGGACGACCACCCGCCGTTCCAGATCGACGGCAACTTCGGCGCGACATCGGGCGTCGCGGAGATGCTGCTGCAGAGCCAGGCCGGGCGGATCGACGTGCTGCCCGCGCTGCCGTCGGCCTGGCCGGACGGTTCCTACTCGGGGCTGAAGGCGCGCGGCGACGTCGAGGTCGACGCGACGTGGGCGGACGGATCGGTCCGGCGGATGGAGATCCGGCCCGCGAACGACGGCGAGCTGCGGATCGGCAACCAGATCTTCCAGCCGGGTCTGTTCACGCTGACCGACCACCGGGGCAAGCCAGTCCGGTCCACGGTCGAGGACGGCGTGGTGGTCTTCCAGGGGCAGGCCGGGAAGCGGTACGTGGCCAGGGCCACGGCGGCGCTGTCGATCACGGCGCCTGCGACGGCGGTCTCGGGCGACGAGATCGCGGTCACCGTGCGCGCGTCCGCGATGGGTTCCGCGCCCGTCGAGGATGCGTCCGTGCAGGTCTCGGTGCCAGATGACACGGCGCCGGGCTACCCGGACTGGTCGGCGTCGCCGGCGGAGGTCGCGTTCGGGACCATCCCGGCCGGGGAGAGCGTCGAGCGGACCGTGACCGTCACCGTAGGCCCGGGCAACACCGCGCGTCAGTCGCCGATCACCGCGACGCTGACCGCGGGCGAGGTCACCCTCAGCGACACGACGGTGGTGAACGTGAAACCGCCGACGCCGTGCCCGGTACCCGAGGGCACCCTCGTCGCGTGGAACCTCGGCGGCGACGCCGACGGCGACCAGTCCGGGAACGACCGCGACTGGCGGGTGGAGGGCGCCCTCGACGTGCTCACCGACGGGCCGACCGGCGCGGCCCAGCAGCTCGCGGCCTCGGGCTACGTGACGAGCGTCGAGCCGTTCTCGCTCGGCTATCTCGAGGAGTCGACGTTCGCCGGCGAGTTCCGGATCGATCCCGGCCAGCCGAGCTACCGCCGCCTCTTCGACCACCGGTCGGCCAGCAGCGACTCCGACGGCATCATGATCGACACCACGCCGTCGAACAACATCCGCATCATCACGGCGGGCACCGGGACGACGACGAGCGCCGTGGTCCCGACCGGCCGCTGGTTCGAGCTGGTCGTCACCCTGTCGACCGCCGGCGTAGTCACGGTGTACGTCGACGGCGCGCAGGCGGCCACCGCCACGATCGGGGGCTACCAGGCGGCGAACGCGTGCACGTCGCGCACCCTGCACATCGGCGCGAACCGCAACGGCGGCGAGCGGCAGTCCGGGGGAGTGGACCGGCTGGCGATCTTCGGCCGTGCGCTGACGCCGACGGAGGTGGGCAACTGGCAGGACCTGGCCTTCCTCGTCAGCTAGCCGACCAGTCGGGTGCGGAGTGCCCGCACCTGCCCCGGCGTGAGCCCGGCGTCGGCCAGGTACGCCTCGACCGAGCCGTGCCGGGCGCGCAGGTGCTCCAGCGCGCCGAGGATGACCTGCCGCGAGGGCGGGATCTCGCGCCCGCTCGGGATCTCGCGCTCGGGCGCCAGCGCGGCGTACCGGGCAGCGAGCCGCTCGTTGGTGAGCTCGTAGTCGTCGGCGACGGCGTCGAGGTCCGCCCCGACGAGCAGGAGCGCGAGCGCCACCACGAGCCCCGTGCGGTCCTTCCCGGCGGCGCAGTGCACCAGCACGGGCCCCTCGGGCGCGTCCGCGACGGCCGCCACGGCGCGAACGAACAGCTCGGGACGCCGGTCGAGCAGCCCCGTGTACAGGTGGACCCAGGGCCCCTCCTCGGGGTCGCCTGGCCCCTGTACCGGCAGGTGCAGGTGCGCCGGAAGACCCGCCAGCCGGCTGGGGTACGGACCGGTCTCGTCCGGGCGGCGCAGGTCGATGATCCGCGACAGCCCGTAGGCGGTGGCGGCGGCGACACCGTCGTCGGTCAGGTTGCTGGGGCTGTCGGCGCGCACCAGGGCGCGCGGCAGAACCGCGCCGCCGCCGGTGAGCGGCAGCCCGCCAAGGTCACGTGCGTTGACGCAGCCGGGCCAGTCGAGGTGGAGCGGAGAGTAGTCCGTCACGCCGGGAGGCTATCGCTCCGGGTCGTCGTCGCGGACCGGGATCTTGCCCTTGCGCATCTCGACGGCGATCTGCTCGGCGTCCAGCAGGTCCAGGGCGTTGCCGAGCTGGGCGGAGTCGTAGCTGCCCGTGGACCGGGCGGTGAGCAGCTCCTCGCGCTGGGCGGCGATCGTGGCGAGCCGCAGCTCCCGGTACTGGATGAAGCGCTCCTTGGGGAGGATCGCGTCCGCGTCCTGCGACTCCTGCTCCCGGAACGTGTCCCTGCGCACCCGGGCGACCACACCGGCGTCGTACTCCGTGCCGTCCGGGCGGCGGGGCTCGGCAAGGAAGGTGCGCGCCGCCTGCTCGGTCTCGCGGCGCAGGGCGGGCAGATCGCCGGTCGTGTCCTGATCGACCAGGCCGAGCTTGCGCGTCACCCACGGCAGGGTGCTGCCCTGGACCAGGAGCGTGCCGAACGCGACGCCGAAGGCGACGAGGATCAGGAACGAGCGCCCCGGGATGTCCGCGGGCAGCGTCTGCGCGGCGGCGAGCGTCACCACGCCGCGCATGCCCGCCCACACCAGCAGGGTGCCCTCGCGCCAGCCGAGCGGCTTGGCGAGGTCGTAGTCGATGTCGGCGGTCCGACGCCGGAGCGTCCCCTGGATCCGCTCCAGGCGCGCGGCACGGGAGCGCCGGCCCTTGGGCGCCTCGGCGGCCGCGGGTGGCGCGGCGGCGGCGCGCTGGTCGAGGCGGTCCTGGATGCCCGAGAGGGTCTCGCGTACTGCCTCGCCGCGGCGGGCCCGCCGGGACTGGAGCACGATCAGCGGTGCGACGAACGCGGCGCGCACCACGAGCACCGCGGCACTCGCGATCACGGCTACGACGGCGGCCTGCCAGACCGAACCGGTGCCCGCCTCGGTGTCCTCGATCAGGTCGAAGAGCTGGATGCCCATCACGAGGAACACCGTGCCCTCGAGCAGGAGCTCCACGGTGCGCCAGTTGGACCGTTCGGCTATCCGGTCCTGTGGCCGCAGGTGCCGCGGCGACCCGTTGCCGGTCACGAGGCCCGCCGCCACCACCGCGACCAGGCCCGATGCGCCCAGCTCCTCCGCGGGCAGGTAGGCGAAGAACGGGACGACGAACGACATTGCCGTGCTCAGCGCGGCGTTCTGCAGCCGCTTGCGTACGCGCAGGCCCAGCCAGCCGACGGGCACACCGATGACGACGGCCAGGCCCGCCGCGAACACGAAGTCGCCCACGACCTCCCACAGGCTCACCGTGGCCGCCGTCGCCGCGATCGCCGACCGGAGCAGCACCAGCGCGGACGCGTCGTTGAGCAGGGACTCGCCCTCCAGCATGGTGACGCTGCGCGGGGACGCCCCGAGCCGTTTGACGATGGAGGTCGCCACGGCGTCGGTCGGGCTGACTATGGCGCCCAGGGCGATCGCGGTGGCCAGGTCGATCCCGGGGATCAGCACCCGGAAGAGCAGCCCGATCAGTACCGAGCCGATCACCACGAGCGTCACGGACAGGCCGCCGATGGCGGTGAAGTCGCGCCGGAAGTCCATGGACGGCAGCCCGACCGCCGCCGAGTACAGCAGGGGCGGCAGCACGCCGCCGAGGATCACCTCGGGCGGTACCTCGATGGCGGGCACCCATGGCAGCAGGCTCACCCCGGCGCCGATCACCACCAGCACGAGGGGCGACGCGACCCCGGCCCGGGGTGCGAGTGCCGTCACAGCGATGATCAGGGCCGCGGCGGCGACGCCGATGGCCAGGTACTCCAATGTCTCCACGGCCTGACGTTACGAGACGCAGCCGCCGTCCGCCGACCTGGCGGGCGCGCACCGGCGTGCACGGGCCGCCCGTTGCGCGTAGGTTCGAGGGGGCGGCGGGACCCCGTCGCGCGCAGGGGGTGCACGAGGTGTACCCGTTGAGAGGAGTCGCACATGGGGCTTTTTGACCAGGCCAAGGATTTCGTGACCGACCCGGACAACATCGAGAAGGCGAAGGAGCAGCTCAACGAGGGGAACGTCGACGCTGCTACCGACAAGCTCAAGGAGCTCGCGCCCGACCAGGCCGACGGCCTCATCGACACGCTGGGCGAGAAGGCCAAGGACTTCGGCCAGAGCTGATTCCCCGATCCGCCCGCGGTACGACCGCGGGTCCCGGATCGGTACGATCGAGGGGCACCGTCCGCGGACGGTGCCCCTCGATCCGTTTCTTCTCCAGTTTCCAAGGAGCACTCCTGTGTCCGACGTCGCATCGCCGCCCAGCCCCGTCGACCTCGCCGGTGGCGAGACCCCCGCGCAGAACTTGACGGAGGCGACGACGACCGCTGCCGCGACCACCGGTATCGAGCTGTACCGCGAGCGCCGCGACGTCGTGGTGGTGCGCGTGGACGGCGAGCTGTGGGACCTCGACCGGGAGATCCCGGCCGGCAGCAAGGTCGAGCCGGTGACGCTGGGCGAGCCGGACGGCCTGGCGGTGCTGCGGCACAGCGCCGCGCACGTGCTGGCGCAGGCGGTGCAGCAGGTCAACCCGGACGCGAAGCTGGGCATCGGCCCGCCGGTCACCGACGGTTTCTACTACGACTTCGACGTCGAGACGCCGTTCACGCCCGAGGACCTGAAGAACCTCGACAAGGTCATGGGCCGCATCATCAAGGAGGGCCAGACGTTCCGCCGTCGGGTCGTCACCGAGGACGAGGCCCGCGTGGAGCTGGCGGGCGAGCCGTACAAGCTGGAGCTGATCGGCCTCAAGGGCGGCTCGGGCGACAGCGAGAACGGTGAGGCCGTCGAGGTGGGCGGCGCCGAGCTGACCATCTACGACAACGTCCGGGGCGCGGGTCGCGAGAGCGAGACCGTGGTCTGGAGCGACCTGTGCCGCGGCCCGCACCTGCCGAGCACCCGCCTGATCGGCAACGGCGTGCAGCTCATGCGCTCGGCCGCCGCTTACTGGCGCGGCAGCGAGAAGAACCCGATGCTGCAGCGCGTGTACGGCACGGCGTGGCCCACCAAGGACGAGCTCAAGGCGCACCTGGACCGGCTGGCCGAGGCCGAGCGGCGCGACCACCGGCGCATCGGCGCCGAGATGGACCTGTTCAGCTTCCACGACGAGGTCGGCTCCGGGCTGCCGCTGTTCCACCCCAAGGGTGGCGTGATCAAGCGGGTCATGGAGGACTACGTGCGCCAGCGGCACATCGAGGAGGGGTTCTCCTACGTCGGTACGCCGCACATCAGCAAGGACGGGCTGTTCCACACCTCGGGGCACCTGCCGTACTACTCGGACACCATGTTCCCGGAGATGGACCTCGAGGGGTCCAAGTACCGGCTCAAGGCCATGAACTGCCCGATGCACAACCTGATCTTCGCGTCGCGCGGACGCTCGTACCGAGAGCTGCCGCTGCGCCTGTTCGAGTTCGGCTCGGTCTACCGGTACGAGAAGTCGGGCGTCGTGCAGGGGCTGACCCGCGTGCGCGGCCTGACCCAGGACGACTCGCACTCGTACGTGACGCCGGAGCAGGCGCCGTCGGAGGTCAAGCACCTGCTGAACTTCATGCTCAGCGTGCTGCGCGACTTCGGCCTGGACGAGTTCTACCTGGAGCTGTCCACGCGCGACGACGCGAAGCCGGACAAGTTCGTCGGCTCGGACGAGGACTGGGCCGCCGCGACGAAGATCCTGGAGGAGGTCGGGCGCGAGACCGGGCTGGAGCTCGTGGCGGACCCGGGCGGCGCCGCGTTCTACGGCCCGAAGATCTCCGTGCAGGCGAAGGACGCCATCGGGCGCACCTGGCAGATGGGCACCGTGCAGTACGACTTCAACCAGCCCAAGGGCTTCGGGCTGGAGTACGCGGCTGCCGACGGCACCCGTCAGCAGCCGGTGATGATCCACTCGGCCAAGTTCGGCTCCATCGAGCGGTTCATGGGTGTGCTCATCGAGCACTACGCGGGCGCCTTCCCGGCCTGGCTCGCGCCCGTGCAGGTCAAGCTGGTCCCCGTCGCCGACGCGTTCGACGACTACGTGAAGGACGTCGCCGCGCAGCTCACGGCGCGGGGTATCCGCGTCGAGCTGGACCTCTCCGACGACCGGTTCGGCAAGAAGATCCGCAACGCGTCCAAGGAGAAGGTGCCGTTCACGCTCATCGCCGGCGGTGAGGACGTCGAGGCCGGCGCCGTGTCGTTCCGGTTCCGCGACGGCACGCAGGAGAACGGGGTGCCCGTGGCGGACGCCGTCGAACGCATCGCGGCGGCAGTGGCCGAGCGGTCGCAGCAGGCCTGATGGAGCCCACCGCGCAGGACGCCGCGGACTTCGGCCCGAGGGACGACGGGCTGCAGCGGCTCTGGACGCCGCACCGGATGGTCTACATCGGCGGGCAGGACCGGCCGGCCGACTCGACGGCTCAGACGTGCCCGTTCTGCCGCATCCCGGCGGGCGACGACGAGCAGGGTCTCGTCGTCGCCCGCGGGCAGCGGTGCTATGTAGTGCTGAACCTGTACCCGTACAACTCAGGGCACCTGATGGTGCTCCCGTACCGGCACGTGTCGGACTACACGGACCTGGACGCGGCCGAGACCGTGGAGCTGGCGCAGATGACTCAGCAGGCCATGCGCGTGTCGCGCGCCGTGTATGCCCCGGCAGGCTTCAACCTAGGTATCAACCAGGGCGAGGTCGCAGGTGCGGGCATTGCCGCGCACCTGCACCAGCACGTGGTGCCCCGCTGGCTGGGCGACGCGAACTTCCTGCCCGTGGTGGGCCAGACCAAGGCGATGCCCGAGCTGCTGGGGGACACCCGCCGTCGGCTCGCCCAGGCCTGGGGGACCGTGGGGGGTCGAGAGGAGATCTGATGTTACGGAGCCTGCGCTCCTTCATGGGCAGGGTGTTCACCCCCCTGGCCCGCCTGCTGCTCGCGCTGCGGGTCTCGCCCGACGCCGTGACCATCGCCGGCACGCTGATCGTCACAGCGATCTCCCTGACGCTGTTCCCCCTGGGGTACACGCTCGTGGGCGGGCTCCTGGTCGGCTTCTTCGTCCTGTTCGACTCGCTCGACGGCGTGATGGCGCGGATGGCGGGCCGCTCCGGGCCGTGGGGCGCGTTCCTGGACTCCACGCTGGACCGCGTGGCCGACGGCGCCGTGTTCGCCGGGATCACGCTCTGGTTCGTGCTGCACCCCGACGAGCACCACGGCATCTGGGGCATCGCCGCGGCGCTCGCGTGCCTGGTGCTGGGCAGCGTGGTCCCGTACGCGCGGGCCCGGGCCGAGAGTGTCGGCGCGACCGCCCAGGTCGGCATCGCCGAGCGGGCCGACCGGCTCCTGCTGGCGCTGGTCCCGTTCACGTTCATGCAGATCGGCCTGCCCGTGGTGGTCACCGAGGTGATGCTGACCCTGCTGGCGCTCGCGAGCCTGGTCACGGTGTTCCAGCGGATGTCGACGGTGCGGGCTCAGCTCACGCGGCGGGTCGCCTGATGGACCTCGCGGCCGTGTACACGTTCGCGTGGCGGAACGCCACGAAGGTCCCCGAGCCGCTGCTCCGCGGCCTGTTCACGGTGGTCGCCGACCTCACGTGGCTGCGCCGCACCAAGAGCGTGCGGCGCATGGAGGCCAACTACGCGCGCGTCCGGCCCGACCTGGACGCCGCCGCGGTGCGCCGGCTGTCCCGCACCGGCATGCGCAGCTACATGCGCTACTTCCGGGAGGCGTTCACCCTGCAGGGTGTCAGTCCCGAGCGGCTGCGCGCCCGGGTGCGCGTGGAGGGCTACGACGAGCACGTACGGCCCGTGGTCGACGCCGGCGGCTCCGTCTCGCTCGCCCTGGGACACCTCGGCAACTGGGACCTGGCCGGCGCGTACGCCTCGCGTCACCTCGCCGACGTGCTCTCCGTGGCCGAACGGCTAAAGCCGGAGGAGCTGTTCGAGGAGTTCCTGCGGTTCCGCAACTCCATCGGCATCGAGGTGCTGGCCCTGGGCCAGGGCGACGTGCTCGGCTCCCTGGTCCGGGGTGCCAAGGAGGGCCACAAGCTCATCCCGCTGCTCAGCGACCGCGACCTCACCTCGACCGGCATCGAGGTCGACCTCGCGGGGCACCGCGCCCGCGTAGCGGCCGGGCCCGCGCTGCTCGGCCTGGAGGCCGGCATCCCCGTGCACGCGGTGGGGGTCACCTACGAGCGGCTGCGCGGCACCCGCCGTCGGGCAGCAGGGACACCCTGGGGGATCGTCATCCACTTCTATCCACCCCTGCCCGTGCCCGACGCCGAGCTGCCGCGCGACGAGCGGGCACGCCTGCTCACGCAGGGCTGGGTGGACCAGGTGGCGCAGACGATCGTCGAGCACACCCACGACTGGCACATGCTGCAGCGCGTCTTCATCGCCGACCTCGGGCCCGCCCGGCAGAACGCCGCCCGGCGGGCGGCCGGATGAGGGCCGGACGACGGCGCGGCCACCGCACCCTCCGCATCGGCATCGTCTGCCCCTACTCGTTCGACGCCCCCGGCGGCGTCCAGTTCCATGTGCGCGACCTCGCCGAGGCCCTGCAGGCCGCCGGGCACGAGGTGTCCGTGCTGGCCCCCTCCAGCGACGACACGGAGCTACCCGCCGTCGTCACCGCCGCAGGCCGGGCGGTGCCCGTGCCCTACAACGGGTCGGTCGCACGGCTCACCTTCGGGCCGCTGACCGCCACCCGGGTGCGCCGCTGGCTGGAGGGCGGCATCAACGGCCGCCCCTACGACATCGTGCACCTGCACGAACCGATGGTGCCGTCCCTCTCCATGCTCGCCCTGTGGCAGGCCACCGAGCCCGTGGTCGCCACCTTCCACACCTCCCAGGTGCGGTCCCGGGCGCTCCAGGTCGCCTACCCGCTCGTGCGGCAGTCCCTGGAGAAGATCGCCGCCCGCATCGCCGTCTCCGAGGACGCGCGCCGCACGCTCGTGGACCACCTCGGCGGCGACGCCGTCGTCATCCCCAACGGGGTCTACACGGAAGTCTTCGCGAACAGCCCCCGGCGGCCCGAGTGGACCGGGACGCCCGACGCGCCAACCATCGCGTTCCTCGGCCGGCTCGACGAGCCGCGCAAAGGCCTGAACATCCTGGTCCAGGCGATCCCCGCCATCCTCGACACGATCCCCGGCGCACGGTTCCTCGTGGCCGGGCGCGGCAACGGCATAGTCGCCGAGACCCGGGAGCTGCTGGGTCGGCGTTCGTCGTCGGTCGAGTTTCTGGGCGGCGTGTCCGACGCCGACAAGGCCGCGCTGCTCGCCTCCGCCGACCTGTACATCGCCCCGCAGACCGGCGGCGAGAGCTTCGGCATCGTGCTCGTGGAGGCCATGAGCGCCGGGTCCGTGGTCGTCGCCAGCGACCTGGGCGCCTTCCAGCGCGTCCTGGACGACGGCGCAGCGGGCGCCCTGTTCCGCACCGGCGACCCTGCCGACCTCGCCGCGACCGTGCTGGCCCTGCTGGCCGACCCCGCGCGCCGCGACGCCTACCGCGACCACGCCGCCCGCTGGGTCCAGCGCTTCGACTGGTCCGGCGTGACCGAGCAGGTCCTCGCCGTCTACGAGATGACGCTCGCCGCCGACAACGCGATCGGCGGCGACGTCGTCGGGCGCATCATGGGCCTGTTCCCGCGCCGCGTCGGAGGTGACGCATGACCTGGTCCGAGATGGCGCTCGTCGCCGTAGGGGCGCTCGCGATCGGCCTGATGCTCGCCTGGCGGGGCGCGTCCCGCCTCGACCGGCTCCACCGCAAGGTCGCCGCGTCCCGCATAGCGCTCGATGCGGAGCTCGTACGGCGGGCGTCCACCGCCGTGGAGCTGGCAGCGTCGGGCGCCCTGGACCCGGCCAGTGCCGTCCTCGTGGCCGACGCCGCCTATGCGGCGTCCGACGCCGGAGCCGTCACCTCACCCGCCGCCGCCCTGAAGATGGACGGGCTGGGCCCGGACCGTGAACGGGCCGAGTCCGGGCTCACCGGCACCCTCCGGGAAGCTCTGGGCTCACCGGAGTCGGTAGCGCTGCTGCGGGCCGGGCCCTCGGGCGAGGTCGTCGAGGCGCTCGCGGCCACCTGGTACCGCGTGACGCTCGCCCGCCGGTTCCACAACGAGGCAGTCGCGCAGACCCAGCGGGTGCGCCGGCTCTGGTACGTCCGCCTGTTCTACCTGGCCGGACGCGCCCCGATGCCGCGCACCGTGGAGCTGGACGACGCGCTGCCGCACGCCCTGGAGATGGGCGGCGGTTGACCACCATGTGAGCAGCTGGCTGAGCGGGCCGGGGCTTACCAGGGCGGGCGATAGAATCCGACAAGGCGCCGACAGCGCCCGGAACGACCCCGTCGATCCCACCGGCGAGAACCAATGCGAGGTAACCGTGACTGAATCCGTGACCGGCGAGAACACTGTGGGCACGGTCGGCACCGCGCGCGTGAAGCGCGGCATGGCCGAGATGCTCAAGGGCGGCGTCATCATGGACGTCGTCACGCCCGACCAGGCGAAGATCGCCGAGGACGCGGGCGCGGTGGCCGTCATGGCGCTGGAGCGGGTCCCCGCGGACATCCGCGCACAGGGCGGCGTCTCGCGCATGAGCGACCCCGACATGGTCGACGGCATCATCGAGGCCGTCTCGATCCCCGTGATGGCGAAGGCGCGCATCGGGCACTTCGTCGAGGCCCAGGTGCTGCAGTCGCTCGGCGTCGACTACATCGACGAGTCCGAGGTGCTGACCCCCGCGGACTACGCGAACCACATCGAGAAGTGGAACTTCACCGTGCCGTTCGTGTGCGGTGCTACCAACCTGGGTGAGGCGCTGCGCCGCATCACCGAGGGCGCGGCGATGATCCGCTCCAAGGGCGAGGCCGGCACGGGCGACGTGTCCAACGCCACCACGCACATGCGCCAGATCCGCCAGCAGATCCGCCGGCTGACCTCGCTGCCGGAGGACGAGCTGTTCGTCGCCGCCAAGGAGCTGCAGGCGCCGTACGAGCTGGTGGCGGAGGTGGCCCGCACGGGCAAGCTGCCGGTTGTGCTGTTCACCGCGGGCGGCATCGCCACCCCGGCCGACGCCGCGATGATGATGCAGCTCGGCGCCGAGGGTGTGTTCGTCGGCTCGGGCATCTTCAAGTCGGGCAACCCCGAGCAGCGCGCCAAGGCGATCGTGCAGGCCACCACGTTCTTCGACGACGCCGACGTGATCGCCAAGGTCTCGCGCGGGCTGGGCGAGGCGATGGTCGGCATCAACGTCGACGAGATCCCGGAGCCGCACCGGCTGGCGGAGCGCGGTTGGTGAGAGCCCGCTCTCCCGACTGACGGAGAGGCCCCGCGGACGTCATGTCTGCGGGGCCTCTCTGCTTTCCCGGGCAAGGTGGGTCGCCCGAGGGTCGTGGTCACGGTGCGAGCATGCGCAGCGGGACGACGTCAACTCCGTCCGGTCGTCGGGTTGCCATGCCCCCGTTGGTCAGTACCGCGAGGAAGGCGCACCGGTTGTCATCGACGAGTGCGGCCATCTTCTTCAGGTTCGTCGCGGCGGTGTCGATGACGTTCGTCGCTGTGCCGAGCTTGATCTCGAATGCTCCCCAGCGGCCGTCGTGGAGTTCCACGATGGCGTCCACCTCGAGCTTGTCGTAGTCGCGGTAGTACGACACGCGCCCTCCCAGCGGCTGGCTGTACACGCGCAGGTCGCGCACTGCCAGGGACTCGAACAGCATCCCGAGTGTCTTGACGTCGGTGGCCAGGGGTTCCACCCCGACCTGGAGCGCGGCAACGGCCAGCGACGGGTCGACGAAGTGCCGCTTCGGAGAGGCCTGCAGGCGGCGCGCGGAGCGCATGCTCGGCCCCCACGCGGGCTGGTCCTCGACCAGTCGCAGACGGCGCAGGGCGTCCAGGTGGGTACTGACCGCGTCCCGGCTGGTCGCGTCGGGTCCTCTTTCCGGCGCCTCACCTTCGCGGAGGTCCTTGGCGATAGTGACTTCGCTCATCGGGGTCGAGACGCCTCGGGCGAACGAGCGCATCACGCGGAGGGCCACCTCGGGGTCCTTGCCGCTTCCGGTGGCTCTCTGGATGTCGTAGCGGCGCACCACGTCCAGGTAGTCCCGGTTGGTCAGCAGTGCGTCGGCGGTGTTGAGGCCGACGTTGACCGGCCAGCCGCCGATGGCGACACGTTCGGCGATCCGCTCGCGTGCGCTTGTCGGGGTCCAGTCCGGGTCGAAGGCGCGGGGCGCTTCGCCGTCGAACATCGCGGCGAGCGAGACCTGCCCGGTCGAGTGCCCGGTCTCGTACAGGCTCATGGGGCGCATCTGTATGACGGCGAACCGTCCCGCTCCCGTGTGTCGGCGGGCGTCGTCGTCGGGCGTGGCCGAACCGGTAAGGATGAACTGTCCCTTTGCCTGGCGGTCGTCGACGGCTCGGCGCACGAGGTTCCACAACGGAGGGTGCGCCTGCCATTCGTCCAGCAGGACCGGGGTCTCGCCCTGCAGCAACATCGACGGGCCAGCCTACAACTTTCAGGATCTGTGGCATGCAACTTTCGGAACGTTGCGTAGGCAGATTTCGTGATCGGGCCCATCGCGGCCTGAGCCGAGCGCTACCAGGGCGACGGCTCGTAGTCCTTGAGGAAGCAGCCGTACAGGTCGGTCCCGGCCTCGCCCTGGACGATCGGGTCGTAGACGCGGGCGGCGCCGTCGACCAGGTCGAGGGGCGCGTGCCAGCCCTCGGCGGCGAGGCGCAGCTTCTCCTGGTGCGGGCGCTCGTCCGTGATCCACCCGGTGTCCACCGCGGTCATCAGGACCCGGTCCTTCTCGAACATCTCCGCGGCGGAGGTCCGGGTCAGCATGTTGAGGGCGGCCTTGGCCATGTTGGTGTGCGGGTGTCCCGCGCCCTTGTAACGTCGGGAGAACTGCCCCTCCATCGCCGAGACGTTGACGACGTACCCGCGTCGCGCCTTGGACGTCGCGGCCCGCATCGCGGGCCGCAGCCGGGAGATGAGCAGGAACGGCGCGATCGCGTTGCAGAGCTGGACCTCCAGGAGCTCCAGCGGGTCGACCTCGTCCACGACCTGGGTCCACGAGTTGGTCGTCTGCAGGTCGGGGAGCAGCCCGCCGGCATCGACGGCCGTGCCGGCCAGGTGGGCATCCAGGGAGGCCGAGCCCGCCCGGAGCGCCAGCGCCGTCAGGGACGCCGCGGTGTGCATGGCGACGGCGTCGTCCTGCGACTGCCCCTCGTGGTGGGCGACCGACAGGGCGGTCAGCGCCCCCGCGATCGCAGCAGGGTGCGCCTCCGAGATGTGATCGAACGTGACCATCTCTGGCGCTACCAGCCCGTGGGGAAGCGGGGCGACCGGCGACGACTCGCCCGTGACGAGCTGCGAGTAGGACCCCGGGGACCGGCGGACCGTCTGGCAGGCGTTGTTGACCAGGATGTCCAGCGGGCCCGCCGCGGCGACGTCGTCGGCCAGGGCGATCACCTGGGTGGGATCGCGCAGGTCGATCCCGACGATCTTGAGCCGGTGCAGCCAGTCCGCGGCGTCGGGCATCGCCGAGAAGCGGCGCACCGCGTCCTTCGGGAAGCGGGTGGTGATGGTGAGGTGAGCGCCGTCGCGCAGCAGACGTAACGCGATGTACATGCCGATCTTCGCCCGGCCCCCGGTGAGCAGGGCGCGGCGGCCGGTCAGGTCCGTGCGCTGGTCGCGCCGCGCGTGGCTCTTCGCGGCACAGTCCGGGCACAGCCAGTGATAGAACGAGTCGACCAGCGTGTAGTCCGTCTTGCAGATGTAGCAGCCGCGGGCGGTGCGCAGCTCCCCGGCGAACGCCCCCGGCGCGTTCGAGACCAGCGGGATGCCGGCGGTCTCGTCGTCGATCCGCGCCGCCGAACCGGTCGCCGTCTGCTCGATGACGCTCCGGTCGTGCGCCTGGATCTCCTCACGGACCGCTGCCTTGCGGGATTTCTTGAGCAGCTTCCACATGTAACCGGTCGCCCGTTTGACCGTCTGGACATCGGGATGGTTGGGGTCGAGGTCCTTGAGCCGGCCCAGCACCCGAAGGGTCGTGGCGAGCTCGTCCGGGTCGATCCCCGCGTTCGTTGGCACCGCCGTAGGGTAACTGGCGCCTGGGCTCGGCGCCCTGCTCGCACCGGTTCTACTGGCTGTGACGGGGCCGACACATCGTGCACAGGACCCCTTCCGTGCTCAGGCCGCTTCGAGGACGAAGAAGAGGAACGCGAAGAAGGCGCTCCGCTCGCCCGCCGCGAGGCGGGGCGGGAGGAGGTCGCGTGGCGTGTCCGGGGCGGGCGGGGGTTCGCTCACGACGGCGATGCGGAAGCCCGCGGCGGTGAAAGCGTCGGTCATCGCGTGCAGAGGCCTGTTCCAGAACGTGAGGGTCGCCTTCGTGCCGGCGAACTCGAACTCTTCCGAGTACTGCCTCAGCGCGAAGTTGTCCTCCGTCGGGTAGCTGAACGCGTGGACGAAGGGATGGTTGACGGACAGGATGAGCCGCCCACCCGGCTTGAGGATCCGCCGGATCTCTGCGAGCGGTGCGGACCAGTCCTTGAGGTAGTGCAGCACGAGGGAGGCGATGACGTCGTCGAACCTGTCGTCCGCGTACGGCAGAGGCTGCCCGAGGTCGGCGACGCGCAGCGGCACGTCGTTGCCGAGCCGTTGTCGTGCCAGGTCGATCATCGCGGGGCTGCCGTCGAACCCGGTCATCACCGCGCCTCTGGCCTGCAGTTCCGCGGTGATCGGTCCGGCACCGCACCCCGCGTCGAGTATCCGTCGCCCCGTGACGTCGCCAGCCAGGCGGACCAGAGCGGGCCGGTTGTAGTAGGCGTTGAGCAGGCTGTCCACGTTCTCGGCGTCGTAGCTGTCGGCGAAGCCGTCGTAGTGATCCGCGTTCATCGGGTCCCCTTCGTGGGTGCTCGTCCGCATGGCGGCGAACCTATCGGGGCCCGGCCCCGTGAGAGCCCTTGTCCTTCCGGTCCGAACGCGATCTCCAGCTTTCCTGCCCAGCGTCGGCAGACAGCGCCGAGACGTGCACGGTCCGTCCACTGCGATGGTTGGGGTCGAGGTCCTTGTGCCGGCCCAGCACCCGAAGGTGGTGGCAAGCCCGGCCGGATGGCCGCAGGGCCGATCCTGATATCAATACTCGCGAATCTTGATATCAACGGGGTAAGGTGTGTGCGTTGGAGGTGGTCACCATGACTCGTACCGTGATCGACATGGACGACGAGAAGCTCGCCGCGGCGGCGGAGATTTTCGGGACGACGACGAAGGTTGCGACGGTGAATGCGGCCCTGGAGGACGCGATCAAGCGGCGCAAGCGGGAGCAGTTCTTCGACTGGCTGGACGAGGGTGGCCTCCCGGACCTGACCGGGCCGATCCAGCGGGCCGACGGCAACGCCCAGGGCGCCGCCTGACCGTGGCGACGCGCTACCTGATCGACAAGTCCGCGTTCGCCCGCTACTCGAAGCCCGCAGCCCGGGATGTGCTCCAACCGCTGCATCAGGCCGGACGCCTGGCGATCTGCGGTGCTGTCGAGCTGGAGGTCATGCACTCTGCCCGGTCGAAAAGCGACGCGGAACGGATCCGCGACGGGCTGCGAGGCTTTGACTGGCTGCCCACTCCGGACGAGGTCTGGGATCGTGCCGCCGAGGTGCAGGCACAGCTGGTTGGCGCAGGGAACTGGCGGGCCTTGTCGGTGGCAGATCTCGTGATCGCAGCGGTCGCCGAGCGGCACCAGGCCTCAGTCCTGCACTACGACGGTGACTTCGACATGATCGCCGCCGTCACCGGTCAGCCCACCCAATGGGTGGTCCCGCCGGGCTCTGCGGACTAGGAGCCCGGCCGAGCATGCCTGATGGACGCAGTCGACGCCGGCCTTCGACGGGTCGCGGACCTGTGACGGTCGACCCGATGGTCAGTCAGGGCGTGCTGCTCCCTGACCCGTCGGTGCCAGGGGCGGCCCTGCCTGTCCGGGCGGTTCTGCCTGCCACCGTCGACGCGGTGCGGTCGCGCGGTACCGCAGTGCTCGTCGCGCCGCCCGGGTCGGGGAAGACCTCGCTGCTGCCGCTCGCGCTGGCCGACGCGTTGGAGGGCACGATCATCGTCGCCGAGCCGCGCCGGATGGCGACCCGCGCGGCCGCGACCCGGCTGGCGATGCTGGTCGGCGAACCGCTGGGGCAGCGGATCGGCTACGCGATGCGCGGGGAACGCGCCGGCGGCAAGGGGCTCCGCGTCGAGGTGGTCACCACAGGGCTCCTCGTACGGCGTCTGCAGCAGGATCCGGAACTCCCGGGTGTCGCCGCGATCGTGATCGACGAGTGCCACGAGCGGCACCTCGATGCCGACCTGCTGCTCGCGCTCTGCCTCGACATCCGGGCGAATCTTCGGGAAGACCTGGCGATCGTGGCGACCTCGGCCACTGCGGACACGGTCAGGCTGAGCCGCGCACTGGGCACGGACGTTCCGGCACCCGTGATCACCGCGTCCGCCGCGCTGTTCGACGTGGCGATCGAGTGGGCCCCACCGCCGGTCCCGGCGCCGCTGCTGCCCGGCGGGCGGGTCGACCCGCGCCTGCTGGATCACGTCGCCGCCGTCGTCCAGCGTGCACTCGCCGAGAACGAGGGCGACATCCTCGTGTTCGTGCCGGGGGAGGCCGAGATCAACGGGGTGGCTCGCCGGCTGGCCGGGCAGAACGTCCTGCCGTTGTTCGGCCGGCAGTCCAGGGCTGAACAGGACCGCGCGCTGGCGCCGTCCGCCACCCGACGGATCGTGGTCACGACGTCGGTCGCGGAGAGCTCGCTGACCGTGCCCGGGGTGCGGGTCGTGGTCGACTCGGGTCTTGCCCGGGAGCCGCGGACCGACCAGTCCCGCGGCCTCGGTGCGCTGGTCACCTGCCGGGTCTCAAGATCCTCGGCCGACCAGCGAGCGGGTCGCGCCGGGCGGGAGGCGCCAGGCCGGGTCTATCGGTGCTGGTCTGCGACCGACCACGGGCGTCTTGACGCTCATGCGGCGCCGGAGATCGCCATCGCCGACCTGGCAGGCTTCGCCCTCGACCTCGCAGCGTGGGGTGCGCCCGCTGGTGCCGGTCTGACCCTGCTCGAGGCGCCGCCGGCGGTGGCGATGACCGCGGCCATCAAGCTGCTGCGCAGCATCGATGCAGTTGACGACGACGGCCGGATCACCGAACGGGGCCGGCGGATGGCGGCGATCGGGGCGCATCCTCGCCTTGCTCGTGCGTTGCTGGACGGGACGCCGCGGGTCGGCGCCGACCGGGCACGCGAGGTCGTCGCGCTGCTCTCGGACGACTCCGGCCGCGGCTCCGGCGATGACCTGCCGGCCCGCTGGCGAGCGCTTCGCCGCGGCGAGGACCGCGGAGCCACTGCTCGCTGGCGAGAAGAGACGAAGCGCCTCGGCCGTGGCGCAACCGGCGACACATCGGGCGGGTCAGCGGCGCGCCGAGTGCCGGACGATCTCGCCGCTGGGATCGTGGTGGGGCTGGCGTATCCGGACCGGATCGCGCGGGCTAGGGGGACCGACTCGACGACGTACCAGATGTCCGGTGGCACGGGCGCCGCGCTGGATCCGCAGTCGCCGTTGCGGACCAGTACCTGGCTGGCGATCGCGGTTGCTGACCGGGCACCCGGTCGCGCCGACGCCAGGATCCGTTCCGCGGCGCCGATCGACGAGCAGACGGCGCGAGACATCGCAGGCGGCCTGGTCTCGACCACCGACCAGATCCGCTGGGACGACGGCCGGATCGTGACGCGGCGCGTCGAGGCGCTGGGCGCGATCGTGCTGGGCGATGTCCCGCTGGCCAAGCCTGACCCGCTGCTCGTCCAAGCCGCCGTCCGCGACGGCATCCGGCGCAGCGGCCTGTCCGTGCTGCGCTGGTCGGAGGCCGCACTCGCCCTGCGAGAGCGGCTCGCGTTCTGCCACGCCCACCTCGGCGCCCCGTGGCCCGCGGTCGACGACGAAGCACTGCTGGCCGATCTTGACGAGTGGCTGGGTACCGAGCTCGCGTCGGTGCGCGGCTCCCGCGATCTTGCCCACATCGACGTGGCCTCGGCGCTCCGGCGACTGCTGCCGTGGCCCGCGGCAGCCCGGTTCGGTGAGCTCGCACCCGAACGGCTCCAGGTCCCGTCGGGCTCCGAGGTTCGGCTCGGATACGACGGCGTCGAGCCGCCGGTCCTCGCAGTAAAGCTGCAGGAGGTGTTCGGCTGGACCGCCACGCCGGCCGTCGCGGACGGTCGTGTCCCCGTCGTCTTGCACCTGCTGTCGCCCGCCCGACGCCCGGTCGCGATCACGAGCGATCTCGCCTCCTTCTGGAAGCAGGGTTATCCCCAGGTCCGAGCCGACCTGCGCGCCCGCTACCCCCGCCATCCGTGGCCGGAAGATCCACTCACCGCCGTCCCGACCAAACGGGTAAAGCCCCGTCAGTAAAGGTGCGGATCACCGGGCGCGCTCCATCTTGTAGTGCAGACGCATCATCCAGGTGCGCCGCATCCGCAGCTCGTGGTCGGTGCGGAGCACCCCGTACGGGTCGCAGTACAGGCGGAGGGTCTCGTGCAGCGGGACGCGCGCAGCGAAGTCCCGCCCGCCGTCATGGACGACGACGTACGCGCCGTCCTGCCCGAACCGTCCCGGAGGCGACTCCAGGACAAGCCCGCCCCCGTCGCTGATCACGGGGCGCAGGAACACCTGGACGTTGCCGGACTCGAGCGGGAACGCGACGTGGACGCTCGGCTGCGCCGCACCGGGGAGCCGCCGCGCCGAGTAGCAGCCGCTGAACACGTAGCGGCCAGACGGCCGGAGCGTCCGCAACCACGCAGCGCCCACCTGCTCGCCGTCCCGGTCGCGGATCACGCGGACCCGGCTGTCCATCCCGTGCGCGACGTCGAGCGGGCGCATCGGCAGAGACAGCTGCTCCACCCGGCGGCCGAACAACCGCGCGATCAGCTCACCGGCCGGCCAGAAGAGCGGTGACCATCCGCTCCACACCTCCATGTGCCAGGCGGCGGTGTGCTCGTAGAAGTCGCGGATCTGCGGATCCAGCCGTCCGCGACCGCGGAGGAATGACTCATCGGGGCGCGCAACCAGGAGTGGTCGGTGGCGAGGTCGACGGGCTTGCCGACCAGTCGCCAGAACTTCCGGGACCCGAGGTCCAGCAGATGGTTCATCAGCAACGCATTCTTGCAGGGGGTGGGGTCCCGCGGTGTTCGTAACCGACGGCTCCTCGACTAGGCCCGACATATATGCTCGGGGCATGGCTTCCACATCGACATCCGGGTTGCCGGCGAACCGCCGTGGGACTGGCTCCAGCGGGCCGATCTGATCCGTGCGAAGGTCGCGGAGCTCGAGGGTGCGGGAGCGACCAGGGTGCGTGAGGAGGAGTACACC
This sequence comes from Promicromonospora sp. Populi, assembly GCF_041081105.1. Lineage (NCBI taxonomy): Bacteria > Bacillati > Actinomycetota > Actinomycetes > Micrococcales > Promicromonosporaceae > Promicromonospora > Promicromonospora sp. Populi. Next base: position 1,475,389 of record NZ_CP163528.1, on the reverse strand, counting down.
GACGAACGTGGCTCAGTTCTTGGCCACGTCGTGATGCTCGACCCCGAGGGCAACGAGTTCTGTGTTGCTTGAGTCAGCGGCCTGAGGTCGACACGGCGTTCCACTCGTCCACCCTGGCGGGTCGGTAGAAAAAGTTATACCTTGGATTCATGAAGACAGCGATCAGCCTCCCGGACCATACGGCGGAGCGCTTCGACCACATCGCGCAGAAGCACGGTATGACGCGGTCGGAGTTCTACCGGCGTGCCGCTGAGCACTACGCCGACGAGCTGACCGGTGCGGACCTGACCGCGCAGATCGACGACGCGATCGACGCCATCGGGCAGCCCGGCGACGACACCGCCGAGTTCCGCCGTGCAGCGAACGCGCGCCTGGTCGAGGCCTCGGACGAGTGGTGATCCGGCGCGCAGAGGTGTGCTGGGTCGACTTCGGAGAACCCCGGGGCAGCGCTCCCGCCAAGCGGCGACCGGCCGTCGTCGTGCAGTCCGACCAGTACAACAAGTCCCGCATCGCCACCGTCGTCGTCCTGCCGATCACATCCAACACGGCTCTCGCGCGTCACCCGGGCAACGTCTTCCTCCCAGCCCTGGCGTCCGGACTGCCGAAGGACTCGGTCGTCAATGTGTCTCAGCCGATGACCGTGGACCGTGCTGACATCGACGCCACCGGATTTGCGCTTCCCGAGAACCTGATGGACGCCGTCGACGCCGGCCTTCGACGAGTCGTGGACTTGTGATGGTCGACCCGATGGGGGACGGACACACGAGGCAACATTGATTGACCTCGACGGGGGCCAGCTCCTGATCGCGCTCTTTGTGCTCATCCTGGTCAGCGGCGCCGTCCAGTCGCTGTCCGGATTCGGGTTCGCGCTGCTCAGCGCCCCGCTGCTGGCCGCGACCATCGGTGGCCCCCAGGCGATCTCGACCATCTTGATCACCGGAACGGCCTGCGATATCGCCATCCTCGCGATGCGCCGCAGCGTGCCGCGTCCGGACGCGCGGGAAGTACTGACCCTCGCCGCGTGGTCAGTCCCAGGCATGGTCGCAGGAGCTTGGCTCCTGGCCGCGCTGCCCGCGGTCGGCCTACAGATCTTCGTCGCGGCAACCGTGATCGCGGCAGTCTTGCTGCGCCTGCGGACCCGAGAGCGCCAGGACATCGTCAGCACCCGCTGGGCGATCCCAGCGGGGCTCCTGTCCGGCGCGTTCAGCACCTCCACGTCCCTCGGCGGCCCGCCCACCGTCTACTACCTCGTCCACCGCGGCCTGCCGCCGCACACGATGCGCGACACCCTGGTCACCCTCTCCCTGGTCCGACTCCCGCTGAGCGTCATCGCGCTCCTCGTCGCGGGCGTCTGGGAGACCTACGAGTACTGGCCTGCACTCATCATCGCCGCACTTCTGGGCCAGCTCGTGGGCACACAAGCGTTTCACCGCTTCGGACACTCGCGGTACGAACACATCGTGCTCGGCCTCCTGACCGTCGCGGCCCTCGTCTCGGTCGCGGCGCTTGCCCTTCGCTGACGGTCGGCAAGCTCCCGGAGGCCCGACCTATGCTCCTGTGATGGCTGTGTACTGACGGTCTTCCCGAGGCTCCGGCTGACCCGGCTTCGGGACCCCTCCCGATGCCTGGGCTGTAAGACTGGTCCAAGGATCTATGACGCTTGACGAGGGGACGTCCATGAGGCTCCGACATGCAGCGCTCGCGGTCGTGGTGCTCGGGCTGGCCGCCTGCGGCGGACCTGGTTCGGAGCCGAGCGGTCCGGTTGGGGAGACCGGCTCGCCGTCGGCTGCTTCGCCGTCGGCGACGACGACCGTGCCCGACGACGAGGCGGTCGCCGCAGCGGACGGTACCGACTACGAGGCCTGCTTCGACGCCACCTGCGAGGTGATCGTCGAGACCGGCACCGAGATCGAGCTGGACGCGAGCCTGGGCTGGACGACACCGGATGGTCTGGAGCTCGACGGCTGGAGCCTGCTGACCGTGGACGACGTGGCCGACGGGTCCATCGGCCTGTCGCTCTCGGGAGAGGGCCCATCGAGCGGGGGCGCCACGTCGACGATCCTGACCGCCGACGGCACCGAGTACTACCTGGACGGGATGTCGATCGACGCGGTCGCGGCACCCGACGATCAGGTGGTGCTCAACCTCTCGTGGGGCTGACCGGTTTGCCATGACAGTTCTGGCCGGTCGCGAACGTATCGTCATCCGCATGAACAGCCGTAGCGATGATTCGGATCCACACGGTGGAGGAGCTGGCGAGCGTCCGCCTGGCGGAGCGGGGTTGGTGGCGTCGGCCGCACAGGCCGGTGGCGCCGGTACCGCGTCCCTCGGCGACGACTGGGTGCCGGGGCCTGACGGCGTCCGCGAGCGCTCCGCGGCCCGCGTCATCCTGATGGACGACGACGGTCGCGTGCTCGTGATGCGTGGGCATGACGTGAACCAGCCGGAGCGGTCCTGGTGGTTCACCCTCGGCGGCGGCATCGACGCGGGGGAGAGCCCGGTCGAGGCTGCGCTGCGCGAGACCCGCGAGGAGGCCGGCATCACGCTCGCGCCCAGTGACCTGGTGGGGCCCGTGCTTACCCGGACGGGCATCTTCGACTTCTTCGCGGAGACGTGCCGTCAGCACGAGGTGTTCTACCTCGCGCGGATACCGAACGCGGTCGAGGTGTCTGCCGACGGCTGGACCGACGCCGAGCGCGAGCTGCTCGACGAGGTGGCATGGCTCACGGCGGCACAGCTGCGCGAGCAACCGCTGGAGGTGTTCCCGCCGGAGCTGCCGGACGTCGTCGAACACCTCATAGCGGGATGGGACCGGCAAATCCGGCACCTGGGTGTGCAGATCGACGGGTGAAAACCTGGCGTGGCGCCGTACTGGCGCGCGCGGCGGTGACAACGCGCCTAGCGTCAAAGGCGGGGGAAAATCGCCACGAAAGGCACTCATCATGGAAAGGCTTACCAAGGCAGCATTGGCAACAGGCGGCGCCGCCGTCCTGCTGCTCGGAGGAGCGGGGACGCTGGCGTTCTGGACCGACGAGGGTCTCGCGACCGGCACCGACCTCACCGCGGGCACGCTGACTATGACCGACGGGACGTGCGGCGACTGGACGCTCGACGGCGGCGACGCCATCACGGAGGGCATCGTGCCGGGCGACACCGTCACCGCCGACTGCGCACTGACTCTCGGCGGCACGGGCGACCACCTCGCCCTGGGCGACATCACGGTGAGTGCACCCACCTGGGCGGAGGTCAACGCGCTCACCGGAGTGCTGGAGGTAGATGTCGAGAGCGCGACGCTCGACGCCGTGGAACTCACCCTGCCGCTGACCGAGCCAGTGGCCGTGGAGGCGGCTTCCGACCTCGTGGTCACCATCGCGGCGACCTTCCCAGAGGATTCCGGCAACGACACCCAAGCGCTCACCGCGAGCCTGGAGGACGTGACCGTCCAGGTGACACAGGCGCACGTCGACTCGACGCCCTGACCGTGCCGGGAACCGAGGCCTCTCGGGCAGCGGCCGGCTTCGCTGGCCGTTCGCTCGCCGTCGTCGTCATTGCGGCGGCGGGCGTTGCGCTCGTGCTCGGGGTGATCGTGCCCAGGGCAGCGGGTGCGACCCCGTACGTGGTGCTCACCGACTCGATGGAGCCCGGCCTCCCGGTGGGCACGCTGGTCGTGTCGCGGCTGGTGGCGCCGGAGAAGGTCCGTACCGGCACCGTGATCACCTACCAGCTCCGCTCCGGCCAGGAGCAGCTCGTGACACACCGGGTGGTCGGTATCGGGATGACCGTGGGCGGCGAACGGACCTACCTCACCCAGGGCGATTCGAACGACGTGCCCGACGCGCAGCCCGTGCGAGACGTCCAGGTGCGCGGTGCCGCGTGGTACCACGTGCCGTACCTCGGGTACGTCGCCGGGGCCGTCACCGGCCAGCGAGAGATGGTCGGCATCGGTGCGGCCGTGCTGCTGCTCGGATACGCGAGCTGGCAGGTGGCGCGGGCGGTCCGGGAGCGGGACGGTTCGGCCGGGGACGGAGCCGCGTGATGGCGTCGGGACGGTGGACCGCTCTGATAGCGGTGCTCGTCGCAGCGCCGGCCGTCGTCGTCCCCGCGGCGGCCGGTCCGGTACATGCAGCCGCGCTCCCGGCGCTCGCGGCCGTCCCGGCTGTTTCCGGGGACGAGCTGGTCCTGAGCGTCGACGGGAGGACCTGGGCGCCCACCGTCACGACGCCCCTGTTCGACCCGAGCCTTGTCTGGGTGCCCGGAGACGTCGAGACCGGGACCCTGTACGCGCGCAACGCGTCCGGCGAGCAGGCCAGGGCGGTGGTCACGGTCCTGGTGGACGGCGACGCCGCACTCGTCGAGCAGGTGCGCGTGCGGACCCGCCTGGGATCCGCTGCCTGGACGGACGGCCTGCGGTCGGACGTCGCCGACCTCACGCCTGGCGAGGTGCTCCCGATCGGTCTCGAAGTGGCGTTCGACCCGGCCGCTACGAACGCGTCGCAACAGCAGACCGCCAGGATCGACGTGGTCGTGACTCTCTCGGCTGCAGGCCCGGATGAGGGCGGCTCGGCCGATCCTGGAGCGGCCGGGCCGGGCAGCCTGCCGCGGACCGGGGCGAACCTGCTGCTGCCAGCCCTGGTGGCGGCCGGGGCAGTCCTCCTCGGAAGCGTGCTCCTGGGACGGCGCGGGCGGAGGTCGGACCATGGCTGAGCCGGACCGTCCGTCCCCGCAGCGCGCCAGCTCGTGGAGCACCACCGCTCTGCGCCGCGGGCTCGTCGCGCTCGCGCTGGCCATGCTGCTGCCCGGCGCGGTCGTGGCGTGGGCGTGGTGGAGCGACACAGCGACGGTGACCTCGGACCCGATCACCGCGGGCACCCTGGACCTCACGGTGGGACCGGTCACGGGTTCGGAGCAGCTGGCCGGTCCGGGCGGGTCATGGACGTACACGGCGCTGGGGCTCACGGGGATGCTGCCGGGGGAGAGTGTTGCCCGCACCATCGTCCTGCGCAGTTCCGGCACGGCGGGCGTTGACGTCTCCGGAACGGTCACGTCGACGACAACGGCGCTGGGTCAGCACCTGCTCCTGAGCACCACGACGGGCGGTGCCGCGACGAACACCACGCCGGGCGGCCTGCGCACGGGAGCCTGCACCGGCACGGTCTCCCGCGCGCAGGCGCCGGTGACGGCCACGGCGACCTCCGCCCTGAGCGCGGTACCGGTGGCGTCCGGTTCGACCGTGACGCTCTGCGTGGTGCTCGGCCTCAGCCCCAGCGCGCCGTCGTCGGTCCAGGGCGCGTCCACCACCGCGACGTTCGTGCTTACCGCGAACCAGGCCGGTGCGCCGTGAGGCGGGCGGCGGTCGCGCTCGTCGCGGCGCTGGCCCTCCTGCTGGTGGTCGTGGTCCCACGGGGTCCCGCGTGGGCGGCCTGGGGGGACACGGGGACCGTCGCCTCCGGCACGCTGACCGCCGGGACCATCCCGGCGACGACGGCGTCCTGCGGGGCGCTGGGCCTCGGATCGGTGACGTTCACGTGGACCGCAGTACCCGGAGCCACCGGCTACGTGGTGCACTACGGCGCCGGCGGCACCAGCACGCAGACCCGGCCCGCGGGGACCACCTCGTTCAGCACCACGGGAGCGGCAGTGAACGGGACCTTTTACGTCGTGGTGCAGCGGCAGTTCACGGCGACCACCTGGACTTCGGCGCCGTCGAACCCCAGGACCTACACAGTGCTGGCGTTCGTGCTCGGGATCTGCCTGTGAGACGCCCGCCCTGGCCCGGAACGGTGCATCTGACCCGATGACCGATGATCCGGGGCGAGCCGCATAGGATTGAACGCTGTGACAACCGTGACCATCGGAGTCCTCGCCCTGCAGGGCGACGTCCGCGAACACCTGGCCGCCCTCGAGTCCGTGGGCGCGCGTGCCGTGACCGTGCGCCGTCCGGCCGAGCTGGCCGCCGTCGACGGCCTCGTGATCCCGGGCGGTGAGTCCACGACCATCGACAAGCTGCTGCGCATCTTCGAGCTGGCAGACCTGCTGCAGGCCAGGATCAAGGAGGGCCTGCCGGTCTACGGCTCGTGCGCGGGGATGATCCTGCTCGCCGACCGGATCCTGGACGGCACCGCCGACCAGCAGACCGTCGGCGGTATGGACGTGGTCGTGCGGCGCAACGCGTTCGGGCGGCAGGTCGACTCGTTCGAGACCGACCTCGAGTTCGCGGGAATCTCCGACGTCGGCGACGGCGGCCCGGTGCGCACCGCGTTCATCCGCGCCCCCTGGATCGAGGAGGCCGGGGCCGACGTCGACGTGCTCGCGCGGATCCCGGCTGTGGATACGCAGGGCCGCCCGGTGGCGGCCGCCGGTAGGATCGTTGCAGCACGGCAGGGTCCGCTGCTCGCCACCGCGTTCCACCCCGAGATCACGGGGGACACGCGCGTGCACGGGTTGTTCGTCGGCATGGTTGCGGGCGGCTGAGCGGTTCTCCCGCTACCGTTCGACCCCATTGAAAGAGCAATCGGAAAAGCTAAAGGAGTCAGGTAGAGGCATGTCAGGTCACTCCAAGTGGGCCACGACCAAGCACAAGAAGGCCGCGATCGACGCCAAGCGCGGCAAGCTCTTCGCGAAGCTGATCAAGAACATCGAGGTCGCGGCACGCACGGGCGGCGGCGATCTTGCCGGTAACCCGACGCTGTTCGACGCGGTCCAGAAGGCGAAGAAGTCGTCGGTCCCGAACGACAACATCGAGCGCGCACTGAAGCGTGGCTCGGGCGAGGGCGCCGACGCCGTCGACTACCAGACGATCATGTACGAGGGCTATGGCACCAACGGCATCGCCGTCCTGGTCGAGTGCCTCACGGACAACAAGAACCGCGCGGCCTCCGAGGTGCGCCTGGCGTTCAGCCGCAACGGCGGCAACCTCGCCGACCCGGGTTCGGTGTCGTACATGTTCTCCCGCAAGGGCCTGATCGTGGTGCCCAAGTCCGAGGGCGTGGGCGAGGACGAGGTCATGCTGGCCGCGCTCGACGCCGGCGCCGAGGACGTCACCGACCAGGGTGAGGTCATCGAGGTCCTGACCGAGGCCACCGACCTGGTTCCGGTCCGTACGGCCATCCAGGAGGCGGGCATCGAGTACGACTCCGCCGACGTGATCTTCCACCCGTCGATGCAGGTCGAGGTCGACGTCGAGGGTGCGCGCAAGATCATGCGGCTCATCGACTCGCTCGAGGACAGCGACGACGTGCAGAACGTCTACGCGAACTTCGACGCGAGCGACGAGGTCATGGCGGCCCTCGACGACGAGGAGTGATCCGCCCGCTGGTCAGGACGGGATCGCTGGTCGGGACAGGCTCGCTGGTCGAGCCTGCGGGGACCACGCCCGGCGTCGTGAGAATCTGACGCCATGCGCGTTCTAGGGGTCGACCCCGGCCTGACCCGGTGCGGCATCGGCGTCGTCGACTCCCTGCCCGGCCGCCGGGCACGGATGGTCGCGGTCGGCGTGGTCCGGTCCGACCCGGACCTCTCGACCGACCTGCGGCTCCTGAAGATCTCCGAGGGCCTGGACGCGTGGCTCGACGAGCACGTGCCCGACGTCGTGGCGGTCGAGCGGGTCTTCGCGCAGCACAACGTCGGCACGGTGATGGGGACCGCCCAGGCGGCGGGCCTGGCCATGGTGGCCGCGGCCCGCCGGGGTGTGCCCGTCGCCCTGCACACGCCGTCCGAGGTGAAGGCGGCGGTGACCGGCTCGGGGCGCGCCGACAAGGCGCAGGTGACGACCATGGTCACCCGCATCCTTGACCTTGACGAGGCGCCGCGGCCCGCCGACGCCGCCGACGCGCTGGCGCTTGCGATCTGCCACCTGTGGCGGCCGTCCGGCGCCCTCCAGGGCGGCGACCGGCACGAGCTGACCCCCGCGCAGCGGGCCTGGGCCGCGGCGGAGCAGGCCGCCAAGCAGCGTCCCCGGCGCTGACGAACCGACGGCGTGGCATCGGCCGGCGGACCGGCCGGGCTTGTTAGGGTTCTCGCACGAACGTTCGAGTGGGGCTCGACCGGCAGGACAGCCGAGAGCACCCACGCAGGACCTGAGAACAGGACCCGAGAAGGGGGAGCCCGTGATCGCCTCGCTGACGGGGACCGTGGCCTACGTGAGCCTGGACCGCGCCGTGGTCGACGTCGGCGGCGTCGGTTACCTGGTGCACGCCACGCCCGCCACGCTGGCCGGGCTGCGGGTCGGCGAGACCGCTTCCGTCGCCACGAGCATGGTGGTCCGCGAGGACTCGATGACGCTGTACGGGTTCGGCGACCCCGACGAGCGCGACGTGTTCGAGGCCGTGCAGACCGTGTCCGGCGTCGGGCCCCGGCTGGCGCTCGCAATGCTCGCGGTGCACACGCCGGACGCGCTGCGCCGCGCAGTCGCCGGTGACGACCTCGCCGCGCTGACGCGGGTGCCGGGCATCGGCAAGAAGGGCGCCCAGCGCATCGTCCTGGAGCTGGGCGACCGGCTCGGGCTGCCGACGGGCGCCCCCCTGGCGGAGGCCCCGACGGGCTCGACCGCCGGAGTCGCTCCCGACCATTCCGAGCGGGTGGTCGAGGCCCTCGTCGGCCTGGGCTGGCCTGCCAAGCAGGCCGACGACGCCGTGGCGAAGGTGCTCGCCGAGGCGGGGACCGACGCCGTGGCCGCCGACGAGGTCTCCAGCACCCTGCGTGCCACGCTGAGGGTGCTCGGCGGACACCGTGGGTGAGGTTTCGACCGGCACGGACGGCGGAGGCAGCCGGATCGTCGCCCCGAGCGCCGACGAGATCGAGCGCGCCGCCGAGGCGGCGCTGCGGCCGAAGCGGCTCGACGACTTCGTCGGCCAGCGGGTCGTGCGCGACCAGCTCTCCCTGGTGCTGCAGGCCGCGATCGCACGCGGCAACCCGCCCGACCACGTGCTGCTGTCCGGCCCGCCTGGCCTCGGCAAGACGACCCTGGCCATGATCATCTCCGGCGAGCTGGAGTCGCACATGCGGCTCACCAGCGGCCCGGCCATCCAGCACGCGGGCGACCTCGCCGCCGTCCTGACCTCGCTGGAGGAGGGGGACGTGCTGTTCATCGACGAGATCCACCGCCTGGCCCGCCCCGCGGAGGAGCTGCTGTACGTCGCGATGGAGGACTTCCGGGTCGACGTCGTCGTCGGCAAGGGGGCCGGTGCGTCCGCGATCCCGCTCGCCCTGCCGCGGTTCACCGTCGTCGGCGCCACCACGCGCTCCGGCCTGCTGCCCGCCCCGCTGCGCGACCGCTTCGGGTTCACCGGGCACATGGACTACTACTCGCCCGAGGAGCTGGAGCGCGTGATCCTGCGCTCCGCCGGGCTGCTCGGCGTGCACCTCGACCACGCCGCCGCGCACGAGATCGCCGGCCGCTCCCGCGGCACCCCACGCATCGCCAACCGGCTGCTGCGCCGGGTACGCGACTGGGCACAGGTGCGCGGCGACGGTCGCCTCGACCTGCACGCCGCGAAGTCCGCCCTCGAGGTCTACGAGGTCGACCTCATCGGCCTGGACCGGCTCGACCGCGCCGTGCTCACCGCCCTGTGCACGCGGTTCGGCGGCGGACCCGTGGGCCTGTCCACGCTGGCCATGACCGTGGGCGAGGAGGCCGAGACGGTGGAGACCGTCGCGGAGCCGTACCTCGTGCGCGAGGGCTTGATCGGCCGCACCCCGCGCGGCCGCGTGGCCACCCCCGCGGCCTGGGAGCACCTAGGTCTCACGCCGCCCGCCCAGGCGCCCGGACACACCACCGGGACCCCGGACACGGGAACTTTGCTCGACCTCTGACGTTGTCCTGGTGTTGCCCACCGCACGGGCACTCGAGGATCCACACCCGAGCACTACACTGGGTCGGATCCTCGTCGTACTTGCGCGACGCATGCCTGCGCAGCACATCCGACCCAGCAATCGAATAGGACTATCCACTGTGGACGCCTCATTCCTCATTCTCATCGCTCTCCTCGTCGGGGTCATGTTCTTCATGTCCTCACGCACCCGCAAGCAGCAGCGCGCGGCGGCGGAGTTCCGAAACAACCTCGTGGCTGGGGACAAGGTCATGACCGCGTCCGGCATGATCGGCACCGTCGTCGACGTCGACGACGAGAACGACCAGGTGACCATCGAGTCCTTCCCGGGCAACCCCACCACCTGGCTCCGCGCCGCCATCTCGAAGAAGATCGAGGAGCCCGTCGCCGACGACGAGGACACCGACGAATCGTCCGATGAGTCCGACGTCACACCGGACAGCGAAACGGCAAGTACGATCAGCCCCGACGCGACCACCGTTCCCGACGACCTGTCTGACCTGGACACCGCCAAGCGCGAGTACCAGGAGCAGCAGCGACGGGATGCGGACGCGGACGGCAAGTGACGGCCGCGCCGTCGGGTAACTAACCCGGTCGGCGCCGAACCCGCACCGGACCTACCCTCCGGCGCGCACACGAGAAGAGACAGACGTTGGCGACTGACACCCGGCGCTCGCGGCCGGTTCGCACGATCGTGCTCCTGACGATCTTGACGATCCTGCTGCCCTTCGGCGCCCTCTTGGCTGGTTGGCAGTTCGACGGAAAGTCGGACGACAATCTGGACGGCGCGAGCCTGGCCCCCGCACTGGCGCTCGACCTGCAGGGCGGCACCCAGATCATCCTGGAGGCCGTCACCTCGGACGGGTCAGAGGTGACCCCCGAGGCGCTGGAAGAGGCAATCGGTGTTATCCGGCAGCGAGTGGACGCCAACGGCGTCGCCGAGGCTGAGATCGCCAGCCAGGGCAGCAACCAGATCGTGGTGGAGATCCCGGGCGAGGTGGACGACGAGACCGTCGCCCTGATCTCCCAGCCCGCGCAGATGAAGTTCCGCCCGGTGCTGACCATCGGCAGCCCTCTCCCGACGACGCCGCCGTCGGCCAGCCCCTCCGCCAGCCCGTCGGCGAGCGCTGAGGCTGAGGGCGGCGACGCTGCCGCCGGTGCGCTCACCGACGAGGAGCTCGCCGAGCAGCAGGCCGCGATCGACGCGGCGACGGACCCCTCGGACCTCGCCCAGATCACGCCGTCGGTCCAGGCCGAGTTCGACGCCCTTGACTGCACCAACCCGGCGAACCTCGAGGGTGGCGGGGGAGACAACCCGGACCTGCTGCTCGTCACCTGTGACGCCACCGGTCAGGCGAAGTACATCCTGGGGCCTGTCGAGGTGGACGGGACCAACATCGCGAGCGCGAGCTCGGGCCTGCGGACGGGTGCGAACGGCACCGTCACCAACGAGTGGGCGGTGCGGCTCGAGCTCAACAGCCAGGGCACCGAAGAGTTCCACGAGACGACGTCGCGCCTGAACACGCTGGAGAGCCCGCGCAACCAGTTCGCGATCACGCTGGACGGACTCGTCATCTCGGCGCCGTCGCTGGACCCCGGGGTTGTCATCACTGACGGCCGGCCGGAGATCTCCGGCTCCTTCACCCAGGACACGGCGGCCACGCTGGCCAACCAGCTCAACTTCGGCTCGCTGCCGCTTACCTTCGAGGTGGACGGCCAGAACCAGATCTCGGCGACGCTCGGCGCGGAGCAGCTGCAGCGCGGTCTGTTCGCCGGCCTCATCGGTCTGGCCCTGGTGGTCGTGTACTCGATGTTCCAGTACCGCTCGCTCGGTCTGCTGACCGTGGCCTCGCTGGTCGTCGCGGGTGCGATGACGTACGTCGTGATCGCGCTGCTGAGCTGGGGCATCGGCTACCGCCTGTCCCTGCCGGGTATCGCGGGTCTGATCGTCGCCATCGGTTTCACGGCGGACTCGTTCATCGTGTACTTCGAACGTATCCGGGACGAGCTACGCGACGGCAGATCGCTGCGGCTGGCGGTCCAGCGCGGCTGGATCCGTGCCCGCCGTACGGTGCTCGCCGCGAAGGCCGTCAACCTGCTCTCGGCAGTGATCCTGTACTTCATGACCGTCGGCGGTGTGCGCGGCTTCGCGTTCACCCTCGGCCTGACCACGATCATCGACATCATGGTGGTCTTCTGGTTCACGCACCCGGTCATGGAGCTCCTCTCGAAGGTTCCGTTCTTCCGCGACGGGCACAAGGCGTCGGGCCTCTCGCCGGATCGCCTCGACCTGGACAGCAGCGGTCCGCGGTACCGGGGTGCCGGCCGGTTCTCCGGTCCGAAGTCGGATGCGGTGGGCACGGTCGACGCCGACACGCCGGACAGGGAGCGTGAGCTGGTCTCGGCCCAGTCGGTGAAACCGGCGCCACGGCTCGCCGAGGACGGCCGAAGGATGACTATCGCGGAGCGGCGTGCCGCCGAGCGCAAGGCTGCCGCCGGGTCCGACGAGACGACCCAGCCGGCTGCAGAACGAGGAGAACATCTGATGGCGGGCAGCTTCGCCCACTGGGGCAACGACCTCTACACCGGGCGCAGGTCCTACCCGATCGTCCAGCGGAAGGGCCTCTGGTTCTCGATCGTCGGCCTCTTCTCGGTCGCCTCGATCCTGGTGCTGGTCTTCCAGGGTCTGAACCTGGGCATCGACTTCCGCGGTGGCTCCGAGTTCACCGTTTCGGGCGTCGCCAACACTGACGAGGACATCGCCCTCGACACCGTCGCCGAAGTGGCTCCGGGCGAGGAGCCGCACTTCAGCCAGGTGGGCGCCGACGCCGTCCGGGTGCAGGTCTCGCAGCTCGACAACGAGGAGACCGACCGGCTGGGCCAGGCCTTGGCGGACGCCTACGAGGTGGACGTCAGCGAGGTCACGTCGAGCTTCATCGGCCCGACCTGGGGCGAGTCGGTGAGCCTGCGGGCCCTGTGGGGCACCGTCGCGTTCGTCGTCGCCGCGGCGATCTTCATGGCCATCTACTTCCGCGCGTGGCGGATGTCGGTGGCGGCCGTCGTCGCGATGATCATCGACGTGCTCGTCTCGGCCGGTGTGTACGCCGTCATCGGCTGGGAGGTCACGCCGTCGACGATCATCGGCTTCCTGACCATCCTGGGCTTCTCGCTCTACGACAAGATGGTTGTCTTCGACAAGGTGCGCGAGAACACGCTCGCCGTGACGGAGCAGACCCGCAGCACCTACGCCGAGCGGGCGAACCTCGCGATCAACCAGACCCTGGTCCGGTCCATCAACACCTCCGTGGTGGCGCTGCTCCCGGTGGCGGGCATCCTCTTCGTCGGTGGGTTCCTGCTGGGCGCCGGCACGCTGCTGGACATCTCGCTGTCGCTGTTCGTCGGTATCGCCGCGGGCGCACTGTCGTCGCTCTTCCTGGCGACGCCGCTGGACGTGGTGCTGCGCGAGCGTGAGCCCAAGATCGCCGCGCACACCAAGAAGGTCATGGACCTGCGTGCAGGCATGGTGGCCGAGGGCGCCGACGAGAGCGTGCTGGCCGCCGCCGCGGCGGGTCACGCCCAGCTTGTCCCCGGGCACCACCAGGGACAGACCGCTCAGCCCAGGCGTCGCCGGTAGGCTCACGCCTTGTGGCAGACGACCTGACTGACGTCGCCCTCTCCGGCCTGCTGCCGGAGAGGGCGACGCGCATTCGCGACCTGATCGCGAACATCCCGGACTTTCCCTCCCCGGGTGTCCTTTTCAAGGACATCACGCCCCTCCTGGCCGACGCCGATGGGCTTGCCGACGTCGTGGAAGCGTTCGTGCGCCTGGCGCAGGCCGACGACGGCGACCTGGCGGGCGGGGTCGACGTCGTGGCCGGGATGGAGGCCCGCGGCTTCCTCCTCGGCGCGCCGGTCGCCCACGCGCTCGGCCTGGGGTTCCTGCCGCTGCGGAAGGCCGGCAAGCTCCCGCCGCCCACGCAGAGCGTCTCGTACGACCTGGAGTACGGCTCGGCAGCCATCGAGCTGCGCTCGGGAACACTCACCCCGGGTGCGCGTGTTCTCATCATTGACGACGTTCTGGCCACCGGTGGTACCGCGGCGGCCGCCGCGCAGCTCGTGGAGCAGTGCGGGGGAGTGGTCGCCGGGCTCGCTTTTCTGCTCGAGCTCGACGCACTCCACGGCCGCGGCAGGCTACGGGGCCACAACGTCGATACCCTCCTTCGGGTGGGCATCCCGTCCGGTGACTGAGCCGACGGAACGGGGAATAGAGGTCCGAGGCTAGACTGGCGACTCCGGGTTCTGACCCGGGGAAGGAGGCGCGTACATGGCTGAGAACACGGTGTCACGCGCTCCTGTGCCTGAGAAGGACCCGCCCACCCCGCCCGGGGGCAACCGGATGCGGAACCGGCTGGTGCGTCTTGGCGTGCGCAGCATGGGCGGCGGTTCGTCCGCGGCGATCGAGCCGCTGCTGCAGGCCATCCGCAGCAACCACCCCAAGGCCGACGTCTCGCTGATCGAGCGTGCCTACGTCGTCGCGGAGAAGGCGCACCGCGGGCAGATGCGCAAGAGCGGCGACCCGTACATCACGCACCCCGTCGCCGTCTCCACGATCCTCGCCGAGCTGGGCTTCGAGGGCACGACGATTGCGGCCGCGCTCCTGCACGACACGGTGGAGGACACCGACTACTCGCTGGACACGCTGCGCGGCGACTTCGGCGACGACGTCGCGCTGCTGGTGGACGGCGTCACCAAGCTCGACAAGGTGAAGTACGGCGACGCCGCGCAGGCCGAGACCGTGCGCAAGATGGTCGTCGCGATGGCCAAGGACATCCGCGTGCTGGTGATCAAGCTGGCCGACCGCCTGCACAACGCCCGCACCTGGAAGTACGTGCCGTCCAAGTCTGCGGAGCGCAAGGCGCGCGAGACCGTCGAGATCTACGCACCCCTGGCCCACCGGCTGGGCATGAACACGATCAAGTGGGAGCTGGAGGACCTTTCCTTCCAGACCCTGTACCCCAAGGTGTACGACGAGATCGTGCACCTCGTGGCCGAGCGCGCTCCCGCACGCGAGGAGTACCTCGGTGTGGTGAAGGGCCAGATCGAGTCGGACCTGCGCAGCGCCAAGATCAAGGCGACCGTGACGGGACGGCCGAAGCACTACTACTCGATCTACCAGAAGATGATCGTGCGTGGCCACGACTTCGCGGAGATCTACGACCTCGTCGGCACGCGCGTCCTCGTGGACACCGTGCGCGACTGTTACGCGGCGCTCGGCGCCATGCACGCGCGGTGGAACCCGGTCCCCGGCCGGTTCAAGGACTACATCGCGATGCCGAAGTTCAACATGTACCAGTCGCTCCACACGACGGTGATCGGCCCCGGCGGCAAGCCCGTGGAGATCCAGATCCGCACGCACGACATGCACCGGCGCGCCGAGTACGGCGTCGCGGCGCACTGGAAGTACAAGGAGAAGACGCCGGCCGGCGTCGCCAACGGCGACCCGAAGAACCAGGACATGGCCTGGCTGCGCCAGCTCGTGGACTGGCAGCGCGAGACCGCCGACCCGGCGGAGTTCCTCGACTCGCTGCGGTTCGAGATCGGCGGCGACGAGGTCTACGTCTTCACGCCCAAGGGCATGGCGATGGCCCTGCCGGGCGGCGCGACGCCGGTCGACTTCGCGTACGCCGTGCACACCGAGGTGGGCCACCGCACCATGGGCGCCCGCGTGAACGGCCGCCTGGTGCCGCTGGACTCGCCGCTGGAGAACGGCGACGTCGTCGACATCCTCACCTCGAAGTCGGAGACGGCGGGGCCGAGCCGCGACTGGCTCGGGTTCGTGAAGTCGCCACGGGCGCGGAACAAGATCCGCCAGTGGTTCACCAAGGAGCGCCGCGAGGAGGCCGTCGAGACCGGCAAGGACTCGATCGCCAAGGCGATGCGCAAGCAGGGCCTGCCGATCCAGCGCCTCATGTCGCACGAGACCCTGCTCGGGGTCGCGGACGAGATGAACTACCAGGACGTGACCGGTCTGTACGCCGCCGTCGGCGAGGGGCTGATCTCCGCGAACAACGTGGTGGACAAGCTCGTCAAGGCGCTCGGTGGCGCGGACGGCGCCGAGGAGGACATGGCCGAGGCGGCCCGGCCCGGTGGGCTCACCGCCCGGCGGGTCCGCTCCGGCGACCCGGGCGTCATGCTCAAGGGTGCCGACTCCGCCGACGTGTGGGT
Organism: Promicromonospora sp. Populi; assembly: GCF_041081105.1. Lineage (NCBI taxonomy): Bacteria > Bacillati > Actinomycetota > Actinomycetes > Micrococcales > Promicromonosporaceae > Promicromonospora > Promicromonospora sp. Populi. The sequence goes on along the minus strand of NZ_CP163528.1, from coordinate 1,459,337 downwards.
CAAGCTCGCCAAGTGCTGCACCCCGGTGCCGGGCGACGACATCGTGGGCTTCGTGACGCGTGGCCAGGGGGTCAGTGTGCACCGCACGGACTGCATCAACCTGGACGGCCTGCGCAAGCAGCCGGAGCGGCTCGTCGAGGTGGAGTGGACGCAGGGCGCGAACACGATGTTCCTGGTCCAGATCCAGGTCGAGGCGCTCGACCGGTCACGCCTCCTGTCGGACGTCACCCGCGTGCTCTCCGAGAACCACGTCAACATCCTCTCGGCGTTCGTCTCGACGTCGGACGACCGGCTGGCCGTCTCGAGGTTCATCTTCGAGATGGCCGAGCCCGCGCACCTCGCGACCGTGCTCGCGGCGGTCCGCAAGGTCGAGGGTGTGTTCGACGTGCACCGCATCACCGGCACCAAGCCGGTGGAGCGGCCGCAGCTCCCGGTCTGATCCCTCGCGTCCCGGGCTAGACCGTGCCCGGGGCGCCCGGGAGCAGCTCGGCCAGGTCGAAGCTGACCGGTTCCTCCAGCTGCTCGTACGTGCACGACGCCGGTTCGCGGTCCGGACGCCAGCGCTTGAACTGGGACGTGTGGCGGAACCGGGTGCCCTCCATGTGGTCGTAGCCCACCTCGAGCACCCGCTCGGGCCGCAGGGGAGTGAACGACAGGTCCTTGCCCGAGCTCCAGCGGGACTGCGCACCGGGCAGCCGGTCCCCGGCCTCGGCCTTGGCCGGGTCGCTCCAGCCCTGCCACGGGTGCTCGTCCGCGGCGGGTGTGCCGGGCTCCACGACCAGGGGCGCCAGCGCGGCGACGAGCTCCGCGCGTCGCGCCGCCGAGAACGACGCGGCGACACCGACGAACTGCAGCCGCGGCCCGTCGTCGGACTCGTCCCACAGGCCCAGCAGCAGCGAGCCGAGCAGCGGCTCTGAAGGAGTCGAGGTCTTGTGCAGCCGGTAGCCCGCCAGAACCACATCGGCCGTGCGCGTGTGCTTGATCTTCAGCATGGCGCGCTTGTTGGGCGCGTAGACGCCGTCGGCGGGCTTGGCGACGACGCCGTCCAGGCCCGCGCCCTCGAACGAGTCGAACCACTCGGTAGCCACCCTGGCGTCCAGGGTGCGGGGCGTCGCGAACACGAGCGGGCCGGTCAGCCCCAGCCCGTCCAGCGCCGCCAGGCGCTCGGTCAGGGGCCGGTCCACGAGCGACTCGTCGCCCAGGGCCAGCACGTCGAACACCACGAGCGCCGCCGGGGTGGTCTCGGCGAGCATGTTCACGCGGGACGCCGCCGGGTGGATGCGCTGGGACAGCAGCTCGAAGTTCAGGTGCGCCGCGCCGCGCGCGGCGTCGTCGGACGGCTGGGCGATGACGATCTCGCCGTCGACCACGCACCGTTCTGGGAGCGCCTCGCGGACCGCGGCCACGACGTCCGGGAAGTACCGGTCCATCGGCTTCGCGTTGCGGGAGTCGATCTGCACGTCGTCGCCGTCGCGGTAGACGATGGCGCGGAAGCCGTCCCACTTGGGCTCATACACGTAGGCGGGTCCGGCATCGGCGTCGGACGGCTGGGCGGGCACCGACGCCACGCTCTTGGCGAGCATCGGCCGGACCGGGGGCTGCACGGGCAGGTTGAGTGTGGTCACAGTGACGAGCCTGCCTCAGCGCGGCGCGTAGCGCAGGTTCCCATGTGCTGTCCGACGCCGGAGCGGGGCGGAACTCATCGCTCGGCCCTGGACCCGTCAGTCCTTCGACTTGTCGCGGTCCTTGTCCCGGCTCGGCTGGACCCGCTTGGGCTCGCCCGGCATCTTCGGGTACTCCGGCGGGTAGGGCAGGTCCTCGAGCCCGTCCGCCTCGTCGCGGGCCGCGAGCTCCAGGGCGGCATCCAGGGAGCAGTCCAGGTCCGGGTCGCGGTCGGCGCGCAGCGCGGCGAACAGGTCGCCCCGCTCGGCGAACCGAGCGGGCGCCGTGACGACGTCGAAGTCGTCCGGGTGCACGTCGCCCACCTCGTCCCAGTCCAGGGGCATCGACACCGTCGCGTTGCCGTTGGCGCGGATCGAGTACGCAGAGGCGATGGTGCGGTCGCGGGCCATCTGGTTGTAGTCCACGAAGATCGCCTCGCCGCGTTCCTCCTTCCACCACCGCGTCGTGACCTGGCCCGGCAGCCAGGCGCTCCAGCTCGCGGCCGATCGCGATGGTCGCCCGCCGCCCCTCCGTGAAAGTCCAGCGGGGCTCCAGTGGCACGAACACGTGCAGCCCCCGGCCACCGGACGTCTTGGGGTACCCGGTGAGGTTCAGCTCGCTCAGCAGCTCGCGCAGGTGCGGGGCCACGACGGCGGCCTCGTCGAAGCTGGTGCCCGGCTGCGGGTCCAGGTCGATACGCAGCTGGTCCACCGCCTCGACGTCGTCACGCCGCACCGGCCACGGGTGGAAGGTCAGGGTGCCCATGTTGGCCGCCCAGGCGATGACCGCCGGCTCCGTGGGGCACACCTCGTCCGCCGTCCGGCCCGACGGGAACGCGATGGTCGCGGTCTCGACGTAGTCCGGCGCGCCCTTCGGCAGGCGCTTCTGGTAGAAGCCGTCCCCCTTCGGGTCGTTCGGCTTCGGCATGCGCGTGGCGAGGTGCGCGCCCTCGTGCCAGCCCTTCGGCCAGCGCTCCAGCGTGGTGGGGCGGTGCAGCAGCGCGCCGGTGATGCCGTCGGAGACGGCCACGAAGTACTCGACGACCTGCAGCTTGGTGATCCCACGGGGGAACACGACGCGATCCGGGCTCGTGACGCGCACGGTGCGACCTGCGACGTCGAGCTCTACAGCGGGTGTCTTGGATCCGGCCATGTCCCCGAACCTAGCCCGTCAGCCGTTCCCGCGCTGCCGTGAGCGCCCGGTGCGCCGCCGGCAGGCCCACGACACGGGCTCGCTGGTCGAGCAGGCGCCCCGCCTGCCGCAGGTCCGCGCCGCACCCCGCCAGGGCGACAAGGACGACGACGGCGGCCTCCAGCTCAGCCGTGCAGGCGACGTCGACGGCGGTGCGGGTCGGCCGGGTGACGGGCACCCCCGCGAGCCGGACCGTGTCCCGTGCCAGCCCCGGTACGCGCCGCGCGACCCGCCCGGGACGCGGGTCCGGGCAACGGGTGCCGGGGGAGTAGGCCAGCTCGATCGGCGCGTCGACCGGCCAGGCCGCCGGACCGTCGCCGTCGTACAGGCCGGTGTGCACCCACGCCGCCGTCGCTGCGCCCAGGGCGCAGCGGGCGGGCACCTCGTGCGCGAGCGCGAGCGCGCGATGCCGGGCCTCGACGGCCGCCCCCGCGGCGACAGCCACGCCGTCGCGCAGCTCGACCAGCGCACCCGCGCGCCGCAGGTCCCACCAGGCCACCGGACCGCCCACGTGCGCGGGTGTGACCACGAGCGGCACGGGCACCGGCCGGGGGTCGAGGAGCGCGGCGAGGGACGTGGACCGGTACGGCATGCGCAGAACCTACGCGCAGCGGGCCCGGTCGCGCAGTGCACGACCGGGCCCGCTGTGGACAACTTGAGGGGCTGGCTAGCCCCGGGAGTCCTCCGCTGCCTTGACTACCTGCTCGAGCCACGAGCGGCGAGCCGCGACGGCGGCCTCCAGCTCGGAGATCTTGCGCTTGTCGCCCTTGGCCTGAGCCTTCGCGAGGTCGTCCTCGAGGCCCGCGATCGCGGACTCGAGCTGCGCCGCCGCACCCTCGGCGCGCGCACGCGTCTCCGGGTTGCTGCGCTTCCACTGCGCCTGGTCGGCATCGCGGACAGCGGTCTCGACCGCCCGCAGGCGAGCCTCGACCCGCTGGATGTCACCGCGCGGCACCTTGCCGGCCTCCTCCCAGCGCTCCTGGAGGTTACGCAGGGCGGCCTTGGCCTTGTTCAGGTCCTTGACGGGCAGCAGTGCCTCCGCCTCGTCGAGCAGGACCTCCTTGGCCTTCAGGTTCTCGCCGTACTCCGCGTCGATGACGGCGTTCTCGGCGTCCCTGGCCTGGAAGAACCGGTCCTGAGCAGCCCGGAAACGGGCCCACAGAGCGTCGTCGTCCTTGCGGGACGCACGCCCCGCCGCCTTCCACCGCGTCATCAGGTCGCGGTACGCACCCGCCGTGTAGCCCCAGTCGGTGCTGGTCGACAGCGATTCCGCCTCCGAGACCAGCTTCTCCTTCTCGATCTTGGCGGAGCTGTTGCGCTGCTCCAGATCCGCGAAGAAGTGCCGGCGCTCGCGGTCGAACGCGGTCCGGGCGTGGCTGAACCGCTTCCAGAGCGACTCCTCCGTGGGCCGGTCGATGCGCGGCCCGGAACGCTGGGCGTCCTTCCAGCTGTCCAGCAGCGTCCGCAGCTCCTCGCCCGCGGGGCGCCACTGCATCTTGCTCGGGTCGGTCGCAGCGATCTTCTCGGCCTGCTCTACGATCGAGGTGCGGGACGCGACAGCCTCCGCCTTCGCGGCGGAACGCGCCTCCTCCAGGGCAGCCCGGCGCTCCGCAGCGCGGCCGCGCAGCGCCTCCACCCGGCCACGCAGGCCGTCCAGGTCGCCGACGGCGGCCGGCTCGGCAGTCTCCTCGCCGAGCTTCTGGAGCGTCTGGTCGATCTCGCGCACCGCCAGGTCGGCGCTGTCCAGGCGAGCCTCGAACAGCCCTACCTTCGCGTTCAGCTCGAGGTACCGGCGCACGTACAGCGCGAGCGCCTCCGTGGTGGTCACACCCGGGAACTGGCCGACGATACGCTCGCCCGCGGACTCGCGCACGTACACGTTGCCCTCGTCGTCCACGCGACCGAACTTCTCGGCCTCGGCGTGCGCGGCGGCGTCGGCGGCGGCCGGCACCACGGGTGTGACCGCGGCAGCCGGGGCGGACTGCGCCGCCGGAGCCGACGGCACGCCCGGCTTGGGCGGGCGGGGCCGGGCCAGTGCGGCCGGCGACGGGATCGCCGGCGGCTTGGGGGCCGCGGGCGCTGGGGTCTGGGCGGCGGGGGTTGCCGGTTCGACGGCGGTGGTCGCCTCCGCGGGGGCATCGGCCTCGGCCTCAGGAACCTCGGGCTCGGCTGGAGCCTCAGGCTCAGCCACCGGAGTCTCCTCAGCGATCGGCGTCTCCTCGACGACCGCCGTCTCCGCGGGGGCCTCGGCTACCGGGACGTCGGTCTCAGCGGCGGGCTCTTCGGTGACTGCGTCCTCGACGACGTCGACTGCAGGTGCCTCGGTCTCTGTCTCCGTGGTCACCTCAGCCTCCGCAGGGGTCTCGGCCTCGGCCGCTGGGGCCTCTTCCGGCAGAGCCTCGGCCTCAGCGGCGGGAGCCTCCTCGACGACCGTCTCCTGCGCGGGGACCTCCGGTGCGTCCGCGGCGTCTGCCTCGGCCGGTGCCTCGGGTGCCTCAGGTGCCTCGTTCTCCGCCTCGGCGGGAGAAACGGCTGCGGTCGGAGTCTCGGCCACGGGCTCGGCGGGCGCGTCCTGCTGGACGGGCTCCGACGAGCGAGAAGTGGGTTCGCTCACTGGGTCTCAACTCCTTCGATGGTGACCGGGTTGACAGGGGCACCGTCTGAGGCGCCATCTGCCGTTCCCGCGTCAGCGACTGCCTGGACCAGGTCCAGGCCGGATGTGATCGTGCCGAAGACCGTGTACCCGCCGGCTGCGTCGGAGGGGATGGTCGAATCCTCGTAGACGAGGAAGAACTGGGAGCCCATGGACTCCGCGTCGCCGCCGCGGCGGGCCATCGCGACCGTGCCGGCGGGGTACACGTCGTCCTCCGGGGCGTTCTCGACGGGGCCGAAGAAATAGCCCGGGTCGCCGGAGCCGGAGAAGGTCGGGTCGCCGCACTGCAGCACGAAGATGCCTGACGTGGTGAGACGGTGGCAACCGGTGTTGTCGAAGTACCCGCCCTGGGCGAGCGTGACGAAGCTGGCGACGGCCTGCGGTGCGGCCGCGCCGTCGAGCTCGAGGACGATGTCGCCCTCGGTGGTCCCCGCACAGGTCTGGAGGGTGACGGTCCAGGTACGGTCCTCGGCGACGGCGGGGTCGGCGAGCTCGTACGTGTCCCGAGCCTCCTCGACACCCGCGGGGCAGGCGTCTGCGTCCGCCCCGGCGTCGTCCGCCCCGCTGTTGTCGCTGACGAGGGCGGCAATCACGAAGGCTGCCACGAGGGCCAGCACCGTGAACAGCGCAACGAACACCCAGAGGCGTTGCCTGCGTGCGCGCTTGGCTGCCTGCCGCTGCGCCCGCTTCTCCGCCTGCTTGGCCTGCTGCGCACGCTGCCGCTGCTTGGTGGACGCCACCGCGTTCCCTTCTCCGTGCTCTCTGGTGCTCGCCGCGATCCGGGGCGTGGCCGTGCTGGACCGATTCACTGCCGGATCCGGGGCGAATCACCCCGTGCGGGGACAGTGTAGGCATCGGATGCCAGGTGACACTGCCTGAGCGCATCACCCTGCGGGTGAAGATGGGTCGGCCCGCGGGATCGTCAGCCGCTAGCGTGGGCCGCGTGGAGCTCCGTCTAGTGGTCGCGCCAGTGTTCGGTACCAACTGCTGCGTGGTGTCGTCCGGCGCCGACTGCGTCGTCGTGGACGCCGGCGCGGGTGTGGCCGACGCCGTCGGGCAGCTGATCGACGACGCGGGACTGACGCCGCGGGCCGTGCTGGCCACACACGGCCATGCCGACCACACGTGGGACGCGGGAGCCCTGTGCGCGCGCTACGGGATCCCGATGCGGCTGCACGAGGCCGACGCCTACCGCCTGGCCGACCCGTTCGGCACCCTCAGCCCCGCCCTGGAGACCGCGCTCGGGCTGCACCGCGACGACTACCGGGCACCCGCCGTCGTCGAGCCGTTCGGGACACCCGGCGGGTCCGCGGTGCTGACGTTCGGCGAGGTCACGCTGCGCGCCCTGCACGCGCCCGGCCACACCGAGGGCTCCACGCTCTACCACCTCGACGAGGAGGTGATCCTTACGGGCGACGTCCTGTTCGCGGGCTCCATCGGCCGCACCGACCTGCACGGCGGCTCGGGCCAGGTGATGGCCGAGACGCTGCGCGACGTCGTCGGTGCGCTGGATCCGGCGCTCGCCGTCGTCCCTGGGCACGGGCCCGCCACGACCGTGGCGTACGAGCTGGAGACCAACCCGTTCCTCGCAGGGGGCGTGTGAGGGCGCACGTCGACCAGCGCGGAGCGGCTGTGGAAAAGCTGGGCTGACAGCCCAGCACACGTGGGAAGATCTGTGGCATGGCAAAGCCCACTCCTCTCTCCGGTTTCCCCGAATGGCTCCCTGACGGTCGCATCGTCGAGCAGCACGTCCTCGACACCCTGCGCCACACCTTCGAGCTGCACGGGTTCGCCGGGATCGAGACGCGGGCCGTGGAGCCGCTGGACCAGCTCCTGCGCAAGGGGGAGACCTCCAAGGAGGTCTACGTGCTGTCGCGGCTGCAGGAGGAGGGCGGTGCCGTCCGCTCCAGCTCCGAGAAGCAGCTCGGCCTGCACTTCGACCTGACCGTGCCGTTCGCGCGCTACGTACTGGAGAACGCCGGACGGATCGCGTTCCCGTTCCGCCGCTACCAGATCCAGAAGGTCTGGCGCGGCGAGCGCCCGCAGGACGGCCGCTTCCGCGAGTTCGTCCAGGCCGACATCGACATCGTCGGCGCGGGCGAGCTGCCGTACCACTTTGAGGTCGAGGCGCCGCTGGTCATGGCCGAGGCGCTCGGCGCGCTGGCCGAGATCGGCCTGCCGCCGGTCCGCATCCTGGTCAACAACCGCAGGGTCGCCGAGGGCTTCTACCGAGGCATCGGCCTGGACGACGTCGAGGGCGTGCTGCGCCAGATCGACAAGCTCGACAAGATCGGCCCGGACAAGGTGTCCGAGCTGCTCGTCACCGAGTGCGGCGCCACCGACGACCAGGCCAAGGCGTGCCTGGCGCTCGCATCCATCTCGGGGTCCGACGTGGGTGTGATCGCCGAGGTGCGGGCGCTGGCCGAGTCCCACGGGGCGGTCACGGAGCTGCTGGAGACCGGCCTGGGCGAGCTGGGGGCGCTGATCGCGGCCGCCGCCGAGCGCGCGCCGGGTGTGGTCGTGGCGGACCTCAAGATTGCGCGAGGCCTCGACTACTACACCGGCTCGGTGTACGAGACGGTGCTGGTGGGTCACGAGCAGCTCGGCTCGGTCTGCTCCGGCGGCCGGTACGACACGCTCGCCTCCGACGGCAAGAACACCTACCCGGGCGTCGGCCTGTCGATCGGTGTCTCGCGCCTGGTCTCGCGGCTGCTGTCCGCGGAGCTGGTCCAGGCGACACGCTCGGTGCCTTCCGCGGTGCTGGTGGCGGTGGCGTCCGAGGAGGAGCGCGCTGCGTCCGACACGGTGGCGGCGGCCCTGCGCGCCCGCGACATCCCGGTCGAGGTGGCGCCCAACGCCGCGAAGTTCGGCCGGCAGATCAAGTACGCCGACCGGCGCGGCATCCCGTTCGTGTGGTTCCCGGGTTCCGCGGGGGAGGACGGCGCGGTGGGTGCCGACCAGGTCAAGGACATCCGCTCGGGCGACCAGGTAGACGCCGACGCCGCGACATGGGAGCCGCCGGCCGAGGACCGCTGGCCTCGGGTCGTCCCGAAGGCCTGACGCCGTCGGCGTAACAACTTGACGCCCGTTCGAACAAATGTTCGAATCGGGTATGCGATGGAACGGTCAGGCGATCGATCACGACGACGGAGCGTTGCCCGGGCTTGAGCTACCCGAGCTGCGCACCGCCGGGCTGTTGCGTACCGTCCGGTCGCCCGAGTTCGCGGGTGTCACATTCCACGAGGTGCTCGCCAAGAGTGCGCTGTCGAAGGTCCCGGCGGCGTCGCAGATGCCGTTCAAGTGGACGGTGAACCCCTACCGGGGTTGCTCACATGCCTGTTATTACTGCTTTGCCCGAAATACTCACGAATACCTCGAGCTCGACTCCGGGCACGACTTCGACTCGCAGGTGGTCGTCAAGGTCAACGCCGACCAGGTGCTGGGCGCCGAGCTGGCCAAGCCGTCCTGGACCCACGAGCCCGTCGCGCTCGGTACCAACACCGACCCTTACCAGCGGGCCGAGGGTCGCTACAAGCTCATGCCCGGCATCATCTCGGCGCTCGCGGACTCGGGCACGCCGTTCTCGATCCTGACCAAGGGCACCCTCCTGCGGCGCGACCTGCCGTTGCTGGTGCAGGCCGCCGAGTGGGTCGACGTCGGACTGGGAGTTTCCCTGGCCTTCGCAGACTCGCCGGACGGCAAGGAGCTGCAGCAGTCCGTCGAGCCCGGCACACCAACACCGCGCGCTCGCCTCGACCTGATCCGTGCGATCAGGGCGGCCGGCCTGCCGTGCGGCGTCATGGTCGCGCCGGTCCTGCCTTGGCTGACCGACCAGCTCGCCCACCTCGAACGGCTTCTCGACGACCTGGCCGACGCCGGAGCGACCGGCGTCACCGTGCTGCCACTGCACCTGCGGCCCGGTGCTCGCGAGTGGTACCTGGGCTGGCTCGAACGCTCCCACCCCCACCTGGTCGAGGGTTACGGCCGGGTCTACGCGCGCGGCGCGTACGCGCACAAGGGCTACCGGGACTGGCTCTGGGAGCGGGTGCGCCCGCTGCTCGACGAGCGCGGGCTGGGTCGGGCAGCCCTGCACCGCACCGGATCGGACGACGCACCAGAGGCCGATCGACACGCCGAGGGCGACTACCCGCGTGGCGCTCTCGGCGGGTTGCGCGCCGACAGCACCGGTGCGGCGTCCTTGGCCGGGGACGTGGGCAGCGAGACCCTGTTCTGATGCGCCGCCGGATCCCGCTCGCCGACCCGCGCCTCGCCGGTCACACCCCAGCTGTCGGCCACCGGGCGAGGCCGCGTAGCGCCGGTGACTTTCGTTGTGTGTGTCGGTATGCACTGTTTGACTCGGCACCATGACATCGCGCTCTATGGTGACGCGCAAAGCTCGCGCGGCCATACCCCAGGCCCTGTCCCTCCTCGCTGTAGCTGCACTTCTGACCGTTGTTGCGGTACCTGCACAGTCCGCGGTCGGTGCACCGTCCTCCGCCACGGCGGCTGCCACCCAGGCCGACGCAGTCCAGACCGCGGCCGCCGGGGACATCCCCTGGACCGAGTGCACGACCGAGGGCGCCGAGGCCTTCGACTGCGCCACGATCGAGGTGCCCTCCGACTACGACGAGCCGTACGGCCCCACCACCACCGTTGCGGTGACCCGGCTGCCCGCGCGGGACCAGGAGAACCGCATCGGCAGCGCGGTGGTCAACTTCGGCGGACCCGGTGGCCCGGGTGTGGCGACCCTGCACTCGAACGGCGAGGTGCTGTTCGACGCCGCCGTCCGCGACCGATTCGACATCGTCAGCTTTGACCCGCGCGGCGTCGGTACGTCGGACCCGACCACCTGCTTCGCCACGCCTGAGGAAGAGCAGGCGTACCTCGGGTCCATCCTGCTGCTCCCGCAGGACGCGTCCCAGAACGCGCGATTCATCCGTGAGTCGGCGCAGCTCGCCAGGGGCTGCACGGTGTTCGGCGGCGACAGGCTCGCGACGGCGTCGACCGCCAACGTCGCCCGTGACATGGACGTGCTGCGTGAGCGACTGGGTGAGGACACCCTGACCTACGTCGGGTACTCCTACGGCACGGTCCTCGGCGCGACGTACGGGGCGCTCTTCCCGGACAACGTGCGTGCCCTGGTGCTCGACGGCACACTCGACCCCCGGGTGTGGACCGGCGACGCCAACGGCAAGCTCTTCGGCGACCGGATCCGGCAGGCTGAGGGTGCCTACGAGACCTACGGCGAGTTCGTACGCCTGTGCCGCGAGGCGGCCGAGCGGTGTGCCCTCAACGGCCTGGGTGACCCTGCCGAGATCGTCGAGGAGGTCTACGCGGCGCTGAAGGAGCAGCCCGTCGAGCTCCCGGTGGGCGGCGGGACCACCATCCAGTTCGGGTACGGCCACCTGGTGTACCAGATAACCAACACCATGTCCGACACCGCGGGCTGGGCGAACCAGGCGGCCTTCATCGCACAGCTCGCGTTCCTGACGGGCGTGGTCCCGCAGGCGAGCGCGGAGGCACAGGGATCTGGCCTGTCCATCAGCGAGCTGCTGCGGCGCCTCGGCGTCAGCCAGGACTACCCGTCCATCGGTGGCCAGGTCGGTCCGGTCTGCTCGGACGCCGACTTCCCCGGCCGGCCCTGGTCGTACCCGGCCAAGGTCGCGGCGCTCGAAGCGCAGTACCCGCACTTCGGGCTGTTCCGCGGCTGGTTGGCCATCCAGTGCGAGTTCATCGACATCGACGACGAGGACGCGTACACCGGCCCCTGGGAGCAGTCGACCCAGCAGCCCGTGCTCGTGATCGGCACCCGGTTCGACCCGGCCACGAACTACGGCTTCACCCAGCCCTACGCCGACCTGTGGCCGGACGCCCGGATGCTCACCGTTGACGGCTGGGGCCACACCACGATCGGCCGGAGCAGCTGCGCCGACGCGGCGATCGCGGAGTACCTCGTCACCCTGGAGGCCGACGACGGCGCGGTGTGCGAGCAGGACCTGGTGCCCTTCGGCGCCGCGGGCTAAGAGCCGTTCAGCACAGCACCTGCTGCCAGATTCCCCCGGTCTCTGGCAGCAGGTGCTGTGCTGAACGGATCTGCTCCAAGGGTCAGGTGCGGAGCGTCTCCAGGTGGTCCGCTATACGGCCGATCGCCTCGGTGAGCACATCGACGTCGGGCAGCGTCACCAGGCGGAAGTGGTCCGGCTCCGGCCAGTTGAACCCGGTGCCGTGCGTGACCAGGATCTTCTTGTCGCGCAGCAGGCCGATCACAAACGCCTCGTCGTCCTCGATCCCGTAGACCTCGGGGTCCAGCCGCGGGAAGCAGTACAGCGCGCCGCGCGGCCGCACCGAGGTGACACCCGGGATCTGGTTGAGCAGCTTGTCGGCGAGCATGGACTGCTCGTAGAACCGGCCGCCGGGCACGATCAGCGCCTCGATCGACTGGTAGCCGCCCAGCGCCGTCTGGATGGCGTGCTGCGCCGGCACGTTGGCGCACATGCGCATGTTGGCCACCAGTGTGAGGCCCTCGAGGAAGTCCCTGGCGCGGTGCTTGGGGCCGGAGATCATGGCCCAGCCCGCCCGATAGCCGCAGACCCGGTACGCCTTGGACAGGCCGCTGAACGTGATGCACAGGACGTCGTCGCCGGCGTACGTGGCCGTGTGGTGGTGGGTGGCGTCGTCGAACAGGATCTTCTCGTAGATCTCGTCGCTCAGGAGCACCAGGTCGTGCTTGCGCGCCAGCTCCGCCAGCCCCTTCACGGTGTCCTCGCTGTACACCGCGCCGGTCGGGTTGTTCGGGTTGATGACCACCAGGGCCCGTGTGGCGGGGGTGATGAGCGACTCGATGTTCTCCAGGTCCGGGTTCCACCCGTTGGCCTCGTCGCACCGGTAGTGCACGGGCTTGCCGCCCTGGAGGCTCACTGCCCCGGTCCACAGCGGGTAGTCGGGCGCGGGGATCAGCACCTCGTCGCCGTCGTCGATCATGGCCTGCAGCACCAGGCTGATCATCTCGGAGACGCCGTTGCCGATGTAGACGTCGTCCACCCGCGTGTCCAGGCCGTGCGTCTGGTAGTAGTTCGCCACCGCCGTGCGCGCCGAGTAGATGCCGCGGCTGTCGCTGTAGCCCTGTGCCTCGGGCAGGTGGTGGACCATGTCCGCGAGGATCGCCTCCGGCGCCTCGAAGCCGAAGGGCGCCGGGTTGCCGATGTTTAGCTTGAGGATCTTGTGACCCTCCGCCTCCAGCTTGTACGCCTCCTCGAGGATGGGACCCCGGACGTCGTACCGGACGGACTTCAGCTTGCGGCTCTGCCTGATCTCTCGCACCGGCACATGCTCTCAGGTCCGAGGTGGCGCCCGCGCACCGTCGTCCGTGGGCGAGATGGGGCACCGGGTGGTTTTGTGAACTTCACCCGGGTGACGAGCCGGATCTGATCAGGTGGGAAACCTCGGGCCAGTAATCTCCGGGTCGGGCACTGAGGCCCCCAAGTACTCGATATCACCCGGACAGGTAACCCATGGCCACTACACGTGACGCGGCACCGGCCGCCAAGTTCTTCGACCCGTTGGCGCAGATACCCGGCGGCGCGGGCCTGCGAGCAGCCCGGGACGCGGGCGACCCGGCGGCGGCGCTCGCGATCGTCCGTGGTCTCACCGCGCACGACGACGTGGTCGCCGCGCTGTGGGGGATCGCCGGCGACGCCTCCGCGGAGGACCACGCCCTGTTCACCGCGGCGGTCGAGGCGGCCGACGACGGTACCCCGCTAGCCCGGACGCTGCGCGCGCTCCGCTACATCACGGTGGGCTGGGCGATCCGGTCGGGTGCCCGTGCCGAGCACGTCTCGGCGAACCAGTTCGAGCAGTTCCACGACTGGCTGCGGCGAGCCGAGCGCGTCCTGTTCGACGTGTGCGCGGAGCACCCCGGCTGCGTGCCCGCGTGGGAGGCGCGCATCACCACAGCCCGTGGGCTGGAGCTGGGGCACGGCGAGGCCCGACGCCGGTACGACCGGCTCGCCGCCCTCGACCCGCAGGTCTTCGCCGCCCAGCGGGTCTACCTCCAGCAGGTGCTGCCCAAGTGGAGCGGCTCCTGGGAGGACGCGTCCCGGTTCGTCGCGGAGTGCGCCGACGGCGCGGCCCCCGGGGCGCTCGGTCCCGCACTCGTGGTAGACCTCGCGCTCGAACGGCGCGTCGACGGCGAGAAGACCATCCCGCCCGAGATGATCGACCGGGTCCGTGGGGTGGCCGCGAGCACCGTCCTGCACCCCCACCATGTCCGTACCGCGGCGACGGCCACGGCCCACGCCAACTTCGCCCTGTTCTTCTCGTTCGCCGACCTCCCCGCCGAGGCGTGGCCCCACTTCGAGGCGCTCGGCGACACGCCGGTCGAGGGCATCTGGGGCTACTACGAGCCCGGGGCAGAGCGGCTGTACCGCACCAGCCGCGACGCCGCCGCGAAGGTCGCGGCCAAGGCGGCCACCCGCACGGGCGTGCGGGCATGACCGCCCCCACGCTCCCGGACCTCGCGGACTTCCCCGGCGTCACCGTGGCCGAGTCCGACGGCGTCCCCGTCCTGCTCGCGCCACGCGAGGGAAACGTCGGCGCCGGGATCATCTTCCGGGTCGGCTCGGCGGACGAGACGCTGGCCACCTCCGGCATCACGCACCTGACCGAGCACCTCGCGCTGCGCACCCAGGTGCTCAGCGAGGCGCACCTGAACGGGCAGACGCGCTCCGACGTGACGCTCTTCCACGTGGCGGGCACCGCGGCCGACGTCGTGGCCTACCTGAACGACGTGTGCGCGTCCCTGCGCGACCTGCCGCTCGACCTGGTCGAGACGGAGAAGGAGATCCTGCGGTCCGAGGCCGACCTGCGCAACCCCGGGGCCGCCTGCGGCTGCGGATCAACCGGCACGGCGCCAGCGGCTACGGGCTGGCCGGGTACGGCGAGCGCGGGCTCGACCGGATCACCCCCGACGAGGTGCGGGACTGGGCCGCGACGTGGTTCACGCGAGAGAACGCGATCGCCTGGATCACTGCCGACGCCGTCCCGGACGGCCTGGACCTGACGCTGCCCTCGGGCCGGCGCATGCCGTCGCCTGTCGTCACGGACGTGCTCCAGGGCACCCCGGCGTACCTGGCGGGCCTGCGAGACGGCGTTGTGCTCGACGCGCTCGTGCCACGCGGGGACGCAGGCAACGTGGCGGCCCAGGTGATCCGAGAGCTCCTGCACCGCGACCTGCGCCGGGACGCCGACATAGCAACCAGCCTGGACGTGTCCCACGACGTCCTGGACGCCGAGCGGGCGCGCTTGTCGGTGACGGTCCAGGCCGAGGGCCGTCAGGACGCGGCGGCCGGCGGCCTCGCCGACGCCCTGAGCGGGCTCCGGTTCCACGTCGCGGACGACGACCTGGCCGCGGCGCGTACCGCGGCGGCCGAGGAGCTGGCCGAGCTCGCGGCCGCGCCCCCGGCGGAGCTGCTGCCGTCGCTGGCCTACCGGATGGTCATCGGGCGTCCCCTGGACGGGCCCGAACGGATCGCCGCGCGGCTCGAACGCGTCACCGCGGACGACGTCCGGGGCTTCGCCCGCGAGCTGTGGGGCAGCGCGCTCTGGTTCGGCCCGAGCCCGCTCGACTGGGCGGGGATGGTTCCGGTACCGGAGTGGTCCCAGGAGCGCGTGCAGGGGCGGACGTTCCCGCGCATCGACGCCCCCGACAGATCGCTCGTCCTCGCCGCCGACGGCGTCGGTCTGGTCACCCCGGACGGTGCCGTTGTCGTCCGCTTCGCGGACTGCGTACTGCTGGAAAGCGTGCCTGACGGCGCGCGTGCGCTCACCGGGGCCGACGGGTTCCGGGTGGGGATCGAGCCGACGCTGTACGAGGGGCTCACCGTCTGGGACGTCGTGAAGCACGTGGACCCGCACGTCCCCGCGAACGTCGTCGTGCACCTGCCCGCGCGCGAGCCTGGCGACATCCCGGTGGCGCAACCGCCCCAGCCCGAGAAGCCGAAGAAGCGGGCGAAGACCGATGCCGGGCCGCGCTCCGTCCCGGCGACGGTAGGTCTCGTCGTCGGGCTGTGGGCGGCCGGGCTGCTCGTTCTCGGCGGCGGCCAGGTGCTGCTGCAGGAGGTCTTCGATCTCGACCTCACGCTGGGCTTCCTGCCTGTGCTCGCCCTCGGCTGGGCGACGTTCGGGCTGATCAGGAAGCGACACCCGAAGGACGACCGATGACCGCGACCACCTCCACCCGCCCCCGTCAGCTCTTCGCGCAGCGTCCCGGCCGTACCGTGGGCGGCCTGGTGTTCCGCGTCGGGTACGCCGACGAGACCCTGCCCACCAGCGGGACCACCGCCCTGGTGGTCGCGCTCGCCCTGCGTGCCGTGGAACGTCCGGGCCTCGAGATCTCCGCCTCGGTGGGCCCGACCGTGACCCACGTCCAGGTGAGTGCCACCGACGAGCGGGTCCGGACCACGCTGCGCGAGCTCACCCGCGCCCTCGCGGACCTGCCCGTACGGCACCGGGAGACCGAGACGCGGGCCCTGGACGAGCGCGCGGACGACGTCGTGGTGCAGCCCTGGCGGTTCGGGCTGCGGGGCTACGGCCTCGGGCCCGGCCAGCTCCTGGGGTTGCACCGGGTGACCGACGACGATCTGCGGGCTTGGGCGCGCGAGAAGTTCACCGGGACGAACGCGGTCGCGTGGGTCACGGGCGAGACCGCGCTGGACCTGGACCTCGCGCTGCCCGCCGGGCGTGCAGCCACGACGGCATCGCCACCCGAGGTCCCCGGACCGGTGACGCCACTCCCGGCCGAAGCGCTGGCCGGCGGCAACCGGGTGATGTGGGACGCCGTGGTGCCGGACGGGCCGGCGCTGGCGGTCTTCGCCGAGGTCGCCCGTAGGGCCCTGTTCCAGGGCCTGCGTCAGGACCACGGCTGGACATACGACGTGTCCATCATGATCGGGGCGCTCGACGGGCAGCAGGCCAGCCTGCAGATCGCGGCCGGCCTCCGGCCCGAGACCGCTACCCAGGCGACGGGCGAGTTCCTGGACACGCTGGGCCGGCTGCGGTTCGCGGTGGCCACCGACGAGCTGGAGTCGGCACGCGCGCACCTGCTCGCGGCGTACGGGGAGCCGCACCAGGACGCCATGTGGCTCACCGACGACGCCGTGCTGACCCTGCTGGGCCGGCCGGTCCCCACTCCGGCGCAGCGCCGTGCCGCGCTCGCTCAGGTGACCGCCGCCGACGTCGTCTCCCTGGCCCGTCAGGTGTGGGACGCCGGGCTGCTGGTGACGCCGGTCGCGTCCGGCTGGGCAGGCACCGAGCCGGTCCGCAGGGGAGCGGGTGAGCCGGTCACCGGCAAGGCGTTCGAGCGCATCGACGTGGACGCGACCATCCGGGTGGGCGAGCCCGGCGTCACGCTCCGGGACGGCCGGCGCACGACCACCATCCGGTTCGAGGAAGCGGCCGCGCTGATCGTCTACCCGGACGGCGGGCGGCTCCTGATCGGTCTGGACGGGGCACGGGTGCCGTTCGAGCCGACGCTGCACGACGACCTGCGCGCCACGGACCTCGCCGGGCTCGTGGACGACCACCTCGACGGGGCGCTCGTGGTGCCCGTGTCCCGGCCGGCCGCCCCCGAGCGCCCGGACCAGGAAGAGATCAAGCAGGCGAGCCAGACCCGCGCGGCCCGGGAGGTCGAGGAGGACGGCCTCCTGCGCACCACGGGGCTCGCCGCTCTCGCGGCCGGCAAGGTGGTGGTCGTCCTCGCCTTGGTGCTCGTGCTGCTCGCCGGGGTGGGCGGCACGGTCTTCGCGGCCGCGACCCTCCTGGCGTCGGTAGGCAGCCTGCTGGACGGGGAGCTCGACTGGTCGGTGCCGGCCCTGCTGGTCCCCGCCGGTCTGGCCTGCGCTGGGGTCACCTGGCTGGCCTACCGGGCCATCCTGCGGATGGGCGGCGAGTCGGCGGGCAAGAAGGAGTCAGCGGACCAGGGATAGGTCGCCGGTGGCGACGGGTGTCACCCCTCGGCGAGACGCGCCGGGAACCCGCCCGTCGCCACCGGGCTCCAGCGCTCGATCGTGATGCGCACTATCGACTTGCCCTGCTCGACCATGGCCGCGCGGTACTCGGCCCAGTCGGGGTGCTCCTTGCCCGCGGCCGCGCGGAAGTAGTCCACGAGCGGCTCGACGGACTCGGGGACGTCCAGCACCTCGGCGGTGCCGTCCACCTGGACCCAGGCCGCGCCGAAGTCCTCGCCGAGCGCCATGAACGACGCCGCCGGCCGCGCCTTCAGGTTCCGTACCTTGGCGCGCTCCGGGTAGGTCGAGATCACGACGCGCCCGGCCGGGTCCACGCCGTACGTGACGGGGCTCAGCTGCGGGGCGCCGTCGGCCCGGCTGGTGACAAGGATCCCGTTGCGACGCGAGCGGAGGAACTCCAGCAGCTCGTCCCGGGTCACAGTGGTGTTGGTAGCGATCGTCCTAGGCATGGGCGCCAGGCTACGCCGGGCCACCCACACTCGTCCGGCGGCGCCAAGCAGCCGTGACGGTGACTAGAATTCTCGTCGACCCTCACCCCACGCTGAAAGGACCTCTCAGTGCTCCGCACCCACACGGCCGGCTCACTACGGGCCGAGCACATCGGCCAGACCGTCACCCTCACGGGCTGGGTCGATCGCCGCCGTGATCACGGGGGAGTGGCATTCATCGACCTGCGTGACGCCTCGGGCATCGCCCAGGTAGTCATCCGCGACGAGGAGATCGCGCACCCGCTGCGCGCCGAGTTCGTGCTGCAGGTCACCGGCGAGGTCGGCCGCCGCCCCGAGGGCAACGCCAACCCGAACCTCGCCACCGGCGAGATCGAGATCGTCGCGACCGAGGTCGTCACGCTCAACGAGTCGGCCCCGCTGCCGTTCCAGGTGTCCACCGCGCTCGCGGACACCGAGGTGATCGGCGAGGAGGCGCGCCTCAAGCACCGCTACCTCGACCTGCGCCGCCCGGCCCCGGCCGCCGCGCTCCGGCTGCGCTCCAAGGTGAGCCAGGCCGCGCGCCGCGTGCTGGACGAGCAGGACTTCGTCGAGATCGAGACGCCGACCCTGACGCGCTCCACCCCGGAGGGCGCGCGCGACTTCCTGGTCCCGGCCCGCCTGGCGCCCGGCTCCTGGTACGCCCTGCCGCAGTCGCCCCAGCTGTTCAAGCAGCTGCTCATGGTCGGCGGCATGGAGCGGTACTACCAGATCGCCCGCTGCTACCGCGACGAGGACTTCCGCGCCGACCGCCAGCCGGAGTTCACGCAGCTCGACGTCGAGATGAGCTTCGTCGAGCAGGACGACGTGATCGCGCTGGCCGAGAAGATCCTCACCGCGCTGTGGGACCTGATCGGTCACAAGATCACGGCACCGATCCCGCGCATCACGTTCCACGAGGCCATGCGCCTGTACGGCACGGACAAGCCGGACCTGCGGTTCGACAACCCGATCGTCGAGCTCACCGACTACTTCAAGGCCACGCCGTTCCGGGTGTTCCAGGCGGAGTACGTGGGCGCGGTCGTCATGACGGGCGGGGCATCGCAGCCGCGCCGGCAGTTCGACGCCTGGCAGGAGTGGGCCAAGCAGCGCGGCGCGCGCGGCCTGGCGTACGTGACGTTCTCCGAGGAGGGCGAGCTCGGCGGTCCCGTCGGCAAGAACCTGTCCGACGACGAGCGCGCCGGGCTCGCGGCCGCCACGGGCGCGAAGCCGGGCGACGCCGTGTTCTTCGCCGCGGGCAAGACGTCGGAGGCGCGCGCCCTGCTCGGCGCCGCCCGGCTCGAGATCGCGCACAAGACCGGCGCGATCGACGAGGATGCCTGGTCGTTCGTGTGGGTGGTGGACGCGCCCCTGTTCAAGCCGGCCGGCGAGGACGACGACGTCGACCTCGGCTCGTCCGCCTGGACCGCCGTGCACCACGCCTTCACGTCGCCGACCCCGGAGTGGATCGACTCGTTCGAGAAGGACCCGGGCGAGGCGCTGGCCTACGCGTACGACATCGTCTGCAACGGCAACGAGATCGGCGGCGGCTCGATCCGTATCCACCGCCGCGACGTGCAGGAGCGCGTGTTCGACGTGATGGGGATCGGCCAGGAGGAGGCGCAGGAGAAGTTCGGCTTCCTGCTCGACGCCTTCGCGTTCGGCGCCCCGCCCCACGGCGGCATCGCGTTCGGCTGGGACCGGATCGTCGCGCTGCTGACGAAGTCGCCGTCGATCCGCGACGTCATCGCGTTCCCGAAGTCGGGCGGCGGGTTCGACCCGCTGACGGCGGCTCCGGCACCGATCACGCCGGAGCAGCGCAAGGAGGCCGGTGTGGACTTCACGCCGGAGGCCGCAGCCCCCGTGGCGGCTCCTGTCGCCTGACCAGGCCGGGCGGCCGCCGAGCAGGTCGAACGTGAGCAAGTGGGTCACCCGTCGGACACGATCCGGCGGGTGACCCGCGCGTTTCCCGGGCGGGCCTGCGCCAACCCTGGTTAAGTGGAGGAGGGGCGCCGGTCCCGGCGGCCCCAGCTCTCTGATCTGGAAGGCAGCCTCATGACCGAGAACGACGGCGGCACACCGCGCGATCCCCAGCCGGAGACTCCGCCCACGCAGCCGTTGCCCGGGTCGGTCCCCGAGTCGTCACCCACACAGCCCTTGCCGGAGTCGCCGCTCAGTGCGGAGCAGCCGCCGGAGAGCCAGCCCGAGCCGACGCCCTACGCGCCGCAGGAGCCGGCCGCGTCATACTCCGAGCCGCAGGCCCCGGTCTACGCGCAGCCCGGGGCGCCGGTAGCCGCCCCCCAGTACGGATACGCGGAGACGCCGCCCAAGAACGACCTGGCCGTCTGGTCGCTGGTCACGGGCATCCTCAGCTACATCCTGTGCCCGCTCCTGCTCGGTATCGCCGCGATCATCACGGGCACCATGGGCCGCAGGGCCGCTGACGAGGGCCTGGCGAACAACCGCGGGATGGCCACCGCCGGCCTGGTCCTCGGCTGGGTCAACGTGGGCCTGTCTGTGCTGGGCATCGTGTTCTTCTTCATCGCGATCGCGGTCGGGCTGTTCGCCGGGGGTGTCGGCACCGTCTACGAGATGAACAACGACGGGATCTACTGACTCTCTCACCTGCGCGGACGTGGGGAGGTCTCCCCACCTTAGTTTTGTGCCGCGCGGGACGTCCGCCCTGTAGGTTTGGCTCCTCCGTGCCGGGTCAGCCCCGGCAGATCGTTAGCAGAAAGGCAGCACGATGACCCAGCCTGACGGCGGCCAGTCGCCGTACGACCCGCCGCAGCAGCCCGAACAGGGTCAGCCGGTACCGGAGCAGGGCCAGCCCGCCCCGCAGCCGGGCTCGGTACCCGGCGAGCCGACGCCGTACCAGCAGGCGCCGTACCAGCAGCAGGCGCCGTACGAGCAGGCGCAGCAGGGTCCGGTCTACGCGCAGGGCGGTCAGCCCTACGCCTACGGCGCGGCGCCGCTGCCGAAGAACAGCCTCGGCGTGTGGTCTCTCGTGCTCGGCATCCTGGCCGTGCTGGGTTGCGGCCTGCTCACCGGTATCGCCGCGATCATCACGGGTCACAAGAGCCGCAAGGCCCAGCAGGAGGGCGAGGCCGACAACGGCGCCATGGGCCTTGTGGGCATCATCACCGGCTGGGTCGGCATCGCGTGGACGACGGTCGTGGTCGGCTTCCTCATCGCCGGCACGATCTTTGCGGCCACGACGGTCAACGACCCGGCGTTCCAGGAGGAGTTCCAGCAGCAGATGGAGCAGGAGCTCGACGACAGCGGTCAGACCCTGGACCCTGAGCTCCAGGAGCAGCTCGACGAGCTCGGGGACTACTGAGCCCGTAACGCAGTCGGCCGGCCCGTCGCGCCCGAGCGAGATACCTCATCTCACTCGGTGCGCGGCGGGCCGACCCGTAGGTTGATGCCCCGCGTCACCCGGCGCGAGAGGCCGTGCGCGAGAGCCCGTGCGTGAGATCAGATGGAAGGCAGCACGATGACCCAGCCCGACGGGTGGCAGCCCCCACACCACCCACAGAACCAGCCGGACGTACCGCAGGACCAGCCGGACGTACCGCAGAACCAGCCAGACGTACCGCAGGACCAGCCGGATGCCCCGCCCCAGGATCAGCCTGATCTCCAGCCGCAGGAGCCATACGCGCAGCTTCCGCAGCAGCAGCCGTACGGGCAGGCTCCGCAGCAGCCGTATGCGCAGCCCCCGCAGCAGCCATATGCGCAGCCCCCGCAGCAGTTCGGCGGACAGCCCCAGTACCCGTCGGGGCAGTACTCGTCGGGACAGCTCCAGCCGTACTCGTCCGGACAGCTGCAGCCGTACGGGTCGGGACCGCAGGCCTCGTACGGCGGGCCTCCGCCCCAGTACGCCTACCCGCCGGTGCCGCCGAAGAACGACCTCGGCGTCTGGTCCCTGGTCACGGGCATCCTGAGCTGGATCCTCTGCCCGGTCATCCTGGGTGTGGTCGCGATCATCATGGGGCACGCCGCCAAGCGCGCGGTCCGCGAGGGGCAGGCGAACAATCCCGGTCTGTCGACGGCTGGGCTGATCCTCGGCTGGATCAACGTGGGCCTGATCGGCGGGTTCCTCCTCGCGTGGCTGCTCTTCGCGCTCGTGGCCTTCCTCGGGGCCGGGCTGGCCGTCACCCAGACCTACTGATTTGTCCGACGACGGCGCTCGGGCGTCACGCCCCGGCGTCGGCCACGTAGCCGTCGGGGCGGACCAGGAGCGCGGTGGTGCCGCCGTCGGCCCTGCGGGTCCGGACGCGCTCGGCGGGGTCTGCCTCGCCGAGCGCGCCGGGCAGGTCCGGCGAAGATGCACCCGCGGGAGCGACCAGGACGAACCGGCCGGCCCGGAGCGCCTCGGCCAGGCGTGACCCGCCCTCCAGCGGCAGGTCGGGCACGCGCGTCCCGACCAGCGGGTGCGCCCCGCGGGGGCGTGGGTACGCGAGCCCCAGCGCGGAGATGGTGAGCGCCGCCCGACGCCGGATCGGCGTGGCCCGCGAGAGGATCCCGAGGGCCAGGTTGCCGAGGACCGCCGCGAGCGGCCCACTGCTGGTGGCCGCGCGCAGGATGCCCCCGCTGGCGCGCAGCACCTGGCGGCCCACGGGGTGCCGCTCGGCCTCGTAGCTGTCGAGGACGTCGGCCGCCTCGGCGTCGGGCAGCCGTAGCGCGGCAGCGAGCTTCCAGCCGAGGTTCGCGGCGTCCTGCATGCCCGTGTTCATGCCGAGCCCGCCCGCGGGGCTGTGCACGTGCGCGGCGTCGCCGGCGAGGAGGACGCGGCCCGCCCGGTAGGTGGGGGCCTGGCGCTCGTCGGCGTGGAAGCGGGACAGAAAGCGCGGCTCGTGCATGCCGAAGTCCGTCCCGAGGGCGGCCCGGGCGATGCCGCGCACCTCGTCGAGCTCGACCGGCTCGTCCTCGCTCACGTTGCGTTCGCTGTCCCAGCCGATGAATCGGTACCAGCCGTCCCCGAACGGGGCGAGGAAGCCGATCGAGTTGTTCCCGGCCGCGACGGTGAGGACGTCGGCGGGCTGCTCGGCGAGCCGGACGTCGGCCAGGATCATCGAGCGGATGACGGCGTGGCCGGGGAACGGGATACCGGCCGCCTGCCGCACCGTGGAGCGCGCGCCGTCGGTGCCGACCAGGTACCGGGCCTGCAGGGACGATCCGCCGGCGAGGGTGGCCGTGACGCTCTGGTCGTCCTGGGTCAGGCCCGTGACCTCGGTGTCGTGCCGGAAGACGGCGCCCGCGTCCTCGGCGCGGCGGCGCAGCAGCCGCTCCACCTCGTACTGGGGCGCGACGAGCACGTACTGGAACCGGGACGGCAGGATCGCCAGGCTGACGGTGACGCGCTGGAAGAGCCGGAGGCTCGGGACCTGCTGCCCCTTGGCGACCAGCTCGTCCGCGAGTCCCCGTGCGTCGAGCACCTCCAGGCTGCGCGCGTGCACGGCGAACGCGCGGGTCAGGTTGCTCAGAACGGCCGGGCGCTTCTCCAGGACGGTGACCCGTGCGCCCGCCACGGCCAGGTCCCCGGCGAGCAGGAGACCGGTGGGCCCCGCCCCGACGACTACGACATCCGTGTCCATGATGTCCTCCTTCGATCCTTGGCCAACGGTTGTTTGCCAACGCTTGTTGACCACCGTAGCCGAGCGGTCGGACGGGCGTCAACGGATGTTGGCATACAGTTGTTGGCATGTCTCACCCCGAGAGCCCGAAGCGCCGCTCCGACGCGACCCGCGCCGCGATCCTGGAGGCGGCCCGCGAGCGCTTCGCCGCGGACGGCTACGACCGCGCGACGGTGCGCGCCATCGCGCAGGGCGCAGGGATCGACCCGTCGATGGTCATGCGCTACTACGGCTCCAAGGAGGGCCTGTTCGCCGCGGTGGTCGACGTCGAGCTGGTCCTCCCGGACCTGGACGCGATCCCGGTCGACGAGGTCGGCGCCGTGCTCGTCGGGCACTTCCTCGACCTGTGGGAGAACGACAGCGTCCTGCAGAGCCTCCTGCGGGTCGGCGTGACCAACGAGGCCGGGGCCGCTCGGATGCGCGAGGTGTTCAAGGGCCAGATCTTGCCGCTCGCCGAGCGGTTCGTCAGCACCAAGAAGGACGCCGCGCGCCGCGCGGCGCTGGTGGCCTCGCAGGTGCTCGGCATGGCGCTGGTGCGGTACGTGCTGAAGTTCGGTCCCGCCGCGGACATGACCAGGGACGAGATCGTCGTGTGGCTCGGACCCACGGCGCAGCGCTACCTCACGGCGAAGGCGCCGTGAATCACGTTGCGTCCCCGCGCGGGCCCGTGTCAGGCTGGGACCGCTCCTGCGGGTGTGCCGCGCGTGTGAGGGAGCTATTCGAAGGACTGTGATGACAGGCATCTCCCGGTACGAGACCACCTCGCGCTGACGCCTGCCCTGCTGCACCACCTGTTGCGGTACCCGGCGTCGGCACCAGCCACCACCCGGGAGTCCTTCCATGTTGTCCAATCCTTCCGTCGTGCTGCACGACGTCGCTTTCGCCTGGCCTGACGGCGCCGTCGCGCTCGATCACGTCTCCGGCGCCTTCGGCCGTGGCCGTACCGGCCTGACCGGCCTCAACGGCGCCGGCAAGTCCACCCTGCTGCGCCTGGTCGCCGGCAGGCTCACGCCGACGTCGGGCCGGATAGTGGTGAGTGGCACCGCCGACTACCTCCCGCAGCGGATCACGCTCGACGCCGATGCCACGGTCGCCGGCCTGCTCGGCATAGCGCCGGTCGTGCGTGCGCTGCGCGCCATCGAGTCGGGAGACGTCTCCGTCGCGCACTTCGACGTCGTCGGCGACGACTGGGACGTCGAGGAGCGCGCGGTGGCGCTGCTCGCGGCGACCGGGCTGCTCACGGGCCTCGACCGGTCGGTCGCCACCCTGTCCGGGGGCGAGGCCATGCTGACCGCAATCACCGGCGTCCGGCTGCGCCAGTCGAGCGGCGCTGCCGCCGTGGCGCTGCTCGACGAGCCGACGAACAACCTCGACGGCGAGGCCCGCGAGCGCCTCTACGAGCTGGTGCGGGGCTGGCGGGGAGCGCTCGTCGTCGTCTCGCACGATCTGACGCTGCTGGAGCTGATGGACGACACGGCGGAGCTGCGTGCAGGGTCGCTGAGCACGTTCGGCGGCCCGTACTCGCAGTACCGGGCGTGGCTGGAGGTGCAGCAGGAGGCGGCGGCGCAGGCGTTGCGTGCGGCCGAGCAGACGCTGCGGCGTGAGAAGCGGCAACGGATCGAGGTGGAGGAGCGGATAGCGCACAGCGAGCGTCAGGGGCGCAAGGACGCCGCCAACAGCAGGTACGTCCCGGCGGTGATCGACAAACGGCGCAACCGGGCGGAGAAGTCGCAGGGTTCTCGGCGCGGGATGCTGGACGGCAAGGTTGACGCGGCCCGCGCGGCGGTCGACCAGGCGGAGCGTGCGCTGCGCGACGACGACCGGATCTCCGTGGACCTGCCGGACCCGGACGTGCCGGCCGGGCGGCGGCTGGCGGTGCTCCGCGGTGCGGACGGGCGGGAGATCGTGATCCAGGGCCCGGAGCGGATCGCCCTGACGGGCCCGAACGGGGTGGGCAAGACAACCCTCCTGGAGCGCTTGCTTGCCGTCCCGGCCCTGCTGAGTGCGGGGTCTGTGTCGGGTGATCCGGCGTCGGACCAACGGTCGGGCGGCGGGGCTGGTGGGGAGCTGCTGACGGAGCGGGTGGGGTACCTGCCGCAGCGCGTCGACGTGCTCCCCGATGCGGCGTCCGTGCTGGAGGCGGTCCGGGACGGGGCGCCGCACGTGCCGCCGGGGGAGCTGCGCAACCGGCTGGCGCGGTTCCTGGTGCGCGGTGGTGCGGTGGACCGGCCGGTCGCGACGCTGTCGGGCGGGGAGCGGTTCCGGGTGGCGCTGGCGCGCCTGCTCCTGGCTGACCCGCCGGCGCAGCTCCTGGTGCTGGACGAGCCGACGAACAACCTCGACATCGCCAGCACGGACCAGCTGGTGGACGCGTTGTCGGCGTACCGAGGGGCGTTGCTGGTGGTGAGTCACGACGGGGCGTTCCTGGAGCGGCTGGGCCTGGACGCTGAGATCCACCTCGACGCCGCGGGGAACCTGAGCGAGGAGGGTCGCTAGCGGATACGGGATAACCCTGATGCGCCAAATTTCACCCTGGTTGTACGGTCTCTTTACTTATCCGACCTACATCTTCGGGAGACGACGATGAAGACCAACCCGAGACGCCTCGCCCTGCTCAGTGGAGTGGCCGCGATGGTCCTGGCCGCCTCAGGCATGGCCGGTGCCGTTGCCATGGAGGCGAGCGGGCCCGGTGTCGACACCCAGGCCGTGACGGCGAAGATGCCCGGCGCGCCCTACCTGTACCTCGGCTGGGGCGACCCGCAGAGCGCGACCTCGGTGATGAGCGAGACCGGCGTCGACGCGTTCACCATGGCGTTCATGCTCTCGTCAGGAGGTTGCAACCCCGCGTGGGACGGCAGCCGGCCGCTGACCGGCGGTGTCGACCAGTCGACCATCAACGCGATCAAGGGCGCAGGCGGCCAGGTGCAGATCTCGTTCGGCGGCTGGTCCGGCAACAAGCTGGGCCCGAACTGCTCCAGCCCGGAGGCGTTCGCCGGGGCCGTGCAGCAGGTCATCAACGCGCACCAGCCCAACGTCGTCGACTTCGACATCGAGAACACCGACGAGCTCGAGAACTATGCCGTCCAGGACCGGATCCTACGGGGCATCGCGATAGTGAAGCAGAACAACCCGAGCGTGCAGACCGTCGTGACCATCCCGACCTCGATCAGCGGGCCGGCCGGGGCCGGGGCGCGCCTGATCACGCGCGCCGCCGAGCTGGGCACGCCGATCGACAACTACACGATCATGACGTTCGACTTCGGCGGTTCCGACATGGTCGCCGACACGATCAGCGCCGCCGAGGGCCTGAAGAACCAGCTCAGGTCAGCGCGCGGCTGGTCCGACGCCGAGGCGTACGCCCATTCCGGCATCTCCGGCATGAACGGGTTGTCCGACGTCGGTGAGACCACCACGCCCGGCCAGTGGACCCAGATCCGCGACTGGGCCAGCTCGCACGGCCTGACCCGCTTTGCGTACTGGGCGGTCAACCGCGACCGGCCCTGCCCGGGTGGCGGTGTGACGTCGAACTGCAGCGGCATCAACCAGGCGAACCTCGAGTTCACGCGGATCACCGCGGGGTTCTGACACGGGCTGGGGTCCGACGCAGGGAAGGCGGCCGGTCTCCGGCCGCCTTTCTTGTGCGTTCCTTTGCAGCCCATGTACGTGGAAGCGCTTTCCCTGTGTGACCCCTGTACGTGTTAGCCCCAATGTTGCTGGCAGCAAAGAAGTCGTACGTTCTCCTCACTTACAGGCTTGAAAGTTAATGAGGAGGACGACCATGCAAGCACGACTACGGCGCCGTGTCCTCGGCGGCCTCGCTGCTCTTTCGATGGCGCTCGTCACCGCGTTCGCGCTCGGTGCCGGTGCGCTGCCGGCGCAAGCAGCGACGGGAACGATCACCGGCTTGGGCGCCAAGTGCGCCGACGTCGCCGGTGCGGCCACGGCGAACGGCACCCAGGTGCAGCTGTACGCCTGCAACGGCACGGGCGCCCAGAGCTGGGACCGGCCCGGCGACGGCACCGTCCGCGCACTCGGCAAGTGTCTCAACGTCGCGGGCGGGGCCAGCGCCAACGGCACCCGCGTGAACCTCTGGGACTGCAACGGCAGCGCCGCGCAGCAGTGGACCGCCAACGCTGACGGCACCCTGCGCTCGCTCGGCAGGTGCCTCGACGTGACCGGCAACAGCTCGGCGGACGCCACGCCCCTGCAGATCTGGGACTGCTTCGCCGGAGCCAACCAGCGCTGGACGGTCCCGGCCGCCGGCGGCGGCACACCGCCCACCAACCCGGCAAAGATGCCGGGCGCGCCCTACCTGTACCTCGGCTGGGGTAGCCCGCCGAGCGCGACGTCGATCATGAGCCAGACGGGTGTGCGGTCGTTCACCATGGCGTTCATCCTGTCCTCCGGTGGCTGCAACCCTGCCTGGGACGGCAGCCGGCCGCTCACCGGTGGCGTCGACCAGTCGACCATCAACGCGATCAAGGCCGCGGGCGGCCAGGTGCAGATCTCGTTCGGCGGCTGGTCCGGCAACAAGCTGGGCCCGAACTGCTCCACGCCCGCCGCGTACGCCGCGGCCGTGCAGCAGGTGATCAACGCGCACGGACCCACCGTCGTGGACTTCGACATCGAGAACTCTGACGAGTTCGAGAACTACACGGTCCAGGACCGCATCCTGCAGGGCCTGATCATCGTCAAGCAGAACAACCCGAACGTGCGGATCGCCGTCACGATCGGTACGGGCCAGTCCGGGCTCACCGCCGCGGGTGTGCGGCTTGTCAACCGTGCCGCCCAGCTGAGCGTCCCGATCGACAACTACACGATCATGCCGTTCAACTTCGGCTCGACGAACATCGCGACGTCCACGATCAGCGCGTCCGAGGGCTTGCGGGCCCAGCTCCAGTCCTCGTTCGGCTGGACCGCGGCCCAGGCCTACGCCCACATGGGTATCTCCGGCATGAACGGCATGTCCGACCAGGGTGAGGTCACCACGACCGCGGCCTGGACGCAGATCCGTAACTACGCCAACACCAACGGGCTGACGCGCCTCGCGTTCTGGTCCGTCAACCGAGACCGGCAGTGCGCAGGCGGGCTCACCGACACGTGCAGCGGCGTCACGCAGCCGGCGTGGGAGTTCACTCGTATTACGGCGGGCTTCTGATGAGCGCCGGGATGGGGACCAGGATGAGCAACAGGATCAGCAGCCGGGCACGTGCCCTGCTGGCGCTCGGGATCGCCGTCGGGCTGATCCTGCCTGCGACCGCCCTCGCTTCGGGGACGGCGACCGCCGCGCCCGAGGCGGGTGCCACCGTCGGGCAGGAGGCGCTGCCGGCGCCAGAGGCAGACCCGATCGCTCCCGCCGACGTGCCCGTGACGTTCACCCACCCGGGTGTGCACGTCAGCGCGCCGCAGCTCGACTTCATCCGGGGGCGGGTGCAGGCCGGGGCGCAGCCGTGGACGAGCGCCTACAACTCGATGATGGGAAGCCGGTACGCGTCCCTGTCGTACACCCCGCACCCGCGGGCGATCGTCGAGTGCGGGTCCTACTCGAACCCGAACAACGGGTGCACGGACGAGCGGGAGGACGCGATCGCCGCGTACACCCACGCGCTGGCCTGGTCGGTGACCAGGGACACGCGGTACGCGCAGAAGTCGATCCAGATCATGAACGCGTGGTCGCCCGTGATCCGGGACCACACCAACTCGAACGCCCCGCTGCAGACGGGGTGGGCGGGCTCGGTGTGGCCGCGCGCCGCAGAGATCATCCGGTTCACGGGCGCGGGCTGGTCCGCGGCCGACGCCGACCGGTTCGAGACGATGCTGCGCAACGTCTACCTGCCCGAGGTCATCAACGGGTCGAACAGCAACGGCAACTGGGAGCTGTCGATGATGGAGGCAGCCATCAACATCTCCATCTTCCTCGACGACCGGAACGCCTACGCCTCCGCCCGTGCGCGGTTCCTCACCCGAGTGCCGGCGTTCATCTACCTGACCTCCGACGGGTCGGTGCCGCGCACCGTGCCCGGCTCCGGCCGGGACACGCCCGACCAGATCTTCGCGTACTGGCACAACCAGCGCACGCTGGTCAACGGCCTGGCGCAGGAGACCTGCCGGGACTTCACGCACACGGGCTACGGCATCTCGGCGATCTCCCACGTGGCGGAGACCGCCCTGATCCAGGGCGACGACGTCTACCCGCAGGTGGGGGAGCGGCTGAGGTACGCGCTCGGCTTCCACTCGACCTACCAGCGCGGTACCGCGGTGCCGTCCTGGCTCTGCGGCGGGACGGTGCACCTGGGCCTCGGCCCGATCACGGAGGTCGGGCTCAACGCCCTGAGCTTCCGGCAGGGCAACGTCATGACGAACACCCGGGCCCTGACCGAGTCGACCCGGCCGGCGGGCACCAACAACCTGTTCGTCGCGTGGGAGACCCTCACGCATGCGAACAACCCGAACGTCATCCCCTAGGCGGGTGCGTTAGCTGAGTGCGGGGTATCTGTTGGGCCGACGTTCGTTGGTCCGACAGATACCCCGCACTCAGTTGTGTGGGGTGGGGCGGGAGTAGGCGGTGTGCATGGTGTAGTCCTTCTCCGGGCCCGTCACACGCCAGGTCAGGTGCCATGCCGACGACGGCGGCCGGTCGGCCGGCGCCTCGATCCCGCCCCGGTAGAGGTCGCGCCCGCACAGGTGCTCCACCGGCCCCGCGGTCCAGGGGTGGAAGTCGCGGCCGTCCTCGAACGTGACGCGCCAGCTGGACTGGTCGACGGTGGCCGGGGCGTCAGCGGCGGCCGGATCGGCACGGACCAGGAACAGCGTGCGCTCGACCGGCGTCGTACCCGTGGCCCAGCGCAGGGTGCCGTGCTCCGCCCAGCGGACCCGCCCGTCGTCCTGAAGGGTGAGCTCGGCGTCGCCGTCGGCGGTGTACTCCACGCCGTCCAGATGGTCGTGGACCTCCCGCCAGAACGCCCATCTACCGGCAAGCAGAAGAGGATCCACGCCCCAACCCTAAGGCGTGGAGCAGTCGGAACCATGCGTAAAGATGTCCCTATGACCTCCCCCAGCGACACCACCTTCGAGGGCGAGCGCACCGAGCTCGATCCGGCCAACCCCTTCGCCGTCCCGTCCACCCTGCCGTACGGGCTGCCGGACTTCTCCGCGATCCGCGAGGAACACTACGAGCCCGCGATCGTCGCGGGCATGGCAGCCCACCGCGCCGAGGTAGAGGCGATCGCGACGAACCCCGAGCCGGCCGGCGTCGAGAACACCCTGGAGGCGCTGGAGCGCGCAGGCCAGCCCCTGGCCCGGGCGGCCGCGACCTTCCACGGCCGGCTGTCCGCGGACTCGACGCCGGGTCTGGAGGACATCCAGGAGCGCCTCGCGCCCCGGTTCGCGGCGCACCAGGACTCGATCCTGATGGACGCCCGCCTGTACGCGCGCGTACGTTCCCTGGCCGACGCCGCCGCGGCAGGCACCCTCGCCCTGGAGCCCGACACCGCGTACCTCCTCGACCGGCTCATGACGCAGTTCAAGCGCTCCGGCATCGCTCTGGCCGAGGCGGACCAGGACACGCTGCGCGACCTCAACGCGAGGATCACCTCGCTGGAGGCGAGCTTCGGGCGCAAGATCCTGGCCGGCGCCAACGAGGCGAGCGTGCTCGTGACCGACGAGGCCGAGCTGGCCGGCCTCTCCGCGGACGCCAAGGCCGGCGCCCGGGCCGCCGCCGAGGCGCGCGGACGGGAGGGCTGGCTCCTGGAGATGCAGCTCTTCACCCACCAGAACGTGCTCGCCTCCCTGGAGAACCCCGCCGTCCGCGAGCGGGTGCAGCAGGCCTCCATGGAGCGTGGCGCCACCGGCGGCGACGCAGACACCCGCGAGGTGCTCCTCGAGCTCGTCCGACTGCGCGCCGAACATGCGCAGCTGCTCGGCTACGAGCACCACGGCGCGTACGTCGCCGCCGACGCGACAGCGGGCACCACAGCCGCCGTCAACCAGATGCTCGCTCGCCTGGCCCCGGCCGCGGTAGCCAACGCGAGGCGGGAGGCGAGCGAGCTCGCGAAGGTGAGCGGGACGACGTCGGACAGCGAAGGTACTGACGGCGAGGGCTCGGACGGCGTCGCCGCGGCCGACTGGTCCTACCTCAGCGAGGCGGTGCGCAAGGAACGGTTCAACCTGGACGACGCCGCGCTGCGCCCCTACCTCGAGCTCGAGCGTGTCGCGCACGACGGCGTGTTCAAGGCCGCGCACCTCCTGTTCGGCCTCTCGTTCGCCGAGCGCACCGACCTGCAGGGCTACCACCCGGACGTGCGGGTCTTCGAGGTGTTCGACGCGCCGGAACCGGGGGAGCCCGACACCGGCCTCGGCCTGTTCCTCGCCGACTGGTACACCCGCGAGTCCAAGCGCGGCGGGGCCTGGATGAACAGCCTCGTGCGCCAGAGCCACCTGCTGGGCCAGCGGCCCGTCGTGGTGAACAACCTCAACATCGTCAAGCCGCCGCCGGGCGAGCCCACCCTGCTCGCGTGGAACGAGGTCACCACCCTGTTCCACGAGTTCGGGCACGCGCTGCACGGGCTGCTCAGCGACGTGCGCTACCCGTCGCAGTCGGGCACCTCGGTGCCGCGCGACTTCGTCGAGTACCCGTCTCAGGTCAACGAGATGTGGTCGTGGGAGCCCGCCATCCTGAGGTCGTTCGCGGTGCACCACGCCACCGGCGAGCCGATGCCCGCCCAGTGGGTCGACACGATGCTCGCCTCCCGCATCTGGGGCGAGGGATTCGCGACGACGGAGTACCTCGCCGCCGCGCTGCTCGACCAGGCCTGGCACCAGCTCACGCCGGAGCAGGTCCCGGCGTCGGTCGAGGACGTGCTGCCCTTCGAGGCGGCGGCGCTCGCGGCAGCCGGTGTCGACTTCGCGTCCGTACCCCCGCGGTACCGCACCACCTACTTCAACCACGCCTTCGGCGGTGGGTACTCGGCCGGGTACTACTCGTACATCTGGTCCGAGGTGCTCGACGCCGACACCGTCGAGTGGTACGCCGAGCACGGCGGGCTGACCCGGGAGAACGGCGAGGCGTTCCGGCGCAAGCTGCTGGCCCGTGGCGGCTCGCAGGACCCGCTGGTGTCGTTCGAGGACCTGCGGGGACGAGCCGCGGAGATCGCGCCGCTGCTGAAGCGGCGCGGTCTGGTCTGAGGTCGGGCGGGTCTGCGCCCGGGCGGGTCAAACGGCGAGACGGAGGCGGCCGGGGACCGTCCGTGTCACATGTGCTGGGTACGGTGGCCCATGTGACTGAGACTGTTCCCACCGCCACTGCCGTCCCCGCAGCCGCCGACGAGGTGATCCGGATCTGTCAGGACCTGATCCGGTTCGACACCTCGAACTTCGGCAACGACGAGGGGCCGGGGGAGCGCGCCGCCGCCGAGTACGTCATGGAGCTGCTGCACGAGGTCGGCCTTGCGCCCGAGCTGTTCGAGTCCAGGCCGGGGCGCGCCTCCGTCGTCGTGCGGCTGGAGGGGCAGGACCAGAGTCGCCCCGCGCTCGTCCTGCACGGGCACCTCGACGTCGTACCGGCGGCGAAGGACGACTGGAGCGTGGACCCGTTCGGCGCGGAGCTGACCGACGGGCTGCTGTGGGGGCGCGGCGCCGTCGACATGAAGGACATGGACGCCATGATCCTGGCCGTCGTGCGGCAGATGGCGCGCGAGGGCCGCAAGCCGGCGCGCGACGTAGTGGTCGCGTTCTTCGCCGACGAGGAGGCCGGCGGCGTGCACGGCGCCCGGTGGGCCGTGGAGAACCGGCCCGAGCTCTTCGAGGGCGCCACGGAGGCGATCTCCGAGGTGGGTGGCTTCTCGGTGGAGGTGGGCGGCAAGCGCGCCTACCTGCTGCAGACGGCGGAGAAGGGGATCGCCTGGTTGCGGCTGATCGCGGACGGCCGCGCCGGGCACGGTTCGCAGGTCAACGAGGAGAACGCGGTCACCGAGCTCGCCGCCGCCGTCGCGCGGATCGGGCAGCACGCCTGGCCGTACACGATCACCCCGACGGTGGACGCGCTGCTGCGCGGCGTCGGCGACCTCACGGGGCTGCCCGTGGACACTGACGACCCCGCCAGCATCGACGCGCTGGTCGCCGCGCTCGGCCCGGCGGCCAAGTTCGTGGGCGCCACCGTGCGCAACACGTCGGCTCCGACCCAGCTCACGGCCGGCTACAAGGCGAACGTGATCCCGAGCCGCGCGGAGGCGGCGATCGACGTGCGGCTCCTGCCCGGCCAGGAGGAGGCCGGCATGGCGACGCTGCGCGAGCTCGCGGGCGACCGCGTGCGGATCGAGCCCATCCACCTGGACACGGCGCTGGAGGTACCGTTCAGCGGTTCCCTGGTCGACGCCATGGTCGCCGCCCTCGGCGCCGAGGACCCGGGCGCGACGGTGCTGCCCTACACGCTCTCGGGCGGTACGGACAACAAGTCGCTGCACCGGCTGGGCATCACCGGCTACGGCTTCGCGCCGCTGCGGCTCACGAACGACCTCGACTTCGCGGGCATGTTCCACGGCGTGGACGAGCGTGTGCCGACCGACGCCCTGAAGTTCGGCACCCGCGTGCTGGACCGCCTCCTGGCGACCTGCTGACCCGCCGGCACGAACCGGCTCGGGGTCAGAGCGTCGAGGAGACCTTGATGATCTTCCGACGGAGCCAGACCTTGCGTCTTCCGCCGATGTAGAGAAGGGTCCTTGCTAGTTCCCAACGGCCGTACTCGGCCTCTTCGGTGAGCAACCGACGGGCGTCCGGCACGGTCGTGTCCGGCTCGAAGGTCACGACGCGGTACTCGTACTGACTGTGCTTGCGGAACAAGGAACCGTCTCTTGCCATCTGATGCACCGTCCTCGGATCGCGGGTGAGGTCAGTTTATGCCGGTTTCATCGCTGAGCCGCGGCAACCACAAATTTCGTGTGCCCATTGTGGCCCATGGGGCGCTAGGTTCAAGGCATGACCGTTGAACCGCGTGCCGCGCTCGACCGCCTCATAGCCGCACTTGAGGCGCACCATCACGCGGTCGCCACTCGCCGGAGTGACGACGACCCCGCAGTTGACGACGCCTACGACGTGCTCGCCGACGCCTACGAGGTGTACGAGGACTCGCTCGCCACAGTGTTCGGCGAGGTGACGCCCTTCTACCTGGCCGACGAGGTGGACGAGGACGACGACGAGGAAGACGAGGACGAGGACCTCGAAGACATCGAGGACATCGACTTCGACGACGACCTGGACGACATCGACGAGCCAGTAGGGGACCAGCCGCAGCCTGCGCAGCAGCGCTGACCAGGCACCGGCACTGTCACCAGCGTTCGGGATAGCCGATCTCGGGCGCGGAGACGTCGTCGAGGGCGGCATGCACCTCGTACGGCAGCTCGAGGGTCACGGCTCCCAGCGACGAACGCAGCTGGGCCGGTGTTCGCGCGCCCACGATCGCCGACGCGATGCCCTCCCGCTCCAGCAGCCAGGCCAGGGCGACCTCGCCGGCGGTGCGGCCCAGCCCCTCGGCGGCGGTCGCCACCGCTTCGACGACGGCGGACGCCGGCCCCTCCAGGTACGGCTGGACGAACCCGGCGAGCGATCCGGCGGCGCGCGAGTCCGCCGGGATGGCGCGCCGGTACTTGCCGGTCAGCACACCCCGTCCGAGCGGCGACCAGGCGAGCAGCCCGGTGCCCAGGACCTCCGCCGCGGGCAGGACGTCACGCTCGACCCCGCGCTGCAGCAGCGAGTACTCGAGCTCGACGGCGGCCAGGCCGACGTCGGGCTCCAGCAGCGTCGCCGCGCGCGCCATGGCCCAGCCCGGGTGGTTGCTCAGCCCCACGTACCGGGCGCGCCCGCTGGTGACCGCGATCCGCAGCGCGTTGCACGTCTCCTCGAGCGACGTGTGCGGGTCCGGGCACGCCACCTGGAACAGGTCCACGTGGTCGGTGCCCAGCCGCAGCAGCGACTCGTCCAGGCTGTCGAGCAGTGCGCCGCGGGAGGCGTCCACCACGCGGCCCGCACCGCCGTCGGGCCGCGACTCGGAACGGATGCCCGCCTTGGTGGCGAGCACGATCTCGTGGCGCGCCACCTTGCCGGACAGCAGGGTCCCGATGACGCGTTCGGCGTCGCCGTCGGCGTAGCTGGCGGCGGTGTCGACCAGGGTGCCGCCCGCGTCGAGGAAGTCTCGCGCCTGCTCGGCGGCGTCGATCTCGTCGGTGTCGCGGCCCCATGTCATGGTCCCGAGCCCGAGCTCCGAGACCCGCAGGCCTGAGGTGCCCACCCGGCGTCTTTCCATGTGCGGCAGGCTACCTGCGCGTCCTGGCGGTGCGTCTGGAGGCGCGCCGTGGGGTAGTGTCACCGCCCGTGACTGCGTGGGAAGCCATCCTTCTGGGCCTGGTCCAGGGCCTGACCGAGTTCCTCCCGATCTCGTCGTCGGCGCACCTGCGGATCGTCGGCGAGCTGATCGGCTCGGGCGACCCCGGTGCGGCCTTCACCGCCATCACGCAGATCGGCACCGAGGCCGCGGTGATCATCTACTACCGCGAGAAGATCGGCACCATCCTCGTCGCCTGGTTCAAGGCGCTGACCGGTGCGAACGGCAGCGGCTGGCGGGCGCGCACCGGCCTGGGGGCGGGCCCCGGCTCCGTCGACGTGCGGCACGGCCGCGACGCGGCAGCGAACCACGACGCTGCGATGGGCTGGTACATCATCTTCGGCTCCATCCCGATCGTGGTGCTCGGCCTGCTGTTCGAGGACCAGATCGAGACCACCTTCCGCAACCTCTGGCTCACGGTCTGCACGCTCACGTTCTTCGGGCTCCTGCTGCTCCTGGCAGACATCTTCGGCCGCCAGGAGCGCGAGCTGACGTCGCTCACGGGCCGCAGCGCGATCACCTTCGGCCTGGCCCAGGCGCTGGCGCTGGTGCCGGGTGTGTCCCGCTCCGGCGGCACCATCACCGCGGGCCTGGCCATGGGTTTCTCGCGGAAGGCCGCGGCCGACTACTCGTTCCTGCTCGCGCTGCCCGCGGTGCTCGGCTCGGGCTTCTACCAGCTGTTCAGGAGCCTGGGCGAGCCGCTGCCCGCCGGGGCGCCCGGCTGGGGCGCCACGATCATCGCCACGATCGTCGCCTTCGGTGTCGGCTACGCAGTGATCATCGGGTTCCTGAAGATCATCGGCAACTACTCGTACAAGCCGTTCGTGTACTACCGCTTCGCGCTCGCCGCCGTGGTCGTCTGGCTGCTCGTGTCGGGCACGCTCGACGCGCAGGGCGGCGTCGTCTAGGACCTGGCACCGGGGCCGTGAGGTGGTCCGGGAGTGTCGGGGGCGGCAGTTATCGTTGGTCGCGTGCACGCCTGGCCCACCCCCCAAGTCCCGGAGCTTCCCGGCTTCCCCGCCTCCGACCCGGTGCGGGTCCACGACTCGTCGAGCGGTGAGCTCGTCGAGGCGGCGCCGGGGCCGCAGGCCCGGCTGTACGCGTGCGGCGTCACGCCGTACGACGCCACCCACATCGGGCATGCGAACACCTACGTCGCCTTCGACCTGCTGGTGCGCGCCTGGCGCGACGCGGGCAAGGACGTCGTCTACACCTCGAACGTGACCGACGTCGACGACCCGCTGCTGGAGCGGGCGACGGCGACCGGCGTGGACTGGCGCGAGCTCGCCGCCACCCAGACTGCGCTGTTCAGCGAGGACATGACCGCGCTCGGCGTCATACCGCCGGCCACGTGGACGGGCGCCGTCGAGTCGGTCCCCGACGTCGCGCGGGCCGTGGCGGCCATGCTCGAGTCCGGCGCGGCCTACCGCGTCCCGGTCGAGCCGGGCGCAGGCGGCCCGACGCCGGAGCTGGGCGACGTCTACGCCGATCTCACCGCCGACCCGCACTTCGGGGCCGTCGCGCACCTCGACCGCGCGCAGGCCTTGGTCACCTTCGCCGAGCGCGGCGGCGACCCCGGCCGCGCGGGCAAGAAGGACCCCCTGGACCCGCTGCTGTGGCGGCGCGAACGCCCGGGGGAGCCCGCGTGGGACGGCGGCCCGCTCGGCACCGGCCGCCCGGGCTGGCACATCGAGTGCGCGGTGATCGCCCGCGACGGGCTCGGCCTGGCCGCGGGGGAACGGTTCGACGTGCAGGGCGGCGGCTCGGACCTGCTGTTCCCGCACCACGAGATGTCGACCTCGCACCTGCGCGTCCTGTGTCCGGGGCCCGACGGCGGCGAGCCGGCCGGCGCGCGTACGCACGTGCACGCCGGCCTCGTCGCCTACCAGGGCGAGAAGATGAGCAAGTCGCTCGGCAACCTGGTCCTGGTCTCGCGCCTGCGGTCCGCCGGCCACGACCCGATGGCGATCCGGCTGGCCCTGCTGGCCCACCACTACCGCACCGAGTGGGAGTGGGACGAGACCTCGCTGCCCGCGGGCGAGGCGCGGCTCGTCCGCTGGCGGGACGCGATGTCCGGCAACGGCGGCCCGTCCGCCGGCGTGACCCTGGCCGCGGTCCGGGCCGCGCTCGCGAACGACCTCGACGCACCGGCCGCGCTGGCCGCCGTCGACGCCTGGGCCGAGGAGTCCCTGGACCCGTCGCGGGACACGTCCGCGGACACGGAGGGCGCTCCCGGGATCATGGCCCGAACGGTGAATGCCCTGCTCGGAGTGCGTCTTTGAGTGGTTGGCAACCCGGTTCGGTCCAGGTTGGGCAGAGCCGCACCAGGCGCCCACCGGGTTAGTTTTAGCCCCTGCTTCCGTTTGTAATTAACCCGGGGCAGGATGGTGAACATGACGGAGTACGAGGAAGACTTCACGGGCGAGACCCGGGTCACCGTCACGATGACGCCCCGGCACGGCACGCGTTATCGCGTCGTACGCAACGGACCAGGATTCGCGCCGGTTTATGACCGCGTCGAGGACGCGGCACGCTGCCTCGAGAAGTGGGTGGGCTTTCACGGTCCGGACGCCGGAGTGCGGATCGAGCCGATCACTACCAGTGTGTGAACACCAAGCCTGACTGAACGCCAGAGGCCTGAGCCCCCCCGGGGGCTCAGGCCTCTGTGCTTGTTACTTGTTGCTTGTCCTGAGGTCAGAGCTTCTCCGGCCCGCTGTCCTTGCCGCCGGTGTCCCTGCGGCGCAGGTAGCGCTCGAACTCGCGCGCTATGGCGTCACCGGACGCCTCCGGGAGCTCCGCGGTGTCCTTCGCCTCCTCCAGCTGGGCCACGTACTCGGAGATCTCCGAGTCCTCGGACGCCAGCTCGTCCACGCCGTGCTGCCAGGCGGCAGCGTCGTCGGGCAGCTCGCCCATCGGCACCGGCTCGCCGAGGATCTCCTCCACGCGCGTGAGGATCGCGAGGGTCGCCTTGGGCGACGGTGGGTTGGCCACGTAGTGCGGCACGGCTGCCCACAGGCTGACCGACTGCAGGCCCAGCTCGGCGGCCTCGTGCTGCAGCACCCCCACGATCCCGGTGGGGCCCTGGTAGGTGTTGGCCTCGATGTCGAGCACGGACTGCAGGCCCACGCTGTCGGAGGTCGCGGTCATCGGGATGGGCCGCGTGTGGGGCACGTCGGCCAGGAGCGCGCCGAGCGTGATGACCGTCCGCACCCCCAGGTCGTCGGCCACCTGCAGCAGCTCCTCGCAGTACTTACGCCATCGCATCGACGGCTCGACGCCGTGCACCAGCACCACCTTGCGCTCGCCTACCTGGGCCACGGAGATGGACGTCGTGGGCCAGGTGATGGAGCGTTTGCCGTCCTCGTCCAGCGAGATGTAGGGCCGGTTGACCTGGAAGTCGTGGAACTCCTCGGGGTCGAGCTCGGTCACCTTCTCGGCGCCCCACACCTCGGCGAGGTGCGTCAGTGCCGTCGTGGCAGCGCTCCCCGCGTCGTTCCAACCTTCGAAGGCAGCGAGGAGCACGGTCTGGCGAGGCGAGGCCTGCTCCGGCTGCTCGTGATGCGCGTCGGTCATCCCCCCACCCTAGGGCGTGGTGCGCTCGGAGAGGCCTGGGGCACGGGCGCGTTCGCGGACGGGCGAATCGAGGGCCTGCCGACGACGGTCCGGGGGCGGTGCAGCGCTGTCAGGAAACCGGCACGCCCGCGCGCAGCGCGCCGCGGACCTGCACCTCGACGCCTCGCCAGGTACCGGTCCACAGCGTGTACCCAGGGTCCAGCATGCGCTGGTCGATCGCGTGGTCGAGGCCCAGCGAGCGGGCGATGCTCTCGCCGTCGTCCAGGTGCCAGGGCTGCAGCGTCACCCGGTCGGGTGTGACCGTGAGGACCTCGATCCAGTCCGCCCGGACGTGCCGCAGCAGATCGATGACATCGCCGAGGCGTTCGGTGACCGACTGCGACGCAATTGGGTTCACGGGACTCTCCGGTACACGGGGCGGACAGGGACGACTGCTTGGGTGTCGCTGGGTGTTCTGGATACCACTGGGTGTTCGATACCACTGTGCGCCGGGGGCATGGGACGTGCCATCGGCAGCGGCCGGGACGTTTCGGTGGTAGATACGTCCCTAGGGGGTATCACGTGAGGAATCAACGACTGGTCGCAGCGATGAGCCAGGCCGGCCTGAGCCAGGTCCGGCTCGCGGCCGCCGTCGGCGTGGATCCGAAGACCGTGGAGCGGTGGGTAGCCCAGGGCCGCACCCCGCACCCACGCCATCGTGTCGCCGTCTCCGACGCCCTGGGCTGCGACGTCGCGGCGCTGTGGGGGGACGTCGACCGGGCCGAGGCCGCCGCCCAGGAGATCGTCGGTGTGTATCCCGCACGGCGTGCGGTGCCGGCCGGGACCTGGCGCGCCTTCGTCGCGGGTGTGGAGCAGCGGTTCGAGCTGCACGCGTTCGCGGCGACCTTCCTGCCCGACCAGACGCTGGACCTGACCACCGAGATCGTGTCCATGGCCGCGCGCGGCGTCCGGGTGCGGCTGCTGCTGGGCGACCCGGACAGCGACGCCGTGTCCGTACGCACCACGGAGGAGGGCGGGACGGGCCTGGCCGGCCGGATCGCGCTCGTGCTGGGCTACCTCGCGCCCGCCCTCGGCACCCCGGGCGTCGAGGTCCGGCTGCACAGCAGCACCCTGTACGCCACGACCTTCCGGTTCGACGACGACCTGCTGGTCAACACCCACGTGTGGGGCTCGCCCGCGGGGGCCAACCCGCTGCTGCACCTCAAGGACGGCCCGGAGGCGTCGATGGCACCCGCCTACCAGGCGGGGTTCGAGCGGGTGTGGTCCGCCGCGAAGCCGTTGGAGGCATGGCCTCGGACGGAGGACTCGGGCAGGGTCGCGTGATGGTCCGGTCCGACTACTTCGACGACCCGGCCGCGCCGGCCGTGAACTCCGTGGTCCCCTCGGTCACGGTGGCAGTCCAGGACGACGTCGGACGCCTGCTGATGATCCATCGCACCGACAACAACCTCTGGGCGCTCCCTGGCGGCGGTATCGACCCTGGCGAGACCGTCCGCGAGGCGGGGGTCCGGGAGACCGAGGAGGAGACCGGATACCGCGTGCGGATCACGGGCCTGGTCGGGATCTACACCGATCCCCGGCACGTGATCGTGTACTCGGACGGCGAGGTCCGGTCGCAGTTCTCGATCTGCATGCGCGGCACCGTCACGGCCGGGTACGCGCGGACGTCGGAGGAGTCGAGCGAGGTCGTGTGGCAGCAGGTCGACCGGCTCGACGAGCTGGACATCCACCCCTCGATGCGGCTGCGGATCGCGCACGCGGTGGACGGGACCAGGACGCAGCCGTTCCTTACCTGACCTGCCGGGGCGACCGGGCCTACCGGAGCTGCTGCTCGACCGCGTACACGATCCGCCGCACCCGGGCCTCCGCGCGCCGCATGCTGCGGGAGACCACGTGGCCGGGCGGGTAGCGGTCGTAGATGCGGTCGAACCGCTGGTCCACGGTGACTACCTCGCCCTGGGCGGAGGTGGTCAGGTCGCAGTAGGTGAGCAGGTCCAGCAGATCGCCCGACGGCGCGGGGAACTCCTGCCGCAGCGTCGTGTCGAGGCCCCGTGCTGCCGCCTCGACGGTCGCCGCGGTGTGGTGTGCGACGAGGCTGCTGAGCTGGTCCGGGGCGCCGAGCGAGCGGAGGTACCGGGCGCCGTCGAGCTGGTGCAGGCCGGTGTCGCAGGCGGGCGCGGCGTAGCCGACGTCGTGCAGGTATGCCGCGGAGACGAGCAGCTCCGGCCGGCCCAGCACGCGGGCGACGTGTTCCGCGCGCCGTCCGACGCCGATCGAGTGGGCGAGCCGGTCGGCACCGGGTTCGAAGAGCTCGGTCAGCAGTGCCTGTGCTCCCGCGGGGTCCAGCTCCCGCGGGGTGGTTCGGTGCATCGCTTCACCGTAGAGCGCCGGGTCGTGCGCGGCGCGACGGGGAGCGGAAAAGATGGTCCGGACAGCTGTGCTGGTGTGCGGCCGTGTCTGCATCCGTGGGCCTCCTCGTCAGAGCTCCGGGCGTCCGTTGACTACCCAGTCGTGGACCATCGCTGTCGCGCGGTGGTGGCCGGCAAGCGCGGTCTCGCGTGTCGCGTGCAGCTCCGCGTACTGCTCGGTGCAGTCGAGGAGCTCGTCCTCGGAGAGCACGCCGTCCGGGTCGAGGCGCTCGACGAAGACCATGGTTTCGTAGATCAGCGGGGTGTGGCCGTGCTCGTCCTCGATGGAGGCCGCGTTGTCGATCCCGGTCCACACCGTCGACACGTGGTAGAACCCGATCTGGTCGCGCGCGACGTGGCCCCCGCCGGCCCCCAGCCGCAGCACGGACCACTGGTCCTGCGTGATCCGGTTGCCGTCGAGGTCGTAGTACGTCCGCTGCGAGAGCCGCTCGAAGAAATCGGGTCCGAACACGGTCTGTCCTCCTTGTCGGTGCTGCCGGAGTCGTCCGCGGTGACCGCCGACCGAGAGCCAGCATCACCCAGGACGTCGCGGTGCGCGCGGCGGAGGTGTGGGTTGCGCCGCAGGTCGGAGATCTTTGCCGAGTCGGGCCCGTGCCACCGAATGCTGCCCGGAAAGTACAGGTATGGGCGTTTGCTCCGCCACGGATCACACCGTTCACGGTGCTGAGCACCCCTGGTTCGGGTGACGATGAACTAATGCTCAACCTGCGAAATCACCGGGTCCTGCTGTCTGTCGCCGGGGCGCTCGTCGTCGCCGGCGCCGGCAGCGGCATCGCCTGGTCCGAGGCCGAGCGCACGCGCGAACCCGCTGA
The DNA here is from genome assembly GCF_041081105.1 of Promicromonospora sp. Populi. Taxonomy (NCBI): domain Bacteria; kingdom Bacillati; phylum Actinomycetota; class Actinomycetes; order Micrococcales; family Promicromonosporaceae; genus Promicromonospora; species Promicromonospora sp. Populi. The sequence continues at coordinate 1,416,521 of NZ_CP163528.1, read as the reverse complement.
CGTGCTGCTCGACGCCGTGGAGCACAGCGAGTCGTCGATGCGTGGCTACATCGACGAGGTCAGCGACCGGCTCGACGAGATCGAGGCCACCGCCGACGGCGAGCAGCAGGAGGAGCTCGCCACCGCGCTCATGACAGACGTGCCCGGCCTCGCCGAACAGGCACGGTCGGCAACCCTGGACGCCAAGGACGACGCAAAGGCCGTGCCGCTCAAGGACGGTGGCAAGCTCGACGCGGCCCGCGACGCCTACGTTGCGCACATCGACGCGTGGGTCGCGGAGTACGACCAGACGATCGTCGCCCCCGCGGGTGTCGTCGAGATCGACCCGCGGGTGAACAACACGTTCGACGAGGCGGTCGCCGCGTTCGACGAGGCCGTGCTGGACGCGGACCGGGAGCGCCGCATGGAGCAGCTACTCGCGGACTGACGGTTCTTGCGGACTGACGGTTCTCGCGGGCTGTCCGGTTCCGGTCGGTCGTGCGGCCGTTTACCGGCCGTACGACCTGGGCACTTAGCATGTGCCGGTGCCCCAAGACTCATCAGGTGTCCTGCCCGCCGCCGTCCTGTTCGACATGGACGGCACCCTCGTCGACACCGAGCCGTACTGGATGCGTGCCGAGCACGAGATAGTCGCGGAGCACGGGGCGTCGTGGACGCACGAGGACGCGCTCGGCGCGGTCGGCCAGGCGCTCATCACCACCGGCCGCATGCTGCACGACGCCGGCGTCCCGCTCGAACCCACCGAGATCGTGACCCTGCTCGTCGACCGGGTCAACGAGCAGCTGCGCGAGGCCGTGCCGTGGCGCTCCGGCGTGCTCGAGCTGCTCGCGGACCTGCGCGCGGCGCAGGTCCCGTGCGCGATCGTCACGATGTCCTACCGCAGCCAGGCCCAGGTCGTGGCCGACGGCGCCCCCGCAGGCACCTTCAGGTACCTCGTCACCGGCGACGAGGTGACGCACGGCAAGCCGCACCCGGAGCCGTACCTCGTGGCCGCCGGCCTGCTCGGCGTGCGCGCCGAGGACTGCGTGGCGATAGAGGACTCCGGTCCCGGCATCACGTCCGCGCTCGCGTCGGGCGCCCGCACCTTGGGCGTACCCAACGAGGTGCCCGTCCCGCCGCGCCCGGGCCTCAGCCGGGCGGCCTCGCTCAAGCAGGTCGACCTCGAGGTGCTGGGCCGGATCGTGTCGGGTGAGGTCGTGGATCTGCTCGGCTGAGCCGCGCTCACAGCCACGTTCGGGTCAGACAGTGATGCCCAGCCGGAGTTCGACCGCACCCTCCGGGATCTCGGGTGGTGTGCCGCCGAACTCCGGGCACACGTCCTGGTGCGCGCACCAGCCGCACAGCTTGGAGCGGCGCGGCTTCCACTCGCCGCTCCGGGCGGCATCCTCGATGGCCGACCAGATGGTGCGGACCTTCTGCTCCGTCTGCTCCAGCTGGCCGGTAGTGGGCTCACCGCGCAGAACCTGACCGTCGCCCAGGTACACCAGCTGCAGCATCTTGGGCAGCACCCCGCGCTCCCGCCACAGCACCAGGGCGTAGAACCGCATCTGGAACACGGCGGAACCCTCGTAGCCCGGACGGGGCGACTTGCCCGTCTTGTAGTCGACCACCCGGACGGCGCCGTCGGGCGCTACATCCAGCCGGTCCACGATGCCGCGCAGCAGCGGTCCGCCGTCGAGCTGCGACTCCACCAGCAGCTCTCGCTCGGCGGGCTCCAGCCGGTTCGGGTCCTCCAGCGTGAAGTACGTGCCCAGCAGCGCGCCGGCTCCGCGAGCCAGCCCGCGCGGTCCTGCCCGTCCGGGCCGACCCCGTCGGTGAACAAGGACGTGTACCGCTCGTCCGCCTCCAGCAGCCGGTCCCACTCCCCGGGCAGCAGGTCGTGGGCGGCGGCCAGGGTCCGCTCGCCCAGCGGCGCGTCGTACAGCCGCTCCAGCACCGAGTGCACCAGGGTGCCGCGGGCCGCCGCGGCCGACGGCGGCTCGGGCAGCCGGTCCACCGTGCGGAACCGGAACAGCAGGGGGCACTGCATGAAGTCGTTCGCCCGCGACGGCGACAGGGCGGGCGGCCGGGAGGGCGCACGCACGGCGGACGTGGTGTCTGCGGTCTTCGCCGCCACGTCCTGCGCCGGGCTCTGCACCAGCCCTTCGGACAGCTCCGTCGTCGTCATGCCCCCAACCCTAGGGGCGGGCACTGACATCCTCCGGGACTTGTCCACAGTGTGCCGCCACACCGCACCGATCTGCCGGATAGGTTGGTCCGGTGACCACCTCGGAGTCCGCCTCCACACCAGCACCGCCCGCCCCACCGCGCTCGAAGGGGTTCGTCGTCGGCCGCGTCGCCGGCGCGCCAGTCATCATCACGCCGTCCTGGTTCCTCGCGGCCCTGGTTCTGACGGTCCTGTTCGTGCCGAACGTCCAGGCCCGTGCACCGCAGCTCGGCGCCAGCGCCTACCTCGTCGCGTTCGTGTTCGTGCTGCTCCTGTTCGGTTCGGTGTTCCTGCACGAGGCCGCGCACGCCCTGGTAGCCCGGGCGCGCGGTCAGCACGTGACCGAGCTCGCCGTCACGCTCTGGGGCGGGCACACCGCATACACGGGCGGCCTGGGGCGGCCCCTGGACGGGTTCCTGGTCGCCGTCGTCGGGCCGCTGACGAACCTGGCGCTCGCGGCCGGATTCTGGTTCGCGTACATCTCCGCGCCGGTGCAGGACGTGCCGACGCTCCTGCTCTACGCGGCTGCCGTCTCCAACGCGTTCGTCGGCGCGTTCAACCTGCTCCCCGGCCTGCCGCTCGACGGCGGCCAGATCCTCGAGTCCCTAGTCTGGGCGGTCACCGGCAAGCGCACGACCGGCACTGTCGTGGCCGGCTGGGTCGGCCGGGTCGTCGCGGTCGGCGTGCTGCTCTGGGCTCTGGTGCTCCCGTTCCTGCAGGGCACGACGCCGAGCCTGACGACCGTCCTGTGGTCGGCGCTGATCGGCGCGTTCCTCTGGGCCGGGGCGGGCGCGGCGATCAACAACGGCCATCGCCGTGCCGCGATCGACCTGCTGTCCGCGGGCGCCCTCGCGGTCCCCGTGATCTCCGTGCCGCTCGGCTCGACCGTCGCCGACGCGCTGGGCGCGCGGGCGGCGGCGGTCGCGGGGGGAGCGGCACCGGCGTCGTCGTACCGCCTGGTCGTGGTGGGGCCTGACCAGGTGCCGATCGCCGTGCTCGACGACGACGCGGTCGACGCGGTGCCCGCCTCGGCACAGCCGCTCACTCAGGTCGACGCCGTCGCCGTGCCGTTCACCCCGGGGTCCGCTGTCGACCCGGGCCTGTCCGGCACTGAGCTGCTGAACCGCCTGGCCCAGACGTCGCGCGGCGCCCGCCTGGTGCCTGTGGTCGACGGGGGACAGGTGACCGGGGTGCTCGACCTCGCCGACGTCGCGCGGGCGATCCGCCGCACCTGACGCGGCGCCTGACCTGCCGCGACCTCCCCGCGTGACCCGCCGCACCCGACCGTGGAGCCTTGCCGGCGCACGCGGGCAACCGGGCCAGCAACTAGGATGATCGGTCGTGACCACACCCACCGAAACCCCTACCGCCACGGGCGCCGAGCTGCGCCGCGGCCCGTTCCGCGTGGGCGACAAGGTCCAGCTGACCGACCCCAAGGGCCGCCTGCACACCATCACGCTGCAGCCCGGCGGGACGTTCCACACGCACAAGGGCTACTTCAAGCACGAGGAGATCGTCGGGCAGCCCGAGGGCTCCGTGGTGACCAACACCGCCGGGATCGAGTACCTCGTCCTGCGCCCGCTGCTCGCCGACTACGTGTTGTCGATGCCGCGCGGCGCCGCTGTCGTGTACCCGAAGGACGCCGCCCAGATCGTCGCGATGGCCGACATCTATCCGGGCGCCCGGGTGGTCGAGGCCGGTGTCGGCTCCGGCGCGCTGACCATGTCCCTGCTGCGGGCCGTCGGTGATGCCGGCCACGTGCACTCGATCGAGCGGCGCGAGGACTTCGCCGCGATCGCGCAGGGCAACGTGGAGACTTTCTTTGGCGGGCCGCACCCGGCGTGGGAGCTGTCGGTCGGTGACCTGGCCGACGTGCTGCCCGAGATCGCCGGTCCGGGCACCGTCGACCGGGTGGTCCTGGACATGCTCGCGCCGTGGGAGAACGTCGACGTCGTCGCCTCGGCGCTCGCGCCCGGCGGGGTTCTGGTCTGCTACGTGGCCACAACAACCCAACTTTCGCGCACAGCGGAAGATCTGCGTGCGGACGGCCGGTTCGCCGAGCCCGCCGCCTTCGAGACGATGATCCGTGGGTGGCACCTCGAGGGTCTGGCGGTGCGTCCCGAGCACCGGATGATCGGGCACACGGGCTTCCTCATCACCGCCCGCCGGCTGGCCGACGGCGTTACTCCACCCATGCGGAAACGGCGTCCTGCCAAGGGTGCGTACCCCGTGACGCCCGAGTCGGAGTGGACGCCGGAGGAGCTCGGGGAGCGTGCAGTGTCCGACAAGAAGGTCCGCAAGGTGCGACGTGACCTGGGCGTTGCGCCCGAGGACACGAACACCCCGCCTGCGTGAACGGGCTGTAACGATCGAGTACCCCGGACGTCTCAAACGGGTGTTCTTACTCCCGGTGTGTCAGTGACTGTGCTTAGAGTGCTGTTCTCGGAGGCGTTTGCGTCATATGGTCGCCTCCCGGGCCCTACGAGAGGGGATGTCATGACCGAGAACACGTCAGGATACAACCATCCCGAGCACGAGCCTTTGCCGAACCGCGACTACGAGCGCCAGATTGCCCTCCTCTCTGCAAAGAACGAACGCCTCGCGGAGGCACTCCGCGCGGCGCGCGACCAGATAGTCGAGCTGAAGAAACAGCTCGACGATCTGGCCAAGCCGCCGGGTACGTACGCCGTCTTCCTGGGGGCGCACTCGGACGGTTCGGTGGACATCTCGTCCGCGGGCCGCAAGATGCACGTGTCTGCGAGCCCCACCCTTGACGTCACCCGGCTGAGCCCTGGCCAGGAGGTCAAGCTCAACGAGGCCATGACGGTCGTCGGTGCGGGCGAGTACGAGACCACCGGCGAGCTGGTGACCGTCAAGGAGATGCTCGGCGGGGACCGCGTGCTCGTGGTCGGCCGTGCGGACGAGGAGCGCGTGGTGCGCCTCGCCGGCTCCGTGATGGACGTGCCCCTGAGGGTGGGCGACTCGCTCACGGTCGACACGCGCAGCGGTTTTGTGTTCGAGGTAGTGCCCAAGTCCGAGGTCGAGGAGCTGGTCCTCGAAGAGGTCCCGGACATCGAGTACGAGGACATCGGTGGTCTCGGGCCGCAGATCGAGGCGATCCGGGACGCGGTCGAGCTGCCGTTCGCCCACCCCGACCTGTTCCGCGAGCACGGGCTGCGCCCGCCCAAGGGTGTGCTCCTCTATGGTCCTCCCGGTTGCGGCAAGACGCTCATCGCCAAGGCGGTGGCGCACTCCCTGGCAGGGATGGTGGCCCGTGCCAACGGGGGAGACCCCAACGCGAAGAGCTTCTTCCTCAACGTCAAGGGTCCGGAGCTGCTCAACAAGTACGTCGGTGAGACCGAGCGGCACATCCGCCTGATCTTCGCGCGCGCCCGGGAGAAGGCCAGCCAGGGCATGCCCGTCGTCGTCTTCTTCGACGAGATGGAGTCGCTGTTCCGCACCCGCGGGACCGGCCTGTCGTCGGACGTGGAGACCACCATCGTGCCGCAGCTCCTCGCCGAGATCGACGGCGTCGAGCGGCTCGACAACGTCATAGTGATCGGCGCCTCGAACCGTGAGGACATGATCGACCCGGCCATCCTGCGCCCGGGACGCCTCGACGTGAAGATCAAGATCGAGCGGCCCGACGCGGAGGGTGCCAAGGAGATCTTCGGCAAGTACCTGACCAAGGACCTGCCGATCCACGCGGACGACCTGGCGGAGTACGGCAACAACATGCCCGAGGCCCTCGACGGCATGATCACGTCGGTCGTGGAGCGCATGTACTCCGAGGACGAGGAGAACCAGTTCCTCGAGGTCACGTACGCGTCCGGCGACAAGGAGACCCTGTTCTTCAAGGACTTCAACTCGGGCGCCATGGTCCAGAACGTGGTGGACCGGGCCAAGAAGAACGCGATCAAGGACTTCCTGGCCTCGGGGCAGAAGGGCATCCGTGTGGAGCACCTGCTGACCGCGTGCGTCGACGAGTTCAAGGAGAACGAGGACCTCCCGAACACGACCAACCCCGACGACTGGGCGCGCATCAGCGGCAAGAAGGGCGAGCGCATCGTCTTCATCCGCACCATCGTCCAGAAGAAGGGCGAGGGCGCCACACCTCGCACGATCGACACCGTCCAGAACACCGGCCAGTACCTCTGATCGCACACCGGGCAGGTCCGTGCCAGACCGGCGCGGGCCTGCCCGACCAACGGGACTACTCCGACATAGGGTGGTGAACGTGAGCGCGCGTCGTGTGATGGGTATCGAGACCGAGTACGGAGTCCTGCAACCGGGTCGGCCACTGGCCAACCCCATGCTGCTGTCGAGCCAGGTGGTGACCACCTACCGGGCGATCTCCACGCGGACCGACGGCAAGGGTGGCAAGGCCCGGTGGGACTACGACGACGAGGACCCGCTGCAGGACGCCCGCGGGTTCCACCTCGACCGCGCCTCGGCACAGCCCTCGATGCTGACCGACGACCCGGCGCGACCCGCGCCGGCGGGGCCCGGTCACCGGGCAGGTGCCCGTCGTGGAGCCCGGCCTGCCCGGCCGGGGCCGGCGCCGATCGGGTTCGACCCAGGAGGTCGAGCGCCCGGTCGCGGAGGAGTACGACGACCCGAGCGCCGCGAACGTCATCCTGACGAACGGCGCCCGCCTGTACGTGGACCACGCCCACCCCGAGTACTCGTCGCCCGAGGTCATGACGCCCGAGGACCTCGTGCGCTGGGACGTCGCCGGCGAGCGGGTGATGCTCGCGGCCCTGCGTGAGCTGGCGGGCTTCCCCGGCAGCGAGGTGGTGCTCTACAAGAACAACGTGGACGGCAAGGGGGCCAGCTACGGCACCCACGAGAACTACCTCGTGGACCGGGCGCTGCCGTTCAGCACGCTCGCCGAGCTCATCACGCCGTTCCTCGTCACGCGGCAGGTGTTCACCGGCTCCGGCCGCGTAGGCCTGGGCGCGACGAGCGGCGCCGCCGGCTTCCAGATCTCGCAGCGCGCCGACTACATCGAGGCCGAGATCGGCCTGGAGACCACGCTGCGCCGCCCCATCGTGAACACCCGCGACGAGCCGCACGCCGACCGGCAGCGCTGGCGCCGCCTGCACCTGATCCTCGGCGACGCCAACCTGATGGAGGTGCCGACCTACCTCAAGGCGGGCACGACGTCGCTGGTGCTCTGGGTGCTGGAGCACCTGGACGAGCTGGCCGAGGCGGGGGTCGACGCCCGTGCCGAGCTCACCGCCCTGCGGCTGGCCGCACCGGTGAGCGACGTGCAGAAGGTCTCGCGGGATCTCGGCCTGACCGCGCGGCTCGACCTCGTGGACGGGCGGACGATGACGGCCCTGGAGCTCCAGGGCGAGGTGACCGACGTCGTCCGGCGGTCCCTCAAGGTGCTCGGCACCGACCCGGAGTCGGACGCGGTGCTCGACCGCTGGGCGTCCGTCGTCGAACGGCTGGGTACCGATCCGGCGAGCTGCGCGCGCGAGGTGGAGTGGGTCGCCAAGCTGCGCCTGCTGGACCGCCTGCGCACGCGCGACAACCTGGAGTGGGACCACCCGCGCCTGCACGCCATGGACCTGCAGTGGTCCGACGTGCGCCCCGAGCGAGGCATCTACCACCGGCTGCTGGCCAAGGGGGCGGTGGACCGCATCGTCGACGAGGCGAGCGTCGCGCGGGCGGTGCAGCACCCGCCGGCGGATACGCGTGCCTACTTCCGGGGCGAGGTGATGGCCCGCTACGGGAGCCAGATCTCGGCGGCCAGCTGGGACTCCGTGATCTTCGACGTCGACGGGTCCCAGGCCCTGCAGCGGGTACCGATGCTCGACCCGACCCGCGGCACTCGACGCCACATCGGCGCGTTGCTCGACGCGAGCCCCGACGCCGCGGCCCTGCTCGCAGGACTCTCCGGAAGAAGGTGACGGTCGATGTCAGTGTCACCGTCTAGGGTCGGCAACTAGGGCCAGCATCTAGGTCAATCTAGGGTCGGGGCCTAGGCTTCGAGGCCAGTAACACGTCAGTGAATCACCAGGAGGCGATCATGGCCGGTCAGGAACAAATCAACCCGTCACACGAGGACCGCACTCCCGACGACGACGCCGAGACCCCGGCGCCCGCCGCCGCGGCAGCGCAGAAGGACGACGACGAGGTCGACGCCCTGCTCGAGGAGATCGACGAGGTGCTGGAGACCAACGCCGAGTCCTTCGTTCGTGGATTCGTCCAGAAGGGTGGGCAGTGACCTGAGCGCAGACCGCACCACAGGACGACTCCCGGACGCCTTCCTGCGCCCGGGATCGTCGTCCTTCGTGGATTTCCTGGCCGAGCATGCCCCCGACCGGCTGCCCGGGAACCGGATCATGCCCGTCGGAGTGACCGACCCGGCGACCCTGTCCCCGCATGCCACCACCATCGTGGCGCTGACCTTCGACGGCGGCGTCCTGCTCGCGGGCGACCGGCGAGCCACCGCCGGGCCCATGATCGCCAGCCGCAGCATCGAGAAGGTGTTCCCGGCGGACGAGTACTCGGCCGTCGGCATCGCCGGCTCCGCGGGTATCGGGCTGGAGCTGGTGCGGCTCTTCCAGCTCGAGCTGGAGCACTACGAGAAGATCGAGGGCTCGCTGCTCTCGCTCACCGGTAAGGCGAACCGGCTGGCCACGATGCTGCGCGGCAACCTGCCGATGGCGATGCAGGGGCTGGCGGTGGTGCCGCTGTTCGCCGGTTACGACCTGGACAAGGACACCGGCCGCATCTTCAGCTATGACGTCACCGGCGGTCGGTACGAGGAGCACGAGCACCACGGCGTGGGCTCGGGCTCGATCTTCGCGCGGGGCGCGCTGAAGAAGCTCTGGCGCCGCGGGATGGATGCGGAGGCCGCGGTCCACGTGGCGGTCGAGGCGTTGTACGACGCCGCGGACGACGACTCGGCGACCGGCGGTCCGGACACCGTGCGCGGCATCTTCCCGGTGGTCGCCACCGTGTCCGTGGACGGGTACCAGCGGATCGAGGACGCAGAGGTCGCCCGCGTTGCGGAGCAGATCGTGGCGGAGCGCCGAGAGAGGGGGCACCTCGCATGAACATGCCGTTCTACGTCTCGCCCGAGCAGCTGATGAAGGACCGGGCGGACTTCGCCCGTAAGGGCATCGCCCGTGGCCGGTCCGTGGTGGTGCTTGCCTACGACGGCGGCATCGCGTTCGCCACGGAGAACCCGTCCCGTGCCCTGCACAAGATCTCGGAGATCTACGACCGCATCGCCTTCGCGGCCGTGGGCAAGTACAACGAGTTCGAGAACCTGCGGGTCGCCGGTGTGCGGTACGCCGACATGCGTGGCTACTCCTACGACCGGTCGGACGTGACGGCGCGCGGCCTGGCGAACGCGTACGCGCAGACGCTCGGCAGCGTGTTCATCACGGAGTCCAAGCCGCTGGAGGTCGAGGTCGTCGTCGCCGAGGTGGGCGCCGACTCGGCCGACGACCAGATCTACCGGCTCACCTACGACGGCACGGTGGCGGACGAGCACAGCTTTGTCGTCATGGGCGGCCAGGCCGAGCAGCTCGGCCGACGGGTCAAGGAGGGCTGGCGGGAGAACCTGACGCTGGGGGAGGCGCTGCGGCTCGCCGTGGCGGCGCTTGGCTCGGGCGAGGGTTCGGCGTCGCGCACCATCGAGGCGGCCCAGCTTGAGGTTGCAGTGCTGGAGCGGGACCGGCCTCGGCGGTCGTTCCGGCGGCTGACCCGGCAGGTGCTGGCCGACCTGCTGGCCGAGGGTACGGCGGCGTCGGGTGACGCGGCTCCCGCGGACAGCCTCCCGCCGGCCGACGACCTGCCGGAGGGGCCGGTCACACCGGGCCTGTCAACCGCGGACACGGTCCCGCCGGACACGACCGACGAGGCTGCATCGACCGAGGAGGCTGCATCGACCGAGGAGGCCGAATCCACCGAGGAGGCGGAACCGACCGACGCGGCCGAACCCACCGACGAATCCCCGACCGAGGACAAGCCCGACGAGGGGCCGGACGCGTCCGGCACCACGCCTGGCACCGACCACTAGCAGCAGGTTTCCGCGAACAGGGAGGGGAAGTCCATGGACCGCAGGATCTTCGGTCTCGAGACCGAGTACGGCGTGACGTGTGCGGCCGACGACGGGCGTGGCCTGTCGGCTGACGAGGTTGCCCGCTACCTGTTCCGGAAGGTGGTGGCCTGGGGCCGTTCCTCGAACGTGTTCCTGAGGAACGGCTCCCGCCTCTACCTGGATGTCGGCTCGCACCCCGAGTACGCGACCGCCGAGTGCGACGACGTGCGCCAGCTCGTCTCGTACGACCGGGGCGGAGAGCGCATCCTGGAGGGCCTCGTGGCGGACGCGCAGCAGCGTCTGGAGCACGAGGACCTGCCGGGCAAGATCCACCTGTTCAAGAACAACACCGACTCGGCGGGCAACTCCTACGGGTGCCACGAGAACTACCTCGTGCGGCGGTCGGGCGACTTCTCCCGGCTGTCCGACGTGCTGGTGCCGTTCCTGATCACGCGCCAGATCCTGGTCGGGGCGGGCAAGGTGCTCTCGACGCCGCGTGGCGCCGTCTTCTGCCTCTCGCAGCGTGCCGACCACATCTGGGAGGCGGTCTCCAGTGCCACCACGCGGTCGCGCCCGATCATCAACACCCGCGACGAGCCGCACGCGGACGCCGAGCTGTACCGCCGGCTGCACGTCATCGTGGGTGACTCGTCGATGGCGGAGCCCACCACGATGCTCAAGGTGGGCAGCACCGACCTGGTGCTCCGCCTCGTCGAGGCGGGCGTCCCGATGCGGGACCTCACGCTGGAGAACCCGATCCGCGCGATCCGGGAGATCAGCCACGACCGCACGGGCAAGCACGCGGTGACGCTGGCCAACGGCCGGACCATGACGGCGATCGAGATCCAGTCGGAGTACTACGAGCGGGCCCGGGAGCTCGTGGAGGCAAACCTCGAGGTCACCCCGGTGGTCAAGCAGGTGCTCGACCTGTGGGAGCGCGGGCTGCGCGCGCTGGAGGCGGAGAACCTGTCGCTCATCGACCACGAGCTGGACTGGGCCATCAAGCTCAAGCTGATCCGGCGGTACCAGGAGAAGCACAGCATGGGGCTCGACGACCCGCGGATCGCCCGGCTCGACCTCGCCTACCACGACATCTCCCGGACCGAGGGCCTGTACAACCTGCTCGCGGCACGCGGCATGGTGGAGCGGGTCACCACCGACCTGGAGGTCTTCGAGTCGACGGCGCTGCCGCCGCAGACCACCCGGGCCAAGCTGCGTGGCGACTTCGTGCGGGCGGCCCAGGAGGCCCGGCGGGACTACACGGTGGACTGGGTGCACCTCAAGCTGAACGACCAGGCCCAGCGCACCGTGCTGTGCAAGGACCCGTTCAAGAGCGTCGACGACCGAGTGGAGCGCCTCATCGAGAGCATGTGACGGCGCGGCGGAGCCCCGGGACCGACCACAGGGTCGATCCCGGGGCACCGCTGTTCCGGGGCCCGTCGTTCCTGGGGCACCTTCGCGTCATGGGAGACTCTCTGGGTGAGTTCCTGGGTACGCGTCGCCGCCGGCGGCTTGGCAGCGGCGGCGGTGATGGTGACGGCTGCGTGCTCGCCGGCCTCGCTGCCGGTCGACATCGGCCCCGCACCGACGTCGTCGGCGTCGCAGGCACCGCTGCAGGTCACCGGCGAGGCGGGCGGACCGCCGATCCTCGAGTACGAGAAGCCGTTCACCGTGGTGCGAGCAGGCTCGCGCACGGTGTGGCCCGGCACGGGTGACGTGCTGGAGCGGGACGACCCGGTGCTGCTGAACCTCTACGCGCAGGACGGCCGGGACGGCACGGAGCTGCAGAACACGTTCCGGACCGCGCCCGCGGCGTACACGATGACCGAGAGCTCCCTGGGCAACCACCTCTTCGAGGCCCTTGAGGGCAGGCGCGTCGGTACCCGGCTCTCGCTCGTGGAGGAGCAGGACGGCGTACCCGTTCTGCTGGTGGTGGACGCGCTGCCCGCCCGTGCGGCGGGCACACAGGGGGAGCCGCCCGGGGCGGAGCTGCCGCAGGTCCAGCTGGACGACCTCGGTGCCCCGACGGTCCGGGTCCCGCGCGGCGTCGAACCGCCGTCGGACCTTGTGGTGCATCCCCTGATCCGGGGGACGGGGCCGCAGGTGCGGGCCGGCCAGATTCTCACCGTGGAGTTCACCGCCGTGCGCTGGAGCGACGGCGGGGTGGACGACACGACGTGGACTGAGGGCACACCGCCGCAGTCGGCGGAGATCGGGATCGGCAAGCTCGTCGCGGGCTGGGACGAGGGCCTGCCGGAACAGACCGTCGGTTCCCAGGTGATGCTGGTGGTGCCGCCGGAGGACGGTTTCGCCAACACCCGGAGCCGACTGGCCGGCGAGACGATGGTCTACGTGGTCGACATCCTCGACGCGCACCAGGCGGTCGCCGAGGAAGAAGGACAGCAGCAGGAAGAAGCACAGCAGGAAGAACCACAGCAGCAGAACGAGGAGGGCTGATGTCCGTCGCGATCCGCGTGATCCCATGCCTGGACGTCGATGCGGGCCGGGTGGTCAAGGGCGTCAACTTCGCCGACCTGCGCGACGCCGGGGACCCGGTCGAGCTCGCCGGCCGGTACGACGCCGAGGGCGCCGACGAGCTCACGTTCCTGGACGTGTCGGCCTCCTCCGGCGACCGCGAGACCATGGTGGACGTGGTGCGGCGCACCGCGGACCAGGTGTTCGTGCCGCTGACCGTGGGCGGCGGGGTGCGGTCGACCGACGACGTGGACCGCCTGCTGCGGGCGGGCGCCGACAAGGTGGGCGTGAACACCGCGGCGATCGCGCGGCCGGAGCTGATCTCCGAGATAGCGCAGCGGTTCGGCTCGCAGGTGCTGACCCTGAGCGTCGACGCGCGGAGGATCACAGGCGGCGGCACAGCCCCGTCGGGCTACGAGGTCACCACGCACGGCGGACGGCGCGGCACCGGGATCGACGCCGTCGAGTGGGCCGAGAAGGCAGCGGCCCTGGGGGCGGGGGAGATCCTGCTGAACTCGATGGACGCCGACGGCACGACCGCCGGGTTCGACCTCGAGATGATCCGCGCCGTGCGGGGGCGGGTGCACGTCCCGCTCGTCGCGTCGGGCGGAGCCGGCACGCCCCAGCACTTCGTCGAGGCCGCCGAGGCGGGGGCGGACGCCGTCCTCGCGGCGTCGGTGTTCCACTTCGGCGTGCTGACGGTGGGTCAGGTCAAGGACGCGATGCGCGCGGCGGGACTCGACGTCCGCTGACGAACGTGTCGGGCCGTCAGGTCACCCGGATGACCTGACGGCCTGAGACGCACGGCGTCTTGACCTCAACCAAAGTCGAGGTTCTAACGTGAAAAACGCCCAGGGCGAAAAACCCTCGAATCGATTCTTGGATCGTGCGAAAATCACGTTGCCCCCTAGCGAAGCGAGGTCTTGCCGTGCCCCCAGAAGCCCCGCGACCGAGACCGATGGCCCTGACCGGATCGCGGATGCGCCGGTCGATGGCCCTGATGTGGCGCGGCATGCGCGCCCACCCCGGCACCTACGTCCTCGCGGTCGGTACCTCGGCGATGTTCGGTGCCCTGGTCGTCGCGGTCAGCCGGGCGGTCGGCTGGGCCACCGACTCCGTGGTCGTCCCGGCCATCGCCGGCGACGAGGCGGCCCGCGGCCGGGTCTGGACCGCCGGCCTCGTGCTCGCCGCGGTAGCCCTGACGCTGGCCCTGTCCGTGGCGGGACGCAGGATCTGGGCGGGCTTCGGCAACGTCCACATCCAGGCGGACCACCGCACGGCGCTGACCCGCCAGTACCTGCGTCTGCCCGTGTCCTGGCACCGGGCCCACCCGGCCGGGCAGCTGCTGAACCACACCACCTCCGACACCGAGGCCGCCACCGGCGTCTTCAACCCGCTGCCGTTCGCACTCGGCGTCGTCGTCATGATCGGCGTCTCCGTCGCGACGCTCCTGGCGATCGACCCCTGGCTGACGCTCGCGGCTCTCGCGGTCATCCCGGTCACGGTGGCGGTCAACGCCGTCTACCAGCGCCACATGTCGCCGGCCGCGACGCGGGCACAGAAGCTGCGCGGCGACGTCGCCGACGTCGCGCACGAGAGCTTCGAGGCCGCGCTGCTGGTCAAGTCGCTCGGCACCGAGGACCGCGAGGAGGACCGGTTCGACGCGCGAGCCCAGGAGCTGCGGGCCGCGAACGTCCGCGTCGGGATCGTCCGCTCGCTGTTCGACCCAGTGATCCAGACCCTCCCGGCGGTCGGCACCCTGCTGGTGCTCGGCATCGGCACGTGGCGCATCTCCACCGGCGACGTCGTCCCGGGCGACATCGTGACCGCCGCCTACCTGCTCACCATGATGACGGTGCCCGTGCAGGCGTTCGGCTGGGTGCTCGGCGAGCTGCCGCGCGCCCTGGTCGGCTACGAGCGCATCGCGCAGGTCGTCGACGCGACCGGCGCCCTCGCCTACGGCGACGCCCGGCTGCCGCGGCACCCGGGTCAGGCCGGGATGAGCGTCCGCCTGACCGGCGTCGGCGTCGACGTGCCGGCGAGCAGCGGGTTGCGGGGCCGCACCCTCACCCTCCTCGACGACATCGACGTCGCGGTCGAGCCGGGAACGACCGTCGCGGTCGTCGGCACGACCGGCGCGGGCAAGACCACGCTGGTGAGCCTGCTCGCGCGGCTCTCCGACCCGACCCGGGGGCAGATCCTGCTCGACGGCGTCGAGGCGAGCACCCTGGCCGACGGCGAGATCCCGGCGCAGGTCGCCCTCGTCGCGCAGTCGACATTCATCTTCGAGGACACGGTGCGCGGCAACGTGACGCTCGCCGACCCGGAGCCGACGGGCGTAGCGAGGGACGAGCGGAGCGGCGAGGCGACCACCGGCAGGGCCGCGCCCGACGCGCCGTCCGACGACGAGGTGTGGGACGCCCTGCGCATCGCCCGCCTCGACGACACCGTGCGGGACCTGCCCGGCGGGCTCGACGCACCGCTGGGCGAACGCGGCGCCAACCTGTCGGGCGGGCAGCGGCAGCGCCTCGCGATCGCGCGCGCCCTGGTGCGCGGCCCACGGCTCCTCGTGCTCGACGACGCGACCAGCGCCGTCGACCCGCGGGTGGAGCAGGAGATCCTGCGCGGCCTCGCCGACCAGGCGGACGACGGGGCGGACAGCGCCCCCGGTACGACCGTGATCATGGTCGCCTACCGCATGTCGTCGGTGGCGCTCGCCGACCGGGTCATCCACGTCGAGGGCGGCCGTGTGGTCGACTCCGGCTCGCACGACGAGCTCATGGCGCGCGACCCCGGCTACCGCGCGCTCGCCACGGCCTACGAGGTCGAGACCGAGCGCAGGGAGCAGGAACGGGCGGACGAGGCCGCGGCTGGTGCGCTGGACGACGAGCTGGAAGAGGTATCCCGATGACCGCGGTGACAGGCGAGCCCGACGTGACCGACCTGCCGGAGGACGAGCTCGACGCCGACGGCGCGCGGATCGAGTCGACCAGCAGCCTCGGCGTGCTGGCCACGCTGCGGCGTGGGATCCAGATCAGCCCCGAGATGACGAGGGGCATCTGGATCACGCTGGGTCTCGCGTCCCTGGCCGCCGCGGGCCGCGTGGTGGTTCCGCTCGCCGTGCAGCAGACCATCGACGTCGGCATCCTGGCCGACGCCGGGCCCGACGTCGGCCGGGTGGCCCTCCTGGCCGCCCTCGCGGTCGGGGCGCTGGTGCTGGCCGGGCTGTGCGCCGCGCTGGTGAACGTGCGCCTGTTCCGCTCGGCCGAGGCCGGGCTGGCGACGCTGCGGGTCAAGGCGTTCCGGCACGTGCACAACCTGTCGACCCTCACGCAGAACACCGAGCGCCGCGGCGCCCTGGTCTCGCGCGTGACCAACGATGTCGACACGGTGTCGCTGTTCGTGCAGTGGGGCGGCATCATGCTGCTCGTCAGCGCGCTGCAGGTCCTGGTCGCGACCGGGCTCATGCTCGTCTACTCGCCGATCCTGACGGCGGTGGTGTGGATCAGCTTTGTGCCGATGTTCCTCGTCATCCGGTACGGGCAGAAGTACGTGAACCGCGCGTACACGCTGGTCCGGGAGCGGGTCGGGGCGATGCTCGGCGCCATCTCCGAGTCCGTGGTGGGCGCGGAGACGGTGCGCGCCTACGGCGCCTCCGCACGCACGGGACGGCGGATCGCCGGCGCCGTCGAGGACACCCGCAGCGCGCAGGCCCGGTCGCAGGTGCTGGTCGCCGCGACGTTCTCGTCCGGGGTGCTGATCTCCAACCTCGTGCTGGCTGTGGTGGTGGTCGTGGGCACGCTGCCCGGTGTGGGCGGTGGCCTCAGCGCGGGGCAGCTCGTGGCGTTCCTGTTCCTGGTGCAGCTGTTCACCGGCCCGGTGCAGATGGCCACCGAGATCCTCAACGAGCTGCAGAACGCCGTGGCCGGCTGGCGGCGCGTGATCGCCGTGCTCGACACGCCGGTCCAGGTGGCCGAGAAGCCCGGGGCGGAAACGCAGCAGCGCGGGCCGGCGCGCGTGACCCTGCGCGACGTCCGGTTCGCCTACCCGAGCGGCCCCGAGGTGCTGCACGGCGTGACGCTCGACCTGCCGGCGCGCACCAGGGTGGCGGTCGTGGGCCAGACCGGTTCGGGCAAGACGACCATCGCGAAGCTCGTCACGCGCCTCATGGACCCGACGGCGGGCGTCGTGGAGCTGGACGGCGTGGACCTGCGCGACCTGTCCTTCGCCTCGCTGCGCGAGCGGGTGGTACTGGTGCCGCAGGAGGGCTTCCTCTTCGACGGCACGGTGCTGGAGAACGCGGCCTACGGGCTCCGCACGCCGCTGAGCGGGGGAGAACGGGCGGCGGTGGTCGGGGCGTTCGGTGAGCTCGGGCTGTCCGACTGGGTCGACGATCTGCCGGACGGGCTCGATACCGCCGTCGGGCAGCGGGGGGAGGCGCTCTCGGCGGGGGAGCGGCAGCTCGTCGCGATCGCGCGTGCCTACCTCGCGAGTCCGGACCTGCTGGTGCTCGACGAGGCGACCTCCGCGGTCGACCCCGCCACCGAGGTCCGCATCGCGCGGGCCCTGGACTCGCTGACGGCGGGCCGGTCCACGATCACGATCGCGCACCGCCTCTCCACCGCCGAGGCGTCCGACCTGGTGGTCGTGGTGGACGAGGGCCACGTGGCAGAGGTAGGCGAGCACGCCGACCTGGTGACGGCAAACGGGATCTACGCCCGCATGCACGCGAGCTGGGTCTCCCAGACCCGCTAGATCTCGACTGGCGGTGGGGTGGTCAGCGTGGACGTGGCAGGATTCTCTGGTGCCCGACGTTCTTAGTTCCAGCATCTCTGCACGGCTCAAGCGGGACGACGCCGGCCTGGTGGCCGCCGTCGTACAGCAGCACGACACGGGCGAGGTGCTCATGGTCGGCTGGATGGACGACGAGGCCCTGCGCCGGACCCTCACCGAGGGCCGCGTGACCTTCTGGTCCCGCAGCCGCGAGGAGTACTGGCGCAAGGGCGACACGTCCGGGCACGCCCAGTACGTCAAGGCCGCCAGCATCGACTGCGACGGCGACGCGCTGCTGATCCAGGTGGACCAGGTGGGCGCGGCGTGCCACACCGGGACGCGCACCTGCTTTGAGGCCGGCGGCGACCTGGGCGCCGTCGTCGGCGAACGCGACCAGCCGGACACCAAAGCGCGCAACGAGGAGAACCGGTGACCCAGCTCGACAGCCAGCCCGACACCCACGAGGCCCGCGCGGCGACAGCACCCGCCGACCTGCCCTGGGGTCGTACCTGGCCGGGCTTGCCGCAGTTCCGGGAGATGGCCGTCGACCGCCGGGTGATCCCCGTGGTCCGGCCGCTGCTGGCCGACGACGCGACACCGGTCGGCCTCTACCGCACGCTGGCCCGGAGCCGGCCGGGCAGCTTCATCCTGGAGTCGGCGGAGTCCGACGGCGTATGGGCGCGCTGGTCATTCGTGGGCGTCGCGTCCCGCGCGACCCTGACCAGCAACAATGGCCAGGCCGTGTGGACGGGCGACGTGCCGGTCGGCATCCCGACCGAGGGCGACGTCGTCGACGTGCTGGAGGCGGCCCTCGCCGCCCTCCGCACCCCCGGGGTGGCGAACCTGCCGCCGCTGACCGGCGGCCTGGCGGGCGTGCTGGGCTGGGACATCGTGCGGCACTGGGAGCCGACACTCCCGGCGACCGCCCCCGACGAGGTGGGCGCGCCTGAGCTCGCCCTGTGCCTCGCCACCGACCTCGCGGTGGTGGACCACCGGGAGGGCACGGTGTGGCTCGTCGCGAACGCGATCAACGCCGACGCCACCAACGAGCGCGTCGACGAGGCGTACGCGGACGCCGTCGCGCGGCTCGACGCCATGGAGGCGCAGCTCGCGGCAGTCGGCCCGCGGGTCACTTCCGTGCTCGTGGAGGACGCACCCGAGCCGCAGCTCGAGTTCCGGTCCACCCAGGAGGAGTTCGAGAACGCGGTGCTCGCCGGCAAGGAGGCGATCCGCGACGGTGACGTGTTCCAGGTGGTGCTCTCCCAGCGCCTCGACCTGGACTGCCCGGCCGACCCGCTCGACGTGTACCGGGCGCTGCGGACCATCAACCCGAGCCCGTACATGTACTACTTCCACCTGGCGAAGCCCGACGGCGCCGAGTTCGCCGTGGTCGGCTCCAGCCCGGAGACCCTCGTGAAGGTGGACGACGGCCACGTCACCACCTACCCGATCGCCGGGTCCCGGCCGCGCGGCGCGCACCCCGAGGAGGACCAGGAGCTTGGCGACGAGCTCATGGCCGACCCCAAGGAGCGGGCCGAGCACATCATGCTCGTCGACCTGTCCCGCAACGACATGGTGAAGGTCTGCGAGCCCACCAGCGTCGAGGTGGTCGAGTTCATGAAGGTGCGCCGGTTCAGCCACATCATGCACATGTGCTCGACAGTGGTGGGCCGGCTGCGCGCGGGCCGCAGCGCGCTCGACGCGCTGCGGGCGACCTTCCCGGCCGGCACCCTGTCCGGCGCGCCCAAGCCCCGCGCGATCGCCCTGATCGACGAGCTGGAGCCTGCCTCTCGCGGCATCTACGGCGGGGTCTGCGGGTACTTCGACTTCGGCGGCAACATGGACGTGGCCATCGCGATCCGCACCGCGTACATCGCCGACGGCCGCGCCAGCGTCCAGGCCGGCGCGGGCATCGTGGCCGACTCGGTGCCCGCGACCGAGTACGCGGAGTCGCGCAACAAGGCGGCCGCGGCGGTGCGCGCCATCCAGCTCGCGTCGCGCCTGACGCCATTGGGGACCGCGCAGTCGGGGACCGCTTCGCTGGGGACGACAGGGGGCGGCAAGTGACCCGCACCCGCACCGTCCTCGCCCTGCTCGTCCTGGGCGCCCTCACGTTCGGCACCGGCTCGCCCACCTGGGTGACGACGACGGTCGCCACCGCGCTGGAGCCCGAGGTGGCCGTCGCCGCGGCGGGCACCTCCGCGGCCCCGGGCGTCGGGGCCGGAGCCCTCGTGCTGCTCGCCGCCGGCATCGCGTGCGCGCTCACCGGCCGGGTGGCCAGGTACGTGGCGCTCGCGGTGGCCGCGGCGGCGGGGGTGCTGGTGGTGGCGAGCACGCTCGTCGTCGTCGGCGACCCCACGCCTGCCGCGACCGCCGCGGCGTCCGCGACGAGCGGCGTCACCGACCTCACCTCACCGGTCGTGCTGACGGCGTGGCCGTGGGCCGCGCTCGCGGTCGGCGTCCTCGCCGTGGTCGTCGCGGTCTGGGGCGCGGTGGCGGCGCGGGGCTGGGCGGCGACGTCGGGCAGGCACGAGCGCGCGGAACGCGATCCGGGTGCCAGCCCCGCCGGTCCGTCCGGCGGCGGCACGAACACCACGTCCGGTACGGCGTCCGAAACCGCGCCCCGCGACGCGGACGACGACGAGATCGACCCCCACGACGCCTGGGACGCGCTGTCCCGTGGCGACGACCCCACGGGCCGCTGACCTCGCCGGGAACGGTTAGGCTGAGCGTGTTCCGCACGACATGAGAGGCACCAACCCGCGATGACCGAGAACAAGTCCGAGACCGCCTACCTGCCGCCGGGTGTACCGCCGACCAACCACGGCCACACGATCGCCTCGTGGGTGACGATGGCGGGCATCACGCTCGGGTCGCTCATCTCCGCGTGGGGCGTCCTGGTGGCGCAGACGTCGTCGGCCTGGGTGGCGCTGTTCGTGGCGGGCTTCGTCGTGATCGGCATCTCGCTGATCGTCGGCCTGGTGCTGCGCAACCTGGGTTTTGGTCAGAAGAAGGTTCAGCGGTAGGTCCGCGATGACCGCCGCCGAGCTGGCCACCTCCGAGATGGCCGCGCCGCCCGCCGCGTACCCCCAGAACAACCTGGGGGTGTGGTCGCTCGTCCTCGGCATCGCTTCGATCGTGCTCCTGCTGGGCGTCTTCACCGGCGTCCCCGCGATCATCGTCGGCAACCAGGGCCGCCGCGCGGTGCGCGCCGGCGAGGCGAACAACGAGGGCATGGCGATGACCGGCGTCGTGCTGGGCTGGCTCTCGGTGGCGGCGCTCGTGCTGGTCGTCGTGTTCGTGGTGGTCCGGTACCTGGCCGGTGGCCCCGATTCCTGAGGCGGCTGCCCGGTCCGGCGTCGGCTCGGCGCTGCGGGCGCCCCTGCTGACTGGTGCGGCGGTCGGCGCGGCAACGCTGCTGCTCGCGGTGCGCGACCCGCACGCGCGCGGCTCGTACGGGTTCTGTCCGCTGCTGGAGCTGACCGGCCTCGCCTGCCCGCTGTGCGGGGGGCTGCGTGCCACGCACGATCTGGCGCACCTCGACCTGGCGGGTGCCTGGTCCGCGAACGCCCTGTGGACCGTGACCGCCCCCGTGCTGGTCGTCATCTGGCTGGCCTGGCTCCTGGCCGCCGCGCGCGGCCGGCCCTTCCGCGGCCTGTCGAGCACGGCGGGCTGGATCACGCTCGGGGTCGCGCTGGCGTTCTTCGTGGCGCGCAACCTCCCTGGGCTGCAGCCTTATCTGACCCCCTGGCTCTGACCGGTCCCGCGGCCCGGCCACCGACCCGGCCGCCGGCCTGCCAACTGACCAGGAAATGTCCAGACAATCCCCGGACGACTCCCGGCCCAGGATCTGACGGGGCGTCGTCTCACCGTCCGGGAGTGGTCAGGACCACACCTTCGATCCGCCTACGATGACCATGGGGCGAACGTCCCCAGCAGGCGTACGAGGCGTAGTCAGGTGCATGACGAGGGCAGCGCAAAGGCACGGGGAGGCTCATTACATGTCGGTCCTGGAGGACATCGTCGCGGGGGTTCGTGAGGACCTCGCGGAGCGTGAGGCACGTGTGCCTCTCGACGCGCTCAAGGAGCGCGCCACCGCGGTGCCCGGGGCCCTCGAGTGCCTCGGCCGCCTCAAGCAGGCGGACGCCGTCTCGGTGATCGCCGAGGTAAAGCGGTCGAGCCCGAGCAAGGGCTCGCTCGCGCAGATCGACGACCCGGCAGCGCTCGCCGTCGAGTACGAGACCGGCGGCGCGTCCGCGATCTCGGTGCTCACCGAGCAGCGCCGGTTCAACGGCTCGCTGGCCGACCTGGACGCTGTGCGCGGCCGGGTGGACGTCCCGGTGCTGCGCAAGGACTTCGTCGTGACGCCCTACCAGGTGTGGGAGGCACGAGCGCACGGGGCCGACCTGGTGCTGATCATCGTCGCCGCCCTGGAGCAGACCGTGCTGGAGTCGCTCGTGGAGCGCGTGCACTCGCTCGGCATGACCGCCCTCGTGGAGGCGCACAACCTGGAAGAGGTCAGCCGGGCCGTCGACGCCGGTGCGCGCGTGGTGGGCGTCAACGCCCGCAACCTCAAGACGCTGGAGCTGGACCGCGGCCTGTTCCGCAGCCTCGCCCACCACATCCCGGACGACGTGATCAAGATCGCGGAGTCCGGCATCCGCGGCCCGCACGACGTGATGGAGATGGCCCGCGCCGGCGCCGATGGCGTCCTGGTAGGCGAGGCGCTCGTGACCGACGGCGCCCCGCGCGCCTCGGTGGCCGACCTCGTCGCCGCGGGCTCCCACCCGTCGCTGCGGTCCGTCCGTCCGGCTTGAAGGGATCCGAGGTGACCTCCGTGAAGCTTTCCGACGTCTCCGGCCCGTACTTCGGTCAGTACGGCGGGCGGTTTGTGCCCGAGGCGCTCATCGCCGCGCTCGACGAGCTGGACACCGAGTTCCGCAAGGCGGCCGACGACCCCGAGTTCGCGGCCGAGCTGCAGCGGCTGCACCGGGAGTACACGGGCCGGCCGAGCCCGCTGACCGAGGTGCCGCGGTTCGCCGCGCACGCGGGCGGCGCGTCCGGCGGGGTCCGCGTCTTCCTGAAGCGCGAGGACCTGAACCACACCGGCTCGCACAAGATCAACAACGTGCTGGGCCAGGCGCTGCTGGTCAAGCGGATGGGCAAGACGCGCCTCATCGCGGAGACGGGGGCGGGCCAGCACGGCGTCGCCACGGCGACCGCGGCCGCCCTGATGGACCTCGAGTGCGTGGTCTACATGGGCGAGGAGGACACCCGGCGGCAGGCCCTGAACGTGGCACGCATGCGCCTGCTCGGCGCCGAGGTGGTGCCGGTCAAGATCGGCTCGCGCACCCTCAAGGACGCGATCAACGAGGCCCTGCGCGACTGGGTGGCGAACGTCGAGACCACGCACTACCTGCTGGGCACCGTCACTGGCCCGCACCCGTTCCCCGAGATGGTGCGCCAGTTCCACCGCATCATCGGTGAGGAGGCGCGCGAGCAGCTCCACGAGCGTATCGGGCGCCTGCCCGACGTCGTCGCTGCGTGCGTCGGCGGCGGGTCCAATGCGCTGGGCATCTTCAACGCCTTCCTCGACGAGCAGAGCGTCGAGCTGCGCGGCTTCGAGGCCGGCGGCGAGGGCATCGAGTCGGGCCGGCACGCGGCCCGGTTCAGCGGCGGAGCGCTGGGCGTGCTGCACGGCGCCAAGTCGTACCTGCTGCAGGACGACGACGGCCAGACCCTGCCCAGCCACTCGGTCTCCGCGGGCCTGGACTACCCGAGCGTCGGCCCGGCGCACGCCTGGCTGCACGACCTCGGGCGCGCCACCTACGAGCCGGTGACCGACGACGAGGCAATGGAGGCGTTCCGCCTGCTGTGCCGCACGGAGGGCATCATCCCGGCCATCGAGTCGGCGCACGCGCTCGCGGGGGTGCTGCGTATCGGCAAGGCGGCGGCGGAACAGGGCCGCACCGGGCCCGACGGCGAGCCACTGGTGATCCTCGTCAACCTGTCCGGTCGAGGCGACAAGGACGTGGCGACGGCGGCCAGGTGGTTCGGGCTGCTGGACGGCGGCGACAACAACGTCGCAGCCGAGGAGCTGGAGCGGCAGGAGGGCCGGGGATGAGCACAGTGACAGAGCCGGCCACCGGGCCGCAGACGGGACTGAGCACGGGCGACCTGATCGCCCGCCTGCGCGAGCAGGAGAACCGGCCAGCCCTGGTGGGCTACCTGCCCGTCGGCTTCCCGACGGTGGACCGGTCGATCGAGGCGCTCAAGACGCTCGTCGACCACGGCGTCGACATCATCGAGCTCGGCCTCCCGTACACCGACCCCGTGCTGGACGGTCCAGTGGTCCAGGCTGCGGCGCAGGGCGCGCTCGACGCGGGCGTCCGCGTGCACGACGTGTTCCGGGTGCTGCGCGAGCTGACCGACTACGCGCCGCAGGTCCCGGTGGTGGTCATGACGTACTGGAACCTGGTGCTCAAGTACGGGCCGGACGCGTTCGCGCGCGACCTGACGGCGTCGGGCGGCGTCGGCCTGATCACCCCCGACCTCATTCCGGACGAGGCCGCGGACTGGCTCGCGGCGAGCGACGCGCACGGTGGTGCGGGCGGGCTGGACCGGGTGTTCCTGGTCGCCCCCAGCTCGACCACGGAGCGCCTGCGGCTCACGGTGAATGCGTCGCGCGGGTTCGTCTACGCGGCCTCCTTGATGGGCGTGACGGGGATCCGGTCCGAGGTCGGCTCGCACGCGGAGCGCCTCGTGGCCGACACGCGCGCCGCCGGCGCGACCAACGTCTGTGTCGGGATCGGCGTCTCGACCGGCGCCCAGGCCGCACAGGTGGGCCGGTATGCCGACGGCGTCATCGTCGGCTCGGCCCTGGTGCGGCAGCTCCTGTCGGACGGGCTGGTGCCCGAGGGCCCGGTGCGAGACGACGAGTGGGCGGCCCGTCTCAGAAATCTGGCCGCGTTGACGGAGGACCTGGCGGCCGGGGTACGGTCGGCACGCGCTACCGCGCCCGCCGACTTGCCCGCCGACCCGGCCGCCGGCCCGACGACAACCTCCGGAGAGGCCCCGTGACGCTGCTGACCGCCCTGCAGGCCTCCGTGCCCGCTGAGCTGTCCGCTGTGTTGCCGGCCGCTCTGGCCACCGAGATCCCCAGCCCGCCCGAGCACACCTGGTACCTCGGGATCTTCCCGCTGCGCGCGTACGCGCTCGCGATCCTCGCTGGCATCGTCATCGCGCTCTGGATGACCGCGCGGCGGTGGAAGGCGCGCGGGGGCAACCCCGACGACGTGCTGGAGATCGCCTTCTGGGCGGTGCCGTTCGGCATCGTCGGCGGCCGGATCTACCACGTGCTCTCGTCGCCCGACCGGTACTTCGGCGAGAACTTCTCGGGCGGAGGCGATCCCGTCGCGGCGCTCTACGTCTGGGAGGGTGGCCTCGGCATCTGGGGCGCGGTGGCGCTCGGCGCCGTCGGCGCGTGGATCGGCTGCCGCCGCCAGGGGGTTCGCTTCTCGTCCTTCGCCGACGCCGTGGCGCCCGGCTTGCTGGTCGCGCAGGCCGTGGGCCGGCTGAGGCAACTGGTTCAACCAGGAGCTGTACGGGCAGCCCACCGAGCTGCCCTGGGGCCTGCGGATCGACGCCGAGTACCTGGTCGCGAACCCCGCCACCGGCGTGGCGTACCCGGAGGGCACCCTCTTCCACCCGACCTTCCTGTATGAACTCCTGTGGAACCTGGTGATGGCCGGAGTTCTGCTCTATCTAGACCGTCGGTTCAAGTTGGGTCATGGGCGGGTATTCTGGGCGTACGTCCTGTTCTACACTCTCGGACGGGTCTGGATCGAGATGCTTCGCATCGACGATGCGGAACAGGTGCTGGGGCTCCGCCTCAACGTCTGGACCTCGGTCCTCCTGGGACTGGCAGCTCTGGTGGTCTCGATAGTGCTGGCTCGCAGGTTCCCCACCCGGGAGGAGTCGGTGCGGCCCAGGCCAACGGAGGATCATCCGCCGGCCGTAGGTGAGGCCGGGCCGGAGCCTGACCCAGCAGAAGGTGAAGAGACCGACGAGGCAGCTGCCGAGCCGGAGGAAGGCAAGACAGCAGCAGTGGAGGAGTCCGACGCGGACACCTCCGCGCGCACCTGAGGGGCACGACCGCCGGGACCACCGGACGACGAGCCCCTGACCGACCGGGCCGCCGTCGTCCCGGACCACCGCAAGGATCTGCGCTCGGCTGCGGCC
Organism: Promicromonospora sp. Populi; assembly: GCF_041081105.1. Classification (NCBI taxonomy): domain Bacteria; kingdom Bacillati; phylum Actinomycetota; class Actinomycetes; order Micrococcales; family Promicromonosporaceae; genus Promicromonospora; species Promicromonospora sp. Populi. Next base: position 1,390,764 of record NZ_CP163528.1, on the reverse strand, counting down.
GGGTGCCTGTGAGGACCCATGACCAAGCCGTTGCCGACACAACAGGTGGGGATGCCCGCACAGGGCTTGTACGACCCGGCGGCCGAGCATGACGCGTGCGGTGTCGCCTTCGTGGCGACCCTGCGCGGCACGCCCGGGCGCGACATCGTCGATGCCGGGCTTACCGCCCTGCTGAACCTGGACCACCGCGGCGCGGTGGGGGCTGAGGAGGACAGCGGCGACGGCGCCGGCATCCTGACGCAGATCCCAGACGCGTTCGTCCGCGACGTGGTGGGCGTCGACCTGCCGCCCGCAGGCATGTACGCGATCGGTACGGCGTTCCTGCCGACCGACGACGCCGAGCGGGCCGCCGTCGTGCGCCGCGTCGAGGCGCTGGCCGTCGAGGAGAAGCTCGACGTGCTGGCGTGGCGCGACGTCCCGGTGGACGCCGGGATCGTGGGCCCGACGGCGCGCGCCTCCATGCCGGTGTTCCGTCAGATAGTGGTCGCGGACCCGTCGCGCGGGCTGTCCGGGATCGACCTGGACCGGCGTACGTACCGCCTGCGCAAGCGCGCGGAGAACGAGATCGGCCTGTACTTCGCGTCGCTCAGCGCCCGGACCCTGACGTACAAGGGCATGCTGACCACCGCGCAGCTGGAGCCGTTCTTCCCCGACCTGTCGGACCCGCGGTACGCCACGGAGCTCGCGCTGGTCCACTCGCGGTTCTCCACCAACACGTTCCCGTCGTGGCCCCTGGCCCAGCCGTTCCGGCTGCTGGCCCACAACGGCGAGATCAACACCGTGCGCGGCAACCGCAACTGGGTGGCGGCGCGCGAGGGCACCATGGAGTCCGACCTGCTCGGTGATCTCAAGGCGCTGCAGCCCGTCTGCTCGCCCGGCGCGAGCGACTCGGCGAGCTTCGACGAGGTGCTGGAGCTGCTGCACCTGTCGGGGCGGTCCCTGCCGCACTCCGTGCTGATGATGGTGCCGGAGGCTTGGGAGAACAACCCGGGCATGGACCCCGCGCTGCGGGCGTTCTACGAGTACAACGCGAACCTCATCGAGCCCTGGGACGGCCCGGCCTCCCTCACGTTCACCGACGGCACCCTGATCGGCGCCGTGCTCGACCGCAACGGCCTGCGCCCCGGCCGCTGGTGGGTCACCGAGGACGGGCTCGTCGTGCTGGCCTCCGAGGCCGGCGTGCTCGACCTCGACCCCGCCACCGTGGTCCGCAAGGGCCGCCTGGAGCCCGGCAAGATGTTCCTGGTGGACACCGGCTCGGGCCGGATCGTCGACGACGAGGAGATCAAGTCGGGCCTGGCGGCGATGCACCCGTACGGGGACTGGATCCGCGAGCACTCGGTCCGCCTGGAGGACCTGCCGGACCGCGAGCACGTGGCGCACAGCCCGGCGTCGGTCCGTCGTCGGCAGCGTGCGTTCGGGTACACCGAGGAAGAGCTCAAGATCATCCTGTCGCCCATGGCGACCACCGGCGGCGAGCCGCTCGGCGCCATGGGCTCCGACACACCCGTGGCGGTGCTCTCGCAGCGCCCGCGGCTCCTGTTCGACTACTTCACGCAGATGTTCGCGCAGGTCACCAACCCGCCGCTGGACGCGATCCGCGAGGAGCTGGTCACCGCCATCGGCAGCGCCATCGGGCCGGAGCCGAACCTGCTCGCCGACCTGCCCGAGCACGCGCGCAAGCTGGTGCTCGGCTTCCCGGTGCTGGACAACGACCAGCTCGCCAAGGTTGTGCACGTCGAGCGCGACCGGGAGCTGGAGGGCCTGTTCCAGGCCGAGACCATCCAGGGCCTGTACGACGTCTCCGGGGGTGGCGCCGCGCTGCTGTCCCGCCTCGAGGCGATCTTCGCCGACGTCGACCGGTACGTCGAGGAGGGGGCGAGCTTCCTCGTGCTCTCCGACCGGGACGCCAACTCCGAGCTGGCCCCGATCCCGTCGCTGCTCCTGACCAGCGCCGTGCACCACCACCTGGTGCGCAACCACACCCGCAACCGGGTCTCCCTGGTGGTCGAGGCGGGCGACGTGCGCGAGGTGCACCACGTCGCGCTGCTGATCGGCTACGGCGCGGCAGCGGTAAACCCGTACCTCGCGATGGAGACGGTCGAGGACCTCGCCCGCCGCGGGTACCTGGACGTCACGCCCGAGAAGGCGGTCGCCAACCTCATCAAGGGGCTCGGCAAGGGTGTGCTCAAGGTGATGTCCAAGATGGGCATCTCCACGATCATGTCCTACCGCGGCGCCCAGATCTTCGAGGCCATCGGCCTATCCCACGACCTCGTCGAGGACTACTTCACCGGCACCACCTCCCGGCTCGGCGGCATCGGCCTGGACGTCATCGCGGCCGAGGTCGCGGCCCGGCACGCGGAGGCGTACCCGCCGTCGGGCAACAAGAAGCCGGGCGAGCGACTGACCACCGGCGGTGAGTACCAGTGGCGGCGCGACGGCGAGGAGCACCTGTTCGACCCCGAGACCGTGTTCCGCCTGCAGCACGCCACCCGGTCCGGCCGGATGGACGTCTTCCGGCAGTACACGCGGCGCGTGGACGAGCAGTCCAACCGCCTGATGACGCTGCGCGGCCTGCTGCGTTTCAGCCCGGACCGCGAGCCCGTGCCGATCGACGAGGTCCAGCCGGTCAGCGAGATCGTCAAGCTGTTCAACACGGGCGCCATGTCCTACGGGTCAATCTCTGCGGAGGCGCACGAGACCCTCGCGATAGCGATGAACCGCCTCGGCGGCCGGTCCAACACGGGCGAGGGCGGCGAGGACCCAGAGCGCCTGTACGACGACGAGCGCCGCTCACGCGTCAAGCAGATCGCGTCGGGCCGGTTCGGCGTCACCTCGGAGTACCTGACGCAGGCCACCGACATCCAGCTCAAGCTCGCCCAGGGCGCCAAGCCCGGCGAGGGCGGCCAGCTGCCCGGCAACAAGGTGTACCCGTGGGTGGCGCGCACGCGGCACTCGACGCCGGGCGTCGGGCTCATCTCGCCGCCGCCGCACCACGACATCTACTCGATCGAGGACCTGGCCCAGCTCATCCACGACGCGAAGAACGCCAACCCGGCGGCGCGCGTCCACGTGAAGCTGGTCAGCGAGTTCGGCGTCGGCACTGTGGCCACAGGCGTGTCCAAGGCGCACGCGGACGTCGTCCTCATCTCGGGGCACGACGGCGGTACGGGCGCCTCTCCGCTCACCTCGCTCAAGCACGCCGGCACCCCCTGGGAGATCGGCCTGGCCGAGACCCAGCAGACGCTCGTGCTCAACGACCTGCGCGACCGGATCGTGGTGCAGGTCGACGGGCAGATGAAGACCGGCCGCGACGTGATCGTCGCGGCGCTGCTCGGGGCCGAGGAGTTCGGCTTCGCGACGGCGCCGATGGTCGTCTCGGGCTGCGTCATGATGCGGGTCTGTCACCTGGACACCTGTCCGGTCGGCGTCGCCACGCAGAACCCCGAGCTGCGCAGCCGGTTCACCGGCAAGCCGGAGTTCGTCGTGAACTTCTTCGAGTTCATCGCCCAGGAGGTGCGCGAGCACCTCGCGGCGCTGGGCTTCCGCAGCCTGGAGGAGGCGGTGGGCCAGGTGCAGGTGCTCGACACGCGGCGCGCCGTGGACCACTGGAAGGCGCAGGGGCTCGACCTGACCCCCGTGCTCGCCCGGCCGCAGCTCAAGGAGGGCTCCTCCCTGCGCCACACCCAGGCCCAGGACCACGGCCTGGCCCGGGCGCTGGACAACCAGCTCATCAAGGCGGCCGCGCCGGCGCTGGAGCGCGCCGAGCCCGTCCGGATCGAGCTGCCCGTGCGGAACGTGAACCGCACCGTCGGCACGATGCTCGGCCACGAGGTGACCAAGCGGTACCGCGGCGCGGGCCTGCCCGACGACACGATCGACGTGACCCTCACAGGCTCGGCCGGCCAGTCGCTCGGCGCGTTCCTGCCGCGCGGGATCACGCTGCGCCTGTTCGGCGACGCGAACGACTACGTCGGCAAGGGTCTGTCCGGCGGCCGCATAGCGGTGCGCCCCGACCGGGCGGCGGTGCTCGACGGCGGCAACGTCATCGCGGGCAACGTCATCGGCTACGGCGCCACGTCCGGCGAGGTCTACCTGCGCGGACGCGTGGGGGAGCGGTTCGGCGTGCGCAACTCCGGCGCCACCCTCGTGTCGGAGGGCGTGGGCGACCACGCCTGCGAGTACATGACGGGCGGCACCGTGCTGGTGCTCGGCCCCACGGGCCGCAACGTCGGCGCCGGCATGTCCGGCGGCACCGCGTACTTCCTGGACCTGCGGGTCTCGCGCGTCAACCAGGCGGCGCTGGAGTCGGGCGAGCTCGCCATCGGCGTCCTGGACGACGCCGACTGGGCGACCGTGCGCAGCCTGCTGGAGCGGCACCACGCCGAGACGGGCTCGGCGGTGGCGGCCGAGCTGCTGGCCGACCCCGCTGCGGCCCGCGGCCGGTTCAGCCGCTTGCTGCCGCCCGGCTGGGCGCGTGTGCGCCTGGCCCTGGCCGAGGCGGAGGCCGGCGGCGCCGACCTCTCGGGCCGGACCCAGTGGGACCCGTCGGTGTGGAACCAGATCATGGAGGTGGCACGTGGCTGACCCCAGAGGATTTCTCAAGGTCACCGAGCGGGAGCTCCCGCCGAACCGGCCCGTCGAGGTGCGTCTGCGGGACTGGAAGGACACCCACGCGCACCGCGCGGAGGGCCAGCCGTTCCTGAAGGAGCAGGCGGGCCGCTGCATGGACTGCGGCGTGCCGTTCTGCCACCAGGGCTGCCCGCTGGGCAACCTGATCCCGGACTGGAACGACCTGGTCTGGCGCGGGCAGTGGGGCGACGCCATCGACCGCCTGCACGCGACGAACAACTTCCCGGAGTTCACCGGGCGGGTGTGCCCGGCGCCCTGCGAGTCGTCCTGCGTGCTGAGCATCAACCAGCCCGCGGTGACGATCAAGAACGTCGAGGTCTCCATCATCGACGAGGCGTTCGCCCGCGGCCTGGTCACGCCGCACGTGCCGGAGCGCCTGACGGGCTCCACGGTCGCCGTCGTCGGCTCGGGCCCCGCGGGCCTTGCCGCGGCGCAGCAGCTGACACGCGCCGGGCACACCGTCGTCGTCTACGAGCGGGACCCCGCCATCGGCGGCCTGCTGCGCTACGGCATCCCCGACTTCAAGCTCGAGAAGCACCACATCGACCGCCGCCTGGCGCAGATGGAGGCCGAGGGGACGCGCTTCCGCGCGGGTGTCACGATCGGCGAGGACATGAGCTGGGACGCCCTGCGTCGCCGGTTCGACGCCGTCGTCGTCGCCACCGGCGCCACCGTGCCGCGCGACCTGCCCCTGCCCGGGCGGGACCTGGCCGGCATCCACTTCGCGATGGACTACCTGACCCCCGCCAACCACGCGGCCGAGGCGGGCACCCCGGAGGTGCTCCCGGAGGGGGCGCCGTCGGCGGCCGGCAAGCACGTGGTCATCATTGGCGGCGGCGACACCGGCTCGGACTGCCTCGGCACCGCGCTGCGCCAGGGCGCCGCGAGCGTCACCACGCTGGCGATCGGCAAGAAGCCGCCGGTCGAGCGCGCGGCGAACCAGCCCTGGCCCACCGACCCGATCCTGTTCGAGGTCTCGACCTCGCACGAGGAGGGCGGCGAGCGCACGTACCTGGCCTCAACGGTCGAGTTCCTGCCGGACGCCGACGGCAACGTCCGGGCCCTCCGGGTCGCCGAGACCCAGTACCTGCCCGACGGCCGTCGTGCCGCGACCCCGGGCACGGAGCACGAGATCCCCGCGGACCTCGTGCTCGTGGCCATGGGCTTCACCGGTCCCGAGACCGGGGTGCTGGAGGAGCAGACCGGCATCGAGATCACCGAGCGTGGCCTGGTGGCCCGCGGCGAGGACTACGCTGCAAGCCTGCCGGGCGTGTTCGTCGCCGGCGATGCCGGCCGCGGACAGTCCCTCATCGTGTGGGCCATCGCGGAGGGCCGCGCCGCGGCTGCCGCGGCCGACACCTACCTGCAGGGCAGCACCGAGCTGCCCGCCCCGGTGCGTCCGCGCACGTTCGCTCTGCGATCGTGACCCGAGAACTTCACCGGGAGTTGTACACCCCCACAGGGCGCCACCGCGCCCAACGTGCCTAGGCTGGAGACATGCGCAGAGCCAAGATCGTGTGCACCATCGGACCCGCCACAGAGAGCCCCGAAAAACTTCGGGAGCTCGTAGACGCCGGCATGAACGTGGCGCGGATCAACCGCAGCCACGGCGAGCAGGAGGCGCACGCGGCCGTCTACCGCAACGTGCGAGAGGCCGCCAAGGAGGCGGGCAAGTCGGTCGCCATCCTGGTCGACCTGCAGGGCCCCAAGATCCGGCTCGGCCGGTTCGCGGGGGACGAGAAGCACTTCCTGAACAAGGGTGACACGTTCATCATCACCACCGAGGACATCGACGGTACGCGGGAGATCGTCTCGACGACCCACAAGGGGCTGCCGAACGACGCCAAGGTCGGCGACCCGCTGCTGATCGACGACGGCAAGGTGCGCGTGCGCGTCACCGCCGTCGAGGGGCCGCGTGTCATCACCGAGGTCGAGGTCCCCGGGCCCGTCTCGAACAACAAGGGCATCAACCTGCCCGGCGTCGCGGTCTCCGTGCCTGCCCTGTCCGACAAGGACGAGGCCGACCTGCGCTGGGCGCTCCAGCTCGGCACCGACTTCATCGCGCTGTCGTTCGTGCGGTCCGCCAAGGACTACGAGGACGTCCGCCGCGTGATGGAGGAGGAGGGCCGCACGGTCCCCGTCATCGCCAAGATCGAGAAGCCGCAGGCGGTGGAGAACCTCAGCGAGATCATCGCGGCGTTCGACGGCGTCATGGTGGCGCGTGGCGACCTCGCGGTCGAGATGCCGCTGGAGCAGGTGCCGCTCGTGCAGAAGCGCATCGTCGAGATGGCGCGGCGTAACGCCAAGCCGGTCATCGTCGCCACGCAGGTGCTCGAGTCGATGACGACGTCGCCCACGCCGACCCGCGCCGAGGCGTCGGACTGCGCCAACGCGGTGCTCGACGGCGCCGACGCCGTGATGCTGTCCGGTGAGACCTCGGTGGGCGACTACCCGATCCTCACCGTGGAGACCATGGCCCGGATCATCGAGGCCACGGAGGAGGCAGGCCGGGAGCGCATCGCGCCGCTCGGCTCGACCCCGCACACCCGCGGTGGCGCCATCACCCGCGCCGCGGCCGAGATCGGCGAGACGCTCGGGGTCAAGTACCTCGTCACGTTCACGCAGTCCGGTGACTCCGCCCGCCGGATGTCCCGCCTGCGCTCGTCCATCCCGCTGCTCGCCTTCACGCCGGAGCAGGACGTCGCCAACACGCTCGCCCTGACCTGGGGTACCACCGAGTACCTGGTGCCGAAGGTCGACAACGTCGACGCGATGGTCGACCAGGTGGACCTGACCCTGCAGAAGCAGGGCCTCGCCGAGAAGGGCGACCTGGTGGTTGTGGTCTCGGGTGCGCCGGTCGGCGTGCCGGGCACCACGAACTCGATCCTGGTGCACCGCATCGGTTCGCACGTCGACGGGTACAGCACCAACTGAAGTGGACGGCCGGCAGCGCCGGCCGCACGAACGGGTCCGGACCCCCTTGCGGGAGTCCGGGCCTTCTCGTGTCCCGGACCTTGGCCGGGCGACGAGGCGCTGGGGTAGATGTCGCTATTGTTCCTTCTCGTGTCTCGCGCCTCCTTTCCCTGGACCCGCCTCGGGTTCGCCGTCCTGGTAGTGGTCTCGCTCGGCCTCGGGTGGTGGGGCCTCACGCTCGACACCACGCACGTCCCGGGCCGCACCTGGTACGACGTCGTCTACCACGACCTGCAGCTCTTCGTGATGGGCGCCGACCCGGCCAGCGGCGGCGGCCCGCTCTCCTGGCAGCTTCAGGTCGCGCGGTTCCTCGCACCGGGCACTGCCGTCTACGCGCTGTTCGAGGCGGCACGCGCCCTGTTCACCGGCGAGATCCGCCGGTTCAGGGACCGGCGCGCCCGGGGGCACGCCATCGTCGTCGGACAGACCGGCGCCGCGGACACCGTCACGGCCGCGCTGCAGGAGGCCGGCCACCGGGTCCTGCGCGCCGCGGACGCCGAGGGCCTGCCCGCCGTCGGCCTCACCGGCGCGACCGTGCTGTACGCGTGCGGCGACGACACCACCGACGCAACCGCCAACGTGCTGACCGTGGCCGAGGCGGAGAACATCGTGCGCCGCGCGGGCAAGGGCCCCGAGCGGCTGTACGCCCACGTCAGCGACCCCGACCTCGGCATAGCGCTCCAGGCGCGGCACCTCAGCTGCGCCGAGCCGGGCGTCGACTTCTTCACGCTCGACGTGATCGCCGCCCAGGCGCTCGCGGTGCGCGAGGTGCGGCGGATCCTGGACGGCCCGGGCGGGCCCGCCACGGCGACGCACGTGCTGGTGATCGGTTCGGGCGAGTTCGCCAAGGCGCTGGTGGTGGGCCTGGCGCGCGAGTGGGAGCTCGCCGGCGACCGCGTGCGGCTGGTGGTCGACCTGCTGGCCGACGACGCCGTCGAGGTGGTCGCGGAGCTGCGCGCCCGGTGGTCGCCGGTCGCCGAGAAGATCGAGCTGCGGGTCGCGCCGGAGCCCGGGCGTGGGGGCGCCGCGGCGCCGGACACCGTGTACGTGTGCCACGCCGACGAGGGGGCATCCCTGCGGGTCGCGCTCACCGCTACGAAGCTGTGGCACGGCGGCCCCGGGTCGCTCGTGCTGCTGCTCGACGGCCTGGCGGGGCTGACCGGTGCCTTCGGCACCGAGGCCTCGCGGGTGCTCGACAACCTCGACGGGCGGCTGCGGACCGTGACCGTGCGCGGCCTGCTCGCCGACGTCGAGCGCGCGGAGGCCCGCGCGCACGACGACATGTACGAGCGGATCGCGCGGTCCGTGCATCACGTGTACCTGCGCAACCAGCTGGAGCGGGGCGTCGCCTGGGGCGAGGTGCCCGCCATGGTGCGCTGGGAGGACCTGTCCGAGGACCTGCGGGCGTCCAACCGGGGCTGGGTGGTGGGCCTGCCCGCTCGCCTGGCGCGGATGGGTGCGACCATCGCGCCGCGCGACGGGGCCCCGGAGGTGGTGTTCGAGGGCGCCGAGCTGGACAAGCTGGCCGAGGCGGAGCACGACCTGTGGGAGTCGGTGCGTGTGGCGCAGGGCTGGCGGGCGGGACCGGTGCGGGACGACAAGAACCGGGTGCACCCGATGATCGGCGTGCCGTGGGCGGACCTGTCCGAGGCGAACCGGGACAAGGACCGCGACGTGGTGCGGCTCCTGCCCGAGATCCTGGCGGAGTTCGGCCTGGAGGTCGTGCGATACGGTCCGTCCACGAACCCCCTGCTCGAAAGGTCTGCGCGATGAAGGTGTGTCTTGTCACGGGAGCCTCGTCCGGGATCGGGCTGGCGACCGCGCTCGACCTGCTGGCCGCGGGCTACGTCGTGTACGGCGCCGCGCGGCGCGTCGGGCGGATGGACGCGCTCCGGGCCGCGGGCGGGCACGTGGTCCCGACGGACCTGCGCGAGCCCGCGGACCTGGACCGGGTGGTCGAGACGGTGATCGCGGAGCAGGGGCGGATCGACGTGCTGGTCAACAACGCGGGGACGGTCCTGCACGGAGCCGTGGAGGACGTGCCGATCGGCACGGCCCGCGAGTACCTCGACCTGAACCTGCTCGCGCCCGCCAGGCTGGCCCAGCTCGTGCTGCCGCACATGCGGGCGCAGGGGTCCGGCACGATCGTCAACGTGTCCTCCGTCGCCGGCGAGATCGCGATGCCGCTCGGCGCCTGGTACTACGCGGCAAAGCACGCGCTCGAGGCGCTCTCCGACACGCTCCGCATGGAGGCCGGGGAGTTCGGGATCGACGTGGTGATCATCCAGCCCGGCATCATCAAGACCGAGTTCGGCGAGCACGCCGCCGACCAGCTCCGGGAGTTCTCCGGCGACGGCGCCTACCGGCACATGGCCAACGCCATGGCGGCCCGCACCGGGTCCGGTCCGGACCAGCAGGGTTCGGAGGGCAGCGTGGTCGCGGAGGTGATCCGGAAGGCGATCGAGGCAGACCGGCCGGAGACGCGCTACGCCGTCGGCCTCATGGCGGAGGACCTGCTGCAGCTCGGCCGCACGCTTCCGGACCGGGCGTTCGACGAGATAGTCCTGCGCTCCGTGCGCTGAGCCCTTGCTGGGCCTGGAGGCCTGTGGATGTGTGCCGGGTGTGGGACTCGAACCCACATGTCCTCTCGGACAGCGCTTTTTGAGAGCGCCGCGTCTGCCTGTTCCGCCAACCCGGCCTGCTGGACATAAAACATGTCCCGGCGGACATCGAACCACACCCCAGGTCCAGGCCCCAAGCCCGGGTCCGCGCATCGTAGGATGTACCCCGTGACCGACGAGAACACCGAGAAGCTTTCCCTGGATCTGCCCCCGCTGGTCGACGCCGAGCCGGCGGCCGCTCCTGCCAACCCCCGCCGCACCGCGATCGTGGTGGAGGACGAGGCGCTCATCCGCATGGACGTGGTGGAGACCCTGCGCGAGGCGGGCTTCGACGTGGTGGGCGAGGCCGGCGACGGCGAGACCGCCGTCAACCTGGCGATCGAGCTGAAGCCCGACGTCGTCGTGATGGACGTCAAGATGCCCGAGCTGGACGGCATCTCCGCCGCCGAGCGCATCGGCAAGGCCCACGCCGCGCCCGTGGTGCTGCTCACGGCGTTCTCGCAGACCGAACTCGTCGAGCGGGCGCGTGACGCCGGCGCGATGGCGTACGTCGTCAAGCCCTTCACCCCGGCCGACCTGCTGCCCGCCGTGGAGATCGCCATCTCCCGGTACTCGCAGATCGGCGCGCTGGAGGCCGAGGTCGCCGACCTCACCGAGCGCTTCGAGACCCGCAAGCGCGTGGACCGCGCCAAGGGCCTCCTGATGACGAAGATGGGCCTGTCGGAGCCGGAGTCGTTCCGCTGGATCCAGAAGACGTCGATGGACCGCCGCCTGACCATGCGCGAGGTCGCCGACGCCGTCATCGAGCAGGTCGGCGCCTGATCAGGGGCCGCGAAGGCGTCTGACGCCTGGCGGCCCTAGAGCGGGTGAAAAAGGGGTGAGCCGGTTTTCTGTGGGCCCGGTCAGGACTAGTGTCTGCGCGGAACCGGACCTCGCGTCCGTGCCCAAAGGAACCCGGGAGGAGATGAGCGTGCGTACAGTGTCCGACATTCATCTCGCACGCGAGGACGACCTGCCGGCCGTCGCCGCGCTGGCCACCGAGGCACGTGACGACTCGCCCACCGGGGCACAGCTCGGGGCCCAGGAGGCCGACCGGCTGCTGGAGCACCTCAGCGTCCTCCTCTCGGCGGGTGGCCACGTGCTGGTCGCACGGCTGGACGGCCAGGTCGTCGGCGTGATCCTCGGCCGGGTGGTGGCCGCGTACATGTTCGCGCAGCACGCGAGCCTGTACATCGACATGCTGTTCGTCGCCCCGCGGGCGCGCCGCCACGGCGTCGGGCACGCGCTGCTGCGCGCCGCCGCCGACCTCGCCGCCCAGCACGAGTGCCACGACATCTACTCCGCGCCGGTACCCGGCAACCGCGGGGTCCAGCGCTTCCTCGCCCGGCTCGGGTTCGCCCCGGCCGCGGGCCACCGCGTGGTCTCCGTCGCCGCGCTGCAGCGCCGCCTCGCGGCCGACGCCACGGCGACCGCCGGCCGCCGGTCCGCTCGCCTCGGTATCGAGGACCTCATCGCCCGACGCCGCCGCGCCCGCTCCGTCATGGAGTCCGGGCCCATCGACATGCGCACGGTGGGTGGCGGCGCGCCGTCCCGCCGCCACCCGGCGAAGGCCGGCTGAGCCTCGGCTCTGCGCGTCAGCTCTGCGCGTCAGCTCAGGATCAGGCAGGTCAGGCGGGCCGTGCACACGCGCTTGCCGGCATCGTCGACGATGACTATCTCGTAGGACGCCGTCGTGCGGCCCAGGTGGACCGCCGTCGCGGTACCCGTGACGTAGCCCTCGCGGGCCCCGCGATGGTGCGTGGCGCTGACCTCGATCCCCACGGTCTTCTTGCCCGGCCCAGCGTGCGCCTGCGCGGCCAGCGAGCCGAGCGTCTCGGCGAGCACCACCGACGCCCCGCCGTGCAGCAGCCCCGCCGGCTGCGTGTTGCCCTTCACCGGGAGCCGCCCGACCGCGCGGTCCGGCGCGAGCTCCAGGAGCTCCATCTCCATCCGCTCGAAGAGCGTGCCGGTGGTCTCCGCACCGGCGTACAAGGCCTTCCAGTCGGTGACGGCCGGCGGGGTGGCCGCTGGGCTGGTCTCCGTGCCGGCTGCTGGGGGCGTCGCGGAAGGGCTCGTGTCAGTCATGCGGGCTATGTTGTCAGGCGTGACCTCCACCGTGCCAAGCCGTACTCCGGGCAAGCCTGCGTCAGGCCGCCCCCGTCTCCTGCTGATCGATGGCCATTCCATGGCCTATCGGGCGTTCTACGCGCTGCCCGACACCCTCGCGACCAGCTCAGGACAGATCACCAACGCCGTCTACGGCTTCACGTCGATGCTGACGAACCTGCTCCGGGACGAGCAGCCGACCCACATGGCTGTTGCGTTCGACGCGGGCCGGGTGACGTTCCGCACCGAGCGGTTCCCCGAGTACAAGGGCACGCGAGCCGCCACGCCGGACGCGTTCAAGGGGCAGGTGCCGCTCATCAAGGAGGTGCTGGACACCCTGCGCGTTCGGTCGGTCGAGCTCCCGGGCATCGAGGCGGACGACATCCTCGCCACGCTCGCCACGCAGGCCAGTGCCGCCGGTATGGACGTGCTGGTGTGCTCGGGCGACCGCGACACGCTGCAGCTCGTCAATCGCGACGTCACGGTGCTGTACCCGAAGAAGGGCGTGTCCGAGCTGGCCCGCATGGACCCGGCAGCGGTCGAGGCCAAGTACGGCGTCCCGCCCGAGCGCTACCCGGACCTGGCGGCCCTCGTGGGCGAGACCAGCGACAACCTGCCGGGGGTGCCCGGCGTCGGGCCCAAGACGGCCGCCAAGTGGATCACCGCGCACGACGGCCTCGCCGCGCTGCTCGACGCCGCGGACGAGGTCAAGGGCAAGGCCGGCGAGAGCCTGCGCGAGCACCTCGAGCAGGTGCGGCTGAACCGAGAGATCAACGCGCTCCTGACCGACGTCGAGCTGCCGCTCGGGGTGGCCGACCTCGCCCTGGAGGGCTTCGACCGCGAGGCCGTGCACCTCGTCTCCGACACCCTGCAGTTCGGCCAGCTGCGTGATCGCCTGCTCGCCGTGGACCCCGCGGGCGTTGCCGACGAGGAGGTCCCGACGGAGGCCGGGGTCGAGCTCGACCTGGTCGACGTTATCCCCGGCTCACTCGGCGACTGGCTGGCGGCCCGGACGGAGCAGGTGGGCGTGGAGGTGGCCGGCAAGGCGGTACCCGGCGGCGGCGATGCCTGGGCCGTGGCCGTGGCGGAGCCCGACGGCGTGGCCGCCTACCTCGATCTCACGCAGCTCGGACCCGAGGACGAGAAGGCGCTCGCGGCCTGGCTGGCCGACGCGGGGGCGCCCAAGACCCTGCACGGCGCCAAGGCGGCGGCCCACATGCTCTCCGCGCGCGGCCTGGACCTCAACGGCGTCGTGTTCGACACCGAGCTCGCGGCCTACCTGTGCTACCCCGACCAGCGGGGCTATGACCTGGGGGACCTCGCGGTGCGCCACCTCGGCCATCCGCTCAAGGTCGTGGAGCCCGAAGGCGCCCAGGGCGCCCTGGACCTCTCGCTCGAGGGCGAGTCCGAGGGGCAGGCCGAGGCGGTGCGCGCCCACGGCGTCGCCGAGCTGGCGACCGCCCTGGCGGGCGAGCTCGCCGACCGCGGGGCCACCCACCTGCTGGACGACGTCGAGCTGCCGCTGTCGGCCGTGCTGGCACGGATGGAGCGCACCGGCATCGCCGCCGATACCGAGTACCTCACCGGCCTGGAGAAGCAGTTCGCGCAGGGGGTGGCCGACGCCGCCGCCGACGCGTACGCCGTGATCGACCGCGAGGTGAACCTCGGCAGCCCCAAGCAGCTGCAGGAGGTCCTGTTCGACCAGCTGGGCATGCCCAAGACGAAGAAGATCAAGACCGGGTACACAACCGACGCGGCGAGCCTGCAGGACCTGTTCGTCAAGACGGAGCACCCGTTCCTCGCGCACCTGCTGGCCCACCGCGACGTGTCGCGCCTGCGGGTCACGGTGGAGGGGCTGCTCAAGTCCGTCGCCCCGGACGGCCGCATCCACACGACGTTCCAGCAGACCATCGCCGCCACCGGCCGCCTGAGCTCGACCGACCCGAACCTGCAGAACATCCCGATCCGCACGGAGGCCGGCCGGCAGATCCGGCGGGCCTTCCAGGTCGGTGCCGGCTTCGAGTCGCTGCTGACTGCCGACTACAGCCAGATCGAGATGCGGATCATGGCGCACCTGTCGGGTGACGAGGGCCTGATCGCAGCGTTCAACTCGGGGGAGGACCTGCACCGGTACGTGGGCTCGCGGGTGTTCGAGGTCGAGCCCGCCGACGTGACGCCGGAGATGCGCTCCAAGATCAAGGCGATGTCGTACGGCCTGGCCTACGGCCTGAGCGCGTTCGGCCTGTCGCAGCAGCTGAACATCGCCACGAGCGAGGCGCAGACCCTGATGGACGACTACTTCGAGCGGTTCGGGGGCGTGCGCGACTACCTCGCGGGTGTGGTCGAGGAGGCCCGCGCCACGGGTTACACCGCGACCATCCTGGGCCGGCGCCGCTACCTGCCCGACCTCACGAGCGACAACCGGCAGCGCCGCCAGATGGCCGAGCGTATGGCGCTCAACGCGCCGATCCAGGGGAGCGCCGCCGACATCATCAAGCTCGCCATGCTCGGTGTGCAGCGTGAGCTAGACGCGCGGGGGCTCACCTCGCGCCTCCTGCTGCAGGTGCACGACGAGCTCGTTCTCGAGGTCTCGCCGGGGGAGCGGCCCGCGGCGGAGGAGGTGCTGCGCACCCAGATGGGCGCCGCCTTCGAGCTGAACGTCCCGCTGGACGTCTCGGTAGGCACGGGCCAGACCTGGCACGAGGCGGGCCACTGATCGGCGCAGGCACCAGGTCTCGCCGTTACTCCGGGCGGGTTGTCACGAATATTGCTGTGCCCGGGAGGTAGCGGCCGCGGTCCGGGCCCCAGCCGCCCCAGGTCTGGGTGTTCCAGTCCGGCCACTCCGGTTCGACCAGGTCCACCAGGCGCAGGCCCGCGGCGGCGATGTCGCGCACGTGGTCGCCGACGGTGCGGTGGTACTCCGCGTACAGGACGCGGCCCGCGGCGTCGGCCTCCACGTAGGGGCGGCGGTCGAAGTACGAGCGGGTCGCCGTCAGGCCGCGGGTTGTCGGGTCGTCCGGGAACGCCCACCGCAGGGGGTGGGTCACCGAGAACACCCAGCGGCCGCCAGGGCGCAGCACCCGGACGACCTCGCGGTGCACCGCACCGGCGTCGGGCACGAACGGGAGGGCGCCGAACGAGGTGAAGACGATGTCGAACGAGCCGTCCGCGAACGGCAGCGCCCGCGCATCCGCCTGGACCAGGGGTACGACGACGCCGGTGGCGCCGTCGAGGCGAGTGGCGCCCGCCAGCATGCCCGCCGAGTAGTCGGTGGCGACCGCTCGGGCGCCGCGGGAGACCAGCCAGCGCGAGCAGTGCGCGGCTCCGGCCCCGACCTCCAGGACGTCCCGCCCGGCGACGTCGCCCAGCAGGCCCGCCTCCGCCTCGGTGAGCCCCTCCGGGCCCCAGCGGAACCCGGCGTCGCCGAGGAAGTCCCGATGCTCGTCGAGGTACTCGCCGGCGTTGGCGTCCCACCAGCTGCGGGCCGCGCCGCCGTCGTCCGGCAGGTCGCGGTAGCCGAAGGACACGGGCTCGTCGTTGCTCACGGAGCCATCATCCACGCCCGCACGGCTGGGTGAACTACCCGCCACTTACCACAGTCCTGGCGGTAACGAAAGGGTCACGATTGGATTGCGAGTGGAGGAGCGAAATACGGAAGCAACGAAAGGGCTCCTAAGGTCAGCCCAAACGTCTGCGCGCCGTCGTGCCCGAACCCGGGACCCGCCGGTGCGCCCGAGGAAGGAGAGTGCCATGCGTCGACGCGCTACGCGCCTCGCGGGCGGCGTCACCTTGGTGACCGCGCTCGCAGTAGCGCTGAGTGGTTGTGTCGCGAGCGAGCGGGACCCCGAGGGTAGTGGGGGGGACGCCAAGACCACGTTCGTGTTCGCCGCCTCCGCCGACCCCGGCTCGCTCGACCCGGCGTTCGCCAGTGACGGCGAGTCGTTCCGGGTCGCACGCCAGATCTTCGAGGGCCTCGTCGGTGTCGAGCCCGGCACCGCCGACCCCGCTCCGCTGCTCGCGGAGAGCTGGGACATCAGCGAGGACGGCCTGGAGTACACCTTCCACCTCAAGGAGGGCGTCACGTTCCACGACGACACGCCCTTCGACGCCGAGGCCGTGTGCTTCAACTTCGACCGCTGGGCCAGCTGGACCGGCCTGGCCGCGTCGGAGTCGCTGTCGTACTACTACACGCACGTGTTCGGTGGTCAGGGCGAGAACGGCAAGTACGAGTCCTGCGCGGCCTCCGACGCCGCAACGGCCGTCGTGACGCTGCGGAGCCCGCTGCCCGAGCTCGTGCCGGCGCTCTCGCTGCCGTCGTTCTCGATCCAGTCGCCCACGGCGCTGGAGGAGTTCGGCGCTGACGAGATCGGTGGCGCCGAGGACGCGCCCGAGCTCTCCGAGTACGCCATGGGGCACCCGGTCGGGACCGGCCCGTACACGTTCGAGTCGTGGAACACCGGCGAGTCGATCAACCTCAGCGCGTACGACGACTACTGGGGCGAGTTCGGCGACGTCCAGGAGATCGTCTTCACGGTGATCGCCGAGCCCACCGCGCGCCGCCAGGCGCTCGAGGCCGGCGACATCGACGGTTACGACCTGGTCGCCCCCGCCGACGTCGACGCACTCGCGACGGCCGGCTACCAGATCCTGGACCGTGAGCCCTTCAACATCCTGTACCTGGGCATGAACCAGGCGCAGGCGCCGCTGGACGACCCGCTGGTGCGCCAGGCGATCGCCCACGCGATCGACAAGGAGGCGCTGGTCCAGGCCGCGCTCCCCGAGGGCACCGAGGTCGCCACGCAGTTCGTCCCGTCGATCGTGTCGGGCTACAGCGAGGACGTCGCCACGTACGAGTACGACCAGGACCTCGCGCGTGAGCTCCTGGCCGAGGCCGGGCAGGAGAACCTCGAGCTCGAGTTCAACTACCCGACCGACGTCTCGCGGCCGTACATGCCGGACGCGGCGGCGATCTACGAGGCCATCTCGGCCGACCTGGAGGAGGTCGGCATCACGGTGACGGCAACGCCGGAGCCGTGGAGCCCCACCTACCTCGACACCATCCAGGGCAGCGCGAACCACGGGCTGCACCTGCTGGGCTGGACGGGTGACTACAACGACACCTACAACTTCATCGGCACGTTCTTCGGCGCCGAGTCGTCCGAGTGGGGCTTCAACGACCCGGACCTCTTCCAGAGCCTGAGCGACGCCCGCTACGCGCCGGTCGCCGACCAGGAGGCGCTGTACCAGGCTGCGAACGAGGCAGTGATGGACTTCCTGCCGGGTGTGCCGCTGGCCAGCCCCGTGCCGTCGCTCGCGTTCACCGAGCAGGTCCAGGGTTACCCGGTCTCGCCGGTGCAGGACGAGGTCTACAACGTCATCACGTTCACCGAGTAGGAGAACGAAGATGACATACCTAGGGTGCATCACGCCTTAGGGTGAACTGCTCAGGTCGGGGCGCGGCGCCTGCCGCGCCCCGACCGTTGTCCGTCACATCAAGAACTTTACGAGGATAGGTATGCTCCGCCTCATCGTGCAGCGGTTGCTGCTCTTGATACCGCTGCTGCTAGGGCTGTCGGTGCTGTTGTTCGCATGGGTCCGGGCCTTGCCCGGCGGCCCCGCCACTGCCCTGCTGGGCGAGCGCGCCACACCCGAGGCCGTCGCCAGGATCAACACCCTGTACGGGTTCGACCAGCCGTTGCACATCCAGTACTTCAGGTACCTGGGCCGCCTGCTGACCGGAGACTTCGGTGTCTCCACGCGGACCGGACGCCCGGTGCTGGACGAGTTCATGACGCGGTTCCCCGCGACGATCGAGCTGACCGTGGTGGCGCTGATCATCGCGATCGGCATCGGCATCCCGCTGGGTTACATCGCGGCCCGTCGCGCCGGCTCGTTCATCGACCACTCGTCGGTGGTCGTGTCGCTGATCGGCGTGACCGTGCCGGTGTTCTTCCTCGCGTTCATCCTGAAGTACGTGTTCGCCGTGGAGCTGGGCTGGTTCCCCTCCACCGGGCGCCTGGATCCAACGATGGTCGCCACCCATCCGACAAACTTCTACGTCCTGGACGGCCTGCTCACCGGTGAGTGGGACGCGGCCTGGGACGCACTGGTGCACCTGATCCTGCCCGGCATCGCGCTCGGCACCATCCCGCTCGCGATCGTGGCGCGCATGACGCGCGCCGCCGTGTCCGAGGTGCAGAACGCGGACTACGTCCGCACCGCCCGCGCCAAGGGCATCAAGGCGGCCCGGCTGCGCGGTGAGCACATCCTGCGCAACTCGATGCTCCCGGTGCTGACGACTATCGGCCTGCAGGTGGGCCTGCTGCTCTCAGGAGCGGTGCTCACCGAGACCGTGTTCGCGTTCGCCGGCATCGGCTCGTTCCTCGCCGAGGCCGTGTTCAACGCCGACTACCCGGTGATGCAGGGCTTCGTCCTGATGATCGCGATCGTGTACGCCCTCGTGAACCTGCTCGTCGACGTCTCGTACGGGCTGATCGACCCCCGGCTGAGGAGGCAGCAATGAGCGCAGGAGAGCTTCCCGTGACCGGAGGCGCGGCCGCCGAGCCGCTCCACACCAGCATCCACGGTGACGGCCCGGACGGACCCGACCGTGCCGGTGAGGGCGTCTGGGCGCGAGCCTGGCGCACGCTGCGCAAGAACCCCGTGGCGATCGCCGGGTTCGTCATCGTCGCGGCCTTCGTCCTGGTGGCGCTGCTCGCGCCGCTGCTCGCCCCGTACGGCCCCAGCGAGCTGCCGGGCCGCGCCGACGTGCGCCCGACGATGATCCCCGGACCGTCGTCCGACTACCTGCTCGGCCTGGACCGCTACGGCGGCGACGTGCTGAGCAAGCTGATCTGGGGTGCGCGGGCCTCGCTCCTGGTCGGTGTCCTGTCCACGCTGTTCGGCCTCGCCGGCGGTATGGCGCTGGGCCTGCTCGCGGGCTGGTTCGGCAAGTGGGTCGACTTCGCCGCGATGCGCCTCGTGGATCTCATGCTGTCCGTGCCGTCGCTGCTCCTGGCCGTGTCGATCGCCGCGATCGCGGGCCAGTCGTCGATGTCGGTGATCATCGCCATCGGTGTGGTGCAGATCCCGATCTTCGCCCGGCTGCTGCGCGGCTCGATGCTCGCGCAGCGCGGCCAGGACTACGTGCTGGCCGCGTCAGCGCTGGGCCTGAGCCGGCGCTCGGTGACGATGAGCCACGTGCTGCCCAACAGCGTCGGCCCCGTCATCGTGCAGGCCACGCTGACCCTGGCGACTGCCGTCATCGAGGCCGCCGCGCTCTCCTTCCTGGGCCTGGGCGGCGGCGAGCCGTCCACGGCCGAGTGGGGTCGCATGCTGACGGCCGCGCAGCAGGAGCTGGCGGTCGCACCGCGGCTCGCGATCCTGCCCGGTATCTGCATCGCCGTGACGGCCCTCGGCTTCACCCTCGTGGGCGAGAGCCTGCGCGAGGCCCTCGACCCCCGGAACAGGACCCGACGATGAGCGACACCCCTGACAAGAAGACTCCCGACGACGTCGTCCTGCGCGTCGAGGACCTGTGCGTCGACTTCCGGACCGAGGGCGGCGCCGCGCGCGCCGTCGCAGGCGCGAACCTGACGATCCGGCGCGGCCAGACCGTCGCGGTCGTGGGGGAGTCGGGTTCCGGCAAGACCACCCTGGCGATGGCGGTGCTGGGCCTGCTGGCGAGCAACGGGTCCGTGGCCGAGGGCCACATCTGGTTCAAGGACGAGGACCTGGGCCACGTGTCCGCGCAGCGGATGGCGCAGCTGCGGGGCACGGAGCTTGGCCTCGTGCCCCAGGACCCGATGACCAACCTCGACCCGATCATGCGGATCGGGCAGCAGATCGACGAGGGCCTGATCGACAACGGCCTGCGGACCCGGCGTGACGCGCGCACGCGCACGGTCGAGCTGCTCGAAGAGGTCGGTCTGCCGGACGCCCGGCGCCGGGCCTCCCAGTACCCGCACGAGTTCTCCGGCGGCATGCGCCAGCGCGCGCTCATCGCCATGGGCCTCTCAGGCCGCCCGGCGCTGCTCGTCGCGGACGAGCCGACCTCCGCCCTGGACGTCACCGTGCAGCGCGGCATCCTGGACCAGCTCGCCGGCCTGACGCAGGAGCTCGGCACCGCGGTGCTGCTGATCACGCACGACCTCGGCCTCGCGGCCGAGCGCGCCGACGTCGTGGTGGTCATGTACCACGGCGAGATCGTGGAGCAGGGGCCGGCCCGCAAGGTGCTCACCGCGCCGCAGCACGAGTACACGAAGCGGCTCATGGCGGCGGCCCCGTCGCTCGCCTCGCGCCGCATCGAGATCGCGCGCGAGCGCGGCCTCGACGACGTGCTCGACGACGCCCTGCTGGCCCGCGGCGAGGACGTCGCCGCCGACGGCGCGGACGGGGCTGACGTCCTGGTCTCCGTCAAGGACGTGAGCAAGGTCTTCTCCATCCGCGGCAGCGGCCTGCTGTCCCGGAGCAAGGACTTCACCGCCGTGGACGGGGTCAGCCTCGACATCCCGCGCGGCTCCACGGTCGCCGTGGTGGGGGAGTCGGGCTCGGGCAAGTCGACGCTGGCCCGGATGATCCTCGACATCGAGAAGCCCACCACCGGCTCCATCACGTTCGACGGCGGCCTCGTGGGCGCGGGCAACCACCGGGACCAGATCGCCTACCGGCGCCGGGTGCAGCCCGTGTTCCAGGACCCGTACTCGTCGCTCGACCCGCTCTACTCGGTGTACCGCGCGATCGAGGAGCCGCTGCGTGCGCACTCCTACGGTGACGCCGCGGCCCGCCGGGCTCGCGTGGAGGAGCTCGCCGACCAGGTGGCGCTCAGCAAGGGCCACCTGCGTCGGTTCCCCGCCGAGCTGTCCGGCGGCCAGCGGCAGCGGGTCGCGATCGCCCGCGCGCTCGCGCTGTCGCCCGAGCTCGTGGTCTGCGACGAGGCCGTCTCGGCGCTCGACGTAGTGGTCCAGGCGCAGATCCTGCAGCTGCTCGCCGGCCTGCAGGAGGAGCTGGGGCTCACCTACCTCTTCATCACGCACGACCTCGCCGTCGTGCGGCAGATCGCGGACCGCGTGCTGGTGATGCAAGAGGGCCGCGTGGTCGAGGAGGGGACCGTCGACACGGTGTTCGACTCGCCGAGCACGGACTACACGCGAGCGCTGCTCGACGCGATCCCGGGCAAGGACCTGGAGCTCGCGCTCTGAAGTCCGCACCGAGCACCTCTCTGGACCCTGCACGGCGCCCTGAGCTCGCGTTGACCAGGGCGCCGCAGCGCCACTAGGATGGCTGGCGGTGCCGTGCGCCCTTTGGCGACCATCGGCCCCACCCAAGCACAGCCCCATCAGTCCCTGTCCGTACTACGCCATGTCCGCATCGGAGCATCGAACTCAATGACCATCTCCACCCCTGCGAAGTCCGCACCCCAGGTTGCCATCAACGACATCGGCACCGAGGAGGACTTCCTTGCTGCCATCGACGCCACCATCAAGTACTTCAACGATGGGGACATCGTCGAAGGCACGATCGTCAAGGTGGACCGCGACGAGGTCCTTCTTGACATCGGCTACAAGACCGAGGGTGTGATCCCGTCCCGGGAGCTCTCGATCAAGCACGACGTCGACCCTGGCGAGGTTGTCGCCGTCGGTGACGCCGTCGAGGCCCTGGTCCTCCAGAAGGAGGACAAGGAAGGCCGTCTGATCCTGTCCAAGAAGCGCGCACAGTACGAGCGCGCCTGGGGCACGATCGAGAAGATCAAGGAAGAGGACGGCGTCGTCACCGGCACCGTCATCGAGGTCGTCAAGGGCGGCCTGATCCTCGACATCGGCCTGCGCGGCTTCCTCCCCGCCTCCCTCGTGGAGATGCGTCGTGTCCGCGACCTCCAGCCGTACGTCGGCAAGGAGATCGAGGCCAAGATCATCGAGCTCGACAAGAACCGGAACAACGTCGTGCTCTCGCGCCGTGCCTGGCTCGAGCAGACGCAGTCCGAGGTTCGCTCGACCTTCCTGCAGACGCTGCAGAAGGGCCAGGTGCGCCCGGGTGTCGTCTCCTCGATCGTCAACTTCGGTGCGTTCGTGGACCTCGGCGGCGTCGATGGTCTGGTGCACGTCTCCGAGCTGTCCTGGAAGCACATCGACCACCCCTCCGAGGTTGTCGAGGTGGGCCAGGAGGTCACCGTCGAGGTGCTCGACGTCGACTTCGACCGCGAGCGTGTCTCCCTGTCGCTGAAGGCGACGCAGGAGGACCCTTGGCAGACCTTCGCCCGCACGCACGCCATCGGTCAGGTCGTGCCGGGTAAGGTCACCAAGCTCGTCCCGTTCGGTGCGTTCGTGCGCGTCGAGGACGGCATCGAGGGCCTGGTCCACATCTCGGAGCTGGCCGTGCGCCACGTCGAGCTGCCCGAGCAGGTTGTCACCGTCGGTGCCGAGGTCTTCGTCAAGGTCATCGACATCGACCTGGAGCGTCGCCGCATCTCGCTGTCGCTCAAGCAGGCCAACGAGGGTGTGGACCCGGAGTCCGAGGACTTCGACCCCGCGCTGTACGGCATGGCCGCCGAGTACGACGAGGCCGGGAACTACAAGTACCCGGACGGCTTCGACCCGGAGACCAACGAGTGGCTCGATGGCTTCGAGACCCAGCGCGAGGCGTGGGAGGCGGAGTACGCCAAGGCGCACGAGCGCTGGACCGCGCACCGCAAGCAGGTCGCCGAGGCGCTGACCGCCGACACCGAGGCGTCGACCGAGGCCCCGGCCTCGGCTCCCGCCGGTGGCAGCAGCAGCAGCGGTGGCAGCACCACCTACTCCTCGGCTCCGGTCGAGGAGGTCGGCACGCTGGCTTCGGACGAGGCGCTCGCCGCGCTCCGCGAGAAGCTCACGGGCAACTGATCTGAGCTGTTCGACGGCCCGTCGTCCCCTTCGGGGGACGGCGGGCCGTCGGCGTTCCCGGCCTCGGGCCGGGCCATTTTTTCGGACTGCGGTGCACGCGCCCGGATCTGGGTCATCCGCACGCCCCTGACCTGGGGAAACACTGCGATCGGCGGGTTCCGGGCGTATCACAGACCTGCTGGCCAGGACCGTCGCTGTGGGGTTTGATGACTGCCCATGAGTCGACCCGGACCCGAAGAGGCGTGGGGCGCGAGCCCGGCGGGCCTCCTTGCGCCGGAGCGCGCGGTGGTGCCGTTCACGGGCCGCGGGCGTGAGCTCTCGGACCTGCGGTCCTGGGTGCGGTCGGGGGAGCCGGTGGCGCTGCGCCTGCTGTGCGGGCTCGCAGGGGTCGGCAAGACGCGCCTGGCGCTGGAGCTCGGCCGGCGGCTGCGGCGCACCGCCTGGACAGTGGTCCACGTGCCGCCGGGGCAGGAGGCGGCCGCGGTGTCCGCGACGGCCGACGCCCGGCGTGTGCTGCTGGTCGTGGACGACGCCGCGTCGCGGCCCGGCCTGCCGGCGCTGTTCGACGCCGTCGGGCGGACCAGGACCCGCGGCCGGCTGCGCGTCCTGTTGATCGCGCGGACCGGCGGGCTGTGGTGGCGACGGGAGCGGTGGACCAGCACGCTGTGGGCGGGGCGGACGCCGTCGGTCACCCAGCTGGCGCTCGAGCCGGAGCTCGACCAGAGCCTGGCCGCCGGGTTCGATCCCGTGCTCGGCCTGGCGGTCGACCGGTCGGACGACTACCGCGCGCACCTGGAGGCGGCAGTCGCCCGGTTCGCCCGGGCCCTGGGCCGTCCGGTGCCTGAGCTGCTGTTCCAGCCCGCGCCGGGCCAGCACCTGCGCGCCCTTGACCTGCAGGCTGCCGCGCTCGCCGCGGTGCTCGTCGGCGGTCACGAACCCGTCGACCCGGCCGGCGCGCTGGACGTGGTGCTCGACCACGAGCGCGCCGGGTGGGCGCGCTCGGCCGCCGCGGCGGGGCTGGACCCGGGTGCCGCAGAGGCCGCGCTCGCCGTGGCGACGCTGCTGGGGGACCGCACTGATGACGGCTTGCGCGGCGCGCTGCACCGCGCGGGCGTGGAGCCGGCGGCAGGCCGGGCAGCGGCCGCCGTCGACTGGCTCCGGGCGCACCTCCTGACCGTCCCCCGCCTGGCGGAGCTGCTCGTCGCACGCGTCCTGGCGACGTCGGACGAGCTGACCGCCGCCTGTACCCGCGACCTGGCACCGCAGCAGGCGTTCACGACGGTCGCGTTCGCGACGTCGATGGCCCTGGACCGGCCCGCCACGGGCGGGGACGTGTCCGGGAGGCTGATCGAGGCGGTGACGGCCGCCCTGCCCGACGGGCACCCCGAGGACCTGCCCGGCCTGATCCGGGTGGCGCGCCGGCTGCCGCGGTCGTCCGGCCCGCTGGCCGTCCCCGTGCTGGACCGCCTCACGCGCCGGGTGGCGAAGCTCGCCGAGACCGCCGGCGACACCGCCCAGCGCGGCGAGGCGCTGACCGACCTCGGGATCGTGCTGGTCGCCGAGGGGGAGCCCGGCGCGGCCGTGGCCCGGCTGCAGGAGGCGGTGGGCCTGTGGCGCGGCCTCGTCCGGGCCGACGAGGTGCGGTACCGCCCCGCGCTGTGCACCGCGCTGAACAACCTCGGGACGGGGTACTGGGCGGTCGGCAGGCACAGCGACGCCCTGGCCGTCCAGGAGGAGGTCATCAACCTGTGCCGCCAGCTGCCCGCCGGCGACGCACCGTGGGCCGACGCCGAGCACGCTCGCGCCCTGCAGAGCGCCGGGGTGTCCTACACGGAGCTGGGCCGGGTGGGCGAGATCGAGGTGGCACAGCGCGCCGCCCTCGACATCTACCGCCGCCTCGCCGAGGGCGACCCCGTCCAGTACGAACCACGCGTCGCCGCGGTACTGGGCAACTTCGAGGCCCTCACCGAGAACGGGCGGCCCGCGGACGCGCTGCCCGCGAACGCGGAGGCCGTAGCGATCCGGCGCCGGCTGGCCGCCGCCCGCCCCGAACACCTCGGCGAGCTGGCCTGGTCGCTCGGCCAGCTCGGCACCACGCTGGAGGCCCTCGGGCGCTACGAGGAGGCGGGCGTGGTGCTCCTGGAGGCACTGGAGCTGCAGCGCGGGCTCGCGAAGGAGAACGAGCGGGGCACGCGGCCCGACCTCGCCGGCGCGCTGTCCGCGCTCGGCGCCCTGTACTCGACCACGGGCCGCGCCGACGAGTCGCTCCGGCTGGAGCGGGAGGCGCTGGAGATCCGGCGCGGGCTCGCCCGCGAGCACCCCGACCGGTACCTGCACTACCTCGCCCACTCGCTCTCCAACCTCGGCGTCACGTACGCCCGGCGCGGCAGGTATGACGAGGCGGTGCTGCTGGAGGAGGAGGCGGTGGGCATCCGCCGGGGGCTCGCGAGCCAGAACGCCCGATCGCTGAAGTACCTCGCGCAGTCCCTGTCCAACCTCGGCGTGCGATACGCCGACCTGGGCCGGTTCGACGAGGCCCTCCCGCCCACCCAGGAGGCCGTCGACATGCTGCGCCGCCTCGTGCGCGACCAGCCGGAGAAGTACCGCACCGGCCTCGCCGAGGCGCTCGCGAACCTGGGCGCGACCCTCCTTGACCTGGACCGGGCCGACGACGCGCTGCGGCCCATGAAGGAGGCGGTGATGATGCGGCGGCAGCTCGCCGTCGAGAACCCGGACAAGCACCGGCCCGACCTGGCGCTGGCTGTCTCCAACCTCGCCAGCGCGCTGAGCGCGGTCGGCGACAACGCCGCCGCGCTCGGGCACGCGCGGGACGCCGTGGAGATGCGCCGACGGCTCGCTGCCGACCTGCCGGAGCGGTACCGGCCCGAGCTGGAGCGGTCCCGGCGGGTGCTCGCGCAGATAGAGGCCGCGATCGGGCGTCCGGAGGCCGTGCGCTAGCTGGGCCGCCAGCCGGGCCGCCGGGCGCCGGCCCCTGGGTCAGGCCGTCTCCGCGAACTGCGTCCGGTACAGGTCGGCGTACAGGCCCCCGGCGGCGATCAGCTCGGCATGCGTCCCGGACTGGACCACCCGCCCGTCGTCGAGCACCACGATCAGGTCCGCAGCGCGGACCGTGGACAGCCGGTGCGCGATGACCAGCGAGGTCCGTCCGGCGAGCGCCTGGTCGAGGGCCGCCTGCACTGCCGCCTCGGACTCCGAGTCGAGGTGCGCCGTCGCCTCGTCGAGCACCACGACGTCGGGCGCCTTCAGGAGCAGCCGGGCGATCGCGAGGCGCTGCCGCTCGCCGCCCGACAGCCGGTAGCCGCGGTCGCCCACCACGGTCTCCAGCCCGTCGGGCAGGCGCTCGACCAGGTCCCAGATGCGCGCCTGGCGCAGCACCCGCTCCAGGTCGGCGTCCGTCGCCTCCGCCCTGACGAACCGCAGGTTCTCCGCCATCGTGTCGTGGAACAGGTGCGCGTCCTGGGAGACGACGCCGATCGTGGCGCGCAGGGACTCGAACGTCACGTCGCGCAGGTCGGTCCCGGCGATGCGCACCGCGCCCGACGTCGGGTCGTACATGCGGCTGACCAGCTGGGACACCGTGGTCTTCCCCGCCCCGGACGGGCCGACGAGCGCCACCATCGAGCCCGCGGGAACCTCGAACGAGACGTCGTGCAGCGTGTCCGACGTCGGGTCCTTGCGTCGGGTGGCCACCGACTCCAGGGAGGCGAGCGAGACCTCGTCGGCCCGCGGGTACCGGAACGTGACCCCCGCCAGAGAGACGGACGCACCCCGGACGGCGACGGCGGCGCGCAGGTCGACGGCGTCCGGCTTCTCGGCCACCGACGGCTCCAGGTCCAGCACCTCCAGCACCCGCTCGAACGAGACGAGCGCCGTCATGATGTCGACCTGGACGTTGGCCATCGCCGTCAGAGGCCCGTACAGGCGCGTGAGGTACGTCGCCAGCGCCACGACGGTACCGACGGTCAGCTCACCGGCGATGGCCTGGAGGCCGCCCAGCCCGTACACGCCCGCTACGGCCAGCGACGCGATGGTGGAGAGACCCACCCGGAACCACGTCCCCAGCAGCGCGGTCCGCACGCCCAGGTCGCGGCGCTCGCGGGCGGGACCCGCGAACCGCTCGGACTCGGTGGCCGGGTCGCCGAAGACCTTCACGAGGTGGGCGCCGGACACGTTGAACCGCTCGTTCATGACCTGGCCCAGGTCGGCGTCGACCTCCATGCCGCGCCGGGTCAGGGCGGCGAGCCGGCGGCCGAACCAGCGGGCCGGGAACACAAAGAGCGGCACCAGCACGAGCGCCCCGAGGGTGAGCTGCCACGACATGGTGAACATCGCCGCGAGCGTGAAGGTGATGGTCAGCGTGTTGGAGACCACGGTCTGCAGGGTCGAGGTGAAGGCGCGCTGCGCCCCGAGCACGTCGCCGTTGAGGCGCTGCACCAGGGCGCCGGTGCGGGCCAGGGAGAAGAAGGCGAGCGGCATGCGCTGCACGTGGTCGAACACGGCGACCCGCAGGTCGAGGATGAGGCCCTCGCCGACCTGGGACGAGACGAGCCGGTCGGCCACGGACAGCCCGGCGGCCAGGATCGCGAGCAGCCCCGCGGCGGCCGCCAGCAGGACCACCAGGCGCGTGTCGCCGTCGACTATGCCGTCATCGATGATCCGCTGGAACAGCAGCGGCGTGGCCGCGCCCGCCGCGGCCTCCAGGGCAAGGATCAGGACGAACAGGATGAGCCGGCCCCGGTAGGGGCGGGCGAACCCGGCGATGCGCCGCAGCGTGGCCCACCCCAGCCGCTGCTGGACGACGGAGCCGTCCTGGGTGAACGAGCGCATCGCGCGACCGCCGCCCATGCTCCCACCGCCTCCTTGCAAGCTCACCCTGGCATCGTCCCATGCGGGACCACAGGGGTGTTACGCGTTCCTAGCCGCTCGTGATAGAAACCCACGATCGGGCGTCTACGCAGGTCGCCCAACGATTCGATGGACAATTTTGATGAATATCGATGGGTGGAGTGCCATGTCTGACTCAGAACCGCAGCGCAGCGGAGGTCGAGTGGCGCTGGTGGAGCTCACCGGCGCGAAGGACATGACCGCGGCGCTGCTCAGGCTCCAGGAGCAGTGGGGGCCGGTGGCGCCGGTCGACCTCGAGCCCGGCGTGCCTGGCTGGCTCGTGCTGGGCCACGCCGAGGTCATGGAGGTGATGCGCACCGAGAGCGTCTTCGCCCGGAACCCGCGGCACTGGAAGGAGCAGCTGCCGATGGGGTCGACCCTGCACGCCATCCTGTCCCCGGCCGGACGGCGCGCGCTGTACTACGCGGACGGCCCGGACCACCGGCGGCTGCGCCTGCCGATGGACGAGGCCTTCGCCGGGATCGACGAGGCGCACACCGCGGCCCTCGTGCGCGGCGTCTGCAGCCGGCTCATCGACTCGTTCGCGGCCCAGGGCCACGCGGACCTGATCGGCGGGTACGCCGCCGCCGTCTCGTTCCTGGCCGTGTCAGGCATGTTCGGTTTCGACGAACGCCAGGGCATCGCCCTGCTGCGGTGCGCGCACGGCATCTTCGGGCACGGTGGTGACGCCGTGGCGGCCCTGGCCGACATGGACCAGATAGTGCTGGACCACGTGCTGGCGACCCGGGACAACCCGGGACCGAACCTGACCGCCCGCCTCGTCGAGCACCCCAGCTTCGAGAGCGACACGGAGATAGTGCACTCCATGGTGGTCGCGATCTGCGCGGCCAACGAGATGCTCGTGACCTGGATCGCCGCCACGCTGCGCCGCATGCTCACCGACCCCCGGTACACCGGGCGGGTCACCGGGGTGCGGCGTGGCCTGGACGACGCGATGGACGAGACCCTGTGGAGCGAGCCGCCCGTGGCGAACCTGCCCGCCCGGTACGCCGTGACCGACTGCACGCTGGGCACCGCCCGGATCCGGGCGGGGGACGCGATAGTGATGGGTGTCGCCGCCGCGAACAACGACCCCCGCGTGCGCACCGGCGACGACCTGTTCGAGGCAGGCAACCGGTCGCACCTGTCGTTCGGGGTCGGGCCGCATGCCTGCCCGGCCCGGCGCCCCGGCCGGCTGGTCGTCAAGATCGCGGTGGAGAGCCTCATGGAGCGCCTGGACCTCCGGCTGACCGACCCGGAGGTGACCTGGGCGCCGTCGCCCTGGTCGCGGTACCCGGCGGAGCTGCCGGTGGCGTTCACGCCCGAGCGGCAGGCGGCCCGGACGCCCGCCCGGGTCTGACCCGGGCGGGCTCCGGGGCACCTACGGCCGGGGCGTGAGGGACCAGCCGGTGAGGGTCCCCGCGTCGCCCGTTGCGGTGTCCTGGACGCGGAGGTTCCAGGTGCCGTCCACGGGTTCGGAGGCCAGGTTGACGACGAACGTCTGGTGCACGTCGTCGGTGGCGCCGCCGACCTTGTCGAGGAGCGGGTAGACACTGCCGTCGGGGGCGACCAGCCGCACGACGAGGTCGCCGCGGTAGGGGTGGGTGATGTCCACGCGGACCTGCGCCGACGCCGAGCCGTTGCCGGGGCAGCTCGACAGGGTGATCGGGCTGTTGATCGTGGTGTTGTCGGGGATCGGCACGTCGGTGGTGTTCGTGCCGGCGCAGACCGGCGGCGGGCTGGTCGGCGGATCAAGGTGGAGCGCCCAGGAGTTGATGAACCCGGTGTCCCCGGGCTGGGTGTCCCGGACGCGCAGGCGCCACGGCCCGTTGGCGGACTCGGCCGACAGGTTGACCGGGTAGCTGGTGTTGATCCCGTCGGCCGCGCCGCCCGTGCCGCGGTGCAGCGGGTAGGCCGTACCGTCCGGGGCGATCAGATCGACGTAGAGGTCGCCGATGTAGCTGTGCACTATCGCGACGTCAACTACCGCGGCCGTGCTGGGGGTTGCGGCGCAGCCCGTGACGGAGACGACCGACTCGACCGTCCCATTGTCCTGGATCGGCACGTCGCTGGCGTTGGTCTGGGTGCAGCCCGGCGGGCCGGCCACGGTCAGGCGGTAGGTGGCGGCGTGCCACGTCGCGCCGCGCGCGCGGACCTGGACCAGGTAGGTCCCCGGTGGCGCTGACGTCGCGGCGGTCATCGTGAGCGTGGACGTCTCGCCCGAGGTGACGGTGGCCGGGTCGAACGACGCCGACACGCCGGCCGGGAGTCCGCGTGTGGTCAGGGCGACCGGCTGCGGGTCGCCGAGCGTGGTGCTGGTCGAGACGGTGGTCGTGAGCGATGCTCCCGCCTGGACGATCCCCTCGGTGGGGTCGACCGATACCGCGAAGTCCCGGGTGGGCGGCGGCACGTCCCCGGTGTACAGCAGGCGGTTCGGTGAGCCGGCGCCGGCTCCCGTCACGACGTCGGGGGTGGTGGCGTCGAGCAGGGCGGCCGAGACCTGGGCCGGGGTGAGCGCGGGACCCGTCGCGAGGTAGAGGGCGGCGGCGCCGGCCACGTGGGGTGCGGCCATCGAGGTGCCGTTGATCGTGTTCGTGGCGGTGTCGCTGGTGTGCCAGGCCGAGGTGATCGACGAGCCGGGCGCGAACAGGTCGAGGCAGGTGCCGACGTTCGAGTAGGCAGCCCTCGCGTCGGCGCTGGTGGTGGCGCCCACAGTGAGCGCCGCGGGCGTGGACGCGGGGGAGCGGGTGCACGCGTCGGTACCTGTTTCGTTGCCGGCCGCCACCGCGTAGGTGATCCCGTCGGCGACCGAGGCGGTCACGGCATCGTTCACGGCCTGGCTGAACCCGCCGCCGAGCGACACGTTGGCGACCGCCGGCTCACCCGGCTGATGGTGGGCGGTGACCCAGTCGATCCCCGCGATCACGTCCTCGGAGGTGCCCTCGCCCGCGCATTCCAGCACCCGGACCCCGACCAGGGAGACGTCCTTGGCGATGCCGTGGGCCTCGCCGCCGACGGTGCCGGCCACGTGGGTGCCATGGCCGTTGCAGTCGGTCGCATCGGCGTCGCCGTCGACGATGTCGGTGCCCGAGACGGCGCGGTCCTCGAAGTCCTGGTGGCTCGTCCGGATCCCGGTGTCGATGACATAGGCCGTCACCCCGGCGCCGGTGTTCGGGTAGGTGTAGGAGGCGGTCAGGGGCAGGGCGCGCTGGTCGGCCCGGTCCAGGCCCCAGCTCGGGGTCGGCGCCTGGACGTCAGCCACGCTCATCCGCTGGTTCGCCTCGACATACGCGACCGACGGGTCCCGGCTGAGCCGGCGGGCGTCGGCGGCGGACATGGTCGCGCTGAACCCCGAGACCGTGTGCTCGAACGTGCTCCGCAGCTCGCCGGAGAACGCCTTCGCCAGAGCCCGGGACTCGGCGGCCACGCGGGACGGCGCGGCGTCGTCGAGCACGACGATGTACTCGCCCGGGATCGCAGCGGGGCTCCGCTCGCCGAGGATGTCGCCGGCCTGTGCGGGCGGTGCGCCCGGGCCTGCCACCGCAGGCAGCGCGCCGGGAGCCAGCGCGACGGACGCCAGGACGACGGCGACGGCGGTGGCCACGCCGAGAGCGACCGCGCCGGGCGACGTGCGGCGTGCGGGACCGGCCTGCGGGTTGATCGACTGACTCATGGTTGCCTCCCAGATCGCGGATCACCGTACGGCGCCGCACTCCGGGCCGGCAGAGGTCGTGCCACACCGCTGTGGGTGATTCGGCCGTGGTCGAAATGAGAGCGATCTGTTAGCCCTCCCCAAGATGCTCGCCTGTGTGGTGTCCGGCTGAGGTGCCGGACGACGACGAAGGGTTGAGCGATGCGTTCAGGCGGGGATTCCGAGTCAGGCACGAGGGCTGTCGGCTGGTTGATGCCGAAGGCAGGTCGTACCCCGTCACGCCGTGCGCTCGCGGCAGTGGTCTCGTTGGCGATCGCCGTGCCGCTCGGCGCCGGTGCGCTCACCATCCCCGCCCAGGCGGAGGGTCTTGCGTCCGCAGCGGCCGTCGACACCGCGGCGGAGGCGCCTGCCGCGCCGTCGGCCCTCGACCTTGCCGGACCGACGCGCGAGGAGCGCGCCGAGCAGAAGGCGGCGGCCACCGCACGAGCGACCGGCAAGCGAGTCGAGGCACCCGAGCTGCGGACCGAGACGCAGTCGGTCTACGCGGAACCCGACGGGCAGATGGTCGCGGAGCTCAACTCGTCCCCGATCCGGGCCAGGGCGGAGGACGGGACCTGGCAGAAGATCAACACGGACCTGAGCCCCGGCAAGGACGGCCTGCTGCGCCCGGGCGCGACGCCGGTGGACCTCGCCTTCTCGCCGGGCGGATCCGCCACCGAGCTCGCAGCGATCCAGGAGGGCGGAGCAGAGCTGGGCCTCACCTCCTCCGAGAGCCTCCCGGCTGCGTCGCTCGACGGCGCCATTGCGACCTACGCGGACGTCCGGCCCGGGGTGGACCTGCAGGTGGTCGCCTACTCGTACGGCTTCTCCACGCGGCTGGTGGTGCGCGACCGGGCGGCCGCCGAGGCCCTGATCGCCGACCCGTTCAACCTCGACGTGTCCGGCGGCGAGGGCGACGCCGTCGAGCGGCGCGACGGCGGCCTCACGGTCGAGGCGGCCAAGGGCGACGGAGCCATCTCGGCGCCGCCCCCGGTGGGAGCCGACGCGGAGGGGCAGCCCGTCGCGTTGGACACCGGTGGCGAGCCGGGCTCGGGAAGCCTGACGCCCGAGGAGAGCGCCGTCGACGGCGACACGCAGTTCCCGATCACGATCATGAGGGACCACACGGCAGACAAGTTCGGCTGGGCGACGGTGCTCTCGGGTCTGCCCAACTTCAACGGCTGGAACACGAGCGGCGAGCCGCCGCTGGCGCAGGTCGGCAGGTGCTGGTCGGGGTGGGGCGCGTGCGGCCTGCAGAACATCGGCGTCGCGTGGACGTACTGGCGGTTCGACACGAGCTTCCTGGCCGGCAAGGTGGTCGTGGACGCGGACCTGAACGCGGTCGTCGAGTACAGCCCGGACTGCAACGCGACCAACCGGTATCACCTCGTGCACAAGGCGACGTGGGAACCCGGACCAGGCACGACGTGGAACAACAAGCCCGGCTGGGAGGGCCCGGCCATGGAGATGCTGGTGCCCAAGGTCAACGCCAAGTGGGGCTGCCCCGGGGCCAAGACGGCAGCGGTCGACGTCACGGCCAAGGTCAACCGCGGCGGGCACACGTCGTTCCTGGTCTCGCCGGCGAACGACGCCGACACCGAGAACTCACCGTGGTGGCGCAAGTACAACAACAACGCCAAGCTGATCGCCCGCTTCAACACGGTGCCGGAAGCCCCGGCAGGACTGCTGACCGACCCGCCGCTGCAGGCACCCTGCAAGTGGTGCGCCGGCGTGCCGTACATCAGCGACTCGAGCGTGAGCATCAAGGCGACCCTGAACGATCCCGACGGTGACGGGCTGCAGGGTGTCTGGCGGTACACGAGCAACGGTCAGACGACGGACTACGTGAGCCCGAACGCCGCGCAGTCAGGGACCGTGCACTCGCGGCCGATCACTACCGCCGAGAACGCCGTCAACACCGTGACGTGGCAGGTGAACGCCCGCGACTGGCACGACGACGGACCGGTCGGCGTCGGGCCGAAGTTTGTCGTCGACCGCAAGGCGCCCACCGCGCCGGTGGTGGGCAACTTCCTGTACAGCGCCGAGAACCGCTGGCACGGCGGGGTGGGTGTCGAGGGCCGGTTCGACTTCACTGCGTGCACCCCCGCGCTCGTGACGGCGGGGAAGTGCACCGACGCCGCCGGCGACGACGACGTCGACCACTATCTGTGGGGCTGGACCAGCCAACCGGCGAACAAGATCGACGCCGACGCGCTCGGCGGGAACGCCTCGGTCTGGACGACCCCGCCCGGCGACGGCCCACGGACCTTCTCTGTGCAGGCCGTCGACCGTGCCGGCAACAAGAGCCCGCTCGTGGTCCAGCACCTGCGGGTGCGTCCCGGCAACGGCGCCTACGCGGACTGGTCGCTGGACGGCACGGGCAAGGACCGTGCCTACCTGGGCGACCGCGACGTGATGCTGCACGACGGCGCGTCGTACGCCGACGGTGCGATCAACCAGGGCCTGTCGTTCGACGGCCGCACCGGGCACGCCAGCGCGCCGAACGCCGTCCGCACGGACGCGAGCTTCTCGGTCTCCGCGTGGGTGCGGCTGGACAACACGACCGGGGCACGCGCCGCGGTCAGCCAGGACGGCACCAACTTCTCCGGCTTCGTGCTGTGGAACCGGCCGGACGAGGACGGCGACGGGGTGGAAGAGGGCAGCCGCTGGGTGTTCGGCATGGCCTGCTCCGACGAGGAGTACAAGGGCACGTCCATGGCAGCCTCGGCCGAGCCGTCCGAGACCGACGTGCTGACCCACCTCACCGGGACCTATGACGCACGCACGCGGAAGCTGAGCCTCTACGTCGACGGCGAGCCGGCGGGTGAGGTGACCCGCACGGCCGCGTGCAAGGACTGGGACGCCGACGGCGACGTGCAGATCGGCCGGACGATGTGGAACGGTGCGGCGGCGGTCGACCACTGGCCGGGCATGGTCGACGAGGTCAAGCTCTACGAGCGGGTGCTGACGGCCACGGAGGTCAAGGCGGCGGTGGCCGGCTCGAACGTGCAGGCCGCCCAGTGGAAGTTCGAGGACAAGGACGGCAGCAGCACCACGCTGAACAGCGTGCCCGGCGGTCAGGCGGGTGTGCTGCACCCGGACGCCTACCTCTGCGGAGACTGCGACGCGGACGGTGAGCAGGACCCGAGCGTCGCCGAGGGTGCTGTCGGCCGGGCGGTGCACGTGGGCGGGGCCGACGGCGAGGTGGTCTCGTCCGACGGGCCGGTCGTGACCACCAACCGCAGCTACTCGGTGGGCGGGCACGTCCGGCTGGACGCCGCGGTGCTGGCGGACCTGGCGGTGGGCGACCGGGTGGTCGCACTGTCGCAGGACGGCGTCAACCGCAGCGGGTTCACGCTCTCGTACCTGAGGACGGGGGCCACGACCGCGCAGTGGGAGTACGCCACGTTCGCCTCGGACACGCAGGGCGCGGCGGGCGACGCCGTGATCCGCGTGGCCGCCGGTGACCCGACCGGGTGGACGCACCTGTTCGCCGTCCACGACGGGGCGAACAGGAGCATCCGGCTCTATGTGAACGGCGCCCCGGCAGGCGCCCCCGCGGCCCGGGCGCAGACCCAGTTCGCGGCGAGCGGCTCGTTCGTGATCGGCCGAGGGCTGGACGGGACGCCGTCGTCACGGTGGAACGGGGCCATCGACGAGGTGCGGGCGTTCACCAGGGCGCTGAGCGCCGAAGAGGTCCAGGCGATCGTGGTGCGCGACGACGTCGCCGTGGGCCGCTGGCTGCTGGACGGGGACGCGACCAACGAGACCGGGCAGGCCCTGGACGGGACGGTGCACTGCAACGGCGCGACGTCCGCGGCCGCCTGCCAGTGGGGGCCCGGGCAGACCGATCTGCCCTCCGACGGCACCGACAAGGCGCTGACGGGCGACGGGGACGACTGGATCTCGGCACCCCGTGCGGTCGACCCGACCAAGAGCTTCGCGGTCACCGCGTGGGCCCGGATCGACGACCTGAACGGCACCTCGACCATCGTGTCCCAGGACGGGCAGACCACTAGCGCGTTCCAGCTCGTCAAGCTGGCGAACGGCCGGTGGGGGTTCCAGAAGCCGCCCACCGACACCGCCGGTACGCCCTACGTGGTGGAGGGGCCGGAAGCGCAGGAAGACGTGTGGACACACCTCGCGGGGGTCTACGACGCGACTGCCAAGACCATCACGCTCTACGTCAACGGCGAAGCGGCCGGCACGGCGCCGGCGCCGGCCGCGTGGAACCACCAGGCAGGCGGGCTGCAGATCGGCGCCGCCCTGAACGCCGGCAACCGCCAGAACCGGGTGCTCGGCTCGGTCGACGACGTCACCGCGTACGGCAGGGCGCTCTTCCCGGACGAGGTCTCTGAGCTGGCCGGCCGGGACCTGACGCTGCGGCACAACTGGCGTCTCGACGAGGGCCAGGGCGCCAGCGCGGCGGACGCCGTGGGCGGCAGCGCGGCTGCGGCTCCGGCCGCGGCGCAGGTCGGCTGGACCGACGGCGTGGTCGGGAACGCGCTCGAGCTGGACGGCGTCGACGACTACCTCTCCGCCTCGGACCTCGACGTCCGCACGGACGGGTCGTTCACGGTCTCCGCCGTCGTGCAGCTCGACCGGGACAAAGCCTGTACCTGGGACGACTGGGAGGAAGGCGGGGCCGAACCCGGTCCCGGCGAGTGCGTGCACACGGCGCTGAGCCTGGACGGCGCGTCGGACGGCGACAGCCGGTTCCGGCTCGGTTACCAGGCCGGGGCGGACGCCGCGCACGAGAACGGCGACTGGGTCTTCGAGATGTCCAACGAGAACAAGACGAAGGTCGCCTCGATCGGGCTGTTCCGGTGCGACCCGTTCGACCCCGACCCGGATGCTCCGTGCGACTTCGACCGGCCCGTGCACCTGACGGGGATCTTCCACGCTCCCACGGGCAAGATCTGGCTCTTCGTCGACGCGGTGCGCGTGAGCGAGGGCGACGGCGTCGAGGCCTGGCCGTCGCCCGGGGACCTCCAGATCGGCCGCGGCCGCGACGAGTCGGGTAACCCGGCGGAGTACTTCCCCGGTGTGGTCGACGACGTGCGGGCCTACACCGGCGCGTTCAACGACACCCGCGTCAGGGAGCTGCACCAGTTCTACGCCTCGGGCGGGCTGCTGGACCCGGTTCCGCCGAAGCCTCCCACGCCCGCTCATCACTGGAAGCTTGACGAGGCGGACGGCACGGCCGCGCCGGTCGACGCCGTCGGGTCAGTGGCCACGACCATGCACGGTGCGCTCGCCACCGACGTCGTCGGCGGCAGGCACGGCCGGGGGCGGAGCTTCGACGGTGTGGACAGCTATGCGTCCGCGGCGGAGCCCGTTCCCGGCGCCGGCGAGGCGTTCGCGGCGTCGGCCTGGGTCTGGCCGTCGACCGCGAGCAGCAGCGGAGCCTGGGAGGCCGTCGTCAGCGGCGGGCACAACTACGTGCTCACGCGGGCCGGCAACCGGTGGGCCGCGGTCATGGCGTCGCGCGGCGCCGACGGCACGACCGTCGTCAAGGAGGTCTACTCCGACGAGACCGTGCGGGTCGGTCACTGGACGCACCTCGCGCTCGTCTACGTGCCGAACCTCGACCAGATGCGCCTGTACGTGAACGGCCGCATGTCCGAGCTCCTGCCCGGCGTCGAGTCCGTCGGGGCGTCCGGCACCTTCCGGATCGGCGCACATCAGCGCGACGCCGGCAGCGAGTTCACCATCCCCTTCAAGGGCCACATCGACGACGTCCGGATCTTCGACAAGGGTGTGTCCGACGCCGAGGTGGGTGCCGTGTACAACGACGTCTGGGATCCGCCGCACGGCACCTGGACGTTCGACGACGACACGGTCGCCGACACATCGTGGCGCAAGAGCACGACAACTGCCCACGGCACCTTCGGGTTCGTGGACGGCCGGTTCGGTCGGGCCCTTTCCCTGAACGCCGCCAGTCCCGGATTCGCGCAGGGCACGTTCGGCGGTGCGCCGACCTACGGCAGCATCACCGTCGCCGCGCGGGTGCGGGTCGCCGACAGCGAGGGCGTGCAGACGATCGCCTCGCAGGACGGGACCAGGATGAGCGACTTCTCGTTGCAGTACGACGGCAACATCGGGCGCTGGTCGTTCGGCGGCTGGACCACGGACGCCGACGACGGCACCTTCGCGCGGGCCTACTCCGGGCCGCCGGCGGCGCTCAACAAGTGGACGCACCTGGTGGGCGTGTACGACCACCCGGCCAGGCAGCTACGGCTGTACATGGACGGCGCCCTGGTCGGGATCCAGGACGGCGTGACCCTCTCCGCGGCGCAACGCCGCATGGCGATCGGGCGCGGTCAGCTCCGCGCGGCGAACGCCGAGTTCTTCACGGGAGCCATCGACCAGGTCGACACCTGGATGGGCGCCCTGTCCGCGCAGGAGATCGCGGATCTCGCCGCACAGACCGAAGGAGACCAGCCATGACCCGGCACTCGAGCCCTGAGCAGCGCACCTTCCGTCGCCGGTGGATCGCGACGGTCCCGATGACCGCCCTGGTGGCCTCACTGCTGGTGGTGGCCCAGGTGCCGCCCGATGCCTCCGCGGCCACACCGGGCGGCATCGGCAGCATGCCCTCGGTGCCGGTGGTGCCCGCGGATGCCATGGACACCCCGGCGCGCGGCGACTCGACCGACGACGCCCTCGGCTCGGGGCAGCAGCCCGGCAGCGAGGTGTCCGACGGCGGCGGGCGGCCGACGGCGACGCCGCTGTCGCCGACCGCCACGTGGGACGTGTCGAAGCAGACCGGTGACTTCACCTGGTCCTACCCGCTGCGCGTCCCGCCGACCCCCGGCGGCCTCCAGCCGAGCCTGGCGCTGGGCTACGCATCCTCAGCCGTGGATGGGCGGACCAGCGCGACGAACAACCAGCCGGGCTGGGTGGGCGACGGCTGGAGCCTGGGGGAGAGCTTCGTCGAGCGCACGTACGGCGCGTGCATGGAGGACAAGGAGGGCAGCCGGGCGCCCAAGAAGGGCTTCGACAACGTCGGCGATCTCTGCTGGCGCAGCGACAACGCCACCTCCGTGTTCGACGGCGGGGGCGGGATCATGATCCGCTCCGGCGGCGAGAGCTGGAAGCTCAAGAACGACAGCTACACCCGGGTGCAGCAGATCGGGACGGCGGACGGCGGTCAGACGGACGGCGAGGGGTGGAAGATCACCACCACCGACGGCACCCAGTACTTTTTCGGGTCGCGGCCGGCGTCGAACTCCGTGTGGAAGGTCCGGGTGTACGGCGACGACAAGGGCGAGCCGTGCTTCAGCGAGGCGTCGTTCACGGCGTCGCGGTGCGACCAGGCCTGGCGGTGGAACCTGGACAAGGTCGTGGACCGCAACGGGAACACGATGCACTACGACTACACCAAGGAGACCAACCGGTACGGCGACTTCAACGACGGCGACAAGGCGATCACCTACGACCGTGGCGGCTGGCTGAACCAGATCCAGTACGGGCTGCACACGACGGCGTCGAGCACGGCCGCCGCGACGGTGGAGTTCGGCACGGCGATCAGGTGCATCCCGGGCCTCCCGGCGGCGGAGTGCAGTACAGCCAAGCACCACAACTGGCCGGACACGCCG
Organism: Promicromonospora sp. Populi; assembly: GCF_041081105.1. Taxonomy (NCBI): domain Bacteria; kingdom Bacillati; phylum Actinomycetota; class Actinomycetes; order Micrococcales; family Promicromonosporaceae; genus Promicromonospora; species Promicromonospora sp. Populi. The sequence goes on along the minus strand of NZ_CP163528.1, from coordinate 1,351,316 downwards.
CTGAACCGGTCGTGCGATGGCGCGACCTGTGCCGAGAACTTCTCGCCCACGTTCTGGACCGGTCAGCGCCTGGACACGGTGACCACCAAGGTCCGCAAGGGCGGTGAGCTCGTCGCCGTCGACCGGTGGAAGCTCGACCAGTCCTACCCCAGCCCGGGCGACGGGAGCTCGGGAGCCGCGCTCTGGCTCAAGTCGATCGAGCACACGGGCCTGATCGGCGGGGGCGCAGGCGCCACGCTGCCGAAGGTCACGTTCGAGGGCGCGCAGATGGCCAACCGGGTGGTGACCGACAACCAGACGCCGATCAACCGGTACCGGATCACGAGCGTCGTGTCCGAGGCCGGCGGCGTCATCAGCGTCACCTATGCCCCCGCCAACTGCCTCGACGGCGCCGGCCGCGTCCCGGCCCAGCCGCACACGAACGACCGCCGGTGCTTCCCGGCGACCTGGGCCGACGAGACACATGCGGAGCAGACCGCCTGGTTCAACAAGTACGTGGTCTCCGGGCTTGTCGTCAGCGACCTGATCAGCTCCAGCATCGAGCAGCAGATCCAGTACCGGTACGACGGCGCCGCGTGGCACTACGACACCAGCGAGTTCACGCCCCCGGACAAGAAGAACTGGAACGAGTTCCGCGGCTTCTCCCACGTCACCAAGATCGCGGGCGACCCCGAGGACGAGTCCGGGCCGCAGACGCGGACCGACACGTACTACTACCGGGGGATGGACCAGGACCGGCTGAACCCGGAGGGTGGCCGGCGTCCGGTGGTGATCAAGGACTCCGAGAACGGTGAGCACACGGACCACGACTGGCTGCACGGGTTCGAGCGTGAGTCCATCACGCGGAACGGCATCGCGGACGACTCGCCGGTGGTCATCAAGACGCTCACGGACCCGGTGTGGCGCGGCCCCACTGCCACGCGCGGTGACCTCAAGGCGTACTTCACCGGGATCGGCACGGAGCGAACGTTTACGCCGAAGGACTCCGGCGGACGGGTCGAGACGCGCAAGGTCACGACCTACGACGACTACGGGCAGCCGGCCACCGTCGACGACCGGGGAGACGTCCTGGTCACGAGCGACGACCTGTGCACCACCACGACGTACGCCGCCAACGAGAGTGCTTGGCTCGTGTCGTTCCCCGTACGCGTCCAGACGGTCGCGGTCGGCTGCGGCGAGACGCCGTCGTACCCGGAGCACGCGGTCGTGGACCAGCGGACCCGGTACGACGGGCAGGGTGAGGGAGCGGCGCCGACGAAGGGGAACCCCACCCTGGTGGAGAAGGCGGTGCGCTACGAGGCGGGCGAACCGGTATGGGAGACCCGGTCGACGACGTCGTACGACGCGCACGGGCGGGTGACCCGGACGGCGGACGCCCTGGACCGGGCCACCACCACCGCCTACACACCTGCGGCCGGCGGGCCGACGACCGCCACGGTGGTGACCGACCCCAAGGGCTTCGCGACCAGGACCGACCTGGAGGTCAGCAACGGGCAGGCGGTCAAGGTGACCGACCCGAACGGCCTGATCAGCGAGAACGTCTACGACGCCCTGGGGCGGGTGATCAAGGTGTGGGGGACCGACCGCCTCCGGACGAAGTACCCGGCTGCGCCGTCGGCCACCTTCGACTATGCCATCAGCCGTGATGCGCCGAACGTGGTGACCGCGCGCCACCTCGGCCCGAACTCGAACGACGCGCAGGCCAGGTACGTCGAGGCGCGCACCATCTACGACGGCAGCTACCGCGTGCGACAGGAGCAGGCCCCGGCCGCCGGCGGCGGCCGCCTGCTGACGGACCACCGGTACGACACCCAGGGCCGCGAGTACATAGTCACCAACCCCTTCTTCAACGGGGATCCTGTCGACTCGCGCCTGTGGCGCGCTGCGGACTCGGAGTCGCTGGGGCAGAACGTCACCAAGTACGACGCGGCCAACCGGCCGGTCGAGGCGGCGTTCCAGACCAACACGGTCACGGACTGGAAGACCCTCACCCGGTACGGCGGCGATCGGACGTACGTCACGCCGCCCGACGGGGGGACGCCCACCATGACCGTCACCGACGCGCGTGGCAAGGTCAAGGAGCTGCACCAGTTCCGCGGTGACACGCCCACCGGTGCTGCCGACATCACCCGGTACGAGTACACCCCCGCCGGGAAGCTCGAGAAGGTCATCGATCCGGCCGGGAGCGAGTGGGACTACGAGTACGACCTGTCTGGGCAGCAGGTCCGCGGCGACGACCCGTCCGCCGGCGTGACGGAGTCGGTGTTCGACGCGGCGGGCCAGCTCGTCCGGACGACCGACTCCCGCGGCCAGGTGCTCAGCCACGAGTACGACGCGCTGGGCCGCAAGACCTCCGTGCGGGACGGCGGCAGCGACGGGACCGTGCTGGCGAGGTGGACGTACGACACCACACGTCTGGTGCGTCCCGACGGCACGGTGACGGTCGCCAAGGGGCGACCGACGTCGGCGATCCAGCTCGACGCCGACGGCAACGCACTCACCTCGAAGACGAACTCCTACACCGCGACCTACCAGACCAAGCAGAGCCTGCTGACGATCCCGCAGTCCGAGGGGATCCTCGGCGACGGCAACGGCGGTCCGCGGACGTACGCCACCGAGTACACCTACAACCCGGACGGCAGCCTCAAGAGCGAGATCCTGCCCGCGATCGGCGACCTGGCGCAGGAGCAGATCTTCCACACCTATGACGACGCCGGGCGCCCGGCGACGACCTACGGGGGAGCCGACGGCGCCGGGGGGACCACCTACTACGCGTCGTGCTCCACGTACACGCGGCTCGGTGAGATGCAGCGTGTCCAGCTCGGCGGTGTGCCCGACCAGGACGACCAGGCGAACGACTGCGCCACCGAGTTCGACGAGACCGAGCACCGTGCCTGGATCACCACCTACTACGAGGACTACACCCGCCGCGTGGAACGCACTGTCGTCGACGCCGAGGTGCCGCGTCCCGAGCAGGCGGACCTGGCCTACGACTACGACGACGCGGGCAACGTGCTCTCGATCACCGACACCCCGGGGGAGCTTTCGACCGACCGGCAGTGCTTCGAGTACGACCACCTGCGCCGGCTGACCGAGGCCTGGACCCCTGGCACCTCGTGCGCCGAGGAACGCAGCGTGGACGAGCTCTCCGGGCCGGCGGCGTACTGGCAGTCGTTCACCTACGACGAGGCCGGCAACCGGCTCACGAAGGTGGACCACGCCGTCAAGGGGAACGTCACCGAGCGGTACGAGTACCCGGAGCCGGGTGCCGAGCAGGCGAACGTGGTCGAGTCGGCGAAGACGATGGCAGCCGACGGGACGCAGATCTCGGCGGACGAGTATGCCTACGACGCCGCCGGCAACACGATCCAGCGCGGCGACCAGCGGCTCGAGTGGGACCAGCTCGGCAGGGTCGAGTCCGTCACGGAGGGCGACGAGGTCACCTCGTTCGTCTACGGGGCCGACGGCGACCGCGTGATCCGGCACGCCTCCGACGCCTCCACCCTGTACCTGCCGGGCCAGGAGCTGCAGGCGGACGAGGCAACGGGCGAGCTCACCGCGACGCGCTACTACACGCACGCCGGCCAGCCGGTCGCCGTGCGCACCGACAACACCCTGACCTGGACCGCGAGCGACCAGCACGGGACGGCGCAGGTCGCGATCAACTCGGTGACTTCTGCGACGTCGGTACGCCGGATGGACCCGTTCGGGATGGCGCGTGGTGAACAGCCGACCGGGTGGCCGGGCGAGAAGGGCTTTGTGGGCGGGACGATCGACGCCGCTGTCGAGCTCACCCATCTCGGGGCCCGGGAGTATGACCCGGAGCTGGGCAGGTTCATCTCGGTGGACCCGCTCATCGACCACCATGACATGCAGCAGATGAATGGCTACGCGTACGCGAACAACAACCCGGCGTCGGCCTCCGACGCGGACGGCCTGTTCTTCGGCTGGCTCTTCCAGGCGATCCAGACGATCGTCAAGGCGATCCAGTCGGTCTTCAAGATCAAGCCGAGCGGGCCGCAGCCCACGGTCAATCGTTACAAGAGGAACGTGTACATCGGCGGCAAGGACTCGCCCTACGAGGCCGACGTCATCGAGCGCGTGTTTCCCACGACCACCGCCTACGAGTACGAGGAGATCGGTGGCCTGATGTGCGGTGGCCCTTCGCAGGACAAGATCGGGGAGACCTGTACCTATCACTTCGGTCAGGGCGGCAGCCGTACCGTCGAGAAGTCCATCAGCTTCGGTGGCACCGTGGCCAAGGCACTCGACGTGAGCGCCTCGGTGAAAGAGGCGAACACGGTCTCGTGGAGCACGGACACGACCCACTCCTACGCGCCCAAGGACAACCAGCCGCACTCCGTGAAGTACTACGTGAAGTGGCGGGTCGAGTCGACCCGGAAGCAGTTCACGGAGAGCTGGGAGAACCTGAACGGAGAACGGCAGAGCCGCACCTACGAGTCGACGGTCATCACCCGGACGCCCAGCAAGACGATCTGCCGGATGGTCGACGGGGACCGCACCCAGTGCGACAGCGTGTTCTGACGCTCCGCCCGGCAGGTCCGCTTGCTCGAAGCGGACCTGCCGGAGGGGGCGGGTGAACTTTGCCGACGGCGCTCAGGACCGCGCTATTTAGGTGATTTCTTGCCCGCCTCCGGTCACACTTCCTGAAGGTCTTCTGTGACGGGGATGGGAGTGGGCCGGATGGGCTTCGGAGTGCTGGGGGAGCTGGTCGTCGTCGCCGACACCGGTGAGATCCTGATCGGCTCCCCCAAGTCGCGGACGGCGCTGGCGCTGCTCGTCCTCAGGCACGGGACCGTCGTACCGGCGGCCGAGCTCGCCGAAGCCCTCTGGGGCCGGACCGCGCCGTCGAACGCCCGGAAGTCGACACACGTGGTGATCAACCGGCTGCGCACCGCGCTGGGGCCGCTGGGCGGGCTCGTCCAGACCCGCCCGGACGGCTACCTGCTCGACGTGCCGTACGACAGCACGGACGTGGGCCGGTTCACGAGCTGGCTGGCCGTGGCGGCGAAAGCCCGGGAGGAGGGGAGCGACGCCGAGCTCGTCGCGCTGTGCAGCGCCCTCGACGAATGGCGTGGCGAGGCTCTCGCCGACGTGCCGCGCGAGTGCCTGGAGGGTGCGCGCGCCCGCCTGACCGAGCAGCGCCTGGCCGCGATCGAGCGGCAGCACGACCTGCTGAACGCGGCGGGCAGGCCCGTGGACGTCGCCATGCTCCAGGACCTGGCCGAGCGTCACCCCCTGCGGGAGGGCATCTGGTTCCAGCTCATCCGCGGCCTGAGCGAGTCCGGCCGCCGGTCGGAGGCGCTGACCGCCTTCGGCCGCCTGCGCAACAACCTGGGCGAGGAGCTGGGGGTGGAGCCCGACGCCCGGCTGCGCGAGCTCCACGTGCGAGCCCTCGCCGGCGAGGATCCGGCGAGCCGCGTGCTGAGCGCGACGGGCGCCCTGAGTCTCGGTGTCATCAGGCCGCAGGCCGAGGCCGTCGTGCCCCGCCAGGTTCCGCACGTGGCCTCTCTTGTGGGGCGCAGCCGGGAGCAGGAGCGGCTGGACGCTCTGGCGCCCGGGGGTGTGGAGGCGGGCCCGTCCGATACCGCGGTCGTCGTCATCTCGGGCCAGCCCGGGATCGGCAAGACGGCGCTCACGGGGTGGTGGGCCCGCCGCGCGGCGGACCGGTTCGCCGATGGTCAGATCTGGCTCGACCTGCGGGGGAGCCGCCCGGGCGCGGTGCTGTCCGCCGACGACGCGCTGCAGCATCTCCTGGTCTCGCTCGGGGAACAGGCTTCGGAGACCCCCGACACGCTCGAGGAGCGCGCCGCCCGCTACCGGACGCTGACGGACGGGCGCCGGCTGCTCATCGTCCTGGACGACGCCGCGAACGCCGAGCAGGTGCGCGCGCTGCTGCCGGGTTCCCCGGGTTCGCTGGTGATGGTGACCAGCCGCTACCGCCTGGACGGTCTGGTGGCCCGCGAGGCGGCGACCGGGATGGAGCTCGACGTGCTGCCCGCTAGCGACGCGCGCGAGCTGCTGGTGCGCCGCCTCGGGGCCACCCGTTCGGCTGACGAGGCCCTGCTGGACGAGATCGCCGGTCAGTGCGGGAGGCTGCCGCTGGCTCTGGTCATCGTCGCGGCCCGCGCGGCGCGGCACCGCGAGGCCGGCCTCGGCTCTGTGCTCGACCAGCTCCGGTCGGCCCGTCCCAGGCTGGACCAGTTCACCCTGGGCGAGGACGCGGCGGACCTGCGGTCGGTCTACGCCCGGTCGTACGAGTCCCTGTCGGCACCCGCGGCCCGGCTGTTCCGCCTGCTCGGTGTGCACCCGACGCCGGACCTGTCGATCGAGGCCGCCGCCAGCCTGGCCGGGCTGCCGGTCGACCAGGCGCGCCGGCGGGTCTCCGAGCTGGAGTCGGCGTACCTGGTGACGGCCGCCGAAGGCCGGATCGGGCTGCACGACCTGCTGCACGCCTACGCCGGTGAGCTCAGCGCGCGTCTCGACAATCGCCAGGCGGTCCGGCGCCTCCTCGACCACTATGCCCGCGCGGTACGCGAGGCGGTGAACCGGCCGGGGCTGCGACCCGCGGTGCTGGCCGGGGCAGCCGACAGCCCGGTCGACACCCGGGGCGTCAGCGTTCCGCCGATCGGTTCCCAGGCCGAGGCGGAGCGATGGTTCGCCGCGGAGCACGCGAACCTGGTGGCCGTCGTGCGGCTGGCGGGAGATCTGCGACACGACGTCGACTGCGTCCAGATCGGGTCTCTCGCCACCGAGCTCCAGGAGTGGAGCGGGCGGTGGGGCGAGGCGACCCACACCCAGACCGCCGTCCTGGCCGCTGCCCACCGGGGCGGCATGCGCGACATGGCCGCGCGCGCCGAGTTTCATCTGGGCAAGGCCGCTAACCGCCGAGGTGAGCACGTGCGAGCGCACGGCCACTTCTTGCGTGCGGACGAGCTGAACCGCGAGCTGAAGCCGTTCGCGGGCGGCGCCGAGGTGCACCTCGGGCTCGGGGCCGTGGCCGAGTCCGGGGAGCGGTGGGACGAGGCCCTCGAACATGACCGCCGGGCGTTCGACCACGCACGGACAACGGGGGACCGCATGGGTGAGGCACGTGCGATGAACGCCATCGGCTGGGACCTCGCGCACCTCGGTGACCTGGACACGGCGGTGACCTGGTGTCAGAAGGCGCTGCGGCTCGCCGAGGAGATCGACGACCAGCGCGCCGTTGCGGCGAGCTGGGACAGCCTCGGATTCTGCCGGCAGCAGGCGGCGGACCTCAGGGGAGCACTGCGGGCCTACGAGCGTGCGACGCGGATGCGGAGCAGGCTCGGCTACCGCAACGGGGTCGCGAAGGGGTACCGCACGATCGGCGACCTTCACGCGCGGCTCGGTGACGAGGTCGGTGCCCGCCGCGCCTGGCGAGCTGCCCTGGGCATCCTCGACGGCACGGCTCCGTTCACGGCCGACGTCGAGCGAGACCGGCTGGCGCGGGACTACGGGGTCACCGGCCTGTGAGCTGGGGCGGCCAGGGCTGTCGGGAGTAGCCTGGACGCCCAGCAGGACTGAAAACCTTCCCGCCCACTTAGGACCACATGTTCCGCATCGGACTCACCGGAGGGATCGCGGCCGGAAAGTCGGTCGCGGCAGCGCGCCTGGCCGAGCTCGGCGCCGTCGTCATCGACCACGACCTGCTGGCCCGCGAGGCGGTTGCGCCCGGCTCGGTGGGCCTGGCGGAGGTCGTCGAGGCGTTCGGCGACGTCGTCCTGACGCCGGACGGCAGCCTGGACCGGCCCGGCCTCGGCGCCCTGATCTTCGCCGACGACGCGGCCCGCACCCGGCTGAACGGCATAGTGCACCCCGAGGTGCGGCGGCTGTCGGCCGAGCGCGAGGCCAGGGCGGCAGCTGCAGACTCGACCGCCGTCGTCGTGCACGACATCCCGCTGCTGGTCGAGTCCGGCCTGGCCGGCAACTTCCATCTCCTGGTGGTGGTGCACACGCCTGCGGAGCAGCGCGTGCGCCGCCTCGTGGAGGGGCGCGGGCTGAGCGAGGACGCCGCACGCTCCCGCCTCGCCGCGCAGGCCACCGACGACGAGCGGCTCGCTGCCGCAGATGTCACCCTCGACGGATCGGGCGGAGAGGACAATCTGCGCACACAGGTGGATACCCTGTGGCAGCGCGTTGCCGCAGAGGTCGCGCAGGAGGCGGAGGCAGACTCCGTGTGAACCGGCCCGGCGCCGGGTAGGGAGCGTGCGCGATGAAGGTCTTGGTCACGGGGTTCGAGCCGTTCGGCGGCGACGCCGTCAATGCCTCCGGCGATGCGGTCCGGATCCTCGCCGCCGGCTGGACCGGGCCCGACGAGCTGGTCACCGCTGTGCTGCCCGTGGAGTTCGACCCGGTTCGGGCCGCCGACGGCCCGCTGCTGCGGCTGCTGGACGAGCACTCGCCCGACGTCGTGGTCGCCGCCGGCCTGGCCGGCGGCGTCACTCGGGTGCACGTCGAGCGGGTGGCGATCAACCTCATGGACGCGGGGATCCCCGACAACGGCGGCGCCCAGCCCGTCGACGCTCCCGTGGCCGAAGGCGGCCCCGCCGCCCGGTTCGCCACGCTCCCGGTCAAGGCTGCCGTCGCCGCGGTGCGCGCGGCGGGCATCCCCGCCGTCGTCTCCTACAGCGCCGGCACCTACGTGTGCAACGCCACCTTCTACGCCCTGCAGCACGCGCTTGCCCAGCGGCCCGGCGTGCTCTCAGGCTTTGTACACGTACCGCGCAGCACCGAGGAGTTAGGTGGATCAGCGGAGTCCTCCGCACTGTCCGACGGCGGCGAGGCGCACCTTCCGCTCGAAGCGATCGCCCAGGCCCTGGAGATCGTGGCGCGCACGGCGCTCGCCGCGGCCCGTGGCGACGTGGTGGAGCCGGCGACGGCCGCGGGGACGCTGCACTGACCGACCCTCCAGTGCGGGAGTGTCAGTGGTCGGCCGTACGGTAGTCACATGCGACCCGTGACCGATCTGCAGCGCACGGTGGCCCCGTTCGAGGTCATCTCCGAGTACCAGCCGGCAGGCGACCAGCCGACGGCGATCGCCGACCTGGCCGACCGTATCCAGGCGGGCGAGAAGGACGTGGTGCTGCTCGGCGCCACGGGTACGGGCAAGTCGGCGACGACTGCCTGGCTCGTCGAGAAGCTGCAGCGGCCGACGCTGGTCATGGCACCGAACAAGACGCTGGCCGCGCAGCTTGCCACGGAGTTCCGGGAGCTGCTGCCGAACAACGCGGTCGAGTACTTCGTGTCGTACTACGACTACTACCAGCCCGAGGCGTACATCGCGCAGTCGGACACGTACATCGAGAAGGACTCGTCGATCAACGACGAGGTCGAGCGGCTGCGGCACTCGGCCACCTCGTCGCTGCTGACGCGCCGCGACGTCATCGTGGTCGCCTCGGTCTCCTGCATCTACGGCCTGGGCACCCCGCAGGAGTACGTGGACCGCATGGTCCGGCTCGACGTCGGGGACGTCGTGGACCGGGACCAGCTGCTGCGCCAGTTCGTGACCATGCAGTACACCCGCAACGACGTGTCGTTCACCCGGGGCACGTTCCGGGTGCGCGGCGACACGGTCGAGATCATCCCGGTGTACGAGGAGCTCGCCATCCGGATCGAGATGTTCGGCGACGAGATCGAGTCGATCCAGACCCTGCACCCGCTCACGGGTGACGTGGTGCGCAACGAGCAGTCGATCTACGTGTTCCCGGCCACGCACTACGTGGCGGGCCCGGAGCGCATGGAGCGAGCCATCGGCGGCATCGAGAAGGAGCTCGAGGGCCGGCTGGCCGAGCTGGAGAAGCAGGGCAAGCTGCTGGAGGCCCAGCGGCTGCGCATGCGCACCACCTACGACATCGAGATGATGCGCTCGATCGGCACCTGCAGCGGCATCGAGAACTACTCGATGCACATCGACGGCCGCGAGGCGGGCACCGCACCCAACACGCTGCTCGACTACTTCCCCGAGGACTTCCTGCTCGTCATCGACGAGTCCCACCAGACGGTGCCCCAGATCGGCGCCATGTACGAGGGCGACGCGTCCCGCAAGCGTGCGCTCGTGGACCACGGCTTCCGCCTGCCGAGCGCCATGGACAACCGACCGCTGAAGTGGGAGGAGTTCACCGAGCGCATCGGGCAGACGGTCTACCTGTCGGCCACCCCGGGTGACTACGAGCGCTCGCTGTCCGACGGCGTCGTCGAGCAGGTCATCCGGCCCACCGGCCTGGTGGACCCCGAGATCGTGGTGAAGCCCACCACGGGCCAGATCGACGACCTGCTGGGCGAGATCCGCGACCGCGTGGACCGCAACGAGCGCGTGCTGGTGACCACGCTGACCAAGAAGATGGCCGAGGACCTCACCGACTACTTCCTGGAACGCGGTGTGCGGGTGCGCTACCTGCACTCCGACGTGGACACGCTGCGCCGCGTCGAGCTGCTGCGCGAGCTGCGGCTCGGCGAGTACGACGTGCTGGTCGGCATCAACCTGCTGCGCGAGGGCCTGGACCTGCCCGAGGTGTCGCTGGTGGCGATCCTCGACGCGGACAAGGAGGGCTTCCTGCGGTCCGGGCGGTCGCTGATCCAGACCATCGGCCGCGCCGCCCGTAACGTGTCGGGCCAGGTGCACATGTACGCGGACAAGGTCACCCCGGCCATGCGCATGGCGATCGACGAGACCACCCGGCGCCGCGAGAAGCAGGTCGCGTACAACACCGAGCGGGGCCTCGACCCGCAGCCGCTGCGCAAGAAGATCGCTGACGTAACGGACATGCTCGCCCGCGAGGACCTGGACACCCAGGAGCTGCTGGCCGGCGGGTTCCGGAACAGCCGCAAGGGCGAGGGCCGGGGCGCCCGGGTGCCGGGCACGCCGAAGGAGGCAGCGACGTCGGGCAACCGGCTGTCCGGTGCCGCGGCGAGCGAGCTGGCCGAGCTGATCCAGGAGCTGACCGACCAGATGCACGCAGCGGCCGCCGAGCTGCAGTTCGAGGTGGCGGCCCGGCTGCGCGACGAGATCTCGGGGCTCAAGAAGGAGCTGCGGCAGATGCAGGCCGCCACGGCGTGAGTCCACGGGCTCGTACCCGCGGCACGCTCGCCTGAGCCGTGTCGCGGGTCACGTTCGGGAACAATCGCCGAGTCCCGTATGCTTCGCACCGTAGGAGGGGAGTACCTCGAAACGGCTTGGTCGTCATCACAGCTGCCGATGACGTCAGCTCGGCCTGGCCGGCTCGTAGTGCGCCATTGCGTGGTTTCGGCCAGGCTGGTGCACAGGCGAGCGAGGAAGACCTCCGGTGCCCTGTTGTACACACCGGAGGCTCGATGCGTGCGCGCGTTCCTCCCAGTTCCGGAAGGCAACAATGGTCCACGAACTTCCCGTGACCTTCGAAGTGATCTCACTCGCGGCGATGGTTGTCCTGCTGGTGGCCGATCTCCTGATCGTCGCCCGCCGGCCGCACGTCCCGTCCATGAAGGAGAGCGCCATCTGGGTGGGCTTCTACGTGGGTCTCGCCCTGATCTTCGGGGGGATCATCTGGGGCGTCGGCGGTGTCACCCCGGCCGCGGAGTTCTACGCCGGCTGGCTCATGGAGTACTCCCTGAGCGTCGACAACCTCTTTGTGTTCGTCATCATCATGGCCCGGTTCGCGGTGCCGCGCGTGGAGCAGCAGCTCGTGCTGATGGTCGGCATCATCATGGCGCTGGTCCTTCGTGCGGCCTTCATCCTCGCGGGTGCGGCCCTGATCGAGCAGTTCACCTGGCTCTTCTACATCTTCGGCGCGTTCCTCATCTACACGGCGATCCAGCAGGCGATCCCCGAGAAGCCGGAGGAGCACGACGACTACAAGGAGAACTTCCTCATCCGCTCGATGCGGCGGGTCCTGCCGCTGCACAACCAGTACGACGGCGCGAAGCTGACCACCACCATCGACGGTCGCCGGCTCTTCACGCCGATGATCATCGTGTTCCTGGCGATCGGTTCGACCGACGTGCTCTTCGCGGTGGACTCGATCCCCGCGATCTTCGGGATCACGCGAGACCCGTTCATCGTGTTCGCCACCAACCTGTTCGCGCTGATGGGTCTGCGCCAGCTCTACTTCCTGCTCGGCGGGCTGCTCGACCGGCTGGTCTACCTGCCCCTCGCGCTCTCGGCCATCCTGGGCTTCATCGGCGTCAAGCTGATCCTCGAGGCGCTGCACACCAACACGGTCTCCTGGATCAACGGCGGCGAGGGCTTCGAGTGGGCGCCGGAGGTGCCGATCTGGCTGTCGCTCACGGTGATCGTCGTATCGCTGATCGTCGGCACCGTCGCAAGCCTGATCAAGTCGGCCCACGACGAGAAGATCGAGGCAGCACGGATCGACGCGGAGCGGACCGAGTCGGCCTCGGCGGAGGACGCATCGAAGTAAGGCCCTGACGGGTCAGACCAGGGAGTAGTCGACCTGGATCGAGAAGATGTTCCGGTCGCCGGACCGGAGCGTCCCGGTGAACGCCTGGTCGTGCGACTCGGGCTCGGCGGGCGCGGACGGCTCGACGTCGACCGTGCACGTCTGGCCCGCCGAGGCGAGGTGGTCAGCCTGCAGGCGGAAGACGCCGGGCTGCCACCTCGCCTCCGGTCCGGCGGCGGCCGCCAGGACGTGGTCGAAGAGTGCGAACGCCGCATAACCCGCGACAGACACGGGCAGCGCCGGATGGCCGTCGAAGTGCCCTCGGCACAGCGGGGCCTCGACGGCGAGCTTGGCGGTGGCGGTCCGGGCGTCGGCGGCGACGTCGACGAGCGGGGCGGCCGCCGTGTACGGGTTGGCCGGCTCGGTGGCGTCCGCTGCCCCGGCCGGGCCCATCATGCGCTGGAACACGGGGACCGACAGCACGAGGTACTCGAGGTCGAGCCGGGCCACGAGGTTCCCGTCGGCATCGCGCAGCTCGGTCTCGGCGACGGCGCGGTTGCGGCCGGTCATCCGGCCGTTAGCGGTCCCGTGCAGCGCGGTCAGGCTGCCCGCCGGCGGATACATCCGCCCGACGCCGCGGTGGGCCAGGTAGTAGTGCCGGTCGGCGTCGGGCCGGGTGGTGACGACCGCACACAGCCCGAGGATGGCGAGGTGCCGCCCCGCTTCCGCCACGTTGATCAGGGTCGCCTGCCGCCCGGTCGGGGACTGGACCGGGACGCCGGCGCTCGTCTGCCCGGGGGCGGAGCTGGCCAGGTCGGTGAGCGCGTAGTACGGCGTCGACACGCAGATGCGCGGGCTGATCTGTTCGTAGGCCACCGACGTCCAGTCGACCGAGGTCATGTCGCACCTTCCCGAACGTCATCGGCAGTATTTGAAACGGCATCATGTGCACCACGAAGCGCGGCACGCCATCCTTTCGGCGTGATGTTTACGCAAAAATCTTCAGATGGTGGAGTATCGGCAAAAAAGGTGTTTGAGCCGGGTTGCCTGACAGCGTTGACAGGGCGCCGCCGGGCGGATGAAATTGCCTACGGTCCGCCCCGGTTACTGGGCGGACCGGCATAGATCCACCAGGCAAGGAGGCCTGCACGTGACCCGAACGCGCACCCTGACGAAGTTCCTGTCAGCGCTCACGTCAATCGCCGGTGCAGCCGCGCTGGCGCTCGCTCCGTTGCCGGCGACGGCTGCGCCACCGCCGTCGTCTCTGTCGCCGGCACTGTCGTCGGCACTGTCGTCGTCGGGCGAGCAGGCAGCCGCGGCCCTCGAGAAGCTGCCCCTGACCCCCACGCCGCCCATGGGCTGGAACTCGTGGAACAACTTCGCCTGCGACATCGACGAGGAGCTGATCCGCGAGACCGCGGACGCCATGGTGGCTTCCGGCATGGCGGACGCCGAGTACGAGTACGTGAACATCGACGACTGCTGGATGGCGCCCGAGCGGGACGCCGATGGCAACCTCCAGGCCGACCCCGAGCGGTTCCCGAGCGGTATCAAGGCCCTCGCCGACTACGTGCACGCCAAGGGGCTCAAGCTCGGCATCTACTCGTCCGCGGGGACGCTGACGTGCCAGCGCCTGCCGGCCAGCCTCGACCACGAGGAGGCGGACGCCGCGAAGTTCGCCGAGTGGGAGGTCGACCTGCTCAAGTACGACAACTGCAACAACGAGGGCCGCCCCGCCCTGGAGCGGTACACCGCGATGGCGGAGGCGCTGCTGGCGACCGGCCGGCCCATCGTGTTCTCGATCTGCGAGTGGGGCGAGAGCGACCCGTGGGCGAGCTTCGGCCCGGAGCTGGGACACCTCTGGCGCACCACCGGTGACATCTCCGACAACTGGGGGAGCGTCACCTCGATCCTCGACCAGCAGGTCGGCCTGGAGGCGTACTCCGGCCCGAACGCCTGGAACGACCCCGACATGCTCGAGGTCGGCAACGGCGGCATGACCACCGCCGAGTACCGCTCGCACATGGCCCTGTGGTCGGTCATGAACGCCCCGCTCATCGCAGGCAACGACCTGCGCGACATGGACGCCGAGACCCTGGAGATGCTCACCGACCCCGAGGTGGTCGCGGTCAACCAGGACTGGGCGGGCATCCAGGGGCACCGGGTCGCGCAGGACGGCGACGTCGAGGTCTGGGCCAAGCCCCTGTCCGACGGCGGCGTGGCGGCCGTGCTGCTCAACCGCTCCGACCATGCGGGCACGGTCTCGACCACTGCCGACGTGCTCGGCCTGGACGACGCGCGCGCCTACTCGGTCCGTGACCTGTGGGACGGCGGCGTGACCGAGACCCGCGGCGAGATCCGGGCCTCGGTCCCGGCGCACGGCTCGGTCTACGTCGAGGTGAAGCAGGCACGGCCGGGGAAGGCCGCCCCGCTGGTCTCCGCGGAGGTCGTCCCGGAGACCGAGTCCGAGTACCTCGAGCCCGGGACGTCGTTCGAGACGTCGGTGACCGTGACCAACCTCGGCACGACCAACGCGACCAGGCTGTCCTGGGACCTCGCGGTGCCGGCCGGGTGGAGTGCCCGGGAGGCCGATGTGCCCGACGCCCGCACCTTGCGCCCTGGCCGATCGCTCACCGCGACGTGGCAGGTCAGCGTGGGTGACGCCGCTGCAGCCGGACTGCAGGACCTGGCCGCCTCGCTGCGGTACACCAGCAAGGCCGGCCGGGTGACCGCTGACGGGCACGGGAGCGTGCGGATCGCCGTGCCGCCGTCGGGCACCGCGCAGGTCAGCGACCTCGACGTGGTGAGCTCCCAGGTCGGCTGGGGTGAGCTGGGCCTGGACGAGTCGACGGACGGCAACCCGATCACCATCGGCGGCGTGGTCTACGCCAAGGGCCTGGGCGCCCACGCCAACTCCGAGGTCGTCTACTACCTCGGCGGCCACTGCACGCGGCTGACCACCGACGTCGGTGTCGACGACGAGGTGGGCGACCTCGGGTCGGTCACCTTCACCGTGGTGGGCGACGGCGAGGTGCTCGCCGAGTCCGGCGTGCTGACCGGCGCGGACGGGGCGGCGACGCTCGACGTCGACACCACCGGCGTCACCGAGCTGGTGCTGCTGGCCGGCGACGCCGACGGGTCGATCAGCTACGACCACTCGACCTGGGCGGCGCCGGAGCTCACCTGTGCGTGACTGATCGGCGTGACCGACAGGGACGTGGTGGTCGGCGGCCTACTCCGCGAGGCCGCCGATCACCACGTCCCACTGCCGCACGCCGCGCTCGGCGATGACCCCCTCGACCGCGAAGGGGTCGGCGTCCAGGATGGTCAGCGCCGCCTCGGCGGACTGAGCCTCGACGATGATCAGGGCCGCGATCCCGCCGTCGACGGGACCCGAGGCGCGCACCACGCCGTCCGCGTTGAGCGCGAGCAGGAACTCGCGATGGCTGGGGCGGACCTCGTCGCGCTTCGCGACATCGTCGGTGTACGTGTAGCTCACGGCGTAGGTGCTCATGGCCTCAGCCTGCCATCCACCGCAGGCGGCCGGTTAATTCTTGATGACCTCGCTCGTCACGACGCAGGTCCAGCCCCCACACTCTGACCATGGATGCGCGCGAGAACCACTTTGACCTCGTCGTGATCGGCTCCGGGCCGGGCGGCCAGAAGGCCGCGATCGGCGCCGCCAAGCTCGGCAAGCGGGTAGCGGTGGTGGAACGGCGCGACCACGTCGGCGGCGTGAGCCTGCACACGGGCACAATCCCGTCCAAGACGCTGCGCGAGGCCGTCCTGTACCTGACCGGCCTGCATATGCGGGACGTGTACGGCTCCAGCTACCGGCTCAAGGAGCACATCACGGTCCCGGACCTGCTGGCCCGCCTGCAGCACGTCATCGGGCGCGAGGTCGAGATCGTCCGCAGCCAGCTCGCCCGCAACAACGTCGAGACCGTCGTAGGCACCGCCCGCTTCGCCGGGCCGCACGACGTCGAGGTGACGGACCGCGAGGGCGACGTCGTCCGGCGCCTGAACGCCGACAAGCTGGTCGTCGCCGTCGGCACCCGCCCCGCGCGGCCCGCGAACATCGCGTTCGACGGCGTCCGCGTGGTCGACTCCGACGGGATCCTCGACCTGACCGAGGTGCCCCGGACCATGGTCGTGGTGGGCGCCGGCGTGATCGGCATCGAGTACGCGTCGGTCTTCGCCGCGCTCGGCACGCGGGTCACCGTCGTCGAGGCACGCGACAAGATCCTCGACTTCTGCGACTCCGAGGTGGTCGAAGCGCTGAAGTTCCAGCTGCGCGACATGTCGGTCACGTTCCGGCTGGG
Source organism: Promicromonospora sp. Populi (assembly GCF_041081105.1). Taxonomy (NCBI): domain Bacteria; kingdom Bacillati; phylum Actinomycetota; class Actinomycetes; order Micrococcales; family Promicromonosporaceae; genus Promicromonospora; species Promicromonospora sp. Populi. The sequence goes on along the minus strand of NZ_CP163528.1, from coordinate 1,334,575 downwards.
GGAGACCGTCGAGTCCGTGAGCACGAGCGACGGCGGGACCGTCACCGCGCTGGCCTCCGGCAAGCGGATCCCCGCCGACTGCGTGCTCTACTCCGCGGGTCGGCAGGGCTCCACCGACGGCCTCGACCTCGCCGCCGCGGGGCTCGAGGCGGACAAGCGCGGGCGGCTGCTGGTCGACAAGCAGTTCCGCACCGACGTCGAGCACATCTACGCCGTCGGCGACGTGATCGGGTTCCCAGCGCTCGCGGCGACGTCGCAGGAGCAGGGCCGGCTGGCGGCGTACCACGCGTTCGGCGAGCCGATCTCCTCGCTGCTGGAGCTGCAGCCCATCGGGATCTACACGATCCCCGAGATCTCCTACTGCGGGGACACGGAGGACCAGCTCACCACCGCCGGCGTGCCGTACGAGGTGGGGCTCGCCCGCTACCGCGAGCTGGCGCGCGGGCAGATCGTGGGCGACTCCTACGGCATGCTCAAGCTGCTCGTCTCTACCGAGGACCGCAAGATCCTGGGCGTGCACGTGTTCGGGACGGGCGCCACCGAGATCATCCACATCGGGCAGGCGATCATGACCGCGGGCGGCACGGTGGACCACCTCGTCGACACCGTGTTCAACTACCCGACGCTCTCGGAGGCCTACAAGGTCGCCGCCCTGGACGCGACGAACAAGATGCGGGACGTGGAGCGGTTCGGGCTGTAGCCGGCGACTGCGTCCCGACGACGACGGCGCCCGCCCACCGTGAGGTGGACGGGCGCCGTCGTGCGTCTAGCGCGACAGGTCAAGCCGGAAGGCTCACTTGTCGCCGGTTACCGCCGGCACCTCGGCGTCGGCGAGCGTCACGAGCGCCTGCGCGTGCACGGCGTGCTGCCAGTTGCCCAGGTCCTCGACCGTCTTGATCTTGAGCTCGGCGAGCATCTCGTCGTGCTTCGGCGTCAGGCCGAGCAGCGCCGACGGCGGAGCCGCCAGGATCGCGGCGATGCTCTGGTCCTTGTAGGCCTTGTCGACGAGCTTGTTCAGGTTCAGGCTCACGTGCCTGCCTTTCGTCCGTGCGGTAGTGGAGCGGACGGGCTTTCACCCGGCCGAGGGAAGGATGTCGCGATGGGGTGCGGTATGCAACCTATGCACCCATTGTCGTCTGTGCTGTGTTTGTCGGACGTGGGCGGTTGTCTGAACGTTAACCTTGCGTTCACAGGGTGAACCGATTCGCCGCTACCTCTTGAGACTTGGACGTTCGTCCGGTTGACTTGCTCATCGTGGTGGTCTCGGAGGTGTCGACCCGGTTGGCCGCCGCGGTCCGAGCCGCCCGCACCGCGGCTCGTCGCGGCTCGCTCTCGGCTGCACCTGAGCCCCTGGCAGACGACGACGCCCGCCGCCCGGCCGCACTGCTGGACCCCGCACAGGCAGTAGTCCCGTTCCTGGGCCGCGACCGTGAGCTCGGCGAGCTCCGCTCCTGGGCCGAGAGCTCCCCGCCGATCAGGGTGCGCCTCCTGATCGGCCCGATCGGCAGCGGCAAGACCCGGCTCGCGCACGAGTTCGGCACCGGGCTGAGCGCGGCCGGCTGGTCGGTCGTGCCAGTGCCGCGCGGCCGGGAGGCCGCGACCGTGCGTGCGCGGCCGCAGGGCGACGTGCTGTTCGTCGTCGACGACGCCGCCACGCGGTTCGACCTGGGCGCCATGCTCGACGCCGCCGCCCGGCCCGCCGACGGCCGCACCCGGGTCCTCCTGCTCGCCCCCGTCGCCGGGGAGTGGCTGCGGCGGCTGCGCTGGGGCTCGACCCTGTGGGCGCGGCTCGAGTTCGGTGACGCCTCGCAGCACGCGCTCGACCTGCCCCTGGGCCCGGGCCTGTCGGACGTCGCCGTGCTGGACGCCGCCGCTGCCGCGTTCGCCGAGCACCTCGGGGTCGAGCTCACGGTGACCCCGGTCCTGCCCCCGCTTGCCCAGGTGGGCGCCACCCGGGTGCTCGACCTGCACGCCGCGGCCCTGCTCGCCGCCCTCGCCTCGGCCGGCGTGCCCGTCCCGGCGGAGAGTGCGGCCGGCCCCGTCCGGGACCTGCTGGACGTGGCGGTGGCGTTCTGGGCCGAGTCGGCGAGTGAGGCCGGGCTGGACCTGACCCCCGACGAGATCCAGGACGTCGTGGCGACCGCCTGCCTGCTGGGCGCGGACGACGTCGCGAGCGCGCGAGACGTGCTGCGCAGGGTGGTACCCGGGGTACCCGCGAAGGCGGGTGCGCGGTGGCTCGTCGGGCTGCAGTGCTCCGAGGTGGCGCTCGGGGCGAGCGCCGCCGGGCACGACCGCGTCGGCGACCTGCTCATCGTGGAGCGCCTGGTCCGGTCGGTCGCCCTGGTCGGCGCGTGCACGTGGGGGCTGTCCCGGAAGGTGGCCCTGAGGGTGGTGCGGGTCGCCCGTCGCCTGGAGGTCGAGCTCGGCGACCTGCCCGGGGTGGCCGAGCTGGCCAACGAGCTGCTGCGCCGCGCTGCCGACTCCTTCGGCGACGACCCGCGCATCCTGCGCACGACGTTCCTCCTGCGGATGCGCAGCCTCCACGGTGCCACCCCCGACGACGTCGACCGGGGCGAGCGGTGGGTCCAGTCGGCACGTGATGCGGTGGGCCGGGCCGAGGCGCTCGTCGACCTCGGTCTTGCGCTGAAGGAGTCCGGGCGCCTGGCGGAGGCGCTGAGCCCGCTGGAGGCCGGGGTGGTCGCCTGGCGCCGCATCGCGGCCGGTGACCCGGACCGGTACCGCACCGCGCTGGCCGGTGCGATCAACATGCTGGGCTCCGTGCACTGGGGGACCGGACGGACCCAGGAGGCCATGGTGCTCCACCTCGAGTCGGTAGAGGTGTGCCGCGCGGCTCCCGAGCGCGACAGGAACTGGGCCCAGGGGGAGCTGGCTCGCACCCTGATCAGCCTGACCATCGTGCAGAGCGAGACCGGCCACCACCAGGAGGAGGACGAGGGGACCGCCGAGCTGCTCCCGATCATGCGCGACCTCGTGGCGCGGGACCCGCGGCAGTGGGGCGTCACCCTGGCGCAGACGCTGTCCAACCGGGCGGTCACGCTGACCGAGAGCCGCCCGGAGGAGGCCCCCGCCTTCGCCCTGGAGGCCGTGGAGATCAGCCGCAAGCTGGTGCTCCAGGCGCCGTACCGGCACCGGCCGTCGCTCGGGTTCGCGCTGACGAACCTCGGCAACGCTTACGCCGCCCTCGGCCGGGACCGGGAGTCGATCGAGCCGCTCGGCGAGGCCGTTGTGCTGCGCCGGGAGCTCGCGCGCGAGAATGCCGCCGCGCACACGTGGACGCTCGCCTACAGCCTCGCGTCGCTCGGCGCCGTGTACTCCAGGCTCGGCGACCTGGACCAGGCGATAGCGCTCGAGCGGGAGGCGGTGCTGCTGCGCCGGCGCCTCGCGCGCGAGAGTCCCGCCCGGTACCGCCGGATGCTGGCTGCCTCCCTGTCGAACCTCGCCGTCACCTACTCGCGGGCCGGTGAGCCGGAGGAGGCGCTCCCCCTGGAGCAGGAGGCGCTGGCGATCCGGCGCGGCCTGGCCGAGGAGGGCAACCCGGGCGAGGAGTACCTGGCCCGCTCGCTGTCCAACCTCGGGGTGCTCTACTCGGAGCTCGGCCGGGTCGACGACGCCGTCGCGCCCACCGAGGAGGCCGTCGCCCAGCTGCGGAAGCTCGCGCGGAGCGACCCCGACCGGTTCGAGCCGGACCTTGCCGACGCGCTCCTGAACCTGGGTGCGGCGCTCATCGACGCGGGCCGTCCGGCCGACGGTGTCGAACCGACGGCGGAGGCCGTGCGCGTACGCCGGGACCTCGCGCGCCGGAGCCCGGACCTCCACCTGCCGAGCCTGGCCGCGGCGCTGTCGAACATGGTCTCCGTCCACCTGGAGCTCGGGATGCAGGACTCCGCCGCCGAGCACGCGCAGGAGGTCGTGGACGTGCGCCGTCGGCTCGTCGACGGGTCCTACGCCCACGAGCAGGACCTCCTGCGCGCCCTGGACCTGCAGGCACGGGTGCGTCGTCCGGGCGCCGTGGACGGCCGCGCGGTCCGCTGAGGCCCGGCGGGTGTGACGAGTCAGTCAGAGTGATTCATAGAACAGGCGTGCGAATGTCAGTGAGCCGCCCTAGGATGCCTGTGTGAGCAATCGTCTCGTCGTCTCGGGAGCCCGAGAGCACAACCTCAAGAACGTCGATCTGGACCTGCCCAGGGACTCGCTCATCGTCTTCACGGGTCTTTCGGGCTCGGGTAAGTCGTCGCTCGCGTTCGACACGATCTTCGCCGAGGGCCAGCGCCGGTACGTCGAGTCCCTGTCCGCCTACGCGCGGCAGTTCCTGGGCCAGATGGACAAGCCTGACGTCGACTTCATCGAGGGCCTGTCGCCCGCGGTGTCGATCGACCAGAAGTCGACCAACCGCAACCCGCGGTCCACGGTCGGCACCATCACCGAGGTCTACGACTACCTGCGCCTGCTCTACGCACGCGCGGGCACGCAGTTCTGCCCGGTCTGCGGCGAGAAGGTGCAGTCGCAGACGCCGCAGCAGATCGTGGACCAGATCCTCGAGCTGCCGCAGGACACGCGGTACCAGGTGCTGGCACCGGTGGTGCGTGGTCGCAAGGGCGAGTACGCGGACCTGTTCAAGGAGCTGCAGGCCAAGGGTTTCGCGCGCGCCCGGGTCGACGGCGAGGTCGTGCAGCTGACCGACCCGCCGACGCTGGAGAAGAAGCTCAAGCACGACATCGAGGTGGTCGTGGACCGCCTCGTGGCACGCGAGGGTGTGCAGCGCCGGCTCACGGACTCCGTGGAGACCGCGCTCAACCTGGCGAACGGCCTGGTGATGATCGAGCTGGTCGACGCCGACATCGACGACCTGACGCGCACCCGGAAGTTCTCCGAGAAGCGCGCGTGCCCCAACGAGCACACGCTGGCGCTCGACGAGATCGAGCCCCGGACCTTCTCGTTCAACGCGCCCTACGGCGCGTGCCCGGAGTGCACCGGCATCGGCTTCCGCCTGGAGGTCGACCCGGACCTGATCGTGCCGGACGACGAGCAGACGCTGCGCGGGGGCGCCGTCGCCCCGTGGGCGCAGACGTCCTCGGAGTACTTCGAGCGAGTGCTGACGGCCCTCGCCGAGGAGATGGCGTTCTCCATGGACGTGCCGTGGCGGGCCCTGCCCGAGCGCGCCAAGGAGGCGATCCTGCACGGGCGCGACCACAAGGTGCACGTCAAGTACAAGAACCGCTGGGGCCGCGAGCGGCAGTACTCGACCGGGTTCGAGGGCGCGGTGACGTTCCTGGAGCGCCGGCACCGGGAGACCGACTCCGACTGGTCCAAGGACAAGTACGAGGCCTACATGCGTGAGGTCCCGTGCCCCACGTGCGGCGGCGCGCGGCTCAAGCCGGAGGTGCTCGCGGTCAAGGTGGACGGCCTGTCCATCGCCGACGTCTGCCGCCTCCCGGTGGGTGAGGCGGCCGAGTTCCTCAAGGGGATCGAGCTCGGCGTGCGCGAGGCGCAGATCGCCACGGAGGTCCTCAAGGAGATCCACGCCCGCCTTGGCTTCCTGCTCGACGTCGGGCTGCACTACCTGACGCTGGAGCGCCCCGCCGGGACGCTGTCGGGCGGCGAGGCCCAGCGCATCCGGCTCGCCACCCAGATCGGCTCGGGCCTGGTCGGCGTCCTGTACGTGCTGGACGAGCCGTCGATCGGCCTGCACCAGCGCGACAACCGCCGCCTCATCGACACGCTCACCCGGCTGCGGGACCTGGGCAACACGCTGATCGTCGTCGAGCACGACGAGGACACGATCCGTGCGGCGGACTGGATCGTCGACATCGGTCCCGGCGCGGGTGAGCACGGCGGCCACGTCATCCACTCGGGCGACTACGCGGGCCTGCTGGAGCAGCAGGACTCGATCACGGGCGCCTACCTGGCCGGACGGCGCTCCATCCCGGTCCCGGCTCAGCGGCGGGCGACCGACCAGGACCGGCAGATCACGGTGGTGGGCGCGCGCGAGAACAACCTGCGCGACGTCGACGTGTCGTTCCCGCTCGGGGTCCTGACCGTCGTGTCCGGCGTGTCCGGCTCCGGCAAGTCCACGCTGGTGAACTCGATCCTGTACACGGTGATGGCGAACCAGCTCAACGGCGCGCGCCGGGTGGCCGGGCGGCACCGGCGCGTCACGGGCCTGGAGGAGCTCGACAAGGTGGTGCACGTGGACCAGGGTCCGATCGGGCGCACGCCGCGGTCGAACCCGGCCACCTACACCGGGGTGTGGGACCGGATCCGCAAGATCTTCGCGGAGACGGAGGAGGCCAAGGTCCGGGGTTACGGGCCGGGCCGGTTCTCGTTCAACGTCAAGGGCGGCCGCTGCGAGGCGTGCGCGGGCGACGGCACCATCAAGATCGAGATGAACTTCCTGCCGGACGTGTACGTGCCGTGCGAGGTCTGCCACGGGGCGCGGTACAACCGCGAGACGCTCGAGGTGCACTTCAAGGCCAAGACGGTCGCCGACGTGCTCGACATGCCGATCGAGGAGGCCGCGGAGTTCTTCAAGGCGTTCCCGGCGATCTCGCGCCACCTCTCCACGCTGGTCGACGTCGGGCTGGGTTACGTGCGGCTCGGGCAGCCGGCGCCCACGCTGTCCGGCGGAGAGGCGCAGCGCGTCAAGCTGGCGGCGGAGCTGCAGAAGCGCTCGTCGGGCCGTTCGGCGTACGTGCTGGACGAGCCGACGACCGGCCTGCACTTCGAGGACACGCGCCGCCTGCTCGCTGTGCTGCAGTCGCTCGCCGACAAGGGCAACACGGTGATCGTGATCGAGCACAACCTCGACGTCATCAAGAGTGCCGACTGGGTCATCGACATGGGCCCCGAGGGCGGCAGCGGCGGTGGTCTGGTTGTCGCGCAGGGCACACCCGAGGCAGTGGCGGCCGTCCCGGAGAGCCACACGGGGACGTATCTCGCGGAGATCCTCGACGGGCACGCGCAGGCCGGGGAGGTCCCGGTGCTGCCGGCGGCGAACGGAGCGGCGAAGCGTAAGCCCGCCGCCCGGAAGACGACAAAGGCGAAGGCGGGCGCCACGGCCTGAGACAGCCAGCCATGGCTTCGTGACCCGGTCACCCCTAGGGTGGGCGCATGAGTGGAGCCACGCATGACTACGCCGTAACGGTGCGGTGGACAGGCGCGGGGGACAAGGGCACGGCGTCGTACACCGCGTTCTCCCGGGACCACGAGATCGACCTGCCGCACAAGCCGCCGCTGCTCGGGTCGTCGGACCCGGCGTTCCGGGGTGACCCGGCGCGGAACAGCCCGGAGGAGCTGTTCGTCGCGAGCCTGGTCCAGTGCCACATGCTGTGGTTCCTGCACCTGGCGGCGGAGTCGGGCCTGGTGGTGCGGGGGTACTCGGACGCGGCGACCGGCACCATGCGGGTCGAGGCCCGCGGCGAGGGCGCGTTCACGGACGTGACGCTGCACCCGAAGGTGGTGGCGGACGCGGGCGAGCTCGCGACCGACGAGCACGTCGCCGCACTGCACCACAAGGCGCACGCGATGTGCTTCATCGCCCGGTCGGTGAACTTCCCGGTGCACGTCTCGCCGGTGCCGCTCGCGGTCTCGGCCTGATCGGTCTCGGCCTGACCAGTTTCGGCCTGACCCGGGGGCAACGTTCGCGCCCACCCGGCCGTCAGCAGGTATGACGGGCGCCACGGGGGCGTCCGGGCGAGGAGAACCATGGTTAAGACACGGAAGTCCCGGCTCGTCGCGGTGATGGTGGTGGGTGTCGCACTCGCCGGCCTGACCGCCTGCACGGCGGATGCACCCGAAGACCCGGACGGCGGCGCATCGCCGTCGGCCACGCACACCGGAACCCCGACGCCGACCGCGACGCCCTCCGAGGAGCCGACCGATCAGCCCACCGAGGCTTCGGCGCCCTACGAGGACGGGTACCAGCCGCCCTGGTTCGAGGGGACGCAGTGGTCGTGCGGTATGCCGGCCGCGGACCTGGCGAGCGTCAGCGACCAGTACACGCTAGACATCACGGGCGAGGTGACCGACGTCGCGAACGGCGAGCCGTCGCACAACGGCGACCGATTCCTGCCGGTGACCCTGACCGGGCCCGACGGCGCGGTGTACGTCAGCCCGCCCGCGACGGTCTGGACCCAGGCCGGGGTAGTGGTCGAGCTGCCGGCCCTGGCCGACTCCGCGCCGGTCGAGACGGCCGGCGGTGAACACCTGGACCCGGTCCTGGGGATCCTGTCGCACTGCGCCCCGAGTGGCGACGGCGGCGCGGCGACGTATGAGACCCAGCTGCCGGACGGCGACTACGAGGTCCGGGCGTTCGTCGAGATCGACCCGGTCCAGGACCCGCGACAGTTCGTGCTGAGCGACCCGGTGGACGTGTCGGTCACGGCGGACGGCATCGTCCAGCGGTGACGGTGCCGCCGGTTGTCAGTGGCAACGTTTAGGTTTGGGGCATGGCGGATCCAGCTACCTATCGACCCAAGCCGGGAGAGATCCCGACGTCCCCCGGTGTCTACCGGTTCCGCGACGAGCACGGCCGGGTCATCTACGTCGGCAAGGCCAAGAACCTGCGCCAGCGCCTGTCGAACTACTTTCAGGACGTGGCGAACCTGCACGAGCGCACGCGGCGGATGGTGACCACCGCGGCGTCGGTCGAGTGGACGGTGGTGGGCACGGAGGTCGAGGCGCTCGCGCTGGAGTTCACCTGGATCCAGCAGTACGACCCGCGGTTCAACGTCAAGTACCGGGACGACAAGTCCTACCCGTACCTCGCGGTGACCCTGGGCGAAGAGGTCCCGCGCGCCCAGGTCATGCGCGGGGCCAAGCGCAAGGGCACGCGGTACTTCGGCCCGTACGGGCACGCGTGGGCCATCCGGGAGACCCTCGACCTGCTGCTGCGGGTGTTCCCGATCCGGACCTGCTCCGCCGGGGTCTACAAGCGGGCCGGCCAGTCGGGCCGCCCGTGCCTGCTCGGCTACATCGACAAGTGCTCGGCGCCGTGCGTGGGCCGCATCAGCGTGGACGACCACCGGGCGCTCGTCCTGGACTTCTGCGACTTCATGGCCGGCGACACCGCGAAGTTCGAGCGCCGGCTGACCAAGCGTATGCAGGAGGCCGCCGCCGAGATGGAGTACGAGCAGGCGGCCCGCCTGCGCGACGACATCGAGGCCCTGAGGCGCGCCACGGAGAAGAACGCGGTGGTGCTCGGCGACGCCACCGACGCCGACGTGTTCGCCCTGGTGGGGGACGAGCTGGAGGCCGCGGTCCAGGTGTTCCACGTCCGCGGGGGCCGCATCCGTGGTCAGCGCGGCTGGGTGGTCGAGAAGGTCGAGGACATCACCGACGGCGAGCTCGTGGAGCACCTGCTGCAGCAGGTGTACGGCTCCGTGGAGGAGACCACGGGACCCGAGTCGAGGGACGCGGTGCCCCGCGAGGTCCTCGTCCCGGTGCTGCCCCCCGACCTGGACCAGGTCGGGGCGTGGCTCACCGGCCTGCGTGGCGCCCGCGTGGACGTGCGCGTGCCGCAGCGCGGCGACAAGAAGGAGCTCGCGGAGACAGTCCGCAAGAACGCCGAGCACGCGCTCATGCTGCACCGCACGCGCCGCGCGGGTGACCTCACGACCCGCAGCCAGGCGCTGCGCGAGATCCAGGAGGCGCTCGACCTGGAGTCGGCGCCGCTGCGCATCGAGTGCTACGACATCTCGCACACGCAGGGCACGTACCAGTCCGCCTCGATGGTGGTCTTCGAGGACGGCCTGGCCCGCAAGAGCGAGTATCGCTCGTTCAGCATCCGCGGGTCGGACGGCGCCGGCGCGCGCGACGACACCGAGGCCATGCACGAGGTCATCACGCGCCGCTTCCGCCGGTACCTCTCCGACCGGCTCAAGGCCAACGACGTCGAGATGTCGGCGGGGGACCTGCCCTCCGGCGAGGTGGACGCCGACGCCCCCGAGGAGAAGGCGCGGTTCGCGTACCCGCCCAGCCTCGTGGTGGTCGACGGCGGGCCGCCCCAGGTCGCCGCCGCCAAGCGGGCGATGGACGAGCTCGGCATCACCGACGTCGCGCTGTGCGGCCTCGCCAAGCGACTTGAGGAGGTGTGGGTGCCGGGCGAGGACTACCCGGTCATCCTGCAGCGCTCCAGCGAGGGGCTGTACCTGCTGCAGCGCGTCCGTGACGAGGCGCACCGCTTCGCGATCACGCAGCACCGCCGCCGGCGCAGCAAGGGCATGACCGCCTCCGTGCTCGACGACGTCCCCGGGCTCGGCCCCGCACGCAAGAAGGTGCTGCTCACGCACTTCGGCTCGCTCAAGCGGCTCAAGACCGCGAGCGTCGAGGAGATCGCCAGCGTGCGCGGCATGGGCGACAAGACGGCGGAGGCAGTTGTGGCGGCCCTGAAGGCCTGACGCTGGCATGCTTGGCGGCATGAGCAACACCGAGCCGTCACCCACCACGGCCCCCGAGGGAATCGCCGCGATCGAGGCCGCCACGCACACCCCCGAGACGAACGAACCGCAGGTCCTGGTGATCACCGGGATGTCGGGTGCTGGCCGCTCCCGCGCCGCCGCCGTGCTGGAGGACCTCGACTGGTACGTGGTCGACAACCTGCCGCCCATGATGCTCGTGCCCCTGGTCGACCTGATGGCCAAGGGCTCCACCATCGAGCGGGTAGCCGTCGTCGTCGACGTACGCGGCCGGGAGTTCTTCTCGGAGCTCGACAAGGTGCTGGTGCACATGAGCGAGGCCGGGGTTGCCTACCGGATCCTGTTCCTCGACGCGAGCGACGAGGTGCTCGTCCGCCGCTTCGAGTCGGTGCGCCGCCCCCACCCGCTGCAGGGCGACGGCCGGATCCTCGACGGGATCGCCGAGGAACGCTCGGTGGTCGCGACCCTGGCGGAGCGGGCCGACCTGCGGATCGACACGTCCGAGCTCTCGGTGCACGACCTTGCCCGCGAGATCCGCAAGTGGCTGGCGCACGACGCCACCGAGGTGCTGCGGGTCAACATCGTCTCGTTCGGGTTCAAGTACGGCATCCCCCTGGACGCCGACCACGTGGTGGACGTACGGTTCCTGGCCAACCCGTACTGGATCACCGAGCTGCGGCACCTGACGGGGCGCGACAAGCCCGTGCGCGACTACGTGCTCGCCCGCCCGGGCGCCGTCGAGTTCGCGGACCGCTACGTCGACGCCCTGGCGCCGGTGCTCGCCGGCTATCTCAACGAGGAGAAGCGCTACGTGACTATCGCCGTCGGATGCACGGGCGGTAAGCACCGCTCCGTAGCCATGTCGGAGGCCATCGCCGAACGCCTGCGTGCCAAGGGGCAGCTTGTCACTGTCGCGGCACGTGATCTGGGCCGCGAATGATCCCGCACGCGCCGGGCGTGCCCGACATCCCCGCACCGGAGTGGAGCAAGAACCCGTCAGTCGTCGCCCTGGGCGGCGGCCACGGCCTCTCCGCCAGCCTGTCCGCGCTGCGCCTCATGTCGGACCGCCTCACGGCGGTCGTGACGGTGGCCGACGACGGCGGCTCGTCCGGCCGCCTGCGCGAGGAGCTGGACGTGCTGCCGCCGGGCGACCTGCGGATGGCGCTCGCGGCCCTGTGCGACGACTCCGAGTGGGGCCGCACCTGGAGCGCGATGCTGCAGCACCGGTTCTCGTCGAAGGGTGAGCTGGACAACCACGCGGTCGGCAACCTGCTGATCGTGGCCCTGTGGGAGCTGCTCGGCGACGCGGTCGAGGGCCTGGACTGGGTGGGCCGCCTGCTTGGCGCCCGCGGCCGGGTGCTGCCGATGGCGTCGGTGCCGCTGGTGGTCGAGGCGGACGTGCGGCACGCCGTGGCGCCGGGGGAGCCCGAGCCGGACCTGGTGACCGTGGTCGGGCAGAGCCGGGTGGCTGTGACCGAGGGCCGGATCGAACAGCTGCGCCTGCTCCCGGCGGACCCGCCTGCCTCCCCGGAGGCGGTCCAGGCGGTGCTCGACGCCGACTGGGTGGTCCTCGGGCCGGGGTCCTGGTACTCGTCGGTGCTGGTCCACCTGCTGGTGCCCGAGCTCGCGGACGCCCTGCACGTCACCAAGGCGCGACGCTGCGTGACGCTCAACCTCTCCGCGGAGAACGGCGAGACGGCGGGCCTCACCGCCGTCGACCACCTGGAGGCCCTGCACAAGCACGCCCCCGGCCTGCGGATCGACGCCGTGCTGGCGGACCCGTCAGCGGTGGAGGACGTCACGGCGTTGGAGGCCGCGGCCGCGTCCATGGGCGCGCGCGTGATCATGCGGCAGGTCCGGCGCGGCGACGACACCGCCCGGCACGACGGCCTGCGCCTGGCCGCGGCCTACCGGGACGTGTTCGAGGGCGTCTACGGCGACGTCTGAGGCGCCGCTCGCAAGTGCGTGACCGGGCGCTCCGTCCGGAATGCGAGACCTCCTAGACGTCCGTTGACATGCCCTGGGGGCGGACGTACCTTCCCGCAGATCGAATTCCTATCAAATTGATAGGAATTGCAGTCGGAGGAAGACCCGCGGGTCTGCTTCGCCACGCCCCGAGAGGACCCCCATGGCCCCGAACCGCACAGTCGTGCCCGCCGCCGTCGCCACGCGGGTCGCCGCCCTGGAGGTCCGGGACGTGCACCTGTCCGACCCCCTGGTCGAACCGCTCCTCGCCGGTCTCTCGGTCGAGTACCGCACCCGGTACCACGACCTGCTGACCGAGGAGCAGCACCGGGCCGAGATGACGCACTACGCCGCCGAGGAGTTCGCCCCGCCCGTCGGCGCCCTCGTGCTGCTCCTGGAGGACGGCGAGCCGGTGGCGGGCGGCGCGTTCCGCCGTCGGCTGGAACCAGAGCGCGGGGACGTCGCACGCCTGGCCCGGGCCGATGCCCGGGACGCGGACGGCGTCCCGGTGGTCCCGACGGCGGAGCTCAAGCGCATCTGGACCCACGCGGCGCACCGGCGCCGTGGCCTGGCGCGGCGCGTGCTGGCGGAGCTGGAGGCGCGGGCCCGTGACCTGGGGTACCCGCGGCTCTACCTGACCACCGGCCCCCGGCAGCCGGAGGCGGCGGCGCTGTACCGGTCCACCGGGTACACACCGCTCTCGGCGGCGGCAGCAGGGGAGTCGGCCACAGCGGGGCAGCCGTCGAGCCCGCCACCGTTCGAGCCGTTCCCCTTCGAGAAGTGGCTGGCCGAAGCATGAGCGCATACCTGGCCGAGGGCGAGTCGCGCCTCGTGTACCCACCGCCCGGCTTGCCGCCGGGCGCAGACGACGGGCAGCGCGGCGCAGCGCCGTCCGACGACGAGCTGCGGGTCGTCGCGGCCCGGCACCCGGGCCGGTGGATCGCCACCGCCGTCGTCCTGGTGCTGCTGGCGATGGTCGTCTCCTCCCTGGTGACCAACGAGCGCTGGGAGTGGGACATCGTGGCCCGCTACCTCACGTGGCCGTCCATCCTGGAGGGCGCCTGGGCCACGGTCCGGCTCACGGCGACGGCGTCCGTGGTGGGCTTCGCGCTCGGCACGGTGCTGGCCCTGATGCGGCTGTCACGCTCGCCCCTGCTGCAAGCGGTCTCTTGGGCCTACACCTGGGTGTTCCGCTCGGTGCCGCTGCTGCTGCAGCTCCTGCTCTGGTACAACCTCGCCTACCTGTACCCGGTGCTGAGCATCGGCATCCCGTTCGGGCCGGAGTTCCTGTTCTTCGACACGCTCTCCCTGATCGACAAGTTCTGGGCGGCGATCCTGGGACTTGGCCTGTCCCAGGCGGCGTACAGCGCGGAGATCGTCCGGGCCGGGATCCTCGGCGTCGACCAGGGCCAGCACGAGGCCGCGGCCTCGCTGGGCCTCCCGCGGCACCGGCAGGTGCGGCGGATCATCCTGCCGCAGGCCATGCGGTCCATCGTGCCCACCGCCGTGAACGAGGTGATCGGCCTGCTCAAGGGCACCTCGATCGTGTACGTCCTCGCCTACGGCGAGCTGTTCTACATAGTGAGCGTCATCTACGGCCGCAACGGCCGGGTGGTGCCGCTGCTCATCGTCGCGGCGATCTGGTACCTGGCCCTGACCACGCTCATCACGGTGGTCCAGTACTACGTGGAGCGGCACTACGCGAAGGGTGCGCTGCGCACCCTGCCGCCCACCCCGCTGCAGCGGGTCCGGTGGGAGATCCAGGTCGGCTGGTCGCGCCTCACCGGCACACCCGTGCCCGACGGCGTCCCGCCCGCCCTCGCCGCCCGCGTCCGGGTCGGGCGCTGGGTCGCCCCACGCAACGGAGCCGCCCCGCGAACGCCAGGGGGTGCCGCATGAGCGGGGGACTGCTGGAGATCCGGGGCGTGCACAAGTCGTACGGCCTGCTCGAGGCGCTGCGGGGTGTGGACCTCACCGTCCGGTCCGGCGAGGTGGTCGCGATCATCGGTCCGTCCGGCTCCGGCAAGTCGACCCTGCTGCGCGCGATCAACCACCTGGAGAAGGTGGACCGCGGGTTCGTGTCCCTGGACGGCGAGCTCATCGGGTATACCCGGCGCGGCAACACCCTGCGCGAGCTGACCGAGCGCGAGATCCTGCGCCGGCGGACCCAGATCGGGTTCGTGTTCCAGAACTTCAACCTGTTTCCGCACCTCACCGCGCTGGAGAACGTCGTGGAGGCGCCCATCTTCGCGCAGGGCCGGCCCCGCGCCGAGGCTGAGGCTCAGGGCCGCGATCTCCTGGCCCGGGTCGGGCTCGCCGACCGCGCCGACTCCCGGCCTCGGCAGCTCTCCGGCGGCCAGCAGCAACGGGTAGCCATCGCCCGCGCGCTCGCCCTGCGGCCGTCCGTGGTGCTCTTCGACGAGCCGACCTCCGCCCTCGACCCGGAGCTCGTCGGGGAGGTGCTCGAGGTGATCAAGGAGCTGGCCGGCACCGGCACCACGCTCGTCGTCGTCACCCACGAGATCGGGTTCGCCCGCGAGGTCGCCGACACCGTCGTCTTCATGGACGAGGGCGTCGTCGTCGAGCAGGGACCGCCCGGCGACGTGCTCGACCACCCCACCAACCCCCGGACCAAGGCCTTCCTGGAGAAGGTCCTGTGACCGCCGCTCCTGAACCGAGCTCAACCCCGAACCTTGCACCAGACCCGAAGGGACCCACCGTGACCGTCTCCCGACCCGTCCGAACCCGCCTGCTCGTGCTGGCCGCGGTACCGCTGCTCGCGCTCACCGCCGCCTGCTCGGCCGTCAGCACCGAGCGACCCGAGACGGACGACGCCGCCGGCCTCGCCGGGAACGCCCCCGAGTCCGCGGGCCTGCAGGTCAGCACCAGCCCGGACCAGGACCGTGTGCGCACCACCGAGGACTCGGCGGCGATAGACCTGCTCCCCGAGGAGTGGGCGGACAAGGACGAGATCGTCTTCGCCGTCAGTGCCAGCGGCTCAGCGCCGCTCGCCTTCCTCGCCGACGACGACGAGACCCCCATCGGCAACGAGACCGACATCGCGCAGCTTGTCGCCGACGCCCTCGGGAAGGACCTGCGGCTCGAGGTGCGGGCCTGGGCCGACTGGCCGCTCGCCCTCCAGTCCGGCGACGTCGACGCCGTCATCTCCAACGTCACCGTGACCGAGGAGCGCAAGGAGACCATCGACTTCTCCAGCTACCGCATCGACGAGCTCGGCTGGCTCACCGCTGCCGACTCCGACCTGGTCATCGACTCGCGCGAGGACATCGCCGGGCGGGTGGTGGGCGTCGGCTCCGGGACCAACCAGGAGGCGATCCTGCTCGAGTGGGACCGCCTCAACCAGGCCGACGGCCTGGAGCCCATCCAGGGCCCCGAGTACTACGAGCAGCTCTCCGACGTGCTGCTCGCCCTCCAGTCCGGACGCGTCGAGGCATACGTGGGCCCGAACGCCTCCCTCGCCTACCAGGCGGCCGTATCCCCGGACGACTTCAAGGTGGTCGGCACCCTGAACGGCGGCTGGCCCGACACGGCGCAGATCGCCGTCGCGACCAGGAAGGGCGCCGGCGCCGCCGAGGCGGTCACCGCCGCCCTCAACCACGCCATCGAGGACGGCTCCTACCAGCAGGTGCTTGAACGCTGGGGCCTCCAGGTCGAGGCTGTGGAACGCGCCGAGACCAACCCGCCCGGCCTGCCCAAGACCGAGGAGTGACCACCACCATGACCACACGCAGAGTCCCGCTGTCCGTCCTCGACCTGGCCCTGGTCGCCGAGGGCTCCACCGGCGTCCAGGCGATCCAGCGCGCCGTGGCGCTCGCGGTCGACCTCGACCAGCTCGGATACCGGCGCGTCTGGTACGCCGAGCACCACCTCGCCCCCGGCGTCGCCTCCGCCGCTCCGGCGGTCCTGGCGGCCGCCGTCGCCGCCCGCACCACGCAGATCAGCGTCGGCTCCGGCGCGGTCCTGCTGTCCACGACGTCGCCCCTGGTCGCCGCCGAGCAGTTCGGCACCATCGCGGCGCTGCACCCGGGCCGGGTCGACCTGGGGCTCGGGCGCGCGTTCACGGTGCCGCCGTCGGCCAAGCCGGGTGGTGCTGGAAAGCCCGACGCCGCCAAGGCCCCCGACGCCGGGCCGCCCGCCCGCCCACCGGCGTCCGCCGCGCCGCGGCTCGTCGACGGCCTGTACGTGCCGCCCGCCCCGCCGAACGGGCTCAACGACCCTGCGCTGCGTGAACGGATCCTCGCCCAGCAGGACGTGATCGGCGCGCAGCGCACGCCCGCCGACTTCCGGCAGGAGGTCGAGCTTGTGCTCGACGTCCAGCGCGGCACCTACCGGGACCGGACCGGCGGCGCCTACACCAGCCCGCCCGTCGAGGGAGCGGCGTTCGACCTGTGGCTGCTCGCGTCCAGCGGGGGCGAGAGCGCCACCGTCGCGGGCGCGCTGGGCCTGCCGCTGGCGGCGAACTTCCACGTCAGCCCCGCCACGATCCTGGACACGGTGGCCGCCTACCGGGCGGCGTTCCGGCCGGGGGTGGTGGCCGAGCCCTACGTGACCGTCTCCGCGGACGTGCTCGTCGCGCAGACCCAGGAACGCGCCCGTGTGCTCGCCGAGCCGTTCGCCGACTGGGTGCTGTCCATCCGCCGCGGCGAGCGCGGTGCGATCGCCTACCCGTCGCCGTCGGCGGCCACCGCCTGGACCGACCGGCCCGACGCCGAACGTGCGCTGGTGGCCGACCGGGTCGACACGCGGATCGTCGGTGACCCGGCGACCGTCGTCGAACGGCTCGAGACGCTCCAGCGCGTGACCGGCGCCGACGAGCTGCTCGTCACCACCGCCACCCACGACCCCGCCGAGACGCGCCGGTCCTTCGAGCTGCTCGCCGAGGCCTGGGGCAGCACCGACCGGGTGCCCACCCCGGCGGCGGCCGGCGCCGTCTGACCTGATCCACAAGATTCAGCCCGCACCGAAGGAGAACCCCCATGCCCGTCGAGTTCCTCGGCATCGCCGCCACCAATGACGCCTCCGAGACCACTGAGCGCACCACCAAGCCGTTCGACCTCGACTACCTGGTCCGCATCGTGCGCGCGCACGAGGACAACGGCTGGACCCGCGTCCTGTTCGCCTACGGCTCGTCCGGGCCGGAGCCCGCCGCGCTGGCCGCGCACGTGGCCGCGCACGTGCCGAACATCGAGCTGCTGCTGGCGCACCGGCCCAACGTCTCCTACCCGACGTATGCGGCCAAGACGTTCGCGACGCTCGACCAGGTATCGGGCGGGCGGCTGTCCGTGCACTTCATCTCGGGCGGCAACGACCGCGAGCAGGGCCGGGAGGGCGACACCCTCACGAAGGACGAGCGGTACGCCCGCACCCGCGAGTACATCCAGATCGTCAAGCGGGCGTTCACGAGCGCCGAGCCGTTCGACCACCACGGCCAGTTCTACGACTTCGACGACTTCGTGCTGGACGCCAAGCCGTATCCCGGGCACGTGCCCACCATCTCGTTCGGCGGCTCGTCCGAGGCGGCCTACCCGGTGGGCGCCGCGGAGGCCGACATCTACGCGGTCTGGGGCGAGCCGCTGGACCGCACCGCCGAGCAGATCGCCCGCGTGCACGCCGAGGCGCAGGCGGCGGGCCGCACCACGCCGCCGCGGATCCACGCCGCGTTCCGGCCGATCATCGCGCCGACCGAGGAGCTGGCCTGGGAGAAGGCGCACGGCATCCTGGACCGGATCGAGGCGCGCAAGGCCGCCCAGGGCGGTGTGCTGAGCCGGCGGCACCCGATCGACAAGCCGGAGAACGCCGGGTCGCAGCGCCTGCTGGAGATCGCCGCCCAGGGCGAGCGGTTCGACACGGCGCTGTGGACCGCCACCGCGAAGGCGACCGGCGGTGCCGGGAACTCCAACGCGCTGGTCGGCACGCCCGAGCAGGTCGCCGACGCGCTGCTCGCCTACTACGACCTGGGTGTGCGGGTCATCTCGGCCCGGGGCTACGACCTGGTAGACGACGCGATCGACTTCGGCCGGTACGTCATCCCGCTGGTCAAGGAGGGTGTCGCGGAGCGCGACCGCGCGGTCGCCACGGCGGGGCAGGCAACCGAGGGGGCGGCCGCCTAGTGCGCTTCCAGGTCCTGGACATCGCGTTCAACCCGCCCCATCCCGTCACGGGCGAGACGGTGGCCCCCGCCGACCGGCTGAACCGGATCGTGGACACGGCGGTGCTCGCCGAGGAGCTCGGGTTCGACTCCTTCGCGGTGGGGGAGCGGCACGCGGGCGCGGTGCTGTCGTCGGCCCCGACCGTGCTGCTGGGCGCCATCGCGGCCCGCACGTCCCGGATCCTGCTCTCCACCGGCGTCACGGTGCTGTCCCTGCACGACCCGATCCGGCTCGCGGAGGACCTCGCGACGGTCGACCAGCTCAGCCGCGGCCGCCTGGAGATCGTGATCGGCAAGGGCAACGAGGACCTGCAGTACCCGCTGCTTGGGCTGGACATCACCAAGCAGTACGAATACCTGCGGGAGAACTACGAGCTCCTCCGACTCCTGCTGGCCAGCGAGGACGTCACGTGGGAGGGCAGGCACCGGCCCAGGCTGGAGCACGCGACCACGCTGCCACGCCCGTTCGCGGGCCCGTTCCGCATCTGGCACGGCTCGGCGACGTCGCAGTTCGCCGTCGACCTCGCGGCCGAGCACGGGGACCCGATAGTCACCGCCAACGCGCTGCAGCCCCGCGAGAACTACGGTGTGCTCATCGACCGGTACCGCGAGCAGTACGCGGCTGCCGGGCACGACCCGGCCTACGGGTTCGTGGGCGCCGGGTCGGGCGGCCTGTTCCTCGCCGACACCACTGAGGAAGCCGTAGAGCAGTACCGGCCCATCTACGAGGGCCAGGTGCGCCAGCAGGACGCGCGCAAGTACGCCCCGGGCGCCGTCGGCAAGGTGACCAGCTTCCGGACCATCGAGGACGCCGTCGAGCGCGGGCCGGCGCTGGTGGGCTCGCCCGAGCGGGTGGCCAAGAAGATCCTCGACTACCACTCCTCCTTCGGGCACGTGCTGCAGTCGGTCTCCGTGAACCACCTGCTCGCCCCGGCGCAGCAGGAGGACGTGCTGCGCCGGTTCGCGGCCGAGGTGATCCCGCAGGTGCGGGCCGAGGTCCACACCGACCTGTGGGGTCCGCTCGACGGGCGGCGGGCCGCCGGCTTCACCGCCGTCGACCCGGCGGCGATACCCTACTGATCCAATGCGTATTGGTTTGGCTGGGTATGAGATCGGGGCTTGGCGCCGCGACTTCACCCGCTGCCGGGGGCAACCAAAACGGCCGCCCGCCCGTCCTGTACCGGTGGGGGCCGATGCCCGCGCCAGCAGGCACCCCGACCGGGAGGACTGACATGACCGAGGCTCTGCACACCCGAGCCGTCGGCACTGCCGTCGACGACGCTGCCGCCGACGCCGTCCGCGAGCATGCGGCCTGGCGCGCCGCCCGCGAGCGCGAGCTGCGCGAGCCGCACGGGTGGCTGAGCCCGACCGCGCTGCTGTGGCCCACGGCGAAGCCGGGGCGCCTGCCCGGCCTGCCCGGCGAGTGGTGGGTCGCCGACGGGATCCTGTACACCCGGCCGGTGCCGGGCGATACGGCGGTGCTGGCGGGGGAGCGGGTCGAGCCGGACGGCCCGACGGCGGTCGGGGTCGGCGAGGGCCGCAGCCGGATCATCGGCACGTTCGTGCCGGAGGACCGGGGCGGTCCTGCCGCCGGGGCCGACGACGCCGAGGTGGCCGTCGAGGTCGTGGTGCGCACGGGCCGGTACGGCGTGCGCCCGCGCGACCCGCAGGCCGCCACGCGCACGGGGTTCACCGGTGTCCCCTCGTTCGACTACGACCCCGCCTGGGTGCTCGACGCCCCCGTGCGCTGGTACGACGAGCCGGAGTCCGTCGCGGTCGGCTCCGCCCAGCCCGGCCTGGTGCACCACGTCGAGGTGTTCGGCGAGGTCGACGTCGTGCACGACGGGCGGTCGGCGACCGTTTCGCTCACCGGCACCCTCACCTCGCCCACCATCGTCTTCAGCGACGAGGCCGATGGCGTCGCGTCCTGGCGGGCCGTGGTTGTCACGACGTCGGACCAGGCCGACGCCGACGCCGACGCCGACGCCGACGCCGACGCCGACGAGCGGGCGGACGAGGCTGCCCCCGCGACGTCGGACACGCTGCGGCTGGACCTGAACCGGGCGGTGAACCTGCCGCACGCCTTCACGGACTTCAGCACGAGCGCGGCGCCGCTGCGGGGCAACCACCTGCCGTTCGCGGTCACGGCGGGGGAGAAGGCGCCGCGATGAAGGACGCATTCTTGCAGGCCGAAGGACCCATGTGGCGACACGCCGGGACATTTCGCCCGAGTA
Organism: Promicromonospora sp. Populi; assembly: GCF_041081105.1. NCBI lineage: Bacteria > Bacillati > Actinomycetota > Actinomycetes > Micrococcales > Promicromonosporaceae > Promicromonospora > Promicromonospora sp. Populi. The sequence goes on along the minus strand of NZ_CP163528.1, from coordinate 1,313,774 downwards.
TCCGCGATTCCACCGGGATGCCGTGGGCGTGACCATGGCAGGATGACGCCATGGCGCTCACGGGACAGGTCAAGGAGGAGCTCGCGCGGGTGAGGGTGGCGAAGACGTCGTGCCGCAAGGCCGAGGTCTCCGCGACGCTGAGGTTCTCCGGCGGGCTCCACATCATCTCCGGTCGGGTCGTGATCGAGGCTGAGCTCGACACCGAGGCGGGGGCCACCCGGCTGCGGCATGCCATCCACGACCTGTACGGGCACACGAGCGAGCTCATCGTCGTCCAGGCCGGTGGCCTGCGGAAGAGCTCGCGGTTCGTGGTGCGCGTGGTGCGCGAGGGCGAGTCGCTCGCCCGCCAGACCGGCCTCCTCGACGCCCGCGGCCGCCCCGTCCGCGGACTTGCGCCCGAGGTCGTGTCCGCCGGGGTGCAGGAGGCCGAGGCCGTGTGGCGCGGCGCCTTCCTGGCGCACGGCTCCCTGACCGAACCCGGCCGCTCCATGGCGCTCGAAGTGACCAGCCCCGGGCCGGAGGCGGCGCTCGCGCTCGTCGGTGCGGCCCGCCGGCTGGGCGTCGCTGCGAAGTCCCGCGAGGTGCGCGGGATCGACCGCGTGGTCATCCGCGACGGCGACTCCATCGGGCGGATGCTGGAGCGCGTCGGCGCGCCCGAGACCCTCAAGGTCTGGGAGGAGCGCCGGGAGCGCCGCGAGGTGCGCGGCACCGCCAACCGTCTGGCGAACTTCGACGACGCGAACCTGCGCCGCTCCGCCCGCGCCGCCGTCGCGGCGGGTGCGCGCGTCCAGCGGGCCTTCGAGATCCTGGGCGACGAGCTGCCGGAGCACCTGCGCCAGGCCGGCGAGCTGCGGCTCGCGCACAAGCAGGCGTCGCTCGAGGAGCTGGGCCGCCTGGCCGAGCCGCAGCTGTCGAAGGACGCCGTGGCGGGCCGGATCCGCCGGCTGCTGTCGACCGCGGACAAGCGCGCTCTTGAGCTGGGTATCCCAGACACCGAGGCCGGGCTCCCCGCGGACCTGCTCGACCTGTGACCTGACCCGCGCGGCCGGCTGCCGAATCCGTATCGCATCCATTCTGTGGATACGAACAGAACCGGGAGTTCTACGCTGTCCGGCTCGGGTCACGGTTCGCCCGGCTTCGGGTATAGGCTCGAAATCGTCAGGTGACGACGCCGTGACCATCGCGTTTCCCGTACGGGTCGTCGCGGGGTCGCGGTGCCATGAATACCCTGGCAACGCACTTCGCCGTCGGGCATCGACGGCAGTGGCGACAGATACGCGACAGATTAAAAGAAACGTGTGCGCCGGGACGGCCGGCGCCCCCTGAGGAGGGCATTGTGACCATCCGCGTCGGCATCAACGGCTTCGGCCGTATCGGCAGGAACTTCTACCGGGCTCTCGTCGAGTCGGGTGCAGACATCGAGGTTGTCGGGGTCAACGACCTGACCGACAACAAGACGCTCGCGCACCTGCTCAAGTACGACACGACGCTCGGCCGCTTCGGCAAGTCCGTCGACTTCGACGACGAGAACATCATCGTGGACGGCAAGAAGATCCGCGCCCTCGCCGAGCGCAACCCCGCAGACCTTCCCTGGGGCGAGCTGGGTGCGGACATCGTCATCGAGTCCACGGGCTTCTTCACGGACGCCACCAAGGCGAAGGCGCACATCGACGCCGGCGCCAAGAAGGTCATCATCTCGGCCCCGGCCAAGAACGAGGACGCCACCTTCGTCATGGGCGTCAACAACGAGCTGTACGACCCGGCGGCGCACCACATCATCTCGAACGCGTCGTGCACCACGAACTGCCTCGCCCCGCTGGCGAAGGCGCTGAACGACTCGATCGGCATCGAGCGTGGCCTCATGACCACGATCCACGCCTACACGGGTGACCAGAACCTGCAGGACGGCCCGCACAGCGACCTGCGTCGCGCCCGTGCAGCCGCGCAGAACATCGTCCCGACCACGACGGGTGCGGCCAAGGCCGTCGCCCTGGTGCTGCCGGAGCTCAAGGGCAAGCTGGACGGCTACGCCCTGCGCGTGCCGGTCATCACCGGCTCGGCCACGGACCTGACCTTCGAGGCCTCGCGCGAGGTCACGATCGACGAGGTCAACGCCGCCGTCAAGGCTGCCGCCGAGGGCCCGCTCAAGGGTGTCCTGGAGTACGTCGAGGACGAGATCGTCTCCTCGGACATCGTGACCAACCCGCACCAGAGCATCTACGACTCGAAGCTCACCAAGGTGATCGGCAACCAGGTCAAGGTCGTCGCCTGGTACGACAACGAGTGGGGCTACTCGAACAGCCTCGTCAACCTCACCGTGTTCGTCGGCGAGAAGCTCTGACCACCCTCGTCCTGACGTGAACCCCGACGTCCGCGTGCGCATCGGCCAGCCGGCGCACGCGGACGTCGTCATGTAACGACAGCCCGTCCGGCGAACAACCTTCGCTGCCGGACCCCGATCTGGAGAGCTCATGAAGACCATCGACTCCCTCGGCGACCTGCGCGGCAAGCGCGTCCTGGTCCGCTCCGACTTCAACGTGCCGCTCGACGGGACGACCATCACGGACGACGGCCGCATCCGCGCCGCGCTGCCCACGCTGCAGCGGCTGACCGGTGCCGGTGCCCGCGTCGTCGTGCTGGCGCACCTCGGCCGCCCCAAGGGCACGCCGGACCCCCAGTACTCCCTCGCGCCCGTCGCGGCCCGCCTGGGCGAGCTGCTCGGCCAGGACGTCCCGCTCGCCGAGGACCTCGTCGGCCCGTCGGCGAAGGCGACGGTCGAGGCCCTGGCCGACGGCCAGGTCGCCCTCCTGGAGAACGTCCGGTTCGACGCGCGCGAGACCTCGAAGGTCGACGCCGAGCGCGCCGAGCTCGCCGGTGAGCTCGCGCAGCTCGCGGACGCGTTCGTCTCGGACGGCTTCGGTGTGGTGCACCGCAAGCAGGCGTCGGTGTACGACGTCGCGCAGGTGCTGCCTGCCGCGGCCGGTGACCTGGTACTGAACGAGGTCGAGTCGCTGTCGAAGGCGACCGGCGACCCGGAGCGCCCCTACGCCGTGGTGCTCGGCGGCTCCAAGGTGTCCGACAAGCTCGGCGTCATCGCGAACCTCCTGACCAAGGCCGACCGCCTGCTCATCGGCGGCGGCATGGTCTTCACGTTCCTCGCGGCCAAGGGCCTGTCGGTGGGCAACAGCCTGCTGGAGACCGACCAGGTCGAGGCCGTCAAGGGCTACCTCGCCTCGGCGGAGGAGAACGGCGTCGAGATCGTGCTGCCGGTCGACATCGTCGCGGCGGACTCCTTCGCCGCGGACGCGGCGCACCGGACCGTCGCCGCGGACGCGATCCCGGACGGCACCATGGGGCTCGACATCGGCCCGGAGTCGGGCAAGCTGTTCGCGCAGAAGCTCGCCGACGCCAAGACCATCGCCTGGAACGGTCCCATGGGCGTCTTCGAGTTCGAGGCGTTCGCCGCGGGCACCAAGGCCGTGGCGCAGGGCATCATCGACGCGACGGCCGCGGGCGCCTTCTCGATCGTGGGCGGCGGTGACTCGGCAGCGGCCGTGCGTGCGCTCGGCTTCGACGAGGCCGGGTTCAGCCACATCTCCACCGGCGGCGGCGCCAGCCTGGAGCTGCTGGAGGGCAAGGAGCTCCCCGGCCTGACCGTCCTCGCCGACTGACCGACCTGTCGTATCTGACGAAAAGAAGGAAGAAAACGTGGCTACCACCCGCACGCCCCTGATGGCGGGCAACTGGAAGATGAACCTGGACCACCAGCAGGCGATCAGCACGGTCCAGAAGCTCTCCTGGTCCCTGAAGGACGCCAAGCACGACTACCAGGCGGTCGAGGTGGCGGTGCTGCCGCCGTTCACCGACCTGCGGTCGGTGCAGACGCTCGTCGACGGCGACAAGCTGGAGCTCGTCTACGGCGCCCAGGATCTCTCCAAGCACGAGTCCGGCGCGTACACCGGTGAGGTCTCCGGGGCGATGCTGTCGAAGCTGGGCTGCACCTACGTGGCGATCGGGCACTCGGAGCGGCGCGAGCACCACGCGGAGACCGACGACGTCGTGAACGCCAAGGTGCGTGCCGCCTTCGCCCACGGCCTGACCCCGATCCTGTGCGTCGGCGAGGGCCTGGAGGTCCGTAAGGCCGGCGACCAGGTGTCCTACACGCTGGCGCAGGTCGAGGCCGCGCTGGCGGACGTCCCGGCCGAGCAGGTCGCGCAGATCGTCGTCGCCTACGAGCCCGTCTGGGCCATCGGCACCGGCGAGGTCGCCACCCCGGAGGACGCGCAGGAGGTGTGCGGCGCGATCCGCCGCGTGCTCGGCGAGCTGTGCGGCGCCGACGTCGCCGCGGGCGTGCGGGTGCTGTACGGCGGCTCGGTGAAGTCGGGCAACGTCGCGCAGATCATGGCGCAGCCCGACGTCGACGGCGCCCTGGTCGGCGGCGCGAGCCTGGACCCGGAAGAGTTCGCGAGAATTGCCCGCTACCAGTCCCACGTAACGGCCTGATTCTCCAGTGGTTGTGGGCGCGATCGTTGCGCCTAGAACGGGCGGTTGGTCGCAACGGTCGCGCCCACAACCAATGGCTGACATCGCGGGGCTGAGACCGTCTCGCAATCTGGCTGATGTACTCTCGCTCGGGCGTGATGTTCCAGGTGTGACCGCTGCTCACGGCTCTATCGCTTGCTGCATGGAGTCCTGAACAGGTGGTTCGCACTGTGAGGTGCGTCTCGCTTACTCTTGACCGATCCGCCGCCGGGAAACACCCGGTACACCTACAACCGAGGACGTGAACTCGTGGACGCGCTCCGCATCATCCTTCTGGTCCTGCTGGTCCTGACCAGCGGCTTCTTGACCATGCTCATCCTGCTCCACAAGGGCAAGGGTGGCGGGATGTCTGACATGTTCGGTGGCGGTATCTCGATGGGCGCCGGTTCGTCCGGCGTGGCCGAGCGGAACCTCAACCGCATCACCGTTGGCTTCGCCCTGGTGTGGGCCGTGGTGATCGTGCTGCTCGGGCTCATCCAGCGGGTCAGCTGACCGGTCGCCAAGCGGCCAGCGGCTGACGGCCACACACAGAGGGGACGACAGACGTGGCATCAGGTGGTCATGCGATTCGGGGGAGCAGGGTAGGTGCAGGCCCCCTCGGGGAGACGGAGCGCGGCGACACTGCGCCACGTATCCGGGTTTCTTACTGGTGTGCCAACGGGCACGAGACAGCACCGAGCTTCTCGGTGGGCGAGGACGTGGAGGCTCCCACGCAGTGGGACTGCCCCCGTTGCGGGTTCCCCGCAGGGATGGATCCGGTCAATCCGCCGGCTCCCGTGCGGAACGAGCCGTACAAGACGCACCTTGCCTACGTGAAGGAGCGCCGGTCCGAGGAGGACGGCGCCGCCCTCCTGGAGGAGGCGCTGGAGGCACTGCGGATCCGCCGTGGCGGACGCGTAGCAAGCTAACTTTTTTTGCAGTGTGGTGAAGCAGAGCGCCTGCCCCGGTCGGGTCGACCGGGGCAGGCGCTCTGCTTCACCGCTGTGTTGTCAGTTCCGCTGTGCGGTCACTTCTTGGCGCCGGCCGCTTCCGCGTCCAGCAGCCACAGGGTCCGTGCCTGCCCGACGGCGCCCGCGGCGGGCACCTTCGTCACCGGCTCGCCCGCCAGCGCGGCGGCCACCTGCCCGGCCTTCTCGGCCCCCGCCGCAACGATCCACACCTCGCGGGCGGACCGGATCGCGTCGAACGTGAGCGAGACCCGCTCGGGCGGCGGCTTGGGCGAGCCGTGCACGCCCGCCGTCGTGCCCTGGGCGGCCAGGCCGTCGTGGCCGGGGAACAGGGACGCGACGTGCCCGTCGGGCCCCATGCCGAGCAGCAGGACGTCGAACGCCGGCACGGGGGTCGCCGCGCCGGCCGGTGCGTGCTCCGCGAGCTGCGCCGCGTAGACCGCGGCGCCCTCCTCGGGAGTCGCGACCGACGTCGGGCCCGGCATGGGGTGGACGTTGGCCGCCGGGAGCCCGTGGTTGACGACCAGGTCGTCGAGCAGGGCCTGACGGGCCTGCGTCTCGTTGCGGTCCGGGTCGCCGTCCGGCAGGAACCGCTCGTCGCCCCACCAGAGGTGGACCCCCGACCAGTCGACGGCCGGCACGAGCGGGCTGGCGGCCACGGCCGCCAGCGACGCGATGCCGACCGTGCCACCGGTGAGCACAACGTGCACGGGGGAGCGGACCGACTGCACGTCCAGGATGCGCGTCAGCAGCCGCGCGGCCGCTGCCTGCGCCAGCACCTCCTTGTCGGGGTGCACGACGACGAGCCGCACCCCGGACCCGGGGCCGGCCGCCGGGCCGGGCCCCGTCTCCGAGCCGGACATCAGGCCGCTGTCCGCGTGGTGATGTGCTTGAGGCCCCGGATGAGGGTCTCCTCGAAGATCTCGTCCGGGTCGAGCCGGCGCAGCTCCTCGATCAGGGCCTCGTTGAGCGCACGGATCGGCAGGGCGATCCGGCGTGCGGGCTTGCCCGGCTGCGTGATGGTGACTGTGCGGCCGTCGGGGCGGTCGAGCACGATCGGCCCGCTCTTGCGCTCCAGGGTCACGCGGGTGATCGCGTCGTCGCTGTCCGTGCGGACCACCTCGGCGGGGCAGTTCAGCCGGGTGCCGAGCCAGGCCGCGAGCAGGTCGAGCGACGTGTGCCGCTTCTGCCCCTCGACCGACACGGAGAGCACGGGCTCGTACGGCGGCTGCTCGACGGCGGCCGCGATGAGCCCCCGCCACAGGGTGACCCGGGCCCATGCGAGGTCGGTGTCCCCGGGGGCGTACGTCCCGGCTAGGTTCTCCAGCATCTCCGCCGGGTTCTTGGCGATGGTGCTGTCGATGATCCGGCGGGCCGCCATGGCGCCCACCGGGTCCTGCGACGGCACCTCAGGCGCCTCCCGCGGCCACCAGGCCACGATCGGCGCGTCGGGCAGCAGGAGCGGCATCACGAGGGTGTCCGTGCGCTCCAGGAGCGGACCGAAGGCGCGCAGCACCACCACCTCCGAGGCGCCGGCGTCACCGCCCACCCGGATCTGGGCGTCGAGGCGGGCGTTGGAACCGCTCGCCGCCGGGGCGACGACGATGACCCGGCACGGGTGCTCGCGGCTCGCGTCGTTCGCGGCCTCGACGGACTCCTCCACGTCCCGCTCGTCGGCCAGGACCACGAGAGTGAGGACCCGACCGAGGGCTACCGCGCCGCCCTCGTCGCGCAGGCGCACCAGCCGCTTGTTGATCAGGTTGGTAGTGGTGTCCGGCATGTCGATGATCATGGTCGCCTCCAGGTCCTGCCGTCGCGTTCCATCATGGCGTCGGCCGACGCCGGACCCCAGGTGCCCGACGCGTACGGCTCCGGCTGGCCCTTGCGCGCCCAGTAGGACGTGATCGGGTCGAGGATCTTCCAGGAGAGCTCGACCTCCTCCCGCGTCGGGAACAGCGGCGGGTCGCCGAGCAGCACGTCCAGGATGAGTCGCTCGTAGGCCTCGGGGGAGGACTCGGTGAACGAGTGCCCGTACCCGAAGTCCATCGTCACGTCGCGCACCTGCATCGCCGTGCCCGGCACCTTGGCGCCGAACCGCATGGTGACGCCCTCGTCGGGCTGCACGCGGATGACCAGGGCGTTGTTGCCGAGCTCGGACGTCAGCGACGACTCGAACGGCAGGTGCGGCGCCTTCTTGAACACCACTGCCACCTCGGTGACCCGGCGGCCCAGGCGCTTGCCGTGCCGCAGGTAGAACGGGACACCCGCCCAGCGGCGGTTGTCGACGTCGACCCGGACGGCGGCGAAGGTCTCCGTGGTGGAGTCCTTCGCGATGCCGTCCTCCTCGAGGAAGCCGGGCACCTCGTCGCCGCCCTGCCAGCCGCCCTCGTACTGGCCGCGGGCGGTGTGCTTGCCGAGGTCCCGCGGCAGGCGCACGGACGAGAGCACCTTGATCTTCTCGGCGCGCAGCTCGGGGGCGTCGAAGTTGACGGGCTCCTCCATCGCCACCAGCGCCAGGAGCTGGATCAGGTGGTTCTGGATGACGTCGCGCGCGGCGCCGATCCCGTCGTAGTAGCCGGCGCGGCCGCCGATGCCGATGTCCTCGGCCATCGTGATCTGCACGTGGTCCACGTAGCTCGAGTTCCAGATGGGCTCGAACATCGTGTTCGCGAACCGCAGCGCCAGCAGGTTCTGGACGGTCTCCTTGCCCAGGTAGTGGTCGATGCGGAACACCGACTCGGGCTCGAAGACCTCGGAGACGACGGCGTCGAGCTCGCGCGCGCTGGCCAGGTCGTGGCCGAACGGCTTCTCGATGACCACCCGCCGCCAGGCGTCCACGCCGTCGCCGTCCGCGTCGTCGTCGGGCCGCGACAGCCCGTGCTTGGCGAGCTGCCGGCAGACCACGGGGAACGCCGCCGGGGGGACCGACAGGTAGAACGCGTGGTTGCCGCCGGTGCCGCGCTCCTTGTCGAGGGTCTCGACGGTCTCGCGAAGCCGCTCGAACGCGGCGTCGTCGTCGAACGAGCCCTGCACGAACCGGATGCCCTCGGCGAGCTGGCGCCACGTGGCCTCCCGGAAGGGGGTACGGGCGTGCTCCTTGACGGCGTCGTGCACCACCTGCGCGAAGTCCTGGTCCGCCCAGTCGCGCCGGGCGAAACCCGTCAGGGCGAAGCCCGGCGGGAGCAGGCCGCGGTTGGCGAGGTCGTAGACGGCGGGCATCAGCTTCTTGCGTGCCAGGTCGCCCGTCACGCCGAAGATCACCAGGCCGCTCGGGCCCGCGATGCGGGGCAGCCGCAGGTCGAGGGGGTCGCGCAGGGGGTTGACGCCCTGCGCGATCTTTGCCGGCCTCACCGGACGCCGCCCCCTGCACCGGCGCCGTCGAGCCCCGTCTTGGTGGTCGTCAGGAGCTCGTCCCAGCTGACCTCGAACTTCGTCACGCCCTCGTCCTCCAGCTGTGCCGTCACCTCGTCGATGGAGATGCCCTGCGCCTCGATGGCCGCGATCACCGCGGCGGCCTCCGCGCCCGACCCCGTGACGGTGTCGGCCAGGACGATGCCGTGGTCGGCGAACGCGTCGAGCGTCTTCTCGGGCATCGTGTTGACCACACCCGCCACCACAAGCTCGTCCACGTACATCGTGTCGCGGTAGCTCGGGTCCTTCACGCCGGTCGACGCCCACAGCGGACGCTGCGGCTGGGCGCCGGCGGCCTTGAGCGCGGCCCACCGGTCGGTCGAGAAGACCTCCTCGTAGGCCGCGAAGGCCAGCCGAGCGTTCGCGATGGCGGCCTGGCCGCGCAGCGCGAGCGCCTCGTCGGTGCCGATCGTGTTCAGGCGCTTGTCGACCTCCGAGTCCACGCGGGACACGAAGAACGACGCCACCGAGCCGATGACGGACAGGTCGTGGCCCGCCTCCTTGGCCTGCTCCAGCCCGGCGAGGAAGGCGTCCATCACCGCCCGGTACCGGTCGATCGAGAAGATCAGCGTCACGTTCACGCTGATGCCCTTCGCCAGGGTGGCCGTGATGGCCGGCAGGCCCTCGACGGTGGCGGGGATCTTGATCATCACGTTCGGCCGGCCGACGGTCTCCCACAGCCGCACGGCGGTGGTCTGGGTCGCCCCGGTGTCGCGGGCGAGCCGCGGGTCCACCTCGATGGACACGCGGCCGTCCACGGCTGAGCTCGCGTCGTACGCGGGGCGCAGCACGTCGGCGGCGTCGCGCACGTCGTCGGTGGTGATGCGCTCGACCGCCGTCTCGACGTCGGAGCCGGCCAGCTCGGCCAGGGTCCCGGCGTAGGCGTCGCCGTGCGCGAGCGCGGCGGCGAAGATCGTCGGGTTGGTGGTGACTCCCACGACGTTCCTGGTGGTCATGAGCTCGGCCAGGTTGCCGGTGCGCAGGCGCTCACGGGACAGGTCGTCCAGCCAGATGGCGACACCCGCCTCGGACAGCCGCTGGGTGGGACTGACGTTCTCGCTTGTGCTCGTGCTCTCGGTCATCGTGCCCTTCCTCTCTCGTGTCCGTGTGGTCCTGCCGTGTTCAGGACGCGGCCTCGATCGACTCCTTGGCGGCCTGGGCGACCGCCTCGGCCGTGATGCCGTACTCGGTGTAGAGCGTCTTGTAGTCGGCCGACGCGCCGTAGTGCTCGAGCGACACGATGCGGCCGGCGTCGCCGACGATCTCGCGCCAGCCCTGCGCGACGCCCGCCTCGACCGAGACGCGGGCCTTCACTCCGGACGGGATGACCGACTCGCGGTAGGCGGCGTCCTGCTTGTCGAACCACTCGCGCGAGGGCATGGAGACCACGCGGGCCTGCACGCCGTCGGCGGCGAGGAGCTTGCGCGCCTCGACGGCGAGCTGCACCTCGGACCCGGTGCCCACGAGGACGACGTCGGGTGTGCCCTCGGTGTCCAGGAGCGTGTAGCCGCCCTTGAGGGTGCCCTCGGCGCCGCCGAAGCCGTCGGTGCCACGCGGGTAGGTGGGCACGTTCTGCCGGGTGAGCACGATGCCGGCCGGGTTGGCCCGGTTCTCGAGGATGCCGCGCCAGGCCCAGGCGGTCTCGTTCGCGTCCGCGGGGCGTACGACGTCGAGGTTCGGGATGGCTCGCAGCGCCGCGAGGTGCTCCACCGGCTGGTGTGTCGGGCCGTCCTCGCCGAGGCCGATCGAGTCGTGCGTCCAGACGAACGTGGTGGGGATGCTCATCAGCGCCGCCAGGCGCACCGAGGCCCGCATGTAGTCGGCGAACTGCAGGAACGTGCCGCCGTAGGGGCGGGTCAGGCCGTGCAGCACTATGCCGTTGAGGATCGAGCCCATGGCGTGCTCGCGGATGCCGAAGTGCAGCGTGCGGCCGTACTCGTTGCCCGGGAACTTCTTGGTCGCGTGCACGGCAGGCACGAACGACGACGCGCCGTCCATCGTCGTGTTGTTCGAGCCGGCCAGGTCGGCCGAGCCGCCCCACAGCTCGGGCAGCACGTCCGCCAGGGCGGTCAGCACCTTGCCCGACGCCGCACGGGTGGCGACACCCTTCTCGCTCGCCTCGAACTCGGGCAGCGAGTCGGTCCAGCCTGCTGGCAGCTCGTGGGCGCGCAGCCGCGCGAGCAGGGTCGCGCCCGCCGGGTTGGCCTCGGACCAGGCCGCGAAGGCGGACTCCCAGGCCTGACGCTGCGTGGCCTGACGCTCCGCGACGGACCGCGTGTAGGACAGCACGTCGGCGTCGATCACGAACGACGCCTCCGGGTCCAGGCCGAGCGCGGACTTGAGGCCCTTGACCTCGTCGGCGCCCATGGCCGAGCCGTGGATGCCGCCCGTGTTCTGCTTGGTGGGCGACGGCCAGCCGATGATCGTGCGCAGCGCGATGATGGACGGCTTGCCGGTCTCCGCCTTGGCGGCGTCGATGGCGGCGGCCAGCGCGTCGGTGTCCTCCGCGTAGCCCTCGCCGCCCGACGTCCAGTCCACCCGCTGGGTGTGCCAGCCGTAGGCCGCGTAGCGCCCCAGGACGTCCTCGGTGAACGCGATGTTGGTGTCGTCCTCGATCGAGATCTTGTTGTCGTCCCAGATCAGGATCAGGTTGCCGAGCTGCTGGTGACCGGCGAGCGACGAGGCCTCCGAGGTCACGCCCTCCTGCAGGTCGCCGTCGGACGCGATGACGTACACGTGGTGGTCGAACGGCGACTCACCGGGGGCGGCGGCCGGGTCGAGCAGGCCGCGCTCGCGGCGCGAGGCCATCGCCATGCCGACGGCGGAGGCCAGCCCCTGACCCAGCGGGCCGGTGGTGATCTCGACGCCGGCGGTGTGGCCGAGCTCCGGGTGGCCGGGGGTCTTCGAGCCCCAGGTGCGCAGCGCGGCGAGGTCGTCCATCTCGAGGCCGTAGCCCGCGAGGAAGAGCTGCAGGTAGATCGTCAGCGACGAGTGGCCGGCGCTCAGCACGAACCGGTCGCGGCCCAGCCAGGCGGGGTCCGACGGGTCGTGGCGCATGGTCTTCTGGAAGAGGAGGTATGCGGCCGGAGCGAGCGAGATCGCGGTTCCGGGATGTCCGTTACCCACCTTCTCGACGGCGTCCGCGGCCAGTGCCTTGATGGCCTTGACCGCTCGCTCGTCGAGCTCCGACCACTCCAAGGGCTTCAGCACGGGGTCGAAAGCGTTCACGAGTCCTCTTTCTCTCCGCCGTCGGATCCTCGTCCTGCCCGGAGAGCGGACGGGCCTCAAGGACCGCGCAGCGTGCGTGCGGCGGCGGCGGGATACCGGCCGCCCTTCGTTCGACAACAAAATCAACCCTATACGCGCACCCGAGCCGCTGCGCAGGCCTGTCCATGCTCTGTGGATCACAGGACCCCAGGACAAATCTCACATGGCACCGCGGGAATGCGGTGCGCGGCCGGGTCACGGTGCGACGTACGATGTGCACGCCCCCCGCTCGCACCGTGGCCCACCTGGTGCGAAACCCACATCAGGACCCACGGACGGAACTGCGAAGCGCGTGAGAACGAGCCAGACGAGGAACGGCCAGAGCGTGCGCACCGCGGCGCCGCAGGACGGGTCCGAGAGGGATGGGTCCACCGCCGACGTCGGACAGCGTCCCGGGGGCTGGTTCTTCCGCCGGGCGGGCGCGTACGTCGCGCTGACCAAGCCGCGCGTGATCGAGCTGCTGCTCGTGACGACCGTGCCCACCATGATCCTGGCCGCCGACGGCCTGCCCAGCTTCTGGCTGATCATCACGACGCTCATCGGCGGCGCCGGAGCGGCGGGCAGCGCCAACGCGTTCAACATGTGGTGGGACCGCGACATAGACCAGATCATGAACCGGACCAAGAAGCGTCCGCTGGCCACGGGGGAGATCTCCCCGCGCGCAGGCCTGGTCTTCGCCTCCATCCTGGGCCTGCTGTCGCTGACGTGGTTCGCGCTCGTCATCAACTGGGCCGCGATGTGGCTCACGCTGGCCGCCATCGTCATCTACGTCGTGGGCTACACGATGATCCTCAAGCGCCGCACCCCGCAGAACATCGTGTGGGGCGGCATCGCCGGCTGCATGCCCGTGTTCATCGGGTGGGCCTCCGTGACGGGCGAGCTGAGCTGGGCCGCCCTGGCCCTGTTCGGCATCATCTTCTTCTGGACGCCGCCGCACTACTGGCCGCTGTCCATCAAGTTCAAGCAGGACTACGCGAACGCGAACGTCCCGATGCTGCCGGTGGTCAGCGACGACAAGCGGGTCGCCGCCGAGATGGTGGGTTACACGATCGCGATGATCGCCTGCTCGCTCCTCCTGACGCCGCTCGCGGGCATGTCCTGGGTGTACACCGTGGTGGCGGGCGCGCTGGGCGCGTGGTTCCTGTGGTCGACGATCGCCATGCTGCGTCGGGCGCAGGGCCGGGCGAGCGGCAAGCTGGGCGCCATGAAGGTGTTCCACGCCTCGATCACGTACCTGTCGCTGCTGTTCGTGGCGGTAGCGGTGGACGTCTTCCTGCCGTTCTGACGCTCGCGTGGGCGCTCGTCCTGACGCCACTTCGTCAAGGTGGTGTTCTGTTCATATTGTTCGCGCCCATGTAGCGGTTCATGATTCGGCCGTGTCGGTGTCCCCGCCTAGGCTGAGTGCGTGACCGAGACCCCAGCCGACCGAACCACCGACTTTGCCGATCAGCCTGTCGATCAGCCCGCCGAGCAGTCCGCGGGCTACTCCTCGGGCCTGCCGACGGCGGCCGCCGTCGCCCCCGAGGTCGACCTGGCTCCCCGCCGGGCCGCTCGCGAGAAGTCGCGGGTAGCCCCGGACTACGCGCGTGCCTGGCTCCTGCTCTCCGCGATGCGGACCGAGCTCTTCGACAAGGCGCAGCTCTCCCGTGCGGACCAGGTGATCCTCGACTGCGAGGACGCCATCGACGACCGCCTCAAGGACGAGGCGCGCGAGAACGTCATCCGGTGGGTCAAGAACGGCGGCAACGCCTGGGTCCGGATCAACGACCGCCAGGCGCCCGCCTGGGCCGACGACGTCGCATACCTGCGCGGCCTCAAGGGGCTCAACGGCGTGATGCTCGCCAAGACGGAGAGCGCCGACGACGTGATCGACACCGCGCAGCGCCTCGGCGGCGACATGCCCGTCATCCCGCTCGTCGAGTCGGCCCTCGGGATCGAGGAGGCGGTCAACATCGCCAAGGCCCGCGGCGCTTTCCGCCTCGCGTTCGGCTCCGGCGACTACCGCCGCGACACCGGCGCCTCCAACGAGCCCATGGCCATGGCGTACCCGCGCACGCGGCTTGTGGTCGCCAGCCGCATCGGCGGCCTGCCCGGCCCGGTGGACGGCCCCACCGTCGGCTCGTCGCACGCCCTGCTGCGCGAGCAGTCGGCCGACGCCGTCGCGCTCGGCATGACCGGCAAGCTCTGCCTGGACTTCGATCAGTCGGGCGTCATCAACGAGTCGTTCGCGCCCACGTCGTCCGACGTCGCCTGGGCTGTCGACTTCTTCGCCGAGTTCGAGGCCGCGGGCTCCGTGATCCGGGACGGCAGCGACAAGCCGCGCCTGGCCCGCGCGCAGGTGATCCGCTCGCGCGCCGAGCTGTTCGGGATCAACCCGGCCTGAGGTTCCAGGGGGATCGCCCTGGGGGGACGGACCGTCCGCCTCTCTTTCGAGCCCTAAGTTTCTTCGCTTTCCGGGGCCTCAAAGCGAAGAAACTTAGGGCTCGAAGGAGAGTGGGCCTGGGGGCCGACCCGGCCCGCGTGTCGGGCGCCCGGCGTGGCCTGGTCGTAGGGCGGGGTGGGTCTCGGCATGATGGGGCGGTGTCCACCGCTCTCGCCCACCCGTCGTCGTTCAGCGAGTCCCTGCCCGGCGAACCGGCCGAGGGCGGCGGGCTCGACCGCGCCCTGCGCGACTACCTCGCGCACCTGAGCGTGGAGCGCGGGCTCTCGGCCAACACCGTCGCCGCCTACCGGCGCGACCTCGGGCGGTACGCGGGGTTCCTCGCTAGGGCGGGCCGGGCCGGCCTGTCCGGGGTCACCGAGTCCGACGTCACGGGCTTCGTCGAGTCCGTGCGCCAGGGGTCGGACGGCGGGCGCCCGCTGTCGCCGTCGTCCACCGCCCGGGCCCTGGCCGCGGTGCGCGGCTGGCACAAGTTCGCGCAGGCCGAAGGCCTGGCGACCGACGACCCGTCCGCTGAGGTGCGCGCGCCCACGCAGCTGCGGCGCCTGCCGCACGCGCTGTCGGTGGACGACGTCGCGGCCCTGCTCGACGCCGCCGGCGCGGGCGACGGCGCGCTGCCGCTGCGCGACCGGGCCCTGCTGGAGCTGCTGTACGCCACCGGCGCGCGGATCTCCGAGATCGTGGGGCTCGACGTCGACGGGGTGAGTGACAGCACGTCCGTCCGGCTGCTCGGCAAGGGATCCAAGGAGCGTGCGGTGCCCGTGGGCTCGTTCGCGCGCGAAGCACTGGAGGCGTACCTGGTGCGGGCCCGCCCAGCACTGGCCGCGGCCGGCCGTGGCACACCCGCCCTGTTCCTGAACACGCGTGGCTCGCGGATGTCGCGGCAGACCGCCTGGGCCGCGCTGCAGTCCGCGGCCACGCGCGCGGGCCTGAACGAGCACGTCTCGCCGCACACCCTGCGGCACTCGTTCGCCACGCACCTGCTGTCCGGCGGGGCCGACGTGCGCGTGGTCCAGGAGCTGCTGGGGCACGCGTCGGTCACGACCACGCAGATCTACACCATGGTCACGCCCGACGCGCTGCGTGAGGTCTACGCCGCCGCCCACCCGCGGGCTCGCTAGCCGAACTACGCCACGCCGGGACTTTCGCGGGGCGGGGCCCACACTCTGGTATAGCGTGGCGGGCGTGAGCGAGGCACCCAGCCAGGAGGGAGCGAGCACGATGACCGACATTCTTCTCGGCAAGACGGTCGTCGGCGCACCTAACGACTCGGACATCGTGCGCGACGTCGTCGGCCGTGTCATGCCCGAGCTGCCCGAGCCGGCGCCCCTCGCCAGCCACGGGCCGGCGCGCATCATCGCGATGTGCAACCAGAAGGGCGGGGTCGGCAAGACGACCACCACCATCAACCTCGGCGCCTGCCTCGCGGAGTACGGCCGCAAGGTGCTGCTGGTGGACTTCGACCCGCAGGGCGCCGCGTCGGTAGGCATCGGCGTGAACCCGCACGAGCTCGACCTCACCGTCTACAACCTGCTCATGGAGCGGGACGTCGACATCCGCGACGTGATCATCGCGTCGGGGATCGAGAACCTCGACGTGCTGCCGGCGAACATCGACCTGTCCGCTGCGGAGGTGCAGCTCGTCGGCGAGGTCGCCCGCGAGTCCGTGCTGGCCCGCGCGCTGCGCCCGGTGATCGACGACTACGACGTCATCCTCATCGACTGCCAGCCGAGCCTCGGCCTGCTCACGGTGAACGCCCTGACCGCGGCGCACGGTGTGCTGATCCCGCTGGAGTGCGAGTTCTTCGCCCTGCGCGGCGTCGCGCTCCTGGTGGAGACCATCGAGAAGGTGCGGGACCGGCTCAACCCCGCCCTGGAGATCGACGGTATCCTCCCCACCATGTATGACTCGCGCACCCTCCACTCCCGGGAGGTCGTGGCCCGCGTGTACGAGGCGTTCGGCGACACGCTGCTCCACTCGATCATCGGGCGCACGGTGAAGTTCCCCGACGCCACGGTCGCCGCCGAGCCGATCACCGACTACGCACCGGGGCACCCGGGCGCGGCCGCCTACCGTCAGCTCGCCCGGGAGCTCGTGGTCCGTGGCGACGCTGCCTGACGTGGCGGTGGATCGGTCGGACGTCCTTGAGGCGGAGGCTGACGTTGCCGCTGAGTCTGACGTCGTTGCCGCGGAGCCGGACTCCGCCGTCGACGAACGTCGCTCCTCCCGCACGTTCCAGGTGCACCTGCACAACTTCGAGGGCCCGTTCGACCTGCTGCTCTCGCTGATCGCGAAGCACAAGATGGACGTCACCGAGGTGGCGCTCGCGGTGGTGACCGACGAGTTCGTCGCGCACATCCGCGAGGCGGAGCGCGCCACCCGCGAGGCCGCCGCGCGCGGCGAGGAGCACGCGTCCTGGGACCTCGGCGTGGCCAGCGAGTTCCTCGTCATCGCCGCGACCCTGCTCGACCTCAAGGCGGCCCGGCTGCTGCCCGGCATCGTCGACGAGGACGCGGAGGACCTGGAGCTGCTGGAGGCGCGGGACCTCCTGTTCGCCCGCCTTCTGCAGTACCGGGCGTACAAGGAGGTCTCGAAGGTCATCGCGGAGCAGCTCGCGTCGGCCGGGCGCCGAGTGCCGCGCCTGACGCCGCTGGAGCCGCACCTCGCGGCGATCCTGCCCGACCTGGTCTGGGACACGTCGGCCGAGCGGCTCGCCGAGCTCGCCGCGCGGGTGCTGGCCCCGAAGCCGCCGCCCGTGGTCGGCCTTGCCCACCTGCACGGCTCCGCCGTCAGCGTGCGGGACGAGGCGGGAGTCCTCGTCAAGCGCCTGCGCACGGAGCACGCGGTGACGTTCCGGTCGCTGACGGCGGGCGCGGAGCGGCTGGTGACCGTTGCCCGGTTCCTTGCCCTGCTGGAGCTGTTCAGGGACTCGCTGGTCGGGTTCGAGCAGGTCAGCCCGCTGGGCGAGCTGACGGTCCGCTGGACCGCCGGGCCCGACGACGGCGCGAAGTACCTCGACCCCGCCGCCGGCCCCAGCGAGTTCGACGAGGACGACCTGGTGGCGCCGGTCGAGGTACCGGCCGACGACGTTCCTGCCGTCGAGGCTGCCGACCCTGAGCAGACCGACCCAGAGCAAGCACAGACCGGACCGGAGGCGAACGCATGACCGTCGAAGAACAGGCCCCTGAGGCCGTGCTGGACGCTCCGGCCGAGGGCGCAACGCAGGACTCCACGCAGGACGAGCTGACCTTCGTCGACGTGCACACGCTCCCGGGCGGTGCGCACGCGGCGGTCGAGGCCGTACTCATGGTGGCGGACGCGCCGATCGGCGCGGACCGCATCGCCGCGGCGCTAAACCTGACGCAGAACGAGACCGACGACATCCTGCACGAGCTGGCCGACGAGTACGCCGGGCACCTCGGGTCCCGCCCGCGCGGGTTCGAGCTGCGCCGGACGATGGACGGGTGGCGCATCTACTCGTCGGCGGCGCACGCGGACCCCGTCGGAAGGTTTGTGCTGGACGGCCAGTCGGCGAAGCTGAGCCAGGCTGCCCTGGAGACGCTGGCGGTGGTCGCCTACCGGCAGCCGGTGACGCGTGGCCAGGTCAGCGCGGTGCGCGGCGTGAACGTGGACGGCGTCGTGCGGACCCTGCTGACCCGGGGGCTGATCGCTGAGATCGGCCAGGACCCGAGCTCTGGTGCGGTTTTGTTCGGAACCACGGGATACTTCTTGGAGCGGATGGACTTCACGTCGCTCGACGAGCTGCCTCCGCTGGCGCCGCACCTGCCGGACCTCGACATGCTCGACGGTTTTGACGGGCTGGACAACTAGCTCCTGCGCGCGCCTCTTACGAATCGACGAGAGACGAATCATGAGCAACGAACGCCGCGGCGGGAGCCGCCGCGAATCCAGTGGTGGACAGCAGCCGCGCCGACCCGACCACTCCGGCAAGGGCGGCAAGAACTTCCGAGGTGGCAGCTCGGCCAAGAGCCGCGCCCAGGCGAACACCCCGCGCCGCAAGCCCGCGCAGCCCGCCGAGCAGGGCCGCGACGTCCATGTCGAGGACGGTGTGCGGCTGCAGAAGGTGCTCGCGCAGGCGGGGCTGGGCTCACGCCGCGCGTCCGAGGAGCTGATCGCGAACGGGCATGTCGAGGTGGACGGACAGCTCGTCACGGAGCTGGGCGTGCGGGTCGACCCCGCCACCGCCGTCATCCACGTGGACGGGCTGCGCATCCAGCTCGACCAGGCAAAGGTGACCATCGCGCTGAACAAGCCCCTGGGTGTGGTCTCCACCATGGACGACCCCAAGGGCCGTCCCACCGTCGCGGACCTGATCAAGAACCGTGAGGAACGCCTCTTCCACGTGGGCCGGCTCGACGCCGACAGCGAGGGCCTGCTGCTCCTGACGAACGACGGCGAGCTGGCCAACCGCCTGTCCCACCCGAAGTACCAGATCGCCAAGACGTACCTGGTGACGGTCGAGGGCGAGGTCTACCCGCGCACGGGCCGCGAGCTGCTCAAGGGCATCGAGCTCGACGACGGCCTCGCGAAGATGGACGCCGTGCACGTGCTGCAGCAGATCGACGGCTTCGCGATGCTGGAGGTGGTGCTGCACGAGGGGCGCAACCGGATTGTGCGCCGTATGTTCGAGGCCGTCGGGCACCCGGTGACGCGCCTGGTGCGCACCCGGATCGGCCCCATCCCGCTGGGCGACCTCAAGGCGGGCCGCACCCGCGTCCTGGGGCGCACGGAGCTGGGCACCCTCATGGGTGCGGTCGACCTGTAACCTCGTCCGCTGAGTGCTGGGTATCTGTGCCCGGGAAAGCGCTCCGGCAACAGATATCCAGCACTCAACGGAAGTGAGCAGGACTGTGACTGTTATCGCCATCGACGGGCCGTCCGGGTCCGGCAAGTCCAGCGTGTCCAAGGCAGTCGCCGCCCGGCTGGGCCTGGCCTACCTCGACACCGGTGCCATGTACCGGGCGGCCACGGTGTGGAGCATGGAGACGGCGGACCTGGACGATCCGGCGTCGGTCGCGACGGCGGTTCGTGCGATGCCCCTGGTCATGGGGCTGGACCCGGAGGCGCCGGGCGTCGAGCTGGACGGGCGGGACGTCGCCGTACCGATCCGCTCCACCGAGGTCACGACCAACGTCTCCAAGGTGGCGTCCAACCTCGAGGTGCGCGCCGAGCTCAAGCGGCTCCAGCGGGAGATCATCGACCAGGAGACCAGCACGGTGCGTGCGGTGCAGGCGCGCGGCCGGGGGATCGTCGCCGAGGGGCGCGACATCACCACGGTCGTGGCGCCCGACGCCGACGTGCGTGTGCTGCTCACGGCGTCCGAGGAGGCGCGCCTGCGCCGTCGTTCCCTGGAGGTGCACGGCGCCGCCGACGCGGGCGCCGTCGAGGCGACCAAGGACCAGGTGCTGCGCCGGGACCGGGACGACGCGAAGGTCACGCAGTTCCAGGTCGCCGCGGACGGCGTGGTGACCGTCGACTCCAGCGACCTCGACTTCGAGCAGACGGTCGACGCGGTGCTCGCCGTCGTCGCGCAGGCACAGGCGGCGACGAGCCGGGCCTGAGCGACGCAGGTCATACGCCCGCGAGTCGGCCTCAGGCCGCCAGGCCTGCGACAATGGGGGGATGACCCACGACCCCTCTGCATCGGAGACTGCTGCGCTGGACGCGGCGGCCCGAGATGATGCTGCCCTCGACGCTGCCGCCCCGCCCGCACCCGACCTCGATCTCGCCGAGACCGAGGACGACGTCGCTCGCGAGCGCGCCCTGCGTGTCGGCCTGGAGGAGTTCGAGCTCGACGAGTCGGACCAGGCGCTGCTGGACTCCGAATGGTCCGACGACCAGGGCGACGGCGACGAGATCCTGCCGGTGCTCGCCATCATCGGGCGCCCGAACGTCGGCAAGTCGACGCTGGTCAACCGGATCATCGGCCGTCGCGAGGCGGTCGTGGAGGACAAGCCGGGCGTGACGCGCGACCGCGTGTCCTACCCGGCCGAGTGGGCCGGCCGCCGGTTCATGCTCGTGGACACTGGTGGCTGGGAGGTCGACATCGCGGGCATCGAGGCCAAGGTCGCCGAGCAGGCGGAGGTCGCGATCTCCCTGGCCGACGCCGTGGTCTTCGTGGTCGACGCCTCCGTGGGGGCCACCGCCACCGACGAGCGGGTAGTCGAGCTGCTGCGTCGCTCCGGCAAGCCCGTGGTGCTGTGCGCCAACAAGGTCGACGGCGCGTCGGGCGAGGCCGACGCCACGTTCCTGTGGGCCCTGGGCCTGGGGGAGCCGCACCCGGTCTCCGCGCTGCACGGCCGCGGCACGGGCGACCTGCTCGACGCCGCGATCAAGGCGCTGCCCACGAAGTCCGAGTACGGCAAGCTGCGCCCCGCGGGGCCGCGCCGGGTCGCGCTCGTCGGGCGGCCGAACGTCGGCAAGTCCTCCCTGCTGAACAAGATCGCCGGGTCGGAGCGCGTAGTCGTCGACGACGTCCCGGGCACCACGCGGGACCCGGTCGACGAGCTGATCGAGCTGCGCGGCATCCCGTACTGGTTCGTGGACACCGCGGGCATCCGCCGGCGGGTGCACCAGACCAAGGGCGCCGACTTCTACGCGTCGCTGCGCACGGCCGCCGCGATCGACAAGGCGGAGATCGGCGTCGTCCTGGTGGACGCGTCCAACCCGCTGACCGAGCAGGACATCCGCGTGATCCAGCAGGTCGTGGACGCCGGCCGCGCGCTGGTGATCGCGTACAACAAGTGGGACCTCATGGACGAGGACCGCCGGCCCTTCCTGGAGCGCGAGATCGAGAAGGAGCTCGTGCAGATCACCTGGGCGCCGCGCGTGAACCTGTCGGCGCGCACCGGCTGGCACAGCGAGCGCCTGGTCCCGGCGATCGAGCGGTCGCTGGCCTCCTGGGACCGGCGGATCCCGACGGGCAAGCTCAACGCGTTCCTCGGCGAGCTCGTCGCCGCGCACCCCCACCCGCTGCGCGGTGGCAAGCAGTCGCGCATCCTGTTCGCCACGCAGGCCTCGACCCGGCCGCCGCGGTTCGTCATCTTCGCCACCGGTTTCATCGAGGCCGGCTACCGCCGGTTCATCGAGCGCCGCCTGCGGGAGACGTTCGGCTTCGAGGGCACGCCGCTGGAGATCTCGGTCCGCGTCCGGGAGAAGCGCAAGCGCTGAGCCGCCCGGGTTACAGGGCCTCCGCCGCGCGCAGGGCGTCCGCGATTCCCTGGTAGATCTCGGCGTACGCGCGGTAGGAGTACGGGGCCGCCGCGTACCAGTCGTAGATCTGGCCGGCCTGCACGGCGGGCAGGCTTGCCCAGGTGTCGATCTCCGCGAGGTCGGCCTCGTTCGACTCGCGGGAGCGCGCGTCGAAGAGGATGACGTCGGCGTCGGCGTAGTCACCGGCCTCCTCCCAGCTGTGCTGGTGGAAGACCTCGCCGTCAGCCCCCTCGTCGTCGAGGATGTCGAGCCCGGCCGCGCGCAGGGTGCTGAGCTCGGGCAGCGAGTCGGGGTCGGCCACGTAGAGGGTGTCCGCGTCCGCGGAGACGACGACCACCTGCAGGCCGGTCTCCGCCGACGCCGCGGAGACGTCCTCGAGCGCTGCCTCGTAGGCCTCCCTGTCGGCGGCGAGCTCAGCGCTGCCGGTGTCGGCGCCGAGCTTGCCCGCCAGGTCCACGAACTCGGCGATCGCGTCGTCGGTGTTGGCCCAGGTGCCTCCCACACCGATGGACGGGGCGAGCCCGAGGATCTGCTCGGCCTGCTCGGCAGGGACGTACCAGAGGTTCTCGCCGTCGTACGTGTAGTCGATGAGCAGGTCCGGGTTCATCAGGCCGTAGTCCTCGACGTCGAACTCGCCGTAGGTGGCGCCGAGGGTCGTCACCTGGTCGAGGTCGATGTTGCCTGCCTGGTAGCTCAGCTCGCCGTCGGTCTCGGCGAGCTCGCCGTAGACGCCGTCGACCTGGTAGCCCGCGTCCCACAGGCCCGCGGCCATGCTGGACTGCGCGACCACCGTCTGCGGCACGGTGTCGAGCTGCACGGTCTCGCCGCGCGCGTCGGTGTACTCGAACGGGCCGGCGGGTGCGGCCTCGTCGTCGGTGGAGGTGGTGTCGGCGCCCGCGGCGCCGCAGGCGGCGAGGGCGAGGGCGGTGGTCGCGGCGAGGGCGACGGCGGCGAGGCGGTGGGGAGCGTGGTTCACGGGGTCTCTCCTTCGTGGTTGAGTGGCGCCCGCAGGCGCGGGACGACGAGCGGGGTGCCGGACTCGGGGTCGGCGATGACACGGGCGGGCAGCCCGTAGACGTGCTCGACCAGGTCGGGGGTGACGACGTCGGCGGGTGTGCCGGTCGCGACGATCGCGCCGTCCTTCATGGCCACGACGTGGGTGGCGTAGCGGCAGCCGAGGTTGATGTCGTGCAGGACGGCGACCACCGTTCGGCCGTGGTCGGCGCGCAGGCGGGCACACAGCTCCAGGACCTCGACCTGGTGGGCGAGGTCGAGGAAGGTGGTGGGTTCGTCGAGCAGCAGGAGGTCGGTCTCCTGCGCGAGCGCCATGGCGAGCCACACGCGCTGGCGCTGGCCGCCGGACAGCTCGTCGAGCCGCCGGTCGGCGAGGTCGGTGGTGTCGGTGAGCTCCATGGCGGTACGCACGGCGTCGGCGTCGGACGGCGCCCACTGCCGCAGCAGGGACTGGTGCGGGTAGCGGCCGCGGGCGACGAGCTCGGCGACCCCGATGCCCTCCGGGGCGACCTGGGACTGCGGCAGCAGCGCGAGGCGGCGGGCGACGTCCTTGGGCGACCGGTGGTGCACCGGCTCGCCGTCGAGCAGCACCGTGCCGCTGGTGGGCCGCAGCAGGCGGGCCAGGGCACGCAGGAGCGTGGACTTGCCGCTGCCGTTGGCGCCGAGGATGACGGTGAACGACCCGTCGGGCACCGCCAGGTCGAGCCGGTCGACGATCGGTGGGCCGCCGTACCCGAGCGTGACCTGCTCGGCGCGCAGCCGGTGTGTCGTGTCGTGGGTCATGCGTGTCCCTTTCGCCACTCGCGACCGAGCAGCCAGATGAGGTAGAGCCCGCCGACGCCGCCGGTCAGGACCCCGACCGCGACCTCGCGCGGGACGAACGCCTCCCGGGCGGCCAGGTCGGCGAGCACCAGGACCAGGGCGCCGGTGAGCCCCGCGGCGGGCAGGCCGGGTCCGTCGGCCCGCGTGAGCCGGCGGGCGACCTGCGGGGCGGTGAGCGCGACGAAGCCGATGGGGCCGGCGGTGGCCACCGCCGACGAGGCCAGCAGGACGCCCACGGCGACGGCGGCGAGGCGCAGCGGGCCGGGTTGCAGGCCGAGGGCGGCAGCGCCGTCGTCCCCGAGCTCTGCGACCGAGAGCCGGCGGCTGAGCAGGAGCGCGAGGACCAGGCCCACCGCGACCACCGGGGCGAGGAGCGCGAGGCGGGACCAGTCGCGCCCGGCGAGGTTGCCGATGAGCCAGACGGCGGCGCTCTGCGCGTCGTAGATGTTGGAGCCGACCACGAGCAACGAGTTGAGCGCCGCGAGCCCGAGCCCGATGCCGAGCCCCACGAGGACCAGGCGGAGCGCGTCCGGGCCGTGCCGGGCGGCCTGGCCGCGCCCGGAGGCCAGGAGCAGGACGGCGACGGCTGTGCCCGCACCGCCCGCGACGGCGCCCAGTGCCGTGGTGCGTACTCCGCCGCCCGTGAAGAGCATGGCCACGAGCGCGCCGGTGGCCGCACCGGTGTCGAAGCCGATCACGTCGGGGCTGCCCAGCGGGTTGCGGGTCACCGACTGGAAGAGGGCGCCGGCCAGGCCCAGGGCCAGCCCCACCACGGCGCCCGTGAGCACGCGCGGTGCCCGGAGCTGGCCGATGATCAGGTCCTCCGCGGGCGTCGCGGTGCCGCTCAGCACCCGGGCCAGGGCGGCTATCGGCATGGGGTGCTCGCCGGCCAGGACGGCCGCGACGATCGCGATCGCGAGCGCGGTCGCGAGCAGCAGGCACACGAGGACCGACCGCGGGTCGAGCAGCACTGACCACCGCCCGAGGCTCAGCGCGCGCAGGGCGCCAGGCCCGGTTTCGAGGGCGCGGGGCGCCGCGCTCACAGGGCGACCAGCCTGCGGTGCCGGACCAGCGCGACGAAGACCGGGGCGCCAAGGAGGGCGGTCATGACGCCCACCTCGATCTCACGGCCGGAGGTGACCACCCGGCCCACCGTGTCGGCGAGCACGAGGACTGTCGCCGCGAGCAGCATCGACAGGGGTACTACCGCCCGCTGGTCGGTCCCCACGGCGAAGCGGGCGACGTGCGGCACGGTGAGGCCGACAAACCCGATGGGCCCGGCGACGGCGGTGGCCGCGCCGCACAGCAGCGTCACGGCGACGGCGGTGAGAATGCGGGTGCGCGGCACGCTGAGGCCGAGGGAGCGCCCGGTGTCCTCGCCGAGCGCGAGCGCGTTCAGGCCGGGCGTGACCACCAGCGCGGCCACGGCCCCGACCAGGAGGAACGGCAGGGCCTGTGCGAGGGTGTCGAGGCCGCGGTTCACCACGGAGCCCACCACCCAGTGCCGCATCGTGTCGTAGGTCTGCTGGTCGCGCAGCGCCAGTCCGTTCATCCAGGACACCAGCACCGCGGAGAGCGCGGCGCCGGCCAGCGCCAGGCGGGCCGGTGTTGTGGTGCCACGCCCGCCGGTGCCGATCGCGTACACGACGACCGACGCCGCTGCGGCGCCGACCAGCGCCAGCCACAGCTGCGCGTGCTGGCTCGAGATGCCGAACAGGGCAACTCCGGTCACGACGGCGGCCGCGGCGCCCGCGTTGACGCCGAGCAGGCCGGGATCGGCGAGCGGGTTGCGGGTCAGCGCCTGCATGAGCGCGCCGGCCCCGCCGAGCGCCAGCCCGACGACGACCGCCACCACCGTGCGCTCCAGGCGCAGACCCCGCACGATGCCGCCGGCCTGCGACCCGGTGGCGGTGAACAGCTCGTGCACCACGGTGCCTGGCGCGAGGACCTGGCGGCCGATCATCAGGCTCAGCACCACCGCCACGGCCAGTGCGACGAGCGCTGCGGCGAACACGGCGGCGCGTCGGGCCGGGGCAAGGTCAGGCATAGTGAGGTAAGGCTAAACTATCGAAACTACTGAAACTGCCGCCCGGCACAGTCGTGCTCCGACCCCGAGTCGCGGTACCTTCAGGTCGTGCTTCCGGCCAGTATCCCCAGCCCTGACCCGGTGTGGTCTCAGATCCACCTGGGCCCGCTCACCATCCACACCTACGCCCTGTGTCTGCTGGCGGGCATCGTTGCCGCCGCGTACATCACCGACCGGCGCCTGCGGGCGCGCGGCGCCGCCCCCGGCCTCGCCATCGACATCGCGATGTGGGCAGTGCCGATCGGCATCGTCGGCGCCCGGATCTACCACGTGCTCACCCACCTCGGCGACTTCACCGGTCCCGACGTCGACGCCTGGGCCTGGGTGCGCATCTGGGAGGGCGGCAACGCCCTGTTCGGGTCGCTGCTCGGCGGTGCGGTCGGCGCCTGGATCGGCTGCCGCATGACCGGCCTGCGTTTCTGGTCGTTCGCCGACGCGCTCGCGCCCGCCCTGCTCGTCGCCCAGGCGATCGGCCGCCTCGGCAACTACGTGAACCAGGAGCTGTTCGGCCTGCCGACCACGCTGCCGTGGGGCCTGGAGATCCGCTCCGACGCGCCGATGTTCCCTGCCGGGACGCCCGAGGGCACGCTGTTCCACCCGCTGTTCCTGTACGAGATGATCTGGAACCTCATCGGCGTGGCCGTGCTGCTGTACATCGAGCGCCGCGTGGTGCGTCGCAACGCCACCCTGCTGGCCGACGGCGGTACACCCGGGCCCGGTCTGCGCTGGGGCCGCCTGTTCGGTCTCTACCTGATCTGGTACGGCCTGGGCCGCAGCTGGCTCGAGGCCATCCGGATCGACCCCACGAGCGACGCGCCCCTGGGCGTGCCCGCGAACATCTGGACGTCCGGGATCGCGATACTGGCGGGCATCGCGATCGTGGTGGTGCAGGGCCGGCGGCACCCGGAGCCCGAGGAATCGGTGTACATGCCAGGGCGGGAGCCCGTGGACGAGGACGCCGAGGGTGCCGATGCCGATGGTTCGGACGCCGATGGTTCGGACGTCGAAGCTGCCGATGCCAAGGCTGACGACGCCAAGGGTGCGGACGCCAAGGGTGCCAAGGCCGCGGCGGCCAAGGTCGCGGACCCCGAGGTCGTGGACACCGACGCGAGCCCCGCGGACCCGGCCGGGAGCAAGTAGCCCGTCGAGCCGAGCCCAGCGGGTACGTCTTGCCCCGCCGGTCAACGGCGTCGTCGCCCCCTGTGCGTACCCTCACAGCCCTGCGGCTTGTTTACCCGGGCACCTGTTGCGCAGGATGTGGTCATGCCACATTCGCCGCCGAGGGACACCCCTGCCCTGACCCCGCTCACCGGGGACCGGCGAACCTCGTGGCCGGTGGCCGCCGTCCTGCTGGCCGTCGCCTGGGGCGGTAACGAGTTCACCCCGCTGCTTGTGATGTACCGCGAGCAGGGAGACATGGGGCCCGTCACCGTCGACGCGCTGCTCGCCGTGTACGTGTTCGGCCTGGTCCCCGCACTGCTGCTCGGTGGACCGCTGTCCGACCGGTTCGGGCGTCGCCTGCTGTTGCTTCCCGCGGCGCCGGTCTCGGCGCTCGGGTCGCTGGTGCTCGCGCTGGACCCGGCAAGCCCGGTGGTGCTCGGGATCGGACGCCTGCTGTGCGGCGTTGCGCTCGGCCTGGCCATGGCCGTGGGATCCACCTGGCTCACCGAGCTCAGCGCGGCCACGGGCGACCGTGCCGCGGGCCCTAGGCGCGGGTCCCTGTCCCTGACCGCAGGGTTCCTCTCGGGCGCGGGCGTCGCCGCCATGCTCGCGCAGTTCGCCCCGTGGCCAACACACCTCTCGTACGTGCTGCACGCGGCCGGCGCGCTGCTCGCCGGGCTCTTGCTGCTACGCGTACCGGAGACCCGTCCGACCCTCCCACGCGGCGTTCGGGCGCCGCTGCTCGACGACCTGCGCATCACCGCCATCGGGCACCCGCGCTTCCTGCGGGTTGTGGTGCCGCTCGCGCCCTGGGTGTTCGGCTGCGCCGGCTGCGCCTTCGCGGTGCTGCCCAGTCTGCTCACCGACCACGTCGGCGGCATCCCCGTCGCCTTTGCGGGGATCATGGCCGTGCTCGCGCTCGGCTGCGGCATCGGTGTCCAGGTGGTGGCCCGGCGGATCGACACACCGTGGTCGGCTCGCGCGTCCGTGGTGGCGCTCGCCATCGTCGCGGCCGGGATGGCGCTCGCCGCCTGGGCGTCAGTGGCGCTCTCGCTGCCGCTGGGCGTGGTGGCGGCCATGGTGCTCGGTACGGGCTACGGGCTGAGCCTGGTGGCGGGCCTGAGCGAGGTCGTGCGCATCGCGGGACCGGGCCAGCTCGCCGGACTGACCGCCGTCTTCTACTCCCTGACGTACCTCGGCTTCTTCGTGCCGATGGTGCTCGCCTGGCTGCACAGCATCTGGTCCTACGGCGAGATGCTCGGCTTCGGAGCTGTCGCGGCGGCGCTGTGCCTGGCCGTGGTGGCGGCGTCGTCCCGCAGGGCGCTCCCGCTGGCCGATGGCGACGCCGCCAACCGCTCCTGACGCCGTGGATGTCAGTGGTCGCGGACACAATGTCGGGATGACTGATGAAGAGATCTCGCCCGACGGCCTGACGGCGGCGCAGTTCCACGCGTGCCCGGGTGTCGAGGACTGGCGCGTCACCTCCTGGGGGCCGGCCTGGACGGACACGTACGAGTAGCCGCGCCGCTACTTGTTCAGCAGCTGCGATACGCGCTGGTGGGACAGGTCGACCAGTGCGGCGGAGTCACGTACCGATACGCCGGCGTCGTGCAGGAGCCGCACGGTTGCGGCCCGGTCCGCCTCGAACTTGGCGCGGCGCTCGGCGAGCTCAGCTCGTTCGGTGAGGTAGTTCTCCCACATCGCCTGACCCTCAGGGCCGAGCACTGCGGACATGTCCCAGGTCAGGTCGAACGCGTCGTCGTCCATGTCGAGCAGGCCGCCGAGCAGGTCACGTACTTCGGTCTCCAGCTCGGCGAGACGGGTGGCCTCGGTGGTTGCGCCGCGGACGGACTCGACATCGCCGATCCACCACTTGCCCTCTCGGGTCACCTTCACGGTTACCTTCACTTGTCCAACCACCCTTCTCCGAGCAGGCCTTCGAGTGCGTTCTCGTTCGACCTGGTCACCGCCTGGGACTGCTGGCCGGCATGGCCGGTAAGGCCGATGCGCCCTATCTCCTTGCCTTCCGTGTCGAGGACGACCCAGATCGTGTGAGACCCCTTGCCTCGTTTGGGCAGCTGTTCGACCGTGTATCCGAGTCGGCGTGCATGCTTGCGGACTGCTTTGAGCACCTGCTGCGCAGACCTCGTCCCGTCGACCATGAGCCTAAAGTCTAATTGGCTAGACGCGCAAGTGTCTATCACTGTAGCCACTTGCTCGGAGGGGGCTGTCGGGCTAGGGCGCGGAGCCGGCGTCGCGGTCCGCGGCCGGGCCTGGGCCGGCGGGGATCGGCTCCTCGAACACCAGCAGCGTGTGCGTGTTCAGGATGCCCGGCATGCCCTGGATCTGGTCCAGGATCAGGTGCCGCAGGTCGGCGTTGTCCCGCGCGCGGACCAGCAGGACGAGGTCGAACTCCCCACCGACCAGCCCGATGTGGTCGATGCCGCGCAGGGTGCGGAGCTCCTCGCGGACCGTGCGCCACTGGGACTGCTCCAGGTTGACCGTGACGTAGGCCGACGTGCCGAGGCCGGCCAGCACCGGATCGATGTCCGCGCGGTAGCCGCGGATGACCCCGGTGGTCTCGAGGCGCTGCACGCGCGCGTAGGCGTTGGCCCGCGAGATGTGCAGCTTCTCGGCCAGCGAGCGCATCGACATCCGGCCGTTCTCGCGCAGCTCGTCGACGATGCGCTGGTCGACGTCGTCGAGGCCCCCTGCCACTTGTCTCGCGGCCACGTCCTGCGCCCCCTCACTCCTGGACATTTGGATCGCTTTGCGCGGCGATTGCTGGACGTTCTCTCGGATCCTTGCGGTTGATGGAATCCGGATAGAACCTTGACGAGTATATCTATATGACAATCGACGTGGATCGTCTCCTGCCGTCCGAGGAGCCGGTGATGCTCCTGGACCCGGACGGCAGCCCGACTGCCGCCGGCAAGACCTCCCTGCCCGCGGCCGACGACCTCCTGAGCGGCTTCGCGGGCCTGGTCGTCGCCCGCCGGTTCAACGACCAGGCCTCCGCGCTCGTCAGGCAGGGACGCCTGGCGGTCTACCCCTCCTCCCACGGGCAGGAGGCGTGCCAGGTGGCCGCCGCGCAGGTCCTCAGCGCCGAGGACTGGCTCTTCCCGACGTATCGCGACACCGCGGCCGCCGTCGCGCGGGGCGTCGACCCGGTCGAGGTGCTCGGGCTGCTCAAGGGCGACTGGCACTCGGGGTTCGACCCGTACGAGCACCGGGTAGGCCCGCTGACGACGCCGCTCGCGACCCAGCTCCCGCACGCCGTCGGAGTGGCGCACGCCGCGCGCCTGCGCGGTGAGAGCACCGTGGTGCTGGCGTTGTGCGGGGACGGCGGCACGAGCGAGGGCGACTTCCACGAGGCGCTGAACTTCGCTGCCGTGTTCCATGCGCCTGTTGTGTTCCTCGTGCAGAACAACAAGTACGCGATCTCGGTGCCGTTGTCCCGGCAGTCGGTCGCGCCGTCGCTGGCGCACAAGGGTGTGGGCTACGGCATTCCCGGGGAACAGGTGGACGGCAACGACCTCGCGGCGCTCCTGGCCGTGCTGTCCGGGGCCGTCGCGCGAGCGCGCGCCGGCGAGGGGCCCCAGCTCGTCGAGGCCCACACCTACCGGATGCAGGCCCACACCAACGCCGACGACGCCACCCGCTACCGCGCCGACGAGGAGGTCGCCCAGTGGGCAGCCAAGGACCCGTTGGTGCGGCTGGAGACCTACCTGCGCGCCGAGGGGATCCTGGACGACGCCCGCGCCGCCGGCTTCGCCGAGGCCGCCGAGCAGCTCGCCCAGCACACGCGGGACGGGATGAACCGCGACGTCGAGCCGAACCCCGACGACCTGTTCCGCTACGTCTACTCCGAGCCCACACCGCAGCTCGTGGAGCAGCTCGCGATGGTCCACGACGAATTGAGCAGGGACGAGACGAGCAGCGACGACCCGAGCCGAGAGGGGGCCCACCGATGACCGCCACCGCGGTGGAGCACAAGGCACAGCCCAAGACATTCAGTACCGCCCAGGCGATCAACCAGGCCCTGCGTGATGCCATGGCCGAGGACCCGACGGTCCTTGTGCTCGGCGAGGACGTCGGCCCGCTCGGCGGCGTCTTCCGGGTCACCGACGGGCTCACCGCCGAGTTCGGCGAGGACCGCTGCTTCGACACCCCCCTCGCCGAGGCCGGGATCGCGGGCTTCGCCGTCGGCCTCGCCATGAACGGCATGCGCCCCGTGATCGAGATGCAGTTCGACGCCTTCGCGTACCCGGCCTTTGAGCAGGTGGTCAGCCACATCGCCAAGATGCGGAACCGGACCCGCGGCCGCATCGAGCTGCCGCTTGTCATCCGGATCCCGTACGCGGGCGGCATCGGCGGGGTCGAGCACCACTGCGACTCGTCGGAGGCCTACTACGCGCACACACCCGGCCTGCACGTCGTCGCGCCGTCGAACCCCGCGGACGCTTACACCCTGCTGCGCGAGGCGATCGCCTCGCCCGACCCGGTGGTCTTCCTCGAACCGAAGAAGCTCTACTGGACGAAGGGGGAGGTCACCCCGGGCAGTGCCGGCGAGCCGGGTATCGGCAAGGCCGTTGTCCGACGTCAGGGCACGGACGCCACCCTCATCGCCTACGGGCCGGCCGTGCCGATCGCGCTCGCGGCCGCCGAGGTCGCGGCACTCGACGGCCGCAGCCTGCAGGTCGTGGACGTCCGCTCGATCGTCCCGTTCGACGACGCGACCATCTGCGCGGCCGTGGAGTCGACGGGCCGCGCAGTTGTGATCGCCGAGGCGGCAGGCTTCGCCAGCGTCGCGTCCGAGATCGCCGCCCGGGTGAGCGAGCGCTGCTTCCACTCGCTCCTCGCGCCGGTGCGGCGCGTCACCGGCTTCGACATCCCGTTCCCGCCGCCCAAGCTGGAGCACGTCCAGCTCCCGTCGGTCGACCGGATCCTCGACGCCGTCGACGATCTCCAGTGGGAGGACGCATGACCAGCGGCACGGCCAGCCGAACGACCAGCGGCCCGACCAGCGGCCCGACCAGCGCAGCGACCGGGCAGACCTTTCTCCTGCCCGACCTCGGCGAGGGCCTGACCGAGGCCGAGGTGATGCAGTGGCTCGTCGCCGAGGGTGACGTCGTCGCCGTCGACCAGCCGGTGGTGGAGGTCGAGACGGCCAAGTCCGTGGTCGAGGTGCCCAGCCCGTACGCGGGCCGGGTCGCCGTGCTGCACGCCGCCGAGGGGCAGGTACTTGAGGTCGGCAAGCCGCTGATCACCATCACCGCCGACGGCGCCGTTGGGCCCGAGCCGCAGATCGAGCCCGCACCGGGCGGAGTCGTGGCCGCCGCCGAGACCTACCGCGCGGAGGAGCAGGCCGGCTCCGGCAACGTGCTCATCGGTTATGGCACCTCGGCAGGTCCCGGTCCGGGCCGACGACGCCGGCCCCGCGCTGCCCGGCCGGTCGCACTCGTAGGGGCCGGACCGACCGCGCCTGTGAGTGCCGGACTGACGCCGCCCGTCGGTCCGGACCCGACAGCACCCGGGGGCGCTGGATCCACCGCGACCTTGGCCCCGCAGAATCCGCCGGTGAAGGTGGTCTCCCCGATCGTCCGCAGGCTTGCGCGGGACGCAGGGCTGGACCTGCGGGAGATCCGGCCGACCGGAGCCGGCGGGGTTGTCACCAGGTCCGACGTGCTGGCCGCCGCCGTGAGCACGCTGCCGGCCGCTGGGCCCGATGCGACTCCCGCCGTCGTACCGGCTCCGGTTCCCGCAGTCGCTGCGCCGAACGTTCCCGGCGAGCAGCGCATCCCGCTCAGCGGGTTCCGGAAGGCAGCCTCCAAGGTGCTGTCGCGGAGCCGCGCGGAGATCCCGGAGGCGACCGTCTGGGTCGACGTCGACGCAACGCCGCTGTGGGACCTGCGCGAGGCCGCCCGCACGCCCACCGATCCGGGGCCGGGGCTGCTCGCCTACCTCGCCCGGTTCGTCGTCGCGGGCCTCAAGGAGTACCCGGTGCTCAACTCGCGCCTCGACGTCGAACGCGACGAGATAGTCATGCCCAGCGCCATCAACCTGGGCGTGGCCGTCCAGGGTGAGCACGGGCTGGTCGTCCCGGCGGTGCTCGGCGCGGGCTCGAAGACCACCGCCGAGCTCGACGTCGCCCTCCGCGACCTCGTCGCGCGCGCTCGCGTCGGGAAGGCGACGCCCGAGGAGCAGGCGGCGGGAACGTTCACGCTGAACAACTACGGCGGGTTCCGGGTCGACGGCAGCGCGGCGATCATCAACCACCCGCAGGTCGCGATCATGGGCTTCGGCCGCATCATCGACCGGCCGTGGGTCGTCGACGGCCAGATCGTGCCGCGCAAGATCACCCAGATGTCCTTCGTGTTCGACCACCGGGTCTGCGACGGCGGCACGGCGGCAGGCTTCATGCGCTCGGTAGCCGACGCGATAGAAAACCCGGCAGCAGCCATACCTCGCCTCTGACGTGTCCTGACGTCGGTTCAACAGGCTCCAGCGGGCCGTCAACCTCGTGTCGACGGTCCGCTGGAGCCTGTTGAACGCGGGTCAGTCGCCGGCGGTGGCGTGTCCCGTGAACTTCGGGGCGCGCTTTTCCTGGAAGGCCGCGAAGCCCTCCCGGTAGTCCTCCGTCAGGCACAGGTCGCCCTGCGCCTCGTTCTCGTGAGCCACGGACGCCCAGAACGCCACACGTTCGTCGCGCAGCTCCGTGACCAGGCGCTTGGAGGCCCGGAAGGTGTTCGTCGCGCCGCGGGCGGCCTTCTCGACGCGCTCCCGCGTGAAGGGGAGCAGCTCCTCGGCCGGCACGGCGCGCGAGAACAGGCCGGAGGCCACCGCGTCCGCCCCGCTCATCAGCTCGGCCGTGTAGATGAGGTCGAGCGTGCGGTGCGCGCCCAGGCGTTCGAAGAAGAGCGCGTGCCCGCCGGAGTCGAGCGTCGCGCCGAGGTTCGCGAACGGCGACCCGATCTTGGCGTTGTCGGCGACGTACACGACGTCGGTGGCGATGAGCAGGCCGAGCCCGACCCCCAGGCACGCGCCCTGCGCCGCCGCGAACGTCGGTGCCGGGAAGGCGGCCATCCGCTGCAGTACCGGCGTCACGCGATCCCGGAGGTAACCCAGCGCGTCGTCGGTCTCGGGCTTGACCGCGGAGATGTCCCGGCCGGCGCAGAACGCCCGGCCCTCTCCGCGCAGGAGCAGGGCCCGCACGCCGGCCGCCTCGGCGCGCACGTAGGCGTCGTCCAGCTCTGCCAGCGCCGACTCGTCCAGCGAGTTGAGCTTGCCTGGAGCGTCGAGCACTACCTCCGCGACGTCGTCGTCGATGGTCAGTGTGATCATGGGTCGGAGATCTCCCTGCTGGTCGGGATCGTCGCTGGTCGGGGTCGTCGAGTTACTTACCGATCGTTCAGTCAGGATACTAGCGGTCAGGCTAGCAGCGGCGAGAGGGCCTAGCGGGGTTCGAACAGCTGGTTCGTGATGCGTGCGGTGCAGATCCGCCGCCCCTGGTCGTCGGTCACGACGATCTCGTGCGAGGTGATCGTGCGGCCGAGGTGCACGGGGGTCGCGGTACCGGTCAGCATCCCCTCGGTCGCGCCGCGGTGGTGCGTGATGTTGAGGTCGACGCCGGCGCACACCCGGCCCGTGGTGCTCGCGTGGATCAGTGCGCACCAGGACCCCAGGGCCTCGGCGAATGCGGCGGTCGCCCCTCCGTGCAGCCGGTTCAGCGACTGCGTGTTGCCCGCCACCGGCATGGTCGCCACGACGCGCTGCGTCGACTGCTCCAGGACCTTGATGCCCAGCTTCTCGTCGAGGGCGCCCAGCGTGATCGTCCACGGTTGATTCATGGCGCCACTGTAGGCAATCCCGGAGGCGCCGCGCGCCCTGGCGGATTGCGGCACATATGTGTGCAGATCTCTTGACGCCCCGGTTGCCGTCTCGTAACGTCCATACAGCAACCTGCAAGAACTTGACAGACGCGAAGCACAAAGCAGTGCATGCTCTGCAACTCTTCAACCTGCCCCGGCGCGACGGATCCATCCCTGGGTCGCTTCGGAGGTGCCGACCCGACCCACCCAGGACGCCGACGCGCACCAGCACGGCGCGCGCCGCCGTCGGGCACCGTTGCCCACGGGTGGACGAGCCCCCGCCCCGGCGGGAGAACGAGGACGTTCATGAGAATCCCCTGGAAGCACACGGTCGTGGCGGTAGCCGCGGCGGCGCTGGTCGCGCCGCTCGGCATGGCTACCGTCGCGCATGCCGTCGTCGCCAACCTCGCGGTCGGCAAGTCGATCGTGGCGTCGTCGGTGACGCAGAGCTATGTCGCGAGCAACGCGAACGACGGCAACGCGAACACCTACTGGGAGGGCGCGGGCAACCAGTACCCGTCGCACCTCACCGTCGACCTCGGCGGGGCGGCCGCCCTCGAGCGGGTCGTCGTCACGCTGCCGCCGCCCGCCGCGTGGGCGACGCGCACGCAGACGTTCAGCGTGCAGGGCCGGTCCGACGGCGAGACCGCCTACCGGACGCTCGCAGCCTCGGCGGCCCGCACCTTCAACCCCGCGACCGGCAACCAGGTCGAGATCCCGGTCACCGGGGAGGTCGACGAGGTCCGCCTCGCCTTCACCGCCAACACCGGAGCGGCCAACGGCCAGGTCTCCGAGCTGCAGGTGTGGGGCGAGCTCACGGGCGGCGGCCCGGTCGACCCGCCCGACCCGACCGGCACCAACTACGCGCAGGGCCGCCCGGCCGTGGCGTCGTCTACCGAGTGGACCTATGTCGCCGGCAACGCGGTGGACGGTCAGGCCGGGACGTACTGGGAGGGCGGCGGCGGGCAGTACCCGTCGACGCTCGACGTCGCGCTGGCCGCGCCGACCCAGCTCAGCAGCGTGCGCGTGCGGCTCAACCCTGACGGCGCATGGGGTCCGCGCACGCAGACCTTCGCCGTCCAGGGCCGCACCGGAACGGGCGCCTGGCAGGACCTGCGGGCCTCGGCCGCGCACGCGTTCGCACCCGCGACCGGCAACCTCGTGGACATCCCCGTGACGGGGACGGTCAGCGACGTGCGCCTGCGCTTCACGGCCAACACCGGCGCCGGCAACGGCCAGGTCGCCGAGCTCGAGGTCTACGGCGCCCCGGCGCCGGGCCCCAACCTCACGGTCACCGCGGTGACCACGTCCCCGGCCTCGCCCACGGCGACGACCCCCATCACGGTCACGGCGACCGTGCGGAACTCGGGCGACCTGGCGTCTGTGGCCACGTCGGTGGAAGCGCGGATCGCCGGCACGGCCGCGGGTACCGCGAACGTCGGGGCCCTGCAGCCGGGCGCCAGCGCCCAGGTCCAGGTAGCGGTAGGTACCCGTCCGGCGGGGCAGCACACCGTCGGCGCGGTGGTTGACCCGGCGAACACGGTGGCCGAGCAGAACGAGTCCGACAACTCGTTCACGGCGACCGAGCCGCTCGTCGTCGGCGAGGCGCCCGGACCGGACCTCGAGATCGTCTCGGTGTCCTCCAGCCCGGCCAGCCCCGCCGTCGGCTCCGCGGTGTCCTTCTCGGTCCAGGTGCGCAACCGCGGCAACCAGGCGGTCGCGGCCGGCTCCGTGACCCGGGTCGTGGCGGGATCGACCACCCTGAACGGCACAACCCCGGCGATCGCCGCGGGCGCCACCGTCAGGGTCACCCCGTCCGGCACGTGGACCGCGACGAACGGCGGGGTCACAGCGACCGCGACGGTAGACGCGACCGGCGTCGTCAACGAGACCAACGAGACCAACAACACGCGCACGCTGGCCGTGACCGTGGGCCGCGGTGCCGCCGTCCCGTACACGAGCTACGAGGCCGAGGACGGCTCGCACAACGGCACGCTCCTGCAGGCCGACGCGCTGCGCACGTTCGGGCACACCAACTTCGCCTCCGAGTCGTCGGGTCGCGAGTCGGTGCGGCTGAACAGCACTGGCCAGTACGTGCAGTTCACCTCCACCAACCAGACCAACTCGATAGTCGTGCGCAACTCCATCCCCGACGCCGCGGGCGGCGGGGGCCAGACGGACACGATCAGCCTGTACGCGAACGGCCAGTTCGTGCAGCGGCTGACACTGTCGTCCAGGCACTCGTGGCTGTACGGGACCACCGACGACCCCGAGGGCCTGACCAACACCCCGGGCGGTGACGCACGCCGGCTCTTCGACGAGTCGCACGCGCTGCTGAGCCAGTCGTACCCGGCGGGCACGGTGTTCCGGCTCCAGCGTGACGCCGCAGACGACGCGGCGTTCTACGTCATCGACCTGATCGAGCTGGAGCAGGTCGCACCCGCGGCCAGCCAGCCCGCCAACTGCACCTCGATCACCCAGTACGGGGCCATCCCCAACGACGGGCTCGAGGACACCGCGGCCATCCAGGCAGCGGTCACCGCCGACCAGAACGGGGACATCGCCTGCGTGTGGATCCCGGCAGGGCAGTGGCGCCAGGAGAAGAAGATCCTCACTGACGACCCGCTCAACCGCGGCACACACAACCAGGTGGGCATCAGCGACGTCACGATCCGCGGTGCGGGCATGTGGCACTCGCAGCTCTACAGCCTCATCGAGCCGCAGAACGCCCCGGGCATGATCAACCACCCGCACGAGGGCAACTTCGGGTTCGACATCGACGACAACGTCCAGATCTCCGACATCGCGATCTTCGGCTCCGGCACGATCCGCGGCAACAACGGGCAGCAGGAGGGCGGCGTCGGCCTCAACGGCCGGTTCGGCCAGAACACGAACATCACCAACGTCTGGATCGAGCACGCGAACGTCGGCGTGTGGGTCGGCCGCGACTACACCAACATCCCCGAGCTGTGGGGACCCGGCGACGGCCTCCAGTTCTCCGGCATGCGCATCCGCAACACCTACGCGGACGGCATCAACTTCACCAACGGGACGCGCAACTCGACCGTCGTGAACTCGACGTTCCGCACCACGGGCGACGACGCGCTGGCCGTCTGGGCCAGCACGTACGTCCGGGACACGAACGTCGACGTCGGGCACAGCAACACGTTCCGCAACAACACGGTGCAGCTACCGTGGCGCGCCAACGGCATCGCCATCTACGGCGGCTACGGCAACTCCATCCAGAACAACCTGATCTACGACACCGCCAACTACCCAGGCATCATGCTGGCGACCGACCACTCCCCGCTGCCGTTCTCGGGGACCACGCTCATCGCCAACAACGGCCTGTACCGCACGGGCGGGGCGTTCTGGAACGAGGACCAGGAGTTCGGGGCGATCACGCTCTTCCCGCAGGGGCACCCGATCGTCGGCGTCACCATCCGTGACACGGACATCTACGACTCCACCTACGACGGCATCCAGTTCAAGACCGGCGGCGGGAACATGCCCGACGTGCGGATCACGAACGTGCGGATCGACGGGTCCAACAACGGGTCCGGCATCCTCGCGATGGGCGGCGCTCGCGGTAACGCCATCCTGTCGAACGTGACCATCACCAACTCCGGGCAGGGCAACATCGACATCGAGCCTGGCTCGCAGTTCACCATCACCGGCCAGTAGCAAGCGGTCCCCGTGGGGTGACGGCGTTCCGACGCCGTCACCCCACGGGGACCGTCTGCCTCCTGGTCGTGAGGTACTTGCCGAGCAGGCCGTGGCGCGGGGCGAACAGGTAGACGAGCGTGAACGCCGCGCCCTGCACGACGACGACGAGCCCGCCGGACGCCGCGTCGAGCCAGTAGCTGAGGTAGATCCCGATCGCCGAGCAGGCCGCCGACAGCACCGGGGCGATCACGAGCATGCGCCCGAACCGGTCGGTGAGCAGGTAGGCGGTGGCGCCCGGGATGATCAGCATCGCCACGACCAGGATCACGCCGACGACCTGGAGGGCGACGACGGCGGTCAGGGCGAGCAGCCCGAGCAGCAGCGCCCCGAGGAACCGTGGCGAGAGCCCGATGGCGTGCGCGTGCACGGGGTCGAACGCGTACAGGGTCAGGTCGCGGCGCTTGACGACCAGGACCACGAACGCGACGGCGGCGAGCACGGAGATCTGGACGAGGTCGGCGGCGGAGACGCCCAGGACGTTGCCGAAGATGATGTGGTTCAGGTCTGTCTGGCTCGGCGTCACGGAGATCAGGACCAGGCCGAGCGCGAACAGGGTGGTGAACACGATCCCGATCGCCGCGTCCTCCTTGACTCGGCTCGTGCCGCGCACGGCGCCGATCAGGGCGACGGCGAGGAACCCGAAGACGAGGGCGCCCAGCGCGAACGGGGCACCGAGCACGTACGCGATCACCACCCCGGGCAGGACGGCGTGGGAGACGGCGTCGCCCATCAGCGACCAGCCCACCAGGACGAGCCAGCACGACAGCAGCGCGCAGACGACGGCGGCGATCACCGTGGTGACCAGCGCGCGGACCATGAAGTCGTACTGCAGCGGCTCCAGGAGCAGGTCGAGGGGGCTCATGCCGCACCTCCAGATCCATCGCCGGAGTCGAGCACGTCGACGCCGTCGAGACCGAAGGCGCGGGCGAGGTTCGCCGGCCGAAGCGCCTCGGACACCTCGCCGTGGAACAGGACGCGCTGCAGCAGCAGCACCGCCTCGTCCGCGAGCCGGGGGAGGGCGTGCAGGTCGTGGGTGGAGACCAGGATGGTCCGGCCGTCGTCGGCGAGCTCCTTCAGCAGCCGGACGATGGTGGCCTCGGAGCGCTTGTCGACCCCGGCGAACGGCTCGTCCAGCAGCAGGACCCGGGCGTCCTGGGCGATGCCGCGGGCGACGAACGTCCGCTTGCGCTGCCCGCCGGAGAGCTGCCCGATCTGCCGGTCGGCGTAGGCGGTGAGCTCTACCCGGTCCAGAGCCTCGGCGACGGCGGCGTGGTCGGCCGGCTTGGCTCGCCGGGTGAGGCCCTGGCGCCCGTAGCGGCCCATCATCACGACGTCGCGGACGGAGACGGGGAACGACCAGTCGACGTCCTCGCTCTGCGGCACGTACCCGATCTGGCCCTGCTTGCGCGCGGCCGCGGGGTCGGCGCCGTCGATCAGCACGCGCCCGCGGTCGGGGCGGACCAGACCCATGATCGACTTGAAGAGGGTCGACTTGCCCGATCCGTTCATCCCGATCAGCCCGGTCACCCGCCCCGGCGCGATGTTCAGGGTCACGCCGTCCAGGGCCAGGACCTCGCCGTAGCGGACCACGACGTCGTCCACCTGGATCGCTGTGGTCCTGATCGCGGCGACCTCGTCCGTGGCGGCCTGGTCGGTGGCGGCCTGGTCGGTCGCGGTCTGGTTCGAGCGGGTCATGAGGCACCCCCGGTGAGGCCGTTGATGATCGTCGTCGCGTCGTAGCGGATCAGGTCGAGGTAGGTCGGCACCGGCCCGTCGGCCTCGGAGAGGGAGTCGACGTAGAGGGTGCCGCCGAAGGCCGCGCCGGTCGCCTCGACCACCTGCTGCATCGCCTGGTCCGATACCGTCGACTCGCAGAACACGGCCGGGACGCCGTTGTCCTCGACAAAGTTGATGGCCGAGGTGATCTGCTGCGGCGTGGCCTGCTGCTCGGCGTTCACGGGCCAGATGTACTGCTCGGTCAGCCCGGCGTCGCGGGCGAGGTAGGAGAACGCGCCCTCGCAGCTCACCAGCGCTCGCTCGTTCTCGGGCAGGGTCGACAGCCCGGTCTCCAGCTCGTCCTGCACCTCCTGCAGCTGCGTCTGGTACGCCGCGCCGTTGGCCGCGTAGTCGTCGGCGTGCGCCGGGTCGAGCTCGCTGAACGCGTCGACCATGTTGTCCACGTAGATCGAGACGTTCACGGGGCTCATCCACGCGTGCGGGTTCGGTTTGCCGGCGTAGGCGTCCTCGGTGATGTCCAGCACGTCGATGCCGTCGGAGACGACCACGTGCGGCACGTCCACGGACTCGACGAACTGCCCGAACCACAGCTCCAGGTTCAGCCCGTTGTCGAGGATCAGGTCGGCCTCCGACGCCCGCGCGATG
This sequence comes from Promicromonospora sp. Populi, assembly GCF_041081105.1. Classification (NCBI taxonomy): domain Bacteria; kingdom Bacillati; phylum Actinomycetota; class Actinomycetes; order Micrococcales; family Promicromonosporaceae; genus Promicromonospora; species Promicromonospora sp. Populi. The sequence continues at coordinate 1,272,872 of NZ_CP163528.1, read as the reverse complement.
TCGCCCGGCGTCGGCTCGTAGCCGTGGATCTCCGCGCCCACCTTGGTGATCGACTCCACGCGGAGGTGCTCGCCGGCCACGTTCTGCGCGACGTCCGCGAGCACGGTGAACGTCGTGAGCACCACCGGCCGGTCGTCGTCGGCCCCCGAGCCCGATCCTTGGACCGAGATCGCGCAGCCGGACAGAGCTCCCGCGATCAGCAGGCACGGGAGCGCGAGGCGGAGGAGAGCGGGTGCACGGCGAGCGGAGGGCATGTCGTGACCCTAAAAGTTCGGACGTCCGAACACAAGTACTCGACGACCTGAACTTTGCGTGCCGGCTCGGCGCTTGCCACCGCCATTCACCCGGGATTGGGGATGCGGTCATCCGGGTGTCTCCTGGCGGGACTAGAACGGGCACATGAACCCTGGTCCTGAGATCAACCGGCGCACCCTGCTCGGTGCGACCGGGCTGGCCGCCGCCGCGCTGCTGCTGCCCGCACCGGCCTCTGCTGCGCCGGCCCCCGCCTCGCGTGCCTTCGCCGCTCCTGCCTTTGCCCGGGCCGGCCGCCCCGTGCTGACTCACGGTGTGCAGCTCGGTGACCCGCGTCCGGACGGGGCTGTCGTGTGGACCCGGGCCGACCGGCCGTCGCGCATGTTCGTCGAGCTCTCCCGGGATCCCGACTTCCGTCGCACGACGCGGATCCGAGGCCCTTTGCTGACCCCGGAGACCGACGGCACCGGTGAGGTGCGCCTGGCCGGCCTGCCGGCGGGGCAGGAGGTGCACTACCGCGTCGTCGCGCAGGACCTGGACGGCCGAGCCGAGAGCCAGTCGCTGGCCGGGCAGTTCCGTACCGTGCCGGCCGGCCGCCGGGACGTGCGGTTCGTGTGGTCGGGTGACGTGGTGGGCCAGGGCTGGGGCATCAACCCCGACATCGGCGGGCTGACGATCTACGACGCGATGGCCGCCCGCAACCCGGACTTCTTTCTGCACAGCGGGGACACTGTGTACGCCGACGGGCCGCTCCAGGAGACCGTGACGCTGGCCGATGGCCGGGTGTGGCGCAACGTCGTCACGCCGGAGAAGTCCAAGGTGGCCGAGACGCTGGCCGAGTACCGCGGGCAGTTCGCCTACAACCTGCTCGACGAGAACGTCCGCCGCTTCGCCGCGAAGGTCCCGCAGCTTGTGCAGTGGGACGACCACGAGGTCACGAACAACTGGTACCCGGGCGAGATCCTGGACGACGCCCGCTACACCGAGCAGCGCGTGGACGTGCTCGCCGCGCGGGGGTTCCAGGCGTTCCACGAGTGGCAGCCGGTGCGCAAGCAGGACGCCGTCGACGGCCGGGTGTACCGCAAGGTGTCCCACGGCCCGTTGCTCGACATCTTCGTGATCGACATGCGCAGCTACCGCGACCCGAACTCGACCGGCACCACACCGGAGCGGATCCTCGGCGCCCGGCAGGCACGCTGGCTGGTGGACTCCCTCGCCCGGTCGCGCGCGACCTGGAAGGTCATCGCCTCGGACATGCCGATCGGCATAGTCGTGCCCGACGGCGACAAGATCGAGGGCGTCGCCAACGGTCTGCCCGGCGTACCCAACGGTCGCGAGGCGGAGCTGGCGTGGGTGCTGCAGGAGATCAGCCGGCGGCGGGTGTGCAACACCGTGTGGCTCACCGCCGACGTGCACTACTCCGCGGCGATCCACTACTCGCCCGAGCGGGCCGCGTTCGACGGGTTCGACCCCTTCTGGGAGTTCGTCTCCGGACCGCTGCATGCCGGCGCGTTCGGCCCGAACTCCCTCGACCCGACGTTCGGGCCGCGGCAGGTGTTCGTCAGCTCTCCGCCACGCGCCAACACCTCGCCGCTGGAGGGCTTCCAGCACTTCGGTGAGGTGAACGTCGACGGCGTCTCCGGGCAGCTGCGCGTCGACCTGCGCGACCAGGCCGGGCGCTCCCTGTGGGCGACCACTCTCGACCCCAGGCGTTCCTGAAAATATCCGGGAGGAAAGCCCCATCCGGCGCTGCCGTGGCTCCGAACCATTCTGGCTACAACTACACAGAATGGAGAGACACCATGACGCAGTCCATGTCCTCGACGCAGACCCGGGCGCCGCACCAGTGGCTCGCCCTCACGATCGGCGCCGTCTATCTGCTGGTCGGCATCGCGGGATTCTTCGTGACCGGGTTCGGCGGCTTCGTCGAGCACGACCACGAGCAGACCTTGCTCGGGTTCGCCGTGAACCCGCTGCACAACATCGTGCACATCCTGATCGGCATCCTCGGGCTGGCCCTGTGGTCCGTCCCGAGCCGCGCTCGGACGTTCGGCTGGCTGCTCGTGGTCGGCTACGGCGCGACGTTCGTCTTCGGGCTGATCGCGGTGGGCAACCCCGACATCAACTTCCTCAACATCAACGCGGCGGACAACGTGCTGCACCTGCTGAGCGCCCTGGCCGGCCTGGCCATCGCGCTGTGGCCGCACCGGCACGCTGCGACCGCCTGACGCTGCTGCCCGGCGGGCTGCTTGAGTGAGTCAGTGACCGGGGGAGTGCTGGGCAGCGCGGGATCGACTACGGGAGCCAAGGCTCGAGGCACCGTTGGTCGATCCCGCGTCCCAGGCGCGCGCGATGCCGAGCCGGCGCAGGTGCGTGCCGGTCACGGTGGCGCCGTCGGGCCCGATCCAGTGCTCAAGACCGAAGCGGTCGTCGGTCGCGGCGTCCCAGCGGCGCATGAAGGGTGTGCCGTTGTCGGCGATGACCACGGAACCGTAAGCGGTTGGGAGCGGTTCGGTCGGGAGATGGATGAGGGTGTAGACCTCCGCGAGATCCGCCGGGCCGACGGACGACACGCTGTACCAGTTGCCGTCCATGTCCCGCTGGACCGCGTAGCCGCTGGCGTCCAGCGCGACGCTGAGGTGGGGCAGGTCGGCTTCGAGCAGCTCCTGGCTGGTCTGATAGACCGTGCCGACCTGGGCTACCTGGGTCATCTGCGAGATCTCCTCTTGTCCGCCAAAGCTTTCGTCAGCAAAGTGCTGTGACTTATCACCCCGCCGTGCGTCTGAGATGCATGACAGACACCACGGGAACGGTCACCCCGCCCTCCGGCGGTATGCACAGAACCTCTGTCCCTTTTCCGGCGGAAAACGCCGGAACAACCACAATGGTCGCACTCGACATCGACGGCACCCTGCTGGGCGCCGACATGACCGTCCCGGCGGTGACGATCGGAGCGGTCAAGGACGCGCGCCGGTCCGGCCACCACGTGGTGCTCGCCTCGGGGCGGTCCCTCGTGGGTGTGCTGCCCGTCGCGCGCCAGCTCGGCATCGACCAGGGCTGGGTAGTGGCTTCCAACGGCGCGGTCACCGCGCGGGTCGGTCGTGCCCTGCCGGGCGGCTACCGACTCGAGAAGGTGCACTCGTTCGACGTCGAGCCGGTGATCCGCCGGGCCCGTGCCGCCATCCCCGGGGTGCAGGTGGGCGTCGAGGAGATCGGCTGGGGCTACCGGGTCAACCGGCTCTTCAAGCCCGGGCTGGTCAACGGGCTGCAGCGCCGCGTCTCCGACGAGGAGCTGTGGAGCCTGCCCGCCTCGCGGGTCATCCTGCGGGCCGACGGCGTGGGGGCCCTGATCGAGCCGCTGCGTGCGCTGGGTGTCACGCCGACCCCGGCCGGCCCGGACTGGATCGACGTCACACCCCGGCGCCTGAGCAAGGCGACGGCGCTCGAGCGGGTCCGCGAGCACATCGGGGTGGACCGGACGCAGACCGTTGCCGTCGGGGACGGCGTCAACGACCTGGAGATGCTCGCCTGGGCGGCGCGCGGCGTCGCGATGGGCCATGCGCCGGCGGCCGTCCTGGATGCGGCGGGCGAGGTGACCGGCACGGTCGAGGAGCACGGCGTGGTCGCGGTCCTCCGCACGCTGGGGTGAGCGGCCGGCAGGCCGGTCCGGACCGTGAGCGACGAACGGCCGGGCCTACCAGGTGGTAGGTCCGGCCGTTCTGCTGTCCTTGCGACAGTGTGCGCGGGAGGTCATCCCGCGGCTCAGTCGTCCGAGACGGGTGCGTCGGACACAGGTGCGTCCGAGGCGGGGGCCTGACCCGCGAGGGTCAGGTAGACCTCGCGGCGGGCCCGGTCGAGGATCGACGTGACGGTCGTCGCCTGCTCGGCCGTCCCGGTGCGGGACACCTGCTCGACGGCGTCGGCCAGGGCGTGGAGCTCGTGCCGCAGCTGGCGGCCGTGACCGCGCCCGACCTGCTCCCAGGGGGAGCCGAGCTCGTCCTTGTGCTCCTCGATGTAGGCGGTGCCTTCGTCGGTGAGCGTGGCGAGCTTGCGGCCGCCGTCCTCGGTGAGGGCCACGAGGCCCTCGTCGGCGAGCAGGGACAGCGCGGGGTAGACCGCGCCGGCGCTCGGGCGCCAGCGACCGTCGGTGCGGTCGGCCAGCTCACCGATGATCTGGTAGCCGTGCATGGGCTGCTCGGCCAGGAGCAGCAGGATCGCTGCCCTGATCTCGCCGCGCCCGGCGCGCCGCGGGCCGCGGGGGCCACGCGGACCGCGGTGACCGTAGTCTCCGCGATCCCGGTGGTCTCCGTGGTCTCCATGGTCGCCGCGCGGTCCACGGGGGCCGAAGCCTCCGCGTCCCGCACCACGGCCGAGCTCGCCGCGGCCGAAGTCGCGGGGGTCGAGGTCGCGCGGGTCGAAGCCCCCGCGGCCGGGGCGTGGGCCTCGGCCGCGCTGCTCGCTCGCGGCATAACCGCCCGGCATCTCGGGGGGCTGGGGGAAGAAGTTGTGGGTACGCATGATGTTTCTCCTTGAGTTGTGGAAGCGGTGCGATGCGGTGCGTGGTCACGCACTACGGCGTCTCGCCCTCGTCGGCCGGGAGCGCTGCTGCGCTCTACCGACAAACGAAAGATACATCAAAGATATATCGTTCCGCAACCCCCGGGTGGGCAGCGGCACACGACGGCTTCCCCGCGCCGACCTGGACGGGCCGTGAAAGCCTGCATGTCGGGGCGCGCGCACGGTCGCGCGTACCCCGCTGTCCACCGGACGCAGGGAGGCGCCGCATGGCCGCACCGAGCACAGAGGCCGAGCCGCAGGCGTTGCCGCAGAGCAAGGTCTGGGCGATCTTCGCCGGGCTCATGCTCGCGATGCTGCTCGCCGCCCTCGACCAGACGATCGTCGCCACCGCGCTGCCCACCATCGTCTCCGACCTCGGCGGCGCGGAGCACCTGTCCTGGGTGGTGACGGCCTACATGCTGGCGAGCACCGCGACCACCGTGCTCTGGGGCAAGCTCGGCGACCTCTTCGGGCGCAAGGCGCTGTTCATCGCCTGCATCCTGATCTTTCTCATCGGGTCGATCCTGGCCGGCACCTCGCAGACGATGGGCCAGCTCATCGCCTGGCGCGCCGTGCAGGGCATCGGCGGCGGCGGGCTCATGGTGCTGTCCCAGGCGATCATCGGCGACGTCGTGCCGCCGCGGGAGCGCGGCCGGTACCAGGGCCTGTTCGGCGCGGTCTTCGGCGTCTCGTCGGTCGCTGGACCGCTGCTCGGCGGATTCTTCGTCGACAACCTCGACTGGCGCTGGGTCTTCTACATCAACATCCCCCTCGGGGCGATCGCGCTGATCGTCGTCGCCGCCGTGCTGCCGCGCATCGCAGCAGGGGCCAGGCCACGCATCGACTACGCCGGCATCATCCTGCTGGCCACCATCTCGACGGCGATCGTGCTGGTCACCAGCCTGGGCGGCACCACATGGGAGTGGGCCTCGCTCCCCGTCTACGCCATGGTGGCCCTCGCCGTCGCGGGGCTGGTCGCGTTCATCATGGTCGAGCGCCGCACCCCGGAGCCGGTGCTGCCGCTGCGCCTGTTCCGCAGCAAGACCTTCTCCGTCGCTGCGGTCATCGGCTTCGCCGTCGGCTTCGCGATGTTCGGCGCCATCACCTTCCTGCCGCTGTACCTGCAGACGGTCAAGGGCTCCACCCCCACCGAGTCCGGGCTCGAGATGACGCCGATGATGCTCGGCCTGCTCATCACGTCCATCGGCTCGGGGCAGCTCATCACCCGCACCGGGCGCTACAAGATCTACCCGATCCTCGGTACTGCCGTCACCGCCGTCGGGCTCTACCTGCTCTCCCTCATGGACCAGGACACGACGACGGTCCAGGCGGGCCTGAGCATGTTCGTGCTCGGCGCCGGGCTCGGCATGGTCACCCAGGTGCTCGTCATCGCGGTGCAGAACGCCGTGAGCTATCGCGACCTGGGCACCGCGACGTCGGGCACCACGTACTTCCGCACCATCGGCGCGTCGGTCGGCGTCGCGGTCTTCGGCACGATCTTCGCGAACCGCCTTACGGACGAGCTGGTGCGCGCTATCCCGGACACCGCCCAGGGCGCCTGCGGCCCGGGGGCGCTCGCGGCGTCCGCCCAGACGGTCACGCAGTGCCCGCCCGAGGTGCAGGCCTGGTTCCTCGACGCCTACTCCGGCGCCCTGCACATCGTCTTCCTGGGGGCGGTGCCGGTCGCGGCGCTGGCCTTCCTCCTGACCTGGCTGCTACCCGAGGTCGAGCTGCGCACCGCTACCCGTGGTGGTGATGGTGCGACGGCGGCGGGGCATGCGGCGGGCGAGTCGTTCGCCATCCCGTCGTCGCGCACCTCGATCGAGGAGCTGCGCATGATCCTGTGGCGCCGCGTGGGCAAGAGCGACCCGCTGCGGGTGTACGAGCTGGTCTCGCGGCACGTCGGGCTGTCCCCACAGGAGGCGTGGATGGTCACGCGTGTCTCCCTCAAGCGCACCCGGTCGGTGCGGCTCATGGCCGAGCGCAGCGCGGGCTCCGAGGACACGGTGCGCTCGGTCGCGGACGCCCTCGCCGCCCGCGGGCTTGTTGCGGTCGACGGCGACACCGTCCGGGCGCTGCCGGCCGGGGACGCCGTCGCGGAATCGATCCGGGCGGCCGAGCGGGAGGAGCTGCGGCGCTACGTCGCGGAGTGGCCCGAGTGCGACGAGCCGGAGGTGGAGCGCCTCGTGGACCAGCTCACCCACGAGCTGCTGGCCGACCGGACCGATCACGCCGAGCGCGCGTGAGGCCACCGGGCCGCTGAGCGGTTCCGGGGACGAGCCTCGGAGACGATCAATACCGATCACTTGGCGCCCCCGCCCCGGGGGGCCCGTGAGCCGCGGGAACTGGCCGTTCTGAGCCCGTTTCAGGCCCGGGCCGCTAGAGGGCTGGTTGACGGTTCCGGCGACCGGAATGACCATCTGGGTAACCGCTTTCACACCAGACAAGGGAGTCATCGTGCGAAGCAGCACCCGACCCACCAGGCGCGCTGTCGCGCGCACCCTCCAGGCCACCGCCGGCACCGCCGTCGTTGTCCTCGCGCTGACCGCCTGTGGTGGGTCCGACGGCGGCGGCGAGGCCGCCGACGACGGTCCGATCACGCTGACCGTCGCCACGTTCAACGACTTCGGGTACTCCGACGAGCTCCTGGCCGGGTACACCGACGAGCACCCGAACGTCACGGTGGAGCTGATCGACGCGGCGTCCGCAGCCGACGCGCGGACCAACCTGACCACGAAGCTCGCCGCCGGCGGCGAGGGCCTGGCCGACGTCGAGGCGATCGAGGTGGACTGGATCAGCGAGCTGGCCCAGTACCCCGACCTGTTCACCGACATGACCGACCCCGCGCTCGACGGGCGCTGGATGGACTGGAAGGTGGAGCAGGCCACCACGCCGGACGGCAAGCTCATCGGCTACGGCACCGACATCGGGCCGGAGGCGATCTGCTACCGCCAGGACCTGTTCGAGGCGGCGGGCCTCCCGTCGGAGCCGGACGAGGTAGCGGAGCTGCTGGGCGGCGAGGACGCCACGTGGGAGGACTACTTCGCCGCGGGCGCGGACTTCGTCGAGAACTCTGACACCGCCTGGTACGACTCCGGCGTCGCCACGTACCAGGGGCTGGTGAACCAGGTCGACTTCGCCTACGAGGAGGAGGACGGCACACCCAAGCCGCTGGCCGGGAACACGGAGATCAAGGACCTGTACGACCTGGTGGTGGAGCAGCACGAGGCCGGGCTCTCGGCGGGTCTGGTGCAGTGGGGCGAGGACTGGGCCTCCGGGTTCCAGAACGACGCCTTCGCCACCATGCTGTGCCCCGCGTGGATGACCGGCTCGATCGAGTCCAACTCGGGCGGGGTCACGGGCTGGAACATCGCTGACGTGTTCCCCGGCGGGGGCGGCAACTGGGGCGGCTCGTTCCTGACGGTGCCCGCGTCCGGCGCCCACACCGAGGCGGCCAAGGAGCTGGCGGCGTGGCTGACCGCGCCCGAGCAGCAGACCGCGGCGTTCGAGACCTCCGGGAACTTCCCGTCGCAGATCGAGGCGCAGGAGTCGGAGCAGGTGCAGTCGTTCGTGAACGAGTTCATGAACGGTGCGCCGGTGGGGCAGATCTTCTCGAACCGCGCGCAGGCGATCGAGGGCAACCCGTTCAAGGGCCCGAACTACTTCGCGATCCACCAGACGGTGCAGCAGGGGCTGGAGCGCGTCGAGACGACGGGCGAGGACCCCGACTCCTCGTGGGAGAAGTCGCTCAGCGCCTACGACGATCTCGGTCTCTAGAACCCAACCCGTCCTCGTCTCGCCCCGTTGATCAGGAAGCTTGAAATGGCCGCACTCACCACCACGCAGCCGGCGCCGACGCCGGACGCTCCGCAGCGTGCACCGCGCCGGCTGGGGTTCTCCCAGACCCTGGGCCGCTGGGACGTCAAGGTCTCGCCCTACCTCTACGTCTCGCCGTTCTTCGTGCTGTTCGCGCTCACGGGCCTGTTCCCGCTGGGGTACACGGCGGTGGTGTCGGTCTACGACTGGAACCTGCTGGGCGGGCAGGGGGAGTTCGTAGGCCTGCAGAACTATGCCGACGTGCTCAGCCAGGAGACGTTCTGGCGGTCCCTGGTCAACACGCTGTCGATCTTCCTGCTCTCCGCGGTGCCGCAGATCATCATCGCGATCACCCTGGCGGCGCTGCTGGACCAGAACATCCGCAACGCCACGTTCTGGCGCATGGGTGTCCTGGTGCCGTACGTCGTGGCGCCGATCGCTGTGTCGCTGATCTTCGGCCGGCTGTTCGCCGACCAGTACGGCCTGATCAACGACATCCTGGGCACGTTCGGCCTCGACCCGATCGGCTGGCACCGGGACCGGTTCGCCAGCCACGTGGCGGTCGCGGCGATGGTGAACTACCGGTGGACGGGCTACAACACCCTGATCTTCCTGGCCGCTATGCAGGCGGTGCCGCGTGACCTGTACGAGGCCGCGACGATCGACGGCGCGGGTCCCTGGCGGCAGTTCTTCTCGGTGACGGTCCCGCAGATCCGGTCCACGGTGATCTTCGTGGTGCTCACCGCGAGCATCGGCGGCCTCCAGATCTTCGACGAGGCGCGGCTGTTCGACGCCGGTGGCCTGGGCGGCGCGGACCGCCAGTGGATGACGACGGTGCTCTACCTGTACGACGTCGCATGGGGCAACCAGCGGGACCTCGGCCGGGCGGCCGCGGTGGCCTGGGTGCTGTTCGTGCTGATCCTCATCATCGGGTTCGGCAACTTCCTGCTCAGCCGGCGGATCGCGTCGTCCACCACCCGCACCGCGCGGGTGCCGCGGTCCGTGACGCGCCGGCTGCGGGCCGAGGCCCGGGCCGCGGGCGACGCGAACCCAGCGACCACCGCGACAACCGCGACAACCGGTAAGACAACCAGCACCACAACGACCCGGAGGGACTCATGACATCCGTCGCAGCCGCCGCGCAGTCCGCCGGCAGGGGTTCCGCACGGGCGGTGGCCCGCAAGCGGGCACGTCAGGACCGGCGCGGCACCATCTCGGCGGTGCGCCGGCCGGGGTGGGTGACCTACACGATCCTGGCGGTCGTGCTGGTGGTCTCGGCGTTCCCGCTGTACTACACGCTGCTGCTGGGTTCCTCGGACCAGGTGTCGATCTCCCAGCGGCCGCTGCCGCAGCTCTGGCCGGACGCGAGCATCTTCGCGGGGTTCGCGAACGTCATGACCAACACCCAGGTCAACTTCTGGCTCGCGCTGGCCAACTCCCTGATCATCGCCGTGGTGGTGTCGCTGGCCACGGTGCTGAGCTCGACGCTGGCCGGGTTCTCGTTCGCCAAGCTGCGGTTCCCCGGGCGCAACGCCCTGCTGGTCTTTGTCATCGCGACCATGGCGGTACCCACCCAGCTCGGCGTCATCCCGCTGTACATCCTGATGTCCGAGCTGTCGTGGATCGGCAAGATCGAGGCCGTGATCGTGCCTCACCTGGTCTCCGCGTTCGGCGTGTTCTGGATGACGCAGTACCTCGACTCGGCGCTGCCGTACGAGCTGATCGAGGCCGCCCGCGTGGACGGGGCGTCCATGATCCGCACCTTCTGGAGCATCGCGATGCCCGCGGCGCTGCCCGCCGCGTCCATGCTGGGCCTGTTCGTCTTCGTCGGGCAGTGGACAAGCTTCTTCTGGCCCTCGATCGTGCTGGGGTCACAGAATCCGACGCTGCCCATCGCGGTACAGAACCTCACCGCGGGCTACCACGACGACTACTCCCTGATCATGGCCGGGGTCTTCCTCGTCACCCTTCCGCTCCTGCTCGTCTTCGCCTTCGCCGGGCGCCAGCTCGTCGCAGGCATCATGCAGGGCGCCGTCAAGGGCTGACGGGGGATTGACGATGCCGTCCGGAGCCCAGCAGCAGCAGCCGCTGCGACCCGGACGGCATGGTCACGCGGACCACGTGCTCGCCGCCGGCCTCCTCCACCACCACCTGCGGGTCGCGGTCGAGCACGAGGCTCGACAACGACCCCGCGAGGCCGACGAGGACCGCGTGGACGCTCACCGCACCGGGCCTGCGCGGGGTGGTCAGGGTGGGCACCTTGACGAACGGGCCCAGCGGGCTGCCGCCCGCCGCGTCCTCGACGACGGGCTCGTCAGCGGGTTCGACGACGTGCTTGCCGGGCCCGCCGTCGAGGACCGGCATCAGCACGCTCACCAGACCCCCTTGGCCGGTGACCCGCACCTGGTGTCCCACGCGCTCGACCCGGGGCGGGACGTCGTCGGCCATCGCCCAGCCGCTGTCCAGCACAGCGAAACCCTCGACGGCCTCGACCCGGTGGATGCGCAGCTCCCAGGGACCCTCCAGCACGCTGATCGTCTCGATGCGCGCGCCGGTGACCAGGGCCACCGCGCCGCCGTCGACCCAGGTCGGCACGTGCCATGAACCGGCGCTGCCGTCCCCGGCCGTGGTCCGGTGGATGCGCCCGCGGCGAGTGATCCGGCCGCCGGACACGAGGCCGACGTGGTTGTCCGGCACGACGGACGCCAGTGGCCCCAGGACCGGGGCCGTCGCTGTCGAGTACGCCAGCCGGGAGTAGAGCGGGTCGTCGGGCGTCCCGGGCAGGTGGTTGTCCGTGCCGTGGTTGGCCACGCGCACGATGCCGTCGTCGGCGGTGGACGACACGACCAGGCCCGGGCGGGGCATGGTCCGGGTCTGGCTCGCCACGGCCGCGGGCAGCGGCAGCTCGGGCGCCGTCCAGAACGGGTCGTCGGCGTCGATCAGGAGGCAGACGAACGCCTTGGACAGCCAGAACGGCGACGCGGGGGCGGAGTACCCCTGGATCATGGGCGGGTACGGCCCGAACCAGCCCAGGCTCGGCAGCCCGTCCGGCCCGATCGCGCCGTGGTCGAGGAAGTAGCGCAGCATGGCGCTCGCGAGGTGCCGGGTGACGCCCGGCTCCCAGCGTGTGCTCCCGGCGACGACGCCCACGAGCGGCGCCGCCGCCGCGGCCCACCGGTAGGTGAGCGACCGGCCGAGGAACAGCGGGGCGCCGTCCGCCCCGACGAGGCTCCCGTAGTCGTCGAGGAACTCCGCGAGCCGCGCCCGGTGCGTGTCCCGCACGGTCGCCGAGCTCCGGGCGAGGGGCGACGTCGCCGGGAGCGACTCGCACATGCGGTGCCACAGGGCGGGGTAGAAGTGCATGGCCCAGCCCGCGTAGTGGTCGAACCGGTCGCCGTCGCCGGCCCCGTCGCGGTACCACCCGTCGCCGACGTAGAAGTCCTCGATCCGGGCGAGATCGGCGTCGACGACGGCGTGCTGGGCGTCGCTCAGCACGTGTCCCGTGGTCTCGACGAACGTGGCCACGACCACCCGGAACCAGTGCCAGTTGTTGTCCGGCAGGTCAACGGTGAAGACGCCGAGGAGCCAGCCGACAACGGCGTCGCGCTGCCCCGGCGTGAGCCGCTCCCAGATCCAGGGCCGGGTCTGGTGCAGGGCCAGCACGATCGAGGCGGCCTCGACGACGGTCTGCCAGCAGTCCGGCGAGATTCTGGGCCACGCCTCAGGGTGCTCGGCGTTGATGCCGGCGACGAGCCCGGACGTGTACTGCTCCAGCAGCTCCGGTTCGACCTCACCCGTGCCGGACAGGCGCCACGCGAGGAGCAGGAACGTGCGCGCGTACCCCTCGAGCGCATCCGAGTCCGGGCCGTTCCACGACGGCGGGCCGTCAGGGACGATGCGGGCCCCGCTCGGCGTCGCGTACCGCGCGGCGGAGCGCAGCAGGCCGTCCGCCGCGGCGATCCAGTGCTCCCGGGTGAACCCGGTCGAACCGCTGGTGGTGGGGTCGTCCGCCGGAGCGGTGCCCCAGGCCGCGGGCCAGGCCTCCCGGACGGGATCGGGATCCTGGGCCACGCGCCGGTGCGTTGTCATGCGCTGATCCTCGCGTCGCGGGCCGACGCCGTCTATTACAGGTGATCAATTATGATCAGTCTTCTCGCCGGGGCGGACACCCGGCTGCGCCACCCGGCACAGTTGCCGGGACCCGGCGGAGCCGCCGGTATCCGGCAGTGCGGCCGGCAGGCGCCGCCCGCACGGCAGCCTGGACGGGAGCCCGCTGATGAGCGCACGTGAGCGAGAGCTTGTCGCACGACGCCGTGCGGCGATCCTGACCGAGCTCGGCCTGCACGGCTCGGTGCGGGTGGCGGAGGTCGCCGACCGGTTCGGCGTCTCGCTGGTCACCGCACGTCGTGACGTCGCGGCCCTCGCGCGGCTGGGCAAGCTCGAACGGGTCCACGGGGGCGGCATCCTGATCCCCACCGAGACGGACGACGGGAACCGTCGCGGCGTCGTCGGCATGGTCGTGCCGTCCGGGCACGGCTACTTCCAGGAGATCCTCGCCGGCGCGCGGCAGGGCGCGCGCGAGGCGGGCGTCCGGCTTGTGCTGGCCACGTCGTACTACGACGAGACCGAGGAGAGCCGGATCGTCGAGCGGCTGCGCCGCGCACGCGTGGGCGCCCTGCTGATCGCCACCGCGCGGCCGACGGACACCCGGCTGCCGGCCTGGTTCGACACCGTGGACAAGCCGGTTGTGCTCGTGGAACGGCAGTGCGACACGCGTGAGATCGACTACGTCCGCTCCGAGCACGAGGCGGGCGTGCAGGTCGCGCTCGACCACCTCGCCCGGGAGGGGCACGAGCGGGTAGCTCTGGTCGTACGGGCGACAACGCCGACGTCGATCCGCCTGGTCGAGGGGTACCTGGCCGCGCTCGGGCCGCAGAGCGGGCTGACCGCGCCCTTCCCGCCGGTCCGCTTCGCCGGGGACGACCACGACCCGTCACAACGGAACTCCGACCTGGAGTCCGTCCTGGACGACTGCGCGGCCACCGGGACCACCGCGGTGATCGTCCATTCCGACGACGACGCCATCGCGCTCCTCGGGCTCGCGCTCGACCGCGGGCTGCGGGTGCCGGAGGACCTGTCGATCATCGCCTACGACGACGTCCTGGCCCCCCTCGGCTCGGTCCCGCTGACCGCGGTGGCTCCGCCCAAGTTCGACGTGGGCCGCCTCGCGGTGCAGGTCGCGGCGCACCGCCTGCTGACCGGCGGGCGGTCTGCGACGCAGCGGATCCGGCTCGTCCCGCGGCTGGTGCTGCGGCGCTCGACGACGGCGCCCGCCCCGGCGCGCGCCCGGGCAACCGGCGGCTCGTGATCGTTCGTGATCGTTTGCCGGGCCCCTGCTCGGCCTGAGCGCGGCGCGGCGCGAGGATCGTCCGGACAGCCCCGGACCGAAGAGGATGCCAATGTCGCGATCCACCCCGCGGACCATGTCCTTCGTCATTTCCTTCGCCATGAGTCCAGGCCTGCGGCCCGGCCTGTTCGACGACGCCGCCATGCGGCGGCTGGCGGCCCTCGGCACCGTGCGTACCGAGGTGATCGACGACCTCTCCCGGCCCGAGGCCCGTGCGGCGCTGCGCGACACCCACGTCCTGGTGACCGGGTGGGGCAGCCCGCTGCTCGATCCGGCGGCCCTGGCGGCCAGCCGGCTCCAGGCGGTGGTGCACGCGGGCGGCACGGTCAAGAACCACCTGTCGGACGAGTTCTGGGACTCAGGGATCGCCGTGAGCTCGGCGGCGGACGCCAACGCCGTCCCCGTGGCCGAGTACACGGTCGCCCAGGTGCTGCTGGCGAACAAGGAGCTCGACGCGATGCGCGCCGCGTACCGCAGCGAGCGCACCACCGCGGACTGGCACACGCGTTTTCCGGCGGCCGGGAACTACCGGCGCACGGTGGGCGTCGTCGGGGCCTCCCGGATCGGCCGCCGGGTGCTGGCGCTGCTCGCCGCCTTCGACCTCGACCTCCTGCTCCACGACCCGCACGTCGACGACGAGACCGCGCGCCGGCTGGGCGCCCGCCGGGTCACGCTGGACGAGATCTTCAGGGAGAGCGACGTCGTCACGCTGCACGCCCCGGACCTGCCGGAGACCCGGCACCTGGCCGACGCGCGCCGCCTGGCGCTCATGCGGCCGGGCGCCGTCCTGATCAACACGGCGCGGGGCGGCCTCGTGGACACGGCGGCGCTCACGGAGGCCGTCGTGTCCGGCCGGGTCCGCGCCGTCCTGGACGTGACCGAGCCGGAGATCCTGCCCGCGGACTCTCCGCTGTACGACCACCCCGGGGTCGTCCTGACGCCGCACGTGGCGGGGTCGGTCGGCGGCGAGCTGCGCCGGCTGGGTGACGCGGCGGTGGACGAGGTCGATTCCTGGATCCGCACCGGGATGTTCCGTACTCCGGTACATCCGGAGACCCTGGCCATCACGGCCTGAGGCTCCGCGCCGCCGTCGTACGAACTGTGCGGCGGCGGAACTGCTGGAAACGAACGACGAGACGAACGAACTAGGGAAGAGGACAACGTGGTCCGGAACTTGAGGCGCATCGTCGCGCCGCTCCTGGCAGTCGCACTGTCGGTGGGGGCCCTCCCCGCCGCCGGCGCCGCGCCGCTGGAGCAAGAAGAGCTGCTGGTCAACGGTACGTTCGACACGGAGAGCAGGCCGTGGTGGACCAACGCGGGGATGACGCCCGACGTGTCGACCGGCGAGCTGTGCGTGGACGTGCCTGCCGTTGCCAACCCGTGGGGCGCGCTCGTCGGCCAGAACGACCTCGCGCTGCGCTCGGGTTCCGAGTACACGCTCACGTTCACTGCCCGCGCGGACCGTGCCGTCACGATCCGGCCAGTCGTGCAGCCGGCGGATGCGGCGGCGGGCAAGCCGTACCTGTCCAAGAGCCTCACGGTCGGCCCGGCGGAGACGACCACCACCTACACCTTCACCACCCCGGAGGGGGACCTGCCGGTCTCCAACCAGGTCACGTTCCAGCTCGGCGGGCAGGGCCTGTACGGCCTGTGCCTCGACGACATCAGCCTCGTCGGCCCGCCCTTCGAATACGTCCCCGACACGGGTCCGGTGATCAAGGTCAACCAGGCCGGCTACCTGCCCCGCGGCCCCAAGGAGGCCACGGTGGTCACGGCCGCGACCACCGCCCAGCCGTGGAGCCTGGTCTCCAGCACCGGGAAGGTGCTCACCCACGGCAGGACGAAGCCGCGTGGTACAGACGCGTCGTCGGGTGCGGCGGTGCACACCATCAACTTCACGTCGTACACCCGCTCGGCGCTCGGCGCGCACCTCGTGGTGGGCACCGAGTCCAGCCACCCGTTCGACATCACCGGGGACCTGTACCAGGACCTGCGGACGGACTCGATGCGGTTCTTCTACACCAACCGGTCGGGCACGCCGATCGACGGCGCGATAGCGGGGGCCGAGTACGCGCGCCCCGCCGGCCACGTCGGTGTGGCGCCCAACCAGGGCGACGTCGCCGTCCCGTGCCAGGAGCCCAAGCCGTGGATGGACAGCTGGACCTGTGACTACACGCTGGACGTCACGGGTGGCTGGTACGACGCGGGCGACCACGGCAAGTACGTCGTGAACGGCGGCATCGCCACCCACCAGCTCCTGTCCACGTACGAGCGCACGCTGTACGCCGACGTCGTCGACGAGGGCGCGCTCGCCGACTCGACGCTCAGCGTGCCCGAGCGGGGCAACGGCGTGCCCGACATCCTCGACGAGGCCCGCTGGAACCTCGAGTTCATGCTCGCTATGCAGGTGCCCGACGGCGAGCCGCTGGCGGGCATGGCGCACCACAAGGTGCACGACGTGTCGTGGACGGGGCTGCCCCTGCTCCCGTCGGCAGACCCGAGGGCGCGTGCCCTGCACCGGCCGTCCACTGCCGCGACGCTCAACCTCGCCGCCGTCGCCGCGACCGGGGCACGGCTGTGGGAGCGGCTCGACCCGGCGTTCTCGGCCGAGCTGCTCCGCGCGTCCCGGACGGCGTACGCCGCGGCGGTGGCGCACCCCGCCCTGTTCGCCCCGCGGGCGGACGGCGAGTCCGGCGGCGGCCCGTACAACGACGACGACGTGACCGACGAGTTCTACTGGGCCGCGGCGGAGCTCTACCTCACGACCGGCGAGGCCCGCTTCGCGCGCGACCTGAGGGCCAACCCCCTGCACCGGGCCGACGTCTTCTCGGACGGCTTCTACTGGGGCTCGGTCGCTGCGCTCGGCCGGCTGGATCTCGCCACGGTGCCGTCGCGGCTGGCCGACCGGGCCTGGGTCCGGCGTTCCGTGGTCGAGGGCGCCGACCACCTCGTCGCCCTCCAGGCGCGCGAGGCCTTCGGCCAGACCTACACGCCGGCGGACGGCAAGTACGTGTGGGGCTCCAACAGCTCGATGCTCAACAACCAGGTGATCATCGCCACGGCGTTCGACCTCACGGGGAGCCCCGTCTACGCGCGGTCGGTGCTGGAGGGCCTCGACTACCTCATGGGCCGCAACGTGCTCGGCAAGTCCTACGTGACGGGTTACGGCACGGACGACGCGCGCAACCAGCACAGCCGGTGGTACGCCCGCAGCCTCAACCCGGCGCTGCCCAACCCGCCCCGGGGCACGGTGGCGGGCGGGCCCAACTCGAGCATCCAGGACCCGGTGGCCGGGGTGTGGCTGGAGGGCTGCCTGCCCCAGTGGTGCTACGTCGACGACATCCGGGCGTGGTCCGTCAACGAGATCACCATCAACTGGAACTCCTCGCTCGCCTGGGTGGCGTCCTTTGCGGCGGACCTCGGCTCGCACTCCAGTTGACCCGGGCTAATTAATTGCCACTGGCAAGAAAGGCCGCCGGCACTGTACTCTCAAGGCGCTTGCCAGCCCTCAGAGTCGAGGAGTACCCCCATGCGGCCCAATTCCCCCAGCGCTGCGCCCCAGACCGGTCGATTGTTGGCGACCGGGTTGCTGGCGGTCGCGCTGCTCGCACCGCTCGCCCTGCTCACCCCGTCGGTCACCGCGGCCGGAGCGCCCGGCGACTTCGGGAACGAGCTTGTCGTGAACGGCGGATTCGAAGCGGGCAGCGACCCCTGGGTGTTCACGGAGGGCACCGGCCGCGCCACCAACTACCCGCACTCCGGACAGGGGCTGGCCTACCTCAACGCCAGCACCGAGTACAAGGTGTCCCAGCCGCTGACGGTCGAGGCCGGCGGCAGCTACACCACGTCGGCCTGGATCGCGACGGCCGGCGCCGGCGGGGTGCTGGGCCTCCGCGACCTGGACACCGGGGAGCTGCTGGCGTCCCTGCCGCTTCCGGTGGAGGGTAACTACCGGCCGTATTCCCTCGACCCGGTGGAACTGACCACCGGGCAGCACGTGGAGGTGTTCGTGTCGGGCAGCAGCGAGAGCTGGGTCAACTTCGACGACGTCTCGGTGTACGACGACTTGCGGGAGCTGCTCGGCTTCGACGTCGACGGCCAGCAGGGGCCGTCGGTGATCGACCATGACGAGCGCACCGTCACCTTCCAGGTGCCGTACGAGTCCGACCGGAGCGCGCTGAGCGCCGTCGTCGAGCTCCCCGCGGGCTACACCATCAGCCCCGATCCCGCGCAGCCGCTGGACTACACCCAGCCGCGGCAGTTCGAGGTCACCGACAGCTCCGGGGACACGACGTCGTGGACCGTGACCGCCGTCGAAGAGCAGGAGAGCATCGTCATCACCAGCTCGAACGACGAGCTGGTCGACACCTTCAACTGGGCCAAGTGGCGCGCGATGCAGCACGTCCAGACCGGTAAGACCGGGCCGATCGACGTCGAAGGCCCCGTGCCGCCCGATGCTGAGCAGGCCCCCTACATCCCGTCCTACTGGGCCGGCTACGCCCACCGCACCGCCTTCTACATCCGGGACTACGCGCACCAGTCGTCCGGGGCGCACCTGCTGGGGCTCGACCAGGAGAACCGGTCGATGCTCCAGGCCTACGCGGCGACCTCTACCGAGTCGCGCAACTGGTACCCGCTGTGGGCGCTCAACTTCGACGGCAGCTCCTACTTCGTCGACCACCCGAGCGAGGACTACTTCGTGCGCGAGGTGCCCGCGGTCTTCGAGCTGGTCGACAAGGCCGCCGAGCAGTACCGCTGGACGGGCGATGCCGCCTACCTCGAGGACCCGGCCCTCTGGGAGTTCTACACCAACGCCGTGACCGAGTTCGTCGAGCTGCACGACACCGCGCTGCCGAACGGGGTGGCCGAGGGCACGGGCCGGGGGATCTGGTACGGCGCGGCCAGCTACAACGAGCGGTCCGACCACGAGATGATCGAGGCCGGCGACGGCATCGCCGCGCAGTACCAGGCCTTCCGGGGTTACGCCGACCTGGCGCGCGCCCGGGGTGACGAGTCGGTCGCCGAGCAGTTCGACACGCGCGCCGACGAGCTCTTCGAGTACTTCAACACCGACTGGGGGAGTGTCCTCGGCGTCGCGGAGTACGCCCGCGGCCGGATGCCCGACGGCGCGAAGGTGACCGGCTGGGGCCAGGAGAACTCCATGTTCATGGCCTATGACGAGATCATCGACCCGAACAGCCGCAAGGCCCAGGACTTCATCGACTACATGTACCGGATGTACAGCGCGAACCCGCCGAGCAACATCGAGTCGAGCAGCTACGTCCCCGACGCCCTGTTCGCCTACGGCCGGTCCGAGGAGGCCTGGGCCTGGATGCGGGACACCATCATCGCGGCGCTGGACGAGCCGCACGAGGTGGTGCAGCAGGGCACCAACGGCGACTACCCGGAGATCCCCTTCACCCTGGTGTCCCAGACGGTCGAGGGACTGGCCGGCATCGTCCCGGACGCGCCGTCGAACGCCGTCTCGACGCTGTCCCGGCTGCCCGAGGACATCGGCTGGCTCGGCCTGGACCACATCACGGTGGGGGAGCACGACCTCGGGGTGCGCCACGAGGGCGGCAACCGGACCACCGTCACCCACAACTCGGGGTCCCAGCCGCTGGAGACGACCATCAGCTTCTACGGGGGCTACGCGAAGATCGAGGTGGACGGCCGGCGCGTGAAGGCGGACCACACCCTGCAGGGCGGCAAGTCCGTCAGCTCGGTCACCGTCACGCTGGAGCCCGGGGAGCAGGTGACCGCCGAGACGGTGGGTCGCGACGACCAGGAGCGCTGGGGCGACGCGCTGACGACGCACCCGGACGACTTCGAGCTGCAGGCCCCGGCGGACGACGCGGTGGGGGTCGCGCCCCGCAACCCGGAGCTGAGCTGGAGCCGGTCGGACAACGCGAACGAGTACCAGGTCACTGTGGCCACGGACCCGGAGCTGACCGACGTCGTCCGTACCTGGACCGTGCGCGGCACCTCGGCGCGGGCCCCGCGCCTGGAGCCGGGACACAACTACTACTGGGCGGTGACGGCGGTCAACACCCGCACGGATCAGCAGCTGCCGGTACCCGGTGGTCCGCTCACCTTCCGGACCATGCCGACGGCGGTGCCCGCGGCGCCGACCGACCTCGGTGCCTACCGGACCGGTGACCGGGTGGCGCTGACCTGGTCGAACGCACCCTTTGCGTTGACCGCTACGGTCGAGCGGGCGCCGGTCGGCTCGGCGGACTTCTCGGTCGTGGCGGAGTCGGTGGAGACCGAGGGCTGGGTCGATCGTGAGGCCGGCGACGGGCCCTGGTTGTACCGGGTGACCTTGGTGAACGAGCGGGGAGCCGGCGTTCCGGCCCTGGTGGAGGAGCAGCCGATGCCGGCCGAGCTGGCAACCACCGCGCTCAGCGACCGGGACTGGGAGTCGGCGACCATCGGCTGGGGATCACTCGGCCGGGACCAGTCGGTCTCGGGGGAGCCGATCTCGCTGTTCGGTACCGAGTACGAGAAGGGCATCGGTACCCACGCGAACTCCGAGATCGTCTACCGGCTCGACCCCGGCGACGTCCGGTTCAACGCCGTCATCGGGATCGACGACTTCCAGCGCAACTCGTCCTTCTCCTCCGTGGTGTTCCAGGTGGAGGCGGACGGAGAGCTGGTCTACGAGTCGCCCGTGATGCGCGGCGACACCGCACCGCTGCCGGTGGAGCTGGACGTGCTGGGGGTGGACCGGCTGGTGCTGCGGGTCACCGATGCGGGTGACGGCAACAACTCCGACCACGCCGACTGGGCAGACGCCACGGTGCACCACCTGCCGTAGGCGGGCCCGGGGCGCCCTCTCCTTCGTGTTGGTCCGGGCGGGTCACCGCTGCGCGGTCTGGGCGGTCACCGCTCCGCGACGAACGTGTACCGACCGGACGCGACCCGCACCACCACCGTGCCGCCGTCGACCGCCACCCCCGTGACTCCCTCCGCGCGCCGCAGCGGACGCCCCGACTCGGTGACGGCCTCGGCAGCAGGGGCGGGAATCCGCACCGTCGCGGTCGAACCGACGGGAACGGTCACGGCGAGCCGGAGCCTGCCGCCCGTGCGGCGCCACTCGCTGGCGAGAGTGCCGAACGGCGTCCGCGTGGAACCCATCGCCCAGTCCAGGTGCTCGGTGACCGCCGGGGCGATGGTGACGTCCCGGTACCCGGTGTCGGCCGACGTCTGGATCCCGGCGACGTGCTGGTAGAACCAGTCGTCCACGGTGCCGAGGAAGTAGTGCCCGCGGGAGCGGGCCTCCAGCGACCAGTGCTCCCACATGGTGGTCGCGTCGTTCTCGATCATGTAGCCCCAGCTCGGATAACCGGTCTGCACGGCGAGCTCGTAGGCCACGTCCGCGTACCCGTGCTGGGTCAGCACTGGCAGCAGCCACTTGGTGCCGAGCACACCCGTGTTGAGCTTGGTGCCCTTGGCCCGTACGTCGGCCACGATGCTGTCGACGACCCGCCCCGTCGTGTCGGCGTCGGGCACAAGGCCGAAGGCCACGGCGAGCACATTGTGCGTCTGCCGGTACCCGCGGTCCCCGTCGCCGCGGTAGTGCCCGGCCTCGACGTCGAGGAACGTGCTGTTGAACGAGGTTCTGATCGTGGCGGCGTTCCGGGAGAAGTGCTCGACGTCGGCGGCCCTGCCGAGGAAGCCGGCGCTGCGCCGCATGAAGACGGTCATGGAGTACAGGAAGGCGGTGGCCGAGACCCGCAGGTCCTCGGGCGCGTTGCCGCCCGCGGGGCTCGCCTCGGGGCTGACCCAGTCGCCGAGCCGCGCGTCGGGCACGATGCCGCCCTGGGACCGGTTGAACTCGAGGTCCACGTAGGTCTTCATGCCGTCGTAGCACTCGGCGAGCACCCGCTTGTCGCCGCCGTACTGGTAGAGCCACCAGGGGATCATCACGTAGGCCGCGTGCCACGGCGGGCACACGCCCCACTGCCCCCAGTCGCCCGAGCTGGGCGCGATGACGAGCGGCCGGCCCTGGGCGTCCCGCGTCTCGTGCACGTCGCGCAGCCACTTGGCGAACAGCTCGTGCACGTCGAGGTTCAGCAGGAACATCTCCGCGCCGATGGCGGCGTCGCCCGTCCAGCCGTTCTTCTCGAACATCGGGGTGTCGGTCGGGATGCCGTGGATGTTGTTGGTCAGCGTGTCCACCACCGCCCGGTGGGTGCGGTTCATGATCTCGCTGGAGCTGTCGAACGACCCGGTCTCCGCGGCGGCCGTGTGCACCACCTGCGCGGTGAACGCTGAGAGGGGCGGCGGGCCGTCCTGCGGCCAGCCGGTGACCTCGATGTACTGGAAGCCCTTGTACGAGAAGCGCGGTTCCCAGGTCTCGGGTTCCGGGGTTCCGGCCAGCGTGAAGCGGTCGGTCTGGAAGCCTGCCTGGAACCCGCCGTTGTTGCTCATGTTGACCCGCCCGTCGGCGGTGAGCTTCTCACCGTGGGCGGCCCGGATCGTCGCCCCGGCCGGCCCGGTCGCGGTGTGCCGCACCCAGCCGGCCAGCACCCGGGGGAACTTCACGACGTAGACGCCCGGCTCCGGCTCGGTGACCCCGACCGCGGGCAGCGACTCGTGCACCTTGATGGGCTGCTGGCGCTGATTGACCAGCACACCCCGCGGACCAGGCGCCACGGACGCGGCCGCCCACCCGCCGTCGTCGAACCCGACCGTGTCCCAGCCGGGCAGGGCCCGGCGGGCGTCGTAGGCCTCGCCTCCGTAGAGGTCGTCGAACACGGTGGGCCCGTCGTGGATGCGCCAGGTCGCGTCCGTGACCAGGCGCTCGACGGCGCCCCCGGCGTACTCCAGGTGCAGCACCGCACGTACCACGGGGTCGTCGTGCCATGGCGGTGCCTCCCACCGCCATACGTTGCCGCCGGTCATCCCGTAGAAGCCGCGGCCCAGCTCGATGCCCAGCGCATTGCGCCCTCGCCGCAGCTTCCGGGTCAGGTCGACGGCGGTGTACTGGACGGTGTCGTCGTAGTCGGTGAACCCCGGCGAGAGCACCTGGTCGTCGGCGGGAGCGCCGTTCAGCGACACGTTCGCGTACCCGCCGGCGGCCAGGTAGAGCGTGGCGCGCTCCAGGCGCGGCCGGATCTCCAGCTCGCGCCGCAGCAGGGGAGCGGGCAGCGGGTCCCGGGTCGGCAGCCGGACGCCGCCGCCCCACGGGCCCGACCCGTGGGCCGCGATCACGGCGGCCTGGTCCCAGCCGGAGTCGTCGAGGTCCGGCCGTGCGAAGTCCGCCGGGAACTGGGTAGCGGCCTTCCAGGCGCTCCCGGTCGTGTGGGTCGATGTCGTCCCGTCCGAGTACGTCAGTCGCACGACGGCGAGCACCGCCCCCGGGCTGATCGCGTCGTTGGTGCCGCGTACCGCGACGACCGTGGTGGCCGCGGACGTGTCGGCCGTGTAGTAGCGGGCGGCCTGCCAGCCGTTCTCGACGGGCTCGGTCGCGCCGACCTCGACGCCGTCGACCCAGAGCGTGTACGAGTCGTCGGTGGTGATCAGTACCTCGGCTCGCGTGGCGTGGGCGCCGGTCGGGGCGGCGTGCGTGAACCGGAACGCGCGGTCCTGATCGGGCAGCGTGCCCTCCGCCAGCCAGATCCACGAGGCGCCGTCGAAGGTCAGGTCAGTGACCTGGTCCGGGCGGCGGCTGTTGCCGATCCACTGGGCACCGGCCCAGTCGCTCTCGGTGTAGAGGCCGGTGCGGAAGGCCGAGGTGGTCGTGGTGGTGCCGTGTGTGGTCGCGACGTCGACCCGCCAGGTGTGGTCCGTGGCTGCGCGCAGCGGGGGTCCGGCGTACTCGACGTTTGCCGATTCCCGTGACGGCACAACACCGCTGTCCCACACGACGCGGGGGCGCGGCCCGCCGGTGCTGACCCGCAGCCGGTAGGACTCCTGCTCGACACCCCGCTGGTTCGACTCGACAGTCCACGAGAACCGGGGGCGGTCGACGTCGATCCCGAGCGGGCTGGTCTTCTTCTCGACGAGCGGGTCCGCCAGGTGCACAGCGCTGGGGCCATGGCGCTTGGAACCGACGGCGGCACTGGCGGGCGGCGCGGCGGGGAGTGCGGCGGGCAGTGCGACGGCGGTGGACGCAACGCCGGCGGTCTTGAGGAACAGTCTGCGGTCCAGGGACATGACGCCTCCAGGCGTAAACGATCGTCTTCGATCGTCCGGTTGATGATCCGTGCTCCATTGCATCGTTTCAATCCAGCGCCGTCAGTGTAGGGGCGGCCGTGCACCTGGGGCCATCGTCGCGGACCGAGAGGTCGCCATCGAACTCGATCGGAATCCCGGTGAGGAGCGCGGGGGTAACGCGCCCCTCACCGGGTGGTGTGGGTCAGTCAGCGGTCGATGCTGGCCATGTTGGCCTCGCTGTGGCGTGCGCCGGCGGCGGGCTCCAGCGAGTTCAGGCGATCGAGCTGTGCCTGGCTGAGCTCGATGCCGTCCGCGGCGATGTTCTCCTCCACCCGGGACACCCGGCGGGTGCCGGGGATCGGGGCGATGTCTTCGCCACGGGTCAGCAGCCACGCGAGTGCGGTCTGGGCCGGCGTCGCGCCGATCTCGGCGCCGATTGCCTGAACCTCGTCCACGAGCGCGAGGTTGCGCTGGAAGTTATCGCCGATGAATCGGGGGTTGGTCTTGCGCCAGTCGTCGTCGGCAAAGTCGTCGACGGTGCGGATCTGGCCGGTCAGCAGCCCGTGGCCGAGCGGGGAGTACGGGACGAAGCCGATTCCGAGCTCACGCAGGAGCGGGAGGATCTCCGCCTCCACATCGCGGGTCCACAACGAGTACTCGGTCTGCAGCGCCGAGACCGGCTGTACCGCGTGGGCGCGGCGGATGGTCTCCGGAGACGCCTCGGACAGGCCGAAGTGGAGCACCTTGCCCTCGGCGATCAGGTCGGCGACAGCCTGTGCGGTCTCCTCGATCGGCGTGTTCGGGTCGACGCGGTGCTGGTAGTACAGGTCGATGTGGTCGGTGCCGAGGCGCTGCAGCGAACCTTCGACGGCAACCCTCACGTTCGCGGGGCTGCTGTCGGTGACGCCGGGGCCACCGCCCGAGTGGGAGACGAGCCCGAACTTCGTGGCGAGCACGACGTCGTCCCGACGTCCCTTGACCGCCTCACCGACGATCTCCTCGCTGAGGAACGGACCGTAGATCTCCGCAGTGTCGAGATGGGTGACCCCGAGGTCCAGTGCGCGGTGGATGGTGCGGATCGACTCCGCGTTGTCCAGGGCGCCTTCCGAGGTGTAGGTGCCGGCCATGGTCATCGCGCCGAGGCCGATACGGGAGACGTCGAGGTCCCCCAGGGAAACGTCCTTCATGTCGGGTAGTCCTGTTCGTGTTCGTGGTGCTCTGGTTGTTGCCTGCCTTCGTTACCCAGGAAAGGTCAGGTCCGGCGTGCCAGGGAGCCCCTCGCTACAGGGTTAATGCCAGTGACCCCCTGGATCGGAGTCGCTGACGTAGGTTCGAGCCATGGACATCCGGGACGACATCCGTGAGTTCCTGACCACGAGGCGGGCCAGGCTCACGCCCGACCAGGTCGGTCTGCCCGACTTCGGCGGGCGCCGTCGCGTCCCCGGCTTGCGCCGCGAAGAGGTCGCCCTGGTCGCCGGCATGAGCGTCGAGTACTACGTCCGTCTGGAGCGCGGCAACGCCACCGGGGTCTCCGCGGCGGTCCTGGAAGGCATCGGCCGTGCCCTCAAGCTCGACGACGTCGAACGAGCACATCTCTACGACCTGGTGCGGACGGCCAACCAGGGTGCGCACCCGCAACGGCGTCGTATCAGAGCCCAGACGTTGCAGGTCCGGCCCGGTGTGCAACAGCTGATCGACGCCATGGAGAACGTTCCCGTGTTCGTGCAGAACGGCCGGCTCGACATCGTCGCCGCCAACCGGCTCGGGCGAGCCGTGTTCTCCGAGGTATACGTGCAACCGCAACGGCCGGCGAACTTCGGGCGGTTCGTCTTCCTCGACCCCAGGGCGCGGGTCTACTACCGCGACTGGGACGACGCCGCGCACCAGACCGTGGCCCTGATGCGCACCGAGGCCGGACGCGCCCCCTACGACCGTGCGCTCAGCGACCTGGTTGGCGAGCTCTCGACCCGCAGCGATGTGTTCCGCACCCTGTGGGCGTCCCACGACGTCCATGAGCACCGCACCGGGACCAAGAGCGTGCACCACCCGGTCGTCGGTGATCTTGACCTCAGCTACGAGGCGATGGCCCTCACCTCCGAGCCCGGGCTGCTTCTTCTCGCCTATTCGGCAGCACCGGGCTCTCCATCGAGCGACGCGCTCCGAGTGCTCGCGAGCTGGGCAGCCACCGACCAGGAGGCCGGTACGAGCGAGTCACCTGCTCCTACTGAGAGCAATCCGCGAAGCACGGACTAGGGGTTGTCGATGTCCACTGATCCGGCCACGTCCGTCGATGCGGTCTTGGCCATCAGGGCCGCGGACGGGCGGTACCTGGCCCGGTGGGTGGGTGGCTCTCCCGCGCTGCCACGGTTGCCCTTCCAGATGCAGTACCCGCCGATGAACAGCGAGCTCACCGATCGGGTGCGCGTCGAACTAGGGCTCGACACGATCGTCCTGGAGCCGGTCGACTTCACGACTGTCGTGCTGGAGGCCGGCCCGACAAGCGGCTCCTGCCCATCCGACTACGGCTGGGTGTCGGCAGAGCACCTCCTCGGGCAGCAGCCGGCGCTCGACCTGTGGCTGACGCGGACCGAGCCTCCGCGGGCGTCGTGGTTCACACCGGGCTGGTTCGGGCGGGCAGAACAGTTCATCCGGTGGGAACTGGGATCCATAGGGCGTCGACCGGCAGGCCCGCTCAGGCAGGTGAAGCACTGGAGCATGTCGGCAGTGCTGCGCTGCCGGGTCGATACCGGTGGCGACGTCTACCTGAAAGCTGTGAGCCCCGAGCTGGCCCGCGAACCCGCCGTCACGACCTATCTCGGTTCGCTCGGAGTAGGCCCGTTCACCCAGATCCTCGTGACCTCGGAGACCGACGGCTGGTGGCTTGCCGAGGACTTCCGAGGAACCGAAGCGGAGATGGTCCCCCTAGACAGACGTGTCGACTGCATCCGTCAGGTCGCCAGGATCCAGCGCGCGACGATCGGGCGCACCGAGGAGCTCCGTGCCAGAGGCGCGATCTGTCTGGACCCGGCGACACTCGCCGGCCGGATCACCGAACTGCTCGCGCGCAACGACCTGTGGGCGGCCCCCGAAAAGCCCAGCAACCGCAACCGCGGTCTCTCCGACGACGAACGCGCCCGGCTGCGTGCCCTCGGACCCCGGTTGCAGGCCGACCTGGTCGCGCTGACCGCGTTGGATCTGCCGCAGACGGTGGTGCACCGCGACCTGCACCTGGGCAACGCGGTGATTCGCGAGGACGGAATCTTGGTCCACGACTGGAGCTTCGCGACCGTGAGCTTTCCGCTGCTCGACCTCGGCTCCTGGCTGCACGACGCGACCGAGGAAGAAGCTCGCTGCTACGTCGATGCTTATGTCGACGAGTGGAGCGATGAGATCGATCCGCGGATAGTGCGCGAGGCTTGGCGGCTGGGCAAGCCCCTGGCTGCTGTCGCCGAGATGCTGAAGCTCGTCGACCTGGCGGACGCCGTCGGGCCGTATCACGAGTTCAGCTGGCTACCGATGATCTACGGGTGGTGCAGGCGCCTGCTCAACGCCGCCGCCGACGTCGACCTGGAAACGCAGGCTTGGCGCATGTGACGGCCTCGTCGGGAGCTTGGACACGTGCTACTTGTCCCAGACATCGACCATCGGCAGTCCGCGGGCGGCCCGGGCACGGTCGACGATCTCCTGCACCACGACGGTCTTGCGGGCGGTGTAGTCACGTCCGCCTGCCGCGTGCTCCGCGGCTGCCCGCTTGACCTCGAGATAGTGCGCCGCGTCCTGCGGATGCGTCAGCAACCAGTCGCGGAAGATCCGCTGATTGCACCTGTCCCACTGTTCACCGGTAAAGAAGTGCGCGATGTGGGTGCGCCGCGAGACCTGCTGCTTGACCAAAACCAGATGAGTCCGCGGGCCCCGAGCGATCCGCTGCCACCCGATTGTCGCGAGGTCGTCTAAGCGCTCGGCGACCTCGTCCAACGTGCCAACCCTGACGGCGATGTCGATGGTTGGCTTGGCAGCCATTCCCGGGATGGCGGTGGAGCCGATGTGCTCGACGACCCATGACGATTGAATCTCTGCGAGCTCGGCCGCCGCCTCCTCGAAGAGCTGCGGCCATCGTGGGTCGTAATCGTCGACCATCGTCGTCTGCGTCATCGGAAAGAGTCGCACAACAGCCAACTTAGCCAGGCCATCGGCGGACGCTCCTGGCTAAGGCCGAGTGGCCTGGGCTTTCAGCCGTCGAGGCTCATTGGCAAGTGGTCCTGGAGCAACTCGATCGCCAGGAACTTGCTCTTGGGTTCCAGGCGGTTCCCGTACTCGGACTCGGCGATGGCCAAGACTTCCTCGATGGACTTCACGCCAGCGTGGCGGCACAGGGTGAGTATGTCGTCTGAGTCTCGTTCAGCGCGGGCGGCGAGGATCTTCATCGCAAGCAGCCGTCTCGCAGAGGCGACGAGGACGGTGAGCCCGGGTGTCGTGAGCACAACCCGTGCTTCGTTGTCCGGGTTCGCGGTGAGAAAGCCCTTCATCGCGTCGTTGAGCCAGCCGTCGTCGAGCTCGTCCCGCTCAGCCGCCATGCGCTGTGCTTCTGCGAACACCTCGGACTTCGGGGCGTAGACGGCATCGATATCACGAGTGAGGCGGTCACGGTCGTAGGCGAGCGCCATCGCCGAGCCGCCGACGATGTAGAGCTCTCCGACGAAGCCGTTGGAGCCCAGACGTTCGCCGAGCTCGGTGAGGAGCTGGCGGATCTGGTCGGCGTTGAACCCGGCATGGTTGCCGTTCACACGGACTCCAGGCTTGCGGCGTCAATGAAGATGTTACGGATCGCGAACTCGGGCGCGGAGTGTTGCAGGGAGTAGGCGCGCAGCGACTCCGTGGGGCTGAGGAACCACCACGGGCTGAGCACGAAGGCGTTGTCGTAAACCCACTCGGGGATGGCATGTCCGGAGCGGCGGGCCTCCCGCTCGGCGACAGCGGCGAGCATCGCGTCCCAGCGTCGGTCCCCGGTCGATTCAGGCCGATACAAGAATTGGTCTCGGTCCTGGGGGGTCCGCAGCGCCCGAAAATCATTGATCGCCTGAGCAACCATGCGCAACAGGAAGTTTTGGTCCGGGCGCAACTCGGCCAACTCAGATCGAATGACCTCGGCGAGCGAGCCGAGGGTCATGTATGGGTTCGAGTTGTATGCCGAAGCCATCGTGCTCCCTTCCTCGATACGAATCCTATGGGCTCTGCAGCAGAATCGGGCCGAACCAAGCGCTGACGCTCACCGATCCGGTCAACAACCTTTGTAGCGCTAGGTCGATACTCGATGCGGCCGTCCGTCCGTCCGTCGGTTTGGTCGTTCCATAGAGTTGTGGATGAAGGCAGTGCTTGGCGTTGATGGCAGTAGATGATGGTTGTATGTACATCGACGAGAAGGATCGATTGACGCTGCGTCAAGCGTCCGACCTGTATGCAAGGCTCCTTGAGTACGCGATGAGCCCGCCGTTCAGGGAGCGAGCCGAGGCCAACGTGCGCCGGTTGCGGGCGATGGGGGGCCATGATCACGGAACCGGTCTTTGCGTGCGGCACCAGTCGGGGCGGGCGGAGTGCCTCGGCGTCGAGCAGATCGTCTTCGACGGTCCGCCCTATGGTCTGCGCCTGATCGACCGGTTCGCGGAGTGGTCCGCGGACCTTGGCGAACACGACCGGAACCTTCTCGACGGCTGGCGTGAGGGTGACATGTTCAGCGTGTTCGAGGTTCTCCGTCGGGTCGGGGCAGGCTTTCAGGCCCGCAATCTCGGCACCGACCTGGTCCACGTGCTGCACATCGATCCCCGGTCGCCGATGCGGCGCGAGGACCTGCGGACCGGGCGATATGTCGTCGGGCACGCTCTGCCGACCGGTGACTCCTGGATGCTCGCAGGTGTTGTCGAGGTGCACGCCGCTCATCACCGGCGGGCCATGCTAGGTACCGCGGCCGAGCTGGTGCGGAGCGCGCCGGCGCTGCCGTTCCGGAATCCCGTGATCCTTGAGGCGGCGTATGCCGCGGTGAGGCGGGACCACGGTGTGTTCCTGGACGTCTTCGGTGGCCAGGGTGTTGCGCGAACTGCCGCGCACGTCGTTGAGCTCCTCGACCGGTTCTGGGCTCCAGCCGGCTTCGGCGATCCCTGGTGGCCGAGCCTGGCGCTGGAGCGGGACCTGAGCGAGCTGCGCGATGGAATGGCTGGTACGGGTGCTGAGCGCCGAACGTTCCATCCGGTGCACGACCCGATCCAGGGGCTGCGCGTGCTCGACCACGACTACGGGACACTTGCGCGCCTGCACCGCGCGGTGACCCCGGTCGACGCACAGGCTGTGCGGGATGTCGGTGCCGCACTGAGGGCTGAGCGCCTGCCCGACTTCGCGGTCCGTGGCCTGGCAGAGCGCTATCCGGCGCGAGCGAGCGAGATCTTCGATGCGGTGCTCGAACGTCCGGGCTTCGTGTGGCAGGAGGATGGCCCGGCATGGTTGCGGGAACGGTTCGGGGCCGCACCGGAGCTTCCGGGACTGGTCTGGCTGCCGGGAGGCGCGACACCTGCGGGCTCCGGGAAGCTGGATCGCGTTGTCGCCGGGCCGCGACCGGTCGTCGTGAGCTTTCCGTCGATGCCGACGATCACCTGAAGCGCCCGCGAACCTTGAGGTGACTCGGGTGTCTTGGCCTAGCCGAGCAGCAGCCAGATCAGCGCAGCGAGGTTGACCGCTGCTACACCTGCCGGCCCGAACGTCTTGAGCCGGTCGCGAAGGACGGCGCCGATCACGGCGTCGGCCGCCTGCACGACCACCATCGCGACCGCGATCGCGACGACGAACGACACCGCCCCGGTGAAGGGCGCGACCACGGCGACCACTGCCAGTGCGAGGCTCCGGGCGAACGCGTACATCGCTGCCGTCCGGCTCGCAGGGTCGGCCCCGCGAAGCGCGGCGACGGAATAGCCAAGACTGACGAGTGCGCTGATCGCGGTGACGGCACCGCATGACCAGAAGGCAAGGGACACATCTGAACCCTAGAGCGCGAGGCGGATCGAGCCAACGGCCGTGGCGAAACGGAGGCCGCTCAATCCGTGTCGACGGGGGAGAGGATGCTCCCAGGCGCCAGCGCTATCCTCTGCATTGCTTTGAGCAGCACAGTCCCCGCGCACATCACCACCAACGGAGCCGCAATGCGTCGGATGCGCCCGACCACCCCCGGCACGGTAGGCATCGAACGCCCGCTTCTCCGGCTGCCGGCGGCAGTCGCCGTCGCACTGGTCGGCGGGGTTGCGCTCGATGCGTCGTTCCCCGCGCTCGGCTGGTGGCCGCTCGCGTTTGTCGCCGTCACGCTGGCGCTGGTCTCTCTGATCGGGCGGACCGTGTGGGGCGGAGTACTCGTCGGCGCTGCGTTCGGTGCGACGTTCTTCTTCCCGCACCTGTCGTGGGCCGCGCAGTTCCTCGGTGACAACCCCCAGGGCTGGGTGCCGTGGGTGGCGCTGGCGTTCGTCGAAACCGCGATCTTCGCGGCTCTCTCGCCCCTCGTTGTGCTCGCCTACCGGTGGCTGCCGCGTTGGCGCGACACCCGGGCCGTGCGGCTCGGGGTGCTCCCGGTGCTGGTGGCCGGGGCATGGCTGGCGCGGGAGCTCGTCCTGGGCTCCTGGCCCTATGGCGGGTTTCCGTGGGGACGGCTGGGGATGAGCCAGTCGGAGAGTCCGATCGCCCCCGTCGCGTCCTGGCTGGGCGTGTCCGGGCTCGGGTTCCTGATGGTCGTGCTGTGTGCGGGGGCGATCGAGGTCGTCCGGTGGGCGAGGCGCGAGCGGGCCTCGCTGCCTGCGGACGACAGTGTTCGTAGGCGATTCGCCGGTGGTCTGTCGAGGGCTGGTCTGTTGGGCGCGGTGCCCGTGGCTCTGGTCGCCGTCGTCATGCTGGTGGTTCCCCAGTTCCCGACCGCCGACGCCGGCACGATTCGTGTTGGCGCCGCGCAGGGCAACGGCCCCGCCGCCTACGCGGACCAGTGGTCGCCGGATGCGGTGCTGGACTCACAGCTGGCTGCCTCCGCGCCCCTGGAGAGCGAGCAGGTCGACGTCGTGCTGTGGCCGGAGGGCGGCGTCGACAGCGACCCGGCCGCCGACCCGGGCACGGCACGGATCCTGAGTGCCGCGGCGGCCGCCTACGGAGCCCCGGTGCTCGTGAACGCCGCGTCGGGCGTCGACGAGCTCTTCTACAACACCTCGTTCCTCTGGACGGAGAGCGGCCCGGAAGCGACGCACGCGAAACGACACCCCGTCCCGTTCGGTGAGTACGTGCCCGACCGCGACCTGTACGGCGCGATCGTGCCCGGCCTGGTCGGCCTCCTGACGCGCGAGTACACCCCGGGGGCCGACTCGCCGGTCTTCGACCTGGGCCAGGCGAGCGTGGGGCTGGCGATCTGTTTCGACGTCGCCTTCGACGACGTCATCGAGGAGGGCGTGGCCGACGGCGCGCAGGTGTTCATGTTCCAGACGAACAACGCCGACTTCCGCGGCACCGACGAGAACCTGCAGCAGGTCGCGATCGCGCGCATGCGTGCGATCGAGACGGGCCGCAGCGTCGTCAACGTCTCGACGACGGGCACCAGCCAGATCGTCGCGCCCGACGGGAGCACGGTCCAGTCGCTCGCGAGCGACGAGGCGGGCCTCATGGTCGCGGACGTCGAGCTCCGCGACGGCAGCACCGCCGGGGTAGTGCTCGGCCCGTGGGTCAAGGGCGTGCTGCTGTGGGGAACCTTGCTGGGCCTTGCGGTCCTGGCCGTCGGCGTCCGCCGGTCGCTGTACTGATCGGCCTGGAGCCGATCTGTTCGACGGCCCACGACGAGTCATCGAGCGTCGCGAGGTAGCCGCACGGTGAACGTCGTGCCGGGCGAGCGAGACTCGCCTGCGGTGTCGCTGTGGACAGCGATCGTCCCGCCGTGCGCGGTCACGATCGCGTCGGTGATCGCGAGACCGAGGCCGGTCGACCCGCCGTTGCGGTTCCGCGCTACGTCACCGCGCGTAAAGCGATGAAAGAGGGTGGGTCGTAGGTCGGCGGGGACGCCTGGTCCGTCGTCGGAGACGCTGAGCATGACGGCGTCACCATCGCGTACGAGCTGCACGTCCACCCGCGTGCCCGGCGGGGTGTGCGTGCGTGCGTTGGCGAGCAGGTTCGCGAGCACCTGCCGGAGACCCGACTCGTCACCGGTCACGACCAGCTGGTCCTGGTCCTCGTCCATGGCCCCGGTGTGCGTGGCGCCGGCGTCGTCGCCCGGCAGGTCGAGCCTCCAGGCGTGACCCGGGCTGGCCGCATGTGCATCCATGACCGCGTCGACAGCGAGTGCTGCCAGGTCGACGGGGGACCGGTCGAGCGGTCGCCCGGCATCGAGGCGAGCGAGGAGCAGCAGATCTTCGATGAGCTCCGTCATGCGCACGCCCTCGGACTCGATGCGGTCCAGCGCGCGAGCCGCGGTGGGCGGGAGGTCTTCGGGGGCGCGGCGCACGAGCTCCGCATACCCGCGGATCGACGCGAGTGGTGTGCGCAGCTCGTGGCTCGCGTCGGCGACGAAGCTGCGCACCTGTGTCTCCGAGGCGTGCCGCGCCTGGAGGGACGTCTCGACGTTCTCGAGCATGCGGTTGAGGGCGGCGCCTACCTGCCCGACCTCCATCCGCTCATCCGTGAGCCCTTCGGGGACCCGGGGGATGGCGGTGATCACGCCTCGGGAGAGCTCGAGCTCCGAGACCCGGCTCGCGGCGGTCGCGACGTCGTCGAGCGGGCGGAGGGAGCGACGTACGAGCCACGCGCCGGCCAGTGTCGCGGCGAGCAGTGCCACGAGGCCGAGTGCCAGCTGCACAAGAACGTAGCGCTGCACGGTCGCGTCCACGGACTCGGTGTCGGTCGCGACGACCGATACCTGCCCGTCGTCGGTCGTCCTGTGCACCGCGCGAAAGGAGCCGAGGTCTGTCAGGTTCACTTCGTGCGGGAGCCCGTCCGCGGGAACGGCGGTGAGCTCAGAGACCTGGTCGTCATCGAGGGCCAGTCGCTCGAGCGTGGTCGTGACATGGTCGGCGAGGACAAGCTCGCCATCCTCGTATCGCACGACGGCGCTGCCGGCCCCGAAGCCCTCCGGGAAGGTTGAGGGGCCGCCGCCCAAGATGTCG
Source organism: Promicromonospora sp. Populi (assembly GCF_041081105.1). Taxonomy (NCBI): domain Bacteria; kingdom Bacillati; phylum Actinomycetota; class Actinomycetes; order Micrococcales; family Promicromonosporaceae; genus Promicromonospora; species Promicromonospora sp. Populi. The sequence continues at coordinate 1,238,516 of NZ_CP163528.1, read as the reverse complement.
TCCGGGATCGGCGGCGCGGCAACCCCCTCCGACGACTGCCGACCGGGTGCATCGTCGCCGGGCGGCCCGTGCGGGGGACGCTGCGAGAGCTGCCGGCTCGCCTGTTGGAGCTCGCGATCGGCCTGCGCGATGAGCTGCGAGCGCAGCACCGCCGTCGACGCCGTCACGAGGCCGACCGTCACGACCAGCACGATGGCGGCGAGCACGAGCACGAGTCGCCTCCGTAGCGTGATGGGTCGTCGCAGCGCGGCAAGCAGGCCGTCAGGCACGTGCAGCTTCTGCGCCCTCTACGGGCTTGAGGAGGTATCCGACGCCGCGCAGCGTGTGGATCATGGGCTCGCGCCCCTTGTCGATCTTGCGGCGCAGGTAGGACACGTACAGCTCGACGATGGCCGCCTGCCCGCCGAAGTCGTAGTGCCACACCCGGTCCAGGATCTGCGCCTTGGACAGCACTCGGCGCGGGTTGCGCATGAGGTAGCGCAGCAGCTCGAACTCGGTTGCCGTGAGCTGGATCTCCTCACCCGCGCGCCATACGTCGTGCGCGTCCTCGTCGAGCCTCAGATCGCCGACGGCGAGGACGGCGTCGTCCGCTCTGGTGATCGCGCCCCTGCGCCGCAGCAGGCCGCGCAGCCGGGCGACGACCTCTTCGAGGCTGAACGGCTTTGTCACATAGTCGTCGCCGCCCGCCGTGAGCCCGGAGACGCGGTCTTCGATCGCGTCGCGCGCCGTGAGAAACAGGACCGGCAGCCGGGCCTCCTGCTCGCGAAGGCGGCGCAGCACGGTGAGCCCGTCCATGTCCGGGAGCATGACGTCGAGCACCACGATGTCCGGAACGGTGTCGCGCACCATGCGGATGGCGGAGGCGCCGTCGAGGGCGGCGGAGACGGTCATCCCCTCAAGGCGCAAGGCGGACGTGAGGAGCTCGGCGAGGTTGGGTTCGTCGTCCACGACGAGGACCCGGACCGGTGAGCCGCCCGGCCCGGTGAGGCTCGGCTGGTCGGGCACGGGTGCGGCAATCATGGACCCAGCGTGGACCCGAACCCGGTGGTTGTCCTGAGCCGAACCTGTGTGTCCGCTATGTGTTTGGCGCCCGGCTTCCACGTTCTCAGGAGTCGCAAAGGTTGGTTCGACACTCTCCGGTTTCCTGATGATTCACCCACTCGCCAGATGTTGTTCATCTGTGGCGCGTGGCGACCAACGAGTCGCAACCAACGAGAGGAGTGGGCCCTTGCGCCTGTCCCGACGCGCAGCCGACCCACGTGCGAGACCGGACGCAGCCGGCGACGATCTTGAGTCGAGGACTGCGAGCTTGGTTCGCACGGACACGGCGAGCCGCCTGCACGCGTTCAACCGGTTCGAGATCAAGTACCTCGTGCCGCAGGACCAGGCCGACGAGCTCCGTGCTGAGCTGCGTCGGCACATGGACGACGACGCGCACTCCGGGGACGGGGGCTACCCGATCACGAGCGTCTACTACGACACCCAGCATCTGAAGTTCTACTGGGAGAAGGTCGAAGGGCTGAAGTTCCGGCGCAAGCTGCGCGTGCGCCACTACGGCACGGCCACCGACCTCACACCGGAGTCGAAGGTCTTCGTCGAGATCAAGCAGCGCGTCAACCGGGTCACGCAGAAGCGCCGGGTCTCCCTGTCGTACCGCGACGCCCTGCGGCTGTGCTCACCGGAGGGCTACGAGCCTGCTGGTGAGGTGAGCAGCCGTGAACGAGCCTTCCTGGACGAGGTCTCGACACTTGTGGGCGAGCTCGACCTGCGCCCCATCGTGACGACGGGCTACCACCGTGAGGCATGGGTGGGGCGTGAAGCGGACCTGGGTCTGCGTGTCACTCTCGACCACCGGCTCCGCGGCCGGGACCGCGACTTCCATCTCTCCTCCGAGAGCGTCAACCAGCTCACCCTGCCGTCCCGGCTGTCGGTGCTGGAGCTGAAGGCGAACGAGCGCGTCCCCGCCTGGGTCACGGACCTGACGGCCCGACTGAGCCTCGACGTGGTCCGGATCTCCAAGTACTGCCAGACCGTGCAGGCCTTCGGCCTCGCACCGCGGTCGGTCATGCACGCCGCCGACGAGGTCGACGCGATCCTGAGCAACGGCTCCGACGACGCGAACGACAGCTCTGGCGCCGCCCCCGCAGAGCCGACCACCCCGAACGGCGTCGACGACGCCCCGACCCGAAAGGGTGCACTTACCCGATGACTCTCGAAGACCTCAGCGGAACCTTTTCCGTGTTCGACGTCGCGATGACGTTGGCGCTCTCGTTCGTACTGTCCGCGGTGATCGCCTGGGTCTACAAGCGGACCCACCGGAACATCTCCTACAGCCAGTCCTACGTCCAGACCCTCGTCATCATCGGCATGATCGTCGCGGTGATCATGCTCGTCGTCGGGTCGAACATCGCCCGTGCCTTCGCGCTGGTCGGCGCACTGTCCGTGATCCGGTTCCGCAACGCGATCAAGGAGACCCGCGACGTCGGGTTCATCTTCCTCGTGATGGCCATCGGCATGGCGGTCGGAACGCGCTTCTACCTGCTGGCCGCGGCCGCGACGGTGGCGATCCTGCTGGTCGTCTTCCTCATGCAGCGCTTCGACTGGTTCAAGCTCGACATCCAGCGCCAGGTGGTCAAGGTCCAGGTGCCGCCCGAGCCCCGCTATCAGCAGGACGTCGCCGATGTGCTCGTCCGCATGACCCGTGAGTTCGAGCTCGTCAGCGTCGAGACCGTGCGCGGTGGTGCCCTGAACGAGCTCTTCTACTCGGTACGCCTCAAGCCGGGAATCACTACCACCGAGATCATCGACGCGCTGGGGGAGATCAATTCCGGGCAGAAGGTCACGGTCCTGACCGGCTACGACCAGTCCGACATGTGACGTGGTGACCATGAGCCTCGCGAGCCTGCGCAAACGCCTCCCGGTGCGCCTGCGTCAGCACTGGATACCGCTGACTGCCGGCCTGGCAGGGATCTCTGTCGCCCTCACGATCTTCGGTGACGTGGCGATCCGGCCCTACTCCACGAGCTCGGCCGCCGTCACCGACGAGGAGCTGATCATCCAGAACGTCGAGGGCACGGTCGACCTCTTTGATGACACGGTCGATCACGAGGTCCTGCTGTCCTACTCCCAGGACGACTACGACCGGATGCTTGACGCGTACTTCGCCGAGGGCGAGAAGGAGTGGATGACCGTCGACATCACCATCGACGGCACCACTATCGACTCCGCGGCAGTCCGGCTCAAGGGCAACTCCACGCTCTCGTCCCTGGTCGACGACCGCGTGGGCTCGGCCACCGAGGGCGAACAGGCCCCCGGCGGCCGCGGCGGCATGGATGAGGACGCGGATGAGGACGCGGATGAGGACGCGGGTGAGGTCGAGAGACCGCGGCCGCCCGAGGGCGCCGGTGGGGGTGGCGAGGGTGGCGGCGGCCTCCAACAAGCCTCGCTGAGCACTGATGAGCCTGAGTCCCTGCCCTTGCTGGTCAGCTTCGACGAGAACCAGCCGGGTCGCGCCTACCAGGGCATGACCGAGCTGTCGATCCGACCGGCCAGCGGGGTGAACACGTCGTCGCTCAACGAGGCCGTCGCGCTCGAGCTGACGGAGCAGTCCGGCCAGGTTACGCAGGACTACTCGTTCACGACCTACGCCGTGAACGACCGTCCGACGACGACTCGCCTCGTCGTAGAGAACCCCGACCCGCAGTACGCTGCCGGGCTCGAAGGCGACGGGGTGCTCTACAAGCTGCTGTCCACGAGCGTGTTCACCTTCCAGGGTGACGACCAGACCGAGTACACCGACGACTTCAAGCAGGTCAACCTCAACGGGAGCCAGGACCTGCAGCCGATCTTGTCGTTCCTCGAGTGGCTCGACGGTGCGTCCGACGAAGAGTTCGCCCAGGACCTGGACCAATGGGTGGATGTGGAGTCGTTCGCGACCTACCTGGGCACACAGGAGGTGCTCGGCAACTTCGACACGATCGCTGGGCCCGGCCGTAACGGCTACCTCTACTACGACCTCGACACCGGGCTCATCAGTGTCGTGTCGTGGGACCTCAACCTCGCCCTCGGCGGCATGTCGATGGGTGGCGGTGGCGGGTTCGCGGCTCGGGTTGGCGACGATCCAGCCGCCGAGGGGGCACCGGACGCTGAGGCGATGCCGGAGCGGCCAGCAGGCGGTGGTCCCGGAGGCGGTGGAGGGATGGGGGGCGAGAACGCGCTCGTCACCCGATTCGAGGCGAACTCCGACTACTCCGCGATGGTCGACCAAGTCGTGAGCGACCTGACCGCCGACTGGATCGAGAGCGGGGCGGGCGCGCAGCTCGTCGACGAGGTCGCGGCCCTGGTCCCGGTAACGGAAACCGTCGACCAGGCGGCGATCGATGCCGACGCCGAGACGGTCAAGTCGGCCCTCGTTGCTGCCGAGGCCAGCCCCTGACGGGGCCGACCTCAGGGCGTCTTCGGGCTGCGGTCGCGGACCAGGGCACGGGTAATGGCAGCGACGATCGTGCCGCCGCCGAGCGTGCCGATCAGCACAAGGATCGCGCCGACGGCCCAGAGCCCGGAGTCGTCGCTCGACGAGGCCTGGAGCGTCCAGGCCGCGGTGAAGGGCAGGGCGACGCCGAGCACCGCGAGCCAAGCCGGGAGCACCAGGGTGCCGATCACCACCAGGCCGACGAGCACAACGACGCACGCGATCACCTGGGGTGCCTCGTAGGGGCCCGTGACGTTGCCGGTGACGGGGTCGACGTCCTGGACCGTGTCCCGACCGAGCGTCCACCAGGTGACGATCGTCAGCGCGACGAGGGTGAACGTGGCGAGAGCGATGAAGTAGGGGTTCCGCGTCGTCATGGCCCCATTGTGCTGTGCGTTCCGGCGACGCGGCTCCTGGTCGCGGGCGTCGAGCTCACGTTCTGATCCGCTACGCTCCGACTTCTTCTGTCCGGTACGTCCTGCAAGAAGCATGAGGAGCACACGATGCCCAGCACCGACATCCGAGACCTCGATCCACTGCTCGCGAACATCCGCGCCTACTGGCTCGGATGGGGTGTCGACGTTCGACGCGACGACGGCGTCTCCTGGTACCGCAGCGGCATCGCCCACCCGCGTCTCAACGCCGTCCTGCGCGTCGATGACCCGGACGTCGTCGGAACACTCACTGACGTGCGTCGCAACCTCGACGGTGTGCCGTGGATCTGGGATGTCAACCTCGACAGCGCGCCGGGCACCGAGGAAGCACTCCTGGAGGCCGGTGCCGAGCCGATCGGCTCGATGCCCATCATGGCGCTCGACCTCGCGAAGCTGCCCGAGGAGACGGCCGGCAGCAGCGAGGTTCGCTTCGCGCAGACCGACGTCGACGCGGTCGCTCAGCAGGTCTCGACCTACGCCGCCTCGATGGGTGTACCCGACGACCAGTACGAGCGAACGGTTGCCGTCGAACAGGTCAGGTCGTACCCCGGCATGCGCTTCGAGCGGTTCCACGCGAGCATCGACGGCGAGCTCGTGGGTACGGCGGAGACGCTCGTAAACGGCGAGGCGGCTGGTCTGTACCTCGTTGCGACGCCGGCGGACCGACGCAGGCAAGGCATCGCCTCCGCCCTCTCGGCGTACGCGCTGCGGCGTGCCAGGGATCTCGGCGCCCGGATCGCGACCTTGCAGGCGAGCGAGCCCGGCGAGCCCGTCTACCGAGGCATCGGGTTCGAAGAGGTCGGGCGGACACGTTCGTTCATCGTGCCCACGCCTGCCCGCGCAGAGCTCTGAGCCTGCCAGTCCAAGAACGTTCACCACGCCTGACCTTGCGGCCCGGTTCTGATCGTGGCCGAGAACGAAAAACACCTTCCCACCCGCGTTTCCGCAGGTGGGAAGGTGTTTCACCACGTCGGGCTGACAGGATTTGAACCTGCGACCCCTTGACCCCCAGTCAAGTGCGCTACCAAGCTGCGCCACAGCCCGCGGCATTTCGAGCATGCTCGACAGTACCGGTTTTGACCCCGGAGGGCCGACCGAAATACTACCCCACCTCGACCCCGGTGCCAGACCAAGCGCGGGTTCGGGCCGTTGCTCATGTCCGAGGTCACAGTCCCGGCGACGGTCTGTGCTGGTTCGCTGGAACCCTTTGAGATCGGTCCCTTGCACTGGTTGCTCTGCGACGTCGGTCCCTTGCTCTGAGATCGGTCAATTAAATGACCGATCTCAGAGCAACGGACCGAAGTCACCGGGTGGGCGTAGGCAACGGACCGAAGTCACCGGGTGGGCGTAGGCAAGGGACCGAAGTCAGCAGGTGAGCGCAGGCAACGGACCGAAGTCGGCGCCGCCACGCTCCGGCTGAACACGGACGTCAGGGTCCAGCAGGACCGCGCGCCGGGGCCTGACCCCGGTCAGCCGGTGCTCTCGCGTATGACCAGGCGGTGGGGCGCGATGGTGTGCCGCGGGTCACCCTCGTTTCCGGCGATCCGGCACGCTAGCGCGCCCATCGCGGCCTCGGCGATCGCCTCCTTGTCGGGGGCTATCGTCGTCAGGCTGGGCCAGCTGTACCTGCCGTCCTCGATGTCGTCGAACCCGACGACGGCCACCTGCTCCGGGACGGACACCCCGGCGTCGTGCAGGGCGCGCATCGCGCCGAGCGCGAGCAGGTCGTTGAAGCAGAAGAGGGCGTCCGGCAGCTTGCGTCCCCGCAGGATCTCGCGCGCGGCGTCCGCCCCGCTGCGGCGCGTGAAGTCGTCGACGTACGCGACCCCCGCGGACGCCGGCGCAGCGGCGCCCATCGCCGCCTCGAACCCGCTCAGCCGCAGCGAGCTGGACGACGACCGCTCGGTGCGCAACGCGCCGACGGCCACCACCCGCTCCCTGCCGGTCGCCAGCAGGTGTTCGACGGCCTCGCGGGCGGCCGCGAGGTTGTCGATCTGGACGTGGTCGAAGCCGGGGTGCGACTCCTCGCCCAGGAGCACCACCGGCCGTTCCGTGCGGGATGACCTGGACAGGTCCTCGTCGGTCAGGTTCAGCGGGCTCACGATCACGCCGTCGAAGAGGGCCTTGGTCTCGGCGCGCGCGAGCAGCTCGCGCTCACGATCGCGCTCGCCGTCCGTCTGCTCGACCATGAGCGTGTACCCGTGGCGCCGGGCGGCCACGATGAGCTTGCGGGAGAGCTCCGCGAAGTACGGGTTGTCGAGGTCGGGCACCACCAGCGCGGCCATGCCGGTCCGGCCGGAGCGGAGCATCCGGCCGATCTCGCTCGGGCGGTAGTCGAGCTCCTCGATGGCGGCGAGCACACGCTCCCGGGTGCCAGGTGCGACGTTGACGGTTCCGCTCACGACGTTCGACACGGTGCGTGCCGAGACACCCGCGAGGCGTGCGACGTCCTCACGCTGACTCACCGCGACCTCCTTGCCGTAGCGACGCTGCTGCCAGTGCGATCGTAAGTCACGCGATCGTAGGCCAGCGGCTCCCGACGGCATCGGCGCACCTCACATGGTGGATGCTCGCGCGCCGCGGACGACCGCGGCGCGCGAGCACACGCTAGTGGGCAGGGCGGCACGCCCGGCTCAGAAGCCGGAGTTCCCGCCCAGCCGGTTGAGCACGAACCCCGTGTCGTTGAGCAGCCCGGCCGTCCCGGACCCCGACACCGTCGTGTTCGCGAACGTCGCGCTTCCGGCGGCGTGGAGCTCGATGCCGTAGGTGCCCGAGCCGGTGATGGCGACCCGGTCGAAGCTCACCTGCTGGATCGACTTCTCCCACGACATGAGCAGGCCCGCGTAGGTGCTGTCCACGATGGTCATGTCGCGGATCACGATGGGCGCGTCGATGGCGTGCACGTCGGCGTAGACCCACAGTGCGCCGAGCTCGGCCGGCCAGTTTGGCTCGCGGCTGCCCGTCCGGGTCAGCGTGTTGCGCTGCACCGTCGTCGTACCCGTGAACGGCACCCCGAACCGGGTGCTGATCGCGATGCCGGCCGCCGCGTTCACGGTGTCGGCGACGAGGTTGTCCTCGACCCGGTTGCCGCCCCCACCGCCGTAGACGGCCAGGCCGTTGGCCAGCGCCGGCGCCTGGACCGTGTTGAACGCGAACACGCAGCCGGTCACGGCGGCGCCGTCCGACCACATCGCCAGCGAGTCGTCACCGGTGTTGCGGAACGTCGACTGCGTCACCTGGGAGTTGGCCACGCCCGAGCGGAAGTTGATCCCGTCGGCGTACGTGTCCCGCACGCGCAGACCGACCGCGAACACGTCCCGGGAGCCCGGGCGCACCCACAGCCCCACCTTGGTGTGCTGCATCCAGATGTTCTGCAGCAGCGTCTCGCTCGCGAAGTCGCCCTCGATCGCGGCCTGGTCGTTCGCGTCGTCGCGCACGGTCGCCGAGCCGAAGATCGCGACGTCGGCGATGGTGACGCCACCCCCGGTCCCGTAGAACCCGCCCGCCCGGCCGGTGCCCGCGATGACCGAGTGCCACGGGCCCGCGCCGAGGACCGTCACGCCCGACACCTGGATCGCCGTGTTCACGTGGAAGGTGCCCGCCGGGATCCAGACCGGCACGCCCGCCGCCTTCGCGGCGGCCACCGCGGCCGTGATGGCCGACGTGTCGTCCCCGCCGCCGGGGGTGGCGCCGTGCGACGTGATCGACACCGCACCGCTCGGCGCGCTGAGCGCGGGCGCGATCCGCTCGGCCTCGACCAGGTCGATGTCGATGTGGCCCACGGCGGACGAGTCCTTCTGCAGCCGCAGGACCGTGCCCGCGGGCTGCTCGGGGAGGTCGAACCGCAGCTCGTCGTAGAACCGGTGGGCGCTGCCCAGCGCCGGGTCGTTGAAGTACGGGTACGCCCCGTACACCCAGCTGTGGGCGGAGCTCAGCGTGACGTCCTTGAGCTTGGTGCTGCCGGCGTATATCGCCAGGGGAGAGGTCAGGCCCGTGCCGGCCGCGTTGTCGGGGATCGAGTAGCGCACGACGACGCCGCTCGCGGGCGCGGTGAGCGTGACTCCCACGTTCTCGCCGACCGCGTCCAGCCGCACCGCGCTCCGGCCGCTCGACTCCGCCTGCACTGTCCCGTAGGTGCGCGACGGCGTGAGCCTGGTCCCGTTGGTCGCCCCCGCTTCGGCCTCGTACTGCTTGTACGACGCCGAGGCGCCCCGCGCGGCTAGCTCGGACTCGCTGGAGACGACGAGGCTGTCGATCAGCACGTCACCGCCCGCGCCCGCAGCCCGGACACCCACGGTGTTGACGCCGGCACGCACCGGGACGCTCGCCGTGACGGTGCGCCACCCGCTGCCCGCGGGGAAGGCCACCTGGCCGGTGACCCGGCCGTTGACCAGCAGGTCGAGTGTGCGCGCCCCGCCGGAGAAGACGAACGTCGCGGTTGCGCTGCCTGCCGCATCAACCTGGACGGTGCGCAGCAGGCGCGCGCCCGCGCCGGTGAAGCCCCCGACGTAGCCCGACCCGGTGAAGCCGCCGGTGGCGGTCCCGACGACGGCGCCTCCCGAGCGGTAGGCGCTCTCGGCCTCGCCCGGCCCCGCGGGCTGCGGCGGCACGTTCGCCGTGACGTCGAGCTTGTCGATGTTGGCATTGCCGTTGTCGCCGGAGTCGTAGGCGAGCCGGAGGTCGTGGTTGCCTGCCGTGAGCGTCGCGGTGTGGGTGACGGTGGACCACGCATCCCAGCTCGCCGTCGCGGGCAGCGAGAGCTGGGCGAGCCTGGTGCCGCCGTCGTACAGCGATAGTGTGCGGGCCGAACCGGTGCCGTTCGCGTAGCGGACCGTCAGGTCCTTGGCGCCCGCCGCGGCGACCTGCACCTTGAACGTGGTCGACGCCGAGCCCGCGTTGGCGTCGGTGTATCCGCCGACGAACCCGGAGCCGGAGAACCCGGTGTGGTCCGTGGCGACCACCGCGCCGCCGGCGAGCGTGGCCGCCTCGGCCTCGAACGTCGGCCCAGGCCCGTAGTCGGCGCCGCTCGCACCACCCGAGTCCGTGACGTCGAGGCTGTCGAGGTTGACGTTGCCGGAGTCGGCGGTGCCGAACCGGTAGCCGACCGAGTGGCTGCCTGCGGACAGCGTGACGACGGCGTTCTGGGTCGCCCAGGTGCTCCAGCTCGCCGTCGGCTGGAGCGTGACCTGCTGCGCGGCGCCGTCGACCAGGAGGGTCAGGGTCTTGGCCGAACCCGTCCCGTTGGCGTACCGCAGGGCCAGCGTGTGCGGGCCCGACGTCGAGGCGGTCACGGTGAACGTCGTGGTGGCGGCGCCCTTGTTGCCGTCGGTGTAACCACCGACAAACCCGGATCCGCTGTAGCCGGTGTGCTCGGTGGCCACCACCGCGCCGCCCGAACGGGAAGCCTGCTCGGCCTCGTAACGGGTGGTCGCGGCCCCGGCCGGCAGGGCGCTCGCCGTCACGAGGGCGCCGCCGGCGACGGCGAGCGCCGCCAGCAGGGCGAGGCGTCGTCGCCAGGCCGGGAAGGTGCGGGTGTCACTCCATGTTCTGCGCGGCATGAGATCTCCTTTGATCGGGATGCGCACTGTTCACCGCGGGTGGATGGAGCAAGGTTTAGCGGTAAACTTGAGGAGAAGGTACGGCGGTGTCGCCCGCCGGGTCAAGGGGCGACCCTAAGATGCCGCGAGAGGCGGATGCCGACGAGGGGCCGGGGGAGGATCGCGTGACCGCAAGACTCAGCGACATCGCAGACGAGGCCGGCGTCAGCAGGATGACCGTCTCGAACGTCATGAACGGCAAGAGCGCGCGGGTCTCACCGGCGACGGTGGAGCGGGTGCTCGCGATCGCCGGCCGGCTCGGTTACGTCCCGAACATCCCCGCGCGCAGCCTCGCGGCGAACAGCTCGCACATCGTCGCGGCGCTGGTCCCTGTGGGGGAGAACAACAGCCTGCTGGTCAGCCCGCACACCGTCGCCGTGGTCGGCGGCATGGAGACCCACCTGCGCCACCGGGGCTACCACGTGCTGCTGCGCGGGATCGAGCACGAGGACCAGGTGGCCCAGACGATCCGCGGCTGGTCGCTCGACGGGGTGGTCCTGGTCGAGTTCCCCGACGCCCAGGTCGACCGGCTCCGCATCGACGGCGTGCCGGTGGTCGCGATCGACAGCTACTCGTCGAACCCGCGGGCGATTGGCGTGCGCAGCGACGACCACCGCGGCGGATGGCTCGCCGGTGCGCGCCTGGCCGACGCCGGCCACCGGCACGTGCTGTTCGCCGGCCCGCCCTACCAGGGGATGGGGGTGGTCGGGCAGCGCTGGGCCGGCTTTCGCGCCGCCTGCCTGGACACGGGGCTCGACCCGCGCGACGTCGTGACCGAGGAGGTGCTCACGACGTTCGAGGAGGGCCGCCGCCTAGGCCTGAGGCTACGGCGCGACCGCCCGGAGGTGACCGCCGTGTTCGCGACCGCCGACCACCTCGCGGTCGGGATCATGGCGGGCATCGCCGAGGCCGGCGGGTCCGTGCCCGGTGACGTGTCGGTCATCGGGTTCGACGACCTCGACTTCGCCGCCTACACCACGCCGGGCCTGACCACCGTCGCGCAGAACATGCCCGCGAAGGTCGCCGAGGCGTCGCGGATCATCCTCGACGAGATCGAGCACGGCCAGGGCCCGCGGGAGCCCGTCGCGCTCGACGTGCGCCTCGTCGAGCGCGGCTCGGTCGCGCCGCCCAGGCCGTAGCCCAGAGCGGCGGCGCAGCGGGCGTCGTCAGCGGTCCGTCACTGCGCGGCTTCCTGCCAGACCGGCCCGTCCGGGTAGAGGTGCTGCTCGAGCGACTCCGCGAGCAGCTCCATGCCGCCGCCCGGCGCCTGAGGTGCCACGTACCGTCCGCCCTGTAGCCGGGCCGGCGTGACGAAGTGCTCGTGCAGGTGGTCGGCGAACTCGATGGTCCGCCCCTTCGTGCTGCCGGAGACGGCGACGACGTCGAACATCGACAGGTGCTGGACGGCCTCGCAGAGGCCGACACCGCCGGCGTGCGGGCAGACGGGGATGTCGAACTTGGCCGCCAGCAGCAGGATCGCGATGTTCTCGTTGACGCCGGCGACCCGGGTCGCGTCGAGCTGGAGCACGGACAGCGACCCGGCCTGGAGCATCTGCTTGAAGATCACCCGGTTGGCGACGTGCTCGCCCGTGGCAACCGGGACGGGCGCGATGCGGCGGGCGATCTCGGCGTGCCCCAGGATGTCGTCGGGGCTGGTGGGCTCCTCGACCCACGCGACCCCGTAGGGGGCGAGCTCCGCGATCCAGGGCGCCACCTCGTCGACGTCCCAGCGCTGGTTGGCGTCCACCGCGATGCGGATGTCCGGGCCGACGGTCTCGCGGGCGAGCGCCATCCGGCGGATGTCGTCCTGGAGGTTGTCGCCGACCTTGAGCTTGATCTGCTCGAACCCGGCGCTGACGGCCTCCTTGGCCAGCCGCACGAGCTTCTCGTCGGAGTAGCCGAGCCAGCCCGGTGTGGTCGTGTAGGCGGGGTACCCGTCGCGCACGAGGTCGGCCTCGCGCTGCGCGCGCCCGGGCTCGGCGGACCTAAGGATGGCGAGCGCCTCGTCGGGCGTGAGCGCGTCGGTCAGGTAGCGGAAGTCGACGAGGGCCACGAGCTCCTCGGGCGTCAGCGACGCCAGGAGCCGCCACAGCGGCAGGCCCGCGCGCTTCGCCTTCAGGTCCCACAGGGCGTTGACGACGGCCCCGATGGCCATGTGCATCACGCCCTTCTCCGGGCCGAGCCAGCGGTACTGGGAGTCGTACACCAGGGTGCGCCAGGTGCCGCCCATGTCGTCCAGGAGCTCCTCGACGTCGGCGCCGACCAGGCCGGAGGCGACGAGCTCGACGGCGGCCGTCTGGAGGTCGTTGCCGCGCCCGATGGTGAACACGAACGCGTCGCCGGTGAGCCCGTCGCCGTGGTCGGTGCGCACCGTGAGGTAGGCGGCCGAGTAGTCGGGGTCGGGGTTCATGGCGTCTGAACCGTCGAGCTGGCGGGACGTCGGAAAGCGGACGTCGCGGGTCTCGACACTGACGATGCGGCTCACGATTCTCCTTTGACGAGTGCGCGAGGATCGAAACATAGGATGTCTGGCCGTGTCAATGGGGACTCGGCACCAGCGTTCCGCGACTCGCCCGCCAAGACATCGGAGGTTTGCCGCGTGGAATCCCGTTCGGTCCCGTAGGATTCGTGGTTATGGCCGTGACTGATACCGCGATCCGCAGGATCAAGCAGATGATCGTCGACGGCGAGCTGCGCCCCGGTGACCGGCTGCCGTCCGAGAAGGAGCTCAGCGAGCGGCTGGGCCTCTCGCGCAGCTCGATGCGCGAGGCGGTCAAGGCACTGGAGGTCATCCGGGTGCTCGACGTGCGTCAGGGCGACGGCACCTACGTCACCAGCCTGGAGCCGGCGCTGCTGCTGGAGGCCATCTCGTTCGTGGCCGACCTGCACGACGACCACGCGGTGCTCGAGCTGTTCGCCGTGCGCCGGATCCTGGAGTCGGCTGCGACCGGGATCGCCGCCGTCCGCGCGGACGCGGCCCTCGTCGCGGACCTGCGCGCCCAGCTCGAGCTGGTGTCGGGGGACACGAGTGTCGCCGAGCTGGTGCAGCACGACCTGAAGTTCCACGCGGCGGTCGTGGACGCCGCCGGGAACGCGTACCTGTCCACGCTGGTCGAGTCGCTGTCCGGGGCCACGGTCCGCGCACGGGTCTGGCGCGGGCTGACCCAGGAGGGTGCCACCACCCGCACCCTGGACGAGCACCGGGCCATCGTCGACGCCCTGGAGGCCGGGGACGCGCGCCTCGCGGAGTCGCTGGCGGTCGCGCACGTCGCGGGCATCGAGCAGTGGCTGCGCCGCTGGGCGGCGCCGGCCGACTGACCGGCGGCCACTGGGGTCGGGCAGGTCGGGCGCGTCAGGCGGGTCATGCCGGGAGCAGGCCGTCATCCTGGAGCTGCTCCCACAGGGCCTCAGGCAGGGCCTCGGCCAGGCGTTCGGTGTTCTCCCGGACCTGGCCGGGCTGTTCGGCGCCGACGACGACGGCCCGCACCAGCGGGTCGCGCAGCGGGTACTGCAGGGCCGCGGCGGGCAGCGTGGTCCCGTGCTGCGCGCAGACGCGGGCGATCGCCTGGGCGCGACGCAGCACGTCCGGCGGGACGGCGCCGTAGTCGTACCGGCCGCCCGCGGGGTCCTGCCGGGCCAGCAGGCCGGAGTTGAACACGGACGCGGCAACGATGCCCACGCCGTGCTCCGCGCACGCGTCCAGCACCTCGGGCCGTACGGGCTGCTCGACGAGCGTGTACCGGCCCGCGACCATGAGCAGGTCGAGCGCGCCGGTCCGGACGGCGTCGAGCAGGGCGGGTGTGGACATCGAGCCGACGCCGATCGCCCGCACGAGGCCCTCGTCGCGCAGCGCAGCGGCGCCCGGGACCCCGGTCGCGAGCGCGTCCGCGAGCCCGTACCGCTCGGGGTCGTGCAGGTACAGCACGTCCACCCGGTCCAGGCCCAGCCGGTCCAGCGACTCCTCGAGGCTGCGGCGGACGCCGTCGGCGGAGAAGTCCGGTACCCGTTGCAGGTCGGCGGGGACGGCGAAGCCCTGTTCGAGATCGAGCGTGCCAGCGCCGGCCGGGTTCGGGCGCAGGAGGCGTCCGGCCTTGGTCGACAGGACGTACTCGTCGCGCGGCCTGGTCCGCAGGAACGCCCCGAGCCGGCGCTCGGAGAGGCCGAGGCCGTAATGCGGCGCCGTGTCGAAGTGCCGAATGCCGAGGTCCCAGGCGGTCTGCAGGATCTCGTGGGCGCTCTCGTCGGACATCTCCTGATGGAGGTTCCCGAGGGTCGCGGCTCCGAACGCGATGCGCCCGAGCTCGATCGTGCGCCTCGTGGTCTTCGGCAGCGTCATCGAACGCCTCTCTGGTCGCCGAAATGGTTCGCCGGCGTGGTTCGCCGGCGTCGTTCATGGGCGTGGCTCAGCGCGTGAGGCTGCGGATCGCCGCGGCGGCGGCGCCGCGGGCCCAGTCCTCGAAGGTGTGCGGGCGCACCACGATGCGGCACCGGCCGGCCGCGCCGAACGCGTGCTCGCGGTACGCACCGAGCAGGCTCTGGTCGAACAGGTCGAAGTTCGACACCGCCTCGCCGCCCAGGATCACGAGGTCGGGCCCGGTCAGGTTCACCAGGCTCGCGATGGCGGTCCCGATGGTCCGGGCGGCCTCGGTGAATGCCTCGGTCGCCGGCACGTCGCCGTCGTGCGCGAGGCGCACCGCCTCGGTGATCGAGACGTCGCGCCCGTGCGCGGCCGAGATCGCCGCGACGATGGCCGGCGTCGCCGCCACCGCCTCGACGCACCCGCGGCGGCCGCACCCGCAGATCCGGTCCCGGGGCGCGAGGGGCAGGTGGCCGATCTCGCCCGCCACGCCGTGCACACCCTCCACGACCTCGCCGTTGACGTGCAGGCCGGCGCCGATCCCGAGGCCGATCGTGACGATGGCGAAGGAGTCGATGCCGAGGCCGACACCGAACAGGTGCTCGGCGATCGTCAGGGCGCGCACGTCGTTCTCGATGACGACGGGGGCGCCCACCCTCGGCTCCAGGAGCGCACGGAGGTCGACGGCGGTCCACCCCATGTTCGCGGACTCCCGGACCGTACCGGCCGATGTGTCGACGTCGCCCGACACCGCCACGCCGATGCCGGCCAGGAGCCCGGCGTCGCGCCCCAGGGGCGCCTGGAGACGAGCGCAGACCTGTGCGATCGCCGCCACCACGGACTCGGGGTCGTGGTTCGTGAGCGGCGCCCGGTGTGTCGCCAGCACCTGGGTGGTCAGGTCGGTGGTGACGCCGATGAGCTCGTCGACGTTGACCTTGATCCCGATGGCGATGAGTGACTCGGGAACGATCGCCACCGGGCTCACCGGGCGTCCGGGCAGCCCGTCGCGTCGCGACCCGAGGTTGTCGACCACCAGGCCGGCGGTCACCAGCGGCGCCACCGCCTTGGTGACCGCGGCCTGCGAGAGCCCGGTGACGCGGGAGACGTCGATCCGGCTGATCGGGCTGCGCGTCAGGACCGTCGTGAACACGTACGACGCGGACGCGGACAGCGAGCGCAACAGCGCGATCCGTGCCGCGGCCTCGTCGTTCATCGCCCACCGTTCATCGTCTTGACAGCTCTCTCGGACCGTTTGTGTCGTATCCGTCCAGGTCAGTCACACCGTAACGAACCGCGGGCGGGATCCGGTGACCGGCCCGCCCGCGATCCGGTTACTGGGTCAGGATCTGCTCGGACTCGGTAGCCATCTCGGTGAAGACGTCCTCGTCCCGCTCGCCGGTGAAGTAGCCCTCGAACATCGGCTGGATGGTGTCCGCGATCTGCTGGCCGTGTGCGAGCGGCGGGGTCGGGTAGATCTCGCCGTTCTCGAGGATCTGGACGAAGCTGGAGATGTCCAGGCCCTCCTCGGCCTGCGCGTCGATGGTCGCCTGGAGGGACGCCCCGATCGAGGGCAGGAAGGTGGCGCCGGCTCCAGCGGTCGACTGGCAGGCCTCCGAACCCATGTAGCTGACCCACGCCCAGGTCTCGTCGACGTTCGGGGTCCCGGCGTAGATGTTGTTCGCGTTCGAGTTGCTGATCATCATCCGGCCCTCCGGGCCTTCGACGGTCGGCGCGACCTCGACCTCGACGCCAGGGATCTTCGTGATGGTGGTGGCGTCCCAGGTGCCGCCCTGCACGATGGCGACCGAGCCGGAGCCCATCTGCTCCGCCCCCGACACGGTGAACTGGCCGAACTCGGGCATGAACCCGCGCTCACCGAGGCTGCGCACGTACTCGAGCGTCTCGACGAGCTCCGGGTCGTCGTACGGGATCCGCGTCGGCCACGCGGCGTCGTCGCCGCCGAGCCGCCAGCCGAGCGTGGAGACGAACGAGTTCCACGTCACCTGGCCGTTGTAGTCGTTCGCGGTGAGGCTGTTGATGCCGTAGGTCTCGACGTCCTCCGGGTCGAAGCCGGGCTCGTCGCCCCGCACGCCGTTCGCGTCGATGGTGAGGTGGGCGACGATGTCGTCGAACGTGCCGCCGTCCTCCGGGTTCCACGTCATGGTGCGGATGTCCTCGGCCGTGAGGCCGGCGTCCTCGACCATGGCGGTGTTGAAGTAGATCGCCGAGGCGGCCCAGTCCAGCGGGATGCCGTACTGCTGGCCGTCCGTGTACTGCCAGGAGTCGACGCCGATGTCGAAGACCGACAGGTCGTAGCCGGTCTCCTCGATCAGGTCGTCGAGCGGCATGATCTGGCCCTGGCCGGCGTACTCGCCCAGCAGGGGCACGCTGTTCTGGAACGCGTCCGGCGCGGTGCCCGCCACGAAGCCCGCGGTGAGCCTGGTGAAGTAGTCCTCCACCCCGTACTGCGAGATGTCGACGGTGATGCCCGGGTTCTCCTCCTCGAAGCCCGGGATGCACTGCTCGTAGGCCGCCGCCTGACGCTCGTCCCAGGTCCACCAGTTCACGGTGACGCCCTCGGACGCGGTGTCGTCGCCGGAGCCGCAGGCGGTCAGGCCTGCGGCCATACCGACGATGACTATGGCTGTGCTGATCTGTCGTCTCATGTCGTGCGTTCCTCACTGTGGACGAGGACGCCTTCGTCGGCGCCCCCTGGTGCTTCGTCAGTTGCGTGTAGGTGGCCGTCGAGCCGGAGCCGCCCGTGGGCGGGCAGGTCCAGGTCGGCGGAGGAGCCGCGGAACCGGACCCGGACGGGCCGGTCCGCGCCCGACAGGTCGGTCAGCGTGGCTGACGTCAGGTCGCCGTCCGCCCATTCCAGGTCTACGGCGACACCGCCGCGGGCCCGCAGGCCCGAGACGCTGCCCTCGGACCAGGCCTCGGGCAGCGCGGGCAGCAGGTCGATCGCGCCGCGGTGGCTCTGCAGCAGCATCTCGGCGACGGCGGCCGCGAAGCCGTAGTTGCCGTCGATCTGGAACGGCGGGTGGGTGCTGAACAGGTTGGGCTGAAGCCCGCCCCACTCCGACCCGTCGACGGGGGCGGCCCGGGCGACGTCGCCCCCGTAGGGCGTGAACGCCTCCTCGAGCAGGGCCGCTGCGTGCTCGGCGTCGCCGAGCCGGGCGCGGAGCGCCACCTTCCACGCCCACGACCAGCCCATGGCGCCGGGACCGCGCTCGTCCAGGAAGCGCCGGGCGCCTTCAGCCGGCCGGGGGTGCTCTCCGGGTCGACGGTGCCGAGCGGGTAGAGCGCCACCAGCGGCGACATGTGCCGGTGAGCGGGCTCGTGGTCGGCCACGGGGGCGGCCCACTCGGCCAGGCGGCCGTCCGGCGCGACCTCGACCGGCTGCAGGCGGGCGCGCGCGGCGGTGATCTCGGCTGCGAGCGGGTCCTCAGCATCGAGCACGTCGCCGAGCGTGTCGATCGTCTCCAGCGCGCGGTCGAACAGCGCGCCGATCAGGCTCAGGTCCATGGTTGCCGTCAGACCGAGGGACTCGGACTGCCCGTCCGGGCCCGTGTACCTGTTCTCCGGCGACGTCGACGGGCTCGTGCGCAGCAGGCCGGTGGACTTGTCCTCGACCAGCCAGTCGAGGCAGAACTCGGTGGCACCCCGCAGCAGCGGCCAGATCCGGGACCGCAGCAGGTCCTTGTCGCCCGAGAAGGCATAGTGGTCCAGCAGGTTGTGGGTGAGCCAGACGCCGCCCATCATCCACAGCGCCCAGCCCACGCTGCCCTGCTGGCCCCTGCCGACCGGCAGCGACCAGCCCCACAGGTCGCTGTTGTGGTGGGCGACCCACCCGCGGGCGCCGTACAGCTCGCGCGCCGCCCGGGTGCCGGTCGCCGCCATCCGCTCCACGAGGCTGATCAGCGGCTCGAACGACTCGTCGAGGCCCAGTACCGGCGCCGGCCAGTAGTTCATCTGGGTGTTGATGTTGATCGTGTAGTTCGACGACCAGGGCGGGCGCGGGTCGTCGTTCCAGATGCCCTGGAGGTTGGCGGCCACCCCGCCCGTCCGGGACGAGGCCCCCAGCAGGTAACGGCCGAGCTCGGCCATGATCGTGGCGCGCAGGGGCTCGTCGCCGCCGTACAGGAGGTCGTGCACGTCCCAGGTGCCCGACCGGCGCCCGCCGATCGCGAAGCGCGCGCCGGACACGTGCTGCTCCAGGTCCGCCTCGTGCTCGGCGAGCAGGTCGGCGGCCGGGCGCGCGGCGGCGGCTCGCGCCGCGGCGAGCGCCCGGTCGTGCAGGTCCGCGGTGGGGGTGGTGCGCCACGCGTCGCCTGCCGGGTCGGCCCACCACAGCGCGGACCGGCCGGCGGTGGAGAGCACGGCCAGGATCCGGGTCGCCCCGCGGACCGTCGTCCGGTCGCTCTGGTGCTCGACCGACCCGTCGGTGTGGACCGCGAGCGCGGCCCAGGTGACGTGGTCGAAGACGTCGGCCGCGGTGTTGTTGGCGGAGCCGGCGTCGGCGTAGCGGTGCGCCGGGAGGTCGCGCTCGTGCTCCGGCGGCCCGTCCAGCGGTGCCTCGATCTCGACGGCCACGCCGTCGGGCGTCGTCCGGCGGCTGCGCTCGCGCAGCGGGGTGGTGAGCCGGACGTCGACGTCGAGCACCGGGCCCTCAGCGATCCACTCGACGACAAGCGCCTGGGCGGGGGCCGAGACCCAGGTGTGGCGCACGGTGGTTACGCCGTCGACGACGAACGACTCCTGAAGGGCGCCGCGGTCCAGGTCGAGGTCGCGCGCCGCGGCCTCGGCGCCGGCCGGGTCCCGTACCAGGGTCAGGTGCAGGTCGGCGAGCGGCAGGAACTCCTGCGAGTACGGCCCCTCGAAGGTGAGCAGCTCGCGCTCGGCGGCCCGCAGGTCGCCGTCGTCCAGTGCCGTACGGGCCTGCGCGAGGCGGGCGGGGCCTGCCCCGCCCGCGAGGACGGCGTCGAGTGCGCGGTCCGGGCCGTCGGGTGTGCCCGACCAGACCGTGGAGTCGTTGAGCGCGAGCCGGCCGGAGGCGCCGCCGAAGGCCATGGCGCCGATGCGGCCGTTGCCCAGCGGCACCGCCTCGGCCCACTCGGCGGCGGGGGAGGACCACCGCAGGCGCAGCGTGTCGTGTGTCATTTGATACCCGTGAATCCGATCGAGTTGACGATGCGCTTACCGAAGACCATGAAGAGCACGAGCATCGGCAGGGCGGCGACCAGGGTTGCCGCCATGAGCCCGGCCCAGTCGGGCTGGGCCTGCGGCGAGGACTGCTTGAACACGGCCAGCGCCAGGGTGAGCGGCTGGACGCTCTCGTCGCTGGTGACCAGCAGCGGCCAGAAGTAGTCGTTCCACGCGTTGATGAATCCGAGGATCGACAGGGTGGTGATCGGCCCGACCGACATCGGCAGGGTGATCTGGAACATCACGCGCAGCCGCCCGGCGCCGTCGATCAGCGCGGCCTCCTCGGTCTCGGTGCTGAGCCCGAGCATGAACTGCCTGAGGAAGAAGATGTTGAACGCCGAGAAGAGCGCCGTGGGCAGCACCATGCCCGCGAAGGTGTTGAGCAGCCCCAGCTCGCGCACGAGCACGAAGTTGGGCAGCAGCGTGAGGATGCCGGGCACCATCAGCGCGCCGAGGAACAGGTTGAACACCAGGTCGCGGCCGCGCCAGTGCAGGCGGGCGAACGCGTAGGCGGCGAGCGTCGAGAGGAACACGACGACCACCGTGGACAGCGTCGCGTAGATCACGGAGTTGAGCAGGAAGTGCCCGATCTGGATGGACGCCCCTGAGCCGCCCTCGGCGATCGACTCCTCGGTGGTGGCCAGGCCGAGCACCCGCCGGAACGCGCCGAGCGTGAAGTCGACGGGCAGCAGGGAGGCCGGCTCGGCGAGCAGCGCGAAGTTGTTCGACAGCGCGGTGCGCAGGATCCAGTAGAACGGGAAGACGGTGATGAGCATGACGATCACCAGGTACGTCCAGGCGACGATGCGGCCGGGCCGCACTGCCGGACGGCGAGAGGCCGGGCGGCGTGCTGTTGTACCCGGGCGGGTCAGGGTGTCCGTGGTGGCCATCAGTTGGTGTCCGATTCGCTCGCCCGCAGCAGGCGTAGCTGCAGGAAGGTGATGACGATGAGGATGGCGAAGAGCGCGAGCGACATCGCCGAGGCGTACCCGAAGTCGAACTGGCCGAACGCCTTGCTGTAGATGTACATCTGGAGCACGTTCGACGCGTTGGCGGGGCCGCCCCTGGTGGACACCTGGACGATGTCGAAGACCTGGAACGCGCCGATCACGTTCAGCACGAGGACCAGGGCCAGGACCGGGCGCAGCAGCGGCAGCGTGAGCCGGCGGAACATCTGGACCTCGCTGGCGCCGTCGATGCGGCCGGCCTCGTAGATCGTGGCCGGGATGGTCTGCAGCCCGGCGAAGACGATGATCGCCGTGTAGCCCATCGACTTCCAGATGCTGATCAGCGCGATCGTCGGGATCGCCCAGTCGCGCGAGCCCAGGAACGGTATGCCGCTGCCGCCGAGCGCCTCGATGGCGATGTTGACGATGCCGAGCTGGGTGTCGAGCATCCACGACCACACGGTCGCGGCGACGACGCCCGAGATGAGGAACGGCAGGATCATCACGCCCCGGACCACCGTCGAGGTGGTCACCCGGTGCAGCACCGCCGCCGTCACCACCGACAGGACCGTGCCGAGCGTCACCGACAGGACCACGAAGTACACGGTGACCCCGAGCGACTGCCAGAAGACGTCGTCACCGGCGAGCTCGACGAAGTTGTCGAACCCCACCCAGGTGGGCGGCGACAGCACCCGGAAGTTGGTGAAGCTGAGGTAGATGCCGCGCAGGGTCGGGTAGACGGCGAACACCAGGAAGCCGACCGCGGCCGGGGCGATGAGCAGCCAGGCGAGGCGGGCGTCCGCGCGATGGGCCGGCGACCCGGTTCGTCGTCTTAGAGGTACCTGCGTGCGTGACAGGGCAGGCCCTGTAGGCAAGAGCGTCATCGGTCTTCCTGATCTTCGTGTGCGATCTCCCGGCCGGTGCCGGAACTCGTCGTCGTCGACAACTCGGTTCTGAGCAGTCGACACAAACCGCTTGCGTCAAGCAGCCTAGGAATGGTTTATTGACCGTGTCAAGTAATCGAGCGAGGAGCCTGATAGATGCCCAACGGCGACGGAGCCGTCCTGTCCCTCAGTGCGGCGGGGACCAGTCTGGTGCTCGACATCTCGGGACGGGTGCCTAGCATCCTGCACTGGGGCGCTGACATCGGCGCCCTCGAAGCGGCGACGGTCGACGCCCTGCGCACCACCGCGATCCCGGCTCTCCTGAACAACTCGCCGGACGTCGCACGCGTGATGACCGTGTGGCCCACGGAGCTCGACGGCTGGTCGGGCACCCCGGCCCAGGAGGGCAACGCGGCGGGCACGGCCACGACCCCGCGCCCGGAGCTCGACTCGTACACGCACGAGCCGGCGGCGGACGGCGGGGGAGTCATCACCCTGCGGTTCGTGGACCGCGTCAGCGCACTGCGCGGCGAGCAGCGGTTCACCCTGGACGCCTTCGGGGTGCTCGGCATCGACCTCTCGGTGGTGCGCGACCTCGCGCTCGCTCCCGACGCCGGCCCCGCCCCGTACACGCTCGGCGCGCTGCGGGCCCTGGTGCCGCTGCCCGAGCGGGCCACCGAGCTGCTGGACTTCACCGGCAAGTGGTGCCGCGAGCGCGCGCCGCAGCGGCTCCCGATCGCCTACGGCACGCACCTGCGCCGGGCGCACCGGGGCAAGCCGGGCCACGACTCGCCGTACCTGCTGACCGCCGGGACGAGCGGCTTCAGCTTCGGCCAGGGCGAGGTCTGGGGGATGCACCTCGCGTGGAGCGGCGAGGGCGAGTACCTCGTGGAACGCCTCACGGAGGGCGCCGGCCCGTTCGCCGCCGTCCTGGGTGGGGGCGAGGCTCTGCACTCGGGTGAGGTCATGCTGGCCGACGGCGAGCGCTACGACGCGCCCACCGCCGTGTTCGTGTGGTCCGGGGAGGGCCTCGACGGGCTGGCCGACCGGCTGCACCGGCGGCTGCGGGCCCGGCCCGCGCACCCGCACTCGGCGCGGCCGCTCGTGCTCAACACGTGGGAAGCCGTGTACTTCGACCACGACATCGAGCGCCTCACGACGCTCGTGGATCGCGCCGCGCAGGTGGGCGTCGAGCGGGTGGTCCTGGACGACGGCTGGTTCCACGGCCGCCGCGGCGACTACGCCGGCCTCGGCGACTGGTTCGTCGACCGGAGCGTCTGGCCCGACGGGCTGCACCCCTTCGCCGACCTCGTGCACTCCCGCGACATGGAGTTCGGGCTGTGGTTCGAGCCCGAGATGATCAGCCTCGACTCCACGCTCGCGCGCGAGCACCCCGACTGGGTGCTCGGCCCCCGGCAGGGCCTGGGTGCCCCGGCCCGGCGGCAGTACGTGCTCGACATCGCGCGCCCCGACGCGTACGACACGGTGCTCGAGCGGGTCAGCGCGCTCATCAAGGACTACTCGGTGGACTACGTCAAGTGGGACCACAACCGGGACCTGCTCGAGGCCGTCGGCCATCGGGACGGCGGGGACCGGCCCTCGGTGCGCGCGCAGACGCTCGCGCTGTACCGCATGCTCGACGAGCTGCGCGAGCGCCATCCGGGCCTGGAGATCGAGTCCTGCTCGGGCGGCGGCGGCCGGGTCGACCTCGGCATCCTGGAGCGGACCGACCGGCTCTGGGCCTCGGACTGCAACGACCCGGTCGAACGCACGCGGATCGAGCGCTGGACCCGCCTGCTGGTCCCGCCCGAGCTGATCGGCTCGCACCTGGGCGCCGCGCGGGCGCACACGACGTCCCGCACGACGGACCTGGCCTTCCGGCTCGTGGCGTCGCTGACGGCGCACGCCGGGATCGAGATGGACCTGTCGACCGCCTCGGACGCGGAGCTGGCGACGATCACCGCCTGGGCGGATCTCTACCGTGAGCTGCGCGGGGTGCTCCACACGGGGCGGGTCGTCAACGCCGACCTCGCCGACGACGCGACAGCGCTCGGCGGCGTCATCGCCCAGGACGGGTCGCGGGCGCTGTTCACGTGGACCCGGTTCGACACGTCGGCGGCCGGCCAGAGCGGGCGCGTCCGCCTGCCCGGTCTTGATCCGACGGCGACCTACCGCGTGCGCGTGCGGCAGGAGCTGGGAGCGGCGTCGCGCCACCAGGGTGCCGATCCCGCGTGGGTCGACGCAGCGATCGACGGCGGCGTCGTGCTGCCCGGCCAGGTGCTGGCCACCGTGGGGATCCCCCTGCCGACGCTCAACCCGCAGCAGGCGATGCTCCTTGACCTGGAGCGACTCGACCTGGAGCGACTCGACCTGGAGCGCTTGGAACTGGCTGACCTGAACTCGGAGGAACTCTCATGACCCGGCCCGTCATCGTCTTCACCGGCGACAGCATCACCGACTGCGAACGCCGCACCGACCCGGAGGGGCTCGGCGACGGTTACGTGCGCCTGCTTGCCGGGTCGCCCGAGCTGGCGGGCTTCGACGTCCGCAACCGCGGCATCTCCGGTAACCGCGTGCTGGACCTGCAGGAGCGGTGGGAGAGCGACGTCGTTGCGGAGCAGCCGGCGATCCTCAGCGTGCTGGTCGGTATCAACGAGACCTGGCGCCGCTACGACAGTGGCGACGCGACGTCGGCGGAGCAGTTCGAGCACGACTACCGGGCAATCCTGCAGCGCGTCCCGAACGCCCGCCTCGTGCTGATCGAGCCGTTCCTGCTGCCCATCAATCACGAGCAGCAGACCTGGCGTGCCGACCTCGACGAGAAGCGCGCGGTCACCCGATCGCTCGCTGCCGAGCTGGGGGCGGTGCTGATCGAGGCCGACGCCGGGCTGCGCGCCCTGGGGTCGGCGCCCGACGTCGCGCCTGACGGGATCCACCCGGGGGAGCGCGGCCACCAGGAGCTGGCCCGCCTCTGGCTGGACGGCGCGAAGACGGTGCTGGACGCCGTCGCACAAGAACTTGGCGCGTCCCGCGGGGGCGGCGCGGCGCACTGAGAGATCCGGAGCGCGGCGAAGCGCTCCGGCGGTCAAGGAAGACCACACCGCAGAGAGGACTTACTCATGGAAGAGAACCGTCGCAGGAGACGGGGCACCAGGGCGATCGCCGCGGCGAGCGTTCTGCTCGTCTCGCTCGGCACCGCCGTCTCGTCGGCGTCGGCACGTGAGGCGGCGTCGCCGGTCACAGTCGCCGGCACGTCGCCCCTCACGTCGTCGCCCCTCACGACCGCCATCCCGCCCGGGTCGTACCCCCCGGCCGGGGACGTGGCCGCGAAGCCCTACATGGGGTGGAGCAGCTACAGCATGCAGGTGTACGACAACGGCAGGTGGATCACGGCCGACCAGCTCAAGGCGCAGTCGGATGCCATGCACGAGCAGCTGCAGGAGTTCGGGTTCGAGTACATCAACGTCGACGCCGGCTGGAACGACGGGATCGACGAGTACGGCCGGCCCACGCCGAGCGCCACGCTGTACCCGGACGGGCTGGAGGACGTGATCGACTACGTCCACGCCAACGGGCAGAAGTTCGGCCTGTACAGCATCCCGGGCATCTCGGAGGACCTGGTGGAGCAGGACCTGCCGATCTTCGGCGCGCCGGGCTGCTCGACCGGTGACATCGCCGTCGAGCCGCACCAGTCGGCCGACGCCTGGGACATCGGGATCAAGATCGACTTCTCCAACCCGTGCGCCCAGAGCTACGTCGACGCGATCGCCGACCTTTATGCGAGCTGGGGCGTCGACTTCCTGAAGTTCGACAGCGTGACCCCGGGCTCCGGCTTCACCGACGGTTCCCTCGACGCGCGCGACGATGTCGCGGCGTGGTCGCAGGCCCTGGAGCGCCACAACATCTGGCTCGAGCTCTCCTGGGCCGTGGACATCAACAATGTCGAGCAGTGGCAGGACCAGGCCAACGGGTGGCGCGTCGACTGGGACGTCGAGTGCTACTGCCAGGGCGAGGCACTGACCGTCTGGTCGAGCATCGACCGGCTGTTCCCGCGGATGGCCGACTGGTGGCGCCACGGTGGACCCGGCGGCTGGAACGACCTGGACTCCCTGAACGTCGGCAACGGCAGCATGGACGGTCTCACGCGTGACGAGCGCCGTACCGCGGCGACCTTCTGGGCGGTGTCGTCGGCCCCGTTCTACATCGGCAACGACATGACGCGGCTCGACGACTACGGGCTCTCGCTGCTGACCAACCCCGAGGTGATCGGGGTGAACCAGGCGGGCGTGCCTGCACAGCCGGTGTCCGGCGACCCCAACCTCGAGGTCTGGTACTCGCTGAACGCGGACAGCTCGTACACGGTCGCGCTCTTCAACCGGGGCCGTACCGACCGGGACATCAACGTGGACTGGGCCGACATCGGGCTCGACGGCGGTTCCGCGCAGGTCCGCGACCTGTGGTCCAGGAAGAACCTGGGTTCGTTCGACGGCGGTTTTGTCGCCGAGGACGTGCCGATCCACGGTGCCCGCCTGATCAAGGTCACGCCGGCCCGCAACTCGCAGATCACCGTGAACGACGACGACCTGCGGGTGGGCTACGAGGGCGAGTGGGTGCGCAACGACAACTTCGAGGTCCCGGCGGTCACGCAGCCGCTGCCCGTGACCGTCACGGACGGCGAGCCCGCTGAGGAGCCCGAGGAACCGGGGGACTCGGCTGGTACCCGCACCACGATCCTGAACAACAACAACCCGGACATCGTCTACACGGGCGCCTGGAGCCAGAGCACCGGCCGGGAGTTCGGTGACTACCAGGCGGACGTCCAGTACACCGAGCGCAACGAGGACTCGTTCTCGTACACGTTCGTCGGCACGGGGATCGACTACATCACCGAGCGGGACGAGTCCCAGGGCAACGTCGACATCTACATCGACGGCGAGTTCATGGAGACCGTCGACACGTCCCGCCCGTCGGGCGAGCCCCGCCAGGTGCAGCAGGTGGTCTACTCGATCTCCGACCTGCCCAACGGGTCGCACACGATCCGCGGCGTCAAGAAGTCGGGCTCGTACATGCTGGTGGACCGGCTGGACGTGCGGCAGGAGAGCCTGCTCGACCCCGACACGGCGGCGTTCGACAAGGCGGCTCCGGCCGACATCGACGTGGAGCTGCTGCGCGACGCGAGCGAGCTGGTCGGCATCTCGGTGGACGGCACCGACCTCGAGGAGGGCGCCGAGTACACCCTCGAGGGCAACACGGTGACGCTCGGGAGCGACTACCTCGCCACGCTGCCCGTCGGCGAGGCCGCAGTCGACTTCCAGTTCCGCGGCGACTACCACGACGACGTGCACTCCGCGTCGGAGAACGGCGCCGCGGTCGAGCTCACCTTCACCGGCACGGGCATCGAGTGGGTCACCGCTCTCGCCCCGGACCAGGGTGAGGCCGACGTGTTCATCGACGGCAGGCTGGTCGAGCGGGTCGACCTGTCCGGCGACGCCCGCCGCACCGCCCAGGTGGTCTTCGAGGCCACCGGGCTGAGGGACCGGGCGCACACGATCCGGATCGTGAAGGTGTCCGGTGAGGTGCTGCGGACGGACACGTTCCGGTACACGGTTGCTAGGAACCGCAGCTGAGCGGGTAGGCCGCTGAGCGGGTTGGACCGGTAGGAAGGGTGCCGGGGCGGGAGTTCCCGCCCCGGCACCCTTGTCTTTGTACGACGTCTTTTGTATGACGACGTAGGTCACCGATGAGTTCGACCGGCACGCCCAGTCGGTCAGGGCACAACGAACCTACGGAAAGAGCTATCGGATGACCGAGCTGAATGCAGACCGCGCCAGGCAGGCGATCGTCGAGCACACCCGGCGGCTGGCGGAGGCCGCCGCCGCGGCCGGCCCCGGCGCAGTCGTGCCGACCGCCCCGGAGTGGACCATCACCGACCTGGTCGAGCACGTGGGACAGACCCAGCACTGGGTGGCGGAGATGGTCGAGCGGCGCATCGTCGACCCAACGGAGCTACCCACGGATGCGGCCAAGCTTCCCGCCGACCCCGGCGAGTGGCCGGCGTGGCTCTCAGAGTCCGCCACGCGGGTCGCGAACGCGTTCTCCGACGACGCGCTCGTCGCGCCGGTGTTCAACGCCGCGGGCGACGAGCGGACCGGGGGACAGTTCTGGCTGACCAGCAGCCTCAACGAGGCGGTGGTGCACGGCTTTGACGCGGTTTATACGGCGGGCGGCGCGCCCGACGTCGACGCCGACGTCGCAGCAGAGCTCATCAGCAACCACCTCAAGATGCTCACCTCGCCCACGTGGGAGATGCTGCGGTCCGAGTCGGCCCACGCCATCCGGGGTGCGGGGGAGACCCTGCAGTGGCTTGCTTTGGACGGCGCAGGCGCTTGGTTCATCGAGCAGCGGCCCGACGGCGCGACGTGGCGGCCCGGCACCCAACCGGCCGACGTGACGGTCACCGGCCCGGCAGGATTGCTGCTGCTGATCCTGACCCGGCGCCTTCCGTTCGCCGACCACGAAGCC
This sequence comes from Promicromonospora sp. Populi, assembly GCF_041081105.1. Lineage (NCBI taxonomy): Bacteria > Bacillati > Actinomycetota > Actinomycetes > Micrococcales > Promicromonosporaceae > Promicromonospora > Promicromonospora sp. Populi. The sequence continues at coordinate 1,210,099 of NZ_CP163528.1, read as the reverse complement.
GCCGGGATCGGCGTCGACGGCGACGCCGCCCTCGTCCAGCACTGGCTCGACAACACCGCCCACATCGCCGACTGACGCACCAGCACCAGCAGAGGGAGTTCCGAAATGACGAAGTACCTGATCTCGTTCCCCGGTGAGGCCATGGTCATCCCGGAGGGGGAGTTCGAGGCGGTGGTCGAGTCGTCGCATGCCGTCATCGAGGAGGCCAAGGCGGCGGGCGTGTACGTGTTCGGCGGCGGGATCAACGAGGGCGTGGGCCCCGTGCTCGTGGCCGGCGACGGCACCGTCACCGAGGGCACGTACCCGGGCCACACGGTGCCCAACGGCGGCTATACCGTTCTTGAGCTGCCCTCGCGGGAGGCGGCCGTCGAGTGGGCGGCGAAGATCGCCGTCGCCTGCCGCTGCTCGCAGGAGCTCCGCGAGTTCCAGTACGACCCGGCGAGCTGACGGGACCCTCAGGTTGCTGAGTGGACCTGCCGCGAGACGGCGTCCCGAAGCGCTGCCCCGAACTCCTCGGGACGCTCCATCCAGGGATGGTGGCCCGCTCCCGGAATGATGGTGACGTCGCAGCCCAGGTCTGCTGCCAGTTGCCGCAGGCTTGCTGCGGGGCGGGGATCTTCCGCACCGCCGATGATCGCGGTGTTGGCGGGAAGGGCCGCGCGGAGCCGTTCGATGTCGCCCTCCAGGGGGTCGGACCTCTTGTCGGCATTGAGCTGGGCATTCATCGTCCAGTTGATCGGACGCAACGTGCGCGCGGACTTCAGCGCCCATTCCCAGGCGTATTCCTGGTCGGCATGGTCGGTAAACCATGACAACGCCAGAAGCTCGATCTCCTCGTCATCAGAACGCGCAGTGAGCGCACCGAGCTCTTCGAGCCGGGCCTGCTGAGAATCAGAGTGGCGCGCCCGCTCCGTTATGCGCGTCGACTCGCGCCATGGTCCGAGAAAGGGCCCGCAGAGGTAGACGACTCCCGCGACGCGCTCAGGAAACGCCCGCACGAAGAAGCTCGTCAGATCGGTCCCGTACGAATGCCCTATGAGAACGACCCGGTCGTGGCCCCAGGCGTCGATCAGGCGCCCAAGGTCTTGAACGTGGCGAGCTACGGTGTGCCGGCCGCTCCATCGGGAGCCGCCGGTGCCTCGCTGGTCGTAGCGGTGCACCTGGGTCAGGTCGTCGATAAGGGTCGAGACGGGTTCCAGGTAGTCGGGAAGTCCCGGCCCGCCGTGGACCAACACGACCGGAAACTGATCCACATCGGCAGAGCCCGACTGCCAGGTCCTCAGTCGGACGCTGTCGTCCATCTCGACCCAGCGCATCGTCATAGTGGAGACACCATACGGATTGAGACGAGAGCGAGTTAGGGCTGGGCCTGGTCGTGCCATGCCATGGTGCTGCCCGCCAGGGCTGCGTCGGCCACGCGTGCTGCGAACGACGTCTCGATACCCGCGCGCGAACTGTCGATCCACTTCTGGACATGCTGGTGGCCGGCCGCCCGATACTCCAGTGCCTGGAGAAGGCATTCGAGTTTGTCGGCGTCCTTGGCACACTGGGCTTCCAGCGTCTCGCGGGCCTCGTACTCGGCCACGGCCTCAGTGACTGTCTTTGCCGCTGCCTCGGGCAGGAAAGCGACCTGGTCGCGGGTGATCGTCTCGTTGTTGGCCTTGCCGAGGTAAGGGCGGGCCGAGTGCGGTATGTCGGTGATCCGCGTCTCCTGGGAGTCGTGCCACAGCCCCAGGTAAGCCGCACGGGCCGGATCGGCGCCCTCCTCCGCTGCGATGAGCGCCGCGAGCTGCGCCACCCGGAGGCTGTGCTCGGCGACCGACTCCGGGTCCCGGACGCCGGCCTGCCACCACCCGGCACGACGCAGGCGCTTGAGCACACCCATCTCGTGCGCGAAGTTGGCGACGTTTGCCGCTTCCGGATCGGTCGCGGGGTCGGTCATACGGATGTCTCCTTGGCCGGCGATTGGTGAGTAGAGGCGGCAGCTCTGCTCCACGCAGCTGGTGGAGCAGAGCCGGGATCCGTCACATGCGTTCGGGTGCGGTGATGCCGAGGAGGTCGAGCCCGGTGGCCAGGGTGCGGCCGGTGAGCTCGCACAGGGCGAGGCGGTTCGCTTGCACGGCCGGGTCCTCGGTGCGCAGTACGGGGCACTGGTCGTAGAACTCGGTGTAGGCGCGGGCCAGGCTGAAGAGGTAGCCGCACAGGCGGTGGGGTTCGAGAGTCCTGGCGACGTCGTCTAGTACCGCACCAAGTTCGTCCAGAGTCAGCGCTAGCTCACGTTCCGCCGGGTGCAGCGGTAGTGCCGGGTCGATTGGTTGCCCCGCCGGGATGCCGGCGTCGGCCGCCTTGCGCAGGATCGAGCGGATGCGGGCGTGCGCGTACTGGAGGTAGACGCCGGTGTTGCCGTTGAAGGCGACCATGCGGTCGACGTCGAAGGCGTAGTCCTTGGTGCGGGTGTTGGACAGGTCGGCGTACTTCACGGCGCCGATCCCGGCTGCTTGCGCGACTTGTTCGAACTCGTCCAGGGCCATCCCGTGGTCCTTCTCGGCGAGCTCTGAGCGGGCTCGTTCGACCGCCTGGTCCAGGAGGTCGGTCAGGCGCACGGTGCCGCCGTCGCGGGTCTTGAACGGTTTGCCGTCCGGACCGAGGACGGTGCCGAACGGGACGTGGGTCGCGGCGACGTCGTCGGGCAGCCAGCCGGCACGGCGGGCGACGTCGAACACCATCTTGAAGTGCAGGGCCTGGCGGGCGTCGACCACGTAGAGGATGCGAGTCGCCTTGTACTCGTCCACGCGCAGCCGGATGGTCGCGAGATCGGTGGCGGCGTAGCCGAAGCCGCCGTCCTTCTTGCGCACGATCAGCGGCACGGGTTCCTCGTCGGGTCCGACGACGCCCTCGGTGAACGCACACAGGGCGCCGTCGGAGTCGACGGCGATGCCCCGTGCGACGAGCTCGTCGACCACGCCCTGTAGGTCGTTGTTATAGCGGGACTCGCCGTCGGCGTCATCCAGGGTGAGCAGGACACCAAGGCGGTCGTAGACCGCCTGGAATGCCGCCTCGGACTCGGCGACGAGCTCGCGCCAGGTTGTCAGCGTTGCTTCGTCACCTGACTGGAGGGCCACCACACGGGCGCGGGACCGGTCGGCGAACGCCGGGTCGGCGTTGAACTCGGCCCGTGCTGCCCGGTACAGCGCGTCGAGGGCGGACATCGAGGCCTCGCCCTGCCAGGTCTGCTCGGGGTGCTCGTTGATGAACTGGATCAGCATCCCGAACTGGGTGCCCCAGTCGCCGACGTGGTTCTGCCGGATCACGGTGGCACCGAGGCGGGCGAAGACCCGGGTCAGGGTGTCGCCGATGATCGTCGAGCGCAGGTGGCCCACGTGCATCTCCTTGGCCACGTTCGGCGCGGAGTAGTCGACGACGATCCGCTCGCCCTGCTGGGTCAGTGGCAGCCCCAGCTCGGCGGCGGTCAGACGGTTCGCGACCTGCTGCCAGATTGGGCGGTCGGCGATGATCAGGTTGAGGAATCCCGGACCGGACACCTCCGCGTCTATGCCCTGCGGCGACAGTTGCGCGGCGACTTCGGCCGCCAGGTCCCGCGGTGCCCGGGCGGCGCGCTTGGCGACGGCGAGTGGTCCGTTGGACTGGAAGTCGGCGCGGTCGGATCGTCGGACCACCGGGTCGGTGCCGGCCAGCTCGCCCGGGAGCACCTGGGACAGGGCGGCCTGTACGGCTGCCTCCACCTGGTCCTTGATCGCCACGACGTCGGACACGCGTGAACCTTCCAATCGGGGTTGTGTGTGGCCCCGACCTGGAACGGAGGGGGCGACAGCAAGTCTAGGGAACATGGGCTGCTTCACCTGATCACAACGGCATGACACGGCTGCGCCAGCGAGCTGAGACGGTCAGGATTGCGCTGCGTCGTGCGCCCCGCTCTTTGACGAGGTCGAGGCCGAGGAGACACAACGCGTGGACGGCTTCGAACCGCCACCCCTCGTAGCCCACTTCGCTCGGCGCCGGTACGCTCGCCGCCATGGCAATCAACCCGGTCGATGTCCAGTTCGTGCAGGTTACGACGACGTTCGACGCCGTGGAGGAAGCTGAGGCTCTCGCCTCATCGGCCGTAGAAGCGCGGCTCGCGGCGTGTGCGCAGGCCGAGGGCCCGGTCACGAGCGTGTACCGGTGGGACGGCGCTGTGCAGAAGGACAAGGAGTGGCGGGTCACGTTCAAGACGACCGCTGCCCTCGCTGACCGGCTCACCGAGTACATCGTGAGTGAGCACTCCTACGATGTTCCTGAGGTTCTGGTGACGCCTGTGATCGGCGGGCACCAGAAGTACCTGGAGTGGGTACGAGACGAGACACCGCAGGAGTGATCATGCGCGTGGTCGACCTGAGATTTGCTGAGGCGTTGCGCCGGCTTCGGACCGAGCGCGGTATGTCGCTGCGCGATCTGGCGAAGGCGTCGTTCATCGGCAAGTCCACGGTGTCGGAGCTGGAGAACGGACGGATGCGTCACTACAGCCGAAGCCTCCTGGTCTAGCGATCGACGGCGGCATGGACTCCGTCGTCGCACAAGATCGGCCCGGAACCGTCCCGTATGGCAACCAGCGATGCGGAGAGCCGGTGGGCGAGCGGGCCGGTCGTCTTGCCGCTGACCTCGTCCAGCCTGTAAAGGCCGACGGAGACGATCTCCGGGTCATCAAGGGGGAGGGCAGCCAGCTCCTGTTCGCTGATCAGACCCCCGTCGATAGATCCAGGCAATTCCCTCAGGCATCCCGTCGTCCGTAGCAGCCTCGTGGTCGATGACCAGGGGACGCATTCGCTCACGAACGAGCCCGAGCTCTTCGGTCAGCTCACGTGAGGCGGCGTGCCAACCCCGCCGGGGATATCAACCGGCGTCGAAGAACCGGTCCGGCCGCCCCAGGAAGCTCTTCCAAAGGTTGACCGACTCCAGGTCAGCCCACGTGCGCTCAGCGATCCCGTCGTCCGTCATCTCCAGGATCTGGGCCCCGGGCAGCGCTGCCACCAGCGGTGAGTGCGTCGCGTAGATCACCTGCGCGGCATGGTCTGCCACCAGGTCCTGCAGCCGGTACAGCAGCTGCAGCGTCGACTCGAATGACAGCGGCCCCTCGGCCTCGTCGAGGAGGTAGAGGCCGGGACCGTCGAACCTACCGGCGATCGCCTGGAGGTAGGACTCGCCATGGCTGACCTCCCACGACAGCTGGTCGCCGTACCCACTGACTCCGGCCCCGGTCATGAACGACAGCATCCCGAACGCCGTCTCTGCTCGCAGGTAGAAGCCTTTCGCGTTCTGCCGGACCATGCGCGAGCCGGCCCCGGTCCGCTCCAGAACGAGTGCGTCACCCAACGGGCTCGTTTCGACCTGGCTGGCGTACTTGCGCCCGCCGTGCCCACCGCGCACGTCGATCCCGTACGTCTCGGCGATGGCCTCCAGCACGGTGGACTTACCGGACCCGTTCGCCCCGACCAGGATCACGATGCTGCTGGTCAAGCGCAGCCCACTCGCGGCGATCTCGGCGACGGCGGGCACCGTCCACGGCCAGACGCCATCCTCGACCAGGGCGGGTTTGACGCTCACTCGCTCGATCAGCACTCCACCAGGCTAGCGACACCAATGCGAGGGGATTGCACGCTCGTCAGGCGACTGATCAGTGGCTAGCCGCCGCGCCCAGCTCGACGACCAAAACACCGGCGGCAATCAGGCCGATTCCGACGACCATAATCGCGGTGAGGGCTTCCTTGAAGAGCACCCGAGCGAGGACGGCCGTGAGGGCGATGCCGCTGGCGGCCCAGACGCCGTAGGCGATTCCGAGTGGCATGCCTTGGTCAAGTGACATGCTCAGGAACACGAAGGCCAGGACGTAGCCGATGGTGATGGCGGGGATCCAGCTCTTCTTCCGCAAGCCTTCGGAGGCGCGCAGAGACATGGTTGCGGTGACTTCGGCGAGAACGGCGGCGATGAGGAACAACCAGCTCATGCGCTGACCTCCGTGTTGTTCTGCTGAGCGTGCTGGGCGCCGAGCTCGACGACCAGGACACCGGCGACGATGAGGACGATGCCGAGTCCCATCAGCGCGGTGAGGGGTTCGGCGAAGAAGACGGCCGAGAGCAGGGCGGTGAGGGTGACGCCGCCGGCCCCCCAGATGCCGTAGGCGATCCCGATCTTCATGCCGAGCCGCAGGCCGGTCGAGAGCAGGACGAACGAGGCGGCGTAGCCGACGACCACCAGCAGGTACCAGGCTGGATGGTCGAGTGCGGCTTTGAGCGACAAGGTCGCCGTGACCTCGGTTCCGATCGCGCCTGCCAACGCGAGCCATTTCTTCATCTGCCAACCTCTCGTGGAGTCTCGGTCAGTGCGAGAAGCTCTGCGATCAGCGCTTCTCGGTCATCGGTCGGGGAGAAGATGCCTGTCACGTCGGCCGCCCACAGGCCGTCGGCGGCCAGGTGGGCCGCCCGCAGCCGTGCTCTGAGCCCCGCGTCGGTGACGTCGTCGAGGTTCAGCCAGGGGGTCATCAGCATTTCCCAGGGTTCGGCCAGGGCCGGATTGGTCAACGCCTCGGCGTAGACCGCCAGGTCGGCTCGGCTGAGGCAACCCGCGGCGATCGCGAGCACGTAGGCACGCACGCGCTCGGCCGGGCTGGTCTGGTCGAACGGCTTGTCCAGCAGCGACAGCATCGCGTCGTGGAAGCGCCCGGCGGCACGCTCGAGAACCGCCAGCACCAGCTCGTCGCGGGTGTGGAAGTGGTACTGGACCCCGCCCTTGGTGACTCGTGCTTCCTTTGCGGTCGCTTCGAAGGTGATGTCTATCGAGCCGCTCTCGTGGCCGGCCAGGCGAAGGGCTGCGTCCAGGATTGCGTTTCGGGAGCTTGGCCTCATGAGCGTAACTATACCATACGGCTAGTACAGTTACGCCAGCCCGGCAAACAAAGCACCCTGGCCCGCGGCACCAAGCCGCGGACCAGGGTGAGAGGCGGGCCGAACGGCCCGGACAGCTAGCTCAGGCTGCGTCGTACAGCTCCTGCCACAGCTCGAGGTACCGGGCGAGGCCGAGCCCGTCGAGGTCGGACAGGTAGGCGTCCCACTCGGCGTCGTCGGTCACGTCCCGCTGGCCCGTGGCGAACTCGGCGTTCGCCTGCGTGATGTACGAGGTGATGTTGGTCTGCACCTCGGCAAGTTCCGCCGAGGTCTCCAGGTCGGGCCAGAGGCTGTAGTAGGGGAAGACGGTGTCCTCCTCGGGGGCGAACGGGGCGTACTGCTCGGTCGCGTCGAACAGGCGCCGTTCGTAACCGGCGAGGGTGTAGCTGTCCGTGGCGACAACCTGTGCGTTACGGAACTCCGCCGGGTTGTAGTACTGGGCCAGCGAGCGCCACGCGAGGTTCTGCGTGTCCTCGTACGGCAAGGCCTCGAAGCTGGGTTCGAGCTCGGGGTCGAGGGCCTCGTCGTCGCCCGAGGCCGGCTCCCAGGCGACGCCCTCAGGACCCCACTGTGCCGCGAGCCTGCCCTCATCGGTGTACAGGGCGTCCATCATCTGGATCGCCTTCACCTGCTCCTCCTCGGTGGCCCTGTTCGTGAGGACGAACATCGACAGGGGGTTGACACTCGAGTTGCCGGAGGTCGTGCTCCAACCCTCGGGGCCGGTCAGCGGCGGCACGGCGTCGTACTGCCGGTCCCGCCCGTCCTCCTGGTCGATCGTGACGATGACGCCGGGGTGCAGGCCGGGGCCGGCGCCCAGGACCACGCCGTTGCTGCTATTGCCCAGGCTCAGGAGCGCTTCGGCGTTCTGGCTGAACGCGGCGGCGTCGACGAGGTCCTCGTCGAAGAGCGAGTTGATGAACTCCAGCCCCTCGCGCCACTCGTCGGTGACCGCCTGCATCACGACCTGGTCACCGTTCAGCGCGAGCGGCCCCGGCGAGCCGTCCCCACCGATCGGCGCATAGGTGAACGCGTTCATGATGTACGGGATGATCGAGGTGTCCACCGAGCCGCTCAGCGGCACCTCGTCGGCCTCGCCGTTGCCGTTGGGGTCGTCGTTCTTGAAGGCGCGCAGCACGTCGCGGAACTCGTCGGTCGTGGTCGGCTGCTCGAGGCCGAGCTCGTCCAGCCAGGTGCTGTTCATCCAGAGCTTGGCCGGGTAGCTGCAGTGGTAGCACTCGTCCCAGCGGCTGATGCCGTAGATGTTCCCGTCGGGTGCGTAGAGCGCCTCCGCCCACTCCGGCTCGGCCTCCATCGCCGCCGTGATGTTCGGGGCGTGCTCGGCGATGAGGTCGTTGAGCGGCAAGGCGACGCCCTGCTGCCCGTACCTGAGCAGCTCGGCGCGCGTGAAGGCGTCTACCCAGTCGATGAGCAGGTAGGCGTCGGGGTAGTCGCCGCCGACCAGGGACACCTGCCGGTTCTCGGCGGCTGCCGCGCTGTCGTAGGTGGTGGTCTGCCACTCGAAGTCGAGGTCGAGCTCCTCGGCGACCTGCTCCGTGTACGCGTTGGTGGCGAGGTCGCTGCCCGTCTGCTGCGGCGAGAACACGACGAACCGTCCGTTGTCTTCTTCCCCGGAGGACCCCGAGCAGCCGGCCACGAGTGCGGCGAGCGCGACGACGGCCGTTGCGGCCGCTGCCCTTGTCCTGGTGCGAACCGATCTGTTGTGAATCACGTTCTTTCTCATCTCTCTTCGTTGAGTCTCTTCGTTGAGGTGGTTTTGTGGTCCCCGCAGGCGGGGCCGGCCGGTCAGCCCTTGACCGCGCCGACCAGGAGCCCTTTCGTGAAGTACTTCGCGACGAACGGGTAGGCGATCATCATCGGGATGGTCGAGATCACGACAAGCGAGTACTTGAGGAGGTTGGCCATGGTCTGGCGTTGCACCTGGTCGGCTACGTTGCCGCTGCCCTGGTCGTTGAGGATCAGGATGTTGCGCAGCACGAGCTGCAGTGGTTGCAGCGACTCGTCGCGCAGGTACAGGAGCGCGTCGAAGTACGCGTTCCACTGGCCGATCGCGTACATCAGCGCGATGACGGCGATCAGGGGCTTGGCCAGCGGCAGGACCATGGTCCACAGGATCCGCAGCTCGCTGGCGCCGTCGAGCTGCGCCGCCTCGTAGAGCTCGTCCGGTACCGCCGTGCGGAAGAAGACCATCGCGATGATGACCTGCCAGACGCCGATGGCCTGCGGCAGGATCAGCGCGCCCCGGGTGTCGAGCAGGCCGAGCTCCTGCACCACGAGGTAGGTCGGGATCACACCGCCGCTGAACAGCATGGTGAAGACGATGCCGCCCGTGATGACCCCGCGGCCGAACAGCCCGGACCGGGACAGGGGGTACGCGATCGCCACGGTGCCGGCCACGCTGACGACGGTGCCCACCACGGTGTAGAACACCGAGTTCAGGAAGCCCCTGATGACCTCGGGATTGCTCAGCGCCGTCTCGTAACCGCGGAGCGTGAAGTCCACCGGCCAGAACAGCACCTCGCCCGCGGAGACGGCGACGGGATCGCTGAGCGAGCTCGCCACGATGTTCAGGAGCGGCAGCACGACGGCCAGCAGGAACGCGATGAGCACGGCGTAGACGATGAACAGGAAGGTGCGGTCGCTCCCGGTCTCCGGCATGCGCCGGCGCACGCGGGTGATGGGGGCTACGTCGTCGTCGAAGGTGGCGGCGATCGTACCGACGCCAGGCACAGGGGCGCTCACCAGAGACCACTTCCTGTCAGGCGCTTCGCTATGGCGTTGACGCCCAGCAGGAGCGCGAGGTTGAGGACCGCGTTGAACAGGCCGACGGTCGTGGCGACGCTGAAGTTCGCGTTGAGCAGGCCGGTCTTGTACACGTAGGTCGCGATGATCTCGGACGTCGAGAGGTTGAGCGGGTTCTGCAGGAGGAAGGCCTTCTCGAACCCGATCGCCATGATGTTGCCGACACCCAGGACGAGGATGATCACCGCGGTGGGCCGGATGGCCGGCAGGTCGATGTGCCAGATCTTCTGCAGCCGGTTCGCGCCGTCGACCCGCGCCGCCTCGTAGAGCGTGGTGTCCACGCTCGCGAGCGCCGCGAGATAGATGACCGCGGAGTAGCCGGTCGTCGTCCAGACGTCGGACGCGACGTAGATGTGGCGGAAGAAGTCCGCGTCGCCGAGCAGGTCGACCTGGCCCATGCCGAACGCGCTGATCGTCCGCCCGAGCAGGCCCACCTGGGGAGACAGGAGCAGGATCGTCATGGAGACGACGACGACCGTCGAGATGAAGTACGGGGCGTAGGTGACCATCTGGACGGTGCGCTTGAAGAACCGGTTGCGCACCTCGTTGAGGGCCAGCGCGAGGATGATCGGCAGGGGGAAGCTCGCCAGGAGGGTGTAGCCGGCGAGCAGGAACGTGTTGCCGACGAGCCTCGGGAACACGGGGTTGCTGAACAGTGCCGTGAAGTTGTCGAAGCCGACCCACGGGCTCGCCCAGATGCCGTCGACCACGTTGTACGACTTGAACGCGATGATCGCGTTGGCCATCGGCACGTACTTGAACACGATGAACCAGGCGATGGGCAGGAGCATCAGGAGGTAGAGCTGCCAGTAGCGGCGCCAGCTCCGGCCAGCTCTACTAGCTCGGCGAGCTGGTAAAGATCCGACCGCTAGGCGTCTGGAGGAGTTGGGGTGCTCAACGCTGAGCGCCATAAGTTTCGCCTTCCGTTCATTACTTTCCGTTTTCATGTTATACAGGACCGGCTCCTGTGAGGGCCAGTCATCCGATGACAATCGTTATGCGAGCCCCGGGGTTCGCAGCATGATCCAGCATGATCCTGAGAGGACCAACCATGCAGAGCACGATGAGGTGCGACCGATGACAACGATCGACGTCACTGACCACGGCGCCGTCCCGGACAGCGGTCACGACACCGCAGACGCCCTGCGCGCGGCGCTCGCCGCGGTGCGGGCCGCCGGCCCCGGGACCCAGCTGCTCCTGCCCCCCGGCCGGTACGACGTGTGGCCCGAGCGTGCCGAGAAGCGCGAGCTCTACGTCACCAACACCGTGGGTGCGGACCCCGACTACCGGATCAAGACCATCGGCCTGCTCGTCGAGGGCGTGACCGACCTGGAGATCGTCGCCGACGGCGCGACCCTCATGCTGCACGGCAAGCAGACGGCGCTCGCGATCATCGACAGCCGGCACGTAACGGTCCGCGGCCTCGAGGTGGACTGGGCGGTACCCACCGTCATCGACGTGACGGTCGAGGACGCGGGGGTCGAGGACACCGGGGTCGACGGCGCCGGCGTCGAGGGCGGGCGCGCATGGCGCCTGCTGTCGGTCCCGGCGACAAATCCGTTCGAGGTCGACGGCACGCACGTCGAATGGCAGTCCGACCCGTCGCCCGTGGACGGGCTCCCGTACTGGTCCGGGCAGGACGGGCTGCAATACAGCCAGGTCTACGACCCGCGGACCCGCCGGACCCGACGGGACCACTGTCCAGTGTTCGACGACGTCGACAGCATCGAGCGGGTCGACGAGCGCCGGTTCCGCGTCACCTACCGGACGGCGGAGGCGCCGTCGGACCGCGGCATCGTCTACCAGCTGCGCGACATCGAGCGGGACCACCCGGGCATGCTCGTGCTCGACTCCGCCGACGTGACGTTCGAGGACCTGCGGATCCGGTACCTGCACGGGTTCGGGCTGGTCGGGCAGAACAGCGAGGACCTGGTGATCAACCGCACCGTGTTCCGCCCGCCCGCCGGCACCGGCCGGGTCACGGGCGGGTTCGCCGACTTCGTGAACACCTCGGGGATGAGCGGGCGGGTGACGATCACCGACTGCGAGTTCGACGGGCCGCACGACGACCCGATCAACATCCACGGCGCGTATCTCGCCGTCGCCGGCTCGCCCGAGGCGGACCGGCTCGCGCTCGAGTACCGGCACGACCAGACGGCCGGCTTTCCGCAGTACGCGCCGGGCGACCGGATCGAGCTCGTCCGGCGCGACACCATGGAGACCGTCTTCGAGGACGTGGTGGTCGAGGTGGACGGCCCGACCGGGCGCGACCACGACCACGCCCTGGACCGGATGGTCGTGCGGCTCGGGTCCGAGCTGCCCGCAGCGGTGCGGGCCCTGGCGGAGACGGAGGAGCTCGGGGCCGAGAACACGACCCGCACGCCCGAGGTCACGATCACCGACTGCACCTTCCGGAACGTCCCGACGCGCGCGATCCTCGTGACCACCCGCCAGCCGGTCCGCATCGAGCGGTGCACGTTCGACGGGATAACCATGCCGGTCATCCAGATCGCCGGCGACACGACCTTCTGGTGGGAGTCTGGCCCCGTGCGGGACGTGCTGATCGCCGACAACACGTTCAGCGGCGTGACGGCGGGTGTGCTGCAGATCGTGCCGGGCACCATCCCGAACGCACCGCCCGTGCACGGGACCGTGCGGCTCGAACGTAACGTGATCGAGCTGGAGGAGCCGCTCCTGGCCGAGCTGTACGGCGTCCGGCAGGTCGAGGCCCGGTCGAACACCCTGCGGTGGAAGGGCGCCGCGCCCGAGCCGGCCGCCGTCGTCATCGAGTCCGAGGCCACCGTGGGGCTGGACTGGCCGACGACCGCGGACGAGCCCCGGATCGACGTCGTGCTCCGCCAGGCCTAGCCGGGCGTGTCTGGCGGGGGCATGCGCCCCCGCCAGACAAGACGCTCGCCCGGTGGGCCTTCCGCCGGTAGCTAGTCCGTGGAGGCTTTGGTGTCCAAGGCGAGCATGGCGTCGACCTCGGACCGGGTGGGGGCCGCATCCTGGGCGCCGACCCGCGTGGTCGCGAGCGCGCCGGCGGCGCAGGCACGGCGCAGCGCCTCGGCCAGCGCTGCGCCGTCGGCGAGCTCGACGATCAAGGCCCCGCAGAACGCGTCACCTGCGCCAGTCGTGTCGACGGCTTCGACGGGAAAGGCGGGCAGGTGCGCAACGGCGTCCGCCGTGACCGCGACGGCGCCCTCGGGGCCGAGCGTCACGACGGCGGTGCGCGGCCCGAGCGCGAGCAGGGCCCGGGCGGTCCCCACCCAGTCCGCGCCGGGGCTTGCAACCTTGTCGGCATTCGCACCGATGAGGGCCTGCGCCTCGGTCTCGTTGACGATCAGCAGGTCCGTGAGCGCCAGCAGCGACGTCAGCTCGGGCGTCGGCCCGGACGGCAGCGGTGAGGCGTTGGTCGCGACGGGCACCCCGGCCCGGTGCGCGACCCGGGCCGCACCGAGCGCCGTGGCCAGCGGTACCTCCAGCTGCACGAGCAGCCAGTCGGCACCTTCTAGGTAGGCGGGCAGCGCCGCCAGGTCGTCGTCGGACAACCCTGCGTTGGCGCCTGGAGCGACTGTGATCGAGTTCTCCCCGCGGGAGTCAACCTGGATCAGTGCGACGCCGCTCGGCCGCGTTTCGTCGACCGTGATGAACGACGTCGGCAGCCCGTGGCCGGCCAGCGCTGTCCGCAGCTGGTCGCCGAACCCGTCGGTTCCGATCGCGGCGAACAGGCCGACGTCGGCGCCGTACCGGGTGGCGGCCACAGCCTGGTTGGCGCCCTTGCCGCCGGGGCGGTACTCGACGTCGTGGCCGAGAACTGTTTCGCCGGGCGCGGGCAGCCGGTCGACACTCACGACGAGGTCGAGGTTGACGCTCCCCACGACGGCCACCCGGGTCACGAGCCGCCGCCGATCGAACGGGCCGGAGCGCCGCCAAAGGAGAGCACCGCGACATCCTTGCAGGTCACCGGCATCGAGCCCTCCCAAAAGTTGGCAACGCGGGTTGAGCGATCGTCCCGTGGGTACGATCTCCTGGCGCCGGCGGTCCGCAGTGCGAGATGTTGCCGCCCATTGTGCGTCAGCTACGCAGTCAGCGCCCGCGGCTGGTCGAGCGTGTTGCTGCAGGTCTCGCGCCCGTAGCCAGCAGCACGTAGCGGCGCAGCGTCAGGCGGTGTCGACCGCCCCGGTGGCCGTTGGCGACAAGGTGCTGGCCCAGCTCGCGAAGCGCCCAGGACTCCTCGCGGACGTCGATGAACGAACGGATGCACTCGGTGCAGCCGTCCAGGTGCTTCTCGAGGCGACGTCGGCGGTGGGGGAGCAGGCGCCCAAAGAGGTAGTCGTGCAGGGCGGCGCGGGTGGATCGACACTCGGGCTGGTTCACGGCTCGGCCACGGACCGGGCGCTCCGCGGTGGCGGGCGGTGGGGCGGCGGGTGCGGCTGGGGTGGCGGGCGCGGCGGCGGGTTCGGCAACCTTGCCGGAGGCCAGGCTGGACAGCACCGAGCGGAGCATCGCGATGGCAGCCCGGCGTTCCCCCGCGCTCAGCACGCGACCTGCCCCCTCTGTGCCTAGTGTCCGCTTTTGCGTGGCAGGGCAATAATTGCACTGTTCGTCAGGAGTCGCGGGAACTCGCGGGTGATACGGGCCTGCACGCCGTGTCAGCGTGGTGTCAGCGCCGTGTTCGTGGCCCTAGGCAATATCGAGGCATGGAGAACACACAGCGGCCCACCGCCCCGGCGGAAGCCACTCGACCAGAGAATCGACCGAACCGGGTCGTCGAGCTGCTGCTCGCCGACCGCCACTCCCTGCCCCTGTCCATCGCGCTGCACCTCGTGCCCGGCGTCCTGATCGTCGCCGTCTACCTGCTCCTTGTGCAGCCCCTCATGCGGGCGATCAACTACCCGTCCTTGCTGGGCTGGGCGATCGCCCTGGCGATCGTGCTCTTCCCGATCCTGTTCGGCCTGCTCTGGCTGGGCCGCAAGCGCACCGGCCGCTACTCGTTGCGCCCCGTGCTGGGCTACCTGGACAAGCCAGTGCCGCGCGGCAGGCTCGTCGCCATCGTTGCCGTTCTCATCGTGTGGTTCCTCGGTGTGTCCACCGCCCTCACGGTCGTTGACAACGCCGTCTACGAGGCCTTCTTCACGTGGCTCCCGTTTGATGGCGCCGGCGGCAGCGCCACCACCTACCTCGACGGGTACAGCCGCACGGTCATGCTCATCACCCTGCTGATCTGCCTCCCGTTCACCGGGTTCGCGCTGCCGCTCATCGAGGAGTACTACTTCCGCGGGTTCCTGATGCCCCGCCTCGCCCACCTGGGCGGCTGGGCGCCGGTGCTCAGCGCTGTCCTCTTCTCGCTCTACCACCTCTGGTCGCCGTGGGTGTTCCTGTCCCGCGTGATCTTCTTCCTCCCCGGGCCCTGGCTCGTCTGGAAGCTGAAGGACATCCGGCTGTCGATCGGGATGCACGTCGGCACCACCCTGCTGTTGGCGACGCTCGGTCCCATCGCCGTGATCCTCGGTGTCATCTGACGGTCGCGCGATCCTGCGGCCCAACGCGACCAGTCGCTTCACCGGGTGAGCGCGACCTCGACCAGCTCGTCCCAACTGGTCCCCGCGCCCGCTCGGGCCGCCGCGGCGAACCCCTCCCCGCCGAGGCGGCTGCGTGCCTCCCGCTCGATCCGGGCGGTGTCCGGGCGGGACTGGTCCGCCAGTCCGCGCACGGCGATGCTCGCCGCGAGCAGCTGCGCGGCCTGCTCGGGCCGGTCGCGGCGCAGCGCCAGGTCCGCCACCCCGACGAGCACCTGCGCGGTCAGGGGCGCCTGCCCTGTCTGTGCCGCCAACCGGCAGGCCGCGTCGTGGTGGGCGCGGGCCTGGTCGAGGTCGTCGGCCAGGTAGCCCAAGAGGTCGTCCAGCAGCGCGCGGATGTTCGGCTGCTCGGCGGTGTCGCCGAACCAGGCCGTAGCCGCGCTGAGGTGCCGGGTGGCCTCTTCCGGGTAACCCCGCCAGCGCGCGAGCTCCGCCTGCGCGAGGGCCAGGATGGCCAGCGAACCCGGCCAGGTGACCTGCTCGGCGCACCGCTCGGCCTCGGCCATGGCGGCCACGCTCGCCTCTTCGTCGCCCAGCAGCCACCGCAGCTGCGCCTGTCGGGACCGCATGCGGATGACGTCGTCCGCGGCACCGACCGCGGTGACCGCCGCGATCGCCTGCTCGTAGTGCTCACACGCGTCGGCGAGCTCGCCGCGCAGGGCCAGGCGCTCCGCGAGCTCGGACAGAGCGAACGAGATCCCGAACCGTTCGCCCAGTGGCCGGAACTCGGCGAGCGCCGCCTCGAGATACCGGTCTGCCTCCTGTGCGTCCTGGCCGGTCATGATCCGCATCTTGCCGAGCTGCAGCCGGGTCAGTGCGCGCGCCCAGGGGTCCTCGTGTTCCAGCAGCGACTCCCACGCGGACGCAACTTCGTCCGGCGCCGTGAGCATGCGTTCGAGCGGGACGATGAAGCCGAGGAGCGGGTGCCCGCTCGGTCCGCGTTCGACGTGCCGGTACGCCCGGTGGATCCAGTCCGGCACCAGGTTCACGTCGCCCAGCCCGGAGACCATGAAGTGCACAACGAGCCCGTACACCATTGCCTGGATCTCGTCGGGCACTTCGCCAGGCAGCTCGGTGGCCGCGGTGATCAGCTCCAAGCCCTCGCCCCGCTGCCCGCTGAGCCACCAGTACCAGCCCGTGTACGCCGCGAGCCGCATCGCCGCCGACGCCTCGCCGGCCGCGAGCGCCCCGCGCATCGCCGCACGGATGTTGTCGTGCTCGGCGTCGAGGATCGCGAGCCAGTCCACCTGCTCGGCACGACGCAGGTGCGGGTCCGCGGTCTCGGCGAGGTCGGTGAACCAGGCCAGGTGCGCCTGGCGGGCCAGCTCCGACTCGCCCGCCTCCGCCAGGCGACCGGTGGCGTACTCCTTGATGGTGCCGAGCAGCCGGTAGCGCGGCGCGCCGTCGCCGTCGGCGACCAGGAGCGACTTCTCGGTCAGGGCGGTGAGCAGGTCGAGCACCTGGTCCTGCTCGACGGCGTCACCCACGCAGACCCGTTCGGCCGCTTCCAGGCTCGCCCCGCCCCAGAACACCGAGAGGCGGCGCAGGACCGTTCGTTCGGCGTCGCTGAGCAGCTCCCAGCTCCAGTCGACCATGGCCCGCAGCGTGCGGTGCCGGGGGAGCGCCGTGCGGCTGCCGCCGGTGAGCAGCCGGAACCGGTCGTCGAGCCCGCCAGCGAGCTGGTCGAGGGACATGGTGCGCAATCTGGCGGCGGCCAGCTCGATGGCCAGCGGCATCCCGTCCAGCGCCCGGCAGATCCGCGCCATCGTCGCCAGCGCACCGGCGTCGACTGCCAGGTCCTGGCGGATCGCGTGCGCGCGGTCGCGCAGCAGCCGGACGGCCGCCGCCGACTCGATCTCGGCCGGGCCGGCGTCCGGACCCGGCAGGGCCAGGGGCAGGACGTGCCACAGCGCCTCACCGGTGATGCCGATCGGCTCCCGGCTCGTGGCCAGGATGCGCAGCCGGGGGCACTCGCCGAGCACCCGGTCGGCGAACTTCGCCACCGACTCGATCACGTGCTCGCAGTTGTCCAGGATCAGGAGCATCTCGCGCTCGCGGACGGCGGCGACCACCCGGTCCGTCGGCTCGACGTTCTGCGCCTCGCCCAGCAGTGCGTCCCGCAGCCCGAGCCCGGTGAGCGCCGCCTGTGCCACGTCGCCCGCTGCGCCCCCCGCTGCGTCCCCCGCTGCGCCTCCCGCTGTGCCGACGGCCGCCAGCTCGATCAGCCAGGCGCCGTCCGGCAGGTCACCGACCAGTGAGCGGGCGGCCTCCGTGGCCAGCCTGGTCTTGCCGGCCCCGCCCGGGCCGACGAGGGTGGTCAGCCGGTGCTCGGTGACCAGCTCGCGCACCATCACGACGCCGGCGTCCCGGCCGACAAAGCTGGTCAGCTCGGCCCGGACGTTGGTCCGCGGGCTCTCGTCCTGCCTGCGCAGCTCGCCGCGCAGCAGCGCCACGTGCAGGGCGGACAGCTCGGGGGAGGGGTCGACGCCGAGCGCACCGGCGAGGTTCTCCCTGGTGCGCTGGAACACGAGCAGCGCCTCGGAGTCGCGCCCGGCCGCTGCCAGGGCGCGTATCAGCGTGGCGACGAGGCGCTCGCGCACCGGGTGCTCGGCCACCAGATCGGTCAGCTCCGGGACCAGCTCGCCGCCGTGCCCGAGGCTGACCTCGGCGTCTAGCCGGTCCTCGATGGCGGTCAGGCGCAGCCGCTCCAGCCGGGTGACCGCCGCCCGGAACGCCGCGCCGTCCTCCTGCTCGACGTCCTGCATGGCCGCGCCCCGCCACAGCACGAGAGCCTCGCGCAGCAGCCGGACCCGCACGGCCACCTCCTGGCCGTGCGCCCGGCCGACCAGACGCTCGAACCGCACGGCGTCGACGTCGTCGGGCTCCACCAGCAGCCGGTAGCCGGCCGCCTGGCCCTCGACCGCGCCGTCCGGCAGCACCTTCCGCAGCCGGGACACCAGGCGCTGCAGGGCGTTCGCCGCCTCAGCGGGCGGGTGCTCACCCCAGATCCAGTCGACCAGCGTCGCCTTCGGGACCACCCGGCCCGGGTTCAGCGCAAGGGCGACAAGCAGCGTACGCAGCCGCGTGCCCGGGAGGTCGACGGCGATGCCGTCGTCGAGCCGGACCTCGAACGGTCCGAACATGCGGATCTGCACCGGCCGATCTTGGCACACGCACTCCTGGTTCGTCGGTGAGCGAGGGCATGATGGCGGCATGACCGACTCACGCGTCCGCGAAGCCACGACTCTCGACGACGCACCGGTGCTCCAGCTCATGACCGAGTACATGACGTGGGCGCTCGCGACCTTCGAGGCCACCTACGGGTTCGCCATGGAGATGGAGCCGGAGCACACAGCCGCATCGCTCGACAAGTTCCGCCTGCCCATGGGCCTGCTGGCGCTCGCCGAGGTCGACGGCGTGCCCGCCGGGGTCGCGGCGCTGCGGGTGCTGGACGACGGCATCGACGGCGTCGACGGCGTCGTCGTCGAGCTCAAGCGGATGTTCGTGCGCCCGGAGCACCGCGGGGCCGGCCTCGGAGCGGAGATGCTGGACTGGCTGCTGACACGATCCCGCGACGACTTCGGGGCGCGGACGATCCGGCTCGACAGCAACCGCTTCATGACGGACGCGCACCGGCTCTACGAGTCGCGCGGGTTCACGGAACGTGCGGCCTACCCCGGCTCCGAGATCCCCGCGGACCTGCAGCGCCTCTGGCGCTTCTACGAACTGCACCCTGCCTGACGGCTGGCGCTAATCTCACCGGCTTGCGCCCCCGGGTCAGTGTTCGGGTCGGTGCACGTGCACCGGTGCGACGTCGAGTCGGTCGTTCAGGCTGCGGCAGAGATCCTCGACGGCGGGGCTGGCGGCGCAGCCGATCCACAGGGCGAACGGCCCGGAGCCAGCGCACGCGCAGGTGCACGCGCAGGGGTCGGCGGACAGCCACTCGGTGGCCCACGCGGAGACCGCGGCGGCCAGCAGCTCGCCGCGGCGCGGCCGGTGCGTGCCCGGCGAGCGGCGCAGGACGGTCAGGCTCATGCCCCTCGGCAGGTCCCAGACGTCCGAGTTAGAGCTCTCCTGCCCGCCCGTGGTCGCGGCCTCCACGTACACCTGGCCGTAGGCGTGGTCCGGGATGCTGCTCAGGAGCTCCCGGAGCTGGGGCGCGTCGTGGATGTCGCCTGCCAGGAGCAGGTGCAGCGGCCACCCGCTGTCGTACTCGTCCGCGGGGCGCCGCCCGCCGTCGTGCCAGCTCGTTCCACCGGCTCGGTTGTCCGTCACGTAGTCCTCCCAGGTCACCCCGGCCGGTCGCGCGCCCATCCGCTCGTCAACCAGGTCAGGTAAGGCTTACCTAACACCAAACGAGGCGTCGGGGCAATGACCTGCGGCTTGCGCGCGACCGTCCGTGACTTCGGTCGGTTGCTCTGATCAGGGTGTGAAGTCGAGCACGTCCTCGGCGACCGCAAGGACCGGCCAGACATTGCCGTCGGCGTCCTGGAGCTCGTAGGCCGGGAGCAGCAGCACCGTGCCGTCCGGCATGTACTGCTGCGCCACACCGAGACGGCCCGACGTGATCGTCACGTCAGTCACCGGCCAGGCGATCCGGGCGCCCGGGGTCGGGGTGGCGGGCACCGTCGGGTCCGGGGCGGGCATCATGTCGCTGCTGGCCGTGTCACCCTCCAGTGCGGCGCGGGCGTCCGCCGCCTGCGCGATCATGCCGCCCGAGGCGCCGAACCGCGGGTCACCCAGGCGCTCCACGGCCTCGGCCTCGCTCACTACCTGGTACTGGCCGAGCGAGATCGTCTCCGCGAGGAAGCCGGACAGGTTCGCGATGCCGGACGCCGACACCGACGCGCTCCACGACAGCCCCGTGCGCTGCCCCTCGACCACCTGCCACGCCGTGACGTAGCGCCACGGGTCGCCTTCGTACGACTCGCCCGCCTCCAGCTCGAAGCCCGCAGGGTCGACGCCGAGGCGGTCTATCACGTCCCGCAGCGCCGCGACGGCGTCGTCCACGGCCGGGGCAGCGTCGGGCGTCACGGTCGGGCAGTCCGGGGCCGGGAGGATCTCCGAGCTGTCGGTGCCACCCTCGCTCGTCGTACCCGGCTCGGCCTCGTCCGGGAGCGGGCAGGACCACGGGTCGCGCGCCGGGTCGTAGAAGTCGAAGTTCCCCGAGCCGTCCGCGTAGACGTGGACCATCGGGCCGCTGCCGTCGGCCGGGCCGACCCCCCAGGAACCACCCTCCTGGCGCGGCTCCCCGGAAACACCAAATGTGTCGCCCACACGGCGCGCCGTCTCGGCCGACAGGACCCCGGCGGGGTCGAGGCCGAACGCCTCGGCCTCCGAGCCCGACGTCGACAGGCCGGCACCCGCGTGGAACACCGTGCGGCCCCAGAAGCCGTACGGATACGACGACTTCTGATCGGCACTCTCGGCCGCCATACCCCTGTCCGTTGCCGCTGTCGGTCCGGGCAGCGGCTCGGCCGCCGAATCGGCGCCGAGCGAGTCCGCCGCACCGACCTGGGCGTCCAGCATGATCGGCGCCTCGGCCGTGCTCTCGCCCATGCCGTCGGGGCCACCGGCCCCCGCGGCGCCCGCCAGGTACCCGCCGCCCCCGACGGCGACGAGGGCCAACGCGGCGGCCCCACCGATCCATCGGGTCCGACGCCGGGCACGCCGCGCGGCGAGCTCGTCGCCGGGCACCGGCGCGCCGGCGTCGTCCGCGAGCTGGCCCGCCGCTCCCGCGGCAGGGTCGGCGGCGGCCGGCAGCTCGAACGCCTCGTCCTGGCCCTGCACGTCCTGGCCCGGCACGCCGGGGTCGCCGTTCTCGTTGGTGTTCATCGTGGTCCTCCGGGCTGAATGTGGGGGCCGCGGTGGTCCCACACCCGTCATGTGTGCCGTGCGGGCCTGCTCTTGCGTTTCCCGCCCACACCTGGCCGATGCTCAGGCGTAGAAGCGGAACAGCGTGGTCGCCACGACCGCGGGCCGCTCGGACCCCTCGATCTCCACGGTGGAGTCCAGCGTGATCTGCATGCCGCCCTTGACCTCGGCGACGTCCTGGACGACCGAGACGAGACGCACCCGGGCGCCCACCCTGACTGGCGAGACAAAGCGGGCCCGGTCCAGCCCATAGTTCACCTTGGTGGTGACGCCGGTGACCTCCAGGATCTGCTCGGTGAGCGGGATGAGCAGCGAGAGCGTCAGGTACCCGTGCGCGATCGGGCCGCCGAACGGACCGTCCTTCGCCTTCTCCGGGTCGGTGTGGATCCACTGGTGGTCGTCGGTGGCGTCGGCGAACAGGTTCACCTGCTCCTGCGTGACCGCACGGTATGACGACGGGCCGAGGGTGGTGCCGACGAGCGACGGCAGGTCGGCCAGCGCGACGGTAGTGGCTGAGGTCTGAGCGGTCATCTGGTCGTCTCCTCGTCGGGGCGGATCTCATCAGGGTCGATGGCGGGGGTGATCAGGTGCTTGCGGAGCTTGCCCGTTGCCGTGCGGGGCAGCGTGTCGGTGAAGGTCACGTGCTTCGGGAGCTTGTACCTGGCCAGGCGCCCGTCCAGCGCAGCGAGCACGGCGGCCTCGGTCAGCCCCGCGCCGGCGGCCCGGACCAGGAACGCGTGGCCCACCTCGCCCCAGCGCTCGTCGGGCACGCCGACCACCGCGGCCTCGGCCACCCCGGGCACGTCCAGGAGCGCGTTCTCCACCTCGGCGGGGTACACGTTCTCCCCGCCGGAGATGAACATGTCCTTGAGCCGGTCCTTGATCCAGGCGTAGCCGTCCTCGTCGTAGCTGCCCAGGTCGCCCGTGTGATACCAGCCGTCCCGGATGGCCTCGGCCGTGGCGTCGGGCTGGTTCCAGTAGCCGCGCATCACGTTGGGACCCTGAACCAGGACCTCGCCCGTCTCGCCGGGCGCGGCGCTCCCGCCGTCGGGCAGAACTATGCGTGCCTCGGCCCAGAACTGCTCCAGCCCCGCCGACCCGGGTCTGCGCTCCGAGTCCTCCGGCAGCAGCAGGAACACCCCCGGTGCGGTCTCGGTGGTGCCGAAGCCCTGCTGCACCTGCACCCCCTTGGCCCCCCAGGCGCGCAGCATCCGGTGCGACAGGGGAGACCCGCCCACCAGCACACTGCGCAGGCTGGCCAGATCGGCCGCCGCGAACGACGGGTCGGCCGCCATCTGCTCCATCATCGTCGGCACCGCGAACAGAGCGGTGACCTGGTGCTCCGTGATCGCCGCTAGCGTGTCGGCAGGCCGGAACGCCGGGCGGATCACCAGCGTGCCGCCCTTCAGGAACGTGGGCAGGGCGAGCGTGTTCAGGCCCGCCACATGGAACAGCGGGGCGACCGCGAGATACACCTCGTCGCGCACCAGGTCGGTGTCCAGCAGGGCCCCGAAGTACTGGAACAGCAGCGACCCGTGGGTGTGGGTGACACCCTTGGGCCGACCCGTGGTGCCCGACGTGTACATGATCAGCGCGTCGTCGTCCCACGTCACGGGCTCGTCGACGACGTCGTCGGAACCGCCGGCCAGGAACGTGCTGTAGTCGGACCCCACTCTCACCCAGCGCACGCCGTCCAGTCGGGGTGCCAGGGCGGCGGCATGAGCCGCGAGCTCGGCGCCGTGGACCACCATGCTCGCGCCGGAGTCGGTCAGGACCACCTCGATCTCGGCCTGTGACAGCCGCGGGTTGACGACCACCCACACCGCACCGAGCCGCGCCGTCGCGAAGAACGTCTCCAGCAGCGCGGGATGGTTGAAGCCCGCGTAGGCGACGCGGTCGCCGCGCCGCACGCCTGCGGCGCGCAGCGCGTTCGCGAGACAGCGGGTACGCCGCTCCAGCTCGGCGTACGTGTAGCGCTCGGCACCATGCACGACGGCGGTGCGCGCGCCCGCGTTCTTCGCGCGCCGCGCAGGGAGGGAACCGATGCCGAGGTCACGCATCGCCGGCCCGCCTGCCGGTGCCGGAGCTGGAGCCGGAGCTGGCGCGAGAGCCGGTGCCGGCGTCAGCCAGTCCGAGGAGCCGCACCGCGTTTTCCTTGAGGATCTTGGGCCGGACGGAGTCCTTCAGGTCCAGCGCCGCGAAGTCGGTCAGCCATCGGTCCGGTGCGAGCAGCGGGAAGTCGCTGCCGAACAGCACCTTGGCCTGGAGCAGGCTGCCCGCCTGCCGCACGAGCTGCGGCGGGAAGTACTTCGGGGACCAGCCGGACAGGTCGATGTGCACGTTGGCCTTGTGCGTGGCTACGGCGATCGCCTCGTCCTGCCACGGCACGGACGGGTGCGCCATCACTATCGTCAGGTGCGGGTGGGCGGCCGCCACCCGGTCGAGCAGCATCGGGTTGGACAGCTCCAGCCGGATCCCGGCGCCACCCGGCATACCCGCGCCGATCCCGGTCTGGCCGGTGTGCACGATGACCGGCAGGCCCAGCTCCTCGACCGCCGACCACAGGGGCGCCCAGCGCGCGTCGGACGGATCGAAGTCCTGCAGCGAGGGGTGGAACTTGAACCCCCGGACACCCAGGGCCTCGGCCTGGTACCGGATGGCGGCCACCGGGTCGGGCCCGTGCGGGTCCACGGACCCGAACGGGATGAGCACGTCATTGTTCCTGGCGGCGCCCGCCACCAGGTCCTCGAGATTGTTGGGCGGGTGTCCGAGGGCCGTCGTGGCGTCCACGGTGAACACGACCGCGGCCATGTGGCGCTCACGGTAGTAGGCGGCGGTCTCGTCGATGTCGAGCCGGTCCGTGGGCGCCCGGAAGTATCGCGCGGCCGCCTCGATCACCTCGCCCGGGAGGCTGTGGTGCCCGAGGTGGTCCTTCTCCACGTGCACATGGAGGTCGATCGCGTCGAGTCCGGCTGGGTCGACGGCGCACTCGTAGCGAGTCATGACGCGCGGCTCTCGGCGCCGTGCTCCGGTGTGCGCGCCGGCTGGCGCTCCGCCGTGTCCGCCGCCGGTGTGCTGTCCGCCTGCGGCGCGCTGTGCTCGGGCGGGGCCGGGAGCTCCTGCCCGACGGTCTGCAGCACCCCGCCGAAGACCGCGCCGAACCCCTCCGCCAGAGCATCGGCGGACCACCCGCCGTCGGTGAACGCCACGGCCGCCTCGGTCGGGTGCGTCCACAGCGCCAGCCGGTCCCCGCCGACGCCGATCGCCTGCCCGGTGACGTCCGCCGCGGCGTCGGAGGCCAGGTAGGCCACGATGCCCGCCGCGTCGTCGGGCGTGCCGAAGCCCAGGGTGCGGCGGGCGTACGAGCGCAGGTCCGCACCGCGATCCTCCGCACCCTGCGCCTCCGCGCCGCTGGTCTCCGCGCCGCCGGCCGCGGCGTCGGCGAGCTGCTTGAAGAGCGGGACGCTGTCCGTCATGGCCGTGGCGGCCACCGGGACGACGGCGTTCACGGTCACCTTTGCGCGGGCCAGCTCCATGGCCCACGTGCGGACCATCCCGACGATGCCGGCCTTGACCGCCGCGTAGCTGGTCTGGCCGAAGTTGCCGCGCTGGCCGGTGGGGGAGCCGATGCAGATGATGCGGCCACCGTCGCCCTGCTCCCGGAACCGGATGGCGGCCTCGCGAACGCAGGTGAACGTGCCGCGCAGGTGCACGTCGACCACGGTGTCGAAGTCGTCGTCGGACATCTTCCAGAGCACCGCGTCCCGCAGGACGCCGGCGTTGGTGACCAGTATGTCGAGGCGCCCGAACGTCTCGACGGCGGTACGCACAAGCTCCTGCGCCGTAGCGGTGGGGCCGACAGGGGCGACGACGGCGACGGCGCGGGGGGCGCCCGCCGGCTCGCTCGTCTCCGTGCCTAGATCCCAGCCCGCCTCGCTCGCGGCGGCCAGCACCGTCGCGACGGCCTGGTCGGCGAGCTCCTTGTCGACGTCGTTCACGACGATGGACGCGCCGCGCCGGGCGAGCTCGCAGGCGTACGCGAGCCCGAGCCCGCGGCCGCTCCCGGTGACGACCGCGACCTTGCCGTCCAGCGACAGGGGATGGGACAGGGGCAGGGGCATGGCGATCCTCCTGGTGTCGACAGTGACGTGTCTGCGGCGACATCGCCCGTTGTGGGGCCAGTGTGGGCAGCAACCGTTGAGAAAGTCAATGATTGAGTTCTACACCGAAATCGGCGTAGGCTGCCGCCATGGATCGGGAGAACATCGGCTTGCTGCTCGCCGTCGCCGCCGCTCGCGGCACCTCGGCGGCCAACCACGCGCTGCGTGCGGCGCCAGGCGTCGTGGCTGCTCTGGACGCACGGGCGTACTCCGTGCTGGAGCAGGCGATCCTGGGCGACGGACCCAGCCAGCGCGACCTCGCCGGGCAGCTACGGCTCGACCCGAGCCAGATCGTGGCGCTCGTGGACGGGCTCCAGGACAAGGGCCTCGTCGAACGACGGCGGGACCCGGCGGACCGCCGTCGTTATGCAGTCGCCGCGACGGCTGCCGGGCTGGAGGCCTACGCCGTCGGCCGACTGCGTATCGAGGACTCCCTCGACGACCTGCTCGCCGATCTCGACCCGGCCGAGCGCACCACCCTGCACAACCTGCTGCACCGCATCGTCCGACCCGCCCAGGTGGGGGCCGGCACACGGGAGTGACCTGCACCAACACCGGGTGGCGCGGGCGCCACCCCCGACCGAAGGAGACGGACATGCTCACAACGACGTGGGTGCTACCCGCACGACGGGCCACGGCACGGGCTGCCGGACGGACCAGGGTCAAGGCGATCGCCCTGACCGCCGCCGCAGCGGTACTTGCCGGCTGCGCCGGCGGTGCGCCCGCGGGTGCCGGCGCCCCCGCCGACGGCGAGGCGGTGCCCATCACGATGGGTGTGCTGCCGATCGTCCCGAGCGCGGCCCTGCAGCTCGGCGTCGACCAGGGGATCTTCGCCGAGCACGGGTTCGACGTGGAGCTCAGCACCGGCAAGGGCGGCGCCGAGCTGCTGCCGGCAGTGGTGGCGGGGGAGACCCAGTTCGCCATCTCCAACCCGCTGACCATCATGGTCGCCCAGGAGCAGGGCGTACCGGTGCGGATGGTCACCGGCTACTCGAGCTCCAAGACCGAGGGCGAGGACGTCAACAGCGTCTGGGCCGCACCGGACTCCGGCATCGAGTCGGCCGGAGACCTGGCGGGCAAGGTCGTGGCGGTGAACACGCTGCGGACCATGGGCGAGGTGTCGATCCGCGAGGTGGTCGAGGCCGACGGCGGCGACCCCGCCACCATCAACTTCGTCGAGCTGGGCTTCCCCGACATGCCGGCGGCCCTCGACCGGGGCGACATCGACGCCGCCTGGGTGCCGGAACCCTTCCAGACCGTGCTCGCCGAGTCCGGCAACGTCCAGATCAGCGCGAACTACCAGGAGACGATGCCGGGTGTGCCCACGATGGTCGTGGTGACCGGGTCCGAGCAGGACCCGGAGCTGGTCGCGGCGTTCGCCGCCGCCGTCGACGAGGTGACCGCCTACGCCGAGGCGCACGACGACGAGCTGCGTGCCACCCTCGCCGACTTCCTGGAGATGGAGCCCGCGCTGGCCGAGAGCGTGGTGCTGGAGGACTTCCGCGCCGACGTCGACGCCGATGCCCTGCAGGCGCTCGCAGACATGGCGCTGGCCAACGGTGTGCTGACCGAGCCGGTGGACGTGGCCGCGTTCGTGCCGTGAGCCGGTGCGCGCGGCGCCCGTGCCACCAGCGCGCACGCATAGCAGTGGCTTGCCTAACACTGCCCTTGCTTAACCTGTGCGTTCACGGCAGAGTCTGGTGTGACGCACCTCACGACGGGGTGGGGCGCGTCGCCTAGGAGGGGTTCGATGACGACCACCGAGTTCGCGACGCTGCGCCGCTCGATCGAGCAGCTGCGCACCAGCGTCGCCGAGGTCCGCAACGCGTTCGGCGACGCCCCCGAGGTACGCCGGCTCGTGAACGACCTCGAACGGCTGGAGATCGACGCCGGCGAGCTCGCCACGGCGCAGCCCCTCCGCCCGGCGGCCACACCCGGCTACCTGCCGGACCATGTGATCGTCCCGGATACCCCGCACGACCAGACGATGTTCAGTGATGCCGACGACGAAGGACTCGGCGGCTACCACGGCGACCGGTCGTGACGACCACCGCACGAGGGGTCGGCGCACGCGGCGTCGACAGCCCGGGGCGTGCCACGATCGAGGCGCGAACGCTGCGGTCGGACCGGTGGTGGCTGCCGCCGACGGCGACGACCCTCGGCCTGCTGACCTTCATCGTCTACGCCACGGTCCGGGCGTTCCAGCAGCAGTACTTCTTCGCGGACGAGCGGTACCTGACGCCGTTCTACTCACCCTGCGTGTCCCTCGGGTGCGCGTCGGAGCCGGGCTCGTCGCACTTCGGGATGTTCCTGCCCGACCACCCGCTCCTCCCGTACGCGGCGCTCACCCTGCCGTTCCTGCTGCTGTTCCGGCTCACCTGCTACTACTACCGCAAGGCGTACTACCGCTCGTTCGTGCTCGCGCCCGTGGCGTGCGCCGTGCCGGAGCCGCACGCGCGGCAGACCGGTGAGACGCGCTTCCCGCTGATCCTGCAGAACGCCCACCGCTACTTCTTCTACCTCGCGGTGCTCATCTCGCTGATCAACACCTACGACGCGATAGTCGCGTTCCGGCATCCCACCGACGGATTCGTGGTCGGCGTGGGCAACCTCGTGCTGCTGGTGAACGTCGCGCTCCTGTGGTGCTACACGGCGTCGTGCCACTCGTGCCGGCACATCATGGGCGGCCGGCTCACGCACTTCTCGAAGCACCCGGTGCGGTACTGGTTGTGGACCAAGGTCTCGGCGCTCAACACGCGGCACTCGATGTTCGCGTGGATCACGCTCGCCACGCTCATCCTGACCGACCTGTACGTGATGCTCGTGGCGCGCGGCGCGATCACGGACCTGCGACTCATCGGATGACCACCCACGAGGGAGCCCGCACTTGAGCGAGATCGAACGGCACCAGCAGTTCGAAAGGCACCAGCAGTTCGAAAGGCACGAGTACGACGTCCTCGTCATCGGCGCCGGCGGTGCCGGGCTGCGCGCGGCGATCGAGGCGCGCGAGCGTGGCCTGCGCACCGCGATCGTCTGCAAGTCGCTGTTCGGCAAGGCGCACACGGTGATGGCCGAGGGCGGGTGCGCCGCGGCCATGGGCAACGTGAACGACAACGACTCCTGGCAGGTGCACTTCCGCGACACCATGCGTGGCGGCAAGTTCCTGAACAACTGGCGGATGGCGGAGCTGCACGCCAAGGAGGCGCCCGACCGGGTGTGGGAGCTGGAGACGTACGGCGCGCTGTTCGACCGCACCCCGGACGGGCGGATCAGCCAGCGCAACTTCGGCGGCCACACCTATCCGCGGCTCGCGCACGTGGGCGACCGCACCGGGCTGGAGCTGATCCGCACCATGCAGCAGCGCATCGTGGCGCTGCAGCAGGAGGACTTTGCGGCCACGGGCGACTACGAGGCGCGGCTGCGGGTGTTCGCGGAGTGCACGGTCACCGAGCTGCTGAAGGATCCGGGCACGGGCACGGGCACGGGCACCGGCACCGGCGACGGCGGCGCGATCGCCGGGGCGTTCGGGTACTGGCGGGAGTCGGGCGGCTTCGTGGTGTTCTCCGCCCCCGCCGTCGTGCTGGCCACCGGCGGGATCGGCAAGTCGTTCAAGGTGACATCCAACTCGTGGGAGTACACGGGCGACGGGCACGCGCTCGCGATGCGCGCGGGCGCCGACCTGATCGACATGGAGTTTGTCCAGTTCCACCCGACCGGCATGGTCTGGCCGCCCAGCGTCAAGGGCATCCTCGTGACCGAGGGTGTGCGCGGCGACGGCGGTGTGCTCAAGAACTCGGACGACAAGCGCTTCATGTTCGACTACGTCCCGGCCGTGTTCAAGGGGCAGTACGCCGAGTCCGAGGACGAGGCCGACCGCTGGTACCAGGACCAGGACGCCAACCGCCGCACCCCCGACCTGCTGCCGCGCGACGAGGTGGCCCGGGCCATCAACACGGAGGTCAAGGAGGGGCGGGGCTCGCCGCACGGGGGTGTGTTCCTCGACATCGCGAGCCGCCTGCCCGCCGACGAGATCCGGCGGCGCCTGCCGTCGATGTACCACCAGTTCAAGGAGCTGGCCGACGTCGACATCACCGCCGAGCCAATGGAGGTCGGCCCCACGTGCCACTACGTGATGGGCGGGATCGGCGTCGACCCGGACTCCGGGCAGTCCAACGTGCCGGGCCTGTTCGCGGCGGGGGAGTGCTCCGGCGGGATGCACGGCTCGAACCGCCTGGGCGGCAACTCCCTGTCGGACCTGCTGGTGTTCGGCCGCCGCGCCGGGCTCGGCGCGGCGGACTACGTCTCCGGGCTCGCGCAGCGTCCCGTGCTCCGGGAGGACGACGTCGACGCGGCGGCGCAGATGGCGCTGGCGCCGTTCGAGCCGGTCGAGCCGGTCGAGCCGGCCGAGCCGGCCGACGGCGGGGCCGGCTCCGGCGTCGGCGAGAACCCGTACACCCTGCATGCCGAGCTCCAGCAGGTGATGAACGACCTGGTCGGCATCATCCGCCGGGAGCAGGAGATGCGCGACGCGCTGGAGCGGCTCGGCGAGCTGCGCGCCCGGTTGCGCTCCGTCGTCGTCGAGGGGCACCGGCAGTACAACCCGGGCTGGCACCTGGCGCTGGACCTGCGGAACATGCTGATGGTCAGCGAGGCGGTGGCGTCCTCCGCCCTGCTGCGCACCGAGAGCCGCGGCGGGCACACCCGGGAGGACCACCCGGTGCTCGACGCCGAGTGGCGGCACCGGGTCCTGGTGAGCCGCACCGGCGGTGCGGAGGGCGATCCGGTGGTGCCGCGCGTCGTCGTCGACCCCGCCGAACGGGTGCCGATGCGGGCGGACCTGCTCGCGCTGTTCGAGCTGTCCGAGCTGGAGAAGTACTACACGGCCGCCGA
Organism: Promicromonospora sp. Populi; assembly: GCF_041081105.1. Classification (NCBI taxonomy): domain Bacteria; kingdom Bacillati; phylum Actinomycetota; class Actinomycetes; order Micrococcales; family Promicromonosporaceae; genus Promicromonospora; species Promicromonospora sp. Populi. The sequence goes on along the minus strand of NZ_CP163528.1, from coordinate 1,179,835 downwards.
GCTGACGGCACATCCTGAGCTGACCGTACGTCCCGAGGGAGGGCCGGCATGAGCTATCCGGGCAGGTTCCGCGTCTGGCGCGGGGACGCAGTGGGCGGCGACCTGGCGGACTACGAGGTCGAGGTGAACGAGGGCGAGGTGGTGCTCGACATCCTGCACCGCCTGCAGGCTACGCAGACCCCGGACCTCGCGGTGCGGTGGAACTGCAAGGCGGGCAAGTGCGGGTCGTGCTCGGCGGAGATCAACGGCAAGCCGCGGCTGCTGTGCATGACGCGCATGTCCGTGTTCGAGCGCGACGAGGTGGTGACGGTGACGCCGATGCGCACGTTCCCGGTGATCCGCGACCTCGTCACGGACGTGTCGTTCAACTACGCCAAGGCGCGTGAGGTCCAGTCGTTCACGCCGCCGGCCGGGCTGGCGCCGGGCGAGTACCGGATGGCGCAGGCCGACGTCGAGCGCTCGCAGGAGTTCCGCAAGTGCATCGAGTGCTTCCTGTGCCAGGACACGTGCCACGTGGTGCGCGACCACGAGGAGAACAAGGAGTCGTTCGCCGGGCCGCGCTTCCTCATGCGGGTTGCCGAGCTGGAGATGCACCCGCTCGACGTCGCGGACCGGGTGCCCGCGGCGCAGGAGGAGCACGGGCTCGGCCGCTGCAACATCACGAAGTGCTGCACCGACGTCTGCCCGGAGGGCATCCACATCACCGACAACGCCCTGATCCCGATGAAGGAGCGCGTGGCGGACCGCCGCTACGACCCCCTGGTCTGGCTGGGCAGAACCATCGCGCGCCGCAAGGGCTGACCGGGGGAGGCAGCCCGCGCGCGGCGGGGGTTACAGCCAGTCGTGTTCCCGGGCGTAGCGGGTTTGTACAAGCGGTCCGCGCCGGTGCGTCAGGACACGCGTGTGGTCGGCACCCCGAAGATCTCCCTGACCGCCAAGGGCACGGGCAACGTGCTGGTCGAGCTGCACGACGTCGCCCCCGACGGCACCGCTGTCCCGTTCGACGAGCAGGCCGCTGTCGTCAGCGGGGGCAAGCTGACCATCGACCTGGAATCGACCGACTGGACCCTTGCCGCCGGGCACAGCCTGGCCGTCGAGATCGGCTCCGTCCAGTCCGGCACGTGGGTCGACACGCCGTCCAAGAAGAAGATCACGATCAAGGACGCGCAGCTCGCGCTGCCACTGGACGACCCGGCCGACGACGCTCCTACGGAGGGTGATCGCGCGACGTGGCTGGACACCTACCTGGCTGCGTACGCGGCTGAGCTGCCCGCGGGCAGGCCCACCTTCACGCTGCCCTCGGTCGCTGACACGGGGAGCCTGGGCGCTGACGCGGCGAGGGGAGACAGGTAGTGCGCGGGGTGTGTTGCGGTCAGTAGACAACTTCTACAGACCGCAACACACCCCTGGTGCGATATCGATCTCCTGCCCGCTCCGGCGCTACCGTGCATCGGGTGACCCAGCGACGGCGCTCTCCCGACGGGACGCTCGCCCGGCTCAGCGCCTGGGCCGCCGACTACGCCTGGGCCGCCGACCGCCAGCTGCGCCACCTCTTGCGGCGCGCAGACCTACCCGCTGCGGCGAGCGGCACTGCTCCCGGGACGCCGGGCGATCGCCCACCTACGACGCTCGGCGAGATGGTGCCCGAAACCCGGGCGCCCGTGGTGCTCCTGCCCGGCATCTACGAGACGTGGGAGTTCCTGGAACCCGTGGCGATCGCGCTCGCCCGCGTGGGTCACCCCATCCACGCGGTCCCCGCCCTGCGGCACAACCTGCGCCCCGTCCCAGAGTCGGCCGACGTCGTCGTCGAGCACCTGGACCGAGCCGGCCTGACCGGCGCCATCCTCGTGGCGCACAGCAAGGGCGGCCTCATCGGCAAGCGCGTCCTGCTCTCGGAGACCGGCGGGCGCTTGCTCGGCATGGTCACGATCGCCACGCCGTTTGCCGGGTCCCGCTGGGCGCGCTACATGCTCACCCGTGCGCTGCGCTCGTTCGACCCACGTGACCCGGTGCTGCTGGCGCTCGCGGGCGAGCTCCTGGTCAACGAGCGCATCACCGCCCTGTACCCGCGGTTCGACCCGCACATCCCCGACATCGCTCAGCTTCCGGGCGCGCGAAACATCGAGCTGCCCCTGTCGGGCCACTTTCGCCCGCTCGGCCGCCCGCTGCTGGTCGACACGGTCGTACGCGAGGTGGCCCGCCTGGAGGCCGGGCCCGGTCGGCCTGCCTGAGCCACGCCGGGTGGCGGAAAATCCTCCCGGGTCATGGTCCACTGGGTTCGTGCTCACCGTCCGCCACACGTCGCCGCGCCGGCTCGACGTCGGCCTGACGCTCGGCCCGCTCGGGCACGGCCCGGCGGATCCCACGTTCCATCGGTCCGCCGACGGGTCGTTATGGCGGACGTCGCTGCTGCGCACCGGTTCGGTCACGCAGCGGTTCGTCCCGGCCGGGCCGCACGAGGTGGTGGTCCACCTGTGGGGCGACGGCGCCCGGGAGGCCGCCGAGGCGCTGCCGGTGCTGCTCGGCGAGGACGACGACGTCACAGGCTTCGTCGCGCCCCCGCAGGTGCGTGAGGCGCACCGCCGCGCCGCCGGGATGCGGATAGCCCGCAGCGGCCGGGTGCTGGAGGCGTTAGTGCCAGCGGTGCTGGAGCAGCGGGTGCAGACGGTCACCGCACACCGCGCCTGGCGGTGGCTGGTGACGCGGTACGGCACCCCGGCGCCAGGCCCGGCGCCGTCGGACAGGCCGGGTGGGCCGGGTGGCGGGCTGCGTGTGGTGCCCGACGCACGCGCCTGGGCGCGGATACCGGTCTGGGACTGGCACCGCGCCGGCGTCGACCCCGGGCGTGCCCGCACGGTGGTGCGGTGCGCGCTGGTGGCGCCGAGGCTGGAGGAGGCGGGCGTGATGCCGCGCGCGGAGGCGCGGGCACGGCTGGAGAAGGTGCAGGGAGTGGGCGTCTGGACGTCGGCCGAGGTGGCGCAGCGGGCGTTCGGCGACGCCGACGCCGTCTCGGTGGGCGACTTCCACCTGCCCGCGGCGGTGGGCTGGGCGCTGGCAGGCGAGCGCACCGACGACGCCGGCATGCTCCGGCTGCTGGCGCCGTACGCACCGCACCGGTACCGGGTGGTCCGCCTGCTGTCGCTCGACGGGCGGCACCGCGCGCCGCGGCGCGGCCCGAAGCTGCCGATCGCGGACTACCGGACGTTCTGAGCTGCCCCGTGCGGATAGGGTCCCGGGCATGACCGGTCCCCGGCGCTACCGCGACGACGGCGGACCCACCGGACCAGCTCGTGCTCGACGGCGTCCACCGGTTCTCGGTCTACACCCTCACCTTCCGGCTGGTGCCCGACGGCGCCGGCACGCGTCTGGAGGCGCACACCGACGCGATCTTCCCGGGCGTGCTCGGCGCGATCTACCGGCTGCTGGTGATCGACTCGGGCTTCCACGGGATCGCGACCCGGAGCATCGTGGCGCGCGTCCGGCGACGGGTGCCCTCCGACGAGTCCTTGGGCTGATGGGGGAGTGAGACCCGCGCCGCAGGCTCAACGAATGAGGTCCTGGTAACGCTTGTCGTAGTCGCCAAGGTTCCCGGCGCGCAGGGCCTCAGCACGGGACCAGCACACGAGGACGTCGAACCGGTCATCGAGGACGATCACTGCCACGCCGTTGGTCCCGACCAGGACCATCTCGGCGAGACAGAGGTGAGGAGGCTCGGCGCCGGCGTCGTCATGCGGCGGCGCCTGGAACCAACCCAGCTCGATAGAGGCGATTTCTCCGGGCCCGTGTTGGCTCCAGTACCGGGTCGCCGCCCATGAGCGTCCGGTCACGAGGTGATTCGGTATCAGCGGCTCGGGGTAGATACCGAGTCCCGAGTTCGTTCCGTCTTGCTCCCAGGTCACTGACCACGTCGAGCCGTCGTCAAGATCAAGCTCCAGTCCTTGGCCGAGCAGGACATGGTCGCCCTCGTCCCAGTGCGGTAGGTCGGGCTCATGTTCCAGGTCGACGAACCGCACGGCATCGATCCGCCGACCAGTGAGCGGCCGTAGGCGGTCGGCGACACGAACGGTTCCGTCCCGATCGGGAGTCCAAGCCGTCCAGATCGAGTTCATGGTGCTTCTCCAAGCGGTGGGCTACTTCTTGATCCTTTCAGGAGTTCTGGCGACGTCATGCGGGTCCGTCAACGCGGTTGGCGCTGGCGCTTCCCCGTGGCGAGGATGACCGGGACGGCCTCGATCGGTGGCGGCGGCACGGCCCACGCCGCGGCGTCCGACGCCTTGAGACCGTCCAGGAGCAGCCCGAGGTAGCGGCGCCACAGCTCGGTGCCGGTGGCGCGGCTCATCTCAAAGGCGGGGCCGAGCAGCGCGAAGATCGCCGCGATGTCCTGCGGTGCGGCGTCGGGGCGCACAACCCCGGCGCGCTGGGCGCGGTCGAACAGCTCGGTGACCGCGGTGATGATCTGCGGCCAGATGCGGTCCTGTTCCGCGTAGTTTCCCTGCCCGGTCAGCGACTCGTACAGGCCGCGGTCGGCGGCCTGGCGGGCGCAGGTGCGTTCGAAGAACAGCTCCAGGGCGGCCGCCGGGTCGTCGAGGTCGAGTGCGGCCTGCGCGTCGAGGACTATCTGCTCGGTGGCCTCCGTGAGCACCTCGGCGGCGATCGCCTGCTTGTTGGGGAAGTGCCGGTAGGCGGTCCCCGTGCCGAGCCCGGCGTGGTGGGCTATGTCGTCCAGCGTTGCCTCGAACCCTCGCTGGGCGAACACCTCCCGGGCCGCGGTGATCAGCCGCTCGCGGTTGCGGGACGCGTCCTTGCGGGGTGCGCGGCCCGGCTCAGGAGGCGGCGCGGGACGGGTCGCGGCGCGCCCGCTGCCGTCGTCGACCCTCACGCCACTCCGTGCTCGACAAGGCTGCGCCCGCACGCGACCACGGCCTCCGCCGCGGGGCGCGGCGTCCAGCCCAGGACACGCTCGGCCTTGGCCGTGGTGTGCCGGTTGCGCCGTCCGAGGGAGACGGTGATCGACCGCAGGCCGGGGTCGGCCAGGGCCGACAACCGCACGAGCAGGTTCGGGAGCGTCCGGGTCCGCACTCGGGATGCGTCGTCGCCGAGCCCGTTGCGAAGGGCGACGGCGATGTCCTGCATCCAGACGAACTCGCCCGTGCCGAGGAACCGCTGCCCTGCGGCGCCGGGGGAGAGCATGGCCCGCACGTGCAGGTCGGCCAGGTCGCGCACGTCGACCACCTCCAGCCCGATTCGCGGCACCCCGGGCATCTTGCCCGAGAGCATGCGGCCGATGATGCCGACCGAGCCGAGCGTAGCGGTCGACAGGATCGGCCCGAACACGGCGCCAGGCAGGACCGTGGTCAGGGTGGTGGGCCCGTCGTAGGCAGCCATGAAGTCCCACGCCGCCTTCTCCGCGAGGGTCTTGGAGCGCCGGTAGGCGGGCAGCGACGGGTCGTCAACGGTCCAGAGATTCTCGTCCGTGATCCCGTCGGTGGTGTACGACGACGGGCTGGCCGCGTTGGCCGCCGACGTCATGACCACGCGGCGCACCCCGGCCTGGGTAGCCGCCCGCAGCACCCGCAGGGCACCCTCGCGGGCCGGGGTGATCAGCTCGTCGGGGTTCTTCGTGTCGCCCTGTCCCAGCGGGGACGCCACGTGCAGCACGTAGGAGACGCCGGCCATGGCGGCGTCCCACCCGTCGTCCGACATGAGGTCCGCCGTGGCGAAGGTGAGCCGGTCGCCCGGGTCGACCACCGTGGACACCGCCTTGCGCACCTGCTCTTCCTTGGCTACCGACCGCACCGTGGTGCGCACCGTATAGCCCTGCTCCAGCAGCGCCACTATGCACCAGCCGGCCACGTAGCCGGTACCGCCTGTGACGAGGACTGTCTCGCTCATTTTTCTACCTTTCCGAGTCTTGCTTCCGAGGCTTGCGACGATACGGAGGTGTCGTCTCCGTTTGATGGTAGCGTAGAAACGGAGATCGCGCCTCCGTATGTTGCTGCCGACGTCGGTGCATTGCCTCGGAGCGTTGCGGGCGCTGGGGTCGCCGTATCACGAGGGAACGAGGGGCCGGGATGAGCGAGCCTAGGATTGGCGGGTGACGACCAGCCGAGTGGTGACGAACGGTGTGGTGACGAACAGCATGGTGACGATCGGTGCGCCGACGATCGGCGCGCGACGATCCGCCGCTGCCGACAGGTCGGACTTCCTGTGGACCGCCGGCGTCTCGGTGCTCGCCGCCTTCGGGATGATCGCCCTGGCGCTGGAGGCCGTGCACGCGGGAGCTGATCCGTTCGTCGCCTACGTGGCGAGCTCGGTGTCCTGCGCCGCGCTTCCCCTGGCCCTGAGGTATCCGATCGTCGCGACCGTGGCGCAGGGCGCCGCGACCGTGACGATCGACCTGGTCGCGCCCGGAGTGGTGCAGTTCCCGGTCATGACGATCTGCGTGCTCGTGGCCCATATCGCCCTGATCGCCGTGCGCCACGACTGGAAGATCGCCGTCGGGGCGTGGTGGACGCTCGCCGGGGTCTCGGTCCTGATGGCCGCCCTCTCCGTGGAGAGCGACAAGCAGGAGGGCGTGGACCGCACGCTGGCCCTGGTCGTCCTCGGGTCGTGCTCGCTGATCGCGCTGATCGGCGGGGTCGCGTACCGGTACCGGCTGAAGATCCGCGGTGAGCTGGCGGCGGCCCACCGCGACGTCGAGATCGAGCAGGAGCGGCGGACTCTGGTCGAGGAGCGCACGCGCATCGCGCGGGAGCTGCACGACGTGGTGGCGCACAGCATGTCCGTGATCCACATGCAGGCGACGTCGGCGCCCTACCGCCTCGCGGACGTCGACCCGGAGACGCGCGAGGAGTTCACGGCCATCGCGGCGGCGGCGCGCGGCGCGCTCGGTGAGATGCGCCAGCTCCTGGGTGTGCTGCGCGCGAACGACGCCGAGCCGGAGACCGACCCGGCGCCCGGTCTGGCCCGGCTCCCGGAGCTCGTCGAGGCCACCAGCCGGTACGGCGGACCTGTCACCCTGGTCGTCGAGCCGGAGGTGCGGCAGGTGCCCGACACCGTGGGCACCACCGTGTACCGGATCGTGCAGGAGGCGCTCAGCAACGTCGTCCGGCATGCCCGTGGCGCGTCCGCCACGGTGCGGGTGGCCATGGTGGGAGCGGGGTCGGAAGGAGCCGGGCTGGCCGTCACCGTCACCAACACCGCGGGCATCCCCGGGAGCGTCGAGGCGCTCGACGACCCGGGGCGCCCCCAGCTCGGCGTGACCGGGATGCGGGAACGCGTGGCCCGCCTCGGCGGTGCCTTCTCCCACGGGCCGCAGGACGGGGGCGGGTTCCGGGTCACGGCGCGGCTCCCGCTACTTGTCCCGGACGACGGCGGGCGCGACGGCGGGGGCGACGGGGACGACGGCGGGCGCGATGCCGCGGGCGGGGGCTGCATCCGATGACCGACGGGGCGATCAAGGTTCTGGTGGTCGACGACCAGCCGATGATCCGGATGGGCATCCGGGCCATCCTCGACTCGCATGACGACATCACCGTCGCCGGTGACGCCGCCGACGGCCGCGCCGCGCTGCAGCAGGCGCGCGAGCTGCGGCCCGACGTTGTCCTGATGGACGTGCGGATGCCCGTGCTCGACGGCCTCGCCGCCACCCGCGAGATGCTTGACCCGGCCAAGGGCCTGCCGGTCCGCCCGCGGGTGATGATGCTGACCACCTTCGACGCCGACCACTACGTGTACGCGGCGCTGCGAGCTGGCGCCAGCGGGTTCCTGCTCAAGGACTCCGGCCCCGACGAGCTCGCGGCGGCGGTCCGGACCGTCGCGGCCGGCGACGCGTTGCTCGCCCCGGGCATCACCCAGCGCCTGATCGAACGGTTCGTCGAGGCCGCGCCACGCGATCCGGCGACGCACCCTCTGCTGCGGAAGCTCACCGAGCGTGAGCGGGAGGTGCTCGCGCTGATCAGTCGCGGGCTGTCCAACCGCGAGATCGCCGATTCGCTCGTGATCAGTGAGCAGACCGTCAAGTCGCACGTCAGCCGCGTGCTGCAGAAGCTCAGCCTGCGCGACCGGGTGCAGGCGGTCGTGTTCGGGTACGAGAACGGCCTCGTGGTTCCAGGGCGGTAGCGGCTCCGGGCGGTTGCGACACGGGGTGCTAGCTGCACCGGGTGCTAGCCGCACCGGGTGCTGACGGCCCAGGGCGGCCCACGGGCCTGCCCGGCGTGTTGCGCCGGACAGGCCCGTGGTCCTGAGGGAGTGCTCAGCGCTTGAGCGTGAAGCTGAAGTCGCTGGAGCGTCTGCCGCTCAGCCGGTCCACCGAGATGAGTTTGCCCTGAGTGAGCAGCCGCTCGACCTCGCCCCGCGAAAGACCGCACCCTTCAGCGATCAGTCGCACCGGCCGGACGGGGATTCGCGCCCCGAACCGGACCGAGACGTCGATGACCTCGTGGTCGGGGCGGTCCGGTCCGTCGGTATCTCGGTTGGTTCCTCGGCTGTTGTCTGCGCCCGTGTCGAGGTGCCAGGCGTCGTCCCAGTCGAGGGTGATGCGGTTGCGGTGCTGCACAGCCGGATCCTGGAGCACCTGAACTATCAGGCCGGGATCGTTGTTGTGCAGCTGGTCCAGCAGCTCCGGCCTGATGGAGCGCACGCCTACGCGTTCCAGGACCGTGAGCTTTGCTGTCTCCTCGCAAACTGCACAGTGCGCGAGGAGCCAGGCGTCGATGAGCTTGTGGTTCGCGTTGACGCGAAACTTGCCGCTTGCCCGGAAGCGCTCGGAGGCGCAGACGTGGCAACGGCGGCAGATGAGCGGCAGGCGAGTGGGTACGACCATCCAATTTTTGAGCACAGGAGTACACCTGTTTCGGTGAGAAGTCCGCAGCAAGAAGGAGCGCGGCGCACGGGTGCGACGCGCGACAGATCAGCGCTCGGGAGGTCTCACAGGGTGTACAACGGCACGTCCTTGGCTCGGCGACAGGTTCGACGACTTGGCTCGGCAGCACGGTAGCCGCGTGCTGCGACGCGGCTCCACTGGATTTCAGGAGCGGTTCTCAGACGCGCCTCTCGAGTGCCGCGCACCGGGTGAAAGATGGTCCTCGGGTAGGGGGTGGATGGCTCTTCCGAGGGACGCGGGTGCAGGGCTTCCCTTCATACGTTTCTGGTGACCACCTACCGACCACCAGGACAACCTGAGAGGGAGCCACCTCGATGTCCACACCCCGGTCCACTTCCCGGCCGACCGCCCGGAACGCCGACACGCCGCCCGGCACCGACCCTGATCCGGCCAACACCCCGGCCAACATCCCGGCAAGCACCGCGGCCGCTGCTCCGGCACAGTTCACCGCGCGCGAGCGCTGGACCCTCCTCGGGGCAAGCCTGTGGCTGGTGGCCGGGCTGCAGCTCGACGCCTTCGCCCACTCCACGATTCCCGACCTGGAGACGTTCTGGACGCCGTGGCACGCGGTGATGTACTCCGGCATCGCGGCCTGTGGTCTCACCCTGCTCTGGCTGCTGCGCTCCCGGCTGCCGCAGGTCGTGACCTACCGCAGCCTCCTGCGCGAGACCCCCAGCGCCTTGCGGCTGCCGGGTATCGGGATGGGTCTGCTGCTGGTCGGCGGCGGCATCGACACGCTCTGGCACAACCTGTTCGGCATCGAGAGGGGCCTGGAGATCTTCTTCAGCCCCAGCCACTACTTCATCATCGCGGGCATGGTCCTGGTGGCCTCCGGGCCGGCGCTGATGCTCTCGGCGTCGTCGGCCCCCTCCGTGCGGCACCTGCGCGGCGCCGACGCGGTGGCGGTGGTCGCCTCGGCGGTGCTGGCAGTGATCCCCGTGCAGATCTACACACTGCACGCGTCCGCGCTGGCGGAGCCGATGCTCGGCACCGGTCCCGGACCGTGGTGGCCGATCTCCGAGGATGCCCTGATGTTCCACGCCTACGTCGGCAGCACCGTGCTGCTGCTGGTCCCCATCTTGATCCTCTCCCGGCGCTGGGACCTGCCGCTCGGGGCGCCGACGGCGCTGGTGGCGGCCCCCGCTTTTGTCATGTGCCTGGTCCTCGGTGACCCCGCCGACGCCTGGCTGCCGGTCACCGTCACCGTGGTGACCGCCGTCGTCGAGCTGGCGGCGCGGATCCTGACGCCCGGTTTCCGGCGTCTCGCCCCTGACGCCCGCTGGGTAGTGCTCGGCTTTGTCGCCCCGATCGTGGTGTGGAGCGCGGTGCTCGGCGTCAGCACGGTCACAGAAGGCGGAACCTACTGGAACCTGCACATGATCAGCGGGCTCGTGTCGCTCGTAGGCCTCACCGGCGCCGGCACCGCGTACGTCGTGCGCCGGCTCCAGGTCGGGTCCGTTCCGGCGGCCGCGCAGGCACCGGCAGCGCAGTGAGCGGTGTGGCAGTGAGCGTTGTGCGCCGGGGGGTGCGCGCCGTCGTCCTGGCTCTGGTGCTTACCGTGGTCACGACGCTGCCCGCGGCTGCCCCGGCGTCGGCGCACGCCGGGGGTCTGAGCCCGACGGAGGTGCGCGGCGCCGTCGTCGCAGTGACGCCGCAGGTTCCCGGGCTGACCGTCAGTGCGATCGAGGACGGCGCGCGCCTGCTGGTGCGCAACAACACCGGATCAACCGTCGAGATCCCGGCCGGCGGCGGGCAGGACCGTCCGCTGTCCGTGCCGGACGGCGAGTCCGTCACCTGGATCGACGGCCGCGCCACGACCCTGGAGCGGGACCTCGGGGAGGCGACGACGGGCACGTGGTCGGTGCCCATGACGGTGGGCACGGTGCCCGTGACGGTCGACGGCGAGTTCGTCGCCGAGCCGCCGCCGAACGCCCTGGGCTGGTGGGCGCTCGCGGCCGGGATCGCGGCGGCGCTGATCGTCCTGGCCAGGCGGTCACGGCGGCCGAACGTGCTGCTCGCGGTGTCCGGTCTTGTCACCGTCGCGGTGTCGCTCGTGCACGTGATCGGCGCGACCCTCGCGGTGGAGTCGGCGCCGCTGTGGGGCACCTTCCTCGACGCGACCGGGATCGGGCTGCTCGTCTGGCCCCTGGTCGTGGTCGCCGCAATTGCCGCCTTGCGTGGCAGCGCCGCGGGAGTGCTCGGCGTCTGCGCGGGTGCTGGCCTGAGCGTGGTCTTCGTCCTGCCCGACCTCACCGTCTTCCACTTCGCCGTCCTGCCCGTCGCCGGCCCGGCCACGCTCGAACGATTCCTCGTCGCCCTGGTGCTAGGCGCGGGTGTCGCGGCCGCGGTAGCCGGCGCGGGAGCCCTGCGCGCCCTAGCGCCCCGCACCGAGCCGGACGCCACCCAGCCGATGGAGCACGCCCCGGTGCAAGGAACCACGCCACTGACTCGCCGTACCAGGGACACCGAGTCAGGGTCGCGGTCCGACCAGTCCACTGACTCGCCGGATGTGGCACGGCGAGTCAGCAAGCCGGTACAAGACACCGGCTTCGCACAATCCGAGAGCGAGAACTCATGACTCGAAAGATTGCCCGCTCCCGCCGCCTTGTCACCGGTATGGTCACCGGTGCGGTGGTCGCGGCCGCGCTCGCGGGCTGCGCCGCGGACGGCTCCCCGGCGGGATCGGCTCCGCCGTCCGCCACCCGGTCCGCGGAGGAAGGTGCTGCGACCTCGGGCGGCGCCGCTTCAGACGGTGCCGCTTCGGATGGTGCCGCTTCGGACGGCGCCACCGCCGCCGACGCCACTTCCGAGTCGGCATCCTCGGAAGACGCGCCAGCGGTCGCCGGTTGCAGCGGCGACCTCACCACCGACATCCCACCCGTCGAGATCGACGTGCGGCTGGTCGACGGCCAGGTCGAGCCGGCTCCGGACCGGGTCGAGGTCCCGCTGGGCACCACCGTGGTGCTCCGGGCCGAGGCGGACGCCCCGGCCGAGATCCACGTTCACGGCTACGACGTGGCGGGGGAGGCCGCGCCCGGGGAGCCTGCCTGCCTGGAGGTCCTGGCTGATACCCCCGGGGTCTACGACGTCGAGGCGCACCCCGAGACGCTGCTGCTCCAGCTCGCGGTCCGGTGACACTCCACTTCGCGCCACACTTCGCGCCACACTGCGCGCCCCAGTTCGCGCCCCAGTTCGCGCCGCTGGCGGCCCACGGCGTCGGTAGCTCGCAGGACCTCCCGCTGCCGTTCGACCTCGTCCTCCAGGCGGGCGCGGTGACGGTGGTCCTGTCCTTCCTCGCGGTCACGGTCCTGTGGCGGACCCCGCGCGCGGGGGTCACCTGGCGCCTCCCCGCCGGGCTCGACGCCGCCCTGCGCTCGCGATGGTGGCGGCTTCCGCTCCGGCTGCTCGTGCTCGCGCTGGCGGTGTACGTCGTCGGCAACGCCCTGTTCGGGCCCGACGACGCGACCAACCCCGCGGCGCACCTGCTCTTCGTCTGGCTGTGGGTAGGCCTGGTGCCGGTGAGCATCCTGTTTGGCCCCGTCTGGCGCGGGCTCAACCCGCTGCGCACAATCCACGCCGCCCTGTGCCGGATCCTGCGGGTGCCGGTCACGGGTCTGCGGCGGCCCGCAGGCCGGCCCGGCAGCCGGTCCGGCAGCCAGCCCGGCGGCCAGCCGGGCCGCCAGTCCGGCCGTCGGTCGGGCCTCGACGACGGCGCCGGGCGGACCGGACACTGGCCCGCCGCCGTCGCGCTTCTCGCGTTTGTGTGGCTGGAGCTGGTCGCACCTGACCGCACCGACCCGCGGCTGCTCGGCGTCTGGCTGACCGGATACGCCGTCGTCCAGCTCGGCCTCGGCCTGGTGCGGGGCGAGCGGTGGTTCGCACGCGGCGACGGGTTCGAGATGTACTCCGAGCTCGCCGGACGCCTCAGCGTCTTGGGGACGGACGACGACGGGCGGTACGTCCTGCGCTCGCCGCTGGCCGGCCTGACCACCGTGGCTCACCCGCGGGGCACCACGGCGTTCGTCGCGGTGTGGTGGGGCTCGACGATCTTCGACAGCGCGTCCGGCTCGCCGCTCTGGGCGGGCTTTGTGCAGTCGACCGGCGCCCCCTTGCTGGTCTCGACGGCGGGGCTGGTCGGCGTGTGCGTGCTGGTGGCGGCCAGCCTGAGGTGGACCACGCGCCGGGCGGACATCGCGCTCCCGCTCGTCCCGATCGCGGCGGGCTACACGCTGGCGCACTACGCGTCGCTGCTGGTCGTGGAGGGCCAGCGCGGGCTGCTGCTGCTCGTGCAGCAGTGGAGCCAACCAGGAGGCGCGGCCGGGTCGGCCGAGGTGAGCTTCGTGCCCGACCCAACCACCGTCGCCGTCGTCCAGGTCGTGTGCATCATCGCCGGGCACCTGGTGGGGGTGCTCGCCGCGCACGACCGCGCGCTGCGCGCTGCCCCGGGTCGGCAGCACACCCTGGTCATCGCCGACGAGCTGCCCGGCGTGCTGCTGATGGTGGGCTACACCTGGGCGGGGCTGTTCCTGCTCTTCGCCGCCTGAGTCGACCGAGCCGCAGGTCACCGTAGTGTGATCGGGTCCACTGGGCGTCCTGGTGCCTTGGGTTAGGTAAGGCTAATCTGACCTAGCCCGATCAGTCGTCCCGGTCCCGAAAGTGCACATGAACCTCAGTATTGACGCCGCCGCCCCGCGCCTGCACGCCGACGCGATCACCGTCGGGTACGAAAAGCGGGTGATCTCGCGCGACCTGTCCGTCGAGATCCCCGACGGGTCGTTCACGATGATCGTCGGCCCCAACGCCTGCGGAAAGTCGACGCTCCTGCGGGCCCTGTCGCGCCTGCTGGCACCCAAGGCCGGCCAGGTGGTGCTCGACGGACGGGTCATCTCCGACTACCGGGCCAAGGAGGTCGCCCGGGTGCTCGGGCTGCTCCCGCAGTCGTCGATCGCGCCCGACGGCATCACCGTATCCGACCTGGTTGCCCGCGGCAGGCACCCGCACCAGAGCCTGTTCCGGCAGTGGTCACCCGCCGACGAGGCGGCGGTCCAGGACGCGATGGCCGCCACCGGCGTCTCCGACCTGTCGGACCGCCTGGTCGACGAGCTCTCCGGCGGGCAGCGTCAACGGGCGTGGGTGGCGATGGCGCTCGCGCAGGAGACGCCGCTGCTGCTGCTCGACGAGCCCACCACGTTCCTCGACATCGCCCACCAGATCGAGCTCATGGAGCTGCTGGCCGACCTCAACGAGCAGGGGCGCACCCTGGTGGCCGTGCTGCACGACCTCAACCAGGCGGCCCGCTACGGCACGCACCTGATCGCCATGCGCGACGGCGCGGTGGTCGCCCAGGGCGCGCCCGCCGAGATCGTCACTGCCGAGCTTGTCGAGGAGGTGTTCGAGCTGCCGTGCGTGGTGGTGCCCGACCCGGTCACCGGCACGCCGTCGATCACGCCCATCGGCCGGGCGCGGGAACGCGGTCCGCGCCCGGCGCACCCGCAGGACGGCCAGCAGAGCAGCCCCGCCCGGTGAGCCGACGCAGCCTCCCCGTCTGGCTCCAGGCACCGGCCGAGCCCGTCCGCACCCGCAAGATCCGGTTCGACGAGCGCACCACGCCCGTGCGGTTCACCCTGCGGGTCATGGCCGGCGCGCTCCGGTACACCGCGCCCAGCGCCCTGCTGAGCATCACGCACCAGCTCGGCGAGGCGCTCGTGCCGGTGCTCATGGGCATCGCCATCGAACGCGCCGTCAGCACCGGTGACGTCGCGCAGCTGCTGCTGTGGGTGGGGCTCCTCGCGGCGGACTTCGCGATGCTCTCGTTCTCCTGGCGGTTCGGCTCCCGGCTCGGGACGCTCGGGGCGCTCGCCGTGCAGCACGAGCTGCGCTCGATGGTGAGCACCCACCTGCTGACCCGCCAGGGCGCTCGCGGTGTGTCGGCCGCGCCCGGCGTCGCGCTCTCCCTGGCCACCTCGGACGTGAACCGCCTGGCGTCCGCCGTCATCATCGGCGTGTACCCGGTCGGGCAGCTCGCCGCGGTCGTGTTCGGCGGGACTGTGCTGCTCGTCATCTCGTGGCCGCTCGGTCTCGCCGTGCTCCTCGGCGCGCCGGTCGTCCTGTGGCTCACCGACCGCACGGGCGGCTCGCTGCGCCGCCGCAGCGGCGACGAGCAGGGCGCCGCCGCCACCGCCGCCGGCGAGGCCGCCGACCTCATGTCCGGCTACCGGGTGCTCAAGGGTTTCCACGCGGAGGACGAGGCGGCGCGCCGCTACCGGAGCGCCAGCCGCAGCGCGCTCGCCAGCACGCTGCGGGCGCGGCGCGCGGCGGGCCTGTTCGTCGGCACGATGGACCTGGCCACCGGGCTGTTCGTCACCGCGATCACGGTGGCCGCCGGGATCCTCGCCCTGCGGGGCGCCTTCGGGATCGTCGAGCTCGTCACGATCGTCGGGCTGACCCAGTTCCTGCTCGAACCGCTGCAGGGGCTCGCGCGCAACGCCGGCACGCTGTGGGCGTCGGCCAACGCCTCGGCCGCGCGCCTGCTGGACCTGCTGCGCGAGAGCGACGACGCCGCGTCGTCGGCGGCGGTTCAGGGGTCGGACGACGGCGGGCGCCCGGGCGCCGTCGTCGTCCCGCTCGCCGGGGAGGTGCGCGACGGGGAGCTTGTCGCGATCGCCGCCGAGGCCCGCGCCGCCCGCACGGTGCTCGACCTGATCCGCGCCGGGCACCCCGACGCCCTCGTTGTACCGCACGAGGCGCACCTGTTCGCCGGCTCGGTACGCGAGAACGTCGCGCTGTCCGGCGTCCCGGACGACCGGGTGGACGCGGCGCTCGCGGCGGCCGGCTGCGACGAGCTCGCCGAGATCCTGCCCCAGGGGTGGGCGACCCCGGTGGGCGAGGGCGGCGCGGCCCTCTCCGGCGGTCAGCGGCAGCGGGTCGCGCTCGCCCGCGCGCTCGCCCAAGACGCGCCGCTGCTTGTGCTGCACGACCCGACGACCGCCGTCGACGCCGTCACCGAGGCGGCGATCGCCGACCGGCTGCGTAGTTTGCGCGCGGGCCGGCGCACCGTCGTCGTCACGCGTTCGCCCGCCCTGCTGCAGGCCGCCGACCGCGTCGTCACCATCACGGGCGAGGACTTGGGCGAGGACTTGGGCGACGACTCAGGCGAGAACACGAACACGGGGGAGAGCGCATGACCACCGACTCCGGCCTGCCGATCGCCGACGGCCGCACCGTGCTGCGCGAGATGTGGCGCGCCATGGGACGTCGCGGCTGGCGCCTGGCGGGCCTCGTGATCGTGTTCGTCGCCACGGCGGCGGCCGGCGTCGTGCCGTCCCTCGCGATCGGGCGCATCGTCGACACCGTCACTGCCAGCACCCACACTGCCAGCACCCTCACTGCCGGCGGGGACACCCGCACCGTATGGCTCGCGGGTGCCGCGATGGTGGGCTCCGTGGTCGTGGGTGCGGTGCTCGCCGCGGTCGGCGCGATCGGGGCTGGGCGGCTGCTGGAGGCGATGCTCGCCACGATGCGCGAGAACATGGTCTCGGCGGCGCTGCGGCTACCCCAGTCGCAGGTCGAGCGTGCCGGCACGGGCGACCTGATCTCCCGCGCGGGGGACGACGTCGCCGAGGTGGCCGAGGCCATCCCAGCCGTGGTCCCGGCGATCACTGGATCGCTTTTCACCATCTTGGTGACCTTCGCGGGAATGGCCGTGATCGACCCGCGCTACGCGCTGGCGCTGCTGGTCATCGTGCCCTTCCACGTCCTGGCGGTCCGCAGGTATCTGCGCACCGCCCCCGAGCTGTACGCCGCCGAGCGGGCGGCCATGGCGCGCCGCGCGCAGCACCTGCTCGACTCGCTGCGCGGCATCGAGACCGTGCGCGCCTTCGACCTGTCGCGGCAGCACCTCGCGCGGATCGGTGCGTCGTCGTGGGCGGTCGTGCGGTGGACCATGCGCGCACGTGTCGTCCAGAACGCGTTCGCCGGGCGGCTCAACGCGGCGGAGCTCGCCGGCATGACGGCGCTTCTCGTGGTCGGGTTCTTCCTGGTGCGGGACGCCGGGGGCACCATCGGCGGCACGACGGCGGCGATGCTGCTGTTCCTGCGCCTGTTCAACCCCATCAACCAGCTGCTGTTCGTGTTCGACGACATGCAGTCGGCCCTCGCGTCGCTCGCGCGTATCGCCGGGGTCGCGGGGGCACCGGCCGGGAGCGGGGCTGCCGTGGACGGTGCTGCCGGGTCCGACGGTCGTCCCGGCGCGGGTGCGGCGGCTGCCGGGGCGGGGCTGCGCCTGACCGGCGTCGGCCACTCGTACACCTCAGGCCACCCGGTGCTCACCGACGTCGACCTGGGTGTAGCGGCGGGCGAGACTGTCGCCGTCGTCGGCGCGACGGGCGCGGGCAAGAGCACGCTCGCCGCCATCGTCGCGGGTGTGTACGACCCGACGGCGGGCGTCGTCGAGACCCCGGGCGGTGTGGTGCTCGTGACCCAGGAGGTGCATGTGTTCGACACGACGCTGCGCGCCAACCTCACCCTCGCGCGGCCCGACGCCGACGACGCCGACCTGCGCCGGGCGCTGGCCGACGTCGGCGCCGAACCGCTCCTCGACCGGCTCCCGGACGGGCTCGACACCCACCTCGACGCGTCGTCGCTCACTCCCGCCGAGGCGCAGCAGCTCGCGCTCGCCCGCGTGCTGCTCACCGACCCCGGCGTCGTGGTGCTCGACGAGGCCACGGCCGAGGCCGGGTCCAGCGACGCCGACCGGCTCGAACGCGCGGCCCAGGCGGTGCTCGACGGGCGGACGGCGCTCGTCGTCGCGCACCGGCTGAGCCAGGCGGCAGCGGCCGACCGGGTGGTCGTGATGGACCGCGGGCGGATCGACGAGGAGGGCACGCACGAGGAGCTCCTCGCGGCCGACGGCTCCTACGCCCGGCTCTGGGGTGCGTGGCGCCGCTACCGCGACTGACGGGCTACCGCGACTGACGGGACGCCTGGACGCCGCGGGCCACCCACCACGTCGCGACGTACAGCAGCAGCGCGGCGATCAGGGCGGCCCCCGCGCCGGTCGCGCTGGTGGAGAGCACGCTCTCGATCACCTGCCTGGCCGGCAGCTCGGCGTCGGGCCAGGAGGGCAGGGTGCTGGCCACCGCGCCGACGACGGCCACGCCGACGACTATCCAGAGCAGCCGCAGCAGCTGGTGCCGGGCGGCCGGGCGACGCCCGGCGTCGTCGGGCAGGAGGCGGGAGCGGCGTCGCCACAGGTACCAGGCGATGAGCACCAGCCCGACGACGGTGCTGGCGTGCTGCAGCGCCCGCGCCCACGTCAGGTCACCGACCAGCGGGGTGCTGAGCCCGGGGACGTTAAGGACCACCCAGCCGTCGCTGTGCGTGAAGGAGTCCCAGACCAGGTGGGTGGCGATGCCGATGACCAGGGACAGCAGCACCCAGCCGCCGCGCCGCAGGAGCACGCTGCCCGACGTCGTTGCCGGCACCGGGGGGCCGACGACGTCGGGCAGCAGCGCCACGACCGGCGGGCGGGCGATCAGGTACAGCACCCACAGCGCCACCGCGTACGGCAGGCTGACGGTGACCGCGCCGACCAGCCCGTGCGAGGTCGTGGCGTTCATGAACGGCTCGTACCAGGACTGGGCGCTCACGGGGATCGGCGTCGAGCGGGCGAAGTACGGCAGGTCCGGCGCGACGGCCCCGGCCACGAGCGCGGCGGCGCTGAACGGGTGCCGCAGCAGCGGCAGCACCGCGGCGGGGTGCGAGAGGGTGAACGGCACTGCCGGACACTATCGTCACGCAGGGCCGGGTGCCCATTCGTGCTGCGCGTCGTGGTGGGCTGATGGCACTGTGGTCAGGGTTCTCGCTTGTGCCCGACAATGGTTCGATGATCTCCACCGAGCTCGCCGCGACGCTGCGCGACGCCGGGCTGGTCTGGACGCCGGTCGACGGCGACCAGTTCCGGGTCCGGGCGCCCGGGCTCGCGAGCGACGTCTTCACCGTGAGCACCATGACCATCGAGGCGCACGAGTACCCGACGGGCACCATCCTCGGCTTCAACGGCACCACCGAGTGGGCACTCGACTCGATCGCCATCGAGGACGCCCTCTGGCTGCCGCGCGAGGACCAGCTGCGCACGCTCCTGCGGTCGAGCTTCCAGACGCTGCGGCGTAGTGACGACACCTACGAGGTGGAGGTTTCGCTGCTCGGCGAGCTGCGCGTATTCACCGACCCGGAGCCCGCGGAGGCCTACGGCCGTGCGCTGCTGGCCCTGATCGAGCTGAGCCGCTGAGCCGCTGAGCCGCTGAGCCGCTGTCGACGCGGGTTCAACAGGCGCTGGGGCCGTTTTGATGCCGGTTCCGGTACCTCAGAGCCTGTTGAACCAGAGTCAGCCGGTCGTGGACTACGGCAGGCGGGGGAGCAGGTCCGGGAGGGCTGCGACAGAGGGGAGCAGGTGGGTGTGCGGGGCGGCCGCCAGCGTTTCCCGCGGCACGCCGCCGCTGAGCACGCCGACCACCACGCCCGCCCCGGCGTTGGTGCCCGCCTCCAGGTCCAGGACGGTGTCGCCCACGGTGAGCACCGCGGCCGCACGCCACACCGCGGTGCGCTCCATCGCCCGGTGCACCATGTACGGCGCGGGGCGGCCCGCGGGCACGTCGTCGGTGCAGATCACGGTGTCGACGACGCCGTCGCGCCAGCCGAGCCGGTCGAGCAGCAGGTCGGTGACGTCCACCGAGAACCCAGTGGTCAGCGCGATCTTGGCGCCGTGCGCGCGCAGCGCGGCGAAGGCGTCGAGCACACCCGGCATCGCGATGGGCGGCGTCTTGTCGTACGCCTCGCGCAGCAGCCGCTCGAAGTCGAGGAAGGTCTCGTCGACGGTGTCCTCGTGGATGGCGGTCTTGACGGCGACGTTGGTCTCCCGGCCGACGCCGACGACGTCGGCCTGGCCGCCGACGACGTCGGCCTGGCCGCCGCCGATCGCCAGCAGGGCGCGGATGGCCGTGCGCTTGTCCGCGCCCATCCAGTGCGCGACGTCAGCGACGTCGGCCCGGCTGCCGTGCCGGCGGACGGCATCGTGGAGAGCGCGATAGACGGCGCCCCCCTCCTCGACGGTGGTGCCTGCGATGTCCAGGGCAGCGAGAGCGATCATGGGTGGTTCCTTCCAGAGGGGTCGTGCGGGAGCTGTGTTGGACGGCGCCGCGGCGGCAGCACCGGTGGAGGCCGCGCGGCCGCGGGCCGGGAGAGCGGTCAGGCCCCGAGCGGGGCGTGGTCGAGGCCGGCGCGGTCGAGGACGTGCGCGGCGAGCCCCAGGCCCGTCGTCATACCGATGCCGGTGGTGACCGTTGCGACGTGCACCCCCGGCTCCGGCTCGGCGACCAGGAACTCCCGGCCGGGCGCGGTCGCGTAGGTGCCCTGCCAGCGTTCGACGACGTCGAGGTCGCGGCCGAGCAGGTCCGTCATGAGCCGCAGCAGCACGGTGTAGCCCGCCTCGTCCTGGAACACCGGCGCGTCAACGGCGCGCACGTGCGTGTCGCCGATGATCAGGGTGCCGTCCTCCTGCGGGGTCAGCATCAGGTTGACGTCCCAGGCGGCGCCGTCGGGCTCGGCGTCCGCGAGCTCACCGGCGACGTCGGCCGCGGACGGGCAGGCGGCGAAGGCCGCGTACCGGACCATGGACCAGCCGGTCAGCAGAGGCCCAGGGAACCGAGGGTCGGACGGCGCGCCCGGCCGCACGCGCAGCATGTGCAGGCGACAGCGGCGCAGGCCGACCTGGGCGGCGAGGTCGGGCAGCAGCCGGTCGAGGTCGTGGTGCGTTGCGACGATCACGGCGTCCGCCTCGATCCGCCCCGCCGTGGTCTCTACTCGACCGGTACCGACGGCGCGGGCCGCCGTCCGCCATCGGAACGTCACGCCCTGCTGCTCCAGCCAGGCAGCGAGGGCGGGGGCCGCGGCGCGAGGATCCACCTGCAGGTCGAGCGGCAGGTGCGCGCCACCCACGACGGGCCCGGGCCGGACCGGGACCACCGCACGGGCCTGTGCGGCGTCGAGCAGCCGGACCTCGCTCTCGCCGCGCTCGGCGGCGAGCTCCGCCAGGAGCCGCAGCTCCGCGTCCGTCCGCGCGACGACGTGCGCGCCGACCTGCGCGACGCCAAAACCCGCGGCGGAGCCGAGCGACAGCCAGCGCTCGCGGGCGGCAAGGGCGTACTCGCGCGCCTCGCCGGCCTGTGCCGTGACACAGAGGTGCCCGAAGTTCTGCACGGACGAACCGACCACGGAGGAGGCCTGCTCGACGACGGACACGCGGTAACCGCGGCGGTGCGCCTCGGCGGCCGCGCCGAGCCCGACGATCCCGGCGCCGACGACCACGACGTGCCCGGCCGCCCCATGGCGCCCCGCCTCGATCGAGAACGGGGTTGTGCTTGTTGTGCCAGCCGGTAGAGACACAACCCCGTTCTCGACGGGGGCGGCGGGGTGGGGGCCGGGGGTGGTCATGCTTGTCCTTTGGTGGCGAGGGGCAGGGTGGAGTTCATGCGGGAGTCACCCGGCCGGGTTACGGTCCGCCCGTGAGCAAGTCGACCGAGATCGTCCGGGTGCTCGCCGAGGAGCTGCAGAGCGTCCCGCCGGGTACGCGGGTCGCGTCGGAGGCCGACGTCGGCCAGCGGTTCGGCGTCGGGCGTGCCGCGGCGCGCGCGGCACTGGGGGAGCTCGAACGTCGGATGCTGGTGAGCCGCATCCAGGGCGTCGGCACGTTCACGCGGCGGCGCGTCGACTACCTGGTCGCGCCAGGCAAGGCGCCGTCGTGGAGCCGGACGATCCGCGAGGCAGGAGCGACACCGCGCACGGTCGTGCTGGCGTGCGACGAGGTGCCGCTGCCGTCCGGTGTCGCGGCCGAGCTCGGCACCGGGCCGGGGGAGCCGGGCTTCCGCCTCGTGCGCCGGTCGTTCATCGACGACATGCCCGCCGCCTGGGGCGTCGAGTGGCTGACCGTGGCGCTCGTGCCCGAGCTGCCCACGGCCCTGCGGCACGAGGAGTCGCTGGACGCGATCCTGCGCGCCGTGGCGCGGGTGCGGCCGGAACGCGCTTGGACACGGTCCAGCATGGAGTCCGCCCCGGACGACGCGAGCGCCGGCCTCGGCTGCCGCCCCGGCGACCCGGCCTGGCTGATCGTGAGTCTCGCGCGCGACGGCGCGGACGGGCGCCCGGTGCTCTTCACCGAGCGCTGGGTCCGGTCGGACGCCGTCCGGGTGATCGTCGAGCTGGGTGCTCACGGGACCACCGCCGCTCGCGGTGCTACGCCTGGCGGGCCGGTGAGCAGCCGTCCGACCTGATCGAGCCCGACGGCGGGCGTGACCAGCTCGTGCCACGGCGCGGTGTCGCGGGTGCGGTCGAGCAGGTCCAGCGCGGCGCTCAGGTGCCGCGGCTCGTAGTTGTGCACGCCGGTCACGGTGAGCCAGCCGCGCACCACGCGCTCGGCGTCCAGCGGCACCGGCGGGGCAGGCGCCACGGAGCCGGCCAGGACGAGCCGCCCGCCGATGTCGAGCGCGTCGAGGCACCGCGCGACCGCGGAGCTCGCCCCAGACAGCTCGATCGCGACGTCGACAAGGCCGGTGCTGAGCGGCTCGTCCACCCCGTGCGTGGAGGTCGCGCCGAACCGCAGCGCCAGGTCCAGCCGGTCCCGGTCCGGGTCGGTGACCAGGACCTCCGCGGCCCCGGCGTCGCGTGCCGCAGCGACGGCGGTGATGCCGAGCATCCCCGCGCCGCTGATCAGCACACGGCGGCCGGTCAGCGGTCCCGCCGCCTCGATAGTGGCCATCACGGTGGCGCTGGCGCAGCCGGCGGGCGACGCCAGCTCGTCGGGCAGCTCTGCGGGCACCCGGGCGATCGTCGCGCCGCGCGGCAGCACAAGGTGGTGCGCGTAGGTCCCGCTGAGCGGCCAGTCGGATGCGAACGCCTCGTGCCCGACCTTGCGCACCGACCGGCACTTCGCGGTACGCCCGGCGGCGCACCGGTCGCACGCCCCGCACCCGACGGTCACGCCCCACACGATCCGGTCGCCAACAGCGAGCGGATGGTTGCCAAGGTCAGCGTCTGCGCCATTCGTCTCGACGACGACGGCCCCGCCGGGACCGATCGCGACAAGCTCGCCCACCGCCTCGTGCCCGAGGACCGATGGGACCGGGGACGAGCGTCGTCCGGAGACCGTGTGCCGGTCGCTGCCGCACACCGTGGCGAGCCGCACCCGGACGAGCACCTCGCCCGGGCCGAGGGCCGGGAGCGGCACCTCGACGAGCCGGACGGCGTCGCCGCCCTCCCACAGGGCAACGGTGGTCGTCAGGGCTGGTGCTGGTGCTGGTGCTGGGGCTGGGGCAGTCAGGTCAGCTGTGCGCGGATCCACCCGGAGAGCCTTTCGATGAGGAACACAACGACGAACACCAGCAGCACGATGCCGCCCACCACCTCGAACTGGAGGGTGCGCACCGCCTCGAAGAGCAGGAACCCGACCCCGCCGGCGCCGACGATCCCGAGGATCGTCGAGGTCCGGACGTTGACGTCGAGCAGGTAGAGCGCCGAGCCGATGACGGACGGCAGGCTCTGCGGCAGGACGGCGGCGAAGAGCACCTTCCACCAGCCGCCGCCGACCGACCGCACCGCCTCGGCAGGTCCCGCGGGGATCTCCTCGACGGCGTCGGCGACGAGCTTGCCGAGGAACCCGATCGAGCCGATGCCGAGCGCTATCGCGCCCGCGACCGGCCCCAGCCCGACGGCGGCGACCAGGATGACGGCGAGGATGAGCTCGGGGATCGCGCGGACGACGAGGACTATCGCGCGGGCGGTCGCGTGCACGACGGGGTGCGGCGCCACGTTGCGGGCGGCGAGCAGGCCGAGCGGGAGCGACAGCAAGATGCCGATGCCCGTCGCCACGAGCCCGATGGCGAGCGTCTGCAGCAGCGCCTCCCAGAGGACGGGGCCGAGCGACGTGAGGTCCGGCGGGAAGGTGCGCCCGGCGATCGTGAGCAGGTCGGGCAGCGACGTCACCAGGGACACCGGGTTGATCCCCAGGCGCACGAACGCGTAGACGGTCAGGGCGATCGCCGCGCCGCCGGAGAGAAACCGGACCACGCGGTCCCGGTTGAAGCGCGGGCGCAGGGGCGCCAGGAGCGCGCGGCGCACCGCCATCGAGAGCAGCTCCATGGCCGCGACGACCACGAGGATGACCGCCACGATGCCCAGCGCCTTCGGGTACACAAGCCCCCGCAGTGCGTCCTGCAGGGCGAAGCCGATGCCGCCCGCGCCGACAAAACCGAGCACCACCGAAGTGCGCAGGTTGATGTCGACGCGGTAGACGAACGCCGAGATCCAGGCGGGCACCACCTGGGGCACCACGCCGTTGAGCAGCTCCCGCAGGGGTCCGACGCCGACGCTGCGTACCGCCTCGCGCGGCCCCGGATCGGCGTCCTCGATCGCGTCGGCGAAGAGCTTGCCGAGCATGCCGACCGAGTGCAGCGCGAGCGCCAGCACTCCCGGCAGCACGCCCAGGCCGAGGGCACGCACGAAGAGCACCGCGAACACCAGGTCGGGCACGGCGCGGCAGAAAGTGATGACACCGCGTGCGACGGCGGCGACGGCGGGGTGCGGCGTCGTCGTCCGAGCGGCGAGGAATGCCAGGGGAACTGACAGGAAGGTCGCGAGCACCGTCCCGAGGAACGCCATCAGGATGGTGTCCAGCGTCAGGGCGGCGATGCGGGCCGGGTCGTCTAGGCGCGGCGGGAGCATGCGGCCCACCAGCGAGGCGACGTTCTCGCCGCCGGCGACCAGCGCGGGCAGGTCGAGGCCGATGTACGACGACGCGGCCAGCGCCAGCAGCACCGATCCGCCTGCGATCCAGCGCAGGGCGCGCTGCCGCAGGGTGGTTGGCGGACGCACTGGTGACGTGACCGGAGCTTGGACGGTCACGCGCTTGCCTCGACGCGGCGGTAGATCGACATCGCGTCGTCGCGCGTCAGCCCCGCCGCCGGCCGGTCCAGGACCTTCGTGCCGTTGCGCAGACCGACCAGCCGGTGCGCCCAGCCGAGCGCGAGGTCGACCTGGTGCAGGGTGCACACCACCGTCAGCCCCTCCTCGGCACACACGCGCACCAGGAGGTCCATGACCGCGCCGGAGTTCTCCGGGTCGAGGGACGCGACCGGCTCGTCGGCCAGCACGAGCTGGGGCCGCTGCATGAGGGTCCGCGCGATCGCGACCCGCTGCTGCTGGCCGCCCGACAGGGTGTCGGCGCGCTGGTAGGCGTGGTCGGCGAGACCGACCCGGTCGATGTGGGCGAGGGCCTCCTCCCGCATGCGGCGCGGGTACGTGGTGACGCCGTACCGGGGGCCGCGCACCCGGCCGAGGGCGCCGATCAGGACGTTCTCCAGGCACGTGAGCCGGCCCACCAGGTTGAACTGCTGGAACACGAACCCGACCTCGGTGCGCAGGCGCCGCAGCTCCCGTCCCGAGGCGCGGTCCACGCGGGTGCCTGCGACGGTGACCTCGCCGGAGGTGGGCCGGTGCAGCCCGTTGAGGCAGCGCAGCAGCGTCGACTTGCCCGAGCCGGACAGCCCGAGGAGCACCAGCAGCTCACCGCGGGCGACATCGAGGTCGACGCCGGCCAGCGCCGTCGTGCCGTCGAACTCCTTGACCAGGCCCCGGACCCGGACCAGCGGTTCGGCCGTGTCCGTGTTGTTCGGTACGACGGCGGGAGCGACGTCAGACCCGGGCCCGGACTCGGGCGCCGCCGTGGGCCGCGCTGCGGGCAGCACGGTCAGCCCTCGCACTTGTCGGACCTGGTGAGCGTGCAGACCTCGCGCGTGCCGTCGTAGTCCGAGTCCTGTGCCGGGGCGAAGCCCCAGGCGTCCTCGTCCGTGAGCAGGCAGTCGCCGTCGCAGTAGCCCTGGGACAGCAGGTACTCGGAGTTGGCCTTCTCGGTGATCAGCGTGGCCAGCTTGGTGTTGACCTCCGCGCCGAGCGCGTTGTTGCCGACGAAGAGCGAGCCCGAGATCTTCGGCGAGCGCCAGACCTCCTTCAGGTCGCCGTCGGCCAGCTCACCGGCGTCGGGCAGGGTCTCCTCGACCATGGACTGCATGGCAAAACCCGCCTCGCAGTCCCCGGCGGCGACGGCGAGCGCCGAGGCGTCGTGGGCGCCGGCGTAGATCGGCTCGACGCCGGCCGCGACGTCGGACTCCAGGCCCGACTCGATGACGCCCGCGTCGATGAGGCCAGCCGTGGGGTAGAGGAAGCCGGACGTCGAACCGGGGTCGACGAAGCACACGCTGTGCCCGGCGAAGTCTTCGAGGCCGTCGATGTCGCTGTCGCCGGGGACGATGCCGAGCGAGTAGTAGCCGGGGTCGGCGCCCTTCTCCTCGATCGCGGCACCGAGCGGGGTGATCGCGGCGTCGTTGTGGGTGGCGATCACGTAGGCGAACGAGCCGAGGAACGCGAGGTCGACATTCTCGGCGATGAGGCCCTCGATGACGCCCGCGTAGTCGGAAGCCTGGCTCACCTCGACGGTCGCGCCCGTCTCGTCCTCGAGCATCGCGATGATCGGGTCGTAGCCGGCGGCGAGGTCGGTCGAGTTCTCCGCGGGGATCGCGGCCAGCCGGATGACCGACGGAAAGCCCTCGGCCGTAGTTCCTCCGGCCGCGGCCTGCGAGCCGCCGGCACACGCGGACATCGTCAGCGCCGTCGCGGCGGCGAGTGCCACTGTGGCGAAGGTCTTGGTGGTCTTCATGCTGCCGAGTCTGTGAGGACGCGACGAACCGCCACCCCTGCGCTGATGAACGGGGGATGAACGCTCGTTCACCGTCCAGCCAGGTCGTCCGGACAACATGACGGGATGAGCTCTGCCCTCCACCCCCAGTGGCCGATCTCGGAGACGCCCGAGGACTGGGTGCTTGGCGGGGTGCGCGCCGTCCTTCCCGGTCGGGTGGTCGACGACGCCCGGGTGGTCGTACGCGACGGCCGCATCGTCGAGGTGGGGGAGC
This sequence comes from Promicromonospora sp. Populi, assembly GCF_041081105.1. NCBI lineage: Bacteria > Bacillati > Actinomycetota > Actinomycetes > Micrococcales > Promicromonosporaceae > Promicromonospora > Promicromonospora sp. Populi. The sequence continues at coordinate 1,152,937 of NZ_CP163528.1, read as the reverse complement.
GCCCGCCCGGTGCGCGCGCCGATCTCGACGGGGGCGGGGCGCTGTGCCTGCCCGCGCTGGTGGACGTGCACACCGACGTCCTGGCCCACGAGCGCCGTCCGCGGCCGGGGGCGGACCTCCCGCTCGACCTCGCCGTCGGCACCGCCACGGGACGACTCGCCGCCGCCGGCGTGCTCACCGCGTTCCACGGCGTGCCCTTCGGCGCGCACACCCCGGTCGGCCTGCCCGCTGGATCACCCGGGCCTGAGGATCTGCTCTCCGCGCTGCACGCACCCGAGGCTCGTGCGTCGGGCGCCAGGGTGCTGCACCGCCTCGACATCCGCAGCCCAGCCGGGCTCACCGCGCTGGAGGCCGCGCTCGCCCACGCCTCGCCCCGCGACATCCCGCCGCTGGTCTCCCACGAGGACCACACGCCCGGGATCGGGCAGTACGCCGACCCCGCGGACATGGAACGACTGCTCGTCGGCCGCGAAGGATTTAGGCCCGACGACGCGCGCGCCCACGTCCAGGGCTGGCGGCGGGAGCGCGAGGACCGCGCCGACGTCGCCGTCGCGACCCTCGACCGGCTCGGCGACCTCGCGCGGGCCGGCCGCATCCGCCTGGCCGGACACGACCCGGAGACGCCCGGCGACATCGAGGCGCTCGCGGCCCGGGGCGGCGCCATCGCGGAGTTCCCGACGACGATCGCCGCCGCCCGGGCCGCCCGCGTGCACGGGCTGCACGTCGTGGCCGGCGCCCCGAACGCCGTGCGGGGCGGCTCGCACACCGCCAACGTCTCGGCGCGCGAGCTGGTGGCGCTGGGGCTCGTGGACGCGCTCGCCTCCGACTACGTGCCGGCCACCATGCTCGCCGCCATCGAGGTGCTGGTGCGCGAGGGGCTGGCGGACCTGACCCGGGCGGTAGCGCTGGTCACGTCCGGCCCGGCGCGGGCCGCCGGCCTGGACGACCGCGGGGCGCTGATTCCGGGCGCGCGGGCCGACGTTGTGCTGGTCCGGAACGCGGGCCGGTGGCCGGCGGTGGTGGCGACCCTCCGAGCAGCTCTTCCCTGACGGCCCTGTCCGGACGGCTCTCCTGATGGCAGCGACCCGTGCGACCGAAGTCAGCGTCACGGTCGAGCATCCGACCGAAGTCAGCGCTGTCGCCTCGCCCGGATCAGCGGGGCCGCGCGGCCGTTGCCACGGCCAGAGTCAAGCCGGACGGAACTATGGCGGGATATATCGCCCGGGTGCGGGCGTGCGAGCCTCGACGACGTGCGGCGTGTACGTGGGCGTGTTCTGGTGGAAGTCCCGAGGGCCGAACAAGAGCACCGAACACGAGGAGTCAGCATGACTGTCACCGACGTCCACGCGGAGCACACGACCACCGAGCACCAGCACGGCGCGAGCTGCGGCCACGAGACCGTGCAGCACGGCGACCACGTCGACTACGTCCACGACGGGCACAAGCACGCCGTGCACGGGGAGCACTACGACGAGCACTGACCACTAAGGAACGCCGCGAGCTGGACAACGGGCCCTGCCCGCGGCGTTCGACGGTGTCACTCGTAGTTGTGCACAGTCTTTCGGATGTGCTCGGCGTGATCGTAGATCTGGTCCAGCGACTCGATCGCGTGCCGGGTCTCGACCTTCTCCTCGTCGAAGAGGCCGAGGTACTTCTGCCCCGTGTTGAAGTGGAGCCTCGCGACCGGCTTGCGGTTGTTGTCGTCCAGCAGCACGCCCATGTAGCTCTTGGTGTCACGCTGGACGATCCGAACGGGTGGGACCTCACTGCAGGCGATCGCACGCACGATCTGGAAGGCCTCGATCTCCTCGAGCGTGGTCTCGAGCCCTCGTTCTCCGGAGCCGGACTCGTCGAGGCTCGCCTCGACGGAGGCCCCGGCCGTGAGGTCCGTGGAACCGACGGTGGCGTACACCTTCCCGCCCAGCGCGGCCTTGATCCGGTCGTTCACCTGATCGGCGAGAAACTGCCGCATCGCCTTCGTCACGAGGCCACGGAACTGTTCGCGCACCTTCTGGGTGAACGATCCTTCGTAGACGCGGCTGGTCAGGCCCTTGACCCACTCGTCGTCCGCGTCGCGAAACTGAGACGCGAGAGTTCTCTTGAGCGCGCCGATGTACCTGAGCTCCTCGGCGGCGCTGACCACGGAGTCCACATCGAAGGTCTCCTTGGTCAGCTTCTGGACCTCTGGGATGAGCGATTCGTCGAGCTCCAGCAGGTCCAGCTGCAGGAACGGTGTCTCGTCCATGCGGTTGGGCCTGTCGAGGTCCGTGAAGAAGTGATACCGCTGGCCGTTCGTCAGGATGGCGATCCGGGCGTTGGCGGCGGCGAAGTAGCGGAAGAGCTGTGAGGCGTGGTTCAGCGTCAGGGGCGCGCCGACCGCTTTGGCCTCGATCAGGATCTGGACCTCGCCGTTCTTGACGATCGCATAGTCGATCTTCTCGCCCTTCTTGGTGCCGACGTCGGCGGTGAACTCCGGGACTACCTCGTCCGGATTGAAGACGTCGTAGCCAAGAACGTGCGCGATGAACGGCATGATGAATGCATTCTTGGTCGCCTCTTCTGTGGCGATGTTCGCTTTTTGCTGCTCGATCTTCGTCGCCAGTGACGCGATCCGTTCTGCGATATCCATGTGTGGGCCTCGGTTTCGATGGCAGGTCACTCCTCGTTCTCGGATGCTAGCCGGGGTGCCTCGCGCCGGCGCCGGAATCTAAATCACAGGGCGCAAGATCACCCGGGTGATCAATCGGAACTGGTTGCAAATGCATCTACGCCAGTCGTCGAGCAATGGAATCTGACGCCCCGGGGGTGCCCCGATTCTCGCTAACCGTCGAGTTCACCCGCAATTACAGGGAATATCACCCGGTGCGAGGCTCCTAAACTGTCGATGGTCGGGTTGTATTGCAGTGACGCCCCGAGCGCCGATCCGCGAACGATTACCGCGTACGACGTTTAGGCAGGAGAGAACCGTGACTCAGTCGCCTCCAGGTGGACAGCCGCCTCCCGGCTGGTACACGCATCCCGATGACCAGAACCGGACGCGCTGGTGGGATGGATCGCAGTGGGGGCCGGACACTCCGGCTGCCGCTGGCACACCTCCGTCCAACGGCTCAGAGGTCTACTCGTCCGGCGGCACGTCACCGAAGGCGGTCCGTGGTGGGGGCGCGCGCGTTGGCTGGGCCCTCGGCCTTGGCATCGCTGCGTTCGTGCTGGCCTGGGTGCCTGTCTTCGGCATCGTGCTCGCGGCTGTCGGACTACTGCTCGCGATCCTCGCGCTCGTATCTGGCAGCCGGGGGGCCAAGGTCGTCTGGGCAACCGTCCTGAGCGGGATCGCGCTCTTGATCGGCATCCTTGTTACGTCCGCGATCGCTTCGTCGGGATTGGGCTCTGGCGATGCTGCACCAGCTGCTGTCGTCGGGTCGACACCGAACGCGACCGAGGTCGACGAACCCGGTTCTGGTCCAAAGAGCACCGACGAGCCAGCCGACGAACCGAGCCCGGAGGAAGAACCAAAGGTCGCAGGTCTTGGCGACCCGGTGCGTGACGGGAAATTTGAGTTCACGGTCACGAAGATCGAGGCAGATGTGGCGCAGATCGGTGACGAGTATCTCGGCAAGAAGGCGCAGGGACAGTTCTTGCTCGTCCACTTGAAGGTCGAGAACATCGGGGACGAGGCACAGACCTTCTTTGGTGACAACCTCACTGCATTCGACGCCGACGGGCGTGAGTTCTCGGCTGACACCGAGGCTGCGTTCTACCTGGACGAGTCGAACTCGTTCATCAACGAGATCAACCCCGGTAATGCCACGGATGGCATCGTTGTCTTCGACGTCCCGAAAGATACGAAAATCACCACACTCGAGCTGCACGACTCGTTCTTCTCCAACGGTGTCACAGTCGCAGTGGGCTGATCGTGCAGTGAGCTGATCGTGCAGTGAGCTGATCGTCCCGCGCCGCATGCGCGGTAGAACCTTCATGCTGGCCTCGCGGGGTTGGGCCGGTGCTGCGCTGACGCAAGAGACCGAGCCGGGGCGCAGTTCGCGACCTGGAGGAACTGGTGCAGGATGATTTGGCCGTTTCGGCCCGTTTTGGGGTCAAGCGGCGTACCGTGGGCCGCGGAGGTACAACATGAGCAGATGGAATTTGCATGTGGGCACTCCAGGCGGCGTGATCTACGGCCTCGGTATCCTCGGGGCGCTGGTCTACTTCCTGCAGCAGGCAAACGAGATCGGGGAGTACGTCTGGGCGATCATCCAGGGACTCTTCTGGCCGGCATTCATGGTGTACGAGGGGTTCGCGGCGCTCGGCGGGTAACCAGTCAGGTCCGGGTGAGGTCCTTGTCGGTCGACGGCGACCGGTCTCGGCCGGCCGACGCGACTGCGTGCGACGGGTTCGTGTGCGACGGGTTCGTGTGCGACGGGTTCGTGTGCCCGGCACCGAACTGCCTGGAGAGCGCGCCGCGCAGGCGCTCGCGTCCACTGAACCGCCCCCGGTCGTCCGGGCGCCCCGGCGCGGCCGGCACGGGAGCCACCGCAAGCCGGGCCCGCTCCGCGTCGTCGACCGGCTGGTGGATCTCGACGTAAGCACCGTTGGTCAGCCGGACGATCCGACCCGTCTCGTGCCCGTGCAGCGCGATCTCCCGGTCCTTGCGCTGCAGCCCGAAGCAGATGCGCCGAGTGACCTCGAACGCCAGCGGTGGCCCGACGATCAGCGCGACCTGGAGCACGGTGATCACCGACTCGAAGCTCACGCTGAACTCGGTGGAGACGATGTCGGCGCTCGCGGCGCCCCACAGGATGCCGTAGAAGAGCGCACCGGCGACGCCGATGCCGGTGCGGACCGGGACGTTCCTGGGCCGGTCGAGCACGTTGTGCACCTCGCGGTCCTGGTTGACCCACTCCTCGATGAACGGGTAGGCGACCAGCAGCACGAAGTACGTACCGATCACGACCAGGGGGACCAGCGTCGCGAACGTCAGGGTCCAGCCCATCCACTCGGTCTCCCAGCCCACCGGGACCAGGCGCAGCGCGCCGTCGAGGAACCCCATGTACCAGTCGGGCTGGCTGCCCGCGCCGACCTCACCCGCGGACGCGGGCCCGTAGGACCAGACGGGGCTGATTGTCGACGTGGCCCCGAGCAGCACCAGCACCGAGGCGGTGATCCACACGAGCCCTGCGGCGCGGAGCGCGGCGTCGGGCCACAGACGCAGTCCGAGCGCGGCCGTCGGCTGCGCCGATCGAGCCGACTGCGCTGAACCTGCTGACTGTGCCGAACCTGCTGACTGTGCCGAACCTGCTGACTGTGCCGAACCTGCCGGCTGCGCGGGCCGTGCCTGGCCGTTCCGGAGGGCGAGTGCCGCGCGGATCGCGAGGACCACGACGAGCAGCGCCGGAGCGATCACCGAGTGCACGGGGTAGAGGTTCTCGATGATCTGGCCGGGGAACGGCCCCCCGAACATCCACCCCGCCACCCAGGTGCCGATCACCGGGATGCTGAGGACCACGCCCTCGACGATGCGCAGGCCGGTGCCCGAGAGCATGTCGTCGGGCAGGGCGTAGCCGCTCCACCCGGCCAGGAGCACCAGCACGAACGCCCCGACCAGCAGGACCCAGCTCAGCCGGCGCGGCCGGCGGAACCCGCCGCTGAAGAACGTGATGAGCAGCTGCATGATGATCGAGGCGGGCATGACGAGCGCCGCCCAGTGGTGCGTCTGGCGCAGCAGGAGACCGCCGGTCTGCTCGAACGAGATGCGCATGGTCGAGGCGAACGCCTCGGTCACGGTCGCGCCCTGGAGCGGTCCGTACGGCCCGGTGTAGGTCACCAGGTCGTTCGACGGCGTGTACGTCAGCGACAGCAGTATCCCGGTCACGGCCAGGACGAGCAGGCACGCGAACGTGACGACGCCGAACAGGTTCGACCAGCGCAGGTGGACCCGTCGCCGGCCCAGCTGCGCGAGGAGATCCCGCGGGTCAGCCGGCATCGCGCACCACGCTCAGCTCGGGCCGGGCGGCGGTCTCCGCGAACGGGTCGCCACCGGCGAGGAACGCGGCGCGCGGCCGCTGCACCGTGGCGAGCGGGACGATGTCCCGGCCGAAGAACACCGCCGACACCCAGACCAGCAGCACCCGGACCTTGCGCTCCCAGGTCGGCACGGCCAGGACGTGGTAGCCGCGGTGCATGAGCCAGGCCAGGAACCCCTTGATGACGAGGCGCTTGTACTGGAAGATGCCCTGCCCGATGCCGAGGGTGGCGACCGTGCCGAGGCTGTGGTGGATGTACGGCTTCACCTTCTTGTCGCGCAGGTCCGCGACCAGGTTGGCCGCCAGGAGCTTGCCCTGGCGCACCGCGTGCTGGGCGTTGGGCACGGTCCGCGCGCCGGGCACGGGCGAGGCCAGGTCGGGGACGGCGGCGTTGTCGCCGGCGGCCCAGGCGTCGGGTACCGGGTGCTCGTCGCTGCCGACCCGGAGGTCGGCCCGGACGCGGACCAGACCGCGCTCGTCGACCGGCAGGTCGGTGTTCCGTGCGACGACGGGGTTGCTGCCGTTGCCCGCGGCCCAGATCAGCAGCCCGTTGTTGTAGGACTCGGTGCTGGATGACTCCCTGGTGGAGAGCGTGATCCGGCCGTCGGCGGCCGAGACGACCTGGGTGCCGAGGTGGATGCGCGCACCGCGCCGTTCCAGGTGGCGCACCACCCAGCGGCCGGGCTCGTCGGTGACCTCGGGCAGGATCCGCTCGCTTGCGTCCACGAGGTGGAAGGCCAGGTCGCCGAAGGTGAGCTCCGGGTAGGAGCGCAGGAGGCTCGTGGCCAGGGACAGCAGCTCGCCGAGGGCCTCGACCCCGGTGAACCCGCCGCCGACGATGGTCACGGTCAGCAGCCGGCGGCGCGCCTCGCCCGGCGGGAGGAGGGCGGCCTGGTCGAACGCGGTCAGGAGCCGGTCGCGGATCGCGACGGCCTCCTCGACGTGCTTGAGCCCGATCGCCTCGTCCGCCACACCCGGGACCGGGAACGTCCGGGTCACCGCGCCTGCGGTGACGACGATCGTGTCGTAGCCGATCTCGCGCAGCGCGCCGTCGTTGGTGCGGACGGTCGCGGTGCGGTGCGCGTGGTCGATCGACGTCGTCTGGCCGGCGATGATCGTGGTGCGGCGCAGGTGCCGGCGCAGCGACACCATGACGTGCCGGGCCTCGATCGAACCGGCCGTGACCTCGGGCAGGAACGGCTGGTAGGTCATGTACCCGTGCGGGTCGACGAGGGTGACCTCGGCCTCGCCCCGGTGGAGCTTCTTCTCCAGGCCCCACGCCGTGTAGAAGCCGGCGTAGCCGCCGCCGACGATCAGGATCCGCTTCGCGGTAGCTTCCTGCGGGAGGGCTTCCCGCGTGACAACTTCCTGCATGTCAACCTCCTGGTGGTCTTACCAGGTCGACAACACAGCGCGGCGAAACGTGACGTGGCGGTGGTCACAGCGGCAGCACTCACAGCGGCAGCACTCACAGCAGCAACGCAACGACGCCGACGACCGTGAGGTCGTCGGCGTCGCGTGTGCCGGCGTCGGACAGCGCTGTCAGGGATCCGGTGTCGAGGATCCGGTTTCGATGCGGTCCTGTCGGGTCGGGGTTATCCCGCCGGGTTGAACGGGATCGCGGCCGGCTTCATCTGGCCCAGCCAGTAGGTGAAGTCGCCGTCGTCGATCTTGAGGGTCGCCGAGCCGAAGTCGGCGGTCATGAGACGGTCGCGCAGCGACGTGCTGGGCCAGCCGTTCCAGCCGACGATCGGGGGGTAGCGCCAGTTGTGGTAGTGGTTCTCCGGCGGCTCGTCGGCGGCGTTGGCGAGCCGGAACAGGTGCGTGCTGACGCCGTCCTTGTGGTAGACGATCTTGGGGTGCGTGCCCTCGAACCGGACCTGCGACCGCGGGTACGTGGCGTAGGTGCTGTGCTCCGTGATCGAGACGTAGTCGATCTGGTTGCTGGACTGGTTGACCCAGACGACGATGTGCTCGAAGTCGTGCCGGTGGCCGCCGAGGCCACCGTCCAGCGCCTGGTCCTTCTCGAAGTAGCTGGCGTACATGATGGCGCACCAGCCGTTGTTGCACCTCTCTCGGGCGTAGGTCTGGGAGGCGTCCAGGTCGGACTGGTCGCGGCACTGCCCGTTGACGGCCCCGCCGAGCGCCAGGCCCGGTGCGAGCGTGCCGTCCGGGCCGATCGCCGGCGTCGCGTAGCAGCCGTCGGTGTCGTAGTCGTAGGCGGGGGAGAAGGTCTGCTCGTACCCGCTGGCGTTCTGCGGGAGGTTGGGCGGTGGGACGGCCTGTGCGACGGACGCGGGCGCGAACAGTGCGACCGCGGCGACCGCGAGAGCGGCGGCGAGACGGGCCGGAGTGCGGCGCGAGACTCGGTACGCTCTGTCCTCTGCTGGGATGTTCTCTGCTGGGATGCCCACTGCTGAGATGTCCTCTGCTCGGGCGCCCTCTGCTGAACCCTCCGTTGGGTCCGCTAGGGGGTGCTGTGGTGCGGGGCTCTGCGCTGGGCCCCGCGCGGGCGTGGGAGAAGTCGGATAGTTCACGGCTGGCCTCTCATGTGGTGTGCCACGTGGTGGTGTGCCATGTGGCATGAGCTGATCGTGAGCTAGGCGCTGTTTGGGTGAAAAAACAGGCCAAGCGGATGCTATTCGCGGACCTTTCGCCGGGCAATGAGGGCGAATACGTAGACAGGGTCCGGGTGGACGTTGACCGCGCCCGTCCTCGATCGCTATGTTCTGTGTGGGCACAATCGTTCGGATGGCGAACACGCTGTGCTTGGCCGCGTGCGGTTTTGGGTGTCCGGGGTTGGGCACGCGAAGTCTGACGTCGTGGCCGGCGCCGGCGCCATATCCGGCCGAGTTCATTCATGCCAAGTTCATACGTGCCGACCTCGTTCAAGTGCTCGTTCATGCCAGGTTCATTCATGCCGAGCCCTACACCAAGTCCCATACCAAGCCTCACACCAAGTCCCACACCGAGCTCCGTACCGAGCTCGTGTCACCTTTGAGGGAGAACTTCAGTGCGACGTACGTTTCCCACCGCGGTCGCAGCCACCGCTGCGGTCCTGCTGCTGGCTGCTTGCGGCTCGTCCGACGGCGGGGCCGCGTCCGGCCCCGACGCGACGGCCGACGGCGAGCTGACCGCCGTCACGGTCGGCGTCATCCCGATCGTCGATGTCGCCCCCATCTACCTCGGTGTCCAGGAGGGCATCTTCGAGGAGCACGGCCTGGACGTCACGCTCGAGCTCGCGCAGGGCGGGGCCGCGATCGTCCCGGCCGTCGTCAGCGACGAGTACCAGTTCGGCTTCAGCAACGTGACCTCGCTCCTGGCGGCGTCCGTCGAGGGCCTGCCGCTCAAGGTCGTGGCCCCCGGCAACTTCACCACCGGCACGCCGGGCGAGGACTTCGGCGGCGTCGTCGTACCGGAGGACTCCGACATCGAGGACGCGGCCGACCTGGCCGGCGCGACCGTCGCGGTCAACACGCTGAACAACATCGGTGACACCACGGTGCGCAAGGTCGTCGACGACGCGGGCGGCGACCCGGCCGACGTCGAGTTCGTCGAGCTCGGCTTCCCCGACATGCCGGCCGCAGTCGCGGGCGGGCAGGTCGACGCCGCGTGGATCGTGGAGCCCTTCCTGACGGTTGCGCAGCAGCAGGGCGCCCGGGTCGTCACCTCCAACTTCGCCGAGACCGACCCCGACCTGCTGGTCGCGGCCTACTTCACCTCGGACCAGCTCATCGCCGAGGACCCGGAGACCGTGGAGGCCTTCACCGCCGCCATGGAGGAGTCCCTGACTTTCGCCGAGGAGAACCCGGACGCCACCCGTGCGGTCCTGGGCGAGTACACCGAGATCGATCCGGCCGTGACGGAGGCGCTGATCCTGCCTCGGTTCGCGGGTGAGCTTGATGAGTCGTCGCTCCAGCTGCTGGCCGACCTCGGCCTGGAGTACGGGATGTTCGACGAGCCCGTCGACGTGAGCCAGCTCCTGCCGTGAGCCAATCCGCCGTGACTCCGCCAACGATGCCTGAGCCAACGATGCCTGAGTCAGCCGCGACTGAGTCAGCCCTGACCAAACCAGCCAGGCGTCTGAACGCGACAGGCCGCGGGCTGCCCGGCTGGGCCATGGGCGTCGGCGGGGTCACGGTGTTCCTTCTGGTCGTCGAGCTCGTGCCGCGGCTCGGGCTCGTCGACCGGAGGTTCCTCCCGCCGACGTCGGACATCGTCGTGGCCCTTGCCGGACGGCTGGGCCTTGCCGAGTTCTGGATCGCGCTCGGCCAGACCATTACCACCTGGTTCACCGGGCTGGCCATCTCCCTGGTGGCCGGCGTGGTGCTGGGCGTGATCATCGGGTCGGTGCCAGTGCTGCGCGCAGTGACGGCCTCGACCATCGAGTTCCTTCGGCCGGTGCCGTCGGTCGCCCTGATCCCGGTGGCGGTCCTGCTCTACGGCAACGGGATGGCCTCCACCCTGCTGCTCGTCATCTACGCGAGCTTCTGGCAGGTGCTTCTGCAGGTGCTGTCGGGTGTGCAGGACGTCGACCCCGTCGCCTCCGACACGGCGCGCTCCTACCGGTTCTCGCCGCTGACCCGGATCCGGACGGTGGTGTGGCCGACCACCCTGCCGTACGCGATGACGGGCCTGCGGCTGGCCGCGACCGTCGCCCTGATCCTGACCGTGACCGGCGAGCTGCTGATCGGCACACCCGGGATCGGCAAGCTGCTCGCGGTGGCGCAGTCCTCGGCGGCGGTCGAGCTGACGTACGCGTACGTCGCCGTCGCGGGGCTGCTCGGCGTAGCGGTGAATCTCCTCGCCCGCGCGCTCGAGAACCGGGTCCTGTTCTGGCACCCGTCCATCCGAGGGGAGAGCGCGTCATGAGCACCGAGACCGCCAGCACCGAATCCGCCAGCACCGAGCCCGTCAGCACTGAATCCGTCAGCACTGAATCCGCCAGCACCGAACCTGTCGGAACCGGGACCATGAGCACCCAGCCCGTCAAGACGGGGGCTGCCAAGACCGCGGCTTCCCGCGTGCGCGGGGCGCTCAAGGCCGTGCTCGTGGCGCTCGGCCTGCCCGCCGTCATCCTCGCGGCGTGGTGGGCGCTGAGTGCCGGGAGCACCAACTACGCCAACCCGCCGCTCAGCGAGATCGTCGGGACGTTCGGTGCCACGTGGTTCGTGCCTCCGTCCGAGGCAGGGCCCGACGCCGGGTTCGGCGAGACCCGGTTCGTCCAGGACGTGGTGCCGAGCGTGCTGCGCCTCCTGGCGGGGTATGGCGTCGCGCTCGTCGCGGGAATCGTCCTCGGCGTGGCAATCGGGTCCTCGCGCGCCCTGCGTGCCTGGACCGAGCCGGTGCTCGAGTTCTTCCGCGCGATCCCGCCGCCGCTGATGGTGCCGATCCTGATGCTGTTCCTCGGCATCGGGACGACGATGAAGATCGTCGTGATCGCGATCGGGTGTCTCTGGCCGATCCTGCTCAACACGGTCGAAGGAGTGCGCGGCCTCGACCCGGTCCTGCGGGACACGGCCCGCGCCTACCGGCTGGGCCGGGTCGCGACGGTGCGGCACCTGGTGCTGCCGGGCGCCAGCCCGCAGATCGTGACCGGCGCCCGCCAGGCGCTGTCGATCGGAATCATCCTCATGGTGATCAGCGAGATGTTCGCGGCCCAGGAGGGCCTGGGCTTCTCCATCGTGCAGTTCCAGCGCAGCTTCGCCATCCCCGAGATGTGGACCGGCATCATTCTGCTCGGTGTCCTGGGTGTGCTGCTGTCCCTCGTCTTCCGGGCCGTGACGAACTCGGTCCTCGGCTGGTACCTCGGGTACCGGCAGTCCCAGCACGGAGGTGCCTGACATGCCCAGCCCGACCACTAGCCCGACCACGAGCTCCACCACCAGCCCGATCTCTGATCCGGTCGACAGTCCGGTCACCAGCCCGTCGAGCTCCGGCGGCGCGCGCCTCGCGGTGCGCTCCCTGCGCAAGGTCTACACCGGTCGCGGTGAGCCGGTCGAGGCCATCGCCGACCTCACGTTCGAGGTCCGCCCCGGCGAGCTCGTCTGCGTCGTCGGACCGTCCGGAGCGGGCAAGACGACGCTCCTGCGCTGCATGGCGGGCCTGCTGGCACCCACCTCGGGCGAGGTGGTGCTGGGTGAGACCGCCATCACCGGGCCGCCGCAGGGCATGGCGGTGGTGCTCCAGGAGTACGGCCGGTCGCTGTTCCCCTGGATGACCGTCGCGCAGAACGTGGAGCTGCCCCTGAAGGAGAAGGGCGTGGCGAAGGCGCGGCGCACCGAGCTCGTCAACGAGACGCTTGAGGCGGTCGGGCTGGGCGACGTGGCCGGGTCCTACCCCTGGCAGCTCTCCGGCGGCATGCAGCAGCGTGTGGCGATCGCCCGGGCCGCGGCCTACGAGCCCCAGGTTCTGCTCATGGACGAGCCGTTCGCCGCCGTCGACGCGCAGACCCGCTTCGACCTGGAAGACCTGGTGCGCACGCTGTGGAAGCGGCTGGGCATCACCGTCGTGTTCGTCACGCACGACATCGACGAGGCGATCTACCTCGGCGAGCGGGTGCTCGTCCTCTCGGCCCGGCCCACGGTCGTGCTGGAGGACGTCGAGGTTGGCCTCGGCGCGGACCGCGACCAGCTCGAGACCCGCGGCGACGTGGAGTTCGCGCGCCTGCGCACGCACGTGTACGAGCTGGTGCAGCAGGCCAAGAAGGGTGTGCGCACCCTGGCCGAGGCGCACCTGACGCACCCGGCGCGCGTTGCTGATGAGGCCGTGGCTGACGAGCCTGTTGCTGACGAGCTTGTTGCTGACGAGCTTGTTGCTGACGAGCTTGTTGCTGACGAGCCTGCCCCGCTGCCGACCTCGGGGGCAGCAGATGACAGGGGCTGATCCAGGCGCCGTCGATCCAGGCGCCGTCGATCCAGGCGCCGTCGATCCAGGCGCCGTCGACCCAGATGCCGTCGATCCGCTCGACGCGTCGGCCGACGACGCGCAGCGCTCACCCGCGTTTGTGCAGTCGCTCGAACGCGGGCTGGCCGTGATCCGGGCCTTCGACAAGGAGCGGCGGTCGCTCACCCTGAGCGACGTCGCCCGGGAGACGGGGCTGAGCCGGGCCTCGGCGCGCCGGTTCCTGCACACCCTCGTCGAGCTCGGGTACGTCGCGACCGACGGGCGCGAGTTCACGCTGCGCCCGGCGCTCCTCGACCTCGGGTTCGCCTACCTGTCCAGCCTGACCCTGCCCGAGATCGCGGCCCCGCACCTCGAGGAGCTCTCGCAGGAGGTCAGCGAGTCGTCCTCGGTGGCGGTGCTGGACGGCGCGGACATCGTCTACGTCGCCCGCGTCGCGACGCACCGCATCATGAGCGCGGCGATCCGGGTAGGCACCCGGTTCCCGGCGTACGCGACGTCGATGGGGCGGGCGATCCTCGCGTTCGCCGAGGCGGATGCGCTCGACGCGTACCTGGCTGCGGCAGCGCCGTCGAACAGACTGGCGCCGCTGACCGCACGAACCATCACCGAGCTACCCCTGCTGCGGGCCGAGCTGGCCCGGGTCCGCGAGCAGGGCTGGGCGCTGGTGGACCAGGAGCTGGAGGACGGCCTGCGGTCGGTAGCGGCGCCGCTGCGCGACGGTGCGGGACGCGTCGTGGCCGCGGTCAACGTCTCGGCGCCGGTCCGGCGGGGCGACGTCGACACCCTCGTCCAGCAGCTCCTGCCGCCGCTGCTCAAGGCGGGTACGGCGATCGAGGCCGACCTGGCCCGGATGCGGTGACGGAATCGCGGTGACGGCATGGACGACACAGAGCGCAAGACGAAGCGCAAGACAGAGCTGAAGACGAAGCGGATGACAGGGCGGATGACATGGAACGGCTGACCGTGGAGCGCACGCGCGTCGGGATCGTCGGCGGCGGCCCCGCCGGGCTGCTGCTCTCGCACCTGCTGCACCGCTCCGGCATCGAGCACGTGGTGCTCGAGGCGCGGACCCGCACGGAGATCGAGCACACGCACCGCGCGGGAATCCTGGAGGCGAACTCCGTGCAGACCCTCGTCGAGGCGGGTCTGGACCGGGTGCTGCGCGACGGCGACCGGCACGACGGCATCTTGCTCCGGTTCGACGGCGAGGACCACCGCATCGACTTCCCGGAGCTCACCGGGCGCAGCGTGTGGCTCTACCCGCAGACCGACGTCTTCATCGACCTGGCGAACCAGCGTGCGGCCGACGGCGCGGACGGCGACGGCGGCGAGCTCCGCTGGGGTGCCACGGTCACCGAGGTGCTCGACGCCACTACCTACGACGGCGGTACCTCTGGCGGCGCCGGCGACCTGCCCGGGGTGCTCTGGACCGACCAGGAGGGCGCCACGCACGAGCTGCGCTGCGACGTGCTGATCGGGGCCGACGGCTCACACTCCACCCTGCGGCACACCCTGTCCGAGTCGCAGCGCCGCACCTTCGTCCATGAGTACCCGTACGCCTGGTTCGGGGTGATCGTCGAGGCGCCGCGCAGCGCGCCCGAGCTCGTCTACACGGCCTCCGAGCGCGGGTTCGCGCTGATCAGCCAGCGCACCGACACGCACCAGCGGATGTACTTCCAGTGCGACCCCGACGAGAACCCGGACGACTGGAGCGACGACCAGATCTGGGCCGAGCTCCAGAGCAGGGTCGACGGGCCCGACGGGTTCCGCCTCGTCGAGGGTCCCATCGAGGAGCGGTCGGTGCTGCGCTTCCGGTCGTCCGTCGTCGAACCCGTGCGGCACGGCCGGATGCTGCTGGCCGGCGACGCCGCACACACCGTGCCGCCCACGGGCGCCAAGGGCCTGAACCTGGCCCTCGCCGACGTCGTGGTGCTGCACGACGTGCTCGAGACGTGGTTCGCGAAGCGGAGCGCGGGTGGCGGCGTCGGCGGAGGCTCGGGGAGCGACGAACTGCTCGACGAGTACGGCCGCCGGGTGTCCGAGCGGGTGTGGCGCGCGCAGCACTTCTCCGCGTGGATGAGCAGCATGCTGCACTCCCACCCGGGGGAGACCGGCTTTGCGGCCCGACGCCGGATCGCCGAGCTGCGGACCCTCACGGCCTCGGAGGCCTGGCGCTTCCTCGCGGAGGGATACACCGGCTGGGGGCCGGTGCTCGGCGGGTCTACGGCGTCGACAACAACGGCGTCGAGAGGGAGATGACGATGACTGACACGGAGCGGGACGCAGTGCCGGACAGCGCGCCGAGCAGCCTGCCGGACAGCGTGCCGAGCAGCGCGCCGAGCAGCGCGCCGGACGCACGGCTGGACGCGGCTGCCGAGTCGCAGGCGCAGCTCAGCGCCGAGATCGAGGCCGGGCACGAGGCCTACGAGAAGGGCCTGGCGCAGGGCGCCCCCGAGCAGTTCGGCCCGCGACTCGACTGGGCCCCCTACCGGAGCTCGCTGCTGCGGCATCCGACCAAGGACCTGCACCACGCCGACCCCGAGACCATCGAGCTGTTCGCCCCGGTCTTCGGCGAGCGGGACATCGGCGCGCTGGAGGCCGACCTGACGGTCCAGCACAACGGTGAGCCCATCGGGGAGCGCATAGTGGTCCGCGGCCGGGTGGTCGACGGGCAGGGCCGCCCGGTGCGGCGTCAGCTCGTGGAGGTCTGGCAGGCCAATGCCGCCGGACGATACGTCCACAAGCGGGACCAGCACCCGGCTCCGGTAGACCCGAACTTCACCGGCGTCGGCCGCATGCTCACCGACGACGACGGCTGGTACCAGTTCCAGACGATCAAGCCCGGCCCCTACCCGTGGAAGAACCACTTCAACGCGTGGCGCCCGGCGCACATCCACTTCTCCCTGTTCGGCCGGGAGATCACCCAGCGCATCGTCACGCAGATGTACTTCCCCGGCGACCCGCTGTTCGCCCTGGACCCGATCTACCAGTCGATCCAGGACGCCCGGGCCCGCGACCGGCTCGTGGCGACCTACGACCACGACGTGTCGCAGCACGAGTGGGCGACGGGGTACCGCTGGGACATCGTGCTGAGCGGGGCGCACCGCACCTGGACCGAGCCGGAGGACAGCGATGAGTGACATGGGTGGAGACGCCGCGAACGGCCTGTTGCCCCCGACACCCGGGCAGACCGTCGGTCCCTTCTTCGGCTTCGCGATGCCCTACGAGCGCAGCAACGAGCTGGTGGAGCCCGGCACCCCTGGCGCCGTCCGCCTCCACGGGATCGTGCGCGACGGCGCGGGCGACCCGGTCCCCGACGCTCTCGTCGAGATCTGGCAGGCCGACCCGGCGGGCGCCGTCGTGGCTCGGTCCGGCTCGATCCTGCGCGACGGCACCTTCACCGGCTGGGGCCGCGCCGAGACCAACCGCGAGGGCGGCTACTGGTTCCGCACCCTGAGCCCGGGGGCCACCGAACCGGGCCGGGCGCCGTTCTTCGCCGTCACGGTCTTCGCCCGCGGACTCCAGGACCGCCTGTTCACCCGCGCCTACCTGCCCGCCGGGCCCGAGACGTCGGAGGCAGACCCGCTCGAGGGCCACCCGCTGGGCGCAGACCCGCTGGGCGCAGACCCGCTGCTCGCCTCGCTAGAACCCGAGCGGCGCGCCACGCTGGTCACAGCGCGCGAGCCCGACGGCTCGTTGCGGTTCGACATCCGCATGCAGGGGGAGGGAGAGACCGTGTTCCTCAGGTACGACCATGCTCCGGCTGATCAGGTTTCGACAGATCAGGTTTCGACAGATCAGGTTTCGACAGATCAGGTCCCGGCCGCCGGCCGGGACGGTGCCGGTGCCTGACGTCGGCCTCCTCACGCCCGGCGCGGACGTCGCTCCCGGCTCCCCGGCTGCGGTCACGGACGACGTGGCGGTCCTGCGCGCGATGCTCCGCGCCGAAGCGGCCTGGGTGCGGGTCGTGGTGGGACGGGGCGCCGTCGACGGAAGTAGTGTCGCTGCCGACATCGACGACAACGACGACATCGACGACCTCGTGGAGCGGCTGGCAGGGCAGGACGACGTCGCTCTCGCCCTCGCCACGAAGGTCGCCCGGGAGAGCGCCGCCGGGGGAAATCCCGTGATCCCCCTGGTGGCGGTGCTGCGGGAGGCGGCGGGACCGCACCTCGCGCCAGTCGTGCACACCGGCCTCACCTCCCAGGACGTGCTCGACACGGCGCTCGTCCTCGTCCTGCGGGCCGCCGCGCGTGACGTCGTCGCCGACCTGGACCGGGCGGCCGCCGCCGCGGCCCGCCTGGCGGCGGAGCATCGGGCCCGGCCGGCGCTCGGCCGCACCCTCGCCCAGGCGGCCGTGCCCACCTCGCTGGGCGCACGCTTCGCGGGCTGGCTCCAGGGCATCCAGGCGGCCCGGACCTTCCTGGCCGAGACCGCCGAAGCGCTGCCGCTCGCCTACGGCGGCGCAGCGGGCGAGCTGTCGGGGATCGCCCGGGTGGCCGAGGCGGGGCAGGTCTCCACGACGGACCACGCTGCCGATCCGTTCGTGCTCGTCGAGGCCTGGGGCGCGGAGCTGGGGCTGCCGGTCGGACCGGGCCCGTGGCACGTGACCCGCACACCCGTGGTGCGGCTCGCCTCGGCGCTCGCGGAGGTGTGCGCGGCGCTCGGCAAGGTCGCGAACGACGTCCTGCAGGCGGTCCGGCCGGGCGTGGACGAGCTGCGCGAGCCTGCGGAGCCGGGACGCGGGGCGTCGTCGGCGATGGCGCACAAGCAGAATCCGGTGCTGTCCGTGCTGATCCGCCGTTCGGCGATCAGCGCGCCGCACCTCGCGGCGCAGGTGCTCTCAGCGGCAGGCCTCGCCGTCGACGAGCGGCCCGACGGCGCCTGGCACGCGGAGTGGCCCGCCCTCCAGCAGCTCGCCCGGCACGCCGTGGCCTCCGCACACGCAGGCGCCGAGCTGCTGGGCGGCCTCCAGGTGGACGCCGAGGCCGTCGACCGGAACCTCCGCGCCGGTCTGCCGGACGCGGGACCGGCGCCCGACGTGAGCGCAGCCGCCGTCGTCGTCGATCGGGTGCTCGCCTGGTTCGCCACAGGATCGTTCGCCACAGGATCGCTCGCCGCCGGATCAGCTGGCGGATCAGCTGGCGGATCAAGCATCGGATCACCTGACCTAGAGCTGACGGAGGACGCATGACCGTGCGACCCAGGCTGGGCGCGGTGGAGTTCGCGCTGCACGACGCCGCCCGCCCGCTGCTGGTCCTCGGGCCCTCGCTGGGCACGTCTGTGACCGCGCTCTGGCAGGACGCGGCGGAACTACTGGTCGGCGACGGCACCGGTGGTGGTGGCGGCAATGGTGGCGGCGGGAATGGTGGCGGCGGCAATGGCGGCGGCCGCGATGACAGCGATGGTGAGGTGGGTGCGCCGGTCGGTCAGCTGGACGTGATCGGCTGGGACCTGCCCGGTCACGGCACCGCGCCGGACCCGGTCCCGGCGGACCTCGTGGGGCTTACGGTGAGCGATCTCGCCGTCGCGGTCCTGGAGATCGTCGAGCGTGCGCAGACCCGGCGCGGTGATGCTGGAGCGCCGTTCTGGTACGCGGGAGTCTCGGCCGGCGGGGCGGTGGGGCAGCAGCTCCTGCTGGATGCCCCCGGCCGTGTGCTCGGCGCGGCACTGATCTGCACGGCCACGAAGTTCGGCGACGCGTCGGCGTGGGCCGAGCGGGCCGACCTGGTCCAGCGAGCCGGCACCCCGACCCAGGTCGAGGGCTCGGCGCGGCGGTGGTTCGGGCCGGGGTTCCTCGAACGCGAGCCGCAGGTCGCACTGCGGCTGCTCGGCAGCCTGCAGACCGCTGACCGGTTCGGCTACGCGGCGGTGTGCCGCGCGTTGGCCGAGCACGACCTGCGCGGACGGCTCGGCGCGGTCGGCGTCCCCGCCGTCGCCATCGCTGGCGGGGCCGATCCGGCAACGCCGCCCGAGAAGCTCGAAGAGATCGCCGACGCCGTGCCGGGCGCACGGCTGCACGTGCTGGACGGCGTGGCGCACCTCGCGCCGGCGGAACAGCCGCGGGTCGTGGCAAAGCTGGTCCGCGACCTCATCGCAGGGAGGGTGTCAACATGACCGACCCGAACCGAGCACCTGAACCCGGTGCCGCTGGTACGCACGATGCCGGTACGCACGATGCCGGTACGCACGAGGCAGGCATGACGGTGCGCCGCGAGGTGCTTGGCGATGCGCATGTGGACCGCGCCGTCGCCGGCACGACACCGTTCACGGCCGACTTCCAGGACCTCATCACGCGCTACGCGTGGGGCGAGATCTGGACGCGTCCAGGCCTGGACCGGCGCAGCCGCTCGATGATCACCCTGACGGCGCTGGTTGCGGGCGATCACTGGGACGAGCTTGCGATGCACGTGCGCGCCGCGGTGCGAAACGGCCTGAGCGTCGAGGAGATCATGGAGGTGCTGCTCCAGACAGCGATCTACTGCTCGGTGCCGAGCGCCAATCACGCGTTCAAGGTCGCCGGTGACGTTCTACGCGAGGACGGCCTCCTCTGACGTTCGCCGAGCTCGGTGTGGTCAGGAGCTCGGTGTGGTCAGGAGCTCGGTGATGACAGGTGGTCGATGACAGGTGGTCGCCTGGCGTCTGGTGTCAGGAGATGGCGAACGCGAGCACCTGGGTCTTCTGCGCGGTGCTGAAGTTGTTGTCCGAGACCAGGATCAGGCTCTGACGCCCGTCCGGCAGCTTCGGCCCGAGGGCCATGCCTTCCAGGTTGTCGGGTGCGATGCCGAAGTCCTCGGCGAGATCGGCGACGAGCCGCTTCTCCAGCGGCTTGGTGTCGCCTGCGGTCTGCCGGTTTCCGGTTATACGGCGGCTCCGGTCGAGCCGCACCTCGTAGATGCGGACGTCGTTGCCGACGCCGGCCGCGAATGCACGCTCCATGGCCAGGAAGCGATCCTCGCCGAGCGCCACGAGCTCGACGAGTCCGTTGTCGGCCCATCCGTCCGCGGGGACCGGGGCCTCGGGGATCGGGTCGGTGAGGTAGACGTACTCTCCGATCACGCGACCGGATGCCGGGTTGAACACGGCGAGACGCGAACGGCTTCCCTCCGTCAGCGTGGCGATGGGTCCGTCCTGAGCCAGCGCGTTCTCGGTCGCCGTCACGACGCGACCATGCGGCGTGCGGGTCAGCGACTCGAAGGCCAGGTTGTTGCGAATTCCGGTCCGGCCGTCGGCGGTCGGCTCGTAGTACCTCGGTACGGTGAGGCCGCCGAGGTGCTCACCGCAGGCATCGAACTCCTCGACGGACGGGCCGAGCAGTGCGCTGGCATTGCCCTCGGAGGAAACGAGCACACCGTGCTCGGTCAGGGCGATTCCCTCCGGGTCGATGGCCCCCTCGGGATACGCCGCCCCGTCGTCGGTGAGCGTGGTGACGTCGGTGAACTCGACGTCACCGTCGTCCAGTGCGCCGTCGGCCAGGTTGATGGTCAGCTCGTAGTAGCGGGCATCGTTGCGGCTGCTGCGGTCGTCCGAGATCGCCGCGTAGCGCTTCCGCTTGGTGTCGTACACCAGCCCTGACAGGCCACCGACTTCGGTGCCATCGAACTGTGTCCCGGTCGGGATGTCGACGGAACCGAGCAGATGGAGCTGGGGCAGCTCGGAGGCCCGTTCCGGCGCCGCGGCAGCTGCCGGGAGCACACCGGGTCCGACCAGCGCGGCTCCGGCAAGCGCCGTTCCGACCAGTGCCGCTCCGACCAGCGCCGCGGGGAGTGCTGACCGACGGGTTCGACTGCTCGGCTTCATGGGTTCCCCTGGTCTCGACGCCATCACCCGGTCCCGGGTCGGGAACAAGGTAGGCCCGCCCGCTGAACGCAAGATGACCTGGCGGTAAGGAACGATGAAAGCCGTCGCCGGAGAAAGCGGGGGATTCGTCAGGCGTGGCGTGGTGGGTGTGCCCTGGAGTATCCCTCTCACGAATTGTTCGCTCCCTGAGGTACTACTTTGAGGTATGACCAGTGCGAACTCGCCCGCCCCGGGCGGTCTCGATCCTGCCAGCCCTGATCCTGCCAGCCCTGATCCTGCCAGCCCTGATCCTGCCAGCCCTGATCGAGCCGAGCTCGACCACGGCCCCGGAGCCACGCTCACCCCCGGTTTCCGAGGTCGGGCACGCCCGGAGGGTGTGACGCTGCCTCCCGGGCAGTACGCGGAGGAGGGCTTCCCGGTCCTATCCGCCGGTCCCACCCCGCGGGTGGAAGCCGAGACGTGGAGCTTCACCGTCTCCGACGAGGCCGGCGTCACGAAGACTTGGACGTGGGCGGACCTGATGGCGCTGCCCCAGGACGAGCCGACCGTCGACATCCATTGCGTGACCCGCTGGTCCAAGTTCGGTACCCGCTGGCGCGGGGTCTCCCTGGACGTCCTGCTCGCAGACGTGGAGTCCACCGCCGATTTTGCGATGGTGGGCTCCTACGGTGGTTACACGACGAACCTCCCGGTCGCGGACCTGCTGGGTGGCAAGGCCTGGATCGCGCACACCTTCGACGGGGCGCCGCTGCACCCCGAGCACGGCGGGCCGGCACGGCTGCTGGTGCCGCACCTGTACTTCTGGAAGTCGGCGAAGTGGGTGCGCTCGCTCAGGCTGATGCCGACGGACCGCCCGGGCTTCTGGGAGAAGCTCGGCTACCACGACCTCGGCGACCCGTGGCGGGAGCAGAGGTACCAGGGTGACTGAAGCCGCGTCGGAAGGCGCCCGGTCCAGCGGGGTTCAGCCCGCAGCCGCCGGGGGTAATCGACTTGGTCAGCGCTATACCGTTCCCTCCGGCTGGCAGATCGCCACCCTGGTGGGGCGGCGGTCCGAGAGCCCGTCCGCGGAGACCCTGGTGCTCGACGTGCCGGAATGGCCCGGACATCTCGCCGGTCAGCACCTCGACCTGCGGCTGACCGCGCCCGACGGCTACACCGCTGAGCGGTCCTACTCCCTTGCCAATGGGCCCGCGCTTCCCGGCACGAGTCGCGTGGAGGTCACGATCCAGCGGGTCCGCGACGGAGAGGTCTCCCCGTACCTCGTCGACGATTTTCCGCTCGGGTCCGCGATCGAGGTCCGTGGGCCCATCGGTGGATGGTTCGTCTGGGATCCGGTGCACGACGCGGGCACGCCGGTGCTCCTCCTGGCCGGCGGATCAGGGCTGGTCCCGGTGATGTCGATGGTGCGAGCTCGGCGCGAAGCCGGCGACCGGACGCCGTTCCGCCTGATCTACTCGGTGCGTACCGCGGAGGACCGGCTGTACACGGATGAGCTGGAGACGCTCGTTTCGCGAGGCGACGGATTCGAGGCCAGCACGATCTTTACCCGGGCGGTCTCGCTGACGGCCTTGCGCGGCCCGCGCCGCCTCACCTCGTCCGAGCTGGCCGCATGGGGCTGGCCCCCCGAGCTGGAACCGCGGGTGTACGTGTGCGGCCCGACGGGATTTGTCGAGGCGGTGGCGCGCATGCTGGTGGCTCAGGGCCACGACCCGGCCCGGATCCGAACCGAGCGGTTTGGCCCAGCGGCGGGATGAAGGGTCAGGCAGGGCCGGGGTCGGTGCGACGCCGGCGCGACGCCGGCACGACGCCGGCGCGACGCCGGCACGACGCCGGCACGACGCCGGCACGACGCCGGCACGACGCCGGCACGACGCCGGCACGATGCCGGCGCTGGGTGCGGGCGAGTCCGGCGCTGCTCGGTCGGGCCGAGTCTTGGGTCGGGCACGCTGGTGTGCCTTGCGCGGTGGTCATGTTGTGGGCGTCCGCGTGAAGATCGGTTGTCCGTTGCGGTCGGTGAAGTGCCAGCCGTTGTTGTAGTGCATGGTGATGTTCTGGCTGTCGACGAGGTCGTGGTGGTGCCAGCAGAGCAGGGCGGCGTTGGTGACGGAGGTTTCTCCGCCGTCGGCCCAGTGGCGTATGGCGTGGTGGACCTCGCAGCGGGACGGCGGTTGGTCGCATTGGCCGAGCACGCAGTGTTTGTCGCGGGCGATGACGGCGCGGCGTAGTTGCCCGGTGATGGTGCGTTGGGTGCGGCCGACGTTCAGGACCTGGGAGTCGGGTCCGAAGACGATGCGGGTGATCTGGCTGTCGCACGCGATGCGGCGGAGCAGGGCGGTGGGTATCGGGGTGTTGGTCTCGGTGAACACTGCCGGCCGCTTCACGCTCGGGACGCCGGCTTCTGCGGCGGCC
Source organism: Promicromonospora sp. Populi (assembly GCF_041081105.1). Taxonomy (NCBI): domain Bacteria; kingdom Bacillati; phylum Actinomycetota; class Actinomycetes; order Micrococcales; family Promicromonosporaceae; genus Promicromonospora; species Promicromonospora sp. Populi. Next base: position 1,129,805 of record NZ_CP163528.1, on the reverse strand, counting down.
TCGGTTCCTCCGGCGATCCGGTGCGTCCCGCTGGTGCTGGTGGTGCTGGTGCTGGTGCTGGTGCTGGTGCTGGTGCTGGTGAACAGCGTGAGGTCGGTCGGGCCGTCGCCGGTGGGATTGTTGATGCGGTTCTTGGTGGCGAGGGCCTGGAGCTCGGTCCAGGAGACGGTGATGTTGAGGTGCGGGCGGACGGCAGCGCCAGTGCCGGTGTGGGCGTTGTCCAGGACCACGCGGGACAGGTCGGCCAGGGCTTGGGCGCGGCGTTGTCCGGGGGTGCGGTCATCGCCGGTGGCGGGTGCGCCCATGATGGAGGCGACCGCGGTGGTGAGAGTCTGGCCGTGTTCCTCGGTGAGGAATCCGGACAGGTGGTATCCGCCCAGGGTGGGGGAGACGTCGAGATATTCGCGTTCCTTGGCCTTGGTGTAGCCGCGTTCGTCCGCGTCGGGGTCGGCGTGGCGGGCGAAGTAGCGCACCAGGCCGCGGAACCGGTCAGGGCCGTTCTCGGTGGACCAGTCCAGGAGTTGCTCCTCCCAGGTCGGCGCGGCCGGGCCCGGGACGCCACCTTCGCCAGTGCCACCTTCGCCAGTGCCGCTCTCGCCCGCGCCGCTCTCGCCCGCGCCGCTCTCGCCAGTGCCGCCGGCGCCAGTACCGCCGGTGTCGGTGCCGTCGTCCGGGTTGCCTGATGCTGGTTCGGTTGTGGGCGCTTCGGTAGGCAGGTCGATTGTGGGCACGTCGACGGCGGGTGCGGCCAGGGTGTCGGTGCGTGTGGTGCTGGTGGTGGCGACGTCGACCAGGGCGCGGATCTTGTCGGTGCTGATGCATCCGGCAAGGGCTGCGGTGAGGGTCGCGGGGAGGTGGTCGCGTAGGGCTCGCGCGGTGCGGATCTCGCGCCGGGCGGTCTGGGTCTGGATGTCTTCGGCGTGGGCGAGCCAGACGGCGAAGGTGCGCGATCCGCTCTGGGCCCAGAGCCCGGCGGCCTCGATTCTCGGCAGGACCACCCAGCGCACCGCGTCGATCCGGGTGCCTGCTACGCGAAGGCGGGCGGAGGCGCTGGTCAGGCGTCGGACACTGACGTCATCAGCAGCCGTCCCAGTCAGCTCGTCCAGCAGTGCTTCCAGGTCGCTCAGCACGTCCTCCATGGGGCGCGGGACATCGTCAAACCTGCTTGTTGCCATGGTCCCCACCCGCCTTCCGTCATCGCTTCTGCGTTGCCTCGATCCTATCGAACAGACGTCCGCATGGATGGGTGTATGACAGATCTGTGGATAACCATTCGGGCTGGCGTCTGCGGGTCCATCGTCGGAGACGCCCTGAGCGGTTACGTGCAGGGCACGGTCAGATGTTCGAACCGGTTCGACTCCATGCGTTCCCTGGCACCCAACCCTCGGCGCAACGAGTCCCAGCTGTGCCAATAGTTCGTTCTTGCATTCCGTCTGCATCTCTCGCTACAGTCGAACCGGTTCGCCACCAAAGCGGACAAGAGGAGTGACGCGGGACCGCGGCAGAGCAGCGGCGGCCCCAGGACGGAGGAGCCGAAGTGGCCACCATCGGGGATGTCGCCCAGGCGGCGGGGGTGTCGCGCAGCACGGCGTCGTACGCGCTGTCGGGCAAGCGGACGATCTCGCCGGACGTGCGCCGGCGCGTCGAGGACGCCGTCCGGAAGCTCGGGTACACGCCGAACGCGGGCGCGCGTGCCCTTGCCACGTCGCAGACGATGGTGATCGGGCTGCTCGCCCAGTTCCTCGAGGACGAGTTCGCGCCGGCGATGCTCCAGTACATGCTGGGCGTCTCCAACACTGCCCGCGAGCTCGGCTACGACATCCTGCTGGTCACCGAGGCCGACGGCGCCCGGGCCCTGCGCAGGATCACGGACTCGCGGATGGTCGACGGCGTGGTGCTGCTGAACGTGGCCGAGCGGGACGAGCGGTTGCCGGTCCTGCGAGCCGCCAGCCGGCCCGGGGTGCTCGTCGGGCTGCCCGCCGACTGCACAGGGGTTGACGTCTTCGACCTCGACTTCGAGGAGGCGGGCCGCCTGATGGTGGACCACCTGCACCGGCTCGGGCACCGTGAGGTCGCCCTCGTGTCGCATCCGGAGCACCTGACCGAGCACGGCGGCGCCTACGTGCGGCGCCTGCAGAATGCCGCCGTCGAGGCAGCGCGTGCGCGCGGGATCACGCTGCACGCGGTGTTCGGCTCGTCGCACCAGCCCGACGTCGGTCAGGACCTGAACGCCCTGCTCGACGCGCACCCCGGCGTCACCGGGCTGCTGATCAACAACGAGGCCGCGGCGGCCGCCCTGCCGACCGTGCTGCACGAGCGCGGGCTCACGGCGCCCGGCGACCTGTCCGTCGTCGGGCGGTACTCGGACGAGTTCGCCCGCACCTTCTCCCTGCCGTACTCGTCGATCGAGAGCGCGCCGGACCGGATCGGCCGGATGGCCGTACGCCAGCTCGTGCGCCGCATCGAGGGCGAGGTGGCGGCCGACGAGCCACACGTCGTGCGCTTCGTGTCACCAGAGCTCGTGGACCGGGGCAGCACCGGCGCGCCCCGCGCGACCTGAGGCCTGCCCACCGCCCACACCACCGCCCGCCCCACCGCCCGCCCCATCGCCCGCACCACCGCCCGTACCACTGTCCGGCCCGACGACGCAGTCGGGCCGGGAAAGTTCAAGGAGGAACGATGCAGTACACGACGCGCAAGCAGAAGACCGGGCGCAAGCCCACCACCGTCCTCGCGGCCGCCGCCGCGCTCGCCCTGGTCGGCGTGCTCGGCGCCTGCTCTTCCGGCGGCTCCGGTGGCGAGGCGAGCGGGGACGAAAGCACGTACACCTGGTGGGACCCGTACCCCAACCACGACGACTCGTCGGACTGGACGCAGCGCGTGCAGGCCTGCGGCGAGGGGGCCGGGGTCACCATCGAGCGGACCGGCTACGACACGACAGCGCTCACCAACCAGGCGCTGCTCGCCGCGCAGGAGGGCAGCTCGCCCGACGTCATCCTGCTCGACAACCCGGCCGTGTCGACGCTCGCGGACACCGGCATGCTCACCACGGTGGACGAGCTCGGCCTGGACGTCTCCGCGATCGACGAGAACCTGCTCGCGGCCGGCGTCGTCGACGGTGAGACCTACGGGATCCCGGTCGGCTCGAACACGCTGTCGCTCTACTACAACGCGGACATCCTGGCCGACGCCGGCGTCGACCCGGCGTCCATCACCGACTGGGACTCGCTTACCGCGGCCCTCGCGGCGGTCACCGATAGCGGGCACACGGGCATCACGTTCGCCGGGATCGGCACGGAGGAGGGCTCGTTCCAGTTCCTGCCGTGGTTCTGGGGCGCCGGCGCCGACCTGCGCGACCTCGACTCACCGGAGGCCGTCGAGGCACTCGAGCTGTGGACGGGCTGGCTGGAGGAGGGCTACGCGCCCAACTCGGTGATCAGCAACTCCCAGAACACGTCGTGGGAGGAGTTCCTCGCCGGTGACTTCGGCTTCGCCGTGAACGGCACCTGGCAGGTCGACAGCGCCGCCGGGGCGGACTTCGAGTCCGGCGTGGTGCAGCTTCCCGGGCACGACGGCGGCGTCGCACCAGCTGCGACGGGCGGCGAGTTCCTCGTGGCGCCCGCCCAGGAGGACCCGGAGCGGTACGACGTCTCCCGCCAGATCATCGAGTGCATGACGACGACCGAGGGCTTCGTCGAGACGGCGAACACCCTGGCGTACTACATCCCGCCGACGGCGGAGGCGCAGGCGGCGTTGCTGGCGGAGAACCCGGACCTCGAGCCGTGGGTCGAGGCGGTGAGCAACGCGCGGGGCCGCACGAGCGACGGCCTGGGCACCGACTACCCGGTGATCTCCGAGGCGCTGTGGACGGCGGTGCAGAACGCGCTGTCCGGCGTCGCCACACCGCAGGAGGCGCTGGAGACCGCCCAGACAGACGCCGAAGCAGGCATCAGCTGACCGTAGAGACCGAACGCAAGACGGACGACTGCAAGACGGACGACTCCGAAACCGACGACTCCGAAACCGACGACTCCGAAACCGACGAAGGAAGCTCGTGATGACCACCACCGAGGCCCAGGGCGCGCCGCCGGGCGCGGGCGCCGGGGAGAGCCCTGAAGAGGGCCGGATGCCGCAGGCACCGCGACGGCGCCGGGGCCTTGCGGCCGGCCAGTGGGCCGCCGTCGGCTTCGTCGCGCCGCTGCTCGTGTACCTGATCCTCTTCTACGCCTACCCGCTGTGGCGGAACATCGACCTCAGCGTCCACGACTACACGATCCGCGCGTTCGTCCAGGGCAACGCCGAGTTCGTCGGGTTCGAGAACTACGCAGAGGTGTTCACCTCGGCGGCGTTCCCGGCGGCCCTCTGGAACACCGCCGTATTCACCGTCGTCTCGATCGTGTTCCAGTACGCCATCGGCCTGGCGCTGGCGGTCTTCTTCCGCTCCGGGTTCCGGCTGTCCGGTGTGCTGCGCGCGATGTTCCTGGTGCCGTGGTTGCTGCCGCTCATCGTCTCGGCGTCCACGTGGGCGTGGATGCTGGGCAGCGACAGCGGCATAGTCAACTCGGTGCTGGGGGCGTTCGGCGTCGAGCAGATCAACTGGCTGACGTCGCCGGACACGGCGCTGCTGGCGGTGACCCTGGCGAACATCTGGCTCGGCATCCCGTTCAACCTGGTGATCCTCTACTCGGGACTCCAGAACATCTCCGGGGACCTGTACGAGGCCGCGTCGCTCGACGGCGCGGGCGCCTGGCGGCAGTTCTGGAGCATCACGTTCCCGCTGCTGCGCCCGGTCTCCGCGATCACGATCCTGCTCGGGCTGATCTACACGCTGAAGGTCGTGGACGTCATCTGGATCATGACCACGGGCGGGCCGGGCAACGCGTCGACGACGCTCGCCATCTGGTCCTACCGGGAGGCGTTCGGGACCGGTCAGCCGGACTTCTCACCCGCTGCGGCGGTGGGCAACGTGCTGATCCTCATCGCGCTCGTGTTCGGGTTCCTGCACCTGAAGCTCCAGCGTCGTCAGGAGGAGTCATGACCAGCGCCCGGCCGATGAGAAAGACCCGGGGCAGGACACAGGGCAGGCCCTGGTGGAAGACCGCCCTCGGCGTCGTCTTCACCGCATTCATGCTGTTCCCCGTCTACTGGATGGTGAACGTCTCGCTCACCCAGACCAGCGACCTGCGCGCCGATCCGCCGCACTGGTTCCCCTGGGACCCGACGTTCGAGGGGTACACGGCGGTGTTCGGCGATCAGCTGCCGGCCCTCGGGACGAGCCTGCTGGTGGGGCTGGGCTGCGTGGCGCTCACCATCGTGATCGCCGCGCCGGCCGGGTACGCGCTCGCGCTCCTGAACCTCCGCGGCGGGCGCACCCTGAACTTCCTGCTGCTGGTGGCGCAGATGGTGCCCGGCGTCGTCATGGCGATGGGCTTCTACGCGGTCTACAACAGCCTCGGTCTGCTCAACACCATCGGCGGGCTGATCGTGGCGGACTCGACGGTCGCCGTGCCGTTCGGCGTGCTGCTGTACACCGCGTTCATGTCGGGGATCCCGCGCGAGCTGCTCCAGGCGGCGCGGGTCGACGGCGCAGGCGCGTGGCGGACCTTCCGCTCGGTGGTGCTGCCGGTGAGTCGCAACTCGACGCTGACCGTCGCGCTGTTCGCCTTCCTGTGGGCGTGGTCGGACTTCATCTTCGCCTCGACGCTGAACCGCAACGGCGAGCTCATCCCGATCACGCTCGGCATCTACAACTACATCGGCAACAACACGACGCAGTGGAACGCCGTCATGGCCACCGCCGTCGTGGCGTCCGTGCCGGCGGCGATCCTGCTGGTCGTCGCGCAGCGTTACGTCGCCGCGGGCGTCACGGCCGGCGCCGTCAAGGACTGACGCCGTCGGACTGACACCGACAAGCGACTGACACCGTCGGACTGACACCGACAAGCGACTGACGCCGTCGGACTGACACCGACAAGCGACTGACGCCGACAAAAGATGACTGAACAAGGAGCTTTGTGACCCTGCAATCCTCGACGCCTGCCATCGCTTCCGCGTCCGACCTGTCCGCGCCTCTGTCCGCGCCTGCGACCGACCTTCCCGTCCGTGCCGACGGCGCCCGCCTGATCTGGCGCGGCGGTGGCGAGACGCTCGTCGTCGAACCCTGGGGCCGCGACAGCGTGCGCGTGCGCGCGTCGTTGATGGGCGACGTCGAGGACACCGACTGGGCGCTGCTGCCGCCCGCCTCCGCGCCGGACGACGGCACCTACGACGGCGCGCAAGCCGAGGTCCGCGCCGACGGCGCCACGCTCGTCAACGGCGGGATCCGGGTGGAGCTCACCACCAGTGCGGGCTTCCACGAGGTCGTCGGCCACGAGGTCTCGCACTGCGAGCTGGCCTTCTACGACGCCGACGGCCGGCTGCTGCTGCGCGAGCTCGGCCGCGGCGGCTCCCTGCAGCTCCGCGCCCGGAACTTCCGGCCGCGGCCCGGCGACGACGGACACACTCTCACGGCGTCGTTCGAGTCGGACCCGGACGAGAAGCTGTACGGGATGGGGCAGTACCAGCAGCACGTGCTCGACCTCAAGGGCTCGACGTTCGAGCTGGCGCACCGCAACTCCCAGGCGAGCGTGCCGTTCGTGATGTCGAGCGGCGGGTACGGGTTCCTGTGGCACGACCCGGCGATCGGCCGCGCGACGTTCGCGCGCAACCGCACCGAGTGGCACGCGGAGTCCACGTGGCAGCTCGACTACTGGGTCACGGCGGGCAGCACGCCCGCGCAGATCTCGCGCGCCTATGCCGACGCGACCGGGCACGCCCCGATGATGCCGGAGCGCGGCCTCGGGTTCTGGCAGTGCAAGCTGCGCTACTGGAACCAGGAGCAGCTCCTCGAGGTCGCGCGTGAGCACCGCCGTCGGGGGCTGCCCCTGGATGTCATCGTCGCGGACTTCTTCCACTGGCCGAAGATGGGCGACTACCGGTTCGAGGACGAGTTCTGGCCGGACCCGGCGGCGATGGTCGCCGAGCTGCGCGAGCTCGGTGTCGAGCTCATGGTCTCTGTCTGGCCGCAGGTCTCTTATCAGTCCGAGAACGACTCGTACCTGCGGCGGAACAACCTGCTGGTGCGCGCCGACCGCGGGATCGACGTCCAGATGGCGTTCCAGGGCCCGAGCGCGTTCCTGGACGTCACCAACCCCGAGGCGCGGCGCTGGCTGTGGGAGACCTGCCGGCGCAACTACGGCGCGCACGGGATCCGCACGTTCTGGCTGGACGAGGCCGAGCCGGAGTACGGCGTCTACGACTACGACGCGTTCCGGTACCACCTCGGCCCGGCGCTGCGCGTGGGCAACGTGTACCCGCAGGCGTTCGCGCGCGCCTTCTACGAGGGGCAGCGGGCCGACGCCGAGCTCGCAGCCGCGGGTCCCGCTGAGGACGAAGCCGAGAACGCCACCGAGAACGCCACCGAGAACGACGTGGTCAACCTGGTCCGCTGCGCCTGGGCCGGAAGCCAGCGCTACGGGGCGCTGGTCTGGTCGGGCGACATCTCCTCGACGTTCGAGGACCTGGCGCGGCAGGTCACCGCGGGCATCCACATGGGCGTCGCGGGCATCCCGTGGTTCACCACCGACATCGGCGGTTTCCACCGGGGCGACGTCACCGACCCGGCATTCCACGAGCTGCTCGTGCGGTGGTTCCAGCTCGGCACGTTCAGCCCGGTCATGCGGCTGCACGGCGACCGGCAGCCGCACGAGGACGTCGTCGCGGCGGACGGCTCGCCGCGCCTCGCCTCGGGTGGCCCCAACGAGCTGTGGAGCTTCGGCGACGAGGTGTACAGCGTCCTGGAGCGCTACGTCCACCTGCGCGAGACCCTCCGGGACTACGTGCGCGAGGTCATGCGCGCGGCGCACACCGACGGTCAGCCGGTGATGCGCGGCCTGTTCCACGACTTCCCCGACGACGCGCGGGCCTGGGACGTCGACGACCAGTTCCTCCTCGGCCCCGACATCCTCGTCGCGCCCGTCCTGACGGCCGGCGCGCGCGAGCGCGACGTCTACCTGCCCGCGGGCGCACGCTGGACCGACGCCGCCACGGGCGAGGTGTACGACGGCGGTACCACCGTGCGCGCGGCCGCCCCGCTCGACGTGGTGCCCGTGTTCCTGCGCGACGGCGCCCTGCCGCACGTGGTGGGCCGCACGGCGGGGTCGCCTGACTGATCCACACCACTCCGCTGCCGTGGTCGGTGCGCCTTGTGCCACCACGGCGCGGCCCCGCCGGATGGCGGAGGATCGGGGCTGAGAGGGGCGCGTTCGGCGGGTGTATTCGGTGGTCGGGAGGCCGAGACTGACGCTGTACCGCAGCACGACCGCCAGATCAACCGCCGGATCAACCGCCAGAACAAAGGAGTTCTCATGGCCGAGACCGTGAACAGGCCGCCGTTCGATCCCGAGCTCGAAGCATCTCTCGCGCTGATGGCCGCCGACCTGCCGCCGACGCTCACACCCGAGATGATTCCGCTGATGCGGCAGAGCATGATCGGACAGGACGCGAGGTTGGACGACCTGTTCGCCGAGGCGGGTGTCGAGCGCCGGGACAGGACCATCCCTGGGCACGAAGGCGACGAGATCCAGGTGAGCGTGCTGAGCCGCCAGGGTCGCACCGGCGTCGGGCCCGGCGTGTTCCACACCCATGGCGGCGGGATGATCATGGGTGACCGGTTCGTCGGCGTGGACCTCCTCCTCGGCTGGATCAAGGACTTCGACGCGGTGGTCGTCACCGTGGAGTACCGCCTTGCGCCCGAGTTCCCGGACCCGTACCCCGTGCGCGACTGCTACGCGGGTCTCGTCTGGACGGCGGAGCACGCCGAGGAGCTGGGCATCGACCCCGATCGGATCCTCATCGCCGGCGCAAGCGCTGGAGGCGGCCTTGCCGCCGGAACGGCGCTGCTCGCTCGCGACGAGGGTGGTCCGGCCCTTGCGGGGCAGGTCCTGATCTGCCCGATGCTCGACGACCGCGACCAGACCGTCTCGACGGTTCAGGTCGACGGGGTGGGCGTCTGGGACCGCGGCTCGAACGTCACCGGGTGGTCCGCGCTCCTCGGGGACCGGCGGGGCACCGCTGACGTCTCGGTCTACGCTGCCCCGGCGCGAGCCACCGACCTGGTCGGCCTGCCCCCGGCCTTCATCGACTGCGGGAGCGTCGAGGTTTTCCGGGACGAGGACGTCGCCTACGCCACTGCCCTGTGGGCAGCGGGTGTGCAGGCGGAGCTGCACGTCTGGGCAGGCGGGTTCCACGGCTTCGAGATGATGGCGGCGCACACCGCCCTGGCCAAGGCTGCGCGTACGGCGCGTGACTCCTGGGTGGCGCGCGCGCTCGGCGCCTGAGGTGTAGGACCCGTGGGCCAGGCGCAGGACCCCCCTGGTCAGCGGCCGGCCCACGGGCAGGCGCAGGGTCCCCGCGGGTGGCGGACCGCCGTTAGGGTGGGCCTACACGCGCGATGGAGCGAACAATGCAAGAACTCGTGGGCCGCCTGACCGCACTGGACCCCGAAGCCAGCGAGACCCTGAAGGTCGTGTCCTACTTCGACGTGCTCGTCGCGGGCGGTGTGGGGCTCCAGGCGTTGCTGCGGGGCGCGGCGGTGCTCAGCGGAACGGTCGCCGGGGCATACGACGGCCGGCGGACGCACCGGGTGGGGCCGGACGGCGACCGGCTAACCGAGCCTGCCCCAGCCGAGCCTGCCCCAGCCGAGCCTGCCCCAGCCGAGCCTGCCCCAGCTGGGGACGTGCCAGCCGGGGACGTACCCGTCGGGGACGTGCGTGCTGGTGACGTCGGGGAGGTCCCGCAGGGAAGTGTCGTCACGAACCGGCACTGGCCGACCCGTCCGATCGCCGACGGAAGCGTCTGGCTCGAGCGGGAGGGCCGCCCGCACGCGAACGACGAGATGGTGATCGAGCGGCTGGCGCTCGCCGTCGACCTCGTCGGGGCGCGCCGCCCCGGACGGCCCGAGAACGCCCTCGAAGCGGCCATCGACGGCGCTCGGGACGCCGAGGAACGGCGCACCGCGCTGTCACGCCTCCGGCTCGATCCCGCGCGGGAGGTCCGCATCGCCGCGCTCCCGGTGTCGCACGACGTCGCTGGTGTTCCTTCGACGGTGGTGGCGACCCCGTACGGCCTGGTTCGCGCTGTGCTGCTCGGCAGGGACACAAAGCTGCCCGGTCCCGCGGGCATCGGGCCGCTGCGCCCCGCCGTCCAGCTCCCCGAGTCGTTCCGCACCGCGGTCCTCGTGCTCCGGCTGCTGCCGCGGAGTGGACCCGGGAGTGACTCCAGAAGTGCCTCCGTCATGGACGCCGCCGACCTCGGGATCGTCCTCGCCGCCGTCAGCGCGCTCGAACCCGTAGCCGCGCAGCAGCCGGACGTCGTTGCGCTCGCGCGGCTGGACGCGCGCACCCGCGTGGTGCTCGACGAGCTCGCCGCGGCGGAGAGCGTCCGCGCCGCCGCGACCGCGCTCGGTATGCACCACTCGACGCTCCAGGCCCGACACGAGGCGCTGACGAGCGAGCTGGGCTACGACCCGCGATCCCTGCCGGGTCGCGCGCGGTTCCAGCTCGCCCGCCTCCTGCTACGCCTCGTCGACGATCACGCAGACCGCTGAGCGCCGCCGTCGCTAGATGAAGGCGCCGAGCACCAGCACCACGACCAGGGCCACCACCGAGAGCACCGACTCCATCAGCGACCAGGTCTTGAACGTCTGTCCGACGGTCATGCCGAAGTACTCCTTGACGAGCCAGAACCCGGCGTCGTTCACATGGGACAGGAATACCGAGCCCGCACCGATGGCGAGGACGAGCAGCGCCGCCTGCGTGGGTTCGAGGCCCGTGGCCAGGGGCGCCATGATGCCCGCCGCGGTGATCGTCGCGACCGTGGCCGAACCGGTGGCGATCCGGATGAGCGCGGCCACCATCCACCCGGCCAGCAGCGGGGTGATCCCGGCGTCGGCGATACCGGACGCGATGACGTCGCCGACACCGGAGTCCACGAGCGTCTGCTTGAAGCCACCGCCGGCGCCGACGATGAGCAGGATGCCGGCGATCGGCGCGAACGACGAGCCGACCAGGTCGCTGACCTGCTGGAGAGTGCGGCCGACACCGGTGCCGAAGGCGACCAGGGCGACCAGCGACGTGATGAGCAGCGCGACGAGCGGCTCGCCGAGGAATTCCAGCACGGTCCCGTAGCCGGTCCCGGTGGTCCCGGTCATCTCGATCACGGACCGGGCCAGCATGAGGATCACCGGCAGCAGCACAACCAGGACCGAGACGCCGAACGAGGGCGTGCGCCGCGCGGTGCTGGTGCTGGTGGTGGTGGTGGCCGTGCCCGCGCCGGCGTCCCCGCCGCCCGACGTTCCGCCGCCGCTGGTGCCGGCGTCGTCGGACATACCAAGGACGCTGACGGGCGGCGGAAGCTTGACCCAGCGGGTGAGCGGGATGGCCAGCAGCGGGCCGGAGATGATCACGGTCGGGATCGCGACCAGCAGCCCGAGCCCGAGCGTCAGGCCGAGGTTCGCGCCCAGCGCGTCGATGGCGAGCAGCGGGCCCGGGTGCGGCGGCACGAGCCCGTGCAGGGCGGAGAGTCCGGCGAGTGCCGGGATGCCTACCAGGATGGGGTTGGCCCGCATGCGCCGCGCGACGATCATCACCACGGGGATGAGCAGCACCACGCCGACCTCGAAGAACAGCGGGATGCCGATCACGAACGCGATGAGCGCCATGGCCCAGGGCAGCCGGCGGGCCGGGGTCCGGTCCAGGATGGTGTCGACGATGCGGTCCGCGCCGCCCGAGTCGATGAGCAGCTTGCCGATGATCGAACCGAGCGCGATCAGCACGCCGACGCCGGCAACCGTGCTGCCCAGACCCGTGGAGAAGCTCGTGAAGGTGTCGGTGAGGCCGATGCCGGCCACGGCCGCGAGCACGCCGGACCCGAGCACGAGGGCCAGGAACGGGTGCATCTTGAGCCAGACGATCAGCACGATGATGACGGCGATACCGGCGACGGCCGCAAGCACAAGCTGCGGCGTCGACGCGGTCGGGGCGGCGGCCGCCTGGGCGAGAGTCGCCTGGGAAAGTGCTGCCTGGGACAGAGCGGCCTGGGAAAGGGCTGTCTGGAACATCAGTGGTCCTCGCTCTCGGCCTGGTCGGCGAGCCGGCGCAGGATCTCCTCGACTATCTGTTCCGGTCGTTGCGTGATGTCGACGGTGAACCCGGGCTCGTCATCGCCGAGCGGCTCCAGCGCGGCGAGCTGGCCGTCGAGCATCTCGGGCTTCATGAAGTGACCCGCCCGGCCCTGGATGCGCTCGCGGAGCAGGTCGTACGAGCCGGTGAGGTGCACGAACCGCACTGCGCCAGCATTCTTGCCGCCGGCCGTGCCGCTGCGGGTCGTGCCGCTGCCGGAAATGTTGCTGCCGGTCGTCTCGCTGCCCGCTGTCTCCAGCAGGTCGCGGTAGCTGCGCCGCAGGGCGCTGCACGGCACCACCGCGCTGCGCCCCTCGCGCAGCTCCTTGGCGAACCAGTCCCGGATCCCGCGCAGCCACGGCCAGCGGTCCTCGTCGTCGAGGGGGTGGCCCGCCGCCATCTTGGCGACGTTCGCGGGGGAGTGGAAGTCGTCGCCCTCCGCGAACGATGCGCCGAGCCGTCCGGCCAGGAGTGCCGCGACGGTCGTCTTGCCCGACCCGGCCACGCCCATCACCACTATCGCCCTGGGGCCGGGGCTGGCCCCGGACACGCTCGGCCCTCTGCTGCTTGTCTCGGTGACGTCTATGTCCATGTGCCCATCCTGGACCATTGGTCACACCATTGCCGTGTGATTCGGGTCACCAATGGTGTGACTAATCAGCCTGTAGCCAATCAAGCGACGACGGCGCGACCTACGCTACGAACATGCCCCAAGTGCTGCACAGCCCCGTGCTCGACGCCCTCGGCCGGCGCATCACCGGTGGTGAGGTGGCGGCGGGCGCGATCCTGACGCTCGATGGGATCGGTGTGGAGTTCGGCGTGTCCCGCACCGTCGCGCGTGAGGCGATGCGCTTGCTCGAAGGACTCGGTCTGGTCCGCTCCGGCCCTCGGGTCGGCATCGTGGTGCTCCCGCAGACGGCGTGGAACGTGCTCGACCCCCGGGTGATCGCATGGCGCCTCGACGGGCCGGGCCGCCTGGCCCAGATGCGCTCGCTGACCGAGCTGCGCCTCGCCGTCGAACCCCTGGCCGCCGCCGGCGCGGCGAGTGCCGCGTCGGCGGCCGATCGGGACGAGCTGGTCACCATCGCGCGCCGCATGCGTGCCCTGGGCGAGGCCGGCGAGGGGAACCACGACGCCTTCCTCGCCCTGGACATCCGCATGCACGAGCTGCTCCTGCGGTCCAGCGGCAACGAGCTGTTCGGCGCGCTGAGCGGCGTGATCGCCGTCGTGCTGTCGGGGCGTACTCACCTCGGACTCATGCCTGTGTTCCCCGAGCCTGCCGCCCTCGACGCCCACGAGGCGGTAGCCCTGGCGGTAGCGGCGGGCGACGGCGCGGCCGCCGAGGAGGCGATGGCGCGCATAGTGCACGAGGTGCGAGCAGCGCTCGGTTCTGCAGCAGCGCTCAGTGCTCCAGCTGGGCTCAGTTCTGCAACAGCACCTTGATCGCGCGTCGCTCGTCCATGGCCCGGTAGGCCTCGGCCACCTCCGCCAGCGGCAGGGTGAGGTCGAAGACCTTGCCCGGGTCGATCTCGCGCTTCCACACCAGGTCCAGCAGGTGCGGCAGGTAGGCGCGGACCGGGGCGGGGCCGCCCTGGATGCCCTTGTTGCCCCAGAAGAGCGTGTCGGTGGGCAGGTCCCCGTGCGGCACCCCGACCAGGCCGATCACTCCGCCGGGCCGGACCAGCTCGACCGACTGCTGCCGGGCCTCCTCGGTGCCGACGCACTCCAGCACCGCGTCCGCGCCGATGCCCTCGGTCAGCTCCAGCACCTTGGCCAGGCCCTCCGCGCCGCGCTCGGCGACGATATGGGTGGCGCCGAACTCCGTCGCCACCTTCTGCCGCGACTCGTGCCGGCTCATCGCGATGATCGTCGTCGCGCCAAGCTCGGCAGCAGCCAGTACACCGCTCAGCCCGACGGCGCCGTCGCCCACCACCACGACGCTCGAACCCGGCCCGACACGTGCGGAGACCGCCGCGTGCCAGCCGGTGCACATCACGTCGGACAGGCTCAGCAGGCTCGGGATCAGGTCGGCGTCCGGCTCGCCGGGGGTGGCGAGCAGCGTGCCGTCGGCGTTCGGGATACGGATCTTCTCGGCCTGGCAGCCGTCGTAGCCGCCGCCGTGCAGGCAGTTGGCGTGCGCGCCCTTGCGGCAGACGGCGCACGTGTTGTCGCTGTGCAGGAATCCGCCGACGACGAAGTCGCCGGGCTTGACGCTCGTGACGGTGGCGCCTACCTGCTCGACCACACCGACGTACTCGTGGCCGATCGGCGTCGGCCGCTTGACCTGGGAGATCCCGCGGTAGCGCCACAGGTCCGAACCGCACACACAGGCGGCGACGGTCCGGATGACGGCATCGGTCGGTTCGACGATCTCGGGGTCGGCCCGCTCCTCGAAGCGGACGTCCCCGGCTCCATGAATGATTGCTCCTCGCATGGCTCCATTCACGCACGCCGCGTCGAATCGGAGAAGGGGACTGGCATTACCCCTCACGGGCTCTCGGCTGGCCGGGCCTGCTGGCGTAGCCCAGGTCGGCGCCGAGTGATCGGTGCTCCGTCAGGTAGTCGGTAGCCCGGGCTACCGACTACGCTGACGTTCTGCCGACCGCCCGGGGGAAGGCCCGGGCCGGCAGGGGTCGGTTCAGGCGCGCGCGGCGCGGACGACGTCGGCGAGCGGGGTCGCGGGGCGGTCCAGGAGCCGGACCAGGTCGTCGCTGTCGGTCTCCAGGTCGCCGGCGGCGATCGAGGCGTCGAGCCCGGCGACGAAGCCCGCGGTGCCGGCGTCGAGCCCGGCCTGCTGCAGCTCGGCCGCGTACTCAGGGACGGTCAGGTCGCGGTGGGCCACCTTGGTGCCGGTGATGTCGCTGATGGTCGCGGCCAGCTCGTCGAAGCTGAACGCGGAGCCGCCGAGCTCGTGGATGACGACGTCGCCGTCGTCTGCGAGGACCGCCGCCGCCGCCGCGGCGGCGTAGTCGGCGCGCGGGGCGGCCGAGACCTTGCCGCCCGCCGTGGCACCGACGATCTCGCCGCGCTGCAGGTACTCCTCAAGCCGCTCGGTGTAGTTCTCGGTGTACCAGCCGTTGCGGAGCACGGAGAACGGGATGCCGGAGGCGCGGAGCACCTGCTCGGTGGCCTGGTGCTCCCCGGCGAGCGGGTTGGACGTGTGGTCCGAGTTGAGGATGCCGGTATAGGTGATGCGCTCGACGCCCGCGGCCTGGGCGGCCTCGATCACCGCGGTGTGCTGGGCGAGGCGCCCGCCCGGCTCGCTGCCGGAGACGAGCAGCAGGCGCTGGACCCCGGCGAGTGCGGCCGGCAGGGTCTCGGGCAGCGAGTAGTCGCCCGCCCGGACCTGCACACCGCGCTCGGCGAGGTCGGCGGCCTTGGCGGGCGTGCGGACGATCGCGACCAGGTCGGTTGCGGGGACACCGCGGGACAGCAGCTCTTCGACGACGAGGCGGCCGAGCTGGCCGGTGGCCCCGGTGACGGCGTAGGTGGTCATGGCGTTCTCCATTGTTCGTGGTTCCTGCGTGGGGCAGTGTCGGGTTCGGCGGTTGCCAGTGGTTAGCACTAACGAATCGAAAGTACACCATATTCCGAGAGTGAGCGGTACCCTGGTCTCGTGAGCATCACCGACCTGGAGCCCGTCGACCCGGGACCTGACGTGCCGGGATCCGTCGTGCCGGGACCCGACGTGCCGGGATCCGTCGCGTCAGGATCCGTCGCGTCAGGATCCGATCTGCCGGGCGACGACCCGACCGATGGGCCCCCGCAGGACCTGGTGATCGACGTCTTCGCGCGCGACTGCCCATCGCGGGCTGCATTCGAGGACGTCACCGCCAAGTGGGCCTCGCTCGCCCTGCTCGCGCTGGGGGAGGGCAGCTACCGCTTCAACGCGCTGCGCCGCCGCGTCGAGGGGGTCAGCGAGAAGATGCTGTCCCAGACGCTGCAGACGCTCGAACGGGACGGCATGGTCACGCGCGACGTCGTCACGAACATCCCGCCGCGAGTCGAGTACAGCCTGACGCCGCTCGGCGGGCGTGTCGCGGAGAAGCTGCGCGCTCTTGCCGACGTCCTTGAGGGCTCGGTCGCTGAGACGGCGCGGGGAGGGTCATCGAGCTCGGTCGATTGATGGCCGAGCCCCGCCGGTACTGACGTCCGAGGTGCTGGCAGTCGTGCGGGACGAGGATGTGTGGAGCAGCCTCGTTCCCGCGCCAACGGAAACAGCGCGCAGGCCAGCTCCCGGAAGCCCAGCTGCCGGCACCCACGCGACCAGTCCGGCCGCTACGATCACCCGCGTGACAAACCAGGACATGATGGGCAGGGCGCCCGGCGGCTCGACGACGGACGGCGAACCGATCCTCTCCCCGGACGCGCACCGGCTGGACCTCGGGCGGGTGGGCGGCATCGCGCTCGTCGTCGGCATCGTGCTGACCGGGCCGCTGGGGTGGGCGTGCGGCTACGCCGTGGTGACCGACCCGGATCCGGTCGCCAAGTGGATCGCGGGCTTCTTCGGGCTGCTGTTCGGCGGGCTGTGCCTGCTGTTCGTGGCCAGCTTCTGGCGGGTGACGCGGCCCCGCGGCCTGGTGGTCGACGCCGCGGGCATCTGGTTCTGGCACGGCACGTCGTGGGACCTGGTGCGGTGGACCCAGGCGGCGCGGATCGGCCTGTCGTACGAGCTGCCGCCCGAGCTGCCGACCATCGGTGGGCCGACGGCACACCTGAAGGCCAAGGTCAGCGGCTGGGTCAAGGACCGGGTCTACGGAGCGCTGCGCGTGACCGACAAGCGGGGCATCGCCCTGGAGATCGTGCCGATGCGCGAGGAGGAGCTGCGCGAGCTGCCGCGCCTGCTGCGTTACCGCGCCAAGGACCCATCGCCGACGCCGGACCTGCCCGCTGTGCTGTGGCGCGTGCGGCTGCCCGGGGGATACCACTCGTTCGAGAAGCTGGTCGCCGCGGGCGAGCGGTTTGGCGGGCACACCTGGGAGGGCTGGTTCCGCAGGCAGTGGAGCGGTGGCGCGGGACGCGGGGCGCGCCAGGCGGACTGACGGGCAGGCTGACGGGCAGGCTGACGGGCAGGCTGACGGGAGCCGGCGCCCGGTCACCGGCCCGCGGCGGCGCCGGCCGACGTAGTGCGTGCGAGTCAGGCAGCCGCCACGCCCACGAGCTGCTCCGAGCGCTCCCAGAGTCGGCGAGCGAGGTCGGCGTCGCGCGCCTGCGGGTTGGTGCGGCGGGCGACGTGGCCGCTCTCGTAGTACGCGCCCGACTGCCAGTCGACGCCCGGCTCTGTCTGGGCGAACCGGACCAGCTGCGCGGCCCCCTTCTCGGGTGTGGCCATGAGCAGCTTGGCGGTGAGCAGGCGGGACGCGGCGGCGCCGATCCCGTCGCTGGCGCCGGTGATGACGATGGTCTTGGGGGCGGAGGAGTCCATGTGTACACAATGCAACACGAGGCCGTCGGGATGTCCCGCCGGACCCCGGGCGCTACGCCACGTCGACGTGCTTCCGGGCAGCCTCCACGAAGCTGAAGATGTCCTGTCGGGACTCATCCCGGGTGTCCTGGAACTCGTCGCGGGCGAGGTTCGGGGCGAGCCGGTCGACACTGTCGATTGCTCGCTGGCCCAGCTCGATCAATTCCCTGGACTCGGTGACGAGCTGCACTCGGAAGTGCGCTTCGAGCGCGTTCGTCCGCAGCCGGTAGGTCTCGTAACGGAGCGCCTCGGGGTCCGCGCCGTCGCGCTGGTTGTGGATCGCGAACCAGCGGTCCATCTGGGCACGGCGAAGGTTGACGAGTGCGCCGCCAAAGGCCGTGTACGCGCTCACCCGCTCCTGGCGCAGGCGCTCGTTGCGTTCGAAGCGTTCGGCGTCCGCCCGGTTCCGCCGTTGGAAGTAGTGGGTCGCCAGCGAACCGAGCAGTGTTCCGACGACGGCGACGATGCTGGTCACGATGATTTCCACGCGCCGAAGCCAACCACGCCGGGCCGCCGTTGAGAAGCCGGGAATGACGACGTCCGACCGCGGGTTCGGTCAGGCATGGAGCTGCAGGTAGTGCTGCCGGACGAGTCGCCGACCATGCCGACGGCGACCCTCGTCGACCTGGCGCGAACGGCTGAGGACCTCGGCTACACGACGGCGTGGCTGCCCGACCACCTGCTGCCGCCCGGCGAGTACGGGCCCACGTTCGGGGGTGTGTACGAACCGCTGGTGACGATCGGGCACCTGACGGCGGTCACCGAGCGGCTGCGGTTCGGCACCTCGGTGCTGGTGGTGGCCCTGCGCGACCCGTTTGTGCTCGCCAAGCAGCTGGCGACCCTGCACCAGCTCTCCGGCGGCCGGGTGACCCTCGGCGTCGGCGTGGGGTGGAGCGTGCCCGAGTTCGAGGCAGTGGGCGCGGACCACGCGCACCGTGGCGCCGTCACCGACGACTCGCTGGAGCTGCTGCGGCACCTGTTCTCGGGCGGCGCCGCGCCCTATCAGGCCCGGCGGTTCTCCTACGAGCAGGGTGTGTTCGCGCCGGTGCCCGACGGCGGGCGCGTGCCGATCATGATCGGCGGGAACAGCGACGCCGCGCTGCGCCGCGCCGCCCGCTACGGCGATGTCTGGCAGGGCATCCCCGCCAACCCCGATGCCTTCGCCGAGCGCGCGCGGGCGCTCGGCGACCTGTCGGCCGGCCGCGACGTCGCCCCGGCGCTACGGATCAGCTGGGACGGCGGCACACCGGTCGAGCAGGTCGCCGACGACGTCGCCGCGTACCGCGAGGCCGGCGCCGCCCAGCTGGCGGTGCACTTCGGTGACCACGAGGGCACTGCCGAACGTATGAGCGCCCTGGCGGATGCGCTGGGCCTTACGCGCCGCTGAGCCGGGTGCCCGGCCCGGCCCGGGTCACCCGCTCTCAGCCCCGGAGCTACCGCCGGCTCACCTCGATCTCCGCAGTTGCCTCCGAGCCCGCGAACTCCTCGGATCCTTCGTAGGCGGCGGTGATCGTGTAGTCACCGGGTCGGACGAGCGGCGGGACCAGCACGTCCGCCCGGCCGTTCCGCAGCCGGACCGTCCGCTCGTACGGGTGCCGGTCGCCCTCGCGACCGACCGTGACGGTCACCCGCCCCGACGGAGCGCCGTCGGCGTCGTCGGCCGACACCGTCACCTTCACCAGGAACGGCTCCAGCGGGCGCACCGTGGCCGGGGCCTTGATGCGCGTAGTGGTCGCCGCGGGCAGCAGGTCGGCCGGCACGAGCGCGCCGACGGACGTACGGTGCACCCCGCCCTGGTCGGCACCCGCGTACAGCCACGCGCCGTCCGGGCTCACGGCCAGTGACCGCACCGACATGGCCGACAGGCCCGCCGACGCCGATGCCCAGGTCGCGCCGCCGTCGGCCGAGACGAAGACGCCCGCGCCGTTGGCCGCGAGACCGAACGGCTGCCACCGCGCGGCGCCCGCGACGAGGAGGTCCAGACCGGCGGCCGGGCCGTCCGGCACCTCGACGGACACGAGGGCACGCACCCCAGCCGAGGCGTTGGGTACCTCCGCGGCGGTGAAGGACTCCCCGCCGTCGGTGCTCACCCGGATACCCGGGCGCTCGCCGACCACCACGTGGTCGGCGTCCTCGGGGTCGACCCACACGGATCCGGTCTGGGCGTTGGTCAGGCGGGTGATCGTCTCGCCCAGATCGTCCGAGCGGTACAGGCCCGACGGCGAGGCCAGCCACAGCCGGCGCTCGTCGGACGGGTCCACCACTATCTGGTCGATCTGGATGCCGTGGGCGTAGCTGGTCCACGTCTCGAACCCGTCGTGCGAGACCATGAGGCCCGAGTCGACTATCGACGCGTAGGCGACCACCACGGTGTCGCTCCCGGACGCCGGTTCGTAAGGCGAGAGGGCCAGCGCCGTCGGGGTGAAGCCCGCGGCCGGCCCGACCCGCGTGAGATCGGCATCGGTGGTCCCGGCGCTGCCGGTGACGATCCGGCCGCCGCCGATCGCGTTGGTGCCGATGGCCCAGACGTCGCGGTCACCGCGCGGCGACTGGGTGACCTCCGTGAGCTCGTAGCCCGTCCAGCCCTCGTGACCGATCGAGCCCCAGTCCTGCGCGTCCGGCACGACGTCCGCCGCGGAGCGGACGTGGAGGCCCTCGAAGTCGACGGCCCGCAGCACGGGTTCGCCGTCGGCGTCCGTACCCGCCTGGACGGCGGACACGTCGCTGCCGGACACGCCCGTCCTGGTCCACTCCTCGCCGTCCTCGGTGGCGTAGTACCCGGCGTTCTCCATGGTCATGACCACACTGCCGGCGAAATGGTCGGCCGGGGTGCCCGGCCAGTGGTCGACGTCGGTGGCGAGCGGCCCGTGGACGGGCAGCGGGTGGGTCTCCCACGTGGCGCCGCCGTCCGCGGACGTGCTGTACGACGACAGGCCGGAGGCGTACACCACGCCGTCGGTCAGGGTGATGACCGTGACATAGGACTGGTCGGTGTCCGGGCCTTCGGTCCAGGTGGCGCCGCCGTCGGCCGAGGTGAGCGAGACGCCGTCGCCCCGGACCGTGACCGCGGTGGTGCCGTCGGCGACCACACCCTGCGGCCGGTTGCTGTACTCGGTGGTGACGTAGGGCTGCGTGACCTCGCTGCCGCCGGTCAGCACGTCGGCGATCCGGAAGATGCCGTCGTAGGTGGCGATGAGCAGGTCGTTCCCGGCGAACGCCGCGCCGTACACGAGGTCGTCCCAGGCCGGGGCAACCCGGCGCCAGCGCTGGCCGGCGTCCTGGCTGAGGTAGAGCCCGTCGTCGGTGATCGCGGCCAGGGCGTCGCCATGGGCGACGAGCTCCCGGATCGCGACGTCGGGGAACGGCAGGACCGTCCAGGTGGCCCCGGCGTCCGGGGTGTGGACGATGCGGCCCTGATAGCTGGGGTCGAGCGTCACCCTGCCGCTGCGGCCGTTCAGGGCGACGTAGAACCCGCCCGGGGTCGCGGGGTCGGCCACGGGGATGCCCCAGCCGTCAGCGACGGGCATGCTGCGCACCCGCTCCCAGGTGACGCCGTGGTCGGTGGTGACGAACGGATGCACACCTGTGGCCGTCATCGCCAGCCCGGTGCCCGGCGTCGTGGGCGAGGTGGCCAGCACCCGTGCCGCGCCGGACAGACCGACCTGCTCCCAGGCGCCCGCCTGGTCGGCGCCCTCGGACTGCACACCCCCGGAACCGGTCAGCGTGCGCCCGGTGACCGTAGCGGTGGCGTCGAGCCGGTAGGTGCCGGGCTCGTCGAGCGGCACGGTGCCGCGGTACCAGCCGGGGCTCGTGCCGACGGCGGTGAGCGCCGCGGTGTACTCGGCCCCGGAGGGCGCCGTCGCGCGCACCGTCGGGGCCGCCTCGGGCGCCATCGGCGCATGGACGAACACCTGCGTCTCGCCGGTGGCCAGCGACGGCGAGGCCTGGATCTGTAGGGGGCGCACATACGTGGCGTATGGGATCCGGACGCTGCCCCGGGCGCTCCCGCCAGAGACGGTGCCCACCACCACGCCGGAGGTCTCGGCATCAACGGCGCCGGACTCCGGGGCGACCGTGAGCTCGACCGATGCCTCCCGGCCGGCCGGGATCCGCAGCCGCCGCGTCGACAGCTCGGCCTCGCCGGTGCTGCCCTCGGCCTCCTCGACGGACAGCCGGACGGTCACCGCCCGGTCGCCCGAGTTGTGCAGCACCACGGTGCGAGTGCGCTCCGGGTCCGGCCCCATGTCGGCCAGCCCCAGGGACAGGGCGTCGGGGGAGGCGGTCACCTGCTGCTCGACGGCGGCGGAGACGTCGAGCTTGCCGGCCCCTGGCCCGACGGTGACCCGCCGGCGTCGTCGGACTCCAGCGCCTGGGCGCTGCCGATCAGGGTCGCGCGGAGCTGCGCGCCGGTCAGCTCGGGGCGGGCCTGGGCCAGCAGGGCCGCGGCGCCCGCGACGTGCGGCGCGGCCATCGAGGTGCCGGACATCCGGTACTGGTCGCCGTCCACGCCGAACTCCGCGGGGATGTCGGACATGACCTCGTAGCCGGGCGCGACGATCTCGGGCTTGAGCGTCATCGCGTCGCTCGGGCCACGCGAGCTGAAGCTCGTGATGGTGTCGGTCCGATCGACCGAGCCGATCGTGCCGGTCGCGGTGCCGGCCAGGACCTCGGGCTTGAAGGTCTGGTACTGGGCCGAGCTGATGTTCATCATGACGAGGCGCTCGCGGCGCAGGTCGAAGCCGCCGTCGGCCAGGATGTTCGCCGCGGTCTGGGGGCCCGCGCCGTCCTCGGCGGGGTCGGTCGGGCTCGGCGTGTACAGCAGGGCGCCGACGGCGCCGTGCTCCTCGGCGAGCATGGCCTGGGCCAGGTGCAGGCCCTGGACCTGCCCGAGCTCGCTGACCGTGAGGCTGTTCATGACGACGATGGCGCCGCGCACGTCGCCCGCCTTCTCGTAGTCCTCCTCGTCAAGACCGTCGCCGACGTCGACGAGGCGCGCCGTGCTGCCCTCTGCCGGTGGGTTGGCCGACAACGGGAAGCGGGTGACGTCCAGCGGGCGGGTCGCGGATCCGTCGAGCGTAAGCGTCGGGTCTGACACGCCGGTCGTGTCCGCGCCGACGGCGATGACCCCAGCGGCGGCGGCCGGCGAGCTCACGCTCTGGTCGTACGGGCCGGAGTTGCCGGCCGCCGCCACGATCACCACACCCTGCTGCACCGCGGCGGTGGAGGCGCGGCCCAGCGGGTCGGTGCCGTCGCCGGGCGTGCCCAGGCTCATGTTCACGACGTCGGCCGGGTGGTCGCCCAGCGGGTTCGTGGCGGCTTCCAGCGCCAGCAGCAGGTCCTCGGTGGTGCCGCCGCCTCCTGCGTCCATGGCCTTCCACGCGGTGAGCGTGACGTCGGGCGCCATCCCGGTGAGGTTGGCCCCGCCCGCGCCGACGATGCCCGCCACGTGGGTGCCGTGCATGTGGTCGTCCATGGGGTCGGCGTCGTCGTTGACAAAGTCGTAGCCGTCCGCGACGCGGTGGCCGGGGCCGAACCCGCCGCCGAGGTCGTCCAGCGTGTAGTCGATACCCGTGTCGATGACCGCCACGGTGCGGCCGGTGCCCTTGACGGGCAGACCGGCGCCGTCGGTGCGTTCCCAGACCTGGGGCGCGCCCGTCGCCGGGATGTTCGCCTCGCCGAGGATCCGCGCGGGCGCGTCCTGAGTGACCCGCGCGACGCCGGGGGCGGAGCGCAGCGTGGTCAGGTCGTCGGCGTCGACGGTGGCGACCATCGCGGAGAGCAGGCCGGTGACGGACTCGGCGTCGTCCAGCGGCACGTCCTGGCGGACGAGCCAGGACGTCACGCCCTGCTGCGCCTCCTTGACGGTGTCGACGGCGGCCCGGTAGTCAGCCGCGAAGGCGCTGCGCGCCCGCGCGGCGCCTGGACCCGAAGCCGTTCGGGCGGCGGCGACCTCCTCCTGGCCGACGACGTCGGCAGCCGTGGGGGAGTCGAGCTCGATGATGACCCGGACCGGTCCCTGGGTCGAGCCGTTGTCCGGGGCCGCGACTGCGGCGCCGGAAGACAGGAAGACGGCGGCCGCCAGAAGGGTGCTCCCGAGGAAAGCACCCCGGCGACGCCGAGTTGTGCGCCGAGTTGTGCGCAGAGCTGGGCGCGGAGAGGGCAGAGGTCGCATGAGGGCTGTCTATCCGCCGTTACCTGGTATGGGCAATGGGCGTAATGGCCGGTCGCGGCCATTGGCCGGTACCGGCCGCAACTGTTTACACGCCCGTCACGCGGGAGTGCTCATTTCACCCCCTCTCACAGCCAGCCGCGGCGGACCGCCTGGGCGCCCGCCTGGAAGCGGTTCGCCGCGCCCAGCCGGCGCAGCAGGTCCGCGCTGCGTCGCCGAAGCGTCCGCTCGGACAGCCCGAGCTCGCGCGCGATCGCCTCGTCCTTTGCCCCGGAGCCGAGCAGCGCCAGGAGCGCCCGGTCGTCCGTGCCCGGGCCACGGTCCGGGGGAGCGGCGCCGTCCAGGCTGTCGGCGGCCGGGATCTCCACGGCGTCGGCCCACACGGCCTCGAAGGCGGCGCACAGCAGGTCGACGAGCGGCCCGCCCTCGACGACTATCGCCGTCGGCCGCTGGACATCCAGGTCGGTGCTGACCAGTGCGGTGCGCCGGTCCGCGATGGCCAGCTTGGTCGGCAGCGACCGCGCGATCCGGGCCTGCTCGCCCGCGGCCGCCGCGTGCCGCATCTCCGCCCAGGCGCCCGGCCGGTCCAGCACCTCGGCGGCGTAGACGGCCCGCCACAGGACGCCGCGCTCCAGCACGAGCGGCTCGACCGGATTCTCGCCGGCCAGCACGTACGGCGGCCGGTCGAACGCCATGAACTCGCCCGTCACCTCGTGCTCGAGGCGGGTGTACCAGGCGCCGATGAGCGCGGGGTCGTCGATCACGTGGACCCCGGCGCCGGAGTCCGGCGTGCCGCCCGGGTGCTCGAACAGGTCGGCCAGGTCCGGGATCGCCGCGCGGATCCGGTCGAGCTGCGCGGCGGTCCGGTCGGTCAGCGCGCGCAGCGCGACGCGCGGGTCGACGGCGGTGTACTCGCCGTCGCGCCCGCTGGTGCGGTTGATCAGGCCCGCGGCCCGCAGCCGCGCCAGCATCCCGGCCGCGTCGGTGCTCGCGGCGCCGATCGTGTCGCCGGCCCTGGTTCTGGTCCCGGTCCCGCCGAGCGGCACGTCCCGGACTACGTCGTCGACCCGCACGGTGCCCTGGGTAAGCACGTACCGGTAGACGAGGCGCGAGTCGTCGTCGATCCCGACTGCCCCAAGGTCGCTGTCGCTGTCGAGGTTCGGCTCGGGGGCGGTGTTGTAAAGATCCGGCTCAGGATCGGTGGCCATGGACGCCAGGGTAAGGCGCGCGAGCGCGTCCGGTCAGACCAGCTCCGCGACCTGCTCGGCCGCGGCGTCGCGCAGCCGCACGGCGTCCTGGCTCGGCGGCAGGCCGAACTGGCGCCGGTACTCCCGGCTGAACTGGGACGGGCTCTCGTAGCCCACCCGCTGCCCGACGCCGGTGACGTCACCCGGGCGGACTGCCAGCAGCAGCCGCGCCTCCTGGAGCCGGATCTGCTTCTGGAACTGGATGGGGCTCATCGCGGTGACGGCCTGGAAGTTCCGGTAGAACGCGGAGACGCTCATGCTGGACAGGGCGGCGACGTCCTCGACTCGGAACGGCTCGGCGTAGTGCTCCCGGATCCAGCGGACGGCGCGTGCCATGTGCGCCAGGCCGCTGTCCGCGAGGCCGAGCTGGCGCACGGTCGCACCCTGCTCGCCGGTGATCAGCCGCCACAGGATCTCGCGTTTCAGGAGCGGAGCCAGGACGGCGGCGTCGTGCGGCCGGTCGAGCAGGCGGACGAGCCGGACAACGGCGTCGACCAGCTCGTCCGGGGCATCGCTGACGACCATGCCCGACGCCGCGGCACCCACGGGTGGCAGCACGCCGGGCGGTGCCTGCAGGAGCAGCTCCGCTATGAGGGCGGGGCGCAGCACCAGCCCGAAGCCGAGCGCCGGCTCGTTGGGGCTGACCTTGGTGAACAGGCCCGTGACGGGGAGGTCCACCGAGGCGACGAGGTATTGCCCGGCCCGGTATTCGTGCACCCGGTCGCCGACTGCGATCCGCTTGGCGCCATGGGCGATCAGCGCCATGACGACGCCGGACATGGCCGGTGCCGGCGGCGCGGCCCGGTGCACTACGGACAGCAGGACGTCGTCGATGGCGGTCTCGGTGGTGTCCGGGCGGGCGTGCCGCAGGACCAGCTCACGCAGCTCGCCAAGGCTCATGGCCCGATCATGTCACGTTCACGATCCGGGTGACATGGAGAGGATCAGGCAAGTGGTCGCGACGATCTTCCTATCGGTGCAGTGGGCCGGCGCGGTGTGATGGGGCGGTCGGAACGAGTACCCCGAACCACGCACCGAGGAGAAACCTATGAACGTCAACCACGGCTTCCACGCCACCATGACCGCCCGTCCCGGCAAGGGCGACGAGGTGGTCGAGCTGCTGCTCGCCGCGCCGTCCCTGACCCACCCGGACTGCGTCGTCTTCCTGGTCGGCCGGTCCGCGGCCGACCCCGACACGATCCACGTGACCGAGGGCTGGACGAGCCCCGAGGTGCACAGCGCGTTCTTCGCGACCGCGCCGGCCGAGGCGTTGGTCGCGGCGCTGCAGCCGCTGCTGGAGGGGGAGTCGGCATACACCGACGAGGTGCCGGTGGGCGGCAAGGCCGCCTTCTGACCGACGCCGCCGACACCATCGCACCGCGCCTGGACCCACCCGCACCTGAGAGGAATAACCATGACCACCACCCGCTCAGCCCGCCCGGGGATCGACCCGGAGCTGCAGCCGCTGCTCGACCTCCTGCCGGCCACCGACCTGAACATCTCGACGCTGCCCGGCGTGCGCGGCGCTGCCGCGACCCCGCCGGAGGGCGTGGACCTGCTGCTCGCCAGCGGACGGGCCGTCGACCGGCGCGACGTCAAGGACATCTCGCCCGACGGCGAACCCGTGTCGCTGACCGTGCTGAGCCCGGCGGACCGGGACCACTCGGTGCCGGCGCCTGTCGTGCTCTGGCTGCACGGCGGTGGGATGGTGCTGGGGGACAGGTTCTCGCAGGTCGACATCCCGCTGGAGTGGCTCGATC
This sequence comes from Promicromonospora sp. Populi, assembly GCF_041081105.1. Classification (NCBI taxonomy): domain Bacteria; kingdom Bacillati; phylum Actinomycetota; class Actinomycetes; order Micrococcales; family Promicromonosporaceae; genus Promicromonospora; species Promicromonospora sp. Populi. The sequence continues at coordinate 1,102,947 of NZ_CP163528.1, read as the reverse complement.
GGTTCGGCGCCGTGGTCGTGACCGTGGACTACCGGCTGGCGCCCGAGCACTCCGGCACCGTGCCGGTCGAGGACTGCTACCGGGCCCTGGTCTGGGTGGCCGACCACGCGCCCGAGCTCGGCGTCGACCCGGCGTGGCTGGTGGTGGCCGGCACCAGCGCGGGCGGAGGGTTGGCAGCCGGGGTCACGCTGCTCGCGCGGGACCGGGGCGCGCCGTCGGTCGCGGCGCAGGTGCTGGTGTGCCCCATGCTCGACCACCGCAACAACACGGTCTCGAGCCGCCAGTTCGCCGAGGGCCCGGCCACGTGGAGCCAGGCCCAGAACGCGTTCGGCTGGCGGTCGGTACTGGGCGAGGAGCACAGGGAGGGCGAGAGGCACACAGCCGTCTCGCCCTACGTCTCGCCTGCGCTGGCCGATGACCTGTCCGGTCTGCCGCCCACCTTTGTCGACGTCGGTTCTGCCGAAGTCTTCCGCGACGAGGACGTGACCTACGCGTCGCGCATCTGGGCCGCGGGCGGCGAGGCCGAGCTGCACGTGTGGGCTGGCGGCTTCCACGGCTTCGACGCACTGGTCCCCGGTGCGCGGATCTCGGTCGCCGCCCGGCAGGCCCGGACGGGCTGGCTGGCCCGGCTGCTGACTACCAATGAGCGCTGATGGGTCGTGAGCGTGATCGTGGTCGGTAGAACGTCAGACGATCCGCAGCCCGAGCTGCGGATCGTCTGACGTTCTACCGACCAAGCGGTCCTTGGCGGGTCAGCCCTTGACCGAGCCCGACATGAGGCCGCCCACGAAGTACTTGCCCAGCACTATGTAGACCAGCAGCGTCGGCAGCGACGCGAACAGCGCGCCCGCCATCGAGACGCCGTAGTTCTGCAGCAGCGCACCGTTGGCGAGGTTGTTCAGCGCCACGGTGACCGGGCCGTTCTGGGACGACGAGAAGAACACGGCGAAGAGGAAGTCGTTCCAGGCGGAGGTGAACTGCCAGATGAGCACCACGACGAAGCTGGGGATCGAGATCGGCAGCACGATCGACCAGTAGGTGCGCAGCATGCCTGCGCCGTCGACCCGCCCGGCCTCGATCAGCTCGTGCGGCACCGTCATGTAGTAGTTGCGGAAGATCAGCGTGGTGATCGGGATGCCGTAGATCACGTGCAGCATGATCAGCGTCGGCACACCGGTCGGCACACCGAGGTCCAGGACGAGCTGGTTCAGCGGGATCATCACCGCCTGGTACGGGATGAACATCCCGAACAGGATGAGGGTGAAGACGAGGTCCGCGCCGCGGAAGCTCCACCGGGCCAGGACGAACCCGTTCAGCGAACCGAGGAACGCCGCGATGATGGCGCTCGGCACCACTATCGCGATGCTGCGCAGGATCGCGGGGGACAGCGCGGTCCACGCCGTGGTCCAGTTCTCCAGGGTCCAGATCTGGGGCAGGGCCCAGGCGCGGCTCGGGTCGGCGTCGCCGGTGCCCTTGAAGCTGGTCACCAGCAGCACGTACACCGGGATCAGGACGACGACCAGGAAGAAGATGAGCGCCGCGTACTTCAGTGTGCGGCTCAGCGCGTACCGGCTCTTGCTCGTGGGCCGGGGCGTGTGCACATGGGTACGGGGTGCTGCGAGCTGGTCTGCGGCGGCGGTCATCGCTTCTCCTCGCGGTTCGTGCGGATCAGGTACGGCACGATGACGAGCGCGACGATGATCAGCAGGATCGAGCCGACGGCGGCGGCGTTCGCGTAGTCGAAGCTCGACTTGAACACGAACATGTCGACGGCGGGAACCTTGGTCTGGTAGTTGGCCGGCTTGGAGATCGACATGATGAGGTCGAACGCCTTGAGCGACATGTGGCCGATGATGATCAGCGCGGACAGCGCCACCGGCGACAGCTGCGGGAACAGCACGTAGCGGTACAGCTTCCACTCGCTGGCGCCGTCCATCCGGGCGGCCTCGCGCAGCTCGTCGGGGATGCCGCGGAAACCGGCGAGGAACAGGGCCATCACGTAGCCGGACAGCTGCCAGACCGCGGGGATGGCGATGGCGATGATGCCGAACGTGACGTTGTTCCACCAGTTGTTCTGCAGGAAGTCGAGCCCGACCATCTGGAACAGGCGGTTCAGGCCGGAGGCCTGCTCGTCCTGGTTGGAGTTCAGCAGCCAGCGCCACACCACACCCGAGGCGACGAACGAGACCGCCATCGGGAAGAGATAGACCGAGCGGAACAGACCCTCGCCCTTGATGGGCTTCTCCAGCATCCAGGCCCACAGGAAGCCCATGACCATGGTCCCCGCGAGGAACACGACCGTGTACAGGAGGAGGTTCATCAGCGAGTGCTGGAAGTCCTCGCTGGCCAGCAGGTCGAGGTAGTTGGTGAACCACACGAAGGTGGTCGGTGCCTGCCCGGTGGCCTGCGCCGCGGTGTGGCTGTCCGTGAACGACGTGGAGAAGTTGGCCGCGATCAGCCCGTAGACGAAGACGCCGAGCAGGATCAGGGACGGGGCGAGCATGAGCAGCGGCGGACCGACTCGCCGCAGTTTGTTCAGCATGTAGAACCTCGGATGGTGGCGGGGTGGTTGGGCCGGTGGTTGGGCCGGTGGTGGGCCCGACGGCGGGCACAGCCGCGCGCCGTCGGGTTGGACCCGACGGCGCGCGACGTACGGCGGTGGGCGTCAGCCCTGTGCGGCGGCAGCCAGCTCGGACTGGTAACCCGCCAGGTCGGAGGCACCGGTCGTGAACTTGCTCGTCGCGTCCGAGATCGCGTTCAGCGTCGCGACCGGGGTGGCCGCGCCGTGTGCCAGCGAGGACACGATCGTGTCGTTCGCGAACGACTCGATGGCGGTCTGCTGGTACTCCGAGAAGTCGGCCGGGTCGGCGTCGGTCCGGGCCGGGATGGAACCCTTTGCCTGGTTGAACGCGACCTGACCCTCCAGGGAGCCGACGGTCTCGAGCCAGGCCCGCGCGCCTTCCGCGTCGGGAGCGCCGACCGGCAGGGTGAACGAGTCGGCCAGGAAGTCGAACGTCCCGTCGGTGCCCGGGACCGGGGCCGCCGTGAAGTCCGTGCCGAGGACCTTGTCCTGCTCCTCGAACGCGGCGACCGCCCAGTCGCCCATGACGTTGAACGCCGCGCCGCCGTCGATGACGAGCTGGGTGGCCTCGGGCCAGTCCAGACCGTCCCGGTCGTCGTTGGTGAAGCTCATGAGCGTCTCGAAGTCCTCGAGGGCGGCAGTGACCTCAGCGCCCTCCCAGTCGGTCGTGCCGTCCCACAGGCCGTTGTAGCCCTCGGCGCCGAGGTCCGCGAGCAGCACGGTCTCCAGCAGGTTGACCTGCGTCCACGTGGTGGCGACCGACAGTGCCGTCACACCGGCCGCGTCGAGCGTCTCCAGGTCGGCGATCCAGGCGTCGAGGTCCTCATAGGTGGCCTCGGGGTCGATGCCGTTGTCCTCGAGCACCGTCGGGTTGGCCCAGAGGACGTTCGCCCGGTGGATGTTCGACGGGATCGAGTAGATCGCGCCGTCGTCCGAGGAGAGCCGGTCGACCAGGTCGGCCGGGAAGACGTCGGTCAGGCCGAACTCGTCGTAGAGGTCGGAGACGTCCTCGATCTGCGCCGCGTCGATGTAGTCCTGCAGCTCCAGGCCGGCGTGGGCCTGGAACGTGTCGGGCGGGTCCTGCGCCTGCAGACGGGTCTGCAGCAGGTCCTTCGCCGCCGAGCCTGCACCACCGGCAACGGCGCCGTTGATGAACTCGATGTCGGGGTGCTGCTCGTTGAACACACCCACGAGGGCGTCCAGGCCGGCCTTCTCGGAGCCTGCAGCCCACCAGGTGAACACCTCGACCTGCTCGCCGCCGCCCTCGGCGTCGGTCTCGCCACCTGTGCCGCCGCTGCCGCATGCGGCCAGCGTGAGACCGAGAACAGCGGCTGTCGCCACCGTCGCGGTCATCCTCCGATTTACTCGCATCTGGGGTTCCTCAACCTTCCTCGGTCGCTGGAGCACCGACCCGGGACTTCGTCGTCGTGCGCGTCGAAGGGAAGATCTCTTCGCGCCCAGGACTGCGTCGTTCCTGTGACCGGCCGGGCGCGCCTGTACGCCCGTGAACCCGGCTCCTATCGAACGTCTCGTCATCCTTGGTGTCAAGAAATGAACGCAAGCGTCGCTCGATCGTGACCTCAACGTTCAGTTCGTGTATCCAAATCCGTTATTCCAGGCCGTAGTCAGGCCATTGCCAGGCCGCGGCGCGCCCGCAACGAGGCCGTAATTGGTCCGGTTCGCTCCGGAACCGGCCCGGAAGGCGGTTACCCTGGGCGCTGTGCGCGCGGATCGGGCAACACCGGGCTCGCAGACCTCACTGCGTGAGGCCAACCGAGCTCGGATCGTGAGCGCCGTCCAGCAGCGTGGCTCCCTCACGCAGATCGAGCTGGCCGGCGTCACAGGGCTGTCCCCGGCCACCATCTCGAACATCGTCAAGGAGCTCACGCTCGCCGGCGTGCTGCACACGTCGCAGTCCGTGCGCAACGGCCGCCGGGCGCTCCAGGTGACGCTCGCCCGCAACCTCGGCCTGGTCGCGGGCATCCGGTTCGGCATGCGCTCGCTCAGCGTCGCGCTCGCCGACGCCTCCATGCGGATCCTGGCCGAGCAGCGCATGCCGCTCGCCCCCGACCACCGGGCCGATGCCGGCCTGCAGCGCGTCGCGATGCTGGTCAGAGAGATGCTGGAGTCCGTCGACGCCGACCCGTCCGAGCTGCTCGCCGTCGGCGTCGGGGTGCCCGCGCCAGTCGACATCCGCACGGGGCAGGTGGTCACCGTCGGGATGATGCGCGGCTGGGACGGCGTGCACGTCGACGAGATCCTCACCGCCGAGCTCGACGTACCCGTCACCGCCGACAACGACTCGACGCTCGCCGCGATCGCGGAAGCCCGGTTCGGCGCGGAGCCGGCGACGACTCGGTCGCCTACGTCCGCGTCTCTCACGGCGTCGGCGGCGGGCTCGTGCTCGGCGGCCGGGCCCTGCACGGCAGGTCCGGGGTGGCGGGCGAGATCGGGCACGTGTCCGTCGACGAGCACGGCCCGGTCTGCCGCTGCGGCAACCGCGGCTGCCTCGAGATGCTCGTCGGCGCGCCCAGCCTGCTCGCGATGCTCCCGCCCGAGGCGGGGCACCTCACCCTCGCGGACCTCGTGACCCGGGCGCGCGACGGCGACGCGGGCTCGCGCCGGGTCGTGTTCGACGCCGGACGCCACCTCGGCGTCGCCCTGGCCAACCTGTGCAACCTCGTGGACCCCGACGTCGTGGTGATCGGCGGCACCCTCGCCGAGGCCGGCGACCTGTTGCTCGAACCGCTGCGCACCTCCCTCGGCCAGCGTGTGGTCGCCACCTCGCGGGGCCCGGTCGAGGTGGTCCCCTCGGCGCTGGGCGCCGACGCGGGCGTGCGCGGCGCGCTGGCGGCGGCCCTGGACCAGGCCCGCATGTTCGGCTCCCTGGGAGTGGGCTCATGACCAGCACCAGCACCAGCACCAGCGCTGAACTGAGGCGGAGGCTGGTCGGGGCGGCCGCCGGACTGGCGCTCGCGCTTGCGCTCGCCGGTTGCTCGCCCGTCGCGGCGTCCGGGCCGGCCGGGCCGGACGGAGCCGCCTACGAGGGGACGATCGGGCTGTTGCTGCCGGAGGCGCAGACCGCGCGGTACGAGGCGTCCGACCGCCCCACGTTCGTGTCCGTCACCAGCCGCCGCTGCCCGGGCTGCACCGTGCTGTACGCCAACGCGGGCCAGGACGCCGCCGTGCAGCTCCAGCAGGCGGAGTCGATGCTCGCCCAGGGCGCGAAGGTCCTGGTGCTCGACGCCGTCGACACCATCGCCGCCGCGGGGATCGTGGTGCAGGCCGAGCGGCTGGGTGCCCAGGTGATCGCCTACGATCGCTTCCTGGACGGTGCGGACTACTACGTCAGCTACGACTTCGAGTTCATCGGCTTCCTCCTGGGCTCGGCCCTGGTCGGCGCCGTCAACCAAAGAGCAGAAGAAAGCGCTGACGGCAGTGCTGAAGAAGACCGACCCGGGGTGCTGCTGGTGCACGGTTCCGCGACCGAGCCCAACGCGCTCGCGATCGCGGCCGGAACCCGCCGCGCCCTCGAGGGAGAGGACATCGACGTGCTCGCCGAGCACTACACGCCAGACTGGAGCCCGGCCAAGGCCACCGACTGGACCGAGGCCATGCTGACCCGGTTCCCGGGGCAGGTCGACGGCATCCTCGCGGCCAATGACGGCATCGCCGGCGGCGCGATCGCGGCGGCGAAGGCCGCAGGGCTCGACCCCGTGCCGGTCACCACCGGGCAGGACGGCGAGCTGGCCGCCGTACAGCGCATCCTGGCGGGCGACCAGTACATGACCGTCTACAAGGCGACCGACCAGCAGGCGCAGACGGCCGCCGAGCTTGCGGTGCGTGTGCTGCGCGGCGAGCACCCGCGCACGACCGCCGTCATCAAGGGTGTACCCACCCAGCTCCTGGCGCCCCGCGCAGTGGGCGCGGCCGACGTCGAGCACGTGATCGTCGACGGGCACGTCTACTCCACCGACGAGATCTGCGTGCCCGCCTACGAGGAGGCCTGCGAGCGAGCGGGCCTGATCGGGGAGGACGTCCGATGAGCGACCCGGTGCTCTCCCTGCGAGGCGTCTCCAAGCGGTTCGGCGGTGTGCGCGCCCTGGTCGACGTCGACGCGGACGTGCACGAGCACGAGGTGCTCGCCGTCGTCGGCGACAACGGGGCGGGCAAGTCCACGCTCGCGGGCGTGCTCGCGGGCGCCCACCGGCCCGACGCCGGCCAGGTGCTGCTCGACGGCCGCCCCGTGGTGCTCGGCTCGCCCGGCGCGGCCCGCGCCCTCGGCATCGCCGCGGTGTTCCAGGAGCTCGCGCTGGTGGACGACCTTGACGTCGTCGAGAACCTGTTCCTCGGCCACGAGACCCTGCGCGGGCCCCTGCTCGACGAGGTAGCCATGGAGCGCGAGGCGTGGCGCCTGCTCGACCAGCTCGCCGCCAGCGTGCCCTCGGTGCGCGACCCGATCCGCACGCTGTCCGGCGGGCAGCGCCAGGTCGTCGCGGTGGCCCGCGCCCTGCTCGGCTCGCCGCGCGTGGTGATCCTCGACGAGCCGACCGCGTCCCTCGGTGTGCGCCAGACCGCCGAGGTGCTCAACCTGATCGTCCGGCTGCGCGAGCGCGGGCACGCCGTCGTCCTGGTCAGCCACCAGGCGGGCGACCTGCAGGCCGTCGCCGACCGCATCATCGTGCTGCGCCTCGGCCGCGTGCACGACGTGTTCGACGGCGACGCCTCCTACGAGGACCTGCTCGCCGCCATGACGGGCGCTGTCCGGCCCGGGGCCAAGGACGCCGGCACGACTCGCACGACTCGGACGGTGCGCCCGTGACCGCCGTCTGGCAGCGGGTGCGCGGCGGGAGCAACCTCCTGCCCATCGCCGCCGCGCTCGTGTGCATCTGGATAGTGCTCGGCGCGATCACCCCCGCGTTCCTCGCCCCCGAGAACCTCGTCAACCTCACGCTGCAGAGCGCGCCCGTCGGCGTCATCGCCCTCGGCGTCGTCCTGGTGCTCCTGGTCGGCGAGATCGACCTGTCGGTGGGCTCGCTCAGCGGGCTCGCCGCGGCCGTCGTCGCCGTCGGATCGGTGATCCTCGGGTGGCCGGTGGCGCTCGCGATCCTCGCCGCCCTGGCTTGCGGGGCGGTGGTCGGGCTGGGCTACGGGCTGCTCTCGGCGCGGCTCGGGCTGCCCAGCTTTGTGTTCTCCCTGGCCGGGCTGCTGTTCCTCGCCGGGGTGCAGCTGCGGGTGCTCGGGCCGCTGGGGTCGATCAACCTGCCGTTCGAGTCCTGGTTCGTGCTCCTGGTGCAGCAGGGCTTCCTGCCGACCGGGGTGGCCTGGGCGCTGGTGGCCGTCGTCGTCGTCGCCTCCGCGACGCTGCAGCTCGCCACCCGGGCCCGACGCCGCCGCGCGGACCTCCCGTGCGCGAGCGTGCCGCAGGTCGTCGTGCGCACGCTCGTCCTGGCCGCGGTGCTGTCCCTGATCGTGGCCTACCTGGGCACGGCGCGCGGGATCGGGTACTCGGTGGTGCTCTTCGCGCTGCTCGTCGTCGTCATGGACGTGCTGCTGCGCCGCACCCGCTGGGGGCGCGCGGTCCGCGCGGTGGGCGGCGACCGGCGGGCGGCGCTCCTGGCCGGGATTCCCGTGCGGCGTACCGTCGTCCTGTGCTTCGTGGCCTGCTCGACCCTCGCCGCGCTCGGCGGGGTGCTCGCGGCCGGCCGGCTGGGCGCGGCGAACCAGGGGACCGGGGGAGCGGACACGTACCTCGTGGCGATCGCGGCCGCCGTGATCGGCGGCACCAGCCTGTTCGGCGGGCGGGGCAGCGCGTGGTCGGCGGTGCTCGGGGTGCTCGTCATCCAGTCCGTCGCCAACGGGCTCACCCTGATGAACGTCGACCAGGCGGCGCAGTACATGGTGACCGGGGCCGTCCTGCTGGTGGCCATCATCATCGACATGGTGCTGCGCAAGCGACGTGAGGTCTGATGACGGGGTCTGAGCTGACGGGGGGTCTGGCATGAATCGTCGTCCGACGCTGGCGGTGGTCGCCGAGGCGGCCGGGGTGAGCCTGAAGACCGCGTCCCGCGTGCTCAACGGCGAGCCCAACGTGGCCGCCGCGACCCGCGAGCGGGTGCAGGACGCCGCCGCCTCGCTCGGCTTCCGGCGCAACGCGGTGGCCGCCGACCTCGCCCGTGGGGGCTTCTCGCGGCTGGTCGGGTTCATCACCGGGGACCTCGGCAACCAGTTCTACTCCGCGCTGGCCAGCGGCATCGAGCGCGAGCTGCGGGAGCACGGCCTGCAGCTCCTGACGGCGTCGTCCGACGAGGACCCCGAGCGCGAGGGCTCGCTGACGGGCGAGCTGCTGGAACGCCGGGTCGGCGCGCTCATCGTCACGCCCGCGGGAGCGGACCACTCGGCGCTGCGCGGTGAGATCGCCGCCGGCCTGCCGGTGGTGGTGGTGGACCGGCCGGCGGCCGGGATGGACGTCGACACGGTGATCATCGACAACCGCGGCGGCACCCGCGCGGCCACCCGGCACCTGCTCGACCACGGGCACCGGCGCATCGCCTTCGTCGGCGACGATCCGCACCTGTGGACCTACCAGGAGCGCAGCGCCGAGTTCCTGGCCACGATGGCGGACGCCGGGGTGGCCGGCGCCGAGCGGTGGGTCCGGTCCGGTGCCCATTCCGCCGCGGCCGCCCGGGAGCTGGTGGTCGAGCTGCTCTCGGCGCCCGAGCCGCCCACGGCCGTGCTCGCCGCGAACAACCGGGCCACGGTCGGCACGCTCCAGGCGCTGCGCGACGTGCCCGGCGGCCGCGACATCGCCGTCGTGGGCTTCGACGACTTCGAGCTTGCCGACCTGCTCGGCATCACGGTGGTCGCCTACGACGCCGTGGAGATGGGCCGCCGCGCCGCCGAGCTGGCGGTCGCACGGTCCGCGGAGCCCGACCGGACGGTGGAGCGGGTAATGCTGCCGACCCGGGTGCTCGCGCGGGGAAGCGGGGAGCGCGGGCCTGTTGACAACGCTGCCCGTTGACAACAGGCTCCGTTGACACCGAGCCTGGCCCGCACTTACGTTCTGCACTTGACAGCGCTGTCAGTCGACGAGGAGACCACACATGTCCACAGTCAACGGCCGAGCCAGATCCCGGCAGGCCGCCGCGCTCTCGGGCGCGCTAGCCCTGCTGCTCGCGGTACCGTCCGGCGTCGCGGTCGCGGCGCCGGACGAGACCGCGTCCGCCGAAGCCGCGACCGCAGAGACCGCGTCCGGAAGCGCAGCCCAGGGCAACTTCGCCACCTCCTTCGAGGAGGGCGACCCGGCCCCGCTGGAGTCCACCCCGGCCGAGCGCAACGGCGCGCCCTGGCAGGAGAACGTCGGCGAGTTCGTCGTGGGGCTGCCCGGCAGCGTGCTGGGCCAGGTCGGCGAGGTCACCGCGAGCGGCGAGAACCTGCCGAACGAGGGCGCGGCGAACATCGCCGACGCCTCGTCCGCCACCAAGTGGCTGACGTTCGCGCGCACCGGCTGGGTCACCTACGAGATGACCGAGCCGACGGTGATCTCGGCCTACGCCCTGACCTCCGCCAACGACTTCGCCGACCGGGACCCGCAGGCCTGGACGTTGCAGGGCTCGACCGACGGCGAGACCTGGGAGACGGTCGACGAGCGCAGCGGCGCGGAGTTCGCCGAGCGGTTCGAGCAGCAGATCTTCGAGCTGGCCGAGACCACGGCGCCCTATACCTGGTACCGGCTCGACGTGACCCAGAACGGCGGCGCGGGCATCGTGCAGCTCGCCGACTGGGACCTGTCCGCCGACCTGGACGAGCAGCCCACCGCGCAGCCCATGACCACCGCCGTCGGCTCCGGACCCACCACCGTGAGCTTCACCAACAAGACGGGCGTCGGGTTCACCGGCACCCAGTCCCTCCGGTACGACGGCGGCCACCTGGCCGACGGCGCCGCGCACGCGACGAACGTCCTGTACGACGACGTCAACGTGCGCGTGCGGACCGGCACCCGGCTGAGCTGGAAGATCTTCCCCGAGCTGATCAACGACCTGCAGTACCCCTCGACGTTCGCCGCCGTGGACCTCAGGTTCACCGACGGCACGTACCTGTCCGACCTCGGCGCGCGCGACGCCCACGGCACCGCCGCGACGCCGGCCGGGCAGGGCGCGGGCAAGATCCTGTACGCCGACCAGTGGAACTCGGTGCGCGTAGACCTCCCGCGGGCCGCGCGGGGCAAGACGATCGACCAGGTGCTGCTCGGCTACAACAACGACGGCGGAGCGGCCGGCACCCGGTTCGCGGGCTGGCTCGACGACGTCGCGGTGGAGGCAGACTCGGAGGAGATCGACGACTCCAGCCTCACCAACTACGTCGACACCCGCCGCGGCACGCTGTCCAGCGGGTCGTTCTCGCGCGGCAACAACGTCCCGGCGACGGCCGTGCCGAACGGGTTCAACTTCTGGACGCCGCTGACCAACGCCTCCTCGCAGTCGTGGCTGTACGAGTACCAGGCCGCGAACGACGACCAGAACCGCCCGGTGCTGCAGGGCATCGGCATCTCGCACGAGCCGAGCCCGTGGATGGGCGACCGCAACCAGCTCGCCTTCCAGCCCGCCACCGGCGCGGATGTGCCCGACGCCGGCCTGACGGCACGCGGCCTCGCGTTCGACCACGCGGACGAGACGGCGCGCCCCGACTACTACGGGGTGACCTTCGCCGACGGGATCAAGACGGAGGTGACGCCGACGGACCACGCGGCGGTGCTGCGCTTCAGCTTCCCGCGCGAGACCCCCGGCGACGTCGGGCACGTGCTGGTCGACCGGGTCGCCGGGTCCTCGGCGCTGTCGTTCGACGCCGCGACCGGCACCCTGAGCGGCTGGGTCGAGAACGGCAGCGGCCTGTCCGTGGGCCGGACCCGGATGTACGTGTCGGGCACGTTCGACCGGGCCCCGTCGTCCGTGGGCGAGGCCGCGGGCAACCGCGCCGGCGCCCGCTACGCCACGTTCGACACCAGCGGCGACCGCACGGTCGAGCTGCGGGTGGCGACGTCGTTCATCTCTCTGGTGCAGGCGCGGGCCAACCTCGACCTGGAGGTCACGGGCCGCTCCTTCTCGAAGGTGCAACGCGCCGCCGAGCGTGAGTGGAACGACCGCCTCGGCGTGATCGAGACCGAGGGCGGCAGCGAGGCCGAGCTGGTCACGCTCTACTCGAACCTGTACCGGCTGAACCTGTACCCGAACTCGCAGTTCGAGAACACCGGCACCGCCCGGCGCCCGGTGTACCAGTACGCCAGCCCCGTCACCGCGCCGACCGGCGCGGCGACGGACACAGAGACCAACGCCGAGATCGTCGACGGCAAGATCTACGTGAACAACGGGTTCTGGGACACGTACCGCACGGCCTGGCCCGCATACTCCCTGCTGTACCCGGACATCGCGGCCGAGCTGGTCGATGGTTTTGTGCAGCAGTACCGCGACGGCGGCTGGGTCGCGCGCTGGTCCTCGCCGGGCTACGCGGACCTGATGACGGGCACGTCGTCCGACGTCGCGTTCGCCGACGCCTACCTCAAGGGCTCGCTGCCCACCGACGTGGCGCTGGACGCCTACGACGCGGCGCTGAAGAACGGCACTGTGGCCCCGCCGAACGAGGCGGTGGGCCGCAAGGGTCTTCAGGCCTCGCCGTTCCTCGGCTTCACGCCCGAGGAGACGCACGAGTCGGTCTCCTGGGGGCTGGAGGGCCTGATCAACGACTTCGGCATCGGCAACATGGCCGCTGCCCTGGCCGAGGACCGGCGCACACCCCGCGACCGCCGCGAGACGCTGCGGGAAGAGTCGGAGTACTTCCTGGAGCGCGCCACGCACTACGGCGAGCTCTTCGACCCGGCGGTCGACTTCTTCCAGCCCCGGCACGCCGACGGCGAGTTCCTGAACGCGCCGGAGGACTACAACCCGCTCACCTGGGGCGGCGGCTACACCGAGACCAGCGGCTGGAACTTCGCCTTCCACGCGCCGCAGGACCCGCGCGGCCTCGGCAACCTGTACGGCGGCCAGGAGGGTCTGGAGGCCAAGCTCGACACGTTCTTCGCCACGCCCGAGGACGCCACGCACACCGGCGGCTACGGCGGCGTCATCCACGAGATGCGCGAGGCGCGGGACATCCGGCTGGGCCAGTGGGGCATGAGCAACCAGGTCTCGCACCACATCCCGTGGCTTTACGACGCCGCGGGGGCGCCGTCCAAGACCCAGGAGATCGTGCGCGAGGTCACCCGGCGCCTCTTCGTCGGCAGCGAGATCGGCCAGGGTTACCCGGGCGACGAGGACAACGGCGAGATGTCGTCATGGTGGATCTTCGCCGCGCTCGGCTTCTACCCGCTGCAGGTCGGCTCCGACCAGTACGCGATCGGCTCGCCGCTGTTCGACAAGGTGACGGTCGACCTGCCCGACGGCGACCTCGTCATCAACGCGAAGAACAACTCCGTGGACAACGTCTACGTGCAGTCCCTGCGCGTGGACGGCCGGACGCGTACGTCGACGTCGCTGTCCCAGGCGGACCTGTCGGGCGGCGCCCGGCTGGACTTCGTGATGGGTCCGGAGCCGTCGTCGTGGGGCACCGGCGAGAACGACGCGCCGCCCTCGCTCACCGAGGGCGACGAGCCGCCCACCCCGGCGCGGGACGCCACCGGGACGGGCACCGTGACGGTGGCGGACGGCGACGGCGACACCCCGAGCGCTGGGCTCGTGGACAACACGTCGGACTCGCGCACCACGTTCGCCACCGGGACCCCGACCGTCACCTGGGACGGGTCCGGCACGGCCGCGACGGTCGGCACGTACACGCTGACCTCGGGTGTCACGGGCACGGCTGCGCCGTCCGCCTGGCGACTGGAGGGTTCGGACGACGGCGAGACCTGGACCGTGCTCGACGAGCGCGCCGGCGAGGAGTTCCGCTGGGCGCTGCAGACGCGGACGTTCCAGGTCGAGGACCCGGAGGCCTACGGGCAGCTGCGGCTGGTCGTTACCGCGTCCGCAGGTGAGGGCGACCTGTCGCTGGCCGAGCTCGAGCTCCTCGCGGAGCAGGGCGAGGGCGACGACGCGCTGCCGCTCGCCGAGGCGACGCCGGACGCGCAGACCAGGGCCGCGAACGAGGCAGCGGCGGGCGAGGCCGAGGACGCGGCGACGGGTATCACGGTCTGGGCCGCTCCGTTCTGTGCCGACGGCGACAGTGCCCTGCGGGTGCTCGTCGATGGCGCCGAGGGGGCGTCGGTCCAGGTCACGTCCGACTTCGGGTCCAAGACGCAGCGCGGCTCCGGGGAGCTCGTCTTCGAGGCGGGCTCGGCGCAGCTCGGCACCGGTGCGGTGACGGCCGTCGTCACGGCGACGGTCGACGGCCAGAAGGCGACGGAGACGGTGACCGCACCGTACGAGGCGGCCGCGTGCGGCTGACGCGCTGACCCGCTGAGCTGACGGCGGGGAAGGCGGTCTGGTCTGGTTCCTGTTCGCGGACCAGACCAGACCGCCTTCTTGGTTTACTTAACTCTTTCCGCATAAGGGTTATATAGGTACTTTCCACACGACGCCGGTAGAACCGTTCTGCTACCGGCGCGAGGTCAATACGCTCCCAGCGTCTGAGGTTCCCCAGGCCTGAAGGAGCACGCGATGTCCCGATCTTTGATAGCGGTGTCAACCGTCGCACTGGTGATCGGCACGGCGTTCACGGGCGCCACTGCAGCGGGGGCAGCGCCGCCCCCGCAGAGCAGCAACAGCCCGAGCAGCACCAGCCTCACCGAAGCCCTGCCTGACGCCCAGGTCCGCGCGATGGAGCGCGACCTCGGGCTCACGCGAGCCGAGATCCCCGGCCGCCTCGCGCTCGACGCCGAGTCCGCCATCGTCGAACGGCACCTCGCCGCCAAGCTCGGCGACACCTACGCGGGCACCTGGCTGCCCGACGGCGCCGACGCCCCGCGCGTCGCCGTGACCAGCGCCGCGGCGGCCACAGTGGCTGAGCGTGCGGGCGCGGACGCCGCCGTCGTCGAGCACAGCCTGGACGACCTGACTGCGTGGAAGGAAGCCCTCGACGAGGTGGGCGCCCCTACCTCTGTGCACTCCTGGTACGCGGACCCGGTCACCAACGAGGTGGTGGTCGAGGCCGCCGACGTCGAGGCGGCCAAGGCGATGATCGCCGAGGCGGGCACCCCGGCCGGCGTCGTGCGGGTCGAGAAGTCCACCGTCGCGCCACAGCTCGCGCGCGACATCCGCGGCGGCGACGAGTTCCACCGGCCGACCGGCGACGGGTTCGTGACCCTCTGCTCGATCGGGTTCGCGGTGTCGGGCGGGTTTGTCACCGCTGGACACTGCGGCTCGACCGGCAACCCAGTCAACGCGCCCGACGGCGCCGCGCTCGGCACCTACCGCGGCTCGACCTTCCCGGGCCACGACTGGGCCTGGGTCGGCACCAACAGCAACTGGACGCCCACCCCGACCGTGAACAACTACGCGGGCGGCACGGCTTCGGTCGCCGGCTCCGCGGAGCAGGGCATCGGTGCGTCGGTGTGCCGCTCCGGCCGGACGACCGGGTGGCGCTGCGGCGTCATCCAGGAGAAGAACGTCACCATCAACTACGGCAACGGCGACATCCCCGGAATGGCGACCGGCTCGGCGTGCGCCGAGGGCGGCGACTCAGGTGGCTCGGTGATCTCGGGCAACCAGGCGCAGGGCGTGACCTCGGGCCGGATCGGTGACTGCTCCACGAACGGCCGGTTCATCTACCAGCCGGTCAACCCGATCCTGAGCAACTACGGGCTGCAGCTCACGACGACGGGCGGCGGCGGGGGCGGCGCGCTCGTCGGGCCGGGCGGCAAGTGCATCGACGTGCCGAACTCGGAGTTCACGGACGGCAAGCGGCTGCAGCTCTGGACGTGCAACGGCACCTCCGCGCAGCGCTGGACGTTCCACGCCGACGGCACGCTGCGGGCCGGGGGCCTGTGCATGGACGTGGCGTGGGCGAACACGGCTGACGGCACGGCGGTGCAGCTCGCGGGCTGCAGCGGCAACGCCGCCCAGCAGTTCACGCTCAGCGGCGCCGGCGACCTGGTCTCGATCCTCGCGAACAAGTGCGTGGACTCCCCGAACGGCAGCACGGCCGACGGCACCCAACTACAGATCTGGACCTGCAACGGCACGGTGGCCCAGAAATGGCGGGTCGGCTGACCTGATCGCGCCAGCGCGGCACCACTTCGAGTCCTAAGTTTCTCCCCTTTGGAGGGTCCCAAAGCGGAGAAACTTAGGACTCGAAGTGGTGCCGGGCCGGGACGCAGGACCGGTCAGAGGGTGGCGCGGACTCCGCGGGCTGCCGCTACCAGGTTGCGGAGGGAGTCCGTCGTCTCCGCGTAACCGCGGGTCTTGAGGCCGCAGTCGGGGTTGATCCAGACCAGCCGCGGGTCGATCGACTTGGCAGCCAGAGAGACCAGGTCGGTCACCTCTTCGACCGACGGCACCCGCGGGCTGTGGATGTCGTAGACCCCCGGCCCGATGCCGCGCCCGTACCCGGCGTCGGCCAGCTCGGGCACGATCTCCATGCGGGACCGCGCGGCCTCCACGGACGTCACGTCGGCGTCCAGGCCGTCGATCGCGCCGATGACCTGCCCGAACTCCGAGTAGCACAGGTGCGTGTGCACCTGGGTGGAGGTCTGTGCCCCGGACGTCGCCAGCCGGAACGAGCGCACCGACCAGTCCAGGTAGCCCGCGTGCGCGGCCCGGCGCAGCGGCAGCAGCTCGCGCAGCGCAGGCTCGTCCACCTGCACGACGCCGATGCCCGCCGCCTCCAGGTCCGTCACCTCGTCCCGCAGGGCCAGCGCGACCTGGTCGGCCGTGTCGCCCAGCGGCAGGTCATCGCGCACGAACGACCAGGCCAGGATCGTGACCGGTCCCGTGAGCATGCCCTTGACGGGCTTGCTCGTCAGGGACGCCGCGTATGCGGTCCAGTCCACCGTCAGCGGCGCGGGCCGGGACACGTCGCCCCACAGGACCGGCGGCCGCACGCAGCGCGAACCGTACGACTGCACCCAGCCGTGCACCGTGGTCGCGAACCCGTCGAGCTGCTCCGCGAAGTACTGCACCATGTCGTTGCGCTCGGGCTCACCGTGCACCAGCACGTCCAGGCCCAGCTCCTCCTGGAGCGCCACGGTGCTCGCGATCTCGGCACGCATCGCTGCCGTGTACTCGGCGTCGGACAGCTCGCCCCGCACCCAGGCGGCCCGCGTCTGCCGGATCTCGGACGTCTGCGGGAACGAGCCGATGGTGGTGGTCGGCAGCGGCGGGAGGTCGAGCCGCGCCTGCTGCGCGGCGGCGCGCTCCGCGTACGGCGCGCGCTCGACGTCGGCGGGGGTCAGGCCCGCGGTCCGCTCCCGGACCGTCGGCACGACGACGCCGGGCGCCTCGGCGCGCGACCGCACCACCGCCGTCGACTCGGCGAGCTGGTCGGCGACCGCCGCCCGGCCCTCGGCCAGACCGGTGGCCAGCGTGACGACCTCGGCGACCTTCTGGTCGGCGAAGGCGAGCCAGGACTTCAGGCCGGCGTCCAGGCGGGGCTCGTCGGCGACGTCGTGCGGCACGTGCAGCAGCGACGTCGAGGTGCCGACGGCGACCGCCCCCGCGCCGAGCGCGGTCAGGCCCTCCAGGGTGGTCAGCCGGGCGTCGAGGTCCGCGCGCCAGATGTTGTGCCCGTCGACGACGCCCGCGACCAAGGTCTTGGTCTCCAACCCGGGGACCGTTCCGGCGATCCCGTCGCCGGCGACGCCGGTGGGGACGGCGCCGCGGACCAGGTCGACAGCAATCGCCTCGACGTCGGTGCCGGCCAGCAGGGCCAGCCCGTCGCCGGCGTCGCTGCGCAGGCCGCCGTACGGCGCGGTGACCAGGATCGCGGGCCGCTCCGCCGGGACGCCGTCCGCGCCGGGCGCGGGGGAGAGGTCGGTCGCGAGCCGGGAGTACGCCCGGCGGACGGCGTCCGCCACCTCGTCGAAGGGGACGTCGAGGAGGTCGGTGACCAGCGCGGGCTCGTCGAGCTGCACCCACGGGGCGCCCGCGGCGGCCAGGGCGCGGAGCACCTCGGCGTACGCGGCGACGACGTCGTCGAGCCGGTCCAGGGGACGGAACCCTGCGGGTGCGTCGCCCGCGGCTGAGGAGTGAGCTTGCGAGCCCCGCAAAGCCGCGGCAGAGGGCCCGGCCGCCTTGCTGAGCAGCAGGAACGTCACCGGCCCCACCAGGACGGGCCGCGTCACGACGGCCTGGCCGCCGTCCGCGGGCTGGGCGAGCTCAGTGAACTCACGCACCGCGCGGTCGTCGACGAACCCGATAGGGGTGTCCGGCCCGATCTCGGGGACCAGGTAGTGGTAGTTCGTGTCGAACCACTTGGTCATCTCGAGCGGCGGCTTGTCGCCCTCGCCGCGGGCCAGGGTGAAGTAGCCCTCCAGGGAGAGGCGGCCGGGGGCGCCGTCGGCCGATATCGCGAGGTCCCGGAACCGTTCGGGCACGGCGCCGAGCAGGGCGACGGCGTCGAGCACCTGGTCGTAGAAGGAGAACGAGCCGGGGACGGCGGCCGAGCCCGCATCAAGGCCGAGCCCGACGAGATGGCGTGCTGTGGTCAGCCGCAGGTCACGGGCGGTCGCCTCTAGTTCCTCGGTGGTGGTGCGTCCGGCCCAGAGTGCCTCGACGGCGCGCTTGAGCTCGCGTCGTCGGCCGATGCGCGGGTAGCCCAGAATCGTTGCGTGGGCAAGGTGCGGGGGCGTGAACTCGACTGCCATGCGTATCAGCTCCATCGGACCTGGCGTTAGCACCTTGCCCGGAATTGGCGCTCCGGAGGCAGGTTGCTGCGGTGTCGTTGAGCCAGGACTCTCGACCGCTCTGGATGATTGACCTGGATCGTAAGCATGCCCGGCATGTGGTCGCGAAAGCGTCCATCCCTCGGACACTCATCTGCCTCGGACCGTCGCCAACAAAAAGTGTGCCAAGCGAGCAGCCGCACCACGGGCTACGCGCTATCACGACCCGGGTGTGTCGTCGTGCTCGGTCGGCCCCGGGCTCGGCTCGGTGCAACCCGCCCAAGTGAACTCGTTGTGCATGACGTACTGGCTGCCCTGGTCCGACTCGGCCCGGATCTCCCCGGCCAGCGGCAGCCAGGTCGCCACGTCGACCAGCAGCTCGAAGCGGGTCACGGCACCGTCCAGCACCAGGGTGTCCGAGGGGGTGATCCTGATCCGCACAACCGTCTGCCCGTCCACCGACTCCATGCCAAGGTCCTCGTGGAGGAGATAGTCCGTGCCTTCGAGCTGGGGCAGGCCGAACAGCGCACTGATCGATACCGCATGCAGCGCCTGCAGGGGCTGGTCGTCCAGCAGCACGGCCTTGGGCGGCTCCGCACCCGTCGGGGGGAGGGCGTCGAAACCGGACGTCGACTCGGTTCCGAGGGTTGAGCGCGACTTGAGCCGGCAGCTGTCACTGCCCATCGCCTGCACCGCGCGGGTGACCACGTCATCGGCCGTCAGGTCGAGGAGCCGCGACGGGTCGGAGGTCGACGCGCTCGGGGCCGAACCCGGGAGGGCACGCAGCACAGGTGGGCCGGCGAGGCTCACCGCGAGGATCGCGGCCGCGGCGGCCGCCGCCCCCCACGCGAACGCCTGCCCGCGGCGAGCTCCGGACCGGGGCCGCCAGGCGGCAGACCCGGGATCGCGCAGCAGGATCTCGACACGTTCGGTGCCGACCCGGTCCGCGGGGGCGAGTCCGGGCGCCGCATCTCCTGCGCGAGCCCGCGACTCGGCGTACAGCCGCGCCAGATCGATCTCGGGCTCGACCTCGCGCAGGGCGCGGCGCACGCGCGTCAGCTCGTTCTCGGTCTGGTCAGAGTCGGCCCGGTCGACATCGAACCGCCCAGCATCGAACTGGTCACGATCGGCCACGTCAGGCTCCTCTCTCGGTCAGCTTTTCGTAGGCCGCGCGCAGCCGCCGTCGGGCCCGGTGCACCCGGGTGGCGGCGACCGCCGTCGTGCAGCCCATGACCTGGGCGACTTCCGCCGTGGACAGCTCGGCCGCGCCGAGCAGGGCGATGACCTCGCGGTCGGCGGGGCGCAGCAGCGCCATCGCGCGCCGGAGCTCGTCGAGCTCGCCGGTCAGGCGGACCTCGTCCTGGCCTGCCGGCTCGGGATGTGCACGCACCCGCTCGACCAGCGCGATCCGCCGGTGCCGGGCGCGCGCCTGGTTCGCCATCACCCGGCGCGCCACCCCCAGGAGCCAGGCGCGTGGGTTGTCGGGCAGCTCGCCCTTGCGCCACACGATCGCGAAGACCTCGGCGACCACGTCGTCCGTCTCGGCTGCCGGGAGCCGGGAACGTGCGTAGCGGTAGACGGCGGTCGCGTGCGCAGCGAAGAGCTCCTCCGTGCGTTCGGGCGTGAGCGTGCCCGGCACGAGGGGGTGCGAATCCGTGTTCGTGGCCAGGGCGGGCTCCGGGGGTGAGGAGACATGCTTCCGACTCAGTGTGTCCGGCGGAGACCCGCCCATTACAGGTTCGTAGGTGTTGTCCACGTCACAGCCCGTGCGCTGGCATGAGGGCTTGGCCGACGTACACGAACCGGTGTGACCACCTCTTCGGACCGCCCACCCCTGCCGCGTACGACGACGGGCGCTCGCGCGCCGCTTCCGCTCACGTTGCTTCCGCGCGCGCCGCTGCTGCTCGCCCTGCTTGCGCTCGCTCTGCTGCTGCTCCTCGCGGGGTGTGCGCCCGGCGCCATCGGGACCGTGTTCCAGGAGCCACGCGCGGCAGGGGCGACGCCGGAGTCGCTCGCGCCGCCGGGCTCTGCAGAGTTGGGCCCCGCAGACCCAGCCCCGGCCCCGGCCCCGGCCCCGCCGAGCGACGAGCCGGCGATCGACCTGGCGGCGCACTCGATCACCGACCCCACGAGCCCGTGGGTGGTCGTCAACAAGGGCAGGCCGCTCGACCCGGCCTTCGAGCCCGACCTGACCACGGTCCGGGGCTACCTTGTGCAGCCGGCCGCCGCCCCCGACCTCACCGCCCTGCTGGCGGCCGCCGACGCCGACGGCGTGCACCTCACGCTGCGTAGCGCCTACCGCGCGTACGCCAAGCAGGCCCAGGTCTACGAGGGCTGGGTGGCGCAGCTCGGCGCCGCGGAGGCGGACAAGGTGTCGGCCCGCCCGGGGCACAGCGAGCACCAGACTGGCCTCGGGGTGGACGTCGGCAGCTCCACGCAAGCGGGGTGCGACTTCGAGAAGTGCTTCGGCGAGACAGTCGAGGGGCGCTGGGTCGCCGAGCATGCCGCCGCGTTCGGCTTCGTCGTCCGGTACACACCGCAGAACAGCGCCGTCACGGGGTACGCCGCCGAGGCCTGGCACCTGCGCTGGGTGGGCCGCGAACTGGCCGCCTACATGCGCGACACCGGGGTCACGACCTTGGAGGAGGTCTTCGACGTGCCCGGCGGGGGATACGCCCGCTGACACCGGATCTCACGGGCTGACGCCCAGAGGGGCGGCCTGAGGGATGCGGTTCCGGTCTCGGCCCGGTGGGGCGCCGAAGAAGCGGCGGTACTCCCGGTTGAACTGGGCCGCACTCTCGTAGCCGACGGCGAACGCCGTCTGCGTGACGCTCGAGTCCTGCGACGCGAGGATCTGGCGCGCGGTGACCAGCCGGAGCTGCTTCTGGAACTGGAGGGGGCTCGACCCGGTCACCGCGCGGAACGTGCGGTGGAACGCGGAGGCGCTCAGGCCGGCGCGCTGGGCGAGATCCTCGACCCGGAGCGGTTCGGCGGTGTTGGCCCGGATCCACTGCACCACCTGGTTGATGCGCGTGAGCTTGCTGTCGGCCAGGCCGAGCTGCCGGACCGTGTCGCCCTGCGGCCCGGTGATCAGCAGCCACAGGATCTCCCGCTGCACCATCGGCCCGAGCACGGGCAGGTCGCGCGGCCGGTCCAGCAAGAGGATCAGCCGCCCGACGGCGTCCAGCAGCTCCGCGGGCGCCCGGCTGGTCGCGAGCGCCGGCACGGCGGGGCCGCGCTCGCCGGCCCGGAGCCCGACCCGGCCCCGGAGCCCGACCCGGAGTCGGACCCGGACGCCGACCCGCGCCGGGCCCCCGGCCCTGAGCCTGCCCCCGGCGTGTCCGCTGACAGCAGCAGCTCAGCGATGGCCGAGGCGGTCAGCGTCATCCCGAAGCCCATTGCCGGGGCCACCTCGCTCGCCTCGGTGAACTGCCCGATGACCGGCAGGTCGATCGAGGTAACCAGGTACTCGCCCGGCCCGTAGTCGACGGTCTGGTTGCCGAGCCGGAGCTGCTTGGCTCCCTGGGCGATGAGCGCGAAGACGGTGCCGGTGGTCGAGGTCTCCGGCGGCCCGGACACGACCTCCCGGCACAGGGAGATGCCTGGCAGCGGCTCGCTCGTACCCGGGGGAGCACATCGGTCGATGAGGGTGCGCAGCTGGTCGAGGTCCATGAGACCACCTTCCTCTTCCAGGTTCCGGGAATCGCCGTCCGAGCAGGATCAGGCAAGAACGTGCGAGGAACGCTATCACCATCGGGCCCTTGCATCGCCTTGACTTGTCGAGGGGGCAGAGCGCCGCGGCGCCTGCCTCAGGCCGTCGGCCAACAGCACTATTCGACAAGCAGCACACGATCAGGACACGAGGTACACCATGTCGATCACCATCGTCGTCGGAGCCAGCTCCGGCATCGGGCAGGCCGCCGCGATCCGCGCCGCGGAGGGCGGGTCCGGCGTCATCGTCACCTACAACTCCAACAAGGACGGCGCGGCCGAGACCGTCTCCCGCATCCAGGAGGCCGGCGGCACCGCCGTCGCCCTCCCGCTCGACGTCGGCGACAGTGCAACGTTCCCCGCGTTCCGCACCGCCGTCGAACAGGCCCTGGCCGATACCTGGGGCGCGCAGAAGTTCACCGGGCTGGTCAACAACGCCGGGATGGGCGGCGGCACCCTGTTCGCCGACACCACCGAGGAGCAGCTCGACCACTTCTACAGCGTCATCTTCAAGGGCCCGTACCTGGTCACGCAGGCACTGCTCCCGCTGCTCGACGACGGCGGGGCGATCGTGAACACCGCCAGCAACTCGGCGGGCACGGCCGGGCTGTCGGAGGGGTACTCGGCGTACGGGTCGATGAAGGGCGCGGTCATCGTGCTGACCAGGTACCTCGCCAAGGAGCTCAGCGGCCGCCGCATCCGCGTGAACTCCGTGTCCCCGGGGCCGACGCGCACCCCGTTCGCCGGTGGGGCATTCGAGGAGTTCCCCGAGATGACGGCGCAGCTCGTCCAGCGCACGGCCCTCGGGCGGATCGGTGAGCCCGACGATGCGGGCTCGGTCATCGCCTTCCTGCTGTCCGACGGCGCCCGCTGGGTCACCGCGCAGGACATCGAGGTCGCGGGCGGGTTCAACCTGTAGCGGGCCCGTACCGCGCCCTCCCCGCGCCCGCCTCCGGCCGGTGGGTCAGGATGTGCGCATGCCGCCCTCCCACTCGCACGGCTCGGCCGGCCCTGCCGCGCCCCGCACGACGTTTCTGCTGGTCATGACCCTGGTCTCGGCGCTCCTGCTGACGCTGGCCGGGCTGTGGCTGCTGTGGCCGGACGGCGGCGACGTGCCCGGCCGGGTGCAGGCGCGGGCGGAGGGCACGTCGTTCGTCGACGTGACGGTGGCGGGCCCCGCGGACCCGGCCACCGGCAGCATCCCGGTCGAGCTCGCGGACGGCAGCCAGTCGCAGATGCAGTCGCCCGGACCGTCGGTGCCGCTCGCCACCGGCGACCACATCACCGCCGTCGACATCTCCCAGGTCGCGCAGCCCGGCGTCGACCCGCTCGTGTTCATGGACTTCCAGCGCGACCTGCCGATCGCGCTGCTGGCGGCCGTGTTCGCCGTCGTCGTGCTGCTCGTCGCACGATGGCGCGGGCTGGCCGCCATGGCCGGGCTGGGGCTCGCCTTCGTGGTGCTCCTGGGGTTCACGATCCCGGCCCTGCTCGCGGGCGAGTCCGCGATCGGCGTGGCGCTCGTGACGTCGTCCCTGGTCATGTTCGTCACGCTGTACCTGGCGCACGGGCTGTCCGCGCGCACGTCGACGGCGCTGCTCGGCACCCTGGTCGGCCTCGCGCTGACCGCCGGCCTCGCCGCGTGGGCCTCGGGCGCCGCGTACATGACCGGGACCAGCTCCGAGGCGTCGGCGTTCCTGCCGTCCAGCGCACCCGGCGCCGACCTGCGCGGGATCGCGCTGTGCGGCATGGTCCTGGCGGGCATGGGTGTGCTGAACGACGTGACGATCACCCAGGCCTCGGCCGTGTGGGAGCTGCGGGGCGCCGCACCGGCGGCGTCGCGCACCGAGCTGTTCACGCGCGCCATGCGGATCGGGCGCGACCACATCGCCTCGACCGTCTACACGATCGCTTTCGTGTACGTCGGCGCATCCCTGCCGCTCCTGATGATGGTCTGGCTCGTGGACCAGTCGCCGGCGACGTCCCTGACCTCGGGCGAGATCGCCGAGGAGGTGGTGCGCACCCTCGTCGGCTCGATCGGGCTCGTGCTCGCCATCCCGATCACCACCTGGATCGCCACGCTCGTGGTCCCGGGGCCGGACGGGGGAGGCGGCCTGACGGCGCCCGAGCCGCGCTCGGACCCGGAGCTGATGGCGCCGGTGTCTCAGGACTGGGCCGAGGCGCGGGCGCCGGAGGGGCGCTGAGCGTGCCCGGCATGTTCTGTGGTCCTGGATGGTTACGCGGAGGGTTACTTGTGCGGGGCGCCGGACGCCGTCCCGAATCGGGGGAGGAAGCATCATGCGAGCAGTTGTCTTCGACGAGTTCGGCGGTCCTGAGGTTCTGCACATCGGCGAGGTGCCGGAGCCGCAGGCCGGGCCGGGGCAGGTCCGGGTGCGGGTCGAGGCCGTGGGCCTGAACGCGTTCGACGGCAAGGTCCGGTCCGGCGCCATGGAGGCTGTCTTCTCGACGCCGCTCCCGGCAGTTCCCGGGCTTGAGGTCGCCGGGGTCGTGGACCAGGTGGGGGCCGGCGCCCACGGGGTCGACGCCGACGGGGACAGCATCGAGGTCGCCGTCGGCGACCGGGTCACCGGCTGGACTCGCCGGGGCGCCGCGGAGCTCGCCGTCCTCGACCGCTGGGCGCCGGTCCCGGACGGGATGGACGCGACCCAGGCTGCCGCGCTGCCCGTGGTGGGCGAGACGGCGCTGCGCGCGCTGCGCATCCTCGACCCGCAGGTGGGGGAGGTCCTGCTGGTGCACGGCGCCAGCGGCGGGATCGGCGGGCTGGTGACCCAGCTCGCGGCCGCGTCCGGCGTGATCGTCATCGGCACGGCGTCGGCGGCCAACCAGGACCGGGTCGCCAAGTACGGGGCGACCCCCACGACCTATGGCGAGGGCCTCGTCGAACGGGTCCGCGCGCTGGCGCCCGTCGTCGACGCCGTGCTCGACACCACCGGCCACGGGGTGCTCCCGGACAGCATCGAGCTGCGCGGTGGCACCGAACGTGTCCTGACCATCACCGACCCGGCCGCCCACGGCCTGGGCGTCAAGTTCACCGAGCGGTCGGAGCCGTCGGCCGCGCAGCTCGGTGGGCTGATCGACCTCGTGGGCGAGGGCGGGGTGTCTGTCCCCGTCGCGACCGTGCTGCCCCTGGCGGAGGCGGCCCGCGCGCAGGGCCTGGTCGACGACGGCCACTCCGGCGGCAAGGTGGTTCTCGTCCCCTGACGGTCCGGTTCGGCTGCTGGCTGAGCGGCGTCAGTCGATCGCCGAGAAGACCAGGTCCGCGCGGTCGCGCTTGGTCGCGAGCTGCCAGGCGGCTTCAGCGATCTCGTCCGGGTCGAGGGACATCGTGGCGAGCTTCTCGGCGTCCAGGCCGGACTCAGAGAGGCCGTCGACCGCGTGGGCCGACATCGCGGTGTAGATGTCGCCGCCGCGCACGCCGCCACCGATCACCAGCGAACCGACATAGACACCGCTGTCGACGAGCGCGGCCTTCAGGGTCACCGCGTAGGTGTGCAGCGCGGCGGCGGCCAGCGCCAGGTTGCCGAGCGGCGGCATCGGGCGGACGGCGCTGAGGCCGGTGGGCAGCAGGACCACCCCGCGCCCCCGCTCGCGCATCCCAGGGAGTGTTGCCGAGACTGCGTTGACCGCCGGCGGCACGATGGCGGTCAGGGCGCGCAACGCGGACTCGCCCGTGACCTGGTCGATCGGTACCGGGAAGCTGCCGGGGTCCATGGCGGCGGGGCCGAAGTAGAGCACCTCGACCGGGCCGAGCTGTTCGGTGATCCGGGCCAGCACCTTCGTCTGCGCCTCGGGGTCCAGGACGTCGGCGACCTCGGCGATCGCCGTCGTGCCCTCGTTGCGGAGGCGTTCGAGGTACGCGGGGTGCCGGTCCGCGGAGCGAGAGACGACGGCGACCGGGTGGCCGGCCTTGCCGAACCTGCTCGCCATCGCCAGGCCGAGGCCAGGGCCGACCCCCAGCACCACCGCGGCGCCCGGACGTTCGTTGTTCGTCTCTCCAGCGTGATCTGTGGTCACGGTGTGTTCTCCTCGTCGAATTCTCGGGAAACTGAGGGATGCCTCAAGTTCGCTTGAACCCTAGCCCAAAGATGAGGCCATCCTCAACTAAAAACTGAGGACGGCCTCAACTAGTACAGTGGGCCCATGCCGAGCGTCAGCAGCCGACCGCGCCGCCGCGACGCCGTCGCCAACCGGGAGAAGCTCGTGGCTGCCGCCGAGACGGTGTTCGCCGAGCACGGAGTGACGGGTTCGCTGGAGGAGATCGCGCGGCGCGCCGAAGTGAGCATCGGGACCCTCTACAACCACTTCCCGAACCGCGGGTCCCTGCTCGACGCCGTGTACCCCGCGCGCATCGCGGCGCTCGCGGGCACGGCGCAGACCGCGCTCGCCGACGACGACCCGTGGCGCGGCTTCAGGACCTTTCTGGTCCAGGTCTTCGAGCTGCAGGCGACCGACCGCGGCATGAACGACGCGATGACCCTGCGCTACCCGGACGCGACGGCGCTCGCCGCTGCCTGCGACGAGGGATTCGCCTCCGCCAGCCAGCTCGTCGAGCGCGCGCAGGCATCGGGCGCCCTCCGTGCCGACTTCCAGATGGAGGACCTGGCGTCCCTGGTCTGGTCCGTCTCCCGCATCGTCTCCGCGACCGTCGACGTCGCGCCCGATGCGTGGCGACGCTTCCTCGACCTGCAGCTCGACGGTCTGCGCGCGGAGGGCGCCCACCCGCTGTCCGCGCCGGCGATGACCGCCGAGCAGGTAGCGACGGCGATGCGCGCGGGAACCTGAGCTGACCCGAGGGCCGGTGAGTCATCTGGCGGCGTGGCGTCGTCCCGCCTGGCACGATGACGCCCATGACGGCTGAACCCCTGCCCGCGACGGCGACGCCCACCGGGCTGTCCGAGCGCGCGCTCGGACCCGACCTCGCCCGCGGTGTGATGCTGCTGTTCATCGCGCTGGCCAACTCGCACTACTTTCTGGTCGGCGAGCGGTACGTCGGCGGGTTCCCGGCCGACGGGTCTTGGCTCGACTCGGCGGTGGCGTGGCTGATCTCCACCTTCGTGGACGGCCGGGCGTTCCCGATGTTCGGGCTGCTGTTCGGCTACGGCGTGGCGCACATCGTGCGGCGCAACGCCTACCTCGGCCCGCGCGTCGTGAACACGATCCTGCGCCGGCGCTCGCTGATCCTCGTCGTCGTCGGCCTGCTCGACGCCGTCCTGTTCTACGCGGGCGACATCCTCGCGATGTACGGGGTGCTGCTGTTCGTCGGGATCCTGCTGGTGCGCCGGTCCGACGGCTGGCTGCTGGCCGTGGCGGCGGTGTTCTTCCTGCTCAACGCGCTGCCGGGCGTGGACTCGATGTCGATCAGCACAACCGGGCCGGACGCCGCGGCGCTGCCGCCCGACCTCGCCACCATGTTCTCCGAACGGGCGGTGGTGGCCGCGATCGTCGCGTTCGGCGGCCCCATCGGGTTCATGTGCCCGTTCGCGATCGGCCTGTGGGCCGGACGACGCCAGGTCCTCGAGCGGCCCGCCGAGCACCGGGTGCTGCTGCGGATCGTCGCGGCCGTGGGTATCGCGGCCGCCGTGCTCGGCGCGCAGCCCGCGGCGCTGCTGGTCGCCGGTGTGTACGAGCGCCCGGCCGACGGCGTGCTGCAGTGGTTCGGCCCGCTGCACGACGTGACCGGGGTGCTGGGCGGGTTCGGGTACGCGGCCCTGATCTGCCTGGTCGCCACCCGCCTGCGGAACCACGGCCTGGTCGCGGCGATCGCCGCCACCGGTCAGCGGTCGATGACGTGCTACCTGCTGCAGTCGCCAGTCTGGTTCGTGGTCTTCACGCCATTCCTGCTCGGCCTCGCCGACCAGCTCACGGTGGCGAGCACCGCGCTGCTCGCGGCGGGAGTGTGGGCAGCGTCGGTGGTTTTGGCCGAGTGGATGCGCCGCACCGGGCGGCGCGGCCCGTTCGAGACGCTGACGCGGCGGGTGACGTACTCGGCGCGACCGGGCAGTGCGGCACCGGGCAGTGCGGCACCGGGCGGTGCGGCGCCCGGCAGCTCGCCCTCCGGTAGCTCAGCACCTGGCAGTGCGAGGTGAGCCGCGTCTGGTTCGTGACCGGCGCGAGCCGAGGGCTCGGCCGCGCGATCGTGACGGCAGCCCTGGAGCACGGCGACCGTGTGGCGGCGACGGCGCGCGACCTGGCCTCCCTCGACGACCTCGTCGCGGAGCACGGCGACGCCGTCGTGCCGCTGCGCCTGGACGTGACCGAGCCGGCCCAGGCGGTCGCCGCGGTGCGGACCGCCGTGGACCGGCTCGGCCGCATCGACGTCGTGGTGAACAACGCCGGGTACGGGCTGTTCGGCTACGTCGAGGAGATCACGCCGGAGCAGCTGCGCGCCCAGCTGGAGGTGAACCTCATCGGCGTGCTGCACGTGACCCAGGCGGCGCTGCCCGTGCTGCGGGCGCAGGGCTCGGGGCACGTGGTCCAGGTGTCCAGCTCCAGCGGCGTCGCCGCCTGGCCCGGGCTCGGCGGCTACAGCGCGTCCAAGTGGGCGCTCGAAGGGCTCACCGAGGCGCTCGCCCAGGAGGTCGCCGGGTTCGGCATCCACGTCACGCTCGTCGAGGCCGGACCGGTGGACACCGCGTGGCGCGGAGAGTCGGCGGCGCACGCCGCACAGCTCCCGGCGTACGACGCGCTCCGAGCGGCCGCCTGGCACCCACCCGGTTCGTCGTCGCCGGCCGATGTCGCCCGCGTGGTCCTCGCGGTCGTCGACGCGGACGAGCCGCCGCTGCGGATCCTGGTGGGCGACCTCGCGGCGGACGCCGTTCTGCCGATCACCGAGGAACGGATCGCCGCGTGGCGGCGCTGGGAAGCTCTGGGCCGCTCGCCTGGCTGATGGCCGCCGCGCTCACTCCGTGCGCCAGCCCGGGAGCAGGCGGTCCAGGGCGGTGGCAAGGGGGACGGACTCGCCGTCCTTGCCGCCCGCGCCGAGGATCAGCGGGGGACGGCGCGGTTCGAGCCGGATGCCGCGCACCCGGTCTAGCAGGCCGATCGGCGCGGTGAGCACGTAGAACGCGCCGTCCGTGCTGACGCCGGCCGTCCGGTCGACCCGCAGGTACCAGCCCGTCAGCCCGGTGCGGGCTGTGCCGCGTCCGCCGTAACCCTGGACCTGGAGATCCCCGGGAACGAGCCCGGCGGCCGTGGCGGCGGCCACGAAGTCGCGGAGCATCGCCTCGGCGCGGGTGTGCTCGGCGTCCTGGCGCGCCTCCAGGCGCTCGGCCTGCACACGCACCGCCTCGGCCCGCTGCCGGGCCCACCCGTCATCACGCATGCGCGCAGTCTCGCACCCCAGCCACGCGGTACGCCCGACAGTCGTAGGGTGATCAGGTGCCCAGAGCAACCGAACCCGATGCCGCCGGGGGAGAGGGCTTCGACCGGCGCCTGATCGCGCCGATGGTCCTCGGCTCGGTGCTCAACCCGCTCAACACGTCACTGCTGGCGGTGGCGCTCGTGCCGATCGGCATTGCGTTCGGCGCGCCGCCGTCGGAGACCGCGTGGCTGGTCAGCGCGCTGTACCTCGCGTGCGCCGTGGGCCAGCCGGTCGTCGGGCGGCTGGTCGACACCTACGGGCCGCGCCGGCTGTACCTGATCGGCACGGCGCTCACCGGCGCGGCGGGCCTGCTCGGTACGTTCGCCCCAACGCTGGGCTGGCTGGTCGTCGCCCGGGTGCTCATCGGGCTCGGCACCTGCGCGGGCTACCCGGCGGCGATGGCGCTCATCAAGCGCGAAGGGCGTCGCACCGGCCAGGCCTCGCCCGCGGGGGTGCTGGCCACGCTGTCGTTCGCCAACCAGGTGATAGCGGTGGTGGGGCCGTCGCTCGGCGGGCTGCTCGTGGACCTCGGCGGCTGGCGCACCGTGTTCTTCGTCAACGTGCCGTTCGCGATCGCGTGCCTCGTGCTGGGCGGGCTGATCCTGCCGAAGGACGACACGCCCGACGCGGCCGCCGCCAGGAGCCCCCGGCGCCGCTGGGACGTCCCAGGGATCGTGCTGTTCGCCGTGGCGCTCGTCTCGCTGATGCTGTTCCTCATGGACCCCGCGGTCGAAGCCGCCTGGCTCGTCGGGATCACGGCCGTGGCCGGCGCCGGGTTCGCGTGGCGCGAGCTGCGCACGGAGGACCCGTTCCTGGATGTCCGGGTGCTGGGGCAGAACCGCCCGCTGCTGCTCACGTATGTGCGGCAGATGCTCAGTGCGGTGGTCATGTACTGCGTGGTCTACGGGCTGCCCCAGTGGCTGGAGCACGGGCGCGGGCTCTCGCCGTCGCACACCGGGTTGGTGGTGCTGCCGATGTTCGCTACAGCGATGCTGTTCACCGTGCTGACGGGGCGGCGCTCGGCGATCCTGGGCAAGCTGCTCGCCGGGTCGATCGCCCAGGTCCTCGCCTGCGCGGCACTGCTGCTGCTCGACGGCGGCACGGCCGTCGTCTGGCTGTGCGTCGCCGCCGCGCTGCACGGCATACCGCAGGCCCTGAACGGCCTGGCCAACCAGAACGCCCTCTACGAACAGGCGACCCCGGACCAGATCGGCGCGGCGTCCGGCCTGTTCCGCACGTTCATGTACCTCGGCGCCCTGAGCGCGACGGCGGCCACTGCGTCGGCCTTCCGGCAGCAGCCCGACACCGCCGGCCTCCACGCCCTGGCCCTCTTCGCGACCGCCTGCGCGCTGATCCTCCTGGCGACGGTAGTCACGGAACTCCTGATCCGCCGCCGCTGACCGATCTGCGGTCGACGGGTCCGGAACACCGCCCCGCGGTCAGTCCGGGAGGACCGACCGCTCCAGGCCTCGTGAGCGGTAGTACGCCAGGAGGCGGTCCCACTCGATCACCCCGTTCTCCCGGGCCCACACCTCCCAGCAGTGCTCCAGCCGCGTGACGACGTCGGCGTGCTGGGCAGCGACGTCGTGCGCCTCGCCGCGGTCCGCCTCGATCCTGTACAGCTCCCATGGCCGCCCGGCCTCGCGCACCAGCTTCCACGGGCCGTGCCGTACCGCGGAGTTCCCGAGGTGCTCCCAGAACAGCGGCCGCTCGATCGCCGGCTCACCGCGCCACTGGTCGAGCATGCTCACACCCGACATGCCGCCCGTGTTCCCGCCGACGGCGCGCAGCACGGTCGGCGCGATGTCCACCACGTGGCCCGGCTCACCCGTGCGGCTCCCGGGAAGGACCCCGCCCGCGGGCCACGATGCGATCAGCGGGGACGCGATGCCGCCCTCGTGCACCCACCGCTTGTACAGCCGGAACGGCGTGTTCGACAGGTGCGCCCACGCCCGGCCATAGCTCGCGTACGAGTCCTCGGGCCCCGGCACGATGTCGGGGGAGTTGCCCACCCGCACGGCCCGCCCGTCCCGCGTCGTCGGCGGGGACATGTCCGCTGGCATGCGGCCCGACGGCGTCGGCAGCTCCTCCGCGGACGCCCCGTTGTCGGAGCAGAACACCACCAGCGTGTCGTCGAGCGTGCCCTGCGCCTCGAGCTGGTCGAGCAGCGTGCCCACACCCCGGTCCATGGCCTCGACCTGCGCCGCGTAGACCGCCATGCGCTCGGCCTCCCACCCCGGGTCGGGCGCCTCCGCCCACGCCGGTACCCGCGGGTCGCGCAGCGGCTCAGCCGTCCCGGTGCCCAGGCCGACACGGCGTTGCTCGGCGATCCGGCGCTCGCGGAGCCGGTCCCAGCCGGCGAGGTAGCGCTCGCGGTACTTCGCGACGTCCGCCTCCCGCGCGTGCAGCGGCCAGTGCGGCGCCGTGTACGCGAGGTACAGGAACCACGGTGTGCCGGCCTGGTGCGCGCGCTCGACGAACCCGCGCGCGTACCGCGTCAGGTCGTCCGTCAGGTAGTAGTCGCCGGCGGTGGCCGACAGCGGCAGCCGCTCCTCACCGTCCACCAGCGGCGGGCTGTAGGAGCTGACGGCGCCGTGCAGGATGCCGTAGAACTCGTCGAACCCGCGGTGGGTGGGCCACGTCTCGTCGGGCACGGACACCTGCGACGACAGGTGCCACTTGCCCGTGAGCGCCGTGGTGTACCCGACTGTGCGCAGCCGCTCGGCGAGCGTCGGCACGGCGGGGTCCAGGGAGCCGCGGTACCCGTGCGGCCGGTCGTCGCTGGTGAGCACACCGATGCCGACGTCGTGCGGGTGCCGCCCGGTGAGCAGCGCCGCACGGGACGGGCTGCAGCGGGGCGTCACGTAGAAGGAGCTCATCCGCACCCCGCGCCGCGCCAGCCGGTCCAGCGCCGGGGTGTCGATCTCGCCGCCGAACGAAGCGAGGTCGGAGAAGCCGAGGTCGTCGGCGAGGATCACCAGCACGTCTGGCCTGCGTGTCATGACGGCTCCTTGAGGCCGGCCGGCGTGCCGGGGAGATCGTCCGGCGCGATCCGCACCCGCACCGCGCCCAGGCCCTCGATGCCCGCCGTGATGTCCAGCCCCGCCGCATACTCCGCGCGGGTGACTCGCAGGCGGGCCGACGTCGCGCCGAGCGTCACCACGTCCCCGGGGAACAGGGTGATCATGCGCGAGATCGTGGCGAGCAGCTCGGCCGGCCCGGCCGCGTACGCGGCAGTCGTGCCGCGCGTCTCGGTGCCGCCGACTCCGCCCGTCCGCAGCCGCATCTCGCGTCCGGACCAGCCGCCCGGGTCGGGCAGAGAGTCGACGGGCGTGAGCGGGCGCGGCGCGGGGAGCACCACGTTGAAGCCGTCCGCCCACCGCCCGTACACCGCGCCGATGCCGCGCTCGCCGGCGCGGGCAGGCTCGGCGACGGCGTCGTGGAACGACTGGTCGCACAGCGACACCAGGGGCGTGTACCCGAGCACAAGGTCGTCGCCGGAGTCGTCGCTCGTGGAAGTGTCGGCGGCCAGCCGCCGCACCACCAGCGCCAGCTCGACCGCGATCACCAGGTCGGTGGCGCGGGCCGGCACACGCACGGTCGGTCCGACGCCGGGCGCCGCGGGGTCAGGCAGCACGGTGTCCGCCGGCGCCATGCCGG
This sequence comes from Promicromonospora sp. Populi, assembly GCF_041081105.1. Classification (NCBI taxonomy): domain Bacteria; kingdom Bacillati; phylum Actinomycetota; class Actinomycetes; order Micrococcales; family Promicromonosporaceae; genus Promicromonospora; species Promicromonospora sp. Populi. Next base: position 1,069,812 of record NZ_CP163528.1, on the reverse strand, counting down.
CCCCCGTCGCGTCGTCCGCCGCACCCGCGGACAGCGCCGAGGCAGGCCCGTTCAGGAAGCGCGGCACGGCCAGCCGCGGCAGACCGTCCGGGTCGAGCGCGTCGACGGGAGCGCCGTTGCCGAAGGCGGTCCAGAAGTGCCGGGTGTCCGTGACGGACCAGTCCCCGGGCGACCGAGGCGCCGTCGTGCCGGGCTGTTCGCGCTCGCGCAGCGCGAGCTCTCGCACGGCCCACGAGGAGTGCTGGGTGAGGTCGGGCGGGCCCGACCCGGCGTCGGGCACCACCACCGGGTTGGCCAGGGTGCCCACCGACTCGATCTCGACCTCCAGGCGCGTGCCGGCGGCGATCTCGCCGGGCGTGACGGGCAGGCCGTCGACGCCCATGGTGCCGAAGTGGATCACGTCGCCCACGTGCAGCGACGCGAACGACGAGTACCAGGCGATGACCCGCTCGATGCCGAGCAGCGTGGCCCCGCTGTGGGCGCGGTCGCGCGTGCGGCCCGACTGCCGCGTCCACATCAGGAGGTTGTACGGGTCGCCGACCTCGTCCTTCGTGACGAGGTACGGGCCCATGGGGCACAGGGTGTCGGCCTTCTTGCCGCCCCAGGAGGCGGTGGCCTGGTACAGCCAGTCGCTGTAGCCGGGTGGCAGCGAGTAGCCGGTGCCGACGTTGCCGGGGACGGCGGAGTAGTAGTGGGTGCCGGACACGTCGTCCACCACCGTGTAGCCCGCGACGTGCTCCATCGCCCGTTCGACCGGGATGTACCGCCCAGCCCGGCCGATCACCACGGCCAGCTCGACGTTGTAGGCCATGGCCGGGAGGTGGTTGTCGTGCCGCATGACGACGGGCGCGCCCTGGCCCACCACCGCCCCCTGCGGCCGCTGGTGGCCCAGCGGGAACAGGTTCACCAGCGGCACGTGCGGCTTGTTGCGTACGAACGACGGCGAGTTCGTCACCAGCCCCCAGCACAGGCGTGGCCGGGGGACGGGGGCGAGCAGCTCGATATCGCCGGCCGGGTCGCCGGCTGGGTCGCCGGCAGGCTCACCGGCAGAGTCGCCTACCAGGTGGCCCGACCGCGGCAGGATCGTCGCGTCGGTCTGCGCCGCGAATCGCTCGATCGCGGTGACGAGCCGGGACAGGGCGACCAGCCCGGCGTCGTCCAGGGCGAGGAAGCCGACCAGCGTGTCCGGCCACTGCCCCGCCAGGAAGCCCGGGGCAGCGGCCGGACCCGAGGACGGGATGGTCGCGTGAGCGGCCAGCGCGGCCTCGGCCAGGGCTGGCTCGATCAGCCACTCCCGGCCGCCCTCCCGCACCACGACCCCCCAGCGCTCGGTGCCCTGGGCCAAGAAGCTGGCTAACCTCACTGATGTCCTCTCATTACCGGTCCGCCCAGGTGTCGCCGCTCACGACGTCTCCTCGGCCCCCGGCACCTCGACCGTGGCGCCGTTCCGGTTCAGGTACCCGGCGACGATCACCCGGTACCAGCGCCGGCCGTCGGAGATGGCGAGCGTCGGGAACGGTCCCAGCGCGTCGGGCACCATCACGATGCCACCGGCGACGGGCTCGGGCAGGTCGGCCACCGGGTTCGGGGCGAGCTGGATGCCGTGGGCGTAGACGGTCCGCATCCTGTTCTCCGCCGACCCGAGGTCGCGCTCGTTGTCGGTGGTGGGGACCACGCCGTCGGCCCCGACCTGGACCACGGCTACGCCGTTGGCCTCGGGCGTGGACGCCACCAGCTCGACGACGGCGGCACCCGTGTTGTCCGTCGGCACCACCCGCACCCCGCCCTTCACGCCGGGTCCGGCTCCCGCGACCTGCGCGGACGCCGCGAGGAAGCTGCCGTAGGCGTCGCCCGCGGCGTACCCGTCGGGGGCGGTGGCCCGGATCACCGACGCACCGTTGCGCACGGAGGTGAGCTCGTGCTCGTTGGCGCCGGGGCCGCGGCGCTGGATGTAGCAGCCCTCGCCGACGGCACCCGCCATCACCACGGGGGCGCCCGGGTCCAGGATGTTCCCGCTGATCGTCGACCCCGTCATGGTGCCGGCCACGCGCACGGGTGCGTTCGCGGCCACCGTGTTGGCGCCGAACGCGTTGCCCATCACGGAGATGCCCGACGCGTTGGCGGCGAACCGCACCGCCGCCCGGACGATGCTCCGTTCGAGGTTCCAGTTGTCGAACGAGTTGGCCGAGATCGTGATCTCGGAGGCCGACTGCTCGAACGCCACCGGGTCCAGGTTGATCCAGTTGAAGGTGTTCCCGGTGATGGTGACGTTGTGCGCGTCGACGCCGCGGAACAGGATGGCGTTCGGCGGCCGGGCCCCGCCCGGCTCCACCCCGCCGCCGCCGATCACGTTGCCCGCGATCGTGAGGTTGCTGCCGCCCGCGGTGATGTCGATGGCCGGCCCGGTCGCGTGCTCGACGACGTTGCCGACGATCGTCGAGTTGATGATGCCGCCGACGAAGAACCGCCGGCCGATGTCGACCAGGTTGTTGGAGATCACCGCGCCGCGGAAGTTCGCGTTGTCGGCGCCGGTGGTCGCTATGCACTGGTTCATGCTGTGGAAGTGGTTGCCCTCGATGAGCCACTTGCGCATCCCGTAGGGCAGCAGGTGCAGGGGGTCGCCCTCGGTGCCACCGGTGGGCCACTGGACCGTCAGGGCCGTGCCGGAGATCGCCACCAGGTTGTTGGTGAACATCAGCCCGCGCCCGATGTGCACCACCGCCTGGTTGAACGAGACGAACGTGCACTCGGTGATGGTCGCGTCCATGTCGTCGGTGTTGGTGGTCCGGGCGGTGCGGATCGCCACCGAGTTGGGTGTGCGGGTCCGCGTGACGAACGACAGCCCCCGGATGCCGCACAGCGGGGCACGCATCTCCAGGCCGATGCCGTCGAAGTCCACGAAGATCAGCGACGTGCGCACGCCCATGGTGCCCTGGCCCGCCAGGACTATGCGGTTGAGGTTCACCGGCTCGGTGAACTCGGTGTCCTGGACCACCAGCGGCGAGGTGATGCGGTAGGTCCCGGGCGGGAACCAGACGATCTTGCTGAGCCGCTCGAACTGCGCGTCGATGGCGGCCTGGATGGCGGCGGTGTCGTCGTTGACACCGTCCGCCAGGGCGCCGAACTCCTGCGGGGTCGTGGCGCCGGAGATGTCCAGGGTGGCGAGCGAGGGGTCGGCGAGCTGCGGCGGGTCGTCCACGGGGGCGGTGCCGAGCGGAGCGGCGTAGGCGGGGGACAGGGGGGCGGACACGGCACCGGCGGCAGTCGCCAGGCCGGCCAGGCCGGCGGTCCAGAGCATGTTCCGTCGGGTCACGGGCTGGGGCATCGTTGCTTTCCTTCCGTTGAGCCTTACGGGGGAGCCGGTGGAACCTCAGAGGTTCGGACTGGGGAGCCTTGCGACGAGGTGCTCCTCGAACGGCACGACGAAGGCGCGCAGCGCCTCCTGCTCGGCGGGGTCGCAGGCGAGCAGGGGCGGCGCGACGTGCGGCGGGCACAGCCCGCGCCGGGCGAGCACCGCCTTGATCGACGGCGTTCCCGGGCGCACCCGGTGCAGGCCCGTCAGGTCGGTCAGCACCTGCTGCAGGCGGACCACCTCGGCGGTGTCGCCCGCGCGGTGCGCGGCCACCAGCGCGAGCGCCAGCCCGGGCGCGATGTTGCCGACGCCGGGCACGATGCCGTGCGCGCCGAGGTCCAGGGCGGCGGCGAGCTGCGTCTCGGCGCCCTGCGCGACGGCGAAGCCCGGCCGGCGCGCCGAGATCCCCACCAGGTGCTCCAGCAGGGTGAGGTCGCCGGAGCTGTCCTTGATGCCGACCACGTGCTCCAGGTCGGCCAGCGCATCTGCGATGCCGGGCGTGATCGGGTTGCTGTACCGGGGCGCGTTGTAGGCCACGACGGGCAGCCCGACGTAGGCCAGGGCCGCGTAGTGCGACACGATCTCGTCGGCGCGGTGGTGGAAGTAGATCGGCGGGCTGAGCACCAGCGCGTCCGCGCCGGCCGCCGCGGCGGCGTCCGCCCGGTCGAGGACGTCGAGCGTGCCCGCCGCGGTGACGTTCACGGTGACGGTGACAGAGCCGGTGCCCAGCTCCCGCCAGCGCGCGATCACCCCGGCGGCGAACGAGCCGATGTCGGACGCCGGCACCAGCGGGCCCTCGCCGTTGCTGCCGAGCAGCATGAGGGTGCGCGCGCCGTGCGCGTACAGGGCGTCCAGGAGGCGCGTCGCGTGCTCGGCCGAGGGGCGTCCGCCGGGGTCCATCGGGGTGACCAGCGGCACGGTCACTCCCGTCAGGAGCGTGGTCCCTGCTCGCATCAGTACCCCTTGATCTCGGGCCAGGCGAGCTCGAACCCGTCGGCGACCAGCTCGGCCTGGAACGCCGCCAGCAGCTTGGCGTCGCCGTGCACCTGCGCGGGCTCCACGCCGCCCGCGAGGCAGTGCGCCGCGAGCGCCCCAGCAGCTTCTCCGGCGTTCCACTCGACCGGGTGCAGCCGGTAGCAGCCGTTGGTGATGTGCGTGGTGCCGATGTTCTTGCCGGCCGCCAGGAGGTTGCGTACCCGCACGGGCAGCAGCGCGCCCAGCGGGATCTGGAACGGGCTGGACGGGACGTCCAGGTAGTTGTCCCCGCCGGTGCTGGGGTGCAGGTCGATCCGGTACATGCCCACACCGACCGAGTCGGGGTAGGCCACGGCCCCGGCGTCGCCGCGGACCGTCATCGACAGGTCCTGCTCGACGACGGTGGTGCGGGCCCGGATGCGGCGCGACTCGCGCACGTACGGCGCCTTGGCCAGCCCGTCCTGGGTGCCCAGCACGTCCGGCCGCAGTCGCAGGCCCGGCCAGCCCGTGCCGCCGTCGGGCCGGGGCGCCTCGGTCTGCAGCCAGTAGAGCATGCTCAGGGACTGCTGCCGGGCGCCCAGGAGATGCTTGTCGCGCTCGGCGTCGGGCACGGGGTCGGACGCCGGGCCGACCAGCGGGCCGGGCAGGTAGTCGATCATCGGCCAGTTGACGAGCGTGACGTCGCTCGCCGCGAACCCGGCCTCGAACTGCTCGCGGGCCACCACGCGCCGGAACAGCCACAGGTCCCGGTCGCCGGGGTCGAGGCTCTGGTCGGCCACTACCGGGCCGCTGGGTGCGTGCGGCACGAACGTGCGCTCCAGCGGCTCCAGCGTGCGCGGGTCGGGTGCGGTGAGGCTGAGCAGGCGGTCGGGCCAGAAGTGGGGCCGGTAGTCACGCCAGAACTCGTACTGCTCGGGCCGGTCCACGGTGTGGTCCTCGCCCTCGCGGTGCTCGACGGCGAACACCCACGAGAACGCCTGCTGGTTGCCCGGCTGTGCGACGGCCGGCGCGCTCGGCTCCCCGGTGTCGGCCGACGACTCGAAGCCCGTGACGTGCTCGACGCCGGCCAGCGGCAGCAGGTCGCCCAGCTCCGTGGCGTCCAGGACGTACGGCGCGGCGACCGTCACCAGGGTGCCGTCCGGGCCCGCCAGCGTGACGGCCTCCACCCGGTCGCCCTCGGACCGCGCGGCCACCGGGCGGTGCTCGAACAGGACCCGCAGCCGGCCCGAGGCCAGGTACGGCGCGACCATCGCGCCCAGCACCGCGGCCGCGACGCGGGGCTCGTAGCACAGCCGGCTCACCCGCCCCAGGCCCGGGTTCAGGTCCACGACCTGGCGAGCCGCCGCCGTCAGCGGGTACCACGCGCGGTAGTACTGCCGCACGCCCTCGCGGAACGCCCGGTACGACCGGGTGCAGCCGAACTGCTCGATCCACGGGTGCTCGTCCGGCGGCACACCCTGCGCGCTGAGCTGCCCGCCCAGCCAGTCCGTCTCCTCCGTCAGCACCACGGTGCGACCGCGCCGCAGCGCGGCCAGCGCGGCGGCGACCCCGCCCGTGCCGCCGCCCACGACCAGCACCTCAGTGCTCGTCTCCCGCGGGCTCAGCTCCGGCGTGCCCATCTCCTGCGTGCCCATCACGCCACCCCTTCCAGATCGAGCGCGGCCCGCAGCAGCCCCTGCGTGTAGGGGTGCTCCGGCGCGGTGAAGAGCTGCTCCGCCGAGGTGTCCTCGACCAGCACCCCGCGGTGCATCACGGCCACCCGGTCGGCGATCTGCCGCACCACGGCGAGGTCGTGCGTGATGAACAGGACCGACAGGTCGTGCTCGTCCCGCAGGTCCACCAGCAGGCGCAGGATCTGCGACTGCACGGACACGTCCAGGGCGGACACCGCCTCGTCGCACACCAGCAGCCGTGGCTTCAGCTCCAGCGCCCGCGCGATGCTCACCCGCTGCTTCTGCCCGCCCGACAGCGCGGACGGCCGCCGGTCGGCCACCCCGGGGTCCAGCCCGACGTCGGCCAGCACGCGCGCCAGCGCCGCCCGCCGGTCCCCGGCCGGTGCCACCGACGGGTGCACCCGCCACGCCTCACGCACGATCGCGCCCACCGTCATCCGCGGGTTCAGCGACGACCCCGGGTCCTGGAACACCATCTGCACCGCCCGGTGCAGCTCCGGTGACCGGCGCTGGATCGGCCCCAGCGGCCGCCCCTCGAACGTGATGCTGCCCTCCTGCGGCGTCACCAGCCCCAGCACGCACCGGGCGACCGTCGACTTGCCCGAGCCCGACTCGCCCACCAGTGCCACGGTCTGGCGCGCGCCCACGTCGAGGTCTACCCCGTCGACCGCCTGCACAGCGGTGCGGCGCTCGCGGACCGACCGGCGCGGCGCGGTGAAGGCGACGCGCAGGCCGCGGATCTCGAGCACGCTCATTCAGGAGACCTCCTCGGCGTAGTGGCAGGCGCTGAACCGGCCAGGAGCTACCTCACGCAGTGCCGGTTCCTCGGTGGCGCAACGGGCTCGCGCGATCGGGCAGCGCGGGTGGAACGGGCACCCGGACGGCCGGGCGAACGGGCTGGCGGGCGCGCCCGGCAGCGGCTCGGCGATCGCCGTCCGGCTGCTGACCGACGGGACGTTGCCCGCGAGTGCGCGTGTGTAGGGGTGGTGCGGGCTGTCCAGCACCGCGCGCGCCGGGCCCTGCTCGCACACCCGGCCCGCGTACATCACCACCACCTCGTCGGCGACGTGCGCCATGACCCGCAGGTCGTGGCTGACCAGGATCATGGCCAGGCCCTCGCGCTCCCGCAGGTCCGCGAGCAGGGTCAGGATCTTCGCCTGGGTGGTGACGTCGAGCGCGGTGGTCGGCTCGTCCGCGATGATCAGCTCGGGCTGCCCGGCCAGGGCGATGGCGATCATGACGCGCTGGCGCAAGCCCCCCGACAGCTCGTGCGGGTACGCGTCGGCCTGCCGCTCCGGCTCGGGCAGGCCGACGCGCGCCAGCAGCTCCAGCACACGGGCGCGGACCTCGGCGCGCGGCAGGCCGTCGCGGCGCAGGATCTCACCGACCTGCTTGCCCACCATCTGGATCGGGTTGAGCGCGGCGGACGGGTCCTGGAACACGACGCCGATCTCGCGGCCGCGCACCTGCCGCCGCCGTCTCTCGGGCGCGGCGAGCAGGTCCTGGGACTTCCACCGCACCTCGCCCGAGGCGACGGCGGCCTCCGGCAGCAGCCCGACGACGGCCATCGCGGTCATCGTCTTGCCGCTGCCGGACTCGCCGATCAGGCCGGTGGTGCGGCCGGCCGGCACGGCGAAGGAGACCCGGTCGACCACTGCCCCCGCGGGCAGCACCACCTCGAGCCCGGTCACCTCGAGCCCCGTCGCCTCGGGCATGCTCAGTCCTCGGAGTTCGTCACGTGCGTGAAGTACGGGGTGCTGTCCGAGGCGGGTTCGAAGCCCTCGACCCCCGAGCGCCACGCGTAGGGCGTGCCGACGAACATCGGGTACATGCCCACGGCGTCGTCCCAGATGATCTGCGTGGCCTGCGCGTAGAGGTCCTCCCGCTCGGCGGTGTCGCTGGTCGCCTCGGCGTCGGCGAGCAGCGTGTCGAGGTCCTCGTTGCAGTAGCCGGTACGACCCGCGGCGCACGGGTACAGGCGCCCCAGGTTCGTGGCGGCGTCGTACCCCTGCGAGCCGACCTGCTGCAGGTTGATGTCCCAGTTCATGGCCAGCAGGTCCTCCAGGAACACCGCCTGCTCCTTCTGCAGCGGTTCGACCTGGACGTCGATCTCGGCCAGGTCGGAGGCCACGGCCTGCGCGAACTGCGCGAACTGCGGCTGCGAGAACTGGAGCCGGAGCGTCGTGTCGAAGTCGAAGCCGGCCTCTTCGAGGGCCGCCCTGGCGGCCTCCGGGTCGTACGCCACCGGCTCCTGCGGTGCGTAGCCCAGCACGACGGGGCTGACGACGGAGTCCGCCGGGGTGCCCGTCTCCGGGAACAGCGACGCCGTGATCTCCTCGAAGTTGACCGCCTGCCACAGCGCGCGGCGCACGGCGGCCTCCTGGAGCGTCTCCTCGGAGCTGTTCATCCACATGGTGATGACACCGGGGCTGTCCACGTTCTCGACGGTGATCGACGTGTCGCCCTGCAGGGCGGCGATCTGGTCGTCGGGCATGGCCCAGGTGACGTCGACCTCACCGGTCTGCAGCGCCGTCATGCGGGCCGAGATCTCCGGGATGGACTGGAAGACCAGCTCCTGGAGCTCGGGCGCGCCGTCCCAGTAGGTCGGGTTCGGCGTCATCCGCAGCTCCTGGCCGGGCTCGAACGACTCCACGACGAACGGCCCGGAGCCCACGGGCTCCTGGAAGAACGCGTCGTCGACTCCCTCGGGGGTGACGAAGAACGACGAGATCTTCGCGACGAACGAGGCGTCCGGCTTGCCGGCGTCGAACACCACGGTGGCCTCGTCGGGCGCCTCGACCGTGTAGTCGACGAAGTTGCCGGCCAGCGGTCCCTGCAGCTCCTGGACCCGCTCGAAGGACGCGACGACGGTGTCGGCCGTGACGGGCTCTCCGTCGGAGAACTCCACGCCGTCGCGCAGGGTGAAGGTCCACTGGCTGGTGTCTTCGTTCGGCTCCCACTCGGTGGCCAGCTCGCCGGCGAACTCGCCCGGGCCGGTGCTGACCACAAGCTGGCTGAACAGGGCGCGGGCCGCGAGCTGGGTGCCCGCGTCCATGCTGGACGGGCCGTGCGGGTCGAGGTTCTCGATCGGGATGGGGCCGGCCGCGGTGAGGGTGCCGCCGCCGGCGTCGTCGTCGTCGGTGCCGGAGCTGCCGCAGGCGGCCGTGGTCAGGAGGGCGAGGGTGATGGCAAGGGCAGGTACCGCTCGCCGGGTGCTGAGCTTCATCGCTCTTTCCTTCCGGGTGGGGTGAGGCGGGGCGGGGTGGGTGCGCCGGGTGCGGCGGTCACCGTTGGGCGAAGCGCTTGGTGAGGCGGTCCCCGACCAGGCCGATGCAGACGACCAGGACGGAGAGCGCGATGCCTGGAAAGGCCGAGATCCACCAGGCGGTGGCGAGGTACTCCTTGCCGTTGGCGATGCTCTGCCCCCAGGACACGACGTACGGGGGCAGGCCGAGACCGAGGAAGCTCAAGGCCGCCTCGGAGAGGACGACGGAGGCGAGCTCCATCGTGGCGAGGGCGACGACAGGCCCCGCGAGGAACGGGACGACGTGCCGGCCGAGGATGGCCGGCGTGGGCACGCCCATGATCCGGGCGGCATCGACCCAGTCGCGTTCGCGCACGGACAGGGCGACGCTCCTGGACAGGCGGGCGAACCCGATCCAGCCCGCGACGGACAGGGCGATGATCACCACGTCGATGCCGCGGTCCAGGATGCCCGCGACGACTATGGCGAGCAGGATGCCGGGAAAGGCCATGAGCACGTCGATGGTGCGGGCCACGGCGACGTCGGCGAACCCGCCCGCGTAGCCGGCGACCGCGCCGAGGGCCACGCCCACCAGGCTGCACACCAGCACCACGACGACGCCGATCGTCAGGGACGTGCGCGCCCCGTGCACCACCTGCGCCAGTACGTCCCGGCCGACGCCGTCGGTGCCCAGCCAGGCGGTGCCCGCGGCGGTGGGGGAGCCGGGCGGCAGGAGCCGCTCGGTGACCACCGTGGCCACCGGGTCGTACGGCACGAGGTACGGGCCCGCGACGGCCGCGAGCACATAGACGCCGATGATCGCGTAGATCAGGTAGCCGGCAGGCGAGCGCAGGTGTCTCATCGGCGGGCCTCCAGCCGGATGCGCGGGTCGAGGCGGGCGTAGGCCAGGTCGGCGGCCAGGTTGAGCACGATGACGCACAGGGCGATCAGCACCGTCGCGGCCTGCACCACCGCGTAGTCGCGGTTGCCCACCGCGCCGACCAGCAGGTTGCCGAGCCCGGGCCAGGCAAACACCGTCTCGATGACGACGGCGCCGCCGAGCAGCGTGCCGATCTGGAGCCCGACGACCGTGACGACCGGGACCAGCGAGTTCTTCAGCACGTGCCCGGTCAGGACCTCGCGCTCGGTCAGGCCCTTGGACCGCGCGGTGCGCACGAACGCCTCGGACATGGTCTCGGCGACGCCGCTGCGCGTGATCCGGCCGACCAGCGCGGTGAACGGGATGGACAGTGTGACCGCGGGCAGGATCAGGTGCTCCAGGTCCCCGCCGCCGGCGCTCGGCAGGAGGCGCAGCCACAGCGCGAGAACCAGGATGAGCATGATGCCCACCCAGAACGGCGGCAGCGCCTGCAACCCCAGCGTGGCCGCCGACGTCGTGCGGTCGACCAGGCTGCCGGGCCGGTGCCCGGCCACCACGCCGAGCACGATCCCCACGACTATCGCGATCACGGTGGCCGCCAGCGTGAGCGTGACGGTGGCGGGGAACCGTTCGAGCACCGCGTCCATGGCAGGGCGGCCGTACCGGTAGGACTCGCCGAAGTCGCCCCGGGCCGCGTCCCCCAGGAACGACAGGTACTGGACGAGCACCGGCTGGTCCAGCCCCAGAGTTCGCCGCAGCTCGGCGAGCTGCTCGGGCGTGGCGTCGGGCCCGAGGGTGACGGTGGCCTGGTCGCCCGGCGCGAGGCGCACGATCAGGAAGACCGCGGTGAGCACGCCCCAGATCGTGAACAGCCCGATCGCTACCCGGCGCAGCAGGAAGGAGAGCATCAGCGTGGCCTCCCGACGGAGTCGCCGTCGACCGGCGTGCACGCGACGGAGAGCTGGCGCGGGCCGACGTCGGAACCCGAGTCGTCGGCGGCCATGAGCTCGAGCAGGAGGCCGACGGCCGCGCGGCCCATGTCCTCGCGGGGCAGCGTGAAGCGGGTCCAGTCGCGGGCGCTCGCGGTGCCGGGACCACCCGTGCTGCCGGTGCCGCTGCGGGCCGGGTCCCCGAGCAGGGCGACCGAGAGGTCCTCGGGGATGCGCACCCCGGCCGAGGCGGCGACCCGCTCGAGGGCCACTATCGCCTGGTCGTCCTCGCTCGGCTCGACCAGGAGCGCGGTGACGCCGTCGGCCAGCCACTGATCGAGCAGGGCGGCCAGGCGGGCGTCGACGTCGTCGTCGGGGATCTCGTGGATCGGCTGGTCGGGCAGGCCGGCGTCCGCCAGCCCCTCGCGGAACCCGGCCTCGCGGTCGCGCGTGGGCTCCTGGTGGTCCGCGGGCCGCAGGTAGGCGAGGCGGCGGTGCCCGACGTCGGTCAGCCGGCGCACCATGTCGCGCGTCGCGCCCACGTAGTCCGGGGCGACGTAGGAGAGCTCCACGCCCGGCAGCTCTCGCCGTCCGACAAAGACGAACGGGAAGTCCTCGCGGACCAGGTCCGCGAGGTCCGCGCGGTCGATGTGCCGGCCCAGCAGCACACAGCCGTCGGCGACCTTGAGGCGGTTGATGCCGTCCGAGTAGATGCGGCGCTCGCCCGAGCTGACGGAGCTGAACAGCAGCAGGTCGTACCCGAACTCGGCGGTGGCCTCCTCGACGCCGAGCAGGAACGGGAAGTAGAAGTCGCGCTGGTCGACCGGGAAGACCGGCTCGAACGTGTAGAGGCCGAGCATGCGGTTGCGGCCGCCCTTGAGGCTGCGCGCTGCGGTGTTGACGGTGTAGCCGAGCTCCGCGGCGGCGTCGAGCACCGACCTGCGGGTCTGCTCCGCGATCTGGCTGCTGGCCTGGCCGCCGCTGATCACCAGCGAGACGGTCGCCTGCGAGACACCCGCGGCGCGCGCGATGTCCACCTGGGTGGGTCGCCGTCGTTGGCTCATCGCAGTCTCTCGATTCCCCGACGCCGTCGGCGGCAGAATCTCTAATACGTATAAGGGCCGTGCGACGATCACGCTATTGACCGTCATGCAGGGCGTCAAGGGACTTATGGACATTTGTCTCGCGTTTCACCCTGCTGATGGAGCGGTCGATGGAGCTGCCGGCTGTCCGGGCCTGAGGGAACGAGGGTGCGATGCGCGAGATCCTGGCGGACGACGACGTCCTGACCTGGGAGGGCGCCGTCTCCGTAGAGCACACGCCGGGCGGGTCGCAGGCGTGGCGGCTGCCGCACGACCGGATAGAGCTCTTCCCGGGCGGAGTCCTGCGCCTCCGCGCCGCGATGCCGGCCGGGGTGCGGGTGGTGCTCGGCACCGACACGCGGGTGCTCACCGGACGCGCCGTGGTCGAGGGCATCGAGGTGCCGCTCGACGCAGTGGTGGACGGCGCGGTTGTCGCGTCCGCACCGGTCGGCCCGGACGGGAGCTTTGTGCTGGACCTGCCGCCGGGGGACAAGCGGGTGGAGCTGTGGCTGCCGCAGTTCGGGACGTTCGCCCTGGTGAGCGTGGCCGTCGAGGACGGGGCGCGCGTCTGGGCTGGGCCGTCGGCAGGGCCGACGGTAGGGCCGACGGCGCCGGGTGGGCCGGGCCGGCGCCCCCGGTTCGTGGTGTACGGCAGCTCGCTGACGCAGTGCCGCCAGGCCGCCTCCCCGGCGCGCACCTGGCCCGCGCTGGTGGCGCGCGAGCTCGGCCTGGACCTGACGTGCCTCGGCTTCGCGGGCGAGGCACACCTCGACCCGATGGTCGCGCGAGTGGTCCGGGACCTGCCCGCCGACGTCGTCGTGGCCTGTCTCGGCATCAACGTCTACGGCGCGGGCACGTTCAGCGCGCGCTCGCTGCTGCCCGCGCTGCTCGGGTTCCTGAGCACCGTCCGGGACGGGCACCCGGGTGTACCGGTGCTGGTGATCTCGCCCGTGGCCTCGCCCCGCCGGGAGGCCACGGTGGGCAGCGCGGGCCTGACCCTGGCGCAGGTGCGCGACCAGGTGGCCGCCGCCGTCGGGCTGCTCGCCGCGCACGGCGACCCGGACCTGCACCTGCTTGACGGGCGGTCGGTGCTCGGGCCGGAGCAGACGCACCTGCTGGAGGACGGCCTGCACCCCGGCCCGGCGGGCTACGAGCGCATGGCGGCGGTGATCGCCCCGGCGGTGCGCACCCTCCCCGTACCAAAGAGCGCGGTGTAGCCGACGGCGACAGCAGCCGGGAGGTGGGGATTACCCACCGTGCGGGACGGAGGACAGCCGGTTGGTTGACCGATCGCCGTCGGACCAGGATCGAGGCATGACCAAAACCATGCTCGACACCCCGCCCACGACCCAGCCACCGCGACCGACGTCGCTCACGGCCCAGCCGCTCCGGACGGTAGCGGCCGGCTCCTTTGCGCTCGCCGTCCTGGCGGGGGTCGCCGAGGCCGTCGTCGCGATCAGCACCATCGTCGCCCAGGAAGGGGTCACCGACGCTCTCGTCACGCAGGTCACGCTGCGCGGCCTGATCTTCGCCGCCGCACTGACCTGCGCCTGGTTCCTCGCCCGGGGCCGGCGCTGGGCGTGGTGGGCGCTCCTGCTCGGGCTCGGTGTGGTGGGCCTGGCCTCGATGGTGCTGCCCATGGCCGCCGCGCTCGCCGACGGCGCCTCCTGGTTCACCGCCTTCGAGGGCGACGTCTCCCCGGCCTTCCCGGTGATCCGTGCGCTGCACGTCCTGTTCGTGCTGGTCGGCGTCGCGGTGATGCTGCACCCGGCGGTCCGCGCGAGCCTCGGGACGAGCAGCCGCCGGCAGACCCAGAGCTGACCAGCGCCAGGCCGACTCAGTGGTTGTGGCGGTGCCTGCCCGCCGCCACCGGCGTCGCGCCCGGGCGGGACCACTGGATGGCGGGCCGCCCTTCGACCTGGGCGTCCCCGCCGCTCCCGGCGCCGTCCTCGTCGGACCGCCAGAACCAGCCCGCCGACCGACCCTCCGGCCAGCCCTCGGGGGAGTCCTGCCAGGCCTCGATGCGCCCGCGCGGGGTCATGTCGAGCAGCGCGAGCGCCGGCATCGTCACCTCGCTGCCCCGGCCGGTGTTCCGGTAGGTGAGGAACACGCGGTCACCTGCACGCAGGAAGACCGTCCAGTAGCCGAAGTCCTCGAACGTGTCACCGCCCACGATCGGCTCCTCGATGTCGAACACGGAGTACCAGTGCTGCGGGTACCCCATGAACTCGACGAACGGCGCGAGCTCCACGTGCGGCGCCTTCGCGAACACGGCGAACGACACCCCGCGCGCCGTCAGGTACGCCGGGTCCTGCACCGCCCAGTAGGTCAGGGTGCAGCCTTCGCACTGGTTCTCGAACGGCTCGCCCAGGTGCCACATGTGCTTGTAGACGATCAGCTCCTCACGCCCCTCGAACAGGTCCAGCAGCATAGTCGGCCCGTTCTGCCCGACGACGGCGACGGTCCCGTCGACCTCCGTCATCGGCAGCCGGCGTCGCGCCGCAGCGATCGCGTCACCCTCGTGGGTGTGCGCCTTCTCGCGCAGCAGCAGCTCGTCGCGGGCGGTCTGCCAGGCGGCCCGGTCGACGACGGGCGGGACTGCCGCCGTGCCGTCCTGGTGGGTGTGGCTCTCGTGCGTCGCTGTCATGGCGCTCTCCTCGTTCGATTCGACGTTCGACGTGGTTCCCGTGAGTACTGACGACCGACCGTGCCCAAGCTCATCGGTCGCCCCCTGTCAGGACGACGAACGAGACGCCGAAAGATCGACACCGGTCGCACCCGCAAAGCGCATCCGCCGGACCGGCGCACCTAGGCTCAGGCGCATGCGCATCGCCGTCCTCGACGACTACCAGCAGGCCGCCCACCGTTTCGCCGACTGGGCGAGCCTCCAGGCCGACGTCCAGTTCCATCCCGAGCACCACGCCGACCCGGCCGGGCTCGCGAGGGCCCTCGCCGGCGTCGACGTCGTCGTCGCCATGCGGGAGCGGACGCCGTTCACCGCCGAGGTGCTCGACCTCCTGCCCGACCTGAAGCTGCTGGTGACGACCGGGCGGGCGAACGCGTCGATCGACCTGGCGGCGGCACGCGCCCGGGGGGTGGTGGTGTGCGGGACGGAGTCGCCGTCGTCGGCAACGCCAGAGCTGACCTGGGCGCTGATCCTTGCCGTGGCGCGGCACGTTCCGCAGGAGGACGCGCGCCTGCGCGCGGGCGGCTGGCAGCACACGATCGGCATGGACCTGGCCGGGCGCAGGCTCGGCGTGGTGGGTCTGGGGCGGCTGGGTACCCAGGTCGCCCGGGTCGGCGCGGCGTTCGGGATGGACGCCGTCGCCTGGAGCACCAACCTCGACCCGGCCGCGGCCGCCGAGGCGGGCGTGCGCGCGGTGAGCAAGGACGAGCTGTTCGCCACGTCCGACGTCGTGACGGTGCACTACAAGCTGAGCGCGCGCAGCGCCGGCATCGTCGGCCGGGACGACCTGGCGCGCATGAAGCCCACCGCGCTCCTGATCAACACCTCGCGCGGACCGCTCGTGGACACCGGCGCACTGCTGGAGGCCCTGCACGCGGGCCGCATCGGCGGCGCCGGCCTGGACGTGTACGACGTCGAGCCGCTGCCCGCGGACCATCCGCTGCGCTCGGCCCCACGCACCGTGCTGACGCCGCACCTGGGGTACGTCACCGAGGACACCTACGCCACGTTCTACCCGCAGGCGGTCGAGGACATCGCGGCCTGGGCGGCGGGCAGCCCCGTCCGGGTGCTCGGCTAGCCCGGGCTTTGCCCGTAGGGCGCGACCGCTGTGCCGTAGGGCGCTACAGCTGTGCCGGCGGGCGCTACCGCAGCGCCGCGGAGACTATCTCCAGCGCCTCGGCCCGGCCGAGGCCGAGCGCGCGGGTGGTCTCCGCGTACTGCGCCGCGGCCTCCTGCGCCAGGGAAAGGCGCTGGTTGCCGGCGGCGCTGACAAAGGTGCCGGCCCGGCCGCGGGTCTCCACGAGCCCCGCCGCCTCCAGCTCCCGGTAGGCGCGGGCCACTGTGTTGACCGCGATGCCGAGCTCTGCCGCGAGCGCGCGCACTGTCGGCAGGCGGGTGCCGACGGGCAGCGTGCGGTCCGCCATCTGCTGGGCGAGCGTGGTGCGCACCTGCTCGAACGGCGGGACGGGGGAGTCGGCGTCGATGCTGATCACGCGTGCCACAGTACAAGCGCGCGGGGCCCGTCGAGGCGCGGGACGGGCACGATCCGGCGGTCACAGGCGCCCGGCAGGGGTCGCCTCGCCACCCGCTCGATGGTAGACATGTGGGACATATCCGTAACCTGGGGGGCGCGGTGGCTGAGGTATACGAGATGAGGGGCGACGACGGCACCGTGCTGGAGGTGCTCGGTCCGGACGACGTGCCCCCCGCCAACCCGCAGGCCGTGCCCGAACCGACGGTGGAGCCCGCGCCGCTCGCCGCGGTAAACATCGCGACGCGCGCCTCCTGGGGCGCCCGGTACCAGGACGGCGACCTGACGCTAACCGGTCTGGCGGCCGAGGTCTTCGTGCACCACTCCGTCACGGCGCAGCTCTCGCCCTCCGCGAGCATCGCCGCCGAGGCGGAGCAGATGCGGGCGCTGGAGAGCGTCGGACAGTCCCGGTTCGGCACCGGGATCTCCTACAACGTGGTCGTCTTCCCGTCCGGGCGGGCCTACCAGGGCGTGAGCTGGAACCGCCGAGGCACCCACACCGGCGGGCGCAACAGCACCGCGCGGTCGATCTGCTTCGCGGGAAACTACGAGACCAACAATCCCACCGAAGCCCAGATCTCGACCGCGAACGCCATCTACCACGTGGGCAGGCAGCGCTGGTGGACCCAGGGCGCGCCCCTGCGGGGGCACCGCAACGTCTCCGAGACCGCATGCCCCGGCCAGAACCTGTACGCGCGCCTCGACGACATCCGGATCGACTTGGAGGACTTCCTCATGGCACTGACCGACGAGCAGCAGCGGATCATTCTTGTGAACACCGGCGAGACCGCGACCCGCACGGAGCAGCTCATCACGAAGGTGGACCGGCTGGAGGCCGACGAGGCCGCCCGGCGCGCAGCCCAACGCAACCACGAGGCCGCGTCGGCGGCGCGGGAACGGGCCATGCTCGCCACGATCCGGACCCTGTCACAGAGCGTCGGGGTCGACCCCGAGGTGGTCATGGCGAGGCTCGACGAGACGCTCAACGCGCTCGGCGACGACGACGAGGCCGCAACACCGCCGTCGGCGTGACCGGCGCGATGACCATCGTCTACGGGTGGTCGCAGCTAGTCTCGCGGTTATGACCGACGCCGCTCCGCGCCCCGACACGATCCCCGCCAGCCGCACGCCCGCACCGATCCCGCTCGGGGCCACGCCCCGGCCCGTCGACGGCGCCGACCTGGCCGCCCGGATCCGCGATGCGCTCGCGGCCGAGCTCGGCGGCCAGGTCGTCGGGCTCGGCCATGCCCGGATCGAGGCGGTGCTCGACGGCGCCGACGTGGTGTCCGCGGACATCGACCTGTCGGGCGTCGCCGTGCGGCTCGACGGCGGGTCGGGGAGTCCGGCGTCCGGGACCGGGCCCGACGCCGGGCGGTGGCAGCCCGAGGTCGTCCGGCACGAGCCCGGGACGCTGCGCCGACTGCGCGTGGACGCACACCCGATCGTCGCGGTGGACCTGCCCGTCGACATCACCGCGGAGCTCGAAGGCCTGCGGTTCGACTGGGTGGAGGGTGCGGATGGCCGTACCGGAGTCCAGCCGGTGGAGCCGACCGCCGACACGCCCGTCTCGGGGCACGCGCGGGTCGCCGTGGACAAGGCCGGCCTGGTCGCGACAGCCCGCGGCGTGCTGGCCGTCGTCCTGCTGCAGCAGGGCATCACCCTGACCGGGCTGGACCTCGACATCGAGTCGCAGGGGCCGCGCGCGGCCACGCTCCGGGCCGACGCCGCGATCAAGAAGGGCCTGTTCCTCTCGGCCCGGGTGCAGGCGACGGCCTCGGCCAGCATCGACGAGAACCTGGTGCTCACGGTGCGCGACGTGCAGCTCTCCAGCGGCAACCCGCTGGTGGCGGCGCTCCTCGGGACGGTGCGCAGCCAGGTCGAGGCCGCGACGAGCCGCGACATCGACCTGGCCGAGAGGCTGCCGGACGGCGTCCGGGTGGCGGACGTGCGCCTGGAGATCGGGCAGCAGCTCGTGGTGAGCGCCCGCCTGGTCTGACGCCAGACCCTGACCCTCAACCTGAGGTTGAACCTCACCCAGGTCTCAACCTCAGGCTGAGAGTCAGTGCGTGCTGTCACCGCATGTCGTCAGTACGGGTTGTTCACGTAGGTCCGGTCCAGGGGCTCCGGGATGCGGAAGTAGTTGGCCGCCAGGCCCGCCGGGTCGGTGGCCAGCGCACCGCGGCCCGGGAGGTCGTCGCCGTCGTCCCAGCCCCACGGGGCGTTCGCGGAGTTCGTGGTGCAGGAGATGCCGCCGTCGCCGCAGCTGCCCGAGCCGTCGCCGGCGAAGGTGCCGGCGCTCGCGAAGAGCTGGGTGTTGGCGCGCTGCGCCCAGAGCCCGCCGGACGCCTGGACGTCCACCAGGCGGTAGGCCACGTTCCGGTCGTCCGGGTGCTCCGGCACCTCGGCGCGGCCGGCCGGGTAGTAGATGACACCGTCGCCCACGATGTCGTAGCCCGGGCGCGCCTTGAGGCCGTGGCCCTTGGCCTCCTGGGCGGTGACAGGGTGGGTGAGGCCGTCGTGCGGGTTGGTCGCGAGCTGCAGGGTGCCGTCGATGGTCTCGGCGCCGGCGCCCCACGTGCTGCCCGACGGCGTGTACGAGTAGAAGTTGGTGTGCGCCACGGTGACGGCGCCGCGCAGCACGCCGTACGTCGAGCCGTTCTTCTGGACGGCGACCATGACCCCTTCGCCGTCGTTCTCGTGCTCCGTGTCGAAGATCGAGTCCGACCAGTCCCGCGGGTGGAAGAACATGTAGGTGACGAACCAGTGGGTCGCTGTCTCCTGCACCGAGTAGTACGCGGTGGCCGCGAGCGAGTAGCTGCCGGTGTTGTCCCAGTTGTTGCGGGCGTTCAGATCGCCGTCGAAGTCGTACGCGGCGATGTAGTCCGAGCGGCCGCCCAGGGCGTTGGTGCCGGTCTGGTCCACGTCCTGGTAGTGGATGGGCGCCCAGCGCTGGGCCAGGTCGGCGTTGCTCACGGCCAGCTCGGGGGCCGCCGCCGTCGGGCCCGCCGCAGCTATGCCCAGGGCGACCGCCGCCGCGGTCGTACCGATGGCCAGCTTCAGTGGTCGTGTTGTTCCACGCATGTCTTCCCTCGTCCCGTTCGTTCCGACAGGTAGCGATACAGGTGGTGACACAGGTAGCGATGTCGAAGGAAGACTTCACCGGGGGCATGGCCGCCGGGCAACGCGCGCATGGCACGCGGGTGACGATTTGTCCGTTCAGGCGGAGTGTGCGCCGAGCGGGACGTCCGCGGGCTGGACGTTCGTGAGGAGGTCGTCCGCGAGGAGATCTTCCGCGAGCAGTGCGGCCTGACGGCGCAGGTCCGGGACCGACGTGCACTCCCACTCCAGCCCGCGCCGGGCCAGGCCCATGGCGCGCAGCCGCGGGTGGCCGGTGCCGGCGGCGTCGACCAGGGCGGCGTCGGGCGTGAGGTCGAGACCCGTGCCGAGCGGGTGCGGGCGCAGCGCGCCGCGCGCGAGGAGGGCGTCCACCAGCGGGTTCCAGCCCGGCGACGTCAGGGGCGGGAGCCCGGTGGCGCCCACCACGAGGTCGAACGCGGAGGTGTCCCAGCGGTCCCCGCCGCGCACCTCGGCGACCGTGCCGACGGTGAGCACACCGTCGGCGACCAGGCGGTCCACGTGGGTGCGCATGGCGTGCGACATGCGGTGCCGCACGTTCTCCCAGGAGCGGGCGTGCTCGCGCTGGAACGTCACCCGGTCCTCGGGGCTCAGCCGCGCCCAGGCCGGATTGACCTGCGGCCGGACCGCGTCGATCACTGCCCGCCAGTCCCGGCCCGCTGCACGCTCGGCCGCGACGCGCTGGCGCACCGTGTCGAGCGCCGTGTCGAGCACGGTTGGAGTACCGGCCGCGCCGACGGCACCACACAGGTCGACGTCGATCGCGGGCGGCAGCGGGTCGGCCGCGTGCGCGGCGGGCAGGGTGCCGCCACGGGAGACCGCCGTGAACCGTGCGCCGGGCAGCAGGGGGTGCAGGTGGGTGACGACGTCGAGCGTCGTCAGACCCGTGCCCACGACCAGGACCCGACGGGCGCCCGCCGCGCGGGCGTCGAGGTCGGCCGACCATGCGTCGGCGACGTAACGGTCGCCCCACGGTTCGTACTCGGGCAGCCGTACCGGCGGGGGAGTGCCGAGCGCCAGCACGGCGGAGTCGGCCCGCAGGATGCCGCCGTCGGCCAGCGTGAGGGCGACGGGCCCGTGTTCTCCGTCGCGGTCGTCGATATCGACCACCGAGCCGCGCACGTGCCGCAGCGCAGAGCCCTCCGGCACGTCGATCGACGGCAGCAGCTCGGTGAGGTACCGCCCGAAGTCGGCACGCTGCAGGAACGTCCCCGGACCGGCGGGGACCCTGGCCGGCCCGCACCAGCGCAGGAGGTGCCCGGGATCGTCGTCGAAGGCGCTGAGCCGGGCGACCACGGCGTTGAGCGTGTGCCGCGGGTCGGTGGTCCGGTAGGGCAGCCCGCGGCCGGGCGTCTCGGCCGGGTCGACGAGCAGCACTCGTACGGGCCGGGAGACGGCTGCGGCGCGCAGCAGGTGGGCCGCCAGGATGACGCCGGCGGCGCCTCCCCCGACGACGGCGATGGTCCGCGGCATGGCCCGAGGATATCCGGCGCTGCGAGCGCCCGAGGAATCCGGCCCATGACAAGTCCGGCCCATGACTGCGCTTCGGACATGAGGTACATTCCGGGTAAAAGTACAGGGTGCGCGCAAAGTCGCGCCCGGAACCGGGGAGTCATGACAGCCACGACGACGACACAGTCGGAGCGCCTGGAAGACCTGGTCGCCCACGACGACCTGACGCCGCTGATGGAGACCACCACAAGTGCGGATCCCGCTCAGGTGTACGAGCGGCTGCGCGCCCGGTGGGGCAACGTGGCACCGGTGCTCCTGGAGCCCGGGGTGCCGGCCTGGCTCGCGCTGGGGCACCGCGAGGTGGTCACGGTGCTGCGCAACGAGGGCCTGTACTCGCGCGACTCGCGCGGCTGGAACCTGTTTGCGGACGGCACGGTCGGTCCGGGCAGCGGCGTCGGCGGGGTCCTCGCCCCGCGTGACGGCATCTACTACGTGGACGGGGTGCGGCACCGCCACCTGCGCCGCCTCCTCGACGACGCGTTCGAGAGCGTCGACGAGCACCGGCTCGCGGCCGTCGTGGAGCGCTGGTGCGGCCTCGCGCTGGACCGCGTGCTGGCCGAGGGCGAGGCCGACCTCGTCGCCGACTACGCGCGGGCGGTCCCGCTGCTCGTGATGTCCACGATGTTCGGGCTCGACGCCGACCAGGCGCGCGCCATGCTGAGCCACTCGCGCCGGGTCTTCGAGGCCAAGGGGGCGGCGGGCGGGGAGTCCCTCGACGCCCAGCGGGCTCTCATCGCGGACCTGGTCGCGAGCTGCCGCGCGGCGCCGTCGGACGACCTGACCTCGGCACTCCTGCGCCACCCGAGCGAGCCGACCGACCTGGACGTGCAGAGCGCGGTCTCCGCGACGCTCATCCTGGGCAGCCAGTACGAGGTCGCGTGGATCACCCAGGCGCTGCGCCTGCGGCTCACCGACCCGCGGTTCGACGGCCGGTCCGGTGGCCTGCTGTCGGCGCCCGACACCCTCGCCGCCGTGCTCGGCTCGACGCCGCCCGCGACGAACGCCGCGCCTCGGTTCGTGGTGGCCGACACCACGCTCGGCGGCCGCAAGATCTGGGCGGGCGACGCCGTCGTGCCCGGGATCCTGGGGGCGAGCGCCGAGTCGCGGGCCGCGGGCGACGACATCTGGCTGGAGCCGGCCAACCTGTCCTACCTCACCTGGGGCGCGGGCCCGCACGCCTGCCCGGCGCGCCGTCCGGCGACGGTGATCGCGCAGGTTGCGGTCGCCGAGGCGCTGCGTCGCCTCGGCGGTGTCACGCTGACCGTCTCGCCCGAGGCGCTGAGCGCTACGGGGACGCTGTGGTCGTCGGCCCCGCGAGCACTTCCGGTCCGCTTCGAACAACACCGCCCGGCTCGTTGAATAGTGGTTATCCGCCCTCTCGGGAGGGCGGACAGCCAGCACTCAACTGGCTGGCTCGGGCGGGTACGGTTCCTTCTGTGCAGCTGACCAGGCCGGATCTTGCGCAGGTTCTTGAACGTTCAGTCCCTGCTTGCCCGACGGCGGACCTCGGCTGGCTGGACGCCCCGCCGCCGGGCGCCCGGGTGCTGCGGGAGCGGGTCGTGCTCGACCAGGGCGCGTCGCTCACGGCCACCGCGGACGCGCTGTTCGGCTGGGGCATCCATCGCGGCGCCGGCCTGGTCATCGCGCCGAGCGGCCCGGCGGAGATCGGTACGACGGTCGTGCAGGGTGTGCGGGTGGGCCCGCTCTGGTTCACCGCCCCCTGTCGCGTGGTCGACGTCGTCCGGGAGCCCGACGAGATCGGCTTCACCTACGCCACCCTGCCGCACCACCCGGAGACGGGGGTGGAAGCGTTCCGCGTGCTGCGTGACGACGGCGTCCCGTCGGGTCTCGTCTTCGAGATCCACGCGGTGGCCCGGCACGACTTCTGGGGCTCACGGATCCTGCCGCGGGTGGCCCACCGGGTCCAGGACCGGGTGACGCGCGGTTACCTGGCGGCCGCGCTGGCGGTCGGGGCCCGGTAGCTGGCGCCGGGTAGCGCGGGCCGGAAAGCCTCAGGCCGGGTACTCGGCCAGGAACTCGGTGATGAGCGCCGTGACCTCGTCGGGGCGCTCCAGGTTGGGCAGGTGGCCGGCCCAGCCGAGCTGCGTGTGCTTGGCGCCGGGGATGCGCCCGGCCAGGTGGTTCGCGACGGCGCGGAAGTGGTCGAGGTCCTGGCCGCCGGAGACGATCAGGGTGTGGGCGCTGATCGCCGCGAGGTCGATCGCCGGGCCGGCCTCCTGGTTGACGTCCTCGCCGGCGCCGAGCTGGACCTGGAACGCGTGGCGCTGCATGGTGCGCACCAGCTCGCGGGCATCGGCGTCGGCGTCGGGCCCGAGCCAGGTGGCGACATTGAGCTCCGTGGCGCCCTCGACGTCGCCGGCCTCCAGCAGCGCGTCCTCGCGCCGGGCGAACCGTTGCAGGGACCGGGTGGCGGGCAGGGCGAAGGCGGAGTTCAGCAGCACGAGGTGCGAGACGAGGTCCGGCCACGCGGAGGCCACCTGGAGCGCCACGTTCCCGCCGGCGGACGACCCGACGACCGCCACCGGGCGCTCGCCCAGCGAGCCGAGCAGGGTCTTCACGTCGCTCGCGTTGTCGAAGGGCTCGCTGGTCAGCGGGGTGTCGCCGTAACCACGCAGGTCGCACCGGATCACGCGGCGCTGCCGGGCCAGGGGAGCGCGCTGGGGGCCCCACATCCGGGAGTCGGCGACGCCCGCGTGCAGGAGCAGCACGGCAGGGCCGGACCCCGTCGTGTCGTGGCTGAGAATCATCCGGCGACGGTAACGGCGGCGGTCCGGCAGTGGCCAGCGCATTCGGTGGACTCCAGTGCGAGCGACGGGTAAGATCGAACACATGTACGAATCAACGGAAGGTCAGGCGTTCGGCCGGCCGAGCGTGCGGGTGGCGGGGCCGCCGGTCGAGGCGGCGTTCGCGGCACTGCTCGACGAGCTGTTTACCGGTCCCCGGGTCACGTACCCGCCGGTCGGGGAACGGCCCGTGCACTACGAGGGGGACGGCCGGCACCGTTCCGGTCAGCGGCGGCACCGGCGCTTCGTGCTGCGCGCCGGTGCCGACCTTGACGATCCGCGCTGAGCTAGACCACTACCGCGAGCACGGCGGCCACCAGGGCCAGCGCGATGCCGACCCAGGCAAAGGTGGTCGCGGTGGCCGCCTTCTTCGTCGCGGCGTCGGTGGCCTCGCGTGCCGCTGATGCGGCTGTCGTGGCCGAGTCCGCCGCGGCTTGGGCCGCGGAGGCGACTGCGCGGACCGCGTCGAGGTCGGTGCGCAGCGCCTCGCTGGTCGCGGAGAGCTCGTCGATCCGCCCCTGCAGCCGCGTCGCCTCGTCGCGGGCGGTCACCGAGACCACCTCGACCGAGCCGGCCAGCTCGTCGAGCCTGAGGTCGAACCGGGCGGTCAGCTCGGCCTCGGCCGTCTCCCGCGCCGCCTCGAAGGCCTTCTCGTGGGCGGTGCCCTGCTTCGCCAGGAGCTCGCGGACCTCCGCACCCTGCTCCTTGAGCGCGACGGTCAGCTCGGCGCGGACCTGTTCCGGCGTGAGGGGCTCGTCGGGCTTGGCGAGGTAGGCGTCGGCCCAGGTCCGCCGGGACTTGTTGCGCTTGCCCGACCCGTTGCCGGATCCGGATCCGTCGGCGACGGCGTCCTTCTCCTCGCCCTCTTCCTCGGTCAGGCGGTCGAGCGCCTCGGCCGCGGCCTTGACCGCCGGCGGGGTCTCGACCGGCACCTTGGTGCCCTTCGGTGGCGCTGTCATCGATGTCCTGGCCCCCTTGGGCGCCGCGGCGTCCGCCACGGGTGCGGCGTAGTCGGCGTCCTCGGTGTCGGCCGAGGCGGACTCCGGGATCTTGATGGGCTTGGTCAGCAGAGCCCGTAGGCGGTCCATCCGCTCAGTCTTCTCGCCGCCCTCGGACTGAGGCGCGTCGCTGTCACTGCTCATGGGGGAAACGTACCGATGTGGGGGCTCTATGCCCAGGATTGCGCGGCGTTTCGCTCAGAGTTTCTTGGTGAGGTTCTGCGTGAGGTGCCCTGAGCAGGCTTGTCGCGAGCGGGAAGCGAGCGCGGAGCGAGCTCGGAGTGACGGGCGCCACGTACCTTGTTTCACCCACGTCTTGACGAGGGTCTCCGAGCGATTAAGTTAGGTCAGGCAAACCTAAGTGTTCGCTCCGCCGTCCGGTCCGGACGGCGTTCCTATCATCCCTCCACGAGGAGCCTTCCGCATGCCCTCACGCCTGCCCGCAGTGACGCAGCCAGTGACCAGCGCACCCGCCCCGGGTGCGCGCCACGACACGACCGCGCTGCTGCGCGGGGCCACCGCGAGTGCCTATACGGAGACAGTCCGCGACGTCGTCGACGACGTCGCGGCCCGGCTGAGGGCCGTGACACAGCCGTTCTCCGGGGCGAGCCGCTCAGAGCTGCAAGGGCTGGTGGACGCGGTGGACCTCGACGGCCCGCCGTCGGGCACGCAGGAGGCGCTGCGCGAGGCAGCGGACCTGTATGCGAAGCACACGATCTGGTTCCACGAACCCACCTACGCGGCACACCTGAACTGCCCGGTCGCACTGCCTGCGGTGGGCGCCGAGGCGATGCTGGCCGCGATCAACACCTCGGTCGACACCTACGACCAGTCCACGATCGCGACCCTGATGGAGCGTCGCCTCGTGGACTGGACGGCGGGCCGCATCGGGTTCCCGGTCACCGGGAGAGCCGATGGCGCCGACGGCATCTTCACCTCTGGTGGCACCCAGTCCAACTTCCAGGCCCTGTTCCTGGCCCGCGAGAAGGCGCGCCGCACCGGTACCCGCCTGGAGTCCATGCGCATCCTCGCGACGGCCGTGAGCCACTTCAGCGTCGCCAAGTCCGCGCTGCTGCTCGGCCTGCCCGACGACGCAGTGGTCGCCGTCAGCACCGACGCCGACGGCAGGATGAGCCCGGACGCCCTGGCGGAGACCCTCGTCGACATCGAGCGCACCGGCGACACCGTGATCGCCGTCGTCGCGACCGCCGGCACCACCGACCGCGGCTGCATCGACCCGCTCGGCGCGATCGCCGACCTGTGCGACGCCGTCGGCACCTGGCTGCACGTCGACGCCGCCTACGGCTGCGGGCTGCTGGTGAGCACCACGCGCCGCCACCTGCTCGCCGGCATCGACCGCGCCCGCAGCGTCACCGTCGACTTCCACAAGTCGTTCTTCCAGCCCGTGTCCTCCAGCGCGCTGATCGTCCGGGAGCGTACGGACCTCGCGCCCGTGGCCTGGCACGCCGACTACCTCAACCCGCCCGAGAACGCCGAACCCAACCAGGTCGACAAGTCCCTGCAGACCACACGCCGCTTCGACGCGCTCAAGCTGTGGGTCACGCTCCGCGCGCTCGGGCCCGATGGCGTCGGCGCCATGGTGGACGCCGTCTGCGACCTGGCCGCCGCCGTGCACCAGGACCTCGCGCACGACAACGACTTCCGGCTCGTGGGCACCACCGACCTGTCCACCGTCCTGTTCCGCTACCAGCCCGAGGGGCTCGACGCCGCACGCGCGGACGCCCTCGTGCCGCAGGTGCGGCGCGTGCTGTTCGACTCGGGCCGCGCACTGGTGGCCAAGACCGTCATCGACGGCCGCCCCTGCCTCAAGCTCACCCTGCTGAACCCCGACGCCACGCTCGCCGACATCCGGGGCGTGCTGGAGCTCGTCCGCTCCGCCGCGCACGGCCTGCTCGCGGGGGAGGCGCTCGCCGGCACCGAGGAGCCACCCTGCCGCGACGTGCACCCGCGGCTCGCGCGCGCTGATCTGGACGGCGCAGGCCTGGACCACGCGAATCTGGACCACGCGAATCTGGACCACACGGACCTGGACCACGCCGACCTGCACCGCACAGACTTGACCACCGAGCTAGACGCTGACCCGGATACCGACGGAGAGACCAGATGACCGCCCCGACCACGACCTACGACCTGCTCGGCATCGGGATCGGCCCGTTCGACCTGGGCCTCGCGGCGCTCGCGGAGCCCCTGGCCGACGTCGACGCGGTGTTCCTCGACCAGCGCGAGGCCTTCTCCTGGCACCCGGGGATGCTGATCGAGGGCACCACCCTCCAGGTCCCGTTCCTGGCCGACCTGGTGACGATGGCCGACCCGACGTCGTCGTACTCCTTCCTGGCCTGGCTCAAGGCGACCGGGCGGCTGTACCCGTTCTACGTCCGCGAGTCGTTCTACCCGCTGCGCGCCGAGTACGACCAGTACTGCCGCTGGGTGGCCGAGCAGCTGCCGAGCCTGCGCTGGGGGCGGCGGGTGATCAGCGTCGTGCGCGTGCCGGACCCGGCCGCGACGGCCGACGGCATCGGGCCCGACGGCATCGGGCCCGACGACGGCGCGCTCGACGGCAGCTACCTGTTCGAGGTGACTGCCCAGACCGCCTACGGCGTCGAGAAATACTGTGCCAAGCACCTTGTGCTGGGCACCGGGACCCAGCCGCGGCTGCCGGAAGCCCTGAGCGGGCTCGACGGCGCGGGCCCGGTGGTGCACACCAGCGACTACCTGTCGCGCCGGGCGGAGCTCGCCGCGAGCGGGTCGGTGACGGTGGTCGGCAGCGGGCAGTCCGCGGCCGAGGTCTACCGCGACCTGCTGGAGGGCTGCGGCACCGGGCCGGGGGAGCACCGGGTGGACTGGGTGACCCGCTCGCCGCGGTTCTTCCCGATGGAGTACACAAAGCTGACGCTGGAGATGACGTCGCCCGAGTACACCGACCACTACGTGTCCCTGCCGATCGAGCAGCGCGACGTCCTGGGGCGCGAGCAGCGCAACCTCTACAAGGGCATCAGCGGCGACCTCATCGACGACATCTACGACACCCTCTACCGCAAGTCCGCCCTGGGCGCGCAGGTGCCGACCACGCTGCTCAGCGACACCGAGGTGGTCGCGTCCCGGTTCGACGCCGACGGCGCGGGCGGGGCCGGCGAGTACGTCCTCACGCTCCGCCACGCCCAGCTCGGCACGACGGCGGAGCACCGCACCCGCGCGGTGGTGGCCGCCACGGGCTATGCCGCCTCGGTGCCCGGCTTCCTCGCGCCCGGCCTGGTCAACCTCGACGCGCGCGGCCGGTACGACGTCACCCGCAACTACACGGTCGACGACGACCGGCGCATCCACGTGGTCAACGGCGAGGAGCACACCCACGGCGTGACCGCGCCCGACCTCGGCTTCGGGGCCTGGCGCAACTCCGTGATCCTCGCCGGCATCACGGGCCGGGAGCCGTACCCGATCGAACGCCGGACTGCCTTCCAGCAGTTCGGCCTGCCGGACGCCGGGCTCGACGAGATCCGCAGCGACAACACGAGCGACAACAAGATGGAGGCAGCCCGATGAGCGCCCCGACCACCGTGCACCTGTACAGCACCACCACCCGGCTCGGCGAGATCACGCTGGAGCCCGTTGTCCCGGCACGCGACGCCGACCTGGTCCAGGAATGGCTCGCGCACCCCTCGGCCTCCTACTGGCAGATGGCCGACCTCCGGGTCGACGAGGTGCGCGAGTACCTGGTCGGCATCCAGTCCCGGCCGCACGAGGCCGCCTGGCTGGGCCGCCTCGACGGCGAGCCGGTGTTCCTGACCGAGACCTACGACCCGGCGCACGTCGTGCTCGACGGCGTCCACGACGCACAACCCGGCGACGTCGGCATGCACCTGCTCGTCGCCCCGCCCGCGACCCCGCGGCACGGCCTCACGGACGCCGTCATGACCGCAGTCATGCGGTTCTGCTTCACCGAGGCCGGCGCCGCCCGGGTCGTCGTCGAGCCCGACGTCCGCAACCGGAAGATCGCCGCGAAGAACGCCGCAGCCGGGTTCCGCGTGCTGCGCGAGGTAGACCTCGGCCACGGCGCGCACGCGAAGCGCGCCGCCCTGAGCGTCGCCACCCGCGCCGACTTCGTGACGTCCGCCCTCGGCGACGGCGCGCACCTCGCCGAACGCCTGACCACTGAACACCTGACTGCCGGGCACCTGACCCCGGAGCACATGCAGCACGCGCACCGGCACCTCGCCGCCAAGGTGCTCGCCGAGCTCGCCCACGAGCGGCTGTTCCAGCCGGAGCTCGACGCCACCCTGCCAGGAGAGGCCCCGGGCGAGGCGCCCGGCACCTACCGCCTCACCCTCGACGCCGTCAGCTACCGGTTCACCGCCCGCCGGTACACCCTGGAGCACTGGGTCATCGACCCGGCGTCCATCCGCCGCACGGCCGACACCGGGGTAGGCGGCGACGTCGCCCTGCCCGTGGACGCGCTGGAGCTGATCACCGAGCTGCAGCCGCTGCTGCAGGTCCCGGACGACATGCTGGCGACCTACCTCGAAGAGCTCTCCTCCACCCTGGCCAGCGCAGCCGCCAAGCGCGAGCGCGAGCTCGACGGGAGCACCCCCTCGGTCGCCGGGCTGCTCGCGAGCGCGCAGGCCGCGTCCGACACGCACACCGTGGCGGAAGCCTTCCAGCAGACCGAGGCCGCCATGTCCGAGGGACACCCCGGCTTCGTCGCGAACAACGGCCGCATCGGCTTCTCCCTGAGCGACTACCGCGCCTACGCCCCCGAACGCGGCGCACGCATGCGCATGCTGTGGCTCGCCGCCCGCCGCGAGCACACCCACCTCTCGCTCGCCGCCGACCAGACCGAAGCCGGCCACTACGGCGCCGAGCTCTCCGCGGCCGAACGGGCCGCCTTCGCCGACCGCCTCGCCGCCCGCGGCCTCGACAGCGCCGACTACCTCTACCTGCCTGTGCACCCCTGGCAGTGGGAGCACCGCGTAGCCATCACGTTCGCCGCCGACGTCGCCCGCGGCGACCTCGTGCCGCTCGGACCCGGATCGGACGAGTACCAGCCGCAGCAGTCCATCCGCACCATGTTCAACCGCACCCGCCCCGAACGGCACTACGTCAAGGTGGCGCTCGCGATCCAGAACATGGGATTCCTGCGCGGCCTCTCCCCGGCCTACATGCGCTCGACCCCGCAGATCAACGACTGGGTGGCGAACCTGGTCGCGAACGACCAGACCCTGCAGGGAGCCGGGTTCAGCATGCTCCGCGAGGTGGCCGCCGCCGGCTACACGGGCGACATCTACCACCGCGCGCCGCTGAACAAGGCGCAGTCCAACCCGCACCGCAAGATGCTCGCCGCCCTCTGGCGCGAGTCGCCCCTGCCCCGGCTCGACACCGGCGAGCGGCTCGTGACCATGGCGAGCCTGCTGCACCGCGACGCGAGCGGAGCCTCGTTCGCGACCGGCCTGATCCGGCAGTCCGGCATCCCGGCCGAGCAGTGGCTGCGCGCCTACCTCGACGCCTATCTCTACCCGCTGGTGCACACCCTGCTCAGCTACGAGCTCGCGTTCATGCCGCACGGCGAGAACCTCATCCTCGTCCTGCGCGACGGCGTGGTGCGCCGCGCCATCATGAAGGACGTCGGCGAAGAGGTCGCCGTGCTGGGGAACCACCCCCTGCCCGACGGCATCGCCCGCATCCGCTCAGTGGTCAGCGACGATGAGAAGGCGCTCGCGATCTTCACCGACGTGTTCGACGGCGTGCTGCGGCACCTGTCCGGCATCCTCGCCGAGGACGGCGTGCTGGGCGAGGACCGGTTCTGGGCGCTGGTCGCCGAGACGATCGACCGGCACGCCACCGAGCACCCGGACCTCAGGACCGGGATCGACCTGCGGACCGAGCGCTTCGCGCACTCGTGCCTCAACCGCCTGCAGCTGCGCAACACCCTGCAGATGGTGGACCTGGCCAACCAGTCGGAGTCGCTGATCTACGCCGGCACCCTCGCCAACCCGGCACGGAGAAGACCGGCATGACCCTCAACGTGACAGACAGTCCGATGATGGGGGACGTGACCGCCCATTCCGAGAGCTTCGACCTGTTTCGTGACGCCCTCGGCATCCCGCACGTGCGGGCGGCCACCGAGACCGCCCTGGCCTACGGGCAGGGCTGGGTGACCGCCCAGGACCGGGGCCTGCAGATCGAGGCCGACCGGATGCGGGCCGAGGAGCGGTTCGCCGAGATCGCCGGTGCTGATGGCGCGGCCTGGGACCGGTTCGCCGCCCGGGAGCGGCTGGCGCTCACGGCCCAGCGCATCTACGACGCCCTCGCGGAGCCGGAGCGCGCCTGGCTCACGGCCTACGCCGACGGTGTCAGCGCCGGCCTGCTGGCCGGCGGCCGGGACGTGTCCGAGCTGGCCGGCGTGCCGTACCGCCCGTGGTTGCCCTGGACGCCGATCGGTGTGTTCCTCACGGCCCACGTGCTGTTCAACGGGTTCCCCAGCATCCTTGTGCGTGCGCACGTCGCCCGGCACCTGCGGGTCCCCGGGGTGCTGGAGCGGGTGCTCGGCCTGTTCTCGGCCGACGCCGGGGCGAGCTCCGGCTCGAACGCCTGGGCGGTGCACGGGTCGTACACCGAGTCGGGCAGCCCGCTGGTGGCGGGGGACCCGCACCGCACGCTGGAGCTGCCCGGTCCGTACCAGCAGATCCGGCTGGCGTGCACGGACCCGGCCGACCCTTACGACGTGCTTGGCTTCGCCTTCCCGGGGGTGCCGGGCATCCCGCACTTCGGGCACGCGGTCTCGCCGGGTGCGGTGTCGCCGGGTGCGGTCTCGACGGGCTCGGCACAGGCCGGGTCGTCGGTCGCCTGGGGCATCACCAACGCCGCGGCCCACCACGTCGAGGTAGTGTCCGACGGCGCCGACGCCGCCGGACCCGAGGGCTGGCGCCTGAACTGGCCGGCGCGGGAGCTGTCCGACGTCGGCGTCGCGTCCTGGCGCGCGCTGCTGCACGTCCGCACCGCCCGCGACGTCGCCGACGCATTCGCCGGGTGGGTCGACCCGGTTAACCGGGTGCTCGCCGCGGACAGCACGGGCGACGTGCTGAGCATGACTGCGGGCAAGGTACCCGCCGACGTCTCCGGCCTGCCCGGCCGTGGGCTCCCGGACCGTGCGCTTCCGGTCCTGAAGCCCGCCGACGGTTACGCCGACCTCCCGGCGCCCATCCCCGTGACCCAGGTGGCGGTCGACGCGAACGAGCGGCCGACGACGCAGCAGCCCGCCGGGCTGGACGGCCGGCCGGGCCTCGGCCCGCGTGACGTCCGCCCCGGTCGCGAGGCGCACGACCTCGGCTGGTCGTACGCGCCGTACCGCGCCGAGCGGATCCGGCAGCTCCTCGCCGCGGCGACCGAACCGGAGTCTCCCGAGACCCAGGCCCGCATCCACGGCGACACCCGCGACCTGGGCGCGGCCGATCTCGTCGCCCACCTTGACACCCACCTTGACGCCCACCCCGAGGCCTACCCGGACGCCGCCCCGTCCGGCGCCGCCGCGCGCCTGCGCGCCTGGGTCGCCGACGGCGCGCACGTGGAGGCGGGCTCGACGGACGCCGCCCTGTACATGCGGTGGCGCGACGCGCTGACCCGCCGGATCGCGAACCACCCCGTGTTCGCGGGCCTGTACGCGCCGCACGGCCAGGCCACAGGGGCCAACGCCTCCGTGTTCGACGGCGTCTTCGACGTCCCGACCTCGGTCGGCGCAGGCCTCGGGCGGATCCTCGCGGCGGACTGGCTCGTCGTCGAGGGACCGGACGGGCAGCCCACCCGCATCGACGCCGCGGCCGAGGCCCGCGCGGCGCTGGCCGAAGTGGTGGCTGAGGTGGCGGCCGCCGCCGTCGGGCAGGACGAACCGACCTGGGGGGACCTGCATGTCCCGGCCCCGCTGCGTCCGGTCCCGGACTCGCTGAGTGCGGCGGGCCGCCTGCCCGACGTAGCTCCCGCCCCGGTCTCGGGCAACAACGAGACCGTGCGCTGCACCGGCGGATCACCCGGGGTGGCGCCGACGGCCTACCGCGGGTCGGTCGCGCGGTACGTCTGGGACCTGGACGACCGCGCGAATAGCCGGTGGGGCGTGCCCTTCGGCTCCTCCGGCCGGCCGGGCCACCTGCACTTCGACGACCAGCACGCCACCTGGGCGGACGCCCGCACCACCCGCGTCGTCACCGACTGGGACCGGCTGCGGCCGGTCGACACGACGCTCCGGCTGCTGAACGGGAGCCCCGGCGAGGAGGTGTGGCGGGGCAGCTTCGGCGCGGACGGCGTAGTCACCGTGCACGTGGTGGACCCGGAGGCCGACGCCGACCTGCTGCACGGCTGGTTCATCCAGCCCCACGCCCTGTTCTGGGGGATGGGCGAGCAAACCCGCGAAGAGGTGCGCGACACCTACGCGTTCGTGGACTCCCTGGAGACCCACCACGCGTACCTCGTCCGGTGGGACGGCGACCCCGTCGTCCTGGTGCAGGCCTACCACCCGGAGCACGACCCGATCGGCAGCGCCTACGACGTGCGCCCCGGCGACCTGGGCATGCACTTCTTCCTCGGGGGTCGCGGGCCGACGGCGCGGCACGGCGCGCCGCTGGACCCGTGGGCCGTGCTCCGGCCGGCCATGCGCGAGTTCCTCTTCGCGGGGCCCGGCACCCAGCGCCTGGTGGGCGAGCCCGACGCGCACAATGCGAGGGCGCTGCGCCGCATGGCCGTCATGGGTTTCACGGCCGGCGAGCTGGTCTCGTTCGAGTCGCCCCAGGGGCCCAAGGAGGCGCGGATGGCCTACCTGACGCGCGAGGAGGCGTTCGCGGAGGTGGCGGTCCGCTAGCGTCGCGTCATGGAATCGAGCTCCCCGAACCCTGGCCCGGCCCGTGGCATCCTGCTCGTCCGTCCGCCGTCGACTCACCTGGCGGACGGCGAGCTGACCCACCTCGAGCGCGTGCCGGTCGACGCCGACCTGGCGGCCCGGCAGTGGCGACAGTACGTGGACGTCTTCCGCGGTCGCGGCTGGGACGTGCGCGAGGTGCCGGCCGCCGAGGCGCACCCGGACGGGGTGTTCGTCGAGGACTCGGTGGTGATCTTCGACGACCTCGCCGTCCTGACCCGGCCGGGCGCGCTGTCCCGGCGGGGTGAGGTGGAGTCGATGCGGCCGGCGGCGGAGGCCGCCGTGCACGAGATCGCCGAGATCGCCCCGCCCGGCACGCTCGAGGGCGGCGACATCCTCAAGGTAGGCCGCACCGTGTACGTCGGGCGCACGACGCGCACCGACGCCGACGGCGCGGCCCAGCTCCGGGCGCTGCTCGAACCGCGCGGGTGGCGGGTCGTGGAGGTGCCCGTGACCAGGGCGTTGCACCTGAAGTCGGCAGTGACCGCGCTGCCCGACGGCACGATTATCGGCTACGAACCCACCGTGGACGACGCGGGCGTCTTCGACGCGTTCCTGCCGGTCCCGGAGGCGGAGGGCACCGCCGTCGTCGTGCTGGACGAGACCACAGTGCTGCTGTCCGACGCCGCGCCCGGCACCGCCGAGCTGCTCCGCGGCCGCGGCCTGACAGTGCTGACCACACCCGTGAGCGAGTTCGAGAAGCTCGAGGGCTGCGTGACCTGCCTGTCGGTGCGGGTGCGCTGAGCGTGTGGTGCAGGTCACTGAAAGAAGAAGGTGCTTACCCAAACTAACAACTTGCGCCGCGCGCGATACTGGGTGTGATGCCTCAAACAGCCGACAGTTCGAAACGATCCGATCCATCGTCCGAGCGCAGCACCTTCGCCTCGATCCGTCGCCTCCATCCCTACGTCCGTACCGCCATGCCGCGTCTGATCGGCGGCCTGGCCGCCTCGCTCGGCGCCAGCCTCATGGCGCTGGCCATCCCACGCGTCCTGCAGTGGGTCACTGACGGCCCGCTCACCACCGGCGTGCGTGAGCACGACCTCACCGGCCTGATCTGGTCGGTTGTCCTGGTCGCGGTGCTCGGTGCGGGGGAGGCCGGTTTGATCCTGCTACGCCGCACCCTCGTGATGTTCCCGGGCACCCGCGTCGAGTCGACGATGCGCATGGCGCTCTTCACGCACCTGCAGAACCTGCCGATCTCGTTCCACGACCGGTGGCCGGGGGGCCAGCTGCTGAGCCGCATCATGGGCGACCTCGGCCTGCTGCGTCGCTGGCTCGTCTTCGGGGTCATCCAGCTCATCGTCAGCTTTGTGACCATCGTCGTCGGCGTCGGCCTGCTCGTGGTGCTGGGCGGCTGGCTCGGCATCATCTTCCTGTGCGGGGCGATCCCGGTGACGGTCCTGGCGTTCCGGTTCTCGCGCAAGTACCGGAAGATCTCGCGGCTTTCGCAGGACCAGTCGGGCGACCTCGCCACCACCGTCGAGGAGTCGGTGCACGGCATCCGCGTGCTGAAGGCCTTCGGCCGCGGCCCGGACGCGCTCGACCAGTTCACCGACCAGGCAGCGGAGCTGCGCGAGACCGAGATCCGCAAGGCCACCACCGACGCCGGGCTGACCACCGCCCTGCGGGTCATCCCCGAGGTCACGCAGGCCGTTGCGCTGGTGGTGGGTGCCTACCTGGTCGCGTCCGGCGACATGACGATCGGCGCGCTGGTCGCGTTCTTCGCCACTACAGCCGTCATCAACGGCCCCACGGTGGACCTCGGCATGACGCTGTCGATGACGCTCAACGCACGTACCGCCGTCGACCGGTTCTTCGAGGTCATGGACACCGTGAACCCGCTGACGGACCCGGCGGTCACTTCCGGTGCCCCCAGTGCTTCGGGTACCTCCGGCGGCCACGTCGCCTTCCGTGACGTCACCTTCCGGTACGACGACGGCGCGCGCCCCGTGCTCGACCGGGTCGACCTGGAGCTGCCACCCGGCACCACCACCGCCCTGGTCGGCCTGACGGGCTCCGGCAAGTCGACCCTTGCGATGCTCGCGCCCCGGCTCTTCGACGTCACGGCGGGCACGGTCGAGGTGGACGGCGTCGACGTGCGGGACATGACCCGCGCCCAGGTGCGTGAGCGGGTCGCCGTCGCCTTCGAGGACCCGACGCTGTTCTCCGCGTCCGTGCGGGACAACGTGCTGCTCGGCGTCCCCGACACCCTGTCCGAGGCCGAGCGCGAGGCGCTCCTGGCCCAGGCCCTGGAGGTCGCCCAGGCGCACTTCGTGGCCGACCTGCCCGACGGCGTCGACACCCGCATCGGCGAGGAGGGCATGTCGCTGTCCGGCGGACAGCGCCAGCGCCTCGCCCTGGCCCGCGCCATCGCTGCCCGGCCCCGCGTGCTCGTGCTCGACGACCCGCTCTCCGCGCTCGACGTCACCACCGAGGAGGCGGTGACGGCCCGCCTGCGGGACGTGCTCGTGGCCACGACGAGCCTGATCATCGCCCACCGCCCGTCGACGGTAGCGCTGGCCGACCGGGTGGCCGTGCTCCAGGGCGGGCAGATCACCGCCGTCGGCACGCACCACGACCTGCTCGCGACCGACCCGCACTACCGGTACATCATCTCCAGCCTGGAAGAGGACTACGAGGCGCACGATCCGGACCATCCCACCCCGCGGGGTTCGGACACCCAGACCACCGAGAGCCAGGAGGCACTGTCATGACGGCCCCGACGCTGCCCCAGCCCGCCGCCCGCCGTCGGCCCACCGATGCGGCCGCGGACGACCGGACGAGCTTCGGCAAGGAGGCGTCCCGCAGCGTGCGGCGCCGGTCCCTGCGCCTGATGGGCGACCTGGTGCGACCGCACAAGCGTGCGCTGGCCTGGGCCGCCGTGCTCGTCATCGTCTCCACGCTCGGCCAGGTGGCCGGGCCGTGGCTGGTGGGGATCGCGATCGACGAGGCAGTGCCCGCGCTGCGCGACGAGTCGATCACGCCGCTGGTCCTGGTCGGGGCGGGGTACCTCGTGGCCGCTGTCCTGGGCGGCATCGCGGCGGGGGCCTACGTGCGGGCTGCCGCCCGCATCGCCCAGGCCGTGCTGCTCGACCTGCGCCGCCGGGTGTTCCGGCAGACCCAGCGGCTCTCGCTGGAGTTCCACGAGTCGTACACGTCGGGCCGGATCATCTCCCGGCAGACCTCCGACCTGGAGGCGCTGCGCGAGCTGCTCGACGGCGGTCTGACCGGCGTCGTCTCCTCGATCCTGCTGATGTTCTTCACGTTCGTCTTCCTGTTCTTCGTGGACTGGCGGTCGGGCCTGGTGCTCACGGTGGCGTTCGTGCCGGCGTGGCTGCTCACCCACTGGTTCCAGCGCATGTCGCAGCGGTTCTACCGGGAGCAGCGGACGGCGTCGGCGCGGCTCATCGTGAAGTTCGTCGAGACCATGACGGGCATGCGCGCCGTGCAGGCATTCCGCCGGGAGCCCACCACCGAGGCCGAGTACCGCAAGCTCGGCGACGACTACCGCGACGCGAACCTGCTGATCTTCGGCGTCAACGGCCGGTTCCAGCCCGGGCTCATCCTGATCGGCAACATGACCGTCGTGGCCGCCCTCGCGGTCGGCGGCTGGCGGGTGCTCGACGGGTCCCTGGCCGTGGGGGTGCTGGCGGCGGTGCTGCTGTACTGCAAGCGGTTCTTCCAGCCGGTGCAGCAGCTGGGCATGTTCTACAACTCGTTCCAGTCGGCCACCGCGGCGCTGGAGAAGGTGTCGGGCCTGCTCGAGGAGGAGCCGACGGTGACAGAGCCGGCCAACCCGACGCCGCTGGTGCTGACCGACGGCCGGACCCGGGGCGAGCTGCGCCTGGACCACGTGCGGTTCCAGTACGGCGACGGACCGGTGGTGCTGCCCGACCTGGACCTCACCATCCCCGCGGGCCAGACCGTGGCGGTCGTGGGCACGACCGGGGCCGGGAAGTCGACGGTGGCCAAGCTGGTGACCCGGTTCTACGACACGACGAATGGCGCGGTGCGCCTGGACGGCGTCGACGTGCGGGACCTGGCCTCGGTCGACCTGCGTCGCGCCGTCGTGATGGTCACGCAGGAGGCGTACCTGTTCAGCGGGTCCGTGCGCGAGAACATAGCGCTCGGCCGGCCCGGGGCGTCCCAGGCGGAGATCGAGGCGGCCGCCCGCGCGGTGGGCGCGCACGAGTTTGTGCTCGACATGCCCGAGGGCTACGACACCGACGTGAACAAGCGCGGCGGGCGCGTGTCGGCAGGGCAGCGGCAGCTGCTGTCGTTCGCGCGGGCGTTCCTCGCGGACCCGGCGGTGCTGGTGCTCGACGAGGCGACGTCCTCGCTCGACATGCCGGGCGAACGGCTCGTGCAGCGTGGTCTGCAGACCCTGCTGGCCGACCGGACGGCGATCATCATCGCCCACCGGCTGTCCACGGTGGCCATCGCGGACCGGGTGCTCGTCATGGAGGGCGGGCGGATCGTCGAGGACGGCACACCCGCCGAGCTGATCGCCGGCGACGGGCGGTACGCCAAGCTGCACGAGGCCTGGCAGGACTCGCTGGTCTGAGTGCCCGCGGGCCCGGACAGCTGCCGGACAGCGGCCCAGATACGTGCCGGACGACGGGGCAAGGGTCTCGCCGTCCGGCACGCTGCTGCCGCGGTTTGCGCGCGCAGATCACTCACCGCGCTGGCGCCCCGGCGAGACCGCCGGCGATCGCCGCCAGCGCCTGGTCAAGCTCGGCGTCGGTCACGCCGCCGAAGCCGAGGACCAGGCCGGTCAGGCTCGTGCTGCGGCAGTACTCGGCGAGGAGCCGGACGTCGAAGCCGGCGGCGCGGGCGGCCGCGCGCGCCGCGGTGGCCGCTGCCGGGTCCGTGAGCCAGGTCGAGTACATCCCGGCCAGCGGCCCGGCGAGCTCGGCGTGCGGCTCCAGCGCGGCGGCGACGCGTGGGGCCCGGTCCGCGTAGACGCGCCGGGCGGTGCGGACCACCTTGTCGACCCAGCCGTCACGGAGCAGGGTCAGCAGTGCGCGCTGGTTGGGCCACGACGGGGTGTCGTGGTTGATCGTGCGGCGTCGGACCAGGCCCTCGTGGAGCGCCGCCGGCGCGACGAGCCAGCCCAGCCGCAGGCTGGGGCTGACCGATTTCGAGGCGGTGCCGAGGTAGGCGACGCGGGACCGGTCAAGCGCCGCGAGGGCGGGTACGGGGGCGACGTCGTAGCGGAACTCGGAGTCGTAGTCGTCCTCGACCACCACGGCGTCGGCGGCGCGGGCAGCGGCCAGCAGCGCGAGCCGGTCCGCGGCGGGCATGACCCGGCCGAGCGGGTGCTGGTGGGCGGGCGTGACGTACGCGGCGGCGCAGCCGGCCAGGTCCGTCACGGGCGTGAGTGCCGGATGGTCGACGACGGCGCGGCCCGCCGCCCGGATGGTCTCGACCGCTGCGCGATAACCAGGGTCCTCGACGAGGGCGGGCCCAGGTCCCAGCACACCAAGGAGCTGGCGCAGGCCGTCCGTGGAGCCCGCCGTCACGAGGATCTCGTCGGGCTCGACGGCCAGGCCGCGGGTGCGCGCGAGTCGTTCGGCGAGGGCCTCGCGCAGCTCAGGGAGCCCGCGCGGGTCGGGATACCCGCGCGGCGGCCGCGTGACGGACACCTCGCGCCAGGCGCGCCGCCAGCCCGCGAGGTGGCGCGGGTCGATCCAGGGTGTGCCCGCGTCGAGCCGGACATACTCAGGTTCGCGCGTCGCGGGCCGGGGCGGCGGGGCCTGCACGGGGAGTGTCTCGCCGGAGGCGACAAACGTGCCCGACCCGCGCCGGGTCTCGACCCAGGCCTCGGCCAGGAGCTGGTCGTACGCCTGCTCGACGACGGCGCGCGCCACCCCGAGGTCCGCCGCCAGCGCGCGGCTGGAGGGGAGACGGTCGCCCATGCTGAGGGTGCCGTCGGTCACGAGCCCGCGGACAGCGGCGGTGAGCTGGGCCGGGAGCGGCTCGGGCCGGGCCCGGTCTAGGTGGACGGGGAGCATGAGGTCCTCCCGGAGTGGCCTGTTAAAGATGGCGTGAAATGGCCCGTGTTGATCGGCCACTTACCGGTCAGGCTAACGGTATGACGACGCAGCCGCTCTCGCCGACCCCGCTCTCGCCCACCGTGCGGACCACCCCGCTCTCGCCGACTTCGCGGACGACCCCGACGCGCGGCCGGAAGCGCCAGGTCGACGACCGGCGTCGGCTCATGGCACTGCTGGCCGACGGGCTGGTGGCGCACCTGGGCGTGGTCGCCGGAGCGCACCCGGTGGTGCTGCCCACGGCATACGGCGTCGACGAGTCCGGGCCGGACGACGGGGGCACGCTGTACCTGCACGGATCCGTCGCCGCGGGATGGCTCGCTCCGGCCATGGAGCGCGATGTCTGCGTGACGGTCACGGAGCTGGACGGCCTGGTGCTTGCGCGTACGGGCTTCCACCACTCGATGAACTATCGGTCGGCGGTGCTGATCGGTCGTCCGCGCCGGGTGACCGATCCTGAGGAGCGACGTCGTGCGCTGGACCTGATCGTGGACCACATGATGCCCGGGCGGGCCGCGACGCTCCGGCCCGCGACGGGCAAGGAGCTCGCGGCGACCGTCGTGATCGCGCTGCCGCTGGCCGAGGCCTCGATGAAGCAGCGCTCGGGCGGCGCCGCGCTCGAGCCGGGCGACCTGGAGCTCACCGGCTGGGCGGGAGTGGTGCCGGTCCGCCGCGTCGCGCAGTCACCCGTGACCGAGGACTACGTCCCTGGTCCGGTGCCCGACTACGTGCTGCAGCGCGTGGCGGAGCTCGGCCGGGAGGCCGCCACCCTCCCGTGAGGTCGGCAGCTTCCCGTCGTGTCGGCAGTTTGCCCCGCGAACTCGGCAGTTGGCACCGAGGTCGGCTCAGGCCTGGACCGACCTCGGTGCCAACTGCCGACCTCACAGGAGACTGCCGACGTCGGCCCTGCCTGTGCTCCGGCCCGAGACTCCGCGCGGGCACGCCTACGCCCGCTGCTAACATCCCGTTCGTGACTCCGATCTGCTCCGTCCTGCCGCCCCCGGTCGTCTGACCGGAGCGGCACAACGACCGGCCCGCGTGGGCCGGCGTCGAGGTGCGCTCCGTGACATTCCCTGTCCTCGACAAGTCCCTCGGATCAGGCCGGAACCTGGTGGAACCGGCCAGGAGCACACATGTTTTCCAATCGAATCGGGCTGCTCTGTATCAGCCTCGCCGGAGTCCTCTGGGGCACCGGCGGCCTTGCCCTCGAAATCCTCCGTGACCACACGTCGATGTCGGTCCTGACGGTCAGCGCGTATCGCATGCTGATCGCCGCGGTCGCGCTGGTCGCGGCCTCGCTCGTCCTGCGTAGGGGCCCGCAGCTCGTTGCGCTGGTCCGGGCTCATCCGGTGCGCACCGCCGTCGTCGGGCTGGGGACGGGCGCCTACCAGGCGCTCTACTTCGGGTCCGTGGCGACCGCGGGCGTCACCGTCGCGACGGTCGTCAGCCTGGGGCTGGCGCCGGTCCTCCTTGCGGTCGTGGACCTTGTGCAGGCCCGACGGCGCACGGCCCGCCCCCGCGGCACCCTGCGGCTGTCGCTGGTCGTGACCGCGGCGCTGTCCGGTCTCGTGCTGGTGAGCACGGCGTCGGGGCTGAACGCCGTCGGCACGCGACCGATGCTCGGGTTGCTGCTGGCCATCGCCTCAGGCGTTGTCTACGCGGGCACGACGGCGCTGGGCCGTACGCTGCTGGCGTCAAGAGCCGTGGACCCGCTTGCGCTCACGACTGTTGCGACGACGGCGGGTTCGGTCGGCCTCGTCCCGTTGGCTCTAGCGGGCGGCGGGCCGTTCCTCACCGGCGACCCGACGGCGCTCGGCACGCTCGCCTACCTCGGGATCTTCACGATGGCGCTGGCGTACGGGCTGTTCTACGCGGGCCTGCGCACCACACGCAGCGGCGCGGCCGTCGTCGCGACGCTGCTGGAACCCGTAACGGCCGCGGTCGCCGCCGCCGTCGTGCTCGGGGAACGGCTCGGGCAGGCTGGGATCGTCGGGTCGATCCTGGTTCTGGCCGCGGTAGCGGGCCTGGAGGAGTAGAACCGCCTCGCGGGACCGGGCCGTGTTGGTCGGGTCCCGCGAGGCAGGGCCTCAGGCGTAGGAGCGGTGTCCGCCCCGGCGCGGCGCCGGACGGGCCGGGGCGGGTGTGCCGTAGTCGGCCGCGATGTAGTCGACGGCTGCGACCTGGCCGGTGTTGTACTGGTCCGCGATGTACTGGCTGAACTGGCCCGAGTCGAGGGTGTGCGAGTTGTCCAGGTAGTCGTACCCGGTGTCCCCGGCCTGCGGCAGGTAACCGGAAGTGGTCGGCGCGGCGGTCTGGGTGCCGGGGGCGTACCCCTGGTCACCTGCGGCGGTGTAGTCCAGCTCGGCGCCCGCCGTGTAGTCGGTCGAGTGCCCGCCGGTCGCGTATCCGCCGGTTTCGTAGCCACTCGTCTCGTACCCGGCTTCGTGCCCGGCAGCGTCGTACCCACCGGCCTGGTGCGTGCTCGCCGCGGTCGGGAGGACCGCGTACCCGCGCACTGGGGTGGGTGGGGTGGGCTGGTGCACCGGGTAGGCGCCGGTGTGCACCTGCTGCACTGCCGGTTCCCAGCGGCCGGCCGGGGGATTCGGGGTGTCGAACGCAGGTGTGGCGGCGTGGTGCTGCGCGGCCGCGTTCTGGGCGGCGAACTGCTGAGCCGCTTGTTGCTGAGCTGCCTGTTGCTGCGCGGCAGCCTGCTGGGCCGCGTACTTCTCCGCGGACGCCTGCTGCGCCGCCTGCTGCGCCGCGAACTGCTGGGCGGCGAACAGGGCGGACGCCCCGGCGTCGGGCTGGACGCCGTTCAGCTCGCCGTGGATGCGCCCGGCGAGGTTGGCGGCGATTGCGAAGCGCAGCGGCGCGAGGGAGCTGACGGACATGGTTCCGGTCACCGCGGGCGGCGGGAGGAACGCGAAGACCTCGTCCTCGCCGAGCTTGAGGCCCTGCCCGAATGCGGAGTTGAGAGTCTCCTCGAGGAGGTACTCCGCGCGTCCCTCGTCACCCTCGAGGTCCGCGAACATGGTGTCGATCGTGTTCCAGCGACGCTCCAGCGTGCCCTCGACCGTATCGAGGAACCACCAGCCTTCGATGGACTCGAGAAACATGTCGCCGAAGCAGGAGGCGAAGCGCGGGGTCTTGTCACCGATCCCTATCCACGACCAGGACGACAGCGCGAACTCGTAGGCGTCAGGTGCGAATTCTCGGATCAGGTGCACCTAGCGCATGTTGCCATGCTCACACTCCTAGCAAAAGAGGCTTACTGGACATGTAACGATTCGGCTTGGGTGACAGGCGAAGTATTTTCCTCCCGGAAACACATTGTCGCAATCGGTACGGTGTCGACATGAGCTCCGCAACGAGTCAGATTCCCCGGACCGAGCCGCCCGTCGCCGCCGACGAGGTGGCGACGCTCCGGGGATTTGTCGACTTCTACCGCGCGACGATCCGGCGCCAGTGCGACGGCCTGACGGTGGAGCAGCTGCGCACCCCGCACCCGCCGTCGACCATGACCCTGGCCGGGATGCTCAAGCACCTCGCGTACGTCGAGGACGTCTGGTTCAACGTGCGGCTCGCCGGCAACGAGCCCGCCCCGCCATGGGACACGGTGGACTGGGCCGCGGACCGCGACTGGGACTGGAACAGCGCCCTGGAGGACACTCCCGAGCAGCTGACCGCCGGGTTCGACGACGCCGTCGCCGCCTCCGAGCGGATCCTCGACCGGGTCCTCGCGCACGTTCCGGACCGGGCGTCCGCGCTGGACCAGGTCGCCGTCCGCACCGGGCACCACGGCAAGAACCTGACCCTGCGCTGGATCCTGGTGCACATGGTGGAGGAGTACAGCCGGCACGCGGGGCACGCGGACCTGCTGCGCGAGGCTCTGGACGGCGCGACCGACCTCTAAGAGCTCAGAGCAGGAATCAGAGCAGGAACCACGCGTACTCGGCGGCCTCGAGCACGATCCAGAACCGGAAGAACCGGCCGACCAGGCCGGTACTCAGGAACAGCCACATCCGCACGCGCAGCACCCCCGCGACCACGGACATCACCATGAACGGCGGGATCCCGGCGAACGCGGAGGCGAGCAGCACCGCGCCGGTGTACACCGGGCGCCCGTCGGTGCGGTCGCGCCAGCGGGTCATCGCGGCCGCGACCTTGGGGGCCTCCAGCTTCCGGCGCAGCCAGGGCAGGCGGGTGGTCCCGGCGCCGGCCCAGTACCAGAGCAGCTTGCCCGTGATCTGCCCGGCGGCCGCCACCGCGGCCAGGACCACGGGCGGGTACGTCCCGTCCAGGGCGGCCACCGCCAGGTACGCCTCCAGCGCCATGAACGCCGCGACGGCGGCGCCCGCGGAGTAGAGGAACGTGGTCAGGAGCAGCATCAGGCGGTGATCGTCCTCAGGTCGTCTGTCCTCGGGCCGCCGGTCGTGTCAGACCCGGACGGGCAGGTGGCCGTGGTCACACCGGGACGTTAGCGCCTGCCGCGACGAGCTGCCGAATCAGGGCCTCCGCGGGCGGGGCCGGCGGGCCGACGGTGAGGGCCATGACCCGGCGGATCGCCCCGGGCAGAGGAGCGGTGGCGATCCCAGGATTCCGGTGGGCAAGGAGCGTTAGCCCGGGCAGGAGGCTCACCCCGGCGCCCGCGGCGACCAGGGCCTGCACTGCCACGTAGTCGTCGGTCTCGAAGGCGATGCGAGGGGCGAAGCCGACGGCGGCGCAGCGGGCGACCAGGTCGGCGCGGCACCGTTCGCAGCCGGCGATCCACTCCGCGTCGTCGAGCAGCTTCAGGTCGGGGAC
The DNA here is from genome assembly GCF_041081105.1 of Promicromonospora sp. Populi. Lineage (NCBI taxonomy): Bacteria > Bacillati > Actinomycetota > Actinomycetes > Micrococcales > Promicromonosporaceae > Promicromonospora > Promicromonospora sp. Populi. The sequence goes on along the minus strand of NZ_CP163528.1, from coordinate 1,025,235 downwards.
GAACCCGGGTACGGGAGCCGCGTCCAGGTCGGCCGCGGTCACCAGGTTGACCGGGTCGTCGAGGATCGTCGTCGACTCGAAGCGCGACAGGTCCTCCATCGAGCGGGCGTGGCGCACGTCGGTGTGCTCGAACACCAGCGCGACGTCGACGGCGCCCGACTGCAGCGCGGCGACGGCGTCCGGCGGCTCCTGCTCGACCAGTCCGACGGACAGGCCGGGGTGCTCCTGCACGAGCCGGGCCACGGCGGTGGGCACGAGGGTGGCCAGCGCGGAGGGGAACGCGGCGAGGCGGGCCCGGCCGGCACGGAGGCCGGCGAGCGCGTCGAGCTCGCGGCGTGCGCCCTCGACGCGGCCGAGGATCTCCTCGGCCCGGTTGGCGAGCAGGCGGCCGGCCTCGGTGAGGCGGACGCCGCGCCCGTGCCGCTGGAGCAGGGGGATCCCCGCGTCAGCTTCGAGGCGGGACAGGTGGTGGCTCACCGACGGCTGCGCGTAGTGCAGCTCCTTTGCCGCGGCCGTGACGGAGCCCGTACGGGCCACCGCCGCGAGCACACGCAGCCGGGTGAGATCGAGCTCTGCGGTCATGTCTCCAGGTTAACGCAGAAACATAGGCATTATCGATCGAAAGTCCAAGTAACAGGTATTGGACCTATGGGTCATGGGGGAGTCACGCTGGGTTCATGACGCTGGCCCTGCTCCCGACTGCGCTCCCGCTCGTGTTCCCGACCGTCGCAGACGTTCTCGCCGCGCAGTCGCGCCTCGACGGCATGGTGGTCCGCACACCGGTCGGCGAGTATCCCGAGCTCGACCGCGCCACTGACGCCCGCATCGTCGTCAAGCACGAGAACCTCCAGCGCACCGGCGCCTTCAAGGCCCGCGGCGCGTGCAACCTCTTGCTCTCGATGTCCGACGCCGAACGCGCCCGCGGCGTCATCGCCTACTCGACGGGCAACCACGCACAGGGCGTCGCCTACGCCGCCCGCCTGACCGGCACCGCGTGCACCATCGTCATGCCCGACGACCCCAACCCCGTCAAGCTCCGCGCCGTGCTCGACCAGGGCGCCGACGTCCTGCTGCACGGTGCCACGTTCGACGACGCCCGCGAGCAGGCCACCGCGCTCGCCGAAGCGTCCGGCGCCCGGCTCGTCGGCGCCGCGAACGAGCCCGACATCATCGCCGGCGTCGGCACCCTCTACCTCGAGCTCCTCCAGCAGGCGCCCGCCCTCGACGCGATAGTCGTCCCCGTCGGAGGCGGCTCCGGCGCCGCAGCAGCCGGCCTCGTCGCGGCCGCCGTCGCCCCGCGCACCCAGGTGATCGGCGTCCAGTCCGCGGCCTCACCCGCCGCGCACGACTCCTGGCACACCGGCACCCTCGTCCAGCGCCAGAACACCACCCGCGCGGAGGGCCTCGCCGTCGGCTGCGGGTTCGAGGTCACGCAGGCCCTCATGCGCGCACACCTCACCGACCTCGTCCTGGTCACCGACGACCAGATCACCGCCGCCCAGCGCCTCTACCTCACCGGCGCCCGCACGGTGGCGGAGGGGGCGGGCGCCGCGGCGCTTGCCGCGGTCCTGGCCGACCCCGAGCGGTTCGCCGGCCGCCGCATCGGCGTGGTCTGCTCTGGTGGGAATGCCAGTGCGGAGGAGCTGCTGCGCGCCCTGGGCTGAGCCAACCGCCCGGCCAGCGCCCGACTTGGCGCCCGACTAGGCTCGGCGCCATGGCCCGCTACTTCGACGTCCACCCCGTCGACCCTCAGCCGCGCACCATCGGGCAGGTGGTCGCCATGCTGCGCGACGACGCCCTGGTCGCCTACCCGACCGACTCCTCGTACGCGCTGGGCTGCCGCATCGAGTACCACGACGGAGCGGATCGCATCCGCAGCATCCGGCGGCTCGACGACAAGCACCACTTCACGCTGGTGTGCTCGGACTTCGCCCAGCTCGGACAGCTCGTGAAGCTCGACAACTCCGCGTTCCGGGCCATCAAGGCCGCCACGCCGGGGCCGTACACGTTCATCCTCCCGGCTACCGCCGAGGTGCCCCGCCGCCTCGCGCACCCCAAGAAGAAGACAGTTGGCGTGCGTATCCCCGACTCCGTAGTCGCGCAGGCGCTGCTGCGCGAGCTCGGGGAGCCGCTGCTGTCGTCCACGCTGATCCTCCCGGACCAGGCCGAGCCGATGACCGACGGCTGGACCATCAAGGAGGAGCTCGACCACGTGCTCGACGCCGTCGTCGACGGCGGGGACGCCGGGACGGAGCCGACCACCGTCGTCGACTGGTCGGACGGCTATCCCCAGGTGGTCCGCGAGGGCGCGGGCGACCCCACGCGGTTCGAGTGACGCCCTGCGCGTCGTCGGTGTCCTAGCTGGTGTCGCAGCTGGCGTCGTCGCCGGCGTACGGAGTGTCAGCGGCTTCGAATAGCCTGTGCCCATGACGGACCCCACCGGGCTCGAGCAGGCCCGCACCAAGATGACCGAAGCAGGCGTGGCACCCGCCGCCATCGAGACGTTCACGCGGTTCTACCACCTGCTGGAGTCGGGCGAGACCGGCCTGATCCGTGAGAGCGACATCGACCCGCTCGTCGACATCCCGAGCCGCGCCGAGCTGACCATCAGCGACGAGGACGCGGCCGCCGCACTCGCGCAGACCGCGATGCTCAAGCTCAACGGCGGGCTCGGCACGTCGATGGGCATGGACCAGGCCAAGTCGCTGCTCCCAGTGCGCGAGGCGCCGGGTGGCGACGGCGAGATCCTCTCGTTCCTCGACATCATCGTGGGCCAGGTCCGCGCCGCCCGGGAGGCCACCGGCGCCCGTCTCCCGCTGCTGTTCATGAACTCGTTCCGCACCCGCGAGGACACGCTCGCCGCCCTTGAGCCGTACCCCGACGTCGCGGTCGACGGCCTGCCCGTCGACTTCCTGCAGAACCGGGAGCCGAAGCTCCTTAGCAACGACCTCACGCCCGTGGTCTGGGAGCGCGACCCCGACCTCGAGTGGTGCCCGCCGGGACACGGTGACCTCTACCCGGCGCTGCACGCCTCCGGCGTCGTGGTCGCGCTGCTGGAGGCAGGCTTCAAGTACATGTGCGTGTCCAACTCCGACAACCTCGGTGCCACTCCGGACGCAACCATCGCCGGCTGGTTCGCGGCCTCCGGCGCCCCCTACGCCGCCGAGCTCTGCCGCAAGACGCCGGCCGACGTCAAGGGCGGCCAGCTTGTCATCCGCAAGGCCGACGGCCGCATCGTCCAGCGCGAGACCGCGCAGACCCACCCGGACGACGTCGCCGCGTCGCTGGACCCCACCCGCCACCCGTTCTTCCACACCAACAACCTGTGGTTCGACCTGGAGGCGCTGGCCGCCGAGCTGGAGCGGACCTCGGGTGTGCTCGAGCTGCCCCTGATCCGCAACGACAAGACCGTGGATCCGGCCGACTCGTCGTCGCCGAAGGTGGTCCAGATCGAGTCCGCCATGGGTGCCGCGGTTGCGGTCTTCGAGGGTGCGACGGCGATCGAGGTGGAGCGGTCCCGGTTCCTGCCGGTCAAGACGACGAACGACCTGCTGGTGCTGCGCTCGGACGTCTATGCCCTGACGCCCGACTACCTGCTCGAGGCGCAAGCCCCTGCCCCGCTCGTGGACCTGGACAAGCAGTTCTACAAGCTCATCGACGGCTTCACCGAGCGGTTCGCCGCCGGCGCGCCGTCGTTGCGCGACGCCGACTCCCTGACCGTCCACGGCGACTGGACCTTCGGTGCGGGTGTGCGGGCCGAGGGCAAGGCGGAGCTCGCGGGGGAGGGCGGCACCGTGCCGGACGGCGCGACGGTGGGCCCGGAAGGCTTCTGAACCCTCGTCGTTCGGCGCTCTACCTCTCCGCGCCCTGGACCAGCCCCGACACGATGTACCGCTGGGCGAGGAAAAAGACGATCACCACCGGCACGGTCACCGCTATCGACCCGGCCAGGAGCACGGTGACCGGCACCTGGAAGTCGCCGAGCTGCGCGATACCCAGCGGCGCGGTCCACAGGTCGCGGTGCTGCACCAGGAACAGCAGGGCGTAGAAGTACTCGTTCCAGGCGATCATGAACACGTAGATCGCGGTCGCGACCACGCCCGGGATCGCGATCGGCAGCACCACCCGGACCAGGAGCTGGCCCAGCGTGCAGCCGTCCATGATGGCCGCCTCCTCGACGCTCTGCGGCAGTGCGAGGAAGAAGTTGCGCATCATGTACAGCGCCACCGGCACGGTGGCCGCGACGTAGACGATCAGCAGCCCCACCAGGGAGCTGGTCAGGCCCAGCCGGGACAGGATCACGAACTTCGGCACCGCCAGCACGATCCCGGGAAACAGGTACACGGCCAGGATGATGCCGTTTGTCAGCGCCCGGCCGCGGTACCGCAGCCGGGCGGCGGCGTACGCACCGAGGATGCAGACGACGATGCTCAGCACGACCGTCCCGACGGCCACACCCAGGGAGTTCAGCACGAACCGGCCGAGCCCGAAGCCGCCGTCATCCTCGTCCCGCATGGCCGTGGCGAACGCGGACAGGTCCAGCCCGGACGGCAGGCCCAGCGGGTCGCGCGTCACGTCCGCGTACGGGCGCATCGACAGCACTGCCCCGTAAGCAACCGGGCCCAGCGACCACAGCAGCGCGATCGCGACGACGATCGCGCGGCCGGCGCGCGCCGCGCGGGTGGGGCGGACGCCGCTCATGACTCGTCCGTCCGTCGGGAGAGCAGCACGTAACCGATCAGGAGCACACCCAGGATCAGGCTCATGAGCAGCCCGAACGCGGCCGCGCTGCCGATATCGGCCTTGGTGACGAGCTCCGTGTACACCTGGATCGCCATGACCTGGGTGCTCCCGGCGCCCTCGGTGAGCAGGTAGACGTCGTCGAAGCTCTGGAACGACCAGATGAACCGCAGCAGCAGGAGCAGCAGCGCCACGGCCCGCAGCTGCGGCAGCAGGATGAACCGGAGGGCCTGCCGGCGGTTCGCGCCGTCGAGCGCTGCGGCCTCCTCGATCTCGCCGGGCACGGACTGGAGCCGGGCGGTGAGGAACAGGAACGCGAGCGGCGCCGACTTCCAGATGTCGAACAGCACCACAACGAGCAGCGCTACCGGCACGGGGATGCCCCAGACGTCGGCGGTGGTGGTGCTGAGGAAGCCCACCGGCGTGTCCCACCCCAGATAGGCGCGGCCGAACGCGTTCACCACGCCGTACTGCGGGTTGAGCATCGTCTTCCAGATGGTCGCGGCCGCGACCACCGGCAGCACGTACGGCACCAGCAGCAGGGCCCGCACCAGTCCACGTCCGGGGAACGGCCGCCGCAGCGCCAGCGCGAGCACAAGGCCAACGGCCAGGGATCCGACGGCGGTCAGCCCCGCGTACAGGACGGTGGTCCACAGGGCGCCCCAGAACGCCCGCGACGCCATCGCCCCCCGGAAGTTGTCCAGGGTCCACTCGATGGGCTCCGTCCCGAGGTACGGGATGTCGACCAGGCGGATGTCGGAGAACCCGAACACGACCACCAGTGCGAACGGCAGCAGGACGACCAGGCCCACCACCGCCAGCGACGGGGAGACGAGCAGCCACCCCGAACGGTTTGCCCGCTGGGCCTGCGTCGTCGGGCGAACCGCTGGCGGGCGCGCGGGCGTCGGGCTGGCCGTCGTCGAGCGGGCCGTCACTGGTCCTGCTGCAGCGCCGTCACCTCGGCGGCCATCTGCCGCGTCACCTCGGCGGGGTCGGTGCCCGCGTAGAGCGGGTCGAGCTGCTGCGCGAGCGTGCCCTGGGTGGCCACGAGGCCGGCGAGCGTCGCGTCGGGTGTGCCCTGGCCCCAGCGGGAGACAGCGGCCATGCCCTCGCCCATGGCGGCGACCAGGTCGTCGCCGTACACCTCGGCGACCGAGGACTCGACGTTCGGCCCGAAGCCCAGGGTGCCCCAGGCGTCGAGGTACTCGGTCGGGTTCTCGGGGGTCCCGGTACGCAGGGGGAGGCGGCCCTCCGTGGCGACGGCGAGCGTGTCGGCGTAACCCTCGCCCAGGACGTACTCGATGTACTGGCGTGCCTGGTCGCTGTTGGCGCGCGCTGGGACCGCGTAGGCGAGGGTGGCGCCGAACTGGGCTGGGCTCGCCGCGGAGCCCGAGCCCGGCCCAGGGTCCAGCACAGTGATGAAGCCCGAGCTCTCCGCAAGGAACGCCGGGTCGTCGGCGCACTCCTGGCACGACGGCGGCACCGCCTCGTCCAGGTTCGCCAGCTCGTCCAGGATGTGGGTCGAGAAGAGCAGCATCGCGGCGTCACCCGCCAGGTAGGCGGCGCGCGCGGACTCGACGTCGTAGTCGCCGGCGACCGACGAGTCGCGCAGCTCCCGGAAGTACCCTGCGGCCTCGGCGCACTCGGGCGCGTCGATGGTGACCGCGCCGTCGGTCACGAGCTGGCAGCCCGCCGACTGGAAGATCGACTCGATGCCCTCCGTGGCCGAGGCGGTCCCGGACTGGGTGCCCAGGGCGAGGCCCGTGACGTCCAGCTCCTGCTCGATGGTCGTGGCGGCCTCGGCAAGCTCGGCGACCGTGGTGGGCACCTCGATCCCCGCGTCCTCGAGCAGGTCGGTGCGGTAGGCGATGAGGTGTACCCAGCCGTCGCTCGGGACCGCTGCGACCGTGCTGGCCCCGCCGTCCTGCACCGTGACCGCGCCGAGCGCGTTCTGGTTGAACGTGGCCGGGTCCAGCGTGTCAATGACTTCCTGGACGACGTCGGTGTCCAGCAGGCCCTGCGCCTGCCACGACGTGACCTGCGAGGCTCCGGCCAGGATCACGTCGGGCACCTCGCCCGATGCCGCGCCGGTGACCAGCGCCTGGTCCTGGTCGGCGGCCGCGAGCGGGACCACCTCGACCTCGATGCCGGTCTCCTCGGTGAACCGGGCGGCGACCGCTTCCTGCGCGGCTACCCGCTCGGGCGTGGCCTGCGGCGTCCAGAAGGTGACGGTCGAGGCCTCCTCCGGCTCGGAGCTGCCGCCGCAGGCGGCGAGGAGGGCGGTGGTGGTGGCCAGTGCGAGGACGACGGCGGACGAGCGGATGCGACGTTGCATGGACTCTCCTCTGCGGGGTACCTCAGAGCGGGGTGCCCCAGAGACTTCACCCGTGCGCTGGGCCAGTCAAGGCCGACGCGCCGGTTGCCCCGGTACGGGCACGTCGACCACGCGGGCGTTGCCGACGGCGGGGGAGAGGGTACCCGAGGAGGCGGCAGCGACGTCGGCGGACAGGGCTTCGAGCTGGTCCTGCGGGACCAGCAGCCGCAGGTGCGCGACGTCGGCGTAGGCGGGCGGCTCCATGACGGACCCGTGTGACGATGCCCAGTCGCGCAGCACGTTGTCGATGCGGCCGGCGTCGGCGTGGGGGACTGGCACCTCGACCTCGTAGAGCAGCTCGCGGCGCAGCAGCGCCCCGGATGCGGCAGCGACGTCGAGGGCAGCGGTGACGGCGCCCGAGTAGGCCCGGACGAGCCCGCCGGCCCGAGCTTTACGCCCCCGAAGTACCGGGTGACCACGGCGACCAGATCCGTGACCTGCCGGTGCCTGAGCACCTCCAGCATCGGGACACCGGCGGTGCCGCTGGGCTCGCCGTCGTCGGAGGAGCGCGCCTGCTGGGCGTGCACGCCCAGCACCATCGCGACGCAGTGGTGGCGCGCGTCCCACAGCTCCTTGCGGAGGCGGGCGATGACGGCGTCAGCCTCCGCGACGCTGCCGGCGGGGGAGAGGTGGGCCAGGAACCGGGACTTCTTGATGACCACCTCATGGTCGACCGGCCGGGCCAGGGTGCCAGGAAGGCTCCCGCTGGCTCGGCTGCTGCTGGGGTGGTCCACGGGACGAGGCTACGGGTTGTCCGGAGGTGCCGACGCCAGGCGCCTCCCTCTCTCGTTCGGCCTCTCGTTCGGCGTCTTCCCCTTGATTAATAGTGTGCCAAGCGTACATTAGGACCCATGACCAGTACCGATACCACGTCACCACCAGCACAGAGTGGGGAGCTCGCCCGCTACCCGCGGCCGCCGGTGACCCTCGAGGAGGCCGAGTGGGTGTGGCGCGAGCTGTCGACCGAGGCCATGCGGCCGGGCGCCAAGCCGGAGGCGGCACGGCTGGCGGTGATCACGGGGATGGTGCGGGCGACCGGCGCCCGGTACGGCGACCTGCTGCGCGTGCGTGTCGAGGACATCGACCTCGGGCCGGCGCGGGCCAAGGCGTCTGAGGGGAGCGTGCTGGTGCGGCACGGTAAGCACCGCACACCGCGGCGGCACCTGCTGCCGGCCGACCTGGTCGTGCTGCTGAAGCACTGGATGGTGGTGCGTGAGGAGCTCGCGGCCGAGCTGGAGGGCTCGGTGCCGCGGGCGCTGCTGCTCACGGTGCACCACACGCACGACAACGGAACCACGGTCGCGTCCGGCCTGCCGATCAGCCGCCAAGGGCTCGTGCTCTCGTGGCGGAGGTTCGTGCACCGGACGAACGCCCGCTACGGCGCGCTGCGCCCGCCGCTGCCCACCCGCTTCGAGCAGGTCCGCCGGGCGTGGGTGGAGGCAGCCCAGGTGGAGCGGTGAGCGGTCAGGCGGTAGCGATGCCCAGCAGCGGGGCCTGGAGGGTCGACGACGGCAGCTCCGTGAACCCGTACCGGTCGTAGAACTTTCGGGCGGCGGTGTTCTCGGCCGCGTACCCGAGGTGGACTCCCGGCACGTCGCGCTCCGCGAGGGCAGTGCGCAGCGTGTCGATGAGGCGGGAGCCCAGGCCGCGGCGCTGGAGCACCGGCAGCAGGTCGATGTGCAGGTGGGCGGGGTGGGTGGTGAGCTCCCCGTTGCGCAGGCCGCGGTACAGACGCTCGGGGTCTGCGCCGTCGTGCAGCAGCTGGGCCTCGGTGTAGCCCGGGCGATGACTGGTGACCGGGCCGGGCGCTGGATGGCGGGCGACAAAGCCCGGCGTCCACTCGCGTGCCCACCAGTCGGCGAAGGACCGGGTGTCGGCGACGCCGAGGATGTACCCGGTGGCACGGCCCTCGTACTCGACAACCCAGGCCAGGTCCGGGGAGTGGTCCACGTAGGGCAGCGCGTAGACGTCGGGCATCAGCAGGTCCGACGAGTAGAACCCGCGCGCATCGCCCCCGGCGGCGGCGGTGCGGACGCAGATGTCGGCGACGTCGTCCCGGTCGGCGGGGCGATACGGGCGGATGAAGGGCTCGGTCACCACGGCACAGTAACGTGTCGGGCCTTAGGACTCGGGGATGGCCCCCGACGTCGACTCCAGGTGGGCACGCACGAACCACTGGAACTGCTCAAGGTCGTGCAGGTGCCCGATGAGCAGGTCGTCCGTGACGTCGTCGAGCTCGGCGGTGTCGGTGGCGGCCTTGCGGTGGAAGGTGATCACCGAGTCGCAGACACCGTCGAGCGCAGCCAGGTGCTCGGTCGTCGTGGCGCGACCCAGCTTGTAGTCCTCCCAGGTGCGGGCAGCGACCAGGGCGCCGGGCGTGCCGATGGGGACACTGCCCAGCGTCGCGATGCGCTCGGCGATCTCGTCGACCATGGCGCGCACGGCCTCGACCTGCGGGTCGATCATCTCGTGGACGCCGATGAAGTGCGGTCCCACCACGTTCCAGTGCACGTGCTTGAGCGTGAGATGCAGGTCGTTCAGCGCGTGCAGTCGTTGCTGCAGGATCTCGGCGACCTGCGCCCCCTGCTCGGGCGTGAGGGACGGGACGGTGTAGCGGGGCAGCTTCGGGGACATGACAGGGTCCTCCTCTTCCGGCCGTCGTATCGGCCGCGTGAATCGGGGTGAGTCAGGTCCCTCCATCGTCACGCGGGTGGCCACCAGTCGCCAGCGCGACGAGCGCGATCCCCAGAACGGCGAGCGCGGCGAGCAGGACTGCGCCCGGGACGGTCACCCCGGAGACGAGCAGCGCGAGCGCGCCGAGGAGCCCGGTGCCGCCCAGGACGACGGCGTCGCGGTGCCAGCCGACCAGGAGCGCGGCGATCTCGACGCGCCCGCCGACCGGGACGTGCGCCGCCCACCACGTGACACGGGCGACGAGGTAGGCCAGGAGGGCGACGACGAGGGACCACTGGTCGAACGGTTCGCTGGTGAAGCCCCACAGGAGCACGGCGGAGACCACGGTGACGCCGCCCGCCGTCGCGGGGGTGGGGCGGGCCACGAGCAGCCCGGTGCTCAGGATGATGACGATCCAGACGACGCCGGCCGGGAGCCCTGGCGTGCGGGCGGCCGCGGTGAGGACCAGCAGCGGCGCGAGGACGAGGAGGGCGGCGCGCAGCACCCAGCCCCGCAGGGTGGGGCCGGCCTCGACGGTCACCTCGGGCAGGGGCCGGGCGGCGGGATCGGACAGGCGGAGCTGGAACCGGCGGATCCACTCGGCCACGGTGTAGGGGATCATCGGACGTGCCGCTGGGCCGCACGGGCCAGGGCCTCGAACCGGACGGCGGCCCGGTCTCGTTCGGAGCCGGCCCACCGCACCACGGGCACCCCCTCGTCGGCGAGCGCGGCGAGCCGGACCTCGCGTTCGAGCCGGGCGATGCGCCACGCGATCCACAGGTGGTTCTCGATGACGGGGTGCAGGTCGGGCAGGGTGTCGATCACCACTACGGGGTGGCCCTTGGTGCGCCAGGTGCGGACGAGGTGCAGCGGCTCGTCGTCGAGCACCGTGGTGAACAGGTAGACGACGGCGTCGGCCGGGACCTGGGGCGGGCGCACCCGGTGCACGGAGGCGCGCTCCTTGGGGTGGGCCAGGGCGAGGCCGTGCACAACGCGGCGCAGGTGCCGTCGTCCGGCCGCGGGCGGCAGGGGGCGACGTCGGCGGGCGAGGTCCTCCAGGCCGACCCGGTCGCCGGCGTCGACGAGCGCCTGGGCCACCGAGGCGGCGGCGTGCCGGGCCAGGTCGAGCGACGTCGGCTCGTCGACGCGGATGGTGCCGTAGCCGCGCCAGGTCCGGATGTCGGGTCCGACCTCGTCCCGGGAGTCGACGACGAGCACGGCCGTCGCCTCGGCGGTGGCGTAGGTGCGGCGCACGTAGAGGGTGTCGAGCTCGGGGGAGCGGCGCGCCGTCGTGCGCCAGTCGATCCGGCGCAGCCGGTCGCCCGGCGCGAACTGGTGGATGTCGCGCAGCTCGGCGCCGTCGCCCAGGCGGCGCGAGGAGTGCGGGCCGTTCAGGCCGCGCAGACGCCGCGGCAGGGGCAGGCGGCCGAGCGGGGCGGCTCCTGGCAGGACGAGGCGGCGGGCGCCGCGGATCTCGTCGGCTTCGCGCTCCCAGACGGCGTGCCGGGTGCCACGCAGGTCGATGGCGAACGTCTCCTGGGGCCCGGTGCGCACCGACGACAGGCGCAGTGCGATCCGGCGCTCGTCGGTGTCAGCGTCGGCGCCCGGGCGCGCCGCGAGCGCGAGGTGGGTGCTGCGGTGGCCGGTGGCGTTGATGCGGAGGTGGAAGACGTCGGCGGTGGTGTGGGGCGCGGTGAGGTGGAGGGCGGCGGTGAGCTCGCCGGCGGTGGTGGGGCCGTCTGGTTCGTGGAGGTTTCCGCGTGGGGGTGCGGTGGGTCGGGTGGTGTGGGCCCAGGTTGCGGCGAGGAGGCCGGGGATGCCGATGAGGGCGATGTCGGCGCGTCCGGCTAGGACGCTGAGGGTGAGCAGGAGGATGCCGACGACGACGGCGCTGGTGTGTGCGGAGGTGAGGCGCCAGCCGCGGTGGTTGTCGGCTGGTTTGCCCTGGGAGGTTCGTCCGCGGGCGACGATGATGCCGCCGATGGTCATCGGGTGCGGACCGTGGTGGGGGTGGGCACGGTGTGCAGGAGGTCGGCGACGATGGTCTCGGGGCGGGTGGCGGAGGCCCAGGCGGTGGGGGTCAGGGTGATGCGGTGGGCGAGGACGGGTACGGCGATGCGCTTGACGTCCTCGGGCAGTACGTAGTCGCGTCCGTCGAGGACGGCGATGGCGCGGGCCAAGAGCACGAGGTTCTGGGAGCCGCGGGGGGAGGCGCCGACCTCGAGGGCGCGGTGGCCGCGGGTGGCGGCGGTGAGGTCGACGCAGTAGCGGACGACGTCGGGGTCGACAGCGACGGCTTCGGTGCCGGCTTGCATGGCGCGGACGGTGGCGGGGTCGACGACCTGGCGGACGGTCGCGGCCTCGTGCCTGCGGGCGAGCCGGCGGCTCAGCACTTCGGCTTCTTGGGCCTGGTCGGGGTAGCCGACGGCGAGGCGGACCATGAAGCGGTCGAGCTGGGCCTCGGGCAGGGGGTAGGTGCCTTCGTACTCGACGGGGTTGGACGTGGCCAGGACGTGGAAGGGGTTGGGCAGGGGGCGGCTGGTGCCCTCGATGGAGACCTGTCGTTCGGCCATGGCTTCCAGGAGTGCGGACTGGGTCTTGGGGGCGGTGCGGTTGATCTCGTCGGCGAGGAAGAGGCCGGTGAAGACGGGTCCGGGCCGGAACTCGAAGGTGCGGGTCGCGGGGTCGAACACGGAGGATCCGGTGATGTCGGCGGGGAGCAGGTCGGGGGTGCACTGCAGGCGGGCGAAGTCGAGGCCGAGGGCGGTGGCCAGGGAGCGGGCGGCGAGGGTCTTGCCGAGGCCGGGGACGTCCTCGAAGAGCACGTGCCCGCCCGCGAGGATGGTCGCCAGGGCGGTCCGGAGGGCGTCGTGCATGCCGACGACGGCGGTGCCGACCTCGGTGAGGACCTGCTCGCCGAGCGCTGCGACGTCGCGGACGGCGAGGGGGTGCGGCTGGGGCGCGGCTGGGGTGCCGGCGGACTGGGGTGCCGGCGTCCGGGGAGTGGTGCTCGGGCGGGCGCTGCTGAGGTCAGGCACGGTTCTCCTCGGTGGGGGGCGCGGTCGGGGGCGCGGCGGTGTGTGCTGCGGTGTGTGCTGTGGTGGGCGCCGTGTCGAGGCGTTCGATCGCGTCGAGCCAGGTCTGCACGGTGCGTGCCGTGGGCGGCAGCGTGGACGAGAGCTGGCGCAGCACACGGACGCCGAGCAGGCGTTCGATCTCGGGGCGGGCGGCCGGGTCGGCGGGGTCCACCCCGTGCGCGCGCAGCCGGGTGGCGGCGAGCGCCCGGATCCGGAGCACCACCCGGTCGGTGACCCGGCCGTCGCGGCCGAACACGGACCAGCCGAGGTCGGACACGTCGTGTCGCCCGCCCGCACGGGCTGTGACGTCGAGGTGGGTCCACTCGGGGTCGGCGGTCTCGTCGTCGGTCGCGGACCAGACGACGGCCAGCGCGCAGGCCAGGGCGACAGCGGCTGTGGCGTGCCCCGGGTCGATGACGTTCCAGAGCACGAGCCCTCCGGCGGTGAGACCGACCAGGACGGTGACGATGACGACGCGCCGCCAGTTCCAGGACCTCATGGGGTGCCCTCGACTTGGTTGCCCTCGACTGCGGCCTTGACTGGAGCCCTGACTGGAGCCCTGACTGGGGCCTTGACGTCCAGGCTGCGCGCGATGTCCGCGAGCGCCTCGCGGGCCTGGTTGACGGCTGGTGCGTCGATGGGGCGGTCGGTGAAGCGGGCGCGCTGGTAGAGGGTGCGTAGGTGGGTTACGGCGGTGGGTGGTGCGGGGGTGGCGGCCAGGACGGTGCCGGCGAATTCGGTGGGGGTCTGGGCGGGGTTGCGGTGGGTGCCGGCGCGGGCGGCGGCTTCTTCGAGGGCTACCCAGGCGGCGACGACGGCGTCGCGGGGGCGGGCGTGTCCGTCGAGGTGGGCGAGGGCGCGGGTGACGGCGTCCTGGAGCTCGGGCAGGTTGACGGCTTCGTCGTCGGCGCCTGCTGCGGTGCCGCCGGTGAGGTTGTCGTGGCGGGCTGCCATGCGGCGGCTGCGTGCTGCGAGGAGCTCGCGGATGACGAGGATGATCAGGGCGGTGGCGAGGATTGTGATGATCGCGGTGATGATGGGGACGAGCCAGCTGAGGTCTGGTGGGGGTGGGTTTTCTTGGGTGGCGGCTTGGCTGGGGCTGCCGGAGGGGCTGGGCTGGGTCTCGGGGGTGGGCATGGTGAGCTCGGGGGTGGTCAGCTCGGGTGGGTTGAGGCGCCAGGGGGTGGCGGTGGCGGCGCCGAGAACGACGAGCGTGATGAGCAGGCAGACGAGGGTCAGGCGGGTGGTCGCCTTCATGCGGGCTGCGCGGTGTCGGAGCTGCTCTGGGTGAGGTGGTGGGCGTGGATTCCGGCGACGGCGGCTGCGACGAAGGATGCGGGGTCGCCGTCGAGGTTGCGGCCCATGGTGCGTAGCCCGGCGGGGGAGGTGCGCAGGGTCTCGACGAGGGTGGCGTCGGCGGGGATGTCGACGAGGGTGTGCCGGCCGGGGTTGGTGAGCGTCAGGGCCTGTTCGCGGACGCGTCGGGTGAGTGGTGCGCCCCAGTTGGGCAGGGTCTCGACGTCGGCGGTGGGGACCGGGACGGGGATGTCGGCGGGTGCGAGGGCGACCCGGCCGTACGCGGTCAGTGAGTGGTGGGAGACGCCGAGGTGCCGGTCGCGGGGGTCCGCGCCGGACAGGCGCAGGGAGGCGACCGGGCGGCCGCCGAGGGTGGCGGCGGCGTTGATCGCCTCACCGGCGGCGACACCGGAGTAGCCCCAGCGGGTGCCGGTGCCGAGGTTGCCGGGTCCCTGGGCGACGATCGCGACGTCGCATCCGGTGACGTGCCGGGCGGCCAGGAGGCCGGTGTGCACGGTGACGGCTTCCAGGTCGCCGCCGTAGGCCTGGCCGACGGTGACGCAGGTGGTGAGCCAGTCGGCGTCGCGCAGGGCGGCGATGGTGCGGGAGAACGCGGCGGGCAGCGCACCGCCGTCGGTCATGATGTAGGCGACCTTCAGGCTGTCCGGGCCCGTGGCGGCGCGACCAGCGGCGTGCCGCAGCCCCGCGACGACCGCGGGCAGCGCGGAGTGCAGGTCCGCGACGACGACGGGCATACCGTCGAGGCTGTCGGCGTCGGCCAGGGTCGCGTGGTGCGGGGACTCCTGCTCGTCGACGCCCAGCACCATCGTCTGCAGGGGGGTGTACCGGGCCTTGACGAGGTGGCCGGGACCCTGGGCAGGGTCCGGGGGCAGGTCGGTCGCTCCGGATGCGGGCCCGACGACGAGCGCGTACCCGCCGGTGCCGAGCCCGCGGGCGAGCGCGGAGACGTTGAGCAGCAGGGCGTCACCCGGGGCGGGCTCGCCTACGAGGTCGGTGTACGCCAGGGCACGGACGGTCACGGAACCGATCCCACCGCTGACCCCGATGTCGGCGGTACGCCCTGGCAGGGGCTGGTTGAGCGTCACCTCGAGCTCGCGGGCACCCCGCCACGACCTGCCTGTGGAAATCACGGTCCCGATCCGCCACGTCATCACACGATGGAGGCTACCCAACGATAGCGTTGCCCTGATGCCCATCGACCTGCCCGCCCCGCTGTCCGTCCAGCCGACCAGCCCGCTCCCCGGCCTGAACCCGGCCGAGCGGCTGCTGAACCTTGTCATCGCGCTGGTGAACACGAACGCGGCCATGACCAAGCAGCAGGTGCGTACGGCCGTGGCCGGGTATGCCGACGCGCCCAGCGCCGAGGCGTTCGAGCGGATGTTCGAGCGGGACAAGGACATGCTGCGCGCTCTCGGCATCCCTGTGGTGACGGTCGGCTCCGGTGGGCACACCGACGAGCTCGGGTACCGGATCGACCAGGACGCTTACGCCCTGCCGTCGATCGACCTCACTCCCGCGGAGCTCGGTGTGCTGTCCCTGGCGGCCCAGTTCTGGCAGGACAAGACGCTGCAGACCGATATCAACCGGGCCATGGTGAAGCTGCGCGCCGCGGGTGCGGGGGACCCCTCGGCGGACGCGCTGGCCGGCCTCGCGCCGTCCGTCCGCGCCGTGGGTGACGCCTACGGGCCCCTGATGGAGGCGATCGAAGCGCGCCGCGTGGTCACGTTCAGCTACCGCGCCGCGTACAACGGGGCGGTCCTGACCCGGCACGTCGAGCCCTGGCGCATCGCGGCCCGTGACGGCGGCTGGTACCTCATGTGCTTCGACCGCGACCGGCAGGCACCGCGCGTGTTCCGCATGTCGCGCATCGAGTCCCGTGTGCGGATCACCGGCCCTACCGACGCTTATCAGATCCCCGACTTCGAGACCGACGCCATGCTCGGCAAGGGACCGCACGGCGAGGTCAAGCAAGCGGTGCTCGCGGTGCGCCCCGAACGCGCCGGAGCGCTGCGCGCCCGCGCCAAGGCAGTGCCCGACGGCGAGCGCGGCACCTACATCGAGCACCTCACCGAGGCGGGAACCGACCCCGCGGGCTGGGACATCCTGCAGGTGCCCTACCGGTCCCGGTCCGGCATGGCGTCCGAGGCCGCCGGGTACGGGGCGGCCGTCGTCGTCCTGGAACCAGAACCGGTCCGCGAGGAGACCGTGCGCCGGCTCACCGCCGCCGCGGCGCTCGGCTCGGAGATCCACCGTGGCTGAGCGGGCCGACGACCGGCTGCTGCGCCTGCTCGGCATCGTCGCCTACCTCGACGGCGCCGGGCCCGTCCCGGTGGAGGACCTCGCCAAGCGGTTCGGCACCACCCCCGCGCAGATCCAGAAGGACGTCGACGCCCTGTGGGTCTCCGGCACCCCCGGATACTGGCCCGACGACCTCATCGACTTCGACGCCGCATCCATCGACCGCGGCGTTGTGCACCTGACCGAGGCCCGCGGCATGACCCGGCCCCTACGCCTCGGCACCCGCGAGGCGATCGCCCTGGTCGCGGCCCTGCGCGCCATGAAGGCCACCAGCGCCGTCCAGGCCGACGGCGCCCGCTCCGCCGTCGTCGAGTCCGCCCTGCGCAAGCTCACCGACGCCACGGGCGAGGCCGCGAGCGCCGTCGACGTGCGGCTCGCACCAGGTGGGGACCGGCAGGTCGTAGCGGCGATCTCGTCGGCGCTCACGGCGCGGCACCGGTTGCGGATCCGGTACGTGACGTCGTCGGACGTCGTCAGCGAGCGGGAGGTGGACCCGGTGCGGCTGCACACGCAGGACGAGTTCGCCTACCTCGCCGCGTGGTGCTACCGGGCCGATGCGCCGCGTACGTTTCGGGTGGACCGCATCCTGGAGGCGACCGAGACGGACATCCCGGTGCAGGCGCACCCGGGGGTGGGGGAGCCGTCGGCGGAGATCGACTTCGCGGCGCTGTTCGCGGGTGGTTCCTCGCCGCTGGCGACCATCCGGTTCGCGCCGCGGGCGCGGTGGTTCGCCGAGGAGGTGCCGGTCGAGTCGGTGCGCAACCTGCCCGACGGCGACTTCGAGGTCACGCTGCGGGTCACCAACCCGGGCTGGTTGCGCAGCACGCTGATCCAGCTCGCACCGTACGTGCGGTCGGTCCTGCCCCGGGCCCTGGCCGACGACGTGGCGGGCGCCGCCAAGGATGCGCTGGCGGCATACGGTGTCAGCACTGGTGTCAGCACTGGTGGTAGCCCGGCCGCAGCCACATCCGGCGATCCGGACTAGGCTTGGTGACCATGTGGTTCTGGGTGTGGACCCTGCTGATCGTGGGCAGCCTCGTCGGCGCGTTCTTTCTGGCCCGTTCTCTGTGGCGCTCCGCGAAGGGGCTGCTGCAGGAGCTGGGCGAGAGCTCCCGCCGGTTCGCCGAGTCGAGCGAGCGGCTGCAGGAGCTCTCCGACCAGGCGCGCGAGGCGGCGACGCAGCACGCCGGGCCGAGCCTGTTCGACGACGTGACCATCCACTACGAGCGCGTCAACGCGCAGCGCGCGGCCCGTGCGGGGCGCAGGGACGCGCGCCGGGCGCGGAACGTGGCCACGTGGCAGAAGTGGAAGCACTTCAACGACTGACAAGCGACTGACCAGCGACTGACAGAGCCCGTCCATCAGGGGGCTACCTTTTTGCCCCCCGCGTCCGCGTAGGATCGGTCATATCCGCTACCTCGCGTAACAGCACCGCATCGTAAAAGGAGTCACCATGGGCACACTGCAGCCGTGGCACTGGATCGTCCTGCTCGTCGTCGTCCTGCTGCTCTTCGGGTCCAGCCGACTGCCGGGGCTGGCCAAGAGCGTGGGCCAGTCGATGAAGATCTTCAAGAAGGAGGTCAAGGAGCTGCGTGACGACAAGTCCGACGACGCTGACGGCAACGCTGCCGACAACGCACCGGGCGCGTCGACCCGCTCCACGACTGGATCGGCGACGGGCGCGACGACGAGCTCCGACTCGGTACCGGGCTTGATCTCCAACAGGGACCGCGACATCCCCAAGGCCTGAACCGGTGGCACGTACCAGTCGGCCGTCCGACGGCCGCATGCCTCTGCTCGAGCATCTCCTCGAGCTGCGCAAGAGATTCGTCCTGATAGCGGTCGGCCTCGTGGTCGGCGCCGTCGTCGGATGGCTGCTCTACGACCCGCTGCTGGTCCTGCTCCAGCGACCGCTGGTGGTCGCCGAGGAGTTGCGGGGCAACGAGATGACCCTGAACTTCGCCGGGCCGATGGCGGCACTGGACCTGAAGATCAAGTCGTCCCTGTTCCTCGCGGTGTTCATCACCTGCCCCTGGTGGCTGTACCAGGTGTGGGCGTTCATCACGCCGGGCCTGAACAGACACGAGAAGAAGTACGCGTACGGGTTCGTCGGCGCAGCGTTCCCGCTGTTCCTCGGCGGGGCCTACATGGCGTGGCTCGTGTTCCCGCACGCGATCCAGCTCCTGTCCGGGTTCCTGCCGGACAACGCGACAGCGTTCACCAACGCCCAGGAGTACCTGTCCCTGGTGATGCGACTGCTCATCGCGTTCGGGCTCGCGTTCCTGTCCCCGGTGGTGCTGGTGGGCCTCAACTTCGCGGGCCTGATGTCGGGCAAAGCACTCCTGGGCGGGTGGCGGTGGGCCATCCTCGTCGCGTTCACGTTCGCCGCGATCATCACGCCCACGCCGGACGCCCTGACGATGATCCTCGTCGCGCTGCCGATCTGCGTGCTCTACTTCGGCGCCGTCGGTGTGTCGGTGCTGCACGACAGGAGCGTCGAGCGCCGGCTCCTCGCGGACGCGGAGGTCTGACAGGGCCCACGCGATAGCCGGCTGTCACATTCCGGTTGTCGCGCGGGCCTGTCACACACTGACCGTAGGCTGTGCCCCATGAGCGACCTGAGCCCCGCCGAGCGGTACACGGCATACCGGTCACAGAGCCGTTCAGCGGCCCAGCACCCCGAGCTGGCCCGCTTCCGGGACGTCGTCGGGTTCCAGCTCGACGAGTTCCAGGTGCAGGCCTGCGAGGCCCTCGAACAGGGCCGCGCCGTGCTCGTGGCGGCCCCTACCGGGGCAGGCAAGACCGTGGTGGGCGAGTTCGCCGTCCACCTGGCCCTCGCGTCCGGCCGCAAGGCGTTCTACACGACGCCGATCAAGGCCCTGTCCAACCAGAAGTACGCCGACCTCGTACGCCGGCACGGGCCTGAGAACGTCGGCCTGCTCACGGGCGACTCCACGATCAACGGCGACGCACCAGTGGTGGTCATGACCACCGAGGTGCTGCGCAACATGCTCTACGCCGGGTCGTCCACCCTGGACGGGCTCGCCTACGTGGTCATGGACGAGGTGCACTACCTCGCCGACCGCTTCCGCGGCCCCGTCTGGGAAGAGGTCATCATCCACCTCTCCGACGACGTGCAGCTCGTCTCCCTGAGCGCGACGGTGTCCAACGCCGAGGAGTTCGGCGACTGGCTCGAGATGGTGCGCGGCGACACCGCCGTCGTCGTCTCCGAACGCCGGCCCGTACCCCTGTGGCAGCACGTCCTCATGTCCTCCCCGGAGCCGCGCGGCAAGCCCCGCCTCCTGGACCTGTACGACGGGCACGTCGACCCGACCGACCCCGGCACCAGCCCGCCCATCAACCCCGACCTGTCCGCCGCGTTCCGGTCCGGACGAGGCGGCAACCGCCCCGGCGACCACGGCGGCCCCGGCCACCGGGGCCGCGGCGGCGCCCGCGGACGCGGACGAGGCGACCGCGGGTACCGCGGCGGAAACGGCCGCCGCACCAGCGACGGCCCCGGCGGGGGCGGTGGCATCGGGCCGAGCCGACGCACCCCGCCGCGATTCATCGTCATCGACGCCCTCAACGCGGACGCCCTGCTGCCCGCGATCTACTTCGTGTTCTCCCGCGCGGGCTGCGAAGCCGCCGTCGACCAGTGCCTCAAGGCCGGGCTGCGCCTGACCAGCCCGCAGGAGGAAGCCACGATCCGCGCCATCGTCGAGGCACGCACCACCGCGCTGCCGCCCGAGGACCTCGAAGTGCTCGGCTACTGGGCCTGGTCACAGGCCCTGGCCCGAGGCATCGCCGCCCACCACGCCGGCATGCTGCCCGTGTTCAAGGAGACCGTCGAGGAGCTGTTCTCGCGCGGCCTGGTCAAGGTCGTGTTCGCCACCGAGACCCTCGCGCTCGGCATCAACATGCCCGCCCGGTCCGTGGTCCTGGACAAGCTCGTCAAGTGGGACGGCTCCAGCCACGTCCCGGTCACGCCCGGGGAGTACACCCAGCTCACCGGCCGCGCCGGGCGCCGCGGCATCGACGTCGAGGGCCACGCCGTCGTCGTCGACCACCCCGCCCTGGACCCGGTGGCGCTGGCCGGCCTCGCGTCCAAGCGCCTGTACCCGCTCAAGTCCAGCTTCCGGCCCACCTACAACATGGCCGTCAACCTCGTCGCCCAGGTCGGCCGCGACCGCGCCCGCGAGGTCCTGGAGACGTCGTTCGCGCAGTTCCAGGCCGACCGCGGCGTCGTCGGCCTCGCCAAGCAGGCCCAGGCACACGCCGAGGCCCTCGACGGGTACGCCAAGGCCATGAGCTGCACCGAAGGCGACTTCGGCGAGTACATGGACCTGCGCCGCGCCATCAAGGACCGCGAGAAAGAGCTCTCCCGCGCGGTGTCCGGCGCCCGCCGCGCCGAGGTCGTCGCCTCCCTGGAACAGCTGCGCCGCGGCGACGTCGTCGAGGTGCCGTCCGGGCGGCGGCGCGGGTACGTCCTCGTGCTCGACCCCGGCGAGCCCGGCGGCTTCGACGGACCCCGCCCCACGGTCCTGACCCAGGAACGCCAGGTCAAGAAGCTCACCCTCGCCGACGCGCCCGACGGGCTGGAGACCGTCACCACCGTCAAGATCCCCAAGGCGTTCAACCCCCGCAAGCCCGACGCACGCCGCGACCTCGTCTCCAGCATGCGCAACGCCCTAGGCGTCCTGGCCGACGACGTCCCCTCGGCGCACTCCACGAGCAGCCCCGTGACCAGCGCCGCGAGCCGAGCCGCCCGCGGCGGCACCGCCCCCACTGGACGCCGCACGGACGCCGCCACCGACGCCGAGCTCGCCCGCCTGCGCAAGGCCCTCAAGGCACATCCCTGCCACGCCTGCGCCGAACGCGACGACCACGCCCGCTGGGCGGAGCGCTGGAACAAGCTCAAGCGCGAGCACGACCAGCTCGTCCGCCGCGTCGAAGGACGCACCGGCTCCATCGCCCGCACCTTCGACCGCACCCTCGACGTGCTGCTGACCCTCGGCTACCTCCAGCGCACCTCAGACCAACGCACCGCTGACCAACGCATCCGCGTCACCGACGACGGCCGCTGGCTGCGCCGCCTCTACGCCGAGAACGACCTCCTGCTGGCCGAGTGCCTGCGCCGCGGCGTGTGGGACGGGCTCGACCCGGCGGGGCTGGCCGCCGTCGTCTCCACCGTCGTCTACCAGGGGCGGCGCGACGACGCCCCCGACCCGTACATCCCCGGCGGCCCGACCGGGCGCCTCGGAGTCGTCCTGGACGCCACGCAGCGCGTGTGGTCCGAGGTCGACGACCTCGAGGAAGCGCACGGCATCGAGGCCACCGGGGCGCTCGACCTGGGCCTGGTCGGCGCGATGTACCGGTGGGCGTCCGGCAAGGGCCTGGACAGCGTGCTGCGCGGCTCTGACCTGGCCGCGGGTGACTTCGTGCGGTGGTGCAAGCAGGTCATCGACGTCCTGGACCAGCTCGGCGGCGCCGCGCCGTCCGAGAAGCTGCGCTCGACCGCCCGCAAGGCGCAGGACGCGGTCCTGCGCGGAGTCGTGGCGTACTCCAGCCTCTGACGCTCGGATCACATACAGTTCCCCCGTGAGCCAGCCTGTCCGATCCATCCTGTACCGCAACGGGGTCATCCACTCCGCCGCCGACCCCTTCGCCGAGGCGATCCTCGTCGACGACGGCGTGGTGGCCTGGCTCGGTGCCGACGACACCGCCGCGGGGCTCGCCGCACGCGCCGACCGCGTGATCGACCTGGACGGTGCGCTGGTCACCCCCGGGTTCGTCGACGCGCACGCCCACGTGCTGGAGTCCGGCCTGTCGAACGACTCCGTGGACCTCACACCCGCCGGCGGTGTGCACTCCCTCGCCGACGCACTGGCCGCCCTGCACACCGGCGCCCGCCGCCTGGCCGCCGCCGACGCGCAAGGCGACCAGGTGCTGCTCGCCTTCGGCTGGGACGAGCAGGCCTGGCCCGAGCAGCGCGCCTTCACCCGCCAGGAGCTCGACGACGCCTGCGGCGGCCGCCCCGTCTACGCGGCCCGGATCGACGTGCACTCCGCGGTGATCTCCACCGCGCTGGCCGTCCGCGCCGGCATCGAGCGCGACCCCGCCTGGACCGGCACCCGCCTGTCCGGGTCCGGCTGGTCCGACGCACCGGCCGACACGGGCCTGGTCACGGCCGGCCTGCACCACATCGTGCGCGACGTCGCCCACGCACTCTCACCCGAACGCCGCACCCGGATCTACCGCGAGACGCTGGCCGCCTGGGCCGCCCGCGGCATCGTGTCCGTGCACGAGATGAACGGTCAGCACCTCGACACCCGCGCCGGCCTCGCCGAGCTGTACGCGATGACCGCAGGCCCCCTGACGCCCGAGGCCGGGTCCGACCCGGGCGCACCCGCCCTGCCGCACCTCGTCGCCTACCGCGGGGAACTGTGCCAGACCCCCGACGAGGCGCGCGCCCTGCTCGCCGAGCTGCCATTCCTCACCGGGATCGGCGGCGACCTCAACGTCGACGGCTCGATCGGCTCCCGCACCGCCGCACTGCGCAGCCCTTACTCCGACCTGCCGCTCGACCCGTCCTCCGGGCACTTCACCGGCGCCCTGACCAACGCCGACGGCACCCCGTGGACCGGCAACCTCTACCTCTCGGCCGAGCAGATCGCCAACCACCTCACGGCAGTGCAGGAGGCCGGGACCCGGTCCGCGTTCCACGTCATCGGCGACCGGGCCATGGACACCCTGGTGCTCGGCCTCCACCTCGCGGCGCAGATGAGCGGGCAGAGCGCCCTGCGTGCCGCGCACCACCGCGTCGAGCACGGGCTCTTCGTGGACGCGAACACCCTGGCCGCGCTCCTGCTGCACGGCGTCGGCCTGTCGATGCAGCCCGCGTTCGAGTCGGCCTTCGGCGGGAGCAAGGGTGTGTACGCCACCCGGCTCGGCCCGAGCCGCGCCGGCTCCCTCATGCCCTTCGCCGACCTCGCGCAGGCCGGTGTGCCGCTCGCGTTCGGCTCCGACACGCCCGTCACCGCCGTCGACCCCTGGCAGGGCGTGCGCGCCGCCACCAGCCACGAAGACCCCGACCAGCGCATCTCCGCCGGCGCGGCCTTCCGCGCGCACACCCGCGGCGGCTGGCGCCTGGCCGGGCTCGACCACACCGGCGCCGGACAGCTCAGCGTCGGCGCGCCCGCACACCTCGCCGTCTGGCGGGCCGAGCACCTCGGCGTGCAGGCCGCACCCGGCAGGCTCAGCTCCTGGAGCGAGGAAGCCCGCGCGGGAACGCCCCTGCTGCCCGACCTCTCACCCGACGCCGTCGAGCCGGAATGCCTCCACACGATGCGCGACGGCGTCATCCTCCACGACACGTTCTAACCCCGCTGGCGCAGGGGGCCGACCAGGCGCCGGTAGGCTGCGAACGTGCGCCTGCCTGAGCCGTCCCGGCTGCTGACCCTGTTCCTCGCGGTAGCCGGTGGCCTCGTCCTCTGGGCCGCGTTCCCGGACGCCGCAGTGTGGCCCGCCGCGTTCGTCGCCGTCGCCGCCCTGTACTGGTCGCTCGGCCGGGACAACGCCTGGTGGAACTTCCTGATCGGCCTCCTGTTCGGCCTCGCGTTCTTCCTGCCCCACCTGTGGTGGGCACACGAGTCGACCGCCACCGCGCCGTGGATCGCGATGTCGGTCGTGGAGGCGCTGTTCCTGGCCGGGTTCGGTGCCCTGTGGACCTGGGTGCGGCGCACCCGGTTCCTGCGCCGCCGCGGCTGGCGGCTCGCCGCGGCGTTCGCCGTGCTGTTCGTAGCCGTGGAGCAGTGGCGCGCCGAGGTCCCGTTCGGCGGGTTCCCCTGGGGCCGCCTCGCGTGGACCATGGTCGACGCCCCGACCGGGCGCGCCGCCTGGCTCGGCGGCACCGTCCTGGTGAGCCTGCTGGTCGCCTTCGCGGGCGTGCTGCTCGCCCTGACCGTGGCCGGCCTGGTCCGGGCGGCACGGCACCGCACTCAGCAGGGCGACGGCGCCCCGCACGCGGTGGGCCGCGCCGCCGGCGCCCTCACGCTGGGCGTCGCGATCGCCGTCGTACCGCTCGTGCTGCCCCTGCCCACCTCCGCGAGCGCCGGGAGTGTCGAGACGCCGGAGGGTGGCGAGGTGTACGACGCCGGGAGTGACTTGGCCCAGGACGGCACGCTGTGGGCGGGTGCGGTGCAGGGCAATGTGGGGGAGCCGGGTCTGGGTGCGTTCGCGAACCGGGCGGAGGTGCTGAACAACCACCTGGAGGGTACGTACGTGCTGGCCGAGGACTATGCGGGTGAGCTCGACGTGGTGCTGTGGCCGGAGAACGGCAGCGATCTGGACCCGCAGACGGCGCCTGATGTTGCGCGGGGGCTGGATGCGGCGTCGACGGCGGTGGGGGCGCCGATCCTGGTGGGGGCGCAGGAGTTCCCGGGCAGTGGTGGGCGGTACAACGTGTCGCTGCTGTGGCAGGCGGGCAGTGGTGTGATCGGGCGGTATGCGAAGCAGCATCCGGCGCCGTTCGGTGAGTACATGCCGATGCGGTCGATCCTGCGGGTGTTCTCGGACCAGGTGGACCGGGTGCAGACGGACATGATCGCGGGGGTGAACCCGCCGTACGTGGATGTGCCGAGTCGGCTGGGTCAGGGGGACTACCGGTTGGGCACGATCATCTGTTTCGAGGTGGCGTACGACGAGATCATCCGGGACGCGGTCCTTGAGGGGGCGCAGGTGCTGGTGATCCCGACGAACAATGCGTCGTTCGGGTTCACGGCGGAGTCGACGCAGCAGCTGGCGATGTCGCGGATGCAGGCGATCACGACGGGGCGGGCGACGGTGCAGATCTCGACGGTGGGTGTTTCGGGGGTGATCACGCCGGACGGCACGGTGGTGCGGCAGACGGGCCTGTTCGAGGCCGACCAGTTCGTGACGCAGCTGCCGTTGCGGTCCTCGATCACGCCGGCTGTGGCGGCCGGGTACTGGCCGGGCTGGGTGGTCGGTGGGCTCGCCGTCGTCCTGGTGGTGGCGGGTGTCGTGGGCGGGGTCGGTGCCCGACGGCGGGCGCGGCTGGCCGGGATCCATGAGCAGATGTGAATCGACCGTCGGTCCTGGCCTTGTGGCCAGGACCGACGGTCGTTGTGGTGCTTGCTGCTGCTGAGCTGTCAGGCGGAGCGGCGCAGCTTGCCGGCGCGCAGCAGCTCGAGGCGCTCGTCGAGCAGGTCTTCGAGCTCCTTCACCGTGCGGCGCTCCAGCAGCATGTCCCAGTGGGTGCGCTGCGGCTTGGTCGCCTTGGGCTCCGGCTTCTCGGCGTCGCGCAGGAGCGCCTCCTCGCCGCAACGGCATTCCCAGATCGGGGGCACGTCGGCATCGGTGGCAAAGGGCAGGATGATGGTGTGGCCGTTGGGGCAGTCGTAGTAGGCCTGGAACCGAGGGGCGAAGTCCACGCCCTCGTCGGACTCCATGCTCTTACTACCGATGCTCATACCGCGCAGGGACCGGTCGGGCACGATGTCCTCCAGAGGGTTGTCGGGATTGGTGGCGGAAAAAGGTCCGTAGTGCCAACGCAGGGACCCTCTGTGATGTTCCAGCCCATGTACTGGCGTTCCAGATTCTGACGTTTCAGGTTCTGACGTTCCAGCGCATTTTCCGGCCGTCGGTTGTCCAGCCGTCTGATCAGGCTACGCGCCGGAGGTGCGCTCGCAAGCGCACTCCGGGCAAACTGGGCGCTGATGTGCGCGATCTCACGTGCGTAACGGCTGGTGGGCTGGTGGGAACCGGGCAGCGGGAACAATCGACACCGGCAGCGGGTTGAGGCCGACATGCATGCATCTGCATGTAGAAGTCAGCAGTGCTGAGCAGGTAGCAACCTAGGGAGCGGAACACCATGCAGTTCGGGATCTTCAGTGTCAGCGACGTGACGACGGACCCGACGACGGGGCACACCCCGGACGACACCGAGCGCGTCCGCTCGATGCTCACCATCGCCAAGCACGCGGACGAGGCAGGCCTCGACGTGTTCGCCACCGGCGAGCACCACAACCCGCCGTTCGTCGCTTCCAGCCCGACGACGATGCTCGGCTACCTGGCCGGCGTCACCAAGAACATCACCCTGTCGACGGCCACGACACTGATCACGACCAACGACCCGGTCCGTATCGCCGAGGAGTACGCGATGCTCCAGGTCATCTCGGACGGCCGGATGGACCTCATGATGGGCCGCGGCAACACCGGTCCCGTCTACCCCTGGTTCGGGCAGGACATCCGCCAGGGCATCCCGCTCGCCATCGAGAACTACGCGCTCGTGCGCCGGCTCTGGACCGAGGACGTCGTGGACTGGGAGGGCAAGTTCCGCACCCCGCTGCAGGGCTTCACCTCCACCCCGCGCCCGCTGGACGGCGTGCCGCCGTTCGTGTGGCACGGCTCGATCCGCAGCCCCGAGATCGCCGAGCAGGCCGCTTACTACGGCGACGGGTTCCTGCACAACAACATCTTCTGGCCGATCAGCCACACCAAGCAGATGGTGCAGTTCTACCGCGGGCGGTTCGAGCACTACGGCCACGGCCGGGCCGACCAGGCGATCGTCGGTCTCGGTGGCCAGGCCTTCGTCCGCAAGAACAGCCAGGACGCCTGGAACGAGTTCCGCCCGTACTTCGACAACGCGCCCGTCTACGGCCACGGCCCCACCATGGAGGACTTCACGCGCGACACACCGCTGACCGTGGGCTCCCCGCAGCAGGTCATCGACCGGTACGGGTCCTTCATCGACGACGTCGGCTACTACCAGCGCCAGCTGTTCCTCACCGACCACGCGGGCCTGCCGCTGAAGACGGTGCTGGAGCAGATCGACCTGCTGGCCTCCGACGTCGTGC
Organism: Promicromonospora sp. Populi; assembly: GCF_041081105.1. Classification (NCBI taxonomy): domain Bacteria; kingdom Bacillati; phylum Actinomycetota; class Actinomycetes; order Micrococcales; family Promicromonosporaceae; genus Promicromonospora; species Promicromonospora sp. Populi. The sequence continues at coordinate 997,882 of NZ_CP163528.1, read as the reverse complement.
CGGAGCTGCGCAAGATCGCCGACGCCAAGCGGCCCGACGACGTGCCTGCCAACCCGCCCACGCACGCCGAGCGGGTAGCCGCCGCGCGGGCCAAGGGCGAGGCCGGAGCCACGCATGTGGGCGACGGCGGCGACGAGTACACCGGCAAGCGGGCCGAAGAGGTAGAAGAGGTCCTGTCGTGACCGAATCCGTCGGGAACACCGCCCGCACCATCGCCGTCGTGCACGCGGGCCTGGGCCAGCCGTCGTCGACCCGGCTGCTGGCCGACCGCCTCGCCGACGCGACGGCACGCGAGCTCAAGGCTCTCGGCCACGACGTGACGATCGAGATGATCGAGCTGCGCGACCACGGTCACGCGATCATCGACGCCATGCTCACCGGGTTCCCCACGGGCGACCTCGCGCGCGCCATCGAGACGATCACGCGGGCCGACGGCGTCATCGCCGTCACCCCGCTGTTCACCACCACCTACTCGGGGCTGTTCAAGTCGTTCGTCGACATCCTCGACAAGGAAGCCCTGACCGGCACTCCCGTGCTGCTCGGCGCGACCGGCGGTACGCCGCGCCACTCGCTCGCACTCGAGTACTCGATGCGGCCCCTGTTCACCTACCTGCGCGCCGACGTCGTCACGACGTCGGTCTTCGCGGCAACCGACGACTGGGCACAGGCCGGAGACGACGACGGGCACAACGACGGGGGCAGCTCCGCCCAGCTCGCTCTGCCGTCCCTGCCCCAGCGCATCGAGCGGGCCGGCCGATCCCTCGCCGACGTCGTCTCCGGACGCGCCCCGCACGCCAAGCCCGCCGACCCGTTCGCCGGCACCCCGAGCTTCCTGGACATGCTGGGCGGAGAGTGAGGCCGCGCACCTCCTGACCTGCGCACCTGGGAAGTTCACGATGCTTTCCAGGTGATCCCGGTAGGTGCACCATGCCTGGGGCTTGCACGGCCAGGTCATCGCGGGGAACATATGGGACAACGGTCGCCGGTCGCGGCCGGGACGAGGGCGAGGGAGCGCGGTCATGGCGGACGGCACAGAACAGCAGGCCCCAGACGGTCCGAACGCTGACAGCCCGGAGGGCGCGAACGCGCACTACCTGAGCGCCGACCCCGAGCGGGTCGCTCGAATCGTCGCCGCGCTGCGGAAGGCACACGCCGAGGAGGCTGAGGCGCCGGAGGCGCCCGCGCCCCGCCGGGCGAGCACCGGCGTGCGATCGGCCAAGCCGAGCGTGCCGACCCTGCGCTGGAACCCCGGCGCCCGCTACCGCGCATCGCGGCTCGCAGATGTTCCGACCACACCGGCTCCGGCCGTACACGTTCCGGGCGTCGAGCTCCCCGTGCCGCAGGCGCCCGCCACCCAGGCTCCGGTACCGCTCCCGCCCGTCCCGCAACCCCCGGTCCCGCAGGCACCAGGCCCGCAGGTGACGATCGTTTCCGGGGTCCTCGACGCACCCGCCGCTGGGCCCGGCCCTGCGCCACATCCCGTACCCGGCGCGGGGCCGGGCCCAGTCCCGCCACCGCCGCCCCTCGCCGGCAGGCTGTTCCGCGGCCCCGCCCGGCGGACCGCCGTCTTCGAGCGGGAGATCTGGCACCCCGTGACGCGGTCCTCACGCGTGCCGCGCGACGTCAGCGAAGCGCTTGTTGCCGCGGTGGAGCGCTACCGCAAGGGCTCCATCTCCACCACGGGTCTGGTGCGCGCGATCGGTAAAGCACACGCCGCCTGAGGAGTAGCCCCCAGGTTTTCGCATCGTGGCAAAGTAGTCGCCCCATCTGGTCGGGTTAGCCCCGTTCTGCCCTTGTCCTGCCGTCGCGCAACGGAGGAGCATTCGTTGCACGAGACCAGAACGACAGAGGCGAGACCGGTTAATGCAACGGCACGTGGGGACAGCGCTCGGCACACTTGTCGTAGCCGGGCTCCTCAGCGGCTGCGCCAGCGGCGCCAGCACGGCTAATTTCACCGCCCCGGAGAAGTACGAGACGGTCGAACAGCTGGTCGCCGACGCCGACGTCGTCGCCCTGGTGCAGGCGGGCGCGTCGGACGTCGACGTCGTCGACCGGGTGCCGTACACCCGCACCGAGCTCCAGGTGCGCAAGGTGCTGCTGGGCGCACTCTCGAAGGACGCCGGCCTCGCAGTCACCCAGGTGGGTTCAGCGGCGGCACCGCCGGGTGACGGCCTGCCCGAGGTCCTGCAGGACGGTCAGCAGTACGTAGTGGTCCTGCACCGCACCGCCGCGGGTGAGTTCACGGTCGTCGGCCCGGGCGTCTGGCGAGCGGACGGCCTGGGTGCCACCCTGACGCTGCACACGGCAGTGGCGGCCTGCGTCTCCCCGGCCATCCCGCACCTGACCACCCCCTGGGAGCTCGAGGTAGAGCTCGGCGAGGTCGGGGGAGCGCTCAGCACGAGCGCGATCGGCCAGACCGACGCGACCGGCACACGATCGACCGGCACACACGCGACGGCCACCAACACCGGTGGCACCGACGCGGCGTGGCACTACTCGGCCTGGCATGACTCGGCCCACACAGAATCGGCCCACACAGTCGGCTAGGCCGAATCGACTGAACTGAACCGGCGAGCTGAACCGGGCTGGTCGTCAGTCCTCAGCGTGGGTCGTGGGTCGGGCCCGCTGTTGGGGCCAGACTGGGCAGATGACGCGCAGCCTCGTCCTCACCGCAGACGACGCCGGGCTCGACCCCGACGCGGACCGTGAGATCGCCGCACTCCTGGCCGGCTCACCGCTGACGGCCGTAGGCGTGATCACGGCCGCGGATCCGGCAGACCAGGCCGGGCGCGGCCACCACGGCAGGCGCGTCGACGACGTCGGGCCCAGCCCGGGAGAGCCCGGCGCACCGGCGGCCGGTGGTGCGGCTCGCGCCGTCGAGCTCATCGCCAAAGCCGCGCCCGACGTGGCACCGGGAGTGCACGTCGTCCTGCCGGTGCCCGAACCGGATGGCGGCTTCGACGACGTCGTCGACCGGATCATCGCCCAGGTCACGGCGCTGAGCCAGGCCACGGCCGCCGTCGGCTTGCCTGCGCCGGACCGCCTGGACTCCCACCAGGGCACGCTGTACGGGCTGCGAGGCCGCTCCTACCTCGGCGAGGCGATCGGCCTGTGCGCGCGGCTCGGGCTCGCGCTCCGCCTGCCCCGCGGCCTGGAGCTGTACGGCGACGACGACCCGGTGCTCACCGAGCCCGGCGTCCGGGCACGGCACGCGATGGCAGTAGCAGCGGCGGACGCCGCCGGCGTGCCACTGCCCCGGGTGATCGGCACGCACCGCGGCGGCGACCTCGAGGCACGCGACTACCCGACGCTGCGTGACCACTACCTGCGGCTGCTGGAGCGGCTGCCGGAGGGGACGAGCGAGATCTTCCTGCACCCGTCCCCGGACACGGCGCGCCTGCGCGCGACGTCGGCCGGCTGGTGGCAGAAGCGGACGTGGGAGCTGCGCCTGCTGGGCGACCCGGACTTCATCCGGGAGATCGAGCGGCAGGGCATCGACCTCGTCGGCAGGTGGTGAGTAGGCTCGCCGACGTGGACGCCGAACGCGGGACCTCGCCGGTGCGCTACGGCGTCGGCATGTTCGGCACGTCGCTGCCGATCAACCTCGTCAAGGGCTCGATGCTCTACGTGTACGTCGAGCTGCTCGGTCTGGACGCCGTCGTCTACGCGACCGTGTACGCGGTGTACGGGGTGCTCGACGCCCTGGACAACCCGCTGTTCGGGCACCTGTCGGACCGGACACGGTCGCGGTGGGGGCGCCGCCGGCCGTACCTGGTGACCGGCGCTCTGGTGCTGGCCGCCACGACGATCGCCCTGTTCTCCGTGCCGGGGCCCGTCGCGGACTCCGCCGTCGGGCTCGCGGTGTGGTTCGCCGTCTTCGCGATCACCACCGAGATGGCCGACTCCCTGATCAACGCCAGCTACGGCGCGCTGCTGCCCGAGCTGTTCACCCAGGAGCGACGCCGCGCGACGGCGAACGCGGTGCGGCAGGGCGCCCAGCTCGTGGCCCTGGTCATCGCGCTCGCGCTGACGCCTGTCCTGGCGCGCAACGTGCTCGGTACCGAGGGTTCCACGGTGGGCTACGGGCGCCTCGCGGTGATCTTCGGGGTGGTGGCCGCCGCCGTCATCCTCTGGACCGCCTTCGGCGTGCGGGAGGACCCGGCGCTCGACGCGGAGCCCCGGCCACAGTTCTTCCGGTCGGTAGGGCAGATCCTGTCGACGTCGCAGTTCTGGACGGTCGGGGTCGTCAACGCCTGCTACGGGTCCGCTATGGCCCTGGTGCTGGGCGGTCTCCAGCTGTACGTGGACCACACGCTGAACGGCTCGGCGCTGGACGCGAGCATCCTGCAGCTGGTCGTGATCGCCGTCGCGATCGGGATGCTCAGCGTGTGGGCGGCAGTCGTGCGCCGCAAGGGCGCCGCGTGGACGTGGCGGCTCGCACTGCCGGTCGCGGCCGTGGGGTTCGTGCCGATGTACTTCGCGACCGACCTGCTCACCGGGATCCTCGCCGGGCTCTCCGTGGCGGTCGGCTACTCGGGCGTGCTCGCCACGAACGACCTGGTCATCGCCCGTGTGCTGGACGCCGACGCCGCACGCCACGGCACGCACCGCAGCGGGCTGTTCCTGGCGGCGTTCGGCGTGCTGGGCCGGCTCAACGGCCTGGTGACGGCGGGGGCGCTGACGTCGCTGGCCCTGTGGTTCGGCTACCGTTCGGGCGCCGACCCCGGTCCCGACCCGGGGCAGGCGTTCCGCGTCTACCTGAGCGTGTACCCGTTCGCGCTGCTCGTGATCGGCACAACGGTCTCCCGCTTCATCCGCCTGCCGGCGGCGCCGGAGGCGGCGGACTCGCCCTACGGTCCGGCTGCTGGACCGAACGCTGCTGGACCGAACGTCGAGCCCGACGCCGGACCAGACTCGGCGCCCGTCACGCGCTGATCGCGAGCAGGGTACGGTCCGCGGCCTCCAGCCGGTAGGGGCCGTGCTCGGGTGGCGCGGAGAACGTCACCCGGTCGCCGCGCACCCGGCGTCGTCGGCCGTTCCCCGGCCGGTCCGCGCGACCTTGACCTCCGGCGACCTCAGGAATTCCCCCGAGGTCGAGACCCTCCACGAGTACCGTGCCGTCCGCGTCCACGGCGACGAGGTCGTCGCCCACGCGCACCAGTGCGGGCTCGCCCGGCCCGGGAAACCTACTGATGGCGGTGCGTCCCTGCCGGATCGCGTCCAGGATCGCCTCGGGCGTACGGTCCTCGGCGGCGACCCAGGTGGTAGGCGTGCCGGGCGGGAAACCCTGCTCCGGCGTGTGAAAGTCGCTACCGCCCAGCAGTACAGGACCGCCGGCCGGGCTGGTGGTACCGGGCCGGCCGCCGCTGGTGGTACCGCCGTCAGGCAGGCCGTTGTACCCGCGCAGGTAGGCCCACGCCCCCGTGGCCGTCAGGTCGAGGAACCACGAGATGTGCCACAGCTCGAGGAACCCCGTCCGCACGGGAAACAGCCAGGCGCAGTCGTCCTGGATCGGATGGTTGACGGACAACAGCCCACCGCGCTCGGTGACGTCGGAGAGCCACTGCGCCGCCGGGCGACGGAAGTCCACCCAGCCGATGTCGCCGAACGCGTTCGCGTGCCCCGCATGCGTGGTCACCTCCTGCCCGGGCAGGAGGCAGATGTCGTACGCGGCGCCCACACCAGGCAGGTGCGCGTGGTGGGAGACGGTGTTGTGGTCGGTCACGGCGAGGAAGTCCAGGCCGCGACCCACTGCTGCGGCGGTCAGCTGGGCAATGCTGAGCGACCCGTCCGAGTGGGTGGTATGTGCGTGCGTGTCGCCCGCGTACCAGGTCAGCCCGTCGGGCGCGGGGAGGTCACGGCCGAGCCCGGTCCGGTGCTCGCTGTCCGACGGCGGGGGCGGCGCCGGTGGTTCGTCCTCGACCGGGCCGGCGTCGACCCCGGTCACGATGGTGACCGTGACGTCGATGGGCTCGGCCGGCATCCGGTGCAGGCCGAGCACCACCGCCCACTCGCCGGTGACGAGCTCACCGGGCTCGTAACCCGGTGTGGCTGCGCCCTGCGTGATCGCGAAGCGAGACCGCGCGCCGCCCGACCATCCGCGCCAGCGTCCGGGGTCGCGGCAGCCCAGGTCGATCACCGCGGCGTCCCGGTCGAACTCGAGGGTCACCTCCAGGGCTTTCCCGGCGGGCCCCGGAGGTATCTCGAACGGCACCTCGAGGTACCGGTTCTCGATCTGGTCGTCGATCGACAGGCGCAGGCGGCGCTCCTCGCGGGTCACGCCCAGCGCCCCAGAATTTCGGCGAGGAACTCGATCGCGGCCGGGTAGGCATCCTTCCGGTTGGCTCGTTTGGCCAGCCCGTGACCCTCGTCCGCATAGACCCGCAGCTCGTGCCGGATGCCGCGGTCCGCGAGCGCCGCGGCGATCTGCTCCGCCTCGGACAGGGGGACGCGTGGGTCGTTGGCGCCGTGGATCACGAAGAGTGGTGCGCGGAGCTGGTCGAGGTAGGTGATGGGCGAGGCCTTGATGAGTAGGTCCCGGTCGTGCTCGAGGCTGCCGTACTCGCGTTCGCGGACGGCGCGGCGGTACTCGGAGGTGTTCTCGAGGAAGGTGACGAGTGACGACATGCCGACGATGTCGATTCCGGCGGCCCACAGGTCGGGCTGCATGGTTGTGCCGGCCAGGACCATGTAGCCGCCGTAGGACCCGCCGAAGAGTGCGCTTCGTTCCGGGTCGAGGCCGAGCGTGGGGAGCCAGGTGTGCAGGGCGGCTAGGTCGGCGACGGAGTCGAGCCTCTTGTCGACGTCGTCCAGGCTGACCCAGCGCTTGCCGTAGCCGGCGGAGCCGCGGACGTTGGGGACGAGCACGGTGAGTCCGGCGCCGGTGAGTGCCTGGACGATCGGGAAGAACAGGCGCGTCGCTTCGGCTTCGGGGCCGCCGTGCACGACGATCACGGATGCGCCGGCGAGGGCGGGGTCGGCTCCCGGTGCGGGTTGGTGCACAAAGCAGGGGATCTGCTCGCCGTCCGGGGTGGGGACGCGGTGGACGGTGGGCAGCGAGATCGGTAGGCCTGCGGGGATCTGGGCGGGTCCGTCGACCAGTGTGGTGACGGCGCCGGTAGCGGCGTCGACCAGAAGGATCGACCCAGGGTCGCCGGGGGTGGTGAGGTGCACGGCGAACCGTGAGGAGTCGGGGGCCCAGATGACGGTGGGCACACCGGCGTCGGGCAGCGCGACGTCGCAGCGGTGGGCGCCGCCCTGTTCGTGCACGGCCAGGCTGGTGACGCCGTCCTGGTGGTGGCCCACGACCATCACGGTGCCGTCGGGGGAGAGGACTACCTCGAGGTCGTGGTCGTCGGCCTCGACGAGGGTCTCCCAGACCGTGCCGTCAGGACGCACTCGCACGACGGCAGCAAACTCGCGCTCGTGGTCCGAAGCCATGACGAGCGTGTCATCGTTCGCAGCCCAGGCGACCTGCGTGTGGTGGGCGTGCTCGTCAGGTGCGGTGACGGCGTGCGCGGTCGAGCCGTTCCCAGCGGTGTGGTCTCCCGCAACCAGTATCTGTGTGGAACGGGGCTTGCTGCTGGCGACGGTGATCGCGACGGAGCGCCGGTCGTGGGAGGCGATGGCGGCCGCGAGGTACCCGCCGCCGTCGTACAGCGTGGTCTCGGTGCCCGTCGCCAGGTCGTGCACTACGACGTCGAAGTCGATGCCGTCGCGCCGGTTGGTCAGGAACACCACCGAGTCGGCAGACACGTCGGCCAGGTCGTGCTTGTACGCGGGGTCGTGGACCAGGGGAGTGAGGTCCCCGAGCGTCGCGGGGGCGGACACCGTCGCGAGGTCGAGGAGGCTGAGCTGCATCTGCTCGTCCCCTCCGTTGTCGTGCTGCACCACCACGCGGCGCGTACCTGGGACGTATCGCCCGGTGCAGCGGGACGGCAGCGCGGTGAGCTGCGTCCGGGTGCCGTCAGGCGAGAGCTCGACGAGCTGCAAGCTGCCGGACTCGTCGTTCCCCGCCAGGATCCGCCCCTCGGGGTCGACGTCGAAGACGGCCCAGGCGGTCAGGTCGAGCAGGGCGTTGATGATCTCTGGTGCGGAAGTCAGGGGTGCTGAAGTCACGATGGCAACCTAACGGGGGAGCGGAGCGGCTGTCGCGGATACGGGCCGACTCACCGGCTCTGCCCGAGCTGCTCCAGGTAATGGGGGTTGTACATGACGCCGAGCAGGTTCCCGAACGGGTCCACGACGGCGGCGGTGACAAAGCCCTCCCCGCGCACGGTGATCGGCTGGTACTCGGTGGCGCCCAGCTCCAGCAAGCGCGCGACCGTGCCCTCCAGGTCGTCGACATGCCAGTACACGATCGCGCCGCCCGGCTGTGTGGGCAGGCCCGGCGGCGCGAACGCACGGCTGACGAGACCCAGCTCGGCCTCGTGGTCCCCGATGCGAAACTCGATGTAGGCGGGCACGCCGTCAGGCCCGGGGCGCTCGAAGTACGGTTCGACGCCGAGCAGCTCGGTGTACCAGGCGGCCGCCGCGACGACGTCGTCGGCCCAGTAGCTGATGGTGGCAAATCCTCGAAGGTTCATGCAGCCATCACAGCACCAGCCACTGACATCGACGCTGACACCTTTCACCGCGGGTCGGGCACCTCCGCCCACTTCTTCTCCAGCTCCGCGGCGAGTCCCTCGGCTCGTGCCCGGGCGGACTCCGCCTCCGCCTGAGCGGCCTCGGCCCGCGCCACGGTCGTGATCGCGGCGACCCTCGCGCGCTCGGCCTCCGCCGCCTGCTCCCGGGCCGACTCCAGGGCGCTACCGGACGCGGAGACCTCGCCCTCCAGCCGTGCCACCGCCACGTCGGCGGCCGCCCGCGCGGTCTCTGCCGTGGCACGGTCGCGCTGCGCCTGGGCGACGTCGTTCCGGGCCGCCTCGAGCGCGCCGCGCACGTCGGTCAAGGACTCCCGCAGCCCCACGGCGGCACCCTCCGCCTGAGCACGGGCCGCGTCGGCGTCGGACCGGGCACGCTCAGCGGCCGCCGATGTGGCACGCTCCTGCGCGAGCTCGTCCCGAAGCGTGCCGAGCGCCTGCTGGGCGGCAGCCAGCTCACCCTCCAGGCGGGCCGCCGACGCCGCGGCGTCAGCCCGACCCTGCTCGGCCTTGCCACGCTGCTCCTCCGCGGAACGAGCGTGCGCACGTGCCGTCTCCAGCAGGGTGCGGAACTGGGCGAGCTCGGCGTCAGCCTCGTCCACGCGGGCGGCCAGGGCGTCCGCCTCGCCGACAACGGCGCTCAGCGCCTCGTCCGACGCCGCGGTGGCCGCCTCGTGCTCGGACCGGGCCACCTGGACCGCCGCACCCCACAGCGACTCCATGTTCCTGTCGGCCAGCGCGGTAACCGCGGCCGGCAGGTCGGGGAGGGCTTGCCGGGCCTCGTTCTCCGCGGCCCTCGTGTCGCGCCACTCCCGCAGGTACTTCGTCGCGGCGGCGTTCGAGCAGCCGGCGCGCTCGCGCACGTTCGTCACCGTCACCGGGACGCCCTCTGCCGTCAGCGCCTCTGCCGCTTGGAAGACCCGTTCCTTGTCCCGCACGTCGTTCCCCGATCAGCTCGTCGAGCACGTGGTCACCTCGATCACGTGATCGTCAGTCAGTGCACAGTTTTGAACCACTCGTAGTAGTACGAGTAGTAGTGCAATACTACGCCTACTTTCCCACCACACAGTACGCACCCGCTTTCCTGAAGCGGGTGCGCATCAAGTCCACAAGCAGCCTGATACCTGCGCTACAGGGCACATTTGGCTGATGTAAATCGCAATACAGAGAGCACATGGTGAGCATCAAAGGCGTGTGGATGATGGGTCTGTGGCGGTTCGGCTGGGCAGTACCCGGCGGCACCGCCCACGCCTGCCGCCCGAGAGCAAGGACACGAACCGCCACATCGCTGCAGACGAGATGGCCACCGGGCAAGTACTCCTCGCTCCAGCCGATTTCAGACGCAGCCCGCGCCGCCCTGGACACGTTGTGAAATTGTGGGGGTGAAAATGTTCCACAGTTGAACGAGACGTATCCCGCTGTCTAGCTTGGAGGCTGCCATGACGGCAATTACCGGTACCACTCGGGGTCTGCTCGTAAGGGCCACCGGGGCGCTGGCCGCGCTCACGGTGCTGGCCGCCGGGCTCAGCGGCCTGACAGGCGCGAGCCCGGCAGACGCCACCGGACCCAGCGCGCTGAGTCCGGCGTTCAACGCGGAGCGGCGTTGCACCGCAACATGCACGGTCAACGTCCCGGCGGGCAGCGCGATCCTCGTGGAACTCTGGGGCGGCGGAGGAGGAGGAGCGGGCGGCATCGGCGGCGGCGGCGGAGCGGGCGGCTACGTCCGCAGCGTGATCAACAACGTCGGCGGGGCAGCTGGCACAGTCCCGGTCACCATCCAGGTCGGCGGCGGCGGCGCGGCCGGAGCCGCCGGTGGCGACACCACCGTTACCGTCAACGGCATCACCGTCACCGCAAACGGCGGCGGCGGCGGCTACGGCAGCGAAGGCGGCGTCGGCGGCTACGGCGGCGGCGTAGGCGGCGGCGGGACCCCAGCCCCCTACGTCGTCAGTACCCTCACCGGAGATACCGGCGGCGGCCACGTCTGGGCCGGCGGCGCTGGCGGCGCCGGCGGCGAAGGCGTACCCGGCAGGGGCGGCGACAGCTACGGCGACGGCGGCTACGGCGACGGCGGCAGCGAAGGCGGCGGCGTCGCTGGCAGCAGCGGCGCGGCGATCATCCTCTGGTAGCCGAATCCGACCTGGCCGTCACGTGAATCGGCCCTGGTGGCGATCACGTGACGAGTCAGAGGGGGCAACCGCCCAGGCGCCACCGCCTACGGCCACGTCTGACCGGTCGGGCTGTGCGACGCTCAGCTCGGCGGGACGTCCTTGACGAACACGATCCCGTCGTTGCCGGCCAAGTGCGCCGGCTCCAGCGGGGCGTAGCCGAACCAGGGTGACACGCGAGCGTCGGGTCGCGTGTCACCGAGGGCTTTGACCAGGCGAGGCGCGTCGACGACGCACCGGTCCTCTCCCAGCGCGTACAGAAGTCCTTCGATCGTGTCCGACGGCGGTGCGTCCACGCCCTGATGCTTGATCGTGCCCAGCGCGGTGGCCAGGAACGCGTAGCCCTCGCCCAGGTGAGCACTGACCAGCGATCCCGCGCCCCACCACTCCAGCAGCGGGTGGTCCCACATGCTCATGGTGCTCCGACCGCGCTGCAGATGGCTGTTGTGCGCGTTCACCAGCGCCGGACCCCGTTCGGCCAGGGTCAGCAGGTTGGCCGCCATCATGGAGTCGCGCACGCTGAGCAGCCACGTCATGCGGCCGGGCGAGGTGTCCGCCATCCAGAAGTGGTAGCGCAACAGGCCGGTGGCGGTGCGCCCGTACAGGCGGGCCCGGTCCCAGTCCTCCCGGGAGGTAGCCGCGATCAGGTGCGGCGTCTGCGCGTCGAGCAGTGTCACCAGGTCGTCAGCGAGCAGGCGCAGCTCCCTGGCCTCGGCCGACTGCCCCACGGACTGGGCCGGGTCCAGCATCGCAGCAAGGTTCGTCCACTGGTCGTCTGCGCCGAGCAGACTGTCGAGGACCTCAGCGGTGCAGGGGAGCAGGGTTGCGTCGACCTGTGCCGAGAGGTAGCCGTGGAGCGCGGTGAGGACCGGCCGAGGGCTCGCGGCGGCTTCGATCTCCAGCGGGCCGTCGAACCCGGCGAAGCGGACCTGGTCGGCCGCCGGCCGACCCTCGTTGAACGCGCGCATCCAGCGCACCAGCTCACGGTTGCCCGGGTAGGCATCCCACTGGTGGCTGAAGCCGCGCGCCAAGACGTCGTCCAGCTCAAGGCCGGCGGAGCCCGCGGTCGAGGTGACGTACTCGTCCACGATCAGGCCCATCAGGCAGTCGCTCTCCAGCACGATCGTCCGGTAGCCCTCCTGCTCGACGAGCTGCCGGAAGAGCTCGTTGCGTTGCTGGAGCACGGCCTCCGCACCGTGGGTGGGCTCACCGAGGGCGAGCAGCCGGGGTCGGGTGGGGAGCAGCCGCATGATTGCTGCGGCGTCGACGGGTTGGGTGATGTCCTTGAGGTCTGTCGCCATTCCTTCAACGGTATCGTTGAAGGCTCGGTTGAAACTTCTCTCTGGCATAGGCGGGTGGATGAGCCAGAACCTTCAAGACGGCGTTCGGCTCAGGCCCATCGACCTGGCGCGCGAGCACGGTCTGTCCACGCAGGCGATCAGGAACTACGAGGAGGCCGGCATCCTCCCGCCTGCGGGCCGCACAACGCACGGATACCGCACCTACGGTCCGTTGCACGCGCGGGCGCTGCGCGCCTTTCTCGCCCTCGTACCCGGCCACGGCCATCAGACGGCGACGACGATCATGCGAGCCGTGAACGACGGCGCGGCCGCCGAGGCGTTCCGCCTGATCGACGAGAGCCACGCCCAGCTGCTCGACGACCGCCGCACTCTCCAGGCCGTGGAGAACGCCCTCCGCGACCTGGGACCCGGCCGTGGCCCAGGATCCAACCGCATCCGAGGCTCCAGCCAGGCCAAGGCAGACGCCGCACCCAGCGACACCTTCATCGGCCCGCTGGCGGCGAGCCTCCGGATCCGGCCCGCGACGTTGCGGGTGTGGGAACGTGCGGGGCTTGTGCACCCGCGCCGCGACCCGCAGACCGGATACCGGGTCTACACCAGCGACGACGTGCGGGACGCCAAGCTCACCCACCAGCTCAGGCGCGGCGGCTACCTGCTGGAGCAGATCGCTCCGCTGATCGCCCAGGTGCGAACGGCCGGCGGGCTCGAGCCCCTGGAGGCCACACTGCACGGCTGGAACGACCGGCTGTCCGCCCGGGGCAGGGCGCTGCTGGCCGGGGCCGCTGCGCTGGAGGCGTACCTCCAGCGCAGCGGATGAGACGTCAGCTGCGCTGAAGCGCCTCCACGCCTGGCGCCTCCACACCCGGCGCCGCCACCGGGGCCGAGCTCGGCCGCATCCTGACCGGCCACCACGTGCGCTCGCCCAGCAGCGTGATCACGGACGGCAGGATGAGGGCGCGCAGGACTATCGCGTCGAAGAGCACGGCGACGGTGAGCCCGACGGCCATCTGCTTCATCTCGATCCGGTCGAAGAACAGGAAGCTGCCGAAGATGGAGACCATGATGACGGCCGCGCTGGTGACCACGCTCGCGGAGCCGGCGATGCCCTTCACCACCGCCTGCCGGGTGGGTAGCCCACGACGCGCGGCCTCCCGGATCCGGCTCACGACGAAGATCTGGTAGTCCGTGGAGAGCCCCACCAGGATCGCGACCACCATCAGCGGCGTGCGCGAGCCGACAAAGCCCACCGAGTCGAACCCGAGCAGACCCTCCGCCCAGGTCCCCTGGAAGACCAGGGTCAGCACGCCCCAGGACACGAGCACCGTCGCAAGGTTGAGCACCACACCCAGCAGCGCCAGCGGGACGGAGCGGAACACGACGAACATGATGACGAGCGTGGTCAGGGACACGAACACGATGACCCAGGGCAGCCGCTCTGCCTGGTGCGCCGCATAGTCCACACCACGTGCGACCTCGCCGGAGACGGCGATCTCCGTGCCGGCCGCCGCCCCCTGCATCGCTTCGGGGACGAGCTCGGCCCGGAGGCGGTCCAGCGATCGTTGCGCCTCGGCGGAGTTCTCGGAGAACGGTACGGGGAGCCGCAGCAGCGCCGTCGTGCCGTCGTCGGCTACGACGACCTCGGGATGCTGGTCCTGTGCGAAGAGCTCGTCACCCCTGGTCCGGTCCGCGAGCGCCTGCAGCGGGGCAGCGGGGTCGTCCCCGCGAGCCAGCACGAGGTGCGCAGGCCCCTGAGAGGGGAACGCGCCGGTCAGGCGGTCGTAGGTGGCCACCGTGGGGAGGGAGTCGGGGAACGTCTCCGCGCCCTCGGTGCCGAGCTTCATGGTCAGCGCGGGCGCGGCCAACGCACCGGTGACGGCGACACTGACGAGCAGCGTGACGAGCGGACGGCGCACCACGGGACGCAGCACCGCGGTCCACGCCGCGTTCTCGCCCCTGGCCCGGCCCTCCGTGCCACGGCCACCAGTGCGGCGGCGTCCCCGCAGACCACGGTCGATCCGCCCGCCCAGCAGGGCCAGCAGCGCGGGCAGCACCGTGAGGGAGCCGACCACCGCGAGCGCCGTGACCAGGATCGCCCCGGTGGCGATGGAGGAGAAGATCACGTCGTCGGCCAGGTAGAGCCCGCCGAGGGCGAGCACGACGGCGATGCCGGACCCAAGGACTGCGCGGCCGGACGTGGCCGCGGCCGCCTCGATGGCTGCCGTGTGGTCGATCTGGCCTGCAGCGGAGAGGCTTGCGTGCGCACGTTCCTCGCGGATCCGCTTGAGGTAGAACAGCGAGTAGTCGACGCCGACGGCCATGCCGAGCAGGAAGATCACGCTCATTGCCGCGCCGCCGGCGTCGGGGAAGATCCAGGACGCCAGGCCGTACAGGCCGACTGCGCCCGTGAAGGCGGTGAGGGCCAGCAGGATGGGTATGCCGGCGGCGAGCACGGTGCCGAAGACGACCAGGAGGATCACGAAGGTCACCGGGAGGCTGATCGCCTCGGTGCGCAGGAGGTTCTGGCCCATCGACTCGTCGACCTCGTTCGACATCGACGCGCCACCGGTCTGCTCTACGGTCACGTCCGTGTGCGCGGCCTGTGTGGCGGCGGTCTGTTCGAGCAGGCCTGCGACGTCGTCCTCCGCGGTCTCGTTGTCCCCGCGGAGGGTGACGTCCACGAGCAGCGCGGTCCGGTCGGCGGACCAGGCGGGTTCTGCCACGGACGTGACGGCGGGGAGTGCTTCCATCCGTCGTCGCACGTCGTTCGCGGCGCGTTCCGCGGCGGCCGCGTCGAGCTGGTCGTTGCCGTTGGCCGTGATGAGGACCTGCTCGGTGGGTGCGGGCATGAGCCCGCTGGAGTCGGCCATCGACTCCGCCCGCCCGGCCTCGCCGACCCAGAAGTCATCGATGGTGCCCGAGTTGGTGCCGACCGCGGTGCCCGCGCCGAGGCAGACGACCACGAGGAGCAGCCACCCCACCACTGCGCGCCAGGGGTGGGTGGCGCACCACCGGGCCGTGCGTACCGTTAGAGATCGTGTCCCGTTCGACATGACGGGTCCTTCCAGGTTGGACGACGATGCTGTCCCGAGCAGCGTCCCTGGTCAGGGCCTTTGCACGCACTGGTGCACACCCACGGCGCGCAGGGGGCCAGCCCCCGGCGTGAACGTCGTGCTTTCCCCCGGGTGAGGCGGTTCAGCCGTCCTCGCGGGCCGCCCTGAGGCGTGCCGCCTGCTTGATGAGGTGCGTGCGTTCGGGCGCGCTGGTGGCCCGGTCCGCGGCGGTCGTGTAGTGGCGGATCGCCTCGGCGTCGTCGGAGGCGCGTTCGTGGAGGTGGGCTGCGACGGCGTCCCACCGGTCCAGGCCGGGGTCGATGTCGCCCAGGGCGGCCAGCCCCGCGCGGGGCCCGTCGACCTGCCCGACGGCGACGGCCCGGTTGAGCGCGACGACGGGACTGTCCGTGAGCCGGGTCAGCTCGTCGTACCACTCGAGGATCTGCGGCCAGTCGGTCTCGTCGGCGGTGGGGGCGTCGTCGTGCAGGGCGGCGATCGCGGCCTGCGCCTGGTACTCGCCGAGCCGCTCGCGGGCGAGGGCTACCTGCAGGACGTCGACACCCTCGGCGATCATCGAGGTGTCCCACAGGGAGCGATCCTGCTCGTCCAGCGGAATCAGCTCGCCCGAGGCGGCGTACCGGGCGTCCTGGCGGGCATGGTGCAGCAGCATCAGGGCGAGCAGGCCGGCGATCTCGGGGTCTGCCGTGCTGACGGCGTCCGTGGAGGTCGCCGCGACGAGCTGGCGGGTCAGCCGGATCGCCTCTGCGGCGAGCGAGATCTCGCCGGTGAATCCCTCGTTGAAGATCAGGTACAGCACGTGGAGCACGGCCCGGACGTCGCCGGGGGTGTCGAACCGTTCGCCGGTGATCGTGCGCTTGGCGCGGGAGATCCGCTGCGCCATCGTCGCCTCGGGCACCAGGAAGGCGCGCGCGATCTGTGCCGTGGTGAGCCCGCCGACGGCACGCAGTGTCAGCGCGATCGCCGACGCCGGGCTCAGCGCCGGATGGCAGCAGCGGCTCAGCAGGAGCAGCGTGTCGTCCGCCTGCTCGGTCGGCCCGGGTGCCGGTTCGTCATGGACCCGTTCCTCCCGGCGTCGTCGGGCCGCCTCGGACCGCTGCGCGTCGATGAGCTTGCGGCCGGCGACCCGCACGAGCCACGCCTTCGGGTCGTCGGGCGGGTCGTCCGGCCAGTGGCGCGCGGCCTCGATCAGGGCCTCCTGCACGGCGTCCTCGGCCGTCGCAAAGTCTGCTCCGCGACGGACGAGGACGCCCAGGACCTGCGGCGACAGAGTCCGCATCAGGTCGTCCATGTGGGTAGTGGTCACCCGGCGGTGGCCGGCGGGTCGGCCAGGAAGGGCCGCACCTCGAGCCACTCGTGGAGCGGACGCCCGCCCTGGCCCGGCGCCGCGGACAGCTCGGCCGCAGCTTCGTAGGCCCGCTCCTGGGACTCGACGTCGATGATCATCCAGCCCGCGATGAGGTCCTTGGTCTCCGCGAACGGCCCGTCGGTCACCGGGGGCCGGCCCTCGCCGTCGTACCGGACGAAGGTGCCCTCCGGGGAGAGCGCGTCGCCGCTGACGAACTCGCCGCTCTCGGTCAGCTTGTCGGCGAACCGGCGCATGTAGTCGATGTGCTCGGTGATCTCCTCGGGCGCCCACTGGTCCATGGGCGCGTCGGTGCCGGGGACGTGCTCGGGGCCGCTGCGCCGGTAGTGCTTGAGAAGCAGGTACTTCGCCATGATGTTCTCCCTGGTTCTAGGGCCTCGCACGAGGCCCTGAGTCCTGGACGCTGTTCGCGCCCTCGACCCTAGGACGGAGCCGCCGCGCTCGTCTCGACATCAGGATCACGAACTCGCAGAAAAACTTCCGCGGAGGATCCGCGCGCCGCCTGGATCCGTGCCCAGCACGACGGCGGACGCCTGGAACGCAGCGCTCATCGTGTCGCCCAGCGCGTCGAGGTCGTCCTCGAACAGGCCCGCGTAGGTGGACAGCGTGAGCACCGGCGACTCGTGCCCGAGCATCCGCTGCACCGCCTTGACGGTCGCCCCGCCGGAGATGGCGAGGGAGGCGGCCGTGTGGCGCAGGTCGTGCAGGGTGAGCGTGTCGAAGTCCTCGGCGCCCGGCCCGAGCGTCGTCCGTGAGAGCGCCGCCAGCAGCCGGGTGCGGCTCACCTTCTCGCCGCGCGTCATGCCCCCGGCCAAAGACCCGGCGCCGGTCCCGGCAGTGCGCGCCCCGCCGACCCGGCCGTCGCGCCGGGCCCGGTCGGCGTCAGACACGAGGGCCCAGGTCTCCGGGTCGCAGACGCCGGTCGGTGGGAGCCCGCCGTCGGTCTGGAGCCGACGGACCGCGGCGACCACAGCGTCGTCGTACAGGCCGGAGGCAGGTAGGCCCAGGGACTCACGCAGCGTGCGGACCGCGCGGCCTGCCGCGAGGACGGCGGGGCGGAACGCCGATCGGTCGAAGCTCTCCCGGCGCAGCGCACCGCCGCGCGTCCCGGTGAACAGCAGGTCGCCGGGCGCCCGGCCGGCCGCCTGCGTCGCAACTGCCTCGACCAGGGTCGCGGGCAGGGGCACCTCCCGGCGCGCATGGGTCTTCGTGTCGCCGAGCAGGAGAGTGCCGTCGTCCAGGCGCGTGTACGCCTTGGTGACGTGCAAGCGGCGGCGCAGCGGGTCGACGTCGGCCACGGTCAGGGCGCTCACCTCACCCCAGCGCAGGCCCGTCAGGGCCGTGAGCAGGATCAGCGTGCGTGTCTGCGGGGACGTGGTCGCGTCTGCGACGCGACGCAGCTGCTCGTGCGAGAGGTAGCGGTGCGGCTTGGTCTTCGGTGCGCGGGGCAGGCTCGGCACCTTGCCCGACGGCGTCCGCGCCGGGTTGCTGCGCAGGCGCCGGGCGTCGACGGCGGCGTCGAGCAGGGCGACCAGGAGCCGCGCGGCATCCCGGCGCCGGGCCGGCGAGGCGGTCTCACCCGTGGTGGGAGAGGTCATGGTCGCCGCCCAGCGAGCGACGTCCTCATGCGTCACCTGCCGCAGCGGCCGGTCGCCGAAGGTGGGGGAGACCAGGGACCGGAACCGTTCACGCTCGGCCTCGATGGTGCGCGGCGCGCGGTCGACGCGGGCCTCCTGCCAGATGGCGAACCACTGCGCGACCGTGACCCTGCTGGCGGCCGGGTCCACCCACTCGGCGTGCTTACCGGCCTCCTCCTGACGCCGCGCCTCCGCGAGCGCCTCGCGCTTCGCGGTGAAGCGGCGGGTGCTGCGCAGGCGCCCGTCGACCCGGAACCGGCCGATGTGACCGGTGCGGCCCGCGGAGTCGGTGCGCTGCTCGGTGTACGCCACGGGGCGAGGGTATCGGCCCTGATCACGCCGGTGGGGGAGCACGGAGCGGGTGTCGCGGCGGCTGGCTCGAACGGCGGACAGGGCAGCCTCGCCCGGCCGACCGGGCCTCAGAGCACGCGGGCCTGTCCGCTCAGGGCGTTCCACCCGAGGCGCCCGCCGAAGGCGAGCAGGACCACGCCCGTCACGCGGTCGGTGACCCGCGCGATCGCCCGCCCGGACAGCCAGCGCTTCGCCAGACCGGCGGCGTTGATCAGGAGGGCCAGCCAGGCGAACCCGAGGACGTCGTGCTCCACTGCCAGCAGCAGGCCCATGAGCAGGTGGGGCACGTCGTCGGGGAGGAACTGGGGGATGGTAGCGAGGTAGAAGACGCCGATCTTCGGGTTCAGCAGGTTGGTCGTGGCGCCGAGGGCGAACGAGCGCCAGGCGGAGCGTCGGCCGGCGGTCACGGGGACGTCGCTGGACACGGCGGGGCTCGACAGCGCGGGGGTGGAGACGGCAGCGTCGGGCAACGCGTCGTAGCGGCCGGGGCGGAAGCTGGACCACAGCATCCGGCCGCCCAGCCACACGAGATACGCGGCGCCGGCCAGGGTGAGCGCACGGTAGGCGGTCTCGGAGGCGGCAAGGACCGCCGTCGCGCCGACGGCGGCAGCGACGCCCCAGGCCAGGACGCCCACGTTGATGCCGAGCGCCGTCGCGTACGCGTGCCTGCGTCCGCTGACGACGGCGGTGCGAAGCACGAGCGCGCTGTCCAGGCCCGGCATCAGCGTCAGGGGGATCGCGACGAGCGCGAACAGGAACATCGCCTCTGGCACGGTCATGCCCGCGACAGTACCGAGCAGTGGGCCACCGGATCCAGCATCCAGCGAGTCCTGAGCCCGACGACGTCGTCAGGCTCAGGACTCGCGCGTGGTGTCACGCACTGCGGTGCTTGGTTCCTCGCCCGCTCGGAGCCAGTCGTCGGACTCCCTGGACAGGGTGCCCTGCAGCACCAGGACCGCGAGGATCAGCCCGACGACACCCACCGGCGAGCCGCCCGCGACCAGCGTCAGGACCAGCTGGATCAGCCCGCTGACGAGGATGAGTCCCTCCACGACGATCACCGGCACCCGCGCCCGGACCCGACGTCGGGCAAGGCCGACAGCCCCGACGATCAGTACCGGAACGACAAGGACGCAGATCAGCCCGGCGGCCAGGTCGAGGCCCGCGTCCCTGCCGTATTCCATGTCGGACACCGCCGAGGCGATGGTGATGGCCCCGACGAAGCCGTTGCCGGCGGCCTGCAGCCAGAGGATGACGATGGCGCCTGTCAGGTTGGGAGGGCGCTTGTCCTTTTTCGCTTCCATCTTCGCTTCCATGCCCCGAACCGTAGGGCGGCGGCTCGGGGACCCCTCCCGGCTATATCGTGGAGCCATGCGCGTTCTTGTCTCCGGAGGGGCCGGCTACATCGGCTCACACACCGTCCTCGCCCTGGTAGCCGCCGGTCACGACGTGATAGTCGTCGACGACTTCTCCAACTCCAAGCCATCGGTCCAGGGCCGCCTGGAGGCGCTCGCCGGCCGGGCGATCCCGTTCCACGGGTTCAACCTGACCGACGCCGACAAGACCGAGCGGCTGTTCGCGCACGAGCGGATCGACGCCGTCATCCACTTCGCCGGGTTCAAGGCGGTGGGGGAGTCGGTGACCAAGCCGTTGGACTACTACCGCAACAACCTCGACTCCACGTTCGCCCTGGCCGCGTCGATGCAGAAGTACGGGGTGACGAAGCTGGTGTTCTCGTCGTCGGCCACCGTCTACGGCGAGAAGGCGCCCGTGCCGTACCGGGAGGACTACGAGTACCTGTCGTCGTCGTCGCCGTACGGGCAGACGAAGGTGATGATCGAGCGTGTCCTGACGGACATCGCACAGATCTCGGAGGGCTGGAAGGTGGCGCTGCTGCGCTACTTCAACCCGGTGGGCGCGCACGAGAGCGGCAACATCGGCGAGGACCCGCAGGGCATCCCGAACAACCTGATGCCGTTCATCGCCCAGGTTGCCGTGGGGCGGCGGGACAAGCTGACCGTGTTCGGGAACGACTACCCAACGGCAGACGGCACCGCTGAGCGGGACTACCTGCACGTCACCGACCTGGCCGCCGGGCACGTCGCGGCGCTGGAGCACCTGGACGACATGTCGCAGCCCGCGCGGGCGTTCAACCTCGGCACCGGCACGGGCACGTCCGTGCTGGAGCTGCTCAAGGCATTCGAGCGCGCGGTCGGCCACGAGCTGCCGTACGAGATCGGCCCGCGCCGGGCCGGCGACCTGCCCGCGTTCTGGGCCGACCCGACGCGCGCCAACACGGAGCTCGGCTGGCACGCGACCAAGACGATCGACGACATGTGCGCCGACACCTGGCGCTGGCAGTCGCAGAACCCGAACGGCTTCCCGGGCGCCTGAGCCTCAGACGAGCGGGTTGCCGATCGGCGGGGTCTCCAGGCGGTCGAACTCGAGCTGCGGCACACCGTCGTCGAGATCCGGCCCGCTGGTCCTCGGGTCACGCACGATGCGCGGCGTCCGGTCCACCGGCTCGGCGTGTGCCTCCTCGAAGGCCCGCACGATCGACCAGGGCAGGCGGATGTAGCCCTCGACGTCGAACCCGTTGGCGATGGCCCAGGCACGCATCTGTGCCGGGGTCGCCCGGTTGCGGCCGTCGGTCGGCTTCTTGGCCCCCGACTCGTCGATCAGCTTGGGGAACTCCACCGGCGTCGCCTCGACGATCGGCTCGATGACGGAGTCCCGTGAGCAGCCGAGCGTGTCCGCGACGCGCCACAGCTCCTGGCGGACCTCCAGGTGGTACCGGTCGGCCTCGATCGCCTGGTGGACGAGCGCGTCGAAGAACGCCTTGCGGGCCGCGGCGGCCGCGTCCGAGGTCAGGCGGTAGAGCACCTCGGCCTCGGACAGCCCTACCGCGGTTTCGGGCGTCAGCCGCCCGTCCTGGAGCGCCTCCGCGATGAGCGCCAGATAGCCGTGCGTGCGCACGTCGGCGACGGCGGCTATCCCGTCCGCCAGCGGCTGCCCGGAAAGCGACGTCAGAACGCTCGGAGCGCGCTTGCCCGGCCAGGGCCGGGGAGCGTCCGGCTCACGGCTGGGCGCTGTCGGCCACGGGTACACCCAGGCGCGGAGCGTGACCTGCAGCAGCTCGGGCAGGTCGTTGACGCCGTCCGAGGTCTCGACGAACCGGCCGAGCAGGCCGGCCACCCCGCGGGCCTCGTGCACGGGGTTGGAGCTCGACGGGAGGCCACCACCCGAGAACGGCACACCGGCGGCGGTGCAGCAGTCCGACAGGCGGCGGTGCACCAGGCCCGGAAGGTAGTGGTAGCTCGCGTCGATCATCGTCAGCTGGGCCAGCGCGGGAAGGTCCCAGCCCAGGTGGGAGAGCTCGGAGCGCAGCACCTCGATACCGAGCCGGCCGTTGTGCGTCACGATCGCCATCTGGGACAGCCGTTCACGCAGGGTGCCGGCGACGTCGGCGAGCGCGATCCAGGCGCCGTCCGGGTGGAGCACCGCCGACCACTCGTCGACGACTGCGCCCCGTTCATCGACGCGAACGACCGCTATCTCCCGTAAGCGGGCACGATCGAGCTGGATGCCGGTGATCCGCGTCGACACCGCTGCGTACGCGGGCTTGCCCACGCGTCCATCCCTCGCCATGCGCGTCCTTCCTCGACAGCCGTGCCGCCGGTGGCGCTACGACGCGCCACAGAGTGTCATCAGTGCGAGAGTCCCGAAAGTGGAGAACGTACGAATATGTCGGATTCTGTGAAAATCACTACCAAAGATAGCGGACCGCCCCCCGATTATTAACACTTGTGGGGGGTGTTTGGCCACCGTCTGGAGCAGGTCAAAAGTGGAGGTCAGCGTGCTGTCGAAGATCTCGATCATGGACTGGCGTGCGATCGCGGCACTGGGGTTCGCCCTGCCCTACCTCGCACTGACCCTCGTGGGGGAGCAATTCGGATGGCTCGAGCTGTCGACGTCCGACGCTCTGACCAGCCCAATCACCATTGTTGCCCTAGGTTGCCTGCTCGCCGGAGCGGCCCTCGCACTCGCCCCGGTCCTGCAGGACGGAACCTACCCCGTCCTCAACATACTCGTCGGCGCGGCGATGCTGATCGGCTTTGCCTGGGCTGTGCTCGTGCTGGCACAAGCGAGGTACGGCTGTGACCCGATGAACGTCTTGCCCGGCTGCGGGTGATCTTCAGAAAGTTTGGTACCGGATCGGCTCGGCAGTGATTTTCCCGTGCCGGTTGCCGTGCTCGCGCTGCGCTGTAGGGACAGAATGCGAACGTGTTCCAACGCCCCGCCAACCATCGCGTCTCGAGCCGTGAGCTCGTAGCGCTCGGCACCGCCAGCCAGGTGCCCACGAGGACCCGCAACCACAACGGCTACGCGCTGTTCTGGGACGACGAGGTCATCCTGTTCGACCCCGGGGAGGGATCCCAGCGCCAGATGCTGCACGCCGGGATCTCGGCGACAGCCCTGACCCGGATCGCGATCACGCACCTGCACGGTGACCACAGCCTCGGGCTGGCGGGCGTGGTGCAGCGCATCAGCCTCGACGCCGTGCCGCAGACCGTGCCGGTGACGTTCCCGGAGTCCGGCCGGCGCTGGGTCGAGGCCCTGTGCGACTCCACCGCCTACTACCACCAGGAGCACCTCGCGCTGCAGGGGTTGTCCCGCGACGGTGTCGTGCCGCGTGTGCCCGGCGAGCTGCACGGCCCGGCCGTCCTGAGCGCCGCCCGCCTGGACCACTCGCTGGAGGCGTACGGGTACCGGCTCGACGAGCCGGACGGTCGGCGCATGGACCAGGAGCGCCTGGCCGCGGCAGGCATCACCGGGCCCGACGTGGGACGGCTCACCAAGGAGGGGACGCTGCGGACCCCGCACGGCACCTTCCGAGTCGAGGACGTCAGCGAACCCCGCCTGGGGCAGTCGTTCGCGTTCGTGATGGACACCCGGATGTGCGACGCCGTGTGGGCTCTCGCCGACGGCGTCGACCTGCTCGTCATCGAGTCCACGTTCCTGGACCGCGACCGGGACCTGGCACGCGACCACGGCCACCTGACCGCCCTGCAGGCGGCGACAGTGGCCGCCCAGAGCGGCGTGCGCAGCCTGGTGCTGACCCACTTCTCGCAGCGGTACACCGACCCGACGGAGTTCGAGAAGGAGGCGCGCACCGTGTTCGACGGCGAGCTCACCGTGGCGGCCGACCTGGACCGCATCCCGGTACCGCGGAGGCAGTAGCGCTCGGTCAGGGACGGTTCGCGGTGGCACTGGTGGTGCGAGTGGTCTAGCCTGATACACGAAAGCCGGGGCAGGTCTCCCGGTTATAGATTGGCCGCGGCCCTTTCAGTTTTCACTGAGGGGGCCGTTAGGCATTTCTGAGGCAGGTTCGGGCATCTCCGCGACGACCGTCGAGACGGTCTGGTGCGACACGAGCCACTGTTCCGCCGTCGGCTCGACCGCTTCGAGTACTCGGCGTGCAGCTCTGAGGTGGCCCTTCACAACAGCACCGCCCGGCAGGAGCGGCTCGAGGTGCGCGATCCGGTTCCGAAGCCGGTACAGGCCGTCGACGTCCTGCACCAGGTTCGCGACTGGTCGTGCCAAGTTCGGGAAGGCAAGCGAAATGGCTTCGCGCCAAAGGAGCTGGCGGCCGGGATCCTTGCTCGGCAGGAGAAACCTCCAGGTGCTGAACATCATCT
The DNA here is from genome assembly GCF_041081105.1 of Promicromonospora sp. Populi. Taxonomy (NCBI): domain Bacteria; kingdom Bacillati; phylum Actinomycetota; class Actinomycetes; order Micrococcales; family Promicromonosporaceae; genus Promicromonospora; species Promicromonospora sp. Populi. The sequence continues at coordinate 973,650 of NZ_CP163528.1, read as the reverse complement.
GAGCCAGAACATCGTCATGGGTCATAGTCCGGGGACCGGTGCTGGAATCCTTGACCGCGAGCATCGCGCGACGGGTTGCCTTGTCGATCTCCGTACGACGAACGATCCACTCGACCAGTCGTGACGGGTCGAGGAGCCAGTCAGGTCCGTGCGGCCGGCCGGTCCTCGGGTCGATCTGCGTCGCATTCCAGGTTCGCAGCTCGGCATCCATGGCATTGCGGAGGAAGACCTCCAGAAGGTGCAGCATCTTGTAGACCGCGGAAGACATGTCCACGTTCCACTGGTACAGCGAGAGCGCGGCGCGCACGTTGCAGTCCGAGGCTCTCAGGTACGGGGCAAGGCGTGGCGGGCTGAGCAGCGTGGCGACGACTCGGTGGTGCGTTGCGGTCATGGTCGGAATGGCCATCTGGGACTCCTCGGGGACTGAGAATGAGCGCTCCAAGGCTCCCAGAGGTGATCTCGCTTGGCATATCTTGCTGAACTTTGTTGCTTATACGCAACGGCGTCCGGGCGGCCCTTGACGCCGGGCTCTCCACCGTCGTCGACCTGCGCAACCCCGCCGAGATCAAGCAGGCTCACGACCGGTTTCCCGGCGCCACCGGGCCAGGCGAGATCGTCACCCGCAACACCCCGACCGAGGACCCCGGGGACCCGCACTTCCCACCCGCGGTCCTATGCGCCCAACATCGCCATGTACCCGCACCTGATCGGCGGCGTCTTCCGGGCGAGCGGGGCGCCTGGGTCCAGCACCCGGGGGAGACCTGGACCGCCCAGCAGCTCGACGTGCGCGTCCGCGAGCGCCGGGCGGCGCTCCTGGGGTGGCTCGCGGACCTGGACCCGGTCGCCTACCTGCGGTATGCCGGGCTGGACGAGGCCCGTGTCAGGAGCTTGCGGTTTCGGCTGCGGCGGGAGCCGTGGTCCCGGGCTCATGGGTCCGCGGTCCAGGCAGCTCCAAGGTCATGAACACGCTGTGCGGGTCGAGGGTGTAGGTGCCGAACGGTCCGCACTCGGTGAACCCGTGCCGTGCGTAGAGGCGTCGTGCCGGGGCGAAGTAGTCCTGTGTTCCTGTCTCGAGGCTCACCCGGGTGTACCGGCGTCGTCGGGCCTCGGTGAGGATCGCGTCCAGCAGGGCGGATGCGACGCCGCGGCCCCGGGCGTGGGTTGCGGTGCGCATGGACTTGATCTCGGCGTCCACCTCGGGCGGGTGAACAGGGTCGAGGGCGCTGAGGGCGCCGCAGCCGAGCAGGGCGCCGTCGTCGTCCCGTGCGGTCCAGAAGGTGAGGGACGGGGCGAGGAGCGCCGAGTGGTCCAGTGCGTGCACGCTCTCGGGCGGGGAGGTGGCGAACATGTCGGTGAGGTGCTCGTCGAGGAGCGTGCGGACGTCGGCGAGGGCGGGGGATTCGGGGGCGATGTGCACGGCACCATCTTCGGCGCGGGTGCGGGTCGCGCTGTCCGTATGGCGGGCCCCTGTGGCGCAGGTCACGTCACGGGAGTAGGAATCTCCTCGTGCGCGGACGCCCGTGCGCTGCAGACCGGCCCGGGACGGACCGGGAACCCATAGGAGAACTACGATGTCGCTGCCCAGCCCGAGCTACACCATCACCCTGCGTGTGGAGGTGGCCGCGTCGCAGCGGGCCACGAGCACGGTGGTAGCCGCGGTAGCTGACGCCGGTGCCGCGGTCATGGGGGTCGACATCGCGCACTCGACGTCGCACGGCCTGGTCGTGGACGTCACGTGCGACACGATCGACGCGGAGCACGGTGAGCGGGTCGTGGCGGCGGTGAACGCGATCGAGGGTGCGGAGGTGCTCAAGTCGAGCGACTCGACGTTCCTGATGCACCTGGGCGGCAAGATCGAGGTGACGAACAAGGTGCCGCTCAAGACGCGTCGTGACCTGTCGCGCGCGTACACGCCGGGTGTGGCCCGGGTGTGCCTGGCGATCGCGGAGAACCCGGAGGACGCCCGCCGGCTGACGATCAAGCGCAACACGGTGGCGGTGGTCACGGACGGCACCGCGGTGCTCGGTCTGGGTGACATCGGTCCGGCCGCGGCGTTGCCGGTGATGGAGGGCAAGGCGGCGCTGTTCAAGGAGTTCGGCGGGGTGGATGCCTGGCCGGTGTGCCTCGACACGACGGACACGGATGAGATCGTGCGGATCGTCAAGGCGATCGCGCCTGTGTACGGGGGCGTGAACCTGGAGGACATCGCGGCTCCGCGCTGTTTCGAGATCGAGGCGCGGCTGCGCGAGGAGCTCGATATCCCGGTCTTCCACGACGACCAGCACGGCACGGCGATCGTGGTGCTGGCGGCCATGATCAACTCGCTGAAGGTGGTCGACAAGAAGCTCGAGGACGTGCGGATCGTCGTGTCCGGTGTGGGTGCGGCGGGCAACGCGATCATCCGGCTGCTCAAGGCGCAGGGTGCACGACACATCGTGGCGTTCGGGCGCGGCGGTGCGCTGCACCCCGGGGTGGTGACCGACGACCCGCACCGGCGCTGGATCGTGGAGAACACGAACACCGGTGGGTTCGCCGGCACGCTGCAGGAGGGCCTGAAGGGAGCCGACGTGTTCATCGGGGTCTCGGCCGCGGGCATCCTGTCGGGTGCGGACGTGGCGCAGATGGCCGACGGCGCGATCGTGTTTGCCCTGGCCAACCCGACGCCGGAGGTGGACCCGATCGAGGCGTCCGAGACGGCGGCCGTGGTGGCCACGGGGCGCAGCGACTACCCGAACCAGATCAACAACGTGCTGGCGTTCCCGGGGCTGTTCCGTGGCCTGCTCGACACGGGCGCCAAGGACATCACGACGGAGCTGCTGCGGGTCTCGGCGGTGGCGATCGCGGACGTCGTCGGGCCGGACGAGCTGAACAGCGCGTACATCATCCCGGGGGTGTTCGACCACAGGGTCGCCGAGGCCGTGGCGGACGCGGTGCGCAGGCAGGCGTAGGGCTCGCCCTGACAGCAGTCCTGACAGCAGTGTGCCCCGGTGCGGAGACCGCATCGGGGCACACTGCTGTGTGGCTCGGGGGCCGTTCGGCTGGATCAGCCGGACGGTCAGCCGATGCTGCTGATCGTCGTGTTGACGATGCCGCTGACCATCGCGGCGGCGCCGAGCACGAGGACGAGGAGCGCGCCGGTGGAGGCGACCAGGGGGATCCACCAGCGGACGGGCTCGGGCTGGGTGTAGCCCAGGCGCCGGGCGCCGGTGCGATCGAGAATGGTGTCGTTGGTGTTGATGCTGGTGTTCACGCGGCTGCTTGCGCGCTTCTTGCTGGCACTGTTGCTCACACTGATTGAGACGCTTGGGGAGCGGGAAACGATGCCCCCTTGCCGATAACAGTTCGGGAACGTTACTGCGTCTCGGGACGGGGCACGGGTCCCGGGGGAGTTGAGGCCAGCGTGAAGAACATCGGGTTCCTGTCCTTCGGTCACTGGACGCCGCATCCGCAGTCGGGCACCCGCTCGGCGTCGGACGCGCTGCTGCAGTCGATCGACCTGGCCGTGGCCGCCGAGGAGCTGGGCGCCGACGGCGCGTACTTCCGGGTGCACCACTTCGCGCGCCAGCTCGCGTCGCCGTTCCCGCTGCTCGCGGCCATCGGGGCGCGGACGAGCCGCATCGAGATCGGCACGGGCGTGGTCGACATGCGTTACGAGAACCCGCTGTACATGGCGGAGGACGCCGGTGCCGCGGACCTGATCTCGGGCGGCCGGCTGCAGCTCGGTATCAGCCGTGGGTCACCCGAGCAGGTTGTCGAGGGGTACCGGCACTTCGGGTACGAGCCAGCGCCCGACGACGGCGGCGCGGCCGACCTGGCCCGGGAGCACACCGCCCGGTTCCTGGAGGTGCTCGACGGCGAGGGGTTCGCCGAGCCGAGCCCGCACCCGATGTTCCCCAACCCGCCGGGCCTGCTGCGGGTCGAGCCGTACTCCGAGGGGCTGCGCCGGCGTATCTGGTGGGGTGCAGGCTCCCGTGCGACGGCGGAGTGGACGGCGGCGCAGGGGATGAACCTGATGTCGTCCACGCTGCTGACGGAGGACACCGGGGTGCCGTTCCACCGGTTGCAGGCCGAGCAGATCCAGCGGTTCCGGGACGCGTGGGCGCAGGCGGGCCACGAGCACGAGCCGCGGGTCTCCGTCAGCCGCAGCATCTTCCCGATCACCGACCAGCGCGACCGGCAGTACTTCGGCATGGAGGTCTACAGCGAGGACCAGGTGGGTCACCTCGACACCGGTCCCGCCCGGTTCGGCAAGACGTACGCGGGCGAGCCCGATGCGCTGATCGAGGACCTGCGCGAGGACGAGGCGGTCGCGGCGGCCGACACGCTGCTGCTGACGGTGCCCAACCAGCTCGGCGTCGACTACAACGCGCACGTCATCGAGAACATCATCAAGCACGTCGCGCCAGGACTCGGCTGGCGGTGACGCGCTGGGCCGGCGCGCCGTCCAGTACGGCAACCGGAACGTCACCCGCGATGTCGCCCGTCGTCAGGCAGCCGTGCGGCCGCGGCGGTGGGACCCTGCGGGAATGACGATCATCCGGACACCCGAGCCGCCGGACGCCGACGGGACCTGGGCGCAGCTGTACGCGGGCGACCTCGACACGCTCGGCTACGTGCCCAGCCACACCCGGGTGATGGCGACCAACCCCGAGGCGCAGCGCGCGTTCGAGGCACTGGTGGGCGCCGTCGTCCCGAGCATCGGCCTGCGGCTCTACGAGCTGGTGACCCTCGCGGCCGCCGGGGCGATCGGGTCCCAGGCGTGCCGCCTGGCGCACGGGCGCAAGTCGCGCACCCTGTTCGACGACGCCCAGCTCGAGCTGATCGCCCGGGACTTCCGCACCGCTGGTCTCACTCAGCTTGAGGTCGCGGCGATGGAGGTCGCCGAGCGGGTCAGCGGGGACTCCGCGGCGATGACCGAGGCGGACACGCTGCGGCTGCGCGAGCTCGGGCTCACCGACCGGCAGATCGTCGACGTCGTCCTGGCGGCCGCGGCCCGCAACTACTACAGCCGGGCCCTGCACGCCCTGGCCGTCCCGCCGGACGTGCCGCCCGACCTGCCGGAACCTCTCCGGGAGGCGCTGGCAGGCGGGCTCCCCGATCAGCACGCGTAGGCGGCGACACCCCTAGGCGGCGCAGGGCCTGGCCACGTCCCGGGACCCGCCAAAACCTGTCTCAAGACCTGTCTCGGGCATTTCCGCCAGGACGACCAAGCGCTGCCGGGCCAGCTCGCGAACCCGGCGCAGCGCATCGGGACGTGCCAGCAGGTACACGTGCGACCACGGACCCAGGGGACCGCCGCCGGCCGCCGCGAACACCGACCGCTGCGCCGTCCACCGCTCCCAGTGCCGCACGAACTCGTGCGGCCGCACCACGCGGCACCGGTCCAGCTGACCATCCAGCGCGTCCGCCAGCGACACGTCGACCGCCACCAGCACGGGATCCCAGCCACGCAGCCGCGCCAGCAGACCCAGGGCCAGCCGACGGCGGCCGCGGGTGGCGGTGTCGTGCACCAGCAGCGGGGCGGTCGAACGCGGACCGCGCACGACCCGCGCCACCGTCATCACCGCGTGCAGCGTGTGCCCCGCCCAGCGATAGGTGCCGTACGGCGCCCAGGAGGGCAGCCGCCTGGCGATCGCGCGCCGGTAACGGTCGGGATCCAGCACGACGCTGCGGGGGACGTCGTCGGCGATCCGAGCCAGGAGGGTGCTCTTGCCGGCGCCCGGCACACCACCCACGACGATCATCAGCGGATCGGGCACTCCATCGCGCGACCTATCAGACGCATCAGCGAGGAAACCGGGGGAGTCGGGGACCGGGCGCGGTCGAGAGAGTTGGGCGGGTGTTGTCACGTGGTCCTCCATTGGTAGGGGGCCGGGTGAGCAGCATCGCGCGAGCCGATCCAGGATCGCCGGGAGCACCCTGAAAAGGCGCTGAACCGGGTGTCGGGAGGCCCTAGGGCGCAGACATCGAACAGTTGCTCGTTACGAGCCTTACAACGCCACAAACGGTCCGTTTTGTTCCCACTCCGGTAGCCCTGGTTCACTCGAGGCACCGACCCGACAGACATGGCACGATCAAGCACGTGAACAGCAGACCCGCCGACGCAGAACGACTGCGCGACCTCGCCCTGCTGCGCCGCGTACGCGACCGCATCGACCGCGACTACACCCAGCCCCTGGACGTCGAGGCGCTCGCGGCCGGGGTGCACATGTCGGCCGGGCACCTGTCACGCCAGTTCAAGGCCGCCTACGGGGAGTCCCCGTACAGCTACCTCATGACGCGGCGCATCGAACGCGCGATGATGCTGCTGCGCCGCGGCGACCTGAGCGTCACCGAAGTCTGCTTCGCCGTCGGCTGCTCGTCGTTGGGCACGTTCAGCACCCGGTTCACCGAGCTGGTCGGGGTGCCGCCGAGCGTCTACCGGAGCGACCCGACGCTGGCGGGCCAGTCGGTCGACACCACAGGTATCCCGGCGTGCATCGCCAAGCAGGTGACCAGGCCGGTGCGAACCCGGCCCACGAGAACCTGATACGAGAACCTGATCAGGAATCGAGAAGCGAACACCCCGAACCGGGATCTAGCGTGACTGTCATGAGCGCAGACACCAGCATCACCATCCAGCAGACGTTCCTCCCGCACACCGACCCCGAGGCCTCGCTGGCCTTCTACCGGGACGCCCTCGGCTTCGAGGTCCTCCTCGACGTCGGCCAGGGCACCATGCGATGGATCACCGTGGGCCCCGAAGGCCAGTCCGGCACGTCCATCGTGCTGACGCCGCCCGCCGCCGACCCCGGCGTGACCGACACCGAGCGCCAGACCATCGCCGAGATGATGGCCAAGGGCACCTACGCCGCCGTCATCCTGGGCAGCAAGGACCTGGACGGCACGTTCGACCGGGTGCAGGCCACCGGCGCCGAGGTCATGCAGGAGCCGATCGACCAGCCGTACGGCTTCCGCGACTGCGCCTTCCGCGATCCCGCGGGCAACACCGTGCGCATCAAGCAGCTCTGAACCAACTCAGTCCTGAACGAAATCAGTCCTGAACGAAATCAGTCCTGAATCAAGCAGCTCTCGGACTCTCCTGCGTGGCGGGCTATACCTGGTCCGCCCGCAGGTACAGCACACCCTCTGCCGAGACGACGCCGCTGCCGGTCAGCTCCACGCCGTCCGCCAGCGCGCGCACCCGGATCAGACTCCGCCGACCCAGTGCCGTGCCCTGCTCGATCTCCACCGCCACACCCTCGCCAAGGACGCCGTCCTCGACCAGCCGCGCGGCCAGCGGCCCCGCCGCGGTGCCCGTCGCCGGATCCTCCGGGATACCCATGATCGGGTTGAAGAAGCGCGCATACGGCGCCACGCCGGCCCCGACGCGGAACCTTCCGACCCGGAGCCCTCCAGCGCATACACGTAGCACCCCTCCGCGCCCACGGCCCGCAGCGCGTCAGCCAGACGCCGGGGCTCGGGCACCACCCGGTCCACGACCTCCCGCGAACGCACCTCGGTCAGCAGATGACCGGCACCCGTCGAGATCACCCGCGGAGAGCTCCCGGCCAGGTCCGCCGCCTTGATCCCGAGCGCACCCGCCAGCCCACCCCGGCCACCGGCGCGCAGCACCTCGCCCGCGACCGGCGCCAGCTGCGTCATCGTCACCGAGACCCCGTCGTCGGCCCCTGCCGCGCCGTCAGCCCCCGGAATGACACGCACCCGGAGCAGATCGTCACCGATCTCCTGGACGAAGTCCTTACGCCCCGCCGGCAGCCGACCAGCCCCCGCCAGCCAGATCCACGCACCCACGATGTTGTGCCCGGCCCCGCCGACCTCCTCGCCGGAAGGCGTGAACGACCGGAACCGGAAGTCCGCCCGATCGTCCAACGGCGCAAGCACAAACGTCGTCTCCGACTGGTTGAACTCCCGCGCGATCGCCCGCATCGTCGCCACCGGAAGAGTGTCGGCATCCGGCACCACGGCAACCGGGTTACCCGCCAGAGGCCGCTCCGCGAAGACGTCGACCACAACGAACGCAATGCTGCTCGCATCATTCACGGCGCAACTCTAGGGGCACCGACAACCGGACAGAACACCCACAACTCAGATCACCCGCAACCGATCAGATATCGAGAAGCGGCGCTCGCCGGTGGCCGCCTAGTGTGGCTGTCATGGACATCCACCCCGCCGACGGCCACGACCTCATCCGTGTCCAGGGCGCTCGCGAGAACAACCTCAAGGACATCAGCCTTGATATCCCGAAGCGCCGGCTGACCGTGTTCACGGGCGTCTCCGGTTCGGGCAAGAGCTCGCTGGTGTTCGCGACCGTCGCCGCGGAGTCGCAGCGGATGATCAACGAGACCTACAGCGCGTTCGTGCAGGGTTTCATGCCGTCCCTGGACCGGCCGGAGGTGGATCAGCTCGACGGGCTGACCACGGCGATCGTCGTCGACCAGGAGCGGCTGGGGGCCAACCCGCGGTCCACGCTCGGCACCGTCACGGACACGAACGCGCTGTTGCGCATCCTGTTCAGCAGGCTGGGGCAGCCGCAGGTCGGGCCGCCGATCGCGTTCTCGTTCAACGTCCCGGCGCGCAAGGCGAGCGGGGTCATGACCTCGTCCACGGGCGAGAAGACGATCGTGCGCGAGCAGGTCTACCACGGCGGCATGTGCCCGAAGTGCGAGGGCCGCGGCCAGGTCTCCGACCTGGACCTGACCAAGTTCTTCGACGACTCGCTGTCGCTGGCCGACGGCGCGATCAAGATCCCCGGCTACAACGCCGACGGCTGGATGGTGGCCAGCTACACCGAGTCGGGCTTCCTGGACCCGAACAAGCCGATCCGCGACTACAGCGAGACCGAGCTGCACGACTTCCTGCACAAGGAGCCCACCAAGATCAAGGCCAAGGGCATCAACATCACCTATGAGGGCCTTGTCTCGAAGATCCGTAAGTCGGTGCTCAGCAAGGACGTCGAGTCCCTCCAGCCCCACGTCCGGGCGTTCGTGGAGCAGGCGGTCACGTTCGTGACCTGCCCGGAGTGTGACGGGACCCGTCTGGCGGAGGCGGCGCGCTCGTCGAAGATCGACGGCATCAACATCGCCGACGCGTGCGCCATGCAGATCAGCGACCTGGCCGCCTGGGTGCGCAAGCTCGCCACCACCGACGACGGCGCGGCCACCGGCCCGCTCCTGGCGGGGCTGCAGCTGCAGCTGGAGAAGTTCGACGAGATCGGCCTCGGATATCTCTCGCTCGACCGGCCCTCGGGCACGCTGTCCGGGGGAGAGGCGCAGCGCACCAAGCTGATCCGGCACCTCGGCTCGGCGCTGACCGACGTCACGTACGTCTTCGACGAGCCGACCATCGGCCTGCACCCGCACGACATCCAGCGCATGAACCGCCTGCTGGTCGAGCTGCGGGACAAGGGCAACACCGTGCTCGTCGTCGAGCACAAGCCGGAGGCCATCGCGATCGCCGACCACGTGGTCGACCTCGGGCCTGGCGCCGGGTCGGCGGGCGGCACCATCCAGTTCGAGGGCACGGTCGAGGAGCTTCGCAAGAGCGACACCCTCACCGGCCGGCACCTCGGATACCGCTCCAAGCTCAAGGACTCGGTGCGTACGGCGTCCGGGGCGCTGGAGATCCGCGGGGCCAGCACGCACAACCTGCGCGACGTCGACGTCGACGTGCCGCTCGGTGTGCTCACCGTAGTGACCGGCGTGGCCGGGTCCGGCAAGAGCTCGCTGATCCATCGCTCGCTCCCGGACGACGGCGGCGTCGTCACCGTCGACCAGGGTGCGATCAAGGGATCACGCCGGTCCAACCCCGCGACCTACACGGGCCTGCTGGACCCGATCCGCAAGGCGTTCGCCAAGGCCAACGGCGTCAAGCCGGCCCTGTTCAGCGCGAACTCCGAGGGCGCCTGCCCCACCTGCAAGGGCGCAGGCGTGATCTACACGGAGCTCGGCTTCATGGACACCGTGGCCACCACCTGCGAGGACTGCGGCGGCAAGCGGTTCGACGCCTCGGCCCTGGTCTACACGCTCGGCGGCGGCCAGGCCGGCAGCGCCGGCGAGACCGGCAAGGACATCAGCGAGGTGCTCGCGATGCCGGTGGCCGAGGCCACGGCATTCTTCGCCAAGGATGGTCCCGCGCCCGTTCCGGCCGCGCACAAGATCCTGGAGCGCCTGACCGACGTCGGCCTCGGTTACCTCGGCATCGGTCAGCCGCTGACCACGTTGTCCGGGGGAGAGCGGCAGCGGCTCAAGCTCGCCGTCGAGATGGCTCGTGAGGGTGGCGTCTACGTGCTCGACGAGCCCACCACCGGCCTGCACCTGGCCGACGTCGCGAACCTGCTCGGCCTGCTCGACCGGCTCGTCGAGTCGGGCAAGTCGGTCATCGTGATCGAGCACCACCAGGCGGTCATGGCGCACGCGGACTGGATCATCGACCTCGGTCCTGGCGCGGGGCACGACGGCGGCCGCGTGGTCTTCGAGGGCACACCCGCCGATCTCGTGGCGCAGGCAAGGGCGGGGCAGCCGACGGTGACGGGGGAGCACCTCGCGGACTACGTCGGCGCGTGACCCTGCGCGGCGTCGGGCCGGACGACGATCAGCGCCCCGCGCGCACCAGCCCCGACTCGTAGGCGCAGACCACCATCTGTGTCCGGTCGCGCAGGTCGAGCTTGTTCAGGATGCGCGAGACGTGCGTCTTGACCGTCTGCTCGGCCAGGACCAGATCGGCGGCGATCTCGGCGTTCGACTGCCCGGCGGCGACGAGCTTCATCACGTCGAGCTCCCGCTCGGTCAGCGTGGAGAGCGTCGCGTCGGGCGAGGACGGCAGGGTGGGGCGCGTCGCATAGTCGGCGATCAGCGCCCGCGTGATCTTCGGGGACAGCAGCGCCTCGCCCGCCGCGACCATCCGGACCGCGTGGGTGAGCTCCTCGGGCGGGGAGTCCTTCAGCAGGAACCCGCTCGCCCCCGCCCGTAGCGCCGAGAACACGTACTCATCGGCGTCGAACGTGGTCAGCATGATCACCTTCGGCGGGATCCCGGGCATACCCAGGATCGCGCGGGCCGCGTCGAGCCCGTTGACCTTCGGCATCCGGATGTCCATCAGCACGACGTCGGGCTGCGTATGGCGCACGACCTCGGTGATCCCGGCGCCGTCGTCGGCCGTGCCCACGACCGTTATCCCCTCGTGCGCGTCCAGGAGCGCCGCGAAGCCGGCACGGATCATCGACTGGTCGTCGACGATCAGTACCCGGATCGAACCCTCGGCAACGTCGGGTCCTGGCGGCATGGGACCAAAGTAGCCGACACCGAGAAGGAAGCCGAAAGTATGACGGCGGTTCGCTCTCCCGGGGGACGCGCAAGGCGTCCTATACCGCATAACCTGCAGAGGATGAACCACCCAAGCAACGCGGCACCGCTGCACGAGGCGGCACTGTCACGCGGCGCGGCCGCACGCGGCCGCGGGCCGCGGCACTGGCGGCTGCGCTCTCTGACCCGCCTCGACCTCACCACCTTCTCGATCGCCCGCCGCGAGGTCATCTGGATGTGGACGGTCGTCTCGATCGCCGCCGTCGCGCTCGTCGCCGTCGGCTGGCCCGTCACGGCATCCGGGTACGACACCCATCCCGCCCCCGCGATGGCCTGGACCCTCGTGCACTGCGCCGCCGTGATCCTGGCCGTGCGCTGGCCGTGGGCCGGGCTCGGCGCATCCATCCCGGCGGCCCTGGCCCTGATGGTCGTGACGGCAGACGCCGGCCCCGAATGGCCGTGGCCCTGGCCCGTCACCGTGCTCCTCGCACACTGCCTGACCGTGCTTGTGCTCGCCCTGCGCCACTCCTGGTACTGGGCCGCGTCGCTGTGGTCGGCCGGGGCGATGCTCACCGTCCTCGCCCCGGCCTTGATCGTGGACGACGCCGGAGAGTCCGCCGTCGCCAACGGCGTAGTGCTCGTCTCGCTCAGCGGCGGCATCGCCCTGGTCGGCGTCCTCATGCGCCTCTGGATCCTCAGCGTCGTCCGCATGGAACAGGCCGAGCGGCTCAGCGTCGCCGAAGCCGGCCGCCGCCGAGAGCTCGAGGAACGCAACCGGATAGCCCGCGAGCTGCACGACGTCGTCGCGCACAGCATGTCCGTCATCACCGTCCAGGCCACCACCGCGCGCTACCGCCAGCCCGGCCTCGACGAGGCCGTACAGCAGGAGTTCGAGGAGATCGCAGCCTCCTCCCGGCGCGCCCTGGGCGAGATGCGCGGCCTGCTGGGCGTCCTGCGCGGCCACGACACCGCACCCACCGCCCCGCTGCCCACCCTGTCCGACGTCGCCGGGCTCATCGAGTCCACCCGCGCCTCCGGCGTCGAGATCACCTACACCGGCACCGACACACACGTGCCCGACGCCATCGGCCTCACCGGGTTCCGCGTCGTCCAGGAAGCCCTGAGCAACGCCCTGCGCCACGCCCCAGGATCCGCCGTGACCGTCACCATCTCCGACGACCCGCACGACCTGCGGGTCCGCGTCACCAACACACCACCCGCACGCGACGAGGAACCCACACCGGGCGCGCGCCTCGGCCTGGCGGGCATCAGCGAACGCGTCGCCGCCGTCGGCGGAAGGGTCACCGCCGGCCCCACCCCCGACGGCGGATTCGAGCTCACCGCCACCCTCCCCGTCGTCGAGGACACCGACCCACTACTCACGTAGGGGGTCAGGTTGGCTCCCGCGGGGGACGCGCAGGTCGCGGCCCGGTTCCTAGGTTGACACCTATGACGACCGAAGCCCCGCCACGCCCGGCCGGCCAACGCCGCACGGCCCGCAACCCGCAGACCAACGACTACTTCGAGCTGGTCGAACGTGCCACTGCCGCGGGCCTGATGGGTCGTCGCATCGGCTGGTACGTCGGCCGCACCATCGCCGTCGCGGCGGGCCTGGCGGTCGCGTTCACGCTGCTGCTCACCCTCGGGGACACCTGGTGGCAGCTTGCGGTGGCCGTGCTGTTCGGTGTCGTGTTCACCCAGGGCGCGTTCCTCGCCCACGACGGCGGGCACCACCAGATCTTCGCCTCTGGCAGCCGCAACGACTGGTTCTCGCGGATCATCGGCAACCTCGTGGTCGGGCTCAGCATCGGCTGGTGGACCCGCAAGCACAACAAGCACCACGGCAACCCCAACGTGATCGGCAAGGACGGCGACATCGAGACCGGTGCGCTCGTGTTCGTGCCCGGCGACCAGATCGGGCGCACCGGGTTCATGGGCTGGGTGACCCGCCGCCAGGGCTGGCTGTTCTTCCCGATGCTCGCGCTGTTCGGCCCCGTGCTCCACTTCAAGTCCGCCGAGACCCTCCTCACGGTGCCGGGGGTCAAGCACCGGGCCGTGGAGAGCGTGCTCCTGGCCATCCGGATCATCGGGTTCCCGACGCTGGTGTTCCTCACACTGGGCCCGGCCCTTGGTACCGCGTTCCTAGTGGTGCAGCTCGCCACCTTCGGCGTCTACATGGGTGCGACGTTCGCCCCGAACCACAAGGGCATGCCGCTGCTCCCGAAGGACCTCAAGATCGACTTCCTGCGCCGCCAGGTGCTCACGTCGCGCAACATCCGCGGCGGGCGCTTCGTGGCGTGGGCCATGGGCGGACTGAACTACCAGGTGGAGCACCACGTGTTCCCGCGGATGCCCAGCGTCAACCTGGTCCAGGTGCGCCCGATCGTGCAGCAGTTCTGCGCCGAGCGGGACATCCCGTACACCGAGACCGGCCTGTTCGAGTCGTACGGGATCATCGTCAGCTACCTGAACCGGGTCGGGCTCGGTTATGCGGACCCGATGGACTGCCCGATCGCGGCGCGGTACCGGTAGTTCTGCACCTGTAGCTCTGCGCCAAGTGGCGGGGGAGGGGCCTGACCGACGTCGTCGTCGGTCAGGCCCCTTCTGTCGTCCCCTGCGCCGTGCGCGCTGATGTCCGGTGATCAGCGTCAGCGTGAGGGTGCGGGCGCGGGAGCTCGGGCTGGACTGGTCGGTGGCGATGGTCGTGTCAGTGGCGGGTGCGAGACTCCTGCCGTGAGCGAACGTGCAACCGTCCCTGTCGACGTCGTCCTGCGGCTGGCCGCCGTGCTCGAGCCTCTGCCGGAGTGCATCGAGAAGGACGCCTGGACCGGCGTGGCCTGGCAGGTGCGGCAGGCCACGATCGCACACGTGTTCGGGGGAGAGGACGGCCTGATCCGGGTCACCTTCCGCGCCGAGCCCGACGAGGTGGAGGCGTTCCAGCACCTCGGTCCGCAGTACTTCAAGGCGGACTGGGGGAGCAACGTCGTCGGGATGGTGCTGGACGAGGGCACCGACTGGGAGGAGCTGACCGAGCTGCTCACCGACTCGTACTGCATCCAGGCGCCGCAGAATCTCACTGACCAGGTGAGCCGGCCGGACGCAGCCGACGCGACAGAGCGTCCGGGCTGAGGCGGGCCGGACTGGGCTGAGGCAGGCTGAGTAGTGTCGTGACATGACGAACCGCACGACGGTCGAGACCTGGGTCAGCGACTACGAACGGCTCTGGCGGACGGCAGGAACGGCCGGCCTGTCGGACCTGTTCACGGCTGACGCGTCGTACCTGCCGTCGCCCTGGGCATCGCCGATCGTGGGACTGCCTGCGCTGACGGAGTTCTGGGAGGCCGAGCGTGACGGCCCGGACGAGTCGTTCACGATGTCCAGCGAGGTAATCGCTGTGGATGGTTCGACGGCGATCGTCCGGGTGAACGTCGAGTACAGCGGCGACGACGGGTCCAACGGTCGCTGGCGTGACCTGTGGGTCCTGACGTTCGACGACGACGAACGCTGCGCCGCCTTCGAGGAATGGCCGTTCGCACCACGTCAGCGAGACGGACACGAACCGCACGCCAGCTGACCCACAGGTTCGCACTTGGGCAATCTCCCGCAGAATCCCGCCGACTCCCCATTCAACCGATAATGCACATTATGTCATTACAGCGAGGAAGTTGGCCTGGGGCCCGCTCCCGGGTTGTCGACAGACGGTATGGACAAGAGCATCCAGGCCACTTCATTGCGGCATATTTGTTGCGGCATAGTCCACGTTGCGACGCCGGGCCCTAAAAACGGCAGGCCCTGAGGCCGCCAAAGCTTCTAGGAATGCTCGCTGGGCACTCGCGCTCACTGAGCTTCAATCGGCGGTCGAGTTCGGTCACTTGCATCCAATGCCGCCTGACTTCGGTCGGTTGCTCTGAGATCGGTCGTTTGATTGACCGATCTCAGAGCAACCGACCGAAGTCACGAGCCGTGCCGTGCATTCGACCGAACTCACGGCCTCATTGCGCACGCCTCTTGATATCCCGCGTGCACGCCGCTCAGGCTGCGCCCCTACCCCGACCACAGAGCCCCACTCGTCTAAAGCACTGTGTATAGCACAACACACTGTCTTCCAGTATCAAATGGGATCAACACGGTAGCAGCCCCGAAAACCATGCGGTCCGTGCCTTTGCCTGAGGCTTACGATCCGGGAACCATGAATCTCGTCGGAATCCTCGCCGCCTCGACCCGCAGCGTGGTGCTCGTTGAGGGCGAGAGCGACCGGGCAGCGGTCGAGACGCTCGCCGCCCGGCGGGGTCTCCCCCTCCCCGACCTCGGCGTGCAGGTCGTGGCGATGGGCGGCATCACCAACATCGGCCACCACCTCCTCGCGCTCGTCGATCGACCACCGGTTGATCACTCCCTGGTTGACCAGGCACAGGCCGACCAGGCACCGGCCGATCCCCCGCCCGGCGACCGCAGCGTCCGGCTGGGCGGCCTGTACGACGCCGCCGAGGAGCGCTACGTCATCAAGGGCCTCGACCGGGTCGGTCTGCGCCCCTTCGACGCCACCACTCCCCTGACGGAGCTCGGTTTCTTCCGCTGCGACCGGGACCTGGAGGACGAGCTGATCCGTG
The DNA here is from genome assembly GCF_041081105.1 of Promicromonospora sp. Populi. Lineage (NCBI taxonomy): Bacteria > Bacillati > Actinomycetota > Actinomycetes > Micrococcales > Promicromonosporaceae > Promicromonospora > Promicromonospora sp. Populi. Next base: position 957,737 of record NZ_CP163528.1, on the reverse strand, counting down.
CCGTCGGTATCGACGGGTTCCTCGCCCTGATCGACGCTGAGGGCGAGCTGCGCAGCTTCGAACGGCTGCAGGGCCAGCCGGCTCAGCGGGACCGCACAACTACCCAGCACCTGCACCGCTTCATCGGCTCCAAGGGCGGCCGCAAGGAACGATACGGGCGCCGCCTCGCCGAGGTGCTCCCGCTGGACCGGGTGCCGGCGCCGCTCGACGCGCTGCTGCGCTGGGCCACCTGAAGCCCCCGGACCTCCTTGGCCACCTGAGCTTCCCGAGGCTCCTGACGTCGGGCGTACCGGCCACTCGGGCGACCGGCACGCCTGGCATGTCCGAGACGGTCACGCCCTGCGCGGGTCGAGCACCACCATGCCGGCCCGCGGCGCGGAGTCCATCGTTGGCACCAGCCGGGCCGCCTCTTCCAGGCCGACCACCCGGTCGAGCAGGTCCTGGGGCCGCAGCGCTCCGGAGGCGACAAGCTCGAGCATCTCGGGGTAGTCGGCCGCCGCCATGCCGTGGCTGCCGAGCACCTCGAGCTCCCAGGCGATCACGCGTCCCATCGGCACGCGCGGCCCGCCGTCGACGGGCGGGAACAGACCCACCTGTACGTGCCGCCCCTGGCGGCGCAGGCTCCCGATCGCGTCGGCGCAGGTCCGCTCGCTCCCGACGGCGTCCACCGCGACGTGCGCGCCGCCGTCGGTCAGCTGCTGCACGACGGCGGGGACGTCGATGCCACCCGTGTGCGCTCCGCCGTCGACAAGCCCACCACCCGCAAGCCCGCCGTCCGCAAGCCCGCCGTCCGTAAGCCCGCCGTCCGTAAGCCCGCCGTCCGTAAGCCCGCCGTCCGTAAGCACCGTGTGCTCGGCACCAGCCCGAACCGCCGCCTCCAGCGCACCCGCGGACCGGTCGACGGCGACCACACGTGCCCCACGCGCGACCGCGATCATAATCGCGCTGAGCCCGACGCCGCCCGCCCCGACGACGGCGACCCACTCCCCTGCCTGCACCTTTGCCCGTCCGGCTACGGCCCGGTACGCGGTGGCAAAGCGGCAGCCCAGGCTCGCGGCAGTTTCGAAGGAGACGTCGTCGGGCACCGCCACGAGGTTGGCGTCCGCGGCGTACAGCGCGACGAGCTCTGCGTACGAGCCCCAGTGCGTGAAGCCCGGCTGGGTCTGGTCCGGGCAGACCTGCGCCTGACCTCTGCGGCACCACTCGCAGGTGCCGCAGCCGCTCACGAACGGCACGGTGACCCGGTCCCCCACGCGCCATCCCGTCACGCCCGCGCCGACCTCCGCGATCGTGCCGGCGAGCTCGTGGCCGGGGACATGGGGCAGGTCGGTGATGTCGGCGTCGTGCCCGGACCAGGCGTGCCAGTCGCTGAGGCACAGGCCCGTGGCGTGCACCCGCACGACCACCCCGCCGTCGGGGGCCTTCGGGTCGGGGACCTCCCGGACGGAGACGGGGCCCTGGAACTTGTCGAAGAGGATCGCGCGCACGACCGGATTCAACCACGCGTCCCTCACTCGACCTCAGCGCGGAGCGCAGCCGGGCCCGCTCGTGAACGCCTGGCTCGCCGACAGCTTGGCGCCCGACCGCTTGGCGGGTCGGACGTGCGGGTCGCCCCGGTGACCCGCACGTCCGACCCGTCCCGGTTCCGTCGCAGGTCAGCGGTGCATTCCGGCAAATCGGGAGTGTCAGTGGTGCCGCCTAGGGTGACGGTCATGGTCGCCCCTCCGCGCCTCGAGCGCATCACCGTCGCCGAAGCCACCCGTCGTTATCTCGCGGCGGTCGAGGTCGAGACCATCCGCGGGGTCCTGTCCCCTGCCACGGCACGCAGCTATACCCGCGACGTCACGGAGTTCGGCCGGCTCACCGGCCCCGACCGCATCCTCGACGACGTCACGGGGCCCGACGTCGACAGCGTCCTGGTGCGCTACCAACGCGCCCCGGATGCCCGTTACACCGACCCGGACCGCAAACCCGGTCCCGGGCGCAGCACCGCCACCGTCAACCGGTTCCGCCAGTCGGTCACCAGGTTCTTCGCCCATGCCGCCCGCGAGTGCTGGGTCCAGGCCGACCCGATGCAGTGGGCGGCCCCGCCGGCCAAGGTGCGCGGCACCCTGCGCACCGCCCGCACCGCCCTGTCCGCGGGGGCGGCCCGCAGCCTGCTCACCACCGGGCTCAGCACTGACGCGTCGGACACCCCGGCCCGCACCGACCAGGACCTCGCCCTGCGCGACCGCCTGGTGGTCGCGCTGCTGCTGGTCCTGGGCCCCCGGGTCTCGGAGCTCGCCCGCACCGACGTCGACGACGTCGCCCGCGAACCCGAACGCACCACCTGGCGCATCCGCGGCAAGGGCGGCAACACCCGCACCGTGACCCTCTCCCCGCCCCTGGCCCGCGCCATGGACGGCTACCTCACCCACCTGCGCCCCGTCCTGGCGGCCAGACGCCCCCAGGACACCGACGCCCAGCGCGCCCTCCTGCTGTCCTGGCGCGGCCGCCGCATCGACACCCAGGCCATCCGCGCCCTGCTCACCCGCGCCGTGGCCCGCATGCCCGCGCCCTACCAGCGCGAGGCCACCCCGCACGCCCTGCGGCACACCACCGCGACCCTCCTGGTCGCCGACGGCTGGGACGTCAAGGTCGTCGCCGAGCTCCTCGGCCACGCCTCGATAGCCACCACCGGGGTCTACCTCGACCGCATCGAGGGCGAGCTGGCCGCCGCCATCCGAGCCCACCCCCTGGCGGCCGCCATCGAGTGACGCAGCCGTTGAGACCCCGTAAATATCCCAGGCCAGAACCTCGATACCGGGTACCGTGGGCTCGTGGCAACTCGCAAGATCCCCCGTAACTTCCCCAAGCTCACGCTCGACGTCCCGATCGACTTCATGCAGCGCGCACGCACCATCGCGACCCGCGCAGCGATCGTCGCGGCCGCCGTACCCGTAGCGGCAGCGGTCGCCCTCACCGTGACCGACATGGTCCGACGACGCCGCCACCCGCTGACGGCGAAGTTCCCGACCGAGAAGCCGCTCACCGAGCACATCGACGAGACCGCCACCACGGTCTACACCTACGGCGCCGACCTCTACGAGGCGATGCTCGAGTCGATCCGCGGCGCACGCAGGACCGTCATGCTCGAGTCCTACATCTGGAAGAAGGACGAGGTCGGCCTGCAGTTCAAGCAGGCGCTGATCGACGCGGCCGCACGCGGCGTCGACGTCTACGTCGTCGTCGACGGCTTCGCCAACCTCGTCGTCCCGTACTCCTTCTTCGACTACCCGCCCAGCGTGCACGTGCTGCGGTTCCCCGTGCTCCGCCCCGGCATGGCCTACTTCAACGTCCGCACCTCCGGCCGCGACCACCGCAAGATCCTCGTCGTCGACGATCAGATCGGCTACGTCGGCGGCTACAACATCGGCGCCCTGTACGCCACCCAGTGGCGCGACACCCACGTACGCCTCGAAGGGCCGTCCGTGTGGGAGCTGCGCAACGCGTTCGTCGACTTCTGGAACCGCCACCGCAAGCCCCGCCACCCGATCCTGCCCGACATCGGCTCCGAGGCCTGGCTCCCCCACCTCAAAGCAGCACGCAACGCACCATCCCAGCTCGTGTTCCCGATCCGCGGCCTCTACCTCGACGCGATCGACCGCGCCACCCACCACATCTACATCACCCAGGCGTACTTCATCCCCGACCACGACATCCACAGCGCACTGCTCGCCGCCGCAGCACGCGGCGTCGACGTCCGCGTCCTGGTCCCGCACCGCTCCAACCACGTCGTCGCCGACTGGCTCGCCCGCGGCCAGTACGCCTCCCTGCTACGCGGCGGCGTAAAGATCTTCCTGTACCAGGGCGCCATGGTCCACGCCAAGACCGCGACCATCGACCGCCGCTGGACCACCATCGGCACCGCCAACATCGACCGCCTCAGCCTCACCGGCAACTACGAGGTCAACCTCGAGATCGTCGACCCAGGCCTCGCCGGCCGCATGGAAGACATCTTCGACATGGACCTCTCCAACGCGCAGGAGCTCACCCTCGCGCAATGGGAAGAACGCGGCGCCGTCGCCAAGATCGGCGAATACCTCCTCATCCCGCTCCGGCCGCTGCTGTAACCACGGCGTCCGTCGACGACGGCCAGCAACACTCCCCGAACGAGCCCGCCCCCTGGCTCACCAGGGAACCTCCCGATAACGTGCTCACACACGTGGACGGGGCAGGGCGGCGAGGGGTGCGGCATGGGGTCACTGGTGGAGCACACCTCCCCCGACGCTGCGCCACCGCCCCCACCGGCGTCGACCACCACCACGGACCCGAACTCCTCCACCTCACGCCGGGAGTGGTGGCAGCACCTCGCCGAGCGGCGCTCGCGGTGGCTGGCGAAACGTCCTCGTCTGGCCCGCGTGCTGGCCGTGGCCCGGACCGTGGTGCTGGTCGTGTCGTTGCTGTGGCTGGCGGGCCTGTGGTTGTTCCTGCCCGAGCTGCGTCTGGGAATGCGCGCGTATCTCGGCTGCCTGTGGGTGGTGATCGCCTGGTTCTTGCTGGCGCGAACCAAGACCCTGACCTGGTCCGGGTACCTGCGCTTCTTCTCGCTCTGCGTGCTCTGGTCGGTCGGTATCGGTGTGCTGGCGACCGCCCTGGCGGCGCAGGTGGCGCAGATCGACTTGCTCGCCGCCAACGAGACGGGCGCCCAGGTGGCGATTGCCGGGATCGTGGAGGAGTCGGGCAAGCTCGTGCCCGTCGTGGTCCTGGCCCTGCTCGCGCCACGGCGGGTCGCCAGGTTCGCGGCGATCGACTGGCTCCTGCTCGGCGTGGCCTCCGGTACCGCGTTCCTCGCCGTCGAGGAGGCGGTACGGCGGACAGCCCTGTCCACCGGTAACGCAGGGTTGGGCTCCATGTTCGGGATGGTTCCCGACGGCAGCCTGCCGCCCGAGTACGTTCACTTCGGCCTGTACCCCCTTCCCGCACCGATGAGCACTGACGACATGCTGCTGGCGCCGACCACCGCCGCGCAGTTCGGCGGGCACGCCATCATGACGGCGCTGGTCACCGCCGTGGTCGGGCTTGCGGTCGCCGCCTGGCAGGCCCGCCGCCGGCCGACCGGGCTCGCCCTGGCGGCCCTGTCGGTGGTGGTGCTGTGGTCGGCGGTCGCCGACCACGCGATGTACAACGCGGGCCTGGAGCTGTTCAGCGCCCTGCCCGGCGACGGCGACACCCCCGCCTATCTCGACCCCGACTCCACGACGATCCCGTGGTGGCTACGGGTCCCGTGGTCCTTGCTCGGCAACGGGCACGGCCGGAGCGCCGCCTTCCTGGTCCTGGTCGTCGCGTGCTTGCTGGTCGACGCCGCACGCCTGGCCGTCCGGCCCGCAGCCAACCTCACCGAACAGGCCGCACCCGCCTGGGTCACCCGGCCTGCGCCCGGAGCGCCCGCCGTCGTGCGGGCCGTCCTGGGCGCGGTCACGAGCCTGGTGTGGGTGGTCCCGCGTGACCTCGCCCAAACGATCGCTGGGTATGCCCGACGTCGGTCAGAACCTGGCGGCGTGCCCGAGCCCCGCCGGGTTGCCGCGGCCCGTGGCGCAGCGCTGATCTCCGGGCAGCGGGCGTTGCGCGAGCTGGCCTATGACAACGCCTCGGCGCGCGTCCACCCCTGGGCCCGGCGACTGGCCGCTGTGGCGGTCCTGGCCACGCTGGGCTGGCTCGTGTTCGCCGTCGCACCCGCCACGGCCCGCGAGATCGGCACCTCCACGAACGACATGTTCGAGCTGGGCCCCATCCCCGACCTGCCTTCCGGCGCCCCGACGGATCTGCCGACCGGGCTCCCCTCGGGCTTTCCCTCGCTTCCGACGCTCCCGCCGCTCGACCTGCCCACAGATCTACCGACGAGCCTGCCGAGCGGCTTCCCGACCGGCCTGCCGAGCGACCTGCCGACGTTCGACCCCGAGGACTTCCCGTCCCTGGACCCGGACTTCGAGTTCCCCACGATGCCCAGTAGCGGCCCCAGCTCTGGGGCCGATCAGTGGCTGGCGGGCGTCCTCGACGCCCTGGCGAACTGGTGGCACGACCAACCCCTACTGACCCAGCTCGCCATCGGCGCGGGCATCGCCGCCCTGGTCGTCCTCTCGGGCGGATCCCTCGGCCTGGCCCTGGGCATCTCCGGCGTCCTGACCTGGGGACTGGACAAGTCTGCCGGCATCGCCACCTTCGTCCGCGATCCCAACCAGGCCACCCGCGACTACTTCGCCACAGCCACACCCGGCCAGCTCGCCGCCGACACCCTCGGCGTCGCCCTGACCTTCGCCCCGGGCAACTTCGCGGGCGCCGCCACGGGTCGCATCCTCCGCAACACCGCCGACGACCTGATAGCGAATCCTTCGGCGTGGTGGGCAGCCCGACGGCAGAGACTCGCAAGCCCGCAAATCAACGCGACCGACGCTAGTACGAGCGGTATACATCTTGTGACTACCGAGGTGGGATCCGGCAGCGTCCTTCGTGTCTCATCGGAAGCAGCCTTTGCAGCAGCAGATGATCTGGGGACCATCTTCGTCAAGGACAAGCACCTGTCGACGAGCGTGGGACGGTGGGCAAAATTTGACTCGACGGATATCAGCAAGATTCAACGATGGGTTGCTGCCGGATTGAGGTCCGATGGCGCAGTATTCAGAGCAAATAATCTGCCGGGCACATTTAAGGTTGAGATCGACATGGGGCGCGTCGTCGGGACCAAGGGCGAGACCGGCATCCGAGCCATCGTCACAGACGATGGCCGCGTCATCAATGCTTTCCCCTTCAATCCGAGGTGAACAGAGTGCAACTCGTATACGCGAACTTCGACGACAGCGACCTTCGGGGAAGGACGCTGGCAGATTATCTGATAGCGATCGACGCTGACTTCGAGATTCGTGACCAAGATCGGACGGTCTACAACGAGCCGAAATTTCCGGTCGTGGAACTAGCGCGCGCCCTCATCGCCTGGCTGGAAGCTGACTTCCACGCTGACTTCGTGTTCGAATCCCTCTCGTCCGACGAACCAGGCCTAGTTGCGATTACCCGCGAGAATTCGGGCTGGCGCTTCTCCTCGGCATCTACACCGGAAGTGGTGAGCGCCGAAGTTGACCAACTGGACGTTCAGAGCTGTATCCGCGACTTCATTGACCGGGTGGCAACGGATCTCACTGCGCGAGGTCACGATGCTGACACGATTCTTCGAGGCCGAGATGGCGTTTCCCCGTGACGGAGACCCGTCGTGCGCAATTCGGTTGAAGTTCCTCGACGGGACGACCTTGCAGGATTTCCCGTCGAAGTTGTTCCAGGTGATGAGCCCGGCGTCTGTTCTGTGACCGCCTGGGCAGGCGACGGCGACGAAGCAACTGTGACTTGGGACGAGCGGGCCGCTTCCGTACAGGTTCGTTGGCAGTCGGATAAGATTGTGCGCCTGGAAACCACTCGTGAAGCGCTCTCAAAGGTGTCGGTCCGCGATATAGGAGAGAGCGTCGAGTTTCATGTCTGGCTTCGCACAGACGGACTTGGCGGAGAACTCGTGGTGGAAATCGGCCAGAACGTCAGCGTGAGGGACACGCTCCTGCGAATGTAAATAGCAGGTCCGCAGTAGGCCCTCCAGGGACAGATGCGCGCACCGAAGTAGGTATCCATGGCGAGAAATGTCATAGTGTATCCACGAGGCGGTCACCAACATGGGCAACTTCTCGACGTGGTCAGCGCTTGTTTGGACATTCAACGCCGACTGCCTGAGTTGCCCGTACACACCAGGCCCGTAAGTCTCGACTTCTGTCAGTACAGTCACGCGATCGAGGGCCCCTTCGGCCCCGTCCTAGAAGCTCTTGTCGATGAACACGGAGACGAGAGCGTGGTCAGTGTCACGCTCGACCCAACCCCTGCCTACTATCGCGACAACTACGGCACGTATGGATCGTTCCGCGTCCCCGGAAACAGGATCGGCGAAGCGTACTGGGACGCGGTTTCCTACGAGCCGCAGGACGATCCGACGGGCGCGCTGACGTTTACCGCCAACGTCGTGGCAATAGTTGGAAGCACGGGCCTGTGGTCGGTGTGGGCCGAACGGTCCTGGGATATCGCCATCGTCATGACCCAACGCCCGAACGGCCCGTGGCTCTCGCGTGGTGTCGATTTCGTTCCGGTCGAGTCAGCATTGGACAACTTCACCGAACCCGAATTCAAGACACCGCTCGCGGACGGCCTGCGGGTCGAGTTTCTCCGGAATGTGCGTAACGCCGAAGCACCCCTCGCGTGATCTGAGCGTTCAGCTCCGCTCGATTCGCCCTATGAGCGGCACGCCGGCCGGCTCAGACCGCCAGCGACTCCCCCGCGGTGAGCCGTGAGTACGTGTAGTCCCCGCCGAGGCGCGCCGTGTCCAGCAGTCGCCCGGTCAGGCCGTGTCCGAACTCGGAGAGCAGCCCGTCGTGGATCGGCACGACGACGCCGGCCGGGACCGCGCGTGCGAAGTCGATCGCGTAGGCCGTCTTCATCCACGGCCCGGAGACTGGCACCAGGAGCACGTCGAGGCCGCCGTCGGGCAGGGCCGCGGGCGGCTCGTAGGAGTCGCCCGGGTGGAACACGCTCTCCCCGCCGATCTCGACGAGGTAGGTGACGTTCACGGCGCGCGGGATCTCGGGGTGGATCACCGCGTGGTCGCCGCCGCCCACGGTGACGCGCGCGCCGCTGATCTCCAGCACCTGGCCGGGCGTCGCCTCGTGCACCTGGTCAGCCGGGGCGCCGCCCGCCCGCAGGGCTTCCGCGGCAGGGCCGGAGGCCCATACCTGGACGTCCGGGGCCGAGGTCAGGTGTTCCACGACGGCGGGTACGTTCACGTGGTCGGGGTGGTCGTGCGTGATCAGCACGGCCACGGCTCCGGTGAGTGCGCCTGCGGCGTCGCTGAGGGTGCCGGGGTCGATGACGATCGCTCCGCCGTCGGGCAGGCCGAGGGAGACGCACGCGTGACCGTGGAAGGTGAGCTGCATGCTGGCAGGTTACGCCTGCCTGCTGGAAACAGCAGACCGCCTGGTCGGGCTGCTGAGCAGCCCGTTCCAGACGGCTGAGTAGGACGGTTGGGTAAGGGTGGTCAGACGGCGGACCTGGCGGCCCGGCGTTGCGCGAGCTCGTCGCCCTCGACGACGGGCAGGTCGGCCTCGCCCTGGTCGAGTGTCTCGGTGGGCATCTGCGCGAGGGTGCCCTCGATCTCGCGCCATACCCGTCCGACGGCGATGCCGAACACGCCCTGGCCGCCGGCGACCAGGTCGACGACCTCGTCGGGCGAGGTGCACTCGTACACGCTCGCGCCGTCGGACATGAGGGTGATCTGCGCCAGGTCGTCCACGCCGCGTTCGCGCAGCGCGGTGACGGCGGTGCGGATCTGCTGCAGGGATACCCCGGTGTCCAGGAGTCGCTTGACCACCTTGAGCACCAGGATGTCCCGGAAGCTGTAGAGCCGGTGCGTACCGGACCCGGTGGCGGGCTTGATGCTGGGCTCGACGAGGCCGGTGCGCGCCCAGTAGTCGAGCTGACGGTAGGTGATGCCGGCGATGTGGCACGCCGTTGTACCGCGATAGCCGGTCGTGGCGTCCTGCTCCGTCAGGTCCTCACCGAAGAGGAGACCCTGCGCGCCGTGCGGGACCGTAGCGCGTGTGGCTCTCTCACCGCTGGTGTTCACTGTGCCTCCTGGGGTGTCGTGGCCACGTTATGGCGCGTCGATGGCGATTTCAAAGATGCGCGCCGTAAAGAGCCCGGCGTGTCGCGAGATGGTCCGCTTTCACCCGGTTATTTCACCCGGTTCGGCCGCCGCCCTGACCACCCCCGCCCGGTGGTCCGAGGAAGTCCTCGGGTGTGACGTGGTCCAGGAAGTCCCGGAAGCGCTCGACCTCGGCCTGCTGGTCGACGTCGACGATCTCCACTCCGGCCAGTGCCACGATCTCGGCGGAGCACAGCACGGGGCTGCCGGTGCGTACGGCCAGGGCTATCGCGTCCGAGGCCCGGGAGTCGAGGTGCACCCCGTTGCTCAGGACGAGCTCGGCGAAGTAGATGCCGCCTTCGAGGGCGACGATCTCCACTCGTTCGAGCGCGACGCCGACGGCGCCCAGCACGTCGCGCAGCAGGTCGTGTGTCATGGGTCGCGGTGTGGCCAGGCCGGCCTGTGCCATGGCGATGGCGCTGGCCTCGCGCGCGCCGATGACGATCGGTATGGCCAGGTCGGCGGCACTGTCCAGCAGCAGCACGACGATCTCCTGATCGCGCTGCTGCTGTCGAACCCCGAGGACCTCCACGGGGACCATTGGCACGTCGTCCGGCCTCACGGTTTTACCGTACGGCTTCCAGCGGCCCCTCGTCGCGCGCTCGAGTTAATTTCCTGGTCATGAACCGGCCGCCTGGTGGCAAAATTGCTGGTTTCCAGTTGCCGGTCGGCCGAGCGTGTGCGGTGCCGGACATGGGCCCGGACATATGCCCGGGCCTGTGCCCGGGCTCGGTGGGTCGGCTCAGCCGAGGTCTTCGATGCCCTGCCGTACCCAGGCGGCGTGCAGGCGCGTGAAGAGCTCGCCCATGTCGCCGGCCATGCTCGCGGCGCGGCCGCGGGCGGCGCTGGCCTGCTGGCTGCGCAGCGGTGCCACTACCTGGTCGACGAGCGCGACCTGCCGGTCGGCGGCGGTGCGGAAGGACCGCAGGTGGCGCGGTTCGATGCCGAACTCGGCCAGGGCGCCGACCATGCGGGCGATCTCGACGGCGCTCTGGCCGTATGTCCCGCCGGTCGACGGCAGGAGGCCAGACTGCGCCAGGCTCTCGACGAGCTCCTCGGTGACTCCGGCGGCGTCGGCCACGGCTGCAGCGGTCCAGCGGCGTCGGGCGGGTGTCCCGGTGCCGGCCAGGCGCGGTGCGGGGTGCTCGGCCGAGTCCGGGTCGGAGTCCATCGCGGCGAGTCGTTCCTTGATCACCTTCAGCGGCATGTAGCTGTCGCGCTGCTCGGTGAGGACGAACCGGAGGCGTTCGACGTCGGCCTGGCTGTACTGCCGGTAGCCCGACGGGGTGCGTACCGGGTCGATCAGGCCCTGTTCCTCCAGGAAGCGCAGCTTGGAGTGCGAGACGGAAGGAAACTCCTGGCCCAGGGCGCGCAGGACGTCGCTGATGCGCATCGCGGCCTGGCGCGAGATGCCCCGGGGCCAGGGCACGTCAAAGTCTTCGTCGTCCTCGCCCTGGTCGTGTGCCCGGGCCTGCTCGTCCGGGGCGAGCCCGGGTGCTGAGTCGTGTGCCCGGTCATGGCGCGGTGCGGTGCCGCGGTCGACCCCACGATGGTCGCGTGCGGCGCCGGCGGTCACGGGGCGGGCGTCCCCGCGACCCACTGCGCCGGCGACTGCGGGCTGGCGTGGAACGTCAGGCGGAACTTGCCGATCTGCACCTCGTCGCCCGTGACCAGCGTGGCGCCGTCGATGCGGCCGCGGTTGACGTAGGTGCCGTTCAGGGACCCGATGTCGCGGACGACGAACGAGTCACCCTCGCGCACGAACTCGGCGTGCTTGCGCGACACCGTGACGTCGTCGAGGAAGATGTCCGCCTGCTCGCTGCGTCCGGCGACCGAACGGCCGGTGTCCAGGAGGAACCGTGCGCCGAATCCCGGCCCGCGTTGCACGATGAGCAGCGCGGAGTGGCGCGGGAGGGCGGCCACGGCGGCGGCTTCCTCGGGGCTGAGCGCCGTGCGGGGCGCCTGCTCGTCGGGGGTCGGGAACGCGATGCGACCCAGGTTGGCCGTGGTATCGGGCCCGACCGGATGGGCGCTGGGGTCCGTCATCAGGTCTCCTCGGGTGCTGTGGTGACGTGCGAGATCATTACGTTCGGACAACGGATGAGACGCCGTCCGGGTTCCTCTCAACCTACCCCGATCGGGATGGAAGCGGGAACCATAGCGGGGAACCAACCCGGATAAAACTACCCACGCCACGGCGGTTCCGCATGCCAGTTTTGCCGACGTGGCGGGAGTCACTCTTCGTCGGCGGGCTCCGCGTGCTCCGGTTCGCCCGGAATACGAACGGAATCGACGCTGACCTGATCGGCCATAGTGGTGGTCGCCTCGCCGCCTTCCTCCCGGATCCGGGGCAGCGCACCGCCGGGGATCTCCAGCGCCCGGTCGATCGTCTCGGGGTCGCCGATCGCCGTCCACTCGTACGGGGAGGCGATCGCGGCGCCGTCGAGCACCACGCCGCCGCCGGAATCCACGAAGTAGCTCGTCGTGACCAGCCGCACCCCGTTGACCTGGATCGCCTCTGCGCCGGCGTTGCGTAGCTCCTCCAGCAGGTTGAACAGCACCTGCGCCTCGAGCGGCCGGCTGCCGTCGGCCACGTGGATCTGCACACCCGGGCCGTAGGCCGGCAGCCTGCCCGAGAGGATGCCCTCCTGCTCGGCACGCTGCAGCGCAAGATCCCGCGCCGCCTGGTCCTGCCCGTCCTCGGACTGCAGGTCGTCCCGGATCTCCTCCAGGTCGGAGACCTCCGCATCGAGCTGGTCCGCGCGCTGCGTCACCTCGTCCAGGAGCCGCACCAGCTCGTCCTGACGCAGGGAGCTGAGCTGGTCCCCCGTCGACTGCCCCACCTGTACCGCCAGGGCGAACCCCAGGGCCAGGCACAGCAGGCCCGTCAGCAGCTCCGAACGGGTGCCGCGCGGGCGCAACAGCTGCAGCACCCGCCTCCAGCCCGACGCCGGTGGCACCGGCGGGGCCGCTTCCTCGAGGTCGTCCTCGAGGGTGGTCTCGGTGTGGTCCTCGGGGCTGCCCTGCGCGGCGTCATCGTTGCTGGTGTTGCTGTCGGCGCTGTCCGTGCTGTCGGCTCCGCTGTCAGCGTTGCTGTCCTCGTGCCGCATGCTCACGCCTTGAAGATGTGCCGACGGATCGACGCCGCGTTCGAGAAGATCCGGATGCCGAGCACCACCACGACCGCCGTCGAGAGCTGCCCGCCCACACCGAGCTGGTCACCGAGGAACACGATGAACGCGGCCACCAGGACGTTCGACAGGAACGACACCAGGAACACCTTGTCGTCGAACAGCCCGTCGAGCATCGCGCGCAACCCCCCGAACAGGGCGTCCAGCGCGGCCACCACCGCGATCGGCAGGTACGGCTGCAGCATCAACGGGACGGTCGGCTGCAGCAGCAGCCCGGCGACCACCCCGATCACGAGCCCGACGATCGCGATCATCCGTTGTCCTCCTCGGAAGAGTCCTCAGTTGTGTTCGTGTCTGTGTCTGTGTTGTCTGTGGTCACGTCCGGGGCCGCGGACGGCTGGGCGTCCGCCGAACGCAGCGTCGGGGAACCCGCACCCGGCAGGTACATCCCCTCGCCCGTGGTCACCTCGTTCGTGATGCCGTACTCCGCGCTCAGCAGCTGCAGGAACCCCAGACCCGCCGACCGCGCGAACTCGACCTGCATGTCGTCCGGGTCCCCCACGGCCTCGATCGTGTACGTCGGACCGTTCAACGGCTGCAGGTCCACCAGGATCGCGTCACCCGCGTTCCGGATCGCCGACAACGACGTCAACCGCTCGTCGTTCACCGCCACCGCCTCCGCACCCGCCGCCCACAGCTCGTTGACGACGAACTGCACGTCCGCGTCCCGCACCCGCGACTCCGCCGGCGCGTCACCCGGCTCCACCAGGCCACCACCCTCACCGTCGGTCAGCCGCACCACCATGCCAGGGCCCCGCACCGGCACCGCACCGCTGACCAACCGGTCCAGCTCGTTGACCTCCAGCAGAGCCTGCGGCAGCAACCCGTCGCCCTGCAGACCGTCCACCTCAGCGCTGAGCGACGTCGAGCGCTGCGACAACGCCTCAACCTCGGCACTACGCTCCTGGATCTGCTCGATGAGCACCGTGCGCCCCCGCGCCACCACTGGCTGCGGCGCTCGCAGGTCACGGACCGCCACGGTCGTCGCCGCGCCGAGCAGCACCGCCACCAGCAGGAGCATCACCAGGCTCGGCACGCCGCGCCGGGACCGCTCCTCCCCCGCCGCAGCCCGCCGCTGAGCCATCTGCGCGTACCCCGGGTCCAGCGGGCGCTCGATCACCTCGCGCAGGAGCGTCATCGACTCGTCCAGGCGCCGGCGCCTGGCGGCCGGGCCGACCTCGGGTGGCGCGTCCGGCGCTACGTCGGGCGGGGTCATTCCCCGGCCGCCAGCCGCCGCACCTGCACCACGTACTGCAGCCCGGCCAGCCAGTACAGGCCGACACCCCACCAGGTGAAGGCCCAGCCCACGACGTGCGCGCCGGCGCCGACCCAGCCGGGCACCTCCGCGAGCAGCAGCAGGGGGAAGGCGTAGAGCAGGGCGAACGTCGCGACCTTGCCGACCAGCGTCACGTTCAGCGTGCCGTACCCCAGACGGGCCAGCACCGGGACCGTCAGCGCCAGCAGCACGTCCCGCGCAATGATCGCGATCACAAGCCAGAGCGGCACCACCTCGCGCCACGCCAGACCGATCAACGTGACAAAGATGAACAGGCGGTCCGCGAACGGGTCCAACATCTGCCCCAGGCGCGTGACCTGGTTCAGGCGACGGGCCAGCACACCGTCCAGCCAGTCCGAGACGCCGGAGACGGCGAGCACCAGGAGCGCCCAGCCGTCCTCGCCAACGACGATCAGCACGGCGAAGACCGGCACCAGCGCCAGTCGCACCAGGCTGATGATGTTGGGCACGGTCAGCACCCGGGAGCTCATCTCCGCCCCAGTGGACACGCACACCGCCCTTGCTCACGCCGGTTCGTCTCGGCCGCCATACTACGGGGCGGCCGTTGCGTATACGCACGGCACGCCGTGCGGCAGTCGGTGCGTCGCGCCTCCGCCACCCAGCACACCACTCGCCCTACCACTCACCAAACCGGCGAGACCCACCGTCGTCAGCCCCCACGCCGAGGGCCGTCGCACGCCTCTCACCACGGACAACATCACCCGCGTGCTGCACGTCACGCTCCCCGCCTCTGTGCCGAACACCCCGGCAACCGATAGGGTGGTGCCACATCCCCTTGGAGTTCGTCGTCTTCCCGTGTGTGCACGCAATGTGCGAGACAGGCCCGCAGCCCTGGCTGCGGGGAAGGTGTTTCGGGAGCGAGCGACGTAAGGGCCCTCACCTCGGCCCTGACTCCGCCCGCGACGACGAACGGTGCAGCACTGCATGTCTATCGACACCCATGACCTGATCGCGCCTGCTGAGCAGGACACCGAGCAGGTTGTCGCCGACACCGGCGACCAGACGGCCCCCGAGGCCGTCACCATCCCCGAGGCCACCGCCCCGGAGGCAACCGCCTCCGACGCCGCGGTTGAGCCCGCGACTCCCGAGCCCGCCACTGAGCCCGAGGTCACCGAACCCGAGGTCACCGAGCCCACCGGCCCGACCTTCGCAAGCCTCGGCCTCCCCGCGCAGCTGATGGCAGCCGTCGACAAGCTCGGCTTCGTCACGCCCTCCGCCATCCAGGCCCGCGCCATCCCCGAGCTGCTCGCCGGCCGCGACATCACCGGCGTCGCCCAGACCGGCACCGGCAAGACCGCCGCGTTCGGCCTACCACTGCTCGCCGCCATCGACCCCAAGCTCCGCAAGGTCCAGGCCCTCGTCCTGGCCCCCACCCGCGAGCTCGCCATGCAGGTCGCCGACGCCATCGAGTCCTTCGCGACCGAGCTCGACGACGTCCGCGTGCTCCCCGTCTACGGCGGCGCCCCCTACATCCCCCAGCAGCGCGCCCTGCGCGAAGGCGTCCACGTCGTCGTCGGCACCCCCGGCCGCATCAAGGACCACCTCGACCGCGGCGCGCTCAAGCTCGACGACATCCGCTTCCTCGTCCTCGACGAGGCCGACGAGATGCTCCGCATGGGCTTCGCAGAAGACGTCGAAGAGATCTTCGGCCAGGCACCCACCAAGCGCCAGGTCGCCCTCTTCTCCGCCACCATGCCCCCCGCGATCCGCAAGGTCGCGGACCACCACATGACCGACCCGGTGCAGATCGCCGTCACCCGGCAAGCCTCCACCGTCACCGCGGTCCACCAGACCTACGCCGTCGTGCCGTTCCGCCACAAGATCGGCTCCCTCGCCCGCGTCCTGTCGACCTCCGACGCCGACGCCGCGATCGTCTTCACCCGCACCCGCGGCGCAGCCGAAGACGTGGGCTCCGCCCTCATCGAAAAGGGCATCTCCGCCGCCACCATCTCCGGCGACGTCGCCCAGAAGGAACGCGAGAAGATCGTCGAGCGACTCCGCTCCGGCGCCCTCGACGTCCTGGTCGCCACCGACGTCGCCGCCCGCGGCCTCGACGTCGACCGCATCGGCCTCGTCGTCAACTTCGACGTCCCCGGCGAGCCCGAAGCCTACGTGCACCGCATCGGCCGCACCGGCCGCGCAGGCCGCACCGGCGAAGCACTCACCTTCGTCACCCCCCACGAGCGCGGCAAGCTCCGCAGCATCGAGCGCACCATCCGCGCCACGCTCGAAGAGGTCGGCATCCCCTCCCCCAAGGACGTCTCCGCCCACCAGGTCAAGCGCGCCCTCGGCAAGGTCGCAGCCCGCCGCGAAGCCGGCCGCCTCGAGATGTACACCGACCTGATCCGCACCTACGCCGACGAGACCGGCGTCGACCCCATCGAGATCGCCGCCGCCATGGCGGCGCTCGCGGTCGGCGACGACGGCCCCCGTGCCCGTGCGGAGCAGGAAGAGTACGAGCGCGAGCAGGCCGAGGCCAAGGCAGCGGCCGCCCGTCGCAACACTCGCGACGACGACCGCCACGACCGCACGGGCGACCGTTCGCCGCGCGGCCGGTTCGAGGGCAGCCGTAGCGAGGGCGAGCGCGGCATCCGCCGTCCGGCCCGGGGCACGCGGTACCGCATCGCCGTCGGGCACACGCACGGTGTGCAGCCGGGCGGGATCGTCGGTGCGCTGACGGGCGAGGGCGGCATCACCGGCTCCGACGTCGGCAAGATCGACATCTTCGGCAGCTTCTCGCTCGTCGACATCATCGCGCCGCTCGACAACGACGCGCTCGACCGGCTGGCCCGGGCGCGCGTGGCCGGCAAGCCGCTGCGCATCACGCTCGACCGCGGCCCGGCGCCGCGTGCCGGCGGAGACCGTGACCGGGCCCCGCGCTCCGGTGGCGACCACCGCCGCCCGGAGAGCGACCGTGGCCCCCGTGGCCGCGCCCCGGCCCACTGGGAAGCCCGCAGCGCCCGCTGACGCTGCCTAGCTGACCGAAGCCCCCTTGGTTGCTCGCAACCAAGGGGGCTTTTGTCGCGCGTCGCTACTGCTGTTCGGGCCGGTCGGGCCGGTCGGGCCGGTCGGGCGGGTCGGGCGGGTCGGGCCGGTCCGGGGGGCCCGGCCGGCCCGGTTCCTCGGCCTCGCCCAGCTCGGCGACCAGGGCCACGAGGCGACGGGCCTCGGCCATGCCGTGCTCGCCGTCGGCGCGCTGGATGCCCATGACGGCGAGCACGTCGCCGTTCGCCAGATCGAGGTGCACCCAGGGGTCGCTCAGCCCGAACCGGACGGCCACGATCTCGGCCCACACCAGGTGCCGCTTGGTCGCGTAGTTCACCACGGTGAGGCCGTACGGGTCTGGGATCGCACGCACGGCGCCGAACCGCCAGGCCACGGTGGCGCCGAGCAGCCCGAGCACGATGATCCCTATCCGGTTCGCGGCGTCCGCTGCGGGATTGCTCGCGGACAGTGCCACGAACGTGCACCCGCCACCCCACAGCAGCGCCAGCCCGTACGCCATCGGCGTGCCGTAGCGGCCGCGGAAGGTGCGGAACCGGTCGTCGGCCCGGCCGCGGCCGGTGCGGCTGCTACCGGCCCCCGCACCAGCGCTCCCGCCCATGCGGGCCTACAGCCGCGACGCGTGGATGGAGGTCACGATGATGGCGCGCGCCCCGACGTCGTACAGCGCGTCCATGATCCGGTTCGTCTCGCTGCGCGGGACCATGACGCGCACCGCGCAGGCATCGCTGTGGTGCTGCGCCGATACCGTCGGCGACTCCTTGCCCGGCGTGATCGCCACCGCCTCCTCGAGCCGCGCCGCGGGGACCACGTAGTCCATGAGCACGTACTCGCGGGCGGTGATCACACCCTCCAGCCGCCGGGTCAGGATCTCCAGGCCGGCGGGCGGCTCGACGTCCGACTGCCGGATCAGCACGGCCTCCGAACGCAGGATCGGGTCGCCGAACACCTCCAGGCCCGCGGCCCGCAGGGTAGTGCCGGTCTCCACGACGTCGGCGATCACGTCCGCGACACCGAGCCGCACGCTCGACTCCACCGCACCGTCGAGGTGCACGATCGCGGCGGGCTCGACGCCCTGCTTCGCCAGGTGCTGCGCCACCAGCGTGGTGTACGACGACGCCACGCGGCGCCCGGCGATGTCGCTCACCTCGCTGATCGGCGCCTGGCCGGGCTCTGTCGGCACCGCGGGCGCCGCGAACCGGAACGTGGAGCGGGCGAACCCGAGGCCGAGGTGCTCGACGGCGTCCGCGCCCGAGTCGAGCATCAGGTCGCGGCCGGTGATGCCGACGTCGACCGTGCCGGTACCCACGTAGACCGCGACGTCGCGCGGCCGCAGGAAGAAGAACTCGACGTCGTTCTCGGGGTCGGCGAGCACAAGCTCGCGGGTGTCACGGCGCTGGCGGTAGCCCGCCTCGCGCAACATCTCGGAGGCGGGACCCGACAGGGCACCCTTGTTGGGGACGGCGATGCGCAGCATGTGGTTGGTTCCTCTCTTGGGCGTACGACGGATCGGGGAACCCGGGTCTTTCCCGGGTCACAGATGCGTGTACACGTCCTCGAGGGTCAGTCCCTTGGCGACCATCAGAACCTGCAGGTGGTACAGGAGCTGCGAGATCTCCTCCGCGGTCTCGCTGTCCGACTGGTACTCGGCAGCCATCCAGACCTCGGCGGCCTCCTCAACGACCTTCTTGCCGATCGCATGAACGCCGGCATCCAGCTGGGCCACGGTGCCCGAACCCGCTGGGCGGGTCGCGGCCTTCTCGGTCAGCTCGGCGAACAGGGTCTCGAAGGTCTTCACGGCGCCAGCCTAGTCGTGGGACGGCGGGGCTACCCCCTGCCGTCCCACGTTGTGGCCATCGTCTCGCCGGGCCAGCCCGCAGGGCCAGTTCGCTGGGTGTCTGTCTCAGGCGGTCGACGACGTCACTGGTTCGGCCACTCCGCGGGCAGACCGCCGTCGGCCGTCGGCGTGACCACGCCCTGCCAGGGTGTGATCAGGTGAAGGATGTCGGCACCGTCCGGGTGCTCCTCGCTGCCCGTGCCATCCCCGGCCTGTACGAGGACGATCAACGTCCCGGACTCCCCGCCAAGTCCCGTCGCCGGATCCAGCGGGTCGCCTCCGGCGTACTCCTCGTTGCCCGGCACGCACGTCTCGGGTGTCGAGATCACAGAGATCCGCTCCCCCGGCGCGGCGACCACTAGCTCGGGGGGCGCCACCGCGCCGCCCGGCCCGGGCTCCGGCCGCTCCAGCACCTCCTCGACCTCGAACGTCCAGACGTTCGCGTCGAAGCCGAACATGTCCGCCGTTCCGGCACGCTCCACGACCGTCCCACGGAGGACGGCGCCGGCATCGGCGGCCGCGTCCCTCGGAGAATCGAAGCGGACCCAGTCGACGCACGAGTGCGACCCCTGCTCCGCCTCCGGCGTCACCGGCGTAGTGGCAGACGGCGCTGTGGCAGACAGGTTCGTCGGCGCTCCCCCCGATGAACCCTCGCTGGCGCAGCCCGCCAGCCCTCCCGACAATGCCGTGGTCAGCACTACGGCGACTACCGCCCGCTGGGCGCGTGAGCTTCTCATACCCGGTCAGTGTGCCGAGATGGCCTTCCCTTGCGGCTGGCTGGTAGGTCTATCGCCGGAGCTTGGGTGGATTCTCGACGCTTGGCACACTATTAATCCTTGGTTGGTGTCGGTCAGGAGAGCGGTCAGACGGCGGTCGGCACGAGCTCGCGCAGCGTCAACGCGGTCGCGATCGCGGCCTCGACCGCCTCCGCGCCCTTGTCCTCGCTGGACCCGTCCAACCCGGCCCGGTCCAGCGCCTGCGCCTCGTCGTCGCACGTCAGCACCCCGAAACCGACCGGGACCCCGGTCCGCACGCTCACGTCCGTCAGCCCCTGCGTCGCCGCCGAGCACACGTACTCGAAGTGCGGCGTGCCGCCGCGGATCACCACCCCGAGCGCGACGACGGCGTCCGCCGCCACACCCCCGCCGATCCCGGCCGCACGAGCCGCGGCCACCGGCAGCTCGAACGAACCCGGCACCCGCACCTCCGTCCACTGGGCACCCGACGCCCGCAGCGCCCGGCGCGCACCGGCCAGCAGCCCGTCCATCACCTGCTCGTGCCAGCTCGCCGCGATCACGACGACCCGCAGGCCCGTACCGTCCACCAGCACGCTCGGTGCTCCGGCGCCGCTCATGCGCACGCTCCTTCGTCTTGGTTCAGCTGCTGGTTCATGTCCTGGTTCATGTCTTGGTTCATCTCTTGGCCTGTCTCCTGGTCCAGCTCGCCGATGTCGAGCAGGTCGAGCCGGTGCCCCAGCACCAGCCGCTTCGTCTCCAGATAGCGGTGGTTGTGCACCCCACGCCCCACCGCGAGCCCCCGCTGCCCGACGACGTCTGTGCCCGCCTCCCGCAGGCCGGCCACCTTCTCCGGGTTGTTCGTCAGCAGGGTCACGCCGTCGAGGCCAAGATCCGCCAGGATCGCCGACGCCGCGCCGTACTCCCGCGCGTCCACCGGCAGCCCGAGCTCCACGTTCGCCTCCACGGTGTCAAGGCCGGCGTCCTGCAGGGCGTATGCCTGGACCTTGGCGGCCAGCCCGATCCCCCGGCCCTCGTGGCCCCGCAGGTACACCACCGCGCCACCCTCAGCAGCCACTGCCCGCAACGACGCCTCCAGCTGCGGACCGCAGTCACACCGCAGCGAGCCCAGCCCGTCGCCCGTCAGGCACTCCGAGTGCACCCGCACCAGCGAACCCCGCGCTGAACCGGCCAGCACCGGCCCGGTCTGCACCGGCGTCAGTGCCAGGTGCTCCGCACCCGAACGCAGGTCCCGATACGCAACCACGCGGAAGTCCCCGTACCTCGTCGGGAGCGACGCCTCCCCCACCCGATGCACCCGAGCTCGAGACTCGGCAACGACGCCGGGCTCGCCATGCGACAGCACCGGGTCGTGCACCTGCCGCCAGGCCACCAGGTCCGCAACCGTCAGCACCACGAGGCCCGCCTCCTCAGCCAGGGCCTGCGCCTCGGGCAGCCGCATCACCGCACCGTCGTCCCGGACGAGCTCGGCGATCGCCCCCACCTCGCCCAGCTCACTACCGGTCCCCCGGCCCGCGCCGCCCGCGAGCCGGACCAGATCCACCGCCGCCTCGGTGTGCCCCGCACGCTCCAGCACCCCACCGGGCCGGGCCCGCAACGGCAGCACGTGCCCCGGCCGGATCAGGTCCCGCGCGCCCGATGCCGGGTCACCCAGCACCCGCAGCGTCAGTGCCCGTTCGGCCGCCGAGATCCCCGTCGTCACGCCGACCGCATCCACCGACACCGTGTACGCCGTCTTCCGCGAGTCCTCGCTGCGCTCCACCATCAGCGGCAGCTCCAGCGCGTCCGCGCGGTGTGCGGGCATCGGCGCGCACAGGTACCCCGACGAGTGCCGCACCGTCCACGCCACCCACTCGGCCGTAGCAGTGCTCGCGGCCAGGACAACGTCGACCTCGTTCTCCCGGCCGGCGTCGTCGGCCACCAGGACGGGCCGGCGGCGAGCTCGGCGAACGCGCGCTCCACCAGATCCGTGTTGATCGCCCCCGGGTCTACCGAGCTATCGATGCGCACCGCACTCATCGGGCAACTCCCGTCGTCAGATCGCTCGCCGCAGCCGCCGCAGCCGTAGCGCCCTCGGCGTCCCTGCCGCTCGTCCCGGTCGTCGCCAGGAGCCGCTCCACGTACTTCGCGAGCACGTCCACCTCGACGTTGACGACGTCGCCCGGGACCAGCCGGCCCAGCGTCGTCGCGGCGAGCGTGGTCGGGATGAGCGACACGCCAAAGCCGTCGTCCGACACCCAGGTCACGGTGAGCGAGACCCCCGCCAGCGCGATGGAGCCCTTCTCCGCGACGTACCGGGTCAGGGCGGCGGGCGCGGAGAACTCGAGATCGTCCCAGCGCGGTCCAGGCGTGCGGCCCACCAGCGTCGCGACGCCGTCGACGTGCCCCTGGACCACGTGCCCGCCGAGCCGGCCGTTCGCCGGAAGGGCGCGCTCCAGGTTGACCGCCGCGCCCGGCACGAGGGCACCGAGCGAGGTGCGGCGCAGGGTCTCGGGCATCACCTCGGCCACGAACGCAGCGCCGCCGTCCCCGTCCCCGGGCAGCACCGCCGTGACTGTGAGGCAGACGCCGTCGACGGCAATCGAGTCGCCGGGGCGGGCGTCCGACGTCGCGAGCGGGCCCGCGACCGTCAGTACCGCGTCGGGCGCGGTCCCCGCCTCAAGGCCGGTGCCGGTGCCGCCAGGCCGGTCGAGCGCGACGACGGAGCCGAGCTCCTCAACGATTCCGGTGAACATCAGATCTCCTTCTGGTGTGACTGGTTGGTGCTGGTCGAACTGCTACTGGGCTGCTGCGGTACGGGCCGGTCGACGCCGGTCCGGCCCGCATCAGGCTGGTCCGTGCTCGCGCGGGCAAGCCCGGCGCGGCGTGCGATCAGGAGCACGTCGTCGCCCAGCCGGGTCACGTCCTGGGTGGCGAACCGAGCCGCCTCGCCGATGGTCGTGACGCCCAGGTCGCCGACGGCGGTGGCGCCCGCGCCGAGCAGCACCGGCGCGATGTACGCGTGGAGCTCGTCGACGGCGTCGGCGGCCAGCAGTGCGGTCGCCAGGGTCGGGCCGCCCTCCACGAGCACGTGTCGCACTTCTCGCTCGCCGAGCTCCCGCAGCACGACGTCGAGGTCACGCTCCGGCAGGTGCAACAGGGGTCCGCCGGGCCCGCGCAGGCGGGCGTCGTCGGGCACCGTGCGGCGGCCGAGCACCACCCGGAGCGGCTGGTGCTCGAAGAGGCCGCCGTCCGCCGTGCGCGCGGTCAGGGACGGGTCGTCGATCAGGGCGGTCCCCGAGCCGACGGCGATGGCGTCAACCTGGGCGCGGATCGTGTGGGCGTGGGCCCTGGCCTGAGGACCGGTGATCCAGCGGCTCGTGCCGTCGGCTGCCGCCACCCGGCCGTCGAGGCTGGTCGCGAGCTTCAGGGTCACATACGGGCGGCCGGTGCGGATCGCGTGCAGCCACGGCCGCAGCAGGTCTTCGCCCTCGTCGGCGAGCAGGCCGGTGGTCACCTCGATCCCGGCGGCCTGGAGCCGGTCCGCGCCGCCCGTCGCCAGCGGGTTCGGGTCGGGCACGGCCACGTGCACGACGGCGATGCCAGCCTCGATCAGGGCGTCGGCACACGGCCCAGTACGGCCGTGGTGGGCGCACGGTTCGAGCGTCACCACCGCCGTCGTGCCTCGCAGGTCGATGTCGCGCGAACGAGCGTCGGCCAGGGCCGCCGCCTCCGCGTGCGGCGTGCCCGCACCGCGATGGAAGCCCTCGGCGACCGTGCGTCCGTCGGAATCCAGGAGCACGCACCCGACGCGGGGGTTGGGCCCGTACGCGGGACCATGCGCGGCGAGGCTCAGCGCGCGGCGCATGGCGCTCTCAAGCGCGCGCGGTCCGGCGGGCGTGCCGGTGCGTGGTCCCGCGTACGCCGCAGCGCGGTCGTGCGATGCCTGGGTCATGCGGTCCTCCCCCGAGCTTCGGCGCTCCGGGGGTGGACGACGGGTGCACGGACGTGACCGTCACCGGCCCTGCCCGCGCATACGACGTCACGGCACCGCACGTCCAGGGGACGCACGGCGCCGCACGTGGCTCCTCCCATCCGGACTTTCACCGTCGGTCCTGGAGTTCCACCAGGTCAACCGGCCGTCCTTGCGGACGTACGGGTCGCGGACTATAACCGCCGGCTCGGAATTACACCGACCCCGGAGCACGTGTGTGCGTACTGCTGCTCGTCAGCATGCCATATGGCATGCGGGACGCCGACATGGCCTGCGTCACACCCTGCCTCACCCCGTGCGCCGAGCCGTTCCTCCCGTCCCGCGACCCGTCCCGCGACCCGTCCTGCGCCGTCGGATCAGCCACTCGGCGAAGGCCACGTTGATGACCCACGCACCATCCCGGTCGTGTAGGCCACGGTGCCCATACTGCCGACGATCACCGTGTACGGTCCGAGCAGCAGCGCCTGTGTCCCGGCGCCCATGGCCAGCGCGTAGGCCCGCATCATCCAGGCCGGGTGGTTCACGAAGTCGCGGCGCAGCGCCGCCCGCACACCCAGGGCTATCGACGCGGCCATGGCGGTGCCGACTACGTAGCGCGCCCCGTTGACGACCATGTTGTCGTGGGCCGGCAGGTCGTAGAACGCCGTCATCCAGAGGCCCGACAGTGCGACACCGAGGCCCGCCGGCGCGAGGACACGTCCGGCCAGCCGGTGCCAGCGCCGTCGGCGCAGGCTCGGTACGAACTGGAACGCGCCGAGCATGCTGTACGTCGTCACGCAGATGATGTGCACGACAACGGGCAGCGGCTGGGTCACGAAGCGCGCGTTGTCCGCGGTGACCACGGGATCGGAGGCCAGCTCGGTGAGCCGCACGGAGCCGGCAAGGGCCGGGACGGCCGCCAGGAGGAGGAGCCCCGCCGGTACGAGCCACTCGCGGCGGCCGGCGGGCTTGGTCATCAGCTGGGAAGTTGTCATGGGTCGAGCGTGCCCGGCGGCATGCGGGCTGGTCATGGGCCCGTGGACGGGAATCGTCCGGCCGAAAGTACGAGCTGTGCGACCGAGCCAGGTCAGGAGGGCCCGGTCCGCACGCGCCCGGTGTCGTAGGCCCAGAGCGCGACCTCGACGCGGTTGCGCGCGCCGACCTTCGTCATCAGGTTCGCGACGTGCGACTTGACCGTGCTCAGGGTGACGAACAGCTCGTGCGCGATCTCGGTGTTGGTCCGACCGCGCGCGACGGCCCGGAGCACCTCTTCCTCGCGCGCCGTCAACGGGTCGAGCGGCTGTGTGGGCGGCGCCGCCGGTCCGACGTCAGCGAAGGCCCTGAGCAGACGTGTCGTCACACTCGGCGCGATGAGGGCATCGCCGTTCGCGGCGGCGCGCACAGCCTGGGCCAGGAGTGCCGGCCCGGCGTCCTTCAGCAGGAACCCCCGTGCGCCCGCGCGCAGCGCCGCATAGACGTACTCGTCCAGGTCGAACGTCGTGATGACGACGACGGCGAGCGGGTCGGCGACCCCTGGGCCGGCCAGCATCCGGGTCGCCTCGATACCGTCGATGACGGGCATCCGGATGTCGAACAGGCAGACGTCGGGACGCAGCCGCTGGGCGAGCTCGACGGCGGCGGCGCCGTCGGCCACCTCGCCGACAACCTCGATCCCGTCCTGGACCCCGAGGATCATGCTGAGCCCGGTGCGCACGATCTCCTGGTCGTCGGCGACCAGCACCGTCAGGGCGCGGGCCGCCGGGTCTTCCTGCCTTGGACTGGGTGTCGGACCGGTCATGGGCGCCTGCCCGCCAGTGGGAGGGCTGCTTCGACGACCCAGCCGCCCGCGACGTCCGGTCGCTCTACCAGGTCCGGCTGCACGGGCTGCTCCGCAAGGCCCCGCCGCCCTGACTGCCCTAGCTGCTCCGGCAGCTCTGGACCGACGGTGAGGTCACCGTCCAGCTCTTGGGCGCGGGCCCGCATCCCGGCGATCCCGTTGCCCGGCACGAACGGCTCGGTCAGCGGCTCCCCGTCGTCGCAGACGCGCAGCCGGAGGGCTCCCCCGGCGACCGTGAGGCCGACATCGATCCGCGTCAGCCCGCGTGCATGACGGCGCGCGTTGGTGACCGACTCCTGCGCGATGCGGTAGGCCGCCGCACCGACGTCGTCCCGGACGCTCCCGACCTCACCTCGGACCGTGACGATCACGGGAGAGGGCGGCCCGGCGGCCAGCCGGACGACGTCGGCGGCCCGCGGGCCGAGCTCGCCGGTGCCATTGCCAATGCCGTCATCGGCGCTGGTGCCGCCGCTGGCTATGTTTCTGGCAGCAGCGCTGGCGGGCGAGATAAAGACGCGCACTCGCGCCGCACCGTCCGGGCCCTGCTCGTCCTCGCGCAGCGTGCGGACCAGGGCACGCATCTCGACGAGGGTGTTCCTTGCCTCGGCCTCGATGACCCGGAGCGCCGCCACCAACGGGTCGTCGTCGAGGCTCGCCAAGCGGTCCCCGCCGTCGCCGTCGTCCCCAGTGCCGCCGTCGTCTCGGCCGTGCTCGCCGCCAAGACCGCGCCGTAGCGCCTCGGCCTGGGCGAGGCCGGCCTGGGCCCGCACGGCGATGCCCGAGACGTGGTGTCCCACGACGTCGTGCATGTCTCTGGCGATGCGCTCCCGCTCCTGGGCCCGCGCCTGCGTGAGCGCACGCTCCCGGGCCGTAGACCGGAAGCGGACCGCCAGCCCCGTCGCGGCGAGCATCGCGACGACCGACGCCCCACCGATCGTGTCAGCACTCGTGGCGTGTCCCAGTGCCCACGTCAAGCCAAGCCCCCCGACGAGCAGCCCAGCCCCGATCAGGGCCTGCCGCCCACTCCCCCACCTGAACAGCGCGTAGACCAGGACGGCGCCGTAAACCGCCGTGATCAGGTCGCCGTCGTTGCCCATGACCAGCATCAGGGCAGTCGACACCACCGTCGTGGCCACCACGGGAAACAACGGGTGCGTCCGACGCCAGAGCAGCGTCGGCACCAGGACCAGTGCCGCGGCCACCTGCAGCCAGCGCCACGGCAGCTCAGGCCGCAGCAGACCCTCGATCACCAGGGCCGGGACCAGCACCCCAACCAGTGCCGAGTCCCGCCATACGCGCACCGGCGGATCGGCGGGCGGCGGCTCGTCCCAGGCCGCGGACCAGGCGTGGCGCGCTCGGGCGAGCGGCGTCCGGCGGCTTGGAACGGGTCGGTCTGAGGGCACGGCCCCAGACTATGGGGCTGGTCTGGCGACCGTATCGGCCAAAGGTACGAGTTTGTCGAACCGCGCTTGGCACACTATTAATCGTTGTGGAAAGCGTCGCCTGACACCGAGCAGCTATCCGCCAACATTCACCGTGCAAGCACCAGGCCGGCGTCGGCCCACCCCGTCAGTGGATGTGCTTGGCCGCCAGCTCGCGGAGCGCCGCGATCTCGGCCGGGATGTCCTCGGCCCCGAACACCGCGGAGCCCGCGACGAAGACGTTCGCCCCGGCTTCGGCCGCGCGCTCGATCGTCTCGCGAGACACTCCCCCGTCGACCTGGATCCAGACGTCGAGGCCGGACTCGCTCACGGCCTCCCGGGCGCGCCGGATCTTGGGCAGCGTGCCCTCGATGAACGACTGCCCGCCGAACCCCGGCTCGACGGTCATCACGAGGATCATGTCGATCTCCGTCAGCAGGTCCAGGTAGGGCTCCACGGGGGTGGCCGGCCGCAGCGCGATGCCCGCCCGCGAACCGAGCTTCCGCAGCTCCCGAGCCAGGCGGACGGGCGCTTGCGCGGCCTCCGCATGGAACGTGACCGACGCCGCCCCCGCCTCGGCGAACGCGGGCGCCCAGAGGTCGGGGTTCTCGATCATCAGGTGCGCGTCCAGCGGAATCGGAGACACCTTGGCGAGGCGCTCGAACACCGGCAGCCCCAGCGTCAGGTTCGGCACGAAGTGGTTGTCCATGACGTCGACGTGCGCGTAGTCCGCGTCGGCGATCCGGCCGAGGTCCCGCTCGAGGTTCGCGAAGTCCGCCGAAAGGATGCTGGGGGCGATGAGTGCTGCCATGATGCCAGCCTAGGGCGCGATTCCCGCTGAAACTCCTTCGCACCGCCGAACCGCGCACGCCCAACGGACCGGGAGCAAAGATGATCCCCGAGGTGAACTACTGGGCAGTGGTCGTGGCCACCCTGTCCACGCTGGTGGTGGGCTCGATCTGGTACACGCCCAAGGTGTTCGGCACCCGCTGGATGCGCCTGGCGAAGGTCGACCCGAAGGCCGCCGAGGCGGCCGGGATCTGGCCCATCGTCACGACGGTCATCGTCAGCTTCCTGACGTCCTGGGTGCTGGCGGGCTCCGTCTACATCGCGTGGGAGTTCTACCAGGGCGCCTTCTTCACGGCTGCCGTCGTCACGGCCGTCCTGCTCTGGATCGGATTCACGGCGGCGCGCATGATCACGCACGACGCCTTCGAGGGCCGCCCGCCCGCGCTCACCACCCTGAACCTGGCGCACGAGCTGGTCACGATCCTGGTCATGGCCGTGATCATCGGGGTGTGGCCGCCGGCGGGCGTCTGACCAAGCCCCCGGCTCAGACCGTCCGGCGCAGCAGGGTCAGGTGCATCGCGTCCGTGCCGTGGACGTGCGGCCAGAGCTGCACGTCGTCACGGTCCGCCAGCGGGATCTCGTCCCCTGCACCGGCCCGCACCACCGAGCGCACCACGGCCGGCGTGTCGAGCCGCTCGACGTCCGTGCGCTTCTTCAGTACGTCGGTGACCACTAGCTGTGTCTCGGCAAGGTGCGGCGAGCAGGTCACGTAGGCCACCACTCCCCCGGGCCGGACGGCGTCCAGTGCCGAGGCGAGCAGCTCTCGCTGCAGCGAGGTGAGGGCAGCGAGGTCCGACGGCGTCCGCCGCCACCGGCTCTCGGGCCGACGTCGGAGTGCCCCCAGCCCGGTGCACGGCGCGTCGACGAGGACCCGGTCGTACGCCCCCGGCTCCTCGGTGCCGATGTCCCGGCCGTCGCCGGTGCGCACCTCCTCGACCGCGCAGTCGGGCAGTGCGGCCAGGGCGTTGGCCACGAGGCGGGCACGGTGCGGCGCCACCTCGTTGGCGACCAGCCGCGCGCCACGCTGGGCGGCCAGCGCTCCCAGCAGCGCTGCCTTGCCGCCGGGGCCCGCACACAGGTCGAGCCAGCGCACGTCCCTGCCCGCCCCACCGCCAGCACCCGCCCCACCGCCAGCACCCGCGGCACCGCCTGCATCCGCTGCACCGTCCGCACGTTCTGTCTCGTCCGCAGCGGCCGAACCATCCCCGACCAGCCCGCCCACGAGCGGCGCGCCCGCCAGAGCAAGCGTGACGAGCTGCGAGCCCTCGTCCTGCACTCCCGCCAGGCCGTCCCGCACCGCGGGGATCGCCCCCGGGTCCGTACCCTCCAGCCGCAGTGCGGTAGGCGCCCACCGGCCGGCAACGAGGTCGACGTCGCCCCAGGCGTCGTCGTCGGACGCATCGACCAAGCCCGGCCGCGCGACCAGGGTGACGCGTGGCGCGACGTTGTCCGCGGCCAGCAGCTCGCCGATCTCGTCCACGCTCCGCCCGTTGCCGGCCAGCGCCTCGCGCATCGCGCGGGCGATCCACAGCGGGTGCGACTCCGTGGCGGCGAGGCCCGTCAGGGCGTCCGGCGCCTCCTTCTCGAGCACGGCCAGCCACTCCTCCAGCGGCCGCTCCGACACGCGGCGCAGCACAGCGTTCACCATCTGCGCAGGGCCGGCGCCGACCCGGTTGCGCGCGAGGCCGACCGTCTCGGAGACCGCCGCGTGCACGGGCACGCGCATCCCGAGGAGCTGGTGGGCGCCGAGGCGCAGGACGTCCAGCAGCGCCGCGTCCAGCCCGGGCAGGGGCCGGTCCACGCACGTCGCCAGGATCGCGTCGTACCGGCCGCGCAGGCGCAGGGTGCCGTAGGCGAGCTCGGTCGCAAAGCCGGCGTCGCGACCGCGGATGTGCCGCTCACGCAGGAGCGGGGGCAGCACCAGGTTCGCGTATGCGTCCGCCTCGTCGACCTCGCGCAGCACGTCGAAGGCAGCCATCCGCGCCGGGTCGGTGCGTTTGCGCCGCTCCGAGGGAGCCTGCGAGGTGCGGGACCGGTCGCCCCTAGACCGGGACGCCGAGCGCTGGCGGCCGGAGTCGTTGCGCCGGGGGTCGAAGCCCCGGCTGTCGTCACGCGCGCCACCATCACGCGCGCCGCCGCCCGCCGAGCCACCGCCTACCGAACCGTCACCGCCTGCCGAACCACGGTCGCCGTCGTACCCGCTCATGCCGACACCTGCGCCGTGCTCGTCGAGGACGCGGGCGGGGCCGCCGTCGCGGGCGGTGACGCCGGGCTCGCCCCGAGCACGAGGCCGGCCTCGACAAGCGCGCGGCCGGCGCCGCGGGCCCAGTCCGGTGCGGGCATCGCCTTCTTGCCGACGGGCCGCACCTCCCCGAGCGCGACGGCGTGCGTCGCCGTCCCGACCAGGACCTCGTGCTTGAGCGCACGCACCTCGCCTGCCGTCAGGTCGGTGATCTCTGGCCGCGGCGAGACCGGGCCGAGGCCGAGGCGGGCGCTGCTGTCGGCGTCGAACCCCGGCAGCGTGGTCCACGCCCCCGGCGCGGGCGTGCAGCCCCGCACCTGCCGGTCGACCGCGAGCGCCGGGTCGGTCCAGGTCACGCGGGCGTCGTCGGTGGTGAGCTTGGGGGCCAGCGAGATGCCGTCGGTGGGCTGGGGCTGGGGCTGGATGGTGCCGTCCTCGAGGGCGTCGAGGGTGGCGACGAGGAGCTCGGCGCCGGAGATTGCGAGGCGGCCGAGGAGGTCGCCGGTGGTGTCGGTGGGGCGGATGGTCTCGGTGGCGGTGCCGAGCACGGGGCCGGTGTCCATGCCTTCGTCGAGGAGGAAGGTGGTGGCGCCGGTGACCTGGTCGCCGGCGATGACGGCGCGTTGCACGGGTGCGGCGCCGCGCCAGGCGGGCAGTACGGAGAAGTGCAGGTTGATCCAGCCGTGGCGGGGTACGGCGAGGACGGCGGGTCGCAGGATGTGGCCGTATGCGACTACGGGGGCGGCGTCGATCTCGAGCTCGCGCAGTCTGGTGATGAACTCGTCGCCGCGTGGGACGTCGGTGATGACCGGTATCCCGGCTTCCTCTGCGCGGGCGCGCACGGGGCTGGGTGTGAGCTTGCGGCCGCGGCCCGACGGCGCGTCTGCGCGTGTGAGGACGGCGACGACCTCGTGGCGCGAGGCGATCAGGGCCTCCAGGGAGGCGACGGCGGGTTCGGGGGTTCCTGCGAAGAGAAGACGCACCTGGTCAGTCTAGGTTCGGCGGCTCCAGGACGTGTTGTCGGGTGGTGTGCAAGCGCAGTGGCGCTCGGCACAGAGTGGAGGCAAGGGGGAAGATCCAATCGAGGCCGTGTCAGAAGGCGTGGCAGCGACGATGTAGCAGTTCTCTACCGGTCGGAGGACCGAGATGCGCCGGACCATGTTCTCCCCGCCGATCGTCGGCCTGTTCTCCGCGGTGTTCTCCACCGTCCTGCTGACGGCGTGCGCCGGCCCAGGTACGGCCGACCCAGGTGGCAGTGGCGGTAGCAGTAGCAGTAGCAGTAGCGGTAGCAGTAGCAGTAGCGGTAGCAGTAGCGGTAGCAGTAGCAGTAGCAGTAGCAGTAGCAGTAGCGGTGGCGGTGGCGGTGGCGGTGGCTTTGCCGAGGTGCTCGCGATGCCCGCGCCCACTACCGACTACGCCTGGTACCCGGAGACGATCACGGATGCCCTGCCGTCGGTGACATACACCGGTGGCATGCATGCCTCCGAGCTCGCCGCCGTCGGGCGGTTCATCGACTGGGAGGCCGGCGAGCCGGACGATCCGAGCCTGGAGATGATCGACCTGACGTTCGAGGTCGATGAGGTCGTCGACTCGCAGGGCGACCTGACGATGCTCGAGGGCGCGACGATCCTGGTGCACATCAGTATCGACTGGTCGGCGGACCCGGACCGGGTGGCCGAGGAGCTGCTCGCGCTGGACGACGTCGCGCTGTTCCTGAACCACGTGGGTCCCGAGCCCTGGCCGCCGCCCGAGTGGGTCATCGTGTTCGACAGTGCGTTCCTGGGCGATGTGCACGACGACGGCGCGGTCACCTGGCCCGTCGTCGAAGCGATCGTCGCGGACAACCTCGGCAACGCCCACCCGGAGATCGACGCGAGCACGCTCGACGAGCTGCGGGCAGCGGCCACGGAGGAACGGACGATCGACATCCCCGCCGACTGACCGCGCCCATCAAGCAACGTCGACCACGCAACGTGCACCAGGCACCCGAGCCTTCTACTCGGTGACCGGTATCCCGAGTCCGCGCAGCTCCTTGCGCAGCGCAGCGGTGCTCGTGAACACCACGCCGTGGAAGCCGACGTGGCGCGCCGCGTCCACGTTGACGGCCTTGTCGTCCACGAACACCGCGCGGGCCGGGTCGACCCCGAACCGCTCCACGACCAGCTCGAACATGCGCCGGTCCGGCTTGGCCATGCCTTCACGGCCGGACACGATGATGTCGTCCATCAGCCCGATCGCGGGCGCCACGGGCTCGGCGGCGTAGAACGTCTCGGCCTGCCAGTTCGTCAGCCCGTACAGCCGCAGCCCGAGGCCCTTCAGCTCGGCCACGAGCTCCGCCGACCCCTCCACCGGCCCCGTCAGCGACATCTCGAAGTGCTCCACGTAGTGGCGCAGGTCGTCGACGAGGTCCGGGTGCGTCCGGGCCACACGTTCGAGCAGCACGGAGTACGGGGTCCCGGCGTCGGCGGCGTGGTTGATCGTGTCGAAGTCCACGGCCTCGTAGAACGCCTCGACGTCGGCCCGCGGCCGGTCCGGGTACGGGCCGAACGGATCCCAGCCGATCAGCACGTTGCCGAAGTCGTACACGACGGTGTCGATCCCCGGGTTGGTCACGGCGGTCTCTTCAGACGCTGCCTCTTCGGACGCGGTCGCGGGCCTGGTCACAGGGCTGGCACTCAAAGCATCTCCTTCGGGTCGAGCTGCACTCGGACGGTCCCGCCCTCGCGGCGTGCGGAGCGCACGGCAAGGCTCGCCTTGAGCCTACGGGCGAGCTCGTCGCCCTGGGTGAGCGGTACCCGCAGCACGGTCCGCACGGGCAGGTCCAGCGCCAGTACTACGCCGGCGCCACCGCCCCTGCTGCCAGCCCCGGCAGCCGCCCGAGCCCCAGCACCCCGGGATCCGGGCCCCGAGGCGTCCGGGTCGACCTCGACCGGCCCCAGCACACCCGAGCCCGTTCCCGGGTCGTCACCCAGCCCGACCCGGCCGACGACGGCCTCGACCGCCGTCCGGTCCCCCGTCACCGCGGCAACCCGTACGGCGGGCGGCAGGTGCAGCTCGGCCCGCTCGTCGAGCTCGCGCCCCGCGAACCCGGCCGGATCCCAGCGGACCAGCGCCTGAGTAGGCCCAGGGGCGCCGTCGCCGACAAGCAGCACCTGGCCCTCCGGCCCGGGCCGGACCAACGAGGCGGCGGCCAGCCAACGGTGCAGCGCCTCCGTGCCGGAGGCCAGGCCGGTGCCGCCGGTCATCACGGCGGCGTCGAGCAGGAGCGCGATCGCATACCCAGACTCGGCGACCGGCTCCGCACCGGGGGTCGCGACGACGAGCGCGGGCGTGCCTGGCACAGAGTCGAGCACCCCACCCGGGGCGGACGCCGACGACAGCCGCACCGGCACACCCGTGAACGCGCGGCCCAGCTCCTCCGCCGTGCGGGCCGAGCCGACGCGGACCGACCGCAGACCGGTCCAGCCGCACTCCGCGCACCGCCACCCACCCGCGAGCCGCCCGCACCACGTGCACTGCGGGGCGCCGTCCGCGTGCGGCAGCCCCAGCGGGCCGTGGCAGTGGCCGCAGCGGGCCGCCACACGGCAGCGTGAGCACGCCACCACGGGCAGGTAGCCGGACCGCGGCACCTGGACCAGCACCGGCCCGCGCTCCAGGGCTTCCCGAGCGGCCCGCCAGGCGGCGGACGGCAGCCGGGCCGCGGCCGCCGCGCCGTCGCGCGCGAGCTCCACGGACGTCAGCGCCCGGACCCGCGGCGCGCGCGCACGCACAACGTCCCTGGGCGCAGCCAGCTCGCGCGCCCAGCCCGAAGCCAACAGCGCCTGCGCCTGCACGGTGCGACCCGGCGAGCCCAGCAGGAACGCCGCGCCCTCCTGCTCCGCACGCAGCGCGAGCACGTCCCGGGCGTGCGGGTACGGCGCGTGCGGCTCGGCCAGCGTCTCCTCGCCGTCACCCCACAGAACCACCAGCCCCAGGTCCGCGACCGGGGCGAACATCGCGGCCCGCGTCCCGACCACCACGCGCGCGGCGCCGCGCAGCGCCCGCAGGAAGGCACGGTACCGAGGCGCCGGACCGTCGTCGGCGAGCAACCGAACGACGTCGCCGGCGCCAGTCCCTGCCCCGAGCCCTGCCTCCTCCAGCGCGGCGGTCACCCGCGCGACGTCCCTGGCGTCGGGCAGGACGACGAGCGCCCCCCGCCCGCCCGCCGTGCAGGCCCGCACGGCCTGCGCGACGGCTGCGGCCCAGTGCGGGGTGCCGGCACCAGTTGACGCGGCACCTTCCCGTGCGGTGCCAGCCTGCACGGTGCCAGCCGGCGCAGTACCAGCCCGCGCAGTACCAGCCCGCGCACTACCGGAGTCGACGCCCACGCCCGGCAGCGCCGACCACACGGCCCGCGGCGCCTCGCCCGCCAGGATCCGCCGCAGGTACGCCTCGCCCCCGCGATACGGCGCCCACGCGGACGGCTGATTGGCCGGAGCGGCAGGAGGGGCAGAAGCGGCAGCCGGAGCGTCGAGGTGCGGCGCTCGGCCCAGGGCCCCGACCGAATCGGGCACCACGGACGCGACCGACGGCTCCGTCGGCGGCTCAACCACTGCCCCGGCTGAAGGCTCCTCCTCAGGTTCCTTTCCCGCTTCCTGCCCCGCTTCCTGCCCCGCTCCCTTCTCTGTTTCCTTCTCCACGCGCGCGTGCCGCGGCGGCAGCGCCAGGCGCAGGACGTCGGCGAGGGTCCCGGCGTACCGGTCGGCCACAGCCCGGCACAGAGCCAGGACCTGCGGCGTCAGCACCTGCTCGCCGGACACCACACGTCGCAGCGGCACCAGCCGCCCGTCGTGGTCCGAGGTCTCCTGGCGTGCGACGACGTAACCGGCGACCTCCTGCCGCCCGAACCGGGCCTTGATGCGTACGCCCGGCTGGGCGTCGTCGGCCATGCTGACCGGCACCAGGTAGTCGTACGGGTGGTCGAGGTGCGCGGGCTGCAGGTCGAGCACCACGTGCGCCACAGGCAGCGTCTCGGCGATCGGAATGCCGTTGGTCTCGGCCTTGTCGAGCGGGTCCCGACCAGCCTTCTGAGACTGGGACCCGGACTGGGCCTTGCCGCGGCCACGCACGGGCGCGCCGCCCACCTCGTCCAGCCCGAGCAGCGCGCCGTCCGGCAGCGTGTCCTGCTCCGTGTCCCCGTTCACGTCCCTATCCCATCACGCGCCACCGACATCCCGAGGCACGTGCGAAGAAACTCAGAACAGGCTCAGCAGGTCCTCGACGCGGTCCGTGCGCTCCCACGTGAAGTTGGGCAGGTCCCGGCCGAAGTGCCCGTACGTCGACGTGGCCCGGTAGATGGGTCGCAGCAGGTCTAGGTCACGCACGATGGCGGCCGGGCGCAGGTCGAACACGTCGCGGATGGCCGCGGTGATCCGCTCCACGGGCACGGTCTCGGTGCCGAACGTCTCGACGTAGAGGCCCACGGGGTGCGCCTTGCCGATGGCGTAGGCCACCTGCGCCTCGCAGCGCCGCGCGAGCCCCGCTGCGACCACGTTCTTGGCCACCCAGCGCATCGCGTACGCCGCGGACCGGTCCACCTTGGACGGGTCCTTGCCCGAGAACGCCCCGCCGCCGTGCCGGGCCATACCGCCATAGGTGTCGACGATGATCTTGCGGCCCGTCAGGCCGGCGTCACCCTGCGGTCCGCCGATGACGAACTTGCCCGTCGGGTTCACGTACTGCTTCGCGCCGGACCACTCCAGGCCAGCGGTCTCCAGCACGGGTGCGATCACGGTCTCGGCGACCGCGACGTGCAGCTTGTGCTGCTCGACGTCGGCGTCGTGCTGCGTGGAGAGCACCACCGTGTCGACGGCGACGGGACGGTCGCCGTCGTACCCGACAGTGACCTGGGTCTTGCCGTCGGGGCGCAGGCCCAGCAGCTCGCCCGACTTGCGCACCGCCGCGAGCCGCTCCGCCAGGCGGTGCGCCAGCCAGCCGGCCACCGGCATGAGCGAGGGCGTCTCGTCCGTCGCGTAGCCGAACATCAGCCCCTGGTCGCCCGCGCCCTGGTGGTCCAGGGGGTCGAGGTCGCTCGTGTCGTCGCGCATCTCCAGGGCCTTGTCGACGCCCTGCGCGATGTCGGGCGACTGCTGGCCGATCGAGACGGACACACCGCACGAGTCGGCGTCGAACCCGATGGCCGAGGACGTGTAGCCGATCCCCCGCACCACCTCCCGCACGATCTGCGGGATCTCGACGTACGCCTCGGTGCTGACCTCGCCGGCAACGTGGACGAGGCCGGTGGTGACCATGGTCTCCACCGCCACGCGCGACGTCGGGTCCTGTTCCAGCAGCGCGTCGAGGATCGCGTCGCTGATCTGATCACAGACCTTGTCCGGATGACCCTCGGTCACGGACTCGGACGTGAACAGACGCAGCTCGCTCATGGTTCCCAGCCTACGGTCTCGCACAGCGAACAGTCGATCCTGAAAGGTGAGACAGCGATCACGACGGCGTCGTACTCACAGACGGACTCACGGCAGCAGCTTGACGACGGCGTCCCAGACGGCGTCCGCCACCTCGCGCTTGGAGCCGGTCGCCTGCCCGACGACGTCGCCGGCCCCGTCCAGGAGCGTGACCTCGTTGCTGTCGGTACCGAAACCGCGCCCGCCTCCGACGGCGTTCACCGCGATCAGGTCGGCGCCCTTGCGCCGCGCCTTCGTGCGGCCGTGGTCCAGGACGCTGCCGTCGGCGTCTCCGGTCTCGGCGGCGAAACCGACCACCACCTGGCCCGGGCGCAGCCGCTCATGGGCGAGCTCCGCGAGGATGTCCGGGTTCTCCGCGAGCACGATCGGCGCGGGCCCCTGGCCTGGGACCTTCTTGATCTTGGCGTCGGGCGCGGAGACGGGACGGAAGTCCGCCACCGCCGCGGCCATCACCACGACGTCCGCGTCCGCACCGGCGGACCGCACCGCCTCGCGCAGCTCGGCAGTCGACTCGACCCGGACGACGGCGCACGCGCGCAAGCCGGCAGCGACCCGCCCGGCCTCGACCTGGTCGGTCACGTCCTGGGCCAGGTTTGCCGCCACCAGGGTCACCTCCGCGCCCCGCTCGGCGGCCGCCTGCGCCAGGGCGACACCCTGCCGGCCGCTGGACCGGTTGCCGATGAACCGCACCGGGTCGATGGGCTCCCGGGTACCGCCCGCGGAGACCACGACACGGCGGCCGGCGAGGTCCTGGGGCAGGTCTTGAGCCAAGTCTGTGGCCGGTTCACCGGGCAGCTCCTGGCGCAGCGCCTGGGCCTCGGCGCGGGGTGCCGCGCGGGTCGCTCCGGGCTCGACGAGAGCCAGCGCCTCACGCGCGATGTCCTCGGGTTCGGGCAACCGGCCAGGGCCGGTGTCGACGCCGGTCAGGCGACCCGAGGCGGGCTCGATCACGTGCACACCACGCTCGCGGAGGGTGGCCACGTTGGCCCGCGTCGCGGGGTGGTCCCACATCTCGGTGTGCATCGCCGGGGCGAACACCACCGGACAGCGGGCGGCCAGGAGCGTGGTGGTCAGCAGGTCGTCAGCGAGGCCGGCGACGGCGCGCGCCATGAAGTCGGCGGTGGCCGGGGCGACGATCACGAGGTCGGCGCCCTTGCCGAGCGCTACGTGCTGGACACCCGGGACGTCGTCGAACACCTCGGTGCTGACCGGCTCACCCGAGAGCGCCTCGAAGGTGGGCGCACCGACGAACTCCAGGGCGGCCCGGGTGGGGATCACGCGCACGGCGTGCCCCTGCTCGCGCAGCAGGCGCAGCAGGAGCACCGCCTTGTACGCGGCGATCCCACCGGAGACGCCGAGGAGGATCCTCATCGGTGGTGACCTCTACCGAATCGTCTGTGCAGTCGTCTGATCAGCAGTCGTCTGACGAGCGCCGGTCAGGCCGGGAACTCGGGCAGCGGCCGCTCGGCCTTGGCAGCAGCAGCGGCGTCGGCCTGCGCCTGGACCTCGGCCGGGTCGACCTCTTCGATCGTCAGCAGGCCCTGCGTGATCTCGCGCATCGCGATGGAGAGGGGCTTCTCCTGGTTGCGGGTCTCGACGAGCGGACCCACGTTCTCCAGCAGGCCCTCGTTGAGCTGCGAGTAGTAGGCGTTGATCTGCCGGGCACGCATGGACGCGTACAGCACGAGGCCGTACTTCGAGTCGATACGCTCCAGCAGCTCGTCGATCGGCGGGTCGGTGATGCCCTCGGGGGCGGCGACGGTTCCGGCCATGATGAAGCTCCAGAAGTCTTAAGGTGACGGGGGAAAGTCCGAAGGAAGAGTCTACCTGCTCGATCGCTCTGCTGCGTCGGGCGAGAGGAGGCGTCGGGCGAAACGCCCGTGCTAGCGGGCGACGGGTGTGTGCGAGGCCACACCCATCACGGAGACGAGCTCGTCCGTGGCGCGGTGCACGTTGTCGTTCACGATGGTGACGTCGAACTCAGCCTCGGCCGCGAGCTCTACCCGCGCCGTAGTGAGCCGGCGCTCACGCTCCTCGGAGTCCTCGGTACCGCGTCCGACGAGCCGGCGGACCAGCTCGTCGAAGCTCGGCGGGGCGAGGAAGACGAACCGGGCCTCCAGGCCCGAGGTCGTTACCGCCGCACGCACCTGGCGTGCACCCTGGAGGTCTATCTCCAGGAGGACGGGAACCCCGGCTTCGAGCTTTTGCTCGACGGGACGCCGCGGCGTCCCGTACCGGTTGCGACCGTGCACCACTGCCCACTCGAGCATCTCGCCGGCGGCAACCATCCGGTCGAACTCCTCGGGTGACACAAACAGGTAGTGCACTCCGTCCACCTCGCCCGGGCGTGGCGACCGGGTGGTCGCCGACACGGAGAGCCAGACTTGCGGATAACGGTCTCGCACATCGGCGGAGACCGTGCCCTTGCCCACCGCAGTGGGACCTGCGAGCACGGTCAGCCGTGCGAGTTGTGACGTACTGATCTCAGCCAAACCTCTCGATGAGCGCCGCGGACTGATGCGGTCCGAGGCCTCGGACGCGACGGGTCTCGGCGATCCCGATCTCTTCCATGATCGCCCTGGCCTTAACCTTACCGACCCCCGGCAGCGACTCGAGCAACGAGACGACCTTGAGTTTGCCCACCACGTCGTCCTTCTGGCCCTGCTCGATGACCTCCTTGAGGGAGCCCTGCGAGTACTTGAGCTTGTTCTTGATCACCGCCCGAGCGCGTCGCGCCTCTGCGGCCTTCTCGAGTGCTGCCGCACGCTGCTCGGGTGTGAGGGGAGGTAGTGCCACGCAAGTCACCTACTCGTGTCTCGACCGGCCTCCTGGCTCGGACGGCCGGCCCTCGCTCGGGCCCGATGCCCAAGTCCGTGACCAGGTCCGCGACCGGTCTGGTGTGAACTGCTGCATCGAAAGTAGCCACCGCCTCAGTGGTCGGCAATCGCAGAACGCCACTTCGTGAAAACTCATGCACATGCGGTTTAACGCATTTAGCACATTCCACATGAAAGCGCCCTCGATCCCTATGGATCGAGGGCGCTTTGTCCTCCGCGCAAGTTTCATCCTCACGAGCCGTCTTCGCGTCTTCACGGGACACCGCTCCTGTCCCGCTCACCAGCACGACCAGACCATTGACGCCGGATCTGACCTCACCGTAACGTCCAACGACTGACAACGATGTCACGGCCAGAGGAGTGCAGGGTGCCCCGAAGCTTCAGACTCACGAACCGTCTCGCCTCGCTCACCGCAACGTTCACCGCAGTGCTCACCGTCTCTGCCGCGCTCGCCGTCGGCGGGCTGGCCGACCCGCCCGCCGCCTCGGCCGCACCCCCGCCCGCGGCCGAGGAAGCGTCGGCCCAGCAGCCCGCCGGACGCTCAGCCTGGGTCGGTACCTGGGCGGCGGCCGCCAACGGCGGCACCAGCACCGACGGGTACGCCGGCTACACGATCCGCAACCTCGTGCACACCAGCGTCGGGGGCGATCGGGTCCGGGTGAAGCTGTCCAACGCGTTCGGCACCGCGCCGGTCCTGGTGGAGCACACCACTGTCGGCGTCCAGCGGGCGCCCGGGTCGGCCGCCGTCGCGCAGGGCACCCTGCGCCACGTCACCTTCGACGGCCGCAGAGCGGTCACCATCCCGGCCGGTGCGGAGATCTACAGCGATCCGATCCCGCTGCGCCTCGCAGCCGCCGCCGACCTCTTCGTCACGACCTTCACGCCAGAGCCCTCCGGGCCGGTCACCTACCACGCCGTGGGCCTCGCGACGTCGTACTACGCAACGGACGGTGCGGACCACGCCGCCAGCGTGGACGGGAGCGCCCTGACCTCGACCACCACCGCCCTGCACTACGTGACCGAGGTGGACGTCCAACCCAGCCGGAAGAGCCCCGGCGCGGTGGTCACGCTCGGCGACTCGATCACCGACGGTGTGGGGTCGCGTCAGGACATGAACCTCCGCTACCCGGACGTGCTCGCCGCGCGGCTGCGTGCGGAGGGTGGCAGCCTCAGCCGGATCGGCGTCATGAACGCCGGCATCAGCGGGAACCGCGTGCTGCTCGACGGCTCCGGCGTGCGCGCCACCGAACGGCTCGACCGTGACGTCCTGCAGCGGGCCGGCGCCACCAGCGTGATCATCCTGCTGGGCATCAACGACATCCAGCAGGACCCGCACCAGCTCGACGCCAACCAGATCATCGCGGGCCTGACGCAGATCGCACGCGACTCCCGGGCCGCGGGCCTGACGGTGATCGGCGGCACCATCACGCCGTTCAAGGGCTGGCGCAGCTACAGCCCCGAGCAGGAGGCCACCCGGCAGGCGGTCAACGACTGGATCCGCACCAGCAGCGAGATCGACGAGGTGGTCGACTTCGACGAGACGATCCGCGACCCCGAGGATCCCCAGCGCATGCTGCCGGCCTACGACACCGGCGACCACCTCCATCCGGGCGAGGCCGGGCTGGCAGCGATGGCCGGGGCCGTCGACCTGTCCTGGCTCGGCGCGGACCCGTACGAAGCCGGGAGCGCGGTCACCGAGTCGGAGAGCGAGCTGGTGTCCGCCAACGGTTGACCGGGTCAGCCGCGCAGCGCCGCCCGCGCCTCCAGCGCGGCCGCGGCCGCTGCGCGCACCAGCGCGTCCGGGTCCGGTCCGGCGGCGAGCACGGCCCTGGACGACGACGCGAGCACGTTGCGCCGAGCGGCCCCGAACGTCGTGGCGAGCTCTCGCTCCCCCGCGCCCTGAGCGCCCACGCCGGGGGCCAGCAGGGGGCCGTTCACGGCCACGAGGTCGGTCCCCGTCGCGCCGACGGCGTCGCCGATGGTCGCGCCCACGACCAGCCCCACGGAGCCCATGGGCTCCGCGCCAGCATTGAGCACCGCGGCGCGCGCCGCCATGAGGGCGGCGACCGTGACTCCGGTAGCTCCGGTAGCTCCGGTAGCTCCTGCGGCTCCTGCGGTGCCGCCAGCACCCTCGGCGCCCGCGGTGCGCGCGTGCTGCACCTCGAAGCCCTCCTTGTTGGAGGTCAGGCACAGCACGAACAGTCCGCGGCCGGTCGCCGCGGCGAGCTCGACGGCAGGCTCCAGCGAGCCGAACCCGAGGTACGGCGACACCGTCAGGGCGTCCCCGGCCAGGGGCGAGCCGTCCGCGAGGAACGCCTCGGCGTAGGCGCCCATCGTGGACCCGATGTCGCCGCGCTTGGCGTCCACGATCGTCAGCGTGCCCGAGCCCGCAGTGCCCGATCCAGAGCCGCCCGATCCGGCAGCCCGCGCCGCCGCGATGACCTCCTCCAGCACAGCGAGACCCCGCGACCCGTGCCGCTCGAAGAACGCCGACTGCGGCTTGAACGCCGCGACCTTGCCCCCGAGCGCGTCCACCACCCGCAGCGAGAACTCGCGCAGGCCGTCGACGTCGTCGTTCAGTCCCCAGGCCCGCAGGAGCGACGCGTGCGGATCGATGCCCACGCAGAGCGGGCCGTGCGTGTCCATCGCCGCGGCGAGCCGCGCGCCGAACGGCACCCGGCCGGAGAGCACGACGTCGCTCATACGCGCGCCCCGTCCAGCGCACCATCCGGTGCTCCGCCCAGTGCTGCGCCCGGCAGCCGACCCACCAGCGCGGCCGAGGCCCGCCGGACCGCCGTCGCCGCCATGTGCTCCTGCAGGCTCGCCACCTCGAACGGCCCCGCCAGCACCGCCTCGATGCCCTGCACCGCGGCGGCGAGCTGGTCCACCGTCGTCGCTATCGGCTTGTCGGCCGCTGTCGTGGCCGCCCGGATCTCGTAGCCGTCCGCGCGGGCGCCCTGCCCCGAGGGCGAGTTCACCACGAGGTCGATCTTGCCCTCGGTGATGAGCCCCACGACCGTGAGCTCGCCGTCCGGCCCGCGGCCCTGGGTGTGCTTGCGCACCACCGTGGCCTCGATGCCGTTGCGGCGCAGCACGTTCGCCGTGCCGGCCGTGGCGAGGACCTTGAACCCGAGCTCCACCAGGCGCTTGACCGGGAAGACGACGTGCCGCTTGTCGCTGTCGGCCACGGAGACGAACACCGTGCCCGACGTCGGCAGCCCGCCGAACGCCGCGGCCTGCGACTTGGCGAACGCGTGCGGGAAGTCCTTGTCGAAGCCCATGACCTCGCCCGTGGACCGCATCTCCGGGCCGAGCACCGAGTCGAC
Organism: Promicromonospora sp. Populi; assembly: GCF_041081105.1. Taxonomy (NCBI): domain Bacteria; kingdom Bacillati; phylum Actinomycetota; class Actinomycetes; order Micrococcales; family Promicromonosporaceae; genus Promicromonospora; species Promicromonospora sp. Populi. The sequence goes on along the minus strand of NZ_CP163528.1, from coordinate 914,963 downwards.
GACCAGGCCCTCGCGGGTGCGGAACCGCTTGAACGGCAGCACGGCCTCCTTGACGGCGAGCGGCGCGCCCAGGTCCAGCGTGGCGCCGTCGTGCTCCGGGAGCACACCCGCCGCCCGCAGGTCGGCGATCGACTCCCCCACCATGACACGCGCAGCGGCCTTGGCCAGCGGCGTGCCCGTCGCCTTGGAGACGAACGGCACCGTGCGCGATGCGCGGGGGTTGGCCTCCAGGACGTACAGGACGTCGCTCACGAGCGCGTACTGGACGTTGAGCAGGCCCCGCACCCCCACACCCTTGGCGATGGCCTCGGTGGAGCGGCGGATGCGCGCGATCTCGGTCTCGCTCAGCGACACCGGGGGCATTACGCACGCCGAGTCGCCCGAGTGGATGCCGGCCTCCTCGATGTGCTCCATGACACCGCCGAGGAACATCTCCTCGCCGTCGTACAGGGCGTCGACGTCGATCTCCATCGCGTCGTCGAGGAACCGGTCGATCAGCAGCGGGGCGGCCAGGGTGCCCGTAGCGCCCGAGTCCGCGTGCGTCACGGCCGCGGCCTCCAGGGCCCGCTCCACGTACCCCGTGAGCTGGTCCTCGCTGTAGACGATCTCCATGCCGCGGCCGCCCAGCACGTAGGAGGGCCGCACCAGCACCGGGTAGCCGATGCCGGCCGCGACATCGCGCGCCTGGCCCAGCGACCGGGCCGTGCCGAAGGCCGGGGCCGGGAGGCCCGCGTCCAGCAGGACCTGGCCGAACAGGCCGCGGTCCTCGGCGGCGTCGATCGCCTCGGGGCTGGTGCCGAGGATCGGCAGGCCGGCCTCGGCCAGCCGGCGGGCGAGGCTCAGCGGCGTCTGCCCGCCGAGCTGCACGATGATGCCCTTGACCGGACCCGCCGCGAGCTCGGCCTGGTAGACCTCCAGCACGTCCTCGAAGGTCAGCGGCTCGAAGTACAGGCGGTCGGACGTGTCGTAGTCCGTGGAGACCGTCTCCGGGTTGCAGTTGACCATGACGGTCTCGTACCGCTTGCCCAGGCTCTCGTCCGCGAGCGCCAGGGTGGCGTGCACGCAGGAGTAGTCGAACTCGATGCCCTGGCCGATGCGGTTGGGGCCGGAGCCGAGGATGATCACCGCTTCGCGTTCGCGGGGTGCTACCTCGGTCTCGGAGTCGTAGCTGGAGTAGTGGTAGGGGGTCTTGGCCTCGAACTCGGCGGCGCAGGTGTCGACGGTCTTGTAGACGGGGCGGACGCCGTAGGCGTGGCGGATCTCGCGGACGGTGACCTCGCCGGAGGGGCCCATACCGCGTAGGCGGGCGATCTGGACGTCGGACAGGCCGTGGCGCTTGGCGTGTCGCAGCACGTGCTCGGTGAGGGTGGGTGACGCGGCGACGTCGGCGGCGACCTCGTTGACGAGCTGGATCTGGTCGAGGAACCAGGGGTCGATCTTGGTGGCGTCGAAGACGCGTTCGAGGGTGGTCTCGCCGGTGGCGATGGCGCGTAGTGCCTGCTGGACGCCGACCATGCGGCCTTCGGTGGGTCGCTCGATCTCCGTCAGGAGCGTCGCGAGCGCGTCGCCCGACGGCGCTTCGCCGTCCCAGTGGAACGTGACGCCGCCCTTGTCGATGGAGCGCAGGGCCTTGCCGAGCGCCTCGGTGAAGTTGCGGCCCAGTGCCATGGCCTCGCCGACGGACTTCATGGTGGTGGTCAGGGTGTCGTCGGCGGCGGGGAACTTCTCGAACGCGAACCGCGGGACCTTGACGACGACGTAGTCGAGCGAGGGCTCGAAGCTGGCCGGGGTCACCTTGGTGATGTCGTTCGGGATCTCGTCGAGCGTGTAGCCGACGGCGAGCTTGGCGGCGATCTTCGCGATCGGGAAGCCGGTGGCCTTGGAGGCCAGCGCCGAGGAGCGGGACACGCGGGGGTTCATCTCGATGACGATGATCCGCCCGTCGGCCGGGTCGATGGCGAACTGGATGTTGCAGCCGCCGGTGTCGACGCCGACCTCGCGGATCACGGCGATGCCGATGTCGCGCAGCCGCTGGTACTCGCGGTCGGTGAGCGTCATTGCGGGGGCGACGGTGACGGAGTCGCCGGTGTGCACGCCGACGGGGTCGACGTTCTCGATGGAGCAGACGACGACGACGTTGTCATTCTTGTCGCGCATGAGCTCCAGCTCGTACTCCTTCCACCCGAGGATGGACTCCTCCAGGAGCACCTCGGTGGTGGGCGAGTACTGCAGGCCCTGGCCGACGATGCGGAGCAGGTCGTCCTCGTCGTAGGCGAGGCCGGAGCCGAGGCCGCCCATGGTGAACGAGGGGCGTACCACCATGGGGTAGCCCAGGATGTCGGCGGCCCCCAGCGCATCCTCGATCGTGTGCACGATCTCGGACCGCGCCGACTCGCCACCGCACTTGGCGACGACGTCCTTGAACTGCTGGCGGTCCTCGCCCTTCTGGATGGCGGGGATGTTGGCGCCGATGAGCTCGACACCGTACTTCTCGAGCACCCCGGCCTCGTCGAGCGAGATCGCGGCGTTCAGCGCGGTCTGGCCGCCCAGGGTGGGCAGGAGCGCGTCGGGGCGCTCCTTGGCGATGATCGTGGTCAGCACCTCGGTCGTGATGGGCTCCACGTAGGTGGCGTCCGCGAACTCCGGGTCGGTCATGATCGTGGCCGGGTTGGAGTTGACCAGGATGACCCGCAGGCCCTCCTCCTTCAGCACGCGGCAGGCCTGGGTGCCGGAGTAGTCGAACTCGCAGGCCTGCCCGATGACGATCGGGCCGGACCCGATGACCAGGACCGAGGAGATGTCGGTACGGCGAGGCATCAGTGGTTCTCCTCGTTGATTGCGGGCTCGGTGTTGATTTGAGACTTGAGGGCAGGCGGCCAGGCCGCGGGGTTGGTCAGCAGGCCGACGAACCGGTCGAACAGGTAGGCGGCGTCGTGCGGGCCTGCCGCGGCCTCCGGGTGGTACTGCACGGAGAAGGCGGGCAGGTCGAGGCAGGTCAGCCCCTCCACGACCTGGTCGTTCAGCCCGACGTGGGAGACGACGACGCGGCCGTAGCGGCCGCCGTCGTTCCTGCTGTCGTCGTACGGAGCCTGCGAGACGGCGGGGCGCCGGCGTCATCCACGATGGGCGCGTCCACGGCGAAGCCGTGGTTGTGCGCGGTGACCTCGACCTTGGCCGTGGTGCGGTCGAGCACGGGCTGGTTGATCCCCCGGTGCCCGTAGCCGAGCTTGTAGGTGCCGTAGCCGAGGGCCCGACCCAGGAGCTGGTTGCCGAAGCAGATGCCGAAGAACGGGATCTTGCGGTCCAGGACGGCGCGCAGCAGCTCGACCTCGTGGCTGGCCGCGCCCGGGTCCCCGGGGCCGTTGGAGAAGAAGACGCCGCCGGGCGTGCCGTCGTCGGGCAGGGCGGCAACGATGTCCTCGATCGTCGAGGACTGCGGTACGACGACGACGCGCACGCCGCGCTCGGCGAGGCGCACCGGCGTCATGGTCTTGATGCCGAGGTCGACGGCGACCACCGTGGCGACGGGGGTCCGTCCTGCGTGCTCGCCCCCGTGCTCGCCCCCGTGCTCGCCCCTGTACTCAGCAGGGTTCACCGTCGCCGGCTCCACCGTGTAGGCCTCGGTGGTCGAGACCTCGCGGGCCAGGTCGGCACCCGCCATCTGCGGGGACGCCTGCACCTCTGCCACGAGCTCCTCGACGGGCCGGGGGTAACCGCCCCGGACCAGGTCGTCACCCGAGAAGATGCCGGCGCGCATCACGCCCTCCTCGCGCAGGCGGCGGGTCAGGGCGCGCGTGTCGACGTCGGAGATGCCGACGATGCCCTGCCCGGCAAGCTCCTCGCCCAGCGAGTGCTGGGCGCGCCAGCTCGACACGCGGCGCGCGGGGTCGCGGACCACGTACCCGGAGACCCAGATCTGGTCCGACTCCGGGTCCTCGTCGTTCACGCCGGTGTTGCCGACGTGCGGCGCCGTCATGACGACGATCTGCCGGTGGTAGGACGGGTCCGTCAGGGTCTCCTGGTAGCCGGTCATGCCGGTGGAGAAGACGATCTCGCCGAACGTGGTGCCGGTGGCGCCGTACGACCGGCCGCGGTAGGTGGTGCCGTCCTCCAGGACGAGCGCTGCGGACTGGGCAGCGGACTGAGCTGCTGGTGTCATCGGGACGGTCACCGGGCCTCCTGCTGGTACGGGTCCTGCTCGGGGTGCTGGGGATGCTGGGGATGCTGCTGAGTCTGTTCCTGCTCGTAAGCCTGCTGCGGCTGTGGAGCCTGCTGGGCGAGCAGGTTCCGGACGGCGTCTACGAGTGCTTCGCGGTCCTGGGGGCGCCGCGTGCGCAGGCCGGTGTCCACGAGCGCCGCGTCGACGTCGTCCGCCTCCGGGACTGCCCAGGTGACGACGACCAGCCCGTCGGCGCCGACGTACTTGCCCGCCATGCCCGGGGCGAGGCCCGCACTACGGATCGTGTCGACCGGGAGCCACAGCTCGTCGGCCCCGTCGCGCTCGACCAGGACGCCGCCCTCGCGCCCGGAGCCGTCGTGCCCAGGATCGCTGTACTGCCCCGGATCGCTGTCGTGCACCGAGACGAGCGCGCTCGACCGGTCGCCCAGGCCGTGCGCGCCGACGCGAGCGAGCCAGTCGCCGTGCAGGGTCGTGGAGACGTAGACGGCCTCCACCGGGCCGAACCGTACCGGGCCGATACCGCGCGGAGCCCGGGGCGGGACCGGCACGAGCGTGGTGGTGCGCTGCGCGAGCCGGCGTCGGCCGATGAGCGTCACGTACAGCACCAGGAAGATCGCCAGGGCGACCAGCAGGGTGACGGCCAGGACAGTCATCGGGTGGCTCCTTCGAGAGTGTGTGCTGTGCTGCCGGCTTTCGCGCTGTCGACGAGCGTGCCGTCCAGGACCGTCGCCCGGCCGCGCAGGAACGTCGCGACCACCCGGCCCGGCAGCTCCATGCCGCCGAACGGGGTGTTGGCGCTGGCCGTGACCTGGGTCCGGCCGTCGATCGTGCGGGTGGCGGCCGGGTCTACCAGGGTCAGGTTGGCGGGCTCGCCGACGGCGATCGGGCGGCCGTGCCCGCCGCTGTGCCCTCCGCTGTGCGCTCCAGCCTGTACTCCGCCTTGCACTCCGGCGGGCTCCCCGTTGATCCGGCCGATGCGCGCGGGATTCTCCGAGAGCACGCGGGCGACGTCGGCCCAGGTCATGCGGCCCGTGTCGACCATGGTCTGCTGCACCACGGACAGCGCCGTCTCCAGGCCCGTCATGCCGAACGCGGCCGACGACCACTCGCAGTCCTTGTCCTCGACCGGGTGCGGCGCGTGGTCGGTGGCGACGATGTCGATGGTGCCGTCGGCCAGGCCCGCGCGGACCGCCTCGACGTCCTTGGCGGTGCGCAGCGGCGGGTTCACCTTGAACACCGGGTCGTAGTCGCGGGCCAGGTCGTCGGTGAGGACCAGGTGGTGCGGTGTCACCTCGGCGGTGACGTTGATGCCGCGGCCCTTGGCCCAGCGAATGATCTCCACGGAACCCGCGGTGGACAGGTGGCACACGTGCAGGCGCGAGCCCACGTGTTCGGCCAGCAGCACGTCGCGGGCGATGATCGACTCCTCGGCGACGGCGGGCCAGCCCGTCAGGCCGATCTGCGCGGACACGACGCCCTCGTTCATCTGCGCGCCCTCGGTCAGGCGTGGCTCCTGCGCGTGCTGGGCCACCACGCCGTCGAACGCCTTGACGTACTCCAGCGCGCGGCGCATCAGGACGGGGTCGTGCACACACTTGCCGTCGTCGGAGAAGACCCGGACGCGGGCGGCGGAGTCGGCCATGGCGCCCAGCTCGGCGAGCTTCTCGCCGCCCAGGCCCACCGTCACCGCGCCGACGGGGTACACGTCCACCCACCCGGCCTCCTGGCCCAGCCGGTACACCTGCTCGACGACGCCCGCGGTGTCCTGCGTCGGCGTCGTGTTCGCCATCGCGTGCACCGCGGTGAACCCACCCGCGGCCGCGGCGCGAGTGCCGGAGAACACCGTCTCGGCGTCCTCCCGGCCAGGCTCACGCAGGTGCGTGTGCAGGTCGACGAGGCCGGGCAGCAGGACCAGGCCTGTCCCGTCACTGCTTGTCCCGTCATTGCTTGTTCCGTCACTGCCCTCGGCCTGCACCTCGTGCGCGCCGTCGGGCACCTCGACCGTGCCGGGCGTGCCGAGGGCGGCGATCACGCCGTCGGCCAGCACAACGTCGACCGGGTCCGTGCCGTAGGGACGCACCCCCCGCAGGACGTAGGTCGTGCTCGAAGGGGTGCTCACAGGGCGATCCTCTCGTCGGTGCTGGTGCTGCTCGTGCTGCCGGTGCTGCCAGTGCCGTCGTCGCCCGACAGCAGGAGGTACAGGGCGGCCATCCGGACGGCCACACCGTTGGCCACCTGCTCCACGATCACGGAGCGGGGGTGGTCGGCGGCGGCCGCCGAGATCTCCAGGCCGCGGTTCATCGGACCGGGATGCATCACTATCGCGTGGTCCGGCAGCACCGCCAGGCGGCGGGCGTCGAACCCGAACTTGCGGCTGTACTCCATCGGGCTCGGGAAGAACGCGCCCGACCCGCCCGACATCCGCTCACGCTGCACCCGCAGCATCATGACCGCGTCCGGCTGCCACTGCTCGAGCGTCTCGTCCAGGTGGTACGAGACCCGGCACGGCCACTCCTCGACACCCACCGGGACCAGCGTGGGCGGCGCGACCAGCGTGACCTCGGCGCCGAGGGTCCGCAGCAAGTAGACGTTCGAGCGCGCGACCCGCGAGTGCAGCACGTCGCCGACCACCGCGACGCGGACGCCGGCCAGGTCAGCGCCCATGGAGGTGTCCGGGCCGCGTCCGTCGACGCCCACGTTCCCCACCAGGTGCCGGCGGATCGTGAACGCGTCCAGCAGCGCCTGCGTGGGGTGCTGGTGCATGCCGTCGCCCGCATTGAGCACTGCGGCGTCGAGCCAGCCCGCGTGCGCGAGCTGGTGCGCGGCGCCCGACGCCGAGTGGCGCACCACCACGGCGTCGGCGCCCATGGCGTGCAGCGTCAGCGCCGTGTCCTTGAGGGACTCGCCCTTGGACACGCTCGACCCCTTGGCCGAGAAGTTGATGACGTCCGCCGAGAGCCGCTTGGCCGCCGTCTCGAACGAGATCCGGGTGCGCGTGGAGTCCTCGTAGAACAGGTTGACCACTGTGCGGCCGCGCAGCGTGGGCAGCTTCTTGTTCTCCCGCGCCTGGGTGGCCGCCATCTGCGCGGAGGTGTCCAGGAGCAGGATCGCGTCGTCCTTGGACAGGCCCTGGGTGGTCAGCAGGTGCTTCATCGGTCGCCCCCGTCGCTGGGCTGGCTGGTCGGGCTGGGCTGGCTGGTCGCGCCGGTCGCGCCGGTCGGGAGGGCGCTGATGACGACGGCGTCCACCCCGCCGTCGACGTCGGACAGCCGGACCTTCACACGCTCGCTGCGCGAGGTGGGCAGGTTCTTGCCGACGTAGTCCGCGCGGATCGGGAGCTCGCGGTGCCCGCGGTCCACCAGCGCGGCGAGCTGCACCACGCGGGGGCGGCCCAGGTCGTTCAGGGCGTCGAGCGCGGCGCGGATGGTGCGGCCGGAGAACAGGACGTCGTCGACCAGGACCACCACCCGGTCGTCGATGGTGCCGTCCAGGCTGCCCGGCAGCACCGTCTGCCCGACGGCGCGGGTGGGCTGACGGCGAAGGTCGTCGCGGTACATGGTCACGTCGAGCGTGCCGTACTCGCCGCTGAACGTGGGCTCGATCTGCGCCAGGCGCTCGGCCAGCCGGTGGGCGAGCTGTACGCCGCGCGTCGGGATGCCGAGCAGGAGCAGGTCGGCGGCGCCCTTGTTCCGCTCGACGATCTCGTGGGCGATCCGGGTCAGCGCGCGGGCGATGTCGGCCTCGCCAAGCACGGTTCGCGCGGCGTCGGTACCGGGGGCTGTGCTCGGGGCGCTGCTGGGAGCCGTGCCGGGGTCCGTGTCGGATCCCGTGCTGGGGCTCGGTGTTGCGCTGGATTCGGGCATGCGGGTGCCAGGATGCATCTGGCGACCTCCTTCTCCGCCTCACGGGACGGGTTTAAAGGGAGTCTGACAGCCACCACCCTAACCCGCCGGGCAGGCGCCGGACGCCGGGTCCGCCGCCCGCCTGGAGGGGCGTTGCTCACACCAGGGGCTGCGGGCGCCGGGCCTGGCTGGGGCGCCACGCGGGCAGCGCAGCCCCCAGATCGGTCCGTTGCACCGACCAGTTGCTGAGTTCGGTCGGTTGCTTCGAGATCGGTCAAACGATTGACCGATCTCGAAGCAACCGACCGAACTCGCAGAGGGCGTCGTGCAACCGACCGAACTCGTTGCAGGGGCCCGCTCAGCCCCGCTCCAATTGCTCCGGGCGCTCCAGGTGCTCCAGGTGCTCCAGGTGCTCCGCGATGCTCGCGATCCGGCCCAGGCGTGCCTCCCACGCGTCGCCGATGCGCTCGAGCCGGCGGCCCAGCGCCGTCAGCTCCGCGCCGAGCGCGCGGTACCGACGCTCGCGACCCACGGTCTGCGACTCGACCAGCCCGGCGGCCTCGAGCACAGCGAGGTGCTTGGCGATCGCCTGCCGCGTGACGGGCAGCCGCGCGGCGAGGGCCGAGGCCGTCAAGCCTGAGGCGGCAGCGCCTGTCCCAGCAGCGCCCGGCCCAGCACCACCTGACCCAGCACCGTCGGTCAGGTCGACTGCCGAGCTGGCTGTCGAACCAGCTGTCGAACCCGCCTCTGCCAAAGCTTGGAGCACTGCCCAGCGGGTCTCGTCGCCGAGCGCGGCGAAGGCGGCGACCGGTGAGTCCGTCGGCATCCCTGCTGGCGAGGCGGGCTGGGTCACCGACGACGCTGCCGACGTCGCAGGCACAGCTCGTCTCACCATGCGCGTGCCTCGACGTACGCGACGAGCTCGTCGAGCTCGATGTCCCAGCCCTGGCGGTTGCCGTCGATGGCGGTCCGCACGTCGTCCTCGGTGTCGCCACTGAAGCCGGTCTCGTGCACCGTGAGGTAGGTGCCGTCACGATCGGGCTGCAGCGTGAACTCTGCCTCGGTCATGCGCTCGGGCTCGTCGGCCGACTGACCCCAGCGGTAGGCGAGCAGGCGGCCGGGCTCGATGCGGGTGACCTCGAACGCGAACCAGCCGTAGCCCTCGAAGTGGAGGCGGCCCCGCGTCCCAGCGGTGAGCGGGCCGCCGTCGTCGGTCTCGCAGCCGTCGCCGAACCAGCCGGCTACATGCTCGGGCTCGGAGATCGCGCGCCAGACGGCGTCAGGGCCGGCGGCGACGCGGACGGTGCGGGTGACGGATCGCGCGTCGAGGTCGATGCTCGCGCGGGGCTGGGTGGTGGTCATGGCGTCCTCCGACGGCTATCGGCTCATCTGAATGAGCGCAACCATTCGGTTGCACGTCCACTATGCACCGCCGTCGACAAACATGCAACCGTGGGGTTGCACTGGCGCCTGCCCTCCGACTGCTCTCTGCCTGCTCTCTGCCTGCTCGGGTCTGCACGCGCGCCGGGTCAGTCGCGCAGCACCGCCGCCGCCAGACTCACCGCGAGGGCTACCAGGACGAGCACCATACCCACCGTCCCGGACCAGCCGGCGAGCGCGAACCCGACACCACCCAGCCAGCCGAACAAGCTCGACCCCGCGTAGTAGGCGAGGTTGTAGACGGCCGCTGCCTGGGTCCGGGCCCGCGGCGCCGCGACCGGCGTCCACCCGCTGGCCACGGCGTGCGCCCCGAAGAACCCCGCGGTCAGCACCACCAGTCCCACCAGAACCGCCGGCAGCCAGCCGGACAGCGTCGCGACCACCCCGGCCGCCATCACCCCGGCCGAGACGATCAGCACCCGACGTCGGCCGTGCCGCACAACGAGCCGCCCGGTCCGCGCGGACGACCAGGTGCCCGCCAGATAGGCGAGGAACACCAGGCTCACCACGCCCGACGACAGCCCGAACGGCTCGGCGGCCAGGCGGAAGCCCAGGTAGTTGTAGATCGCGACGAAGCCGCCCATCAGCAACAAGCCCTGGGCGTCGAGCACAAGCAGGCGCGGGCTGAGCAGGACGCGGAGCCTGCCAACACGTCCGCCGCAGTCGCCGTCGCCATGCCCACCGCCGTGCCCACCGCCGTCGTACCTACCGCCGCTTAGCGGGCGGTCGCGTAGCGGGCGGTCGCGCGGTGCCAACCAGATGAACAAGCCGGTCGCGATCAGGCAGGCGACCGCTACCGCCCCCACCCCGGCGCGCCAGCCGAACAGCTCGGCGACGCCGCCGGAGACAAGCCGCCCGAGGAGGCCACCCATCGACGTCCCCGCCACGTACGTCCCGGCCGCGCGCGGCACCACGGACGCCGCGCCGGTCCCTGTCGGCTGCTCGGTCAGCATCTCGGTCAGGTAGGCCATGGCGACGGCGGGCACACCCGCGACGAGCAACCCCTCCACCGCGCGCCCGGCGACGATCAGGCCGAACGACGGCGCGAACGGCACGGCGAGCCCGACGGCGGTGGCGCCGAGCATCGCGACAGTCATCGCCCGCACGCGTCCGAGGCGGTCCGCGACCCACGCCCAGGGCAGCACCCCGACGGCCAGCCCCAGGGTCGCGGCGGAGACGAGCAGCGCCGTCGCGGAGGCCGACGTCATGAGCTCGCGTGCGGCGTCGGGCAGAACTGCCTGTGGCGCGTAGAGCTGCGCGAAAGCGGCGATCCCGGCGCCGAACAGGGCGATGAGCAGACGTCGCTCGTCGAACCGTTCGGCGCCGGGACCGGTGGTCACGCTGTGCTTGCCAACACTGTATTTGCCAACGCTGTATGTGCCAATGCTGTGCTTGCCAACGCAGTGCCTGCCGGGTGCCGGCTCAGGCCAGCAGGGTCGGCTTCAGGTCCTTGACCCGGCCGAGCAGGCCGTTCACGAAGGCCGGCGAGTCGTCGGTAGACAGGTCCCCGGCCAGGTCGACCGCCTCGTCCACCGCTACGGCGTCGGGCACGTCGTCGTTGAAGAGGACCTCCCAGGAGCCGATGCGCAGCAGCGCGCGGTCGACCGCGGGCATGCGCGCAAGGGTCCAGCCCTGCGAGTAGGTCTCCAGCACCTCGTCGATGCGGTCGCGGTGCTCGACCACACCCTCCACGATCTCGACCGTGTACTGCGGCACTGCCGCCTCGGTGTGCGGCACGGCCACGCGGTCGGCGAGGAGCTTCAGCGGGTCGATGCCCCGCTGCTCCGCCTCGAAGAGGATGTCGGCGGCGCGCTTGCGCGCCTTGGTGCGTGCGCCCATGGTCTCTCTCTGCTACGCCTTGCTACGGCACTGCTACGGCTCTGCTACGAAAAAATGCGACTGCGTCGAAACCTGCTCGGGAGCCGCCGTGCGTCAGTCGGTGACCCGGCCGAGGTAGTCGCCCGTGCGCGTGTCGACCTTGACCTTGACGCCCTGCTCGAGGAACAGCGGGACCTGGATCTCCGCGCCGGTCTCGAGCGTCGCCGGCTTGGTGCCGCCGGTGGAGCGGTCGCCCTGCAGGCCCGGCTCCGTGTAGGTGAGCTCCAGGACGACGGACGTCGGCAGCTCGATGTAGAGCGGCGTGCCGTCGTTCGAGGCGAGCATGACGCTCATGCCCTCGAGCATGTAGTCCTTCGCGTCGCCAACAGTCGCGGCAGGCACGGTCACCTGGTCGTACGTGTCGTTGTCCATGAAGACGAAGTCCTCGCCGTCCATGTACAGGTACTGGAAGTCGCGACGGTCGACGTTGGCCGTCTCGATCTTGATGCCCGCGTTGAACGTCTTGTCGACGACCTTGCCGGACAGCACGTTCTTCATCTTCGTTCGGACGAACGCTCCACCCTTGCCCGGCTTGACGTGCTGGAACTCGATGATCGACCAGAGGTTGCCGTCGATGCGGAGCACAGTGCCGTTCTTGATGTCGTTGGTGGTAGCCACGTTCGTCTTCCTGTGTCGGTGAAGGTTTGTACCCGGAGCACGCCGACGGCGGGCCGGCGTCTGGGGTTGTCAAGCGTCAAGCAGCAGCGGCCAAGTCTAACGGACGGCGACGCGCTCGTCGGCCTAGCCCGCACTCCGCACGATCACGCCGATCGCGGCAGCGATCACCATGAGAACCACGGACACCGGGTAGTACGTCAGCGCCCGTCGGATGTGCGCATGCTTCTGCGCAGAGATGTCAGCAAGGTTCTTCACCTGCACCCACGCCTCACGTCGGTCGTCCTCCGGACCGGTCGCAACAAGCTCGTCGACGGACGCACGAGCAATATCCGGCAAGGAATACCGTGAGAACTCCCGCTCAATCATGCGCGGACGGAGCGACATGACCAGGTGCAGGCCCGCAACACCGCACAGCACTATGGCAATGATCCCGATGCCGGCACCGACCAGCGCCAGCCAGGCTCCAGGTTCCAACGCCTGAGAGAACGGGAGCGCGGGTGTGCCAACGCCGAAGGTCAACGCGATCGCACCCACGAGGACGCTCGTCTTGACGTCTGCGTTGGTGATCGTCAGCTGGAGCATCGACTGGACGAACTGCGCGTCAGCGGCTTCGCCCCTGGTATCTGGCATCGAGGTCAACCGAGTTGAGTCCCGTTGCGCACGACCAACACCCCATCGACCCATGCAGCCTCCCGACCTCCACCGAACGCTTGCGCGAGCCTACCGGGGTCGTCAGCCAGATAATTAAGCATACAACTTAATAGTTGAGATATTGAGGTATACACTTAACTGGTGTACACCGTCATCGGAGACATCGTCGGCTCCCGTTCGCTCAAGGATCGCGCACGGGCCCAGCAGGCAATCCTGGCTACGCTCGCCCGGGTCAGCAGCGCCATGCCCCTGGCACAGCGTCTTGAGCCGACCTTCGGCGACGAGATCCAGGGCGGCTTCAAGACCGTCGCCGACGCGACCCTCGCGACCCTGCTGATCCGGCTCGAGCTTCATCAGCTCGCACATCCCAGCACCGAGGACACCGCATCCGCAGAACCGGCGCCCGACCTTGTAGTCATGCGATTCGGGATCGGCAATGGAGACGTCAGGGTGTTCGAGCTCGAGTCTCAACCGATCCGCCAGGACGGCCCCGGGTGGCACGCTGCCCGGGACGCGATCGACTCGCTCGGCAGGAAGCCCGGAACGAGGTACGCCGGCCCGACGGACAGCGGATGGCCAGCACCCGCACCCGTCAACGCGTTCCTCGTTGCACGTGACGGCCTGGTCGATACACTCAACCACCGCCAACGGCGGATGCTTCTCTCCGCGCTTCACGGCAAGCCCCAGAAGGCCATCGCCGAACGGGAGGGCATCTCAGAGTCGGCCGTAAGCCAGGCGTTCTCGAAGGGCGTGAGCGCCGTTCGGGACGCGCAAGCTCTGTTCGGAAAGGCGTGATGCACGGATGGCAGTCCTCGGAGCGTTTCTCGCGGCGTTGGGCATTACTGATGCGTTCCGCGACACGAGCCAAGCGCCCATCTCCCAGGCTCGCCGCTACAGCGCACTCGCCGCGGGCCTTGCCACCCTGGCGGCACTCATGGCCGCAAGCGGTCTCCCGGCGCCTACCGTGCTCGGTGTCGGCATACCGCTCGCACTACTCCTCACCGCTTGGGCGCTCGACGATGTGATCGGGCGTGCGATCGGCGAGAAGGGACGCCGTACCGCCGCGTTCTCCGCGATCGGCGCGGGCGTCGTCATCGCGCTCCTGTTCGGGGGTGACGTGGCGACCGCCTGGCCGACCTGGGTCCCCGGACCCCTGTCCGAGATCCCTCCGGCGCGCGTGATCCTCGTGGGCGGGATCGCGCTCGTCCAGGTCACCACTGCGAACGTCCTTGTGCGGCTCATCCTCGACGCTGTCAATGTCCCGACCAAGGAAGGCTCTGACCGCCTCCGGAGCGGGCGCGTTCTCGGGCCGATGGAACGGCTTTTCATCCTGGGCCTCGGCCTTGCGGGGAACCTGACGGCCGCAGCCGTCGTGGTCGGGGCCAAGGGCCTGCTTCGCTTCCCCGAACTAGCCGCCAGCGAGTCCAGCTCCAGGTCGCTGCCACCCATCCTCATCCAGAAGACCACCGGCAACGACCCCGGGAACGGCGGCCAAACAGCTCCCGCCACGCCGGTCCACCAGGGCCCGAATCCGGTAACCGAGTACTTTCTCATCGGCAGCTTTGCCAGCTGGCTCCTTGCACTCGGCAGCCTCGGTTTGGCGATGCTCGTTCTAGGTTAAGCCCAGCGCTTCATTAGGCAAATATTAAGCCTGGGGCTTACTCGCCAGCCGCTCAGCGATCGCCGTCAGCGCCAGCCGGTACGAGTCGAACCCGAACCCCGCGACCGTACCCGTGGCGACGCCGGCCACCACCGAGTAGTGCCGGAACGACTCGCGCGTGGCCGGGTTCGACAGATGCACCTCGACCAGCAGCAGGTCCGCGGTGGTTACCTGCGCGGCGGCGTCGCGCAGTGCGTACGAGTAGTGCGTGAACGCCGCCGGGTTCAGCACCACGTGCGCACCGGCGTCGACTGCCTCGTGGAGCCAGCCGACGATCTCCGACTCGTCGTCGGTCTGCCGCACGTCAACCTCCAGGCCGAGCTCCTTGCCCCACTGGGCGGCGGAGACCTTGAGGTCCGCCATCGAGGCGTGACCGTAGATCTCGGGCTCGCGAACACCGAGCCGGCCGAGGTTAGGACCGTTGAGCACCAGGACGCGGGGCAGAGCAGAAACCATGGCCGCGAGCCTAGTCGGCAGCGAGCGAGCCCACTCGGCCGACACTCACGGCCGGCAGCAACGACCGGCAGCAACGACCGGCACTCACGCACCCTCCGGTTCCAGCCCTTCGACCAGGAGCGTCCGCGGGCCCGGGCCCATCTCGGCAAGCTCGTCGTGCGGGTTGGTCAGCACGCACCGGCGCAGCGAGAGGCAGCCGCAGCCGATGCAGTCGGTGAGGTGGTCACGCAGCCGGGACAGCTGCTCGATCCGCGCGTCGAGGTCGTCGTGCCAGGCCTGCGAGATGCGGCGCCAGTCCTTCGCCGTCGGCGTGCGGTCTCCGGGCAGGGTGTCGAGCGCCGCGCCGATGTCCGCGAGCGGGATGCCGACCCGCTGGGACACCCGGATGAACGCCACGCGCCGCAGCGTCTCGCGCCGGTAGCGCCGCTGGTTGCCCGGCGTGCGGCGGCTCGCGATCAACCCCTTGCGCTCGTAGAAGTGCAGTGCGGAGACCGCCACACCGCTCCGGGTCGCTAGGTCGCCGACCGTAAGCTCGTCACGGTCCCACGGGACGGCTGGGTTGGGTGCTTCCATCTGTAGCCTCCTACGGCTCTCACAGGCTTCGGCGACACTCGTGCCTGGCAACGCCAGGCAGTCCGGCGACGCCAGACAAGCCAGAGACGCCAGACAAGCCAGAGACTTCTGACCAATTCCTGGTCACTCCAGGTGGCTCCGAGTGCTTCCATTCGAGATGACGCCGACCGGCTCGGGACGCCGTTGACCTCAACGTCGGCCCAACTGGTTGACCTCAACTTTGGTTCAGGTTAAAGGATGATCGCATGGACGCCATCAGACACCACACCTTCGGACCACCCGAGGTCCTCACGCTCGAGCAGGTCCCGGACCCTGCGCCCGGTCCCGGGGAAGTGCTCGTCGACGCCGTCGCGCACGGCGTGCACCTGCTCGACACCAGCCTCCGCCGCGGTGAGGCCGGGCCGCCGCTCCCCCTGCCGAGCCTGCCAACGATTCCTGGCCGTGAGATCGCCGGCACCGTGTCCGGCGTCGGGTCCGGGGTCGACGCATCGTGGATCGGACGGCGCGTAGTGGCCCATCTCGGTCCGGTGCCCGACGGCGGTGGGTATGCCCGGCGCGTCGTCGTCGCCGCCGAGAAGCTGCGTGCGATCCCCGACGGCCCCGACGGCGCTCCCCTCGACCCCGCCGACGCGATCGCGATGGTCGGCACGGGCCGCATGGCCGTCTACACCCTCGACATCGCGGCCGTCACCGCGGCCGACGTTGTCGTCGTCACCGGTGCCGCCGGCGGGCTCGGCCCGCTGTTTGTGCAGGAGGCGCTGCATGCCGGCGCCCGCGTCGTCGCCCTTGCGGGCGGCACGGCGAAGCTGAAGATCCTGCGGGACCTGCTGGACGACGCTCTGCTGGACGACGCACTGCTGGACGCTCCGTCCGGGGACCTGTCCGGCTCCGGTCGCCTCGCCCTTGTCGACTACTCGGCCCCAGGCTGGGAGGACACCGCACGTGCGGCCCTCGGCCCGTCCCCCGCGACGCTCGTGTTCGACGGAGTGGGCGGGGACCTCGGCACGGCAGCCACGGCACTGCTGGGAGGCGCACAACTGGGTGCGACACAACCGGGCGAGGCAGGGAACGCGGCCGACGACGGCACCGCACCCGGGCGGCTCATCGCGTACGGCTGGGCCTCCGGTGCGCCCAACCGGTACACGTCATGGGCAGACACCGACCGGATCGAGTCACCCATCGAGGTGCGCTACGCCGTCGGGCCGGACGCTCCACCGATGACCGACCAGCGGCCGTACCAGGAGCGCGCGCTGGCCAACGCCGCATCCGGGCGCTGGCGGGTCGCGACCCATCGTGTGCCGTTCGCCGAGGCCGCACGAGCCCACCGCGAGCTCGAGGAGCGCCACACCACCGGCAAGGTGGTGCTGGTGTGACGGAGACGTTCTCGCCAGCGGGGTCGGGCCCCGAGCCGGAGGCTGCGGCGCCAAAGACGGCGTCGGCAGAAGCGTCGTCGCCAGATGCCGGGTCAGGGACGCCGCCGGGGGCGCTGAGCCGCGGCGCGCAGCGCCTCGTCCTGACCGGGATGGTCGCGCTCTGCTCGCTCGGGGCTTTCGAGGCCCTCGCCGTCGCGACGGCAATGCCGACCATCGCCGTCGACCTGAACGGGCTGCGGCACTACACGCTCGCGTTCGCCGTCGTCTTCGCGACCAGCGTGGTCGGCATGCTTGCCGCCGGCCGCTGGTGCGACCGTGCCGGACCGGCGCCGGCGATGTGGACCGGCATGGGTCTCTTTGTCGTCGGGCTCACCGTGGCGGGGACGGCTACCGGCATGGGCGCCCTCATCGCCGGGCGCGCCGTACAGGGCATCGGCAGCGGGCTGTTCGGCGTCGCCTTGTACGTGCTCATTGCCCGCGTCTTCTCCGCCGACCGGCACCCCGCCGTGTTCTCGGCGCTCGCCACCGCGTGGGTGGTGCCGGCGATCGTCGGGCCGGCGCTCGCCGGCCTCGTCGTGGACCACCTGGGCTGGCGCTGGGTCATCCTTGGCGCAGCGGTGCTCACCGCTCCGGCCGCGTTCCTGATGTACCCGGGGCTGACAGCGGCGCAAGGCGACCGCACAAGGGCTGTCCGCACCGGGGCCGACCGCAGGGCCGATCGCACCAGCGCCGAGCCCAACCGGGCCGATCCCACCAGCACCGACGATGGCCCTGCCGATCGAGAACCCGGGCGGCCCTTGCTGGACGCGCTGCGCCTGGCCCTGTCCGTGCTCCGGGCCGGACGCGGTCTGCCCGCCGTCGTGTCCGTGCGGGCTCTGGTCTCGGGGGCGTTCACCGGCGCCGAGGTGCTGCTCCCCCTGCTCCTCGTGCACGAACGACACCTCAGCCCCGGCGGCGCCGGCCTGATCCTCTCGTTCGGAGCGCTCGGCTGGTCCGCGGCGTCGTGGGTGCGCGGGCGCAACCTGCTGCGCCTGAGCCACACCGGATACGTCCGGCTGGGCGGCGGCCTGCTGGGCCTCGGCATGGTCGGTGCGGCGCTCCTTGTGCTCCCGGACCTGCCGGCTGGAGTCGGAATGGCGTTCTGGGTGCTGTCCGGCACCGGGATGGGTCTGGTCTATCCGACCCTGTCGATCCTCACGCTCGAGCTCGCGGCACCGCACGAGCAGGGTTCGGCATCGTCGGCGCTGCAGGTGGCAGACGCCGTCGCCGCTGCGCTCGCCGCCTCCGCGACCGGGACGCTCCTCTGGGCCCTGTACGACGTGGCGGGGCTACCCGCGTACGCCGTTGTGCTCGGGCTCACGGCGACTCTGGCCCTGGGAGCCCTGCTGCTCGCGAGCCGGACGCGAGCGCCGGGGGTGGGGGTTCAAGTCCCCCTCCGGACACGCGCCGACCGACCTGTCAGCTGATCCGCTGTCAGCAGCTCAGGCGGCCGCGGCCGGTGGATCCACTGGCGGCTCGCCGGGCGGAGCCGCCACTGAGGGCAGCGCCTCGACCGCCTCGGGCAGGCTGATGCGCTTGCCACGAGCGTCGGTGAAGACCCAGCCGGTCTCGACGAGTGTCCCGACGACGCCGGAGCCAGCGGGCCGGCCCAGCGCATGGTGATGCCGCGCGCGTCGACCAGCTGGTGGTGGTGCCAGCACAGCAGCGCGCTGTTCGCCACGGACGTCGCACCCCCGTCAGCCCAGTGCGTCACGGCATGGTGCACCTCGCAGCGCGAAGGTGGCTGGTCGCAGCCGGGGTAGACACAATGTTGGTCGCGGGCGATGACCGCACGGCGCATCTGCCCGGTCACGGTCCGCTGGGCGCGGCCGACGTCGAGCACCGCGCCGTCAGGCCCGAACACCACGCGAGTGATCGCGCTGTCGCAGGCCAGGCGGCGCACCAGCGCGCTTGGCGCCCGACCGCCGGTCTCGGTGAAGACCGGACCGCCGGCGGACAGCAGCCCCGGTCCCGCTCGCTTCACCCGGCCGGGTGACACCTGCCCACAGGCGACGCAGAGCCCGTCGCGGGTGCGCGTGACCTGGCTGACGAGCTCGGTCCAGGACACCGTGACGTTGAGGTGCGGTGGAATCGACGCACCCGGCGAAGCCGCGTTGGTGTCGAGGACCATGCGGGCTACGTCCGCCACGGCCTGCGCCCGGCGCTGGGCAGGTGTCCTGGAGTCCTCCGCGGCGGGAGCGCCCATGACCGCGTTGATCGCGGTGGACAGCAGCAGACCGTGCTCGTCGGTCAGGAACCCCTCGAGGTGGTAGCCGCCCAAGGTCCGCGAGAGGTCGAGGTACTCGCCCTTGGCCGCCTTGTCGTCGTCCTCGTCGTCCGCGTCCGGGTCGGTCACGGTGGCGAACCGGCGCGCCAGGATGCGGAACTGGTCGGCGTTCAGCGAGCCCGCCTCACGCAGCACGAGGCCCTCCCCGGTCACGAGGGATCCCTCGGCGATCGCGCCCTCCAGCACCACCGTGATCTGCTCCCGGGTGCGGGCGCCATCTGGATCGTCTGCAGGGTCGGGCAGATCGACGGTGACGGTCTGCACGAACAGCTCGGGCGTGGTCGGCTCACCGGTGCGAGTGTCGATCAGCCAGGCGAGCGCGTCCTCGCGCGTCGCGCTGGTGGGTGCCACCTCGGTCATCACCCGGGCATGGTCGGCCCCCAGCTCCCCCGCGACCAGGCGCTCGCGTGTCGCGGGCAGCGCCGTGGCCAGCCTGCGCGCGGTCGTCACGTCCTTGCGCGCGGTCGCCGCCGCCACGCCCTCGCGCACGCGGAGCCACGACGTGAAGGTGCGCGACATGCCGCCCGACCGCCACGACCCGTCGTCCTCGATCTTGGTCAGCAGCGTGTAGCGCATCCCGTCCAGCCGTGCCGTCAGGCGGCGGATCCGGGTGTGCGCCGACGTCAGCAGGGAGAAGCCCGGGGCGTTCCACCCGTTCAGGGCGTCGGGACCGACGAGGTCTGCGAGCTCGCCCACGACGTCGTCCATCCGGGCCAGCGCGTCTTCGATCGATCGCGCAGGAGGCACCGCACCAGGCCCCACTCCACTCGTCGCCTCTTCCATCGGTACCCACCTCCTGCCTTGGTTGACTTACCCCATTGTCTCGAACATTCATACGCATTGCACGCCATCTTTTAAATCTGTGGATAACTCTTCGGGGTCAGTGGCACTCAGGGAGCCGGGTCCCGCCGGCGGCTCACACCTCGCGGCAGCACTCGCATCTCGCGAGGCTGTACCCATGGACGAGCTCACCGAGTACATCGCCAGCCTGGACGGCTCCGCACGGGACGCGGTCGAGCACGTGCGGGCACGGGCGCTCGCTCTGGTACCCGATGCCGAGGAGGGTCTCAGCTACGGCATGGCAGCGCTGCGCTATCGCGGCAGCCCGCTCATCTCGGCGCAGGTCACGGCGAAGCACATCGGGCTCTACCCGTTCAGCCCGGCGGCGATCGAGGCCCTGGCACCGGACCTGGTGGGCTTCTCGACCTCGAAGGGCACCGTCCGGTTCACGCCGGAGCAACCGCTGCCCGACGACGTCCTCGACCGCCTCATACTGCTCCGCCGGGACGAGATCGACGCCATGCGCACCCGGTGAACAGCCGCCGGCGCCGCAGCAACCAACGCCTTCGAAAAGGCTGTCACGTTTCCCGGTCCTACGACGTCAGAGGGGTATGACGCGAGAGCATGAGCTCATGAAGGATCCCGGCGACACGGGCAGTTCTGACACCACGAGCAGCACCGGCAACAGCGCCAGCACGAGCAGCACCCGCCTCGACGATGCCGCCCTCGGCCGGCTCCGCCCCCTGGCGTTCACCGTTGCCTACCGGATGCTCGGCAGCGTCGCGGAGGCCGAGGACGTGGTGCAGGAGGCACTGACGCGCGTGTCGCAGGCGGAGGGGCTGCGCAACCCGGACGCGTTCGTCACCACCGTGACGACCCGGATCGCCATCGACGTGCTGCGTTCGGCGCGGGTTAGGCGTGAGTCGTACGTGGGTGCGTGGCTGCCGGAGCCCCTGGTGGGTCCGCTTCCGTCGGGCCTGCCGTCGGGCCTTCCGGTCGCGATGGCGACGGCGCCGCCCGACGCCGCGGCGCACGCCGAGCTCGCCGATGATCTCTCGACGGCATTCCTGGTGCTCCTGGAGACGCTCACCCCGACGGAGCGCGCGGCGTTCCTGCTGCACGACGTGCTCGGTTTTCCGCACAGCGACGCCGCCGACGTCATCGGTACGAGCGAGGTCGCCGCGCGTCAGCTGGTGTCGCGGGCGAGACGACGGATCGCGCGGCAGCGCGGCGACGTCGTCGAAGGTGTGCAGCCCGCCCGGCAGACAGGTGACAGGGCCCGTGCCGACCAGCTCGTGGCCAAGTTTCTCGCGACGTGCGAGGACGGCGAGGTGGACCCGTTGCTGGAGCTGCTCGCGCAGGACGTCGTCCTGACGGGTGACGGCGGCGGGAAGGTGCCGCCGGGCATGTCGATCTCCCGGCCCATCGCCGGCCGCGAGAAGATCGCGCGGCTGCTGGCGGGCTTCATGCATCGTGGCGCGCCCCTCCACTTCGAGCACGCGCTGGTGGGCGGTGAGCCCGGCCTGCTCATCGTGGCGGACGACGTGGTGGGTGGCGGCCTGGTGGGTACGTGGTCGTTCGAGGTGTCCGACGGCGTGATCGCGGGCATCCGGGGCGTGATCAACCCCGAGAAGCTGCGGCACCTGGGGCCGCTCGCCGACCTCGACCGGCTTCAGGCGTCGCTGAAGAGCGCTCGGCTGGAGAACGCCCGGTTGAAGGGCACCCGGGCGAACCGGCACGACCAGTAGTCGGTCAGCGGGTCAGCCAGTCAGTCGGTCGCTCGGCAAGTGCGTCAGTCGGCGACGGCGTCAGTCGGCGACGGCGCTTCCCGCACGAACCACATCAGCACAAGACCGAAGAGAACGACGGCGACGATCCCGAGCGTGCCCCAGATGGTCGCGCCGGTGGCGGCGATGGTGATGGTCCACAGGAGGCTCGACATCCAGGACGTGGCGCGGCCGGTGGTGGCGTAGAGGCCGAAGATCTCGGACTCCTTGCCCGCCGGCGTCACGCGGGCGAGGTACGACCGGGACGCGGCCTGAGCGGGGCCTACGCAGGCCGACAGGATCAGCCCGCCCACCCAGTAGACGATCGGGCCGAGATCACGCAGGAACACGACGGCGAGCCCGGCGACGACGATGATGCTGAGCGTGCTGAGAATGACGGAGCGGGGCCCGAAGCGGTCGTCGGCGAAGCCCACGAGAATGGTGCTGACCCCGGCCACGAGGTTGGCGGCAATACCGAAGACGATCACCTGGTCGGCAGAGAAGCCGAAGCTCACGCCGCCGATGATCGCGCCGAACGCGAAGACGCCGCTCAGTCCGTCGCGGAACACGGCGCTGGCCAGCAGGAACCAGAAGGTGCGGCGCGCGTTGCGCCAGAGGCCCTGCACGTCGCGGAACAGCACCACGTAGCTGGCGAAGAACCCCACCTTGGCGCGGCCCTTGGTGGGCGGCAGCTCCGGCACGAAGGCCAGGACCTGCCAGGCGAACGCCAACGTCCAGAGGGCGCAGCCCACGGCGATCACGCGGAAGGCGAGGCCGTTGTCGGTGGGCATGCCCCACCAGTCGGCGGCCCTGGCGACGAGCACGAACAGGAGCGCCAGGATGCCGCCCACGTAGCCCAGGCCCCAGCCGAGCCCGGACACCTTGCCGACAGTCTTCGGCGTGGCGACGGAGACCATCATGGCGTTGTAGTTCACGCCGGCGATCTCGTTGAGCACGCTGCCCAGGCCGATCAGGGCGGCGCCGAGCACGAAGTAGGCCGGGTCAGCCTCGACGAACCACAGCGCGAGCATGCACAGCACCATGCCGACCGTGCCGCCGGCGAGCCACGCCTTGCGCCGGCCGGTGGCGTCCGCGCGCTGCCCCAGCACGGGGGCGAGGACGAGGATGAGGATGCCGGCCAGGGTGTTCCACAGGCCCACCCCGCTGGTCAGGTCAGCGAGGCCGCGCTGGTAGGCGGGGTCACCCGGACCCAGCGCCGCGACCGCCGGGTCAAGGAACGACTCCGTGGTCAGGTATGCCGCCGTGAACACGAACGTCAAGATCACCGTGTTGAACGGCTGCGTCCCCCAGTCCCAGAGCGCCCAGGAGATCACCTGACGGCGTGGGATCCGCACGCCCTCCTGCAGCTCCAGGCCCATCGTCGGGGCTGGTGGGCTCTGCGGGGCACTCGTCGATCCGGAATCCGGTGCGTCGGGTCGGCGGGGGGCGTCGGTCATGGCCGCAGTCTGCCCGGATCGCATGAATGACGGGGGCTGGGGCGGTCACGATCTCATACCGACCACGGTCAGACCCGCAGGTCACCCCGATGATCTGTACGTCTGACCTGGTCAGCGGCGGGTCAACCAGGCGTGCAGCCAGACGAACAAGGCGGCACGTCATGACGCGAGGTTGTGCCGCCCGATCTGCTCCGTCGAGGACACGCCCGCGAGCGCCATCGTGATGTCCAGCTCGGCCAGTACGTGCTCGGCGACGGCGCGGACACCGTCGGCTCCGGCGAGGGCGAGGCCGTAGACCCAGGGGCGGCCCAGGAGGACGGCGTCGGCGCCGAGGGCGAGGGCGGTGAAGACGTCGGCGCCGGTGCGGATCCCGGAGTCGAACAGCACCGGCACGCGGGCGCGGGTCGTGCCGGCGCCGTCGATCCCCTGGTCTGTGCCGTGTGCACCGACCTCGCCCGCACCGCCCTGGTGCGCGCGCACGGCGTCCACCACGGGACCAAGAGCGTCGAGGGATGCGACGGCGTTGTCGATCTGTCGCCCGCCGTGGTTGGACACGATGATGCCGTCGGCGCCGTGGTCGAGGGCGGCGCGGGCGTCGTCGGGGTGCTGGATGCCCTTGACGAGGATGGGCAGGGTGGTGCGTTCGCGCAGCCAGGCGAGGTCGCTCCAGGTGAGGGTGGAGCGGGAGAAGACGTCGAGGAACGTCTCTACGGCGGCCCGGGTGTGCGGCGCGGTGAGGTTGCGCAGGGTCCGGCCGGGGTGGTGCCGCGCCATGGACAGCAGGGCGCGGACGGCGGCGAGGGTGGGCCGGTGGGACGCCGTCGTCTCGCCCGCCGTTCCGGAGGCCGAGCCGGAAGCCGATCCGGGGGTAGAGCTGGACGCCGAACCGGTGGCAGAGCCGGAAGCCGAGCCGGACTCCGCGCCCCGGACGCGGGCCTCGACGAGCCTCTGGAACTCGGGGTCGCTGAGGTACTGGGCGATGCCCTCGGCGCGGGCGAACGGCAGGTAGCCGCGGTCGAGGTCCTGGGTGCGCCAGCCGAGCACGTGGGTGTCGAGGGTGACGACTATGGCTTCGCAGCCGCTGGCCTCGGCGCGGGCTACGAAGGAGGCGACGACGGCGTCGTCGGACGACCAGTAGAGCTGGAACCAGCGCGGGCTGTCGCCGAGGACCGCGGCGGTGTCCTCCATGGGTGTGGAGGCCTGGGAGGAGATGACGACGGGCAGGCCGAGGTCTCGGGCGGCGCGGGCGAGCGCGGGCTCGGCGTTGCGCGGGGCGCCGGCGCGGCCGCCGCGGGAGACGCCGGAGAAGACGCGGCCACGCTGGTGCTGCACGGCCAGCTCCAGCGCCCCGACCGGCCCGAACAGCACGGGGGCGGGCAGCTCGCGTCCGAGCAGGGTGGTGGCCAGGGAGCGCTGTCCGACGTCGACGAGCTGCCGCGGGACGATCCGGTACCGGCCGAACGCCTCCTGGTTCGCCTCGACGGTGCGCTGGGCACCTGCACCACCGGCGACATAGGACCAGGCGGTGCTCGTCATCCGGCGTCGGGCGGCGTCGGCGAGGGCGTCGGGGCTGGTGGGGACCACCGGCCGGTCGCCGTACACACCGTTGCGGTAGATCGAGGACTGCACTGTCCGCCCGATATTGCGCATGCCGGACATCCTGTCACGTGGTCACCAGGACAGAGCTAGGGATAGAGCTAGGAACAGAGCTAGGACAGAGTGCGGCGCTGCGAACTGCGCGGACGGCGGTTCGCGGCATACGATCCGCACGTGCCTGGTTCCCCGGAAGACGCGCTCGACTGGCGCACCGACCATCTGCTCGGCGAGCCGTTCCAGGAGGCCCGGCTCGGGCCGGCCACCCTGGTGCGGTACCCGCACCCGGAGGACCTCGGATCGCCCAAGGCCGCCGTCATCCACGTGCACGGCTACAACGACTACTTCTTCCAGGAACACCTGGCGCGTTCCTTCGCGGCCGCCGGTTACGCGTTCTACGCCGTCGACCTGAGGGCCGCAGGGCGGTCGCTGGAGCCCGACCAGATCCCGCACTTCGTGATGGATCTGCGCGAGCAGGCGACGGACATCGCCGCGGCCGCCCGGGCCGTGCGATCCCTGGAGCCGGGCCTGCCGCTCGTGCTGCACGCCCACTCGACGGGCGGGCTCACGGCCTCCCTGTGGGCCCACGCCCACCGCAACGCGGCGGGGGCCGCCGCCGGACCCGACGCGCTGGTGCTCGACTCACCGTTCCTCGACCTGCGGGCTCCGCAGTGGCAGCGCACGATCGGGACGCGGGTGCTGGACACCGTCGGGCATCTGGCCTCCACCACGATCATCAGCGACAACCCGTCCCGGTACGCCGAGCACCTGCTCGCGGCGAACGGCGGTCGGTGGGAGTTCGACACGACGCTCAAGCGCCCCGAGGGCCTGCCGGGCCGGGTCGGGTGGTTCGTCGCCGTGCGACGGGGTCAGGCCCGGATCGCCGCCGGGCTGGAGATCGCGTGCCCCGTGCTGCTCGCGCGGTCCGACTCGTCCGGCCCCGACCAGCCCGACAACCCGCTGCTCGACGCGCAGGACACGGTGCTCGACGTGCAGCACATGGCCGCCCTCGGGCCGGGGCTGGGTCACGACGTCACGGAGCTCGTCGTCCCGGGCGGGGTGCACGACCTCTCGCTGTCGGCCCGCGGGCCGCGCGAGGCGTACCTCGACGGCATGTTGAAATGGACGGACAGCCAGGTCGCCACCGCCGTCGGCGCCCGAGACAGCACGTAACCAGCCACCGCGTAATCAGACACCGCGCAGCAAGACACCGCGCAGCAAGACAGCACACAGACCACTCAGACAAGGGAAAGCCAGTGACCTACTTCGAGGGGCCGTTCCAAGCCCTCGCCCACCGCGGGTTCGCGCACGCTTCGGTCGGAACCGAAGGCCTGGAGAACTCACTGGCGGCGTTCGGCGCCGCCGTCGATCTCGGCTACCGCTACGTGGAGACGGATGCGCACGGCACGGCCGACGGCGTCGCCGTAGCGCTGCACGACGAGTCGCTCGACCGCACCACCGACGGCGCCGGCCTCGTGGCCGAGCTGCCGTGGTCGGACGTCAGCGAGGCTCGCATCGGCGGTGTCGAGCCCGTGCCGCTCCTCGAGGACGTGCTCGGCGGATGGCCCGGCCTGCGGGTGAACGTCGACGTCAAGCACAACTCCGGCATCGGGCCGGTGGCTAGGGCCATCGAGAAGACGTCGTCGTGGGACCGCGTGTGCGTCACGTCCTTCGACGCCGTCCGACGCCGCGCGACACTCGCCAAGCTGTCCCGCCCCGTCGCGACGTCGGCCGGGCGCAGCGAGATCCGCACCTTCC
Organism: Promicromonospora sp. Populi; assembly: GCF_041081105.1. Lineage (NCBI taxonomy): Bacteria > Bacillati > Actinomycetota > Actinomycetes > Micrococcales > Promicromonosporaceae > Promicromonospora > Promicromonospora sp. Populi. Next base: position 888,612 of record NZ_CP163528.1, on the reverse strand, counting down.
TCGCCGGGGTGCGGCTGCGCGTGACCCCCCTGGCCCGCCGGGCGCTGCACGACGTCGATGCGCTGCAGGTACCGGTCGGCCACAGGTCGATCACCGTGGTGGACGCGGCATCGATCGCCGCGGCACATGCGCTCGGCAAGAAGCTGCACGTCTGGACCATCAACGAGCCGGACGAGATGAACCGGCTCATCGACGAGGGCGTCGACGGCCTCGTCACCGACCGCGCCGACCTGCTCAAGGACGTCCTGGTCGAGCGCGGCCTCTGGGACTAGGCCCCCCGAAGTCGGCACTCCCGTGTGAAGTCGGCACCTTGCATTGAGGTCGGTACAGGCCTGAGCCGACCTCGATGCAAAGTGCCGCGTCTGTGGTGCAAGCTGCCGAGGACCTCACTCGCAGCCGACGCCGTCGCCGTCCCGGTCCAGGTGCGAGCCGTAGCCGGGATCTCCGCTGTAGACCGGTGCCGCACCGGCCGCCCGCGCGGCGTCGCAGTTCTCGTAGTAAGCGGTGCCGCCGGCGCCGTCGTCCGACGTGTCACCGCCCCCGAGAGCCGCGACCTCGGCCGCGTCCTCGCGCTGGGCCACCTCGGACTCCCGAGTGTCCATCTGTGCCTCGGCAGTCTTGACCGCCGCCTCCCGCTCCTTCAGCTTCCCCTCTTGCTGCTTGACGCCGGTGACCCTCGCGTCGAAGCTCTTCCGGTCTGATGCGAGCTTGGCCTCGCCCGCCACGAGCGCCTCCTGGTCCGCGACGAGGGCTGCCTTCTCGCTCTCGGCCGCCGTGATCTTCTCGTCAGCGGCGGCTGCCGCTTCGGACGCCGCCGCGGACGCCGAGGCTTCAGCAGCGACGATCTCGACGGCGCCCCGGTCACCGGCACCGATGCCGAGCCCCAGGATGAAGACGAGGACCACCGCGGCCACCGCGGCGATGATCAGCAGCGGCTTGCGCCGGGTTGACTGCGGTACTTCCTTGAGGGGGACATACTTTCCGGAGAAATCGTTGGCCCTGCGCATGTGTGGGGCACCCTTCGGTCGGCGTGCGGCTACCGCCACACGCACTGAGCCTCCTGTGCGCCGGACGTTAGACCTGCACGGCTCGCGCCACGCTGGGGCCAGAGCAGGATCACCCGTTGCTCATTCCGCTGTCAGGAACTGCCGCCGCCGCCCGAGTCGCCGCCACCGCCGCCGGAGTCGCCGCCGGACCAGCCGCCGCCGTCCCCGCCGGACCAGCCGCTACCGCCACCGCCGCCGCCGTCCGAGCCGGACCAGGTGGAGTCGCCGCCCCAGGAGCCGCCGCCCGTCCAGCCGTCGCCGCCCGACCACGTGGCGTCACCGAACCCGTCGCCCGAGCTGCTGTCGTACCCGGCGCTCTCAGTGGCCTGGTCGCGGCCGTCGTCGCTATCCCGTTCCCGATTGTCGCCGTACGGTCCGGACCCGACGAGGACCGTCGGCGCGATGAGCCCGGCGCTGCCGTCATCCGACGACGTGGCGGACGAGCGGGCAGCCCCGCTGCGGGGCTTGACCTCCACTCGCTCCCGAGGCGCGTGGTGAACGCCCAGAGCGTCCGGCCGTCCGGCAGCAGGAGCCGCGCAGGGCCTTCGACGTCGGTCCCGGCGAAGAACTCAACCGTCGCTGGGCCCTGTCGCAGGAGCTCAGCCGGGGCATTCTTCGCGAACAGCAGGTGGAGGTACCGCTGCTCCCCGCGGTGCTCGACGACGACGGTGCGCATCGGCCGGCCAGACACGTTGCGCTGCTTGGCCACGGCCTCGCCGCGCAGCGTCAGGGACACCGCACCTCGCGCGGCCCGGCCCCAGGCGCCGCGGTTCCGCGCGCCACGCCTGACCTCTGCGAAGAAGAGGAACAGCGCGATGGCGGCCGCGAACCCACCCACAAGGAGGAACGGCAGCGACGCTTCGAGGCCGTCCGGGGAGAACGCCTGGACGATGAAACCCAGGAAGACGAGGAACACCAGGGGAAGGACCAGGGGAACGATGCCGCGTGACCCGGCCCTGCGGGCGGCCCGGAAGCCGGGATCGGAGATCATCCGCCGAGGTTAATCTCCACTTCGCCCCCTGCGCACGTAAAGGCGCATCTAAAGCCGCACGTGAGGAGGCTCCGGCGGCTCAGCCCAGCGTCAGCGTGACCGGGGTCCCCGGGCCCTTTGTCGGGGGCTCCTTGGCGACCTCGGCGTAAGCGGCGGCCAGCAGGGTCGGGTCGGGGCCTTCGAGGCGGACCGGCTTGGCGACGTCGTCCAGCACGACGAACCGCAGCAGGTCGCCGCGCGTCTTCTTGTCGCGGCGCATCGCAGCCAGGAGCTGGTCCCAGCGGTCGCCGCGGTAGTGCACCGGCAGTCCCAGGGAGTCCAGCAGGGAACGGTGCCGGTCGGCGACGTCGTCGGGCAGCTTGCCTGCCATCCGGGCCAGCTCCGCGGCGAAGATCATCCCCACGCTCACCGCGGCGCCGTGCCGCCACTGGTAACGCTCGACCAGCTCGATCGCGTGGCCCAGCGTGTGCCCGTAGTTCAGGATCTCCCGCAGGCCGGCCTCCTTGAGGTCCTCGCCGACCACGTCGGCCTTGACCCGGACCGACCGCTCGACGAGCTCGGCCACCACTGCCCAGGTCTCGTCCGAGGCGTCCGCGCCGGCCCAGTTCCGCAGCTCGTCGACGTGCGCCTCGACCAGGTCGAGGATCACCGGGTCCGCGATGAAGCCCGTCTTGACGACCTCAGCCAGGCCCGCCACGAGGTCCCACTTGTCGAGCGACGCGAGCGACGCCAGGTCGCACAGCACACCTGCCGGCGGGTGGAACGCCCCCACGAGGTTCTTGCCCTCGGACGTGTTGATGCCCGTCTTGCCACCCACCGCGGCGTCGACCATGGCCAGCAGCGTGGTCGGCACGTGCACCACGCGGATCCCGCGCAGCCAGGTCGCGGCCACAAAACCCGCGAGGTCCGTGGTGGCACCCCCGCCGACGCCGACTATCGCGTCCGAGCGCGTGAAGTCCAGCTGCCCCAGCAGTCCCCAGAGGAACGCGGCGACCTGTGGCGTCTTGGCCGACTCGGCGTCAGGCACCTCCGCCACGAACGCCTCGTAGCCCGAGGCCTTCAGGTCCTCCGCGATGATGTCGGCCGTCGCGGACAGCGCGGCCGGGTGGACCACCATGACCTTGCGGGCCGCGCCGATCAGCGACGGCAGCTCGCCCAGCAGGTGGCGGCCGATCACTACGTCATAGGGGGCGTCGCCCCGCACGGTGATCCGTACGGGTGCGCTGTCGGTGCTCACGTCGTGCTCTCCTCTGTGCTCTCTTCCTTGCCCACCACTGTGCCCGCTTCTGTACCCACGCCGATGCCCATGTCGGTGCCCATGTCGGTGCCCGCGGTCCGCTTCGGGTCCACCAGCTCCCCGACCACCAGCTCGAGTTTCAGCGCCTCGATGATCTCGGCCGCCACCTGCTCCCCAGGTCGCTCGCTCGACACGATGGTCAGGGTCGCGAGCCGCTCGTAGGTGGGACGCCGCTCGGTCATCAGCTTCTGCCACTGCGCGCGGGGGTTGCCGAGCAGCAGCGGCCGGGCCTGGTTCATGCCGACCCGCTGCGCGGCGACCGCCAGCGGCACGTCCAGGAACACGACGTGACCGCCGCCCGCGGCGTACTTCTCGAGCGCTTCCTGGGTCGTGGGGTTCATGACGGCGCCCCCACCGAGCGACAGCACACCGTCGTGCTCCGCGAGGGCCGCGAGCACGGCCTCGCGTTCGAGCTCGCGGAACCGGGGCTCGCCGTCGTCCACGAAGATGTCGCTGACGGGCTTGCCCGCCCTCGTCTCGATGTCCGCGTCCGTGTCCCGGACCGTCAGACCGAGCCCGGCGGCCAGCGTGCGGCCCACCTTGGACTTGCCGGAACCGGGCGGCCCGATCATGACGGCGACCGGACCAGCACCCGTCGAGCCGCTCACTGCAGCAGCTCCGGGATCGCCGCGAGGTACGACTCCACGTTGCGCCGCACCTCGGCCACGGAGTCGCCACCGAACTTCTCGACGGCGGCCTCCGCCAGCGTGAGCGCGACCATCGCCTCCGCGACGACGGCGGCGGGCGGCACCGCGCACACGTCGGACCGCTGGTGGTGAGCCGTGACGGGCTCGCCGGTTGCGGTGTCGACGGTCGGCAGCGCGCGGGGCACCGTCGAGATCGGCTTCATCGCGGCGCGCACCCGCACGATCTCGCCGTTCGACATGCCGCCCTCGATGCCGCCGGCGCGGTTGGTGGTGCGGCGGATCCGGCCCGGCACGGCCACTCCATCGGCAACACCTCCGGCGCCCGTCCCTGCCCTGGCCTCGCGGACGATCTCGTCGTGGGCCTCCGTGCCGCGGCGGCGCGCGGTACGGAACCCGTCCCCGACCTCCACGCCCTTGATCGCCTGGATGCCCATGAGGGCGGCGGCCAGGCGTGCGTCGAGCCTGCGGTCGCCCTGCACGTAGGTGCCGAGGCCGGACGGCACGCCGTAGGCGAGCACCTCGACCACACCGCCGAGGGTGTCGCCGTCCTTCTTGGCCAGGTCGATCTCCTCGATCATCAGCTTGGCGGACGCGGCGTCGAGGCAGCGCACCGGGTCGGCGTCCAGCGTGGCGGCGTCGTCCGGCGTCGGCAGCGCCGCGTCGTCGGGCACCGCCGCCCCGCCGATGGCGACCACGTGCGACACGAGCCGCACGCCGAGCGCCTGCTCCAGGAACTTGGCGGCGGCCACACCCAGCGCGACGCGGGCCGCGGTCTCGCGGGCCGACGCGCGCTCCAGCACGGGCCGCGCGTCCTCGAAGCCGTACTTGCGCATGCCGATCAGGTCGGCGTGCCCGGGACGCGGGCGGGTCAGCGGCCGGTTGCGGGCCACCTCGCGCTCGTCGCCGGTACCGGCGTCTACCAGGAGCGCCTCCGGCGGCACCGGGTCGGCCGACATGACCTCGGTCCACTTGGGCCACTCCGTGTTGGCGATCTCGATCGCGAGCGGCCCGCCCTGCGTGAGCCCGTGGCGCAGCCCGCCGAGCACCCGCACCTCGTCCTGCTCGAACTTCATGCGCGCGCCGCGCCCGTACCCGAGCCGGCGGCGCGCGAGGGCGGCCTGGATGTCCGACGTCGTCAGCTCCACCCCGGCGGGCAGACCCTCCATCAAACCCACCAGAGCAGGGCCGTGGGACTCACCCGATGTCAACCAACGAAGCATGCTCGGATTGTTTCACGCGCGTGACCTACCCGGCGCCCGCTGTCCACAGGCAGCCGGCCGAGCAGCCGGCCGACCGTCAGCCCAGCGCCGCCTGGAGGGCTTCGTCCATAGCGGTCAGCGGCGCCGGGCGACCCGTCATCAGGCGCACCTGCTCCGCCGCCTGGTGCAGCAGCATGCGCTCGCCGCCTATCGCTTCGGCGCCCAAGGCGGCCCACGCGGACTGCAGCGCCGTCGGCCGGGGGTCGTAGATGACGTCGAGCAGGACACCGGCGGGCTGGTCGGCGGCTGCGCTGGGCGAGCCCGTCAGCCGTTCGGTCAGGAGAGCCGCCCAGATGTCCGAGGCGTACTTCGGCGTCGTCGAGACGACGGCGTCCGCGCTCACCAGGGCCGACGTCGTCGCCTTGTCGTCGAACACCTCGAACGACGGCGTCACTCCCATGCGCGCCACGGCCTCGCGCAGCGGGTCGATCCGGTCCAGCGACCGCACGAAGACCCGCGGTGAGGTGCAGCCCAGCTCCGCGACCGACGCGAGGGCCGACGCCGCGGTCGCTCCCCCGCCCAGGATCACGGCGTCCGACACCCGGCGTGTCCCGAGGCCCTCGCGCAGGGCCGCGACGATGCCGTGCACGTCGGTGTTGGTGCCGATCGTGGTCACCGCACCACCAGCCGCACCACCGACCGCCCCACCAACAGCAGAGAACAGCACTGTGTTCACCGCCCCCACCGCCTGAGCGAGCGGGTCCACGTGGTCGAGCAGGCCGATGACCACCTGCTTGAGCGGCATGGTCAGGCTCAGGCCAGCCCAGCCAGGGCCGGCGTCGTGCAAGAAGCCCGCCAGGGCGTCCTGCGTGACGTCGTGCACGCCGTACTCCCAGCCCTCCAGGCCGAGGGCCCGGTAGGCCGCGGTGTGCAGCACGGGCGACAGCGAGTGCGCGACCGGGTGCCCCAGCACGGCGGCGCGGCGGACCGTGGCCGTGGTCGGCGCGATGCCAGTGGTCGTGTCTGCGGTGCTCATCCGTACCCGTTCGCCGCTGCCCAGGTCTGGTACTCCGCCCGGAAGACCAGGAACTCGTCGTAGCTGTCGGTGAATCTCGTCTCCTGGGTGTCCAGGTTGACGGTCACGTACCACCGCCAGGGGCCTTCCGGCGGGTTCAGGACCGCCTCCACCGAGGCCCGGCTCGGCGCGCCGATGGCGGTCGGCGGCAGCCCCCGGACCACCCGGGACGCGTACGGGAACGACCGGTCCTGGAACTCCTCGGAGGTGATCTGGTGCGACGGCTTGTTGCGCCCGTAGGAGTCGATGGCGTCCAGACCGAGCGGCTCGTTGGCCGCGAGCCGGTTCTCGATCACCCGGGCGACCTCGCCCCGGTAGTCGTCCGGCGCCTCCCGCTCGACCAGCGACGCCTTGATGATGAGGTCGTTCCGGGCCTCGGCCGGCACACCGAGGTCGTTGAGCTCGCTCACCGTCTCGGCCACCATCTGCCGGAACGCGTCCACCGCACTCACCGTATCGGGCGTCGCGTCGTAGGTGCTCGCCGCCAGCCAGCCCTCCAGGTGCCCGCCGGCCTCGGCCGGCAGGCCGAGCGCCTGCGGGTCCGCGACGGCGGCGTTCACGTCCGCCTCGGGCCAGCCCTGCTCGACCATCGACGCCTGGATCTGCGCCACCGTGTATCCCTCGACGACCGTCAGGCCGCCACGGACCACGTCGTTCGACGCCAGCAGCTCGACCGCCGCCGCCGCGCTCATCTGCAGCCGCATGACATGCGTGCCGGGCTGGATCGCGGCGGCGTCCGGGTTGGCGTTGAACGCCCGGACAAAGGCGTCGGAACTGGCCACCACGTCGAGCTCCACGAGCTCCGCGCCGATCGAGTACCCGGTGGCCCCCTCGGGCACCTCGACCTCGACGTCGTCCCCGCCGGCGCCCGCATAGTCGGCCGCAGCCAGCGGAGTGCGCAGGCCGAACAGGTAACCGCCGTTCCGGATGGTCCACGCGCCGAGCCCGAGGACGATCACCAGCACCGCCACCACGGCGATGATCAGGGGCCGCGCCGAACGACCGCTCCCCCGGCTGCGGTAGACCTCATGCTGCCCCCTGCGCCCGCGAGAGCCGCTGGCGTGCCGCGGTGGCCCCTGATAGTCCACTCCCGGGAGGGCCTCGGTCACTCTCGCTCCATCCTCTGTGCTGCCTGGGTCTCGGGGCGACCCACGCCTGTTCTCACCTGGGCGTACGCGTCGCCGTCGTTGTCACGATCGCATCACAGCCCGGGTGCCGCGAACGCTACCCCGACCGGCACGCTCCGGGCCAACTCCCCCCGACTCGCACCGCGAACCATCGCAGAACCGTCGAGAACCTTTTTCACCTGCCCGTTCAGCTGTTGGCTGCCTGCCACTCGAGCAGCTCCTGCACGTACTCCTGGTGCTGCTCGTACGTCTCGGCGAACTTGGTCTCGCCCGTGTCCAGGTTGACCGTTACCCAGTACTTCCAGTCGCCGGCGGTGGGGTTCAGCGCAGCGTCGATGGAGACCTCACCCGGGTTCGCGATCGGGCCGGGCGGCAGCCCGGTGTGCTCGTACGTGTTGTAGGGGTTCTCCGCGTTGTCGAGGTCGGCGTCGGTCAGCTCCGTGCCCGGCTTGCCGGCACCGTAGGCGACCGCCGAGTCGATCTGGAGGGCCATGCTGTCCTCCAGCCGGTTCTCGATCGCCCGCGCGATCTTGGGCTTGTCCTCCGCGTGGAGGCCCTCGCGCTCCACCAGGGACGCCTTGGTCAGCACCGTCTCCCAGTCGGCGGGGGGTACGTTCTTCCCGTTGAGCAGACCCTTGGTGCGGTCCACCATCTGGGTCAGCAGCCCGACGGCGGTGTCGTTCGGCTTCACCACGTACGTGTCGGGGAACAGCCAGCCCTCGGCGCGGCCGTCGGCCTCCTCGGGCACCCCGATCTCCGCCGGGCTCTCCAGGGCCGCCTCGAAGTCCGCAGCGGGCAGACCGGTGACCTGCACGGCGCGCTCGACGATCTGGTCGGCCGTGTAGCCCTCGGGAATGGTGAGCTGCAGCTCCGCCATCTCGTTCTTCACGAGCAGGGCGACGGCGTCCCGTGCGGGCATCTCCTCCAGCATGGTGTGGGTGCCCGGCCGGATCAGCACCGAGTCCGCGTTGGCCTCGAACGCCGCGGTGAACGCCGACACGCTGGCGACCACTCCGGCGTCGTACAGCTCCTGCCCCATGGCCGTACCGGTCGCGCCCTCGGGGATCTCGACGTCGATCTGGTCACCGCCGGGGCCGGGGAAGTCCTTGGACTCGACCGGGTTGCTGATGCCCATCAGGGAGTCCAGGTTGGTCCACACCGCAAAACCCGAGCCGCCGACCAGGACGAGCGCGACCAGCAGGACGACGAGCGAGCGTCCACGCTTGCTCCGTCGGCGACGGCGCTGCCCGCTCCGGCTCGATCTACGCTCAGGAAATGCCGGGTCTTCCTGGCCGCGCGGGGGCGCTGTGAAGAGGTCCGTCACCGGAGACTCACTGTCCTTAGTCGGGGGGCAACTGGTTGAGGCACGCAGGTCAGCTACTCGTGCGTGTCGTGCACGGTCCGCGCCTCGACGAGCTCGCCGGCGCGCTCCCCCTTCGCCCGCTCCGCGTCGAGTGCGGATTGCAGAATGATAACGGCTGCAGCCTGATCGATCACGGACCTGTGCTTCTTCGTTTTCCGGCCCGCCGCGTGGAGAGCCTGATGGGCTGAGACGGTGGTCATCCGTTCATCCACCAGACGAACCTGTGCGCGCTCCCCCGCCGTCGCGAGCGCGACGACCAGCCGGTCCGCGAAAGCCCGCGCGTCAGCGGTGGCCGCGCCCTCCTTCCCGGACAGGTGCCGGGGCAGTCCCACGTAGACGACGACGGCGAAGCGTTCTACGGCCTCGGCGACGATCCGGGCGACGTCTGCGGTGGTGCCCTTTGCGCTCTTGCCGGGGCCCGCGAGCACCCGCGGCACGGTCTCCACCGGGGTGGCAACCAGGCCGTCGGGGTCGCTCGCGGCCAGCCCGATCCGGGCCATGCCGACGTCGATCCCGAGCCGGGCCCCGCGAGGGAGGCCCGGCTCGGATTCGGTGACAGGTTCGACCACAGGCTCGACCACCGGCGTCAGGCGCCGACGGCGGCCAGGCGCACGCTCTCGGCGATGCCGGCCAGCGCCTCGCCCAGCTTGGCCGGGTCGGTGCCGCCGCCCTGGGCGAGGTCCGGCTTGCCACCACCGCCGCCGCCGAGGGTCTGAGCGGCCGTGCGCACGAGGTCGCCGGCCTTGTAACCAGCGGCGCGTGCGGCGGCGTTGGTCACGACGACGACCACGGGGCGCCCGCCCGACACGGCGCCAGCGGCAGCCACCACCGGCTCGGCCTCGCCCAGCCGCGAGCGCACGTCGAGCACGAGGGCGCGCAGGTCGTCGGCCTGGGCCTCGCCGGCGTCGTGCGCGATGACGCGGACGTCGCCCACGCGCGGGGCCTCGGCGGCGAGCTTGCCGGCCGTGGCCAGGAGCTGGCCCTGCCGCATCGCGGCGAGCTCCTTCTCGGCCTCCTTGAGGCGCGACACGAGCGAGCCCACGCGCTCGTGGAGCTCGTCCGGGCGCGCGTTGAGCAGGCCCGTGAGCTGACCCACCAGGGCGTGCTCCTTGGCCTGGAAGCCGTACGCGCCGTCCCCTACGAGGGCGTCCACGCGGCGCACGCCCGAGCCGATCGACGACTCGCCCAGCAGCGTGACCCGGCCGAGCTGGCCGGTCTGCTTCACGTGGGTGCCCGCGCACAGCTCACGCGACCAGTCGTCGCCGATCGAGACGACGCGCACGACGTCGCCGTACTTCTCACCGAACAGCGCCATGGCACCGGCGGCGCGAGCCTCGGCGATCGGCATGAGCTGGTCGGTCACCTCGAGGTTGTCGGCCAGCCGCACGTTCACCCGCTCCTCGATCTCCGTCAGGGTCGCCGCCGAGACGGCCGACGGCGAGCGGAAGTCGAAGCGGATGCGGCTCGGGGCGTTCTCCGAGCCGGCCTGGGTGCGGTCCTGGCCCACGAGCTCGTGCAGGGCCTTGTGGATCATGTGCGTGGCCGAGTGCGCGCGGCTGATGGCCTTGCGGCGGGCCGTGTCGATCTGCGCGGTGCCCGGGTCGCCCAGCGCCACGGTGCCCTCGATGAGGCGGCCGCGGTGCACGCTCAGGCCCTTGATGGGGCGCTGCACGTCGTCGACCTCGATGGTCGCGCCGCCGTCGAGCACGATGGTGCCGTGGTCGGCGAGCTGGCCGCCGGCCTCGGCATAGAACGGCGTGCGGTCCAGGACCACCTCGATCTCGGCCGGGGCGGTGACGGCCGGGGCGGGCACGCCTCCGGTCAGCAGGCCGGTCACGCGCACGGAGGCGTCCGTCTGCGTGTAGCCGAGGAACTCGGGGGGCGCCGTCAGCTCCTTCTCCAGGGCCGCGTAGGCGGCGACGTCGGCCCCGCCGGTGCGCTTGGCGAGCGCGTCGGCGCGGGCGCGGGTGCGCTGCTCCTGCATCAGCGAGCGGAAGGCCCGCTCGTCGACCTGCACGCCCTGCTCGGCGGCCATCTCGAGGGTCAGGTCGATCGGGAAACCATAGGTGTCGTGCAGCTGGAAGGCGGCGTCGCCCGGCAGCACCAGGTCCCCGTCCCCACCCTGGCGCTTCAGGTTGGCCACTGCCGTGTCCAGGATCGTGGTGCCCGAGGCCAGGGTGCGCCGGAAGGCCTCTTCCTCGGCGTAGGCGACGGCCGAGATCTGCTCGAAGTTCGTGCCGAGCTCCGGGTAGGACGGGGCCATGGCGTCCTTCGAGACGGGCAGCAGCGACGGCAGCGCGAGGCCGTCCACGCCAAGCAGGCGCATCGCCCGCACGGAGCGGCGCAGCAGCCGGCGCAGCACGTAGCCGCGGCCCTCGTTCGAGGGGCGCACGCCGTCGCCGATGATCATCAGGGCGGAGCGGACGTGGTCGGCCACGACGCGCATGCGCACGTCGTCCTCGTGGTTCTCGCCGTACTTCTTGCCGCTCAGCTTCTGGGCGGCCTCGATGACGGGGAAGACCTCGTCGATCTCGTACATGTTGTCCTTGCCCTGCAGCAGGAAGGCAACCCGTTCGAGACCCATGCCGGTGTCGATGTTCTTCTTGGCCAGCTCACCGACGATCCGGAACTCTTCCTTCGACTTCACGTCGTCGATGGCGTACTGCATGAACACGAGGTTCCAGATCTCGACGAACCGGTCGCCACCCTCGTCGATCAGCGGGCCGCCGTCGGGACCGTAGGCGGCGCCGCGGTCCCAGAAGATCTCCGAGCACGGGCCGGCCGGGCCGGGCTGGCCGGTGGACCAGTAGTTGTCCTTCTTGCCGAGGCCCTGGATGCGCTCGTCGGGCAGGCCGACGATGTCCTTCCACAGCTGCCGGGCCTCGTCGTCCTCGTGGTAGACGGTGACCCACAGCTTGTCGGGGTCGATGCCGAGCTTGCCGTCGTCCAGCGAGCCCGTCAGGAAGTCCCAGGCGAACCGGATGGCGTCGGCCTTGAAGTAGTCGCCGAACGAGAAGTTGCCGTTCATCTGGAAGAACGTGCCGTGGCGCGTCGTCTTGCCGACGTCCTCGATGTCGAGGGTGCGCACGCACTTCTGCACGCTCGTGGCGCGTGCCCACGGCGGCGTCTGCTGCGCCGTCATGTAGGGGATGAACGGCACCATGCCCGCGATGGTGAAGAGCGTCGACGGGTCCGGGGAGATCAGCGACGCAGACGGCACCACCGCGTGACCCTGAGCTTCGAAGTAGTCGAGCCAACGCTTGCGGATCTCGGCGGTGCGCATGAGGTCAGTGATCTTTCTTCTCGGTCGTGCGGAGCTGTAGTGCGGGGCAGAGGTTGCGTCACGTGAGACGTCCACGTGACCGCATGACTATTCTGCCGCCGGAAGCACGGCAGACGGAAACTGAAAGATCGCTACCGCTGGTGGCTAGCGCGGGTCGCGCGGCAGCTCGCCTCGCAGGGAGGCCATGAGCTCGGCCTCGCGCTCGGCGCGGGCCACGGAGAACTCCGTCCGGAACGTGTGCACGGCGCTGTTCAGGCGCGCACCCGCGTCGTCGACCGCGGCGGCGGCACGCTCGCTCACCGCTTCCGGGGTGTAGCGCGCGACGACCTGGCGGCCCTTGCGGATGACGACGACGGTGACGGCCACCCCCACGCCGATCCAGAACAGCCGGCGGATCATGCCCCGGCCCCGGTGGCGTCCGCCGTCGGATCGGTGTGCTTGCCCGAGCGGCCCTTGGCCTGGCCGAACGCCTGGCGCACTCCATAGGAGAACGCGGCGACCTTGACGAGCGGGCGGCCCAGCGTGGCCGCGTAGAGACCCGTCAGCGCGGACACGTTCTCGCTGACCGACGCCGCGGACGTCGTGATCGTGTCGACCTTGACGAGCTGCGTGTTGGCGGACGCGACGGTGCTCGCGGCCTCGTCGAGGATCGGCACCGAGTGCTCGGTGACGTCACGGACGCTTATCCGCGCCTCGTCGAGGAGCTTCCCCAGCTTCCACAGGGGAACGGCGAGAAATCCCACCAGCAGCACGAACGCGATCGCCGCGATCAGTCCCGCCACGTCGCCGAGGTCGCCGAGGGTCATGCGTTTAGCTCCTACGTTGGATGGGGCCGCTGGATGGGTCCGCTGGATGGTCTGCTGCTGGTCGGCACAAACGTCTGCCGGGGAAACGTTCGTCACCTTATCCCGGACGCCGCCGAGGTCGCCGCCCGGGCCGCGCTGTCGTCGAAGCGGTGAGAACGGGGTTGTGTGCGCTCGGGACCCGTTTCGGTGACACAACCCCGTTCTCGTCGGCGCCCTGGCCCAAGAGAGGGAAGCACACAGCCCCGTCCACGCCGGAGCGTGAACGGGGCCGGAGCGGGTGCCGAGCGGGCTCGGCACCAGAGATCAGCTAAAGATCAGCGAGCGTAGAACTCGACGACCATCTGCACGTCGCAGGTCACGGGGACCTCGACACGCTTCGGCTGGCGGGTCAGCGTGACCGACAGCTTCTCGAGCTGGACGTCGAGGTAGCCCGGCAGGGTCGGCAGCACGTCGCGGTGCGCACCGGCGGCGGCGACCTGGAACGGCACGGTGGCCTGGCTCTTCGGCTTGACCTGGATGGTCTGGCCCGGCTTCACGCGGAACGACGGGCGGTCCACGATCTTGCCGTCCACGAGGATGTGGCGGTGCGTCACGTGCTGACGCGCCTGCAGGATGGTGCGGCCGAACCCGGCGCGCAGCACCACGGAGTCGAGACGCGTCTCGAGGTCCTCGACCATGACCTCACCGGTCAGGCCGGCCTGCTTGCGGGCGTTCTCGTACACCTTGAGGAGCTGCTTCTCCTTGAGCATGTACTGGGCGCGCAGCCGCTGCTTCTCGCGCAGACGCACCGCGTAGTCCGACTCGGTGCGACGACGGGCACGACCGTGCTCGCCGGGCGGGTAGGGGCGCTTCTCGAAGTGCTTGACGGCCTTGGGCGTGAGCGCGAGGCCCAGCTTGCGGCTCAGGCGCACCTGACGGCGCGCACGGGTCACAGAAGTCACTGTGATTTCCTGTCCTGTAGTAAGTGAAGGTCACACCCGGACACGGCTCTCCCAAGAGAGACCACATCGGGTGCGGGACCAGCCGATGGAACGAGTCGATCTGATCAGAGTTGGAATCACTGACCGGATCAGCACGCTCACGGGGCCGAGGTCCCAGGGGCTGCCATAGGCAACCTGTCCATCTTAACGCACGTCAGGACTTCGGCCCGCCGTGGATCTCGTCACTCCTGAAGCACCGTCATTCCCGAGCACCGTCACTTCTGCGCCTCGTCGCCGCCGAGGATCCCGCGGATGCGCTCCAGCCGCTCGGAGACCTGCCGCTCGTAACCATGGTCGGTCGGGTCGTAGTAGCGCGCGCCCGCCAGCACGTCCGGCAGGTACTGCTGCGGCGCGACGCCGTGCGGCCAGTCGTGCGCGTACCGGTAGCCGTCGCCGTGGCCCAGCTGTTTCGCGCCCGAGTAGTGCGCGTCCCGCAGGTGCGACGGCACGGTCCCGATGCGCCCGGCACGCACGTCCGCGAGCGCCGCGTCGATGCCGAGGTAGGCGGCGTTCGACTTGGGCGCGGTGGCCAGGTGCACGACCGCCTCGGCCAGGATGATGCGCCCCTCGGGCATGCCGATGAGCTGCACCGCCTGCGCGGCGGCGACGGCGGTCTGCAGGGCGGACGGGTCGGCCAGGCCGACGTCCTCAGCCGCGGAGATGACCAGCCGCCGGGCGATGAACCGCGGGTCCTCGCCTGCGGCCACCATGCGGGCGAGGTAGTGCAGCGATGCGTCGACGTCGGACCCGCGGATGGACTTGATGAACGCGGAGATGACGTCGTAGTGCTGGTCTCCGTCGCGGTCGTAGCGGACCGCGGCGACGTCGACGGCACGCTCGACGTCGGCGAGACCGATGCGTGGCAGGACGTCCTCGCCTGCCGTGTCGGTGGCGACGTCGTCCGACAGCACCGCGCCCGCTGCGGCCTCCAGGATGGTGAGCGCCTTGCGGGCGTCTCCGCCGGAGAGCCGCAGGAGGTGGTCGGTCGCCTCGTCGTCGAGCTCGACCGAGCCGCCGAGGCCGCGCTCGTCGGCCACGGCGCGCAGCACGAGCTCGCGCACGTCCTCCGTCTCCAGCGGCTTGAGGGTGAGCAGCAGCGAGCGGGACAGGAGCGGGGAGTTCACGGAGAAGCTGGGGTTCTCGGTGGTCGCTGCCACGAGGGTGACCCAGCGGTTCTCGACGCTGGGCAGCAGCGCGTCCTGCTGGGACTTGGAGAAGCGGTGCACCTCGTCGACAAACAGCACCGTCTCGTCGCCGCCGGTGGCGAGCCTGCGCCGGGCGTCCTCGACCACCTGGCGCACGTCCTTCACGCCGGCGGTCACCGCACTCAGCTCCACGAAGCGGCGCCCGGACACCGTGGCGACCAGGTAGGCGAGCGTGGTCTTGCCGGTGCCGGGCGGTCCCCAGAGGATCACCGACGACGGCGCGGCGCGGCCGCCCGCCCCCGGTTCGATGAGCCGCCGCAGCGGTGAGCCAGGGACCAGGAGGTGCTCCTGCCCGGCAATCTCGTCAATCGAGGCCGGGCGCATGCGCACGGCAAGGGGCGACGACGCCCGCGCGGCCGGGGTACCCACCGCGTCGGTCGTCGCGGCCTCGAACAGATCCACCATGCCCCCAGCCTACGGACGCACACTGACACCCTGGTCGGCGGACTTCGACTCAGCGGGCTCCGCCTCAGCGGGCTCCGCCTCAGCGGGCCACGGCTCGTTGGGCGTACGGGGGTCGTCGGGCAGGAGCGTGCCGACCCAGGCGTCCCGGCGCACGCCGCGCTGCAGCCCGTGCCTGCGCAGCGTGGCCTCCACGCGGAAGCCGAGGCGCCACGCCACGCGGCGCGACGCCCAGTTGCCGACGTAGGCCACCCAGCTCACCACCGACAGCCCGAGCCCGTCGGGGTCGAGCGCCCAGTCGACGACCAGCCGGGACGCCGCCGTGCACAGCCCCTGGCCGCGGGCGTCCGCGGCGATCCAGTAGCCGAGCTCCCCGGCGCGCTCCTCCCCCGGACGCCCCTCGCACGTGAGCCCGACCATGCCGATCAGCGGCCCGTCGGCGTCGCCCGGTGCCCGGACTGCCCAGGTGTACACCGAGCCCTTGGCCCACCCCTCGGCGACGTGGTAGCGCACAAATCCCTCGGCGTGCCGGCGCTCGTACGGCACCGGCACCACCGTCCACTCCGCGACTGCGGGGTCCTGGCAGGCCGTCGTGATCGCGTCGACGTCCGCGAACGTGGGGACGGACAGGCGGACTTCTTCCGTGGCCAGGACGAACGGTTCCATCCCTCGATGGTGCCACAGAAACAGGTCGCGACCTGCAGTTTTACTACTTTTCGACGTCGTTCCCGACGCCGGCGGGCGGGCCGGTATCGTCGGCCGCGGACCCGGCGCCGTCGTCGTCCTCAGTAGCGACCGGGGCGGGACGAGTGCGCAGCGTGCTGAACACCGCCCAGGCCACCGCGATGAGCGGGACCGCGATGATCGCACCGAGGATGCCGCCCACCACCGTGCCGCAGGTCACACCCAGCGCGACGACGACGGGGTGCAACGAGACCTGCTTGCCCATGATGAGCGGCTGGAGCACGTGTCCCTCGAGCTGGCCGATGCCCGCGATCCCGAGCGTGACGATCAGCGCGGTGAGCACGCCGTCCGCCGCGAGCGCCACGACCGCCGCGATGATCATGGCCAGCGGCGCGCCGATGAGCGGGATGAACGTACCGATGAAGACCAGCACGGCCAGCGGCGCCGATAGCGGGACGCCGAGGATGGTCAGGAAGATGCCCGCCAGGATGCCGTTGGTGATCGCGACGAGCACGATGCCGCGGGTGTAGCCGGAGAACGTGTACCAGCCGGCGCCCGCGACGGCGTCCCACCGTGCGCGGGTGCGGGTGGGTACCTGGTTCATGAACCAGCGCCACATCGAGGCGCCCGACGCGACGAAGAAGATGGTGCAGAAGATCGCGAGCACCACCACGGCCACGCCCTCGACGATCGAGCCCGCGCTCTCGGCCGCCGTGCCCAGGAGCGCCTCGGCGTTCTGCTGGATCCAGGCGGCGGCGTCGTCGATCCACTGGTCGCGCGCGTCGAGTGCGACGTCGACGGGCAGCGGGCTGTTCTCGATGAGGCTGACGATCTGGTCGATGCCGGTGTTGAACTCCCCGGCGAGCCGTTCCCACTGGCCCGCCACGGACACGACGACGTAGGTGACCAGGCCGCCGACCACGAGCAGGCCGGACAGGATGGCGGCGGCCGTCGCCAGGGGGCGGGGCATGACGCGCGCGTAGAGGCCGGTCAGCGGGTTGAGCACCGCGCTGAAGACCAGGGCGAGGAACACCGCGACGAAGACGATCAGGACCTGCGTGACCGCCCAGAACACCAGAGCGATCCCCGCGACGAGCACGATGAGGCGCCACGACCATCCGGCGGCCGTGCGCAGCCACGGCGGCGGCGCGGGATCGCGCGGCGCCGGACCGTAGTGCAGCACGGGGGCCGGATGCGGGGCGGAGCTGTGTGTTGCGGGGTTGTGTGGTGCGACGTCGGGCACCGATTCAGTCTGCCTCATGGGCGGGCGCCACGCCCCGTGCCGCGCCCTGTGACTGCGACTGGGCCAGCGCCGTCTTGCGCAGGTTGCTGAACACCGCCCAGGTCACGGCGGTCAGCGGCACGGCGACGACGGCGCCGAGCAGTCCGCCCAGCACCGATCCGCCGGCGACCACGAGCGCCATCACCACGGGGTGCAGCGAGACCTGCTTGCCGGTGATCAGCGGCTGCAGCACGTTCGCGTCGATCTGGGCGATCACCACCATGCCGATCAGCACCACCAGCGCCAGCACCGGGCCCTGCGTGGCCAGGGCGACGAGCGCGCTGACCACGATGGCGGCGACGGGCCCGATCATCGGGACGAACGCCCCCAGGAACACCACCACAGACAGGGGCAGCGCCAGCGGCACACCCACGACGGTCAGGAAGATCCCGGCCAGCAGGCCGTCGGACAGCGCGACGAAGAACATGCCACGCGTGAACCCGGAGAACGAGGACCAGCCGGCGCTCGCTGCGCTCTGCCAGCGGTCGTGCCGGTCGGCGGGGACCATGGACAGCGCCCAGCGCCACATGCGGCTGCCCTGGGTCAGGAAGAACACGGTGCAGAAGATCGCGAGGACGACGGCGGTCGCGCCCTCGGCGATGGTGCCCGCGCTCTGCGCGGCGGTGCCGACGTAGTTGCCGGCGTTCGACTGGAGCCAGGCGCCACCGTCGCGCAGCCAGTCGCCGGGTGTGCCCAGGCCCGCGAGGAGCGGGATGTCGGTGACGAGGCGCGCGAGGTCCGTGAGACCGGTGCCGAACTCCGTGGCGAGCTCCTCCCACCGGCTCACCACCGAAGACACCACGTAGGTGACCAACGCGCCGACGGCGAGCACCGCGGTCAGCAGGGACGCCGCCATGGCCAGCCCACGCGGCATCACCCGGTCGTAGAGCTCGCCGAGCGGCAGCAGGACGGCGGTGAAGACCAGGGCGAGGAACAGCGCGACGAACACAAGCTGGACCAGGCTCACCACGTAGAACACCAGGGCCACGGCGAGCCCTATACCGACCAGCTTCCAGGCCAGGTCACCGGTGGAGCGGATCCACGGGGCACCGAAGCCGCTCGGCTGGGCGGGCTGCTGAGCGGGCTGCTGGCCGGGCTCCTGGGCAATCGACGGCCCGGTCGCCTGCGGGGTGGTCGGCGCCTGCGCCGCTGTGGTCGGCGCTACCGCCGGGGCGTCAGCCGTCATCGCCATGCTCCTCATTTTGTTTTGGGCGAATTGTCCAAGCGGAAGGTAGCGGTACGCCGCTTCTCTCGACAACTTTTCATGTGCGGACCGACCATCCCGGACCGTAGTTTGGCGGGATGAAGATCCTGGTGACCGGCGCAACGGGAAACATCGGCCGAATGGTCGTGGACCATCTGCTCGCCGGAGGCGCTGACGACGTGCGAGCCCTCACCATCAACCCCGCCAAGGCGCAGCTGCCCGACAGCGTGGAGGTCGCCCGCGGCTACCTCGGCCGGCCCGAGACACTCCCGGCGGCGTTCGCCGGGGTCGAGCGGCTGTACCTGGCCCCGGTCCTGGGGACGGTGACCGACGTCGTCCGGCTGGCGCGGGAGGCGGGCGTGCGGCACATCGTCGACCTCTCGGGTGACGAGACCACCGACTGGCAGCCGATCGCGCAGGCCGTCGAGGCGTCCGGGCTCGCATGGACCCACCTGTACGCCGGGGAGTTCGTCGAGAACACGACGGTCTGGGCCGACCAGGTCCGGACCACGGGAGAGGTGCGGGAGCCGTATCCGGAGGCGGCGAACGCTCCGGTCGCCATGGACGACATCGCCCGGGTGGCCGCGGCGGTGCTGCTCGGGAACGGGCCGCTCGGGGACAACCACGAGGGCCGCGTGCACACCGTGACCGGCCCCGAGACGATGACGCGCGCGGAGCGCGCCCGGCGGCTCGGCCAGGTCCTCGGCCGCGAGGTGGTCTTCAAGCAGGTCTCGCTCGACGAGGCCACGGCGGTGCTGGAGCCGGCCATGGGCGAGTACGCCGGGTGGTACCTAGAAGGGTTCGCCTGGATGGTCGAGAGCCCGCAGGTCGCCACCACCACCGTCATGGACGTGACCGGGGCTCCCGCGACGACCTTCGAGCAGTGGGCCGCGGCGAACGCCGACGCCTTCCGCTGACGGCCGCCTCACTCCCCCACGCGACCCAGGTCACACCGTTTTCAATTCGGAGCCGACCCGACCTGCGTGCTATGTTTTTCCCGCACCGGAACGGCGGAAACGCCGGGATCGGTCCACCTGTCCGGGTGGCGGAATGGCAGACGCGCTAGCTTGAGGTGCTAGTGCCCTTTAACGGGCGTGGGGGTTCAAGTCCCCCTCCGGACACGTTTCTCGTCACGTCCCCTCGAATCACCGAGGGTGGCGTGACGAAGTCGTTTCTGGGCCCGGTCAAGGATGACCCTGGCACCAGATGAGCGCAGCGCTGGACGACCGTCGCCCCACTGGTCTCGCACCTGGTCTCACACCTGGTCTCGCATCGTGAGAAGTTCCAGGGAACCCTCGTCAGGCTTCGAGCCGCCACCTATGTTCCGCGGCATGTCCGAGCACGCACACCGAAGCCTCCCGTTCGAGGCCGCCTACCTGTTGCGCGCGCCGAACCCGGAACCACGGCGCGCCTGTCCGGGTCTGACCTGTCCGGGGCTCTGCCACTGACCCCGCGTCACTGACCCCGCCCGGTCGACCCCACCCGCAACCGCCGAACCCGACCCGCACCGGTCCGCGCCGCAGCCGACCGCCCTGCACCTGCCTCGGGTATCGCACCCCGTACGCGTCCCCGCCAGCCTCACCCCACGCGTCCCCTCCAGCACAGCCCTGACCGTCGGACCTCACGATCCGGGAAGGGCTGCCTCGCCGTACCCGGAACACGACGATCGGACGACCCATGCCCACCAGCACACCCTCCAGCACTCGACGAACCAAGACTCAACCAACCAAGCCTCGACCGGCCAAGGCACGGCCGGCCAAGGCACTCGCAGCCGCCGCGACCGCCGCGGCCGTCGTACTGCTCGCCTCCGGCTGCGCCGCCGGTGCTCAGGCCGAGGAGGGTGGCGGGCTCGCCCTTGATGCCGCCCTGCCCACCGAGGTCCCGGCCGGCACAACTCTGGTGATCGGTGACCCGACCACCCAGAAGGCGTTCGAGCTCGCCGGCGACGAGATCGACTCGGACTTCGACTTCGAGATCGAGTGGGCCAACATCTCCGGCGGCCCGCAGACCATCGAGGCGTTCAACGCGGACGCCCTGGACATCGGTGCGGTCGCCGAGATCCCGGCGATCCACGCCACCTGGACCGGACTCGGCGTGCAGATCTACGCCTCCCAGTACCGGCAGGACTGGCAGGAGCGCCCGGTCTACGAGCTCGCGGGCGCGCCCGGCATCGAGCTGGACGACCTGTCCGACCTGCGCGGCAAGAGGATCGCGTTCAGCCCCGGCCAGGCGCAGGGAGCGCTCGTCCTGAAGGCGCTGGAGGCAGCGGGGCTCACGCAGGACGACGTCGAGCTGATCGAGCTGCCCTCCACCGGCGATGTCTACCCGACGGCGCTCGCCGCGGGCGAGATCGACGTCGCCCCCGTCGGCGGTGTCGCGCTGGTGCGGTACCTCGACTCGTACGCGGCCGACGGCGCGACGTCGCTCCGGCACGGCCTGCGGGACGACCCCAGCCACCTCTACGGCCCGACCTCCGTGGTGCAGGACCCGGCCAAGGCGGCCGCGCTGCGCCAGTACGTCGCCGCGTGGGCGCAGGCCCGGGTTTGGATCTACGAGAACCCGGAGATCTGGAAGGCCGGGTACTACATCGAGGACCAGGGGCTGTCGGAGCAGGACGCGCAGTACCTCATCGACACGGCCGCCCGGCCCGAGATCCCCTCGGACCTCACCGACGGGATCGAACGCACGCAGGAGACCGTCGACCTCCTCGCCGCCGAGCTCGACCGGCCCGTGCTGCAGGCCGCGGACCTCTTCGACGAGCGGTTCGGCCCGATCGCCGGCGACGCAGCCGAGCAGGCCTGGAGCACCTCGTGACCGCCGTCGCCCAGGAGGTGGCGACGACGGCTGCCCCGGAGCGGGTCACCAGCGCTGCCGACGTGCGACCCACGACCCGTCGGCTCGGCCTGGGCAAACCGCTCCCCCTGGCCGCCGGCCTCGGCATCGGCCTGCTCGTGGCGATCTGGGCCGCGGGATCGGCCACCGGGCTGATCGACCCGCGCGTCCTCACCCCGCCGTGGACGGTGCTGACCACCGGCGTCGAGCTCACGGTGGACGGCGACCTGCCCGGCCACCTCTGGGTCTCGCTGACCCGCGCCGCTCTCGGGCTCACCTTCGGCGTCGCGGCGGGTGTCGCCCTCGCGCTGGCCTCCGGCCTGAGCCGGCTCGGCGACGCGCTGCTGGACGGACCGATCCAGGTCAAGCGCGCGATCCCCAACCTGGCACTCCTGCCGCTGCTCATCCTGTGGTTCGGGATCGACGAGGAGATGAAGGTCATCACCATCGCGCTGGGCGTCTTCATCCCGATCTACCTCCACACGCACAACGGGCTGCGCTCGATCGACAAGCGGTACGTCGAGCTCGCCGAGACGTTACGGCTGGGTCGGCACCAGTTCGTCACCCGTGTGGTGCTGCCGGGTGCACTGCCCGGTTTCCTGCTGGGCCTGCGCTTCGCGGTGACCGGCTCGCTGCTCGCGCTCGTCGTCGTCGAGCAGGTCAACGGCACCGCCGGGATCGGCTACATGATGGAGCTCGCGCGCACCTACGGGCAGACGGAGGTCATCCTCGTCGGCCTCGTCGTCTACGGCGTCCTCGGCTTCACCGCCGACTGGTCCGTCCGCCTGCTGCAGAGAAAGGCACTGTCATGGCGACGCACGCTGGAGGACTGACCCAGACAGGACCGACCGCGAGCGCCGCACGGCGGCACGACGACGGCGGTCCCGCCCGCCCCGCCGTCGTCGTACGGGACCTGGTGCGGACCTACGGGACGCCGGCCGGGGTGCTCAAGGGCCTCGACCTGGAGATCGCCGACGGCGAGTTCGTCGCGATCCTCGGGCGGTCCGGGTCCGGCAAGAGCACGCTGCTGCGAGCGCTCGCCGGCCTGGACCACGACGTGACGGGCTCCGGGCGGATCCAGGTGCCGCGCAACGTGTCGGTGGTGTTCCAGGACTCCCGGCTGCTGCCTTGGGCGCGCGTGCTGGACAACGTAGTGCTGGGCCACGACGCCGCACCGGCCCAGGCACGCGACGCCGGCCGCGCGGCGCTGGCCGAGGTAGGGCTCGCCGGGCGCGAGCGCGCCTGGCCGAACGAGCTCTCGGGCGGCGAGCAGCAGCGGGTGTCGCTGGCCCGGTCGCTCGCCCGCAGCCCCGAGCTGCTGCTGGCCGACGAGCCGTTCGGCGCGCTCGACGCGCTGACCCGGCTGCGGATGCACGACCTGCTGCGCGACCTGCTGCGGCGCCACCGCCCGACCGTCCTGATGGTCACCCACGACGTGGACGAAGCGATAGTGCTGGCCGACCGGGTGGTCGTCCTGGACGCGGGGCGCATCGTGCTCGAGCGCCGTACCCCGCCCGGCAACCCATCCGGCGTCACGCACGACGCCGTCGGGCACGACCCGCACCGCACGCTGCGTGCCGAGCTGCTCGGCGCGCTCGGCCTGGACCGGAAGGACACCCCATGACCAACCACCGTCCCGGAAAGCTCAACCTCAACGCGTTCCTCATGAGCAGCGGCCACCACGAGGCGTCCTGGCGGCTGCCGGAGAGCGGCCC
Organism: Promicromonospora sp. Populi; assembly: GCF_041081105.1. Lineage (NCBI taxonomy): Bacteria > Bacillati > Actinomycetota > Actinomycetes > Micrococcales > Promicromonosporaceae > Promicromonospora > Promicromonospora sp. Populi. The sequence goes on along the minus strand of NZ_CP163528.1, from coordinate 865,474 downwards.
GGACGCCACCGGCCACGACATCGCCCACCTGCGCCGCCTGGCGCAGATCGCCGAGGCGGGCAGGCTCGACTCCATCTTCTTCGCGGACAGCCCGGGCCTCTTCGGCGACGTCGGACGACGGCCCGCGGGCACCCTCGACCCGCTCATCGTGCTCACGGCCATCGCGGCGGTCACCGAGCGGATCGGGCTCATCGCCACGGCGTCGACCACCTACAACTCCCCGTACAACCTGGCCCGGCGGTTCGCCTCGATCGACCACGTCTCGGCGGGCCGTGCCGGCTGGAACGTGGTGACGACGGCGGGCCCGGACGTCGCCCGGAACTTCGGCCTGGACGACCAGCCCGCGCACGCCGTGCGCTACGAGCGGGCGGCGGAGTTTCTCGACGTCGCGGTCAAGCTCTGGGACTCGTGGGAGGACGACGCGATAGTCGCCGACAAGGCCTCGGGCGTCTGGGCGGACGCCGCCAAGGTCCACCCGCCGCAGCACGTGGGGCAGCACTTCTCGGTAGCGGGGGCGCTCAACGTGCCCCGGTCGCCGCAGGGGCGGCCGCTGATCGTGCAGGCCGGTTCGTCCGAGGACGGCAGGGGCCTGGCGGCCCGGTACGCCGAGGCAGTGTTCACCGCACACCAGACGCTCGCCGACGCCCAGGTGTTCTACCGGGACCTCAAGGCGCGAGCCGTGGCCGTCGGGCGGGACGCGGACAGCGTGCGCATCCTGCCGGGAATCGTGCCGGTGATCGGCGCGACCGCGGCCGAGGCTCAGGAGAAGGAGCGTGAGCTCGACGAGCTCATCCAGCCCGAGTACGCGCAGCGCCAGCTCGCCCGCACGCTGCGGCTCGATCCGGAGGACCTGCCGCTGGACCGCGAGCTGCCGGACGACCTGCCCGACGAGGACCAGATCGAGGGAGCGAAGAGCCGCTACACACTCATCGTGGAGCTGGCGCGGCGGGAACGGCTGACGGTCCGGCAGCTCATCGGCCGGCTCGGCGGAGGGCGTGGGCACCGCACCTTCGCGGGCACCCCGGAGCAGGTAGCCGACGCGCTCCAGGAGTGGTACGACGCCGAGGCGGCCGACGGCTTCAACATCATGCCCGCCGCGCTGCCGTCCGGGCTGGAGCAGTTCACCACGCACGTGCTCCCGATCCTCCGGGACCGCGGGCTGTTCCGGCACGACTACGAGGGCACCACCCTGCGTGACCACTACGGCCTGGCCCGGCCGGCGAACCAGTACACGACGGCGCGGCACACACCTGCTGAGTACACGACGACCGCGGTGGGAGCCTGACATGGCCGACGACATCCTCTGGTACATCCCCAACCAGACCCACCCCGGCCACCGCGGGGACGACGCCGCGGCGGGTCACAACAGCCTCGACACGCTGACCGAGCACGCCACCCGGCTGGAGGAGCACGGCTGGGACGGCGCCCTGCTCGGCACAAGCTGGGGCCGGCCGGACACGTTCACCGTGGCCACCGCCCTGGCCGCGCGGACCACGACGTTCGAGCCGCTCATCGCGGTCCGGCCGGGGTACTGGCGGCCGGCGCACCTGGCGTCGGCCGCGGCGACGCTCGACCACCTGTCGGGCGGGCGCGTGCGGATCAACATCGTCTCGGGGCAGGACGACCTCGCCGCGTACGGGGACGCCGAGGGCGACCAGGCCCACCGGTACGCCCGCACCAAGGAGTTCCTGCAGATCGTGCGCCGGCTGTGGACGCAGGAGTCGGTCACCTACGCAGGCGAGCACTTCCAGGTCACCGACTCGACCCTGGACCTGCGACCGCTCGCCCGGCCGGGCCGGGCCCATCCCCGGCTCTACTTCGGCGGGGCCTCCGCGGCAGCCGAGCGCGTCGCCGCCACCGAGGCGGACGTCCAGCTCTTCTGGGGCGAGCCGCTGGACGGCATCGCCGAACGGATAGACCGTCTGCGCACCCTGCAGGCGGAGCTCGGGCGCGAGCACGCGCCCCTGGAGTTCGGCCTGCGCATCACGACGTTCGTGCGGGACACGACGGAGGAGGCGTGGGCCGACGCCGAGGCCAAGGTCGCTCAGCTCTCCGCCAGCGCCGACCACGAGCAGCCAGGCGGTCGGCGCTGGGGCAAGCGCTCCGCCGTCGGGCAGCAACGACTGCTCGACCTCGCGGAACGAGGCGACGTCCTGGACGACATCCTCTACACGGCGCCAGGACGCGCCGGGGGTGGCGGAGCGGGGACAACCTGGCTCGTCGGGACGGCGAAGGAGGTCGCCGAGGGCTTGAGGAAGTACGAGCGGCTGGGCGTGACCCACTTCGTCCTGTCCGACACCCCGTATCTCCCCGAGATCGAGCGGCAGGGACGGGAGCTGGTGCCGCTGCTCCGCGGCTGAATGATGCGCGACTGAATGCGCGCCTGAATCGTCTGCGGACGCACGAACGGCTCCCGACTTGTGGAAGAAGGGAGCCGTTCGTAGTCCGCTGTCTCATTCGGACCCGCCGGCACCCGCAGGCGCCGGAAGACTGTCCCCTAGGTTACACGGTCGTGAGGATGACGAGGCGCTGGGTCGCCCGGGTCATCGCGACGTAGCGGTCGACCGCCCGCTCGATCCCCACTCCCCTGCCCGTTCCCTGGTCGCCCGCGCCCTTGTCCGCGCCGAATGACTCCGGGTCCACGAGCACAACCAGGTCGAACTCGAGCCCCTTCGACAGCTCCGGGGTGAGCAACCGCACGCGGGGCGTGGCACCGATCGCCAGGTCGTCCCGGGTGCTGATGACGCACGCCGTCCCGTCGGTGTGCTCGGCGAGCCAGTCCTCCAGGATCGGGCCGAGCTGTGCGGCGGCGCCGTGCAGCACCGGGAAACCGCTGCTGCGCACCGACGTCGGCACGTTGGCGTCCGGGAGCGCGGCGCGGATGACCGGTTCGGCCTCAGCCATGATCTCTGCGGGCGTCCGGTAGTTGATGCCCAGGGACATCGTCTCGATCCGGCCCAGGCCGACCCTCCCCAGGCGCTCGGTCCACGACTCGGCGAAGCCGTGCCGGGCCTGGGCGCGGTCGCCCACCACCGTCAGGCTGCGGGACGGGCAGCGCGCCAGCAGCATCTGCCACTCCGCGTCGGTCAGCTCCTGGGCCTCGTCGACGACGATGTGCGCGAACGGCCCGGCGAGCAGGTCTGGGTCCGCGGTCGCCGGCACGGCGGCGCCGTCGAGCAGGGCCTCGCGCAGGTCCTGGCCGTGCAGCATCTGCATCACGCCCATGTCGGAGTCGTCGGTGGCGATCAGGTCGTCCACGACGTCGGCCATCCGGGCCCGCTCGGCGGCGGCCGCGGCCTCCGCTCGACGACGGCGGCGCGAGGCCTCCGGGTCACCGATCCGCCGTCGGGCCGCGTCCAGGATCGGCAGGTCGGACCCCGTCCAGGCTTTCGGCTCGTCCCGCCGGAGCCGCGCCGCGGCGTCGGGCTCCAGCCAGGGGGCGCACATCCGCAGGTAGGCGGGCACCTCCCACAGGTCGCCGACGATGTCCATCGGCTCCAGCAGGGGCCACGCCCGGTCGAAGGCGCGCGCGAGGTCCCGGTTGCCCGCCAGCGCTGCCCGGACCGGAGCGGTCGGATCGACCTCCTGCTGCCCGTAGGCATCGAACTGGTCCTCTAACCGGTCCTCGGTCCAGTCCCGCCAGTCGGCGGGCAGATCGTCCGAGGGCTCGGCGCCGTCCTCGGACCAGCGGTCCTCGGACCATCCGCCCTCGTCGTCGCTCCCGTCCCCGTCCCCGTCGTCAGCCTTGACCTTGTCCGTCAGGATCGTCAGCAGCGCCGCCCAGACCTGGTCCCGGGCCTCGTTGTGCGCCGTGCCGGCCTCGACGACCCCGAACGCCTCGGCCCAGTCCGCTGTGCTGACCCAGACGTCGCCCCAGGGCGCGGCGACAGCCATTCCCTCCTTCGGCGGAGTCTCGTAGAGCCGGACGGCCGGCTCGATCGCGGCCACCATCCGGGCGTCCGCCTTCAGCCGGGCGACCTCCGGGTCGCGCTCGGCGGGCGCCGTCCGCCCCTCGGGGACGAGGTCACGCACGGTGCACGTCTGCACCCCCTCCTCGCCGAGGCTGGGCAGCACGTCCGAGACGTACGCCAGGTACGGCTGGTGCGGGCCGACGAACAGCACGCCGCCCCGCCGGTGCCCGAGGCGCGGGTCCGAGTACAGCAGGTAGGCGGTCCGGTGCAGCGCGACGACGGTCTTGCCGGTGCCCGGACCGCCGTCGACGACAAGTGCGCCGCGGGAGCCCGCGCGGATGATGGCGTCCTGGTCGGCCTGGATGGTGCCGAGCACGTCGCGCATCCGGTCCGACCGCTCACCACCCAGGCTCGCGATGAACGCCGACTGGTCGTCGAGGGCGGCGTAGGCCGCGGAGCCGCTGGGGCCTTCAGCGCCGTCCTGGGCACCGGAGCCCAGGAGGTCCGGGGTGAACACCTCGTCCCAGAAGTCGGTGACCCGGCCGCGGGTCCAGCGGTAGCGGCGGCGGCTCGCCAGCCCCATCGGGTCGGCGTGCGTAGCGCCGAAGAACGGTTCCGCCGCCGGGGACCGCCAGTCGATCAGCAGCCGGCGCCCCGCGCTGTCGGTGAGGCCGAGGCGCCCGACGTATACGGGCCCGATGCCCGCCTCGACGCTGATCATGCGCCCGAGGCACAGGTCCACGCCGAAGCGGCGCATGGTGCGCAGGCGCGAGGTCAGCCGGTGGACCTCCTGGTCCCGCTCCACCGCCGCCTGCCCCATGGTCGCGGGCAGCCTGCGCGCGGCGTCGAGACGCTCTGTGAGGTCGGCGATCGACTGCTCGAGGGTGGTGGCGATGTCCGCGAAGTGCCGCTCGTCGGCGGCGGTCAGCGTGGGGTCGGCCTTGGCGGCGAGCCGGCCTGGAAGGTCGAACACGGCGGTCGACTCGGAGGTAGCAGTGGACAGGCTCTTCAGGTCAGGACTGGTCATTCGGCACCACTCGATTCCGTCGGTCGGGAGCTCCGGCCGACGATTCTGCGATACGCAGGGGGCCTTGCCGCAAGACCCCCTGTGCGCTATAGATTGATAGTGGCAGGGAGAGGGTTCTTTCCTTGCCTTTGCTGTGCAAAACCCCAGCGCCCGGGCCGCCCGTGTCACAGTCCCCTGGCACACTGGCCGTCGTGACGCTCCCGGACATGGTCCCGACGATGACCACCACCGCTACCGCGCTCGACGTGCTGCGTGACGTCTTCGGCTACGCCGCCTTCCGCGGCGAGCAGCAGGCGATCATCGACACGGTGGTCGACGGCGGGGACGCCCTCGTGCTCATGCCGACCGGCGGCGGCAAGTCGCTGTGCTATCAGATCCCCGCGCTGGTGCGGCACGGCACCGGCGTCGTCATCTCGCCCCTGATCGCCCTCATGCAGGACCAGGTGGACGCCCTCGACGCGCTCGGTGTCCGGGCCGGCTTCCTGAACTCCACGCAGAACCCGGACGAGCGGCGCCAGGTGGAGCAGGCCTACCGCTCCGGCGAGCTCGATCTGCTGTACCTGGCGCCGGAACGGCTCGGCGTCGAGTCCACCGCCCGACTCCTCGACCAGGGCACCATCGCGCTGTTCGCCATCGACGAGGCGCACTGCGTGTCCCAGTGGGGCCACGACTTCCGCCCTGACTACCTGCGCCTGAGCGAGCTGGCCGAGCGCTGGCCCGGTGTCCCGCGCATCGCGCTGACCGCCACCGCGACCCAGCACACCCGCGAGGAGATCGCCACCCGCCTCGGGCTGACCGAGGCCCGGCACTTCGTCGCCAGCTTCGACCGGCCGAACATCACCTACCGCGTCGTACCCAAGGACAACCCGGGCCGGCAGCTGCTGGATCTGCTGCGCACCGAGCACCCGGGCGACGCCGGGATCGTGTACTGCCTGTCCCGCGCGTCGGTGGAGAAGACCGCCCAGCAGCTCACCGACCAGGGCATCCGCGCCCTGCCGTACCACGCGGGGCTGCCCGCCCACGTGCGCTCGGCCAACCAGTCGACGTTCCTGCGCGAGGACGGCGTGATCATGGTCGCGACCATCGCGTTCGGCATGGGCATCGACAAGCCCGACGTCCGCTTCGTCGCCCACCTCGACCTGCCCAAGTCGGTGGAGGGCTACTACCAGGAGACCGGCCGCGCCGGGCGCGACGGCCTGCCGTCGACGGCGTGGCTCGCCTACGGGCTGGCCGACGTCGTGCAGCAGCGCAAGATGATCGCCGAGTCCGAGGGCGACCTGACGCACCGCCGCCGGCTCTCGGCCCATCTGGACGCGATGCTGGCGCTGTGCGAGACCGTCGAGTGCCGCCGCGCACAGCTCCTGCGCTACTTCGGCCAGGACCACCCCGGCACGTGCGGAGCCTGCGACACCTGCCAGAACCCACCCGAGGCCTGGGACGGCACCGTCCCCGCCCAGAAGCTCCTGTCCGCCGTGTTCCGCCTGGACCGCGAGCGCAACCAGCGCTTCGGCGTCGGGCACGTGGTCGACATCCTGCGGGGCAAGTCCACGCCGAAGATCACGCAGTGGGGGCACGACGAGCTCACGGTGTTCGGTGTCGGTGAGGACCTGGCCGAGGGCGAATGGCGGTCCGTGGCGCGGCAGCTCCTGGCCATGGGGCTGCTGGAGGTGGACGCCAACCACGGCACGCTGCTGCTGACGGACGCCAGCGCGGAGGTGCTGGGCCGGAAGCGCGAGGTGCGGCTGCGGCGCGATCCTGCCCCGGCGGCCGGCAGCACGCGCAGGTCCGCACGTTCGGGCGGCCCACGTCCGGAGGCGGCCACGCTGTCGAGCGCGGACCAGGAGGTCTTCGAGCGGCTGCGCGCGTGGCGGGCGGCGGCCGCGAAGGAGCAGGGGGTGCCCGCGTACGTCGTGTTCCACGACGCGACGCTGCGGGTGGTGGCTGCCGAGAAGCCCGCGGACCTGGACGCGCTGAGCGGGATCAGCGGCGTCGGCCAGGCCAAGCTGGACCGCTACGGCGAGGGCATCCTGACGGCGCTACACGACCCGGAGTGATCTCGGGGGCTGTCGGCGATGGCCCTCTCGGGTCTGCGCGCCTAGGCTGGTGGTGTACCCAGTTCCGCGACGACGACGTGGCGGTGAGACCTGATGGCCTGGACCTTCCTGGCGCGACAGCGCCCCGCACCCGACCCGCTGGTCACGCTGCGCCTGCAGACCCGCCTCGGGGAGCTCGCGACCGAGCTGCGCCGCGTGGAGCAGGACCCCGACGTGTACGCGCGGGCGCACCACTGGTTCGCCGTGCAGGGCGCGTACGACGCGCTGCTGCGTGAGGCCTGCCGGCTCGCCGGACTGCCGGCCGAGTCGGCACCGTTGCGCGCGGACGAGCGTGCCGGCGCGGCCGAGCGGCTGCGGGAGGAGCTGGAGCTCAGCTCGCGCGGCTGGTCCTGGTGAGGACGCTTAAGGTCAGGGCATGTTCCCTTGGCTCGAGATCGGCGGCTGGCTCGGTTCTGTCCTCGTCGTCCTGTCCCTCACGCAGGCGCGTGTGCTCCGCTTCCGCTGGCTCAACCTGGTCGGTTCCCTCGTCGCGACCACCTACAACGCGATCCTGGGGATCTGGCCGTTCTTCGCCATGAACGCCGCGATCAGCCTCATCAACATCTACTGGCTGTGGCGGCTGAACCGCGAGCGCCACGACGCCGCCGTGTACGAAGTGGTCGAGGTCGCGCCCGACGACGCGTACCTGCTGCACGTGCTGCGCACCCACGAGGCGGACATCGCGACCTTCGCGCCGCGGTTCGTGGCGCTGCCGGAGCCCGGCGAGGTGCGTTCGGCGTTCCTGGTGCAGCGCGGTGACGAGACGGTGGGTGTGGTGGAGGTGCGCGACGCCGGGGACGGGGTGGGCGTCGTCGAGCTGGACTGGGTCTCCATGCGGTTCCGTGACCTGACGCCCGCCGAGTTCGTGTACCGGCGCAGCGGGATCTTCGCGGCCAAGGGCTTCACCCGCGTTGTCGTACCGCAGGTAGACCGCAGCGAGTTCGGGTACCTGAGCAGGGTCGGCTTCCGTCCCGACGGCGCGGAAGAGGAAGGGGCCTGGGTCAGGGACGTCGTGCCGGACGGCGAGCGCTGACCGCCGGCTGATCGGCGGGCTGATCCAGCGGGCGGGACCGAGTAGGGTGCGGCGCGGACACACGAACGCCGTCGGCCACGAGGGGAAACGCAAGGGTGTACGACCAAGCCACGCCGCGCCGGCGCCCACCTGTTGGCCTGCTCGTGTGGGTGCTTGCCGCCGTGCTGCTGCTCGCCGCGGTGGCGGGCACGGTCTGGGTGCTGAACCGTGACTTGTCCCCGGAGGACACGTCCGCGCAGAGCTCGACGGGGCCGAGCGCGTCGGCGATCGCGAGCACACCCGAAGCGAGCCCGGTGAGCACCCCCGCGACCCCGGAGCCGACACCCTCCCCGAGCGCCCCATCTCCGCCGCCGGAGCCGACACCCGTCACGCTGCAGGGTGTGGCCTCCGGCCGGTGCCTCGACGTGCCTGGCGGAGGCGCCGTGGACGGTGCGGCGCTGCAGATCTACGACTGCAACGGGTCAGCGGCCCAGCAGTGGACGGCGTCGGCCGCCGGGGAGCTGCGGGTTCTGGGCACCATGTGCCTCGACGACCCGAGCGCCGGGCAGCCGGGCGCCGCCGCCACGATCTGGACGTGCCACGGCGCCGCCAACCAGCAGTGGGCCCCGCAGGCCGACGGCACCGTGCGCAACGTCGCCACCGGGCTGTGCCTGGACGTCGCGAACGCCCTGGTCGACAACGCGACACCCGCGATCATGTACAGCTGCCACGCTGGGCCCAACCAGCAGTGGCACGTGGGCTGATTCCTACAGCTCGCGCAGGGCCTCGACCACCAGGGCGTGGTCGTCCTGCTGCGCCAGGCCGGACACGGTGACGACGCCGACGATGCCCACGCCCGCGACCCGCACCGGGAACGCGCCCCCGTGGGCGGCGTACTCCTGGAGCGGCAGGCCGTGGACGGTATTGAAGTCCGACCCCTTGGCCCTGGCGCGCAGCCCCACCAGGTAGGACGAGGCCCCGAACCGGTACACCACCGCTACCTTGCGCTCGATCCACGAGTCGTTGTCCGGCGTCGTACCGGGGCGCGCTGCGTGGAACACCTGCTGGGTCCCTTTGCGGATGTCGATAGTGACGGGCAGCGCGCGCTCGGTGGCCAGCTCGACGAGCCGGGCGCCAAGGGCCCACGCCTGCTCGTGCGTGAACGTGGTCAGCACCAGCTCGGCCTCCTGGGCCTCGACCTCGGCTACGGCAGCGGGGACATCAAGTTCGCTCATGTCCCCATCCTGCCCCGCCGGAACCCGCCGGCGGTTCAGTCCGTCCCGTAGCTCGCGGTGACGTGGTAGACCCCGCCGCCCCAGCCGTCCTGCGTGAAGGCGTCGGTCACCCGGATGTAGACCGCCTTGTCCGGGCCGAGGTGCGGCGTCAGGTCGAGGGTGTGGTCGGCCCGGTTGGAGCCGTCCCGGATCGGGTCGTCCTCTGCCAGGACCGTTGTCCAGGTCTCGCCGTCGGGCCCGACCTGGACCACGTACTGGTTGTCGATCGTCAGGGTCGCCTCGGCCGAGGTGGCCTCGGCGGGGAACGGGAGCTTGTAGATGAAGTGGCTGGTGCCGTCCGCGAACCGGCTCCCGCCCTGGCTCAGGCCGGAGCCACCCGCGTCCCAGAGCCAGGCAGCCTCCTGGGTGGTCCCGGCGTCGAAGTCGACGGTGCCCGCTACCTGGATGGTGACCCGGGTGGTGTAGCTGAGCCCATGCCCGGCGGTGACCCGCACGGTCAGGGGGTAGCTGCCGTCCGCGGCACCGGCCGGCACCGCCACGGCCAGCGGGACGCTCACGCGCCCCGGCGTACCACCGGCGCCCGGGACCACCGTGACGCGGCTCCGGGCGGGCGTCACCCGCCAGCCGTCCGGTCCGGTGGCGCGCACGTCCACGCGCACCGGCCGCCGGCGCTCCGCCGTCGCCGCCACCTGGACCTCGGTCTGCAGAGCGGAGGCGGCACCCGGGCTGGGCATCACCACCAGCTGCGCCGGGGACATGGTGGCGGACAGCGACCGACGCGGGGCCTCCTGCGGTACGTCGGCGATCAGCGCGCTGAGCGCGCTGGCCTGGGTGCGCCAGTCGAACACGTTGGGCCGCTCCGGGCTCGGGCTCCCGGCCCAGCGCAGGCCCAGCCGCTCGGAGGAGTCGCGGTCGTTCACCCAGATGCTCTCGGCCTGCCGGTCGACGAACTCCTGGTACCGCGCCTCGCCCGTGGTGTCGGCCAGGTCCATCAGGTAACGCAGGAAGATGCCCTTGAACTGCTTCTGGTTGTCGTCGCAGGACCGGCCGGCCGCCTCGCACCACTCGGTCAGCACCCCGTCCTGGACCAGCACCTCGGAGTCGAGCGCCGCGTCGGCCAGCCGCTGCGCTTCGGCCAGCAGCGACGGGTCGCCGGTAGCCCGCCACAGCTCCAGCGGGGCGCCGATCGCCAGGCCCTGGTTGTAGGTCCACACGGTGTCGTCGTTGCTGGTGCAGTCGTCCCTGAGCCCGTCGTTGACCAGGCCCTGGGCGTTGATCATGCCGCTGTCCACGTACCAGTCCCAGGCCTCCTGGGACCGGTCCAGCCAGACGGTGTCGCCGGGGATGCGGTTGTGCAGCTCGGCGGTCAACCGGACCCACTGGCCGTTGGTGACGGCGTTCTTGTAGGTCCGCTCCTCGTTCCACCAGATGCCGCCGCCGCACGTGCTGGTGTCCCAGAAACCGTGCATGAACTCGCCGATCGTGCCGGCCATGTCCAGGTACTTCTGATCGCCGGTCAGGTCGTAGGCGCCCACCCAGTTCAGGGCCCACCAGCCGGCGTCGTCGATGGCCCGGCTCGTGAAGTTGCCGTAGATCTCGTCGGTCGACCGCTCGCCGGCCGGGAACGGGCCCTTGTTGGTCTCGAAGCTTCTGTCCAGCTCGTCGACGTAGCTCCGGTCGCCGGTGCGCGCCATGTAGTCACCGACCGTCTGCAGCGCGACGGCGGAGTTCCACCAGCTCGACGGGAACCAGGCCTTCTCCGGGTCGTAGGAGTCCATCAGCACCTCGGTGGCCACCCGGGCCCGCGCCACGTCGGCCGCACCGGATGTCGCTCCGGACGGCGGAGCAGCTTGCGCGACGGCGACCGGCTGCAGGCCGCCCAGCACGGCGATGGCTGTCAGGAAAACCCAGGCACGACGCAGAGTCGTCATCGAAGAGCTCCTCCCCTGGGGCGCGGCGTTGCGCCCGGCGATCGCGATTCGGATCAAAACCTACATTAGGAAACGACTAAATACAGCCATCTCGTCCGAAATCGTCGACCAGGGTGCGGGGCTACCGGGTCGAGCTCCCCGGCACCAGCTCGGTCGGCAGCGTCACCTTGGTGACCTGCCCGGCGCCCCGGAGCTGGGCGAGCACGAGGTCGACCGCCTCGCTCCCCATGCGGGTCTGGTCCTGCCGGAGGTGCGTGAACCGGTAGCGCGCGCCGTCGTAGAACACGTCCGGTTGGTCGAAGCAGACGATGCCCAGGTCGCCGGGGATGGACCGGCCCACCCGCTGCGCGGCCTCCCGCACCAGGACGGCGATGTTGTGCTCGGTCACCACGAGCCCGGTCAGGCCCGGGTTGGCGGCGAGGAACTTCTCCAGCTCGGCGATGTCGTCGTCGGGCGCGACGTCGGTGCCCGGGACCGTGGAGCGAGACTGCCGGAACTGGTGGACCGGGTCGAACGGGACGCCCCGGGTCGCGTGGGCGTCGACCACGCCGTCGAGCCGGTCCTGCACGGTGGACACGGTGCTCGACGCCGAGACGAGCCCCAGGTGGTCGTACCCGCGGGAGAACAGGTACTCGGCGGCCTGGCGCCCCGCCGAGACGTTGTCCGAGCAGACCGAGGAGACCGGGACGCCGTCGAACACCCGGTCCACGATGGCCACGGGGAACGACTGGGTGATGAGCTCCAGGACCGCCGGGGCGACGTACTGCGACGAGCTCGGCTCCAGGATCAGCCCCTGGACGCCGTCGGCCACGAGCGCCCGCACCAGGTCGTCCTCCGCCTCACGGTCGCCGAGGCTGCGCTTGACCACGAGGTTCGCGACCGTTCCGGACGAGTCGAGCAGCCCGGTCAGGACCCGCGTGCCGAAGGTGTCGTCGAAGTCCGTCAGGACGCACCCGATCAGGGGCGCCGGTCCCGGGCCCGCCTGGGCGGCGGCCGTCGCGGTCTCGCTCACGACCACCGTGCCCAGGCGGGGGCGGCGGGTGATGTAACCGTCGTCGCGCAGCAGGTCCATCGCGCGTTTGAGGGTGATGGCGCTCACCCCGAGCTGCTTGGTCAGCTCGGCCTCGGCCGGCATCCGGTCGCCGACGCCGTACGTGCCCGCGTGGATCTCGCCGCGGAGCTTCTCGTACACCTCGAGGTAGAGCGGCTGGCTCACGGATGCCCTTTCACCGAATGGATATGCGCGCTGAATCTACCTTGGCCCCAGGACGCGCCGAGCCCCCGGTCGGCGCGAGGCGCCGGCCGAGGGCCGCGGGTACGACGTCGCCCTACCGGCGGCAGTCCAGCGCGTCGTAGGCCACCGTGGTCGTGCGGGTCAGGTCAGTGCCCCGCACCGTGCCGACGACGGTCACCTCACCGGCGGGAATCCTGGTCCGCCCCGGCACCAGGATCCGCGTGACCGACTTGCCGGGCGCCACCTTCGGCACACTGCGCGACCCGTACGGCGTAGTGATCCGCAGGCTGATCGTGCTGTCGCCGGTGTTGCCGACCTTCACGGGCAGCAGCACCAGCGGACCCGCGCATTGCGCAACCGCGGTGACGGAGACCGACAGAGGCGGCGCCTCCCCGAAGACCGCGACCAGCGACCGGTCGGCGTCGAGCACCAGGTCGAGCGTCGGATCGGTGGAGACCACCTCGCCGGACTCGTCCTGCCAGCCGGTGTGGACGAACCCGGTTGCAGGCTCGGCCACGAGCCGCAGGGCGCTGCCCGCCTCGTACCGGCCCGGCTCGGTCTCGTTGCCCACCACACGCACCGCGCCCGATCCCTCGGGCGTGACGCCCAGGGTCAGCGACCGCTGCACCATGTTGATGGCCATCGGGTTGGTGATGGTCACCGGACCACGGCTCGTGGTGCCGTTGTAGCGCATGAGGTTCACGGCGTCGACGGCGCTGGTCACGTCCGCGTCGACCGAGTACCCGCCAGGCCCGAGGTTGTCGGTCCCGACGTTGAACGCCGTCACCGTCGCGCCGTCCCGGGCGACCAAACCGTCGTGACTGCCGTAGGCGAACGTGTTCAGCACCGTCAGCCCCTGGGCGCCGTCGGCCTGCACGAGCACCTCCCGCTGCCGCGCGACGCCGTCGATCACCTGCGCGAAGAGGTTGTCCCCCTCCACCCAGCCCGGCAGCCCGTAGGCCACACGGGTGATCACGTTGCCGTTGGAGAGCACGTTCTCGATCGTGCCGCCCTCGTTGGCCCCGGCGCGCACGCCGTGGGCGAAGTACAGGCCGACGATCCGGCGCGCGAGGAACCCGTCCGCCGCGTCCGTCATGTCGATCCCGTTCCACGCGTTGGTCAGGCCGACGTTCACCGCGTAGGTGCCCGGGGCGTCCCCGCGCACGGCGTAGGGGTAGGCGACCACCCCGTCGTCGGACGCCGGGTTGTTCTCCGGGTGGAACACCCGCAGGCCCCGGACCCCGGCGTCCTCGCCCGCGAGGGTAATGAACGCTGGCGCCGTGTCGGCGGCCGGGTCGTCGACGGCGGTGCGGCCGTCGTACGCCATGAGCACCGTGCCGCCGCTCAGCTCCAGGGAGTCGCGGTTCGCGACGCCCGCCGAGCCGCGCAGCTCCACCCCTTCCGGGACGGTGAGCCGGCCCCGCACGGTGTACCAGCCCGCGGGCAGGTAGACGACGCCGCCCCCGGCGTCCGCCGTGTCGTCGAGCGCGGCCTGGATGTCCGCCGTGGCGTCCACGGCCGAGAACTGACCCGGGGTGCGCGGCACGTCGTACGGCGCCGCGGTGACGTCGACCAGGTGCTCGGCCGGACGCGGGGCGGTCACCGGCTCCGGCACGGCGGGGACGCCGTCCTCGGGGCCGGCCAGGACGTGCACTATGCCCTCGCTGGGGCCGCTCGTCGTGGTGTCCGTGAGCTTGACGTACGCGGCCGAGAGGTTGCGGACGGACGCGACCGAACCCTCCAGCGTGGAGGATGCGAACGCGGTGCCCCACCGGCCGTCGGCCTGGTCTACCTGCACGGCGACGTCCGTGTCCCGGATGTCGGCGTTGATGAACGAGCCCGTGAACTCGGCCCGCTGACCCCGCACGATGTGGATGCCGAACCTGTAGTCCGACGCCCCGATGTCCGTGAACTCGTCCCACTCCAGGTCACCGAGCACAAAGCCGGTGCCGTTGGCGCGGGTCCAGGCGTCGAGCACGGCACGGTCCGGTGCGTTGTAGTCCGCGCCGACCCCCGCCCACACGCCGTTGTCGAACGTGACGTCCTGCCACGTGCCGACGTCGGCTCCGTTGTACGCCTCCACGCCGATGAACAGCGCGGTGCCGGTCACGTCGCGGACGTTCGCGATCTCGTGCACCTGCGACCCGGGCCCGGACTCACCCCGGTCGTGGGCCATGGTGGACACCCCGATGCCGCGATAGGAGTTCAGCATCGTCACGTGCTCGATGCTGCTCATCATGTAGTTGTGCTCGCCCTGCCAGGCGCGGCCGGGGATCTCGAACGTGAACCCGTAGGGCACCGGCTCGGCGGCGTCCTGCCCCGGGTAGTAGGTGGTCACGCCGATCACGCCGGCGTTGCCGCCGATGCGGAACAGGCTCGGCCCGTCGTCCCCAGAGGGCAGGTCGGCGACGACGACGGTGCCCTCCAGCGGGTCGCCGTCCGGCGTCAGTGCGGCGTCCGGGTGGTCGCCGCGCAGGGTGCAGTGGGCGCCGACCTCCAGGGTCCCGGTGACGCGGTAGGTCCCCGCGGGGAGCCACACCGTGCCACCGGTCGTGTCCTCGCAGGCGTACAGCGCGGCCTGGATCGCCGCCGTGGAGTCCTCGACGCCGGTCGGGTCAGCCTGGAACTCGGTGCCGGGCTCGGTGACCACGTGCTCGGCCACCACCACGTCCTCGGTCGGGAAGACGGTCTCCACGATCCTTGGGTTCACGTCGGTGGGGAGCGTGAGCCGCACCTCCAGGGACCGCAGGCTGAAGACGGAGTGCTGCGTCGCGTACCGCGTCAGCTCCAGGCGCACGTACCGCGCGTCGACGGGCTCGAACCGCGTGCGGACGGGGTGCCCGCCGAGGGCGCCCGCGCTGGCCACCTCGGTGAACGCCGACCCGTCGGTGGAGACCTCGATGCCGTACACGTTCGCGTAGTCCCCCGGCCAGCGGGCCAGGACCTCGTTGAACCGGGTGACCTCGCCGAGGTCGAGCTGCACCCAGTCGGCGCCGGCGTCGCGGGCCGAGGTCCAGTAGGAGCCGTCGTCGCCGTCGGTCAGCGCGCCCGGGCTGCCTTCACTGGTGCTCCCGGCGGTCGCCGCGGCGCCCCGGGCCAGGTCGGTGCTGCGCTCCAGGGCGAGGAACTGCTCCAGCGCGACCTCCAGGTCGTCGATCGCGGCGTCGGCTTCCTCCCCCGTGGCGTTCTCGTCGTCGACGACGGCCTGCGCCGCGTCGATCGCTTCCTGGAGGGTGGCCCTCGATCCGGCCGGGTACTGGCCGTCCCGGTTGCCCTCGCGGGCGGCGTCGTGGGCCACGTCGGCCTGGCGGACCAGACGGCGCAGGGCCAGGGTCGGGTCGACCTCGACGGGGATGCCGGTCACTGCGATGCGGTCGAAGCGGACGTCCGTCGGCGAGTCCTCCACCGAGACGCGGAAGTCCGAGCCGTTGGACCGGTCCGTCAGGATCGCGTCCTCCAGCAGCCAGCTGTGGCCGGCCCAGCCGCCGCCGGCCGGGAGGTTGATGGTGCTCGACCGCTTGAACCGCTCCGGGATCGTCTCGCCCGGCGAGTCGTACTGCAGGAACATGTTGCCGCCCGCGTCCTGCGTCACCACGTCCACCAGCACGCGGTCCGTGGTGTTCAGCAGGTAGGTCGAGGCGACGTTCGCGTAGACGAACGAGGTGCCTGCGGCCTTGCCCGTCTGCCAGTAGCCGCGGTCCCCGTCGGTGCCGGTGACCAGGCCCCCGGTCTGGTCACCCGCCCGTACCGCGATGCCGTTCTCCGCGACACCAGGGCCGAGGTCGACGCTCACCCCCTGGGCCACCAGCCGCAGCCCGGCCACGGTCAGCTCCCCGTCGCCCGACGGCGCGAGAGCGATCTCGGTGTCGTCCGCGCCGGCACGCAGGGTCCCGGCGGACAGGGAGACGACGGTGCTCGTCCAGCCGTCGCCGTCCGCGTCCGGCTCGGCCGTCCCGGCGAGCTCGACGGGGGTGCCGTCGGCCGCGGCCGTCGTCACCGTCGGGGCCACCGCTACCTGGTGGTCCACCACCAGGTACCCGGCCCGGCCCGCGAGGCGGGCAAGGTAGTCGTCCGCGACGTCGACGACGAAGCGCTCCGCGCCCGCCCCCGCGTCGGTGCGCCAGTACGCCCGGCCGGCGGCCTCGCCGACCTCCTGCGCGCCCGCCGTCGGTGCGGCGGCGGTCTCGATCCCGTGGGAGCGAACCTGGGCGCCAAGGTCGGCCCCCACACCCAGCGGATACCGGTCGACGTCGACCGCCGCGGCCTCAACCACAGGTTCGGCCGCCGCCGGTGCGGCAGCCGTCGTCGTACCCACCGCCGGTGCGACGCCGGGTACCGGCGGACCGGTTCGTGGCGCTGCGGCGCTCGCCAGCGCCCCACCGGTGACCAGGGCGAGCGCGGCGACGGTAGCCGTCGCGGCGCGCCCAGCGTGTCTGATTCCTCTGCGCAGTTCCATCCTCAACACCTTTGTCTCGGAGCTTGACCGGATGTTCCGTCGGGCAGCTGCCGGATTCCCGGCCGCCGCTCGTGTTGCTGCTACTGCCACGACTGCTACTGCCAGGAGCGGATGCCCTGGGCGGCCGGGCCGTTCGCCAGGGGCGCGCCGAGCAGTCCCAGCCCCGTGACGGCCGCGGCACCCGCGATCCCACCGAGGACGGCGCGCCGGCTGACTGCCCGCGCCGAGTCGATCCGTTCCGTTGCCATCCGAGTTCTCCCTTGATCTCGTTGACCGCTGATCGTCGTGACCGCGCCCGGCAAGGCGGCAGCGCCATTGCCCGCTTCGAACGGAATAAAACCATATGTGTTACTAAATTGCTACCCCCTGCCGTCGGCAAAAAGTTAGGGCTCCAGCACCGCCTTGACGAAGCCCGCGGGCCGTTCGCGGAAGAGCTCGTAGGCGTCGTCCAGACCGTCGAGCCCAAGCCGGTGCGTCACGAGCGGCTCGAACGTGACCTCGCGCGCGGCCATGAGCGCGAGCCCCTGCCGCAGTGCGGCCCGCTGCCGGCCACGGTCCGCGCTGAACCCGTTGACGATCGTCACCGAGCGGTACCAGAGCTCGACGTCGAGGTCGCGGCGGCCGTCGTGGTGGTAGCCGCCGACGCAGAGCGTGCCGTGGGCGCGGGTGAGGTCGCCCGCCGCCGCCAGCCCGGCGGCAGTGCCGGTGAACTCGACGACTACGTCGCAGGAGGCCCGTAGGTCGGCAGGCACGACGGCTGGGTCGCCCGTGGAGCCGCTCCCGGCGCCGCTCCCGCCGTCGGGCAGCACAAACGTGGCATCCGCGCCGACCCGGGCCGCGATCTCCAGGCGGGCGGGATCGACGTCGAGCGCGAGCACCTCGGCCGCGCCTGCGGCGCGGACCACCTGGGTCGCCACGAGACCCATGAACCCCGTCCCGAAGACGGCGACGCGCGCCCCCGCACGGATCCCGCTGCGGGACACGGCCTCGACGACGCACGCGAGCGGCTCGCCGAGCGCCGCCCAGGACGGCACGTTCGCGGGTACGGGCTCGAGGTCGCGGCTCGGCACGGCGACGAGCTCCGCGAAGGCCGGGTGGGCGAACCCGGTGACCCGGTCCCCGACCTGCCAGCCGTAGACGTCGCTCCCCCAGCCCACGACCTCGCCGGACAGCTCGTGCCCGATGCGGGCCGGCGATCCGCCGTCGTGCCCCGTCCAGACCGGTCGCTCCGACGCGCAGACGCCTAAGGAGAGGGTGCGGACCAGCACCTCGCCGGGTCCGGGCTCGGGCTCGGGCGCTTCGACGACGCGGGAGGTCCGCGGGCCGACGATCTCGACGACCCTCATCACTCGCCCGGCTCCACCACTGTGCCCCGCTCCGTCGCCACAGCCCGCTCCGTCGCCGCACCCCACTCCTTCGCCACCGCCCGGCGCGCGAGCACTACCGCCCCGGCGACCGGCGGCTCGGTCAGCACAACGACGTCGAACCCTGGCGCCCGGCGGCCGAGCGCCTGCGTGAACGCCTCGCGGAGGCGGCGCTGCGCCGTCAGCACTCCCCCGGCGACCACCACCGTCGACCCGGCCGCGCCGCGGTAGACGAGGCCGCCCACAAGCTCCGCCAGCGCGGCACCGCCCGCGGTCACCACCGATCGGGCGACGGACGAGCCGGCGTCGGCCGCCTGGAAGACGACGGGCGCGTGCTCGCCCCACCGTTCGACGCCGCCGTCCCAGCTCATCCGGGCGGCGAGCTCGACGAGGTCGCTCACCCCGAACGACGCGCAGAGCCGTGGTTCGAGGTTGTCGCGGGCCGCGCCCGCGTCGGCGCGCACCATGAGGGCGCGCGCGGCCTCGCGCACCAGCGCGGAGGCCGAGCCCTCGTCGCCCAGGACCCAGCCCCAGCCACCCGCGGACAGGTAGGCGCCGGTAGTCGCCTGCCGCCCGACGGCGACCGAGCCCGTGCCCGCGATCAGGCCGATCCCGGCGTCGAGCCCGGCCGCGGGGACGAGCAGCTCGGCATCGTTGACCACCGTGCACGGCAGGCCGAGCACGGGCTCAAGCTGCGCGGCGAGGTCGGCGCAGTGCTCGGGGGTCTCGCACCCGTGCGCGCCGACGGCCACATGAGCGACAGGGCCGGCGGTGCCGCCGGAGCCAGCAGAGCCAGCAGGATGCGTTGCGGCCGCGCGTGCGACGGCGGCGTCGACGTGCGGGGCGAGCCAGCGCGCCGCCCGGCTGGCCGACCGGGCCGGCCAGCCCTCCGACGGCACGATGAGGTCGACGAGGGTGGTCCCGTCGTCGTCGACCCGCAGGTGCGACTTGGTGCCGCCGACGTCGATGCCCACGACGAGCGTCATCCGACGGGCTCGCTGACCTTGGTGTCGTCGTGCTCGAAGACAAAGTCCTCGATGGCGACCCCGCGCAGGTCCGCGAGCGTACCCGCGAGCGCCTGCAGCAGGACGGTCTCGAGGACCACGCGCACGGGTTCGGTGGCCTCGGGCAGCCGCACGACGTGCAGCGGGCCTTCGGCGGCGACGTCCGCACTCGTCAGGAGCAGGGTGGGATGGCCGGCGGCGGCGAGGCTGCGGGCGAGCCGGACCTCCCGGTCGGCGCCGAGGACCACGTGGAGGGTGCCGCCGGCCGACTCCATCTCGCCGTGCAGGTAGTTGCGGGTCACTACGGCGGAGCTCGGGATCCGGCAGACCTCGCGGAGCAGGAGCGCGCCCGACTCCGAGGCGGCGCGCGAGGCGCCGGAGGCGACGACGTCGGCGGCGATCGCGGGCGTCCCGGACGCCGGGTGGGTGGCGAGGTCGGCGACGGCGGCGATCACGGGTGCCGCCTCTTCCTCCAGGTGCCGCACCGCCGTGCTGATCCCGTGCCACTCGGTGTGGGCCGCGTCGACGCTCGCGCCCGAGGTGGCGCGGGCGAGCATGGTGAGGCCGATCAGGGTGCCGGTGTAGCCGATGGTCGAGGCGTAGCTGTCGGGCTCGGAGCCGAGGTCGACGGCCCGGGGTCCGGCGACCTCGGCGAGCGCGCTCCCCGCGACGTTCGTCAGCGACCAGCGCCGCTCGGCGGGCCAGGCGCTCACGGCGGCGATGGTCTCGGGGCTGCGCCCGGACTGGGAGATGCCGACGACGGCGCGTGCGGACCCCACACCGCCGGGGACCACCTCGGAAGCGATCTCCCGGCGGGCGGGCAGTCCCGCGGCGGCGAGCAGCCGGACGGGCAGGGCGGCCGCGGCGTAGCTGGCGCCCATGCCGAGGAAGAGGGGGCCTGCTCCGGTGGTGTCCAGCGCACCGCCGCTGAGGCCGGCGAGCTGGTCCGCGACGCGCGCGGCCGCCCGCACGAGCGCTTCGGGCTGCCCTTCGCGGGCCACGCGGTAGTCGATCCGTCGAGCAGACATGTCAGCCTTCCTGTCGGGGTGCTCCCGCCCGCTGCGTGGAGGAACCACTAGAAACATCTAGGTACAGAACCAAGACCAATATAGACCACGGGTGCAGACGGCTGTGCCGAGAGGCAGTGCTCGGAAACGGGCAGCGACGGGCAGAGCCGAGCCCGGCCGGGAAGGGCCTCAGCCCTGCCGGTGTCCGTTCGCCCGGGCGAACGTCGTGTGCAGCCGGTAGCGGTCGCCGCGGTAGGTGATCGTCGTGATGAGCACCGGGCGGCCCGACTGGTCCTCGAGCGTCTGGCGCATGACCAGCACGGGGTCCCCCACGGCTAGGCCGAGCGGTGCCGCGTGCTCGGCGCTGCTCCCCCGGGCCTCGATCATGGAGTCGGCCTGCACCGGCGCGACCCCGCGGGTGGCGAGCTCCGCCAGGAGCGACGCGGAGCTGCTGAAATCGACGTCGTCGAGGCCGGCTGCCAGGGACAGCGGTACGCGCGAGTCGTCGACGCCGATGGGGACGCCGTCGAGCAGGCGTACCCGGACCAGGTGGAAGATGTCGGTGCCGGCGACGACGCCGAACTCCTCCGCCTCGTCCAGGGACGCGGCTCGCACCACGGCGGTCAGCACCTGCGACGTGGGCTCCAGGCCCTTGCGGCGCGCCGTCTCCGTGAACGACTCAAGGGTGTTGGGCCACTCGGGCGCCGACTGCTGGGCGGCGACGTACCAGCCGCGCCCGTGGGACGAGCGCAGCACACCCTCCTCCACCAGCTGCTGCAGGGCCTTGCGCAGGGTCACGCGGCTGACGCCGAGCTGCAGGCAGAGCTCACGCTCCGCGGGGAGCCGGCGGCTGGCGGGCAGGGCGCCGTCGACGACCTGCGCGCGGATGATGTTCGCGGCCTGGACCCACAGCGGATCGGGGTCGTCTGCCGCCGACACCGTCGACCTCGCCATGTCCGGTACCTCTCGTGAACGATATGTCACACCCATCAACCCTTTTCGTGAATATACCGGCTCACCTGCCGCGAGACCCGGCTGTGCGGCCCGTGTCACCCGACCGGTGCCCGGGTGCCGGCCAGGACGTCGAAGGCCTCGTCGAGCGATTCGTCGACCGTCCGCCGCGCCGGGTCGGCGTCGAACCACTCGACGGTCTCGCGCATCCCCGAGGCCACCGTGTATTGCTCCGCGAAGCCGGGCACGAGGTCCCCCAGGCGGGAGCGGTCGTAGAGCACGCTGTGCCGGAAGTCCTCGCGCAGCACCACGTCCATCCACTCGACCACTCGGCCGATGTCCTCGCTCGACCGGTGCACAAGCACCGGCTCGACGCCTGCGGCCCGCGCCACCGCGAGGTGGATCTGGTCCCAGGTGATCAGCTCGGACGACGTCACGTGCACCGCCTCGCCGACGGCGCGCGGGTTGCCGAGCAGCGGCACGAACGCCCGGGCGAAGTCGTCGGCGTGCATGAGGTTCCACAGCGACGTGCCGTCGCCGTGCACGACGACGGGGCGGCACTGGCGCATGCGTTCGACGGCGGTCCACCCGGCGAGCAGCGGCAGCGTGGTGCGGTCGTAGACGTGCGCGGGCCGCACGATGGTCACCGGGAAACCGGTGGTGCGGTGCGCGGCGAGCAGCAGGTCCTCGCACACGATCTTGTTCGCCGGGTACTCGAAGAGCGGGGCGCTCCGGGCCGCCGACTCCCGCAGGGGCAGGACCGCGGCGGGGTGGGCGTACACGGAGCAGGTGGAGATGAACACGTACTGGTCCGTGCGCCCGGCGAAGACCTCCAGGTCGACCGCCACGTCCGACGCCGAGTAGCCGATGAAGCTCGCCACCACGTCGAACCGCTCGTCGCCCAGCACTCCGCGCAACACACCGCGCAGAGCCTCGGCGTCGCGGGCGTCGGCCTCCAGGGCGCGCACCCCATCAGGCGGCGGCCGCTGCCGCGACCGGCCGCGCGTGACGACCGTGACCTCGTGCCCGGCGGTTACCGCCGCCCGTACGCAGGCGGAGCTGATCACCCCGGTGCCGCCGATGAACAGGGTGCGCAGGGCGCTCATCGCGCCACCTCCGGCTCTGTCGTCGTGCGGTGTCCCCAGGCGAGGCCGCGGCCCACGACGTGGTCGTAGGAGCGCCGCAGCGCGTCGAACATGTCCCCGGAGGTGCGGTCGAGCTCGACCACGCACCAGTCGAGGGCGGGGCACGCCGCGATCGCGGGGTCCACGTCGACGGCGCCCTCCCCCAGGGCGACCATCACGTCGTCCATCCCCTGGGCGGGGCCGTCCTTGGCGTGCACGAGGCGCACCCGGTCGCCGAGCCGGCGCACCAGAGCGGCGGGGTCGACGCCGGCTACCGCCACCCAGTACAGGTCGACCTCCAGCACCACCGCCGGGTCGACGGCGTCGAGCAGCTCGTCGTAGACCGTGCGCCCGTCCGTCGTGCCGGTGAACTCGGCGAAGTGGTTGTGGTAGGCGATCGTCATGCCCCGGCGGGCGGCCCGCCGGGCGCCGTCGTCCACCCGGTCCAGCCCCCGCAGGAGCGTGTCGCGCGTGACGAGCTCCTCGGCCTCCAGGCTCCAGGCGAGTGTGTCTACACCCAGCTCCTGGTAGACGTCGAGGGTCCGCTCGCCGTCGTCTCCCGCCGGGAACGGGGCGTGGGCGGAGCAGATCTCCAGGCCGACCTCGTCGGTCAGCGCCCGGAACTCGGCGGGCGTGCGGCCGTACAGGTCGATGGGCTCGACCGCGACGAACCCGATCTCGGCGATCCGGCGGAGCACCCCCGGCAGGTCCTGCCGCGCGAGCGTGTGCACCGACCAGAGCTGGGCCGCGACGGGCGCGATCACCGGGTGCCTCCGGGCCCGATCGAGCGCCCGTTGCCGAGCGGGTACCGGGTCGACCAGGTCTCCACGGCGCTCTCGTCCACACCGCCCGCCCACAGGACCGCCTGGCGCACGAGCTGGCGGAAGTGCGGGCTGCCCCACGCCCGCATGTCGTGGCCGAGCGCGACGTAGCAGACCCGCCCCCGGCCGTGCTCCCGCACGTACACGACCGGCTGGGTGCCGCCGTCGGAGGTGGCCCGCTCCGCGAGGACCGTCACGTCGCTGGTGGTCTCGATGACGTAGTACTCGTCGTCGATCTCGAAGTCGTCCAGATGGGCGAGCACGGGGTGGTCAGATGCGGGGTGCCCAGCCCGTACCTGCTCGGGCAGCAGACGCACGGTGTACCGGCCCTCCGACCCCTGGTCCCCGTGGGAGAGGTACCGGGAGCCCACAAGCTCGTGGGCTACCCGGTCGCCGTCGAGGCCGTCCGGCCCGAAGCCGAAGAGGTTGCTCGCGTGCAGGACCACCAGCCCCTTGCCGGCCGCCACGGCGTCGGCGAGCGCCGTCTGCTGGTCCGGGTCGAGGTGCACGCTGGAGCGGTAGAGCACGTAGACGTCGGCCTCTGCCGTGACGGGCATCGGGTCGACGAACCGGTCGATGCCGACCGCCCGGTCGGCGACCACACCCGCCTCCAGGACGATGTCGCGCAGCGCCTCGGCGGCGCCGAGCAGGTCGTGGTGGACGTCGGTGCCGTCCACCACGACCAGGGCCCGCAGCGGGCGGGAGATCCTCACGCGTCCGCCTCGCCGTACTCGCCCGCGATCTTGTCGCCGCCGTTGCGCTTCCAGGTCGCCACGGCGGTCTGGAGGCTGGAGGCCTGCTCCCGGCCGAGGAACACCGCGGTGATCGCGTCCGTCATCGCTTGTTCGAGCGAGCCGCCCTTGGAGTTCTGGGTGGCGGAGTACAGGTGCTGGGCGGGGTTGCCGGTCAGCAGCGGGATCACGGACTCCTGCCACTCGTAGATGGCGGTGTCGACGCCGGGGGCGCCCTGCGGGTTGCAGAGGATCTGAGGGCCGCCGGCGATGTAGCCGAAGCCGAGGTCCTGCTCGCGCTGGCCCTGCTCGGTGAGGATCGCCACGCCGTCCTCGATCGTGTAGTCGGAGCCCTCGGCGCCGTAGGAGGCGATGAAGGACTCGGCCGAGCCGAACGGTGCCGCGAGCCAGTTCATCACCTTCAGGAAGCGGTCGATGGCCGCGGCGTCGTCGGTCTGCTTGAGCATCGTGATGGCGTACGCGCCGCCGCCGGTCCAGTGGGTGGGGGTGGCGCCGTCGGCCCCGAAGGAGCGCATCATGCCGAAGACGAGCTCCCGGTCGTCGGCGATGATGCCGAACGCCCGGTTGCCGTCGTACGTCATGGCGATCTTGGACGCACGGAACAGCGAGTCGCGCTGCGTCTTGTCCATGGTGGCCGTGTCCGGGTGGAAGTAGCCCGCGGCGTAGAGGGCGGCCATCTCCTCGATCGCCGGGATGAAGTCCGGGTGCTCGTAGGAGGACGTGAACGTGCCGTCCGAGCCGCGCGACCACTTGTTCGGCAGGCCGTGCATCTGGAGCATGAAGTCGGTGATCGGGGAGGCCAGGGCGTACACGCCGGCGGTGGTGTCGGTGAGCGCGGCGAGCGTCTCGGTGAGCTCGTCGAACGACTCCGGGTGCTCGCTCACGCCCGCGGCCTCGAACAGGTCCGACTTGGTGTACATCTGGCCGCCGAAGACCGGGTCGGACTTGGGGACGCCGTAGATGCGCCCGCCCAGGTACCCGTTGAGCCAGGCGTACTCCTGGATGCCCGCGAGGTTCGGATACTTCTTGACCGCGTCGCCCGACAGGTGGTCGGACAGGTCGGTGAACTGCGCGGCCGCGAGCTCGGGCAGCCGCGAGACGTTCATGTAGACCGGTACGGACACGACAGGGGGCAGGTCGTCGGCGGCGACGAGCGCCGGGAACTTCGTGGCGAAGTCCGCGTACGGCACGAGCACCGGCTTGATCTCGAGGTTGAGCTCCTCGTTCAGGGTCTGCCAGTAGGCGTTCTCCTCGACCGGCGGCGCCGGCTGGCCGTAGGTCATGACGAGGAACTCGAACTCTCCGCCGTCGCCGACGGGCTCGGTCACGGTGCGGGCGCCGTCCATCGGGAACGAGCCGTACACGTCCATGAGGCCCTCGGCGTTCCCGGCGAGCAGCGGCGGGGGCTTGACGGGCTCGACGTAGGTGGGCAGCGGAACTGCTGGCCCGCCCGCGGCGGGCGCCGCGCCCCCGCCCGTCGAGCAGGCGGTCAGGACTTGGCTGCCGAACGCCACGACGGCGGCGCCGAACAGGGACCCCTTGAGCAGGGTGCGTCGGGAGACACCGGTGGTGGTGAGGCCGGCGGTGGTGAGGCCGAAAGCGGAACCGCGTTGTTGCGTCATCGTCTCTGGTACTCCTTGGTCTGAGTGCAGGGGTCGGGAGGCACGGCTGGTGGCTGCTCAGCCCTTGACGGCGCCGGTGAGCATTCCCTTGGACATGTGCTTGGTGAGGAAGGGGTACGCGCAGAGGATCGGGACGGTCGCG
The DNA here is from genome assembly GCF_041081105.1 of Promicromonospora sp. Populi. Taxonomy (NCBI): domain Bacteria; kingdom Bacillati; phylum Actinomycetota; class Actinomycetes; order Micrococcales; family Promicromonosporaceae; genus Promicromonospora; species Promicromonospora sp. Populi. Next base: position 839,788 of record NZ_CP163528.1, on the reverse strand, counting down.
ATGACGACGAGCGCCATCTGGACCGCCTGCTGGGGCGGCATCGCCGCGCCGGGCAGGGGCGAGGAGGTGCTCGTGATGTTGTTCTGGAGCACGAACGAGCGCATGAGCAGCTGCAGGGGCCACATGTTGGAGTCGTTGAGGTAGAGCAGGGGTCCGAAGTAGTTGTTCCAGTAGCCGACGGCGAGGAACAGCCCGACCACCGCGATGGCCGCCTTCGACAGCGGGATCACCACCAACCACAGGACGCGCCACTCGCTGGCGCCGTCGATGCGTGCGGCGTCGAACAGCTCGCTGGGGATGCCCTGGATGAAGCCGCGGATGATGACCACGTTGAACGCGCTCACCGCGGTGGGGATGATCAGCGCCCAGTACGTGTTGAGCATCCCGAGGTTCTTGACCATGAGGTAGACCGGGATCATGCCGGGCCCGAACAGCAGGGTCAGCAGCACAAAGGTCAGCAGCCCGCGCTGGAACAGGGTGCCCCGGCGGCTGAGCCCGTAGGCCGCCAGCACGGTGCAGAACAGGCTGAACGCGGTGCCCACAACCGTGATGCCGACGCTGATGATGATCGAGCGGGTCACCTGCGTGCCGTCGAAGATCTGGCGGTACGCCTCGATCGAGAAGCTCTCGGGCCAGATCACGTAGCCGCCGTTGGCGTCGATGTCGGCCTGGGTGGCCAGGCTCGTGGAGACGACGACGAGGAACGGGAAGATGACCAGCGCGCACAGGATCACGAGCCCGATGCCGCGCAGGACTGTGGTGCCGATCCGGGGTGTGCCCATCCAGGCCGGGCGTTCGATGGCGCTCATCGCTGGTAGATCCCTTCCTCGCCGAGCTTGTGGGCGAGCTTGTTGGCGGCCAGCACGAGGACCAGGGAGACGATCCCCTTGAGCAGGCCCGCCGCGGTGGCCGTGCCCCAGCTCCCGTCGACCACTCCGTTGAAGTAGACGAAGGTGTCGAGGACCTCGGCCGCGCCCGGCCCGACGGCGTCGCGCTGCAGGAGGATCTGCTCGAAGCCCACGGACAGGGAGTCGCCGAGGCGCAGGATGAGCATGAGCACGATGATCGGCCGCATGCCCGGGAGCGTGACGTGCCAGAACCGCCGCCACGGGCCCGCACCGTCGATGGTCGCGGCCTCGTAGAGGTGGCCGTCGATCGCCGCGATGGCCGCGAGAAAGATGATGGTGCCCCAGCCGGCGTCCTTCCAGATGCCCTGGACGGTCAGGAGCAGCTTGAAGGTCTCGGGGTTGGACATGATCTCCAGCGGCGAGATGCCGTGAGTGATCAGGAACCGGTTGAGCACCCCCGCCCCGCCGAACATCTGCTGGAACAGGGCCACGATGATGACCCAGGACAGGAAGTGCGGCAGGTAGATGACCGACTGCACGAACCGCTGCACCGAGGAGCGCAGTACCCCGTTGAGGAACACGGCGAGCAGGATCGGCACGGGGAAGAACAGGATCAGCTGGAGCGCCGTGATCTGCAGGGTGTTGGAGAACGCGCTCCAGAACGCCGGGTCGGAGAACAGCATCGTGAAGTTGTCCAGGCCCACCCAGGACGAGCCCGAGAACCCGAGGAACGGCACGTAGTCCATGAAGGCGATGACGTTGCCGAGCAGCGGGATGTAGGTGAACAGCAGCAGCAGGATGACCGCTGGCGCCACCATGACGAGCATCGGATAGTCGCGCCGCAGCCGGGCGACGAAGCTGACGTGGCGGCGAGGGGGCCGGCCGCTCCGGTTCGATGGGCGAGCCGAATCGCGGGCAGCATTACGGGCGTCGCGGCGGGACGTAGCCGCCCGCCTGGGTGCCGTTGGTGCCTGGTCGAGTGCCACGCTGCCCCTCTCTCTAGGCGGTCCCCTGTCCGATACAAACCAGACAAGACCACTGGTTCGGCGGAACATACCACTGAGTCCAGTTACGTGACAAGAACCCGGGATTACGCCATGGTTGGTCTCATGTTGTCTTATGACTCGTCGGCTGGTTCGTCGCCTGGTTCGGCGGACGCCGACGACGCCGCGGCCCGATACGCCACCCTCCTGCCGACCCCGTCGAGGGTCCTGCCCGGATCCGGCAGCCTCGACGTCGGCGCGGGCCTCGAGGTTCGCGCCGAAGGCCCCGACGCCCGCGAGCTTGAGCACCGAGCAACCCGCGTCGTCGCGCGGCTCGGGCTGGCGGCGGGTGCGGCGCGGTCGGGCACACCGGTGCCGCTGGTGCTCCGGACGGCGGGTGGCGCCTCCTGCGGCTACGTGCTCGACGTCTCCCCCGACGCCGTGACGATCACCGCCACCGTCGTCGAGCACGCGGTCCATGCCCTCACCACGCTGACCCAGCTGCTGCCGCCCTCGGCGCTGCGCGCCGACGGTCTGCCCGCCGGGCCGGTCCACCTCCCGGTCGGCCGCGTCGAGGACTCCCCGCGGTACGGGTGGCGCGGTGCGATGCTCGACGTCGTGCGGCACTACGCCCCGCCGCGCACCGTGCTGCGCTACGTCGACCTGCTGGCCCTGCACAAGTTCAACCGCCTGCACCTGCACCTGACGGACGACCAGGGCTGGCGCATCAACAGCGAGCGCTTCCCCCGGCTCGCCGAGGTCGGCGGGTGGCGGCCGTCCACCCGGCTCGGACCCACGGGCGAGCCGGACCACACGCCCCACGGCGGCGTCTACTCCCTGGCCGACCTCGCCGAGATCGTGCGCTACGCCCGCGAGCGCGGCATCGACGTGGTCCCCGAGATCGATGTGCCCGGGCACACCTCGGCGCTCCGGGCCGCGTATCCCGAGCTCGGGCAGCCGGGCGTCGAGCACACCGTGCAGGACACGGTCTGGGCCGGCGGCTCGTCGATCCGCCCGACCCGGGACGTCGCGGCGTTCCTCGTCGAGGTGCTGGACGAGCTCGTGGAGGCCACCGGCGTACGGTACGTGCACCTGGGCGGCGACGAGTGCGACATGTCGTGGTGGGCCGGCGACCCGCAGGTCGCGGCCGAGATGGCGGAGCACGGGTACACGGAGCCGAAGCAGATGCACGGCCACCTCCTACGTACCCTCGCCGCCCACCTCGCCGGCCGCGGTGTGCGTGCCGTCGTCTGGGACGAGGGGCTGCTCACGGGCGGCGTGCTGCCGGACACCGTCGTCATGGCCTGGCGGGGCGAGAAGGCGTCGGCGCGTGCGGCCCGCACGCACGACGTCGTGCGGGCACCGCTGTTCCCCACGTACTTCAACTTCGACCAGTCCGACGACCCCGCCGAGCCGCGCTCCGAGGGCGGTCCGGTGACGATCGCCGACGTCGCCGCGTTCGCTCCCGTTCCCGACGACTGGGACGACACCCAGCGCGACCATGTGCTGGGCGGGCAGTTCCAGATCTGGTCCGAGTGGGTGCCGGACGAGCGGCGCATCGACTACCTCGCGTTCCCCCGCGCGTGCGCGCTCGCCCAGGTGCTGTGGAGCGGCCCGGTGGGCGACCTCGACGCCCTGACGACCCGGATCGCCGCCCACCTGCCCCGCCTCGACGCGCTCGGTGTGGCCTACCGCCCGCTGGCCGGCCCCCATTCCTGGCAGACCGGCGGCGAGGGCGTGTGGCGGCGCACGGCGTCGGGCACCATCAATCAGACCCGCGCGTGGGTCGAGTCGATCTCCGACGAGCCGTAGGAAGCAGACCATGACGAACGCAGCGGGAGCCCACCGGACCGAGGTCCTGGCCAACCATCTCGGCTACACGACGGGTGGCTCCAAGAAGGTGGTGGTGGCGACCACGGCACCCGTCGAGGTCTTCTCGGCCCGGCTGGTCGGCGGCCCGGGTGGGCCGGGTGGGCCGGACGGGATCGTTGACGGGATCGATGACGGGATCGGTGCGGTACAGCTCGACGTCGGCACCGACACCCGCATAGGCGGCTGGACCACCGGCACCTACCGCCGTATCGACCTCCCGGCCGGCCTGCCCGAAGGCAGCTACCGCGTGGACGTCGAGACGTCGTCGGGCACCGCCTCCTCGCGGACCTTCGCCATCGGCGACCACCGCCTGCAGTACTCGACCGTCTCGGACGTCGTCGCCTACTTCCGGTCCGTGCGCTCGTCCGGCGAGATCGACCGCAAGGACCGCCACGCGCGGTTCTACGACGACACCTCCGGCCGTGAGGTCGACGCCCGCGGCGGCTGGCTGGACGCCTCCGGCGACTTCAGCAAGTTCCTCAGCCACCTCACCTACACGCGGATGATGAGCCCGCAGCAGATCCCGCTGTGCGCCTGGGCCCTGCTGGCCGCCCGTGACGAGCTGGAGCGCCGCCACCCCGAACTCTGGCGGGCCCAGGGTTACCGCCTGCGAGACGAGGGGCTGTTCGGCGCCGACTTCCTGGTGCGTTTCCAGGACCCCGAGGGCTTCTTCTACACGGGGATCTTCGACGCGCTCACGAAGAACCTCGACGAGCGGGTCATCAACGCCCCGCTGCAGAACAGCGTGCGCACCCAGCGCTGGCAGGCGGCCTACCGGCACGGGGGCGGGCTGGCGATCGCGGCGCTGGCCCGGGCCTCGACTCTGGACGACGACGGCGACGACTACACGCGCCCGCAGTACCTCGCCGCCGCGCTCCGCGGGTTCGAGCACCTGGAGGCGCACAACACCGAGTACCTGTTCGACGGCCAGGAGTCCGTCATCGACGACTACTGCGCGCTGCTCGCGGCCACGGAGCTCGTCGCGGCGCTGCGCGCGTCGGGTGGCGACAGCGGTGGCGGCTTGGTCGAGCAGGCCGCGCGCCGCCGCGCGGCGTCGCTCCGGGCGCGCTATCGCGAGGACGACGGCGGCGTGGGCTACCTGCTGGGCGACGTCGAAGGCCGGCCGTTCTTCCACGCCGCGGAGACCGGCCTGCCCGTGGTGGCTCTGCTGCGGTTCGCCGAGGTGCTCGGCGAACCAGCCGGCGTCAACGAGGAGACGACGGCGGCGCGGCGCACCGCGCTCGACCTCGCCCTGGCCACCGCGGCGCGCGTCGACGCCGTCCCCAACCCGTTCGGCTACCTGCGGCAATACGTCCAGCCCACGGGCGACGAGCCCCGGAACGCGTTCTTCTACCCGCATAAGAACGAGACCGGCTACTGGTGGCAGGGGGAGAACGCGAACATCTCCTCGGTCGCCTACGCGGCGAGCCGGTGCGCGGACCTCGACATCTGCCCCGAACCGGACCGCGAGCGCCTGCGCAAGCTCGCCGACGACCTGGTGCACTGGGTGACCGGGCTCAACCCGTTCGACACGTCGATGCTGCAGGGCCGCGGCTTCCACAATGCCGAGTACTCGACGGCGTTCCAGAACGTGCCCGGCGGCATCCTCAACGGCATCACCAGCGGGTTCGACGACGAGGACGACATCGCCTTCCTTCCCGAGGGTCCGGCGGCGGCCGGGGACTCCTGGCGGTGGGCGGAGCAGTGGATCCCGCACACGGGCTGGTTCCTGCTCGCCGTGTCGGCGGCACGATGAGCGGCGCGATGAGTGGTGCGGGGGGCCAGGTGAGCGGAACGCCAAGCGGTCCGGCGAGCGGTCCGGCGAGCGGCGCGGCGAGCGACCCGGCGAGCGGCGCGGCGAGCGGTCCGGCGAGCGGCGCGGCGAGCGGTCCGGTCATCCGGGGATTCGAGCCGTTCGACCTGCCGGGGATGTACGAGGTCTGCCTGCGGACCGGTGACTCCGGCCGGGACGCGACTGCGCTGTACCGGGACCCGTACCTGCTCGGGCACGTGTACGCCGGCCCGTACCCGGTGGCGGACCCGAGGCTCACGTTTGTCCTGGCCGACAGCCTCGGCGTCGCCGGGTACGTGGTCGCCACTGCCGACACCATGGCCTTCGAGCGCTGGCTCGAAAGCTCGTGGTGGCCCGTGCTGCGGGCCCAGCACCCGCGGTCCCAGGCGGTCGACCCGGGTGACGGGACGCAGGACTGGCAGCGGGTCGCGCACCTGCACGACGCGGGGGTGACCGAGGACGAGCTCTACGAGCGGTATCCCGCGCACCTGCACATCGACCTGCTGCCGCGGGCCCAGGGCGCCGGCACGGGCCGCCGGCTGATGGAGACGCTGCTCGCTGCCCTGCGTGAGCGCGGGGTGCCGGGGGTCCACCTCGGCGTCGGCTCCGGCAACCCGGGCGCCCGAGCGTTCTACCTGCGCATCGGCTTCCACGAGGAGCGCGTGGCCGGTTGGGGCTCCACCATGGCGCTGGACCTCCGCCCACCCACACTGCACCACTGACTCGGCAAGCCACGTTCGGCGAGTCAGTGGTGCAGTCCGACCACCTCACTGACTCGGCGAGCCACGTTCGGCGAGTCAGTGGTGCAGTCCGACCACCTCACTGACTCGGCGAGCCACGTTCGGCGAGTCAGTTGGGTGGTATCTCCGGGGCGCTGACTAGCGCGGCGCGGCCGACAGCGGGACCGCCGACGGGCGCTCGCACCGGCTCTCGACCTTGACCGTCGAGCCGCTGTCGGCGGCCGCGAGCAGCGACGTCATGATGTCGAGCACGTGGTATGCGAGGTCGCCGTTCGCGCGCGCGGCCTCCCCGACCGGGGTGGTCGCGAGGTCGGCGATGCCGTACCCGCGGGCCGCGTCGCGGTATCCCGCGCTCGGCTCCAGCGTGCGCCACTCGCCGCCGAGCTCGTGCAGCTCCACGTCGCCGTCGAACCCGTTGGGATCGGGTACCACCAGCGACCCGGTCTGGCCGTGCACCTCGATCCGTGATGAACGAGTGGCGACGGAGTCGAAGCTCATCACGAGCGTCGACAGCGCGCCGGACTCGTGCCGCAGCACCCCGGTCACGTGCGTGTCGACGTCGACCGGGACCGTCTCCCCCGCCCGCGGCCCGGACCCGATCACCCGGGTGGCCCGGGTGTGGCTGGCCGCGCCGACCACCGACTCCACCGGACCGAGCAGGGTGACCAGCGCGGTCACGTAGTACGGACCCATGTCCAGCAGCGGGCCGCCGCCGGGCTGGTAGTAGAAGTCGGGGTTCGGGTGCCAGCGCTCGTGGCCCGGCGTCATCATGGTCGCCGTCGCCGCGACCGGCGTGCCAATGGCCCCGTCGTCGATGGCCTTGCGCGCCGTCTGCACGCCCGTGCCGAGCACGGTGTCCGGGGCGCAGCCCACCCGCACGCCGGCCGCACGCCCCGCCTCGATGATCGCGTCGGCGTCCTGAAGCGTGGCCGCGAGCGGCTTCTCGCCGTACACGGCCTTACCACCGGCGATCGCCTTCAGCGCGACCTCGGCGTGCGCCGCCGGGATGGTGAGGTTCAGGACGAGGTCGACCTCAGGGTCGGTCGTCAGCTCGTCCACGGTGAGCGCACGCACGCCCTGCGCTTCGGCAACGGCAGAAGCGCGGGCCGCGTCGAGGTCGGCGACGGCGACAAGCCGCACGGCCTCCAGCCGCTCGAACGTGGACAGGTACGCGCCGGAGATCGCCCCGACCCCGACGATCCCGACTCTCAGCGGCTGGCCCACAGGATGCCCCTCTCGATGATGGTGCGGACGTTCTTGTCGTTGAGCACGCCGAGATCGTGCCCCGGCGTCGAGACGAAGATGCGGCCGTCGCCCCACTGGCGGGTCCAGATCGCCGGGCAGGTGATCGGCCGGTGCCAGGGGTCGAAGTCGCGCGCGGCGATCGTCGTCGTCGCGAGCACGTCGTTGTAGGCGTCCGACAGCACCCAGTACTGCTCGGTGGTGAGCTCGAAGTCGGAGATGCCGGCGACGATCGGGTGGTCGGCCCGCTCGGGCACGATGTCGATGGTGTGCCGCACGAAGCAGTCGGTGCCGTCGTCCGGGAGCTCGTCGCGGGGCGCCTTCGCCGGATGCGTGGCGAACTGCCCGCCGATCAGCTGCAGGTACTCCGAGCTGTTCCGGTAGGAGTCGGCGATGCCGCCGTGCCACCCCGCCAGCCCCGTACCGTTCGCCACCGCCGCGACGAGCCCGCTCAGCTCGTCACCGGCGATCGTGTTCATCGTGTTGGTCTGCACGACGACGGCGACGTCCGCCATGTACTCGGTCTCCGTGTAGACGGTCGTCTCGTCCTCGACCCGCACGTCGTACCCGTGCTCCTTCAGGAAGGGGAGGAACGAGTCGGTGGTCTCGACCGGCTGGTGCCCGGTCCATCCCCCGCGCACGACCAGCGCGTGCTTCGTCATCGAAGTTGTCATGTTGTGCTCTCCACTCGTCATGTTGTGCTCTCCACGCAGCGAGTCGCGCAAACCTGGTTAGTCGTCAACAGGGTCAGTCCCCCACCGGGCCGGTCGAGCCGCGCACGACCAGCTCGGTCGCGAGCGGCGACCCGGCGGCCTCGGTCGGCCCGGCGTCCGGCGGGTCCTCGCCGAGACGGTCGAGGATCTTCCGGGCGGCGAGCTCCCCCATGAGCCCCAGCGGCGTGCGGACCGTGGTCAGCGGCGGCGACGTGAAGTCGGAGCCGAAGATGTCGTCGAACCCGACGATGCTGAGCCGCCCGGGGATCCGCAGGCCCCGCTCCTGCGCGGCGTGCAGCAGCCCGATGGCCATCAGGTCGTTGTAGGCGAACACGGCGCTCGCCCCGGAGGCCACGACGGCGTCCAGCGCGTCCCGGCCGCCCTGGAGCGTGGGGACCCCCGGTCCGATCTGCGTGGCGGCGACCCCCAGCTCACGCGCCTGGGCCGCGAGCGCCTCACCCCGCGCCGCGCTCATCCAGGACCGGTCGGGCCCGCTCAGGTAGACCAGCGACGTGTGCCCGAGGTCGGCCAGGTGCGTCAACGCCTGCCGGATCCCTGGCCCGAGCTGCGGGACTATCGCCTCGACGTCCGCGGCGCCCTCGACGCGCCGATTGATCACCACGAGCGGCTTGGTCTCGGCGAGCGCGGCGATCTGCGCGTCGGTGAGGCGCGTCGTGCCGAGGATCAGGCCGTCCACGGACGGCGCTATCCGTTCGACGGTCGCTGCCTCGCGCTCCCCGGACTCCTGCGACTCCGCGATGACCAGCGTGTAGCCGCTCAGGGCGGCGGCCCGCTCGGCGCCGCGCAGCACGTCGAAGTACATCGGGTTGGTGATGTCGGCGATGATCAGGCCCAGCGTGCGGCTGCGCCCGGTCGGCAGCGCCCGCGCCATCGGGTTGACCCGGTAGTTGAGCTGCTTCGCCGCGTCCTGGATGGCCTTCTCGGTCTTCGCGCTGATCCGCCCGGGCTTGCTCAGGGCGCGCGAGACCGTAGACGGGTTGACGCCGGCCAGCACGGCGATGTCGTAGATCGTCGGAGCCTTCTCGCGCACGATCAGCTCCGCTCGGGGTACAGCGCTTCGTCGCGGATGCGCTCGTTGAGCAGGGCGAGGAACTCGTCCTCGTCGAAGTCCAGCGGGACCTCCTTGCCCAGCCAGCTCGACAGGTGGATGGCGTTCGCCAGCCGGACGCCGGTCATCCCCTCCGCGCCGGACGAGAACAGCGGGGCGCCGTGCAGGATGTGGTCCGTGAAGTTCTGCAGCACGCCGACGTGCTGGTTGCCCCACGCGGAGTCGGTGTTGATGACCTCCTGCGTGTAGTTGTCGTGGCTGTCGACGCCGCCGGAGGTCAGGTTCGCGAGGTCCGCCGCGTGCTCGGCGCTGGCGAGCACGCGCTCGGGGAGCTTGAACCGGGTGACGGTGGCGGTGGTGCTGTTCTCGACGACGATCTTGCCGGCGTCGCCGAGGATCTCGAACCGGTCGGTGCCGATCATGTCGTGCGTGGCGGTGACGAACACGCCGGTCACGCCGTCGCCGTAGTCGGCGAGCGCGGTGACCTCGTCCTCGACGGCGATGTCGCGGCGGAACCCGTAGGCCACCTTGGCGTAGACCGTCTTCGGCACCCCGCAGATCCACTGCCACAGGTCGAGCTGGTGGGGCGCCTGGTTCACCAGCACACCACCGCCCTCGCCGCCCCACGTCGCCCGCCACGCGCTCTGGTCGTAGTAGGGCTGAGTGCGCCACCAGGTGGTGATGATCCAGTTGGAGCGCCGGATCGCGCCGATCTCGCCGTTCGCGACGATCTCCTTGAGCCGCTGGTACAGCGGGTTGTTGCGCTGGTTGAGCATGATGCCGAACGCCACGGACGGCTTGGTAGCCGCGTACGCGTTGAGCTCGGCAACCTGCTTCGTGTAGACGCCCGCGGGCTTCTCGATGAGCACGTGCAGGTCGCGACGCAGTGCCTCGATGCCGATCTGCGGGTGCAGGTAGTGCGGCACGGTGGTCACTACGGCGTCGACCGTCCCGGAGTCCAACAGCTTCACGTAGTCGTCGAAGAACGGGACGTCCGGGTACCGGGACGCCGCAACGTCCGCCTTGGCCGGGTCGACGTCGGCGATCGCGCCCACGACGAGACCCTCGACCAGGCCGTCGGTGATCTGCTGCGCGTAGATCGAGCCCTGGGTGCCGAGCCCGATGATGCCCAGCCGCAGCGTGCCTGCCATGTTTGCCTCTTTCATCACTGGAATCTCGTCGCCGGGCTTCATCACTGGAACAGCTCGCGGTACCCGAGCCCCACGAGGTTGTCGTACGAGGTCTGCAGGCACTCGAGCGGGGTGCGCCCGTAGTGCTCGTCCTGCTCGACGAGGAGGTACTCGGCACCGACCGCGACGCTCTCGTCGATGATGGCCGGGAAGTCGAGGTTGCCCTCGCCCACCTCGGCGAACTGCACCACCTTCGCCAGCTCGGCCTCCCACGGCCCCCGGTCGCCGGCGTCGAGCGCCGCGAACGCGGCGGGCGAGATCCGCCCGATCCGGTAGTCCTTGAGGTGCACCATGGCGACGCGCCCGGCGTACTTGCGCAGGGTCGCCACCGGGTCGAGGCCGCCGCGCTGCACCCAGTGCACGTCGATCTCGAAGCCCACGAGCGGGGCGCGCTCGGCCAGCACGTCGAGCAGGTACCGCCCGTCGTACTTCGCGAAGTCGATGTGATGGTTGTGGTAGTACAGGCGGATGCCGTGCTCCTGCAGCCGGGCCGCCATCTCATTGCTGTCGTCGGCGAACTTCTCGACCGTCGCGGGCGAGGCCATGGCCTCTGCGGGCAGCATGCCGATGCGGATCATCTCGGCGCCGAGCGTCTGCGCGTCCGCGACGAACTTGTCGAAGTGGGTGGTCAGCGACTCGTGGTCCCCGCCGGGGCCTGTCAGGCCCCCCGAGATCGACGCGATGTCCAGCCCGAGCTCCGTACGGGCCCGGGCGAGCTCCGCGACGTTCTCTTTTGTCATCGCGACCATGGAGATCTCCGCCGCGTGGTAGCCGATGTCGCTCACCAGCCGGAGCGTCTCGAACAGCCCACGCTCCGCGAACTCGGTCCGCAACATCATGGTCTGGACACCGATCTTCGCCAACGTCACGCCTCCCTGCGTCTCGTCTTCCCTGCTGCTGATCTACTGCTGGCCTGCCGCCGCCCACCGCTGCCCGGCCGCTCGGCAATCGGTTGCCAACCGATCCTCACCCTAGTAGACCCGGAGCCGTCAGCTCCAACCCGAAGGACGCCGCCACGCTCGCCCCGCCGGCCAGCACGATCGGTCCCAGCGGGCCGCCGTCCGACTCGTAGCCGCGCGACGCCGGCTCCAGCGCGATGGTGTCCATCAGGCCCCACCACGGGAACCCCGCCGTCTGGTGATGCTCCTGCCAGACGTAGAGGTAGGGGAACAGCTCGGGGTCCCACCGGAGCACCACTGCGGCACCCGTGTCGTGGTTGCGCAGCTCGGCGGTGCCCCGCCCCTCGGCCAGGACGGTCCGGAAGGCCCCGTGCGAGCTGCCGTCCCGGGGGAAGTAGATGTCGACCGGGTCGCCGCCCACCGACAGCTGCGAGCTCGGCCCGATGAGCGCACCGGAGAACGCCGGATGCTCGGTCCAGCTGAAGGCGACGTCGCGGTCCGACTGGTTCGTGATGCTCTGCCGCACCTCGACGCCGACCGCGGTAGCGACGACGCTGCGCCGCACCACGAACGGCGTCGTGCGCAGCACGACCTCCAGGGTGCACGACGTCGCATCGTGCTCCACCACACGCCAGCGCCGCCAGGCGGCCTCGCCGTGGAACGGGTGCTCCACGCCGCCGAGCGTGCGGGCATCCCCCGCGTGCGGCACCAGCGTGTGCCAGCCGCCCGCGTATCGACGGTGCCACTCCTTGTTCGAGCTGTCGGACAGGTAGGTACCGGACCACTCCTCGTCGGCCCACGGTGTGCGCACGAGGAACTCCGTGCCGGTGGCGGTGTGCAGAACCGAGGACACACGCGCGCCGGTCGCGACGACGGTCACAGAGAAGGCGCCGTCGGGCGACGCGAGGTGGATCCGGCGGTCGGAAGGTGCGGGTCCGCTCACTGGAGGGCGTACTGCCGGGTCCGGCGGACGGAGGGAGCAAACGACGCGTGGAAGATCGTCGACGCCGCGCCGATCGCGCCCGCCTCCACCTTCACGAGCGAACGCTGCACTGAGACGTGCCTGGCCTGGTGGGCCGTCGGCAGGGTGTTGACGGCCCGGTCGATGGTCGTGACCACGATCTCCTGGAGCTCCGGCTCGAACGCCGGGCCGCCGATGACCAGCAGCGGCAGGTCGAGCAGATCGATGAGCGCGACGGCGCCGAGCGCTATGACGTCGGCGATCTGCTGGGCGGCCCCCGTGGCCGCGGGATCGCCGGCGGCGACCTCCGCGCACATCTCGCGGTAGGTCCTCGCCTTCCCCGAGTACCCGAGCTCGTGGGCGATCTCCAGGAGGGCTACCGGCGGGTTGCACTCCCGCACGAGCTGCGGCCGCCCCGCGTCGTCGACCCGGCCGAGCCGGATCGCGCAGAGCTGACCGAACTCGCCCGCGTTCGCGCTGGCGCCCCGGTAGGTCTCACCGTTGAGCACCAGGCCCGAGCCCATGCCGGTCCCGAAGTACAGGTACACGAAGTCGCCCGCGCGCTCCGTGCGCCCGATCCACCGTTCGCCGACGGCGGCCGCGGCGCCGTCCTTCTCCAGCACGACCGGGCACTCGAGCCGCTCGGCCAGCAGCGCCTTCAGGGGGACGTTGCGCCACACCTGGGACAGCGGCAGGTCCAGGAGCTGGCCGTCCACGGTGATCGGCCCCGGCGCGGCCACGCCGACGCCGAGGAAGGTGCCGGGCGAGATGCCCGACGCCGCGACGACGTCCTCGACGCACCCCGCGATGATCTCCACCAGCGCGTCCGGCGCGACCTCGTCGGTGAGCGGCACGCTCCGGCGCTCCAGGACCTGCCCGTCCAGGTCGGTCAGGACGACAGAGATCAGCTCGGGGTCGACCAGCACCCCGGCGGCGTGCGCGGCCTCGGCCCGCAGCCGTACGGGCGTGCGCGGCTTGCCCAGGCGTTCGGTGCGCTCCTGGGCGCCCTCGATGAGGAGGCCGCGCTCCAGGAGCACCCGGAGGATCCGGGAGACCGACTGCTGCGTGAGCCCGGTCTGCTCCGAGATCTCCGTGCGGCTGATCGTGCCGGCCTGGCGGATCGTCTCGATGATGGTGACCTCGTTGAACGAGCCGAGGTCGTGCTGGTTGGCGCCGGGTTGCTTGCGGTCGCTCAGCGACCGCGGGTTCCGGGTGGTGTACGGCCGGATCTCGCCCAGCGCGCGGCCGGGATCGTCTTGCGCGGTCACGGTGCCTCCAGAGCTCCGTCGGGACGGCGGACGCCGGCGGCCCAGGCGTCGTGCCCGGAGAGCTCGGCCGGAAAACGAGCGGCGGCTTCCTCGTCGATGCTGATGCCCCAGCCCGGGGCGTCGTTCGGGAAGAGCCAGCCGTCCTGGATCCGGAGGGTGCCCGGGAACACCTCGTGGGTGGCCTCGTTGTACACGTGGCCCTCCTGGATGCCGAAGGCGGCGGACGTGACGTCGAGCGCCACGTTGGCGGCGGCGCCGATCGGAGAAGTGTCCCCCGGCCCGTGCCACGCCGTCCGGACCCCGCTGAGCTCGGCCAGGTCGGCCACCTTGCGGGCCGGCGTCAGGCCGCCGATGTCGGAGACGTGGCTGCGGATGAAGTCGACCCCGCCGTCGCGCACGAGCCGCACGGCGTCGGTGAGCGAGGTGGTCAGCTCGCCGACGGCGAGCGGGACCGGGCTGGCGGCCCGCACCTCGGGCAGCCGGTCCCAGTGCTCGGGCGGCAGCACGTCCTCCAGGAAGAACAGCCCGTACGGCTCCAGCGACCGCGCCAGCAGCACCGCCTCCTTGGGGGTCAGGCGGGAGTGCACGTCGTGCAGCAGCTCGATGTTGTCGGGCAGCTTGTCCCGGGCGGCCTCGAACAGAGCGGGGACCCGGCGCAGGTAGTCCCGGGCGCTCCAGCCGTTGTGGTACGGCGCGTCCGGGTACTCGGTGGGCACGGCCGGTGCGCCGTATCCCCCGCCGCCCGGGGTGGAGAGCTGCAGCCGGATGTGCCGCCAGCCCTCCTCTATGAAGCCGTGCGCCTCGTCGATCGCCTCGTCCGCCGTGCGGCCCGCCGCGTGGATGTAGGTGTCGGCCGCCGCGCGCACCTTGCCGCCCAGCAGCTCGTGCACGGGCATGCCCGCGCGCTTGCCCGCGATGTCCCACAGCGCCTGGTCGATGCCCGAGATCGCGTTGTTGGTCACCGGGCCGCCACGCCAGTACCCGGAGAACGCCGCAAGCCGGGTGAGGTCACCGATGTCGCCCGGGTACCGGCCCACCAGGAGCCGCGCGAGGTGCTCGTCGACGAAGGTGCGCACGGCCTTCCAGCGCTGCGTGAACGTCGCGCAGCCCAGTCCGTACAGTCCCGGCACGTTCGTGTCGATCCGCACGACGACGAGCGCCGTGCCCTCCGGCGCCGTGGCGATCGCGCGCACCGACGTGATCCGGATGTCCTCCCGGGCCGGCCATGGATTCGCGAACGTGTCGATGGACATGCGTGTCAGTGCTCCTTCTTGTCTCTCCATGATGGAGGTTCGTCAGATGTCGAGCGGCAGGTCGAGCGTAGGTATCGCCACCTCGTGGTGCGCCTCGAACCCGATCAGCTCGCGGGCTGGCGTCAGGTCGATCGGCACCTCCCGCTCGACAAAGCGGCGCAGCCTCGGCGTCTCGGGCACGAACGCCCTGAGCATGTCCTCGGTCCGGTACGGCGCCAGAGTGTTGTTCGCCGCGAGGAAGAACGCGTGAGCGCCGGTCGTGGACGCCGTCAGCGACAGCTCGATCGCCCGGGCGGCATCCTCGGTGGTGAGGTACGACCAGGCCTCACGGATCCCGTCGCGCGGCGAGCCGGCCAGCGCGCGCGACTGCTCGAGCAGGACGTCCGGCGTGTTCACGTGCGGGAACCGCAGGGTCACCACGTTGATGCCCCAGTGCCGCCAGGCCATGCGCGACGTGTTCTCGTCGTTGTGCTTGGACAGCGAGTACCAGTCCGCGAGGTCGACCGGGATGTTCGTGTCGATCGGGAAGTACGCCGGAGTCACGTCGTGGAGGTTCTGCGGCAGCCCATAGGCGTTGATGCTGCCCGCCACCACGGCGCGCGTGATGCCCAGGGCGCCCGCCTGGGCGAGCACGTTGAACGTGGAGACCACGTTGGTCGTGTACACGTCGTAGGCCGGCGCGATGTCGCGGTGAGCGAGCGCGGCCAGGTGCACCACGAGGTCCACCCCCTCCAGCGCGGCGGCGACGTCCGCCTGCGACTGCGTGTCCCCCACGAGCACCCGGTCCGCCACGAGGTGCGGGTTCTCCCGGTGGGACAACGTTGTCACCGACGCCCCGGCCTTCCGGAGCCGTTCCACCGTCACCGGCCCGATGCGGCCTGATGCCCCCGTCACCAGCACACGACTTCCCTCGAGCGTGCTCATCCCTTGATCCCTCCGGCCGTACCGACACCACGTAGGAACTGCTTCTGGAAGATCACGAACAGCACCACCGGCAGGATGATCGTGAGGAACACGGCGGCCATCTGCACCGAGAGCGGCGAATTGCCCTGCGCGATGCGCGGCAGCATGACGGAGACCGGCTGCAGGGCCGGGTCCGACAGCACCAGCATCGGCCACAGGAACTCCTTCCACGACCCGATGACCGAGAGCAGCGCGACGACCCCGATGATCGGCCGGGACAACGGGAGCACTACCGAGAACAGGACCCGCAGCGGCCCGGCGCCGTCGATCTTCGCCGCCTCCAGGAGCTCGCGCGGGATCGAGTCGAAGAACCGCACGAGCACCAGGACGTTGAACGCGCTCGCGGCCGACGGCAGCCACACCGCCCAGAACGTGTCCTGCAGGCTGATGTTCAGCAGCGGCATCCGCAGGATCGTGAGGTAGAGCGGCACGAGCGAGATGACCCCGGGGAGGAACAGCGTGGCCAGGACGGCGCCGGACAGCACCGGCCCCCACTTGGGCCGCAGCACGCTCAGCAGGTAGGCGCCGGTCACGCTGACAAACAGCGTGGCGATCGTCGAGCCCACGGCCAGGATCACGGTGTTGCCGAGCGACTGACCGATCTGGGCGCCGTTCCACGCCAGGGGAAGGTTGCCCCACTGGTTGGGCGTGAACCAGATGCTCATCGGGTCGGACACGATCGCCTGGCTGCTGGAGACCGATGCCTTCGCGGACCAGACGAGCGGCCCGAGCCCGGCGATCACCAGCCCGACGAGCATCAGGGACTGGATGATCCACAACCAGACCTGCACACTGCGTCGCTTGCGGTCAGCCGACGAGATCACGCCGCGTTCCTTGGGCTCCTGCGCCGCCCGGCGTCTGCGCCCTCGTCGGGCCAGAGCCGGCGCGGCCCCGGGAGCCGGCGGCACCCCGCCCGCCGTCGTCAGAGCCGTGTCGTCGACGACACTCATGAGGGGCTCCATCTCTTGGTGGCGAAGTAGTAGACCACGGAGAGCAGGCCGAGGAATCCGGCCAGCAGCACGCTGAGCGCGCTCGCGGCCCCGAAGTCGCCGTTGACGAACGCGTAGTTGTAGATCTTGAGCAGGATGGTCTGGGTCGCGTTGCTGGGCCCGCCGCCGGTGAACAGGAACGGCTCGGTGAAGATCTGGAACGTCCCGATCAGCTGCAGCAGCATCATGACCAGGATCACCCCGCGCAGCTGCGGGATGGTGATGTGCCAGACGCGGCGCCAGATGCCGGCGCCGTCGATCTCGGCTGCCTCGTAGAGCTCGGTCTTGACCGTGCTCAGTGCGGCGATGTAGATGATTGCCGTCGACCCGGCGCCCGCCCATGTCGCGTACAGCACGATCGAGGGCATCGCCATCGCCTCGGCATTGAGCCACGGATAGGGGCCGAGCCCGATCCAGCCGAGCGCCGTGTTGAACATGCCGGAGCTCGACGGGTCGTAGAAGAACTTCCACAGCAGGATCGCCGCGACCGGGGGGACGATGGCGGGGAGGTAGGCGAGCGCGTTGTACAGCCCGTCGTACCGCCGCAGCTCGTTGATGAAGACGGCCAGGAAGATCGGGATCGGGAACCCGATCACGAGCGCGAGCGCCGCGAAGTAGACGGTGTTCAGCGCGGCCTGCACGAGCCCCGGGTCGTTCAGCACGTACTCGAAGTTGCCCAGGCCCACCCACTCGGCGGGCGCGACCAGGTTGGTCTTCTGCAAGCTGATGACCAGTCCCTGCAGGATGGGACCCCAGCTGAAGTAGAGGAAGATCACCACGATCGGGATCGCGAAGAGCACTGCTTGCAGCCCGCCGCTGCGGTACCACTTGCTCACGCTGAACCGCGGGCGGCTGCGCTGCGCGACCACGGTGCGTGAGGTGCGTGAGGCCTGAAGAGTCGACATGAACAGGTGCCTCCTTTCTGGGAGGGTTCTAGCGCCCGGCCTGCCCGCATCGCGGGCAGTGCTCGGCCGGGCGCGGCGTGCCTGCCGCGCCCGGCCGAGCGTCACGCACTACCGCGCGGCCTGCGCGATGATGCCGTCGATGACGTCGTTGGCATCGGCGATCTCCTGCTCGATGTCGGCGTTCTCGTCGGTGAGGATCTTCTGCACCACCGGGTCGAGGGCGGCGTAGGTCTCCTGGGTCGACGTCGGCGGCTCGCCGATCAGCTCCAGCTCCGAGTCGATGTAGCCCTGGAACTGGTCGCGCGGCACGTCGATCAGGGGGTCGATCCAGCCGATGTACTGCTCGTCGACCTCAGGGGAGACCGGCGGGAGGCCGGGGATGCCGACCGGGTTCCCGGCGGCGGCGTCGGCCTCCGCACGGTCGATCGCGATGTCCTCGTCGTAGTACTTGTCGAACTCGTAGAACTGGATCCACTTGGCTGCCGCGAGGAGCTGGTTGGGCGTCGCCTGGACGTCGAACAGCTTGAGCGTGCCGCCCGTGAGGGTGCCGTTGACGCCGTTGGCCTGCGGCAGCTCGGTGACGCCGAGATCCGCCGGGTCGAACTCGTAGTCCTGCACGATGGGCTTGTAGATGTCGGGGGCCTGCAGCAGGATGCCGATGTCGTCGGCCGCGAACGCCTGGCGGGCCGCGTCCTGGTCGTAGAGGAACTGGTCGCCCATGGAGTCGTCCTCCCAGCGCATGTCGTGCAGCAGCTGGAGGGCCTGGGTGGTCTCGTCACCCATCACGGCCTCGGTGCCGGCATCGTCCTGGATCCGGCCGCCCATGCTGTAAGTCATCGTCGTGAGCATCCAGCCGCCCGTGTTGTTCGTGGTCATCTGGGCGTAGCCGGCGACGTCGGGCACCTCCTCGGAGATGGTCCGCGCGGCCTCACGCACCTCTTCCCATGTCGTCGGGGGGCTGTCCGGGTCGAGGCCCGCCTGCTCGAAGATGTCCCGGTTGTACGCGAGGCCCACCGAGAACAGCCCGGTCGGGATCGTGTAGATCCGGCCCTCCTCGTCCTGCACGTTCGCCAGCGCCAGCGGGTTGAGGTCGTCGATCAGGCCGAGCTCTTCGAGGTACGGGGTCATGTCGGGCAGCTGCCCGTCCGCGATCAGCTCGTGGCTGTACGTCAGCGAGACGCCCATGACCGTCGGCAGCGTGCCGCCGGCGAGCTTGGCCTGGAACGTCTGGGCGTCCCAGACCTCGGTGCTGGGCTCGATGGTGATGTTCGGGTTCGCCTCCCGGAACGCGTCGAGCTGCGCGTCGAACGCCGCGCGCTCCTCGGGCTTGTCCGCGGTCGGGTAGTCGCCGACCGTGATCGAGACCTCCGCGTCCGGGTCCAGCTCGGCGGCTGCCCCGCCGTCCGAGCTCGGGGTGAGGCCGGAGCACGCCGTCAACGTGGTCAGTGCTCCGACCGTTCCAGCTGCGAGCAGATGCCGCAGTGTCAGTTTCTTCATTGAAACTCCTGTGAGGGTGTGGATTCGAGACGCGCACGCTGGGGGCGGGGCGTTCCGTCGGACTTTAAGACCATGAGTGTTAAATAGTCAAGGAACCTCGGGAGTGCCTCGTAAGGCAGGCCATCTCTCCGGCGAAACACCGCGCTGGCAACCGATTGCCTCGCTCGCCCCGCCGCCCGTACGGTAGCCACCATGACCGACGACGCTCCCCGATGGCACCTGTCCGGATTCGGCGACGAGATCGACCCGGACCCCCGCGTGCAGGTGGCAGTCCTCCAGGCGCTCGGTGCCCGCCACCTCGAGGTCCGCAGCGCCTGGGGCACCAACGTCGCCGACTTCACGCCCGGCCAGGCCAAGGAGCTGCGCTCGATCCTCGACGCCGCCGACCACCGCGT
The DNA here is from genome assembly GCF_041081105.1 of Promicromonospora sp. Populi. Classification (NCBI taxonomy): domain Bacteria; kingdom Bacillati; phylum Actinomycetota; class Actinomycetes; order Micrococcales; family Promicromonosporaceae; genus Promicromonospora; species Promicromonospora sp. Populi. The sequence continues at coordinate 820,209 of NZ_CP163528.1, read as the reverse complement.
CAGCGCCGTCGCCTCTCCCCTGGGCAAGGTCGACATCTCCGCGGCAGCCGACGAGGTCGACCGCCTGCGCCGGGTTGCCGAGACCGCGCACACGCTCGGCACCCGCTACGTGCGGATCTTCTCGTTCTACCGCCCCGAGGGCGTGCCCGCCGAGGCCATCCGGGACGATGTCCTGAGCGCGCTCGCCGCGCTGGCCGACGTCGCGCGGAGCGAGGACCTCGTGCTGCTGCACGAGAACGAGAAGGAGATCTATGGGGACACTCCCGAGCGCGTGCTCGACCTGGCGCGGAACGTGGCGAGCCCTTCTCTCCGCCTGGCCTGGGACGCCGCGAACTTCGTCCAGGTCGGGGTGCGCCCGCACACGGCAGCCTGGGCCGACCTCGCGCCGTACGTCGAGTACCTCCAGGTCAAGGACGCCGACCTGGCCACCGGCCGGACCTGCCCCGCAGGTGACGGCGACGGCGAGGTCGAGGCGACCGTGACCGCCCTCGCCGCCGCCGGCTACAGCGGTTTCGCCTCGCTCGAACCGCACCTCACCGAGGCCGGACGGCTGGGCGGGTTCTCCGGCCCGGCCGCGTTCGGCGTCGCCGCCCGCGCCTTCGCCCGCATCACCGACCGAGCAGGAGTCCAGCTCCGATGAGCACCCCTTCCACTCCCCCGCCCACTCCGTCGCCGTCCACGGCCCCGCTGCGTGTCGCGATCGTCGGCTGCGGCGTCATCGGCCGCCTGCACGCCGACGTCGCTGCCGCGAACCCCCACCTGGACGTCGTCGCCGTCGTCGACCCCTACCAGGAGCGCGCGGCGGAGGTCGCCGCGATCCTGACCGGGGCCGGGCGGGCCGCCCCGGTGGCCTACCCCGACCTGGGCGCCGCGCTCGACGCGGGCGGCATCGACGTGGTCACCGTGTGCACGCCGAGCGGCGACCACGCCGCGCTCGCGCTCCAGGCGCTGGAGGCCGGCGCGCACGTCGTCGTCGAGAAGCCCCTGGACGTCGCGATACCAGCGGCCCGGCGCCTGCGCGACGCCGCGGCGGCGCGCCCCGAACAGGTCGTCGCCGTCATCAGCCAGCACCGGCACGACCAGTCGTCGCTCGCGATCCACCGCGCGCTTGCTGCGGGCCGGTTCGGCCGCGTGACGTCGGCCGTCGCGAGCGTGGACTGGTACCGCACGCAGGCCTACTACGACTCCGGCGAGTGGCGCGGCACCTGGGCCATGGACGGCGGCGGCGCGCTGATCAACCAGGGGGTGCACACTCTCGACCTGCTCCTGTGGTTCCTCGGCGAGCCGGTCGACGTCGTCGCGCACACCGCCCGGCTCGGCCACGACCGGATCGAGGTGGAGGACGTCGCCGTCGCGGTCCTCCGGTTCGCCTCCGGCGCGCTCGCCACGCTGCACGCCTCGACCACCGTCTACCCCGACCTGGGCGCCCGGCTCCAGGTACACGGCACCGAGGGCTCGGCGATCATCGAGGGCGACGAGCTCACCTTCTTCCACGCCCGCGACGCCGAGGGCGGCGCGTGGACCGCGAACCAGGCGCACCTGGAGGTGCCTCAAGCCGGCTCGGCCGAGAGCCCGCGCGGCGTCCTGGACCCGGCCGGCTCGCACACCAGCCAGTACGGCAGCTCGCACGCGCCGCAGTGGGCGGACGTCGTCGAGGCGATCCGCACCCGGCGGGCGCCGTCCGTGACGATCGACGACGGGCTGCGCGCGCTCGCCACCGCGCGCGCCGTCTACCTCTCGTCCGCCCTGGAGCAGTCCGTCCGCGTGGCGGACGTGATCGCGGGCAAGTACGACGACGTCACGCTCGCCCCGACCGATCCTGCGTAGGCGGCCCCTGCTTGATGACTTCGGTCGGTTGCACGCCCTGCTTCGTGACTTCGGTCGGTTGCTCTGAGATCGGTCGTTTGATTGACCGATCTCAGAGCAACCGACCGAAGTCACAGATGGGCTGGTGCAAGGGACCGAACTCGGCGCCCCGGCTCCCGCGCACATGAACGATGACGCATCACATTGACGAATCAGGGCCGGTCGCTCCGCCGTAGGTGGCGATCTTGTACTCGGTGGCCGCTAGCGACAGCGTCAGCTCTCGGATGCGGCGGCGGACGGTGTCGCGGTGCTCCAGCAGGATGTCGAGGCGTTCGGGCTCGGTGTGCTTCCCGGCGTCGACCAGCGCGACGTAGTGCTGCAGGTCGCGCATCGGCATGCCGGACAGGCGCATCCGGGTGAGGAACACGAGGCGGCGCACCGCGTCGGCGTCGTACAAACGATGGCCGGCCTGGTCGCGGGACACCGTGACCAGGCCGGCCCGCTCGTAGTAGCGCAGCGTGTGGGGCGAGACGTCGAGGTGCTCGGCGGCCTCGGCGATCGTCATGGGCTCGGGCGTGCCGGTCTGGTCCGCGAGGGCGTGGATCACCTCGATCGTCCGCGAGTCGTCGTCCCCGAGCGCGGCGAGCGCCCGGGACATCAGATCGTCCGTCGCCATGGTCATCAGACTAGATCGGCCGGGCCGACGCCGGGACGCCCTCGAAGTCGGCGCTGCGCGCGGTCTCGGCCCACTGCTCGACGTCGGCCAGGCCGCGCCGGTGCATGGCCGAGATCCGCTCGACCGCCTCCCGGCCGAGCGGCAGGCGCAGCGGCACCTCGGGTCCGTGCGCGAGGGACACGATGATCTTGGCGGCACGCGCCGGGTCGCCCTCCTGGCGCCCGTGGGCCCCGGCCAGGTCGGCGCGGACGGCGGCGAGCCGATCGCCGTAGGCCTCGGACGGCTCGGCGAACTCGAGGACGCCGGTCGCGTTGAACTCGGTCCGGAACCGGCTCGGCTCGACCAGCAAGACGCGGATCCCCCACGGCTCCACCTCACCGGCGAGCGCCTCGGACCAGCCTTCGAGCGCGAACTTCGACGCCGAGTAGGCGGACACACCCGGGTAGGAGATCCGCCCGCCCTGGCTGCTCATCTGCACGATGGTCCCGCTGCCCTGGGCGCGCATGGCGGGCAGCGCAGCGCGGACGAGGGCTGCCGGGCCGAACAGGTGCAGGTCCATCACCTCGCGCAGCTGCGCATCGCTGGTCTCCTCCACCGCGCCGACGAGCCCACGGCCGGCGTTGTTGACCAGCACGTCGAGCCGGCCGAACCGGTCGAGGGCCGCCTGGACGAGGCCAGCGGCCGCGTCGACGTCGCGCACGTCGTGCGCCACGACCAGGCAGTCGTCGGGGTAGGCGGCGGCCACTGTCGCGATGCTCTCGGGACGGCGGACGGCGGCCACCACGTGGTCTCCGGCCGCGAGCGCGGCGTGCGCCAGCGCGCGGCCGAGTCCGCGGGACGCTCCGGTAATGATCCAGGTCTGTGCTGGGCTACTGGTTGCCATGCCGGCGACGCTAGGTCTTCGAGCGCACTCGAAGGCAAGCCCCGGCGTTCCAGCATGCCGAGACGTCAGCGTGCGAGCGGTAGCTCGAACCCGGCCGGGCCGTTGTCAGGGATGCTCGCGCGCCAGTGGGCTCGACGTCGGCCCTCGTCACCGCGGGGGTAGGTGAGGCCAGCTTCCCTCGCGGCGGTCTCGATGCCGCGCATGGTTGCCCCGGCGGCGGCCGGGCCGGAATGCGCACGGCCGGCCGGCCGTTGGTGATGAGCGTGAACAGCACGCCGGGAGAGTCCGCATGAGCATCATCGACGCCAGCAGGTCGGACCAGGTCGACGCGGCGGCCGCCGTCGGCCCGCCCGTGGAGACCGCACCCGACGACACCCTCCCCGACTACTCCATGCTGGACGATCCCGCGTGGTCCTCCCTCACCGGGGCGCACGCGCATCTCGCGGAGGGCGGCGACCGGGTGCGCCGGTACCCCGCCGACGTCTCGCCGTTCGCCGCCGTCCGGACCTGGGACGACCCCGGCGTCTGGGCCGCGATTGTCGACCTGGTCGGGCATGGGGCCGAGTTCCCCGCCCCGCCCGAGTCGGTCCCGCTGCCGCCCGGCTGGGTGCGGACGTGGGAGCTGGAGGGTGTGCAGCTCGTCGAGACCGAGCGCCTGCAGGGGCGGCCCGACGACGAGGCGGTGCTCCTCGGCGCCGCCGACGTCCCCGAGATGCTGGACCTCGTGGACCGCGCCCGGCCCGGCCCGTTCCTGCCCGGACCTATCAGCTGGGCCGGTATGTCGGGATCCGGCGCGACGGGCGCCTCGCGGCCATGGCCGGCGAGCGCCTGCAGCCCGCCGGCTGGACCGAGATCAGCGCCGTCGCCACCGACGAGCGGTACCGCGGCCAGGGCCTGGCCTCACGCCTCGTGCTCGACGTCGTCCACCACGTCCACCAGCGGGGCGCGCGCGCCCTGCTGCACGCCTCGGCGACCAACACGAGCGCGATCCGGCTCTACGAGGGCCTCGGCTTCGAGCAGCGCCGGCGGACGACCTTCGGCGGGGTGCGCACGCCCAGCAGTCCGTGACCTCAGTGCGTGACCGGAGCCTCTTCCGTCTCCTTGTCCTTCTCCTTGCGGGACGGCAGCAGGTGCATCACGCCGACCACGGCGGCGCCGACCACGAGGCCGATGATCGCGGAGCACAGGGTGTTGAAGAGCCAGCCGAGGGTGCCGCCGAACACGCCGGTGGCATCGTGGATGGCGAGCTCGAGGTGGTGCACCCACTCGTAGGGCGCGGGGATCCAGCCGGTGCCGTCCGCGCCGAGGTTGACGAGCAGGATGTGCCCGCCCACCCACAGCATGGCCACGGTGCCGACCACGGAGATCACGGCGAGCACGCGCGGCATCGCCTTGACGAGCCCCCGGCCCAGCGCCTTGGAGAACCCGGACTCGCGCTCGGCCAGGCGCAGGCCGACGTCGTCCATCTTCACGATGGCCGCGACGATGCCGTAGACGATGATCGTGATGACGAACGCCACCACCACGAGGATCGCGAGCCGGGACCAGAAGGGCTCGGTCGCCACCTCGGCGAGCGCGATGACCATGATCTCGGCCGACAGGATGAGGTCGGTGCGGACGGCGCCCGCGATCATCTTCTTCTCGGCCTCGGGGCTGACCTCCGTGGCCGGCAGCTCGGGGTCGTGGTGGCCGGAGACCCGGTGCCAGATCTTCTCGGCGCCCTCGTAGGCGAGGTACGTGCCGCCGATCATGAGGATGATCGGCAGGAGCCACGGCAGGAACTGGCTGAGCAGCAGCGCGGCCGGGAGGATGAAGACCAGCTTGTTGCGGATCGACCCGATGGCGATCTTCTTCACGATCGGCAGCTCGCGCTGCGCCGCGACGCTGCGCAGGTACTGCGGCGTGACGGCGGTGTCGTCCACGACGACGCCCGCCGCCTTGGCGGTCGCACGGCCGGCGGCGGCACCGACGTCGTCGATCGACGCCGCCGCCAGCTTCGCGAGCGCGGCGATGTCGTCCAGCAGTCCTATCAGGCCACCCACGGCGCACCCCGCTCGGATCGATGTGTCGTCATACCGCAACCCTATGCAATCCCGGCCGGTTGCCGGGCATCGAACGCTCGGCGCGCACGTCCGCCGTGTCAGACGGCCAGGTCACCCAGGCACCTGAGCGTCTGACACGGCGGTCGTCCGGTCAGCGCCGCACCGGGTCCAGCTGGAGGTAGTCGAGGTTCCAGTTCTGGTAGGCATCCTCGGGCAGGCTGATCCGCAGCGTGTGCGTCCCCTTGGTCAGTCGCTGGGTGACGCCGCTCGGCTGGAGCTCCTGCTTCGCGTGGCTCGTCGTGTTCCGGATGTCGACGCGGGCGCTTGGGGCGCCGTCGTCGAACGACACCGTGTACGCCCCGGCGGGCGAGTAGGGCGACGAGGCGCGCAGCGCGACCTCGTAGGTACCGGTGCGCGGGACCACCACGTCGTAGGTGAGCCACTCGCCGCCGCGCAGCCAGCCGAGGCTGACCGCCCCGTCCAGGTCCTGGATGTCGACGCCCTCACCGGGGCGCATCTGCAGGTTGCTGCGGTTGGCGGGTTCCAGGTCGTGATACCCGACGCCCTCTGTGGCGAGGAAGTCCTCCGCCTGGACGCGCACGCTGCCACTCGGCAGCGGGTCGCCCGTCCCGGTGCGCAGCCAGCGTTCGAGCTTCTCGACGTCGTCGGTCTGGAAGATGGTGGTGTGGTAGCTCTTGACCAGCGTCTCCCAGCCGCGCAGCGGGTCGATCAGCGACGCCTCGTCGGTCATGGTCGCCGACAGGCCGTTCCACATGGTGTTGCTCCAGACCCGGCTCACAGCAGCGATCCGGTCGAGGAACGGCCGGCGCGCGACGGCGTCCGCGGTGCTGTCGAAGTTGACCTCGTAGGCGACGGGCTGGTCGGCGCCGAACTCGTCGAAGGCCGCCAGGTTCGCGTCCGTGACCATGTGCATGTAGACGGCGCCGCGGTGCGTGGCGCGGAACTCCTGGACCTGGGCCACCGGCGCGTCCGACTTGTACAGGCCGTTGCGGACGGTGCCCGTCTCCACCAGCACGTCCCAGATCTCCTCGCGGAACGGCCAGCCCTTGTCGAGGTTGACCAGGCCGCGGTTCTTCACCAGCCGCATCGCCTCCGCCAGCGTCGGGACCGGCTCGTCGGTGAGCGCCGCCTGGGCGCCGCCCAGACCCTCGCGCAGGTGCAGGTCCTCGACCTGCGCCAGCGTGAGGCTGTCGACGCGGCCGGTGCCGTCGGTCGTGCGGTCCACGGTCGTGTCGTGCATCAGGACCGGGACGCCGTCGGCAGTGAGCTGGATGTCCAGCTCGACGATCTCGGCGCCGTCCTCGAACGCATCGAGGATCGCCGGGACGCTGTTCTCGGGGGCCGAGCGCCACTGGGCACGGTGTGCGGCCGTCAGGATCTTGGCGTCCGGGCCGTGATCGAGGAGGTCACGGTAGGCGCGGTCGGCGGCCGTGCCACCGCTGTGGCCGGGGCGGGTGTGCGCGAGGGCCTGGGCGGACGTGCCGGCCTGCGCCGTGCTGGCCTGCTCGGCGCTTGCCCCAGCGCTCGCCGCGGCCCCGAACTGGGTCGCCGCCACGGAGACGACGGCGCTGGACAGCACCAGTGCGGCCGCCGAGACGACGGCCCCGGCGCGGGTGCGGATACGTAGGTTCATGGGGGCGACTCTCGCGCCGCAGCCACGCGCCGCGGCGAAGGGCACGCGGCGCGTGGCTGAACACTTCCTGAACCCTCGGGCCAGGCCTCGATCCAGACCTCGCGCCTCAGGAGCTCCCGCACTCGACGCGGGCGTCGGCCCAGTCGGCGTGGTCGAAGTTCTTGCCGTTGGTCGCCTCGTCGGCGACCAGGCGCAGGCGGCGCACACCGGTGACGTCGACGTCGAGCGGCACACCGCCGTCGCTGTTGGTCAGGACCGGCGTCTCGGTCAGCAGGACGCCGTCGCCGTAGACCTGGAACCGGACCGAGCCCGTGCCGGACTCCCCCGGTGTCTCCAGCACCTCGTCGTCGATGCCGACCACCGCCCGGAACCTGGTGCAGGTGCCGCCGAGCCACGCGGTCAGGGAGCCGGTGGCGTGCATGCCGACACCCTTGGCGTAGGTGACGCCGGCGATCTTGAGCGGGCGCCCGTCGCCCCCGGCGGCCTGCCCGTTGGACCGGTCGCGCTCGATCGGGCCGTAACCGTTCGACTGCTCGATCCAGTCGAGGTCGGAGATGTGGCGCGGCCCGGTCAGGGCGGGCGGGGTGACCCAGAGCGTCGCCTGGCTCGCGGCGGTGTAGCGGTCGCCGCCGTCCCCGTAGCCGACGTCGACCGGCACCTCGAACGTGCCGGTGACGCCGTCGGCGGGGACCCGGACCTGCCACGTGACCTGGGCACTCTGCCCGGCAGCCAGCCGCGCCACGGTCTGGGTGCCCCGGTCGGCCGACCAGCCCGCGGGCAGGTCGGGCGTCAACTCGACGCGGGTGACCTCGCGGTCGGCCACGGAGAACGTGCTGCGCAGCTCGAACGTGCTGCCGGGTACCACGTCGGCCTGGGCCGGGTGGACGGTGAGCGTGACGTCCGGCCGGGCCTCGACCGGTTCGAGGCAGGAGGTGCGGTTCCCGGTGGCCGCGCACACCACGGCGACAAAACCGCCGTTGTTCGCCGTCGGGACCTCCAGCGTGTCGCCGGTGGTGGCCCGGACGGTGCGGTGCACGGTGGCCGACCCGTTCGCGCCGTCGTCGGTCAGCAGGTCGACGAGCACCTGGGAGCCGCTCGCGAGGCCTGTGAGCGGGAGCCGCAGCGGGGCGCCGGAGCCCGCACGCATGCCGCCCACGAACCACCGGTCGCCCGAGCGCCGGGCCAGCACCGCGTCCCGCCCGGGCGTTCCGCTCAGGAGCCGCACCTCGTCCCAGGTAGTGGGTAGGTTCTGCAGGAACGGCATGGCGTTCGGCTCGGCGTCGTACCCCTCGGGCCTGTCCGAGATGTGCTGCCAGCCCGACTCGTACAGCACGCTCATCGCCACCTGCTGCGCCTTGGACGTCCTGTCGTTGTCGCGGGAGAACACCACCGGCGTGAAGTCCATCGACCCCACGACGCCCCGCGTGAACGGCACGATCAGGCTGCGCTCCGGGCTGATCCCGTTCTCCATGCCGCGCACCGCCTCGTAGCTCATGATGTGCGGCCACGTGCGCTGCAGGCCCGTGGGCAGGGCCGACCCGTGGAAGTTGACCATCAGCTCGTACCGGGCGGTGTCGCGGGCGACGTCGTCGTACCACTGGTGGATCTCCTGCGAGTCGGAGTCCATGAAGTCGACCTTGATCCCACTCACGCCCCACGACTTCAGGCGCGGCAGCCACTCGTCTCGCTGCGCCTGCGTGCGCAGGTCACGGCTGTGGAACCAGGCGATGACGTCGACGCCGCGGGTGTGGGCGTACCGGACGGTGCGGGGCACCCAGCTCGCGTCCCAGCCCTCGTCCAAGAGCACGTACTCCCAGCCGTTACGCGCGGACAGGTCGATGAAGTCGCGCTGGCGAGCCTCGTTCCGCGGGCTGTTCCCGTCGGTCAGCCAGCTCCAGCTCGACCGGCCGGGCTTGATCCAGTCCGCGCCCGGGTCGAGTGCGCTGGGGGTGGCGAGATCGTCCACCAGGGTGGAGCCGACGACGGCGGCGAGGTCACCGACGACCGCCACCCGCCACGGCGTCGACATGGCGCCGGTCCAGGACACGGGCCGGCCCTCGAACAGGTCGACGGCGTAGCGCAGCGAGCCGGGCGTGTGCGTCAGGTGCGAGCCGGCGTAGTCGCCGTGCAGGTCGGCCTCGGTGAGCAGCGTGTACCGGCTGCCCTGCTGGAACAGCACCGGGAAGCCGACGCTCGCGGCACCGTTCCCGGCCGCGGCCGTGGTGGTGCTCCACTCGGCCTCGTAGTTCACGGCGTACGACCGCTGCATCCACGCCGGCCCGTCCGCCGCCGGCTTCCACGCGCCCGACTCGTCGTCGACCCGGTGCACGCCGGGGCCGTCGAGCAGGTAGCGGTAGGCGACGCCGTCGTCCGACACCCGCACCGCTATCCGGATCCGCGCGCCACCGGGGTTCGCGAACGTGAACACCGACTCCTGGTGGGTGTAGGACCGGCGCTCGCGCTTGCCCGTCGTCATCGTGTACGAGTCCGCGACCGTGCGGTCCTGCCGGTCCACGAACCGCAGCCCGGTCGTGAGGTCGCCGTCGCTGCCGCGCAGCCCGAGGCGCGTCGCCGAGAGCACCCGCGCGCCGTCGGCGACGACGTCGAGCGAGACCTGCCCCGCAGCGTCCAGGCGCAGCAGACCGTCCAGGTCGGCGCGGCGCGGGCCCTCCACCCGCCACCGCCCGGCGGTGCCGGCCGGAGCCGCGTCCGGGCCCGAGGAACCCGGCGGGGTGGCGCTCGCTGAGCTCCCGGTGACCATCAGCCCGCTCGCGACGAGCACGAGTGCTGACATCGCTGTCATTGCACGAACCGCCAGGCGGCGCGCCGTTACGAGTTTCACGAGGTCTCCCTTGACTCCGGAACTGGCCACGGCGCCCGATGCGCCGTGGCCAGGCTAGGAGAAATCGTGTGAATCGGTCAACGGCATTGCCCCCTTTGCCGCCATCCCATTGCTGTGAATAGCAGCGAAGGGGGTCAGCGGCCCGGGCGAAGGTCCAGACGGCGCAGGAGCTGGGCGTTCAGGGCGACGACGATCGTCGAGAGAGACATCAGCACCGCGCCCACCGACATCGGCATCACAAAGCCGATCGGCGCCAGGACACCTGCCGCGAGCGGCACCGAGATCAGGTTGTACCCGGCCGCCCACCACAGGTTCTGCTGCATCTTGCGGTAGCTGGCTCGCGACAGCTCGATCACCGACAGGACGGACCGGGGGTCGTCGCTGGCGAGGATCACGCCCGCGGACGCGATGGCGACGTCGGTCCCGGCGCCGATCGCTATACCGACGTCGGCCTGGGCCAGCGCGGGGGCGTCGTTGACGCCGTCGCCGACCATCGCGACCTTACGGCCCTCCGCCTGGAGCTGCTGGACCTTCGCGGACTTGTCTCCCGGCCGCACGCCCGCGAAGTAGCGGTCCACGCCGAGCTCGTCGGCCACGGACCGCGCGACGGCCTCGGCGTCGCCGGTGATCATGACCACCTGGACGCCCAGGTCATGCAGGGCCTGGACGGCGGCGGCGGACTCCGCCCGCACCTCGTCCTCGAGCTTGATCCCGCCGATCACCACCCCGTCACGCAGGACGTGCAGGATGATCGCGCCCTCGCTCCGCCAGGCGTCCGACGCCGGCAGCTCCTCCTGGCCGTGCTCCTGAAGGAGGCGCGGCCCGCCGACCCGGATCTCGTGGCCGTCGACCGTCGCGGTCACACCCACGGCGGGCGAGGACGTGAAGCCCGAGGCCCCTGGCACAGCGAGGCCGCGCTCCTGGGCGGCGCGCACGATGGCCTTGGCCAGGGGGTGCTCGCTGTCCGACTCCGCGGCCGCCGCGAGCGCCAGCAGCGTGTCGCTGTCCAGGTCGCCGGCCGGCTGCACCGCGCCGACGGTGGGCTCGCCCTTGGTGAGGGTGCCGGTCTTGTCGAACAGCACGGTGTCCACGGTGCGCATGCTCTCCAGCGCCAGCCGGTCCTTGATCAGGACGCCGCCGCGGGCAGCGCGCTCGGTGGCGATCGAGACGACGAGCGGGATGGCGAGCCCGAGCGCGTGGGGGCAGGCGATCACGAGCACCGTGACGGTGCGGATCACTGCGTCGTCCGGCAGCCCGACCAGGGACCAGACCACCGCCGTGATCGCCGCGGCGCCCAGGGCGAACCAGAACAGCCAGCCCGCGGCGACGTCGGCCAGGCGCTGGGCGCGGGACGACGAGTTCTGCGCCTCGGTGACCAGGCGCTGGATGCCTGCGAGCGCCGTGTCGTCGCCGGTGGCCGTGACCTCGATCCGCAGCCCCGAGTCGGTGGCGACGGTGCCGGCGGTCACCGCCTCGCCGGGGCCGCGCGGGACGGTGCGCGACTCCCCCGTCACCATGGACTCGTCCATCTCGGCCCGCCCGTCGACGACGCGGCCGTCGGCAGGGATGCTCCCGCCCGGCCGTACGACGACGACGTCGCCGACAACGAGGTCGGCCGGCGAGACCTTGACGATCTGGTCGCCGTCGACCCGTTCGGCCTCGTCCGGGAGCAGCGCGGCCAGGGAGTCGAGGGCCGACGTCGTCTGCGCGAGCGAGCGCATCTCGATCCAGTGGCCCAGCAGCATGATCACGATCAGGAGTGCGAGCTCCCACCAGAAGTCGAGCTGGTGATCAAGCAGGCCGAGGCTCGCACCCAGGGAGGCGACAAACGCGACGGTGATCGCGAGCCCGATGAGCAGCATCATCCCGGGCTTGCGAGACCGGAGCTCGCTGACCGCCCCGGTGAGGAACGGCCAGCCGCCCCAGGCGTACATCACCGTGCCGAGCACGGGCGGGATCGCGGTCACCCAGGCGGTGTCGGGCAGGTCGTAACCCAGGATCATCGCGAACATGCCGGAGAAGGCGACGACCGGGACGGCGAGCACGAGCATGATCCAGAAGAGTCGGCGGAACTGGGCTACGTGATCGCCGTGGCCGGCGTGGCCGCCATGACCGGTGTGGTCCGCGTGCTCGTCGTGCCCGTGACTGCGCTCGTGTCCGTGATCGTGGAGCGCGGCCGGCGCGGCCGCGGCGGGCCGTTCCGTGGAGTGCTTGTGTGGCTCGTTCATGGGATCGCTCCTGAGTTGAGCAGTGACACCTCTGGTGCAGCAGTAGCTCCATATATACCCCTCTGGGGTATCGGGGTCAAGCGCTCCCGGAGACGCCGGACTATGACTCAGCGCACCACGGCGGCGATCGCGCTCACCTCGATGAGCGCGCCGGGCACGCCCAGCCCGGCGACCCGCGCCCCGAGCACCAGCGGCGGCTCGTCGGAGGCCAGCATCGGCGCGATCGCCCCGTACGCCGCCGCGAGATCGACGCCGTCGACGAACAGGACGGTCCATTGCACGACGTCGCCGAAGGTGGCGTCGGCCGCAGCGAGCGCGACCTTGGCGTTCTCCAGCGTGCGCACGGCCTGGAGGGCCACGTCGCCCTCACCGACGAGCGAGCCGCCCGCGTCGACGGCGTTCTGACCGCCGACGTAGATGGTGGTCGCACCGGGCGGCACGATGGCGACGTGGCTGAAGGCCGGGCTCGAGACGAGCCCGTCTGGACGAAGACGTTGTACTCGTAGAGGTTCCATACCCCGATGCTTACAGGTACCACTGACACGAGCACCCGGCGCACCTCAGGGGTGCGCCGGGTGCTCGTGAGCGCCGGGTCAGGCCGCGGTCGCGTACCTGGCGGGGTCGGCGTCGAACGGGGCCTCGCAGGCCGCGCAGCAGAGCCAGTACCGCTGGCCCTCGTAGTCGCGGAACAGGCCCTTGGCCTCGGCGTCAGCCTTCACCACCGTGCTGCCGCGCATGACCGGGCACTCCGCGATCTCGTCGGCCGGCGGGCCGAGCAGGTCAAGGCCGTGGTCACCTGTCCCGGCCGTGTGGGTGTGGCCGTCGTGCGAGTGGCCGTCGTGCGAGTGCTCGTCGTGCGAGTGGTCGTGTCCCATGTGGATCCATTCGTCAGTGAGAGGGGTCAGGCGTCCTGCAGCGTCCGGGCGGCGTGTCCCGACGGCGCGGGCGCCTCGTCGTCCGCCGTCCGGCTCGCGAACGAGCGCAGGCGGAGGCTGTTGCCGACGACGAAGACGCTGGAGAACGCCATCGCCGCGCCGGCGAGCATGGGGTTGAGCAGGCCGAGGGCCGCCAGCGGGATCGCCGCGACGTTGTAGCCGAAGGCCCAGAACAGGTTGGTGCGGATGGTGCCGAGCGTCTTGCGGGACAGCCGGATGGCGTCTGCGGCCGACCTCAGGTCCCCGCGGACCAGGGTGATGTCCGCCGCCTCGATCGCGGCGTCCGTGCCCGTACCCATCGCGAGGCCGAGGTCCGCCTGCGCGAGCGCTGGGGCGTCGTTCACGCCGTCGCCGACCATGGCGACGACCTTGCCCTCCGCCTGCAGCGCGGCGATCACGTCGGCCTTGTCCTGCGGCAGCACCTCCGCGATGACCCGGGCGATGCCCACCTCGGCGGCCACCTGCTCCGCCACCGCCCGGTTGTCGCCGGTCAGGAGCACCGGCGTCAGACCGAGCGCGACGAGCTGGGCGACGGCGTCCGCGCTGGTGGGCTTGACCTGGTCGGCGACGACGAGCAGACCGCGCGCCTGCCCGTCCCAGCCGACGGCGACCACCGTCCTACCCTCAACCTCAGCCTGAACCTTAGCCTCGGCCAGGTCGGCCGACAGGTGCTGGGACCAGTCGGCGAGCAGGGACTCCCGGCCGACGACGACGGCGTGCCCGTCGACGATCCCCTGCACGCCCGTGCCCAGGATGCTCTGGAACGACTCCGGGGTGGGCAGCGTCCCGACCTGCTGCGTGGCGGCCTTGGCGATCGCCTGCGCGATCGGGTGCTCGGAGGCGTCCTCCAGGGCGCCTGCGAGCCGGAGCACCTCGTCCCGGGTGGTGCTGCCGTCCGCGACGACGTCGAGGAGGGTCATCCGGCCGGTCGTGACGGTGCCCGTCTTGTCCAGCACGATGGTGTCGACCTTGCGCGTGGACTCCAGCACCTCGGGACCCTTGATGAGGATGCCCAGCTGCGCGCCCCGCCCCGTGCCGACCAGCAGCGCGGTCGGTGTGGCCAGCCCCAGCGCGCAGGGGCAGGCGATGATCAGCACGGCAACGGCGGCGGTCAGCGCCGCGGTCGCCGGGAAGCCCGCGCCGAGCCAGACGCCGAGGGTACCGACGGCGATCGCGATCACGATCGGCACGAACACCCCGGAGACCCGGTCAGCGAGGCGCTGGATCTCGGCCTTGCCCGACTGGGCGTCCTCGACGAGCCGCGCGATCCGCGCGAGCTGGGTGCCCGAGCCGACCTCCGTGGCGCGCACGACCAGCCGGCCGCCGGAGTTCACCGTCGCTCCGGCCACGGTGTCGCCGACGCCGACCTCCACCGGGACCGACTCCCCCGTCAGCATCGACGCGTCGACCGCGGAGGAGCCGGTGACCACCACGCCGTCGGTGGCGATCTTCTCCCCCGGGCGCACGACGAACTCGTCGCCTACCGCGAGGCTCCCCACCGGGACTCGGGTCTCGACGCCGTGCCGCAGCACCGCGACGTCCTTCGCGCCCAGCTCCAGGAGCGCCCGCAGCGCGGCGCCGGACCGGCGCTTGGACCGCTTCTCGAAGTAGCGCCCGGCCAGCACGAACATCGTGACGCCCGCGGCGACCTCGAGGTAGATGTTGCCCGCGCCGTCGGACGGCGCAACGGTCAGCTCGAACCCGTGCGTCATCCCCGGCTCCCCCGCCGTGCCGAGGAACAGTGCGTACAGGGACCAGCCGAACGCGGCCAGCACACCGAGCGAGACCAGGGTGTCCATGGTCGCCGCACCGTGCCGCAGGTTGGTCCACGCCGCCTTGTGGAACGGCCACGCGCCCCACAGGACCACCGGGGCCGCGAGCGTGAGGGACACCCACTGCCAGAAGGTGAACTGCCACGCGGGGACCATCGCAAGCACGATCACCGGGACGGTGAGCACTATCGACGTGATCAGCCGGTCGCGCAGCGCCGCGAGCTCCAGGTCCCGCGGGTCGACGGCGTCGGAGTCCTGCCCGGCGGCCTCGGGCGCAGGTAGGACCGCCGTGTAACCGGTCTTCTCCACCTCTGCGACCAGCGCGGTCACGTCGTACCCGGCGGGCGTCGTGACCGTCGCCTTCTCGGTGGCGTAGTTGACGGTAGCGGTCACCCCGTCGAGGCGGTTGAGCTTCTTCTCGATCCGCATGGCGCACGACGCGCAGGTCATGCCGCCGATCTCGAGGTCGACAGTGGCTTGTGGCTCGTCGGTCCGGGACGTGGTGTCGGACATCAGGCCCCCCTTGTGGTGTCCAGGACGAAGGGCGCGGTGCGCACTTCGCCGTCGATCTTGAAGTCGAGGTACAGCAGGTACCGCCCCGGCGTTGGCGCCTCGGTCATGAAGGTGATGTCCGGGCCCGACGTCGATCCAGGCTCCGGCTCGGCACCCTCCGGGTGCACGTGCAGGTAGGCCAGGTCACCCTCGCGCAGCGCGACGAGGTGCCCGTAGGCCCCGAGGTACGGCTCCAGCCCGGTGACCGGCTCGCCGTCCTTCGTGACGGTGACGGTCAG
The DNA here is from genome assembly GCF_041081105.1 of Promicromonospora sp. Populi. Taxonomy (NCBI): domain Bacteria; kingdom Bacillati; phylum Actinomycetota; class Actinomycetes; order Micrococcales; family Promicromonosporaceae; genus Promicromonospora; species Promicromonospora sp. Populi. Next base: position 804,580 of record NZ_CP163528.1, on the reverse strand, counting down.
CATCGAGTCGCCGCTCGCGCTCAGGTCCCCGGTGAGCGTAGCGGTGTAGCCGTCGATCGTGGCGGCGGTGGACTCCGATGTCGCGGGCTGCGAGGAGACGTCGCCGGCGACGTCGACCGTGCGGCTGAGCGTCACGTTCTGGCCGGTCGCCTCGGGGACGAGGTCGGCGAACACCCGGTAGCTACCGGCGTCGTCCCAGGTCCACGGCAGCGACCAGACGCCGTCGGCGGACATCGTCGGGTGGACGTGCCGGAACAGCGCGCCGTCGGAGCGCACGACGATCAGGTGCAGCTCCTTGTCGTGCTCGGTCTCGAACCGGGTCACGGCAGCGCCGTCGGGCGATGTGATCGAGAACGAGAGCGTCCCTGCCTCGTCGACCTCGTCCGGAGCACGCACCGGGCTCAGGAGCAGGCCGTCCTGCTCCAGCGAGAGCCCGCGGACCGGCGTCGGCTCGCTGCCGCCGTGCACCTCGTCCCCTTCACCCATGCCCGCCATGCCGTCGGAACCGGCCGGCTCGTCCGCGTGGTCGGCGTCGTCCGACTCGACTGCCGACCAGGCGGCGACCGAGCTCTCGGGCACCACTGCCCCGGCGACGACGAACGCAGCGGCGAACAGCGCCGCGAGCCCCGCGCCGTACAGGCCGAGCCGCGCGGGGGCGTTCATACGACCCGACCCACGCCGGGCACCGGGACCTCGTTCGACGTCATCGCGCATCCTTCCGCTCCTGGGCTGGTTTACCCCTAGGGGGTAACGACACGCGCCACCATATACCCCCAGGGAGTATCGCGGTCAAGTCGGGCACCCGCAGACCAGCGCCCGCTACGGTTCCGGCATGTCCTTCGTCTTCGATCTCATCCCCGCAGCGATCTTCGTCATCCTCGTGCTGCTCATGATCACCGTGACCGGCAACCTGCGTTCCGCGACACGGACCGCCGAGCGGGTCGAACGGAAGCTGGACCTGGTGATCAAGCACCTCGGCATCACGGGTGCGGCGGCCGACGGGATCCCGTCCGACATCCTCGCCGAGATCGACCGGTGCGTCTGGTCGGACCGACGTGCCGAGGCGATCAAGCTGTACCGCGAGGCGACCGGGCACACGGCCGTCGAGGCCAAGGCGTGGATCGATCAGCGTTCGGCGTCCTACTGATCGCGGGCTGTCCTACTGGTGGCGGATACCCAGGCTGACCAGCGGCATGGGTAGTCCTGCCCATCGCATTTTCGGCGACAGTTCGCCCTGCCCTCGTTAGGGTGAATCAGTCGCGCCTGTGGGGCTGTCCGGGCGGACAAGTCTTTGGTGAAGTGATGAAAGAGGATGACGCATGAGCTTTGCCTCGCGCCTGTTCGCGAACCGTCGGTCGATCGTGTCTGCCGGCGTGGTGACCCTCTTCGCTGCGGGGCTGGTGACGTTTGCCCTGCTGTACGACGGCGAGGCGACCGCCGATGTTGAGCTGAACGACTCCGGTGTGTGGGTGACGCAGACGGCGTCGGGCCAGCTCGGCCGGTTCAACTACGAGGCGCGGGCGCTGGACGGCGTGCTCCTGGCGGGCGCGGCAAGCTTCGATGTCGAGCAGAATGCGCAGCGGGTCCTGCTGGACAACACGGGTGATTACTCGGCCAGTGCTGTGAATCCCGCGCACCTGTCCCTGGGCGGGCTGATGCAGTTCCCGGCGGGGGCGAAGGTTGCTGCCGGTGGTGCGACCACCGCGGTGTACGACCCGGAGACGGGTCTCGCCTGGGTGATCCCGTTCGACTCGGCGGCCTTTGACGAGAAGGAGCTCAAGCCGACGATCAAGGCCGGCAAGGGCGGCAAGCTCACGGTCGGCACCGACGGCACCGTCTACCTCGCCGTGCCGCAGGACCACACCCTGTACACGGTCAAGACCGGAGCACAGGGTGTGGCGCAGGGCGTCGAGGAGTCGTCGCTGCCCCTGAGCCCGACCGCAGAGGTGCAGATCTCCGCCGTCGGGGACGAGCCGGTGGTGCTGGACCAGTCCACGGGAAACCTGATCCTGCCCGGCGGAAAGTCGGTCGAGGTCGCGGACGGCGCGCAGGGCATGCTGCAGCAGCCGTCCGACGACGCGGACAACGTGCTGATCGCCACCACCAAGGGTCTGGTCACCCAGCCGCTGGGCGGTGGGCAGAGCACGCTCTGGTCGGTGGACGGCGGGTCGTCCGGCAGCGTGTCGGCTCCGGTGCAGCTCAACGGGTGCAGCTATGGCGCATGGTCCGGGTCGGGGCGGGTCGTCCGGAACTGCGCGGTGGAGGGCAACGACTTCAACCAGGTCCTGGAGGGCGTGGACGCCTCCATGAAGCTGGAATACCGGGTCAACCGGGACGTGATCGTGCTCAACGACGTCGCCAACGGTTCGATGTGGATGGCGCCGGACAAGTTCCAGCTCGTGGACGACTGGAAAGTGACGCGGCCTGCGAACGGCAAGGGAAAGAAGGACGACTCCGAGGAGGCCACCCCGGAGCAGGTCGACCATCTTGTTGCCGACCGGAACAAGGTCAACCGGCCTCCGGTGCCGAAGGAGGACACGTTCGGTGTGCGCGCGGGCCGCACCACCGTGCTGAACGTGCTGGGCAACGACATGGACCCGGACGGCGACGTGATGACGGCGTCGGTCAAGACCGCCCCCGAGGGCGACCTCAGCGTGGACCGGGTGCTGGACGGTGCGGCGCTGCAGGTCGACGTACCGGCGGACGCGACAGGTTCGGTGACGTTCCAGTACGAGGTCGACGACGGCCGGGAGAACGGCACCGCCACCGCGAAGGTGCGGGTCCACGTGGTCCCGGACGAGGAGAACAACCAGCCCGAGCAGCCGGCTGAGCCGGTGCTGCGGGTCGGCCAGGATGGGCTGGCCAGCATCAAGGTGCTGCCCTACTTCAAGGACCCGGACGGGGACGACCTGTACCTGACCAACGCGTCCACCACCGACCCGCAGGACGAGGTGCGGTTCCGCCCGGACGGCACCATCGAGTTCCGCGACGGCGGCACGACCACCGGCCGCAAGATCGTGGACATCACCGTCTCCGACTCCCTGTACCTGCCCGCCGAGGGCCGGCTGCTGATCGACGTCGTCGCCAACAACGTGCCACCCGTTGCGGTACAGGACCATGTCAGCGTCCTCGCCGGCCAGCCGGTCACGGTGCGGCCGCTGGCGAACGACTACGACGCCAACGAGGACGAGCTCAGCCTGGTCGGCGTGCCCGAGGTACCGGGGGCGACGATCGTGACCAACACGACGGCGAAGACCCTCCAGTTCCAGAGCGACGAACCCGGCTCGTACGACGTCGTCTACCGGATCACGGACGGTCCCAGCGAGCCGGTGAACGGCCTGGTGCGAGTCGACGTCAGGGAACCGGTCGAGGAGACAGCGCCACCGGTCGCGGTCTCGGACCAGGTGCTGCTCCCCGCCGGCGGTTCCGCCCTGGTGGACGTCCTGGCCAACGACACCGACCCCGCCGGGGGTGTGCTCGTGGTACAGAGCGTGGACGTGCCGTCCAACTCGCCGGTGAACGTGTCGGTGCTGAACCACCAGATCCTGAAGGTCTCCGAGGTCAAGCGGCTCGGAGGGCCGGTGACCCTGACCTACCGGGTCGCGAACGGCAGCACCGCGGTAACCGGTCAGGTGCGGGTGGTGCCGATCCCGACCTCGGAGCAGCTGCGCCCGCCAGAGGCGGGTCCGGACGTGGCCACCGTGCGCGTCGGTGACGTGGTCACCATCCCGGTGCTGAAGAACGACACCCACCCCGACGGGTCGGCGATGCACGTGACCGACGAGCTGCAGGAGGCGCCGCCGGCTTCGGCTGGCGAGGCGTTCGTCTCGGAGGACACGGTCCGGTTCCGCGCGGGTGACGAGGCCGATACGGTCAAGGCGGTGTATGAGGTGGAGGACGCCAACGGGCAGAAGGACTCCGCACTGATCACGATCCACGTGCTGGACAAGCCGGAGAACGGGGCCCCGCAGCTGCCCGACGTCGAGGCGCGGGTGCTGGCCGAGGGCATCGTGCGGATACCGCTGCCGCTGGACGGTACGGACCCGGACGGTGACTACGTGACGTTGAGCTCGATTGCCAGCGCCCCGTCGCAGGGCACCGCCACCATCGTGGACGGTTTCATCGACTACCAGGCCGCCGAGGGGAGCTCCGGGCTGGACAGCTTCACCTATCAGGTGATCGATACCCGTGGCGCGCCCGGGCTGGGCACGGTGCGGGTCGGGATCGCGGCGAAGCCGGCGTCGAACCAGGACCCGCAGGCGGTGGACGACGAGACCACGGTGCGGCCGGGTCGCACGGTCGCGATCCCCGCGCTGGAGAACGACACGGACCCGGACGGGGACCAGATCGGCCTGGTCGCCAAGGGCTTCGAGGGCACCGAGGAGATCACCCCGAAGGCCGTGGAGGACAACGTGGTCGTCACCGCGCCCACCGAGGAGAAGGCGTACTCCTTCTACTACGGCATCCAGGACACCTACAAGGCCGACGCGTCCGGTGCGGTCACGGTGAACGTCGACGCGAACGCGCCGCTGCTGCGCCCGATCGCGCACGACGACGTGGTCACCGCCGACGATGTCCGCGGCGCGACGAGCGTGACGGTGGGCGTCCTGGAGAACGACGTGGACCCGGACGGGGTCGCCGCCGACCTGCAGATCAGCGTGGACGAGGGCCTGGAGGGGGTCGAGGTCACCGAGTCGGGCGGTATCAAGGTGGAGCTCGCCGAGAAGGCGCGGGTCATCACCTACACCGTGACCGACATGGACAACAAGGAGGCCAAGGCGTTCGTGCGGGCGCCGGGTGACGAGTCCCGGCCGCACATCAAGCCGGGCCTGGACCCGCTCAAGGCGTTCAGCGGCGAGCCCCTGACGATCGACCTCGCCAAGTACGTGGTGGTCCGGGAGGGCCGGGAACCGCAGATCACGGCGGAGGACACGGTCAAGGCGTTGGAGGGCCGCGCGCAGGTCCCCGACGCCGGCACGATCATCTACACCTCGGCGGACGACTACGCAGGCGCGGCGTCCGTCAGCTTTGAGGTGACCGACAGCACCGGGGCCGACGACGCGGAGGCCCTGACCTCGGTCCTGACCCTGCCGATCGAGGTGACCCCCTCCAAGAACCTGCCGCCGAAGATCACCGGTACCCCGGTGCTGCAGGTCGCTGCCGGGGAGCAGGCCGAGGTGGACCTGTCCCGGTACATCAAGGACCCCGACAAGGATCCCCTGACGATCGAGGTCACCGGTGGGGACGGCATCATGACGCAGGTCTCCGGGGCCACGGTCACCGGCGAGGCCGAACCAGCCATCCCCAAGGGCACCTTCGTGCCGCTTCCCATGACGGTCTCAGACGGGAAGAACCCCGCCGTGGAGACCACGCTCACCGTCGAGGTCGTCAGGTCCACCCGCGCGATGGCCAAGACCGTGCCCGACGTCGTCCCGGATGCGCACCAGGGCGAGGCGAGCACCATCCCCGTGCTGGCCAACGACACCAACCCCTTCCCGGAGAGGTCGCCGCTCCGGGTGGTCGACGCGCAGCGCGACAGCGGCCAGGGCCAGGTGACGTTCGACGAGTCCAACGTCATAGTCACCCCGGACCCCGACTTCACCGGTGTCATGACGGTGCGCTACCGGGTGCAGGACGCGACCAAGGACCCCGACCGCGAGGTGGACGGGACCGTGAAGCTGACCGTGCTGGGCAAGCCCGACGCGCCTCGTGCCCCGCGTGTCGAGGAGGTGCGCTCCGGGACCGTGGTGCTGTCCTGGGACCAGCCCAACAACAACGGCGCCGACATCACCAGCTACACCCTGCGGACGGACAAGGGGCAAGAGCACAAGTGCGCCACGACCACCTGCACGTTCGACGGTCTGCAGAACAACGTGACCTACACGTTCACCGTGGTCGCGACCAACGAGGTGGACGACTCGGAGCCCTCACCGGCCTCGCGTGAGGCGCGCCCGGACGAGAAGCCGGACAAGCCCGCGCCACCCACGCTGAAGTTCGGCGACAGCACGCTGACCGTGTCGTGGAAGAACAAGACCTACACCGACCGGTCCGCGATCGAGTGCGTCAACCTGGAGATCAGCCCGGCCCCGACCGCCGGCCCGATCCAGAAGGCGTGCGAGACCAGCAGCCCGATCACCTGGACCGGGCTGGAGAACGGCACCGCCTACACCGTGCGGGTCCAGGCCAAGAACGAGGCGGAGACCCCCTCGGACTGGTCCGACCCCTCAGCCCCCGAGACCCCGGCCGCCCCACCGGCCGCACCGGCCGCGCCCACCGCGACCCGTGTGAGCCACTTCGACGGCGGCCAGATCAACGTGAGCTGGAACGAGCCGGCCAACAACGGCGACTCGATCGACAAGTACTGGCTGGGCGTCTACACCGGCGGTGAGCTCGTCAGGGCCATCGACACCACCACGACGTCCAAGAGGGTCGAGGATCTCGATCCGGGTTCGTCGTACACCTTCAAGGTCCGGGGGGTGAACAAGGCGGGTCACGGGGACGGCAGCCCGTTCTCCAACGCGGTGGAGCCGTTCGGCACGCCGGCTATCCCGGGCAAGCCCACGGCGTCGCTCAATTCCAGCAACACCGACGGCCGGGCCGACGTCCGGTGGGCCAAGTCCGCGAACTTCCGCGGGACGGGCGGCTACTACGAGGTCCTCGCGAGCAACGGGGACGTCAAGAACGCCGGCGGCGACCTGTTCACGACGATGACCGGTCTGAGCAACGGGACGGCGTACACCTTCCAGGTCCGCGCCTGCAACAGCGGCGCCTGCTCGGATTACACCGATTTCTCCAATGCGGTGACACCGTACGGCCGGCCGCACGAGCCGGACATCACCGCTACCGGGGGTTACAACCAGGTCACCTTCAGCTGGAACGCCGGCCCCGAGAACGGTAGGCCCAACACGATCGACGTCTACGGCGCGGTCGAGAGCGCGGCCGTCAGCGGCACCGACCAGGATGCCGCCAACCCGGGCGAGTCCAAGACCGCGTGCATCAAGGTGACGTCCGCGGGCGGTACGAGCGAGAAGTGCGTCACCGCCTCGGCGCTGAACCCGAGGGTGTGGCTGACCGAAGGCGGCGATGCCAGCTGCGCCCGGTGCAAGTACTGGGTCGTGAACTGGGAGGGCTTCGACACGGGCAACCACGAGGTGGCCTGCTGGGCGGGCGACACTTCGCGCGAAGGGGGCCCGAGGGAGTGGCACGACATCCACGAGCCGCACGCCGAGTCGTGGGGAGGCAGCGACAGGTACCCGATGAACGGTGCAGCCGGTAGGCGACAGCTCTCCTGCTACATGGGCTCGCAATACAACGGGTTGGAAGTCGGCTTCATGGCCGGCACCGACGCCAGCCACAAGCTGTACGGGGTCACGACGTGGAACAGCTGACGAACTGCTGACACCGAGGCGCAGTCGGGCCTGCCGAGACTCCGGTCTCGACAGGCCCGATGTGCGTCCCGGACGCTATGTCGCGCTGTCCGCCGCCAGCCGCTGAGCCACCCGCGCCGCCTCGACGGCCCTGAGCTGAGCCTTCTCGGCCCGGCGGGCGGCACGGGCGGCGCGCTTCGGGGTGCGCCCCTCCGACCGCCGCTCGAACAGCGTGTAGATCACGGGCACCACGTACAGCGTCAGCAGGGTCGAGGACACGAGCCCGCCGATCACGACCAGCGCCAGCGGCTGGGAGATGAACGCCCCGCCACCGGTCAGGCCGAACGCCATCGGCGTCAGCGCGAGGATGGTCGCGGCCGCCGTCATCACGATGGGCCGCAGTCGCTGGCGCGCCCCCTCCCGCACTGCCTCCTCCAGCGGGCGGCCGTCCGCCCGGTACTGGTTGATCAGGTCGATCAGCACGATCGCGTTGGAGACCACGATGCCCACCAGCATCAGGACGCCGATCAGGGCCGCGACGTCGAGCGGCGTGCCGGTCAGCAGCAGCGCGAGCAGCGCGCCCGTCGCCGCGAAGGGCACCGAGACCAGCAGGATCAGCGGCTGCCCGACGCTCCGGAACGTCGCCACCATCACCAGGTAGACGATCAGGATCGCCGCCAGCAGCGCCAGGCCCAGGTCGGCGAACGCGTCGGCCTGGTCGGACGCCACGCCGCCCATGGTCACCTCGGCGCCGTTGGGCAGGTCCAGCGAGTCGATCTCGTCGGTCAGCGCCACGGTCAGCGAACCCAGGTCCTGCCCGGCGGGCGTTACCGCCACCGTGGCGCTCCGCTCGCCGTCCACCCGCGTGACCGACGCCGGGGCCGACACGGACTCGACGGTCACGAGGTCGCTCAGCGGGACTAGGCCGGCCGCCGTCGGCACCTGGATGTCCTCGATCTCGGCGGTCGTGGCCGGCACGTCAGCCGCGACGACCACGTCGAGCGGCGCGCCGTCCAGGTCCACGGTGCCGATGCTCGACTCGTTCATCGCGCCGGCCAGGAGCCCGGAGACCGCGGCCTCCGTGAGCCCGGCCTCGGCCGCGGCGTCCCGGTCAACCGTCACCTGCACCGTGGACTGCTCGGCGGCGAGGTTGTTCGTCACGTCCTGGACGGTGTCGAGGTCGGCCACGGCCTCCTCGACGGTGCTCGCAGCGGCGGCCAGACCGTCGGCGTCGGGCGCGGTGACCACGAGGTCCACGGTGGAGCTGGCGAACCCGGAGTCACCGGCGGCCACGGTCACCTCGCCCGCCAGGTCGGCGGCGTCGAGCGCTTCGCTCACCTCGTCCTGCACGGCCTCGCCGTCGGCGTCGTCGTCGAGCGTCAGCGCGAACGACGCGCTGCTGCTGCCCCCGCCCCCGCCGAACGCGGCGGCGAACCCGTCGCCGGACCCGACGGTGGTCTGCACCGTCACGACGCCGTCGACGCCGGCCAGGACATCCTCGACCTCGACGGCCGCCTCGTCCTGAGCCTCCAGCGACGTGCCCGGCTCGAACTCCTGCGTCACCGAGAGCGTGTCCTGCCCCGAGGCCCCGATGAAGTTGGTCTCCATGCGCGGCACGAGCGCCAGGGTCCCGCCCAGCAGGGCGATCGCGACGATCAGCGTGACCGCGGGGTGGCGCAGCGAGGCGGAAAGCGACGGCACGTAGGCGCGCTGCCAGACGCCGCGGCGCTCCTTGAGCTCGGCGGCCTCCCGCAGGGCAGCGCCGTCGTCGGCCGAGACCGGGGACTTGATGAACCAGTACGCCAGCACCGGCACGACCACCAGCGCCACGACCAGGGACGCACCCATGGCGATGGCGACGGTGACGGCGAAGGGCTGGAACAGCTCGCCGGCCATGCCGCCCACGAGCGCGATGGGCGCGAACACCGCGACGGTGCAGACCGTCGAGGCCGTGATGGCGGCGCCCACCTCGCGCACGGCAGTGACTATCGCGTCCACCCGGTCCTCGCCGTACGAGAGGTGTCGTTTGATGTTCTCGATCACGACTATGGAGTCGTCGACGATGCGCCCGATCGAGATGGTCATGGCCGCGAGCGTGAGGATGTTCAGCGTGTAGCCGGTCAGGTTCATCACCGCGAACGTCACCGCCAGCGACAGCGGGATCGAGATGGCGGAGACCAGCGTGGCTCGGATGGAGGCCAGGAACACCAGGATCACGAGCACCGCGAACAGCAGGCCGAGCCCGCCCTCCGTCGTCAGGCCCTCGATGGACTCCTCGATGAACGGCGCCTGGTCGAACGTGACGGCGGTGCTGACGCCGTCGTCGTCGAGCTCTTCGCGCACGTCGGCGAGCACGTCCTGCACGGCGTGCGAGACGTCGACGGTGTTGCCGTCCGGCGTCTTGGTCAGGGCGATGGCGAGCGACGGCTCGCCGTCCAGACGGGAGAAGGAGGTGGGCGGCACGTCCTGCACGCTCACCTCCGCGACATCGCCCAGGTGGACGACGGCGGCGGGCCCCGCCTCCGCGTCCGGAGCCGTCGGGGCCCCGGGGACGGCGCCCGCGCCGCCGGACGGAGCCGCCGACGGGACGATCGGCAGCGCCTCGAGCTCCTCGACGGTGCTGACGGACGTGCCGACCTGCACGCTGCTCGTCTCGCCGTCCTCGGTGACGGCGCCCACGGGCGTGACCGTGCCGTTGTCCTGCAGCAGCGACGAGAGCTCCGCGGCCGTGAGGCCGGCCGCGGCGAGCTGTTCCGTGTCGGGCTCGATCACCACCTGGCGTTCGGTGGTCCCGGTCACGGTGACGTCGCGGACCTCCGCGATGCCCGACAGCTCGGGCACGAGGACGGAGTCGATGGCGTCGGAAAGCTCCTGCTCGGTGCCGTCGCCGGAGACCGCGAGCTGCACCACCGGCAGGTCGTCGAGGGAGCCGGCCATGACCTGGGGCTCTACACCCTCCGGCAGGTCCTGGACGGTCGCGAGCGCCGAGGTCACCTCCTGCTCGACCTCGTCGACGTCCGTGCCGTACTCAAGCTCGACGGTGGTCATCGAGATGCCCGTGGAGACCGTCGAGGTCACGCTGGTGACGCCGTCGATGCTCTGGACCGCGGTCTCGATCGGGTCCGTGACCCGATCCGCGACGATCTCGGGTGCGGTGCCCGGGTCGGCGGCCGTCACCGCGACCATGGGCACGTTCAGCGACGGGATGAGCTCCTGGCGGAGCTGCCCCATGCTGTAGATGCCGACGAGGAAGACGGCGATCGTCGCGAGCGCGACCACCGCACGGTTCGCGAGCGACATACGGGCAAGACGAGACACAACTGCCTCCAGCTCTGGGGGTTACGCCGGGTGCCACGACTCCTTCGGCGCAGTATTTTGCCTAACGCAAAGGATCTCCCCCCGGTTCCGGCCCCGCAACTGCGTTACCGAGCGGTGACCTGGCCACTAAGGTCTCCCCGTGACCGACGAGAATCGCGACCAGCTCCTGGCGGAGCTCGCAGACGTGCACCACCAGCTCGGCGAGGCGTTCTTCGCCTCGCGCCTGCGCCCCCTGCTCGAGACCGACCTGACGGTTCAGCAGCTCCGGGCGCTGGCGCTCGTACAGGTGGACCGCGAGTCGACGCCGCAGCGGCTGGCCGAGGCGCTCGGTGTCTCCCCCGCCACCGTGTCCGGGATCCTCGACCGGCTCAACGCCGCCGGCATGACTCGGCGCACCCCCGACCCGGCTGACGGCCGCGTTCGGCGCGTGACCAGCACCGACAAGGGCAGCGAGGCGATCCGGCGCCTCGTCGCCCACGACGACGAGCTGCCGCCGGACCTGCTCGCCCTGCTCGACGTCGACGACCTGAGCGCCCTCACCCGCGGCATGCGCGCGCTGCTGGAGGCCGCGCGCAAGCTCACGCCGTAGGCGTCGGGGCTGACGACGTAGCCGTCCGGGCTGACGACGTAGCCGTCCGGGCTGACGACGTAGCCGTCCGGGCCGAGGGCGTCAGGCTCCGGACACCAGCGGGTCGCCGGACGGCGGGAGGTCGCCCCGGCTGGTCGCGCGGTCCAGGGTGCGGTCCGGGAGCCAGATGGTGAAGGTGCTGCCCCCCGGCCCGTGGTCCGTGTGCAGCAGGTGCCCGTCGTGGCCCTCGGCGACCTGCCGGGCGATCGCCAGGCCCAGCCCGGAGCCACCCGGGCGACCCTCCGGCCCCGCCGTCGGGCCCGGGCCGTCCCCGTTCTCGCCGCGGTAGAACCGGTCGAAGATCCGGTCCCTGGCGTCGGGTGGCACACCCGGACCCTCGTCGGCGACGGCCACCCAGGCCCAGCCCCGCCGGCTGCCCACACCCACCGTGATCACGCTGTCCGCGGGCGCCAGCCGCACCGCGTTGGACAGCAGGTTGTCGACGGCGCGGGCCAGCGCGTTCATGTCGCCGTAGGCGACCGGGCCGGGATGGATCCGCTCGACGATGCGCACACCGCGCCGCTCGGCGACCGCCCGGTTCTCCCGGACCGCACCCTCGGCCAGGGCGGCGAGGTCGACCTCCCGGTCGGTGAAGGCCTCCGACCGGAACCGTGCGGTGGCCAGCAGGTCCTCCAGCAGGCGGGACATCCGGCTGGTGGCGCCGAGCACGGCGGCGGTCGCCTCGGCGCGCTGCGCCCGGTCCGCCTGCTCGTTGCCGAGCACCGCCTCCACGTTCGCCTGCACCACCATCACCGGGTTGCGCAGCTCGTGGGACACGTCCTCGATCAGGCGCCGCTCGGCGGTGAACGCCCGGTCGAGGCGGTCGAGCATCCCGTCGATGGTGTCGGCCAGGGTGCGCAGCTCGTCGCGCGGGCCGGTCGCCCCGATACGGCGGGACAGGTCGGTAGCCCCGATCTCCTGGGCGGTGCGGGTGATGGCCTCGACGGGCCGCAGCGCCCGCCCGGAGACCCACCAGCCGACGGCGATGCTGAGCAGGAACATCACGGCGAGCGCGAGCGCCGAGTAGTCACGCAGGGTGTGCAGCGCCGCGTAGTTCACGGCGTGCTGCACGCTGTCGAAGTCCGCGGCCTGGAACTGCTCGCCCGGCTTGTAGCCGAAGCTGCCGTCGGGTTCCTTCTCGATCCGCTTGACCGTGACCGGGTCCAGCGGCTTGGCCACGATGGTCCGCGACAGGGCGAAGTAGACGCCCGCGAGGATCAGTGCGGTGATGCCGAACAGCGTCGCCGAGTAGGTCAGCGCCAGCCTGATCCGTACCGTCCTCGCCCAGCCAGGGACCGCCCATCGGGTCGGCCACCAACGGGTCATGCGGGTACGCCCTCGACGGACGCGGGCAGCTCGCGCAGCCGGTAGCCGCGGCCGATGACGGTCTCCAGCGCGGCTTCCTCGCCCTCCACGGTCAGCTTGCGCCGCAGCGTGCCGACGGTGACCCGGACGGTCTGCGTGAACGGGTCGGCGTTCTCGTCCCACACGTGCTCGAGCAGCTCTTCGGCGGGCACCACGTAGGCGGGCCGGTTCATCAGGTAGCGCAGCACCGCGAACTCCTTGCGGGTCAGCGCGAGCTCCCGGGTGCCGCGCCAGGCGAGCTGCCGCGCGGCGTCGAGCCGGATCGGGCCGTGGGCGAGCACCGCGGTCACCTCGCGGGCCTCGCGGCGCAGCAGGGCCCGGATCCGGGCGGTCAGCTCGATGATCGCGAACGGCTTGACCAGGTAGTCGTCGGCCCCCACGTCCAGGCCCGTCACCCGGTCGGTCAGGCGGCCCCGCGCGGTCAGCATGAGGATGCGCGGCGGCTCACCCTCGGCCAGCGGGACCTGCCCGGCACGGATCTCCCGGGTCAGGTCGAAGCCCGTCCCGTCGGGGAGGGTCACGTCCAGCAGCACGAGGTCGTACGGGTTCAGGCTCAGCTTCTCCCGGGCCTGGGCACACGTACCTGCCTGGTCGACGGCGTAGCCCTCGCGGCGCAACGCCACCTGCAGGGCACTCACCAGACCAGCCTCGTCCTCCACTATCAGCAGCCGCACAGCAGCACCGTAACCGCCCCGGGCCCCGGCTTGCAGATCCTGGCCGCACACCTTTCGCTCGGCTTTCGCTCTGGTTTCCTGCAATTTTCTTAACCATCGGGTGAAGTCTCAGCCATGGACGACCACAGGCCAGCCACCCAGGACATCCCCGCCGTCGCCACCCACGCGCCTCTACGGCCGCCCGCCGCGCTGCTCGAACGAGCCCTGTTCGAGGTCAAGCGAGTCATCGTCGGGCAGGACCACATGGTCGAACGGATCACGGTCGGGTTGCTCGCACGCGGCCACGTGCTGCTCGAAGGTGTGCCGGGCGTCGCCAAGACCCTCGCCGTGCGCACCCTGGCCGCGGTGGCCGGCGGCTCGTTCACCCGCCTCCAGTTCACCCCGGACCTGATGCCGTCCGACATCGTCGGCACCCGGGTCTGGAAGCCGTCGCGCGAGGAGTTCGACGTCGAGCTCGGCCCGGTGTTCGCCAACCTCGTCCTGGCCGACGAGATCAACCGTGCCCCGGCCAAGGTCCAGTCCGCCCTGCTGGAGGCCATGGCCGAGCAGCAGATCAGCATCGGCGGGCGCACCTACGCGCTGCCCGACCCGTTCCTCGTGCTGGCCACCCAGAACCCGATCGAGAACGACGGCGTCTACGCCCTGCCGGAGGCCCAGCGGGACCGGTTCCTGCTCAAGGTGGACGTCGACCACGCCGACGAGCTGGAGGAGCTGACGATCGTGCAGCGCATGAGCGTCGCTCCCCCGACCGTCGAGCCGCTGCTCGACCCGGCGACGGTCCGCCAGCTCCAGCAGGAGGCCGACCAGGTGTTCGTCCACCACGCCGTCGCGCAGTACGCAGTGGCCCTGGTCATGGCCACGCGCCGGCCGCACCAGTACGGCCTGCACAACCTCGACGGCGTCCTTGAGTACGGCGTCAGTGCGCGCGGCAGCCTCGGCCTGATCTCAGCGGGACGCGCGCTGGCCCTCATGCGCGGACGGGACTACGTGCTGCCGGCCGACCTGGTCGACCTGGCCGGTGACGTGCTGGCCCACCGGCTCGTCCTCTCGTTCGACGCGGCAGCCGACGGCATCGACCCCCGGACCGTCATCGACGCCGTCCTGACCGCCGTGCCCCAGCCGCGCGTGGCCCCGGCGGAGGAGGAGGTGCTGGTGCGATGAACGACTCGGCGCGCCGGTTCCGCCGCCTCGAGCTCACGGTCCGGCGCCGCGTCGACGGGCTGCTGCAGGGCGACAGCGACGGGCACGCCCTCGGACCCGGCACGGACCCCGAGGAGCTCACGCTGTACCAGCCGGGCCAGGACGTGCGCCGCATCGACTGGAACGTCACGGCGCGCACCGGCGAGGGGCACCTGTGGCGCACGCGCGCCCAGCACGAGCTGGACACCTGGCTCCTGATCGACCGCAGCCCGAGCATGGCGTTCGGCACCGCGGAGACCGAGAAGGTGGACGTCGCCGAGCAGGTGGCGGCCGCCGTCGCCCTGCTCACCGCCGCACCCGGCAACCGCGTGGGCATCGGCCTGCTCGACGACGCCGGCCTGCGCTGGATCTCGCCCCGCCCAGGGCGCGCCGCCGCCGTCACGCTGTCCCGGCTCGCCGCCGCCGGGCGCGAAGGCAGCCCGGAGGTCCCGCTCTCAACGGCCCTGCGCGGCCTCGGCGCGCGCGCCCGACGCCGGGGCCTGTGCGTCGTCGTGACCGACCTCGTCGGTCCGGACGGCGGCGTCGAGCGCCCCTTCGAGTGGGAGGAACCTCTGCGCCGGCTGACCGCCCGGCACGACGTGATAGTCGTCGAGGTGGACGACCCGCGCGAGCAGGAGCTGCCCGACGTCGGCGAGGTGGTCTTCGTCGACCCCGAGACCGGGCGGCAGCGCGAGGTCTCCACGTCCGACCCCGAGCTGCGGCTCGCCTACGCCGTCGTCGCCGCCCGCCACCGCGACGAGACCGCCGCCGCCGTACGCGCCTGCCGCGCCGAGCACCTGCGCGTGAGCACCGACCAGGACTGGGCGGCGGTGCTCGCCCGGTTCGTCCGGGACCGGCGCCGCGCCCCCGTACGACGTCCCCGGAGGACAAAGTGACCTTCACCAGCCCCCTGATCCTGCTCGCGCTCGTCCCGGTCGCCGCGCTCGCCGTCGCCTACGTGCTGCTGCAGCGGCGCCGCACCCGCTACGCCGTGCGCTTCGCGACCCTGCCGATGCTCGACCGTGTAGCCCCCACCCGGCCCCGCTGGCGCCGCCACCTGGCCACAGGGCTGGTCCTGCTCGCGCTCGCCGTGTTCGCCACCGCGGCCGCCGGGCCGCAGATGG
Source organism: Promicromonospora sp. Populi (assembly GCF_041081105.1). Classification (NCBI taxonomy): domain Bacteria; kingdom Bacillati; phylum Actinomycetota; class Actinomycetes; order Micrococcales; family Promicromonosporaceae; genus Promicromonospora; species Promicromonospora sp. Populi. The sequence goes on along the minus strand of NZ_CP163528.1, from coordinate 788,925 downwards.
ACCTGCGGGTCCCGTACGAACGCGCGACGGTCATCATCGCCATCGACGTCTCGGGCTCGATGGAGGCCCAGGACGTGGCCCCCGACCGGATCACCGCCGCAAAGCTGGCAGCGGTCCAGTTCGTCCGCGAGCTCCCGGAGACCGTCCAGGTCGGGGCGGTCGCCTTCGCCAGCGACGCCAGCGTGGTCACACCCGTGACGGCCGACCGCGAGCTCGTCGTCCGCTCCATCGAGGCCCTGCAGGCGCGCGGCGGCACCGCCATCGGCGAGGCCGTGTTCGCCTCCGCGGAGGAGGTGGTCCGGCAGGCGTCCGCCGAGGAGGCGGCGTCGGACGACGGTTCGCCCAGCGGGACGGACGCGCAGAACCCGGCGGAGACGGAGGGCACTGAAGACACCGAGGACGCCGTGTCGATCCCGGCCCGGCTGGTCCTGCTCTCCGACGGGTTCAACACCGCGGGCCGCAGCCCCGCGGAGTCCGCGCAGGCGGCGCTGGAGGCCGAGATGCCGGTCTCCACCATCGCCTACGGCACCCCCGGGGGCGTCATCAGCAACGGCGTGAGCACCCAGTCGGTACCCGCCGACGACGAGTCCCTGCGCACGCTCGCCGAGGACACCGGCGGCCACTTCTACCGGGCCGAGAGCGGCGCCGAGCTGGACCAGGTCTACGAGGACATCGGCTCCTCGATCGGCTGGCGCACCGAGACCACCCTCGTCACCACGCCGCTGGTCCTGCTGGGCCTGGCGCTCGCGATCGTCGCCACCGCGCTGTCCCTGCGCTGGTTCTCCCGGCTGGTCTGACCCGAGTTCTAAGGAGCCTTGCCTTGCAGAACCCCGCCCCGCGTCCGAATGGTCTGCCGAGTGGTCCCGTCCCTCGTGGGGACGGTCTGATAGACGGTATCGGCGACGTTCCTGGAGCCAGTCCTGGAGCCGGCCCTGGAGCTGGCCCTGGAGTTGGCCCTGGAGCTGGTCCCGGCGCCGATCTCGGTCCCGGTCTGGGCCGGCCCGCCGGGCCGCGCCGGTTTGTCCTCGGTGAGCCGGCCACGCCGCCGCCGGCGCCCCCCGCGCCCGGCCGCAGCCGGCTGATCCCGCCAGTAGCCCCGGCCTCGGGCGGCCCTGCGCCGGCCAGTCCTACGCTCGTGGGCCCCGCGCTCGTGGGCCCCCGCAGCAGGTTCGCGCCGCCGCCGGTGTTCGGGCCGACGTCGTCGGGCACTGAGGCTCCGCCCGACCCCGCGCCCCGCAGGGCGCGGCCCCTGCTGACCCTGGCCACCGCCCTGGCGCTCGGCGCGCTGGTCGGTTCGGCCACGACGGGTGTGGTGACGGGCCTGAGCCTCGCCCAGCAGGACGCGCCGGCACCAGTGGTCGCGGACCTGGGCGGCGCGACCACGGCGAGCGCCGCCGAGCGGGTGCTGCCCAGCGTCGTGCAGGTCCGGGCCGGGAACCGTGGCGGGTCGGGGGTGATCATCGACGGGAGCCACGTGGTCACCAACGGGCACGTGGTGGTCGGCACCGAGAGTGTCGAGCTCCTGCTGGGTGACGGGAGCTCCGTGGTCGGGCAGGTGCTTGGTGCGGACGAGCGCAACGACATAGCGGTCATCGAGGCCGACCTCGGCACGACCCCGGCGGCGGCCCTGGACACCAGCGGGGCGCTGCAGATCGGCCAGCCGGTGATCGCCGTCGGGTCGCCGCTCGGACTGACCGGCAGCGTGACGGCGGGCGTGGTCAGCGCCGTCGACCGCGCCTCCGAGAACTATCCCGGGCCGATGATCCAGACCGACGCGTCGATCAACCAGGGCAACTCCGGCGGGCCGCTGGTCGATCTGCGCGGACAGGTGGTCGGGATCAACACGGCCATCGCCACCGTCGGCGGCTCCGGCAGCATCGGCATCGGGTTCGCGGTGCCGATCGACCGGGCGGCCGAGGTCGCCGAGCGCATCATCGCCGGCTGACGCCGGTTCGATCTCAACAGGCAAGACAGCGCTGGCAACTGCAGCTTCAGATCGCGATGGAGGTTTATGGTCCGCGCACCATTTCCCGCTCCATCCGATCGGAGAAGTCGAGAATGAGCACCACGGACGAGCTACTGAAGAACAACGAGGCCTACGCGGCCCAGTTCACGGGGCCGCTCCCCCTCCCCCCGAGCAAGCACCTGGCGGTCGTCGCGTGCATGGACGCACGGCTCGACGTCTACCGGATCCTCGGCCTCAACGAGGGCGAGTCGCACGTGATCCGCAACGCGGGCGGCGTCATCACCGAGGACGAGATCAGGTCCCTGGCGATCAGCCAGCGCCTGCTGGGCACGGAAGAGATCATCCTGATCCACCACACCGACTGCGGGATGGTGACGTTCACGGACGACCAGTTCAAGCAGTCGATCCTCGACGAGACCGGGCTGCGGCCCACGTGGGCGGCTGAGGCGTTCCCGGACGCGCACGCCGACGTCAAGCAGTCGCTCCAGCGCATCGTGAACAACCCGTTCATCCCCAAGAAGGACTCCGTGCGCGGGTTCGTGTTCGATGTCGCGACAGGTGCGCTCGAGGAGGTCGCGGCCTAGGACCGTGGGCTGCCGACCTGGCGGTAGACGACGGTGATCGTGGCCCGGTCGGGTTCGCCCGCAGGCGAACCCGACCGATGCCACACCGACCCCACGACGACCGGGCCCGGCGCGCATAGGGTGAGCCCCGTGCCGGACACCCCTCTCATCCCCGAGCCGTTCGTCCCGCAGACAGCCCCCGAGGCGATCGAGGATCTCCGCGCCCGGCTGCGGGCGACCCGCTGGCCCGACGCTCCCGAGGACGTCGGGTGGTCCCTGGGCACCGACATCGACTACCTCAGGGGACTTGTCGCGTACTGGGCCGACGGGTTCGACTGGCCGGCCCAGGAGGCTGCCCTCGCCCGGCTCCCCCGGTTCCGCGCAGGGGTGGGCGGGCTCGGGATCCACTTCGTGCACGCCCGCGCCGTCTCTTTGCCGTCCCAACCGGTGGTCCCCCTGGTCCTCTGCCACGGCTGGCCGGACTCGTTCTGGCGGTACTCGAAGGTCGTCTCCCTCCTGACGGACCCGGGCGCGCACGGCGCCGACCCAGCCGACGCGTTCGACGTCGTCGTCCCCGACATGCCGGGGTTCGGGTATTCCGATCCCCCGGCCGGCGCGCCACTGAACTCCGTCGCCGTCGCGGGGCTGTGGGCCTCCCTGATGAGCATCCTCGGCTACGAGCGGTTCGGCGCCGCCGGCGGGGACCTGGGCAGCCATGTGAGCCGGTACCTCGCGCTCGACCACCCGGACCGGGTGGCGGCGGTCCACCGCACGGACGGCGGGCTGCCAGTGTTCGCCGGGGACCCGGCCACCCTGACCGCCGGGGAGCGGGCCTGGTTCGCCGAGACCGCGACCTGGAGCGCCACCGAGGGCGCCTACGGCGCACTGCATCGCACCAAGCCGCAGACGCTCGCCGCCGGGCTCAACGACTCGCCCGCCGGGCTGGCCGCGTGGATAGTCGAGAAGCTGCATGCCTGGAGCGACGGCGGTATCGACAGCTACACCAGGGACGAGGTCCTGACCCTCCTGTCGATCTACTGGTTCACCGGGACCATCGGCTCGTCGATGCGGATGTATCACGCGAACGCGGCGATCTCCGCCCGGCAGCTCACGCGCCGGGTCGAGGTGCCGTCGGGGTTCTCGCTGTTCGCCGGCGACGTCGTCCGCCCGCCGCGGGCCTGGCTCGAACGCACCGCCAACGCCGTGCGCGTGACGGAGCCGGAACGGGGCGGGCACTTCGCCGCGTTCGAGGAGCCCGAGCTGTACGCGCAGGAGCTGCGGGAGTTCTTCCGCCCGTACCGGCGCCCGTAGCCGAGAAGCGACTCGCCCGTCATCGGACCAGCGCGCCCTCGATCCGCTCGTTCCAGTCGATGTGGTGCTCGTAGATCCACCCGCTCGGATCGTTGCCCGTGCGGGCCATGTGCTTCATACCGAACCGCATGATGAGGTCTCGTGGCGCCGCCGCCAGCGGGTGGAGCGCCTTCCACCCACCCGTGCGTCGGCCCTGCTCGACGACGCGATCGACGCGGTCCCGGCGCAGCGCCTCGTAGGTCGCGAACGCGGACCCGACGTCATGCCGGTCACGCAGGCACTTGGCCAGCACCACGGCGTCCTCGATCGCCATGCCCGCACCCTGCCCGATCGAGGGCGCCGTGGCGTGCGCGGCGTCCCCGATGATGATCATCCGGTCGTTGTGCCAGACCGGCACCGACGGAAGGTCGTAGGTGTTCCAGCCGGCGAAGATCTGCTCGGTGGCACCGATGATGTCCGCTGCCGGCCCCCGGTCGTCCCGGAACAGCTCGACCAGCCGACGGCGCCACTCCGCCGGGCTGATCGCGGCCAGCTCCGCCTGGGTCGGCTCGGCCGGGCTGGGCGGGTTCGCCACCCACCACACCTCGCCGTCCGGGTGCGGCGTGAAGGCGAAGAAGCACCGCCTGCCGAAGATCGCGTTCATCATTCCCGGCTCGCTGTCGACCGAGATGCCGCGGGCATATCCGCCCGTGTTCAGCAGGCCGTTGTACCGCGCTCCGGGCGCGTCCGGCGCGATGATCTCGCGGGTGCGCGACCGCAGCCCGTCGGCGCCGATCAGCAGGTCCCCCTCGGCGGTGGTGCCGTCCGCGAACTGCGCCACCACACCGCCGTCGGACACCTGCGCCTGGACCAGGCGCTTGCCGTGCTCGAAGCGCACCCCGTGCCGGAGCGCCTCGTCGCGGAGCCTGCGGTACAGGTCAGCGCGCTTCACCGTCCGGCTCGTAATGCCGCCACCGGCCTCCGCCGCCCCGGTGCCGTAGGGCAGCTCGCCGAGCGTCCGGCCGGAGCCGCTCGTGATCGTGATGCTCGGGGTGTCGAACCCGAGCCCACGGACGTCGACGTCGACCGCCCGCAGCGCGTCGAGCGCGTTCACCGCGAGCGTCAGGTAGACGCCCGCATGGTCCGCCGTCCGGTCGTAGGCCTCGTAGACGACCGCCTCGATACCCGCCCTGTGCAGGGCGATCGCGCACGTCGTCCCGGAGATGCCGCCGCCGACCACCATCGCTGTGTATGTCATACACGGGAGCGTATGGCATACACTCCGAACTAGGCTAGCCCCGAACACACCGTCAGCACGGAAGCGAGCACAGCGACGATGGACGCCAAGGCCCCGACCGGGCTCGACCTGCTCTGGGGACCCGGCACGCCCGCGCCGGGGTCCCGGCCGGGCCTGACAGCCGCCCGCATAGTCCGGGCGGCGGTGGAGCTCGCCGACGCGGGCGGCCTCGATGCCGTGTCGATGGCGAAGATCGCCGAGCGGCTCGGCTTCACGACGATGTCGCTCTACCGGCACGTGCAGAGCAAGGACGAGATCCTCCTGCTCATGCTGGACTCGGTAGCGGCCGTGCCGGCAGAGCTCGACGAGCCCTGCGCCGACTGGCGGCTCGGCCTGCAAGGCTGGTGCCGCGCGCAGTGGGCGATGCTGCGGGCGCACGCCTGGATCGTGGACGTGCCGATCGGCGGCCCGCCCACCACTCCCAACCAGCTGACCTGGACGGACCGCGCGCTGGGCGCGCTGGGCGGCACCGGCCTCACCGAGAGCGAGAAGGCGGGCGTCGTCCTGCTCGTGGCCACCTACATGCACAACAGCGCGCGGCTGACCGCGGGCCTCGGGGAGTCCGTCTCCGGGGAGTCGGTGGCCGCCTACAGCGCGCTGCTCGGCCGGCTCGTCGACGCCGAGCGGTTCCCCGCCCTGCGCCGCGCCGTCGACGCGGGCGCCTACGACTACCCGGCCGACACCGCCGCAGAGGAGCAACAGCTGGACTACACGTTCGGCCTCGATCGCATCCTGGACGGGGTGGAGGCACTGATCAGGCAGCGCGCCCGCTGACGGCGGCGCCAGGGTCAGAAGACGAAGCCCGTGGGGAACGGGTCGCTCGGGTCGAGCAGGTAGTTGGCCGTGCCGGTCACCCAGGCGCGGCCGGTGATGGTGGGTACAACGGCGGGCACTCCCGCGACCGTCGTCTCGGAGACCAGGCGGCCGACGAACCGGCTCCCGATGAACGACTCGTTGACGAAGTCGGTGTGCAGCGCGAGCTCGCCGCGCGCCCAGAGCTCGGCCATACGGGCGGAGGTGCCGGTGCCGCACGGTGACCGGTCGAACCAGCCGGGATAGATCGCCATCGCGTGCCGGGAGTGCCGCGCGTCCGAGCCGGGGGCGATCAGCTCGACGTGGTGGCAGCCCTCGACGCCGTCGAGCAGTGGATGCTTCGGCTTGGCGGTCTGGTTGATCGCGTCCATGATCGCGAGCCCGGCGGCCAGCAGCTCCTGCTGGCGGCCCCGGTCGAAGGGCAGCTTCAGGTCGTCGAGGTCGACGAGGGCGTAGAAGTTCCCGCCGAACGCCATCGAGTACGGCACCGTGCCGTAGCCGGGCACCTCGACCGTCTCATCGAGCGCCGTCACGAAGCTGGGCACGTTGGCGATGGTCACGGCGTCGGCATGACCGTCGCTGACCGCCACCCGCGCGACGACGAGCCCGGCGGGCGTGTCCAGCCGGATCTCCGTCACGGGCTCGACGACGTCGACCATGCCCGTCTCGACCAGGACCGTGGCGACGCCGATGGTGCCGTGCCCGCACATGGGCAGGCAGCCGGACACCTCGATGTAGACCACGCCCCAGTCGCAGTCGGGCCGCGTGGGCGGCTGCAGGATGGCGCCGCTCATCGCCGCGTGCCCCCGCGGCTCGTTCATGAGGAACAGGCGCAGGTCGTCCATGTGCTCCATGAAGTAGAGCCGCCGGTCGTTCATGGTGTCGCCCGGTATCTGCCCGACGCCGCCGGTGATCACCCGCGTCGGCATGCCCTCCGTGTGCGAGTCGACGGCGGTGATCGTCCTGCTGGTGCGCATCCTGCCTCCCGGTGCTCGGTCAGCGCGCGGCGATGTAGCTCAGCGCCGCTTCGGTGTCCTTGCGGACCTGGGCCTCGTGCTCCGCCGTGAGCGGTCCGCGCGGCGGGCGGGTCGGCCCACCGTAGCTCTGCCCGGCGAGGTCGATCGAGAGCTTGATCGCCTGGACGAACTCGGTGCGCGAGTCCCATCGGAATGCCGGCACCAGGTGGCGGTACAGCTCGCGGGCCTCGGCGATCCGGCCGTCGGTGACCAGGGTGTAGATCTCGACGGCCTCGCGCGGGAACGCGTTGGGATACCCCGCGAACCAGCCGGTCGCCCCGGCCACGAGCGACTCGAAGAGCAGGTCGTCGGCGCCCGCGATGACGTCCAGGTCCGGGGCGAGCTCCTTGATCTCCAGCACCCGCCGCACGTCGCCGGAGAACTCCTTCACGGCCACGACGTTCTCCAGCTGGGCCAGCTCCGCCAGGATGCTCGGGGTGAGGTCGACCTTCGTGTCGATCGGGTTGTTGTAGACCATGATCGGGATGCCGACCTCGTTGACGCGCGTGTAGTGCTCGATCACCTCGGAGCGGCTCGCGCGGTAGATGGTCGGGGGCAGCAGCAGGACGCCGTCGGCCCCGTCCTCGGCCGCGAGCTCGGCCCAGTGCTTGGCCTGGTGCCAGCCGACGCCGTGCACCCCCGCGACCACCAGCCCGCGCCTCCCCACCGCCCGCACGGCGGTCTGGACCACCTTGCGGCGCTCGTCGTCGGTGAGCGAGGAGTACTCACCGAGCGAGCCGTTCGGGCCGACGCCGCGGCAGCCGTTGTCGATCAGGAACTCGCAGTGTGCGGCGAACCGCTCGTAGTCGACGGCGAGGCCGGCCGGTGCGGAATCGTCCGGCGTGAAGGCGAGAGTGGTGGCGACGATCACGCCGCCGAGGTCGAAGCGCTGGTTCATGTCGGGTCTCCTGCTGGTCGGGATGCTGAGGGCAACGTTCGAGGCAAGGTCGAGGGCAGGGTTAAAGGTGAGGTTGAGGGTTAGGTCGACGGCTCCCGGGGGCGTCCGGCGGCGCATCGGTGGCCGGCGCGGGCGGTTCAGCCCTCCGGGTTGCCTGCCCACGTGCCCAGCGAGTGCCCGATGTGCCGCTCCATGAGCGCCTTGGCGCCGGGCCCGTCGCCGGCCGCCAGGAGGTCGAGCAGCTCGTGGTGCTCCTGGGCGGAGTCGGCCAGCGTGCCGTTAGCGACCATGGCGGAGAGCCCGAGCAGCCGCGCCCGGTCCCGCAGGTCGGACACGATCTCGTCGGCTACCGGGTTGCCCAGCAGGCCCATCAGCCGCAAGTGGAACGACTGGTCCGCCTGCAGGTAGGAGATCAGGTCGCCGGTGCGCGCGCCCTCGACGATCTCGTCGGCGAGCGCGTTGAGCTCCGGGAGCTGCCCGATGGGGAACGACCTGGCCAGCCGCTCCATCCAGATGGGCTCGATCACGAGCCGGACGGCGGCGACGTGCCCCAGCGTCTCGTCGCTCACGCGGGTGACACGGAATCCCTTGTTGCGGACCGCCTCCAGGAACCCTCGGCGTTCCAGGTCCAGCACAGCCTCCCGCACCGGGGTCGCGGACACGTCGAACCGGGCGGCAAGGGTCGGCACGGAGACGAGCTCGCCGGGCTCCAGCTCGCCGGCAACGATCGCAGCTACGAGGGCGCGGTGCACTCGCGCGCGCAGGCTCGCGACCGGTGGAGGACGACGGACCGACGGCGTCGGTACTGCTGCGCTCATGGTGCTCTCCCGGGCTGATGGGCAACTTCAGTAATATATTACTCCTTCACGACCGGCGGCGAGGTTGAGCGGAAGGCCAGTGGGCAAGCGCCGGGCGGCGAGGTCGATCGACGGGCCGCGCGATTCTGTCGGGGCCAGCACCGTCGACGCATCCTGGAATGGAGCGCTTACGCGGATGGCAGAAGAACAGGTAGTGGGCGCCGCGGGTTCGATATAGTCGAACACATGTCCGGTTTTGACAGGTGCGTTGACTGTCTTTGAGGCACCTGAGAACGAGAGAAGGAGGTGCTGCGATGTTTGAAAAGCCGACCGTCGACGAGATCGACATGGTCTGGGACGACGCGCTGTTGGACATCGCGCTCCCGCCTGACCCGCTCCCGGACGATCAGCTCCCCGGGAAACTGATCATGCGCGACGGGATGCCGATCCGCCTCGTGCCTGAGGATGCGGTGCCGAGCTGGGTGTCGTCGTGGGATTCGGGCTGGCCTCCGGACAGTGTGCCCGTCGCCCTCTGGCCAGCGGCGCAGTTGCGGGCAGCGTTCGCCGGGGCGCCAGGCGCGGAGCTGGCGCGTGTGGTCACCGAGGCGATGGACCCGCAGGCTGACCTGCTGGCCGAGCTACCCGATGACGCGTTGGGTGATCTGGTGACCGCTTGCGGGCGGCTGCAGTCCTGGGCTGCCGGGGTGCAGGCGCGGGTCGTAGGCGAGCGCGCCGCCCGTGAGACCCACCCGCTCGCCCACAGCTCCCTGGTCGCACAGGTCACCACTGAACTGGTGGTGACCGGTGAGGAAGCGAGCGAGGTCGTGGTCCGCGCCGAGTCCGGGACAGACCACCCCACCGTGATCCACGCACTGGAGACCGGCCGGATCGACATCAAGAAGGCCCACACGTTGTTGCGGTCCGCGACCCAGCTCACGCTTGCCGAGCGGGCCGAGGCGATCGCGAAGTATCTGCCCCAAGCACCGCGCAGGACGTGGCGGTGGCTGCAGACCAAGATGCTCGCGTTCGCCAAGGACCGGCACGGATCAGCGAAGGCCGCCCAGGCCGCAGCACAACACCGCTCGGTCCACCTGGACCGGGCGGAGAACGACATGGGCTGGCTCTCGGCCTACCTGCCGGCCGCCGACGCGGCAGCGGTATGGGGCGTCGTGGACGACATGGCCCACCAGCTCCGACACGTCACGGGCGAGGAACGCACCCTCGTCCAGCTACGAGCAGACTCCCTGACCGGCATCGTCACCGGCCGCCTCCTGCCGGCCGACCGATTCACCGACACCTGCACCTGCACCAACCCCCAGGACCACACCGACGCCCATGACCGGACCGACACGCACGGTCGCACGAAGCCGGGCTCGTCGGGCGACATGGCCGCCGTTGCGGGCGAGGACGCGCAGAACGGTGCAGGTACGGACGGCGATGTGGCCGGGCCGGTGTGTACATGTGGTGGCCGCCCACCCGTCGTACAAGAGATCGTTCAGGTGGTGCGCGTGACACCGACCCGGCCCGTGGTGCGGGTCACGGTCCCGGTCAGCGCGCTCCTCGGCCTGGACGATGCCCCGGGCGAGCTGGAGGGGTTCGGGCCGGTCACCGCGGACCTCGCCGCCCAGATCGCCACCGACGCGACCTGGCAGCGCCTGGTCACCGACCCGGTCACGGGGGTCCTCACCGACTACTCGACCACGACGTACCGGCCGGGCAAGGTGCTGCGTCAGGCGGTCGTCGCCCGGGACAAGACTTGCATGTTCCTTCAGTGCGAACGACCCGCGGACTGGGACGACCTGGACCACATCGTGCCGTTCGATCATGATCTCGACCCCAGTTCCCTCCGGCCCGGCACTAGAGGACAGACGCGCGCCGAGAACCTGCACCCGTTGTGCCGCAGGCATCACCTGCTCAAGACGCACGCGGGCTGGGGCGTCGTGCGTGACCCCGCGACCGGGGTCACGACGTGGACCACCCCCGCCGGCCGGAACCACGTCCGACCACCGACCGTGCTGGACACCCACGTCGAGATCGACGAGGTCGACCCCGAATCCAGCTACGACCTGACCCTTCGCGCCCTGACCGGACGTCGACTGCCCCGCGCCTACCAGTCCACCGAACCCAGAACTGTGCCCGGCGACCCTGGCAACCCCGGCGACCCCGGCGACCCGGGCACCTCCGGCACCACGACCGATCCGAACGGTCCGACCGGCCCGAACGGCCCAGCCGACCCGGACCCACCGTTCTGAACGCCGCCTCGGTCGATGCCACCCGGACATCAGCACTGTCAGTGGCTCGACATAGCGTGAGGTTCATGAGCCAGCCCCGACCCTTCACCGTGCACGTCCCCGACCAGGTGCTCATCGACCTGCGGGACCGCCTTGCGCGCAGCCGGATCCCGGCCGCCTCGCCCCGGCGCCCGGCGTCGGGCATGACGGCCGAGTACCTGCGCGAGCTGGTCGACGAGTGGATCGGCTGGGACTGGCGGGTGCGCGAGGCATGGCTGAACACGCACCCGCAGTTCATCGCCGAGATCGGTGACGCCGCGGTGCACTTCGCACACCTGCGCTCGAACACAGCGGACGCGCCGGTGCTCCTCGTGCTGCACGGCTGGCCGCACACGTTCGCGCTGCAGCTCGACTTCGCCGACCTGCTGCCCGACTTCCACGTGGTCGTCGCGAGCCTGCCTGGGTTCGCCTTCTCCTCGCCGTACGCCACCGGCGAGATGTCGGAGAAGCGGCTCGCGGCAACGATGCACGCCCTGATGACCGACGTGCTCGGCTACGAGCGGTACTTCACCTACGGCGAGGACGTCACGGCGAACGTCAGCGACCTCATCGCCGCCCGCTACCCCGAGCACGTGGCCGGGATCATCGCGACCCACGCGCACTTCCCCACCACCAAGGAGCGCGCTGCGCTGACCGACCCGGCCGTCAAGGAGTTCTTCGCCGGCATAGCCGCGAAGCACCAGACCGACGGCGCCTACGGCCACGTCCAGGCCACGAGACCTGACACACTCGCGACCGCCCTCAACGACTCCCCCGCCGGCCTGCTCGCGTGGCTGGCCGAGAAGCTCGTCGAGTGGAGCGACACCCCGCCCGGCGACCCGCGAGGGGTGGAGCGCCGCATCTCACGCGACCGCATCCTCACCGAGGCGACGATCTACTGGGCGACGCAGACGATCGGGTCGTCGTTCCGCCCGTACTACGAGGGCGCTGACCAGCCCGACCCGATCCCGCCGACGACGGTGCCGGCTGCCGTCTTCATCCAGCGGCACGCGGCGACGTACCCCGAGTCGCTCGCGCGCCGCCACTACCTCGACCTGCGGGTGTTCGACCGCCTCGAGGAGGGTGGCCACTTCACCGTCGCGGAGGTGCCGGACGAGATGGCGGCGCGCGTGCGAGAGTTCGTCCGCTCGCTCGGCTGAGCCGGAGGCGGCGCTCAGGCCACGGGCTCCAGCCGGATGACGGGGAACTTGCGGTCGGTGTGCGTCTCGTACTCCCGAGCGTCCGGCCAGTACTCGGCCCAGATCCCGTAGAGCCGTGCCCACTCGGGCGACGTCGGGCGCACCACGGTGGCGGCCGCCTGCAGGGTCTCCGCGCCGACCTCGATGGTCAGCTCATCGGGGCCATCCTCGACGTTCGCGACCCAGGTCGGGTCCTTCGGAGCCCCGCCCATCGAGCCGACGATGAGGTAGGCGGTGCCGTCGGTCGCGGCCACGAGCGGCGTCACGCGTTCCGTGCCGGAGACTCGCCCGACGTGGTGCAGGAGCAGGAGGCGCTTGCCGTCGAAGTGCCCGCCCGCGACCGGCGCGTCCACGACCCCCGCGTTCGCGCGGAACGCCTCGATGATCTCGGTGTTCATGTCTGCCATCTCGTCCTCCTCGTCCGTACGTCGGCCACCCGGCCGACCTAACCGGACTTTACCCCGCTTACGCGATTCCCGATAGCATCCGGGCATGAGCACGCCGATGACGTGGGGCACACCGCAGCCCGAGCGGGCCGATGCGGCGCGCAACCGTCAGCTGCTGCTCGCAAGCGCCCGCGAGCTCCTGGCCGAGGTCGGGGCCGACTGCCTCACGATGGATCGCCTTGCCGAGCATTCCGGGCTCGGCAAGGGCACCGTGTTCCGCCGGTTCGGGACCAGGGCGGGGATCTTCCAGGCCCTGCTCGACGACAGCGAGCGCACCCTCCAGCAGGAAGTGCTCTCAGGTCCGCCGCCACTCGGGCCGGGAGCGCCGCCGGTCGACCGCCTCGTGGCCTACGGACAGGCCCGTATCCGCTTCCTCGCGGAGCACCATGCCGTGGCCCGCGCCACGTTCGACGGCCGCCAGCCGGCCGGCAAGCGCCGGCCGCTGTCGGAGATCCATATCCGGGTCCTGCTGCGTGAGCTCGACCTGCCCGGCGCCGACCTCGACGTCCTGGCCGGACAGCTCGCCTCAGCGCTGGACGGCCCGCTCCTGCTGCGGCTCTTCGCTGCGCCGGAATCCGACGGGCCGGCGTTGGGCGGGCCGGCGTCGGGTGGGCCCGGGCCCACGACCCGCTACGAGGCGGGCTGGCGCGACCTGGTCGAGCGCATCTGCGGCCCGGCCTCCCCGCCGGCCGGCTGACCTGGCGTCAGGCGTGCGTCGCCGCCTCGTGGCGGGCGTGCTCGGCGGGCTCGAGCTGGAAGGTCGAGTGCTCGACGGACACGTCGAACTGGGTGGCCACGCACTTCTGCAGCGCGTCCAGGACCGGGGGCGCCTGCCCGTTGCGGAAGCAGACGTCCCGCACCACGACGTGCGCGCTGATCGTCGGCAGGCCGGTGGCGACCAGGGACGCGTGCAGGTCGTGGACCGCCTCGACGTGCTCGACCTCCAGCAGCCGCGCCCGGACCTCGTCGAGGTCGATCCCGGACGGCGTGGACTCCAGCAGCACGTTCACCGAGTCGCGCAGCAGCGCGAGTGCCCGCGGCAGGATCAGCACGGCGATGACCAGCCCGGCGACGGCGTCGGCGCGCTGCCAGCCGGTGGTCGCGATCACGACGGCGGCCACGATCACCGCCACCGACCCGAGCGCGTCGTTCGCCACCTCCAGGAACGCGGCCCGCAGGTTGAGCGACGCCGACCGGCCGCCAGCCAGCACCAACAGCGCCACCACGTTGCCAGTCAGGCCCACGATGCCGAACACCAGGAGGCCCGGGCCGGGCGCCTCGGCCGGGCCGACCAGACGGCTCACGCCCTCGACCAGGGCGTAGACGCCCACGGCAAGCAGCACGGCGGCCTGGGCAAGCGCGGCCAGGATCTCGGCGCGCCGGAACCCCCAGGTCCGGCGGGGTGACGGCGGCCGGAGCGCGAGCGACGCCGCGAACAGCGCGATGGCGAGCCCGGCGACGTCGGTGAGCATGTGCGCGGTGTCGACCAGGAGCGCGAGGCTGCCCGTGACCAAGGCCCCGACGGCCTGGGCCACGAAGACCACCGCCGTGATCCCGAACGCGACGGCGAGGCGGAGCCGGTTGCCCTGCGCGCCATCCGCCCCGTGGGCGCCGTGGTCGTGCTGGTGGCCGGTCATGCCGCCCCCCTCGATGCCGCCGGGGCGAGCGACGCGGCCGCGTGGTCGGCGCTGTGCTCCGGGCACAGCGCGACGGCGTCACCGGTGAGCGCGAGGAGGCGCTCGGCAGACTCCAGGACCGCGAGCGTCGCCTCCATGTGCGTCAGCGAGAACACGGACGCCCGGCCCTGCGGCCGGGACTCGACCAGCCCGCAGTCGCGCAGGCAGGCGAGGTGCTTGGAGACCGTCGACTGCGCGAGGCCGAGGTGCCCGGTCAGGTCCACGACCCGGTGCTCGCCCAGGGCCAGGTGCCGCAGGATCGCCAGCCGCGACGGGTCCGAGAACCCGTGGAACAGGCACGCCGCCACGGTCATCCCGTCGGCGCCCTCGGCATGATCGTGCTTTGACTCTGTCATCGCCATACGGCGATGCTACCAGCCACCTAGCTCATGGGCACGACCCGGGCGTGCCAGGCCTTCGCGGTGACCTCCAGCACGTCGGCCCACGGCGTCGGGTGGACGCCGAGTACGTTGCTCGTCTCGGTCGCGTCCGCGACGAACGGCCGGTCAAACTGGTACAGCACGCTCAGCGCCTCCCGGACCAGGGGCGACGCGAGGCCTCCCGCGCGCAGTGCGACGCGAGGCACCCGCCGCAGGCGCGGCTCACCGGTCCCGGCCCGGGCGCCCAGCTCGCGCAGCACCTCGCGGACGGTCACGGGCGGGTTGGACGGCACGATCCAGGGCGAGCCCCAGGCCCGGTCGTCGGCGCCGAGCGCGATGAGGGTCGAGACCACGTCGTCGACCGCCGTCCAGGTGTGCGGCTGGTCCGGGTCAGCCATGACCGACGCCGGCTTGCCTGCGAGCGTCGCGGCCGCGTACATCGGCAGCACTCCGTGCGCGTCGGTCACGGTCGGCCCGATGTAGTCGGAGGCTCGCGCCTCGGTTACGCGCACCCGGCCGGCACGGTGCGCGTCGAGCGCCTCCTGCCACATCCGCGCCCGGACCGCACCGACGGCGCTCGACGGCGCCAGCGGCCGGTCGCGGGTCATCGGACCGTCGACCGGGCCATAGCCGTAGAGGTTTCCGAGGGTGACGAGCACCGCGCCCGACGACTCGGCCGCGTACAGCACCGACTTCGCCAGTGGCGGCCACCCGCGCTCCCAGGTCGGGTACGGCCCGGGGTTCGCGCAGTTGTAGATCACGCCGACGCCGCGGGCGGCGTTCGCGAGCGCCACGGAGTCGAGCGCGTCGAGCGCGATCCGCTGGACGCGGCCCAGGGCGGGCCCGCCGCCGGAGCGAGTCACCACGCGGACGGTGCGGCCGGCCTGGGACAGCCGGGACGCGAGGGCGGTGCCGACGGGACCTGCGCCGACGACGAGATGGGTGGTCATGGGCCCAGGGTGCCACCTGAGAGCAGTGCCCCAAGACCACCCTCCGTTCGCCGAGAGACAGATTAGTCATACAGGTTATGTATTTGTATGATGAGTGACGCACACCCCGCCGCAAAGGAGCGCCATGACCTACTTGCCCGACGCCATCCGGACCGTGCGGCTCTCGTCTGTCACGCTCCCCCTGGCCACCGCCATCTCCGATGCCAAGGTCTTCACCGGCCGCCAGAAGCCGATGACCGAGGTCGTCTTCCTGTTCGCGGAGATCACCACCGAGCAGGGCTTCGAGGGCCTCGGCTTCTCCTACTCCAAGCGCGCCGGCGGCCCCGCCCAGTACGCGCACGCGAAGGAGGTGGCGCAGGCCGCCGTCGGCGAGGACCCGAACGACATCGCCAAGCTCTACACCAAGCTGTTGTGGGCGGGCGCCTCGGTGGGCCGCTCGGGTGTGGCGACCCAGGCGCTGGCCGCCATCGACATCGCCCTGTACGACCTCAAGGCCAAGCGCGCGGGCCTGCCGCTCGCCAAGCTGCTCGGCGCGCACCGCGACTCCGTGCGCACCTACAACACCTCCGGCGGCTTCCTGAACGCCAGCATCGAGGAGGTCAAGGAGCGCGCAAGCCGGTCGATCGCCGAGGGCATCGGCGGCATCAAGATCAAGGTCGGCCTGCCCGACGGCGCGCGCGACCTCGCCCGGGTGGCCGCCGTCCGCGAGCACATCGGCGCGGGTGTGCCGCTCATGGTCGACGCCAACCAGCAGTGGGACCGCACCACCGCACTGCGGATGGGCCGGCGCCTGGAGGAGTTCGACCTGGTCTGGATCGAGGAGCCCCTGGACGCGTACGACGCCGAGGGCCACGCCGCCCTCGCCACCGCCCTCGACACCCCGATCGCCACGGGCGAGATGCTCGCCTCGGTGGCCGAGCACGAGCGCCTGATCACCACCCGCGCGTGCGACATCATCCAGCCGGACGCCCCGCGCATCGGCGGCATCACGCAGTTCCTGCGCCTGCTCACGCTCGCCGACCAGGCCGGGCTGGACCTCGCGCCGCACTTCGCCATGGAGATCCACCTCCACCTGGCCGCGACCTATCCGCGCGAGCCCTGGGTGGAGCACTTCGACTGGCTCGACCCGCTGTTCAACGAACGCCTGGAGACGAAGGACGGCCGCATGCTGATCCCGGACCGACCGGGCCTCGGGGTCACGCTCAGCGACCAGGCGCGCGTCTGGACCACGGACACCGCCCTCTTCGGCGCCTGACCCTGTACCCCGCCGTCGACCCCCGGCAACCTCTCATGGATGGAAGCATTGCGACATGGCTCCTACGTTGAGCAGCACCCTGGTCGAGACGCTGCGGACCCGCATCGTCAACGGCGACATCGCACCCGGCGAGAAGCTGCCCAGCGAGCCGCAGCTGGCGACCGAGCACGGGGTGAGCCGCACCGTCGTCCGCGAGGCGATAGCGCGCCTCAACCTGGAGGGCCTGGTCCACACGCGGCGGGGCAGCGGCAGCTACGCGCTCACTCCCCCGGCCGACGACGCCGACGGCGCCCCACCGCTCGCCCGCTCGCTGGCCGACCGTCTCGCCTTGGTCGAGTACCGCCTGGCGCTGGAGGCCGAGGCCGCCGCGCTCGCCGCTACCCGACGCACGCCGGCCCAGCTCGCGGCGCTGGCCGACCGTCTGGACGCGCTCGCGTCGTCGGAAGGCCACCCGGCGACCGCGATGCAGCACGACTTCGCCTTCCACCGGCTTGTCGCCGAGGCCGCGGGCAACCGGTTCCTGCTGGAGGCCCTGGACCGGCTGGGACCGCAGATGATCGCCATGCCGCGCGGCCGGCTCGACCGGCGCGGCGCTGACCTCGACGACGGCGGCCGCTTCACCGCCGTCGTGCAGGAGCACCGGGCGGTGCTCGCTGCGCTGGAGTCGCAGGACCCACTGGCAGCAGCAGCGGCGATGCGGGTCCACCTGGCAGCCTCCCGCCGCCGCCTCGTCGAGGAGTCGGGCGCAGCACTCTCCACCGAACCACGTTGAGCACAGCACCTGCTGTGGTCGGCATCGTCCGCCCCCATGAACCGACGAACTTCCGCTTACACGGTTCCTCGTGTCCCCGTTAGACCGGCTCAGATGTGTTGCTCTGAGTAGACGTTGTCGACTCAGAGCAACACATCCCGCAGTACACGTGTCTCCCCGGGCCCGCCCGCCTCGCAGCGCCCCAGCTAGCGCGGCGGCTTGACCGCCAGCACCGGGTGGTCCGCCTGCAGCAGGATGCGCTGCGCCACCGAGCCCATGATGAACTTCCCGACCGTGCTGCGGCGGCGCAGGCCGATCACGATGAGCGACACGTCGTGCTTCTCGGCCAGGTCGAGGATCTCGTCGGTGAAGTCGTCCCGGTGCGTGCCGCGCACCACCTCGGCGCGCACCCCGGCGTCGTCCGCCAGGGTGAGGACCCGGGAGAGGTCCTCCGTCGTCGCGACGGTGGTCTCCACCACCGAACCCTCGCGCGCCGAGTTCACGACGAGCAGGTCCTCGTCCCGGAGCCGGGCCTCGGTGATCGCCGCCCGCACGGCGGCCTCCCCCGCGGGCGTGGGCACGTAGCCGACGACGATGCTCATACTGACTCTTCCTCTCGGTTCTGGGCTGGCACCTGGGCCGCCCGCCGGTTGCGGACGGACCGGACCAGGGGCAGCACGGCGACCACCACGAACACGACCAGCAGCGTCGCGGAGATGGGCCGCGTGAAGAACCCGGCGGCGGACCCGTCGAACATCAGCAGCGAGCGCCGCAGGCTGGACTCCAGCAGGGAGCCGAGCACAAACGCCAGGACGAGCGGGCCCGGCTCGAAGCCGAACTTCTTCATCAGGTAGCCGACGGCGCCGAAGACGACGACCAGGAGCACGTCGAACACGGAGTTGTTGATGGTGTAGGCGCCGATCATCGTGATCAGCGCGGTGACCGGCGCGAGGATCGCGGACCGCACCCGCAGGATGCGGACGAACACGCCGACCAGCGGGATGGACATGATCAGCAGCAGCACGTTGCCGATGTACATCGAGTTGACGACGCCCCAGAACAGCTCGGGGTGCTCGGTCACCAGCTGCGGGCCGGGGGTGATGCCCTGGATGAGGAGCGCGCCGAACATGAGCGCCATGGTGGCGTTGGCGGGGATGCCGAGGGTGAGCAGCGGGATGAACGAGCTGGTGGCGGCGGCGTTGTTCGCCGTCTCCGGGCCCGCGACGCCCTCGATGGCGCCCTTGCCGAACCGGCTCGGGTCCTTGGCACGCTTCTTCTCGGCGGCGTAGGCGGCCATGGAGGCGATGGTCGCGCCGCCGCCGGGCAGGATGCCGAGGAAGAACCCGAGCACGGACCCGCGGGCGACGGCGCCGGACGACTCCCGGAGGTCCGTGCGCGACGGCCAGACGTTGGCGACCTTGCCCGGGGCGTGCACCGCGCGGTGCCGGTCCTCGAGGTTGTAGAGGATCTCGCCGAGACCGAACAGGCCCATGGCGACGGGGACGAAGTCGATGCCGTCGGCCAGGCTCAGGTTGTCGAACGTGAAGCGTTCGGTGCCGGTGAAGATGTCCCGCCCGACCGTGGCCAGCAGCAGCCCGATGGCGGCGGCGATCAGCGCCTTTACCTTGGCCCCGGACGCGATGGTCGAGACCAGGAGGATGCCCAGCAGCGCGAGGGCGGCATACTCGGGCGGCCCGAAGTCCAGGGCGAAGCCCGCCACGAGCGGCGCGAGGAAGGTCAGCCCGATGATCGCGACGGTGCCACCGATGAAGGAGCCGATCGCGGCGACGCCGAGCGCCGTCCCGGCTCGGCCCTGCCGGGCGAGCGCGTGCCCGTCCAGGACAGTGACCACTGAGCTGGCCTCGCCGGGCAGGCGGAGCAGCACGGAGGTGATGGTGCCGCCGTACTGGGCGCCGTAGAAGATCCCGGCGAGCATGATGATCGCCGTGACGGGCTCCACGCCGTAGGTCAGCGGCAGCAGGATGGCGATGGTCGCGGCCGGGCCCAGGCCCGGCAGCACGCCGATCAGCATGCCGATGACCACCCCGATGAGGCAGTACAGGAGGTTCGTCGGTTCCAGCACGACGGCGAAGCCGGCGAGGACGTTCTGCAGTGAATCCACGTGCGCCTTTCGCTTGAAAGAGGGCGGGCCCTTAGAAGAGGTGCGGGACGTTGGTGCCGAGCGCCCCGACGAAGACCGCGTACAGCACGCCGACGACGAGCACCGAGTACAGGACGGCCGAGCGCCAGGACTCCCCGCCGAGGAACTTCATCCAGATCAGGCTCAGCAGCAGCGCGGGGATCTCGAAGCCGATCACGGGCAGCAGCGCCACCAGCCCCAGGAGAGTCACGAGGCCGACCAGGGAGAACCAGGAGTGGCGCGAGAACTTCTCGCCGTCCCCGCCCCGGCGTCCGAGGAACACCTGCGCGAGCGACAGCACCAGCACGGCGACGCTGATCGCCAGCGGCCACAGGCCGGCGCCCGGTTGGGTCGGCGTGCCGAGGCCCAGGGAGACCGCCACCACCGCGCCGGCCGCGCCGACCGCCGCTGTCACCAGGCAGGCCGCGAGGTTCGCGACCGGGCCGGCGGGCGGCGGCACGTCTTCGGTCCATTCGTCGGCCGGCTCGACCGTTGTGCTCTCCACGCCCGCTCAGCCGTCCGCGAGGCTGATGTTGTACTCCTCGGTAAGTGCCCGGTACCGCTCGGCGAGGTCGGTCCATTGGGTGGTGACCTCCTCGCCCGAGATCTCGTGCGGCGTGAGCAGGTTGTTCTGATTGAACGCCGTGTAGGTGTCCGAGGCGATGGCCGCGTCGATCGCCTCGACGAGGCGCGCCTTGACGTCGTCGGGCAGACCCTGCGGGGCGGCGATCGCGCGGTACTGGGAGACGGGCACGTCGTAGCCCTCCTCGACGGCGGTCGGCACGTCCGGCAGGTACTGGTTGCGCTCGGCGGAGAACGCGAGCAGCGGCACCACGCCCCCGGCGTCGATCTGCGGCTTTGCCTCGCCGAGCTGCACGGTTGCCACCTGCACCTGGTCGCCGACGACGGCGGTGAGCGCGGGCGAGCCGGAGTCGAACGGGACCGCCGTGCCGTCGATCTCGGCCTGCGCGAACAGCGCTGCCTGCGCGAGCTGGGAGCCCGTGCCGACGCCCGTGGTGCCGTACTTGATCGAGCCGGACGCGTCCTGGAGGTCCGCCAGGTTCTCGAACCCGGACTCCGCGCTGGCGATCAGCACGTAGTCGTCCTGCGAGAGGCCCTTGAGCACGTCGAGGTTGCTCAGGTCCACTGCCTCGTCGTCGGACACGGCCAGCGGGGTGATCGTGATGAGGGAGGCGTTGAGCAGCACCAGCTCGTACCCGTCGGCGGGCTGGCCCGCGACCTCCTCCGTGGCCACCGCGCCGTTGGCCCCGGCGCGGTTGACCACCGGGACGGCCACCCCGAGGTCCTCGGCCATGCCCTCGGCCACGGCCCGGGCGATCAGGTCGGTGGAGCCACCGGCGTCCTGACCCACGGTGATGGTCACGGGGCCGGTCGGGAAGTCGGCCCCGGCGGAGTCTCCCCCGGCGCCCACGTTCCCGCCGCACGCGGCAAGGGTCAGGGCGGCGAAGGCAGCGGTGGCACCCAGGACGGCCCCGCGGGTGCGCGGGGATGGGTGGGCGGGAGTTGTCATTACGGCTCTCCTCATTGAGATAAACGCAGAGATTCTGACGCAGATCGAGATCTTGGAGCAGGACTGCGTTGAGCCTAGGAAGCCATACGATGCCTGTCTAAGCCTCATACTGCATTGCTTGATTCTCGGAATGCATCAATTCCCGGAAAGGCCATCGTGTACACCCTCGACCAGGTCCGCTGCTTCCTGGCCGTGGCGGAGGAGCTCCACTTCGGACGCGCCGCCGAACGGCTCAACATGACCCAGCCACCGCTCAGCCGCCAGGTCCAGAAGCTGGAGCGCGCCGTCGGCGTGCCCCTGCTGGAACGGGACAACCGCCACGTCGAGCTGACGACGGCGGGCGCGGTGTTCCTCGAGGAGGCCCGCCGCCTTCTGACCGCCGCCGACGCCGCGCCCGCGCTGGCCCGGAAGATCGCCGCAGGCCGGGCGGGTGTGCTGCGCCTCGGCTTCACCGCCGCCTCCGGGTTCAGCCTCCTGGGCACGCTCGTGCAGGAGATCGCCGAGTTCATGCCCGACGTCGACCTCGACCTCCAGGAGCTCGTCACGATGGAGCAGATCGAGGCGATCCACCGCGGCGAGCTCGACCTGGCGCTGGGCCGGCCCCCGTTCGACCAGGAGAGCTTCGACTCCCGGCTCCTGCTGTCGGAGGACCTCGTGCTGGCCGTGCCCGACGGGCACCCGCTGGCACGGCTGGACCGGCCGGTCGTCGTCGCCGACCTGCGCGACCAGGCGGTGGTGGGGCACCACCCCACCAAGGCCCGGTACTTCCACGACATGGTGGTGCGGTACGTCGCCGTCGAGCACACGGCGGTCGTGCACGTCGTCAGCCAGATCCTGACCATGTGCTCGCTCGTGGCCGCCGGGCGCGGCGTCGCGTTCGTCCCCGAGTCGGCCCGCCTGCTCGGCCTGTCCGGCGTGACGTTCCTGGAGCTGGGCGACGTGCCGCACGGCGTCGTCGAGCTGCACGCCATCTGGAACCGCGCCTCCAAGAACCCGGCGCTGCACGAGTTCCTGCGCTACCTGCACCCCGTGCACGACTGAGCCGGGCGGGGCTCTTGATGCTTCCCGAGCATGAACCGATGCAACATCGGGCATGGACAGGCATCGTCGGAGGTTCTTAGGTTGGCGGCCGGACCATCGCCGTCGTCACAGGAGGGGCCACCGTGGCCACGTACGCACCCCAGGAGCTCGCCGTCGCCCTCAAGGACGGGCTGCTGTCGTTCCCCGTCACCCCGTTCGCCGGGGACGGCGAGATCGACGAAGCGCTCTACCGCGCCCACATCGACTGGCAGTCCAGCTTCGCGATCGGCGGGCTGTTCGCCGCGGGCGGCACGGGCGAGGGCTTCAGCCTGACCCCCGAGGAGTCGGCCCGGGTGGTCCGGCTCGCCGTCGAGACCGCCGCCGGGCGCACGCCCGTGCTGGGCAGCGCGGGCGGCAACACTGCCCAGGCGATCCAGAACGCGCAGGCCGCCGAGGCAGCGGGCGCCGAGGGCCTCCTGCTGCTGCCCCCGTACCTCACCGAGTGCGACCAGGACGGGCTCCTGGAGCACGCCTCCGCCGTGTGCGCCGCCACCAGCCTCGGCGTCATCGTCTACAACCGCGGCAACGCCGTGTACTCCGCGCAGACGGTCGCGCGGCTCGCCGAGCGGCACCCCAGCTTCATCGGGTTCAAGGACGCCATCGGCGACATCGAGCAGCTCACGCGTGTCCACGCCACAAACGGCGACCGGCTCTTCTACCTCGGCGGGCTGCCCACCGCCGAGACCTACGCGCTGCCGCTCCTGCAGCTCGGCCTGAGCACCTACTCGTCCGCCATGTACAACTTCGCGCCCGAGTTCGCCCTCGCGTTCTACCGTGACGTACGTGCCCTCGACCGCGCGGCCGTCACGGAGAAGCTCAGCCAGTTCGTGCTGCCGTACCTCGACATCCGCGACCGCACCAAGGGATACGGGGTGTCGATCGTCAAGGGCGGCATGAAGGCGGTGGGCCGCGACATGGGCAGCGTGCGCCCACCCCTGCAAGACCTCACCGACCGTGACCGAGAAGACCTGAGCGCCCTGATCGACGCCGCCGGCATCCGCTGAAGCACCGGCCGAAGCACCGGCCGAAGCACCGGCCGAAGCACCATGGGAGACCTGATGACCACCACGCACCTCACCGGCCACTCGATCGTCGAGGGCCAGCCCCTCGCGGGCACCGCCGGCACCGTCGCCGGGCAGGACCCCGCGACCGCCCAGGCGCTCGAACCCGTCTACTCCCTCCTCGACGACACGCAGGTCGCCCAGGCGACGGCTGCCGCGCGCGAGGCATTCCCGAGCTTCTCCGCGCTCGCCCCCGAACCCCACGCCCAGTTCCTGGAGCAGATAGCGGCAAACATCGACGCCCTGGGGCCCGACGTCGTCGCGCGGGCCATGCGCGAGACAGGTCTCCCGGCGGCCCGCCTCACGGGTGAGGTCGCCCGCACCACCGGCCAGCTCCGCCTGTTCGCGCAGGTGGTCCGCCAGGGCGACCACCGCGGCGTGCGGATCGACCCCGCCCAGCCCGACCGCACTTCCCTGCCCCGCACCGACATCCGGCAGCGCAAGGTGCCGCTCGGCCCTGTTGCCGTGTTCGGCGCGAGCAACTTCCCGCTCGCCTTCTCCACCGCAGGCGGCGACACCGCCTCGGCGCTCGCGGCCGGCTGCCCCGTGGTGGTCAAGGCGCACAACGCGCACCCCGGCACCGCCGAGCTCGTGGGCCGCGCGGTGGCCGACGCCGTCGCGCAGTGCGGCCTGCACCCGGGCGTGTTCTCCCTGGTCTACGGGCCGGGGAACGCCGTAGGCCAGGCCCTGGTGACCGACCCCGCGATCCAGGCCGTCGGCTTCACCGGCTCCCGCGGCGGCGGCCTCGCGCTCGTCGCCGCGGCCGCGGCCCGCCCCGTGCCCATCCCCATCTACGCGGAGATGAGCTCGATCAACCCGACGATCCTGCTCGACGGCGCCCTGGCCGGCGACGTCGACGCCCTGGCCACCGCGTACCTGACGTCGGTGACCGGCTCGTCGGGCCAGCTCTGCACCGCGCCCGGCCTCGTTCTTGTGCCCGACGGCGCGCGGGGGGACGCCTTCGTCGAGGCGGCCGGACGCGCCGCGGCGGCCGCCGCCGGGCAGACGATGCTCACCGCGGGTATCGCGCAGGCCTGGCAGCAGGGGGTCGACGAGCTGGCCGCCCAGGACGGCGTGCGGCTGGTCGGGGCCGGCAAGCCCGGCGACACCCAGAACGCCCCGGCGCCCGCGGTGTTCGCGAGCGCGGTGCCGAACCTGCTGAGCAATCCGGTGCTGGGGGCCGAGATCTTCGGCGCCGCGTCGCTCGTGATCCGGTACGCGGACGCCGACGAGCTGCTCTCCGCCGTCGAACAGCTGGAAGGGCAGCTCACCGTGACGCTGCACCTGACCGAGGCCGACCGCGAGACCGCCGCGGCGCTGCTGCCCGTCCTGGAGCGCACCGCCGGCCGCATCCTCGCGAACGGCTGGCCCACCGGCGTCGAGGTGGGGCACGCGATGGTCCACGGCGGGCCGTTCCCCGCGACGTCGGACAGCCGCACCACCTCGGTGGGGACGCTCGCGATCGAGCGATTCCTGCGCCCCGTGGCCTACCAGAACCTGCCGGAGTACCTGCTGCCCGAGCCGGTCCGCTCCGACAACCCGTGGCACCTGACGCGGCGGGTGGACGGGGTGCTCCAGTGAGCGGCCACCCGACCGTCGCCCGCGTCGAGGTGGTCCCCGTGGCGGGCCACGACTCGATGCTGCTCAACCTGTCCGGCGCCCACGCCCCGTTCTTCACGCGGAACATCGTGATAGTCACCGACTCCGACGGCCGTACCGGGCTGGGCGAGGTGCCCGGTGGGGAGAAGATCCGGGCCACTATCGAGGAGGCGGGGCGGCTCGTCGTCGGGCAGCCGGTGGCCCGGTACCGGAGCCTGCTGCGCTCGGTCACCGCCGCGTTCGCACACCGCGACGCGGGCGGGCGCGGCACCCAGACCTTCGACCTGCGCACCACCGTGCACGCGGTCACGGCCCTGGAGTCGGCCCTGCTGGACCTGCACGGCCAGGACCTGGGCCTGCCCGTGGCCGAGCTGCTCGGCGAGGGCGCCCAGCGCGAGAGCGTGCCGATGCTCGGCTACCTGTTCTACGTGGGCGACCCGGGCACCACCGACCTGCCGTACCTGCGCGGCGACGACGAGTCCGACGCGTGGGGCCGCCTGCGCCGCAAGCAGGCCCTGACGCCCGACGCCGTCGTGCGGCTGGCCGAGGCCGCCCAGGAGCGCTACGGGTTCAGCGACTTCAAGCTCAAGGGCGGCGTGCAGGCCGGTGACCTGGAGGTCGACGCCGTCGTCGCGCTCAAGGAACGCTTCCCCGAGGCCCGGATCACGCTCGACCCGAACGGCGCCTGGCCGCTGGAAGAGGCGATCCGCCTGGGGCTGCGCATGCGCGGGGTTGTCGCCTATGCCGAGGACCCGTGCGGCGCGGAGGGCCGGTTCTCCGGCCGCGAGGTCATGGCGGAGTTCCGGCGCGCTACCGGCCTGCCGACCGCCACGAACATGATCGCCACGGACTGGCGCGAGCTGGCGCACGCCGTGCGGGCGGGCGCAGTCGACATCCCGCTGGCCGACCCGCACTTCTGGACCATGGCCGGCTCCGTGCGGGTGGCCCAGCTCTGCGCCGACTTCGGCCTGACCTGGGGATCGCACTCCAACAACCATTTCGACGTCTCGCTCGCCATGTTCACGCACGTCGGAGCGGCGGCCCCCGGTACGATCACCGCGCTGGACACCCACTGGATCTGGCAGGACGGGCAGGGCCTGACCACGGCCCCGCCGCAGATCGTCGGCGGCGAGATCCAGGTGCCGACGACGCCGGGGCTCGGCGTCGAGCTGGACCACGAGCGCCTGGCCGCCGCGCACGAGCTGTACCTGAAGCACGGGCTCGGGGCGCGGGACGACGCCATGGCCATGCAGTACCTGGTCGAGGGGTGGGAGTTCGACCCGAAGCGGCCGTGCCTGGTGCGCTGAGCCCCGGACCCGGGACTCAGCGTCGGGCGATGCCGCCCAGCAGGTTGTCCACCAGGGCGTCGACAAAAGCGCTGGTGATCGGCTCGTCCGGGATCAGGAGCCGGTGGTAGACGGCGCCCCAGAGCTGGTCGACGACCACCTGCACGTCGACGTCGTCCCGGAGCTGGCCCTGCTCCTGCGCCTGGCGGAGCCGCTCCCCCGCCAGGCGGCGCCGCTCGGACGAGTACAGGGTGCGGTACGCGACCGCGAGGTCCTTGTCGGTCTGCGACTCGCCGATCAGCTCCGCGAGGACCCGGCCCCCCGGGGTGGTGGTCATCAGCCGGGCGAACGCGTGGAGCTGCTCTCGCAGGTCGTTGTCGATGTCGCCCGTGTCGGGGAAGGCGAGCGTGCCCTCGACCGCGTGGAAGTAGCCGTCCAGCGCCAGCGCGCCCTTGGAGGGCCACCACTTGTAGAGGGTCGTCTTGCTGACCCCCGAGAGGCGGGCGGCCCGTTCGAACGTGAGGTCGGCGATGCCCTCGGTCAGCAGCACCTCGCCGACGGCGCGCAGCACGTCGCCGCGCACCTCGTCCGCAGGACGCCGCCCACGGCCCCGGCTGCGCACACCCAGCTCGTCGACGGTGGACGTCGTCTGGTTCTCCACGGTTGTTTCCTCCACGGTGCTTGGCGGCGCCCGCCAGTGTAGATGGGCAGTGGTCAGTGGACCGTGAGCAGGTCGTCCAGGCCGACGCGGGCGAGGAACTCCCGGCGGGTCCGGTCGGCCAGCTCCGAGACCGCTTCCGAGCCGTCGTTCGCCGGGTCGATGTGCACCCGGTACGGCCGCTGCCCGGCGGGCAGGGCCACGATGCGGGCGATCTCGTCCGAGACGAGCGAGGCGGACGCCCCCTCGGGGGCCAGCGCCGCGAGCTTCTCGGCGACCTGGCCCATCAGCCCGGCGTACCGGGTCTCGTAGGCGGCCTCGACGTCGCCGTCGGCCGGGCGTCCGGCGTGCGCAAAGTGGTTGGTGCCGCTCGTGAACGAGCCGGGCACCACTATCGACGTCTCGACGCCCCAGCGGGCCAGCTCCCCGGCGTACGACACGGCGAGCGAGTCCATGCCCGCCTTGGCCGCGAAGTACGGCGCCAGGTAAGGCGGGGTGCCGCCCTTGACGCTGGTGCTGGACACCCAGACCACGAGCCCCTCACCACGGCCGCGCATGCCGGGCAGGACCGCCCGGTTCACGCGCTGGGTGGAGAGGACGTTGACGTCGTACAGCTCGGCGAGCTGCTCCGGGGTGAACGCCTCGGTGGGCCCGACGACCATGTGGCCGGCGTTGTGGATCAGCACGTCGATGCGGCCGTGCTCGGCCTGGATCTGCGCGACGGCGCGGTCGACCGACTCCTGGGAGTTCACGTCGAGCTCGATGGCGCGCAGGTCGGCCCCGTGCTCGGCCGACCAGGCCTGCGCGGCCTCGACCTGCGGGGCGTTACGCCCCTCGGTCTGCCGCATGCCCGCGTAGACGGTGTCACCCGCCGCCGCCAGGGCGCGGGCCGTGAGGGCTCCGAAGCCGGAGGAGGCTCCGGTGATGACGATGACGTTGCTCATTTTTCTGCTCCTCGTGTCAGGTGGTTCGTGTCTGAAGGCTTGTGTGTGCTGAGCTGACGGCCGCCGGTCAGGCGATGCCGCCGTTGATGAAGACGGTCTGCCCGTTGACCCAGCGGCCGGGTCCGGCCAGGAAGGCGACGGTCTCGGCGACGTCGGCGGGGGTGCCGAGCCGCTCCAGGGGCGCGAGCCGGGCGAGGGTGTTGATGGTCTGCTCGTCCTTGCCGTCCAGGAACAGCGGCGTGGCGGTAGGCCCGGGTGCTACGGCGTTGACGGTGATGTCCTTGCCGCGCAGCTCGCGCGCCAGGACCAGGGTGAGCGCCTCGACGGCGGCCTTCGACGCGGCGTACGGGGCGTAGCCCGGGTGCTGCAGGCGGGTCTGGCTCGTGGAGAAGCCGATGATCGCGCCGCCCGACCGGACGCGGGCGGCCGCCAGCTGGGCGACGACGAACGAGCCGCGGATGTTGGTGCGGTGCATGCGGTCGAGGTCGGCCAGGTCGAAGCTCGCGACGGGGCCGAGAATCATGATCCCGGCGGTGTTCACGACGACGTCGATCCCGCCGAACGCGGCCTCGGTGGCGTCGAACGCGGCGGCCATCGCCACCTCGTCGGCGACGTCCCCGCCGACGGCGATCGCCTGCCCGCCGGCGGCCTGGACCGCGGCGACGACCTCGTCCGCCCTGGCCTCGTTGCCTGCGTAGTGGACGGCCACCGCGAAGCCGTCGGCGGCGAGCCGCTCGACGACGCTGCGGCCGATACCGCCGGACCCGCCGGTGACGAGGGCGACGCGAGTGCTGCTGGTGTTGGTGCTCATGGCTTGCTCCCGTTGGTTCTGATGTGGACCGTGCGTTCATATAACCACAGATGTGTACGCCACGTCCATATCTGGAGAGAAGAAAAGAGACGGCGGCCGAGGCACCCCCAGAGTGCCTCGACCGCCGTCGGTCTTGCCGCCGGTCAGACCGCCGTGGGCTCTGTCGCCTTGGCGCGCGGGCCGTCGTTCTGGCCCGCGGGCGCGCTGTTGGTGGCGACGTCCTGGGCATCCGGCGCGCTGTTCGCGGAGTCGTCCGAACCGCCGTGCGAGTCGTCCACCGAGTTCTCGTCGAACGGGAGCGAGCCGGACAGGACCGCACCTACGCGCTCCTGGTCGATCTCCTTGGTCCAGGTGCCGATGACCACCGTGGCCACGGCGTTGCCCGTGAAGTTGGTCAGCGCCCGGGCCTCGGACATGAAGCGGTCGATGCCGACGATGAGGCCCACACCGTCGACCAGGTCGGGACGGTAGGTCTGCAGGCCGCCGGCCAGGGTCGCCAGGCCGGCGCCGGTGACGCCCGCGGCACCCTTGGAGGCGATGATCATGAAGGCGAGCATGCCGATCTGCTCGGGGATCGAAAGCGGAGTGCCCATGGCGGAGGCGATGAACAGCGACGCCATGGTCAGGTAGATCGCCGTGCCGTCCAGGTTGAACGAGTAGCCCGTCGGCACGGTGATGCCCACGACCGGCTTGGAGACGCCCAGGTGCTCCATCTTGGAGATGAGGCGCGGCAGGGCCGCCTCGGACGACGACGTGCTGACGATCAGCAGGTACTCCCGCGCCAGGTACTTCATGAGCCGGAAGATGTTCACACCCGACACGAGCCGCAGCACGGTGCCCAGCACGAGCACGATGAACAGGATGCAGGTCACGTAGAACCCGATCATCAACGTGGCGAGCGCGACGACGGCGCCCCACCCGGTCTCGCCGACGACGCCGGCGATCGCGCCGAACGCACCGACCGGCGCGACCCACAGGATCATGGTCAGGACGCGGAACACGATCGACTGGATCAGCCGCACCGCGTCGAGCGCCGGCTTGCCGCGAGCGCCGAGCTGCTGGATGGCGAAGCCGACGAGCAGGGCCACGAACAGGGTCTGCAGCACGGAGTCGCCGGTGAGCGGCGAGACCAGCGTGGTGGGGATGATCCCGAGCACGAAGTCCACGAGGGTCGACGCCTCGCCCTCGGCCTCGTAGGTGGTGCCCGCGATGGACAGCCCCTCGCCCGGGTGCAGCACGTTGCCGACGACCAGGCCGATCACGAGCGCGAACGTCGACATGACGATGAAGTAGAGCAGCGCCAGGCCGCCCACCCGACCCACGGTCGCGGCCTTCGCGATGGAACCGATGCCGAGCACGATGGTGCAGAAGATGACCGGGGAGATCATCATCTTGATCAGTGCGACGAACCCGGTGCCGAGCGGCTTGAGCGCCACCCCGGTCTCGGGCGACGCGAGTCCCACGATGACGCCGGCGACGACGGCGATGATCACCGCGATGTACAGGTAGTGGCTCTTGTCGAGCCGGCGGCGCGGGGTCGTTCCCGGGCCGACGGTCTGGTTTTCCGCCATGGTCTTTTCCTCTCACAACGCTGTGGATGTCCGCGTCAAGAGTGCTGGCGACCGTGGCGAACCTCACCATTGCGTACATAGTGTTCTCGCGCGGGTCATCCGCGCCGCGAAACCCGGGCCACAATGGGTCCGTGGCGCAGCGACGGGGTGCGAGCATCGCGAGGTGGTTCCTCGCGGTGCACACGGCGCTGCTGTTCGCCGGTGCCGTGGTGGTGTTCGGGCTCCTGGTGCTCGACGCCAGGTCGACGGCGCAGACGTACGCGGGCAAGGAGAGCAGAGACCTCGCGGCCACCGTCGCAGCGGAGTCGCTGGTCATCGACACGGTGGCGAACGCGCACGCGGCCGGTCAGGAGGACCGCGCCGACTCGGTCGCCGAGGCGTCGGACCTGCTCCAGCCGTATGCCGAGCGCGTCATGGCGTCTACCGACATCGACTACCTGACCGTCATGGACACGGACCGGACCCGCTACACGCACCCCAACACGGTTCAGATCGGGCAGCCCTTTGTCGGCACCATCGCCCCGGCCCTGACCGGCCAGACGTTCACCGAGGTCTACGACGGCACGCTCGGGCCGTCGGTGCGCGCCGTCGTCCCCGTCGTGACGGAAGACGGCGAGATCGTCGGGCTCGTGTCGGCCGGGGTGACGCTCGACCGGCTGTGGGACAGCATCCGCTTGCGCCTGGTCATCGTCGGGATCGGGACGCTCCTCGCGTTCGGCGTGGGCGCGGTGGCCGCGAGCCTGCTCGCCCGCCGGCTGGACCGGATCACGGAGAGCAAGGGCCCGGACGAGCTGGCCCACCTGTTCACGGCGCACGAGGCGGTGCTGCACTCGGTCGAGGAGGGTTTGCTGCTCGTCGAGGACGGCACGGTGGTCCTCGCCAACGACGAGGCGCTGCGCCTGCTGGAGGTCCCGGAGCTCGCTGCCCCGTTCTCCGTGACCGACGAGCGGTTGTCGGCGGAAGTCCACGACCTCCTGGTCGGCAACGTGCCGGAGGGGCCTGTCCGGGTCGGCGACCGGGTGCTGCTGGTGGGCCGGGACACCGCCGCGGCGGCGGGCCGGAACGTCGGCGAGGTCGTCTCCCTGCGCGACCGCACGGAGCTGCAGCGGGTCACCGGCGAGCTGTCCTCGGTGCGCACCATCTCGGAGGCGCTGCGCGCCCAGACCCACGACTTCAGCAACCGGCTGCACACCATCGCCACGCTCATCGAGCTGGGCCGCAGCGACGAGGCCCTGCGCTTCGTCGCCGGGGAGCGCGACCTGGGCCAGCGGCTCACGGACCGCGTCGTCAAGGCGATCGACGAGCCGGTGATCGCGGCGCTCGTGCTCGGCAAGGCCGCGCAGGCCCGCGAACGTGCCGTGGAGATGCACTTCGAGACGCACATCGCGCCGGGCACGCACTGGCTGGAGCCCGTGGATGTGGTGACCATCCTGGGCAACCTGATCGACAACGCTATCGACGCCGCCGCGGCCCACGCCCTGGACGACACCGCCGAACAGGCCACCGAGGCCTGGGTCGAGGTGTACCTCGCCAACGGCGACGACGGCTCCCTGGTGTTCCAGGTCTCCGACAGCGGGCCCGGTGTGGCCGAGGCCGACCTGGACCGCATCTTCGACCGCGGCTGGAGCACCAAGGACGCCGCGGCGGGCGGCCGCGGTTACGGTCTGGCGCTCGTGCGCCAGGTCGTGGAGAGCTTCGGCGGCGACATCGAGGTGTCCCAGGGGTCCGGCACGAGCGCCGGGGCCGTCTTCACGGTCACGCTCCCCCGGCCGCCCGCCGTCGGGCCGCCGGGACCACCGGCGTCGTCCGCCCGGGTGAGCGGGTCGGTGAGCCGGCAATGATCCGGGTCCTGGTCGTCGAGGACGACCACCGCACCGCCGAGGCACATGGCGAGTACGTGCGCCGCGTGGCGGGCTTCGAGCTCGCCGGGGTGGTGCACACCGCGAGCGAGACCGTCCGCGCGCTGCGCGACGCCCAGGCCGGCGGCCCTGAGGTGCACCTGCTCCTGCTGGACATGCACCTGCCGGACCTGCACGGGCTGGTCCTGTGCCGTCAGCTGCGCGCGGCCGGGCTGGTGGTCGACGTCATCGCGGTGACCGCGGCCCGCGAGCTGGAGACGGTGCGCGAGGCGGTGGCCATCGGCGTTGTGCAATACCTCATCAAGCCGTTCACGTTCGCTCTGTTCGCCGAGAAGCTCGGCGCGTACCGCAAGTACTTCGAGCAGATGCGCTCGCCCGTCTCGACGCTCAGCCAGCGCGAGGTGGACACGGCGTTCGCGGCGCTGCGCACCTCCAACGCCGCAGGCCTCCCCAAGGGGCTGTCCCAGGACACGCTGGACGCCGTGTCCGACCTGCTCGCCCGCCGACCGGGCGCGCTGTCGGCGAGCGAGGTGGCGGACGAGCTCCACCTGGCGCGCATCACTGCGCGCCGCTACCTGGAGTTCCTCGCCGACGCCGGGGTCGCCACCCGCGCGCCCCGCTACGGCGCCCGCGGCCGCCCGGAGCTGGAGTACACGCGCCACCGCTCGGCGTGACCGGTCAGTGGGCGGGTCAGTGGGCGGGTCAGTGGGCGGCGGCGGCCGTGACGCGGTCGATGTAGGCCTGCTCGCTCGCAGAGACCGCGAGCCGCTTGCTGAAGAAGCCGCCCTCCCTGGACGACGTGGCCCCCACGACCTTCGTGGCGATCCGGACGAGCCATTCCGCGTACGCGTCGACGTCCTGCTGGTCGGCCCGCGCCTTCAGCAGCGCGATCGAGGCCTCGGTCAGCTCGACCGCCCTGGCCGTCTCCCGCTCCGGGTCGGGGCGCACCCGCTCGTTCCGCGTGGGCGCCTCGGCCGACGCGGCGACCTCCGCGGGCGCGACTGCCTCGTCGTCGGCCTCCTCCGGCTCCTCCAGCTGGGCCCGCTCGTCCTCCTTGAGCCGGTCGCGCAGCGCGATCGCCACGGACTGGATGAAGGCGTTCTCGTGCTGCTGCGCCTCCCGGAACACCTTGGCGCCGGACGCGGCCTCCCGGACGAACCGGATCGCCCCCGGTTGCCCGTCGGCGAGGGTCGCACCCTTGAGCACTGCTCCCGGCGCGTCCAGGATCTGGTCGAGCTCGTCTTCGCTGAAGTCGGTCAGATTTGTCATGCGCACACTCTCTTGTCGATCGGCGAACAGCTCGGCAGGGAACGGGCACAACCTACTGCGTCCGCACCCGCGGCTCACGCCCCGCCCGGAGCCGCCGCCGCATAGCGGCCGGCCAGCTGCTGGACCGCGTCGACGAGCTCGGGCGGGCCCGTCACCTCGAACGGAACGTCGAAGGCGCCGAACCGGCAGGCCAGGCCGCCCCAGGACCACGAGCCCAGCACCACCCGGCACCGGGGTGCGCCGTCGACGTCGGGCAGCGGCTCGCACAGGCCCTGGGCGCCGACCCACGGCACGATGTCGGCGGCCCGGGCGTGGAACACCGCCGCGCCCTGCGCGGGCGACGGCGGCCCGGTGAATCGGGAGGCAACAAAGCCCGCCACGTCCCCGCCGGGGACCTCCCGGCGGGTGAACCGCGGGCCGGTCCCGGACCGCAATGTCATGCGGTCCACCCGGAAGAGCCGCCAGTCGTCCCGGTCGAGGTCGAACGAGACGAGGTACCAGCGCCCGTCGGAGACCACGAGGTGGTGGGGCTCGACCCGGCGCGGCGGCCGGAACGCCCGGTCGCCCTCGCCGATGGCGGCCATGGTCCCGCCCTCGTAGTCGAACCGCACGACCTCGCGGGCCTGGCAGGCCGAGCCGAGCGCCAGGAGCGCATCCGGGTCCACGGCCGCCTCGTCGCGTCCTGCCCGACGCCGCACGGTGGTCACCTCGAGCGCGTCCAGCCGCGCCCGCAGCCGCGCGGGCATGACCTGTCGGATCGTGGCCAGCGCGCGCAAGGCGCCCTCCTCGGCCCCGGGGATCGCGCCCGTGCGCAGCGCGACGGCCACGGCGACCGCCTGCTCGTCGTCGAACAGCAGGGGTGGCAGCTCGGCGCCGGCGTCGAGGCGGTAGCCGCCGTCGGGCCCCTTGGTGGCGTTGACGGGGTAGCCGAGCTCACGCAGCCGGTCGACGTCGCGCCGCACCGTGCGCGGGCTGACGCCGAGGCGGTCGGCGAGGAGCCCGCCGGGCCAGTCCCGGCGGGCCTGGAGCAGCGAGAGGAGGGCGAGGAGGCGTCCGGAGGTCTCGAGCATGAATTCAGGATCGCACGCAGTAGAGGACAGGAACTGACCGCTACTGCCGGAAAACTGGTGCACGTGATCAAGACCGCAGGCACCGACCGCAAGGAGACATCGTGATCCGCACCCGAGCACTCACCAAGGACTTCGTGGTGAGCCGCACCAACACCGTCCACGCCGTGCGTGGCATCTCGCTCGACGTCGAGCCGGGCGAGCTGGTGGCCGTGCTCGGCCCCAACGGCGCCGGCAAGACCACAACCCTGCGCATGCTGACCACGCTCATCCCGCCGACGTCGGGCACCGCGGAGGTCGCCGGGTACGACGTCGTCACCCACCCCGACCGGGTGCGTTCCGCGATCGGCTACGTGGGCCAGGGCGGCGCCGGCGGCGCGGCCCAGCACGTGCGCGACGAGCTCGTCACCCAGGGCGAGATCTACGGCCTCGACCGGCGCACGGCCCGGGCCCGCGCCGCCGAGCTGCTCGAGGCCCTCGACCTGACCGAGCAGGGCGACCGCAAGGTCGACAGCCTGTCGGGCGGGCAGCGGCGCCGCCTCGACGTGGCGGTCGGCCTGGTCCACGAGCCGTCGCTGCTGTTCCTCGACGAGCCGTCGACCGGCCTGGACCCGCACAACCGCGCCAACCTCTGGGAGCACATCCTGCGGATGCGCACCGCGGCGTCCACACCCATGACCATCGTGCTCACCACGCACTACCTCGACGAGGCCGACACGTTCGCCGAGCGCGTCATCGTGGTGGACCACGGGCAGGTCATCGCCGACAACACCGCTGACGCCCTGAAGGCCGACCTGGCGGGCGACCTCGTCACCCTCCGGGTCGCCACGGAACACACGGCGGCGCTGGCCGGTGTCGCAGAGCGCGCGCCCGGCACCCGGTCGGTCCGGGTCCAGGCCGGCGCAGGTACCGACGCCGCGACAGCCGCCGTCGAGATCCGCACCGCGGACGGGCCGGGTGCCACCCCGGTGCTGCTCCGGGCGGCGGACGCGCTCGGCATCGAGGTGAGCCGTGTGGACGTCGCGCGGCCCACGCTCGACGACGTCTTCCTCGGCCTGACGGGCCGCAGCCTCCGCGAGAACGCGGTCCACGCCCCGGCCGCCAGCACGACCAGCGCCGCCACCACCGAACCGACCAAGAAGGAGGTCCTGGCATGAGCGCCGCGACCGTCTCCCCGGACCTGACCCCCTACTCGACGAGCGCCGGCCGCCGGCCGCTCCCCCGCCGCAGCTTCCTGCGGGACACCCGGATCGTGCTGGTCCGGGAGCTGCGGCCCGTCGCGCGCGACCCGTTCTCGGTCCTGTTCGGCCTGGTGCAGCCGCTCGTGTTCCTTGGGCTGTTCGGCCCGCTGCTCGTCGGGTCGGCCGGCGCGGCGCTCGGCACCGACGTCTGGCTGTGGTTCGTGCCCGCCGTGCTGGCGATGACCACCCTCTTCGGTACGTCGGTGACGGGCTCCAACCTGCAGCTCGACCTCACCTCCGGCGTGCACGAGCGGATGCTGGTCACCCCCCTCTCCCGCCCGGCTCAGCTTGTGGGCCGCGCGCTGAAGGAGATGGTGCCGATCATCGCGCAGTCCGCCGTCGTCCTGGTCGTGATGCTGGGGTTCGGCCTGCGCCCGGACCCCGTCGGGGCGGTGCTCACGCTGCTGCAGCTCGCGGTGCTCGGTATCGGCATCGGCTCCCTGTCGTACGCGCTGGCCCTGGCGGTGCGCAAGCAGGAGTGGATGTTCTGGGTGGTGCAGCAGACCGTGCTGTTCCCGGTCATGCTGCTGTCGGGCATGCTCCTGCCCCTGGACTCGGGGCCGGCGTGGATGCGCGCCGTCTCGACGGTCAACCCGCTGCGCTACGTCGTCGACTCGGGCCGTGCGGCCTTCGCGGGCGACGTCCTGTCGGCGACGGTCGCCTGGGGCTGGGTGGCGGCGATAGCCACGGCCGCCCTCGGTCTGGTGGTCGGCGTCCGCGCCATGATCCGCTCGGCTGACTGATCGCCCGACCCGTTGAGTGCTGGGTGTACCCAGCACTCAACGGGCGGGTCAGGCCGCGGCTACGTCTATCGACTTCTCCTGGAAATGGGGAGCGATGATCCTTTGCATGATGCGCTTGCCCGTCGGGTTGCCAAGGAGCGTCTGGGTCAGTGTCCGGGTCGACTTGTCCCGGCGGGTCTGCGGCACGAAATGCACCAGGTCCCGGCGACCGTTGTTCTGATGAGCCCCGATGAAGGGCCGCATCCGCATCTCCCACTCGCGCAGCGCGCGCGCCGGGCTGCCGGGGTTGCGCTGCAGCACGGTGCCGAGCAGGTCAGCGCCGGCCAGCGCGCTGGAGGCGCCCATGCCGGAGTACAGCGTGAGGCACCAGGCCGCGTCACCGAGCAGCACCACGCGGTCGGTGTGCCAGCTCGGCATCTTGACCTGGTGGACGGAGTCGAACAGCGGTTCGGCGGCCGCCTCGAACTGGTCCAGGAGGTTGCCCAGCACAGGCCCGGCGGGCTCGGGGCCGAAAGCGCGGCGCAGCGACTCGATGGGCGGACGGCGGAACTGCCCGTCCTCGTCGTCGGTGCGGTAGTTGAACAGGACGGTGGGCTGGTGGTTGATGAACGGGAAGACCCACACCGACCGGCCGGGCTCGGCGAGGATCAGACCGTCCGTCTGCCTGAAACCAGGCACCGGCTCCTGCAGGAGCGAGACGCCGATGATGTGGTGGAACGGCCGTAGGTAGTCGACGTCCGGGCCGAATGCCAGGCGGCGCACCGTGGACCGCAGGCCGTCGGCCCCAACGACGAGGTCGAACCGTTCGGTGGTCTTGGTGCTCTGC
Organism: Promicromonospora sp. Populi; assembly: GCF_041081105.1. NCBI lineage: Bacteria > Bacillati > Actinomycetota > Actinomycetes > Micrococcales > Promicromonosporaceae > Promicromonospora > Promicromonospora sp. Populi. The sequence continues at coordinate 751,672 of NZ_CP163528.1, read as the reverse complement.
TCGCCCGCGGCGCCAGCCACCGTGGTGCGCAGCGTGACGTCGACGCCGGCGGCGTGCTCCTCGATCGCAACCGGTGTGGTGCCGAACCGCATGGCGGCCAGCGGCGCGGCGGCGTCGTACAGGGCGCCCTCGATGTCGCCGCGCAGGATGAGCTGCGGCCCGCCGGGCAGGTCTCCGTAGCCCATGCCCGGACGGCGGCGTCCGTCCCGTTCGACGTCGTAGGTGATCGACGTCGGGTCGGTCCGGTTGCCGATGGCGTCCAGCACACCAAGGCGGGCCGCGGCCGATCGCCCGGTGCCGAACATCCCGACGAAGTACCCGGCACCGCGGCGTTCGGGTGTCCGCTCGACGATCACGGACTCCCAGCCGATGTCGTGCAGACGCAGTGCGGTGGCCAGTCCCCCGACACCCATCCCGACGATCAGTGCGCGCGGCTTGTTCATGTTGATCCCTCTCTGGCGAATGTTGTACCGCCATTATTGACTGGGAATGTTTCGCCAGTCAAGAACCGGCGACTACGATGGCGCAGGTCGAAGGGAAGGTGTCATGGCACGTCCGGTGCAAGACCGCGCGGAGGCGATCCTGGCCGCGGCCCGAGCGCAGTTCCGTCTCGACGGGGCGGAGCGCACGACCGTCGACGCCGTCGCCGCGCGCGCCGGTGTCGGCAAGGGGACGGTTTTCCTGTACTGGCCGACCAAGGCCAGGCTCCGGGACGCCGTCCTGCAGCTCGAGATGGCCAAGCTGCTGGCCGATCTTGCGGACGACCTCCGCACCGGCAAGACCCACCTGAGTGTGGGACGCGTGGTGCGGCGCGAGATCTCGGCCGTGCTGGAGAACCCAGACTTGGCGCCGCAGGCCATGGACATCCCCGGCCAGTCGAAGGGCCGAGAGATTCCCGGACGTGGGCTGCATCGGATCGTCTCGATCATGCAGGCGCACGGACTGGTCCGGGACACGGCGACGGACGAGATCGTCGCAGGTTTCGAGACCGTGGTGACAGGTTCGCTCGCCATCGGGCTCACCGAGCCGGAGCGGATGGAGACCGTCCTGGACGCCGCGGAGCGGCTGCTCGACTCGACCTACGACCGGCCCGACGCCACCCCTGCCGCCATCGCTGCTGCGATGCCGGAGGTGCTCGAAGCGCTGGAGGACGTCGTCGACGAGCTCGTCGAGGAGGCCGCACCGGACCGCGCCACCACGGCGGTGCTCCGACCCCGCCCCCGCCCGGCCATGGCCGGAACCTGACGCAGGCCCGCCGCCCGCGTCAGGGGCGGGCCGACGGCGGGAAACCCGTCCAGCGCAGGTCCTCCGGCAGGTGGCCCATGTCGTTGAACAGCACAACCGTCGGCGGCAGGCGGTCGCGGTACTGGATCACCGTGAGGGCCGCGTTGCCGCTGTTCGGGCCCAGCCACCGGGCCGGCGGCGCGTCCAGCGCGTGCCGCAGCAGCCAGGCCACCTGGAACGCGTGCGTCACCAGGACCTCGTGCGTCTCCGTCTCGGCCGGCCGCGCGAACCGCTATGCCCCCCGCTGGACCCCGAGCGTCGAGACCAGGTCCTCGTGCAGCTCCATCCAGACCACGTGGCACGACCCGATGCCGGTACCGGTCACCCACTCGCCCCGCCCGCTTCGGGCCCGGGCGAGCGCCGCGGAGAACCGCGTGTCGTAGCCCTCGAACCGGGCGAGCGCCGAGGCCAGCTCGGTGACCAGCGGTGCCAGCCCGTCGTCCAGCGCATCAAGCTCCGCCAGGACCCGGGCGTCCCACTCCGGGTCGGTGTGCGGGTTCGGGGTCAGCCGGTTGCCGCCCTCCGGCCGCACCTGCCAGTCCGTGCACGCCGCCAGCAGGCGGGTGTTCAGCGGCCCGAACGCCTCGTGCACCCGCTCGACGACGGGCCGGGCACCCGCATCCGCCAGCTCCTCGGCCAGCCGCCGGTCGTCCTCGGCGCGGCCCCGCTCCGTCATCGACCAGCCGGCCGTGCCGCCGAACGCCGCCTGCCTGATCCAGCCGTACGCCTCGTCGTCCAGCAGGATCTCGCGCGTCTCCGCCTCGTCGAGGCCGAACCGCACGGCGACGGCGTCGTCGTCGGCCATGCCCTGTATCCGGACCGAGTGGAGCACCAGCAGCTCTGGCGGCGAGGATCGGCCGGGCGCCTCGATGTGGGTCATGTTTCGCACGGTGCATCGTCAAGTAGCCGGTGTCAACGTCAACGCACTGAGGTACGCCGAGGGAGAAATCAGGCGACCCTCCGCCCAGCGCCGTCCAGGGGAGCCCTACCCATGGGCACCGCCCGCGACACGTGCCAGCCTTCCTGCGTCAGACCGTGCGTCAGACCAAGAGCCGGACCCCAGGATGGAGAGCACTAATGTCAGTCATCTCCCCGTTCCGCAGAAGATCCGCCAAGCACCGGGCACTCATCAAGCACTGGGCGCTCGCGGCCATGGCCGCTCTCGCCCTCGTCACCACCCCGGCGGCCTCAGCCACCGCATCGGACGACGTCGGCGCGCTGGCCATCGCCCACAAGTCGCCGTTCAGCTGCAGCAAGACGTTCTACGCCAACAACTGGACCCCGAGCCACAACCCTGCCGGTTCCATCGACTGGCAGAGCTACGAAGGCGACGCCGTGGGCGGCGAGACGGTCCGCGCCACGGCCGGCGGCACCGCCACCTTCGCCAACGCGGGCAGCCCCGGCTACGGCCAGTGGGTGCAGATCGTGCACAGCGACGGCACCCGCACGCGTTACGCCCACCTCGCCACGATGGTGCGCACCCCCGGACAGACCATGGCGGTCAGCCAGGGCACCGTCATCGGGACCGTCGGAGCCACCGGCACGACGGCGCCGCACCTGCACTACGAGCAGCGCAACTCGTCCGGCGTCGTCGACACCAGCCCCACCGTCGAGGGCGTGACCGTCTCGCTCGGGCAGAAGAAGGCGATCACCAGCACCAACGCCTGCGGTGGCGGGACCAACCCGTACACGCCGGAGGAGGTCTGCGGCAGCGGCTTCGTGGTGATCGACCAGGCCGCGCTCGGCAGCGTGGGTCGGACCTACCTGCTGTACAACTCCGGCAACGGCAACAACTGCGTGGCCACCCTGAAGTCCACCAACCTCGGAACCCCGAGTGCGGTCTCGGCCTTCCTGGAGCCTGAGGGAGCGTCCCGCACCACCGACTCCGGCAGCTACTCGTACTACGCGGGGCCGGTCAAGCGGTCCGCTCCCGGGACCTGTGTCAGGTGGGGCGGCTCGGTGGGCGGCACCGCCTACACCAGCCCGTTCGAACACTGCGACTGACGCTCCCGCGGTAAGGCTGAAGGCTCCCGAGGTCCGCCGCGGGGGCCTTCAGCCTTGAGCGTCAGCTCTGTGCGGCGGGCTGGATCAGGTCCCACGGCATTCCGTAGAGGTCCTCGAAGACCGCGACCGTGCCGTAGACCTCGTGGCGCGGCTCCTCGCGGAACGTCACGCCTGCCGCCGTCATGCGCGCGTGCTGTGCGGTGAAGTCGTCCGTCTCGAGGAAGAACGCGACCTTCCCGCCGGCCTGGTTGCCGACCACCGGAGACGTGTCGGCCGCGTCGTCCGCCAGCGCGAGCACCAGCCCGGTCCCGCCGTCCGCGGGGCCGACGACGACCCGGCGCCGGCCGGCCGCGTTCGTCTCGTCCTCCCGCAGGGCGAACCCAATGGTCTGGACAAAGAAGACGATCGCCTCGTCATAGTCGCGGACAAGGTAGGCAACATCGGAGATTCGCAGCACCAGCTGATGGTAGGTCCTCCTGCGAGGTCGGCAGTCTGCACCGAGGTCGGTCCAGGCCTGAGCCGACCTCGAGGCAAAGTGCCGAGCTGGCGAGGCGAGCTGCCGCAGTCAGGGCGAGGGCGTGCGTGCCGCCTCGACGATGGCGGACGTCAGCCGGCGGAACTCCGCACGGTCCTTGGTGGGGAGCGGCGCGAGCAGCTCGTCGAGCGCGCTCTCGACCCCGGCCTCGAAGGCGAGCATCGCCTGGGCACCGTCGCCCGTCACCGTCACCTGGATGGCACGCCGATCGCCCGGGACCGCCGCCCGCTCAACCAGCCCGCGCCGCTCGGCCCGGTCGACGAGACCGGTGAGCGCCGGCTTCTCGACCCCGAGGAACTCAGCCAGATCGACCATGCGCCGGGGCTCGCCAAGACCGCAGAGCAGCCGGCTCTGCATCGGGGTGAGGTCGTGGTCCTCGGCGACCCGCGCGACGGTGGCCGTGATCACGATGGCGAGCTCCGCGAGGTCGGGCAGCCCGCCGAGGCCATGCGGGGCGCAGCCCAGAATCCCGGTCGTCTCGTTGATCCTCACCCCCCTAATGTACACAGCAGCAATAGTTATTGCCATGTATAGTTCATGCCACGAACGTTTCCGATCGGAAGGCAACGTCATGAGCTTCACCCATCCCACCGGCACGCGCGGCGCCCGGCAGCCGAGCCGGTCGTCCAACTGGATCAACCGGCTCGTCGCACGTCGCGCCCGGCGGGCCGACGGCAAGACCATGGGAATGAACCTGCTGGTCCTGACCACGATCGGGCGCAAGAGCGGTGAGCCGCGCTCAACACCCGTCGGCTACTTCACCGGTCCGGGTGGCACCTGGCTGATCGCGGCGTCGGCCGCCGGGGCCAAGGCGAACCCGGCCTGGTACCTCAACCTCGCGGCCCACCCGGACGAGGCGACCGTCGAGCTGGCCGGCCGCAAGGTCGAGGTCACAGCTGAAGAGCTGCACGGTGCCGACCGCGAGCAGGCGTGGCAGCAGATCACCACCGAGGCGGCGGGGTTCCGCAAGTACGAGACGGCGACCGACCGGGAGATCCCCGTCATCCGCCTGACCCCCAAGTCCTGACAGGAAGGCCCGGTCATGAGCTTCACCCACCCCACCGGCACCCGTGGTTTCAAGCTGCCCGGGCGCGTGTTTCGCGTGATGAACCGACTGCTCATGCGCCGCGCGCGCAACGGGAAGGGCCCGACCATGGGAATGAACCTCCTGGTGCTGACCACCATCGGCCGCAAGAGCGGGCAGACCCGCCTGAACCCGCTCGCCTGGTTCCCCGGCCCGGACGGCAGCTGGCTCGTCGTGGCATCGGCCGGGGGCTCAGCCGCCAACCCCGCCTGGTACCTCAACCTCGCCGCGAACCCCGACCAGGTCAGCGTCGAGCAGGGTGGCCGCAAGGTCGACGTCACAGCCGAGCAGCTGAACGGCGCCGAGCGCGCGCAGGCCTGGCAGCAGATCACCGCCGCTGCGGACCAGTTCCGCCGGTACGAGGAGACGACCGACCGGGAGATCCCCGTCATCCGGCTCACGCCCCGCTGACCGGCCCGCCACCCCCGGCCGGACCCAGCGCTCTCCCAGGCACCTGACGGGCGCATCCCAGCGGCGCGGCCTACTTTCTGGCGCATGAGAACCCCCAGCCCCAGACCCGACGCCGTCCACGAGGAGAGCGAGACGCCCGAGGCACACGACCTCGGGCTCTCGCACGACCTGCCGACCCTCCTGAACCGGCGACATGCCATCGGCCTGCTGACCGCCGGCGGTCTCGCGGCGGCCCTCGCCGCCTGCACCTCCGGTACCGGAAGCAGCGGCAGCACCGGGTCTACCGGCTCGCCCACCGACAGTGCCGGTGGCGGAGCGCCCGGCGACGCCACACAGGCCGACGTCGGCGACGGCGAGATCCCCGAGGAGACCGGCGGCCCCTACCCCGCCGACGGGACCAACGGGCCCAACGCCCTGACGACGACGGGCGTGGTGCGCAGCGACATCACCACCAGCTTCGGGGACTCGTCGGGCACCGCCGAGGGCATCCCGCTCACCTTCTCGCTGACCGTGGTGGACGTCTCGGGCGACGGCGACGCCGGGACCGCCGTCGCGGGCGCCGCCGTCTACGCGTGGCACTGCGACCGGGAGGGCAGGTACTCCATGTACGACCTCGCGGACCAGAACTACCTGCGCGGCGTCCAGGAGGCCGACGCCGACGGCACCGTCACCTTCACGTCGATCTTCCCCGCCTGCTACGCGGGCCGCTGGCCGCACATCCACTTCGAGGTCTACCCCTCGCTCGACGACGCCACCAGCGCCACCAACCGGATGCGCACCTCCCAGCTGGCCCTCCCCCAGGACGTGTGCGAAGCCGTGTACGCGACCACGGGCTACGAACAGAGCGTCACCAACCTGCAGGGCGTCACCCTGGACTCCGACAACGTGTTCTCCGACGGGTACGCGCTGCAGATGGCGCGGGTGTCCGGCTCCGTGAGCGAGGGCTACACGGCGACGCTGCGGGTGCCCGTGTAGTGGGTAGTGTCAGGAGCATGACGCAAGCCGCCACGTCCCCGGCCACCACCGCCCTGCGCACCGCGGACTGGCGGCGACGGGTCTTCGCTATCTACGCCGAGGTCCGCATCCGCGCGGCACAGGATCCCGCCGTCGCGCACGACTTCTGGCGCTCCGCCCGGGACGACCTGTTCGCGAACCACCCGGCCTCGCCCATCCTGCCCGAGGACCAGGCCGGCTTCACCGGCCTGTCCGTCGCCCCGTACGACCCGGCCTGGCGCCTGACCGCGCCGCTCGTGCCCGCCGAGCCGGGGCCCGACGGCGCCCCGCGCCGCCTCGACGTCCCCACCGCCACCGACGGCGTCGTACCGTTCGAGCTGCTCGGCACGGTCGCCCTCAAGTCGGACGCCCTCGGCGAGGTCGGCACGCTCGACGTCTGGCGCCTCGCCTCCTACGGCGGCGGCCTGTTCGTGCCGATCAAGGACACGCTCGCGGGCACCCCGGGCGGCACGTACGGGGGCGGCCGCTACCTCCTGGACACGATCAAGGGATCCTGGCTCGGGCACACGGGCACCGGCGGGATGTACGACGGCGAGTACGACGACGGCGTCGGCGACCTGGTGCTCGACCTCAACTTCGCCTACAACCCGTCCTGCGCCTACGACCCGGCCTGGACCTGCCCGCTGGCCCAGGCGGGCAACACGCTGAAGACCCCGGTCCCGGTCGGCGAGCACACCCCGTCGAAGGCGTGGTCCTAGTGCCTGCGCGGCGCGACGGCTGCAGGGTGAGTACCGTTAGCGCCCGATGAACACCATCGACAGCGCAACTCCCCCGGCCGGCGCACCCTCGTCGGCATACGGCGTCCACTCCGAGGTGGGCCGCCTGCGCAAGGTGCTGGTCTGCGCCCCCGGCCTGGCGCACCAGCGGCTTACCCCGTCCAACTCGGCAGATCTCCTGTTCGACGACGTCCTGTGGGTGGAGCGCGCCCAGCAGGATCACGCCGACTTCGTGGCCGAGCTGCGGGGCCGCGACGTCGACGTCGTCGAGCTGCACGCGCTGCTCGCCGAGACGCTCCGGGTCCCGGGCGCACGCGACTGGCTGCTGGACCGCAAGATCGTCCCGGAGATCGTGGGCAACGGCCTGGTCGATGCGACGCGTGAGTACCTCGAGTCCCTGCCGGAGCACGAGCTGGCCCGGTACCTCGTCGGCGGCCTCGCCGTCGCGGACGTGCCCGAGCTGCCGCCGGGCTTCCGCGCCCTGGCCGACGTGAGCCCGGACGCCCGCGAGTACCTCATGCCACCCCTGCCGAACACCCTCTTCACGCGCGACACCACCTGCTGGATCTACGGCGGCCTCACCCTGAACCCGCTGTACTGGCAGGCGCGCCGGGAAGAGACCCTGCTCATGAAGGCGATCTACTCGTTCCACCCGGACTTCGTGGGCAGCCGCGTGTGGTGGGGCGACCCGGAGAGCGGCCACGGCGAGGCCACCTTCGAGGGCGGCGACATCATGCCGATCGGCAACGGCACGGTCCTGATGGGCATGAGCGAGCGCACCTCACGCCAGGCGATCACGCAGGTCGCCGCATCCCTGTTCCAGGAGGGTGCGGCGGAGCAGATAGTCGTCGCCGGCATGCCCCGGCTGCGCGCGGCCATGCACCTGGACACGATCATGACGTTCGTCGACGTCGACACCGTCACCGTGTACCCGCGGATCGTGGACCGCGTGCACCCGTTCGTGCTGCGCCCGGACTCCGGCCCGATCGGTGTGTCCGTGACCGACGCCGGCGCCTCGTCCTTCCTCGACGTCGTCGGGCAGGTCTCCGGGCTGGGCGAGCTGCGGGTCATCGAGACCGGGGGCGACGTCTACGAGTCCGAACGTCAGCAGTGGGACAGCGGCAACAACTCCGTCGCCGTCGAACCGGGTGTCGTGTTCACCTACGACCGCAACACCACCACCAACGACCTGCTGCGCAAGGCGGGCGTCGAGGTCATCGAGATCGCGGGCGGCGAGCTCGGCCGCGGCCGCGGCGGCGGGCACTGCATGACGTGCCCCATCATCCGCGAGCCCGTGAGCTGGTAGGCGACACGCCGCAGGACAGCGCCACACCACGGACTTGAGGCATCCTTGGGGTGCAGTTTTGGAAAAGCCATAGACGGTACCAAGTCCTCGTTGTACCTTTCTTCACACACGGACTTTGCGCCGTGGCGGCAGGTTGTGTGTCTGCACCACCTGCTCGAACACTTGAACCAGGCACATCCGTGCCCTATCCGACTAGACGGGAAGGACGAGAACCACGATGGTCCGCACCAGCGTTGCGCTCCAGGCAGTTCGCCTGAGCAAGATCAGTGCTGCCACCGAATCGTCCTACCCCACCACTGCGCAGCACCTCTGGGACGGCCGTGAGGCCATACGGGGCGCCATACGCCGCTGATCCGGTTCTGCCGGACCAGTGAACGTGAGCCGCCTCGGGATGTCTTTTCCCGGGCGGCTCTTGTCGTCTCGGGGCTGCACCAGCACGTAGGAACAGCGAGAAGTACCGAGAACGACAAGCTCACCGGAAGGAGCAGGCCCGTGGCCGACGTCCTTGTCCTCAATGCCGGCTACGAGCCGCTGCACCGGGTATCGGTCCGGCATGCCATCCACATGCTCGTGCGCGAGGTCGCGGTCGTCGAGGAGGCGGTCGATGGCCGCTCCTTCGGGCCGTTCCCCTTACCGCGTGTGCTGCGCCTGGTCCGGTACGTGACGATGCGGTGGCTCTACAAGTCGGACGGAGCGCCCGCGTGCACCAAGATGGGTGTCAAGCGGCGCGACGGCATCTGCGCGTACTGCGGCGGTCCCGCCGAGACGGTGGACCACATCCTGCCCCGGTCCCGCGGGGGACCCTCGACGTGGATGAACCTGGTTGCCGCCTGCTACCAGTGCAACTCGCACAAGGCGGACCGCACGCCGGCCGAGGCCGGCATGCTGCTGCACGTGACGCCACACGTCCCCCGCGCGGAGTACGCGCGCGCCATCCGGCACCGGGCGGCCCGCGCGGCCTAGCCCGGGCACGGCGAGGTCTGCAAAAGGTCAGGTGATCGACAACTCAAGGTTGTCGGTCACCTGACCTTTGTCGTTCACCCGTCTGACGCCGGGGCGATGACCCGCGTGACGGCGCGGTGGACGTCGGCGCGGACGTCGTCCACCAGCGCCGTGCCCTCCGGGACGGCCAGCATGCCGCCGACCATGAGGATCGATCCGTGCACCGTGGCCAGGACCTGCCCCAGCAGCCGGTCCGGCGGCACCGTGGCGTCGAGCCGCTCCGGGTGCCGCGCCTGGGCGTCACGCAGCGCGACCACCTTGGCCGCGCTGGAGGTCGCCGACCGCTCCAGGGCACCGAGCATCCCCGGCCGCTCCAGCGTGTGCCAGAGCAGGAGCCGGATCAGCTCGGGGTGGCCGATCGTGAAGTCGAACAGGCGGACGGCGTAGCCGGGCAGGTCGTCGGCGTCGAACGGCACGGCGTCCAGCAGGTCGAGGATCCGCGCGCCCACCACCTGGTCGAACAGCGACTCCTTGCCACCGAAGTACGCATAGATGCGCTGCTTGTTGGCCGCCGCGCCCTCGGCGATCCGGTCCACGCGGGCACCGGCGAGCCCGTACTGCGCGAACTCCTCGGCCGCGGCCTCCAGGATGCGCTCGGGTGTCGGGGCGCGCCCGACGTCGGCGCTCACCGGGCCGGCACCGCCGTAGACGTGACGTCCTCGGCGACCGCCCACAGGCGGGCCGCGGCCCCGGCGTCGCGCATGCGGCGGTTCAGCAGCGCGCGCCGCGGCGGCCCGGCCAGCCCGTACCGCGGCCCGTAGTAGGCACCCGACTCGACCCCGTCGCCGGCCGCGGCGACCAGCAGCGAGCCGACACCGGCCTCGGGAGTCGCCATCGGCAGCACGCCGCCCGACCAGCGGACCGGCTGCTGCCGACCCATGCTGGGCCCGGTGACCTGGAGGTTCGTCCGCGTCAGGCCAGGGTGGGCCGCCGTGCTGACCAGCGGCCAGCCGCGCCCCTCGGCCAGCCGCGCCAGGTGCCGCGCGAGGTGCAGGTCGGCCAGCTTCGACTGCGCGTAGGCGGGCAGCGCCCGATACGGGCGGCGCTCCCAGTCGAGGTCGTCGAACTCGATCCGCCCCTGGTTCCCCGCGAACGAGCCCATCGTGGCGACCCGCGGAGCCGGCGCCGACAGGAGCAGCGGCAGCAACAGGTTGGTCAGCGCGAACGGCCCCAGGAAGTTGGTGCCCCACTGCAGCTCGTGGCCGTCGGCCGTCTCGTACCGCTGCGGCGGGATCGAGATGCCCGCGTTGTTGACGAGCGTGTCGAGGCGGTCGAGGTCCCGCGACAGCTCGTCGGCGAACCTGCGGACCGATCCGAGGTCGGCGAGGTCGAGCAGCCGCACCTCGGCCTGCGCGCCCGGCGACGCCGCGCAGATCTCGGCCAGCGCGTCGGCGCCCTTCTCGGGGTTGCGGACCGCGAGGACCACCCGGGCGCCGGCGCTCGCGAACCACTTGGCGGCCTCGCGGCCCGTACCGCTGTTCGCGCCCGTGACGACGACGGTGCGCCCGGTCTGGTCCGGGTCGGGACGTGGTGCCGACATGCTCCTCACCCTAACCATGTCCGCCGGTCAGCGGGCCGGCACGGTGGTCGACGTGATGTCCTCGGCGACCGACCAGAGGCGGGCCGCCTCCGCGGCGTCGCGCATACGCCGGTTGAGGCGGGCCGGGCCGGGCTTACCGACCAGACCGAACCGAGGCCCGTAGTACGCGCCGGGCTCCACGGCCGGGTCGGCCGCGGCGAGCAGGATCGAGCCGGCGCCCTCCGGGGGCGCCATCGACGGGATGAGTGAGAGCGGGGTCCAGCCGGCCCTCCGCTCCCGGCCCATGTTCGGCCCTGTGACCTGGAGGTTCGTCCGGGTGAAGCCAGGGTGGGCCGCGGTGCTGACCAGCGCCCAGTCGCGCCTCCGGGCCAGCTGCGCGAGGTGCTGGGCGAGGTGCAGGTCGGCGAGCTTGGACTGCTGGTAGGCGGGCCACGCGCGGTACGGGCGGCGCTCCCAGTCGAGGTCGTCGAAGTCGATCCGCCCACCGTTGGCCGCCCCCGAGCTCATCGTGGCGACCCGCGGCGCGGGCGCGGCCAGGAGCAGCGGCAGGAGCAGGTTGGTCAGCGCGAACGGGCCCAGGAAGTTGGTGCCCCACTGCAGCTCGTGGCCGTCGGCGGTCTGGTGCCGCTGCGGCGGGACCATCACTCCGGCGTTGTTCACGAGGGTGTCGAGGTGGTCGAGGTCGGTCAGGAGGTCGTCGGCGAACGCACGCACCGACGCCAGGTCTGCCAGGTCGAGGATCCGCACCTCCGCCTGCGCGTCGGGCCGGGTCGCGAGGACCTCGGCGAGCGCGTCGGCGCCCTTCTCGGGGTTGCGGACGGCAAGGATCACGCGGGCACCCGCGGCCGTGAGTCGCTTGGCGGCCTCGCGGCCCGTGCCGCTGTTGGCACCGGTGACGACGACGGTACGACCGGTCTGGTCAGGGACGGTGTACATGGGACTCCTCGAATTGCTGCTGGATGCTTCTGCGGGCTGCCAACCAACTTGTTGGTTGGCCACTCCCACTATGCACCCGATCCCCCGACCAGGCAACCCTCAGGCGGTCAGGGCGCCCGCCACCAGCTCCAGGGTCTGGGCGCGGCCGAACGTCGCGTCCAGCGGCTCGTCGTCGCGCGATCCGGCGACGGGGACGAGCATGACCTCCTCGACGCCGTGCCGCTCGGCCAGCCCACGCACCTCGGCCGCCACGTGCTCGGCGTCGCCGATCACCCAGCGTGTCCGCATCGCCTCGATGGACTGGGCCATCAGGCCGTCAGCGGGCTCGTCGGCCGCGGCGCGCAGCGCTTCCTCGACCGTCTCGAGCGGGCCGAGCTTCTGGCCGGACCGCAGCCGGGCCATCTGCCGCAGCTGCGGCAGGGCGCGGTCGTTCGCCTCGTCCGACGTCGGCGCCGCTACCGCGTTGACCGTAAGGAACGTGCGCGGCTCGGGGTGCTCCGCCGAGGGTCGGTAGCCGTCCCGGTACAGGGCGAGGATCTGGTCCATGCCCTGGCCGGAGAAGTGGTTGGCGAACACGTACGGCAGGCCGAGCTCCGCGGCGAGGCGCGCCGAGTAGTCGCTGGAGCCGAGCAGCCACACGGTCGGGACGCTCCCGGCGGCGGGTGTGGCCCGCACGTCGTAGATGTCGCCGGAGACCAGCCGCAGGCGGGCGCCGTCGGGCTCCATCAGAGCCATGATGTCGGTGACGTGCTGCGGGAACCGGTCCACGTCCGCCGTCGGACCCGTGGCCCGTAGCAGTGAGGTGACCACCGGGTCGCTGCCCGGGGCACGGCCGATGCCGAGGTCGATCCGGCCCGGGGCGATGGCCTCCAGCGCCGCGAACTGCTCCGCCACCACGAGCGGCGCGTGGTTCGGGAGCATCACACCGCCCGACCCCACCCGGATGCGGGAGGTCCGCGCGGCGGCCGCGGCGATCATGACCGGTGGCGACGACGCCGCCACCGCCGCCATGTTGTGGTGCTCCGCGAACCAGTAGCGCTCGAAGCCGAGGCGGTCGGCGAGCGCTGCCAGGTCGAGCGAGGCCGCGAGGGCCTGCGCGCTGGTCTGGCCCGAACGGACGGGCACAAGGTCAAGGACGGACAAGCGTGGCTGGGTATTCATCGTTCGTTCCAACCGCTGCGGAGGCTGACGTGTTCCGGCCTGTATCACCCCGGTGGATCACCCCGGTATCGCGGGAGGTCATGGCGCCCACCCCCTTCGGCCTGACATGATCGCAAGCGTGTCTGTTGATGTGCGCCCCGTGACCGACGACGACGTCGATGCCGTGGTCGACCTGTTCCGTCAGTACCTCAGGTTCTACGACCAGGAGGTGCCGGCCGCCGAGGCGCGCGCCTATCTGACCGCCCGCCGCGATGCGGGCGAGAGCGTGCTGCTGGTCGCGGCGCTCCTGCCGGACGGCGACGAGGCGGCGTCCGGCGACGGCCACGAGCTGGTCGGTTTTGCGCAGAGCTATCCCACCTGGTCGTCCGTGAGCCTGAGCCGGTCGTGGGTGCTGAACGACCTGTTCGTCTCCCCCACCGCCCGCGGGACGGGCGCCGGCCGCGCGCTGGTGCAGGAGACGTGCCGCCGTGCCAAGGAGGCCGGCGCGATCCGGGTCTCGCTGGCCACGGCGTGGGACAACGTCGCGGCGCAGGGCCTGTACGAGTCGGAGGGCTTTGTGCGCGACCAGCACTTCCACCACTACGCGTTCGTGACGGGCGCCTGACTGGTTGCTCGGCTGACTGCTTGCTCGGCGTGCCCTCCCCTGGCTCCCCCGTGTTCTCTGCTTCACTTCCCGGTGACATACCTGGTCAGACAGGTTAAATCTCATCGGGACACCCCGGGAACTGGAGCGCACACCACCATGATGGGAGGCAACCACGCCGCGACTGGAGCCGCGGCCTGGATAGCGGTCACCGCGTCGACGCCGATCGCCTTCGGCTGGTACCCCGTGTCGGACGCGAGCGTGTTCACCGGGGCCCTCGTCTGCGCGGGCGCGGCCCTGCTGCCCGACGCCGATCATCACTCCGGCACCATCGCGAACTCGCTGAGGCCGGTCTCGAACGTCGTCGTGAAGGGCATCGAGGCCGTCTCGGGCGGGCACCGCAAGGGCACGCACTCGATCCTCGGCATCGCCGTGTTCACGGCCATCGCCTGGGCGCTGAGCCTCCTGAGCATCGATACCGGTGACGCGCTGTTCGGGGCGATCCTGATCGGCCCGGGCATCATGTGCGTGCTCCTGGTCGCGTTCGCGCTCAAGGCGCTCAAGATCACGCGCGACACCAAGCTCCTGCCGTGGACCATGTCCGTCACGCTGGCGGTGCTCATCGCGATCTTCGCGCCCGAGGAGTGGTACTGGATGCCGTTCAGCGTGGCGCTCGGCTGCACCGTGCACATCGTGGGCGACCTGATCACCACCAACGGCGTGCCGCTGCTCTGGCCGCTGAAGTTCCGCTCCCCCTACTGGATGCGCAACAAGCGCGGGCTCGAGCTCGACTGGATGTGGCGCGCCGGCGGCAACCTCTCGCTCCCGATCCTGGGCGACGCCGGATCGGTCCGCGAGTGGATCTTCCTCATCCCCGTGTCGCTGTACGCGGTGACCGGCATCGTGTGGGCCCTGCTGGACCAGATGGGTTACGACACCATGGCCATCTGGTACCAGATCGTCGCGGCCCTCCCGTTCTGAGCCGGGCGGGTCTGAGCCGGGCGGGTCTGAGCCGGGCGGGTCTGAGCCGGACCGGTGCGAGCCGGGCCGGTCACAGCCCGCCGGCCACCGCCGCGCCGCCCGCGAGCCAGGCCCGCCGCGTGTCCGGACGCAGCGCGCCGTACCGCAGGTGACCGTCCACCATCGCCGGGTCGAACGGGATGGTGACCACCTCGCGGGCCAGCGACCGGTACCCGTCTGCGACCTTCTCCAGCTCGCTCGCGGGCTCCTTCTGGTCGGCCTGGCTCACCACCACCACGGCCTGCTGCGCCAGGTAGGCCGACCGGCCGTCCCGAGTGGCAAGGGCCTCCAGCAGCAGGGCGCCGGCCTCCGCGTGGTCGTCGCGCGTGGTGGTGGCGACCACGAGCTGGTCGGTCAGGTCGATCATCCGCTGCCACATGGGGTCGGACTCGTCGTTGCCGGAGTCGATGAGGATCATCCGGTAGTACTTGGAGAGCACGGAGTGGATGGCGTCCACGTCCTGCGGCTCGATCCGCTGCTCGTTCGCCATCGCTATCGGCTTGGACCGCAGCACGTCGAACCGGTCGCGCGTCTGGTGGTGCACGTACCGCGCGAGGTCGGCGGCCTGCGCCGACGGACCGAGCAGCCGGTCCGTCTGCGGCAGCAGGTCCAGCAACGTGGACTCGTGCGGCCCCTGCTCGGTGCGCCAGCCCAGGGTGCCGCGCGTCTGGTTGTTGTCCCAGGTCACCACGCCCGCGCCGCCGAACTGCGCGAAGACCGCCGCGAGCAGCACGGTCGACGGCGTCTTGCCCGCCCCGCCCTTGCCGTTCACCACGGAGATGGTCCTCGGCCCGGGCCAGTGCTGGCTGACCGCGCGCTCGTCGGCGCGCTCGGCGCGCTCCGCCTCGTTCGGCCCGACCCGGATGCCCATCCGCGTCAGCGCCCCGCGGAAGCCGCGCGTCGCGGGGTCCTCGTCCTGCTGGTGCGTGAGGAAGGAAGCCCGCGCCTCGCGGCGCGAGCGCGGGGCGTCGTCGCCCTCGCCCCCGTATGCGGGGTCCGACGGCGGCGCGGACACGCTGTCGTATCCGCCGCTCCCCGCGGTCGGTACCGCGCTGATGGGTCCCGACACGGGGTTGGCCATGGGGTTGGCCATGGGGTTGGCCATGGGGTTCGCCGCGCGGGCGGGCATACCGCCGGCCACGCTCCCGGCCACGCCGCCCGGCGCGCCGTCCGCGGCGTTCTCGCGCACCCAGTCGGCCACACCGGGACGCCCGGCCTG
The DNA here is from genome assembly GCF_041081105.1 of Promicromonospora sp. Populi. Classification (NCBI taxonomy): domain Bacteria; kingdom Bacillati; phylum Actinomycetota; class Actinomycetes; order Micrococcales; family Promicromonosporaceae; genus Promicromonospora; species Promicromonospora sp. Populi. Next base: position 735,857 of record NZ_CP163528.1, on the reverse strand, counting down.
GTCCACGCCCTGGCCTGGGCCCTCCGGCGCGTAGGGCACGCTCGCCCCGGGTCCCGGGTCGACGTCGGCCGGAGCCGCCACCCGGTCGACCGAGCCCGTGCTCGGGGCCGCGACGTCGGGTGCGTCCAGGTCCCGCGGGGCACGACGCACGGTGTCCTCGGGATCGATCCCGGAGGAGCCGAGCTGGTCCCCGCCCGCGGGGGCGCCCGGAGAGAAGTCCGCGGGCGGCGCGGCCTCGAACACCGGCCCGGTCGCCGTCGGCGGCACGGGCTCCGGACCGGGGGCCACGACCGGCGTCGGAGACGACGGCGGGGCCTGCGGTGTCGAGGACGACGGCGGTGCGAGCTCGTCCTCCTCCGGGACCACCGTGCCGTCCGGGTGCACGATCAGGTTCCAGAGCCCTTCGGGACCGGTCGCCGAGGCTCGGACGGGCAGGCCGACCTTCGCCGCGTTCTCCGTCACCCGGCGCAACACCTCCACGCGTGCCTCTTCCAGGCTGCCCGTGGTGATGGGGTGGAACTCCCCGTCGATCGTCACCTCACCTGAGCCGTCTTCCCGGACTATCGCGTCGATCCGGGGCCAGCGGGGCACGGTGCCAGAGCTCATGCGTTTCCTCCGAAGTTCCTGGGTAAGCGGCGTTGCGTCGGTTCGCCCCCGATGCAAGGGTCGGACATGTTCGGCCGCCTGGCCACCCCAACGGGGCAATCACCCCACCTGGTAGGTTCTCGCGCAAACAGGTGTCGAAACCGGGTCCACAACCGAGGAGTCTTCCGCGTGTCCGACGAGCCCACCCGCCGTATTCCCCCGGCGGCCGACCCTACGCAGATCCAGCGACGGCCCACTCGCCCGGGCGCTCAGCCCGGTGCCCAGTCATCGTATGCCGCGACGCAGCGGATGGATGCGATCCGGGCGGGCCAGGCCGCCGACCAGTGGGCTCAGGGCAACCAGGCAGGCTCCGGCGTCGACGAGTCGACCCAGGTGATGCCGCCGTCGGGTGCGGCCCAGGCGCAGCGCGACTACCGGGCCGCGACACCGCCGCCCGCGCGGCCGTTCCGCCCGTTCGAGACCGAGCAGCCGACGCAGGTGCAGGCCCCCGCCGCCTTCCCGGGCGAGCCCGGCTACGGGCAGGGCCAGCCGGGCTACGGGCAACCAGCCGGTTACGGCCAGCCCGGACAGCCCGGTTACGGGCAACCGGTCCAGGCGGGCTATGGGCAGCAGGGGTACGGCCAGCCGGCTCAGCCGGGCTACGGACAGCCGGGTTATGGCCAGCCCGGGCAGCAGGGTTACGGGCAGCCGGCTCAGCCAGGTTACGGACAGCCGGGCTACGGGCAGCCCGGCTACGGCGAACAGGGTTACGGCCAGGCCGGCCAGCAGCAGGGTCAGCCCAGCCCCTTTGACCGGGGCTACCCCGCGCAGGGGTCCCAGCCGACGACGCCGTCGTCGCGCCACGACCGGGACCGCGACGACTCGAACGGGGGCGGCTCGGCGGCGGGCGCCGTCCTGGCGTGGATCCCGCGGATCCTGCTCGCGCTGAGCGTCTATCAGCTCGTGCGGCTGATCCCCGGGTTCGACGTCATGCCCGACGTCTCCCAGTTCCCGCTGTTCCGCGGGATCGGCGACGGTGTGCTGGCCATGCTCAACCTCAACCCCGAGTGGTCCGACCAGGCCGCGAACATGACGATCCCCGTGCTCGGCATAGCGCTCGCCGGCCTGTTCAACACGATCAAGTCGCTGAACACCTCGCTGGCGATCTGGCCCTACGCCCTGGCGGTCGTCGCGTGGATCGTGGTGTTCGCCGTCGGCGGCATCATCGGCTACGCGCAGGAGGCCACGCAGAACGTGCAGCAGGACGTGCAGGACACCGTGGACCAGGAGATCGAGGACGCCAGGGAGGACGCCCTGAACTCGATCGAGCAGGAGATCGAGCAGGGCGCCGAGGACGCACAGCAGAACGCCACCGAGAACCTCGAGGAGAGCGTCACCGAGCAGCTCGAGAGCGCCGCGCCAGGCGGCAACGGCTGAGCAGGTCACGGGTCGGGGACATTCCTGAGCGGCCCTGGTGGACGCTGATAGATTTTCTCCGGACCGACCGGTAGCTCCGGTGCCCTGCTGAGGAGTCCTTGCTTGTCCGACGAGACCCGCTACACGGCCGCACGCCCTGCTGGCCGGTCGGCCCAGGGTGGCGACCGGACCGCGCCCGTACCGCCGGCGCCCACCACGCAGCTGGTGCCGCCGGCAGCGCCCACGGAGCAGGTGCTGCCCCCGGGCACCACGCAGCACGTGGCGCCGCCGACGCCCACCGGCGTCGTGCCGCCGTCCACCGCGGCGACGCGGATCGTCCAGGCGTCGGGGACAGGTCGCCCGGGCAGCGGGTACCCGAGCCGTGAATATCCGGGGGGTGCCGGGCAATCGGGCGCCCGGGGCACGGCCGGGACGCGTATCCCCGCGACGGGCGAGGTCCTCGGGCCGTTCCAGCTGGTCGACTCGCTCGGCCACGGCGGGTTCGCGCACGTCTACCGGGCCAGGGGCCAGGGCGGCGACGTCGCGCTCAAGGTGCTGACCAACTCCGAGCCCAGCGCGCTGGACCGGTTCGTCGGCGAGGCGGGCCTGCTGCACCGGCTGGCCGGGCGCGGGTTCCCGCAGCTCGTCCTGGCCGACCTGCAGGCGCCCACGCCGTGGTTCGCCATGGAGCTCGTGCCGGGGCCGACCCTGGCCCAGCGGGTGGCCATGGACGGGCCGATGCCGCTGCGCGACGTCCTGCGCGTGGCCGACGACGTGCTCGACGCCCTCGCCGTGCTCCAGGAGGAGCACTTCCTGCACCGGGACGTGAAGCCGGCCAACATCATCGCCGCGCCCGACCGGTACGTGCTCATCGACCTCGGCATCGCCAAGGGGCACGGCACCAGCACCTCGACGCACGCCGCCGGCACCATCTCCTACATGGCGCCCGAGCTGTTCGTGCGCAAGCCGCACGCCCGCTCCGACGTCTACAGCCTGGGCCTCCTGCTGATCTTCCTCGCCACGGGTGAGCTGCCCAACGACCTGAACTTCGCGGGCCGTGACCTGACCGCTGCCGACGTCGGGCCGGTCGACCCGCAGCTGCTGCCGCTCGTCCTGGCCATGACCCGGCACCAGCCCGAGAACCGCCCACCGCTGCACAACCTGTCGCGCACGGTGGCTCAGCTCACCACGAGCAGCGCGGGCATCGACCCCACCCTGCTCGCCGCCGCGGGAGCCACCTCCACCGAGCGCGGTCTGGTCACGGACGTGCTGACCGGCAGCGGGGCCGCCCCGGCCGTCGTCGCACCCACCAGCGTGCTCGCGAGCAACCCGGTCCAGCCGGGCGAGCCCATCACCAACCTGGTCTACGACCAGCAGCTGATGGGCCGCCTGCACCAGGTGCACGGCGACGGGTTCGACGGCGCCGCGGAGGCGGTCATCTCCACGTACCTGGCCGCCGTCGGGCCGCAGCGGGCCGGCGGGCGGGCGCCCGTCGAGATCAAGGACTACCTGTGGGCCGCCATGCGCTGGGCCCCCGCCTTCACGCCCGAGGGCTACCAGGACACGTTCGAAGGCTGGGTGGCCTACCGGCGGCGCCACGGCCTGCCGCTCCCCGGGACGCCGTCCTCCCCCGCACCCCGCCAGACTGGCGGAACTGCCCAGTATCCGGCGACTGCCGGCAGCCAGCAGGGCACGCAGATCACGCAGGTCGCGCCGGCTTTCCGCCCGGGTCCGGTGCCGGGTACGCGCCCGGCGCCGGCGCAGCCCTCCGAGCAGTGGCCGGCTCCCCCGGGTGCTACGCAGCCGAACGTCCCCGCCTTCCCCCAGCCTCAACCGCCGGCCGATCCGGTTCCGGCGGCGAAGCCCCCGTCGCGGCGCGACGAGCGGGAGGCCCGGGAGCGCGACCGGGACCGAGACCGGGGACCCGGGGCGCTGGCGGTCATCGCCGGCTGGATCCCCCGCGTGCTGCTCGCCATCGCGCTCTACCAGCTGGTGCGGCTGATCCCGGGGTTCGCCGTGATGCCGAGCGCGGCCGAGCTGCCGCTGTTCGCCGCGCTCGGCGACATCGGGGTCTCCTTGCTGGGCCTCGACCCGGTCTGGGCGCCCCGCCTGGCGGAGCTGTCGATCCCGCTGCTCGGCATCCTGACCTCCGCCGTCGTAAACCTGGTGCGGGCGGTGCGCAAGAGCGGCGGCGGGCGCACCTGGCCGTTCTGGGTGGTGCTGGTGCTGTGGGTGATCGTGATCGCCGTGCAGGGCGTGGTCGGCTACGTGCAGCAGGTCGCCGAGAACACGCGCGAGTCCATCGAGCAGCAGCAGGAACAGCTCCAGGAGGACCTGGAGCAGGGTGTCCAGGACACCACCGAGGACATCCGGGACTCGGTCTGGGAGTCGATCGAAGACGCCCTCCCCTGGAACTGACCGGCTGACTCCAGCGGAGAAAAAGGCTAGCGAGCGTCGTAGGGGCGTGGGATGCTCGGCGGACGGTCAGCGAGGCAGCCCAGCAGGCGGCGCTCGATGGCCGGCCAGCTCAGGGAGAATCAGCTCCCGCAGGATGCGCTCGAGGAGTGCGGACAGGAAGGAGGCGGTCATGGACGACGTCGTTCGCGCGGCTGCCTTCGTGGCAGCAGACGCCACTGTCACCAGGAGCACCCGGGACTGACCGGCAGTGCTCCCGCACCTAGGAGCACCGTCTTGCCCCGTTATCCCGAAGCACCGAAGTCCGTCCTGATCCGCGCCGCGAACCGGGACGGCAAGCAGTCCCGATCGAGCGCGGCCGACCGCAGAGCCGTCGAACGCGCCCGGATCGGCCGCGACGACCTTGAGGGCACCGACCGGCACGGCGGCATCGGCGTCGGCGTCGGCGTCGGCCATACCGAGCACGGCCATCCGCAGGCCGACCCCACCCTGCCCGACCTCACCCAGCCCGACCTCACCCAGCCCGGGCCCGCGCAGCGCTGGTCCACCTGGCGGTCGGTCGCCAAGGGCCAGCGCGGGCCTGAGCCGCTGCCCGACTGGCTGGTCACCCGGGACGCCGCGTTCGACACCGAGCTCGGCATCCTCAAGACCGGCAAGGAGGCGGACGCCTTCCTGATCGAGCGCGCCGTCCCCCAGGGCGCCGGTCCAGCACCCGACCAGGACGAACCTGATCAGACCGAACCCGGCCAGGCCGAGCGCTGCCTCCTGGTCGCCAAGCGGTACCGCAGCCTTGAGCACGGGCAGTTCCACCGCGGCACCGAGTACAACGAGGGCCGCCGGGTGCGCCGCACCCGCGACCAGCGCGCCATGGAGGACCGCAAGTCCGCCTGGGGCCGCGCCGTGTCGGCCACCCAGTGGGCCGACGCCGAGTTCGTCGCGCTACGTGACGCCTGGTCGGCGGGCGCCCCGGTGCCCTACCCGGTGCAGATCGACGGCACCGAGGTGCTCATGGAGTTCGTGGGCACCGAGGAGGTCGACGAGGAGGGTCGGACCCAGGCCGTCGCCGCGCCGCGGCTCACGCGGGAGCGACCGTCGGACGACCTGCTGGAGTCGTACTGGGAGCAGCTCACGCACGGCATGTCGGTGCTCGCCCGGCTCGGTCTGGCGCACGGCGACCTGTCGCCGTACAACATCCTGGCCGACGGCGAGCGGCTGGTCATCATCGACCTGCCGCAGGTCGTGGACCTGGCGGCCAACCCGTTCTCGAGCGAGGTGCTGCTGCGTGACTGCCGCACGGTGTGCGCCTGGTTCACGGCCCGCGGGCTGGACGTCGACCCGGACGCCCTCTTCGCGGACCTGCTGGCCCAGGCCTTCTGACGGCGGCCATCCTCCGGCGTCGTCGGCTGCTCCTCTTCGAGTCCTAGGTTGCTTCGCTCTCAAACGGTCGAGAGCGAAGCAACCTAGGACTCGAAGAGGATCTCCCTCTGTCCCGTCAGGCCGCCGGGGTTACCGGACCGCAGGTCCAGGAGGAGAAGACCAGGTCCGTCTGGACCCGGCCCACCTCGCCGCGGGCGGTGAGGTCGAGCACCAGGCGCTGCAGCTCGTCGGTGTTGATGCAGGCCACGTGGATCAGGAAGTCGTCCGGGCCCGACACGTGGTGCACGGCCCGGGTCTGCGGGAGCTTGCGCACCCACTCGACGAACGGCCCCAGCAGCGGGCGGGAGTGGGTGGTGAGCCGCACCATCAGCATGGCCTGCAGCCCGCGTCCGACCGCGCCGGGGTCGATCTCGGCGTGATACCCGCGGATCACCCCGGCGTTCTGCAGCCGCTGGGTACGGGCCAGGCAGGTCGACGGCGCGACGCCGACCCGCTGCGCGAGCGTCTTGTTGGAGAGGCGGCCGTCCTTCTGCAGCTCGTCAATGAGCGCACGGTCGACCGAATCGAGGATCACGTTCTGGGCCATGGTCCGAATTTCTAGCACGTCCGGACTGCACCGACCGTGCCGGGTGCCAATAGTCCCCCATGACAACGGATGCCTTGACGCCGCACTCCTCGCCCAGCCCGTCCTCGACCAGTCACTCCAGTCACGCCTGGACCACGCGCGCCGTCCACGCCGGCCGGGACGACCTGGCCGCGCTCGGGCTGCACACCCCGCCGATCGACCTCTCCACGACCTATCCGTCGCACGACGTGCTCGGCGAGGCCGCGCGCCTCGACGAGTTCGCCGCCGGGCACGACGACGGCGGCCCGCCCGTGTACGGCCGCGTCGCCAACCCGACGGTGCGCCGGTTCGAGGACGCCCTGGCCGAGCTCGAGGGGGCCGAGGCTGCGGTCGCGTTCGCCAGCGGTATGGCCGCGCTGTCGGCGTGCCTGCTGGCGCAGGTAGCGGCGGGAAAGCCGCACGTCGTCGGCGTGCGGCCGCTGTACGGCACCACTGATCACCTGCTCGACTCCGGCCTGCTCGGCACCTCGGTGACGTGGGTGTCGCCCGAGGAGGCGACGTCAGCCATCACGGACAAGACCGGGCTGGTGATCGTGGAGAGCCCCGCGAACCCCACGCTGGGCGAGACGGACCTGCGCGCGCTCGCCGAGGCCTGCGGCCCGGTGCCGCTGCTGGTGGACAACACGTTCGCGACGCCCGTGCTGCAGCGTCCGCTGACGCTCGGGGCGGGACTGGTGCTGCACAGCGCCACGAAGTTCCTGGGCGGCCACGGCGATGTGATGGGCGGCGTCATCGCCTGCTCGGAGGAGCTCGCCCGGTCGCTGCGGCAGGTCCGGTTCGTCACCGGTGCGGTGCTGCACCCGATGGCGGGCTACGAGCTGCTGCGCGGCCTGGCGACGCTCCCGGTGCGGGTGCGCGCGGCGTCGGCCACCGCGGCCGAGCTGGCGCGGCGGCTGGCGGACCATCCCCGGGTGGACCGGGTGCACTACCCGCGCCTGGGCGGGGCGATGGTCGCGTTCGAGACCTCCGCCGACCCGGTTGCCCTGATCTCCTCTGTGCGGCTGATCACCCCGGCCGTGAGCCTGGGCAGCGTGGACAGCCTGATCCAGCACCCCGCGTCCCTGACCCACCGGATCATGGACGAGGTCTCGCGCAAGGAGGCGGGGATCTCCCCTGACCTGGTCCGCCTCTCGGTAGGCCTGGAGGACGTAGAAGACCTCTGGGCAGACCTGGACGGGGCCCTCACCCAAGCCCTTCGTTGAGTGCGGGCTATTTGCTGGGTCCGGCCGAACTGACCCCGCAAACAGCCCGCACTCGACGGCGTATCCGCCTAACGTGTGGGGATGACCAGCACTCCCTACGACCAGGACGATCTGGTCGCGTTTCTTGTCGACTACGGTGTCGCGCTCGGGTCGGGTGACCTGGAGGCCGTGACGGACAGCCTCGGCTACCCGTCGGTGGTGGTCCAGGCGGAGCGGTCCCTCGTGGTGCCCGACGCCGAGGCCGCGCGCGACGCTCTCGGCAGCATGCTCACCGCGTACCGGGAACAGGGGCTGGTCGCGGCCGTGCCGGAGCTGCGCGCGGTCGAGCAGGTGGGCGACGCGCTGCTGTGGGTCGACGTGCGCTGGAGCTACAAGGACGAGAACGCCTCGGAGGCGACGGCGGAGCGGGTGCGCTACCTGCTCCGCCGGGGCCGGGACACGTTCGAGCTGTGCGTGGTCGTGCCGGTAGAGGAGTGACGCTCAGGACGGCGTGACCTCGCGGTGCATGACCGCGTCGTCCTGGGCCATGTTCGGAACCTACTCCGCGTCACCGACACTCGCGCCTGGCGGTGCTTGGCACACTTTTTATTTGCACCAACAGCCACCCCGCGCTTGCGCCGGCACTTGCCCCTGTGGGAGCCTCGTGAGATACATAAGTGTTCGCTTATAGAAGGAGACATCATGACGACCACCATCGACCCCGTCGCCACCGCCGGACTCATGACCCGCGAGGTCCGCGACGGCAGCCGGGACGGCGTCCCCACCAAGATCGCCGTCGCCCGCCGCACGTATGCGTCCGACCGCGACGACCTGTGGGACGCGCTCACCTCCGCCGAGCGGCTGCCCCGCTGGTTCCTCCCGATCGACGGCGAGCTCTCGGTGGGCGGCCGCTACCAGTTCGTCGGCCAGGCCGGCGGTCAGGTCGAGCGGTGCGACGCCCCCAAGAGCTTCGACATCACCTGGGAGTTCGGCGGCCAGGTCTCCTGGGTGACGGTCTCCCTCAGCCCCGCCGACGACGGCACCACGCTCGAGCTGGTGCACGAGGCCCCCGTGGACCCCGACTTCTGGACGCAGTACGGGCCGGGCGCCGTCGGCGTCGGCTGGGACCTCGCCCTGGTGGGCCTGGGCCTGCACCTGGCCACCGGCTCCGACAACGACGCGAAGGAGTTCGAGGAGTGGACCCTCTCCCCCGTCGGCGTCGAGTTCGTGCGCCTCGCGAGCACCGGCTGGGCCGACGCCGCGACCGCCTCCGGGGAGGACGCCGACCAGTCCCGCGCCGCGGGAGAACGCACCCTGGCCTTCTACACCGTGCCCCCCACCGCCGAGCCGGAGGCCTGAGTGCCTGCGGCGGCCGACTCGGCCCCGGACGGGGTGTTCGAGGCGCTGGGCGACCCGGTCCGGCGTCGGCTGCTGGAGCTGCTGATCCCCGGCGAGCAGCCCGCCGGGGCACTGGTCACCGCCCTGCAGGCACGCGTGCGGATCACCCAGCCAGCGGTCTCGCAGCACCTCAGGGTGCTGCGCGAGGCCGGCCTGGTCCAGGTGCGCGCCGAGGGCACGCGCCGGCTCTACGCCGTGGACGACGCCGGCACGGCCGCCGCCCAGGCTTGGCTCGCCCGCTTCGAGGACACGTTCGCCCAGCCGCTCGACGCCCTGGCCACAGAGCTGGCCCGCGGCCGCCGCGACCGCCGTCGAACACCCCCTGCCGCCGGAACCGCCCACCCCGACCGCCCCGCCCAGAGCACAGGCTGACCCAGAGCTGTGATCGGCAGTACGTCAGTAGCGCTTCGGGAGCTTCAGGTGGCGGTCCGCCATGACCTCGCGCAGGAGGTCGGGGCGGTCGGTGATGATGCCGTCGACGCCGATGTCCATCAGGGACTCGATCGTGGCGCGGTCGTCGACGGTCCACGGGATCACGGTCAGGCCCGCACGATGCGCCGCGCGGACGAGCTCCGGCGTCGTGAAGGGTACGTAGCCGGGGTCGTTCACGCCGCCGCCCTGCGGGTCGCCGTGCACGGGCGAGACGGCGTCGGCCCCGAAGGAGGCGCTGGCCGCGACGAACTTCTGCTGGATCGAACCCGGGAAGTCGTCGATGTCCAGGCCGCCGAGCCACGGCGACGCACCCTCCACACCGACCTGCAGGAACTGCTGGCCGTTGGTCAGCGCCACCAGCGGGAGCCGCGGCTCGACCTCGCTCATGCGCATCAGCGCGCCCCAGTCGAAGCTCTGGATCGTGACCTGGTCGACCAGGCGGGCCTTGCGGACCTCGCGGGCGACGACCTGCACGAACTGCTCGCGCGGCGCCGTCTGCTCCGGCGCGCCGGCCTCGACCTTGGTCTCGATGTTGAGCGTGACCTGGTGCGCGCGGTGGCGGTTGACCAGGCTCAGCACCTCAGACAGCAGCGGCATACGCTCCCCCGGGTGCAGCTCCTGTTCCGGGAACTGCGGCTGGCGCAGCGAGCCGCAGTCGAGGGTGCGGACCTGCGCGAGCGTGAGGTCCTTGATGTACCGGGTCCCGGGGACGTACGGGAACTCTGGGTCGCCCGGGAACGCGGGAACCGTGTCTACACACTTGGCCGGGCTCGGGTCGCGGTCATGGGTCACGACGGCGTACCCGTCCTGCGTGATCTGCACGTCAAGCTCCAGCGTGCTGACCCCGAGCGCGAGGGCGTTGTCGAAGGCCGGGAGCGTGTTCTCGACCGTCAGGGCGACCCCGCCGCGGTGCGCCTGGAGGTCGAAGGTGCGGTGGCGGCCGGCCTGGTCGGCAGCGCTGGCCGTGCCCGGGTTCTGCAGGGCGGACGCCGGCGCGACGCCCAGGGCGAGCACCCCTGCGAGGGCCATCGCGAGGGCTGCGGTACGGGCATCGTTGGCGCGTGGGGTGGTCCTCATGCGCCCGAGCCTGGACGCGTCCGGTTGCCGGGGCAAGGCCCGCCGCCGTCCGCCCGGCGACGCCCCCGTGAACGCGCGGCGACCGAGCGAGCCCCCCGGGGGCAGGAGGACGAGTACGGTTCTCGGGTGGCTCATCTGGACTGGGAGATCAAGGCAAGCCTGCTGATGTACGTGATGGGGGCGCCGGGCGGCCGCATCGTGCAGGACGACGCCGTCGGCGGCACCGGCGCGGCGTTCCACTTCCCGCTCGACCCGGAGCGCAGCCCGGAACCGTCCGCGGACTCGTCCCGGTTCGCCTTCACGGGATCGGTCGTGTTCATCGGGCACTACGGCTCGTTCGTCGGCGAGGTCGCCGACATCGAGGTCGACTCCCCGGCCGACGGCGGCTCCGACTGGACCATGTCCATCCGGGACCGCGAGTCGGACGTGCGCACGGTCGCCTTCCGCCTCACCGGCTCCCCCGAGCGGTCCGCCGACGGCCTGCGCCTGACCTGGCGCCAGGTCGAGCTGACCGACGACGGCGCGAAGCTCTGGGGCGGCAGCTACTCGGCGGGCACGCCGTTCGAGCCGGTGACGATCGACCTGTCCTGACCGGTCAGTCCTCCGCCGGGGTGAAGGTGAACGTCACCTCGCCCTGGACCGTGTCCGGGCTGCCCTCTATCGCATCGACGTGGAGCGTCCCGGCGCCGGTCAGGTCGAGCGAGCCGCCGCGAGGCACCACGACTACCTCGTCCTGGCGCGGCGAGCGGACCATCAGCTGCACCTTTGCCTCCGCACCGCGGACACCCACCCGCATGATGCCCACCTTGACGTCGGCGAAGTGCGGCTGTGACCCCTGCGAGGCCGTGGTCGTGCGGTTCATGTCGCGCTCCTCACTTGGTGGACGATGTGGTGTACAGGGTGTCGAAGTTCTCCTCCCACTGCTGCTGGGTGAGCCACATGTCGCCCACCTTGTTGGAGCCGTCGCTCTGGTTGTGGTCGCCCGGACCCCACGGGTTGATGACGTGGACCTCCAGCTCACCGTTCGCGTTCTCCCGCACCTCGTCGACGACGTAGGCGTGGTTGGGCACGACCCGATTGTCGTCCATCTCGCCGTCCCACCAGAGGAACGAGCCGTCGTCCTCGGTGCCCCCTGCGACCGGGCCGTTCTTGAGCGCCTCCCGGACGTCCTCAAGACTGCCCTCGTCGGAGCTGTTCGACTCCTTGCCCGTGATCGCCTCGAACGCCTCGTCCGAGTACCCGCCGTCCAGGTCCTCGTACTCCCCGCCCCAGTACTCGGCAGCCGCCTTCTCGTAGATCGACGCCCAGCTCGGGTTGCCCTTCGGGTCCATCACACCGCCGCTGGCAACCTCGGGCTCGACGGTGATCTCGACCGGCTCGCCGTCCTTGTACATGGTGACGGTCCAGGTACCGTCCGGGTTCTCGACCATGTGCTCGCGGAAGAACTCGGGGTCGTTCTGGGCGATGGAGCCCATCGCGGCGAGCAGCCAGCAGTCACCGAGCCCCTGCTGGTTGAGCTGGTCGGGATCGATCGCGTTGTCGTCCATGGGGATGTTGGTGGCCGGCTTGTAGGGGCCATGGTCCCCCAGATCGGGGTTGCCCGGCCGGTCCTCGCCGGAGTAGTCGCCTCCGCCAGCACCGCCCCCGGGGCCACCGCCCGGCAGGCCGAAGCCGCCGCCTGCGCCGTCCAGGCTCTCGCTGGTCCGCTCCTGATCGTCCGCATTGCGGCGCACGACGTCGCCAACGCGAGCGAGCTCCGTCTCCACGGCGCTCAGGCCCGGGGCGTGCCGATCGGCCCACTCGCCGCGGAACATCTCGCCGTTCGGCCCCCACCAGTCGGAGGCGTCGACGCCGGACGCGATGAGGCTGCGCGCCGCACCGAGCTGGGCCGCGGCCTCGTCGAAGGCCCGTCCGAGCAACCGCAGCGCCTCGACGTCCGCGCCGTACATGTTGTCGCTCACGCCACGCTCCCCCTCGTGTGCCCGTGCCCAGGTGAGCGGAACGATAGCCGAGGTGTCCGACACTCACTACGGGGAGAAGTCCCCGTGGTGCGCACCGCATGAATCAGGGCACCGTAGTGCCTGCCCTGGTAGCGTCCCGGACCTGAGAGCCGGGCCGCGCCCCGGCCCCGCGGCCGGTCAAGCAGCCGGTCAAGACGACCAGGGAGACAGATGCGGTCCATGTCCCAGGCAACCCGGGTGCGGCGGATCTGCGCGGCGCTGCTCGCCGTCGGTGTGCTGACCTCCTGCTCGACGGGTTCGGACGACGAGCCGGCCCAACCTCCGCCCGCGCTCGACTCGGCGGTGACGGGCTACACGGCCGCGTACGACGACGTCGTCGGGGCGCTTCAGCAGTCCGTCCCGGAGGTGGAGTGGACCGCCAAGAGCGACTTCCCGGCCGTCACCGAGCAGCCCGACGGCCGGTGCCACCTCTTCCTCGCCGAGAGCCTGGGCGAGGGCGACCTGTACGAGTCCAGCGACGGCCTCGCCGACCTGGCGGCCGCGCTCGACCCGGTCCTGGACGAGCACGGCTTCGACCCGCTGTCCGAGGTGGTCTATCCCGAGAACGGCGGCGACGTGTACGTGACGGCCACCGACCCGGCCGGCTGGGAGGTCGAGGTCACCGCTTACCCGCCGCTCGTCGGGATCTCAGGTCCGGTCGAGACCGACGAGTGTGACGCGAGCGCGCTTACGGGGTCTTGATTCCCGGGGCCCGTCGAACAGCCGGCTTGGCCTGGCTGCGCTCGGCCGCCTCGCGCTTGAACGCGGCGAACTTGTCCGCCATCCGGGGCGGCAGCGGCACGTCGAACTCCTCCGAGTTGGGCTCGTAGGACTCGAGCTGATCGGCCAGGGCATCTACATCGGCGATCACAGCGTCTAGGTTCCGTCGCATCTGTTCATCCTTCCACCGCGGGTCATCCTTCCACCACGAGGCACGCAACGCCCGCACACATCGCGCACGATCGGGCAACCCTGCGGACTGGACCTGGGATTTTCCTCGGACGGGCACACCCGCGCTGGTAGGTTGCCCGTTATGACGTCACCAGCGCCAGGCGTCGGCGAGGTCGCGCCAGCGGCCGTCGGCCCCGGTCCGGTCCCGTTGCCTGATCCCGAGCCTGCAGCCGAGCCCGCAGCCGCGGCCTCCCCACCGGCGGTCCCGGAGCCCATCGCCTCCCCCGGGGCCTCCTCCGGGCTGGTTCCAGAGCCCGAACCAGCCCCGGAACCAGCGCCCGAGACGACCCCAGAACCAGAGCCCGAACCAGTGCCCGCGCCGCCCGCCCCGCCCGTCGCCCCGCCCGTCGCCCCGCCCGCTGCCCCACTCGCCGCGGCGCTCCCCGTGCGCCCGGTCCGGCGCATCCCCGCGAGCGGGGAACGGCTGGGCCGGTTCACCCTGGACGAGGCGCTCGGCCACGGCGGTTTCGCGCACGTGTACCGGGCGCAGGCCGACGACGGCACGGAAGTCGCCCTCAAGGTCCTGACCGGACTGCACGACGACGCCCGCGAACGCTTCGCACAAGAGGCGCAGCTCCTGGAACGCGTGGGCGGGCGGGGCTTCCCGCGCTTCGTGGAGGCCGGCCTGGACGCGACCCAGCCCTGGTTCGCGATGGAGCTCGTGCCCGGCACCACGCTGCGGGACCGGGTGCGCGAGGACGGGCCGCTGTCCGGCCGTGCGGCGCTGGGCCTGGCCGCGCAGCTCGTCGACGCGCTGCTCGTGCTGCAGGAGGAGCGCTGCCTGCACCGCGACCTCAAGCCGGCGAACATCATGGTCGACGGCGACCGCGTGGTGCTCATCGACCTGGGCATCGCCAAGGTCTTCGACGCCGCGACATCCACGCAGCCCGCCGGAACCTTCTCGTACATGGCGCCGGAGCTGTTCGGGCGCCGGGTGCACCCGCGCTCGGACGTGTACAGCCTGGGGCTGCTGCTCGTGTACGCGAGCACGGGCACGCTGCCGCTGGACCTGAACTTCCTGGGCCGGGACCTGGTGGCCACCGATCTCGTGGACGAGGAGCCCTCTGACGTCGTCCCGGACGAGGATCCCCTGCCCGTGCCGCCGAGCATCGACCGGCACGTGCAGTCGCTGATCCTCGCCATGACCCGGTACCAGCCGAACCACCGCCCGCCGCTGGAGAACATCGCGGGGGTGCTGCGCTCCCGGCTCGCGAGCACAACTCCCGACCCGACGCTGCTGCTCACCTCCCAGGTACTCAGCGACGGCGTGACGGCCGCCGAGGTGGCCGCGCTCCCGGTGACGGACCTGCTGGCCGGCCGGGGCCACACCCGGATGTTCCAGCCGGGCCTCGACCGGTCGGACGAGGCCACGCCCGCCCGCACCCCGGAACCCTGGCACGCGCTCGTGTACGACCGCGCGCTCATGAACGTCCTGGCCGAGGTGCACGCTGACGGTTTCGACGGCGCCGCGGAGCAGGTGGTGGCCGACCACGTCTCGGAGATCGGCGTGCACGTCGCCGGTGGCGCCACCCCGGCCGAGATCAAGGACTGGATCTGGCAGGCGATGCGCTGGCAGGTCACGTCTCCCGCTGACGGCCACGCGGACACGCTCCGCGGCTGGCGCGCCTTCCGCAGCCCTGAGGCTGCCCCGGTGAGCGAGCGCTCCAGCGGGGGCTCCAGCAGCAGCTCTGGCCGGAGCCCTGACTCCGTGCGCCCGGCAGCCGCGGCGACCCAGGTCGTCCGGAACTTGGTCCCGCCGCCGCAGTCGTTCGAGCCGCGCAAGAGCCCGGTCAAGCACCTCGGCCCCGCCCCGCAGCAGCCCCGGACGAAGCCGCCCGTGCACGCCACCCGCCCGATGCCGGTGCTGCCGTCCTCCGCCCCGAAGCAGCAGCCCGCGGCCAGGCCGCCGAGCAGGCAGCCGGGCGCACAGCCGGGCAGGCAGGCGGGCCAACAGCCAGGTAGGCAAGCGGCTAGGCAGCCGAGCGTACAGCCGGGCAGGCAACCCGGCGTGCAGCCGAGGCCACCCGCTCCGGTCGTGCCGCGCAGGAAGCCGTGGCCGCTGCGGCTGCTCAGCGCACTCGTGCGATGGATTCCCCGGCTGGTGCTCCTGTGGGCCGCGTACGTGCTGATCGCCCAGGACTACCCCCCGGGAGGTCAGCCGTACCTCGTCGCGCCGGCGCTCGCGATCGCCGCTCTCGGGCTGGCGGTTCTCCTGCGCGTCCTCGGGCAGGCAATGAAGGTCTGGTTCTACGTGGTCGCGACGGTGCTCGTCGGCGTGGGTTCGGTAGTGCTGTGGGCGACGAGCACGGGCCTGCTGTACATGGCCTGACCCGACAGCTCACTGGAAGTCCCGCGAGCGCCCCGGCACCCCCAGCGTCAGCGGCGCAAGATGCTCCGCCAGGAGGTTCACGGCGTTGTCGGCCGACTCGATCCGCCCCCGCACCACCATGGCCGGCGCTGACCGCGCCACCTTCCGGAACCGCTGCCACAGCCCGACTGTGCAGATCACGTTGAGCAGTCCCGTCTCGTCCTCCAGGGACAGGAAGGTCACTCCTCCGGCCGTCCCCGGCCGCTGCCGGTGGGTCACCACCCCGCCGACGGCGATCCGGCGCCCCGCCTGCGTCGCGATCGCCTGCGCCACGGTGAGCACGCCCGCCGCCGCCAGCCCGGGCCGCACGTGCTGCGTCGGGTACGAGTCGGGCGTGACGCCGGTCGCCCACGCGTCGGCCTGCGACAGCTCGATCTCGCTCATCCCCGGCAGCATCGGGGCCTCGACGCCGACGCTGACGCCGGGCAGCGTCGTCGGCCCCTCCTGGCCCAGCGCCCCCGCCGCCCACAGCCCTTCCCGGCGTTCGACGCCGAGCGACTCCAGCGCACCGCCCGTCGCGAGCGCCTCGAGCTGCGCCGTCGACAGCTCGACCCGCTGGACCAGGTCCCGCAGCGACGCGAACCCCGCCGGTCCGACGGCGCCCCGCGCGGCGACGATCTCCTCGGCCTTGTCCTTGCCGATGCCGCGCACGGACTCCAGGCCCATGCGGACCGCGAGCGCCGGGTCTGCTCGGACGAGCCGGGCCACGGAAGGGGCAGTCTCGGTACCCGGGTCGCTGTCGGCGACGTCGTCGCCGTCGGACGCACCGCCGTCGGGCATATCCACCGAAGGCAACCGCTCCACGCTTGCCAGCACTCGTGAGGCCGCAACCGAGGGCCGCAGCACGCGCACGCCGTGCCGGCGCGCGTCGGCGACCAGCGACTGGGGCGAGTAGAACCCCATGGGCTGGGCCGCGAGCAGCCCCGCATAGAACGCGGCGGGGTGGTGCACCTTGAGCCATGAGCTCACGTACACGAGGTGGGCGAAGGAGTAGGCGTGCGACTCGGGGAAGCCGAAGTCGGCGAACGCCTTGAGCTTCTCGAAGATCTCGTCCTGCTTGTCGGGCTCGACCTTGTTGGCCGTCATCCCCGCGTAGAACCGTTCGCGCATCTCCTCCATGCGTTCGACCGACCGCTTGGAGCCCATGGCGCGCCGCAGCTGGTCGGACTCCTTGGGCGAGAACCCGGCGACCTCGATCGCCATCTGCATGAGCTGCTCCTGGAACAGCGGCACGCCCAGGGTCCGCTTCAGCACGGGCTCCAGCAGCTCGTGCGGGTAGTCCACCTCCTGACGCCCACGAGCCCGCTCGATATAGGGGTGCACCGACCCACCCTGGATGGGGCCGGGCCGGATGAGCGCTACCTCCACGACGATGCTGTAGAAGTCTCGCGGCTGCAGGCGCGGCAGTGTCGACATCTGGGCGCGCGACTCCACCTGGAACACACCTACCGTGTCGGCGGCGCACAGCAGGTCGTACACGAGTTTGTCGTCGTTGCCGGACAGGTCGTGCAGCTCGTAACGCTTCCCGGTGTGCTCCTCGATGGACTCGAACGCGTACCGGATGGCGGTCAGCATGCCCAGGCCGAGCAGGTCGAACTTGACCAGTCCCGCGTCCGCGCAGTCCTCCTTGTCCCACTGCAGCACCGTGCGGCCCTCCATGCGGGCCCACTCCACGGGGACCACCTCGATCACCGGGCGGTCGCACATCACCATGCCGCCCGAGTGGATGCCCAGGTGCCGGGGCAGGCGGAGCATCCGGTCGGCGAGGTCGAGCACGTCGTCGGGGATCTCCCCCTCTTCCGCGGCCGACGGCGGTGTGCGGAACGGCACCACGTCGTGGGAGTCGTCGGCGCGGGCCGGCCGCGGCTCCCCGGGGGTGCGCGTCTCCTCGGCGAGCACGTCGACGAAGATCCCGGGGCCACCGTCGTGGGTGCGCCCAGGGCCGGTGTGCCCGATGTGCGGCCGCGGTTCCCGCGGGCCCCACAGCGCGGTGGTCCGGGCATCCTTGGCCGCGGTCTTGTTCAGCGGTGTGCCCGACGGCGTGGGTTTCAGCGACCCCCAGCGCTCGATCGACTTGGACCACGCGTCCTGCTGCCCGATGTCGTAGCCGAGCGCGCGGGCGGCGTCGCGCACCGCTGACCGCGGCCGGTAGGAGATGACGTTCGCGACCTGCGCCGCGTGCGTGCGCCCGAACTTGTCGTAGACGTACTGGATCACCTCCTCGCGGCGCACCGACTCGATGTCGATGTCGATGTCCGGCGGACCGTCGCGCTCCGGTGCGAGGAACCGTTCGAACAGCAGCTTGTGCTTCACGGCGTCCACCGCGGTGATGCCCAGGGCGAAGCAGACTGCCGAGTTCGCGGCACTGCCCCGGCCCTGCGCGAGGATCCCTTCTCGTCGGCAGAACTCCACCAGGTCGTAGACCACGAGGAAGTACCCGGGGAAGTTCAGGTCGGTGATGACCCGCAGCTCGTGGTCGATCTGCGCCCACGCCTTCTTGTTGCTCTCGCGCGGGCCGTAGTGCTTGGTCGCGCCCCGATGGGCGAGCTCGCGCAGCCAGGTCGCCTCGTTGTATCCGGGTGGCACGTCGTAGGGCGGCAGGTTCGGTGCGATGAGCTTCAGGTCGAAGGCGCACTCCGCCCCCAGCGCGGCCGCCGTCGGCACGGCCTGCGGGTGCAGGTGGTGCAGGCGTGCCATCTCGTCACCGCTGCGCAGGTGGGCAGTGGGGGCGCCGGGCAGCCAGCCGTCCAGGTCGTCCAGGGATGAGCGGGCCCGGACGGCGGCCAGCGCCCCGGCCAGGTCGGCGTCCCGCGGGCGCGCGTAGTGCGCGGCGGTGGTGGCGACCAGCGGCAGGTGCGCCTCCTGCGCGAGGAGGGCGAGCGCGGCGTGCAGGTCGGCGTCGCGCGGGTCGCCGGTAGCGGTGATCTCGACGGCGACGTTGTCCCGCCCGAACGCATCGACCAGCCGCTCGATCTCGCGCCGGGCGGCGCCGAGCCGGTCGGTACGGTTCCCCCCGGCCATCAGGGCCTGGCGGACCGCGCCCTTGCGGCAGCCGGTGAGGACCAGCCACTCGCCTGCGCTCGCCTCGCCCAGGGACTCCAGCGTGTACTTCGCCGCGCCCTTGACTCCTGCTTCCAGGTGCGCGGTGCCGATCGCGCTCGACAGGTTGCGGTAGCCGTGCTCGCCACGCGCGAGCACAAGCAGGTGCGTGGCGCGCGGGTCGGGGGTACCGGTGGGCGGGTCCAGCACGGGTGCGCCCTTCGCGCCGGCCGAGCCGCGCCGGCCGGTTGACCCGCGCACGCCGGGCGACCTGCTCCCGCCGGTCGAGGCCACCGGCAGGTGCAGCTCCGCCCCGAACACGGTGGGCAGCTCGACCTTCTTCGCGGCCTCCGAGAACCGCACCACCCCGTACAGCCCGTCGTGGTCGGTGATCGCGAGCGCCTTCAGCCCGAGCCGCTTGCCCTCTGCGGCGAGCTCCTCGGGGTGGGAGGCGCCGTCGAGAAAGCTGAACGCGGAGTGGGCATGCAGCTCGGCGTAGCCAGTCATGAGGTCGGCACTCTCCCACCGGGTCGGCAGTCTGCATCGAGGTCGGTCCAGCGCTGAGCCGACCTCAGTGCAAAGTGCCGAGCTTGTGGCGCAAACTGCCGACCTGCGCGGGACGGCCTAGTCATAGAGGGCCTCCAGCGTCCACTGCCCGGCCGACGACGACAGCAGCAACCCCATGTAACCCGGGAGATCGGTCATCACCTGGAGGAACACACGGCGCTTGCCCCGGGGCGTCCACCACCGCTCGGCGACCGGCCAGGGACCGGCCCAGTCGACGACGGCAGCGTCGAGCCCGGCCCACGGGCCGCCGTCGGGCACTACCACCCGGGCCGGGTCGCCGCTGACCGCCAGGCGCACGTCGACGACGACGGGGCGCCCGTCGTCGTCGAGCACGTGCGCGGGGGCGGGCTCGGGCAGCACCACCGAGGGGGCCGGAGGCGGTAGGGCGCCGGGCCAGGGCCGGTCGGGGTCGCGCTCGGGCGGGACCTGCTCGCCGTAGGGGACGAGCTGGACGCGGTCGCGGGGATCGCGCCCGCCCTGGAGCCGCACGGTGAGGACGGCGTCGCCGCCGAGCAGGGCCTGCACCCGCTCGACGGCGCGGCGGGCACGCAGGTCCTCGCCCGCGCCGGGTCCCCAGAGGCGCGGCTGCAGGGCCCCGGCGGGGGCCATCTCCTCGGCGGCGAGGGTCAGGCCAGCGATCGGGGCGGGGGCGACGCCTTTCCCGAGGGACGACGCCGTCAGCCAGCCCTCGAGCTGCCAGCGCACCCGGTCGGTGATCCGGGCGGCCGACAGCCCGCCGAGCGTGTCGTCGGTGCGCCACAGCCGTTCCAGGGTGCGGGCCTCGCCCGTGACCGGGTCGACGGCGCGCGCCGTGATCCGCAGCCGCCCGCACGCCAGGCCGCGCCGGTCCAGGTCGTCGTGCAGGCGCTCGGCCAGGCGGCGGGCGGCGAAGGTCGCGACGTCGACCCGGTGCGCCGGCGGGTCCAGCTCCTCGGTGACGGTCAGGTCCTCGGCGAGCCGACGTCGGGCGGGCGGCCGCACGTCCTGCCCCCGGGCGAGGCGCTGCGCCCAGATGCCGAGGTCGCCGAAGCGGGCGGCTACGGCGGCGTCGGGCAGGGCCGACAGGTCGGCCAGCGTGCGGATGCCGAGGCGGCGCCACAGGTCGGCCAGCTCGGTCAGGGCCCGGTCCCCCGGGCGCGCGTGCACAAGCACGGCCGCGGGGCGGGGCGCGAGGTAGTCCGGCGAGGCACCCGGCGGTACGACGGCGTCCTCGCGAGCCGCCAGGACCGCGGCCAGGTAGCCGTCGGCGACCCCGACCTGGCACTCGTGGCCGGTGCGGACAGCGACCTGCTCGGTCAGCTCGCGGGCCAGGTCGTGCTCGGAGCCGTGGTACCGAGCCGCTCCGCCCGACGGCAGCAGGAGCAGACCGGGCCGCGCGACCTCCAGCCCGGAGACCACGGTCTCGGCGGCCACGGCGACGGGCTCGAACTCGCGGGCGTCGCGGGCGTCGTCGGCGGTCCAGAGCTGCAGGTCGGGGCAGCGCCCCTGCGCCTCGCGACGGCGCATGCCGCGGCGCACCCCGGCGCTGCGCGCGGGCGCGGACACCGCCACGATCCGCCCGCCGGGGCCGCCCGTGACCGCCGCGGGCACCTCGGGGCCCAGGCCGGCGACGACCAGGGCCGCGACGACCGGCCAGTCGGGCACCCAGAGGCAGGCGGTGCGGGTGACCGGGTCGCCGGTGGCAAGGATGGCGGGGACGGCGCTGCCGGGACGGGCTGAGCGGCCGGTCATCCGACGAGCCCCAGCCGCGGACGACCCTCGGCGCCTCGCCGGAGGCTGGTGTCGCCGTCCGGCGCCGCCGCACTGACTGCGGAGCCCTCTGCCCCGACGAGCACCGCGCCGTCGACGGCCGCCCGGCACACCGGCACCTCCACGTCCAGGTGCAGGGGCCGCGCAGCGTCTCCCCGCCCGGTGCGCCGCACCCGCAGGGTCCGACGCCGCAGCCAGCCCGTCCCGTGATCGATCCCCGCCCAGCCCCCGCCGACGGCCTCGAGCACCACGTGCGCACCGACCCAGCCACCGTCCCCAGCTCCCCGCTGAGTGCTGGCAGACAGGGCGGGCAGGGCGGAGATCAGCACGGTTGCCCGCTCGCGGGCGCGCGCCGTCAGCCGGCGCCGGTCGTGGTCCAGGAGCGCCACCTCAGGGCCGACCACCACCACGTCCATACCGTCGATCAGCGCGGCGAGCACGGCGGGCGCGTCCACGCCCGACCCGGCCGGCAGCGGCACCACCAGGGTGCGCGCCAGGTCGCACCCGGCGTCGGCGGCCGCGGCCATCCCGGCCGCGGGATACCCGACCAGCACGGTCCATGCCCCGTCGCGGGACGCCTCGGCGAGCAGGGTGAGCAGCAGCGACGTCGAGCCCCGGACGGCGACGGTGGTCCCGGTGCGCAGGCCGCCGTCGGGCAGGAGGGACGCGAGGTGCGGGTGGACGGGCAGGACACGCGAGCCCTCGCCCGACTGCCCGACGGTGAGCCCGCCCCGCAGCGCCCGGGGACCGGGCGGCGACACGATGACCGTCTGGACCGCCCGTGCGGCCGTGGCCTGCTTGCGCACTCCGGTGCGCGTCTCGGCGGACCGCAGGGCGGCGAGCGCCCGTGCGTGCCGGGTGTCCGCGGCGTCGGCTGCATCGGCGTCGGCTGTGCCAGTGCCGGCGGTGCTGGTCTCCGGGGAGACTGTTACAACGGTCATGGCCCTCCAGCGATGGTGTCTGCCGGTGGAGACCGGATGGTCGAGCACCTCATCGAACATATGTTCGATAGACCCAGTACACCTCTGGCGGGGCCCGCCTGTCAAACCATTCGCCTGCAACACTGCGGTGCCTCGCCGGGGCGGCCAAGGTCCGCTTCGGGAACGACCTGAGGCACCGATCCGGGCTGGATTCGGTGCCTCAGGTCATTCTCGAAGCGGACCTTCGCGAGGGCGGCGGCTAGACCGGGGGTCAGGCCTTGGGGCCGCCCGCCACGTACAGCACCTGCCCCGACACGAACCCGGACTGCTCCGAGCAGAAGAACGACACGGCGTTGGCGATGTCCTCGGGCTGACCCACCCGGCCCACGGGGACGTCCTTGGCGGCCACGCCGAGGTAGTCGGCCAGCGGCATCCCGATGCGCTCGGCGGTCTCCCGGATCATGTCGGTCTCGATCACCCCGGGGGCCACGGCGTTCGCGGTGACACCAAACTTGCCGAGCTCGATCGCCAGGGTCTTGGTGAAGCCCTGCATGCCCGCCTTGGCGGCCGAGTAGTTGGCCTGACCCCGGTTGCCGAGAGCAGAGGTCGAGGAGAGGTTCACGATGCGGCCGAACTTGGCCTCCACCATGGACGCCTGCACGGCCCGGGTCATGAGGAACGCGCCCCGCAGGTGCACGCTCAGCACGGCGTCCCAGTCGCCCACCGACATCTTGAACAGCAGGTTGTCGCGCAGGATGCCGGCGTTGTTGACCAGCACGGTGGGCGCGCCCAGCTCGGCGGTGACCCGGGCGACGGCGGCGGCGACCGACTCCTCGTCGGCGACGTCGACGCCTACGGCGAGCGCGCGGCCGCCGTCGGCCACGATGGCCTCCACAGTGGCCTTGGCCTGGTCCTCCAGGAGGTCCAGGACGGCGACGGCGTAGCCGTCCTGCGCGAGGCGGTGAGCCGTGGCGGCGCCGATGCCGCGGGCCGCGCCGGTGACGATGGCGGTGCGGGTCATTGAGGTGTTCCCTTCGTTGCGAACGAGACTTTCGGGCAGGACAAGCAGATCAGACGAACGGGTCAGACGAACGCCGCGTGACCGGTGATCGCGCGACCCACGATGAGCTGGTTCATGTCCTTGGTGCCCTCGAACGTGTATACGGCCTCGGCGTCGGCGAAGAAGCGGGCCACGCCGTAGTCGAGCGTGATGCCGTTGCCGCCGCAGGCCTCCCGGCACAGTGCGACGGTCTCGCGCATGCGGGTCGTGACGAACGCCTTGGCCATCGCGGCGTGGGCGTCCTTCTGGATGCCCTGGTCCTGGAGCTGGGCCACGCGCACGCACATGGCGAAGCTCGCGGTCACGTTGGCGTACGCCGTGGCGAGCTTGTCCTGGATGAGCTGGTAGCTGGCGATCGGGTTGCCGAACTGCTCGCGCTGCTTGGTGTAGGCCACGGCGGCCTCGTACGCGCCGATCATGGTGCCGAGCGCCTGCCACGACACGCCGTCGCGCGTGATCCGCAGCACCGCGGCCAGGTCGCGGAAGCTGTTGATGTGCTGCAGGCGGTCGGCCTCGGCCACCTCCACGCCGTCGAGCACGATATCGGCGTTCTGCACGATGCGCAGGGACTGCTTGCGCTCGATCTTGGTGGCGGTGAAGCCGGGTGTGCCCTTGCGCACCAGGAAGCCCTTGACCTGGTCGTCGGCCGTGTCCTTGGCCCAGATGACGACGACGTCGGCGAAGGTGGCGTTACCGATCCAGCGCTTGGCGCCGTTCAGCACCCACGTGTCGCCCGTGCGGGTGGCGGTGGTGCGCAGGCCCTTGGCGGTGTCGGAGCCGGCCAGTGGCTCGGTGAGCCCGAACGCGCCGATCACGTCGCCGGCCGCCATGGGCGGCAGCCACTGCGCGCGCTGCTCGGCCGTGCCGCCCAGCCCGATCGAGGTCATCGCCAGGCCGCCGGAGACCCCGATGAAGGTGCAGAAGGACGAGTCGACGCGCGCCGTCTCCATGCCGATCCAGCCGCGGAACACGGCCGAGGTCTCCTCACCCTGCGTCTCGGCCCAGCCCGACCCGATGGTGCCGAGCTGCGCGAAGGGCTTGAACAGGTGCACCGGGCACTCGGCGCGCTCCCAGTAGTCGTCAGCGATGGGGCGCACCTCGCGCTCCATGAACTCGCGCACGGCCAGGGCCTTCTTCTGCTCGGCCGGGGTGAGCAGGTCCTGGAACGAGTAGAAGTCGGCGTCCAGCAGGTCCGTGGCCGGCGGCTCGGAGAGCGTCATCGGTCCTCCTTCGAGGCTGGTACAAGATTCGAGGCGGGTACGAGAGCGGGCTGGTCGGCAGGGCGCGGGTCAGCAGGGCGCGGCAGGAACGGCGCCCGGCTGCGGAGCTCGGCCTTGCCGAGCGAGGCCAGGTGCACCTCGTCGGGGCCGTCGGCCAGGCGCAGCGTGCGGATCCCCGCGAGCAGCTCGGCCAGGGGGTGATCGCCGGAGACCCCGGCGGCACCGAACACCTGCACGGCGCGGTCCAGGATCTGCCCGACGGCGCGGGGTACCGCGATCTTGATGGCCTGGATCTCGGTCATCGCCGCCTTGTTGCCCACGGTGTCCATGAGCCAGGCCGTCTTGAGCACAAGCAGGCGCAGCGACTCGATCTCGATGCGTGAGGTGGCGAGCCACTCGCGCACCACACCCTGGTCGGCGAGCGGCCTGCCGAACGCGACCCGCTCGCCGGCGCGCTCCCGCACCAGGTCCATGGCGCGCTCGGCCATGCCGAGCGCGCGCATGCAGTGGTGGATGCGCCCGGGCCCGAGACGGGCCTGGGCCATGGCGAAGCCCTCGCCCTCGCCGCCCAGCAGGTTGGTGACAGGCACCCGGACGTCGTCGAACACGATCTCGGCGTGGCCGCCGTGGTCGCGGTCGTCGTAACCCAGGACGGTCAGGCCGCGCAGGACCCGCACGCCCGGGGTGTCGCGGGGCACGAGCACCATGGACTGCTGGCGGTGCCGGGGCGCGGTGGGGTCGGTCTTGCCCATCACGATCAGCAGCCCGCAGTCCGGGTTCATCGCGCCGGTGGCGAACCACTTGCGGCCCGTGATCACGTACTCGTCGCCGTCGCGCACGATCCTCGTCGCGATGTTCGTGGCGTCCGACGACGCGACGGCAGGCTCGGTCATGCAGAACGCCGACCGCTGCGCGCCGTCCAGCAGCGGGTCGAGCCAGCGCTCGGCCTGCTCCGGGGTGGCGAAGTGCGCGAGCAGCTCCATGTTGCCGGTGTCGGGGGCCGCGCAGTTCAGCGCGACGGGCGCGAGCTTGGGGCTGTACCCGGTCAGCTCGGCCACCGGCGCGTACTGCAGGTTGCTCAGCCCGCCGCCGCGAGCGCCCACCGGGCCGCCCGGCGGCAGGAACAGGTTCCACAGGCCCTGTGCGCGGGCCTTGGCCTGCAGCTCGTGCACCACCGGCCGGAAGGACCAGACGCCGGGGGTCGCGGCGAGCTGTGCGGCCAGCACGGGCTCGGCGGGCAGCACCTCGCTGACCAGGAAGTCCTGGACCTGCTCGGTGACACGCTGGGTGGTCGTATCGGGTGCGAAGTCCATCAGGCTCCCCCTCCGGTTGTTCCAGGGCCGTGCGGTGCGGAGCCCGACGACGCCCCGGCGAGCCGGGCCAGCCCCTCGTCTGCCAGGGGCGCCACCATGGCCCCGATGTGATCGAACCCGGCGCCGACGGTCTGGCCGCCGGTGAACCGGTAGTGGATGCCCTCCAGGATGACTGCGAGCTTGTAGCAGGCGAACGCCCGGTACCAGGAGAGGTCCGGCACGGCGATCCCCGCGCGGGCGGCGTAGGCGTCGGTGACCTCGGCGAAGTCCGGGTAGCCGGCGCCGGGCGCTATCGCCCCGGCGACGTCGTCGACGCCCGCGGCCTCGGTCAGGTCGCGGATGTGCCAGTACATGCCGAGCATGCCCAGGTCCATGAGCGGGTCGCCGAGCGTGGCCATCTCCCAGTCCAGTACCGCCGTGATGTGCGGCGCGTCGGGCGATCCGGCCACCAGCACGTTGTCGAGGCGGTAGTCGCCGTGCACGATCCCGGTGCGCGCCCCGTCGTCGGGCACCGCAACCGCCAGCCGGTCCTGGAGCGTGTCCAGGAGCGGCTGGGGCCGCGACCGGGAGGCGTCGTACTGGCGCCGCCAGGTCTTGACCTGGCGGGCCAGGTAGCCGGCGGGTCGGCCGAAGTCGGCCAGCCCTACCGCGGCGGGGTCGGTGGTGTGCAGGTCGGCGAGGACCTCGACCAGCTCGATCGCGAGCCGGCCCAGGCCGTCGCTGGTCCAGGCCGCGTTGTGCTCGGGCCGGGCCAGGACCGTGCCCGCCACGTGCTCCATGACGAAGAAGACGGTGCCCGTGACCTCGGCGGCCTCGGAGTCGTCCACCACCGCTACCGTCGGTGGCACCGGGATCGTTCCCGCCAGGGCAGTGATGACGCGGTGCTCGCGGCGCATGTCGTGGGCGGTGGACAGCACGTGCCCCAGCGGCGGGCGCCGCAGCACCAGCGGCTTCGCGGCGCCGTCCACCCGGTAGGTGAGGTTGCTGTGCCCGCCGGTGATGAGGCTCGCGGTCAGGTCCGGGCCGACGCCGGACCCGGCCAGCTCCGGGTGCTCCCGGGCCAGCCACGTGGCCAGGCCCGCGACGTCGAGGCCGGGCAGCTCGCGCGGCCCGGTCGGCTGTGCGCTCATCGGTGCGCGATCCCGCTCGTCATCCCGCCGTCGACGACGATCTCCTGGCCGGTGATCCATGCCGACGCCTCGCTGGCGAGGAACAGGATGGTCCCGGCGAGGTCGTCGGGCACCCCCGGCCGGCCGAGCGGGATGATCAGGGAGTCCGGGTCGATCCGCGTGGTCATCTCGGTGAGGATCATGCCGGGGTGTACCGAGTTCACGCGGATGCCGTCCTGGCCCAGCTCGACGGCGAGCGACTTGGTCAGCCCGCGCACCGCGAACTTGGAGGCGGTGTACCCGTGCAGGCTCCGGCCCCCGCGCAGCCCTTCCACCGACGAGATGTTGATGATCGAGCCGCGCCCGGCGGCCTTCATCGTGGGCACCACGGCCCGGCAGCCCAGGAACACGCCGGTCACGTTGACCGTCATGACGGCGTTCCACTTGGCGAGCGTGAAGTGCTCGATCGGGGCGGCGTTCGCGATGCCCGCGTTGTTGACCAGCACGTCCACGCCACCGAGCTCCTCGATCACCTGGCCGACCACCCGCGCCCACGCGTCCTCGTCGGTCACGTCCAGGTGCGCGAACCGGGCCCGCTCCCCCAGCTCCTCGGCCAGCGCGCGACCCTCGTCGTCCAGGACGTCGGTGATCACGACCTGCGCCCCGGCGTCGTGCAGGATCCGCACGTACGCCGCGCCGATGCCGCGGGCCGCGCCGGTCACTACCGCCACGCGCCCGGTGAGGTCGTGCAGCTGCGCCGCGGTGGGTCCCGTGCTCGTTCCTTCGTCCAGCGTCATCCCGCTACCTCTCCGTCGGTTCCGTCTGTCTCGACCACTGCGTCGTCCTCAACCACTGCGTCGTCCGCCACCCGGACCACGATCCGTCCCGTCGTCGCGCCCCCGGCGAGCCGCGCCACCGCGGCGGGCGCCTCGTCGAACCCGACCACGCTGTCCAGGACCGGCCGCAGCACACCGGAGGCGGCGAGCTTGTCCAGCTCGGCGTGCGCGGCGTCCACGAGGTCGGGCCGGAGCTTCTGGTACAGCCCCCAGTGCAGCCCCAGCACCGCGTAGTTCTTCACCATGGCCAGGTCGGCGCGGACGGCCGGCAGCTGCCCGCTCGCGAACCCGACCACCACGATCCGCCCCTCGAACCCGATGCAGCGCGTCGAGCGCTCGAACGAGTCCCCGCCCACCGGGTCGAACACCACGTCGACGCCGGGCCTGCGCAGCTCGGCCACCCAGTCGTCGTCGCGCAGGAATACCTCGTCGGCGCCCGCAGCGCGAGCCGCGGCCACCTTCGCCGCGCTGCCCACCACCCCGACCACCCGCGCGCCGGCCGCCTTGCCGAGCTGGCACGCCGCCGTGCCCACGCCGCCCGCGGCGGCGTGCACCAGCAGCGTCTGGCCGGCCTGCAGGCCGCCCCGCCGGTGCAGCGCGAACCACGCGGTCTGGTAGGCGATGGTCAGGGCCGCGGCCTGCGCGTCGTCAAGGGCCGACGGCGCCGCGTGCACGGCCTGGACCTGCACCGTCGCGTACTGCGCCAGCACCCCGATCTTCGAGCCGACGACGCGGTCGCCGACCCGCACCCGCTCGCCGTCGGTCACGCCCGGACCCAGCGCCACGACGTCGCCGCACAGCTCGACCCCCGGCACGAACGGCAGCTCGGGCCGCTCCTGGTACTGGCCGCGGGCCAGCAGGACGTCCGGGAAGTTCACCGCGACGGCCCGTACGCGGACCAGCACCTCGCCGGGCCCGGGCTCGGGCACCGGCACGTCGTGCAGCTCCATCACCTGCTCGGGCTCCCCCTGGGCGACCACGCGCCACGCCTTCATCACCGTGGGAAGGCTCACTTGTCTCCCCTTCCCGACGTCGAGCCGCCTGCTACCGAGCCGCCCGAACCCGGACCGCCCGAACCCGCCCGGATCCCGCGCAGGAACAGCTCCGTGAGCTGCTGCGCCACCTCGGCCGCCGTCTCGGGCCCCGTGGGCGAGTACCACTGCGGCAGGTAGTGGACGTCGGAGAAGAAGTTCGCGATGAGCACCGCGGTGGGCACGTCGTCGCGGAACCTCCCCTCCGCGATCCCGCGGCGGAGCAGCGCCTCGAAGTCGTCGTGATACTCGCGGCGACGCCGCTTGACCTCGAGCTGGCGCTCCGGCGTGAGCATGTGCTGGCTGCGGGTGAACACGGTGCCCTCGGCCATGAGCTCGATGGAGCTGTGCACCACGTCCTCGCAGACGGCGCGCAGCACGTCCTCGACGTCGTCGCCCCGCTTGTCGCCCGCAGCGACGATCTCGTCGAGCCGCGCCTTCTGCAGCGACAGCATGCGCTCGTAGATCGCGAACAGCAGGTCGTCCTTGGAGGCGAAGTAGTGGTACATCGCGCCCTTGGTGACGCCCGCGGCCTCGACGATCTGCTGGACGCTCGTGTTCGCGTAGCCCTGCGTCGCGAAGAGGTCGAGGGCCGCGCGCAGCACCTGGTCCTGGACGGGCTGGCGCACAGGGCGGTCCGCACGCTCGCCCCGCCGTCGACCAGGAGCGTCTGGCCGGTGATCCAGGCGGCGTCGTCGGACAGGAGGAAGGCCGCGGGCCCGGCGACGTCGTCCGGGACCCCGAGCCGCCGCATCGGGTAGGCGGCGGCGACCGCCTCCTCGCGGCCCTCGTAGAGGGCCCGCGCCAGGCGGGTCTTGATGACCGCCGGCGCGAGCGCGTTGACGCGGATGGCCGGGGCGAGCTCGTCGGCGAGCTGCACAGTCAGGTTGATCAGGGCGGCCTTGGAGACCCCGTAGAACGCGATGTTCGGGCCCGACGCCGTCCCCGCGATCGACGCCATGTTCAGGATCGACCGCAGGCCCTGCGTCCCGGTCTCGGTCCCGGCCGACGCCGCTACCGCCTCCCGCGTCCACTCCAGCGCGGCGATCACGTTCACCTCGAGGATCTTGCGGGCCACACTCGTGTCGAGCTGGGCGAGCGGGCCCCAGGCGGGGTTGATCCCGGCGTTGTTCACCAGGTGGTCCAGGCGCCCGAAGTGCTGAAAAGTCCGCGCGACGGCGGCGGCGCGGTGCTCGGCGTCGTCCGCCTTGCCCGCGATGCCCAGGGCGTGGTCCTCGCCGAGCTCGGCGACCGCCTCCCGCAGGGAGTCCGCGGAGCGTCCGGTGATCACCACCCGCCCGCCCTCGGCCACTATCCGGTGGGCGATCGCGAGGCCGATGCCCCTGCTCGCACCCGTGACGATGGCGACTCTGCCCTCGAACCTGCGCTCGGGCCTTGCTTCACGGACTGCTTCGGACTTGTCGGCGACGACGTCGTCGGTCACGTAATCCTCCATACCGGCCGGTCGGTTTGCGAACTGCACCGTAGCACGCCGGGCACCACCGGGGTAGGGTCATGCCGAGCACGATGTCCCTTTATGCATCGTTCTGCATATTGTTGCATCGGGCGCCCTGTGACGGTTGGATGGCCGCATGACGACACCGGCGTCGAGCATCGCGACCGTCGGGCTGGAAGCCGCGCCGAGCCGCCTCTCCGCTCGGCTCGCCACGCGCCCCGAGGCCCAGCGGGTGCTCGACCTCGCGCGCGAGGCCTTCATCGAGGGCTACCGCATCGACATGGGCCCCCTGGCCGTGCGCCTCGGCGTGGACCGCACGTCGGTGTTCCGCTGGGTCGGCAACCGGGACGCGCTGCTGTCCGAGGTGCTGTGGTCGCTCGCCGTGCCGACCCTGGTGCAGGCCGAGCACGCGACCGAGCACCTCACCGGCGCCGAACGGCTCGCAGACCTGCTGACCGCGGTCGCGCACGACCTCATCGTGGCCGACTACTTCCGTACGTTCCTGCGCCGCGAGCCGGCCCGCTCCCTGCGCCTGCTCACCACCGCCGACAGCCCCATCCAGCAGCGTTTCGTCGCCACCGTCGAGTGGCTGGTGGTCCGCGACCTGGGCGACGCACCGTTCGGCGGCACCATCACGCCGGAGGAGCTCGCCTACCTGCTGGTGCGCGTGTCGGAGTCGCTGACGTACGCGGACCTCATCACGGGCGACGAGCCGAGCCCGGCGCGGGCCCAGACGGCGTTCCGCCACCTCCTCCGAGTGGGCTGACCCGACCACACGCTGGTGCCAGGGGCCGCGGTTCGGCAGAGTGTGGACCATGGACTTCACTCGGCCATACCCGCCCGACCCGTACACGCTGCTCCCGGCGCCCGCTACCTTCACGCTGACCAGCACCGACCTGACCGACGGTGAGCGCATGCCGGACGCGCACGCCGCGCACGACCAGGACATCTCCCCCGCCCTGGCGTGGAGCGGATTCCCCGAGGGCACCAGGTCGTTCGTGGTGACCTGCTACGACCCCGACGCGCCGACGCCGATGGGCTACCACCACTGGACCGTCGTGGACCTGCCGCCCGACGTGACGTCGCTCGACACCGGCGCGGGCGCACCCGACGGCGCGGGCCTGCCCGCGGGCGCGTTCCACACCCACAGCGACGGCCACACCCCGGGGTTCGAGGGTGCCGGCCCGCCGCCCGGTGACCACCCGCACCGGTACATCTTCGCGGTGCACGCCCTGGACGTCGCGCCCGGCGAGCTGGGCCTGGGCCCGGACAACACCAACGCGCAGGTGGCGTTCAACGTGTACTTCCACCTGCTGGGCCGCGCCACGCTGACGGCGACCTACAGCCGATGAGCTGATGGTTGTGGGCGCGATCGTTGCCGCTCTCTGCCCGTTCTTGGCGCAACGATCACGCCCACAACCAGCTCAGTTCTCTGCGCGGCCCTTGCGCCAGTAGCCCATGAACGCCACGGACTTGCGGTCGACCTGGCACTCGTTCACGAGGTAGCGGCGCAGCGTCTTGATGACGCCGGCCTCGCCCGCGAGCCACGCGTACAGCACGGTGTCCTGCGCCAGGGGGTTGCCCGCCTCGTCGACCGGCACCTCCCAGAGGATCTCGGCATCGACGTCGACGTCGTGCGCCTCGCCCGACAGGTCCACGCCGGCCGCGGTGAGGGCGGGCGCACTGTCCGTGGACGGCCGCACACCCATCGCGAGCAGCCGGTCCGCCGCGGCCTGCACGGCCGGGACCAGCGCGTCGCCGTGCTCGCGCCCGTCACGCGCCAGCCAGTGCACCCGCACACCCTCGGGGGCGCCGAGGTTCCAGCCGTCCTCCGGGTGAGGTACCTCGAGGAAGACCTCGCCCACGGCGTCGTCGGGCAGGGACTCGCAGATCGCGGCGATGGCCGGCACCGCGGTCTCGTCGCCGGCCAGCAGCAGCGCGTGGCTGGACGCCGGCGGGGCGAACTCGACGCCGCCGTGTATGCCGTCGTACTCGGCATTGGGGCCCATGATCACCATCGGGTCGCCCGCGGCGGCGGTCAGCGCCCAGCGTGAGGCCGGCCCGGTGTCACCGTGCATGACGACGTCGACGTCGACCTCGCGCAGGTTCTGGCGCACGGTGCGGACCGTGTAGGTGCGCATCGGGTTGCGGTGCTCGTCCGGGAGCGCACGCCACGAGGCGTACCAGTCGGGGTCGTCACGTTGCAGGGCGTCCCAGCCGCCGCGGGGGGACGGGAGGAAGAGCTTGATGCGCTGGTCGCGGCCGTTGTCCGCGAACTTGTCCAGGTCCGGACCCTTGAAGGTGAAGCGGACGAAGGACGGGCACAGGCGCGTAACGCGCGCTACCTCGACATCGAAAATTCGCGAGGGCTTGACGTCGAGCCCCTCGGTCTTGGTGGTCACGTCGGTGAGCCTAACCTAACTTTGTCGGCCCTGAGTCGCGCCTCTCGGACGGTGGATGTGACCCCGGCCACGCCGCCCGTGCCGGACCTCTCGGAGAGGGAACCGGACGTAAAAAGGGTTATCCAGAGTGTCAAAAGTTCACCCTTGGTTTTGCATAATTCGCCCTGTGCAAACCGTGCATGTTGCCGTATTTGCCCGCTTTAATGGCCAAAGGTTCTCGTCCCCCCGAACTCCCCCCGCACTCGCTGGAGAAGCCTCGCCATGATCGACCACTTTGCGCTGGGCTGGGTCACGCCCGTGCTCTCGTTCCTGCTCTCGTGCGCCGGGTGCGCCGTCGGCCTGACCTGTACCGCCCGTGCCCGCGTCGCCCGCGGCAGCGCCAGCACCGGTTGGCTGGCTCTCGGCGCGATCTCCATCGGCGGCACCGGCATCTGGGTCATGCACTTCGTCGCCATGCTCGGCTTCCACGTCCGTGGCGCCGAGACCCGGTTCGACGTCGGCCTGACGATCGCCAGCGGCGTGCTCGCCATCGCCGTCGTGGGCCTCGGCCTCTTCATCGTCCGCGCCGCCGGGGTCGGCCCCTTCGCGCTGCTCGCGGGTGGCATCGTCACCGGCCTCGGCATCTCGGCCATGCACTACCTCGGCATGCGCGCCGTACACGTGGGCGTCGAGATCACGTACGCGCCCGCCACCGTCGTCCTGTCGGTGGCCGTCGGGGTCGTCGCCGCGACCGCCGGGCTCTGGCTCTCCGCGAGGGTGCACAACATCGCCGCCGGCGCGGGCGCCGCGATCATCATGGGCATCGCGGTGTCCGGCATGCACTACACGGGCATGTCGGCCATGCAGGCGGAGGTGGTACGCGGAGCCGTCGCCACGCCGGACGTCGGGGTGTCCGTGGGAGCGCTCCTGGGCCCGCTGATCATCGGTGTCACCCTCAGCACGATCCTGCTGCTCCTGGTGGTCGGTCTGGCGCCCAGCGCGGCCGAGATGGAGGCGCAGGAGAAGTTCAAGGGCTGGCAGGGCCGGCAGGACGAGCTCCAGCGCGAGCGCGTCAGCGCCCGCCGGTCCCCGCTGCGCTGAGCCGGCCGCTGGCGGTCCTACGGCGTGCGTTCGATCGTCTCGAAGATGTCCGCGTCGGTTTCCTGCTGCCAGGCGGGCATGTCGTTCCAGTCGGCGACGTAGGAGGGCTTGGGGTCGGGGAAGTGGTTGTAGATCTGGCCGATCCAGCACAGGGCGACGAACCGGCCCTTCTGCTCGCGAGTGAGGCGCCCGGCAGCGCCGTCGGTGGTGTCGATGAAGGCTCGGACCTGGTCGTGGACGGCCGATGCGGCGGATCGTTCCCACTCCGGGGTGTCGTCCCAGGGCGTGATGTAGCCGAACTTGGGTTCGCCGGGGTAGTGCTTGGTGACGCCAGCAATCCAGGCTTCGCGGAAGATGCGGCCGTTCTCGTGGTCCAAGAGGGTTCCCTTCGTGGTCATGCTGCGGTCAGAGCGGTAAGTCGGTCGCCGAGCTCGCGGGCGCGAGGATCCGACATGAGCGGTGCGAGGTGGGGGCGCAGAGTCAGGAGCTTTCGAGCGATCATCGCCGAGCCGCTGCCCTGGGAGTTGGCCAGGGCAGCGTCGGCGTGGACCAGGACCTGGTCGAGGTCGCGGCGTTGTGCACCGACGATGGCGAGGTCGGCCAGGACGCTGCTGCGGCGCCGAGTGGAGGTAGCGTGCTGGAGCGCTTCGGTCAGTGCAGCCTCGGCCAGGTCTGGGCTGCCCAGAGTCACGTAGCAGGTACCACGTTCCTCAGGGAGCCGGGAGCCGTCGAACCGCAGCCAGCCGCCGTTGTGGATCGTGCCGGTGAGTCCGGCGACTTCCTGGGCGTGGTCAAGGGCGCGGCGGCAGGCGTCCAGGTCACCGAGGCCGGCGTGGACCTCGCCCTGGACTGCGGAGACCCAGTGACGCGTGGACAGCTCGCTGTCTCCGCGGGTGGCGATAGCGGCCGCTAGCTCCAGGACGGGCAGGGCGTCGGTGAACTTCTTCTCGTAGACCGACAGGTAGGCGTGCCGGGTCAGGGCGCAGGCCCACTGGTCGTGGGCGCCTGCTTCGCGGCTGGCCTGGGCTGCTAGGTGGTAGCAGTGCGCGGCGTCGGTGTAGGCGTCTGCGTCGAAGTAGATCTCGCCGGCGAGCTGGAACAGGTCCCCGGCCAGGGCGCACAACTGCTGCCGGTCGGCTGGACCGGGGGAACGGTTCAGCCCGTCGGACAGCACCGCGAGCTGGCGGCGGACCAGGGGCAGCACGTCGGCCTTGGCGGGCGCGAGCGCATATACCTGCCACAGGTGGGTGTTGAACCGGGAGAACTCACCGATCGGTGCACCGGCAGCAACGGGCTGAGGTCCAGCGGGTAGGAGGACCGCGGCACCGACCACGGTCAGCAGTCGCAGCATCTCCCGGCGGTGCACCTCGTCCTCTCCCTTCTGTGCCGAGCCGGTCGTCGTCGACCGGCTCTCGAGAACCATCATCCCTTCACTACCTGGTGCGCTGGTGGCGGTGATCACCGCTGTCTCTGCGGCGGACAGGTGCTGCCGGTCGGCGTCGTCGACCAGGTCGGCCAGGGTGCAGCCGTGCCCGAGAGTGAGGGCGAGCCCGGCCAGGGCCTCCAGGCTCGGGCGGGAGCCGCCGAACGGCCACGATTCCCAGCGTGAGATGCGGCTCTCGTCGATCCGCGCGTCCGGGTTGACCGTTCGGTACTGCTGTACCAGCTTCCATTGGTCCCATCCAGCCGCGTACCGCCAGGCCGTCCGGGGACGCACCCCGAAGTGCTGGCCCATGAGCCCGGCGACCTCGGCCATCGATGTGCCGGCCGCGAACCACGTCTCGCGGAGCCGTTCACGTTCGGCCTTCGCGCTGCGTGCCACCGTGGCCCCCTCCCGGCGTGGTCTGCGCCCGTGCCAACGGTAGCGGCGCGGGTCCGCAACCGTGCGCGAAACGCCCCGGTTCCGCCCCGTCGGCGACAGGAAATTGCATCTGCTGCAAGCAAAGGATGCACGAACCCCGGGGTCGGGCGGCGGCGCCAGCCAGCAGTCTGAACGACGTCAGCAAGCTCCGACCCAGGGAGACGGCATGAGCACTGAGACCCGCCTTGTGGCGCTGGACATCGACGGCACGATCGTGCCCAACGGCAGCCACGAGGTGTGCGGCGAGACCGCCGCAGCGGTACGCGACGTCATCGCCGCGGGGCACCACGTCGTGCTTTCCACCGGTCGGTCACTCGTCGGCACGGTGCCGATCGCCCAAGCGCTCGGCCTGTCCATCGGCACCATCGTCTGTTCCAACGGTGCGGTCACCGCCCGTCTCGACCCGGCCCTGCCAGGCGGATACGAGGTCACGAAGTCGCACACGTTCGCCGTCGGCCCGGCGATCACGACGGTCCGCAAGAGTCTCCTCGGCGCGCAGATCGGCGTCGAGGAGATCGGTTGGGGTTATTGGGTGACGCGCCTGTTCGGACCGGACGAGGTCAACGGCGCCCAGCGCATCACGACGGCCGACCAGCTCGCCCGCTCCCGCACTCCACGCATGATCCTGCGTGCCCCCGCGATCTTGGACCTGGTCGGCGACCTGCGCCGCCTCGGCGTGACCGCGACTCCCGCCGCCGGTGACTGGCTCGACGTCACCCCCGGCAGCGTGTCCAAGGCGTCTGCGCTCGAGCTCGTCCGGCAGGACCTGGGCGTCGACCGCCGGTTCACCGTCGGGGTCGGCGACGGGCTGAACGATCTGCCCGTCTTCGAGTGGGCCGCATACGCCGTCGCCATGGGCCACGCCTCCGACGTCGTCACCGCTGCTGCGGACCACGTCACCGGCTCCATCGACGAACAGGGCTTGGTGCCCGTGCTGCGCGCCCTGATCGCAACGCCCGTCGCCGTGAACACCCGGTGACCCCACAGACCTGCACCGCCCGCCAGGGCGGTACAGGGCGCCTGGGACGGCCCTGGGCGCTAACCGGAAGGAGAACCACCTTGTCCACTACCACGATCACCACCGCACCCATCCCCGAGCTCGACGACTGGTCCGTGTCGTTCGAGATCGTCGACGCGCCCGTCGTCGTACCGACCGCCTGCGACACGAGCGACGGCTGCGATCCGACCTGCGCGTCGTCCTGCACGAGCGACTGACCCAGGCACGCCACTGATCGCTGCGCGGGCCGGCCCAGGGTCTGCCCGCGCAGCACCACCAGACCGCACGCAACGAGGAAGGCCCCGGCAGATGTCCCGACCCAACAGGCTCATGCGACACAGCGGACCGGTCGTGCTACGCCTGGCCACCACACCGCACGGCGCGCTCGGGCACTGGTGGCCCGACCCCTACAACCAGGCCTCCGCCCTGACCTGGCTCCGGCAGGCGTGGACGATGGATACGTTCGCCGATCAGGTGCGTGCCGCCGCGCCCAGGCTGGCTGCCACCATCGACGCGGTCCTGACCGGGCAGGCCGAGCCGAGGACGGTGCGGCGGGTCACCGACTCCGTGGTTCGGTACGCGCTGCGGGCCACGGGGCGCGCCATCCCGTTCGGCCTGTTCGCCGGGGTCGCCACTGCGACCCTCGGCCCCACCCGCGTCGAGGTGGGTACGGACCACCGCCCCTACGCATCCGCCGACACGACCTGGACCGCGACCGTCCGGTCAATGCTCGAGTCCCGCCCGGACGTCCTGCCACACCTGATCCTCCAGGCTGTCGACACCGCCACCCGGCACGGTGACGTCCTGATCGTGCCGCGCCCCGGCGGGCAGACAGGGGTCGTGCCCGTCACCGGGCCGCTGGACCGTCTGCTCGACCTGACCAAGACCCCCGCCGCTTACCCGGACGTCGTAGACGCGCTGACCCGGGCGGGCGGCACACCGGACCGCATGGCGCGCCTGTTCGCCGACGCGCTGGCCGCAGGCGTGCTGGTCACGTCCCTGCACCCGGCTATGACCGTCACGGACCCGCTCTCCCATCTCCTGCGTACCCTCGGTCCGGTAGTCGGCGACCTGGACGTGGAGACGGCCGGGATCGTCGCTGACCTGGGCGAGGTGCTGCGGCTCATCGACGAGCACAACACCGCGAGCCCAGACGACGCTCGGCACCTGCGCAGCATCCTGGACAAGAAGATGACCCAGGTCGCCGACTCCGGGAAGGTCCGCCTGAGCATCAACACCCGAGTCGACGCGACCATCAGGGTGTCCGAGAAGGTCGTGCGCGAGGCCGAACGAGCCGCGCACGCGCTGATGCGCCTATCCCGGCACGCCCAGGGGCGTCCGACGTGGGCGGCGTACCAGGCGACGTTCTGGGACAGGTACGGCGCCGGGGTCCTCGTTCCCCTGCGGGATGCGGTCGACCTGGCCGCCGGGGTCGGGTTGCCGCACGGCTTCCCGGCCTCGCCGTGGCCGGAGCCCGCCATGAAGATCCTCGATCGAGACGAGCACCTCGCCAGGCTGGCGCAGGCCGCGACGATCGGCGACACCGAGGTGCTGCTCACCGACGACGACGTCGAACGCCTTGCCTGCACGCCCCTGCCCGACCAGGTGCCCGCGCCGCACGCGGCGATCTCCGTGCGTGTGCACGCACCTGACACTTCTGCCGTCGACGCCGGCGACTTCACGCTCACTGTTCGGCCCTCATGGTCGGCCGGTGTCCTGACCGGCCGGTTCACGCAGCTACTGGAAGACGGCGACCTCGCCGCGTCCTACCGGGATCTGCCGACCCTGACCGAGGGCGCATTGTCGGCGCAACTGTCGTTCACGCCGGTGTATCCGCACGCGCAGAACGTCGCCCGCATCCCGCAGTACCTGCCGCACGTGATCAGCGTCGGTGAGCACCGCGGCCCCGGTCCGGAGGTCATCGACCTGGACGACCTCGCCGTGATGTCCACGGGATCGCGGTTGCTGCTGGTGTCCCTGTCGCGCCGCCGCGTCGTCGAACCTGTCGTGCTGAACGCCCTGGCGCTGGAGAAGCAGGCGCCGCCGATCGCCCGGTTCATCGCGATGGTCGGGCGGTCCG
Source organism: Promicromonospora sp. Populi (assembly GCF_041081105.1). Classification (NCBI taxonomy): domain Bacteria; kingdom Bacillati; phylum Actinomycetota; class Actinomycetes; order Micrococcales; family Promicromonosporaceae; genus Promicromonospora; species Promicromonospora sp. Populi. The sequence continues at coordinate 697,312 of NZ_CP163528.1, read as the reverse complement.
CTTCCACCTGGTGGACCGAGTTCGACTGGGGCCCCGTCGCCTCCTGCCTGCCGTACCTGCCGCGGGTCCGCTACGGGCGCACCATCCTGTCTACGGCCCGGTGGACCCTGACGACCAGCGACCTTCCCGGCGGGTTTGGTCCGGCGTGGCACGACGCACTGCTCGCGTGGGCGCGGACCTGGCGGTGCCCGCAGGTGGTGGACCTGTCCGACGCGGACCGGACCCTGCGCCTGGACCTGACCGAACCCGCACACGTGCGCCTCCTGCACGCTGAGCTCGGCCGCAAACGACAGGTCACCCTCACTGAGGCTGCCTCGGACGAGGCGACCGCATGGATCGGGCACGCCCATAGCCTGGTCCTGCCGCTCGTGACGACCCGACCACCCGAACCGCATCCGGACCTGACGGACGCTCCCGTGCTGCGCAACACCGACGCGTCCACCCCGCATACCGGCCGGTGGGTGCAGGCGAAGGTCTTCACCACCCCGGCCGTGCTGAACCACGTCATCGCGCACCGCCTGCCCGCGCTCATCGCCGCCCTGGACGGGCGGCCCATGTGGTTCGTCCGCTACCGCAACGCCCAGGAGGACGACCACCTACGCATCCGGGTGGCCGGCACCGGAGACCGGGCCACGATCGGGCGCGCGATCGACTCGTGGTTCGCGCAACTGCGTGGTGCCGGGCTCGCCTCCCGGCTCGTCTACGACGCGTATCGACCCGAGACCGGCCGGTACGGGACCGGGCCGGTCGTGGACGTCGCCGAGGCCGTGTTCGCGGCCGACAGCGACGCCGTCCGCCACGCCCTGACCCACCCGCCGCACCGGGACCGGCGCGTGACCTGCGCGCTCGGGATGATCAACATCGCCCAGGGATTCCTCGGCGATACCGAAGGACTGCAGGCCCTGGCTGGGACGTCAGCCGGTGGTCCTGGCGAGCACGACGTGACCCGTCAGACCGCCCGCGCCGCCACGGCCACCCTGCCCGAGGACGCGCGCACCGCTGCCCTCCGCGCGTACCGCTTGTACGTCGACGATGCCCGCACGCCCAGGATCCTGAAGTCCCTGCTGCACATGCACCACAACCGGTTCATCGGGCCCGACCGAGACTCCGAGACCGTCGTCCTACACGCCGCCGCTCAGGCCGCCCGGTCTCTCCTGGCCCGGACGACCGAGCAGTGACCGGGCTGCACGCCCTCGGTGACGGGCTGGCCGGAACCCTCTTGCGCGAGGTCGTCGTTGCACGGCGGACAGGGCGGTGGGACCGTGCCGACGCCACACTGCGGGCGATGGCTCGCAAGCCGATCGCCTCGCACCCTGACCAGGTCGGCCTCTACCGCGGAGCGCCCGCCGCCGCCTACGTCCTGCACACCGCGGACCGGCCCGCCTACCGAGCCCAGGCCGACCGCCTCGACCAGGCTGTGACCCGCATCGTCGAGCAGCGACTGACGGCCGCCGAGCGGCGCCTCGACGATGGTGTCCCACCACGGATGCGGGAGTACGACCTCATCAGCGGGCTCACCGGCCTGACGGCCCTGCTGCTGCACACAGGCAGCAGCCCTGATCTGCTGCACCGCGGGCTCGCCTACCTCACCCGTCTCCTGACCGAGCCCACGTCCACCGGCGACGCGGAAGTTCCGGGCTGGTGGACCACCGACAGCCCGCGCGGCGTCCCCGACCTCGCCATGCTGGGTGGGCACGGCAACTTCGGGCTCGCGCACGGCGTCGCCGGCCCGGTCGCGTTGCTCGCACTGGCTGCCCACGCCGGACACGTCGTACCCGGGCAGCTCGAAGCCCTGCGGCACACGGGCGCGCTACTCACCGGGTGGGCACGACCCATACCCGACGGCGCCGGACACGCGTGGCCAGCACACGTCACCCCGGACCAGTGGACCGCTGGACCACCACCGGCGGCACGACGCACCCGCCCGTCCTGGTGCTACGGCACACCTGGTATCGCCCGAGCCCTCCAGCTCGCCGCCCGCGCCACCGACGAACAGGACCTGCAACGGCACGCGGAGATGATCCTGGCCGGCTGCCTGAGCGACCACGCCCAGCCCGACCAGATCACCGACGCCACTGTCTGCCACGGGTGGGCCGGCGTCATCCTCGTCGCCCGGCACGCCGCAGCCGACGCACTGCCGGACAGCGACCTGCCTGCCCTCCTGTCGGACGTCGAGGAACAGTTCGACCGGACGGTCCACGACGAGCCCGCGACCTACGCTCGTGGTCTGCTGACCGGGCACGACGGCGTCATCCTTGCCACGGAAACGACGCCCGCCACGACCATCTCCGACCCCGCAGGATGGCAGACCTGTCTCCTGCTCGACACACCAAGGAGCCTCACCCCGTGAACACCGCACCGGCAGCCGACGACCTACGCAACGAGCTCATCGACTCCATCACCCGGACCCGCCCGCTCCCGGCCCGCATCGAGGCCGCCCTGCGCACTGTGCACCGCCACGAGCACGTGCCAGGCATCGACCTGGAGACCGCGTACTCCAACCGCGCGATCTCCATCAAGGACGACCCTGACGGCCCCCTGCCGCTGTCCCTGGCGTCGGTGCCGTCCGTCGTCGCGATGATGCTCACCCAGCTCGACGCCCAGCCCGGGGACAACATCCTGGAGATCGGCGCCGGCACCGGATACAACGCCGCGCTCCTATCCGAGCTCGTCGGCCCGGCAGGGCACGTCACCACCGTCGACATCGACCCCGGTGTGGCGCTGTATGCCCGCAAGGCTCTCAACCGCACCGGATACAACGACGTCACCGTCATCGAACGCGACGGCCTGCTCGGCGCCCCCGAGCACGGCCCCTACGACCGCATCATCGCCGCCGTCGGCCTATGGGACATCCCGCCCGCCTGGTGGGACCAGCTCAAGGACGGCGGCCGCGTCGTCCTGCCGCTGCGCTGGCGCGGACAGACCCAGTCGGCCGCCCTGAACCGCCACGGCGACACCCTCGCCTCCGACAGCCTCGAGCTGTGCGGATTCGTCCCCATCATCGGACAGCACGGCGAACGCACCACCAGCCTGCTCGACGACCAGATCCGCCTCCACCACGACCAGGACCAGCCGGTCGCGCCCGCCACGCTCGACGGCGCCTTCGACATTGCTCCCGTCGTGGTGTGGTCCGACACACAGGTCGCCACCACCGAACCCTTCGACGGCATGTGGCTCCACACCACCGCACTGGATGATCGGGTCTGCCGCATCGAGATCACCCAGCACGCCATGGATGCCGGCGTCCAACGACCCGCCATACCCGTGCGCACGCCCGCGCTGGTCGACGGTGACTCCCTGGCGTACATGGTGTTCGACCGCACCGACGTCGCGCCCGGGCACGCACGCCTCGGCGCCGTCGGATACGGCAACCACGCGACCGCTCTCGCGAGCAGGCTGGTCGACCACATCGATACCTGGGGCACCCGTCGCGACCAGCTCCCGACCCTGACGATCACCAGGGGCCCTGCACGCGACGGCGCCGGGCACGCCATCGTCAAGGAGAACACCCAGATGGTGCTCAATCTGCCCGACATGACGACTCGGTAAGAGCGCCCCGACGCATGGCAGGATGCCCAGATGTCGTCCCGCGCCGACGCCGTCGATCCTGCCCGCATCGCCCAGTGGTGCAGGGAACATCTAGGCAGCCCGCCAGTGGACGAGATCTTCAGGTCCGGAAACCTGTCCGCGGTCATCGGGCTGCGGCTGGCTGACGGCAGGGAGGTCGTGCTCAAGGTGCGTCCGGACTCACCGCGGATCGCGGCCTGCGTCGAGGTGCAGCACCGCTTGTTCCAGGCGGGCTATCCATGCCCTCAGCCGCTCGCCACCGCCGCCTTCGGCCAGGACATCGCGACCGCGGAAACCTACGTCCCCGGTGGCACACCGCTCCCTAGCGGCGACGCGGCCAGAGCCTTCGCTGAGGCGTTCGCGCGGCTGATCGAGCTGGCCCCCCGGCCGGATGAGATGTCCACGCTCGACCCGCCACCGTCGTGGGCGGCGTGGAACCACACCGGGGACGGACTATGGCCACGTTCGGAGGAAAACCCTGACCTCAACCTCAACAGGGTGGCCGGTCCGGCGTGGATCGACGAGGCCGGGCGCCGCGCTCGCGACCGGCTGCGAGCCGGCGAGTCCGAAGCAGTGATCGGCCACTGCGACTGGCTTGCCGGCAACCTGCGCTGGAACGGAGACACGTTGCTGGTCGTCCACGACTGGGACAGCATGACCGCTGACAGCGAAGCCGTCCTCGTCGGCTTCGCTGCCGCGCTGTACTCGACCGTCAACGTGGACGACCTGGCAACTGTGGAGGAGACCGACCGGTTCCTCGATGCGTATCGCCACGCGCACGGCCGGGAGCTCAGCGCCGACGAGCTCGAACGGTCATGGGCGGCCGGCGTCTGGACCAGGGCCTACGACGCCAGGTACCAGCACGCGGTCGGGCAGCCCATCACCTCACTCTGCGAGAGTGAGGCCCATGAGCGCCTCTGTCGCGCTGGGACGGGCTCGCCGAGGCGATGACCGGGACGTCCTGCCACTATCGCTCCGGCGGATCCGAGCACCCTTCGCACGGCTACCAGACGGGCACGGCTGCACGCCGCCTGACCAAGACGGCTACTCGGTCAGCTTCGTGCTGACCGAGTAGCCGTTCTCCAGCTCCACCACGCCGCCATCGCGGATGGCGCCGAGCGCCGCCTCGATGCGGCGAGCGACCAGGGGACGCATCCGCTCGTGCACCTGATCGACCGTGCACCACGCCCAGGACCGCAGCTCCTCGTCGGCCAGATGGATCGCCGCGACCTGCTCGTCGGCCATGTGCCCGCCGTCGTACACGAAGATCAGGCTCTCCGTACGACCCTCGATCGGCGGGACGTAGTCCACCGCCACCAGGCGACCCGGCTCGACCACCAAGCCCAGTTCCTCATGCACCTCCCGCACGGCGCCATCGCGGGGAGACTCATTGCCCTCGACGGCGCCGCCGGGGGCTTCCCAGACCTGCTTGTACGTCGGCTCGCACAACAACACCCGCCCCGCAGCATCGGTGAACACCATCGTCGCCGCCGACCGCTTCTGCGGGATCGAGCGCGTGTGCTCCGCCGAACCGATGTCCTTGCCCGAAGTCTCTTCAAGAGCGATCGTCACGCTGACGAACCTAGCCGTGTGGTCGACACCGCGCTGGCTCGGCAGGCACAGCCGGCCGCGCTCCTGTCATCTCAGACGCGGGTCGCCCAGAAGGCGACCGCCGAGGCCGCCGCGACGTTGAGGGAATCGACGTCCCCGGCCATGGGGATGCGCACCACCAGGTCGGCGGCCTCGATGGCGCGCCCGCTCAGGCCGTCGCCCTCCGTGCCGAGCACGAGAGCGAGCTTCTCCGGCGGGTTCGCCACGAGGTCGTCGAGCGTGATCGAGTCGTCGGACAGGGCCAAGGCCGCGACCGTGAAGCCCTCCGCCCGCAGGGCCTGCAGGCCGTCGGGCCACGGCTCGATCCGCGTCCACGGCACCTGGAACACCGTGCCCATCGACACGCGCACCGAGCGCCGGTAGAGCGGGTCCGAGCAGCGCGGCGAGACGAACACCGCGTCCACGCCGAGCGCGGCGGCGCTGCGGAAGGCAGCACCGACGTTCGTGTGGTCGACGACGTCCTCCAGCACCGCCACGCGACGGGCACCCGCGCCGCCACGCGCCCCCGCGAGCAGCTCGTGCACACCCGGCAGCGGCGGCCGGTGCATCGCCGCCAGGGCGCCGCGGTGCAGGTGGAAGCCCGTGATCTCCTTCAGCAGCGGCTCCTCGGCGACGTAGACGGGCGCGCCGGTCCCCGTGATCAGGTCGGCCATGGAGTCGAGCCACTTGGGGGCCATGAGGAACGACCGCGGCCGGTGGCCCGCCGCGAGCGCCCGCCGGATCACCGTCGCGCTCTCGGCGATGTACAGGCCCTTGGCCGGCTCGTGCTTGGAGCGCAGGACGACGTCCGTGAGGCTGTTGTAGTCGGCGAGGCGCTCGTCGGCGGGGTCGTCCACTCGGACGACGTCGAGGGTGGTCACCGAGTCATTCTCCCCGTCCCGGGCGCGCCCTGGAACTCGGGTTGCCGGGCCGGGCCGGGTTGGTACGCCGTTATCGTCCCGTTATCTCTCACAGCGAAATCTCTCCCGCTTCCCTGGAGGGCCAAGACTCCATATGCTCCGGGCAAGGAAAGTTCGTCCCGCTCATGAGGAGAGTTGCGATGAGAACTACCCGAAATCCCCGATCGTCCCGCGCGCGACGCAGCAAGGAACCCACCCCGCACCCGGCGTTGCCCCAGTCCTACGCTGCGATGATCGAGCGCACGCCGTCGCTGGACGACGCCCAGCTCGAGTCCCTCCTGGAGCGCGCAGTCGCCGGAGCGGACGCCGCACGCACCCTCAACGCCACAGCGGTCTCCCCCAGTCTCCGCGTGCAGCTCGAAGCGCGGGTCAAGGACGGGCAATATGCGAAGGAGCGTCTTGTCCTCGCCCACCTCCGCCTCGTCCCGGCTATCGCAAGCTCCTATTCCGGCCGCCTGCCGTTCATGGACCTCGTCCAGGAGGGCAACGTAGGCCTGGTGCGCGCCGCGGACTCGTACGACGCCGCGCACGGCACGTTCGCCGCCTACGCCCACCGCTGGGTACGCCGCTCCATCGTCCGCGCGGTCGCCGCAGCGGAGCAGGCCGAGAGCGCGAGCCAGAACGGGCCCACCCCCGAGCAGACCCTGCTGCGCCGCACCGTCCGGCAGGCCCTGCGGCACCTCGACGCGGTCGAGGCCCGGGTGCTGGAGATGCGCTTCGGCCTCCTGGACGGCACCAGCCGCACCCTCGACGAGATCAGCCGCCGCCTTGGTGTCACCAAGGAGCGCGTGGTTCAGATTCTCGAGACGGCACTGGCCCGGCTGCGCGACGTCGTCAGCCCGGCTCCCCTCGCCGCGTGACCGCCGGCTGGGCACCCGACGGCCCAGCCGGCGTCAGCCGCTACCTCAGCCGCTCGACCACCTCGTCCAGCGCCTCGTGGTACGCCCACGACGCCGGATACCCCGAATGCGCCGCCACGGCGAAGAGATAGGCGGAACGGTCCATCTCCTCCGCCCCGCGGTCCACGTCGTTCTCCCCATAGCTCACCACCGGGAAGCCCAGGAAGTCGGTACGCCGCCACAGGTTCACCCACGCGGGCTTCGCACCGCAGGTCAGCAGTGACATCAGCGTGACCTGTTCCCCCGAGCCGGGCTCGGGGCGCTCCGGCGCCAACGGCGTCGCCGGAACCGCCCCGGGTCCGGGACTCACCTGGCCCACCCAGGGGTCCGCCGACCAGGCCGGACCGGTGCTGGGTGGTGTGCCGGTCGTCGTCGGGCCCAGGAGGTCCGGGAAGAACCGGCCGAAGATCGGCCGCAGCTGCAAACCGTAGGTGAGCAGGCCGAGGCGGCCGTCGGCGGTGTCAGGCACGACGGCGGGTGCGGCGCCGGGCGCGCCGAGCACGGCCTCGGGCACGGGGTTGCCCGCACGGATCAGCACCACCGCCGCGGCCAGCACCCCGCCCATCGAGTGCGCGGACAGCACCACGCGGCGGGTGGGGGCCACACGTTCCCGCTCGGCGTCGTCGGCGATGTCGGCGCCGGTGAGCCACGCGTCCACGCGTGAGCGCACCTCGGGCACCGCGCGCTCGGCGTAGCTCGGCGGGCCGAACGGGTGGGCGCTGCGCGGCATGAAGCACAGGAGGTCCCACAGCAGGCCCCACGGGCGCGCGACGCCGCCCGCGGCGCCACCACCCGCAAGAGCGCTGAGCACGAGGGTCGCCGCGAGCGTGCCGAGGGCGGGCACCGCGAGCCCGGACAGCCACGAGGGCACCTGGACGAGAGTGGCGTCTGCCTGCTGGGCGATCAGCGGGATGTGCGCCACGAGGGCCGCGACGTAGGCGGCGGCCGCCAGGGCGCCGGCGGCCAGCTCCACCCGGTGCGACGTCGCGGCGACCTGCCGGGCCCGCAGCACCCGCTCCAGCACGGGGTTGGGCCCGCCGTCGGGGTCGGGGGCGTCCGCGACCGCGCGCCACGCGGGTAGCGCCGGGCCGTACGGCGGCCCGACGGTGCGCGGCGCGCCGGGGATCCACAGCGGCCGGGAGCGGATCGTGTCGAGGACGTACGGCCCTACTACCGCGACCAGGATGAGCACGAGGGAGACGAGGACGATCACCACGGACGCGGTGCCGAACTCGGTGTAGACGGGCGGTACGCGCACGAGCTCGGCGTCGGGCACGTCGCGGACGATGGCGACCAGGCCGTGCCCGAGGGCCTTAGGCGCGGTCTGCTCCCCGAAGCGCAGGAACCACTGCACACCGAGCACGAGCAGGCTCGAGTACACAGCCGCCGCCGCGGCGGAGACCAGCAGGAACACGCCCGGCCCGGCGCCGTTCCAGCCCTCGTAGCGGCGACGGCGCAGCAGGACCGCCACCAGCACCACCGCGACCGGGCTCAGGACCGCGAGCACCGCCGTCGCCACCAGCAGGTAACGCACCGGGGCACTCGGCCCGGCCACCAGCACCACTGCCACGCAGATCGTGGCGATCACCGGCACTGCCGTCCAGGCGGCGACACCCCCGGCGCTGCGCGTGGAGCGCCAGGCCAGGCCGGTCGCGGCGATGCCACTCAGGGCGACACCGAGCAGCGCGGGCACGAGGTCCAGGCCGGGCAGGGCGGGCATCCGCTCCGGCTGCGGCCCGGCAAGGCCGGCGAAGCACGCCAGCAGCCACACGAGGAGCCCGGCCGCGAACACCACCAGTCCGGCGCGGCCCTTCCAGCGGGAGGTGACGACCTGGACGCCGTCGTCATCGGTACGCAGGGCGACGAACGCGCCCGCACCCAGGATCACCACCAGGCCGGCCGCAGGCAGGAACGGCATGGGCAGGCCCACGTCGGCGTACCGGGTCCAGGTGAGGAACAGCCCCGTCAGACCGAGGGCGGCGCCCAGGTGCGCCCAGAGCAGGCCAGACCCTTCGCGCTGCGACCAGAAGCCCGCCCGGTGCAGCGGTGGGCCCGACGGCGACACCGTGCCACCCGCGCGGATCACCGAGAACTTCGACTCGAACCGCACCTGACCGCTGCGCGCCACCGCCACCAGCACCACGACCAGCAGGACCGGGACGAGGGAGAGCAGCGCGAGGCGGTCGCCGACATCCATCCTGGCCAGGCCGTACAGGACGCTGGGGATGCGCGCGCACACGGGGACCACGGAGTCGGGGCCGGCCGTCGCCAGGCCGATGCAGCGGGTACCGATCACGGACAGCGCCACCGTCGCCACGGCGGACACGAACAGGAGCGTCAGCCCGAGGGCGAACACCCGGGTCAGGGCGGCGGTCGCCTCGGGAACCAGGCTGCCCGACGGCGGGCGGGCGGCGCTCCTACTGGCCGTGCCGCCGGCAGCACCCTCGTGGACGCCCGGCTCGGGGGCCGGGATACGCCGGGCCCAGTACGCGGCGTTGGCCAGGCCGAACGGGACCATCGACGCCCACAGCAGCCGCACGCCGACGGTTCCCACAACACCGAGCAAGCCCCCGAACGGGAGGCCGCCGAGCCGCGCCATCGCGCCCCAGGAGTAGGCCTCGCGGCGCACATCGGGGCGGATGGCGTGCACGTCGCCCGGCGGGAGCGCCTTGTCCCGTGCCTCGGCCTCCGGCTTCGGGATCCAGAAGCTGCCCAGGCTGTCGCCGTCGGACTGCGTCACCTCTTCGGGGGGCAGGCCGAGCGCGCTGTACGGCAGCGCGGTCGCGACGCCGTGGATCCGCAGCTCAAGAATGCTGGGCTGCGGGTCAGGTCGCTGCGGGCTGGTCGGGGTGCCGGGCGGCGCGCTGTCCATAGCGCCCCAAAGTAGAGCGAAGGGGCGGTGTACACATGCCGCCACGCGCAGCCCGGCCACATCCCGCGGAGATTCCACGAGATGTGGCCTCGGGCCCGGCCTAGGGACCCGACTTCAGGACTGGCTTCCGGGCTGGCCTCAGGACCCGACAGTGGTCGCGACCACCGCCGCGGCCAGCAGCACGTCGTAGACCAGGCAGGCCTCGGCGTACCAGCGCCACACCACCGCGTTCGCCCGGTGGTGGAACGCGTCCCAGACCCCGTGCCCCACGAGCCCGGCCGCGAGCACGTAGGCCCCGGTGTCCTGACCGGCGAGGGCGCCCACCAGCAGGCTGATCCCCGCGAACACCGCGAGCCCCGCCGCCTGCAGCAGCACCATCGACCGCCCGCGGATCTGGTTCCGCAGCACCCCTACCACCGGGTACACCAGGGCCATCGCCAGGATCAGCCAGGCCGGCAGGTCGCCCGCGCCGCCGAAGATCGAGCCGGCGAGCAGCACCAGCGCGAGCAGCACGGGCCACCGGCGCCCGAGCCACGCGAGGTCGAAACCGTGGACATGCTCCGTGTACTCGGCCGGACGCAGCAGCATCGCGCCCGCCATCGCCGGAACCATCAGCACGTGCCCCCAGAGCATCAGGTCACCCGCGCCGGCCAGGCCGGTCCAGAACAGCACCAGCAGCACCGCGAACGGCGCCGCCATCGCCGCGTTCATCTCCCAGATCGCCGACCAGCCGTGCCGCCGCACCCGCATCCACACGGTCATCGCGACCACCATGTCCAGGACCATCACCACCGCGCCGACGTCGGGCCGGCCCAGCAGCGCCTCGATCCCGAGGGCCGCGCCCACCCAGTCCCACGCGGGTGCCAGCAGCAGCATCCCGAGCACCATGACCACGACCATCTCGGCCAGGTGCGCGAGGAACCTGCCGACCTTCCGGGCCCGCGTCACGGGGGCGGTCCCCTGCGCCAGGTGCGCGTGCCCCGCCGCGACCCGACCCGTCGTCTCCGTCGTCTCCGTCGTGTCCGTCATCGTGATCTCCCCGTCCGGTGCGGCGTTCCTCGCCGCGCTGGTTCCCACGCTGTCCGACGGCGACCGCGGCCAGTAGTGCCGGACCGCACCCGGGCGCGGGCACATGTCACTACCTCGTATGACAGATGTCATCAGCGCCGCACGGACCGCCCCGGACCGGCGACGGCGCTGGCAGGATGACGTCATGAGCACCGCACGGGCCGTCACGGACGACGGCAGCAGCGGCCTCGTGAGCTTCCGCCGCAACGTCTGGTGGGGTCTCGCGGGGACGGTGGCGTGCGTGCTGGGCTTCGCGGTCGGCGACTGGGTGCTGGACCCGGACGTCCACGCCGGGCTGCGCGCGCTGACCGGCCTGTCGACGGCGGCCACGATCGTGGCGTGCAGCGTCCTGCTGGGCCGGCGGATGCGGGACCAGGGGCCGACGACGCTCTGGCTCGTGACCGCCTGCGGCGCGGGCCTGGTCGCGGCCGCGGTGCCGCTCTCCGTCGGCAACTTCGGGCTCTGGTCGATCGCGCCAGCCGCCACGATCGCGGTGCTCGTCATGTTCCTGCCGACCCGCCGGGCGTGGCTGGTCCTGGGCGCCGCGCTGGTCGTGCTGCCGACGATCGGCCTGGTCACTGCCCTGGCCACGGGCGAGCCCGACGTGGGGCATGCGGCGTGGATGCCCGCGCTGATGGTCGTGGCGTTCGGCCCGGCCATGCTCGGCATGCTCCACGGCTGGCAGGTCGCCGCCCGGCTCGACGACGCCCGGCGGGTCGCCGGGCAGCTCGCCGTGGCGGACGAGCGCCTCCGGTTCGCCGCCGACCTGCACGACATCCAGGGGCACCACCTCCAGGTCATCGCCCTGAAGAGCGAGCTCGCGGCGCGCCTCGCGGAGGCGGACCCGGCGCGCGCGGCCGAGCAGATGCGCGAGGTGCAGCAGCTCGCCGGGGATGCCCTGCGCGAGACCCGCGCCCTGGTGCAGGGCTACCGGCGCACCACGCTGGACGCGGAGATCGCCAACGCGTCCAAGGTCCTGGCCGCCGCGGGTGTGGCGGTCGAGGCCGACGTCGACGCCGGCCTCGCGGCGTCCCTCCCCGACGCACCACGCAGCCTGCTCGGCCTCGTGGTGCGCGAGGCCACCACCAACGTGCTGCGGCACAGCCGCGCCACCCGCGCCACGATCGTCCTGCTGCCCGACGACGCCGGCGCCCGCCTCATGATCAGCAACGACGGCGCGCAAGCGGCCCGCGGAGGTGCCGGGTCGACCGGGGCAGGCGACGGACCTGGCGGGACCGGCGACGGCACCGGACTCGTTTCCCTCGCGGAGCGGCTCGACGCGATCGGCGGGCGCCTGGCCTGGACCAACGACGACGACCGGTTCGCGGTCACCGCTACGGTGCCCGGATGATCCGCCTGCTGCTGGCCGACGACGAGGAGCTGCTGCGCGGCGCCCTTGCCGCCCTGCTCGGCCTGGAGGACGACCTGGAGGTCGTGGCCCAGGCCGCCACCACCACCGACGCCGTGCGGCTCGCCGCGCAGCACCGGCCCGACGTCGCCGTGCTCGACCTCGAGATGCCACCCACCGACGGGCTGCACGCGGCCGCGCAGATCCTGGCCGCCGCCGCCGGCACGCCGCCCCGGGTCATCATCGTGACCCGCCATGCCCGGCCCGCCGTCCTGCGCCGGGCTCTCGCCGCAGGCGTGAGCGGGTTCGTGCCCAAGTCGACGCCCGCGGCGCGCCTCGCGCAGATCGTGCGCGACGTCGCCGTCGGGCACCGGTACGTGGATCCGGAGATCGCCGCCTCCGCGCTCACCGAGAACGACTGCCCGCTGACGGACCGGGAGCTGGAGGTGCTGCGGGCGGCGCGCACGGGTGCCCAGGTCTCCGACATCGCGGGCGCCGTGCACCTCGCGCCGGGGACGGTGCGCAACTACCTGTCGTCCGCGATGGCGAAGCTCGGCGTCACCACCCGCCACGCCGCGGCCCACCGCGCCTGGGAGGAAGGCTGGATCTGAACCTTTCGGGGGTCAGCCCTACTCGGCGCCGCCCAGGCGGGAGTCGCCGTCTACGTAGTACCAGCGGCCGTCCTCGCGGACGAAGCGGCTGGTCTCGTGCAGGCTGCCCCGCACACCCGTGGCCGGGCGGCGGTAGTGGGCGGTGAACTCGACGACGCCGGTGGAGTCGAACGGGCCGCCGCGCTCGGTGCGGTGGATGTCGAGGCGACGCCACTGCTCGTCGCCGATCCCGGCGGTGGCCGGCCGGGTCTGCGCCGCCCAGGTCGCCAGCAGGTAGGCGTCGTCGCCGACCGTGAACGCGGAGTACCGCGAGCGCATCAGCGCCTCGGCGGTCGGGGCCGTCGCGGCGCCGGAGTGAAACCGCCCGCAGCAGGCGCCGTAGGTGTCACCGGAGAGGCAGGGGCAGCGATCGTCGTCAAGCACGGAAGAATCCTCCCACCTACGCCTACGCGAAGGTCTCGTGGCCCAGGACCGCCAGCAGGCGGATCTTCTCCTCCGCCTCGCTGTTCGGCGCCGGGGTGAGCACCAGGAGCGCCTGCGACTGGTCCTCGGTGAACAGCGCCTGGCAGTCCACGTCGATCCGGCCGAGCTCCGGGTGCACCAGCGTCTTGTGGTCCTCATATCGGCGCGACACCTCGTGCAGCTCCCAGACCCGGACGAACTCGGGGCTCTCCCGCAGCAGGGCGTGCAGCACCTCGTCGGCGGACGAGCCGGGCCCGGCCGCGGCGTGCGCGGCCCGCAGGGTCGCGACCTGGCTCCGGCCCTGGCGCTCGTGGTCGTCGGGCGGGTACACGTTCCTGGCGCCCGGGTCCGTGAACCACCGGTACACGGAGCTGCGGGCCAGACCGGCGGCCGGCGGTGCGCCGAAGATCGCCTCGGCGAGGCGGTTCTGCACGAGCGTCTCGCCCGCACCCGTCAGGATCACGGCCGGGGTGTCCTCAAGCCGGTCCAGCACACGCAGCAGGGGCGGCGCCACGTGGGACTCGAGCGGCATACGCCGGGGCGCGCCGTGCCCGGCGAGCCGGAACACGTAGTCGCGTTCCTCGACGGTCAGGCGCAGCGTCCGCGTGAGCGCGGCGAGCATCTGCTCCGACGGCTGCGGCCCGCGCTGCTGCTCCAGCCGGGCGTAGTAGTCCACGGACATCCCGGTCAGGGCGGCCACCTCCTCGCGGCGCAGTCCCGGTGCCCGACGGCGCGGTCCCGGCACCAGCCCGACGTCGGACGGGCGCAGGGCCTCCCGGCGTCGGCGGAGAAAGTCGGCGAGGGCTGCACGGTTCATGTCTCCATCGTGCGCCGGGCCGCGGACGGGAGCCAGGGATCGCCGGTCCCCGGTTCGCGGGGTCTCTCCCGCCGTCGGCCCGGGCGGCGCACGGTGAAGGCATGAACATCTCCGGTAACACCATCTTCATCCCGGGCGGGACGCGCGGCATCGGTCTCGCCCTCGCGACCCGCCTCCAGGCGAAGGGCAACACCGTGGTCGTGGGCGGCCGCAGCGCCGCCACACTGGACGCACTGGCCGCCGAGCACGGCTTCGGCACCGTAGTGATCGACACCAGCGATCCCGACTCGATAGTCAAGGCCTCCGCCGAGGTGATCAACCGCTTCCCCGAGGTGAACGTGCTGGTCCCGATGGCGGGGATCATGCGCGCCGAGAACTGGAACACCCCGGGTTTCCTGGCCGACGCCGAGGCGGTCGTCACGACCAACCTGCTCGGCCCGATCCGGCTGATCGCCGCGTTCACGGAGCACCTGCAGAGCCGCCCGGACGCGACCATCCTCACCGTGTCGTCGGGGCTGGCGCACGTGCCGCTGGGTGTCACGGCGTCGTACAACGCGACCAAGGCCGCGATCCACATGCTGTCGGAGAGCATCCGGCTGCAGCTCGCCGGGACGAGCGTGTCCGTGGTCGAGCTGGTACCGCCGGGGGTGCAGACCGACCTGATGCCCGGGCAGGCCGAGAGCGCGCACGCGCTGCCGCTCGACGAGTACGCCGACGAGGTGATGGCGCTGCTGGAGTCGGAGCCCGACGCGCACGAGATCCAGGTCGAACGGGTCAAGTTCTTCCGCTACGCCGAGGTGCGGGGCGACTACGACCAGGTGGTCGGCATCCTGAACGCGACCGACCGGCACGCGGCGGCGGCCGCCGCGAGCTAGTCGGCAGGCTCGGACCGGAGCACGCCAGGCAGGGAAAACACAGGAAGAACCTACGAATGCGGGGTGTGTTGCGCTGCGTAGATCTTGTCTACGCAGCGCAACACACCCCGCATTCGTACGGTCGCCCTGAGGCGCACGCCGGCAGCTATGTCGCAGCCGGCTCCTCCGCCACCGGGGCCGCGAACTGGCTCGCGTACAGGCGGGCGTACGCGCCGTTCGCCGCGAGCAGGCCCTCGTGCGAGCCCTGCTCCACGATGTCGCCGTGCTCCATCACCAGGATCACGTCGGCGTCGCGGATCGTGGAGAGCCGGTGCGCGATGACGAACGACGTCCGGTCCTTGCGCAGCCGGTTCATGGCCTCCTGCACCAGCACCTCGGTGCGGGTGTCCACCGACGAGGTCGCCTCGTCGAGCACGAGGATCGCCGGGTCGGCGAGGAACGCCCGCGCGAGCGTGAGCAGCTGCTTCTCCCCCGCGCTGACGCTGGAGCCCTCTTCGTCGACCACCGTGTCGTAGCCGTCGGGCAGGGTCCGCACGAACGGGTCCACGTGGGTCGCCCGCGTGGCGGCGAGGAAGGTCTCCTCGTCCACGCTGGCGCCGTCGGACACGCCGTAGCGGAGGTTCTCCTCGATGGTGCCCTTGAAGAGCCAGGTGTCCTGCAGGACCATCCCGACCGACGAGCGCAGGTCGTCGCGCGACATGTCGCGCGTGTCGACGCCGTCGAGCGTGATGCGCCCGCCGTCCACCTCATAGAACCGCATGAGGAGGTTGACCAGCGTCGTCTTGCCGGCGCCGGTAGGGCCGACGATGGCGATGGTCTGCCCCGGCTCCGCGACCAGGTTCAGCCCGCTGATGAGCGGCTGCTCCGGCGTGTAGGAGAACGTGACGTCCTCGAACGCGACCCGGCCGCGCACCGGCTCGACCTTCTCGGAGTCCTCGGGGTCGGCCGACTGCTCGGGCGCGTCCAGGAGGTCGAACACCCGCTCGGCGGAGGCGACGCCAGACTGCAGCAGGTTCATCATCGAGGCGACCTGCGTGAGCGGCTGCGTGAACTGGCGCGAGTACTGGATGAACGCCTGCACGTCACCCAGCGACAGCGTGCCCGAAGCGACCCGCAGGCCACCGACCACTGCGACGACCACGTAGTTCAGGTTCGCGAGGAACCCCATGGCCGGCTGGATGGTGCCCGAGATGAACTGCGCCTTGAAGCTCGACGAGTACAGCGCGCTGTTCTCTGCTGCGAACGCCTCGGCGGTGGTCTCCTGGTGCCCGTAGACCTTCACGAGCGCGTGGCCGGTGAACGACTCCTCGATCTGCGCGTTGAGACGCCCCGTGGCCGCCCACTGCTCCACGAACTGCGGCTGGCTGCGCTTGGCGATCTGCGCGGTCATGATCACGGACAGCGGCACCGTCACCAGCGCCACGAGCGCCAGGACCGGCGAGATCCAGAACATCATGCCCAGCACACCCACCACGGTCAGGGCCGCGGTCACGAGCTGCGCGAGGGTCTGCGTGGTGGTCTGGGCCACGTTGTCGATGTCGTTGGTGACGCGCGACAGGATCTCGCCGCGCTGCTGCTTGTCCACGTAGGACAGCGGTATGCGGTGCAGCTTCGCCTCCACCTGGTCGCGCAGGTCCCGCATGGTCCGCTGCACGACGCCGGCGGTGATGCGCGCCTGCAGCCAGCCGAACAGGAACGCCCCGAGGTAGGCGGCCACCACCCAGCCGAGGGTCTGCATCAGCAGCGTGAAGTCGATGCCCTGGCCGGGCACCACCCCCGGCACACCCGAGAGCAGGTCGGCCTGCTGGTCCTGGCCCTGCGCGCGCAGGCCCTCGATCGCCTGCTCCGTGGTGATACCCGACGGCAGCCCGGCGCCTACGAAGCCCGCGAAGATCACGTTCGTCGCGTTGCCGAGCAGCTTGGGCCCGAGCACGGTGAGCGCCACCGAGCCGATGCCGAACAGCATGAGCACCACGATGTTCAGGCGCTCGGGCCGCAGCATGCCGGCGAACCGGAGCATCGAGCCCTTGAAGTCCATCGGCTTCTGCACGGGCATGCCCATGTTGGCGAACGGGCCGCCGCCACCCGGCCCGCGGCCCCCGCCGGGACCACCGGGCCCGCGAGCTGGTGCGGCCGCCGCCGTCGTGCCCTGGCTCTCGGCCGGGGTCTTGTCTTCCGCGCTCACGCTGCCTCCTCCAGGCTCATCTGGGACGTCACGATCTCCTGGTACGTCGGGTTGTCGGCCAGCAGCTCCGCGTGCGTGCCGCGGCCGACGATGCGGCCGTGGTCGAGCACCAGGATCTGCTCGGCATCGCGGATGGTCGCCACCCGCTGCGCGACGACGATGACCGTCGCGTCAGCGGTCTGTGGCCGTAGGGCCGCCCGCAGCCGCGCGTCGGTGGCGTAATCGAGGGCGGAGAAGCTGTCGTCGAACAGGTAGATGCGGGGCTTGCGGATCACGGCTCGCGCGATCGCGAGCCGCTGCCGCTGCCCGCCGGAGAACGTCGAACCGCCCTGCGCCACCACGGAGTCGAGACCGTCGGGCAGCGCCTCGATGAAGCTCCTGGCCTGCGCCACCTCGAGCGCCGCCCACATCTCCTCCTCGGTGGCGTCGGGCTTGCCGTACCGGAGGTTGTCCGCGACGGTCCCGGTGAACAGGAACGCCTTCTGCGGCACCAGCCCCATGAGCGAGCCGAGGTCCCGCTGCAGCACGTCGCGCACGTCGATGCCGTCCACGCGGACGGTGCCGCCGGTGGCGTCGAACAGCCGCGGTATCAGGTTCAGCAGCGTCGACTTGCCGGACCCTGTCGAGCCGATGATCGCGGTGATCTGGCCGGGCTCGGCGGCGAACGTCAGGTCGTGCAGCACCGGCGCCTCCGCGCCCGGGTAGCGGAACTCGACGTCCTCGAAGGTGATGCGGCCGCGCGGGCCGCCGCTGCCGTCGTCGTCCGCGACCGGAAGGGCGACCGGCGACTCCGGGTCCACGACGGACGGCTCGGTGTCCAGGACCTCCCCGATCCGATCCGCCGCGACCGCGGCGCGCGGGATCATCATGAAGATCATCGTCGACATCATCACGGCCATGAGGATGTACATGATGTAGCTCAGGAACGCCGTGAGCGAGCCGATCTGCATGCCCCCCGCCTCGATCTCACGGGCACCGAACCACAACACCGCCACGGACGCCAGGTTCATGATGAGCATGACCACCGGGAACGTGAGCGCCATGAGCTGGCCGGCGCGCAGCGAGGTGTCGAACAGCTCCTCGTTCACCGTGCTGAAGCGTTCCCTCTCCCGATGCTCGCGCACGAACGCGCGGACCACGCGCAGGCCGGTGATCTGCTCGCGCAGCACGCCGTTGATGGCGTCGATGCGCTTCTGCATGCGCCGGAAGTGCGGCACCATGCGCCACACGATGACGCCCGCCGAGGCGGCCAGCACCGGAACGATCACAAGCAGCAGCGCCGACATCGACACGTCCTCGGACAGCGCCAGGATCACGCCGCCGACCAGCATGATCGGGGCCATCACCATGATGGTGAACGTCATGAGCACGGTCATCTGGACCTGCTGCACGTCGTTGGTGCCGCGCGTGATCAGCGTCGGCGCGCCGAAGCGGGCCATCTCGCGCGCGGAGTACGTCTGGACGGTGTGGAACAGGTCGCGCCGCAGGTCCCGGCCGAAGGCCGTGGCTACCTTGGCACCGAAGTAGACGGCGACCACGGAGGCGACGACCTGGCCCAGCGACACGACGAGCATCCAGCCGCCGATGCTCCAGATGTGGCCGATGTCGCCGACCACCACACCGCCGTCGATGATGTCCGCGTTCAGGCTGGGCAGATACAACGCCGCGAGCGTCTGCAAGAGCTGCAGGACGAGCACCGCGACCACCGCCCAGCGGTACGGGCCCAGGTACTTCCGGGCAAGCGTGACAAGCATAAAAACAGTTCCCTTCGGGGCTGGGTTCAGTTCTGGGGGGGTCAGGGGGTTCTACGGAAGGTCAGGTCTACGTGCTGCAGGGCTCTGCAGGACCGGCGAGCCCGTTCACCAGGGCGTCGGCCACGACATTGGCGGGGACCGCCGGGAGCAGATGGTCGAAGCGTGCGTGGGCGCCCGTGACCGCCGACTCGATCAGGGAGATCGCGACCTCGACGGGCACGCGGAGGCGGTGCAGGTCGGGAGCGAGCACCGCGGTGATGCCCTCGACGGTAGCCGCGCGCTGCCTCGCCTGCTGGGCCATGAACTCGTCGCGGTACTGGAGCATGCGCTCGTGCTGGTCCTCGGCGGAGCCGGTGAGCGGCGCCATACGGCGCAGCATCGTCATCCAGCGCACCACCTCGACGGCGCGTGCGCGGCCCTGCTCGATGACCAGCTCGACCCGGCGCTCCAGGGGAAGCGACAGGTCCACCGCTGCCAGGTCTGCCCGGATGGTCTCGGGGTTGGCGGCCCGGCCGAGGCCTACGACGGCGACCGCCCCCACCAGGGCGGTCTTGTCACCGAACGCCCGGAACAGGGTGCCCTCCGCGACCCCGGCGGCCTGCGCGAGCTCTCGGCTCGTGACGTCGAGGCTGCGCTCCGCGACCAGCGGGAGCACCGAGTCGATGATCGCCGCCTTGCGGTCCTCCGGCGCCATGGGGGCTGCCCGGCGTCGTGTCTTCTCCATGCCTGCGACGGTAAATGAGTGAGCACTCACTCCGCAACTTCTTATTCCATGAGCGAATCCTCGCGAGACAGAGCTGGGGCCGGAGTGCTGATCCGCACTCCGGCCCCAGTTCTATCTCGCTACGGTTCGCCCGCCACAGCTCTTTGCCGCGCCAGGCGGCCGGTGCTCAGCCGACCGGTGGCGCCGGTGGCGCCGGGGGCGCCGAGGGTGCCGGCGGGGGCGGCGTCGGGCCGCCGGGCTGCTGGCCACGGTCGTGGCGCGGGTCGAAGGGCTCCCCCGACCGGCTGCCGGCGCTCGTCGCGTCGGCGGTCGCGGCCTCAGCCTGACGCTGCGCCTCGGCGAGGGCCTCGCCCGGGTCCTGCAGCACCGGCTGGCCGATGACCGGCGCCGGCGTGGTCGGCCGCGGTCCGCCGGACGGGCCGCCCGCGGGAGGCGTCGGGATGCCCGGTTCGCCGGGCGTACCGCCGAAGCCCTTGGCGATGTTGCCGAGCGCCGCCGTGAACTCCGTGGGGATGACCCAGGTGGTGTTGGACGTCCCGTTGGCGATCTGGGGAAGCATCTGCAGGTACTGGTAGGCCAGCAGCTTCGGGTCGGCGTCACCGCGGTGGATGGCGTCGAAGACCTGGACGATCGCGCGCGACTCACCCTCGGCCCGCAGGATCTGCGACTGGGCGTCACCCTCGGCCCGGAGGATCTGCGACTGCTTCTCACCCTCGGCCGTGAGGATCGCGGACTGCTTGACACCCTCGGCGGTGAGGATCGCGGCGCGGCGGTCCCGCTCGGCGCGCATCTGCTGCTCCATCGCGCCCTGGATGGAGGGCGGCGGCTCGATCGACTTGAGCTCGACCCGGTTGACGCGGATACCCCAGCGCCCGGTCGCCTCGTCGAGCACCCCACGCAGCTGACCGTTGATCTGGTCACGGCTGGTGAGCGTCTGCTCCAGGTCCATCGCACCGATGACGTTACGGAGCGTGGTCACCGTGAGCTGCTCGATGGCCGTGATGTAGTTCGCGATCTCGTAGACCGCGGACTTGGCGTCCGTCACCTGGAAGTAGATGACGGTGTCGATCTCGACCACCAGGTTGTCGCTGGTGATCACCGGCTGCGGCGGGAACGAGACGACCTGCTCACGCAGGTCCACGCCGGCGCGGACCCGGTCGACGAACGGCACCAGCACGTGCAGGCCGGGGTCGAGCGTCTTCGAGTACCGACCGAGGCGCTCGACGACGAGCGCTACCGACTGCGGGACGATCCGCACGGCGCGGATCACCGCGACGATGCCGACGATCACGACCAGGGCAATGATCAGATAGAGCAGGACTTGCCCGAATGACTCCACGACGTCTCCTTACGCGGGCGCCTTGGCCCGCACGGACGATTGTCACGCTTCTGACTTGACTAGCCACGCTTAGGACTTGAGCAGCTACTCCGGCTCGACGACCGCAGTGGCGCCGTCGATCTGGACCACACGAACGCTAGTGCCGGCAGGCAGCAGAGGCGAGCCGGGTACCGCTCGCGCGCTCCACACCTCTCCGCTGAGCTTGATCAGCCCCGACGCCGCGTTGACCTCCTGGACCACGGACGCCGTACGGCCGATGTTCGCCTCCGAGTTGGTGGGCGCCTTCGGCGTGCTGTTGCGCAGGTGGCGGATCAGCGTGGGCCGAAGCGTCACGAGCAGCACCACCGAGGCCACCACAAAGACGACCGCCTGTACCCACAGCTCGGCACCGACCCCGTTCGCGACGGCTGCGGCCAGCGCGCCGCCCGCAAACATGATGAAGACAAAGTCCAACGACAAGAGCTCGATCAGCGCGAATATCAGCCCCGCGCCTACCCACCACAACCACGCCATGGGTTGCTCCCTTCGAGCGTCCACTCCGGCTGGCGGCCGGTCGCCATCGGAACCACTCCGACAGCGGGTCCTCACGGTGAATCTATCGCCACCTCGGACCTTTGCCCGGACTTTACCAAGGTCCACTGACACTGCGGTAGCAAAAAGCGGTGTTTCAACCTGAATTCTTGACGGCGCTGACTATTTCAAGAATCAGCGCGCCGCTCGGGCCAGCCAGCGCCCGCCGCCGTGCGCCACGATGAGCGGCAGCCCGAACGCCGCCGAGAGGTTGTCCGCCGTGAGGACCTCCTCGATCGGCCCGGCGGCCTGGATGCCTGCCTTCTTCATGAGCAGCAGGTGGGTGAACCCCGGCGGGATCTCCTCGACGTGGTGCGTCACGTGCACCAGCACGGGCGAGGCGGGGTCGCTCGCGAGCTCGGACAGCGCGGCCACCAGCTCCTCGCGGCCGCCCAGGTCGAGGCCGGCGCCCGGCTCGTCGAGCAGCAGGAGCTCGGGGTCGGTCATGAGCGCGCGGGCGATCTGCACCCGCTTGCGCTCGCCCTCCGAGAGGGTGCCGTAGGTGCGGTCGGCGAGGTGGTCGACGTCGAACGCCGTCAGCAGGTCCTTGGCGCGCTGCTCGTCGAGCTCGTCGTAGCTCTCGCGCCAGCGCCCGGTCACGCCGTAGGCGGCGGTCAGCACGACGTCGCGCACCGTCTCCGCCGTGGGGAGCCGCTCGGCGAGCGCCGCGCTCGAGATACCGATGCGCGGGCGCAGCTCGAACACGTCGACCCGGCCCAGTGTCGTGTCGAGCACCTTGGCCGTGCCCGACGTCGGGTGCAGGCGCGCCGCGACGATCTGGAGGAGAGTGGTCTTGCCCGCACCGTTCGGGCCGAGCACGATCCACCGTTCCCCTTCGTTCACCTGCCAGTCCACGGAATCGAGGATGGTCGAGGTGCCGCGACGGACGGTGACGCCCGCGAGTTGGAGAACCGAGCTCATGGGCACCGACACTACCCGAGGAGGAGTCATTTACAGTTCTGCGGTGGACACCGATCAGGACCTCCCCCGGAGCGTGCTGCTCGCCCTGTGGCTGCAGGGCATAGGCGACACCTCGGACGCCGTGAAGTCCGTGGTGGGCGACGACGAGCCGCACACCGTGGAGGGGCTACCCGGCTTTGCCGACGGAACCGACCTCGACACCCTCTTCACCGCCTGGACGGTGGGGCCGCGTGAGGTCTGCGCGCTGCTGCCCGCGCCCGGCGACGCGGCGGGCGTCCCCGCCGTGGCCAACCTCGAGGCCACCGAGGCCGGGGAGTGCGTGGTGGTCACGACCCCCGACGGGAGCTGGGCCGCGGTGCCGAAGGTCCGGGCGTTCGGCAGCCACATCGAGCCGGGCCACATGGTGACGTGGCACGTGCTGGAGATCCCCGCGTGGACGACGCTCGTGCTGGGCACGATCGGCTCGCTCTCCGACGCCGAGCGCGAGCTGCGCACGAGCCTGATGACCGCGACGGACGCCCTGGACCAGCTCGACGTCGCCCGCTGGCGCGACGACGCGGCCGACGCCATCGAGCGGATCCGGTCCGCCACGACGTCGTCGTGGCCCGTGCCGCACCTGGAAGGCCGGCGCGCCCGCGTACTCGACCTCGCCGCGCGCCTGCGCGCGATCGTCGCGCTGGGCACGGTGGACGACGGCGGCGCGGTCAACATCTGGCAGGTCGACCAGCGCTCGACGGCGCTCCGCGAGGTGGACCGCACGGCCCGCCACGCCATGAGCGCGGCCACCTACGGCGCGGTGAGCTGACCGGCGTTGGTTCCTATGCAGCGGGTCTGGGTGGTTGGCACGTCCGGATCCGGTAAGACGACACTGGCTCGGGAGCTGGCGGAGCGGCTCGGCGTGCCGCACACGGAGCTCGACGGGCTCTACTGGGGCCGGGACTGGACGCCGCGCGAGGAATTCCTGGCCGACGTCGAGGCCGCCGCCGGCCAGGACACCTGGGTGATCGACGGCAACTACTCCGGCGCGGGCGCCGCGGGCCTGCTCCGCGAGCGCGCCGACACGTTCGTCTTCGTCGATCCGTCGCGCGCCACCGTCATGCGCCGAGTCGTGACCAGGACGCTCCGCCGGATGACCAGCGGCGAGGAGCTGTGGAACGGCAACCGCGAGCGCCTGGACAGCCTGGTCGGCAAGGACTCCGTGGTCCGCTGGGCCTGGACCACCTACGCGGGCAAGCGCGCCGAGTACTCGGCGGCGGTGTCCGACCCGGCCTACGCCCACCTGGCCTACCACCGGCTGCGCACCCGAGCAGACCGGCAAGCGCTCCTGGCCGCCGTGGGCGAGCCTCGCTAGGCGAGCACCCTGCGGTAGACGTCCATGGTGCGGTCGGCTATCGCCGACCAGGCGAAGTGGTCCTCGGCCCGACGGCGGCCGGCGGCCCCCATGTGCGTCGCGGTCTCGGCGTCGGTCGCCACGCGGGTGAGCGCCTCGGCGAGGTCGGCGACGAAGCGGTCGGGATCCAGCGGGGTGCCCGTGCCGTCGTCGGACTGTTCGATCGGGACCAGGAGGCCAGTGACGCCGTCGTCGACCACCTCGGGGATGCCGCCCGTGGCCGTGCCGACCACCGGCAGGCCCACGGCCATGGCCTCAAGGTTCACGATGCCGAGCGGCTCGTAGACGCTCGGGCAGACAAAGACGGTGCAGGCGGCCAGGACGGCGATCAGGTCGGGCCGGGGCAGCATCTCCTCGATCCAGACGACGCCGGTGCGGGACTCGCGCAGGCCCTCGGTGAGGCTCCGGACCTCCGCCATGATCTCGGGAGTGTCGGGCGCCCCGGCGCACAGCACGAGCTGCACCTCCGGCGGCAGCTGGGCGGCTGCCCGCAGCAGGTACGGCAGGCCCTTCTGCCGGGTGATCCGGCCGACGAACACGACGGCAGGCCTGTCCGGGTCGATGCCGTAGCGGCGCGCGGTCGCCTCGGCTGCGGGGTCGCCGATGTCGGGGCGCCGCCAGCCCGTCAGGTCGATGCCGTTGTGCACCACGTGCACGCGCTCCGGGTCGAGCTCCGGGTAGACGCGCAGGATGTCGGCTCGCATGCCCGCCGAGACCGCGATGACGCCGGCAGCGCCCAGGTAGGCGGTGCGTTCCGCCCAGGACGAGAGCGCGTAGCCGCCGCCGAGCTGTTCCGCCTTCCAGGGCCGCAGGGGCTCCAGGGAGTGGGCGGTGACGACGTGCGGCACACCGTGCAGCAGCCCACCCAGGTGGCCGGCCATGTTGGCGTACCAGGTGTGGGAGTGCAGCAGGTCGGCGCCCGCGACATCGTTCGCCATCAGGAGGTCCGTGCCCAGGGTGGCCAGCGCGGTGTTCGCGTCCGCCAGGGCCGACGGCGTGTCGTAGCCCGTGACGCCGGCCGCCTCGGCAGCGGCGTCCCGCGGGCCGTCGAAGCAGCGCACCCGGACGTCGATGTGCGGGCGCAGCACCGCGGCGAGCTCGGTGACGTGCACGCCCCCGCCGCCATAGATGTGCGGCGGGAACTCGCGGGTCAGCAGGTCCACGCGGAATGAGTCCGCGGGGTGCGGGGCGGCTTGGTCGTCGAGGGGAGGGCGGGGGGCGGCAGCGGCGTCGGACACGAGGCTCAACCTAGCGTGCGCGAGATTTCAGCGCGCCACCTGACGGACCGGCGCAAAAGGGCTTAATGTCACCCGTATGGCTCCCGCCCCCCGCGTCCTTGCGATCGTCCTCGCCGGCGGCGAGGGAAAGCGGCTGATGCCGCTCACCGCCGCCCGCGCCAAGCCCGCAGTGCCCTTCGGCGGTATCTACCGACTGGTCGACTTCGCCCTGTCCAACATCGTCAACTCGCGTTACCTGCACGTCGTCGTGCTGACGCAGTACAAGTCGCACTCCCTGGACCGCCACATCTCCAAGACGTGGCGCATGTCGCCGCTGCTGGGGAACTTCGTGGCCCCCGTGCCCGCACAGCAGCGGGTCGGCAAGCACTGGTACCTCGGCAGCGCCGACGCGATCTACCAGTGCCTGAACATCATCGACGACGAGCGCCCCGACATCGTTGTTGTGGTCGGCGCCGACCACGTGTACCGCATGGACTTCTCGCAGATGGTGGACGCGCACATCGAGTCGGGGGCGCGGGCGTCGGTCGCCGCGATCCGGCAGCCGATCGGGATGGCCGACCAGTTCGGCGTCATCGACGTCGACCCCGCCGATCCGACGAAGATCCGCGAGTTCCTGGAGAAGCCGACCAACCCCACGGGCCTGCCCGACTCCCCGGGCGAGGTGCTGGCCTCCATGGGCAACTACGTGTTCGACGCCGATGCGCTGGTCGAGGCCGTCACCAAGGACGCCGCCAACCCCGACTCCCGGCACGACATGGGCGGCGACATCATCCCGGCGTTCGTGGCCCAGGGCGAGGCCGGCGTGTACGACTTCATCCGCAACGACGTGCCCGGCTCCACCGAGCGCGACCGCGGCTACTGGCGCGACGTCGGGACCATCGACTCGTACTACGACGCGCACACGGACCTCATCGCCGTGCACCCCATCTTCAACCTCTACAACTACGACTGGCCCCTGTACACGGGGTACACGGGACTGCCGCCGGCGAAGTTCGTGCACGCCGGGCCGGGGCGCATGGGGCACGCGGCGGAGTCGATCGTGTCGCCGGGCGTGCTCATCTCGGGCGCGCAGGCCGCGGGGTCGGTGCTGTCCCCCGGTGTGCACCTGCACTCCTGGTCGAACGTGTCGAACTCGGTGCTGATGGACGACGTCCAGGTGCACCGGTACGCGCACGTGCACCGGGCGATCGTCGACAAGAACGTGGTGGTCAACGAGCGGGCCCGCATCGGCGTGGACCACGAGGAGGACCGCGCACGGGGCTTCACGGTCACGAAGAGCGGCCTGACGGTGGTCCCCAAGGGCACGGTCGTCGACTGACCCAGCTCCCCTTTGAGTCCTAGGTTTCTTCGCTTTGAGCCGGCTCAAAGCGAAGAAACCTAGGACTCGAAGACTCCCGGACCGGTGGTCCGGCAGACTGGGGCGCGTGAAGCGACTCATCGTGTCCGACGCCGACTCCACGTTCTTCCGCCAGGAGGTGATCGAGCTGATCGCCGAGCACGCCGGCACCAAGGACGAGGTCGCGGCAATCACCGAGCGCGCGATGCGCGGCGAGCTCGACTTCGCGGCGTCCCTGCGGGAGCGGGTCGCGACGCTGGCCGGCGTGCCCGTCGAGGCTCTGGAAAAGGTGCGTGCCGCCGTCGAGCTGATGCCGGGGGCGCGTGAGCTGGTGGCCGAGTGCCAGGCCCGCGGCTGGGCGTTCGGGCTGGTCTCGGGCGGGTTCGAGGAGGTCGCCGGTCCGATCGCACACGACCTCGGGATCGAGCTGGTGCGCGCCAACCGGCTCGAGGTGACAGGCGGCGTCCTGACCGGCCGGACCGTCGGACCCGTGATCGACCGCGCCGCCAAGGCCGCGACGCTGCGCGAGTGGGCCGAGAAGCTAGACATCCCTCTGGAGCACACGGTCGCGGTGGGCGACGGCGCCAATGACCTCGACATGATCGCGCTGGCCGGCGTGGGCGTCGCGTTCAACGCCAAGCCCGTCGTCCGGGCGCAGGCCGCCCACGCGATAGAAGGCCGCCTGGACGCCGTCCTCGACCTCCTCTGACGGCCGGCCCCGCCGACCAACAGGGTCAGGCGTTCGGGCGGGTTACCTCCGTCAGGCGGGCCATCTTGCGGTCCCAGGCCGACCAGTCCTCGTCGGCCTCCAGCACCGCGTACGTCGCCGTCGGGACGCCGACACGCACCTGCGCGAGGGCGCCGTCCTCCGAACCCGGACCGGCCAGGAGCTCGGCGGTGGCCGCCATGGCGGGCTCATGACCGATCACGAGGACGGTCCGGGTTGCGGGGTCCAGCTCGCGCACCAGAGCGAGGACACCACGTGGCATCGCTCCCAGCAGGTCGTCGGTGAAGGACACCGCCGGTTCGCCGAGATGCTTGCGCGCGAGGTCCCACGTCTGGCGCGTGCGCAGCGCCCCGGAGACGAGGACGGCGTCGGGCACGAGGCCTGCCGCGACCAGCGCCGCGCCGACCTTCACCGCCTGTTCCCGGCCACGCAGCGCGAGCGGCCGCTGCTCGTCGGAGAGTTCCGACGGCGGCTCCGCCTTCGCGTGCCGGAGCAACACCAGACGCCGAGACGGCGATGTGGTGGGCTCCGTGCCCGACGCTCTGCCCATCAAAGCCTCCAGCCCATCTATTGATCCATGCTCATTGACCCATGGCGTGCACGCCGCCGTCGACGTGCACGATCTCACCGGTGGTCGCCGGGAACCAGTCCGACAGGAGCGCGACCACGCCGCGCGCGGCCGGCTCTGCGGTGGTCTGGTCCCAGCCGAGCGGGGCTCGGGTAGGCCAGGCGTCCTCCATCGTCGCGAAGCCCGGGATGGACTTGGCGGCGGTGGTCCGGATCGGTCCTGCCGAGATGAGGTTGCACCGGATGCCTTCGGGGCCGAGGTCGCGCGCCAGGTAGCGGTTCGCGGACTCCAGGCCGGCCTTGGCCACACCCATCCAGTCGTAGACCGGCCAGGCGAACTGCGCGTCGAACGTCAGCCCGACGACGGAGCCGCCGTCGGTCATCAGCGGCTTGGCCGCCACGGCGATCGACTTGTACGAGAACGTGGAGACGTGCAGCGCGGTGGCGACGTCCTCCCAGGTGCCCGTGAGGAAGTTGCCGCCCATGACGGACTGCGGCGCGAACCCGATCGAGTGCACCAGGCCATCGATCCGGTCGAAGCCCGCCGCACGCACCGCGTCGGCCAGGCCGTCGAGGTTCTCCTGGCTGGTGGCGTCCAGCTCGACCACCGGAGCCTCGACGGGCAGGCGCTTGGCAAAGGCCTGGGTGAGCTTCATCTGTCGCCCGAAGGACGAGAGCACAACCTGTGCACCCTCCTCCTGAGCGAGCCGGGCGGCGTGGAACGCGATCGACGAGTCCGTCAGCACGCCCGTGATGAGCAGCTGCTTACCTTCGAGGAGACCCATGTTGTCCTTCCGTTTCTGCGCAGGCGTGCCGAGGCGACCCCTGCGCTGGGTGCGAGCGTAATGCGGATTGCGGCGTGGAACGAAACTCCGCGCCGTGTTTGGTGGCAAGAATGTTGGATATGTACGGGCGAAACCGCAGGTAGCGGCGCCGGCGTGGGGGTCAGTGCCCCATCCCGAGCCCGCCATCGACGGGGATGACGGCGCCGGTGACGTAGCCCGCGGCTTCGGACGCGACGAACGAGACCACCGATGCGATCTCGTCGGTCGCAGCGAACCGGGCGGCCGGGATGGTCTTCAGATAGCCCTCGCGCACGTTCTCGGGGAGCGCGGCGGTCATGTCGGTCTCGACATAGCCCGGCGCGACGACGTTGGCCGTGATGCCGCGCGCGCCGAGCTCGCGGCTGATCGAGCGGGCCATGCCCACCAGAGCCGCCTTGGACGACGAGTAGTTGACCTGGCCGGTGCCGCCGGACAGGCCGACGATCGAGCCGACCAGCACGATGCGCCCCTTGCGGGCCCGGATCATGCCCTTGGACGCGCGGCGCACGCAGCGGAACGTCCCCGTGAGGTTCACGTTGACCACCGACTCGAAGTCCTCGTCGCTCATCCGCATGAGGAGCTGGTCCTTGGTCACCCCGGCGTTGGCGACCAGCACCTCGACGGGTCCCAGGTCGGCCTCGATGGCGGTGAACGCGGCGTCGACGGCCGCGGTGTCCGTGATGTCGGCCACATAGCCCTCGACACCCTTGGGCAGGTCGCCACCGCGGTAGATCGTGGCGACACGGTCGCCGTCGGCCACAAAACGCTCGGCGATGGCGCGGCCGATGCCGCGAGCGGCACCCGTCACGACTACTACGCGGCCCGAGGGGCCTGCGGCAAAGCTGTCACTGGCAGGCGTGGTGGTCACCTGTTGCTCCTCGATGCTGGATCGTGCTGCACGGGAGGCCGCGCGAGGCTGGGGCCCGCGGCCGGCACCTGGGGTGGATCCAGGCCCGCTGCGACGCTACCCCGCGCGTCGCGCGCACGCCGCGCACGGCGTGCCACAGGGATCTGCGGTTCCTTGTGGGTTTCCTACAGCGACTCCGGCGCGTCGGGGTGCGTGTCATGGGCCAGTGAACAGCACCGACGAGACGTGCCGGGCGGGTTCCCGGCGCACGTAGACTGCAAGCATGAGCGAGCCGGTCCCTTCCATCACCTCGGCCCCCGAGCCGCTGGCGGTGGACCAGGCGCGCCGCACCCGCAGCTACCTCATCCAGATGTCGATCCGGGTGGTCTGCATCATCGGCGCCGTCGTGGTGGACGGCTGGCTCCGGTGGGCGCTGGTCGCCGCCGCGGTGGTGCTCCCGTACTCGGCTGTGCTCATCGCCAACTCCGGGCGGGACCACGTCACGCACGACACCTCCCCCGTCACGCCCCAGCCCGCCCCGGCGCTCACGGAGCTGCCCGACGTCGCTGCGCCCGCCCCGGGCGCACCCGCCCCGGGCGCCGCTGGCGATGGCCCGGACTCCCCCGGTGTCCCGACCGCGCCCGGTGCCGGGCGCGTCATCGACCACGTGGACGACTGAGGGGAGCACCGATGGATCTCCTCGGCGCCTTTGGCCCCTCCCCCGATCCCGTGCCCGACGGCGAGCTGATCTGCAGCGCGAAGGGCTGCCGTGCTCAGGCCTCGTGGGGGCTGCTGTGGAACAACCCCAAGCTGCACACGCCGCAGCGACGCAAGGTGTGGCTCGCGTGCGACGAGCACCGCGAGCACCTTGAGCAGTTCCTGGCGTCACGGTCGTTCTGGAAGCAGACGGTGGCGGTGGCGGAGCTGGACCGGTCGTCGTGAACGAGAGCAGCACTGCCGACGAGTCCCGCGGCCCCCGCACCACCCGGCAGTGGGTGATCCTCGCGGTGGCCGCCCTCGTGCTCGCCGCGCTGTGCCTGGTGGCGGGGCGTTGGCAGTGGAACCGGTACGAGACGCGCGAGGCCGAGATCAACCTCATCGAGGCCAACTGGTCGGCACCCGCCGTGCCGCTGGGCGAGGTGCTGGACGGGCCCGGCGCGGTGCTCCCCACCTCCGAGGTCTGGCGGCCGGTCGAGCTGGAGGGGCACTACGTCACCGACGCGACGGTGCTGCTGCGCAACCGGCCCGTCGCCGGGCGCAACGGGTACCACGTGCTGGTTCCCTTCGAGACCCAGGTCGACGGTCAGGACGTCGTGATCGTGATCAACCGCGGCACGGTCCCGCTCGGGCGCGACGCGCAGGGTCCCGACGCGGTCCCCGCGCCGCCGTCGGGCACCGTGACCGTCGTGGCGTCCCTGCGGGCGGACGAACCGGCGTCAGACCGCGGCACGCCGCCCGGGCAGGTCCAGGCCATCTCGACGGCCCAGGTGCTCGCGGCGGGGCCCGAAGGGGCCGCGTGGGCCGCGGGCCGCACCGTCGGCGCGTACGGCGCGCTGCGCACGGAGGAGCCGGCGCCCGACGTCGAGCTCGCCACCCTGCCGAAGCCCGACACCGACCCGGGGTCGCACCTGTCGTACGCGTTCCAGTGGTGCATCTTCGCGCTCGGCGCGATCGGCGGGTACATCCTGCTGTGGCGCCGCGAGCGCGGGGCGCTCCGCGGCGAGACGGTCTCGGCGGGCGACCTCCTGCTCGCCTCGGCCGACGCGGACGACGCCGCTGGTGTGCGGGCGCGCAGGCAGCCGCGCGACCGCCGTCCGACCCCCGAGGACGAGGAAGACGCGCTGATCGAGGCGCAACTGCACTGACCGTGGTCGCCGGGGCGACTACACGTCTGCGGAGTGTGTTGCGCTGCGTAGACAATGTCTACGCAGCGCAACACACTCCGCAGGTGTAGTGGTTCCCCCGGCCGGGCTCGCCCGGTGGGGGCGTCAGGCTCTATCTATTTCGCCTGAGCCGGCGGTTCCGCACCTCTGGCTCAGGCCAGGGAGACCAGTTCCTGGTAGCTGTCGTTCCAGAGGTCCTCGTCGCCGTCGGGCAGGAGCAGGACGCGCTCGGGCTCCAGGGCTTCCACGGCGCCGTCGTCGTGAGTCACCATCACTACCGCGCCCTCGTACGTCTTCAGGGCGCCGAGGATCTCGGCGCGCGACGCGGGGTCGAGGTTGTTGGTCGGCTCGTCGAGCAGCAGCACGTTCGCGCCGGACACGACGATCGTCGCCAGCGCCAGGCGCGTCTTCTCGCCGCCGGACAGCACGTTGGTCGGCTTGTAGGCGTCGTCCCCGCTGAACAGGAACGAGCCGAGCACCGAGCGCACCTGCGTGTCCGTGAGGTCGGGCGCGGCGTGCCGCAGGTTCTCCACGACCGTCACGTTCATGTCGAGCGTGTCGTGCTCCTGCGCGTAGTAGCCGAGCTTGAGCCCGTGGCCGGGCTCCACCTGGCCGGTGTCGGGCGCCTCGACGCCCGCGAGGATACGGAGCAGCGTCGTCTTGCCGGCTCCGTTGAAGCCGAGGATGACCACGCGGGACCCGCGGTCGATCGCGAGGTCCACCCCGGCGAACACCTCCTGGGACCCGTACGCCTTGGACAGGCCGCTCGCGGTCAGGGGTGTGCGCCCGCAGGGCGCCGGCGTCGGGAAGCGCAGGTTGGCCACGCGGTCGGAGACGCGCTCGGCCTCCAGGCCGGACATCATCTTCTCGGCGCGCTTGATCATGTTCTGCGCGGCTGTGGCCTTGGTCGCCTTGGCGCGCATCTTCTCGGCCTGGGCGAGCAGCGTGCCCGCCTTCTTCTCGGCGTTGGCCCGCTCGCGCCGACGACGCCGCTCGTCCGTGTCGCGCTGCTCCAGGTAGCTGTCCCAGCCCAGGTTGTACTGGTCGAGCTCACCCCGGTTGGCGTCCAGGTGGAACACCTTGTTCACGGTGGCGCGCAGCAGGTCGGTGTCGTGGCTGATCACGATGAACCCGCCGTTGTACGCCTTGAGGTAGTCGCGCAGCCACATGATCGAGTCCGCGTCGAGGTGGTTCGTGGGCTCGTCCAGGAGCAGCGTCTCGACGCCGCTGAACAGGATGCGGGCCAGCTCGATCCGGCGGCGCTGACCACCGGAGAGCGTGCCGAGCGGCTGCGCCAGCACCCGGTCGTCCAGGCCCAGGTTCGCGGTGATGATCTGCGCCTCGGACTCGGCGGCGTACCCGCCGGCGGCCAGGAACCGCGCCTCCAGCTTGGGGTAGCGCTCCATCGCGGCCTCTTGGGTGGCGACGTCCGCCGACGCCATCTCGCCCTCGGCCGCGCGCATCTTCGCGATGACCTTGTCCAGGCCCCGCGCGGACAGCACGCGGTCCATCGCCAGGACCTCGAGGTCACCAGTGCGCGGGTCCTGCGGCAGGTAGCCGATGTCGGTGCCGCGCACGATCTGCCCGCCCGTCGGCTGGGTCTCCCCCGCCAGCGTCTTGGTCAGCGTGGTCTTGCCGGCACCGTTCCGGCCGACCAGGCCGATCCGGTCGCCCGAGGCGACCCGGAAGGTCGCCTCGCTCAGCAGCACGCGCGCGCCGACGCGCAGCTCGACGCCATGGGCAGTGATCACGCAGGTCATTCCTCACAGTTAGGGGTGGTGTTTCGTCGTCCGGCCCACGGCGGCGGGGGCCGGACCAGTCTACGGGGTCGAGGCCAGGGATTACGGTGCGTTGCCTCACGCCCCGCTTCACTGCCAGAACGCGCGCGTGCACCATCACGGACGTACCGTCCGCCCATGGGCACTGACTTACCCAGCGTTCCCGTGGAGATCGCCGACGCACTGCCTCGTCTCCGTATCGACGGCCTTGGTCGCGGTGATGACCTCACCCGCAACCAACCGGCGAAGCACCTGATCGACCGTCGGCGCACCTACTTTCGCCAGCATTCCGGCGCGGTGCTCCGTGGCCGGCTGCGCGGACGTCCCGACGAGCAGCTCCGCGCGATGCGGCACCGGATCACCGGCGCACGGGCCACAGCCAGGGAGCTCTGGGCGCTCGTGGCTCAGCGCCCCACCTGGCGCGTCCTGCAGTCGGTCCAGTCCGACGGCGGCGCCCTGGAGCTCGACCAGCTCGTGATCGGGCCGGGCGGCGTCTTTGTCATTCACAGCGTGTTCCGGCCCACGCACCCCGTCACCGCCGACGCCGCCTGGAACGAGGCACGCCGCACCCAGGAGATCCTGGTTCGGGCGACGAGGGTGCCCATCACCGTGCAGCCGGTGATCGTGTTCGTCCGCACCGCCCAGCCGCAGGTCGAAGGCTCGAGCGACGGTGTCGAGGTGCTGACCACGGGCGAGCTCGTGCCGTGGCTCAAGCGCCGGAGGACCGTGCTCACCGAGCGCGAGCTGGAGGTCGTGTACCTGGCGGCCCGCGACCGGCAGACGTGGGCCGGCTGACGTTCACCTCAGCAGGCTGGGTGTGGCGGCGCCCCCGTCGCGGTAGCGTTACCAGGTGACTTTCAGCGAGGGCGGACAGTTCGAGGGCGGCCGGGTTCGCAAGGGTGGCGGACGCCGCGGCGCCGTCGTCGCGGGCGGAGGTGGCGTCGCGGTGATCGTCATCGCGCTGCTGTACACGGTGCTGACCGGCAACAGCCCGGCGGACATCCTCGGCGGCACCACCTCGGACCCCGGGGCCGGCGGCGAGCAGGGCTTCGTCGGCGAGTGCACGGCGGAGCAGGCGAACAGCGATCCCGAGTGCCAGGCTCAGCGGTGTCGTCGACTCCCTGGACGTGTACTGGGCAGCGACGCTCCCCGAGCAGGGCGGGGTCGAGTACGAGCTGCCCGAGGTCGTCAGCTTCACGGGCGGCGTCGACACCGGCTGCGGCTCGGCGACGTCGGACACCGGGCCGTTCTACTGCCCGGCCGACACGACCGTGTACGAGGACCTCGCCTTCTACGACCAGCTCTCCAGCCAGTTCGGCGCCGAGGGCGGGCCGCTGGCGGAGATGTACGTGACGGCGCACGAGTTCGGGCACCACATCGAGAACCAGCTCGGGCTGTTCGAGCAGGCCGACCGGTCGGGCACGGGCCCCGAGTCCGACTCCGTGCGGATCGAGCTCATGGCCGACTGTCTCGCCGGGATGTGGGCGGGCAACGCCGCGACCACCGAGGACCCGGATACGGGCGTGCCGTTCCTCGAGCCCATCACCGAGGACGAGCTGAACCAGGCACTGTCGGCCGCAGCGGCCGTGGGCGACGACAACATCCAGCGCCGGTCCGGCGGCGACGTGAACCCCGAGGCGTTCTCCCACGGCTCCAGCGAGCAGCGCGTGCGCTGGTTCACGACCGGCTACAACGGCGGCACCATCGCGGACTGCAACGCCCTGGACGCCTCCACCCTCTGAAGTCCCTCTACTGGTGATCCCTCATGTTCGACGCCAGCGGCGTACGACCGGGGTATGACGCGGCCCAGGCAGGATCAGGCCGAGGCCTGATGCCCTGGGCCGGCTCGGCTCCGTAGGTTCGACCTGCAGCGTTGATACCTGACGCGGCGTTCGCACCCAGCAGCGTGATCGAGGAGATTTTCGTGGATACCACCGTGTACTTCCCGGCCGACCAGCCGGCCCCTGCGTCCGGCCCCGCCACCCGCGCCGTTCGTGCTCGGGGTCTGGCGAAGACGTATGGCGGGGGTGAGGCGGTGGTGCGGGCGTTGGACGGGGTGGATGTTGACTTCGAGCAGGGTCGGTTTACCGCGATCATGGGGCCGTCGGGGTCGGGTAAGTCGACGCTGATGCACCTGCTGGCCGGGTTGGACACGGCCACGGGTGGGCAGGCGTTTCTCGGGGAGACGGAGATCACCGGTCTGGGGGACAAGGCGCTGACGCGGTTGCGTCGCGACCGGGTGGGGTTCGTGTTCCAGCAGTTCAACCTGTTGCCGATGTTTACCGCGGAGCAGAACATCACGTTGCCGGTCGAGCTGGCCGGCGGCACGGTGGACCGGGCGTGGTTTGACACCCTGGTGGAGACCCTCGGGCTGGGTGGCCGGTTGACCCACCGTCCCGGGGAGCTCTCGGGTGGGCAGCAGCAGCGCGTCGCGATCGCTCGGGCGTTGATCGCGCAGCCGGACGTGGTGTTCGCGGACGAGCCGACCGGCAACCTCGATTCGCGTTCCGGCGCCGAAGTCCTCAGCTTTTTGCGGCGTTCGGTCCGGGAGCTGGGGCGCACGATCATCATGGTCACGCATGACCCGTCGGCGGCCGCGTACGCGGACCGGGTGGTATTGATCGCGGACGGGCGGATCGCGGGCGACATCTCCGACCCGACTCCCGAGTCCGCGATGGCCGGCCTGGACGCCCTACGCACCCTCGAACCCGCCATCGCCACCAGCCCCGCCACCGGCACCACCGGGACCGGTATCTGATGGCCACCTCCTTCCCCACCGCACGCCTCACCCTGGGGCAGATGCGCCGCAGCACCGGCCGCCTCACCGCGGCCGGCGTCGCGATCCTGATCAGCACGGCATTCGTCACCGTGACGCTGCTGGCCGGCGGCGTCATCCAGGGCACCACCCACGACATGGTGGCGGCGCAGTACGCGGACGCCGACGTCGTCGTGTCCACCGGCGCACAGTCGCAGATCTCGTTCTCCACCGCCGACATCGACGCGATCAGTGCCGTCGACGGCGTCGAGACCGTCCAGCCCGCCGTGAGCTGGTCGGGCGAGCTGCGCAACGGCGGCCAGGGCGGCTACCAGAACTTCGTCCCGGCTCCGGAGGACCCGCGGCTCTCGCCGCTCGAGCTGACCGACGGCGCCTGGCCCACCGCCTCCGACGAGGTGGCGCTCACGCCGGAGGTCGCCGAGCGGCTCGGGGTCGGCCTGGGCGACACGGCGACGCTCACGCGGACCCTGTACCCCGAGGGCTGGGCCGAGAGCGAGGCGATGGACCCGGCTGAAGAGCTCGGCGAGCCGGAGGAGGTCACCGAGACGCTGACCGTCACCGGCCTTGCCGCGGACCCCTACGGCGCCTACTCGGTCTTCGGCGGCGCCGCCGCGGTCACTACCGCCACGCTCGACGCCTGGAACGCGGACGAGCCGTTTCCGAACACGGTCAGCGATCTGCTCATCACCCTCGACACCGCGCCGACCGGCGACACCGTCCCGGCAGCCCTGAGCGCCGCTGTCCAGGAGGCCGCCGGCGACGCCACCGCGGCCGGTGCGCAGGTCTCTGTCCAGACCACCGAGGCGGTGGCCACGGAGCAGACCGCGGCGCAGACCGGCGGCCAGGACCTCGTCTTCTTCGTGTTCGTCATGACGTTCGCCGCCATCGCGCTGCTGATCGCCGCCATGGTCATCACCAACACGTTCCAGGTGCTCGTGGCCCAGCGGACCCGCACCCTCGCCCTCCTGCGCTGCATCGGGGCGGGGACCAGCCAGCTCTACCGCAGCGTGCTGCTGGAGGCCGCGATCCTCGGTGTGATCGCCTCGGCAGCGGGCATCCTGACTGGTGTGGTGCTCGCCCAGGTGGCGCTGATGGTGGCGCCCAGCTTCGACCTCGGCGTGCCGCTCCCGGCGGCCATCGCCCTGACCTGGCAGTCGATCGTGCTGCCGCTGGCCGTCGGCACGGGTGTGACGGTCCTGGCCGCACTCGCCCCCGCCCGCTCGGCTACCCGCGTCGCGCCGCTGGCCGCGCTGCGGCCGTCCGACGCCCCGACGCTGCGCGCCCGTTCCGGCCGCGCCCGCCTCGTGATCTCGCTCCTGTGCCTGGTGGGCGGTTTCGGGGCGCTCGGCCTCGGCGTCGCACTCGGGATGGGCGGCAACCCGCAGTTCGGCCTCATCGCGGCCGTCGGTGGTGGCGCGCTCGCCTTCTTCGGCGTCGTGCTGAGCGCGGTGCTCTGGCTGCCGCGAGTCGCGGCGGGCCTGGGCTCCCTCGTGTCCCGGACCGGTCCGGCGTCTCGCCTCGCGGTCGCCAACACGCTGCGCAACCCGCGCCGCACGGCGGCCACCTCCACGGCGCTGCTCATCGGCGTCACGCTGGTCACCATGATGTCCACGGGCGCCGCCAGCGCCCGGGTATCCGCGGAGAACATGCTCGACGAGTCGTTCCCGTACGACGTGAGCGTCTCGACGTCGCCCGAATACCTCGACGGCATGCTCGACGCCGTCGCCGACACCCCCGGGATCACCGCCACCACGCTCGTCACCAACGCGACGGTCGACCTCGGTGGCCTCGAGGGTATGGGGGTCACGGCGGCCGATCCCGCGGAGCTGGCAGCCGTGGTGAACGTGCCCGACGAGGCGGCTCGCCTCACGGACGGCTCGATCCTCCTGTCCCAGGAGGCGGCCGACTCGCTGTCCGTCGGCGACGGCGACAGCCTGACCGCCACCGGCCCGGCCGGCTCGACCGACCTGACCGTCGTCATCACGGCCGGAGGCACGCTCAACCGCACCATCACGACCGGGGATCTCGGCCGGCTGTTCTCCGACGCCGACATCGAGACCCAGACCTACACCGACGTCTGGGCGCACATCTCGGGTGGCGAACCCATGGATGTGCTCACGGACGTCCAGGACGCGGCCGCGCAGGTCGACGGCGACGCGTTCGTCATGGGTCCGGCCGCCCAGGCCGCGCAGTTCCGGCAGGTCGTGGACGTCATCCTCGGCATCGTGGTGGGGCTGCTCGCCGTCGCCGTGGTGATCGCCCTGGTCGGCGTGACCAACACGCTGTCTCTGTCGGTCATCGAGCGGACCCGCGAGTCCGCGACCCTGCGTGCCATCGGCCTGAGCACGGCGCAGCTGCGCGGCATGCTCGCCGTCGAGGGCATCCTGATCGCCGGCGTCGGCGCGGTGCTCGGCATCGTGCTCGGCCTGGTGTTCGGCTGGTCCGGGGCGGCGACCGCCCTGGCCATCATGGGCGACGTGCACTACGCCGTCCCGTGGACGGACATCGTGGTGGTCCTGGGCGTCGCCCTCGTCGCCGGATTCCTCGCGTCGGTCGTGCCGGCGCGGGCCGCGGCCCGCACGTCGCCGGTGGCGGCGCTCGGGGTGGAGTGACGGTGGCCTGGCGCTGAGTTGGCGCCGGGGCGCCGGGGCTGGGGCTTGACGGCGGCGGCGGGTTTGGGGCCTGCCGCCGCCGGGGAGGACGTACCGCCCGGGGTGGGTTACGGATTGTTCACTCTCCGTAACCCACCCCGGGCGGTACTAGTTGCTCCAGGGCCTACCGGCAGTCCGGTTCCTCGCGACCTGTTGACCGGTCCGGGTTTCCAGAGACCTACCTGCCGGTCTGGGCCCGGTACTGCTCGATCGGCCATGAGGTCAGGCCGCCGATCCGGAGCGAGGTGATCGCGCCGTCGACGTCCCGCTCGACCTGGACGGGCTCGCCGACCGTGCCGAACCCGGCGACTGGCTCCTGCACCAGCCGACCGCCGGACACAACCAGCCGTTGCGTGACCTCGACCGGCTGCGGCGAGCGCGGGTTGATCACGTGCAGGATCCCGCCGAGGTCCACGACGTCGACCACGCCCCACAGGTTGGCGAACCGCCCGACGGGCGCGTCTGCGGGGACCGGTGACGCCGGACCCTCGCTCGCGGCTGCGAGCGCCAGGTCGATCAGCTGGAAGATGCCGGTCGCGATCTGGTTGGCGATGCCGTCGACGGAGTTGGTCAGGGCCGAGACCACTATCCCGTCCACCGGGTCGATCCAGGTGCGGGTGATGTGCCCAGGGTATCCGCCGGAGTGCCCGACGACTGCGCGGTCCCCGACCTTGCCGACCTCGATGCCGACGCCGTACCGGCCGAGCTCCTTGCCGCGCACCTCCACGCGGGACTCCTCGCGCTGCATGATGCGCTTGCTGGCGTCGGTGACCAGCGTGGTGTCGCCGAACACGTGCGCGCTGCCGTAGCGGACCATCTCCAGCGCGGTGGAGTACCAGCCGGTGGCGGCTGCCATGGCGCGGGTGTCGACGTGCGGGATGACCTGGCGCTCGTCGTCGTGCGTGATCCGGCCGGTATGCCCGGCGGCGTACTCGCCTGCGCGGGCGGGGTCGAGCTCGGTCCCGGTCCGGGTCAGCCCCAGTGGTTCGACGACGGCGGTGCGCGCCACGTCGTCGTACGACTTGCCCGTGACCTGCTCGATGATGATGCCGAGCAGGCTGTACCCGATGTTCGAGTACTTGAGGTGCTGATTGGGCTCGAACACGATGCCCTCGGTGCGTACGCACTCCAGTACCTCGGCGCGGTCGAGGAAGGGGCGGCGGTACTGCCAGAAGTCGCCGTCGGAGGAGTCGCGGATGATCCCGCCCTGGTGGCCCAGCAGCTCGCGGACGGTGATGCCGGCGGCGAGCGAGCCGTCGAGCTCGGGCACGAGGTCGCCAACGGCGTCGTCCAGGCGCAGCTCGCCGCGCTCGACGAGCTGCAGCACGAGCACGCCGGTGAACGTCTTGGAGTGGGAGGCGACGCGGAACAGGTGGTCGCTGGTGAGGTCCTCCCCCGTCTCCAGGTTCGCCTTGCCCCAGGCGAGGTCCACGAGGACCTCGCCGCGGCGGCCGACGGCCAGCTGGAGGCCGGGGATGCCGTTGTACGCGGCGTGGAACGAGGCCCAGTCGGCGAGGTAGGGCGCGATCGAGCGGAGGGTATGGGCGGTGCGGTCGTCAGTCACAGCAGCATCATGCACCGCTTGATCAGCGCTTCCGCACGTGCCGCGGGGTGTCCGCGCTGCGTCGCTGGATCATCCGCACCAGCCACCAGACCAGCAGGAGCACGACCGCCACGATCACTACGTTCTGGAACACCCCGACGTATTCCTCGACGATGTGCCACTGGTCCCCCAGCAGGTATCCGGCGCCGACCAGCAGAGTGTTCCAGACGCCGGAGCCGAGCGTGGTGAACGCGAGGAACCGCCAGATCGGCATACGTTCCACGCCGGCGGGGATGGAGATCAGGCTGCGCACGATCGGGATGACCCGGCCGATGAGCACGGCCCAGGTGCCATACCGGGTGAACCATGCCTCGGCCTTGTCGACGTCCTCCAGGTTCACGAGCGGCATCTTGTCCACGATGGCGCGCAGGCGGTCGCGGCCCAGCCACGCGCCCAGCCCGTACAGGAGGACGGCGCCAACCACGGAGCCCGCCGTCGTCCAGACCAGCACCTGCCAGAGCACGAGGGAGCCCTGCGCGGCGGTGAAGCCGGCCAGCGGCAGGATCACCTCGCTCGGCAGGGGCGGGAAGAGGTTCTCGAGGGCGATCGCAACGCCTGCACCGGGTGCGCCGAGCGTCTCCATGAGCCCCACGGCCCAGTCGGCGACGGTAGTGGCGAAGCTTTGTGTCGTCATGCCTCAACGCTAGTCGGCAATGCTGGGTGGTCGCGCTGCGGTGATCCG
The DNA here is from genome assembly GCF_041081105.1 of Promicromonospora sp. Populi. NCBI lineage: Bacteria > Bacillati > Actinomycetota > Actinomycetes > Micrococcales > Promicromonosporaceae > Promicromonospora > Promicromonospora sp. Populi. The sequence continues at coordinate 656,488 of NZ_CP163528.1, read as the reverse complement.
TCCGTTCGTGCTGCGCTTCGTCGGCCATGACGGCTCCGGCCTACCTCGCGTCACCCCTGTCGCCCTGTCGAAAAATATGGTCGCAGCTTCTCCCGCAGCGCCGGATCGCAGACATAGACATAAGTACCGAGCATTCCGCGGGTAAGCAGCACCCCATAGACGTTTCGCACGAAGCGGAGCAGGTCGTCGTCGGTGTAGTCGATCCCCAGCATGTGGTTGTTAGCCTGCCCCTTCCTGTCGAAGTAGTTGGTGCGGTCCATGGCGATCCGCCCGCGCTCGTCAAGGCGCAGGTCCGGACCGATGATTACGCCCGCATAGTTCAGGTCGTACCCCTGAATCGTGTGGATCGATCCGACCTCATCGAGCGACGTCGATGAATCCACCCAGTCGGTGGCCTTTCGGTTCCAGCGCAGCCGCTTACCATCGATCTCGATGTCGTAGGGCGCATCATCCGTCGGTTTGTCCCTGCTCAGCCAGGGCCAGGCGTACCCCGCGACCAACCGCGCCAGCCCATGTTCGCGATCCTTCCTGCGGACCGCCGTGACCATCTCGCTAAAGTCATCAAACATCCGCAGGTCGTAGGGGAAGAAAGGTGCTCCGCCCGGCTCATCCGCGGCGTCCGCCAGCACGTCACGCACGTACTGCACGTAATCGGCACCGGCCTGGACCCGCATCTGCGATGTGAGTGTGTAGAGGCGCCTCACGCGCCGCGCCTCCTCGACAACAGCTTTCTGCTTGGTTTGCGGAAGGTCTGCCGGCATCACGCTCTGCTCGGTGTCGAGCATGAGCACCTGGTGCCCGCTCTGGGCGCGGATCCAGTCGAGCTGGGTATAGCGCAGGTCGTCCTCACCGAACAACCGCTTGTTGATCGCAGCGAATTGTTTGTTCATAGCGCCATTCGCCTGGCTGGCCCTTTGCCCGAGCCGATGCGCCTCGTCCACGACGAGCAGGTCGAACTTCTTCGTTGCGTTGCCAACTGCGAACGGGCTGAGCACCATCGAGGGGTTCAGCCCCGCGGTCGTCCTGAAGACTCGCTTGATCGTCTCGCGCAGCGACTGCTGCGGCACCACGAGTCCGAGACGCTTGCCCCGCACCAGGTCCGGGTATCCCTCTGTGAACAGGTCCGAGAACATCGCGTCCCCGTCGACCGGCTCCGGTTCAGCGTCAGCAATATCCTTGAGGAGTTTGAGTAGAAACACCCCGACGATGGTCTTCCCGGTGCCAGGCTCGCCCTGGATCACCGAGGTGGTGCTGCGGCCTGCCTCGATGTCATCCAGGAGCCCTTCCGCGACGCTCTCGACAACACTTGCCTGGTTCGGCGTAAGCGCCTTGAACGGCGAGTACTTGAACAGGTCAGAGTTCTCGATCTCACGAATGCTCCGCTTGAGCACTCCCCGCTCGCGCAGCGCGTCGAAGATCTCACTGAACGTCTCTTGATACTCACTGCGTCGGTAGTAGTCGGCATCGGTGATCCCACCGTTGCGGTTACGCACCGTGCACCCGTCGCCCGCGAGATACGTGATGAGACGCGACTCGAGATCGAGACACACAGACTTGTGGAACGTGTCGGCCAGAACGATCCGCAGCTGCTTCAGGTCACCCTTCAACCGCCGGTGCTGGTCCATGCGCTTCGCGACGTTGACCGTCTCGCCCACATAGACCTCGCGCCGCCTGCTGAGCACGTAGACGACGGGCCAGTTCGTGTATCTGCCGCCCCGCTCCCGAAGGTGCGCGCCGGTCCTCGTGTTGTAGGGCCGATCCTCGATCTCAAAGCCGGTCGTGCTGTGCACCGGAGCGTCGGGCGACATCCGGTCTCCTTCGCCCACTACCCCACTGAGGACAAGCTCCTGAGCCCCGTCATCAACCATGCGGCGAGGGTATCGGCCTAGGTCAGGGGACGCGGCGAACGCCACTCACGCAGCTTGCCTCCGGGGATTTCAGGAACCGGTGTCCGACGGCGGGAACCGTCCGACGTTCCTCGTGATCTTCGCGTGGCCCGCCTGTACTAGGTCGACCCCGCAGACGTCGGCGAGCTGGACCAGGTAGAGGAAGACGTCAGCGAACTCCTCCTCGATCGCACCGCGTGTCTCCGCATCGGCCAACCTCTCGTGGACTTGTTCGTCCGTCAGCCACTGCATCTCGGCGAGGAGCTCGCCCACCTCGCCGCCCAGCGCCATCGCGAGGTTCTTGGGTGTGTGGAACTGGCCCCAATCCCGGGCAACCGCGAAGTCGCGGAGCCTGTCGCGTACGGACTCGATCGTGGCGTCATCGTTCATGGGGTCGATTGTGCCGGGGCTTCTCCACCTCGCGCGCCGCGACCGCTCCACAGGCTCAATCCTGTCGCGACTTGATTCACCATCCCGATTCTGATGCCCAGTCCTGATCTCCGCTGACGCCAGCACCCAGGTCTGCCACGATGGCCAGGTTGCCCACCGACCTGGAGGATGCATGCCGTCGGAGTCCACGATCACGTTCCGCTCACTCGACGGCTTGGACCTGGTCGGTGACCTGACTATCCCGGACACACCGACAGACCTCGGTGTCGTGCAGGTCCACGGCGGTGGCGTCACCCGGCACGAAGCAGGGTTCTTCGACCGCATGGCCGCCGGCCTCGCAGATGCAGGCGTGGCAGCACTTCGATTCGACCTCCGGGGGCACGGAGAGTCGGGCGGCAAGCAGGAAGACCTGACCCTGGCGGGCGTGCTGAACGACATCCAGGTCGCTCTCGAAGAGCTCCGCACACGGACCGGCGTCACCCGTACATCCCTGGTTGGTCAGAGCTTCGGCGGCGGAATCTGCGCCTACTTCGCAGCCAAGCGGCCTGCCGACGTCGAACGCCTCGTGCTCCTGTGCCCCCAGTTCAACTACAAGAAGCGCACGATCGACTCGCGCGTCTACTGGGCCGGCGGCCACCTGTCACCTGAGAAGGCCAGGGTGTTGACCGAGCAGGGATACATCCAGCACTCCCCCACCTTTCGGCACGGACGCGCCATCTACAACGAGGTGTTCTGGCTCCAGCCCCACACCGTCCTGGACGAGATCGTCGCACCGACGTTGATCGTGCACGGCACCGCCGACACGCTGGTCCCGATCGACACCTCAGTCGCCGCGATGGACGTGCTCAACAACTGGTCGCGGCTGGAGAAGATCGAGGGCGCCCAGCACGGCTTCGCCGTCGACAACGACCCGACCTATGCCGACCCGCAGTCCCAGGCCTGGCAGGCACACGTCATCAGCCAGGTCACCGATTGGGTCACCGCCGAGAACTGATGGCAGCCGCAAGGTTCGCTACGACCGGGACACTGCTCCATCGCCGCAGTGAGGTCCAGCGAGGTCATTTCGAATAGCCGCCCCCACGGGGAGCTTCGTCCGGAGCGACCGCGAGGTGAAGGTATGGAGTCCTCGATGCACGAGTGAATCACCGTCGGTGATTGGCGGGCGAACGGCGTTGTGGTGAGGATCCTGACCATGTCTCCGCTCGCGTTGTTCCTGCTCCTGGTCGTAGGTCCGGTTGCCGCTGGCTTCGCCGCGACCTACCCGTGCGGCGCGAAGAACAAGGACGGCACGCGTTGCATCCGCGGGCGAAAGGGCCCGATGAAGCGCTGCCAGGACCACCACGCCCAGGGAGCGACGCCGTCGGACTGGTTCTGGCTCGCCGGCTGCGCGGTGGGCGCGGTGATGTTCTATCTGTGGCGGTCGTTCAACCCAGGCCCGCTCGTCGAGACGCTGCTCACCTGACTCACCACACCCGTCGGCCCTACGCTCACGCCGTCACCGACCTCGAACCATCCGGATCTCCACAATCTCAAGATCGTCGGTGAAGCGAGCACCATCCACGACGAACCCGTGCTTCTCGTAGAACCGACGCGCCCGCGGATTGGCCTCAGCTACCCATAGCTCGGCCGACCGCTGCGCAGGAAGCGCCGCGTCGATCAGCAGCGCACCAACACCCGCCCCGTGGTGCTCGGGAAGCACGTACAGCGACCACAGCTCGTAGCCACGAACCGCCGGAATACCGTCCTTCCCGCGTGTGGCTCCAGACTTCGCGAACCCCACCACCTGCCCGTCGACGACGGCGACAAGTGGGCGCCCAGAAGCGTCCCCGGACAATCGGTCGTGCCAGCGCTCCGTACGGTGCGCGACTGTGTCGCTCTCCCAGTGGTCAGCGGGCAGCAAGTCGGAGTACGTCTTCACCCACGCGGCGTGGTGCACGACGGCGATCGCCCCAGCATCGTCAACGATCGCGCGCCGCACACGTGGCTCAGTCACAGGCCTCACCATGGCATTCACCCGCTCATGGTGGCGACATGATTTGCGCGGAACTACGCCGCCCCCACGGCCTCCTTCAGCGTCCTTGTGGCAAGCCGAGCTGCGCACTCCTCGACGGAGCCGTGATGTTTAGTTCCCCGACCTTGCTGGGACGGACAGAGAGCGACCGCAGCGACATCAGCAAGAAGCCCGACCTGTTCGACATGACTAAGCCCAGATGCCGGCAACAGAACATTCGTGATGAGACGCTCCGCCGCCTTGGCGGCCATCTTCCCGGCAATCGCTGAGCCAGTCTGCCCGGCGACCCTGTCACCCACTGCCGTGGCGAGGTCACCAACGAACTTCCCGGGCAAGGTACAGACCTCACCGACCATTGCAGCAATCTCGCACTTGATGTGCCTTTCATCCGGCGCACCGACCTCCCGGGCGAGTGCCCGGTCCTCCTTACGACCAAGTCGAACCAGCTCATCAACACACGCCGATTCAACCTCGCTGGCCGCCAACTGCCGCAGCTGCTCGATGCCCTCCGCCTTAGTGAGGTCGATCCGCTCCGCGGCCCCCACTACCAGCGTGTTCCCCGTAACGGTTTGCATCATCTCCAAGACAGCAGGAACGTCTTGCGCGCGTACGTACCCCGCCCTGTGCCCTAGGAATCTGATCGGGGCGGTCTTCTTGGCGCACCGATACCCGCCCCTCGGATCACTGCTCGCTCGACACATAGCGCCCCCTCGACCAGACCCAAACACCCCACGGCAATGGTTCCATCTGGTTTATCCCCGGTCTAGGTCAGTTTCGTCACTTGAAATCACCATGCGATGCTGGTCCAGTTGTTCTGGCCAAGCGATGCGACACCAGGCTCCGGCTCTGATCATCCGGCCGCGCCGCCACTGTCACCTCGGCATTCGGCCGCCGCCTAACATGACGCCATGGCTGAAACCCCCATCGTCGTCCTCGGAGGCGGCGCCATCGGCGGCCTGGTCGCCGCGATGCTCCAGCAGGCAGGACACGACGTCGTAGTCGTCGCCCGCGAGAAGACCGCCCAGCAGATCACGGATCACGGCCTAGACGTCCAGACCGACGAGTTCGGCACCTGGCACGCCCCACTCGCCGCGACGACGGCGGTGCCCCACGGCGCCAGCGTGATCGTGGCGGTCAAGTCCGAGGGCGTGCACGACGCCGCCAGGCTCCTCACCGGCACCGCCCCCACCGCGGTGATCTCCCTGCTCAACGGCCTGGACCACCTCGTCACCCTCCGGGCCGCGCTCCCCGGCGTCCGGGTCATCGGCGCCACCATCGCGGGCGAGACCCTGCGCACCGGCGCGGGCGACTTCGGCCCGGCTCGCATCCGCCACCGCGGCACCCTGCTCCGCACAGTCGTGCCCGACGACGCCGCGCACCTCAGCCTGGTGACCGCACTCCGCGACACCCCCATCGAGGTCCTCACCGGCGGAACCGACGCCGAGGTGCTGTGGAAGAAGCTGCGCTTCCTCGCCCCGCTCGCGCTGCTGACCACCGCCTGGGGCTCCGGTATCGGAGACGCGCTGACCCGCGACCCCGCCCTGACCACCGGCCTCCTGACCGAGATCGCGGCGACCGCCACCGCCGAGGACGTACCCACCACCGCCGAGGACCTGCACGGCATCCTGGCTGGCTTCCCCGCCCCGATGCGTTCGTCCCTGCAGGCCGACATCGAAGCCGGCCTGCCAGGCGAGCTCGACGCCATCGGCGGAGCAGTCGGCCGCCGGGCCGCGACCCACGGCATCGCCACCCCGGTGCTGGACACCGTCATCGCGAAGATCCGCGCGGGGCTCTCCGACGCCGATCACACGTCGTGACTCACCAGGGTTCGGTCAACGCCCAGAACGCCTGACACGTGGCCTACCCAAACCGTCCTCGTGAGGACATTCCTTTCCGAATTGTCCGCTTCCTCGTACTCTCGTGACTGTGACGGAGGCGGGGTCAGGGAGGTTCAGAGGTAGGAGCGGGCGGCGGCTGTGGGTATACAGCACTGCTTCCACACTCGCCGTCGTCGTCGGAATTGCGGCCGTGATACTCCCGGAGTCCGTGCCGACCTGGGTGCGGCAGACCATGGTCGCAGGCGCCGTAGTCGGAGGCGTCCTTGGCGCTGCCCTCCTCGAGCGCTGGTTCACCCTGCATGACCGGCACCAGGAGGCAGCCGAGCGTGAGGCACACGACCGCCTCGCCTCGCAGCAGCTCGGCGTGCGCCCACCAGGGGATGAAGACGCGCCGGGCCGGTTGCTCTCTCCCGTTCGAGACGGTGACGAGCAGATAGTCCGGTTCGTCGGCAGGGACGACGTTCTCCAGCAACTCGTCGACTGGTGCATCGACGGCTACAACCCGGGCAAACGATCTCTGCGGGTACAGCTGATCACCGGATCCGGCGGTGTCGGCAAGACACGCTTGGCGCACGAGCTGCAGGCGGCAATGCGCACGGAGCACGGCTGGGAGTGCCGCAACCTGCGTGCCGGCGTCGAGGCGGAAGCCATGCAGGTGCTGCGTCGTGGCCACCGGGAGGCACCCGTACTGTTCGTGGTCGACTACGCGGAGAACCGGAGTGACGGCGTCGCCGAGCTCCTCCGACAGGCGAACAGCGATCCCGGCGCCGTACGCGTCCTGCTCCTTGCCCGGCGAGGCGGTCTGTGGTGGTCGGACCTGTGTCAGGAGTCCGACGTCGGAGCCGTCGTCGGCAGGTATGACCCGATCGAGCTATCTGCCCGGGTCGTGCCGCACGACGTCGACGCCGGGCATCTCGCCGAGCAACAGAGAATCGTCGACGTCGCAGTCCAGGACTTCGCCACGTTCCTCAGCAGGAGCCCGACGCAGCTGACCCTGCCCGACGTCGTGCCCGGCGCGCGGATGCTCGACCTGCTGTCCATCGCCCTGGTCCAGGTGCTTCGAGGCGAGGGACCTGCGCCCGACCACAGAACCGCCCCGCGACGAGCCCAAGCAGGCGTATCGACCCACGCGGTGTTCGACGAGCTGCTCCGGCACGAGGTACGGAGCTGGACGAGGTCGGCCCAGGAGGCCGGAATCCCGACTGACGGCCAGACACTCCGGATTCTTGTGGCGGCCGCGTCCTTGCTCGGTGCAGAGAGTCAGCCCGAAGCCGAATCGCTGGTTGGCCGCGTCTCTCAGCTGTGCCCGCCGGGCACCCAGCTCGACCCCAGATCGGCCGCGCGCTGGTTGCGTGAGCAGTACCCGCCGAGCGCCGGCTTCCCGGACAGCTCCGACGACCTGGCTCTCGTCGGAGATCCCGGCTGGATCGGGAGCCTCCATCCGGACCGCCTCGCCGAGCACCTCGTCGTGTCGATGCTGACGGCTGTTGACGTCAGCGACACGACACGCACCTTGGTGAGCGCTGAGCGGCGAGCGGTCCTGCTGAGCGGACTGAGCGAACGCCAGGCTGTACGGGCAATGATCGTCCTGACGCGCGCTGTCGCAGATCCTTCGCGTAGTCAGGACGACGAGCCTTCGCACCAAAGCCGATCGCACGGTCACGACCGCCGGTCCGGAAAAAGACCGGACAAGGATCAGCTCGATCCTCGGCGGGGCGACGACGTCGCGCAGCTGGCCCTGGACCTGGTCCGCGGCATCGACGTTCGATGGACCACGGTCAGCGCAGTCCACGAGCAGCTTCCCTGGCCGGACCCGCCGAGCGCCCTCCACGACGTCGGACACCATGTCGCCGAGCTCCTCGTTCGTACGGTCAACAGGGATCGGCTTCTCGCAACCACAGACAGGACTGCTCACGCACAGCACGTCCTCGGGAACTGGACATTCGTCCTTGGCCGCTACGAGGCTTCCCTGAGAGCACGAGAAGAAGCCACACGCTTGTACAGGAAGCTCGCGAGGCGACGTCCCAGCCAATACTGGTCAAGCCTTGCTCGGTCGCTGGACAACCTCGGCGACTCGTACGCCGCGCTCGGCCGCGACAGGAACGCGCTCGAGGCTCGTCGTGAAGCGGCGGGCACATGGCGTCAGCACGCACGGATCGACGCCATACGCCTCCTCCCTGACCTGGCAAAGTCGCTGCACAACCTCGGAATCTCCTATCGAGACCTTGGTCTTCCACGCGAAGCTCTTACGACCCACCTGGAAGCACTCGCTGCCCGTCGGCGCCTCGCCGAGCAGCACGACAGCCACAGAGCTTCGCTTGCACGGTCGCTCAGCTCCATCGGGCGCTGCCACGCCGACCTCGGGGATACCGAACAGGCGCACTCTGACTACATCGAGGCGCTGGAGCACTGGCGGCATCTGGACACGCACACCCCGACACGCTACGAGCCAGATCTCGCACTCGCGCTCGGAGATCTCGGGACCTCATTCGGGCTGCTGGGCACTGCCGAGGCAGGCTTGGCCCTGCACGACGAGGCCCATCGGATTTGGCTTCGTCTCTCCGCCCGGAACCCGGTCCGCTTCGAGCCTGGACTCGCCCGCTCCTTGACCAACCTCGGAATCGCACACGCAGACCTCGGCCGTATGGAGGAGTCCGCCCGAGCCTACGACGAGGCGATCGCCATCTACCGAGGCCTCGCGCGCACGCGTCCGAACCGGCGCGAGCAGAACCTCGCTTGGAGCCTCGGCAGCTCCGCGGCCTCGCTCGCCAAGACCGGGCTCGACGAACTTGCCCAGGAGCAATTCGCCGAGGCACTCGACCTGTATCGACGCCAGTATCAGTCGGGGACGCTGTCGGTCCAGTTTGTGACCGCTTTCCGGTCCACGCTCGACGGTTACGCGGTCGTGCAGGCACGAGTTGGCCGGCACGACCTGGCACACGAGCTCCGGGAGGAGACAGCGCCCCTCGATCAGTTCCTCGCCGACCTTTGACCTGTGCCGCTCGCACCAGCGGAAGCCGGGGCACTCAGTACATCCCAGGGCACTGCCACAGGGTCTCTGGGCTCAGAGGCCGCCAGTCCGGATGGCGGCCAAGCCTGCGACCTCGGCACTCCTCTGTCGCAGCAGACGATCGGTTGCATCGCGTTCGCCGCTTGCGCCTCCAGTGCAGTCTTGATCGCAACCCTCAATCTCAACGCCAACGACTCTTTCGTCAGCACTTGGGCCTCGTCGATCGACAGAAGCTTCACCGACTTGACTTCATCGTCAGCGCCTCGAAGCTCCTTGCACTCAGCGTCGCTGAGCACTCCCCCGTCAAAGATCCAGAGCAGCCCTTCAGGCATTCCGTCTGGCGCGAGAGGAACGTAGTCAACGACGAGAACGGGCATATCTCGCCGGACCAGACCGAGCTCCTCGTGCAGCTCGCGCTCGGCAGCCAACCAGGGGGATTCATCCGCTTCAATCACTCCGCCCGGTATTTCCCAAGTGTCCTTATAGGTTGGCTCGACCAGGACGATCTTGTTACTGGCATCGCGGAGGAGCACACCTGCCGCCATCCGCTTACGCGGCAGCCCCTGGATGTACTCGTCACGGGCGACTACTTGCACAGAGGTCAATGCTCCGCTTGATCTCCGCCAGGGCAACTGGAACGGCGATCTGCCCAGTGCCCGGCCCACCGCCGTCGGGCAACCACCCCGCGCGCCCGAGGCTCTACTCTGCAAACATGTCGAACGGGACCAGCAGCGGGCCGAGCCTGCGCGAGATCGGCCGCGACGCCGTGCGCGGGCGGATCACCGAGATCGCGCTCGACCTGTTCATAGAGCGCGGGTTCGACCAGGTGACCGTCGAGCAGATCGCCGCCGCCGCGGGCATGTCCGCGCGCACGTTCCACCGCTACTTCCCGGCCAAGGAGGACGTCGTCATCGGCGACCCGGCGCACGGAGGCAAGCGCGTGCGCGACGCGCTCGCGGACCGGCCGCTGGACGAGCCCGTCTGGGACTCGCTCCGTGCCTCCTTCGAGGCTCTGATGTCCCGCTCGACCCAGGGCGTCGGGGCGGAGCGCGGCAGACTCGCCATGCGCGTGCTCGGCGACAGCGCCTCCCTGCGGGCACGCGGCCTCGAGAAGCACCTGCTGTGGGCGCGCATGCTCACTCCGCTGGTCGCGGAGCGACTCGGCGGGGACGACGTCGAGCTGCGGGCCGAGATCATCGTCCAGTCGGCCATCGCCTGCTTCGACGTCGCACTCACCGCATGGGCGAACGCCGACGACGACACCACCGTCGCCGAGCTGCTGGAACGCGGCTTCGCGACGCTCCGGCCGCAAGGCTGACCTCGGGGCTGACCGCCCGCCGCCCGTAGGACGGACCACCCGCCTGCCCGGCCATCCGGCAGCCCGGCAGCCCGCCCGGCCGCTCAGCCGTCCGGCCGCGGGCACCAGTCCTACCGCTCCGCCTCGGCAACCCGGAACCGCACGAAGTCCACCACGTCGTCGGCCACGATCCCGGGGTAGTAGTGCGTCCGCAGCCCGGTGCGCAGCTCGTCGGCCGTGCAGTCTTCCAGGGCCGCCTGGGCGTCGGTGATGTCGGCGAACCGCACCTGCTCCACGGACTCGACCACGCCGGGCAGTGCCCGGTAGCGGTCGTCGAACTCGAACAGGAGCGTGACCGGTCCCGGCTCCGTGGGATCGTCGAAGCGGGTGGTGGCGGTCTTGACGCCGTCGGTCACGGCTCCCCAGTGCACCGGGGAGAACCGCAGCAGGCGCGGCGGGTCCGCGTCGGGGTGCTGGTACGAGTAGGGCAGCAGGTCGGTGGCCCGGACCGTGATCGAGTCGCCGCCGTCGGGCACTACGACAAAGCAGTCGGGCTGCTGGTCGAGCAGCACCTGACGGCACCGCCCGCACGGCGGCAGGACGCCGCGGTTCTCGTCCCCCACCGCGACGATCGTCGCGATCGGCCCCGCACCCGCGCCGGCCGCCACCCCGAGGGCCACGAGCTCGGCGCACGGCCCGCCCGTGTAGTGGAAGACGTTCGCGCCGGTGTAGATGTCGCCGTGGACGTCCATCACCGCGGACGCCACGGTGTTCAGGTAGGTGCCGTCGGCGGGCAGACGAGACACGGTTTCGAGCGCAGCGTCGAGGAGCCGCAGCTCGGGATCGTTCAGCATGAGAGCAACCCTAATCAGCCCCGAGACAGGCTCGGGCATCTTTATTTCACGCCCGCGGAGCACGCCGCCGACCCCGCAACCGACCCTCTTGCCGATAAGACCTCGACCGTTTCTTGATCGAATCCGGACATCCGCACCAGGCTCGGGGATTGAATATCACGGCTGTGATGTCTGAGTTGCGGCCATTCCTGGCGCTCTATCTCATGAATTCCATCCTGGAATGTCTAATTCCGGTCTCTATGGACTTCGTCACGTTCCGATTGACAGGGTGAAAACCCCACATGATGCTCGTCGTGGTGAATCGCACATGCGCTCTCCACCACAGTTTCGACAGAGCTATTCGAGGGGAATCCAATGATCCGAGGATTGCGTGCCATTAGCCGTACAGGAGCAGCCGTAGCAATTTCGGCTGGCCTGGTCTGCGCAGCCACCACTGGCGCGAGCGCACTGCCGTTGGCTGGGGGCCACGTCGCCACGGCCCACGTGATCGGCGCGGTCGACCCGGTGCCGCCGGCTCCGGTTCCCCCCGCACCCGAGGTGCCCCCGGCTCCCGAGGTCCCCGCCCCTGAAGTTCCGCCGGCTCCTGAGGTGCCGCCGGCACCGCTGCCCCCGGCACCCGAGGTCCCGCCGGCTCCGGTTCCCCCGGTCCCCGAGGTTCCGGCGCCTGAGGTGCCGCCGGCTCCCGAGGTCCCGCCGGCTCCGGTTCCCCCGGTCCCCGAGGTTCCGGCGCCTGAGGTGCCGCCGGTCCCCGAGGTCCCGGGTCTCCCGGCCCCCGAGGTTCCGGGCCTGCCGGTCCCTGTCCCCCCGGTTCCGGGTCTCCCGGCACCTGAGGTTCCGGGCCTGCCGGTCCCCGTTCCCCCGGTTCCGGGTCTCCCGGCACCTGAGGTCCCGGGCCTGCCGCTCCCGACGCCCGAGCTTCCGGGTCTCCCGGTCCCGGGTCTCCCGATCGACGCGCCGGTGACCAGCCTCATGGTCGACGCACCTCCGGTTGACCTTCCGGTTGACCTGCCGATCCCGGAGCTGCCGATCCCGGAGCTCCCGATTCCCGAGCTGCCGCTCCCCCTTCCGATCGGTGACCTGATCGGCACCATTCTGGACACGGTGACCGGCCTGCTCAGCACCGTCCTCGGCGCGCTCGGCGGCCTGGGCGGAGCCTGATAGCTGCCTGGCCGATCTCGGTCGGCGAGGCCTTTCCACCAGCGTCCCTGCAGCGGATAGCCTGGTGGTGAACAGGCAATAGTGAGGCCCTTTCCCGGGAAATCGGGAAAGGGCCTCACTGCGTCACCAGGACTTACTCGCCGCGCGTTCTTTATCGGCGCAATAGACATAACCAGGCCGGGCTCGCACATTATCGGCCGGCATTCCGCGAGACCCGGCGACCGTCGGCCTGGCAATTTGGGGATACCTTGAGCCCCGTGCCAGACCTCATGATCGCCCAGCGCCACCCCGCCCACCTCGACCGGGTGGCGGACGCGTTGCGGCTGGTCCACGAGTCCGACGGCTACCCGATGGTCTGGCCGGACGACCCGATCGCCTGGCTCACCCCCACGGGCCTCCTCGACTCGTGGATCGCCCTGTCCGACGGCGAGGTCGTGGGCCACGTGATGCTCGTCGTCGGGAGCAAGGTCGAGCACGCCGCACAGCTAGCCGACGCCGCAAAAGTCCCGGTGACCGGCATCGCCGGTGTGAGCCGCCTGTTCGTCACCCCGAAGGCGCGCGGAACCGGTGTGGGCGTCGCCCTCCTGGAGCGTGTCGAGGACACCCCCGCCCGGCGCGGACGCCGGCTCGCTCTCGACGTCCTGGACGACGACGGCCCCGCGATCCGCCTGTACGAACGCCTCGGCTGGGTCCGGGTGGCCACAGGCCCGGCAAGCTGGACCCGCCCGGACGGCATCCGGCCGCAGGCAGCGGCCTACCTCTGCCCCCGCTGACCCACCGAGTACGTCAGACCGAGCGGGCGCCCAGCCAGGGCGCGAGGTGGTCCTCACGCCACAGCCACTCGACGCCTTGGGCCACCTCCTCGGGAGTGCAGAGCGCCTCGTGGAACGCCTCGCGCAGGCGCTGCCGGTCGTCACGGATCCCCACGCCGCGGCCCTTGGCCTCGACGGCGCCGGCCGCACCGGCGTCGGACACCCCCACCACCACGATGCGGGTGTGCGGCACGGTCCCGGCACACACCTCCCGCCACGGACCCAGGTCCCCGACGGCCAGCTGCCCGCCCGCGCCGTCCCACAGGCAGGCGAGACCCGGCCGGTCGGCCACGTGGAACACACCGCGGGCGCGCACGCCACCGGCCCCTAGGGTCTCGATGCGGTCCAGCAGCCGCTCGGGGTGGAACGGCAGCGACGACCGTAGCTCGAGCGTCCAGCTGTGGTCGTCCAGCACCCCGCCCGAGCCGGTGAAAACAACCGCCCCGAGGGGATGAGCCCGGTGCTCGGCGCGAGCTGGCGAGTGCGTCCAGGCGGCGAGGTCGGCCGCCGACAGCGCGTGCAGCCCATCCACCCGCCGCGTCCCGGCACCACGGAGCCGGTCCAGCAGGCCCGACGTCGTCGCCTCCGCCTTCCCGCTCGTTACTACCAGATCCGCCTGCTCGATCTGGGCCGCGAGCGCCTCCCCCACCGAGCGCTCGTCGTCGGCGCTGAGCTCCAGGCCGCGTTCGACAAGGGTGTCGTCGCCAAACAGGTCGTGCTGGAGCGAGTCGAGGTCGACGGCGGCGAGCGACGTCGCGATGCGGGTGTGCGCGAGCGCTCCCCCGGGCGCGGCCTCGGCTGCGAGGGCGCGGGCGGCGGGCAGGGGTTCGGCGCTGACGGGCAGGGCGAGCAGCACGTGGGTCCAGCGGCCGTCCCGGGCGAGGCGCGCGATGGTGGGTACGGCGTCCTCGCGGACGGCGCAGGACAGGCAGGCGTGCTCCAGCGGGACGAGCACGTCCTCGACGACGCCGGTGGCGTCCAGCACGACGCGCCGGAGGTGTTCGGCGTAGATGTCGTGCCGCACCGCGACCAGTCCGGGGCCGTCCATGAGCAGGCCGAACAGCGCGGAGTCGCGCAGCACTGGGTCGGTGGTCGCCAGGACGCTCACGGGGATGTTTCCGCGACTCTTGCCGGTTTGATACATGCCGCCTCCTCGCCCGGGTGCACCCCGGAATAATTGATAACCGTTCTCAGTTCTGGTTCACTGTAGCGCGTGATGAGAATCGTTCTCAAACGCGACGGCGGGCTCGCCGCCACACAGGAGGTCTTGTGTCAGCCAGATGCCAGGTGCTGGGCACCGTCCCGGGGTTCGGTCACTCGGTCTCGCACTCCCACGTGCGAACCAAGCGCCGGTTCGACCCGAACATCCAGAAGAAGCGCTACTGGGTCCCGTCGCTCGGCCGCAACGTCACGCTCCGCGTGAGTGCCAAGGGCATCAAGACCATCGATCGCTTGGGCATCGACGTCGTCGTCGCCCGGATCCGCGCCCGAGGGGAGAAAGTCTGATGGCAAAGAAGTCGAAGATCGCCGCCGATGCCCGACGCCGCGAGGTGGTCGCCCGGTACGCCGAGCGACGCGCGGAGCTGCGGCGCACCCTCCGGAAGCTGGATCTGCCTCCCGAGGAGCGGCAGGCCGCCGCCGACGCGCTGGCCAAGCAGCCGCGCGACGCCAGCCCGACCCGGCTGCGCAACCGCGACGTCGTCGACGGCCGGCCCCGCGCCTACTCGCGCAAGTTCGGCCTGTCCCGCATCCGGCTGCGCCAGATGGCGCACCAGGGCGAGCTGCCCGGCGTGACCAAGTCCAGCTGGTGACCGGCTCGCCAATCAGACGCCCGAGAAGACGCCCGAGAAGAAGGAGCGGCACATGAAGGTTCGCGCATCGCTGCGGTCCCTGAAGAACAAGCCCGGCGCGAAGGTAGTGCTCCGGCACGGCAAGACGTTCGTGATCAACAAGCTCAACCCGCGCTGGAAGGCGCGCCAGGGCTGAGCGAGAAGGAGACAGACATGAGGCAGAACCTGCACCCCACCTACGGTCCCGTGGTGTTCCGCGACGTGAGCGCGGGCTACACGTTCCTGACCCGCTCCACGCTCGCGGGCGACGCGGACGCCGGCCCCGGCCGCCCGGCGTCGACCATCGAGTGGACCGACGGCCGCACCTACCCCGTCGTCGACATCGACATCAGCAGCGCCAGCCACCCGTTCTGGACCGGATCGGCCCGCGTGGTCGACACCGCCGGACGCGTCGAGAAGTTCCGGCAGCGCTACGGCACCCGCACCAACAACAACTCCAGCAAGGACGGTAGCTGATGGCCTCGCGCGTGGATCTGCGACCAATCATCAAGCTGCGCTCGACGGCGGGCACCGGCTTCACGTACGTGACCCGCAAGAACCGGCGCAACGACCCAGACCGCATGGTCCTGCGCAAGTTCGACCCGGTCGCCCGCAAGCACGTGGAGTTCCGCGAGGAGCGCTGACCTCAGCGCTCCTGGCGGGACGCCGATAGCGGCCCAGCAACAGAGAGGAGGCCGTCATGGCGGTCCCCAAGAGAAAGATGTCCCGATCGCGCACACGATCCCGGCGCTCGCAGTGGAAGGCCCTGGTACCCGACCTCGTCGCGGTAACCGTGGACGGCCGCCAGGTACGCATCCCGGCGCGCCTGATCCCCGCCGTCCGCCGCGGCCTGTTCGTCCCGGACTGACGCGGCCTCCACCACACGGAACGACCGACGCCCCGGCGCACAAGCGCCGGGGCGTTGTTGTGGGCGCGATCGTTGCGACCACGCGTCCGGTTTAGGCGCAACGGTCACGCCCACAACCAAGAACTGCCCGGTCAGCGGGCGGGCGCTCCGGCGTCGATCACCACGTCCAGGCTGGCCGCGATCTCGTCCGCCCAGGCCTTCGCCTGGTAACCCGTCGGGTCCCCGACCAGCACGTGTCCGATCCGATTGTTGTTGTCGCCCGGCCGCACCTCGCGGCCGGGCGACGGCGTCTCGTGGGCCAGGACGCGGTCGTCGTCGGCCAGGCGCTGCGCGCCCCGCACCTCCTGCACGACGCCGGCTGCCTGCGGCAGCAGGAACGTGACCGCTGCACTCGCCGCGACCGCGGGGCCGGGCACCGGCTCGCTGCCGAGCGCCAGGTCCACCAGCACCTGCAGCGGGTTGAAGCCCGTCACGAGCCGCACCAGCTCGAAGATGTAGCCCCCGCCCTGGCGAGGGTTCAGCTCGATCAACCGCGGCCCGACGGCGGTGAGCCGCACCTCGGTGTGACTGATCCCGTGCGTGAGCCCGACGGCGTCGAGCACCGCCACGATGTGGTCCTCGATCGCGCGGCGCGCGTCCGGCGCCAACGGGGCCGGGAACAGGTGCCCGGACTCGACGAATCCTGAACCGCCCTCGACGTCCGGCTCCACGACCGTCTTCGCGGTGATGCCCAGCACCCGCGTCACGCCGTCGCGGGTCACGGACTCGACGCTGTACTCCGGGCCCTCGACGACCCGTTCCAGGAGCGCGAGCCGCTCCAGCGGCTGGTCCCGCGTGTTGCGCTCGGGACCGGTCGCCTCGGCGAACGCCACGGCGAGCCCGGCCTCGTCCACCACCTTGCGCACGGCTGTCCCGGAGTTCATGTCCACGGGCTTGACCACCAGCGGGTAGCCGAGGCTCGCGGCTTCCTTGCGCGCCTGCTCCCAGGTGGACGCGACCGCGTGCGGCACGTCCGGCACTCCCCCGGCCACGAGCGCCTGGCGCACCAGGTGCTTGCGCGTCGCGATGCGCAGCGCCTCGGCCGGCGCCCCGGGCAGGCCGAGGTGCTCGGCAACCAGCGCGACCGCCGGCAGGTAGTAGTCGCAGGTGGTCAGCACGCCGTCGATCCGACGTCGGGCCGCGACCTCACGTGCGGCGGCGACGAGCGCGGCGTCGTGATTCGTCTCCGCGATGATCACCTCGTCGGCGAGCGCCAGGACGGGGTGAGGCGCGCCGTCGGGCAGGCGGTACAGGTCGGGGTCGCGGGTGACCAGGACGTACCGGTGGCCGGCGTCGCGCAGCAGGGGCGGAAGCATCAGGCCGGTGGACTGGAGCCAGCTCTCGATCATGAGCAGGTCGGCCACGTCAGCACCCTCCGTCGCGGAGAGGGCTAACGGGAGTCGTTCTCAACATGGCGCACAGCCTGCCACGGATCGGGCGGGCCGGCGCTGCTCCCGGTCTGAACGACTCGGGGTAACACTACGAATTCGAGGTGTGTTGCTGTGCGTAGACGTTGTCTACAACCAGTAACACACTTCGAATTCGTAGTGTCTCCCCGCGGGTCCCGCCCCGAAGCGCTACGTCCCGATCATGCCCAGAACGTCAGCCCCGCACCCCGGCAGTCGACGCGCGCACCATCAGTCGCTGCTCCGCCGTCCGGCGGCGCGGCCGCGTAGCCCGCGGCAGCAGCGCTAGCTCCAGCGCCTGGCGCCCCATCTCCTTCATCGGCAGGTGCACGGTCGTCAGGGCGGGCGACAGGTGCCCGGCCACCGTGACGTCGTCGAACCCCGTGACGGACACCTCGCCCGGCACAGCAATCCCCCGCTCCCCCAGCACCGACAGCACGCCCACGGCCATGTCGTCGTTCAGGGCGAGGATCGCCGTGACGTCCGGGTGCTGGTCGAGGATGCGCCGGGCGGCCTCCTTGCCGCCCTCCAGCGTGAACTCCGCCTCGACCACCGGCAGGTCATCGAGCACCAGGCCGTACTCGCCCAGCGCCTGCTCCACACCGGAGAGCCGGTCGGCCATGGTCGCGAGCTGGCGCGAGCCCGACGCCACGCCGATACGCCGGTGACCCAGCTCCAGCAGGTGCTCGGCGATCGCCTGCCCACCCTCGACGTTCTCGGGCACCACCGCGTCGACGCCAAGCTGAGGGTGCCGGCCGATCACGGCGACCCGTCCGCCCGCGGCCTCGAAGCTCTGCACCTGCGCCTTCATCTGCGCCTGGACGCCCCGGTCGAGATGACCGGACCCGGCCACGACGATGATCCCGACCCCGGCGGCCGCGAGCGCCCGTAGCTGCGCCACCTCGGCGTACGGGTCGCGGCCGGTGTGGCAGATCTGGACCATGCGCCCGGCTCCGCCGGCGACCTCCAGCACGCCGCTGGCGATCTCGGCGAAGTACGGGTCGCCGATCTCGTGCACCACGAGCCCGATCCCCGGGCTGGCGCCGCTGGCGAGCGACCGCGCGTGCACGTTGGCCACGTAGCCGAGGTCGGCGGCGACCGCCCGCACTCGCTCCGCCAGCGCCTCGGACACTCCGGTCGCGCCGGAGAGTGCGCGCGACGCGGTGGCGATGGACACGCCGGCCCGCTCGGCGACGTCGATCAGGCGCAACCCCGCGGTGTGCTTCCGCATGAGATCTCCTCCCCACAGATAATCCCCAGGCCCTTGTCACCAGGTGCCCCATGTTCCTAGAGTGCCGTAAGCGGTTACGGGAAGCGCTTGCCACAAAGGAGTGGAGTCATGAGAGCAACCAGAGGACTGACGGTAGCGGTTATTGGCGCGACCACTGCGCTGACCCTGTCGGCGTGCCTGGCGAGCCCCGATCAGAGCGGCG
Source organism: Promicromonospora sp. Populi (assembly GCF_041081105.1). Lineage (NCBI taxonomy): Bacteria > Bacillati > Actinomycetota > Actinomycetes > Micrococcales > Promicromonosporaceae > Promicromonospora > Promicromonospora sp. Populi. The sequence goes on along the minus strand of NZ_CP163528.1, from coordinate 637,657 downwards.
AGACAGCCGGCCCGGACGACCCGATCGTCGTCGGTGTCTCGCTGCCCCTGACCGGTGACTTCGCCGAGCCGGGCAAGGGTGTGCAGCGCGGCTACGAGGCGTGGGCCGCGCACGTGAACGAGAACGGCGGCCTGCTGGGCCGGCAGGTGGAGCTGGTCATCGTCGACGACCAGTCCAACGCGGACCGCGTCGCCTCCGACTACGAGCGGCTCATCAACCAGGACGGCGTCGACCTCGTCTTCGGGCCGTTCTCGACCCGGCTCGTGGTGCCGGCGGCCCAGGTGGCGCAGGACTACGGGTTCCTGTTCGTGGAGCCCGCGGGCGCCGCCGCCGAGGTGTTCGAGCAGGGGTTCACCAACCTGTTCTACGCCGCGCCGGCCATCGCCGACGACCACTACGCCCACCTCGCCGAGTACATCCTCGCCCTGCCCACCGGCGAGCGGCCCGAGACGATCGCCGTGGCCTCCATGGACGACCCGTTCGCCCAGGGCACCGCGTACGGCCTGCGCGACGCGCTGGCGGCGGAGGGCATCGAGGTGGTGGTCGACGAGGTCTACCCGCCCAACACCACGGACTTCAGCGGCATCGCCGCCGAGATCGCGGACTCAGAAGCGGACCTGCTCATCGTCGGGTCGCAGTACCAGGACGGGGTGAACCTCGTCGTCGCGCTGCAGCAGCAGGGCTACCAGCCCGAGATGGCCGCGATCTCCGGGGCGCCGACAAACGCCGAGTTCCCCGCCGCGATCGGCGAGAAGACCGAGGGCATCCTCGCCCCCACCGGTTACACCCCGACGGCGCCCTACCCGTCGAACCAGGAGTTCGTGGAGGCCTACGAGGCCGAGCACGGCACGCCCCCGGCCGAGGACGAGGCAAACGCCTGGACCACGGGCCAGGTGGTCGCGGCAGCGGTGGAGGCCGTCGGCTGCGCCGACCCGTCGCCGGAGTGCCAGACCCAGCTCATCGACTGGCTGCACAGCAACGAGGTGGAGACGGTGGTCGGCGCACTCAGCTGGGACGCGGAGGGCCGGCCGCAGAGCGCCCACCTCATCCAGCAGTACGTCGACGGCGAGATCAAGATCGTGCTGCCGGAGGACGTCGCGGAAGCCGAGCTCATCCACCCGAAGCCCGAATGGTGATCGCATGACCGGCGACCTGTTCGCGCAGAGCCTGGTGCTGGGGATCTTGCTCGGCGGGCTCTACGCCCTCCTGGCCGCGGGCCTGACGCTGTACTTCGGCGTGATGCGGGTGGTCATGATCGCGCACTCCGCGTTCCTGATCCTCGCCGCCTATCTTGCCTGGTACTTCCACGAGACCTCCGGCCTGGACCCGCTGCTGTCGCTGGTCATCACCGTGCCGCTGTTCTTTGTGGTCGGGTACGGCATGCAGCGGTTCCTGGTCTCCCGGCTGCGGCCGATCAGCCTCACGACGATGTCGGTGCTGCTGACGTTCGCCGTCGCCCTGACCATCGAGGGCCTGCTCGGGTTCGTCTGGTCCGGCACTCAGCGCCGGGTCCAGCTCGACTACTCCAGCGCCAGCATCGAGCTGGGCGGAGTCAGCATCGCCGTCGTCAAGCTGATCGCGTTCGCCCTCGCGGCGATCTCGCTGGGGGCGCTGTACCTGATCCTGCGCAAGACCTCGTTCGGCCGGGCGCTGCGCGCCACCACCCAGCACCCCGAGGCGGCACGCCTGGTCGGCATCGACACCGACCGCGTGGCCGGGCTCGGCTTCGGGCTGGGCCTGGCCACCGCCGCGATCGGCGGCACGGCGCTCGCGCTCGACTACACGATCTATCCGTCGCTGCACTGGCACTGGATCGGTCCGCTGATGGCGATCATCGTCGTCGGCGGGCTGGGCAGCATTCCCGGGGCCGCGATCGCGGCCCTCCTGCTGGGTGTGGCCGCGAGCCTGCTGCAGGTGCCGCTCGGCACCACCTGGGCGCAGACCGTCTTCTATCTCGCCCTGTTCGTGACCCTCATGATCCGCCCGCAGGGATTCTTCGGAGGTCGCCTTGCCCAACGCTTCTAGCGCCACCCCAGCAGTGCGCCCGACGACGGCGCGCGTGACCCGGATCGCGGCCCTGCTCGCCCTCGTCGCGGTGGTGCTGCTGTTCCCCTCGCTGGCCCCCGACCCGTTCATCCTGTCCGTCGGCGTGGTGATCCTGAGCTACGCCGTGCTCGCGACCTCCTGGAACCTGGTGGGCGGGTTCACCGGGTACATCTCGCTGGGCCACGCCGCCTACTCGGGTCTCGGCGGGTACGCGACGGCGCTGCTCATCCTCCGCACCGGGCTCGACCCGTGGCTCGCGCTCGTGGCGGGCGGCCTGATCGTCGCGCTCATCGCGATCCCCGTGGGCATCGCGTCGCTGCGGGTGCGCGGGGCGTCGTTCGTCATCGTCTCCATCGCCCTGGTGCTCATCCTGCAGCTCAGCTTCCAGAGCTGGGCCACGTTCACCGGCGGCTCGGGCGGGCTGCGCGTGCCGCGACCGTTCGGCCCCGAGGTGCTGCGGCCCGAGCAGCACGAGCGGTTCTTCTACCTGCACGCCGCGCTCCTCGCGCTGGCCCTGCTCACCTGGTGGGCGATCGAGCGGTCCCGGCTCGGCGCGGGCCTCAAGGCCATCCGGGAGGACGAGGACAAGGCCCAGGCGCTCGGCGTGCCCACCTTTGCCTACAAGCTGACGGCGCTCGTGGTGAGCGCGTTCTTCACCGCGCTCGGCGGCGGCCTGTACGCGCTGTGGTTCGGCTACCTCGACCCGATCTTCCAGTTCTCGATCCTGGTCGGCACCTACATGGTGCTCATGTCGCTGCTCGGCGGTGTGCGTAGCCTCTTCGGCCCGCTGCTGGGCGCCGTCGTCGTCGGCTACGCGGTCGAGGTGTTCAAGTCGCAGTACGGCGACACACAGTTCCACCTGGTCGCCACCGGCATCCTGCTCGGCCTGGTCGTCCTGTTCATGCCCGACGGCGTGATCCCGGCGCTGACCTCGCTCGTGAACCGGCGCCGTCACGCGGCGTCGATCCGCGAGGTGAGCGCCGAGGACCTGGCCAAGCAGCGCGAGGAGGCGACACCATGACCGATCCGACCGGTTCCGTCACGACGACGGACCTGACCAAGTCGTTCGGCGGCGTCCGCGCCATCGACGGCGCCTCCGTCACCTTCCACGAGGGCAAGATCAACGCCCTCATCGGCCCCAACGGCTCCGGCAAGACGACGTTCTTCAACTGCGTCACCGGCATGATCAAGCCCGACGCCGGCACCGTGACCTACGCCGGCCGCGACGTGACCGGACTCGCGCCGCACCGGATCGCCCGGTCCGGGATCGGCCGCAGCTTCCAGCTCTGCCGCATCTTTCCCCGGCTCACCGTGCTGGACAACGTGCTGGTCGCGGTGCAGCCCCACGGCCTGCTTGAGCGCCTGCGGGGTATGCGCAACCCCGCCGACGTCGCCCGCGCCCGCGAGCTGCTGGCCCGCGTCGGCATCGACCACCTGGAGCACGCCGAGGCGCGCGACATCTCCTACGGCCAGCAGAAGCTGCTGGAGCTCGCGGGGGTGCTCATGGGCGACCCGCACACGATCATGCTCGACGAGCCCGCCGGCGGCGTGAACCCCGCGCTCGTGGACCGCATCGCCGACCTGGTGCGCGAGCTCAACGCCGAGGGCCGCACCTTCATCATCGTGGAGCACAACATGGAGCTCGTGATGGGCCTGAGCGACCACGTGGTCGTGTTCGACCGGGGCCGGCCGATAGCGGCGGGCACTCCCGCCGTCGTGCAGGACGACCCTCTGGTCCTGGAGGCTTACCTTGGCGTCTGAACCCCTTCTCCGGCTGACCGACATCGAGGCCGGCTACGGCCGCGCCGCCCTCGTGCTGCGCGGGCTGTCCGTGTCGGTCGCGCCGTCCAGCGTGGTCTGCCTCGTGGGGCCGAACGGCGCCGGCAAGTCGACGGTGCTCAAGGTGGCCAGCGGTCTGCTCAAGCCGCGCGCCGGGCAGGTGGTGGTCGACGGCGTGGACCTGACCGGGCGCACGCCGCAGCAGCTCCTGGCCGCCGGGCTGTCCCACGTGCCGCAGGGGCACAGCGTGTTCCCCGAGATGACGGTCGCCGAGAACGTGCTGCTCGGCGCCTACACCGTGCACGACAAGGCGCTGGTCGCCGAGCGCACCGAGTTCGTCACCAGCCTGTTCCCGCTGGTCGGCGAGCGCTGGTCGGCGCTGGCCGGCGCGCTGTCGGGCGGGCAGCAGAAGCAGGTCGAGTTCGCCCGCTCGCTGATGGTGCGGCCCAAGGTGGTGCTCCTGGACGAGCCCTCCATGGGGCTCGACCCCAAGGCGACGGCCATCGTGTTCGAGCAGGTGCAGCGCATGCGCGACGCCGGCACCGCGGTGCTGCTCGTGGAGCAGAACGCGCGGCGAGCGCTGGAGTCGGCAGACATCGGCTGCGTACTAGACCTGGGCCGCGTCCACATCACGGGCCCAGCCCCGGACCTCCTAGCGGATCCCCGCCTGGCCCAGCTCTACCTGGGCGGCCGCCCAAAGGAGGCCCGGTAAACCCCCTCTGTTGTGGGCAACCAACAGCTTGTCTCCGGTGACCGTTCAAAGGAGAACCGTCATGTCGTTCAGGAACACGCTCGGAAAGTCGATCGGTGGTGCGGGGCAGGTCGTGCTCGGCCTCGCGATCCTCGCCGCCCTCTTGGCCGGCCTGCACCTCGCGCCGGCCACGCGCGGCGCGCCGTCGTCCGCTGACCAAGCCACCGCAGCCGGCCAGGGCGGATCGTCGCAGAACACGTACCAGGACAAGGTCGCCGACTACGGCGTCTGCCGCGGCACGGACTCGGACTGCTACAACGACTGGGACCTGCCCCGGACCGACGACGGCCGGGTGCGCGTGCTCGTCTTCACCGCCACCGGCGTCTCCCGGCACGCCCACCTCGGGCCGCTGCTGCCCGCCGGGATGAACCCGCCGCTCACCTCGGCGCACGTCGCGCAGAACGCCGTGATCCGGTGGGGGCAGGAGTACGGGTTCGAGGTGGACTGGACCGAGGACGTGCGCCAGCTCGACGCCCCGGCCAAGCTCGCGCCGTACGACGCCGTGGTGTTCCTCAGCAACTCGCGCACCATGCTCGACGACGCGTCCCAGACCGCCCTGCTGCAGTACGTCCGGTCGGGCGGCGGCTTCGTGGCGATCCACAACACGCTGGGCGCGATGTACCACTGGCCGTGGTTCCAGGGGCTGCTCGGCGGCGCCAACTTCTACGACCACGGCCCGCACCGGGACGGCGAGGTGGTGACGATCAGCCGCCGCGACGCCTCGACACGCGACCTGCCGCGCCGGTGGGACTTCCGCGACGAGTGGTACAACCTCGAGCCCTTCCCCACGGGCGTGCGGTTCCTGGCCGAGGTGAACACCGACACCATCGGCGACGCGCCGGGGTTCAACGGCCATCCCGGGCACGAGGGAGACCACCCGGTCTCGTGGTGCCAGTACTACGACGGCGGTCGCGCGTGGATCACCTCGCTCGGCCACGACCCGGCGGCCTGGACCGAGGACTCGACGCTGGAGGGCGCCGGGTCGTTCGAGACGCACGTGGTTGGCGGCATCCTCAGCGCGGCCGGGGCGCAGCCCTTCTGCCGGTGACGCACTCCCGCGAACCGCTCCGCAAGCCATGCACTCCGCCATGCACTCCGCTATGACGACGACATCCCCAGGAGGCACCATGAGCACCAGAAGACGATGGCGGTCGGCGGTCGCCGCGGTGGCGATCACCGCCACCGCGCTGGCCGGGCTGACCACGGCGACGCTAGCGACGGCGACACCGGCCGCGACGGCCGAGACCGGCCCGATCACCGACCCCGCGCCCGAGGAGATCCAGTCCACGCTGGGCCTCGTGCTCCAGGAATACGCCCAGTTCCCGAAGACGGAGCCCATCCCGGCGCCCATCGACCGCCGGCTGATGCGGCACGCCCGCATCAACGCCCTCGGCGAGCTGCCCGACGGTTCGGGCCGCACCTACGTGCCGGACCTGAACGGCCCGCTGTACTTCGTTCAGGACGGCGGCGAACCACAGGTCTACCTGGACGTAGCCGCCCGGTTCGCCCCCGAGTTCTTCTCGGGACGCGGTATGGGCAGCGGGTTCGGGTTCGCGGCGTTCCACCCGGACTTCGAGGACAACGGCACCTTCTACACGGTGCACTCCGAGCGCCCCGGCAACGCAGGGCCGCCGTCGGACCCCACCACCTACCCACCGCAGAACCCGACCTTCCTGCACTCCGTGGTGACCGAGTGGGTGGCGGACGACCCGTCCGCCGACGTCTTCACCGGGACGAGCCGGGAGGTGCTGCGCCTGGGCTTCGCCGGCCAGGTGCACGCGATCCAGCAGATCGACTTCAACCCGACGGCGCGGCCGGGCGACGAGGACTACGGCCTGCTCTACCTCGCGGTAGGCGACGGCGGCATCGGCGTCGGCACGGGTGTGCCGCAGGACCGGGCGACGCCGGCGGGCAAGATCCTGCGCATCGACCCGGCGGGCACCAACGGGCCGGGCGGCACGTACGGGATTCCGCCGTCGAACCCGTTCGTGGACACGCCGGGCACGCTGGGCGAGATCTACGCCATCGGCATGCGTGACCCGCACCGGTTCAGCTGGGACCAGGAAAGCCGGCACGACGACGCCCGCATGCTCCTGGGCCACATCGGCGAGCACGCGATCGAGGCGGTCTACGACGTGCAGGCCGGGGACAACTTCGGCTGGGGCGTCCGGGAGGGCAAGTACGTCTTCGACTCGACCGACCGGTGCAACCTCTACCCGCTCCCGGAGAACGACGCCGAGCTGGGCTTCACGTATCCCGTCGTCGCCTACGACCACGACCCGCCGCCCGGCTGGTCCTGCACCGCGGACAGCGGCTACGCCATCAGCGGCGGGTTCGTCTACCGCGGCGACGACCGCGACCTGCGTGCTCTGAAGGGCAAGTACCTGTTCACCGACCTGGTCGAGGGGCGCGTCTTCTACGCCGAGGAGTCGCAGATGCGGCGCGGCCGCGCCGAGGCCCAGATGTACGAGCTCGCGCTGTACGACACCGACGGCACCCGCAAGCGGATGCCCGACTTCACCGGTGACGAGCGGGCCGACCTGCGGATGGGCCGCGACAGCGCGGGCGACCTCTACCTGATCGCCAAGGCGAACGGGAAGATCTGGAAGGTCGTAGACACGATCAAGGCTCCGGTGCCGCAGGACGTCACCCGCTCGCTGCAGGGCAGCTCGGTGAGCTTCTACGACTTCGAGCACCCGTTCCAGCAGAACGGGTCCGTCGAGATCGACCGCGGCGCGTCGCGCACCTACCTGAACCTGATCAACGGCGGGGAGGACATGCGGGTCGCCGACGGCGCCTACCCGGGCAGCAACAACTCCATCCAGCTCGGGCAGGTGAACCCCCTGGAGGCCGGCAACGACGACTGGAAGGCAGGGGTGTTCAACGCGGCCGGGGTGCCCACCCTGTCCAGGCTGGCCGGCGTGGACGGGATCACGGTGATGGGCTGGGTCAAGATGACCGGCCAGAACCCGAGCCCGAACTCCACCACCGCCGACCCGGACGACCTCTACAACGCCGTGGGCCTGGCGGGTGTGCTCAGCGGCGACTCCGACGGGCACGGCGTCCGAGCGCTGCTGGAGATCATCGAGGTGGACGGCGAGCTGCGGCTGGTCGCCCTCGGCCGACGGATCGACGGCGGTGCGTCGCAGACCTTCGCCGCGCACGAGGACTGGCGCACCCTGCTGCCGCAGGACGAGTGGGTGCACCTGGCCGCGACGTTCGACTACGCGACCGGTCGCATGGCCCTGTACCGGAACGGTGAGCGGGTGCCGGGCTTCTACACGGTCGCCGGCGACCCGTGGCAGGTGGACGGCTCGGGCTCGTCGGACACGACGCCGCGCGGGATCAAGATCGGCGGCAGCTTCCCGCAGGACACGCAGGAGCGGAACCCCTGCAACTGCAGCATGGACACGATCCAGCTCCTGGACAAGGCGGCGACCCCAAGGGAGGTAGCGGCCCAATACCGCCTGATGACGAGGTAGGCGGATAGGTCCGCCACGATCAAGCGGTTGTGCATGGCTTTGCGGCCAGAAGCATGCACAAGCGCTTGATCGTGGCGGACCTTTCCCGGTCCAACGGGGCGGGTGATGGTTTGGGTGAACTCCGCGCGTTTTGCTCGTCTCGGCTCATCGGATACTCCCGGATGCCGGAGACTCCAAGGTGTAGCCCGGACTCGGGCTCACCTCAGCATCTGGAGTCTCTATGAAAGAGAACCACAAGGTAATGACCACCCGGACCGGGCGGCGCGCCGCAGCTCTGCTGGCCGGCGCTCTCGCTCTCGGCACCGCACTCTCGGTCGGCCTCGCGGCACCCGCGAGCGCCGCTGCCTGGGAGGACGACCTTGTCGTGCGCGACACGTACTACGTGCCGACGCAGGACCGCTACGTCGAGGCGCGCTGCCGCGTCGACGTGTACGCGATCGCCGCCAAGAACCTGCCGGGCTACGTCACGGTCAAGGGCAAGGTGCGCTGCAACCACAAGCTGCTGGTAGGGGGCGCGGTGTCGTTCAGCCTGGGTAGCCACGACGGCACCCCGCTCTACACCCGTGTCGACGTGCGTCGTATCCGCACGGGCAGCGACCCGGACAAGAACGCCACGTTCTCGACGCGGGTGTACGTCAACCGGTACGACTACGCCTACGCCGGCGGGTCCGGCACGTGGGCCGTTCGGGACCTGGAGCTCGACGCCGATATCAGCACGATCGACCAGGACCGGTGGTGGATGTACGACTACGCCGCCAGGACTGTCGAGACCTTCCGGGCGTACTGACCCTGCCCGTGTAGTGCCCGCTCATCTCCAGTGAGGTGGTTCCGCCCGACGGCGGTACCACCTCACTGGTCTCCCGGCCCGGTCGCACCCCGGCCCGGCCTGAGCGCACTCCGCCGGGCCGGTCAGGGCGCACTCCGCCGGGCCGGTCAGGCCGAGATGCCGACCGCACCCGGCCCGGGTACCACCGTGACGGCGTCCGGCGCGAGCTCCTGGCCGTCTTCCGTCAGGAAGGCCAGGCGTACCGGGCGTTCCGTGGCCTGCTCGACGTAGACGATCGACGGTCCGAACCCGGACGGGCGGTGCTCGTCCCCCCAGGCGACGAACGCCGCGAGGACGGTCTTGAGCTCCGCTCCCGCCTCGGTCAGCACGTACTCGTCGCGCTGCCGCTGGCCCTGGTCGCGGTACGCCCGGCGCTCCAGCACCCCGGCCTCGACCAGGGTTTCCAGCCGGGCCGTGAGCACGTCGGGGGCGATGCCGAGCCGCGCGCGGAAGTCGGCGAACCGGGTGACGCCGAAGAACGCTTCGCGGACGACCAGGAGCGCCCACTTCTCCCCCAGCACCTCCAGGCTCCGGGCGACAGAGCAGCGGGCGTTGACCTCACGGGGTGTTGCGCTCATGTGCACATCCTAGCCGGGCTGGGTTGTGTTTCCGTAGTCAGGGTTGCTAAGTTGGCATTTCCAATTCAGGCCGCCTGCCCGACGGCGCGCGGCCCCCGCGAAGCACCCACGAGAGCGAGCTCCTACCGATGACTACCCTCAAGAACGCCGTGGTCCTGGTCACCGGCGCGAACGGCGGCCTGGGCCGCGCGTTTGTCGCCGAGGCCCTCCTGCGGGGCGCCGCAAAGGTCTATGCCAGCGCCCGCACGTCGCGGGAGTGGACGGACCCGCGGGTTGTGCCGCTCCCCCTGGACATCAACTCCCCCGAGTCGGTCGCCGCCGCGGCCGAGCAGGCCGCCGACACCACGGTGCTGATCAACAACGCCGGGATCAACGACTCCCGGCTCCCGACGCTGAGCACGCCGCTGGAGGCGGTCCGCGCGGTGTTCGAGACCAATGTGTTCGCACAGCTCGGAATGGTCCAGGCCTTCGCCCCGGTGCTGGCCCGGAACGACGGCGGCGGCATCATCAACGTGCACTCGGCGCTGAGCTGGCTCGGCACCGGCCCCTACTCGGCGACCAAGGCGGCCTTCTGGTCGCTCAGCAACGTGCTGCGGGTGGAGCTGCTGGACCAGAAGACGCACTTGCTCGGCGCGCACCTCGGGTACACGGACACACCCCTCATCGCGGACCTCGACGTGCCCAAGGAGGACCCGCGCGACATCGTGGCGGCGATCTACGACGGCCTCGAGGCGGGCGAGCACGAGGTGCTCGCCGACGAGACGAGCCGCAACGTGAAGCAGGCGCTCTCGGCCCCGCTGTCGGCCCTGTACCCGCAGCTGCAGGGCTAGCACCCGCCCAGCAGCTATCGGGAGCGTATGGAAAAAGCGAGACGGTCTGACAACGTCGCTCCCGGTGGGCTGGGGGCATGACTCGACAGGAACTCACTCGTCCCCCCGCCCACGTCGGCCCCAGCGCCTGGCCCAACGGTCGCCGTCGGAGGAGCCGACGACCCGTGGTGGCCGGCCTCGCGATCCTCGGCATCGCACTGGTCACAGCCTTCGGCATCTACCCTCTGCTGGACCGCGGCTCCCCGGTGGTCCAGGTCGTCGACGACGTCCTGGACCCCGGCGCGACCTCGGCAAGGACTACCGGCTCCGCCGCAGCGACCGGCGTGGACGGGGGCGACGTACCCGGCGGCGCGGCGATGCTCGACGACGACATCCCGGCGATCACCGGGCTCGACCCGGACCTCGCCGCCGCCGTCCGGCAGGCTGCCGACGACGCGGCGGCCGAGGGCATCGACTTCTGGATCACGAGCGGCTGGCGCAGCCCCGCCTTTCAGCAGGTGCTGCTCGACGCCGCGGTCCAGGAGTACGGCGGCCTCGAGGCGGCCCGGCAGCATGTCAGCACACCCGAGCTCTCGGCACACGTCGGCGGGAGCGCCGTCGACGTCGGACCGACCGAGGCCGACTACTGGCTCATCGAGCACGGGACCGACTACGGGCTGTGCCAGGTGTACGCGAACGAGATCTGGCACTTCGAGCTGCTCACGGAGCCCGGCGGCACCTGCCCGGAGCTCCGCCCCGACGCCTCGGCGGGCTGAGCGCATCCCTACGGCTCGTGGCGCCGGATATCGAAAACCTGATACGTTCGCGCAACGCCGTGCCGCCTCCACGAGGGCGCATGCCACACAGCGAACCGGCACGAACAGCGGCCCGCCGCACCCGGTCGCTACCGTCCCCGGTCTCTCCAGCCGTCCCGAAAATGAGAACTACAGCTTAATGCATATTACGATCTATGGATGCGAGCAGGATGAGGCCGTCTTGTTCCAAGAGATGGCGCCTCGCTTCGGCGTGATACCAAACATCACCAAGGAAGCGGTATCTGAGGCTACTGCCGAGCTGGCATCCGGAAGTCGATGCATCAGCGTCGGCCACAAGACCCAGATCACGAATTCCACCCTGCTTGCGCTCAGCCAGAACGGTGTGCGGTACATCTCCACGCGGAGCATCGGATACAACCATCTCGATGTGGAGTACGCAGCGAGCCTTGGCATTCAGGTCGGGAATGTTGCCTATTCGCCCGACAGCGTGGCTGATTACACGCTGATGCTGATGCTGATGGTGGTGCGCCACGCAAAGTCCACCATCCGCCGCACAGACACCCATGACTACAGGCTGAACGCCGTACGCGGCAAGGAACTGCGCGACCTGACGGTCGGGGTCGTCGGAACAGGGCGCATCGGCGCGGCAGTCATCGACAGGCTGCAGGGTTTCGGCAGCCGGATACTGGCCCATGACAGTCGCTCCAGCACCTCTGCCGCTGCCGAGTACGTCGCCCTGGATCAGCTGCAGCAGCAGAGCGACATCGTCACGCTCCACGCACCGCTCAACGCGGACACGTACCACCTCCTGGACAGCCGGCGTATCCAGCAGATGAAGCACGGCGCGTTCATCATCAATACCGGTCGCGGCTCACTGATCGATACCGAGGCACTCATCCTGGCGCTGGAGAGCGACAGTCTGGGCGGCGCAGCGCTGGACGTCCTCGAAGGAGAGGACGGCATCTTCTACGCCGACCGCAGGAACAACCCCATCGAGAACAAGTCGTTGCTGAAGCTGCAGCAGATGCCGAACGTGCTCATCAGCCCGCACACCGCGTTTTTCACGGACCACGCACTGAGCGACACCATCGAGAACTCTCTTGTCAACTGCCTGAACTTCGAAAGCGAGTAGCAGCATGGATAGGTTGAAGGTCGGAATTCTGTTCGGAGGCCGCTCCGAGGAAAATCCCATCTCCGTCAAGTCTGCGCAGGAAGTCGCGAAGAGCCTTGACACAGAGAAGTACGAGCCGTTCTGGATCGGGATCACGAAGGACGGTGCGTGGTCGCTCGTCGACGGCCCTACGGCAGACTGGGAGAACGGCGAGCTCCGTCCGGCCGTCCTGTCCCCGGACCGGAGCGTCCACGGGCTGCTCGTCCTGGACGAGGGCAAGTACGAGACGATCAGCCTGGACGTCGTGCTCCCCGTGCTGCACGGCAAGCAGGGTGAGGACGGCGCGATGCAGGGACTGCTGGAGCTCTCCGGCATCCCCTACGTCGGTTGCGACATCCAGAGCTCTGCTCTGTGCATGGACAAGTCCCTCGCCTTCACCGTCGCGCGAAGCGCGGGCATCGCGACGCCGGACTTCTGGACCTTCGCGTCGCACGAGACCATCGATCCGGACCAGTTCACGTATCCCATCTTCGTGAAGCCGGCCCGTTCCGGTTCGTCCTTCGGCGTCAGCAAGGTGCGCGGAGCGGACGAGCTGCAGAGCGCGGTCGAGGTCGCCCGCCAGTACGACTCGAAGGTGCTGATCGAGCAGGCCATCGTCGGCAGCGAGGTCGGCTGCGCGATCCTGGGGAACGACCCGGACCTGTTCGCGGGCGAGGTGGACCAGATCGGCCTGACCCACGGCTTCTTCCGGATCCACCAGGAGAAGGAGCCCGAGAGCGGCTCCGACAACGCCACCGTGGTCGTCCCCGCCGACATCTCCGCCGAGGCACGCACGCTCGCCCAGGAGACGGCGAAGGCCATCTATCGCGCCCTGGGCTGCGGCGGGATCGCGCGCGTGGACATGTTCCTCAAGGAAGACGGCAGCGTCATGCTCAACGAGGTGAACACCTTCCCCGGTATGACCTCGTACAGCCGCTACCCGAGGATGATGGCGGCCGCTGGGCTGCCGATGACCGAGGTGCTCGACCGGGTGCTGTCGCTGGCGCTGGCGGAAGACGTTTATGCAGGATGATTTTGTCCCGGTAGACGAGTTCGTGCCGGGAATACGCTGGGACGCCAAGTACGCCACCTGGGACAACTTCACCGGCAAGCCGGTGGACGGCTATGTGGCGAACCGTATTATCGGCACGAGGGCCTTGTGCGCCGCTCTGGAAAAAGCGCAAAAAGAAGCCGCACCTCTCGGTTTCGGCCTGCTGCTCTGGGACGGTTACCGCCCGCAACGCGCTGTAAATGCCTTTATGCGCTGGGCGGAGCAGCCGGAGGACGGCCTGAAGAAGCAGCGGCACTATCCGAACATTGCGCGAGCCGAGATGTTCGGACAAGGCTATGTGGCCGTCAAGTCGGGCCACAGCCGTGGCAGCACCGTCGACCTGAGCCTCTTTCAGCTCGGCACCGACGAACACGTCCCCATGGGGGGTGACCACGACCTGATGGACGTGGTCTCGCACCACGGAGCGCAGGGCATCACACCGGTCGAGGCGGAGAACCGTCAGCACCTCTGCAACATCATGGAGGCCAGCGGCTTCAGCTCGTACGACCGTGAGTGGTGGCACTACACGCTGAAGGACGAGCCGTACCCGGACACCTATTTTGATTTCCCGATCACATAGCTGAGCCGCCGGTGTCCGGCGCCTGGGCAGTCAGGCGCCGGACGCCCGCGCGAGCCGGGCTCGCGCACCCGGGTCGGTGAGCGTGCCGACGTCGTCCACCCACTGCTCGACGCCCCCGCGGTGCGGCAGCGCCAGCACCTCCGGGTCGGTGATCGCCGCGCGCAGCGTGCCGGTCACGCCGTCGCGCAGGCCCGTGAACGGGCGGTCCCAGAAGCCCTCGCACGCCGGCCCGTCCAGGACGGGCAGCCCGACGGCCCGCTGCCGGTCGTGCAGCGCCTCGCACGCCGCGCGCAGGGCGGCGTCGCGCTCCTGCCAGGTCGCCGCCGCGAGCGCGGCGGCCAGGTGCGGGCCGGCCGACGGCGCCACGGGCAGCCGCCCGAACAGCGTGCCGGCCCACTTGGGGTACGCCGGCCAGCGCCGCTCCAGCAGGAAGCCCAGCCGGACCAGGGCCGTCGCCAGGCGGGCGGCGATCATCCGGGAGCCGAGGTCGTCGCCGAGCTGCCCGGTGCGGCCCACGAACGGCAGCTCCTGCCCGACGCGCGTCCAGTCGGCCGCCAGCACGTGCAGCCAGACGTCGTGCGGATACCAGGCGAGGTGTTCGCGCAGCGCGGTGATCTCGCCGGAGGTGTCCTCGAACACGGGCCCGGCGGTGACCTCCAGGGCAGCCTGACCGGTCAGCGAGAGCCAGTCGGTCACGGTCATGGTGTCGCCGACGTCGAGCCCCGTGCGCGACCGCACGAAGTCGGCGGGCGCCGCGACCTCGACGCGGTGCCGGACGGTCGGGTCTTGCGAGAAGGCGAACGCCGTGGGCCAGCCCTGGTACGACGCCGGGAGCGCCGTGGCGAGGAGCTGGTCGACCTCGTCCACGTGGTCGGCCGGGACGAGCAGCGTCAGTCGCAGCCCCCAGTCGTGGTCGCGTGAGGTGTCGTCGTCGAGGCCCAGCACGTCCGATCCGGTGCCGAGCCGACCTGCCGCGCGCGGCAGGTCGGGCAGCTTGCGGTCCAGGATCGGGCGGACGACGTCGTCCCAGTACGCGTGCGCGATCTCAGCTCCGGACATGGCGCCAACCTAGGTGCCGCGCCGACGGTGGTCGAGGTGAATACGCGGGGCCGGCCGCCGGCCGGGACTGTTCGCCGTCGGGCAGGACCGGTCGAACAGGCCGCCTACCAGGTGACCGGGAACTCGTGGATGCCGTAGACGAGCGAGTCCTCCTTGAACGGCAGCTCCTCGACCGGCACCGCCGGGCGGATGCCGGGGATACGGCGCAGCAGCGTGTCGAAGACGACCTGGAGCTCCAGCCGGGCCAGGTTCTGGCCGAGGCACTGGTGGGCGCCGTAGCCGAACGCGAGGTGGTTGCGGGCGCCGCGCTCGACGTCGAACACGTCCGGGTCCTCGAACACCTCCGGGTCGCGGTTGCCGACGTGGGAGAGGGTCAGCACGCCGTCGCCCGCCTTGATGAGCTTGCCGCCGAGCTCGACGTCGTCGGTGGCGGCCCGGGCGAGCACCTGCTCGGCGATGGTGAAGTAGCGCAGCATCTCCTCGACGGCGGGCGGGGTCTTGTCCGGGTCCTGCCGGATCGCCTCGTGTGCCGCCGGGTCCTCGGTCAGCTTGAGGGTGCCCAGCGTGATCATGTTCGCCGTGGTCTCGTGCCCGGCGGTCAGCAGGAGGAACGACAGCCCGACGAGGTCCGCGCGATCGACGGTGCCGGTCGCCTCGCGCTGGCGCAGGATCTGGCGGCCCAGCAGGTCGTCGGTGGGCTCCTGCTCCTTGGCCTGCAGCAGGGAGTCGAGATATCCAGCGAGCTCCAGCATGGCCTGCTGGGTCTCCTCCGGACGCGCGCCCCGCTTCAGGATCAGCGAGGACCGCTCCTGGAAGAAGGCGTGATCCGCGTACGGCACCCCGAGCAGCTCGGAGATCACCAGCGACGGGACCGGCAGGGCAAGCGCCTGCACCAGGTCGACGGGTCGCGGGCCGGCCAGCATCGCGTCGATGTGCTCGTCCACGATCTCCTGGATGCGGGGCTTGAGGCCGGCCAGCCTCCGGTGCGTGAACTCGCTGAGGACGGCGCGGCGGGCGATCCCGTGCTCCGGCGCGTCCAGGGAGATCATCAGCCGAGGAAAGACCTGCTCGATCCCTCCGCCGGCCTCGCCGGCGGTCTCGTCGCCGGCCTCGTCCCGGACGCCGAGCCGGGGGTACCCCGGGCGGGACGAGTCGGAGCTGAAGCGCGGGTCCGAGAGCACAGTGCGGACGTCCGCGTGCCGGGTCACCACCCACGCGTCACTCCCGGAGGGGAGCGTGGCCCTGCTGACGGGATCCTGCTCCTGGAGCCGCACGTGCTCCTCGCGGGGGGCGTACGGGCAGGTCCGGGCGGTGGGAAGTGCGGCGAGCGGTTCTGCGGTCACGGGTCAGGCTCCCCTGGTCGGCACATCCGGAAGGATTCCTTCCGCTTGCCTGGACGATAACAAATGCGGAAGAAAACCGTCCACTTGTTCCGCGAATGAGATAGTGGCGCAAGTCCCGACAAGCAAGTCCCCGACAAAGAGGTGCGTGAAACGATGGCCGAGCCGCAGACGCTTCGGGCCGACGCGCGCCGCAACCGCGACCAGATCGTCGCGGCGGCCAAGGTGCTGTTCGCGGAGCGCGGGCCGGACGCCCCCATGGAGGAGATCGCCCGCCAGGCCGGCGTCGGCGTCGGGACCCTCTACCGGCGTTTTCCCGACCGCGAGGCGCTGATCCAGGAGGTCGCGCGCGACAGCCTCGCCGTCCTGGTCGCGCACGCGCAGAAGGCACGCGCCGAGGGCGGGCAGGGGTGGGAGTCGTTCCTCAAGGTCCTGGAGACCCTGCCGGAGCTGTGGTTCACCCTGCGGCTGACGATCCTGTCGCAGGGTGACCCGGTGGTCATCCGGCACGACCCGCAGGGCGTCGCCACCGGCGAGCAGCTCGTGTCCACGCTCGACGACCTGGTCCGCGACGGGCAGGAGGCGGGGACGCTCCGCGCGGACGTCAGCACCGCCGACATGGTCATGCTGATCACCCTCGTGATCAGCGGCCTGCGGTCATCCTCCGGCGCGCTGCCCGACGCCGCGCACGCCCGGATGCTGGCCCTGGGCCTGGACGGGCTGCGGGCCACGGCGCACACGCCGCTGCCCGGCCGCCCCCTCGACATCGACGAGATCGGCGGGAAGCATTGACAAGCACCAACCTGAATTCGGCGTCATTCGGCAGCGCGCCTGTCGTCTAGAGCCTGCTGGCAGAAGTCCGTTTCCTCCTGGTCGACGGCGGCGCAGAGCATGATCGCCCACTGGACGTCGAACTCACCGCTGTTCCCCTCGGCTTCCCAGTGGACAGTCAAGTGGTCGGCTCGCGCCGACCTGTCGTCCTGGGCGACCACCTCGATCAGCAGGGTGGCAACGTGGATGCCTGTTTCTCCCTCCCTGCGACACTCCCGCTCGACCGTGTGGATCGTCGTGTCCGCGCCCAGGTCTTCGAGCGTCTCCCGGAAACCTCCAATGTCGCTGGGCTCGTTGGCCACGGCGTAGGCCACGATCTCGACGCCGGATTCCGGCGGGGTCGTGACTGCCGTGATCTCCCCCATCTCGCCGCCTTCGACGCACAGCGTCATCGTGCCGATGGAGTTGTGCTCCCCGGGCGCTACATCGACGACCCCCGTCTGGACTCTCGACGCGTCCTCAGCCCCTGGCCGCACCTGCGCGCTCGGTCCAAAGGCCGCACATCCTGACACGGCGGCGGACAGCGCCACGAGCAGCGCTGCCCACCGCCAAGTTCGGTCGTGTCCCATCACGGCTTCGTAATAACACGTGCCGACCCTTCAGGGCCAGCGTCGGCGCTGCTCCAGCAGAGCTTCGCCTGCCCCGTCCAGCTCCACCGTAACTGGGTCGCAGAACCCCAACCCGACTGTGCTGAAACGTTGACCTGCTCCAGGTCCATACCCGTCGAGTAGGTGGTGTTCTTGCCCTCTTCCTTCGTGTACGAGTACCCATTGCCGTGCGCCCTGCAGTTGTTGTAGTTCAGCGCATCGACCACCACATAGCCAGCGAGCAGCTCCTGGCCGTTGTTCGGTCGCCAGAAGTCCGTGTAGCCCACACCGCACGGGTTGTCGTAGAAGCGATACCTCACGTGGTCGTAGTACATTCTCGTGCCAGCGATCCCACTCTGCTGCGCGGAGTTCGACCAGGTCTTGGTCTGGGTGCCGCCAGCCTTCCATACAGTGCTGGTCTTATACGCGACCCCGACCGTGTGCGTCGAGTTGGAGTTCTGGTCGACAGTCACCTTGGCATTCGTTACACCTCGCGCGATGACGAAGTTCTCCCTGCGGTTGCTCTGGTACGTCCCTGTCCCAACGGCGACGCACTCGTCGAGCGGAACGACGGATGCTTCCGACACCCGGTTAGCAAGCCACGTGTCGATCGACACCCTGGCCGTGACCTCGGAACGAAGAGCCTCAGCCGCGGCAGCTTCCGTAAGCTCGACACCCTGATCGTCCACTTGCTCGGTCCACGGCATGGTGCTGTCCGTCACCGCTCCCGTGTCGAGGTCGAAGGTCATAGACACGCCCTCGACGTCATCGCCGGAAGTGACTGCTTCGGTGTCCATCGCCGCGATCCAGCGGCCCCCCGACAGGCTGGAAGCCGAGGCCAACGACACGGACCGTTGCATCTGGGAGGTCGCGTCAGCCACCATGACGTCGACGTCGACTTGCCCCCCGTCGCTTACTAGGTCCGGAGGAAGTGCTGATACGTCGAGCGGAACCGCGTAGTTGCCTTCGATATCAGTCTTGATGTTCGCGACGGTGTACATCGGTACTTCGGTGTCGTCAGGCAGCGCCTCGAGCACCTTCGACTCGGGCCACGCGACTACGAGCACGTCGGCTCCGGCCACCGGCTTGCCCGAACGCGTCACCGAGCCGGAGATCGCCGTGTCCTCGGTGACCGTTACGGTGGCCGCCACCGAACCCGTCGCAGCCACCGATGTAGATGCAGTCGCCGCGGCGACCGTCATGAGAGAGATCACTCCCGCGATAGCGCGGGATCGTCTTGCAAAGCGCACGATTGCTCCTTCGTTGGAGACCAGAACATGCCTTGCTGAGCCGACATCACGCTATGCGGCTCCGTCACGGCCGTCTACAGACCTGCACTTTGTCCTACGAATCGTGGAAACTCAGCCGAGGATGTATCAAGCGGCAAACCTCGCCCTCTCTTGATCTGACGTATGTCTACACCCGATCAGTGATGGTGTCGCTGAATATCGACGCCGAGAATCAGGGGAAGTGCGTTGCCTACCATCGAGGAGATTCGTTCGTTCGACGCCGTCGCCCGGCTCGGTTCCATGCGCGAAGCCGCGAAGGAACTGCTGGTCGCGGACAGTACTGTGAGCAAGCACGTAGGAGCCATCGAGTCCAAAGCGGCCGCCATGCTCTTTACCCGGGTCAAACGTCGGTTCGTTACGACCGAACGCGGTCAGGAGATCGCCGACCTTGCACGACAGTGTCTCGAGGCTCATGGAGCTTTGCTCGCTGCACTCGCTCCCGCGACTAGCCGGTAGTTGCCCACGTCAGTCGATCGTTTCTGAACGCCAGCCTCCGACCTAGGAACAGGAAGATCCTAGGTCGGCCGCACGCTAGCGGTCACCTCGCGCGCCGTAAGGCAGGTCCAACCGCCCACGTAGACCCGGTCGCCGTCGGACAACCAGCGGCGCTCCCCCGGGCGCAAGGGCGTGGTGGGCATGGCGTCGCCGCGGGCGGCGACAAAGGTGCCGTTGGCGGACCCGAGGTCGATGACGCTCCAGCCGCCCTCCACCCAGGCGAACTCGCAGTGCCGGCGCGAGACGCCCGTGTCGTCGCAGACGATGTCGGGCACCACCCCGCGGCTGCGCGACCCCCGGCCGACCACCAGGCGCTCACCCGTCAGCGGCACCACCGTGTCGACCGTGGCCTCCGGTGCCTGGCGCTCCTCCGGGACCTGCTCGGCGCCCCACTCCTGGTCGGCCCGGACCTCGATGGCCCACGACCTGGGCTCGCTCTTGGCCTCCATCGCCCGCACCACCGGGAAGACCACCCTCGGCAGGGTGATGGAATCGTCCGGCCGGGGTGCCACCCCGACCCGCACCGCCAGCAGGGGGACGTGCTCCTCGACCACGTGCGGGTACGCGACCAGCATCCTGGCCAGCGCCAGCGCGCCGTCGAGCGGCAGCCCGGCGCTCGGCTGCACCCGCACGTCGTCGCGCTTCTCCAGGACGTGCCGGATCACCATCGACCGGAACATCGGCGCGTGCAGCAGGATCTTGCCCGTGGTGACCGCCACCGGCGCCACGCCGGGGTGGCTCAGCACCGCGCACAGCCCGTCCGCCAGGGATCGGGCCGCCTCCTCGAGGATCTCGCGGCACGCGACGTCGCCGTAGCCCGCGGCCTCGATGACCCTCGGCGCGAACCCGGCGAACAGCGACACCTCGTCGACCGCCGTCCACCGCTCCCGCCGGCCGAAGTGCTGCTCGGCGGCCCGGACCAGGCCTGGGGAAGCACCCATCTGCCGCCCGTCCATCGACCGCGCCGCGGCATCCAGGCCGCGCCGCCCGATCCAGGCGCCGCCGCCGTTGTCGCCCACGTGCGGGCCCATGCCGTCGGCGAGGTGCCACCTGCCGACGTCGTCGCACGCGACCGCCACCGCGCCGGTACCCACGGCGAGCGTGGCGCCCGGCCCCGGGCCGAGGGCGCCCAGGTGAGCGGTGACGGCGTCGCTGGAGACGGCGGTCGAGGTGGTGCGCAGCTCCTCCGACAGGATGTCGTGCACGCAGTTCGCGTCAAGCGTCCCGGCGTGCGTCATCGACCGGAACCCGCGCAGCCCGACGGCGGCTGCCGCCACCCGGGGGCGGCCCCCGAACTGGGCAGCGAAGCCTCGACAGAGGTCCCGCACGACGTCGGGCACGTTCGAGCGACCGTCGACGATGGTGGCCGGCGGCCCCTCGACCTCGTACGACCTGCCGCCCAGCCCGATGGTGACCCGCAGGCGCGAACCCGTGCCACCGATGTCCACCCCGGCTATCCCGGCGTCCGCTTCCGGGGCCTTTGCCCCACGCTGCTGAACTGTCGCTATCGCCACCGGGACATAGTCCCCCGGGAGGTCCGGACCCGCGACGCGACGGGTGATATTTGCTCCCCGCGGGCCGGGCACGAGTGATCCGCCTCGCTTCACTCGTAACGGAGCGACGAGATCGGGTCTTGGCGGGCCGCACGTAGCGCGGGCAGCGTGCCGGCGAGGAAGGCGATGGCCATGACACCCAGCACTACCGTGGCGATCGTGACCGGGTCGAAGGCGATGAGCGTCAGTCCCGGGAGGTCCGCCAGAAGATCCCCGGCGAACCCGCTGACCAGCTGCCCGACGCCGATCGCACCAAGCACGCCCAGGGCGCTGCCCACCAGGCCGATGACCACCGCCTCGATGCTGAACAGGGAGAAGACGCGGCCGCTGGACAGCCCCATCGCCTTCATGAGCCCGACCTCACGCGTACGTTCCTGGACTGCCATGAAGAGCGTGTTGACTATCCCGATGCCGGCCGCGATCAGCGCGATCACCGCGAAACCGTTCAGGACCAGCACGATGCCGTCGATGACCGCGGTGAGGGTACCGAGCTGGTCCTCCAGCGTGCTGGCGGTGAAGCCGGCGTCCTCCAGCCGGTCGCTCAGGGCCTGGGTCGCCTCCTCGCCTGCTGTGGCGTCGAACGTCACCGACGCCTGCGCGTAGCGCGTGGACTCCGCCTCGGGTGCCCCCGTGGTCTGCAGGTCGTAGAGCGTCTCGGTGAGGGTGTCGTTCGGGATCGCGCCGCCCATGCCGATCACGCCGGGCTCGGCGACACCGACGATGGTCGCGTCGGTAGTCACCTGTGTTCCGGTGGCGTCGGTGACGGCCAGCACTACCGTCTGCCCCACGGCGTCGGCTGCGGAGCCGAGCTCCAGCGGTTCGAGATAGCTCTCGGGCAGCACAAGCTCGGGGTCAGCGGCGTCGAGGTCGACCTGCTGGCCGGCGGCGAGCTCGGACTGCATCCCGGGGACGAACTGGGAGATCGTGAGCTGGTAGCGGTCCCCGTCGTCGTACTGGACGTAGTCGGTGGTGATGTTCTTGACCGGCTCGATGCTCTCGACGCCGTCGATGCCCGCGATCGTGTCGATGTCGTCATCGGTCAGGGCCGTCGCCGTCGTCCCGGGCGGGCCGTCGGCCTCGATCTGGTTGGGGTCGTACTCGGCGGGGCCGCCGTCGGTGGGCGCGGTCTCGCTCGTCTTGGTCACGGTCATGACGTCGTCGACGCCGACAGTGGCGACCGTGTCGTCGATGTACTGGTTGATGCCAGTGCCCAGGCCGTTGGTCAGGGACAGCGTGAAGGCACCGATGAAGATGGCCAGCACGGTCAGGCTGGTGCGCAGCTTGGACCGGAAGGCATTGCGGAAGGCGGTGGTGACGATGTCGAGGGTCTTCATGCCGCCACCCCCGCCGGCGCGGCGATCAGGCCGTCGCGGATGTAGATGCTGCGGTCGCACCGGGACGCGAGGTCCTCGTCGTGCGTGACGACGACCAGGTTGATGCCCTGGCGCCGGTTGAGGTCGAAGAGGATGTCCTCCACGACCGCCCCCGTGGCCGTGTCCAGGTTTCCGGTCGGCTCGTCGGCGAAGATCACGCGCGGCTGGTTGATCAGCGCCCGCGCGATGACCACACGCTGCTTCTGCCCGCCGGACAGGTCGTTGGCCTTGTTGCCCGCCTTGTCGTCGAGCTCGAGCTGGGCGAGGGCCGCCATCCCGCGGGCGTGGCGCTCGCGGCGCGAGACCCCGGCGATCTTCAGCGGGAGCGTCACGTTGTCCAGGACGCTGGCCTGCGCGTTGAGGAAGAACTGCTGGAAGACGAACCCGAAGGCGCTGTTGCGCGTGTGGTTGAGCTGCTTGGCCGAGAGGCGCGACGTGTCGGTCCCGTCCAGGGTGATGGTCCCCGACGTCGGCCGGTCGAGCAGGGCGAGCAGGTGCATCAGGGTCGACTTGCCCGAGCCGCTCTTGCCGATGATCGCGATGGACTCGCCCTCGGCGATGTCCAGGTCCAGGCCCTTGAGCGCCTCGAAGGCGCTCGAGCCGGACCCGTAGGTCTTGTGCAGGTTGCTGACGGAGAGCAATGGGGAAGCCACGTCGGCCGCCTCTCTCGTGTTGCCGAAGATGTTGACGTGATCAACCCTCTTCCACTTGGTGCCCGAGCGAGTCGTCCCAGCGATGACTCTTGGGTACCGCGCTGGTAGTACATCGGGATACCGCCGGTGCCGGACGCGCGGGGGTAGCGCGTGCGAGATGCTTGGCGCAGCGCCAACGACGGACAGGGGGAATTCATGCCACAGCGCGAAGAGATGCGGTTCGGCCCTCTGCGCCGGGCTCCCGCGTGGGTCGGCCACGTCATCGCGTCGTTCTTCGTGGTGAGCGCCGCCCCGGTCCCGATCACCGAGGACACGGCCCCAGATTGGCGAGGCGACGTCGTCGCCATCGCGGTTGTCGCAGCCGCCCTGCTCCTGCTGCGCCGCCGGCTACCGGTCCCGACGCTCGCGGCGCTGGTCGGCGTGGTCTGGCTGAGCGTTCCGCTCGGGCTGTTCAACCCCGGGATCGTGCTGGCGGCCGCGATCGCCGTGTTCACCGCGAGCCGCCTGCTGACCCGCCGGCTGGCCGTATGGGTGGTCCTGGCGGCCGCCACCCTCCTGAGCGCCGCGGGGCTGGTCGCCGTCGGCCGCGGCGCCATCCAGTTCCTGCTCCTCATCCTGCTCTTCGGTGCGCTGGGCGACCTGGTCCGGGTGCAGCGTGAGCAGTTCCTGGCCATCACCGAACGCGCCGAGCGCGCGGAGGCGACCCGGGAGGCCCTCGCCCACCAGCGGGTCGCGGAGGACCGGCTCGGGATCGCCCGCGACCTGCACGACGCCGTCGCGCACCAGATCGCCGTCATCAACCTGCATGCCGGGGTCGCGACCTCCGCGCTGCGCGACCGGCCGGACGACGCCGAGCACTCGCTGGCCGTCATCCGCGGCGCCTCCAGGACCGTGCTCGCGCAGATCGGGGACCTGCTGGCCACGCTGCGTGACCCGGGCTCGTCGGGCACCGGGCCGGTCCGCCTGGCCCAGCTCGACGACATCCTGCGGGAGTTCCGCGGGCACGGCCTGGACGTGACGGTGCGCCGGATCGGCGACGCCCGCGAGCTGCCCGCGGCCGTCGACGTCGTCGCGGTGCGTGTCATCCAGGAGGCCCTCACGAACGCCCACAAGCACGGCACCGAGCACCGTGCGCACGTCGTCGTCGAGTACCTGCCGGGCAGCCTGCACATCACGGTGAGCAATCCCGTGCCTCCCGCCCATCCCGGCCCGACGGCGGACGGCGCCGGGGCTGGAGCCGGGCACGGCCTCGTCGGGGCGCGTGAGCGCGTCGAGTCGGTGCGGGGCACGCTCAGCCACGGGCGGACCGGGCTGAGCGCCTGGGAGCTCGCCGTCGACCTGCCGACCGACCCGCGGCAGCCCGACGTCGACCCGCCCGCACCCGGCCCGACCTTTGCTGGAGAACGTTCATGATCTCGGTCCTCATCGCGGACGACCAGGCGCTCATCCGTTCGGCGATCTCCGACCTCATCACGCACAGCGGCGACCTCACCATCGCCGGGGAGGCGGCCGACGGGCACCAGGCCGTAGCGCTGGCGCGCGAACGCCGTCCCGACCTCGTCCTGATGGACATCCGGATGCCCGGCATGGACGGCATCGCCGCGACCCACGAGATCTGCGCGGACGCGGACCTGTCCGCCGTGCGGGTCCTGGTGCTGACGACCTTCGAGGAGGACGAGTACATCGTCAATGCCCTGCGCGCGGGCGCGAGCGGGTTCATCGGCAAGGGAGCGGAGCGCGAGGAGATCGCCGCCGCGATCCGAGCGGTCCACCGGGGCGACGCGCTCCTGTCCCCCACCGCGACCCGCGCCCTGATCGACCGGTACGTGCACTCGTCCCGGCTGTACACCAGCGAGCCGCCGCGCGAGCTGGACGACCTGACCGAACGGGAGTCCGAGGTGCTCGCGCTCGTGGGCACGGGCCGGTCCAACGGCGACATCGCCGAGCTGCTGGCCATCTCGCCGCACACGGCCAAGACCCACGTCAACCGCATCATGACCAAGCTGAACGCCCACGATCGGGCGCAGCTTGTCATCGCGGCGTACGAGAACGGCCTGGTCCAGCCCCGGGAGCGTTAGCCCGTCTCCCGCTTGTGGCATCGTGGCAACCAGACGGGACGTCGAGCCTCGAAGGGACGACTCATGCGTGCTACGGATCTGCTGGTGGACGCGTTCGGCCGGATCCAGAAGGCGGTGCACGGCTCGGTCACGGGGTTGACCGTGGACGAGCTCGAATTCCGGGTCGACGACGGCGCGAACTCGATCGCGTGGCTCCTCTGGCACCTGACCCGGGTCCAGGACGACCACATCGCCGACGCCGCGGGCACCAGCCAGGTCTGGTCCGACGACGGCTGGGACCGCAGGTTCGGCCTGCCCTTCCCGGCGGAGGACACGGGCTACGGGCATGACGCAGACGACGTCGCCGCCGTCCGCGTGGCGTCCGCCGACCTGCTCACGGGGTACCACGACGCCGTGCACGACCAGACGGTGCGGTACCTGGCCCGCCTGTCCGACGACGACCTCGCTGGCATCGTCGACGAGTCGTGGAACCCGCCGGTCACACTCGGTGTGCGGCTGATCAGCGTCGTCAACGACGACATGCAGCACGCCGGCCAGGCCGCGTACGTCCGGGGCCTCGCGCTGCGACGCCGGTCAGCTTGACCGACGCCCGCTGAGTACCGCGGCCCCGGCGCTGCCGCCGGGGATCGCTGCGGCGGCCGATAGCCGATAGCCGATAGCCGATAGCCGACCAATCGTGCGTCAGCGCACATCCTGCGCTTCGTCGCGCGGCCCTCGGACCACGGTGGAATTATCGCCGACCGGGAGGGGGCAAACCGGCATGACTGCGACTGGTGACCTGCGGATCGACGACTGGGTCGTGCACCGCGCCAACGTCATGCGCTCCGTCGCAGCCCGCGTACCCGGCATCGACGCCGAAGAAGCCACCAGCCGCGCCCTGGAAAAAATGGTCCGCCTGGTCGCCACCGGCACCACCATCGACGACCCCGCACCCTACTGGCGCCGCGCAGCCCTCAACGAAGCCATCAGCATGACCCGCGAAGCCGGCCGAGCCCACCCCGTCGAAGACGACACCCTCGCCGGACTCACACCCCCCGTCGCCGGAGCAGAACTCGACGCCGAACGCCAAGCCGACGTCGCCATGCTCCGCACCGCACTATCCGACCTCGGCCCCGAAGACCGCGAAATCCTCCTGGACCGCCACGTCCACGACCGCGCCGTCACCGACATCGCCACCAACCTCGGCGTCCGCCCCCACGCCGTCACCATGCGCCTACGCCGCGCCGAAGAACGCCTCGCCGGCGCCTTCGCCGCCGCCCACGCCCGCGAAGTCAACGAACCCGAATGCCGCACCACCCGCGCCGCCATGCACGACTACCTCAAAGACCGGCTCCTCCCCCGCCGCCGAGCCAAGGTGGAGGCGCACATGGACGGCTGCGCCGAATGCACTCGCGCGTTCCTCGACGTGCGGGAGGTGTCGTGGATGCTGCGCGATTACGGCCAGACCTTCATCGCCGGAGCCATCGCCACGGGGGCACTGGGTGCTGGGATCGCGGCCGGTGCCGCCGGGGCCGGCGCAGGCGCGGCGGGTGCAGGCGCGGCGGGTGCGCCGAAACCGCCCTTCGGGAAGAAGGAGGCCGCCATCGCGGCGGGCGTCGTCGCCGCGCTCGCCCTCGGGGGCGGCGCAGCGGCGCTGGTCGCGAACCAGGCCGCCGAACCCCCTGCCGCCGAGTCCGGCGCGAACCCGGGTGCGGGTGAAGGCGCCGGTGGTGGCGGTGGTGCGGGTGGTGGTGGTGCGGGTGGTGGCGGTGCCGGTGCGGGCGGTGGCGCGGAAGGCGGTGGTGCGGACGATGCTGGCGCGGGCGGTGACGCCGCCGGAGGCGGCGCTGGTGGAGGCGGTGCCGATGCGGGCGACGACGGCGGTGCAGGTGAGGGCGGCAGTGCGGACGGCGGTGCAGGTGAGGGCGGCAGTGCGGACGGCGGCGAAGGTGCGGGCGGCACTGGCGGCGCGGGGACCGGTGACGCGGGAAGCGGCGACACGGACGGCGGCGGTGCCGACGGCGGAGCGAGCAGCGGGGCCGGGGATCCAGGCGACGGCACACCCGGCGAGGGCGGGAACAACGACGGCACCGGCGATGAGTCCGGCACGGCCGACGACCCGGGCTCCGACTTCGGCGATGCGGTGGCGCCCTGGCTCGACTGGCTCGATCTCCCGGGCAGCACCTCCGAGGAGGGCACCGGATCAGACACACCGTCCGGAACCGACTCCGCAGACGGCGGTCAGGGAGACAGCCAGTCCGGCACGAGCGGAGATAGCGAGAACGCGGGCGGCGCGAGCGCAGACGGCGGCACCGGCGAGGACTCGGGCACCGCCGACGTGCCGGGCTCCGGCACCGCCTTCGGCGATACGGTGGCGCCCTGGCTCGACTGGCTCGATCTCCCGGACAGCACCTCCGAGGAGAGCACCGGATCAGACACACAATCTGGAACCGACCCCGCAGACGCCGGCCAGGGAGACAACCAGTCCGGCACCAGCGGAGACAACACCAGCGGAGACGGCGAGAGCACCGGCGACGGCACCGACGGGGACAGCCCGAACGGGGAAGGAACCAGCGGGAACGGAGACAGCTCAGGTGGGGACGAGAGTGCCGGCAGCGACGGGCCCGCGACCGCCGACGGCGCAAGGCCAGGCATCGGCGCCGAGCTGACGAGCTGGCTCGCCAGGCTCGGCATCGCGGGGATTCCCGCTTTTCTACTGATCGTCTTCATCCTGTGGCTCTGGGAGCGTTGGACCCGCACCGAGGAGAAATAGGGCAGGCAGCACCGTCGCCTACGGTGGAGCCGGTGCACTTTTCGCGAGTGCGAGACAGCCACACCTGAGACAGCAATGGGGGACGTTATGCGCATCGACCTGACCGGCAAGACCGCGCTGGTGACCGGATCGACCCAGGGCATCGGCCGAGCGATCGCCGCGACGCTCGCCGACGCGGGCGCCCGGGTGGCCGTCAACGGGCGGCGCGCCGAAGGGGTCGCGACGACGATCGACGAGCTCCGCACGGAGTCCGCCGACCGCGAGCTGGTCGCAGCGGCCGGCGACGTCACCAACGCCGCGGGCACCGAAGAGGTGCTCGGCGCCACCGGCGACGTCGACATCCTGGTCAACAACCTGGGCATCTTCGGCGCCGTGCCGCCGCTCGAGATCGACGACGACGAATGGCGGCGGTACTTCGAGGTCAACGTACTGACCGCCGTCCGCCTCATCCGCTCCACCCTGCCGGGTATGACGGCGCGCGGCTGGGGCCGCGTGCTCAACATCGCGAGCGACTCCGCCATCGTGATCCCCGCCGAGATGATTCACTACGGCGTCTCGAAGACCGCGCTGCTCGGGGTATCACGCGGTTTTGCGAAGGAGGCCGCGGGCACCGGCGTGACGGTCAACTCCGTCATCGCCGGTCCGACCCACACCGGCGGTGTCGAGAAGTTCGTCTACGAGCTCGTCGACCCGGCGCTGCCCTGGGACGAGGCACAGCGCGAGTTCATGAAGCTGCACCGCCCGCAGTCGCTGATCCAGCGGCTGATCGAGCCGGAGGAGATCGCGAACCTGGTCGCGTACCTCAGCTCGCCGCTCGCCTCGGCGACAACGGGAGCGGCCGTGCGCGTCGACGGCGGCTACGTGGACTCGATAGTCCCCTGAGGCTTGATCTCAACATGACTTGAGGTCGTAGCCTCCAGCCATGACCTATGTGATCGCCGAGCCGTGCGTCGACGTCAAGGACCGGGGATGCATCGAGGAGTGTCCCGTGGACTGCATCTACGAGGGCAGCCGCTCCCTCTACATCCACCCGGACGAGTGTGTGGACTGTGGTGCGTGCGAGCCGGTGTGCCCGGTGGAGGCCATCTACTACGAGGACGACGTCCCGGAGGAGTGGAAGGACTACTACCGTGCGAACGTGGAGTTCTTCGACGACCTGGGCTCACCGGGCGGCGCCGCGAAGATCGGCGTCATCAACAAGGACGACCCGATGATCGCCGCCCTCCCGCCCCAGGCCTAACCTCCTAGCGGGTGTGCGTGAACAGGCCGCTGTAGGCGTTCAGGGCCGGCTGACCGCCCAGGTGGGCGTACAGGACGGTGGAGCCCGCGGGGATGTCGCCGCTTGTGACGAGGTTGATCAGCCCGGCCATCGACTTGCCCTCGTAGACGGGGTCGATGATGACGCCCTCTAGCTCGCCGGTGAGCCGGATCGCGTCGAGGGTGGACTCGACCGGGATCCCGTACCGGTCCCCGGCCCAGCCGGGTAGCACGGTGATCTCGTCGTCGCGCAGCGGCCGTTCGACGCCGATGAGCTCCGCCGTGGCGCGTGCGATCCGGGCGACCTGGTCGCGGGTGTCCGCCAGCTTCGCGCTGGCGTCGATCCCGATCACCCGGCGCCGTCGACCACCGGCCTCTTCGAGCGCGGCGAACCCGGCGATCATGCCCGCGTGGGTCGAGCCCGTGACGGCACAGACCACGATGGTGTCGAAGAAGACGCCCAGCTCGCGCTCCTGCTCCTGGACCTCGTATGCCCAGCGCGCGAACCCGAGGCCGCCGAGCCGGTGGTCGGAGGCCCCCGCCGGGATCGGGTAGGGCGTTCCGCCGCGCTCTTTCACGTCGTCGATCGCCCGGGACCAGGAGTCCTTGAACCCGATCCCGAAGCCGGCCGGGTCGAGCCGGACCTCCGCACCCATGATCCGGCTCAGCATGATGTTGCCGACGCGGTCGGCGAGGGGGTCGGGCCAGTCGACCCAGTTCTCCTGCACCAGCACCGCCTTGAGACCCAGTGACGCGGCCACCGCGGCGACCTGACGCGTGTGGTTGGACTGGTACCCGCCGATCGACACGAGCGTGTCCGCGCCCTGCGCCAGGGCGTCCGGGACGATGTACTCCAGCTTGCGGGTCTTGTTGCCGCCGTAGGCGAGGCCCGAGCTGCAGTCCTCCCGCTTGGCCCAGACCGACGCGCGCCCGAGGTGCGCGCTCAGCCGCGGCAGCGGGTGGACCGGGCTGGGCCCGAACGTCAGCTGGTGGCGGGGGAAGTCGGACAGAGCCATCGTTACTCCTCGTCGGTGGGCTGGTCGGTGGGCAGGGTGTACCAGGTGTCGAAGGCAACCGCGGACGCCTGGTCCGCGTCCCCGGCGGCGCACAGCCGGATCAGGTCGTCGTGCCGGGTGAACGACGCGCGCCCGCCCAAGGAGGAGAACCGCAGGCGTTCGGCGCGGCGCAGCACCGGGGTGAACTGGTCGAGCACCGCGGCGAGCGCCCGGTTCGCCGCCACGGTCACGGGCACACCGTGCAGCGCGTCGTCGGCGCGCAACGCCGCCTCGACGTCGCCCCGCTCGATCGCCGAACGGAACTGACGGCCGGCCTCGCGCATGGCTTCGAGGTCGTCCTCGGTGAGGCTCCGCACCGCCTCCCGCACGGCCACCTGGTGCATCGCCGCGACCACGTCGCGCGCGCCGCGCACGTCGCGCAGGTCCAGGGAGCTCACCGTCGTCGAGCTGCCCGGCCGGGCCACGACCAGGCCGGCCTCGGCCAGGCGGAGCAGCGCCTCGCGGACGGGCGTACGGCTGACACCTAGCCAGGCTGCGAGGTCGCCGTCGCGCAGCTGCTCCCCCGGCGCGAGACTGCCGTCGACGATGGCGTCACGCAGGCGGCCGTAGACGTCGTCGCGCAGGAGACGACGATCGATCGCCGGCATACTCTCGGGGATGGGCATGCAATATATTACATACCAATTGGTCGCACCGGGCAAGCCTCGGCGCCGCTCCTCGTGCGCGATAGCCTGATCTGATCGCCACCGCCACGCCCCGTCCCGAGACCGCGGGCCAGCTGCTGACCCTCGCGGTCGGAGACCTGGTGCGCCAGATCCAGGACGGCGTCCCGGCAGCGCTGGCCGACGAGCCCGACGCCGTGCACGGCCTGCGCACCTCGGTGCGGCGCCTGCGCAACGTCCTCGCCGCGTTCCGCAAGTACGTCGACAAGGAACCGGCCGCGGAGCTCCGGTCCCGACTCAAGGAGTGGGGCGACGTGCTGGGGCGGGCGCGCGACCTGGAGGTGCGTGCGGAGCAGGCCGCGGAAGCGGCCGAGGCGATCGGCCTCGACGCCGCGTCCCGCGCCGCCCTGCTCGACCCGCTGCGGGCTACGCATGCCCAGGCCCACGCCGACGCCGCCCGCTGGACCCGGTCGGACCGGAGCCGTGACCTGGACCGACTGCTGGCCGAGTGGGCCGCAGCTCCCCCGCTCACCGAACGGGCATCCCGTCCGGCGAAGAAGGCGGCCCGCCGGGTGGTGCGCCGTCAGGCCGACCGCACGCTCGACGCCGCCCGCCGGCTCGACGATCCCGAGGCCGCCCACGAGCTGCGAAAAGCGGCGCGTCGGCTGCGGCACACCTGCGACGCGATCACCCGCCCGCCCGTCGAGCTCCTCGGCCGCCGGACCAAGGACCTCGGCTCCGCCGGCCACTCGATCCAGTCCGTGCTCGGCGACCACCGCGACGCCCTCCTCCTGGCCGACCACGTCCGCGAGCACGCGAACGGTTCGGAGGCGTACGACGCCGTTATCGACCTCTGCCAGGAGCGCGCACTGACCGCCCTGTCTGATCTGCCGACTGCACTCGCCGTACTCGAAGCCAACGCGCGCTGAGGCACGCGTCAGGGCTCGCGCGTCAGGGCTCGGTCACCGCCGCCGCGAACCGCTTCGCGAGCGCCACCACCGCCGCCCGCAGCTCGGGGCCCTCCTCGACGCGGAACGGGAACGGCACGCTCGCCAGCCACTCCCCCGCGTACATCGCCGGGTTCCGGGTGGTACCCACCAGCACGCACCCCTCGCCCGACGCTTCGAGTCGTCCCATCTGGGCCCCGATCCAGGGGGCGACGTCGGCGAGCGCGGCGTCGAAGACGACCCGCGTGGTGAACTGCCAGCCCGTGCCCAGGTGCTCCTCGAGGGCTGCGACGGGGTCGAGGTCGGCGGGCGGTTCGAATCCGATGTCGGTGTGCTCGACCGTGAGGACCCGGTCGACGCGGTAGGTGCGCACGGCTGAAGCCCGGTGCGAGTGGCACAGCAGGTACCAGCGCCCGTAGCGCACGACGACGGCCCATGGGTCCACCTCGGCCGTCCACTCGCTGCCGGACTCGCCGCGGTAGGTGACCAGCACGCGCCGTCGGGCGGCGACTGCCGCGACGAGCTCGCTCGTGACCGTCGTGTCGGGGCGGGCGGCGTGCCGATCGGGGGCGGCGGACGCGTGCTCGCGCAACTGGGCGGCCTGCCGGCCGACGTCTTCCGGGAGCGCCCGGATGACCTTCCCGAGGGCGGTGCTGACGAGGTCGTCGCGTTCGGCGGCCGGGTGCCCGTCGAGCACCGCCATGACCAGGCCCAGCGCCTCGGTCTGCGTGAAGGTCACCGGTGGGAGCCGGGTGCCGCGCCCCAGGCGGTAGCCGCCGTGCGGGCCGCGGGTCGAGGAGACGGGGATCCCGGCCTCGCGCAGGATCTCGACGTACCGCCGGGCGGCGCGCTCCGTGACGCCGAGGCGTCGCGCGAGCTCGTCCGCCGTCGTGCCGGGGCGCGTCTGCAGGATCTCCAGGGTGCGCAGCGCGCGGGCGGTTGGACTGGTCTCGGACGGCACACCTGAAGGTTATGGCCCCGGGTCAGCGCACGACCTCGAAGACCTGCTTCTGAACGCCGTTCTTGTACGCCGCGTGCTCGGTCAGCCGGAGCTTCTGGGCGGCCTTGTCGGCGTCACTGAACAGCGGCTTGCCCTGGCCCAGGAGGACCGGGAAGACGAGCAGGTGGTAGGCGTCGACGAGTCCGGCGTCGGCGAGCGCCCGGGTCAGCGACACGCTGCCGTGCACCTGGATCTCGGCGCCGTCGGTCTCCTTGAGCTTCGCGACGTCGTCCAGGGAGCGCAGGATGGTGGTCTCGCCCCAGTTGTCGGCGAGGTCGGCCTCGGTGAGCGTGGTGGAGACGACGTACTTGGGCAGGGTGTTGTACCGAACGAACTCGTCCATCTTCGGCCAGACGGGCGCGAACATCTGGTAGCTGGCGCGGCCGAGGAGGAGCGCGCCGGCCTCCTCCTGCTCCCGGCTCTTGAGCTCGTACATCTCCGGCAGGGCGTCGACCGTCAGATAGGTCCACGCGGTGTCGTGCAGCGCGGGGTCGCCGCCGGTCGGGTCGACCTTGCCGTCGAGCGAGACGAAGTGCGTGGCGACGATGGTGCGCATGCGGGTTCTCCTTGTTGTGGTTGTCAGGCTGCTGTCAGTACGGACGAGGGGCGCCCGAAAAACTCATCGAAGCTCCTGATTCTGATCCGGAAGCGGAACGTCCGGAACTGGTCCTAGCGTGGGGGTATCGGCTTCGCACCGCACTCACCACAGGAGAAGAGAACCATGGACATCCTGCTCATCGGCGGCCTCTGGCTCGATGCTTCGGCCTGGGACGACGTCGTACCGGAGCTCGAGGCTCTTGGCCATCACCCCGTGCCGATCACGCTCCCGGGCCAGGGCGACGGCTCGACGTCGGCCACGCTGGACGACCAGATCGCCGCGGTGCTGGCCGCCGTGGACGCGGCGTCCGGAAAGCCCCTGGTCGTGGGCCACTCCGCCGCCTGCGCGCTGGCCTGGATCGCCGCCGACGCGCGCCCCGAGCAGGTGGCCGGGGTCGCCCTCATCGGTGGTTTTCCCTGGGGCGACGGCAAGCTCTACGCCGACCTGTTCGAGATGGCGGACGGCGTGATGCAGTTCCCCGGCTGGGCGCCGTTCGTGGGGCCGGACTCGGCCGACCTGGACGAGCCGACCAGGGCCGCCATCGCGGCCGCGGCGATCCCGGTGCCCGAGGGGGTCGCCCGCGGCACGGTGCGGCTGACCGACGAGCGCCGGTTCGAGGTCCCCGTGGTGGTCGTGTGCCCCGAGTTCACACCCGCCCAGGCCCGGGAGTGGATCGACGCCGGCGACGTGCCCGAGCTCGCCCAGGCCAAGCACGTCGACCTCGTCGATATCGAATCGGGGCACTGGCCCATGTTCACGCAGCCCGCCGAGCTCGCGCGCCTCCTGGCGAACGCGGCTCGGCCGGAGTGACGGCACACACGACGGTCCGCGTGCGTCGAGATCTGGTGGTTGCGTCGAGATCTGGTGGTGCGCGACCAGATCTCGACGCGACCACCAGATCTCGACTGCCCGCGGCTACCTAGACCGGGGACGTAGGCCGCACCGAGGTGAGCGGGATCTCTCCCCGCAGCAGGCGACCGCCGTCGTTCGTGAGGCGCAGGTAGTAGTCCGACGAGCAGGCCGTCCCGTCCTCGTCGAGCGCCCAGATGCCCGAGCCCGCCGGCACGTCGCGCGACGTCGCGGCGGTCTTGGCGATCTGGTTGCCCTCGTTGTACTCGTCGAACATCGAGATGTAGGCGCTCGCCACGCCCGCCCGCGCGTGGTTGTAGAACTGCCGCCACATGAAGTCGCCGTGCGCGCGGTGCCGCTCCTGCAGGTCGCCCGGCAGCACACAGGGCTGGTAGTCGATCCCCAGGCGGTTGCACTCCGCCAGGTCGGGAACGGTCGCGACGTTGTAGAAGTTGTCGGCGCCGCCCACGTTGCTGATCCGGCCGACGAGCCACGGCGAGATCATGTGGAACGAGCGGTAGACGTCCGCGAAGCCCTGCCGGGAGTCCTCACCCAGGGTGCGCCACCACGTGGGCACACCACCCATGAGGTAGACGCCCTGGCCCTTGAACCAGTTGATGACCTCCTGGCACTCCTGCGGGGTGAACGGACGCTGCGGGTCGTTGAACCCGAAGCCCCAGATCCCCACCACGGGCATACCGTTCTGCCGTGCGTACGCGGGCGAGCTGGTGTGGGCCGACATCTTCGACGCCCAGTCCTGCGTGATCTGCGTCCGCATCGAGAGCCAGTCGCTCACGTCGTACATGATGTAGTACTTCCGGCCGGTCCGCTCCGCCGCAGAGCGCACCCGGTCGGCCATGATGTCGCGCGTCGGGCCCTCACCGCCGAACGGGTTGAACCGCTGCAGCGCCGCCGTGAGGATCCCGTTCTCCTGCATCCAGCGGAAGTGGACGTCGACGCTCTGCTGGTCGTACGACGAGAAGAGGTGCGCAAGGCGCCCGTCACCGAGCGCGGGAAAGTTCGTCCCGAACGTCCGCGCGTACTCGCGGGTGTCGGGCCACGACTTGATCGTGTTGTTCGTGATCGACGGCGGCTGGTCCGCCTGGCGGGCCCAGTGCCACCAGGCGTTGATCGGGGCGCCGTCGCCCCGGCAGGCGAACCAGCCCTGGTAGCCGGCGGTGATCTTTCCGACGACGTCGCCGGGCGGGCTCGCGGTGACGGCGGCCGTTCCGAATGCGTCCGGGGCCACGGGCAGGGCGGATGCGGCCGAGGGCACGGCCGCCGCTGCGGCGGCCGCCGCGGACAGGCTGAGGAAAGAGCGTCGGGAGATGGCCATGAGGTGTTCCGTTCGTCGAGGAGGGGGCAGACGTCGTCGTCTGCCCCGGGTACGGCCGAGCGGGTGTCGAGGGTGATACGGGTGAAATGAGAACCTAAATCAATTCGATGTACGGCGTCAACGGGCGGCGACGACCGATGTCGGCTCGCGGTTGGCGAATGTGCCCGACGGCCGCCCGCTCAGCCGATCAGGAGCGAGTGCGGCTGCGGGGAGAGGGTCTGGTCGAGCACGAGGCACGCCGCGCCGACGGCGCCGACGTCCTCCCCGAGCTGCGTGTTCACCACGCGGGTCTCGTGCATCTTCTCGACGAACGGCGAGCTGGCGATGATCGGCTCGACCACTGCCAGGAAGCGCTCCGACAGCATGGGCCAGATAGGTCCGCCGAACACCACGAGCTCCGAGTCGAGCAGCGTCGCCGCGGCT
Organism: Promicromonospora sp. Populi; assembly: GCF_041081105.1. Classification (NCBI taxonomy): domain Bacteria; kingdom Bacillati; phylum Actinomycetota; class Actinomycetes; order Micrococcales; family Promicromonosporaceae; genus Promicromonospora; species Promicromonospora sp. Populi. Next base: position 601,731 of record NZ_CP163528.1, on the reverse strand, counting down.
GCGACCCCCGTACCCACCCGGCGCGCCCACCCGTCGATGATCACCTGGGCGCCCCGCTCCCCCGCCGTCGCGAGATCCACCAGCCTGCCGAGCTGCTCGGCCACGGCCTGCGGACCCGGCACCGGGGCGGCGTCAAGGACGCCCGCCGACACGGCCTCGTCGACGAGCGCGCGCGTTGTGCAGTTGGCATCGAGGCCGCCCACCTCCCCGGCGTTCCCGGAGGCACCACGCAGCACGACGTCGTCCGCGACGACACCCATCCCGGACCCCGTACCCAGGTAGAAGAACAGGAAGTTGCCCGAGTGCGTTGCGGCGCCCGCCCAGCGCTCGGCCACCGCGGCGGCGATGACGTCCTTGTCCATGAGCACGGGCAGCCCGGTGGCCGCGACGAGCCGGTCGCGCAACGGCACCCGGCCCCAGCCCGCCAGCTGCGGCGGGTCGACCACGGACCCGGTAGCGAAGTCCACCGGCCCGGGGACGGCGATGCCCAGGCCGAGGATCCGGTCCCGCTCAGCGCCCGACTCCGTGATGACGGCCTCGATGGTGTCGCTCATGTCGGCGATCGTCGACTCCTGGTCGACGACGGCGGGCGTCGGCCGGTGCACGCTGTGCACAACCTGGCCCGCGAGGTCGAGGACGACGTACGTGATGACCGCCGGGTCCAGGTGGACGCCGAGTGCGAACCGGCCGCCCGGCACGACCTGCAGGACCGTACGTGGCTTCCCCGCACGCCCGCCCTTCTTGCCCGTCTCGGCCAGGAGCCCGGCGTCGAGCAGGCGGCGGCAGATGTTCGATACGGTCTGCGCCGACAGGCCCGTCGCGCCGGCGAGCTCAACACGGCTCAGCCCGTCACGCGCACGCCGGACCGCGTCGAGGATGACCGACTCGTTGAAGTCGCCCATGCGCGGGAGGTTGGTGCCCCGCCGGGCGGTCGCCGGCGTGCTCATGCGACCTGACGGACGAGCATCAGGGACCAGGGCGCGAGCGACCGCTCGATGCGCAGCACGCCGTCCGCGGCCACCACCAGCGACTCGCGGCGCGTCGCACGCGCGGCGGCGGCGAGCGCCGCCGTCTGCTCGCGCGTCGGCGACGACGGCGCACCCATCGCGCGCCATGCGGCGACGGGGTTGGCGTTCGACGGGTCGAGCGTCTCCAGCTCGACCACCGCGCCCGGCGTCAGCCCGTCGATGGTGATCTCGGTGTCGCGCACCGACCCGGCCGCCTCGGTCGTGTCGGCGACGGTGCGGTCGTCGAACGACGCGGGCACGGAGCGTGTCACCTGGTGCGGATAGTGGTAGATCAGCGCGGAGATGCGGCCGGTCGCGTCGTCGCGCGTCACGACGCCGTCGTCGCCGGTCGCGAGCAGCGTCCCACCCAACGCGTTGAGCATGCGGTAGGCGTGGAACGTCGGCTTGGGCACCCCCTGGAGCGTCAGCATGCCGAACCCACCATGGAACATCTCCTCGCCCGCACCGCCCTCCTCGAACACGTCGGTGAAGGTCCAGTAGGCCAGCGAGTCGACGGTGCCGATCGAGTGCAGGACCGAGCGGACCACGTAGACGGCGGCCGGGACGGTGTCGTGCGTGAAGTCGCGCGGCGAGGACGACGAGTTCCACTCCGTCAGATGGATCTCCGCGTCGGGGAACGCGCTCGCGTCGATCAGACGACGCAGCAGCGCGAGGTCCTTCGGGGTCGCGTCGACCTCACGCGTGAGCCGCTGCCCCTGGCCGTGCTCGTCGAGCGCCCAGTCGGTCGGGTACGGGTGGGTCGAGACGAAGTCGACGGGCAGCTCCTCCCGCACGCAGTACTCGAGGAACGCATCGAGCCACACGGGCTTCCAGTCGAGGGCGTCGAGGTCGGCGCCGAGCGTCGCCTCGTGCACCTGGAAGTCCTCGGTATCGCCGTCGAAGCGAGCGTCCGGCACAAAGTTGGACGTGGCGGGCCCGCCCACGCGCAGGGCGGGGTCCACCGCCTTCACGGCACGCGCGGAGGCGGCGTAGAGCGCGAAGTACTCGCTGCGGGTGCCGCGGAAGAAGCCCCGCAGGTTGGCCTCGTTCCAGACCTCGAAGTACCACTGGCGGACCTCGGCCGGGCCGTACCGCTCCACCCAGTGCTCCACCAGCGAGCGCACGAGCCAGGACCACCGGTCGAGGTCCGTCGGCGGGGCGCCGTGCGCGCCCCACCAGAACACGGTCTCCGTCTCGCGGGCCAGCGGCCGCGGGCTGAAGCCGAGCTCGACGAACGGGCGCACCCCGGCCTCCAGCAGGGCGTCGAACAGCGTGTCGACGTACTGGAAGTTCAGGACCGGCGTGCCGTCGTCGCGTTCGGTGTAGACAAACATGTCGTCGTGCAGCAGGCCGTGGAAGCGGACGTACTCGAACCCGCACTCCTCGCGCACGGTGGCGAGATGGCGCTGCCAGTCGGCGCGGAGGCCCTCGTTCGCGCGCCCCGCGCCGACCACGGTGCTCCAGAAGTGGTCAAGCGGTCGGCCCTGCGCGGTCGCGGTCGCCTGCAGGTTGATCGGCTCAGCCACTCGTCCTCCGGTCGTCCGCGCCTCCTCGGTGAGGCATCGTGCGCTCAGCGCGTCCCGGAAGTGTAAATCAAACCGATGGACTATCGTCCTCGCGCTCGGTCAGGAACTCGTCCAGGCCCGCCAGGTCGTCGGTGTTGATGTGGTCCACCCCGGCGTCGGCCAGCTCGGTCCACACGGCCTCGCGAGCCGCGCCCGGCTGGTCGGGTGTGGCCCAGAACCGGACCCGGTACCCGGCGTCGTGCGCCTGGTCCACGAACGTGTGCAGGCGCTGGCGCTCGGCGGCGGGCATCGGTCCCTCGCCCCGCCAGGTGAAGAGGTTGGTCCAGTTGTCGCTGACCAGCGGCACGAGGCTCGCCGGAAGTCCCGAGCCCAGGTCGGCCGACCGCCCGTCGTAGAACGCGTACCGCACCTTCTGCGCCCGCATGGTCTCCAGCGGCCGGTTGCCGCTGATCACCGCGGTCACCGGGCCGGGCCGCACGTGGCCGCGCACCGAACGCTCCAGGATGCGCTTGTGCTCGGCGAGCTCCTCGTGGATAGCGGCGTAGGTGGACTCGCCGTCGGACTTGATGTCGATCAGGAGCTGGAGGCTGCCGTCCCAGCCGGGATACACGCCCCGGCCCCGTCCGCGCACCAGGTCCTGCAGCGGGTCCAGGTACAGGCTCTCCAGGGTGCGGTCCGGGTCCACGTCCGCGAGATCGTGCGCGACGAGCAGCTCGCCGTCGACCAGCCACACGTCGGCCTCGACGCTGGTGAAGCCGTGCGCCAGCGCGTCGTAGAGCGGACGCTCGTGCTCGTAGTCGTCGTTGTGGGCGTGGGCCGCGTCGTGCGGTTCACCGAGGGTGACGCCGGGCGAGGAGGCCCGTGCGGCGGTCGCCGCGCCGGGCACTGGTGCGGGCGCTGGTGCAGCCGACGACGGCGCGGCCAGCCCCGCGAACAGGGTGGCGGCCGCCAGGGCCGCACCGATGATGGTTCTTCCGCGCATGGTCTTCTCCTCGGGCAGACGGGCTGGTCAGCCTATGCAAGCGTCGGGTGCTGACCGCAGGGTGAACTCGCGACGACCTGTACCCGACGGCGAACGGAACCCGGCGGATACCCTGGCGCCCGACGACACTCACGGCGCCCGCCTCCGACCGACCCCGACGAACGGATGAGACGTTGACCGTATCGACCATCCCCGCCGCACCACTGATCGCCGAGGACCTGCTCCTGCTGCTGTTCGACCCCCGGTCCGGCACCATCGCTGGCGAGGGCACGCTCTTCTACACGCTGGCGGGCGCGGTCCTGACCGAGCTGGTGGTCGAGGAGCACGTCACGGTCGACGAACGTCCGACGCTGACCGGCCCGCGGGTGACCGCGGTGACCAGCAACCCGCCGGCCGACCCACTGCTGCACGACGTGTGGGAGCCGCTCACCACGAAGCGGCAGGGTGCGCAGTCGCTCATCGCCGAGGTCGGCCCGCAGCTGCGCGGCGTGCTGCTCGACCGGCTCGCCGAACGAGGCCACATCCACCGCGAGGAGCACAAGGCCCTCGGTTTCATCAAGACGACCGCCCTGGTCGACGGCGGTACGTCCCGCCGCGCGGAGCTGCTGGACGCGGTGCGCCCCGTGCTGGCCGACGGCGCCGAGCCGACCCCGCGCTCCGGGGTGCTCGCGGCGCTGCTGTCGGCGAGCGGGAGCCTGCCGGTGCTGGACAAGGACATCCCGTGGTCGGGCGCCGTCTACACCCGCGGCAAGGAGCTGGAGAAGGGCGACTGGGGTGCCGCGGCCGCCTCGGAGGCGGTGACCCGGACCATGCTGGCGGTCACCACCGCCAGCGCGGCCATCGCTATCTCGTCCGTCCAGGGCGGCTGAAAAAAACAGGGAAAGCCGCTGTGAACTTCTGGCCGCAAATCAGCGGATCACGTGATGGACGCGGGTTGCAGCGCACCGCACGGGGGTTCAGCCCGTACGGTCATCTCGTCCGCCCAGCGGTCGGCCCTTGGCGTCGCCCGGAGTGCCGCCCCTGATGCCACCTCTCGAAGGAGGCCCCGTGAGCCTTGTCGACCTCGTGCTCCTCGTGGTGCTGATCATCGCCCTCGCGGCCGGCCTGAGCCGGGGCCTCCTGGCCACGCTCGGTGGTCTGATCGGCCTCGTCGTCGGCGGCGCCGCGGCCTTCTGGGCGGTCCCGGTGGTCAACGACCTGCTGCCCACCACCCAGTGGCGCGGACCGGTGTCCCTGGCCGTGGCCATCCTGCTGCCGCTGTTCGGGGCTTCCGTCGGCGCCGGGCTGGGCCGCAGCCTGCGCAGCGGCGTCGACCGCACGGCGCTGCGTCCCCTCGAACGCCTCCTCGGCGGCGCCGCGAACGTGATCGTCGTGGCCCTGGCGCTCTCGTTCGTCGGCAACGCGGTCAGCGCGACCGGCGCGCCCGGCGTCGCCTCGGCGGTCTCGTCGTCCGCCGTCCTGCGCACCATCGACGAGCTCACCCCGCCCGCCGTCGGCCGTCCCCTCGCCGAGATGCGTGCCTTTGTGCTCGACGACGGCCTGCCGCGGCTGAACATGCTGGTCGTGCCGACGCAGGCGCCGGTGGTGCCCGCCGTCGACCTGGACAACCCCCAGCTGGAGGAGTCCGCGCAGTCGGTGGCCCGGATCTCGGGCATCGCGTACGCGTGCGGGACGAGCTCGACGGGGTCGGGCTTTGTTGTCGCCGACGACCGGCTCGTCACCAACGCGCACGTCGTGGCCGGTGTGGACCGGCCGGTCGTCGAGCTCCCCGGCGGGGCGGTCCGGGAGGGGCGCGTCGTGTACTACGACCCCATCGACGACCTCGCGGTCATCGCCGTCGACAACCTCGCCGCGGACCCGATCGACATCGCCCCGACCCTGGCGGTCGGCGACGAGGCCGTCGTCCAGGGTTACCCCTACGGGGGGCCGTTCACCTCGGGCAGCGCCGGCGTGCTCAGCGTCGGCACCGTCCAGGTGCCGGACTCGTACGGCACAAGCACCGAGGGACGCGAGATCTACTCGCTGGCCGCCGTGGTGCGGCCCGGCAACTCGGGTGGGCCGCTCCTGACGACGGACGGGGACGTGGCCGGCGTCATCTTCGCGCGGGACGAGTCCGACCTTGACATCGGCTACGCCATGACGAGCGCAGAGCTGCTCCCGGTCGCAGCCCAGGCGCCCGATCTGGACACCGCTGTGACGACGGGACAGTGCGCCTCCTGACCCATCGTCACCGGGTAGCGTGAGGGACATGACGACTACCTCTGAGAACTCGCAGTACCTCAAGCTGCTGGGCGAGCAGGTGGGCCACGAGCTGGCCGCGCACCTGCAGTACGTGGCGATCGCAGTCTGGTTCGACAGCCATGACCTGCCCCAGCTCGCCGCGCACTTCTACCGCCAGGCGCTCGAGGAGCGCAACCACGGCATGATGATCGTCCAGTACCACCTCGACCGGTCGCTGCCCGTGAAGATCCCCGGCACACCCGAGGTGCGGAACGACTTCGCAAACGTGCTGGAGCCGCTCCAGCTCGCGCTGGACCAGGAGCAGCAGGTCACCCGGCAGATCGAGGCGATCTTCCGCGCGGCCCGCGAGGAGGGCGACGCGCTGGGCGAGCAGTTCCTGATGTGGTTCCTCGAGGAGCAGGTCGAGGAGGTCGCCGCCGCGACCACGCTGGTCACCGTCGCGACGCGCGCCGGCGACAACCTGTTCGACCTGGAGAACTACGTCGCCCGCGAGACGATCGGCGACGCCGGCCAGTCCGCCGCGGCACCGAAGGCGGCCGGCGGGGCGCTCTGAGCGGCTCCTCCTACTCCGGCTCCCCCGCCCGTTCGTCGTCCGCCGGGATCCAGGTGTCGGCGAGCGCCTCCGAGCCGCGGGCCAGCAGCGCGACGTCGGCTCCGACCAGCACGAAGGACGCCCCGGCGTCCAGGTAGGACTGGGCCACGGCGGGGTCGAACGCGTTGACGCCGACAGGTTTGCCCGCGGCGCGCACGGCCTCGAACGTCGTGCGCACCGCGGCGACCACGTCCGGGTGCGTCTGCTGCCCGAGCACACCCATGGAGGCCGCCAGGTCGGACGGTCCCACGAACACGCCGTCGACCCCGTCGACCGCCGCGATGGCGGCGGCGTTCGCGACGCCGGTAGTTGACTCGACCTGCACGAACAGCGACACGTACCGGTCGGCGTCCTGCATGTAGTCGGCCACCCGGTTCCAGCGGGCACCGCGGGCCAGCGCGCTGCCCACGCCGCGCACGCCGCGCGGCGGATAGCGCACGGCCTGCACGACGGCGCGGGCCTGCTCCGCCGTGTCGACCATCGGCACCAGCACGTTCTGCGCGCCCAGGTCGAGCAGCTGCTTGAGCAGCACGGTGTCGCCCGACGCCGCCCGCACCACCGGGGTGACCGGGTACGGCGCCACCGCCTGCAGCAGGGCCGCCGTCGTCTCCAGGCCGATCGGCGAGTGCTCGCCGTCGATCAGCAGCCAGTCCAGGCCCGCACCCGCGCAGATCTCGGCCACCAGCGGGCTGCCGGAGCTGACCCACATGCCGATCTGCGGGCGGTCGGACCCGGCGATGCGGCCGGAGAAGGTGGGCGGAAGGTTCAGACGAATCGGCACGAGACGGTCCCCAGCTCTCGGTAGTCGGCGAGCACTGTGTCGCCGGGCTCCACCCACATGGGCCGGGTGAAGGAGCCGGCCAGGACGATCTCCCCCGGTTGCAGCGCGTCGCCGTGCTGGGCGAGCTTGTTGGCCAGCCAGGCGACGCCGTTGGCGGGGTGGTTCAGGACGGCGGCCGCGACGCCGGACTCCTCGATGGTCTCGTTGCGGTACAGCAGCGCCGAGACCCAGCGCAGGTCCGTCTCCCCCACCTGGACGGGGTTGCCGCCGTAGACCATGCCGCCCATCGCCGCGTTGTCGCTGACCGTGTCGACGATGGTGCGGCCCGCCATCTCGATGCGCGACGACAGGATCTCCAGGGCCGGCACCACGTACTCGGTGGCGCGCAGCACGTCGAACACCGTGGTGTCCGGGCCCTTCAGGCCCTCGCGCAGCACAAAGGCGAGCTCCACCTCGATCCGGACGTTCGAGAACCGCTGGTGCTCGATGACCGAGCCGTTCTCGAAGACCATGTCGGCGAAGATCGCGCCGTAGTCCGGCTCGGTGATGCCCGTGGCTGCCTGCATGACCTTCGAGGTGAGCCCTATCTTGCGGCCCACGGGGCGGCGGCCCGCCTCGATGCCGCGCCGGCGCCACGTGTTCTGCACGGCGTAGGAGTCGTCGATGGTCATGCCGGGATAGCGCGCGGTCAGGAGCGGCACCGTGGTGCGCTCGGCCTCGGCGCGGGCCAGCTCGTCGGCGATGCCGGTGATCGTCGCGTCGTCGAGCATGCGCGCTCCTTCCGTTCTAGGCGGCAGGGAATCGGTCACAGCTGGTGTCCCAGCTTGTACTCGCCCTGCTTCCACGACGGCAGCACCTCGGCGTCGTCCTGGGCTTGTTTGGAGTCCTCCGGGCGGGTGTAGGAGAAGCCGTCCGCGCCGATGGTCACCGCCATCTCCGAGGTGTCCGTGCGGGCGACGACGGGCTGCGGGTTGCCGTCCAGGTCCAGGACGAGCGACGCCTCCGTGTACCAGGACGGCACCACGGGGTTGCCCCACCAGTCGCGGCGCTGGTTGTCGTGCACGTCCCAGGTCACCACGGGGTTGTCGGGGTCGCCCGTGTAGTAGTCCTGCGTGTAGATCTCCACGCGGTGCCCGTCCGGGTCGCGCAGGTACAGGTAGAACGCGTTCGAGACGCCGTGCCGGCCCGGGCCGCGCTCGATGCGGTCGCTCAGGCGCAGCGCGCCGAGCTTGTCGCAGATCGCGATGATGTTGTGCTTCTCGTGCGTGGCGAAAGCGACGTGGTGCATCCGCGGGCCGTCGCCGCCGGTCATCGCCGTGTCGTGCACGGTGGGCTTGCGGCGCATCCACGCGGCGTAGGTGGTGCCCTCGGCGTCCTGGATGTCCTCGGTGACCCGGAAGCCGAGGTCCTCCATGAACTTCACGGCGCGCGGCACGTCCGGGGTGACCTGGTTGAAGTGGTCCAGGCGCACGAGGGCGCCGGGGGTGTGCAGGTCGTAGCGCCACGCGAGCCGCTCGACGTGCTCGACGTCGTAGAAGAACTCGTAGGGGAAGCCGAGCGGGTCGGTCACCCGGACCGAGTCGCCGATCCCCTTGGTGAAGCCCTCCGCGCGGCGTTCCACCCGGCAGCCGAGCTCCGAGTAGAACGCGACGGCCCGGTCGAGCTCCTCCGGGCTGCGCACCCGGTAGGAGAACGCGGCGACGGCCGCCGTCGGACCCTTGCGGAGCACGAGGTTGTGGTGGATGAACTCCTCGAGGCTGCGCAGGTAGACGGTGTCCTCGTCCTCCTCGGTGACCACCAGGCCGAGGACATCGACGTAGAAGTTCCGGGAGGCCGCCAGGTCGGTGACCACCAGCTCCATGTACGCGCAGCGCAGGATGTCCGGCGGCGGCGCCTGGGGCGTGGGGATCTGGGCCGTGGGGATCTGGGCCGTGGGGATCTGGTCGGTCATGGTTCAGGCTCCCTTGCCGAACGTCGGGTTGTGCACCTTGCCGAGCGTGATGTGCACGGCCTGCTGGTCTGTGTAGAAGTCGATCGAGCGGTAGCCGCCCTCGTGCCCGAGGCCGGAGGCCTTGACCCCGCCGAACGGCGTGCGCAGGTCGCGCACGTTGTTCGAGTTGAGCCAGACCATCCCCGCCTCGATGTCGTGGGCGAAGTTGTGCGCGCGCTTCAGGTCGTTGGTCCAGACGTACGCGGCCAGCCCGTACTTGACCCCGTTGGCCAGGTCGAGGGCCTCCTGGTCGGTGTCGAACGGCGTGATCGCCACGACCGGGCCGAAGATCTCCTCCTGGAAGATCCGGGCCGACGACGGCACGTCCGCGAAGACGGTCGGCGCCACGTAGTTGCCCTCCGCGAAGCCTTCCGGACGCCCGCCGCCGGCTGACGAGCCGGCCCTCGGACTTGCCGATATTGATGTAGCTCATGACCTTCGCGTAGTGCTCGGGGTGCACGAGCGCGCCCACCTCGGTCCTCGGGTCCTGCGGGTCGCCGACTACTACCCGCTTCGCCTGCGCGGCGTACCGCTCGACGAACTCGTCGTAGACCGCGCGCTCCACCAGGATGCGGCTGCCCGCGGTGCAGCGCTCCCCGTTGAGCGAGAAGACGCCGAAGATCGTGGCGTCGATCGCTGCGTCCAGGTCGGCGTCGGCGAAGACGATGGCCGGGGACTTGCCACCCAGCTCCATCGACAGGCCCTTGAGGTGCGGGGCGGCGTTGGCGAAGATGAGCTGCCCGGTGCTGCTCTCCCCCGTGAACGAGATCAGCGGCACGTCCGGGTGCTTGACCAGCGCGTCCCCCGCGTCCTCGCCGAGGCCGTTGACCAGGTTGAACACGCCCTCGGGCAGCCCGGCCTCCTCGAAGATGCCGGCCCACAGCGACGCCGAGAGCGGCGTGAACTCGGCGGGCTTGAGCACCACTGTGTTGCCGGTGGCCAGCGCCGGGCCCAGCTTCCAGGACTCGAGCATGAACGGCGTGTTCCACGGCGTGATGAGGCCTGCAACGCCGATCGGCTTGCGGTTGACGTAGTTGATCTGGCGGCCGGGCACCTTGAAGGTGTCGTCCGACTGGGCCACGACCAGGTCGGCGAAGAACCGGAAGTTCTCGGCCGCCCGGCGTGCCTGGCCCAGCGCCTGCGTGATCGGCAGGCCGGAGTCGAAGCTCTCCAGCTCGGCGAGCCGGGCGTCGCGCGACTCGACGATGTCCGCGATCCGGTGCAGGATCCGCGAGCGCTCGCGCGGCACCAGCCTGGGCCACGGACCGTTCAGGAACGCGTCGCGCGCCGCGGCGACGGCGCGCTCGACGTCGGCCGCCTTTCCGGCAGCCGCCTGCACGTAGACCTCGTTCGTGACCGGATCGAGCACGTCGAACGTGTCGCCGTCGACCGAGTCGACGAACTTGCCGCCGATGTAGTGCTGGATGCGGCCGGGCAGATCGGCGGGTACGTGGCGGGTCGTCGGCTGGTCGGTCGGCTGGTCGGTCACGGTGTCTCCCGGTGTTGTGTCTGGTGGGGCCTGGCTGCGGCGGCGACGGCAGCGTCAGCACTGGCAGCGTCAGCACCGGCACGGCCGGCGCGGGCGTCCAGGAAGGCCTGCATGGTCGCCCAGCGGTGGTCGCGCGCGGCGATCTCGATCTCGATCGGTTCGGCGCCGCCGGCGATCAGGTCGAGGAGGTAGACGTGCTCCGCCACGGAGTCATGTGCCCGGCCGGGCACAAAGGCGAACGTGGAGTCCCGCAGCCCGGACAGCTGGGCCCAGCCGCGGTGGACCATGTCGAGCAGCAAGGGGTTGGGGCACGACTCGAACAGCACCGAGTGGAACTGCCGGTTCAGCGCCGTGAACATGTGCGGGTCGAAGTGATCGAGCAGGGCGCGCATGCGCTCGTTCACCTCCGCCGCGCGTGCTAGGTCCACGGGTGAGATGCCCTGCGCCGAGAGGCCGGTCGCAGCCCCCTCGACGACGCCCAGGGCCTGCATGGCGTCCACGTACCCGTGCTCGTCGATCATCGCGACCCGCGCCCCGACGTTGCGCTCATAGGTCACCAGGCCCTCGGCCTCCAGCCGCCGGATCGCCTCGCGCACCGGCACGACGCTCATCGAGAGCTCGTCGGCGATGCTCTGCAGCACGAGGCGGTAGCCCGGGCCGAGGTCGTGGAGCGCGATGCGGTCGCGCAGGTGCGTGTAGGCCAGCTGGGACTTGCTGAGCGCGCCGGCGAACGCGGTCTCGACCGCCGACGTCGATTCGTCCGGTGCCGTCATCACGACTCCCCCTGTACCTGGGACTGCCACGCCTCATAGCGCGCCCGCCACTCGGCGTTCGGCGGGAACAGGCCGTCGAGCGGATGGCCGTTGGCCACCTGCTGCGCCACCCAGGCGTCCTGCTCCTCCTGGGCGAGGGTCGCGTCAGCCACCTCCTGCGCCAAGTGCGGCGGCACGACGACGACGCCGTCTGCGTCACCGACGATGACGTCCCCCGGCAGCACGGTCGCTCCCCCACAGGCGACGGCCACGTCGGTGTCCCACGGCACGTGCCGGCGCCCGAGCACCGCGGGGTGGGGGCCGCCCGAGAAGACGGCCAGTCCCGTGGCCGCCACGGCGTCGAAGTCGCGCACACCGCCGTCGGTGACGACGCCGGCCGCCCCGCGGGCCGTCGCGCGCAGCGCGAGGACGTCGCCGAGGGTCGCCGAGCCCTTCTCGCCGCGCGCCTCGATGACGATGACCTCGCCCGCACCGACGGCGTCGAACGTGCGCTTCTGCGCGTTGTAGCCGCCGCCGTGGCTGACGAACAGGTCCTCGCGGTTCGGCACGAAGCGCAGCGTGCGCGCCCGGCCCACGAGCGTCGCGCCCGGTGTGTTGGGCCGCACGCCCTCGATGATCACGTTGTCCAGACCGCGCTTGCGGAGCTGCGCGGAGAGCCCGGCGACCGGTGCGCGCCGCAGCTTGTCGGCGAGCTCGTCGGTGAGCACGAACGGCTCCGGCGCGACGTCGGACGCGACCTCCGGCGGGAGCCCCGCGGCCTCGCGGCTGCCCCACGCCTCGGCCCGCTGGGTGTCGTCGATCTTCGGTCCCGCGCCGACGTCGGAGAACGGCACGTCGCCCTGCACCACGGTGGTCACCAGGCGGCCCGACGTCGGCGCGCCGGGCGCCGCTGGGGCGTCCACCTCGACCTCGATCACGTCGCCCGGCACCACGACGCTCGACCCGGCGGGGGTGCCCGTGAGGATGACGTCGCCCGTCTCCAGCGTGAGGTGCTGGGACAGGTCGGCCACGATCTGCGCGAACGGGAACAGCAGCTCGTCGGTGCCGGTGGTGTCCTCCTGCACGAGCGCGCCGTTGACCCAGGTGCGCACCCGCAGCCCCGCCGGGTCGACCGCACGGGCATCGACGAGCGCGGGGCCGATCGGCGTGTAGCCGTCGCGGCCCTTGGAGCGCACGTTGGAGCCCTTGTCGGCCCAGCGCAGGTCATAGACGCCGAGGTCGTTCGCGGCGGTGACGGCGGCGACGTGACCCCAGGCCTCCGCGACCGGCACGTGCCGGGCAGGTTCGCCGATGACCAGCGCGACCTCCCCCTCGAAGGCGAGCAGCTCCGTGCCGGCCGGCCGCTCGACCACGCTGCCCGTGGCAGCGAGCGAGCTGGTCGGCTTCAGGAAGTACGACGGCGCTGCGGGGCGCCGTCCGCGCTGGTCGGCGCGCGAGACGTACGCGATGTGGACCGCGACGACCTTTCCCGGCCGTACCGCCAGCGGCACCGCCTGCGGTTCGATACCCATGAGCTCCCTTGCCCTTGTTCGGCTGGTCCTTCACGACCTCTGGCATTTCGTATCACAGATCGTATATGGTCTTGGGCAACAGGGCAACGCCACGCAGGCCGAGCCCAGCACGACGGCCTGTCTATGGCAGCAGGCCGGATACAGACAAGGGAGTCATGCGATGTCACGTCCGACCCAGGACGGACCGACCCCGGTCCGCGCCTCATCGCCCCGCGAACAGCGCAGAGTCGTCCTCGCGACCGTGGTCGGCACGACGGTCGAGTGGTACGACTTCTTCCTCTATGCCGCAGCGGCCGGCCTGGTATTCGGCCAGCTGTTCTTCGAGCCTGCGGGCTCAGGTCTCGCCACCCTCCTGGCCTTCGGCTCGGTGGGCGTCAGCTTCCTCTTCCGCCCGCTTGGCGCGATCATCGCCGGGCACCTCGGCGACAGGTACGGACGGCGCGTGGTGCTCGTCTTCACCCTGCTGCTCATGGGCACGGCGACGGCGCTCATCGGACTGCTGCCGACGTACGGGCAGATCGGCGTCACGGCACCGGTCCTGCTGGTGCTGCTGCGGATCCTCCAGGGCATCTCGGCAGGCGGCGAGTGGGGAGGGGCCGTCCTGATGTCCACCGAGCACGCCCCCGCGCACCGTCGCGGCCTCTTCGGTGCCTCGCCCCAGGTAGGAGTCCCGCTCGGCCTGCTGCTCTCGTCCGCGATGATGGCGATCATGAGCGCCGTCGCGCCCGGCGACGCCTTCCTCACGTGGGGCTGGCGGGTCCCGTTCCTACTGAGCATCGTGCTCATCGGTGTCGGGTTCTGGGTGCGCCGCAGCGTCGAGGAGAGCCCGGTGTTCGTCGAGATCGCCGATCGCAAGGAGACCACCCACCAGCCGCTCCTGCGGCTCTTCAAGAAGCACACGCCGCTCGTCTTCGTCGCCGCCTTCATCTTCGCCGGCAACAATGCTGTCGGCTACATGACCGCCGGCGGATACATCCAGCGTTATGCGTCCGATCCGGCGGGTCCTGTCGGGCTCGATCGCGGACCGGTCCTGTGGGCCGTGACGATCTCCGCCGTCGTCTGGCTCGTATCCACCTGGTCCGCGGCCGCCCTGTCTGACCACCTCGGCCGCCGCACCACCCTCGCGGTCGGCTTCGTGGCGCAGCTCGTCGGCGTGCTCGCGCTGTTCCCGCTGGTCAACCTGGGGACGTTTGGCTCGCTGCTCCTCGGCCTGTCCATCCTCTCGATCGGTCTGGGGCTCAGCTACGGACCGCAGTCGGCGCTCAACGCCGAGCTGTACCCGGCGTCGATCCGGTTCTCCGGCGCCGCGGCCTCCCACGCGACCGGGTCGATCCTCGGTGGCGCGTTCGCGCCCACCATCGCCACGGCGCTGGTGCAGGCCACGGGTGCGACGACATCCGTGACCTTCTACCTCGCCGGCATGACGGTGATCGGGCTGGCAGCGACACTGCTGCTGCGGGACCGCACCGGCATCCCGCTGGGCCCGGACCACGAGGAGGAGCAGGCCGTCAGCCCGATCTACGGTCTGTCCAGGGCCTGAGGGGCCGCCCCCCGGGCAACCGGACCACGAGCAGAACGGACGAACAATGCAGTTCCACCACCACGGCTACGTGTCGGGCGACCCGCACCTGCAGCCGGCCGAGGGTTACGGACTCACCCGGCCCGCCGAGCTGCCGGACGAGGTCGATGTGCTCATCGTCGGCAGCGGCCCGGCGGGCATGATCGCCGCCGCGCAGCTCGCGCAGTTCCCCGGTATCCGCACGCACATAGTCGAGCGGAGGGCGGGACGCCTCGAGATGGGCCAGGCCGACGGCATCCAGGCACGCAGCGTCGAGACCTTCCAGGCGTTCGGCTTCGCGGAGCGGATCACTGCCGAGGCCTACTGGATCACGGAGATGGCGTTCTGGAAGCCCGACCCTGAGCACCCGGAGAACATCGTGCGGGCAGCCGTACCGCCGGACGACCCGGGCGAGGTCAGCGAGTTCCCGCACCTGATCGTCAACCAGGCGCGGGTGCTGGACTACTTCGCCGAGGTGGCGGCCAAGGGACCCGCCCGCGTGACCCCGGACTACGGCCTGGAGGTCGTCGGGCTTGAGGTGGCCGACGACCCGGCCGAACCCGTCACCGTCACGCTGCGGCACACGGCCGGGCCGCACGAGGGCACCAACCGCACGGTGCGCGCCCGCTACGTCGTCGGCTGCGACGGGGCGCACAGCGCCGTACGGGAGGCAATCGGCCGCAAGCCCGTGGGCGACAAGGCCAACCACGCCTGGGGCGTGATGGACGTGCTCGCCGTGACCGACTTCCCGGACGTGCGCACCAAGTGCGCCATCCAGTCGCACGACGGCGGCTCCATCCTGCTCATCCCCCGCGAGGGCGGGTACCTGGCCCGCTGGTACGTCGACCTCGGCGAGGTGCCGCCGGACGACGACGGCAGCGTCCGCGCGACCCCGCTGACGGAGATCGCCGCACGGGCCAACCGGATCATCCACCCCTACACGCTGGACGTGAAGGACGTGCCCTGGCACAGCGTGTACGAGGTGGGCCACCGGGTCACCGACGGGTTCGACGACGTCCCCGACGAGCTCACCGGCACCCGCGCACCTCGGGTGTTCCTGACCGGCGACGCGTGCCACACCCACAGCGCGAAGGCCGGGCAGGGAATGAACGTGTCGATGCAGGACGGCTGGAACATCGCGTGGAAGCTGGCGCACGTGCTGACCGGCCGGGCTCCCGAGTCCCTGCTGGCCACCTATTCGGCCGAGCGGCAGGTCGTCGCCCAGAACCTGATCGACTTCGACCGGGAGTGGTCGCGCCTGATGGCCACCGCGCCCGAGGACCTGCCCGACGCGACCTACCTCGAAGATTTCTACGTCAAGACGGCGGAGTTCCCGGCCGGGTTCATGACGCAGTACCAGCCGTCGATGATCGTGAGCGACCACGCCGACCAGGGTCTCGCCCCGGGCTTCCCGGTCGGCAAGCGGTTCAAGTCGGCTCCGGTGGAGCGCGTGGCCGAGGGCAATCCCGCCCACCTGGGCCACCACGCCCGCGCCGACGGGCGGTGGCGTGTGTACGCCTTCGCCGACGCCCCCGCGCCACACGAGTCCTCGGCGCTGCGGGACTGGGCCGAGTGGCTGGGCACCGCCGCCGACTCCCCGCTGCTGCGGCACACCCCGGCCGGGACCGACCCGGACTCCGTGCTGGACGTCAAGGTCGTCTACCAGCAGGACCACTTCGCCGTGGAGTACGCCGACGTGCCCGACGTCTTCAAGCCCCGGGTCGGGCCCTTCGCGCTGGTGGACCACGAGAAGGTGTACGCCACCGACCCCACCAGCGACATCTTCGAGCTACGCGGGATCGACCGCGGGGGCGCCGTCGTCGTCGTCCGCCCCGACCAGTACGTGGCCGCCGTGCTGCCACTGAGCGCGACGGACGAGCTCGCGAAGTTCTTCGCCGGCGCGCTGCTCCCGCAGGACACCACGCCCGCCAAGGGCTCCAGTCTCACCAAGGACTCCATCCTCACCAAGGAGGACGCATGACCGACACCCGCGAGGCCACCCTGCTCGCCTCAGTCCCCGACGGACTCCTCATCGGCGGCCAGTGGCGTCCAGCCGCGACGGGAGCGACGCTCACCGTCGAGGACCCGGCCACCGGCACGACCATCAAGACCATCGCCGACGCCACCGTCAGCGACGGTGCGGCCGCGCTCGACGCCGCGGTCGCCGCGGCCGCGTCCTGGGCGGCGACCCCCGCCCGGGCCCGCGGCGAGATCCTCCGCCGCGCGTTCGACCTCCTGCAGGAACGCCGGGAGGACTTCGCCCTGCTCATGACGCTGGAGATGGGCAAACCGCTCGCCGAGGCGCGCGGCGAGGTGACCTACGGGGGCGAGTTCCTGCGCTGGTTCTCCGAGGAGGCCGTACGGATCACCGGCCGCTACGGGCTGAACCCCGAGGGCACCGGGCGCATGATCGTCTCGCAGCACCCGGTGGGCCCCTGCTACCTCATCACCCCGTGGAACTTCCCCCTCGCCATGGCCACCCGCAAGATCGCCCCCGCCCTGGCGGCGGGCTGCACGGTGGTCGTCAAGCCCGCGGCGCAGACCCCGCTGACCACCATGTACCTCGCCAAGCTGCTCCAAGAGGCCGGCCTGCCCGACGGCGTGGTCAACGTGCTCACCACCTCCAGCTCGGGCCCCGTGTCCGGGCCGATCATCGCCGACCCGCGGCTGCGGAAGCTGTCCTTCACCGGGTCGACGCCGGTGGGGCAGAAGCTGCTGGAGCAGGCGGCGCACGGCGTGCTGCGCACCTCGATGGAGCTGGGTGGCAACGCTCCGTTCGTGGTCTTCGAGGACGCCGACCTGGACCAGGCCGTCACGGGCGCCCTCGCCGCGAAGTTCCGCAACATCGGGCAGGCCTGCACGGCCGCTAACCGGTTCATCGTGCACAGCTCCGTCGCCGACGAGTTCGCCCGTCGAGTCACCGCGGCGGTGAACGGCTTCGTCATCGGACGCGGCACCGAGCCGGACGTGACCATCGGCCCGCTGGTGGACGACAAGGCCGTCGCCAAGGCCGAGGCGCTGGTCAAGGACGCGGTCGCCCGGGGCGCCGAGCTGGCCACCGGCGGCTCCCGCATCGACGGGCCGGGAACCTTCTTCGAGCCGACCGTCCTGACCGGCGTCGCGCCCGGCAGCAACATCCTGACCGAGGAGATCTTCGGCCCGGTGCTCGCGATCACCACCTTCGACACCGAGGAGGAGGCGGTCGCCCTGGCCAACAACACCGAGTACGGGCTCGTCAGCTACGTCTACACCGAGAGCCTCGCCCGGGGGCAGCGCATGATCGACCGCCTGGAGACCGGGATGATGGGGCTCAACGTCGGCGTCGTCTCCAATGCCGCCGCGCCGTTCGGCGGCTGGAAGATGTCCGGCCTCGGCCGCGAGGGCGGCGCCGAGGGCATCCACGAGTACCTCCAGACCAAGTACACGCTCACCCCGGCCTGACCACCACTCATCCGTCACCGTTCTTCCCTGGAGGCCCCCGTGCCCACCGTTTCCGCTCACGTCGCCCGTACCGTCGCCCAGCACGTCGACCATGTCTTCGGTGTCATGGGCAACGGCAACGCCTGGTTCCTCGACGCCCTCGAACGCTCGACGACGGCGCGCTTCACCGCCGTCCGGCACGAGGCCGGCGGAGTCGTCGCAGCCGACGCCCACTTCCGCGCGTCGGGCCGCATCGCCGCAGCCACCGCCACCTATGGGGCGGGCTTCACCAACGCGCTCACCGCGCTCGCCGAGGCCGCGCAGGCCCGCGTGCCGCTCGTGCTGCTCGCCGGCGACGAGCCGACGTCGGGCCCACGCCCGTGGGGTGTCGACCAGATCGCGCTCGCGGCCGCCGTCGGTGCCCGCACCTATACGGTGGGCCACGCGGACGCCGCGGCCACAAGCATCATCGCCATCGAGCACTCGCTGACCTACCGGGTGCCCGTGGTGCTTGCGATCCCCTACGACGTCGCCGCCATGGAGGCCGGGCCGATCCCCGACGCCCCGCAGCCCAACCTGCCCGGGCCGCTGGCCCCGGCGGGTCCGTTCGACGCGGCAGCCATCACCGACCTCGCAAAGCACCTCGCCGACGCCGAACGGCCGCTGCTGCTCGCGGGTCGCGGCGCCTGGCTCGCCGGCGCGGGCAAAGCACTCGGGGAGCTCGCCGCGGCGACGGGGGCGCTGACCGTGACCACGGCGCTCGGGCGCGGCGTCTTTCCCGACGGCCGGTACGACCTCGGCGTCGCCGGCGGTTTCGGCGCGCAGGAGGCGATGGAGCTGGTGCGCCAGGCCGACGTCGCCGTCGTGCTGGGCGCCTCGCTCAACCAGTTCACCATGCGGTTCGGCGAGCTGTTCGCACCGGGGACGCGGGTGGTCCAGGTGGACACCGCGCCCGCAGCGACGCACCGGCACGTCGGCGGTTTTGTGCGGGGCGACGCCGCGCTCGTGACCCGCACCCTCCTGGCCGAGCTGCACGGCCTGAACGCGAAGCCGTCCGGCTGGCGCGAGTCGGTGGACGTCGCCGCGAGCCGCGCCTACGAGACCGGCCCCGCGGACGGGATCGCGCCCGACGGGCGGCTCGACCCGCGCAGTGTCGCGCACCGGCTGGCCGAGCTGCTGCCCGCCGAGCGGGTGGTCGTCTCCGACGGCGGGCACTTCATCGGCTGGGCCAACATGTACTGGCCCGTTGCCTCCCCCGACCGGATGATGATGGTCGGCACCGCCTACCAGTCCATCGGGCTCGGCCTCCCGAGCGTCGCGGGCGCCGCCGCAGCACGCCCGGACGACGTCGTGGTGCTCACCACCGGCGACGGTGGCGCGCTCATGGCGCTGGCCGACCTCGAGACCGCCGTGCGCACCGCCGCAGGCCGGGGCATCGCCGTCGTCTGGAACGACGCCGCCTACGGCGCCGAGATGCACCTGTACGGGCTGCAGGGCCTCACCGAGGGGCCGATGCGGATCCCGGAGGCGGACTTTGCCGCGCTCGCGGCAGCCTTCGGCGCGGAGGGCATAGTGGTGCGCTCGCTGGCCGACCTGGACCGCTTGGCGCAGTGGGCCGACGAGCCCGTGGCCGACCGCCGATTCCTGATGCTCGACTGCCGCATCTCAGGGGCGGTCGTCGCCCCGTACCAGGAGGAGATCCAGCGGGTCAACGGCATCCGCTAGCCCGGAGCTGTACCCCGGATCCGCTGTCAGAGGCGCGGCTCGGCGCGCGCGAGCACCTGCTCGTCGAGCGCCGAGTCGTACCTCGACTGGGCCTCCTGCACCTCCTCGACGTGGGCCTCGGCCCACACCTGCAGCGCCAGCAGCGGCTCGTGGAGCGTCCGGCCGAGGGCCGTGAGCCGATAGCGCGCGGGCGCGTCCGCCTCGCGGACGTGCTCGACCATGCCGTCCCGCTCCAGCGCCCGCAGCGTGTCGATCAGCACCTTCTTGGTGATCCCGCCGACCTGTTCGTGCAGCGCCGAGAACCGCATCGGCTCGCCGTGCAGCAGGACGACGATCATCGCCGTCCACTTGTTCGCGATGCGCGCTAGCGACTCCCGCGACGGGCAGCTCGGCGAGAAGACGGTCCATTCCCGCGCCATCGGCTCTTCCCCCGTCATTTGAACCTCGTCATTTGAACCTCGTCACGTTGAACCTGGTCACGTTGAAGTAACCGCCCTTCCATCCGCACTCTGGGACTGAGGTTATCCACGAGGGATCGGAGCAATGATGTCTGCAAGCGATGTGGTCGCGCGATACGGCGCCGCGATGGCGACGGGTGACATGGGCGCCTTGGCGGCGGTCCTGAGCGAGAACGCGGTGTGGCACCAGCCCGGCGCCAACCAGCTCTCGGGTGACCATGTCGGCCCCGAGGCGATCCTCGCCCACCTGGGGCGGTTCATGGAGCTCAGCGGGGGCACGTTTGTCCTGAAGACGGAGTCCGTGGCCGACGCCGGGGCGCTGGTCGCCACGACCGTGCACTTCACAGCCGCACGGCCCGAGCACCCGGACCTCGACCAGCACGGTGTTGACGTCTTCCGGGTCGAGGGCGACCAGATCGCCGAGATCTGGCTCGTCAGCGAGGACCAGGCCGCCGAGGACCACTTCTGGGGCGCCGCGTAGTCTCAGCGGCGACACCCCCGCCGTAGGCTCGCGCGATGGTATCCACCGAGAATCTCCTCGCCTTCGCGGCGGTGGCGCTGCTCATGGTTGCTGTGCCCGGACCCAGCGTGATGTTCACGATCGGGCGCTCGATATCGCTCGGTCGTACCGGGGGTTTCCTGAGCATCCTGGGGATAGCCGCCGGCTCCACCCCGCTCGCGATAGCGGTGGCTCTGGGCGTGGGCGCCGTGATCGCGCAGTCGGTGGTGATCTTCACCGCGGTGAAGATCGTCGGTGCGCTCTACCTGGTGTACCTCGGCGTCCAGGCGATACGGCACCGCGCCGACGGCGGTCCCGACGCGGCGGACCCTTCTCCGGCCCGGTCCGGCCGGCGGCTGCTCGGAGAAGGGTTCGTCGTCGGGGTCACCAATCCGAAGACGGTGGCCTTCTTCGTCGCGGTGCTTCCGCAGTTCGTCGACCCGCAGGCCGGGTCCGTTCCCCTGCAGCTCCTGCAGCTCGGTCTAGTCGTCGTGTGCGTCGGCCTCGTCTCCGACTCAGCATGGGTGATCGCTTCGAGCGCGGCCCGCGACTGGTTCGGACGATCCCCTCGGCGTTTGTCTGCGATGTCAGCGACCGGCGGCGGGCTGATGATCGGCCTGGGCGGGTCCCTGCTGCTGTGGGGTGAGCAGCCCCCGACACGCTGACCCGCCGCCGCTCCCCCGCCGCGGCCCGTCGTCACCGCCGCAGGCCGAGATCCCGTAGCTCCAGGTCTGCCAGCCGGCGCACGACGGCTGGGTCGCCGTCCCGCCACGCGCCGACCGGGTCGTCGGAGACCTTCGTCAGGGCGCGCAGCGGCTGGTTCGTCAGGGCCCGCAGCGCCAGCAGCGCCGGATCGGCGTCGGCGAACCGGCGGGCGGCGCCCGCCCGGCGCACGAACCGGGCCCGCAGCGGCACGTACAGCACGGCCACCAGCAGCACCGGGACCAGGAACACCGCGATGCCGGCCAGCAGCGCGATGTCGGCGACCGTCTCGGCCTGCGACCGGCCCGCGGCGGCCAGGTTCTCGGCGGCGGCCGCCGCTCCGCTGAAGGGTGCGGCCAGGTCGTCCCCGACGCCCGGGATGCTGCCGATCCGGCTCTCGACGTCGTGGAACTGCCCCGCCATCTGATCGGCCGCCGACGCCGTCGCGCGGCCCGGCCGCCCCAGCTCCAGGGTCGCCTCGTAGAGCTCGCGCCCGGCCCAGGCCCACCCCGCGATCCAGCCGAGCAGCAGCAGGTCGCCGAGTACCTGCCGAACGCACCGTGCCGGTGCTGCCGCGTACAACCTCATGGTCTGGCCCTCCGAGTCGACGTTTGGCTCGCGACCGTAGCGGACGGACTAACAGGACACACCCGACAGGCCGGATATGTGGTTGCATACTCTTCGACTTGTTCCAGACGCCGACCTGTTCGAACACCACGGAGGATACGACCCATGACCGCCAACGAAGAGCTCAGCCAGACCTTCGCGGAGTTCGACGGCGACAGCGACGGCCACATCACCGCCGACGAGTTCCGCCAGGCCATGGCCACCCGCGGCGAGGAGACCACCGACCTGGACCTCGAGCAGATCTTCGGCAAGGCGGACCACGACGAGGACGGCAAGATCAACCTGTCGGAGTTCACGGAAGCCTGGAACGCCTGACCGGCTAGCCCCGGAGGACTTCGGTACTGAGGCGGTCCACGACTTCGCGCACCGCAGTACGGGCCGGGGTCAGGTACTTGCGGGGGTCGGTCACGCTCGCGTCGTCCGCCAGGTACTGCCGCACCTGAGCCGTGTACCCGACGTTGAGCGCGGTACCGACGTTGATCTTGCGAACTCCGCCGGCGACAGCGGCCCGGAGCGTCCCGAGCGGCACCCCCGAGGACCCGTGCAGCACGAGCGGCACCGGCAGGCGGGCCGCCAGGCGCGCGATCAGGTCGAGGTCGAGCTCCGCCGTCGCCGTTGTCATCGCGTGCGAGCTGCCCACGGCTACCGCGAGGCCGTCGACGCCGGTCCGCGCCACGAACGACGCCGCCTCGTCCGGGTCGGTGCGCACGCCCGGCGCGTGCGCGCCGTCCTTGCCGCCGATGGCGCCCAGCTCGGCCTCCACCCACAGGGACGCGTCGTGCCCGGCCCCCACGAGGTCGGCCGTCGTCGCGACGTTCTCCGGGTAGTCCAGGTGGGCGGCGTCGACCATGAGGGACGAGATGCCGAGCCGCTCCGCGTCGGCGACAACCGCACGGGCGAGCGCGAGGTCCTGCACGTGGTCGAGGTGCACGGCGATCGGGATGTCCGACGCCGCGGCGACCTCGCGGCACGCGGCGAGCAGGGGCGCCATCCGCCCGCCGTGGAAGCGCACCGCGTTCTCGCTCACCTGCAGGATGCCGGGGACACCGGCCGCCTCCAGCCCTCCGGCGATGCCCTCGGCGTGCTCGAGCGTGATCACGTTGAAGGCGAGGACGGCGCTACGTGCCCGCACGGCGTCGGCGACAAGATCGCCCGTCGCGGCAAGGGTCACAGCACGCTCCCGGCGACGATGAATCCGAAGCTGACCATGGCCTCGATCATCCGTGGGGCCGCGCGAGACGTGCAAGAATGCGATCAAAATTGGCGAGAATCAATCAGTCTGAGTGAGCGGTTCGGGAGGGGATCCGGCATGACGGCCACCACCAGCCCGGAACCACGCGCCATCTCCCACAAGCGCACCGAGCGTTTGATGCGGACCCTGACCTACGTCAACGAGCACGGCGCGGCCCGGCTCACCGAGCTCGTCCGGGAGCTCGGCGTGTCCTCGGCCACGATGCGCCGCGACCTCGCCGCCATGGCGGACCAGGGGCTGCTCGTGCGCACGCACGGGGGCGTCCGCGCGCTCGATCCCACGACCGAGGTCCCCGTGCTGCTGCGGGACAACCGGTTCCGGGACGCGAAGGTCCGCATCGCCGAGCACGCGGCCGGTCTGCTGCCCGCCGGCCGCTACTCCGTGGCCATCAGCGGCGGCAGCACCACCGCCGCGGTCGCCCGGGAGCTGGCCAGCCGGCCCGACCTCGCGATCGTCACGAACGCGCTCACGACGGCGACCGAGCTCGCCTCCCGGAGCAACCTCAAGGTGATCATGACCGGTGGGGTCGTCCGATCCAGCTCGCTGGAGGCCGTCGGGGCGCTGGCGGAGAACACGTTCAACGCCGTCAACGTCGGCACCGCGTTCCTGGGCACGGACGGCATCAGCGTCCGGGGCGGCGCGACGACCCACGACGAGACCGAGGCCCGCACCAACCACGCGATGCTCGCGCACGCGGAGCAGGTGGTGGTCGTGGCGGACGGCTCGAAGGTGGGCCGGGTGACCCTCGCGAAGATGGCCGACCTAGCGGAGATCGACGTCCTGGTGACGGACTCGACGGCCGACCCGGAGGCCCTGGTGGCGATAGCGGCAGCAGGCGTGGACGTCCAGATAGTCCCGGACTAGTGGGTGACTCGGACGGTACTTGTCAGGGTGCGGGCCAGGGTTGGGTCCAGGATTGCCGCGCCCGGGAGCTGGGCGTTGGCGGTCCCGGTGGCCGTCGCCAGCGCCAGTGCCGCGGGGAGGTCGTCGCCGCGGTCTAGCGCGACGAGCAGGCCGCCGAGGAACGAGTCGCCGCTGCCGACCGGGAAGCCGCCCGTGTGCCCGGGCAGGTGGGCCCGCAGCACCCGGTCGCCGTCGGTCGCCCAGGCGCCATCTGGGCCGTCGGTGATGACGACCAGCCCCCCGGTGCGACCGTGCACGGCGGCCAGCAGTTCCGGCACGGACGGCTCTGCGGCTCCACCGCCGACCAGTTCCAGGGCCTCGGCCCGGTTGATCTTCACCAGGTCCGGACGCGCGTCCACGGCGCTGCGCAGCGCCTCGCCGTGGCTGTCGATCGCGACCCGCACCCCGGCGTCGTGCAGGCGGTGCACCGCGTCGGCGAGCAGGCCGGCAGGGGCCGACGTCGGCACGCCGCCCGAGACTAGCCACCACCCGGGCCGGGCCGAAGCGAGCTCAACGGCGACGTCCAGCGCGGCCGCCGCCGTCTCCGCGGAGACCGGGACGGCGCGCTCGTAGATCTCCGTGAGCTGCCCCGTGGCGCGGGAGAAGATCGAGACGCAAGCCCGGGTCGGCTCCGACCCGGGCACCACGTGCACGTCGACGCCGTCGGCCCGGGCCCCGTCGGCGACGTCCTGCCCGACGCCGGCGCCGAGCACGGCCACAGCCGAGACCCGGGCGCCGAGCGCCGCGGCCGCGCGCGCCGCGTTCAGCGCTTTGCCGCCGCCCACGCGGTGCACGGAGCGCGGGCGCTGGATCCCCGCCAGCTCGTCGACCACGTACGTGACGTCGAGCGACGGGCTGAGCGCGATCGCCGAGATCACCGCGCGAGCACCCGCTCCAGCTCGTCGAGCGTCGCCTGCCGTCCGGTGCCGCCGGAGCCGAGCGTGGAAAGAGAGCCAGCCGTCGTCGCCCAGCGCACGCGCGTCTGCTCGTCGTCGAAGCCGTACGCGAGAGCCGCCAGGTAGCCGGCGTCGAAGCTGTCCCCCGCACCCGTCGTGTCGACCACCTCGACCGCAATGCCCGGCGCACGGACGACGACGCCGGCGGCGCCCACCGACCAGCCGCCGTCGGCCCCGTCCTTGACGACCACGCGCGGCCCGCGCCGGGCGAGCCGGATCGCGAGCGCGACGTCGTCAGCGCGGCTGTCGCCCGCGCGGCCCGTGCCGACACCGCTGTCTCGGCCGTGGCCCGCAGCGCCGTCGTCGACGCCGTCGCCCGGACCCACCTCCTCGCCCAGCGCGCCCGCGATGGCGCGCAGCTCGTTGCGGTTGGGCAGGAGCAGGTCCAGGTGCGGCAGCACCTCGTCGAGCCCCGCCCACTTCTCGTCCGGGTCCCAGTTCGTGTCCAGGCTCGTGGTCCAGCCCTGCTCCCGGGCGCGCGCGAGCACCCCGGGTAGGGCCCGGGCCAAGCCGGGCTGGAGAAAGTACGAGGCGACGTGCAGGAGTCCGGGGCGATCGGCCCGTGCGTCGAGCACCTCGGTGACGCGTTCGCCCGTGAGGGTGGGGATGGTCCCGGGCACGGTGAGGATCGCCCGGTCGGCGGGGGTGGAGAGGATCACGGACAGCCCGGTCGGCTCGGCGTCCGCCACCTCGACGGACTCGACGTCGACGCCGTGCCGGCGCAGGGCCTCCAGCGTGAAGGTGCCGAACGTGTCCGCACCCACCCGCGCCACGAGCGACGTCGGCACGCCCAGGCGGGCGATGCCCGACGCCGCGATGCTCGCCGAGCCGCCCAGCACCAGGTCGCCCGAGTCGGCGAGCTGCTCGACCTGGCCGAAGCGGGGCACAACGTCGCCGCGCAGGACGAGGTCGACGTTCGCGTCGCCGACCACCACCACGGGCCGTGGTACGCGCGGCGCGGAGCCGCCTGGGCTCATCCGAGCACTACCGAGCGGGTCAGGTGCCGCGGCGCGTCCGCGTCCAGCCCGCGCGACGCCGCGAGCTCGACAGCGAGCCGCTGCGCCTGCACCAGCTGGATGAGCGGGTCGAGGTCCTCGTGCACAGCTGTCGCCCCCGTGCGCACGACGTCGGCGGTGAGCGCCGGGTCGGCGTCGCCGAAGAGGATCACCAGGCTCGACTCCCCCGCCACCGCGACGGGGCCGTGCCGGTAGTCGAGCGCCGGGTACGACTCCGACCATGCCTGCGCCGCCTCGCGGATCTTGAGCGCTGCCTCCTGCGCGAGGCCGTAGGTCCAGGACCGGCCGAGGAAGACGAAGTGGTCGAACTTTGCCGGGTCGACGGGCAGCGGCGCGGCGAGCACGTCGGCCACCCGGTCCAGGACCGGCTGGAGGTCCTCGCCGAACCCGGTGCGCGCCAGCACCAGCACCGAGGTGGGGAACCGCGTCTGGACCACCGACATCTCGTCGGCGAAGTCCAGCACGAGCGTCTCGTCAGCCGCCGCGGCCACCGGCGAGTCGGCTACGCCGACGACGGCCGCCTTCACCGTGCCCGCGGGCACCCGGTCGAGCGCCTCGAGCACCTCGCTCGTGGTCCCCGAGCGGCTGATCACGACCACCCGGTCGTAGGTGCGGCCGGGCGTCCACTCCGACGCGTAGGTGGCGTCGGTCTCGCCCTGCCCGGCGCGCTCCCGGAGCACGGCGATCGACTCGGCGACAAAGGCGCTGGTGCCGCAGCCGAGCAGCAGGACGCGCTCCCCCGGGCGGCCGAGCACCGGTGCGCCCTCGGCCGCCGCGGCGACGGCGCGCGCCCAGACCTCGGGCTGGCTGCGGATCTCACGTTCGGTGACGGTGCTGATGCTCACGTGCCCATCGTGCTCGACCGGTGCGCACGAGTCACCAGGACTTGCGGATTCGATCAGTCCGACTGATTGAATCGCGCCATGAGCCACGCACCCGATCCCCTGGGGTCCACCCACCCCGTCACCACGGAGGTGCCGGACCTCCGGCTCGTCGACTGGGCGCCACGAGCGCAGGTCTCCCTCCCCGTCACGCGGGTCGCCCGCGCCGCGGCGAGTGTGATCGACGTGCACAACCACCTCGGGCGCTGGCTCACCACCGACTGGTGCGCGCCCGACGTACCGGCGCTGCTCGCGATGATGGACGACGCCGGCATCGAGGCCGTCGTCAACCTCGACGGGCTGTGGGGCGCCGAGCTGGAGGCCAACCTCGACCGGTACGACCGGGCCCACCCGGGCCGCTTCCTCACGTTCTGCCAGGTCGACTGGACCCTCCTGCGCCGCCCGGGCGGGGAGCGCGAGATCCAGGACCAGCTACGGGACAGCGCCGCACGCGGGGCGCGCGGCATCAAGGTGTGGAAGAACGTCGGTCTCACCGTCACCGGGCCCGACGGCGAGCTGGTGCTCCCGGACGATCCGCGCGTCGTCGGGGTGCTCGCGCTGGCGGGCGAGCTCGGGCTACCGGCCCTGGTCCACGTCGCCGACCCGAAGGCGTTCTTCGACCCGTTGGACGTGCACAACGAGCGGTTCGACGAGCTCGCCGGCCAGCCCGACTGGTCGTTCGCCGACCGGGACCACTACCCGACCTTCGACGAGCTCCTGGCCGCGTTCGAGCGCCTGCTCGTGGCGACACCCGGCACCCGGTACATCGGGGCGCACGTCGGCTGCGTCGCCGAGGACCTGGACCACGTCGAGCGGCTCCTGCGCGCGGCGCCCAACCTGGTCGTCGACATCGCTGGCCGGCTCGGCGAGCTGGGCCGCCAGCCCCGGCGGTTCCGCCGGCTCGTGGAGCGCTTCCCGGACCGTGTGCTGTTCGGCACGGACGCCTACCCGCTGTCGCGCGAACAGCTCGAGGTCCACTTCCGCTTCCTGGAGACCGACGACGAGTACTTCGACTACGCGCCGGGCGAGGAGATCCCGCCGCAGGGCAGGTGGCAGATCTCCGGCGCGGACCTGCCCGCCGACCTGCTGCCCGGGCTCTACGGGGACAACGCCCGGCGGGTGCTCGGGCTCGCGGAGCGCTGACACAACGGGGCCTGACGTCGCGTGGCCCGACGCGCGGCACGGTCACCAACGGCGGCCCTCGCGCGCGACTGAGTCCATGCCCCAGCGCACGGCCCGGACCGCGACTGATCCGGCGGGCCCGCCAAGCGTCCGGCTGAACCAGGTATCGACCCCGAGCTCGTCACGCGCCCAGGAGGGCAGCAGCGCCACCGACCCGGCCGCGAGCAGCCGGTACGGGGCGCGCGCGGGTCGGGGCAGCGGCGGCTCCCGCAACAGGAAGCTCGCGGTGTCGAGGGCCGCCGGGGTGGCCCCCAGCTCACCGCGGTAGGACTCGATGCGGTCGGCCAGCTCGGCGACCGTCGTCGGCACGTCCTGCGCACCGAGCGCGCGGGCGACCCGGCCGGACTGGGCGACGTACTCGTCCGTCTCGCCCGCGGTGAGCGGCTTCTCGCCGTACCGCTGGTGGGCGGCCAGGAACGAGTCCGCCTCCGCGACGTGCACCCAGGTGAGCAGGTGCGGGTCGCTCGCCCGGTACGGACGGCCGTCGGGGGTCCGGCCCCGCACCCGCTCGTGCACCGCACGCACCCGGTCGATCATCTCCTGGGCGTGCTCCTCGGTCGCGAACGTCGTGTAGCCGAGGAACGTCGAGGTGCGAGCGAGGCGCCCCCACGGATCACCGCGGTAGCCGGAGTGACCGGCCACACCCGCCATCGCGAGCGGGTGCAGCGACTGCAGCAGCAGCGCCCGCAGCCCACCGACGAACGTCGCCGAGTCGCCGTGCACCCGGCGGATGGGGCTGTCCGGGGCGAACCACCGCGGGCCGGGGGTGAGGTGGATCCGGTCGCGCTGCTCGTATCCGCCCGGCCCGGCGACCCGCATGAACAGCGCGTCACCCACCCGGGCCCGCAGGCGCTCGATGGGGTTCAATGCAGCAACCGGCATATCGCCAGTATCCGCCCCCGATGGGGCGTTGCAGACGTCAGCCGACGGCGAGGTGCGGCAGCTGGTCGATGCGCTCGAGGATCACGCCCTCACGCAGCGCCCAGGGGCAGATCTCGAGCTCGGTCAGGTCAAAGACGTCCATGCAGGCCTCGGCGACGAGCGCTCCCGGGACGATCTGGTGCGCCCGGCTCGGTGAGACGCCGGGCAGCCGGGCCAGGTCCTCGGGAGCCGTGCGGGTCAGCTCGTCCATCCGTTCGCGCAGCACCTCCAGCGACAGCACCCGGCGCACCAGCAGCCCCTCGGCCGCCGGGGCGGCGCCGCAGATCCGGGCCAGCGACCGGAAGGTCTTGGAGGTCGCGGCGGCCCGGTCGGGCCGGCCGGCGCGCAGCAGGCTCCCGGCGTTCCGCGCGATCTCGGTGTGCAGCTCGCGGCGCAGTGCGCGCAGCGCACCGGCGTCGGGCATTACGTCGAAGTGCGTGCGGGCGAGCCGCGCGGCCCCGAGCGGGAGCGACCACGCGGCGTCGGGCGCCTCGTCGGACCCACCCGCGATCTCCAGCGAGCCGCCGCCGATGTCGAACACGGCCAGGCGGCCGGCCGACCAGCCGAACCAGCGCCGCACCGCAAGGAACGTCAGGCGGGCCTCGTCCTCGCCGCTGAGCACCGCCAGCCGCACCCCGGTGCGCTCGTGCACGGTCTTGAGGACCGTCTCGGAGTTCACCGAATCCCGGACGGCAGACGTGGCGAACGCCAGCATCTCGGCGCAGCCCCGTTCGTCCGCGATCCGCACGGCCTGCGCGGTGAACTCCACGAGGGCGTCGACGCCGGCCTGGCTGACGGCGCCCTGGCCGTCCAGGTGCTCGGCGAGCCGCAACGGCTCCTTGTACGACGACGCCGGCAGCGGCGCCGCGCCACCGTGGGCGTCCACCACCAGGAGGTGTCCCGTGTTGGAACCGATGTCGAGGACGCCCAGACGCATGGGACAGACGCTACTGCCCCGGCGGGTCGCACCGCATCCACTTGTAGTTGACTCGGGCAACATTGTGAGACGCTTTGACCGCTGCTCCGCTCAGGAGTCGGTCGGCCACAGGAAGGTGCACATGATCAAGCGAAAGTTCGTCCTCACCGCGTGTGGTGCTGCGGGATTCGCCGCGCTGCTCATGACCGCGGGGTGCACGGGCGGCGGCGAACCCGCCGTCACGTCGACCACCGCGACGTCGACCACCAGCGCCACACCGAGCCCGTCAGCCCCGGACGGTACAGCCCCGGCGTCCGACGGCTCGGCGGACACCGGCGCGGCGAACACCGGCGCGACGTCGAGCCCACCCGCTGATTCGGATTCCGACACAGGGACCGCACGGTGCCTGACCCCCGACCTCGCGGGCGCCCTGGAGGCGGTGGAGGGCGGCGCATCAGCCGGGCGCAACGAGGTAGCGATAGTGCTGACCAACGAGGCCTCGACCCCGTGCGTCCTGCAGGGCTGGCCCGGTGTGTCCTTCGTCGGGGACGACAACGGCACCCAGATCGGCGCCGCGGCCACGCTCGATCGGTCGAGCCCCCATGGCTCGGTGCTGCTCGACCCGGGTTCCGCCGCGCAGGCCGTCGTCTCCGTGGCGAACGCCCAGAACTACGACGAGGACTGCGAACAGGCGCCGGCCGACGGGTTCCGCGTCTACCCGCCCGGGGAGACGCGTTCCCTGTTCGTGCACAGCGACCAGATCACGCTCACCGCGTGCGCCAACCCGGACGATGAGCTGCTCGACGTCCAGGCCTTCCAGCCGGGAAGCTGAACGGCCCGGCTGGGGCGCGCCCGCCCGCTCAGTGCCGTACCCGCCGGCTCACGTGGTGTAGCCGAACCTGGCGCTCGTCTCGTGCACCGCGGCGATGACGGCGGCTATCGCCGGGGACTCCTCCTCGCCGTCCCTCGCCAGCAGGACGGTGTGCCGGAAGGCCCAGACCCCGGGCAGCGGGATCCGGCTCAGCGTGCTCTCACGGACCGACGACGTGAGCTCGGGTGCGATGGTCACTCCCCAGCCCACGTCAACCAGGCCGAGGGCCGCCGCCATGTCGTCGACCGTCGCCGCGATCGTGGGCCGGAAGCCCGCGACGGCACACATGTTCAGGGTGAGCTGCCCCAGCGGCGTCCTCGGGCTGACCACCCACGGGTCGTCGCGCAGGTCGGCGACCGTGCAGGTCTCCGCGCCCGCGAGCCGGTGCCCCTGGGGCACGCACAGCCGCAGCGCGTCGTGCCCGAGCTCCCACTGACGCAGCCCGGTCCCCGCGGGTCCGGGCGTCGCGCCGAACCGCGACAGGATCACGACGTCCAGGTTGCCGCGCCGGATCTCCTCGGCGCCGTCCGCGTCCGTCGTCGCCGCGAGCGTGATCTGCAGGAGCGGGTAGCGGGCCCGCACGCCCTTGAGGGCACCGCTCATGACCGGCGGCCCCTCCCCGAACGGCACCCCGACCCGCAGCTCGCCGGACACCTCCCCGGCCTCCTGGCGCAGCACGGCGTCGGCGGCGCGCAGCTCGGCCAGGATGCGCTCGGTGTGCTCGATCAGGCGTCGCCCAACGGGAGTGACCGTCACTTTTTTCGCGCCACGGATCAGCAGTGCCGTGCCGGCCGCGCGCTCAAGGGCGGTCAGCTGCTGCGAGATCGCCGAACGGGTGTAACCGAGCTCGCGGCCGGCCGCGGCGATCGAGCCGTGGGTAGCGACGGCGCGCAGCGCAACCAGCTTGTCCACATCGAGCATGCGTCACCTCTGCTAACGGTGGATGTACTTATTCGTCAACGCAGGTTACTTGCCCGGCGCACCGCCAGTCGAGTTGAGTACTCGCATGGTCAAGGTTGCCCTTACAGAGCTGCAGCGAGTTCCCACCTCCGGAGCTCGCGCCGTCGAGGTGTTCCAGGTCGGCGGGCTGGATCTCGTCGCGATCCCCCAGCTCGCCCTCGACGTCCCCGGCGCGGCCGCCGGGATGAACGCCGGCAACAGCGACACCGACCTCCTCCTGCTGCGGTTGGTGGACGGCCGGTACGAACCGTACTGGGCGCTCCCCGGGCCCGGCGGCGAGGACGCGGAGTTCTTCACCATCGGCGACCGCGCCTTCCTCGCCGTGGCGAGCATCCGGACCGGTGCGGGCCCGTACCAGTACACGATCCTGTCCCAGATCTTCGAGTGGATCGACGGGGCGTTCACCGAGTTCCAGGCGATCGAGTCCTTCGCGGCCAAGCAGTGGCGCCACTGGACCGTCGACGGCCGGCACTTCCTGGGGCTCGCCCAGGGCCTCGACCTGCCGCACATCCCGGGGCCCAACCGGCCCTCGAAGATCTACGAGTGGGACGGCGAGCGGTTCGCCGAGTTCCAGGACGTGCCGTCCCGGTGGGCCTACAACTGGCACCCATTCCAGGTCGGCGGCAACTTCTTCGTGGCGCACGCGGACCACCTCG
Source organism: Promicromonospora sp. Populi (assembly GCF_041081105.1). Lineage (NCBI taxonomy): Bacteria > Bacillati > Actinomycetota > Actinomycetes > Micrococcales > Promicromonosporaceae > Promicromonospora > Promicromonospora sp. Populi. The sequence goes on along the minus strand of NZ_CP163528.1, from coordinate 569,336 downwards.
GCTCAAGCGTGCTCTACCGCTGGGACGGGGCCAAGTACGAGGCGCACCAGGACCTCCGGGAGCGGACCGGCCGAGCCTTCGCCGACTTCACGCGCGACGGTCACCACTACCTGCTGGTGGCCGGGATCGAGGAGCCGCCGGTCCTGACGAAGTGGGACGGCGAGCAGTTCACCAAGGTGCACGAGCTCGCCGGGTCGGGCGCCCGGGAGCTCCTGGTGGTCGAGCACGAGGACCGCCTGTTCGTCATCCGGATCAACTTCATCACCGGCACCCCGGCCGCCCCCAACCCCACCCTGGTCTCGCAGGTCTACGAGTGGCTCGACGGCGACCTGGTGGTGGTCGCCGAGTTCCCGACCTCGGGCGGCACCGACGTGGCGCTGGTCCCGTCCGACGAGACCCCTGGCGAGCTGCGGTTCCTGGTCTCGAACTCGCTGTCGGCCGAGGTCCGGTTCGCCACCGAGACCGTCCTGTACTCGCTCTCGACCGGTTCGGCGGTGAGCTGACATGCCCTACTCCGAGAACGCCGAGTTCATCCGCCTCTTCCAGGCATACACGGGCTCGGCCACGAGCATCGGTGCCCACTTCGGGCAGACGGCCGGGCGAGCCGCGGCCGGCGACCCGCTGATCGTGGCCACCGGCTTCGACATCGCGCTCTACCCCGGCGGCGGCGCGCCGCCGACGATCGAGGGCTATCGGCTCTCCAACCGCGGCTTCAAGGAGACCGCCGCGATCTCCCACCTCGGCCCGGCCCTCGCGACGCTGGCGTGGCTGAGGGAGCACGGTCCCGACGGCGTCTGGCGGGCCGACGCGCAGGAGCTCCTCGACGCCACGCGTGCCACCCGCGAGGCGAACTCCGTCGCGCTGTGGCGGGACGAGATCGCAGCCCCCTCGTTCGTCGGCCGGGCAGAGAGCATCGCCGCGATGGTCGACTACGCGTGCCGGTTGACCGAGCGCTTCCTGGAGCGGTCGCTCGCCGACGAGAGCTACCTCACGGCCGAGCGGCTGCGAGCGGACTACCTGGAAGGGCCCGCCGAGGGCCTACCGGTTCCGTTCAACCGGGTGATGGTCGCGACCTTCTTCCTCACCGGCATGGACCTGGGGCACCGGCTCATCTCCTGGTTCGACGGCCTCGATCTGCCGTGGGAACGCGCCATGGTCGTGATCGCCGGGCGCCAGGGCCGGCCGACGGCCGGCGTGACGCTGGACAGCAACTCCGTCGCCGGGGTCATCCTGGCCGCGTCGCGGGGACGCCTGCCGAGCGAGCGGCTGCTGATCGCCCCGCACGCCCCGGTGTTCCCGATGCACGACGGCGGCAACACCGAAGCGGTCCAGGCGCTGGAGCACGACTACCGGCGGCTGTGGTCGTCGATGACCGCCATGTCCGCCCTGGGCGAGCCGATGTTCGCCGGCTACCCCCGGTTCAAGCCGGAGGCCCGCAACCTGACCGAGCTGACGCCTGACACCCGCTCGGTCCACCAGATGCCCGCCGTCAGCGGACCGACCGACTGGCTGGCCCTGACCACGCGGCTCAGGGTGGTCCTGGAGGATCCCCGCCAGCTGCTGTCCGGTGCCGTCACCGACTACGCGAGCGCACAGCTCGTGCAGAACGCCAACCGGCCCGAGGCGGTAACGGTGCCCGGCCTGGACGGCGAGCCCTACCCGGCTCTGCAGGCCGAAAACCCTGCGGTCCACGCAGGAGCTCCACCTCCTGACTGACCGCAAGACCCGACTGACCATCAGACTGACCAAATGAGGAGCGCTGTAATGAGCAAAGTCGCTCGACCACGTGCCACCGCCTACCGGACCCGACGCGCGCTCGTAGGCGTCGCTGCCGCGTCCGTCCTGATCGCCTCCGGCTGCGGGCTGTCCGCGCCGTCGGAAGCCGAGGAAACCACCGACGAACCCATCCAGATCGGCATGTCGCTGCCGCTCAGCGGCCCGGCCGCCGACCGGGCGAAGCCCGGCATGGAGGGCTACCAGTACTGGGCCGACCAGGTCAACGCCAACGGCGGGCTGCTCGGGCGCCAGGTCGAGCTGACGGTCCTGGACGACGGGTTCGACCAGCAGACCGCCATCTCGGACTACAACCGGCTCATCTCGCAGGACCAGGTGGACCTGCTGCTGGGTACGTTCTCCTCGGACCTCAACCTCGCCGTCGCGCCGGTCGCCGAGCGCTACGGGTACGTCTACATCCAGCCGTCCGGCGGCGCGGACGAGATCTTCGCCCGCGACTTCAACTACCTGTTCTTCGCCCAGCCGACGACGACGCAGGGCCTGCCCAACCAGTTCGTCGATCTGATCGAGCAGATGCCCGAGGAGGACCGGCCCGAGACCGTCGCCCTGGTGCAGCAGGACGACCCCAACACCACGCAGGCGGCGGAGATCTTCGGCGAGCGCCTGGCTGAGCTCGGGGTCGAGACCGTCTACGACCAGACCTACGCGCCGGACACGTCGAACTTCGACACGATCGCCAACGCGATCCGGCAGGCCGACCCCGACGTCATCGTTCACGGCCCGGTCACCAGCGACGGCGTCTCCCTGGTCCGTTCCCTGCAGCGGGTCGGCTTCTCGCCGGACATGCTCTACCAGCAGAACGCTCCGACGTCGCCGAACTACGCGCAGGCGATCGGCGAGGCCAACACCGAGGGGATCTTCACCTCGATCGCGTACAGCACCGAGACGGAGTTCGGCGGTAACCCGGACTTCGTGGCGGGCTACACCGAGGAGTACGGCTACGCGCCCGACGAGGACGCCGCCAACTCCTACACGGCGGGCCAGGTGCTGCAGGCCGCCGTCGAGGGGGCCGGCAACCTGGATCAGGCCGAGATGGCCGACTGGCTGCACGCGAACACCGTCGACACGATCGTCGGGCCCCTGAGCTGGGACGCCGCCGGCCGCCCGCAGGGTGAGCTGCTGCTCGCGCAGTTCCAGTCGGGTGAGCTGGAAGTCGTGGCCCCCGCGGACCGCTCGACGGCCGAGCCGCTCTACACGAAGCCGAGCTGGCAGTGAGCGCCCGGACGGGCGCCGGGACCAGCCCCGGACCGGGCAAGGGAGGCCGGCCATGACTCTTCTGGTACAGACACTCATTCTCGGGCTGCTCGCGGGCGGCGTGTACGCGCTCATGGCGTCCGGGTTCACGCTGGTCTTCGGCGTCATGAAGATCATCAACCTGGCGCACGGCGCGATGATCGTGGTGGCCGCGTTCCTGACCTGGTGGATCTGGGACCTGACCGGCATCGACCCGCTCCTCATCGGCCTGTGCCTCAGCCCGGCGATGGCCGGGATCGGCTGGGTGCTCTACAAGACGGTCGTCGCGCGGGTCCAGCGCATCGACTGGGAGCTGACCCTGGTGGCCACGTTCGGGTTCGCGGTCGCCGCGGGTGGCGTGATGGCGCTCATCTGGGGCGCTGACGGGCACGCCGCGACGCCGTCGTACTTCACCTCGTCGTTCGAGATCGGTTCGCTGGTGGTGCCGCAGGCGCAGCTGTATGCCAGCCTCGGCGCGATCGCCATGCTGGCCGCGCTCTGGGCGCTCCTGCGTGGCACGTTCCTGGGCCGCGCGATCCGAGCCTGCTCGGCCGACCGCGACAGCGCGAAGCTGGTCGGCATCAACGTGGAGCGCACCATGGCGTCGATGTTCGCCATCGGCGCCGCGACCACCGGCTTCGCCGGCGGCGCCCTGTCGGTGCTCTACCAGTTCGTGCCGGAGTCCCACTACATCTGGATCGGCAGGATCCTCTGCGTCGTGATCCTCGGGGGTCTCGGCAGCTTCCAGGGTGCGGCGCTCGGCGCCGCCATCCTCGGGGTGAGCGAGGCCCTGACGGCGTCGTACCTGGATGCCAGGTGGGCGACGGCGGTGCCCTACATCCTGATCATCGTGATCCTGCTGGTGCGGCCCCAGGGCCTGCTCGGCGGTCGCGTGCGCTCTGACGCGGTGACGGCATGACGGCGCCGGCCACGGCTGTGGTCCCGGCTCCGGCCCCGGCCCCGGCTCGCGAGAAGAGCGCTAGGTTCCCGATCCGACGGGTAGTCATCGGCGTCCTGATCCTGCTCGTCGCGCTGATCCCGCTGTTCACCCCGGACACGTACGTCCACAACCTGATGATCCTCACGTTCATGGTCGCGGTGACCGCGTCCGGGTGGAACATCATGGGCGGCTACACCGGGTACGTCAGCCTCGGCCACAGCGCCTTCATCGGCGTCGGCGGCTACACCGCCGGTGTCCTGGCCGGGTACCTGGACGTCTCCCCGTTCCTCCTGGCACCGGTGGGCGGCATCGCGGCCGCGCTCGTCGCGCTGCTGCTGGGCCTGGCGACCCGCAAGACGCGCGGCGCGGCGTTTGTCATCGTGTCCTACGCGACGCTCGAGCTCCTCGGCCAGATCACCCGCAACATGTCGGACGTGACCGGCGGCAGCCAGGGCTTCCTCATGCCGCTGCCGTCCTGGGACATCCGCTTCCAGAACTGGCCGTTCTACTACGCGCTGCTCGCGCTGGTCCTGCTCAGCGTGGGCATGACCGTGTTGATCCGTCGGTCCAAGCTCGGCCTGGGCCTGATGGCCATCCGGGACGACGAGGACAAGGCGGCGGGCGTCGGTGTGCGCACGCCCGTGTACAAGGGCATCGCGTTCATGGCCAGCGCCGTGCTGGTCGGCATGGCCGGCGCCGTGTACGGCTACTACGTCTCCACCCTGTCGGTCAGCACCATGTTCGACATCGTGCTGAGCATGCAGGTGGTGCTGGCCGCACTGATCGGCGGCCGGGGCACGGTGTGGGGGCCGATCCTCGGCTCGTTCCTGGTGGTGCTGCTGTCCGAGCTCACCAACACGACCCTCGGCGGCGCCGACGCAGGCGCCATCCGGCTGATCCTGTTCGGCGGCTTGCTGCTGGCCGTGGTCCTGCTGCTGCCCAAGGGGATCCTGCCTGCCGTGACGAACCTGGTCGAACGGTGGCGGCGCGGGAGCGCGCCGAGCCCCACCGGCGTCCGGCTCGAGGACCTCCCGGTGCCGCCGGCCCCGGCCAGGTCCGGCGCCGCCGCCAGCACCGGGCCGAAGGCGGACCTCCTGCAGGTCTCGGACGTGACCATGCGCTTCGGCGGGGTCACCGCGCTCAACGGGGTCTCCCTGGCCGTACCGCAGGGTTCGATCACGGCGCTGATCGGCCCCAACGGGTCGGGGAAGACGACGCTCTTCAACGCCATCGACGGCACCTACCCGGTCACGTCCGGGTCGGTGTCCCTGGCCGGGCGCCCGATCACCACGCTCAGCCGGGTCGGGCGGGCGCACGCCGGGATCGGCCGCTCCTACCAGCTGCCCCGGCTGTTCGAGAGCCTCACGGTGCTGGAGAACGTCGCGGCGGCGACCGGGGAGTTCCGGTTCGCCAACCTGGTCCGCGGCGCCGTCTCCGGTGCCGAGGCAGCCAGGGCCGCCGAGCTGCTCGAGTTCGTGGGCCTGGGCGAATATCTCGGCGCACGGGCCGGCGACCTGTCCTACGGGCAGCGCAAGCTCGTCGAGCTGGCGCAGCTGCTGATGCTCGACCCCGACGTGATCCTGCTCGACGAGCCGGCCGCCGGGATCAACCCGACCCTGCGCAGGCGGCTCTCGACGCTGATCCGCGCGCTCAACGAATCGGGAAGGACCTTCATGATCATCGAGCACGACATGCACTTCGTCCTGTCGCTCGCCGACCATGCGGTGGTGCTGGCACGGGGCGCGGTGCTCGCGGACGGGCTCCCGAGCGAGGTCAGCGCGGATCCCGCGGTGCTGGAGGCCTACCTCGGCGACGACCTGGCCTCGGGCCCCGAGATCATCGGAGCGAACCGATGATCCGCGTCGAGTCGGTCTACGCCGGCTACGGCGGCGGCGACGTCCTGCAGGGTGTCGAGCTCGAGGTCCGCCCGGGGAGCATCACGTGCATCGTCGGGCCCAACGGCGCCGGCAAGTCGACGGTGCTGCGCACCATCAGCGGCCTGCTGCGCCCGAGGGCCGGCAAGATCATGCTCGGCGACCTGGCGATCCATGGCCGCGACCCGGCGGCGGTCATCGCAGCGGGCGTGGTGCAGGTGCCGCAGCAGGACGGCCTGTTCGGCCAGCTGACCATCCGGGACAACATGCTGCTCGGTGGTTACCTCATCCGCCGCGACAAGCGCCGGCTGAAGCGACGGATGGCCGAGCTGGCGGAGACGTTCCCGATCATCACCGAGCGGGCACACGACAAGGCGGCCGACCTATCCGGCGGCCAGCGGCGGATCGTCGAGTTCGCGCGGGCGCTGATGACCGAGCCGCGCCTCGTGCTCCTGGACGAGCCGACGCTGGGGCTGGACCCGAAAACCTGCGAGACGGTGTTCGAGACCACCCAGGCAATCCACGCGCTGGGCGCCACGGTGCTCATGGTCGAGCAGAACGTGCGGTGGGGGCTCCGGCTGGCCACGGACGGCGTCGTCATGGAGCGCGGCCGGGTGCTGCTGGCCGAGCCGGCCGGCGACCTGCTCGCGCGGCCGGACATCGCATCCATGTTCTTCGGCTCCGGCCCGGCGCCGGAGCCCGAGGAAGAGGAGTCGGCGGACGAGCCCGCCGCGCACCCAGCGATTCAGGAGGCACCAACTTCATGACGACAAACCCGTTCCTCGAGCGCCTGCACGAGGGACAACCCACCTTCATGCTGGGGATCCGGCACTCACGCACCACCGACATCTGCCGCATCGCCAAGTCGACCGGGCACCACGCGATCATGGTCGACCTGGAGCACTCCACCATGTCGCTCGACACCGCAGCGGCGCTGTGCTCCGCCGCGGGCGACCTGGGCCTCACCCCGTTCGTCCGGGTGCCGGAACGGGAGTACGGGGCTATCGGCCGGCTGCTCGACGCCGGGGCGCACGGCATCGTCGCGCCCCGGATCGAGACGCCCGACGAGGCGCGCACCATCGCGCGGGCGTCCCGCTTCGCGCCGAGGGGCCAGCGGTCGCAGCTGGCGACGGTGCCGCAGCTGGGCATGACGCCGACCCCCGCCAGCACGCTGAACCCGGCCCTGGACCGCGCCACCATCACCCAGATCCTGATCGAGACCCCGGCGGGGGTCGCCGCCGCCGACGAGATCGCCGGGGTCGACGGCGTCGACATGCTCGCGATCGGCGCCAACGACCTCACCGCGGAGCTCGGGATCCACGGGCAGTACGGCCACCTGCTGGTCCGGGAAGCGGTAGCGGCCCTCGCCGAGGCCTGCCGGAACCACGGGATCCCGCTCCAGCTCGGCGGCATCGCCGACCCGGCCCTGTTCGAGTCGCTCGCCGCGCTCGGCGCCGCCCCGCTGTACCTCACCGGCATGGACACCGACCTGCTGCACTCCGCGGCACGCGCCCGTGTCGAGACCCTCACCGCCGCACACCGGGAGCTGACCACACGATGACCTCCAAACCAGCGAACTTCACGCCCGCGCAGATCACGCCCATGCGGCCCGCCGACTCGAACACCAAGCCGCGCTACACGCTCCCGCCGGGCAGCTGCGACGCGCACTTCCACGTGTTCGAGCAGGGCTACCCGCACGTCCCGGACCCGCAGTACACGTTCCCCGACGGCACGCTCGACCAGTACCTGGAGGTCACCGAGTTCCTCGGGATCGAACGGATGGTGCTCGTCCAGCCGACCTTCTACGGCAACGACAACTCGCTCACGCTCGACGTGCTGCGCCGGCTCGGACCGGACCGGTGCCGGGCCGTGGTGCGTGTGCCCGACGACGTCACGGAGGCGGAGCTCGATCGGTACCACGAGCTGGGTGTGCGAGCCATCAGGCTCGACCTGTTCGCCCGGCAGGACCTGCCGATCGGCGAGATCGTCGACTACGTGCAGCGGATGGCGAAGCTGACCCGGCCGCGCGGGTGGCACCTGCAGTTCTACACACCCGGCACCGTCGTGCGGGACCTGCTGCCGTTCCTCGCGGACTTCGAGGAGCCGTTCGTCATCGACCACATGGGCTACATGAAGGCGTCCGACGGCCTCACCTCCGCCGACACGGAGCGGCTCCTGAACGTGCTGCGCCAGGGCAGCGCCTGGATCAAGCTGTCCGGGCCGTACCGCATCGCCAAGGACAAGCCGCTGTCGTCGGTCCACGAGCTGGGCCGCGCGCTGGTCACCACCCGCCCCGACCGGCTCGTGTGGGGCTCCGACTGGCCGCACCTTCCCGACGGCAGCCGCGACACCGGCGAGCTGCTCGACCTGCTGGCCGACTGGGCGCCGGACGAGGCCGACCGGCAGCGCATCCTGGTCGACTCCCCCGACCGGCTGTTCTTCAAGGACTGAGCGACCCGACGGAGCCTGCGACGCGGCGTCACTGACGGGCGGTGCCCCGGGCGGTGATACTTGGGGACGGGTGACCGGTTGCTGACCTCAGTCAGCTTCCGGCACCCGCCCTCCGGCGGGCCGACGTGTTGGGAGACGGTATGACGAACGAGCGGACCACCGGACCGGGCGGCCTGGCCCGCCGCGGCCACCTCCTGCGGCTCGGGGCGCCACGCGACACCTCGGCCGTGCGGCACCTGGTGACGTTCCTCGTGGCGAGCGTCGTGACCGTGCTGGCCACGCGGGCCTACCTGGTCGCGACGGGCTACCCGCAGATCGGCGGGGGCGAGCTGCACCTCGCCCACGTGCTGTGGGGCGGGCTGCTGATGGCGCTGGCGATCGTGCTGCTGCTGTCGTACGTGGGCCCGGCGCCACGGTCGCTCGGCGCGATCCTCGGCGGCGTCGGCTTCGGGCTGTTCATCGACGAGGTCGGCAAGTTCGTCACGGCCGACAACGACTACTTCTACGCGCCCACCGCCGCGATCATCTATTTCGTCACCGTGGTGCTCGTGCTGATCGTCGAGGGGCTGCACGGCCGCCGGGCGCACCACCCGGCCGAGTACCTCGCCGTGGCGGCCGACCGCCTCGCCGCGGGCCTGGCCGGCGGGTTCACCCCGGCCGCCCGCGAGGAGGCGCGAGCACTGGCCGCCAAGGGCGCCGGCGAGCCCGGTGCCGAGCTGGTCACCGACCTGGTCGACGCCGTGCCCGACGACGACGCGGACGTACCCGACCCGGTCCGCGCCCTTGTCCGCCGCGTGGTTGGCGCCCTCGACGCGCTCGTGGACCGGGCCTGGGCGGCCTGGCTGGTGATCGGGGCTCTCGTGCTCGTGGGTGCGGCCGAGGCGACGGTGGGCGTCCGGGTCGCGCTCGGGCTGATGCCCGGGCTGCCGCAGTGGACCGGTCTCGCGATCCTCGCCGCCGTCGGAGCGTCCGTCGTGCTGCTGGCCGTGGGTGTCGTCGTCGGCCGACGCAACCACCTGCGCGGCGCGGTCTGGGTGCGCCGGGCGGTGCTCGTCAGCCTCCTGTTCACCCAGCTCCTGGTGTTCCGGGCGGTGCGCTGGGCTGCGGCGTTCGGCCTGCTCCTGGACGTGCTGGCCTTCGTGGCGCTGGAGGTGGCGCTCCGGGAGGAGCGGATGGTCAGGGAGCGGGCGACAGCGGGAACGGCCGCGTCGTCGGCGGCAGATCCCGGCCGATCAGCCTGACGATCGCGGCCTCGGTCGCCTTCGCCATGTCGACGGAACCGGGCTCGAGCAGCCATTGGAGCTGCAGCCCGTCCATGATCGCGACGATCACCCGGGCGGTGGTCCCGGGGTCGACGTCGGGCCCCACCTCGCCCTGCGCCTGCGCCTCGTCGAGCGCCTCGACCACGAGGGTGAGCAGCCCCTGGTAGCGGTCGCGGAAGTAGTCCTGTGCGGGGTGCTCGGCGGTCACGCTCTCCGCCGCGAGCACGGTGTAGAGCCGCACGATCCCCTCCCGCTCGGCGTTGCGCCGCGTGGTCTCGACCAGGTGGCGCAGGAACGCCAGGCCCTGGGGCCGCTCGTTGCCGAGCTCCTCGATGTCCGTGGAGTCGCGCAGGTCCAGCACCCCGGTGAGCAGGCCGGCCTTGGACGAGAAGTAGTGCAGCACGCCGGCCTGGGTCAGCCCGACCCGGTCCGCGATCTCGGCCAGCGACGCGCTCTGGTAGCCGCGGTCGGCGAACGTCTCCATGGCGATGCGCAGGATCTCCGCCCGCCGCTCCGCGGGAGGACGCCGCACCCTGGTTCCGCCGGCTTCTCGTGTCATCCGAGCGAGTCTACGGACCTGGGTGCACCGCATCGCGCGACCGGGAGGCCACCGGACGCGCGTTACGGGAATCCCCTACCTACCGAGTACTCGGTAGGTAGGAGTAGGCTCCCGCAAAAACCTACCCATCGAGGGAGTCGCAATGTCGCGCACAACCCGCACAGGGTCCATCCGGACGTCGCTCGCCGCGCTGAGCGTCCTGGCCGTCGGCGTCGTGGGCATCGGTCTGGCCGCCGGCCCGGCCGCCGCCGCCCCGACCAGCGCGCACGTCTGGGTGACCACCGCCGACGGCAGCCGCAGGCTGACCGACGGCGGAGAGCTGGCCTTCAACTCCACCCCGCAGGCCACCAACATCCAGGTGAACCCGGCCCAGGTCTTGCAGCGCTTCACCGGCGCCGGCGCGTCGGTCACCGAGGCGTCCGCCGCCCTGATCAACGACCTGCCCGCCGCCACCCGCAACAGCATGCTGCAGTCGCTGTTCTCCCGCTCCGGCGACGGCATCGGCCTGAACTACCTGCGCCAGCCGCTCGGCAGCACGGACTTCAACTCCGGCGGCTTCTACACCTACGAGGACACGCAGGGGCAGTTCAGCATCGCCCGCGACCAGCAGGAGATCCTGCCGGTGCTGCAGCAGGCGCGCGCTATCAACCCGGGCATCCGGTTCATGGGCAGCCCCTGGTCCCCGCCGGCCTGGATGAAGACCAGCAACTCGCTGAACGGCGGCAGCCTGCGCACCGACATGTACGACGAGTACGCCACCTACCTGGTGCGGACGATCCAGGCGTACGCGGCGCAGGGCGTGACGCTCAGCGACCTCACGGTCCAGAACGAGCCCCTCTTCGCCACGAGCTACCCCTCGATGAGCATGTCCGCCGCCCAGCAGGCGGCGTTCTTCCGGGTGCTTGACCCCGCGCTGACCAGCGCGGGCCTGGGCACGCAGATCTTCGCCTACGACCACAACTGGGACCAGCCCGGCTACCCGATCGAGGTGTTCAACGGCACCGCGGGCATCTCCCGCATCGTCGGCGCGGCCTTCCACTGCTACGGCGGCTCCCCCGAGGCGCAGGCCCAGGTGATCAACGCCGGCAAACGTGTCTACTTCACGGAGTGCTCCGGCACCGACAGCGCCAACGCTGCCTCCACGTTCGGCGACACGCTGATCTGGCACGCGGAGAACCTCGTGGTGCGCAACATGCGCAACGGCGGCGAGACGGTCATCAACTGGAACCTCGCGCTCAACCAGAACGGCGGGCCGCACCAGGGCCACTGCACCACCCGGTGCAACGGTGTCGTCGAGATCAACGGCAGCACGGTCACCCGCAACGCCGAGTTCTACGTGCTGGGTCAGCTCAGCAAGTTCGTCGACGCCGGCGCCCGCCGCATCGGCTCCACCAGCGAGGGCTCCGGCGGGCTCCAGAACGTCGTCTTCCAGAACCCGAACGGGACCCGCGTCGCGTACGTCGTGAACGCCTCGTCCGGCAGCCGTACGTTCTCCATCACCGACGAGGGCCGCTCCGTGACCCACACGCTGCCCGGCCGGGCTGTGGCCACGTACACCTGGGACCCGCAGACGACCACCACTCCCCCGACCGACCCGGACCCGGCGGCCTGGTACCAGGTCACCTCCTCGGTGAGCAGCAAGTGCCTCGACGGCGCCGGCTGGGGCACCACCGACGGCACCGGCGTGCAGCAGTGGACCTGCGGACCCACCACCCAGGCCAACCAGCGCTGGCAGTTCACCCCCACCACTGACGGCTACTACCGGGTGACCAACCAGCACGCCGCCAGGGTCTGGGACGTCGCCGGCGGCCCGGGGGCCGTCGGCAGCGGAGCCGCGATCCATCTCTGGAGCTATGTGGGCGGCACCAACCAGCAGTGGCGTCCGACGACGACGGCGGGCGGCGCGTTCACCTTCACCGCCCGGCACAGCAACCTGTGCCTGACCCTCGGCGCGGCGACCGGGACTGACGGGACCGGGTTCACGCAGCAGCCCTGCACCGGCGCCGCGGCGCAGACCTTCCGGCTCACCCGGGCCGGCTGAGCCCTGCACCGGCGGCCACCGGACGTCGTCGGACAAACCGGTGTCCTGGGTTCAAGACCGGTCGGGCCTTGAACCCAGGACACCGCGTTACGCCGTCCCGGTGGGCGGGGTCAGCGCCGCACCACGACCTTGCCGATCGTCCGGCCCGAGGCGACGAGATCGTGCGCGTGCTGGATCCCAGCGGCGCTGAAGTCGTCGAGCTCGGTGGTCAGGGTCGTGCGCAGCGACCCGGCGTCGAAGAGGTCAGCGGCCTCGTTCAGCAGCTGACCCTGCGACGCCATGTCGGGCGTGCTGTACATCGCGTGGGTGAACATCAGCTCCCAGTGCCAGGCGATGCTCTTCGACTTGAGCGGACCGAGGTCCAGCTTGCCGTCGTCGATGGCCACGATGTGCCCGAAGGGCTTCACGATCTCCGCGAAGTCCTGGATGTTGCCGGTCGAGTAGGACGAGAAGAGCGCGTCCACACCCTCGGGGGCAACGGCCTTGACGGACTTCGCCAGGGAACGATGGTCGACGACGACGTCGGCGCCCATCGTGGTGACCCAGTCGCTGGACTCCTGGCGGGAGGACGTGCCGATGACGTGCAGCGCCGTACGCAGCTTCGCGAGCTGGATGAGCACGGAGCCGACGCCCCCGGCCGCACCGACCACAACGAGCGAACCCGTCGTGTCCGGGGTGGCGGCGAGGTGGGTGAACAGCGACTCCCACGCGGTGATCGTGGTCAGCGGCATCGCGGCCGCCTCCGCCACCGAGAGCTGGGCGGGCTTGTGTCCGACCAGCCTCGCGTCGATGGCCTGGAACTCCGCGTTCGCCCCCTGCCGGGTGATGTCGCCCGCGTAGTAGACCTCGTCACCGGCCGCGAAGCCGGTTGCGGCGCTGCCTACCTCCACCACGGTGCCGACGGCGTCGAACCCGAGGATCCGCGGCTTTCCCGCGGCGCGGGCGGCGATCTTCACGTCGGCCGGATTGACCGAGACCGCCGCCACGCGCACGAGGAGGTCGTGCGCGCGGAGGCTGGGCATCGGCAGCTCGACGTCGACCAGCTTGTGGTCCGGGCCGCCCGCGGCGACCGCACGCATAGTTGTCATCGCGCCGTCGACCCCTGCAGCTTGCCGACAACCGTCGCGGCGATGTCGTGGTCCTGCTGCGGGCTCGCGCCACCCGCACCGACCGCGCCGATCACGGTGCCGTTCGCGTCGACGACCGGGATGCCGCCCCCGACGAACGCAAGCTGCGAGGTCACCGAGGTCTCGATGGTGAAGAGCGGCGCACCAGGCTGCACCGCGGCCTGGAGATCAGCGGTGGGCTGGGCGAAGTACAGGGCGGTGCGCGCCTTGGCCTGGCTCGTCTCGATGGACGCCAGCGCGGCGCCGTCCTCACGGACGAGAGCGACGAGGTGCCCGCCCGCGTCCAGGACGGAGATGGTGAAGGGCACCCCACCGTCCGCCGCCCCGCGCAGGGCGGCCTCGATGGCCTCGACTGCTGCGTGACGAGAGATGGTGGTCGGTGAGATCTGGGCCAGTGCGGCCATGGTGAGACTCCTGTGGTCTACGTTCCTCGGCACCGCTCTTGCGGCGTCGAGAGCAGGCTACGATTGCAGCCATAGTTTCCCGCAAGAGCCTCTAGTATCTAATAGATAGCATGGTGTGAGATGACCTTCCCCTGCCGCACGGGCGCACATGACGATCACGACGTGTACGGCGCGCTGTGCCCCTGCCGGGACGTCCTCGACCTCATCGCCAACAAGTGGTCGACCCTCACCATCGGCGCGCTGGAACAGGGTCCGGTGCGGTTCGGTGCGATCCAGCGGCGCCTCGGGGGCGTGACGCCGAAGGTGCTCACGTCGACCCTCCGCCGCCTGGAGTCGCACGGCATCATCGACCGCACGGTCTACCCGGCGGTCCCCCTACACGTCGAGTACGAGCTCACGGCCCTCGGTCACACTCTGGTCGGCCCGCTGGCGGCGATCCGCCTCTGGGCCGAGGAGCACCTCGACGACACGGAGCCGGCGGAGGCCGAGGTCGAGGTCGCGCACTGACGCGGACCGGCACGCGCCGAGCTCTTCGCCGGACCGGTTTTCCGCTCAGACCCGGGGCGGGTCGCCCGACTCGTCTGCGAGCCTCGCGGCGATCGTGCCGGTGATCTCGGTCAGCGCGTCGAGCTGGTCCGGCGTGAGCGCGTCGATGACAAGCCGTCGCGCCGTCGCGATGTGGCCGGGGACGGCGCGGATCAGCTCCCGCCGCCCGTCGCCCGTGATGCGCACGTTGGTGGCGCGGCCGTCCGCGGGGCAGGGGAAGCGTTCGACGAGACCGCGCTTCTCCAGGCGCCCGCAGACGTGGGACAGGCGCGGCAGCGTGGCATCGGTCGCCTGGGCGAGCGCGGTCATGCGCATCGCCGGCTCCGAGGTGAGCTGAAGGGTGGACAGCACCGCGAACTCGAAGTGCGTCAGCCCGGAGTCGCGCTGAAGCTGCCGGTCGAGCGCGGACGGCAGGAGCTGGAACACGGTGACCAGGCCCAGCCAGGCCTGTGACTCCTTGTCGTTCATCCGGGGTACGCGTCGCTTCACGAGCTCCACCCTACGCTTTGGTTGACGCAACAACTAAACGGGTGCAGACTCGGCACAATACTTGTTGGGACAACCACATTCGAACGGACGCACACCATGCTGATCGCCTACTGGATCATCGCCGGGCTGCTCGCCCTGGCCTACCTGTTCGCAGGGGGAATGAAGATCCTCAGCCCGCAGGCCAAGCTCACCGAGTCCGGCATGGCCTGGGCCGGTGACTTCCCTGGACCCGTCGTCAAGCTGATCGGACTGCTGGAGGTGCTCGGCGCGATCGGGCTGATCGTGCCGCCGCTCGTGCAGGTCGCGCCCGTTCTCGCGCCGCTGGCGGGAGTCGGGCTCGCGCTGGTGCAGGTCGGCGCGATCATCACGCACGTCGTCCGAGGTGAGGCCAAGGCCCTGGCCCCGAACGTCGTGCTGCTGGTGCTGGCCGTCGTGGCCGCCTGGATCGGGTTCGAGGTCTGGGCGTGAGAGCGGCCGCCCCCGCGTGGCGTCCGGACAGCGTCGCCACTGCGGGAGCGGCGCCCGACGGCACTCGGATGAACACCGTCGAGCTGCTCGTGCACGACCTCGACGCCATGACCGCGTACTACCGGGACGCGGTCACGCTCGACGTCCTCGGCCAGTCCGGCGCCACCGCCACACTGGGCCGCGGCGGCGTGCCGATCATGGTGCTCCGCCAGGAGCGGGACCTGCCGGGCGCTGATCCGCGCGGTGCCGGGCTCTATCACACCGCCATCGTCTTCGAGGACGAGCGGCGGCTGGCCGCATCGCTCGCCTCCATGGCCCAGCGCGTGCCGCAGACCTTCACCGGCAGCGCCGACCACCTGGTGAGCGAGGCGTTCTACTTCACCGATCCCGAGGGCAACGGCGTGGAGCTGTACCGCGACCGCCCCCGCGAGGAGTGGTCCGTGCACCCGGACGGGACGGTCGCGATGGGCATCGAGCCCCTCGACCCGAACCAGTTCCTGCAGCGCTGGTACACCCCTGAGGCGCCCGACGACGGCGCCTCCGCCGCGATCGGGCACGTGCACCTGCAGGTCGGCGACCTCGCGTCCGCGCGCCGGTTCTACGTCGACACGCTCGGGTTCGACATCACCGCGCAGATGGACTCCGCCCTGTTCGTCTCGGCCGGTGGCTACCACCACCACATCGGCATGAACACCTGGCGCAGCGCCGGTGCCGGGCCGCGCGCCGCGTCCCTCGGCCTCGGCGACGTCCGGATCCTCGTCCCGACCCGGGCCGACGTCGAGGCCCTCGCCGACCGCCTGCGCTTCCACCGCGTCCCCACCGCCGACGACGGCGACACGCTGCGCTTCGCCGACCCGTGGAACACCCGCCTGGCGGTGTCGCCGGAGACCGCTCGACTCTGACGGTCAGGAATCGGTCGCCTCCGTGATCCTCGTCCTGAGCTACAACGTGCTGGTGCGCTGGACGCCCATCAGGGCAGTGACGTAGGCGTCCAGCCGCCCCGCCACGACCCGTGTCGTCAGGTCCGTTCGCCCGGCCTCCCGCCATGGCTGCGACACCTGCTGCACCTCCTCCGAGGCCGCCAGCGCGTCCCGCACCTGCCAGTACAGCCGCTCGCTCGCGGCCGCGGCCAGCACCCCGCCGGCCTCCTCGTAGGCCTCGGCGAACCGCGGACCCCACGCCGGGCCGTGCAGCAGCGCGAGATTGGTGGCGCAGTGCGCCACGTCGAGGTCCGCGGGGCCCCAGGAGGTGCCCGCCCAGTCGACGACGCCGGTGATCCGGGCGCCCGCCCCCGGGGATGACCCATCGAACAGCACGTTGCCGGGCTGGAAGTCCCGGTGCAGGAACCGCCCCGCCCAGGGCGGAGCGGGCTCCCGGATCACGTCGATCGCCGCGGCCCAGACCGCGGCGTCGGCGCCCTCGGGAGTCACGACGGTGTCGGCGGTCGTCAGCGCCACATAGTCCCGGGGCCGCTCGGCGGGTCGCACGTCGTGGATCGCCACGAGCTGCCGGGCCAGCAGATTCACGCGCGTCTCCAGTCCCCCGTCGTCGAGGACCGGCAGGCCCGCCAGGTGTGTCATGAGGAGGGACGGATACTCGCAGTGCGCGGCGGTCGGATCAACCGCGACCAGCTCAGGGGCCGGCACGCCGGTCCCCGGGAGCAGGGTGAGGGCACCGGCCTCCCTGTCGAGCCAGTCCTCGGCGTTGTCCACGTCGACGAAGGTCCGCAGGACCAGGCTGCGGGTGCCGCCCTCCCCCGTGCCGATCGTCAGCCTCCGCATCTCGGCGGTGATGCCGCCGTGCAGCGCCTCGGCCGCGATGATCCGTTCGCCGACCTCCAGGTGCCGGCTCACCCAGGCAAGGGTCTGCGGTCGGACATCCGCCGTCTCGTCACGCTTGGTCACCGGGCCACCCCAGCATCCGGACTGCGGCGCACGCAAAGCTTTTCGCGCCGCTCGCGCATCGTCAGTCCGGGGGAAACCACTGGCTGGCCCGCAGGGCGAGCTGCGTCCTGTTGTCCGCGTCGAACCGCCGCATGAGCCTGGACACCTGCTGCTTGACCGATGCCTCGCTGAGGTAGATGCTCCGCGCGATCGCCTGGTTCGTCGACCCCGTGGCCAGCATCCTCAGCACCTCACGCTCACGGTCGTTGAGGTCGGGCTCCTGTTCGGTCGGCGGTACGGAGGGGGCGGGTACCGTCGGTGACGCCTGTTCGGGATCAACGAACTCGATACGAACGACGGTGCCGGGTCCGTGCGTGCCGGCAAGGCCGGCGCGGGCCACCTCGCGAACTTCGGCCGCAACGCGCCGTTGCGCGGCCGGCCCGGAACCGGTCACGAGGTCGTCGGCCCGCAGCACCACCACGGCCAGTGCCCGTCGAGCGGCGGCGAGGAGCGGCTCCGGACCGGGATCGCGTACACGCGCACGCTGCCGATCCTCACGAGCCTCCCGAAGCTGGGCCCGGGACGCGATGAGGACGCCCGCCAGGTACGGCACGCTGGCCGCCAGGGCCATGGCCGCGGGCGGGAAGCCCCGTTCCACCGCTACCCAGATCGTGCCCAGCGAACCGGCGCCGAGCGCGATGCTGCCGGCGAGCATGGTCCACCAGTCGCCGGCGCGCCGCACCAGGTTCGCGGCACCGAGCGTGACGGCCACCGTGCCCCACGGCATCGCCCCGCTCGCGGCCAGGTCGACCATGCCACCACCGAGACCGCTGGTGACCAGCATGACGATGCCGATCATGATCGCCCAGATCAAGGGGCGGCCCCTGAGGAAGAGCCCGGCGCCGGTCACGAGGAGCTGAAGGGCCGCCGCGGCCGCCGTCCAGCCCGCCTCGGCGGGCACCGCCGCGACGGAGAGCACGGCACCGATCAGGGCAGCGCCCGCAAGCACCGCGAGCGCCCACCGCGAGATGGGCTCCCAGTGCGCGGGGGTGCGGGGTTCACGAAGGTCGCCAGGTGCTTCACCAATGGTCAAAGGGTGCCTCCAGGGGCTGTTGACCGCGTTGCGTGGTGTCACGGTAGGACAGATCCGATTGTCCGGTCCTCCCGTGAGGAAGCTGATGATGTCCACACCACAAGCTGTCCCCCGCCTGCTGCCGCCGCTGGTCCTGTTCGTGCTCGCGCCGTTCATCGCCGAAGCCTCCATCGGGACTGCCTTCGTCCCGTCGGGGATCTTCGCCTTCCTGGTGCTGGTCCCGGTCTACGGGGGTGGTGCGCTGCTCGTTCGCGAGGTGGTCGTCCGGCGCGGCGGTGGGTATCTCGCCGTCGTCCTGCTCGGTCTGGCCTATGCGACCGTGGAGGAGGGGCTGGCGCTGGGCAGCTTCTTCAGCCCGTCGATCTACGAGGCCATCGGGCCCCGGTGGGGCGGGGTCGCGTTCGGCGTCAACGGCGTCTACACGCTCTTCCAGCTCGTCAACCATGCGCTGTTCAGCGTGACGGTCCCGATCGTCCTGGTGGATCTGTGCTTCCCTTCGCGTCGGGGCACACCCTGGCTGAGGACGCCTGGTCTCATCGTGGCTGCGGTGGTGTTCCTGCTGGGCTTCGCCCTGATCCGCTTCGCCACCGTGTTCTCGCTGGACCCGCTGTTCGCGCTGCCGACGCCGCTGCTGGTCGCGTCGCTCGTCGCCATCGCCGCCTGCATCGTCGCGGGGATGCTCGTCTGGCCGTCGATCGGCACAAATGCGACGGCCGCCACGGCCGGACCGCCGCGCCCGGCGGTCTTGTTCGGGTTCGCGGGCCTGCTCACCTGTGTCGCGCTCGGTGTGCTGGGCCTGGGCGGACACCTCGGGCTGCTGGCGGCGTCCCGACCGATGCTCGCGGGCGCCCTGGTCGTGTTCCTGGTGGCGGTGACCCTCGGCGCGATCTGTACCTGGCGGTGGTCGCGCAGGCCGGGGTTCGACGATCGCCACCGTCTCGCGCTGGCCGCTGGTGCCGTCCTGGCACACCAGGTGGTGCTGGGGATCATCCATCCGACCAGCGACCCGGCCCGCGTCGGGGTCGCAGTCACCGGAGTCGTGATGGCCGGTCTGCTCGTCCTGCTCGGCCGGTCCGTCTCGCGACGCCGCGCCGCCGAGAGTCAGCCTTGTCCCCCGGCTTGAGCTGTGCTGACAGTCCGCTAACCCGCTGGTTGCAAGGGTGAAGTCTCCGGAATGTCCATCAGTCCAGGGAGACACCCATGAAGAAGCTTTCGGCCGTCGTCGCCGGAGCCGCCATAGCGGCCATCGCGTTCGGCGCACCGGCCGTGGCCACGGCCACCCCGTGGAACGCAAGCACCACCAGCACCGTGCAGGCCAGCACCGTGCAGTCCCACACCGTGCCGACCGAGGCCCAGATCAGCGCGCTCTTCGACCGGTGGAACACCCTGGTCGAGGCCGGTGACCCGGAGGCACTGGCCGACATCTACGCCCCGGACGCGGTGCTGCTGCCCACGCTCTCGGCCGAGGTCCGGACGGACCGCGCCGGGATCGTGGACTACTTCGAGGAGTTCCTCGCCCGGAACCCGAGCGGGGAGCGGACCCTTTCCGTCATCAACGTGCTCACCCCGACCACGGCGATCGACACCGGCCTGTACACGTTCACCTTCACGGCCGACGACGGCACGGTGACCTACGCGGACGCGCGCTACACCTTCGTGTACGAGAAGCACGGCAGCGAGTGGCTGATCGTCAACCACCACTCCTCGCTGCTGCCCGCCAGCTGACCCGCACGACCAGGCCGCCGGTGGGGGCGTCGTCGAGCACGACGACCCCACCGGCATCGGTGACGAGCTGGTGGACGATCGCGAGGCCGAGCCCGGAGCCTGCCGGGCCGGTACGGCCGGGCCCGCGCCAGAACCGGTCGAACGCTCGTGCCTTCTCGGCAGCGGTCATGCCTGGTCCTTCGTCACGCACCTCGAGCACGACGACGTCGCCGCCGACCTGCACGTCTACCGTGACGGTTGCGCCGTCGGGCGAGACCGCCAGCGCGTTGGAGAGCACGTTGTCGAGGATCTGCTCGACATGCCCGGGGCCCGCCAGGACCACCGGCTCGGCGTCCCATGCTCCGGTCAGCCGGAACCGGACCTCGTGCTCAGCACCCTGCAGGCGCCAGAATGCGAGCCGCTGCTCGATCTCGTCCGCCAGCAGCACCGGCTCGGCGCTGGCGGTCCGGGCGTCGGCGCGGGCGAGCACAAGAAGCCCGTCGATCAGGCGGCTCATCCGGACGACCTCCCGGGTCGCTCGTTCGACGTCGTCCCGGACCACCGGGTCGTCGACGCCCTCGGCGATGTTGTCCAGCGACAACCGGAGCGCCGTCAACGGCGTCCGCAGCTGGTGAGAGGCGTCCGCGATGAATGCCCGCTGGGCAGCGATCAAGGTCTCCAGGCGCTCGTCGCGCCTGGTCACCACCACGCCCGGCGCCGCCGTCACCGCGAGGGCCCGGACGGCGAGCAGTGCCCATAAGCGCCGGATCATGACCCGGCCCCGTCGACGACCAGACGAAACCCGACGCCCCGCACGGCACTGATGGTCAGCGCGCCCGCGAACTTCCGCCGCAGCACGGAGACGTGCACGTCGAGGGTCTTCGTGGAGCCGAACCAGTTCGCGTCCCAGACCGCGTCCATGATCTGTTCCCGGGTCACGAGAGCGCCCGGTTGCTGGCTCAGGAAGGCGAGGAGCCCGTACTCCTTCCGGGTCAGCGGCACCTCGATCCCGTCGAGGAACACGCGCGCCGCTCTCCGGTCGACGGTGACCCTGCCGTAGTGCCCGGCGTCGTCGGACCCGTGCTCGGGGTTGACCCGTCGCATCACCGCCCTGATCCGGGCGATCACCTCGCGCACCCCGAACGGCTTGGAGATGTAGTCGTCGGCCCCGAGCTCCAGGCCGGCCACCCGGTCGGCCAGCTCGCTGCGCGCGCTGATGACGATGATCGGTACGTCGCTCCGCGCCCGCAACGACCGGCACACGTCCAGCCCGTCCAGGTCCGGCAGCCCCAGGTCCAGCAGTACGACGTCGGCCGGGCCGGCCCGCAGTGCCTGGGCCCCGGTAGCCAGCCACTCGACCTCGTACCCGTACCGGACCAGCCCGCGCTTCAACGACATGACGATCGGCTCGTCATCATCCACCAGCAGCACTCGCACACCAGAACTCTAGGGGCGAAACCTGGGCAAAGCGGTCAGCCGGCTGGAGACGTCTTGCGAGCGGGCGGCTTCGTGCACACGATGACCACGCCGTCGCGAAGGGCACCCGAGCGCGTGACCACTGAAGCAGGATGGTCCCCGCCGTTCCGTGAGGACCCGACTCGTTCGGCACCAGGGGGAGGTGAGCGACTGTTGGATCCGTCAGAGCTGTCGCACGCTCTCGCGCGCGCCCTCGCCAAGGGCAACACCGACCGCCCATCGGCGATGCGGCTCTGCGAGGCCTGCGTCGACACGCTCCAGGCACAGGGCGGGGCCTTCACCGTCTCGGCCGAGCCGGGAGAACGCCTGGCCATCAGCACTCCAGGGATGTTCGAACAGCTCGAACCACTTCAGGAGATCCTGGGTGAGGGCCCGGTAAACAGGGCGTTGGCCGAGGACCGGCTGATCGTCCTGCGCATCGACGGGCTGGTGATCGAAGGAGCGGTCGATGAGTACCCCGTCTTTTCTCAGCTGGCCGAATCGGTCGGGGACGACGTGACGCTCTACGCGGTGCCCATGCGCGCACGGAGCCGGGTCGTCGGAGTGCTCAGCCTCTACGTGTCGGCTGATCCACCAGCCCGTAGCGCGGAGGACCTGCAGTTCCTCGCCGACACGGTCGGGGCATCCTTGCTCGGGGATGACGACTCACTGGACTGGTCAGAGAGAGCTCTGCTGCATCAGGCCACCGGCATGGTCCTGGCCCAGCTCCGGGTCAGCCCTGATGATGCGCTCGCGGTGATCCGGGCACATGCCTTCGCACGCTCGACGAGCCTGCTGTCCGTCGCGGAGGAGGTGCTCGAACGGCGCCTGACCTTCTCGCTCGACGAGCCGATGAATGACGAGCCCGTAGGACCCGCGGATCCATGATGACGGGCACAGCGGCGCCGTGTGCCGTCGCACGCTCGGCGTGCGAGTGAGCGAACCACACGCGAAGGTGGGCACTGCAAGCTCTCTGATGGCCCGATCACTGACGGAGAACACCACATGGCAACTGACTACGACGCCCCGCGTAAGACTGATGAGGATGTCGAGCAGGACTCGATCCAGGAGCTGCAGGCGCATCGATCTGACAAGTCCTCGGGCGTTGTGGATCAGGACGAGACCGAAGCGGCCGAGGGCTTTGAGCTCCCGGGCGCCGATCTGTCCGGCGAGGAGCTAGCGGTACGTGTGCTGCCGCGACAGGCGGACGAGTTCACCTGTCCGAGCTGCTTCCTCGTGCACCACCGCAGCCAGCTGGCTTACGAGAAGAGCGGTCAGATGATCTGCACGGAGTGCGCCGCCTGATCGGGTCGCGCCCGCCAAGGGCTGTCCATAGAGTCTGATTCGTACTATTATGCAAAAGACGGAGTCATGAAACGGCTCCAGGTCCGGACGGCCTGGAGGCTCGTATGACACTCACCCATCCCGACCCCGGCACCGAAGCCGATGCCGGTCGTTCCGTGCCGGCCCCGTTGGTGGGCGACAACCTTGGTCGCAACCAGGGTCAGTCAGAACGCACGGTGAGTCCCGTCCTCGTCGGCGAGACGATGATCGAGCGCGCCAAGAGCGTGATCGTCGTTGCCCGGCGCGTCGACGACGACCAAGCCGCTCAGGTGCTGCTCGACGCCGCCTGCGAGGCTCACATCCCTGTGCGGGTGATGGCCGACCAGGTCATGGCCGCGCTGCGGTTCGACGCCAACCTGCAGACCCACGCCGTGGAGGACGTCGTCCAGGACACGCTGGCGCACGCCCTGGGCACCATCCGTCCGGTAGACCGGCAGGAACCGCCGTCTGCCACGCTGCCGGGCGACCAGGTCGCCTGACCCAAGACCCGTCCGACCGGAGGGCGAGCGGACGCACCGTCCGGTCGCGCATGCGAGTCACCTGAGGCTGCCCCATGGTGAATTATCCCGACCACGGAGGGCACATGAACCAGGACCAGTCTTTTCCCCCGCAGCAGCAGGAACCGCCCGGTTCGACCGAGCAGATGACCCCGACACCGGACCACGGCGAGGAGAGCTACGTCGGCAGCGAGAAGCTCGTCGGCTACAAGGCTCTGGTGACCGGTGGCGACTCCGGCATCGGTCGTGCGGTGGCCATCGCCTTCGCGCGCGAAGGGGCCGACGTCGCCGTGTCCTATCTCCCCGAGGAGGAGCAGGACGCCACAACGACGGCCCAGTGGGTGCGCGCGGCAGGGCGCCAGTGCGTCCTTCTCCCCGGCGATCTGCAGGACGAGGCCACCGCACGCGGCGTCGCGCACCGGGCGGCAGGCGAGCTGGGCGGCCTGGACGTGCTGGTCAACAACGCGGGCTATCAGATGGCGCGGCGTGAGTCGATCGCGGACGTGACGACCGCCGACCTGGACCGCGTGCTCAAGACCAACCTGTACGCGCTCTTCTGGGTGACGCAGGCGGCGCTCGAACACATCGGCGACGGCGGGTCGATCATCAACAACTCGTCGATCCAGGCGTTCCAGCCGTCGACCACCTTGCTCGACTACGCGGCTACGAAGGCCGCGATCAACAACCTCACGGTGAACCTCGCCGCGGAACTGGGTCCGCGGGGGATCCGCGTGAACGCGGTGGCGCCGGGCCCGATCTGGACGCCGTTGCAGCCGGCTACCCAGACCGAGGAAAAGATCACGTCGTTCGGCGCGGACACTCCCTTGGGCCGGGCCGGCCAGCCCGCCGAGGTGGCGCCGGCGTTCGTGTTCCTGGCGTCACCAGTGACGGCGTCCTATGTCTCCGGGACGGTGCTGGGCGTGACCGGCGGCAAGCCGGTCTTCTGAGCCTGCTGGCTTACCCGGCCCCCCGGGTGAGGCCGCCGGGTGCGGCCTCACCCGCGGTCGGGGTTACCTCCCGAACGCATCCTTGGCCGCGTCCTTGGCGTCCTGCGCCGCGTCCTTGACCTTCTCCCCCGCGTCCTTGAGGTCTGCCTCGGCCTGCTCGGCCCGGCCCTCGGCTGCGAGCCGCTCGTTGTCGGTCGCCTCCCCGACGGCTTCCTTCGCCTTGCCGAGGCCCTTCTCCGCCGCGTTCTGGACCTTGTCGCCTGCGCTCATCAGCTTTCCCTTCGTTCCTCGGTGCCCGGATCTCGGGAACCGAATCCAGCAGAGTTTCGCCATGTCACGGGACCGGCAGCCGAGACGGCGGCCTGAACCGGTCGATCGCTTGCGTACCCGACCAGCCTGACGCCGTCGAGACTCACTCGCCTCTCAGCGCAGGCAGGACGTGTTCGGCGAAGGTCTCGATGAACGCGTCCTGTTGCCGGCCCACCTGGTGCAGGTAGAGGCGGTCGGCGCCTGCATCGCGCAGCTCGGCCAACCGCGCGGTGATCTCACCGAGGTCGGCGGACACCAGGACGGCGCGGCGCACATCCGCGATCCCGACGTTGCGGCCGAGCGCGTCGAACGCGGCTGTCGTGGGGGTGTCCTCGGTCACGTGGGGCGGGCCGGTGATCGTGCTCCACTGGTCGATCGCGACGGCCTCGGCCTCCGCCGACGTCGGGGCCCACGCGATATGCACTTGCAGGGCGACCTCTCCCGCACCGCCCGCCTCCCGGTAGGCATCGATGACCTGCCGCACCTCCTCCACCGGCTTGTTCACGGTGATGAGGCCGTCCGCCCAGGCGGCATGGCGGCCAGCCGTTGCGGGGGTCAGTGCCGGACCGATCAGCGCGGGCAAAACCTCTGGCAGCGTCCACAGCCGCGCCTGGCGCGCGACGACCCGGCCGGTGTGGTCGACCTCCTCGCCGCGCAGCAGCGCCCGGATCACCTCGACGCACTCCACCAGGCGAGCGTCACGCTCGGCCTTTGCCGGCCAGGGGTCTCCGGTCACGTGCTCGTTGAGGTATTCGCCGGAGCCGAGCGCAACCCAGAACCGGCCCGGGTACATCGCCCCGAGCGTCGCGATCGCCTGCGCCACGATCACGGGGTGGTAGCGCTGACCGGGCGCGCACACCGTGCCGAACGACAGGTCGGTAGTGGCGAGCGCGGCCCCGAGCCAGGACCACGTGAAGCCCGACTCGCCCTGCCGCTCGCTCCACGGGGCCAGGTGGTCGGAGCACATCGCGGCGTCGAAGCCGGCGTCCTGAGCGAGCCGGGACACGCGCAGGCCCTCGGTCGGGTGGAGCTGCTCGTGGGAGACGTGGAAACCGATGGCGGTCATGCGTTGTCCTTGCTGTCGGAGGCGCTGCCGGAGGTCCCGTCGACAGGCTCACCGGCCGTTTCGACTGCCGAGTTGCCGACCGCGTCGCCGTCGATCGTGCGCCGCAGCCACCGGTAGCCGTACCCGGCGATCGGGATGCGCCCGTCGGCCTCGATGGGGGCGTAGTCCTGGTCCACGTGCACGTCGACGTAGCGCGCGAGCCCCGCATCGAGGGTCAAGACCTCGTCGGCGGGCAGGCTGGCGACCACATCCTCGTCGGCCAGGTTGGCCAGCAGGAGCACGCTGGACTCCGCGACCTGGTAGCGCAGCGCCAGGACGGACGGGACGCCCAGGTCCCACGGTTCCGGGCGGACCCGGCCGAGCTCGCTCAACCCCAGCCGGGCACGCACCAGGGCGCCCACCCGGTGCAGCAGCGAACCGTCGCGCACGTTCTGCTCGTCCACGCTCACGTGCTCGGGGCCGTAGGGACCGGTGACCACGGGCGCCTGGAACTTCTCCGGTGCGGCGTTCGAGAAGCCCGCCGACGGCGTCGTCGACCACTGCATCGGCGTACGGACAGCCTCGCGCTCCAGCCGATCGAGGTTGTCGCCCATCCCGATCTCGTCGCCGTACCGCAGCACCGGCGGCCCGGGCAGGGAGAGCATCACGGCGTGCGCCAGGGCGATGCGGCGCGGGTCGCCGTCGAGCATGGGGGCCAGGCGCCGCCGGATGCCGCGGCCGTAGACCCGCATCGAGTCCTCGGGAGCGAAGGCATCGAGCACCTCCGTGCGCTCGTCCTCCGCGAGCCGGACCAGGTTCAGCTCGTCGTTGTTGCGCAGCCAGTGCGCGTACGTCGCGCCGTCCGGTGGGGCTGGCTGATTGCGCAGCGCCCGCTCCAGCGGCTCGGCCTGGCCGCGGGCCAGGGCGAGGAAGAGGTGGTTGTTCGTCCAGAAGTCGAGCAGCATCGTCATGCCCTGGCCGTCGGACCCGAAGTACTGGGCGGCCTCGGCCGGTGCCTCGTCCACCTCGCCGAGCAGCACGGCCCCCGTGCGTTGCCCGGACACGGCGGCGCGCATGTCGCGCACGAGCCACTGGCCGTCGGTGTCCGGTCGGGCGGCGCGGGCCCGCTCGAGCATCATCGGCATGGCGTCCACCCGGAAGCCCGAGACGCCCAGGCGCAGCCAGAACGCGACGATGCGGTACAGCTCGTCCCGGACGCGCGGGTTGTCGAGCGCCAGGTCCGGCTCGTGCGCGTAGAAGGCGTGCCGGTAGAACTGTTGCGCCTCGTCGTCCCAGGTCCAGGTCTTGGGCTCGACGTCGGGGAACATCGGCTTGATGTCACTGTTCGGCTCGTCGGCCCAGATGTAGTAGTCGCGATACGGCGAGTTCCGGTCCTGCCGCGCCTCCTGGAACCAGCGGTGCTGGTCGGAGGTGTGCTGGGCGATGAGCTCGACCAGGACGTGCAGGCCGAGGTCCTCGGCGGCCTCGAGCAGGTGGGCCATGTCGGCCAGGTCGCCCAGGCGTGGGTCGACGGCGAGGTGGTCCGCGACGTCGTATCCGCCGTCGCGGAAGGGCGAGGCGTAGAAGGGCAACATCCACACGCACGTGGCACCGAGCCCGCGCACGTAGTGCAGACGCTCGGTGATGCCGCGCAGGTCGCCCCAGCCGTCTTCGTTCGAGTCGGCAAAGAGGCGTGGATCGAGCTGGTAGATGACGGCGTCGGAGTACCAGGAGGATCGCATCGCCCCAACGTACGGCGGCACATACCACTCGCAACCGGGCCCCTTCCGCGTCCCAGGAGTCCGCGGAAGGGGCCGACCGTGGGTTATGAACCGTCGATCAGCCGGACGGCAAGACCGGGATCGAAGGTGCCGGCCGGGACGGACGGGGCGGTTCCGCACGGGCCGTCGGAGACGCCGGGGGTCTTGACCCACAAGCGCATCTCGGCGCCGCCGCCGGTCTGTGCGGTCACGCCGAGCCTGCGGCCGGCCGGGTTGCACCAGCCATCGCCGTGGCCGTTGCCGTTGCGGCTGGTGTCGATCACGAACGGCTTCGTCGTACCGAGGTAGCTGTTGACCGAGCTCGCGTAGCTGATCGACTCGTTGGTCGTGTAGAAGTTCGAGACGTTCACCGAGAAGCCGCGAATGTTGCCGATACCGGCCTGGTTCAGCCGGTAGGCGATCGTGGACGCGTTGGTCCAGCCCGAGTTCCCGGCGTCAAGGTAGGCGTAGGTGTTCGGTGCCTTCTGCTGGAACATCTGGGTCGCATAGAGCAACATGGCGAGCCGTTCGTCCTTCTGCGCCTGCGTCATGCAGTCCATGCCGTTCAGCGCGTCCGGCTCGATGATCACCACCGCCGGCTTGCTGCCGATCCCGGCCGCAAAGCTGGAGATCCAGGTCCGGTACGCGCCGGCGCTGCCCGCACCACCACCGGAGTGGCCCGCGCAGATGTCCCGGTCCGGGATGTTGTAGGCGACCAGGACCGGCAGCTTGTCCTGCCCGTCCGCCGCTCCGGTGTAGTTGGCCACGGTGGTAGCGATCGCGGCGTCGTTGCCGAACCAGCGGGCGATCGGCTTGGACCCGATCGAAGCCTGGATCCGGGCCGCTCGGGCATCACCGGAGTTGTTGCGGGCCCAGAGGGCGGGCAGCGAGTTGGGATTGACGTAAAAACCACTGGTCAGACTGATCGGGTCGGCCGCTACGGCGGGTGCGGCCGGCACCAGGACGATGGTCGCCGCCAGCACTGCGGCGAAGGTCTTCAGGATGCGCATTTCGGAGTCCTCTCTGACTCCAGAGCCCTTCCCCATTGAAGGGCTCCTGGTGGCGGAAACGCTCGACCACCGGCTACCGCAGCGTCAATTCATCGGGGCCTTTCCGAACGAAAGCGATCGTGTGGGCGGTGCATGACCTGACCCGAAAGACGACCCGTTCGGGTCCGCCGGTCCCGGAAGGCGAGTGGGCCACGACCCTGCCTATGGTCGTGAACGAACCGCGAGGAAGGGAGCAAGTCCATGCGCATCGGGTACACGCTCATGACCGAGCAGAGCGGACCGCGAGAGCTGGTCCGGCACGCCGTGGCAGCCGAGGACGTCGGCTTCGACTTCGAGGTATCGAGCGACCACTACTCCCCTTGGCTCACGGAGCAGGGCCATGCACCCAACGCCTGGGTGCTGCTGGGCGCCGTGGCGCAAGCCACGAGCCGGGTCGAGCTGATGACCTTCGTGACCTGCCCGACGATGCGGTACCACCCGGCCGTCGTTGCACAGCAGGCGGCGACCCTCCAGCTCCTCGCCGACGGCCGGTTCACCCTCGGACTCGGTTCCGGCGAGAACCTGAACGAGCACGTCATCGGCGAGGGCTGGCCCAGCATCGCCGTGCGGCAGGACATGCTCGAGGAGGCGGCGCACATCATCCGCGAGCTCCTCACCGGCGAGCTGGTCACCTGGGAGGGCGACTACTTCCGTGTCGACTCTGCACGCCTCTGGGACGTGCCGGACGCCGGGGTCGAGATCGGCATCGCAGTGTCCGGCGAGCACGGGGTCGAGCGGTTCGCACCGCTCGCGGACCACCTGGTCCAGGTGCAGCCCGACGGCGACCTCGTGCGCGAGTGGTCCGGTGTACACCCGGGAAGCTCCCGGGCGTACGGCCAGGTGCCGGTGTGCTGGGACCCGGACGAGGAGGCCGCGATCGAGCGAGCGCACGAGCAGTTTCGCTGGTTCGGCGGTGGCTGGTCCGTGAACGCGGACCTGCCGACACCAGCCGGATTCACAGCGGCCTCGCAGTTCGTACGGCCGGAGGACGTGGCGTCGGCGATCGCCTGCGGGCCAGACCTCGACAAGCTCGCCGAGAGCGCCCGCCCGTTCCTGGACGCCGGGTTCACAGACCTCGCGATCGTCCAGGTGGGCGAGCACAACCAGGACCGCTTCCTCGCTGAGGCCGCCGGCCCGCTGGTAGAGCGCCTGCGCAAGCTGTAGACCGGCAGATCTCGCCGGGGGCTCCCGAGCCTGGGTGCGAGTGCAGCGCGGTCCCAGTAGCGTCGAAAGCAGTCGCACGGCTGTGCGGCCGCCATCGGGCTCCGGAGGAATCAGCATGAGTGAGAACGACACACCGCGGGACGACGCCGAGTTTGCTGAGCTGGCCGAGCGTCAGGCAGAAGCCGTTCGGGCAACGGACCCCGCCTCGGACGAGGCAACAGATCCCGCGGACGAGAACGCGATACCCGGCGAGCATCCCGAGGACAACCCCGACAAGGAGGGCGAGGAGCGGTTCGACGCCGGCTGAGGCCCGGCATCAGCGTCGGCGGCGCCGATCAAGCTGGCCCAGCTCCGCCGGCCGTACGACCACCCCGGTCGCGGCGGCCAGCTCGATCGCGCACAGCAGCCGGACCGTCTCCAGGGCGTCGTCTACGCCGACCGGTACCGGCGAGGACGTCTGGAGAGCGTCGATGATCCGGGTCCACTGCGCCAGGTGTCCCGCGTGCCCGATCCTGAGCGGCTCGGCCGCGCCGCTTGGGATGCTGCCCGTCCCCGGCTCAGCCACCCCCGGCACGTCCCAGCGCCGCACCTCACCCTGGCCGAGCTCGACCGACCCCCGCGAGCCGAACACGGAGATCGTCGCCGGGAACCCCGGCGGCGTCGCCGTCGTCGTGGTCACCACACCCAGCGCACCGGACGCGAACCGGAGCGTCGCCACCGTTGTGTCCTCGGCCGCGATCGTGTGCGCGAGCGTGCCGGACTGCGCTGTCACCGATTCGACCGGACCGCACAGCCAGCGCAGCAGGTCCACGCTGTGCACGCCCTGGTTCATCAAGGATCCGCCGCCCTGCTCCGCCGTGGAGCGCCAGGGCGCGGCACGGTAGTAGTCGTCGTCGCGGTGCCAGTGCACGTGGGTCGTCGCCAGCCGCAGCTCGCCCAGCGCCCCGTCGTCGATGGCCTTCTTGAGCGCCACGTGCTCGGTCTCCAGGCGCCGCTGGGAAATCATCGAGACCGTCAGCCCGCGCTCACGGGCGGCACGCGCGACGCGCAGCGCGTCGTCGACGTCCAGTGCGAGCGGCTTCTCGACGACGACGTGCCGGCCGGCCTTCAGAGCTGCCAGCGCGAGCGCCGCGTGCGTCCCGCTCGGGGTGCAGATCGCGACCACGTCGACGTCGGGGTGAGCGATGACCTCGGCGGGATCGAGACGCTCCACAGGCCCGCCCATGAGGTCCTCGGCCCTCCCGCCGCTGGACGCGACGAGACGTGCCCGGCCCGCCAGCTCACCCAGCGCCTTCGCGTGCATCCTCCCGATGCCGCCCATACCGACGATCCCCACCCCGAGCGGGTGCGCCGTCACTGCCGGGCCTCAGCACTCCGGCGCAGGTCACTCGGGTGCATGGCTCGCGCCGAGGAGCTCGCGCAGTCGCTCGGCCGCCGCGGTGAACCGGGGGTCGGCGAGCGTCGCGCCGTACGCACGACGGTCCGGCAGGCCCGGTTCGAGCGTCTCCAGGATCCGGCCGGGACGCGGGCTCATGACGACGATCCGGCTGCCCAGGTACACCGCCTCCGGCACGGAGTGGGTCACCAGCACGACGGTGGTCCCGGTGTCCCGCCAGATCCGGTTCATCTCGATGTTCATCTGCTCGCGCGTGAGCGCGTCGAGCGCGCCGAACGGTTCGTCCATGAGGAGCACCCGGGGCTCGTGCAGCAGCGCACGGCACAGCGCGACGCGCTGCTGCATGCCGCCGGACAGCTCGTGCGGAAGGGCCTTCTCGAATCCCGTGAGGCCGGTCAGCTCGATGAGGTGGTCCGCGCGCTCCTGGGCAAGACGCCGGTCCATCCCGCGCATCTCGGCCTGGAGCAGGATGTTCTTGCGCACGCCACGCCATTCGAGCAGGGCCGAGCGCTGGAAGGCGAACCCGATGTCGCGCTGCGGACCGGTGACCCGCTGCCCGTACAGGCGCACGTCACCCTCGGTGGCACGGGTCAGCCCCGCGATCACCTTCAGCAGCGTCGACTTGCCACAGCCGGACGGTCCCGCGACGGTGACGAACTCGCCGGGCTGCACGGCCAGCGAGACGTCGTCGAGCGCTACGGTCTCCGAACGCTTCGAGACGAAGCGCCGCGTGAGGTGCGTGACCTCGATGATGGGCCCGGCGTCGGACGTCTGGACGGACTCCCCCTGCGCGCTCGTCACGGTCACAGGTCCGCCCCGAAGGTCGCGTCCCAGTAGTCGCCGGGCTCCGAGGTGCCCTCGAACTGCGTGTTCTCGCTCAGGAACGCGAGCGTGTCGGTCCACTGCTGCTCGGTGTTGACGCCAGGAGCCGGGGCCTCGGCCAGGTTGAGGAGGCCGATCGTCGCCTCGAGCTGGGCCGCCAGCACGCTCTCCTCCGGCGCCTGCTCTGCGTTGGCGGCCATCGCTGCGACGGCGGCCTCCGGGTCCTCCGACGCCGCAAGGAAGGACTCGGACGTCGCCCTCAGCATCGCCTGGACCAGCTCCGGGTCGCTCTCGATGGTCGCCTCGTGCGCCAGCAGGCCGGTGCCGAGCAGGTTCATGCCGAAGTCCGAGAACGGGAGGGCGGACACCTCCCTGCCGGTCTGGTTCTCGATCGTCGGTGCCTGGTCGTGGTGGAAGCCCTGGATCGCGTCGACCCTGCCCTCGATCAGCGCGGCGATCTTGCCCGCGGCGTCGACGTTGACCACGCTCACGTCCGCCGGGTCGACCCCGTTGAGCTCCAGCCACGCCGGAAAGGTGCCGTACATGGCATCGCCCGGGGTGCCGGCGACCGTCTTGCCCACGAGGTCGGCGGGCTCGGTGATGCCCTGGTCGTCGAAGAACTCGACCGAGCTGGGGCCGGTCTGCAAGAAGACGCCGACGCTGCGCATCGGCATGCCCGAGGCGATCCCGTTCGCCAGGGGCGGGGTGTCCGCCCACCCGAAGTCGGTGTTGCGCTGCGCAACCTGCTGGACGGTGTTCCCGGAGCCGTTGCCCGGCTGGATCGTCAGGTCGATGCCGGCTTCCTCGAAGATCCCTTGCTCGACGCCGTAGTAGAACGGCGCGTGCTCGCCGTACGGGACCCAGTTGAGGGTCACCGTGACCTCGGTCAGGCCGTCGGCCGACTGCTCGCCGCCGGCCTGCCCGCAGGCCGAGACCGTTGCCAACGCGACGCCTGCCACGACTATCGACATTCCGAACTTGCCACCACGCATGGGTAGAGCCCTTCTGGTCGTTGCGCTTCGCGGACGGCGAGGGCGCGGGAGTCGTTTCTGTCGGTCCGGCGCGTCACACGGTCGCGAGCGCGAGGTTGCCGCGCCGCGAGGCGTGCCATGGGATGAGGAGGCGTTCGAGCAGCTCGACCAGGACGAAGAGGACCACGCCGATGAGCGACATGAGGATCAGGTCGGCGAACAGCAGGGGCGCGTCGAGGTTGCCGCTGGCGAGCAGCAGCACGTACCCGAGACCGCGGTCGGCACCCACGAACTCGCCGACGACGGCGCCGACGACCGCCAGCGTGACCGCTACCTTCAGGCCCGACATGAGCTGCGGGAGGGCCCCGGGGAAGCGGATCTTGCGGAACGTCTTCCACCGGGAGGCGCCCATGGTCGCGGACATCTCCAGCAGCTCGGGGTCGACGGAGCGCAGCCCCGCGACGGCGGAGACCACCACCGGGAAGAAGGCGATGAGCACGGCCAGGACGATCTTCGGCGTCATCCCGAACCCGAACCAGACCACGAGGATCGGCGCGATGGCGATCTTGGGGATGACCTGGGCGAAGAGGATGAGCGGATAGAGGGACTTCTCCGCCGTCCTGGAGTAGACGAGGAGCACCGCCGTCGCCACGCCGATCGCGGCCGCGAGCACAAACCCGACGATCGTCTCCAGGGTGGTCACCCACGTGTGCTCGAGCAGCATCGCCCAGTCCGCGACCATCGTCTGGGCCACCGCGCCGGGTGCGGGCACCAGATAGGCCGGCACGAGCTCTCGCCAGGCCACGAACCACCACGCCACGAACAGCGCGAGCAGCACCGCGGCCGGTCGCCACGACTCCGCGAGCAGCACGAGCGCGCGGCTCCCGAACGACGGTCTCCCAGCTTCGTGGTGCATCGAACTACCTCTCCGTCGAGGTGCGCCGACCAGCCGAGTGGTTCGGCCGGGGCGTGTTGTCGTGCGCTACGCCAGGGACACTAGGGGGCCCACCGGGGTCGGACAACGAGTTGCCACTTGTTGCCACGCCGGCCGGATCAGGCGTCGTCCAGGCCGGTGGCGGCGTCGAGATCGATCGCGACGGCCCGGAAGCCGGCGGAGCGCACCGCGCGCAGCACCTCCCCGCGCAAGGGCTCGGTCGCGATGCTCGCGAGGTCGGCGCGCGGCGCCTCGAGCCGGGCCAGCTCACCGTGGTGCCGTACGCGGACGTCCGCGAGGCCGAGGCGCCTCAGCTCACCCTCCGCCGCCTCGACCTGGACCGTCTCCTCCCCCACCGCGTCGACCAGCGGGACCGTCTCCGCCCGCCCCTCCCCCGGCAG
Source organism: Promicromonospora sp. Populi (assembly GCF_041081105.1). Taxonomy (NCBI): domain Bacteria; kingdom Bacillati; phylum Actinomycetota; class Actinomycetes; order Micrococcales; family Promicromonosporaceae; genus Promicromonospora; species Promicromonospora sp. Populi. The sequence continues at coordinate 535,374 of NZ_CP163528.1, read as the reverse complement.
CGAGCCCGTCCCTGTACCCCGTGCGCCCATGGTCATGGTGCTCATTCGAGAGCGCGGCCCCAGGGCCGTCAAGGAGTTGCCACCACTTGCCAGGCAGGTAGGGATACACCGCGTTCCGCCCGTTCTACGGCAAACGGTTGCCGCGCCGCACCCGGGCGATCTACGCTCCGGGCGCATGGGCGAAACCGAGAGTTCCCGCTCCAACCCGACCATCTACGACGTCGCAAAGGCGGCAGGTGTCGCTCCCTCGACGGTCTCGCGGGCGTTCTCCCGGCCGGGGCGCGTCAACACGGCGACGGCGGAGCGCATCCACCGCATCGCGCAGGAGCTCGGTTACCGGGTGAACCCCGTCGTCCGACCGCTGCCGTCCGGCAAGACCGCGCTGCTGGCGATCATCGTTTCCGACCTGACCAACCCGTTCTTCTTCGAGATCATCCGCAGCGCCGCGAAGACCGCCGTCGACTCGGGGTACACCCTCCTGGTGGCGGACGCCCACGAGTCGGACGAGGCGGAACGCCAGTCCCTGGAACGGACCCTGCCCCTGGTGGAGGGCGTCGTCCTGGCCACGTCCCGGCTCTCGGACTCGTCGATCCGGGCCGTTGCCAAACAGCGGCCGACGGTCGTGATGAACCGCGTCATCACGGACGTCCCGAGCGTCATCACCGACAACGCGCAGGGGATGCGGCGTGCCGTGGCGCACCTGGCGGGCCTCGGGCACTCGGTACTGACGTACCTCGCGGGCCCCGAGGCGTCCTGGGCGGACGGGATGCGTTGGCGCGCCTTCCGCGAGGCAACCCAGGAGCTCGGGCTGAGAGGGCGGCGTCTGGGCCCGTTCGCCCCGACGCTTGCCGGCGGGCTCTCCGCCGCCCAAGCCCTCACCACGCACTCCGCGACCGCGACCATCGCCTACAACGACCTCGTCGCGATCGGCGCGATGCGCGGGCTGACGCGGCTGGGGGTCGAGGTGCCTCGCGACATGAGCGTCGTCGGGTTCGACAACATCTTCGGCTCCGACTTCTGCACCCCGCCGCTGACGACGGTCGCCGCTCCGCTGCGCCACTTCGGGACGTTCGCCGTCCAGCGACTCCTGAACCAGGTGCGTACCTCGTCGCTCGGTCTGTCGACGCCCGCGCTGCTCCCCGCGAAGCTCGTCGAACGGGGCTCGACCGCCCGTCGGGGCTGACGCTCGCGGACGACCGGCCGCACGCACGCCGTTCGCCGTCGCACAGGGGCAACAAGTGGCAACTCGTTGTCCGGCGTCACCCCGGACCGCATAGTGACGGGGCATGCCCACGCCTCCGGCGTCCGTGCACGGTCCCGCGCAGGCAAGGTCCTCGATGGAGAGGTTCATCTGATGCAACGCACCGCAAGCACCTCAAGACACCATGTGACACGGTGGCTCGCCGCCGCGGTGGCCGCCGTGCTGTCCCTGCCGCTCCTGACCCTTCCTCCGGCAGCGGCCGGGACCGTGGGGTGCGCGTACGGCTACACGAGCGAGGCCACCGTCTGGTTCGGCGCCGACGCCGACTCCGGCGTGCCGAACCACGAGACCGATGACGGCTGCACCGTGCTGGACAAGATCATGGCGGACGCGCCGTTCCGGACGCACGCCGCGTTCCTCAGGACGGTCGTCTCCGAGACCAGTGCCCTCGTGCGCGAGCGAGTCCTTACCAGCCGTGAGCGCTGGAAGATCGTCCACGCCGCCGCCGTCTCGAAGGTCGGTAGCCCGCACCCGGTCACCGGCAGGCGGTCCGTCGACCTGTCCAGGATCGGCCTGGTGGGCTACACGGTCCGCGCGACCATGCCCACCGACGCCGAAGGAACGCTCTCGGCACTCGCGGCCTGCGGCTTCCAGAACATCGAGCCCTCGGGCAGCGCCGGCAACTTCTACGGCTACTCCGCTGCGGAGCTGGCGCCGCTCACCGAGGAGGCGGGGTTCGATGTGCCCTCGCTCGGCGTGAGCCTGTCGAACCTCCAGAACGACCTCGACCTGGTCGTCTCGGAGGCCCATGCGATCGGGGCACGGTACGTGCGCATCTCGGGGTCCGGCGACTGGACCCTGGCGGACTACTCCCGGATCGCCGCGATCCTCAACGAGGTGGGCGAGCGGCTCGCCGCCGAGGGCATCCGGGTCGCCTACCACAACCACGGGTTCGAGTTCGGGACCGCCGAGAACGGGGTCACCGGCTACGACGTCCTGGTCCGCGAGACCAACCCGGCGTTCGTCGCCATGGAGCTCGACGTGTACTGGGCCGCGAGCGCGGGCATCTCGGCCGTCGACCTGTTCGAGCGGTACCCGGGCCGGTTCGAGCTGCTGCACCTCAAGGACATGGCGGCGGACGGCTCCTTCGCGGACGTCGGCGAGGGCACCATCAACTTCGCCGAGATCTTTGCCGCCAAGTCGCTCGCCGGTGTCCGGTACGGCTTCACCGAGCACGACCAGCCCTCCCCGGACGGCGTGACCTCCGCGTGCAACAGCCTCGGCTACCTCGCCGAGCTGCGCTACTGAGCTCGCCCGCCTCTCCTCTCCGGAGCGCGGGGCACGTCTGCCCAGAAACATCCGACCCAGCACGAGGGAGTTCTGATGTCCGCACTGCACCGCCGGGCCCTGGGCGCGACGACCGCTCTGGTCGTCGTGCTCGGCGCCCTGGTCCCCGCCTCCACGGCCGCCACGGCACATGACGTCCCGGCCGGCTCCGACCACGCCGAGGCCACCGCGTTCGACAAGGTCCCGCTGGTCACCGAGGGACTCCGCGACCCGTTCGAGCTGGATGTGGCAGACGACGGCCGGGTCATCTACATCCAGCGCACCGGCCAGGTGGTCGTGCTGGACCAGGACACGCTCCGCCAGACCACGGCCCTGGACCTGGACTACTCCCTCAACCTGCTCACGCAGTCCGACGGACTCCTGGGGATCACCCTGGACAACAACTTCGCCGAGAACGGGTGGCTGTACCTGCTCTGGAGCGACCCCGACGTCGCGAAGATGAACCTCTCGCGGTTCACGATGGGGCCGGACAGCATCATCGACCCGGCGTCGGAGGAACGTCTGCTCGACTTCACCATCTGGCGCGGCGAGGGCCGCGCCAACTCCCACATGGCCGGCTCGCTCGCGATGGGGCCCGACGGCGACCTGTACGTGGCCACCGGTGACAACTCCGACCCGTTCGACCAGCAGGGTTACACCCCGATCGACGAGCGTCCCGGCCGCCGCGGCTGGGACGCGCAGGGCACGTCCGCCAACACGAACGACCTGCGCGGCAAGGTCCTGCGGATCACCCCCGAGGACGACGGCACCTACTCGATCCCGGCGGGCAACCTGTTCGCGCCGGGCACCGAGGGGACCCGTCCGGAGATCTACGGGATGGGCTTCCGCAACCCGTTCCGGATCACCGTCGACCCCGGGACCGGTGCGGTGCTCATCGGGGACTACGGGCCTGACGCCCGCGTGGCCAACCCGCTGCGTGGTCCCGACGGCCAGGTCGAGTTCATCCGGATGACCGAGCCGGGCAACCACGGCTGGCCGTACTGCCACGCCGACAACCAGGCGTACATCGACTACGACTTCGCCACCGGAGCCTCCGGGGCGGCGTTCGACTGCGCCAACCCGGTCAACGAGTCCCCGAACAACACGGGCCTGCGCGAGCTCCCGCCGTCACAGGAACCGCTCGTCTGGTACGGCTACGGACCTTCCGAGGAGTTCCCCGAGCTCGGCTCGGGCGGGGCCGCCCCGATGGGTGGGCCGGTCTACCGCTACGACCCGGAGCTGGACGTCAAGACGAAGTTCCCCGAAAGCTTCGACGGGCACTGGTTCGTCTCCGAGTACGCCCGCAACTACTACAAGGTGCTCTCGCTGGACGAGACCGGCGCTCTCGCCTCGATCGACCCGTTCCTCGCGGGCGAGACGTTCGTCGCCCCGTTCGAGGCCGAGTTCGGCCCCGACGGCTCGCTCTACATCATCGACTTCGGCCGCGGATCAGGCGCCGGCCGCGGTAGCACCAACACCGATGCGGGCATCTACCGCGTCGACTACGCGGCCGACGGCCGACGGCCCATCTCCCGGTTCGCCGCCGACGTCGACTCCGGCTCGGAACCACTGACCGTCGCCTTCACCGGCGACACCAGCGAGAGCCCCGACGGGCTGGAGATCACCTACGCGTGGGACTTCGAGAACGACGGTGTCGTCGACTCCACCGAGGCCAACCCCGTGCACACCTACACCGACCGCGGCCAGTTCAGCGCCCGCCTGACGGTCACGGACAGCGACGAGTTCACCGGCGTCTCCGTGCAGAAGATCACCGTCGGCAACACCCGGCCAGAAGTCTCCTTCGGGGCGCCGTTCCACGGAGGTTTCGCCGAGCTCGGCGACACCGTCCCGTACTCCGTCGACGTGGCCGACGCCGAGGACGGCACCACCGAGGCGGGCACCATCGACTGCGCGGAGGTCGCGGTGAACACCCAGCTGGGTCACGACGGCCACTCGCATCCCCTGGACAACTACACCGGGTGCACCGGGTCGGTGTTCCTCGACCCGGCGGACCACGGGGTTGGCCAGAACGTCTACCCCGTGCTCGGGGCGGGCTACCAGGACCTCGGCGCCGACGGCGTCCCGGCACTGGCCGGCCAGGACATCAACCGCCTGCAGGTGCGCGACAAGGAGGCCGAGTTCTACTCCGAGAGCTCGGGCGTCACCGTGGTCGACGGCGCCGACGCCCGGGGCGGCCGGCTCGTGACCGACGCCGACCACGGCGACTGGATCGGATTCGGCCCCGTCGACCTGCGCGGGATCGACGCCCTGACGATCGGCGCCGTCCGCGGCGCTGCCGACACGACCGTCGAGGTGCGGGCCGGCAGCCCGACCGGACGCAAGCTCGGTCAGGTCAAGGTCGCCAAGGCCACCGGTGCGGGGCAGGTCGTCTCGCCCACCATCGACGTCGAGGACGAGGAGGGTGCCACCACCCTGTACCTCGTCGTGACGAGCAAGCGCGAGCCGGCCGACGGTGCCGACCTCGGTCTCGACTGGCTCGTCTTCCACGGCCGCGGCATAGCCGACGACACCGCCCCGGTCGTGACGGCCGAGGCCGACCGCCCGGTCGGCTGGGTGGGGCTCCCGATCGACCTGTCGGGCTCCGCGGTCGCCCCGGAGGGGCGCGACATCGTCTCCTACCAGTGGGACCTCGGTGACGGGACGACGGCGGAGGGGACCGCCGTCACGCACGCCTACGAGGAGCCTGGCCGGTACACCGCCCGGCTGATCGCGACGGACAGCGAGGGCACCCGCGACTGGACGACCGTCGAGATCACGGTGATCGGCGGCGGGAGCTGAGCCTCGGCGACAACGCCGCTGGTGCCCCTGGAGCCCGCTGGGTTCCAGGGGCACCTCGTCACGCCGGAGCCAGCACCTCTGGCCAGGACTCCTGGAGCAGCTCGACGACGGCTCCCGACCCGAACGTGCAGTTGCTGAACACGGTCGCCGTCGTACCGGTCGCGGGATCGTGCGTCGAGCGGAGGGCGACACCCGCGTCGAAGCCACCCAGCACGACCGCGGGGTCGTCCGGGTGGAGCCAGAACCCGAGGCCGTACCGCAGGTCCTCCTCCGGCACCTCCGACCGCGGACGGGTCACCTCGGCGACCACGTCGAGGGGCACTATCGCGCCGGCATGCAGCGCTTGCCAGAACCGGTGCAGGTCGGCCGCGCTCGTGTAGGCGCCGCCGTCGCCGTTGCCACGCACCGGCAGGTGCAGCACGTTGCTGCGATCGCCCTCCGGATGCAGGTAGCCCAGCGCGGCGTCCCCGGGCAGCTCGTCGGATCGCAGGTACGCCGTGCTCGCCAGCCCCGCGGGCTGGATCACGTCGGTGTCCACGACGTCCTGGAACTGCCGCCCCGTGACCCGCTCCAGCACGATCGCCAGCACGATGTACCCGCCGTTGCAGTACGTGAACCGCGCACCGGGCGCGTGCTTGCTGGGGAAGCCGCCCAGGATCGGGACGAACGACTCGGCCGTCTCGAGCGTGTGCACGGGAACGGGCAGCACATGGTCCGCGCGATCCCAGTCGGCGTCCTCGTCGAGGTAGTCGCCGATCCCCGAGGTATGGGTCAAGAGGTGCTCGATCGTGACACCGTCGTCGATCAACGGCAGATCGTCACCGAGATACTGACGCACCGGGTCCTGCAGCCGCAGGGTCCCGGCCACGACCTGCTGCATGATCGCCAGTGCCGTGAAGCTCTTGCTGCCGCTCGCCATCGCGAACCGTGTGGTCGGGGTGTTCGGCACCTGCAGGGCGCGATGGGCCAGCCGGTAGGAGCGCTCCAGGACCCTGCGATCACCGACGTCGATCGTCACGACGCCGCTGAACGACCGCTCCAGCGCTACGGCGTCCAGCTTGTCCAGGTCGATCATGTCGTGTGCTCCTCGGTCCGGTCATCGGAGCGTAGCGACGAAGGCCTCACGGCTCACCGTTATATTCGCGGTCTCGTCATTGCTCGAGCAGGGCCGTCGACGTCATGACCTAGACCTTGAGACGTGTCATGTGGACCTGACCTAGTAGTTCGCCGGTCGGCTTGGCCATTGGTCAATCGTCCGAAGCGACGACCAGGTGTATGCATTCCCGCACGCGGTCGATCGCGATGAACTCATGAAAGGCCTCTGCGCTGACACCGCTGTAGGACAACAGTTCTTCCCCCGCCCTCCGGGCCGTCGAGGCGGTCGAGGCGGTCGACCGCACCGTGGTCGAGCGTCCGCGTCAGCAGGTGCTCCACTCGTTCCCCTTCCTGAACGGCTCAGTTCCGCGTTCGTTGAGCGAGAGTTGCGCGGTCTCGGCGAACAGGACAGGGAGCCGCAGCAGGCCAGCGACAAACGCGTGTTCGCCCTGCCGCCTGACCAGGGCCTTGCCACCTACGTTCCGGCGGCGCGAGTGGTCACGCCCAGACGCTCGAGCTCGAAGTCGATGTCGTCGCTCTCGGGCATGGCGAGGTAGTCGACGATGCTCACCGGTTCACCGACGAGGACTTCCTCCACGATGGCGGGGGTCTCGGCTTCGATCGACCGCGGCTCACCCTGATATCCGTGGCTCACGCGACCGGCGCTCCCAGTACCCGGTGGACCGAAGCGACCGCGCTCGACCCCTCGCCGACCGCCGCGGCCACGCGCTTCATGGATCCGCGGCGGACGTCACCCGCGGCGAAGACCCGCGGAACCGAGGTCTCGAACGGGAGCGGGCCGCGCCCCAGCGGCAGCCACCCCTCCAGGGCCGCAGGTGTGACGTCGGTGCCGGTGCGGATGAAGCCCGCTTGGTCGCGGTCGAGCGCCGGTAGCCAGGACGTCGCCGGCTCGGCGCCGATGAAGCAGAACAGGCCCCGCGCCGCGACCTGACCGGCGGTGTCGATCGAGACCGACTCCAGGTGTTGGTCCCCGTCCAGCGCGAGGATGTTCGACTCCCGGTGGACCTGGATGCGTGAGTCCTCCGCGAGCCGGTCGACGAGGTACGACGACATCCGCGCCCCTAGGTCGCTGCCCCGTACGACGAGGTGCACGGGACAGCCGTTGGCCGCGAGGTACAGCGCGGCCTGACCCGCTGAGTTCGCCCCGCCCACCACGACCACTGGAGACTCGGTCACCTGCTTGAGCTCCAGCGGTGTCGCCGCGTAGTGGATGCCGGAACCCTCGAACTCCTCCCAGTGGTCGAGGTGCAGCCGCCGGTACGCCGCGCCCGAAGCGACGATCGCCGTGCGCGCACGGATGGTCCGGCCGTCGGTGAGAGTCACCTCGAGCTCGTCGCCGGCCGACGCGAGCGCGGCAGTCTGGCACGGCGCGTAGACGCGCACGCCAAACTTGATGGCCTGCAGCGTGGCCTGCCCGATGAGATCTCCTCCGCTCACACCGAAAGGGAACCCGAGGAAGTTTTCGATCCGGGACGTGGACGCCGCCTGGCCGCCCGGAGCGATCGCCTCAAGCAGCAACGTGCTCAGCCCTTCGGACGCCGCATAGATCGAAGCGGCGAGCCCTGCCGGTCCCCCACCGATCACCACGAGGTCCACGACTGCCTCGTCGCCCGGCTCGTAGCTCAGCCCGAGACGTTCGGCGAGCACACCGGGAGTCGCGCGTGCGATCGGCTCGCCCTGGACAAAAGCGATCGGAAGGTCCTCGGCCGGGTAGGCGTGCACCGGATGAGCTGCCGAACCGTCCAGCGGGAGCGGCACGGCCGTGTGCACGAGGTCGAGCCGCTCGGCAAACCGGCGCAGCGCGAGGAACTCGCCGGAGGTCTCCGGTCCGACGAACTTGAGCGTCATCGCGGCCGAGCCCCGCCGCAGCAGCTCTCGCCGTGCCCACAGCGCATGCAGGATGAGGTCGCCGAGCTCGTCCTCCTCGGCCATGACCCGACGTAGGTCGGGGCGAGCGAGACACCAGACCCGGCCAGGTCCGGTCGCTCGCGCCGAAAGGAAAGCACTCTGGCCGTTGAGGAGCCCCAGCTCGCCAGCGAACGACCGGGGACCCATCGCGGCCAGGACCTCCTCTCCGGTCCACCGCAGGGCGTCGCGCACGATCTCGATCTCACCCGACTCGACCAGGATCATGGGGTAGTCGCGGTCGCCGGCCCGGAAGACATAGTCCCCTCGCACGACGTCGCGCGGCTCGGCGCGGGAGAGGAGCTTGTCCCACTGCGCGTCGCTGAGCCGCGCAGCGAGCGCGGGATCGGTGAAGCCCTGGTCCGTCGTCGTCATCTCGACCCTCCCTGTGCGGTACCCGGTCAGCGGTCGTGGGGCGTGACGGGTTACGGTTCCGGCGGCAACGCCTCCACTACGTTGAGATTAGTCCCAGACTTGGGACTACCAACCTTGGGACTCACAGCTCGACGGCCGGGGCCGCGTCTCGCAGGTCGAGGCGGTCCAGCATGCGGTTGTACGGCGCGAACGCCGCCTCGACCTCGGCGCGGTCCACGTAGCGGGACAGGTCGTACCGGTGAGAGGGAGTGCCTTTGGGCTTGGCGATCACCTCGGCCAGGTGCTCCTGGTCGCGGGTGGTCCACCTCGCCCCGATCGCCGAGTACAGCCGAGGGACCTCCGTGAACGGGTCGGCGCTGAGCTTGTGGTACGGCACGTCCACGATCGAGGACGGCGGCATGATCATGCGCATCTCGAGGCCGCGCTGGACCTGGGTGACCATATGGTCCAGCACGGATCGTCCGATCACTTCGGGGTCCACCTCGTGCTGGCCCATGGCATGCAGGGTCTCCAGGAGACTGGCGAACGAGCCGATGACCGTGACGGGGTCGCGGTGGGTCCACACGAACGTGGCGTCCGGGAACACGTGCCTGATCGTGTCCATGTCGCCCAGGTGCCCGGGGTATTTCAGCACCCACCGCTTGGGCTCGCGCCCGTGCTGGAGCACCTGGAGCCCAAGCTTCAGGTACTCGTACTCCGACCGCACATCGTGGTCGGCGAGCCACGCACTGTAGGACGGCATCGGCCCGCGCTGAAGCGGCCAGTGGATCCCGTGCGCGAAGAAGAGCACCGACTCCTCCGGCCGGTCGATGTAGGTCGGGTGCTTCTGCTGGAGGCCGGGAGCGACCAGCTCCATCAGGGAGAGGGCCTGCTCGAGCTGCCTGATCACCTTCCGCGCCCCCTGCGGGTCCTGCAGAGCCGTGTGCTGCAGCTCCCACGTCAACGGGCCACGATGGTCGGGCGACTCCGCAAGGATCCGGTGGGCCAGAGTCGTCGCGGTGCGCGGCAGGCCGCACACGAACACCGGCGCTGTGATCGCTTCGTCAGCAACCTGCGGGTGCTCGGACAACACACGGTTGACCCGCAGCCGATTGACGTACTTCCCCTTGACCTCGTTGAAGATGAGGAACCAGCCCAGCGGCGACAGCCCCGGGATCTCTGCCGCTCCATCGAGGATCCTGCCGAGGTCGGTGGCAAACGGGCGGTCCTTGGTGCCTGCCTTCTTCTCTACCTGCGCGACCGCCTGTGCCCAGGACCTGGCGGGGTCCCGGTGACCCTTGATGAACGGGGTCAGGGCAGCATTCAGGACTCGGGTGGTGCGTGGGGTGCTGCTCACAACTCTCCTCTGTCAGTGGTCACTACGTCTGTGCCGAGTGTGACGGGCAGCGACTCCGGGCGACGGAACCGCAGGTCGGGCGCCCATCTGGGCTGGCGGTCGCTGGTGGCCAGGACGGGTTCGACCTGGCGCAGCAGCGTCTCGACGGCGGTGCGGACGATCAGCCGCGCCTGCCCGGACGCCGGGCACCGGTGCGAGCCGGCGCCCCAGGCCAGGTGGGCCCGGTTGCCGAACTTGTCCCACGACCCCGTGCCGCGGATCTCCGGGTCGCAGGCTGCAGCCCCGACCGCAAGGAGTACCGCGTCACCGCGCTCGATCCAGCTGGCCTCGCCGAACAGGTGGCCTTCCTTGAGCGCGAAGCGCGGGGCGAGCACGCTCACCGGGGAGGCGTCCCACAGGACCTCCTCGAGCGCCTCGTCGATCGCGAGGCGCCCGCCAGCCAACCGCCGGGCGAACTTCGGGTCGGTCAGGGCCAGATGCAGGGCCTGCCCCAGCCATGCCTGCAGGCCCGCGCTCGCGCCGGAGACCAGGGACAGCATGCCCAGGACCGCCTCACGGCCGTCGTAGTCGCGGTGCCCGGCGAGCAGGCCTGCAGGCGTCACGCCACCTCCCGCGTCACGCATCGTCTGACCGCCGATCAGGAAGCTCAGCTCGCCCAGGCTCGCGTCGCCCTGGCCCGCTGCCGGATCGGCGCTGAGCTCGAAGAGCTGCCGGCCAATCTCTGCGTCCAGGCCCAGGAGCGTGCCGAACCCGAGCCTCGCCACGGGCTCGACGTACTCACGCATCAGGTCGATCTCACGGCCGGGTTCGGCGCGGGCTAGGTCACGCAGCCGGGCAACCATCTCCTCGCACACGGCCTGCGCGACCCGGCCGATCTCAGCCGCGTCGACAGCGGCCAGGACCTCGTCCAACGGGGCGCGAAGGCGCGCATGCTCGGGGCCGGTGCTCGTCTCGACCATCTGCCAGTCCCGAGACCGGAACGCCGGCCGAAGAAACGCCGGGAGCCCCTCCGGATCACCGTTCCAGGCGGTGGTATCGGTCGTGACCATGCTGGAGTCCCGCGCCAGGGAGGCGATGACCTGGTAGCTGGTCACCAACCAGGCACGCTCCCTCGTCCCCAGGCAGACCGGTGCGACATCGCCCCACTGCATCCGCAGCCCGGACCAGGCCGGCTCGGCATCGGGCGCCGAGAGCACCTCGGCGAGCAGCGGGAGGTCCGCGGGGTCGTGCAAGCGCGTCGCCGACCGACCGGCCCACGACCTTGACGCAGTCGCGACAGAGTCGCCCACAGCCGGGTTTGTGATCACGACGCCATGCCACCACAAGCCATGGACCCAAGGGAAGGCATATCCGACAAAACGGGACGCGGGGTGTGCGATCTACCTAGACTGCGCATCTTGACGGCTTGATGGCATTGGCGGTTCAATTTCATCCGGTGCAACCGAAACTTATCAACACATGATTGCAATTTTCGGACATCGTGGTCCGCGTAGTCGCCAACCCTCGGCACAGCCCGTGCCCGACCCTGCGCGGCCAGAGAGGAAGACATGCACTCTTCTGTCTCACTTCGCCGACTCGTCGGCGCCGCATGTGCCACCGCCCTCGCCATCCCGATCGCTGCCGTGCTCGGTATTCCAGCCGCAGCCGATGACATCGCTGTCACCGCCGCGACGGTCCCGTTCACATCGTACGAAGCCGAAGCCGGTTCGCTCGGGGGTGGCGCGACGTCGGTGTCGCTGACCGCAGCTCCGACGACCCAGTACTCGAGTGCTGCACTGGAGGCCTCCGGTCACGCCTATGCCCGCCTCACGGGCACCGGTCAGAGTGTGCAGTGGACCAACAACACCGGCGGCCCGATCAACGCGATCACCGTCCGGGTGAGCATCCCCGACACCAGCAGCGGTGGCGGTCAGACCAGCACGCTGAACCTGTACGTCAACGGCGGCCTGCGCCAGACCCTCAACGTCAACTCGCGGCAGACCTGGCTCTACGAGGGCAACGACAACTACAACGGCAACAACCAGAACCCCTCCAACGGCAACCCGCGCGCGTTCTTCGACGAGACGCACACCTTCATCACCGGTACGCCGATCGCCGCCGGCAGCACGTTCATGCTGCGCAAGGACTCGGGGAACTCGGCCGCCTTCTACGACATCGACGTCGTCGACGTGGAGAACGCGCCGGCTCCGCTCGCCCAGCCTGCAGGCTCGCTCTCCATCACCGAGTGCGGCGCAGTCGCGGACAACACGCCGACCAACGGTGCAGCCTCTCCGTCCTCGGTGGACAGCCGGGCAGCCATCCAGAACTGCATCAACCAGGCGCAGTCGCAGGGCAGGGTGCTGTGGATCCCGGCCGGCACGTTCTACGTGAAGGGCACCCAGGGGCTGCTCGCGCAGGGCATCACCATCGCGGGAGCGGGCTCCTGGCACAGCACGATCTACCGCGATGTCCCGCTCCCGAACAGCACTCCACTGCCCCCGCTGTGGGGGCTGACCTCGACCACGATCCGGAACCTGCACGTCGACTCCAACGCGACGAGCCGCGTTACGCTCGACGGCGCCGGCGGCTCGATGGACATCACCGGGACGAACTGGTTGGCCGAGGGGATCTGGACCCAGCACACGATGTCCGGCTTCTGGGCCTCCGGCACCGGCGGCACCATCCGGAACAACCGCCTCACGACGATCTGGGCCGACGGCGCCAACATCAACAACGTCTCGATGGGCAACTCCGTCGGCAACAACCTGGCCATGACCAACAACTTCGTCCGCGGCACCGGTGACGACGCCCTGGCGGTCAACTCCGTCAACTACAACGACTTCGACGGCACCCGGGTCTACTACACCCCGATGGCGAACGCGGTGGTGACGAACAATACGTCGATCGCTCCCTGGGGCGGCAAGGGCATCGGCATCTACGGCGGCAGCGGCCATCGGGTCGAGAACAACTACGTCTCCGACACTGCTCGCTACATCGGTCTGGGTGCGGGACGGTTCGGTGTCAACGGCAACGACCTGTTCTCGACCACCGTCACCGGCAACACCGTGGTCCGGTCCGGTGGGAATGCTTACAGCCAGGGGCAGCCGGCGTTCCACATCGGGAACGGCGGTGACGGGCAGAACGTCGGTGTGGTCGACCGGGTCACCGCGACCAACAACACCATCCTCAACTCGGTGTACGACGGGATCGGCTTCTCCACCTCGACCAACACCCTGCTGCAGAACAACACCGTCACCTCGCCCTGGCGCAACGGCATCGTCATCTCACCGGCGTTCTACCCCGCTCCCTCCGGGTCCGCGACGATCACCGGCAACACCGTGAACGGCGGCGGGACGCCGTACATCAACAACTCGGGTGGGTTCGCCGCATCGCTCAGCGGCAACAGCTGGCAGACGGGCACCCCGGTCGAAGGTCCGTTCGGCGGCACGCCCGCCGCGGTCCCCGGCACCGTGCAGGCGGAGAACTACAACACCGGCGGCCAGGGTGTCGCGTACAGCGTGAACTCGATCAACGGTAATGCGAACGGCTACCGGGCCGACGGCGTCGACCTCGAGACCACGTCGGACACCGGTGGCGGCCACAACCTGGGCTGGACCAGCACCGGGCAGTGGTTCCACTACACCGTCAACGTCGCCACGGCCAGGACGTACACCGTGGCGCTCCGCGTCGCGGCGCCGTCTGCGGTGACGAATGCACTTCACCTGGTCAGTGCATCCGGTACCAACCTGAGCGGCAACGTCAGCCTCCCGGCGACCGGCGGCTGGCAGACCTGGACGACCGTCACCACCCAGGTGACACTGCCGGCCGGGGTGCAGACCCTGACGGTCTACCAGGACAACGGCGGCTGGAACCTCAACAGCCTGCAGTTCAGCTGACCAACGCACGGTGCCCCCGGAACCCAGTGGGTTCCGGGGGCACCGTCGCGTGCGGAGCCTCAGACGTCGTCATGCCGCGGCCGGCGACAGGTCCGACGACATCACGATGTGCCCGGCCGCATCGCGGATCTCGACTGTGGCGACGTCGGTACGCAGCACTGCGGCGTTCATCGCGCACCGGACCGGAACGGCCGACCCGATGAACGTGCCCGATGCGAACTCGGCACCGTCGGACCCGAGCACCACGACAGTGAAGGTCTCGCCTTCCGGCAACCCGTCGACGTCAATGCGCGTCTCGGTGCCCCAGGTGTGCGCGACGACGGAGGCATCGACCTCGACCCCGGACGGCTCGCCGGTGAAGTCGATCGCCTCGACCACCCCGAGCGTGCCCGGTGGCCCGCTCGGAGGTTCGTCCTCGAGCAGTGTGCCGACCACGGCGTTGCCGGCCGCTCCGAGAGCGATCAATGCGACGGCGGCCGCGGCGAGGAGGGGACGAGACCAGCGGCGCGGCTGCATCGGGGGGGCGGTGTCGAACCCGGTCGCGGTGGTGATCCGCTCGCGCAGAGCCGGTGACGGCAGCGCGTCGTCCAGCCGGCCGAGCGAGCTGAGCGACCCCAGTTCCGCGGTGAAGTCGTCGTACTCGACGCCTGGATGATCGTGCAGGAGCCGGATCAGCTCGTCCTGTTCGGCGTCGTCGAGCTCACGGTGGGCACCGAGCTCTAACAGCTCGCGGGCGCGCTCTCGTCCATGGGAGGGACTCTGCTCGTCAGGCATGGGTCTCGCCCACCTCCTTCAGGGCTGTTCGCAGGGACCGCAGCCCGTAGTACATCCTGGTCCGCAGCGTGGTCACCGGGACGCGCGTGATCCTCGCCAGGTCCTCATAGGACCTGCCGTTGAGTTGCACCTCGACGATCACCTGGCGGTGCTCCACAGACAGCTGGATCAGCGCCTCCGCCACCAGCAGCCGGTCCAGGCTAGCCCCGACATGGTCAGCAGGGTCGGCGCGATCTTCGCCCGCGATCGCCTCGACCGTTCGCGGCCGGCGCTGCCGCGCTCGAAGCGTGTCGGTCACGAGGTTCCGCGCGATCGCGAACAGCCAGGTCCGCACCGACGCCAGGTCCGGCCGATAGGTCTCTCGCGCGCGCCACGCCCGGACGAACGTGTCCTGGACACACTCCTCTGCCTGGGACCGGTCACCCAACGCGGCGAGCGCGAACGCGTACAGCTCCCTGCCGTGACCGTCGTAGGCGCTCACCACGTCGAACGATTCCTCCCGCTTCCCGGGCAGGTCCATCACGCTCCTCACCACGGGTGCCCGGTTCCGGTCCGCCCGGCCGTCGGTCGCGAGTGTCACGCGAGGGTATACGGACAATCCGCGTCCCGCATTCAGATGCGGTGTCTACCAAGGTGAACGCGGCGGTGTGTGCCCTCGTCATCGCGCGATGAACGCCTGCGGGGTCGCGGACGTAACCCCAGACGTCCCACCCGAAGAATGGAAGGAACTCGTGATGAGACGAATCGGAATCGTGGTCGCCGCCGTGCTGGCCGCCGGTGCGCTGGCCGCGCCGGCGGCATCCGCGGCGGACGCGTCCGCGGCGGAGGCATCCGCATCGACGCACCAGAACCGCAGTGACCTGTTGGTACTCGGCTCGAACGGCGTGCTGAGCCGGCACAACGGAAACCAGCCGGTGGTCGTCGAGCACCGGGTCCGGATCACCGGTCTCGCGCACCACGACCGGCTGGTCGGCATGGACGTGCGGCCGGCCAACGGCACGGTGTACGTCATCGGCGCGTCCGGTCAGCTGTACACGGTGGACGCCAAGTCGGGGAAGGCCACGAAGGTCGGCGCGCCGGTAGCGCTCACCGGGCGGGCCGTCGGCCTGGACTTCAACCCGACCGTCGACCGGATCCGGCTCGTCACAGACACCGGCCAGAACCTGCGGCTCCACCCCGACACAGGCGCGGTGGCTGCGGTCGACAGCACCCTGGCCTACGCCACCGGCGGCGGCAGGCCGGAGGTCGCCGCGTCCGGCTACACGAACAGCGTCGCGGGGGCCACCTCGACCGCGCTGTACGGCCTGGACTCCCGCACGGACACGCTCGTGTTGCAGGGCAGCGTCCCCGGCGCGACACCGGTCGTGTCACCGAACACCGGACAGCTGTTCCCCGTCGGCCGCCTCGGCCTGAACGTCGTGGCGACCAACGGGTTCGACATCGATGGCGCTGCCCGGGCCGGCGACTACGACGCGAAGGACTACCGTGCCGTGGCCGCGGTGCGGACCGGCGGGCTTCTCGGCCTGTCGCTGCTGGTCGACGTCAACCTGGACACCGGTCGCGCGAAGGTGCTGGCGCCGCTGCTCACTCCACCCGTCGGGGTCGCCTTCATCGGCTGACCAGGCCTGGGTGGGGTGATCCGCCCAGCGGCTCACCCCACCCGGTCAGACGGCGTTTACCCAGTTCAGGATCCCGCCGACCGACCTCTTAGATCCTCAGACGTTGAACCCGAGCATCCGCAGCTGCTCCTTGCCGTCGGTCGTGATCTTCTCCGGACCCCACGGCGGCATCCAGACCCAGTTCACGCGGAACCCGTCCACCAGGCCTTCGAGCGCCTGCGCGGTCTGGTCCTCGATCACGTCCGTCAGCGGGCAGGCCGCCGACGTGAGCGTCATATCAATGGTCGCGTGGTTGTTCTGGTCCACCTGGATGCCGTAGATCAGGCCCAGGTCCACGACGTTGATGCCCAGCTCGGGGTCGATCACGTCGCGCATCCCCTCTTCGACGTCCACCACGGTGGTGGGCGAAGAGCTCGCTCCCTCAGCGGGAGCGGCCGCGACTTCCTGCTCGACGTCGGTACTCGCCTCGGTCATGGGTCTCTCCTCAGCTCGTTGCCAGCGCGCCGCTGCGCGCCAGCGAGTCCTTGAGCGCCGCCCAGCCGAGCAGCGCGCACTTGATTCTCGCGGGGTACTGCGACACACCGGTGAAGGCGGTCGCGTCGCCGAGGGCGTCCTCCGCGTCGTCGTCCAGGCCCTTGCCGCGGGACGACATCAGGTCGTGGAACAGGCGGTCCAGCCGCGCGACCTCGGTCAGCGGCGCGCCCTCGACCAGCGAGGTCATGACGGAGACCGACGCCTGGGAGATGGAGCAGCCCTGCCCCTCCCACGAGACGCCCGCCACTTCGCCGTCGGGCGTGACGTCGACCCGGAGGGTCACCTCGTCGCCGCAGGTCGGGTTCACCTGGTGCGACTCCCCTGCGAGGTGCCCGTGGTCGGTCGACGCGAGGTCGACGAGCCCACGGCCCACGGGACGCTTCGCGTGGTCCAGGATCACCTGCTGGTACATCTGCTCGAGCGTGCTCACGCCGCTGCCTCTTTCCGAACTCAGCCCTGCCGAAGTTACTACTCTGCTCCGAAGAACGCGCGGACCCCCGCCAACGCTTCCCGGAACGCCACAACCTCTTCGACCGTCGTGTAGACCGACGCCGAGGCGCGGGCTGTCGCGGCGACGCCGAACCGGCGGTGCAGCGGCTGTGCGCAGTGGTGGCCCACGCGGACGGCGATCCCCTTGTCGTCGAGCACCTGCCCGACGTCGTGCGCGTGCACGCCCTCGACCACGAACGAGACCACTGCCAGCCGGTCGGCCGTGTCGAGCGGGCCGATCACCCGGACCCCCGGGATGTCGGCGATCTTGAGCATCTCCGCCGCGAGCTCGGACTCGTGCCGGGCGACGCCGGCCATGCCGAGCTCCCCGAGGTACTGGGCCGCGCAGCCCATGCCGACGGCCTGGGCGACCATCTGGGTGCCGGCCTCGAAGCGCTGCGGGGGCGGCGCGTACGTGGTGGCCTCCATGGTCACTACCTCGACCATGGACCCGCCGGTGACGGTGGGCGGCATGGCCTCCAGCAGCTCCCGGCGCCCGTAGAGCGCGCCGACACCGGTGGGGCCGAGCATCTTGTGGCCGCTGAACGCGGCGAAGTCGACGCCGAGCTCGTGGAAGTTCACGGGCATGTTCGGCACGGACTGGCACGCGTCGAGCACCGTGAGGGCCCCGACGCGCCGGGCCGCCGCGACCAGCGTGGCCACGGGGGCCACCGCGCCGGTCACGTTGGAGACGTGCCCGAAGGCCAGCACCTTGGTGCGCTCGGTGACGATCTGGTCAAGGGTCGACAGGTCGAGCCGGCCGTCGTCGGCCACCGGGATCCAGCGCAGGGTGGCGCCCGTGCGGGCGCACAGCTCCTGCCACGGGACGAGATTCGCGTGGTGCTCTGCCTCCGTGACGACTAT
Source organism: Promicromonospora sp. Populi (assembly GCF_041081105.1). NCBI lineage: Bacteria > Bacillati > Actinomycetota > Actinomycetes > Micrococcales > Promicromonosporaceae > Promicromonospora > Promicromonospora sp. Populi. The sequence continues at coordinate 517,161 of NZ_CP163528.1, read as the reverse complement.
CTCGTCGCCGGGTGCGAGCCGGAACCGTGCGGCGGCCTCTCCCCCGCGCCCCAGGGACGCGTTGGAGAAGGCGTACGCCACGACGTTGATCGCGGCGGTGGCGCCCGGCTGCCAGACGATCTCGCCGTCGTCGGCACCGACAAACGCGGCGACCGCCGCGCGGGCCTGCTCGAACGCCTCGGTGGCCTCCTCGGCGAGCTGGTGCGCACCGCGGTGGACCGCGGCGTTGCGCTGCTCGTAGAAGTCCACCTCGGTGTCGAGCACCACCTGCGGTTTCTGGGACGTGGCGGCGGAGTCCAGGTACACGAGGGGTTGACCGCCCCGCACCGTGCGCTCGAGCAGCGGGAAGTCCGCCCGGACGGCGGCGAGCTCGGTCGTGGAGAGCGCGGCCGTCGACGGTCCGGCGGCGGCGTCACCCGCGGCGAAACCGCCCGGGCGCACGGTGGTGGTGGTCATGATGTCCCCTCGCGATGGATCAGTGGATCAGGCCGAGACCGGCTTGTTCGCGGTGAGGTACCGGTCGTAGCCTTCTTCCTCGAGGCGGTCGGCCAGCTCGGAGCCGCCCTCCTCCGCGATCCGGCCGTCGACGAAGACGTGCACGAAGTCGGGCTTGATGTAGCGCAGGATGCGCGTGTAGTGCGTGATGAGCAGGATCCCGATGTCGCTGGTCTCCTTGGCCCGGTTCACGCCCTCCGACACGATGCGCAGCGCGTCGACGTCGAGGCCGGAGTCGGTCTCGTCGAGGATGGCGAAGCGGGGCTTGAAGAGCTCCATCTGCAGGATCTCGTGGCGCTTCTTCTCACCACCGGAGAAGCCCTCGTTCACGGAACGCTCGGCGAAGGCCGGGTCCATGCGGAGGTTCTCCATCGCGTCCTTGACCTCCTTGCCCCAGGTGCGGAGCTTCGGGGCCTCGCCGGAGATGGCGGTCTTGGCGGTGCGGAGGAAGTTCGCGACCGAAACGCCGGCGACCTCGACCGGGTACTGCATGGCGAGGAACAGGCCGGCGCGAGCGCGCTCGTCGACCTTCATCGCCAGGAGGTCCTCGCCGTCGAGCGTGGCGGTGCCCGACGTGACGGTGTACTTGGGGTGGCCGGCCAGGGCCGACGCGAGGGTGGACTTGCCCGAGCCGTTGGGGCCCATGATCGCGTGGGTCTCGCCGCTGGCGATCGTCAGGTCGACGCCGCGCAGGATCGGCTTGGGGCCTTCCTTGGTCTCGACGCTGACGTGCAGGTCGCGGATCTCGAGGGTGGGCATATCGGTTGCTCCAGGGTTAGCTTGCGAAAGTCAATGAATCAAGAAACGGGGACGGTGACGTCGATGTCGACGAGCACCCGCTCGCCGTCGACGGTCACCGGGTAGACGGGCACAGGGCGCACCGCCGGAAGCTGGACGGGCTGACCGGTCCGCAGGTCGAACTGGGAGCCGTGCAGCCAGCACTCGACAAGACAGCCCTCCACCTCGCCGTCGGACAGCGAGACTGCGCCGTGCGAGCAGATGTCGGAGATGGCGTGGAAGTTGCCGTCCGCATCGCGTGCGACGGCGACCGGGACCGGGGCGCCGTCGGCGCCGTCGAGCTCCACGAGCATCGCCTCCTCCGGTCCCAGGTCGTCGGTCATACAGGCCAGCTGTGCGGTCATGCGCTCGGAGCCACCTCGGCCTCGGCGGGCACTACCGGCGGCGCCCCGGTGATGACGCTCATCGACTTCTCCAGCTCGGCCTCGATCGAGGCGAGCAGGCGCTCCTCGACGGACGGGACGCCGATCTGGTGGATGAGCTCGGCGAAGAAGCCGCGCACGACCAGACGGCGGGCCTCCATCTCGCTGATGCCCCGGGACTTGAGGTAGAAGAGCTGCTCGTCGTCGAACCGGCCGGTGGCGCTGGCGTGGCCGGCGCCGGCGATCTCGCCGGTCTCGATCTCGAGGTTCGGCACCGAGTCCGCACGCGCGCCGTCCGTCAGGACCAGGTTGCGGTTGAGCTCGTAGGTGTCGGTGTTCTCGGCGTTCGCCCGGATCAGGACGTCACCCACCCACACCGTGTGCGCGCCGGAGCCCTGGAGCGCGCCCTTGTAGGTCACGCGGGACTTGCAGTCCGGCACCGCGTGGTCCACGAAGAGGCGGTGCTCCTGGTGCTGGTCGGTGTCCGCGAAGTACAGGCCCACCATCTCGACGTCGCCGCCGGTCGCCGTGAACTCGGCGTCCGGCGTGATGCGCACGACGTCGCCGCCGAACGTCACCACGACGTGCTTGAGCTTCGCGTCGCGCCCGATGCGGGCCCGGTGCGAGGAGGCGTGCACTGCGCCGTCGGCCCAGTCCTGGACGCTGACGACGGTGAGGTGCGCGCCGTCCTCGACGACGATCTCGACGGTCTCGGTGAGCAGGCCGGCGCCCGCGTGGTCGATGACCACGACGGCCTCGGAGTGCCGCTCGGCACGCACGAGCACGTGGGCCGCCGTCGCCTCCTTGGACACGCCGGTCAGGCGCACGGAGGTGACCTCGGAGGCCACCGCCTCCTTGGGCACCGTCACGATGGTGGCCTGCTCGAAAGCGTTCCACGCGGTGACGGCGGTGCGGTCGCCGGGCTTGCCGGCGGTGCCGAGGCGGGCGTCGTCGCGCCCGACGGTCTCGACGGTCACCTCGGGGGCGGGGGTCACCTGGACCGTGACGCCCGAGGTGCCCAGCTCAGCCTGGAACAGCGGCTGGAGGCGATCGGCCGGGGAGAAGCGCCACTCCTCCTCGCGGCCGTTGGGGATCGGGATGTCCGCCAGGTCGAAGGACGTGAGGCGCTCGGCTCGTGAGCCCTGGGGCTTGACGACGCCGTGCGTGTGGGCGCCGTCGGCAACAGCGCGCGAGTGATCGGTCGTGAGAGTCATGTCAGCCGACGGACCCTTCCATCTGCAGCTCGATGAGGCGGTTGAGCTCGAGTGCGTACTCCATGGGCAGCTCGCGCGCGATGGGCTCGACGAACCCGCGCACGATCATGGCCATGGCCTCGGTCTCTTCCATGCCCCGGGACATGAGGTAGAACAGCTGGTCCTCGCTCACCCGCGAGACCGTGGCCTCGTGACCCATGGAGACGTCGTCCTCACGGACGTCGACGTACGGGTAGGTGTCGCTGCGGGAGATCTGGTCCACCAGCAGCGCGTCGCACAGGACGTTGGACGCGGAGTGCTTGGCGCCCTCGAGCACCTGCACCAGGCCGCGGTATGACGTGCGGCCGCCGCCGCGCGCCACGGACTTGCTCACGATCGACGAGACCGTGTTGGGCGCGGCGTGCACCATCTTGGCGCCGGCGTCCTGGTGCTGGCCCTCGCCCGCGAAGGCGATGGACAGCGTCTCACCGCGGGCGTGCTCGCCCAGCAGGTAGATCGCCGGGTACTTCATGGTGACCTTCGAGCCGATGTTGCCGTCGACCCACTCCATCTGGGCGCCTTCAGCGGCCGTGGCGCGCTTGGTGACCAGGTTGTACACGTTGTTCGACCAGTTCTGGATCGTCGTGTAGCGAACGCGGGCGTTCTTCTTGACGATGATCTCGACGACCGCGGAGTGCAGGGAGTCCGACGTGTAGATCGGCGCCGTGCAGCCCTCGACGTAGTGCACGTAGGAGCCCTCGTCGGCGATGATCAGCGTGCGCTCGAACTGGCCCATGTTCTCGGTGTTGATCCGGAAGTAGGCCTGCAGCGGGATCTCGACGTGCACACCCGGCGGCACGTAGACGAACGAGCCGCCCGACCAGACTGCCGAGTTCAGCGCGGCGAACTTGTTGTCGCCCGACGGGATGACCGTGCCGAAGTACTCCTGGAACAGCTCCGGGTAGTCGCGCAGGCCCGTGTCGGTGTCGACGAAGATGACGCCCTGCTCCTCCAGGTCCTCACGGATCTGGTGGTAGACGACCTCGGACTCGTACTGGGCGGCGACGCCCGCGACGAGGCGCTGCTTCTCGGCCTCGGGGATGCCGAGCCGGTCGTACGTGTTCTTGATGTCGTCCGGGAGGTCCTCCCACGACGTGGCCTGCTTCTCCGTGGAGCGCACGAAGTACTTGATCTTGTCGAAGTGGATGCCCGACAGGTCGGAGCCCCAGCTCGGCATCGGCTTCTTGCCGAAGAGGCGCAGGGCCTTGAGCCGCTGGTTCAGCATCCACTCGGGCTCGTTCTTCAGAGCCGAGATGTTGCGCACCACCGCCTCGCTGAGACCTCGCTGCGCGGACATGCCCGCGGCGTCGCTGTCGTGCCAGCCGTACTCGTAAGAGCCGATGCTGGCGATGATCTCATCGTCGGAGCGCTGCTCTGGCGCTTGCGTTTCTGCGCTCATCACTTTCCTTCGGTGGGGGTCGCGGGAATGTTCGCGGGGAGGTGCGCGGACATGTTCACGGGGAGGTTCACTGGGATGTTCGTGGTGCAAGCGTGCGCGCCGCCCGCGATGGTCGCGAGCCGCTGGACGTGCGAGCCAAGCAGCTCGCTGAATGCGCGAGCCTCCTGCTCGCACAGCTCGGGGAACTCCTCGGCCACGTGCTGGACCGGGCAGTGCCCCTGGCAGAGCTGGACCGCGGGCGCCACGACCCCGGCCGTGGGCCCGGTCAGCGGCGCCGGCACGGGCCGCACGGAGGCGGCGTAGCCGTCGGCCGACAAAAGCTGGACGAGCTGGGCGGCCCGGCCCTCGGCGGAGTCGGCGGTGAGGTGCGGCGCGTAGCTGCGGGCCACGGCGTCGAACCGGTCCTTGGCGAAGCCCATCACGGCCTCGCTGCCGCCCGTCTCCCGGAGGAAGCGCAGGACCTGCCGCGCGATCTCCTGGTAGCCGCCCTCCAGCTCGGACTGGCCGCCGCTCGTGGCGACGTAGCTGCGGGCGGGACGCCCGCGCCGGGGAGTGCCCGACGGCGTGGCCTCGTGGACGGCGATCTGGCCGTCCTCCTCCAGGAGGGTCAGGTGCCGACGCACGGCCGGGGCCGTCAGCTCCAGGACGGCGGCCAGCGCTCCGGCCGTGACCGGGCCGCGGGACGCAACCAGCTCGAGCACTCGCCGGCGGGTGGTGCCGTCGGTCTCGTGGCTCGCCACGTGGCCCACTGTCACCTGTGTCGGTGCGCTCATGCTGGTCACCTCCCCTCACGTCGGTCCGGGCAGACTTCACCCAGGTGTGCGCGTCCTCACAGACGCCAATGCTTTTGAGAACATCCTTGTTCCCTAATTCGAGATGCGCAAGGAAGGCGACCCTCAGTTCGCGCCGATCGCGACACATCTCACACGGTCGGTCCACACCCAGGTCACGTAGCGCGACGCCGGTCGTTCTGCCGCCGCCTACGATTGTGCGGTGCCCTTGTCCGACGCGCCTGCGATAGACCCCGCTCCGGCGGCCGTCGCGAGCGCCGCCACAGCCCGTCCCGCTCGCGCCGACGCCGGTTCTGCCGGTGCCGGGACCGAGGTTGCCGTGGAGGTGCGCGGCCTGGTCAAGAACTACGACGGCCGCGCCGTCGTGGACGGCCTGGACCTGATCGCCCGCCGGGGCGCGGTCACGGCCGTCCTCGGCCCCAACGGAGCGGGCAAGACGACCACCGTCGAGTGCTGCGAGGGCCTGCGTTCCCCCGACGGCGGCACCGTGCGCGTGCTGGGCCTCGACCCCGTCGCCGACGCGCGTCTCCTACGCCCCCGCGTCGGCGTGATGCTGCAGGACGGCGGGCTGCCCACCGGGGTGCGCGCGCTGGAGCTGCTGCGGCACGTCGCCGCCATGTACGCCGCGCCGCGGCCCGTGGACGAGCTCGCCGAACGCCTGGGGCTGCACGGCTTCGCCCGCACCACCGTGCGCCGCCTGTCGGGCGGGCAGCGCCAGCGGGTCGCGCTGGCCGCCGCCGTCGTCGGGCGGCCCGACGTCGTGTTCCTCGACGAGCCCAGCGCCGGGATGGACCCGCAGAGCCGGCGCGCCGTGTGGGACCTCGTGCGCGAGCTGCGCGCAGACGGCGTCGCCATCGTGCTCACCACCCACCTGATGGACGAGGCCGCCGACCTCGCCGACCACGTGCACATCGTGGACCACGGCCGCACCATCGCGTCCGGCACCGTCCGCGAGCTGACCGAGGCCGGCACGGGTCCCGGCTCGATCCGCATCGAGGCCACCCCGGGCCTGGACCTGACGAGCCTGCGCGCAGCCCTTCCCCTCGGGGAGGGGTGGGTGGTCGCTGAGGGCGAGACCGGGGTCTACACCCTGACCGGGGCCGTTGACCCCGTGGCGCTCGCAACGGTTACCGGGTGGCTCGCGGGCCGCGGTGTGCTGGCTCGGTCGGTCACCACCGGCCGCCGCACGCTCGAGGACGTCTTCCTCGACCTCACCGGGAGGAACCTGCGATGAGTGTGGGGACCGAGCCCGCCGCCGCGCCCGTCGTCCGCCGGATCCTCGCGCAGACCTCGTTCGAGACGCGCGCGATCCTGCGCAACGGCGAGCAGCTGCTCGTGACGATAGTGCTGCCCGTGCTGGTGCTGTTCGCCCTAGTGCGCACCTCGTTCATCGACCTGGACACGCAGGGGCTGACCCGCGTGGACTTCGTGACCCCGGGGGTGCTCGCGCTCGCCGTCATGTCGACGGCGTTCACGTCCCAGGCGATCGCCACCGCGTTCGACCGGCGCAACGGCGTGCTGCGCCTCATGGCGACCACGCCGCTGGGCCGTGGCGGGCTGCTGGCCGGCAAGGTGCTCGGTGTGCTCGCCGTCGAGGTGGTGCAGGTGGTGGTCATCTCCGGAGTCGCGCTGGCCCTGGGGTGGCGGCCGGAGGTGGGTGCGCTGCCCGCCGTCGTCGGCGCCGGACTGCTGGGCACCGCCGCGTTCACCGCCCTGGCGCTGCTGCTGGCCGGGACCCTGCGCGCCGAGGGTGTGCTCGCCGTGGCAAACCTGGTGCTTGTGCTGCTCACCGTGGGCGGTGGTGTGCTCCTGCCCGCCGCGCAGCTCGCGGGGCCGCTGGCGCACGCCGCCGTGCTCCTGCCGTCCGGCGCGCTGGGCGAGGCGATGCGCGGGGCCCTGCTGTACGGCGCGGTCCCGCCGTTCTCCGTGGTGGTCCTGCTGGCCTGGACCGCGGCGCTGGGCGCCGGCGCGGCGCGGCTCTTCCGCTGGCACTGAAGCCAGGCCCATACGCGAACGGTATGCCCGGTTCGTAGGGTTGTCGGGTGAAATGAAGCCATTTAGTGTTCATTTCACCTATACCCAGGAGGCAGCGTGACTTCCACACCCAGCAACCCCCGTCGGCTCGTCGTCGGCGTCGGAATCGTTATCCTTCTTGCCGCGGCCCCAGCCGCTGCGGCCATGGCATCGACGCCGCCGAACGGGGCCCCGGCCGCCGCGCCGGTCGCCGGAGCGGTCGTCGAGGACTCTTACATCGTGGTCCTCAAGGACGCCGACGTCGCCAAGGCAGAGGTCAGGAGCACGGCCAGCAGCCTCGTGCAGGAGTACGGCGGCGAGGTGGACCGCTCGTACACCAACGCGGTACGTGGCTTCTCCGCGACGATGTCCGCGGCCGACGCCGAGCAGCTCGCGGCCGACCCGTCGGTCGCCTACGTGGAGCAGAACCGCGTGATGACGGCGGCGGACACGCAGACGCCCGTCCCGTCCTGGGGCCTGGACCGGATCGACCAGGAGGGCCTGCCGCTCGACAACTCGTACACGTACACGAGCTCGGGCGCCGGGGTGACGGCGTACATCCTCGACACGGGCATCCTGACGACGCACGAGGACTTCGGCGGTCGCGCGGTCAGCGGCACCGACACAGTCGATGGTGACGACGACGCCACGGACTGCATGGGGCACGGCACGCACGTAGCGGGCACCGTCGGCGGCTCGGCCTACGGCGTCGCCAAGGACGTCTCGCTCGTCGCGGTCCGCGTCCTGGACTGCGCCGGCTCGGGCACCTACGACGGCGTCATCGCCGGCGTCGACTGGGTGACCGCCGACCACGCCGCCGGCGAGCCGGCAGTGGCCAACATGTCGCTCGGTGGCGGGTTCTCGCAGGCCCTGAACGACGCCGTGTCGGCGGCCGTCGCCGACGGCGTCACCTTCGCGCTGGCCGCCGGCAACGGCAGCGGCGCAGACGCCTGCGAGGTCTCGCCCGCCTCCACCCCGACGGCGATGACGGTCGGTGCCACCACGAACACGGACGCCCGCGCTTCGTACTCGAACATCGGCACCTGCCTGGACATCTTCGCGCCGGGCAGCGACATCACGTCGGCCTGGTACACGAGCAACACCGCGACCGGCACCTACAGCGGCACCTCGATGGCCACGCCGCACGTCACGGGTGCCGCGGCGCTCGTGCTCAGCGCCAACCCCGCTGCCACACCGGCCGAGGTCAGCGACACCCTGACGGGTGCGGCCCTGTCCGACGTCGTGACCGACGTGGGTGCCGGCTCGCCGAACCTGCTGCTGAACGTCAGCGGTCTCTGAGGGTCGGCAGCCTTCGCGCAGGTCAACCCCTCAGGCCGCTTTCAGTGGCCTGAGGGGTTGATACGTCTACGGTCCGGCGCCGCACAGACACTTGGGCCCATTCGGGTAAACACCTACCCAAACCACCATATGAGGAGAGTATTACCTTTTTGTAGGGTATGCGGGTCTAAATTGCCGATTTAGGGTTCGGGTCACCTACAAACCCATACCCCAGGGGGGCAGCGTGACCATCCACAGCAACCGCCGTCGACTGATCGTCGGCACCGGTATCGCAATCATCCTCGCGGCGGCACCAGCCACAGCGGCGATGGCGTCGGCGCCGCTGGCGCAGGCACCCGCGCCGGTCGCCGGCGCAGCAGTCGAGGACTCGTACATCGTCGTGCTCAACAACGACGACGTGGCCAAGACGCAGGTCCGGAGCGCGGCCAGCAGCCTCGTGCAGGAGTACGGCGGCGAGGTCGAGCACTCGTACACCAACGCGGTGCGCGGGTTCTCGGCGACGATGTCCGCGGCCGAGGCCAAGCGGCTCGAAGCCGACCCGTCGGTCGCGTACGTCGAGCAGGACCGGGTCGTGACGGCGAGCGCCACGCAGGCACCGGTGCCCTCCTGGGGCCTGGACCGCATCGACCAGCGGGCGCTGCCGCTCAACAACTCGTACACGTACACGGGCACGGGCACCGGGGTGCGGGCGTACATCATCGACACGGGCATCCTGACCACGCACCAGGACTTCGGCGGCCGCGCGGTCCACGGCCGAGACACCGTGGACAACGACGCCAACGCCACGGACTGCAACGGACACGGCACGCACGTCGCGGGCACCGTGGGCGGAACGTCCTACGGCGTCGCCAAGAACGTCACCCTCGTCGCGGTCCGCGTGCTCGGCTGCACCGGGGGCGGCACCAACGCTGGTGTGATCGCCGGTATCGACTGGGTGACCGCCGACCACGCCGCCGGCCAGCCGGCCGTGGCCAACATGTCGCTCGGTGGCGGGTTCTCGCAGGCCCTGAACGACGCCGTCACCAGGTCCGTCGCGGACGGTGTCACCTACGCGGTCGCCGCCGGCAACGAGACGGGCACCAACGCCTGCACCCGTTCGCCTGCCTCGACCCCGACGGCGATCACGGTCGGTGCCACCACGAACACGGACGCCCGTGCCTCGTACTCGAACATCGGCACCTGCGTGGACATCTTCGCTCCGGGCAGCGCCATCACGTCGGCCTGGTACACCAGCACCACCGCCAGCAACACCATCAGCGGTACCTCGATGGCCACGCCGCACGTGGCGGGCGCCGCGGCGCTCGTGCTCACCGCCAACCCCGGATTCACTCCGGCCCAGGTCGGCACGGCACTGAACAACGCCGCGACGACGGGCGTCGTGACCAACCCCGGCACCGGTTCGCCCAACCGGCTGCTGAGCATCATCGGCTACTGACGATCCAGCCGGTCTAAGCAGACGTCAGGCGCTCAGGTCACCTCGGTGGCCTGAGCGCCTGACGTCTGTGCGGTGCCGGGGACGGCGCCCGGGGGCGGCGCCCGGGGCGGCACCCGGGCAAGGATCACACCCGGTCAGGGCCTCGCACGGCGTGCGACGCCGTCGTCGGGCACTAGCGTGGAGCCGTGACCGCAACCGCCGCACCTACCTCCTGGTTCGCCGCGCTCGCCGGACGTGTCGACCGCTTCCGCCACTGGACCCGCGCGATCCTCGTCGCGAACCTGGTGGGCCAGATCGGCATCATCGGGACCGGTGGCGCCGTGCGCCTGACCGAGTCGGGCCTGGGCTGCTCCACGTGGCCGCAGTGCGAGCCGGGGAGCTTCACGCCGCAGTTCCACGAGGCGACGACCCTGCACCCGTACATCGAGTTCGGGAACCGCACGCTGACGGGTGTGCTGTCGGTCATCGCGATCCTGCTCGCGATCGCGGTGTGCACGGACCTCAGCCGGTCGCGGTCGTACCGGATGCTCGGCCTGGTGCCGATCGTGGGTGTGCTGGCGCAGGCCGTGATCGGCGGTGTGGTGGTGCTGCTGGACCTGCACCCGGGCTGGGTCTCCCTGCACTTCGGCGTCTCGGGCGCTCTGGTGGCCGCGTCCCTCTACGTGCTGCACCGGCATGGCGAGGGCGACCAGTCCCCGACCCTTGTCGTGACGCCGCGCGTCCGCGGCCTGGCCTGGGCGCTGGCCGGCCTGACCGCCGTCGTCGTGATTCTCGGTGTGCTCACCACCAGCGCCGGCCCGCACAGCGGCGACGCCGAGGTGGGCTACCGGATCGCCATCGACCCGGCGCTGCTGACCAGGCTGCACGCGACGGCGGTGTGGGCGTTCCTGGCGGTCCTGGTCGTCTACCTGGTCGCCGTGCGCCGCGGCCCGACCCCGGTGCGGCGGGCCGCGCTGATCCTGCTCGGCATCACGCTGGCGCAGGGCCTGATCGGGTACGTGCAGTACTTCACCGACCTGCCCGAGCTGCTCGTGGGGCTGCACATGATCGGCGCCGCCGTGCTGATCGCGGGCACCACCCGCGTGTGGCTGACGACGCGGCTGCGCTGAGCTCGGTTGCGCTGAGCCCGTCACGGGTGCATGCCCCGTGACAGCGCCCTGACAGTCCCGTGCGAGCAGCCCCGCGCACGCTGGGGCCATGAACACGAACGCGATCGAGGCACAGGGCCTCGTCAAGATCTTCGGCGACAACCGTGCCGTGGACGGCGTCGACCTCACCGTCCGCACCGGCACCGTCTACGGGGTGCTCGGACCGAACGGTGCCGGAAAGACCACTACCATCCGCATGCTCGCCACGCTGCTGCGGCCCGACGCCGGCGAGGCGCGGATCTTCGGCCACGACGTGGCCCGCGAAGGCGCCGCCGTCCGCTCCCTGATCGGAGTGACCGGCCAGTACGCGTCGGTCGACGAGACGCTGAGCGCCACCGAGAACCTGGTCGTCTTCGGGCGCCTGCTCGGTCTGTCCCCCCGCGCCGCGCGGGCCAAGTCCGCGGAGCTCCTGGAGGAGTTCTCCCTGACCGAGGCCGCCAAGCGACCCCTGCGCAACTACTCCGGCGGCATGCGCCGCCGGCTCGACCTGGCCGCGAGCCTGATCGCCCGGCCGCCGCTCATCTTCCTGGACGAGCCCACCACTGGCCTCGACCCCCGCACCCGTAACCAGATGTGGGACACGATCCGCCGCCTGGTCGCCGACGGCTCCACCGTGCTGCTCACCACCCAGTACCTCGACGAGGCCGACCAGCTCGCCGACCGCATCGCCGTCATCGACCGCGGCCAGGTCGTCGCCGAGGGCACCGCCGACGAGCTCAAGGCCACCGTCGGCGCCCAGTCCCTCCAGGTCGGCATCGCCGAGCCGAGCGACCTCGGCACCGCACTCAGCCTCGTGCAGCAGGTGTTCGGCGCCGCGGGCGCAGTCGCCCCCGAAGGACTGCGCATCACGGTGCCGGTCCCCCACGCCGAGGCCGTCGCCGACCTGCTGGTCCGGTTCCGCGACGCCGACGTGCCGATCTCGTCGGTCAGCCTCGACAAGCCGACCCTGGACGAGGTCTTCCTGAGTCTCACCGGGCGCCCGGCGTCCGACGACGCCCCCGCCGCCCCCGGCAGCACCCAGAACCACACCGAGAAGGTGACCGCATGACCACCGCCACATTCAGCCCCGTGGCCCACACGACGACCATCCAGCCCGACCGGATCGGCCTCGCCGCCACCGTCTCGCAGTCCGTCACGATGGCCTACCGCGGCCTGCTCAAGGTCCGGCACACACCGGAGCAGCTCATCGACGTGACCATCCAGCCCATCATCTTCACGCTGATGTTCACCTACCTGTTCGGCGGCGCCGTCTCCGGCAGCGTCGGCGCCTACCTGCCGCTGATCATCCCCGGCATCCTGGCGCAGACCGTCATCACGGCCTCCGTGGTCACCGGCGTCCAGCTCCGCGAGGACATGGACAAGGGGGTGTTCGACCGGTTCCGCTCCCTGCCGATCGCCCGCATCGCGCCGCTCGCCGGCGCCCTGCTCGCCGACACGGTGCGGTACCTCGTCGCGACGACCATCACGTTCCTCACCGGCCTCGTCATGGGCTGGCGTCCCGGCGGCGGGTTCGGCGGCGTTGTGCTCGCCGGGCTGCTGGTCGTCGTCTGCGCATGGGCGCTGAGCTGGATCTTCGCCTACATCGGCGTGATCGCCCGCTCGGCCACGTTTGTGCAGGGCGTCTCGTTCATGGTCCTGTTCCCGCTGACGTTCCTGTCCAACGCCTTCGTCTCCGTCGACACCCTGCCGGGCTGGATGCAGGCGTTCGTCAACGTCAACCCGGTGTCCCACCTCGTGTCCGCCGTGCGCTCCCTCGCGAACGAGGGTGTGGTCACCGCCGACGTCGGCTGGACGCTGCTCAGCGCGGCGATAGTCGTGGCGGTCTTCGCCCCGATCGCCGTCCGCAGCTACCTGCGCAAGGCCTGACGCACCCCCGCCACACCTCGGAGCGCCTGGACTACCGGTCCAGGCGCTCCAGCGTCGTCAGCACGTGCTCGGCCAGGATCGTGCGGTCGACGGCGGCCGCCCCGGCCCGCGCATCCGCCACCGCCGCAGCCCCGAACCGCTCGGCCGCAGCCGCGAAGACCGGCTCGCGGCGCAACGCCTGCAGGTCCTGCCGGGAGCCCATCACCTCCGCCAGCGCCAGCAGCTCCAGGCCGCGCTCCGGCTCCGGCCGCCCGACGCCGGGCTGCGGCTCGCCCAGGGCCAGCACCGCCCCCACCCCGAGGCACACGGTGCCGAGCACCGGGTGGTCGGCGATGTTCCGCATCCAGTCCCGGTACAGCCGCACGGCCCGACGCCGCACGACGTCGGCCACCTGACCGGCCCGCACGTCCTGCCCCGCGCCGACGAGCCGCACCGCCCACGCCGCCCCCAGGATCACCGCCCAGGGCGCCGACGGGTCCGGGTCCTGTCCGGGCTCCGCAGCGATCCACACCCCGACGTCGTACCCCTGGCCCACGGCCTCCCCCGCACGCACACCCGGCCGGCCGGCGAAGACGCCGACCGCCCCCTCGTACCGGGCCAGCGCCTCTGCCACCTCGCCGCGCGCGAAGGCGATCTCGGCGCGTCCCACCCCGGCGACCGCCAGCGACTCGGCGCCGCCACGGTCGGACTCGTCAGCATGCGAACCCGCCTGGTCGAGGCGCTCGCAGACCCGCGCGGCCTCCGCCAGGTCACCGCGGTCGAGGGCGGCGTTGAGGTCGACCCAGTCGAGCTGCCGCAGCGCCCCGTCGGCGGCGAGCGCCGTCAGCCCGGCGCGGGCGAGACCCGACCAGCGGGAAGCCGTCCGGGTGTCGCCGACCTCGCTCGCCACGCCCGCGAGGATCATGGCGGCCCCGGCGGGACAGGCGACGTCGCCGATGCCCTGGGCCACGTGGAAGGCGTGCTCCGCGTCGGCCAGGGCCTCGTCGAGCCGCCCCGCGTTCTCCGCCTCCTGGGAGGCGGCGAGGTGGCTGAGGAACGCGACGAGCGGGTCGGCCGACTCGCTGAGCTCTGCGACGGTCTCCAGTGTGGGGGCCAGCAGCATGCTCGCGACCGCGCGGGTCCGGTAGCTGACCGCGTCCCCATGGTCGCGCAGCACGCGCCGCAGCCGGCCCAGCGCGCGCAGGTTCGCCGCCGACCCGGAGAACGCGGTGGTCGCTGCCGCGTAGGCGAGCGCCAGGGCGGTGGCGTCGGCGTCGGCGGGCGGGACCACCCGGCCGGTGACGGCGTCGAGCACGGCGGGTGCCAGGTCGGCCGCGCGCTCCTCCGCACCCCGCAGGGTCCACGCCCCGCCGAGGGCCACGTACCCGTGGACCACGACGTCCGGACGCCCGGAGCGCCCCGCCGTGCGGAGGGCGAACAGCAGGTTCTCGTGCTCGCGGCGCAGGTCGGCGAGCACGGCGACCTGATCGTGCCCGAGCATCCGGGCGGTGGAGTGCCGGGAGACGGCCTTGGCCCAGTCGAGCAGCGCATCGCGGACGGCGTCCTCCTCGCCCGCCTCCGCGAGACGCAGCAGGCCGAACTCGCGCACGGTCTCCAGCATGCGGTAGCGCACGGGTGCGGGGCCGCCGTTCTCGACGCGCTGCTCGACGACGAGCAGGGACTGCACCACCAGCCCGTCGATGTCGTCGAGCACGTCGAGCGGGGCGTCGCCGCCCGGCGGCGCGGCGGCGCTCCCGAGCCGCCCCAGCGCGGCCGCCGCCTGGGCGGAGAGCCCGTCGGGCAGCACGGACACGCGGCGCCAGAGCTCTTGCTGCGAGCGCTCCAGCAGGTTCCAGCTCCACTCGATCACCGCCTCCAGCGTGCGGTGCCGGTCGGGTACGGTCCGGTCGCCGCCGCGCAGCAGGGCGAACCGTGCGTCGAGGTGTCGCTCGATCTCCTCCACGGAAAGCGTGCGCACGCGGGCGGCGGCCAGCTCGATCGCGAGCGGCAGGCCGTCGAGCCGGTCGCAGAGGCGGGCGACGACGTCGTCGGGCAGCTGGGCGGCAGGGCGGGCCGCGAGCGCCCGCTGGCGGAACAGCTCGACGGCCGGGCCGCGCGTGCTCCCCGCGTCGGGTGTGCGCGCCGGGTGCGCGCCGTGCGCCGCGTGCGCTGCGTGCCGGGAGGCCAGCGGGGGCAGCGGGTACACCTGCTCTGCCGGGACCTGCAGTGGGGCGCGGCTGGTGGCCAGGATCCGGAGCCCGGGTGCGGCGGAGAGCAGGACGTCCGCCCAGCGGGCGGCGCCGTCGGCCACGTGCTCGCAGTTGTCCAGCAGCAGGAGGGTCCGGGCGGTCCGGGCGCGCTCCACGATGCGGTCGTGCAGGTCGCCGGCCAGCACGCGGTCGGAGAGCCGTGCGGAGCCTGCCGCCGACGAGACACCGAGGGCGTCGGCGATGGCCAGCGCGACGTCGTCGTCGGTACGCACACCCGCCAGCTCGGCGACCGCTATCGACAGCCCACCGAGCGGGCCGGACGCCGTCGCCCGATCCTCGGCGACCGTGCGCGCCACCTCCTGGGCCAGGCGGGTCTTGCCGAGGCCGCCCGCGCCGAGGATCGTCACGGCCCGGTGCCGGGCGAGCTCCCCGACGACGGCGCGCACGTCGTCCGCACGCCCGATCAGCGGCGTGGTGGCGGCGCGCAGGCCGCGCACGAAGCGGCCGGTGCCTGGTCGGCCGGGGCTTGTTTGCCCGACGTCGGCCGGTCGGTCGGTACCGGATGCGCCGTCCGGGGACTGCGGGGGCAGAGCAGCCTGGGCGATCCGCGCGTGCAGTGCCACCAGGTCGGGCGCGGGGTCGGTGCCCAGCTCGGCGACCAGGGCGTGCCGCAGCCGCCCGTAGACCCGCACGGCCTCCTCCGGTCGCCCCGCCTGGGCGAGGGCGGTCATGAGGTCACGTGCCGCGTCCTCGTCGAGGGGGTTCGCGGCCAGGGCCTCGGTCGCGAGGCTGGTCACCGTCGTGTGGTCCCCCACTGCGAGGGCGGCCCGACGGCGCAGGCCGGTCAGCTCACCGTGCAGCCGCCCGGCGGTCTCCTGGAGGTCGGCCGTGATGCCCGGTGCGGCGTCGTCCAGCCCGTCGCCGGGTTCGCCGCGCCACAGCGCGAGGGCGGCGTCGAGCAGGGCGGCCGCCTCAGCGGCGTCGAGCGGGACCGACGCCTTGACGGCGTCGAGCGGGGCGGATGCCTCAGCGGCGAGCGGGACAGCCGCATTTGCGCCGTCCCGCGGCTCGGACCCGGAATCCAACAGCTCCCTCGCCCGCACCAACGCCGCTCGGGCGTGGTCCAGGTCGCTCGGGCCGCCGAGCGCGTACCCGGCTGGCGTGGATCGCACCACGTCCGGACCCAACGACCGCAGCCGCGAGACGAGGCTCTGGAGTGCGGCACGCGGGTTTGCGGGCAGGTCGTCCGCCCACAGCGCGTCGATCAGGGCCGAGACCGGCACCGCACGGGGCGCGGCCAGCGCCAGCAGCGCGACCAGCGCGGCGGCGCGGGTGCCGCGCGGGGCGACCGGACCGGCGTCGGACAGCACGGCGACCGGGCCGAGCACCGCCACCGCATGCGGGTCCTGGAGCACTCCGGGCCCCTGCGCGGAGGTGACGTGGAGCATGCGCGCCACTCTAGGCGGTGTCGCTGACACGGGACCACGCAACTGACTCGGCCGAGTATCTGGGCCGAGTCAGGAGGGTGGTCCGACCATGGAACTGACTCGGCAGAGTCGGTACGGCTAGTCAGTTGGGTGGTCCGACCGTGGAACTGATTCGGCAGAGTCGGTACGGCTAGTCAGTTGGGCGGTTGTCGCTCACCGGGCCGCCGGCAGCAGGGGCGGCGTCCAGTTGGTGAAGCGCGACATGGCGCCCAGCATGACCCGTCCCGGAACCACGGTCAGCGCCGCGTTGCGCAGCCCGACGAGCGCCGGGTTGGCCAGCTGCTCGCCGAACCGGGCGCTCGCCCAGGCCGCACGCAGCACGCCGGCGGTCCGAGGGCGGCGGACCCGGTCGTAGGCAGCCAGACCCTCGACCACGGAGTCCGCACCCGAGACCGACGCCGCCAGGACCACTGCGTCCTCGATGCCCTGCCCGCCGCCCTGGCCCACGTTCGGCGGCATGGCGTGCGCGGCGTCGCCGGCCAGCGCGACCCGGCCGCGCACCATCCGCGGGATCGGCGCGGGGAACCCGTAGAGGTCGAGCTGCTGCACCCGCTCGGGCGGCGTCGCGGCCAGCACCGCCGGGATCGGGTCGTGCCAGCCGGCGAACGCCGTCTGGGCCGCGGCCAGGTCGGCGACCGGGTCGCCCGTGGGCCGGCCCGCGGGCCCGACCTGCGTCGCGTACCAGTACAGCTGACCGTCGCCGAGCGCGATCAGGCCGACCTCACCGCCCGGCCCCCAGGTCTGGGACATCTCGGTGATCCCGGGGTTGTCGAGCACGGCGAGCCAGGTCGTGGACCCGACGTAGACCGGCTCCGCGGCCTCCGGGGCGACGGCGGCGCGCAGCCGCGACCGGACGCCGTCGGCGGCAACCACCAGGTCTGCCGTGAGGGTGGAGCCGTCCTCCAGGGTGAGCGTGGCGGGCCGGGCGTCGTCGCCCGGATCGACCGCGAGCACCGGGGCGCCGTAGGTGACGACGGCGCCGAGCGCGTCCAGCAACGCGTCCTGGAGCCGGGGCCGGTGGAAGGCGATGGCCACGGTGCCGAGCCGGGCCGCGATCTCCTCCGGCGAGACCCGCACCAGCGCACGTCCGGCGCCGTTACGCAACGTGCCGGGAAATGCCCGCTGCCCGACGGCTCGCACCGCGTCGCCCACTCCGGCCGCGTCGAGGCCGCGCAGCGCGTTGGCCATCAGCACGATGCCCGCGCCCGTGGTGCGCGGCTCGGGCGAGCGCTCCAGCACCCGCACGTCCCACCCGCAGCGCAGCAACGCGTTGGCCGCGGTCAGCCCAGCGATCCCGGCCCCGACAACAACGGCATCCCTACTCATGATGTCTCCACACCGGGGGACGCTACCGCGCGCAGACGAATGTCCGCTCTACCTAGCGATCAGGCCCGAAACTCTCGATGGTTTCGGGCCTGATCGCTGGGTGGAAGCGGACATCGTCCAGCTATGCGGAGAAGCTCAGACCTCCGGGACCCAGAGGTCCTCGCCGTCCGGGGGCGTGCCCACCGGGCCGGCACCAACCGGCACGGGTACGGGCACCGGCCCGGGCTCCGGCAGGTCGCCCAGCGTGCGCTGCGCCACCGCACCCGCGGAGAAGTTGGCGTGGCACTCGGGGCAGTACCAGTCCGGCGTCGGGACCGGGGTGTCGAAGCCGCCGTACACGACGTCCGGCTCCAGCTTCATGCTGTCGTTGGTCTCCTGGCCCCACACGATGCGCTTGGTGGCGCCGCGCTGACCGCACGACGGGCACGACGGGCGCATCAGCGCCCGCTGCGACTGCACCGCGTGCGGGTGCAGCAGCGCGTGGCACGGCACGCACAGCAGGAAGGTCTGCTGGATGAGCTCGGCCAGCGGCCGCTCGCCGGTCTCGCCGGCGTGGGCGCCGTCGTCGTGCGGGTGGAGCTGCATGACGTCGACGAACCGCTCGCACGTGGCGCAGCGCTCCTCGCGGCGCAGGTCGGCGCCAGCCACCTGCTTGTGTCCCAGCAGGCGCAGGACGTGCAGGTTGGGCGACAGCTCGTCGGTCTCGCAGTTGCCCGCGTCGAGCGTGCCGGTGGCGCCGTGCTTGTACTGGTGGGCGATGCCGTCGAGCACCAGGCGCGCGTGCTCCTGCGGCAGCCAGCCGGAGGACCGCGCGTAGGCCGCGGCGCCGTTGAAGAGGTCGTCCCAGACCACAGGCTTGTCCGGGCCGAACACCTCGTCACTGACCCAGTCCTCGCCCTGGCTGGCGCCCATGAGCTCGACCGCGGCGACGATGCCCGGTTCGGAGCCCACGACGGTGACGACGACGTCGCCGCGCTGCGGGCCGTCCGCCCCGCCGGGCAGGCGGTGCTCGTGGCTGCGGCTCGCGATGGCGACCGCCTCACCCAACCAGTCCTCGGACCAGTTGAGGTAGACCGACGGGACAAGCCAGGCGGGTAGGGACGATACGTTGGGAAGCATGTCGGGTTCGCTGGTCACGCGGGGAGAATAGCGCAGCCCTGTGACTTCGTTATGACACGCCTGGTAAGCGAACTTCGCCGCTTACCTGAACTCGACCTCCACCTGGTCGTATCCCAACGAGGACAACATCGCCTCAAGGGTGTTGACGGTGTTGGTCCGGGCGCGTTCGTCCAGGTCAGAATCCGCCGCGGCCGCCGAGATCTGCTCCTGCGCCGCGGCCAGCGCCTCCTGCCGGGCATCGGTGTCGGTGTCGAAGAAGTCGCCGACCCGGTCGACCAGTCCGCGGTCCTCCGTGAGCGCGCGGCTGGCGTCGAAGTCGATGCGGGGCTCGGCGAGCTCCGGCTCCGGCAGGGTGACGGACACCGTGGCGCCGTCGTCCGAGATGCTGATCGCGTCCTCGGTGAGGCCCGTGAAGTCCACGTACGCCTCGACCGAGCCGTTCACGGCGAGCACCGTGCGCTCCCCCGCCAGCCAGTCGGGCAGGTACCTGACGTCCGTCTCCAGGTCGACGAGCACCTCGTACTGCGCCTCGCTCGCCACGAACCGCGCCAGGTCCCGCATGCTGAGCAGCACCGGGGTCTCCGACCGGTCGACCTCGCTGGTCGTGAACGGATTGAGCCCCTCACGCAGCACCTGCCAGAACGCGTCCCGGAAGTCGTCGCGCAGCACCGACAGCACACCCACCACCGCCCCGGCGGCAAGCGCCAGCCCGACCAGGAAGCCGATGATCCCGGCGAGCCAGGCCGGCATCCGCCGGCGCGACGTAGTCCCCGAACCCACCGGCTCGGTCTTGGTCTCGCTCTTAGCCTCGGTGCCAGTCATCGCGAGCGCCCTCCCTGGGACATGTCCGACATGTCGCTGTAGGGGCACACGCTAGCGCCACCCACCGACACTCGCCGCTCGGCACTACCTGCGACTTCGGTCGCTCGCACGGGAGTGCCCATGACTTCGGTCAGTTGCTCTGACATCGGTCAATCAACCGACCGATGTCAGAGCAAGGGACCGAAGTCGCGAACGCGATCGGGCAACCGACCGAAGTCAGCTCTTGCGGAACTCCCAGGGACTGTCGACGGGGCGCAGCGTCGCCCAGTCCGAGGCCTGACCGATCGCCGCCGCGAGCACACCCGAGACCGTCGCAGCATTGTGCAGCCGGCCCGCGAGCGCCATCGCGGCCGCCTCCTCCAGCGGCACCGGCACCACCACCATGTCGGCCTCCTCGGCCTCGCGGGTGTGCCGCTCGCCGTCGGGCACGGGGGTGAGGTCCCGCGCCAGGTAGATGCGGATGGCCTCGTTGCTGCCGCCCGGGGTGGGCAGCAGGTCCAGCAGCACGTCCCAGGAGCCGGCGTGCACGTCCGCTTCCTCGGCCAGCTCGCGGGCCGCCGCGATGTGCGGCTCCTCGCCGTCCAGGTCGAGCAGGCCGGCGGGCGCCTCCCAGAGGAAGGCTCCGACCGGGTGCCGGTACTGGCGCAGAAGCAGCACGGCGCCGTCGTCGTCCAGCGCCACCACTACCACCGCGCCCGGGTGGTCCACGTACTCGCGGCGCACGATGCCGCCGGCCTCACCCAGGTCGACCTCGTCGGAGACCATGTCCACGATCAGGCCCTGGAAGGGGACGTCGAGGCGCCGGGTGGGACGCGGGTCGATGACGTCCGTGACCTCGTCGGTGACCATCAGGCGCGCTTCTCGAGCGCGGCCGCGATCAGGCCCGCGAACAGCGGGTGTGCGCGCGTGGGCCGCGACTTGAACTCGGGGTGCGCCTGCGTGGCTACGTAGTACGGGTGCAGGTCGGCCTGGAGCTCGACGAACTCGACGAGCGACGAGTCGGGCGACGTGCCGGAGATCAGCAGGCCCGCCTCCTCCAGCTCGGCGCGGTAGGCGTTGTTCACCTCGTAGCGGTGCCGGTGCCGCTCGGACACCCGCTCGCCGCCGTACGCCTTGGCCACCACGGAGCCGGCGGTCAGCTGCGCCGGGTAGGCGCCCAGGCGCATGGTGCCGCCGAGGTCGCCGTCGCCGTCGACTATCGCCTTCTGCTCGACCATGGTCGCCACGACGGGGTGGCTGCTGGTCGGGTGGAACTCGGTGGACGACGCGTCCGTCCAGCCCAGCACGTTGCGCGCGTACTCGATGACCATCGACTGCAGGCCGAGGCAGATCCCGAGGGTCGGCACCAGGTTCTCGCGCGCCCACTGCAGCGCCCCGACCTTGCCGTCGATGCCGCGCACGCCGAACCCGCCGGGCACCAGCACGGCGTCGACGCCTTCGAGGGACGACCGGGCGCCCTCCGGCGTCTGGCAGTCGTCGGCCGCTACCCAGCGGATCGACACCTTGGCGTCGTTCGCGAAGCCACCGGCGCGCAGCGCCTCCGTCACCGACAGGTACGCGTCGGGCAGGTCGATGTACTTGCCGACCAGCGCGACCTCGACGCTGTGCTCCGGCTCGTGCACGCGCTCCAGGAGCCGGCTCCAGCCGTCCCAGTCGACGTCGTGGAACGGCATGCCGAGGCGGCGCACCACGTAGGCGTCCAGGCCCTCGGAGTGGATGACCCGCGGGATGTCGTAGATCGACGGCGCGTCGGCGCAGTTGATCACTGCCTCGTTGTCGACGTCGCACATGAGCGCGATCTTGTTCTTGATGCCCTGCGGCACCACGCGGTCGGAGCGCAGCACTATCGCGTCCGGCTGGATGCCGACCGTGCGCAGCGCGGCCACGGAGTGCTGGGTCGGCTTCGTCTTGAGCTCGCCGGACGGGCCGATGTACGGCACCAGCGAGACGTGCAGGAAGAACACGTGGTCGCGGCCGAGCTCGTGCCGCACCTGGCGCGCGGACTCCAGGAAGGGCTGCGACTCGATGTCGCCGACGGTGCCACCGATCTCGGTGATGATCACGTCGACGTCATCGGAGGCCTGCTCGCGCATCCGGAACTTGATCTCGTCGGTGATGTGCGGGATGACCTGCACGGTGTCGCCCAGGTACTCACCGCGGCGCTCCTTGGCGATGACCCGCGAGTACACCTGGCCGGTCGTCACGTTGGACGAGGCGGGCAGCTCGATGTCGAGGAAGCGCTCGTAGTGCCCGATGTCCAGGTCGGTCTCGGCACCGTCCTCGGTGACGAAGACCTCGCCGTGCTGGAACGGGTTCATGGTGCCGGGATCCACGTTGAGGTACGGATCCAGCTTCTGCATGGTGACGCGCAGGCCGCGCGAGCGGAGCAGGCGGCCGAGTGACGACGCCGTCAGCCCCTTGCCGAGTGAGGACGCCACACCACCGGTGACGAAGATGTGCTTGGTCGGCGTAGAGCCGCCGGACCGATGACGGGACTGGAGATTGCTTCGGTGTTCGACCACGGAACTCCATCCTATCCGAGGTACGGCGCGCTCGTGGTGTAACCACGAGCACACCCGAAATTCACTCGGGGTTTGTCGGTACGTTCCGGTCGAGTCTGCCCCTGCGGGGGCAGTTGCGCTCGGTAGATCAGGCGCTTCGGGAGAACTTCCTCCCGAGATTCCGCAGCCGCGGCCCGACGGCGGCGCGCAGGTCGCCGTCGAGCAGCACGGCGACCACGAGCGCGACGAGCGCGGCCAGCAGCCCGGCGGCGAGGCCGAGGCCGAGGTCGGCGGCGAACCGGCCGCCGTCGAACTCGATCTCGGGCGCGCGGACCGGCTGCCCGGTCGAGGACCACAGGAAGCCCACTGGCAAGTACAGCCGGGCGAACGCCCCGAGCCCGACGACGGCGCCGACGGCGCCCGCCAGGACCAGCACACCGAGCGCCCGCCAGACCCCGCCCAGCGCGTCGGGGCCGAGGTGCCTGCGGACAGCCAGGAGCAGCCCGATCCCGGCCACGACCATACCCACCGTGCCGACCGCCCCGAGCACCGCCATGACCTCGGTCCGCAGCGGAAAACCCGAGCACAGCGGCCCGGCGCAGCCCGCCCCGGCCCCACCGCCGGCGAACAGCAGCGGCACGAGCGCCGCGCCGATCGCGGACACGCCCCACCCGCTGGCGGTGGCGATCACGGCGGCCCGCCCGTGGTCGACGGCGTACAGCACCCGCGACAGGTGCAGGATCAGCGCGAACCCGATCAGGCCCGGGGCCATGAAGACGAGCCCGGCGGCCAGGCCGGGGGCGTCCCCGAGCACGATGAGGTCGAAGACCCGCTCCACGAACGGGGCCGCGGCGATCAGCGCGGCCACACCGAGGGTCGTCACGAGCAGCAGGGTGCGGGTGGTGCGCGCGACCAGCGCGCGCAGCTCGTCCGTGCGGCCGGCCGACGCGTGCTCCGCGAAGTGCGGGAACGCGCTGGTCGCGATGGGGAATGCCAGCACCGCGTAGGGCAGCAGGTAGACCTGCTGGGCGTACAGGTAGACCGACAGCGTGCCGTCGCCGCCCGCCGCGTTGGCCGCGCGCAGCGTCAGGAAGACCGACAGCTGCTGGGCGACCAGGGCGCCGACGCCCGCGAACGCCAGGCGTGCCGCGCGCGGCCCCTCGCCGTCGGGGAACCGCAGGGTGGGCCGCAGCCGCAGCCCGGTGCGCCACACGGGCACGATGAGCGGCAGCGCCAGGAACAGGACGCCGACCGTGGTGCCCCACGCGAGCCAGTCCAGCGCCCGGGCCGACAGCGCGGCGACGTCCTGCTGGTCGCCGTGCGCGAGCGCGCCGAAGACCGCGTAGACCACGATGACCACGAGGCTGGAGACGAGCGGCGCGAACGTGGGCCAGAAGAACCGCTTGTGCGCCTGCAGGATGCCGCCCAGCACGACCGCGAGGCCGTAGAGGGGCACCTGGACGGCGAAGACCCGCAGGAAGCCCGTGGCGACGTCCACGTGCACCGGGTCGGTCAGTCCGGTCAGGCCGATGATCGGGCGCGCGAGCAGCGCCATGAGGGCGGCCAGCGGCACCAGCACGACCAGCGTCCAGCCCAGCAGCGCGGAGGCGATCCGCGACGTCTGCTCCTTCGAGGCGGCAGTGCCGTCCGCGGTGAAGGCGGCGCGCGCCAGCGGCCCGGCCAGCAGCGGCACGACGGCGCCCGCTAGCGCACCACCGGCGGCCACCTCGAACAGCAGGTTGGGCAGCTGGTTGGCGGAGTTGAAGACCGTCCCGACGCCGTCGGACCCGAGCCAGGCGCCCTGCCCGAGCCAACGGCCGAAGCCGACCACACGGCTGGCAAGGGTGACGACAGTGACGAGCAGCGCCGCGCTCGCCAGGGTTCCGACGCGGTTCACGCGCCCGGGGAGGCCATGGGCTCGGAGGCGGGTGTCGAGCGCACCCCGCTCGGCGAGCTGACCGGGGCCGGGTCCGGCACCGCGGCGGGCTCGGCCGCCTGGTCTGCGTGGTCTGCCGGGTCTGCCTGGTCCGCGGCCGGTCGCCGGCCGAGCATGTCTACCTTGTTCAGCCATTCGTTCCCGGCGATGACCTTCGAGAAGCTGACCTTCTCCGAGGCCAGCATGAGCCCGACGACGCCCGCGAGCGCCGCCCACCGCACCGCGCGGGGCGCGCCGAACGCGATCTGGCTGCCGACCAGCGCGCCGAGGGCGTTGGCGCCGCCGTCGCCCAGCATGTCCTGCTCCCCCAGGTCGCCGGGGGCGGCCGCGGCCGCGGCGCCCAGCACGGCCCCGGTGGCGCCCGCGCCGCCGAGCGCGAACGGCAGGCTCGCCGCCGCGCCGACCTTGAGCGCCCGGCCCGGGCGCAGGTCGAAGAGGTTGACCAGGTTCGCGGTCCCGGCGATGAGCGCGCCGTTGAGGCCGACGTCGACCAGGTGGCCGAAGGCGCTGCCCGTGCGACGCGTGCCCACGGCCGCTGCCAGGAGCGCGGAGCCGGAGATGCCGAGCACCTTGAGCCCGCCGGTGGTCAGGCGGCCCTCCAGCAGCGCGCCGAGGTGACCCTTGAGGCCCTTGGTGCGCTCCGAGGTGTCCTCGGTGAGGTCGTCGACCAGGCCGAAGGCGCCCGCGGCGGCCGTGGCGAACGCCGTCGCGCCCGGGGCGTTGCCGCCGCCGACCGCCGCGCCGGCCACCAGGCCCGCGGCGACCGCCGGGCCCTCCAGCAGGCTGATCGGCTCGCCGCGGTGATTGGTCCGGGTCCACGTCTTGGCGCCGCCCAGGGCGCCCTCGGCGACCTTCTGGTCGAGCTTGCGGCGCGCGAGCACCGTGACGGCTCCTGCGACGATGCCCGCGGCGATGAACCTGCCTGCACCCATGATTACCCCTCGGTCTGTGTCGGTTCTTCGGGTCCGTGCTCCGGGTCGCGGCCCTGCCTAGTCGACGGGCGGGAGCACCGCTGTCGCGTCTTCCTCGACGCCGTACTGGCCCACGACGCCGGTCAGCCGGGCCGCGACCGCGAGCGGCACGTTGATCCGGCCCAGGAGCCGGTCGATGCCGCTGACGGTGGTCACCTCGGCGGCGATCTCGTCGTCGTCCCGCACCGCCTGTACGGCGTCGCCGGGGTTGTCGGTCGGTCCGGCGAGCACAGCCGCGCCGGAGACCTCCTGGGCGGCGCGCGCCACGCCGGTCCATACGTCGGGGGTCGGTTCGGCCTCCTCGGTCGCGCCGGCGGCCGTCTCCTGCGGCTGCCCGGCCGGGCCCACGAGCAGCACCAGCGCCTGCGCGGCCTCGGTCTGCTCCTCGTCGCCCGCCTCGATGTAGCCGATCCGCTCCAGCTGCTCCGCGAGGTCGATGGCCTGCGAGCTGCGGCCGGTGCCGCCGTCGCTACCCGTGAGCGCAACGGCGAGCGCGGCGCCGAGCACGGTGTTCGCGTCGTCGCCCTCGGGTGCGGCCGCGCCGAGGTTGGCGCGCAGGCCCTCGGCGACGGTCTCGCGTAACGACTCCTCGTCGGGGTCGTTCCAGGCCTCCGTGAGGGTGGGCTCGGCCACTATCGTCGCGCCGGCGGTGCCGAGCTGGCTCATCACGCCGTCGTGCACGTCGGCCGAGACCTCACCGAGCTGCACGACTGCGACACGGGTGCCCTCGAGCGACCCGGTCACCAACCCCGTGCCCACGGCCTCGATGTAGAGCTCGTCGCCGTCGAGCGCGCTCTGCGTGGCGTCCAGCTCGGTGCGCAGATCGGTGCGCTCGGCACGCAGCGCGTCCACCTGTTCCGTCAGCGTCTCCCCGATCGCGCCCTGCAGGGGCCCGGCACCGAGGATGATGCCGACGGCGAGGGCGAGGAAGACAGAGATGAGCGAGACGAGGTGGTATCGGAAGTCGATCACGGTACGGAGGAGTCCTTAAGCATGTCCCGGGCAGTGAGAGCCCGGCATCAGGTCGGGGCGGCAGGAAGGTCCAGGAGCGTCCTGAAGCCCTCAGCCGCCGAACAGGTTGCTGATCCAGGACACGACGTCGTCGAAGCGCGCCCCGATCAGTCCGAAGAAGGTCTGCCCGGCCGATGTCGAGGCGAGTGCCGCGAGCACCGCCGCGACGCCCGCGCCCGACAGCAGCGTGAGCTGGGTGTTCGAGATCCGAGTACGGTACAGCCGCGACACACCCTTGGCGTCCACGAGCTTGCCACCGACCCGCAGCCGGGTGAGGAAGGTCGAGGCCATGCCCGAGCGCCCCTTGTCGAGGAACTCCACGAGCGTGGCGTGGGTGCCGACGGCGACGATGAGCTCGGCGCCCTTGTCGTCGGCCAGCAGCATCGTGATGTCCTCGCTGGTCCCGGTGGCGGGAAAGACGACGGGGTCCACGCCGAGCGCCTTGACGCGTTCCAGCCCGGGCGCCTTGCCGTCGCGGTAGGCGTGCACCACGATCTCCGCGCCGCAGGCCAGCGCGCGGTCGGACACGGAGTCCATGTCGCCCACGATCATGTCGGGCTGCCAGCCGGCGTCGATGATCGCGTCCGCGCCGCCGTCCACACCGATCAGCACCGGCGAGTTCTCCCGGATGTAGGACCGCAGCTGCGCCAGGTCCTCCCGGTAGTGGTAGCCGCGCACCACGATCAGCACGTGCCTGCCGTCGATGGGGGTGCGGATGTCGGGCACACCCACGCCGTCGAGCAGGAGGTCCCGCTCGCGGCGCAGGTACGTCATGGTGTTCTCGGCGAACCGCTCGATCTCGGCGGACAGCCCCTCGCGCGCGGCGGCCATGTTCTCGGCCACCGTCGCCGGCGTCTGGAACGTGCCCTTGGCCACGACCACGCCGTCGACGACGATCTCGCCGCCCACGATCTCGATGTCGGAGTGCTCGTCGATCGTCATGACCGACGGACCGAGGTCGTCCACCAGGAGGATCCCGGCGTCGACCAGGATGTTCGGGCCCGTGTTCGGGTACCGGCCGGAGGTGGACGGGGCGGCGTTCAGCACCGCGACCGGCGCTGCGGACACGAGCGCGTCCGCGGCGACCCGGTCGATGTCCACGTGGTCGATCACGGCGACGTCGCCGTGGTTGAGCCTGGACGTGAGCTCCTTGGTGCGCGCCCCGATCCGGGCAGGGCCGTGCGCAACGGCCGGCGTGAGCGCCAGGGACTGCGCTGCGGCAGCCTTCGCCGCGCCCCTCTCGGCGCGCTTCTCGGGTCGGGAGATCAGTTTCATCCCGTCTATCGTCCCACGACCGAGGACTCCAGGAGCTCCAGCGCGTGGGTACGGGCGGTCTCCGAGTCGTCCTGGCCGGACAGCATGCGCGCCAGCTCGCGGACCCGGGCGTCCGCAGTGACCTCGCGCACGCCGGTCACCGTGATCATGCCGTCCTCGCCGTCGGCGGACCCGTCGTCGCCGTCGGAGCTCTTGGTGACCACGAGGTGGGCGTCCGCGAACGCCGCGACCTGGGCCAGGTGCGTCACCACTACCACCTGCGTGCTGCGGCCCAGCTGCGCCAGCCGGCGGCCCACCTCGACGGCGGCCCGCCCGCCGACACCGGCGTCGACCTCGTCGAACACGAACGTGCTGCGCGGGGTGTCGGCGGTGCGGGCCGCCGCCGCGCCGCCCGACGTCGCCAGGGCGACCTCGAGCGCGAGCATCACGCGCGAGAGCTCACCGCCGGACGCGCCCTTGCCGAGCGGCCGCTCCGGCGCGCCCGGGTGCGGCACGAGCAGGAACGTGACCTGGTCCGCGCCGAACGGGCCCGGCTGGTCGAGCCGTTCGACCGAGACCACGAGGTGAGCGCCGGCCATCGCAAGGCCGTGCAGCTCGTTGGTCACGGCGTCGGCCAGCTGGGACGCCCCGCGGGTGCGCTCGGCGGTGAGGATCTCCGCCAGCCGGGACAGCTCGCCGTCCAGCTCCGCCACACGGTCGCGCATCGAGACGAGGCGGTCTCCGCCGTCGTCCAGGTCGAGCAGGCGCAGGCCCGCGTCGCTGGCCCACTGCAGCACGTCGTCGATGGTCTCGCCGTAGGAGCGGGTCAGGGCGTTCAGCTCCGCCATGCGGTTGTGTGCCGTCTCCAGCCCGGCCGGGTCCGCCTGCAGGTCGTCCACGTACGCCGCGACGTCGGTAGCGACGTCGGACAGCAGGTAGCCCACCTCGGCGAACCGGGTGGCGAGCACACCGAGCGCTGCGTCGGACTGCGCGGCGGAGTCCAGGGCACGCCGCGCCCGCTCCACGAGCGCTATCGCGTTCTCCCGTGCGCCGTCGGCGTCCTCGCCGGCCACCGCCTCGTGCGCCTCGGTGGCCGCGGTACGCAGCCCCTCCGCGTTGGAGAGCCGCTCGATCAGGGCCAGCAGCTCGGCGTCCTCACCCGGCACCGGGTCGACCCGCTCGATCTCTTCGAGGCCGATGCGCAGCAGCTCCACCTCCCGTGACCGTTCGGCGCTGCGCGCCTCCAGGTCCGCGATCTCGGCCAGCAGACCGCCGCGTTCGCCCCACGACGCGCGGTAGCCGGCCAGCACCCGCTGGTGAGCCGGTCCGACGAACGTGTCCAGGGCGTCGCGCTGCTTGGCCGACGTGCGCAGCCGCAGCTGGTCGGACTGGCCGTGCACGGTGAACAGGTCCTCGGCGATCTCGGCGAGCACACCCTGCGGCACGGCGCGGCCGCCCAGGTGGGCACGCGAGCGGCCGTCGGCGATGGTGCGCAGGATCACGATGGTCCCGTCGTCCTCCACCTCGCCGCCCGCCTCGTCGACCCGGTCCAGCACGGCGTCGCGACCGGAGACCCGCACCCGGCCCTCGACCGCCGCCGACGACGCACCCGGGCGCACCGACTGCGGGTCCGCCTTGGCCCCCATCAGCAGGTTCAGCCCCGTGAGCACCATCGTCTTGCCCGCTCCGGTCTCACCCGTGATGACGGTCAGGCCGTCCGACAGGGGTACCCGGGCCGAGCGGATGACGCCCAGGTTCTCGATAGCGATCTCCTCGAGCACCTGACTCCTTAATTCTCTGGTGTGGTGTCGGCTGGGTCAGAACGTACATCCTGCGCAGCTGGATGCCCCGACCCGACACGGTCCCGCCAGCCCGATACGGGCAGATTGAACTTGGACACGAGGCGGTCCCCGAACGGCGCGTTCGACAGTCGCGCGAGCCGCACCGTACCGCCCTGGCGCACCACCACGCGAGAACCGCGGGGCAGCCTGATCTCCCGCCGCCCGTCGCAGGTCAGCACTCCCTCGACCGTCGACTGGGGCAGCACGTCGACCGTGTAGTGCGACCGCGGGCCGATCACGAGCGGCCGCGCGAACAGCGCGTGCGCCGACAGCGGCACCATGAGCACGGCGTCGACGTCGGGCCAGATCACGGGGCCACCCCCGGAGAAGGCGTGCGCCGTCGAGCCAGTCGCAGTCGACATCACCACCCCGTCGCAGCCGAACGACAGCAGCGGACGGCCGTCCACCCCGATCGCCACCTCGAGCATGCGGTCACGCGTGGCCTTCTCGACCGTGGCCTCGTTGAGTGCCCAGCCCACAACGGGCTCCGCCGTGCCGGGCAGGTGGACCGCCACCTCGACCGTGGCGCGCTCCTCGACCGTGTAGTCGCGGGCGGCCAGCCGCTGCACGGCGGCACGCAGATCCTCCCGCTCCGACTCGGCGAGAAAGCCGACGTGCCCCAGGTTGACGCCGAGCAGCGGCACGTCCGTGCCGCGGGTCAGCTCCGCGGCGCGCAGGATCGTGCCGTCGCCGCCGAGCACCATCACGGCCTCGGCGTTGTGCACACCCTCCGCGACCCGCTTGGCCGCCATGTGGTCGCCGAATTCCTCGGCCAGCGCGTCGTCGTGCAGCGTGTACTCGAAGCCCGCCGCCTTCAGCTCGCGCAGGGCCTCCGCCAGCGCCGCGACCGCCTGGGGGCGTCCGCCATGGGTCACGATCAGGACGTGCCGGGTCACGGTTGCCGCTCCTTGTGCTCGTTGATCTGCTCGGTGTACTGCCCGCCGCTATGCCCGTTGTCCAACTCGGTGCTCTGCGGTTCCTGCACCGCAGTGCGCTGCGGTTCCTGCACGACGACGGCCGGCGGCTCGGGCGGGTGGCCAGGCCGGTCCGCGGGCTCGCCCTGCGTGGGGTCCCAGGCCACCGCGGCGGCGACGGCGTCCGCGAGCGCCTGCTCGTGCGCACCGACCGACGGTGCGCCGGCGCCGGGCGTCAGCCACACGAAGAACTCGCGGTTGCCGCTCGGCCCCGGCAGCGGGCTCGGCACCACCGCGCGCACCCGCAGGCCCAGGCGCTCCGCCGCGCGCACCACCGTCGTCACCGCCTCAGCGTGCAGCGCCGAGTCGCGCACCACGCCGCCGCTGCCCAGTCGCTCGCGCCCGACCTCGAACTGCGGCTTGACCATCAGCAGCGCCTGCGCGCCCGGGCGCAGCACACCCGCCACCGCGGGCAGCACCACGGTCAGGGAGATGAACGAGAGGTCGGCAACAACAAGATCCGGGAGCCGGGCGAGGTCACCCGGGGTCAGGTCACGAACGTTGAAGCCCTCGACGACCGTCACCCGGTCGTCGCCGCGCAGCGCGGGCACAAGCTGGTCGTGCCCCACGTCGACCGCGATCACGTGGGCAGCACCCCGGCGTAGCAGCACGTCCGTGAAGCCACCCGTCGACGCCCCGAGATCCGCGCAGAACGCGCCCTCGACCACCGGCCCGCCCGGCACGCGGGCCAGGGCGTCCAGCGCACCGGCCAGCTTGAGGGCAGCGCGCGAGGCAAACTCATGCTCCGGGTCGGGGCCGGGCGCGACGGACACCTCCTCGCCGTCCGACACCGCCGACGACGGCTTGGCCACCACCCGGCCAGCCACCGCCACGCGACCGGACGCGACGAGCTCAGCGGCGTGCCGCCGCGAACGGGCCAGCCCACGGCGGACCAGCTCCGCGTCCACCCGGGTGCTCGCAGTCATCGTCACCACCGTCAGGCGTCACCGCTCAGGTGCACCCGCAGAGCGTCATGGACGGCCTCGAACCGCGCGACGTGCTCGGCCGGGGGCAGGTCGTCGAGCCCGTCGAGCGCGTCGAGCGCATGCCGGACACCCGACTCGGGGTCAGCCGGGCCACTCGCGGGTTCCTCGATCTCGTAGAACTCGTCCATCGTGCGTCAACGCTCCACTGTGCTCGTCCGTGCTCGTCGGCCACCTACCGCCCGCCGCTGCGGGCCGTCGGCCTGCTGAAAACACGGTACCTGCCGCCTCCGACAGAACCCTGGAGAAACCGGCAGGGTTCTGTCGGGGCGGCCCGGAAAGTACCTACCTACGGTCACACTGCCCCCGACCCAGCCCGCCGCGGCCAGGGGCCCGCACCTCAGGCGGACAGGGCCGGGACCGACGTCGGATCCAGGGTCTCCCCCGCGTCAACGGCGGCCCAGGACGCGGCGCACGCCGCGCGAACCAGGTCGATCCCGGAACCGTCGAGCCGTAGCCCGCCGTCGGCCACCTGCGCCGCAGCGCCGTTGCACACGTGCCAGCCGTCGGCCAGGACCGGCACCGGATGCGGTTCGAGCAGCGCACGCAGGTCCGCACCCACGAACGTCGGGCGCTGTCCCGCAACGGCAAGCACGGCGTCGCGCGCCGTCGAGACGCCGGTCAGCACGTGCAGACCCGGGTAGCCGCCCTCGCGGGCACCGCCCAGATCCGTGTCCAGCCGGTCCCCGATCACCAGCGGCCGGCTCGCCCCGACCCGCTCGATCGCCAGCCGGTACATCGTGGGCGACGGCTTGCCGGCACTGTCCGGCGTGATCCCCGTCGCCGACACCACGGCACCCACCAGCGCGCCGTTCCCCGGCGCGAACCCGCGCGCCGTCGGCAGCGACAGGTCCAGGTTGCTCGCCACATGCCACGCGCCACCCTCCACGGCGTACGCGGCCTCGGCGAGCTGCGTCCAGCCCAGCTCCGGCGTGTAGCCCTGCGCGACGGCGTCCGGCTTGTCGTCCGCCGACTCCACCACGGTGAAGCCCGCCGAACGCACCGCCGTCACCAGGCCCTTGCCACCCACGACGAGCACCTTCGCACCCGGGTCCAACCGTGTGGTGAGGAGCGCGGCACACGCCTGCGCGGCGGTCATCACCTCGTCCGGGTCCGTCGGGATGTCCAGGCCTGTGAGCTGGCTCGCGACCTCCTCCGGCTCGCGCGACGCATTGTTGGTCACGAACAGCAGGCGCATCCCGCCCGACCGCGCCGCCGCCAGGCTCGCCGACGCGTGGTCGATCGGCAGGTGCCCCTTGTACGCCACCCCGTCCAGGTCGACGAGCGCGAGATCGTAGGCCGCGGCGAGCGGGACGTCGCTCGCCAGCAGCCCGGCGCTCGCGATCACGCCTTCTCCTGCCCGACGTCGGACCGGTCGCCCTCGGCTTCCGGCTCACCCTCGGTGGTGCTCACCTCGGGTACGGCGGCCGCCTCGTCGACATCCGGGCCGTGCTCGCTGACCTCGGCAGGCGCCTCGGTCGGCTCGTCCGCAGGCTCCGAGTCCGGAGGCTCTACGTCCGAATCGGGGTCGCTCGGCTCGTCGACGGCGTCCGCCTCGGGCTCGTCCTGGTCGTTGGGCACGCCGTCGTTGGGCACGCCGTCGTCTGACTCGTCGACCTTCGGCTCGTCGGAGACGGACTCGTCGGTGTCGTCCGGCTCGTCGGAGTCGTCGTCAGACTCGTCGGACTCGTCATCGTCCAGCTCGTCGGGCGAGTCAGCGGAGTCGGCCGAATCAGCCGAATCAGCCGAATCTGCGGAGTCAGCCGAGTCGGCGGAGTCCGGGGAATCGGGCGAGTCGCCGTCCTCGCCGTCCTCGTCGTCACCTTCATCGTCGGAGTCGTCGTCCGAGACCTCACCCGAGTCCTCGTCGTCCGAGTCCTCCGGCTCGCTGTCCGAACCCTCCGACTCGTCGTCCTCGTCCCCGTCCTCAGCAGGCTCGTCCTTCGCGAACTCCTCGGGGTGGTCGGCGACGTACTCCTCTTCGGCGAGCGCCGCGTCGTCCTCGACGTCGAAGACGGTGATGTCCTCGTCCGGAGCGTTCGCGCCGATGGCCCGCTCGAGGGCCTTGCTGTCGACGGACGCCAGCAAGGCTGCCGCCTCGTCGTCCCGGCCCGCGACCTCGAGTGCCACGGCGCGCGCCTGCACGACCCGCAGCCCGAGATCACCCTTGGCGTCCTCGGCTGCGATCTTGTCGAGCACTGCCAGGGCGGCGTCGTGCTCGCCCAGGTCGGAACGGGCGCCGCTCGCGACGATCGCGAGCTCGACGCGTCCGGTCGCGTCGAGCGACGCGGCCTCGTCAGACGCGGCGAGCGCCAGAGCACGCTCCGGGCGGCCGAGGCCGCGTTCGGCGTCGGCCATGATCGGCAGGTGCTCCGACGAACCGTTCAGCCGGCGCACCGTGCGCAGCTCGCGCAGCGCCTCCGCGAAGCGGTTGGTGTGGTACGCGGCCAGGCCTGCCGCCTCGTGCACGATGTCGATCCGGCCCGCGCCGCGTACCGCCGCCATGGCGTGCTCGTAAGCGCGCTCCGGGTCGACGTCGAGCATCCGGCCGGCCATCACCAGGTGCATCCCGACGAACTCGGCGTGGTCCTTGGTCAGCCCGCGCAGGCGCGAACGCACGTCGCGGTCGAGCTGGCTGAACGAGACGTCCTCGGCGATCTCCGGATCCGGAGCCCGGGGAGCGCGCTCCTCGCGCTCTTCCCGCTTGTCCGGACGCGGCCGGTCGTCGCGGTCACCGAACGAACGACGCGGACCGCTGGGGCCACGGTCGTCCCGACGGGGACCGCCGGTACCCCGGTCATCACGGCGAGGTCCGCCGGTTCCGCGGCTGTCTCCGCGTGGACCAGCACCACGGTCGTCCCGACGAGGACCGCCACTGCCGCGGCTGTCCCCGCGCGGACCACCAGCACCGGCACCCCGGTCGTCACGGCGCGGCCGGTCGGTGTCGTTCCCGCGGAACGGCCGAGCACCACGGTCGTTGCCGCCACGGCTGTCCCGAGCACCACGGTCGTCGCGATCACCGAACGAACGGCGCGGGCGGTCGTCGCCGCTGCGTGCCGGGCTGTTCCCACCGCGGTCCTCAAAGGAGCGACGCGGACGGTCGTCCCGGTCACCGAAGGAACGACGGGGACCGTCGTCGCGGCGGGCGGGACGGTCATCGTCCCGGCGCACCGGACGGCCGCTGCCCCGGTCGTCGTTGCGCGGACGGTCAGCACCGCGGTCCTCGAAGGAACGACGCGGACGGTCGTCCCGACCGCGGCTGTCCTGGGCACCGCGGTCATCCCGGTCGCCGAACGAACGACGCGGACGCTCGGCACCACGGTCCTCGAACGAACGGCGCGCGGGACCATCGTCCCGGCGTGCCGGAGCGTTCCCGCCACGGTCCTCAAAGCTGCGGCGCGGGCGCTCGTCCCGATCACCGAACGAACGACGCGGACGGTCGTCATCCCGGCGCGCCGGGCTGTTCCCACCGCGTTCCTCGAAGCTGCGACGGGGACGGTCGTCCCGATCACCGAACGAACGACGGGGAGCGTCATCGCGACGCGCGGGACGGTCGTCGTCCCGACGCGCGGGGCGCTCGCCGCCCCGGCTGTCCCGGGACTCGTACGGTCGGCTCGGCCGACCGCCGTCGTTCCCGCGGTACGGGCGGTCGGGGCGCGCGCCGCGGTCGTCGCGGCCACCCCGGTTGTCGCGGTCCCCATACGTGCTGCGGGGCCGGTCGTCGTCGCGACGGGGCGAACGGTCTCCGGCACCCCGGTCATCACGACGCGGACCAGCGGTTCCACGGTCATCACGACGCGGACCAGCAGCTCCGCGGTCCTCGTATGTCCGGCGCGGGCGGTCGTCGTCGCGCCGAGGGCTTTCACTGCCACGGGCGCCGTCCGTCCGGCGTCCCCGGTCACCACCGCGCTCCCCGCCGCGGTCGTCGCGGCGCGGCCCATGGCCCTCGCTGCGATTGCCGCCCTTGCGTTCGCCGCGGCGTTCGCCGCCGCGGTCGTTCCCCTGGTCACGGGGCGTTTCGTTCACGGTGTTCCCTTCGATGACAGATGCCCGAACATTCTCCCATGCGGGCAGCCATCCCCTGGGGTCGAAGGGCTGTGACGTGCGCGGCCAGGGCCGCCCGATGTGCCGCGCCGGCACCCTTAGTCCCATCACACCCGCACCGGCGCCACCTCCGGGTTGTAGGCATCGGTCTTGCGCAGCATCCACACACCCGAGACGACGAGCGTCACCACCAGGGCCAGCAGCAGGATCAACCCCGCGTTGAGCCCGAACCCGAAGATCCACAGGTAGCCGATCCCGCCGGCCGCGAGGCAGTAGTAGGTCATCGGCAGGATCGTCTTGCGGATCAGGTCACCCTCACGCCCGAGCAGGCCCACGGTCGCTGCGGCGGCGACCACGTTGTGCACGGCCACCATGTTGCCCGCGGCGCCACCGACGGCCTGCAGCGCGGCCACCGTCTCCGGCGACGCCGCCCCGATGCCGAGCCCGGTGTTGAACTGGAACAGCGCGAACATCATGTTGGACACCGTGTTCGAGCCGGCCACGAACGCACCGAGCGCACCGATGAACGGCGACACGATCGGCCAGCCCTGCCCGGCCAGGTCGGCGGCTTCCTGAGCGAGTGTGATCGGCATCGAGTCGAGCCCCGCGGCGTTGAAGTCGGGTCCGGAGTTGATGAAGATGCGCACCAGCGGCACCGCGCACAGCAGTGCGAACGCCGCCCCGCCGAGCTGCCCGCCGGCCACCTTCCACGACTCCCTGATCTGTTCGCGCTTCATGCCGTGCAGCACGTAGGTGACGAGGCACGCGAGCAGGAAGATCGCGCCCGGCGAGTACAGGAGGTCCATGTTCTGGCTGATCCCGGTGCCGAAGATGTTCGACACCTCGATCACCGCGGGGCCCGTGAGGAACTCCTTGACCGCCGGGATGGTCCGGGTGATGAGCAGCAGCGCCGCCACGATCACGTACGGCGACCAGGCCCGCACCATCGACATGCTGCGGGTCAGCGTCGCGGCTTCCTTCGTCGGGTCGACCGTGCCCATCCAGCGGTCGCTCCAGCGCTCGCGGGGCGGGAAGTCCCAGACGTCCTTGGGCATGAGGAAGCCCTTCGAGGACGTGAACATCACAAGCACCAGCCCGAGGAACCCGCCGAGCATCGACGGGAACTCCGGGCCCAGCACGTAGGCCACGGTCACGTACGGCACGATCATCGCGAGCGCGGCGTAGATCGCGAACGGCGCCACCGCCAGGCCCGCCCGGAAGGACCGCTTCTCGCCGTAGAACCCGCACATGAGGGTGACCAGGATGAGCGGCACCAGGATGCCGACGATCGCGTGGATGGTCGCTACCTGTGTCGCGGTGTGGGCGATGAAGCCCAGGTGGTCCAGCCCCAGCACGTCGGCCCGCGCCTGGACCTCGGGAGCCAGCGCGCCCGAGGTGTCCGCCAGCCCCGTCCCCAGCCCGGTCAGCATCGGCGTGCCGACCGCGCCAAAGCTCACCGGGGTGGACTGGATGATGAGGCCCGCCATGACGGCGGCAGCGGCGGGAAAGCCGAGCGCCAACAGCAGTGGCGCGACGACGGCGGCCGGTGTGCCGAACCCGGCCGCACCCTCGATGAACGAACCGAACAGCCAGGCGATGATGATCACCTGCACCCGCCGGTCGGGGCTGATGGTGGTGAAGCCTGCGCGGATCGTCTGCAGTGCGCCGCTCTTGGTCAGGGTCTCCAGCATGAGCAGCGCGCCGAAGATGATCCAGAGCAGGCCGACAGCGATCAGCAGGCCCTGCACGACGGACGCGCCGATGGCAACCAGCGACATCTTCCACGCGAACAGGGCGACGACCACGACCACCGCCAGGCCGACGGGCATCGCCGTCCGGGCGGGCCAGCGAAACCCGAGCAGCAGGGTTCCTACGACGAGGATCGGGAGGAGTGCGAGCAGGGCGAGGACGCCGAGGCTGTCCATGGTGGCTCCAGTTCGTCAGGCCGAGCCCAGCAACTAGCCCAGCAGCTCCCCCGGCCCAGCACCACGCAACGACGCATCCAGAACGAGCACCATATGCGCCGTCGGCATCTCGCGCCCCTGCCTCCGCAACGCATCCGTAATTTGCAGCAGGCACCCCGGGTTGGACGTCACGAGCAGCGAAGCCCCGGTAGCCGCCACGTTCACGGCCTTCCGGTCCCCCAGCTCCCGCGCGGGCTCCGGGTTGGTCAGGTTGTAGATGCCGGCCGACCCGCAGCACATGTCGCCGTCGGCGATCTCCTTGACCACCAGCCCCGGGATGGTCGCGAGCACAGCGCGCGGCTGCGCCTTCACACCCTGCGCGTGCCGCAGGTGGCAGGCGTCGTGGTAGGCGACCGTCATCGGCAGCGGATGCCGCGGCGCCACTGGCTCGAGCTCCGCCAGCACCTCCGAGATGTCGCGGGTCTTCGCTGCAAAGGCAGCCGCCCGCTCCGCGTAGTCAGGGTCGTCGGCCAGCAGGTCCGCGTAGTCCTTCATCGTGGACCCGCACCCGGCCGAGTTGGCCACGATCAGCTCCACACCGGCGTCGGCGAACGTGTCGATGAGCGCCCGCGCGTAGTCGAGCCCCTCGGCCTCGCGCCCCGCATGCACGGACAGCGCACCGCAGCACCCCTGATCGGGCGGTACGACGACGTCACAGCCCTCCGCAGCCAGCACCCGCGCCGTCGCCGCGTTGACCCCCGGGTAGAACTCCCGCTGCACGCAGCCCAGCAGCAGCCCAACCGTCATCCGCTTTGCACCGACGGCCGGCACGAGCGCCGGCACCGGGATGCGCGGACCCACGGGCGGCGCGATGGCCTCCATCGTCGCCAGGGTCGGCGAGAGCCGGGCCAGCACGGGCCGGACCAGCCGGGACAGCCCGCTGCGCTGGTACAGCGCGAGCATCGGCAGCACGCGCCGCAGCCGCTCGGGCCGCGGGAACAGCGCGAAGATCGCCGACCGCAGCAGCCGCTGCCCGCGCGTGCGGTGCTCGGCGCCGCGCCGCTCGACCTGCTGCCGGGTCGCCTCGACCAGCTTGTCGTACTGCACGCCCGACGGGCATGCCGTCACGCACGCCATGCACCCGAGGCACGCGTCGACGTGCTGGACCAGCGCCGGCGACATGGGCTCGCCCTCGAGCCCCTCCTTCATCAGGTAGATCCGCCCGCGCGGCGAGTCCATCTCCTCGCCCCACAGCGAGTACGTGGGGCAGGCCGGCAGGCAGAACCCGCAGTGCACGCAGTCGTCGATCAGCTCGCGGGCGGGCGGATGATGCTCGTCGAACGCACCGAGCACGTCCGGCTTCGCCTCGGTCATCAGATGCCTCCCACAAATCGGCCGGGCGCGAGATTACGCCCGGGATCGAGCTGTCGCTTGACCGCGCGCATCAGGTCGAGCCCGCCCACCGACCCCCATGCGTCCAGCACGGCACGCACGTCGCGCGACGCGCGCAGCACGGTCACGGTCCCGTCCCGCGGGCTGGGCGCGGCTCCCCGCAGATGCCCGACGGCGGACGCGGTCGCCTCGGGTGTACCCGTCACCACTAGGTGCAGCACTCCGGCGGCGGTACCTCGCAACGCCACGCCGACGCCGTACCGCTGCTCGGCGTCGCGCGCGGCAACCAGCAGGTCGGCCACCCCGGTAAGCGTGGCGGTCGCCTTGGCAAGGGTCCCTACCGGTCCGACGGCGTCGCCCGCTCCGGACGAACCGCCCGAACCCCCGGAGCCAGCAGGGTCCCCCGGCAGCGCCCCCCACCACTCGGGCGCCTCGGCCTGGACCCGCCCGCCCAGCACCTCGGCCGCCGCGGCAGCCCGCTGCCCGACGGCGCTCCCCGTGCCCTCCAGCAGCACGGCCACCTCGGCGTCATCACTCCCGGAGGGCCGGTCGATCTCGACCGCTGCGGGCGCCAGCTGCGAGGCGACCACGTCGCGGGCCCGCGCGGCGACGTCGGCCAGCGGACCCGTCGCGACGACGAACGCCCGGTCCGGCCGGGCCGGGTGCAGCCGGAACGCGGCCCGCACCACGATCCCGAGAGTGCCGTAAGCGCCGGTCAGCAGCTTGGCCAGGTCGTAGCCGGCTACGTTCTTGACCACCTTGCCGCCCGACGAGGCGATGGTGCCGTCCGCGAGCACCACCGTGGCGCCGAGCACCAGGTCCCGGATCCCGCCGCGCTGCAGGCGCCGCGGACCGGACGCGCCCGTAGACAGCGCGCCGCCCACGGTGGAGCCGCCCGCCAGCCGCTCCGGCGGCAGGTCCACCACCAGCTCCTGCGCGGCGGCCCGCACGGTCCCCGACAGGGCGGCGACCGGCAGCCCGGCCTCAGCCACGACCACGAGGTCGCCCGCGCTGTGCTCCACGAGCCGGTCCAGGCCGGTGGTGTCCAGGATGAGGTCGACCCGCTCGGGCGGCGCACCCCAGTCGAGGGCCGTCCCGGCCCCGCGCGCCACGGTCACCAGTCCCTGGGCGGTTGCCTCGCGCAGCACGGCGCCCACCCCGTCCACCGACGCCGGCCGCGCGACCGCCGTCGCGCGCACCCCGTCCACGACGTCCCGAGGGCCGGCCTCCCAGACCTCGCCGTCGTCCTCCTTGAGTGCGTCCGCGAGCCGCTGCAGGTCCGCCATCAGAAGATCTCCGCCACACCGGACTCCGCCAGTGGGTGCGCGCCCTTGTGTCTGCCGGGCTGTTCCCCGCACAGGCGGGGCGTGGGGAACACCTTGCCCGGGTTGGCGATGCCGTCCGGGTCGAACGCGCAGCGCACGGCCTGCATGGTGTCGAGGTCGTCGGCGGTGAACATGCGCGGCATGTGGTTGGCCTTGTCGGCGCCGACCCCGTGCTCGCCCGTGATGGAGCCGCCGTGCTCCAGGCACAGGTCGAGGATCCCGCCCGCCACGGCCTCGGCGCGTTCGACGGCGCCCTCGACCGCGCCGTCGAACAACACCAGCGGGTGCAGGTTGCCGTCGCCGGCGTGGAACACGTTCGCGACCCGCAAGCCCGCGCTCTCACCGAGCTCGGCGATCTGCCGCAGCACCAGCGGCAGCGCCGTCCGCGGGATCACGCCGTCCTGCACTATGTAGTCCGGGCTGATCCGGCCCACCGCCGCGAACGCGGACTTGCGGCCCTTCCAGATCAGGGCGCGCTCTTCGTCGTCGGCCGCCACCCGCACCTCGAACGCTCCTGCGGCCTCGCACAGCCGCACCACGTCGTCGAACTCCCCCGCGACGTCGGGCGACGGACCGTCCAGCTCGACCACGAGCACCGCGCCGGCACCGGCCGGGTAGTTGCAGTGCACGGCCGCCTCCGCGGCCTCGATCGCCAGGGCGTCCATCATCTCGATGGCGGCGGGGATCACCCCGGCGGTGATGATCGCGGAGGTGGCCGCCCCGGCGTCGTCCATGGAATGAAAGGCGGCCAGAAGCGTCCGGACCTCCTGCGGAAGGCGCGTGAGGCGCACCGTGGCCGCGGTGACGATGCCGAGCGTGCCCTCGCTGCCGACCAGCGCGCCGAGCAGGTCGTACCCGGGCGCGTCCGGCGCCTTGCCGCCGATCTCGACCTGTTCACCGCTCGGTGTCACCAGGTCGAGACCAGTGACGTGGTTGGTGGTGAACCCGTACTTGAGGCAGTGCGCGCCGCCCGAGTTCTCGGCGACGTTCCCGCCGATCGAGCACACCGACTGGCTCGACGGGTCGGGCGCGAAGTAGTACCCGTCCGGGCTGGTAGCGGCGGTGAGCTGCAGGTTGATCACCCCTGGGTCGACGACGGCGCGCTGGTCCGCGACGTCCACCTCCCGGATCGCCCGCATCTGCGACATGACCACGAGCACCCCCTCGGCATGCGGCAGCGCCCCGCCCGACAGCCCGGTGCCCGACCCGCGCGCGACGAACGGCACGGTGTGCCGCGCACAGGCTCGCACGACCGCCGCGACGTCGTCCGGCCCGCGGGCCAGGACCACCACGCCCGGAACCACCCGATAGACCGAAAGCCCGTCGCACTCATAGGTACGACGCCGCTGCCAGTCCGTGATCACCTGCTCACCCCCGAGCAGGTCGACAAGCTCACTGATCACGCTGTTCAGCGGCGTCCGGACGCTAGCGGCCATGAGGCAACCTCCTCGTTGCGTCCA
This sequence comes from Promicromonospora sp. Populi, assembly GCF_041081105.1. NCBI lineage: Bacteria > Bacillati > Actinomycetota > Actinomycetes > Micrococcales > Promicromonosporaceae > Promicromonospora > Promicromonospora sp. Populi. Next base: position 475,763 of record NZ_CP163528.1, on the reverse strand, counting down.
GTCTCACCTTGAGTGCTGGATGTTCGCCCTCCGGGGACGTCCCTGGGGCGAACATCCAGCACTCAACGACACAGGTCAGGGCATACGTTCGTACGCGGGCAGCGTCAGGAAGTCCGCGTATTCGTCGGCCACCGCCACCTCGAGGAACGTCTGCTTCGCCTCCGCGTAGTCTGCCGCTTCGCCGGGCAGCTTGGCGATCTCCTCCTCGACGATCTGGTCGATCAGCTCGCGCGTGACCTGGCGGCCGGTGTCGGCGAGCGTCACGTCGTTGTGCAGCCACTGCCACACCTGGGACCGGGAGATCTCAGCGGTCGCGGCGTCCTCCATGAGGTTGAAGATCGCGACGGCGCCGAGCCCGCCCAGCCACGCCTTGAGGTACTGGATGCCCACCGAGATGTTGTTCCGCAGCCCGGCCTCGGTCACGTCCCCGGGCGTGGCGGCGACGTCGAGCAGCTGCGCCGCGGTGACCTGCACCTCCGAACGGGTACGGTCGATCTGGTTCGGCTTGTCACCCAGCACCGACGTGAAGACCTCCTTGCAGAGCTCGACCATCCCGGGGTGCGCCACCCAGGACCCGTCGAACCCGTCGTTCGCCTCGCGGGTCTTGTCGTCCCGCACCTTGGTGAACGCCGCCTCGTTGACCGCCTCGTCCCGGCTCGGGATGAACGCGGCCATGCCGCCGATCGCGTGCGCGCCGCGGGTGTGGCAGGTCTTGACCAGCAGCTCGGTGTAGGCGCGCATGAATGGCACGGTCATGGTGACGGCGTTGCGGTCGGGCAGCATGAACTCGGTGCCGCGCGTCCGGAACGACTTGATCACCGAGAACATGAAGTCCCAGCGGCCGGCGTTCAGGCCTGAGCTGTGGTCCCGCAGCTCGTAGAGGATCTCCTCCATCTCGAACGCCGCGGGGTAGGTCTCGATCAGGACGGTGGCGCGGATGGTGCCCTGCGGGATCCCGAGCAGGTCCTGGGCCAGCACGAACGCGTCGTTCCAGAGCCGCGCCTCGAGGTGCGACTCCATCTTGGGCAGGTAGAAGTAAGGCCCCTGCCCCTTCTCGATCTGCCGCAGACCGGCGGTGGCCAGGTAGAGCGCAAAGTCCACCAGGCTGCCCGACACCGCGCGGCCGTCCACCAGGATGTGCTTCTCCGGCAGGTGCCAGCCGCGGGGGCGCACGATGATCGTCGCCAGCTCCTCGTCCGGCTTCAGGGCGTACTGCTTACCGTTCTCACCCGTGAAGTCGATGGTGCGGTTGATCGCGTCGAGCAGGTTGATCTGCCCGCCGACGACGGCGCTCCACTGCGGGGTGTTCGCGTCCTCGTGGTCCGCGAGCCACGCCTTCGCGCCCGAGTTCAGGGCGTTGATCGTCATCTTCCGGTCCGTGGGGCCGGTGATCTCGCAGCGCCGGTCCACGATGCCGGGCGCCGGCGGGGCGACACGCCAGGTCGGGTCGTCGCGGATGTGCTTGGTCTCGGGCAGGAAGTCGAGCGTGCCGCCCACCGCGAGGTCCGCGACCCTGCGCCGTCGCGCGTCGAGGAGCTCGAGCCGGCGGTCGTCCAGAGCCCGGTGGAGAGCGACGATCAGCTCTAGCGCCTGCGGGGTGAGCACCTCCTCCGCGCGCGCCGCGATGTCACCGTTGATAGTGAGGCCGTCTGGAGTGTCCACGTGTCTTCCCTCGGTTGAGCTGGTCTAGATCCCGTTCGCTCATATTCCACGATACGGAAACCAAATACTTCCTAGTGGAAACACTATGTGCCCGACGTCGCCGGGTCAACGCGGCCCTCAGGTCCCGGACAGCTCCGCCGCGACCGCGCGGGCCACCTCGTGGAGCACCGGCACGGCTCGGTCACCGAACTCGAACGAGACCCGCGCGGCCGGACCCGAGACGGACAAGGCGGTCGGCACGGGAGCCCCCGGCACTGCGACGGCGAAGCACCGCACCCCGATCTCCTGCTCGCCGTCGTCCACGGCATAGCCGCGCTCGCGAATCTCGCTCAGGGCTGCCAGCAGGGCGTCGACGTCGGTGAGGGTCCTATCGGTTGCGGGCGCGAGGCCCGCGCGCGTCACGATGTCACGCACCGCCGCGTCGGGAAGCTCTCCCAGGAGCGCCTTGCCCACACCCGTGCTGTGCAGGTGCACGCGCCGCCCCACCTCGGTAAACATCCGCATGGAGTGCGACGACGACGCCTGCGCCACGTACACCGCCATCTCTCCGTCGAGCATGGCAAGGTTCGCCGTCTCGCCCAGCTCGCGCGCGAGCCGTGTCAGGTGCCGGCGGCGCCGGCCCCGAGGTGGCGGCCGGCCGCCTCACCCAGGCGGATCATCCGCGCACCCAACGCGTAACGTCGCGAGGGAAGGCGCCTCGCGTAGCCGCGGGCGACAAGAGTGCGCATCAGCCGGTGAATGGTCGGCAGCGGCAGCCCGGACTGTTCCGAGAGCTCACTCAGGCCGGCATCACCGCCGACGTCGGCCAGAATCTCGAGCAGGTCGAGCGCACGCTCGACCGATTGCACGCCAGGCTCTGCCACGTCACCCTCCCCGTCGGAACGCCGGACCTACCGACCGACGGAAGCAGCATTCCACAAGGCGGAAGCACGGGGCACCCGAAGCGGCCGGCGAGGGGACCGACTCAGGGTAGAAATGCCGTAAGGGGGTGGGAGTCTCTTCTCGAGCGATCACACGATCGCAAGAGAAGAGCCTCCCACCCCCTTACGGGAATGGTTGTCCGGCGGCGTCCTACTCTCCCACCCCGTCTCCAAGGCAGTACCATCGGCGCTGTAGGGCTAAGCTTCCGGGTTCGGAATGGGACCGGGCGTTTCCCCTACGCTAAGACCACCGTAACGCTATCGAGAACAAGGCAACCCCTTTTTGCCCTCACCAGGCGCCCCTTCGAGAAGGGGGTTGTGGCGGGGTGGGGGTGGTGCCCGTGACTCGGGAACCGCATAGTGGACGCGTCGCAAAACATTTGATGATTATTACCCGTGTTGGGTGGTGTTGAAGTTGTTGGCAGTTAGTACCGGTCAGCTCCACAGGTCTTTAGTCCCTGCTTCCACATCCGGCCTATCAACCCAGTGGTCTGCTGGGTGCCTCTCACACCACAAGGGTGTATGGAAACCTCATCTCGAAGCAGGCTTCCCGCTTAGATGCTTTCAGCGGTTATCCCTTCCGAACGTAGCCAACCAGCCATGCTCCTGGCGGAACAACTGGCACACCAGAGGTTCGTCCGTCCCGGTCCTCTCGTACTAGGGACAGCCCTTCTCAAGTTTCCTGCGCGCGCAGCGGATAGGGACCGAACTGTCTCACGACGTTCTAAACCCAGCTCGCGTACCGCTTTAATGGGCGAACAGCCCAACCCTTGGGACCTACTCCAGCCCCAGGATGCGACGAGCCGACATCGAGGTGCCAAACCATGCCGTCGATATGGACTCTTGGGCAAGATCAGCCTGTTATCCCCGGGGTACCTTTTATCCGTTGAGCGACGGCGCTTCCACAAGCCACCGCCGGATCACTAGTTCCGACTTTCGTCCCTGCTCGACCTGTCGGTCTCACAGTCAAGCTCCCTTGTGCACTTGCACTCGATACCTGATTACCAACCAGGCTGAGGGAACCTTTGAGCGCCTCCGTTACATTTTAGGAGGCAACCGCCCCAGTTAAACTACCCACCAGGCACTGTCCCTGAACCAGATCATGGTCCGAGGTTAGACATCCGAAGCGATCAGAGTGGTATTTCAACAATGACTCCACCCGAGCTGGCGCCCGGACTTCACAGTCTCCCACCTATCCTACACAAACCGCACCGAACACCAATACCAAGCTATAGTAAAGGTCCCGGGGTCTTTCCGTCCTGCTGCGCGTAACGAGCATCTTTACTCGTAGTGCAATTTCGCCGAGTTCGCGGTTGAGACAGCGGAGAAGTCGTTACGCCATTCGTGCAGGTCGGAACTTACCCGACAAGGAATTTCGCTACCTTAGGATGGTTATAGTTACCACCGCCGTTTACTGGGGCTTAAATTCTGAGCTTCGCCCAAGGGCTGACTCGTCCTCTTAACCTTCCAGCACCGGGCAGGCGTCAGTCCGTATACATCGTCTTGCGACTTCGCACGGACCTGTGTTTTTAGTAAACAGTCGCTTCTCCCTGGTCTCTGCGGCCCTCCCCGCGTCCCCCAGCAAGTGGGTTAACAGTTCAGGCCCCCCTTCTCCCGAAGTTACGGGGGCATTTTGCCGAGTTCCTTAACCACGATTCACTCGATCGCCTTAGTATTCTCTACCTGACCACCTGAGTCGGTTTAGGGTACGGGCGGCTAGTCCCTCGCGTCGAGGCTTTTCTAGGCAGCATAGGATCACCAGATTCCCACCAAAGTGGTCTCTATCAGCTCTCACCCTATGTGTTCCACGGATTTACCTATGGAACGGGCTACGACCTTGGACATGGACAACCATCGCCACGCCTGGCTACCTTCCTGCGTCACCCCTGTTAACACGCTTACCTACTACCGGATCAGGTCCCACGCCTTACTCACGATGTCACCCGAAGGTGACGGTGTGAGGTTGGGGTGGTTAGTATCACCGGGCTCGGTATGGGCGGTACTTCGCCGGTAGGAGAATATCAACTCCTTGTCCATCGACTACGCCTGTCGGCCTCGCCTTAGGTCCCGACTTACCCAGGGCGGATGAACCTGGCCCTGGAACCCTTGGTCATTCGGCGGACGGGATTCACACCCGTCATTCGCTACTCATGCCTGCATTCTCACTCGTGTAGGCTCCACCGCTAGGTCACCCTGCGACTTCACTGCCCACACGACGCTCCCCTACCCACCCACACACCTGAACACACACCACAAGGATGCATGCTGGGCTAACGTATGAGTGCCACGGCTTCGGCGGTGTGCTTGAGCCCCGCTACATTGTCGGCGCGGAATCACTTGACCAGTGAGCTATTACGCACTCTTTCAAGGGTGGCTGCTTCTAAGCCAACCTCCTGGTTGTCTGTGCAACTCCACATCCTTTCCCACTGAGCACACGCTTAGGGGCCTTAGCCGGTGATCTGGGCTGTTTCCCTCTCGACCACGGAGCTTATCCCCCGCAGTCTCACTGCCGCGCTTGCACTTACCGGCATTCGGAGTTTGGCTGACGTCAGTAACCTGGTGAGGCCCATTAGCCATCCAGTAGCTCTACCTCCGGCAAGAAACACGCGACGCTGCACCTAAATGCATTTCGGGGAGAACCAGCTATCACGAAGTTTGATTGGCCTTTCACCCCTAACCACAGGTCATCCCCCAGGTTTTCAACCCTGGTGGGTTCGGTCCTCCACGCCGTCTTACCGGCGCTTCAACCTGCCCATGGCTAGATCACTTCGCTTCGGGTCTAGACCCGGCGACTATGGACGCCCTATTCGGACTCGCTTTCGCTACGGATACCCCACACGGGTTAACCTCGCCACCGAGCACTAACTCGCAGGCTCATTCTTCAAAAGGCACGCCGTCACCCCTGCTAAGAAGGCTCCGACGGATTGTAGGCACACGGTTTCAGGTACTATTTCACTCCCCTCCCGGGGTACTTTTCACCTTTCCCTCACGGTACTTGTCCGCTATCGGTCACTAGGTAGTATTTAGGCTTAGCAAGTGGTCTTGCCAGATTCACACGAGATTTCACGGGCCCCGTGCTACTTGGGATCCCCTCCACCAGGCCGCACCATTTCGTCTACGGGACTCCCACCCACTACGGTCCGGTATTCAACCCGGTTCGACTATGACACGACTTTCTTACTGGCTGAAGAACTGTCAGATTCTCCCAGAAGGTCCCACAACCCCGCACACGCAACGCCTGACAGCTTGACACGCATACGGTTTGGCCTCATCCGCTTTCGCTCGCCACTACTCACGGAATATCTCTTCCTGTCGGTACTGAGATGTTTCACTTCCCGACGTTCCCTCCACACACCCTATACATTCAGGCGCGGGTAACCGAACATGACTTCGGCTGGGTTCCCCCATTCGGAGACCCTCGGATCACAGCTCGTCTGCCAACTCCCCGAGGATTATCGCAGGCTACAACGTCCTTCTTCGGCTCCTAGTGCCAAGGCATCCACCAATGTGCCCTAAAAAACTTCAACAAACCAACAATCACAGAAACCAAGAAACAAACCATGACAACAACCACAAACCCACCCAGGAAACCTGGGAGATCCATGGTCACACATCACGGTCGCAGTCTTGGAAAAAATCAAAGATGCTCGCGTCCACTATGCAGTTCTCAAGCAACGGACGAACCCACCAAGCAACCCGCACACACCAACACCGGCAAGCCGGCTGATCTGCGTACGACCCAGTGACCCGTACCTCAATCCAGAAACACCCACACACCCCCCACACCATCCACGAGGGACAGTCAGGGAAGCGGGCCGGTTGTCTCAGGACCCAACAGTGTGCTTGGCAAGCCCTACCCGGCGACCCTGCGCGTTCCAACCCACAAGGGGCGTACTAGCGTCGAGCACCCCGGACAGGGACTCTTCGTCAATGTTCCACCCATGAGCAACCACCCCAGACGCGTACGGCCTGGGCCTGGCCTCTGCCACCAGCACCATGCCACCCAGATCCGAAGACCTGTCAGTCCGAAGACCTGGCAGCGGTTGGCGTCCCCCGGTGTCCGGGGGCCTGATGGAGATGAGCTCCTTAGAAAGGAGGTGATCCAGCCGCACCTTCCGGTACGGCTACCTTGTTACGACTTAGTCCCAATCGCCAGTCCCACCTTCGACCACTCCCTCCCTTGCGGGTTGGGCCGTGAGCTTCGGGTGTTACCAACTTTCGTGACTTGACGGGCGGTGTGTACAAGGCCCGGGAACGTATTCACCGCAGCGTTGCTGATCTGCGATTACTAGCGACTCCGACTTCACGGGGTCGAGTTGCAGACCCCGATCCGAACTGAGACCGGCTTTTTGGGATTCGCTCCACCTCACGGTATCGCAGCCCTCTGTACCGGCCATTGTAGCATGCGTGAAGCCCAAGACATAAGGGGCATGATGATTTGACGTCATCCCCACCTTCCTCCGAGTTGACCCCGGCAGTCTCCCATGAGTCCCCGGCATAACCCGCTGGCAACATAGGATAAGGGTTGCGCTCGTTGCGGGACTTAACCCAACATCTCACGACACGAGCTGACGACAACCATGCACCACCTGTGTACGAGTGTCCAAAGAGTTCGTCATCTCTGACGCGTTCTCGTACATGTCAAGCCTTGGTAAGGTTCTTCGCGTTGCATCGAATTAATCCGCATGCTCCGCCGCTTGTGCGGGCCCCCGTCAATTCCTTTGAGTTTTAGCCTTGCGGCCGTACTCCCCAGGCGGGGCACTTAATGCGTTAGCTACGGCACAGAACGAGTGGAACCCGCCCCACACCTAGTGCCCAACGTTTACGGCATGGACTACCAGGGTATCTAATCCTGTTCGCTCCCCATGCTTTCGCTCCTCAGCGTCAGTAACTGCCCAGAGACCTGCCTTCGCCATCGGTGTTCCTCCTGATATCTGCGCATTCCACCGCTACACCAGGAATTCCAGTCTCCCCTACAGCACTCTAGTCTGCCCGTACCCGATGCAAGCCCACAGTTGAGCCATGGGATTTCACACCAGACGCGACAGACCGCCTACGAGCTCTTTACGCCCAATAATTCCGGACAACGCTTGCGCCCTACGTATTACCGCGGCTGCTGGCACGTAGTTAGCCGGCGCTTCTTCTGCAGGTACCGTCACTCTCGCTTCTTCCCTGCTGAAAGAGGTTTACAACCCGAAGGCCGTCATCCCTCACGTGGCGTCGCTGCATCAGGCTTTCGCCCATTGTGCAATATTCCCCACTGCTGCCTCCCGTAGGAGTCTGGGCCGTGTCTCAGTCCCAGTGTGGCCGGTCGCCCTCTCAGGCCGGCTACCCGTCGACGCCTTGGTAGGCCATTACCCCACCAACAAGCTGATAGGCCGCGAGCCCATCCCCCACCGAAAAACTTTCCAACACCCACCATGCGGCAAGTGTTCATATCCGGTATTAGACCTCGTTTCCAAGGCTTATCCCGAAGTAGGGGGCAGGTTGCTCACGTGTTACTCACCCGTTCGCCACTGATCCACCCAGCAAGCTGAGCTTCACCGTTCGACTTGCATGTGTTAAGCACGCCACCAGCGTTCGTCCTGAGCCAGGATCAAACTCTCCGTAAAAGAGAAACATCCACACCCCACCCAAAGACGAGGCATGAACAATGATACCGACCAGACTAAACCTGGCTAGATTCAGTCCAACCAAACAAAACCCCTACAAGCGTCACTCCACCAACCGAAAAGTCAGCAAAGCCACACCCACACAGGGCATAAAACATTGGCATTGACTATCAAGCACACTGTTGAGTTCTCAAACAACCGACGCACACCGCCAGAGTCGCAACCATTCGATCGCTTCTCTGCCCGGGGCAGCTCCGCAAACTTACCAGGGCCATTCGGACTTTTCCAAATCCTCGCCAGCCAGTCGGCCGGGAGAATTCTTCGGTAATCCGAGTGAATTCTGGTTCCCATTTTCGCCACCGTCAGGAGAATGAACTCCGACGATCTGCAGAGGTAGGGACGCCTCCCCGTCGATCGCGGTGTGAACCGCATGATCTTCGCTCGGAGGCAACCTCTGTAACTTACCCTACCACGCTCCCCGGTGCAAGAACCCTGGTCAGGATCCTTCAACGGGGTGCCTGTCCGGCAAGCCCTCCCCAGTTCTGGAGCGCACGAGGCCACTGTCAGATCTGAGTTGGTTTCCGCCCCGGGACCGGCCAGTCACGCTTTCGCGCTCCCTGTCCGTATCTCCCTGCCGGGCGAACAACGGGAACAGTACACAGCCACTGGCGCACACGCAAAATCCGGCTGTGAACCGGCCCGCGGGCGCTCAGACACGGGGTCGCGCGCAGGTTGCCCAGGTCGCCCCCGCCAGCTCCGGCATCACTCCACGGTGACCGACTTCGCCAGGTTCCGCGGCTTGTCGACGTCGTGTCCTAGCGCGAGAGCCGCGTGGTAGGCCAGCAGCTGCAGCGGCACCGTGAGGAGCAGTGGGTCAAGCTCCCGCTCGCTGCGGGGGACGTCGATCCGCTCCACCCGCAGCTCCCCCAGGTCGACACCGGCGTGCGTCACGACCACGAGCGGTCCGCCACGGGCGTTGATCTCGTGGAGAGCGGCCACGTTGCGGTCGGTCAGCTCGTCGTCGGGCACGATCGCCACGGTGGGTACCTCAGGTGAGATGAGGGCCAGCGGCCCGTGCTTCAGCTCGGACATCTGGTAGGCCTCGGCGTGCCGGTAGCTGATCTCCTTGAACTTCTGCGCGCCCTCACGCGCTACCGGGAATCCCCGGACCCTGCCCACGAAGAACAGGCTCTCAGCTGCCGCGAGCGCCTTGGCGGCCTGCGCGATCCGCTCCTCGCCGTCGAGCACCTGCTCGATCTGTGCGGGCAGGGCCTGCAGACCGGCCACGAGCCGGCGCCCGTCGGCCACGGAGAGGTCGCGCACCCGACCGAGCTGGAGGGCGAGGAGCGCGAAGCCCACGAACATGGTGGTGAGCGCCTTGGTGGAGGCGACAGCGATCTCGGGTCCCGCGTGCAGGTAGATGCCCCCCTCGCAGGCCCGGGCGATCGCGGAGCCGACGACGTTGACCAGTCCGATGACGCGGCCACCCTTGCGCCGGATCTCCTCCACCGCCAGGAGCGTGTCGATGGTCTCGCCGGACTGGCTCACCGCCACGTACAGGGTGTCCGGCTCGATGACCGGCCCGCGGTAGCGGAATTCGCTGGCGGCCTCGGCGTCGGCGGGGATGCGGGCGAGCTCCTCGATGAGCGATGCGCCCATCTGTCCCACGTAGTACGCGGACCCGCAGCCGAGGATCTTGACCCGGCGGACGGCCCGCAGCTCGCGGGCGTCCATCTCGAGCCCGCCCAGGTGCGCCGTGGCGAAGCGTTCGTCCAGCCGCCCACGCAGTGCGCGCTCCACACTGGCCGGCTGTTCGAGCATCTCGGTGTACATGCGCGGCCGGCCGTTGATCGGGCCGTGCTCGTAGGCACTGGGGTCGACGTCGACCTCGCGGGCGGTGGTCTGGGTGCGCGTCAGGTCGCGGCGGAACGTCGTGAAGCCCGAGGCCGTGACGGTTGCCAGCTCGCCATCGGCCAGGTGCGCGACGGTGGTGGTGTGGCGTACGAGGGCCGCCAGGTCGGAGGCGACGAACATCTCCTTGTCCCCCACACCTACCAGCAGCGGGCTGCCGTTGCGGGCGACGACCATCCGGTCCGGAAAGTCGGCGTGGACCACGGCCAGCCCGTAGGTGCCCTCCACGGCGTCCAGGGCGTCGACGACCTTGCCCTCCAGCGTGTCGGCGTCGGACAGGGCGATGAGATGGGCGAACACCTCGGTGTCGGTGTCGCTGACGAGCGGGACGCCCTGGTCGGCGAGGCGCGCGCGCAGCGCTGCGGCGTTGTCGACTATGCCGTTGTGCACCACCGCTACGTCGCCGCTCGTGTCGGTGTGCGGGTGGGCATTCGCGTCGGTAGCGGGGCCGTGCGTGGCCCACCGAGTGTGGCCGATGCCGACGTGACCGGTCATCCGCTTGGGCAGGACCTCCGCGAGGTCACGCACCCGTCCGGCCCGCTTGGTCACCCGCATCCGGGAGCCGACGACGGCGACACCTGCCGAGTCGTACCCCCGGTGCTCCAGCCGGCCCAGCGCCTCCACGAGCAAGGGGGCGGCGTTCTGGCCGCCGACGTAACCGACGATTCCGCACATGGTGTCGCTCCTTCGAGAGTTTCTTCGAGATGTTGCTGCGTTCGGACGCCGGCGCTGGCTCAGCCGTAGATCATGCGGCGCAGCTGCCGCTCGCTGAGCCGCGGCGCGGCGACGACCCGGTGCTCCAGCTCGGCGGCGATACGCGCGAAGATCTCCGGGTTCTTCGCCCCGTGGGTCTTCAGCTCGGCGTGCCGACGTCGCACGACCTCCTCCACCGGAGTGTCGAGGTATGCCACGACGTCACCGATGACGCGCGCCGCCTCGGCGGGTGTGAGCCCGGTGGTCGCCGCTACGTGGGCGACGAGGTCGGCTGGCGTCGTCATGCCGGAGAGACTGACTCATGTGCGGCGCGAGGAGCAACTTTTTGCCCGGATTCGGGCAAGATCTCGCACAAAGGGCTCAGAAGGCGACGCAAGGGCGGGTCGGGCTCCATCCAGGAGCCCGACCCGCCCTCGTACCACCTTGCGGCTGGAGCTACTCCGCCGCCGCGACCGCCAGCGTCTTCTTGCCGCGGCGCAGCACCGCGAACCTGCCGTGCAGCAGGTCCTCGGTCGTCAGAGCCTGGTCCTCGGCCGTGACCTTGACGTTGTTCACGTAGGCGCCGCCTTCCTTGAGCGCGCGGCGTGCCTCGCCCTTGGACGCGACGATCCCCGAGCCGGCGAACAGGTCGACGATCAGGTCCCCGGCCTTGGCCGTGACCCGCGGCAGCTCACCGACGGCACCCGCCAGGGTCCTCTCGTCCAGGCCGACAAGCTCGCCCCGGCCGAAGAGCGCCTGGCTGGCCTCGATCACGGCCTCCGTCGCGGCGGCGCCGTGGACGAGGGTCGTGACGTCGCCCGCGAGCGCCTTCTGGGCTTCACGTGCGAAGGGCCGTTCGGCGACCTCGCGTTCGAGCTCCGCGATCTCGTCGCGCGAGCGGAACGTGAACACCTTGAGGTAGTTCACGACGTCGGCGTCGGCCTGGTTGAGCCAGAACTGGTAGAAGGCGTACGGACTGGTCATCTCCGGGTCGAGCCAGATGGAACCGCCCTCGGACTTGCCGAACTTGGTGCCGTCCGCCTTGGTGATCAGCGGTGTAGTGAGGGCGTGGGCCTGCACGCCCTCGGCCTTGCGGATCAGCTCGACGCCGGCCAGCAGGTTGCCCCACTGGTCGTTACCGCCGAGCTGCAGGGTGACACCGTGCAGCCGGTACAGCTCGCGGTAGTCCATGCCCTGCAGCACCTGGTAGCTGAACTCGGTGAAGCTGATGCCCTCGTCGGAGGCGAGCCGCCGCGCCACGATGTCCTTGGACAGCATGGTGCCGAGGCGGAAGTGCTTGCCGATGTCGCGCAGGAACTCGATCGCCGTCATCGGGGCGGTCCAGTCCAGGTTGTTCACCATGCGCGCGGGGTTGTCGCCGTCGAACGACAGGTGCGGCTCGATCTGGGCGCGGATGCGCTCCACCCAGCCCGCGACGAGCTCGGGCGAGTTGAGCGTGCGCTCCCCCGAGTCGCGGGGGTCGCCGATGAGGCCCGTCGCGCCACCGACCAGGAGGTGCGCCCGGTGGCCGGCCTCCTGCAGTCGCCGGGCGGTGAGGACCTGCACCAGGTTGCCGATGTGCAGCGACGGCGCGGTGGGGTCAAAGCCCACGTAATAGCTCACGGTGCCCTCCGACAGTGCAGAACGCAGCGCGGCCTCGTCGGTGGACTGTGCCACCAGGCCCCGCCATTGCAGCTCGTCGAGGATGTGGGTCACCGTTGTTGCTCCTTAGTGAGTTTGGGGTGGGGGTCTTCGTAGTGAGTTCCCCCGGGTCATAGTCTGCCCGACGGCGGTGGTGGGCTCGCGCGGATATCCACAGATGAGTTCCGGGGCGCGTCGTCGTCGAACGTTGCATGGATACCAAAAAGGCTCTGCGTACCGCCGCCTCGTCGGGGAGGATCGAGTCATGAGCGACGTCGACACAGCCCACTGGAAGCGCAACGTCGGGCTGTTCCTGGCCGGCCAGACGATCTCCCTGTTCGGGTCCATGGTGGTGATGTACGCGGTCATGTGGCACCTGACGATCGAGACACGGTCCGGCTCGGTGCTGATGCTGAGCATCGTGTTCGGCATGCTGCCGCAGGCGTTCGTGTCGATCTTCGGCGGGGTGTGGGCCGACCGGCACCACCGCAAGTTCCTGATCATGGGCTCGGACACCGTCATCGCCCTGGCCACGCTCGGCCTGGCGCTGCTCATGCTCAGCGGTGTCGACTCGCTCTGGGTCATCTACGCCGCACTCGCCGTGCGGTCCGTCTTCGCGGGCATCCAGACGCCTGCTGTGAGCGCGATGATCCCGCAGATCGCACCCGCGGATCAGCTGATGCGGGTCAACGGGATGTTCCAGACCATCCAGTCGGCAATGATGCTGCTCGCCCCGGCCCTGGCCGCCGTCATCTACGCGTCCTTCGACATAGTCACCGTGTTCTTCGTGGACGTGGTGACCGCTCTGCTCGGTGTGGGGATGCTCGCGCTGGTCGCGGTGCCGCGGCTCGTGCGGTCGACCGAGCCCGTCAGCTACTTCGGCGACCTCGCGGCAGGCGTGCGGTACATCGGCTCCAACGGCCCCATCAAGTGGCTGGTCTCGCTGTTCGCGCTGGTGATGTTCCTCGTCGGGGCGCCGAGCTTCCTCACCCCGCTCATGGTCACCCGCACGTTCGGCGAGGAGGTGTGGAAGCTGACCGCCAACGAGCTCTTCTGGGGAGCCGGGATGCTGCTGGGCGGCATCGTCATGGCCACCGTCGGGCCCAAGATCAAGCGCCGGGTGCGGCTCATGGTGGGCTCGGTCATCACCACGGGTGTGCTCGTCGCCGGCCTGGGCCTGTCGACGAACATGTGGGTGTTCTTCGCGCTCGGGCTGCTGATCGGCATCACCTTCGCCACCCTGAACACGCCGGCGTTCACGATCATCCAGGAGCGGGTCGAGCCCGAGATGCAGGGCCGGGTGTTCGGCTTCGTCGGGATCGTCATGTCGGTGGCCATGCCGCTGTCCATGGTCGTGTTCGGCCCGCTGGCCGACCGGTTCTCCGTGGAGTCCCTCCTGATCCTGGCCGGCGTGCTGCTGGTCGGCGTGCTGGCCGCGATCCTCGCCGTCCCCGGGGCGCGGCGGTCGCTCGCGCAGGTCGACGCGGCACCGGAGCAGGCCGCCGACGAGGCGGAGCCGAACGAGCCGGGTGGGCCTGCTGGACCGTCCGAACAGGCTGAGCCCGCCCGGACGGCCGGGGCCGACGGCCGGTAGTCCCCGGAACGCATCGCACGCCTGGCGAGCCAGGGACAGCGGCGGCCGATCAAGTGCCGGACGGCACACTCGGCCGCCGCTGTTTGCGTGCGAGGATCGATGCGTCCCATAGGGAGGCCGAGGGCCTGAGCTACGTGGAGTGGGTGCTGACGGACGGTGTCCTCGATCTCGACGAGGCGCCTCCCGAGGGGATCTTCTGGTCCCGCATCTCAGCGAGCAGCCATACCCGCGACCACGGCCTGTCCAAGGACTACTCGCGCGCCGTGCTGTCGTGGCTGGAGGCCTACGGCCGCCGCACGGTCAACGGCCGCCGCGTGCTCGAGATAGAGATGAGCAAGGTGGAGCAGCTCACCGCGCTGCGTGCCGCCGGCGTGGAGATCGTCGGCGGCGAGATGGTCTACGCCGTGCGCGGTGACACCGAACGCGGCGGGTTCCAGCTCTGCTGTTCTCGGAGCGCGAGGGCTACGACGACCCGGTGGTCGCCCAGTATCTCGAGTTCACGCGGCGGCACGGCATCGAGGTGGCGGGCATCGAGAACATCCGGACCGCAGACGGCCGGGTGCTCACCTACGGCGTGAACACCAACACGAACTACAACAGCGACGTCGAACAACGCACCGCGAAGTCGGGCCCGCGGGAGATCGTGCGCCATCTGGCGCGTGTGCTGAAGGAGACGTACCCCGAAGCACGCTGAGTGCCGGCCCGGGGCAAAAGGCGGGTCCGGGGAGAGATCACGCGAGCGGGGTGTGTTGCGCTGAGTAGACGATGTCTACGCTGCGCAACACACCCCGCTGACGTAGCCGTTCCCCGACAGGGATGCGGCGTCGGCCCCGACGGGCGGCTCGTCTACACGAAGCCGAAGATCGGGCCGAACGCGACCACGACTATCGCCGCCCACGCGGCGTAGACCGGCAGGTACTGGGTCTGCCAGCGCTCGATCGCGCCGAACGAGCGCTGGCCGCGCACAAAGCCGGTGGCGAGCCAGGCAGCCCAGACCAGGTGCACAAGAAGCACAAGGTTGAGGCCGAGCGCGGCGACCTTGTTCGCGGTGAACCCGAACTCGGCGATGCGAGTGAGCATCGCGACCAACGCCACGGCGTCGACCGCTAGCGCCGCGCCGAGCAGCACGAGCTGCATCCAGTCGAAGACTCCGGGTGGGGCCAGCGGGTCGCGGGCCGAGATGGAGTACAGGAGCAGGAACAGGACGAGCACCAGGATCGCGTCCATCAGGATCAGCAGGTCCCGGTCCACCGAGGTGAGCGGGCCGTTGACAACCAGCGCGACGAAGATGGCCAGCAGCATCACGATCGTCAAGGGCGTGAACACGCGGGTGAGCACCGGCGCGATGTTCTCGACGACGTTCTTCTTGGCCTCGACGAGCCAGGCACCGACCAGCAGCGCGCCCGGTATCGCGAACGGCAGGAGCCAGTCGCCCAGGAACGGTTCGAAGTCCACGCCGACCAGGTCGAGCGAGCCGAACGTGAGGCCGATGAGCAGGCCGCCGCCGAGCATGATCAGCACAAGGTAGATCAGTAGCTCGCCGGTGAACCGGACGAAGTCCATCCGCCGTGCGCTCGACCGCCATGCGCCGCCCGAGTACACGACCCCCAGGAGCAGCCAGAGCACCACCGGGGTGTGGCTGATGGCGAGGAACATGGTCATGCCGGGTTCGTCGAAGGGCCCCGACTCGAACGGGTAGAGGTTCACCACCAGCGCGAGCGCCGCGGTGATGGCCAGCAGGGTCGCCGCGATCCGCCACGGGACGCGGCGCTTCCACACGAAGTAGCCCGCGAGGAACGGCAGGACGGCGAAGACCCCGTTGCGCACGAGCACCAGCTCGTTGTCCCCCGCGGTGTCGAGCAGGATCTTGACCCAGATGCCGGCGGTGATCGCGAGGGCCAGGACGACGCCTAGCTCACGCCAGCGTCCGCCCTCGCCGGGCTCCTCCGGGACCAGCACGAGCTGCTTCCAGAGCCGTTCGGAGTGCTCGCGGGCGAACTCACGCGACACCTCGTCGAGGTTGCCCATGCGCTTGACCGCGACGAGGAACGCCTCGTCGTCGTCGAGCCCGCTCGCGGTCAGGTCGTTGACCTGGCCGCGGAGGTGGTCCTCCATCTCGTCGACGTCGGCCGCCGAGATCGCGCGCCGTCGCTGGACGTAGCCCCGCCACTGGTCGAACTGCTCCTCCAGCGCGGTGTGCTCGGCCGCGCGGCCGGTCCCGCCTGCGGCTGTCTGCTCGCTCATCACGCCCACCCCTCGATAACAGCCGGACCAGGCCGGACGTCCTCCCACACCTGCTTGAGCGCCTCCGACACAACAACCCACTGCTGTCGCCGCTCGGCGAGCGCCTCCCGGCCGTCGGCGGTGATCGCATAGTGCTTGCGGCGCCGTCCGACGTCGGACGTGCCCCACGTCGCACGGACGTATCCGAGCCGTTCGAGCCGGTGGAGCAAGGGGTAGAGCATTCCATCGGTCCACTGCATGCGCCCGCCGGAAAGCTCGTTGACGCGTTTGAGGATCGCGTACCCGTACGACTCGCCGTCGGCCAGGATGCCGAGGACGAGCGGTGTGGCCGACGCCGCGACCAGATCCTTGTCGATGTGCACCTGCGCTCCTATGCCTAGTACTGCTAGGGATCTGAACCCTAGCAGCCCTAGGCATAGGAGTACTAGGTCACCGGCGGGGCGGGGCCGCGCGGTAGGGCGAGACCGTCGGCTCGTCGGCGAGCCAGAAGCGCCAGGGATACAGGTCGGCGCGGCCGCCGTCGCCGCTCACGCCTACGCGGGGTCCGGTCAGCACCGTGCCCGACGGCGTTGTGCGCACCTCCAGGGACACCGCGCCCTCGGGGTCGGTGACGTCGGCGCCGTCGTCGGACAGGTCCAGGCCGAGTGCCACCGTGAGGCGGGCCGGGCCGCGGGCCAGGTCCCGGTCCGTGCGCGCCACGCCGGAGGCGAGGCGTCGGCTCCGGGCGAGGTTGACGCCGTCGGGCCCGGGACCCGTTATCTCACCGGCCCGCAGCAGGATCCCCGTCGCCGTTCCCTCCGGCCCGCAGACCACGTTGGCGCAGTGGTGCAGCCCAAGGTGCCGGTAAACGTACAGGTGCCCCGGCTCGCCGAACATCGTGGCGTTCCGGCGGTTCGGGCCGCGGAAGGCGTGGGAGCCGGGGTCGTTCGAGCCGTCGTACGCCTCTACCTCGGTGAGGCGCAGCGCCACCGGACCGTCGGGTGTGCGCCGGGTCAGGGTGGCGCCGAGCAGGTCGCGAGCGACGTCGACGACCGGGCGCAGGAACCAGTCACGCGTCGGGATCACTCGATGACGTTACCCAGGCCGTCCAGCCGCACGTCGGCGCGCTCCCGGGTCTGCTCCCTGGCGAAGTGCTGCGCCTCGTCCGCCATCCAGCGTTGCCAGTGCTCGCGCGCGTCCGCACCGTCGCGCGCCAGGCCGCGGCGCAGCCGCTCGGCGTCGTCCGCCTCGACCCAGATGCGGAACGCGCCAAAAGCGTCCACCTGGCGTGCGGCCGCGCCGCAGCCCTCCACCACGAGGTGGGCCGACGGCGGGACGTCATGCCACTCCGCCCACGCCCCGTCGACCCAGTCGTACCGGCGGTACCGGACCTGCTCCCCCGCGGCCAGCGGGTCCAGGACCCAGCGGCGCAGGTTCGCGGCACCGCCGTCGGGACCGGCGATCCAGCCCTCGTAGAGGTCGTCCATGTGGACCACCGGGGCCTCCAGGGCGTCGCCGAGCTGGGCGGCGAGCGTCGTCTTGCCGGAACCGGCAGGTCCGTCGACGCAGACTAGGCGCGCGTCGGCGGACCGGATCCGGTCCAGCAGGCCACCAAGAACTCCGGGCGCGACGGTCATCCCCACTCCTCACAGATTGGTGTACCCAGTGATTGTGCCCGGAACCCACGTGGGTTCCGGGCACAATCGCTGGCTACACGATCAGGACTACGGCTGGGCCCAGAACCGGTATTCCGTCGAGCGTTCCTTTGCCAGCTCGATCTGCTCCCGGACGCGGGCCGGGGCGGTGCCGCCCACGGCGTCGCGCGAGGCCAGGGAGCCCTCAACCGACAGCACGCCGCGCACCTCGGGTGTGAGGTGCTCCGAGATCTTGGCAAGGTCCTCGTCGGACAGGTCCCAGAGCTCGATGCCGCGCGCCTCGCACTCCTGCACGCAGGAGCCCGCTACCTCGTGCGCCACCCGGAACGGGACACCCTGCTTCACGAGCCATTCGGCGATGTCGGTGGCCAGCGAGAAGCCCTGCGGGGCGAGCTCGGCCATCCGGGCGGTGTCGAAGACCATGGTGCGCACCATGCCCGAGAACGCGGGCAGCACCGTCGTGAGCGTCGCCACCTGGTCGAACACCGGCTCCTTGTCCTCCTGCAGGTCGCGGTTGTACGCGAGCGGCAGGCCCTTGAGCGTGGTGAGCAGGCCGGTGAGGTCGCCGATCACGCGGCCGGCCTTGCCGCGGGCAAGCTCGGCGATGTCCGGGTTCTTCTTCTGCGGCATGATCGAGGAGCCCGTGGAGTACGCGTCGTCCAGCCGGACGAACCCGAACTCCTTGGTGTTCCAGAGGATGACCTCCTCCGCGATCCGCGACAGGTCCACCGCGATCATCGCCGCGACGAACGCGAACTCCGCCGCCACGTCACGCGACGCCGTGCCGTCGATCGAGTTCTCGACCGGGCCGCCCTCCAGGCCCAGGTCCGCGGCCACGGCCGCCGGGTCCAGGCCGAGGGACGAGCCCGCGAGCGCGCCGGAGCCGTAGGGCGACTTCGAGGCGCGCACGTCCCAGTCGAGGAATCGGTCGACGTCGCGCAGCATCGGCCAGGCGTGCGCCAGCAGGTGGTGCGCCAGCAGCACCGGCTGGGCGTGCTGCAGGTGCGTGCGCCCAGGCATGGGGGCGTCGCCCGCCGCGACCGCCTGGGTGATCAGCTCGTCCACGAGGTCCAGGAGCTGCGCGGCGATGGTGCGGGCCTGGTCGCGCAGGTAGAGCCGCACCAGCGTGGCGATCTGGTCGTTGCGGGACCGGCCGGCGCGGAGCTTGCCGCCCAGCTCCTCCCCGGCACGCTCCAGCAGGCCGCGTTCGAGGGCGGTGTGCACGTCCTCGTCGTCGAGCACCGGGAGGAAGGCGCCGGAGGCGACGTCCTGCTCCAGCATGTCCAGCGCGTCGATCATCCGGGCGAGCTCCGGCTCGGTGAGCAGGCTCGCGCCCGCCAGGACGCGGGCGTGCGCCTTCGAGCCGGCGATGTCGTAGGGCGCCAGCCGCCAGTCGAAGTGCGTCGACTGCGAGAGCGCGGCGAGCTCCGGCGCGGGGCCACCGGCGAAGCGACCGCCCCAGAGAGCGACCTTTTCGCCGGTGCGAGCCCCGAGCGTGCCGGACCCGGCCTGCTCGACGTCGTTGCCCGCGCCGTCGTGTTCCGTCACAGTGCCCCGACCCCCAGGTCCACGCCGTTGCCGAACTTCTCGTCGCGCGCCGCGGCGAGCTTGGCCGTCAGGCCGTAGATCTCGATGAAGCCACGCGCCATGGACTGGTCGAACGCGTCGCCCTCGTCGTAGGTGGCGAGGTTGAAGTCGTACAGCGACTGCTCCGAGCGGCGCCCGGTCACCGTCGCGCGGCCGCCGTGCATCACCATGCGGATCTCGCCGGAGACGTACTTCTGGGTGTCGTCGATGAAGACGTCCAGCGACTTCTTCAGGGGCGAGAACCACATGCCGTCGTAGACCAGCTCGCTCCAGCGCTGCTCGACCTGGCGCTTGAACCGCGCCTGCTCGCGCTCCAGGGTGACGTTCTCCAGCTCCTGGTGCGCGGTGATCAGCGCGATCGCGCCGGGCGCCTCGTAGATCTCGCGGGACTTGATGCCCACCAGGCGGTCCTCGACGATGTCGATGCGGCCGATGCCCTGCGCGCCGGCGCGGCGGTTCATCTCCTGGATGGCCTGCAGCGGCGTGACGGCGGTGCCGTCGATCGCCACGGGGACACCCTGCTCGAACGTGATGATCACCTCGTCCGCCACCGGCGGGAACGTCGGGTCGTCCGTGTAGGAGTAGACGTCCTTGGTGGGCTCGTTCCAGATGTCCTCGAGGAAGCCCGTCTCCACGGCGCGACCCCACACGTTCTGGTCGATCGAGAACGGGTTGTTCTTCGTGGTCGCGATCGGGAGCTTGTTGCGCTCCGCGTAGTCGATGGCCTTCTCGCGGGTCAGGGCGAGGTCACGCACGGGCGCTATCGACTTCAGGTCGGGGGCGAGCGAGGTGGTGGCCACCTCGAACCGGACCTGGTCGTTGCCCTTGCCGGTGCAGCCGTGCGCCACGGTGGAGGCGCCGAACTGGCGGGCCGCGCGCACCAGGTGCTTGACGATGACGGGGCGCGAGATGGCGGAGACCAGCGGGTAGCGGTCGAGGTACATGCCGTTGGCCCGGAGCGCAGGCATGCAGTACTCGCCCGCGAACTCGTCGCGCGCGTCGGCGATGTATGCCTCGACGGCGCCGCAGTCGAGCGCGCGCTGGCGGATGACGTTCATGTCCTCGCCACCCTGGCCGACGTCGACGGCCACGGCGACCACCTCGGCCCCGGTGGCCTCGGCGATCCAGCCGATGGCGACGGAGGTGTCCAGGCCGCCCGAGTAGGCGAGCACGACGCGTTCAGTCATGATTGACGATCTCTTTCCGGTGGAGGTTTTCGGGTGCAATTCTTGTGTGTTTTCAGGCGCTGAGCGCGAGGAAGCGTGCGGCCAGCCCGGCGCCGTCGGCGTCCCGGGCGATGACGAGGATCGTGTCGTCCCCCGCGATGGTGCCGAGCATCCCGGGAAATACCGAGTGGTCGATCGCCGAGGCCAGCAGGTTCGCCGCGCCGGGCGGGGTGCGGAGCACCACGAGGTTGCCCGACGACTCGGCCGATACCAGCAGCTCCTTGGCGAGCCGGGTCAGCCGTGCGGCCAGGTACTCCTCGCCGGCGTCGGACTGGGCGGTGCGGTCGCCGCCCTCGCCCGGCACGGCGTAGACGAGCGTGCCGTCCGAACCGCGCACCTTCTCGGCCTGCAGCTCGATCAGGTCCCGCGAGAGCGTGCCCTGCGTGACGCTCACGCCGTCGGCCGCCAGGGCGTCGGCGAGCTCCGCCTGCGAGTGGATGGCGTTCCGGCTCACGATCTGCGTGATCCGCGCGTGCCGCGCGGCCTTCGTCGTCGCGGTCGTCGCGCTCTGCTTGGTGACCATCAGCTCTGCTCCAGCAGCCAGGCCAGCAGCGCCTTCTGCGCGTGCAGGCGGTTCTCGGCCTCGTCCCAGACCACGGACCGCGGGCCGTCGATGACCTCAGCGGTGATCTCCTTGCCGCGGTAGGCCGGCAGGCAGTGCAGCACCAGGACGTCCGGGGCGGCGCCCGCGAGCAGCTCCGTGTTCAGCTGGTAGTCCCAGAACGGCTTGGCCCGCTCATCGGCCTGCGCCTCGTCGCCCATCGACACCCAGGTGTCGGTGGCCACGACGTCGGCCCCGGCGACGGCGTCCTCGGCCGACGTCGTCACGGTCACCGAGCCGCCGGTGGTCGCGGCGATGTCGCGCGCCCGGGCGACCACGGCGTCGTCGGGCAGGAATCCCTCGGGACCCGCTACCCGCACGTGCAGACCCGCCGTGGCGCCGCCCAGCAGGTACGAGCTGGCCATGTTGTTCGCGGCGTCACCCACGTAGGCGAACGTGGTGCCCGGCAGGGAGTCGAGCCCGCGGTGCTGCGCAATAGTGAGCAGGTCCGCGAGGATCTGGCACGGGTGGAACTGATCGGTCAGCGCGTTGATCACCGGCACCCGCGAGACGGCCGCCATCTCGTTGATGCGCTCCTGCCCGAACGTGCGCCACACGATGGCGCTGACCTGCCGGTCGAGCACGCGTGTGGTGTCCGCGATGGACTCGCGCACGCCGATCCCGGCGAGGTTGCCGTCCACCAGCAGCGGGAACCCGCCGAGCTCCGCGATGCCGGTCGCGAACGACACCTGGGTGCGCAGCGTCGGCTTGTCCGTGATGAATGCGACCGCGCGCGGGCCATCCAGCGGGCGCCTGGCGAACCGGTCGGCCCGCAGGGCGAGGCCGAGCTCCAGGACGGCCTTCTGCTCGGCCGGCGTCAGGTCGTCGTCGCGCAGGAAGTGGCGGGTCATGCGTGGTCCTCCTTCGTCTCGACGGCGCCGTCGCGCAGCGAGAGGGACGCGAAGAAGCGGGCCGCGTCCTTCGCCTGCTCCGGGGTCAGGATCAGGGGCGGGGCGAGCCGGATCGCGTCGGGCGCCACGGCGTTCACGATGAGTCCCGCCTCCAGAGCGACGGTGGCCACCTGCGGCGCCACCGGCTCGTTCAGCACGACGGCGAGCAGCAGCCCCCGCCCGCGGACCTCCTTGACGAGCGGGCTGCCGCTCATCTCGATCTCCTGGCGCAGCAGCGCCCCGACCTCGCGGACGTTCGCCAGCAGGCCGTCGCGCTCGATCACGCCGATCGTCGCGAGCGCCGCCGCGGCCGCGACGGGGTTGCCGCCGAACGTGCTGCCGTGCTGCCCGCGGCCCAGCAGGTGCGCCGCCTCGCCGTAGGCGATCACGCCGCCCACGGGGAAGCCGCCGCCGAGGCCCTTGGCGACCAGGACGACGTCGGGCACTATGCCGCCGCCGATCTCCGGCTGCTGGTAGGCGAACCAGGTGCCGCACCGACCCATGCCGGTCTGGACCTCGTCCAGGACGAGCAGGGCGCCGTGCGCCTTGGTGATGCGGCGGGCGGCTGCGAGGTAGCCCGGCGGCAGGGGCCGCACGCCGCCCTCGCCCTGCACGGGCTCGACCACCAGGGCTGCGACCTCGCCGTGCTCGGCGACGGACTGGGGGGTGAACGCGGCCTCCAGGGCCGCGAGGTCGCCGAAGGGCAGGTGCTCGACACCGCCCGGGAGCGGCTCGAACGGCTCGCGGTAGGCGGCCTTCGCGGTCAGCGCGAGGGCGCCCATCGACCGCCCGTGGAACCCTCCTTCGAGGGCAAGCACCCGGGTGCGGGTGCCCACCCCGGACGACGACGACACCCGGCGCGTCATCTTGAACGCCGCCTCGACCGCCTCCGTGCCCGAGTTGGTCAGGAACACGCGCGAGCCGGCCGGGGCCTCCGCCGCGCGCAGCAGCGTCTCGGCCAGGGCGATCTGGGCGGGTGTGCCGAAGAAGTTCGAGACGTGCCCGAGCGTGCCGAGCTGGGCGCTGATCGCCGCCGTGAGCGTCGGGTGGGCGTGGCCCAGCGAGTTCACGGCGATGCCGCCGAGCAGGTCGAGGTAACGCTTGCCGTCGGCATCCCACACGTAAGCGCCCTCGCCGCGCACCAGCACGCGCTGCGGCGGGCCGAACGTGTCCATCACGGCGCCCGTGTACCGCTGCGTCCACGCGGCGACGGACCCGCTGGCGGCCAGGGCCGAAGTGTCCTCGGCCGGGATCACCGTGCTCATGCGGTCACACCTTCCTTTGTCGTCGCCTGCGTCGTCGTGACCGGCGCCGGGACGACCATCGTCCCGTTGCCCTGCGTGGTGAAGACCTCCAGCAGCGCGCTGTGCGGCTGCCGACCGTCGATGACCGTCGCGGCAGGCACGCCGCCCTCGACCGCGCGCAGGCACGCCTCCATCTTCGGCACCATCCCGGACTCCAGGCTCGGCAGGAGCTCGGCCAGCTCCGGCGCCGTGATCCGCTGCACCAGCGAGTCCCGGTCGGGCCAGCGGGTGTACAACCCCTCGACGTCGGTCAGGACGATGAGCTTCTTGGCGCCCAGCGCCACCGCGAGCGCCGAGGCGGCAGTGTCCGCGTTGACGTTCAGCACCTGGGTCGGGTCGTCCTTGTCGGGCGCGATCGTGGACACCACGGGGATGCGGCCGGCCTGCAGCAGGTCCTCCACGGCCCTCGGGTCCACCTGGACGACGTCGCCCACGAGGCCGACGTCGACGGGCTCGCCCTGCACGATGGCGTGGCGGCGTTCGGCGCCCAGCAGGCCGCCGTCCTCCCCCGAGAGGCCGACGGCGACCGGGCCGTGCGCGTTGATCAGGCCGACCAGCTCCCGGCTGACCTGCCCGGTCAGGACCATGCGCACCACCTCCATCGCCTCCGGTGTGGTGACGCGCAGGCCGCCCTTGAACTCCGTGGCGATGCCGAGGCGGTCCAGCATGGTGTTGATCTGCGGTCCGCCGCCGTGCACGACGACGGGGCGCAGCCCGACCTGCCGCAGGAACACCATGTCCTGCGCGAACGCGGCCTTGAGCCCGGCGTCGATCATGGCGTTGCCGCCGTACTTGATCACGACGAGCGCGCCGGAGAACTCCTGCAGCCAGGGCAGGGCCTCGATGAGGACCTCGGCCTTCTGGTCGGGGCGCAGCCCGTTGACGATGTCGCTGCTCATGAGCTGTACGCGCTGTTCTCGTGGACGTAGTCGTGCGTCAGGTCGTTGGTCCAGAGCGTGATCTCGGCGTCCCCCGCGTGCAGGTCGATGGTGAACGTGACGTCGCGCGCGGCGGCCATGTCCACCTTCTCGGGCGGCTCGTGGGCGCCGCCCGCCTTGCAGACCATGACCCCGTTGACGCTCACGTCGAGCTCGGCGGGGTCGAACGGCGCGACGTCCTCGGGCACCGTGCCGACCTGGGAGAGGATGCGGCCCCAGTTGGGGTCGTTGCCGAACACCGCGGACTTGACCAGGTTGGACCGGCTCACGGCGCGCGCGACGGCGAGCGCCGCGTCCTCGGTGGTGGCGTTCGTGACGGTGATCGCGATGTCGTGGGACGCGCCCTCGGCGTCGGCGACGAGCTGCCGGGCCAGGTCCGCGCAGATCGCCGTGACCGCCTCGGTGAGCGTCTTCAGGTCGGGCGTGACGCAGGAGGCGCCCGAGGCCATCAGCACCACGGTGTCCGAGGTGGACATGGCGCCGTCGGAGTCGACGCGGTCGAACGTGACCCGCGTGGCGGCGCGCAGGGCAGCGTCCGCGTCGTCGGCGGGGACGACGGCGTCGGTGGTCACCACGCACAGCATCGTCGCCAGGGCGGGGGCGAGCATGCCCGCGCCCTTGGCCATACCGCCGATCGTGAAGCTGCCCGACGGCGTCTCGACGGTGCGCACCGCTGTCTTGGAGACGGTGTCGGTGGTCATGATCGCGGCGGCCGCGGCCTGGCCGGCCGCGGCGTCGGCCGCGAGCGTGCCGACCGCGACGGGGATACCGGCCAGCAGCTTGTCCGCGGCCAGGCGGACGCCGATCAGGCCGGTGGACGCCACGAGCACGTCGATGGCGCCGATCCCGAGCTCGTCGGCGACCTTCTCGGCGGTGGAGTGCGCGTCCTGGAACCCGCCCGGGCCGGTGCACACGTTGGCGCCCCCGGAGTTGAGCACCACCGCGCGCGCCACGCCGTCCTTGACCGCCTGCCGCGACCACATGACCGGCGCACCGACCACGCGGTTGCTCGTGAACACCGCGGCGGCCGTGTGCTCGGGGCCGTCGTTGACGACGAGGGCCAGGTCCGGCGTGCCGGACGCCTTGAGGCCGGCCGTGACGCCTGCGGCGCGGAACCCCTGAGCGGCGGTGACCCCCGCTGCGGCGTCGGTCATGGTGCGACTCCTTCGGTGATGAGGCCGGCGGTCTCCCGCAGGCCGAGGGCGAGGTTCATGGACTGGATCGCGGCGCCCGCGGTCCCCTTGACGAGGTTGTCGATGGCCGTGACCGTGACCACCCGGCGGGCGGCGGCGTCGACCGTGACCTGCACGCACGCCGTGTTGGCGCCCAGCGTCATCGCGGTGCTGGGCCACTGGCCCTCGGGGAGCAGGTGAACAAACGGCTCGTCGGCGTACGCGGCCTCCCACGCGGCGCGGACCTGCTCAGGGTCTACCCCCGTGACCAGCGGGGCGGTCACCGTCGCGAGGATGCCGCGCGCCATCGGCACGAGGGTGGGCGTGAAGCTGATGCCCGGCTGGGCGGCACCGGCGGCCCGCAGGTTCTGCAGGATCTCCGGGATGTGCCGGTGCGTGCCGCCCACCCCGTACGGCTGCGCTGCGCCCAGCGCCTCGCTCGCCAGGAGGTGCGGCTTGAGCGCCTTGCCGGCGCCGGAGTACCCGTTGGCCAGCACGGCGACGATGTCTTCGCTCTCCACGACGCCGGCCGCCACGCCCGGCTGCAGGCCCAGGGTGACCGCCGTGACGTTGCAGCCGGGCACGGCGATGCGACGGGCGCCGGGCAGCTTGTCACGCTGGCGGGCGGCGGTGGCGACGTCGGCCCCCGGCGCCTCGGCGTGGATCAGCTCGGGCAGCCCGTAGGGCCAGGTCCCGGCGTGTGCGGAACCGTAGAACTGCTCCCAGTCGCTCGCCGACTCCAGCCGGTGGTCGGCCCCGAGGTCGACGACGAGGACGTCGTCCGGCAGCTGGGCCGCCATCTTGCCCGACGCTCCGTGCGGCAGGGCGAGCACCACCACGTCGTGCTCGCGCAGCGCTTCGGGTGTGGTGGGCTCCAGGATGCGGTTCGCCAGGCCACGCAGGTGCGGCTGGACCTCGCCCAGGCTCGACCCGGCGTTGCTGTGCGCGGTGACGGTGCCGATCTCGACGAAGGGATGGGCCGCCAGCAGACGGAGGGTCTCTCCGCCCGCATAACCGGACGCGCCGGCGACGGCGACTCGGACGAGCTGGCTGCTGGACATATTCCGCAGCATACATAATTATGCAGCGACGGGGCAACCGGATAGATGGCCGCCCGGACAGGTCAGGAGTCAGAGAGCGGCAGGTACATCACGTGCAGCCCCGTGTACCCGTGCTCGGGCGAGCGGAACGCGCCGGGCACCGTACCGACGATCTCGAACCCGAGCGCCTGCCACAGGTGCACGGCCGCCACGTTGGACTCGACCACAGCGTTGAACTGGATGCCCCGGAAACCCTGCTCCCGGTGCCACGCGATCACGTGCTCGCCCAGCGCACGCCCGACCCCGCGCCCACGGGCGGCGTCGGACACCATGAACGAAGCGGTGCCGATATGAGCACCGTTGCCCGGGCGATTGGGGCCCATCTTGGCGGTGCCGAGCACCTCGCCGTCATCCTGGAGCACCACCGTGGCGCCGGGCGGCCGCTCGATCCAGTAGGCGCGGGCGGTCTCCTCGTCGATCTCGACGGGATACGTGTAGGTCTCCCCCGCGCGGCACACGGCCTCGATGATCGGCCAGACGGCGGGCCAGTCGGACTCGACGAAGGGGCGGATGGTTCGGGTCACGCGGCACAACCTACCCGCGGCATAGGCTCGGCCCATGCATGCAGTCGTAGCCCGCGAGGCGGGCGGTCCCGAGATCCTGCAGTACACCGAGCTCCCCGATCCGACGCCGGGGCCCGGACAGCTCCTGGTCCGCGTCGCGGCGGCGGGCGTGAACTTCATCGACACGTATCGCCGAGCCGGCGTGTACCCCATGTCATACCCCCACGTGGTGGGTGCCGAGGGTGCGGGCACCGTGGAGGCGCTCGGTGACGACGTCACCGGGTTCGCGATCGGCGACCGGGTGGCCTGGCACGACGGGCCCGGCTCGTACGCGGAGCTGGTGGCGGTCGACGCCGCGGGCGCCGTGCACGTGCCGGACGGCCTGGACCTCACCACCGCCGCCGCTCTACCACTGCAGGGCATCACCGCGCACTATCTGGTGCGGTCCACGTTCGAGGTGCAGCCCGGGCACGACGTGCTGCTGCACGCGGGCGCGGGCGGCGTCGGGCTGCTGGCCACCCAGCTCGCCGTCGCGCACGGCGGGCGGGTCCTGACCACGGTCTCGACGCCGGAGAAGGCCGCGCTCTCCAGCGCGGCCGGCGCCGCACACACCATCGACTACGCGGCGATGGACGACATCACCGCCGAGCTGCCGGCAGTGGTGCGCAAGCTCACCGACGGCCAGGGCGTGCACGTCGTGTACGACGGCGTCGGCAGGTCCACGTTCGAGGCGTCCCTCGCGTCGTTGCGCACGCGCGGGATGCTCGTCCTGTTCGGCGGCGCGTCCGGCCAGGTGCCGCCGTTCGACCCGCAGCGGCTCAACAAGGCCGGCTCCCTGTTCCTCACGCGGCCGACCAGCGGGCACTACACGGCGACGCGGGGCGAGCTCGAGTGGCGCATGTCGGAGGTGTTCGGGGCAGCCGTGGCCGGCGACCTGGACGTCCGGGTCGGCAGCACGTTCCCGCTGCGCGACGCCGGCGCGGCGCACGCGGCGCTGGAGGCCCGGGCCACGACGGGCAAGGTGCTGCTGGTTCCCTGAGGGTGGGAGCCTGCTGACTTCGGTCGCTTGCCGTGAGATCGGTCGGTTAATTGACCGATCTCACGGCAAGCGACCGAAGTCGCGAGAGGGCCGGTGCAACCGACCGATCTCGCGGCGCCCGTGGACGTTCGGCCGGTCTAACGTTGGATCCGATCGGGACCGGGCGGCAACGCTCAGCATCTGCATCTTTACAGGGAGTGGCGCGCTCGGGACAATTCAGGCGTTCGTCCATCCTAGCTCGGAGGTTCAACGTGGTACTTCCTCGCTTCTCCCCACTGGTTTTCGGCGTGGCAGCGGTCGCCCTGGCGCTCGGGGGCCTCACGACCGGACCCGCGGCCGCCGCGCCGTGGAGCACCGCCGCGCCGTCGAGCACCGCCACGCCGTCGGACAACGCACCTGCGGGCGGCGACGTCTCCGTCCAGGCGACCGTGGCGCCCAGCCTCGTGCTCGACCGCGACTTTCCCGACCCCGACGTCGCCAAGTTCGGGAACACCTACTACGCGTACGCGACGAACGAGGGCAAGAACCTGCCCTGGGCCACCGCGCCCGACCCGGACGGGCCGTGGACGTACCAGGCCACCGACGCCCTGCCGAGCCTCGGCGCGTGGGCGAGGACCGGACGCACCTGGGCGCCCGACGTCTCCCGACGTTCCGACGGCCGCTACCTGCTCTACTACACGGCCTGGCACACGGCGTCCGGGCGGCAGTGCATCGGCGCCGCCCTGTCCAACTCCCCCGGCGGCCCGTTCGCCCCGGTCGGCAGCGAGCCGCTCGTGTGCCCGCTGGCGGCAGGCGGCGCCATCGACGCGTCCAGCTTCGTGGACACCGACGGCACCCGGTACCTGGTCTGGAAGAACGACGGCAACGCCATCGGCGCCACCACCTGGATCCACGTGCAGCGCGTGGCCGCCGACGGCATCACGTTCCAGGGCGGCGCCACCCAGGTGCTGCGCAACGACCGGGCCGACGAGGCGGGCATCATCGAGGCGCCCGTCATCACCAAGGTCGGCAGCCAGTACGTCCTGTTCTACTCGGCCGGCCCGTACACGACCGACCAGTACGGCACGAACTACGCGGTGGCCAGCTCGATCACCGGCCCGTACACCAAGGCGTTCCGCTTCCTCATGACCACCGAGTCGCTCGACGGCGCCGTGAACGGGCCGGGTGGCGCCGACGTGCTGCGCGACGCCGGGGGCGACAAGCTCGTCTTCCACGGGCACCGGGCCGCGGGCGATCGCGGCATGTACGTCGCCGACCTCGGCTGGGCCAACGGGTATCCGGTGGTACGCGGCAGCCGGGTCCGGTACGAGGCCGAGCGCGGCACGCTGACCAGCTGCTCGGTGCGCGAGAATGCGAACGGGGCGTCGGACGGCAGGGTCGTCGCGTACATCGACCACGCCGACAGCTCGGTCGAGATCGGCTCCGTCTACGTGCCCACGAGCGGCAGCTACTCGCTGCACGTCGGCTTCGCCAACGGGTCCGCCGGGCCGGCGTCGCACACGGTCACGGTGAACGGGACGGCGGCCGGGACCATCAGCTATCCCGTCACCGGCTGGGACAGCTGGCGGCAGGCCACCAGGGACGTCACCCTCCGGGCCGGCTGGAACACGATCCGGCTGGGCAAGGGGACGGCGTTCGCGGAGCTCGACTACATCGAGGTGGCTTGACCAAGGGCGCACCGGCCCGAGCGCGCCGCGACCAGAGGTACGCGGCGCGCTCCGGTGCGTCCTAGGCTGCGAGCATGACCGATCGACCAGTCCGGATAGCCGTCCAGCTCCACCAGCAGCACGCCGAGTACGGCCAGATTCGCGACGCCGTGCTGCGTTGCGAGGACGCCGGCGTCGATATCGTCTTCAACTGGGACCACTTCTTCCCGCTCAACGGGGACCCTGACGGCAAGCACTTCGAGTGCTGGACCATGCTCGGCGCCTGGGCCGAGCAGACCGAACGGGTCGAGATCGGCGCACTGGTCACGGGTGCGGGATACCGCAACCCGGACCTGCTGGCCGACATGGCGCGCACCGTGGACCACATCTCGGGCGGACGCCTGATCCTCGGCCTCGGTGCCGGCTGGAAGGAGCGGGACTACACCGAGTTCGGCTACGAATTCGGCACCGCCGGCTCCCGGATCGCCACCTTCGGCGAGGCGCTGCCGCGGATCCGCGCCCGGCTCGCGGCGGGCAACCCGGCGCCGACCCGCGACATCCCGATCCTGATCGGCGGTGGCGGCGAGAAGAAGACGCTGCGCCTCGTGGCGGAGCACGCCGACATCTGGCACTCGTTCTCCGACGCGCAGGTCCTGGTCCGCAAGTCCGGGATCCTCGACGAGCACGGGGCCGCCGTCGGCCGCGACACCAAGACCCTGGTCGAGCGCTCGACCGAGGTGCGGCACGGCTCACCCGCCGAGCTCGCCGAGCCGCTGGTGGCCGCGGGCGCCACACTCTTCACGCTCGGCCTCGACGTGCCCGACCTCGACCTGTCCCTCACCAAGGACTGGGTCGCCTGGCGGGACGCGCAGGCCTGAGCGCTGTCCTCTCGCGCAGTGAGGTATCTTGATATCAAGATACTCGATGACGAGGAGTTGTGATGGCCGACTGGAACCCCGGCGCATACCTGCAGTACACCGACGAGCGGTCGCGGCCGTTCACTGAGCTCGTCGCCCGGGTGCCCGGGTCGCCCGCGACCGTCGTTGATCTGGGCTGCGGCCCGGGCCACCTCACCGCCGTGCTCCGCGCGCGCTGGCCCGAGGCCCGGGTGACGGGGGTGGACGCATCCCCCGCGATGATCGAGCGGGCGCGCGCGGCCGACCCGGCCACCGACTACGTGCTGGCCGACCTCAGCACCGACGACCACACCGCCGACCTCGTGATCAGCAACGCCGCGCTCCAGTGGGTGCCCGGGCACCGCGAGCTCCTGACGACGCTCGCGGACCGGGCCGCGCAGACCTTCGCGTTCCAGGTGCCGGGCAACCATGACGCGCCGTCGCACAGGCTGCTGCGGGAGGTCGCTGCCCGCCCGCCGTACGCCGACGTCGTCGGGCCGGTCGAACCACGAGCCACCGCCGACCCCGCCGAGTACCTGGACCTCCTGGCCCGCCCGGGCTGGACGGTCGACACCTGGGAGACCACCTACACGCACGTGCTGCAGGGGCCAGACCCGGTGCTGCGCTGGATCTCGGCGACCGGCGCGCAGCCCACGCTCCAGACGCTGGAGGCCAAGGACCCGGCGTTGCGCGCCCAGTTCGAGGAGGAGTTCGGCGCCGCCCTGCGGGCGGCCTACCCGGAGCGCGCCCACGGCACAGCCCTGGCGTTCCGCCGGGTGTTCGCGGTGGCCTCCCGGGTCTGACGGCGGTAACGGGTTCGACAACCGCGGCGGGTCAGCCCTGCGCCACGCGGGCCTGCAGCCCGGCGATCTTGGCGGAGGTGCTGTCCGCGCGGCCGAGGCGCAGCGCGCTGTTGACCAGGCCCAGGTGGCTGAAGGCCTGCGGTGTATTGCCGACGTGCGCTCCGGTGGTCACGTCGTACTCCTCGCTGAGCAGGCCGAGGTCGTTGCGCAGCGAGAGCAGCCGTTCGAACAGGGCGACGGCCTCCTCGCGGCGTCCGATGCCGTGCAGTGCGTCGACGAGCCAGAAGTTGCACACCAGGAACGTCGACTCGTCGCCCGACAGGCCGTCGACCTGATCGTCGGCGTCGTTGAGGTAGCGCCGTAGGAGCCCGTCCTCGCCGAGCTCGCGCTGCACGGCCTCCACGGTGCCGACGACCCGGGGGTCGTCCCAGGGCAGAAAGCCGACCTGTCCGATCAGCAGCAGGGCGGCATCCAGCCCGTCCGAGCCGTAGAACTGCGTGAACGTGTTCCGCTCGGCGTCGAACCCGTTCCTGAGGACGTCGGCGTGGATGCGGTCGCGCGTGGCCCGCCATCGTTCGACGGGTTCGTCCTGCAGCCCCTGCTCCTCGACGGCGCGCACCATACGGTCGAACCCCGCCCAGGCCAGGACACGCGAGTGCACAAAGGCACGCCGCGGGCCGCGCATCTCCCAGAGCCCGTTGTCAAGATCGTCCCAGTGCTCCTCGAGGTACTTCAACAGCGCCTTCTGCAGGTGCCACGCCTCCGGGTCGGTCTCCAGGCCGGCCTCACGCGCCAGGTGCAGGGCGTCGAGCGTCTCACCCCACACGTCGATCTGGAGCTGGCCGGCGGCGGCGTTCCCGATCCGGACCGGTGCCGAGCCCTCGAACCCGGGCAGCCAGTCGATCGTGTACTCCGGCAGGCGCCGGCGCCCGTCGAGCCCGTACATGATCTGCAGGTCCGCCGGGTCGCCGGCCACGGCGCGCAGGAGCCACGCCCGCCACGCGCGTGCCTCGTCGATGAAGCCGGTCCCGACCAGGGCCTGGAGCGTGAACGCGGCGTCGCGCAGCCAGCAGAACCGGTAGTCCCAGTTGCGGGTGCCGCCGATCTCCTCGGGGAGCGACGTCGTGGCGGCGGCCATGATGGCCCCGGTCGGTGCGTAGGTCAGCGCCTTCAGCGTGATCAGGGACCTGTGCACGGCGTCGGCCCATGGGCCGGTGTAGGTGGACCCGGCGATCCAGGAGTGCCAGAACGTCTCGGTGTCCCGCAGCGCCACCTCCGCCTCGACGGGCCTCTTCGCGGCCAGGTGGGACGCGTGGTAGGTGAGGACGAACGGCACCCGGTCGCCCGGGCCCACGGTGAACTGGGCGCGGTGGACGAAGCCGTCGGCCACGTCGCCGGGGGTCAGGTCGACCGCCGCGTCGATACGGACGGCGTCTGGGCCCGCCACGGCCAGCAGGGCGCCGTCGTCCCGGGTGACCCAGGGCACGACGTTCCCGTAGTCGAACCGGATCCGTAGCTCGGTGGTCATCGGGACCTGCCCGCTGATCCCCTCGACGATGCGGACCAGGTCGGCCTGCTCGCTGCGCGGCGGCATCAGGTCGATCACCCGGACCCGGCCCTCCGGCAGGTCCCACTCCGTCTCCAGGATCAGGGTGCCGTCGCGGTAGCGGCGGCTGGTGCACTCACCACCCGCGGCCGGGCCGAGGCGCCATGACCCGTGCCCCTCGTCCCCGAGCAGCGCGGCAAAGCACGCCGGGGAGTCGAAGCGCGGCAGGCACATCCAGTCGACGGAGCCGTCGCGTCCGACGAGCGCCGCAGTCTGGAGGTCTCCGACCATTCCGTAGTCTTCGATTCGGCGCGTCATCGCCCCCAGAGTAGGTTCGGCGCGCCGCCGCTACCAGCGACACGACGCGCCGGGCTCTGGCGACTTCGGTCGCTGGGCAGGGCAAACGAGCCCCCGGCCGCGGTGTCAGCGCTTGGTGAGGGCGTCGGTCAGCGGGTCGTCGCTTCCCGCGGGCAGCACACGCAGCCGCCGGGCTGTCCGCCGCGATCCCTCGGCTGCAACCTGCGCGGCCCGCTCCCGGAGCGATTCCGGGGTGTCGTGCGTGACGCGCAGGAACCAGCCCGAGCACGCGTCGAGCTCGCCGGCCGCTATCGCGCCCACGACGTCGGTCACCCGCTCGACCGGGGTCCATTCCGTGCGGTCCGCGTGCAACGTCATGCCCGTCGACATGTCGGTCTTCACGACCCCCGGCGCCAGCTCGAAGACCCGGATCCCGTGCGCAAAGCCGTCGTCGTGCAGGTTGGCGCCCATCCGCACCAGGGCGGTCTTGCTCGCGTTGTACGCCGAGCTGCCGCCACGCATCTCGTGCGAGCTCGCGCCCGAGGCCAGGTCGACGATCCGGCCGCCGCCGCGCGCGATCATGCCCGGCACCGTGTACCGGCTGAACAGGAACGGGGCGCGCACGTTGGTCTCGAAGACCGACCACCACTCGTCGGGGTCGGCCTCCCACAGCGGGTGCTCCGACTCGAGGGCACCCGCGTTGTTGACCAGCAGGTCGATCGACCCGAGGGTCTCCTCGGCCTGCCCGACGGCGGCGTGCACCGCCGCCGGGTCGGTAACGTCCGCGGTCAGCACGACCGCCGTCACGCCCTCAGCCCGGACCTCCGTGGCCACGGCCTCGAGCCGCGTCGCGTCGCGCGCGAGCAGGGCTACGTCCAGCCCTGCCCGCGCGAGACCCAGCGCTATCTCCCGGCCGATGCCGCGCGAGGCACCCGTGACGAGTGCCGTCCGGGCGGCCTCAACCACGAAGGACCGCTCCGACCCGTTCCGCCGCCGACTCCACGACGGCGTCGCGCACCGCGCGGACCTCCTTCGCGGACAGCGTCCGGTCCGCAGCGCGCAGTCGGAGCGAGTACGCGAGCGACTTCTTGCCCGCGCCCACCTGCTCCCCGGTGAAGACGTCGAACAGCGACGCGTCCTCGAGCAGCTCGCCGGCACCCGCCACGATCGCCGAGCGCACCGCCTCGGCGGGCACCTCGGCGTCGACCACAAACGCGAAGTCCTCCTTGGCGGCGGGGAACGCCGACACAGGAGCACCCGCGACGGGCTCGCCCGACGCCGCACGCACCAGCACGGTCAGGTCCACCTCGAACGCCGCCGCACGAACGGGGAGCCCTAGTGCCTCGACGACCTTGGGGTGCAGCTCGCCGGCGTGGCCGACGACCGTCCCGTCCGCGAGCTCCAGGCGCGCGCACCGGCCCGGGTGCCACGGCATCCGGTCGGTGTCCGGGACCACTACGACGTCGGCACCCGCACGCTCCGCCACCAGACGTGCGGCCGCGAGGGCGTCCGCCCAGCCGGCGGACCGACCGGTCCCCCACCAGCCGGCGAGCTCGCGCTTGCCCGTCAGCACACCGGCGACCCGGCGCGGCTGGTCCGGGACCGCTGCCGCGAGCGCCGCGAGCTGCTCCTCGGTGGGCCGCACGCCGCCGGGCAGCGCGGGCGCGGCGGGAGCGTCCGCGGCCGGGACCGTGACGAGGCCGATCTCGTACACGGCGAGGTCGGTCAGCCCGCGGGACACGTTGCGCCGCACGGTGTCCAGCAGCGTGACGAGCAGGTTGGTCCGCAGCAGCGGCTTGTCGTCGGCCATCGGGTTGACGAGCCTGAGCGAGACGCGGCGCGGGTCGTCGTCGGGCAGGCCGAGGGCGTCGTAGTCGGCGGTACCGACGAACGGGTAGCTGAGCGTCTCGACGAAGCCCGCCTCCGCGAGCGCGCGGGCGACCGAGCGGCGGGTGCGCTGCTCGGTCGTGAGCCCGCGACCGCCGGGGGCGGACGGGAGCACCGACGGGATCTGGTCGTAGCCCTGGATGCGCACGACCTCCTCGACCAGGTCGGCGGGCTCGGTGAGGTCGGGCCGCCAGGACGGCGGGGTGACGGTGAAGGTCTCGACCGCCGCGGCGTCGTCGGTCGCCAGGGGGCCGTCGACCACCGTGCAGCCGATCTCCTCGAGCGTGCTGCGCACCTGCTCCGGGGTGTACGGGACGCCCGCGAGCCGGGTGGGCTCGGTGACCTTGAGCGTGATCGGCCGCTGGGGAGTCGTCTCGGCGGTGTGGTCGAGGTCGCTCACCGCGGGGTCGGCCGTACCGCCGCCCAGCTCGACCAGGAGGTCCACGACGCGCTGCGCCGCGACCGGGGCCAGGAGCGGGTCGACGCCGCGCTCGAACCGCTTGGCGGCCTCGCTCGAGAGCTTGTGCCGGCGGGCCGTGCGGGCGACGGTGATCTGGTCGAAGTGCGCCGCCTCGACGAGCACGTCCGTCGTGGAGTCGCTCACCTCGGACGACGCTCCGCCCATCACGCCGGCAAGGCCGAGCACCCGGCTGGACTCGCCGGCCGGCGAGTCCGTGATCAGCAGGTCCTCGGTGTCCAGGGCACGGTCGGCGTCGTCCAGCGTGGTGAGGCGCTCGCCGGCGGCGGCGCGGCGGACCACTATCGGGGCCGACACCTTGGCGAGGTCATAGGCGTGCAGCGGCTGCCCGAGGTCGAGCATCACGTAGTTCGTGATGTCGACGGCCAGGGAGATGGACCGCATGCCGGATCCCTCGAGCCGGTGCTTCATCCACGCGGGGGTGGGCGCGGACGGGTCGATGCCGCGCACGACGCGCGTGACGAACCGGTCGCAGCCCACCACGCCGTTGATCGGCGCGTCGTCCTGCACCCGCACGTCGAAGCCGTCCGCGGTCGCCGCGGGCTCGCTGCCCGTGGGCAGGCCGTGGTCGGTGAACTTGGCCCCCGTGGAGTGGGCGTACTCGCGCGCCACGCCGCGGTAGCTGAAGGCGTACCCGCGGTCCGGGGTCACGTTGATCTCCAGGACCTCGTCACCGAGGCCGAGGAGCGCTATCGCGTCCTGGCCGGGCGTGAGGTCCTCGGCCGCGAACCCGTGCCGCGTCAGCACCAGGATGCCGTCGTGGTCCTCGCCGATCCCGAGCTCGCGAACCGAGCAGATCATGCCGTCCGAGACGTGACCGTAGGTCTTGCGGGCGGCGATCGGGAACGGGCCGGGCAGCACCGTGCCGGGCAGCGAGACCGCCACGTAGTCGCCCACACCGAAGTTGTGCGCGCCGCAGACGATGCCGCGTGCGCCGTCCTCGTCGTTGTGCTCGGGCCCGACGTCGACCCGGCACCAGTTGATCGTCTTACCGTTCTTCTGCGGCTCGGGCGTCATCTCGAGCACGCGGCCGACCACGAGGGGGCCGGTCACGGCGGCCCCGTGGATCGCCTCTTCCTCCAGGCCGACCTTCACGAGGTCGGCCGCGAGCTGCTCGGCGGTCAGGTCCGCGGGCAGCTCGACGTGGTCCGCGAGCCAGTCCTTCACGATGAGGGGCACTTCAGATCTCCGTCCCGAACTGGGTGGAGAAGCGCACGTCGCCCTCCACAATGTCGTGCATGTCCGCGATCGAGTGGCGCAGCATGAGCGTGCGCTCGATGCCCATGCCGAACGCGAAACCCGTGTACTCGTCCGGATCGACTCCCGCGGCACGCAGCACGTTCGGGTTGACCATGCCGCAGCCACCCCACTCGATCCAGCCGGCGCCGCCCTTCTTCTGCGGGAACCACAGGTCCATCTCGGCGGACGGCTCAGTGAACGGGAAGAACGCCGGGCGCAGGCGCGTCCTGGCCTCCGGGCCGAACATCGCCCGCGCGAACGCGTCCAGCGTGCCCACGAGGTGCGCCATGGTCAGGCCCTTGTCGACCGCCAGCCCTTCGACCTGGTGGAACACCGGCGTGTGGGTCTGGTCGAGCGCGTCCGTGCGGAACGTCCGGCCGGGGCACGCGATGTACAGCGGCACACCGCGCTCCAGCAGCGAGCGAGCCTGCACCGGGGAGGTGTGGGTGCGCAGCACGAGGTTGGACTCGCCGCCGTCGTTCCCCGCGACGTAGAACGTGTCCTGCATCTGGCGGGCCGGGTGGTCCGGGCCGAAGTTCAGCGCGTCGAAGTTGAACCACTCGGCCTCGACCTCAGGCCCCTCGGCGATCTCCCAGCCGAGGCCCACGAAGAAGTCGGCGATGCGCTCCTGGACCAGCTCGATCGGGTGGCGTGCACCCGCCGTCGTCCGCTGGACCGGGAGGGTGACGTCCACCGACTCCTGGGCCAGCACGTGCGCGTCGCGCTCCGCCTCGAGCTCGGTCTGCCGCGCGGCGATCGCCTGGTTGAGGCGGCCACGGCGCGGGCCCACGAGCTTGCCGGCCTTCGCCTTGTCCGGGCCGGGCAGTGCGCCGATCCCCCGGTTGGCGAGGGCGAGCGCGCTGCGGTCCCCCGTGTGCTGGGTGCGGACCGTCTTCAGCGCGTCGAGATCGCCGGCGTTGGCGATGTCGTCGAGGGCGGCCTTGACCGCGGCGTCGAGTGCCGCCTCGTCGAGCGGATCGATGGGTGCCTTCTCATCGGGCGTGGACATGCTTGCCTTCCTGGCGGATTCGGGAGCCGACCCGGTCCCCTGCCTGGGAACCTGTGCCGGCAAATGAAGTCTAGGTGCCCGCCAGGGCTCAGGACGCGTTGTCCACAGGGCAGCTCAGTGCCCGCGCGCAGCGCTCGCCGCACAGCCCATGGCGGGCTGCGTAAATCGGCGGGTCAGCGGCTGCATGCCGTCATCATTCCATGCAGTGGCGAGCCGGGCAAAGTCGTTTCCCCTGGTCGGGCACGGCGCGCTTGGCACACTTTTTATGCGTGTCGGTGGGCAGTACTAATGTGCAACACATGTTCGAAGCAAGGTGTGCGAGTGAGCGGAACGCGTTGGCCGGTACCTCCCGGCCTCTTCCCTGGCGCGCCCGTCCCACTCCGCATCCGAGGCGTCGGACAGCCATGTCTCCGCGGCCGGGACGCCCTGGTCCCGGCCGTGGGGACGGCGCTCAGGTGGGTACAGGCCGATCAGCCCTGCAGGCCCCAGGTCTCCACGATCTCGTACCGGGAACCGCCCTGCGGCCCCTCCCCCGGGTAGGACTCCACGAGCGCGAACGAGTCCGCCGTCCAGTCCGGCCCGGCGTACACGGACAACGCCTGGGCCGCGGGCTCCAGCGCCGACCGCGGCTCGCCGCCGGCGCGCTTGCCCCAGCGGTCCCGGCCGCGCGGCGGCTTCACCTGCCCGGCGCGCGCCCGTGCCACGGTGACGTGGGCCCGGTGCGGTTTGACGTCGTCGGGCACCTCGCGGGGCGAGGCCGCCAGACAGTCGGTGGCCAGGCCCTTCAGCGCGTCTGTCCCGCCGTCGACGCCGATCCACAGCACCCGAGCGCCGAACGATCCGGCGCCACGCAGCCGCAGGTCGATGGGTCCGTGCTTGCGTGCGACGTCGGACAGGTCGTCGCGCAGCTCGGGGATCGTCCCCTCGGGGAGGTCCGCGTAGAACGCGAGGGTGATGTGCAGGCTCTCCCGGGGGACCCACCGTGGAGAGGCCGGTACGCCATCGAGCGCGAGCCCGAGATGGTCAAGGACACTCTGAGGCGGGAAGACCGCCGTGAACAACCGCACCCGGTGATCCTAGGCGAGCGGCTCATCCGGACGGGAGCTGATTTCGTCGACGGTCTGCGCGGGGGCGCCCGGGTCGATCGCTTGTGGTCTCAGCGCTGGGCGCGGCTGCTCGCGTAGAGGCAGACCGTCGCCGCCGTCGCCAGGTTGAGCGACTCCGCCTTGCCCCGGATGGGCACCCGCACCACGGCGTCGGCCAGGGCACGGTCCTCCTCGGGCAGGCCCCAGGCCTCGTTGCCGAACACCCAGGCCGTCGGCCCGGCGAGATCCGGGGCGGTGCCGCTCCCGGCCTCGTCAAGGAGGTCGTCCAGGTCGAGCGGGCCCGTGCCGTCGGCCGCGAGGACGTGGCAGCCCGCCGCGCGCAGCTCCGTCAGCGCGGCGGACAGCGACACCCCGGAGACCACGGGCAGGTGGAACAGCGACCCGGCGGTGGAGCGCACCACCTTGGGGTTGTGTACCTCCACGCTCTCGCCCGCGAGGACCACGACGTCCGCGCCCGCCGCGTCGGCGGCACGGATCACGGTGCCGGCGTTTCCGGGGTCGCGAACGCTGGCGAGCACGGCGACGAGCAGCGGCCGGCCTGCCCGTTCCGGGTCTCGCGCGTCCAGCGCGTCGCGCAGCGAAGGCGCGGCGGTCCGCACGACGGCGAGCAAGCCCTGGGCGTCCGAGCTCATCGCGTCGAGCACCTCGGGGGCGCCGATGTGCAGGTACACGCCGGCCCGGCGGGCGTCGTCGACGATCTCCGTATACCGGGCGGCGGCCGCGGGCGTCAGGTACACGTCGCGGATCGATGCCGCCGCGTACCGCACGGCCTCCCGCACGCCCTGCGGGCCCTCCACGAGGTACAGCCCGTGCCGCGAGCGCGCCGAACGCCCGGACAGTGCCCGTACCTGCTTGACGCGGTCGGCTCGCGGGTTCGCGAGCGTCACATCAAGCGGTGCCTGGGCCTCCGAAGAGTGCACTGTCCGGGCGTCCGGTGAACTGCTCAACCTCAGGCAGCGGCCGGGGCGTTGACGTCCGCCGGCAGCGCGTCCTTGGCGACCTGGACGAGGGCGTTGAACGCCGCCACGTCGTTGACCGCGAGCTCAGCGAGCATGCGGCGGTCGACCTCGATACCAGCGGCCTTGAGGCCCTGGATGAGGCGGTTGTAGGTCAGACCCTGCGCGCGGGATGCAGCGTTGATGCGCTGGATCCACAGCTTGCGGAAGTCACCCTTGCGGGCCTTCCGGTCGCGGTAGGCGTAGACGAGGGAGTGAGTAACCTGCTCCTTCGCCTTGCGGTAGAGACGCGAACGCTGGCCGCGGTAACCGGCGGCGCGTTCGAGGGTTGTACGGCGCTTCTTCTGGGCATTTACTGCCCGCTTCACGCGTGCCACGTGAGACTCCTTGTACTTCGGGGCTGGAAGGGAACCAGGCGGCGCCAGTCAGGCGCACGCCGCAGAGGTCACTTGCCGAGCAGCTTCTTGACCTTCTTGACGTCGGACGGTGCAACGACCTGGTCCATAGACAGACGACGCGTACGGCGGCTGGACTTGTGCTCGAGGTAGTGGCGAGCGTTGGTCTGCTCGCGCATGACCTTGCCGCTACCCGTGATCCGGAACCGCTTCTTGGAGCCGGAATGCGTCTTGTTCTTCGGCATGACTGCCGTCTCTCCTCATGTCGGTCGACTGCTGCTGGAGCGGTCGACGTTGTACCTGGGCCGGTAGACCGACCTGGTGTCGTAGTGGTCTTGGACCGTTGCCTCAGCCGGCCTTGCGCGGCGCCCGCGGCTTGGGAGCCACAGGCTTCGGCACTGGCTTGGGGGCCGGCACGGGCTTGGGAGCCGCCTTCGCGGCAGGCTTCGCTGCCGGCTTCGAGGCAGCCTTGGCCGCAGGCTTGCTGGCGGGCTTGCTCGCGGCCTTCG
The DNA here is from genome assembly GCF_041081105.1 of Promicromonospora sp. Populi. Classification (NCBI taxonomy): domain Bacteria; kingdom Bacillati; phylum Actinomycetota; class Actinomycetes; order Micrococcales; family Promicromonosporaceae; genus Promicromonospora; species Promicromonospora sp. Populi. The sequence goes on along the minus strand of NZ_CP163528.1, from coordinate 434,725 downwards.
GGGCCGGAGCGGGCGTCTCGACGACGGGCTCGGGTGCAACCTCAGCGGCAGGCTCCGGCTCGACGACGGGCTCAGGTGCGGCCTCGGCGACAGGCTCGGGCTCGACGACGGGCTCGGGCGTTACCTCAGCGGCAGGCTCCCGCTCGACGACCGGCTCCGGCTCCGCGACGGGCTCCGGAACCGAGGTCTCGGCGGGCTCTTCGACCGAGGTCTCGGCCGCGTCGTCCACCTGGTCCTCGAACAGTTCCGAGTCGTCGAGGAGGTCTGCGTCCTCGGGCTCGTCAGCCGCACGCGCACGCGCCTTGGCCTCCGACTTGGTCATCCGACCGGCGTTGACCTCGTCAGCACGCTTGCGCTGCTCGACCTTCGCGTCGGCCTTCTTCTTGACCGGTCCGAGAACCATGGTCATGTTGCGGCCGTCCTGCTTCGGCATCGACTCGACGAAGCCGAGCTCGGTGACGTCCTCCGCCAGGCGCTCCAGCAGGCGGCGACCCATCTCCGGGCGCGACTGCTCGCGGCCACGGAACATGATCATGACCTTGACCTTGTCGCCGGCCGAGAGGAAGCGGACCACGTGGCCCTTCTTGGTCTCGTAGTCGTGCGGGTCGATCTTCAGGCGGAACCGGATCTCCTTGAGAACCGTGTTCGCCTGGTTGCGCCGTGCTTCGCGCGCCTTCATGTCGGACTCGTACTTGAACTTGCCGAAGTCCATGAGCTTGGTGACAGGCGGGCGCGCGTCCGGCGCGACCTCGACGAGGTCGAGGTCAGCGTCCTGGGCGAGCTTCAGGGCGACCGCCGTGGCAACCACGCCGACCTGCTCCCCGCCAGGACCGATGAGTCGGACCTCGGGGACACGGATCCGGTCGTTGATGCGAGGCTCGGTGATGGTGATGCTCCTAAGAAGTCGTTGATTGACCACCAGGAACAGGAAATGGCTCCCGCCCTGAACACAGGCGAAAGCCATCACGAGGAAAGGGTAAGGAGGCTTGTCGACAACCAAGCCAACACTCCGTACCCGACCAAGGACCCGGCCTCTGTCGGCACCTTGCGGCGCTCGGTCGTGACTCGGGTGGGATGGAATCCACTTTGTGCACCCGGCTCACACCGGGTCGGTCGTGTTCCAACGATAGCAGCATGACGACGCCGCACGCCAGGCGGCCCGGTGTGAGGTCGGCCGCCCCAGCGGCCCGCAACCTCGCGCGGACCGTCCCAGAAACCGTGAACTGGAATCATTCCAGTTTAGGTACTAGGGTCGGTTGCATGACGTCGACCGCCCCCGCTGCCACGACGCCGGAGGACCTCCTCCGCGGCGCCGGCCTGCGCGTGACCGCCGCCCGCGTCGCGGCGCTGCACGCGGTGGGCGAGAACCAGCATGCCACCGCGGACGACGTCCTGAGCTCGGTGCGCGCAGAGCTCGGCACGGTGTCCGTCCAGGCGGTCTACGACGTCCTGCACGCGTTGGCCGACGCCGGGCTCCTGCGACGCATCGAGCCTGCCGGCCACCCCGCGCGCTACGAGCGGCGCACCGGCGACAACCACCATCACGTCGTGTGCCGCGCCTGCGGCGTCATCGGCGACGTGGACTGCACGGTGGGCCACGCCCCGTGCCTCACCCCGAGCGACGACGCGGGCTTCGTGATCGAGACCGCCGAGGTCACGTACTGGGGCCTGTGCCCCGCCTGTCGCGCGTCAGGCTCCGCCGCGCCGCTCTGAGCCGCACCGCACCGACCACAGACTTTTCGACCCACGCTGGACCCCGCAACAGACCCCCGCAAGCAGCAAAGGAAGGTACGTCTGAGATGACTACTCCCTACACCACCACGCAGACCGGCACGCCGGTCGTCAGCGATGCGCACTCGCTGACCGTGGGCGCCGACGGCGCCACCGTCCTGCACGACCGGTACCTGGTCGAGAAGCTTGCGCAGTTCAACCGCGAGCGCATCCCGGAGCGGATCGTGCACGCGAAGGGCGGCGGCGCGTTCGGCGAGTGGCAGATCACCGGTGACGTGTCGCAGTACACGCGGGCCGCGGCCTTCCAGCCCGGCGCCACGGGCGAGGTGGCCCTGCGCTTCTCGTCCGTCGCGGGCGAGATGGGCTCCCCCGACACGTGGCGCGACGTGCGCGGCTTCGCTCTGCGCTTCTACACGACCGAGGGCAACCTCGACATCGTCGGCAACAACACTCCGGTGTTCTTCATCCGCGACGCGATCAAGTTCCCGGACTTCATCCACTCGCAGAAGCGCCTGCCCTGGTCGGGTCTGCGCGACGCCGACATGCAGTGGGACTTCTGGACCCTGTCGCCCGAGTCGGCCCACCAGGTCACCTACCTGATGGGTGACCGCGGTCTGCCGGCCTCGTGGCGTGAGCTGAACGGCTACGGCTCGCACACCTACCTGTGGACCAACGCCGCGGGCGAGAAGTTCTGGGTCAAGTACCACTTCATCTCCCGCCAGGGCATGAAGTTCCTGAACAACGACGAGGCGGCGGCGATCGCCGGTGCGGACGCGGACCACTACCGCCGCGACCTGTACGACGCGATCGAGCGCGGCGACCACCCCACCTGGGACATCAAGGTCCAGGTCATGCCGTACGACGACGCGAAGACGTACCGCTTCAACCCGTTCGACCTGACCAAGGTCTGGCCGCACGCGGACTACCCGCTGATCCACTTCGGCCACTTCACGCTGAACCGGAACCCGAAGAACCACTTCGCGGAGATCGAGCAGCTCGCGCTGTCGCCGGCCAACCAGGTGCCGGGCACCGACATCTCGCCCGACAAGATGCTGATGGCCCGCGTGTTCTCCTACCCGGACGCGCAGCGCTACCGCGTGGGCACCAACTACCAGTCGGTCCCCGTGAACCAGCCGCACGCCGCGCCGGTGCACAACTACTCGCAGGACGGCTCGCAGCGGCACCACTTCAACGAGGTGGGCACGCCGAACTACGCGCCGAACTCGTTCGGGGGCCCCGTCGCCGACCCGGCCCGCGGCCAGGACGGCTCCTGGGCGTCGGACGGTGAGCTGGTCCGTGCCGCGGCCACGCTGCACAGCGAGGACAGCGACTTCGGCCAGCCGGGCACGCTCTACCGCGAGGTCTACGACGACGACACCAAGGCCCGCCTGCTGGAGACCCTGACCGGTCAGGGCCAGGCGATCACCGTCGACGACATCCGTGAGCGCTTCTTCCAGTACTGGGGAGCCGTCGACGAGGAGCTGGGCGCCAAGCTCCGCGCGGCCGTAGCGGCCTGATCCACCTGATCCACCGAAGGCCGGGTCCCCCTAGCGGGGACCCGGCCTTCGCCGTCCCAGGCAGGGGCATGAGGGATTTCCGCATGTTCGGGGGCGGTTCTTGCCCGACGACGAGGGCACCCGGTACCGTCCCCGGTGTGCTCTAAAGCGCTTTAGCGCGGACGGCGCCACGACACCGCATCGAGAACAAGGGAGTCACCGATGTCCCGCTCGCTCACCCGACTCGGCGCCGCGCTCACGGCCGGCCTGCTGGCACTGGCGGCGGCGGCCGGCCCTGCCGCCTCAGCGTCCGAGCAAGCCCCGCTGGCGACCGCCAACGCCGACCACCGGGTCATCGCCTTCTATCAGACGATCTACGAGACCGGCTCCGACGGCGTACGCCGCTACGTCGACCCGAAGCCGCTGCTGGGCTCGGTCACCGACGTCAACGTCGGCGCGATCCACCTGAACTCGGACGCGTCCCTGACGGTCAACGACATCCCGGCCAGCCACAGCGAGCTCGGCGTCATGTGGGACGACCTGGAGACCATGCAGAACCAGGGGGTGACGGTGAGCGCGTTCGTCGGCGGCGCCGCCCAGGGCACCTACCGCTACCTGCGCGAGGACTTCAACCGGTTCTACCCGGTGCTGCGGGACTTCCTGCGCACCTACGGGTTGGACGGCGTGGACCTCGACATCGAGGAGACGTTCTCGCTGGCGGACACGATCCACCTGGTGAACACGCTGCGCGCCGACTTCGGCCCGGACTTCGTCATCACGCTGACGCCGGTCGCCACCGACATGGCGGGACGGAGCAGCTTCTCCGGCGGCTTCTCCTACGCGGAGCTGGAGCGCCAGGCCGGCAGCCAGATCGACTGGTACAACACCCAGTTCTACTGCGGCTGGGGCAGCCTGGCGAACACCACCGTGTACAACCAGATCCTGGCCAACGGGTTCACCCCGGGCCGCGTGGTTGCGGGCACCGTCACCAACCCCGCCAACTGCAGCGGCTACGTGAGCTGGTCCACCTTCGACTCCACCGTCGGCTCGCTGGTGGCCGCCCACCCCGACTTCGGCGGTGTGTTCGGCTGGGAGTACTTCAACTCCGTCGGCTACAACGGCGGCGGCCGAGCGAGCTGGTTCGCGCACGTCGCCGACGTCGTCGGCTCCTGACCCTTGCCGTCGGTTCCTGACCTTCAGGAGCCGACGGCGACCCCCGCGGCCGGGACGCCCGGCCGCGGGATCGACTCCAGCAGGCGTCGGGTGTACTCCTGCTCCGGCCGGGCGAAGATCTGCTCGACGGGGCCCGCCTCCACGACCTGGCCCCGGTGCAGCACCGACACGGTGTCCGCGAGCTGGCGCACCAGGGCCAGGTCGTGCGAGACGAAGACGTAGGTCAGGCCCAGATCGGCCTGCAGGCGGACCAGCGCCTCCACGAGGTCGGCCTGCACGCTCACGTCGAGGGCGGACGTCGGCTCGTCGAGCACCAGCACGTCAGGGCGCAGCACGAGGGCGCGGGCGATCGCCACGCGTTGCCGCTGCCCGCCGGACAGCGCCGCGGGACGCCGGGACAGCAGGTGCTCGGCCAGGCCGACGGCGGCAACCGCCTCCCGCACCCGGCCGGCGCGCTCGGCCCGGTCGCCGATCCGGTACCGGTCGAGCGGCTCGCGCACCAGCCGCTCGACGCGCCAGGTCGGGTCGAGCGACGTGAACGGGTTCTGGTAGACGAGCTGCAGGTGTCGGCGCACGGTGCGCAGCTCGGAGGCCGAACGGCCGTGGACCGGCTCGCCGGCCACCAGGACCTCGCCGTCGTCAGCCTGGTCGAGACCGAGCAGGAGGCGCACCGCCGTCGTCTTGCCCGAGCCCGACTGCCCCACCAGCGCGTGCGTGGTGCCCGGCGCGACGGCGAAGGAGACGTCGTCGAGCGCGGTCAGCCGGCGGCCCTCGACGGTGAACGACCTGGTGACGCCACGCAGCTCGACCTTTGGCGCGGCGTCCGGGGCGGCGGCCGTCGCGTCCGGAGTCGCGTCCGGGTCCGTGTCCGGGGCAGCGGTCGATAGCGCCCGTCCGTCTCGTAGCGCGCGGTAGCGGTCCGGGTTCAGCGCAGGCACGTCGGCCTGGAGCTCGCGCGCGTAGGTGGAACGGGGCGCGGTGAACACCTCCGCCGTCGGCCCGGCCTCCTGGATCGCGCCGTCCCGCAGGACGACCAGCGAGTCGGCGCGCTCGGCGGCGATCGCCAGGTCGTGGGTGATGAGCAGGAGGCTGATGCCGAGGTCGGCCCGCAGCTCGGAGAGCAGGTCGAGGATCCGCTTCTGGATGGTGACGTCGAGGGCGGACGTCGGCTCGTCGGCGACCAGCAGCGCGGGCCGCGGCAGCACCGCGAGCCCGATGAGGACGCGCTGGAGCATGCCGCCGGAGAGCTGGTGCGGGTAGGAGTCGTACACGCGCCGCGGGTCGTCGAGGCCCACCTGCGCGAACGTGTCGAGGATCAGCGACCGGCGGGCTCCGGCGTCGCGCTCGCCGGTCAGCGCCGCGGCCTCGTGCGCCTGGGCGCCGATGGTGCGCACCGCATTGAGGGAGCTGCCCGGGTCCTGGGGCACAAACCCGAGAGACCGGCCGCGCAGCGGCCGGAACTGCCGCTCGGGCAGCGCGAGGACGTCGCGCCCCTCGAACTCGACCCGCCCGCGAGCCGCGCCGCCGTCGGGCAGCAGACGCAGGACCGAGCGGGCGATCGTGGACTTGCCGGAGCCGGACTCGCCGATCAGGGCGAGGCTCTCGCCCCGCCCGAGCGCGAAGGACACGTCGGACACGACCTCGGTGCGGCCGTAGGCGACCGACAGGCCCTCGACGCGCAGCAGGGCGGGCGAAGCGGGGGCGACGACGCCCGTCGCGGGCGCGGCGGCGGTCAGGGTCATGGTGGCGCTCCCTCGGTGGTGGATCGGGCGGACGGCGGGGCTACATGCGGGCCGCCGGCGGGTCGGCGGCCGGAGAGTCGGCGGAAAAGGTCAGTCGGTCCGGCGCAGCCAGCGGCTGACCCGGTTCACGGACAGCACGGTCGCCACGACGACCAGGGCGGGCGCGTAGACGAGCCACGGCGCCGTCGGGTAGTCCTTGCCCGAGGAGACGAGCAGGCCCCAGTCCGACGCCGGTGGCGGGTCGCCGTAACCGAGGAACGCGAGGCCCGCGATCACGAGGATCGACAGGCCGAACTGCAGCACGGCCAGCGCGAGCAGCGAGCGCGACGCGTTGGGCAGCACGTGCCGCAGCAGGACGTGCGTGCGCGAGCCGCCCTGCAGCACGGAGGCCTCGACGAACACGGCGCCGCGGGTCTTGATGACCTCGGCGCGCATCACCCGGGCGAACACGGCGACGGCGGAGACGCCCGTCGCGATGGCGGCGTTGACCGTCTGGAAGCCGAGCGAGCTGACGATGACCACCGCGAGCAGGAAGCTCGGGATCGCGAGCAGCACGTCGACGAACCGGGCCAGCACGATGTCCGCCCAGCCGCCGGCGGACCCGGCGACCAGCCCGATCGCGCCCCCGACCACAACGCCGATCGTCACGGCCACGAGCGCGCTCGCCACCGACGAGGCGGTGCCGTGCACCACCCGGGAGTACACGTCCCGGCCCAGGTGGTCGGTGCCGAACCAGTGCGCGGCGCTCGGCCCCAGGAGCTTGTCGGCCGGGACGCCGCCCGCCGGGTCCTGGCTCGCGAAGACCCCCGGCAGGAGCGACCAGAGCACCACGACCAGCAGCACGGCGAACGAGATCAGCACGGTGGGCGGGATGCGGCCGGACCAGGTCCGGACCGCCCCGGCCCGCCACGAGCCGACGACTGTCGTGGCAGTCATGATGCGCTCCTCTCCAGGGCGGGCCTGCCCTCGGGTGCCGGCTCCGGCCGCACCCGCGGGTCGAGCAGCGGGTAGAGAAGATCGGCGAGCAGGTTGACGACGACAAAGACGACGGCCGCCAGCGAGACGACCGCCTGCAGCACCGGCAGGTCCTGCGTCGAGACGGACCGCTGCACCAGGCTGCCGACCCCGGTGCGGCCGAAGATCGTCTCGATGATCAGCGCGCCGCCCAGCAGCTCCCCCACCGTCAGGGCGACCACGGTCACCACCGGCAGGGACGACGGTTTGAGCAGGTGCTTCGCGAACAGCCGAGCCTGCCCGAGCCCGCGCGACCGGGCCACTGCCGCGTACTCCTGCCGCGACTCGTGGTCGAGGCCCGTGATGAGCACCTCCGCCACCTGCGCGGATACCGGGATACCCAGGGCGACGGCGGCGAAGAACGTGGCCCACGCGCTGTCCGGGTCGATCACGCTGAAGAGCCCGAGCTGGAACGCGAAGACCTGGATGAGCAGCAGGCCCACCACGAAGGCGGGCACCGACAGGAACAGCGACGGCAGCGCCCGCAGCAGGCCCTGCCCGTACCGGCGCGGCAGGTTCTGGGTGGCGTAGGCGATGCCGAAGGCCAGGATCAGCGCGACCGCCAGCGCGGACGCCGCGAGCGCCAGCGTCGAGGGCACCACCTCGGCGACCAGGCGCGCCACGGGCAGGTTCGAGCGCAGCGAGACGCCGAGGTCGCCGACGAGGAAGTGGGTCAGCGACTGCCAGAGCTGGACCACCACGGGCTGGTCGAGGCCGTAGTAGGCGACGATCCGGGCGATCTCCTCCTCCGTGAACCCGTTCTCCGGGTTGCGGAGCGTGTTGGTCACCGGGTCGCCGGGCAGGACGCTGATGACCACGAACGTGAACACGTACGCCAGCAGCACCACGGCCGCGGCCTGGGCCAGGCGCCGGCCGGCGTACCTGAGATAGCTCGTGCTGCGCCGCACCGTGTTCAACCCCACCGCGTTCGACCCCACTGCGCTCAGCCCCCTCAGCCCTCGAGCCAGGCCGTGTAGTAGCTGGCGTAGGCGACGCCGTTGTAGGTGACGTCGTGGAGCTGCGGGTTCTGCACGTAGATGCGCTGCACGATCTGCGTGATGGGCGCGAAGTAGGCCTGGTCGAGCAGGTGCTCCTGCAGCTCGTCGACCGCCTCGGCGCGTGCATCGAGGTCGGTGGCCTGGGCCACGGCGTCGCGCAGGTCGTTGGTCACCGGGTCGCTCTCGCCCAGCCCGAACCAGTCCTCGCCGTTGTTGGCGTCGGTGAGGATGCTCGCCACGGTGCCGACGTCGATGAAGCTGCGGGTGACCTCGTAGTTGGACAGGGACGTGTTGTCCGTGACGCGCTCGCCGAACGTCACGACGTCGTAGGCCTGGATGTCGACGACGAAACCGAGCTCGCCGAGCTGCTGGGCCACGAGCTCGTCGATCGCCTCGGAGGTGGCCAGGTACGGGTTGGGGTAGAGCGTGAGCGCGAGCTGTTCGCCGTCCCTGGTGCGGATGCCGTCGGCGCCCTCGACCCAGCCCGCGTCGTCGAGCAGCGACGCGGCCAGCTCGGGGTCGTAGGCGAAGGAGTCGGAGTGGTCGGTCGCCTCGGGGACGTTGCTCTGGATGAGCCCCTCGGCGGCGGACCAGTCCTCGGTGTAGACGGTTCTGAGGATCTCGTCGCGGTTGATGCCGTGCTGGAACGCCTGCCGGACCAGGGTGTCGTCGAACGGCGCGACCTGCGTGTTGAGCCGGTAGCCGTTGACGAAGCCGAGGTAGCGCGGCACGGCGACGACAAAGCCCTCGTCCTTGAACGAGCTGAGCTCCTGCGGCGTCGCGTTGTAGGCGACGTCGGCCTGGCCGGAGCGGACGGCGCCCGTGCGGGTCGAGGACTCGGCGACGAGCTTGTACGTGATCGAGTCGAGGTACGCCGGGCCGGTGTGGCCCACGGCCTCCGGCCCCCAGTCGTAGTCCGCGCGCTTGGTCAGGACGACGTTGTCGCCCTCCTGCCAGGACTCGACTACGAAGGGGCCTGAGCCGATGTCGTTGGACAGGTCGGCCTGTTCCTCGGCCGGCAGGGCGAGCGTCTCCGGCGAGATGAGGATCGACCCGTGGTAACCGAGGGTCGGCACAAAACCGAGGGTCGGGGCGTCGAAGTACACCTCGACGGTGGTCTCGTCGATCGCCTCGGCGTGGTCGTACGTCTTGGGGAACAGGCCGATGGGGCTGATCCCGGCGTCCGGGTCGCCAAAGGCCCAGTTGTCGAGGTTCGCGACCACTGCCGCGGCGTCCAGCGGGCTGCCGTCCGAGAACGTCACGCCGTCCTTGAGGTGGAGCGTGAACTGCGTGGCGTCGTCGTTCTGCTCCCAGCTCTCGGCGATCCAGGGGCTGACCTCGCCCTGCTCGTCGACGTAGACGAGCTTGTCGGCGACGTGGCCCCAGATGTGGCCCTGGAAGCTTGAGATCGCGCTGTTGTTGGGGATCCAGGTGTCGCCGAGCGAGTCGATGAGGAACACGATGTCGCCGCCGTCCTGCGGCTCGCCCGTGCCGTCGCCCGACGACGCAGGGCTACCGGCCGCGCAGGCGGCCAGCAGCGTGACGGTGGCGAGGGCGCCGACGGCGGCCTGGGTCGCACGGCGCGAACGCCCGGCCCAGCGGCCGGCTCGCGTTGTGGTCATCGGTGTCTCCTTGAGGTGCGGTCACAGGTGCTGGTGTGGCAACTGGCGCGGACGGTAGCGAGGAGACGGCGCACGTCCATGGGTCAAGCCGGACTTCTCACATCATGAGATGCCCTGCTGAGACGAGTCGACGGCGAGGAAGCCGCCCGGCGCGAGGATGCCGGCCGGGTCGAGCACCGCCTTGATGGCGCGCTGCAGAGCAATCTGCTGAGGCCCGAGCTCGTCCTCCAACCAGGGGCGCTTCGCCGAGCCGACGCCGTGCTCCCCGCTGATCGTGCCGCCGTGCGCCAACGCGGCTCGGACCAGGGCGTCCGCCGCCTGGTGGAGGCGGGCGGGCGGTGCGGTCTCGTCCGGCAGGCGCGGCACGCTCAGGCCGGGGTGCAGGTTGCCGTCGCCGGCGTGCGCCACGGCGGACACCTCGACGTCGAACCGCCGGCCGATCTCGTCGATCGCCTCCAGCACGGGGACGAGCGCGGAGCGCGGGACCGCCACGTCCTCGCCCACCGACCACATGGTGGGGCGCGGGCCGCGTCCCGTGCGGCGCAGCTGGTAGTACCGCTCCCCCTCGGCATCGGCGAGCACCTGCGGTTGCAGGCCGGCTGCGGACACCGCCTCGGCGAGCAGCGTGATCTCGGCGTCGGCCCCCGGTCCGTCCGTGCGCACGAGCACCAGCCCGCCGCCGTGCCGCGCCGCGAGGTCCGTGCCGCTGTGCGCGTCGATGTTCTCCAGCGTCGCCCGGTTCAACAGCTCCACGGTGGAGGGCCGCACGCCCGAGCCGGTCACCACGTCGACGGCGCGACCGGCGTCGGGCAGGCTCCCCACCGAGACGACCAGCGTGCGGACCACTGCCGGGGCGGGCAGGAGCCGCAGGGTCGCGCCGACGACTATGCCGAGGGTGCCCTCGCTGCCCACGATCAGGCTCACCAGGTCGTAGCCGGTGACGCCCTTGATGCTGCGGTGCCCGGTGCGCAGCAGCGTGCCGTCGGCCAGCACGACGTCCAGCGCCAGCACTGCCTCGCGCGTCACGCCGTACTTGACGCAGCGCAGCCCGCCCGCGTTGGTCGCGATGTTGCCGCCGATGGTGGAGGTCTGCGAGGAAGCCGGGTCCGGTGCGTACATCAGGCCGTGCTCGCGTGCGGCGACGTCGACGTGGTCGGTGATGGCGCCCGGGCCGACGACGGCTACCTGGTCGTCCGGGTCGATCCGGATACCGGCCAGACCTGAAGTGGACAGCACAATCCCGTCGGCCGGCGCCGTCGCCCCGCCCGACAGGCCCGTCCCCGCGCCGCGCGCGACGAGCGGCACGCCGTGCGCGCTCGCTACCCGCGCCACCGCCTGCACCTGCTCGACGCTGCGCGGGACGACGACCACGGCCGGCGGCCGGGCAGCGCGCAGCCCGGTGGCGTCGGAGCGGTAGGGCTCGACGTCGTCGGGAGCCGTCAGCACGTCGGCCGGGGCGAGGTGCTCCCGCAGCGCGGCGGCGAGGGTGGCGGGCGGCAGAACGGTGTCTGTCGACGAGGTCGATGCGGGGATGGTCATCCTGCGGTTGTACGAGCCCGTGACCATGCGAGTCAACGATCCGCTGCCATGTCTCGGATCCTGGGCGGCCGACGGCGGGCTGTCCACGGGTTGAGAAGTTCCGTGCGAACCATGGCGTCCGGGCCCGGGTGCCCTATATCTGCCCGACATGACGCTCACCGAACCGACCACCCCGGACTCGCCGACGACGACACCGCCGCCCGTCCCCCTGGTCCCGTCCGTCCTCGCCCAGGGGCTGACGGTCCCGAAGGGGTTCGGCGACCAGAGCCTGCTCTCCCCGCGCCCGGACGCGATCCGCCTGCTCGGCGGCATCCCCGACCCGTCGGCGCTGCCGCTGGCCGAGCTGCGCGAGGCCCTCGGCGAGGTGTGGGACGCCGGTGGCGCCGCGGCGTCGCTGCAGTACTCGGGCTCGCACGGCTTCGAGGGTCTGCGCGGCTGGATCGCCGAACGCGAGGGGGTGGACCCGCGCCGGATCCTGATCACCAACGGCGGCATGCACGGCCTGTCCCTGACGGTCCAGGCGCTGGTCGAGCGCGGAGCCGTCGTCGCGATCGACAACCCGGCCTATCCCCTGTTCCTGCGCACCCTGGAGCTGGTTGGCGCCCGTACGCTGCCCGTGCCCGTCGAGCCCGACGGGCTGGACGTCGAGCACCTGGCGCGGCGGCTGGCCGACGGCGAGCGCATCGCCGCCGTATACACGGTGCCGGACTTCCACAACCCGACGCAGGGCACCCTGTCGGCGGCCAAGCGCGCCGCGCTGGTGGAGCTGGCGGCGCGGTACGGCTTTGTGGTCATCGCCGACGACCCGTACCGCGAGCTGCGCTTCGCTGGCACCGACCAGGGGCGGCGCGTGTTCTTCGACTCCGAGCACGTGGTGCACGTCAACACGTTCACCAAGACGCTCGGCCCCGGCCTGCGCCTGGGCTGGCTGGTGCTGCCCGAACACCTGGTCGACGTCGTCCTGCGGCTGCGCAACCGGCAGGACTCGCACTCCTCGACGTTCGTCCAGACGCTCGTCCAGCACCTGCTGGTCACCCGCCCCGGCTGGTTCGACACCACGCTCGGCCGGGCGCGGGAGCTGTACCGGCATCGCGCCCAGCTGCTGGTGGCCGAGCTGCGGACCCAGCTCCCGGGGCGGTTCGAGGTCACCGAGCCCGAGGGCGGGTTCTTCCTCTGGCCGCGCCTGGTCGACGACTCGGTGGACACCGCAGCGCTGCACAAGCGCGCGAGCGCCGAGGGAATCGACTACCAGCAGGGCGAGTTCTTCATCACGGGACCAGGCACCGACTCGGCACGGCGCCTGCGGCTCGCCTACGGCGACCGGACCGACGCGGAGCTGCGCACCGCCGTCGGCCGGCTGGCGCGGGCGTTCGGCTGAGCCGGAGGTGAAGCGAAGGGTGAGGGCCGAGGAACGAGGCACTCGCCTGGAGCGGAACCGCAGGCTCAGCCGACAAAGGCAGAGCCTGAGCCGGAGGTCCGGATAGTGAGAAGACCGGGCCTGGTCCTGGTCATCTTCCGATCCGGCGCCTATACCTCCCCATGGTCACCCGCCCGCCGCGCGACCAACTGCACAAAACGTTGCGAGGAGCCTTCCATGACTGCACCAGCCACACCGCCCGCCCCCACCGTGGTGGTCGTCTCCGGAAACCCCCGTCCCGGGTCCCGCACCCTGGGCGCTGCCGAAGCTGCCGCGCACCGGATCGCCGCCGTCCTGCAGATCGACGACGTGGTGACCGTCGACCTGGCGACGTTCGCCGGCGAGATCCTCACCCCGGAGCACCCCACGGCCGACGCCGCCAAGGCGCGCCTCGCCAACGCGACTGTCGCCGTGATCGCTACGCCCGTCTACAAAGCGGCCTACACGGGCCTGCTCAAGTCCTTCCTCGACCTGTACGGCAACGACGGCCTGGCGGGGGTCGTCGCCGTACCGCTCGTCGTCTCGGGCAACCCGGCCCACGCGCTGGCCGGCGAGGTGCACCTGCGGCCCGTGCTGGTCGAGCTCGGAGCGACGGTGCCCGCCCGGTCGCTGACCGTCACCGAGGCCCAGCTGGCTGACCTCGACGGCGCGATCGAGAGCTGGCTGCAGCGGGCGAGCGAGCCCTTGCGCCGCGCGGTACGGCCCGCCGAAGTCCCCGTCGGCGCCGGCTCCGTGGCAGGGGAGGTCGTCCGATGACCGCCGAGAACATCGACCTTTCGGCCCTGGAGGAGCTCTTGGCCCAGCAGGACGAACCCCAGCTGACCCCCGAGGAGTTCAAGACCGTGTTCCGCAACCACCCGGCCGGGGTCGCGGTCATCGCGCTCGAGCACGAGGGGCAGCTGGTCGGCTTCACCGCCACGTCGGTGATCTCGGTGTCCGCGGCGCCCCCGCTGCTGGCGTTCTCGCTCGCCTCCACGTCGTCGTCCTGGCCCGCGGTCTCGGAGGCCTCCACCCTCGCGGTCAGCTTCCTCGCCGACCACCAGGACGACATCTCGGCCCGGTTCGCCACCAGCGGCATCGACCGGTTCGCCGACGGCGGGTGGACGGCGCTGCCGACGGGCGAGCCCGTGATCGACGGCGCGGTGTCGTGGTTCCGGGCACGGGTGGTGCAGCGCACGCCAGTGGGCGACAGCTACCTCGTGTCGCTGCGCGCGCTGGAGTCCAGCCTCACGGCCGCGAGCGCCCGGTCCGGCACCGGGGCGGGAACGGCCGCCCGCCGGGAGCCGAAGGCGTCCCCGCTGGTCTACAAGGACCGCACCTACCACCGGATCGGCGACGACACCACGATCTGACCTCGTCGGCGCCCGCGGCAGGTCTGCCGCGGTTGCCACGACCACACCGGAGGACACCTTGCCTTCTTCTCCCTTCTTTGTCGGCCTCGACGCCGACGGCGCCGGCGCCCATCCCGCGGCCGCCGCCGTGACCGGCCTGTCGGGTGCCGACCTCGTGTCCGGCGCCCGGCTGGCCCGCACGGTCCGGCAGGCCGAGAACGCGGGCCTGACCTTCGTCTCGTTCGCCGACGCGCTGCTCCCGGCCGTCCCCGGCTCGCCCGCCGCGGCGCGCCTGGACTCGGTCACGCGCGCGGCGTTCGTCTCCCGTACGACGACGGCGATCGGCCTCGTGCCACAGGTCCCGACCACCTACCCCGAGCCGTTCCACGTCGCGGCGCAGCTCGCGTCCCTGGACATCGCGGCGGCCGGCCGCGGCGGCTGGGTCGCGTCGGTCACGCGCGACGCCGCGACGGCCGATGCCTACGGCCGGGCCGTCGTGGGCGACCTGGCGCGTGAAGCACGCGACGTCGTGCAGGTGGTGCGCGACCTGTGGGACTCGTGGGAGGACGACGCGGTGGTGCGCGACGTCGCCACCGGCCGGTACATCGACCGCGACCGGCTGCACTACGTGGACTTCGTGGGCGAGAGCTTCTCGGTCAAGGGGCCGCTCATCACGCCCCGGCCGCCGCAGGGGCAGCTCGTTGTTCTCGCGGCCGACGGCGACGTGGCGCCGGCCGTCGGCTCCCCGGCGCGCCCGGGACCGGCCGAGCAGCTTGTGGACGTCACGCTGGTAGGCGGCGCCGGCGTCTCCACCGCCATCGGCAACGCAGCCGCTGCACGCGAGCGCTCGCCACTGGCCGGCATAAACATCGAGGTGGTGCTCGACGCCGGGGGTCGCACCGGCGCCGAACGGCTCGCCGAGCTGCGGGCAAGCACGCCGGCGGGGGTGCGCTCGACGTGGGACACCCGCGCGCTCCAGCATGTGGGCAGCGCCGCGGGCCTGGTGCAGCTGCTGACCGACCTCGCCACCCCTGGGCCTGACGGACACCGCCCGGTGGACGGCGTGCGCCTGCTGCCGGCCGTGCTCGACGTCGACCTGCCCGTGCTCGCGCGCGACGTGCTGCCCACCCTGCGCGCGGCCCGCCTTGTCGCGGCGCCCCGGCCGGGTGCGACGCTGCGCGAGTCCCTCGGGCTGCCGCGCCCTGCCAACCGCTACGACGTGCGCGCCCCGGCTGCCGCCGTGAGCGTCTGAGGAGAGGTCCATGACCGAATTCCCGATCACCCGCCCGCACGCCCAGGTGCACTTCGGCGTGTTCTTCCAGGGGGTCAACCACACCACCGTCTGGTCGGACCCCGAGTCGGGCTCGCAGACCGACTTCGCCACCTTCGAGCGTGTGATCCGCACCGCCGAACGCGGCCTGTTCGACGCGTTCTTCCTCGGCGAGGGCTTGCGGCTGCGCGAGTCGCGGGGCGCGCTGCACGACCTCGACGTCGTCGGGCGGCCGGACGCCATCACGCAGCTCGCGGCCCTGGCCGCGATCACCACGCACATCGGGCTGGTGGCCACGCAGAACACCACGTACAGCGACCCGGCCGAGCTGGCCCGCCGGTTGCAGAGCCTGGACGTGCTGTCCGGCGGGCGCGCCGCGTGGAACGTCGTGACCACCGACAACGCGTGGACCGGGGCAAACTTCCGCCGCGGCGGCTACCTCGACCACGCGCTGCGCTACGAGCGGGCGCAGGGGCAGCTCAACATCGCGCGGCAGATCTGGGACGCGTTCCCCGACGGCACGGGCGCCCCGGCCGGCTCCGGCTCCTCCGACGGCACGGTCGCGCACGTGTCGGAGCACAGCGCCCTGTTCGAGGTCGAGCTCGACCCCACGACGCCGCGCAGTCCGCAGGGCCACCCGATCATCTTCCAGGCGGGCGACTCGCCCCAGGGCCGGGACTTCGCGGCCGCCAACGCGGACGTCATCTTCTCCCGGCACGGCTCGGTGCTGGCCGACGCCCTGGAGTTCGCCGCGGACGTGCGCCGCCGGGCCGTAGCGGCCGGGCGCCCGGAGGACGACGTCAAGATCTTCCCGGGCACCGGCATCATCGTCGGCGACACACCCGCCGACGCCGAGGAGCGGGCCCGCTGGGTGCGCTGGAACCAGGTGACCCCCGCGACGGCGCTGTCGATCGTCGGCAACATCTGGGGCGAGGACCTCTCGGGCTACGACCCGGACGGCCCCCTCCCGGCGCACGACCCGGTGGTGGAGGAGCTGGGCGGCGAGCGCGGCTCGTCGACGACGGGTGCCCGTACCCGCGAGATCGCCGCGCAGTGGCGGGCGCTGGCCGAGGCGGAGCACCTGTCGATCCGCGAGCTGGTGATCCGGAACAACAGCGAGCGCGGGTTCCAGGGCACACCCACGTCGGTGGCCGAGGACCTGATCCGGTGGGTGCGCACCGGCGCCGTCGACGGCTTCAACATCAGCCCGTGGATCGTGCCGTCGGGTCTGGACGACATCGTCGACCGGGTGGTCCCCGAGCTGCAGGAGCGCGGCGCCTACCCGACGTCGTACACGGGCACGACCCTGCGCCACCACCTGGGCCTCCGCGCCCCGCTCACCCGCCGCACCGCCGTAGGCGCGGCGTAGGCCCCGCGCTGGTCGGCAGTTTGCCCCACAGAGTCGGCAGTTTGCACTGAGGTCGGTCCAGGGCTGGACCGACCTCGGTGCCAAGTGCCGACCTCACAGGAGACTGCCGGCCTCACGGGAGGCCGTCAGGCCCGGACGACGCGAGCACCCCCGGCTCGGTCGTACGGGGTGCGGCCCGCGCCAGCGAACAGGGTGACGACGTAGGCGATCGGCAGGACGTAGGCAGCCGCGGTGAGGATCATCAGGCCCGGTCCGATGGTCGACGAACCGACGAGGGCGATCGCCGCCGCGTGCCCGATGGTCCACGGCACCGCGATCTTGAGCACGTTCCGGAGCAGGGCCGCGGCGAACGAGAGCCGCCCGCCGTCGCCGGCGCCGACCACCTTGAGCCCCAGCACACGCTTGCCGATCGTCGCCTGCCGGGGGCCGGACTCGAGGACCGCGAGGAAGATCGTCAGCGGCACCGCCGTGACCAGCGCGGCAATGACGTTCGTGGTCGTGGCCGACCACTGGTCCGTCACGCCGGAGAGGTACAGCGGGATCCCGATCGCCGCGATCAGCGCCAGCCACACCAGAAAGCACAGCCAGTCGACGAGCCACGCCGCGATGCGCCGCCAGGAGTCGGGGTTCACGTCGCTGACGCTACCGCGCGCCCGGCTCCCGAAGTTGTCGGACCTGCGGGTCACGCGGGTGATCCGCAGGTCTGACAGCTTCGGGTCAGAGGCGCTTCTCGAAGCAGATGCTCGTCTCCGCCGGGTAGGGCGGGTAGGCGGCGGTCCGGGTCCAGCCCTCGCGCTCGTACAGCGCCACCGCCTCCGGCTGGCGGATGCCGGTCTGCAGGTACAGCACCTCGATCCCCCGGTCCACGGCGGAGCGTTCGACGGCGGCCAGCACCCCCGCCGCCAGGCCCCGGCGGCGATGCGTTGGAAGGACAAACATCCGCTTGACCTCGTGGATCACCTCGGGGTGCTGGGCCGTGCCGCCCAGGCGGCGCAGCGACCCGGTCGCCACGGGTTCGATGCCGTCCAGGGCGATCCAGGTCACGAGCACCTCGTCCGCCGTCGGCACCCTGCTCAGCGCGCCCGGCCCCGCGGCCGCGAGCTGCCGGGCGCGCTGCTCCCACAGATCGGCGTAGCGCGGGGCGAGGTCGCTGGTCATGGCCTCGCGTAGCGCGGCGGCGCGCGGGTCGTCCCAGGTGGTGGCGACCCAGGTCGGGTCCGACACGATCACCGACACCGCGGTGCTCCTTCCAGTGGTTCGGTTCAGAACGCCCGCAGGTTCGCCCGCAGGCCGCCGTCGGCCCACTCCGTGCGGAGGATTCCCCGCCGGCGCAGGATCGGGACCAGCTCGTCGAGTGTGCGGTGCACAGTGACGGGGTGCAGGTCGCCCCACAGCAGCACACCGTCGTTGCCCCACTCCCCCAGCTCCTCGATCAGGTCGGCGAGCTCGCCCGCCGTGCCCACCCAGCCCGAGCGGTCGGCGATCCGGCCGAGCCGGGCCAACCCGCCGAGCAGCTCGCGTAGGGGTGTGGTGGCGAGGTCGTGGCCGCCCACCAGGCGCTTGATGGACCCGTGCGAGACGTGGTCGCCGAAGAGGCCGGTGGGCAGTGGCTTGTCCAGGTCGAGCGCGGTCAGGTCGGTCTCCAGGTCGCTCGACTGCTGCTCGGCGATGTGCAGCAGCGTCGCGTCGTCGGGGTTCGCCGACGCCGCCACGAGCCGGTCCGCCTCGGCCGGGCTGGAGACGAGCACCGGGCGGATCGCGAACAGGACCTTGACGTGCTCGAGCGCCCGTCCGGCGGCGCGCGCCGCGGCGTGGATCTTGGCCCGGTAGTCGCGCACGCTCTGCTCGGTCAGCGGCGCGAGCGCGAGCTGCACGTCGCTGTTCGCCCCTGCGAACGCCAGCCCCCGGCCGGACCCGCCGGGCGAGACGATCACCGGCTCGCCGTCCGCGCCCTGCTCGAAGGGGATCGCGTTGAGCGGGCCGTCGAACTCGTAGTGCTCGCCGCGGTGCCGCACCGGGCGTAGCAGGCTCCCGTCGGCGTACCGGCCGGAGACGCCGCCGGCGCCCCGGTCGGCGAGCAGCGCGCCGTCGTCCCAGGACCGCCACAGCGAGCGGACGCCGTCGAGCCACTCCTCGGCGCGGTCGTACGCGGCGTCGTGCCCGAGCGGCGGCGCGGCGGAGAAGTGGCGCGCGCTGCCCGTGTCGGTGACGAGGTTGAGGCCGAACCGGCCGCCCGACAGGTGCTGTAGCGTCGCGAGCTGGCGCGCGCCCGTGTACGGCAGCACGGCGGCCGGGTTGACCGTCGGCACGACGCCGAGGTGCTGCGTGGCCGCGAACAGGTACGGGGCCAGCAGCAGCGGGTCGTGCTTGGGGCCGCCGAACGCCTGCCGCACACGCAGGTCGATGGTCTCGGGGCTGCCGAGCGACGGGGCGTCCTCGATGATCAGGAGGTCCACCCCCGCCTGCTCCAGCGCGCGGGCCGACTCGACGTAGAGGTCGGGCCGGGTCCAGTCGTAGTTCCAGTCCAGATAGTCGTGGCCCCAGCCGTGCGGCCCGAAGCCGCGCGACAGGAACCAGCCCAGGTGCTGCAGGCGGGTCATGGTGTCTCCTTACGGAAGTCGTCGGCCCCGCGGGTGTCGTCGGCCTCGCTGGAATCATCGGCCCCGCCGGCGGCCCGGCCAGCGGCCAGGAGCCCCCGCTCCAGGTCCTCGATCAGGTCGGGCAGGTCCTCGACGCCGATGGACAGGCGCAGGGTGCCGGGGTAGACACCCACTGCGGCGCGCTCATCGGGGGTGCGCAGCACGTGGCTCGTGCTCTCGGGGTGCAGCACGAGCGAGCGGACGTCGCCGATGTGCGTCATGTGCGTGACGACCTCGACGGCCTCGACGAACGCGCGCGCGGCGGGCGCGCCCCCGCGCAGCGTGAAGGTGAAGACGGAGCCCTGCCCGTCGGGCAGGTACCGCTTGGCCAGCGCGTACGACGGGCTCGAGTCCAGCCCGGAGTAGTCCACGGAGACCACCTCGGGCCGGAACGCCAGCCACCGCGCGATCTCCAGCGCGCTGGCGCTCTGCCGCGCCACGCGCAGCGACAGGGTCTCGATGCCCTGCCCCACGAGGAACGCGTTCAGCGGCGACGGTGTGGGGCCGAACCGCGGCGCCACGGTCTCGCGCAGGTATGCCAGGCGCGCCCGGCCGCCGTGCCGCTCGGCCACGGACGGCCCGCCGGTGCGCGACGGCGCCACCAGGTGCGGGTACAGCGCACCCGACGCGGCGGCGTCGAACGTCCCGGAGTCGACGACGACGCCGCCCAGCACCGAGCCGTGACCGGCCAGGAACTTGCTGGCGGAGTGCACCACGACGTCGGCCCCGTGCTCGATCGGGCGCAGCAGGTACGGCGTAGCGAGCGTGTTGTCCACGACGAGCGCCAGTCCGTGGGCGTGCGCGACGTCGGCCACGGCGGCAAGATCCGGCAGGTCGTTGCGGGCGTTCGGGATCGACTCCAGGAACAGCACGCGGGTCTCGGGACGGATCGCCCGCTCCCAGGCGGCCGGGTCGGCGGCGTCGTCCACGAAGTCGGCCTCGATGCCGAGCCGGGGCAGGTTCTCCAGGAGCAGCCCGCGCGTGCCCTCGTACAGGCTGGACGCCGCGAGCACCCGCTGGCCGGCCGCGACCAGGCCGAGCAGGGCGACCGTGACGGCCGCCTGCCCGCTGGCCACGAACAGGGCGTCCGTGCCGCCTTCGAGCGCGGCGATCCGCTGCTCGACGGCGGCGGTGGTCGGGTTGCCGGTCCGCGTGTAGGCGAACCCCTCCCCGGCGCCGAAGTGGCCGCCGGCCTGCTCCCACTGCTCGAACTCGAAGCCAGCGGTCAGGTACACCGGCGTCGCGCGCGGAGTCACGCGGCCCGACGGCGCGGCGTCGGGCGCACCGCCGTCGGACGTGGCTGCTCTCGCGTGGACCTGGCGGGTGGCAAACCCCGTCATGGCGCGGCGCTCGGCTCGGGCTCCGTGGCGGGCAGTCCGGCCTCCTTCCAGGCGGGGAACCCGCCGTCGACGTGCGAGACGTCGGTGTAGCCGCGCGCGGCCAGCGCCTCGGCGACCGGGCCGGAGCCTTTGATCGAGCCGCACACGATCACTACCGGCGTGTCGACCGTGATCGCCGGGTGGTCGGACGGCCCGAAGAGCGCGTCGAGGTTGTCCCGGTCCACGAGCGTGGCGCCGGGGATCTCGCCCGACGACGCCCGCCCGGCCGCCGAGCGGACGTCGATCAGCAGGGCGCCGCTCGCGACCTTGGCGCCGGCTGCCTCGGGGTTCTGCAGCTCAGGGTCCTGCAGCTCGGGGGTCTGCGCTTCAGGCGTCTGCGCCTCAGGGGTGGTCATTTGTTCTCCCTCACGAATGGGTGTGGTGTCTTTGGTGCGGTGCTGCTCGGGTGCGGTCGGCGCCCGCGTCAGGCGCTCAGCAGCCGGCCCGTGGGCTGCGCCCGGTCGACCGCGTCGGCGTCGGGCAGCCCGAGCGACCCGCGCAGCGTCGTCTCCGTGCGCTCGGTGCGGAACAGCCCCGCCCGCTGGAGGGCGGGCACCAGGTGGTCGGTGATCGCGTCGAGGTCCGAGCTGAGCGAGGACGGGCGCAGCAGGAACCCGTCGGCGGCACCGACCGACGCCCAGTCGGCGACGAGCACGGCAAGCTCGTCCGGGGTGTCCGCGAAGACGAGCGAGCTGCCCATGGGCGCGGTGCCTTCGAGCGCCTCGACGAGCTCCAGCCGCGCGCGAGCGCTGGCCCGCTCGGCCGCGAGCACCACGTACACCTCGGCGAGCACCCGCACCTCCTCGGGGTCGCGCCCGGCGGACAGGGCCGAGTCCCGCACGAGGCGGCGCAGCCGGACGGCGTGCGCGATGTCGGTCACGGCGATCCGCGCGACGTCGGCCGTGCGCCCGGCCAGCGCGGCGCTCGCCTCGGAGCGCACCCGCACGACGACCGGCGGGCAGACGCGCGGCAACGGGTCGCCGCCGCTCGCCGGCCGGCCGCGGACGGCGAACCGGATGCCGTCGTGGTCGACGCGGAACCGGCCGTCGGCGTCGAGCTGGACCGCCCCGGCACCCGTACCTGGCCTACCGGTCCAGACCCGGGTCACGGAGTGGATGCCCAGCTCGACGCGGGCCGCCCACGCCTCGTCGGGCTCGGGAACCGCACTGTGCCGGGTGGCCTGCCAGCCTGCCCGGCCGCCGCTCGCGCGGTCGATGCTGCTCAGGGCGACGGCGGCGTGGGCCGCCTCGACGTGCACGGTGTCGACGGCGGCCACAAGCCCGACGCCGGTCGTGACCCGGGCGGCGCGGGCCGCGGCGACGGCCGTGTCGAGCCGCCCGGTGACCTTGCTGCGCCCCGGGTGGAGCAGGAAGCTCTCGTCGAGGGTGACGAGGTCGAGCAGGCCGCGGTCGGCGGTCCGCATCAGGTGGAGGAACCGCTCGCCGTCGAACGGACGAGGCGCTACCGGGCCGCGGGCGCGGTGGGCGCCCGGGCGGGCGCCGGCGGAGGTGAGGTCCACGCCGAGCACGAGGGGGCGGGGCGAGGGACCGGCGGAGGAGAGGGACGTGGGCTGCGGTGGGTACGGCACGGCGGGGCTCCGTTCGGGCTGCGGCTGCGCGACGGCGCCCGGACGGCCCCTGCCGGCGGCGCACGGATGATGTGCGACGGCGTTCATGGGTCACCCGGGAGCGGAGGCTGCCGGAAAGCAGGAGAGAGACGTCCGGTCAGGAACGTGAGGGCCGGTTTCGGCCGGGGCTCGGCGCGTGGCGCCGAGGGGTGGTCCGAGCGGAGGACCGGCGAGGGCCGGTCAGCGGGTCGGGTCTGCCGCGGTCAGCGACAGGAACAGCGACAACACATGTCCTCGCGGGGGGCCACACCGGCCCGTGCAGCGACGTACCTGGACGGCAGGGACACGTGGACGGCGGACGCAGCGCTCCGGGTCATCGTCGTTCTCCTCACCTGCTCGCCCTGACGGCGAGCGACGCGTGTTGTCATCCGCCGGGCGGCGGACGGCCTGGTCCTCACCCGGGGCACCCACCCGCGCGGGGGGTTGCCGTCCGACCAGCCGGGGCTTTGCATCGGAGCTCATGACCTGCCGGGACTTACCACACCATTCCGGTCGGATTAGTGCGGTCGATCCCGATGTAGAGAAGATACGAATGGAACCCATCGAAGTCAACAATCCCTCGGCCAGATCTCATATGCCGGGATATGCGTCTCGCCGAGAGTGCCGCACGGTCCGACCGCTGACTTCGGTCCCTTGCAGCGACCCATCACCGACTTCGGTCCGTTGCTCTGAGATCGGTCGGTTAATTGACCGATCTCAGAGCAACGGACCGAAGCCGCAGGATCTCAGCCGCAGAGCAACTCGATCTGGGCCAGGGCGCCGTCGTCGCCCAGCTCCAGCCGGAGGCCGGTAAGGGGTGCGGGCTCGGCCAGCACGAACGGCCGGAGCTGGCCCGGCCAGGGCCACTCCTCGCCGGAGCGCTCGTCCAGCACGCGCCCGTCGTCCGCGACCAGCCGCCAGGCCGACGGCGGCACCCGGTCCCCGGTCGACGACGTGAGCGTGTAGGCGCGGATAACGGCACCCTCCGGGATCTCACGGGACGGCCGCCACTCGAGGACTCCGGTCACCTCGACCGAGGCCGTCAGATCACCGTCGGTCAGGCGCGAGAGGGGTGCGCCGCTGGTGCGCCAGCCGCCGTCGGCCCGCTGCCACGGCCCGGCGGGTGAGGCTCCGGCGTCAGAACCGGAACCGGACTCATCGTCCGACGACGGCACCCCCCAGCGCGTAGGCGTCCCGGACAGGTCGAACCGCAGGGTCGCTCCCCCGGTCAGCTCGCGATGCTCCACCGACGGCGCCACGACTGCCCGCGTCGCGCCGTCGCCGTCCGACACCGCCAGACCCGCCACGTACCACTGGTCCGCCGCACCCTGCGCCTCGACCACGAGGTCGCCGTCGGGCCGGTGCACCACCGCCCGCTCGAAGAGCGGCGAGCCGATCGCCCAGCGCGACGACCCGATCTCCAGCGGGTACAGGCCGAGCGCCGAGAGCACGTACCAGGCCGACATCTCGCCGTTGTCCTCGTCGCCGTGGTACCCCTGCCCGAGGTCGTTGCCGGTCCACAGGCGGGCCAGGATCTCGCGCACCGTCTCCTGCGTACGGTCCGGCCGGCCCGCGAACAGCCAGACGTACGGGATGTGGTGCGACACCTGGTTGGACTGCCCGAGCTGGCCCAGCCGCACGTCGCGCGCCTCGAACATCTCGTGGATCGCCGTGCCGTAGGTGCCCGGCTTGTCCGCCCGCTCGGGGGTGGCTGAGAACCGCTCCAGCAGCTCCGCGAGCCCCTTGCGCCCGCCGTGCAGGCGGGCCAGGCCCGCGCCGTCGTGCACCGGGTGGAACAGGAAGTTCCAGGCGTCGGACTCGGTGTAGTCGCCGCCCCACTCGTCCGGGTCGAACGTGGCCGGGTTGAACGACCCGTCCTGCCCGCGCCCCCGGAAGAAGCCCGTCTTGTTGTCGAAGAGGTGCACGTACCCGAGCGCGCTCTGCCGCAGGTAGGCGGCCTCGTCCCGCAGGGCGCGACGACGGCCCTCCGGGGTACCGGGCGCGTCCGCGAGCGCCTGCGCCATCCGGGCCAGCCCGGCGTCGTTGATGTAGCCCTCCAGGCTCCAGGACACCGACTCGTCGACGTCGCGGGGCACCCAGCCGTTGGTCAGGGCGAAGCCCTGTCCCTTGCGGCCCACGCCGGACCTGGTGGGCAGTGCGGTCGCGTTGCGCAGCGCGGCGTCGTAGGTGGCGAGCGGGTCGGGCAGGTCGACGTCGCGCAGGTACAGGTCGGCGAAGGCGACGTCGGACGAGGTGCCGGTCATCAGGTCGGCGTAGCCGGGCGAGGACCAGCGCGCGACCCAGCCGCCCTCGCGGTACTGCTGCACGAACCCGTCGGCGAGCCGTCCCGCGACCTGCGGGTACAGCAGCGCGTAGGCGGGCCAGCAGGTGCGGTAGGTGTCCCAGAACCCGTGGTTGACGAACATCTCGCCGGGCACCACGGGCGCGCCGTCGAGCACGGGCGAGGCGTGCACGGCCTCGCCGTCGGCTCCCACCTCCGTGTAGGAGGACGGGTACAGGTTCAGGCGGTAGAGGTTCGAGTAGAGGGTGACCTGCTGCTCGTCGGTGGCGCCCTCGACGTCGAGCACCCCGAGGCGCTCCTCCCACTGTGCGCGGGCGCGGTCGGCGACCTCGTCGAACGTGCCGGACACCTCCCGGTCCAGGGCACGCCAGGCGAAGTCCTCACCGATGTACGACGTCGCGACGCGCACCTCGACCGTGCGGTCGGCGTCCAGCGCCACCGTGGCGTAGGTGGCGTGGTCCCGGCCGCGGGCCTGGCCCGTGCGCAGGACCGGGCGGGAGATCCGGCCCACCACGTACATCCGGCTGCGGCCTACCGACAGCTCGCTGCCGTGGTCGCTCCAGCCGGTGAACGTGCCATCGTCGTGCACCGTCACGGCCACGGGCGGGCCATCCGCGCCGGAGTCGCTCACGGCGTCGATCAGCAGGTGGCCGGTCGTGGCCCCGGGCGGGAACGTGAACCGCAGCACGCCGCCGTGGTCCGACGCCGCAACGGCCACGCGGGCCCCGCCGTCCAGGCCTACCTCGTACAGGTGCGGGCGGGCGGTCTCGTCGTCGTGCGAGAAGGCGAGGGCGCGAGCTTCCAGAGCGGCGTCGGGCACCTCGTCGTCACCGGGCCGCGCCGGGACGAGGTGGAACGCGAGCTGGTCGCGGTCCCCCATCCACGGGCTCGGCTCGTGCGAGATGCCGACGGCCTGCAGGCGCGGGCGGTTGTCCGGCCCGTTGTGCGCGGCCCAGGAGTAGAGCCAGCGGTCCGACGCCGCGTCCGTGAACGGCACCCACATCGTGAAGCCGTTCGGCACGGCCGCCGCAGGCACCGTGTTTCCCCGGGAGTACGCGTACGACGAGTGGCTGCCCCGCCGGGTGTCCACAAGGTCGGTGCGGCCGGTGATCGTGCGCTCCGGGCGCGGCCCGAGGGTCACGGCGTCGAGCCACACCTCGGTGGGCCCGCCGTCCGGCGGCGCGGTCACGACGGCCGCCGCGCGCACGCGGCGGCCGGGCGCGGCGTCCGCCGCGGCGGACAGGTCCACGCGGACCAGGTTCCAGTGGTCGGGCACCAGGATCCGCGCGTCTCCCTGCCCGACGGCGGTCGCGGCCATGCCGTGCTGGTCCGTGAGCGCGCCATCAGGCACGGCCTGCGCGAGCCACGTCCCGTCGTCGAGCAGCAGGTCGATCCCGACGTAGGTCGAGCGGTAGGCGAGCTCGTCGTCGAGCACCGGCAGGAGGGTGTAGCGCAGCTCGACGCCGGCCTGGAGAGTGACGTCCAGGTCGTCGAGCACAACGGTGCGGCCTGCGCCGTCGTGCCGCACCTCTCGCGCGTGCTCGCTGGTCAGGCCCACGCCCGGCAGTCCCGCCGGGACGTGTGCGGGCCCGGTCACGCGGCGGCCCCCGGGACCTGGCCCGTGCTGCCGCGCACGGTCAGCTCGGGGGTGGCCGCGCGCACGACGTCGGGCACCGGTTCGCCGCGGACCAGCGACAGCGTGGTCGCCGCGACGAGCTCGCCGAGCTCGAAGGTGTCGCGCGTCATCGCGGTGAGCGGCGGGTGCGCGAGGCGCACCAGCTCGGAGTCGTCGAAGGACGCTACCGAGACGTCGCCCGGCACGCTGAGCCCGGCCTCGGCCAGGACGGTAACGCCCGCGAGTGCGGCCACGTCGGAGTCGTACACGATTGCAGTTGGCCTTTCGTCGCGGGCCAGGAGGGCCCGAGTGGCTGCCGCGGCCTCGTCCTGCGAGAAGTCCGTCGGCACGGTGGTGATGGTCAGGCCGAGGCGGGCCCCGGCGTCGTGCAGGGCGGTGACCCGGCGCGCGGAGTGCACGTAGGTGGGGATGCCGCCCACGTGGCCGACCTGCACATGCCCCAGCGTAGCCAGGTGCTCGGCGAGCGCCGTCATGGCGGCGTGGTCGTCGGCGAACACGGCAGGCACCGGTCCGGGGAACCCGTCGCCGCCGACCAGGACGGCGGGCAGGCCCATCCGCACCAGCTCGTCGGGGCGCGGGTCGTCCTGCTCAAGATCGAGCAGGACCACACCGTCGGTACGCCGTTCGGCTGCCCAGCGGCGGTAGACGTCGAGCTCGGCGGCCATGTCCTCCACGACCAGCAGCTGGAGGGCCACGAGGTCGGTGGACAGCCGCGCCTGCAGGCCCGAGACGAGCTGGGCGAAGAACGGCTCCACGCCCAGCGTCCGGGCGGGGCGCGCGACGACCAGCCCGACCGTGTCGGCGCGGCGGCCGCCCAGCGCCCGGGCGGCGACGTTGGGTCGCCACCCGAGCTCGGCGACGGCGGCCAGGATGCGGGTCCTGGTCTGCTCGCTGATCCCTGGGCGGTCGTTCAGCGCGAACGACACCGCCGTCGGGGAGACCCCGGCGTGAGCGGCGATGTCCGCGATCGTGGGCCTGCGGCCGGGCCGGTCGACGCTCTGGGTCACCCCTTGATCGCCCCCTCGTCGACACCGCGGAAGAAGTACCGCTGCAGCGCCGCGAAGAACACGACGATGGGGATGAACGCGATCATGGTGCCCGCGGCCACCACCCGCGGGTTGTTCGTGAACGTCCCGGACAGGTACTCCAGGCCCACGGTGAGCGTGAACCTGTCGGGTGTGGTGAGCACGATGAGCGGCCACAGGAAGTCGTCCCACGCACCGATGAACGAGAAGATCGCGATGACGGCGAGCATGCCCTGCACGTTGGGCAGGCCCACGTGCAGCAGCCGCTGCCAGGCGTTCGCCCCGTCCACGAGCGCCGCGTCGTCCAGCTCCTTCGGGATGGCCGCGAACGCCGTGCGCATCAGCAGCACGTTGAGCATGCCGATCGTGCCCGGCAGGGCGACGCCGAGCAGGGTGTCGGCGAGCCCTAGCTGCCGGATCGTCAGGTACTGCGCCACGATCGTGGCCTCACCCGGCAGGAGCATCGTCAGCACGATCGCCCCGAGCACCAGCTTGGTGCCGCGGAACTTCAGCCGAGCCAGGGCATACCCGGCAGCCGTGGCTCCGACGATGTTGCCGAAGATCACGATCCCCGCCACCACTATCGAGTTCCCGGCGAAGTTCAGGATCGGGACCGTCTCGAACGCCTGCACATAGTTCGCCAGCGTGGGCGCGCTCGGCAGGAAGCTCGGGTTGGTCGTGTACACGTCCTCGCTGGCCCCCTTGAGCGAGGTGGAGAGCTGCCACAGGAACGGGCCGAGCGTGATGAACAGGACCAGGACCAGCAGCGCGTAGCGCAGCACCATCTCGCGCGGCGACGGCGTCGCGAACCCGCGCGCCCCCGTGCGGTCGGTGACCGGCCGCGGGGTGCCCGTGCGCCTGCTGACCAGACGCTCGCCGAGTGTGCGCGTGCCCGCCATCAGGCCTTCCCCCGGTTGATCCGCGCGATGACCAGGAGCGGGCCGAGCGTGATGAAGAACAGCAGCAGCGAGAGCGCCGAGGCATACCCGAGGTTGCCGCTGAACCCGCGGGCGTACATCTGGATGAGCATGACCACGGAGACGTCGGCCCCGCCGATGCCGCCGGTGCCGTTGGTCAGGATGTAGAGCTCGGCGAACACGCGCAGCGCGGACACCGTGATCATCACGGAGACCAGCAGCATCGTGTTGCGCACCCCCGGGATCGTGATGTTCCAGAACCGGCGCCACGCTCCCGCCCCGTCGACCGCGGCCGCCTCGTGCAGCTCACGCGGCACACCGCCCAGCGCCGACAGGTAGATCACCATGTAGTAGCCCAGGCCCTTCCAGATGGTCAGGCTGATCGCACTGAAGATCACCAGCCAGCGGTCCGTGAGGAATGGGATCGCCTCGGTGACAAAGCCCAGGTTCAGCGCCATCGCATTGATGACGCCGCGCTCGTCGAGCAGCCAGCCCCAGATGAGGGCCACCACCACTGCGGAGGCCACCACCGGCGTGTAGAAGGCGGTGCGGAAGAACGAGATGCCCGGCAGGTTCTTCTCCACCAGCACCGCCAGCCCCAGCGGCACGAGCAGCAGGAACGGCACGCACACCAGCATGTAGACGATCGAGTTGATCAGCGCGGTGGCGAGCTGGGTGTCGCTGAGCATGCGCTCGAAGTTCGCGAACCCCACGAGCTCGCCGCCGGAGAGCACTCGCACGTTCGTGAACGCCAGGAAGAACGCGTTCGCCGTCGGCCACAGGTTGAACACCAGGAGGAACAGGATCGCCGGCGCCACGAGCAGCCACGGCGTGAACCACGAGTGCGTCCGGACGGCGTACGTGCGTGCCGCGGGTTGCAGGGCCTGGACCGGACGGGTCCAGGCCCCGCGTGCCGTCGTCACTGGTCGGCGAGCAGCTGGTTGCATTCTTCGACTGCCGTGTCCAGGGCCTCCTGCGAGGTCTTGTCGCCGGCGATCGCAGCTGCGAACTGCTGGTTGACGATGGTGGTCATCGCTTCGTTGACCTCGACCGGCTGCAGCACCCGCGCGGTGGTGAGGTTGCTGAACGCGATCGCCTTGGCCTCACCCTGCGGGGTGCCGTCGCTCTCGGCGAGCTCGGGGTTCTCCTGGGACGAGGCGGTGGACGGGAAGACGCCGGGCACCTCGGCCGCGAACGCCTCCTGGTTGGCGGCGTTCGTCACGAACTGAGCCAGCGCGACCGCCGTCGGCAGGTTCTCGGACTGGTTCGAGACGGACAGACCCTGCACGTACAGCGGGGTCTCCCCGATGTACGGCGACGAGGTGATGCTCCCCTCCAGCGACGGGTTGTTCTCCAGCACGCTGTTGATGAAGTTGCCGCCACCCGTGGACCAGGCCACCCGGCCCTCGGTGAACAGCTGGCTGTTGCCGAGGTAGGCGTCGGCGAGCACGTCGTCGGGCATGAGGCCGTCCGCGTACGCGTCGCGGTAGACGTCCAGCAGCTCGGCCGCCTCGGGCGTGTTGAACGTGAACTCGGTGCCGTCGTCGGACAGCACGGGCAGGCCCGCTGCCGCGAAGTCACCCAGGCCGGGCTTGCGGCTCATGAGGTACTCGCCGGTCTCGTCCTGCATGGTGCGCGCCTGCTCGACAAGCTCGTCGAGCGTGGTGGGCGGCGACGCCGGGTCGAGGCCCGCGGCCTCGAACATCTCGGTGTTCCAGTAGTTCAGGTCCGTAGTCAGGTACCACGGGAAGCCGAACGTGCCCTCGATGCCCGCGTACTGGTAGGCCGCGAGCGCCCCCGGCACGTAGGTGTCCTCCAGCGTGTCGTCGAGGGTCGTGACGTCGGAGAGCAGGTCCTCGCGCGCCAGCGAGAGCGCGAAGTCCGGCGGCAGGTTCGTGACGTCGGGCAGCTCGCCGGCGGCGGCCTGCGAGAGCACCTTCTCCGAGTAGCCGTCGCCCGGCTGGTCGAGCCAGGTCACCTCGGTGCCCGGGTACTGCTCCTCGAAGCCGGCGATCACACCCTCGACATACTCGGTGAAGTTGGGCTTGAGCGCCCACGTCTGCAACGTGACCTCGCCGGTCACGTCGCCCGAGGCCGATGCCGTGCTCTCGCTCTCCGCGCCGCCCGCACCGTTGAGGGCACAGCCGCCGAGGGCGGCCAGCGTGGTCAGGGCAACCCCCGCAGCCCCGATCCTTCTGATGTTCATGACAGTTCCTTCCAGCAGATGCTTCGTCGCGTCCTGGGGTACATGCCGTGTGCTTTCTCGCCTCGACGCCGACTAAAGCGCTTTAGCAAGACCACAGCGTCCCGCCTGGCCCCTTTGCTGTCAAGGGCCAGGCGGGACGGACGACGAGCTAGGCCGACGTGAAGCGGAGGGTGCGGACCTCGAACGGGGTCAGGTCGACCGCTACCGCGCCGTCCGCCGTCAGCGCGAGCGCCGGGGCCTCGATGGTGTCCTCGATCAGGCTCACGGTGCGGGCGCCGGCCACCGGCGCCGCGACCGTGACGGTGCCCGACGCGCGCCGGCCCTGCGCCTCGTAGACCCGCACCACGAGGTCGCCCGACCGGTCGTCGGCCAGCTTGACCGCCGACAGCGTCACGCCGCCGGCCACGCTGACCAGCGGTGTGACGCCGGCCCCGCCGCGCAGCTCACGCGGGCGCGCACCGAACGTGGCGCCCGCCTCGGTGGCCACGGCGGTGTCCGCGCCGACCACCAGGCCGTAGCGGTGGGTCTGCAAGCCCTGGTCGGTCTCCGGGTCGGGGAACCGCGGGGCCCGCAGCAGCGACAGCCGCACGGTGGTGGTCACCTCCGGCACGCCCGACGCCGGTGCCACCCCGGCCTCCGACACGTCGCGGGTCACGTCGTACCCGTAGACCGAGTCGTTGACCAGAGCGACGCCGAAGCCCGGCTCCTCGGCGAGCACCCAGCGGTGCATGGAGGTCTCGAACTTGGCGGCCTCCCAGCTCGTGTTGGTGTGCGTGACCCGCTTGTGGAACCCGAACTGGGTCTCCGCCGCGACGTGCTCGGCGCGCACGTCGAGCGGGAACGCGACCTTGAGGAACTTCTCGGCCTCGTGCCAGTCGGTCTCCATGGCGACCTCAAGGGTCCGGCTGCCCGGCGCGAGCGTGATCGTCTGGTCGAGGCTGGAGGACGAGAACCGCCGGTGCACCGTCACGACGGCCACGCCGTCGTCCACGGCGGCGGTGACCTTCTCGGCGTCGCGCAGGTCGGTCACCGAGTTGCGGTAGAACCGGTCCACGTCCCAGGCGTCCCACTGGTTCGGGAAGTCCTGGTGCAGCTGCAGCACGTTGGCCTGACGGCCCGGCGCCACCGCGTCCCGCCCGGTGGCCAGGTCGATCGCGGACGTCACGTGGCCCGCGCCGTCCAGCGTGACCTGGACCAGGTCGTTCGCCAGGACGTAGCCGCCGTCGGGCAGTTCGGTCAGGGTGCTCGACGGCGCGGCCGGGGCCGCCGCCGCGGCCACGCCGAGTGCCGGGACACCCGACTGGGCGAACACCGCCGGGTTGGCGCGCAGCGCCACGTCGCCCTCGCCGACCAGGGCGAGCAGGGAGCGGTTGATGATCTCCTGCGCGCCGGCGGTGATCGCCGCGTGCTGCGCGACCGACTCACGGTGCACCCAGGCGATGGACGTGCCCGGCAGGATGTCGTGGAACTGCAGCAGCAGGACCTGCTGCCACAGCGCGTCGAGCTCGTCGTACGGGTAGTCGGCGCCCGTGCGGGCCGACGCCGTCGCGGCCCACGCCTCCGCCTCGACCAGCAGCTGCTCGTTGCGGCGGTTGCCCTGCTTGGTCTGGTGCTGCGACGTCAGGGTGGCGCGGTGCAGCTCCAGGTAGAGCTCGCCCACCCAGACAGCGCTGTCACTCGTCGCGTGTGCGGTGAGCTCTCCGCGAGCGCGCTCGAAGAAGGCGTCCGGGTGCTCCCAGCGGACCTTCGCGCTGCCCTCAAGATCGGCCAGGCGCCGGGCCCTGCCGGTCATCTCGCGGGTGGTACCACCGCCGCCGTCGCCGAAGCCGACGGGTGCGATCGAGCCCGTGGCGTGCCGCGCCTCGCGGAACTGGCCGGTCGCCTTGGCGATCTCCTGGCCCGAGAGCTGCGAGTTGTACGTGTCCATGGGCGGGAAGTGCGTCAGGACGCGCGAACCGTCGATGCCCTCCCACCAGAACGTGTGGTGCGGGAACTTGTTGACCTGGTTCCAGGAGATCTTCTGCGTGAAGAACCAGTCGAACCCGGCGCGGCGCACAAGCTGCGGCAGGGCCGGCGAGTAGCCGAACGAGTCCGGCAGCCACACGCCCTTGCTGCGGATCCCGAACTCCCGCTCGAAGAACCGCTGCCCCTGCGAGAACTGGCGCGCGAGCGCCTCGCCGGACGGCATCACGGTGTCCGACTCGACCCACATACCGCCCAGCGGCAGGAACCGGCCCTTGGCGACCGCGTCCTTGATCCTGGTCCACACCTCGGGCCGGTGCTCCTTGACCCACGCGTACTGCTGCGCGGACGACATGCCGTACAGGAAGTCGTCGGTGCGGTCGATGAGGTCGGTCATGGACGACGTCGTGCGCGCGACCTTGCGGATCGTCTCCCGCACGGGCCACAGCCAGGCCGAGTCGATGTGCGCGTGGCCGACCGCCGAGATCTCGTGGGCGCTCGCCTCCGCCGGGCTGGCGAGCACGTCCGCGAGCGCCGCCCGGGCAGCAGTGGCTGTCTCGGGGATTCGCTGCAGGTCGAGCACGTCGAGGGCGTTGTCGAGGGCCTGCAGGATCCGCATGCGGCGAGGGCCGGTGGGCAGCTCGGCCTGCAGCTGGAGCAGCACCTCGACGTCGAGGGCGAGGTCGTGCACCTCGGTCTCGAAGATCGCGAGGTCCATGCGCTTGGTCGTGTACAGGGGGCGCGGGGAGGAGGTGGTGGTGTCACCCTCCTGGGTCACCTGGAAGGCAGGGAAGTCGAGGAGCACGGGGTTCGACGCCGCCTCCAGGAACAGCTCGACGCGCTCGCCGCCGGTTGCGACGTCGGCCACCGGGACGTGCTGGTTGGGCGGGTTGATCGACTTCACCGGGCTGCCGTCCGGCCGGTAGACCAGTGCCTCGGCTTGGAAGCCGGGCATGCTCGCGTCGAAGCCCAGGTCTACTACCGCCTCGACGGTCCGCCCGGCCCATTCGGCGGGGACCGTGCCCGTCAGCCGGAACCAGGTGGTGCCCCAGGCCGGGCCCCAGGGGGTGCCCACCTCGTACGGCTCCATCGCGAGGGCAAGGCCTTCGGCGGGAGCGATCGGCTCCCCTGGCAGGGCATGCCACTCGATGTCGAGCGGTACTGACGTGCCGTGCACCGCGGGCCAGATCCGCTCGGTCAGCACTCGTGTCGCGCGCTCGGTGGTCAGTTTGATGTCGTCGTGCATCGAAAGAGCCTCCCCTGTTTCACCGTTGAACGCACGCAGGCTAACCCAGACTGGTCCGGTGGCCGGGTGGCTGTCCGCACCCCCGAGGGGATGAAAGGATGGTGCCCATGAGCACCACCGATGAGACCCCCACCGGCATCGACGCTCCGGTAGGCGCTGACCAGGCCGTACGCGATATCGCCGAGGTCGCGGCCGTCCAGGTCATCACGACCGCCGCCGTGCACCTCATGAGTGCCGCCGCGGTGAAGTGCGGGCTGGCCGAGGGCGACGACGCCGAGGAGCTGAAGGACCTCGACGAGGCGCGCAAGCTGATCACCGCGCTGGCCGCGCTCGTGGTCGCGAGCTCGCCGGACATCGGCAACGAGCACGCGCGCTCGTTGCGGGACGGCCTGCGCAGCCTCCAGCTCGCGTTCCGTGAGGCGTCGGTCGTCCCCGACGCGCCGGGCGAGGGACCGGGCGAGAAGTACACGGGTTCCGTCGTCTGATGACCGAGGCTCCCGTCGTGGCGGCGCCCGAGCCCGCGCACGCACCGGGTCCGCGTCGCGGTTCCCGCTGGCTCGCCGTCCTCCTGGTCGCCACGATCGCCGTCGGCGCCTACCTGTGGGTGACCACCGTGCGCTGGCAGCGCAACGCCTCCGACTGGGAGGAGCAGGCGCACGGGTACGCGGACGAGGTCGCCTCGCTGCGGATGCAGCTCGAAGGAGCCAACACCGAGCTGCAGGCTGCCCGGGACCAGCTGTCCGCGGCAACGTCGCGCATCACGGACCTCGCGAACGAGAAGGCGCAGCTCGGCGACGAGAACGTCGTCTCTCAGCAGTACCTCGACTACCAGACGCAGGTCAGCGCCGCCGCGGCCACCGTGGCCTCCGCGCTGGGGCAGTGCGTGTCGGGTCAGGAGCAGCTCGTGGGCTACCTCAAGGAGGCCGACCAGTACGAGCCCGCCGACCTGAGCCGCTACGAACGCCAGGTCAACGCGCTGTGCGCGGACGCCGAGGACGCCAACGAGGCTCTGCAGCGGGAGCTGCAGCCTTGAGGTCGACGGGGCTGGGGCCGAATGCTTCGGGGTCGAATGCTCTGGGGCCGAATGCTCTGGGGCCGACGGCGCGGCGCCGGGCCGGGCGGGCGCTCGGCTCGCTCGCGATCGCCGGAGCGCTGGTCCTGACCGGTGGGCTCGGCGGTTGCGGCGTGCTGCCGCCGATGCCCGACCCGGTGCCGAGCGACATCGTGCCGACGACACCGGCTGACCTCTCCCCCGCAGCCGGCAGCGCCTCACTGAGCCCGGACGGGTTCGACGCCGTGGAGCGCATGGCCGTACGGATCCGCAACGTGGGCTGCGAGGAGCTGTCGACGGGTTCCGGCTTCGCCGTCGACGACCACACGCTGATCACGAACAGGCACGTCGTCGCGGAGTCCAGGGACCTCGAGGTCAGCACCTACGACGGGCACGACATCACCGTCGGCGCCACCGCGACGGCGGCCCTCGCGGACCTCGCCATCGTCCGCACCACCGATCCCCTGCCGTCGTACCCGGAGCTGGCGGAGGCCGACCCGGAGCCCGGCGACCCGGTCACCGTGGTGGGTTACCCCGAGGGCGGCGAGCTCACCGTGACGCAGGGCGAAGTCATGAGCAGCACACGGGACCCCCTGAACGCGAACCTCGGCGAGGTGCTGCTGACGAACGCGCCGGTCGAGCCGGGGTCGTCCGGTTCGGCGGCGCTGGACGCCGGGGGGCGGGTGATCGGCGTCGTCTACGCGAAGACTGCCGACGACAACAGCCTGCTCGTGCCCCTCTCGACGCTGCAGGAGATGCTGGCCGACGACACGGCGTTCACGCCGGCGCAGGGCTGCTGAGCGCGGTAACCTTCGAGATGCGACGGGCAATAGCCCTGAGAAGTGAGCCCGAGACCCATCCGGACGGTTGTGGCGCTCGGGCTTCGCGCTTTCTCGACTAGCGGGCCGCGCCGATGCGGAGCTCCAGCGAGTCCACTCGCGCCGAGATCACCTCTGACGCCGCCAGCCGGGCGTTGACCTGGGCGAGCACCCTGTCGAGCCCGGCACGATCCAGCCCGGGGTCCAGCGCGAGCACCACCGCGACCTCCGCCTTGCGGCCCGGCTCGGCGTGCGCCCGCACCACGTGCTGGACGGGGGCGGCTGCGACCGCGACCTCTGAGGCGACCTCCGGATCCACGGCCAGCCCGTCCTCGTGCGGCACCAGGGCCGGCTGCCACGGCTTGCCCTGCGCCAGCGCCCAGACGGCAGGCCGCGGGACGAGCGCCGTCGCGGGCCCCGCGGGGTCCACCACTACCAGCGCCCAGTTCTCGTTCACCGCGGACAGCGCCGCGCGCGTCGCCTCGACCGGCACCGGCCGTGCGTCGGCTCGCCACGCCTGCATGGTGGCGACGGACGTGAAGACGGGCAGGGCCCGGCGGCCGTCCGGCGCCTCCAGGGCGACGATCCCGGAGGATGCCTCCTTGTCCACCGTGAGCCCGTCCGGGTCCTGCTCGACGGCGCCGACCTCGGCCAGGACCGGCACCAGCACCCGGGTCTCGGCCAGCCGTGCGACGACGTCGCGCAGCGGGACCGTGCCCGTCGTATAGCCGGACAGCAGCCGCGTCAGCTCGGCGTCGGCCGAGCCGTCGTCGCCCGCGAACTGGCTGGAGGGCTGGATCGACTTCACTCGGCGACACCGTCGCCCGCGGACCCAGCGACACCGTCGCCGGGGCGACCGGCGACGTCGAGCGCCTCGGGGAGCGTGAACGCGCCCGCGTACAGCGCCTTGCCGACCACCGCGCCCTCGATGGGGCGCCCGTCCGGGGAGCGCAGCGCGCGCAGGGCACGCAGGTCGTCGAGCGAGGAGATGCCGCCGGAGGCGACGACGTGCGCGGGGGTGCGCGCGGCGACGTCGGACAGCAGTTCCAGGTTGGGGCCGCGCAGCGTGCCGTCCTTGGTCACGTCGGTGACGACGTAGCGGGCGCAGCCTGCCTCGTCGAGGCGGGCGAGCACCTCCCAGAGGTCCCCGCCCTCCCTGGTCCAGCCGCGCGCCGCGAGCGTGGTGCCGCGCACGTCGAGCCCGACGGCCACGCGGTCCCCGTGCTCGCCGATGACCTTGGCCGTCCAGGCCGGGTCCTCCAGCGCGGCGGTGCCCAGGTTGACCCGTCGCGCGCCGGTGGCGAGCGCACGTTCCAGCGACTCGTCGTCGCGGATGCCGCCCGACAGCTCGACCTGCACGTCCAGCTCACCGACCACCCGGGCGAGCAGCTCCGCGTTGGACCCGCGGCCGAAGGCCGCGTCCAGGTCCACGAGGTGGACCCACTCGGCGCCGCCGGACTGCCAGTCCAGGGCCGCCGTCAGCGGGTCGCCGTACGAGGTCTCCGAGCCGGCCTCGCCCTGTACGAGGCGGACGGCCTGGCCGTCGGCGACGTCGACGGCGGGCAGGAGCACGAGCCGTGCGGTCATGTCTCTCCAAGTTTGCTTTGTGTCGGGGTGTTGCCTGGTCAGCCGAGCGAGCGGAGCCAGTTCTCCAGGAGGTGGGCTCCCGCGTCACCGGACTTTTCCGGGTGGAACTGGGTCGCCGCCAGGGGTCCGTCCTCCACGGCGGCGACGAACCGGCCGCCGTGGTCGGCCCAGGTGACCTTCGGGGGCCTGAAGAACCCGACCGCGTTCTCGTCGTGGCCCTTGGTGAATGTCTGGGCGGCGTAGGAGTGCACGAAGTAGAACCGCTCGTCGGCGATCCCCTTGAAGAGGGCCGAATCCTCCGGCACCTCGACCGGCGACCAGCCCATGTGCGGCACGACGTCGGCCTGCAGCCGCTCGACGACGCCGGGCCACTCGCCGATGCCGTCCGCGCGCTCGCCGTGCTCCACCCCGGCGTCGAACATGACCTGCATGCCCACGCAGATGCCGAGGACCGGGCGGTTGCCGGCCAGCCGCCGACCGACGATCTCGTCCCCGCGGACAGCCCGGAGGCCCGCCATGCACGCGGCGAACGCGCCGACGCCGGGCACCACAAGACCGTCCGCCTCCTGTGCTGCGGACCGGTCGGCGGTCAGCGTCACCTCGGCACCTACCCGTTCGAGCGAGCGGACGGCGGACCGGACGTTGCCGAAGCCGTAGTCCAGGACGACGACGCGTTCGCCCACGCTCAGGCCCCGTCCGCGCTGTCCGGACCCGGCTCGCCCTTGCCGAGGCTCTTGCGTGCCTTGCGCGCCGCGGAGGTCAGCATCCGCATCGCCTTGAACTTGCTGATCGACGTCGACGCGACCACTCCGTCGAGGTCGGCCACGGACGTGGCGCCCGTCAGCAGGTCGACGACCGACTCGGGTGCACCGCCGAGCACGAGGCCCGGGGCCAGCTCGTCGCCGCGGACTCCGTCGGCGAACCGGACCGCCGTCATCTGCTCGCCCGTGCGGGTGATCAGGACGAGCGGGACGCCTCGCACGAGCTGGGAGATCGCAGCCGCGGCCTGATCGGGCGCGTCCCCCGCGAGGTCCTTCAGGACGCCGACGGCGCCGACCGGGGTAGGCACCGCGTCCAGGTCGAGCTGCGCCAGCGAGCTGGCCGCCGCGAGCGGGACCGCGCCGGCGATCTGCGTGATGAGCGCCGCGAACTCCGGCTGGCCGCCGCCGGTCAGGGACGACAGGTCGTCCGGGATCTCGAGGCTGTCGAAATCGAAGTCGGGCAGGTCGTCGCCGGGGGGCGTGCTGCTGTTGAACCCGTCGTTCTCGGGCCTGGGGCTGTCGGACATGGCTGCTAGAGCGCACCCTTCGTGGACGGGATGCCGTCGACCCGGGGGTCGATGGCGACGGCGGCCCGCAGCGCGCGCGCCAGGGCCTTGAACTGAGCTTCGACGATGTGGTGCGGGTCGCGGCCGGCGAGCACCCGCACGTGCAGGCAGATGCCCGCGTGGTGCGCTATCGACTCGAGCACGTGCCGCGTCAGCGACCCCGTGAAGTGGCCGCCGATGAGGTGGTACTCCTGGCCCGCCGGTTCGCCCTCGTGCACCAGGTAGGGCCGCCCCGACACGTCTACGACGGCCTGCGCGAGCGCCTCGTCGAGCGGTACGAGAGCGTCGCCGAACCGCGAGATGCCGGCCTTGTCGCCGAGCGCCTCCCGCAGCGCCTCACCGATACTGATGGCGACGTCCTCCACGGTGTGGTGGACATCGATGTGCGTGTCACCGGTCGCGTGCACGGTGAGGTCGATCAGCGAGTGCTTGCCGAGCGCGGTGAGCATGTGGTCGTAGAACGGGACGCTTGTGCTGATGTCGGTGCGCCCGGTGCCGTCGAGGTCGAGCTCGACCAGCACCTTTGACTCGGAGGTGGCGCGCTCCACGCGTGCTGTCCTGCTCATGCCCGCTCCTCTCCCTGCTCGGATCCCTGCTCGTGTTCCTGCTCCTGCAATACCTCGGTGAGCGCCGCGCGGAACGCGGCCATCTCGGCGGACGTGCCGATCGACACCCGCAGCCAGCCGTCCGGGCCGGTCTCGCGGATCAGGACCCCGCGGTCCAGCAGACCCTGCCAGACGGCGTGCCGATCGCCGAACGTGCCGAACAGCACGAAGTTGGCGTCGGTGTCCGCGA
The DNA here is from genome assembly GCF_041081105.1 of Promicromonospora sp. Populi. Classification (NCBI taxonomy): domain Bacteria; kingdom Bacillati; phylum Actinomycetota; class Actinomycetes; order Micrococcales; family Promicromonosporaceae; genus Promicromonospora; species Promicromonospora sp. Populi. Next base: position 395,527 of record NZ_CP163528.1, on the reverse strand, counting down.
CGTCGAACGCTCTCCCGTCCGGGTGCCGCTGCGCACGCAGCCAGGCCACCGCGGCGTCGCGCTCGGCGCGCAGCGTGGCGACCTGCGCCATGAGGGACTCGCGGTGCCGGAGCGCAGCGGTTGCCGCGGCCTGCGTGATGGCACTCAGGTGGTACGGCAGCCGCACGATCCGCAGCGCGTCCACGAACTCGGTCGACGCGGCCAGGTAACCGAGCCGGGCACCGGCCGCGGCGAACGCCTTGGACATGGTGCGCGTGACTGCCAGGTTCGGGTAGGTCGCCAGCAGGGCGACGGCCGACGGCGTGCCCGGGCGCCGGAACTCCGCATACGCCTCGTCGACGACGACGACGGGACGCGCACCGTCGAGGTCGACGCTGAGCGCGGCCGCGCAGACCGCCTCGATCGTGGCCGTCGGCAGCGCCGTGCCGGTCGGGTTGTTCGGGCTGGCCAGCAGGATCACCGACGGGCGCACCTGACGGATGGTCTCGGCGGCGTAGGCCGGGTCCAGCGTGAAGTCGTCCTCCCGCCGGCCGACCACCCAGGCCGTGTGGGTGTCCCGCGCATACTCCGGGTACATCGAGTACGTCGGCGCGAACGACAGGGCCGTGCGATCGGGACCGCCGAAGGCCTGCAGCACGTGCAGCATGACCTCGTTGGACCCGTTCGCCGCCCAGACGTCGAGGTGCTCCAGGCTGACCCCGGTCTCGAGCGTGAGGTAGTCCGCCAGGTCCCGCCGCAGCGCCGTGGCATCGCGGTCCGGGTAGCGGTTCATACCGCGGGCGGCGCGGGCCACCTCCTCGGCGATGGTGGCGACGACGTCCTCGCTGGGCGGGTACGGGTTCTCGTTGACGTTCAGGAGCACCGGTACGTCGAGCTGCGGCGCCCCGTACGGCTTCTCGCCCGCCAGCTCGGGGCGCAGCGGCAGCCGCACCGGGCGCGCCGGAGCGCTGTGCTGGTCGACGGCGTGAGTCATCACCGGTCCAGTCTACGAACCGCGGAGCGCTGACCCGGCATCGGTCCGCCCACCGGGCGAGTGGGCCTGGTCACCGCACGCCCAGCACGAACGGGTAGACCGCCGCTGCGCCGGCCTGGCGCAGCAGCCGGGAGGCGACCGTGAGGGTCCAGCCCGAGTCGGTGTAGTCGTCCACCAGCAGGACGGACCGGCCCGGCAACCCGCGGAGCGCGCCCTCGCCGAGCTGCAGCTGCAGGCGCCGGGCCACACCCGCCAGCCGCATGGCTGAGTTCAGGTCGTGCCGACCGGGCTCCTCCTGCCCCGCGACCGGCCCGATGGCACCGATCATCGGCACACCCAGGTATTTCGCCAGGCCCGTGGCCAGGTGGTAGGAGAGCTGGGGCCGCTTGATCGACCGCACCGCGACGACGGCCTCGATCACGAGCGGGCCGGGCTCAGCGGCTCCCGCAGGCTCGGCCTCGCCGGTCTCGCTGTCGCCGGTCGCGCCGTCTTCCGCGGGATCGTCGGCCGGGTGGAGCGCGCTCCACTCGTCCAGCACACGCGCGGCGGCCCGGCGCAGCGGCACGGGCAGCTCTCCGTCGGCCGCGCCGGGCGCGAGCAGGTCACGCAGCGGGCCGGACCAGCCGAGTCCGTCGAGCCGGGCGACGGCGCGCCCCGTCTCGGCCAGCTCGGCGGGTGCGATCTTGCCCTTGAGGTCCAGCCCGATGGAGGCAAGGCCGGTGGGCCACATCTTGCGGGTCTCGACCTCGACGCCCGGGCGGTCCATCTCGGCGCGTGCCGCGGCGACCGCCTCGACGTCGGGCGCCTCCGGGAGCTCCATGACGCCGCACCTGTCGCAGCGGCCGCACTGCCAGCCCGCCTGCAGGTCCGGGTCGTCGAGCTGGGCCCGCAGGTACGCCATGCGGCAGCCCTGGGTGTTCACGTAGTCGACCATCGCCTGCTGCTCGGCGCTCCGGGTGGCAGCGACCCGGGCGTAACGCTCGGCGTCGTACGACCACTGCTGCCCCGTTGCCTCCCAGCCGCCGCGCACCCGCCGGACCGCGCCGTCGACGTCGAGCACCTTGAGCATGGTCTCCAGGCGGTTACGACGCAGGTCCACCTGCGTCTCCAGCGCGGCGGTCGACATGGTGCCGCCGCCGGCCAGGGCGTCGAGCGTGACCCGCACCTGCCCCTCGGCGGGAAAGGCCTGCTCGCCGAACCAGTCCCAGATCGCCTTGTCCTCCTGACCCGGGAGCAGCACCACCAGGGCCTGGTCCACCCCACGGCCGGCTCGACCCACCTGCTGGTAGTACGCGATGGGCGAGGACGGCGCGCCCAGGTGCACCACGAACGCCAGGTCCGGCTTGTCGAAGCCCATCCCCAGGGCGGACGTCGCGACCAGCGCCTTGACGTCGTTGTTCTTCAGGTCCGCCTCCAGCTGCTCGCGCTGGGTGGGCTCCGTCCGGCCGGTGTACGACGCCACCGCGAGGCCATACCCACGCAGCTGCTCCGCCACCTGCTCCGCGGCCGACACCGTGAGGCAGTAGACGATGCCCGAGCCGTCGATGTCCTGGAGCGCCTCGGCGAGCCACGCCACGCGGGTGGGCTGGTCGCCGAGCTCCAGGACGGCCAGGTACAGCGACTCGCGGTCCAGCCCGCCGCGCAGCACCAGCACCTCCTCGGCGTCGGCGCCCTCCCCGTGCACGGCGAGCTGCTCGGCGACGTCCTGCGTGACCCGCTCGTTCGCCGTGGCCGTCGTGGCGAGCACGGGGATGCCCGCCGGCAGGTCGGCCAGGAGCGTGCGGATGCGCCGGTAGTCGGGACGGAAGTCGTGCCCCCAGTCCGAGATGCAGTGCGCCTCGTCGATGACCACGAGCCCGGCGTCGGCCGCGAGGCGCGGCAGCACCTCGTCGCGGAAGCCCGGGTTGTTCAGTCGCTCCGGGGAGCACAGCAGGACGTCCACCTCGCCGCGCGCGATCGACGCGTGCACCTCGTCCCACTCGGTCATGTTGGCCGAGTTGATGGTCACCGCGCGGATCCCGGCGCGCGCGGCCGCCGCGATCTGGTCCCGCATGAGCGCCAGCAGCGGCGACACGATCACCGTCGGCCCCGCGCCGCGGGCCCGCAGCAGCCTGGTGGCCACGAAGTACACGGCCGACTTGCCCCACCCGGTGCGCTGCACCACGAGCGCCCGGCGGTGGAACGCCGCGAGCGCCTCGATCGCGGTCCACTGGTCGTCGCGCAGCCGCGCGTCGTCCCGGCCCACGAGCTGGCGCAGCGCGGCCTCGGCCTCAGCACGCAGCGAGTCTCCGGGGGCTGCGGCGGGGACCGCGCGGGCAGGCGGCTCGGGAGCCGTCTCCCCAGCCACCGGCTCTTGCGGCGTCGACTCCTGCTCGACCTCCTGGACGACTTCCTGTGCCGGAACCTGCTTCGGCACCGGCGCGGGTTCCCGCGTCGCGACCTCCTCGTCGAGCAGGCCCCGCAGCATCCGCAGCTTGGCCGCCTGGTCCTCGGGCGCGTTCCGCAGGGACGGCGGCGGCGCGGCATCACCGACGTCGAACAGGAGCGCTGCGTCGTCCGGTGGCTCCTCCATCTGGAAGGGGAGGTCTGCGAAGGGGTCCTTGGTCACGTCATCGATCCTAGGAGCACCCACCGACACCGCGAGCGGGTTATCCACAGATCCAGGCCGCGAGCCTCTAGGTCGCGTCGGCACGCTCGGTCGCCGCGCCGTCGTCGGCGATCGCTCCTCGCTCGTCCGGAGCCACCGGGACAGACGCCGCGAGCGACGCCAGGAGCGCGAGCCGTTCCCCGGTCGGCGACGCCGGGTCCGCGTGCAGCAGCACGAGCATCTGCCGGTCGGTCCCCGCGATGGCGAGCTTCTCCATGTCGAGCTCCAGCTCCCCCACCTGCGGGTGGAGCAGGTGAGACATTCGCGGGATGCCGACGTTCACGTCGTGTCGCGCCCACAGGGTGCGGAACTGCTCGGACGCGACGGACAGCTCCCCCACGAGATGGGTCACGCGCTCGTCGTCGATGTCGGTGCCGACCGCGTCACGCAGCCTGGCCACGATCATCGCTGCGAGGTCGCCCCACTCCGGGTACATGGCCTGCTCGGCAGGGTCGAGGAAGAGGTCTCGGATCCGGTTGTGGCCCGGCCGAAGGTTCGCCGACAGCGCCCCTGCCAGCCCGTTGCCCGCGAGCACGTCGAAGTACCGGCCCTCGACGAACGCCGGGATGCCAACCCGGCCCAGCAGCCGCAGGGTCCCGTCGGGCACCACCTCACGGCGCGGCCGCGTCGACGTCGCCGCGCCGCCGGGACCGCGAGTCCGAGCAGGTGCCGCGTGGCAGGCTCGTCTAGGAGCAGCACGCGGGCCAGCGACTCCACGACCTGCACCGACGGGTTCCGGTCCCGGCCTTGTTCGAGCCGCAGGTAGTAGTCGGAGCTGATCCCCGCGAGCAGCGCCACCTCCTCGCGGCGCAGTCCCGCCACCCGGCGCACACCTGCGGAGCGAAGCCCCACGTCGTCGGGCAGCACTAGCTCGCGCCGTGCCCGCAGGTATTCACCCAGCTGGTTGTCGCCCATACCGAACACGGTAGGCCGCACGCCCTGACGGCGCCTGGTCCCCGCACTCCTAGGATCCGCTGGATACTACCTGTCGACAGCGGCGCGGCGAAACCTGGAGGCATGACCACACAGATCCTGCCCGGCGGCACCTACCCGCTCGCCGACGACCTCACCCTCACTCGGGTCGGCTACGGCTCCATGCAGCTCGCAGGCCCCCGCGTCTTCGGCCCGCCCGCCGACCACGACGCGGCGGTCGCCGTCCTGCGCGAGGCCGTCGCGCTCGGCGTCACCCACATCGACACCGCCGACTTCTACGGCCCGCACATCACCAACCAGATCATCCGCGAAGCCCTACATCCCTACCCCGAAGACCTGCACATCGTCACCAAGGTGGGCGCGGTACGCGACGCCGAGGGCGGCTGGCCGTTCGCCCGAGAGCCCGACCAGCTCCGCCGTCAGGTCGAGCAGAACCTCGAGCACCTCGGCCTCGACCGCCTCGACGTCGTGAACCTGCGCGTCGGCGGGCTCGAGGCCCCGGAACCGGGCTCGCTCGCCCGGCCGTTCACCGCGCTCGCCGAGCTGCAGCAGGAGGGCCTGATCAGGCACCTGGGCGTTAGCACTGTCACGGCGGAGCAGGTGGCCGAAGCGCAGTGGATCGCGCCGGTCGTGTGCGTGCAGAACTTCTACAACATCGCCAACCGGCAGGACGACGAGCTGGTCGACTCGCTGGCGGCCCAGGGCATCGCGTACGTGCCGTACTTCCCGCTCGGCGGCTTCTCGCCGCTGCAGTCGGCGAAGATGACCGCCGTGGCCACGCGGATCGGGAGCACTCCGGCCGCCGTCGCCCAGGCCTGGCTGCTGCAGCATTCGCCGAACATCCTGCTGATTCCGGGGACGTCTTCGGTAGCGCACCTGCGCGAGAACGTCGCGGCTGCCAGCCTCACGCTGCCCGACGACGAGATCACCATGCTGAACTCGATCGGCGCCTGACGCCTCGAGGCCTGACCTCCATGTCAGACATGTAGTGCGGCGTCAGACATCGGGGCGTACCGTGGGACCATGTCGAGCGAACCGATTTCGCAGCGGCCTGACGAGTCTGTCGTTGGCGTCCGCGAACTGAACCAGCACACCCGGCGTGTTCTGGACGTCGTCCGGGGCGGCGACAGCGTCATGGTCACCGATCACGGCCACCCGATCGCGCGGATCGTGCCGATCCACATGAGCCCGTTCGATCGGCTCGTCGCCGAGGGCGAGTACGAGCTGCCGGTCACCACGCAGATTCACGTACCGTCGATCGACGTCGGCTCGCACAGGCCGACGGCCGAGGTGCTCGACGAGCTGCGCGAAGACCGCCTGTGAAGGCGCTCTACCTCGATACGTCGGCCGCGCTCAAGCAGGTCCGCCGCGAGGAACACTCGAACGCTCTGGTCGACTACCTGGTCAGCAGCACGGGTGACGGTATCGCCATTACTTCGTCAGTTCTCCTGGACATCGAGCTCGCCCGGTTCGCTGTCCGCGAGGGCCTGGACCATGCCGAACACGTCGCCCCAGTCCTGGGCCCGGTCGCGAGGCGCCAGATCAGCCGCCGGGTTGTCGGCGATGCGGCAGCCATCGACATCCACATCAGGTCGCTTGACGCCATTCATGTCGCGACAGCGGCCGCGCTCGGCGAGGACCTGGTCGCGGTTGTCACGTACGACAAGCAGATGGTCCGTGCCGCAGACCACCTCGGTCTGCCCGTCGTCAGCCCAGGGGACCCTGGGGAGGGCTGAGGTCAGCCCTCCCCGCGGTCTCGACGCCACCCCTACCGCCCCTGCAGCGCCCTTACGTTGTCGCCGAACGTCCAGCCCCTTGACCCGTCCCAGTTGATGGACCAGGTCATCAGGCCCTTGAGCGCCCCGTTGTAGGACCCGTACGCCTGCGAGACCAGCGACGGCGTCATGTACCCACCGCCGGCGCCCGTCTGGGCGGGTAGCCCAGGCACCTGCTTGTCGTAGGGCACCCGGATTGTGGTGCCCTGGATGACGAGCCCGGTGTTGAGGCAGTTCGTCTGCGCCTGGAAGCCGGCCACGGTCCCGGCCGCGTAGGAGTTGCCCGAGCAGTCGTACATCGACCCGTTGTAGTACTGCATGTTGAGCCACCAGAGGCGGCCGTTGTCGGCGTACTTCTTGATGATCGGCAGGTAGGAGCCCCAGATCGAGCCGTAGACGACGCTGCCGCCGGTCACGTAGGCGGTCTCGGGGGCCATCGTCAGGCCGAACCCGGCGGGCATCCCCGCGAGCACGCCGTCGATGATCCGCATCAGGTTGGCCTGCGACGTCGAGAGCTGCGTGATCGAGCCGCTGCCCGTCAGGCCCGTCTCGATGTCGATGTCTATCCCGTCGAAGTTGTACGCGCGCAGGATGGGCACGATCGTCGCGACGAACCGGTCCGCCACGGCCTGCGAGGACAGGTCGATCCCCGCGGTGGCGCCGCCGATGGACATCAGGATGGTCAGGCCGCTCTCCTTCGCGGCGCACATCTCGGCGGGTGTCGGGACCCGGACACCGGAGTCCATGCCGTCCTCCCACTTGACCGTGCCGTCGGACAGGATGACGGGGAACGCGAGGGTCGCCACGTTGTACCCGTGCTGGGTGATCCGCGAGTCGGTGATCGGGATCCAGCCCATGCCCGGGTGCACGCCGTTGCTCGCGCCGTCCCAGTTCTCCCAGTACCCCTGCAGCACCTTGCCCGACGGGCGTGGTCGCTGGCTGCAGTCCGTGGGCGTCGGCTCGGGGTCCGGGGTCGGGTCCGTCGGGTCGGGATCGGGGTCAGTGGGGTCGGGATCGGGGTCGGTGCCCGGGGTGCACGCGCCGTCGTCGGACCAGAGGCTCGGGGTGGAGCTGGGCGTCCAGCCCGCGCCGGGGTGCGCGGTGTGCGTCACCAGCGCGGTGTAGGTGTGCCCGCTGTAGGTGACCTTGGTGCCGGCCGTGTAGGTAGGGCCTTCGGTCCAGGTGGGACCGGTGCAGGCAGCGGCGGCGGCCGGGGCGACGAGCCCTGGGACGACGGCGGCGCCCGTGACGAGCGCGGCGGCGAGCACCGCGGCCGCGAAGAGGGAAGAACGACGGGTTCTCACGGGACCACCTCGGTTCGTGTACCTCACCGGGCGCCGGACGCGTCCAGTAATTTGTTCAGGACGCTAGCAAGCGGGCAAAGCGGGCGACATGAGGGATAACCACACTCCTGCGAGACCGCGACCTAGACTCGCCCAGTGATCCGCCTGAACCCCGAGCAGCTCGTCTTCGTCACCGAGCGCCACCTCGCCACCCTCACCACCCTGCGCCCCGACGGGACGCCGCACGTGGTCCCGGTCGCCTTCACCTGGGACGCCGACGCCGGGGTGGCGCGGACCACCACCAACCGCACGTCGTTCAAGGCCCGGCACGCCGCTCCCCTGCCCGACGGCGGAGCCCCGCGCGCCGCCCTCTGCCAGGTGGCGGGCGGTCGGTGGATCACGCTGGAGGGCACCATCGCCGTCAGCGAGGACGAGGCCGAGATCGCCGACGCCGTCGCGAGGTACGCGCGCCGCTACCGCACGCTGGAGCCGAACCCGGAGCGGGTGGTGCTGCGCGTGACGATCGACAGGGTCATGGCGTCGACCTACATGGCGTCCTGACCTACGTAGGACCTACGTAGCGTCCTGACGGCGGCTCAGCCCACCTGGGCCGCCAGCTCCCCCTTGGGTACCGCCACGCTCACCACGTCCCCACGCACGAGCTGCCTGCCGCGGCGGGTCTCGACCTCACCGTTGACACGCACCTCGCCGTCGGTGATCAGCTCGCGGGCCTGGACGCCGTCCTCGGCGAGGTCGGCGAGCTTGAGGAACTGGCCGAGCCGGATGACGTCGTCGCGGATCGGGACCTCGGGAACATAAGCAGACTCAGAGTTGGACACCACAGCATTGTCTCCCGCCGTCCGCAATAGACTGGCCCGGTGATCCAACGCATCGACCTGCGTGGCCGGTCCCTGGGCCGCCGCGACCTCCTCGACGTCCTGCCCCGTGCCGAGGTCGGCGTCAACGAGGCGGTCCTGACGGTCGAGCCGCTGCTGCGCCAGGTCCGCGAGGGCGGTGCGGCCGCGCTGCGCGAGATCGCGCTGCGGTTCGACGGGATCGCGCCCGAGCACCTGCGGGTCCCGGCCGAGTCCCTGACCGACGCGCTCGACAGCCTGACCCCGCTCGTGCGCGAGGGCCTGGAGGAGGCGATCCGCCGAGTCCGCCGGGTGCACGCCGCGCAGCTGCCGGCCGACCACGTGACCGAGCTCGCGCCGGGCGCCGTCGTGCGCCAGCGCTGGATCCCGGTCCAGCGGGTCGGCCTGTACGCACCGGGAGGGCTGGCGGTCTACCCGTCATCCGTGGTGATGAACGTCGTCGCGGCGCAGGAGGCAGGTGTACCCGGCCTGGCCGTGGCGTCCCCGCCGCAGAAGGACAACGGCGGCCTGCCGCACCCGACCATCCTCGCGGCGTGCGCGCTGCTCGGCGTCGAGGAGGTCTACGCCGTGGGCGGCGCACAGGCCGTCGCGATGTTCGCCTTCGGGGCGGCCGGCAGCGAGCCCCAGGACGGCGACACCCTGTGTGAGCCCGTCGACGTCATCACCGGCCCCGGCAACGTGTACGTGGCCGCGGCGAAGCGGCTCGTGCGCGGCGTCGTCGGCATCGATGCCGAGGCCGGGCCCACCGAGATCGCCGTCCTCGCCGACGGCACCGCCGACGCCGGGCACGTGGCCCTCGACCTGATCAGCCAGGCGGAGCACGACCCGATGGCGGCGTCCGTGCTGGTCACCGACTCGGTAGAGCTGGCTGCCGCGGTCGAGGCCCGGGCCATGGACCTGGCCTCCGCCACCAAGCACGCGACGCGTGTCGCACGCGCGCTGGACGGCCCGCAGTCCGCGATCGTCCTGGTGGACGACGTCGACGCCGGGCTCGCCGTCGTCAACGCCTACGGCGCGGAGCACCTCGAGATCCAGACCGCCGACGCCGAGGCGGTCGCCGCGCGCGTGCACAGCGCGGGCGCGATCTTCGTGGGCCCGTGGTCGCCGGTGTCGCTGGGCGACTACATGGCCGGGTCCAACCACGTGCTGCCCACGGGCGGCACCGCGCACTTCGCGAGCGGGCTGGGCGTGCACAGCTTCCTGAAGTCGGTGCAGCAGATCGAGTACACGCGCGACGCCCTCGGCGAGCTCGCCGACCGCATAGTCGCGGTCGCCAACGACGAGGACCTCCCGGCCCACGGCGAGGCAGTGCGCGGCCGCTTCCACTGACCGCTTCTTGTTGTGGGCGCGATCTTTGCGCCCAAACCGGGCATTGCGCCGCAAAAATTACGCCCGCACCCTGCTGGCTGCCTGGACGTTACCCGGGTGAATCGGGTGCATAAGCATTGACACGACCTCCCCCGTACGCGAGGAATGACGAGCACCAGCTCGTTTCATCGCCATCGCTGCCACACCAAGGGAGCCGTAGATGTCACACCGGTCCAGAACGCCCCTGCTCGCCATAGCGGCGGTCACGGCCTTAGCGGCGGCGTTCGCGCCGACCGCGGCCGCGATCACCCCCTTCGCCCCGCCGACGGCGGACAAGACCGACCCGCGTGACCTCCTCGCCGAGGACCTCGTACCGGCCGAGACGACCCCGCAGCCCGGTGTCGAGCGCGAGCCCGCCGTGCAGAAGCTGGCCCTGGGCCGCGGCACCGCGGAACGCACCTACCTGATCCGCCTGTCCGAGGCAGCGGTGCCGACCTACACCGGCGGCGTCGCCGGGCTGGACGCCACCACCCCCCGGGCCGGCCGGACGCTCGACCCGTCCGCGCCCCGGGTGCGCGAGTACACCGAGTTCCTGGAGGCGGAGCAGGACGACTTCGTCACCCGCATGGAACGCACGGTAGGGCACGACGTCGAGGTGCCGTTCACCTACCAGTACGCCGTCAACGGCCTCTCCGCCGTCCTGACGCCCGAGGAAGCGGCAGAGATCGCGCAGGACCCCGCCGTCGCGCACATCGCGCTCGACAAGGAGCACGTGCTGCACACGGACGCGGGCCCGGTCTGGAGCAACGCGGACGCGCTGTGGAACGCCGTCGAGGAGCTGGGCCTGCCCGAGGACTACCAGGGTGAGGGCGTCGTCATCGGCACCATCGACACCGGTATCCACCCGAGCAGCCCCTCGTTCGCCGAGACCGGTGACGACGGCTACACGCACACCAACCCGCTGGGCGCGGGCAACTACCTGGGGGTGTGCGACCCGGCGAACACCGACCAGTACGACCCCGACTTCCCTTGTAACGGCAAGCTGATCGGCGCCTACGGGTTCCTCACCGCCGAGGACCGCAGCGCCCTGGACGAGAACGGGCACGGCTCGCACACGGCCTCGACCTCGGGCGGCAACGTCGTCGACGACGTGACCCCGACCGCTTCCCCGGGCACGACCCTGCCGACGTTCGACATCTCCGGCGTCGCCCCGCACGCGAACGTCATCAGCTACCGGGGCTGCTGCACCAGCGCCGGCCTGACGGCGTCGATCGACCAGGCCATCGCCGACGGCGTCGATGTCATCAACTACTCGATCGGCTCGCCCTCACCGTCTGACCTGTGGAACGACTTCGACGCGATCGGGTTCCTCAACGCGCGCGCCGCGGGCATCTTCGTGGCGACCTCGAACGGCAACGACGGCCCCGGGTTCGCCACAACCGGCTCCCCGGCCGACGCACCGTGGCTCACCTCGGTGGGCGCCTCGACGCACAACCGGCATGCGCTGAACTCCCTCATCGACCTGACCAGCAGCGCGGGCAGCCTGCCGAACCTGACCGGCAAGTCCCTGACCGGGTCCCTGCCCGTCACCGCGATCATCGACGCGGGCTCCGTGGGCGACCCGTACTGCACCACGACCACGGGCCACGAGGCGGACTACGCCGGCAAGATCGTGGTCTGCACCCGTGGCGGCGGCAACGGCCGCGTGGAGAAGTCGTCCAACGTCGCGGCGCAGGGCGCCACCGGCTTTGTGCTGACGAACGACGAGGTCAACGCCGGCTCCCTGCTCGGTGACGCGTTCGCCCTCCCCGGCGTCGCGATCTCCTACGCCGACGGCGAGACGCTGCGCGCCTGGCTGGCCGAGGGCACCGGGCACTCCGGCGCCATCTCGGGCACCAACTTCACCATCGACGACACGCTCGGCGACACGATGGCCAGCTTCTCCTCGCGCGGACCCAACCGGGCCGTGGAGACGATCGTGCCCTCCATCACCGCGCCCGGCGTCGACATCCTCGCCGCGAACGGCGTGGCCGACGGCGCGTACGACCACGTCCAGTACGGCATCATCTCGGGCACCTCGATGTCCAGCCCGCACGTGGCCGGCGCCGGCGCCCTGCTCACGCAGGCCCGTCCGACCTGGACCCCGGCGCAGCAGCAGTCGGCGCTCATGACCACCGCGCGCACCAGCGTGCTCAACCACGACGGCACGCCCGCCACCCCGTACGAGCAGGGCAGCGGACACATCGACATCGGGGCTGCCGCACGGGCGGGCCTGCTGTTCGACGAGACCGGCGCGAACTACCTGGCCGCAAACCCGGAGGAGGGCGGCGACCCCAAGACGCTCAACCTGGCGTCCTTCGCCGACACCCAGTGCCTGGCAAGCTGCTCGTGGGAGCGCACCGCTCAGGCGCCGGCCTCCGCTCCGGCCGACGTCACGTGGACGGCGAGCGCCGTCTCCGACTCTGGTCTCACACTGTCCGTGGACCTGTCGCAGGCGACCGTGTCGCCTGGCGACGACCTCGGCATCTCGGTCACCGCTGACGTCGAGGGTGCACCCGACGGCGAGACCCTGTTCGGGCGGATCACGCTCACCCCGAGCAACGAGGACGTCCCGACGGTGACCCTGCCGGTCGCCGTCGTCCCGTCCGGGGCGATCCTGCCGGACGAGATCGACATCACCACGCGCCGGAACACCGGCTCGCAGGCCGTGACCGACCTGCGGTCCATCGCGGTGAGCGACTTCACCGGTTCGGTGCGCGGCCTGGCCAAGGCCGACCTCCACGAGGGCTCCCTCAGCCAGGACCCGACCAACACGTCGCCGTACGACGACCTGAGCCAGGTCCAGGTCACCACCCTGGAGGTGCCCGCCGACGCGGCGCGGCTCGTAGCCGAGATCACCGCCGCCGAGGCGCCGGACCTCGACATGTTCGTGGGCACCGGCGACACACCGAGCGCCGCGACGGAGGTCTGCGCGTCGGCGACGTCGTCCGCGGCCGAGTCCTGCGACATTCCCGACCCGGAGGCCGGGACCTGGTGGGTGGTGGTCCAGAACTGGGGCGGGAGCGCCAACCAGCCGGACGCGCACACGCTCGCTACCGCCGTCGTCCCCTCCTCGGACTCCGGCAATGCCGGTGTAGCCGGGCCGGATGGCGAGGTGCCGGTGGGCGACCCGTACGACGTGCGGGTGCACTGGGACCTGCCCGACGCCGCCGCGGGTGACCTGTACTTCGGCACCGCGGTGCTCGGCAGCTCGCCGGACACCCCGGGCGACATCGGCGAGATCCCGGTCCGCCTGTCGCGCGTCGCCGACGACGTGACCAAGACGGCATCCGTTGAGTCGGCCGCCATCGGCGACACGATCGGGTACGACATCACCGTCGCACCCAACGTGACCCCGGAGGACCGCACCTACACCGTCACCGACACGGTGCCCGACGGGCTCACCATCGACCCGGCCTCGGTGACCGCCGGCGGCGTCGTCGACGGGCAGACCATCACGTGGGAGGTCGACATGCCCACGCAGGTGGGCGCGGTAGGCGCCTACGAGGCGTCTACGCCTGCGGATGATCCGCAGTGCGCGGCCTGGGCCGGGTTCCTCGACCTGGGTTCGGTCGGTATCGGCTTCAGCCCGCTCGATGGCGACAGTGCCGCCATCAACGCGTTCGCGAACATCGGCCCGTTCCCGCACTACGCGGACCAGTCGCCGAACCTCACCGTGTCCGACGACGGTCTGATCACCATCGCCGGTGGCTACGCCGGCGAGCCGTGGACCCCGCAGGAGGTGCCCAACGTGGAGGTGCCGAACGGCGTCATCGCCCCGCTCTGGTCCGACCTGGAGCTTTCGCTGGCGAACAACCGCGGCGTGCGGCTGGCCACCTCTGGCGGCCAGGTGGCGGTGATCCAGTGGGACGACCCGTTCGTCTTCGGCGGTGACCCGACCGACCTGTCCAACTCCGTAGGCACGTTCCAGGCCTGGGTCTACAACTCGGTGGCCGACAACCGGCCGGAGATCACGTTCGAGTACGGCGACCTCGGGGCGCTGCCGGAGGTGGCCACCGTCGGGATCGAAAACCTCGTGGGCACGGCCGGCACCGCCGTCGTGAACGCGGGCGACCCGTCACTCACCCTGACCGAGGGCGGCAGCATCTGCCTCGACTACGTGCCCCCGAGCTTCGAGCCGGCCGAGCTGTCGTACGAGGTCACGGTGGATCCGGATGCCATCACCGGCACGTACACCAACTCCGCCGAGCACGTCACGGATGACCCGTTCGACGCGCCCGCGGTCACGTCGGCCGACGTCGCCGTGACGGGCCTGGCCCCGTGTGACGAGGTGCTGACCGGCCGGCAGAACGGCCGGATCACCGTCGATGAAGGCACCACGTGCATCGACGGCGCCACCGTGGTGGGCCAGGTCACCGTGTCCGACGGCGCGGGGCTACGCGTGACCGACTCGCGGATCACGGCCCTGGTCCGGGCAACCGACGCGACAGAGGTCCGGGTGTGCGACACACGCATCACCGGCACTCTGACCGTGAACCGGAGCTCGGGGGTCACGATCGGTGACCCGGCGGCGGACTGCGCCGGCAACCAGATCACCGGACCGGTCACCGTGACCCGGTCGGAGGGTCCGGTGATCGGGGGCAACCGGATCACCGGGGTGCTCACCTGCCTCAGCAACGACCCGGCGCCCACCAACAACGGGTCGCCCAACACGACCCGCGGGAGGGAGCTCGGCCAGTGCAAGAACCTGTGACGCACTGACCGCCTGACAACAGCGGCGCCGCTCCCGAGTGGGGCGGCGCCGCTGTCGTGTTGGCGCCGCTGTCGTGTTGGGGGCGGGCCATGGCGGGGCCAGCCTGGTCGCGGTGGGCGCGCCCGAGGGGCCAGCGCGTTCGAGGGTCAGAACCCGAACGTCAGGACGCGCGGCATCTCGGTGCCGTGGCGCCCGCCGTCGTGCATCGCGCGCAGCACTGCCGCCTCGTGCGGCACCAGCGGTTCCGGGAGCGCGACGAACGGGAACCAGGCCAGGTCGGCGGCCTTCTCGGGCTCCTGGATCGACGGCGTCCCCGTCCAGCGGGTGACCTCGAACATGAAGTCGACACGCTGCTCGACGGCGGGCCCGCCCGGTTCGCCGCGGTGCAGGACCGTCAGCGGCCGGATGTCGTCACGTGCCACGACCACGCCGAGCTCCTCGTGGGCCTCGCGCACCGCAGCGTCGAGCACCGACTCGCCCTCCTCGACGTGACCGGCGGCCGCGCAGGCCCAGTACCCGTCGCGATAGCCGGTGCCCTGCCGTAGCTGGAGCAGCACCTGGCCCTCGCGCCGGAGGAACAGGTACGCGGCCGGCACGAGGGAGAAGCGCTCATGGTCGCCCTCCCGGTAGCGATCGGTCTCGGCCGCCGGCCCGGACCCAGCACCTCCAACCTCGGTCACGACAGGCAGCCCTGCCCCAGGAGCGCCTTGAGGTCGCCGAACAGCGCCGGCGACTTCTCCACGCGCAGGCTGTCCGCGGCCCTCACCACCGTCCGCTTGCCGGGCTCGGCCACAGCGACGTGGACCTCCGCCGACCCTGGGTGCGTGGCCAGCACCTCCCGCAGGCGCACCATGGTCGCCTCGATCGCCCGGGTGTGCGGCACGGTCACGGCCAGCGGGGAGTCGGAGCCCACCGTGATGTCCGGCAGGGCCACCTCCATGGCCTGCAGCTGCATGGTGTCGTCGCGGCGCCGCACCCTGCCCCGCAGCACCACCACCTGGTCCTCGGCGAGCATCGTCGAGTACGCGAGGTAGGTCTCACCGAAGAACATGACCTCGACGGCGCCCTCCAGGTCCTCGACCGTCACGGCCGCCCACGGGTTGCCGTTCTTGCTCATCTTGCGCTGCACCGAGGTGAGCAGGCCGGCCACGGCCACCGTCGAGCCGTCGGGGCGGGACTCGTCAGCCATCAGGGCGGCTATCGACGTGTCGGCGGCCCGCTGCAGCACGTGCTCCAGGCCGGACAGCGGGTGGTCGCTCACGTACAGGCCGAGCATCTCGCGCTCGAACTGGAGCTTCTGCTTCTTCTCCCAGTCGGGCAGGTCCGGGATGTCCACGGAGAAGCCCATGCCCGCCTCGTCCTCGTCCGCACCACCGAAGTCGGCGAACAGGTCGAACTGCCCCTCGGCCTCCTTGCGCTTCACGCTGATCACGGAGTCCACCGCCTGCTCGTGGACGACCAGCAGCGAGCGCCGAGTGTGCCCCAGCGAGTCGAACGCACCGGCCTTGATCAGGGACTCGATGGTGCGCTTGTTGCAGACCACGGCGGGCACCTTGTCGAGGAAGTCCTGGAAGGACGTGAACGCGCCCTTCTCCTCCCGGGCGGCGATGATCGCGACCACCACGTTGGCGCCGACGTTCCGGATCGCCGTGAGGCCGAACCGGATGTCCTTGCCGACGGCAGCGAAGTTCGCCAGCGACTCGTTGACGTCCGGCGGGAGCACCGTGATGCCCATACGACGGCACTCGTTGAGGTACAGGGCCGACTTGTCCTTGTCGTCCTTGACGCTCGTCAGCAGCGCGGCCATGTACTCGGTGCGGTAGTGCGCCTTGAGGTAGCCGGTCCAGTAGGACACCAGCCCGTAGGCGGCGGTGTGCGCCTTGTTGAAGGCGTAGTCGGCGAACGACTCGAGGACGTTCCACAGCGTCTGCTGGGCCTCCTTCGAGAAGCCGCGCTCCGTCATGCCGCCGAAGAACTTCTCCTGCTGCTTCTCCAGCTCGGAGCGCTTCTTCTTGCCCATGGCCCGACGCAGCAGGTCGGCCTCGCCGAGCGTGTAGCCGGCGACCTTCTGCGCGACCGCCATCACCTGCTCCTGGTAGACGATCAGGCCGTAGGTGCCGTCCAGGATCTCCCCGAGCGGCTCTTCGAGCTGCTGGTGGATCGGCGTGATCTCCTGCTGCTTGTTCTTGCGCAGGGCGTAGTTCGTGTGCGAGTTCACGCCCATCGGACCCGGGCGGTACAGGGCGAGGACGGCGGAGATGTCCTCGAAGTTGTCGGGCTTCATGAGCCGCAGGAGCGAGCGCATGGGTCCGCCGTCGAGCTGGAACACACCCAGCGTGTCGCCGCGCGCGAGGAGCTCGTACGTGGCGGTGTCCGTCAGCTCGAGCGCCTCGATGTCGAGCGGCGGCTTGCCGTTGTTCACGATGTTCTCGAGCGCGTCGTCGAGGATCGTGAGGTTGCGCAGGCCGAGGAAGTCCATCTTGATCAGGCCGAGGCCCTCGGACGTCGGGTAGTCGAACTGCGTGATGACCGCGCCGTCCTGCGGGCGGCGCATGATCGGGATGATGTCGATCAGCGGGTCGCTCGACATGATGACGCCGGCGGCGTGCACACCCCACTGCCGCTTCAGGCCCTCGATGCCCCGGGCGAGCTCGACCACGCGCTGCGCCTCGGGGTCGGTGTCGTGCACCTGGCGGAACTCGCCGGCCTCCGAGTACCGCTTGTCAGTGGGGTCGAAGATGCC
The DNA here is from genome assembly GCF_041081105.1 of Promicromonospora sp. Populi. Taxonomy (NCBI): domain Bacteria; kingdom Bacillati; phylum Actinomycetota; class Actinomycetes; order Micrococcales; family Promicromonosporaceae; genus Promicromonospora; species Promicromonospora sp. Populi. Next base: position 378,237 of record NZ_CP163528.1, on the reverse strand, counting down.
GCCCAGGGAGATGTCCTTGCCCATGATCGCGGGCGGCATCGCCTTGGTGAGCTTCTCCCCCATGGCGTACGGCATGCCGAGCAGGCGGGCGGAGTCCTTCAGCGCCTGCTTGGCCTTGATGGTCCCGTAGGTGACGATCTGCGCGACCCGGTCCTCGCCGTACTTCTCCGTGACGTACCGGATGACTTCCCCGCGCCGACGCTCGTCGAAGTCGATGTCGAAGTCGGGCATGGACACCCGGTCCGGGTTGAGGAACCGTTCGAAGATCAGGCCGTGCGGGATGGGGTCGAGGTCCGTGATCCGCATCGCGTATGCGGCCATGGAGCCGGCACCGGAGCCACGGCCCGGCCCGACGCGGATCCCGTTGTCCTTGGCCCAGTTGATGAAGTCGGCGACCACGAGGAAGTAACCGGGGAAGCCCATCTGGACGATGACCCCGACCTCGTAGTCGGCCCGCTCGCGAACGTCGGCCGGGATGCCGCCGGGGTACCGGTAGTGGAGGCCTTTCTCGACCTCCTTGATGAACCAGCTCGTCTCGTCCTCCCCCGCCGGGACGGGGAAGCGCGGCATGTAGTTGGCCGAGGTGTCGAACGAGACGTCGCACTGCTCGGCGATGAGCAGGGTGTTGTCGCAGGCCTCGGGCAGCTCCTTGAAGATCTTCCGCATCTCGGCGGCCGACTTCACGTAGTAGCCGGTGCCGTCGAACTTGAACCGGTTCGGGTCGTCCAGCGTGGAGCCCGAGTTGATCGCGAGCAGGGCCTCCTGGCTGGCCGAGTCCTCCTCGCGGACGTAGTGCAGGTCGTTGGTGGCGACCAGCCGCGCGCCGATCGTCTTGCTCAGCTCGAGAAGCTGCTTGGTCACCCGGGTCTCGATCTCCAGCCCGTGGTCCATCAGCTCGACGAAGAAGTGCTCCTTGCCGTAGATGTCCTGCAGCTCGCCGGCGGTCCGGACCGCCTCGTCCCACTGGCCCAGCCGGAGCCGCGTCTGGATCTCGCTCGACGGGCAGCCCGAGGTCGCCGTCATCCCCGCGCTGTACCGCTCCAGCAGGTCGCGGTCCATGCGCGGCCACTTGCCCATCTGCCCCTCGAGGGAGGCCAGCGAGCTCGCCCGGAACAGGTTGTGCATGCCCTCGTTGTTGCGGGCCAGCAGCGTCATGTGGGTGTAGGCACCGCGCGCCGAGACGTCGTCCGCCTCCTGGCCCTGCTGGCCGAACCGGACGCGCTTCTGGTCGAACCGGCTCGTGCCCGGCGTGATGTACGCCTCGACGCCGATGATCGGCTTGACCCCGGCCGCCTTCGCCTTGGACCAGAAGTCGAACGCACCGAAGATGTAGCCGTGGTCGGTGGTCGCGATCGCCTTCTGCCCGAGCCGGTTGACCTCCTCGAACAGGTCCCCGATCCGCGCCGCACCGTCCAGCATGGAGTACTCGGTGTGGACGTGGAGGTGGACGAAGTCGGCGGACTTCTCAGCGGCAGCGGAGGGCATGCGGCGAGTCTAGATCGACCCACCGACACCCGGCTCGGAGGAACGCCGAGCGGAACCTCACATCACCTGTACGCGCCCCGCACGACCTCGAGCGCAGCCTCCAGATCGGCCGGATACGCCGACTCCACCTCGACCCGCCGCCCCGTGACCGGATGCTCAAAACCGAGCCGGTGGGCATGCAACCACTGCCGCGTCAGCCCCACCTTGGAGGCCAGCACGGGGTCCGCGCCATAGGTCAGGTCGCCGACGAGCGGGTGGCGCAGCGCCGCGAAGTGCACCCGGATCTGATGGGTGCGACCGGTCTCCAGGTGCACCTCCATCAGCGACGCCGCCGACAGCATCTCAAGGGTCTCGTAGTGCGTCACCGACGGTTTGCCGTCCGCGGTCACCGCGAACTTCCAGTCCGAGCTGGGGTGCCGTCCGATGGGCGCGTTGATGGTGCCCGACGTCGGGTCCGGGTGGCCCTGCGCGAGCGCGTGATAGATCTTGTCGACGGTGCGCTCCTTGAAGGCGCGCTTGAGGCCCGTATAGGCGAGCTCCGACTTGGCGACCACCATCAGGCCGGACGTCCCGACGTCGAGCCGGTGCACGATGCCCTGCCGCTCCGCCGCGCCCGACGTGGAGACGCGATACCCCGCCGCGACCAGTGCCCCCACGACCGTGGGACCGGTCCAGCCCGGCGACGGGTGCGCGGCTACACCGACCGGCTTGTCGATCACCACGAGGTCGTCGTCGTCGTACACGATGCCCATGCCCGGCACGGGCTCCGCCACCACCTCGACGGCGGGGCGCTCCTCCGGGAGGTCCACCTCGAGCCAGCCGCCAGGCACCACACGGTCGGACTTGCCCACCTGGCGCCCGTCGAGGCTCACGGCGCCCGCCTCCGCGAGCTCCGCCGCACGGGTCCGCGAGAGGCCGAGCATGCGGGCCAGGGCGGCGTCGACCCGGTCGCCCGCGAGCCCGTCAGGGACGGGCAGCGTCCGCAGCGCCATCAGGCAGGGTCGCCCTTCGCAGCATCCGGTTGGTCATCCGGCTCGGAATCAGGCTCAGCGTCCGTGTGCCGCTTGCCGTCGAGGCCGATCCCCCGCAGCGACAGCAGCGCGATGAGCACGGCGGCAGCGACGACGGCGATGTCGGCCACGTTGCCGACGAAGAAGCCCGCGTAGTCGATGAAGTCCACGACGTGGCCGCGGGCGAACCCGGGCTCCCGTGCCAGGCGGTCGATCAGGTTACCGACGGCGCCGCCGAGCAGCAGGCCGAGCGCGACCGCCCAGCCCCGCGACCCGATGCGGCCGATCGCCCGGATGATGAACACCACAACGACGACCACGACGATGGTCAGGAGCCAGGTCATGCCCGAGGCGATCGACAGCGCGGCACCCGGGTTGTAGATCAGGCGCAGCCCGAGCAGGTCACCTACGAGCGGGATCGTCTGGGCGTTCTCGACCAGGGCGGACTCGGCCCACCACTTGGTCAGCTGGTCGGCGGCCAGGACGACGGCCGCGAGCGCGACGGTCCAGACGATGAGCACACGGCTGCCCGACGACGGGGGCGTGGCTGCGGGCTCCGTGTCGCCGGCCACGGCGGAGGGTTCAGCGGGAGTAGACATCAACGAAAGTGTCCCATGCCGCGGGCGGGTGCCAGGCCCGCGCCGTCCCGAAGCTCGCCGGAATGTGCATCAAAAGCCGATAATGGCGCGGAGCGCAAAGCAGTGAGGCCCTTTCCCGTTGATCCGGGAAAGGGCCTCACCTGGCGCAGCACTACCGCCGTGTCACCGCACGGCGAGAGTCAATTGACGTAAACGTCAGTTGCAGGCCGCGTACTTGGTCACGTTTGCCTTGCTGAACAGGTTGAGCGGGCCGTCCCAGTACCACGGGGCGACGCACAGGTTGTTGGCGATGTTGACCGAACCCTCGCCACCCAGCTCGGTGTCACCGGTGTTGCACGCCTTGTAGTCGGTCACGTTGCCGACGCTGCCGACGTTGCCCGGACCCTCCCAGTACCAGGGAGCGACACAGACGTTGTTCAGCACGTTGAACTGGCCGTCCTCGTCGTAAGAGACGACGTCACCGGTCGTGGCGACCTCCTCGGGGACCGCCAGGCCCTCCGTGGGGAGCTCTGCACCCGTGGTGGCACCGAGCACGTCGAACGCACCGTCGGCACCGACGACGCCGACCGCACCCTCGATCCCGCCAAGCACATCGCTGGTCTCGGTCGCGCTGATCACGCGCTCTGCGGGCGAGTCGCCCTCGGACAGCACCGACGCGCTCGCACCCGTTGCCGCGGCGACGACCAGCCCGGCCGTCATGGCCACAGCAGCGCCGGCACGACAGGTTGCACGGAATCCTCGGATCATTGTTTTCCCCCTAGAATAGCTCCGTCAGAATAGCGCCGAACCACACGTGTGTGGTTCAACTCGACGAGCATCCGGGGTGAAATTGACCCTGTCAATCGGAACGTGATGCGGCGCACATGGTGGGAGTGGAATCAAAAACGACATTCCAGGATCGAACTCCGCGGCAATGCACCAGGAATACCCGTAACTCAGACATCACAGCGTTGATATCCGGTTCGGGATCCCGCGCGGCGCCAGCGCCGCGCGGGGTCACTCAGGCCCCGCGGCGCTCCTCGCGGGCCTTGGCCTCGACGGACAGCGTGGCCCGGGGGAACGCCTGGAGCCGCGCCTTGCCGATGGGCAGGTCAGAGACCTCGCACGTGGCGTACGTGCCCTTCCGGATGCGCTCCAGGGCGTGGTTCGTCTGGTCCAGGAGGTCACGCATGTTGTTGACGAGCGTGAGCTCCTGTTCGCGCTCCAGTGCGCTCGAACCGTAGTCGGCCGGGTCGTCGCCCGCGCCGTCGCCCGAGCTGCGCAACAGCTCGGACAGCTCCTTGTCGGCGATGAGCAGCTCTCGCTCCAGCCGCTCCTTGTCGTCGAGCAGCAGCGCGGCCAGCTCTTCCGCCTCACGCGGGGTCCAAGGTTCTTCACCGTCACGGACGGGGAACTTCTTCACGTCGCGCGTCAGGTTCGGGAACTCTTGCTTGATCGCGGCTCTCGTCGCGGTCGAGATCTTGGTCATGGGTTCCCCTTCACGGTCGCCCCCGGTGGTCAAGTGCACGAAGCGTAAGCACAAGCAGCCAAACGCACAACGGGGCACGCCGGTGTGGCGTGCCCCAATCGTGTGGGCGTGTCGCGCTCGGCCGCCTGGTGTGAGGTGGGGACACCCGGCCGCCGTGCTCGACGAGCTGCTCTTGTCAGATGCCCTGGGCCATCTCGGCCGGTCGGCCGGACTGCTGGTTGTTGCGCGGCGGCAGTGCCGAGCCGCGCGAGTCGAGGTCGCCGAGCAGGTTCTGCAGGAAGCTCTTCAGACGTGTGCGGTAGTCGCGCTCGAAGAGACGCAGCTCGTCGATCTTGCGCTCCAGCAGCGAACGCTCCTGCTCGAGCTGGGAAAGCGTGCGGTGCGAGGTCTCCTCGGCGTCGCGCACGATGCGCGCACCCTCGGACTTGGCCTCCGTGATGAGCCGGTCGCCCTCTTCCTGGCCCGAGCGCACGTAGTCGTCGTGCAGCTTCTGCGCCAGCTGGAGCATCCCTGTCGCCGACTCCGGCTCCGGGCCGTTGCCCTTGGGGCCCACGGGGCCTGACGGCATGACCGGCGCCGCGACCGGAGCGGCCTGCGCACGGGCGGGAGCCGAGGCGTCGTTGCGTGACAGCTCGGCGATCCGTCGCTCAGCGGCGGCCACCTTCTGCCGGAGGCCTTCGTTCTCCTCCTGGACGTTGGTCAGGGTCCGCACGACCTCGTCGAGGAAGTCGTCGACCTCCTCGACGTCGTAGCCCTCGCGGAACTTCGTCGCGGAGAACTTCTTGTTGAGGATGTCCTCTGCAGTAAGCAGTGCCATCGTGTCACCTCGAAAGTTAGAACGTTAGGAACGCGGAACTCGGACGTCGGAGCTGCCCAGCCGCGCGCCCTCCGTCTGAGCCCACGGTAGCGGACGACATCGGCGCGGGACACCGGGAGCATACCCGGGCACGATTTCCTCACAGAGTGTGCCGTGTCACCCCAGGCCGTATCCATGCGCTGGTCAATGATTCCAGGGGCACTGCCGGCTCGCACCGACCGAGCCCTTCACGAACCGGCACAAGTTCCCCACGCGCCCGGTCATCACTAGAGACCGCTGATGACCGTAGAGAGCAGCGAGACGCCGAAGAACAGGATGATGAACGCCAGGTCCAGCTGTACCTGGCCAAGCCGCAGCGGCGGGATCAGGCGGCGCAGGAACCGCAGCGGCGGGTCGGTGACCGTGTAGATCGCCTCCGCGATCACAAGCAGCACACCACGCGGCCGCCAGTCCCGGGCAAAGAACTGCACCCAGTCGAAGATCAGCCGTCCGATGAGAAACAGCAGGAAGAGCCACAGCACGAAGCCGATGAAGTCCCAGATCACAAGGGACAACCTAACCTGTCCGGGCCGGGATTCGCGTGAACTGCCAGTGGTGAACCCGCACAGAGGCAGACCACGGAGACGGACATGGGTGAGGGACGACCGCTGCTGCGGCCGCCCCTCACCCATGGTCTCGTAGGGATCAGCTCTGGTTGTAGAAGCCGCCGCGTCCGTTCGGCTTCTCGATGGGCCTCTGCTCCTCAGCCGAGATCTCCACGTGCTCGGGCGAGAGCAGGAAGACCTTGTTGGTCACCCGCTCGATCGAGCCGTGCAGACCGAAGATCAGGCCGGCGGAGAAGTCGACCAGGCGCTTGGCGTCGGCGTCGTCCATGTCGGAGAGGTTCATGATGACCGGAGTTCCGGCGCGGAAGGCCTCGCCGATGCTCCGGGCATCGTTGTACGACCGGGGGTGCACCGTCGTGATGCGGCGCAGCTCCGAGGAGGACATGGCCTCACGCGGCACACCGTCGCGGTGCAGCGGCGTGACCTGTGCGTGCCGGTGATCCTCCACGTTTTCCTCCAGGCCCTCGTCGTAGTCGTCGAGGTACTCCTGCTCGCCCTGATCGTCGGCGAGGCCCAGATACAGCATGGTCTTGCGAAGTGCTCCGGCCATCGCTCTTTCTCCGTTCGTCGCCTGCTGTGCGTCCTTCTGTCGGTGTCCACCGGTCCCGTACAACAGGTCCGACCTTGACCCCTCGTCGAGGTCGCCTTGACAAAAGTAGCCCGGCGCAATCCGACCCGGAAGTGCGACACGCCGTGCCACGAACAACTTTGCCAAAGTTGTTCAGCGAATGCTCGTTAAAAACGACATCCGTGTGATTTCGCAGGTCAGGAGGGTGCTACCGGCGTGTCGCGTACACCAAGCGAGAGTAATCCCGGTCACATCAGCGCCACGATGCCCGCCTGTCGCCCCGTTGTGGTACCCGCCAGGCTCGCGCGTCGGTGCGAGAAGAGGTCTGGTTCCTCGACCGTGCAGCGCTCGACACGGGTCACGACGACGCCACGCGCGGCCAGCTGCGCGACCACCCCGGCAGGCAGGTCGAGACCTGGCGTGCCGCCGCGCGTCGTCGCGAAGGTCTCGGGCACCGCGGCGGCCACCTCGTCGCGCATCGCGCCAGGCACCTCGTAGCACCGCCCGCACACCGCGGGTCCGACGGCGGCGCGCACGCGCGCGGGATCCGCTCCCCGGGCGACCAGCACGTCCAGCGCGCGGTGCACCACACCCGCCAGGACGCCCTTGCGCCCCGCGTGCGCCACACCGACCACTCGCGCCACGGGGTCGGCCAGCAGCACCGGCACGCAGTCCGCGACCAGTACCCCGAGGCCCAGCCCGCGCTCGGCGGTGACGAGCGCGTCGCCCTCCCCCGCGGAGTCCGGCGGCCGGGGCGCGGCCCAGAGGCTCCGCTCGGCACCGCCGAGCTCGAGCACCACGTCACCGTGCACCTGGGTGGCGAACGCCACCGGCGCGCCGAGCCGTTCCACGACCAGGGAACGGTTGGCCGCCACCCGGGCCGCGTCGTCGGACACGTTCAGGCCAAGGTTCAGGCCGCCGCCGTCCGACGTCGCCCATGGGGCCGGCGACACGCCGCCCGCACCGGTCGTGAAAAAGGCGTGCACCCCGTCGCCAAGATCGACGGGGTGCACGCCTGCAAGAGTCCGGGTGTCGCTCACGTGTGCGAGGTTACCCGGCCGATCACTTCAGGAAGTCACTTCAGGAAGTCGGGGACGTCGAGGTCCTCCGACGACGACCTGCGCGGGTTCTCGTCGTACAGCGGCGGGACCTCGACGCGCTCCTGCTCGCGACCCACGTCCTGCCGGTTGAAGGAGCCGTGCACCACGACGGCCGGCTCGTCCAGCGTGCGCGGCACGTCGTCCGAACCCTCGTCGTCGATCACGCGCGGCAGCGTCGAGACGGGCACCGGGTGCGCCGGCGGGACCGACGGCGGCATGCCGTTGACACCCTGCAGCTCGGGAATCCGGCGCGCCGCGTCCGACACGTCGGGCAGCGGGACCGGCGCCGTGGCGGGGCTACGCGTGGCCGCCGAGACCGCACCCGAGACCTGGCCGAGCGCCCGGCTGTCCTTGCGCTCCTTGGGCAGGCCGCCGTCAAAACCCGCGGCGATGACGGTGACCCGCACCTCGTCGCCCAGCGCGTCGTCGATGACCGTACCGAAGATGATGTTCGCCTCCGGGTGCGCGGCCTCCTGCACCAGGCGCGCGGCCTCGTGCACCTCGAAGAGGCCGAGGTCGCTGCCGCCCTGGATCGAGAGCAGCACACCGTGCGCACCGTCGATCGACGCCTCGAGCAGCGGCGACGAGATCGCCAGCTCGGCGGCCTGCACCGCGCGGTCCTCGCCGCGTGCGGAGCCGATGCCCATGAGCGCCGAGCCCGCACCCTGCATGACCGACTTCACGTCCGCGAAGTCCAGGTTGATCAGGCCGGGCGTGGTGATGAGGTCCGTGATGCCCTGCACACCGGAGTGCAGGACCTGGTCGGCGGAGTGGAACGCCGCGATCGCGGACACGTTCCGGTCCGACATCGCCAGGAGCCGGTCGTTCGGGATGACGATCAACGTGTCGACCTCGTCTCGGAGGTTCTCGATACCGCTGTCGGCCTGCACGGCGCGACGGCGGCCCTCGAACGTGAACGGACGCGTGACGACGCCGACGGTCAGCGCTCCGAGCGCACGCGCGATGCGCGCCACGACCGGAGCGCCACCCGTGCCGGTGCCGCCGCCCTCGCCCGCGGTGACAAAGACCATGTCGGCGCCGCGCAGGACGTCCTCGATCTCCTCGGCGTGGTCCTCGGCGGCCTTCTTGCCCACCTCCGGGTCCGCGCCGGCACCAAGGCCGCGCGTGAGCTCGCGCCCGACGTCGAGCTTGACGTCCGCGTCCGACATCAGGAGCGCCTGTGCGTCAGTGTTGATGGCGATGAACTCGACGCCCTTGAGGCCGACCTCGATCATGCGGTTGACGGCGTTCACACCACCGCCGCCGATGCCGACCACCTTGATTACTGCCAGGTAGTTCTGCGGAGTTGCCACGTCGTCGCCTTTCGATTCGGGTCCCGAGTCCCGACTCTCGTCCCATGAACACTCAGGTTGAGGTAGAGGGTTAGAGTTATGTCAGGTTGCTGCTGAGTTCGACGGTAGGTGGGCCATCGAGGTGTGTCGAAGACATCGTCGCGCGTGTCGCGCACCGATGCACGCGAGAAATCACATCGATGTCATTTCAGCGATCAGTTCGTGACCGGCAGCTCGGGCGACGACACGTCGACCGTCGTCGCCGACGGCTCGGCCTCCAGCAGCGTCTGGGCGACCCTGGTCTTGAGCTCGACCTGCTCCCCGCTCCCCCACCGGATCACCCGCCCGTCGGACAGGGTGGTACGCACGTCGTCCTGCGTTGCCGCGTGCACCGTCCGGATGTCGGCGCCCAGCTCCGGCGGCAGCGCGCCCAGCACGGAGAGCGCCGCGTCCATGGCGCGCCGGCTGGCCTCGCCGTCGTCGAGCGAGAGAACTATCGAGGGCAGGCCGTCCGGGACGTCCTCCACCGTGCCGACGCGCACACCATCGGTGTCCATCAGGGCGTACACGTCGCCGGGCTGTGGCACCGCGGCCACCGGCTCGCGCGACGTGAGCGCCACCGTCAGCCCGTCGGGCCAGGTCCGCGTGATCTCGACGTCTCTGACGCCGTTCATCGCGAGGATCTCCTCGCGCAGGCCCACCGTGTCGATCCGCGGCAGCGGCACGTCCGCCTGGTCCGTCGCGGCGGTGCGCACCTGTTCGACGTCGATCGTCGTGCCCTGCCCCGATACCCGCACCTGCTCCGGGTCGAGCGCGAGCAGCGGCGAGAAGAACGTCACCCAGACCAGGCCCGCCGCGCAGGCGAGGGCCACGGCACCCCAGCCGATCCGGCGCCAGAAGCGGTAGCGCGCCATCGCCGTGCGCTCGGCGAGGCGGTCGGCGAGCTGGTCGGAGACGACGTCGGCACGCGATCCCGACGGCGTCGCGCGGCCGGTGTCGAGGCGGCTCGCCGGGGCCGGCCGCTGCGCGGCGGGTGGAGCAGGTGGCGCCGGCGGCTGCTCGGGCGAGGGTGGAGGCGGCGGCACGGCAGACCGCGCGGTCGCCGTCGACCGGCCGGACCGGTCCTGGGTCCTCGGGCCCCGGGCGGTAGCGCCCGGGGCCGGAGGACCGTCGTTCTCGTGCTGTGCCACGCCCTGGTCTGCCGGGCGCGGCCGTGCCGAGCCCGCGGCGCGAGGGCGCGCGGGCGGCCGCATCAGTCCTCGCCCGGCCCCGAGGCGGCAGCCGAACCGGTCGCCACGCGGCCCGCGAGGCGGGCCAGGACGGCGGGGGCGAGCTGCGTCACGTCACCCGCGCCCACGGTGAGCACCACGTCGCCCGGGCGGGCGAGGTCGGCGATCGCGTGCGCCGCGTCCAGGCGGTCCGGCACCGCGTAGACGGCGTCGTGGCCGGTCATGAGGTCGACGATGGTGCTGGGCGTGATCGACGGGTCGTTCTCCTCACGAGCCCCGTAGATGCCCGTCACCACCACCTCGTCGGCGGCGGACAGCTCGTGCGCGAACTTGTCGGCGAAGATCCGCGTGCGCGAGAAGAGATGCGGCTGGAACAGGACGAGCACCCGCCCGCCGTCGGCGATCTCGCGAGCCGCCGTGAGGACCGCGCGGATCTCCGTGGGGTGGTGCGCGTAGTCGTCGACGACACGAACGCCGTCGGCCTCGCCCTTCTCCTCGAAGCGACGGCCGGTGCCGACGAACGCCTCGACTCCGGCGACAGCCTGCTCGGGCGCCACGCCGAGCTGCACCGCCGCGATGACGGCGGCGGTCGCGTTGAGCACGTTGTGCTTGCCCGGGACCTTGAGCCGCATCTGGATTCCCGGCACGTTGCCGGACACACCGGCGCCGTCGGCGACCTGCTCGTTGGTGCCCAGGACGTCGCCGCGCAGCACCGCCGTCGTGCCCTCCGAGGTGGTCGAGATGTCCGTGACCCGCACACGCGCGGTGTCGTCGGTGCCGTAGGTGATGACGTGGCCGCCCGTGGCGCAGATCGTCGCGCCCACCGAGAGCGAGCCCTCGTCGTCGGCGCAGGCGATGAGCCAGCCGTCGGGCACCAGGCGGCGCGCGAACCGGATGAACGCCCCGTTGAAGGCCTCCGGGGTGCCGTAGTGGTCCAGGTGGTCCGCCTCGACGTTCGTCACCACCGCGATGGTGGGGGTGTAGTTGAGGAAGGAGCCGTCCGACTCGTCGGCCTCGGCCACGAGCACGTCGGACGTGCCCAGGTGGCCGCCCGGCGTCGACCCGGTGGCGGTCCGCACGGTGGAGCCGATCGCGTAGGACGGGTCCAGGCCCGCCTCGCGCAGAATCGTCGCGATCATCGCCGACGTCGTCGTCTTGCCGTGCGCGCCGGCGACGGCGACCCCGCGCAGCCCCTCCATGAGGGCGGCCAGCGCCTGGGAGCGGTGCAACACGTTCAGACGGCGGGCCCGGGCCGCGGAGAGCTCCGGGTTGTCCTCGTGCACCGCGCTGGAGATCACCACGGAGTCGACGCCCGCGAGATGAGCGGGATCATGGCCGACCCACACCCGGATGCCCGCGGCCCGCAGGTCCTCCAATGTGTCCGACTCGGCGGCGTCGGAGCCCTGAACGTCCACCCCGTGCCCGGCGAGCAGGCGCGCGACGACGGACATGCCCGCCCCGCCGATACCGATCATGTGGACGCGCCCGAGCCGCGCGACCTGATCCGTCATCTGATCCGTGACCGTGGTGCTCATGACCTGACCTCCGTGGTGTCGGTACCTGCTGACCGTACGGCTTGCTCGACGAGATCGACGACGCGAGCCGCGCCGTCACTGGTGCCGGCCGACCGCGCGGCCTTTGCCATGACACCGAGCCGCTCGCGGTCCGCGAGCAGCGCTGGAACGTTGGTGGCCACCCAGTCGGGGGTGAGATCGGCGTCAGCTACCAGGATGCCACCACCTGCCTCGACCAGCGGGGCGGCGTTGAGCCGCTGCTCGCCGTTGCCGATGGGCAGCGGCACGTAGACGGCGGGGATCCCGAGCGCGGCGAGCTCGGCCACCGAGCCGGCGCCGGAGCGGCAGACCACGAGGTCGGCCACCGCGTAGGCGAGCTCCATCTGCTCGAGGTACTCACGGACCTGGTAGCGGCGGCCGTCGATGTCCGCGACCGTCTGGTGCACCTCGTCGCTCCGGCCCTTCCCGGTCAGGTGCAGCACCTGCGCGCCCGCCGCGAGGACCTGGGCCGCGGCGCCCGACACCGCGCGGTTCAGGCGTACCGCGCCCAGGGAGCCGCCCGTGACCACGAGCGTCGGCAGCGCCGGGTCGAGGCCCAGCTCGGCCGCGGCCCGGGCCCGCACGCCCGCGGCGTCGGCCTCCCGGGTCTCGACCAGGGCGGCGATGGCCTGCCGCAGCGGGAGTCCCGTGAGGATGCCGCCGCGCAGCGGCGTCCCGGCGAAGGTGAGGCCCACGCGGGCCGCCCAGCGGGCACCGAGCCGGTTGGCCAGGCCAGGCCGGGCGTTCTGCTCGTGGATCACGATCGGCACGCCCTTGCGCTTGGCCGCGAGGTACGCCGGGGTGGCTACGTACCCGCCGAAACCGATCACTGCCTGCGCGTCGATCTCGTCGATCGCGGCCTCCGCGGCCTTCACCGCGGCCGTCAGCCGGCCGGGGAGCCGCAGCAGGTCGGGGCTCGGACGGCGGGGCAGCGGCACCCGCGGGATCGGTCGCAGCTCGTAACCGCGAGCGGGCACGAGCTCGGCCTCCAGGCCGGTTGTGGTGCCTAGCGCGAGCACGCGCGCGCCGGGCTCCCGGCGCCGCACCTCGTCGGCCACCGCGAGCAATGGGTTCACGTGTCCCGCGGTACCGCCACCGGCGAGCACCACCGACACAACTGCTGAGCTCATCATCACCTTCTCGTCGTCGCCCGGGCCGTAGGTCCGGGCGGACCGGAAGCGGCCCGCTGTGCAAGGTTCTGATCACAGACAAGTGCCGCCGTGCACATTTCTACCGTCTACGGACCGCGCCGCCCAGCACGGCCAGTGACTTGCGGACGACGCTACCGCGTGCAGCCAGAGCCTTGGCAGCCCCTGGCTCCGTCCGCGCGAACGAGATGATCATCCCGAGCGCGGCCATCGTCGTGATCAGCGCCGAACCGCCGGAGGAAACCAGCGGCAACGGCACGCCGATCACAGGCAGGACGCCGATCACCACGCCGATGTTCACGAACGCCTGGCCAACGACCCAGCAGGCGACCGCCGCCGTGGCCACCTTGACGAACGGGTCGGTGTGCCGCCGGATCACGCGGCTCATCGCGAGCCCGAGCAGGGCGAACAGCGCGAGCACCAGCACGGTGCCGAAGAACCCGAGCTCCTCGCCGATCACGGCGAAGATGAAGTCGTTGTGCGCCTCGGGCAGGTAGCTCCACTTCTCGCGGCTGCCGCCCAGGCCCACGCCCCACAGCCCGCCGGTGCCCAGGCCGAACAGGCCGTGCAGGGACTGGTAGCACTCCGAGCTCTCGTCGCACGAGGCGCCGTAGGTCGCGATGATGCGCTGGAGCCGGTCGCCGCTGCCCTGCTGCAGGATGAACACGTAGCCGACGACAAAGGCCGCGATCGCGGTGCCGAGCCCCAGCAGGGACATCGGCACGCCGGACACGAAGAAGGCTCCGGCCACCAGCAGCCCCATCACGAGCGCCGTGCCCAGGTCGCCTCCGGCGAGCACCAGGCCGAGGACCACCACGGCGCCCGGCACCGCCGGCATGATCGCGTGCGACCAGCTACCCAGCAGTGCCTGCTTGCGTCCGAGCACCGTGCCGAGCCAGATCGCGAGCGCCAGCTTGGCGAGCTCTGAGGGCTGGAAGGAGAGCGGCCCCAGCATGAGCCAGTTCTGCTGACCGTTCCTGATCACACCCAGGAAGATGACCGCGACCAGCAGGAGCACCGCGACGATGAGCCCGGGCAGCGCGAGGCGCTTGTACCAGCGGATCGGCAGGTGGGCCGCGATCAGGAGCACCGGCAGGCCCATCAGCGCGTACTGCGCCTGGTCCAGGAATGCCGCGTAGGGGGACTCCCCCTCGGCGATGGAGGTGACCGTCGAGCTGGACAGCACCATGATCAGGCCGATCACGGTCAGCAGGCCCGTGGTGCCCACCAGGAGGTAGTAGCTGGTGACGTTGGAGTTCCACTGGCCGAGCCAACGCTCGGAAGCGTCGCGGCGCGTTCCCGTCGTGGTCATCCGCTGTCCCTCCCGCGCGTCAGTGCGTGTGGGTGAGCTCACGCACCACCCGTGCGAACTCCTCGCCGCGCTGGGCGTACGAGACGAACTGGTCGTGCGACGCGCCGGCCGGGGCCAGGAGCACGGTGTCCCCGGGCTGTGCCAGGTCCCGCGCCGCGGCCACCGCCCTACGCATCACCGTCCCAGTGTCACCGGGATCTATCACGACAACCGGGATCTGCGGCGCGTGTCGGGCCAGCGTGTCGGCCAGCGGGCGGGGGTCCGCGCCGATGACGACGGCGGCGCGCATCCGGTCCGCGCGGGACGTGACGAGCTCGTCGAACGTGGCGCCCTTGGCCAGCCCGCCCGCGATCCACACCACGGTGCCGTGGGCGAAGCCCGCCAGCGAGGCGGCCGCGGAGTGGCTGTTCGTCGCCTTCGAGTCGTTCACGTAGGTGACGCCGTCGGCCTCGGCCACGCGCTGGATGCGGTGCTCGCTGGGGCCGAAGGAGCGCAGCCCGTCCCGGACGGCGGCCGCGGGCACGCCGTGCGCACGGGCCAGGGCGGCGGCGGCCAGGGCGTCCGCCACGATGTGCGTCGGCACCACGCCGTTGTGGTCGCCGAGCAGCTTCAGGTCGGCGAGGGTGCCGAGCTCTGCGGCGCTCTTGCGGCGGTCGGGGTCGTCGTCCGCGGCGTGGAAGGCGCGGTCCACCAGGACGTCGTCGACCAGCCCGAGGTCACCCGGGCTCGGGGTGCCGACCACAAAGCCGACGGCGCGTGCGCCCTCGACGACGTCGGCCTCGCGCACCAGCTCCTCGGTCTTCGGGTCGGCGACGTTGTAGACGCAGGCGCGCTGGACGCGTTCGTAGATGCGGCCCTTGTCGCGCGTGTACGCGTCGATCGAGCCGTGCCAGTCGAGGTGGTCGGGCGAGACGTTGAGGACCGCCCCCGCCTCCAGCGACATCGTGTGCGTGAAGTGGAGCTGGAAGCTGGAGAGCTCCACCGCGATGACGTCGAGGGCGGGGTCCAGGGCCGCCTCCACGAGGGACCGGCCGACGTTCCCGACGGCGGCGGTGCGCAGGCCAGCCGCGCGCAGGATCGCCACCAGCATCTCGACGGTGGTCGTCTTGCCGTTGGACCCGGTGATGCCGAGCCACGCGGCGGGTGTGGCGGCGCCGAGGCGGTCGACCCGCAGGCGCCAGGCGAGCTCGACCTCGCTCCACACGGGCACCCCAGCGGCCAGCGCCGCCGCGACGACCGGGTGGTGCGGGGCGAAGCCCGGCGAGGCGACCAGCAGGTCGGCCTGCGCCATCACCTTGGTCGCGCCGTCGGCGTCGAGCTTGCCGTGGGCGGCGTCGTCCGCCTTGTCGTCGACGGTGACCAGCGAGGCGACCCGCGGCGTAAGCACACGCTGCAGGGACCGTCCGGTGAGGCCGAGGCCCGCCAGGACGACACGAGCCTCAGCCAGAGGGACGCGCGGCTCGATGGTGCCGTACTGGTCGCCCTGCGTGTCGTCGTCGTGCGGACCGAGGCCAGGAGCCTCGGTCACGAGGCGACCCACTCGGCATAGAAGATGCCCATGCCCAGGCCCGC
The DNA here is from genome assembly GCF_041081105.1 of Promicromonospora sp. Populi. Classification (NCBI taxonomy): domain Bacteria; kingdom Bacillati; phylum Actinomycetota; class Actinomycetes; order Micrococcales; family Promicromonosporaceae; genus Promicromonospora; species Promicromonospora sp. Populi. The sequence goes on along the minus strand of NZ_CP163528.1, from coordinate 362,479 downwards.
GAGCAGGCCCGCGATCAGCCAGAACCGGATCACGATGGTGACCTCGCCCCACCCGGACAGCTCGAAGTGGTGGTGCAGCGGCGTCATCTTGAACACCCGCCTGCCGGTCATCTTGAAGAAGCTGACCTGGATCACCACGGACGAGACGATGAGCACGAACATGCCGCCGATGATCACGGCGAGCAGCTCGGTGCGGGTCAGGATCGACAGGCCGGCCAGGGCGCCGCCCAGGGCGAGCGAGCCGGTGTCGCCCATGAAGATCTTGGCGGGGTTTGCGTTCCACCACAGGAAGCCGACGCAGGCGCCGGTGACGGCGGCGGCGACGATCGCGAGGTCCTGCGGGTCGCGCACCTCGTAACAGCGTGGCCCGGCGGTCGCGTAGAACTGGCACGACTGGTTGAGCTGCCAGATCCCGACCAGCACGTACGCACCGAACGTGATGATCGAGACGCCGGTGGCCAGGCCGTCGAGGCCGTCGGTCACGTTCACCGCGTTGGACCAGGCGGAGACCAGCAGGTTGGCCCAGATCACGAAGAGGATGAGGCCCGCGGTGGCGCCGAAGAACGCCAGGTCGAGCTCGGTGTCGCGCAGGAACGAGATCCTGGTCGACGCCGGGGTGCGCGAGTTCTCGTTGGGGAACTGCAGCGCGAGCACCGCGAAGGAGATGCCGACCACGCCCTGCCCGATCAGCTTGGCGCGCGGGGTCAGGCCGAGGGAGCGCTGCTTGCGGATCTTGGTGAAGTCGTCGAGGAAGCCGACCAGGCCCAGGCCCGCCATGAGGTAGAGCACGAGCAGCGCCGAGACGCTCGGCAGCCGGCTGGACACCATCATCGAGGCCGCGACCCCGATCACGGTCGCGGCGATGATCACCACGCCGCCCATCTGGGGCGTGCCGCGCTTTATGAAGTGCCCCGTGGGACCGTCCTGGCGGACGAACTGGCCGTAGTTCTTGTGGACCAGGAACCGGATGAAGACCGGCGTGCCCAGCAGGGCGACGAGCAGCGCCACTGCGGCGCTGACCAGGATCGCGATCACTTGTGGTTGTCCTCTACGGTCTTGGCCAGCGACAGGTGGTCCCCGAGGGCCCAGAGCCCTGAGCCGAGGGACGACTTCACGAGCACTACGTCGCCGGGTTCGAGCGAAGCGTCCAGCAGCTCGCGGGCTGCGTCCAGGTCGGGCACGAAGATCGACTCCGACCCCCAGGAACCCTCCTGCATGGCGCCCTCGTGGATGTGATAGGCACCTTCGCCGACCACGATCAGCTGCTTGATGTTCAGCCGCACCACGAGACGGCCGATCTCGTCGTGCGCGGCGCGCGCGGCGTCACCGAGCTCCAGCATCGCGCCGAGCACGGCGACCGAACGCCGGGTCCGGCCGGCCACGACCGCGAGCGTGCGCAGGCCGGCCTTCATCGAGTCCGGGTTCGCGTTGTAGGCGTCGTCGATCACGGTGACGCCGTCGGGCCGCTCGGTGACGGCCATCCGGTGCGGGCTGCGGGGGGTGGCCGACGAGAGCCGCGTCGCGACCTCGGCCACGGGCACCCCGAGGCCCAGCGTGACGGTCGCAGCCGCGAGCGCGTTGTTCACGTGGTGCGGCCCGACGAGCTGCAGCGTGACGTCGGCGCGCTGCTCGTCGGCCTGGCCGGGGCGGACGGCGAGTGTGAAGCTCGCCCGCCCCGCGGCGTCGATCAAGATGTCCTCGGCGCGGACGTCGGCGGACGGGATGGTGCCGAAGGTCCGCACGCTCGTGCCGGGAGCGACCTGGCCCGCCATGGCCGCGACCCGCAGGTCGTCGGCGTTGAGCACCACCGAGCCGCCGTCCACGACCCCGGAGACCATCTCGGCCTTGGCCTTCGCGATGGCCTCGACGCTGCCGAAGATGCCCACGTGCGCGACGCCGACCGACAGCACGACGCCGACGTCGGGCGGCGCGATGCGCGTGAGATAGGCGATGTTGCCCACCCGGTCGGCACCCATCTCCAGGACCAGGTAGCGCGTGGCGGTGGTGACCCGCAGGACCGTCAGCGGCAGGCCGATCTCGTTGTTGAGCGAGCCCTTCGTGACGACGATCGCCCCTTCGTCCACCTCCGGGCCGAGGAGCTGGCCGAGCAGGTCCTTGGTGGTGGTCTTGCCGACCGAGCCGGTCACGGCCACGACCTTCGGGACGATGCCGTCGGCCCGGTCGCGGGCCGCCGCCAGGACGTACCGCGCGAGCTCGCCCAGGGCCGCCTGCGGGTCGTCCACCACGACGGTCGGCAGGCCGTCCAGCTCGCGGGCCGCCAGCACCAGCGTGGCGCCGGACTCGACCGCGGAGGCCGCGAAGTCGTGCCCGTCCACCCGGTCCCCCGGCAGCGCCACGAAGAGCGCTCCCGGGCCGGCCTGGCGCGAGTCGACGATCACCGCCCCCGTGACCGTCACGTCCGGGTCGGCGTGCAGCCGCCCGCCGGTGGCTGCGGCGACCTGCGTCGCAGTCAGCTCGATCATGCCTCTGTCGTCCTCTCCTGCATGTGGTCCTGCCGGCCTTGCGCATTCCGCGCGGCCAGCGCTGCGCGTGCCTCGACGCGGTCGTCGAGCACGTGGTCAACGCCCGCGATCTCCTGGACGGTCTCGTGTCCGCGGCCCGCCACCAGCACTGTGTCGTCCGGGGCAGCCGCGAGGATCGCAGCGCGGATGGCGTCCGCCCGGGGGGCGATCTCGTGGACCTCCACCGTACGCGAGGCGCCGTCTTCCGCTGTTTGTACGACTGTCCCGGGCGTGCCGCCGGCGGCACCTTCGGGGGTGGCGCCCGCGAGCACCTCGGCCCGCACCTTCGCGGGGTCCTCGTCGTGCGGGTCGTCGTCGGTCACATAGACGACGTCGGCGCCGCGCACCGCAGCGGCGCCCATGAACGGCCGCTTGCCGGGGTCGCGGGAGCCGGTGGCGCCGAAGACGACGGTGAGCCGGGCTTTCGTCGTCGGGCGTAGAGCCGCGAGGGCCAGCTCAAGGGCCTCCGTGTTGTGCGCGAAGTCCACGACCACGCGCGGCGCGGTGGCGAGCACTTCCATGCGACCGGGCACGGTGGCGCTCAGGCCGTCGCCGGCTGCCAGCGCCTCGACCACGTCGCGGAGGTCCGAGCCGCCCTCCAGCACCATCGTCACCGCGAGTGCCGCGTTGGCGACGTTGTAGCCGCCAGGCAGTGATGTGGAGGTGCGCAGGGTGCGCCCGTCGTGATGCGTCAGGGTAAAGGCGGATCCGGTGCCCGACGGCGCGACGTCGGTCACCGTCCAGTCGGCGTCCTTGCCCTTCAGCGTGGTGAGCGTGACTACCGGGATCTGGGCAGCCTTGGCCATGCGCTCGCCCCAGGCATCGTCGATGGTGACGACGCCGCGACGCGCGCGGGCGGGCGTGAACAGGTCGGCCTTGGTGGCGAAGTACGACTCGAAGTCGCCGTGGAAGTCGAGGTGGTCCTGCGTCAGGTTGGTGAACCCGGCGACGCCGAACACCACGCCGTCGACCCGGTGCTGCGCGAGCGCGTGGGAGGAGACCTCCATGGCGAGCGTGCGCACGTGGTCCTCGCGCATCGCGGCGAGCAGGGCCTGGAGGTCGGCGGCCTCGGGCGTGGTCAGGATGCTGGGGATGACGCGGTCGGCGGAGCGGGTCTCGACGGTGCCGATCAGGCCGCCCACCCAGCCCATGGCCCGCAGCAGGTGGTCGAGCTGGTAGGTGGTGGTCGTCTTGCCGTTGGTACCGGTGACGCCGAACGTCATCAACTCGTCGGCGGGATTGCCGAGCACCCAGGCGGCGACCTGGCCGAGGATGGCGCGGGGGTCTTCGGCGATGAGGACCGGTGTTGTGCTGTTGGTGCCGATCAGCTCGGCCCCGCGGGCGTCGGTAAGGACGGCAGTGGCCCCGCGCTCGACGGCGTCGGCGGCGAACTGCGCGCCGTGCGCGCGGGCACCCGGGAGGGCCACGAACAGGTCTCCCGGCCTGATGACCCGGTTGTCCGAGGCCACGCAGGTGACCGCGGCGTCGGCGGGCTGACCTGGGACGATGGTGAGGCCGAACGCGACGGCGAGGTCGGATACCTGGCGCGCTGTCGTGGCGGCCGGACGGATCCGGTCGAACGGGGATGTCACGGGGTAGAACCTACCGTCTCCGGAGGGAGTGGCCTGTCCCGTCTGTGGGGCTGGGGTGGCGGTTGTGGGGCGGTCCCTTTCGGATTCAGCGGAGTGTCCGGCGTCCGTGATCACTCAGCCTGACCACGTTGCCCGCGCCACCAAGATTCCTTCCGACCTGCGGTCTCGTAGGCGGCGATTTCTCCTAGAACATGCGATACGAAGGTGTCTGGGAGTCGCACAGCATGGTCCGCCACATAGTGAACCAGCCCGTTTGGCCACACGAACGTTCCATCACTAAGTTCGAGATCTCCGTTGTTGCGACCAGATTAGGCATGGCGAGTAGCCCATATAGGCCCTCACCAAGAACCCTCGTTGCAAGTAGTCGGCTATCAGATCGCGCGTATCAGAATCCCACGACTCGTCAATGAATTCACCCGGTGACGGCCAACCCGGGGCCCGCTCACCGGCCCAGTAGCCGATCAGGATCATTTCGGGACTGGGCATCGTCCAATCCTCCTCATCTCAGGATCGAACGAAACCAGGAGAGTTCATCCAACGACCTCTCCGCCTCCGAAAAGCTCGTCCAGTTCTCGGTAAATTTGAATGTACTCGGCTCGTTCGATCGTGGGCACGATCCACTTTCGGGCTTCGAAGTACGCGACTGCATCATGAGGGACGGGAATCCCGTATTCCCTGATGTACTCGATCCCGTCCAGACGCCAGTAGTAGACCCCGTCCGAGGCAATCGCAGACCCTCCAGCAACCTCGAACTGACCGCCGATCTCGTCACGTGTCACCTCCATCCACGCGAGGAAGACGGGACACCCCGTCAAGTAGTCCAGTACCCGCACCCGAACGTCACTGGGCATTTCGCGCGAACGGTCGAGTCGTTGCGCCGACCACGGCGTAGCGCGGTCAGTCGGAGCCAAGGTCCCCAGAGGTTTTACCGTCATCTTCTCCATCCCATCAGAAGGCTCCCTGAAGTAGCTGCCCTGTGACGGGGTCAAGCGCGCAGATCGAATCCCCGACCTGAACTGCGGTGATACCCGCCTGAGACTCGACAGCTTCCTGGAAGCCGGAAGCGCCCCCTCGCGGGCTTCAGCCGTGGGGGGCCGTGAGCCCGGACGCGGGTTGAGCGCGGAACAGGAGGGCCCAGACGGCGATCAGGACGGAACAGAGCGCGACGGCTCGAAGCATTGTTCCCATCCGCGACTCGATCGCCCGCATGGGTACTCGACTCACTCTTCCTTGCGGAGGTAGATCCATTGTTCACCCTCCGCTAGTTCGCGTGGCTGCGACATCGAGACCCAATCCGGCGTGAAGACTATATCCATGCCTTCGGTGAAGTCCGCGATCGTGTAGGTCTCCGCCTCCGAAACGTTCTCACGGTCTTCGACGGTCGGACGGTTCTCGAACAAGAACCGCACCAAGATCTTCGGGTGCTCGATCGTCGCCGCAACACCGCGCAGGTTTGGGGTCACGAGGTCCCACAACGATCGCTGCAGTGAAAGGAGCGCGCTCACTCTGAAGTCCATCAGCCCAACCCTACCGGTCGTCCAGGAACAATGTGGACCCCGTTCTTACTGTAGTGGAGCAGTCCGATCGTCGTTGGAATCAGCTCGCCGGTGTCGCGGTCCGCGTAATGTCCGATGACCTCGCCGTAGTCAACTCTCTCCTTGGACCCCGGCAGCCCAACCGGTGTGTTGCCGACCGGGGTACCGGTACCGGCTCGCTGAACAAGGACGCGAGGATCGGCAGTCGTCGTGCTCCGTCCCGGCTGGAAGTTCGGGTGCCCTGGGAAATGCTTCTCCTGCTTGTTCCAGTCGACGAGCGGACAACTGGCGTTGTGGACCAGCACCGCCGACGCAGTCTCGTCCGCCGCGACAAAGTAGGTATGGTCGATCGCCACCGTCAGGTTATGCACGACAGCACGCTTGCGCTCGACGTCGATGGCGGTGACCTGGACCCACGAACCAACCGCGGTCTGCAGCCACCCACCCACAGTCAGATCGATCGCGTCGATCCACGCGCGCTGGTCTGGCGCCCAGAACGGGTGCGCATCAGTGGCCACGATGCGCTGAGTCTGGCCGTCGATGTCGGTAGCCGTGACCGTGACCAGGTTCTTTTGGCCCTCGCCGCGGATCAGCGCGGTGACAGCCTTCCCTTCAGTCTTCTCGCCAGTGTCCTCGTCCGCCGCCAGGACCTCGTCACCGAGCTCGACGTCCTCGATCGGCTTCCGAGTCCCATCCGCCAGGAGGACCATCGTCCCTGGTACGAAGCTGTTGCAGCCCGTCGGAACATCATCCGCGGCCTTAGCACCTGTGTTTGCAGCGCGGAGGGCGTCGCCTGTGACGTCGACTGCTTTCGCAGCCTTGCCGATGCCGCCAGTTACGAAGCCGACCGCGACCCAGGCGCAGCCGCCGATCTCGCCGTGGGCGCAGTCGACGACATCCCCGAGGAAGAGCTCGTAAGCGATGTCGCCCAGGTCTTGAGCCGTCAGCGATCCGCCTTGGCACGAGTCTCCCAGGACAGCATCCGTCTCGGCACACGGAAGAACCATCGGCCGTAGCTCGTCGACCCAGGACCCGTAGCCCGGGACGGACTTGAGCATCGCGAGCACGCTCTGCTCGACGAACGTGCCTGGGGGCAGGCCGTGCAGCGGAATATCGGAGCCGTCTCCCACGTAGATGGTGACGACAGGAATGTCGTCCTCTGGCCCGCTCGCACCGCCACCCGAATCCGTATCACCACCGCCCGTACCTGCCGCCGGTGGAGCGATCAACACCCCATCGATCATCGGAGGGAGGATGATCAACCCCGACGGATCAGACCAGGTGACAGGGTTGTTGTTCGCGTAGGCGTAGCCGTTCCACTGTTGTGGGTCGGTCAGGTCCATGATCGGGTCGACGGTCAGGAATCTGCCGACGGTTTCGTCGTACCACCTGGCGCCGACCAATGTGAGGCCGGTGGCTGTGTCGCGGACCTTGCCGAGGAACTCGTGGTCCCCCGGTGCGGAGACGTCGCCGCGCTGCTCGCCGAACGGCAGCGTGTAGTGCTTGTCCACCGAAGTGGTGGTCCAGTTGGTGTTGTGGACAGACGCGAGCGGGGTGCCTTGCGGGTTGTTGATCAGCGAGGTCACACCACCGAGGCCGTTCGCGGTACGCATCGCAACCGTCTGGCCGGCGAAGCTGTAGTACCTCGCTGCGGTGACCGTGCCGTTGGCGGCCTTGGTGATCTCCTGCCCACCGAGGTAGACCGTGATCGACCCGTCCGGGGCCGTGCGCATGATGCGGTCCCCGTCAGCGGTGTACAGGTTGCGCCCGGCGGCGGTCGTCGTCGTTCCCGTACCCCGGTCCGGGCCCGTCCCGGTGGACTGGTCACCGTCGGTGTCGTCGTCCCCTGGGCCAGGCTCGGGCTCGGCATACTCAGTGGTCGCGGTGCTGGTCGAGGCGAGCTCGCTCTCCGAGTCCCACCCCAACGACAGTGCGGTAGTCAGGTAGTCGCTGTCCTGGGTCTGGGTCAGCGTCCGGCCCGCCGTGTCGTACGTGAACGACGTCCCCGTGGACCCGCTTGGCCCGTCGGTGGTGATCGACGTGACCGCGTGCGGACCTGCGAACTCACCCACATCCGTGGTGTCGCCGTCCGCGTTCAGGTCCCGGGTGCCCGCATAGGAGTAGTCCATCGTGGTGGTCTGCCCACCATCAACATCCCCCGCCAGACCCCGGGTGCGGTAGGTCTCGCTGGTGCGGTTGCCCAAAGCGTCGTACTCGAACGAGGACCAGTACGGCGCCGCCCCACCCAGTGCCGGGATCGACCTCGCCAACGCGCAGTTACCCGTCGCGGGCGTCCACGCCTCAGTCAGCCGGCGCAGCGCGTCGTACTGGTAGCACTGCCGGTCCGTGGCACGACCCGTAGTGGTCGGCTTGTCCTTGACGCTCAGCACGTTCCCGGCATCGTCATACGCGTAGGTGAGATCAAGCTCCCGGCCACCGATCCGTTCCCGGTCCAGCCGCACGCTCAGCAACCGGCTCGTACCGCTCTCGTACCCGTAGGACACAACAGTGCCGTACGTGTTACCGAGGTCGAGATACGACAACCGCCCAAAGCCATCAGTACGAGAGCTAGCGACATACGTGCCCCAGCCGAACCCGCCACCCATCCACTCCGCGACGCTCGTGTCGTCGTCGAACTGGGTAGTGACCGTCTCCTTGCGCAACCCGCCCGCCGCGGGATACGTCGTGGACGCGACCTGCCCGTCCGCGGTGTACGTGACCTTCTGCTCATACGTCCCCGCCAAAGCGCCCGTCGTCGTCGTCGACGGGATGACCGTCGCCGTCCCCGTCGGACGATAGGCCGCATCGAACCCCGTCACCGCCGTGACGAAGTTCCCGTCCCCGTCCGCGGAACCAGCGACCCTCGTGGAGCTGGTGACCTGGCCCTTGGCCGGTCCCGGGTTCGGACCGGCATAGGACGTCAAAACGTCGTAGGTCCACTTGGCCCGGATCGCACCATCGTCCGTGTCCTGCCGGACCGTCGTGCGACGCCCCAGTTGGTCATAGGTATAGAAGAGCTTCTGGTTCGCACCATTCATGACCCAGGTGACCTGACCCGCGTCGTCGTACTTCGTGGTTGTCGTGCCCGCATCAGGATCTATCGCCTGGGTCTGCCGACCGAGCTTGTCGTAGGTGTAAGTCCACTCGTTGTCATAGGTATCCAACACCTTGGACAACCGCCCAGCGCCGTCATACCGGTACGTCGTGGACTGCTCCTCCAGGCCGAGCACACCGGACAGCGTGCGCACCCCGGCGTCCTCCACCGGATCACGCAAGAACTGGCTCATCGCCACCGTCCGGCCCCGGGCATCAACCACTGTCTGGGTCGGGGTCGCGCCGTCCGGGGGCACCACGGTCGTCGTGGCGCCGTCGTAGTGCGTGGTGGTGCGCCACTGCTCATAGGCGGGATTCACGATCACACCGGTGAACAGGGCCTCGGTCCGGACCCGGCCAAGACCGTCGTAGGTGAAGACCGTGGTGGCGTCCGGCTCGACGGCCGCGCCCACCAGGGTCGTGCTCGGGTTGCCGGTTGCGAACCAGCCAGAAGTGGTAAAGGCGACCCGGCCGTTGTCGTCGTACTCCGTGTCGGTGATGATCCGGCCGTTGACGGCTTCGTCGTCGCCGTCCAGGGACTCGGTCTGGGTCTGGACCGGTCGCAGCAGCCCGTCGTACAGAGCCACCGACACGTGGTAGCCGGCGCCGTCCGCGGCCAACGTCTTGGTGGTCACGGTGTTCACACCCTTGCGCGAGGTCGAGTAGGCGTAGGTGACGTTCGCCGACTTGCCCTCCCGATCCGGGTAGGTCACCGACAGCAGGCGACCGGCGGCGTCATAGGTCGCCGTCGTGGGCTTGTTGTTGGCGTCCCGCACCGTGGTCGGTACGCCGAGGAGCGGGTGCAGCACGGTCGTGGACTCGTGTGCGGTCAGGGTGACACCGTCGCCGTCACCGTCCCCCGCGCCGTCCGGGTCGGGGCTGGTCGTGACCACCTGAGTAGTCACGCCGTTGGCCTCGGTGTACGCCGTCCGCGACACCCGTCCCAGCGGATCGGTCGAGCTGGTCGCGCGGCCGCGGCTGTCGTACAAGGTGCTGACCACCGGGGATGCGTCGTTCAGAACGCCGTCCTTGTCGTTCGTCCGTACGCTCGTCGGCAGACCTCTGGTCGGGTCGATGCCGTGATTGGCCCCGTCATAGCTGATCTCCGACGCCCCGACCAGCTGCTCGGGAGTGGTCTGCGTGATGGAGCACCGCACACTGACCGTCTTGGTCACCGAGGGCACCACCAGGTGCTTGGCACTGTTCTTCAGATAGTCGGTTGTGGTGCACAGATCGTCTGACGTCGTGTTGTCCTCAGCCGTCTCCGAGAACGCACCGTAGTCGTCGACCTCGGTGACCTGTCCGTCCGCGTTGTATTCCGTATCCGTACGCGTCACGAACTCCAGCGAGCCGTCGGCGGTGTACGACGCCGTGTACGTGTCCATGCTGGTCGTGCGGGTGGCGACGAGCAGGTCATCCGTCCCCGCACTACCTGTGCTCGCCGTCTGGGCTGCCTCGGGGAAGGTGATCGTCTTCGAGACCTCTGCCTCGCCGTTCAGCACCGTGCTTACCACCGGCATACCGGCGAACCGCTCGTGGTCGACGGCATTGCGGGTAGTAATCGAGTCCGGGAGGTTGACCTCCGCGCCAGTGCCCTGCAGATACTGGGTCCTCGTCTTCGCAGCCACAGATCCAGACCCCGTAGTGGTGGTCACGGTTTTGTACCCGCGGTTGATCGAGAACGTGCGGTCCTTCTTCGGCGTCAGCGGATCGTCGATCCGCGCCCACTCGATGCCGTCGCCGTACGCGTACGAGGTGACGACCGAGCCGGTCAGCTCCCCGCTCTCGCCTGGCGACTGGGTCACCTTGGACACCATGTAGGAGTGGAAGTACTCGCTCCGAGGCTCAGGCATGCCCCAGGGGTGCCACACCACCGGGAAGCAGCGCGACGCGTTCGCCGACTGGTTCGCGATCGGGATGTAACCCTGCGCGACGGCGGGATGCGTACTCGCGTTGCACTGGGTCGCCGTGTACTCGATGTCGATCTTGGCGCCGGTCTCCGTGGTGATCTCCTCGACCCGGATGCGGTTCATCACCGGCAGGCCGTCCGAGACCGTGTCCGCGACACGTCCGGGCTTCTGCGCGTTGCCGGCGAACCGGATCGGGTTGAAGACCACGTCGTCCGACGACGAGCTGCTCGGACCGTTGGCCGTGCGCTTGATCGCGTCGAGCCACAGGATTCGGCCCGTGCCGTCGCCCAGGTCGCGCCACGTCTGCGTCAGCGCGACGGTGTCCTTCGCCGTCAGCGTCCCGCCCACGTCCACCTTGGTCACGACGCTCGTGAGGCGCTTGGTCGAGAAGAACGCCGGGCTCCGGACGTCCGGGCAGTGGGTGCTCGACGAGCACTCCAGGTCAACCGGGGTGTCGTGCCAGCGCACCGCATGGGTATCGCGGTCGCCGGTCTCGCAGTCCGTCGACGCCGCCAGGCAGCGCTCGGCGACCGCGAAGTCCACCAGGTACGGCGCGCCTGCACCGCTGGACGCTACCGGCTCGGATCCGGCGCGTGTGCCGTAGCTGATCCAGTCCAGCGTGCCGCCGCGGGTGTAGGTGCGGGTGGCACCGGTGTTGTTGTTGGCGCCGTACCGGTTGGTCTCGCTCGCGTACCGGTAGGTCATCGTGTTGTCCGACGTGTCGCGGACGTAGTCGAGGTTGAACCGCCACCCCATCTGCCGGCCGGACGCCGCGAACGACGTCTCGTACCCGGGCTCGTCCGGGTGGTTGGAGTAGACCGGGACGGTCCACCGGGAGTTCTGCGCCAGCGTGTCCCCGGAGTACCGCGCGTCCTTGCCGAACGAGTACGTGGTCCCGTCGGTAGTCGTGACCTTCCAGTACTCGCCGGCCCACCCGGCGTCGGTCTTGGCAGCGGCTCCCGTGGGACGGCCGTACTGCTGGACGAGCGTGCCGTCGTCAGCCTCCGGGCGCCACTCGATCACACCGGCCGTGGTGGAGTCGTCGTCCTTCACCAGGGCCGACGACGTGCCGTTGAACGTCAGGAACGCGTTGTCGCTGTCCCAGCACAGGTCACCCGTCTTGCGAGACGTGTTGTTCGGGTCGTCGCCACGCGCCTCGTCCTGGTCCTCGGAGCAGGGCACGTAGCGGCGCTCCACGAACCCGCTGGTCATGTCCCACCCGTCCCCGACCCACGAGGACTGGTTGTTGGTGCTGGACACTCGCCCGTCCAGGGCGGCGCTCGAGTACCCGACCGCGAGCTCGGGCGACGGTCCCGCGCCCGGAGCGGGGACCTGGATCGGGTAGGACCAGCCCAGCGAGCCCGTACCGCCGCTGACAGACCAGGACGACGCCGACGACAGCGGGGTGGCGCCCCAGTTACCGGCCGCGGAGCTTGTGCCCGCTGTGACCGCGAACGTGTCGCCCCCAGTCGCCGCGAGCGCCGTCATCTCAGCGTCCGGGGCGGCGTTCGCCGCTGCCCCGGATTCCTCGGCCGCGCCGGCTACCGCCGGTGTCTCTTCAGCGGCCGGCGTCTCTGCCGCAGCCGCCGCTGCTGCCGCCGCCGTCCCGGCCGCTGCCAGGTCGAGCGTCGCAGTCACGGTCCCGGCCTCGACGTCGTTCGTCGAGTCGACGGGCGTGGGCGAGCACTCCTCCAGGTCCGGGGTGGTGGCATGGCACTCAGGGATCCGGACGACGCCGAGCCGGCCGGACCAGTCAGCACCGGCCAGGTCCGTGAAGGCGTCGTAGTCCACCTCGACCTGGACCTGCCGTACGCCGGCCTCTGGCGGAGCCTCGGCGGTGGTGTCCGTGACGTCCAGGAGCACCCCGGCTATCCCGGCGCCGATGGCCGTGGCCTGGTCGGCGACCTCGACGTGCACCTCCGACGCCGCTTCGGGTGCGCCCTCCGCCGGCGCTGGCGCGCCGACCTTCAGGTTGAGCCCGCCGAGCGTCTCCGGTGGGACCTCGGTCAGCGTCTCGGGCACGGGCACCGTGGCCTCCGCGGCCTCGGGCGCGTTCTGCACCGGCACCAGGGCCGGGTCTGCGGTTGGTTCCGGCGGATCCGTCACCGGAATCGCCGTCGGCGTCACCGCGTCCGGCGCTGCCTCGTCCGCGGCTTCCTCCGCGGGGTCGAGGTTCTCCGTGCGCGCCGCCAGGTCGGAGCCCTCGGCGTCCGCCGAGGCGGCATTCGGCTCGTACTCGATGGTCAGCTTGCCGTCGTGGCGATACCGCTTCCACCCCAGTGTCATGTCGGTCTCATTCAGGGCGGCGAGGCCCAGGCTGAGCGTGTCGGTGTCGGTCTCGGCCAGGTTCTTCACGCCGGACGTCGCGTCGAAGTCGACCCACCCGGAGTTGTCGCACGCGGGCTTGTGCGCCACTGTCTGGCGGGACAGCTCCGTCCCGAAGGGTGTGGCGGCCCAGGACGCCCACGTGGACGCCGCGTCGATCGGCCTTGTGCCGAACAGCCGCACCGTGCGCGCCGTGCAGTCCCAGCTGTGGTCGCCGTAGACGCTGAACGTGGCCGAGGTGATCGCATCGGGCTCGAGCAGGCCGAGGTGGTCGAGGCCGGTGAACTGCCAGCCGAGCCGGAACCGGACCTTCTCCAGGCAGGTAGCTGCCACCGCGACGTCGCACAGCCCCAGGCCCTGGTTGCCCTCGAACATGTACCCGCTGGTGGCATCGGGGGTGCCCTCGTGCACCATGAGCCACTCGTTGCCCGCGGAAGTCACGGTCGGATCGATCAGTGCGGGGAAGACCGTGTCCGGGTCGGACAGCAGGAAGTCGCGATCCGGGCGGATCCGCACCCCGACCGTCGAGGACTCGGTGGCGCCCGCGGAGCCGAACCCGCCGGACGCGTCCAGGGAGTCGCCACCGACGGACAGTCCGCCGGTCAGGTCCACGCCCGGCGCGGAGGTGCCGAGGGGGTCCGCGCCAGGGACAGCAGCGGCGGCGCCGGCAGCGGCGTCCGGCGTCGAACCGGCGGACGCGTCGGTGTTGTGCCGAGCCCTGGCCGGAACCAGGTCCACCGGCATCGACAGCTGCTGGTCGCCGAGGAGGGGCGCGCTCGCGCGCGCCTCTGGGTCGTCGGCGTCCACGCCGCTGACCTGCTCCCAGCGTCCTGCGGGCCGGGGCCCAACGCTGTCCGCAGGCGCACCGCCGGAGCTGAACAGACCCAGCGCACCGGCGTCCTGGCCGCTCCCGCCGGAAGCCGCGGAGTCCCACATCTTCGGCTCCGGGGCCTGGAAGATCTGCTGTCCGAACGCATCGACGACGTCGAACCCACCGCCGGCGCTCTGCGTGACGGTCAGCCCCGCCGACGTGGTGACAGGAAAGGTGAGCTCGTCCAGACCGAGCTGATCGTCCGCGCGCCTGGCGGCGGCACGATCGGCCAGGCGCAGCGCCGTAGAGATACCCGTGCCGTCCGGGTTGATGGTGACGACGAGGTCCGCACCCTCTCCCGCGACGGCGGGGTACGTCACCGTGTCCCCGTCGATAACCGGCTCGGTGAGGTCGAAGGGGCTGTCGTAGGTGAGCGTGTGCCCGTCGCGGTTGATCGTCGCGAGCGGCACCCCCGCTGTCCCGTCGGACACGGTGATCGGGTAGACCGGCGCCGCGACAGAGAGCACCCCGTCCTCGGGGATCGGGTCGGTGACCCGGTTCGAGACCGGTCCCCAGGCCCCGCTCACCGCGGTCCGGGTCGCCACCATGGTGACCTCCTGGGTCACGGTGCCGTCCTCGGTCGCGGTGAACGTAGACCACGGCGAGCGAGCCGTGGTGATCTCTACGTCCAGGCCGCAGGCCTCGGCCAGGTCCAGAGCGCTGGCCTGGTCCGTCGCCGTCGTCTGGCAGTCGACGCCGACGTTCGGGCCTACCGCCAGTGCAGGCTCGACCACCAGGGCAAGCGCCAGCCCGCTCGCAACGGTGATGACGCCTGCACGTCGAGCTCCTCCACGCCAACCGGACCGCACCATCCGCAGCGCCCGGACCATCCCAGCGGCAACCTCGCCACGCACCCGCTCAACCGTCCCCGTCACCGCAGTTCCCATCTGGCTTGTCGGCTTCCGCACGTCTCTGCTCGCTCCTCGCGCGGTCACTGGCTCAGCTCCTCGACGGACTTGTCCTTGATGGTCGGATCCAGCGCCGGGGCGCCACCCACGAAGTCGATGTCGTCAGCGCCCTGGCACAACCGGCGGACCTTGTTCTCCGCCACGATCTGCCCGTCGAAGACCCGCACGTTGTCGATCCGGCCCTGCCAGAAGTTGTCCATCGCGCCCGCATACCACCGGCGGCCCACGACGAACGGCCGGTCCAAGGTCCAGGGCGTCGTCACCGTGGTGGTCGAGACCGACTTGATCGGCTCCGCAGGCTTCGGCTGCTCGGGTGTACCCACCTCGCACGCCCACAGCGTGAGCTTCTTGGAGGCGTCGTCGAACGACCCGGTCAGGTGGACCCACTGTCCCGGCACTGCCCGGAACGACGACTGTGCCTGTACTGCGGTCGGTGCGTTGCTGTCGGTCTGGAACATGAAGAACGCCCAGCACGGGTCCCCACCCACCGACGCACACGATGGGCGGTAGCCCAACGTGAACGGGCTGGTTCCCGCCCCGTTCTGAGACAGCGCGACGTGCGGCGCGGCGAGGTCGGCTGCCGGATCCAGCCAGACGTGCGCGCTGACGACGAACGGCTTGCTCGTGTCCACGACACGGTTAACCGTGGAGGCCCGGTCGTCCACGCCGTCGAAAACCACGGCGCGGTCCCCGGACCGAGACCCGAACAGTTCATGCGGTCCATCGCCCCACGTCGGGAGGCCGCCACTGGTGCCGGCGAACTCCAGGGGCTGCGATCCCAGCCCGCCGACCGAGTCGGCCGCCGTCGTGCCCGTGCCCTCGTCGGTCCGCCAGACCTGAGTGGCCAGCGGGGCGGCGACGTCGATGACGTATTTCGCCGGCTCGGAGATGTTGCCCGCGCGGTCGACAGACCGTGCGTACACGGTCAACGGGCCCGGCTTGGTCGGGGTGAAGGAGACCACCGCCGTGCCCCCGGAGGAGGTTGCGACCGACTTCGGCGTCAAGGCGTCGCCGAACCCGTACACGAACCGGACGACGTCCGCGTTGCCCGACCGGCCGAACCTGAACTTGCCCGTCAGCCCGATGCCGCCGGACTCGTTGTTGTCGTCCGTGTACACCGCCTCCACGCCCGAACCGCTGGTCACGGGTTCGATGCTCGGTGGGTCAGGCTTCATGATGTCCACGGTGAACTCGCACCACTTGGACCACGAGCCCTCGCGTCCCGTGGAGTCCTTGGCCAGGACACGCCACTTGTAGACGACGTTGGAGAGCACCTCGCCGGTCGGCACCTGAATCTTGTGCGTGCGCCCCGAGCCCAGGTAGGACGGCATGTAGGCGCCCCACACCTGAACGTTGCTGGAGACCCGCCAGACCTGGAACCGCGCCTTGGTCGCGTTACCGTCCGGGTCGCGGATGAACGCCGAGAGTCTCGGCATGTTCGTGCGCAGCACCGGACGGTCCGTCCCGGTCTTGCAGGAGTAGTCCGACTTGCCGAACCACGTCGTCAAGCTCGACGGGATACCAGGTGCGCGGTTGTAGGTGACCGACAGCGTCGCCCGCGGGCCGACACCCCCGTTGCCGTCGTTGCGGCCGATGTACCGCTTCCAGCCGACCATGTTGGTCTCGTTCGCCGACCGGACACCCAGGGTCAGCAACGACCAGTTCGACGAAGCGACCTTCTTCGCGCCCGCCGTGACGTCGAACCCGACCGACCGCACCATGCCCGCACAGTCCGACCGGTGCGTCACCAGCGCCGAGGCGAGCCTCGTCGACCATGACCCGCGGTTGTTCCAGGTCGTAGCCGAGCTGACCGCGTTCGAGCCGTTCTGGTAGACCCAGACCCCCGTCTTGTCACAGTTGTACGAGAAGGTGGCGTTGATGTTGAAGACGGCCTTCGTGACGTCCGACGACGCCAGGCTCCCCACCCCGCCCAGGCCGCCGAACTCGTACATGATCCGGTGCGTGCTGGTCAGCCCGCACTGGTACCCCGCGTACGGGTCCGGCGCCAAGCACCGGCCGACGCCGGAGTCGCCGTCGAACTGGTACGAGGAAGAGCTGTCCGGCCACGCGCTGCGCACAGCCGTGACCTCGACGAGCGTTCCCGACACCGCAAGGGCGGCGAACATGGGGAACGCCGTCGACTCGTCCTCTGCCGCGGTCTCGATCGCGGCGCCGACCACGGGGTCTTCGGAGTCCGCGTCCTCCGCCGGAACCTCCACGACGGCGGTCGGTACCAGCGGCCCGTCCAGCGGATCCTCTGGGTCCGGGGCGGCGGACGCCGACGGGGAGGGCGAGGGCGCTCCTGCGTCGAACGACGTCGCCGAACCCGCGTAAGCTGCCGCGCCCTGGTCCATGGGCTGCGCCTCTGCGGACTGTTCCTCCGCAGGCTGCTCCTCGGCAGGTTGCTCCGAGGTCCAGATCAACGGGCGGGACGACCGGAACACGTCCGCGCCGTCGGCGTCCGCCTCGGGCTCGACCGCTCCCGGATCGGTCACCGTGAACGCCCCGGCCGCGCTCGTGACGTCCAGGTCCGCGCCGCCGGCATCCGTCGCGCTCACGCCAAAGCCAAGATCGGCGCCGAGCTCCGCGAGGCGCGGATTCCGCGCCGCCTCCTCGTCCGCGATCCGCAGCACCTGGCTGAATCCGGACCCGTCGGCGTTCACGATGACGACGAGGTCGACGCCGGTCGGCTCGCCGTCGACGGACAGGACGTCCGGATAGACGATCCGGTCACCGTCCACGACGGGCTCGGTCAGCTCGAACGGCGCCTCGACGTCCAGGACCTGGCCGTCCGCGGAGGTCATCGTCGCCAGCACTTCCGGTTCGACGGCGGCGTCGGCGCCGCCCGGCGAGAAGCTCATCGCCACCGCGGGGGCGGCGGGGCTCAGGCGGCCTGACTCGTCCTCGACGACCGCGGTCTCGACGGGCTCAAACACGCCGTCCCCGTCGGCGTCGGACTCGATCGCGCTGCTCCCGACCTCAAGGCGCACCTGACCCGACGGCTGGCCGAAGTACGCCTGCCATGGGGTCTTCTCGTCCAGCGCCTCGACCTCGTGCCCGCACCGGGCGGCGGTCGCCAGGGCCTCCGGCATCGTGGGTTCCTCGACCGCGCACTCCAGCACGGGCTCGTCGTCCAGACCCATCGCGGACAGCACGCCGTCGGCGCCACCGGTCGCGACCAGCGCCGACGCCCCCGTCGCGAGCACCACCAGCGCCGTCACCGAAGCAACGGCGGTGCCTGCCCGCGTCCGGACCCCTCGCGCCGCCCGTCCCCACACCGTCGCGGCCATGCGGCGCGCACCACCCAAGCCCGGAATATCCACAGGAAGGAGGTTATGGGCGAGAAAGACTGTCTCTTTACTGACAGCAGGGTGAACTTCCCCTGGCAAGGGGTGAACTTCAGCGCTACTCCCACGCCTGATCGATCTACAGGCAGCGGGCGGGAATACCGCAACGGGGTGTGTCAGCTGTGCGTAGACATTGTCTACGCACAGCTGACACACCCCTACGGCTATATCTCTCCCCGGGGCCCGCACCGCCCCCGGGCCAAGAGCCCTACCGCGCCAACAGGTCCGGCAGCTTCTCCCCGACCCCAGCAGCGGTGTGCAGGTGGCACGCCACCAGCCGGCCCTCCTCGGCCTGCGCCGTCCGCCCCAGTACAGGGAGCTCAACCCGGCACACGTCCATGACGTGCGGGCACCGCGGAGCGAACGGGCACCCGGGTGGCCGCTTCGACAGGTCCGGCGGCGCCCCCGGAATCCCGGTCAGCTCCCGCCGCGGCCCGTGCAACGGGGGGAACGACCCGAGCAGCCCCGCCGAGTACGGGTGCCGCGGCCGCGCGTAGACGTCGCGCGCGGACGCCGTCTCGACGATCTCGCCCGCGTACATCACCGCGATGCGGTCGGCGACCTCGACCAGCAGGGACACGTCGTGCGTGATGAGGATGACGGCGAACCCCAGGCGCTCGCGCAGCTCCATCACCTGCTCCAGGATCTGGCGCTGCATGACGACGTCGAGCGCCGTCGTGGGCTCGTCCATGATGAGCACCTGGGGCTCCAGGGCGAGCGCCATCGCGATCATCACGCGCTGCCGCATGCCCCCGGAGAGCTGGTGGGGGTACGACCGCAGCCGGTCGGCCGAGATACCGACGAGCCGCAGCAGCTCCGCCGCCCGCTCCCGGGCCTCCGCCCGCGGCATCCGCGGCCGGTGCGCAATGATGCCGTCGACGAGCTGCTTGTCCACCCGGTACACCGGGTTGAGCGAGCTCATCGCGCCCTGGAACACGATGGCGATGTCCCGCCAGCGGGTGGCGCGCAGGTCCGTGTCGGACAGGGCCAGCAGGTCGGCCCGCTTGCCGTCGCGGCCCGTGAGCCACACCTCGCCGCCCGTGATGAGGCCGGGCGGGGCCAGCAGCCGGGTGGCCGCGTACGCCAGGGTCGACTTGCCGCAGCCCGACTCCCCCGCCAGCCCCAGCACCTCGCCGCGACGCAAGGTCAGCGAGACGTCCCGCAGCACGTGCGTGGGATCGTCGCCGAACCCGTAGTCGACGCTCAGGTTCCGGATCTCCAGGACCGGGTCCGACGGCGTCACCACCGGGGCGTGCGTACTCGTCTGTGTACGGATCTCCGTCGAGCTCATGACCGTGCCTCCCGCACCACCGGGGTGAACCCCACACGCGGCCGGATACCCCGGCGACGCAGCGAGCGCGCGTGCTGGCCGGTGGACCGCAGGCGGGGGTTGACGATCTCGTCGATACCGAAGTTGACCAGGGTCAGGGCCATGCCGAGCAGGGCGATGCAAGCGCCCGCGGGCACGAACCACCACCACGCGCCGCGCTGCAGCGCGAGGTTGTTCTGCGCCCAGAACAGGATGGTGCCCCAGTTCCAGTCGCTGACCGGCGTGATGCCGATGAACGACAGGGTGACCTGGGACAGCACCGCGAATGTCACGGTGCCCACGAACCCGGAGGCGATCACGGCCGTCAGGTTGGGCATGACCTCGACGAGCACCAGACGCCAGGTGTGCTCCCCGTTGGCCCGGGCGGCCTCCACGAAGTCGCGCTTGCGCAGCGACAGCGTCTGGGCGCGCAGCACGCGTGCGCCCCACGCCCAGCCCGTGGCACCGATGACCAGGGCGACGGTGAGCCCGCCGGCGGACGGCAGCTGGGCGGCGATCAGGATGATCAGCGGCAGCTGCGGGATCACGAGGAACATGTTCGACAGCGCGGACAGCGACTCGTCGCCGATGCCGCCGACGAACCCGGCGGTGACGCCGATGAGCACGCCCACCACGGTTGCGCTCACCCCGGCCACCAGGCCGACGACGAGCACACCGCGAGCGCCGACGATGATCTGCGACAGGATGTCGCGGCCCGTGTGGTCGGTGCCGAGCCAGTGCGCCGCGGACGGCGGGGTGAGCAGGGCGTCGCTCACCTGGTTGGGGTCGTAGGGCGAGAGCCACGGGCCGAACAGCGCGAGCAGCGTGAAGAATCCGAGGATGACCAGGCCGGCGATCACCTTGCCGTTGCGCAGGAACATCAGCCGGTTGTTCATCGGTCCTCCGTCCGGGTGCGGGGGTCGAGCAGGGCGTAGGCGAGGTCGGCCACCATGTTCGCCACGAGGACGGACAGGGTGATGACCAGGAAGCAGCCCTGCATCAGGGGGTAGTCGTGGGTGGAGACGGCCTGGTAGAGCGTGTAGCCGATGCCCTGGTAGGAGAACACCATCTCCATGATGAGCGTGCCGCCGACCACGAACCCGAGGGACAGCGCGAAGCTGGAGACCTGGGGCAGCACGGCGTTGCGCGCCGCGTAGCCGAGCATGACCTGCCGCTCGGGCAGGCCCTTGGCGTGCGCGACGGTGACGTAGTCCTCCGAGGAGACCGTCACCATCATGTTGCGCATGCCGAGCACCCAGCCGGCCACGGAGGACAGCACCACCGTGAGGGCGGGCAGGAATCCGTAGTAGATGACCGAGCCGATGAACTCCCCGGAGAACGAGGGCACCAGACCGCGGTCGTAGCTGCCGCTGGACGGGAACCAGCCCAGGTTCACGGACAGCACGGCGATGGTGATCAGCCCGAGCCAGAAGTACGGCACGGCCTGGAAGAACGTGGCCACTGGCAGCAGCCCGTCGGCCCACGTGCCGCGGCGCCAGCCGAGGAACGTGCCGATGAGCGAGCCGATGACGAACGCGATGATCGTGGCGACGCCGACCAGCCCCACCGTCCACGGCAGCGACTGGTTCACGATGTCGGCGACCGGCGTCGGGAAGTGCGTGAAGGACAGCCCGAGGTCGCCCCGGAAGAGCAGGCCCCAGTAGTCGAGGTACTGCTGCCACAGAGTGGTGTCCTGGTCTAGACCGAACAGGACTCGCAGCGAGTGCTCGGCATTGCTGTCGATGCGGCCCTGCATGCGGCCCAGCAGGGCCGTCACGGGGTCGCCGGGCAGCATGCGGGGGATGAAGAAGTTGATGGTGATCGCGGCCCACGCGGTCAGCGCGTAGAACACGACCCTCCTCAGGAGGAACCTCATGCGGCCGCCTCCCCGTGTCGGACGGCGGCGACCACGTCGGGCCGGTCGTCCCGGTCGGAGTAGCCCCAGCAGGCGGCCGACCGTCCGGCCGAGACCTCGATCAGCTCCGGCGTCTCGCTCCGGCACAGGTCGTTCGCGAACGGGCAGCGCGGGGCGAACCGGCACCCGGGCGGCGGGTCGACGAGGCTCGGCGGCTCACCGCCGGTCCCCTGGTCCCGCGCGGCAGCCGCGCCGGCGCCCGCCAGGTCGTCGGGGTCTGGGGCGGACGCGACCAGCAGCCGCGTGTAGGGGTGCAGCGGCTCCTGGGTGACCGACTCGCTGTCCCCGGTCTCCACGACCTGCCCCGCGTACAGCACGGTGGTCCGGTCGGCGAAGTAGCGCGCGGACGCGATGTCGTGGGTGATGTACAGGACGGCGATCCCGAGCCGGTCGCGCAGGTCCGCCAGGAGGTTGAGGATCCCCAGGCGGATCGAGACGTCCAGCATCGAGACGGGCTCGTCCGCGAGCAGCACCTCGGGGTCGGCGGCGAGCGCCCGCGCGATGGAGATGCGCTGCCGCTGCCCGCCGGACAGCTCGTGCGGGTAGGAGTCGACGTACCGTGCGGCTGGCGTGAGGTGCACACGCTCCAGCAGCTCGGTCAGGGCCGCCTCCAGCTCCTTGCCCCGCAGCTTGCCGCCGGTTGACTGCTTCCGGTGCAGGCGTAGCGCCCGGGTGAGCGTGTAGCGCACCGGGTGCACGGGGTTCAGGGAGGCGAACGGGTCCTGGAAGATCATCTGCACGCGCCGCACGTACGCGCGGAACGCCCGCCGGCCGCGCACCCGCGCGTCGGCGCCGTCCAGCAGCACCTGGCCGGCCGTGATCGGGATCAACCCGGCCAGCAGGCGGGCAACCGTGGACTTGCCGGAACCCGACTCCCCCACCACGGCCAGGACCTGGCCGCGGTGGAGCTCGAGGTCCACGCCGTCCACGGCGTGGATCGCCCGGGCGGGCGAGCCACCGCTGACGCGGCGCCCGCCCGCTCGGAAGTGCTTGGTGAGGCCGTGCGCGGCCAGCACCGGTGTGCTCTGACTCATCAGCCTTCCGCGGGCTCGAGGTTCATCAGGATCTGGGCGGCCTGCACCCCGGTGGGCTGCGGCTGGTTGTACGGGTCCTCCTCGGAGGGCCAGCCCACGTAGTTCTGCGTCGAGTACTGCGCGGTGGCCGGGCGCGTCCAGATGGCGATGCCCGGCACCTCCTCGACGAAGACCTGCTGGATCGTGGCGAGCGCCTCGGTGCGCGTGGCGTCGTCGGTCGCGGAAGCGTAGTCGGCGAGCGCCGCGGTGGCGTCGTCGTTCTGGAACCGGCCGAAGTTCCAGGTGGCCGGCTGGCCCGCCTCGACGTACTGCGCGCCGTCCATGATGTCGGCGTACATGTCCCAGGGGGTGGCGCCGCCGTCGGTCCAGTGCAGGGTGGCCTGGAAGTCGCCCGGCGGGATGATGTCGGCGAACCAGCCGTCCTGGTTGACGGGGTTGACCGTGGCGGTGACGCCGAGCTCGGCGGCCGAGTTCTTGATGAGGTCGAGCGCGGTCAGGTAGTCGTTCCAGCCGGCCGGGTTGACCAGCTCGAAGGAGACGTCCTCACCGTCGGGGTCGACGAGCTGCTCGCCGTCCCAGGTGTAGCCGGCGTCCTCCAGGAGGGTGCGGGCGCCTTCGACGTCGACGGCGTACTCCTCGCCGGCGTAGTCCTCGGCGAGGAACGGCTCACCCGCGGGCATCGGCATGCCGGTGACGCTGGTCAGCGCGGGGTTCACGCCGGACGTCGCGACGTCGACAAGCTCCTGGCGGTCGATCACCATGTTCAGCGCCTGCCGGAAGGCCAGGTCGTTGAACGGCTTGGTCTCGTTGTTCAGGTAGAGCACGTCGATGCCGAGGGCGCCTGCGGCGAACTGGTTGTAGTGCTCGGGGTCCTGGGCGATGTAGACGTTCTCGAAGTCGGCGATGAACGTCCAGCCCCACTGCGCCTCACCGGTGGTCAGGGCCGTGGTCAGGGCGTTGTTGTCGTTGTACGACGAGTACCGGATCTCCGGGACGGCGGGCTCGCCGCCCCAGTAGTCGTCGCGGGCCACGACGGTGGCGGCCTGCGGCGTCCAGGACTCCAGCGTGTACGGGCCGGTACCCACGGGGTCGGGGTTGGTGTCCGTGGTCGGGTCCTCGACGTCGGCCCAGATGTGCTCCGGCACCATGACCAGGTCGTACAGCTTGGACTGGTTGACGAACTGGCCGGCGGTGAACGTGACGGTGACGGTGCTGCCGTCGGTCTCGACCGTGTCGTAGGGCAGGGCGCCGGTGTTCAGCGCCTCGAAGTCCTGGCGGAGCTGGATCGAGAACGCGATGTCGTCGGCGGTGAACTCCTCGCCGTCCGACCAGGTGATGCCCTCGTGCGGCGTGATGACCGCCTCGGTGAAGTCCTCGTTCCAGACCACGCTGTCGGCGAGCCAGGGCAGCGGCTCCTCGGCCGGGTTGGCCTGGTTACGCATCATCAGCGGCTCGTAGATCGTGAACGCGTAGCCGAGCGAGAGCGCGGACGAACCGGTCGCGAACGGGCTGTGGTTCTCGGTCTGGACGCCGTTCGGCATACCGACGGTCAGGGTCTCCCCGCCACCGGCAGGCGTCTCGTTACCGCCACCGCCTCCGCTGCAGGCCGTGGCCAGCAGCGCGATGGCTGCCGCGGCTGCGGCCGCGGCGACGTGCTTTTGAATCCTCACGGTGTGCCTCCTTGCACGCGTCCCACGGGTGCGGGACGGATGGTGTGTGTGATCACCTGGTTCCGGCGCCGGGATCTTCCCCGGGTCGGACTGTCAGCTCGTTGGTCAGTCGCAGGTCTCCCACGGACCTGCCGGTACGCAGCCGGTAGGTGCCCGGCGGCGTGGTCCAGCCCTTGGCCTGCGGGTCCCAGACCTGCAGCGCCCGGGCCGGGACGGGTACCCGGACCGTGGCGCTGCCCATGGCGGGCACGTCCGCGACCGCGAAGCCGCCGAGCCACCGCACGGGGCGGCTCGGGCCGCCGTCGGGTGCCTCGACATATACCTGTACCACCTCGCGGCCCGCGCGGCGGCCGGTGTTCCGGACCGTCACGTAGACGGTCAGGGTCTTGGGGGCATCGCGCGCCTCTCCCCAGGCGAGGACTGCGTCCTCGTACTCCCAGGTGGTCCAGCCCAGGCCGTGCCCGAACGGCGCGGCGGGTGCGGGGCCGGACGGCGCAGCGCCGTCGGGGCCGGCCTCAAGCCGGCGCTCCCAGGCCCGGTAGCCGACGTCGGTCCCCTCGGTGTAGTCGACGACGCCGGCCACGGGCCGCGCGTGCGGCACCGGGACGTCCTCGAAGCGTGCGGGCAGCGTCCAGGGCAGGCGCCCGGACGGCTCGGTGGCGCCGGTCAGCACGTCGGCGAGCGCCGTGCCCGTCTCCTGCCCGGGCAGCCAGGCCCACAGGACGGTGGGTACGTCGTCGAGCCAGGGCAGCAGCACGGGCGCCCCGGCGTTGACGACGACGACGGTGCGCGGGTTGGCCGCCACCACGCGGCGCACGAGCTCGTCCTGGTTGCCGGGGAGGTCCAGGTCGGGCCGGTCGTAGCCCTCGGACTCGACCTCGGCGGTCGTACCGATCAGCACGACGGCGACGTCGGCGGCCGCGGCGGCATCGACCGCGCGGGTCAGCTGCTCCTCGAGCGACGCACCGGGCAGCCGGTGCACGAGGGCGGCGCGCACGAAGTGCCCGTAGCCCACGGCGTGCACCACCTGGAGGGTCGCGTCCATGACGGCGGTGCCGCTCGCGGTGGCGACCTTCGCGATCGGGTGGTTGTGCCCCGAGGAGAGCACGATGTCCTCGTCCACGCGGGTGCTGCCGGCCGCGACCTCGGCGTCGTCGACGAGCACGCTGTGCACACCGACGGTGCCGACACCCAGCTCGTGCGTGCCCGGCTCGTCGAGGCGGACCTGGGCCCGCAGGCGGACGGTGTCGGCGTCGGGCCGCACGTCGTGCAGCCAGCCGGTCCACTCGTGGGCCGTGTACTCCTCGAGCGTGCTGCCGTCGGCCGCGAGCAGCGCCACGTGCAGGCCGGGCCCGCCGGCGACCGGGTCGGTGCACCGGTCGACGTCGAGCTCCGGCGGGTTGCGCAGCGCGCGGGCGCCTGCGAGCAGCGTCACCTCGGAGCCCTGCGGCAGTGCGGCGCGCAGCTCGTCGGCGGGGTAGGTGAGGCGGTCCGGCTGCACGAACGAGGAGCCGCCGCCCTGGAAGAACGGCTCGACGGCTGCGGGGCCCAGCAGCGCGACGCGCAGCGGGCGGGCCACGTCCTGCACGAGCGGCACCAGACCGGCGTCGTCCTTCAGTACGACGACGGAGCGGGCGACCAGCTCCCGGAGCAGGCTCTGGGACGTTGTCGTGGGCGTGACCGCCGCCGACTCCTGTCCTGTCCTGGGCGCACCGTTCGCGCCCACGGCAGAGGCCTCGTCCTCGGGGAGGACCAGGCGGCCCGTGCGGCGGGCCAGGCGCAGCAGGCGCAGCACCTTGTCGTCGAGCTCCTCCTGCGCGACCTCGCCGGAGCGGACGGCGGCGAGGAGGCCGTCGCCCCAGGGGCCGTCCGGACCGGGCATCTGCAGGTCGAGCCCGCCGCGCACGGCGGGCGCCACGGACTGGGTGGCCACCCAGTCGCTGACGAACAGGCCGTCGTAGCCCAGCTCCTCCTTGAGCAGGTCGACCACCAGGGGCCGGTGCTCCAGCATCGGCGCGGAGACGCCCCCGATGTCGACGCCGTTGTAGGCACCCATGACGGACCAGGGGTTGACCTCGTGCACCAGCCGCTCGAAGGGCGCCAGGTAGGTCTCGCGCAGCGTCCGCTCGTCCAGGCGCGCGATGTAGCGGGTGCGCTCGGTCTCGGAGTCGTTGGCGATGTAGTGCTTGACGCACATACCGACGCCTTGCTCCTGCGCGGCGCCGACGAGCGCCACCGCGATCTCGGCCGTCAGGTGCGGGTCCTCGGAGTAGCACTCGAAGTGCCGCCCGCCCACGGGCGTGCGCTGCAGGTTCACCTGCGGGGCGAGCACGACGTCGACGCCGTGGCGCCGCGCCTCGGCCGCGAACAGCGTGCCCGAACGCCGCGCCAGGTCCAGGTCCCACGTGGCCGCGAGCGCCGACGGGGCGGGGAACATCGCCGACGTCCCGCCGTTCGGGCCGCGTACCCCGACGGGGCCGTCGGACATCACCACCGGCTCGAGCCCGAGGCGGGGCACAGCCGTGGTCGCCCACATGGCGGCGCCCACGACGAGCGACACCTTCTCCTCGGCAGAGAGCTCGTCGAGGAGGCGGAGCAGCTCGGGCTCCGGGGCGATGGCTTGCTTGGTGATTGCCTGCGATGACAACTGTTTCTCCGTTCAGCGTCGGACGGCTGACCGCATTCAACCACACTTACTTACTGGTAAGTAAGCCCGCAAACTTCTGTATCGTGAGGGCATGTCAGAAGCGACCGAGCAGGCTGCCCCGAAGGCCAAGCGGCCCAGCCGCACCCAGCGCCGGGAGGAGATCCTCGCCGCTGCCACGCGGGTTTTCGGGTCCAAGGGTTATCACCAGGGCTCGCTCGTCGACGTCGCCGCCCAGGTCGGCATCACCCATGCCGGGGTGCTGCACCACTTCGGCAGCAAGGACAAGCTGCTGTGGGAGGTGCTCGAGTACCGCGACCGCGTGGACGTGCAGCACCTCGAGGGCAAGCACATCCCGGGCGGCATCGACCTGTTCCACCACCTGGTCACGACCGCGCGGCTCAACGCCGACCGGCGCGGCATCGTGCAGGCGTACGCGGTGCTCACCGGTGAGTCCGTGACCGACGGGCACCCGGCGTCGACCTGGGTCGCCGAGCGGTTCGCCGTGCTGCGCGGCGAGATCTCCCAGGCCGTGCGCCAGCTTGCCGCCGAGCGTGAGGTGACCCTGCCGGAGAGCGAGCCCGAGCGGGCCGCCGCCGCGGTGATCGCCGTCATGGACGGCCTTCAGCTGCAGTGGCTGCTCGACCCGGAGGCCGTCGACCTCGAGGCGGCCACCGGGTTCGCCATCGAGTCCATCCTGACGGCCACCCTGGGGAGCACCGTCCGGATCGCGAGCGCCTGACCGCCCGCCGACCCCACCACCCGGACCCGGGTCACCACTCGGTCGCGAGCGGCTCCTGCTCGGTGGTGCTCGGCGGCACGTCCATCTTCTGCAACGTGAACCCCATGATGTCGCTGAACACCGGGGCGGCGACGTCGCCGCCGAAGATCGAGCTCTGCGGGCTCTTGAGGAACACGGCGACGGTGTACCGGGGGTCGTCGGCCGGTGCGACACCGATGAACGACGCCATGTACGTCCAGCCGTTGCCGGCCGGCATCTGCGCGGTACCGGTCTTGCCCGCCACCCGGTAGCCCGGCACCACGGCGTTGACACCCGTACCGCCGTCCTCGGTCACGGTCTCCATCATCCGCAGGAGGGTGTCGGCGGTGTCCTCCGAGATCACCCGCTCCCCCGACTCGCGCTCGGCCGGCGTCTCCGTGCCGTCCGGGCTCGTCGAGCCCTTGAAGAGCGTCGGCGTCATCCGCACGCCACCGTTCGCCACCGTCGAGTAGACGCTGGTCGCCTGCATGGCGTTGACGGACAGGCCCTGCCCGAACATCACCGTGTACTGCGTGCGCCCGTCCCAGTCGGCGACGTCGGCGGGCGGCATGAGGCCGATGGACTCACCCGGCAGGCCCAGGCCGGTCGGCTGCCCGAACCCGAACCTCTCCAGGAAGTCCTGCCGGGTCTGGATCGGGATGCTCTCGCCG
Organism: Promicromonospora sp. Populi; assembly: GCF_041081105.1. Lineage (NCBI taxonomy): Bacteria > Bacillati > Actinomycetota > Actinomycetes > Micrococcales > Promicromonosporaceae > Promicromonospora > Promicromonospora sp. Populi. The sequence continues at coordinate 334,373 of NZ_CP163528.1, read as the reverse complement.
GCCTGGACCGTCCCCGTGTTGGACGACTGCGCGAGGATGCCCGTCAGGGTGAGCCGCTGGACCGGGTGCTCGTGCGAGTCGTGGAACGTCTGCCCGTTCGGGGTCGTGTACGCGTAGGGCACGCTGAACTGGCTCTCCGGCGTCCAGTAGCCGCCCTCCAGCGCCGCGGCCATCGTGATCACCTTGCCCGTGGAGCCCGGGTCGAAGATGGCCTGCACGGCGCGCGAACCGCCGGCGACGGCCGCCGTCGACCGGTCGTTCGGGTCCACCGCGCCCGAGTCCGCGAGCGCGACGATCTCACCCGTCCGGATGTCCTGCACGATCGCGATTCCGTACTCCGCCCCGGTCTCGCTCTGCGCCTCGTCGATCGCGTCCTGCGCCTTCCACTGGATGTCGTGCACCAGCGAGAGCTGGACGTTGTCCCCCGGCACCGCCGGGACCGACTCCTGCCCCGCGGCCGGGATGCGCAGGCCGTCGAGGCTGCGCTCGTACGTGTCCGAGCCGGCCGTGCCCGACAGCAGGTCGTCGTACGCCGCCTCGATGCCGCCCCGCCCGATCTGCTGGTCGTCCACGAAGCCGACCAGCGAACCCGCCACCGAACCCGAGGGGTAGGTACGCCGGGAGGTGAGGTCGGTCCGGACGTAGGCGCGGATCTCCAGGCCGGCGATGGCGCGCTGCACCTCCGGCACGACGTTCCGCGCGAGCACCTCGTAGCGGGAGTCGCCCACGAGCTGGGCCGCGAGCTCGTTCTTCGGCACGTCGAGGAGCGGCGCGAGCAGCTGGGCGATGCCCAGGGCGCCGTCCTCGATCATCTCGCCGTCCGCGTCCACCCCCCGGGCCGTGCCCCGGAAGTCCTCGATCGCCACCGGGTCGCCGACCACCGTGTAGCGGTCCACCGAGGTTGCGAGCATCACCCCGTTCGCATCCGTGATGTCACCCCGGTGCGCCGGCGTCACCGCGGTCGCGGTGCGCTCCGCCTGAGCCCGCTCGGCAAGGCTCGGGCCCTCGACGAGCTGCACGTGGAACAGCCGGACCAGGAAGATCAGCACCACCACGGCCGCGATGCCGACGAGCCAGCGCTGCCGCATCTCCGGCCGGCCCGGCCGGGGCGGCAGCGGTCGCGCCACCCGGGACCGGGCGGGGCGAGGCTGGCCCGTCCCCCGCCGGGCGGACTCGGGCGCCTGAAGGCCCAGCCGGGTGCTGGTCGCACGCGGCTGGGCCTTCTTCGGCTGGGCTTTGGCTTGAGGCCTCTTGGGCTGAGGCTTCTTGGACTGCGCCGTGGCCTGCGGCTTCTTGGGCTGGGCCTTGGGCTGGGCCTTCTTGGGCTCGGCCTTGGCCTGTGGCTTCCTGGGCTGAGGCTTCGAGGTCCCGCCGGGCTGCGCCCGGCGCGGCTGCGCGGCACGCGGCTGCGCAGAACGCGGGCCGGCAGCACGCCCCGCTGGGGCGCGCTGCCGACCCGGGTCCGACGTCGGCCGGGTCACTGGCCGGTCCCCTCCACCACCTTGCCGGTCAGGACACTGATCATCGTCGGGTTCTCTGCCGGCACCATGCCGAGGCCGCGGGCCTTGTCGTCCAGGCCCGTCTCGGCCGCGCTCAGGTCCTCCCGGAGCCCCTGCACGTCCTGGGCGGTCTGCGCGACCTCACCCTGCAGCCTGGACATCTCGTAGGAACCGCGGGCCAGGGTGGTGTTCAGCACGAGCACCGCCACGAGCGACACGATCATCAGGGTCGCGCACAGCACGAAGAAGGGCACCCGGCTCTTCGCGTGCAGCGGCGCGCGAACGGCATCCAGGCGGCGGCCGCCCTGGGCGGCACCCCCGGAGATGGCGGTGAGCGGCGCCCGGCGGGTGCGGGGCAGCTCGGCCGGACGGGCGGCGCGGGCCGTCGCGGCAGTGGTGGCACTCATCGGCGGTCCTCCTTCGCTGTGTGGTGCGTGGCAGTGCGGTTGCGCAGGTGTTCAGGTGTGGGGCGCAGACGCCGGGCGGCGCGGAGCCGGACCGAGGCCGAGCGCGGGTTGCGCTCCAGCTCCTCGGCGTCGGCTTCCTCCGCGCCCCGGGTGAGCGCCTCGAGATAGGGCCGGTGGGTCTCGGGCTCGACGGGCAGGCCGGACGGCGCGGACGACGTCGTACCCTGCGCTATCGCGCGCTTGACTATCCGGTCCTCCAGCGACTGGTACGACTCCACGACGATCCGGCCACCGACCGCGAGCGCCTCGATCGCGGCGGGCACGGCGCGCTCCAGAACCTCGAGCTCACCGTTCACCTCGATCCGTAGGGCCTGGAAGGTGCGCTTGGCCGGGTGACCGCCCGTCTTACGGGTGGCCGCGGGGATGGCGGCGCGCAGCAGCTCGACGAGCTCGCCGCTGCGGTCCCACTCCCGCTCCGCCCGACGGCGCACGATGTTCTTCGCGATCCTGGAGGCGAACCGCTCCTCGCCGTACTCCCGCAGGATCCGCGCGAGGTCGCGCTCGTCGTACGTGTTGAGCACGTCGGCCGCGGTCAGGTCCTGTGTGGAGTCCATGCGCATGTCGAGCGGCGCGTCCTGCGCGTACGCGAAGCCGCGATCAGCCTCGTCGAGCTGCAGCGAGGACACCCCGAGGTCCATGAGCACACCCTGGACGGCGCCGCCGGCGTGCTCGTCGACCACCTCGACGATCTCGTCGTACACCGCGTGCACGGGCGTGAACCGGTCGCCGAACCGAGCCAGCCGGGCGCCCGCGAGAGCGAGGGCCTGCGGGTCCCGGTCGATGCCGATGACGCGGGCCGTCGGGATCTGCTCCAGCACGGCCTCGGTGTGCCCGCCCATGCCGAGCGTGCAGTCCACGAGGACCGAGCCGGGCTCGGTGAGCGCCGGTGCGAGCAGGTCGACGCACCGCTGGAGCAGCACCGGGAGGTGGCGGTCGGCGGCGTCGCTGCTGGTGCCGGGACGGTTGTCGGTCGCGTTCATCGGTGTCTCCTCTCCTGCGTCGTGCCCTGCTGGTGCTGCCTGGTACTGCTGCCCTGCCGGAACTGCCCTGACCTGCGAGGCCGGCCGTCCGGTCAGGTCTCCCTCCGCACGGTTCCGGCGGCGGGGAAGTGCGCCGGATCCTGCGGGAGGAGGCCTGGCCGTACGGCCGTTGCTCGCCCTGCCCTCGCTCTTTCCTGGAAGGCTGTCTAGAAGCTCAGACCGGGGAAGATCTCCTCGGCCTGATCGATGTAGTCGGGCTCGGTCAGTTCCTGATATGTGGCCCAGGCCTGCGTGTCCCACACCTCCACGCGGGTCCCGACCCCGATCACTACGACTTCGCGATCCAGGCCGGCGTACTCGCGCAGGTGTGTCGGGATGGAGACCCGGCCCTGCTTGTCCGGGACTTCGTCGCTAGCTCCCGCCAGGAAGTTTCGCGTGTAGTCCCGCGCTGCCTTGCTCGTCACCGGCGCCTGCCGGATCTGGGTGTAGATCTGCTGAAACTCGTCCATCGGGAGTAGGAACAGGCACCGCTCCTGCCCTTTGGTCATGACCAGACCGCTGGACAGGCGCCCCCGGAACTTGGCGGGAAGGATCAGGCGGCCCTTCTCGTCGAGCTTCGGGGTGTACGTGCCGAGGAGCAGGCCCAGACCCGCGAAACCTTCCGCACCTGCAGTCATCGGCCAGCACCTCCTTTCACTCCCGCACACTCCACGCTACTCCACTTTCCACCACCGCACTCGGAAAAACCACGGGGAGAACTGCCCACCGACCCTCAATGCGCAGGTCAAAGAGGTAAAGAGCAAGTGGAGTGAATTCATGTCCGGCGTGGCGTGGAATGTCGGAGTAGCTGGCTCTGAGCCGCGGCACAGCAGCCCCCGTCAGGCCTGCCGGGGGGCCGATCCGGCGGGGCAAGGCGAGTTCTTGGATGTGTGAAGACCACGTGACGCACCGAACGGACCGCTTTACATCTCTACTACGCTGGACCAGCCGGGCGAGCGCCAGCCGCCCGGCTTCCGCTCGGCGCGTCCACGTGCCAGTTACCCGGCCTGTTAACCCGGCCTGATGGAGGCTCTCGCTGTGCACACGGAACCTGTCTCGTCCGGTCTCGCGGATCCGCACTTCGGCGGCGCGGCCGCCCCGCAGGCGGCGCCCGGACCGGGCGCGCTCGACGAGCTGGTAGAAACCATGGCCCGGGTCCGCACCGCGGTCGAGTCCGTAGTGACCGGCAGGCCCGGCCTGGCCGACATCACGCTCGCCGTCCTGCTGGCCGAGGGACACCTCCTGGTCGAGGACGTGCCCGGCGTCGGCAAGACGACGCTCGCCAAGGCGATCGCCCGCAGCATCGACTGCCATGTCGGCCGCATCCAGTTCACGCCCGACCTGCTGCCGAGCGACCTCACGGGCGTCAACATCTTCCGCACCGGCAGCCACGAGTTCGAGTTCCGGCCCGGCCCGGTGTTCAGCAACATCGTCATCGGCGACGAGATCAACCGAGCCTCCCCCAAGACGCAGTCCGCGCTGCTGGAGTGCATGGAGGAGGGCCAGACCACCGTCGACGGCACCACCCACCAGCTCCCCAAGCCGTTCCTCGTGGTCGCCACGCAGAACCCGGTGGAGATGGAGGGCACCTACCCGCTGCCCGAGGCGCAGCGCGACCGCTTCATGGCGCGCATCACCGTGGGGTACCCCAACGCGGCGGACGAGATCCTGATGCTCGACCGGCAGGAGGCCAGCACGCCGCTGTCCCACCTGCAGCCGGTCACCGACGGACGCACGCTGCTGCGGTTTGCGCAGGTGGCGCGGTCGCTGTACGCCTCGCCGTCGGTCAAGCGTTACGTGGTTGCCCTGGTCGGCGCCACGCGCGAGCACCCCGGCCTGCGGCTCGGTGCGTCGCCGCGCGCCTCGCTCCAGCTCCTGCGGGCCGCGAAGGCGATAGCGGCCATGGCGGGCCGCAGCCACGTGCTGCCCGACGACATCCAGCGGCTGGCCCGGCCGGTCCTGTCCCACCGCCTCATCCTCACCACCGAGGCCCGCCTCAGTGGTGTCACGCCCGAGTCCCTCGTGGACGAGCTGGTGCAGCGCACGCCCGTGCCTGCACTCGAGCCCGCCGACCGGCGTGGGTTCTGAACGGCCGGGGCGAACAGCACATGAGCTGGCGTGACACGCTCACCCGGATCAGCCGGGTCCGGCTGACCCCCCGCGGCATCGGCGCCGCCTGCCTGGGCGGAGCCATGTTCTCCCTCGGGCTGGTGCTGTCCCTGCCCGACCTCGTCGGGCTGGGCGCAGCGGCGCTGCTGGCCGTGGCGGTCGCCTGGGTCGGCATCGGGATCCAGCGGCTCGAGTCCGGACGCGGGGCGCTGCATGTAACACGTGCAGTGACCCCGAACCCCGTGGTGCGCGACCGGACGGCGGAGGTCAGCCTCCTGGTCGCCGCGCACCAGGCGACCGGTGCCGCGTACGAACGGCTGTCCCGGCTGCGCCTGTCCGAGCAGGCGGCGCACGAGCTCGCAGGCCACCAGGGCATCCGGGCCCGGGTCTCGGCGCGGGCAGACCGGATCACCGTGCACTACTCGCTGACCCCGACCCGCCGCGGCCGCTGGTCGCTCGGCCCGCTGCTGACCACCCGCACCGACGTGTTCGGCCTGGTCCGGGCCACCCAGCCGCTAGGCCGCGCGACGCACGTGCCGGTGTGGCCGCGCACCGTCGAGCTCGCCGTGCGCACACGGTCGGTGGGCGACGTCGACCACTCCGCCACCGGCGCGCGCCTCCAGTCCACCGACGACTCCGTGCTGCGCGAGTACGTCGCCGGGGACGACCCGCGCCGCGTCCACTGGGCGAGCGCCGCCCGCCGGGGCCAGCTCATGGTCCGGGCCGACGAGAGCGCAGGAGTACGCCCCGTGACCGTCCTGCTCGACCGCTCGCTGCTGCCGCACTGGCAGGAGGCCGGAAGCCCCCGCCGCCCGGCCGCCGTGGACGACGGCGAGTGGGCAGTCGAGCTCACGGCCTCGATCGCGACGTCGTTCCTCGACGCCGGCCACCCGACGCGCCTGCTGACCACCACCGTGGCCCCCAGCCTCGAGGGGGTGCGGTTCGCGTCGACGCGCGCCAGCCGGTCGGCCCTGCTCGACGCCTGCGTGGACATCCGCGGCCACCGCGGCGCCGCCGAGGGGCATCACGCGACGAGCACCACCGCGCGTGCGCTCCGGCTCGACCGGACGTCGGGCGAGATTGTGATCGCCGTGCTCGGGCCCCACGATCCCGCCGCGCGGCACGACCTCGCGGCGCTCGGCGCGGAGGGAACCTGCTGGGCGCTCCTCGTGGCACCTCGGGGCGCCGGGTTCCAGCACGAGCTCGACCAGACTGCCGCCGAGCTGCGCGCGTCCGGCTGGCACGTCGCCACCTCGGAGGCCCGCACCGACCCGGAGCGTGCCTGGGCCCTGCTCGCGGAGCCGGTGCTGTGATCCCCGCCCACCGCGGACCGCTCGTCCGCACGGTCGCCTCCGGCGTGCTGGTCGCCATCGCCGTCATCGCGTCCATGCACGCGCTCGCCCTCGTCATCGACCCCGGCGCGTGGCTCACCGCCGGCACTACCGGCGTCGTCCTCGTGTCTGCCACCAGCTGTGCTGTGCGGTACTTCCTGCTGCGCGCAGCCGTGGACCGCGCCGCTACCCGCCGGGCGGCGGGCCAGGGTGTGAGCGCCGACCGGGCCGCCGACCGGGCGTCGGGCAGCGCCTCGTTCGTGGCGACGGCGGCCGGCGTCCTGGTCGCCTTCTGGTACGTCCTGGCCCGCTACGGCGGCCCCGGGCAGCGCTTCGAGCCGTTCGTGGGGCCGGACTCCGTGGACCAGGTCCTCGAACGGTTTCGGCAGGCCACCGAGACCATGAGCACGCAGGTCGCCCCGGTCGGCCCCGACGAGGCCATCAGCATGGTGGCCGTGGGCGGCACCCTGCTGGTGCTGCTGGTCGTGGACTCCCTCGCCGGCGCCCGGATGCCCGGCTTCGCCGGGGTACCCCTGCTGCTGCTCTGGACACCACCGCTGACGCTGGTGGGCGAGGTGCAGTGGCCGGTGTTCGTCATCAGTGTCACCGCGATGCTCCTGCTGCTCACCGTCGACCCGGTCGGGGTGACTCCCGGCCGGCACAGCGAGTCCGACTCCGCGGCCGTGCGCCGTGCGCAGCGGTTCCGCTCCGGGATCACCGCGCTCACGTCGATCGCGGTAGCGGCCGGCTCCCTCGGCGTCGCGACCGGCATGGCCGCCCTGCCCGCGCTGGCCGGGTCGTGGAGCCAGCTCATCTCCACGCCGTCCGACACGGTCGAGCTGTCCTCCGACCTCGACATGCGCGAGCCCCTGAGCGCTCGCTCCACCAGCACCGTCCTGACCTACCGGATGGCCGAAGGCGAGACGAGCGGTCCGCTGCGGGTCATGACGCTGACGGCCTTCGACGGCGTGCAGACCCACCGGGCCGTGCCGGACGGCGGCCTTGCGGAGTTCGACTCGTCCACCATCCTGGCGCCCCCGGGCGAGGGCGCCCTCGGGCAGCCGCGCGCGATGGACATCGAGATCGGCCAGCTCACCGGCGACGAGCTGCCGCTGCCGCTCGAACCGCGCTCGGTCGACATCATCGGCGACGACTGGGCCTACGACGCCCTCCGGGACGAGGTGCGCGGCTCCGGCACCAGGGAGGGGGCTCAGTACCGCGTCGAGGTCGTCGACCGCGAGCTCACCCCCGAGCTGCTGCGCTCCGTCCCGACCTCCGGCGACCCCCGGTCGGCCGGCTACACCGAGGTGCCCGACACCGAGCACCGCGACGAGATCGCCCAGTACGCCCGTGACATCGCCGGGGACGCGCCCACCCGGTTCGACGCGGCCGTCGCCCTGCAGAACCACCTGCGGTCCGGTCAGGGGTTCGAGTACAACCCGGACGCCGACTACCGCGGCTCGTCCGACACCGTCTGGGACTTCCTGCAGAACCAGGAGGGCTACTGCACCCAGTACGCCCTCTCGATGATGGTCATGGCGCGAAGCCTCGACATCCCGGCCCGCATCGGGATCGGCTGGCTGCCCGGCCGGCCCGACGGCAACGGCTCCTACCGGGTCACCGGGCAGGACTCGCACGCCTGGCCCGAGATCTACTTCCCGTCCGTCGGGTGGGTCCGGTTCGAGCCGACGCCCCAGGTGCAGACTGGACCGCTCCCCTCGTACGCGAACCCGGGCGTGGGCAACGCCCCGACTGCCTCGCCCACCCCGACGCGGGCGAACGAGGTGCCTACGCAGCAGGCGAGCCAGCGGCCTGACGCCAACCCGTCGGCCACGGCGGGCTCGAACCGCAACGAGGTCTCGGACCAGACCCTGCCCGGCTGGGCGTGGGTCGTAGCGGTGATCGTGGGCCTCGGCGTCCTTGGCGGGGCCGCGTGGCTGCTGCTGCGCCGGCGCACCGAGGTCGAGGTGCTCGATCCGGAGCGGGCCTGGTCCCGGGTCCTGGCGCTGCTCGCCGAGCAGGACGTACGCCTGGGCCCGTCGGTCACCCTGCGCCGCGCTCCGGCCTTCATCGCCGACCAGGTGCGCTCCCGCACGGGCACTCCCCTGCCCGACGACGTCGCGGAGCGCCTGACCGCCCTGGCCGACGCCGCCGAGGAGGAGCGTTACGCCCGCCACTCGACGCCGCCAACGGCCGCCGACCTGGCGGAGCTCACCGAGACGGTGACCACGCAGCTGACCGCGGTGCTCACCCGCAAACCCTGACCCGCTCAGCGACCGACCGGCAGGCCGGTCAGGGACAGACAGGAGCCGGGCCCCGTACGGGGCCCGGCTCCTGTCGTGCAGCCACGGCCAAGTAGTCGCCTACCTGGCCACGCACACGTGCCGACGGTCTGTCACGACCGCCACTACGGGTCGGCCGGCTAGCGACCGCCCTGATTGCGCCGGTTCTCCCAGCGCTCCTCAAGACGCGCGAGGAAACCGCCGGAACGGCCACCGCTCCGCCGCTTCCGGGGCTTGCGCGCTCCCCCTGGCGGCGGCTGGACCGTGCCGTCCTCGGCGACGACGCCGACCGGGCCGTCCTGCTGCTTCTTGCGCGGTCCGAGGAACGCGAAGACCACACCCGCGAACATCAGCACAAAGCCGATCGCACCGAGCCAGGTCCGAGACGTCGCCGCACCCACAACTAGAAGAAGCAGACCGACGACGACGCCGGCCCCGGACAGCACATAACGAAGCGCATTACCCCGACCTGTGGACTGAAGCGTGTTGGCAAGCCGCGGGTCGTCTGAAGTCAGAGCGCGCTCCATCTGCTCCAGCACCCGCTGCTCGTACTCGGACAGAGGCATCGAGACCCCCGGATCTCGCAAAGGAACAGTGTCCCTTCTAGGATAGGCCGACCGGGCCGCCGTTGGTAGTCGACATCCCGGGCATACCAGTGACTATATGGGCAGATCAGTGGTGATGCGTGTCGTTCTTGTGTTGCAGGCCCAGATCGATCGCCGTTTTCCCAAACTTCTCGCGCACCGCGTCGAGCGCGAGCTCAGCCTCGCGCTGCGCGCCGGAACGAGGATCTGTCGCCTCTTCGAGCGTCGGCTGCCGGGTGGAACCGTCTCTTTGCTGCAGGTTTTCACCCCGTACCCCGACAAGCCGGACCGGCAACCCGCCCAGATCGACGCTCGCGACGAGCTCACGCGCCACGAGATAGACGTCTCGCGCGACGTCCGTGGGGGCGTCCAGCGTTCGCGACCGGGTGAACGTCGCGAAGTCGCTCGAACGGACCTTCACGGACACCGTGCGCGCCATGACGCCCTGGTGCCGCATCCGGGCCGCGACGCGGTCGGACAGCTCCAGCACCCGGCGGCTCACCGCCACCGTGTCTTCCTGGTCCGTGCCGAACGTGGTCTCAGCACCGATGCTGTGCTCACGGTGCTCGGGCACCACCGGTCGCGGGTCGCGCCCCCACGAGAGGTCGTGCAGGTGGGCGCCACTGACCCGGCCGACGGCCGTCTGCAGGCTCGGCAGGTCAGTGTGGGCCAGCTCCGCCACGGTGGTGATGCCCCACGCGGCAAGGGCCTTCTCCGTCTTCTCGCCCACCCCCCACAGGGCGCCGACGGGAAGCGTGTGCAAAAAGTCCACGGTGGCCCCGACGGGCACGAGCATCAGCCCGTCCGGCTTGGAGTGCGTCGAGGCAAGCTTCGCGACGAACTTGTTCCGGGCGATGCCGACCGACGCCGTCACGCCGTGCTCGGCCTCGATCCGCCGGCGCAGCTCGGCGCCGATCTCCGTGGGCGGGCCGAGCCGCCGTCGGGCACCGCTGACGTCCAGGAAGGCCTCGTCCACGCTGATCTGCTCGACGAGCGGGGTGACCTCCCGCAGCATGCCCATGACCGAGCGGGACACGTCGTGGTACAGCGTGTGGTCGGGCGGGATAACCACGGCCTGCGGGCACAGGAGCCGGGCCCGGGTCATCGGCATCGCCGACCGTACGCCGAACGCCCGCGCCTCGTACGTGGCCGCCAGGACCACCCCACGCTCCCGCCCGCCCACGATCGCCGGCTTGCCCTTCAGCTCGGGCCGCCGGGCCAGCTCGCAGGACGCAAAGAAGGCGTCCATGTCCAGGTGCAGCACCGAGCAGCCGGACTCGTCCGACCCCCAGTCGCGTCTCGCCGCCGCTGACCGCGGACCCTTGCTCACTGACTTGCTCCGTTCTTGCTGTTGCTCAGCACTTGTCTGCCCAACGCTCCGGCTCCGCGCCGCCGAGGCAGGTCTCGCTCCCCACTGCGCGGGCGCCGGCTTACGACGCCTCGGGCACCAGGGTCAGGCGCTGGGCCGAGAACCCCGCGTTGGGGTCCACGAGCATCGCCACCTCGTCCCGGAAGTCCTCCGCGCAGGCCAGCAGCTCGTCCGCTCGTGCCGGCTCCACCTGCTCCGGCCGGCCCGCGTCGACCGCTGCGCGCAGGGGCGCACCGGACGCGAAGTAACCGGACCAGGCCGCTAGCTCGGGCTCGGCGTGCGCGAGCATGTCCCACACCGTCCGCGCTCCCGAGCGCGCCGACGGACGACCGCGGAGCGCAACAACCGCGGCAGCCGACCGGATCGCCGCGAGGTGCGCGTGCACGAACCGGTCCCCCGGATCAGCCGAACGCGCCGCCTCGGCCAGCTCCGCGTCCGCCTTGCGCAGCAGAGCGCTGACGCCCGGCGGGACAGCGTGCGGCACGAGCATGCGCGCGGAGACCACGTCCCGCCCGCCCTGAGAGTGCATGGTGCCCATCTCGAACCTCCGATCGAACCCCTTGTGCGCCACTATCGAACATACGTTCGACTCTGTCAAGCGGTGCACCGACCCGGGAGAGACTGTCCTCATGGCCCGCCGTACCGCCCGACGCCGCCCATCCTCCTCCGCACCACTGACACTCCCCGGCGAGCTGCCCGTCGGCCCGGTGCCGATCAGCACCGGCACCGCCGAGGTGGTTCGCGACCCGGACTCCCCGCAGCGAGTGACGCTGCACGTCAACGGCGTGCCCAGCTCCAGCCTCGACCTTGCCGACCCCGGATTCCTCGACTTCGAGTACATGCAGCAGATGGCCGCCTTCGTGGCCCTGCTGCCCGCCGGTCCGCTCCGTGTGCTGCACCTCGGCGCAGCCGGCAGCGCCTTCGCCCGGCACGTGGAGCACGAGCGGCCAGGCTCCCGCCAGCTCGGCGTCGACCTGGACGCCCGCCTGCTCGAGCTCGTCCGCGAGTGGTTCGCCCTGCCCCGCTCCCCCCTGCTGCGCCTGCGCGCGGACGACGCCGGACGCGCCCTCGCGTCCGCGCGAGACGCCTCCTACGACGTGGTGGTCCGGGACGTCTTCGCGGGAGACCGCACGCCCGCGCACCTCGTGGGCACCGGGTTCGCCGCCGAGGCCCGCCGCGTCCTGCGGCCCGGCGGCGTCCTGCTCGTGAACTGCGCCGACCGGCCGCCGCTGACCATGGCGCGCCGGGAGGTCGCGAGCCTCGCCCAGGCCTTCGGGCCCCACGCTGCCGCGTCCGGCCGGCTCGCCGCCGTCGCCGAGCCCGCGATCCTCAAGGGGCGCCGGTACGGCAACCTGGTCCTGGCGGCCGTGCGCGAGCTGCCCGCCGACGCCGGGCAGGACGCCGGGCAGGACGCTGGGCCAGACCTGCGCGACCCCCGCCTGGGCCGCGCCCTGCGCACCCTCGCCGTGCCGGCAACGCTGCTCGTAGGCGACGACGCCGCGACGTTCGCCGGGACGGCGCAGCCGCTGGACACCCCGCCACTGGAGAACCCGCCGCTGGAGGCCTCGGCGCCCTGAGTCGTCACCGGACATGACAAAGGCCGCACCCCCCGAAGGGAGTGCGGCCTCGATCACGAGCACATCAGATCGGAACGACAGATTCCGCCTGCGGACCCTTGGGACCCTGCGTGATCTCGAACTCGACCCGCTGGGCCTCCTCGAGAGACCGGTACCCGTTGGACTGGATCGCGGAGTAGTGGACAAAGACGTCGGCGCCGCCGCCGTCCTGGGCGATGAACCCAAAGCCCTTCTCAGCGTTGAACCACTTCACAGAACCCTGCGCCATGCTGTCCTAAGACCTTCCGTCCGGGATCCGGGGGCGGACCCGATGCCCACCCCCGTTGCCGCAATGCTTTCCCCGCTTGCTCACGACACGCCGGACGTGGCCTTGGTACGTCACTGCAACGTGCGCCAGTGTGGCACGGACCCATCAGATGTGCCATGGAACAGGCACAATTCTGCCGCAGCTATGACACACCGGGCTGTGATACCAGCGGTTTTAGTCACCGTTCTGCTGTGCGAGGAACCGTTCGAACTCCGCGCCGAGCTCCTCCGCGCTGGGGATCGGGGTCGTCTCGGCGAGCAGGCTCGGACGCCCCACGGACCGCGCGAACGCGTCGTACTGCTCCTCCAGCGCCTTGACGACGGCGGCGATCTCGACCGAGTCCGCGACCTGCTTCTCCACCTCGATCTTGGCGTCGGTGGCCGCTTCTTCCAGTGCCGGGATCGCGAGGTCGAGGCCGGTGGCCCGCTCCGTGTGGTGCAGCGCCACCACCGTCGCCGGCGGATACTGCGCCTGCGAGAGGTAGTGCGGCACGTGCACGGTGAAGCCGAGCGCGTCGTGCCCCGCCTCGCCCAGGCGGTACTCGAGCAGCGCGGCGAGCGAGCCCGGCACCTTCACGCTGCCGAACCACGACGTGTAGTCCTCGACGAGCGCGGGGCGGGTCGCGTGCGCCGTCAGGGACAGCGGCCGCGTGTGCGGCAGCCCCATCGGGATGCCCTGGATGCCGACGACCAGGCTCACGCCGAACCGCTCGACGAGCTGGATCACCCCGGCAACCACTCGTTCCCACTGCAGGTCTGGCTCCGCGCCGTGCAGCAGCAGGAACCCGGTGCCCTCGGCGTCGACCAGGTGGTCGATCGCGAGGTAGGGCGCCTGGTAGTCGGCCCAGCGGTCGGAGTCGAAGATCATGGTCGCTCGCTTGGAGCGGTAGTCGAGCAGCTGGTCGACGTCGAACGTCACCAGTCGGTCGACCCGGAACTCGTCGATGAGGTGCTCGACGGCGATGTCGCCCGCGCTGCCCGCGTCCACGAACCCGCGGACCGCGTGGAGCAGAACAGGCCCGTCGGCGCTTCCGGGCACGCTGCGACCCAGCGTGCGCTCGACCGCTGCTTCGTCGACGTCGTAGATGCCCTGGGGGTCAAGCACGTGCGCTCCCTCGCTCGTCGGAGTACTTCCCGATCACCCGACACGTATCGGTGTCTGCTCAGGTCCAACGCCGCGACGGCCGGGTGTCTTCCCGTTACGCCCTCAGCGTCGTGGGCACTCTACTCATCGGCCCGGCGAGGGCTCGGCAACAGCCCGGCACCGGCCGAGCTCAGCGACCCGGCAGCCGCACCACGGAGACGAAGAAGTCGTCGATCTGGCGGACCACGTCGATGAACTGGTCGAAGTCCACGGGCTTGGTCACGTACGCGTTCGCGTGCAGCGAGTACGAGCCCACGACGTCCTCCTGGGCGTCCGAGGTGGTGAGCACCACCACCGGGATGTGCCGCAGCATGGGGTCACCCTTTGCCACGGCGAGGACCTCCATACCGTCCATCTTCGGCAGGTTGAGGTCGAGGAGCACCAGGTTCGGCGTCGGGACCTGGGCGTACTGCCCCTGCTTGCGCAGGAACTCGAGCGCGCTCACGCCGTCGCCGACCACGGAGACGTTGTTCGGGACACGGTGGTCCTCGAACGCCTCCCGGGTCATCAGGACGTCGCCCGGGTCGTCCTCCACGAGGAGGATCTCCATCACCTTATGACCGCTCAAGTTGACCACCCGGCCCGTAACCCTGGTGTGGACGTCGACAGGGCCCTTCGTCGCGCCCCGCCGTCGGCCCTGGTCAGGCCGCCTCAGCCGAGCGTAGTCGACTGCGCCCGTTCGGTCGAAAGGCGCCCGGCGCCGGGCTGCCCCTGTCGCCGCGCGAGCGTGAACCGCACGATGGTGCCGCCGCCGGCGGCGGGCTCGATCCAGATGCGGCCCTTGTGGTACTCGACGATGCGTTTGACCAGGGAGAGCCCGATGCCGGTGCCCGGGTACTGCTCGCGCGGGTGCAGCCGCTGGAAGATGATGAACACCCGCTCGGCGTACTGGGCGTCGATGCCGATCCCGTTGTCCACCACCGAGATCTCCCAGTGCGCACGCATGCTGCGCACCTCGATCCGGATGGCGGGCACCCGGCCGGGGTCGCGGAACTTCAGCGAGTTGCCGACCAGGTTCATGAAGAGCTGCTGCAGCAGGGCGCGCTCGCCGTGCACCACCGGCATCGGGTCGTGGACGATCTCGGCCCCTGTCTCCGCCACCCGCTCGGAGAGCTCGGACAACGCGCCCGTCAGCACGCTCTCCAGGTCGACGTCCTCACGCGGCACCCCGGTGCGACCCACGCGCGAGAAGCTCAGCAGGTCCTGGATGAGGCGCTGCATCCGCTTGGCGCCGTCCACGGCGAAGTCGATGTACTGGTCGGCGCGCTCGTCGAGCGAGCCGCCGTACCGCTTCTGCAGCAGCTGGGTGAAGCTCGCGACCTTGCGCAGCGGCTCCTGCAGGTCGTGCGAGGCCACGTAGGCGAACTGCTCCAGGTCGCGGTTGGACCGTTCGAGCTCACGCGCCTGCTCGCTGAGCAGGGTGTGCGCGTTCTCGACCTCCTGGTGCGACAGCCGGATCTCCTCCACCTGGTGCACCAGCTCGCGGCGCATCGTCTCGACGTGCATCGCAAGCAGCGCCACCTCGCCCGCGCCCACGGGCCGGATCTCCCGCCCGAGCACGCCGCTGCTGACCACCCGCACACCGGCGGTCAGCTCCGTCAGGGGCCGGATCACCCAGGACTCCAGGGCGAGCCACATCAGCGTGCCCATGAGCACGATGACGAGCACCAGGGCCACCATCGCCCCCAGCAGCACCTGCTCCCAGACCGCGGCGTTGGCCACTATCGCGTCGCGCTGCGCGCTCAGGTCCCCCAGGTAGAAGAGGACGGCGAGGCGGGCGCTCTGGTACAGATCCTCGCCCTCGGCGGCCGTCGGGACCGTGCCGATCAGCGCCATCTGGCAGTCCAGCTGGCCCGCCGGTGCGGCGTCCACCGCGGCCACCACGGGCTCCGCGTAGTTCTCGAACCAGACGTCGGTGAGCTCCGCCGCCTCCCGGTAGGCGAGCGTCACCTCGGCGTCCGCCGCGAGCTCGCGCCGCTCGATCTCCGTCAGGATGGTGATGCGGCCGGTCGACCCGACGGCCCGGGTCCAGGGCTCGAGCGCCGCGTCGTTGCACGTCTCCCGGTAAGCGCGCAGCGACGCCTCGGCGTCGGAGAGCGCCAGGGAAGCACGTTCGGCGTCGACCAGCGCCTCGTAGTACGGGCCGTCGGCCCTGGAGTCGAGGCCGCGCGACTGGACCAGGGCGAGCACCGCCACCGCGAGCGCTATCGCGAGCATGGCCGCGACCGCGCCGAGGAGCCGCGCGAGGCGGCGGCGCATGGAGACACCGGTGAAGCGGTGCTCGTCGGGCACGAGCGTCATGCCCGCGACCACTCCACCGAGTCGGCGAGCGTGGAGGTCCGCTCCGCGGGACCGGTAGCGCCCGCGCCGGCCCAGCCGACGAAGAGCAGCGCCGCGTCGTCGACCAGGGGGCCGCCGTGCAGCTCACGGACGCGGCGCAGCACCCGCGTCACGACCTCGTCGGTGCCCTGGTCCATCTCGCGCTCCACGACGCTGCGCAGGCCGTGCGCGCCGAGGCGCGGCATCCTGCCGTGCGCGCTGGGCGGGAGGATGGGGGTGCCCTTCGGGTCGGCGCCGACCGCCGCCTCGACGAGCCCGTCCGTGTAGAGCACCGCGGTCCAGACCTCTGGCAGCCGGATGCTGTGCGCGGACCAGCCGCCCTCCACGGGGATGCCCAGGGCGCGGCCACGGCGGTCGGAGGACAGCTCCTCGCAGTGGTGGCTCACGGCCACCGCCGGGTCCGTCGACGCCTTGGGCACCACGAGCAGCGGCGGCAGGTGCCCAGCCAGGTAGACGTCCATCCGGCGGCGGTCCGGCGAGATCACCGCCTGGCAGATGGTGACGAACACCTCGGGCCGGCCGCGCTCGGCCAGGAGCACACGTTCCAGCAGCGGCAGGACGTCGTCGGCGGCGGTGTCCGCCAGCACGAGCGTGCGCCACGCCGTCCGCATGGCGGCGCCGAGCGCCGCCTCGTCGGGGCCATGCCCGGCGACGTCGCCGATGACGGTGACCAGCGTGCCGTCGGGGCGCTCCACGGTGTCGAAGAAGTCACCGCCGAGCAGGCCGTTCCCGCCGGGCAGGTAGCCCACCATGACGGAGACCTTCTCGTCGGTGACCAGTTCCTTGGGCAGCAGCGCGCGCTCCAGCCGGGTGGTCTCGGCGGCGCGCACCTCGCTCCGGAACAGGGCGATCTGCTGGGCAGCCGACCGGCGCCGCAGCGTCGCGTAGCGCAGGCAGCGGGCGAGCGCGTCGCCGTCCACGTCGCCCTTGACGAGGTAGTCGTCGGCCCCGTTCGCGACGGCGGCCGAACCCAGGTCGTGCGACGTGTTCCCGGTCAGCACGACGACGGCGGGCTGCACCGGCAGCACCTCGATGCCCTCGATGACGCGGCGCAGGGCGCCCAGCCCCTCGGCGTCGGGCAGGCCCAGGTCGAGCAGCAGGCAGTCGACGGAGACCATCGACAGGACCCCGAGGGCCTCGTCGACGGACCGCGCCCGGTGCAGGTCGGCCCGCAGGTCCGCCTCGACGTCGGCGTCGGCGAGCAGCTCGCTCACGAGGAAGGCGTCGGCGTCGTCGTCCTCGACGAGAAGCACCGAGATCGGACCGTCGATCCAGGACGAGCGCGCCTCGGGTCCCGGCCCTCGTCCGGGCCCCCTAGATCCTGCCCCGCCCAGTGCCATGGCGGCGATCCTATCCAGCGAGATGACGCTGTGTCAGCGGACAGGCCGACAGGTGCGCGATAATGGTCGGCCGGTTGTTTGCGGCCCAAGTTTTTTCGCTGGTGAAACACGGAGGTAGGCGTGACGGGAATCGCGGGCGAGCTGGCCCACGAGCAGGCAGTCGTCGACACGATGTACATCCGCCTTGACACTCTTCGCGGCACGACCGCGAACCGCCTGAGGGACGTGCGCCTGGCGGGTTCCACCGGCACGCACCAGAACCGCAGCGAGCGCGACGCGTTCGCCACGCTGTACGAGGACCGGGCCGCGCAGCTCGACGCCGTCGAGGACCGGTTGGTCTTCGGCCGCCTCGACCTGTCCGACGGCGCCACGCGGTACGTCGGGCGCATCGGCCTGACCGACGCCGAGCACCGCTCGATGCTGACCGACTGGCGCGCCCCGGCCGCCGAGCCGTTCTACCGGGCCACGGCGCTGCACCCGGCCGACGTGCGCCGGCGGCGGCACCTGGTGACGAAGGGCCGCTCGGTCACCGGTCTGGAGGACGAGGTGCTGGACCTCGACACGGAGATCGACGCCGACGCGCTGTCCGGCGAGGGCGCGCTGCTCGCGGCGATGGCCCAGGGCCGCACGGGCCGGATGACGGACATCGTGGCGACCATCCAGGCCGAGCAGGACCGCATCATCCGTTCCGACCTGTCCGGGGCCCTGGTGGTCCAGGGCGGCCCGGGTACCGGCAAGACGGCGGTGGCGCTGCACCGCGCCGCCTACCTGCTGTACGCGCACCGGCGGCTCCTGGAGCGTTCGGGGGTGCTGATCGTCGGCCCGTCCAGCGCGTTCCTGCGCTACATCGACCAGGTGCTGCCGTCGCTTGGCGAGACCGGCGTCGTCTCGACGACGATCGGCGACCTCATCCCGGGGATCCGGGCGACCGCCGTCGACGAGGGGCAGGTGGCCCGGCTGAAGGGCCTGCTCCTGTGGCGCAAGGTGATCCGCCGGGCCGTGCGGGCGCGCGAGCGCGTGCCGGAGCAGGAGGTCACCGTCCGGGTGGAGGGACACGACTTCGTGATCCGGCCCCGGGACGTGAGCGACGCGATCGCCCACGCCCGCCGCACGCACAAGCCGCACAACCTGGCGCGCGGGACGTTCGTGCGCGACATGCTCGACCGCCTGACCGACCAGTACCGCGACTTCGCGGACGCGCCGCTGTCGGGTGAGGACCGCTCGTCCGTGTTCGAGGACCTGCGCTCGGACCGGGACGTGCGCGTGGCGCTCAACATCGCGTGGCTGCCCATCAGCCCCGAGAAGCTGGTCCGCGACCTGTTCGCCAAGCCGCACCGGCTCGCCGAGGCGGCGCCCGAGCTGACCGCGCGCGAGCGCCGCCTGCTGCACCGGGCGCCGGACGCCGCGTGGACGGAGTCGGACGTGCCGATCCTCGACGAGGCGTACGAGCTGCTCGGCGAGGACGACACCGTGGCACTGGCCGAGGCCCGCAACCGGGCGGCGGAGCAGGCTCGCGAGGTCGAGTACGCGCGCACCGTGCTGTCCTCGACGGGCGCCGGCGACGGCCTGGTCGACGCCGAGATGCTCGCCTCCCGGTTCGCCGCGAGCGGCCCGTCCCTGACCACGGCGGAACGCGCCGCCGGCGACCGGGCATGGACCTACGGCCACGTGGTGGTGGACGAGGCGCAGGAGCTCTCCCCCATGGCCTGGCGCGCGCTGGTGCGCCGCGTCCCGACGCGCTCGATGACCATCGTGGGCGATGTCGCGCAGACGTCGTCGGCCGCGGGCGCCCGGAGCTGGGACCGCATGCTCACCCCGCTGCTGCACGACGGGTGGCGGCTGGCCGAGCTCACCGTCTCCTACCGCACGCCGTCCACGGTCGCCGACACCGCGCAGCGGGTCGCCCGGGCCGCTCGCCTGCCCGTCTCGGACCTGCGCGCCGCGCGGGACGTCGAGGGCTCGCTCGTCGCCGTCCGCGCCGCCCCGGACCCGGACCTGCCGCAGGACACCCTGATGGACACCCTGCCGGAGACCGGCAGGGTGGTCGAGGAGGCCCTGAGTCTCGTCAAGGAGCTCGTGGGGCCCGACGCCGGCCGGGTGGCCGTCGTCGCGCCGTCGGGCAGCGTCGCGGGGCTGGCCGAGGCCGTCGCCGAGGCGCTGCCTACCGCGGTGGGCGCGGCGGAGGCCGCGCGCCTGGTGGCGCAGCGTCCGGAGGACGCGCAGGTGACGGTGCTCGCCCCGCGCCAGACCAAGGGGCTGGAGTTCGACGGCGTGGTTCTGGTCGAGCCGGCCGCGATCGTCGAGGGCTACGGCGGGACGAGCGACCTCTACGTCGCGATGACCCGTCCGACGCAGCGCCTCGTCGTGGTGCACACCCGGGACCTCCCAGAGGGCTTCTGACCCGCGTCCCAGCAGGCGGGACACGGCCCCCGTCCGTTTGTTGCTTCCGCCTCACCTGGCGCACCATGGGTCCGTGCAGCGAGCCCTCCTCCTCGAGAACGTCCACCCCACCTCCGTCCCGATCCTCGAATCGGCCGGGTACGAGGTCGACTGGCGCAAGGGCGCCCTCGACGAGGACGAGCTGATCGCCGCGCTCGACGGCGTCCAGCTCCTG
Organism: Promicromonospora sp. Populi; assembly: GCF_041081105.1. Lineage (NCBI taxonomy): Bacteria > Bacillati > Actinomycetota > Actinomycetes > Micrococcales > Promicromonosporaceae > Promicromonospora > Promicromonospora sp. Populi. The sequence goes on along the minus strand of NZ_CP163528.1, from coordinate 314,392 downwards.
GGGATCCGCTCCAAGACCGAGGTGACGGCCCGGGTGCTGACCGAGGCGACCAGCCTCGTCGGCGTCGGCGCCTTCAGCATCGGCACCAACCAGATCAACCTGACCGCCGCCGCCAACCGCGGCATCGCGGTGTTCAACGCGCCGTTCTCCAACACCCGGTCCGTGGTGGAGCTCGCGATCGCGGAGATCATCTCGCTGACCCGGCGCATGACGGAGCGCGACCGCGCCCTGCACGCCGGCGTCTGGGACAAGTCCGCCGAGGGCTCGCACGAGGTGCGGGGCCGCACCCTCGGGATCGTCGGCTACGGCAACATCGGCTCGCAGCTCTCCGTGCTCGCCGAGAACCTGGGCATGCGCGTCATCTTCTTCGACACCGCGGAGAAGCTCGCGCTCGGCAACGCCCACCGCGTCGAGACGCTCGACGAGCTGCTCGAGACTGCCGACATCGTGACGCTCCACGTCGACGGGCGCTCCGGCAACGCCGGGCTGTTCGGCGAGAAGCAGTTCGGGCGCATGAAGCCGGGCTCGATCTTCCTCAACCTGTGCCGCGGTTTTGTGGTCGACGTCGACTCGCTGGCCGAGCACATCACCTCCGGGCACATCTCCGGGGCGGCCGTCGACGTCTTCCCCGAGGAGCCCAAGAAGCGCGGCGACTCGTTCGAGTCGGTGCTGCGCGGCCTGCCCAACGTGATCCTCACGCCCCACGTGGGCGGCTCCACCGAGGAGGCGCAGGAGGCGATCGGCCAGTTCGTGGCCAAGAAGCTGAGCGACTACGTGACTACCGGCTCGACGATGCTCAGCGTCAACCTGCCGAACCTCCAGCTCGAACACACGGGCGTGGGCCGCATCAAGGTGCTGCACCGCAACGTGCCCGGCGTGCTGGCCACCGTGAACCAGATCTTCGCCGACCACGGCGCCAACATCGAGGGGCAGGTGCTCGCCACCCGCGGCGACATCGGCTACGTGGTCACCGACATCTCGGACGTGACCGAGCGGGGCGCGTCCAAGAAGCTCCAGGCCCTGGACACGACCATCCGCCTGCGCATCCGCGACGCCTTCGAGCGGCCGGAGTTCCCGCCGGGTCCGGCCGCCCGCTGATCAGTCGTGGTCAGGTGAGGGTCGAGGCCGGGATCTTGTAGGCCGCGAACGCCTCCGCCACCTGGGACTCGTCCAGGCCGTAACGCTCCAGCGTGTACGCGTGCGGGCGGTGGCCCGTGCGGTCGGTGGCCGCGGCGAGGTTCGCCCCGTCAGTCGCGGTCCACGGCAGGTCCAGGCGGTCGAACACCCCGCGCAGCACCGTCTCGGGCTCGGCAACCAGGTCGTCGTAGACGACGTCGATGACCGCGTCCGCGGGGAGCTGTTCGCGCAGCCCGATCGCACGCTCGACCCCGCCCGCGGAGATCGCGAGCCACTCCCGGCCGATGCGCTCCAGGTCGATCCGCCCCGGCTTGATGTACATCACGTGCGTGGCCTCGGCCATGGAGGCTCCGGAGGCGACGGCGGCGCCGGGCGCGCGGTGCGTCCAGACGAACCGCGCGTCCGGGAACGCGCGCAGGATCTCCGGCATCCGCCACAGGTCCATGGGGTGCTTCAGGACCCAGCGCTCTGGCGCCTCCCCGGCCGCCATGACCTGCAGGGCGTCGCGCAGGAACCGGAAGTCGGCGGTGAGGTCGGCGTCCGCCAGGTACTCCAGGTAGCGCGGCATGGGACCCCAGGTGGCGAACATCTCGGTGTGCGCGCGCAGCATGAAGTCCTCCTCCTCGCTCTCGGCGATCAGGGGGTGCAGGTGCGCCCACGCGGGGCTGAGCTTCGCCACCGTCGCGAACTTCTTGCGCGCCTGCGCGATCAGCCGCTCGCGCTCGGCTTCCGGGCGCGGGAGGCCCAGGTTGGTCATCTCCCACAGCTTGGGGCCGCGGTTGCCGGGGTGCCTTGCGATCAGGTTGTAGGTCAGCGTGGTCCCGGTCCGCGGCAGCCCGACGACGAACACCGGCGCCGTCACCGGCTCGTCCCGCACCTCGGGGTGCTTCGCCTGGAGGTCGCGGACGACGGCGCGGTTGCGCAGCCGCTCGCGGATCTGGTCCTGGGTGCTCGTCCAGCCCATGGCGCTCAGGTCGGGATGCGCGGCGAGGTCGCTCAGGAGCAGTCGGAGGCCGTCGACCGCGGCGAGGTCGTCGGGGCCGAGCGGCACGCGGCCGTCCTGCTCCTCCCGCAGCAGGCGGTCGAAGACGGCGTCGGGGTCCTTGCGGGTGCGCAGGCCGGGGGCGAGCAGCACGTTGAGGAGGCGGAGCAGCGGGGTGGCCTGGGGCATGGCGCATATCCTGCCCATACCCCCCGACGGCGACAAGCGCCCGACGCGGCAGGACCGGACAGCGCCCCGAAAGGTGCCGAGTTTACGAACCTCCGTCGGTTAGCATCCGGGACGAGGGCTTGAACCCGCCGTCACATGGCGGGGAACCAGGTTGCCGCCGAGAGGGGAATCGTGACCGCACGACCGCCGTCGGACCTGCTGACGAGGATGCGCGACACGGGCGAACGCACGCTGCTGGTGGAGACCACCGCCGCCGCCGACCCGAACGCCGTGTACGAGGGCTTGCGGAAGCGATGGGGCTCCGTCGCCCCCGTGGACCTGGAGCCGGGCGTGCCGGCGTGGTTGGTGCTCGGCCACAACGAGGCGGTCGGGGTGCTGCGGGACGACCGCGGCTTCGTCAAGGACCCGTCGATCTGGCGCGGGCACGACGCCGGCCTGCTCGGCCCGCAGTCGGCGCTGCACCTTGTGCTCCCCCGCACCCCGAAACCCACGCTCGCCGACGCCGACGGGGTCAAGCACACCCGCATGCGGCCGCCCGTCGACGACGCGCTGTCGCAGGTCGACGAGACCCGGGCGAGCGCCATCACCCGCCGGCTGTGCGGCATGCTCATCGACCGGTTCGAGGACCGCGGCCGGGCGGACCTGGTCGCCGAGTACGCAGCGGTAGTCCCGTTCCTGGTGCTGTCCGAGCTGGACGGGCTCGAACCAGGACAGGCGCAGCGCCTGCAGGAGATCACCCGGGCGATCTTCGAGGCTGGCGCCGCGGCACGGGAGCGGACCGTCGAGCTGCTGGAGATCGTCACCGGGCACATCGCTCACAGCCGGGAGCGCGGCACCCGGGACATCGCCGGGGTGCTGGCCGTGCACGACAACTTCGAGAGCGACCTGGAACGCGCCCAGACGCTGACCGCCATCACCCTGGCGGCCAACGAGTCGCTGCTCGCCTGGATCGCACAGACCCTCGTGCTGATCCTGAGCGACCCGCGGTTCTCCAACCGGGTCTCCGGGGGCCGGCTGCACATCGACGACGCCCTTGACGAGGTGCTGTGGCGCTCGACGACCAACCCCAACCTCATGCCCCGGTTCGCCGTGCGCGACGTGGTGGTCGGCGACAAGCTGATCGAGCGCGGGGAGGCCGTAGTGGTCGCCGTGCACGCCGCCAACCATGACCCGCTGATCCAGTCCGACGACCCGTGGGACACCGTTGGCAACCGCGCCTACCTCTCGTTCGGCGCGGGCCCGCACCGGTGCCCCGCGCCCCGGCTCGGGCGGGTCATCGCGCGGATCGCGGTCGCCGAGCTGCTCCAGCGCCTGCAGGTGAAGCTCGTCGGCGACCCGAAACAGGTCACGTGGGCGACCAGTCCCTGGATGCGGTTCCCCGCACGCCTGCCCGTCACGTTCCCGCCCCCGCAGGCGCAGCCGCCGCAGGGGGCCTGGCCGCCCGACATGACGGCGTTCACGCAGTGAGCCGGCCGTGACCTGGACGGCGCTCGCCCTCGACCTCCTGGGCGTCTTCTTCTTCGCGGTATCGGGCTCGCTGCTCGCCGCCCGGCGGCAGTTCGACATCGTCGGCTCGCTCCTGCTGGGCACGTGCGTCGGCCTCGGCGGCGGCATCCTGCGGGACCTGGTGCTCGCCCAGGGTGTGCCGCGCGCCCTCGACTCGCCGATCTACCTCCTGCCCCCGGTGGTCGCCACGGTCGTCGTCTACTTCTTCGCGCACGCCGTCGAACGCTTCCACGACGTCCTGCTCATGTTCGACGCCGCCGGGATGGCGCTCTTCTCGGTCACCGGCACGCTCGTCTCGCTCGCGGCGGGCATGCACCCGGCGGCGGCCGCGGTCCTGGGGGTGGCGACCGCCGTCGGTGGCGGCGTCATCCGCGACGTCGTCGCCAACGACGTGCCGCAGATCTTCCGCGCCCGCGGCCTGTACGCCATCCCGGCCCTGCTCGGGGCCGGGCTCACGAGCCTCGTCTCCTGGGCGGGCTGGCTCAACCTCGCCACGGGCGCGGCGATCGCCGTGCTGGTGTTCGTCCTGCGGATGGTGTCGCTGCGCTACCGCTGGACGGCGCCGCCCGCGGGCGGCCGCCGGGCTGTTGGTGGCGGCCACTCAGCCGTCTGACGCCGTCAGCTCCCCTCGGTGAGGTCGTAGACGGTCGTGCCGCCGATATCGGTAGCGGTGAAGTTCTCCGCGACCCAGGCGCTGATCGTCAGGTCGTCGGCCGGGTCGGCCGCCGCGTCGTCGTCGGTTGCGTCGTCGTCGGCCGCGTCGTCACGGCTGGCCGCCGTCTTGCCCTCCTCGACACCACCGGCGATGAAGTAGGTGACCTCGCCGTTCGCGACGTAGTCCTGGAACTGGGCGAGGGTGGGCGCGGGGTCGGTGCCGGTGAAGCCGCCGATCCCGATCACCGAGGCGCCGCTGGCCAGCTCGAGCGGAGCAGCGGACTGGGCGCCGGCGGTCGCTGCCGCCCACCGGGTGGTCGTCGCTTGCAGCGCCTCGACGAGCTCGACACTCACGGCGGCCGGGCCTACGGCCGCGGCCCGGGCGTCGCTGTCGGCGTCGTCCGGCTCGACCACGGGGCCCGCGGTGGGCTCCGCCCCCGTGTGCGGGGCGGCGGCGGTCGCTATCGCGTAGCCGCTGGTGCCCAGCAGGGCCGCTGCCAGGGCGGCGACCAGACCGACCCGCATCACCCGCCCGGCGAGCGACACCACGATCGCGACGAGCGTCGCCGCGGCGACCAGGTAGCGCAGCTCGGGGTGCCAGTCCGGCGTCCTGCTCAGCAGCACGAAGGCCCAGGCCCCGGTGGTCGCTGCCAGCAGGGCCAGTCCCCCGCGGCCGGTCTCGGTGTTCCGCCGTCGCCACAGCTCGCGGCCGGTGATCGCCACGACGGCGCCGATCGCGGGGACCATCGTCACGGTGTAGTACGGGTGGAACTTGCCGCCCATCATCGAGAAGACCACCGCACTGACCACAAGCCAGCCGCCCCAGAGCAGCAGCCCTGCCCGCGCCCGGTCGGTACGCGGCGCCCGACGGGTCAGCACCAGGCCGAGGACGAGCGCGACCAGCGCGGTCGGCAGCAGCCACGCGACCTGCTCCCCGACCCCGGGGCCGAAGAGTCGACCAAGGCCGGCGGCGAGGTCATCCGCACCGCCGCCACCGGTTCCCGGGGCTGCCTGGCCCGTGTCCTCGGCCGCGAGGCGGGCGAGCCCGTTGTACCCGAGCGCAAGCTCCAGGACGCTGTTGTCGGTCGAGCCGCCGATGTAGGGCCGCGACTCGGCGGGCCAGAGCGCCACCGTGGCGACCCACCACCCGGCCGAGACGACTATCGCTCCGGCGGCCACGAGCAGCTGCCACAACCGGCGCCGCAGCGGGGCGTGCGCGGCCAGCAGGAACACACACGCGAACGCGGGCAGCACGAGGAAGGCCTGCAGCATCTTGGTGAGGAAGCCGAACCCCATGGCAGTACCGGCCAGCGCGAGCCAGAGCGTGCCGGACCGGGCGGTGGTGGCGTCGCACGCGCGCACCACGCAGTAGGCGGCGACCACGAGCAGCAGCACGAGCAGCGCGTCGGGGTTGTTGAACCGGAACATCAGCACCGCGACCGGCGTCACCGCCAGCGCCGCCGCGGCGAACAGGCCCACTGCCGGGCCGGACCAGCGGCGCACCGTCGCGTACAGCAGCGCGACGGAACCAACGCCCATCAGAGCCTGCGGCGCGAGCATGCTCCACGTGGAGAACCCGAAGATCCGGCCGGACAGGCCCATCACCCACAGCGCGGCGGGTGGCTTGTCCACGGTGATCGCGCCACCGGCGTCGAGCCCGCCGAAGAACCACGCCGTCCAGCTCTGGGTGCCGGCCTGCACAGCGGCGGCGTAGTAGTCGTTGGCCCAGCCGGACGCACCGAGCCCCCACAGGTACAGCAGGCCGGTGACGCCGAGCAGCGCGCCGACTGCCGGCCCCTCCCAGCGGGTGCGTGGTGGCGCGGTCCGCGCCGGAGTGATGTCGAGCCTGTCCGGCGGCGCAGTCTCCAGCTTTTGGTCGACGGTTGTCATAGGTTCCTCTCTCGGGGGTTGCGGAAGACCCAGCCACGCAGCAGCAGGAACCGGCCCACGGTGCCGAGCACCGAGGCGGCGCCAAGCACCGTCAGCTCCACCAGACGGGCGGGGTCCGGTTCTACGGCGTGCAGCAGGAGCAGGGCGGCTGAGGTGAACAGGTAGTAGAGGCCGAACACCACGAGGCCCTGCACGTGCGCCTTGCCGGTCGAGGTGCGGCGGCCGGCGAAGGTGAACCTGCGGTTGGCCTCGGTGTTGAACAGCGTGGTGATGATCAGTGCCGCCAGGTTGGCCGCGAGGACCGGCCACATCGTCCGGAACATCGCGTAGAGCGCGAGGTTCGCGACGGTGGAGACCACCCCGATCCCCGCGAACGACAGCAGCTGCCAGGACAGCCCGCCTTCCCGGCGGCCCAGTACCGCGTCGGGGTGCGCGGCCCGGGGCTCCGGACGACGCGGGAGGCCGGCCACCTGTGCACGGCCGGACGCCTTCTCGCGTGCGACGCGCACGAGGCCCTGCACGTCGTCCCACACGGTCGAGGCGACCGCCACGCGGGTGTCGACGTCCTCCACCCAGTCGACCGGCACCTCGTGCACCCGCAGCCCGTTGTGCTCGGCGAGCAGGAGCAGCTCGGTGTCGAAGAACCACCCGTCGTCCTGGACATGCGTGAGCAGCGGCCGGACGACGTCGGTGCGGGCCGCCTTGAACCCGCACTGGGCGTCCGAGAACTGCGCGCCGTGGCTCACCCGGATCAGCCAGTTGTAGCCGCGGGACAACAGCTCCCGCTTGGGGCCACGCACCGTGCGTGCCCCCGGCGCCAGCCGCGACCCGATCGCGAGGTCGGAGTGCCCGTTGGCCAGCGGCGCCACCAGTGGCAGCAGCGCGTCGAGGCCGGTGGACAGGTCGACGTCCATGTACGCAACCACGTCGGCGTCACTCTTCGCCCAGGCCTCGCGCAGGGCACGTCCGCGGCCCTTGCCGTCCACGTGCCGCACCCGGACGCCGTCGAGCTCAGCCGCCAGGTCACGCGCGACGGCTAGCGTCCGGTCGGTGCTCGCGTTGTCGGCGACCGTCACCGTCCACTGATAGGGGAACTCGTCGGAGAGGAACTGGTGCAGCACCCGGATACACCCGGGCAGGGAACGTTCCTCGTTGAATACCGGGACCACGATCTCCACCGTCGCGGTAGCGACAGCGGTCGCCGCGTGATCGGTGGAGCCGGGCGCGGGCTGCACGTTCGATGGGGTGAAAACAGGTCTGCTGGTCACAGACACCAGCGTGATCAGCGTGTTTGTGACTGCCCTAAGAGTCGGATCTCCCTGGCCACCCACGGCCGGCTCCAAGGATCCTCGAAGGTTTCCCGACCATCCTGGGCGCGAGCAGCAACAGGGTCCAGGAAGAGGTCACGACATGTTGTCACCCGCCGCCGGCCGACGACGAGCCGTCGCCGCCACCGCCGTCGTCAGCCTGACCGGCGTCGCGGTCACGGCCGTCACCGCCACCGCGCTGTGGTCCGCCACCGCGCAGGCCGACGACGCCGACCTCGGCACCGACTCCGGCACGAGCTCGGGCACCGTGCCGGACACGACGGACGAGGACAGTGCGCCCGTGACCCCCGGTCTGGAGAGCGCACCCGACGCCCAGTCCTCGGGATCCTGATGCGGAGTGCCCGCCACGAGTGGCCGGTCTGGAGCACCACGGCGGCCGTCGTGACGGCGCCGGAGGTGCTCGAGCCGTCAGTACGGCTGGTCGAGAGCGTTCTGGCCGAGGTCGACGCCGCGTGCAGCAGGTATCGCACCGACTCCGAGCTGGCCCGCGCCGGGCGGGCGCTGGCCGGCGGCGTAGAGGTGAGCCCCATGCTGGCGGCGCTGATCGAGGGCGCGCTGGAGGCCGCGCGTCGCACGGACGGCGCCGTCGACCCCACGCTGGGCGCGGAGCTGGACGCGCTCGGGTTCGGCAGGGGCATCGACGTCGTCGACGTCTCGCTGGAGCCCGGAGGCCCCGTCGTCCGGCCCCGCAGGGGCTGGGCCGATATCCGGCTCCGGGACCGCCGGCTCAGCGTGCCCGACGGCGTCGAGCTGGACCTGGGCGCGTCAGGCAAGGCCCTGGCCGCGGACCTCGCCGCGCACACGGTCCACGACCGATTCGGCGCGGGCGTCCTGGTCTCGCTCGGTGGTGACATCGCGACGGCGGGCGCCGCCGGCTTCGACTGGCAGGTGCTCGTCCAGGACACCGCGGACGACCCGGCCCAGCAGGTGTCGCTGCGCTCGGGCTGGGCGATGGCGACCTCCAGCACACGACGGCGGCGGCACGACTGGGCCGGGCAGGAGGTGCACCACATCCTCGACCCGCGCACCGGGCTGCCTGCCGCGCCCGTGTGGCGCAGCGTCACGGTGGTCGCGCCGAGCTGCCTGCTGGCCAACGCCTACAGCACGGCCGCCGTGGTCAACGGCCACCGGGCGCCCGCCTGGCTCGCGTCGCGCCAGGTCACCGCGCGGCTGGTCGACAGCGCGGCAGCGGTGGTCACCGTCGGCCGCTGGCCGGCGCAGGGCGGAGGTGATCGCCGTGGATGAGGTGCTCTGGGCGATCGGCCGGGCCAGCGGCGTCACGGCGCTGGTGCTGCTGACCGCGTCGGTGGTGCTCGGCATCCTGACCCGGTCCGGCCGGCCGCTGCCCGGGCTGCCCCGGTTCGCCATCGTGCTGGTCCACCGGGACGTCGCGCTGGCGGCTACCGCGTTCGTGGGCCTGCACGTGGTCACGCTGCTGTTCGACCCGCTCGCCCAGCTCTCCCTGACGGACCTGGTGGTGCCGTTCGTCGGCGAGTTCCGACCGTTCTGGCAGGGCCTCGGCACCGTCGCGTTCGACCTGCTGCTGGCCGTCGTCATCACGGCGCTGCTGCGGCACCGGCTGGGCCTGCGGACCTACCGGGCGGTGCACTGGCTGGTCTACGCCATGTGGCCGGTCGCGGTGCTGCACGGCATCGGCAACGGCACCGACGCGGGCACCGGCTGGTTCCTCGTCGTCACGGCCGTGAGCGTCGCCGCGGTCGCGGGCGCCGTCTGGTGGCGGTTGTCGCGCTGGTTCGTGGAGTCGTCCCGGTCCCGTCAGGAGGTTGGATGAGCACCGCCCAGGCCGTTGTCCTCTCGACCAGGACGCCCTCCCCGCCCGACGGCGCCTGGCCGTTCGCCGCCGGCGGCAGTGCCGGTCTCGCGGCACATCTGGCCGCCTACGGGCCCCTGCCCGCGCAGCGTCCCGGGGCCGGGCTGGTGCGCGAGCTGGAGCTCTCGGGGCTGACCGGGCGGGGCGGGGCTGGATTCCCGGTGTGGCGCAAGCTGACGGCGACGGCGACCGGGCACCAACCCGTGGTCATCGGCAACGGCGCGGAGGGTGAGCCGCGCAGCCAGAAGGACACGAACCTGCTGCAGCACGCGCCGCACCTGGTCATCGACGGGCTGCTGGCCGCCGCCGGCGCGCTGGCGGCGGACGACGTGTACCTGTACGTGCGCGCCGACAGCGCGGACTCGGTGCGGCGTGCCCTCGCCGAGCGTCCGGACGGCACCCAGATGCAGGTAGTCCTCGCCCCGCACACGTTCATCTCGGGTGAGGCCAGCGCCGTCGTGAACGCGATCGAGCGCGGCATCGCGCTGCCCACCGACAAGCGACACCGGCTCAGCGCAGCCGGGCTGCACGGGCGGCCCACCCTGGTGCACAACGTCGAGACGCTGGCCCACGTCGCGCTGGTCGCCCGCTATGGCGGGGCCTGGTTCCGCGGCACCGGCACCCCGGACGACCCCGGGACCCGGCTGGTGACGGTCTCCGGCGACGTCCGCATCGGCGGAGTCCTGGAGATCGCCGGCGGGACCCGGGTGGCGGACGTCCTCCGGGCCTGCCAGACCGACCCGGCGGAGGTCTCGGCGGTCCTGGTCGGCGGCTACCACGGCCAGTGGCTGCCCGCGGGCGAGCTGGGCGCGGCGCTCTCGCCGTCGGGCGGCGCTACGCCGGGAGCAGGCATCATCGTCGCGCTCGGCGCCGGTAGCTGCGGCCTGCGTGCGACTGCCGAGATCGTGGGCTACCTCGCCGGGCAGTCCGCCGGTCAGTGCGGGCCATGCATGTTCGGCCTGCCCGCGCTGGCCGGCGCCGTCGACCTGCTCGCCGCCGGTCGGCCACCTTCGGGCACGACCGACCGGATCGCCCGGCTGACCACCACCGTCGCGGGGCGCGGCGCGTGCCACCACCCGGACGGCACCGGGCGCCTGGTGCTCAGCGCGCTGGACGTCTTCGCCGAGGAGGTAGCGGCGCACACCCACGGCCGGTGCACGGCCGTCGTCGGGAGGCGGTCATGAGCCGGAGCGGGCTGCACGTCGACTGGACCCGGTGCGACGGCCGCGGGCTCTGCGCGGAGCTGCTGCCCAGGCTGCTCGTCCGGGACGAGTGGGGCTATCCCCTGCCGAGCCAGACCGCGCGGCCCGGGCCGGGCGGGGCACTCGTCCGGGTCCCGGCCAAGCTGACGGCCGACGCCGAACAGGCCGTCGCGCTGTGCCCGCTGCTCGCCCTGAGCCTGACGACCGAGGCCGACCGCTGAACCCTCAGCGTCCCGTCACCAGCACGACCTGGTCCCCGCTCACGGGAGCGGAACGCGCATGCTGGAGGAGCCCGGCAAGCCCCGCGGCTCCGGACGCGGAGGCCTGCACGCCGTACCGTTCCAGCGCCGCCCGGGCTACGACGAGCTGGTCGTCGTGCGCCCCGTGCACCGCACCGCCGGTGTCGGCGATAGCGGCCAGCGCCTCGGGGCCGTGCAGCGCGTGCCAGTTCACCAGCGGCTCGTTGTGCTCGGTCGTGACCACGCCGTCGCTCGGCAACACCCGGTAGGCGCCTGGCCAGCTCGTCACTATGGGGTTGTTGCCGGGTGAGCCGACCCCGTGCAGGGGCACGGTCCAGCGCAGCTCACGGAGCCGCCGATGCAGGGCGACCGCTGTGGTGCCGTTCCCGATCGGCAGCCACAGGGCGGCGTGCGCTCCCGCGAGCGCGCCGTGGAGCGAGTCGACGACGCTCCCGTGGCCGTCGAGCACCGCCTCCTGGTAGGGGCCGTCGACGTTGCCGTCCGCCGCGCCCGTCTCCTGCGCGAACAGCCGGGCCGCGTCTACGGCGTCCTCGTACCCGCCCGGGACGAACCGCACGTCGGCACCGGCCGCCTCGATGAACTCGCCGCCGTCGTTCCAGTCCAGGGGCAGGACAACGGTGCAGGTCAGGTCCGCGGCCGCCGCGGCGGCGGCCATGGCCTTGCCGTAGTTGCCGCACGAACCGACAACCACCCGGTCGTGGCCCGCAGCAAGGGCTGCGGCGATCACCGCGTGGGCGGCGGGCTCCTTGTGGCTGCCCGACGGGTACCGGGTCTCGTCCCGGAGCACCACCCGGGTCCCGGGAAGGAGGTCACCGACGACGATCGTCGAGGTCGTGTCCAGCGTGCCGGGGATCGTGGTCATGACGGCTCCGGTTCGGTGCGGGATCTCCGACCGGTGGTAGGTCTCCGACCGGTGGTCGCGGCGAGCAGCTCGTCCGCCTCGCGCTGCAGGTCGTCGCGCGAGCCGATCTCGCCCGCGGGCACTGCGTCGGGCAGCTCGTCCTCGACCAGGCGCAGGCGGGCGTCACACCAGCCGAACACCGCCCACCCGACCTGAAGGAGGCCGCTGAGCACGATCAGCAGGGCCAGCGCCCGTCCGGGCCCGACGCCGGCGAGCTGCCCGACGACCGTGTCCGCGAGCGCCCCGCCCGGTTCCAGGAGCGGCTGGACGTACCGCTCCGCCAGCGGCCCGACGACGAGGTAGCCGATCGGCACGGTCACCATCATCAGGGTGATGAACAGTGAGAGCACCCGGCCCTGCAGCTCGAGGCCGACCTTGCCCTGGACGATCGCCGTCCAGTGCCCGTCGGCCAGCGACTCCCCCACGCCCATGAGGAACATGCCGGCGATGATCAAGGCGGGTTCCGTGGTGAGCCCGACGAGCGTCATCGCGACACTGGCGACCCCCATGGAGATGAGCATCCCGTGGGTGCGCGGGGCCGTGCCGCCCCAGACGCCCATCGCGACGCTGCCGAGCAGCGCACCGGCACCGGCGGCCCCGAGCGCGGTGCCCATGACCGCAGCGGGCTGCTCGACGAGCAGCATCGGGGTGATGACGGCGAAGCCCAGGACGTAGAAGACGTGGTCGATGACGAAGTAGCGCAGTGCGGACCGCAGCCCGGGCCGGCGGGTGATGTAGCGCCACCCGTTGCGTATCTCCGTGCCGAAGCTCTCCTGCCGGCGCCGGAACAGGAGGTCCGGGAACCGGGTGAGCAGGAGCGTCAGCGCGCCGATGGCGAAGGTCACGGTGTCGAGCAGCAGCACCCCGCTGATGCCGATCACGCCGATGAGCGAGGCGCCGAGCATCGGGGCGAACACGGTGCCGACGCCCGCTCCGAGCTGTCCGATGCCGCTCGCGTGCCCGAGGTAGCGCTTGGGCACGAGCTGGGCGACAGCGGCGAGGTAGGCGGGTCGTTGGAAGGCACCCGCGAGCGACGTGACGGACACCGTCAGGTAGACCTGCCAGAGGTTGAGGCCGTTCGTGAGCAGCAGCACGAGCAGCGCGATCATCGCCGCCGCGGCGACGGTGTCGCTCGTGAGCATGACCTTGCGCCGGTCCCAGCGGTCGGCGACCGCTCCGGCGAAGGGGCCGGCGATGATTCCGGGCAGCAGGCCGACGGCGTTGACGACGGCGAAGTCGGTGATCGAACCGGTCTGCTGGAACACCCAGATGCTCAGCACGAAGCTGCTCAGGCTGCTGCCGACCATGGAGAGCAGCTGGCCGAACGCCACTACCCCGAACTTGCGCAGGTCGGGCTCGACGACGGGCGCCGCGGGACGGGACCGTTCGGCCTGGTCCAGCGCGTCACCCGGCGACGACTGGCCGACGTCGGCGATGGCCCCGGGGTCGGCGACGAAGTCGACGAGCGTCTCCGCGAGCGGCCGCGCGTGGTCCTTGACGAAGAAGTGCCCGGCGCGCGGCAGCACGGCCAGGCCGACGGCACCGTCGGTGAAGTGCCGCCACTCCTCGTAGCGCTCCTGGTAGTGCTCTGTGACGCGGTCGCGTGCGCCGACGACGGAGAGCACCGGCGCCCGCATCGGCTCCAGCTCCGCGCGGTAGGCGGCGGTGAAGTACTCCTCGGCGTCGCGGGCGTCGTGACGCACGTTGCGGAGCGTGAACGCCTTCTGCCCGTCGTCGTCCAGGTCGGTGAAGCCGCCCCGGGCGCGCAGGTACTCCAGGTACTCGCGGTCAGACGAGAGGCGGTCGATCGGCAGGTTCCGGTAGATCCAGTCGAAGACCCGCCCGGGCAGCCGCGCGGTGGGGAACCCCGCGCCGAGGGCGACGCCCTCGACCTGCGTGCCGGCCTGCTCGGCGCGGCGCGCCACCTCCACGGTGAGCGCGACGCCGAGGCAGTGCCCGTACAGCAGGACCGGGCCCTCCAGCTCGCCCAGCTCGGCGACTATGCGGTCGGCGACCACGTCGAGCGGTTCGAGGACGTCGTCGGGGCGGGAGCGGTCGTGGCCGGGCAGCTCGACCGCGTGCAGGGCCCACCCGGCGGGGACGGCGTCGGCGAGCGCCTGGTAGGCGACGGCGCTGCCGCCGGAGTAGGGCACCGCCACGATCGTGTGCCCGCCGCCGGCCAGGTCGGCGTCGGCCTCGGTGAGCCGGTGCAGGAGCCGCTGCTCAGCGGGCCCGCCGTCGGCGCGCTCGTCGAGGACGGCGGCGAGCCGGCGGATCGTGGCGTTCCGGTAGAGCTCGACCAGGCTGGGCGACGGGTCGATGCGCCGCACCACCTTCAGGGCGGCGAACGAGTCCCCGCCGAGGGCGAAGAAGCTGTCGTCGATACCGGGCGCCTCCACGCCGAGGATCTCCGACCAGACGGCAGCGATCTGCCGTTCGGTGGCGGTGCGCGGCTGCGGTCCCGCGGCCGGTCCCTGGTCCCCGGGGGCGGGCAGGGCGCGCCGGTCGAGCTTCCCGTTCGGCGTGGCCGGCAGCGCAGGGAGCGTGAGGATCCGGCCCGGGACCATGTGCCCGGGCAGCCCGGCGGCGAGCAGGTCCCGCAGGGCGGCCTCGTCGGCGTCGGCGTCGTCGCGCGTCACCACATAGCCGACGAGCTGCGCCAGCTCGCCGGGGCGCTGGTGCAGGGCCGCCGCGCAGGTCACCACGCCGGGCAGCGTGCTGAGCGCCGCCTCGACGTCGCCGAGCTCGATCCGGTAGCCGTTGACCTTGATCTGGTCGTCGAGCCGGCCGAGGAAGTCGACCGTGCCGTCGCGGTGCAGGCGGGCCGAGTCGCCGGTGCGGTACATCCGGGCGCCGGGTTCGTCCGCGAACGGGTCGGGGACGAACCGCTGTGCCGTCAGGTCGGGCCGCTCGTAGTAGCCGGCGGTGACACCGAGCCCGCCGAGGTACAGCTCCCCCACCACGCCCGCGGGCACCGGCTGCCCGCCGGCGTCGAGCACCGCTACCCGGTTGTTGGGAAACGGGCGGCCGATGGGCAGCGGCGCGTCGTCGGTCAGGTGGTCCACCGAGCCGTCGAAGTAGACGTTGTCGACGGTCACCTCGGTGACGCCGTAGGAGTTGACCACCCGATTACCCGCGCCGACCAGGCGCTGCGCCAGCCGGTACTCCCGGACGTGCCACTTCTCGCCGCCGCCGATCAGCAGGTGCACAAAGGCGAGGTCTCCTCCTGTCTCCTCCACGTGGTCGAGGAGCGCGCGCAGCACCGCGGGCACCAGCTCGGTGGTGCGCACCTGCTCGGCCCGCATCAGGGCGTAGAGGTCGGCTGGGTCGAGCATGGTCTCGCGCGGCGCGACGACGAGGCGCCCGCCCGCCGTGTGCGCACGCAGGGTCTCGCCGACGAACATGTCGAACGAGAAGCTGGCCGCCTGGAGGTACGTCCACTCCGGCCGCAACCCGTAGGCCGCCTGCCACATGCCGGCGGCGTGCACCAGGTTGCGGTGGGTGACGACGACGCCCTTCGGGGTGCCGGTCGACCCGGAGGTGTAGATGACGTACGCGGGATCGTCCGTGCCCGCGGCGGGCGGCAGGGCGCTGTCGTCATCGGGCGCGGCGGTGGCGAGGTAGGCGTCGTCGACCACTACCGTCGGGTTGCTGTCCGCCAGCATGGCGGCCAGGCGTTCGCGCGGGTACGCGGGGTCCAGCGGCACGTAGGCGCCGCCGGCCTTGAGCACCGCCCACATCGCGACGAACAGGTTGATGCCGCGGTCGAGGTTGATCCCGACCCGGTGACCGGGCAGCACACCCTCGCCCCGCAGCCGCCGGGCCAGCCGGTTGGCCCGGCGGTCGAGGTCCCCGTAGCTGACGGTCTCGCTCCCGACGGTGAGCGCCGGCGCGCCGGGATTCGCGGCGACGCGGCGCTCGAACAGCTCGTGCACCGCGGCGGCGTCCGGCACTGGGATGGTGGTGTCGTTCCAGTCGTGCACGATGCGGCGGTGCTCGACGTCGGTGAGCAGCGGCAGCCGGGTGATCGAGGCCGTCGCGCCGCGGGAAGCGGCGTCGAGCACCGTCAGGAGGTGGCCCAGCAGCGCGTCGACACGCTCGGCGTCGAACAGCTCGACGGCACGGTCGGCGTAGAGCACTGCCCCGTCGGCGGGAAAGTCCAGGCCGATCGCCAGGTCGACCATCGAGGCGACCGGCGGCAGCTCGCCGGCGTAGTGCAGGATCGGGTCGTCGGGCACCGGGGTGTTGTGCACCGTCAGCATCACCGGGCTCAGGCGTTTGCCGGCGCCGGACCGGGACAGCGCGGCCACGAGGTCGGGCAACCCCAGGTCCTGATGATCCAGGTCGCCGAGCACCGCGTCACGCACCCGGGCGACGAGCTCACCGAACGTCGGCTCGCCACTTACGTTCCCGCGCAGCGGAAGGGTGTTCAGCACCGGGCCGATCACCGAGGCCAGCTCGCCCGCCGACCGGCCCGCGCTCGGCGTGAGCACGGTCACGTCGGTGCGCCCGGTGTAGCGCCGGAGCACCACCTGGAGGGCGGCCACGACAACCATGTACAGGCTCGCGCGCTGCTCGCCCGCGAAGAGGCGCAGGCGGTCGAGCAGGTCCGGGTCGATCGACCGGGTCAGGCGCGCGGAGGCGTACGAGCGGACGGCGGGCAGCGGACGGTCGGCGGGCAGCTCCAGGCCGAGGTCGGCGCCAGCGAAGCGGTCCTGCCAGTAGGAGACGAGCGCGGGGTCCGCCTTCGCGAGTGCGCTACGGCCGGCGAGGTCTGGCGCGGGGGCGGCCGGGGCCAGTCCGGCGACGACGCTCAGGTTGTCCCCCGCTCCGCCGTCCGCCGCGCCGCCATCGAACATACCGACGTCGGCACCCCCGTAGAGCGCCGCGCGGTAGAGCGCTGCGAGCTCCTGGCCGAACACACCGGCCGACCAGCCGTCGAACACGAGGTGGTGCACCAGCAGGACGAGCTCCTCCCCGTGCAGAAATGCGTGCGCCACTGGCCCGTCGCGGTGGTCGACGGCGGCCCGGTCCGGCTCGCCAACGGTCAGGGGCACCGTCGCGGCGGGGTCGATGCGCAGGCTCGGCTCGGCGTCGTCGTCCGGGAAGCGGGCCCGCAGCAGCGGGTGCCGGCGGGCCAGCTCGGCCAGCGCGCGACGCAAGGCCGGCACGTCCACCGGTTCCGTCCAGCGGTACCGGATGCCCAGGGTGTAGACGGGGAGGTCGGCACAGACCTGCTCGGCGATCCAGTGGTCGCGCTGAATGGGGCTCAGGGGGTGGGGCACGTCCTCGGCGAGCCCGGCTGGGGTGGCGTCCAACATGTCGGTGGCGCCGGCGATCACCTCGGCGAGTGCGGCGACGGTCGGGTCGGCATACCACCGGGTGAGGGTCAGCGCGGCGCCGTGCCGCGAGCGCAGGCCGGCGATGAGGCGCACCGCGTCCAGCGAGTCGCCGCCGAGGGCGAGGAAGTCGTCGGCGGGGCCGGTCACCGCCGTACCGAGCACTTCCTCGAACAGCGCCGCTGCGGCTCGCTCCGGGGCCGTGCCTAGGGTCTCGGCGGTCCGTTCGGCGGGTATCACCGCCGCGAGCGCCAGCTTGTCGATCTTGCCCTGGGGGGTGAGCGGGAGGCGGGCGTGGCGCACGAGGGCGCTGGGGACGAGTGCCGCGGGCAGCACGTTGCCCAGCGCGCCGCGCACGCCGTCGAGGTCGGTCTCGGCGGCGGTGACCACGTGTGCCACGAGCCGGGCGCGGCCGCGGCGGTCGTCGACGAGCACCACCGCGTCGTCGACGTCCGCGATCGTGCGCAGCACTGCCTCGACCTCGCCGGGCTCGACCCGGTGGCCGCGGATCTTGACCTGGTCGTCGAGCCGGCCGAGGAACTCCAGCTGCCCGTCCGCCCAGCGCACGCGGTCACCCGAGCGGTACTCCCGCGCGCCGTCGGGGCCCGTGACGAACCGGTCGGCGGTCAGCTCCGGCCGGTTCAGGTAGCCCTGGGCCACGCCGGTGCCGCCGATGAGCAGCTCGTCGTCGTCGCCCACCCGGCAGGTCACTCCGTGGTGCGGGACGCCGATCGGCACGACCTTGCCCGACCACTCGGTCACGTCCGCGAAGGTGGCACTGACGGTGGTCTCGGTGGGGCCGTAGGTGTTGTAGAGCCGTGCGGTGGTGCCGACCGCCTGCTGCCACTGGCGCACCGCGTCCGGCCGGGCGGTCTCGCCGCCGATGATCACGCAGCGCACCGCGGCGGGCAGCGCCGCCTCGCCGCGGTCGAGGGCCGAGACCAGCTCGTGCCAGTACGCGGTCGGCAGGTCGAGAACGGTGATCCCGAGCACGCCGCAGCGGTCGAGGAACAGGTCGGGGCGGCTGATCATGTCGTCGTCGCGCAGGACCAGCGTGGCGCCGCTGCTCAGCGTCGGGAAGATCTCCTCGACGCTGGCGTCGAAGCTCAGCGACGCGAACTGCAGCACCCGGTCGCCCTCCCCCAGTGAGAACTGCTCGGCGGACACGCGACTGAACTCGCGCAGCGAGTCGCGACCGATGAGCACACCCTTGGGCCGACCGGTGGAGCCGGAGGTGAAGATGACGTAGGCCGGCTCGTGCTGGGACACGCTGTCGGGGAGCGGCAGCACTCCCTCGGCGGTGACCAGTGCCCTCGGCCGGGTCTCCTCGACCATCATCCGCAGGCGGGGCTCAGGGTAGGCCGGGTCGAGGGGCACGTACCCGGCGCCGCTGCGCAACGTGGCCAGGAAGGCCACGACGGCGTCCCGGCCGCGCGGCAGGCGCACACCGACGAGGTCACCCGCCCGCACGCCGGCTGCGGCCAGCCGGTCCGCCGTCTCGGCGACCCGGGCGACAAGGCCCGCGTAGGTCAGCTCCTCGGCTCCGTCGATCAGTGCCGCGGCGTTCGGTGTCCGCCGGGCCTGTGCGGCGACTGCGGCCCAGAGGTCCACCACGGACGCAGGGGCCTGCGCTGTCTGAGTCACCGGACTCCTTCTTCAGTTCGCTGAGGTGCTGTGCGGGACGCAGCGTCACAGAACTGGTCGAAAGCATCCGGGGGATAGCTCGCGGATGTCCCCCACTTGAACAGGGCCTAAACGGTCAAATCAACCCCCTCGCGGGCACGACAAAGGCCGCTGACCTGGCCTTTAACCAGGTTCAGCGGCCTCCACCACCGAGGATCAGCCGCTCTTGCGCCGGAACATCTTCTGCACGGGGCCGGTCGTCTCCGAGCCGTGCACCGCACCGGTGTTCACGTCGCCCGCGGACGTGCGCTGCCGAGCCGCGTTCTTGCGGTCCAGCGCCTCCTTGAACCGCGCCTTCGCATCCGTGCTCGGCGCGGTCGGGGCCTTGGGCTCCTCAGCGCCCTGGACCTCGGCCTCCTCGGCATTGGGCTTGTCGTCCGTCACACCGATCACCTCCTCTTGTTTCGGGGGTCCCTCGATCGGGTCCGTCGTCTGCCCAGCCTGCACCACCTAGCGCCAGGCTGCCAAAGTTTTACGAAACCTTGTGCCGCTCAGGCGTCAGGCCTGGGCGGCGGCCCGCTCCGCGCGCTCGGCACGCAGCGACGTGATGGCGCTCTCGAAGTCCTCGAGCGAGTCGAACGACTGGTAGACGCTCGCGAACCGGAGGTAGGCCACCTCGTCGAGCTCACGCAGCGGGCCGAGGATCGCCAGGCCCACCTCGTAAGCGTCGATCTCGGCGCTGCCGTTGCTCCGCAGGGTCTCCTCGACCCGCTGAGCCAGGATCGCGAGGTCGTCGTCGCTCACCGGACGGCCCTGGCACGCCTTGCGCACCCCCGCGGCGACCTTGTCGCGGCTGAAAGGTTCGGTGGCGCCGGAGCGCTTGACGACGGAGAGGCTCGCCGTCTCCACGGTGGTGAACCGTCTGTTGCAGTTGGGGCACTGCCGTCGGCGCCGGATCGACAGGCCGTCGTCGGCGGTCCGCGAGTCCACCACGCGCGAGTCGGCATGGCGACAGAACGGGCAGTGCATGCTCACTCCTGCGTGGTCGACCACCGACCGGAGGCCTCCGGTCGCGCCCCGACCGTAAGCGGGCAAACCACCACCTTGCAACATCGCCGCAACATTTGACGGCGGATTGTGGCTTCTGGTCACTCCTAAGGGCTCTGGTCACTCCTCGGGGAGGAGCAGCAGCTCACCGACCCGCAGCGTGCCCGACGACATCCGGTTGAGCTCCTGCAGCCTGCCGACCGCCGCCCGGACGTCCTCGCCCGGCTCCGCGACCTGCCGTGCGAAGCCCCAGAGCGTCTCCCCCGGCCGCACCGCGTGCACCCGAACTTGAGTGGGCTCACCGGCGGTACTGGCGACGGCGGTTGCCCCCCACGTCACCATCGGCGCGACCAGGAGCATCGCCAGCAGCACCAGGACCGCGCGACCGCGGCGCGTGAGCCGCAGGCCGGCCAGCCCGAGCCGGTCGGCGAACGTGCGCGGCTCCTGCCGGTTGTACGCCTGCCGGGGGTACGCCGGGACGGCGACCAGCCGGGGTGCAGGTGTATGCGCCTGCCCGAACGTCGGGCTGTACTGCCTCAGCGGGATCACGTCCCCCATGGCCCCTCCTCCGAGTTTCGCGAATTCTTCATACACGCGTTCGTCGAACGCACGTACCATTGTGTAGCACGGGACACCGTCGATGTCGAGACACGCTCGAACATTCGTTTGATGGATGTGAGTTTGTGATCTAGAGTGGGTCGCGCAGGGGAGAACATTTGTCGGAACGGGAGGGGCACGGGCATGACGGGACGGGACGGGACCAGCGACACGAGAGCGGTCGACACAGCGCACTCCGGCGTCGCCACGCTGGACGCGCCAGGCGACAAGGCGGTCGCTGACGTACACGCGATCTCGCCGACCGACCGCCTGACCGAGCGGCAGCGCCTGGTGCTGGACACGATTCGGCAGTCGTTCGAGACGCGGGGCTACCCGCCGTCGATGCGTGAGATCGGCGAGGCCGTCGGGCTGGCCAGCCCGTCGAGCGTCAAGCACCAGCTCCAGATGCTCGAGAAGAAGGGCTTCCTGCGCCGCGACCCGAACCGGCCGCGCGCGATGGAGCTCGTCGAGCCGCTGGCGGAGCAGGTCGACAAGCCGACACGCGGTGAGATCCACTGGCCGGAGCCGCGGCGCAGCGGCCAGGTCCACTGGGGCGGTTCGGTGCCCGACGACGCCAGCACCCCGCCGCCGTCGTACGTGCCGCTCGTCGGCCGGATCGCGGCCGGTGGCCCGATCCTCGCCGAGCAGGTCGTCGAGGACGTGTTCCCGCTCCCCCGCCAGCTCGTGGGTGACGGTGACCTGTTCCTGCTCAAGGTCGCCGGCGACTCGATGGTCGACGCCGCGATCTGCGACGGGGACTGGGTAGTGGTGCGGCAGCAGAACGTCGCCGAGCAGGGCGAGATCGTCGCGGCCATGCTCGACGGCGAGGCCACGGTCAAGACGTTCAAGCAGACCGACGGGCACGTGCTGCTGCTGCCGCAGAACCCGGCCTACGAGCCCATCCCGGGCGACGAGGCGCGGATCCTGGGCCGCGTGGTAGCGGTCCTCCGCTCCCTGTAGACCGCTCCCGGACGACGAGAACGGGGTTGTGTTCGGATGCCGACCTGGCACGAACACAACCCCGTTCTCGTCGCACTTGGCACGACAGTCAGTCAGAAGCCGAAGCGTTTCTGGACCGCGCGGACGCTGTCCGCGGACGCGCGCAGGCCTGTCAGCTCCTCGTCGGACATCGGGACGCGCACGTTGCCCGTGACACCGCGCCCGTCTACCAGTGACGGCACGGACAGGCAGACGTCACTGATGCCGTAGTAGTCGTCCAGCAGCGAGGACACCGGCATGATCCGCCGTTCGTCGTTGAGCACCGCCTCGATGATGCGGGTAGCGGCCAGGCCGACGGCGTAGTTGGTGGCCCCCTTCCCCGCGATGATGCGGTAGGCCGAGTCGACCACCTCGTGGTGCACCTCCGCGCGCATCGCGGCGTCGATCGACCGGGCGTCGCCCACCGGTTCCCAGTCGAGCAGCGGTACGCCGCCGATCGAGGCGGAGCTCCACAGGGCGATCTCCGAGTCGCCGTGCTCGCCCGCGATGTACGCGTGCACGTTCCCGACCGCCACCCCGCACCGCTCGGCGAGCACCACCCGCAGCCGGGACGAGTCCAGGACCGTGCCGCTGCCGAAGAGCCGCTCCCGCGGCAGACCGGAGATCTTGAGCGCCGCGTAGGTCACTACGTCCACGGGGTTGGTCACCATCAGATAGGTCGCGTCGGGCGCGACGTCGACCAGGCCCGGCAGGATCGTGCGCATCAGGCCGATCGTCCCCTCAGCGAGGTCGACCCGGCTCTGCCCGGGCTTCTGCTTCGCCCCGGCGGTCACCACCACGATGTCGGCGCCCTCGCAGACCGCCACGTCGTCCGAGCCGATCACGTGCGCCTGGGGCGTGAACATCAGGCCGTGCTGCAGGTCGAGCACCTCGGCCTCGACCTTCGACCTGTCCACGTCGAGCAGGGCGATGGTGCGCGCCGCTCCGCGGGCGAGCGCGGCGAAGGCGAGCGTGGACCCGACCGCTCCGGCGCCCACTACCGCGAGCTTGGTGGTGGGAGAAACAGAAGGACCGTCCGACGGTGCTGTCATGCCTCCAGGCTAGGTGTCGAGCCGCGCGAGGGCGGCGCGGACCAGGGCCGGGTCGTTCGTGGGCCAGAAGCCGGGCATCGACTTGGTGAGGAACGACGCGTACCGCGCGGTCGCGAGCCGGGGATCCAGGACGGCCACGACCCCCCGGTCGTCCATGCTCCGCACGAGGCGGCCCGAGCCCTGCGCAAGCAGCAGTGCCGCGTGCTGCGCGGACACCGCCATGAACCCGTTGCCGCCCGCCTGCTCGACGGCGCGGGCGCGCGCCGCCTTGACCGGGTCGTCCGGGCGCGGGAACGGGATGCGGTCGATCAGCACGAGCTGGCACGACGGCCCCGGCACGTCCACGCCCTGCCACAGCGAGAGCGTGCCGAACAGGCAGGTGGCCGGGTCCTCGGCGAACTGCCGCACCAGGGTGGGTAGCTGGTCGTCGCCCTGCGCCAGGATCGGGAAGTCCAGGCGTTCGCGCATGGCCTCGGCCGCCGCGTTGGCCGCGCGCCGGGAGGAGAACAGGCCGAGCGTGCGGCCCCCGGCTGCCGTGATCAGCTCGGCGATCTCGTCGAGCTGCGCCTCCGTGGTGGGTTCCCGGCCGGGAGCGGGCAGGTGCCGCGCCACGTACAGGATGCCCTGGCGCGGGTAGTCGAACGGGCTGCCGGCGTCGAGGCCCTGCCACGGCGGGGCGTCCTGACCCTTCAGCCCGAGCGTGCCGGCGACGGCGTCGAACGTGCCGCCGAGCGCGAGCGTGGCCGACGTGAAGATGCCTGTCGACTCGCCCAGCAGGTGCATCCGGATCAGCCCGGCCACGTGCAACGGCGCGGCGTGCAGGCGCGTCACGTTGTCGCCGAAGCTGCCCCAGCCGTTCTCCGGCCGCGAGCACCACAGCACGTCGGCCGTCGTGTCCGTCAGCGCCATGCGCTCGGCCGTCTCGAAGAGCTGCAGCATGGCGCCCTGCGCCATCTTGAGCCCCGGGTCGGGCTGGCCGGCCTCCTTCGCCGCGGCCCCGCCCGCGTCCGGCTTGAGCGTGCTCAGCACCTCACGCGCGGCGTCACGCACCCCGCCGACGGCGGTGCGCAGCGCGTCCGGCAGGCCGTCCGGGAACCGCTCGGCGGGCGCCGTGACCAGCAAGGTCCCGAGGTCCTGAGCTGCCTTGTCGAGGGCGTCGGTGTTCGTGCCCGCGTGCCGCCGGGCCAGCCGCGCCGCGTTCTCCACCGAGGCCATGGACAGGTCGACGGTGGCCGACGACGTGACGCGGTCCGTGAGCTCGTGCGCCTCGTCCACCACCACGACGTCGTGCTCCGGGAGCACGCCCGGGCTGCCCGTGGCCGCGATCCCGAGCATCGCGTGGTTGGTCACCACGACGTCCGCGTCGCGGGCGGCGGCCCGCGCGTGGTCCGGGAAGCACTCGGCGAGCATCGGGCACTTGTTGCCCAGGCACTCCATCCTGGTCACGGACACCTGGCGCCAGGCCCGGTCGGGCACGCCGGGCACCAGGTCGTCGCGGTCGCCCGAGTCCGTCTCGCCCGCCCACTCGTGCAGCCGGCGGACGTGGTCGGCCAGCGTCGCGCCGTCGTCCTTGCGCTTACCGCGAGCGCCACCGGATCCCGGGGCCTCCTCCGTGCGCGGGTGGTCCTCGCCGCCGGGCAGGTCGAAGAGCGTGGGCTCGTCGGTGGGGTATCCGCCGCCGATCTTGTGCACGCACAGGTAGTTGTGCCAGCCCTTGAGCAGCGCGATCCGCGGCTCGCGCGGCAGCTGCGGCGCCACCGCCTTCGCCACGAGCGGCAGGTCGCGCGTGATGACCTGGCGCTGCAGCGCGAGGGTCGCGGTCGAGATGATGACCTTGCTCTGCGCCGCCACCGCGTGCCGCACGGCGGGCACCAGGTAGCCGAGCGACTTGCCAGTACCCGTCCCCGCCTGGACGAGCAGGTGCTCGCCCTTCTCGATCGCCTCGCCGACCGCCACGGCCATCCGATGCTGGCCGTCCCGGCGCCCGCCGCCGAGCTCCCCGACGGCGAGGTCCAGGAGCTCCTCGACGTCGGGGATCCGCTCGTCAGCAGTGGTTTTGATGGGCGTCTCGGGAACGGTGGTCACACGCTCGATCCTAGGCCGGACCACCGACATCCACCCCGCGTCGTCCACAGTCGCCAGGGGTCGGCCGGGGCCTGTCCTGCCCCTATCCCTTGACCGCCCCACCCAGCCCGGCGCCGCTGAGGAACAGGCGCTGGAAGCCGAGGAACAGTGCGATCGGCAGCAC
Organism: Promicromonospora sp. Populi; assembly: GCF_041081105.1. Classification (NCBI taxonomy): domain Bacteria; kingdom Bacillati; phylum Actinomycetota; class Actinomycetes; order Micrococcales; family Promicromonosporaceae; genus Promicromonospora; species Promicromonospora sp. Populi. Next base: position 289,628 of record NZ_CP163528.1, on the reverse strand, counting down.
TGTCGAGATCGCGAGCGCCGCGAGGAACACGTCGAGCTCCAGGTACGGGGCGATGGCAGGCAGTCGCACGGACAGGGGCTGGTTCTGCGGGTCGGGCAGCACCAGCAGCGGCCAGAGGTAGTCCTTCCACGCGGCTATGACGGCGAACACGGAGACGACGCCGAGGATGGGCTTCGACATCGGCAGCACGATGCTCCACAGCAGCCGGAAGGGTCCGGCACCGTCGACGCGGGCGGCCTCGAAGATCTCGCGCGGGAGCCCGTCGAAGAACCGTTTTACGAGCAGCACGTTGAACGCGCTGGCGCCCATGGGCAGCCAGACCGCCCAGAACGTGTTGAGCAGGCTGATGTGCACGATCGGCACGTCGAGGATGGTCAGGTACAGCGGCACGAGGAGTACCACTGACGGCACGAAGAGGGTCGCCAGGACGAGGCCGAAGATCGCGTTGCCGTACCGCGGCCGCAGCACGGACAGCACGTAGCCGCCCGTCGTCGCGACCAGGATCTGGAAGAACCAGGCGCCGACCGCGACGATCACCGTGTTGACGAAGTAGTGGTCGATCTCGGCGCGGGTCCAGGCGGTGGCGAGGTTGGCCCAGTCGACCCCGGTGGGGAACAGCCCCAGCGGGTTGCGCAGGGTCTCCTGCGTGGGGGTGACGGCGGCCTTCGCGAGCCAGAGGATCGGCCCGAGCCCGACGACGACCAGGCCGATCAGCAGGCCACCCTGCAGCACGCCGAGGGAGCCCCGGACGCTCGGCCTGCGCCGGTCGTGCGACGAGATGATCCCCCGCTCGCCGGCGGGCTCGGTGCGCCGACGGGCGAGCGTCGCCGTCTGGTTGTTCGCTGCCATGTCAGCTGCTCCCTGTCATTAGCTGCGCCATGGTCATCAGCTGCTCCACGGTCGGGTCACGCGGAAGTACACCGCGGAGAGGATGGCCAGGACGCCTGCGAGCATGAGGCTCAGGGCGGTCGCCGCCCCGTAGTTGCCGCCGAGGCTGCTCCCGAACGCGTAGTCGTAGATCAGCATGAGGATCGTGAGGGTCGCGTTGTTGGGGCCGCCGCCGGTGAACAGGAAGGGTTCCAGGAACACCTGCGACGTGCCGATGATCTGCAGGATCAGCGTTATGAAGAGAACGCCGCGCAGCTGCGGCAGCGTCACGTGCCAGATCTTGCGCCAGACGCCCGCACCGTCCACCTCGGCAGCCTCGTAGAGCTCGGTCCGCACCCCGACGAGGGCGGCGAGGTAGATGATGACCGTCCCGCCGGCGGCCGCCCACGTCGCCTCCAGCACCAGGGACGGCATGGCGCTGTCCGCGTCCTGGAGCCACGGGTAGGGCCCGAGGCCCACCCAGCCGGCGATGGTGTTGAACACCCCGCTGGCGGAGCCGTCGTAGAAGAACTTCCACAGCAGCACGGCCACGACGGGCGGCACGACGACGGGCAGGTAGGCCAGCGCCGAGAACAGGCCGCGCATCCGCCGCAGCTCGCTCATCAGCACTGCCGCGAACAGCGGCAGCGGGTAGCCGAACACGAGCGCGAGCACGGCGAACCACAGCGTGTTCAGCACTGCCTTGCCCAGGAGCGGGTCCTGCAGCACGAACACGAAGTTGTCGAGCCCCACGAACTCCGGGACCGATACGAGGTTGGTCTCCTGGACGCTCATGACGAGCGCCCGGCCGATCGGGAACCAGGAGAAGACCCCGAACACCAGGATCATCGGCAGCGCGATGATCAGGGTGCTCAGGCCGCCGTCGCGCAGCCAGTCCCGGGGAGTGCGGCGGGCACGCCGGCGGGGCCCGGACGGCGACGGCGGAGCCGTCACCGTCCGGGGCGAGCTGGAGAGAGTGGTCATCGCCGATCAGCTACGGTCGAGGATTCCCTGGACCTGGGTCTGCGCGTCGGCGAGGAGTGCGTCGATGTCCGCGTTCTCGTCCGTCAGCACCGCCTGGACCACCGGGTCGAGGGCCGCGTACACGTCCTGGGTGGCGACGGCGGGCTCGGGGATGACCTCCTGGTCGAACATCTGGCTGGTCATCGGCGCGAAGTTCTCCAGCGGGACGTTGACGAGGTCGGCGATCCAGCTCTGCTGCTCCTCGTACGTCGCCCGGTCGAAGATCGGCAGGGCGGGCGCCCCGACGGGCTGGTCGGTCTCGGCGGCGACCTCGGCCTCCGCGACCGCGGCCTCCTGGTCGGTCAGCTTGGAGATGTAGTAGAAGTCGATCCACTTGACCGCTGCGGCCTGCTCGGCCTCCGACGCCGCCGAGCTCACGGCCTGGAGCGTGCCGCCACCGAGCGTGCCGGCGTTGTCGCCCTCCAGGGGCAGCACGGTGACCCCGTACTCGTCCGGGTTCATCTGGTTCTGCGTGAACAGGTTCGGGTAGTTGCCGCCACCTGAGACGTACATGCCGATCTTGCCGGCCGCGAAGTCCTGGTTGATGGTGGTCCAGTCGTACAGGAAGTTGGCGCCCATGGAGTTGTCCTCCCAGCGCATGTCCTGGAGCATCTCCAGCGCGGCCACCGTCGCGTCGTTGTCGACGGTCGCGGTCGCCTCCTCGCCCTCACCCTCGACCAGGCGGCCGCCGAGCGCGTAGGTCTCGGTGGTGAGGATCCACCCGCCGGTGTTGCCCTGCGTCATGTGGGCGTAGCCGGCCTGGCCGGTCTCTTCCGAGATGGTCCTGGCCGCCTCGCGCACCTCGTCCCAGGTGGCGGGCGGGTTGTCCGGGTCGAGGCCGGCCTGCTCGAACAGCGCCCGGTTGTAGTGCAGGCCCTGGTTGTACGCGGCGACCGGGATGGCCCACATGTTGCCTTCGGCGTCCTGGCCCGCGGCGGCGATGGTGGGGTTGAACTGGTCCGCGTACGGCAGCTCGGCCACGAGGCCGCTGACGTCAGCGATCTGCCCCGCCGCGATGAGCGCGCGGCCGTCGGTGAACGGGATCGGGAAGGTGTCCGGCAGCGTGCCGCCGGCCAGCTCGGCGGCGAACGTCGTGCCCTCCCAGGTGAACTCCTTGGTCTCCACCTGGATGTCCGGGTTGGCCTCCTCGAACTGCGCGATGCGCTCGTCGAACGCGTCGATCGCGGCCTGCTCCAGGCCGGCGTCGATGGAGACCTCGATGGTCACCGGGCCGGTGGGGTCGTCGGCGGGATCCGTCGACGACCCGCAGGCGGTGAGGGATCCCGCGACCGACAGGACGCCCACCAGGGCGAACGTCGCGCGCTTCTGTGCTGACTTCATCGTCACTCCTTGGTCGTGTGCCGCGGGGGGCAGCACTTCTGGGGAAAGTACTTCTGAGGTGGCAGGAAATTGAGGGTCAGGACGGCAGCCGGAGCCAGACCGCGGTGTCGGGTCCGACGACGCCGTCGACGGGGGCGCTCGCCAGGAGGGGGATCGCCCCGGCGGGCAGCGGGACGGGCGTCGTCCCGAGGTTGACGACGCAGGCGAAGCCCGGGCCGCGGGTGAACGCGAGGACGTCGTCGCCCTCGGTGTCGAGATCGAGGGCGAGGTCCAGCCACGCCAGCTCCTCGGCGTGCAGCGCCGGAAGCTCACGTCGCAGGTGGAGCACCCGCCGGTAGAGGCTCAGCATCGAGTCGGGGTCGGCGTCCTGCGCCTCGACCGAGTAGCCGGACCATGCCTCGGGCTGGGGCAGCCAGGGTGCCGCCCCGCCGTCGGGCCCGAAACCGAGGCTGGAGCCTGCGCGCGTCCACGGGAGGGGGACGCGGCAGCCGTCGCGGCCCGGGTCCACACCCTCGGACCGGAAGTACATGGGGTCCTGGATGAGCTTGCGCGGCACGTCCGCCTCGGGCAGGCCGAGCTCGTCGCCCTGGTAGACGTACAGGGCGCCGGGCAGCGCCGCGGTCAGCACCGCCGCCGCCCGCGCCCGGCGGGTGCCGAGCTCCACGTCGGACGGCGTGCCGAACCGCTTGGCGGCGAAGTCGAACGACGAGTCCTCGCGGCCGTAGCGCGTCACGGGCCGGGTCACGTCGTGGTTGGAGAGCACCCAGGTGGCCGGCGCCCCGACGGGGGCGTGCGCCTCCAGCGTGGTCCGGATCGACTCGCGCAGCTCCTTCGCGTCCCAGGGGCGCGCCATGAAGTCGAAGTTGAACGCCGTGTGCATCTCGTCGGGCCGCAGGTACTGGGCGAACCGCTCGTGGTCGGCGAGCCATACCTCGCCGACCAGCACCCGCGGCTCCGGGTAGGAGTCCGCGACGCGGCGCCAGCCGCGGTAGACGTCGTGGATCTCGTCGCGGTCCAGGTGGGGGTGCTCCCCCGGGCCTGCCGTCTCGGGAACCTCCGGCAGCGCGGGGTCCTTGATGATGAGCGCAGCAGAGTCGATCCGGATGCCGGCCGCGCCGCGGTCGAACCAGAACCGCAGGACGTCCTCGTGCTCCTCGCGGACGTCCGGGTGGTTCCAGTTGAGGTCCGGCTGCTCGGGGGTGAACAGGTGCAGGAACCACTGGCCGGGCGTGCCGTCCGGGTCGGTGGTCCGGGTCCAGGTCTGGCCCTGGAAGCTCGAGACCCAGCCGGTCGGCATCTCCGCCCCGTCGGGGCCCTTGCCGTCGTGGAACCAGAACCGCTCGCGCTCCGGCGAGCCCGGGCCCGCCGCGAGCGCGGCGCGGAACCACTCGTGCTCCGCGGAGATGTGGTTGGGGACGACGTCGACGATGGTCCGGATGCCCAGCTCGCGCGCCTCGGCGATCAGCGCCTCGGCGTCCTCGAGCGTGCCGAACGCCGGGTCGATCTGGCGGTAGTCGCGCACGTCGTATCCGCCGTCCGCCAGGGGCGAGACGTACCAGGGCGTGTACCAGATGGCGTCCACGCCCAGGTCACGCAGGTACGGGAGCCGCGCGCGGACGCCGGCGAGGTCACCGGTCCCGTCGCCGTTCCCGTCCGCGAAGCTGCGCGGGTAGATCTGGTAGATCACGGCGCTGCGCCACCACGCGGGGGTGGTGGGCTGCGGCTCCACTGGCGGCTCGGACGTCGTCGTCATGCGGTGAACCGTAAGTCACATGACAACAGTCGCGCAAGAACTTGACAGGATGGTTATTGATTCGCGACAACCTTCGCTGCGGCGGTGGAGGCGCGGACCACGAGCTCGGGCTCGAAGAGCAGCTCGTCGCGCGGCACGTCGCTGCCGTCGATGAGCGCCGCGAGCAGGTCCACGGCGGCTCGGCCCATGGGCTCGATCGGCTGGCGCACGGTGGTCAGCGCCGGGTCGGTGGAGTTCATCAGGGCCGAGTCGTCGAAGCCGACGACGGACACGTCGCCCGGGCACGTCAGGCCGACCCGGCGCACGGCCCGGATCGCGCCGAGGGCGAGCGGGTCGCTGGCGCAGACGATCGCCGTTGCGCCCCGCTCGATCAGCCGGTTGGCGGCGGCCTGCCCGCTCTCCAGGGAGTACTGCGAGTGCACCACCAGGTCGGAATCGAGCTTCAGGGAGTGCGCCTTGGCGAACCGGCGGGCGGCGGCGAGCTTGCGCTCGGAGGGCACGTGGTCCGCCGGGCCGAGCAGCAGGCCGATCCGCTGGTGCCCCAGGGACGCCACGTGGCCCATCGCCTGCTCGATCGCCACGAGATCGTCGCAGGCCACGCTCGGGAACTTGAGGTCCTCGATCGCCGCGTTCATGAGCACCACGGGCAGGCCCAGGTCCTCCAGCCGCCGGTAGTGCGTGTGGTCGGCCTCGCGCTCGGCATAAAAACCACCGGCAAAGATCACCCCCGAGACCTGCTGCGCCAGCAGGAGGTCGATGTACTCGGCCTCGGTGATACCGCCGGCCGTGCGGGTGCAGAGCACCGGGGTGTACCCCTGCTGCGCCAGCGCGCCGCCGATCACCTCGGCGAACGCGGGGAAGATCGGGTTCACGAGCTCCGGCAGGACGAGCCCGACGAGCTTGCCGCGACTGCCGCGCAGCTTGGTGGGCCGCTCGTAGCCCAGCACGTCGAGGGCCGTGAGCACTGCGTCCCGAGTGCCCTGGGACACGCCGGGCTTCCCGTTGAGGACACGGCTCACCGTCGCCTCGCTGACCCCTACCTTCTTCGCCACATCCGCAAGCCGTCTCGACATGTCGTCGATCCTAGTCCCGAAGCACGCAAGCCGCTTGCAGGAATTGCGGGCTCCTGCAAGCGGCTTGCGTGGCCGACGACGGCGCGTCGGCCGTGGATCAGGACGCTACGGCGACCCGATGCAGCTCGGACGCGAGCTGCTCGTCCACCCGACCGCGCAGGTGCGTACCGGCCGCCACGTGCTCGGACAGGTCGATGTCACCGTGCTCGTGCACGCGGTGCACCAGGTCTCCCCGCTCGTACGGGACCACGAGGTCGATCGCGATGCCCGGACGAGGCAGCTCGTCCGAGATGCGCGCGCGCAGCTCGGCGATCCCCTCACCCGAGTGCGCCGAGACGACGGCGGTGTGCCGCTCGCGCCGCTGGATGCGGCCGACGACCGTCGGGTCGGCGATGTCGGCCTTGTTCAGCACCACGATCTCGCGGACGTCCTCGAAGGCCGGGAGCTCGGACAGCACCTCGCGCACCGCCGCGATCTGCCCCTCCGGGTCCGGGTGGGACGCGTCGACCACGTGCAGCAGGATGTCGGCGTCGCCGACCTCCTCCAGCGTGGACCGGAACGCCTCGACGAGCTGGTGCGGCAGGTGCCGCACGAACCCGACCGTGTCCGTCAGCGTGTAGACGCGGCCGTCCTCGGTCTTGGTGCGCCGCACGGTCGGGTCCAGCGTCGCGAACAGCGCGTTCTCGACCAGCACGCCCGCGCCGGTGAGCGCGTTCAGCAGCGAGGACTTGCCGGCGTTGGTGTAGCCCGCGATGGCGACCGCCGGGATCGCGTTGCGCTTGCGGCTCAGCCGCTTGGTCTCGCGCGCCGGCTTCATCGCGTTGATCTCGCGCCGCAGCTTGGCCATGCGGTCGCGGATGCGCCGTCGGTCCAGCTCGATCTTGGTCTCACCGGGACCGCGCGAGCCCATGCCCGCGCCCGCGCCGCCCACCTGGCCACCGGCCTGGCGGGACATCGAGTCACCCCAGCCGCGCAGGCGCGGCAGGAGGTACTCCAGCTGCGCGAGCTCGACCTGCGCCTTGCCCTCACGGGACTTCGCGTGCTGCGCGAAGATGTCGAGGATCAGGGCCGTGCGGTCGACGACCTTGACCTTCACCACGTCCTCCAGCGCGCGGCGCTGGGACGGGGCGAGCTCGCCGTCGACGATCACGGTGTCGGCGCCCGTCGCCAGGACCACCTGGGCCAGCTCAAGGGCCTTGCCGGAACCCAGGTAGGTGCCCGGATCGGGCTTCTGCCGGCGCTGCAGCATGCCGTCCAGCACCTGGGAACCCGCCGTCTCGGCCAGTGCCGCGAGCTCACGCAGGGAGATCTCGGCGTCACGGGCGGCGTGCTCACCACCCGTGAACAGGCCGACCAGGACCACCTTCTCCAGCCGAAGCTGCCGGTACTCGACCTCGGTGACGTCCTCGAGCTCGGTCGACAGACCGGCCACGCGGCGCAGCGCGGTGCGCTCCTCAAGCTCCAGCTGGTCTCCGTCGGCCACGGTGTGCACCGTGTCGCCGTCGGCACGTGCGGTCCCCGCCCGAGCGAGAACCCGTGCCACGACATCGTTCGCGATCGCCTGGGCGTCTGCCTGGCCGGCGCGGAGTTCGGGCGTCTCCTCTGCGGGGAGCTCGGGCTCTGTCGGGGTGTGGGTCATGTACTACCTAACTCTCGATTGTTCTTACGTTCGTACAACAAGGATCCCACGGCCGAAAGTCCCACGGCTATGTCTTTCCGCCGGACTGCCGGTGGTGGCCGCGTTGCTCGACCTTGTCCGTCTTGGTTGTATCAACCACACGAACTGGCATCGAGCAAGGGGAACTCTGACGGGTCAGAAGTCCAGCCGCATCACCCGGCGCCGCTTCGTCGGGCGGCTGACCTCCGTCAGCCCCGCCGACGCGAACGGGCCGGGCGTGCCGACGTTGACCTCGCCCCAGGAGATGTCCTTTCCCGGGTCCGGGACGATCGGGTACCCCTCCACGGCGTCGGCACCCCGCTCCCGCGCATGCTCGACGGCGGCGGCCGCCAGCTCGTACATCAGGCCCTGCTTGCGGTAACCGGCGCGCACAGCGAAGCAGGTGATCGCCCAGACGCCGTCGTCGTCCTTGTCCTCGTGCCGGCCCGCCCACGGGACCTGGCTGCCGCGGTACCGGACGAACTCGGTGCGGGGCGCCACGGCCACCCACCCGGCGGGCTCACCGTCGATGTAGCCGATCAGGGCGCCCGACGTCGGCGCGACCCCGCCCGTATCGCTGCCCGCGGCCGGGTCGCCGTCGGCCACTGAGTCGTGGCCTGCCGCCGTGTCGGCATCCGGCCCCGCATCAAGCTGCTCCCGCAGGTGGTGGGCGCGCTCCTCGACCGGCATGTACCACCAGGCGCGATCACCGAGCCGGATGCGCTGGCACTGGCACTGATGGGCGCCGCCGCGCGTGCCGAACACGGTCTGCACGTCGTCCCACCGGTCCCCGGTGGCCTCAGCGATCTCCATGTCGGCAGGCTGGCACCGGTCGCGACGAGCGGCAAGCGCCTAGGATCGTGCGCGTGTCCACCGACCACTACTTCACCGCCCAGCCTGCCTCGGACGACGAGCGCCGCACCCGCATCGTCCACCTTGCCGGTCGCGCGCTGGAGGTCGAGGTGGCGTCCGGGGTCTTCTCCCCCGGCGGGGTCGACAAGGGCACCGCGGTGCTGCTGAACGAGGCGCCCGCACCCCCGCCGTCGGGCAATCTGCTCGACCTAGGGTGCGGCTGGGGGCCTATCACGATCCGCCTGGCGCTGGAGGCGCCCCACGCGACCGTGTGGGCGATCGACGTCAACGAGCGCGCGCTGGACCTGGTGCGCCGTAATGCCGAGCGGCTCGGTCTGGGCAATGTCCGCGCGGTCCTGCCCGACGACGTGCCGGACGGCCTGGAGTTCGACACGTGCTGGTCCAACCCGCCGATCCGAGTGGGCAAGCCCGCGCTGCACGAGCTCCTGACGCGCTGGCTCCCCAGGCTGGCGGACGACGCCGAGGCGTGGCTCGTGGTGCAGAAGAACCTGGGGTCGGACTCGCTCGCGCGCTGGATCACCGACACGCTGGGCCTGCCGGTCGAGCGGGAGACGACGTCGAACGGCTTCCGGGTCCTGCGCGTCACACGCTGACGCCCGTGTTTGGCGGCGCCTAGCGGGCAAGCCTCGGCGTGGCTGCGCCTAGCGGGCGAACTGACCCGAGTAGACCAGCTCCGCCGGGCCGGCCAGCTCGACGTTGCCGCTCGGCAGGACCCGCACCCGCACCTCGCCGCCCGGCACCTCGACGATCCACGTGTCAGGCGCGCCGTCGCCGGACGACCCGCCCTGCCAGGTGCGCACCGCGAGCGCCGCGGCGCAGGCCCCGGTGCCGCACGACGGCGTCTCGCCGACACCACGTTCGTGCACGCGCATGCGCAGGCGGCCGACGACGCCGTCCGGCCCCTCCTCCTCGCCGAGCGGCACCACGAGCTCGACGTTGGTACCGCGCGGCGGCACGGGCGCTACCTCGGGGGCGTGGAAGAGCTCGAGCCCCGCGAGCTCGTCCACGCTCGCGAGGGCGACGACGGTGTGTGGGTTGCCGAGGTCCACGCTCAGGGCCGGCCGGGGTGCGCTCCAGCCGTGGACGGCGACCGCGGCGTCGTACCCGTTCGCGACGGCGGGATCACCACCGGGCAGGAACCAGGGGCCCATGTCGACGGCGTACCAGCCGCCGGGTTCCTTGGTGACGCGCTTGACGCCGGCGCGCGTGCCGAGGCTGAGCGGGCCGACGGACAGGTCCGCGAGCCCCTCTTGCTCCGCGAACGCTGCGAAGACGCGCACGCCGTTGCCGCACATCTCGGCGACCGAGCCGTCGGCGTTGTGATAGTCCATGAACCACTCGGCGGTCGGGTCCTCGGCCAGGGCGTCCTGGGCGGCCTGCTCGCCCGCGCGCGCGAGCGCCGCCGTCGGGGCGAGCCGGATCACGCCGTCGCCGCCGATGCCGCTGCGGCGGTCGGCCAGCCGGCGCACGTCGTCCCGGCTGAGGTCGAGGACACCCTCCGGGTCCGCGATCAGCACGAAGTCGTTCTGGGTGCCGTGGCCCTTGGTGAAGGCGAGCGTGCCGGGAGTCGGGGTGGAGGGCACAGGGCTGGCCGCAGGCTGCGTCATGAACCCAGGCTACGGCGCACCGGATCGGTCCCCGCAACCGGCAGGGTCCCGGCATCGGCGTCGGACACGATCGCGAGGGCGTCCTCCAGCAGGTGCGGCGAGGCGGCGTCCAACCAGTGCACACGCGGGTCGCGGCCGAACCAGCCCATCTGCTTGCGGGCCAGCCGCCGCGTGTTCGCGGTGATCGCCTCGCGGGCCTCGCCCTCGGTGAGCTCGCCGCGCCACCAGGCGAGCACCTCGGCGTAGCCGACGGCGCGCGCGGCGGTGACCCCCAGGCCGGACCCGGTGCCGCCCTGCTCGGGGCTGGCCAGGGCGCGCACCTCGTCCACGAGGCCCGCGGCCCACATGCGGTCCACGCGGCCGGCGACTCGCGCGTCGAGCACCTCGCGTGGGCAGTCCAGCCCGATCTGTACCGCCGGCCGCACGTACTCCTGCCGCGGCAGGTTCGCGGTGTACGGCTGGCCGGTGAGCTCGATGACCTCCAGCGCGCGCACTATGCGGCGCGTGTTGTGCGGGCCGATGCTCTCCGCTGCCTGCGGGTCCAGGCCCGCGAGCTCGGCGTGCAGGGCGCGGCGGCCCTCCGCCTCGGCGCGTGCCTCCAGTCGCTCCCGGACCTCCGGGTCGGTGCCAGGGAAGTCCATGGCGTCCAGCAGGGCTCGCACGTACAGCCCCGACCCGCCGACGACGACGGCGCGCGCACCCCGGCCGGCGATCGTGTCCAGGTCGGCCCGCCCCGCCTCCTGGTAGCGCGCGACCGAGGCGTCCTGCGCGGGGTCCAGCACGTCGAGCTGGTGGTGCACGATCCCGCGCCGCTCGGCCGGCGGCACCTTGGCCGTGCCGACGTCCATGCCGCGGTAGAGCTGGAAGGCGTCGGCGTTGACGATCTCGGCGGGTGCCGTGCCGACTGCAGTGCCGGACGCGGCCAGCGCCTCGGCCAGGTCGAGCGCGAGGTCCGATTTTCCGGTGGCAGTAGGCCCCACGACGGCGACAACGATCACCCGGCCACTTTACGGGCCGACGCCGATGGCCTCACGACAGGGACGCCCGAGGCATCACAACAGGGTGGTCACCCGGTACTGCGCCGGCAGGTGTCCGTGCGACTGCTCGAAGACCTGGGCCTGCACGCCCCACGCGTCGGCGCCCGCCACGCGCAGAGCCGCCCGGATCCCGTCCGTCAGCGCGTCCGGGGCGGCGTCCGGGCTGCCGGGTGCTCCCCCGCCCGCGACGACCAGGCCGCGAGCGTCGCGGAGCAGTTCAGCCGGCCCGCCGCCCGACGGCGGGGCGTCGTCGGGCAAGGCGCCGTCGACCCAGTCCCAGTCCGGCGGCACCTCCAGCGTCTCGACGTCCGCGACCCGCTCGCCGAGCACGTCCGCGAGCGCCAGGAGCGCCACCGAGGCGCCGGTTCCCGCGGCCGGCAGGTCGTGCCACGCCCGGAGGCCGGGCAGCCAGCGGTCACTGATGCCCGAACCAGCCAGGGACGGCCGCAGCCGCCCCCACCTGAGCGCTGGCCCGTGGGCCAGGACCAGGGGTAGGTGACCGTCGGCGATCAGCCCGGCCAGCGCCGTGGCCACCGCCCGGCGGACGGTGCCCAGCGGGTCGGGCCTCAGGCCAGGGGTGAGCCCGGGGACGAGCAGCGGTGTCGCGGGCAGGATCAGGGCGCGCACTTCGCGAAACTAGCACCGCGTGCGGGCTCCAGCCGTTCGTGGCCGATTCCACCCCCTTTCTCCTACCTTCGACGCAGCGGATCGAGGGGTCTGGCGGGTACTGTGGGCTGGTGAGGTTTTTCGGGTCACGACGCCGGAACACGGCGGGCGACGGCGACCGCGCGGCCACCAGCCCGCAACAGCCCGAGCCCAAGGAACTCGACGACGACGAGCTGCGCGCACAGGTCGAGGGTGTGCTGCTGCGAGAGCTGACGGGCGGACTCGACGATCCCTCCTCGATCACCCGGCCCCTGACCCGCGACCGTGTCGTGGAGTGGCTGGGCGACAACGGGTTCAGCTACTTCGTGGACTCCGAGGGTGATGTCGGCGGCCTGTGGCACGGCTGGCTGTTCTACTTCCTGATGGTCGGCGAGAGCTCCGAGGTGCTCCAGGTGCGCGGGCAGTGGCACCGGGATCTCACTATCGAGCGGCTGGAGCAGATCCTCGAGCTCTGCAACGAGTGGAACGCCGAGCGCATCTGGCCCAAGACGTACGTCCGGGTCCGCGACAACGGTGCGGTGCTCGTCTACACCGAGGTCACCGTCGACCTGGAGCACGGCGTCACGGAGGACCAGCTGGACCAGCTGCTGCAGTGCGGGCTGACCACTGGCTCGATGTTCTTCGAGCACCTGGACGAGACGTTCCCCGATCCCCTGCGGTCCGCACCGTGAGCCCGGCCCGGAGTGGAGGCGGAGCAGGCCGCTGGCTCAAGCGGCTGCTCAACCCGCGCCCGCCGGCGGCCCGGCGCGGCTCCGGCATGCAGACCCGCACGATCGCCGACGTCCAGATCGAGAAGCCGCGACCGCTGAGCACCCAGCGGGTCGGTGACGACCTCTCGCGCCGCGGCTACCGGTTCCGCATCGACGACGACGGCGACGTCACCGGGACGTGGGACGGCAACCGGTTCTGGTTCCTGCTGCTCGGTGAGCACGACGAGATCCTGCAGGTGCGCGGCCGCTGGGCCGGTGCCCTGCCTGCGGCGTCCCGCCTGGCCGTGCTGCAGGCAGCGAACGACTGGAACCGCGAGCGCATCTGGCCCAAGGTCTATACGCGTGAGGAAAGCTCGGGCCTCGCCCTGTACGCCGAGGTGTCGGTGGACTTCGAGCACGGCGCCACCGAGGACCAGCTCGCCCAGACCGTGTCGTGCGGCCTGGTCACGGCCAGCCAGTTCTTCTCCACTGTTGCGTCGCTGGCGCCGCCGTCGGACGCCGACCCGGCAAACCCGGACGACACGACGAAGTAGCGTTACCTCGCGCGCAGGGTGGGCAGGCCCAGCGATACCGGGCCCGACGGCGCGGGCGTGCCGTGCGAGTGCTGGTCCTCTCCCCCGCCGAGCCGTGCCTTCTCGCGGGCGGCCCAGGCGTCGCCCGAGCGCGTGCGGCGCACGCGGAGCGGGCCCGCCGCAACCGGGTCGGCGATGAGATGGTGCGGCGCGGCCTTGGTGACGGTCACGGTCACCATGTCGCCGGGACGGGTCAGCCCGTCGGGCACGACGTCGGCCAGGCGGGGGTCGCTCAGGCTGACGGGCGCCTGCGTGAGGTCCGTGTCGGCGAGGTGCGTGCCCGAGCCGGCCGAGGCGTCGTCGGGCAGCGGGGGCAGACCGAAGTGCACCAGCCGGTTGTCCGCGGCACGACCCGACAGGCGGTGCCGCGCACCGTCCTTGCGACCGGAACCCTCGGCGACCAGCACCTCCAGGGTGCGGCCGACCTGTCGCTGCGCCTCCTCGGCGCCGACGCGCTCCTGCAGGGCGAGCAGACGCTCGAACCGCTCCTGCACTACCTCCTTGGGCAGCTGGTCCGCCATGGTCGCGGCGGGCGTACCGGGGCGCGGCGAGTACTGGAAGCTGAACGCCGAGCTGAACCGGGAGGCCTCGACCACACGTAGGGTCTCGGCGAAGTCCTCCTCGGTCTCGCCGGGGAAACCGACGATGATGTCGGTGGTGATCGAGGCATCAGGGATCACCGCGCGGACGCGGTCGAGGATGCCGAGGAACTTCTCCGAGCGGTAGGAGCGGCGCATCGCGCGCAGGATCCGGTCGGAGCCGGACTGCAGCGGCATGTGCAGCTGCGGCATCACGTTCTCCGTCTCGGCCATGGCGGCGATGACGTCGTCGGTGAACGCCGCCGGGTGCGGGGACGTGAACCGCACCCGCTCCAGCCCCTCGATCCGGCCGCACGCGCGCAGGAGCTTGGCGAACGCGCCGCGGTCACCGAACTCGACGCCGTAGCTGTTCACGTTCTGCCCCAGCAGCGTCACCTCGATCGCGCCGGCGGCCACCAGCGCCTCGACCTCGGCGAGGACCTCGCCCGGGCGCCGGTCGCGCTCCTTGCCGCGCAGGTGCGGCACTATGCAGAAGGTGCAGGTGTTGTTGCAGCCCACCGAGATGCTGACCCAGCCGGCGTAGACGGACTCGCGCCTGGTCGGCAGCGTGGACGGGAAGACCTGCAGCGACTCCGCGATCTCGACCTGCGCCGCCTCGTTGTGCCGGGCACGCTCCAGCAGCACCGGCAGGGCGTCGAGGTTGTGGGTGCCGAACACGACGTCGACCCACGGCGCCTTCGAGACGATGTCGCCCCGGTCCTTCTGGGCCAGGCAGCCGCCGACGGCGATCTGCATGCCCGGCCGGGCGGCCTTGATGCTCGCGAGCTGGCCGAGGTTCCCGTAGAGCTTGTTGGCCGCGTTCTCGCGCACGGCGCACGTGTTGATCACTACGACGTCGGCCGAGCTGGCCGCCTCATCCTGGCTCGACGCGCGGGTGTAGCCGGCCTGTTCGAGCATGCCCGCCATGTGCTCCGAGTCGTGCACGTTCATCTGGCAGCCCAGAGTGCGCACCAGGTAGGTGCGCGGCGGCAGCTCGGACACCTCGTCGCGGACGGCGGTACCGGTCGAGGTACTGGTCGACATTCCGGTCGAGGTGGCGGTCGCGGCGGCGTCGGGCAGGACTGGGGGCAGGACGGTCGTGGACATCCCCACGATCTTACGACCCCCGCCCTGCCGCACCGAACCGCGCCGAACCGTGAAGTTTCAGCCCCAAAGCGGGCATCTGTTACCGAAACGTTGTGCCCCGATGACCCGTCGACTTGGTCCTTGAAACATCGGATCGTTAGGTTCAAGGGATGGACCAGAGCACCTCGCCCACCGACCAACCGGTGGCCGACGAGATCGCGGACGCTCCGACGCCGGACCGTGCCCTCGGGGCGCCCCTCGTCGAGCTGACGCACGTGAACAAGCACTTCGGCGCGCTGCACGTCTTGCAGGACATCAACCTCACCGTCCGCAAGGGTGAAGTGCTGGTCGTGATCGGTCCGTCCGGCTCCGGCAAGTCCACGCTGTGCCGCGCGATCAACCGGCTCGAGACCATCGACGACGGCACCATCGCCGTCGACGGCAAGGAGCTGCCCGAGGAGGGCAAGGCCCTCGCCCAGCTGCGCGCCGAGGTCGGGATGGTCTTCCAGTCGTTCAACCTGTTCGCGCACAAGACCGTGCTCGACAACGTGACGCTCGGGCCGCGCAAGGTCCGCGGGCTGAACAAGAAGGACGCACAGGAGCAGGCCCGAAAGCTGCTCGACCGCGTGGGCGTCGGCAACCAGGCGGGCAAGATGCCCGCCCAGCTGTCCGGCGGCCAGCAGCAACGCGTGGCGATCGCACGAGCCCTGGCGATGCAGCCCAAGGTGATGCTCTTCGACGAACCGACGTCAGCCCTCGACCCCGAGATGGTCAACGAGGTGCTCGACGCCATGGTCGCGCTCGCTCAGGAGGGGATGACGATGATCGTCGTCACCCACGAGATGGGCTTCGCCCGCAAGGCCGCCGACCGGGTGGTCTTCATGGCGGACGGCCAGATCGTCGAAGAGGCTCCCCCCGAGGAGTTCTTCACGGCGCCCAAGAGCGACCGGGCCCGCGACTTCCTGTCCAAGATCCTGACCCACTGAACCTTTTCACCGACTGATCCCCACCCCCTCGGGGTCCAGTACCGGGCCCCGCACTACCGAAGGGCAATCATGCGTAAGCACACCATGGGCCTCCTGGCGATGGCGGCTGCCTCGACTCTCGCACTCTCCGCGTGCGGCAGCGCCGAGCCCGGCGCGCCGTCCGGCGAGGACACCGCTGCTGGCGGCGACACGATCCGCATCGGCATCAAGTACGACCAGCCGGGCCTCGGCCTGCAGGACGGCGACACGTTCACGGGCTTCGACACCGATGTCGCCCGCTACGTCGCGGGTGAGCTCGGGTACACCGAGGACCAGATCGAGTGGGTCGAGACCATCTCGGCCAACCGCGAGACGGCCCTGCAGAACGGCGACGTGGACATGATCTTCGCCACGTACTCGATCAACGACGAGCGCAAGGAGCTCATCGACTTCGCCGGCCCGTACTTCATCGCCGGCCAGGACCTGCTGGTCGCGGCCGACAACACCGACATCACCGGCCCGGAGACCCTGGAGGGCAAGAACCTCTGCTCGGTCACCGGATCGACGTCGGCGCAGAACATCAAGGACGACTACGCCGAGGGCGTGCAGCTCGTGGAGCGCGGCGGCTACGCCGAGTGCGCCACTGCCCTCGCCTCGGGCGCGGTCGACGCCGTCACCACTGACGACATCATCCTGGCCGGCCTGGCCGCGACCGAGGAGAACGCCGGCGAGTTCAAGGTTGTCGGCGCACCCTTCTCGGAGGAGCGTTACGGCGTGGGCCTGCCGCTGGGCAGCACGGAGCGGTGCGAAGAGGTCAACGCCGCGATCACGCAGATGATCGAGGACGGCACCTGGGAGGAGCTGGTGACCTCCAACACCGAGGGCACCGGCTACACGCCGAACGCCGACCTGAACCCGCCGACGGTCGACGCCTGCGCCTGACCCGCTGACCACCCCTGATCCAGCGTGCCCGACGCGGGACCGTCCGCCTCCCCTGGCTGGCTGCCGGTCCTGCGCCGGGCACGTCCGGTGTCGTCGGCTCCTGCCGAGACACCCTGACCACCCCTCCTGAAAGGTGACCGTGGACGACTTCTTCGCCGGGTTCGCCGAGCTCTTCGCGCGGTTCGACGTCCTGGGCGCGTTCTGGGTCAACATCCAGCTCACGTTCTGGGCCGCACTGCTGTCCCTGCTGCTCGGCTCCGTACTCGCGCTGATGCGCATCTCACCGATCGCATCGCTCCAGTGGGCCGGCACCGCCTACGTGACCATCTTCCGGAACACACCCCTGACGATCATCCTCACGTTCATGTACCTGGTGGTGTTCTCGCAGCTCGGGATCACGCTCTCGGACCAGCTCGACGTCACGTTCTTCTGGTTCGCGGTGATCGGGCTGTCCGTCTATCACGCCGCATTTGTCTGCGAGGCCATCCGGTCCGGCGTGAACACGGTGCCGGTGGGGCAGGCCGAGGCCGCGCGGGCCATCGGGCTCTCGTTTCTGCCCGCCGCGCGGCTGATCATCTTTCCGCAGGCGTTCCGCGGAGCCATCGCGCCGCTGGGCAACACGCTCATCGCGCTGCTGAAGAACTCGACCGTCGCTGCCGCCGCGTCGGTCGCCACCGAGACGTCGTCGCTGATGAGGACCATGATCGAGTTCCGACCCGACCTCATGGTCGCGATCTTCCTGACCTTCGCGGTGGGCTACGTGCTCCTCGTGATCCCGATCGGGCTGGCCACCACCTGGCTGTCCACCCGACTGGCGGTGCAGCGATGAGCGCCTCCATCCTGTTCGACATCCCGGGGCCCCGCGCCCGGGCCTTCTCCGTCGTCGGCAACACCGTCGCTGCACTGGCGGTGCTCGCCGGTCTCGGCTGGCTCGTCCTCGTCCTGAACGAGCGGGGCCAGTTCGAGTCGTCGCTCTGGCTGAACGCCGTGTCCGCCGAGGCCTGGCAGTACTACTACCTGCCGGGCCTGCAGAACACGCTGCGGTCAGCGCTGTTCGCCACGGTCGGCGCGGTCCTGTTCGGCATCCTCTTCGGCATGGGCCGGCTGTCGGCCAACCGGGCGGTCCGAGCGGTCTCGGGTGTGGTCGTGGAGTTCTTCCGCGCGGTGCCCGTGCTGCTGATGATGATCTTCTTCTACAGCTTCTTCTCGGCGCAGGCCCAGTGGATCGCCGACCGGCCGTTCGCCGCGGTGGTGCTGGCCCTCGTCCTGTACAACGGCTCCGTCATCGCGGAGCTGGTGCGGGCCGGCGTCGGGAACCTGCCGAAGGGGCAGGGCGAGGCAGGGCTGGCGATCGGTCTGACCCCCGGGCAGGTACTTCGCTCGATCCAGCTTCCGCAGGCCCTGGTCGCCATGCTGCCCGCGATGGTGTCGCAGCTCGTGGTGGTACTCAAGGACTCGGCGCTCGGTCAGTTCATCCTGTACTCCGAGCTGCTCCGGTCGGCCCAGATCCTCTCGGCCAACGAGCAGAACCCGCTGCAGGCGCTGATCATCGTGGCGGTCGTGTTCATCCTGATCAACTGGCTGCTCACTGTCGTGGCACACCGGCTGGCGCGGCTGCTGTCCAGCCGGACGGCGGCGCCCACGATCGAGGGCACCGGCATCGGGAACCCGACGGCGATCGCGACGGCGGCCGGCGGCCCCAACAGCATCTGAGCTGTGGCCCGGGTACGACCTAGGTGATCCCCGCGCCAGCGGGGATCACCTCAGTCCTCGGAGTAGGCCAGGTCGTCCGTGTCCTCGCCCTCCGCGGCCAGCGCGTCGCGGACCAGCTCGAACGCCAGGCCGGGCGCGTAGCCCTTCCGGGCGAGCGAGCCGACGGCGCGGCGCACCCGCACCTGGCGCTCCATGCTGCGCGTGCGGTGGATGAGCTTGATGGCCAGCTTCGCACCCGCGGCCCGCTCGTCGTCCGGGTCGAGCTGATCGAGCGCCTCGACGGCCGTGTCCTCGTCGATACCGCGGCGGCGTAGCTCCGCGGCAATGCCGCGCCGGGCAAGGCCCCGCTCGGAGTGCCGGGTGCGGACGATGGTGTCGGCGTAGGTCGCGTCGTCCACCAGGCCCACCTCGTCAAACCGGTCGAGGACCTGCACGACGATGTCCTCCGGGTAGCCCTTGCGGGCCAGCGACTGCTCCAGCTCGCGCCGGGACTTCTGCGCCGCAGACAGGGTCCTCAGGACTACCTCGCGGGCCTTCTCGACGGCGTCGTCCCGGGTGATCTCGCCGGCTTCCAGACGCTCCCCGACCGTGCGCCGGGGGGTGCGATCCTTGCCGTTCGAATAGCCTCGACCCTTGCCGCCCGGGCGGCCGAAACCGCTCACGCGGCTGCCCTCCCGAGTGGCCGGACGGCCCCGACGCTTCCCCACGCCGGGACCATCCGCTGGATCACCGTACTGCACGTCAGAACGGGGCCTTCTCCGCAGCGGCCTCGGCCGTGGCCGCGGTCTTCGCCGCAGCCGGCTTCGTGGCCTTCGAGCGCGTGGTGGTCGCCTTGGTGGCCTTCGCCGTGGTGGTCGTCCGGGAGGACGAGCTTGCCGCCGCGACGGTGCCTGCGAGCGGCGCCGTCTCGGTGGCGGGAGCAGCAGCGGACTCCGCTGCGTCGGCCGCCGGGGCGTCGACCTTCGGCCCCACGCCCAGCTTCTCCTTGACGCGCTTCTCGATGTCGTTGGCGAGGTCGGGGTTGTCCCGCAGGAAGGCCCGCGCGTTCTCCTTGCCCTGGCCGAGCTGGTCGCCCTCGTAGGTGAACCACGAGCCGGACTTGCGCACGAAGCCGTGCTCCACACCCATGTCGATCAGGCCGCCCTCACGGGAGATGCCCACGCCGTACAGGATGTCGAACTCGGCCTGCTTGAACGGCGGGGCCATCTTGTTCTTGACGACCTTCACCCGGGTGCGGTTACCGACTGCGTCCGTGCCCTCCTTGAGGGTCTCGATCCGGCGGATGTCGAGCCGGACCGACGCGTAGAACTTCAGCGCCTTGCCACCGGTGGTGGTCTCGGGCGAGCCGAAGAACACGCCGATCTTCTCGCGCAGCTGGTTGATGAAGATGGCGGTGGTCCCGGACGAGCTGAGCGCGCCCGTGATCTTGCGCAGGGCCTGCGACATGAGGCGGGCCTGCAGACCCACGTGGCTGTCACCCATCTCGCCCTCGATCTCGGCCTTGGGCGTCAGGGCGGCGACGGAGTCGATCACGATGATGTCGAGCGCGCCGGAGCGGATCAGCATGTCCATGATCTCCAGCGCCTGCTCGCCGGTGTCCGGCTGCGAGACCAGGAGGGCGTCGGTGTCGACGCCGAGCTTCTTGGCGTAGTCCGGGTCCAGCGCGTGCTCGGCGTCGATGAACGCCGCGATGCCACCCTTGCGCTGCGCGCTCGCCACGGCGTGCAGGGCGAGCGTGGTCTTGCCCGAGGACTCCGGGCCGTATATCTCGACGACCCGACCACGGGGCAGGCCACCGATACCGAGCGCCACGTCCAGGGCGATCGAACCGGTCGGGATGACCTCGATGGGTGCGCGGATCTCGTCACCGAGGCGCATGACCGATCCCTTGCCAAAGCTACGGTCGATCTGAGCGAGGGCCGCTTCAAGAGCCTTTTCGCGGTCTGCTGGTGCGGGCATGTGCAACACCTTCGTCTTCGGGGCGCTGGGTGCGCCGATATGGATGGCTCAGTACGTCGTGCCGACCGTACGCGGAGCCACTGACACGGACGCCTGCTCCGGCCGCCGCCTGTGGACGACGTTCCGAAATCCGTGCCTGTGGTCGAAGTCTAGCCGAACGCGTGTTCGAGGCAAGGCAGGACACATCGGCGTGTCGCTGGACATCTCGCCGGTCTCAGCAGCACGGTCCCGCGGCGGTCAGAGCACGGCGTTCAGCGCCGCGGCGGCGGTGCCTGCCGGTGCTTGTCCTTGCCCCAGCGGTCGGCGTCGGGCACGTCCAGCGCGTCGCACAGCGCGTGCCACACGTCGCGCGGCTCGTCGCCGTCGTCCAGCGCGACCGCCGGGGTGCGGCCGTCGAGCGCGGGCAGCACCTGTTCGCGTGCGAGGGCGCGACCGTACCCAGGACCGAAGACCTCGTCGATCAGCTGCCAGAAATCCCGTTCGCGCACCCGTCAACCCTACGTCTCCGCAGGCGTGCTCCGGCAACCCTGCCCCGTGTCAGTGGTCGGGGCCAGAATGGGTCCATGTCCACGCCCGACGACCCGCTCTCCCGGTTCGGAGCCGCCACCCGCACCTGGTTCACCGGCGCGTTCGCACAGCCCACCGCCGCTCAGGCCGGGGCGTGGGACGCCGTCGCCCGTGACCAGCACGCGCTCGTGGTCGCGCCGACCGGGTCGGGCAAGACGCTCGCGGCGTTCCTCTGGTCGATCGACCGGATCATGGCCGCTCCCCCGCCCGAGGAGCGGGCCCGCCGCTGCCGCGTGCTGTACGTGTCGCCGCTCAAGGCGCTGGCCGCCGACGTCCAGCGCAACCTGCGCTCCCCGCTGACCGGCATCCGCCAGGCCGCGGCCCGGGACGGCATCGAGGTTCCGGACGTGACCGTGGGCATGCGGACGGGCGACACTCCCGCGGGCGAGCGGCGCACCTTCGCCACGCGCCCGCCGGACATCCTCGTCACGACGCCGGAGTCCCTGTTCCTCATCCTCACCTCGTCGGCCCGCGCCGGGCTCGCCGGCGTCGAGACAGTGGTGCTCGACGAGATCCACGCCGTCGCCGGCACCAAGCGCGGCGCACACCTCGCGCTCAGCCTGGAACGGCTCGACGCCCTGCTCGACCGACCTGCGCAGCGCATCGGCCTGTCCGCCACCGTGCGCCCGGTCGAGGCCGTCGCCAGGTTCCTCGGCGGCGGCCGGGACGACAGCTCGGCGCGCGAGGTAGTCGTCGTCCAGCCGCCGTCCACCAAGGAGTGGGCGATCGACGTCGTCGTGCCCGTCCCGGACCTCGCGGACCTCGACAGCGCGCCTGCCACCGGCCCGTCCGACGCCGCACCGGGCGCCGCCACGAGCACGGGCACCGGCGACGACGAGATCGACCTCTCGGGCGAGGCGACCCGCCCGCTGCGCCGGGCCTCGGTCTGGCCGCACGTCGAGGAGCGGGTGGTCGACCTCGTGGCCGACCACACCTCGACCATCGTCTTCACCAACAACCGGCGCGGCGCCGAGCGGCTGACCGCCCGCATGAACGAGGTGTGGGCGCAGCGTCAGGGGCTGGACGTCGCCGACCCGGCAAGCACCTGGGCCGCCCTGGTGCCCGGCCAGTCGGGTACCGCCTCGGGCATCCCCCGGCCCGTGCCCGGGCAGCGTGGTCTGCCCGAGGCGGTACCGGGCCAGGCAGGCCCGCCCGAGACCATCCTGGCCCGCGCCCACCACGGGTCGATGAGCCGTGCGGAGCGCACGCGCACGGAGACGGAGCTCAAGGAGGGCCGGCTGCCCGCCGTGGTCGCGACGTCGTCCCTGGAGCTCGGCATCGACATGGGCGCGGTCGACCTCGTGGTGCAGGTCGGCGCGCCGCCATCGGTGGCGAGCGGGCTGCAGCGCATCGGCCGGGCCGGCCACCAGGTGGGTGCGGTGTCCAAGGGGGTGGTCTTCCCGATGTTCCGGGGCGACCTCGTGCCCGCGACGGTCATCGCGCAGCGCATGCGCGCCGGCGAGATCGAGCACATGCATGTCCCCGCCAACCCGCTCGACGTCCTCGCCCAGCAGGTGGTCGCGGCTCTCGCCGTCGACGACTGGGCCGAGGACGACCTGCTCGCCCTCGTCCGCCGCGCGGCGCCGTTCGCGCACCTCGGCGACGCGACCTGGCGTGCGGTGCTGGACATGCTCGCGGGCCGCTACCCCAGCGAGGACTTCGCAGAGCTGCGCGCCCGCATCACCTGGGACCGGGCCACGGGCATGCTGCGCGGCAGGCCGGGAGCGCTGCGCCTGGCCGCCACGAGCGGCGGCACCATCCCGGACAAGGGCGCCTACGGCGTCTTCCTCGCCACAGAGCCGCCCGCCGGGGGCGGGCCCGACGGCGGGTCCACCCCCGGGCCCGGCGACGCGCTCACCGACAGCGTGACCAGCGGTGGGCGGCGCAACCGAGGCGGCAAGCGGGTCGGCGAGCTGGACGAGGAGATGGTCTACGAGTCCCGGGTGGGCGACACGTTCACACTCGGGTCGAGTACCTGGCGCATCCAGGAGATCACCACCGACCGCGTGCTGGTGACCCCGGCCCCCGGCCTGCCCGGCCGCCTGCCGTTCTGGAAGGGCGACGCACCGGGCCGCCCGGCCGAGCTCGGCCGCGCGGTGGGCGCGTTCGTGCGAGAGGCCGACGCCGCACTGGCTGCCGACCCCGTGGCCGGGCGCAAGCACCTGCGCGAGGCCGGGCTCGACGACTGGGCGGCGGACAACCTCGCCGCCTACCTCACGGAACAGCGCCTGGGCACCGGACGTGTGCCCGACGACCGGACAGTGGTGATCGAACGGTTCCGGGACGAGCTCGGCGACTGGCGCGTGGTGATCCACTCGCCGCTCGGCGCGCGCGTGCACGCGCCCTGGGCCCTCGTGATCGCCGCCCGGCTGCGGGCCCGGTTCGGCCTCGACGTGGCCGCCATGCACTCGGACGACGGGATCGTGCTGCGCCTGCCCGACTCCGGCGGCGGCTGGGAGGGCGACCCCTGGGACCTGCGCACGGTTGGGGACATCGCCCCGGCGGGGGACGTCGCCCCGGCAGGGGACGTCGGCTCAGCGATCCACCTGGACGACGAGGATGCCTACGGCGGCACGCAGGTGCAGCACACGCCGGGCCGGGTCACCCTCGAGGACCTGCTCCTGGACCCGGACGAGGTGCTGGGTGCCGTGCGCGACGAGCTCGGGTCGTCGGTGATGTTCGCCGCGCGGTTCCGCGAGGCCGCCGCCCGCGCCCTGCTGCTGCCCCGGCGCCGACCGGACAAGCGGCAGCCGCTCTGGCAGCAGCGGCAGCGGTCCGCCCAGCTGCTGGAGGTCGCCAGCCAGTTCCCGGACTTCCCGATAGTCCTGGAGGCGGCCCGCGAGTGCCTGCAGGACGACTTCGACGTCGCCGCGCTGGCCGACCTCATGCGCGAGATCGGCGCGGGCGGCGTCCGCGTCGTCGAGGTCACGACGCCGACCCCCTCGCCGTTCGCCCAGTCGCTCCTGTTCGGCTACACGGCCCAGTTCCTGTACGACGGCGACGCGCCGCTCGCCGAGCGCCGGGCGGCCGCCCTGTCGCTCGACCCGGAGCTGCTCGCCGAGCTGCTCGGCGAGCAGGGCACCGCCGACCTGGCTGACCTCCTGGACCCGGGCGCCGTGGAGCAGACCGAGGCCGAGCTCGCAGGGCTCGCACCCGACCGGCAGGCCCGCGACGCCGAGGGCCTGTGGGACCTGCTCCGGCGCACGGGGCCCCACCCGCTCGACGCTCTGGAGGCACGCACCCGCGAGGAGGCACGCCACGCGGTAGCCCGCTGGCTCGACGAGCTGGAGGCAAGCCGCCGGGTCATCCGCGTCCGGTTTGCCGGCGCGGAGCAGTGGGCGATCGCTGAGGACGCCGGCCGACTGCGCGACGCGCTCGGTGTGGCGCTCCCGGTGGGCATCCCGGAGACGTTCACCGAGCCCGTGCCCGACCCGCTCGGTGACCTCCTGCGGCGCCATGCCCGGACGCATGGGCCGTTCGGGGCCCCGGCGGTCGCGCACCGGTTCGGGCTCGGTGTGGCGGTCGTCGCGCACGGGCTGGCCAGGCTGGAGGGGAACGGCGTGCTCGCCCGCGGGAGCCTGCGCCCCGGTTCGCTCGGCGGCACCGGCGACGAGTGGTGCGACCCCGGGGTGCTCCGCCTGTTGCGCCGGCGGTCGCTGGCCGTCCTGCGGGCCGAGGTGGAGCCCGTGGAGCAGGAGGCGCTCGGCACCTTCCTGCCCCGCTGGCAGAACGTCTCCACCGGGCTGCTGCGCGGCGCCGACGGCCTGGTCCAGGCGATCGAGCAGCTGGCGGGCGCGGCGGTCCCGGCGTCGGCCCTGGAGACCCTGGTGCTGCCCTCGCGCGTGGTCGACTACTCCCCCGTGCTGCTCGACGAGCTGACGGTCGCGGGCGAGGTGCTGTGGTCCGGGCACGCCCGCCTGCCTGGCTCCGGCGGCGGGGACGGCCTGGTCTCGCTCCACCTGGCCGACGGCGCCCCGCTCACACTCCCCGCGCTCGAACCGATCGAGGAGGAGAGCCTGCTCGACTCCGACCTGCACCGCGCGGTGCTGGACCTGCTGACCGGTTCCGGCGGCTTCTTCCTGACCCGGCTGAGCGAGCTCACCGGGGCCGAGCCGGAGGCCGTCCTCGAGGCGCTGTGGGACCTCGTCTGGGCCGGGCAGGTCACCAACGACGGGCTGGGCGCGCTCCGGGAGCGGGTCAGCGGTTCAGGAGCCCACCGCGCGCCGCGCACCGCCGCGCGGGCCCGGCCCGTGCGCCGCTCCCGATTCGCCCTCTCGCCGGGGCGCCCCGCCTCGGCCCTCCGGGCGAACGTGTCAGCCGCCGGCGGGGGCGGCCGCTGGGCGGCCCTCCCGGTTCGCGAGGCCGACCCGACCCTGCGCGCGCACGCCCTGACCCAGGTGCTGCTGGAACGACACGGGGTGCTCACCCGGTCCGGCGCGGCGGCCGAGGGGGTCGGCGCAGGCTATCGCGACGTGTATCGCGTGCTGTCGGGCCTGGAGGAGCGCGGGGCGGTGCGCCGAGGCTACTTCGTGGAGCACCTGGGCGGGTCGCAGTTCGCGCTGCCCGGCGCCGTCGACCGGCTGCGCGTCGACGCGCAGGACCGCTCGCGCACGGTCGAGGCCGAGCTGGACGTGGCGGAGCGGACGGCGGCCGTGGCGACCAGCACCGGCGCGAGCGGTACGACCAGCACGACCGGCACCGTCGTGCTCGCCGCGATGGACCCCGCCAACCCCTACGGTGCGGCGCTCGCCTGGCCGGCAGGTCCGGAGCACGGCCCGGAACCCGCTCGGGACACCGGGCCGGCGTCGGACGAGGTGCCCGGCAGCAGGACCACCACAGCCCACCGGCCTGGCCGCAAGGCCGGGGCGGTAGTGGTGCTCACGCACGGCGACCTCACCCTGTTCGTGGAGCGGGGCGGGCGCACCGTGCTGTCGTTCACCCGGAGCCCCGCGCGGCTCGCGGCCGCGGCCGCGGCACTGGCTCGCGTGGTGCGCGAGGAACGGCTCGGGCGGCTGGTGGTCCAGCGTGTCGACGGTGTCCCCGCGCTCGACGCCGCGCGGCACCATCCGGCCGCGCGGGCGCTCGTGACCGCGGGCTTCGCGATCACACCGCGAGGCTTGCGGATCTCGATCCGCTGACCACAAGACCCGGCTCGACGGCATGCCAGACAGCCCCGGACTCCGTTGTTCGAGCGCCAGGACCACGCCGCCGGCCAGGATCATCTCACCGCCGCCGGGCACAAAGGCGTACCAGCTGATCGGGTCGAGCACCGGGTCGACGGCGGACGCTCCCGCCGGAGGGGTGATATGCCGGATGCGCAGCCTGACCCGGTGGGGCGGCCACTACGCTGAAGCCCCACGACGAGGGGAGCATCCGTGCCCGAAGGCGATGTACTGCGCCTCACCGCCGAACGCCTCACCGCCGCGCTGCGCGGCCTGCCGCTCATCCGCGCAGAGCTGCGCTGGCCCAGTGCCGGGTCCGCGAACCTCACGGGAGCCACCGCGCTGGAGACCAGCGCCTACGGCAAGCACCTGCTCACCCGGTTCGACGACGGCCGCACGCTGCACACCCACCTGCGCATGGAGGGGCTCTGGAAGGTGAATCGCACGGGCTCCCGCGACGCCTCGGCCCGGCACCCCGCCATCCGGGCGGTACTCGCCACGGACGCCTGGACCGCCACCGGATGGCACCTCGGGATGCTCGACCTGCTGCGCACCCACGACGAGCACCGCATCCTCAGCGGGCTGGGCCCGGACGTGCTCGGCGACGAGTTCCCCACCACGGGCCTGCCCGACGGCGCGGCGCGCCTCGTCCGCGAACCGGACCGGCCCCTGTGCGCCGCCCTCCTGGACCAGCGCACCGTAGCGGGCATCGGCACCATCTGGATGGCCGAGTCGCTGTTCGCGCGGCGGCTGTGGCCATGGACAGCGGCAGGGGCGCTGGGCGAGGACGAGCGCGACGACCTGCTCCGCACGGCCCGACGGCTCATGGAGCGCAGCGTGGCCGTGGGACGCGCCCGCGGCCTGGGCAGCGTCGAGATGTACGTGCACGGCCGGGCCGGGCGCCCGTGCCACCGGTGCGGCACGCCGATCAGCGTCGGCTCGGCGAACGAGAAGCCCTACGAGCGCCCGGTGTTCTGGTGCCCGACCTGCCAGGCCCCGGACCAGACGTAGCGCTGCGGCGGGCATGAGCGAGGGCGGGACACCTGGTGGTGTCCCGCCCTCGTTGCAGCCCTACCGCGCGCTGGCCGGCTCAGCCGACCGGCGCCAGGTTTGACTGTGCGACCTCGCGCCGCGCTGCGGTCCGGTCGCCTCCCCTGGCCAGCAGCCCAGCGACGAAGTCCGCGGGGATCGTGTCGGGAATCTGGAATCCTTCGGCCACCGCTACGCGGTCGCTCACCTCACGCAGCACCAAGGACAGTGGCACGTCGAGCGCTTCGCAGATGGAGCCAAGAAGCTCGGACGACGCCTCCTTCTGCCCTCGCTCGACCTCACTGAGGTAACCCAGCGACACTCGCGCCGCCGACGAAACCTCGCGCAGGGTGCGCCCCTGACGCTGCCGCGTGTCACGCAGCACGTCTCCGATTTCTCGCCGTAGTACGACCATCTCGCGCCCCCTCTCAGTGCCTGTCCCTGGACTAACGCCCTGCCCTGCCTGGACCGGACGTGCCTTGCGTGTGGTGCGTGCTCCGAGTCCGGAGGTCGATCTACCGTACCCCGCGCTCGGAGTGTTCTTACGCCGGCTCCGGGTGGTCGGCTTATTCATGATCACACCGGGACCAACGTCGTTGATACGAGCCTTGTTCCCGAAGCACGTCCGCGTCAAGCCCTGTGCAAGATTAGGCCAAGAACTTTCACTTGTCTGTAACTTATCGAAAATCTGCCGGGGGTGCGTCGTGATTTTCACCCGGTGCCTCGCTGACGAGGAGCAAGGCGAGCTCCAGCACTCCACGGGCGGCGTCGCCGATCACCTGGGACCGGTCGCCGTCGAGCTCGAGCCGGTGCACCTCGGACGCCACGGGGGTGCTCACTGCGACGAAGACCACACCCGGCGCCTGGCCGTCCTGGGGATCCGGGCCGGCGACCCCCGTCGTCGCGAGGCCCACGTCAGACCCCGTCGCCTGACGCACGCCGGCCGCCATCTGGGCGGCCACGGCCTCGTCGACGGCCCCGCGCTCGGCGAGCAGGTCGGCGTCGACACCGAGCAGAGACGCCTTCAGGTCCGTGGCGTAGGCGACGATGCCGCCGCGCAGCACCCTCGAGGCTCCGGGCACAGTGACGAGCGACGCTGTCACCAGCCCGCCCGTGAGCGACTCGGCCACCCCGACGGTCCACCCGCGCGCGGCCGCAGCGGCCAGCAGGCGCGAAGCGGTCATACGTTCGGCGCCTTGGCCCGTGCGTCCCGGCGGATCTTCCAGCCCTGGTACACGTATTCAAGGCCCGTGACGACCGTCAGGACGAACGCGGCCAGCAGCACGATCCAGGCGAGGACCGTGAACCACTCGAAGCCGTCGCGCGGCAGCAGGAACATCGAGATCGCGACCAGCTGCAGCACCGTCTTGAGCTTTCCGCCCCGGGAGGCGGGCATCACCTCGTACTTGAGCATGGCCATCCGCATGAAGGTGATGCCGAGCTCGCGCACGAGGATCACCACCGGGATCCACCACGGCAGCTCGCCGAGCGGGATCCAGAGCAGGATCAGGGCCGCGCCGACGAGCAGCTTGTCCGCGATCGGGTCGAGCAGCTTGCCCAGGTCGGTCACAAGACCGCGCGACCGGGCGAGGTAGCCGTCCACCCGGTCGGACACCGCCGCGACCACAAAGATCGCCGTGGCCACGAGGCGCCACGTGACGTCGTCCCCGCCCTCGGCGAGCAGCGCCCAGGCGAAGAACGGGACCATGACGATCCGGATCATCGTCACGACGTTCGCGATGTTCCACGGTGACGGTGCATCGGTGGCCATGGCTCAAGCCTAGCCGCGGTTCGCCCGCACCCGGACCGGCAACCGGGCCGCCGACGGCGCACGGGGCTATTACTCGCTCCGGCCGCCGCCCTGCCATAACATCCCCAGGTGACCCCCGTCCGCGTCCGGCCGCTCCTCGCGTCGGCGGCACTGGCCTGCGTCTTCCTCGTCGCTGCCGGCTGTACGCCCACGACCGCCCAGGAAAGCCCCTCCAGCGCCCCACCCTCCGGGCCGACGACGCCACCCCCGCCACCGCCGCCGCAGGACATCGAGCTCACCCTCGTGGCCGCGGGCGACGTCCTGCCCCACGTCTCGGTAACCGAGTCCGCCACCGGACCGTCCGGCATCGACTACTCACCCCTGCTGGCCGGCATCGATCCCTGGGTCGACGGGGCGGACCTGGCCCTGTGCCACCTGGAGGTGCCGATCGCGCCGCCGGGCACGGAGCCGACGGGCTACCCCATGTTCCGCGCACCCGCGGAGCTGGTCCGGGACCTGGGTGAGCAGGGCTGGGACGGCTGCTCGACGGCGTCGAACCACTCGGTCGACGCCGGGTACGACGGGTTGGCCGCCACGCTCGGGGCGCTCGACGAGGCCAAGATGGGCCACGTCGGGACCGCGCGCGACGAGCAGGAGTCACTCGGCGCCCAGTACTACGAGCTGCACCGGAGCGACCGCACCATCACGATCGCCCACCTGTCAGCGACCTACGGGCTGAACGGGCTCACCGCGCCCCGTGGCGACTGGTCGGTGGACCTCATCGACGCGCAGCGGATCGTCCAGCAGGCGAAGGCGGCACGGGCCGCGGGCGCGGACCTCGTAGTGGTGAGCCTGCACGACGGCGTCGAGTACGTCACCGAGCCGACCGAGCACCAGCAGGAGACGGCGCACGCCCTGGCCCAGTCCGGCCAGGTGGACCTCGTGATCGGGCACCACGCCCACGTGCCGCAGAAGCTCGTGCGCCTGAGCGGCGGCCCCGGGAACGACGGGATGTGGACGGCCTACGGCCTGGGCAACCTGCTCTCCAACCAGGGCCCCGAGTGCTGCGTCCTGGCGTCCGCCGTCGGGCTGCTGCTGGTCGCGGACATCAAGCAGCCGCCGGGGGCGCCCGCCCGGGTCACAGGCGTGCGCTGGGCGGCGACGACCGTGGACCTGGCCGCCGCGCACCGGCTCCGCAGCACGCGTGAGGCGCTCGCACACCCGGACCAGGGCACGCTCACCGTCGCCGAGCTCGAGGAGCGGCTCCAGATCGCAAAGGATGCCGCAGGCGACGCTGCGGAGGAGCAGCTCGAGCCGCCCCGTCCCACGGGCGAGCCGCCACGGGTGATCCCACGGGGCTCCGAACCGCCCGCCTCGGAAAGCCCCACCCCGGGCTAGCCGTCGGCCAAGACCGCTCGCGCGCCCTCATCTGAAGGCACCGGCAGGGCCCGCAGCAGCACGTCCACCGCGGAGTCGGTCAGCTCGGTCGCCGTCGTCCCGTCGAGGAGCCCGCCCGTCACGAGCATCGCGACGCCCTGGACGGTCGCGAACACCACCTGCGCGAGGCGTTCGGGATCGCCGGGAGCCACCTCTCCCTCGGCCTGCCCGCGGGCAAGCAGGGCGACTGTCGTGTCGATCGCGCGCCGGGCCGTCTCGACGAGCTCGGCGCTCGCGCCCTCCTCGTGCTTGATCGTGAACATCAGCCCGAGCAGCTCGGTGTTCTCGACGGCGAAGCCGACGTAAGCGTGCGCCGCGCCCCGGAACCGCACGGTGAAGGGCCCCTCCCCTGCCGCGGCGGCGTCGATCGACGCGTCCAGCCGCTCGAACCCGGCGAGCGCCAGCGCGTCCAGCAGCGCCCGGCGGTCGCGGAAGTGCCGTGCGGGCGCGGCGTGGCTCACACCCGCGTCCCGAGCGAGCTGCCGCAGCGACAGCGCCTCGACGCCCGCGGTGCGGACCGTCTGCTCGGCCAGCTCCAGGAGCGTGCCGCGCAGGTTCTGGCGGTGGTAGTCCGACGGCGTCATGCCGCGAGTCTAGCTCAATGTTGGCGTTGACAACATCCCGTGCAGAGCGCACTATGTTGTCACCGACTACATCAGGAGAGATCATGGCTCTGGACCTCACCGGCACCACTACTGTCGTGACCGGTGCCAGCTCCGGCATCGGCACCGCCTTCGCTCGTACGCTGGCCGCACGCGGCTCGGACCTCGTGCTCGTCGCACGCCGGATCGACCGCCTCACCGAGCTCGCGGACGCCCTGGCCGCCGAGTACGGCGTGACCGCACACCCGCTCGCCCTGGACCTGACCGACGCCGACGCCGTCGGCCGCCTGCGCACCTTCCTGGACGAGCGGAACATCACCGTGGACTCGCTCGTCAACAACGCCGGGTTCGCGACCCACGGGCCGCTGCTCGACGCCGACCCGGCACGGATCGCGGACGAGGTGCGCCTCAACGTGGCAGTGCTGGTGGAGCTCACGCACGCGCTCCTGCCGCAGCTGACCGGCTCGGGCCGCGGGTTCCTCGTGAACGTCGCCAGCACGAGCGCGTTCCAGCCCACCCCGGGCATGGCCGTGTACGGGGCGACCAAGACGTTCGTGCTCAACTTCACCGAGGCGCTCGCCTACGAGCTGCGCGGCACCAGCCTGCGGGTCACGGCCCTGTGCCCGGGGCCCACCCGGACCGAGTTCTTCGACGTGGCAGGCACCGACGGCGAGGCCTTCGGGCCGAAGGAGACCCCCGCTCAGGTGGTCGCCACGGCGTTCCGCGCCCTGGACGGCGCCCGCACGCCGGCGTACGTGATCTCCGGCCTGCGCAACCGGCTGCTGTCGCTGGCGTCCCGGCTCGCCCCCCGCCCGCTAGCGGTATCTATCGCCGCGGGCATGGTCGAGGGCTGACGAGAGCGGTCAGCGCACCGCTTCGGCGTCGTCGTGGTAGTCCGTGGCGACGGGCGGCATGTGGCCGTCCGTCCCCTCGGCGTACTGGTCGTCCTCGGCGTAGCGGGCGCCGTCGCCGTCGTCGTCGGGCGTCACCTGGTCGAAGACACCCTGCGCCGGCTGCTCCCCGCGGATCAGCGCGAGCGCCGAAGGCAGCTCGTCGGCGAGGACCAGCACGTCGCGTGCCTTGGAGCCCTCTGAGGGCCCCACGATCTCCCGCGACTCCAGCAGGTCCATGAGCCGCCCCGCCTTTGCGAAGCCCACGCGGAGCTTGCGCTGCAGCATGGAGGTGGAGCCGAACTGGGTGGTGACCACAAGCTCGGTGGCCTGCAGCAGCAGGTCGAGGTCGTCGCCGATGTCCTCGTCGACCTGCTTCTTGGCCGCGGCGGGCGCGGCGACGTCCTCGCGGTACACGGGCTTGAGCTGGCTCTTGACGTGCTCGACGACCTGGTGCACCTCAGACTCGGTGACCCAGGCACCCTGCACCCGGATCGGCTTGGCCGCACCCATGGGCAGGAACAGCGCGTCGCCCTGGCCGATGAGCTTCTCGGCGCCCGGCTGGTCGAGCACCACGCGCGAGTCGGTCACGGACGACGTCGCGAAGGCGAGCCGGGACGGCACGTTCGCCTTGATCAGGCCGGTCACGACGTCGACCGACGGTCGCTGCGTGGCCAGCACCAGGTGGATGCCTGCGGCGCGCGCGAGCTGGGTGATGCGCTGGATCGAGGCCTCGACGTCGCGCGGGGCGACCATCATGAGGTCCGCGAGCTCGTCGACGACCACGAGCAGGTACGGGTAGGGCGCGATCTTGCGGTCGGAACCGGGCAGCGGCTTGACCTTGCCGGCCCGGACGGCGGCGTTGAAGTCGTCGATGTGCTTGTAGCCGAACAGCGCCAGGTCGTCGTACCGCGCGTCCATCTCGCGCACCACCCAGTCGAGGGCCTCCGCGGCCTTCTTGGGGCTGGTGATGATGGGCGTGATGAGGTGCGGTATGCCCTCGTAGACGGTGAGCTCGACCCGCTTGGGGTCAACCAGGATGAGGCGCACCTGCTCGGGTGTGGACCGCATCAGGATCGAGGTGATCATCGAGTTGATGAAGCTCGACTTTCCGGCGCCGGTGGCACCGGCCACGAGGATGTGTGGCATCTTCGCGAGGTTCGCGACGACGTAGCCGCCCTCGACGTCCTTGCCGACGCCCATCACCATGGCGTGCTCGGTGCGCCGCGCGGCGCCCGAGCGCAGCACGTCGCCCAGCACGACGGTCTCGCGGTCCGAGTTGGGGATCTCGATGCCGATCGCGGACTTGCCCGGGATGGGCGACAGGATCCGCACGTCGGCGCTCGCCACCGCATAGGCGATGTTGTTGGACAGCGACGTGATCCGCTCGACCTTGGTCTTGGCGCCCACCTCGACCTCGTACCGGGTCACCGTCGGGCCACGGCTGAAGCCGGTGACCTTGGCGTCGACGCCGAACTGCTCGAACACGCCGGTCAGCGACTCGACCACCCGGTCGTTCGCGGCGGACCGCGCCTTGTGCGGCGGCCCAGCGACCAGCAGGTCCTCGTCAGGCAGCAGGTAGACGGTGTCGCCTTCCAGCATGGGCTGCACACCCCGCGGCATGGGTTCGCCCGCCTTCGGCGGCCTGGGCCCGTCAGCCTTGGTGCCCGACGTCGCCCGCTCGCCGTCGGGTCCGAGGACCCCGGGGCCGATGGCGGGGGCGCCCGTGACCTTGCCGGCGGACTCGTTGGTCGGGATGCGTTGCGTGGTGAGCTTGCCGGCCTTGGCGGCACGCTCGGCGGCCTCGATCTCGGCGGCCTTCTCGAAGGCCTCGTCGCCCACGAACCCGGCCAGGCGCTCCTTCTCGGCGGCGATCTCCTGCTTGGTCCGGCGCTTGCGCTTGGCCGGCCCGGAGGTTCCGTCGTGCGCCGAGACGCCGTCGGCCAGGGCGAGCCCGTCCTCGCCTACGGCGTCGGCCGCGCGGTGGTTGCCGGTCAGCCGGTCGTACAGGCCGCGCAGCCGCGCGGGGATCCGGTGCACCGGCGTCGCCGTGACGATCAGGATGCCGAAGAACGCCGCCAGGACGTACAGCGGGATCGCGAACCACTGCGTCAGGCCGGTGACCACCGGGGTCGCGAAGAGGAACCCGATCACGCCACCGGCGTTCTGCACGGGGGTGAAGCCGTTGGCCGGCGAGGGCAGGTCGGCGCTGATGTGCACCAGCGAGCAGGTGGCGACCACCAGGAAGCTGAGCCCGATGGCCACCCGGCCGTTCTGCTGGGCCCGCTCGGGATGGCGCATGACGCGGAAGGCGAGCCAGATCAGCAGCACCGGCAGCGCGACTCCCGCGATGCCGAACGTGCCCGCGACCACGGCGTGCACACCGTCGCCGAAGGCGCCGTCGATGCCCCACCACTCGCGTGCGGCGACGATGACCGCCACGGCGAGCAGTGCGAAGCCGACGCCGTCGCGCCGGTGGTCCGGTTCCAGTTCGTGCCCTCCCTGCTGTTCCGCGTTCGGCGCGCCCCCGCCGGTCGGGTCGGTCGCCGTCCGCGGGCCTGCGGCACGGGTGGCGCCGCCGACGGCGTGCGCCATGCCCATCCACAGGCCGCGGATCGCCCGGACCGGCCACGGCGGACGCCCCGGTACGGACGCCGCCTGCCTCGCCGGGCGGGCAGCCCCGCGACGCTGCGTCGATCGTTTCGACGCGGCAGCCTTGGGCTTGGCGCTCTTCGCGCCCTGCCCGGATCCCTTCCCGGAACCTCGCCGGGCCGACGTGCGGGTCGCCATGATGTCGCAACCGTATCCGCCGCCGACGGCCCGGCCCAGGACCCCTCGCGGTGTGTCCTCAGGCTCCATCGGTATGACCTGAGCCTGCGGTTCCGCTTCGGGCTCAGCTCAGGAGCAGCCCGATCGCCAGCGTCACCACGCCCACGGCCAGGGCCGCCGCGCCGATCGGGAGCAGCACCACCGCGCGGTTCGGGGTGGTGCGCCCCTCCCCCATCGCGGAGAAGAAGAACCCCGCCGGCATGAGGATCGCCGCGTACAGCACGCCGGTGGCGGCGAGCCAGCGCGGGAACCCGGTCAGGCTCGTGGCCTCTGCCAGCAGCACGCAGAGCAGGCCGAGGATCACCAGCACGCCCGCGTGGGCATGGCCGGCGCGGTAGAAGCTCTTCTGCAGGTCGGTCGTCGCGACCTTGCCACCGAAGACCTTGAGCAGGAAGAACCCGCCCGACTCGATGCCGACGATGGTCAGCAGCACTATGCCCGCGGTGATGCGGGCCGGGTCCGAGAGCTCGAGCACGACGTCCTCCTTGGGGGGTTGTTTTGTAACACTGTTATCAAACAGCGTTCGCAAACTCCCGTCAAGGCTTTAGACTCACCCCATGGCTCGACCGAGACTGCACGACGACGCCCTGCGCACCCGGCTCTTCGAGGTCGCGTCCCGGCTCATCTCGTCCGACGGCGAGGCCGCCGTCACCGTGCGCAAGGTCGCCGCCGAGGCCGGGACGAGCGCGTCCGCGGTCTACGCGCTGTTCGGCTCGCGCGAGGCGCTGGTCGAGGCGGTGAGCGACGAGGGCTTCCGGCGGTTCGCGGACCACCTCGCCGCCGTCGGGCAGAGCGACGAACCGGCGGCGGACCTGCGTGCCCTCAGCGGCGCCTACCGGAGATTCGCCCTGGCCGACCCGCACTTCTACCGCGTCATGTTCTACCGCGGCGTGGCGCCCGCCGGCAGCGACCCGGCGTCCGCGGTCAACCGCGCCACGTTCCGGGTGCTGCACGACGCGGTAGCCCGGGTGCTCGACGGCGTGCCGGCCGCGCACGTGCTGGACGTCGCCGTCGGGCTGTGGGGTCTGGTGCACGGGCTCGTGTCGCTCGAGCTCGCAGGCCTCCTGCCCGGCGACGCCGACGGGCGGGAGGCGGCGTTCGACCGGGCCGCGGGTGCGGTGGGCGCCGCGCTCCTGGCTCGCTGACCCACTGACCCCTGGCGGCGTCCCGCCGGGATCAGCCGAGTCCGGCCAGCTTCTCCTGGGCCCGCGTGATCTCCCGGACGATCCGGATCCAGTGGACGAACGCGACGACCAGCGCCGCCGCCGCGACAGCGCGGACGATCAGCTCACCCGGACCAGGGCTCAGCGAGTAGAGGCGCAAGCTCGCCAGGAGCCAGAACGGCCACCACAGGCTGAGGCTGACGCGGCGCGCGCCGTCGGGCACCACCGCGTCGCGGATGTCCCGGACCACCTGGTAGGGGAACCAGAGGGAGACCACCGGCACCCACCAGCCAAGCCAGATCCAGGCCCGCCCGCGCGCGAACCGCGCCCTGGGGTTCGCCGCCTCGGCGAACCGGCGGCCGGCGTGGAGCCAGGCGCAGGTGGCCAGATAGGCCCCGAGCGCGAACACCGCGGTCGCGATGCCGCCGTTGAAGTCGAACCCGGCGCCCAGGCCGAACCCGCCGGCCTCGCGCTCGGTCCCGGTGACGAGCAGGATCGCGAGCTCAGCCAGCTCGACGAAGAGCAGGCAGCCCGCGGCCACGACTACCCCGACGCCCAGCCCGGCCGGGGGTTCGGGCAGCGGCGTACCGGGCCGACGGCGGCGCTGGCGCGCGTGGGCGCGCTCCGGCCGCGCGGGGTGCTCGGCGTCGGGCGACGAGGCGTACGGGGACTGGGGGTGCGCCGGGCTACCCAGCGGCTCCGGGTACGGCTCAGGGCCTGGTTGCGGGTCGGGACTCCCCCAGGGCAAACCGCCGTTCTGGCGGGGACTGCGCGGATCGGACATCAACTGCCTCCGGTGTGTTCCCGCTACCGTACTCACCCTGCAATTCCCGGCAACCACCAGCCACGGGTGAACCCCGCGACTCTCACGGCTCGTACACGGACGGCACTTTCCTGGGGACGCTCCCGAGGCATGACAACGGGCGGGGTAACGCTGAGGGAGCAGTGCTACCTCAGCGTTACCCCGCCCGGGGAGTAATGCTCTCCCGCTGTCCCTACGCCTCGACCTCTCGGGTCGCTGCGCTCCGGGTCACGCCTCGACGACGACCGGGACGATCATCGGCTTGCGGCGCAGCCGCGTCGCCACGTAGCGCCCGATGGTGCGGCGCATGATCTGCTGGAGCTGGTGCGTGTCCGTGGCCCCGCCCGCGATCGCGCTCTCGAGCGCCGCGGTGACCTCCGGCATCACCTTGTCGAACACCGAGGCATCCTCGGCCATACCGCGGGCCAGCACCTGCGGCGGTGCGAGCACCTTGCCCGTGGCGGTGTCGATCACCGCAAAGACGGACACGAAGCCCTCCTGGCCCAGGACCACGCGGTCCTTGAGCTCGGCGTCGGTGATCTCGCCGACCGACGAGCCGTCGACGTACACGTACCCGCAGGGCACGGCGCCGACCACTGAGGCCTTGCCGTCCACGAGGTCCACGACCACGCCGTCCTCGGCGAGCACCACGCGGTCGGCCGGCACGCCGGTCCGGACCGCGAGAGCCCCGTTGGCGACGAGGTGGCGCACCTCGCCGTGCACCGGCATGACGTTCTTGGGCTTGAGGATGTTGTAGCAGTACATGAGCTCGCCGGCCGAGGCGTGCCCGGAGACGTGCACCTTGGCGTTGCCGCCGTGCACGACGCGTGCGCCGAGGCGGGTGAGGCCGTTGATGATGCGGAACACGGCGTTCTCGTTGCCCGGGATGAGGGACGAGGCCAGGATCACGGTGTCGCCGGTCTCGACCTGCACCTTGTGGTCGCCGTTGGCCATGCGCGACAGCGCCGCCATCGGCTCGCCCTGGGAGCCGGTGGACATGTAGACGATCTGGTCGTCGGGCAGCGAGTCGGCCTTCCTCAGGTCGATCAGCACGCCCGGCGGCACGTCGAGGTAGCCGAGCTCGGCGGCGATGCCCATGTTGCGCACCATGGAGCGGCCCACGAGGGCGACGCGCCGGCCGTGGGCGTGCGCGGCGCGCAGCACCTGCTGCACGCGGTGCACGTGCGACGAGAACGACGCGACGATGATCCGCTTGTCCGCGTGCGCGAACACGTTGTCCAGCACCGGGCCGATCTCGACCTCGGGCGTCACGAAGCCCGGCACCTCGGCGTTGGTGGAGTCGACCATGAAGAGGTCGACGCCCTTCTCGCCGAGGCGGGCGAAGGCGCGCAGGTCGGTGATGCGGCCGTCGAGCGGCAGCTGGTCCATCTTGAAGTCACCGGTGTGCAGCAGGGTGCCTGCGGCGGTGGTGACGGCCACGGCGAGCGCGTCCGGGATGGAGTGGTTGACCGCGACGAACTCGCAGTCGAAGACGCCGAGCTTCTCGCGCTGCCCCTCCTTCACCTCAAGGGTGTAGGGCTTGATGCGGTGCTCCTTGAGCTTCGCCTCGATGAAGGCGAGCGTCAGGCGCGAGCCGACCAGCGGGATGTCCTTGCGGAGCCGCAGCAGATACGGCACGGCACCGATGTGGTCCTCGTGGCCGTGCGTCAGCACTACCGCCTCGATGTCGTCGAGGCGGTCCTTGATGTAGTCGAAGTCCGGCAGGATCAGGTCCACGCCGGGCTGGTTGTCCTCCGGGAAGAGGACTCCGCAGTCGATGATGAGCAGCTTTCCGGCATGCTCCAGGACCGCCATGTTGCGTCCCACCTCGCCCAGGCCGCCGAGGGCGACCACACGCAGTCCGCCTTCAGGCAGTGCGGGGGGCAGGGATAGTTCAGGGTGAGGATGACTCACGTGGCCTCCAAGGCCTCGTTCCAACAGAAAAGTTTCAAAGCCCGACGGCGGTGCTCGCCTCCGCGAGCACGCTCACCTCGGGCTGGTGTGCGGGCTGGTCGTCGCGCAGCAGACCGGCCTCGGCCAGTACCGCGCGCAGGGCGACCACCTCGTCGTCCGATGCAGCGACGTTCGGCAGCCGGAGGAACCGGTTGTCCGTGACGCCGAGGATCTCGAGCGCCGCCTTGACCATGACGGCCTGGGCGCCCGCGCCGTTCATCGCGTCGACGACGCCAGTAGTGGTGCGGAAGACCTCGATCGCTCCGGCGATGTCGCCGGCGTCGAACCGGCGGACCGTCTCCGCGAAGTGTGCGCCGACCAGGTGGGCCGACACAGACACAATACCCGCACCGCCAACACTCAGGAACGGCAGCAGCAGCCCGTCGTCGCCGGAGTACCAGGCGAGGCCGGTCGCGGGGATCAGCTTGGTGGCGGCGTAGACGTCGCCCGTGGCGTCCTTGTTCGCGATGATCCGCGGGTGCTCGGCCAGACGCAGGTAGGTCTCGGGCGCGATGCGCACCACGGTGCGGCCGGGGACGTCGTACAGCATCACGGGCAGGTCGGTCGCGTCCGCGACGGCCGTGAAGTGCTGGAACAGGCCCTCCTGGCTGGGCCGCGAGTAGTACGGCGACACAACGAGCAGGCCGTCCGCACCGGCCTCCGCGGCCTGCTCGGCCATGCGGATCGCGTGCACGGTGTCGTTCGAGCCGGCGCTGGCCACGACGGCGGCGCGGTGGCCCACTGCCTCGACGACCGCGGCGACGAGCTCTTCCTTCTCGGGCGTGTGCGTGACCGGCGACTCACCGGTGGTGCCGGACAGGACGAGGCCGTCGTTGCCGTCGTCGACCAGCTTCTTCGCCAGCTTGACCGCTGCCTTCAGGTCGACGGCCCCGTCGGGCGTCATCGGGGTGACCATCGCAGTCAGGACCGCGCCGAACGGGCGCGCGGGATCAGTGGGAAGAACCATGGCTCTACCGTACCGTTTACCGCCCGGTCAGCGGTCTTGGTGCCCACCGACCCGCCGAGCGGGTCATCGCTCGACCAGCACACCGTCCTCGTCGGCGTACACCGTGGCTCCGGGGCGGAACACAACGCCGCCGATCTCGACCGGCTCGTCCACCACGCCCGTGCCCGCCTTCGCCGACTTGCGCGGGTTGGTGCCCAGCGCCTTCACGCCGAGCTGCAGCCCGCCGATCGCCACCGAGTCGCGGATCGCCCCGTAGATGATCGCGCCGGCCCAGCCGTTCTCGACGGCGGCGGCGGCGATGAGGTCGCCCATCAGGGCGGTACGCAGCGAGCCACCGCCGTCCACCACGAGTACCGCACCCTCGCCCGGCGTCTGCGTCAGCGCCTTGATCAGGGCGTTGTCCTCGTGGCAGCGCACGGTACGCACGGGCCCCGAGAAGGCGCGCACCCCACCGAAGTCGCGCAGCTGGACCGGGAGCGAGGCCAGTGCCTCGCCGTGCTCGTCGTACAGGTCGGCAGTCACGGTCATGGTGATCCTCCGTTTCGCGGGCGTGGGCCAGACGATACGCGGTTCCCGAGAGACCCCCGAGCGGCTTGCGCGGCTGTGGATACTCGGATTATGACGGCGACGACGCTCTCCCCAGCACTCGTGGCACACCTGCCCACCGGCCTCCTGGTCGCCGGGCACTGGGGCCCTGCCGCGGACGGCGCCACGTTCGAGGTCACCGACCCGGCGACCGCCGAGCCCATCTTCGACGTCTCCGACGCCACACCCGCCGACGCCGTGCGCGCCCTCGACGCCGCGCACGCGGCAGCTCCCGCCTGGCGCGCCGTGGCGCCGCGGGAACGCTCCGAGCTGCTGCGTGGCGTCTTCGACCGCCTCGTCGCCCGCGCCGACGACATCGCCGCACTCATCACGGCCGAGGCCGGCAAGCCCCTGGCCGAGGCGCGGGCCGAGGTCGTCTACGGCGCCGAGTTCCTGCGCTGGTTCGCCGAGCAGGCGGTGCGCGCCGACGGACTGGTGCGCACGGCGCCGTCGGGCGGCAACAAGCAGTACGTCAGTCGCCGGCCGTAGGGCCGGCCCTGCTCATCACGCCCTGGAACTTTCCCATCGCCATGGCGACCCGCAAGATCGCCCCGGCGCTGGCCGCCGGGTGCACGGTGGTGGTCAAGCCGTCCGAGCTGACCCCGCTGACCACGCTCCTGCTCGCCGAGATCATCCGCTCCGAGGCCGAGCGGCGCGGGCTGCCGACGGGCATCGTCAACGTGCTCCCCACCACGCACGCAGGCCCCGTCACCGAGCCGCTGTTCGAGGATCCCCGCCTGCGCAAGGTCTCGTTCACCGGCTCCACCCGCGTGGGCCAGGTGCTGCTGGCCCACGCCGCCAAGAACGTGCTGCGCAGCTCGATGGAGCTGGGCGGCAACGCACCGTTCATCGTGTTCGAGGACGCCGACCTCGACGCGGCAGTCCAGGGCGCGCTGGTCGCGAAGCTGCGCAACTCCGGCCAGTCCTGCGTGGCGGCCAACCGGTTCCTGGTGCACGACGCCGTGGCGCGCACCTTCGCCGAGAAGCTCGCCACAGCCGTCGGCGCGAAGGTGACCGCACCCGGCACCCGGCCGGGCGCCGACGTGGGCCCGCTCATCAACGAGGCCGCCGTGCAGAAGGTCTCCGCCCTGGTGGACGACGCCGTCGCGGACGGCGCCCAGGTCCTCACCGGCGGCTCCCGGCTCGACGGCCCGGGCCACTTCTTCCGGCCCACGGTGCTCACCGGCATCAGCGGGGACGCGCGGATCGTCACCGAGGAGATCTTCGGTCCGGTCGCCCCGATCGTGGCCTTCGGGTCCGACGACGAGGCGTACGAGCTGGCCAACGGCACCCCGTTCGGCCTGGCCGCCTACGCGTACACGACGTCGCTGGCCCGGGCGCAGCGCGCGATGGACGACATCGAGGCCGGGATGATCGGCATCAACCGCGGCCTGGTGTCCGACGCGAGCGCGCCGTTCGGCGGCGTGAAGTCCTCCGGCCTGGGCCGCGAGGGCGGCGAGGCGGGCATCGAGGAGTACCAGGAGACGGTGTACGTGGCGCTGTAGCGGGCAGCTAGGGTGGCCGGGTGGCCCTGTTCAGTGAGACTGCCGACGTGTCCGTCCGTCCCGCCGTCGTCGGTGACGAGTCCGCCGTGACCGCCGTGCAGGTCGCCTCCTGGCGCTCCACCGGGGTCCTCGGCGAGGGTGTCATCGACGCGCTCGACGTCCCGGCCATGCAGGAACGCTGGTCGTCCGCGATCACGTCGCCGCCCGGTCCCGGTTTTGCGGTGCTGGTCGCGCTCGACGGGCCCGACGTCGTCGGGTTCGCCGCCGTCTCCCCCGGTCAGGTGCTGTCGCTGGAGGTCCTGCCCGAGTCGCAGCGCGCGGGGCACGGGTCGCGTCTGCTGGCCGCCGCCGTCGACCGCCTCCGCTCGGACGGCTCCGACACCGTCACGACCTGGGCCCTGGCCGACGACGCCGCGCGCGCCGCGTTCCTGGAGGCCAGCGGGCTCGGCGAGGACGGCCGCAGCCGCACGCTCGCGACGGGCGTCCGCGAGGTCATCGAGCACCGCTGGTCCGCCGGGATCTGACACCGATCGGGGCCCGCGGCGCCGAAATGGCGGGACCACGAGGCAAACTCCAGGTTTCACGCCCACGTGACAGTCCCGTGACACGGCCTTGCGACCATCGGCGTCATGGGGATACGCACGGAGTACTTCGCCGCACCTACCGATGAGGTGGCTGCGACGGCGCTCCACACGCCCGGCGGGCCGTCCGAGCCCGACCAGGGCACCGACCTGCCGCGGTTCGACGCCGTGGCGGTGCCGTCCGTCGACCCGTTCGTGATGCTCGGCGGGCTCGCGGGCGTGCTGTCCGGGAGGCCCTACGGTGAGGTCACCGCGCACCCCCGGCACGGGACGCTCGTCTCCAGCGGCGGCGACGAGGGTCCGTGGATCGTGACGGTCTCCCAGACGCTCGCCGACGATCTCGCCTCGGCCGGCCCCACCCGCCTGGCCGAGGCAGCCCGCGCGTGGTCCTCCGTCGGGGCGCCTGCCATCCCTCCGGGCAATCTCGCGGCCGCGCTGCTACCGCTCGCCGCGCTAGCCGTCCGCGCGGCGGATTCGGGCCACGGCCTCTACTGCTGGACCAGCCTCACCGACTGACCGGGCCGACCCGGCCACAACTCCCCTTTGAGTCCTAGGTTTCTCCGCTTTGAGGCGCCTCAAAGCGGAGAAACCTAGGACTCAAAGGTGTGTTCGGGGCCCGGCTACGGGCGGGGGCTGGTTCGGTAGAGGGTTGCGGCCTTGCGGAGGGACTCGCGGGCGCGACGGCGGTCGCCCGAGGCGTCGTAGCCGAACGCCAGGTGGTACCAGGCGCGCCAGTCCTCAGGGGCCGCCTCGACGGCCACCCGGTACGGCTCGAACGCCTCGTCAGCGGCCGCCCGGTCGATGCGCCCGCCGGGCGAGCGCGGCAGGTCGTCCACGGGAAGGTTCCCCTCGGCGAACAGCGTGTCCGCCATGGACTGGACCGTCGCCGCCAGCCAGTACTCGCGCGCGATCAGGCCGATGACCAGCAGCGGGATGACGAGCACGCCCGCGCCGATGGCGATCAGCACCGGCTCGCCCGTACCGATCATCGAGATTCCGCGCCCCGCGATCTGCCACACGTACAGCGCGAGCAGCATCGTCACGGCGATGGCGCCCGTCAGCCCCTTGGCCGGCTTCCAGGTCGACGACGGCGACGGCGTGGCCGGGCGGTCGGGCCCCGGCTCGCTCACGACAGGTCCAGCACGTGCTCGAGCCCGACGGTCAGCCCGGGCCGCGACACGACGGAGCGGATCGCGAGCAGCACACCGGGCATGAACGAGGCCCGGTCGAACGAGTCCTGCCGGATGATCAGCTGCTCGCCCTCGTTGCCGAAGAGGATCTCCTCGTGCGCCACGAGCCCGCGCAGCCGCACGGCGTGCACCCGCACGCCGTCGACGTCGGCGCCCCGCGCCTCCCAGCCCGCCTCGGTGGCGTCGGGCGACCGGCCGAGCCCGGCCTCGGCGCGAGCCGCGGCGATCGCCGCGGCGGTGTGCTGCGCTGTGCCGGACGGCGCGTCCACCTTGTTCGGGTGGTGCAGCTCGATGACCTCGGCGGACTCGAAGTAGCGCGCGGCCTTCGCGGCGAACGTCATGGCCAGCACCGCCGACAGCCCGAAGTTCGGGGCGATGAGCACACCCAGCGACTCCTTGCCGCCGGAGCCTCGGGGGGACAGCTCCGCGAGGTGCGCGGTGACGCGGGCACGGGCGTCGTC
This sequence comes from Promicromonospora sp. Populi, assembly GCF_041081105.1. NCBI lineage: Bacteria > Bacillati > Actinomycetota > Actinomycetes > Micrococcales > Promicromonosporaceae > Promicromonospora > Promicromonospora sp. Populi. Next base: position 245,733 of record NZ_CP163528.1, on the reverse strand, counting down.
GTCCCAGCCGGTGGTGCCCACTACCGCGTGCACCCCCGCGTCCAGCACCGCATGGATGTTGGCCTCGGTGACGGCCGGGACGGTGAAGTCGACGGCGACGTCGGCCCCCGCGAGGGTCTCGGCCGAGACCTTGTCGCCGGCGTCCAGCCGGGCGACCAGCTGCAGGCCGTCAGCGGCCTCGACCGCCGCGCACGTCTGCCTGCCCATGCGCCCGGCCGCGCCGAGCACGGCCACCTTGATGTCACTCACGATCAATCACCCTAGTTCTCGAACGGGCCTACGCGGATCACCGAGCGGGGCGGCCGGCCAGGTCCTGGGCCAGGGTCTGGACCTCTGCCGACGTGACCGCCTGGATGCGCTCGAGCGACTCGGCCAGGGACAGCAGGTCGCCGTACACGAGCTCGGCCTTGCCGAGCCGGCTCATCCGCGATCCGGAGTCCTCCAGCCCGAGCACGGTACCGCCGGAGAGCTGTCCGATGGACCGCTTGAGCTCGGCCTCGGTGATCCCGTCGTTCGCGAGCTTCTCCAGCTCCTCGACGAGCAGCGCCGTGACCTGGTCCGCCTTGGCCGCCGCGCAGCCCGCGTACAGGCCGAACGTGCCGAGCCCGCCGTGGGCGGACGCGAACGAGTACGTGGAGTACGCCAGGCCCCGCTTCTCGCGGATCTCCTGGAACAGGCGGGACGACATGCCACCACCCAGCACGGCGTTCAGCACGGACAGCGCGAAGCGCCGGTCGTCCGTCGCCGAGATCCCGGTGGAGCCCACGATGATGTTGGCCTGCTCGACCTGCCGGTTGACGGTCCGCTCGGTGCCCACCTCGGGCACACCCGCGTGGTCCTCGGTGGTGGCCCGGCGCTCGCGCGGTGCGATCGCGGCGTCGAGGTCCCAGCCGCCGTCGGACAGCGCCTGGGTCACCTGCTGCACGAGCTTGCCGTGGTCGATCCCGCCCGCGGCCGTGACCACGAGGGTCTCCGGCCGGTAGTTCCAGCGGTAGTGGTCCCAGACGGCGTCCCGCGGGACGGCGGTGATGGTCTCGGGGGTGCCGCCGATGGGGCGGCCCAGCGCGTGGTCGCCCAGGACCATGGCGGAGAACTGCTCGTGCACGACGTCGGTCGGGTCGTCGTCGTTCATCGCGAGCTCTTCGAGGATGACGCCGCGCTCGGTCTCGAGCTCGTCGGCGTCCAGGCGCGCGGAGGTGACCATGTCGGAGATGACGTCGACCGCCATCGGCAGGTCGGAGTCCAGCACCCGCGCGTAGTAGCAGGTGTGTTCCTTGCCTGTGGCGGCGTTCGCCTCACCGCCGACGGCGTCGAACGCCTCGGCGATGTCCATCGCGGACCGCCGGGCGGTCCCCTTGAAGAGCAGGTGCTCCAGGAAGTGCGTCGAGCCGAAGTGGCCGTCGGTCTCGTCCCGCGAGCCGACGCCGATCCACGCGCCCACCGTCGCCGAGCGCTGGCCCGGCATGTGCTCGGTGAGTACACGGACACCGCCGGGCAGGACGGAGCGACGAATCGTCGCACCGTCCTGCCCGGCGGTCAGCTCGGCACCGGGCTCGCCCGTCGGGACGAGCGGCAGGTGCCACGTCATGTCAGGCGTCCGCAGGCGCGGTGGCCTCGGCGGCCGGCTCAGCGGCGTCGGCCGGGGCAGACGCGTCCTCGTCGGTCACGGCGACCAGCGAGAGCTTGCCGCGCGGGTCGATCTCGCCGATCTCGACCTGGACCTTCTGGCCGATGGAGAGCACGTCGTCGACGTTCTCGACGCGCTTGCCACCCACGAGCTTGCGGATCTGGCTGATGTGCAGCAGACCGTCCCTGCCCGGGGACAGCGAGATGAAGGCGCCGAACGACGTCGTCTTGACGACGGTTCCGACGAACCGCTCTCCCACCTCGGGGATGTGCGGGTTGGCGATCGCGTTGATCGCCGCGCGGGCGGCCTCGGCCGAAGGGCCGTCGGTGGCACCGATGTAGACGGTGCCGTCGTCCTCGATGGAGATGTCCGCGCCCGTCTCCTCCTGGATCTGGTTGATCATCTTGCCCTTCGGCCCGATGACCTCGCCGATCTTGTCGACGGGGACCTTCACCGTGATGACGCGCGGGGCGTTCGGGGACATCTCGTCGGGCGTGTCGATCGCCTCGTCGAGCACCTCGAGGATGGTCAGGCGGGCGTCGCGGGCCTGGCCCAGCGCCGCAGCCAGCACCGAGGCGGGGATGCCGTCGAGCTTGGTGTCGAGCTGGATGGCCGTGACGAACTCCTTGGTACCGGCGACCTTGAAGTCCATGTCACCGAACGCGTCCTCGGCGCCCAGGATGTCCGTCATCGCGGCGTAGCGGGTCTCGCCGTCCACGGTGTCGGACACGAGGCCCATCGCGATACCGGCGACCGCCGCGCGCAGCGGCACACCGGCGTTCAGCAGCGACAGCGTCGAGGCGCAGACGGAGCCCATCGACGTCGAACCGTTGGAGCCGAGAGCCTCGGACACCTGGCGGATCGCGTACGGGAACTCCTCGCGGCTCGGCAGGACCGGCACCAGGGCACGCTCGGCGAGCGCGCCGTGGCCGATCTCGCGGCGCTTCGGGCTGCCAACGCGGCCCGTCTCACCGGTCGAGTACGGCGGGAAGTTGTAGTTGTGCATGTAGCGCTTGCGCGTCTCCGGACCGAGCGAGTCGATCTGCTGCTCCATGCGGAGCATGTTCAGCGTGGTGACGCCCAGGATCTGGGTCTCGCCGCGCTCGAAGATCGCCGAGCCGTGCACGCGAGGCAGCACCTCGACCTCGGCCGAGAGGGTGCGGATGTCCGCGAGCCCACGGCCGTCGATGCGGACGCCGTCGGTCAGCACACGCTGGCGGACGAGCTTCTTCTGCAGCGAGCGGAACGCGGCCGACAGCTCCTTCTCGCGACCCTCGAACTGGCCGTCGAGCTGGTCGTGCACGCTCGCCTTGAGCTCGTCGAGCGTGTTCTCGCGCTGCTGCTTGTCCGCGATGGTGAGCGCGTCGCGCGTCGGCGCGGCCACGGCCGCCTCGACGGCGGCGAAGGCGTCGTCCTGGTAGTCCGGGAAGAGCGGGAACTCCTGCGTCTCCTTGGCGGACTGCGCGGCGAGCTGCGCCTGCGCGTCGCACAGGGCCTTGATGAACGGCTTGGCCGCCTCGATGCCCTCGGCGACGACCGTCTCGTTCGGAGCCGCGACACCCTCGTTCTTGATGAGGGTCCAGGCGTTGTCGGTGGCCTCGGCCTCGATCATGGCGATCGCGACGTCGTCACCGACAACACGGCCGGCCACGACCATGTCGAAGACCGCGCGCTCCTTGTCGGAGTACTTGGGGAACGCGACCCACTGGCCGTCGACCAGCGCGATGCGGACCGCGCCGACCGGGCCGTCGAACGGCAGGCCGGAGATCTGGGTCGACGCCGACGCGGCGTTGATCGCCAGCGTGTCGTATGCGTCGTCGGGGTGCAGCGCCATGACCGTGATGACGATCTGGACCTCGTTGCGCAGGCCCTTGACGAACAGGGGGCGCAGCGGGCGGTCGGTCAGGCGGCAGGTCAGGATCGCGTCGGTCGACGGGCGACCCTCGCGGCGGAAGAACGAGCCGGGGATACGGCCCGCGGCGTACATCCGCTCCTCGACGTCCACCGTCAGCGGGAAGAAGTCGAACTGGTCCTTGGGGTGCTTGCCGGCCGCGGTGGTCGACAGCAGCATGGTCTCGCCGTCGAGGTAGGCGGCGACTGCGCCGGCGGCCTGCTTGGCGAGGCGTCCGGTCTCGAACCGGACGGTACGGGTGCCGAAGCGACCGTTGTCGATAACGGCCTCGGCGAACTGGATCTCGGGACCCTCCACGGGTGCCCTCCTTCTGTTGGGTGTGTTCTCTTGGAACGCCCCCATGCCTGGCGGTCATCGATCGAGGCCCACCGAACCGCCGTTCGCCGGAGCGAAGGAGTTCAGGGAGCCACTACCGAGGACCGGACGAGGTCACGGGTGGCGTGGTCATGCTTTCGTACTGCTACAGCATCTCACCAGACCAGCCCGGCCCCCGCATCGGGGGCCGGGCTGGTAGGCGTCACGGTCAGCGGCGCAGGCCGAGCTTGTCGACCAGGGCGCGGTAGCGCTCGATGTCGATCCCCTTGAGGTAACCCTGGAGACGACGGCGCTGGCCCACGAGGAGCAGCAGGCCACGACGGCTGTGGTGGTCGTGCTTGTGCTCCTTGAGGTGCTCGGTGAGGTCCTTGATGCGCTGCGTGAGGAGCGCGATCTGCACCTCCGGCGAGCCCGAGTCGCCCGGCTTGGTTCCGTACTCGGAAATGATCTGCTGCTTCGTGGCAGTGTCGAGCGGCATGGCTCTCCTTCAGTGTCGTTGCGCGGTGCTCCGGGACTAGTTCACCGGGGCGCTCTGGATCCGCGGCCGTTCAGACGGCGATACAACTTTACCAGTGCTGAGCCCTGCTGCCCGACGACGGGGGTGAGACCAGTCACGCCCCGTCGTGGCCCGCATAGCCGTCACCCGTGCGGCGGAAGACCGGTGCACCGGCGTCGTCCTGACCGATCGGGGAGACGCCCGCGAACGCCAGGAGGTCCGGGAGCGTCGTGATCAGGCGCCGGTCCTCGAACCGGACCCCGTACGCCGGAGTCCAGTCGCGGCCCGGCCGACGCAGGTAGGACTCGTCGTCCAGGCGCAGCAGGTACACGAACGTCTCGACCAGGATGCGGCTGCCCACCTCACCGAGAAAGTTGCCGTTGCCCTGGACCTCCGCCTCCTTGAGCACGTAGTACCACAGCGGTGTGCCCTCCAGGTCGTCGAGCGCGGCCGAGACCTCGGGGGACGCGTTCTGCCGCAGCTGCTCCGGCGTGAGCGCACGCACCCCAAGCTCGGCTGCCACGGCCTCCCCCGTCGGGATCGCCAGCATGTAGCCGCGCAGCAGGTTGCGCTGCGCGAGGTGCTTCAGCAGCGCCTTGATCGGGACAGGAGCCGAGTTGCCCTCGTTCAGCAGGTCGCCCAGGCCGTCCGCCAGGAAGGGGTCGATCTTGCGGGCCATGCGGAACGTCAGGGGGTCACCCTTGTCGGTCAGCCGGGGCCACTCGACGGGCCAGTTCGACGGTAGGGCGGGGAACGGGCCGATGCCCTCGGGCGCCAGCCCGCCGTTGCCGGTGAACCGGAACAGGTCGTCCAGGCTCGCCACTCCCCCGGGGCCGCCGCCCGTGAAGTTGACGTTGAAGTCGTAGGCGCCACGCACCATCGAGTGCCCGAACCGGAACGCCGCCACCGCGAACTCCAGCGGCATCGACACGCGACGCGCGGGCCGGAACAGCGACGGCCCGGTGGCCAGGACCGAGTCGAGCACCCCGGGCTTGGTAAGGGTGCGCAGGTAGTCGTTCACGACCAGCCACTGGTAGTGGAACCGGACGAGCTCCTGCGCGCGGTCGAACAGCTCACGCTGGGTCGTGGCGTTCCACGGCTCCTTGTCCGCCACCCAGTCCACGACGGCGTTGTGGAACCGGATCATGGCCACGTGGAACTGCGCCACCACGAGGTTCTCGTCGTTGCGGCTGTCCGGGATCAGCGGCATCCGCTCGCTGCCCGGCTCGGCACTGCGGGGCAGGTCGCGCTGCGGGTCGTCGCCGGGCGCCACGAGGTTGAACCCGGGGATGGCCGCGGTGCTGATCCGGCCGAGCCGCAGCTTGGCCGAGCCGGGCACGTAGGCGGCCTCGCTGCGAGTGGTGCCGCGGTCCTTCTCGCCCTTGAACCGCGGGCCCGAGCCGTAGAGGCTGTCGAGGTCGAGCAGCGGGACGCGCCCGTTGTGCAGGCTGCGTCGCACCACCTTCGGCGAGAAGGTACGGAACGGGTCGCTCACCACGTCGCCGAGCGCCTGGTCGCCACCCGGGCCGGAGCCGTCGTCGGGACCGTTGGTGTTGAGCGTGATGTCGTGGTCGATGAACTGACCCCAGTAGGTGTAGACCGACGGGATCGTGGAGTCGCGCGGAGGCACGGGCGGCGCACCCGGTGCCGGCGGCCCCGCCGGTGCCTCGATCATGGCGGCACCGAGTCGCATCAGGGCGTCCCGGGTCTCGTCGAGCTGCTCACCATCGGGCAGGTGCGACTCCGGATAGCGTGCGGCCAGGCGCCGCAGCAGGTAGTCGAACGACGTCGTGGCGTCAAAACGATGCTCGCGCAGATCACGGCGTACGGCCGCCTCGGTGCGTGGCATCAGGGTCGCTGTGCTTTCGTGCGGCTTACCCGTGTCGTCCGGGTCGGCGGGCACGAACACGCCACCGTGCCCGATCCGCCGGACCGTGCGGCCGGCCGGCGTCTGCGCCAGGTCGACTGCCTCGTTCGGAGTTTGGTTGGGGTCGCCGAGCTGCGGTGCCTGCGTGGTCTGGGCCATCGGTATCTCCTTCGCTGGGGTGAAGGCCTTCCACCAGTGAGGGACGTACGCGACGGCGAACCGTGACATCACCCGTGCAATGTGTCACGAGGTGCGCTTGGCGTGCGTCGCCCAGGCGACCGCGCCGACGGCGCACAGCACCTGCACGACGACGAGCGCTGGCGGAGCCACCCCCGACACCGCGGCCCAGGCGAGCGGGAGCGTGCCGAGCACCGCCAGGTCCAGGCCCTTGAGCTGGTGCAGCACCAGCCCGGTCGGCACCCCACCCGCCGGGGTGGCGATCATCGGCACGTCCCAGGGCACGGGCCCACGGTAGGCGGTCCGGACCGCGGCAGCACCGAGGACGACCGCGGCGGGAGCCGCCGTCGCGAGCAAGGGCCCACCGCCGCTGATCGCCAGGACGGTCAGCAGCACGAGCCCCGCGGTCAGCGCCGGCCACACCGTGCGGGCGGCGCGGGTGGCCCGGGCCCCCAGCGGCACCAGCGAGTCCAGGCGCGGGTTCTCCCCCGCCGCCCGCGGGCCCCCGGCGCCGGCCAGGGCCCCGGCGTAACCCGCGCCGGCAAGCACCGCCCACAGCCCGATCCCGCCGGCCAGCACAGGCACCTGCACGACGACGGCGCCGGCCGCGGCGAGCGCGACCAGCCCCGCCAGCGCGGCGGGCGAACGCAGCAGGAGCACGGCGTCGGCCGCGAGCAGCGCGCTCGCCGGACCCCGCGCGGTGCGGGGCACCCAGGGAAAGATGCGCGACGCCGTCGGGCCGGTGCCCAGCGCCCGGCTCAGGCCGCCCGAGTCGAGCGAGAGCACGGCCACCGAGGCCTGCAGCGCCGCCGACGCGCGGGCACGCAGCTCCCCGGCCCGGAGCCGGTCCAGCCGCCGCGCCCAGACCGCGAGCGCGACCCCTCCGGCCGCGCCCAGCCCGGCCGGGACGAACCACGGCACGGCCCAGGCGCCCCAGGCGGGCGCCCACAGCGCGAGCCCGAGGCCCACCGCCGGCACCGCGGCCAGCAGTAGGTCGAGCACCCGGCCCGGCCCGCTGCCCGACGCCGCGCCGGTCACCTGCAGCACTCCCGTGCCCGCGACGACGAGGAGGCCAAGCGCTCCGCCGAACGCCGCGTCGGCAGCGATACCGGCGAGGCCGACGCCGGTGAGGGCAGCGGGGACACCGCCCAGGAGCAGGCCCGCGCCGACACCGACGAGTGTCGCCCGCACTACCGACGGAGAGGTGAGCCCGGCCCGGTCAGCCGCGGTGGGGACCCACCAGCGCACACCGGCGGCGGGTAGACCGGCCGGCCCGAGGCGCAGCGCTACCGACGTGCCCGCGACCACGGCCAGGGCGAGCACCAGGGCCTGGACCAGGCCGGGTCCCAGGCCGAAGGCCGTCGCGTCGGACACGAGGACCTCCCGCAGGGGCGCCCCGAAACCCCAGACGTACAGCACGACGATCGCGAGCGAGACCACCACCTCGCCGACGTCCATCGCCACCCGGCCCGGCGCGGCGGGCAGGTTGTGCGCCCGCACGCGCGCGGTCAGCCGGCGCAGCTCAGCCCCGGTGAGCCGCTCGTCGTCGTCCCCGACCAGGCGTGGGAGCGGGGGTTCGACGGCGATACCCGCGTCGTAGTGCGCGCCTGCGCCCGTCACCGGAAGCCCGCCAGCACACCCGGTGCGTCGGCCGGCTCGACCAGCACGGCGCCGTCGTCGGACAGATACAGCGCGCTCGCGCCGGTCGCGGCCAGGAGCCGGTCGTCGTGGGTGGCGAACAGGACCGCGGTGCCCGCGTCCGCCTCGGCGCGCAGCGTGTCGGCGAGGCGGGCGCGCATGGCGGTGTCGAGGCGCTGCTCCGGCTCGTCGAGCACAAGCAGGTCCCGCGGACGCACGAGCGCGCTCGCGAGCAGGAACCGGCGGCGCTGCCCGGAGGACAGGGTGTGCGGCATGGCGCCGCCGTGCCCGGTGATGCCCACGTGGTCGAGCACCCGATCCACGGCGGCGCCGGCCCCGGGCACACCGTGGCCGCGTGCGGTGAGCACCAGGTGCTCGCGGACGGTCACGCCGGGAAAGAACGCGTCGTCGTCCATGACGCCCGCGACGCGGGCCCTAAAACCTCGCTCGCGCTCGTCCACCGGCCGGCCGAAGGCGCTGACCTTGCCCGACAGCGGCTCCTGCAGGCCGAGGACGGTGCGCAGCAGCGTGGACTTGCCGGTGCCGTTGGTGCCGATCACGGCGACGGCATCGCCGGCAGCCAGCTTCAGCGAGACCGGCGGGCAGACGGCGTTACCGCTGTACCCGACGGACAGGTCGGAAAGCTCGAGGAACGTCATGCCCACCTCAACGCGGGCATTCAGGGCCGCAGGATCTTGCGGGAGCGGGCCACGTCGTCGTTCATCTGGGCGATGAGCGGCTCCATGCCGTCGAAGCGCAGGGTGGGCCGCAGGTGGGCCACGAACTCCAGCACCACCGTCTGGTCGTACAGGTCGAGGTCGGTGCGGTCGAGCACGTACGCCTCGACGCGGCGCTCCACGCCGTCGAACGTCGGGTTTGTGCCGACGGAGATCGCTGCGGGCAGGATCTCCTCCTGGCCCAGCCCCGCGCCGGACACCGCGGTGCGGTCATGCTCGGGCCCGGCCAGGCTCGCGCAGGTGGCGGCCGAGCCCCGGCGCAGCCAGCCGGCGTAGACGCCGTCGGCCGGGACGAGCCCCGTGATGTCGCCCAGGTTGGCGGTCGGGAAGCCCATCTCGCGGCCCCGGGCGTCGCCGTGCACCACCGTGCCGCGCACCAGGTGCGGGCGGCCGAGCACGTCGGCGGCCTGGTCGACGTCGCCCTCCGCGAGCAGGGCGCGCACCGCCGTCGACGACCAGCGCTGGTGCCCGTCGCCGTCGGCCGGCTGCGAGTCGCCCACGTCCTCGATCGCGACGACCTCGAACCCGTGCTGCCCGCCGAGCTCGACCATCGTGGCCAGGGTGCCGGCGTTCTGCTTGCCGAAGCGCACGTCGTGACCGACGACCACCGTACGCGCGCCGAGGCCGTCCACGAGGTATCGCGAGACGAACTCCTCAGGGGTCTGCGCCGCGAAGTCGAGGGTGTAGCCGACCAGCAGGGTCGCGTCGAGACCGGTTCGCTCCATGAGCGCCAGCCGGTCCTCGAGGCCCGTGATCAGCTCCGGAGCCGACGTCGGCCGGTGGACCGCCGCCGGGTGCGGATGGAACGTCACCGCGACGGCGCTCGCCGCATCGCCCCGGGCGAGCCGGAGGATGCGGTCGAGGACCGCCTGATGGCCGCGGTGGACGCCGTCGAAGTTGCCGATCGTCACCACAGATGGCCCGAATCCCGGGGGAACCTGCTCCAGGTCCGTCCACAGCTGCACGCGGATAGCTCCTCATGAATCGGATGGCGCGGGGTGCGACGGCCGCTCGCGCGACATCTGGCACCGGTCATAGAGCCTAGCCCGAGCCCGGGCCAAGCCGGGCTCAGCCTGCTGGCGCAAGCACCAGCACGGGTTTGGCGAGGTTCTCGCCTCGGCGGCGGGTGTCCTCCAGCAGCGCCACGAGGATGCCCGACGGCGACAGCGCGGCGACTACCTCGTCCCGGCCCGAGGGCTCCACCCACTGGCCGTAGCCGAGCGCGCGCACCTCCGCCTCGTCGAGCTCACGCACCGGGAAGATAGCGCGGGCTGCGTCGGCAGTCGGGAGCGTGGCCAGCGTGCCGTCGGCGTCCGCCTGGGCCTCCAGCTGCTCCAGCGTGCGGGCACCGGCCAGGTCGTAGCCGCCCACGCGGGTCCGGCGCAGCGCCGTCAGGTGCCCGCCCGTGCCGAGCGCCGCGCCCAGGTCGCGCGCCAGGGCGCGCACGTACGTGCCGGAGGAGACGGTCACGCGCACGTCGACGTCGACGACCGGCACCGTGGCCGTGGCCGTGCGGACGTCCAGCACCTCGAACCGGGAGACCGTGACCGGGCGCGCCTGCAGCGCGACCTCCTCGCCGGCCCGGACCAGCGCGTACGCGCGTTTGCCGTCCACCTTGATCGCGGACACCGACGTCGGGACCTGCAGGATGTCGCCCGTGAGATCGGCGATCGCGGCGTCCAGCGCCGCGCGGTCCACCTGCCCGACGGCGCCCGGGTCGGCCACCGAGGCGACCTCACCCTCGGCGTCGTCCGTGGTCGTGGCGACTCCCAGCCGGATCGTCGCGTCGTAGTCCTTGTCCGCACCCACCACGTAGGTGAGCAGGCGGGTCGCCTTGCCGATGCCCAGCACGAGCACACCCGTCGCCATGGGGTCCAGCGTCCCGGCGTGGCCGACCTTGCGGGTCCCGGCCAGGCGCCGCATGCGCCCGACGACGTCGTGGCTGGTCCAGCCCGCGGGCTTGTCGACGACGACGAACCCGTCGGCGGCCGTCGGGCGCCGCACCGGCGCTTGGGGGGTGGGCGACGTCATGGGCACAAGTATCCGCGCCTGGAGGAGTGCCGCGCGGGACCGGAGGTCACTCGGCCTCTTCGGCGTCCTCGCGGGGCTTCTTGTACGGGTCCTCGTCGCCCGCGTACTTGGCGCCGGCGCGCAGCGCCTCGAGCTCGGCGTCCCGCTTGCGGGCATCGATCAGCGCCGCGTCGAGGTTTGCCGCGGTATCGGGGATGGAGTCGAGGTGGAACTCGAGGGTGGGCGTCAGGCGGATGCCGGTCTGCTTGCCCACCTCGGAGCGGATCAGGCCCGTGGCGCTCTTCAGTGCCGCGGCAGTACCCTCCCGCTCCTCGTCCGAACCGTAGACCGTGTAGAACACCGAGGCGTTCTGCAGGTCACCGGTCACCCGGACGTCCGTGACCGTCATAAAACCGAGCCGCGGATCCTTGATCCGGGTGTCGATCATCTGCGCCACGATCACCTTGATGCGATCAGCGAGCTTGCGAGCCCGCGGACTGTCGACCATGAACTGTTCCTTTCGGGGCGTGAGTGCGGGGTATTCGCCCGGTCCGGACGAGCCGGCCGGGCGAATACCCCGCACTCAATGAACCATCAGCGTCAGGCGCGCGGCTTCTCGCGCATCTCGAACGTCTCGATGGTGTCGCCCTCGTTGACGTCGTTGAACGACCCGAGACCGATACCGCACTCGAAGCCCTCGCGGACCTCCGTGACGTCGTCCTTCTCGCGGCGCAGCGACTCGATCGTGAGGTTGTCGCCCACCACCGTGCCGTTGCGGAGCACCCGCGCCTTCGAGTTGCGGCGGATGGTGCCCGAACGAACCATCGAACCGGCGATGTTGCCGAACTTCGAGGAACGGAAGACCTGACGGATCTCCGCGGACCCGAGCTGGACCTCCTCGTACTCCGGCTTGAGCATGCCCTTGAGGGCCGCCTCGACGTCCTCGATCGCCTGGTAGATGACCGAGTAGAACTTGACGTCGACGCCTTCGCGCTCCGCCAGCTCCTCGACGCGCTCGCCGTACTTCACGTTGAAGCCGATGATCACGGCGCTGTCGACAGTGGCCAGGTTGACGTCGTTCTGCGTGACGGCACCCACACCACGGTGGATGACCCGCAGCTCGACCTCCTCGCCCACATCGATCTTGAGCAGCGCGTCCTCCAGTGCCTCGACGGCACCGGACACGTCGCCCTTGAGGATGAGGTTGAGGCTCTCGACCTTGCCCTTCTTGAGCTCGCTGTCGAAGTCCTCGAGGCTGATCCGCTTGCGGCGCTTGGCGAGGTTCGCCGCGCGCTCCGCAGCCTGACGCTTCTCGGCGATCTGGCGGCCGGTCCGGTCGTCCGGTGCCACGAGGAACGTGTCACCGGCGCCCGGGACGCTGGTGAGACCCAGCACCTGGACCGGGCGAGCCGGGAGTGCCTCCTCGACCGGGTTGCCGTGCTCGTCGAACATCGCACGGACACGGCCGTAGGCCGTACCCGCGACGATCGCGTCGCCGACGTGCAGCGTGCCGGACTGGACGAGCACCGTCGCCACCGGGCCGCGACCCTTGTCGAGGTTCGCCTCGATGGCCACACCGCGTGCGTCCTTGGTCGGGTTCGCCCGCAGGTCGAGCGACGCGTCCGCGGTCAGCAGGACGGCGTCGATCAGGCTGTCGATACCGATGCCCGGCTTCGCCGCGACGTCGACGAACATCGTGTCGCCGCCGTACTCCTCGGCCACCAGGTTGTACTCGGTGAGCTGCTGACGGACCTTCGACGGGTTGGCACCCTCGACGTCGATCTTGTTCACCGCGACCACGATCGGCACACCTGCCGCCTGCGCGTGGTTCAAGGCCTCGACCGTCTGCGGCATCACGCCGTCGTCGGCCGCGACCACGAGGATCGCGATGTCGGTGACCTGCGCACCACGAGCACGCATGGCGGTGAACGCCTCGTGACCCGGGGTGTCGATGAACGTGATGGCACGCTCGGCGCCGTCGTGCTCGTGCGTGATCTGGTACGCACCGATGTGCTGCGTGATCCCGCCGTGCTCGCCCGCCACGACGTCCGACTTGCGGATCGCGTCGAGGAGCTTGGTCTTACCGTGGTCGACGTGACCCATGACGGTCACGACCGGCGGACGGATCTCCAGGTCCTCGTCGGACTCGTCGTCCTCCTCGGCCTGCAGGTCGATGTCGAAGGCCCCGAGCAGCTCGCGGTCCTCCTCCTCGGCCGAGACCATCTCGATCTGGTAGCCGAGCTCGGTAGCCAGCGTGCCGAACGTGTCCTCGTCGAGCGACTGCGTGGCCGTAGCCATCTCGCCCAGGTGGAACAGAACGGTCACGAGCGCCGCCGGGTTGGCGTCGATCTTGTCGGCGAAGTCGTTCAGCGAGGCGCCGTGGCGCAGCCGGACGACGGTGGTGCCGTTGCCACGAGGGACCTGCACGCCACCGAGCGACGGGGCCTGCATGGCCTCGAACTCCTGGCGCTTCGCCCGCCTCGACTTACGCCCGCGGACCGGCTTGCCACCGGCGCGCCCGAAGGCACCCTGCGTGGCGCCACGACCGCCGGCACCACGACGCGGGCCGCCGAAGCCGCCCCCGCCGCCACCGGCTCCGGGACGACCCGGAGCGCCTGCACCGGCAGGTCCGCCGCCACCGGCACCAGGACGGCCACCGCCGCCGCCACCAGGACGGCCACGGCCGCCACCCGGGGCCGGGCGGTCGCCCGGACGCGGCATGGAGGTCTTGCCCGGCATCATGCCGGGGTTAGGACGTGGGCCGCCGCCACCGGTGCCACCGGGACGGGGCGCGGCGGGACGGGGACCACCCGGACGAGGACCGCCGGAGCGCTCGCCGCTGGGGGCGTCGGTCCGCTCGGGGCGCTGCCCCGGACGGGGCATGCCCTGGCTGGGCGCAAAGGGGTTGTTGCCCGGACGCGGGTTACCGCCAGCAGGACGGTCACGGTCGCCGCTCGGACGGTCGCTGGGACCGGCACCCGGGCGGCCGCGGCCGCCACCGGGACGGGGCATGCCCTGGCTGGTGGCGAACGGGTTGTTGCCCGGACGCGGGGTACCGCCACCGGGACGGTCGCCGCTGGGACGGCCGCCTCGGCCGCCGTCCCGAGCCGGACGCGCGCCCGAGGGCGCTGCGGCGGCGGGCTTGGGCGCACCGGGCTTGGGAGCCGCGGCAGGCTTGGGTGCACCGGGCTTGGCAGCCGTTGCGGAGCTGGCGGACGCCGCGGGCGCCACGTCTGCTGCCGGGGCCGGAGCCGCTGCGGGAGCAGCCTCCGGCGCAGGGCTGGGGGCCGGGGCGGCGGGCGCCGGGGTGGACGCCGCCGGAGCCTCGGTCTTGGCCGGCGCCTTGGCGGGCGCCGGAGCTGCCTCCGGGACGGGGGCCGCAGCCGGAGCCGGGGTGGGCTCGGCAGGCTTCTGGGCCGCGGGCTTCGCGGCCGGCTTGGGTGCGCTGTTCGCGGGCTTCGCCGCTGCGCCCTTGTCGGACGAGCCGGCTGCGCCGCCGGCGGGGAACTTGTCGCGCATGCGCCGCACGACGGGCGGCTCGAGCGTCGATGACGCCGAACGGACGTACTCGCCTGCCGACTTCAGCTCGGCAAGCAAGGACTTGCTTTCCACTCCGAGCTCTTTTGCGAGCTCGTAGACGCGGACCTTGGCCACAACTCTCCTGTCTCGGTCCATCCCGGGACAGGGAGGACCACCGTTAGTACTGAGTACTCATCGCTGGGGGCTCATCGGGTGCCCATCGGCGTCTGACCCGCTTCCTTGTCGACGAATCGCATAATTCGGCCGGACGCATGGTTGCGCCCCGGTCGGAACAGTCTTGCGGCTGATGCACTCACTCGCCGAGGTGTGCTCGGACCTCGCTGAGATCGAGAGGCCCGTCAACACGCAGTGCGCGCGGTACGGCCCTGCGACGCTCAGCGAGCGCCAGGCACCGCGGCTCCGGGTGAACCCAGGCACCGCGACCTGGCAGGCAGGCACGGACGTCGACGACGATGCGCTGTGGACCTGCCACCGCTTCACCGTGCGTCGAGCAGTCCAGCACCAGACGCAGGAGTGCAGACCGCTGGTCGCGCCCCCGGCATCCGACACACGTGCGCACCGGACCCTTGACGGGCTGTCCCGAATCAGGTGCGAGGCAGGTCGAAAGACGGGCGCGTGGCCCAGACTCGGACAGTCTACCGCGCCGACCCACCCGGCGTTACCTGCCGCTCTGGGCGTCGGCGGCCGCGCCACCTGCGTCGGCGTCGGTTGCCTCGTCCGAGCGGATGTCGATGCGCCAGCCCGTCAGCTTGGCGGCAAGCCGGGCGTTCTGGCCCTCCTTGCCGATCGCGAGGGACAGCTGGTAGTCGGGCACGATGGCGCGAGCTGCACGCGCGTCGGCGTCGACCACTGTGACTGAGGACACACGGGCGGGCGACAGGGCGCTCTGCACGAACGCGGCGGGGTCGTCGCTGTGGTCGACGATGTCGATCTTCTCACCGTGCAGCTCTGCCATCACCGCGCGTACGCGGGCACCCATCGGGCCGATGCACGCGCCCTTGGCGTTCAGCCCCGGCACCCGGGAGCGCACCGCCATCTTGGTGCGGTGCCCCGCCTCGCGGGCGACCGCGGTGATCTCCACCGAGCCGTCCGCGATCTCCGGGACCTCGAGCTCGAAGAGCTTGCGGACCAGGTTCGGGTGCGTACGGCTCAACGTGATCTGCGGGCCCTTCATTCCGCGGCTCACCTCGACCACGTAGGCGCGCAGGCGTTCACCGTGCACGTACTCCTCGGTGGGTACCTGCTCGTGCGGCGGCAGGATCGCCTCGGTGCCACCCACGTCCACCAGCACCATCCGCGGGTCGCGGCCCTGCTGGATGACGCCGGCGAGGACCTCGCCCTCCTTGCCGCGGAAGGTACCCAGCACCTGGTCGTCCTCGGCGTCACGCAGCCGCTGGACGATCACCTGGCGGGCCGTGGCGGTGGCGATGCGGCCGAAGTCCTGCGGCGTGTCGTCGAACTCGGGGCCGAACTCCACTGCGGGGCGGGCCTCCGGGTCGTCCTGCTCCTCGGCGACGGGCAGCTCCTCGCGGGCCCACACCGTGACGTGGCCGGACGACCGGTCCACCTCGACGCGGGCGCGGTTGAAGGCGTCGGGGGTGCGGTGGTAGGCCGAGAGGAGCGCCTGCTCGATGGCCGCGATGAGGACGTCCAGGCTGAGGTCCCGCTCCCGCTCCAGCATTCGCAGGGTCGTCATGTCGATATCCATGTCAGCCTTCCTCGTTGCGGCCGGGGTGACCCTCGGTCGTGTCGTCCGTACCAGCACCGTCCGAGTCGTCGTCGGTGCCCTCACCTGCACTCTCGCCCAAGTCCACAGCCTCGGCATCCTGGGCGTCGTCGAGGCGCTTGAGCTCGACCTCGACCTGGCCCCGGACGACGTCGGCGACCGGGATCCGCCTGTTGTCCTCGAGCACCAGCACCGCTCCGCCGGCCTCGGCCAGCACGTCGGTCAGCCGGCCCTCGGCGTGGCCGCCGTCGGCCAGCCGCAGCGCCACCAGCCGGGTCCGGGCGCGCTTGAAGTGCCGCAGCTCGGTGAGCGGCCGGGCGGTCCCGGGCGTCGAGATCTCCAGCGTGCAGGCGCCGGGCACTACGTCGTCCGTGTCCAGCGCCGCGGAGATGGCGCGGGACGCCTCGCCGAGGGCGTCGGAGTCGAGGCTGCCCACCGCGTCGTCCGGCAGGTCGATGATGACCCGGACCACCGACTTGTTGCCCGCCCGGGTGGCGGTGACCTCCTCGAGGTGCAGTCCCGCGGCCTCGACCACCGGTCCGACCACCTCACGGACCGCGTCCGCATGCTGTGTCATCGACTGCCTCCCGTCGGCTCCCCCACGTGCGGGGCACGGTTCGAGCCGGAACGGTTCGACCGATGTGCTGTTGTTTTCGCATGGCTAGCGTAACGAAGCGCCAGGGCCTGGCACTTCGCGTAGAACGTGACGTCCGTGACCCGAACGCAATCGGCTCGGCACGAAATCGGGTTCTGGAGCATGACATCATCGGCCACGATGAACGCTTACGGCCCCACAGCCCGCCCTCGACGTCGGTCAGGCCTGACCGCGCTGGCTCTGACCTGCGCGATCATTCTCTCAGGTTGTGGCGTGCGGTTGGATACACCGCCGCCGACCGAGCCCGTGCCGGACGCGGCCGAGGTGGCTCGGCGCACCGCCGTCGCCGACGCCCTGCTGGTGGCCGACCAGGCCGAGACCGCCGCGGAGGGCGACGGTGTCCGGGCCGACGTCGTGATCGAGCTCACCGAGATCGCGGACATCGCGGTCGAGCAGGCGGAACAGCTCGGCGGTGAGTACGACTCCGGCCTGGACGACATCGTGACCGAACCGTCCGCCAGGGCCTCCGCCTCGGCGAGCATCACCGAGCCCACACCCCGGTCCGTCGTCACGTCCCTGACCGGCGCCGCCACGCGCACCCGGGCCGCGGCCGACCAGACGCAGGTCGGGCCGCTCGGCCGGCTGCTCGCGTCGATCTCCACGTCGCAGACGCAGCACGCCCGGAGCCTCGCGGAGCTCACCGGCGCCCAGAGCCCGGAGCTCCCGTCGACCCAGATCCCCGAGCCGGAGGACCCCACAGCGGACCCGACCGAGACCGAGGACGCGTCGGCGGCTCCGGCGTCGGCGACGTCAGGACCGCCCGTCGTCCCCACCGGCCTGTCGGCCGAGGACCTGAGCGCGCTGGTCCTGGCCGAGGACACCGCGGGCTACGCCCTGGAGGTGCGGGCCGCGCAGACCGAGGGCGAGGTCCGGACCCGCGCCGAGGGGAGCGCGCGCCTGCACCGCGCCCGGGCCCAGGCCTGGGCGCTCGTGGCCGGGGTCGACGGCACCGACCAGGACCCGCGTCGCGTCGCGTACGTGGTGCCCGGAGCGGACACGACGACGCCGGACCTGGCCCGCGCCCTTGAGGGCGACCTCGCCCAGAACTACGCCTCGCTGGTCGGCATCGCCGAACCGGGCACCCGCGCCGTCCTGATCGCGCTGCTCACCGACGCCACCCTTGCGGGCGCCGAGTGGGGCGCCCCGGCAGTCCCGTTCCCGGGACTGCCGGAACAGGCCTGACCCGCAGCTTGGTTGTGGGCGTGATCCCACAACCAAGAGGCGGTCAGGCCAGGAGGGCCGCTACCCGCTCGGCGATCGCCTCGGCGGCGTCGGCCACCGGGAGCTGCTCCGCCTCGCCGGCGCGCGGCCGGACCTCGATCACGCCGTCGGCCAGGCCCTTGCCCACCACGACCACGAGCGGGGCGCCGAGCAGCTCGGCGTCCTTGAACTTCACGCCGGGCGACGTCTTGCCGGCCCGGTCGTCGTAGAGCACCTCGACGCCGCGGGCGGCGAGCTCCTCGGCGATCCTCGCCGCGGCCTCGAAGATCTCGGCGTCCTTGCCCGCCGCGACCAGGTGCACGTGCACCGGGGCGACGTGCGCGGGCCAGGCCAGGCCGCGCTCGTCGTGGTTGGCCTCCGCGAGCGCCGCGAGCGCCCGCGTGACGCCGACGCCGTAGGAGCCCATGGTGACGACGGCCTGCTTGCCGTTCTCGTCGAGCACCACGAGGCCCAGGGCCTCGGCGTACTTGCGGCCGAGCTGGAAGATGTGGCCCATCTCGATGCCGCGGGCGAGCTCCAGGGGGCCGGAGCCGTCGGGTGCCGGGTCGCCGGCGCGCACCTCGGCGGCCTCGACGGTGCCGTCAGCGGTGAAGTCCCGGCCGGCCACGAGGTCGAACACGTGCTTGCCGGGCTGGTTGGCGCCGGTGATCCACCGGGTGCCGGGCACGACGCGCGGGTCGAGGAGGAAGCGGATCGCGGGGACCTTCTCGCCGTCGGCCCCTTCGATCTGCTCGCCCTGGGGGCCGAGCGCCTGCGGGCCGATGTAGCCCTTGACGAGCTGGGGGAACTTCTTGAAGTCCTCCTCGGTGGCGGGCTCCGGCTCGGCGGGGGTCAGCGCGGCCTCGATGCGCTTGAGGTCGACCTCCCGGTCGCCGGGCAGGCCGACGACGACCAGCTCGCGGGTCCCGTCGGGCTGGACCAAGGCGAGCACCACGTTCTTCAGGGTGTCGGCGGCGGTCCAGGGCCGGTCGGGGCGCGGGAACGTCTCGTTTGCGACCGCGACGAGCGTGGCGATGGTGGGGGTGTCGGGGGTGTCCTCGACGTGCGCCGCGGGGGCGTCGTCGTACCCGATTGCCGCGGGGACTGGCGTGACCACTGCCTCGACGTTGGCGGCGTAGCCGCCGGCGGAGCGCACGTAGGTGTCCTCGCCGATCGGGGACGGGCTCAGGAACTCCTCGGAGCGGGAGCCGCCCATGGCACCTGACATCGCGGAGACGATCACGTAGTCCAGGCCCAGGCGCTGGAAGATCTTCTCGTACGCATCGCGGTGCTTCTGGTAGCTGACTTCCAGCCCCTCGTCCTTCACGTCGAAGGAGTAGGAGTCCTTCATGATGAACTCGCGGCCGCGGATCAGGCCGGCGCGGGGGCGTGCCTCGTCGCGGTACTTGGTCTGGATCTGGAAGAGGATCACCGGGAGGTCCTTGTACGAGGAGTACAGGTCCTTCACCAGGAGCGCGAACATCTCCTCGTGCGTGGGCGCGAGCAGGTAGTCGCCGCCCTTGCGGTCCTTGAGGCGGAACAGGCCGGCGCCGTACTCCTCCCAGCGGCCGGTGGCCTCGTAGGGCTCCCGCGGCAGCAGCGCCGGGAAGTGCACCTCCTGGCCACCGATGGCGACCATCTCCTCGCGGACGATCGCCTCGATCTTGGCCAGCACCCGCAGGCCGAGCGGCAGCCACGAGTAGATGCCCGGGGCGGCGCGGCGGATGTACCCGGCCCGCACGAGGAGCTTGTGGCTCGCGACCTCGGCCTCGGCCGGGTCCTCGCGCAGGGTTCGGACGAAGAGGGACGACATGCGGAGCACGTCGCCCTGGATGAGGCGTGCGGAAGACATGGGGCACAGCCTATCCGCGAGGGCCGCTCCGGCTCGCCGGAAATTCGTGGTGGGAGGTCGGCAGTCGCCCTTGGGGTCGACCCCGCGAGGTCGGTAGTCGGCCGAGAGGTCGGCAGTTGGCACTGAGATCGGTCCAGGGCTGAGCCGACCTCAGTGCAAAGTGCCGAGTTTGTGGGGCAAACTCACGACCTGGCGGGCCCGACGCCGCGTGCGCAGGACCGGGCAGGCCTTGCCGAGCCCCGGGAAGTCTCGGAGGATGAGGCCATGCCGGAGCTGCCCGAGGTCGCCGCGCTCGCCGACTTTCTGCGCGCGCGGACCGCGGGGCGCACGGTCGCCGCGGTGGAGGTCGGCTCGATCGCCGCGCTCAAGACCTTCGACCCGCCGCCCGCCGCGCTCACCGGGGGCGAGGTGACGGACGTCGCCCGGCACGGCAAGTGGCTGGACCTCGTGGTCTCCCCCGCGCCCGGCAGTCCGGGGGCCGACGGCGCCCCGCTCCACCTCGTCTTCCATCTCTCGCGCGGCGGCTGGGTGCGCTGGTCGGACGCGCTGTCCACCAAACCGGTCCGGCCATCCCTGGGCGGCTCCAGCCGGGGCGCGATCCTCGCGCTGCGCGTGCGGCTCGACGACGGCTCCGGGTTCGACCTGACCGAGGCGGGCACCCGCAAGCGCCTAGCGGTGCACGTGGTCCGCGACCCTGCCGAGATCGCGATGATCGCGTCCCTCGGCGTGGAACCGCTCGCCCCCGAGTTCACCACCGAGGTACTGGCGGGCCTGTTGTCCGCGAAGAACCAGCAGGTCAAGGGCCTCCTGCGGGACCAGCGCGCCATCGCGGGCATCGGCAATGCCTACAGCGACGAGATCCTGCTGGTGAGCCGGTTCAGCCCGTACAAGCTGACGGGGTCGTTCACGCCGGAGGAGACCGCCCGGCTGCACACCGCTATCGGTGACGTGCTCGCCGAGGCGATCGCAGCGGCGTCGGGCAAACCGGCCAAGGAGCTCAAGGACGCCAAGCGGGCGGGGATGCGTGTGCACGGCCGCGCGGGCCTGCCGTGCCCGGGCTGGGACGGGACGCCGTGCGGCGACACGGTGCACGAGGTGTCGTTCGCCGACCGCTCGATGCAGTACTGCCCGACCTGCCAGACGGGCGGCAAGCCCCTGGCGGACCGCCGGATGTCCAAGCTCCTCCGCTGAGGATCTACCCGTTCACCTTCGAGTCCTAAGTTTCTTCGCCTTGAGGGGCGTCAAAGCGAAGAAACTTAGGACTCAAAGGGGTGGAGCGGTCAGAAGAGGACCGTGGCGAACGTGCCCACCTGCTCGAAACCCACTCGGCGGTACGCGGCGACCGCTCGCTCGTTGTAAGCGTTCACGTACAGGGAGACGACCGGGGCCACCGAGGCGCGGGTCGCGGCTACTACCGCCGCCATGCCCGACTCGGACCAGCCGCGGCCGCGGAAGGCGGGCTCCACCCAGACACCCTGGACCTGCGCGACGCCGCCGGCCACCGCGCCGAGCTCGGCCTTGAACGCGACGGCGGGCTGCCCGCCGGCGTCGGGCACCAGCCGGATGAACGAGCGGCCCTCCGTGATGAGCGAACGCACCCGCTCCGTGTAGGCGGAGCCGCCCGAGGCGACCGGCGAATAGCCGACCTCCTCGGTGAACATGCGCACGCAGGCCGGCAGCACGAGGCCGAGCTCCGCGGGCGTCGAGCGCCGGACGGTGGGCTCGGGGGCCAGCAGGGGCGCCTTGTCGATGGCCATGGACGGCTGGTCCGCCCGCACCTCGCGTGCCGGGGGCCAGTGCGGCGACAGCCGCTCCCAGAGCGCGAGCGCCGCGTCCTGCTCCCCCACGATCGATGACGAGCGGCGGCCGTGCACTCGCGCCACGTCGGCGAAGGCGACGACCGCCTGCGCCCGCCGCGCGGGTTCGGCAAACGGGATAACAGGCACCAGGTTGGCGCCGGCCCAGCACACCGCCTCGAGCGGGCCGGTGTCGGGAAAACCCCACGCCTGCCCCGCGGCGGCACCGAAGCCGGCCCGCGCCGCGATCTCCAGGCGGGCGGTCGCCAGCACCGACGCGACGGGGTCGACGGCGCAGACCGCGAGCGCCTGCGCAAGGTCCGCGCGGGTCAGCGCACGGGCGACCGCACGACGTTCACGGCGCGCCAAGATGTCTTGTTCGCCCGGTTCCGCCGGCCCGTCGGGGCGCGCTCCGGCGGGAACCGGGGTGCGCCAGCGGGCCATGCTCTGCTCCGTTCGATCAGACTCTTCGGTGTCGCCTGAGCCTGCGGTTCTGCTCCGGCTCAGCCGACCGAGACGACCGGCGAACCGGCCTGTGCTTCATTCTCCGGCGTCGGCATCTCATCCGCGATCCGCATCGCTTCTTCGATGAGGGTCTCGACGATCATCGCCTCGGGGACGGTCTTGATGACCTCGCCCCGCACGAAGATCTGGCCCTTGCCGTTGCCGGAGGCCACACCCAGGTCGGCCTCGCGGGCCTCGCCCGGGCCGTTGACGACGCAGCCCATGACGGCGACGCGCAGCGGGACGGTCATGCCCTCCAGGCCTGCGGTGACCTTCTCGGCGAGCGTGTACACGTCGACCTGGGCGCGGCCGCAGGACGGGCAGGACACGATCTCGAGCTTGCGGGGGCGCAGGTTCAGGGACTGCAGGATCTGGTTGCCGACCTTGACCTCCTCCACCGGCGGGGCGGACAGTGAGACGCGGATCGTGTCGCCGATGCCCTTGCTCAGCAGGGCGCCGAACGCGGTGGCCGACTTGATGGTGCCCTGGAACGCCGGGCCGGCCTCGGTGACGCCGAGGTGCAGGGGCCAGTCGCCGCGCTCGGAGAGCAGCTCGTAAGCCGCGACCATGATGACCGGGTCGTTGTGCTTGACCGAGATCTTGAAGTCGTGGAAGTCGTGCTCCTCGAAGAGGCTCGCCTCCCAGACCGCGGACTCCACCAGGGCTTCCGGGGTGGCCTTGCCGTACTTGGCCAGGATGCGCTTGTCGAGCGAGCCCGCGTTGACGCCGATGCGGATCGAGATGCCGGCGTCCTTCGCGGCCTGGGCGATCTGCTTGACCTGGTCGTCGAACTTGCGGATGTTGCCCGGGTTGACGCGGACGGCCGCGCAGCCGGCGTTGATCGCCTGGAAGACGTACTTGGGCTGGAAGTGGATGTCCGCGATCACGGGGATCTGGGACTTCTTCGCGATGATCGGCAGCACCTCGGCGTCGTCGGACGTCGGGACGGCGACGCGCACGATGTCGCAGCCCGCCGTCGTCAGCTCCGCGATCTGCTGGAGGGTCGCGTTGATGTCGGTGGTGGGCGTGGTGGTCATGGACTGCACGCTCACGGGTGCGTCACCACCGACCTCCACCTTGCCGACCTTGATCTTTCTGGTCTTGCGGCGGGGGGCGAGGACCGGCGGGGGTGCTGCGGGCATGCCGAGACTGATTGCGCTCACGACTTCAGTATCCACTCTTCAGAAGGTGCAAAACGCACATCGTGTCTGGCGTCACGTGATCCGCACCGGATCCACCAGGTCCGCAACTATGAGTACGCCGCCCACGCCGAGCAGGATCAGGAAGACCACGTACGCCACGGGCGTCATCCGTGCGACGTCGGCCGGGCCGGGCAGGACCGCCGCCCCACGGATCCTGGCGACCGTGCGCTTGCCGCCCTCATAGAGGGCGTTGACGAGGTGCCCGCCGTCGAGGGGGAGGAACGGGATCATGTTGAAGACGAACAGCGCGATGTTGAGGCTCGCGATCAGGCTCAGGTAGATCATCACGCGGTCGAAGATCGCCTCGTCCAGGGCCATGATCTCGCCGCTGATCCGGGCGACGCCGACCACGGACTGCACGGAGTCCTGCGCGCGCTCCTCGGGGGTGAAGGCCTGGGTGGCGGCGTCGGCCACGCGGACCGGGAGGGTCGCCACCATCGTCGCCGTCTGCCAGACCTGGTCGCCCACGGCGGGCAGGACGCTGGAGAGCGGCTGCTGCTCCCGCACCTGGAGCGGGGAGAAGCCGACGAACCCGCCGGGCTCGACGACCGGCTCGCCGTCCGCGTCCAGGACCGCCGCGCCCTGCTCGTCGATGACGGGGCGGTCGGTCAAGGCGGGTGTGACCGAGAGGGTGAGCCGCTCGCCGTCGCGCAGCACCGCCACCTCGGACTCGCGGCCGGCCGACTCGTTGATGAGGCCGACGAGCTGCTGCCAGCTCGTCACGTCGGTGCCGCCGAAGGCGACGATCTCGTCGCCGGGCTCCAGCCCGGCCGCGGCGGCCGGCGCGGCCGGCTGGCCCGCGCAGTCGTCGCCGGTGGCGGTGGACGTGACCGACGCGGGCACGCACTCCGAGAGCTGGGCGACGGTCGTGGACACGGCAAGGGTGCCGTAACCGACGAGGATCCCGCCGATCAGGACCGTGGCGATCACGAGGTTCACGAACGGCCCGCCGAACATCACGATCAGCTTCTTGGGCGTCGAGAGGTTGTAGAAGGCGCGGTGCTCCTCACCGGGGCGCACCTCCGCGACGGAGGCGTCGCGCGCGTCCGAGATGAGCTCGCTGAAGAAGCCCTTGCCGCGCCGGGCGCCGGCCGGGGCGGGGGGCATCATGCCCACGAGCCGCACGAACCCGCCCAGCGGGATCGCCTTGATGCCGTACTCCGTCTCGCCCTTGGTCCGCGACCAGACGGTGGGCCCAAAACCGATGAAGTACTGGCTCACGCGCACGCCGAACTTCTTGGCGGGGATCATGTGCCCCAGCTCGTGCAGCCCGACGGAAACCATGACGCCCAGCAGGAGGACGAGCACACCAACGATGTGCGGAACGATGCTCACGGCACCGAGACTACGGCACCTCTCCGACAGCCCGGAAGACGGCGCACACCTCCCCTCGTGGCACGCACCCGACGTTCACCGCCTGTCGATTTCATGGTGATTCGTTGAAACTTTGGTTACCGGTCATTAACCTGACCGCATGTCGGATTCGTCCAGCTCTAGGTTCCGAGAGCTACACGCGCACGGCCCCGCCCTGCTCACCGAGAGCCTCGCCGCGATGTTCCAGACCGAGGCGTGGCCGGCCGCGGACGGCGACTCCAGGGTGGCGCGGCAGCTGCGCGAGATCGGCGTAGACGTCAGCGCGATCTGGGCGGCCTCCCGCTGGAACATGGGCGACGACGGCGAGGCGCCGAACCGCCGCCACCCGGTGCCCGGCGACCCGCGCGGCCCGCAGACCGCTGCCGCGCTGACCGCCGTCGCCGGACAGCCGCGCGCCGCGGCCCTGCTCGGGGTTTACCTCTGGTCGCAGGCGAGCGACGCCCTGCAGTACACCTTCCGGCACGGCCGGATCATCGTCCCGCTGCGCGCCTTCGTCGAGACCTGGGAGACGTGCCGCGACCAGGCCCCGGACGACGCCTGCCGGGCGGAGGGCGACGCCGTGGCCGTGCTGCTGCGCACCCTCATCACCCAGATGCACACCTCCGCGGCCCGCAGCGCGGGCAGCCTGGAACGACTGGCCGACGCCGCCACGCAGGCCGGCGAACGCTGCGCGGACCTGCTCCGGGCCGCCCGCGCCATCCCCGACCCCACGTCCCCGTTCCGCCGCGTCCTGGTGCCGCAGGCCGTTACCCGCATCCGCTACTTCCGTGCGCTGGCCGACGCCGCCCGGGCGGCCGACGAGGCGATGGCGGGCCACTCGGCGCGGCTGGGCCCAGCGCTCGACGGCCTGCGCGCTGCCGAGACAGACCGGCACCTCAACTACATCCTGGCCAGCGAGCTGCGCTCCTACCGGATGCACCTGACTGAGCTGTACCGCAACCTCGACGCAACCTGGCTCACGCTCGACCGCCTCAGGACCATCTACATCTACCCGTTCGGGCTCCGGGACGTCAGCCCGGCCGCCGCGGTCGCGGCGATCCGGAGCCTCGCGGAGCGGGACGAGCGGCCCGAGCTGCTCGGCGTCCAGGCCTTCGCGGTGCGCGGCCGCCTCAAGATGGACGACGTCTGGGCGAGCGTCGACCGCGCCGCCCGCCCGTACGGCGGAGTGTCGCTGTCCATGCCGAACGTGCGCCTGGAGCAGCCCGACGGGACGCTCATCGCCGAGCTGTCCTGCGACGTCCGGTTCACCGAGTTCGGCAACCACTACGTGCGCTTCCGCTACTCGGCCCGCGACCAGCAGCCGCAGGAGGTCCGCGACGCCCGGTTCCGGCTGTCCAACCTGCACGCCGACATCCGGGTGCGGTGGATCGGCCCGGACGGCTCACCCGTCGACGTCGACCACGGCGGCGGACTGCCGCCGGAGCGGCTGTACGACCTCGCCGACCTGCTCCAGCGCGCCACCACCGACCTGGTCCGCGAGGGCACGGAGATCGCCCAGGGGCGCGCGCACGTCGTCACCACCGTCTACGAGGCGAGCCGGGGGCGCGGCCCGGCCGCACCCGCGGCACAGCGCACGCCGGTCACCATGGGCGACGAGCTGCTGGCCGCGTTCGGCTCGCAGGTGCTGCTGCACCCGGTCTCCTACGGCACGGCCACGCTGTGCGACTGGACCCTGCGCCAGCGCAATCCCGTGCTGCTGGAGGGCGTGCGGCACCTGGGCGACGTCGTCTCGGTGGCCACCAACTCCACGACCGTGGCGCTGGTCGGCACAGCGCACTTCAAGATCTCCCAGTACGGCTCGCTCGCCGAGTTCGTGGCCAGCCTCAACGGGCTGTTCAGCGCCTGGAACGCCACCCTCGCGGACCACCTGCGGCTCGTCGCGACCATGCTCGCCGACCACGACGTGAACAACGGCGCCGACCTCGCCGACCGCAAGGAACGCCTCACCCGCGAGCAGCTGCGCCTGCACGAGTTCGCCTCGGAGGTCCGCACCACGCTGACCACCATCACCTCCCCCACGTTCCTGGCCTCCGCTCTGGAGTCCCGGATGCTGAACCAGCTGCTGCAGGCGTCGCACTTCGAGCAGCAGGCCGCAGTGGTCACCGAGCGGCTGCGCGAGCTGCTCCAGGAGCCCATCGCCGCCCGGCTCGCCGCCCTCGAACGCCTGCACGGCGACCGCGAGCGGGAGGCCGAGGCGAAGCGCGAGCGCGGACGCCGTCGGCTGATGGACGGCACGCTCTCCGCGATCACCGTGTTCGCGGGCGTCTACGCCCTGATCGGCACCGTCCAGGTGGCCCTGGACGCGGCCCTGATCGACCCGCTCCAGGCGGTCGCGGCCACCGCCCTGGTCACCGTCGGCGCCCTGGTGACCGGCCTGGCGGTGTTCAACTGGGCTCGAAGGCGCTGACAGGTCATAACCTTGGGCGATGACCGAGACACCCGTAGCCACAGGGCAGAACGTCACGCCGCGCGGAACACCCCGGGACGACGCCGCCCGCCGTAACCTCTGGGGACACTTCACGCGCCAGTCCGCCTGGGAGTCCGGCGTGCCCACGCTGGTGCGCGGCGAGGGCCACCACGTGTGGGACTCGGCCGGCCGCCGGTACATCGACGGGCTCTCGGGGCTCTTTGTGGTCCAGGCCGGGCACGGCCGCCGATCGCTCGCCGAGGCCGCCGCCAAGCAGGCCGGTGAGCTCGCCTACTTCCCGATCTGGGGGTTCGCGCACCCGCCGGCCATCGACCTGGCCGAGCGGCTCGCAGAGCACGCTCCCGGCGACCTCAACCGGGTGTTCTTCACGACGGGCGGGTCCGAGGCCGTCGAGACGGCGTTCAAGCTGGCCAAGCAGTACTGGAAGCTGCAGGGCAAGCCCGGCAAGTACAAGGTGATCTCCCGGGCCGTGGCCTACCACGGCACCACCCACGGCGCCCTGTCCGTGACCGGTGTGCCCCGCATCAAGGAGCCGTTCGAGCCCCTGGTGCCCGGCACGCACAAGGTGCCCAACACCAACATCTACCGGGCCGACGAAGGCCTCCGCGACGACCCGAAGGCCTTCGGTCGCTGGGCCGCCGACCAGATCGAGACGCTGATCCTGACGGAGGGGCCCGGCTCGGTGGCCGCCGTCTTCCTCGAACCCGTGCAGAACGCGGGCGGCAGCATCCCGCCGCCGCCCGGGTACTTCGAGCGGGTGCGCGAGATCTGCGACAAGTACGACGTCCTGCTGGTCTCGGACGAGGTCATCTGCGCGTTCGGCCGCGTCGGGTCGATCTTCGCGTGCGACGACTACGGCTACGTGCCCGACATGATCACCTGCGCCAAGGGCATGTCTTCGGGCTACTCGCCGATCGGCGCCTGCATCGTCTCGGACCGTATCTTCGAGCCGTTCGCTACCGGGACCACGACCTTCGGGCACGGGTACACGTTCGGCGGGCACCCGGTCTCGGCAGCCGTCGCCATGGCGAACCTCGACATCTTCGACCAGGAGGACCTGACCGGGCGGGTCAAGGAGAACGCGCCCGCGTTCCGGTCCACGCTGGAGCAGCTGCACGACCTGCCGATCGTGGGTGACGTGCGCGGCGCCGGGTACTTCTGGTCGATCGAGCTCGTCAAGGACAAGGACACCCGGGAGACCTTCTCCGGCGACGAGGTGGAGCGCCTGCTGCGCGGGCTCCTCAACCCGGCGCTGCTCGAGGCCGGCCTGTACTGCCGCACCGACGACCGAGGCGACCCCGTGGTGCAGCTGGCGCCGCCCCTGACCACGGGCCCGGCAGAGTTCGCCGAGATGGAACAGATCCTGCGGGGCGTCCTGAGCGAGGTGTGGACGAAGCTCTGAGCGGAGGAGCGGCAGCGTCAGGCGGCAGCCGCCCGCTGCTCCGCGGGTCGACGGCGCAGGGGTGCGTGCTGGATGGCCGGCGGGTCGTAGGCCATGTCGAGGCGGCCGACGTCGGTACCGGGCGGCACGATGGCGTCGATCCGGTCGAGGACGTCGTCCGTCAGGGCCACCTCAGCGCCGGCGAGCGCGCTGTCCAGGTGCTCCATGGTGCGCGGGCCGATGATCGCGGACGTGACACCCGGATGGGCGATGGCGAACGCCATCGCGAGATGGTTCAGCGGGACCCCGGCGTCCTGGGCGACGGGGATGAGCTGCTCGACGACGTCGAGGCGGTGCTCGTCACGCAGGTGCTCGAAGCCGAACCGGGAGCGGTAGGTCTCGTTGTTCTGGCCCCTGCGGTACTGGCCGGTGAGCAGCCCGCCGGCGAGCGGGCTCCAGACGAGCGTGCCCATGCCGTACTGCTGGGCGACCGGCAGTACGTCGCGCTCGATGCCGCGGTTCAGGATGGAGTACGGAGGCTGCTCGGTGCGGAAGCGCTCCAGGCCGCGCCGCTCGGCGACCCACTGCGCCTCGACGATGTCGGCGGCCGGCATGGTGGATGAACCGATCGCGCGCACCTTGCCCGAGTTGATCAGGTAGGTCAGCGCCGCGAGCGTGTACTCGACGTCCGTCTCCGGGTCGGGGCGGTGGATCTGGTACAGGTCGATGTGGTCTCGTCGACGGGCTGCGGCACGGGGCCGAACCCCGCTCCTGAGGAGCCCGGACTGCGGCTCTGACTCGCCGCACCGAGGTGCGCGAGTCAGGGGCGCAGTCCCGCGTCGCCCCCGCACGCGCCTGAGGCTGCGCCGGCTGCTTGGACACGGTTCCCGCGCCGCCGTCGACGACCTATGGTTGGACCCAATGGCGCGGGGCGCCAGGGCGCTAGCCCGGCTGAGATGCACCCGTGAACCTGCTCTAGGTAATTCTAGCGAAGGGAACGCCTCGTGGGTCCTGTCGTGAGCGCGCCCGCGCCCGACGCCGCTCCCCGCATCCGACCCGCCAGACACCCGGTGGTGGCGTTGACGATCGCCGGGTCGGACCCGTCCGGCGGCGCCGGGATCCAGGCAGACCTGAAGACCTTCGCGGCGCTCGGCGGTTACGGCTGCGCGGTGCTCACGGGGCTCACCGCGCAGTCCACCACCGGCGTCACGCGGGTACTTCCGGTGCCCGCCGACATGGTGACGGCTCAGCTGGAGACGCTGTTCGCCGACGTCGCGGTGGACACCGTGAAGATCGGCATGACATCGGACGCCGCCGTCGCCCGCGCGATCGCCGCGGCCCTGCGCGACCTGCGGGCCGCCGGACGCGCGCCGTACGTGGTGCTCGACCCGGTGATGGTCGCGACGTCGGGCGACCGGCTCCTGGCGCGAGACGCCGAGGCGGTGCTGCGCGACGAGCTGCTGCCCATGGCCGACCTGGTCACGCCCAACCTGCCCGAGGCCGCGGTACTGCTCGGCGTCGAGCCGGCCCGGGACGCCGCCGAGGCTGCCGACCAGGCGCGGGCGCTGCTGAAGCTCGGCGCGCGGCTCGCCCTGGTGAAGGGCGGGCACCTGGAGTCGGCCGAGTCGGTCGACCACCTGGCGGGTCCGGACGCCGTCGTCGCCCTGACCGCCCCGCGGATCCCCACCCGAAACACCCACGGCACGGGCTGCACGCTCAGCTCGGCGTGCGCCGTCCTGCGGCCCCTGCACAACGACTGGGAGCCCGCGGTACGCGCGGCGAAGGACTACCTGACCGAGACCCTCCGCGCCGCGGACACCCTGATCATCGGCGGTACCGGGACAGCGGCGGGTCCGTGGCACGGGCACGGCCCTGTCGATCACGGATACGCCGCACGGACGGCGGCCGATGCCGCGGCCGCATGGTCGGTCTCCGGGTAAAGGTTCCGCGAGCCAGCTCGGTTGCTGTCGGTAGACGTTGTCTACTGGCAGCAACGCACTCCGCAGACCTACTGTTTCCCCAGGCCATCCCAGTCGACACGCGTCACCCGGTCGCCACACCCCAGCAGGGACGTCGCGCAGGGCCGGACCGTCAGGACTTGAGGAGCTCCGCGGCACGAGCGCGGGCCCAGGCGTCGGCCTCCAGGACGCCCTCGACCGACGTCGCGTCGCCCGCCTCCGTGGCCGCATGCGCCTCCACGACGGCGGCCACGGTGTCGACGATGTCGAGGAACCCGATGGTGCCGTCGTGGAACGCGTCCACGCACACCTCGTTCGCCGCGTTGTAGACCGCCGGGTAGGTCCCACCGGCCTCCCCGACCTGCCGGGCCAGGCGGACGGCGGGGAAGGCGTCGTCGTCCAGGGGTGCGAACTCCCAGGTGGCGGCCTGGGTCCAGTCGATCGCCACATCGACGTCGGCCAGCCGCTCCGGCCAGGACAGGCCGAGCGCGATGGGCACGAGCATCCGCGGCGGCCCGGCCTGCGCGATGGTGGAGCCGTCGACGAACTCGACCATCGAGTGGATCAGCTGCTGCGGGTGGACCACCACGTCGATGGCGCTGAACGGCAGGTCGAACAGCAGGTGGGCCTCGATGACCTCGAGGCCCTTGTTCACCAGGGTCGCGGAGTTGGTGGTCACCACACGCCCCATCGAAAAGTTGGGATGGCGCAGGGCCTGGGCGGGCGTGACGTCCCGCAGCTCGGCCCGTGACCGGCCACGGAACGGGCCGCCGCTCGCGGTCACGACGAGCTTGCGGACCTCCGCGGCGGACCCCGAGCGCAGCGCCTGCGCGATGGCCGAGTGCTCCGAGTCGACCGGCACGATCTGCCCCTCGTGCCGCACCGCCGCCTTTACCAGGGCACCGCCGACCACCAGTGACTCCTTGTTCGCGAGCGCCAGCGTCGAGCCGGCCGCGAGCGCGGCGAGGGTGGGGCGCAGGCCTACAGACCCGGTGATGCCGTTGAGCACGACGCCGCTCCCCCGGCCGGCCAGCTCGGTCGCGGCGCCCGGACCGGAGAGCACCTCTACGCCGTCGGCCCCCGCCTCGCGCAGGAGGGTGGTCAGCGCGGCGCGTGCACCGTCGTCGGCCACCGCGACGGCGCGCACGCCGAGCGACGCGGCCTGCCGCGCGAGGGCGGGCAGGTCGGAACCGCCGGCGGACAGCGCGTCCACGCGGAACCGGTCGGGGTTGCGCCCGATGACGTCGATGGCCTGCGTGCCGATGGAACCGGTGGAGCCCAGGAGGGTGACGCTTCGCATGGGCCCCATCCTGTCAGCCATCGACG
Organism: Promicromonospora sp. Populi; assembly: GCF_041081105.1. Taxonomy (NCBI): domain Bacteria; kingdom Bacillati; phylum Actinomycetota; class Actinomycetes; order Micrococcales; family Promicromonosporaceae; genus Promicromonospora; species Promicromonospora sp. Populi. Next base: position 214,012 of record NZ_CP163528.1, on the reverse strand, counting down.
TCAGGCCTGGCCGGGCTGCCCGGCGTCAGCCCTCGCCGGCCGGCTCGGCCCGGCCGCGGCCGAACACCCGCCAGCCCCGGACGACGCCGCGCGGGTCCGGCACGGGCGCTCCCGCCGCTTCCCAGCCGGCGTCGTCGGCGAGCGGAACCACGTGGAGGCCGAAGTCCGCGAGGATCACCGGGATCGCACGGATCGCGGCACGGTCCTTCTCGCGGTCGGGCTCGGACAGGTCCGCCCAGGGGCGCAGGTCGGGGTGCAGCCGCCGTGCGTCGTCGCGCACCGGGGCGTAGGTCCAGCCGGCCGCCAGCTTCTCGGCCGTCCAGCGTTCGTGCTCGTCCACGGCCCGCGCGTCCACCACGGGTTCCGGGATCCGGCCGTGCTCGCCGCCGCTGGCAGGCGCCACGGTGCAGCCCATCTGGCGGAGCCGGTCGGGGATGGCGCGCACCTGCGCGCGGTTGGCGGCTCGCAGGTCGTCCGAGAGGTCGGGCCACGGGACCATGGCCGGGCTGCTCTGCCAGGGCACACCGCGCGAGCGCTGGTTGCGCAGGTAGGTCAGGTGGGCGGAGACGGCCATCAGGTCGTAGACGTCGTCGTGCACCAGCACGCCGGGCGCGGTCGCCCTGCGCAGCAGCGTGCGCGGTTCGACGACGTCGAGCCGGCCGTCCAGGTCGTCGAGGATCGCGCCGTCGTGGGCGCCGAACAGCTCGCCCAGCCCGGCCAGGCGGTTCAGGCGGAGCACAACCGGGCCCTCGCTCGCGCGCCAGAGGTCGCTGTCGCGCAACGCTTCCCGGAGCGCCTCGCCGTCGTCGTCGTGGCAGACGTAGACCCGCTGCGGGCTGCCGACCGCGGTGACGTCGGCGAAGGTGTCTACCGGCACGAGCCGGCACGCTGCGCGCACGCTGGGCCAGCGGGCGCGCAGCGCCCGGGCGGCGTCGTGCGCGCCAGGCCCGACCAGGGTGACCGTTAGGGGTGCGCCGCCGGATGCGATCTCGACGCTCCGCAGGCGGGCGAAGGCGACCACGAGCGCCCGGCCGAACGTGCCGTGCCCCACCACCGCGACGTGCGGGGCGTCGCCCCGGGCCACCGCACCGTCCCGGCGGACCAGGGAGCGGGCGACGAGCTCGTCCAGCGTGAAGAAGTCCACGCCCGGCTGCGGGTGGCTCAGGTGGCGCGCCTGCAGGGCGAGCGCAAGCTCGGGGTCGCTGACGTGCGCGTTCAGGCGCAGGCCGACCCGGTCGGGGTACCGGTGGGCACGTTTGGCCACGGCGACGGTGAGCACGTTGACGCCGGGCTCGTCGTCCTCGGCCTCGCAGGCGTACAGGACGGCGGCGCCGGCCACCCCGGCGTCGCGCAGCGACTCGGCGTCGCCGGCCGGAGCCCGCGCGACGAGCGCGCCGCGGGCCGCGAGCGCCTCGGCGATGAGGTCGGCAGCGGGGGTGCGGCCGACGACTATCGCGTGCCCGCGCAGCCGGCGGGTGCGCATCAGCACGAACTGGTCGGCGAACAGCGAGCGCACGGCCTCGAAGACGGCGTAGCCGGTGGCGACCGGGGCGAGGAAGCGTGCCGCCTGCAGCTGCCAGGGCAGGTCGCCGCCCTCGTTCGTCGCCTCGGCGCCGAGCACGAAGAGCTGGACGGAGTAGTAGACGACGTCCCACGCGGTGGCGCCCCAGGCGAAGTCCGGGGAGGTCCGGTAGATCGAGAAGCCCCACAGGCCCAGACCGAACGCCACACCGAACAGCGCGGTGAACCCTGCGCGCACCCACGACCGGCGCGCCCGCAGCCTTCGGGGGCCGCCGCGGGGGGCCACCAGCTCTGGTGCCGACATCTTGTGCCTTCCTCCTATGACCTGCGGCGACACTACCGGGCGGGGATATATTTCTCCCGGTCCGCAACATTCGCCGAGGAAAGGTGCGGGAGCGAGGATGACCGACCGGAGAGTCCGCTCCCTGTTACCCACCGCCAGAGCGCACGCGGCCCCGAGTACGGACCGGTACGACGGCTTCCTGTCCTACAGCCGCGACTCCGACGGCGAGTTCGCGCCCGCCTTCCACGCCCAGCTCCTCGAGTTCGACCGGCGCGACGACGTGCCCAAGCTGAACGTGTTTCTCGACCGGACCGGCCTGGCGAACAACCCCAGCCTGTGGGCGGCGATCGAGCGCAAGCTCGAGCGTTCGGACTACCTCATCCTGTTCGCCTCGGAGGGCGCCGCCAGCTCCCACTACGTGGCCAAGGAGGTGGCCTGGTGGCTCGACAACCGTGAGCCCGAGACCCTCCTGGTCGCGCTGACGAGCGGCAAGATCGTCTGGGACCAGACGGCGAACAGGATCGACACCATCAGCACCACGGCGTTGCCGGCCCCGCTCGCCGAGCGGATCGACCACGAGCCCAAGTGGACCGACCTGACCCGGCTGCGCCAGCGCAGGTTCTGGCGGCACCACGCGGACCGGCCCACCGCGCTCGCCGAGCTCGTCGCCCCGCTGCGCGGCCCAGACGTCAGCACCGAGGAGATCCTCGGCGCACACATCGCGCGCCAGAGCTCGGCAGGTCTGCGCAGCCGCCTCGCGATCACGGGCCTGGGGGCCATGCTGGTCCTGTCCGTCGGCGCGTTCGGATTTGCTGCGCGGGAGGCGAACCGCGCGAACGAGGCGGTGAACGCCAACGCCGCGCACCTGCTCGGGGCGACGTCGCACGTGGTGCACCAGGACGACCCTGCCACCGCGCAGCTGCTCGCGGTCGAGGCGGTACACCGGCTGCGCGACGAGCAGACCCGCACCGCGCTGTTCAACGCCGTCACGGCGAACGAGCCGGCGGACCCGTACCTGCTGCGCACCGTGGACGTGCCCGAGGAGACGGAGCTCGCCGACGTCGCCCCGACGGACACCGGGATCGTCGGCCGGACCGATACCGGCGACCTGGTGCGGTGGAACCCGGACGACGGCGCCCCCGCCGTCCTGCGCGGCGACCGCACACCGTTCGGCAGGGTCTCCGGCACGCTGCACCCCGGGTCCGTCGTGGCGGGGAGCGCGGACGGCACGGTGGTCGCCGCGGTGGACGACCTCGGGGTGACGGTCGGCCGGTTCGGCCCCCTGCCCGAGGGCAGCACCAGCCGGCAGACGCACCTCGACCTGCCGGGGGCGACGGCGGTCGCAGTTACGCCGGAGGGCGACACACTGCTCATCGCGTGGCGCGCCGACGAGTCCGGCACGCACCGGATCGGCAGCATCAACCTCGCCGGCCGGGACCTGGCGGTCCTGCAGTCCGACGACGGGGCCGAGCGGCCCGCCGAGCAGCGCCTCGCGTTCCGCACCAAGGCGGACACAAGCCTGGCGGTCACGTCGCTCGCGATCGGCTCCAGCCGCACCCTGGCCGTAGCGGACGCCGCGGCGGGCACCCTCGAGGTCCGCAGCCTCGACTCCCTCCAGCCGCCCCAGGAGGAGCCGGTCACCCTGCCCGAGGGTGGTGTGCCGTCGCCGTCGCTGCGTGACTGGGCAACCCTGAGCACGACCGCCGACAGCACGACGGTGACCGTCCACAGCTGGGCGGACGGCTCGGTGCGCTCCGCGGACTGCCCGGTCCCACGCACCTGGTCCGACCCGCGGGTGGTGGCGATCGACGACGGGACCACGCGCGCGCTGGTCACCACCGACGACGGGCTGGTCGTCTGCGAGATCGACGCCGGCGCGGACGCGCACCGCACCTGGCACCTGTCCGGGATCGGGCAGACCGGCCCGCCCGTCCTGGTCGGCACCGACCGCGTAGCGGCGGCGTCGGACGGCCGGATCGCGCTGTGGAGCACCGCCGACACGGACGGGGACGTTCCGCTGCCGAGCGCGGCCGGCGCGGCAGCGGCGGACGGGTCCCCCGGTCCGACGGCGGTCCTGGCCACCTTCCGGGACGGGGCGGACCAGCCCGCGAGCACCGCTACGTCCTGGTCGGACGGCACGGTGATGATCCACGGGCTGGGCACCGTGACCCTGCCCGAGGGCAGCTCCGACGTCGGCCGGCCGCTGCTCCCGGTCTGGCTCGACCGCGACCGGTTGCTGCTGATCACCCCCGACGGTGACGCCTACCGGACCCAGGGCGGCACCTCCGCCGTGTTCGAGGCGGGTTTCCGCGACCTCGTCGGGCCGGGACTCGACCGGGGCGACCCGGCCTGCGCGGCGATCGTCAGCGCCCAGCGCACGCCCGACGACGTACTGCTGGTCGACGCATGCTCCGGCCTGCACCTGCTGGACGCCGGGCTCCAGGAGCGGGCCACACACGTCCCCGGGCCGCTGGGCGCGACGCCGCGGCTGGCGTCCCCGTGGGCGGAGCCCGGCCGGGTGGCGGTCGCCGACGACGGGAGCCAGGTCGCCGTCGCGCCCCGCGACTTCTCGCTGCGGGTCGCCGACCTCGCCGCCGCGGCTCGGGGCGAGGCGGACGTCTGGACCGTGCGCGGCAGCAGCGTGGACCAGGTGCACATGATCAGCGGGGCCGAGGACCCGTCCTCGCGCGGCCGGCTGGTCACGCTCGGCCTGGACTCGACGGTGCGCCTGCGCACCGTCGACGCGCCGGGCGCCCCCGAGTCGCTCGACCTGGCCGGCACCTACGGCGACGTCATGGCGGTGCTGCCGGGGCCGAACCTCGTGGCGCGCAACCACGGCCAGGCCCTGGCGTTCTTCGACATCGAGACGGGCCAGCGGGTCGGCGAGCTCGCGACCCGCCTCTACTCACCCGATGGCGAGGCGGCGGCGAGCGACGTGCACGCCGCCGACGGGCAGCTGCTCGTGATCCAGGACCACGGCGTCACCACGGGGTGGACCTTCTCGGACGACCAGATGATCGCCCGAGCCTGCGCGATGGCGGGTCGGGCACCGACCGCCGCGGACATGCCGGACGGTGTGTCCCTGACGGACACCCCCACCTGCCCCTGAACCCTGCCCCTGAACCCACTGAGTGCTGGGCAGCTGTCGGGCCTCGTGCGATCGACCCGACAGCTACCCAGCACTCAGCGAGCGGGAGGGGTCAGGACTCCAGGCGCTTGGCCTCGGTCTCCGCCTCGTCCGCCTCTTCGTCCCGGCCGTCCTTGCGGAGGGCGCTCGTGAGCGAGCGCATCGACGCCGCGGCGTCCGACTTGGCGAGGTCCGACGACGTCCCGCGCAGCTTGGCCCACAGGCTCATCGCCTCCTCGGCGACCTCGAGCACCTGCGCACGCTCCTTGCCGCCGAGCGCCGACGTCGTGAAGGTCTCCAGCGCGTGCTCAAGGGCGCCGCGCTGCTTGGCCGGGTCGTCGTCGTCGAGGCTGCGAAAGAGCCCGACGGCCTCGCCCATGAGCGCAGTGGTGGGCTTGTCCTGGTCCTTCGCCGCGGCCTGGCTGCCGAACGACAGCAGCGCCACGGCCAGCCGCGACGCGGTGCTACCGACCTCACCGGGCAGCTTGTCCGCGCCCGACACCACCAGCTCGTGCAGCCTTGCGGCCGTGCGGGTCTCGAGGTTCTCCGCACGCTCCGTGCCCTCGCCCTGCTCCGAGGTCTCGTCCTCTGCCTGCTGCGGCAGTGCTTCCGTGCTCACTCGTTCCTCCTGTCCATGGTGCGACGAAAGTACCAGAACGGGTGTTCAGTCCGGTATGCACTAACTCTGGCCCGACGGCGGGGCGGCACCCCGCGCCGTCGGCTGCGCAGATCCGCCGCGCGGGAGAGTGACCTTTGCTCGCGGTTGCGGCCCCGAACTGCTGAGATGTACCCATGCCCACCACCGCCCTTACCCGGGGACCAGTCCAGGCGTCGGAGCGTTCACCCGCGCCCGACCTAGCGCGCGGCTTCATGCTGTTGCTCATCGCCATCGCGAACACGCCGTTCTACCTGTGGGGTCGCGAGGTAGGCATCGGCAGCTCGCACCCCATCGACGGGTCGGTGCTCGACCAGATCGCGGCCTTCCTGATCATCGTCCTGGTGGACCTGCGGACCTACCCCATGTTCGCGTTCCTGTTCGGCTACGGCATGATGCAGCTCTACAACCGCCAGGTGGCCTCGGGCACCACGGAGGATGCCGCCCGCCGGCTCCTGCAGAAGCGCAACGCGCTGCTGCTCGCGTTCGGGTTCGTGCACGCGGCCCTGCTGTGGATGGGCGACGTGCTCGGCGCCTACGGCCTGGCCGGCTTGCTCATGGTGTGGCTCTTCTTCCAGGTCAAGGACCGAACCCTGATCGTGTGGGCGTCGATCTTCGGCGGTGCGCTCGCGCTGCTCACGGCGTTCTCCGTGATCGGCGCGTGGTTCGTGGCGCAGCTCCCGGCGGACAGCCCGGACGCGCAGGCGATCCTGACCGGCTTCGCCTCGTCGGACGCCGCGATGACGAACACGTCGTACCTCGCCACGATCGTCGAGCGGCTGGGGTTCTGGGTGGTCGGCACGGTCGCGCAGGGTTTGCTCATGCTCGTGGTCCCGATGATGCTCCTGCTGGCGTTCTGGGCCGGTCGGCGCCGCATCCTGGAGAACCCGGGTGAGCACCTGCCGCTGCTGCGCCGGGTCGCCATCGTCGGCATCACCATCGGCTGGCTGGGTCCGCTGCCGTCGGCGCTCGACCACGTCGGCATCCTTGCCGTGCCCGAGCACGCCGCCTGGGTGTTCCTCCCCGTACAGATCTTCACCGGCTTCTTCGGCGGCCTGGGCTACGTGGCCCTGTTCGGCCTGCTGGGCCACCGGGTGGCGCTGCGCCGCACCGGCGCGCCGTCGAACAACCTGTTCACCACGGACGGGCCGTTCACCGGCGCGGTCCAGGCGGTCGGCAAGCGGTCGCTGACCTCCTACCTGCTGCAGTCCGTGCTGTGCGCGCCGATCCTGGCCGCGTGGGGCTTTGGGCTCGGCCAGCACCTCACGTCGTCGACCATGCTGCTGTACGCCGTGCTCGTCTGGGCGATCACCGTGGTGTTCGCCGTCTGGCAGGAGCGCACGGGCCGACGCGGGCCGGCCGAGGTGGCGCTACGCCGCCTCGTCTACGGCCGGCCCGCGAAGGCTCAGGTCCCGGCCTAGCCGCTCAGACGGGGAACGAGTCGACCGCGTCGTCCTCGCCGTCGCCGTCGGTGTCCACGGAGATCGTCTGCGTCCCGCCGGCGGTCTCCACCACGACGTCCGGCCGCCCGTCACCATCGGTGTCGTGCAGCTCGACGTCGGGGACGCCGTCAGCGTCGTAGTCCTCCAGCTGGGTGTCCACCACACCGTCGCCGTCGGTGTCTGCGACCTCGACGTCCGTGATCCCGTCGCCGTCGAGGTCGTACTTTCCGGGCCGATCGGTCAGAAACTCGGACACGTGGTTCTCCTTGCTCGTCGCACTGATCTTGGATGCTCCAGACGATCATGCACCAACCGGGTCACGGCCATCGACCAAAGATTTCACCCGCTTCCCCTCGCGGGTGAAATAGCTGGACCCCTAGATTCAGGTGCATGTCGACCCAGGTACGCAAGACTCAGCACCGTGCCGCGCTCCTGACGGCCACCACCCTCACCCTCCTGATCGTCTCCGGAACCGTCGTCGCCGCCGGGAATCCGGCCGCCGATCCCGGCACCAGCCCTGCTGCGCAGGCCTGGTCCCTCGATCTTGATACCCCCACCGCCGACGACGCCGGGGTGCGCCACACCGGCGGGGCGCTCCGGCTCGACGCGCCGGCGGATGCCGACCCGGCGGGCGCCAGCGCGCCCGAGTCCCCCCAGGCGCCCGCGCACCAGGAGGCGTTCGGCCAGCTCGTCGCCGAGCCGGTCACGCTCGACGTGGCGGCGACCACCGTCGCGGCCGACGTCGACGCCACCGCCCCAGCCGGTACCTCCGTGCTGGTCGACGTACGCGGACGCCTCACCGACCAGGGCCCAGACTCCTGGACCGAGTGGGTCCCGACGGGTTCCCCGCTCCCGGAGCCGGCCGAGACCGTCCAGGCGCGGATCACGCTCGTCGGCGAGGACGACACGAGCCCGGCAGTGCGCGCGGTCACGCTCACCCCCGAGGCGGTCCGGTCGAGCTCGCTCCAGGAGGAGGCGGCGGAGGCCGCGCCTTCGGCGAACGAGCGGAGCTACTCCGTCTTCGCGACCCGCGAGGGCCTGGTGGGCGGGACCACCGCGAACGGGCACGTCATCACGTCACGCGATCACTTCGTAGCGCTGCCGTCGCGTCGCGGCCTGTCGCCGAACGATTCGTCGGGCAGCTACTCCGTACGGGTCTGCGCCGCGAGCACCGGCCGCTGCGCCTACGCCCCGGTCTGGGACGTCGGCCCCTGGAACATCACCGACGACTACTGGAACCCGGCCGGGACCCGCCAGTCCTGGACCGACCTGCCGCAGGGCAGGCCGCAGGCGCAGGCCGCCTACCAGGACAACTACAACGGCGGGCTCGACGGCTACGGCCGTGAGGTCGCCAACCCCGCGGGGATCGACCTCGCGGACGGCACCTTCTGGGACGCCGTCGGGCTGACCAACAACGCCTGGACGACAGTCACCTACCTGTGGACCGGGTCCGGGCCGAGGGGCATCGTCCGCACCAGCGGCGGACCGCTCACCGTGCGCTCAGGGCCGGGCACCAACACGGCAGCAGTCGGGCAGGCGGGCAACTACGCGAACGTCGTGATCGAGTGCACTGCGACCGGCACCACCGTGACCGGGACCTACGGCACGAGCAACATCTGGGACCGCATCGGACCGGGCAACTGGGTCTCGGACGCGTACGTCAACACCGGCTCGGACACCCCGGTAGCCCCACCCTGCTAACCCCTCCGGCCGAATTGGTCGTGGGCGCGGTCGTTGCTACTACCTGCCCGTCTTAGGCGCAATGATCCCGCCCACAGCCAAGAGGGTCAGGCGCGGTGGAGCGTCACGGCAAGGCCCAGGGCCGCTGCGGCGACCACCACGGCCGCCAGCAGCGGCAGACCCGCTACACCCGAGGCCGCCACCACGAGTGACGCCAGCGCGGCCCCGACGGCAATGCCCCCGTTGAACAGCACAGGGATGAGCGCGCCGGCGAACGAGCGTCGCTCCGGTCCGGCCAGCCGCAGGATCAGCGTCTGGGCGAACGGCGGCATAGCGCCCGAGACAACGCCCCACGCCACGACCACGGCGATCCCGACCACCGGACTCACGTCCACGACGCCGAGGCCGAGGACGGCCAGCCCGGTAGCGGCCACGCTCACCACCAGGGCGGGCCCGCTGCGGTCGCCGAGCCGGCCGGCCAGCGCGACCCCCACCGCCGAGGCGAGCCCGAACACCAGCAGCAGCGCGCTCATCCCGCCGGGCAGCGCCTGGGCGGGCACCTCGGTGAGGCGGGTGATGTAGGTGTACGTGCCGTAGTGGCCCACCAGGACCAGCGCGACGAGCGCGGTCACCGCCAGCAGCCGTCCGCTGCCCCGGCGCGCGGCGACAACGCCGTCGACGGAGCCCCGGGCGACGCCCTCCGCCGTCGGGCCATCTGAAGCTGCCGCGCGGGCGACGACCAGCCTTACCGCCGCCGCGCCCAGCAGGCCCAGGGCCGCGAGGGCCCAGAAGGCCGCTCGCCAGCCTGCGGCGTCGGCCACCAGGCGGGCCAGGGGTGTGCCCACCACCATCCCGAGCGTCGCTCCGCCGAGCACCACGGCGATCGCGCGGCCGAGCAGACGGTCGGGGACCAGGTCGGCGACGTGCGCGTTCGTGGTGGCCCACAGCAGCCCGACGGCGGCCGCGCCCACGATGCGCGCGCCGACCGCCACCGGGTAGGTGGGAGCGAGAGCGGTCAGCGCCGACGAGATCGCAAGCACAACGAGCCCGCCGGCGATCACGGCCCGGCGGTCCCACCGGCGCGTCAGCCGGACGAGCGGGAAGCTCAGGACCACCACCACCGCGGCCCATACCGACACGAGCAGGCCGGTGCTCGACTCGGCGACGCCGAGCCCGGTGCTCATCTGTTCGAGCACCGCGGTGGGCAGCATCTCCGCGGTGACCATGAGCAGCGTGCCGGCACCGAGCACCAGCAGCGAGGACCAGGGCAGGACGGCGGCGGGTGGCGTCCCGGGGTGGGCGGACGGCGGATCGACGACCGTTCCGGCTGCTGGGGAATTGCCTGTTGTCTCCATGTCGGCAACGCTAAAGTTTGACACCAGTGTCAATGTCAAGCGTCTGCCCGGAGGTAGAACCATGAAGATCGGTGAGCTTGCCGCGCGGACGGGCGTGACGACCCGCCTCATCCGGTACTACGAGCAGCAGGACCTGCTCGAGGCCGACCGCGCGCCCAACGGCTACCGCACCTATACGGAGACGCACGTGGACCGGGTGTCGCGGGTGGCGGGGCTGGTCCAGGCGGGCATCCCGACCCGGCTCGTCAAGGTCCTGCTCGACGCCGAGGATGCCGCGGACCGCCACGACCCGACGTGCCCGCGCGAGATCGCCGAGCAGCTCGCGACGGAGCTGGTGGGCGTCCAGGCGCGGATCGACTGCCTCACCCGGAGCCGGGACGCGATCCGGGGCTTCCTGACGGCGACCCGGCACGAGGTGCTCCTACGCGAGGACCAGGAGCCCGCGACCGCCGTCTGACCGGTCGAGGTTCAGCCCTCCTCCAATGTCGCGACCGCCAGAACATCCATTATCGGAAATTTACAGTTATATTACCTGTGACGGTAGTCGGCCCTGAGGTAGATGAATATCTCTCATAGAGATCGCCATCTCGGAGGTGCATCGCCATGGAACGCTGGACCCGCGGAGGCTTACTCCTGGTCACGGTCGGCTCGGTCGCCAACCTCTTGCTCGCCTTCGTCCCCAACCTCCTGGACGACACCGTCACGACGACGGTCGTCATCACGATGTCGCTTCTGCTCGTCGGTCTGGGCACCACCGTCGTCGTACGCATCCTCCGAGACGGGATCGCGCGCGCCGAGCTTCAGCGCCTGCGAGGGATCTCCAAGATCGGCCATGCTCGGAAAGGCACCGACCAGTTCACCGACATCTTCCAGAACGCCCACCGGACCATCGTCTGTTGCGGTATCGGGATGACCAAGATCTCGCGCTCACCCACCATCGTGGAACAGGCCGTCGCCCGCGGTGTCCAGGTCCATTTCGTGATGCCCGAGCCCCGATGGCTCCGGTGGGACCGCACCGGCCGTCGCGTCACGGGCTGGTACTACGGCCACACGCGCTTTGACGTCCTGGTACGGGAGTCACACGCGGCCCTCGTGATCCTCGGCAAGGACCTCAACACGCGGTTCGGTGAGGGCTCCGTCACCATCCACACGCACCGCATGTTCATGCCCGTGAGCCTGACTGTCGCCGACCCTGGGACCACGAGCGCGGTCGGCATCATCGAGCACCACTACTACGGCGGTGCGCCCGACGCCCGGTTCTGGCTCGAGGCCAAGCACTACGAGTCCGACAACGGCAACCCTGCCATCCTCGAGATCGTGGTGGCCGCTTTCTCCCGGCTCGCCGGGCACGACTTCACGAGCGAAACCAGGGCTGCCGCCGCGCGACGACCCGCTTGAGACCCCTCGGTCAGCCGACGACGGCCAGCGGAGCCGTGGGTGGCTTCTCGTGCGACCGGGCGGGTTCTGCAGCGCCGGCGTAGACCGTGGGCATCGGGAGCGGCACCCCGGATCGGGTCGCCACGACGTCGACCCAGCGTTTTCTGCGGACGTGCGTGTCCTGGAAGATCGGCATGTTGTTACTAGGCGTCGAGCGGTCGAGCTCAACCGGAGCGCCCTGTCTCGGCCACGACCAGGGGGTGAGGCCACTCGCACGGATCCGTTCGATGAACTGCGTCGGTGTGTACCGGGTCCGGTAGCGACGCATGAGCGTGCCGTCGCGTTCGCCGCGCATAGCGTCCTTGAGCGCGAGAGCCTCCCCGCCGTCGGGTTCGTCCGTCGTGGTCAGGTACGCGATCCCGTCCGGGGTCAGCAGCCTGGCCATCTTGCGCATCGCCAACACGTCGACGGGCTTGGGCAGGCAATGGACGAAGGCGACGCCCAGGATCAGGTCGAACCGCTGAGACGCGAAGTCGTGCTCCATGAAGCTTCCGCGGACGGCACGACGCTGCGCGTCGGATCCGTACACGCCACGCAGCCGCGCACGGGTACGCTTCACCATCTCGTCGGCTATGTCGATCGCCCACACGTCGAAACCTTCGCGGGCCAGATGCCCCGCGAAGGTCCCGATGCCCGATCCGACGTCAAGCACGCGCACGGCGGACTTCTTACGCCCGCCGAGGTCGATATGCCGCATGGCCGGCTGCAACCACCTGCCGGCCCAGGTCTCCCTCCGCTCGGCGTCGACCTCATAGCCACGCGCGAAGGAACTGTAGGCGGCACGTTGCCGGGCGATCACGTCCCGGTACAGAAACTGGGCGGGTGACGGGGCGGCGCCCAGCTCGACCAGCCACTCAGCGTCGTCACTCACTCCGCCACATCTCCAACCAAAGTGTGCGGTCTGCCGTCGGATGTCGTGTCTTACAGAGCCTAGCCTCATCTCGGCAATCCGGCGGCCCGCACCGCCGAGGCGTCACTCCACCCCGAGCAGGACCTCTACCGCGCGGCTGAGGAATGCGTCCACCGAACCCTCGTCGTAGGCGTCGCCGCCGCGGGCCCGGCCGAACGTGGCCGACCGGATGTCGCCAGCGGTCAGCGGCTCCTGGCGGTCGAAGTACCCGATGAGCCGGTCGCACAGGTCGTCGACGTCGTCCTTGTCGTAGCCCTGCGAGCCACGGTCGGCGGGCGCGAACTTGTCCCCGTCCGGGCGGCCGAGCCGCCCGTACAGGGAACGTGCACGCTCGGCGAGCGCGTTCATCCAGGCCTGCTGGCCGTGTGCCGCCGCGTACTCCGCACGCTGCCGGGCGATGAATGCCGCCTCCAGCCGGTCGAGCGCCGCGTCGACCTCGTGGGTGTTGTAGCCACCCCGCGTCAGGTCGAAAGTCGACGCCTGGATGTCGGCGCTGGTCAGCCGGTCTGCAGTGCGTCCTTCATAAGCCTGCCGGGCGTGGTCGAAGAACTCGTCGACCTCGTCCTTGTCGTACCCGGTGCGCATCGCGGGAACGCTGTTGAACATCCCACTCACTCGTCGTCCTCCTCAGCCGCAAGCTGCCCGCAGGCCCCGTCGATATCGCTCCCGCGGGTATCACGGATCGTGGTCGGGATCCCGTGACCGCGCAATCGTGCCACAAACTCGTCCTCGACATCCCGGTCGCTCGCGGTCCAGATCGAACCGGGGGTCGGGTTGAGCGGGATCGGGTTCACGTGCACCCAGCCGCGGCCGCGGGCGTTGAGCTTCTCGCCCAGCAGGTCAGCACGCCAGGCGTGGTCGTTCATGTCCTTGATCAGCGCGTACTCGATGGACACCCGACGACCGGTGACCTCGAAGTAGTTCCGCGCGGTGTCGAGCGTCTCGTCCACGCTCCAGCGCGTGTTGATCGGCACGAGCTCGGAGCGCAGGTCGTCGTCGGGCGCGTGCAGGGAGAGTGCCAGCGTGACCGGGATGCCCTCCTTGGTCAGCTTCTGCATGGCCGGGACCAGGCCCACCGTCGAGACCGTGATGTTGCGGGCCGACATACCGAAGCCCTCCGGCTGCGGCGCCACCAGGGTCCGCACCGTCTCGATGACTGCCTTGTAGTTGGCCAGCGGTTCGCCCATGCCCATGAACACCAGGTTGTTCAGCCGGGTGACGCCGCCGGGGATCTCGCCGTCGGCCAGCGAGCGGAACGCGGCACGAACCTGCTCCAGGATCTCCGCCGTCGACAGGTTGCGGGTCAGGCCGAGCTGGCCCGTCGCGCAGAACGGGCAGGCCATACCGCAGCCGGCCTGGCTGGAGACGCACAGCGTGGTGCGCTGCGGATAGCGCATCAGCACCGACTCGACCTTGGCCTCGTCGAACAGGTGCCACAGGGTCTTGACCGTGGTGCCGCCGTCGGCCTCCAGCTTGCGCGTGGGCCGCATCAGCTCGGGGAACATCGTGCTCGCCAGGGCGTCGCGGGAGCTCGCCGGGAGGTCCGTCATCTTCGCCGGGTCGCTCGTGAAGTGCGTGAAGTAGTGCGTCGCGAGCTGCTTGGCCCGGAACGCGGGCTCGCCCGCCTCGACGACGGAGGCCACCCGCTCCTCGGGAGTGAGGTCGGCAAAGTGCTTCGGCGGCTTGCCGCGGCGCTTCGGCGCCATCTGCAGCGGGATCGCAGGGGTCTCGTCCGACGGCCGTACGACCGGCTGGGCAAGGGGAGTTTTCATCAGGCAACCACCGAGAGCACAAGATAGACGAAGGGCGCTGTGATGATCATCGAGTCGAGGCGATCCAGCACGCCCCCGTGCCCCGGGAGCAATGAGCCCATGTCCTTCAATTCTAGGTCACGCTTGAGGAGCGACTCGGCGAGATCGCCGATCGTGGCAGTGATTGCGGTCATGACGCCGAGCGCAACACCGAGCAGCGGGCTCTCGCCGAGGCCGTACACGGCGCCGAGCACGCCCACAGCCGTGGCCAGCACGATCGAGCCCGCCAGCCCTTCCCAGGACTTCTTGGGGCTGACGCTCGGTGCCAGCGGGTGCCGGCCCAGCAGGACGCCGGCGATGTAGCCGCCCGTGTCGTTGGCGACCGCCATGAGGATGAACAGCACCACGCGGATCTCGCCGTCGGGCTGCGCGAGCATCAGGATGACGAAGCCGCACAGGAACGGGAGATAGGCGGCGGCGAACACGGCCGCCGCTGAGTCCCGCACGGCCCGCAGGCCCGAGCCGTCAAGCGCCCGCCACACCACTGCCGCGGCCACGGTCAGCACAAAGGCGACGAACAGCGCCTCTGGGCCGCCCCGGTACGCCGAGACGAGCATGCCGGCGGACCCGACGTACAGCGGGACCATCGGCAGCCGCAGGTCACGACGCGCGAACGCCTGCCGCAGCTCCCAGAGCCCCGCCCACATCAGGAGGACGACGAACAGGACGAACGGCTCGGGCCGCCAGTACAGCGATGCGCCGACGGCGGCGAGCAGCCCCAGGCCGACCAGGATGGCGGCTGGCAGGTTACGTCCTGCCCGGGACTGCTTCGGGGCCGGTGCGGGCTCTGGTTCGGGGCTCACGTCGGTGTGCGCAATGTCTCGCTCTGTTCTGTCTCGAGGCGGTGCGGACATCAGACCTCGAGCAGCTCGCTCTCCTTGCTGGAGAGCAGCTGGTCGATGATCTCGACGTGGCTCTTGGTGATCTTGTCCAGCTCCTTCTCCGCGCGCGTGACCTCGTCCTCGCCTGCCTCGCCGTCCTTGACGATGCGGTCCAGCGTCTCCTTGGCCTTGCGCCGGATGTTGCGTACCGAGACGCGCGAGTCCTCGGCCTTCGACTTGGCGAGCTTCACGTAGTCGCGACGCCGCTCCTCCGTCAGGGAGGGCAGCACGATGCGGATGGCGTTGCCGTCGGTCGCCGGGTTCACACCCAGGTCGGAGTCGCGCAGCGCCTTCTCGACGGCGGGCACCGAGCTCTTGTCGAACGGGGCGACCAGCACGGTGCGGGCGTCCGGGATGTTGAACGACGCCAGCTGCTGCAGCGGCGTCGGCGCGCCGTAGTAGTCGACGGTGATCTTGCTGAACATCCCCGCGTTCGCGCGACCGGTACGGATGCCCGCGAAGTCCTCCTTGGCGACCTCGATCGCCTTCTCCATCTTTTCCTCGGCTTCGAGGAGGGTCTCGTCGATCACCACTGCTCCTGTCATTCGGTCTACGGGTGGTGCCGGGGCCACTCTACGGACACTTTGCCCGGCCATCGAAAGGATCGCGCGTTTCCCCGGGGCTGACCGGGCCGCACGCGCGCTCAGCGTGTGGTGATCAGCGTGCCGATCGGCTCACCGGCCAGCGCGCGGGTGACGTTGCCCTCGCCCTCCATACCGAAGACCCGCATCTGGACGTCGTTGTCGCGGCACATGGCCAGCGCCGTGTCGTCCATGACGCCGAGCCGGTTCACGAGGGCGTCGGTGTAGGTCAGGTGGTCAAGCTTCTTCGCGTCGGGGTTGCGGCGCGGGTCCGAGTCGTAGACGCCGTCGACGCCGTTCTTGCCCATGACCACCTGCTCGCAGTGCGTCTCCAGCGCCCGCTGCACCGCGACGGTGTCGGTGGAGAAGTACGGCATGCCCGCGCCCGCACCGAAGATGACCACGCGGCCCTTCTCCATGTGCCGGATCGCGCGCAGCGGGATGTAGGGCTCGGCGACCTGGCCCATCGTGATGGCGGTCTGCACCCGCGTCTTGACGCCGGCCTGCTCCAGGAAGTCCTGGAGGGCCAGGCAGTTCATGACCGTGCCGAGCATGCCCATGTAGTCCGCGCGGGCGCGGTCCATCCCGGCCACGCTCAGCTCGGCGCCGCGGAAGAAGTTCCCGCCGCCGACGACGATGGCGACCTGGATGCCGTCTCGGACGGCCACACCGATCTCCTTCGCCATCCGCCGGACGACGTCGGCATCGAGCCCCACGCTGCCGCCGCCGAATGCCTCACCCGACAGTTTCAACAGGACACGCCGGGCCGGCTTGCCCTCGTCGTCCACCGCGAAGTCCTGGGTCGCCTCGTCGCTCACTGGTCCGTCACCCTTCTTCTCGTCACTGCCGGGACATCGTGCGGACCGCCCCGTCGAGAGGAACCGGCCCGCGTACGCGTCGGCCCGGTCCGCGCCGAAGCGCGGACCGGGCCGACGAGCTGCGTCAGGAACCGACGCGGAAACGCACGAACGCGGTCACGGAACCGTTCGCTGCGGCGACGTGCTTGCCGACAGTGGTCTTCGGGTCCTTGGCCAGCGGCTGGTCGAGCAGGACGACCTCCTTGAAGAAGCCGTTCAGGCGACCCTCGACGATCTTGGGCAGCGCGGCCTCCGGCTTGCCCTCGTTCTTCGAGGTCTCCAGAGCGATCGCACGCTCCTTCTCGACGACGTCCGCCGGGACCTCGTCACGCGTGAGGTACTTCGGCGCCAGCGCGGCGATGTGCTGCGCGACGTCCTTGGCGACGGCGGCGCCCGCCTCGTCGGTGACGACGAGCACACCGATCGACGGCGGCAGGTCCTTGGCCGTCTTGTGCAGGTACGTCGTGACCTTGGGGCCCTCGACGCGCGCGACACGACGCAGGACGATCTTCTCGCCCAGCGTGGCGCCCTGTGCGGCGATGAGGTCGGCGACGGTGCCCTCCGCGGTGGGGGCCGCCGAGGCCGAGACCTCGTCGGTGGCGCCGGCGGCGGCAGCGGCCGTCAGGACGGCGTCGGCCAGCGCGATGAACTTCTCGTTCTTGACGACGAAGTCCGTCTCGGCGTTCAGCTCGATCATCGTGGCGACCTGGCCGGCCGCGGTGTCGTCGACCTTGACGGCGACGAGACCCTCGGACGTGGCGTTGCCCTCGCGCTTGGCGGCGCGGGCCAGGCCCTTGGTGCGGATGATCTCGATGGCCTTCTCGGTGTCGCCGTCGGCCGTGTCCAGGGCCTTCTTGACGTCGAGCATGCCGGCGCCGGTCCGCTCACGCAGCGCCTTGATGTCAGCGGCGGTGTAGTTCGCCATTGTTCTGGTCCTCCGTGCAGTCGTGTTGTTCGTGGGAGGTCGTGCGACCTTCAGGAGCGGGGCGCTGACCGGGCACGCATGACGCGGGCCCGGTCAGCGCAGCGCGTCACTTCTCGGTCTCGGCCTCTGCCTCAGCGGCCTCGGGGGCCTCGACGGCCTCCGGAGCTGCCTCGACGGCCTCGACGGCCTCGGGGGCAGTCTCGACGACGACCTCGGCGGCCGGAGCCGTCGTGGCCTCGGCGGCCTCCACGGCCTCGACGACGGCGGCGGGCCCAGCCGGCGTGGCGGCAGCAGCAGCCTCGGCGGCGGCGTCGGTGACGTTGCCCTCGGCGGACTCGGCCGGGGTCTCGACGGTGCCCTCGGCGCCGGCCAGGAGCTCGCGCTCCCACTCGGCCAGCGGCTCGGCGGCGGCCTCGGCCTCGGCACCGGTCTTGTTGCCCGAGTGGCGCTGCATGAGGCCCTCGGCAGCGGCGTCCGCGATCACGCGGGTGAGCAGCGTGACGGAGCGGATCGCGTCGTCGTTGCCCGGGATCGCGTAGTCGACCATGTCGGGGTCGCAGTTGGTGTCGAGGATCGCCACGACGGGGATGCCCAGCTTGCGGGCCTCGTCCACCGCGAGGTGCTCCTTGTTCGTGTCGACGATCCAGACGGCCGAGGGAACCTTGGCCATGTCCCGGATACCGCCGAGCGTGCGCGCGAGCTTGTCCTTCTCGCGGCGCAGCACCAGGAGCTCCTTCTTCGTGAGGCCCGAGGCCGCCACGTCGTCGAAGTCGATCTCCTCGAGCTCCTTCATCCGCTGAAGGCGCTTGTGGACGGTGGTGAAGTTCGTGAGCATGCCACCGAGCCAGCGGTGGTTCACGTACGGCATACCGACGCGGGCGGCCTGCTCGGCCACCGGCTCCTGTGCCTGCTTCTTGGTGCCGACGAAGAGGATCGAGCCGCCGTGAGCGACCGTCTCCTTGACGAAGTCGTAGGCGGTGTCGATGAAGTGCAGCGACTGCTGCAGGTCGACGATGTAGATGCCGTTGCGCTCCGTGAAGATGAAGCGCTTCATCTTCGGGTTCCAACGGCGGGTCTGGTGTCCGAAGTGGACACCGCTCTCGAGGAGCTGGCGCATGGACACGACGGCCATGACACGTCCTTTCGGTGCGGTCCGAGATCAACTCGGGGACTCCGCACACAATTCAGGCGGCGCCGGAGCTCAGAGCCCGGTCCGCGGTTTGGGTTGGGTCGGCACCTTCGGTGCCCCTGGCGTCACTGTGCGCCCGACGCCGACCCTGTGGGCCGGACCGCTGCCGGACGCGACGTACCGTGACGCGCGTTGTCGACCAGTGCTCTCCTTGCCGGGCAAACAGATCGTCTGCCGGTTGGGGAGCGCATACCGGTCGCGGGTGGAAGTCTACCCGACCAGCCCAGGCAACGAGGACTCGGCCGAGGTGCCCCGGTTGTGACGTCGGCCGCGGCCGCTGAGAGCCCCTCGCGACCGCGGCAGTAGGCGGCGAGCATCACCACAGGAACGGTCTGGGCCCGGCTGTGCACAGGTGGGCTCGCAGGCCCGGCGCAGCGCCGGCCCGCTGGGCGAGGCTGACGGCATGACCACTCCGCCACGTACCCTCGGCCCGTTCCCCACAGCGGTCCGCGCCACGCTGCTCGCTCTCGCACTCGCTCTTGTCACGGTCGCGGCAGGTGCCCCCGCCGCTGCGCTGCGTTCCGGACCTGACGTAGCAGTCCAGGCGGATGCCGAGACGCTGCGCACGTCGGGCGGCGGCGTCCGGACCCCCTCGACCGCCGGCGCCGCGAGCAGCGCGGGCCGGAACGATCCCGCGGCGACCGGGTACGTGCCGCCCGTCCCCGGTGTGGACCCGCCGTTCGGCGTCGAGCGCCGGTTCGACCCGCCCGAGCAAGAGTGGGGCGCGGGGCACCGCGGAGTGGACCTGCTCGCTCCCGCAGGTACCCGCGTGGTCTCCCCCGGGCCCGGCGTCGTGACCTTCGCCGGACAGGTCGCGCGGCGCGGTGTAGTGGTGGTCACCCACCTCGACGGCCTGCGCAGCAGCCTGGAGCCGGTCGCCGCCTCCGTGCCGACCGGGACCGCCGTCACCGCCGGTACGGCGATAGGCGTGGTCGAGGGTGCGCGGACAGGCGACGGTGATCCAGGCGACAGGACGGCGCCGAACCACTGCGCGCCGCAGTCCTGCGTGCACTGGGGCGTGCGCAGGGGCGAGCGCTACCTCGACCCGCTATCGCTGTTGGACCGCCCGCCGATAGTGCTCCTACCCGACCGCTGACGCCCTGCGGATGGGAGCGCTCAGGCGCGCGGGAACGCCTGGGCGTAGACCGTGCGTAGGCGCTCGGCGTCGACGTGGGTGTAGCGCTGGGTGGTCGCCAGGTTGGCGTGGCCCAGCACCTCCTGGACGGCACGCAGGTCGGATCCGCCCTGCAGCAGGTGCGTGGCGGCGGAGTGCCGGAGCGCGTGGGGAGCGATGTCGTCCACCCCGGCCTGGGCCGCGAGCCGGTGCACGGCCTCGCGCACCTGGCGCTGGCCCCAGCGGCCGCCGCGCTCCCCCACGAGCAGGGCGTCACCGGTGGTGGCGGTCACCAGGGCGGGCCGGCCGTCGGTCAGCCAGGCCTCCACTGATCGCGCAGCCGGGATGCCGAACGGCACCACGCGTTCCTTGCCGCCCTTGCCGAGCACCCGCACGAGCCGGTCCCGGGAGTCCACGTGCCCGACGTCGACGGACACCAGCTCACCCACGCGGATCCCGGCGCCGTACAGCAGCTCCGCGGCGACCCACGACCGCAGGGCCGCCGGCCGCGTCGCCTCGTCGGCGTCGTCCGCGGCGGCTCGCGCCCCGTCGAGCAGCCGACCGGCGGCGTCGACGTCGAGCACTGTGGGCAGGGTGCGGGGCACCTTGGGGCTCGCGAGGCGGGCCGACGGGTCCACGGGCACCAGCCCCGTGCGGTGCGCCCAGCGCAGGAACGCGCGGGCGGAGGCGCCCCGGCGCGCGAGCGTGGAGCGCGCGAGCCCGCGCTCCGACTGCGACGCGAGCCAACCGCGCAGCAGGGTGAGGTCGATAGCGTCGAGCCGTGTGCTGCCGTGCCGCATCGCGAACCGGAGCAGGTCGGTCACGTCCGCCACATAGGCGCGCCGCGTATGGGCGGAGTGCCCGCGCTGCGCGTCGAGGTAGCTGGCGAACCGGGACACGGCGTCGGACTGGTGCTCGGGTAGCCGAGGTAGGCCGGACAGGTCGGTAAGGTCCACGTTTTCCAGTGTGCAGCTCGCTCGCCGCAGGACGGAGAAGGCGCGCCGCCGAGGTTTCGTTCCGACCGGTCGGTATGCCAGGATGGCGGACCGGACCAGCTGGTCAAGACGAGCCGTAGGAGGACCACAAGATGCGTGCTGTACAGGTGACCGAGTTCGGCGGACCCGAGATGCTCAAGTCCGTCGAGGTACCCGAGCCGACCGTAGGGCCCGGGCAGGTGCTCATCGACGTCACGCGCATCGGTGTGAACTACGCCGACACCCATCAGGTGGAGAACTCCTACCAGACGCCGACCAAGCTGCCGTTCGTCCCGGGCTCCGAGGTGATCGGCCGCACGCAGGACGGCACGCGGGTCGCCGCGCTGCTTACCGGCGGGGGCGGATACGCCGAGCGCGCCGTCACCGACGAGGCCATGACGTTCCCCGTGCCGGACGGCGTCGACGACCTCACCGCCCTGTCGATGCTGGTGCAGGGTGCGACCGCCTGGATCATGCTCCGCAAGAACGCCCACCTCGAACCCGGGGAGTCCGTGGTGGTGCACGCCGCCGCGGGCGGCGTCGGCACCATCGCCGTGCAGCTCGCCAAGGCGTGGGGCGCCGGTCGGGTGGTCGCGACGGCGAGCACCGACGACAAGCGCGCCCTGGCCCTCCGGCTCGGGGCCGACGTCGCCGTGGACTCTCGTGCCGACGACATGACGACGACCCTCATCGACGCCAACGGGCGCCGCGTCGACATCGTGCTCGACATGGTCGGCGGGACCACCACCGACCAGAGCATCGCGGCCCTAGCGCCGTTCGGCCGCCTCGTCTTCTACGGCATGGCGGGGCGCACGCAGCCCAAGGCCATCGAGCTGCGCAACCTGCTGGGCCACAGCACCACCGTCGCCGGCATGTGGCTGCCGCACGTGTTCCGCCTGCCCGGGAACATCTACGGCACCGCGCTGACGGAGCTGTTCGAGCTGGCCGGGCGTGGCGAGATCCGTGCCGTCGCGGGCGGCGAGTACGCGCTCGCCGACGCCCGGGACGCGCACGAGGCGCTGCGCTCGCGCGGGACCGTGGGCAAGCTCCTGCTCGACCCCACGCGCTGACCAGGTCGGACCCACTCGACCCCGCCCGGCCCGACCCACCCGACCTGGTCAGGTCGCGTCGGGCCGGGTCGCCCCCGGTTCATCGCCTGCGCCACCCTCCGTCCCGCTGCTCGGCCAGGCCCATCAGCTCCAGCAGCCCCAGCGCCCCGGTCGTGTCGCCGAGCGCTAGTCCCGCCGCTCGGGCTATCGAGTGCTCGTGCGCCGGCTTCCGTGCGGGCAGGGCGTCGAGCACCGCCTTGCCCGCCGCGTCGAGGTCGTCCTCGGCCCGGGTCTCGCCCTGCCGCCGCGGTGCGGTCTCGCCGAGGTCGCCGACCAGCTCGGCGGCCTCGGCGGCATCCGTGACGCAGATGGCAGCGCCGCGCCGGAGCAGCTCGTGGCAGCCGGCCGACGCCATCGACGTGACCGGGCCCGGCACGGCGCCCAGCGGGCGCAGCAGCGACGCCGCGTGGTTCGCCGTGGACAGCGCCCCCGACCGCACCGCGGCCTCGACCACGACCGTGCCCGACGTGAACGCCGCGATCAGCCGGTTTCGCTTGAGGAACCGCTGCTTGCCCGGCACCGACCCGGGCGGCACCTCGCTCACCACCGCACCCTGCTCGATGGCCCGCAACAGGAGGTCAGTGTTGCTCGCGGGGTAGAGCCGGTCGACGCCGCCCGCGAGGAACGCCAGGGTGGGCGATCCCGAGACCAGCGCACCACGGTGCGCCTCCGCGTCGATGCCGTTGGCGCCCCCGGAGACCACCGTGAACCCACGGTCGGCCAGGCCGCACGCCAGCGCGCGCGTCACGCGCACGCCGTAGTCGGTGCAGGCGCGCGAGCCCACCAGCGACACCGAGCGCGCCGCCAGCCGGGCCAGGTCGGGGTCACCACGCACCCACAAGGACAGCGGCGCGAGAACGCCGAGGTCGGCGAACGTCGTCGGCCAGCGAGGGTCGTCCGGGGTGAGGAACGTGCCGCCGTACCGGCCCAGCACCGCCAGCTCGCCCTCGGGGTCGAGCCGGTCGAGCCGGGGCGCCCAGCGCCGCACGGCGGCCACTACCAGCCCGGCCGCGCGTGTCCCGGCCACCTGCGGGCCCTCGGTGACGGGCCCGAGCAAGCGCCCGGGCGCATCGGCCCGGCCACCCGAAGCCCCACCGGCACCAGGCCCAGGACCCCCGGTTACCAGACCACCGCCACCGATCCGCCGGAGCGTGGCTCCGGCCCGCTCTGGCGCCCGGGCGGCGTCGACCAGCCAGTCGAGCGCGCCGGCGGGGCCGAGATGCCCCACCAGGGCGCCAGCCACAGGGTCGCCCGGCTCGGCGATCCGGCTCCAGGCGGCGCGTGCCAACACCGCGTCGGCGACGTCGAACCGCAGCTCGGTGCGCGGCAGCTCGAAGAGCGGTTCAGCCATGGTCGCCTCCCGTGCGCAGCAACAGCGCGTTCCCGACGTCGGACGCGGTGGGCGCGACGCGCCCTGCGAGATCGGCAAGGGTCCAGGCCATCCGCAGCACGCGGTCCACCCCACGCAGGCTGAGCCTGCCCTCGGTCATCGCCCGCTCGATGGGACCCAGCAGGCCGGGATGCGGTCTGAGCAGGTCCCGCAGGAACCGCCCCGGCATCTCCGCGTTGGTGGACCAGGGCGTGTCGGTCAGCCGGGCCCGCGCAGCCTCGCGCGCGACCAGGACCCGGGCCGCCACCGACGAGGTCGGCTCCGAGGTGCCCTCCGCCCGCTCGACCCGGTCGACGGGCTGCACCTCGACCTGCACGTCCACCCGGTCCAGCAGCGGGCCGGACAGCCGTGCGAAGTAGCGGCGGCGCAGCGCTGGCGAGCACGTGCACTCCAGCCCCTTGCCGATCGCCAGCCCGCACGGGCACGGGTTGGCCGCGAGGACGAGCTGGAACCGGGCGGGATAGCGCGCCGCGCCGCCCGACCGGTGGATCACCAGCTCGCCCTGCTCCAGCGGCTGGCGCAGCGTCTCCAGCACCTTGCTCCCGAACTCTGGCGCTTCGTCCAGAAAGAGCACGCCCCGGTGCGCCCGCGACACCGCCCCTGGGCGCGGTACGCCGGACCCGCCCCCGACCACCGCCGCCTGCGTGGCCGTGTGGTGCGGGTCCTCGAACGGGGGCCTGCGGATCAGTCCTCCGCCCGGGTCGAACGTGCCCGCCACAGAGTGCACGGCGGTGACCTCGACGGCCTCCCGGTCGGTGAGGTCGGGAAGGATCCCCGGCAGGCGCGAGGCCAGCATCGTCTTGCCCGCGCCCGGTGGGCCGACCAGGAGCAGGTGGTGGCCGCCCGCGGCCGCGACCTCCAGGGCGGCCCGCGGACGCTCCTGGCCGATCACGTCGGCCAGGTCGCCCGGCTGGCGCGCGGGCAGGGCTGGCCGGGCCGGCCGGACGGTCACCACGTCCCGCACCAGCTCGGGCGGCCCGCCGTGCAGGGCCACGACCTCTGCCAGGCTCGCCGCACCGACCACCCGCGCCCCGGGGACCAGCCGCGCCTCGTCGAGGTCCCCGGCCGCCACGACGACGTCCGGGTATCCCGCGTCGACCGCCGCTGCCACGCTCGGCAGCACCCCGCGCACCGGCTGGAGCCGCCCGTCGAGCCCAAGCTCACCCAGGTGCACCATCCGGTCGAGGCCGGTCCGGCTCAGCCCGGCGGACGACGGCCCTTCGGCGCCCGCCAGGATCGCCACGGCGATCGCCAGGTCGTAGGCGCTGCCCTGCTTGCGCAGCGACGCGGGCGACAGGTTCACCGTGATCTTCTTGACCGGCCACTGCAGCCCCGTAGAGGTCACCGCGGCCCGCACCCGGTCCCGCGACTCGCTCAGGGCGGCGTCGGGCAGCCCCACCAGCGAGAACCCCGGGACCGACGCCGCGAGGTGTGCCTGCACCTCCACCACGTGCCCCTGCATCCCGACGAGCGATACCGCCCGCGTGGTCGCCGTACCCATCAGGCCACCGACTCGAGGTGCTCGACGACGGCTCGCCCCTGCCGCGGCAGGGTCACGGCCACCACGTCGATCCGGATGGCGCCGAAGCGGGTGCGCACGTCCGGCAGCAGCGGCACCGGGCTGCCCGGCATCGCCTCCTCGTGCAGCCGGGCCGTGGCGAGCCCGTCCCGGAACGCGGTGAGCCACTGCCCCGTCAGCCGCTTGATGCGCGCCAGCTTGCGAGGCGTGACCGCCTCCGCGGGATGCCCGAAGCCCACCCCGGACCGAGTCTTGACCTCGACCACCACGAGCACGTCGCCGTCGAGGGCGACGATGTCGAGCTCCCCGTCCTTGCCGCGCCAGTTGGTGTCGAGCACCGACCAGCCGCGTTCCTCCACGTGCCGCAGCGCCACCCGCTCGCCGTACCGGCCCACGCCGTCTTTCTTCGCCATCGCGTCCACCTCCGTGACCAGCCTTGGTCACGACAGGAGGGTCCGACGGCGCACGCGGGGTCACCTGTGCACAGATCGACGATCCACAGGCTCGGCGTTCCGCTCGAAGCGTTGGGGTCTCGTCACGGAGGTCTGTGCTGGCCTCCGAAAAGTTTCAGAGCGCCAGCTCGGCCTTAGCCAGCTCCTCGACGTTCACGTCCTTGAACGTCACCACGCGCACCGACTTCACGAAGCGCGCCGACCGGTAGACGTCCCACACCCAGGCGTCGCCGAGCCGCAGCTCGAAGTACACCTCGCCCGCGGCGGACCGGACCTGCAGGTCCACCTGGTTGGCCAGGTAGAACCGGCGTTCGGTCTCCACCACATAGGAAAACAGGCCCACCACGTCGCGGTACTCGCGATAGAGCGCGAGCTCCATCTCCGTCTCATAGTTCTCGAGGTCTTCGGCGCTCACGACGACATCATCCCACCGACGCGGCAGTTCCGGGCAGGTTCCAGGATCTGCGGTGCTGTGGTGTCGGCCCGTGCAGCCCGAGGGCGTCCATGTGCGCCTTCGCGCTGTAGCCCTTGTTCTGGTCCCACGCGTACTCGGGGTGCCGCTGCGCCAGCTCGACGAGGATCCCGTCGCGCTCCACCTTGGCCAGCACGCTGGCCGCGGCCACCGACGTACAGGTCATGTCCGCCTTGATCAGCGTCCGCACGGCGGGTTCGGGTCCCATCTCGGCGGGAGTGGCGTCCGCGGCCGCGAACAGGTCGAGCGACGGGGTCGAGAGCCAGTTGTGCTTGCCGTCCAGCACAACGACGTCGACGTCACCGCACACGAGCCGCACCTGGGCGAGCGCGCGCCGTCCGGCCATCCGGAGCGCGGCGATGATGCCGTGCTCGTCGATCTCGGCCGGGCCTGCGTGCCCCACACCCCAGGCCACCGCCCAGCGCCGCACGGCGGGCGCGATCGCCTCGCGCGCGGCCGGCGTCAGCAGCTTCGAGTCGGCGACACCCTTCGGCCCGGTGCGCGTCGCGGCGTCGACCACCACGACGCCCACGCTCACGGGGCCCGCGAGGGCCCCGCGCCCCACCTCGTCCATCCCCGCGACGAGGCGGGCGCCGGAGGCGAGGAGCGCCCGCTCCTGACGCAGCGTGGGTACCGCGCGCACGGCCTACTGCCCCGCGGGAGGTGCGTCGGGGACACCCGCGAAGACGTCGTTCGGGCGGCTGTGCCAATTCAGGCGGTCCAGCGGCCACACGGTGGCGAACGCCGTCCCCACCACGTTGTCGACCGGCACGAACCCGCCGCCCGGCTTGCTGCGGTTGTACCGCGAGTCCATGGAGTCCTGGCGGTTGTCGCCCATCACCCAGAGCATGCCGTCGGGCACGGTGACGTCGAACGGGTCCTGGCTCGGGATCGACCCCGGCTTGATGTACGACTCGTCGATCGGCGTGCCGTTCACCGACACCCGCCCCTCGGCGTCACAGCACACGACCGTGTCGCCGGGCAGGCCGATCAGGCGCTTGATGAGGTGGTCGCCCGTGTCCTGCGGCAGCAGGCCCACGGTGGTCAGGAACGACACCGCGGCATCGCCGACCGGCCCACGCTCCGGCGGCACGTACGGCGGCAGCCAGTCGCCCGGGTCCACGAAGACGACGATGTCCCCGTGCTCCAGGTCGAACGGGCCGGGCGTCAGGCGCGACGCCATCACGCGGTCACCCTGCGTGAGGGTGTCCTCCATGGAGGCGCTCGGGATGTAGAACGGCTGCACGAGCAGCGTCTTGATCAGCCACGAGAGGACCAGCGCGCTGATCACGATGATGCCGACCTCTTTGAGCATCGAGAACATGCCTGACTGCTGCTTTCTCGGCTCCCGACCGTGCGCCGCCCCGCTTCGACGATGCTCCCCGCTGCCGGCCCACGGATCTGCTGCGCTCAAGGGCGTCCCATCGATAGGGGTGGGCGGAACCACCCGGTCAAAACTCGTCACGGGGGTAACTCTGTCACCTCGGAGCGCCAGCGGCGAAATGGCCTCGCGATCACACACCGACCCTGTCGGAAATCCGCACAGACCTGGGCAGGTACGACGCCGGCCGCCACCCTCGAACAGAGGATGACGGCCGGTTCCGAGTGCGTTGAGGCGTAGGCCTCAGCTCTCGCGCTTCTCGCGGATCTTCGCCTTCTTGCCGCGGAGCTCGCGCAGGTAGTAGAGCTTCGCGCGGCGCACGTCACCGCGGGTGACGAGCTCGATCGACTCGATGGTCGGCGCGTGCAGCGGGAACTTACGCTCCACACCGACACCGAAGCTGACCTTGCGGACGGCGAACGTCTCGCCGATCCCGCCGCCGTGGCGGGAGATCACGACGCCCTGGAACGCCTGGACACGAGAGCGGTTGCCCTCGACGACCTTGACGTTGACCTTGACGGTGTCACCGGCACGGAACTCCGGGATGTCGGACCGCAGCGAGGCTGCGTCGATCATGTCGAGCTTCTGCATTGTTCTCTCCGGGCCTGCCACAGGTCAGACGCGAATCTCGTGGGCTCTGACGCGGCCTGGCGGCCGGCAGAGTCCCGGAAGGTTGTGAAGGGTGGTGCGGCTTGACCCGGTCGGGGGCGGTAACCCGCCCCGGTCGTCCCCTGTGGCAGAGACCTGACCGGCGACGCACCAACGGTTCATTTTGCCACACATGCGGGTGGGACGACGACCCGTGCGGGTGTGACCTGGACCGTACGAGATCAGGCCCGCACGAGGCCCTCCGGGCCGGGCACCCAACCGAGCTCCCCGAGCAGCGCCAGGTCGTGCTTGTCCAGGCTCGCCACGTCCAGCGCGGCGATCATGTCCGGACGGCGCTGCGCTGTCCGCTCCAGCGCGCGGTCCCGGCGCCAGCGCTCGATCTTCGCGTGGTGCCCGGACAGCAGCACCTCCGGGATCTCCAGCTCCGCCCACGACGGTGGCTTGGTGTACACCGGGTACTCCAGGAGCCCCGCCGCCCCGTGCGACTCCTCCACCAGCGAGTCCGGGTTGCCGACCATGCCGGGGATCAGCCGCGCCACAGCCTCGATCATGACGAGCGAGGCGACCTCGCCGCCGTTGAGCACGTAGTCGCCGATGGACAGCTCGTGCACGGTGACCCCGGCGGAGCGGTAGTGCTCGGCGACCCGCGCATCGATGCCCTCGTACCGCCCGCACGCGAACACGAGCTGCTCGGCCGACGCGAGGTTCTCGGCGTGCCGCTGGGTGAACACCTCACCGGACGGCGTCGGCACGATCAGGTGCGCACCTGGCCGTACCCCGGCCCCGTCCGGCAGTCCGAGCACCTCGTCGATCGCAAGGCCCCACACGTCCGGTCGCATGACCATGCCCGCTCCCCCGCCGAACGGGGTGTCGTCCACCGTACGGTGCCGGTCCGTGGTCCAGTCGCGCAGGTCGTGCACGCGCAGGTCCAGCAGGCCGCGCTGCCGCGCCTTGCCCACCAGCGACAGGTCGAGCGCCGCCAGGTAGTCGGGAAAGATCGAGACGACGTCGACGCGCACGTCAGTCGTCTTCCCGGTCGGCGACGTCGACATCATCGGCACGGTCGACGACAGCGGCGTCCGCGTCCCGCGCCAGCAGCCCGCCGGGCGGGCTCAGCACCACGCGACCGCCCGCGACGTCGACCACGGGCACGATCGCCAGGACGAACGGGATGAGCGTGCGGGCCGTTCCGCCGTCGGGCAGGCTCTCCTCGATGAGCAGCGCCTCGTGCGCGGGCTGGTACTCCAGGGTGATGACCTTGCCCACCACGGTGCCGTCCTCGAGCTCGACGCGTAGGCCCTCGAGCTCGTGGGGGTACCAGGCGTCCTCCTCGTCGGAGGCGTCCTGCTCGACGACGAGCTCCGTGCCGCGCAGCTCCTCCGCCGCGGTCCGGCCGGTGACCTCGGCGAACGTGACCAGCCACCGGCCCTGGTGCTCGCGCGAGTGCGTCACGGTCAGCGGTCCGACGCCGGCCGGCACGGTCTGGAGCTGCTCGCCGATCGCGAGCCGGGTCTCGGGGTCGTCGGTGCGCACGTCGAGGGCCACCTCGCCCTTGAGCCCGTGCGCCTTGCTGACGCGGGCGACGGTCAGCTGCATGTTTCTCCTTGAGAATGAGAATGAGCAAGGCCCGGTCCGCGTTCGGACCGGGCCTCGTCGTCGTGCTGAATGCTAGGCGTTCAGCGCCGGTCGACGTCCACGACGTCGACCCGCACCGGGCCGTCGGTGGCGAGTGCACCGACCACGGTGCGCAGAGCGCGGGCCGTGCGACCACCCCGGCCGATGACTCGGCCCAGGTCGTCGGGGTGCACTCGGACCTCGAGCAGGTCACCACGGCGCAGCGACTTCGCAGAGACGCGAACGTCCTCCGGGTTGTCCACGATGCCGCGCACCAGGTGCTCGAGGGCCTCCGAGAGCATCAGGCCTCGTCGCCCTCGGCGGCAGCAGCCGGTGCCTCGGCGGCGGCGGCAGCAGCCTTCTCGGCAGCCTTGGCCTTGGCCTTCTCGGCATCGGCGTTGACGGCCTCGATAGCGGAAGCCGTGTCGGCCTTCTCGCCCTTGACGCGCAGGGTGCCCTCGGCGCCCGGCAGGCCCTTGAACTTCTGCCAGTCACCGGTCACCTTGAGCAGAGCGGCGACCTGCTCGGTCGGCTGTGCGCCGACGCCGAGCCAGTACTGTGCGCGCTCCGACTTGATGTCGATGAGCGACGGCTCCTCGGTCGGGTGGTACTTGCCGATCTCCTCGATCACACGACCGTCGCGCTTGGTGCGCGAGTCGGCGACGACGACACGGTAGTACGGGGCCCGGATCTTGCCGAGGCGCTTGAGACGAATCTTGACAGCCACGAAGTGGTCTCTCCTGTTATCTGATGGGTTGGTCCCGAGCACCGCGACGTGGGGTGAAGCAGTGGGTGGGACCGGAACGCGGCCTGACCGGGTGAGAGGGGCCCGGGCGCGCCGAGTACCTGCACATTGTGCCAGACGCCGCAGGCCCCCACCAACCGCGTGTGCGTCACACCCTGGGCGGTCAGCGCGCGGTCGGGTAGATCACACCGCGCAGCACGACGGCGGTCGGGTACCGCAGCACCTCGATGTTCTCGCGCGGGTCCGCCGGGTACACCACGAGGTCGGCGCTGGACCCCTCGACGACGGCCCCGAAGCCGAGGTAGTCGCGCGCCCGCCAGGACGCCATCGCCACGACCTCCGCCGCCGGGATGCCGGCCGCGACCAGCTCGGCGCACTCGTCGGCGATCCGGCCGTGCGAGATGGTGCCGCCGGCGTCCGTGCCGACCAGGAGCTGCACACCCGACTCGTGCAGGTCGCGCACCTGCTGGTAGCGGTTCGCGTACATGGCACGCATCCGCTCCGCGTACCGGGGGTACTTGCCGTCGGCCTGCGCCGCGATGTTCTCGAACTGCCCCACCTGCAGCAGGGTGGGGGTGACGGCGACCCCGCGCTCGGCAGCCACCGCCATGTGCTCGGCGGTCATGCCGGTGCCGTGCTCGATGCAGTCGACCCCGGCGGCCAGCAGACCGTCGATGGTCTCGGCGGCGAAGGAATGCACTGTTACCCGGGCTGCCTCGGCGTGCGCCACGGCGACCGCTTCCACGAGCATGTCCTGGGGCCACAGGGGCCGCAGGTCACCGTCGGCCCCCAGCGAGCGGTCGATCCAGTCGCCCACGAGCTTGACCCAGCCGTCGCCGCGGCGGGCCTCGGTACGCACCGCCTGCGGGAGCTGGTCCGGGGACTCGAGCTCCAGCCCGTAGCCGCGCAGGTACCGCTTGGGCAGCGCAAGATGCGTACCCGCTCGCAGCAGGTGCGGCAGGTCGGCGCGCTCGTGCACCCACGCGGTGTCGAGCGGCGAGCCGGCGTCGCGGACCAGCAGCACCCCGGCGTCACGGTCCGCCACCGCCTGCTTCTCGGCCTCGCCCAGGGACACCACGCCGTCGCCCGCGAGCCCGATGTGGCAGTGCACGTCGACCAGGCCGGGCACCGCCCAGCCCTCCAGCACCCGCATGTTGGTGCCCTGCGCCGACGGGCGGGTGAGGCTCACGCGGCCTCCGCGAACCCAGATCTCCTCGGCCTCGCGGTCGTCACCCAGCAGGATGCGCCCGCGGATCGCCGCGGTCGGACCTTCCAGCGCAGACATCCGGCTCCTTCAATCTCCCCGACTCACCCTGTGGACACGCCCTGCCGACCGCCGTCAGCGGCCCAAGAACTTCTCCAGACCCGCAGGGAGCTCGAGCTTGCTCAGGTCGGGCGCCTCGTCCTTCTTCGGCGCGACGCCGAAGGCGGAGCCCGCGGACGCGGCCGGCTTGGCGGCGGCGCCACCGCCGAGGGCGCGCTGCATGGCCTCCTGCTCCTGCTGGGCCCGCTTGGCCGGGTTCCCCGACTTGCCCTTCTTGCCCTTCTTCGGCGGCAGCGTCTTGCCACGGGACTTCTTGCCCATACCCATGCCGGGGCCGCCCGGCATCGCGGGCATCCCGCCCGGGCCCATACCGCCGCCCTTGGCCATCTGCTTCATCATCTTCTGGGCGTTCTCGAAACGCTCCAGGAGCTGGTTGATGGCCGTGGTGGTGGTGCCGGATCCCTTGGCGATGCGGGCCCGGCGCGAGCCGTTGATGATCTTCGGGTTGTCACGCTCGGTCGGCGTCATCGAGTGGATGATCGCCTCGATGCGGCCCACCTCGCGCTCGTCGAACTGGTCGAGCTGGTCGCGCATCTGGCTCATGCCCGGCATCATGCCGAGCATCTTCTTCATCGAGCCCATGTTCTTCAGCTGCTGCATCTGCACCAGGAAGTCGGCCAGCGTGAAGTCCTGGCCGGTGGCCAGCTTCTGCGCCATCTTCTCGGCCTCGCCGGCGTTGAACGCCTTCTCGGCCTGCTCGATCAGGGTGAGCACGTCACCCATGTCGAGGATGCGGCTCGCCATGCGGTCGGGGTGGAAGACCTCGAAGTCCGTCAGCTTCTCGCCGGTGGACGCGAACATGATCGGCCGGCCGGTCACCTTGGCGACCGAAAGGGCGGCACCACCGCGGGCGTCGCCGTCCAGCTTGGAGAGCACGACGCCGGTGAAGTCGACGCCGTCGGCGAAGGCCTTGGCAGTGTTCACCGCGTCCTGGCCGATCATCGCGTCGATGACAAACAGGACCTCGTCCGGGTTCACGGCCGCGCGGATGTCCGCCGCCTGCCGCATCAGCACCTCGTCGATGCCGAGTCGGCCGGCGGTGTCGACGATCACCACGTCGTGCTGCCGGTCCTTCGCGTACGCCACACCGTCCCGGGCGACGGCGACCGGGTCGCCGACCAGGGGCGCGTCGGCCGCGGGGTCGTCGGCCTCGGACGTGTTGCCCGGGTGCGGCGCGAACACCGGCACGCCGGCACGCTCCGCGACCACGGACAGCTGCGTCACCGCGTTGGGGCGCTGCAGGTCGGCGGCGACCAGCACCGGGGTGTGCCCCTGGCCCTTCAGTGCGTACGCGAGCTTGCCCGCCAGGGTCGTCTTACCGGCGCCCTGGAGGCCCGCGAGCATGATGACCGTCGGCGGCGTCTTGGCCAGCGTGAGCGGGCGGGTGGCCCCGCCGAGGATGTCGACGAGCTCCTCGTTGACGATCTTGACGACCTGCTGGGCCGGGTTCAGCGCCCCCGAGACCTCGGACGACAGCGCGCGCTCGCGCACCGCGCCGGTGAACTCGCGCACCACTGGTACCGCGACGTCGGCGTCGAGGAGGGCGCGGCGGATCTCCCGCACGGTCGCGTCGATGTCCGCCTCGGAGAGACGGCCCCGCGTGCGCAGGTTCTTGAACGTCGAGGTAAGCCGGTCGGACAGGGAATTGAACACGGGCCTAGCGTAATCGAGACCAGTCGGCTCTAGTTCATCCAGGTAGCGCTCTAGTTCATCCGGTGAGCAAATTCCGCGCCCGCTCCGTCAGCCCGTCCACGAGCTGCGAGCGCCAGCCTGTCCAGTGCTTGGGCCCCAGCGACGTGGTGTCGGCCTCGGTCAGGGCGCGCAGCACGTCGAGCAGGTCGCGCCGGTGGTCCACCGCCTCCAGGAGTGTCTCCAGCGTGGCCGGGTCGTCAGGGTCGGCCCGGGTGGCCAGGTCGGCGAGCGTGAGGTGGTGCCGCACGAGCCGCGTCACGTCGTCGACCACCTGGGGTGGGAAGCCCGCGCGGGCCAGGATGCCCGGCACCAGCCGGGCGCCCTGGACGGAGTGGTCGGCCGCGCCGCGCACCTTGCCGATGTCGTGCAGCAGCGCGGACAGCAGCAGGAGGTCGCCGGCGCCCACCCCGACGTCCGGCCCAGTCCCCTGCCCGACGCCGGGTGCGAGCTCCGGCAGCCGACGCCGCAGCCGGGCGGCCACCGCCACCGTCTCGATGAGGTGCCGGTCCACGGTGTGCCGGTGGATCGCGGCGCGCTGCGGCCGGTTGCGCACGTCCGCCCACTCCGGGAACCAGGAGGTCACCACCCCGGCGAGGTCGAGCGCCTCCCAGACGGGGATCTGCGCCGGCCCGGCGGCGAGCAGGGCGAGCAGGGCCTCGCGCGCAGCCGGCGGCCACGGTTCGGGCAGTGGCGGGCTCTGCTCCAGGCTCTGGATCGTCACGGGCGACAGCACGAGCCCGGTCCGCGCCGCCGTCGCCGCGGCCCGCAGGGGCAGCAGCGGGTCCGACGCCGGCCGTGTGCCCACGCCGAGCACCAGCTCGCCGTCGTGCTCCACCAGGCCGTCGCCCACCGAGCGCAGGCGCGGCGGCGTGCGCCGTCCGCGGACCATCATCGGCTTGCCCACGCCCACCGGGCGGGACAGCGACTGCCGGGCGCGGCGGATGGTCATGTCGAGCGCGTAGGAGATCACGCGGCCCGACTCGGCGAGGCTCGCCAGCAGCTCGTCGCCGTCGTCGTACCCGGTGCGCTCGGCGACCTCCTCGAGGTCCGCGAGCAGGAGGCGACTGGTGCGCCGCCGAGTGACCACCTGCAGGGTGTCGCGCACGTCGAGCAGGTGCGTGTAGGCGGCGTCGACCGCGCCGTGCGGGCGGTCGGTGAGCCAGGTCGCCGCCAGCGCGGACAGCAGGATCGCGTCCCGCATGCCGCCGCGCGCCTCCTTGAGGTCGGGCTCGATGAGGTAGGCGAGCTCGCCTGCGCGCTGCGCGCGGTCGCGCGTGGAGGAGATGAGCTCGGGCAGGCGCCGCCGCGCGGCGGCGCGCCAGTCGGTCAGCACTGCAGACGCGGCCCGGTGCACGACGACGGCGTCGCCCGCCACCGCCCGCACGCTCAGCCAGCCGATCACCGCCGGGAGGTCGCTGGCCGCCACCTGCCGGGACTGGCTCAGCGACCGCACCGCGTGGTCGATGTCGACCCCCGAGTCCCACAGCGGGTACCAGAGCCGCTCGGCCACCTGCTGCAGCTCGGCTGCCGAGTGGGTACGGCCGTCGTGCACGAGCACGAGGTCGAGGTCGCTCAGCGGGCCGAGCTCGCCCCGGCCGAGGCTGCCGACGGCCGCCAGGGCGATACCCGACTGCTCGACGTCCTTGGTCGCCTCGGCGAACAGCGCGCCGAGACGCTCGGTGACCCGCTGCCCGACGGCGGACCGGCGGGCCAGGCCCGAACGGCCCGGACCCGTGAGGTCCGCGGCGATGGTGAGGAGTTCGTCGCGGAGGCCCCGCACCCCGACGGTGGGGTGCGGGGCCTCCGCCTGCTCCCTGGCGCCCTCGGGCACCGGGTCACTTGTCATACGACGGTGAGCGCTCCCGGTCAGAGGGCGGCGTCGCCGTGCTCGCCGGTGCGCACGCGGGCCACGTCGTCGACCGACACGACCCACACCTTGCCGTCACCGATCTTGCCGGTCTGGGCAGCGCCGACGAGCGCGTCGGTCACCGCGGTGACGTCAGCGTCCGTGACGAGCACCTCGATGCGGACCTTGGGCACCAGGTCGACGGTGTACTCAGCACCGCGGTAGACCTCGGTGTGGCCCTTCTGACGGCCGTAGCCGCTGGCCTCGCTCACGGTCATACCGCGAACCCCCGCACCCTCCAACGCCGTCTTCACGTCGTCGAGACGGTGGGGCTGGATGACACCCGTGACGAGCTTCATGCGCTTACCTCCTGAAAAGTCGATTGCTGCACCGTGGTCACGGTCAGCGCACCTCGGTGATGGTGGAGCCGGAGTTCTCGTACGCCGTCTCGCCGTGGACGGCGAGGTCGATGCCGCTAACCTCCGCCTCCTCGGAGATGCGCCAGCCCAGGGTGAACTTGAGGCCGTAGGCGATGATCGCGGTGACGACGCCGCTGAACACGACGGCGATCAGCGCGGCGACGATCTGAGTGATCAGCTGCGTGACACCACCACCGTAGAACAGACCGTTGAGCGCGCCGTCCGGGTACCAGACGCCGAAGGACTCAGCGTTGTCGGTGGCGAAGAAGCCGAGCAGCACGGTGCCGACGAGGCCACCGACCAGGTGCACGCCGACCACGTCGAGCGAGTCGTCGAAGCCGAACTTGAACTTCAGGCCCACGGCGAGGGCGCAGAGGATGCCGGCGACGAGGCCGATGGCGATCGAGCCGTAGGTGTCGACCGCGGCAGCCGCCGGGGTGATGGCGACCAGGCCGGCCACGACGCCGGAAGCGGCACCGAGCGTGGTGGGCGCGCCGTCACGGAACTTCTCCGTGGCCATCCAGGCGAGCATTGCGACGCCGGTCGCGACGAGGGTGTTCAGCCAGGCGCGGCCCGCGGTGCCGTCGGCGGCGAACTCGGAACCGGCGTTGAAGCCGAACCAGCCGAACCACAGGAGGGCGGCGCCGAGCATGACGAACGGCAGGTTGTGCGGGCGCATGGCCTCGGTACCGAAGCCCTTGCGCTTGCCGATGATCAGCGCGAGCACCAGGCCGGCGGTGCCGGCGTTGATGTGCACCACGGTGCCGCCGGCGAAGTCGATCGGGACCGACAGGGCCGTGGCGATCGGACCCTCGGGGCCAAGGAGGCCGAGGCCCCACACCATGTGCGCGACGGGGCTGTAGACCAGCGTCACCCACAGGGCGGCGAAGACGAGCCAGGTGCTGAACTTGACGCGGTCCGCGATGGCGCCGGAGATGAGGGCGACCGTGATGATCGCGAACGTGGCCTGGTAACCCGCCGCGACGGTCGCCGGGACACCGGCGGCGAACATCAGCGAGTCGGCGTCGGTGATCGCGAGGCCGAAGTAGTCGGCGGGGTTGCCGATGAAACCACCGAGGTCGCTGCCGAAGGTCAGCGAGTAGCCGTAGAGCACCCAGATCAGACCGACAACGCCGATCGAGCTGAAGCTCATCATCATCATGTTGAGGACGCTCTTACCGCGCACCATGCCGCCGTAGAAGAACGCCAGTCCAGGCGTCATCAGCAGCACGAGCGAGGCGGCGGTGATCATCCAGGCAGTGTTTCCACTGTCCAGAGCAAACTCTTCCATCAGATGCCTCTCTCCCCGGACCGGATCCTGTTGACTCGGCCCACCGCGACTACCGTCCCGGGAAGCCGTTACGCGTGACCTGCACGGAGGTTACGAGCGCGTGACGCAGCCGGGAAGCATGTAAACGTCTTATTTCGCAGCCGAATTGGGTTAAATATCCAGGCGAACCGTGATCCGATCGTGATTCCTCTGGTATCCGCCTGTAACGAGTCTGCGCATAAGCGTTCTCATATATTGGACACTTCGCCGACGTTCGGCAATTCATGGCCGAATTCGAGACCTTAACTCAGCCGAGTTCATCTCCGGCTCAGCCGAGAATTCCGTCCACGAAGTCCTCGACGTCGAACGGCGCCAGGTCGTCCGGGCCCTCACCGAGGCCGATGAGCTTGACCGGGACGCCGAGCTCACGCTGCACCTGCACCACGATCCCGCCCTTCGCGGTCCCGTCCAGCTTGGTCAGCACGATGCCCGTGACACCCGCGACCTCAGCGAAGACGCGGGCCTGCGAGAGCCCGTTCTGACCGGTGGTCGCGTCCAGCACCAGCAGCACCTCGCTCGGCGCGGCAACCTTGCTGGCCACGCGCACGATCTTGCCGAGCTCGTCCATAAGGCCGGCCTTGTTCTGCAGGCGCCCCGCGGTGTCCACGAGCACCACGTCGATCTTCTCGTCCCGGCCGCGGGCGACGGCCTCGAACGCCACCGACGCCGGGTCCGCGCCCTCGCGGTCCGAGCGCACCGTCGGCACCCCCACGCGGTTGCCCCAGGTGGTGAGCTGGTCCGCCGCCGCGGCCCGGAACGTGTCGGCGGCGCCGAGCACAACGCTGCGGCCGTCCGCGACCAGGACCCGGGCCAGCTTGCCGACCGTCGTCGTCTTGCCGGTGCCGTTCACGCCCACCACGAGTGTGACTGCGGGCAGGTGGGTGCCGTCCTCCGCGGTGGTCGGTTCGGTCTTCAGCGTCCGGTCCAGCTCCGGCTGCAGGAGCGCGACGAGCTCCGAGCGCAGGAGGTCGCGCACCGCCGTCGGCTCACGAACACCCAGCACGCGGACCCTGGTGCGCAGCGCTTCCAGCAGCTCGGTGGTGGGGCCGGCACCGACGTCGGCGAGGAGCAGCTCCTCCTCGATCTCGTCCCAGTCGTCCTCGGTGAGCGCGTCTCGGGACAGGACGGACAGCAGCCGGGCGCCCAGCGGCGAGCCCGAGCGCGCGAGGCGGTCGCGGAGCCGCACCAGGCGGCCCGCGGTGGGCGCCGGGGCCTCGACCACCGCGCGCGGCGGACCTGTGGTCTCGGGGACCGAGTCGGGCGCCTCGCGGGTCGAGCCGGTCGCGCCCGGCTCGACCGCCGCCGTCTCCGACCTCGCCTCCGGCGCCTGCTCGGTGGCCAGGCCGTCGCCCTGGTCCTGGGCCCGTCTCCGGCGTCGTCCGACAAGGACACCGGCGAGGCCGCCACCGCCCGCGAGGACGACGAACGCGGCGATGATCTCGATCCAGGGAAGCTCGTTCACGCCGCGATTCTTTCATCTCGCGGACGGCGGGGTGGGAGCCCTCAAATTCTCGGCCACGGCGGCCGGAGCGGAGTGAGGGTACGCCGGTGATCGTCTCGCACCGCACGGTCTAGCGCGGACTCAGCTCGCGGCCTGGGCCGGGCCTTCCGCAGCCGGGGCCGTCTCCTGGGAGACCTTCTGCACCGTCCGCACGGTCCGGGCCGGCCGGACCGCCCGCAGCTGGCCGGGGACCAGGTTCGCCGGCCTGAGCGGCACGGTCCCGAGCGGCACGTGCAGGGTCCGCTGTGCCTGGTCCCGAGCCCGGTTCAGGACGTCGGTCAGCTCCTCGGCGTCGACGTAGCCGGGCTTCGACTCGATGGTCGCGGCGAAGAACTCCGACATCCCCATGTCTACCGGCGAGGTGTCGGGCTTGACGACGGGAGGCTTGCCGACCCAGACGGAGGGGGCGCCCACCGCGTGCGTCGCGACGGCGGAGGCGCCGCGGCGTCGGCCGTCCCTGCGCCGCTTGGCGTCACCGCGAAGGTGGATGATGATGGACCGGAACCACTGGAGGAACGAAAATTCCTCCGTCTTGTTCGCGGGCGCGTCCATCTGACTGGCTACGACGAAGACGCCCACCGCCAGGACCAGGCACACCACGAGCAAAATGACCGACCACCACATAGCCCTATTGTGTCGTGTCTTGTCCGGTCGTGCCGTCCAGAGCGACGCGACACGCCGCACAACACGCGCGTGCGGGACAGGAGAAATCCCTCACACCTGACGCTTTTGTCCGAGGGTGCGAAAAATAACCCATTCGGGCTCGGGCTCAGGGCGAGACTCAGGCGGTGACCGTCTCGCGGTCGCCCATCCGCTGGCTGATCAGCGTCGTGACGCCGTCGCCCCGCATCGTCACACCGTAGAGCGCGTCCGCGACCTCCATCGTGCGCTTCTGGTGCGTGATGACGATGAGCTGGCTGTCCTTCTGCAGCTCCTTGAAGATCTCGATGAGCCGGCCGAGGTTCACGTCGTCGAGCGCCGCCTCGACCTCGTCCATGATGTAGAACGGGCTGGGGCGCGCCTTGAAGATAGCCACGAGGAACGCCACGGCTGCCAGCGAGCGCTCGCCGCCCGAGAGCAGGGAGAGCCGCTTGACCTTCTTGCCGGCCGGGCGCGCCTCGACCTCGATGCCCGTGGTCAGCAGGTCGTCCGGGTCCGTGAGCGTCAGCTTGCCCTCACCGCCGGGGAACAGGCGCGGGAAGATCTCGAGGAACTTGGCCGCGGTGTCCTGGAACGCCTCGGCGAACACCTGCTGCACCCGCTCGTCGATGTCGTCGACGATCTGCAACAGGTCCTCGCGGGACTTCTTCAGGTCCCCGAGCTGGTCCACGAGGAACTGGTGCCGCTCCTCCAGGGCCGCGAACTCCTCCAACGCCAGCGGGTTGACGGCGCCGATCCGCGACAGCGCGCGCTCGGCCTTGGCCAGCCGGGCCTCCTGCTCCTCGCGGACGTACGGGACCAGCCGGTCCGGCTTGGGCTCTCCGGGAGCGGTCTCCTCGCTCGGGCCGGTCTCGTCCTCGGCAGGGCCCTCCTCCGGCTCGGCACCGGCCGCCGCGACGATCACCGCGGTCGCGGCCGGGTCGTCGGGCCGCATCCCGGCCTCGTGCAGGGCACGCGTCCGGGTGATGAGGGCGTCCTCACGCGCCGCGGCGCCGCGCGGCAGCGCAGGGTCGCCCTCGTAGCGGATGGGGTTGCCCTCGTCGTCGCGCTCGACCACCGCGCGGCGCTTGCGCCCGCGTACCTCGGCCTCACCCTCGTAGACCGGGACCGGCTGGTGCGGGCCGAACTCCTCCATCAGCACGTCCGGGTCCATGCCCAGTTCCTCGGACGCGCGCGTCTGCAGCTGCTCCAGGCGCAGCACCTGCTGCGCGCGGGCGACCTCGTCCCGGTGCGCGACGTCGGTCAGCTCGCGCAGCTGGCCCGTCAGCGACTCCACGCTCCCCCGCACGGCGACCAGCTGCTCCGAGCCCGCTGCGCGGGCTTCCTCGGCCGCTGCCTTGTCGGCCACCGCACGGTCCACCGACCGTGCGATCTGCTCCAGCGCCACCGCGACCGCCTGCTGCACCAGCACGGCGCGCGACGCGTCCTGACGGCGCGACTCCTCGCGCTCGGCGGCCCGCGCTCGGGCCGCACGCTCCTGCTCGGCCGCGGCCGTCAGCGCCTGCGCCCGGCCAGAGACCGCGCGAGCCCGCTCCTCCGCGGTACGCAGCGCCAGCCGGGCCTCGGTCTCCCGACCGCGCGCCGCGGTAGCAGCGGCCGCGGCGGCATCGCGCTGGGCCTGTACCTCGTCGACCGAGCCCTCGTCGTCGGAGGGCTCCTCCTCGGCGATCGTCATGCGCTCGACGAGCGCCTCGAGCTCGATCTCGTCCTCCGCCCGGCGGGACTGCGCCTCGGCCAGGGCGGAACGGTGCCGGTCGGCCTCGGCCTGGGCGGCGCGCGCGGCCGCGCCCAGCGAACCGAGCTGCTCGGCGGCCGCGGCACGCGCGGCGTCGGCCTCCCCCAGTCGG
Source organism: Promicromonospora sp. Populi (assembly GCF_041081105.1). NCBI lineage: Bacteria > Bacillati > Actinomycetota > Actinomycetes > Micrococcales > Promicromonosporaceae > Promicromonospora > Promicromonospora sp. Populi. The sequence goes on along the minus strand of NZ_CP163528.1, from coordinate 173,360 downwards.
GAGGCCGTGTCGTCGTACCGTTCCTGCGCTGCCGTGCGCTCGGCCCGCGCGCGCTCCAGGTGCGTCGAGCCGTCCGTCTCGCGGGCCGCCGCCTCGTCGCGGGCGGCCTTCGCCTCGGCCAGCGCCGACTGCAGGTGCAGCACGCTGGGCGCGGCCGCCGAGCCGCCCCAGGCCCGCGTGGCGCCCAGCAGGTCGCCGGCGCGGGTCACCGCGACCACCGGCTCGTCGCGCACCAGCGCGCGGGCGCGCGCCAAGTCGTCCACCACAACCACGTCGCGCAGGATCGTCAGCAGCGCGGCCGACGCCGGCCCGGCCACCTGCACCACGTCCGTGGCCCAGCGGGCACCGGCGGGAAGGGTGACGGCCGGGCGGGTCACAGCGTCGCCCGACGCCTTGCGGTCGGAACCGACGACGAGGCTGGCGCGGCCGGCGTCCTCGTCCCGGAGCAGCCGCAGGGCGTCCACGGCCTCGTCGACACCCGCGACGGCCACGGCGTCGGCCACCGGGCCGAGCGCTGCCGCTACCGCGTCCTCGAAGCCTGCCTCGATGCCCAGCAGCGCGGCCACCGAGCCCAGCACGCCCGCCTGGTCGGCGGCCAGGAGCGTACCGGCGCCGTCCTTGCGGTCCAGGCTCAGCTCCAGCGCCTCGACCTTCGCCTCCGCCGAGCTGCGGTCCCGCTGCGCCGTCGTCACCTGCTCCTGGAGGTGCCGCACCTCGGCCTTCGCCAGCTCGAGCACCTCGGAGGCCGCCTCGTGCGCGACGTCGAGGCTCTCCCCGTCGCCGTCGAGCCCGCCGCCGACCTCCGTCTGGAGCGCGCTGAGATCGCGCGAGGAGTCCTCCACACGCTCCTCGGCCTGGAGCAGGGCGTCGCGCAGCCGGTCCAGCTCGGACTGCGCTGCCTCGACGCGGCTGCGCCGAGCGGCGACCTGGCCGGCCAGGCGGGCCAGACCCTCGCGGCGGTCCGCGGCGGCGCGCAGCAGCGCGGCGTGCGCGCGCTCGGCGGCCTGGGCGGCCGCCTCGGCCTCGGCCCGGGTGTCGACGGCGGTCTCCACGATCTCGTGGGCCATCTCGACCTCGGTGACGAGCTCTTCCTCGCTCGCGCGGGCACGAGCGGCCTGCGCCTCGAGGTCGTCGGGGTCCTGGCCCTGGTGCGCGGGCTCGGCGGTGCCCAGCAGGCGGGCCCGCTCCCCGGCCAGCGATTGCAGGCTGCGCAGCCGCTCCCGGGTCTGGGACAGGGCGAACACGGTGTCGCCCGCCTGGCTGACCTGCTGCGACTCGGCCGACATGGCCGCTTCCAGGCGAGCCAACGTGCCGCGCGCCTCGGTCAGGGCCGCCTCGGTCTCGGCCTGGCGCTCCCGGAGGGACCGCTCGTCCGCGCGCTCCTGCTCGAGCTGGGCGGTGAGCTGGGCCAGGTCGTCGGCGAGGAGGCGCGACTTGGCGTCGCGCAGGTCGCGCTGCACCGTCTGCGCCTTGCGGGCCGCCTCCGCCTGGCGGCCCAGCGGGCCGAGCTGCCGGCGCAGCTCGGCGGTCAGGTCGCCCAGCCGCGCGAGGTTGCCCTGCATCGACTCGAGCTTGCGGAGCGCCTTCTCCTTGCGCTTGCGGTGCTTGAGCACGCCCGCGGCCTCTTCGATGAAGCCGCGGCGCTCCTCCGGCGTCGCGCGCAGCACGGCGTCGAGCTGGCCCTGCCCCACCACCACGTGCATCTCACGGCCGATGCCGGAGTCGCTCAGGAGCTCCTGGATGTCCAGCAGGCGGCAGCTGTTGCCGTTGATCGCGTACTCGGAACCGCCGCTGCGGAACAGCGTGCGGGAGATCGTGACCTCGGTGTAGTCGATCGGCAGCGCGCCGTCGGTGTTGTCGATGGTCAGGGCGACCTCGGCGCGGCCGAGCGGGGCGCGGCCGGAGGTGCCCGCGAAGATGACGTCGTCCATCTTGCCGCCGCGCAGGGACTTGGCACCCTGTTCGCCCATGACCCAGGAGAGCGCGTCGACCACGTTGGACTTGCCGGAGCCGTTGGGTCCCACCACGCAGGTGATGCCCGGCTCCAGCTCGAGGGTGGTCGCCGACGCGAAGGACTTGAAGCCCCGGAGCGTGAGCGTCTTGAGGTGCACTGGGTGAGCCTAACTGTGTCTAGGGGCCGAACGTCGGACGTACGGCGGGATACGCCAAAGCGTCCCCCTTTGTTGTGGGCGCGACCGTTGCGATCTCGCGCCCGTTTTAGGCGCAACGATCGCGCCCGCAACAAAGGGGGACGTGGAGTGAAGAGGGGGTTAGCCCAGTTCCGGGAACCAGAGGGCGATCTCGCGGGCTGCCGACTCCGGCGAGTCGGAGCCGTGCACCAGGTTCTGCTGCACCTTGGTGCCCCAGTCGCGGCCCAGGTCACCGCGGATCGTGCCGGGGGCGGCGTCGGTCGGGTTGGTCGCGCCCGCCAGCGAGCGGAAGCCGGGGATGACACCCTCGCCCTCGGCCACGACGGCCAGGACGGGGCCCGACATCATGAACTCGACGAGCGGGGCGTAGAACGGCTTGCCCTCGTGCTCGGCGTAGTGCGCGGCGAGCAGCTCGGCGGTGGCGCTCTTGAGCTCCACGGCCCGCAGCGTGTAGCCCTTGGTCTCGATGCGGCGCAGGACCTCGCCCGACAGGCCGCGGCGGACGCCGTCCGGCTTGACGAGGACGAGGGTGCGCTCGGCCACGGGCTGCGTCGTGGCCTCCGTGGGCAGGGTCTTCTCTGCGACGTCGGTCATGAGGCAACCCTATCCGGGCCGCGAGCATCCCCAGAACGTGCAGATCAGCCGACGTTGGGGGCCGTCTCCGGGTGGGCGGCGTCGTACTCCGCCCGCTCCCGGTCCACGCGTGCGCCGAGGCGCAGCGCGTAGAACCACAGCACCACGAAGATGCCGCCGACCAGGTACATCATCGGCACCAGCAGGCCCATGGCGAGCACCGGCACCTGGGCGAGGGTGCCCGCCGCCCGGCCGGCGACCGAGCCCTGGGCCCGCGACAGGATCACGAGCACCAGGGCCAGGGCCCCGCCCAGCACCCAGATCGCCGCGCTCGACTCGATCTGGAGCGGGCCGCGCCCGAACTCGTTGTCGCGCAGCGCCCACACCGCCAGCGTCGCGAAGATCACGAGGAACACCTCGAGCAGCAGCGTGGTGGACGTGAACTGCACCAGCGCGGACTTCTTGGGCTTGATGCGGTCGCCGGGGGCGGGTTGGTCCTTGCTCACCGGGTCAGGATATCCGTCTCCGTGCCCCCGGCAGTGTCGTCGGCGCCCCGGACCTCGTCCTGGACGTCTTCCTCGACCGCACCTTCCGGGGCCTTGTCGACGTCGCCCTCCATGACCGCCTCACCGCGGGCGACCATGCCGGCCTCGTTGGAGAGCTTGACCTCCTTGAGGAACAGCGCGAGCACCAGGCCGACGACCACCAGCGGCACGAGGTACCAGAACGCCGGCGCGAGGGAGCTCGCGAACGCGTCGACCACCCCGCTGCGCAGCGGCTCGGGCAGTGCTGCCACGATCTGCGGGGTCAGGCCGGAACCACCGCCCGCCGGGACCGCACCCGCCGGAACGTCCGCGAAGACGCCCTGCAGGTTCTCCGTGAGGCGGGAGGTGAACACCGTGGTGAACGCGGCGGTACCCACCGCGGCGCCGATCTCCCGGAAGAAGTTGTTCGACGACGTCGCCGTGCCCAGCTCGTGCGGGTCCACGGAGTTCTGCACCGCGAGCACGATGGTCTGCATGACGAGGCCCATACCGGCGCCGAGCACAAAGATCATCGCGCCGAACAGCCAGAGGGACATGTCGCCCTCGATCTGCGTCAGCCAGATCAAGCCGACGACCGTGATCGCCAGGCCCGCCACCGGGAACATCTTGTAGCGGCCGGTCCTGGAGATTGCGATGCCGGACAAGATCGAGGTCAGCATCAGGCCGGCCATCATCGGGAGCATCAGCAGGCCGGACTCGGTGACCCCCGCGCCGGACGACATCTGCAGGAACGTCGGCAGCATCGACATCGCGGAGAACATGCCCATGCCGAGCACCAGGCCGATGAGCGTGGTGATGGTGAACGTGCGGTTCTTGAACAGCCGCAGCGGGATGAGCGGCTCGGAGACCCGGTTCTCGATGAGGATGAACAGGCCGACCATCACCACGGTGCCGAGCAGCAGCCCGAGCAGCATCGGGTCGGACCAGTCGTAGCCGTCGTTGCCGAGCGACTGCCAGCTCGTCAGCAGCACGATGCCGGTGGTGCCGAGCGCCATCGTGAGGATGCCGCCCCAGTCGGTGGGCCGGTTCGAGCGGTGCGAGGGCAGCTTCAGGGCAAAGTAGGCGATGAACCACGCGGCGATACCGATCGGCACGTTGATCCAGAACGTCCAGCGCCAGCCGGGGCCGTCGGTGAGCCAGCCGCCGAGCAGCGGGCCGGCGACTGCGGAGATGCCGAACAGGGCGCCCATGGGGCCCATGTACTTGCCGCGGTCGGACGCCGGGATGATGTCGGCGATGATCGCCTGCGCCAGGATCATCAGGCCACCGCCACCGAGGCCCTGCACGGCCCGCCAGGCCACGAGGGACTCGAACGACTGCGCCATGCCGCCCCCGAGGGAGGCGATGACGAACAGGCCGACCGCCACCAGGAACGGCCAGCGCCGCCCGTAGAGGTCGCCGAACTTGCCGTAGAGCGGCATCGCGATGGCGATCGCCAGGATGTACGCGGTGATGACCCAGCCCTGGTGCTCGACGCCGTTCAGCTCGCCCACGATGGTGGGCATCGCGGTACCGACGATGGTCTGGTCCAGGGAGGACAGGAACATCGAGGCCATCAGGGCCCCGAAGATCAGCCAGATCGTGCGCTGGTTGAGGACTACCAGCGGCTTGTCCGGCGCCGTGGTGACGGCTTGGCTCATGGGTCGTGCCTTTCTGGGGATCGGGCTGAGGTGCCGGCGAAGAAGGGAGATCAGAGGTCGAGGTCGCGCGCGACGACGTCGATGAGCTGCGCAACGGCGTCGGGCAGGTGGGCAGCCGGGTTGCCGGCGTAACCGGAGTTCTCCCAGGCGGTGAGCGCGGTGCGCAGCATGAGCAGGACGAGCATCGTGAGCAGCTCGGAGCTGGCGCTGAACGGCGTGGTCGCACGGCGAGCCGCGAAGAGCTCCTCGAGCCGGTTCTTGTGCCGGCCCATCCAGACCATGTGCCGCTGCAGCAGGCGCGGCTCCTGCTGGGCGAGGTCCATGGCCCGCATCACCCGGTCGTGATTCTCGCCGGCCCGCTCGAGGAGGGAAGCGACCAGGGCCTGGAGATCGGTCAGCAGCCGGCCGGTGGGCCCGCCCTCGACGAACGTCCGCACGACGTCCTCCGACAGGTCGACGTCGTCCACGCCGAGCACCGCGTCGTCCTTGGACTCGAAGTAGTTGAAGAAGGTGCGCGCCGAGACCCCGGCCTCCGCGCTGATCATCTCGACGGTGACGGCGTCGAGGCCCTGCTCGGCGACCAGCTTCTGCGCCGCCTCGATCAGCGCCGCGCGGCGGGCGCGCTTCTTGCGCTCCCGCAGGCCCTGCTCAGCGGGCGTCCCCTCCAGCGCGGACACGAGCTCGCGCAGGTCGGGGCGCGGGGCGGCGTCGGCGGGCGCGACGGTCTCGCGCGGGGAGGTAGGGGCCATGCATTAATTCTTGCACCCCGCGCAAAATTACATCAACTGCAAAAAGGTGAGACGGCGGTCACACCTCGCCGAAGCCGGCGTCGATCATCTGGACGACGGTCGCCACCGCCTCCGCGGCCCGCTCCCCCGTGGCCTCCACGCGCAGCTCGCGACCCTGCGTGGCGCCGAGCGCCATGAGCTGCAGCACGCTGGAGGCGTCCACGCCGTCGATGGTCATGACCGCACCCAGCTCGGCCACCTTGCGCGACACGAGTGCCGCCGGCCGGGCGTGCAGGCCCAGCGGGTTGCGCACCGTCACGGTGCGGGAGGTCTGCGAGTCCTCGTCCGACGTCGCCGCGTTCGCGTCCAGCGCATGCGCCGCCTCGATCACGGCGAACACCCGCACCGAGGCGTTAGCCGACTCCAGCACCGCGGCCAGGCCCGCGCCGCCGTGCGCCGTGACGGCCGCGGCGACCGCACCCTCGACGAACGGGGCGCGTGCCAGCACCACCCGTTCGGCCAGAGACTCGTCCAGCTCCAACGCCGACTCGACGGTGAGCACCGAGGACCCGAGGTCGCCGAGCACGACGACCCCGCCGCCGTCGGGCGAGGCGCCCACCGGTGCGCCGTCGTCGGCCCCGTTGACGGACCCGCCGTCGGCCAGGAGTGTCAGCACCTCCGCAAGACTCTTCTGGACCGCGTCGAGCGAGGTACCCAGCCCGCCGTCGGGCCCGCCGCCTACGCCGCGGATCAGGACGTCGGGCGCCATCTGCTCGGCCAGCTCCACCACTCCGCGAGCCAGGTCTGCGGAGTGGGAGACGAGGACGAGGGCCACACGCGCCGTCATGCCGCGGTGCGGGGGTCGGCCGGGGCGGGCCCGGACAGGGCCGCGGCCATCGCCGCGCCCAGGACCAGCGCAGTGGACCGTGCGCCCGGGTCCTCGTGCCCAGCGCTGCGCTCACCGAGATAGGAGGCGCGGCCCTTGGTGGCGATCAGCGGGATGGTGCCCGTCGCTGCCTTGTCCGCGGCCTCGGCCGCGGCCCGCAGGACGTCGACCTCCGAGCCGCCGTCGCGTGCCGCGGCCTCCGCCGCGTCGACCGCCGCCTGCCAGGCGTCGACCATCGTCTTCTCCCCCACCGTCGCCTTGCCACGCGAGGACACACCCTCGAGCGCGGCCTCCAGCACGGCGACGACGGCCGGCTGGTCGATCTCGGTGCGGCCCGACACCTTGGCGGCCCGCAGGTAAGCCGTGCCGTACAGCGGGCCGGACGCGCCGCCCACCGTGGACATCAGCGTCGTCGCGACGAGCTTCAGCACGTCGCCGACGGTCCGCTCGTCGGCGGCCCCGGGCTCGGCCGCGGCGTCGTCGAGCCGCGCCACCACGGCCTGGAAGCCGCGGTGCAGGTTCTCGCCGTGGTCGCCGTCGCCGATCTGCCGGTCGAGCTCCGTGAGCTCGTCCTTCGCGTCCGCGATCGCGTCCGCCGTCCGGCGAACCCATCGCTCCGCCCAGTCCGCGTCCAACGCCATTTCCGAAGACCTTTCCTTATCTCACCACCGGAGTGCTGCAGTGTTCACCGGCGCGTCCCAGAGGGCCTCCAGCTCGTCGTCCAGCCGGAGGACCGTGACCGATGCCCCCTGCATCTCGAGGGACGTCACGTAGTTGCCCACGAGCGAGCGAGAGACCGTCACGCCGCGCTCCTCGAGAAGGCGCCGCGCTCGACCATAGACCACGTAGAGCTCGGACAGCGGCGTGCCCCCCATACCGTTGACGAACAGCAACACTCGCTCGCCCCTGGCCAGGGCGAGGTCGTCGGCGACGGGGGTGACGAGCATCTCCGTCACCTCGTCGGCGCTGGCGGCCGGCACCCGGTGGCGGCCCGGCTCGCCGTGGATACCGATCCCCACCTCGATCTCGTCGTCGGGCAGGTCGAAGCTGGGCCGGCCCACGTGCGGCACGGTGGGTGCGGCCAAGGCGACGCCCATGGTCCGGACGTTCGCGATGACTCGCTGCGCGACGGCGGTCACGCCCGCCAGGTCGACGCCCCGGTCGGCGGCCGCGCCGGCGATCTTCTCGACGGCGACGGTGCCGGCCACGCCGCGCCGTCCGGCGGTGTAGAGCGAGTCCTCGACGGCGACGTCGTCGTTCACGAGCACCGAGGCGACCTGGATGTCATCTGCCTCGGCGAGCTCCACGGCGGTCTCGAAGTTGAGCACGTCGCCCGTGTAGTTCTTGACGATCGTGAGCACCCCGGCGCCGCCGTCGGCCGCCTGGATCGCGGGCAGGATCTGGTCCGGCGTCGGAGAGGTGAACACGGCGCCCGGGACGGCGGCGTCGAGCATGCCGTCGCCCACAAAACCCGCGTGCAGTGGCTCGTGCCCCGCCCCGCCGCCGCTGACCAGCCCCACCTTGCCGGTCACCGCACCCCCGGCGCGGCTGACGAACACGGGCAGGGTACTGACCCGGACCAGGTCGGAGTGTGCGAGCGCGAAACCGGCCAGGGAGTCGGCGACGGCGTCGGCAGGATCGTTCAGCAGCTTCTTCACGGCGGCCTCCTCGCGGGGCGGTGCGGCCCGGCGACGGCGCCGGGCCCACGGACAAGTCCCCTCAGGTTCATGTAACACCACGTGGTCGGCGGGAGTACAGCCTCGCCCTGGTGCAGTCAGCCGCGGCCGACCAGGATGCGGGTGTCGGCGACCGTGACGACCGACCCGGTGACGAGCACTCCCGTGCCGACTCCGCTGCCGTGCCGGTCGGTGGCCTCGGCGAGATCCGTCGCGATCTGCAGCGCCTCGTCCAGGCGGCCGGCCACGTGCACGCGCTCATCGCCGAAGACCTCCCGCGCCACCTCCGCGAGATCCTCCGGGTCCGCCGACCGGTCCGAGGAGTTCCGCGTGACGACGATCTCCGCGACCGTGGGCTCCAGCACGGACAGGAGCCCCTCGGCGTCCTTGTCGGCCATGACGGCGACGACGGCCACGATGTGCGACAGGTTGAACGACTCCTCCAGCGCGTCCACCAGGGCCTCGGCGCCGGCGGGGTTGTGCGCGACGTCGACCACCACCGTGGGGCTGGTCCGCACCACCTCGAGGCGACCGGGCGCGTCGACGTCGCCGAACGCCGCCTCGACGATCTCCGCGCCGAGCGCGCGCCCGCCGCTGATCAGGGCCTCGGTGGCCGCGAGCGCCAGCAGCGCGTTGTGTGCCTGGTGGGCGCCGTGCAGGGGCAGGAAGATCTCGGTGTAGAGGCCGGCGGGTGTGCGCAGGTCGACCAGCTGTCCGCCGACGGCGATGCGCCGGTCCGCGACCTCGAGGTCGATTCCCTCGCGGATCAGGTGGGCGCCCACCTTCTGGGCGCGGGCGAGGATCGGTTCGATGGCGGCGTCGAGCTGGTCGGCGATGACAGCGACGGCGCCGTCCTTGATGATGCCGGCCTTCTCGGTGGCGATCTCGTCCAGGGTGGAGCCGAGCCAGCGCTCGTGGTCCATGGCGATGGGGGTGATGACGGCGACCTCGCCGTCGACGACGTTGGTGGAGTCCCACCGGCCGCCCATGCCGACCTCGACGATCGCGACGTCGACGGGCGCGTCCGCGAACGCGGCGAACGCCATGACGGTGAGCACCTCGAAGAAGCTCAGGGCAGGCCCGCCCTGCTCCTGGGACTCGCGGTCGGCGACGCCGATGTAGGGCGCGACGTCCTCGAACACCTCGACGAACCGCTCCTGGGTGAGGGGCTCGCCGTCCACGGCGATGCGCTCGGTGACGCTCGTGAGGTGCGGGGACGTGAAGCGGCCGGTGCGCAGGCCGTGCTCGCGCACGAGGCGCTCGACCATGCGGGCCGTGGAGGACTTGCCGTTGGTCCCGGTGATGTGGACGGTCCGGTAGGCGCGCTGCGGGTCGCCGAGCAGCTCCAGGACGCGTTGGACGCGGGCCATGGTGGGGTCGATGTCGAATTCGGGGGCACGTGCCGCGATCTCGCGGCGTACTGCTTCAAAGGCTTCGTCCACGTGACGAGGATAGGGTTCCGGAATCAACGTTGCCGATCTCGTGCGGGGGCTCAGTAGGTGTCGGACGAGCAGCAGACGTCGAACGCGGCCGACGACCTCGCGGCCCGCTGGCTGGGTTTCGAGCAGATCTTCAGCCAGGACAGGTACGAAGGCGGGAACCCGCCCTGGCCGCCGTCGATCGCCGAGAGTGTGTCGGAGCCGACACCGGGCCTGTTCGAGATCATCGGGTCCACGTACCCGGACATCGTGGTCACCGCCGCGCATGCGACCAACCATGAGCGGGACGGCGCCACGAAGGTTGCGGACCGAGGGACTGGCGGTCTTGCCGTACTCCTTGCGCAGGTGACCGGCTGCACGGCACTCGTCGCGCTGAGCACGCCGGGGGATGCGAACTACGACGAGGAGCATCCGCTCAAGGAACGCCTGGCCGCGCTGCGGCCGACAGCAGTCATCGACCTGCACGGTATGCGCAGCCGGGCGGAGTCCGACGTCGACCTCGGTACCGGCACGGGACCGGCGCCCGCCCCTGTCGTCGCCGCCCTGGACAGCAGCGACCTGCGTGTCACCACGAACGCGGTGTTCGACGCCATGCGTCCGACCACCGTCACGTCGTTCGCCCAGGAGCGCGGTATCCCGGCGGTGCAGATCGAGATCGGAGCACACCTGCGACCACCGTCGGGGAAGCCCCCAGCGCTAGCCGATCTCGTCTCTGCCTTGGTCGCCGCCCTCGAGCAGCTGACCTCTCCGACGTCGCCCGGCCTGGCGACCGTGCCACTCAAGATCGCCTCGGGGCTGCCGACCGCCGTCGTGCACCCCGACCTGCTGCCCGGGACGAACGGGCCAGTGCCCATCACGGTTACCGCAGACGACCACGCCACCGTCGCCTGGGCATGGAGCGCAGCGGCCGACGGGATCCCCGAAGCGGCCCGCAGCATCTCCCCCGGCCAGGTCGGGGTGAGCCGCCGGCTGCGCGCCGCTGTGAGCGGTGCGATGTCGGTCTCGGTGCAGGTGCCGCCGATCAAACAGCTGTCCACGTATTCCGCCTTGGTCGACGACATGCCGAGCGCGGACGAGGTGCAGGTCAACCCGGCGGACATCAAGCCGGGCACATATCTCCTGGTGCAGGGCGGCGTCACGGCCTGGGTGCAAGCGGTGCCGCGTGACCACGTCCGGCCGGGTACCGTCCGGCTCGCATACCAGCTCCGGCTCCTCACGGCCTCCGACCGCGCAACCGACAACCAGCTCGTAGCCCTTGTTGCCGCTGCGCCCGACGTGGTCAGGCACGGCGTTCAGGCTGACCGGCTCCAGAGGGTGAACGACGCCGTCGACCGCACCATGGAACGTTTGTGGCGCGCACTCTTCCGCGCCCCGGAGTTCTCCGCCCGGGTAATTCAGGCGCACGCCGGCGACGACGGAACTTCGATCGTCACCCTCCACGCCGCGGTCTTCGATCGCATCGGTATCGAGTCGGGTCAGCAGGTGCTCGTCCGGTGGGGTGGTCGCGAGGTTGTTGCGCTCGCGGTCGCAGACCACGACCCGCCGACATCGGGGTCGCCGACCCAATCGATGAAGGACATGCAGCGCGTCAACCGCCTGTGGCCCGACCTGCCCGAGGGGATATCGCCACACGTAACGGTCCGCATGTCGACGCGTCTACGTGATCAGCTGGGCGCGCCGGTGGCGACGGTCGTCACCGTGCGTCGTCGGCTGCGGCCGGTGCTGGTGGGAAACCTCAACTCCCTGGTTGTCCCGCTGGCCAGCCTGGTCCTGGCGGGCGCTGCGCTGCCCGACCCCCATTGGGGGGCCTTAGGCCTCGGCACGGCACTGATGTCCGTGTTCGCTCTGGCACGCTTGCGGATCCCGCAACCACGAAGCCGTGCGCGAGTCGACAAGCACTGGGTGGAGCAGATGGCGGAGCCATCCGGTACCCCTGGTCCTGAGCCTGGTCGAGGCGGTGAGAGGGTAGTCAGGTGACCGCTCAGCACCTTCCCGGAGACACTCCTTTTTTCGAGGAGTGGAGCAACAAGCGACCTGACACGCGCCGGTCCCTGGAACGTGCGCGGGCAGTCGGCCAGGTCCTCGGTACGTGGGACAACACGCCGCCTGTGCTTGCGGTCGTGGGTTCCAAGGGCAAGGGGACGACGGCGGTGCACGCGGCCGCAACGCTCTCCTCCGGTCAGGTTGCGGACCGCCTTGCCCACGTCGGGCTGGTCTCCTCGCCCGGCCTGCGGACGAACCGGGAACGGATGCGGTTCGACGGCATGGCCATCCCAAACGAGGAGTACGAGCAGGTCGCCCAGTCGCTGGCCCGGGCTCGGGCGTCGGTCCCGCCGTCGGGCCTTGGGTACCTGTCACCCACCGGGTCGTTCACGATCACGGGTGCTGCCTGGGCTGCAGCTCGGGGCGCAGATGCGCTGGTGCTGGAGGAAGGGCTCGGCGGACGATCCGACGAGGTGAGCCTGTTCGAGCCTCTCGTGGTCGCGGTGACGAAGGTGTTCTACGAGCACGGCGAGCAGCTCGGCCCCACGCTGGATGATGTGGCGCGGGACCTGCTCGGTGTCGTCGGGCCTGCGACGCGGACGATCGTGACGGTCGCTCAGGACGCAGAGGTCACGGCGATCGTCGAGGAGACCGCAGCGAAGTTCGGAACACGCATCGTGACCGTGACCCCGCAAACTCCGACGTCGGCACCTGACCGGCTCGCACCGATCACCCGGCTGAACGCCGCGGCCGGAGAGGCGGCCGCCCGAGCGCTGGCCTCCGTTCTCGGCTGGCAGGTCGACGACAACCGGGCCGCAGCCGCACTGGTGAGCGTGCGCGTTCCCGGTCGGCTGAGCCGACACACGCTCGGAGACGTGCCCGTGATGATCGACGGCGCGATCTCACCCGAGGGTGTGGCCGCCACCGTGGCGGACTACCTGCGGCGGCATGGCCGCTTGGACACGGTGGTGGCCAGCTTCCCCGATACCAAGGACGTTGCGGCTTGCTTCGCGGAACTTCGGGGTTTCGAGCGGGTGATCCCGTCACGAGCAGACGACTACCTGACGTTCACCAAGGCCGAGGCCCTGCACGACAACGTCCTGGACGCACGAACCGCACTCACGCTGGGTGTGGAGACCGCCCGCGCCGAGGGCGGTGGGTGCTTGATGATCGGGACCCAGTCGTACGTGGGCGTCGCGCTGGACGTGGTGGGCGCGGAGACGGAGCGGGCGTTCACGCCACCGGCCTGATCTTGACGACGTCGCCGATGTCCTGGCGTTGACCCGGCGTCGGACTCCCGTCCGACTTTCATAAGTATACTTATGATAAGTACACCTATGAAAGCGAGCGCCATGCCGAACCTGCGCCGGCCTACCGAGATGTTCGACCGTGACCGTGAGTGGCGTGCACTCAGCGCGTTCGCCCAGGACGCAACGTCAGGGGCGTCACTCGGCATCGTGTCCGGGAGACGGCGGCAGGGCAAGACCTTCTTGCTGCGCGCCCTCTGCCAGGCGACCGGCGGCTTCTACTTCGCGGCCGAAGAGGCCACCGACACCGAGTCCCTGCACCTCATCGGCGAGGCCCTGGCCACTCACCTCGGCGCGCCCGCTCCTCTCTCGTTCCACGACTGGAACGAGGTCGTGGACGTGCTGCTCACACTCGGCAAAGACGGTCCAACCCCGGTGGTCATCGACGAGTTCCCGTACCTGGTGCGCGCGAACCCGCGACTCCCCTCGATCATCCAGAACGCGCTGGCTCCCCTGCGTAGGGAACGCGACGAGAGCCGGACACGGCTGCTCCTGTGCGGGTCTGCGATGTCATTCATGGGACGGCTGCTCAGTGGGGGCGCTCCCTTGCGCGGTCGGGCCGCCCTGGAGCTGGTGGTCCCGACGCTCGATCACCAGCTCGCCGCCCAGTTCTGGGACGTGAAAGACCCTGTGACGGCTCTGAAGGTGAACGCGATCGTCGGGGGTACTCCCGCTTATCGGCGAGAGTTCGCTCGCGATGACACCCCACAGGGGCCCGAGGACTTCGATCCGTGGGTCCTGCGCACCGTTCTCTCACCGACAAGCCCACTGTTCCGCGAAGCGCGCTACCTTCTCGCGGACGAACCAGACCTGCGCGATACCGCCGTCTACCACTCTGTCCTGGCCGCCATCGCATCCGGAAATACGACGCGGGGTCACATCGCCTCCTTCCTCGGGCGCAAAGCGGGCGACCTCGCCCATCCTCTGACGGTCCTCGAGGACTGCGGGCTCGTCGTCCGAGAGCCTGACGTGTTCCGCAGCAACCGAACGAACTTTCGGATCGCCGAACCGCTCATCACCTTTCATCACGCCGTCATGCGCCCCATCTGGTCCGACCTGGAGCACACGCGCGACGCCTCACGTCTGTGGCGTGCAGCGCAACGCCGCTTCACCGGCAACGTGCTGGGACCACACTTCGAGCACGTCGTACGCCATTGGGTCAGGCACCTTGCGCCCGAAGACCTGCTGAGCGATCTCCCGAACCTTGTCGGGGCAGGTGTCGTTAATGACCCCGCAGGTCGTACGAGCCACGAGATCGACGTCGCAGCCTTCGGACACAACGACAGCGACGGGTCCCGACCCCTCCTGGCGATCGGTGAGGTCAAGTGGGGCGACGTCATGGGCCACGGGCACGTCGACCGGCTCGTGCATGTTCGCTCGTTGCTCAGCGCACAGGGAAAGCCGGGTGCCGCGACCGCACGGCTGCTGTGCATCAGCGCTGCAGGATTCACGCCAGACCTGCGCGAGCGCGCCGAGACGGACGAGGACCTCGTGCTCGTTGATGCGGCAGACCTGTATGCGGGCGCCGAGCCCTAGCTCGGCAGTGCTTTGTACTCTCTCCGGATGACGCAGCAGATCATCACAATCGGCACGTCGGCGGGTATCACGCTCTCGCTAGCGGACATGAAGGCGCTCGGCCTGTCGGTCGGTGACCCGGTCAAGGTCACGGCACGCCAGGGAGTACTTGAGATACGTGCCGCAAGCAAGTACGCGCATCTCTCGCACGAGGAACTGATGGCGCTGGTCGACGCGAGGTTCGGACGGTAGTTCGCGACGGCGCTTACGCGTTCCCGATGAGCGGTCATCCCGCCCCGAATGACAAGGGTGCTGGACGCTCGGACCGCGCTCGCTGGCGGGGTCGAGGCGGCGGGTGCCTCGTGATCATCGGGACCCAGTCATACGTGGGGCTCACGCTGGACATGGTGGGCGCGGAGACCGAGAGCGCGTTCGGTCAACAGTTGGCGTAACCGGTGATTCCAAGGGGCGAAATCGGCCGATACCTCTCACCCGGCATTTTCTACATGACTCGGACTAATGATCCTATCTTGAAACGATGGCCGGGCATCGTCGCCGCAAGCTCATCGAAGTCTCAATCCCACTCGAAGAGATCAACGCGGAGTCGGCGCGCGAGAAGTCGATCCGACACGGCCACCCCTCTACGCTCCACCTGTGGTGGGCCCGCCGCCCGCTCGCGGCAGCTCGCGCAGTGCTGTTCGCCCAGCTCGTAGACGACCCGATCGACGATCCCGCGTTTCCGGACCGGGAGAGTCAGAAGGCGGAGCGCGAGCGCTTGCACGCGATCATCCGGCGCCTGGTGAAGTGGGAGAACATTGGCGACGAACGTCTCTACGCCGAGGCGCACGCCGAGATCATGAGATCCACGGGCGGAAACCCGCCGGCGATCCTGGACCCGTTCGCCGGCGGCGGCACCATCCCGCTGGAGGCACAGCGCTTGGGCTTGGAGGCACATGCGAGCGACCTCAACCCTGTAGCGGTTCTGATCAACAAGGCGCTCATTGAGATCCCGCCGAAGTTCGCCGGCCAGGCGCCGGTCTCCCCTAACGCCGAGCAACGCACCACGGGGTGGCCGCGCGCCACCGGCCTTGCCGAGGACGTACGCCGCTACGGCGCATGGATGCGGGACCGTGCGGCCGAGCGAATCGGGCACTTGTACCCCAAGGCCCAGGTCCCCGTGCTCGATGCCGCCGGCAAACCCACCGGCAAGAACACCGAGGCCACGGTGATCGCCTGGATCTGGGCTCGCACCGTCACCTGCCCCAATCCCGCATGCGGAATTCAGATGCCGCTGGTGCGTTCTTGGTGGCTCGGCAAGAAGAAGGGCAAAGAGGCCTACGTCGTCCCGATCGTGGTCGACGACGACATGGTTCCCTCGGGCAGAAGTATCAGGTTCACGATCGCCCACGATCCCATGAAGGTACCGACCATCGCCGACGACGGGACTGTCGGGCGCCGAGGTGCTACCTGCATTGCGTGCGAGACGGCGGTCGAACTCAAGCACGTGCGCGCTGAGGGCCGAGCAAGACGACTCGGTGCGCAACTCATGGCCGTCGTCGCCGAGGGCAAGCGCGAACGCGTGTACTTGGAGCCGACTGAGTCGCATGCGAGCAGAGGGGACCTGCCGCGTCCGAATAGCACGCCGATCTCCGAGATGCCTGCGCAAGCTCCTAGTTTCCGAGTTCAGGTGTATGGCATGACCCAGCATGCGGACCTGTTCACCAACCGGCAGCTCACCACGCTCACCACATTCAGCGATCTCGTGGCCGAGGCTCGCGAGCAGATTTACAAGGACTCGATCAGTGTCGGCTTTCCAACCGGACTTCGCCTCGCCGACGGCGGAACGGGCGCGGAGGCGTATGCAGACGCCGTTGCGACGTACATCGCATTCGCCATCAGCCGAGCCACCAACAAGTCGACAGCTATCTGTTCTTGGGACAGCAGCCCGAAGATGGAAGCCGTTCGAGGACTCTTCGCACGGCAGGCGATCCCTATGGCGTGGGATTTCGCCGAGGCCAATCCCTTCGGTAACTCGTCAGGTGACCTCATTGAGGATTTGAACTGGGTCGCTCGCGCCGTCGACAAGGTGCCAGCGCTCCACGGCGGCCACGCAGAACAGGCCGACGCTTCGACCCGCGACTACTCGGATGTACTGATTGCCACGGACCCGCCTTACTACGACAACATCGGCTACAGCGATCTCTCCGACTTCTTCTACGTCTGGCTTCGTCGGGCACTGCGCCCGATCCACCGAGGTCTCTTCAGCACCATGCTGGTCCCAAAGGACGAAGAACTGGTCGCCAACCCATACCGACACGGCGGCAAGGACGCAGCCGAAAAGTTCTTTGAGTCTGGGTTCGAGCACGTATTTGGCCGCGCACGCGCCGCGGCGAGCCCGGACTACCCGATCACCGTCTTCTATGCCTTCAAGCAGGCCGAACTGGAGAAGGAGGGCGTGGCCAGCACCGGCTGGTCAACGTTCCTTGAAGGGATGATTCGCCAGGGCTGGACCATCACCGCTGCATGGCCGGTCCGCTCCGAGATGGGCAATCGCATGATCGCGAGCGGCACCAACGCCCTAGCTTCTTCCATCGTCCTAGCTCTCCGCCCCCGCGAGGCAACAGCCCCCGCCACTGACCGCTCCGGTTTCCTCGCCGCACTGCGCGCCGAGTTGGAGGAGACGCTTCCAAAGATTCGCGAGGGCGCCATCGCTCCCGCCGACCTGCGACAGACCATCCTTGGCCCAGGCATGGCCGTGTATTCCCGGTACAACCGAGTGCTGGAGTCGGACGGCAGCCCTCTGTCTGTGAAGACCGCCCTATCCCTCATCAATCGCACGTTCGATGCCTTCGAGTCTGAGCAGGACAGCGACCTCGGTGCGGACACTCGCTTCTGCCTGGACTGGCTTGCGTCCTACGGCTGGTCCACCCGACCGTTCGGCGACGCCGAGTCCTTGGCCGTCCCGCTCGGCATCAGCGTGGAAGGCGTAGCGCGCGGCGGCGTCATAACGTCCGGAGGTAACAAGGTCACCTTGATCAAGCCACAGGCGCTCGACCCCACCTGGGACCCGTCCCGCGACGACCGGATCTCCCTCTGGGAGGCGACCTGCCAACTCGCCCGCGCCTACGCCACCGACGGGCGTTCAGGGGCAGCCCAGCTCATGGCCGCGATCGCCGAACATCCTCAAGCCAACATCTCACTGGAGGACGTCCAGCGCCTCGCCCTGCGCCTGTACGAGCTGTTGGAGTCCAAGGACGCAACGACCGCCGGCCTCTTCAACGGGCTGGGCGGTGCCTGGGCCGACATAGTCGCCGGCTCCGCACCCTCCAGCCCGCGCCCGTCCAGGGCGGCTTCGACTTCGACACCGCGCGCGACACAGAGGGGGACCACTGATGACCACCCTGACGAACCGCGAGAAGGCGATGCGCGGGCTGGACCACCTGCGGACCGGCATCGAGCCCTGGATCGACATGCGCATGACCGCACAGGTCGCGGCGGGCCAGGACTGGGTAGTGCTCATGGCCGCCGCCGACTCGACACGGTTCGGCACCACCAGGACGTACTCACGGGACGACGTGCGGTTCCTGCTACGCGTCATCACCGAGCACTGGCAGGTGTTCCGGAACGACCTGTCGCGGGCCCAGGCGGCCCTCGCCTCGGAGCTCCGGGAATCGTCCAACGCGACGTTCCACGGCGAGAAGCTGTCCAGCGACGACACGCACCGCATCCTCGACACGGCCGAGCGTCTGCTGCAGGCCATCGGCGCCGTCGACGACGCCGCGGCCGTCGCCGACCTGCGGCAGATGCACCAGCGCGAGGTGTTCGAGAAGCAGACGCGCAACGTCCTGCGGCAACGGACCACTGCGGTGGCCGCGACCGCCACCGTGGCCGGGACCACCATCAAGCCATGGCGCGAGGTGATCACACCGCACCGGGACGTGCTCACCGGCAGGTTCTCGTCCTCGGAGTTCGCAGCCGACCTGCACGCCGTCGCCACGGGCACCGCCCGGGACGCTCCCGAGTACACCGACCCCACCCAGTTCTTCGCGCGCACGTTCCTGACCAGCGGGCTGAATGAGCTGCTACGCCGGGCCGTACAACGGCTGGCCGGGCAGTCCGGCAGTCCGGTGGTGAACCTGCAGACGCAGTTCGGCGGCGGCAAGACGCACTCCATGCTCGCGCTCTACCACCTGTTCTCACGGACGCCGTCGCACACCCTGACCCAGGGCGTACAGGACCTGGTCCATGAGGCACTGCCCGATGCAGAGTTCTCCGACAAGGTTGATCCGCTCGGCGACCTCGACGTACGGCGCGTGGCCCTGGTGGGCACCTGGCTCTCTTCCGGCCAGCCCAACACCAAGGACGGTCGCCCCGGAATCCGGACCCTGTGGGGCGAGCTCGCCTGGCAGCTAGGCGGTCCCGACCCGACCGATCGGCTCGTCGCCTACGAGCGGGTCCGGAGCTCCGACGAACTCGGCGTACCCGCCGGCGAGGCGCTGAGCAGCCTGGTGCAGGACACGATCGCGGCGGGCAGCAAGATCCTGGTGCTCATCGACGAGTGGGTGGCGTACGCCCGGCTGCTGGTCGGCCGCGACGACCTGCCCGCTGGCACCTTCGAGGCCCAGTTCACGTTCGCCCAGCACCTCACCGAGCTGGCCAAGACCACGCCTGGGATGATGCTGGTGGTCTCCATCCCGGCGTCGGACACCCTGGACAATGGAGGCGGTGGATCCGCGCTGGAAGTCGGCGGACCTAACGGTATGGCGGCCCTGGAGCGGCTCCAGCAGGTCGTCGGGCGCACAGCCGACGACTGGCGCCCGGCGAACAACGTGGAGTCGTTTGAGATCGTGCGCCGCCGTCTGTTCGAGGAGCCCGATGCCGCAGCCTTGGCCGACATCGCCGCCGTCTCCAAGCAGTACATCAAGTTCTATCGCGACAACACCGGGATGTTCCCGTCCGACACCACCACCGGCGGGTACGAGGCTCGTATCCGAGCCGCCTACCCCGTGCACCCTGAGCTCTTCGACCGGCTCTACGAAGACTGGTCCACGCTCCCCAAGTTCCAACGCACCCGCGGCGTGCTGCAGCTCATGAGCCACGTCATCCACGCGCTGTGGGTCTCCGACGACCGGTCGCCCTTGATCACGCCGGGCACCGTGCCGATCGGCACACCGGAGGTGACCGGAGAGATCACCAAGCTTCTCGACGACTCGTGGAAGACGGTTGTCGAGGCCGACGTCGACGGCGAGACCTCCACCCCCGCCGCGATCGACGCCGAACGCCCCTCGTTCGGCAACCGCGCGCTGACCCGCAGGATCGCCCGGACTGTGTTCGTGGGATCCATCGGCACCGTCGGCACCGCACATCGTGGTCTGGACAAGCAGCATGTGCGGCTCGGTACCGCGGTGCCGGGCGACGCCCTCAGCCATATCGGAGACGCCCGCGAGCTGCTGGGACAGCGCGCCACCTACTTCTACGAGGACGGCGACCGGTACTGGTACGACAGGTCCGCGTCCGTGACCCGGCTGGCCGCCGAGCGAGCCGCGGGGTACCCCGAAGCAGACGTCCACGCGGAGATCACCGACCTGCTGCACCTGGATGCTCGCACCAAGGACGCGTTCTCCGGAGTACACGCCGGGGTCCAGGACACCGGCGAAGTACCGGACGACGGCGGGTTACGTCTGGCAGTGCTGCATCCCCGGCTCACGTGGTCCCAGGAGAAGACATCGTCGGCCGCGGTATTCGCGGCAGAACTGCTCACCCGGTCCGGCACTGCCCAGCGCCGCCATCGGAACATGCTGATCATCGTCTGCGCCGACGCAGGACGCATGCCGGACCTGGACGGCGTGATCCGCGAGTACATGGCCTGGCGGTCGATCGCCGACGACCCTGAGTCGTTGGCGCTGACGATCCCGCAGGCCAACCAGGCCCGGACGCGGGTCGCGCGGCTCAAGGCTGCGGTCGACGTTCGCCTGCGCTCCACGTTCACCGCGGCTCTGGTCCCCGCGCAGGAAGCGGCTGGACATCCAGAAAACTCCTTTGTCCGCATCGGGGAGGGGCGCGGGATGCTGGCCGAGCGGGTCGCGGAGAAGATCACGTCCGAGGGTCTCCTGGTCCGCCAGCTCGGGCTCGCCCTGTTGCACATGCGGCTGACCGGCCCCCTGTCGAGTGCCTGGGCAACCGGTCACGTGCGCATGAGCGACCTGTGGTCCTGGTACACCGAGTACCCCTACCTACAACGACTCACCGCGCGGTCAGTCCTCGAAGATGCGGTGCTCTCCGTATCCAGATCATTCATGTGGCAGGACGAGGGCTTCGCGCTGGCGGCCGGACTCGATGAGTCCACGGGGAGCTACATCGGTCTCTGGATTCCCGGCGATGTACCTGAACCAACGATCGTTCCTGACACGTGGTACCTGGTCCGGCCCGACAGAGCAACGACCCAACGAGCCGGAGAAACCGCTGTCGCCACGGCCACGGGCGCACCGTCGCTCGCACCGCGAGGTGCACCCAGCGATGCGGGCGCCATCGCTCGCCCGGCGATGGTGCCCAGCGAGCCGGCGGGCCAGGGCGACCAGTCCGCTGTCGGACAAGGGGCAGGTGGCACGCGCCCCGGCGAAGTGATGCGCCGGTTCTACGGGACAAAGACTCTCGATCCCGTTTCCTACGTCAAGGACTGGAATCTGCTCCGCGAGGAGCTGATCAGCGCGCTGACCGCCGCGGACGGCACGGCAATCGAGATCACCGTGGACATCCAGGCGACCAACCCAGGAGGGTTCCCGGAGCACACGATCCGTACCGTCCGTGAGAACGCGGACACACTGGGGCTGGACCAGAAGGGGTTCGAGAGCCAGTGACAGATACGACGCCATCGGCTGCCGAACCTGTACCGACCACAGGGCTGGAGGCTCTCTTGCCGGGGGTCCGGGTGCGCGGCGTAACCGGGAGCCCGGTCACGGTGATTGCCACACGATGGATCGGAAGGTCGGCGGTGCAACTGACCTATCGCGAGTCGAACGGAGTGCCGGGAGACGCAGTACTGCGCCGATCGGACGAACCGCGTCTGAGCATCGAACCACCCGCCGGGCGCGCCTTCGACGCGGATCCTGCGGACTGGCGCCTGGCGGCAGAGGCGCTCCGTATCCGGTACGCGGCGGCGTACGACCCGATGCTGGCAGTGTCCACGTCAGACATGGATCCGCTCCCCCACCAGCTGAGGGCCGTGTACTCGGAGGTGCTGCCACGTACGCCGCTGCGCTTCCTTCTCGCGGACGATCCCGGGGCTGGCAAGACAATCATGGCCGGCCTCTACATCAAGGAACTTGACCTACGGGGAGACCTGGAACGGTGTCTGATCGTCGCTCCCGGATCACTGGTCGAGCAGTGGCAGGACGAGCTGGCGCAGAAGTTCGACCTGCGGTTCGAGGTTCTCACCAAATCAGCGGTCGATGCGGCTCGGACGCCCGGGGACGTGTTTGCAAAGCATCCGCGCCTGATCGCCCGTATGGACCAGCTCTCCCGCCACCAGGGGCTGCTCAACGCCCTGGAGCGGTCCGAGTGGGACCTGGTGGTCGTGGACGAGGCACACCGCATGTCGGCGAGCTGGGCCGGGCAGGAACTCAAGCAGACCAAGCGGTACCAGCTGGGAAAGCTCCTCGGCGACGTGGCGCGACACCTGTTGCTCATGACCGCGACACCGCACTCCGGGCACGCTGACCAGTTCCAGCTCTTCCTCGCCCTGCTGGACGCCGACCGGTTCGAGGGCCGCCCACGCGGCGACGAGCCGCTTCCAAGCCCCGACGACCTGATGCGACGCATGCTCAAGGAGCAGTTGCTCACGATGGACGGTCGTCCACTGTTTCCCGAGCGTCGCGCGTACACCGTGCCCTACGACCTCTCCGCGGGCGAGAGTCGGCTGTACGAGGAGGTGACGGACTACGTCCGCACAGAGATGGGCCGCGCCGACCGGCTGACGTCGGACGGGCAACGCCGCAGCACCGTCGGGTTCGCGCTGACGGTGCTGCAGCGGCGACTGGCGTCGAGCCCCGAAGCGATCCTGCGGAGCCTGGAGCGACGGCGCGATCGGCTCAACTCTCGTGTCGACGAGATCGACGCCTCCGGCGCTCGGATCGCCGTCATGCCCTCCGCTCGCACCGTGGGCTGGGACGTCGAGACGATCGACGATCGGCTCGACGACCTGGACGCCGCGGAGCTGGAGGACCTAGAGGACGAGGTGCTCGACGCGGCGACGGCTGCCCGCACTGTCTCAGAACTACGGGCAGAGATAGTCACACTGGGCAACCTAGTCAGCCTGGCACAGCAGGTGCGCCAGTCGGGGACCGACCGCAAGTGGACGGAGCTTCGCTCGATCCTCACCGAGCAGGGCGTGGTGACGACGCCCGGTGGGGAACCGCGCAAGCTGATCGTGTTCACGGAGCACAGGGACACGCTGACCTATCTGGTTCGACAGGTCGCCACGCTGTTCGGCGATCCCGGCGCCGTGGTGTCGATCCACGGCGGGGTGTCACGTGACTCACGCCGGAACACGACCGAGCGGTTCACCCAGGACCGGAACGTGCGGGTCCTGATCGCGACCGACGCAGCGGGCGAGGGCCTGAACCTGCAACGGGCGCACCTGATGGTCAACTACGACCTGCCGTGGAACCCGAATCGAATCGAGCAACGGTTCGGACGCATACATCGCATCGGACAGACCGAGACCTGCCACCTGTGGAACCTGTACGCCACCGGGACCCGCGAGGGTGACGTCTTCAGCCGGTTGCTCACCAAGGTGGAGCGGCAGCGCAGAGACTTCGGCGGGCAGGTGTTCGACGTCCTGGGTGAGGCGTTCGAGAACCAGCCCCTGCGCCAACTGCTGCTGGAGGCGATCCGTTACGGCGACCGGCCGGACGTGCGCGCCAGGCTGGAAGAGGTGATTGATGCCGCCGTCGGCGACGGGATCGAGCAACTGCTGGCCCAACGAGCCCTCGACGTCGAGACGCTGACGCTCGCGGACTCGGCGGAGATCGCCCGGCAGCTTGAGCTGGCACAGGCTCGCCGGCTTCAGCCGCACTACCTGAGGGCGTTCTTCCATGCCGCCTTCAAGCGTCTCGGCGGCCGAATCTCCGGGCGCGAGGCCGGGCGCTACGAGGTCACGCGTGTCCCCGAACGTGTGCGCCATGCAGGCACGGGCACTGGTGGCCACCTCGTCCTGAACCGGTACGAACGGGTGTGCTTCGATCGCGGCGAGATTCGCCGACCAGGCCGCCCACAGGCGGAGCTGCTCGCCCCAGGTCACCCGTTGCTGGACGCCGTCGTCGACCTCACCATCAAAGACCTCGGTCCCATGCTTGAGCAGGGCACCGTGCTCTTCGACGCCGATTCCGAGGCGACCGAGCCGTGGTTGCTCGTCGCTACCACCGAGTCGATCAACAACGGACACGGCGCAACCATCTCCCGGCGGTTCGCTTATATCGAGCTCACGCCGGACGGCCACGCTCGTCCGGGAAGGGCCGGCGCCATACCTCGACTACGAGCCCTTGCCGCAGCGGGCGTCGATGGTCGCGAAGACCGCCAACAGCGAACCCTGGCTCAATCGTGGCGCCGAGGAGTTCGCCCTGGAGTGGGCAACGGAGAACACGTTGCCTGCGCACTTCGAAGGGATCCTGAAGGTCGTCGCGGGACGCGTATCGAAGACGCGCGCCGCGGTCCGGTCTCGATTGATCTCCGAGATCAGCCACTGGGACGGCGAGTCAGCCCGGCTGAAAGAACTGCTCGCAACGGGCAGATCCGCCCGCATGCGCCCCGAGACCGCCTACCGAAGAGCACGAGAGCTGGAGGAACGCCTCGCGAATCGCATGGTCTCGCTAGACCTGGAGAAGCTGCTGACCGCTCAGGTCCCGCACATCCGCGGCTCGGCGCTCGTGATCCCCGGTGGGATGGATCCGGCCCGAAGAGACCGGGACGGGGTGGAGGCTCCGAATTACCCCAAGGACACCGCTCGTGTGGAACGGCGCGCCGTCGATGCGGTGCTCGCTGCCGAGCGAGAGCTGGATGCCGAGCCACTGGAGATGCCGCCCAACAACCCGGGATTCGATATCCGGTCCGTGCGTGCCGACGGAACAGTCGTCCAGATCGAGGTCAAGGGGCGCATTGTTGGTGCCGACGACTTCACCGTCACGAAGAACGAGGTCATCCACGCGAAGAACCTCGGCGACACCCACCGCCTCGCGCTCGTCGAGGTTTCAGCGGGGCCGGCGGACGAAGACCGTCTCCGGTACGTGACGAACGCTTTCGACGACACCGATACCGACGACTTCACGACCACCAAGTACGTCAAGGACTGGAAGAGGATCTGGCGGATGGGTGGCGACCCACGCTGACCTGTATCACCGCCGCGAATGCCGTCCCCAGACCCACCTGGATACCTTGCAGCTGTTCGATCTGGCTGCCGGTGGGTGTTCTGGTGAGGGGTGTGGCTGGCAATGATCGATCCACGCAAGCATGGGATTCTCATCTGGAACGCCGCCCTGACGGAGATCACCAGCCAGGGAGACGACGCCCAGGACTACCGCATCATCGGAGAGACGGTCGAGGTCACACTCAGCCGGCCCTCCCCCTACGGGTTCAACCGGCGTCGGATCGTGTTTCTGCGCCGCCCTAAGCGCATCAATCTCGCGCCGGACGCCCTGGTCGATGTGGACGGAGTGCTTCAGCAAGCGGTGCATGACCTCTACCGATTCAGCACCCCGAACGAAGGCCGCTGGATCCGAGTGTTCCGAACCGTGCGCGACCACGAGGTCTTTCGCACCTACCCCGAGAGTGCTGTCCGGATCCTCACCGACCCCCTGGCCGACCCCGGCGCCCGGGACGTTCTCAAGTACCTCCGCGCAGTCGTCGCTCAGATGCCGGCAGAGGCTCCGCTGCGCAAGACGACGTTCAAGAGCCTCAGCGACGTCCATCCGGACAGTGCACTGGCGCGCTACCTCACCGGTCGGCTGCTGGACTCACCCGACCGGGGCGACAAAGCCGCCGCCGAGCTGATCTTTCCCTTCGGTACCAACATCAGCCAGCGTGAGGCCGTCGAGACTGCACTGACCCATCCGGTCTCTGTGATCGACGGACCGCCCGGTACCGGCAAGACCCAGTCGATCTTGAGCATCGTGGCGAACATCGTCCGTGAGCCAGGCCGGACGGTGTGCATCGTGTCCCACGCCAACGCGGCCGTCGAGAACGTGCGCGACAAGCTGACGAACGAAGGCTTCGGCGTGATCGTCGCCGACCTCGGGAACGCGGGCAAGCAGAAGGAGTTCTTCGAGAACCTGGGCGGGCGCTCGTCCCAGGTCCAGGCATTTCTCGCCCGTTCGGTACAGCAGAGCCCGGACGAGGCAGAACTCGCTGACCTCGGTCGGTTGATCCACAGGCTGCAGCACGTCGAGCGGGAGTGCGCGGAACACCGTGCTCAGCTAGCTGCCTTCACCACGGAACGTCGGCACTTTCAGCAACACGTCGCCCGGCACGAGCTGCCCGATCTCTCACGGTTCCCGCTGCTGCGCCGGTCCTCCCGCAAGATCCTGCGGTTCTTAGCGGAGTCCGAGCTGCTACCCGTGCCCAGGAACCGCTTGCTCCGCATACTTGGACAGATCCGGCGCTACCTCCAGTTCGGTACCCCCGACCAGATCGATCCCGCCGACGTCGAACACGTGCTTGCCCTGCAACTGGCCTTCTACGACAAGAAGATCGCGGAGCTCGAACAGGCCGCCGAGAACTCGCAGGGTGTCCTGGACCTCAACGACTTCAACTGGCTCGTAGAACGACATCGGGAGCTGTCCCAGGCCGCCCTGTACACAGCACTCGCTCAGCGCTACCAGGGCTGGACCACCACCTATGACGCCAAGACGTTCACCAAGCCGGGCGTCTTCGAGAAGTTCGTCGGCGACTATCCAGTGGTCCTGAGCACCTGCCAGTCCTTGCGACGATGCATCCGGCCCGGCTACCTGTTCGACTACCTCATCATCGACGAGGCATCCCAGGTGGACCTACCGTCCGCAGTACTTGCCCTCTCGTGCGCGCGCCACGTCGTGGTGGTCGGCGACGAGAAGCAATTGCCGCACATCCCTGCGCAGGCCGCGACCCACGGCCTCACTGCGCCGGCCTCCGTGTACGACTACGACCAGCACAACATCCTGTCGTCAGTGCTCGGCATCATGGCACCGACGTCGGACAGCTCGCACCGGATTCCCCGCACGATGTTGCGCGAGCACTACCGCTGTGACCCGGCAATCATCGATTTCTGTAATCGGAAGTTCTACGACGAGCAGCTCATCCCCATGACCGAGCACAAGCGCAGCGCTCGGAGCCTCGCCCTGCGGCCGACAGCCGAAGGAAACCACATGCGCAAGCTCCCCGGGGGTGGTGGGACCTACAACGTCCGGGAGGCGGAGGTGATCGCCGAGGTGCTCCCAGAGGAACAGCATCGCGGCGGGCCCGGCGACGTCGGCGTCGTCACCCCGTATCGCATGCAGGTCGATCAGGTCGTCAAACTGACCGTCAACGACCTCGACATCGAGGTCGACACGGTGCACAAATACCAGGGGCGAGAGAAGCCGACCATGATTCTCACCACCGTTCTCGACGAGTCCAGGCAGGGCCACTTTGGCATCAAGTTCGTCGACAACCCCAACCTCGTGAATGTCGCGGTCTCGCGCGCCGCGGAACGGCTCGTGGTGGTCACGAACAGCGCCATGCTGCCTAGGACCCAGCACCTTCGGGAGCTACTGGAGTACATCCGATATCAGAACCCAAACGACGTGGTGCAATCCAAGATCGTCTCCATCTTCGATCTGCTCTACCGGGAGTACTCGCCTCTGCTCGAACAGTTCGCTCGCAGAGTGCGGGGCAGTTCCGTGTTTCAGTCGGAGAACGCTGCCGAGACAGCCTTGCGGGAGGTCATTGCAGGCGATGAGCGATACAGCAGCCTGAAGGTTGCCGTCCAGGTCCCGTTGGCCCACCTCGTCCGAGATCCTGAGCTGCTGGCCGAGCTCACCGACCGGGAGGCCAGCTTCCGCCGTCGCGCGTCCGTCGACCTCGTCGTGTTCAACCGGATCACGCTCCGGCCCGTGCTCGTCATCGAGGTGGACGGTCACACCCATAAGACGGACCCGAAGCAGATCGAGCGGGACCAGATCAAGAACGCCATGCTCGACCGGGTCGGGCAACCCTGGCTGCGGCTCAGCACTGATGGGAGTGGTGAACGGGATCGGATCAAGGAACGTATTGAGGAAGGGTTGCGGACTGCGACCGCACCCACGGTCCCGGAGTTCGGCAGTTGACCCACCGACGCCAGGCTTTCCGCACCACACACCCGTGTTGCAGGGTTTCACCCGGTGAAGAACGATGACAGCGCGTCACCGGTTGGTGGTGCTCGAAGTCGGTCGGGGGAAACGACAGCATGAGGCGAAGCAGCACGGTCCGGCACGCGATCCTTGTCTGGGCCATTGCACTGGCCGCAGCACTTGCCGTGCCAGCGGCGGCCAGTACCAGCGTCGTCAGCCAGCCTGAGACGAACAAGGGCGAGCAGATTGCCGCGGAGAACCGCACAGCGACGCCGTCGGCCTCCGACCAGGCCGCCAGCTACCAGTGGACTGCCAACCAGCCCGCCAAGGACCAGGTTGCAGCAGATCAGCCCGCCAAGGACCCGGTTGTAGACCGGCGCGTCGCGGACCTGGCTGCAGACGAGCGCGTCGAAGACCAGGCGGTAATAGCCCAGTCCCAGATAGACCAGGTAGCCGCCACCGCCACCGCGCTCACCGACCTTCCCGGTTACGCGGGCGTCGTCGTCGACTACGACGCCGCCACAGTGACCGTCTCCTGGAAGGGCCAGGCGCCGCCCGAGATCAGCGCCCTGACGGTTCCCGAGGGCGTCACCCTCGACGTCAGGCAGACGGCGCTCAGCGAGGCCGACCTGCGAGCCGCGAGCACGCGGCTGCTGGACGGCCAGCGTGCGGCGAGCACGCCGGCCGTTGTGCTCACCGCGCTCCCGGCCGAGAACTACGCCGGGCTGGTCGTCGAGGTCAGCCGCGACTCGGTCGTCGCGAGCGGCGGCGCCCCCGGCGCCGAGAGCGCCGTCAGCCTGACTCAGCGCCTGCAGCGCGTCGCCGGCGTCCCGGTGCGGATCAAGCTGATCGACCACCAGGTCGAGTCCACCGCAGGCACCCGTTTCGACGACCAGACGCCGTGGCACGCCGGCGGTGCGATCGCCGGGCGGGACGGCACCGACTACTGCTCGACGGGCTTCGCGGTGGTCACCGGGGCAGGGTATGACCGGATCGTCACGGCCGCGCACTGCAACCAGACCGTCGGCTCGATCGTGCGCGACGGCGCAGGTCAGCGCCTGGGTACGGTCAGCAACCGCGCGCTGGGTCTGGACGCGCAGCTCATCGAACCGGTCCGCGACTCCACGACGTCGAGCGCCGTGTTCGGCGGCCCGTGGGACGCCTCCCCCACGCACCCGCGCTACCGGTTCCCGGTCGCGACGGTGCAGCGCCCCGCCGTCGGGCAGGAGATCTGCAGCTCAGGGGCCGTGACCGGGGAGCACTGCGCCACGGTCCGCGCCACCGACATCGCCTGGACCTGCGGCGAGCAGACCTGCCACGGGTTCCGGGCGAGCCGCGACGACGGCGGAGTCGTGGTCGGCGGAGGCGACAGCGGCGGCCCGATGTACACGGTCATCAACGGCGTTGCGCACGCCCTCGGGATGGTCGACGGCGGCTCGGACCAGCGCCCCTGTGGCCGCACTTCGCTGCCCACCCAGTGCTTCACGTACGTGTACGGCATCCCGATGGTGGACATCCTGAACCAGTGGAGCGCCACCATCCGCAGCTGACGACGGCGGGCCGCAGGGCCGGACCGCACGGTCCGCTTCCAGAACGACCTCAGGTACCGATCCACACGAGATTCGGTACCTGAGGTCGTTCTGGAAGCGGATCAGCGGGGCCCGCCCACCACGTCAGGCCTTTGTGACCGACACCGTGCGGTCGGCGCCAGCCGTTACCGCGAGGCTTGTCGCCAGGGTCTCGCGGGACACCAGCTCTCGGTGCTCCTCGACGGCGGCGACCCACTCGGCCGGGACCGTCAGGTCGAGCGTGATCCGGTCGGCCACCTGCAGGCCGGCCGCCTTACGGGCGTCCTGCACGTCGCGGACGACGTCGCGGGCGTAGCCCTCGGCGCGCAGCGCGTCATCGAGCGCCAGGTCGAGCACCACAAAACCGCCGCCCGTGAGCACGGCAGCCGCGACGTCGGCCGACTCCTCCGACTCGCCGCCCACCACCGTCGTCAGCTCGTACTCGGTCTCGAGCAGCTCGACGTCGCCGCCCTCGGTCGCGACCACCACCGCGCCGGCGTCGGACACGGACCAGGCGCCGGACTTCGCCGCCTTGATCACCGCCTGCACCCCGCGCCCCAGGCGCGGGCCCGCGGCCCGGGCATTCACCGAGAGCCGCTCCGTCACCCCGAAGGACGCGGCGACCTCGGGCGAGAACGCGACGAGGCGCACCTCCTTGACGTTCAGCTCCGTCTCCAGCAGCCCGGTGAACGGCGCGACGCCGTCCGGATCCGCGACCGCCACGACGAGCGAGCGCAGCGGCTGCCGCACGCGCAGCTTGTTCGCCTTGCGCAGCGCCAGCGTCTGCGACACCACTGCCCGCGCGGACTCGACGGCGGCGACGAGCGCGTCGTCGGCGACCAGCACGTCCGCCTCCGCGCAGCGCATGGTCGCGCCCTCGGGCGCGGCGATCGACGGCCACTCGGCCAGGTGCACCGAGCGCCCGCCGGTCAGCCCCCGCCAGACCTCCTCCGTGAGCAGCGGCGCCAGCGGCGCCATGACCCGGCACAGCACCTCCAGCGCGGTGGACAGGGTGTCGAACGCGTCGGCGTCCTCCGCCCAGAACCGGTCGCGCTGGGTGCGCACGTACCAGTTGGTCAGCGCATCGAGGTACTGCCGCACCGTGTCGCAGGCGCCCGCGATGTCGTACGTGTCGAGCTGCTCGGTCACGTCCGAGACCAGCCCGCGCGTGCGCGCCAGCAGGTAGCGGTCCATGACGGGCAACCCGGCCACACGCTCGGCGTCGAGCGGCCGCGCATGGTAGCCGCCGCCCGCGGAGGCGGCGTTCGCGTACAGGGTGAAGAAGTAGTACGTGCTCCACAGCGGCAGCAGCACCTGGCGCACCGCGTCGCGGATGCCCTCCTCGGTGACCACGAGGTTGCCGCCGCGCAGGATGGGCGACGCCATGAGGAACCAGCGCATCGCGTCGGACCCGTCGCGGTCGAAGACCTCGTTGACGTCCGGGTAGTTCTTCAGCGACTTGCTCATCTTGCGCCCGTCGGAGCCCAGCACGATGCCGTGCGAGACCGCCGTCTTGAACGCGGGCCGGTCGAACAGCGCGGTGGAGAGCACGTGCATCATGTAGAACCAGCCGCGCGTCTGGCCGATGTACTCGACGATGAAGTCGCCCGGGAAGTGGTGCTCGAACCAGTCCGAGTTCTCGAACGGGTAGTGCACCTGGCCGTACGGCATGGAGCCGGAGTCGAACCAGACGTCCAGCACGTCCTCGACCCGCCGCATCGTGGACTGACCGGAAGGGTCGTCCGGGTTGGGCCGCGTCAGGTCGTCCACGAACGGGCGGTGCAGGTTTGGCTGCCCGTCCTTGTCGAGCGGCAGCCGCCCGAAGTCGCGCTCCAGCTCCGCGAACGACCCGTACACGTCGACGCGCGGGTACTCCGGGTTGTCGCTCTTCCACACCGGCACGGGCGAGCCCCAGAACCGGTTGCGCGTGATCGACCAGTCGCGGGCGTTCTCCAGCCACTTGCCGAACTGGCCGTCCTTGATGTGCTCGGGCACCCAGGTGATCTCCTGGTTCAGCTCACCCATCCGGTCCTTGAACTTCGTCACCTCGACGAACCACGAGGACACGCCCATGTAGATCAGCGGCTGGCGGCAGCGCCAGCAGTGCGGGTAGGAGTGCGCGTACTGCTCGCGGCGCAGCAGCACGGTGCCCGACGTCGTCCGCCCCGCCTCGTCGTCGGCCAAACCGCGTGTGCGGGCCTTGAGGTGGTCGATGATCGGCGCGTTCGCGTCGAAGACCTGCAGCCCCGCGTACTCCTCGACGGGGAACGTGAACCGCCCGTCCGGGCCCACGGGGATGACCGGCTCCACACCCTCGCGGTCGCTGACCTGCTTGTCCTCCTCACCGAACGCGCCGGCATTGTGCACCAGGCCCGTACCGTCGGTGGTGGTGACGAAGTCGGCCTCGACCACGCGGTGCGCGCCGGTGTGCCCCTCGAAGTAGGCGAACGGCGGCGTGTAGGCGGCGCCCAGCAGGTCGCGGCCCTTCAGTCGCCCGACGACGTTCGGCTCCTCGGCGCCCTCGTCCGTCAGCTCGCGTGCATACGCGGCCACGCGGGCCTCCGCGAGCACGTAGCGCTGCGGCATACCGGTGAACGACGACTCCACGACCGCGTAGTCGACGTCCGGCCCCACCATGACCAGCAGGTTGGACGGCAGGGTCCACGGCGTCGTGGTCCAGATGAGCAGGTGGTCGCCCGCGCGGAGCACGTCGGCGCCGTCGGGCACGTGCGTGACCGGGAAGCCGACCGTGACGGCCGGGTCCTGGCGCTGCTGGTAGACGTCGTCGTCCATGCGCAGCTCGTGGTTGCTGAGCGGCGTCTGGTCGTTCCAGCAGTAGGGCAGCACACGGAAGCCCTCGTAGATGAGGCCCTTGTCGAACAACGACTTGAAGGCCCAGACCACGCTCTCCATGAACGTCGGGTCGAGGGTCTTGTAGTCGCCGTCGAAGTCCACCCAGCGGGCCTGGCGCGTCACGTACGTGCGCCACTCGTCGGTGTACTTGAGCACGCTGGAGCGGCAGGCCTCGTTGAACTTGTCGATGCCGAGCTCGACGATCTCGTCCTTGGTCTTGATGCCGAGCTGGCTCATCGCCTCCAGCTCCGCGGGCAGACCGTGCGTGTCCCAACCGAAGCGGCGCTCGACGCGCTGCCCCTTCATGGTGCGGTAGCGCGGCACCACGTCCTTGGCGTACCCGGTCAGCAGGTGGCCGTAGTGCGGCAGGCCGTTCGCGAACGGCGGGCCGTCGTAGAAGACGAACTCGTTGCTGCCGTTCTCGCCGGCCGGGCGAGCCTCGACCGACGCGCGGAAGGTGTCGTCCTGCTCCCAGTACGCGAGGATGTCGCGCTCGAGGTCGGGCAGGCTGGGCGACGCGGGTACGGGGTTCTCGGCGTCGCTTGGGCGGTGCAGCGGATAGGCCATGTCGGTGGCTCCTGGCGGTTCAGCGGTTCGGCAGCAGGTGGACGTCTGTGTTGCTCTGCTGCGAGGACGCCACACCTGGGTGCGCCGCGGTACCACCCCGCTTGACGCTCGCCAGGGGCGAGCGTCCGCTCGTTACGGCTGTGACGGGCCTACCCGTCCGGTTCTACTGGGGTTTCCCCGTTGCCCGACGGCGGTGGGGTCACCTGTTCTTCCGGAGGCTCGCCGGTGATAGCCGGGTCGATGCCTGTGGGTCGATCTTACCGGGCGCCGGCAACCGGAAACACCTCGGTGGCCTCCGGGTCGGCGTCCGGGCCGTGCGGAGAGTCACCCTGCGAGTCATCCTCCGGGCCGTCGCCCGCGTCCTCGCCCGGGGCCTCGCCTGCGTCCTCACCCGGAGCCTCGCCCGGGGCCTCGCGGTAGCGGCGGCTCAGCAGGCGGTAGTACTTGCTCGACAGCGCGTACCCCGTCAGCACCAGACCGAGCACCGCGATGAGGATGAACACGAGGGCGATCCCCCGCGCGTCGCCGGTGCCGAACCAGTCACCGATCCAGCGGGCGCCCGTGCCGCCGTCGCGCATGAAAGGGATGAAGAAGAACTGGGTGAGCGGGCTGATGAGGAACGCCGTCAGCGGCGAGGCCGCCTGCTCCAGCGACTGCGCGAACCCGAACACACGGCCCTGGCGCTCGTATGGCACGACCTTCTGCAGCACCGTCTGCTCGGAGGCCTCGATGTACGGCATGGCCAGCATGTAGACCGCCAGCCCGGCCACCAGCCAGACCACGGAGGCCTGCATCGGGAAGACGACGGTGACGGCCCACATCGCCATGTTGACCAGCAGGATGGTGCGCACCGGGTTGGACCCGAGGCCCGTGCGGGCGATGAGCAGGCCCGACACGATCATCAGGGCGCTGAGCCCGCCCCAGACGAAGCCCCACACCTGCACCGACATCATCGAGAGCCCGTAGGCGTCCAAGAGCGCCATGAACGCGCCGCCCAGCAGGTTGTTCAGCGCGGCGAAGGCGATCAGCGCCCACATTCCCGGGATGCGGCCGACCACCTTCATGGTGCCCTTGAGGTCGACCCTCCGGGGCTCACCCTCGGCCGCCGCGTGCGACAGCACCTCGGGGACCTTGACGAAGTGCATGTGCACCAGCGCGACCGCGAGGATGCCGATGGCCAGGATCAGGCACGTGCGCATGCCGTCGAAGGCGACGAGCAGCCCGCTGATCACCGAGGTCACCAGGAACGAGACGCCGGTGACGGTCCCGACCAGGCCGTTCGCGCGGTCCCGGAGGTTCTCGTCGAAGAGGGCGGTGACCACCGTCGGGAGCGCGATCGAGCGGAGGTTCCCCGCGATCACCCCGCACATGAGCAGCACGATGAGCACCCAGAGCCGCACGCTGCCCGGGTCGGTCCAGGCCTCGGCCGGGGTGCTGAGGTACATGACCAGGCAGATCACGTAGAAGGCGAGCGACACCGCGGCGGAGACCTGCATGACCGTCTTCTTGCGGTGGTGGTCCACCAGGCTGCCGAACCACACCCCCGTGCCGACCATGGCGACGAGGAACAGTCCCGCGATCACACCGGTCGCGAACACGGACCGGGTCTGCAGGAACACGAAGAACGTGATCGCGAACCACACGGTGAAGTTGATGACGCCCACGAGCAGCACGTTCATCAGCAGCTGCGCGAAGGTCCGCACGGTCGGGTCGGAGAGATGCAGACGCGGGGCGACGTCGGTGGCGGGCTGGTCTTTGCGCATGGGAGTACTCCAGTACCTCAACAATGGTTGAGGTCAAGTGCTTGGCACGTACCTCATCGTTCCCATGTCTGACGACGGCGCACGCCGGGAATCATCGGTCCTCCTGCCTCGGGTCCAGGACGACGAGAGCGCGTGACTCACATCACACGCCCTCCGGAAATAGTCTGTGCTGCACAAATGATTGACGAAGGAGGCTGCTCCAGCCGGACCCGAGAGACCTCCAGGAGGACCCGACCATGGCAACACTGCTGCAGATCGACGCGAGCATCCAGGGTGACCGCTCAGTCAGCAGACAGCTGACCGCCCGCGCCACCGACGTCTGGCGCGCCGCGCACCCGGACGGCGCGGTGACCTACCGCGACCTCGGCGCCGACCCCGTGCCGCACTTCGACAACACCGCCAACCTCAGCCGCGGCCTGCCGCCCGAGCAGCACACCACGGCACAGGCTCAGTCCTGGGCCCGGATCAGGGAGCTCGTCGGCGAGATCGCGGCCGCCGACGCCGTCGTGCTCGGTCTGCCCATCTACAACTACGGCGCGCCGAGCACCGTGAAGTCCTGGGTGGACCACCTGATCGCACCGGGGCTGTCCTTCGACCCCGAGACCCGGGAAGGGCTGCTGGGCGGTCGCGACTTCGTCGTCATCGTGTCGCGCGGCGGCGGGTACGCCGAGGGCGCCCCGCGGCACGGCTGGGACCATGCGACGGCCTGGCTCCCGCACGGCCTGGCGATGACCGGGATCGAGCCGCGCTTCATCACCACCGAGCTCACGCTCGCTCCCGTGACCCCCGCGATGTCCGGGCTGGTCCCGCTGGCCGAGGAGAGCCGCCGCCAGGCCGAGGCCGCCATCGACGAGCTCTGGGCCCCCGTCGCGGCCAACGCATGAGCGGGCTGCCCACCGCGTAATTGCGCACGTCACGGCCCCGCGCTCCCGTAGTGTGGTGGTGCGGGGTCGTGACGACGAAGGAGATGTCCGTGGATGAGCCACCAGTCCTGGACCAGTCCATAAGACGGTCGGGCGCGCTCATCGACTACCTCGCACGCCACCTTCGCCGGCGCTCCGAGTCCGCGCTGGTCCCCCTCGACCTACGCCCCCGGCACCTCGTCGCCCTCACCGTGCTCCGCACCCGGGGCGACGTCACGCAGCGCGACCTTGCCACGGCGCTCGTGCTCGACAGCACCAACATCGTCGGCCTGCTCAACGAGCTCGAGGGCAAGGGCCTGGTCGAGCGGCGCCGCTCGACGGAGGACCGCCGTCGGCACGTCGTCTCCCTGACAGACGCGGGCAACAGCCTGCTCTGCCAGGCGGAGACCGCACTCTCCGCCGTCGAGGACGAGGTCTTCGAGGCGCTCGACCCGAAGCAGCGCGACCAGCTTCACGAGCTGCTGGAGACCGCTACGGCGCCCGTCGACGCCGCCGACCTGTGCTGAGCCCGGCGGTCTCCGGTCAGCCGACCGACACCGTCACCGTGTGCCAGCCCGTGGCGCCGTCGGGGGCCGGCGGCGCCTCCTGGTCGGTCTGAACCAGCCCGTCGGTGTCCGTGGCCCGGACCGCCAGGGTGTGGTTGCCCGCAGCCAGGTCGATCGAGGCCCGCCACTGGCGCCACGTGTCCGAGCCCACCGTCTCGGCGAGCTCGGCGGGGACCCAGTCGCCGTCGTCGGCCCGGACCTCCACCGCACTGATGCCCGTGTGCTGCGCCCAGGCGACGCCGGCTACCGTCACGGCTCCGGCAGGAGCGGAGCCGCGCGGCACGTCGATGCGCGACTCGAGCTTGATCGGCCCCAGCGCGGACCAGCCGCGCGGCGTCCAGTAACCCTGGTCGGCGTCGAAGGTGGTGACCTCCAGCGAGGTGACCCATTTGGTGGCCGACACGTACCCGTACAGGCCGGGCACGACGAGCCGCGCTGGGAAGCCGTGGTCGATCGGCAGCGGCTCGCCGTTCATGCCGACGGCGAGCAGGCTGGCGCGGTCCGGATCCTGCAGCACGTCCAGCGGCGTCCCCGCGCTGAAGCCGTCGTCGCTGCTGGAGAGCACCATGTCGGCGCCCGCCCGGGGCTTGGCGCGCTCCAGCAGGGCGCGGATCGGGTAGCCGAGCCACAGGGCGTTGCCGATGAGGTCGCCGCCCACGGTGTTGCTCACGCAGGCGAGGGTCACGTAGTGCTCCTCGAGCGGCAGGGCGAGGAGCTCGTCCCAGGTGATCGTGAACGGCTCGTCCACCAGGCCGTGCACCTGGAGCGACCACTCCGCCGGGTCGATCTGCGGAACCAGGAGCGCCGTGTCGATGCGGTAGAAGTCCGGGTTCGGCGTGACGTACGGGGTCAGTCCGGTCAGCTCCAGATCGGCTCCCGCCGGCACCGCGGGCGCCGCTGTCCGTGC
Organism: Promicromonospora sp. Populi; assembly: GCF_041081105.1. Taxonomy (NCBI): domain Bacteria; kingdom Bacillati; phylum Actinomycetota; class Actinomycetes; order Micrococcales; family Promicromonosporaceae; genus Promicromonospora; species Promicromonospora sp. Populi. Next base: position 136,458 of record NZ_CP163528.1, on the reverse strand, counting down.
CCCGGGCAGGCTGATCCGCTCGCGGATGGCACTCACCGCCGACGAGCCCGCCGACACTAGGCGCGAGCCCGCGAGCGCCAGCACGGCCACACCCGCGGCGACACCGGTGACCGTCAGGAACCCGCGCCGGTCCATCGCGGTGATCGACTCCGCCCGCCGGTCCACCGGCCGCAGCCTGGCCACGGCCATCCGCAGCACGACCACGGCGCCGCCGAGCCCGACGAGGCTGGGCAGGGCCCACAGCGGCGTCCCGTCCGGGCGCAGGGCCGCGACGATCGCCCCGATCACGCCGACCCCCGCTACGACCTGAGCGCCCACCGGCGGACGCCGGAGCTCCAGCACCCCCGCGAACGCCGCCCCGGCGGCCAGCACCACGCCCATCGTCCCGAGCAGCACCGCCTTGTCATTGGTGCCGAACAGCTGGACGGCCAGGTCCTTGAGCCACCCAGGCACGATGTCGATCACGGCGGCGCCGCCGGCGAACAGGGTGCTCGCGCCGGGCGCAACCAGGGCTGCGACGAGCTCGGCGACGGCCAGGCCGGCGGCGCCTGCGACGACTCCGGCGAGGGCGGCCCATCTGGCGTCGTGCGGGGAGCCGTCCGCCTGCGGGCTGGCGGGGCGTTCCAGTGCCTGGGTCATACGCTCAGCCTGGCACGCCGGCCGCTGCATGCCGAGGCAGGCGCGGGACTGTCACGACCCTGTAAGGAGCGGCCGGCCGGCGCGCGACTTCGGTCCCTTGCAGCCGCTGGGGCGCGACTTCGGTCCCTTGCGCTGAGATCGGTCGGTTGATTGACCGATCTCAGCGCAACGGACCGAAGTCAGCGAGAGCCGGCTGTGAGGACGACGAGGCCTACGTCGCGCTGCTCGGGCGCCAGGACCGCGTCGGAGCCGAGCAGCACTCCGTACTCGCCGTCGAAGACGTCAGCGGTAGCGCCGATCAGGCTGACAACCTCGCCGTCGTTGCGGAGCACGATCAGGCTCGGGGACGAGACGTAGCGCTCGCCCTTCAGCCCGGTCTCCCCGACGAGCTCCTCGATCGCCGACACCTGGGCACCCTCGGCGAAGAGCGCGGCCTCGTCCCACGCGACGTCGACGACGTCGCTCACCGGCACTGTCGTGCCCTCTTGGGCAACCTGCATGATCGCGTCGTTCACGGCTGCGTCAAACGTCAGATCGGGCATGTCTCCTCCGAGGATCGAACAGCTTGTCAGTGCGCCGGTCAGCAAGACCGAGAGCGCGGCGGCGGTCGGGAAAGGCGGCCGAGAAGGGGTCAAGACTCTGCGTCCACATCGTTGAAGTCGGGATCGTGGCCTTCGGCCGGCTCGTCGTTGCCCGCGTCGCCGGTCTCTCCTGGCGCGATCTGGTCGGAGTACACGAGCGACTGCCCGTCCGGTCCCACGACGACCATCTCCCCGTTCCGCACCGCCTGCTCCACAAGACCCGCGAGCTCCTCGGAGCTCGCGTCCGGGTTCTCGGCGGCGATCCGCCGGCCAACCTCGTTGTTGTACAGGTCCATGGCCTCGCGTGATGCCGGGTTTCCCGGTCTCTGTTCGTGGGCGGTGCCGTAGTCCTCCGCCCACTGTTCACCGTAACGGGAGGTCATCAGGGCGTTCCAGTAGGCGTGCCGGAACGCGTCGTTCTGGTCGTCGTTCTGGTCGTCCGACGGGAACCGGTCGTCAGCCGCCCCGAACGCGTCGTCCTTGATGTCGCTGAAGTCGCTCTTCTCGCCCAGCGACAGGTCGTCGAGCATCTGCCCTTCACGTTCGGTGACGCTCACCGGATCGGTGAACATGCTCGCCGGCCACCCCGGCTCCCACTCGATCAGCTTCGCGTCGGAGACCTGGTACTCGTCCAGGATCTCGCCGGTCGGCTTCCGGTCCTCGAGCGGCACCGGTCCTGGCGGCGGGGTCTCGTTGTCCGCCTCGCCGTTCGACCCGTGCCCCGAGCCCGATCCCGTGCTGCCCGAACCGCCCGATCCGGTGCTGCCCGAACCGCTGGATCCCGTGCTGCCGAGGTCCGCGCTGGTTCCCTCCTGCGCGTCCGCGTTGCGCGCGGCCGCCTGGGCGGCGGTGCGTAGCCCCTCGGCCGCGGCCCGCATCCCGGGGAGATGGAGAGCGGACCACTCCTCCTCGAACATCCCGCCCGTGGGTCCGAACCAGGGGACGCCAACCACCTGCTTGCCGATCACGGCGATGTGGCTCTCCAGCGTCTCCGCGTTCTGCTGCAGCAGCTCGCCGAGCCTGCGGAGCGCCTCGATGTCCGACCCGTACATCATGTCAGCGCCCCTTCGCCGGAGATCGTCGCTGTTGAACGTACGACGCCGAACAGCGCCATGACCATGGGTAACACTCCCCATCGTCCGGCGCTACGAAAAGGCCCGAGCGCGACCGGCCCGGCCGTCAGATCCCTGTGCCGCGCACGATCTTCGAGTTGTGCGCCTGCGCGCGCGGCCGGATGGTCACCAGGTCGATGTTGACGTGGTCGGGGCGGGTCAGGGTCCAGGCGATGGTGTCGGCGATGTCGGCGGCGACCAGGGGCGTGTAGCCCTCGTAGATGGCGGCTGCCTTCGCGGCGTCGCCGTCGAACCGGACGAGGGCGAACTCCTCGGTGGCCACGGCACCCGGGGCCACCTCGATGACGCGCACGGGCTCGCCGGCGATCTCCCAGCGCAGCGTCTGGGACAGCATGTGCTCCGCGTGCTTGGCGCCCGTGTACCCGGCGCCGCCCTCGTAGGCGCCCTGGGCGGCGGTGGAGGTGAGGTTCACGACGTCGGCCACGCCCCGGGTAGCGCCGGCCTTGCGCAGCAGCGGCAGCACGGCCTTGGTGACACGTAGCGTGCCGAGCACGTTGACCTCGAACATGCGGCGCCAGTCGTCGACGTCGGCATCCTCCACGCGGTCCAGGCCGAACGCGCCGCCCGCGTTGTTCACCACGGCGTCGAGCCCGCCGGTGGCGGCGAGGTGAGCCGCGAGGGCGGCCACGGCGTCGTCGTCGGTGACATCCAGCGGGTAGACCTCGCAGCCGGTCTCCGCGGCGAGCTCCTTCAGGCGGTCGGCGCGGCGGGCGGCGGCCACGACGTCCCAGCCGTCGGCGCGCAGCCGGCGCACGGTGGCGGCGCCGATGCCCGACGACGCCCCGGTCACCAGGGCGCGCCGGGCCGGCCTGGTCTCGGAACCGGTCTCAGAACCAGTCTCGGCACGCGTCGGGGTGACTGTCTCAGGGGTGGCGCTGTCGCTCATGGCGGCACTGTAGCTCTCAGCCGCCGCCCGCCGTCGGCTCGATCCAGCGGGCGGCGGGGGCGTTGATCAGCTACCGCCCTCGGTGAGCTGTACGTCCAGAGGCTCGAACTCCTCACCCCGGACGTCCACGCCCTCCTCGGTGAGCTCGGCGAGCGCCTGCTCGACGTACTCGTTGGTGTAGGCGGTCTCGGGCGGCTCGGCGGAGATGACGGTCGCGCCGGTCTCGTTCTGTGTGCCCATCGCGATCTGCACGGTCTGGTCCCACTGGTCGGCGTTGATCGTGCCGATGCCGCTGGTGGAGGGCCAGATCAGCTTGTTCACCTCGTTGGCCTGCCAGAGCTGGTGCGAGGCGCCGAGGGTCGAGCCTGCGGCGGTGACGATCCCGGCCGCCTCCTCGGGGTTGTCGCGGACGTAGGCCCACCCCCTCAGGGACGCCTTGACGAAGCCGACGGTGGTGCCGGCGTACGCCTCGTCGTCGGCCAGGCGGGCGGTGTCGGCCCAGATCGCGTCCTGGAGCATGGCCGTGCCGTAGTCGTTCCAGTTGATGACCTCGAGGTCCTCCGGCTGGTACAGCTCGCCGGTGTCGGGGTTCACGGTCTCCAGGATCTGGGCGTACTCGTTGTACGTCATGGCCTGGGCGGCGTCGATGTCACCGGCGAGGAACCCGTTCATGTCGAACGCCTGCTGCACCAGCTCGATGTCGTCCGGGGTCTGGATCCCGGCGTCCTGCATGCCGGCGAACAGCTCCCACTCGTTGCCGTAGCCCCAGGAGCCCACCGTCTTGCCCGCGAGGTCGGCCGGCTCGGTGATCCCGGCGTCCGCGAAGGCGACCTGCAGCGTGCCCGACCGCTCGAACACCTGCGCCACGTTCGTCACCTCGGTGCCCTGCTCGATGGACCCGAGCACCTTCGGCACCCAGGAGATCGCGTAGTCGGCGTCGCCGGCGGCCAGCACGTCGATCGGCACGGTGTCGGTGCCGGCCTCCTGGATGGTGACGTCCAGGCCCTCGTCCGCGTAGTAGCCCTGGTCGACGGCGGCGTAGTACCCGGCGAACTGGGCCTGCGCCACCCACTGCAGCTGCAGGGTGACCGGGGTGAGCCCGTCGGCCTCGGACTCGCCGGACGACGCGGCGCAGCCGGCGAGGGCGACGGCCGTGGCCAGGCCCAACGACGCGCGCAGCACATTCTTACCGTGCATGGTTGTTCCTCTCGATCAAAGCGGTGACGGCATAAAAGACGAGCCCAGTGGCGACCGCACCCAGCACGTACGCCCAGGCCAGGGCGTAGCGGCTGGAGGAGACGGCCGAGGTGATGGCCTTGCCGAGGCCGTCGACGGGACCGCCGAAGTACTCGGCGACGAGCGCGGAGATGACGGCGAGCGACGACGCGACCCGCAGCCCCGTGTAGAAGAAGGGCAGTGCGCCGGGCAGGGTGACGTGCCGCGTGGCCTCCCAGGGTGTCGCGGCGTAGGAGCGCATCAGGTCCCGGTGCACGGGCTCGACGGTGCGCAGCCCGCGCAGCGTGTTGAGGTACACGGGGACGAACACGGCGATCGCCGCGACGACCACCCGGGTGGTCTGCGCGTCGGTGCCGTACATCGTGTAGAAGACCGGCGCCAGGCACACGATCGGCACCACGGCCGTGGCGGTGACCAGCGGGTTCGCTGCATCGGCAAAGAGGCGCCAGGACGCGGCGATCCCGGCGCCGATCAGGGCGAGCAGTGTTCCGAGCACGAGGCCGGCCAGGGCGTTGGTCGCCGTGGCCAGGGCCGCGTCCGTGATGACGCCGAGGTTGGTGCCGAGCTCGGCACCGATGTCCGACGGCGCGGGGATCACGAACGCCTCGATGCCCAGCCCGGTGACCGCCGCCTGCCACAGCGCGACCGCCACCACGCCGACGGCGACCGGCGCGCCGAGCGCGAGCCAGCGGCCGCGGATCACGAGGGCACCGGGCCGGGCAGGGCGCCTTCGGAAGCCGCGTCGCCCGAGTGCAGCGCCTCGCGCACGGCCGAGACCCGCTCGAAGTAGGCCGGGTCCTCGCGCAGGGCGATGCCGCGCGCGGCCCGTTCGGCGGGCGTGCCGAGCGGGACGTCCAGGGTCGCCACCACACGGCCGGGCCGGGCCGACATGACCACCACGCGGTCCGACAGGTACACGGCCTCCGCTATCGAGTGGGTCACGAAGACGACGGCCGCGCCGGTGGTGGTCCGGATCCGCAGCAGCTCGTCCTGCAGCCGCTCGCGGGTCATCTCGTCGAGCGCGCCGAACGGCTCGTCCATCAGCAGCAGCCGCGGGCTGCGCGCCAGGGCCCGGGCGATCGCCACGCGCTGCTGCATCCCGCCCGAGAGCTGGTGCGGCCGGTGGTCGGCGAAGTCCGCGAGCCCGACCAGCGCGAGCAGCTCCGCCGACCGGGCCGCCCGCTCCGCCTTGTCGAGTCGGGACCCGCCGCGAAGCTGCATCGGCAGCTCCACGTTGGCCCGCACGGAGCGCCACGGCAGCAGGCCGGCCTGCTGGAAAGCAATCCCGTAGTCCTGGTCCTTGCGCGCCCGCTCCGCGGGCTTGTCAAACACGGTCACAGTGCCCGACGTCGGGGTGTCCAGGTCCGCGATCAGCCGCAGGAGTGTGGACTTGCCGCAGCCCGACGGGCCGATCAGGGACACGAGCTCGCCCTCGCCGACCGTGAGGTCGACGTCGGTCAGGGCCACCGTCCCGCCGTCGAACACCCGGCCCGCGCCGGATACGACCACCGCCGTCATGCCGCCTCCTCCGCCTGGTACCGGCGCAGGCCCCGGGCGACCAGCGCCACGAGACCCGTCGCCGCGAGCCCCACGAGCACGGCGCCCGCGATGGGCGACCACTGCTTGGCCGGGTCCGCGCTGGCCGAGGCGCCGAACTCGACGATCATCCGGCCGAGCCCGCCGCGCAGGCCCGTGGACACCTCCGCCACCACCGTCCCGACCACCGCGTTCGCTGCGGCGAGCCGCAGTGCGGGCAGCAGGTACGGGACCGACGACGGCGCCCGCAGCCGCCAGAACGTCGTCCACCAGCCGACGCCGTAGGCGCGGAACAGGTCGAGCCGGACGCCGTCGGCGGCCTCGTCCGGGGACGTGAACCCGCGCAGCGCCCCGACGGAGACCGGGAAGAACGCCAGGTAGGACGCGATCACGGCCACCGACATCCAGTCCTGCCAGTCGAACGTGCCGAGCTCGAGCTGGGCGCCCCACCGCCGGACCAGGGGCGCGATGGCGATCAGCGGCACCGTCTGGCTCAGCACCACCCAGGGCAGCAGGCCCGCACGCGCGGGGACGAACCGCGCCATGAGCACCGCCACGAGCAGGCCGAACACCACCCCGGCCACCCAGCCCACGGCCGAGACGCCGAGCGTGAACCCCGCGCCCTGCAGCGTCACGAGCCACAGCGGCAGGGCGTCGGGTGCGGAGGTCAGCGGCTCGAAGGCACGGGCAGCCATGTCCCACAGGTGCGGCATCGCGACGTCGGTGGTGCGGGGCAGCACCCGAACTTCGCCGAGCACCCAGCCGTCGTCGGGCACAACCGCCTTGTACAGCTCCCAGGCGGCGGCCAGGGCGAGCACGCCGGCCGCTCCGGCGAGGACTCCGGAAAGGCGGGAGCCCGACCAGCGGGAGGGGCCGGTCACCCGGCTCCCCCGGCACGGCCCCGCAGGGCGGGAATGATCGTCTCGCCGTAGGCCCGCAGGGTCTCCTCCTGGGCGTCGTGCTGCAGGTAGACCGCGAACTGGTCGCAGCCGAGGGCCTCTAGCTCCTTGAGCCGGGCGATGTGCTCGTCCGGGGTGCCGACCAGGCAGAACCGGTCCACCACCTCGTCGGGCACGAACTGCGTGTGCGAGTTGCCCGCGCGGCCGTGCTCGGCGTAGTCATACCCCTTGCGGCCCTCGATGTAGTCCGTGAGCGCCGCCGGGATGGCGGAGCCGCCGGCCGTCGACGTCCCGTACCGGGACACGATGTCGGCCACGTGGTTGCCGACCATCCCGCCGAACCAGCGCACCTGGTCGCGCATGTGCTCGCGCTCCTCCGGCCCGCCCACGTACGCGGGCGCGGCCACGCAGAACTTCAGTGCGTCGGGGTCCCGGCCCGCCGCCTCCGCAGCCTCGCGGACGGCGCCGATCATCCACGCCGCGATGTCCGGGTCGGCGAGCTGGAGGATGTAGCCGTCGCCCACCTCGCCCGCCAGCTTGAGCGCCTTCGGCCCGTACGCCGCCACCCACACGTCCAGCTCGGAGCCCTCGGACCAGGGGAACCGCACCGTGTGGCCGTTGACCTCTGCCTCGCCCGAGCGCGCGAGATTCCGGATCACGCCGATCGACTCGCGCAGCGTGGCCAGGTTCGACGGCTTCCCGTCCAGGGTCCGCACCGCCGAGTCGCCGCGGCCGATGCCGCAGATCGTCCGGTTGCCGAACATCTCGTTGAGCGTGGCGAACATGGACGCGATGACTGTCCAGTCGCGCGTCGCCGGGTTGGTGACCATGGGGCCGACGATCACCCGCTCGGTGGCCGCGAGGATCGCGCTGTAGACCACGAACGGCTCCTGCCACAGCAGGTGCGAGTCGAACGTCCACACGTAGTCGAAACCCTGGTCCTCCGCCTGGCGCGCCAGGTCGACCACGCGCGACGCGGGCGGGTTGTTCTGCAGCACTATCCCGAAGTCCATCTGTCTCTCCCTTACCCGTGGCCAGGCCTCAGACCAGGTACTGGCTCAGGCCGCGCTTGATGAAGCGGCCGTGGCCGGTCCGGCCGTGGAACCCGCCGTCGTCGACGACCACCGCGCCGCGCGAGAGGACGACGTCGACGTGCCCGTCGATCTCGAAGCCCTCCCAGGCCGAGTAGTCCATGTTCATGTGGTGCGTCCTGACGCCCAGGTTGGTGATCCCGGCGGGGTCGTACACGACGATGTCGGCGTCGGCGCCCGGCTGGATCACGCCCTTGGTGCCGTACATGCCGAACATCCGCGCCGGGGTCACCGAGCACAGCTCGACCCAGCGCTCCAGCGAGATCTCGCCCGTCACCACACCCTGGTAGAGCAGGTCCATCCGGTGCTCGACGGAGCCGATGCCGTTCGGGATCGCCCGGAAGTCATTACGGCCCAGCTCCTTCTGGTCCGTCATGCAGAATGGGCAGTGGTCCGTGGAGACCACCTGCAGGTCGTTGGTGCGCAGCGCCTGCCACATAGCGGCCTGGTGCCCCTCTTCGCGGGCCCGCAGCGGGGTGGAGCACACCCACTTGGCGCCCTCGAAGGCGCCCCACTGCTCGCTGGAGGCCCCGAGCTGCTCCTCCAGCGACAGGTACAGGTACTGCGGGCAGGTCTCGCCGAACACGTTCTTGCCCGCGTCCCGGGCAGCCGCGAGCTGGGCGACCGCCTGCTTCGCGCTGACGTGCACCACGTACAGCGGCGCTCCCGTGACGTCAGCCAGCATGATCGCCCGGTGCGTCGCCTCCTCCTCCATCTGCCAGGGTCGCGCGAGCCCGTGGTAGAAGGGATCCGTCTTGCCCGCCGCCACGAGCTGGGCGGCCAGGACGTCGATCGCCGGGCCGTTCTCGGCGTGCATCATCGTCAGCAGGCCCTCGTCGCGGGCCACCTGCATGGCTCGCAGGATCTGGGCGTCGTCGGCGTAGAAGACCCCGGGGTAGGCCATGAACATCTTGTAGCTCGTGACGCCCTCGTCCACCAGGGTGCGCATCGCGGCGAGCGCCTCGTCGTCCACCCCGCCGACGATCTGGTGGAACGCGTAGTCGATGGCGCAGTTGCCGGCCGCGCGCTTGTGCCACGCCTCCAGGCCGTCCTGCACACGCTCCCCCTGCCGCTGCACGGCGAAGTCGATGATCGAGGTGGTGCCGCCCCACGCCGCCGCGGTGGTGCCCGTCTCGAACGTGTCGCTCGCGGCCGTGCCGCCGAACGGCAGCTCCATGTGGGTGTGGGCGTCGATGCCGCCGGGCACCACGTACTTGCCGGACGCGTCGATCACGCGGTCCGCGGTCGCGGCCAGGTCCGCCCCCAGGGCGGTGCTGCCCGGGGACAGGACGGCGACCACCTTCTCGCCGTCGACGAGCACGTCGGCCTCGACCGTGCCCGTCGCGTTCACGACCGTCCCGCCGGTGATGAGTGTGGTCATGGTGCCTCCATCTGGGTCTGCAGGGTTGGTCCGGGGAGCCCGCGGGGCTCGGGCTACGGCGCGGTGATGGCGGTGTAGGCGTCCGGACGGCGGTCGCGGAAGAACTGCCACCGCTCGCGGACCTCGCGCACCTGGTCCAGGTCGAGGTCGCGCACCACCAGCTCGTCGTTGGTGGACGACGCGATCTCGCCCACGTAGTTCCCGTCCGGCCCGACGGCGTACGAGGAGCCGTAGAAGTTCACCGCGTCGGCGCCGTACTCGTTGTCCTCCAGGCCCACCCGGTTGTTCGCCACGACGAAGTAGCCGTTGGCGATCGCGGCGGCCGGCTGCTCGATCTCCCAGAGCCGGTTGGAGAGCCCGGGCTTGGTCGCGTTGGGGTTGAAGACGATCTGCGCGCCGTTCAGCGCCAGCTCACGCCAGCCCTCGGGGAAGTGCCGGTCGTAGCAGATGTAGACGCCGATCTTGCCGACTGCGGTGTCGAAGACCGGGAAGCCCAGGTTGCCGGGCCGGAAGTAGAACTTCTCCCAGAACTTGTCGAGGTTCGGGATGTGGTGCTTGCGGTAGCTGCCGAGCACGGTGCCGTCGGCGTCGACCACCACCGCCGTGTTGTAGAGGACGCCGGGCTGGGCCTCCTCGTAGATCGGCAGGACCATGACGATGCCCAGCTCCGCCGCGAGCGCCGCGAACCGCTCGACCGTCGGGCCGTCGACCGGCTCCGCGTACCGGTAGTAGGCGGGGTCCTGCGTGATGCCGAAGTACGGGCCGTAGAACAGCTCCTGGAAGGCGATCACCTGTGCGCCCTGGCTCGCCGCCTCCCGGGCCCAGCCCTCGTGGAGGGCGATCATGGACTCTTTGTCCCCGGTCCAGCGGGCCTGGGTGAACGCAACTCGGACGGTGGTCATTCGGACTCCTCGCTTCAGCAGGCGACCAGCCAAGCCCGCAGCTGTTTCGGCTGCGAGCACCGGCCGTTTCCGGGATGTGACAACTGTTCCAGACTGCCGTCCTACCGGTACAGGAGTTCGGTCCGGCCAAGTTGGGACGACGACGCTCACAGCGAATCTACGCGGGCCGTCGAATCCGCCCGGTGTATCGTGGCGGCGGGTCGCGGGACCCTCTTTGGCCCGCTGATGCGGCTCTCATTGTGAGCCGCTTCCCACCTGGACGCGAGATGGCGCGTCGCTGCTCACCCCACGGTTTTTCAGGCTGTGGGCTGTTCGTCGACCCCTGGAGCCATCGCGTGAACCCCCGCCACGTCCGTCCCGTCGTCCTGCCCGCGATCGCCGCTGCCGCGGCTCTTGTTCTTGCCGCCTGCTCGGCCGCCGCTCCCGGTGCGTCCGACGCCGGTGTGTCCGACGCCGGGGGCGCGACGCCGGCGTCGGGCAGCTTTCCTGTCACGCTCGACAACTGCGGGTTCGAGACGACGGTGGAGGCGCCGCCGGAGCGGGTGGTGACCATCAAGTCGTCCACCACGGAGATGCTGCTGGCGCTCGGCCTGGGCGAGAAGATCGTCGGCTCGGCGTTCCTCGACGGGCCGGTGCCGGACTCGCTGGCGTCCGTGCCCGCCGTCGAGCAGCCGTTCGCCGATGAGGCGCCCGGCTCCGAGGCGACGCTCGAGCTGGAACCCGACCTGGTCTACGCCGGCTGGGAGTCCAACCTGACGGCAGAGACGGCGGGCGACCGCGAGACCCTCGCCGGGCTCGGCGTCGCCACGTACGTGTCGCCAGCCGCCTGCAAGGAGGACGGGTACATGCCGGACCCGCTCACCTTCGACACCGTGTTCGCGGAGATCGAGGAGGTGGGCTCCCTGTTCGACGCCGACGACGCCGCGGCCGCGCTCGTCGAGGAGCAGCGTGCGGCGCTGGCGGCGATCGAGCCCGACGACCGCGGGCTGACGGCGCTGTGGTGGTCCTCGGGCGAGGACACCCCGTACGTGGGCGCGGGCATCGGCGCACCGCAGATGATCATGGACGCGGCGGGCCTGACCAACGTCTCGGCCGACGTGCACGACACCTGGACCTCGCTCGGCTGGGAGAACGTCGTCGAGGCCGACCCGGACGTCATTGTGCTGGTCGATGCCGCGTGGAACCCCGCGGACGCCAAGATCGAGTCCCTGGAGTCCAACGCCGCGACCCGTGAGATGACGGCGGTCAGGGAGGGGCGCTACGTGGTGGTGCCGTTCCCGGCGACCGAGGCCGGCGTGCGGAACGTCGACGCCGTCGCCTCGGTGGTGGAGCAGCTGGCGGACCTGGACCTGTGACCCGTCCCGCGCTCGCCCTGCCCGTCGCGGCGGTTGTGCTGGTCCTGAGCGTCGGCGTCGCGGTGACGATCGGGCAGGCGGACCTGGCGCTGTCCGAGGTCGGCCGGTCGCTCGCGACCCACCTCGGGCTGGGCCGGGCGCTCGGCCTGGAACCGCTGTCCGCGCTGCGCGACGGCATGGTGTGGCAGCTGCGGATGCCCCGCATCCTCACCGCGGCTGCGGTCGGCGCGGGCCTCGCGGTGTGCGGCGCCGTGATGCAGTCGCTCACGCGCAACCCGCTCGCCGACCCGTACCTGCTCGGGCTGTCGTCGGGGGCGTCGCTGGGCGCGGTGCTCGTGCTGCTGGCGGGTGTCCCGCTGCTGCTGCCGGTCGCGGCGTTCGCCGGGGCGGTGGGGGCGCTCGCCCTCGCGCTCACGCTGGCGGGGGCGCTCGGCGCGATCACGCCCACCCGCACCGTGCTGGCGGGGCTCGCGATCAGCCAGCTCTGCGCGGCCGCCGTGTCGTTCGTAATCTTCTGGTCGGCCACCGGCGACGCCTTCCGCGAGGTGCTGTCGTGGCTCATGGGGTCGGTCGCCTCGGCGACGTGGACGTCGGTGGCGATCACCGGTGGCGCCGTGCTGGTGCTCGGCACGCTGCTGGCGCTGTCCGGCTCCGTGCTCGACGCGTTCACGTTCGGCGACACCGCGGCGGCCGCCCTCGGGATCCGGGTGAACCGGACGCGCTGGGTCCTGCTGATCGGCGTCGCGCTGCTGACCGGGGCGCTCGTGTCGCAGAGCGGGTCCATCGGGTTCGTCGGGCTGATCCTGCCGCACGCGGTGCGGCTGCTCACCGGCGCGCGGCACCGGCTGCTGCTGCCGCTGTCCGCGCTGGCCGGGGCGTCGTTCCTGGTCTGGGCCGACACCCTGGCCCGCACCGTCTTCGAGCCGCGCGAGCTGCCGGTGGGCATAGTCACGGCCGCCATCGGCGCCCCGATCTTCGCCCTCCTCCTCTGGAAGGGAAACCACCGATGATTGCTGGACATTCGTCGGGCAAGAGCGTCCCGACCGCACCGGTACCCAATGCTCAGCGGGGGCTGGGGGTCGAGTCCGTCTCTTGGGGGATCGGGGGGTCCCTGGTCTTGGACGGCGTTCGGGTGGTCGCCCCGGCCGGCGCCGTCACCGGCGTGCTCGGGCCCAACGGGTCAGGGAAGTCCACGCTGCTGCGGGTCCTGGCGGGTGTGCAGCACGCGGGCCGGACGGTTTCGGCGTCCGGCACAGCGTCCTCCGCCACACCGCCGGTCATGACGTTCGGCGACGCCGACCTGGGCGCGATGCCCCGCCGAGAGCGGGCCCGCGTGCTCGCCCTCGTGGAGCAGGACGCCACCACCGACCTGCCGCTGACCGTGCTCGACGCCGTGCTGCTGGGCCGCATCCCGCACCGTGCCCTGCTCGCGGGCGACTCGGACGCCGACCGGGCCGCCGCCCACGCGGCCCTCGACGTCGCGGGAGCAAAGGACCTCGCGGACCGCGAGGTCGGCACGCTGTCGGGCGGCGAGCGCCAGCGGGTGCACATGGCGCGCGCCCTGGCGCAGCAGCCGCGCCTGCTCCTGCTCGACGAGCCGACCAACCACCTGGACATCGCGGCCCAGCTGCATGCCATGCGCGTGCTGCGCGACCTGGCCGCGGACGGCGTGACCGTCGTCGCTGCCCTGCACGACCTGAACCTGGCCGCCTCGACCTGTGACCATCTGGTCCTGCTGGACCACGGCCGGGTCGTAGCGGCCGGACCGGTCGGCGACGTGCTCGTCCCTGCCGTCCTGGAGCCGGTCTACGGGGTGCTGGTGGATGTGCTGCAGCACCCGCGGACGGGCCGCCCGGTGCTCTCCTTCGACCGCGGCTGACCCTGCTGACCTAGGTCGCAGCCGGATCCGGTGTGGCGGCAGGTTTTCTCGTCGCCCATGCTGACGGATCCGCTCACCTGAACCATGATGGGGGCCATGGCCGCTCCTGAGCTCGTAGTCCAAGCAGGCAAGGTTCTCAACCCGTGGGTGCTCCGCGTCGCCGGACGTGTCCCGCCGTTCGTGGTCCTGCACCATGTGGGGCGCAGGTCGAACAAGCAGTACGACACTCCCCTGGTCGTGTTCGCGGCCCGGCCCGAGCAGGAGATCCTGGCCGTGCTGCCGTTGCCGTGGGGGTCGGGCACCGACTGGGCCCGCAACACGGTCAGCGCCGGGACGGTGCGGCTGACCCGCGGCGGTTCGGAGTTCCTGGTCAAGGACGTGCACGTCGTGCCCGCGTACGAGGCCGTCGGCTGGCTCGCATCGGTGCCGTCGATGCTGCTCTCGGCGGCCGGCATCGAGGAGTGCCTGGTCGGGAGCCTGCACCCGGCCTGACCCTGCTGCCTGCCCGGCAGGTCGGTCCCGTGTCATCGGACGCTCCGGCGCGGGAGTATGTTTCGCGTCGTGAACCTGCGTACAGCCACTCTGTCCGACGCCGCCGCGGTCGCCCGGGTGCACCACACGACCTGGGTCACGACCTACGGGGCGATCCTCCCGCCCGAGTTCTGGGCCACCGCCACGCTGGAGCGTCGCACCTCGACGTGGCAGCGCTGGCTGGCGAACGGCGCAGCCCCGGTCGTCGCGGAGGTCGAAGGTGAGGTGATCGGCATCGCGATGGCCGGTGACGCCGTCGAGCAGGAGGACGTGGTGCCGGTACGTGGCCGGCAGCTGTACCTGCTGTACGTCCTGGCGGCGCACCACGGGACCGGCGTCGGGCAGTCGCTGCTGGATGCCGTGGTGCCGCCCGGCACCGGCGCGCAGCTCTGGGTGGCGGAGGACAACCCGAGGGCTCGCCGCTTCTACGAGCGCAACGGGTTCACTTTGGAGGGCGCGCGGGTGGTCGACGCGAGCACCGCGGACCTCGCCGAGCTACGCATGGTCAGATAGTCGGGTTACCGTTCCACTCATGTCAGACTTCCACATCCGCGCCTCGACCCCGGACGATGCCGTGGGCATCGCCGCGGTGCACTGGACCACGCGGCGCGCGATCTATGGCGACCTCCTGGCGCCCAAGCACTGGGAGTTCGAGACGCTCGGCACCCGCACCGAGGGCTGGATGCGGATCCTCGCGGCCGGGAACAAGGCGCTCGTCGCCGAGGTGGGCGAGAAGATCGTCGGCTTCGCGATGAAGAACCCGTCCGGCCCGCACCTGGGTCACCCGCCGGCCCGGGCCATCGAGCTGCACGAGCTCTACGTCGACCCGAACTTCCACGGCACCAACGTTGGCCACGCCCTGCTGGAGAACGCCCTGCCGCCCGGCACACCCGCGCAGCTCTGGACGTTCGCGTCCAGCCCCCGGGCACGCAAGTTCTTCCAGCGCGCCGGGTTCCTGCCCGACGGCGTCACCGCTACCGACCCCGACACGAACGTCCTCGAGGTGCGCCTGCTGCGCTGACGCGGGTCGGGCCTCCGCCCTGGCAGGGACTACGACGAAGGAGAGCCGATGGCACGCAGGGCAATCATCTTCCACGGGACCACCGCCAACCCGACAGTGATCTGGTACCCCTGGCTCGCCGAGCAGCTGCGGGCACGCGGGTACGACGTCGAGACGCCGCACCACCCCGGGACCAACGTCGAGCCGATCGCGACGTTCCTGCCCACCGTGCTCGCGGCGCACACGTTCGACGAGGACACCGTGCTGGTGGGGCACTCGGGCGGGGCCGCGCTGCTGCTGGCGCTGCTGGAGCACCTCGACGTCACCGTGGCGCAGGCGCTCCTCGTCGCCGGCTACTCGACGCAGCCGAACGACGGCGACGAGCCGGTGCTGCAGGGCTCCTACGACTGGGCGGCCATCCGCTCGCACGCCCGCGAGCTGGTGTTCCTCAACTCCGTGACCGACGAGTTCGGCTGCGACGCGGACCAGGGCCGGGCCATGTTCGACCAGCTCGGCGGCACGCTCGTGGTGCGCGACGACGGGCACTTCACCGCGGACACGCTGGAGATCGTGGACCGGCTCATTCCCTGACCGGACGCCCCGCGCCCGAATTTTCCAGTTCACCCACTCTGATACACAACGTTCCTTATGCACTGTGCGTGTTAGTGGGCATGACGAACCTCGCAGCCGTCCACCCGGTCATCCTCGGTGGAGACGCCGGCGCTTACAGTCTGGCTCGCGCCTTCCACGAGGGCTACGGCGTCCGGTCCACCGTCGTGTCCATCGTCCCGACGCCCAACGTCGCGCACTCCAACATCATCGAGAACGTCGTCGAGCCGCGCCTCGACGACCCCGCCGTGATGGTGGAGCTGATCCGCCGGATCGCCGCGACTGCACCAGGCCCGGTCATCGCGCTCACCTGCGTGGACTGGTACGTGCGGGCACTCTCTGAGCACCGCGATCGGCTGGAGGACGTGGCGGTCGTCCCCTACGCGCCGGTCGATCTGCTCGATCACGTGATGGACAAGCAGCGGTTCTCCAAGCTCTGCCACGAGATCGGGGTCCCCCACCCCCGCACGGAGGTGCGCGCCGGCGGGGATCCGGTCGGCGACCTCGACCTGCGGTATCCGCTGATCGCCAAGCCCGGTGACAACACGGCGTGGCACCACACGAAGTTCCATGGCAAGGCGAAGGTGCACCTGGTGCAGGATCGCGCCGAGCTGTCGATGCTCCTGCGGGCGGCCGGAGACGCGGGCTACCGGCGGCCGATGATCATCCAGGAGTACATACCCGGCGACGACTCGCAGATGCGGATCATGACCACCTACTCCGACCGCACGGGCGCAATGCGCATGGCGTGGGGCGGTCGAGTGCTGCTCGAGGAGCACACGCCCGGGACGCTGGGGAACCCGGCGGCGATCCTCACCGGGCGGCTCCCGCAGCTCGAGGCGGACACCCGCCGGCTCGTGGAGCACCTGGGCTGGACCGGGTTCGCGAACTTCGACGTGAAGGTGGACCCGCGTACCGGCGTCGGGCACTTCCTGGAGCTGAACCCGCGTACGGGGCGGTCCAACTTCTACCTGACCGCAAGCGGCCTGAACCCTGCCACCTACTGGATGGCGGACCACCTCTCCGCCGACTGGCCCAAGGCCATCGAGCCGCTGGAGGTGCTGTACCGCATCATCCCGGGCTTCCTCCTGGAGAAGTACGTGCAGGACAAGTCGATGCGCGCCGCCCTGCGCCGCGCCCATGTCGTGCACCCGCTGAAGTACAAGCGGGACCTGTCGCCGCGCCGCGACGCCTGGGTGCGTCTCGCGGAGCTGAACCAGGTCCGCAAGTTCTCGCGGTTCCACCCGCTGCAGGAAGCGGGCCCGGTGCCCGGGCAGCCTGACACCGGGCCCCTTCCGTCGGCGGAGTGCGAGGTTGCCTGACGTCGGCGCGCCGAGCGTCGGGCCCGGGGCGGGAGGCGCGCTCGTCGGGGTGCTGGGCGGGGTCGGGCCGCTCGCGACCGTCCTGTTCCTGGAACGCGTCGTCCGGCTGACCGACGCGGCACACGATCAGGACCACGTCGACATGGCGGTGCTGCAGCACGCGACCATCCCGGACCGGACGGCGTTCGTGCTGGGGCGCTCCACCGACGATCCAGGGCCCGTGCTCGCCGCCGACGCGCGGCGACTCGCCGCTCTGGGGGCCGACTTCCTCGTGCTGCCGTGCAACACGGCACACGCATTCGCCGGTGCGATCGGCGCGGCGACGTCGGTCCCCCTGCTGTCCATGGTGGACGTGACGGTGTCCGCGGTGCTGTCGTCCGATACCTGGGCCGGTCGCCTCAGCGGGCCACGGCCGGAGGCCGTCGGCCTCCTCGCGACGGAGGGAACGATCGCGTCGGGCGTCTACCTGGACGCCTTCGGCGCGCTCGGCGTCAAGGCCCTGGTGCCGGACGTCGCCGGCCAGGCGATGGTCACGTCCCTGATCTACGACGGCGTGAAGGCGGGCCGTGGCGGTGACCTGACCGCGCTGGAGGGTGTCATCACCAACCTGCGCTCGCGCGGGGCCGGCGCGATCGTGCTGGGGTGCACCGAGCTGTCGGTCGCGGCGGAGGCGACCCCGCCGGCCCTCCTGCCCGACGTCGTGCTCGTGGACGCTCTCGACGAGCTGGCCCGGGCAACCGTGCTGCGCGCGGGGCGGCGGCTGCGCGCGGAGGGATGACGGTCGCCGTGGTGGTCGGCGTCGTCTTGCTGGCCGGCGTCGTCTTGCGACAGTGCCGCGGGTCCGGGGCGAGCGACGATCCGCCCCGGACCCCCGTTCCTACCCGGTGACGTCGACGCGGTCGATCGCCAGGGTGAACCCGCTGCTGGCGGGGTTCTTCTGACCGGTCGGCCTGAGCGTGAGGGTGTGGCTGCCGGATGCGAGCGTCGGGCTCGTCCAGGTGACTCCGCTGGCGTTACGAGTGGCGGCGTAGCCGTCCACGACCGTTGCCGCTCCCCCGTCGATGCTGACGGAGTAGCGCCCCTGGTCGGTGTCGCGCACGGAGCGCAGCTCGACCTTCGTGCCGGTGAAGGCGAACGTCGCGACGTCGCTCGAACCGGACGCCCAGTTGGCCGTGCCCGCGAACATGTCCGCGATCCCCGTGGTCGTGCCCCAGCCCGACGTGTAGGCGAACTGGTTCTGGCCGGTGCCCTTGACGTTGCCGTCCACGGTCGTGACACTGCCGCCGCTGGAGGTGCCCGGCAGGATCCGCACCGAGTAGGCGTCGGTGGTCGACGTCCACGGCACGGTGACGCTCAGGTTGCCGCCGTTGACCGTCGCGTTGGTGTCACTGATCGTGAGCGGCTCCGGCAGCGCACCCTCCACGAGCCGTTGGACGACCACCCGCACCCGTCCGTTCTGCAGGAAGCTCGACGGAATGCCGCTGAGCTGAGCCGTGAGCGTCCCGCTGAACGTGCCACGGGACCCGAGCAGCACCGAGACGGACCTGGCCGAGTCGTCCCGGGTGGCCAGCAGGTCGACGCCGCCCGCACCGGCGGACTGCACCACGGTGCCCGTCGCGTCGGCGGAGGCCTTGTAGACCCAGTACGCGCCCGTCGTCTGCACGCCGGACCCCGTGTTGACGAGCAGCCCGTCGAGCAGTCCGCTGCCGCAGCAGTTGTTCCAGATCGCGTGCACGGCGGACTCGTACCGGGCCCGTTGCAGCTGCGCGAGGTACCACGCGGCGAACCCGGCGAACTGCTGGTCGCTGTAGAGGTACTCGTTCATCGCGATGGGCATGTTCGGAAAGCCCGCGGCGGCGAGCTGGCTGCGCGCCTCGTTCGCGTCGGCGAGCGGCTCGCCGCTGAAGTGCCAGTTCCAGATGTCCGGCATCGTGCCCGCCGTCCGGGCCTGGTTGAGATAGTTCTGCAGGGTCGGCCAGTGATAGTTCGGGATGGACGGGCCCACGATGATGGCGTCCGGGTACAGCGCGCGGATCGTCTGCACCCCCTTGTTCCACATCTGGTAGTACTGCTCCTGGCTGCGCGGCCAGAAGTACGAGTTGGCCGCCGGCTCGTTCCAGATGTCGAACCGCACGTCGTCGTTGAGCAGACCGTCGTCACCGAGCCGTTCGATGAGCTCGGTCAGGAAGGCCACCCAGTTGGCGCAGGCGGGGCCGTCGTCGCAGGGCTCCTCGATGGGGTCGGGGCGGATGCCGGACCCGTCCGAGCCCCACAGGTCGGAGAGGATCAGGTCGAACGTCGCGTCGTACGGCGCGCGCGTGACCCGCTTGGCCTGGGCGCTTGCTGCGGCGTAGCGGGGGTTGAACTGCGCCTCGCCCAGCGCCCAGCCGAACGAGCCCGGCTCGTCGATCTCTCCGCCCGAGCGGAACGACGTCGGCTTGAGCGGACGCAGCAGTGCGTCGGAGGGGGCCGAGCCGTCGGTCGACAGGCCGTAGAGGAACCCGCGGCCGATGCCAAGGTTGCCGACCCCCGTGGACTGGCCGACGTTCACCGTCACCGTGGCAGTCGCGGCCGTGGCCGGCGTGGCCACCACGAGTGCTCCGGCAGCCACTGCGGCGGCCGCGAGCGCGGCCAGCAGCGATGCTGCCCATGTTCTCTTCTTCATCTTTCGCTCCTTTGCGAGGTGGGATGGGTAGCGGAACATCACGTGTATCGTCAAACCGGTTTGATCCTGCAGCGACCGAGCCGCAGGAGCTGGTGGGTCAGTGCCTTCGGCTGGTACCTCGGTCGATCATGACCGGGGTCAGCAGGCGGCGGGTGAACGGGATCTCGGGATCGTCGATCCGGCTGGCCAGCAGGTGCACGGCGTCGGCAGCGACACGTGCCGCCGAGGTCTCGATCGCCGTGTAGGGCAGGGAGAACATCCGGCCGAACTGCTCCGGGTACAGGCTCACGACGGCCAGGTCCTCAGGCACGCGCAGCGTCCGCTCGTGCAGGATCTGCTGCAGGTCGGCGAGGGCGCCGTCGTTGTGCACCAGCAGCGCCGTGGCCTCCGGGTGGGCGTCCAGCGCCGAGGAGATCGCGGCTGCGCGGCGTTCCGGGTCGGCGTCGCCCTCGACGGCGTGCAGCTCGACTCCGAGCTCGGCGGCCTTGGCCACCACCGCGTCGCGGAACAGCCAGGCGTATGCCAGCTCGAGCCGGAAGATCGCGTCGGGGAGCGTGACGAAGACGGCCTCTCGGTGCCCCTCGTCGTGCAGGTGCTGCACCAGCAGGCCGCCTGCCGCAGTGAAGTCGAGGTCCACGACATCGAGCTCGACATCACCCTCGGGCACACCGATGAGCACAGCGGGGCACCTGGCTTCCGCGAGCGCGGCGAGCCGGTCGTCGTGCCGCTTGACGTCCAGCAGGATGACGCCGTCGACGAGGTTGCTCTCGCTGATCCGGGTGATCCCGGCGGAACCCTCGTCCTCGGTGACCAGCAGCACGTCGTAGCCCAGCGAGCGGGCGGTCTCCGTGATCGCGAGCACGTACTGCATCGTCGCCGGCGCGAACTCCTCCGGCGTGAACGGCACGATCAGGCCGAGGATCGACGACTTCGACGTCGCAAGGGCACGTGCGCCGGCGTTCGCCGTGTACTTCAGCTCGCGGATCGCCTCGTCGATGCGCTCCCGCGTCGCCAGGGAGATGGGCCGCTTGCCGGACAGGGCGTGCGAAACGGTGCTGCGGGAGACGCCCGCAACACGGGCGACGTCGCCGATTGTGGACACTGTGGCCTCGCTGCCATCGATCGTCAAACCGGTTCGTCCAACCGATTTGACGGAGACTAGCAGGTGCACGCCCGCGTAGCGATCCCTTAGGCACTCTCGCCCGCGGCCTTGAATCGTCCATTGAGCAGTCCTGGTCGGTGCGTCGGACCATGCCTGGGTGCGAGCGAGCGCAGCGGCTTCAGCGCATTTCGCGTTCGCGGTGCTGAGCCTCCTTGACCGCTTCATACCGGTCCAGCGCCACTGCGCGCTCGTACTTGTGGTCGACGACGGGTGCGGGATATCCGGCGGGCGGACCGTCGGACAGCTTCCAGGGCTGGTGCACGGCCTTGCCGGTAACGTCCGTGAGCTCGGGGACGTACTTCCGCACGTAGTCACCGTCCGGGTCGAACCGTTCCCCCTGCAGCACCGGGTTGAACACGCGGAAGTACGGGGCGGCGTCGGTGCCGCTGCCGGCCACCCACTGCCAGCCGTGCTGGTTGGAGGCGAGGTCGCCGTCGACGAGCAGCTGCATGAAGTGCCTGGCACCCCACCACCAGGGCAGGTGCAGGTCCTTGACGAGGAACGACGCCGTGATCATGCGCACCCGGTTGTGCATCCAGCCCTCGGCCCGCAGCTGCCGCATCCCGGCGTCGACGATCGGAAACCCGGTGCGTCCCTCCTGCCAGGCGGCGAACAGCCGGTCGGCGTGCTGCCCGCTGTCGGTCACGAGCGCGTCGAAAGCACGGTTGTAGTTGCGGCGAGCGGAGTCGGGACGCTGGTCGAGGATCTCGGCGTAGAAGTCGCGCCACGCGAGCTCGCTGCGGAACGACTGCGCGCCGTCCGACATGCTGGCCCCGATGTCGGCGAGCAGGGTGCGCGGGTGTACACAGCCGTACTTCAGGTAGACCGACATGCGTGAGGTGCCCGGGCGGTCGGGCCGGTCCCGGCCGTCGGCGTACGCGTCGAGGTGGTCGTGCCGGAACCGCTCCCAGCGCCGGTGCGCCGCCGCCTCTCCCGGCTCGGGCAGGTCTGCGTCGACGGCGGGCAGGTCGGGCACCGGTGTGGCCTCGACGGCCACCGTCTCGGGATCGATCCAGTCGAGGTAGCTGGCATCCGTCCGGGCCGGCTGCCGCCATCCGTGGTCGGCCCAGGCCCGACGAAACGGCGTGAACACGCGGTAGCGGCCTCCGTCCGCGGCCCGGACACGGCCGGGAGACACCGCGTAGGGCGAGCCGCTGCGTACAAGTTCCCGATCCTCCTTGACCAGCGCGCGCTCGACGTCGTGGTCACGGACCTGGCCGTACGGTCCGAAGTCGGCGGCGACGTGGACGGCGCCGGCGTCGATCTCGCGAGCGACCCGCGGGACGACGTCGACCGGGTCGCCCTCGACCACCAGGAGCCGCCCGCCCAGGCTCTGGTCCAGGGCCTGCAGGCAGCCGTACAGGAACCACAGCCGCGCTTCCCCGGCCGGCGCGAGCAGGCGCGGGTCGAGCACGAACAGGGCGAGCGCGCGCCGGTTCTCCCCCGCGGCCAGGAACGTGGGCTGGTCGGCCACGCGCAGGTCGCGGCGGAACCAGATCAGTGCTGGGGCGTCGGTCATCTCTGCCCTCCCCCTGCGCGGCGGCGGCTGAGCATGTTCACGCGGCGGCCTTGCCGGTGCTGCGCGTCGTGGCAAGCACACGTAGGCCCACCGTGACGCCCAGGACGATGACGGCTGTGGCGGCCGCCGCCACCGCCGTCGGGACGGATTGCGGCGTGCCGTCCCAGCGAGCCACGGCGATCCAGGCCAGGCCCCAGGCGATCGCAGCGGCCACGGCTATGCGGCCGCTGCCCCGCACGGCCAGAGCAACCCCGACCACGCCGACCATCACGAGGGTCGCGACCGCCCACCAAGCCGGATCGATGCTCCCGCCGTCGAACCCCGAGGCGGTCAGAGCCGCCGCGACGTTGGCGACGGTCGCCACACAGACCCAACCGAGGTAGAGGCCGAGCGTCCCGTCCACCAGGAGGCGCTCCACGGCTCCGGCTGCCCGGGAGCTCAGCAGGATCACGAAGATCCGGGCGAGCACCCCGAGCAGCACAGCGATGACCACGACGCTCACCCAGAGCCAGCCCGCCTGGACCACGAGGATCCATGCGGCGTTGAGGAACATGCTCGCGGCCACCGGCAGCCGCAGCCGGCGCTGTCGCTGCGCCGCTGCAGGGCTGGGGAACCACTGGAGCGCGGTGTACCCCGCGAGGCCGAGATAGACCACGGTCCACACCGAGAAAGCCGGGGACGCCGGTGCGAGCAGGGTCGCGTCGGCGGCAAGCGCGCCGCCGGCCGCCGACGCGATCGGCGTACCGCCGAACACCCCGACCCCGATCATGGATCCGATGATGCAGACCAGGAAGCTGAGGGTGACGACGACCTGCTGAACCCGGTCGTTGGAACTGTGGTCGTTCATCTGGTTCTCCTTAGTCCGCGGCCGGCCAGTCCCGGCCGAGCAGATGACGAAGCGCCGGCTCCAGTGTGGGGTGCCGGAACCGGTGCCCTGCCGCCAGGAGCGCAGCGGGATACACCCGCTGGCTTGCCTCGGCGAGCTCGGCGGCGCCCTCCCTGCCCAGCAGGAGTTGCGGCCCTGGTCCCGGGACCGGGACCAGGGCCGGGCGCCGTAGCACCCGGGCGAGCGTCGCGGCATAGGTGCTGTTGCGCACTGCGTGCGGCGCCACCGCGTTGACCGGGCCCGACAACCTGGTGTCGTACAGAGCGCGGTGATATACGTCCACCAGGTCGTCGATGCCGATCCAGGACTGCCACATCCGGCCGTCGCCGAGCCGGCCGCCGAGACCCGCGGCGAACAGCGGGCGAAACAGCCGCAGCGTGCCCCCGGCCGGGGACTGGACCAGCCCGGTCCGCACCGTGACCACCCGCAGGCCGGCCTCGGCCGCGTGCGCCGCGGACTGCTCCCAGTCCGCCACCACCTCAGCAAGAAAGCCGTCGCCGGGCGGGCTGGTCTCGATGAGTTCCTCGTCGCCTCGGTCCGGGCCGTAGTACCCGATCGCGGAGGCGCACACGAACACACCAGGTCCTTCCGGTGTGCGCCCGGCCAGCTCTGCCAGGGCGCGGGTGGGACCGATCCGCGAGTCGCGCACGGCCGCGCGGTGGGACGAGGTGAACCGCCCGGCAATCGAGGCGCCGGCAAGGTGGACCACCGCGTCGACGCCGTGCAGCAGGTCCTCGGCCGGTGCGTCCGGGTCCCAGTGCCGTTCGTCGGGGCCTCGCGTCGCGCCGCGCACCAGTCGGATCACGCGGTGGCCAGCCGTGGTGAGGAACGGCGCAAGAGCACTGCCGACCAGTCCCCGGCTGCCGGTCATCGCAACGACCATCGACCGGTCGCCGTGATTTCGGGCGCTCGCCTGCGCCGCCAGGTCCATGCCGAGCTGGCGGTGCCGATAGGCGAACATGGACCGCAGCGCAGCGGCGGGCACCGGGGTGTCCACCGTGTCGGTGATGCGGGTGCGCACGCCCTCGTCGTGGAACTCATGGGTGTGCCGCCAGCTCACGACCCAGCACAGGGGCGCGGAGACCAGCTCGTCGACGAACCGCTGCGGCGGCTCGTAACCGGTATGCCTGGCCACCCAGCGCAGGCCGAGCGGCAGCCGCAGCACGGCCTCGCCACCGTCCAGCGACGTAGCCTCCTGGAGCACCCGCAGGGGCGACCACGGGGGTGTGAGCCGCATGATCGCGCCGGGCCGTTCGTGCCAGGCGAACACCTCGTCCCGCGGGTATCCCACCACGCTCGAGTGAGTCAGTGACATGAGGCCTCCCTAGGTGCGGTACAGCTCGGTCGCGATGAGCAGGATCGTCACTGCGGCGCCCGCCGCGTAGTTGACCCACAGGAAGTGACGCCACCCGCCGTTGGCCCGCGCGGAGTCCTCGTCGTCCAGCCGCGCGTACGGAAGTGCAAGCGCGAGATACGGCAGCGCGAGCAGCCCGGCAAGGCCGGTGGGCCAGCCCGTGGCGGCGACCAGCAGGCCGGCGGCGATCCACGCGCCCATCGCGAGGCGGACGGTGCGGGCCGCGCCGAACGCCGTCGCGATCGAGGAGATGCCTCCCACCCGGTCGGGGACGACGTCCTGGACCGCACCGAAGGCGTGGCTCGCCATCCCCCAGAGGAGAAAAGCGCCGAGCACTGCGAATGTCTCAGGCGTCAGGTCGGCATGGGCCAGCGCCAGCCCGTAGACCGCCGGACTCACGAAGTGCACGCTGGAGGTCAGGGAGTCGAGCACCGGCACCTCCTTGAACCGGAACGGCGGCGCGGAGTACGCGACGAGCGCGAAGATGCTGACGGCGAGCACAGCCCAGGACAACGGCGGGCCGAGCAAGATCAGCGCGACCACGAAGGGCACGCAGGTCAGCACGGACACCGTAAGGACGAGGCGATGGCGCCGGGGCGGCAGGAGCGCACCCTCGACCCCGCCCTTGCGCGGGTTGGCAAGGTCCGACGCATAGTCGAACACGTCGTTGATCCCGTAGAGCGCGAGGTTGTACGGCACCAGGAAGAAGAGCGTCCCGACGACCAGAGCCACATCCACCTCCCCCGTCGCCAGCAGGTATGCCGCGGCGAACGGGTAGGCCGTGTTGATCCAGCTCAGGGGGCGCGAGGCGCGCACGAGGTCAGCGAGCACGACCATCCCCGGAGCGGGAGGCGAAGAACGACCAGAGCGCGGGCAGCAGGACGACGGCGGCCAGGGGGTACGCGAAATCCTCGACCGGCGCCAGCCCGATCCGGACCCCCGAGATGTGGGCGTCGGAGTACGCGATCAGCCCGGTGGCGATCATGACGTTGTCGAACACGGCGGTAAGCACGAGCAGGGCGACGGCGGCTGCCGTGAGGGCCTGCCAGGACGTGGGTCGAGCTCTAGAAACACCACCTCGTACGACGGCGAGGTGCGCGACGACGGCGACCAGGCTGGCCGTCGCGGCAAAGGCGAGCGCGAGCAGCAGGTAGGTCATCGCGCCTCGTCGTCTCGCGGGCTTGGTCGGCGGCTCGGTTCAGCCCGGTCCATGAGCCGCTGTGCGCCCAGGACAACCACCATGGTGAGCTCGCAGAGGAACATGAGGAACACCAGCTCCTCGACGGGCAGCTCCGGCGCGAGCAGGAGCCCTGTCATGTACGGCCCGGCACCACGGAAGAAGATGCCGAGCCCGATCCCGGCCAGGTCCCAGGCCAGGAAGAACGCGGTGCCGATCGCGAGGACGGCAGCCGCTCGCGCCGGGGCGGCCCAGCAGAAGAGCCGGAACTTCCGGTCCACGACGAGCACGCCGGTCGCGGACACGAGCAGCGCGGCGAGGTAGCCGAAGCTCATGGGGCCTCCGGTTCGGGCAAGGGCCCGGCGCTCGTGTCGCCCCGCAGCCTTTTCAGCACAAGCTCCGCACTGATGAGACACATGGGCAGGCCGATCCCGGGGATGGTCGTGGCGCCCGCGTACAGCAGGCCGGACACCCGTGCGGAGGCGTTCGATCCGCGGAGCATGGCGCTCTGCCGCAGCGTGTGCGCGGGACCGAGGGCGCCGCCGCGCCAGGCGCCGAAGTCCCGCTCGAAGTCGGCGGGGCCGATGGTGCGCCGGACCACCACTCGTTCAGCGAGGTCGGCGGTCCCGGTCCAGTCGGCGATCTGCGCTATCGCGTCGTCCACGATGCGCTCCACGCGCGCGTCCCCGGCGCCGTCCAGGCCGCCGGCACCGATGGTGGTGTCGGCGGGCACGGGGATGAGCAGGAACAGGTTCTCGTGGCCAGGCGGGGCAACGTCGTCGGTGGCGCTCGGCCGGCAGACGTAGAGGGACGCAGGATTCGGCACCGAACGATGCGCCCCGGAGATCGCGTCGAACCCTTCCTGCCAGTCCCGGGCGAAGAGCAGCGTGTGGTGCGCGAGCCGCGGGAGCTCACCCCGCACGCCCAGCAGCGCCAGCACCGCGCCCGGTCCGGGATCGCGCCGCTCCCACCAGCGATCGCTGTGGCTGCGGTGCGCGGGATCGAGCAGGCTGCGCTCCGTGACGTGCAGGTCCGCCGTCGACACGACGACGTCCGCCTCCAGCTGGTGGGAGCCGCCCGTGCCGTCGGTGACCTCGACGCCGGTCACGGCGCCGTCGGCCACCGTGATCCGGTCCACCCGCTGCCCGGTGAAGAGCTTCGCGCCCGCGCGCTCGGCGACACGCGCGACCGCCTCGATCACGGCACCGAACCCGCCGCGCGGGTACAGCACCCCCTGGGCCACGTCGAGGTGGCTCATGAGGTGGTACATGCTGGGCGCCCCGCTTGGCGAGGTGCCCAGGAACACCGCCGGATAGCCGAGGATCCGGCGCACCCGGTCGTCCGTCGTGTGCCGGTTGATGAAGCTGTCCAGAGGCTCCCCGAGCAGGCGCACCAGACGCGGCACGCGCCGCACGAGATCCGGGTCGAGCAACGGCGTGAGCGAGGCGAACGTCGCATAGAGGAACCGCTCGGTGGCTAGGCGGTACGTCTCCGCGGCCGAGTCGAGGTAGACACCCAGGTCCGGCGCGGACGGCGGGTCCAGTGCGAGCAGCGCCTCGCGGGCGCCGTCGGCGGGCAGGTCGAAGGGCTCAGGGTCGCCCTCGAAGAAGACCCGGTAGGAGGGGTCGAGCCGGACGAGGTCCAGCTCGGCGTCCGCGCTGGTGCCGAGCAGGCGGAAGAAGTGGTCGAACACCTCAGGCATCAGGTACCAGGACGGGCCGGTGTCGAACCGGAAGCCGTCCTTCTGCCAGCGTCCGGCGCGTCCACCGAGCTCCTCTCGGGCCTCCAGCAGCGTGACCTCGGCGCCTTCGCGGGCGAGCAGCGCGGCCGTCGCCAGGCCCGAGATGCCGCCACCGACCACGATCACCCGTCGCCCGCGCATCTCGTCGTCGCCGATGTAGTTGGCGCGCCTCATCGCCTACCTTCCCGTGCCTCGGCCAGGGCCGTGGCGACGACGCGGAGCTTGACGGCTCTCGACAGGGAGACACGCTGGCGGCGCAGCTGTGCGGTGGATGTCTTTCGTAGCCTGTCGTTGAGCTCGGCGAACAGCCCCGCCGCCACCGCGGTGGCCCGGCGTGGGCCGGGAGGCAGCAGGGGGATGACGGCGCGGGCCGCGGCCAGGTCGGCGTCGATGTCCTTGACGACGACCGCCTTGTGCTCGTCGTCGAACCCGCTGGGGACCATGCCGGGAAAGTAGGACCGGCCCAGGCGGTCCTCGTCGTCACCGAGGTCGCGCAGGAAGTTGATCTTCTGAAACGCGGCGCCCAGCCGGCTGGCGCCCCCTTCGAGCCGCTCACGTGCTGCAGGGGTGACCTGGTGGTCGTGCAGGTAAGCCCGCAGGCACATCAGCCCCACTACCTCCGCGGAGCCATGCACGTAGGTGCGGTACTCGGCGTCGGTGA
Source organism: Promicromonospora sp. Populi (assembly GCF_041081105.1). Lineage (NCBI taxonomy): Bacteria > Bacillati > Actinomycetota > Actinomycetes > Micrococcales > Promicromonosporaceae > Promicromonospora > Promicromonospora sp. Populi. Next base: position 108,313 of record NZ_CP163528.1, on the reverse strand, counting down.
GCGAGTCCACGGGGTCCAGGTCGCGGCGCATGGAAGCGAAGAAGGGGCGTACGAGCACCTCGTCGATGCCGATGGTTCTGGCCGTTGCGGCGAAGGCGTGCACCACCACGTTCGCGCTGAAGCCGCTGTGTATGGCTGTGAGCGTCTCGCTCTCCAGGGCGTCGAGGGTGTTACGGCATTCGGCCGGCGCGAGGCCGGCTTCGTGCGCAGGTCCGTCGACCACCTCGTCGGCCACGCGCACGAGCGCGTAGATGTCCTCGATCATCGCGCGGACCGTGGGCGGCAGCAGACGGGTGGCCAGGCTGAATGAGGTCGAGTAGGCGCCGATGATCCGGGCAGCTGCGACGTGCGCGGTCTCGGAGTACAGCGCAAGGGATGACGAGGGGTTCATGACTCACGCTCCATGAGGTTTTGCTAGCCAGGCTATATTTAAGCACAGCAAGCATTACCCGCCGGATAGGATCTGGATGTGGTCCATGAACAGGAGCCGGGCGAACCCGTCGAGCCGTCGATGCTGGATCCGCGCGTGATGGACCCCGACCAGGAGATCGTCCAGCGGGCCGGCCTGGACGACCAGGACGTCGACCAGGTGGTGCGCGTGCTCGAGGCGCTGCGCGGATGGCGCGAGACCGAGCGCCGGATGAGCGAGGCGTCCCGCCGGTACATGAAGCTCGGCGAGAGCGACATGCGGGCGATCCGCTACATCATGGCCATGCAGAACCACGGGCGCGTGGTGACGCCGGGCGCGATCGCCGAGCACCTGGGCATCACCACGGCCTCGACCACCAAGCTTCTCGACAGGCTCGCCACGGGCGGCCACGTCCGCCGGTTCCCGCACCCGTCCGACCGGCGCAGCCTCGCGATCGAGGTATCGGAGGAGACGCGGCGTGTGGCTCGCGAAACCGTCGGTCGCAGTCACGCCCGCCGGTTCGACGCCGCCGCGCGCCTGACGCCGGACGAGCGCGACGTCGTCACTCGCTTCCTGGACGACCTCGCGAGCTCAGCTCCGGAAAGCGCCCCGAGCTAGGCGATCGCACCGCGGCGCGATCAGTTCAAGCGCTGCTGCAGGTGGACCGTGACGGCGTCGCCGGCCTGCTTTCCGATCTCACGGCGCAGCTTGGCCGCAATCGGGAGCTTGTGCGTGCCGTCGCCCAGCGCCATGAACGAGCTGGTGAACGGAACGCCGTCGACGGTGCCGGTGACCTTGACAAGGCCACGGGTGCCGAAGTACTCGGCCGAGTCGTCGAGCTTGAGGTAGGTCCAGCCGCCCTTCGCTTCGCTCTGGAGCAGTACGGCGGTGAAGGTTCGGTCGAGCGGGCCCGCGCTTGTTGCTGTGGACATGATCAGATTCCCTTCCGGATCAGTGGATGAGGCCGACGGCGAGTGCGATGAGCAGGAGCTTCAGCAGCCAGTCGCCTGAGTGAATGGCCGCGGTCTGCCAGGGCACGCGTTCCCAGATGATCGAGCCCGTGAGCAGCACCAGGGGGAAAGCCGCCCAGAGCACTAGCGCCAGCAGCAGGGCCGAGGGCAGGGTCAGCATTCCGGCCTGTGCGGCGATCCATGCGAACCCCGCCCCGACCACGACCGTCCGCGCCAGCTCGGTCACCGCCTTCCACGGAGCAGGGCGCCCGCGGTCAAGGGCACGGTCGCCGAGCGCTCGCTGTTCGAGCGGTGTGGTGACGACGTAGTAGACGGAACTGAGCACGAACGCCGCCACGGCAGCGACTGCGACACCCAAAGCGATCATGATGCTCCTCCTCATTTTTAGTACTAATCAGTACTGTAGGCGGGGCGCGCAGTACTGTCCAGTACTATTTAGGATGTGACCACTTCAGCCTCACCACCGCGACCTCGCGGAAGGCCCGGTGGCAGCCGCGGCACCGACCTGCTCGCGATCGCTCGCGACGTTTTCCTGGCGCACCAGTACTCCGGTGCCACGATGGACGCCGTCGCCGCAAGAGCGCGGATCTCGAAGCAGACCCTCTACCGGCAGTACCCGTCCAAGGAGGTCCTCTACGCGGCCGTCGTCCGGGACTGGGTCGATCGCGGACGCGACTCGATGAGCCCACACCTGCAGCAGCTCATGCAGACGGACGACATCCAGCAGGGACTGCTGGGGCTTTCGCGGACGCTGCACGCCGGCGTCCTGAGCCCACCGGTCCTCCAGATGCGGACGCTGATCGCCGCCGAGGCCGAGCGGTTCCCCGAGGTGGCCGCCGACTATGTGCGGCGCAGCTGGGAGCACAACCAGGCACTCCTGGCCGACGCCTTCCAACACCTCGCCACCCGTGGTCTGTTACGGATCGACAACCCGCAGGTCGCCGCCGAACAGCTCACCTGGCTCACCCTGGCCGCACCCCTGAACCGTCTCACCCTCACCGCCGGAGCGGCGCGTTACACCGCCGAGGAGCTGGATGTGGTCGCTCATGAAGCTGTGACGACGTTCCTGGACAGGTACGGGACTGTCGGCTGATCCAACACGAGGCAAGATGGAGACACGGCTACCGAGCTCTGGATCACCGGCGACCCCGACACGGACCGACTGCTGAGCGACGACCCGTTCGCGCTCCTCGTCGGCATGTTGTTGGACCAGAACATCCGCTAGCCACTGACGGCTTGAGAGGCTCGGCGAATGCGTCGTCCCAGTTCAAAGACCGGTCGGAACCCGAAGTGCTGCTCTACAAGCTCCCGCGGTCCGGTCAATCGCCGGTTTGAGCTGCCAGTTGAAGCCGTTTACTTCGTGAAAGTGCTGTCCAAGAGCCTTCCCGATCCGCCAGAGAGGCGAATACGGTATCCACTCCACGTTGAAGCCATCACGTCACCGTCGCTGCATCGGGCAGTTGGGCATGCCAAAGAATGTCCGATCCGGATCCAACTTTCACCAGATTTCGGACGCGCCTCGAACGCAGCGGCGGGTCAAGAAGAACAATGGCTGCAGTGCAATCGGGCACCATATGAAACTCCGTCACCGCCAACCCATCGGGACGACCCCTACATTCGAATGATGGCAAGTCTCGCGAAATGCGCAGATCGCCATCATCAATGGAGAAATAGGTCGTCATTAAGGTGGCACTCCCTTTCCGAGACTCGAGATGGGGACCCGTTCAATGAGCCGCGCCGATTCGGCTACTCGATCGGCCGACCGAAAGCCTTCACTGCAGTGCGGAACTACACCCCCGACGGCGGCCTGCTCAGTCCTCACGAATCCCACCACTCGCCTACTTGCGCAGGATCGCCTCCACGAGCGAATTTGTCGATCACTTGCCAGGCGCGATCTAAAGACAGCACGAATTCGGACGCGAACTCTACAAAGTCGTCTATCACCAGGACCTCTGCATCCTTGGTCGCAGACGGATCCGCGACAAGAAGTGCGGTCGTCGCCTCGTCGGACACGAGTTGGACGACACCCCGTTCCCCCCTGAAACCCAGCGTGAGGAGGGGGAACTGTGCATCGCCGCGAACCTCGAGGTATCCCTGCCCTTGATCACGCAGCTCGCCGAACCGTGCGATGAGACCGTCGTAATCGTCCTGTTCGGCCGGAACGAAACTTCCAGTTGTAGGAGACGTGGCAGCCCAGAAAACAGCCAACTTTCTTCCTCCTCACCAGTCATCTTGACCACTGCTTCGGAGCTGCACCTGCAGCCGCCCACCCTGCTGGCCGAACAATTTCGCTGCCATGCGGGCCTACAGACGACGCCCTCAACAGCGGTCAGCCCCTTAGCGGCCAGCGGCTCGTCCAGTGACCCAAGGTCATCGATAGTCGAACGTGTAGCACCATGCAAGCGCTTGGACCGCTTCCTCTCCAACTTCCGGGTGCTTCGGGCGGAAATCTGCTGCCGCTTGCTCACCCATCGCTGCAAGATCAGAAACCTTCGCATGGGCGCTAGTTTTGTAAAACGCCTCCTCGATTTCAAGGATTCTTGCCAGAAGTGTCCGCCCTACGCTATCTCCGTAATCACGGATGACCGATTCGGAATCACGTGTTGGGCTATCCGAGCACTCTCGACCGGTCCAAAGAACTATTGCCGCAGTTAACTCGCCATCAGCCACGCCGATCGACTCCAAATCTGGTTAGATGCCAATAGGAGCGAGGCGCAGAGTTACTAGCCCTCGTGATAAGCCGATACTATCGCCCAGACCTCAACGATTGACTTCCCCGATCTCGGAAATTAGCTCGCGGACCTCCGAACCAGTCAAACGGAATGGGGCCGCACAGTGTTGCAGATAGTCGCCTTTCTGACCTTCCGTCCATTCGAGCCAGACAGACAGGGAGGCGACATGTTTAACTATAATCGATCTTTCATAGGCACGAGATCCCCAGTCCTGCCACGTTTGCCATCTCGAAGTTCTCCCTAGGTCTCCCGAATCGCGGCTCTCGTCAATTATTGACGCAAGCATCTTTCGTAGCGCCTCTGCGATCACCGGGCTTCCGAAATAAGGCTCAGGGACACTGTCATCATCGAACTTTAAACGCACAATCGCAGATATCAAGGCCTCACGCTCTGCGATAGTCAAATCAAGATTCACCACTAACACTTCCTGGTCAGATCGGTGTCGATCCGAGGTAAGGCCATGACACTGCAACACCCTTCAGCCCAAGCCGAAACATTTCCATGGAATCAATCGCAGCTCGATGAACAATGCCTCGACATTGCCGACAGAACTGTCGAAGCAAAATAAACCTGAGCACCCATTACAGCGCGAGCGAATTGCACTTGTCAATCAAGGACACCGGGCGACAACTTGCCAACCGCTTGCGACATGCATTCACGTGTTACATGTTCAACCACGATGACGCGGGAAAGTACGGCGGATCGCCCCGGTCCGACATCTTCCGCCAGATCCTGCGCGAGTCGTTCCTTATCGTAAAAAGTTACCGCAAATGAACGGCCCTCATTGTACACTACAGCTTCCCAGAATACGCCCTTCGATTCAACCTCCCACGCATAGTCGTCGAAGTCATCCGGAAATCTGACCTGGTAGGCCATATCAACTCCTATCCACACTGAATCCGTGACAGGCACGCGGAGAATTGCTGGGGCGTCAAGTTTATGCCCGGTCGCGGAACAATCTCATAGTGCCGCGGATCTTTTCCGCGCTGAATTATGTTCAGTTCGCTGGGAACAGTCGACAAGTCGATGCGGTGAGGGACAAAGTTCTTGCTGGAAACGCTCTGCGGGTTATCGAACACCGAAACTCCGTGCGTGCTGCGCACGAATCCTGTCTCAGAGTCGACCTTAAACTCATTTGGCCGCGGAGCAAATGATGGCGACTCGCCCGGCTTCGCACCACGGAAGAAGCTAGTAGCTTCTGCGACCTCGTCACCCTTCTTAGCAAAGTTGCCACCCGGGACGACGATGCCCGCTGCCGCCCACGCGGCTCCGCCGGTGGCATCTTCATAAACTGTGCAGCCCTTCTGGATGCAGGCAAGGTAGAGGCCCAACTGGGTTGCGTCGGCGAAAGGGCTGACCCAGGCAGCTGCGCCGAGAGCCTGCTCAGTCTGCGGCGAGAATATGCCCGCCATGACGGTGTAACCAGCGGTGTGCACGGGTCGCGGGACACTGGACGCCTGGTGATAGTCATAGGTCGAGGCGACATCGCCGTAGATCGAATCGTCCGTCGGGATGTCAGGGGGACACATTGATCCGCAGCCACCTGGGCCCGACCCTCCGCCGCCAGCGCAGTTGTTGTAGTCAAAGCCGGCGCAGCTCTTACCGTCGTCGCCCTTCTGGTGGTACGGGCGAGGCTCCAGGCCGTCTGGATCGGACTGCGTGGTGGGATTGTTGTTGGCGTAGGAGTAGGCGTTCCACTGCTGTGGGTCGGTGAGGTCCATGATCGGATCCACCGTGAGGAACCTGCCCAACATCGTGTCGTACATCCGCGCCCCGACGGCAGTCAGCCCCGTAGCGTCCACTGGCTTGTCCAGGAACCCGTGGTCTCCGGTCCACTCATCCACAGCACCAGTCGTGCCGCGTTCGACGCCGAACGGATCGGTGTACTTGCGGGTGACTACGCCATAGACATTGGTGATCTGGATCTGAGCGGTGTTGTGGTGGTCGGGAACGATCGTGGAAACGTCGTCGCGGGCCATCCCGGTACGCACTGCCACGGTCTTGCCTTCGAACGCGTAGTACCGCGACGCAGTCACCTGGCTCGTGGTCTTGTCGAGCACGAGCTCTTGCCCGCCGGGCAGGTAGACCGTGGTGGTGGCCCCCTGCTCGCCGGCCTGGTGCCGGATCAGGCGCTCACCTTCGGCGGTGTAGACGTACTTGTCCCCGTCCGCGGTCTCCGCCTCGGAGACGGTCCCGTCACCGTTCTCGTCGGACGCGACACCGGCGAGCTCGCCCTCCGCGTCCCACGTCAGTGCCTGCGCGGCCTGCCCCGCCACAGTGCGTCCGGTCATGTTCCCGGAATCGTCGTACGTGAAGGACGAGATCCCGGCACCGGTACCCGTCGCTGTCACACCCGTAACCGCGTGCGGCCGGTCCACACCCGCACCCGAGGTGGGGTAGGCGTAGGTAGCCGTCGTCGACGACGCCGCGCCGCCAGCGACGGCTGGCGTCCGGGTCACAGCCCCAGTCCGGTTGCCGATCGCGTCGTAGCTGTAGGTGTTCCAATACGGCGCGCCCCCGCCCAGCGCAGTCGAGGACGTCGGCGACGCCGCACAGTCCCCGTTGGACGGCGTCCATGCCTGGGTCAGGCGACGCGCCCAGTCGTACCGGTAGCACTGCCGGTCGGCCGGCTGACCACCGTCGGCCGCAACGGGCACGTCCTTGACCGAGGTCAGATTCCCTGCGTCGTCCCAGGCATAGGTGGCCTTGACCAGCGAGTCGATGCTGCCGTCGGGCTGCTCGGTAGTCTGCACCGCGCCGACCAGGCGCCGGGTGCCGCGCTCGATGTCCAGGTAGTGCTGGTAGCTGTACTCGGAACCGAGGTCGAGGTAGTCCAGGTCACCGAACGGTGAGTGCGTGGCCGCGGCCACGTAGTACCCGTAGTTTCCTGCCCCCGACAGCGCGTCCGGGAGATTTGCCTCGCCGTAGTGGATCCGGACGTTCTCGGCGCTCAACTGTCCGGCCGCGGGGTAGTCGGTCTCGTACAGGCGACCGTCCTGCGTGTAGGTGTACCCGGTCGTGAACGAGGTGCCCGCCAGACTGCCCAACGACGCCACGTTCGGCGGCAGGGTTACCCTCTGGGCGGTGGGCTGGTAGTCGTTCGAGTAACCGGTGATCGTGCTGATGTACTCGGCGCTGCCCTCCACGCGGGTGCTGGAGGTGAGCTGCCCCTTCTGCACCGTGTCGTAGGCCCACTTGGCACGCACCGTGCCGCCGGTGCCGCCGGCCCGCTGCGTTAGCTTCCGGTCCAGGGCGTCGTAGGTGTACCCCAGGATCTGGTCGCGCGCGTCGGTCGTGGTCAGGACATTGCCCACCTCGTCATAGGTAGTCTCCGTGGTGCCCTTGTCCGGATCAGTCGTGCTGGTCTGCCGCCCACGTAGGTCGTACTCGTAGGTCCACTCGTTGCCCGCCCCGTCGGTCACCGTCTCCAGACGGTTCGCGTCGTCGTACGCGTACTTCGTGTTGTGGGAAGTGCCGGTGTGGGTAGCGCCCTCGTACTGGCGCAGCTCGACCGTGTTACCCCGGGCGTCGTTGATCGTCGTGGTCGGGATGCCACCGACCGGGGGGTTCACGTGCACGCGGTCGCCCGCGTACGTGGTGGTCGTGGTCCAGGTCGGGTCGTAGGACCCGTCGTCGTGCGGTGCGCCGTCCTCGCCGACGTAGAACGTCTCGTCCACCGCGCGTCCGGCGCCGTCGAACTGGGTGACAGTTCGGGCGGGCACAGCCATCGTCGGGATCGCGAGGGTCGTGATTGGTGCGCTGGCGTTGTACCAGCCGTCGTTCGTCTTGATCGGCAGATTGCGCGAGTCGTAGATCGTGTCGGTCAGCACCCGCCCCGGCTGGGTGTCCGACGCCGACGGCGCCTGCGTCTGGATGGTGCGCAGCAACCCGTCAAAGATCTGCGTCGACTTCACATAGGCCGACGCGTCGTAGTTGAGGGTCTCGGTGATCACGGCGTTCATGCCCGTGGTGCGCACCCAGTAGGCGTACTTCGTGTTCGGGGTCGCCGTTGCCTGCGGGCGACCCGGCTGCCAGACCTGCTTGAGCCGGCCCAGCGCGTCGTAGGTGCCGGAGGTGACCTTGTTGTTGGGGTCGGTTACCTTGACCGGGGAACCCCAGGCCGGGTCCACCTCGGTGGTGGTCTCGTGCGGCGTCAGCGCGCCACTGCCGTCCGGGTCTGGGCTCTTCACGGTAGTGCGCGCGTTGAGACCCGCCGCGTTATCCACGTAGCTCGTCTCGGTGACCCGGGACTTGGGGTCGGTGACCCGGATTGCCCGTGCGTAACCAGTCCCGACTGGCTCGTACGCTGTGGTGGTAGCCACGTACGTCGGGGTGGTCCCCTCGTAACGGTCCAGTTCCTCGACCCGTGTCACCAGGCCGCGAGACAAGGTCCCGCCGTCGTAGGTGTACTTCACGTCGGAGACCACCTGGTCCGGCGGTGCGGGGTTCTGAGCCTGGTCGCACCGCACGCTGACGACTACCTGTCGCTGCACCAGCTTCAGTTGGTAACCGTGTTGCGTGTGTAGGTCGGGGTCGTGCAAGTCTCGTCCCCGGTCGTGCTGGTGTCACCCCGGTCAGACACATTGAGCGGCATGCCGTACGCAGAATCAAGCTCCGTGTCGACCTGAGTAACCATCTGACCGCTGGCCCGCTCCGGCGCACGCGTGGTGGTCACCACAGAGCTGACGCCGGTGTGGAACGCCTTGTTGGTGCTGTCGGTCGGGTCCGTCGCGGTGGAGGGCGACCGCCATGGAGTGCTTACCTTCGATGAGACCTGAGTTGCGCCTGCGGCGTCCTGGTAGGTGATCTCCTCACGCACCATCCCGGCGTACTGGTCCAGGTCGGTTATGCCATCGACCGCCCTCGACTTGACGGTGTTGCCGGCACGGTCGTTCCGGTCACCATCCATTCCACGGAAGTATCGGTAGGCAGTCCGCAACTGCGGCGCAGCGGCATCGCCTGTGTCGCCGGTGTAGACGTCGACACGTGCGTAGCCGCGCAGCTCGCCCCAGGTGCGTTCCTTCGCCTTGACGAGCTCGTTGTCGTCGTAGTGCCACGCCGGTCCGCCCGTGTACACGAAGTCCGTGGTCACGGGCGTACCGCCGATCGCCGAGCCCGCGGACTCGGTCATCCGCTCCACCCGGTAGTGATGGAAGTAGTGTTCCTTGGCGGTCTCGACACCTGGCGGGGTATAGAAAACCGGCATGCACCGCATGGTGTTGCTCCACGGATTGGCCGGAAGGTTCGTGGGGGAACACTCTGTCTCCGAGTAGTCCAGCGTGGTGACGCCGCCGGACTCCGACAGGATCTTGTACACGCGCAGCCGGGTCATAGCAGTGGCGCCGTCGGTGCCGATGCCGTTGACCCGGTTCTGCAGCTGCTCGCTCGTGAAATCGACCACTGGCAGCGAGATGTCGTCTGCGACGTCGTTGTTGCCGCCCAGACCCGTGTGAGTGAGCTTGTCCAGCCAAACGGTCGGCATCGAGTCGCCCACCGTTGGCATCGTCTGGGTCAGACCCCACTTGTCGACACCCACCAGGGTGCCGTTCGACCGGATCTGGGTGGTGATACCCGTCATTCGGTACCGCTCGAAGAAGACCTGGCTCTGCACCTCCGGGCACGTTGTGGTGGACGTACACACCAGGTCCAGGGGCAGGTCCGGCCAGTGCGAGCCGTGTTCCACGGTCCGGTCCTCAGCCGCACAGGTGAAGGTGCTGGTCGGGATACAGCGTTCCCCGTAGGAGAACTCGACGCGGGCAGGGGCCGCGGTGGTCGAGCCGACCTTCGTGCCGTACTCGATCGCGGCCAGACGGCCACCGGTGACGTACTGCGTCGTGCTGCTGTTGTTGTTGTGGCCGTACCGGTTGAACTCACGGTTGTAGGAGTAGGTCATCGTGTTGCCGCGCTTGTCCTCGACGTGGTCGAGCATCCAACGCCAGCCCATGATGCAGCCGGATCCCGAGAACGTGGTCGCATGGCACGGCTCGCCGTCGTGGTTGCCGTACACACGCGCGTAGAACACCGAGGCTAGGACGGCGCCCGTGGCGGACGTCTTGCCCCGTCCGAAGTAGTACTTGGTGCCGTCGTCGGTAGTGACGACCCAGTGCTCTCCGTCCCGTCCGTCACCCCAGCCGCCAGTGGCACGGGTGACCCTGGTGTTGTCGTCGTTCTTCGGGCGCCATGTGTTCGTCTCACCGTCGCGCACCAGCTCGGTCGCGCTCCCGTTGAACACGAGCGTCGCGTTGTCCGTCTTCCAGCACAGGTCGCCGGAGTCGTGTGTCGCGTTGTTCGGCGGCACGTTGTTCTTGTCCTGCTGGTCCTCCGTGCACGGCACGTACTTGCGCTCCACGTACCCCGAGACGTTCGCTTCCCAGCCGTCGCCGACCTGGGAGGCCTGGGTGTTGCTGGAGGCGACCTTGCCGTCGAGAGACGCCGAGGAGTAGGCCAGCGACAGCTGCGGTGAGAGCCCACCCGGTACCGGAGGTGTGCGCATCGGGTAGGACCAGGTGAAACCACCGGTCTGCTCGGACACGTCCCACGAGGCCGACGACGACAGCGACGACGCAGCCCAGTCCCCGTTCGGCCCTTCCTCCTCAGCCATCACGGCCAGCACCGTCGGGCCTGCCGCAGCCGCGGTGTCGGTGGCTGACAGCGATGCGGTATCCGCTTCGGCGGGGACTTCGACCTCGCCGGACAGGATGATCCCGCCCGACGTCGTATCGTCGCTGCGCCGGTCGTCCAGCGCGACGCCCTCGACCGGGACTCGCGTCTGGCATTCCTCGAGCTCAGGCGTGCTCAGGGCGCATTGTGGCAGCTGCACCAGCGTCAGCCGGGAGACCAGGTCCGCGCCAGCGTCCGCGAGGAACGAGACGTCCATCCCGACCCGCACACGAGTGCTCTCGTCGGTTGCCGCAGCCGCCGTAGCGCCAGTTGCCGTTCGCGCACCCGAGGCGGCCGAATCGGCGTTATCCAGCGTGACAACACCGCCGATTGCTCCGACCTGCGACGCGACAGACCGCGGCTCGTGCTCCACTCGAACGTCGCCGCCCGCCGCCGCAGCACTGCGGGAGGCCGCCGTCTTGCCGCTGGCCGGCTCAGCCGCCACCTGCTCGATCTGGACGGGCAGCCCGCCCGCCTGGCCCTCTGCAACATCAGCCGCCTGTTCCGGCAGCGTCAGGGTGACGTCGCCCGCGGAGGGCCACTCCACCGGGTCAACGTCGACCCGGGCCTCTGCCGTGTCCTCATAGCCCGTCAGGTCTGGCGCCGCAGCGTCCGGATCGACATCGGTCGCCGGGACCGCTGCCTCCTCTGACGAGAGCGAGGGGTCCTTGAGGCCCTCGCCGTATTCGCGGCGTTCCTCCAAGGTCCAGCCCGCCCGGTCGTCACCATCCGCCAGAGCAGCGGCTGGCACCGTGCCCGATCCAGCCAGCGTGATCGCCACCGTTGCGGCCACAACACTCAGGCTTGCCCTGCTCGTCCACTTCGCCGTGCCGTACCTGCTCAAGGGAGTCTCCCGCTCGTACCCGACTGAACCTGACGTCCGGACAGCACCTGCACCCGCACCGTTCACGGCCCCACCTGCACCGAGCAGAGTCGTGCGATCTCGGCGACGGCCGCCGCATCGGTCCCCATCCCCAGCACCTGGTCCTCGTACACCCGGACCTCGTCGATCGCGCCCATGTACCGCCACATCGTGCCGTCTTCCCTGAATCCGGAGCCCAGTCGCAGCGGCCCGGACGCGTTCCAGGACGGCTTGAAACTCACCAGCTCGGATCGCTCGACCTCGTGATGGCTCTCTGGGCCGGCCGGGCAGGCGTAGGCGTAGATCTTGTCCGCCGCCGCATCGTGGACTCCGACTACGAAAGTCCACTCGTCGGCCACGACCGGCAGGTTCACACGGGCGATCGTGTTGTCCGATCCGGCCTCGTCGTTGTCATGCATCCAGAACGCCCAGCACGGTTCGGGTGTCGTCGGGCAGTCCGCTGAAGTCGACAGACCAAGATGGAAGCTCCCAACGTTCTCCCCTTCCTGCGTGACCGCGGCGGCCGAGCCAGTCACCTCGCCCGGGCGCAGGAATGCCGAGACCGAGAACGATTGGTCAACGCCGACCACGGGCTTGGACGACCTGGCTACGTCACCTGCCTCGTCGAACACGAGAGCGCCGTCGGGCACTCCGCCGGTCTCAAGGGTCGAACCTGGTGGGAACGTGCCTTCCGCTCCGTCGTAGCCCCAACCCCAGCCCACCGACGAAGTCCTGGTCAGGCCGCCCGTACCTGAACCCGCCAGGCTGTTGACCGCTACCAGCGGCGGCGCGGTCTGCCAGTTGGCGTCGTTGAACCGCCAGATACCCGTCGCGTGCGGAAAACCCACATAGAACTCGTATTGCGCCACCGCTGACGTGCGCCTCGCTACGTCGACCGAGTACACGGCGAGGTAGTTGCGCCCCGCGCGTGTGACGTCCGCCGTCAATGTCCCCGTCGACTCGCCCGGATCGACGTTCGCCCACTTCGACGGCTCAGGGGTGTTCAGACCGTAGTAGAACCCCTCCACGTCGTTGGACCCGTTGGGCGACAACGTGAATTTGATGTCCGTGCCGATACCGCCCGATACAACGCCGGTCGGATAGTTCGAGCTGGTGATCTTGGGGTCGTTCGGCTTCTCCATGTCCACGCGGAACCGACAGGAAGGCACGTCGTCCCACGAGAGGGTCCTGGTGGTCTCAGCGATCGAGTCGGTGGACTTCGCCCGCGCCTGCCAGCGGTATTCCTTGTCCTTAACCACACCACCGGTCACCGTCGCAGTGGCATCCACACCAGGTGCCACCGGGCCCCGCCAACTCGAGAGCCACACCTGCTCACCCGTCAGAGCCACCACCCGGAACTGGAGGTACACATGGGTCCCGTCCGGATCGTTGGTCCGCGCCTCCAGCGTCGGCCTGTTCGTGCGGAGCACCGGCCGGTTCTCGTCCTGGTAGCAGTGGTAGACCGGTGTCGCGCCACCCGCGTCGTTCCTGATGTCCATCGCGGCCTCCGTCGGCGCAAGCGGCGGCCGGTCATACACGATCCGCAGCGCCCCGGAGTCACCCCGGTACTGCTTCCACCACGTCATGCTCGACTCGTTCGCGGACCGCAGCCCGACCCCCAGCCACGACTGGTCCGCGTTCGCCTGGACCTTGGCTCGCGTCGTCAGGTCGAACTCCGCCCGACCGCTCGAGCATCCCGCACGGTGCGTGCCCGACCACGTGTCCTGCACTGCGTTCCAGGCCGGCTGGTTGTTCCACGTCGTCGCGTTGCTGATGCGACCCGGCGCGTATGCGTTGACCTGCCGCGAAGAGCAGTCCCAGCTGGTCGTCCCACTCACGCCGAACTCGGCACTGACGATGTCGGCGCCACCCAGCTCCGCGAGAGAAGTGCCGTTGTTCTCGAGGGTGAAGAACTCGAACAGCAACCGCTCGGTGTTCTCCACGCCCCCGCACCGGGCGTCCCAGCTCGGGTTGCAGAACCCCAAGCCCTCGGACCCCTCGTAGTTGAATGTCGCGGTGTTGGGCCAGTGGCTCTGCACCATCGCGTACCGGGCCGGGGTGTGCGCACCCATCTCCGGATCGAGGTAGTAGGGCGCGACGCTGCCCGGCGCGGTCAGCGCTGCACCGTCCGCGACGACCGTGAAGGCGTCCTCGGAGAGCTGCACGTCCATAGCGGCCACGTTGTCGCCCAGGACCGGCTGCTCAACCCGATCTGGCGCATCGTCGTCAACTGCCGCGCGAGCCAAGCCAGCCCCGGCCTGCTCTCCGCCTGCGCTGTCCCACATCAGCGCGGGCCCCGAAGTGAACCTCGGGGTCCCGTCCGACTTCACGATTTCGAACCCGCCCTCGCTCTCCTGGAGCGTCAGGCCCTCGGAGGTCTCCAGCGGGAAATCAATAGCTACCTCGCTCACCGGGTCACCTGTCCGGGCGGCCAAGGTCTCGAGCGCTGCGACGTCCTCCAGCCGCACGACCGGCGTCACCGACGTGCCCTGACCGTTCAACGAGGCGACCAATGAGATCCCCTCGCCCAGGTCGTACGTCACCCGGCCGTCTTCCACAGCGACGACTCCCGTGATCGGCAGTGACCCGGAGAACATCTGCACCTGGTCGCCCTCCGGACCGATGATCGCCAATGGCAGACCGGCGCCTGCGGTGCCACCAGGGTTCAGCCAGATCGGCTCGACGCCACCGGTGACGGCGAGCATGCCCGTAGCCGCGTCCGGGGTTGTGGCGATTTGGACGTCGACCGGTGCCCATGCGCCGTCGCCGTCGGAGTCCTGCCGTACCGCAGACACGGTGGTCTCCACCGCGACGTGGCCCGTGGCGGCCTCGACCACCGCTGTCTGCCAGGGAGTCAGCGAGTCGGTCACGGTGACGTCCGTGTCGCACTCATCGGCGAGTACCTCAGCGTCCTGGACCGATTCTGCTTCTGGGGCCGCGCAGTCTGCCTCGACCGACGACCGCAAGGCTTCAGAGCGCTCGACCGCAACTGCTGGCAGACCTACTAACGCTCCAGCTGACAAGGCCGCGCCATCGTTGCTGCCCCACGCAGGCGCTTCCTCACGCGGCTCGACGTCGCGACCTTTGCCACAGGTATCCCCATCGTCACAAGGGCGCCGACAGGATCGCGGAGCCAAGATGGCGAGAATTTACCTAGTCGAACCCCACGTCGAATCGATTCATCGCCGAATTTGTCCGTAATTCACCCGGGTGAACTCGTTCCGTATGAACGCCCAGCACGCCATCGGGCACCATGGAGACATGGCTACCGAGCTCTGGATCACCGGCGACCCCGACACGGACCGACTGCTGAGCGACGACCCGTTCGCACTCCTCGTCGGGATGCTCCTCGATCAGCAGTTCCCGATGGAACACGCCTTCGCCGGCCCCGGCAAGATCCGCGACCGCATGGGCTCGTTCGACGTGCGCGCCATCGCCGACGCCGACCCCGACGAGTTCATTACGATGGCGACGACTCCCCCGGCGATCCACCGCTACGGACGGTCCATGGCGGGCCGCGTGCTGGAGCTCGCCCACACGATCGTCGACGAGTACGACGGCGACGCCGCCAAGATCTGGACCGAGCCCGGCGCCGACGGCGGCGCGCCGACCGGTCACGAGGTACTCAAGCGCCTCAATGCCCTGCCCGGGTACGGGGAGCGTAAGGCCAAGATCTTCCTCGCCCTGCTGGGCAAGCAGCGTGACGTCCAGCCGGAGGGCTGGCGCGAGGCGGCCGGCGAGTTCGGCGAGGAGGGCTCGCACCGCTCGATCGCCGACGTGACCAGCGCCGAAGCCCTGCTGGAGGTCCGGGCCTTCAAGAAGGCCCAGAAAGCCGCGGCCAAGGCCGCCGGCTGAGGTAACCCAGCCGGCGCGCGCCCGGTCTACTCCGCGAGGATCTCTCTGCTCAGCTCGTCCATCTCGGCGAAGACGTCTTCCTCACGTTCGCCGGTGAAGTACGCCTCCATCAGGGGGCTGATGGCGGAGCCCATCTCCTGGCCGCCGACGAACACCGGCGTCTCGAAGAGGGTCCCGTCGACGAACTGCTGCGTGTACGGGGTGATGTCGATCCCCTGGTCGAGCAGCGCGGCCTTCGTCTTCTCCATCGACTGGTCGATGGACGGGAAGAAGGTGCCGTCGACACCAGCGACGTCCTGACACTCGGGCGAGCCCATGTAGGAGATCCACTTGAACGCGGCATCCGGGTGTTGAGTGCCCGCCCAGATGGAGTCGGCGTTCGAGTTGGAGAGCCCAGCCCGCTCACCGTTCTCGTTCGCGACCGAGGGGGCGATCCCCACGTCGATCGCGTCGAGAGCAAAGAAGGTCGTCGCGTACCACGACCCGCCCGAGACCATCGCGACGCTTCCTGAACCGAGCTGCTCGGCCGCGCCGAGAGTGAACTCACCCTCCTCCGGCGACAGTCCGCGCTCGGCAAGACCGCGCAGGTACTCGGCTGTCTGCACGTACCGTTCGTCCGCGTAGTTGAACGTGGTGGGGAAGCTGTCCTTGTCGCCCAGCTTCCAGCCGGTGGTCGACGCGAAGTTGGCCCAGGTGTCCTGGCCGTTGATCCCGTTGGACCCGAGGCTGTTGATCCCGTACGTCGCCACGTTGTCCTTGTCGAAGCCCGGCTCGTCGCCCCGCACCCCGTTCTCGTCGACCGTCAGGCGCGCCACGATGTGTTCGAAGGATCCGCCGTCCTCCGGGTTCCAGGTCATGTTCTGGACGTCGTCCTCGGTGAGGCCTGCGTCGGTGAGCTTCGCCTTGTCGTAGAAGAAGCCGACGGTCGCCCAGTCCTTCGGGAGCCCGTAGGTGCCGCCGTCGCTGTACTTCCAGGTGTCGACGCCGACCCCGATCTGGCTGATGTCGTAGCCCGACCCGTCGATCATGTCGTCGAGCGCGAGCAGCTGCCCCTGGTCGACGAACTCGGGGTAGTTGGAGGTGTGGTTCATGAACGTGTCCGGGGCGCTGCCGGCGACGAAGCCCGCGGTGAGCTTGGTCCAGTAGTCCTCCCAGGCGTACTGCTTGACCTCGACGTCGATGTCCGGGTTCGCCTCTTCGAACGGCTCGACGCACTTGCCCCAGGACACCGCCTGCTTCTCGTCCCAGGTCCACCACTGGATGGTTCCGGAGGCGCTGTCGCCGCCCTCTGCCCCTCCTGCGCCGCACGCGGAGAGGGCAAGCAACGTCGCCGTGCCACCGATCGCGAGAAAGCTGCGTGCTCGTGTTCTCATGCGGTTCCCGTTCGTCATCAGGCGCCGATCGACGGTGATCGTGGTCCAGACCGTAAAGCTCGCCGTCGCCCTTCGGAATGGGGAGTTCAGCGGACCGGCCTGGACGATTCGACTGGTGGCAACTCACCCGGGGCGGTCGCGAGCCGGCCCGGCGCCGGACGTTCCGACGCCGGGCCGACCACCGGACGGCCAGAAAGCTGGCTGCGTACAGGCTCAGCCGGTGACGACGAGACCTCCGGGAGCGGTGGGCGCGGGTGCGGGTGCGGGCTCGCCAGGATCAGTCGGCATCGGCGAGCGCTCCCCGGGAACCGTCGGCACGGGCGAGGGCTCCCCTGGCGCTGACGGCGCGGGCGAGGAAGCTCGCGAAGGCTCGGGCGACGGCGCGGCGTCACTCGGTGCGTCACCGCGCCCGGCGTCCCCAGGAGCAGCCTCCGCAGGAGCGGCATCCCCTGGAACCGCCGGGACGGGCGACGCCTCCGCAGGAGCCGTCGCCACGGGCGACGGGTCCTCGGGGACGGCGGCACTGGCCTGGGTGCACGCCGTGGCCAGCAGTACGACTGCCAGGGCGCTACCGGCAGCGGCGATGCCGCGTGCTGCTGCGCTCCGGGTCCGACGCCGGGGCGAGTTGGTGGTCGAGTGGACGGGAGTGTTCCATGGGTTGAGAGTCACATGGCGGTCAGTGTGCAGCGGCCCGCCGTCCATCACGGCTCCAGGGTGTGACGTGGTCCACATCGCCCGGGTGTCATGGCGGGGCCGCTGCCGGACACCGACCATTTCGCAGACCCTCGCCCAAGCCCCGTTCGCAGACCCGCGCCCAGCCCACCGCACCCGGCACCTGGAGACCACACTGTCCGCCGACACCGAGCCACGAGACCTGGCCCCGGGCCCGCTCACGCCGGCCCAGACCGAGTCGTTGTTCGCCGACCATGCGCGCGCCGTGCACCGCTACGCGCGAACCAGGCTGGACTCGTCCGCGGCCGAAGACGTCGTGGCGGAGGTGTTCGCGACCGCCTGGCGCAAGGGCGAGTTGCCCGAAGACCCACGGGCCTGGCTGCTGGCCATCGCCCGGCGGGTGCTGGCCAACCAGATCCGCGCAGAACAGCGGCGGACGGCGCTCGCGGAACGGACCATGCACCACCCCAAGGCGCCGGGCGCCGACGACGCACGGCTCGTGGACGAGCTCGACGTGCTCCACCGGGCGCTCGCGCTCCTGCGTCCCGCCGACCGCGAGGTAGTCGAGCTGCTGGCCGCGGCCGAGCTGAGCACCACGGAGGTCGCGCGCGTGCTGGGTTGCACGACGGCGTCGGCCGCCACCCGCGTGTACCGGGCACGACGCCGGCTGCGGGCCGCCTATCGCACAGTGACCGAAGGTCAGGAGACCTGATGAGGAAGAAGGAAGACGCCCTGGCTCGCGCCCGGCGGGCCCTGAGCCAGGTCGACGCCGAGCTGGACCTCGGTCGTGCGCGTGCGGAAGCAGAGGTCCGGGCCGGTCGGACGACGCGCTCGGACGCGCCGCCGGACATGGACGAAGCGTCGGCGTCCGGTGTGGAGATCCTCCGACACGGTCAGCGGCCGGCGCTCCCCCGCCGTCGGGCAGCGGTGTGGGCGCTGACCGCCACGATTGTGCTGCTCGGTGGCGCCGGGGTGGGCACCGCCCTGCTGTGGCCGGAACCGGGCACAACCGTGCCGGGGTCACAATTCCCCACCCCAGAGCCTGGACTGCCGACCAGCACGCCGGGGACCGGGTCGACCCTCGATCCGAGCGACTGCCTGTCACCACCACCGCCCTCGACGCCGAGGGCCACGCCGGAACCCTCGGAGCAGCCGAGCGACGGGGCCCTGGCACCGGATAGCTGTGTCGCCCAGCCCGGGCCGTCGCCGTCCACCCCACCGATCTCAAGCACCCGTGGCGCGGGCCGCTGAGCCCCTGAGCCCCTGAGCCCTCGCTAGCGAACGGCCTGGTCGACCAGCGCTGCCAGCGCCTTCGCCGTCTTTGTCGTCCAGCCCGGTCAGCGCGTACGACGTCGGCCACAGGCCACTCGCATCGTCGAGGTTCGCCTCCGCGCTGAACCCGAACGTGGAGTAGCGCTCCTTGTCCATCTGCCCGCTGCGAAAGAAGCACACCACCTTGCCCTTGCGGGCGTAGCCCGGCTGGCCGTAGTACAGCTTGGGCGCCAGATCGGGGGCGGCTCCGGTGACCACCGCTAGGGCCGCCGAGTGGCCGCCCTCGGCGTCGGGCCGGAATCCGTGCCGATCAAGGAGGTGGACGCCGACCGGCTCACCACCGCGATCGCCCAGGCCACGACCGACGAGGCGATGCGCGAACGAGCGGCGGACCTCGGCGCGAGGCTCCGGCAGGAGGACGGTATCGGCCGCACGGCGGAGCTGTTCACGGAGTACCTGCGCACGGCCCGGGACCGGGTGGTGCGCTGAGCATGCCCCTTGCCTCAACACCAACAGCCGCATACAGTTGGAGCATATGTTGCAGTTGGAGCAGATAGGAGTCAGTAATGAGCGACCTTCTGGCGCGTGATACGGCAGCGCTGCACCACGCCTTGGAGCAGGGCGGCGACGAGGTGAGTGTGTCTGTCTCCCGGTCAACCGCCGAGCTCTTGGCTCAGCTCATGGACGCACGCGCGCAGGGGCGCGTGGTGGTCGCTCAGAACGAGGATGAGGTCACCCCGGCTCAGGCCGCAGCGATGCTGGGAATGTCCCGACCACAGGTCCGCCGCCTGATGGACCAGGGCACGCTCGACTTCCGGAAGGTAGGCACCCACCACCGCATCCTGGTCGCGTCGGTCGAGGCATTCCGGGCCGCGGAGCGTTCGCGCCGCGGCCCGGCTCTGGCCGAGCTAGCCGACCTGCAGAACGAGCTGGGTCTGACCGAGTGAGCCGCCCCAACGCAGTAGCCCGACCTGTCCGGGTCGTCCTGGCAGACGCGAACGTGCTGTACTCGCGGGTCCTTCGTGACTACCTGCTGTACGCGGCAGACGAAGGGCTGATCTCCATCGCATGGAGCGCGGAAATCTTGGACGAGATGACCGAGCACCTGCAAGCCAACGTGGCGTCGTTCACCGCCGAGTCCAGCCAACGACTGGTCAAGGCTATGAACAACGCCTTTCCGTACGCCCAGGTCACCATCACCGCCGAGGCGCTGTCCCAGGTAGCCGAGTTCGACTTGCCCGACGAGGGTGACCGACACGTCCTGGCGGCCACGGTCGCGGCCGCCGCCCAAGTGCTGTGCACGAGCAACCTCAAGGATTTCCCAGCCCACGTGGTCGCCCACCTCGGCGCTAACGTCATGCACCCCGACCTACTCCTGTCCTGGCTAGTGCGCGAAAGGCCGGACGAGATGCGCGCCGTCCACGACACCGCCGTCGCTCGCCTGCCCGGCGCTACTGACGCGTCGACCATCGCCGCGCTACGACGAGCAGGAGCCCCCGCTGCCGCCGAACTCATGGCCCGAATTCTCAATTCGGCCGACGGCGGCTGAAGTCGTCCGCCGTCACCGCCGCTGGTAGGCCGTGGCCAGGATCGAGACCGTGACCTGGTCGGGGAGGTCGCCGTCGTCGGACAGTTCTGCCTCCGTCACGTGGCGGGCACTCGGTGTCATCAGCACCAGGTCGACGGCCTCCTGCCGTGTGAGCGGCGTCGTGTACTCGACCTCCTGCGTGCTCGCGGCCTCGAAGTACGGGTCCAGCGCGTCGTGCAGGCGCCGCTCCTTGTCCGGGTCCACGGTCACCATCTGCGTGACCTGACGGCGCAGCTCGGCCAGGTGCCCGCCGAAGGGCCGCACCACGACCAGCACGCCGCCCGGGCGCAGCACCCGGTGGAACTCGGCCGGGTTGCGCGGCGCGAACACGTCCAGCACCACGTCCACCTGTTCCGAGGCGATCGGGAACGGCCGGAACACGTCCCAGGTCGCCGCGGCGGCGCGTGGATGCACCTTGGCCGCCACGCGCAGTGCGTGCGCCGAGGTGTCCAGGCCCAGGCCGACGGCGTCCGGCAGGGCGTCGAGCACTCCGGCGAGGTAGTAGCCGGTGCCGCAGCCGACGTCGACCACCGTGGCCGGCCGCCGTCCGGCGCCGGACGCCAACCCGCCGGACGCATGGTCCGCGACGACCTCGCCGGTCGCAAGGTCCGCACCGCTCACGAGGTCCGCGACCGCCGCGCGGACAGGCTCGTAACGCCCCGCAGCCAGGAAGTCCCGCCGCGCCCGCGCCATCGGCCCGTCGTCCCCACTTGTCGCCTTTGCGCCGGTCAGCAGGCCGACGTACCCGTGCCGGGCGACGTCGAAGCTGTGGCGGCGCGGGCAGCGCAGCGCACCGTCCGCGGGTGACAGCTCCGCACCGCAGGACGGGCAGCGCAGCAGCGGCAGGATCGGGCCGAGGGCGGCGGGAAGGGACACGGGCACAGGCACACTCCTGGCGGCGACGAGGGGGCGGAACGGATCAGACGCGGTCGTCCGGGACCGGGTTGGCCGCCCGGCCCTCGGTCGACAGGAGCAGCACGACGGCGTCGGGCCCCAGGCCGATCGCCTCCCGCCAGCCCGGCTGCCCCAGCACGAGCCGGGCCGCCGCAAGCGTCGCCGCGCCGCACGGCCCGGAGTCGACGCCGAGCCGCGCCAGGTCGTCGACGGCGGTCGCCGCCTGATCGTCGGAGACGGTGACGGCGCCGTCGAGCCCGTCGCGCAGCACGGGCCAGGCGAGCGCCGAGACGGTGCCGCAGTTGAGGCCGGTCATGATCGTCTCGCCCGTCGGCACCTTGACCGGCTTGCCAGCGCGCAGGGCCGCGACCAGCCCGGCAGCCCGGTCGGGCTCGACGGCGAGCAGCGTGCCGCCGTCGGACCCCGTGCCGCCTGCCGCACCGCGGTAGTGGCTCACCACGGCCTGGGCGAACGAGCCGACGCCGACCGGGACCACCACCAGGTCGGGCGCCGTCAGGCCCAGGGCGGCCAGCTGGTCGTCGGCCTCCAAGCACAGCGTCGCGTAGCCGTCGACGATCCACTGCGGGATGTCGGTGTACCCGGCCCAGGAGGTGTCCTGCACCAGGACCGACGCCGGGTCCGCTCCGGCTTCGGTGGCGGCGCGCGCCACGACGTCGTCGTAGTCGCCCTCGACCTCTACGGTCCGGGCTCCCTCGGCCGCGATCGCCTTCTTGGCGGCCTCCGTGATGCCGGGCGGATAGTAGATCGTCGCTGCCGCGCCGATCAGGGCGGCCACGTGGGCCACGGCGCGGCCGTGGTTCCCGTCCGTCGCCGCGTACAGCCGGACGGCGGAGCCGCGCACGGCCGCGCGCAGGGTGTCCAGCTTGAGGCCGTCCAGGCCGAACCGCTCCCCCAACGTGCGCGCGATCGCATAGGAGGCGCCGAGCACCTTGAACGCCGGCAGCCCGAGCCGGCTCGACTCCTCCTTCACCAGCACCCGCCCCACGCCGAGCTCCGCCGCGAGCCGCGGCACGTCGCGTAGCGGCGTGGGCACGTATCCGGGCAGGGTGCGATGAAAGTTGATGGCGGGCATGTGGTCGATTGTCCCCGACACCCCCACCGGAGGCCGACCGATCAGAGCAGCCCGACCGCCGCGAGCGCCGTCGCCACCGCTCCCGCGAACGTGCGCAGGTGGTTCCACCTGGTCCACGGCCGCCAGTAGGCGCGCCATCCGGCGGCCTTGTCGTGCGCGGCCAGGAGCTGGTTGTTGAGGGGCACGTTCAGGGCCATCGTCACGCCGAACGTGCCGATCAGGTAGACCGCCGCGGCCGCGAGGATCCAGCCGCCGCCGTCGTATCCGGAGACGAGGCCCCAGATGCCCGTAGCGGCCGGAACGAGGAGCGCCCCGAAGAAGACACTCATGAACGCGGGCAGCAGGGCCGTCTCGTTGATCCCGGTCATCCCGGCCCCTGCGGCGTCGTCGGACGCGCGGGCGAGGCCGGGCATGATGAACGACGAGAACGCGTAGAACACACCCGCCGAGAGCCCGAGCAGCACCACCGAGATCACGGCGAAGATCGTCCAGACCATCAAAGCCTCCAGGTCAGCGCACCGTTGCGGTGAACACGGACCACTCTTCCACGAACGGGTCTGGATGTTCCAGATCTATGCCGGACGACGATCGGTCGGCCACCGGGGTCGGTCGATCGTGGCGTTCAGCGCGCCAGCAGCCTGAACGAGGGGTGCTTCGGTGCGAGGGCCGCCAGGTCGGCGTCGGGCATGTCCGCGGAGGTACCCGGCGGGAAGAACGTGCCCACCTCCCACTTCCAGCGCCGCAGGTACTCGCGCAGCACGGGCACCGCCTCGTCGGCCGGGAGCTCCTCGATGATCCACTCCTCGCGCTTCTTGCCGAGCACAGTGGTGACGCGGCCGCCGTCGGCCCGTGCGTTGCGGACCCAGTTGGTGATGCCACGCGGCGCGACCAGGTAGTCCTGCCCGTCCAGACGGAGCAGGTTCACCGGCGTGCGGCGCACCTCGCCGGTCATCCGGCCGCGCACCTCCAGCACGCGGCTGCCCATCATGCTGATGCCGATCTTGCCGAGCCCGCCGACGAACGGGTTGAAGACGTTCCGAGTGAACCAGTCCGGGCGCTGGTAGGAGGAGGTCATGGGCAGACCGTAGCGCCCGTGACACTCCGGTAACAGATCGGGCACACCGGACGCTTTCAGCCCCCGGAGTGTCGGTGTCCCGTGGAAGACTTCGAGGCATGCTCGAACTAGCCACCGGAACGGGACTCGCCTTGTCGGCGGGCCTCAACGCATGGATCCCGCTCATCTTCCTCGGCGTGCTCTCACGCTTCACGGACCTCGTGTCGCTGCCGAGCTCCTGGGCATGGCTGGAGAACGGCTGGGTCCTGGCGATCCTGACCGTGCTCCTTGTGCTCGAGTTCGTCGCGGACAAGATCCCGGTGCTGGACTCCGTCAACGACGTGGTGCAGACCGTCATCCGCCCCACCGCGGGCGGTATCGCCTTCGGCGCCGGGTCCATGTCCGAGACGGCGACGGTCACCGACCCGAGCACGTTTGTGCAGTCAGGTCAGTGGATCCCGATCGTGTCGGGCATCATCCTCGCCCTCGGCACGCACGCCGCGAAAGCAGGCGGGCGCGTCGTCGCCAACACGGTCTCGGGCGGTACTGCCGCGCCCGTGGTGAGTGTCGCGGAGGATGCGACGAGCATCGGCCTCGGGTTCCTGTCCATACTTGCCCCGCTCGCGATCATCCCGGTGCTGATCCTGTTCGTGATCGGTGTGATCCTGCTGATCCGAAGCCTGGTGAAGCATCGCCGCGCCCGAGCAGCAGGGCACGGCGGCGACGGCGATGCCTACTACGTCTGACGTGCGCGCGGTCCAGCGTTCCCGGCTCACCTCGGTCGGGCTGGGCAAGCTGCGCTCGCCCGGCACGGAGGACGACGGCGGCGTGGCCGGCGTCGTCGCCCGGCTGGGCGCCGTCCAGTCGCAGGAGCTGCACTCCTCCGCATGGGGCGTCGCGCAGCGCCTGGCCACCCCGGCCACGCTCGCCGAGGTCCAGGCCGCGCTCGCCGACGGATCGGTGCTGCGCACGCACATCCTGCGCCCCACCTGGCACTACGTGGTGCCCGATGACCTGGCGCCGCTCATGACCGCCACCGCGCCCCGGGTGCGTCGGCTGATGGCGTCGGTGGAGAAGGCGAACGGCTTCGACTACTCGATGCTTCAGGGCCGGCATGCCGTGGTCGCCGACGCCCTGGCCGCGGGCCCGCTGACCCGCAAGGAGATCGGCGCGGCCTTGGCCGAGGCCGAGGGCACGCCGCTGGACAACTGGCACCTGGGCCAGGTCATGATCCATGCGGAGCTCGACCTGCTCGTGGCGAGCGGGCCGATGCGCGGCAAGCAGGCGACCTACCGGCTGCTGCCGGAGCAGCAGACCTGGGACGAGGACGGGGCGTGCAGGCACCTGGCCCGGGTGTACGTCCGCGGGCACGGCCCGTGCCGTGCGGAAGACGTGGCCTGGTGGGGCAGCCTCACCAAGACCACGGCGCGGGCCGCGGTGGCCGACGCCGGACTCACTCGGCACGAGCTTGCCGGCCTGACTCTCTGGACCGACGGCGATCTGCCCGAGCCCGCCCCGGCAGGCACTGTTCGCCTGCTGTCGGTGTACGACGAGTTCTTCTGCCACGACTTCAAGAGCTGGCCCGACCCGACCAGCGACGGAGTTCCCAGCCGCTGGCTGTACATGGGCCTCGTGCTGCTGGACGGGCTGGTCGCCGGCGGATGGTCGCGCGCCCTGCGGGCCACCACCGTGGAGATCACCGTCGAGCTCACCGAAGAGCCGGCCCCCAAGGTCTGGGCGGCGATCGAGGCAGAGGCCGCGCGTTACGGGGAGTTCTGCGGGCTGGAGCCCGTCCTGACCCGCGGAACGGTGGGCAAGGGCACCATCGGCTGAGGTCGGCCCGGCCCTAAGGGTGGCGCAGGTCCGGGCGCAGTAGGCAGACTCCGTACATGACTCGCATCGCTGTCGAAGGCCAGGCCACGCGCACGCATCCCGCGGAACGCGGCACCGTCAACCTGCACGTCACGTTCTCGGGCACGCTCCGCAACGACGTCGTCGAGCAGGTTGCCCGGACCCACACGATCCTCGTGGAGCAGGCCAAGGCGCACGTCGCGACGGGCGCCGCCGAGCGGTGGGACTCGGCGTCCGTGCACTCGTACGTCTACGACGACCGGGTCAGGAACTCGGAGTCGGGCGGCAAGCAGCGGGTCCGGCGCTTCCGCGCCTCGGCGCGGCTGTCGGTCACGTTCCGCGACTTCGAGGCGTTGTCGACGTGGCTCGCCGACATCATGGATGTGGAGGGCGTCGAGATCAACTGGGTCTCCTGGGACCTGACCGACGAGACGCGCAAGTCCCTCCAGGCCGAGGCCCGCGTCGAGGCCGCCGGGGAGACAGTGGTGCGCGCGCAGTCGTACGCGGACGCACTTGGCCTCGGCCCGGTGGCGCCCGTCGCGATCTACGAGGCGGGCCTGCGCGGAGGTGGGGGTGGCGGCGGCAACGCCCCGATGTACGCCATGCGCGCCAGCGCCGCCGACAGCGGCGGCGCGCAGGTCGAGCTGCAGCCGCGCGACATCGACGTCGAGATCACGCTGTCCGCTGACTACGAGGCAGGCACCCCCGCCGAGGGCTGACGCCGTCCATCTGCTGCCTCCCTCTCACGCTCATCCAGGTGCGCGGCCCGTCCGGCTTGCCGAGGAAAGCCTCCTAGCCTCGGTGGGATTCCGCATTGCTTGCCGCAACTTGTTGCGGATAGGCGACGACAGGCGACGACGGGGCGGCCGACAGCCAACCGTCGCCGCAGGGCAGGATGGCGGAGTGCGCCTCGATACCGACGACTGCCGCTCGCGTTTTGCCGCGGCGCGGCACGCCTACCTCGCGACGGCCGACGCCGACGGCGTGCCACACGTCGTGCCGGTGACGTTCGCACTGATCAGCGCCGTGGGCGGCGCCGCGCTCAGCACAGGAGCGGGCGCGCCGGCGGCCGACGAGGTCGTCGTCGCCGTCGACCACAAGCCCAAGACCACGCGCGACCTGAAGCGCCTGCGCAATATCGCCGAGAACCCGCACGTCTCGTTCCTCGTGGACCGGTACGACGACGACTGGGCGCACCTCTGGTGGGTACGCGCCGATGGTGACGCCGTCGTCGAGCACGATGACAAGCCGGACGGCGCGCCCCGCGCGGCGGCGCTGGACGCACTCGCCGCCCGCTACCCGCAGTACCAAGAGCGCCGACCGGACGGCCCGCTGATCAGGGTGCGCGTAACCCGCTGGTCCGGCTGGTCGCACGGCTGAGCCACTCCCCTTCGAGACCCAAGTTACTCCGCTTTGAGGCGGCTCAAAGCGGAGCAACCTAGGGCTCAAAGGGGAGCCCGAGTGCTAGACGCCCTCGCCTGACGCCCCTGGCGTCGTCGAGCGGGGCTCGTCCTCCGAGCGGAGGCGCGGTTCCACGCGGTTGGCCGGCTTGACGCCCGTCTTGTCCTTGTAGAAGGCGCGGATCACGTCCATGTCGGCTCCGACGTCGCCGGTGATCTCAATGCTCGGCCCAAGGCCGGCGACCCGGGCGACGCCGTCGACGTACCCGAGCGTCACGGGAAGGCCGCTCTTCTGTGCGATGCGGTAGAAGCCCGACTTCCAGTAGCCCGACCCGGCGCCGCGGGTACCCTCCGGCGTCACGACGAGATGGAACTCCTCACCCCGGGCGACGGCGGCCAGGATCTCGTCGACGATGCTGGCCGGGTCGTTGCGGTCGACGGGAATGCCGCCCAGCGATCGCATGAGCCCCGCCATGGGCCCCTTGAACCAGGACTCCTTGATGAGGAAGCGGATCTTGAGGTCCATCTCGAACGCGATGGCCAACATGAGGAAGAAGTCCTTGTTGGACGTGTGCGGCGCCCCGATGAAGATGGTCGGCCTCGTCGGGGCGGGTCCCGAACGCATCCGGTAGCCGGTGCCGGCCCAGATCAGTCGTGCAACGGCCCGGCGGATGGTGCGTGACATCGTCGTCCTAGAGTCAGGGTTTTCGCGGAACCTGATTCTGACAGATCGCCGCACACCTCAACGACTCCGCCGCCCCAGGGGCAGCAGCGGACGCAGGCTGCTCGCGGCGAGGCGCAGCAGCCCGCGCGATCCGGCCGACTGCTCGTCGAACAGCATGAGAGCCACGTGCGCCATCGCCTCGTCCGACGTGGCGACCGCACGGGTCGCGATACCGGCCCAGAACTTGGAGCGCATGAGCTGCTGCGCCAGGTGGCACTCCCGGAAGTGCCTGGCGAACCGGCGGCGGTGCGCCCGCTCGAACCCGGCCAGCGCGTCTGGGAGCGCCGCACCCCGCCAGGACTCGCCCGAGCGCTGCAGCGCCCCTAGGTGCTCCGCGAGCTGCACGCCCGCCGCCATGCCGTAGAAGATGCCCTCGCCGCTCAGCGGGTTGATCGTCGCGGCCGCATCTCCGAGCAGCACCGCGGCGTGCCCCTGGGCCGTCATCGGCGTGCGGGCGGCGGCGTGCGGCAGCTGGTGGGCGGCGACCCGCTCCACCCCGGACACCTCGAAGCCGCGCCGCTGCAGATCCTCGACGTACAGGTCGAAGAGGTCCCGCAGCGTACGGCCGTGGCGCGCCGTCTGTCGCTTGAGGTGGTTCACCGGGATGCCGACGCCGAGGTTGGCGCCGTCGTCGGGCAGCGGGAAGACCCAGCCGTAGACCGGCAGGAGCGACTCCATGAAGTCGAACCGGAGGGTGTCGCTCACCGGCTTGTCCGGGTGCGTGACCTTCCCGTACGCGCGCATGGCGATGAGGGTGTGCCGCATCGCCGGGCGCTCGACACCCAGGGCGCGCCGCACGTTGGAGTAGGCGCCGTCGGCGCCGACTACGAGGTCGAAGCGGGCCGTGCCGTCGGACAGCGTGACCCGTTCACCGCCGCCGTCCGGGGCCAGGCTCTCGAACGAGACGCCCTCGCGCACCTCGGCGCCCGCGTCCCGGGCCGCGCCGAGCAGCAGGTCGTCCAGCTCGAGCCGCGGCGTCACGTATCCGGCGAGGTCATGGCCCTCCATGAGCGGGCCGCGTGCGAGCGCCTCAACGCCGCCCGGGCCGCTGATCGCCACCGACATCGGCATGTGGAACTGCCCCAGCTGCGCCGACAGGCCGAGCCCGTCGAGCACCCGACGGGCGCCCGGGCCGAGCCCGTCGCCGCAGGTCTTGTCCCGCGGGAACGTCGCCTTGTCGACCACCGTCACGTGCGCGTCGGGCAGCTCCCGGCGCAGGGCGATGGCCGTCGCGGCGCCAGTGGGGCCGCCTCCGACAACAAGAACCTGAGGTGCGTTGTCGCTGGTCACACCATTGACAGTAGACCGGCCGCTACCGGCGGACCAAAGCGGGCCGGGACGTCAGCGCCGGCGCTTGCGATCCGTCACGTCCTCCGCGGTGCCCGGGATCGTCTTGTCCGACGGCGACATCCCCGGCGCAGCGGTGCCCGACGACGAGGCGCCCGCCCCGGTACCGCCCGCCGTCGGGCCGCCCGTCGACTTACCACCCGACGTCGTGTCCCCGGCCGTGCCCGCTACCGGACGGTGCTTGCGGAACCGCTGCACCGCCTTGAACAGGGTGACCCCGGCGATGATGATCGCTATCGCGTCGTCGCCGAGACCGAGCGGCCCCAGCACGCCTTCCGAGAGGAGGTCGATCGGGCTGGCCACGTATCCGGCGCCCGCGACGAACGTGAGGATCTCCTGCCAGGTGAACTTCCTGGGGTTCTTGCCCCGCTTGTTTTCCTCGCGCATGCCCGGAACGTAACGGAGAACCGGGCGACTCGCCAGGGATGTACGAGTCGCCCGGTTCGTGATATCTACCTCAGTCGACCGCGTACGCCCGGATCACCGTCTCCGTGACGCGTCCGCCGTCGACGTCGGTGGCCTGGGCCTTGAGCGACACGTAGTCCGCACCCCGTGCGGCCTTGACCGTGGCGCGGAACGTGTCGCCCTTGCCGCGCTTCAGGTCTACCTCGCGCCAGCTCTTCCCGTCGTCGGACGAAGCCCACAGGCGCATGCCCCTGATGCTTGCGTCTGCGGATCCCTGATAGTCGGCCGACAGGACGAGCTTCGCCGTCCGGCCCACCGAGCCGTCCGGCCCCGACGGAACGCCGTAGTCGACTTGGAGCAGCGGAAGGGTCAGCGGCTCCTCCTCGGTGCCCCCGGTGGCGGAACTGAAGCGCCACTCGGTCGAGACCTTGGTCGACGTGCGCCACCAGGCACCGGAGTAGGCCGTGTCGAGCCGCATCCGGTACGGAGTGCGCGCCGCCGGCAGGTCCTCGGCAAACAACCAGGTCGAGCCGTCGGCGTCAGCCACGAGCTCCTGGCCGGCCCACAGTCGCAGCCGCGTCTGTGCGTCCTCGCCCGGCAACACGGGCATGGCGTGGCCCGCATCGTCCACATAGGTCGGGAACACCATGGCCATGGCGTTCCCGGCGCGCAGCGCGGCGCCTCCACCACCGTGGAACACCGGCGCCAGCAGACGGTCGGACGCCTTCTCACCCGGCTCGAAGCTCCGCGCAGCGCCCTCGAACAACCCGAAGAACGGGTCATCCTCACCGACTGACGCACTGGGCGAGTAGGACACGTCCTCGTCGGCCGACACGAACACAGTGCGCGTGTGGGGAGCCGGAGTCCTGCTCAGCACGCCCACCCCGCCCCCAGGCGTCCACACCATGCCGCCCACGTACGGGTCGGCACCCGGCGCAGGGGCCGTCACCGAGACCCGCAGCTGCCCGGTGTTGCGCCCGTTCGCGACGTACGAGATCGGCTCGTCGGCCACCGAGCCGTCCCGGTTGATGCCGAGCGCGTACGAGTATGACGGCACGGCCTTGCCCGCGACCGAGAGCATCACCGGGCCGGCGTCCAGCGCCGCCTGCAGCGAGTCCGCCTGCGCGGCGGGCACCCCGAAGACCGGGAGCGGCGCGGAGTCCAGCCAGTCCAGTACGTAACCCTTCTCGCTGCCCGCGACAAGGAGCGCCTCGACCCCGGCCGCCGCAGCGTCGTCGGCCACACCCTGCAGCGTCTCAGGGCCTGCATGCTCCACGAGCGCCCACGCACCGCCGGCGCCGTAGAAGTCCTCGCCGAGGCCGGCGTCAACCAAGGGCAACTCGAAGGTCCCGGTCATCGGCTCGGGCACGCCCAGCGCGACCAGGTCGAGACCGAGGTCACCCGCCTGCACGTCGAGAAGCTTCTCGTCGAGGAGCGCCGTCCACGACTGCTGGTAGTGCCCGGCTGCGGGCTCCGCCACCGGCATGGTGTACAGGTCGCCGAGCTCACCGAAGAACGTGTTGCCCATCCTGGACCCGTCGATGTCGTAGACAAGGTTCACGGCGGTAGTGCCGGAGTCGGTCTCCCGGGCCGTATCGATGGTGACGGGCTGCGCCGCCTCCCCGTCCACCACCAGTTCCGTGTCCTCGGTGACGTCAACGAGCGGGAAGGCCGCCGACGTGGAGCTCAGCGGGGCGAAGGCCTCGTCGGACACAACAGTGAAACCAGACACGCTGTACCGACCGGCGGGTACCCGTGCGGTGTAGGTGCCGCTGTCGTCGAACTCCGAGAACCTGAAGTAGTTCCAGTCATCGATCCCTTGGACCACAAAGAAGTCGTCCCCGGCATCAGCGGGGCTGCCGTCGAGGTCCGTGGCCCTGATCGTCAGGTCGAACAGCTCCGGCTCGTTGACGAAGCCGACAGTCGTACGAACCGTCCCGGCGTCGCCGGTCGCAGTGATCGCGCCGCCGATGTTGCCGATGCCGACCTCGGCCGGGTATGCCGTGACGTCGACGCTCGCGGTGCCGCCGGCCGGGACGGTCACGCTGTCCGCGCTCAGGGTCACGGCGCCCGGGGCGGGCTCGCCGTCGTCGGTGACGTCGACCGCCAGGTCGAGCACTGCGTCCGCGTCCCCCGAGTTCGTGTAGGTGACGGTCCTGGTGACCGGGTCCACGCCGTCCTGCGGGAACTCGAAACCGCCCAGCGAGACGGAGGCCGGGCTCGCCGTGACCTGCTGCCCGATGGCTCCCGGGATCCATACCCGGCCGGTGCCCTCCTCCCACAGGGAGTTACCGCCGGACTGAGCCGAGGACATGAGCGTCGACTTGACCTGCTGCCAGGTGAGGTCCGGGTGGGCCGAGAGCAGCACCGCCGCCGCGCCCGCCACGTGCGGGGTCGCCATCGATGTGCCGCTGGCGATGACGTACGAGTCGCCCACCGGTTCGCCCATCTCCGTTCCGGCAGCCCGCGCGGCAATGATGCCCATACCCGGCCCCGCGATGTCCGGCTTCAGCGCACCGTCCCCGGCCCGGGGACCGGCGCTGGAGAACTCCGCTCGCACGTCGTCGTCGTCCACGGCGGCAACGGCGAGGGCCGAGTCCGCGACCGCGGGCGGCGAGACCGTCCCCAGGCCCGGTCCGTCGTTGCCGGCCGCTGCCACCACGAGCACGCCGTACTGCTCGGTGAGCGCGTTCACCGCCTGGGACGCGGGGTCGGTGCCGTCGGTGTAGTTGCCCGACTCCCCCAGGCTCAGGTTGAGCACCTGGGCGCCCTCCTGGGCGGCCCACTCCATGCCGTCGATGATCCACGACCACTCGCCGGAGCCGGAGTCGTCCAGCACCTTTGCGTTGATGATGTCCGCGCCCGGGGCCACACCAGTCATGTCCGGGTCGGCGTCGCCGCTGCCCGCCACGATCGATGCGACGTGGGTGCCGTGGCCGAACCCGTCGGCCGGGTTCCCGCCGCCCGTGAAGTCGCGCGCCGCGACGACGCTCTCGTCAAGGTCGGGGTGCGTGGCGTCGACGCCGGTGTCGACGACGCCGACCGTCACGCCCTCGCCGGTGTAGCCGGCGGCCCACGCCTCCGGCGCCCCCACCTGCGGCGTCGAGTCCGCATCGAGGGCCTCGACCTTGCCGTCGAGCCACACCTTGGTGACGCCCGCGGCAGCAGCCCTGGCCCCGGTCCCACCCGCGGTGGCTGATGGAGCGCCCAGCTCGCCGAGCAGGCCCCACACGTTGGCGGGCCGGGTGCCCGCGCCGGTCGCGAGGTCGACCGAGCCCGCGACGGCACCGATGGACTGCAGGGTCCGCTCGGTGGTGACGCCGAGCCCGTCCCAGTCCGCGGCGTCGGCGGTCCTGGCCATCGCCGGGGTGGACTGCACGATGACGGGAAGCGAGCCGCGGCCCGCGGCGGCCAGCGCCGCGTCGTCGTACCCGGCCTCGATCAGGCCTGCGACGTCGAACAGTGCGAGGTCGAGAGTGTCCCCGACCAGTGGCGCGACGTCGGACGGGATCACGTAGTGCCGGGCGCCCTGCCGGAAGGAGTGGAAGGACACCGTGCGGCCGTCGGGCCGCGGTGCGGCAACGGGGACGAGCGTGAGGCCGTCCCCCGAGCCACGGACCGAGATCCGGTCGCCCGTGATCAGAGTGACGGTGTGCGTTGCGGGGCCAGCCGCGGCGGCCTGTGCCGCAGTTGCGCCGGGCGCCGAGCCCGGTGGACCTGCGGCAGGTGGGGTGAGGGCTGCGGCAGGCAACCCCCCGAGGAGAATTGCGGACAGTGCGGCAACAGCGACGCGGCGCATGGGGGCCTCTCCGTCGTGGGCGCCCACGACGGACGCGACCTGCGCCGAAGTTATCCGGACAAATCCAGCCGCACCACGAAAGTCACCCGCTCCGCGAGCCCTCGATCACACGTCGATCGGACGGCGGTCCTCCACCAGCCGCGACGTGTACCCGGCCGTCACGAGCCGGTCGAACGCGCCCACCACGTCGTCCGGCAGCTCCTCCTCGCGGGAGATGAACCCGAGGTCGGCGTACAGCGTGAGGCGCTGCGTCTCGCCGACGAGCATGTCGACCACCCGGTCGGCGTCGCCGATCGTCCGGACGTAGGCGTCGAGCGGCAGGGGGCGGGACACGCAGAGCACGTCGACCTCGGGCCACACGACCCGGCACGTCGCGAACGCGCGTCGCTGCTGGTAGGGGTGCGAGACGAGCAGCACGGAGGACGGCTCGACATTGTGGTCGGCGAGCAGCTTGCGGCTGTACTCCAGGTTCTCGCTCGTGTTGGTAGCGGTCGGCTCGACGAGCATGGCGCCGGCCTGGACACCCCGGGCGATGGCGTGATCGCGGTAGCCGAGGGCCTCGCCCTGGGGAAACGCGTCGACGGTGGTCGGTGCGTTTGCCCCGGTGAAGACGATCTGCCGGAACAGTCCTTCGAGGTAGAGGTCGGCCGTGTAGTCGGCCACGCCAAGGTCGTGACCGCCCAGGCCGATGCAGACGTCGACCGGTCGCGGCTCGTGCTGCAGGTCGTGGTACGACCACAGCGTCTCTACGTCCTCCCGCACTGCGACGGGGATCATGACGTTCGGCATATGACGACCATATTGCTCAGGGGAATCCGAGGCGCAACCTGAGTGTGCGGTCGCTCCCGAATTCCGCGGTAATTGCGTGGAATGTCCCATCTCGCAGGAAGGCGCGTTCAGCGCCTTCTCGCTAGCGTCTTCGCGCCCCCCGCGCAGCCGTCCCATACGTAGACAAGGTAGCGGACCGCGGCGAAACCGCCCTAGCGGACGGGGCCGTCGTCGCCGTCCGCCGTCCCCTCGACGGCGGCGATCTGGAGCGCGTCGTCCTCGAGCTTTCCCGAGAACAGGTCGTAATACTGCAGGTGGAGGTGGTAGCCGGCCCCGAGCGCGATCCGCCGGATCATCCCGAGCGTGGGCTCGATCTGCCCGGACTCGATACGGCTGATCGTCGACGTGGGCACGCCGGCCAGCACGGCCAGTGAACTCATGCTGAGCTCTCGCTCGGCTCGGATCCTGACAACGATCTGGGCTGCGGTCGTGAGCAAGGTGCCCTCCCGTCGATGCTCGGCCATCGAAACGTGCCATGACGCACGACAGGGCCAGCCGGGAAAGGTAAAGATCTGTTTTCCCGGCAAGCCCTGTAAGACCTGACTCTATACGTCTATGGCCGTCGCGGCTCATCGACGGGGCATGTGTCGCATATTTCCTTCGGGGGTGCCGAATCGACACATACGCCCACTACTCTCAGCCCTCATGGGTACTGCGAGCTCACCGGGCGACGCCGACGTGCCCCGGCAGGCCGCCGGGCACGGGGCGGGTCGTCGCGGCCAGGCGGCGCGCGGCGTACGCGCCCTTCTCCAGGAGCATCCGGCGTGGGTGCTGCTGCGGTCGAGGAACGCCGCGGCCGCCGTCGTGCTGCTGGACCGCAACCTCGGCGCGTCCCGCCGTCGGCTCCCGGTAGAGCAGCTCGCTGACCGAATCGACGACGACATCCCCGAGCTGCGCCGCGCCGGGTTCGAGCTGCCCTACTCCGGCTACTTCTACGTCTCCGAGTGGATCGACGAGGGCGTGCTGGTGCGCCGTCGTACCACGCCGGTCGCCGGCGAGCCGGGTGTGGAGACCGTCGAGCTGTCCGACGGCGCGCTGCTCGCCGTCCGGTTCGTCTCCCGGCTCAGCAGGCCGCACCCGGCGGTGACCCCGTCGCGGCTCGGCGCCGTGCTGACGAGCCTGCACACGCTGGCCGACGAGGCCGACCCCGATCCCGAGTCGCGCCTCGCGTCCCTGCTGGAGCAGCGCGCCGCCCTCGACGCCCGGATCGAGCGCGCCCGCCGCGGCGACGACCGGGCGCTGCCGCCGGACGCCGCCGTCGAGCGAGCCCGCGAGATCCTCGCCCTCGCCGGCGACATCCCCGCAGACCTGGCCCGGGTACGCAACGAGCTGGAGCGCACCGACCGCGAGCTGCGCCGCCGGCTCCTGGAGTCCGACGGTTCGCGCGACACGTTCCTCGACGACATCTACCGCGGCGTGGACCACCTCGCCGAGTCCGAGGCCGGTCGTGGCCTGGTCGGGTTCCGCGACCTGCTGCGGCAGGCGGAGCACACGGCGCAGGACGACGTCGGACGCGTGCTCGACAGCGTGCACCTGGCGCCCGGCGAGGCGTCCGCGCTGCGCCGCCTGCTGCCCACGTTGCAGGACGCCGCCGATGAGCTCACCGACACGATGGCCGTGCTGCGCCGCGCGCTGCAGCGCATGGTGCGGTCCGGCGAGCTCCCGGCCGAGCGTGCGCTGCGCCGCCTGATCGGCGAGGCGCAGGACGCGGCCCTGATCGCCGCCCCCGACACCGCGCCCGGCGTCGAGATGCGCCTCACGCTGCACACCGGCACGGTGGCCCCCTGGTCGGTGGGCGGCATCGTGCCCCACAACCCCGGCGGGGAGGACGTCGAGGCCCCGGCCGCGGCACCCGCCTCGCCGGCGCGGGCCGTCTCGCTGAAGGCGCTGCGGTCGCTGGCCCGCGACTCCGAGATCGACGTCGACGAGCTGCGCGGGCACGTGAACGAGCGAGTCCGGCAGGTGGGCCGCGCCACCGTCGCCTCCGTGCTCGCAGCGCACCCCGCGACCCAGGGTGCCGCGAGCGTGGTCGGGCTGCTGATGCTCGCCGAGCAGAACGGTTCGCCTACCGGCAACCGCGACGACGTGCACTGGCGGTCCGATCGCGGCGTCGCACGGCGGGCCGTACTTCCCCAGCACCAGTTCGAGGAGCAAGTCCCGTGACAGAACCCGACGTGACCGGACCCGCAGACCTCCGCAGCTCCCGCCCAGGCCGACCGGCCGGCGGCCGCGCGCAGTCCGCGCCGTCGAGCACCGGTGGCCAGGCCGTTCAGGAGAGCGGCGACGGCGGTGGTGGAGTCCGCCTCTGGCCCGGCGACCACGGCACCCTGCCGGCACCCGCGCGCCACGCGCTTGCCCGGCTGGTGCGCGGTCCCTACCTGGCGGAGGAGTCCGACCCGGACATCTGGCGCGCGCTGCTGACCAACGAGGACGTGGTCCGCGAGCGCCTCGCCGACCAGTACCTCGACCTCGTGGTCGACGCCGACGCGCAGGTCGCGTTCGTGCGCGACGTCCCGGCCGCTGACACACCCCAGGTGGTGCGCGAGGTGACGCTGACGTTCCTCGACACCGCGCTGCTGCTGCACCTGCGCGCCCTGCTGCTCGACTCGGCGGACGGGCGCGTGGCGATCAGCCGGGACGAGGCGGCCGATCACCTCGGCGCGTACCGGCGTCGCGGCGGCGGCTCGCCCATGGACTTCACCCGCCAGCTGGACGCGACGTGGGCGCGGCTGATCGAGTCAGGCATGCTGGAGCCGCTCAGCGGGGACCGGTGCGTGGTCTCCCCCGTGCTGCGGACCGTGTTCGGCGCGGACCAGGTAGCGGCGCTGAGCGCCGAGTACGCACGGCTGGCAAAGGAGAGCGCATGAAGACCCCGCACCCCGGACAGTGGCGCCTCGCGCGCATCGAGCTGGTCAACTGGGGCACGTTCTCCGGGCACCACGCGGTACCGGTGCCGCGGGACGGGTTCCTGCTCACGGGCCATTCGGGCTCGGGCAAGTCGTCGCTGGTCGACGCCGTCGCAGCGGTCCTGACCCCGCCGGAGCACCTGCGGTTCAACGTGGCCGCGGCGGGCACGGGGGCCGCCGAACGCGAGGCCGGTGACCGCGACGTGGTCTCGTACGCGCGCGGCGCATGGCGGCACCGCACCGACGAGAGCACTGGCGAGGTCGTGGCCGACCACCTGCGCTCGGGTGCAACCTGGTCGGGCATCCTGCTGCGGTACTCGAACGGCACGGATGCCCTCGACGGCACCGTGACCCTCGTGCGCCTGTTCCACCTCACACGGGGCTCGTCGACGCCGTCGACGCTGAACGTAGTGGTGCGGGGCGAGGTCGGGCTGCTGGACTTCGAGCGGTACGTGCGCTCCGGACCCGACGTCGCGGGTGTGACCGGGGCCTGGCCCGACGCGACGGTGAGCGAGCGGCACGGGCCGTTCGCCGCGGCGTTCACCCAGGCCCTCGGCATCAGCTCGGAGCAGGCGCTGGTGCTGCTGCACCGCACCCAGTCGGCGAAGAACCTGGGCAGCCTGGACGACCTGTTCCGCGGGCACATGCTCGACGAGCCGGGCACGTTCGAGCTGGCGGCGCAGGCCGTGGGCCAGTTCGCGGACGTCGCCCGGGCCTACGCCGACATCGAGACCTCACGCCGGCAGATCGAGCACCTGAGCCGGCTCGCAAACCTGACCAAGGCGTACGACGACGGCTCGGCCGCCGGCGTGCGCGCCGCGACCCTGCGCGGCTCGCTGGAGACGTTCAAGGACGCGTGGAAGCTCGACCTCGCGCGTGGCGCACTCGCGGAGGCACGCGCGGCGGAGGAGCGCGCGCAGCACCACCGCCAGGCCGCCGACACCGAGGTCGACGTCGCCGCGAACACGCACCAGCAGGCCGTGAACGTGCTCGGCGCCCGCGGTGGGCAGGCGCTCGCCACGCAGGCCGACCGGCTGCAGCGCGCCGGTGAGATCGCCGCGCTGGTCCGCACCCGGCGGGGCGAGCTCACCACCGACCTGCGGTCCGTGGACATGACCATGCCCGAGACGTTCGCTGAGTTCGCGGCGCTCAAGGAGAAGGCCCGCTGGGAGCTCGGCGGTGTACGCCGCTGGCCACCGGCGCGGTGCCGACGCTCACCGGCGCCCTGCCCGTCGTCTCGACGGGGCAGCTGGCCACCGTGTCGACCGGTCCGGTCCCGTCGGTCGCCACCGGGGCGCTGTCCTCGGTCGCCACGGGAGCCATCACCGCTGTCGGACGTTCTCGTGCCCCCGAGGCACTCGACGTGAACATCCAGGACGTGCTGGCCGCGCGCTCCGCCGTCGGGCAGCGGCACGAGGCCGTTGCCGGGCGGATCCACGCCGTGCGGCAGACCCAGACCAACGTCCCGGCCGAGCTGGCGGCGGCCCGCAGGGCCGTCGCTGAGGCCGCGGGCCTCGACGTCTCCGTGCTGCCGTTCGCGGCCGAGCTGCTGCGGGTCCGGGAGGAGGACGCCGACTGGCGCCCCGTGATCGAGGACGTCCTGCGGCCGCTGGCCACGCTCGTGCTGGTCGCCCCGGCGCACCGCGCGGCCGTCGCCGCTGCCGTGTCGGCGGGGCCGGGCCTGCGCTACCGCGTGGTGGGTGTGCGCAACGACGCGCCTCGCTCCACGGAGGAGGCGTCGCTCGTGCACAAGGTCGAGGTGAAGGACAGCCCGATGTCGGGCTGGCTGAACCGACGCCTGTCCGAGCAGTACGACTACCTGTGCGTGGACGACCCCGCCGGGCTCGACCAGCACGAACGCGCCGTGACGCGCGAGGGCCTGATCAAGCACGGGGCGGAGGAGATCGAGCAGCCGCTGCTGCCCGGTGTCGAGGACTGGACGCTCGGCTGGGACGCCGACGACCGGCTCGACCAGCTCCTGGAGCTCGCGCGCGAGACGCAGGCCCGCCTCGCGGAGGCCGACGCCGCAGTGGCCGACGCCGTCGCCGAGCAGCGCGAAGCCGTGCGCCGGCAGCTCACGCTGCGGCACGTGGCCCGGCGCGAGTGGCGCGAGGTCGACATCGAGACGGCCGAGGCGGACCTGACCGACGCGCAGGCGTCGTTCGACCGGCTGCTGGACGGCACGATGGACCTGCTGCAGGCTTCGCAGGACGTCGCGGCGGCCGAGACCCGGCTCGATCAGGCCCGGGCAGCTGCCGCGATAGCCGCCGACGACCTCGCCGAGGCCCGCGCCCACCGCCGCTCCCTGGAGCGGATCGTCGCCGACCTCGGTGACGCCCCGACCAACGCGATCCCGCTCGCGCACCGCGAGGAGCTGGAGAAGCGGTACTCCGCCGTCCGCAAGACGGTCACGCACGAGGTGATCGACGACGTCTCGCTCACCGTGTCCCGCACGCTGGACGCGGAGCGCGAGGCCGGGCTGCGCACATCGGGGGCCGCCGAGCGCGAGATCGTCGGTGTGCTCGCGGAGTTCCGACGGCGCTGGCCCGCCATCACGCGCGACCTCACGGCGCAGGTCGGCGACCGGTCGCGGTACCTCGAGGTGCTGGAGCGCATCCGCACGTCCCGCCTGCCCGAGCAGGAGGCCCGGTTCTCGGACCTCATGACCGACCAGGCGCGCCGCGCCCTGCGCAAGCTTGCCGCCGAGATCCGGCAGGCGCCGGCGACCATCCGCGAGCGGATCGTCGGGGTCAACACGTCCCTGCGCCGCTCCCCGTTCGACACGGACCGATACCTGGAGATCCGGGTCAAGGAGCGCCGCCCCGCGGCCGTGGAGGAGTTCCTCCGCACGCTCGACACCCTCACGGGCGACACCGAGCCGGAGTACGAGGTGCTGGAACGGCTGGTGCGCCGCCTCGGGTCGAGCGACCCCGCGGACCGCGCCTGGCGCGCGCTGTGCCTGGACACCCGGCGACACGTGCACTTCACGGGCGTCGAGGTCACCGCCGGTGGCATCGCGCTGGCCGTGCACGACTCCTCCGCCGGGCTCTCCGGCGGCCAGCGCCAGAAGCTCGTCGTGTTCTGCCTGGCCGCGGCCCTGCGGTACCAGCTGGCCGGCGCTTCCGACTCCGCCGCGCCGGCCTACGGCTCGATCCTCCTGGACGAGGCCTTCGACAAGGCCGATACCGCGTTCACCCGCACCGCCATGGACACGTTCGCGGCGTTCGGGTTCCACATGATCCTGGCGACGCCGCTCAAGCTCCTGCAGACCCTTGAGGACTACGTGGGCGGCATCGGCCTGGCGACCTGCAAGGAGATGCGCGAGTCGCGCGTCGACGTGGTGCTGCTGGAGTCCCCGCTGACCGCGGTCGAGCCGGTCCCTTCGGCTACCCGGGGCGGGGCGGGGAAGCCGGCCGCGACCCCGGCTCCGGCTCCGGCTCCGGTGGTGCGGACGGCTCCACCCGCGCCGTCGGTTCCGGCTCCGGCCGCTCCAGTTGCGCCGGCCAGCCCGCCGACGTCGGACACCCCAGTGGTGCCGACTGCACCGGCTCCCCAGGCCGCACCGGTGACGTCCGCTCCTCCGGCAACGCCGGTTGTTTCGGTGACTCCGGCGACCCCAGCCGCGGATACCAGCACCGCTACTCCGACCCGCGGGCTGCCCGCGGTGCCGCCTCCCCCGCCGCCTCCGCCTCCGGCGCCCGCCCAGGTGGAGGCGGCGGCGTCGGACACCAGCGTGGGCAACGGCGCGGACAACGAACCCGAGCCGGACTGGTCCGTGACCGTGACCCCGGAGGAGACGAACGGCGCCTCGCCGATCGTCAAGATCACGACCCGCCGCCCGTCCCTCTGACCGCCCGGACCACGCCCCTGACTCGCCATACCGAGTACGTCGAGTCAGGGGCGTAGTCCGTCAGCGCCTGTCAGCCGCGCCGTCGGCCAGGCCGCGGGCGTACGCCTCGGCCGAACCCTCGCGGAACAGGTCGTCGGCGCTGCCGCGCACGAGGACGCGGGCGCCCGGGCCGTCGTCGTCCGTGACAAAACGGCCCATGCCCCGCACGACGGCGACGGCGCGCCCGCTCGACTTGCCCCGCACCAGCTCGGACGCGGCGGCGATCTCGTCGACGACGGCGGTGACGGTCACGCTCAGCGGCCGCCCGTGGGCGTCGGTGCTGCCGCGCAGGTCGTCCGTTGGCGTGATCCCGGCGGCGCCGATCGCTATATCGACCAGGGCGTCGCGCCACGGCCGGCCCGCCGTGTCGGTGACGACGACGCCGATCCGTCGCAGGCCCAGGCGCTGGGTGAGCGCGGTGCGGATGGTGCGGGCCGAGACGTCCGGGTCGACGGGCAGCAGCAGGACGGTGCCCTCGGGTGTGTTGCTCGCGTCCACACCGGCCGCCGCCATGACGAGCCCGAGCTTGTTCTCGACGATCCGCAGCGGTGGCAGGCCGGGGCGCTCACGCTGAGCGACGATCCGGACGGTCTCGTCGGTGATGGCCTGCTCCCGGTCGTCGGCGGCGACCACCCGGCCTTCCGCCTTGGAGACGATCTTCGAGGTCACGACGACGACGTCGCCGTCGCGCGGTTGATCCTGCTCCTCAAGTCCCGCCAGGAGGTCGGCGATCAGCTCGCCGAGGTCGTCGCCGGGAGTGATCTCGGGCAGCCCGTCAGGGGCCCAGACGCTGAGTCGTTCCACGGGACCATCCTCACACCACGGCGGGGTGCCAAGGCTATGAGTCCGCTCACCGCACCAGCTTCGGGAGCACCTCGCGGCCAAACGTCTCGATCCACTCGCGCTGGTTGCGGCCAACGTTGTGCAGGTAGATGCGGTCGAACCCGAGGTCGACGTACCTCTGGATCGACGCGCGATGCTCGTCCGGGTCGGCGGAGATCAGCACACGCCCCTCGAAGTCCTCGGGGCGCACCATCCGGGCCAGCTGCGCGAAGTCGTGCGGCGAGCGGATGTCGGACCGCGGGAACCGCATGCCGCCGACCGGCCACTCCGTGAGGGCGTTCGCCACGGCCTCGTCGTGGGTGGGCGCCCAGGAGAGGTGCAGCTGGAGCGCCTTCGGCATCCGGCCCGGGTCGCGGCCGGACTCGCGGGCGCCGTCGGCGAACCTGGTGAGCAGGGACGACATCCGATCCAGGGGCGCGGCCTGGGTGATCAGCCCGTCCGCCGTCCGCCCGGCGCGGCGGGCGGTGACGGGACCCGCCGTCGCGACCAGGATCTCGGGCGCGGCCTCCGGCATGGTCCACAGCCGCGTCGACTCCAGCCTGAAGTACGTGCCGGTGTGCTTGACGTCCCGCCCGGCCAGGGACCCGGCGAAGAGCTTCTTGATGATCTCCACCGCCTCGAACATGCGGTTGATCCGCTCGGCCGCCTCGGGCCAGTAGCCGCCCACCACGTGCTCGTTGAGCGCCTCC
The DNA here is from genome assembly GCF_041081105.1 of Promicromonospora sp. Populi. Taxonomy (NCBI): domain Bacteria; kingdom Bacillati; phylum Actinomycetota; class Actinomycetes; order Micrococcales; family Promicromonosporaceae; genus Promicromonospora; species Promicromonospora sp. Populi. The sequence continues at coordinate 66,197 of NZ_CP163528.1, read as the reverse complement.
CCCGACCCGACGCCGAGCCAGTGCCGGCCCGGGTTCATCGCCGCGAGGGTCGCGGACGCCTGAGCCACCACCGCGGGGTGCCAGCGGAACGTCGGCGCCGTCACCGGACCCAGGTCGCCCGACGTGTGCTCCGCGGCGGCCGCCAGCACGTTCCACACGAAGCCGGCCTGACCCTGCTGCGGGGTCCAGGGCTGGAAGTGGTCTGCGGCCATGACGCCGGAGAAGCCGTGCGTCTCCGCGAGCGCCGCCAGCTCCACCGCCTCGCGGGGCGCGAACTGTTCGAGCATCGCGGCATAACCGATGGTCACCACGCGGACCAGCCTAAGACCCGGCCCACCGTGGTCACGGCCATCCGGGACTTCCTCAAGTCCTGACCGCAGCAGGCAGGTCCACTGACAACCGTTCAGAGCCGGCCGTGCTGCCGAAGCGTCTCCAGCGCGCCGAGGGTGACGATGCCGCGCCACTCCACGGTCTGCCCGGGCGACCAGTGCGCGAAGTCGAAGTCCCAGCCGCCGTCCTCCAGCTGCTCCTGCTCCAGCCGGTCCAGCTCCGCCGAGATCTGGGCGTCCGTGAACAGCGCCCGGCTAGGTGTGCCGGGTGTCGGGGACAGCAGGAGCGGGGTGAGCTTCTCGTCCTCGATCCCGCCGCCGAGGGGGATCGTCCCGTCCTCGCGCAGGGCCGGCCGCAGCAGTTCGACGGCGGCGGCCGCGCGGCCCGGCTCGGGTACCGCGTCGAGGAAGTGGAGAGCGAAGTGCACCGTGTAGCCGCCCATCGCGGTCCCGCCGGCCAGCGTGTTCTCCTCCAGCTGTCCCCAGCACCACTGGGTCGCCGCATCGAGGAAGGGGTGCTCCACGCCGAGCTTCCACAGGTGGGCGGCTACCGCGAACGTCAGCATCCCGTCCTCGCTCGGCACCATCCACGGCGCGGCCGGGTAGTCGACGGCGGTCGGCAGCACGTGCGGCACCCGCCCGTCGGGCAACGCGACGGAGGCCAGCCAGTCGGCGGTCTCGGTGGCCAGGGATGTCACCGCCGGGTCGGCGGCGGCGCCCAGCTCGGCCAGCACCTCGAGCGCGGACAGCGCGCCGGACACCTGGCTGTCGGGCCCGCGCAGGTCGGGCTCCAGGGCGTGGCCCCATCCGCCGTCGTCGTTCCGGTAAGGACGTAGAGCGTCCAGGACCCGTCCGGCCGGTGCGTCGTCGAACAGCGCCGCCAGGCGGTGCCGCTCCAGGAGGCGGGCGTCGTCGTAGATGAACCGCTTGGCGGCCTCGATGTTGATGCGGGTAGTTGTGCTCATGGCATTGACGCTAGGCCGCCGTGAGGGCGGCGTCTTCCAGGAATCGGACGGGTGTGAGGCCGGTCAGGCGACGCACCTCGTCGGACATGTGCGCCTGGCTCGCGTAGCCCGCCGCGGTCGCTCGCTCCGCCAGGGACGTGGGCGAGGACAGGGCGATCAGCCGCCGCAGCCGGGCCACGCGGCCGAGCATCTTGGGCCCGTAGCCGACGGCGTCCACGGTGCGGCGGTGCAGGTGCCGCTCGCTCACGCCCAGCTCCTGCGCGACGCCGGAGATCCGCGACCCGGGCACGCCGAGCCGCCGGGCGGCCGCCGCGACCAGCCCGTCGCGCTCCGCCTTGCGCTGCAGCACGGTGCGGGCAAGCACGTCCAGCCGCCGGGCCGGATCCGCCGCACCGAGCGTTTCGGCGAGCGCAGGGCCGACGTCGGGCCACACCTCCGCCAGCGGCACCCGCAGGTCGCGTACCTCCGACGCCGGGATGCCCAGGACGGCGCCCGCCGCACCGGGCCGCAGCCGGATTCCGCTGGTGCGGGTCACCGGCCGCGCGGCGTCAGCCTGCGCGACGACCGGGCCTGTGTCGGCGCCGACGACCACCAGCTCGCCGTCGAGCCAGACCAGGTCCACGCAGCCGTCGGGGATGATCCGCTGCTCGTGGCCGGGCGGCGCCTCGTGCTCCCACAGGCACGCCACGACCGGCAGCAGGCCGGTCGGCGGTGCGAGCTCGCGGTAAGGGGTCACGAGAACAACGCTACGCGGGGCCTCTGACACCCTGCCGGGCGAGCCCAGCAGGGTGCCCGGTACCTGTGGACAAGGTGCATTCGGCTTGCTCGAATCTGGGACACTGGTGCGCATGAGCATTCCTGCCTCCACCGGGCCGACGGACCCGGCCACGACCACACCCGCCCTCGACTCGCCCGCTGCCTCGGTAGCCGGCGCCGACGTCGTACGCGCGGTGGTCAAGGAGGTACCGGACAAGGTCAGCACGGACGGGCTGGAAGCCAAGTTCGACGAGCGCTGGACCGCCGAGCAGACCTTCGCCTTCGACCGCACCAAGACCCGTGCCGAGATCTACTCGATCGACACCCCGCCGCCCACGGCTTCGGGGTCCCTGCACGTGGGGCACGTGTTCAGCTACACGCACACCGACATCGTGGCGCGCTTCAAGCGCATGCGCGGCCTCGAGGTCTTCTACCCCATGGGCTGGGACGACAACGGCCTGCCGACCGAGCGCCGCGTCCAGAACTACTACGGCGTGCGCGTCGACCTGTCGCTGCCCTACGACCCGGGGTTCACCCCGCCGTTCGAGGGCACGGACAAGAACGTCAAGGCAGCCGACCAGGTCCCGATCAGCCGCCGCAACTTCGTCGAGCTGTGCGAGCGCCTGACGGCCGAGGACGAGAAGCAGTTCGAGGAGCTGTGGCGTCGCCTCGGTATCTCGGTGGACTGGGCCCAGACGTACCAGACCATCGGGGACGTCTCGCGCGCCACCGCGCAGCGCGCGTTCGTGCGCAACCTGCAGCGCGGCGAGGCCTACCAGGCCGAGGCACCGGGTCTGTGGGACGTCACGTTCCAGACCGCCGTCGCCCAGGCCGAGCTCGAGGCGCGGGACTACCCGGGCCACTTCCACCGGGTCGCCTTCCACCAGGCCGACGGTGCGCCCATCTACATCGAGACCACCCGGCCGGAGCTGATCCCCGCTGTGGTCTCGCTCATCGCGCACCCCGACGACGAGCGTTACCAGCACCTGTTCGGCACCACCGTGACCTCCCCGCTGTTCGGCGTCGAGGTCCCCGTGCTCGCGCACCACCTGGCCGAGCCGGACAAGGGCGCGGGCATCGCGATGTGCTGCACCTTCGGCGACCTCACCGACGTGCAGTGGTGGCGCGAGCTGCAGCTGCCGACCCGCTCGATCATCAACCGCGACGGCCGCATCACGCGAGAGGTGCCGGAGTGGCTCGCGGGCGGTCCGGGGGCCGAGCTGTTCGAGGCCGAGGTCGCGGGCAAGACCACCTTCAGCGCCCGGAAGGCGATCGTCGACGCGCTCACCGCGACGGGCGACATGCCGACCGAGCCGGTGGCCACGCAGCGCAAGGCCAACTTCTTCGAGAAGGGCGACAAGCCGCTCGAGATCGTGACCTCGCGCCAGTGGTACATCCGCAACGGCGGGCGGGACGCGACGCTGCGCGAGGAGCTGCTGGGCCGGGGCAAGGAGCTCGACTTCCACCCCGACTTCATGCGGGTGCGGTACGAGAACTGGGTCAACGGCCTCAACGGCGACTGGCTGGTCAGCCGCCAGCGGTTCTTCGGTGTCGCGATCCCGCTGTGGTACTCGATCGACGCGAACGGCGAGGTCGACTACGACCACCCGATCGTGCCGGCCGAGGACTCGCTGCCGATCGACCCGACCTCGCAGGCGCCCGTCGGGTACACGGAGGACCAGCGCGGCCAGGCCGGCGGGTTCGTGGGCGATGCCGACGTCATGGACACCTGGGCCACCTCGTCCCTGACCCCGCAGATCGTGGGCGGCTGGGAGCGGGACCAGGACCTCTTCGACCGCGTCTACCCGATGGACCTGCGCCCCCAGGGACAGGACATCATCCGGACGTGGCTGTTCTCCAGCGTGGTGCGCTCGCACCTGGAGAACCGGGTGCTGCCCTGGAAGAACGCGACGATCAGCGGCTGGATCCTCGACCCGGACCGCAAGAAGATGTCGAAGTCCAAGGGCAACGTCGTCACGCCGATGGACCTGCTGGTCGAGCACGGCTCCGACGCGGTGCGCTACTGGGCTGCGTCCGCTCGCCTGGGCACGGACGCGGCGTTCGAGGTGGGCCAGATGAAGATCGGTCGCCGCCTGGCGATCAAGGTCCTCAACGCCTCGAAGTTCGCGCTGGCGTTCGGCGGTGAGGCGGGCAGCGAGATCGCGCTCGACCCGGCGGCCGTCACGGTCGCCCTGGACCGCTCGATGCTCGCGGGGCTGGCGGGTGTCGTCGAGCAGGCCACGGCCGCGCTCGACACCTACGACCACACCCGCGCGCTCGAGCTGACCGAGACGTTCTTCTGGACGTTCTGCGACGACTACCTCGAGCTCGTCAAGGACCGCGCCTACGGCGCGGGTGCAGACTCGGCGAATCTCTCCCCGGAGACGACGTCGGCCCGCACCACGCTGGCGATCGCGCTCGACACCATGCTGCGGCTCCTGGCGCCCTACCTCCCGTTCGCCACGGAAGAGGTCTGGTCCTGGTGGCGCGAGGGCTCGGTGCACCGCGCGCCCTGGCCCGTCGCGGACCCGCTGCGTGCGGCCGCCGGCGACGCCGACCCGGCCGACCTCGCAGCTGCGGGTCACGCCCTGGCTGTGCTGCGCAAGGTGAAGTCCGAGGCGAAGGCGTCGATGCGTACGCCGATCCTGGCGGCCTCGCTGGCCGTCCCGGCCAGTTCGCTCACCGCCGTCGAGACGGCTGTGGAGGACATCAAGGCCGCGGGCCGCGTGACCGGGACGCTCGACCTCGCGCCCGCCGCGGAGGGCCAGGGTGACCAGGCGGTCCAGGGCGGCATCGTCGTGACGTCGAGCGAGCTGGGCGAGGCCCCGCCGCGCAACAAGGGCTGACCCTACAGGCCAGACGACTTCGGTCGGTTGCTCGGCGCCCTTCCGCGACTTCGGTCGGTTGCTACGAGATCGGTCGTTTGATTGACCGATCTCATCGCAACCGACCGAAGTCGTGCAGCCTGCCGAGCAACCGACCGAGGTCGGCGAGACACTGCTTGAATCAGTTGAGCATCAGGACCACGGCGTCGCCCGCCTTGGCGGCAGCGCCGTAGAACGCTGCGAGCTCGCCGTACGCCTCCGCAAGGCGTGCGGCGTCGACCTCCGCGACGTGCTCGTCCGGGTTCGGGCAGACATCCTCGTCGCAGACGAGTGCGGCGTCGGCCAGCGGCGCCAACGCGTCGAACGACGTGCCGCCCAGGAAAGCGGCAGCCTTCTCCACATCCTCGGGACCCAGGTAGCGCACCGGCTTGATGCCGTCGGTGGAGCCCAGTGCGGCACCACCCTGCACCGGGTCCACGGGCATCTTGCCGTGGACCAGCAGCGCCGTGTGGAGCGGGCCCCACACGGTGCCGATGCTGAAGTACCTCGCCTCCTGCGCCGGAAGGTCCATCTGGACCCACTCCCCGGCGAGCTCGTCGATGTGCTCCAGCGCCCAGGTCAGATCTGTTCGTGCCTTGTCGAAGTCGTCCGCGGCGAGCCGCGCGTACTCACAATGAATCATCCCCATGGCCCAGGACCGTACCGATAATGCGTTTCCCTGTGTATGGGCAAAACGGACACATTCTCGTGCAACATTTTCTCAAACGCGGAAAATCGGAAATTCCAGCCCGATTGGCGCCCGTTCTGGGGGCCTTTATGGGGCTCCCACAGCCCGAAGTTCACCCGCCCTTTATGTCTGGAACGGGACGGTGGTCAGTGCAGCCGCCGGTCGTCACCCGACATGCTCGCCAGCGCTTCGGTGGGTGTGCCGTCGTCACGCCAGCGCAGCGTCGCGGCGACGCCGTCCATCAGGTCGGCCGAACCCTCGGGCGCGAACGTCAAGCCGGCGTCCTGCCCCACCGCCGCACGTACCAACGCGACGCTGGCCGGCAGCTCCTCCAGCCGCTCCGTGACGCCCAGGGCCTCGAGGTCGGACCGGTACGCCGCGATGTGGATCGGGTCCGGGCCGATCCAGAGCTTGCGACCGTTCATGGGCGCGTTGCCGGTGCCGTACTCCTCGGCCAGCACAAGCTCCTTGACCTGGCCGCGGGCGAGCACCGCTACGACGTCGTCGACCGACGTCACGGCGTTCCCCTCCCGGCCCAGCTCACGCCGCAGCTCCGCCAGGACCCGCTCTCGCCGCCGCTCCCGGTAGGAGTCGAGCGCCTCACCGACCCGCTCGGCGAACGCACCCTCGTGCACGCCGGAGCCGCGACCGCCGCCCGACACCTCGATCGTCTTCTCCGCGGTGGCCGAGTCCAGCGCGCCGCGCACCAGCGCCAACGCCCGCTTGTCCCCCGTGAGCAGCACCAGCTCTGCCCTGGTCTCCCCCACGAGGCGCTCGATCTCGGCCGCGACGGCGTCCGCGTTGCGGTCCCACGAGTCCTCGGCGCGAGACTCGATACGCGCGCGCTTGACGCCGTTGGACCCGGACTTCTCGATCTCGTCGTGCGGCCCCTGGAACGTGCTGTGCACCTTGCCGGCCGCGCCAGCACGGACGAAGTCCGCCCCCTGCCGGTCGACGGCCACCTTGAGCAGCTCCACGGACTCGTCCGCGGCGAGCGCGGCCTGCAGCAGCGCGGGTACGGCCGCCCACGAGCTCGTCGTGGCGCTCGGCGGGCTGCTCACCACGCGGTCCACCAGCACACCCGACTGGTCGGCGATGACCACCCGGCCGTGCGGGCCCGGGACCCTCGTGGGCCGCAGGACCACCTCTTCGATCGCATCCAGGACGGCGGCCGGGGCGCCCTGCTGCCCCAGGGCCTTGCGTGCCGAGTTCCAGCGACCCTCAACATCACGTTCGGCTGCCTGCTCGGACGGCGTCGCGTCCAGGTGCAGTGTCACAAAGGGGCCGGTGTGGCCGAGGAGGGGCTTGAGCCAGTCGATCTTCATACGAACCTCCGCATCTCCCGCCGAGGTCGAGATGATGCCCTACCGCATTACCACGCCCCGGCGTTCCCTCCCAGGAAACGACGGATCGCGGGCGCGCGCCACCCCCATGCCGGAATTAGTTGTGACCTGCGCACCAAATATCCCCAGTCGACGTCGGGCAATCCCCCTAGAAGAGCAAAGGCGCGTCAAGAAGGAGTCATTCTCTTCAAGCGTAGGTGTCGACCTCAGGCAGGTCGTCGCCGTTGTGCAGCGCGGCGATGAGCTCGTGGTGCCGGATCACTTCGCTCACGATGAACTGCCGGAACTGCTCGGCGAACGCGGGGTCGAGCCCCGACTCCTCCGCGATGCTCGTGAGGCGCAGGATCTGCTGCTGCTCGCGCGCCGGGTCCGCCGGGGGCAGTCCCCCCACGGCCTTGAGCTCCCCGACCCGCCGCGTCATCTTGAACCGTTCGGCGAGCAGATGGACCAGCGCGGCGTCGATGTTGTCGATGCTCCCGCGGATCTGGATGATCTCGGACGGCACGGGGGCGCTGGTCGGTTCGTTGTCGGACACAGGAAAAGGCTAACCGTCCGGGGACACTACCGACGAAGGCTGTTCCGACCGGCGACACGGATCGGCTACAGTCTGCCGAGCAGGCACGCAACTTGGTGAAGGCCCGGAACTATCGCTTAGCCCCTTCAAGACTTCACGAGACTTCAATGGAGAGCAGCAGATGACACTCGTCACGTCGCCGGCCTTGGTGAAGGTGCCAGAGGGCACCAGCATCAACACGATCCTCGCGGACCGGGTGGCCCGGTCCGGGAACGAGGCTCTGATCGAGCGGCGTGACACCCCCGACGGCCCGTGGATCAAGGTGTCGGCGAGCCAGTTCGAGGACGAGGTCCTTGCTGTCGCCCGCGGCCTCGCGGCCCGTGGCATCCAGGTCGGCGACCGCGTGGCGATCATGTCCCGCACCCGGTACGAGTGGACGCTGATCGACTTCGCGATCTGGGCCGCCGGCGCGGTGGCGGTGCCGGTCTACGAGACGTCGTCGGCCGAGCAGGTCCAGTGGATCCTGTCCGACGCCGATGCCCGGCTCGTCGTCGTCGAGTCCCGTGCGCACGCCGACACGATCGGCCGGGTGCGCCCGAACCTGCCCGGCCTCGAGGACATCCTCGTGATCGACGACGGCGCCGTGCTCGACCTGCGCACGGCGGGCACCAACCTCTCCGCCGGCATCGTGGCGCAGCGTCGCGACGCCGTCCGCGGCCCCGACCTGGCGACGATCATCTACACCTCCGGCTCCACGGGCCGCCCCAAGGGTGTCGAGCTCACGCACGGCAACTTCACGCACCTGACGATCAACGCCTCCGCCGGTATCCCCGAGCTGCTGCACGCCGAGAACGCCCGCACGCTCCTGTTCCTGCCGCTGGCGCACGTGTTCGCCCGCTTCGTCGAGGTCGCGACCATCGCCGGACAGGCGGTGCTGGGCCACGCGCCGGACGTCAAGAACCTCGTCGCCGACCTGGGCTCGTTCCACCCGACCTACCTCCTGGCCGTGCCGCGCGTGTTCGAGAAGGTCTACAACAGCGCCGAGGCGAAGGCGTCCTCGGGTCTCAAGGCCAAGATCTTCGCCTGGTCCGCGCGGGTCGCGGAGGAGTACTCGCGGGCCCTGGACACGCCGTCAGGCCCGGGCGGTGCGCTCAAGGCCAAGCACGCCGTCGCCGACAGGCTCGTCTTCAGCAAGCTCAAGGCCACCATGGGCGGCCAGCTCAAGTGGGCCGTGTCCGGCGGGGCGCCGCTCGGCGACCGGCTCGGCCACTTCTTCCGCGGCTCGTGCGTCACCATCCTGGAGGGCTACGGCCTCACGGAGACCACGGCGCCGACGTCGGTCAACCTGCCGAACCAGACGGTGGTCGGGTCCGTCGGCCCGCCGTTCTTCGGCACCGACGTCGACATAGCGGACGACGGCGAGGTGCTGCTCCGCGGGCCGCACATCTTCCGGGGGTACCGCAACGAGCCGAAGCTGACCGCGGCGGCCTTCGTCGACGGCTGGTTCCGGACCGGCGACCTCGGGCACGTCGACGAGCACGGCCACCTGCACATCACGGGGCGCAAGAAGGAGATCATCGTGACCGCCGGCGGCAAGAACGTCGCCCCGGCCGTGCTCGAGGACCGTATGCGCGCCCACTCGATAGTGAGCCAGGTAGTGGTCGTCGGCGACCAGCGCCCCTTCATCGGCGCGCTCGTCACGCTCGACGCCGAGATGCTGCCCGGCTGGTGCGCCGCGAACGGCCTGCCGAAGCTGTCGGTGGACGAGGCGCGCGTGAACGCGCGGGTGCTGGCCGAGCTCGACAAGGTGGTCGCCCAGGCGAACGAGGCGGTCTCCAAGGCCGAGTCGATCCGCAAGATCCTGGTCCTGGACATCGACTTCACCGAGGAGAACGGCTACCTCACGCCGTCGAGCAAGGTGAAGCGCGCCAAGGTGATCGCGGACTTCGCGGAAACGATCGACGCGCTGTACGCCCCGGCGCCGCACACCCACCCGGCCGCAACCCACTGACCCGGGCCAACGCCGCCCCGATAGGTACGCCGAATTAGAGCGCCTGTCCGGTTCTCCCGTGGTGATCACGGGAGAACCGGACAGGCGCTCTAATTCGGCGTGCCGGGACTAGGCGCTCTTCTCGCGCGGCTGACGTCCTCGGACCGGGCTCTTGCGCGGCACCACCGTCGGGTTCACGTTGTCGAGCACCACGTCGCGTGTAATGAGCACACGCTCGACATCGTCACGGCTCGGCACGTCGAACATGACCTGCTGGAGCACCTCTTCCATGATGGCCCGCAGGCCACGCGCCCCGGTGCCCCGCAGGAGGGCCTGCTCCGCGATGGCGCCGACGGCGGGCTCGTCGAACTCGAGCTCCACACCGTCGATCTGGAACATGCGCTGGTACTGCTTCACGAGCGCGTTCTTCGGCTCGGTGAGGATCCGCACCAGCGCGTCGCGGTCGAGCGGCGAGACGGAGGCGATGACGGGCAGCCGGCCGATGAACTCGGGGATCAGCCCGTACTTCTGCAGGTCCTCGGGCCGGACCTCGGCGAACAGGTCCTCGTCGAGCGCTATCGACTCCATGGGGGCGCTGAAGCCGATGCCGCGCTTGCGGGACCGGGCGGCCACTATGTCGTCCAGCCCGGCGAACGCGCCGGCCACGATGAACAGCACGTTCGTCGTGTCGATCTGGATGAACTCCTGGTGCGGGTGCTTGCGCCCGCCCTGCGGCGGGACCGAGGCGGTGGTGCCCTCGATGATCTTCAGGAGCGCCTGCTGCACCCCCTCGCCGGACACGTCGCGCGTGATCGACGGGTTCTCCGCCTTGCGGGCCACCTTGTCGACCTCGTCGATGTAGATGATGCCCGTCTCGGCCTTCTTGACGTCGTAGTCCGCAGCCTGGATGAGCTTGAGCAGGATGTTCTCGACGTCCTCGCCCACATACCCGGCCTCAGTGAGGGCCGTCGCGTCCGCGATGGCGAACGGCACGTTGAGCATCTTCGCCAGCGTCTGCGCCAGGTAGGTCTTGCCCGTGCCCGTAGGGCCGATGAGCAGGATGTTCGACTTGGCGATCTCTACGGGATCCGGCTCGTCGGGGCTGATCGACCGGCCGGCCTTGCCCGCCTGGATCCGCTTGTAATGGTTGTAGACAGCAACGGCCAGGGCGCGCTTGGCGGGGTCCTGGCCGATGATGTACTGCTCGAGGAAGTCGAAGATCTCGCGTGGTTTGGGCAGCTCGGTCAGGCCGAGCTCCGCAGCCTCACCGAGTTCTTCCTCGATGATCTCGTTGCACAGCTCGATGCACTCGTCGCAGATGTACACGCCCGGCCCGGCGATCAACTTCTTCACCTGCTTCTGCGACTTGCCGCAGAAGTTGCACTTGAGCAGTTCCGCGCCGTCACCGATTCGCACCACTACCTGTCTCCTCGCCTTGTGCACCCTCACGGAGTCCCGCACAGGCCGGCTGACCCAGCAGATCCGCAACGTCGAGCGGTATCAGACCCATTCCACACCACCGGTGGCTGCTTGTCAGCCCGACAACCCGGCGGGTCGCCGAGGCGATTTTCACCACATCATGACAATTTTGTCATGATCTGTACGGCGCGTCCCACAATGCCCGACGCCGGGGCTCGCCGTCCACCAGTATTAGTGGTGCGGCCCCGGCGTCGAAACCGGCATCAACGGGATCGACCGCTGTGGTCAGTTGGTAACGACCACTACCGGCTTGCGCGACTGGAGCACCTCGTCGACCAGGCCGTACTCCTTGGCCTGAGCGGCGGTGAGGATCTTGTCGCGCTCGATGTCGTTGCGCACTTCCTCCTGCGTCTTGCCGCTGTGCGTCGCCAGCGTCAGCTCGAGCCACTCGCGCATGCGGATGAGCTCGTTCGCGTGGATCTCGATGTCCGAGGCCTGCGCGTAGCCGCCACCCTCCATCGCGGGCTGGTGGATCAGCACGCGCGAGTTCGGCAGCGCGAGACGCTTGCCCGGCTGACCCGCGGCCAGCAGGACCGCGGCGGCCGAGGCCGCCTGACCCAGGCACACGGTCTGGATCTGCGGCTTGATGAACTGCATGGTGTCGTACAGCGCCGTCATGGCCGTGAACGAGCCACCCGGCGAGTTGATGTACAGCACCACGTCGCGGTCCGGGTCCTGGGTCTCCAGGACCAGCAGCTGGGCCATGACGTCGTCCGCGGACGCGTCGTCGACCTGGACACCCAGGAAGATGATGCGGTCCTCGAACAGCTTGGTGTACGGGTCCTGGCGCTTGAAGCCGTACGCGGTGCGCTCCTCGAACTGCGGAAGCACGTAACGGGCGGACGGCGTGGCGCCAGCGGTGGCAAACGGCAGCCCCATGCCCGACTGGGCACGTGCGCCGGCCAGGCGCTCTGCGGCTGCGACGAACTGGGCTTCAGGACTCACGATGGATCTCCTCGTCGATCAGGTCTTGATGAGTTTCCGGGCGGTCAGCTGGCCATGCCGCCGCCGCCGGCAAGCGCAGCGCTCTCGACGACGTGGTCGACGAAGCCGTACTCCAGCGCCTCGGCGGCCGTGAACCAGTTGTCCCGGTCGTTGTCCTTGATGATCTTCTCGATCGACTGGCCGGTCTGCTCGGACGTCAGCTCGGCGAGCACCTTCTTCATGTGCATGATGAGCTGCGCGCCGATCCGGACGTCGGTCGCGGTGCCGCCGATGCCGCCCGACGGCTGGTGCATCAGCACGCGGGCGTGCGGCGTGATGTACCGCTTGCCCTTCGTGCCCGACGACAGCAGGAACTGCCCCATGGAGGCGGCCATCCCCATCGCCACGGTCGCCACGTCCGGCTTGATGAACTGCATGGTGTCGTAGATCGCCATGCCGGCCGTGATGGAACCGCCGGGTGAGTTGATGTACAGCCAGATGTCCTTGTCGGGGTCCTCAGCCGCGAGAAGCATCATCTGCGCGCTGATGGCGTTCGCGTTCTCGTCGCGCACCTCCGACCCCAGCCAGATGATGCGCTCCTTGAGCAGCCGGTTGTAGATGGAGTCGTTGAGACCGAAGCCAGCACCCTCCGCCCGAGCTACCGGCCCAGCATCCATCCGCAGCAGATCGTTCACGTCCATCTCCTCGGTATTGACTCTCGTCCTTGGACCACGTCCTACGACGTAGTGTCGCTCGACCCTAACGTGCCCCTGCCCGCCAGAACTCCTGATCCGGCGCCGTTTTCGCCTACAGCGCATCGGTGCTGCCCACGGCGAAGTCGGGGGGAACGCGGACGGCGGTCCGCACCCTCGTACGGGGGTGCGGACCGCCGTCGGGCGTCGTGCTCCGGCCCTCTCGGGCCGGGTGTGCGTCAGGCCTTGGCGGGCTCCGACGCCTCCGGCTCGGCAGCCTCGGGAGCCTCGGCGTCCGCGGCCTCCTGAGCCTGCGCCACCGCCGCGCTGAGCGCGGCCTGGGCCTCGTCGGCCTCTTCCGAACCGATGAACTCGCTCAGGTCCACGACGTTGCCGTCGGAGTCCTTGACCTCGATCTGGCGCAGCGCGACGGCGAGCGCCTTCGAGCGAGCGACCTCGCCGACCATGGCCGGGATCTGACCGCCCTGCTCGAGCGACTGGATGAACTCGCTGGGCTCCATGCCGTACTGCTGCGAGGCGCTCACCAGGTACTCGACGAGCTCGCCCTGGCTGACCTGCACCTTGAGCTTCTCGGCGAGGGTGTCGAGCAGGATCTGGTTCTTGATCGCCTTGGTGGCGTCGGCGGTGACCTCGGCGCGGTGCTCGTCGTCCTCCAGGCGGCTCTCGGACTCGAGGTGACGGTGCACCTCGGCCTCGACCACACCGTTCGGCACGGGGACCTCGACGGTCTCCAGGAGCTTCTCCATGAGGGCGTCACGCGCGGTGACGGCCTGGTTGGAGGTCTTGATGCCGGCGACCTGGGTCTTCAGGTCGTCCTTGAGCTCCTCGAGCGTGTCGAACTCGGAGGCGAGCTGGGCGAAGTCGTCGTCCACCTCGGGCAGGTCGCGCTGCTTGACCGACGTCGCGGTGACGGTGACGTCCGCGTCCTTGCCCTCGTGGTCGCCGCCCGCGAGCGGGGCCTTGAAGGTGGTGGTCTCGCCGGCGGACAGGCCGGTCAGCGCCTCGTCGAGGCCCTCGAGCATGTTGCCGGAGCCGATCTGGTACGAGACGCCCGACACGGAGTCGACCTCCTCGTCGCCGATGACGGCCTTGAGGTCGATGACGATGTAGTCGCCCTCGACGGCGGGGCGGTCCACGCCCACCAGGGTGCCGAAACGCTCGCGCAGGGCGTCCATGCGCTCGGCGACGTCCTCGTCGGTGACGGTCGTCGAGTCGACCGTCAGGTCGACGTCGGACAGCTCGGGGAGCTCGATCTCGGGCCGCACCTCGACCTCGGCCGTGAACTTCAGCGTGCCCTCGCCGGCCTTCGCCGGGACGTCGGTGACGTCGATCTCGGGCTGGGCGAGCGGACGCAGGTCCGTCTCGCTGAGCGCGTCACGGTAGAAGCCGGAGAGGCCGTCGTTCACGGCGTGCTCGATCACTGCGCCCCAGCCGACCCGCTGCTCGATGATGCGTGGGGGCACCTTGCCCTTGCGGAAGCCGGGGACGTTCACCTGCTCCGCGATGTGCTCGTAGGCGTGATCGATGCTCGGCTTGAGCTCGTCGTAGTCCACCTCGACGGTCAGCTTGACCTTGGTGGGCTCCAGGGTCTCGACGGCGCTCTTCACTTCGATGGTCTCCAGAATGTCGGGGGTGCGCGCACGCCGGAGTACAACGTCCCGGGGTGGCGCGGGGATGCTCAGCTCAGTTGCCGCTGCTCGCCGACAGCCTCGCTGACGGCGCTGTGCGGCAGGCGCACGGGCAACCCGTCAATGGTACGCCCCACGACCACGGGCGCCGAATGCAAGACGGCGGCCTCTCCCGTCAGCGCCCCATGCCCGCCGTCAGCCCCGCGACGATCTGCCTGGTCGCCACGAGGAACAGGACCACCAGCGGCAGCGTGGCGATGACCAGCCCCGCGAACAGGGTCGACCACGACGTCTGATACTCCCCGAAGAAGGTCGTCAGACCGACCGGCAGCGTGTACTGCGTGCGGTCGCGCACAAGGATCAGCGGGTAGAAGAAGTCATTCCAGATGGGCACGAACCGGAAGACCACCACGGTGGCGATCGCGGGCCGCACGAGCGGCAGCAGCACCGACCAGAACGTGCGCAGCGGTCCGGCGCCGTCGATCCGGGCGGCGTCCTCCAGCTCGTCGGGCAGCTGGCGCAGGAACGTGGCCAGCACGAACACCGAGAACGGGATGGAGACCGCCGAGTAGACCAGGATCAGGCCGGTCCGGGTCGAGGCGAGGCCGATCGTGTCCAGCAGGTAGAAGATCGGCACGATCATGAGGAACACGGGCATCATCAGGCCCGACACGAACACCTGCTCGATCACCGCCATGAGCCGCGAGCGCGACCGCGCCAGCGCGTACGCGGCCAGCAGCGACACGGCGGTCGACAGCGCCACCGAGGCGGTGGTGACCAGCACCGAGTTGACGAAGTAGGTCGAGAACGACGCCTCGACCCAGGCCTCGCGGTACGCGTCGAACGACGGGCTGGCCGGCAGCCCGAGCGGTTCGGCCACGAGCTCCTGGTCCGACCGGAACGAGTTCCACACCATGATCAGCAGGGGCAGCAGCGCGACGACGGCGTAGCCCCACAGCACCACGTTCACTCCCGTTCGGCCCACCGGGCCCCGGCCACCGGACCGGCTCACGTCAGCCTCCGCTCCATGCGGCGGAACCACCGTGTGAACAGCACGGACACCCCGACGATCACGAGGAACAGCACTATCGCGATCGCGGACGAGATGCCTATCGCGTTCGAGGCTCCCGAGCCGAACGCCGTGCGGTAGAAGAGGAGCGACATGACGTCGGTGGCGCCCGTCGGGCTGCCGTTGGACCCGCCCAGCGCGTACGGGATCGGGAACGCCTCCATGGAGAAGATGAACGTCAGCACGCTCACGGTGCCGATCACCGGCGTCAGCATGGGCAGGGTGACGTGCCAGAACCGCTGCCGGGAGCTCGCGCCGTCGAGCATCGCGGCCTCCTCCATCGTGGGGTCGAGCGACCCGAGCGCGGCGCCGTAGACCAGGAGCGGGAACCCGACCCACTGCCACGCCGTCACCAGCACCACCACCCACAGGGCGGTGTCGGGGTCGCCCAGCCAGGGCTGGGCAACGGACTCCAGGCCGACGGCGCGCAGGACGGCGTTCACCGGGCCGAACAGCGGCGAGAGCAGCAACGACCACAGGTAGCCGACGACCAGCGGCGATACGAGATACGGCATCGTGTAGAGCACCTGGAACAGGCGCCGCGCCCGCTCCCGCTTGTGCAGCACGTACGCCAGCAGCAGGCCCACCGAGTTCTGCACGACCATCGCCCCGGCGAACAGGAGCGCGTTGTGCCCGAACGCGCGCGGCAGCTGGCTGCGGTACGGCTCGGTGGTGATCAGTGCGACGAAGTTGTCCAGCCCGACGAACGCGTCCTGCGCGGTGCCGCGCCAGGAGAACAGCGAGTAGCTCAGCGCTGTCGCCATCGGGTAGAGCACAAAGATCGCGAACAGCGCCGCGGCAGGCAGCAGGAAGAGCAGTGCGACGGGCGTGGGCAGCGCCGCTGTGCGACGCCCGCTCACTCGCCCGGCGTCCACCAGGCCGACAGGCCGTCCTGGATGACCTGCGCGGCGCCCTCGGCGTCGGTGTCGCCGAGGAACAGCTGCTGCCCAGCCTCCCCCATCAGGTCCGTGCCCACGGGGTCGCCGTAGCGGAAGTCCACGAGCAGCAGGTACGGCGCGGGGTTCTCCTGGTACAGGTCCCACATCTCCTGCTGGAGCGGGTCGGAGAACTCGACGCCGGGGATCGGCGAGAACTGCTTGAGCTCGTCGGCCACGAGCTGCCCGAACTCGGGCGTGGCCAGCCAGTTCAGCAGCGTCTCGGACTCCTCCACGTGCTCCGTCGTCGCCGACAGGCCCCAGTTGCCGTCCGCGTACCCGGCGGTGACCGGGTGGTCCAGGGCCGAGCCGGGCGGCGGGGGCACCTGGAACACCCCGAGCTCGAGCTCCGGGTTGGCATCCTGGAAGAACGCTTGCTCGTACGAGCCGCCGGCGAACATCGCTGCCTGCTCGGAGGTGAACAGCACCTGCGCGTCCGTGTACGGCACGCCGGTCACGTCGTCGGGCATGTATTGCTGGAGGTCCTTGAGCGTCTGGAGCGAGTCGACGTAGGCCGGGTCGGTGAAGTCGGTGGCGCCGTCACGCAGGGCCTGCTGGAAGTCGGCACCGCCGTACTGGGCGGCGGTCAGGGCGTCGTGCACGGTCGGCACGAACCACCCGTCGCGCGCGCCGACCGCGAGCGGGGTCACGTCCTGCTCCAGGAGCGCGTCGTTCAGGGCGATGAAGTCGTCCCAGGTCTCGGGCTCCGCCAGGCCGTGCTCCTCGAAGATCGCGGTGTTGTAGTAGACCTGGATCGTCTGGGTGGCGAGCGGCACGCCGTAGACCGCGCCGTCCTCCCGGCCGCGAGCGCCGTCGAGCGCCGTCTCGTCGAAGTCGGCGAGCGCCGGGACGAGGTCCTCCAGCGGTTCCAGGTTGCCGCCGTCGACGAGCGGCTGGAGCTGTCCGTAGGACCGCACCTGGGCGATGTCGGGCCCGTCCGAGCCGGTCATGCCGGTCTGCAGCACCTGGTTGTACTCGGTGTTGAGGTAGGCCTGGAAGTTCACCGTGATGCAGGGGTTGGCCTGCTCGAAGACGTCGAAGATCTGCTCGTACGTGTCGACGTCCTCGGTGCGCCAGGACCAGACGTCGAGGGCTACGGCTTCGCCGTCGCATCCCTCGCCGGGGGCTGCCCCTGGCTCCGGGCTGTCGGACGACGGCGCGCACGCGCCGAGCGTCAGCGCCACGAAGGCGGTGGTGACTGCGGCGACGGTCGTTCGGCGGTTCATGCGCCGGACGTTTCCGTCCCGACGTCGGAGTGTCAAGCATTTACGCTGAATCGAAATAACGCGCCGCGTTGCGCGCGATGCGGCGGGCGTCCGCCGCCATCTCCAGGAACATGCCGCTGATCGGGTTGGTGAAGCCCGTGAAGTAGAGGCCGGGCGCGGCGGGGCGGCCGTTGGTCGCGATCGGCTTGCCGCGCTCGCCGAGCACACCCAGGTGGCCAAGCACCGGTTCCAGCGCCCGGCGGTACCCGGTGGCGGCGAGCACGACGTCGGGGGCGAGCCGGGCGCCGTCGGCCAGGACCACCTCGCCGCCGTCGAACCGCTCGATCGGTGCGACCACCTGGATCGCACCCGACTCGACGGCGGCGACCAGGCCGATGTCCTGCACCGGGATGGCGCCCTGGGCAACGCGGCTGGCCAGGCCCACCGCGGGGATCGGCAGCCCGAGGTGCGACACGTCCGGAAAGCTGGCCCTGCGGACGGGGACGCTCAGCGCGTCGACCAGGGCGGTCGGCAGGTGCCGCACCAGCAGGCCCGTGTACTGCGCGGCCCACGGGCCCTGGTTGCGGCGCACGATGTGCGGCGGCGTTCGGACCGCGAGGCGGACGCTCGCCGCGCCGCCCTCGGCGAGGTCCTGGGCGATCTCGGCGCCGGTGTTGCCCACGCCTACGACCAGAACGTCCTGGCCGGCGTGGGGGGCCGGGTTGCGGTAGTGGCTCGCGTGCACGATCTGTCCGGTGAACCCGTCCGCGCCCGGCCAGTCGGGCACGTGCGGGGTGTGGTTGTAGCCGGTGGCGACGACGACGGCGTCCGCCGTGCGTGGGCCTGCGGTGGTGGTGACCGTCCAGGTGCGGTGCGCACGGCCTTCGCCGTCGGCGGGGCCCTCGCGGTCGAGGCGCGTGACCTCGACGCCGTGCTCGATCCGCAGGTCGTGGTGCTTCGTATACGCCTCGAGGTAGCGGACGACGTCGTCCCGGGCGACCCAGCGGCCGAACTCGCGCGGGATCGGCAGGCCGGGCAACCCCGAGAGGCCGCGCGTGGTGTGCAGGTGCAGGCGGTCGTAGTGGTGCCGCCAGGCGTTACCGACGTGCTCCGACTTCTCGAGGACCGTGACGTCCACGCCCTTGGCCTGCAGTGCTGCCGCGGCGGCGAGGCCGGCGGGTCCGGCGCCGATGACGTAAGCGGTGTGGGGCATGGGTGGAGCGTAGTGGGCTGCTGGGCTGTCTCTCAGGGCTTTGCCGCCACCACTTCACGAAGTTTCGAGAGCGATTGGAGCCACGCGCTGGTGTGCGGCGAAACCCAAGCCGTCAGGCTGCACGCGGCGGCGAAATCGTCGAGCAAGTCGCGCCGATGGATCGGCTCGTGATGCGCCACTCGGTTGCGAACGAACTGCATCTTGCGCATGAGGTGAGCCACTGCGCGCTGCCGGCTGAGCAGATCGGCATCACCGTGCGGAAAAGCCTTGTAGAGCGCGGGCGTCCACAACGCGGTCAGGTACCTGGACTCAACGAGAAACCGCCAAAAGCCGAGCGGCAGTTCGGCGATCACCTTGCCATGAATCTCAGGGACCCTGCCAGACCGGGTAGCACGGTCACGAGCTGTTTTCAGCGCGTCGGCACCTTGCCGGTCAAGATGCACATGATCGAACCAGATCTCGTCACCGAACCGTGAAGCCGACCAAGTCCGTAACTCACGGTCCAGTGCGTTTCGCACAACGACCTCGACGATCGATGTCAGCCCAAGCACGCTGACGGAAGCCCGAAGGTTCCACTCATAGAGGCGAAACGCGCATGCAAGATCGCCGCCGCTTGCCCTCAGGTAGGAGCGCAGCCGCTCGATGGTGACAAAATCACGGAGCACCTCGTAGTCCCACGCCCTATCGAGCTCGTGGACCAGTCCGCTTGACAAGTTCTCCAGCCTCCGTAAAGTTACTTCTGAAAACCCCGGAACGATCACTGGCCTAGCCAAATCGCCGGGGTTACGCCTTCCCCGGGGTAGCCGCGCATCTCGCAGCACCTCCAGACTAGATACGCCTGAGGCTGCCTGCGCGCCGAATTTCTGGCCGGTGAGTGCCAAGGCGCCTCAAGTACGGCAACAACCTCGAACGTTGCGGATACGCAACGAAAAAGAGGTACAGCTGCTCAGCCCAGCGGCGGGCCGAACAGCACCTCGTGGTCGCGGTAGAGCAGCTCGCCGCTGGTCTCGACGATCGCAGCGAGGAGGTCGGTGGTCGCCGTCGTCGCGTGGATCTCGCCCGACTCCCAGATCGCCGCCTGACCGGGCAGGATCAGCCAGCGTTCGTCGGCGTCGCCGTCGAGGCCCCTAGACGTGACCAGTCCGTCGCCTGCGAGCACGGCGAAGACCTGGAGCGACGTCGCCGGGTGCTCCCCCAGTGAGCCGCCCGCGACGATGCGGGCGATGTTGACCGTGGTGCGCTCGGCGTCGAGCACCTGGGGAAGGAAGTCCATGTCGACGCCGTCGCTGCCGAACCGCGAGATCTCTCGGACGGGGAGCTGAATGATGCGCATCGGCTGATCCTCCCGCACGTCTCGCCGGGGCGGGGGTGCCAGGTGGGCTGAACTGCGTTCGACCCACCTGGCACCCGCTCACCGAGGGGGCCTTACGCGCCGGCCCGGATCTGGTCGCGGATCCAACGGCCGGCCTCCTTGAGGTTCCCGGTCCCGAAGGAGCCGCTGGCGCAGGACCCCTCGGTGAGGACCGCGCCGGACCGGTGGTCGTCGGAGAAGTTCCAGTTCACCCAGCTGATCTTCTTCGACGCCGCGAGGTTGAGGTACCGCTGGGACATGTTGAAGTCGTTGGCGCCCTCCCCCGCGTAGTTCTGCGTGCCGAACTCCGTGATGAACACGGGGATCCGGTCCGCGGCGCGGGAGAGCGCGTCCAGGTACTCCTGGCCGTGCGACGCCGCGTAGAAGTGGAACGTGTACATCACGTTCGAGGCGTTGACCGGGTTGTTCACGACCTCGGACTCGTTCGCGCCGTCGGAGACACCCAGCGAGGACCAGGCACGAGTACCCAGGAGGATGACGGCGTCCGGGTCCTGCGCGCGGATAACCGGGATGATCTGCTCGTGGTAGCCCTTGATGGTCTGCCACGACACGCCGTTGGGCTCGTTGGCGACCTCGTAGATGATGTTGTTGTTGCCGTTGTTCCGCTGGGCGATGGCGGTGAAGAACGTCTTGGCGCGCTGCAGGTTGAAGTTCGGGTCACCGGGATCGAGCATGTGCCAGTCGACGATGGCGTACACACCGCGCGCCGTGAGCTTGTCGATGTACTCGTTCACCAGGGCGGTGAACCGTTGCGGGTTGGTCTCGTAACCACCCTCCTGCACGTAGGTGGAAATCCGTACGACGTCCGCGCCCCAGTCGTTCGCGAGGGTGTCGAGCGAGGCATTGGTCACACACTGGGAGTACCACTGGGTGCCGTGCGTGCTCATTCCGCGGAGCTGGATCTGCGTGCCCTGCTGGTTGCACAGGCGGACGCCGCAGACGCGGAGCTGACCGTTCGCCGCGACGGGGGTGGCCTGCGGCGCGGCCGCGGACTGCGGCGTCGTCGATCCAGTGTCGTCGGCTGGTGCGACGGTGGAGACGGCAGTGGCGGGCAGCAGGGGCACAACGGCCGTTCCTAGGGCCAGCATCGCGGCTGTAGCCACAGCGGCGATGATCGGTGCGCGGCGGGAGACCATGGTGAAACCACCTCAGTTCGTCGACGAAGCCGAAGCAGGTCGCGGCTACGCTGCCCCGCCTGCCGGTCCCGGCGACGCTAGCAAGATGCATGGCTGGGTGAAATGGGGGATTCCCACACCATAGAACTGGTCGTCGTCGGTGGATGAATCTCGCGGTGTCTTACGTTGGGTCGGGCAAGTGATCCACCGCCGGATGGCACTGCCCGATGACATAGTGTCGGCCCGTCCCCTCCGGACCATCCTGATCCCGTTCCTGCACCCGAGGTGGGCCCATGACAGTTCCCCTGACCCTGCGTTTGCCTTCGCACGACGCTGAGCAGCCAGGTCAGCCGCCGGCCCCGGACCGCCAGCTCCTCGAAGCGGCCCTCGACCGGCTGGAGCAAGGCGGCGGCACAACCCCGGACCGGGCCGACGCCGAGGTGCTGCTCCACGCCCGCGACACCGACCTGGACCGGCTCCTCGCCGTCGCGGGCGCGCTGCGCGACCAGGGCCTGACGGAGGCCGGCCGCCCCGGTGTCATCACTTACTCCCGCAAGGTGTTCGTCCCGCTGACGCACCTGTGCCAGGACCGCTGCCACTACTGCATCTTCGTGCAGTCGCCGGGCAAGCTCGCCAAGGCCGGCATCTCGCCGTACATGGAGGCCGACGCCGTCCTGGAGGTCGCCCGGCAGGGCGCCGCGCTCGGCTGCAAGGAGGCCCTGCTCACCCTCGGCGACCGCCCGGAGAACCGCTGGCCGGTGGCCCGGCAGTGGCTCGACGACCACGGCTACGCCTCGACCCTCGACTATGTGGGCCACATGGCCCGCCTGATCCTCGACGAGACGGGCCTGCTCCCCCACCTCAACCCGGGCGTCATGTCGTGGGCGGAGCTACAGCGGCTCAAGCCCGTCGGCCCGTCGATGGGCATGATGCTGGAGACGACGTCGTCGCGCCTGTGGACCGAGAAGGGCGAGGCGCACTTCGGCTCCCCCGACAAGGACCCGGCCCTGCGGCTGCGCGTGATCGACGACGCCGGCCGGTCTCGCATCCCGTTCACCACCGGCGTGCTGCTCGGCATCGGCGAGAACTACGCCGAGCGGGTGGACTCGATCCTGGCGCTGCGCGACGTGCAGGCCCGGCACGGGCACATCCAAGAGGTGATCGTGCAGAACTTCCGCGCGAAGTCGGCTACGGCGATGATGGGCGCCGTCGACCTGGAGACCCAGGAGTACGTCGCCGCCGTCGCGGTGACCCGCGTGCTGCTCGGCCCGGGGATGCGTGTGCAGGCGCCACCCAACCTGACCGACGCCGCCGAGCTGCAGCTCCTGGTCCGCGCCGGTATCGACGACTGGGGCGGCGTCAGCCCGCTGACCCCCGACCATGTGAACCCCGAGCGCCCCTGGCCGCACATCGAGGACCTGGCCCGGCTCACCAGCGAGGGCGGGTACACGCTGCGCGAGCGCCTCACTGCGCACCCGCACTACCTGCGCGAGGCGCGCGCCGGCGCGGAGTGGCTCGACGACCGCCTCCGCGACCGCGTCCTGGCCCTCGCTGACGACTACGGCCTGGCCCGCCACGACGCCCTCCTGGGCGAGTTCCCGTCCTCGCTCCCGAGCGCGGCCCCGAACCCAGCACCAGCGGGCAGGCTGGCCGGGCTGCTCGCCGACGCCGAGAGCGACCCCGCCGGGGTGGACGATGCCGGTTGGGTGGAGCTGCTCGGGGCCGACGGCGCCGACCTTGAAGAGCTCGCCGCGCTCGCGGACCAGGTGCGCCGCGAGCGGGTCGGGAACGCCGTGTCGTACGCGGTGAACCGGAACATCGACGCTTCCCCGGGGCTCTCCCCCGAGCAGGTTGCGGGTCTGGCGGCTGAGGCCGTCGCGCTCGGCGCCACCGAGGTGTGCGCGCAGGGCATGCCGCCGGCCGCGCTGGGCGCGGACGGATACCTCGACCTGGCCCGCGCGGTGAAATCGGGCGGGGTCTCGCACCTGCACGCGTTCCGGCCCGCCGAGCTGGCCGACGGCGCCGCGCGCGCCGGTCTGCCCCTCGCGGACTGGCTGACGGCGCTCCACGAGGCGGGCGTCGACACGGTGCCGGGCACGGGGGCACGCATCCTCGACGACCGGATCAGGGCACTGCTCACCGGCGGCTCCGACATCCCCGCCGAACGCTGGATCGAGCTGGTCACAGCGGCCCACACAGCGGGCCTGCGGTCCACCGCGACCATCGTCTATGGGCACGTCGAGTCGGCCCGTGACCAGGTGCGGCACCTGCGCGCCCTGGCCCGCGTCCAGGACGAGACGGGCGGGTTCACCGAGCTCATCCCCATGCCGTGGCTGCCGTCCGAGTCGCCCGTACCGGTGCCCGGTGCCCGCGTGGCGACGCTGCGCGAGAGCCGCGCCCTGCACGCGGTGGCGCGCCTCATGCTCGCCGGCCGGATCGACCACGTGCAGGCCGCATGGACCAAGCTCGGGATGCGCGGGGCGCAGCTGGTGCTCGCGGGCGGCGCGGATGACCTGGGCGGTGTGCTGCTCGACGGCGCCCTGGACCCGGGCGCCGGACCCGAGCAGGGGCGGGAGCTATCGGTGGGGGACGTGACGCGGCTCGCCGCGGAGCTGGACCGGCCCGTGCGGCAGCGCACGACCACGTACGAGCAGGTGGGGTGACGGCCGCGCACCAGGACCCGCACGGGGCCGCCCACGTCGACGTCGCGGTCGTTGGCGCCGGGCTGGCCGGGGTCGGCCTCGGCGCCCGCCTGCGGCGCGCCGGCCGCACGGACTTCGCGATCCTGGAGCGGGCGGACGACGTCGGCGGCACCTGGCGCGACAACGTCTACCCGGGCGTCGCGTGCGACATCCCCAGCGCCCTGTACTCCTATTCGTTCCTGCCGCAGCCCGCCTGGTCGCGGGTGTTCGCGCCGGGCGCCGAGATCCACCGGTACGTGCAAGACGTAGCGCGGGCCGAGGGCGTGGATCAGCATCTACGCCTCGGCACCTCGCTCACTGGTGCCCGCTGGGACGACGACGAGGCCACGTGGCACCTGTCGACGTCGCGCGGGCCGTTGAGCGCGCGGGTCCTGGTGACCGCCGTCGGCCGGCTCAGCGAGCCCCGGGTGCCCGAGATCCCGGGGCTCGGCACGTTCCCCGGGCGGGTGTTCCACTCGGCCCGGTGGGACCAGGACCTGCCCGCCGGGCTACGGGTCGGCGTGGTCGGCACGGGGGCGAGCGCCGTACAGCTGGTGCCGGAGCTAGCCCGCCGGGCGGCGTCCGTCGTCGTATTGCAGCGCACCCCGCCCTGGGTGCTGCCGCGGGGCGACCGGGCGTACGCGCCCGGCGAGGCCCGGCCCGGCCGGGACGAGCTCGCGGAGGAGGCGGACCGCCTCTTCGAGGCGCGGCTGGCAGGCACGACGGCGGAGGCCGCGCTCCGCGAACGCGCCGAAGCCCACCTGCGCGCCCAGGTGCCGGACCCGGAGCTGCGGGCGCTGCTCACCCCGGACTACGCGGTGGGCTGCAAGCGCGCGCTGTTCAGCGACGACTGGTACCCGGCCCTGCAACAGCCCGGCGTCACGCTTGAACCGAGCGCGCCGGTCGCGGTAGAGGGCTCGGCGCTGGTCGCGGCGTCGGGCGCCCGGTACGAGGTGGACGTGCTGGTGCTGGCCACGGGGTTCGAGACCACCCGCCCACCGTTCGCCGAGCTCGTGACCGGCCGGGGGGCGCAGACGCTCGCCGAGCACTGGGCCGACGGCATGACCAGCCATGCCTCCACGGTGGTGCACGGATTCCCGAACCTGTTCGTGCTGGACGGGCCCAACGCGGGACTTGGCCATCATTCGGCGCTGGAGGTGATCGAGGCGCAGATCGGCTACGTGCTCGGGGCGCTCGACCACCTGGACGCGAACGACGCGCCGCTGGAGGTATCGGCCGCGGCCGAGGCCGCCTATACGCGCGAGATCGACCAGCGCGCCGCCGGGACCGTGTGGCTGCGCGGCGGCTGCCGCTCCTGGTACGTGGACGAGCGCTCGGGCCGCCTCACGCTCCTGTGGCCGGGCCGCGCCGCGGAGTACCGCGAGCGCTTCGCCGTATTCGACCCGACGCCGTTCCCCCGGCCCGTGGGCACCCCGTCCAGATGACCACAGCAGATGGATAGGCTCGCGGCGTGATCCCGTCGAGCGTCGCCACCACCGACTACCACACAGCCGGCGAGCCGTTCCGGATCGTCGCGGAGCCCCCGGTGCCGCTGCCGGGTGATTCGGTGGCCGACCGCCGGGTCCGCGCCCTGGCGAGCGCGGACGCCCAGGGGCTGCGGCAGCTCCTGTGCTCCGAGCCGCGCGGACACGCGGACATGTACGGGGGCTTCATCGTCCCGCCGGACGACGACGGCGCTCACCTCGGCGTGCTCTTCTGGCACCAGGACGGGTTCTCGACGGCGTGCGGGCACGGCACCATCGCGCTGGGCGCCTGGGCCGTGGACACCGGCCTGGTCCCGGGGCCTGACGACGGGACGGTCGACGTCGTGATCGACGTACCCTCTGGCCGGGTCACCGCGCGGGTACATCGGGCGGCCGGGCGGACGGTCGCGATCGACTTCGTCAACGTGCCCAGCTACGTGCTCGCCCGCGACCTGGCCGTACCCACCTCGCGGGGCGTCGCGGCGGCGACCCTGGTCTACGGCGGGGCGATCTACGCGAGCGTGGACGCGACGACGCTCGGCCTGTCGGTGGACCCGGCGAGCTACGGGGACCTCATCGCGGTGGGGCGCGAGATCAAGCATGCCCTGGACGCCGACGGCGCCGCGGTCCACCCCGAGGACCCGCGCCTGAGCGGGGTGTACGGCACGATCCTGTGGGAGGAGCTGGGCGACGACGCCGACGCCACCGTGCACCAGCGCAACGTCACCGTCTTCGCCGACGGCCAGGTCGACCGGTCCCCCTGCGGCTCGGGCACGTGCGCACGCCTGGCGATCCTGGCCGACGACGGCCGGGTCGGCGTAGGCGGCCCGACGCTGCACCACGAGTCGATAGTCGGCTCGACGTTCACCGGCGCCGTCGTCGGCACAACGCGGGAAGGCGAACGACCAGCGGTGATTCCCCAGGTCACCGGCATGGCGTACCGCACGGGCGAGCACCGGTTCGTGGTCGACGCAGCCGACCCCCTCGGCCCAGGGTTTGTGCTCCGATGAGCGCGCCCCTCGTGCTGGACGCCGCGGCTGTGGCGGCCGCCTGCTCCCCCGCCGACGCCGTCACCGCCCTCCGCGCCGCCCTCGCGGGCGGGCTGGACCCGGCCGCCGACCTGCCGCGCCAGGGTGTGCCGGTGCGGGCCGGCGAGCTGCTGCTCATGCCGTCCGACGGCGGCGGCGACCGGACGCACGTCGGGATCAAGGTCGCCACGGTTGCCCCCGCCAACGCGGCCCTCGGGCTTCCCCGCGTCCAGGGTTCCTACCTGCTCCTCGACGCTGCCACGCTCGGCGTGGTCGCCGTGCTGGACGGGATCGCCCTGACCACGCTGCGCACGCCCGCAGTGTCGGTGGCGGCGGTGCTGGACCGGCTGCTCGACGGCGCGGACCCGCTCCGCGTGGCGGTCATCGGCGCGGGACCGCAGGCGCACGGGCACGTCGCGACGCTCGCGGACGCACTGGGCGGGCGCCGGACGCTGGGTGAGGTCACCCAGCTCGTCCGGGACCCGGACCGGGTCGCCCGGACCGACGGCGCACGGATCGATGGCGCCACCGTGGTCCGGCTGGGCGGCCGGGAGTCCGACGACGCGCTGCGCGCCGCCGACGTCGTCGTGTGTACGACGTCGGCGCGCGAGGCGCTGTTCGACGCCGCCCTGATCGCCGACACCGCTGCCGTGATCGCCGTCGGCTCGCACGAGCCGGACGCCCGGGAGCTGCCCGCCGGGCTGCTCGCGCGCGCCACCGTCGTCGTCGAGGATCCGGGCGCGGCCCTGCGCGAGGCGGGCGACGTCGTCCTGGCGATAGCGGACGGCGCGCTCCGCGCCGAGGACCTGGTGCCGCTGCGCGACGTCGTGACCGGCGCTGTGCGACCCGACCCCGCGCGGCCGCTCGTGTTCAAGAGCACGGGCATGTCCTGGGAGGACCTGGTGGTGGCCGAGGCAGTGCTCGCGGAGCCGGCTAGCCCGGACCGGCCGAGCGGCTCAGCGGCCGAGCGGCTCAGCGGCTCAGCGGCTCAGCAAGGTCTCCCGCTCCATGTGCGACAGCTTGTCGGGGTTGCGCACCGCGTAGAGCCCGGTGACGAGGCTGTTGTCGATGCGCACCGCCAGGACGGTGCTGATCTTGCCCTCGACCCGGACGATCAGCGCCGGGTAGCCGTTGACCTGCGCCGGCTCCAGCACCGCCACGTCGGGGATCCGGCCCAGCACGAACGCCACACCATCGGCGCCCACGAGGGGCTCCAGAGCGGCCGGCACCACGCCGCCGCCGTCGCTCAGCAGCACGACGTCGGGCGCGAGGACGTCGAGCAGGCTCTGCAGGTCGCCCGTCTCGACCGCCCCCCGGAACGCTGCGAGCACGCTGCGGGTCTCGGCGGCGGAGGCGACCCCGCGCGGTCGGCGCGCCGCGATGTGTGCTCGCGCCCGGTGAGCGATCTGGCGGATCGCCGCCGGCTTCTTGTCGACGGCGTCCGCGATCTCGTCGTAGTCCAGGGCAAACACCTCCCGCAGCACAAATACCGCCCGCTCGGTCGGTGCGAGCGTCTCCAGCACCAGCAGCATCGCCATCGAGACGCTGTCGGCCAGCTCGACGTCCTCGGCGACGTCGGGCGCGGTGAGCAGCGGCTCCGGCAACCAGGGGCCGACATACGACTCCTTGCGCCGGCCGAGCGTGCGCAGCCGGGTCAGCGCCTGCCGGGTGGTGATCCGGATCAGGTACGCCCGGGGCTCCCGCACCGAATCGAGGTCGACGCCCGCCCACCGCAGCCACGTCTCCTGCAGAACGTCCTCGGCGTCGGCGGCGGAGCCCAGCATCTCGTAGGCGATCGTGAACAGCAGGTTGCGGTGGGCGACGAACGCCTCGGTGGCGGGGTCGGGTGCGGCCTGGGACGTGCCTGCCATGGGTGGCTCCTGTTCGTCTGGACAGTCTCACCACAGGACGCCGGGCAGCGCCATCTTGTGACACCGGCGCTTCAGCCGCCCGATATGGCCCAGGTCACATGGCCGCCTGTCACACGCATCGGGTCCGCGGAGTCTTGTGGTCGTTCGGTGCAACACGCAAGGTCACCCCCTGTGGAACCCCCTCTGGAAGGAACGTCATGAACTCAGCGCTCGAAACTCTTCGCCGCGGCTTCGGCGGCGACATCATCGAGCCCGGCGGAGCCGAGTACGAGTCGGCCAGTCGCTCGGTGCTGACTACGGGTAGCCCGGCGTATGTCCTGCGGCCCAAGACGGTCGAGGACGTGCGGGCGGCTGTCGGATTCGCCGGCGGCTCGGGGCTCGCCCTGTCAGTGCGCGGCGGCGGCCACAGCTTTCCGGGCTTCGGCACCAATCACGGCGGCGTCGTGATCGACCTGAGCGAGCTCGCGGACATCGAGGTCGTCGACGACGAACGTCACCTCGTGCGGATCGGCGGCGGCGCCACCTGGGGCCAGGTCGCGACGGCACTGGCCGCGCACGGCCTGGCGATCTCCTCGGGCGACACCCGGAGCGTCGGCGTCGGCGGGCTGACGCTGAGCGGCGGAATCGGCTGGAAGGTACGGAAGTACGGCCTGGCCCTGGACAACTTGGTCGCCGCTGAGGTGGTCATCGCCGACGGCGAGGTCGTGACCGCGAGCGCCGAGCAGAACCCGGACCTGTTCTGGGCGATCCGCGGTGGCGGCGGCAACTTCGGTGTCGTGACCGCCTTCGAGTTCGCGGCGCACCCGACGACCGACGTCTTCTTCGGCAAGGTCACCTTCCCGGCGGCGGAGGCCGGTGCCGTGCTCCAGGGCTGGGCGGACTACCTCCGTACCGCCCCGGAGGAGCTCACGTCCATCGCGAGCCTCGCCAACCCGTTCGCCGGCGGCCCCGAGGCTCCGGTCGAGATCCACGTCGCCTTCGACGGCGACGACGCAGAGCTCGCGGACCGGGCGCTGGACCCGATCCGCCGGCTCGGGACGGTCCTGGACGACGACGTCGCGCTGACGCCGTACGCGGACATCCTCGAAGAGGGCGCGACGCCGCCGCCCGGCATCCAGCTTGTCGCCCGGAACGGGTTCGTCGAGCGGGAGTCGGTGCCCGAGACCCTGCGGATCCTCGCCGAGGTCGGGACGTCGCCGGGGTCGCCGCTGATCGCCGTCCGCGGGGTGGGTGGTGCGGTGTCCAAGGTCCCGGACGATGCGACCGCCTATCCGCACCGCAGAGCGGAGCTGATGGTCGTGACCCTCACCGGTGGTCCGCAGCCGGTCGTCGAGGCGGCTCGTCCGGGCCTGGACGCGATCTGGGGGCGGCTCGCCCCCCAGCTCAGCGGCGCCTACGCGAACTTCCTCTCGACGGCCACCGAGGATGACGTCGCAGCGGTCTACCCCGCCAAGACGTACCACCGGCTGGCGGGGATCAAGCGTCGGTACGACCCCGAGAACCTGTTCGCGGGCAACCACAACGTGCTGCCGGAGTAGGTCTCACCCGACAATTCGGTCTCCGGTGCGCGGGCACCGCCCTGACCAGGGCGGGGACCCGCGCACTGTGACCTATCCCATGTCCGATTTGCCGTCAATAGGTACGCCAGCAGGCCGGATAGGCGTAATCCGATTGTGACTATCGGACGGTCGGGGGTTACGTTCGATCCCGCTCACGGCAATTCCGTGAGCTCTCGAGGCGGACGCCGAGCCCTGTCACCGCCGCGAGATCTGCAACAGCCAGACGACAGGGACGGGGGAACCACCGTTTGCGGGCACCATCGGGTGCCCTTGGGGTGAAGCCGCACAACGAGCAGTACCGCGGCCGGGTCAGTCTCCGATCCGAATCCGACAGCTCACCTCGTAGGCGCCGGGAGAGACAGAACGTGACTACACGCACGCCTGGGCGCCATCGTGCTGCCCGCAGAGCTATCACCCCCCTGACCCCCATCTCTCGCGCTGCCAGCCGTGGTCTGTCCAGCGCAGCCCGCCGTGGCGCGCTCGTCGCGGCCGGTTCGGGCCTTGTCGTCTCGCTGCTCGGCGTCCCCGCGACCGCCGCGCCGGCTGAGGACCCCAGCACGAACACCGCAGAGCTCAAGGCCGTCAAGGACGCCGTGCAGGCGGCCGCCCGGGAGGCGAACACCACGGTGCCCGCCGAGCTGACCACCGCGAAGGTCGACACCGCGCCTGCCGTGAAGGTGGCCGCCGACAGCGAGTTCGAGCTGGAGACCGGCACCATCAAGGTGACGCCGGCGCCCGAGCCGGAGCCGGAGCCGGAGCCTGAGCCCGTCGTGGCTGAGGAAGCCGTGGCTGAGGAAGCCGCCGCCGTGGCCCCGGCCGCGTCCAACTCGGCGATCGTCGACATCGCCATGCAGTACCTCGGCGTCCCGTACGTCTGGGGCGGCTCCACCCCTGCCGGGTTCGACTGCTCCGGCTTCACGTCCTACGTCTACGCCCAGGTCGGCGTCAGCCTGCCGCACTCCTCCTCGGCGCAGCGCGACGTCGGCACCCAGGTCTCCGCGGCCGAGGCCCAGCCGGGCGACCTGATCTGGAGCCCCGGCCACGTCGCCATCTACGCGGGCGACGGCATGCAGATCGAGGCTCCGGTCCCCGGCGAGACCGTGCGTTACTCGTCGATCTGGCAGTCCAGCCCGGTCTTCCTCCGCGTCGGCTGAGCCGGAACGGAACCGCACACCCCGAAGGGCCCGCACCACACGGTGCGGGCCCTTCGGCGTCCCGACCCGAGCTGACCTGGGTTCAACAGTGGTCTGCGCAACACCTCTCGCCGTCGGGCCTGCGCCAGTGGCAGGATCTCCACCATGAGCGCCCCCGGTAGCGTCGAGACCAACGCCCTGAACACCATCGACGAGACGGAACGGCGCGGGTCGCCGCGCAACCTCTTCTGGCCCTGGTTCGGGGCCAACGTGTCGGTGCTCGGGCTGGGCTACGGCTCCTACCTGCTCGGGTTCGGCGTGTCGTTCTGGCAGGCAACCGTGATCGGCGTGGTCGGCATAGTGGTGTCGTTCCTGTTCTGCGGGTTCATCTCGCTGGCCGGCAAGCGCGGGTCGGCACCGACCATGGTGCTGTCGCGGGCCGCGTTCGGCGTGCGGGGCAACAAGCTGCCCGCCTTGCTGTCCTGGATCCTCACCGTGGGCTGGGAGACGGTGCTGGTGGCGCTGGCCACGCTCGCGACGTCGACAGTGCTTAGCACGCTGGGCTGGGGCGGCGGCACGATCACGCAGGTCGTGGCCCTCGTCGTCGTGGCGGGCATCGTGGTGGTCGCCGGCATCTTCGGGTTCGACCTGGTGATGCGGCTGCAGGTGGTCATCACGGTGCTGACGGCCGTGCTCACCGTGGTCTACATCTTCCTGGTCGCCGGCCACGTCGACTGGGCGGCGGTCTCCGCGCTCCCGGCCGGGGGCGGGCCGCAGGTGATCGGCGGGCTCGTGTTCATGATGACCGGGTTCGGCCTGGGCTGGGTCAACATGGCGGCCGACTACTCGCGCTACCTGCCGCGCTCCGCCTCCGGCCCGAGGATCGTCGGCTGGACCACCCTGGGCGCCTCGCTCGCCCCCGTGGTGCTGCTGGTGTTCGGCCTGCTGCTCGCAGGCTCCGACCCGGCGCTCAACGAGGCGATCGGCGCCGACCCGATCGGCGCCCTGTCCACGATCCTGCCCACGTGGTTCCTGATCCCGTTCGCCATCGTGGCCCTGGCCGGGCTGATCGGCGGCGCGGCGCTCGACATCTACTCCTCCGGGCTCGCGCTGCTGTCCCTGGGGCTGCCCGCGCCTCGCTGGGTGGCGGCAGCGATCGACGGCGCGCTGATGATCGTCGGCGCGATCTACGTGGTGTTCGTCGCCGACTCGTTCATCGGCCCGTTCCAGGGCTTCCTCATAACGCTCGGCGTGCCGGTCGCCGCGTGGTGCGGCGTGCTGCTCGCCGACATCCTGCTGCGCCGCCGCGACTACACCGACGCCGACCTGTACTCCGCCTCCGGCCGGTACGGGTCCGTGAACTGGGTCGCCGTGCTCCTGGTCCTGGGCGGCACCGCGATCGGCTGGGGTCTGGTCACCAACACCTACGCGCCGTGGCTCGGCTGGCAGGGCTACCTGCTCGGCCCGCTCGGTGGGTCCGACGGCGCCTGGGCGGGCGCCAACCTCGGCGTGCTCGTCGCCCTGGTCCTCGGGTTCGCCGGCACGCTCCTGCTGAGCGCCGGCGCGGTGCGCCGCCAGGAGGAGCGATGACGGACGGCGGAACGCCGGTCGACGGCGGAGCAGGCGCCGTCGGGCACGATGCCGCCCTGGTCGTGATCGACATGCAGGACGTCTTCGCGCGCCCGTCCAGCCCCTGGGCCGCCCCCGCCTACCCGAGCGCGCTCGCGGGCACCCGCCGTCTGCTCCCCGCATTCGCGGGCCGCACGGTCCTCACCAGGTACGTCGCCCCCAAGGTGCCCGACGGCGCCTGGCGCACCTACTTCGACGAGTGGCCGTTCGCGCTCGTGCCCGAGGACGACCCGATCTACGACATCGCCGGCCTGGCCGACGCCGTGACCGCCGGGGCGCCCGTCGTCTCCCGCGCCACGTTCGGCAAGTGGGGGCCGGAGCTCGACGCCGCCACGCGCGGGGCCGGCGAGCTGGTGCTGGTGGGCGTCGCCACCGACTGCTGCGTGCTCTCGACGGCGCTCGCCGCCGCCGATGCGGGCCGCCGGGTCCTGGTCGTCGCGGACGCCTGCGCGGGCTCGACGGCTGAGAACCACGAGCGCGCCCTGGAGGTAATGCGGCTCTACGCACCGCTGATCGAGGTCACGACGGTCGCAGAGGTGCTCGCCGCCGGCTGACCTGGATGGGGGACGTGCTCGTCACCGCTCCAGGACGAGGGACGGAGGGCTGCCCGGGCTCTCGATGAACGCCACCGTGTCAGCACCCTCGACATAGAGCTGGACCCCTCTGAGGTCGCTGGGCCCGCCGTCATCGACCATCAGGTAGACGTGTTCACGGGAGGTCGAGCTGTCTACCCACTCCCACCTGCCCGAGAAATCCAAGGCCTCATCGCTGAGATCGGCGTCGACGGCACTCCCGGGAACCGCGGTCGCTACGAACGTGCGGTCCTCGTCGAGACGGATCTCGGCATCCCCGTCGGCCTCGCTGTAGGTGCCAGGAATTGCCTCGACGTCGACTGCGCACCCCGCCAGCAGAACAACACCCACAATCATCATCGCGACGAGCCTTCGAGCTGGCATTTCACCCCCGTCCGAGTTTGTGGCTGCATGATGTCACACCGTGACCATGCCCGAGCAGAGGAACCAAAAGTGACCGTGACCAGGATCCGCGCCCAGTGGGAACGCCGCGACGAGCGGTTCGCCGCCGTCAACGGGGACGAGTACATCAAGGTGCTCTTCGACGAAGGCAGCTGGCTCGAAGGGCCGGCCTACTCGCCGGCCTGGCGCACCCTGCTGTTCAGCGACATCCCCGAGGACCGGGTGCTCGCCTGGGACGAGGCGACCGGCGGCGTCGGCGTCTGGCGCAGCCCGGGCGGCTACGCCAACGGCCGCACGATCGACCGTGCGGGCCGGATGCTCCAGTGCGAGCAGGGCACCCGGGCGGTGACACGCACCGAGCCCGACGGCTCGGTCACCGTGCTGGCCAACAGCTGGCAGGGCAAGCGGTTCAACAGCCCCAACGACCTGGTCGAGCGCAGCGACGGGAGCGTCTGGTTCACCGATCCGGACTACGGCATCCAGAGCGACTACGAGGGCTTCCGTGCCACGCCGGAGATCGGTGGCTGCCACGTCTACCGCTGGGACCCGGACGGGTCGGTCACCCGGGTCGCCGACGACTTCGTCCGCCCCAACGGCCTGGCCTTCTCCGCAGACGAGCAAACGCTCTACATCGTCGACACCCCACGCAAGCACCTGCGGCGCTTCGACGTGGGACCGGACCTTTCCCTGTCCGGCGGCGAGGTGCTCGGCACCTCCGACGCGGGCGGCTTCGACGGCGTAAGGGTCGACGACGCCGGCCGACTCTGGGTGGCCGCCCACGACGGCCTGCACTGCTTCGACCCCGACGGCACCCTGCTGGGCAAGCTGCTGCTGCCCGAGGTGTGCTCGAACCTCACCTTCGGTGGCCCCAAGCGCAACGTGCTGTTCGTGACCGCCTCGAACCTGCTCCTGTCGATCCGGGTCAACGTGACGGGCATCCGCTAGCAGCAACCGCTGTACTCAGCTCAGCGATTTCAGCAGGTCAACCCCGCGTCGGCGCCGCCCCCACCAGCGCCTCCAGCGTCGCGTGCGCCCCGACCCGGTGCAGCGAGCCGAGCGCGTCGAGGTACGCCTCGACAAAACGCGGCTCGTCCACGAGCGACCCGAACAGCGCCGGGTACCGCAAGAAGGCCAGCGGATCGTCCCGCTGCGACCGGGCGAGCGGCACCAGCTCGTCCGCGAGCCGGTCGACCACGTCGATCGGCATGCCCTGCTCGTCAATCCCCTCGGCGTAGCGCGCCCAGCTCGCGACGATCGCCGCCGACCGGGTGATCTCGCCGCCCGCGCGGAGCTGCTCGCGCACGACTGGCACCAGGAACTTCGGGATGCGGTCCGACGTCTCCATGCACAGCCGCGCGAGCGTGTCACGCACGGCCGGGTTGCCGAACCGTTCGACGAGCGTCGTCTTGTACTCGTCGAGGTCAACCCCCGGCACCGGCCGTAGCGTCGGCGTCGCCTCCCGGTCCATGAAGTCGCGCACGAACGCCGCCACCACCGGGTCGTCAACCGCCTCGTGCGCGTACCGGTAGCCGCTCAGCCACCCGAAGTAGGCGATGGCCTGATGACTCGCGTTGAGCAGCCGCAGCTTCATCAGCTCGTACGGCTCCACGTCCGCGACGACCTGCACCCCCGCGTCCTCGAACCGCGGCCGGCCCAGCGGGAACCGGTCCTCCAGCACCCACTGGAAGAACGGCTCGGCCACCACCGGCCAGCGGTCCTCGATGCCGAAACGCTCGCGGACCAGCGCGCGGTCCTCGTCGGTGGTCACGGGCGTGATGCGGTCCACCATCGAGCTGGGGAACGCCACGGAGTTGTGCACCCACTCGCCCAGCTCCGGGTCGCGCAGGGCGGCGAAGGCCGAGAAGACGGTGCGCGCCAGCTCGCCGTTACCCTGCACGTTGTCGCAGGACATCACGGTGAAGGGCGGCACGCCGCGCGCCCGGCGTCGGGCCAGGGCCTCGACGACATAGCCGAACACCGTGGTCGGCTCGGCCCCCGGGCGGGCATCGGCGGCGACGGCGGGCGCCGTCGCATCGAACTCGCCGGTGACCTGGTCGAAGTTGTAGCCGCCCTCGGTGATGGTCAGCGACACGATGCGGGTCGCCGGGTGGGCGAGGCGCTCCAGCACGGCCTCCGGATCGTCCGGCGCGAACAGGTACTCCACGAGGCTGCCGACCACCCGCGCGTCGAGAGCGCCGTCGGGGTGCTTGGTCACCAGCGTGTACAGGCCGTCCTGTGCGTGCAGCGCGTCGCGCATCGCGGCGTCGCCGGGCAGCAGCCCGACGCCGCAGATGCCCCACTCGCGGGCTTCGCCGCGGCGCAGCAGCTCGTCGATCGCGAGCGCCTGGTGCGCGCGATGGAAGCCGCCGACGCCGAGGTGGACGATCCCCACCTCGATCCCGGCGCGGTCGTAGGGGGCCGTCAGGGTCACTTGATCGCTCCCATCGCGAGGCCGCGGACGAGCTGCTTCTGCGCGATCCAGCCGGCGAGCACCACCGGGATGATCGCGACGGTCGCCGCCGCCGACAGAACCGCGAGGAACTGGCCGCGGCCGTCGACGAAGCTGGTGAGGAACGGCGGGGTGGTGCGGGCGACCTGTGCGGTCAGGAGGTTCGCGAGGAAGAACTCGTTCCACGCGAAGATGAAGCAGATCAGGCCGGCCGCGGCGATGCCGGGCATGACCAGCGGCAGCACCACGCGGAAGATCTCGGTGCCCAGCCGGGCGCCGTCGAGCTGGGCCGCTTCGAGGATC
Organism: Promicromonospora sp. Populi; assembly: GCF_041081105.1. Taxonomy (NCBI): domain Bacteria; kingdom Bacillati; phylum Actinomycetota; class Actinomycetes; order Micrococcales; family Promicromonosporaceae; genus Promicromonospora; species Promicromonospora sp. Populi. The sequence continues at coordinate 29,984 of NZ_CP163528.1, read as the reverse complement.
TCGCGCGGCACCTCGGCGAGGAACGATCGCATCATCCAGACGGCGATCGGCAGGTTCACGCCGACGTAGAGGATGGTCAGCCAGGTGATGTTGTCGAGCCCGCCCACGGCCTGCAGCAGCAGGTAGATCGGGATGATCGAGGCGGCGACCGGCATGAACCGCGTCGAGATGAAGAAGAAGAGCGCGTCGCGGACGTTGATGACCGGCCGGATGCTCAGCGCGTAGGCGGCCGGGACGGCCAGCACGAGGACCAGGAGGGTGGACCCGACGCTCGCGCTGAACGAGTTGATCAGGTACGGCAGCATGTCCCGGTTGAAGACGGCTTCGAACTGGTCGAGCGTGAGGGCGGGGAAGAACGTGGGCGGCACCGTTGCGGCCTGGCGTTCCGGCTTGAAGGCCGTGAACACCATCCACGCCACGGGGAAGAAGAAGATGAGCACGAGCACCCAGGTGGCCGCGGTCACGAGGGTTGCGCGCAGGCGCGAGCGTGTCATCGGCCGATTCCTTCCGAAGAGAAGACCTTGAAGAGGGTCCGCAGGGCTACCGAGGCCACGACGATGGTCACGAGCACGGTCATGACGCCGTACGCGGCGGCCTCGCCGACCTCCAGGCCGACGAACGCCCGCTCGTAGAGCAGGTAGGAGAGCGTCTTGGTGCCGCCCGTGCCGCGGGTCATGATCGCGATCGGGTCGAAGACCTGGAGCAGCATGATCGAGGCCAGCAGCACCGCGATCTCGACGTACTGCCGCAGGTGCGGCAGCGTGATCCAGCCGAAGGTGCGGATCGGCCCCGCGCCGTCCACGGCGGCGGCCTCCAGCACGTCCTTGTTCTGCGCCTGCAGCCCGGCCAGGAGGATCAGCATGGCGAACGGCGTGTACTGCCAGGTGAGCACCGCGATGATCGTGACGATCGGGAGCTCGGTGTTCCATGCCACGGGCGGCAGGCCGACCAGCCCGAGGCCCCAGTTGGCCATGCCGGTGGCGGCGTCGAAGATCGACCACTTCCAGATCAGGGCCGCGGCGGCGGGCATGACGAGGAACGGCGTGATCATCAGCGTCCGGGCCACACCGCGGCCCACGAAGTTGCGGTCCAGCAGCACGGCGAACAGCATCCCGAGCAGCGTCGAGAGCACCACCGAGGTGCCGGTCACCGCGACCGTCGAGCCGAGCGACGACAGGAACGACCCGTCGCGCAGCACGGAGACGTAGTTGTCCAGGCCGGTGAATCCCCGCTCTCCGGGCCGGAGCAGGTTCCAGCTCTGCAGGGAGTAGAAGATCGTCATCACAAAGGGGACCTGCGTGAGGATGATCGAGGTGGCCAACGCGGGCCAGAGCAGGGCGCGCGAGACGGCCAGGCGGTGCTTCTTAGCCGATCCGCCGGCGGGCGCGCGTCGGGGGCGCGTCGTCGTCGGAGCGGACATGAGTACAGACATGGGTGGGCCCTCCAGGGCTGGCAAGACCCCGCGGGACGCGGGGTGGGCGCGGGGAGCCTGGCTCCCCGCGCCCGGGTCCGGCTACTGCTGGGCGTCGCCGGCTTCCTGAGCCAGCTCCTGGGCGCGTTCGAGCACGGGCGCGAGCTCGCTGCGTCCCGCGAAGACCTCAGCGAGGTCCTGCGAGACCTGGTTACCGAGGTCCTGGAACTCCGGGATCGTCACGTACTGGATGCCGGTCCACGGCTGCGGCGCCACACCCGGCTGCTCCGGGTTCACCGCGAGCATGATGTCCTGCGTGATCGGGGCGAAGGCCGCGGCGGCCTCCTGGTACTCGGGGATCTCGTAGGTCGAGTTCCGCGCTCCCGGGGGCACCCGGCTCCAGCCGAGCTCCGTGCCGACGAGCTGGTGGTACTCCTTGCTCGTGGCCCACTTGACGAACTCCAGCGCCGCGTCCCGGTTCTGGGTGGTCTCGGGGATGGCGAGGTTCCAGGACCAGAGCCAGCCGGACTCCTCGGTCTCGACGACGGGGGCGTGGGCGTAGCCCATCTGCCCCGCGACCTCGGAGGTCTCCGGGTCCTCCAGCAGGCCCGCGGCGACCGTCGCGTCCACCCACATGGCGGACCGGCCCTGGCTCACGTTGTTCAGGCACTCGGTGAACCCGGTGGAGACCGGGTCCGACTCGCCGGCGTCGTTGACCAGGTCGATGTAGAACTGGACGGCCTCGGTGAACTCGGGCGAGTCGACCTGGGCGTTCCACTCGTCGTCGTACCAGCTACCGCCGAACGTCTGCACCACCGTGGTCAGGGGCGCGAAGAGCTCGCCCCAGCCGGGCTTGCCGCGCAGGCAGATGCCGTCGACCGTGTCCGAGTCGACCGACCGCGCGATGTCCGCGACCTCTTGCCACGTCGGGTGCTCGGGCACGGTGATCCCGGCCTCGTCCATGATCTCCTGGTTGTACATGAGCATCGAGGACTCGCCGTAGAACGGGACGGCGTAGAGGGAGTCGTCGACCGTGAGGGCGTCCTGCACGGGCGCGAACAGGTCGTCGACGTCATAGTCGGGGTCGGCCTCGAGGTCGGCCGTGAGGTCGGTGAGCCAGCCGTTCTCGGCCCAGATCGGCACCTCGTAGGAGCCGACCGTGACGATGTCGTACTGGCCGCCGTCGGTGGCGACGTCCTTCGTCACGGCGTCGCGCAGGTCGTTCTCCTCCATCTGGACGAAGTTGACCTGGATGTCCGGGTGCTCTTCCTCGAAGGCGCTCTTCAGCTCCTCCATGTCCTTCATCTGCGGGTTGTTGACGGTGGCGAGCGTGAGCTCGACCAGGCCGCCCTCTTCCGCGTCGGCGTCGTTGTTGCCGCCGCCTCCTGCGCCGGCGCAGGCAGCCAGCCCCAGGGCCAGCGCCGCCGCGAGCCCGGCGGGCACCGCCTTCCGGCGAGCACTGCTTGTGGTGAGCATCATTGCTTCGACCCTTCTCGTCACGTCGACATCGGGCGTCGACGTGTCCTGAATCACGGATTGGCACATCGTGGCGCCGGGCCGGAAAAGGGGTCAACGACGGAGTTTTCGAAACACTCACCGGGACTGTGGTATCGCACAGTTTCGGCCCGGGCCTGGCGTCGGGCAGGGGGTCTGCACATCCCGAGGACGATGCCCGACGGCGGTGCGGTTGGCTTGTCTGCCCGGTTTGCGGCGCAGGCGCGCCCCGGAAAACGCATGCCGGACCGGGCACGAACCGGTGACCCCGGCGGACCGATCGGTCACGAGCCGGGGGTGAAAGTCAGGCGGTGCAGGTCAGACCTGGACGATCTCCGCGCCCGCCGCGTGGAAGGCACGCGCCCGGGCCGAGCCGAGCTGGACGCCGGTGATCATCGCCTCGAAGTCGTCCAGCCCGGCGAAGCGCACAAAGCTGGTGACGCCGAACTTGTGGTGCGCCCCGATGAAGATCCGGCGCCGGCTCACCTCGATCGCTGCCGCCTTCACGCTCGCGACCGCCGGGTCGGGGGTGGTCAGGCCGTCCTCGACGGTGACGCCGTTCGCGCCGATCAGCCCGAGGTCGAGGCGGAACGTGCGCAGCATGTCCACCGCCGAGCCGTCGACCACCCCGAGCGTCTTGCCGCGCACCCGCCCGCCGATCACGATGACCTGCACGTTCGGCCGGGCCGACAGCTCCGTCGCGACCGGCAGGGACGATGTGACCACCGTCAGCTCCCGGTCCCGGGGCAGCGCCCGCGCGGCCAGCAGCGGCTGGAAGCCCTCGTCGACAAAGATGGTCTGCGCCTCGCCGATCCGCCGCGCCGCCTCGGCGGCGATCCGCGCCTTCTCCTCTGGTGAGCTCTGCTGCCGCTGCGAGAGCGGCGTCTCGAACGAGCTCGTCTCGACCGGGAACGCGAGCCCGTAGCTGCGCCGCACCAGGCCCTGCGCGTCCAGCTTGCGCAACTCCCGGCGCACCGTCTCCTGCGAGACCGACAGCATCCGAGCCGCCTCGCTCACCTCGATCCGGCCACGACGGCGGACGAGGGCGAGCAGCTCCTTGCCCCGCGAGGCCTGGCGCACGCCGCCCGCCGAGGGCAGCTCGCTCGCGGAGGGCAGACCGCCCGCCGTGGGCAGACCGTCCGCCGTGGGCAGATCGCGCCCGGGATGTGTTCCGGGTTCCGGCAACGCGGAGACGCTGCCGGCGGACGCGTCGGGCGCCATCGTGTCTCCCGTCGTCGGGCCTACTGCCCCGAGTCTGCCGCGTGCCGCGGCTTTGCGGAACCCTCCGGGTAGCCGGCCCGGTGCATCCTGCCCGACGCCGGTCGCCGTCGGGCAGCCTCCGCCGAGCGGCGCCTCAGTCCTGGATGAGGGAGATGACGTTGCCCGCCGGGTCGGCGAACCAGCCGATCGTGGGGCCCTGGGCCGGGTCAGGACTAGGTGCGGGCGGTGGCGGCGTAGGCCTCCAGCCGGTCCGCGAGCTCGCGGGGGCGGCTGAGGGCTACGCAGTGGCTGCCGGGAATCTCGTCGGGCACGATGCCCAGGCGGTCGGGGACCAGGCGGCGGAAGAAGTCGGGCGGGAAGAAGCGGTCCTCGCTGCAGAGCAGGAACCTGGTGGGCACGTCGGGCCACGCGGCCAGCGGCCAGGGCGCCGCCATCGCGGCGCTCGACGGGTGCTCGCGCTCCTTGCTCATCGCCTCCTCGGCCAGCACGCGCGGTACGTCGTGATAGAAGCCCACGTAGGGGTCCGCGCTGCCGGTCAGGCCGCTGTCGCGCGCGGCCTGCTCCGCCACCGCGGCGCTGTAGCCGGTGTTTGCCCACCAGTCGTCGGGCGCCTCGCCCGGGGCCGGAATCATCCCGGCCAGCAGCACCAGCACGTCCGCCGGGAGGCGGTCGGCGACGAGCGGCGCGGTGAACGCGCCGAAGGAATGTCCAACGACGACGAGGTCGCGCGGGGTGGCGGTCGTGCCGAGCGCGGCAACCGTCTCGACCACTACGTCGGCGTAGTCGTCGAGGGTCGCTGAGTCGTCGTCGGCCGGGAGGTCGGGAGCGACGACGACGTGCCCCCGCGCCCGCAGCTCGGCCGCGACCAGGTGGAAGTGCCAGCCGACGTCGCCGCCGCCGTGGATCAGTACGAACGTGCTCATCGGGGCGTCTCCTCGGTGGACGGGATCGCCGGGCCGTCCCGGAGGACTCCCCGCACCTGGTTGAGTGTCATGACATCCGGGTCGAACTCGGTGAGGCACCAGGTGGCGCCGGCGGCGACGTACGGGGCGGGGTCGGCACCGGGCAGCACGGACATCACCAGGTCATAGGGCGCGGTCGGGTCGGCCCGGTGCTCCTGGATCGTCTCGTAGGTCTGGGCGAGCTGGTCGGGGTGCTCGATCCCGATCGGGAAGTAGCCGTCGAAGCGCGCGGCCCGGCGCATCGGCTTGAGGTTGCCGGCGTAGCCCGCGGCCCAGATCGGCACGTGCGGCTGGACCGGCGTCGGCAGGAACGTGATGTCGTCGATCGTGTAGTGCCGGCCCTGGTGCCGCACCGGCTCCCCCGACCAGGCGGCGACCAGGACGTCCAACAGCTCGTCCAGCATCTCCGCGCGGACCCGGTCGTCGGTCTGCTCCCCGGTGCGCGTGAGCTCGGCGCCGTATCGGTCGCCGCCCAGCCCGACCCCCATGATCAGCCGGCCGTCGGAGAGCAGGTCCAGCGCGGCGGTCTCGCGGGCCAGCTTCGCGGGCCGACGCCGCGTGACGGGTGTGACCATCGGGCCCAGCCGCAGCGACTCGGTCGCCGCGGCCGCTGCCGCCAGGGAGATCCACGGGTCGGCGACGCGCGTGATCGGCGCCGGCCAGGTGAGGTGGTCCCACACGAAGAATCCGTGCCAGCCCGCCTCCTCGGCCTCGGCCGCGAGTTGCGCTGCCACGCGCGGATCGGCCAGCTCGTCGAAGAGCGGTACCCAGATCGCTGAGCTCAGGTTTGTTGTCATGCCTTCCACGCTAGGTTCGGATGAGCATCGTGAAAAGCGATGAACTCCGATGCTAATGATCGGTTTCGGCGATGTAGCCTCGTTAACGTGACGGACGTGGAGCTGCGCCACCTGATGACCCTCACCGCCGTCGTCGACGAGGGGTCCTTCGGCCGCGCCGCGTCCCGGCTCGGTTACACCCAGTCCACCATCAGCCAGCACATCGCGGCGCTCGAACGCGCGGTGGACGGCCGTGTGTTCGACCGCCCGGGCGGCCCTCGCCGGGTGCAGCTCACTCCACTGGGCCAGGTGGTGCACACGCATGCGGCGGAGCTGCTCGCCAAGGCCGACTCGCTGCGCGCCGCCGTCGACGGCTTCAAGGCCGGCGAGGGCCGCCTGACGATCGGCACCTTCCAGAGCGTGTCCAGCACCCTGCTCCCGGTGCTGGTCCGCAGGCTCCTCGACGAGTTCCCGCAGTGCGAGATCCGGCTCTCCGAGGAGGAGGACGAGTTCGACTCCCCCGATCTCTCGCGGGTCGATCTGCTCTTCTACGACCTGCGGATCGACGACGCCGACGTCGAGCACATCAAGCTCCTCGACGACCCGTACCTCCTGGTGGCCCCGCGCGGGCACTTCCCCGACGGCCCCGTCGAACTCGCTGAGCTCGACGGGGCGCCGATGGTCGCCTGGCCGCCCGACTGCGCGCAGCCGGCTCTCGAGGAGGCGCTGGCCGGGAGCGGCATCCACCCGCAGGTCGTGTTCCGCGCGTCCAGCAACGAGGCGGTGCTCTCCATGACCCGGGCCGGACTCGGCTCGGCGATCCTCCCCTGGCTGGCGGTCCACGGCGCGGGTGCGACGTCGGACGAGACACTGAGCATCCACGCCCTACGACCTGCGGTGGCGCACCGCGAGCTCTACCTGCTGCGCCGCGCCCACCGCACGCACTCGCCGCTCGCCGCCCGGGCCGCGGAGCTCACCGCCGAGATCGCGCGCGACCTCGTGCCCCGCCAGGCGCTGGTCACTCGGCGCTGACCGAGACCGGGTCGCAGCCGAAGTCGCAGATGCTGAACGACGCGAGCACCGCCTTGTGGTCCGACGGCCACACGGCGTCCGGTGTCCAGATCACGTCGGCGCTGTCGTCGTCGACCCGCTCGTTGCGCACGATCGTCGACTGCGGCCCGACGACGGCGGCGTCGTCGACCGAGACCCGCTCGTCGGGTGAGACAAAGAGGTAGTCGATGCGGTCGCGCTCGTCGGCCTCGGGCGCCCAGGTGAGGTCCGACGTCGGGAAGAGCGGGTTGTCGGACGGCCACGTGCTGCCCGGGTTGGCGACCGGGTCCGGGTAGACCTCGCGGAAGGCGTCGACCAGGCCGCCGTCGAGCAGCGTCTGCGTGGTCTGCCACGGGACCACAACGCCGTTGTGGTCCTGCGTGTCGGCGGTCGCGTCGGTCCAGTCCTGTACGGAAGGCTCGTTGAAGTCCCCGCCGACGACGGCGATCCGGCCCGCGGCACGCTCGTCCGCGACGTCCTCGACGAGTGCGGCGGCCGTGGCGGGGCGGCCCGACTGCAGGTTGGCCGCGAGGATGGCGTCGACGTCGGTCACCGGCGCGTCCAGCTGGTCCCAGGTGTCCCAGCCGTCGGGCCAGTCACCGGCGATCGCCCCGCCGTAGCCGCGCGGCAGGTAGGTGGTGTACCAGCGGTACTCGAGGTGGCCGCCGTAGGCCACTACCTCGGTCCCGTTGACGTCGAGCACGGCCTTGGACCACCAGCCGTCCACGGTGTCGGTCGCCAGGATCGGGTAGCGCGAGACGATGCCGGTGTCGGCGGCGATGAGGTGGTCGTAACCGAGCAGCGCCGCGACCTGCGCGGGCGCGTTGCCCTGCTCGGGCAGGAACGTGACGTCGGCGTCGGTCTCCAGGATGATGTCCGCGATCTCGCGGGCGCCGTTGGGGATCTGCGTGCCGCCGTGCCAGACGTTGAAGGTGAGCGCGTTGAGCTCGCTCACCCCGTCGACCTCGGGCTTGGGCTCGGCGGGCGGGACCGTCCCGGCGGGGCGGACGGTGAGGTCGACCGGGCCGGCGAGGACGTCGTAACCGTCGTCCGCCAGGAGGTAGACGTCGTACTCCCCCGCGCCGATCGAGGCGGCGTTGTGGGTCCAGCCCGTGCGGTTCTGCGGGCCCCAGGTGACCGTGCCGGTCGCGTCCGGCACGTAGCGCCAGTCGAGCGAGGTCGGGCCGCCGGGCGTGGCGCCGTCGCGGTAGATGCCTATCCAGTTGAGCTCGTGGAGGGCGTCGCCGGCGTCGAAGGTGATTGAGACGGACTCGTCGACGGCGATGTTCGCGCCGTCGAGGCTGAGGGCGGGTGCGGCCGCTGCGGCGGGCCGGGCGGCGGTCGGCGCGGCGGCGGTCACCGGGACGGCGGTTGCCGGGGCGGCGGCCAGAGCGACGAGCGTCGCGGTGATGGCGACGGTCGCGAGGAGGCCCCGGCGGGTGCGTGCGGGTGCGGATGACATCGAGGTAGTCCCCTTCGGCTTCCGATGTGTGCGGCGACGGCGACGCTAAGGGGCAGGTATGGCCGGGAGGTGAACGTGGCTCGCACCCGGGCCCGCCCAGAAATGACGAATGGCCTGAACCTGCGAATCGTAGGTTCAGGCCATTCGTAGGAACCTCACGCCGCGGCGGGGTCACCCTTGCAACCACACGACTCCCGGCGAACAAATTTCGGCTCCAGCCGGATGTGGCGGGCCGGCAGGTCGCCGTCGCGCATCCGGTCCAGCAGCAGGGTGACCGCACCCTGGCCGAGCTCGTCGACGGGCTGCGAGATGGCGGTGAGCCTCGGGTGGAAGAAGTCTGCCCAGGGGAAGTCGTCGAATACGGCGAGCGCCATGTCGTCGGGCACCTCGATCCGCCGTGCCTGCAGCGCCGCCATGGTGCCGATGGTGACCTGGTTGTTGCCCAGCACGATGGCGGTGGGCGGCTCCGGAAGCTGGAGCAGCAGCCGGACGGCTTCGGCGGTGTGGTCGCCGTCGGTATCCAGGCCGGCTTGCACCAGCTGCGGATCCGGGACGAGGCCGTTGCGGGCGAGGCCTGCTCGGTAGCCGGCGAGCCGCTCTTCGGTCGTGGCGAGGCCCGGCCGGCTCATGATGGCGGCGATCCTGCGGTGGCCGTGGCTCGCCAGGTGGTCGACCAGCAGGGCGGTCGGCTCCTCGTTGATGACACCGATGGCGTCCATCCCGGGCCGGGTCTCGTCCGGGACGCGGTCGATGAGCACGGTGGGTATGGCCCGCCGGACCAGCTGGTCGAACATCGCCGTCGGATCCGCCGACGGGGCGACGATCATCGCGTCGACCCGGCGCGAGAGCAGGTCCATCACGGCCCGGCGTTCGCGCTCCGGGTCGTCGTGCGTGTCGGCGAGCAGCAGCGAGTAACCGGCTTCGGTGACCGTGCGCTCGATCGCGTGCACCACGTCGCCGAAGTACGGGTTGGAGATGGCTGACATCGCGAGCCCGATGGTGTCGGTCTTGCCCTTGCGCAGCGACCGGGCGATCCCGTCGCCAGCGTAGCCCGTGACCTCGATGGCGTCGCGGACGGCCTTCTCGGTCTCCGGCAGCACGGCGCGGGTCTTGTTGATGACGTGCGAGACGGTAGTGGTCGAGACCTTGGCGGCCCGGGCGACGTCGCTCATGGTCACCATGACCGGGCTCCCCTCGATTCGGTAGGACTCCGAGCGTAGACCACGCGGAGGATCGCCGCGCAATCGTGTGCGCAGACGATTGCGCAATCGTGTGCTGTGGTGCATCCTGCTTCCCAGGACGCTCAATGTCCGGGTCGCAGCAAAGGAGCAGCGAAGTGACAGCGCAGTCCCGTTCCGAGGTTTTCCAAGACATCGCTGAGGCTGCCGAGCGCCTCATGGAGACCGCGGACCGATCCGGTCACCGCCAGATCATTGGCATCGTCGGCGCCCCTGGTACCGGGAAGTCCACGGTCGCCCAGCTCGTCGCGCAGCGTCTCGGCGCCGACGCCGTGGTCGTCCCCATGGACGGCTTCCACCTCGCCAACACCCTGCTGGAGGGCACTCCCCTGCGGGAGCGCAAGGGCGCCATCGACACGTTCGACATCGGTGGTTACCTCTCGCTGCTCCGACGCCTGCGTTCCCGCGACGAACCGGTCGTCTACGCCCCCACCTACGTCCGGGGACTGGAGGAACCGATCGCGGCGTCCATCGCGATCCCGCAGGGCACCCGAGTGGTCATCACCGAGGGCAACTACCTGCTCGTCGACGACGCCCCGTGGTCGGCGCTGCGTGCCCTGCTCGACGAGACGTGGTTCGTGGACACCCCACAAGACGTACGGCTCGCGCGCCTGATCGAGCGCCACGTGGCCTCCGGGATGGACCGGGCTACCGCGACCGCCTGGGCCAACGGACCCGACGAGCGCAATGCCACCCTCGTCAACTCAACTCGCCATCGTGTCGATCGGACCATTCGATGGGACTGAGCCAACCCCTCCACTTCAGATCAACACCCCGCGGCCGACGCCGGTCACCGGGCCCCACCTAAGGAGTTCAGATGCGCAGCATAAGAAAGACCTCCCTGCGACCGGCCGCCCTGGCCGGATCGCTCCTGTTCGTCCTGGCCGCCTGCAGCATTACCGCCCCGTCCGAGGAAGCCTCGGGCGGCGGCGAGACCGGTGCCGGTGGCGACGACACCGTCACGATCGGCCTGATCACCAAGACCGACTCCAACCCCTTCTTCGTCACGATGCGCGAGGAAGCGCAGACCGCCGCAGACGAAGCCGGCGCGGAGCTCATCGCGCTGGCCGGTGCCTTCGACGGGGACAACGAGGGCCAGGTCGCCGCGATCGAGAACCTGGTGAGCCAGGGGGTGGACGGGATCATGATCACGCCCAACTCCTCCTCGGGGATCCTGGCCGCCATCGAGCAGGCCCGGTCCGCCGGTGTGCTCGTCGTCGCCCTCGACACCGCTACCGACCCGGAGGACGCCGTCGACGCCACCTTCGCCACCGACAACTTCGCCGCGGGCGTCGCCCAGGGCACGTGGGTCCGCGCGGCACTCGGCGACGAGGAGCCGCAGCTCATCATGCTCGACGGCACCCCTGGCGGGACTGTCGACACCTTCCGCCACGACGGGTTCCTGGAAGGGTTCGGCATCGAGGAGGGCGACCCCGCGATCGTCGGAGCCGAGGACACCAACGGTGACCAGACCAGGGCCCAGACCGCCATGGAGAACCTGCTGCAGCGCGCGCCCGACACCAACGCCGTCTACACGATCAACGAACCGGCCGCCGCCGGCGGGTACGCCGCCATCCAGGCCCGCGGCCTGGAGGACCAGATCACCATCGGGTCCGTAGACGGCAGCTGCACCGGCGTGGCGGACGTCGCGGCCGGCGTCATCGGCGCGACCGTCATGCAGTTCCCGGCCCGGATGGTCCAGCAGGGCACCGAGGCCATCGTCCAGTTCGTCGAGGACGGCACCCGGCCCTCCGGGTTCGTCGACACCGGCTCAGTGCTGATCACCGACCAGCCCGTCGACGGCGTCGACTCCGAGAACACCGCCTGGGGCGCCGAAAACTGCTGGGGCTGACCTACGACGGACCGGAGAAACTTATGAGCACAACAACCGCAGTGCGTCCCAGCGCCGCCACCGGGCGGTCCATCCTCCAGGCCATGGCCCGCAATCCACTACTGGGCCCGGTGGCGGCGCTGGTGGTGTCCGTCATCATCTTCAGCCTGGTCTCGGACACCTTCCTCAACCCGCAGAATCTGTCCCTGATCCTGCAGCAGTCCGTCGTGATCGGGATTCTCGCCGTCGGGCAGACCCTGATCATCCTGACCTCGGGCATCGACCTGTCCATCGGCGCCGTCACCGTCCTGGGCACCATCGTCATGGCGCAGACAGCCGGCACGAACGGCGCCGTCGCCGCCCTGCTGACCACCTTCGCCGTCTGCACCCTCTTGGGGGCCCTGAACGGCGGCCTGGTCACGGTGCTGAGGCTGCCGCCCTTCATCGTCACGCTCGGCACCTTCACCGCCATCCAGGCCGCCGCCCGGCTGCTCGCCGGGTCGCAGACCTACCAGGTGCCCGAGGGGCCCCTGACCTTTCTCGGCTTCTTCCTCAACGTCGGGCCCTTCTCGACGTCGTTGGGTGTCGTCGCGATGCTGCTCCTCTACGCCGTGGCGTGGTACGTCCTCTCGCAGACCGCGGGCGGTCGACACGTCTACGCGGTGGGCGGCAGCCTGCCCGCCGCCGTACTCTCGGGCATCAGGTCCGGTCGGACCGTCTTCTCGGTGTATCTCATGACCGGCCTCATCGCCGCCTTCGCCGCGTGGGCAGCCCTCGGCCGGATCCCCAATGCCGACCCGAACGCCCTGCAGACCGCGAACCTCGACTCCATCACCGCCGTCGTCATCGGCGGAACCAGCCTGTTCGGTGGGCGAGGCGGTGTGGGAGGCACCCTGATCGGCACCCTCATCGTGGGGGTCCTGCGCAACGGCCTCACCCAGGCGGGGGTCGACAGCCTCTACCAGAACATCGCCACCGGCATCCTTGTCATCGTCGCCGTGACCGTCGACCAGTTCGCCCGCAGGAGGGCCTCATGACCACGCCTTCGCAGGAAACCTCCACGCAGACACCGGTTCTTGCAGCACGCGGCCTGGTCAAGCGGTACGGACAGGTCACGGCCATCAACGGCGCCGACTTCGACCTCCGGGCCGGTGAGGTCCTTGCGGTGATCGGCGACAACGGGGCCGGGAAGTCCAGCCTGATCAAGGCACTGGCCGGGGCGGTCGTCCCAGACGCCGGCGACATCCTCATGAACGGCACCAAGGTCACGTTCCGCAACACTCGCGACGCCCGCGCCCACGGCATCGAGACCGTCTACCAGGAGCTGGCCGTCGTCCCGGCGCTCGACATCGCTACCAACGTGTTCCTCGGGCGCGAGATCCGCCGCAAGGGCATCGCCGGGAGCGTGTTCCGCCGACTGGACATGCCGCGTATGCGCAGGGAGGCATCGGGGCACCTCACCGACCTGAAGATCGGGATCAAGTCGGTCACCCAGTCCGTCGAGACCCTCTCCGGTGGGCAACGCCAGGGTGTGGCCGTGGCCCGGGCGGCGGCCTTTGGCCACGGCGTGATCATCATGGACGAGCCCACCGCGGCGCTCGGTGTGCGTGAGTCCGGGATGGTCATCGACCTGATCCGGTCCATTCGCGAGCGCGGGATACCCGTGGTGCTGATCAGCCACGACATGCCGCATGTCTTCGAGGTGGCTGACCGGATTCACGTCCACCGGCTTGGGAGGCGTGCAGCGGTGGTGGATCCCCGGGAGCGCAGCATGTCCGAGGTTGTGGCGCTGATGACGGGAGCGGAGACACCTACGGAGACCGAGGCGGCCGGAGGGGCTTGATGGGTGCCGCAGAAACGTCTGAGTCGTCCGCGGTCTCGGCGACCGAGGCCTGGGGCTCGGCAGCCGCGGAGGCGCGCTCGCTGAGCCACCGCGCGTGGCAGATCTCGATGGGGACGGTCATGTCAGCACCACGCCCTTTCCGCCGATCGTGCCGGCCTCCATGTCGCGGTGGGCCTGCGCAATGTCGTCGAGGCGATAGACGCGTCCGACCGGCACGACCGCACGGCCGGCGGCTACCTCGTCGACAAAGTCCTGCAGGGTCGCCGGAGCAAGATCGGCGCTCTCGCCGGAGTAGGCGGTGAGCCGGACGCCGTTGGGCAGCCAGTCCATCGGGTAGAACTCGGAGACCGTCCACTGGTCGGAGAGCATCCCGGTGAAACAGGCGACGCCACCGGTGCGTACCGCGCGCAGCGTGTCGCGCAGCACGTTGGTGCCGACCAGCTCTACGGCGCCGTCGACGCCGTCGGGGACGAGCTCACGGATCGCCGGGGCGATCACGCCGTCGTCGATCAGCACATGGTCCACCCCGACGGACTCGAGCAGCTCCCGTCGGCTCTCCGAGCGAGTGGTCGAGATGACTGTCATGTCGCGCGCCTTGGCCAGGACGGCCAGCGCGAGGCCGATGGAGGACGTGCCGCCCCGGATCAGAAGCGTCTGCCCGTCCCGCGCCTCAAGACCCACCCGGAGGGAGCCAGCGGCGGTCTGCAGCATCTCGGGCACGGCGCCCAGGACCTCCCACGGGAGGTCGCTCCGGAACGGGATCACCTGGGCGGCGGGGACGGTGACAAGTTCGGCGTAGCCGCCGTCGAACTCGCGGCCCATCCCGCCCATCATCGTCGCGACCTGAGTGCCCGGGGCGAGCCAGCCGCTCGGGTCCTGGTCGACCAAACCAACCGCCTCGATACCCGGCACGCGGGGAAACGTGCCGCTGTACGCCTGGCCCTGCCGGAAATGCAGCTCCGAACGGTTCAGGCCGAACGCCTTGACCTTGATCCGCAACCACCCGGGCGCGGGCAGCGGAACCGGGATGCGCCGCACCTGCAGCACCTCGGGACCTCCGGCCTGGTCGACGACAACAGCCCGCATGGTCGCGCTCATGCCCCGACCTCCAGCTGCTTCGTGGCGGCGAGCCGTTCGCGCAGGACGGCGAGGCCGTCCGTCAGCGCCGCGACGTCGACGCCGGATCCGTCCAGGTGGTCGCCGAGCGCGCGGCTGGCGACCTCGTCGGCGAACCCGAGCGCGTCGGCACCGGCCGGTGTCAGGACCACGAGCGCGGAACGGCGGTCCTGCGGGTTCGGCTCCCGCCGCACAAGACCCGCCTGCTCTGTCCGGTCCACGAGCTTGCTCGCCGCACCCACAGTGATCGAGAGGTCTGCTGAGATCTCATGGACCCGGCAGCGGCCGGCGTGCCGGTCCACCACCCGGAGTGCTTCGAGCTTCGCCAGGGACACCGCGCCCGCTGCGGTGAGGCGACTGTCGACCATCGCCCAGAGGTCGGTCTCGTACCGGACCAGTACATCGAAGAAGTGCTGCATGGTCCGCACAACCATGTTCCTAGGAACAATATTCCTGGGAATTCAACCCTCCGAATGGGATCCGCGGTTGTGGGTGCCAGGCCGTTCCTTCGTCAGAGGGTGCCGAGCACGGATGCCCGCGCCGCGTCGCGCTCGGCGGTGGTGATCTTGCCCGCTGCATGCAGCTGCTCGATCTCCGCCAGACGTGCCTCGATCGTCTGCGCAGAACTTGCCGCAGGTTGAGCACCGGATCGCTGTGCCGCGGAGCCGCGCACGGCGTCGGCCACGATCTCCGCCTCCGTGGCCAGGGGACTGATGCCCTTGTTCCGGAGGCGCCGGGAGTTGACGACAACAAGCACGATTATCAGGACGACGACCCCGATGAAGAGGATCGGGACGATGATGAACAGCGCGTTGAAGACAGACATGAACGAGTCGCCCTCGTCGAGGAAGGGCTCGATCCCCGTACGCTGCGCGTCGATCCGGACCATGACAACCTCCGTGGAACTGGGCGCCACGCCGGCGCCGACTGGCCGGACATTAACATCTGCGCGGCAGCAATCCCGGTAGCCGCTAGCGCACGGCGCGCGCCCCGCTGAGCACGTGTTGGCGACGTAGGTTCGGGCCATTCCGCGCTACGTCAAATGTCCAACGTGTCATCACTGCTAACGCTGGGGGTCAGACTTCCTTACGGCTGGCTACTTGTGGCGGGCTAGTGCTTGCCTATCAAATGAGCGCATGCCAGTGAGCTAGTCGAGATTCAGCGGGTCCCCACCTCAGGGGCGTCGTCCACACCGCCCTGACCTGGGCGAACCAGGCCATCGAACCCGGCTTCATGTCCCTGATCCTCGACCACGCGCCGTCCTTCGCCCTGCAGGGAACGCTGACCTCCAGCGTCGCCAAGTTCGCCAGCTCCTCGAGCTAACCCGCTCGATCGTTGAAGGAGCAACTCGTCACTGCCGACGCGTTGCGCTAAGAGGCTGCCGGGGCGTACGCGCGCCGGGCGACAGCATCCATCAAGTTCTTTGAGGACCAGGATCAATGACGAACCTAGGGAGAACAATGACCGGCAAAATGAGAAAGATCCTGTTGGCTGCAGCGCTCTTCGGAGTCGCTGCGGCAACCAGCATCCCAGTAACCGCCGCGGCCGACACCGCCACTAGCCCCGCCGTGACCGCCACTGCGAACTGCAACATCCCGGCACCCTTCTCAGGGACGCCCTTGGCCACCTCCGTAGGCGGCAGCAACAACAACACCAGCTGGGTGCTCCGCCCCAGCGTCAACGACCCCAAGATCCAGTGCGGGGCCAACGCAATCACCCTCCGCACCGACGTAACCTACGCGACCGTCCCCGGTGCCGGTGGTCAGCCGCGAGCTCTGAAGCTCGACATCCAGACCCCGGCGACCGGCGGACCCCGGCCCCTCGTCGTGTACATCCCAGGCGGTGGGTTCGTCTTCGCGGACAAGACCGGCAACATCGGCCGCCGCACGTACATGGCCGAGCAGGGGTACGCGGTGGCCTCCATCGAGTACCGCACGATCTTGGACGGGGCCACTTACGTCGATGGGGTGTCGGACGTCAAGGCAGCAATCAGGTTCCTGCGCGCCCACGCCGCCGAGTACGGGATCAACTCCAGCGAGGTCGCCGTCTACGGCGAGTCCGCGGGCGGCTACCTGGCCTCAATGGTCGGCACCACCGCAGGCGTGACGAAGTTCGACACGGGCGACAACCTGAACCAGAGCAGCCGTGTCCAGGCCGTCGTCGAGTGGTTCGGCGCGTCCGACCTCTCGAAGGTCGCCTCCGACTTCGACCCCGCGACGAAGGGATACTTCGAGAACTCCACCGACAACGCGCTGGTCAAGTACGTCCTCGGCCCGAACGATCCGCGGCGGCTCCTGGACGTGCCGGCCGCCGTGGCCGCCGCCAACCCAATCACCTATGCGGGCTTCGGTGATGCCCCGTTCATCCACTTCCACGGATCCAACGACCGTGTGATCTCACCGAGCCAGACGGTCCTGCTCCACAACGCCCTGCTGGGCAAGAGAGTTCAGACCACGAGGTTCGTCGTACAGGATGCCGGCCACGGCCACCTCGTTCCCAACGGCGACACCAGCGTCCCCATGTGGAGCACGCGGGTCGTCATGGATCCGGTCATGAACTTCCTGCAGTTCCAGCTGGGCTAGTACCGATGCGCTGAACACCGTCGGGCGGTGTGGCAGTTACCGGTGGGGTCGGCGGTGACAAATGGCCTGAACCTACGAAACGTAGGTTCAGGCCATTCCGATATCCTGCGACATCACATGGTCGGCCGAACCAGCGACGCGGGTACGTGGCCCAGTCATGCTCCTGGCTCGGAGGCCCCTCGATCGTCTTACTCCGGCGAGGTGTCGCGTACTCGTTCCGCACGACTACAGAGAGACCAGAAGGGCATGGCCCGCTCACCGTCAGAGTTCGCAGGCGCGGGGATCCCGTCGGCGTCGCGAACCGTCCAGAGCACTCCGTCGCGGATGGCTTCGGTGAAGAACCGAGCGCTGTTCGCGGCACTTGGTGTCGTCATGGGCTGCGCGGGCTAATCCCAACGACGGATGAGGGCGTCGCCGAAGGCGACCATAAGATCGAACGACGTCAGAGCGTGGTGGCCGAGTGGCAGCGGAAACAACTTTGCCCCGACATTGAAACCCCTCGTACTCCAACCGGCTCTCTCGAGCTCATCGAGAAGCAGCCGACTCGAGTCCATGCTCGATACCCGGCTGTCGCGCATACGCCAGAGTCCCAGGTCGCCTGGCTCGGCTCCCGCTGCCACCGTCGCGCGCAGTGTCCCAACGATTCCGGATCGAAGGCCCCAGGCCATCGCGAAGGCAGCTCGTCCCTGTAGCCGCCAGCTCTTCAGCTCGCGATCAATGCTCGCGTTCTCCGGCGATGATCGCTCGAACGACGTGATCACCGGCCATCCACGCATCGCGTTCAGATCGACGTACTGCATCCTCAGGGATTCCTCGCCGCGGCGGAGATGCCATCCGTGTCGCGCCAATTCCAGTGCGGCAAGCCCGTTGGGATTGACCGCTTCGACGAGATCGACTGACAACACGGGCGAATCTATGGCCGGCAGCATCGACATCGAGAACTGCGCCCCGAGCGACTCACCGACGAGGCGAACCGCTGCGGGCGTGTAGCCGAGTACTTCCTTGACCGCGTTCCACTGCATGGCCGCGAGGGGGGTGAAGTCGCCACGATGCAGGGATCGGATCATGTGTGGATCCAACGCCGCGGGTCTAGTGGCGCGAGGATCCACGAAGTCCATGGTGATCCCCGGAGACTCGACGGTGACCACGCGCCGTTGGAGGACCGCAGCGAGCAACTGCAGGCGATGCAGCAGTAGGCGATCTATACGATAGTCGTGCGAAGCTGGCATAATGACGATGTCGTCGTGCCGGTTCGAGACAGGTTCGATGATCGCGACGTTCATTCCGTCCGGTGTCCCCGATGCCCATCGCCGAACAGTGAAGTTCGCTGCATGCATCAGTTCTTCACGTCGGCCTTCGACTACATCGCCTTCGAAATCGACATCCTCGAGACGGCCTGGCGGCCTGTCCCCGATCAGCCCTGACATTTGCCCATTGTGACGCGACTCCGCTTCGAGGCCCCGGGCTATGTTCCAGGGGTTCACCTGCCAATGTGAATACCCTAATCGGGAGGACACGATGATCCTGCCCTTCCGCAGCACACGCCGCCCTGGGCGGAGGCCTCGCCACCTCGTGCATGGCCGCGCCAACGCTCTCAGGGCATCGGACCGGGCAGCCGCTGACGATCGAGCCATCGCCTTCTGGCAAGCAGAGGTGCACCAGTTCGAGTTCCGCGCAGGTGAGCAGGGAGCGCTCGCTCAGAGTGCGATGGCCGTCGCCGCCGCCCTGACGACAGCAGCAGTCACCGCCTTTGCGGCAGGGGATCTAGGAGTTGGCAATGAGGCGATGGACGGGCTCAACCGCTGGATCCAGTTCACGCCCCTCTTGCTTCCCGTGACCATCCTGCTGCTCCTGTCCAGCGCACTGCGGCTGTTAGGAGAGGCCGACCTGCTACGTGAGTGTGTCCGGCACGCAGAGACGGAACTGGAGAAGCTGACGAGTCGCACACCCGATCTGGGCAGCTATCGAAAGTGGACGGTGCTAGGTCTGAGGTACGACAAGCCCGTCACGTTTTCGCTGATTTTCGTACCCACGGCAGCGATCGTGAGCCTTGTCGGCGTCTTCGGCGCCACGACGCTTGTGGGAATTTCAGTCGGGTCGATCCGGGGTTGGATACCCACGCTCGTTGCGCTCTTCTTCGCGATCATGCTGTGGGTTTTTGCGCGGGCGAACGCAGCGAATGCCAGCGCCCTGCGCGTGGCACTTGCGGAGGCACGAGGCGAGCGCGTCCCAGAGAGCTGACCAAGGGACTCGGGGTCACAGTCGTCGGCGTAGTGGAACAGCTCGGTGTCCTTGCCGAGTGAGTCGTAGGTGGCAGGTGACCAGCCTCTACTCGCGCGGTCCCATGACGACGCGCTGGGCCTCGCGGCGGCGACCCTGCCGGCCTACCAGGGGCGAACCTGAACCAGGTCCTGGTGGGGAGTACGGTGGGGAGCGAACTACTCCCCCACCGTGTTTCCGCTGGTCGGGCTGACTGGATTCGAACCAGCGACCCTCTGCTCCCAAAGCAGATGCGCTACCAAGCTGCGCCACAGCCCGTCGTCCGCGGACATCGTGCTTCCGCGTGACCCGCGCGTACACCCGTGCGCGCGTGGGACAGATCTTAACGGATCCGCGCGCGCCGGTCCGGCTCATTCCAGGGCATGGTGCGCCAGGTCGTTCACCACGCCCGACACCCGGGACCGTCTTCCGGGCCGCGGCCGCCTTGAGTGGTGAACGCCCAAGGTTTGCTAAGGTGTGGTCCGCACCCGTGCCTTAGGGCACGGGCCGCGCGGGCGTAGCTCAATGGTAGAGCTCTAGTCTTCCAAACTAATTACGCGGGTTCGATTCCCGTCGCCCGCTCAGAGTGCGGAAGCCCAGGTCAGAGAGTGTTTCTGACCTGGGCTTCGTGCATTCTGGAGGGCTGGAAGCGGCGCTGGCTGGCCCTAAATGGCCCTAAGTCGCTCGCGGCAGGGCCAGGAGCCGGAGTCACAATGTCCGCTTCACCCGATCCGCAGGGCGCTCTCTCTGGGAGCGCGCGCACACCTCGAAGCATGACCAAGCGTCCCCGCCGCAGCATCCGCCGCGCCTACGGCAACATCCGGCAGCGCGGCCCGAACCGCTGGCAGGCCAGGTACACCGGACCCGACGGTGTGCGCCGTCCGATCGGAACGTTCGAGTCCGAGAAGGCGGCGAACGCCGCCCTGGCCCGCGTGCTCAGTGACGTCTACCAGGGCACCTACCGCGAGCCCGAGACGGGCGACGTGCCGCTGCGCGAGTACGCGCAGCGGTGGCTCGCCACCCGCGACCTCAAGCCTTCCACCCTCGACGGCTACGAGCGACTGCTGCAGCGCTGGATCCTCACGCCGCTGCCGAGCCCGGGAGGTGCGCGAACGCTCGACCTCGGCGCGCTCCCCCTACGTTCGCTGTCGCACACCATGGTGAGCGAGTGGTACGCGGCGCTGCTGGTGGCCACGGCGGCGTCTGCTGCCGAGTGGCTGGCCCGTGGTGGCAGGCCGAGCGACGCCGCGCATGTGCGGGCGTGGGCACGTTCGACTGGCCTGCCGGTGGGCGACTCCGGGCGGATGCCGGCGGCGGTGTGGCAGGCGTGGCGGTCCGCTGGGGAGCCGCGTTCGGCGTCGGTCGAGTCGCGGCATGCCGGGACGGTGACCGGCCGCACCCAGGCCGCGCACACCTACGCGCTACTGCGGACGATCTGCGGTGACGCCGTGCGCGACCGGCTCATCGAGGCGAACCCGTGCAGCATCCGCGGCGCCGGCCAGACCCGGCCCGCGGAACGCGTGGTCCCCGGCGACTCCGTCGTCGACGCGATCGCTGCGGCCTTCGACGGGCCGTCGGAGCGGTACCGCGCAGCCGTGATCGTCGCGGCGCACTCTGGGCTCCGCGCGGGCGAGCTGTTCGCACTCGAACGCCAGCACGTCGAGCGAACGCCGCAAGGCGGCGTACGGCTCAACGTGCGGCAGACGCTCGTGGACGTGCCGGGCAAGCCCGTCGCGTTCGGCCCGCCCAAGTCGGACGCCGGACGCCGCAAGGTGCACCTGCCGCCCGAAGCAGCCCGAGCTCTCCTGGCGCATCTGGACCGCTACACCGGGCCCGGCCCGCGGGCGCTGGTATTCGCGACAGCCGCCGGGCGGCCGGTACGTGGTGGGAACCGGTCGTCGATGTTCTCTCGCGCCAAGAGGCGAGCTGGGGCGCCTCTTGAGCTCCGCTGGCACGACCTGCGACACCTCGCAGCGACCCGCGCCGCGGAAGCCGGGGCCACGCTGGCCGAGCTGCAGCGGCGGATCGGGCACTCGACGGTCGCCGCAGCAATGGTCTACCAGCACGCGACTGACGACGGTGACGAGCGGCTGGCGGCACGGATGGCCGAGATCCAGGCCGCGAGGCGAGCGTCGAATGTCGTGGATTTCCCTGGGCTGGGCGGGTGACCCAGCCCGCCGCTGCCCGGCGCTTTCTGCATGGCCGGGCGGCGGCGGGTACTTGGGGATTCACACACACCTACCTGTCGATGACCGCGATCGGACAGGAGTCAGAGATGGATGCCGAGGATGTGCTGCCGTTTGCTATTGACGATCCCCTGCTCACAGCGGCCGAGGCCGCCGAGGTGCTGGGCGTGTCTCGCTGGTGGTTCGGCGAGCTGGTGCGCCGGGGCCGCGTCGGACCGTGCGCTCGGATCGGTGGCCGGCTGCGGATGCGGCTGTCGGTGCTGGACCGGTACCGGGCCGAGCAAGCGGGCGACCCTGAGGACCCGTACCTGACGTACGAAAAGATCGGGGTCTATCTCGGTGTCTCGTCGTGGACGGCCGGGGAGCTGGTACGGCGAGGGCTGCTACCCGGAACTCGGATCGGCCGACGGGTCGTGGTGCGACGGTCTGCGGTAGAGGTCTATATCGAGGCCTGCACGGGGTAGATCGAGCGCTGGGCGCCGGGGCGTTCGCCCAGGTCGTACGGTCCCGCCAATTCGGCGGGACCGTATTTGTCCCGTTTCTTTCTCGGGATCGGTGACGTGGATCCCTTCCGCAACTCGAATCGGGCGGCGGGCCGTCCTGGTGCGATAACCGGTGATCGACGCCCGAGCTCAGTGATTTCGATGGGGCCTTAGGGCCGTCTGCCCAGGTCATATGGTCCTGCCAATTTGGCAGAACCATTGTTGTCCGGCTTGTTCTCCAGAGCCGGAACGGGCCAGCGGCGCGTCGGCGGTTCGGTAGAACCCCAGGTCACTCGGTGGTGCCAAATTGGCACCACCGCAACTGTCCGGATTAGCCCTGAGGCTGGTGACCGCCCAGCTGTGACCGCGCGGCATGTCGGAGCGAACCCCCAGGTCGCACGGTGGTGGCAATTTGCCACCACCGCACATGTCCGAGTTAGCCCGCATACATCTGCACCTGCCTGCCCCATGCTCACGATTGTGCACGCCACCTATACCCGTCGAGGTACCAGATGACGTCCCCCATGCAGCCTTTCCAGGCGCGTTCCGGGTGGGGGACACGGCGGCGAAGAGGGCGAACGCATGTCCCCCAACACGTGGACATTGCTCGCCACCGAATCGTGGAAACCGGAGCCCGCTCGTGCGTGGCATAGCCCCACGGTTGGACCAGCGGGCTCCACCCGCCGACCTCTACCTGGCGGCCTGGGCGCACGTACACATCCATGCGTCGAGAATGACTAACGAGCGCACGCTTTGCGCACACCAAGACGTCCGCACACCAGGGTGTGCGGGCGCATCCGTGCAGGTCAGATGCGCACACCACTTCGGCGCACAGCGGTCCCCCCGGCGGTTACATTCGTCTTCGAGCTCGGCGGGCACGGAACGTCTTCTGAAGATCCTGCGCGGTGGCGAGTAGTTCTTCGAATGCCTCGACAGCCCACGTTGCGGGAGCCACAGGTGGTGTGCCTCCCAAGTGGGCGATCGCGGCAGCCACGATCTCAAACGATTGGTCCCGACGAGGCTGATCGATGATCCGCTCGAGGTAGGCCTTCATCGCTCCCAGTGCATCAGGCCCGGCGAGCATCGCGCTGACGGCCGCAAGTGGAAGCGCTGAGTCATCGCGGTGTGATTCGGCCATGCCGGCGACGACGGTTTCGCGGACCTCCTCCGCTGGGACTGCCAGGGCGAACCACGCACCCATAGCCATCCGCCGCCAGTCCCCTGTGTCCAGCAGCCACCGCACCTCCGTCGCAGTGATCTTGCCGCTCGCGCGCACAAGGCCCCGTTCGACGTCGGGCAGATAGGCAAGCGCGCTGGCACCGCTCATCCTCAGATAGAACGGAACGACGAACCGCCTGTCGATCCGCCCTGGCCCGCGCTTCACACGCCAGCCCAGGAGCGATCCTCGGCCGGGACCTGCCCGAACTCACGAACGCCCCGACCCAGACGCCGAGCCTCCGACGTGCGGTCCAGAAGCAGTTCGATCGCACCCACCGTCCCCTCGCCGTGTCGCCAGCGCGAGTCTGACACCGCGCCAGTACCCGGGCGACAATAGCGGGCACCCGCGCCTCGATCCCACGCTTGCCCGACGCCGGTACGCTCGCTGCCATGGCGAACATTCCGGGCGACGTGCCGTTCGTGCAGGTTGCGACGACGTTTGATGCTGTGGAGGAGGCTGAGTCTCTCGCCTCGTCGGCTGTCGAAGCTCGCCTCGCGGCGTGCGCGCAGGCCGAGGGCCCGGTCACGAGCGTGTATCGCTGGGACGGCGCGGTGCAGAAGGACAAGGAATGGCGCGTCACGTTCAAGACGACCGCTGCCCTCGCGGACCGGCTCACCGAGTACATCGTGCGTGAGCACTCCTACGATGTCCCGGAGGTCCTGGTGACGCCCGTGATCGGCGGACACCAGAAGTACCTGGAGTGGGTGCAGAACGAGACACAGCAGGAGTGATCATGCGCGTGCTCGACCCGGGCCACCTGCATGCCTTGGTCACGGGATTCAGTCCGAGTCTGGTATGAGGCGCCTGAACTGGAGCTCGTACAGGTGCGCTCCCTTGACGAGTACCGATGCCTCGACTGGCCGGTCATCGTCGGAGAGCACGACTCGGAGCTGGCGGATCACCGGGGCGCGTACGGGTAGGTCGAGCATCTCGACCTCTTCTCGTGTTGGAGGCCTTGCTGAGACGCGATCGACGAAGGCACGGGGAGGCAGACCAAGGCCCGTGAAGACCTTGGGCGCTCCGCCCACGATCTTGCCCGGCGCGGACAGCGGTGTGCCCTCGGCGAGGCTTGCCGGGTAGTACGAGGCGGAGAGTTCAAGCGGCTGCCCATCGTGGAGCAGGATCCTGCGGCGCCGCACCGTCTGTTCTCCGTCAGCGAGTCCCAGGGCGATGGCGACGTCGGCGGGCGGGTCGACGGTCTCGACGTCGAGCAGCTCGTAGGAGAACGAGCCGTCCGGTGGGAGGTAGGCGCCGGTGTCAATGACCAGTGGCGGCTGGTTGCGGACGTAGACGCCCTTGCCGACGCGGCTGTTGAGGAACCCTTCGTCCTTCAGGGACTTCAGCGCGCGCTGGATGGTGGCGTTCGCCGCGTCGAACCGCGCCATGAGCTGGGCGGTCGACGGAAGCTGAGCCCCGGGTGCCAGATCGCCGCTGAGGATCTGCTCGCGCAGCTCGGCGGCGACCTGCTCGTGGCGAGGCCGCTGATCAGTTCCGCGGGGCATGTCCTGCTCCCGCACATGTCCGGTGGGTCACGGGGTGATCTCGTAGCGCAGTCTGCGGGCGTCGGCCGGTGAGAGCATCACGCTGGCCTCCACGGGTTGGTCGTTGTCGGAAAGGATCACTCGGGAGAGCTCGACTATCGCGGCCGGAAGGTCCAGTCCGAACTCCTCGGCTTCCGCTGGGGTTGCGATGCGTGCGGTGACGTCCTCGACGACGCGTCGAGGCGGGTGGCCCAGAGTTACCAGGTGGGCAACGGCGCCGCCGGGGATCTTGCTCGTCTCCGCAAGGCGAGTGTCTCGGGCGATCGAGGCCGGGTAGTACGAGTCAACGAGCTCCACCGGGCGGTCGTCCAGGAGCATCACACGGGAGCGCAGCACTACCTCCTCACCGGGCTGAAGCCCCAAAGCGCGGGCGACGAACTCGGGAGCGGGCCGCGTGTCCACGGCCACCAGCCGCTGCGTGCCCTTGCCGCCATGGGCCTTGGCCTCTGCAGCCCAGGCATC
The DNA here is from genome assembly GCF_041081105.1 of Promicromonospora sp. Populi. NCBI lineage: Bacteria > Bacillati > Actinomycetota > Actinomycetes > Micrococcales > Promicromonosporaceae > Promicromonospora > Promicromonospora sp. Populi. The sequence goes on along the minus strand of NZ_CP163528.1, from coordinate 4,849 downwards.
CCCGGGCTCGCCGGTCACGTACGGCAGAGACACGCTTGTCCACTGCCCGTCGCTGCTCATCCTCGATCGCTCCTCTGCTCCGTTTCACACCTGCTCCGGCCTGCGCAAAGAGCCGACGCGCGCACTCACTCTACGTCGCAAGCACGTAGCGCCTCTGCCTCTAGTTCCGGACCCATTCCTTGGCACCTTACTGAAAACGCAGTAAGGTTTTGGAAGTTGCTCGGCGCGGAATCGACTGCCGAGCCAGGGAGCCGAGGGCGCGCGACCCGTCGCCCCTGTATCGGACAGAGGAGAACGCGATGAGAGTTCGACCGAGCCCCGATGACGGGGTGCTCACTGCCATGGATCAACTCATCTTCGCCATGGCCGCCGCCACGGACGCTCTGCGGACTGTGGGTCCGGACCAGATCGAGATCGTGACGCTCACCCGTGGCCGGATCTGCCTACAGCCCACGGACATCGACCGCGGAGAGCAGATCGCGCGAGCCCTGGGGTGCGAGTCCCCGTTGGACCACCGCATGTTCGTTCCCGGTCACACACTGTGGACTGGTGAGCGCGACGGTCTGGAGGTCCAGGTGCGTTCAGCGCTGCGGCAGGTCGTGGCCCCATGAGTGCCGTGACCGCCACATCCGCTCGGGTGCTCGTTGCCCTGGATATCGACGGCACGCTGATAGACAGCGATCGGCGGATTCCATCCGGGACGGTCGAGACGCTGGACCTGGTTCGTGCGGCCGGCCACGAGATTGTGCTCGCCACGGGCAGATCCTTGGCGGGGTTGCTGCCGATCGCTACCCGGCTGGGTCTCTCCACCGGGTGGGCGGTGTGCTCCAACGGTGCTCTGACCGTTCACCTGAACCCGTCCGCGCCGTCTGGCTACGACATCGTCGAGGCCCGAATGTTCGATCCCGCGCCAGTCATCCGGCGCGCCTTGGACGTGGCGCCGAGCGTGCGAGTGGCGCTCGAGGAGATCGGGTGGGGCTGGCGCACCAGCAGCCCATTCGAATCAGGTGAACTCAACGGGCAGCAGAAGACTGTTCTGCTGGCCGATCTGATGGCAGAGTCCGCGACCCGAATCGCGCTCAGCGCCCCTGATCTCCGCCGCTATACCGACGCCCTGCGCGCCACGGGGGTCACAGTGGCCCCGCAACGGGCGGACTGGCTCGACATCACCGCAGCGGGCGTTAACAAGGCCGCAGCGCTCGACGTCGTCCGAACCCACCTGGGCATCCCTGCGGATCGAACGGTGGCAGTCGGCGACGGCGTCAACGACCTCGACATGCTGACCTGGGCAGAACGCTCGGTCGCGATGGGACACGCGCCAGCGATCGTGCGCAGCGCCGCCGACGAAACCACCGGCACCATCAATCAGGCCGGTGCCCTGCCTGTCCTGGCCTCACTTGTACCTACTGTGGACGGTTCACTCTCCCCGCTGGCCGCGCAGATCGCCACCGCCGAGCGGACCGCTCCCGGACCGGTCGTGCTGCGGGTATGGCACGGCGTCGGACCGGACCTGGCCCGATGTGAAGCGTGGACCCTCCAGGACGGCCGCTGGGTCAGGCACGCACCGATCCCGTCCGGCGTGGGCATCACGATGCGCGCGATCGAGACCGCCGCACTAGAGGCAGGCCTGCCCTACCCACGCGGCGACGAGGGCCGCCGCCGCGCGCAATGGCGCAGCGTCACCGGACACGGCCCAGCTGGATTCGAACTACCCCTGAGCGGCCTGTAGCCAGTCCGCACTGATCTTGCGGCTGGGTGGAGCCCCAGACCCCCGTAGCACTACCCAGCCGCAAGCCCGCCCCTGGCGGGCATGTCTAGCACCACCCCGTACAACGAGGAGGAAGCACATGACCACCACCACCGCACGCGAATTGCAAGAACGCCGCTCGCTCGTCGAGCCGGGCCTTTTTAATCGACTCGGTCACAGGTTCAAGTTCTGTACGGGGCACCGGAGGCCAGGAATCCCGCCGATTCCAGGCCTCTCTCTTTCCGTTACACGGTGCCGACCCAGCAGAAACCCAGCGCTATCTACCACTATGGTGACCGCCTCCGCCGCACACTCCATCCCAGAGGGGACACGAGCGCTCGAAACACCATGCTCCGGCCACAACGACCATTACCGGCAAGCGAGACCGAGCCGCGGACGGTAGTTTCTGACCATGTTGACCCCGGACTGGATCGATGCCTTCGGCGCCGCGGTGACCTTGGCTGTGCGCGAGGTGTCTGCTACGTCGCTGCAGACCGAGGCGACAGCGGAGGCCCTTAACCCGACAGTGACGGACTGGATCAACGCTGTAAGCGGTGCGCTGACCTTCCTCGCGGCTGTCGCGGCTGGTCTTTTCGCGTGGCGCGCCGCGCACTGGACCAAAGAGCAGGCGAAGGCGGCCGATGATCAGGTGACGGTCGCTCACGCCGCCCTCGCGCTCGCCCAACAGGAGGCCCAGGACGCAAGAGACGAGGCAGCGCACCAGCGGTCCGAGGCGCGTCGGGCTACGCTAAGGCTGGAGGAGGCACGGATCGACGCGACCATGCCGACCATCACAGTACTGACGTCTGAACCTCTGTGGCCGCCCGTGGAGCCCTCAATCGTTGGGGGTGACGCGAACCCGCTGCCGGTTGGCACCGCCAGTCCCGTGCTGCACATGCCGCGTGACGCCGACCGGAGAATAGCTGTTCGGATGCCCGTGACGATCCGCAACGACAGCCAGCAGCACGTTGCCATCATGCCAGGCGGATTCCTCGATTCGAATTCGCTGACACTGGGCAATCGTCCCACCGAGATCCCGCCTGGACAGAGCGTGTTCGGCCAGGTCGAAGCGAACCGATCGCTCGGGGAGTGGGCCGAGATCTACCATGCTCGCATCGACGGCGACCCTGGAGCCGAGCATGTAGCCACGATCGTCTACCTCGGACAGGGAGACACTTCTGCCAACGACACATGGACGATCATGCTCGGCGGCACGCCGGTCGAACCCGTGCCCAAGTTGGACGGTGTTTGGCGCATCATCGAGGAAGTGCACCGCGGCGATGGTGGCATCGCGGCGATGGGCGGCGGGGCGCGCCCCAGAGAGCGCATCTACTTCCTGTCCAAGTCTCGCAACGAGAGGTTGGACGACATCTAGGGCGTACTTCTGAACTCGCGGGGTGTTGTTGCCGGTCACCGGCGGAGGAACAGCGAGGCCCGGAATCCGCAGATTCCGGGCCTCGAGTCTTCCGATCCGGAGGAACCCAGCGCTATCCCTCGCCGAACCGCTCCAGGATTGCGCGGTGATCCGGACCCAAGTCCGGCGTCGCAACGTAGTGCTTTGCGGTTACCGCTGACCGTGAATGTCCGAGCTGGGCGGCCGCCGCTTCGATGTCCGCGCCGCTCTCCACAGCGGTCCCTACGCTCTTGCGGAACGGGTGCAGGATGATCCAGGACCATTCCGTGTGCCGCTCGCGGAACTTACGCCACCGCCTGTCGACCGCCGTCACCTCGCGCAACCCGCTGCGCACCGAGAGCACCGCAACCGAGGTGACTCCGTGACTGATGCCGCACAGCTCCTCAAGGAATCAGCCGCGGTCCTCCTCGACTTTGACGGCGCAATCACTCCCCTGGTGCCCGCGCCGGCCAACATGCACGCGGCCGACTCTGCCAGGCGGGCGCTTGAGCAGAACGACATCACACTGCCTGGTGAAATCGCCACGACCTCGGACCACCTCGCCGTCATCCGCTGGGCTGGAACGTATGCACCGGACGCTCTCCGCGACGTCAGTGACGCTTGCGCCCTCGCAGAGATGGACTCAGCCAAGACCTGCGTGCCGACCGCGGGCGCACACGCGCCTCTCTGATCTCCACGCCACTGGAATTCCGGTGGTCATCATCAGCAACAACGAGGCATTCGCGATCCGCATCTACCTCGACCGCCACCACCGCACCCGAACGTGCGTGATGTCATTGGTTGCCCCTTTATGCGGCCAGACCGCATGAAGCCCCACCCACACGCCGTTGAGCGCGCACTCGAAATCACGGGAAGCGCTCCAGGAAGCTCCGTCCTCATCGGGGACGCCGTGTCCGACATCGAGATAGCGAAAGCCACAGGCCTCCGATCCATCGGATATGCCAAGACACGACAGCGCGGGGTGGAACTACGCGAGGCGGACGCAGACGCAGTCGTTGACGGCATCGGCAGGCTCATCATCGGTGACCACCTGGCCTGAGCAAGCCCTTGAACGAGGAAGTTCCACGAGATCGCGGCGGTCCGACCCTGCAGAGTGGGGCCGCTGCTGTCATGCCTGCTGAGATGGTGCGCCGCTCGCCAACGGTGGCGGCGGCACTCCGTAGGTTGCACTCGTGACCAGGCGTGCGATCTCCCTCGTTGTCGCCAGCCTCGCGTGAACGCGCCTCGAGCGATGGCGGCGCGGCCCACTCTGGGTGGCCTGCCGCCGCGATCGCGGCTGTCGTTTGCAGCAACCCTTCCGGTGCATCTGAAAACCAACCGACCGGGCGATATTCGGAACCCACGGTTTCTCCAGATGGCATGCAGGGCTAGTGTGCACCTCATGGCCGCGAAGCATGCTTTGACGAACTACACGAGCTTCGATCTCCTGGCGTGGTACGAGCAAGGAGAGTTGGAACTTAGCCCTAAATTCCAAAGGCGACCAGTGTGGAGTCCGGCCGCTCGCTCCTACTTTATCGACTCGCTCCTGCGCGGATATCCCGTGCCACCGGTACACATCAGGCTTCTCGGTCAAGCGGTTAGGACCGGCCGTCGGGAGATCATTGACGGGCAGCAGAGGCTACGAGCGGTCTTCGATTTCGTTAGCGGAAAATTTCCTATCTCACGGTCTCTAGAATCCCCTTGGGCGG